>NZ_CP150335.1:3532500-5540000 GCF_051473855.1 Sorangium sp. So ce375
GTGGGCAGTTTGACTGGGGCGGTCGCCTCCTAAAAAGTAACGGAGGCGTGCGAAGGTTCCCTCAGCCTGATTGGAAACCAGGCGTAGAGTGCAAACGCACAAGGGAGCTTAACTGTGAGACCGACAGGTCGAACAGGTGCGAAAGCAGGCGTTAGTGATCCGGTGGTTCTGTATGGAAGGGCCATCGCTCATCGGATAAAAGGTACTCTGGGGATAACAGGCTGATCGCGCCTGAGAGTTCATATCGGCGGCGCGGTTTGGCACCTCGATGTCGGCCCATCGCATCCTGGGGCTGGAGCAGGTCCCAAGGGTTCGGCTGTTCGCCGATTAAAGCGGTACGCGAGCTGGGTTTAAAACGTCGTGAGACAGTTTGGTCCCTATCTGCCGTGGGCGTAGGACACTTGAGAGGAGCTGCCCATAGTACGAGAGGACCTGGGTGGACGTACCTCTGGTGTTCCGGTTGTCCTGCCAAGGGCATAGCCGGGTAGCCATGTACGGAACGGATAACCGCTGAAAGCATCTAAGCGGGAAGCCGGCCTCAAGACTAGGTGTCCCGGGCCGTAAGGCCCCTAAAGACCCCTCGTAGACCACGAGGTTGATAGGCCGGGTGTGGAAGCCGAGCAATCGGCGGAGCTAACCGGTACTAATAGGTCGTGCGGCTTGACCATACTTCTAAGGCAAACATCGAAGCGTCGCGCCCGGAGTTCGGGTGACGAGCAGCGTGACACAGCTGGCCTGGCGTAAAAGTAATAGAGCACCGCGAGGAGCGGGCTCCGCTAGGTTCCGATTGGACGCACCCACAAGTTTCCGGTGGTGATATCGAGAAGGTCACACCCGATCCCATACCGAACTCGGAAGTTAAGCTTCTTGGAGCCGATGGTACTGCCAGGGCAACCTGGTGGGAGAGTAGGACGCCGCCGGGATTTTCTTCGAACCTGCGCACGGTGAGAGCCGTGCGCAGGTTTTTTTTTGTTCATGCTGTTCCTTCGGAACGCGGCGCGGTTGCGGCCGGGGGATGTTCCGGCTCGGCGTATGCCGGTGGCCTGCTGAGGGCCTTCGTGTTGTCTAGCTTGCTTTTTTTGGAGCTGGGCCACGGCGGCCTCGCCGGCGAGCGCTGCGAGGAAACAGAGCCGGCGCAAGCAGGTGCGCGGGTTCCAGCAGGGGAGGGCTTCGCGAGATGACGCTGCGAGTATCTTCCTGCCGCCAGGCGTTGCTACCCTAGGGGAACCTTGGGATCCAAGCACAGGAGACTCGCCGCGGTAACCGGTGGTGCCCTCTGTTGCGGGCTCATCGTCGGATTTGCCCCTTTTGTGCGCTACCGGGCCGCGCAGGCTGCTGACGGGTACGGGGCATCGGTGTCGATCGAGCAGGTGCGGCCCACCTGGGGCGGCGTCTCCCTGAAGGGGGTGGACGTCCGGCTGCGCGGGATGCCGAGCGTCTCCATCCGCCTCGACGAGATCGCCGTGGAGCTGGGCTTCTCCGGACGGCGCGTCACGATGCGCGGGGGGACGGTTGCCGCGGTCGGCCCGCGCGAGACCATCCTCCAAGAGCTGGAGACGTGGCGGGCTGGGCAGCCGGCAGGACGTACGGACGCCGCCGCGAGCGAAGGTGGCGGAAGCACCGAGCTGGAGGGGTTGAGGCTCGTGTGGACCGATCGCGCCGACTCGCCCGGCGAGCGCCTATCGGCTGACAGCGTACACCTGTCGCGCGCCGGAGGACGGACAGCCATCGCGGCGGGGGAAGCGATCTTATCGCTGGGACGCGCCGCATTCTCGGTTCGACAGGGGCGGCTGGTGCTGACCCGGGAGCAGGGAAGGTACCAGGTGAGCGAGCTCTCGGCCGAAGCTATCGACGCCGACGTGGCGCTCCCGAAGGTGAATCCTGAATCCCAGGTGGCGCCTGAGCTGGGTGCGAACACGCGTCCGGTGCAGCTCATGAGGACAGCCGAACCCAGCGAAGGGGCCGAGGCAGGGCGGAATCGTGGGCCTGCGGTTCGAGAAGCCCTCCTGCGGGCGGCGCAGGGCATCGACCTGGCGCTCGGCAAGGAGGCCAAGGTCGACGTCGCGGGCGTCACCGCGCGGCTCCGGCGCGAGGCCGATCATCTCAACCTGGGACCGGGCCGCCTCGCGGTGCGGCGCGAGGCAGGCTCGCTCGTGGTGGAGCTCTCGCCGGGAGAGGCGGCGATCGCGACCGCTGGCGCGGACGCCCAGCAGGCGCTCACCTTCCGGCTTCGGGTGCCGATCAGCGACGCAAAGGACACCCCGCAGGAGATCGTCGCCGACGTGCAGGGCGGACCCATCTGGCTCTCCACGCTCGGCGTCCATGAAGAGGACATGGGGCTGTTCGATGTGGCCCGGACGTCGATCGTCAGCCGTGCGCGGGTCGTCCTCTCGGCAGACGGCCAGACGCTCGGCGTCGACGGCGAGGGAAGACTAAAAAACCTCTCCCTCCGGAGCGCGGCCCTGGCAGACGAGCCCATCGCCGGTCTCGACCTGGCGTGGCGAGCGAAGGCGAACGGCAAGCTCGACGGGTCCAAGCTCGTCGCCGAGGACGCCGAGATCGATCTCGGCGCGCTGAGGCTGATCGCCCGCGGCGAGTACGAGCACGCCGGAAGCTCGCACCGGGTCCGAGGCAGCTTCGAGGTGCCCCTCACAGCCTGCCAGTCGATGCTCGATTCGGTGCCCAAAGGGATCGTGGCGAAGCTCCATGGCATGAGGCTCGCCGGCTCGTTCGGGATCGAAGGGAAGCTCCGGTTCGATACCGCGAGCCTCGACCGCAATTTCTTGCTTGACTGGGGCGTCTCCAACACCTGCCGCGTGACGGAGATGCCGCCGGAGCTCAGCGTCGACCGCTTCAAGCGCGCGTTCCGTCGCCTCGTCTACGGGCCCGGCGGCAAGCGCGTCGACATCGAGTCCGGGCCAGGGACCCCGGAGTGGGTCCCCTACGAAGACATTTCCCGCTTCATGGAGGTCGCCGTGCTGACCACGGAGGACGGCGCTTTCCATCGGCACCACGGGTTCGACGAGGAGGCCATCAAGAACTCGATCCGCGAGAACCTCCGGAAGAAGAGGTTCGTGCGGGGGGCGAGCACCGTCAGCATGCAGCTCGCCAAGAACCTCTACCTCGAGCGGACCAAGAGCGTGGCGCGCAAGCTCCAGGAGACCTTGCTCACGATGTACCTCGAGCAGGAGCTCACCAAGGAGCAGATCATGGAGCTCTACCTGAACGCGGTGGAGTTCGGGCCGCTTGTCTACGGCATCGGCGCGGCCGCGCGGCACTACTTCAACGCGTCGGCGGCGCAGCTCTCGCTCGGACAGGCGCTCTACATCGCGTCGATCCTGCCAAACCCGAGCGTGCAGCACTTCGATGCGAACGGCGAAGTGACGCCTGCTTGGAGCGGGTACCTGCGCAAGCTCATGCAGATCGCGCACAAGCGCCATCGGATCTCCGACGAGGAGCTGGAGAAGGGGCTTCAGGAGGTCGTGGTGCGAGGCTCCCCTGCGCCTCATCTGGCGCCACGGCCACCCGCCGAGGACGGCGGCGAGGCCGGCGAGGAGAGATCGGAGGAGGACCAGGGCGGCGCCTGGTCAGCGCCCTGACGCGCGCCCGCGCGGGCTCGGCTGTCAGCGCTTCGACGCAGCGGTCCGGAGCTTCGCGAAGAACGCGCGAAGCGAGGCGGCGCACTCGTCCGCGAGCACGCCCGACGTCACCGCAAAGCGATGGTTGAGCCGGTTGTCGCGCCCGATCGTGAAGAGCGTATCGACCGCTCCTGCCTTCGGGTCCGGGCAGCCGTAGACGAGCCGCGCAATCCTGGCATTGACGAGCGCGCCCGCGCACATGGGACACGGCTCCAGTGTCGCGTAAACCGTCGCCCCTTCGAGCCGCCAGTGACCAAGCCGCCTGGCCGCCGCCCGCAGCGCATCCACCTCGGCGTGGCCGGTCGGATCCTGATCGATCTCGCGACGGTTTCGACCGCGCGCCAGCACGGCCCCACCCGAATCGACGATGACAGCGCCCACCGGGACATCACCGGCGCATGCGGCAGCCTCGGCCTCCGCGAGCGCCTCACGCATCCACAGCACGTCGACGCTGGCTGCATCCTCCGGCTGTGCCGCTGGGGAGAGGAGCACCTCCGCTCCGTCATCCACGACATCCATGAGGGGCTCAGGATCTTTTACAGAATCGATCAGGCGCGCCCAGGAAGATTCGAACTTCCGACCCCCGGCTTCGTAGGCCGATGCTCTATCCAGCTGAGCTATGGGCGCTCTGGTGAAGACAGCTGCAAGACGTGGCTACGCCACCGCACTCCTGCGTCGCGCTCGGTTGCGCGAAGTGAGTGCCGGCGTTTATACGCCCCCGGGCGAGCTGTCAAAGGAAAAGTGATCGAGGCCTGAGAGCGTCTGCTCGGATGGCCGGCGTTTGGCGGCCAAGGTTGCTCCAGAGCTCGCTCCTTCCTCGTGTGCTCGCGATTCGCTTCGAATGGACGAGCCTCCGCGCCCGAAAAGGTTCAGCCCGTCCACACGGCCGAGCTGGCGCAGGGCTGAGCGAGCGAGCCGCGCGGCCCGCGTCAGCGACACGTACGGAGCCGACCATGGGGCGGCGAGCTCCGCACAAAAACAGGGCGCGCGGCGACTCCTACTCGGAATGGCCGCGCGCTTTCACACGCTCTCGAAGGGCAAGGAAGCTCTGAAAGAGCACCACGAGACGAGCAGGCCAAGCCGACGAAACGGAAGAAGTCGTAAGCCAAGCAGCAGCCGCGCCACGGACGAGGCGAATGGCGTCAGCTGAACGACCAAGCGCAAGCTAGTGAGGCCCGTTACGAGGGAGGAGGACCGATCGACGCTGCAGCCCACAGCGAAGAACGCGGTCGATTCCGCCTGGAGCAGCCTTTGTGCCATCTCGCCGCGCCATCCCAGCCGCGGTCTCGGCGCGCATACGTCCACCGGAATATTCACGTTTCGCCGCGGTTTCTTCGACAGTCACGGACCCCAGTTTCGACGAGGTGCCGGGCAGCGATGTCGCGCTGGGCGCCAGGCGTCGCAATCTTTGCGGACTGAGAGCGCCGGCCTCCGGCGAGCTGTGACGCGAAGCGCCATCGGGACTCGCCAAGCGACTAGCGAGGGCCACCGAAGAGTCGGTCGTGTGGAGCGTCGGCATGGCAGCGCTTGCAAAGCGGCAGCGCGCCACGGTGAGTGGACGTGCCCTGCGGTGTGAGCACGAGGTACTCCCAGTCGCCGCCGTCAGGGTCGTAGCCAGCCGGTCGTTTCACCATGGCCAGCAGCGTGGCGGGGTCCGACGAGCCCGCCCGGTAGTGGAACTCGACGACGGCCGCGCCAGGCGCGAGAACGCGATCCGGACCGAGCTCCGGGTACGGCGCGGCCGCCGCGTTGATCCTCACGTCCGCCTCCATCTCGCCGGTGAAATGCTGGGAGCGAGCTCGACCCGTGACGGGCCGGAAGCCCGCGAGCTGCCCGGCGAGCTCCCAGGCCGAGGGCTCCGCGGTCGGAGGTGCAGCGGGCGCCGCGTCCGGCGCGCGCGCCTCGGGGTTGGAGCTGGAGCCACGTTCGATCCATTCCGTGGTTCCCGCGATGGGAGACCGGGACGGGGGCGGCGCACAGCCGAGCGGCAAGGGCGCCCACCCGGTGCAGAACCGCGCCTCCGTCGAGAGCGTCATCGAGGCGAGCGACACCGCAGCGAGCGCGCACCACGCAGAGAGGCGGGTTCGGGATCGCACCGGTCGAGATGCTACACTGCCAGGATGCTCCTGGCCTCTTCCAGGCGAGGCCGCGCATGGCGCGCCCTCTTGGCCGCCACGTCGGTGTCGCTGTCGGGCGCCGCGCTGATGGGCGGCGCCTCCCAGGCAGCCGCCGAGGAGGCATCCCGCCGCGCCTGGCTGGGCGTGGAGCTGGAGCCTGGGCCGTCCGGGGGAGTGGTCGCGAAGCACGTCGTCACCAGCTCGCCGGCGGCCAAGGCGGGCATCGTGGACGGGGACCAGGTCGTGGCGGCGGACGGCGTTCAGCTCGACGAGCCAAAGCAGCTCGTGGCGCGCGTCGCGCTCGCGGGGCCAGGGAACGTGGTGAACCTCCGGATCCGACGGGGCGGTCGTGAACGAGACGTCGCGCCGACGCTGGTGCCGTTCCCCGGGCACGATCAGATCCTTCGCCTCGACAAGATCGGCACGTTCGCGCCAGCCTGGAGGTCGCTCACCACGGTGGGAGGGACCATCCCGGCGAACATCGGGACCCTGCGCGGAAACGTGGTGCTGCTCGATTTCTGGGCGACCTGGTGCGCGCCTTGCCGCTTGATGGCCCCGCGGCTCTCGGCGTGGCACGCGACGTACGCGGCGCAGGGCCTGCGGGTCGTGGGCGTGACGAGCGACGACGTGGGCGTCGCGACGAAGACGGCGCAGGCCCTGTCGATGCGCTACGCGGTCGCGTCGGACGCCTCGGAGTCGACCTCCGCGGCGTATGGCGTCAAGGCGCTCCCCACGATGTTCGTGATCGACAAGAAGGGCGTCATCCGCGACGTGGTGGTCGGGTACGACCCGACCCGGCACGCCGAGGTCGAGAAGCTCCTCAAGGCGCTGCTCGCGGAGCCCGCGCCGGCGCCGTAGCCGCCGCCGGGGGCGCGCGGGCTGGTCCGGTAGGCTCTCCATGCTCCTCTCCATCGACGAGTTCCTGTGGGCGCTGCGGCGTGACGGCTTCGCCGTCTCGACGGCGCAGGCCATCGATGTGACGCGCGCATGCGCCCTCGTCGGGTTCGGCGACCGCGGGACGCTGCGCGACGCCATCGGCGCGGTGGTCGTCGAGCGCGCCGCCGATCTCCGCCGGTACCGCGCCTGCTTCGACCGATTCTTCTCCCCCGAGGGCGCGCACGTCGGCGATCTGTGGGGGCGCCTTCGGGAGCGCGGGTTTTCGGACGGGGAGCTGTCCGCCCTCCGCGATCTGCTGACCGCGGCGGCGGAGCGGAGCGGCGCCTCCGGCGACGCGATCGCGTTCCAGGCGCTCGCAGGGACCGCAGGGGAGCTCGACCGAGCGCTCCAGGCGGCCGGGATCGCGCGCGTGCTCGCGCCGATGACGAGCTCGCTCCAGGTCGGGTTCTTCGCGCAGCGGGTGATGGATCAGCTCGGGGTGCCGGCCGTCGCCAGCGCGCTGCGGCGGATCCGGGGCGCCCTCGAGGAGGCGCTCGGCGAGGAGCGGGGGAGGGCCCTCGCGGAGGCGCTCGCCGCCGAGCTGGAGCGGATGCGGCACCGCGTGCGCGAGCACGTGACGCTTTCGCTCCGGCGCTTCGAGGGCGAAGAGCCCGCGGCCCTGGGCCGCATGGATGTGCCGTTCGCCTCGCTCGGCGAGGGCGAGATGGAGGAGGTGCGCCGCGCCGTGAGGGCGCTGTCCGAGCGGCTCCGTGGCGCGGAGCGGCTCCGCAGGCGCCGCGCGCGGCGCGGGAGGATCGATCCCCACCGGACGCTGCGGCGCAGCCTTCAGACCGGCGGCGTGCCCTTCCAGCCGGCCCGGCGGGCGCGCCGGCGCGACAAGCCGCGCCTGATGATCCTGTGCGATGTGTCGGACTCGGTCCGCGTCGCCGCGCGGTTCATGCTCGAGTTCGTCTGCGCGGCGCAGGATCTCTTCGATCGGACACGATCGTTCGTCTTCGTGAGCGAACTCGCCGAGACGACCGGGCTCTTCGAGGCATTGCCGGCGAGCTCGGCGCTCGATCGGATCCAGCGCGGCGAGGTGGTGAGCCGGGCGCACAACTCGAACTACGGGCGCGCCCTGCAGGCCTTCGAGGAGCGGTACGGGCGTGACGTGGACCGGCGGGTGACCCTGGTGATCCTGGGCGACGGACGCACGAACTACTTCGCGGACGAGGCGGAGGTCGTGAGGCGGCTCCGCGACCGCGCGCGGGCGCTCCTCTGGCTGTGCCCCGAGGGGCCGGGCGCCTGGGGGACGGGAGACAGCGCGATGCTGCGCTACGCGGCCGCGTCGACCAAGGTGCTGGTCGCCCGGACCGCGCGGGAGCTCGAATCCGCGGCGCGGGAGGTGGTCGCCCGGCGCGCTTAGGGCTATGGGTCGCGCCATGTCGCTCGATCAGAAGCTGCGGGAGCTCACGGCGCGCATCGAGAGGGGAGGCGCGCAGAAGTACCACGACAAGAACGCGGAGCAGGGCAAGCTGTTCGCGCGGCAACGCGTCGCGCTGCTCGTCGACGAAGGCAGCTTCATCGAGGACGCGGCGCTCGCCAACGCGCTGGATCCCGAGCTGCCTGCCGACGGTGTCATCACGGGCACCGGGACCGTGGGCGGGCGCCCCGTGTGCGTGATGGCGAACGACTCGACGGTGAAGGCCGGCTCGTGGGGGCGCCGCACCGTCGAGAAGATCCTGCGCGTGCAGGAGACCGCGCGCCGCCTCCGGTGCCCGCTGCTCTACCTCGTCGACTCCGCGGGGGCGCGCATCACCGACCAGATCGAGATGTTCCCCGGCCGGCGCGGCGCGGGTCGGATCTTCTACAACCAGGTCGAGCTGAGCGGCCTCGTCCCGCAGATCTGCCTGCTGTTCGGCCCGTCCGCGGCGGGGGGCGCCTACATCCCGGCGTTCTGCGACGTCGTGTGCATGGTCGAGAGCAACGCGAGCATGTACCTGGGGTCTCCGCGGATGGCGGAGATGGTGATCGGCGAGAAGGTCACGCTCGAAGAGCTCGGCGGCGCGCGCATGCACTGCTCGGTCTCGGGGTGCGGGGACGTGCTCGTGAAGACCGAGGAGGAGGCGATCGCGTTCGCGAAGCGCTACCTCGCGCTGATGCCGCAGAGCTCCGCCGAGACCGCGCCCCGCGTCGAGCCGAGGCCGGAGAAGCCAGGGCAGCGGCCGCTCGAGGACGTGATCCCCGCCGACGAGAACAAGCCGTTCGACATCATGGCCGTGATCGACGCGATCATCGACGAGGGCAGCTTCGTCGAGATCAAGAAGCTCTACGCGCGAGAGATCATCACGGGGCTCGCGCGCGTCGAGGGACGCGCGGTCGGGATCGTCGCGAACCAGCCGAAATACAAGGGCGGCGTGCTGTTCGTGGACTCGGCCGACAAGGCGGCGCGGTTCATCTGGCTGTGCGACGCCTTCAACATCCCGCTCCTCTACCTCGCCGACGTGCCCGGCTTCATGATCGGGACCGTCGTCGAGAGGCAGGGGATCATCCGGGCCGGGGCGAAGATGATCGCCGCGGTGAGCGAGGCGAGCGTGCCGAAGCTGTCCGTCGTCGTGCGCAAGGCGTACGGCGCAGGGCTCTACGCGATGTGCGGGCCGGCGTTCGCGCCGGACGAGTGCATCGCCCTGCCGTCGGCGTCGATCGCGGTGATGGGGCCGAGCGCCGCGGTGAACGCGGTCTACTTCAACAAGATCCAGGCGATCCCGGCGGGGCCCGAGCGCGAAGCGCTCGTCCAGAAGCTGCGCGACGAGTACCGGGCCGACGTCGACCTGGAGAAGCTCGCGAGCGAGCTCGTGATCGACGCGATCGTCCCGACGGCGAACCTCCGCCGCGAGGTGGCCCGCCGCTTCGAGCGGTACGCCGGCAAGGTCGAGGAGAGACCGCGCAAGAAGCACCTCGTGCCGCCGGTGTGAGCGGGCCCGCGGCGCGATCGGGAGGGCGCGCCGCGCGTCGCCTCGCGGCGCGATCGGGAGGGCGCGCGGCGAGGGCGGCGCGCTTCGAAGCCTCGGACACGCGCGGACGTGGTGTAGACTCGCGGCGTGCTCGCTCGCAGGTTTTCGCTCTCCATCGCGCTGCTCGGCCTCGCTCTCGCGACGGGGGAAGCGCGCGCCGACGTCCCGGCCCCGGTGGTGGCGCGCCTGCTCAGCTCGCGCCTGGGCCGCCACCCGCTCGCCGATCCGCGCGGGCGCATCCCCGTGCTGGTGCCGCTGCCCGCCGGCGCCGACGCGCGATCGCTCGGGCTGCTGCCGGTCGCGCCGGGCTTCGGGACCATCCGGCTCGCGCCCGGCGACGTCGGCGCGTTCTCGTCCGCGCACCCGGAGCTCAGGCTGCTCACAGGGCCGCCGCGGCAGCCCCTGCTGGATCGGTCCAAGGGGTGGATCCGGGTCGAGGCGTACCGGAAGGTCACCGGCGCGGACGGCAACGGGGTGGTCGTCGGCGTCGTCGACACCGGCCTCGACGTGACCCACCCGGATTTTCGAGACAAGGACGGCAAGACGCGGATCCGATGGATGCTGCAGGCCGGAAGCCCGAAGGGGCTGCACGCGGCGCTCGAGCACACCTACGGGTGCGATGATCCGGACCAGTCGACGTGCGCGATCTTCTCCGGTGCCGACATCGACGCCATGCTCGCGAAGGGCAAGCCCGGTATCCTCCGCGACATCGCGGGGCACGGCACGCACGTCGCTTCCATCGCTGCGGGCAACGGCGGGCCGATGGTGTCGGAGCGGCCGCGGTACGTCGGGGTGGCGCCCGCCGCGACGCTGGTCATCGCCGCGCCCGCGCGGCCCGGCGAAGGCTTCGAGGATCCGGACATCCTCAAGGCGGTGCAGTTCATCTTCGACCGCGCCGAGGAGCTGAACATGCCGGCGGTCGTCAACCTGAGCGTCGGGAGCGACTTCGGGCCCCACGACGGGACGAGCCCGCTCGAGGCGGGGCTCGCCGCGATGGTGGGCAGCGCTCATCCGGGGCGCGCGATCGTCGTCGCCGCCGGCAACAGCGGCGCGCTGTACGAGATCGACGGCGAGGGCCCGCTCGGGATCCACACCGAGGCCCACGTGTCGGCGCACGCCGAGACGCGCGTGCCGATCCGCACGCCGAGCGCGGAGCGCGGCGACGGCTACGTCTGGATCACCTTCCGGCCCGGGGACGAGGTGTCGGTCGGCCTCGACGGGCCAGGCGGCGAGGCGTGGATCGACCTGGTCGAGCCGGGAAATGACGCCGGCTACACCGGCGACGACGGCGAGACGACCGGCGCCGTCATCAACCGGCTCGCGAACGGGAAGTCGCCCATCACCGCAGCGACGAACAGCGCCGTCGTGGCCTTCAGCGGGGCGTGGAAGGCGGGCGAGTTCGCCATCCGCCTGAGAGGCCGCGGGGACGCGCAGCTCTGGGTGACCGGGCTCGGCGACGTCTCGCCGTCGCACGATCTCGGGCTCCTGTTCACGCGCGCCATCAAGCAAGGGACGATCAACGTGCCCGCGAGCCACCCCGGGCTGCTCGCCGTGGGGTGCACCATCAACCGCGTCCGCTGGCAGCCGCAGGGGAGCTCCACGAGCGTGCGCCTCACGAGCCTCGACGGCGTGGATATCGAGGAGGACAGCGCCTGCTACTTCAGCGCGGCTGGCCCCACGCCGTTCGGGGTGGCCAAGCCTGAGATCAGCGCGCCCGGCGGCCTGGTCGCGGCCGCCATGGCCAGCGGCGTCGATCCGCGCCACGACCCCGGAGGGCTGTTCGATACGCCCGGGTGCCCCGGCGACGAGCCCTGCTTCGTCGTCGACGATTACCACGCGATCGCGTCGGGGTCGTCCATGTCGGCGCCGCAGGTCGCAGGAGCGATCGCGCTCCTCTTCCAGGTCAACCCGAACCTGAGCCAGGCGGAGGTCACCGAGGCGCTCCAGGCAGGCGCGCGGCACCCGAGGGGCGCCGTGCCGCTCGACGCGCAGCTCGGCCCTGGCGTGCTCGATCTAGAAGGCGCGCGCCTCGCGCTCGAAGCCGCCGAGACCGGCGACAACGCGCCGGCGCTCGACAAGAGCTGGTACGTCCTGTCGAGCACCTACGCGAGGCCCGACCCGTCATGGCCGGTCTGGGGCACGATCGAGCTGCGACGCTCGGACGGAGCCCCGGCGAGGGGCGTCGAGGAGAAGCTCACGGTCGCGCTCCGCGGCGGGGTGATGCACACGCCGCTCCGGGAGGTGCGCCGCGGGCTGTGGCAGTTCGCTGTCGCAGCGCCGCGCGGCTCCGGCGGGGCGACGCTGGCGGTCGACGTGCTCTACGACGGCGTCTCGCTCGGCGCGCGCGAGCTCCCGGTCGGGAGCGACGTGTGGATGGCGAACGGAGATCTCGAGGCGACGAGCGGCGCGTGCACCTGGGCCGCGGCGGGCCCGGGTCGCGCGCCGCCGTCGAGCAGCGCCGCCTGGGGGCTCGCGGGCCTCGTCGTGGCCGCGTCCGCGGCGCGCCGGCGCCGCGGCTGAGCGCCTACGCCGCCCAGCGCGCCCCGCCGGCCGCGCGGGGGCGCGCCCGGCTGCCGTCCGGCGCCGTCCGTGTCACGGTGGCCGAGCGGCGGGGCAGGGGAGAGCACGACAGCGATGGATCAGGGACGCATGGAGAAACGGGTGAGCCTGGATCGACCTCCCGCGGCAGAGGTGGACGCGGGGCACGCGCGCGCGCCGCGGCCGCTGCGGTTCGCGGCGCGCACCGGCTGGGATCTCTCGGGCAACCCGCTCGCGTCCGTGCTCGCCGAGGCGCGCCGGGCAGGGCGCGCGCTCGTCGACTTCACCGAGTCGAACCCGACGCGCTGCGGGATCGTCGAGGCGGCTCACCTCATCGCGCCGCTCGGCGAGCCGCGCGGCGAGCGGTACGCGCCGCTGCCCCTCGGCGATCCAGAGGCGCGCGCCGCGGTGTCGCGCTACTACAAAGAGCGCGGTCTCGACGTGGATCCGGCGAGCGTCGTGCTGACGGCCAGCACCAGCGAGGCGTACGGCTGGCTGCTCAAGCTGCTCGCCGAGCGCGGCGACGACGTGCTCGTGCCCGTGCCGTCGTACCCGCTGCTCGAATACCTGGCCTGCCTCGAGGACGTCGCGCTCACGCCCTACCCGCTCCTCAGGGAGGAAGGATGGCGCATCGATCTCGGCGCGCTCGAGCGCGCGGCCGGAGAGCGGACGCGGGCGGTGGTGCTCGTCCACCCGAACAACCCGACCGGCTCCTTCGTGCGCCGCGACGACGCCGCGGCGCTCGAGGCGTGCGCCCGGGAGCGCGGGCTCGCGCTGATCGTCGACGAGGTCTTCGGCGACTACGCGCACGGGGACCTCGCCCCGGACCGCTTGCCGAGCTTCGCCGGCGCGCGGCAGGCGCTGACCTTCGTGCTGAGCGGGCTCTCCAAGGTGATGGCGCTGCCGCAGCTCAAGCTCGGCTGGATCGCGGTCTCGGGGCCGCCGGAGCTCGCCGCCGCGGCGCTGGAGCGGCTCGAGATCATCGCCGACACCTACCTCTCGGTCGGCACGCCGGTGCAGCTCGCGCTGCCGGAGATCCTCGCCTCGCGGGTGCCCGTCCAGCGCGCCATCCTGTCGCGCGTAAAGGCCAACCTGGCGGCGCTCGACGCGGCGATCGCGGCGCGCGCCGGGGGCGCCGTCCGGCGGCTCCCGATCGACGGCGGCTGGTACGCGACGCTGGAGGTCCCTCGCGTGCACGACGAGGACGGCTGGGTCGAGCTCCTCGTGCGCGACGAGGGGATCATCGTCCACCCCGGCTACTTCTTCGACATGCCGCGCGACGGCTTCCTCGTGGTCGGCCTGCTGCTCGATCCGGACGTGTTCGCGGAGGCCGCGCTGCGCCTCGTGGGCCGGATCGCGCGCGCCATCAACGGTGAATGAGGACCACCGTGGAGCGGCCGGCGTCGCGGGAGGCCCGCAGGCCGTGCCACCCCTCCGGCACCGGCGGGTCGGTCCAGGCGAACATCTGCTTCGCGTCGATGGGGGAGAGGTTGACGCAGCCGCCGCTCTTCGGCTCGCCCCAGGCGTCGTGCCAGTACGCGCCGTGCAGCGCGTGAGGTCCGCTGAAGTTCTGCACGAACTGCACCTCGGAGTGGACGATCTTGTCGTTCGTGCTCGACACCATCGTCGCCGTCACGAACTTCCCGTCGATGCGGAAGCGCCCGGTCGGCGTCGCCGCGGTCTCGATGGCGGGGACGCCCTTCCTCGGGACGCCGCCGCGCCCCGGTGAGATCAGCGTCGCGAAGACCGGGGTGAGCTCCTCGTAGGCGACGAACCAGCCTCCGAGCACGCTCACCTCGATCCACTTGCGCGGCGGCGACGACGGCTCGGCCTCGCCCTCGAGCGGCGAGCTCGCCGCCGCCTCGATCACGACGGCGTCGTCCGCGCGCACGTAGACCCCCGGCTCCTGCGTCTCGAGGAACCGCTCTCCGTCCTCGACCTCGGCGCGACCGGTGAGCCCGACCGAGGCGAGCCGGGCGAACGACGCGCCGGTCGGCTCGAAGCGGCCGCCGGCGCCCCGCAGGTACTTCGGCCGCTCGCTCTTGCGGAAGAACGCGAGCGGGAGCGAGCGCCCGTCCTTCAGCCAGACGCCCTGGAAGCTCGAGCGCGGATAGGGCTTCAGGCGATCCTTCGGCATGTACGCCTGGTCCGAGGTCACCACCCAGGTCCGATCCTGCGCGTCGAACGCGTGGGTGAACGCGACCGTCGAGCCGTTCACGATCCGGTCGCGCGCCTCGCGCACGAGGCCGCCGAAAGGAAACAGCGCCGGGGCGGCGACCCCCGCGGGCTTCAGGTCGACCCCTACGAGGGCCTCATCGATCTCGCGGATGGCCTCCTCGCCAGCGCCCTCCGCGGCGCGCACCTTCGCGATGTTCGCGAGGTGCTCCTCGATGTCCCACTCCGCGCGCCGCTGCTCCTTCGCGCTAGGGAGCTGAGGGTAGCGCGGCGCGCCGGTCGACTCCGCGTAGTCATAGGGCCACGGGGAGTCGACCCTGGGCGCGTGCGGCCGCAGCGCGGCCACGACCGGGTCGTTCGGGTCGACCGTGGCGCTGGCGCCAGCGCAGACGTAGCCGCGCGGCTCGATGGCGTACCACGCATCGCACCCCTCGCCCGGCGTCCGCGCGGCCGCGACGCTGCCGCCGCGCAGCGCGACGGAGCCGCCGAGCCCCAGGTAGCCGCTCCAGCCCCGCGTCGGGTAAGCGCCAGGGCTGATCCACGCGAACCGCGCCTTGGAGTAGATGCGCGCGCCCTCCGCCTCCGCCCGGGCCTCCGCCGTCGCTGCCGCCGCGCTCGTCGAGGGCGGCGCTTCGGCTTCCGCTTGGTCCGGGGCCGGCGCCTGGGTGACGTGCGCCGCCTCGACGATCGCGGCGCGCGGCGCGGCGGCTCCTGGGGACACGCGCGGCGCGTCCGCCTCGGGGGGCGTCTGCAGGGGCGCCTCGAGCGACGCCGGCGCCGCCACGGCGGGGCTCTCTTCGGAGCAAGCGGCGGCGCCCCCCGACGCGATCGCGCACGTCAGGGCCGCGAGGAGCAAGGAAGGCGGTGAGTCAGCCATGCAAGCGAGAGAGACTAGTTGCCGGAAGCGGACGCGGACAAGCGAACGACACCCGCGCCGCCCGCGTGTGCCAGAGCCAGCGAGCCGCGCTCGCTGCTAAAGCCTGCCGAGCACGGCCACCACGAGCAGGATGACCCCGACGAGCGCCGCCGCGATCATCGCGAACCTCATCAGGCGCGGCCTTAGCCACTTCCACAGGACGAGGCGAACCACCTTCCACAAGAGCACCAGGATCTGCCGGAGGACCTTGCCCACGACGAGAGCGTAGCGCAGTCCCGCGGCGCGCGCCGCCAGCGAGGGCGGGAGATTTCGCGCCCAGTGTACCAGCCCGCGACGACCCCGCGTCGGACAGGGCCGGACGCAGCGCGCAGGCGCACACTCACCGGCCACCCCGCGAGCCGCCGGCTCGGCGCGCAGACGGCCACGGCGTGGGGGCGCGGCGTCACGTCACTCGATGTCGACGCTCACCTTCGATGCATAGCTGCCAGGAGAGGGGAAGGTGATCTCGCGCAGCGCGCCGGCGACACACTCGGCCGCCTCCTCGCCTCGTTCGTCGGCGCTGGACACGCCCACGCCGAGCGCCTTGCCGTCGGTGTCGATGTAGAGCGTCGCCTTCAGCTGGCTGGCGCCCGCCTGGCTCCGGCACGACGCGAGCGCCCGCCTCGCCTTCTTGTACGGTGTCCCGAGCTGATCGGGCGTCCAAGGCACCGGCGTGCGCTCGTCGCTGCTCGGCTCGAAGGTGAAGCTGTTTTCCGCCAAGCCCTCTCCGCCGACCGGCTTTGGCCACCTCGTCGCCTTCAGGACGCTCAGCATGCACGCCTCGGTCTCGCGATCTCCCAGGTTCGAGTCCTTCACGAACGCCCAGCGCGCCGTGCCCTCCTCGGTCACCCGGACCTTGAAGCGGATCTCGCCCCCGAGGTAGGGGATCCGCTGCACGCCCTTCTGATAGCAGCGCGAGAGCCGAGGCGAGGCGCGCTCGAACGCCGCTTGCACCTTCTCTTCGTTCATGCCGCCGATGTCGGACCGCGAGCTCATCTTCGTCGAGCCCGACGTCTCGACAGGCTCGGCGTCGACCATCACCGGCGCCACGGGCGTGGGCTCGGCGCCGCCGCAGCCCAGCAGGGCCGCGAGCGTCGAGACAGCAACGACGGTGATCGTACCCCTGAGGAAGCGAGTAAATTTCATGATCGGACGAGGACTCTATACGAGCCGCGTCTTGGGCGAAAAGAGCGCGGTGAGGGGAACGCGCGCTGCAGTGGGTGTGAGAGATTCTACGCCAACGCGAACGCCGACGCGCCGCTCCGAACGCGCGCCCTCTCGGACAGGAGGCGCCCGCAACGCACACGGTAGAGGCGCAGCGGTGAAGGTCCGTCCACGAGCGCCTGAGCGCAGAAGATGCGAGCCGGCGCGCCGGAGCGCACCGGCGCGTCGTGCTCTCGGTGGGTATGGCCGTGGATCACGTGAAGGTGATCGTGCTCGTGGAGCAGTGCCATGAGCTCAGCGCTGTTGACGAGCCCGTCCAGCCACTGCATCGCTCCGATCGGATGGCGGAGCGGCGGGTGGTGCTGGGCGAGCACGAGCGCGTCGCCCGAGCGGCGCGTCTCGGCGGCGAGAGAGGCGATCCACGCGAGCTCGCGGGCGGCGATCGCGCCCGCCGAGCGGGTCACCGGCTGCATCATCGCCGTCGACACCGCGGCCACGACGGCCCCAGGAAGGGCGACGGCCGTCCCTTGTCCGCTCGTCGCCGCGAAGGGGCGGAGGCAGCCTTCCAGGGCACGCTCCCACGCGCCTCCGGTATATGCGTCGTGGTTGCCAGGCACCAACGTGACGCGGGCCGGGTCCCAGCCGCTCTCCGCCAGCACGGCGGCGAGCACCTCGAACTGGGCAGGTGTCCCGTCTTCCGTGAGATCGCCGGTGAGCACCAGATGATCCGCCCCGCTCCGCCACGCCTCGACGAGCGCGGCCAGCGTGCGACGGCGGCGTTGCGCCGCGTCGATGGGGCGGCCGAAGCTCAGGTAACGAAGCCGCCACCGCTCGGCGCCGCGGCGCCGGTCGTGATCCGCCTCGAGGAGATGGAAGTCCGTGAGGTGCGCGATCGTCGTCATCGGCGCGATCGTGAGCCCTGACCGACGTCGTTCTCGCGACATCGACGCAAGCTCTCGGCGACGCCTCCGTCGCTGCGCGCCCGCGCCGTTCGGAGAGCGAGAATCACGGGGCGGGCGTGGCGCTGCTCGGGACGGGGAGATCGCCTTCGGCGAGCTGATCGCTCTCCTGATTGCCCTCGAAGCTGTTGTCCTGCGACACCGATGGCGCCTGCGCGCCCTGCACGACGAGCCCGAAGCGGTTGCCGGTGGACTGGGAGCGATCGAGCGCGCCGTGGCTGTCGTTGAAGAGCAAGCCTGCGCGCGCGCAGCCCGCCACCTGCACCGAGGTCACCTGCGTGGTCGAGCGGAGGACGACGAGGCCGTCGCCCAGGTCCGGGACCGATTCCGTCTGCCCACCGGCGCTCAGGGTCGAGAACGTGCCGCCCTCGACGCCGAGGATGACCGTGTCCTCCACCGTGCTCGGCGAGGCGAGCAGCAGGCCTGCCACGCGGCTCTCCAGCACCGCAGACCTCTGGACGCGGACACCCGCCGTCCCCGCGCTGAGCAGGCCGACGCCGCCCGTGCCGTCGCGCTCCTCCGGCAGCGAGCGCTCGATGAGGCTGTCCGCGACCTCGAGGGTCGCGTCTTGGGACACGGACACGCCCGCGACGTGGGCCTCCAGGACATACGTCGACGCGAGCGTGGCGCGCCCGCCTTGCACGAGCACGCCGGCGGCGCGATGCCGGTGAAGCGGGCTCGCGCGCGTGCCCTCGATGACCAGGCCGCTCGCCGAGAGCGTCCCCCCCGAGACGAGCAGCCCGGCGTCGCCGGCCTGGCGCACGAGGCTCGATGACAGCGAGAGCGCTCCGCCGCGCTGCTCGAGGGCAACGCCGAGGTGATCGCTCTCCGAGGCGGTCGCGCCGTCGAAGAGGCTCCCCGACGCCTCGACCTCCGTACCGGCGTCCGTCACGAGGAGCAGCGCGTCGCACGCGCCGGACAGCACGCTGGACGCGATCGACGCGCGGGCGCCCTGCTCCACGGCCAGGCCGCCGGCCTCCGGCGCCCCCGCCGCCGGGGCGGAGATGAGGCTGCGCGCCGCCACGAGCGCCGCGCCGGCGCCGGTCACGAGCGCGCCCAGGCGGTGGTGGACGAGCGCGTTCGCGTCGAGCCGGAGCGTGCCCTGCTCGAGGCGCACGCCGACATCCTCGCTCGTCGCCGCCCGCATCCCGGTGGCCTCCAGCAGGTTGCCGTTCGCGACCACCTCCGCCGCCTCGGAGTTGATCCGCAGGTTGACGATGCCGCCGACCAGCGCGTTCTCCGTGAGCCGCGCCTCGGCCCCCGAGACGACGAGCACGTTCGTCCAGGCGTCGCCCGTGTCCTCGCCTGTCCACGACGATTCGACGAGGCTGTGAGACATATCGAGGCTCGCGCCGGGGAACGAGACCACGAGCCCATAGTCGCTCCCGGCCGTCACCCGGACGTCGCGCACGGAGACCGCCGCTGCCTGGATGAACATCCCGATCGCGGCGCTGATCACGCTCACGCCGCGCACGCCGGCGCCATCGACGTCGTGGATCCAGACCGCGCTGACGTTGCCCATGTCATCTTCCTGCTCTCCACGGAGCACGACGCGGGAGGCGCACCGCCCGACGATCTCGATGGGCTTCGTGAGCTGGATCGGCTCGTCGTACTCGCCCTCGGCCAGGACGACACGCCCGCCCGCCTGCACGCCCGCCAGCGCCTCCGCCAGCGTCGTGAACGGCCTCTCCCGCGACCCGTCGCCGTCCCCACCCACGTAGCCCGGATCGACGTAGACATCGCCGGGCACCTCGGCGATCTGGCCCCATGGCGCCTCGCCGCAGCCGTCCGGGCCGTCGATGGAAACACAGCCCTTCTGCGGGACCGCGAACGTCCCCTCGGGGCACTTGGTCATGGTGGGGTGACAGGCGCCGTCCTCCACGAACTCTGGCGCACAGCCGGGGATCCCGACTTCAACACAGCCCTCGTCGTGCTTCGGGATCGTTCCGGGCGAGCACTTCTCGAGCGCGGGACGACAGAAGCCGTCCTCATCGACGAAGTCGTCGGCGCAGCCCTGAATGCCCACCTGCGCACATCCATCCGTGCCGCGGATCTGCCCAAGCGCACACGCCGAGCCGCCGGCGCCGTCCCCCGGCAGGCTGGTATACGACGGCTGATAGGTGCTGTCGCAGCCGAAGAGCGACACCGCGCACAGGCTGGAAGTGAGGGAGAAAAGACACCAGAGCGCCGAGTGTACAAGCTTTGCGCGCAACACCCCACCAACCTAGCAGATGCACCGACACGCATGCCGGCAATGCGTGCCTTTCCTCGTCGCCTCCAGCCGCTCGAGACCGGACATTCAGGGGCGTGACCCGGACAGCCGCACGTCGGCTCGCGCCCAGGCGCGCTTGAAGCGTTCGTGTGCGGCGTTGGCGTCATCTTCCCTGCCCTGTGCGCGCAGGCTCTGCTCGAGCCCGCAGAGCGACCAGCCATTCTCGGGGTTTTTGCGGAGGTCGTCCCGGTACGTCGCCTCTGCATCGCGCGCGCGACCCGCCTTGAGGAGCACCGCTCCGAGCGTGTGGCGGACCGGCTCGGGCCAGTCCGGCGGCTCGAAATAGCGCAGGCCGTCCTCGATGATCACGGCGTCCTCGAGCGTGCGAACGGCGGCGCTGGTGTCGCCGCGCTCCGACGCGATCTGGCTCTCCACCATGAGCGAGGCGATCTCGAGCAGGTCCTTCGCGCGGTTCCTGCCGATCGTCGCGTCGTCCGAGCTCTCGGACGCTATCGCCCGGAGCGTCGCCGCCTCGCGCGCGGCGTCATCAGGGCGCCCCTTCGAGGCGAGCGCGCGGCCTCGCGCATAACGCCATATCCCCGTGGTGTACCGCTCCTCGGGCGGCGGCGCCGGCTGCGTGAGGACGTCGTCCCACCGTCCGAACCGGACGAGCGCGAACAGCAGCGCGGGGCGGAACATCTCGAGCATCGGCATGTGCCGGACGTTGTGGTCGGGCACCGCCGCGGCCAGCTCTCGCGCGGCGCGCACGGCGACGGCGCTGCGCCCCTCCATGCTCGCCGAGCCCGAGAGGAATTGGAGGTTGTGAGGGAAGTACATCATCGGATAGATGCCCTCCGGCCGACGCTCGCGGATGTACCGTCGATCGGCCAGCACCGCCTGCTCGTTCGCGTCGGAGGCGTCCGCATAGCGACCGACACGCATGAAGATGTGCGACGGCATGTGCACGAGGTGCCCAGCGCCAGGGGCCAGACCGCCGAGCCGCTCGGCGCTCGGCAACGCCCGCTCCGGCACGCGCGACGCCTCGACCGCGTGGATGTAATAGTGATTCGCGCCGACGTGCTCCGGATCTCGCCGGAGGACGCCCTCCAGGGTGGAGACGATCTCGTCGGTCTCGGGCTGCGGCTGGCCGTCCAGCGTCCAGAGATCCCACGGGCGCAGATCCATGAGCGCCTCGGCGAAAAGGACGCTGGCGTCGAGGTCGTCGGGGAAGCGACGGGCGAGCTCGCGCATCGCGTTCGCGTAGGCGCGGTCGAGGGCCGCGCGGTCGCGGCCCGACGTGTGTCCCGGCGTTGAAGCGTGGCGCTCCGCCAGCGCGTCGATGTACGCGCGCTCGCGCGCGCTCGCGGACGCAGCGAGCGCGCGCGCTTCCTCCACGGCCTCGAACGCGGCCCGCTCCCGCGCCGTGTCGGCCCGCTGGTTGATGTTCGAGCCGAGCGTGAGCGCGATGCCCCAGCGGGCCATGGCGAGGCCTGGATCGAGGCGGGCGGCCTCCTGAAATGCCTGCCTCGCCTCGTCGTGGTTGAACGCGTAGACGAGCCGCAACCCCTGATCGAAATAGCGTTGCGCGAGCTGCGATGACGTCGTCACGGGGTGATGGAGAGCGCCGATGTCCTCGAGCAGCGGGACGCGCTCGGCGTCGGGCGCCTCCGCCGGCCCAGGGCCGGTCGGCGGCTCCGCTCCGGGCGAGGAGGGGTGGGGCTCCGCGCCGCACGCCGCGAGGGCGGCGCAGGACCAGAGGAGGGGCAGGCTGAAGAGCGCGCGTCGAGCTGTCATGAGCACCTCGCTCGGGCCCCGATCTCCGCGGGCTCCGACGGTCCAACTTTTCCTCGCGGGGTCGCTTTGCCTCGGCCACCGCCCTCCAGCGCGAGCGTGGAGGTCGAGCCGAGCGAGGGCCATGCACGCGCGGTTCCCGCAGCGCGGGAAGGCAGCGCACAGAAGCCCGGGGTGCGCCCGGGTTGAGCGACGCGCTCGCTCCGTCAGCGCGGTGCTCGATGGACGGAAGGCGAGACTTGCGGCAACCTCGAGACATGACGACGTGCAGGGAAGAAGCTCTCCGCTGGGTTCACCGCTACGCGATCGGCGGGGCGGCGTTCGCCGCGCTTCCGCTTCCGATCTCGACCTCCACCGGGCTCGTTGCGATCGAGACCCACATGATGACGATGGTCGGCGAGATCTACGGCGAGAACGTGGGATCCGTGGTGACGACCGCCGCCGGCGGGAGCTTCGCGATCCTCGGGCAGGGCTTGAAGTTCCTGGCCACGCGGGCGGTCGGCTTCGTCCCCTTGATCGGGCCGGCCATCAAGATGGGCATCGCAGGGCTCACCATCGAGGCGATCGGCCGGGGCGTGGTGGGGCACTTCGAGCGAAAGTACCCGGGCAAGATCTTCGACAAGGCGTGAGCCGACCTGGCGCGCGCGGCGCGCGGAGGAGGAGCGCCGCGCGCAATGTGCCGGCGCGCGGCGCTGCGTGGTACGCGCACGCGTCGCGCGGAGGAGGCGCCGCGAGCAATGCGCTGGCGCGCGGCGGTGCGTGGTGCGCCACGCGCCGCCGCGTCGCTATCGATGTCCGTCAGTTCTCGCAGCCGCTGCAGGCGAGGGGGCAGGTCCCGTTGACCGTCGCCTGACAGTGGAGGTCGGGCGCATCGGCGCTCTCGCCGTAGTCGCAGCAAAGCTCACCGGCGCCGCAGCATCGCACGCCGCAGCAGAGGCCTTCTTCGCACCCGAAGCCGGGGGCGCACGCGTTCGCGCACACGCCCTGGATGCAGGCCTGATTCTCGGCGCAGGTCGTGCCGCACGTCCCGCAATTGTGCGGATCGCCGGCCAGGTTGACGCACTCCGATCCGCAGCACGAGAGCCCGGCCTCGCACGTGCACGCCGCGCCGCCCTCGCCGCCCGCGCCGCCCTCGCCGCCCGCGCTGGTCGTCGTCGCGACGGTGGTGGTCGTCGCGCCGCCCTCGCCGCCCGCGCCCCCGGCGGACGAGCTCGATACGGTGACGTAGGTCGGCAGAAGGTCCACGGTGCCCGGGTCAGCTTCACATCCAGCGACGGCGAACAATGCGACCCACGACAGCAATGCAATCACCCGATGACAGGGCATGAGCACCTCCAAGCCGAAAATCACACTACCACGGCCGGTCGCGGTCACACGAGAGGACATGGCGTACGACGCCGCGCCGGTTACACGCGCTGCGTCGTACGCCGAGGCCCGCGCGTCACGCCGGTGAGCGTGGCGACGGCTGCGACATCAGGGGGTGATGAGCTTGCAGTCCGACAGGACCCCCGTGTACCAGTCGTCCGTCCTGTCGAGCCATGCGCCCTCGCTGGACCAACGGATGCCGGGCCGCTTCATCTTGCCTTCGACGGTGTAGGTGCACTTCACCGCGAACCGTGCGGACGGCAGCTTGCCTGCGGTGAGCGCGGACTCGCTCCAGAGGCCGGCAGCGAGGAACTGGACGCGATCCGTGGTCGTGTAAGGGCGGAGCAGCTTTTTGTCGTCTGCGTCCCCCTTGGACCAGCCCTTGGTGGGCGATTCGAACGCGCAGTGCCGGCCGTTGATCTCCTCGGCCGACCAGCAGGCGAGATCCTTGATGTCCGTGGACACGAGGGTGACCTCGACCTGGGACTTGTCCCCGGGTTTCCATTTGGGGCCGGCCGAGCCAGCCGCAGGCTCACGCCCGAAATAGGCGAAGGCCGCGGCCAGGCCGCCGATGATGATGAGGAACAGGATCATGCTCTTGCCGAGCGACCCGCCCTGCGGCTGGGCGGCCGCGCGAGGCCGCACGCCGGGCTTTTTGCCCGCCGGGCGCCGCGCGGCGCCAGCCTGTTTTGCAGGGCGCGAGGCCCGAGCGGGCGCCGCGGCGTCGGGAGCGGCGCTGCCCTCGCCGTCCTCCTCGCTGCGGGTGTCCTGCGCGTCGGCCTCGCCGGGAGGCGCTTCGTCCGTGTCGGGGCGGTCTCTGTCTTCGGAGCTCGTAGCCATCGGGGCGCTTTATGTACCGGAGCGCGCCCGCGACTCAAGCATTCCGTGGACCGAGCGGCAGGGCACGATCGCCCGTTCCAACCAGCAGCCCATGAGGTAGGCTGCGCTCCCGATGACGTCCGATGCCAGAAATCCACGCGCGCGCATCCTCGGCACAGGCCGCTCCCTGCCGCTCGCCGCCCCGACGAGCGAGGCGCAGGCGGGCGCGCCGCCGGCGGACGGCGCCGCGGGCGACCCGGGCGCGAGCGACGAGCGGCGCCGCGCCGCGCCCGTCGAGACGACGAGCGACCTGGCGGTGCGGGCGGCGAAGGCGGCCCTCGACGCGGCCGGCGTCGGGCCGCGCGAGCTCGAGATGATCATCCTCGCCACCTCGAGCGGCGACGCGCCGATGCCGGCGACGGCGGTGTACGTGCAGCAGAAGCTCGGGGCCGAGCTCATCCCGTCGTTCGACCTCTCCGCGTCGCTGACGGGCTTCCTCTACGGGCTGTCGGTCGCGAACCAGTTCGTGGCGGCGGGGACCATGAAGCACATCCTCGTGATCGGCGCCGATCTGCTCTCCCGCCGCATGGATCCGCGCGACAGGGCCTCGGCCCAGCTGTTCGGCGACGGCGCCGGCGCGGTGGTGATCGGGCCGGCGACCGGAGACGGGCGTGGGATCCTGAGCGTCGGCCTGCGCGCCGACGGGAAGAAGGCCGACGTGCTCCAGGTGCCCGGCGGCGGCTCCGCGGAGCCGCTCACCGTGGAGCGGCTCGCCGACCGCCGGCAATACCTGCGTGTGAAGCAGCCCGAGCTGCGGCAGGCCGCGGAGGAGCGCCTCGGGGCGCACGCCCTCTCGTCGGTCGCGGCCGCCGGGCTCGCGCCCGCGGAGGTCGACTGGGTGATCCCGCACCACGGCGACCCGCACATCGCCGTCCTCCTCGCAGAGCGCCTCGGGTGCCCGCGGGAGCGCGTCCTCGGCGCGGTCGAGGGCGCCAGCGCGGGCTCGGTCGCCATGGCGCTCGACGAGGCGCTCCGCGACGGCCGGATCCTTCCCGGAAACCACGTGCTGCTGTGTGCGCTCGGCGGCGGGCTCACGTGGGGCAGCGCGGTGATCCGCGTCTGAGCCGACGTCGAGGGAGCCGGCGGGCGCTGCGCTTCGTGGTGGGGTACTTACCCCACCACGCCGGAATGATGGAACCGCCGAGGCGCCATAAGACGCCAAAACTTTGTGTTTTTCTTGGTGCGCTTGGCGGTTCAAAAGACCCCACCTTCGGCCAACGTACCTCCCCGCCCTGCGCGCCGCGCGTCGCTGCGCCGCAGCAGCGCGCGCGGCGTCGTGCTCGCGACGAGCGCGACGGTGGACTTGTTCTCGTGTGCTCCCCATCGTGATCAGGAGAACCCATGAACGACGCTCCCCTCTACAAAGATGCCAAGCAACCCGTGGGAAAGCGGGTGGAAGACCTCCTGAGTCGGATGACCCTGGACGAGAAGGTGGGGCAGCTCATGCAGCTGGACGCCCAGGGAGATCTGGAGGACGCGATCGGGCGGATGAAGGTCGGCAGCCTCCTGCACTGCAACGGGAAGGACGCTGACGCGGCGATACGGCGCGCGCTGGGCACCCGCCTCGGGATCCCTGTGCTGATGGCCGACGACGGGATCCATGGCCATTCCTTCTGGGCGGGAGCCACGATCTTCCCCACGCAGCTCGCCATGGCCTGCAGCTGGGACACGGGGCTCCTGGAGCAGGCCGCGCGGGTGACCGCCGCCGAGATGCGCGCGACGGGGCTCAAATGGACGTTCTCTCCCGTCCTGTGCCTGACGCGCGATCTCCGCTGGGGCAGGGTGGGGGAGACCTTCGGCGAGGATCCCTACCTCATCGGCGAGCTCGCCTGCGCGATGATCAAGGGCTATCAGGGCAAGGGCCTCGACGATCCGGACGCGGTGCTGGCGACGGCCAAGCACTACGCGGGATACTCGGAGACGCTGGGCGGCCGTGACGCATCGGAGGCGAACATCTCGCGGCGCTACCTGCGCTCGTATTTCCTGCCGCCCTTCGAGCGGGCCGCGAAGAGCGGCTGTATGGCCTTCATGACAGGATATCAGTCGATGGACGGGATCCCCGCCACCGCCAACCGCTGGCTCCTGACGGAGGTCCTCAAGGAGGAGTGGGGGTTCGAGGGGATCCTCGTGACCGACTGGAACAACGTGGGCAATCTCGTGCTCGATCAGAAGGTCTGCAAGGACATGGCCGAGGCGGCCACGGTGGCGGTCCGGAGCGGCAACGACCTGATGATGGCGACACCTCAGTTCTACGAGGGGGCCCAGGAGGCGGTGCGCCGCGGGCTCCTGGCCGAAGCCGAGATCGACGCGGTGGTGCGGCGCGTCCTCTCGCTCAAGTTCGCCCTCGGGCTGTTCGAGGACCCGGGGTACAGCAGCGAGCAGCGGATCAAGGAGATCATCGGGTGCGCGGCGCACCGGGACCTCAACCTGGAGGTCGCGCGGGCGTCGCTCGTGCTGCTCAAGAACGAAGGCCTCCTGCCGCTCGCGGGCGCGGCGGCGTCGAGGCCCCTGCGGCGGATCGCGGTGATCGGCCCCAACGCGGACGACCCGATCGCCCAGCTGGGCGACTGGTCGCTCGGGTCGGGGCAGATGAGCGGCGGCAACGGGCCGCAGCACCCCCGATCGAGCATCGTCACCATCGTGGATGGGATACGGGCGCTCGCGCCCCCGGGGTGCGAGGTGGTTCATGCCGCGGGCTGCTCGGTCGTCAGCGAGGACGAGTCCGGCGTCGCTGCGGCGGTCGAGCTGGCCCAGGGCGCCGACGTGGTGGTCCTGGTCCTGGGGGACCGGATCGAGCTCATCGGCGAGACGAAGAGCACGGCGACGCTGGAGCTCATGGGTGGCCAGAAGGCCCTTTCGGACGCGATCGCCAGGACGGGTGTGCCGACGGTCGTGGTCCTCGTCAACAGCAAGCCGCTGGTGATGCCGCGCTCGGCGCTCGGCGCGGCGGCGATCCTCGAGGCGTTCAACCCGGGGATGATGGGCGGGCAGGCCGTGGCAGAGGCGGTGTTCGGGGCGATCAACCCCTCTGGCAAGCTGACGATCTCGTTCCCCTACCACGTGGGGCAACAGCCGGTATTCTACAACCAGGCCCGCGGTCAGCACGGGAATCGCTACGCCGACCTGACGCAGGAGCCGGCGTTCGCGTTCGGCTTCGGCCTGAGCTACACGCGCTTCACCTACGGAGATCTGAAGGTCCTGACACCGATCGTGGGGCGAGGCGGAGCGGCCTCGTTCGAGGTGACGATCACCAACGATGGCGGCCGCGAAGGCGTCGAGATCGTCCAGCTCTATATCGAAGATCTTGTGACGTCGTCCACGTGGGCGCAGAAGGAGCTCAAGGCGTTCCGCCGCGTGAGCCTGGCCGCGGGGGAGGCGCGCAAGGTGCGCTTCGACGTCCCCGCCTCGGAGCTGTCCATGGTCGACGCCGAGGGGCGCCGCGTGGTCGAGCCGGGGGAGTTCCGCGTCCACATCGGCGCGTCGTCCCGCCCGCAGGACCTGCTCTCTGCCGGCTTCACCGTGGCATAGGCGACGACGGCGGCGGCAGCCTCCGGTTTGGGTTTTTCGTCTGAACGGAGGCGTCCGACAGCCTCCAGGCTGAATCTCAATATCCGCCGGGCCGCGTGATACCGTCGATCGCGCGACGAGCGCCGGGGGACGCTCCGGCGCTCGAGGAGGGAACGAGCGATGACGGCGAAGAAAGTGGCGCTGGTGACGGGGGCGAGCACGGGGATCGGCCGGAGCGCGGCGGAGACGCTCGCCCGGAACGGGTATGTGGCCTTCGCGGGCATGCGCGATCCCGGCGGCAAGAACCGGGCGGCGCGCGACGAGGTGGCCAGCCTCTCGGCCGCGGGGATCCCGATCGAGGCGGTCGCGCTCGACGTGACGGACGACGCCTCGGTGGCCTCGGCGGTCGCGACGGTGGTGGAGAAGACGGGGAAGATCGATGTGCTCCTGAACAACGCGGGCAACTGCATGATGGGGCTGACCGAGTGCAGCAGCGTCGATCAGCTGCGGCAGCTCTTCGACACGCACGTCTTCGGGACGCAGCGCGTCTGTCGCGCCGCGCTGCCGCACATGCGCCGGCGAAAGACCGGGGTGCTCGCCTTCACGTCCAGCCTCGGCGGGCGAGTCGTCATGCCGACCATGACGCACTACTCCGCGGCCAAGGCCGCGATGGAGGCGATCGCCGAGGGCTACAAGCGCGAGCTCGACTCGTTCGGGATCGACGTCGTGATCCTGGAGCCGGGGCTGGTCCAGACGAAGATCCTCGACAACATCTGGCTGGACGACGACACGGCGCGCGCCGCCGAGTACGGGGCGCTCAGCGGCGTGGCGCGCGCCGGGCTCGATGTGGCCAAGACCATGACGGGGCTCCCCGCGGAAGAGATCGCGGGCGCGCTGCTGAAGCTCCTCGAGATGCCGCACGGCCAAAGGCCGCTGCGCACGACGTTCGGCGGGGACGCGGCCCTGGTCGAGCCGGTGAACGCCGCCGCGGACGAGGCCGCGCGGGCGATGCGCGCCAGGTACGGGGGCTAGCGTTGGCGCGCCTGGCGTCATGGCGGTTCGCTTCGTCGCCCCGACTCACCGCCGTAGAGCTAGCCTGCTGAAGGGCGCCTCCCTCGTGCGGCGCTCACCCGCTGCGGATACGAGGCCATCTCGGCGCTCTCGGAGCCCTCCATGCTGAACCTCCTCCTCCACCTCTCCCCGCTGCGCCCCGCCGTCCGCCTGGAGACCGTCGAGCGGCGCGACTTCACCGAGCCGCGGCTGCGCGAGCTCCACGCCCTCTCGAACGCGCTCATGGCCGAGGAGTTCGGGCACTTCTGCGTCCACGCGAGGACCAACGACGTCGTCCATGTCTTCCGCCGCGCCGACACGGGAGCGATCGTCGGATTCCAGTTCTGGAAGACCGCGCCGCTCGGTTTGCCCCGCAGCCGGGCCATCGTCGGTGGGAAGCTCAGGATCTCACCGGACTTCCGGACCCGCGGGCTGCACCTCGCCTCCGGCCTCTTGTTCTTGCTCGAGACAAAGCGCCGCGCGCCGCGGACCCGCTTCTACCGGCTCTCGATCGCCAGCCTCTTCGGGTTCGTCTCCATCACCGAGGCGCTCGCGCGTTACCAGCTGTTCGATCCGAAGCGCCGGGGCGCCGCGGAGGACGAGGCGGTGCGGGAGGCGTTCCTCAGGCTCGCCAGGGAGAGCAATTACCACGTCGATGACGAGACCGGCCTCTTCCGCGTCAATATCTTCATGACCGACGAGACGGTGAGCCGGTATCCGCCGCGCTATTTCGAGCGCCCGGCCGCGCTGCGCTACGCCGCGGCGAACCCCGGCTTTCGGACGAACGGCTGCTACGCCGGCTTCTGGTTCCGCTTCACGGGCGATAACCTCCTCGCCATGACCCGCGCCGTCATGACGAGGCTCTTCCGCCGGGACCCCCCCGTCGCTCCACCGCCCGCGCAGCGATAGCGGTCCAAGGCGTACCTCGCTCCGTCCCATGACCGACCTCTCCTCCACCACCGGCGTTCGGACCCGACCTGAAGAGGCTGGCCGGCTGCGCCGGCTCGGCGTCGCCGCGCTGTCGCTGCTCGTCGCGGCGGCCGTCTGGCTTCCGTGTCTCCACCTCTTCTTCCGGCACGCGCCGGATGAGCACCGCGCTGCAGGCGCGCTCTCGCCGCGCGGCCAGGCGCTGCTCGCGTATCAGCGCTCGCTCTGGGAGGAGGGCAGCGCCGCGCAGGGCGCGACGCTCGCGCGGATGCGGGCCGCGAACGCCGAGTGGGATTTCATGGGACGGACCTTCCTCGTCCTCGGCCTCGCCAACGCCGCGCTGCGGGATCCGGGCTCCGAGCCGCGCCACCTCGCCGTCATCGACCGGATCGTCGACGAGACGCTCGCGATCGAGCGCGAGCGGGGGATGCTGCACTTCATGATGCCCTACGCCACGCGGCGGCCGTTCGTGCAGCAGCCCGCGCGCAGCCTCTTCGTGGACGGCGAGATCGCGCTCATGCTGGGGGCGCGCGCGCTGGTCGCGCGCCGCGCCGATCACGAGGCCGAGCTCGACGCGCGCGTCGCCGAGATGCGGTCCCGCATGGAGCGGAGCCCAGCGCTGTCGGCCGAGAGCTACCCCGACGAGTGCTGGACCTTCTGCAACACGCTCGCCCTCTCGGCGATGCGCATGGCCGACGCGCTGCACGGGGAGCGCCGCGGCCTCGAGCTGGGCCGCCGCTGGGTCGCGGGGGCGCGCGCCCGGCTCCTCGACCCGAAGACGGGGCTGCTCGTGTCGAGCTACACCCACGACGGCAGGATCCTGGACGGCCCCGAGGGATCGTCCCTCTGGCTGGTCGCGCACGCGCTGCTCCTGATCGACCCTGATTTCGCGCGCGATCAGTACGCGCGGGCGCGCCGCGAGCTCGGCGCGGAGCTCTTCGGCTTCGGCTGGGCGCGCGAGTGGCCGCGCTCGTGGGCCGGCCCGGAGGACGTGGACTCGGGCCCGATCGTGCCGCTCGTCGGGGCGAGCGCCGGATCGAGCGGCTTCGCGCTGCTCGGCGCGACGGCCTTCGGGGACGCGCCGTACCTCGGGGCGCTGCTCACCTCGCTCGACCTCGCCGCGTTCCCGATCCGCGAGGGCGACCGGCTGCGGTACGCCGCCAGCAACCAGGTCGGCGACGCGGCGCTGCTCTATGCGCTGAGCTTCGGCCCGCTGTGGGAGCGGATCACCGGCGCGGGAGGTGCCCCGTGAGCCGAGACTTCGCCCTCGGCGCCGCGCTGCTCGTCGCGGCCTTCGTCGTCTGCCACCTGCTCGGCCTGCGCGAGCACGTGTCCGTGCTGAGCGGCACGCCCCCGCCCGCTGGCGGGGGCGACCCCTTGCTCGGTGTCGCGTACGCGCTGGCGTGGTTCGGCGCCGTGGTCTTCGCGCCGATCCTCGCGATCGCGGCGGGCGTGCTCGCGGCGTTGGACCGGCTCCGATCACGGCGCCCCGCGCCTCCTCGGCCGGCTCCGCCGCCCGGCTGAGCGGCGACCTCGCTGCTCCGGGCGGCCCGCGCAGGAGCCCTCGCGCCCCCGCGCTCGCGCCGCGCGCCTCGGCGATGGGCGAGCTGCTCCGCCCGCAGCACGGCGCCAGCAGCCTGCTGCCTGCGAAGCAGGCAGGCCGCCCGGCGCGACGGCGCGCGCGGCGCCGCCCGATGGTCGCGCCCGGCGCAGGGCAGGGCGATGCGCGCGCCGGCGAGCGTCATCGCCTCGGCGAAGAGGCGGTGAGATCTGCGTGGAATGAGACGTGCTCTGGCGCGGCTCGCTCGGCGCAAGGAGACACGGACGTCGTGTCGGCCGATGGAAGGAGCTGATCTTGGATCTCGAACTCACCGGCAAGCGAGCCATCGTCACCGGCGGCAGCCGCGGCATCGGAAAGGCCATCGCGCGGGAGCTGGCGCGCGAGGGCGCCGACGTCGTGATCGCCGCGCGCGGCAAGGACAAGCTGGAGGCGACCGCCGCCGAGCTCTCGGCGGAGACGGGCCGCCGCATCGTCCCGCTGGTGGTCGACACCGGCAACGAGACCTCGGTCAACGCGCTCGTCGAGCGCGCCGTCACCGCGCTGGGCGGCGTGGACATCCTGGTCAACAACGCCGCCGTGCCGGGGGGGATCTCGACCGCCACGCGCCTCGACCAGATCGTCGACGCGCAGGTGATCGAGGACATCAACATCAAGGTCGTGGGCTACCTGCGGACGGCGCGCGCCGTCGCGCCCCACCTCGTCGCGAACGGCTGGGGCCGCATCATCAACATCGGCGGGCTGGCCGTGCGCAAGGCCGGCCGCCCGGTCGCCACCCTGCGCAACGTCGGCGTGGCGGCGATCACGAAGAACCTGGCGGACGAGCTGGGCCCGAAGGGGATCAACGTCACCGTCGTGCACCCCGGCGCGACGCGCACCGAGCGCGTCCGGCCCGAGCCTGAGAAGGACCTCGCCGCCTCGGTGAGCATCGGCCGCATCGTCGACGCCCGCGAGGTCGCGTGGGTGGTCGCGTTCCTCGCCTCGCCGAGGAGCGTCGCGATCAACGGCGATGCCGTCGTGGCCGGCGGCGGCAGCGTCGGGCCGATCTATTATTGAGCCCTGAACCAGCGGGCCCCGCCTCGCGCGGGAGCGGAAGACGACCGCTCCGATCGACACCACGAGGCAACACCTCCAAAGCACCAACGGAAGACCATGAGCATCCCGACCACCCGCCTCGGCCGTACCGGCCTCACCGTCTCTCGCCTGTGCCTCGGCACGATGACGTTCGGTTTCCAGACGGACGAGGAGACCTCCCGCCTCATCCTCGACAAGGCCGCCGGCGCCGGCGTCAACTTCCTCGACACGGCCGACGTCTATCCGCTGGGCGGTGGATTGCCGACCGTCGGGCGCACCGAGGAGATCGTCGGCCGCTGGCTCAAGGGCAAGCGCGACCGCTTCATCCTCGCGACAAAGTGCGTCGGCCGCGTCGGCCCGAACGCGTGGGATCAGGGCGCCTCCCGCAAGCACATCCTGGACGCCATCGACGCGTCCCTCCGCCGGCTCGGCACCGATTACGTGGATCTCTATCAGCTCCACTCCGACGACCGTGACACCCCGATCGACGAGACGCTGGAGGCGCTCGATATCGTGGTTCGCTCCGGCAAGGCGCGGTACATCGGCGTATCCAACTACCTGGCGTATCGCCTGGCGCGCGCGCTCGGCCGCGCCGAAGCGCGCGGGCTCGCGCGCTTCGTGTCCGTGCAGCCGCGTTATGCCCTGCTGTTCCGGGAGATCGAGCGCGAGCTGCTCCCGCTGGCGCAGGAGGAGGGCCTCGGCGTCATCCCGTACAACCCGCTCGCCGGCGGGTTCCTCACCGGCAAGCACCGCCGCGGTGACCCCACGTCGGGCACCCGCTTCACGCTCGGCGCGGCGGCGTCCATCTACCAGCAGCGCTACTGGAACGAGCGCGCGTTCGCGACCGTCGAGGCGCTCTCGGGCATCGTCGCCGAAGCTGGCCAGTCGCTCACGACCGTCGCCGTGGCGTGGGTGCTCGCCAACCCGGCCGTCACGTCGGCCATCATCGGCGCCAGCCGGCCCGACCAGCTCGACGCCACGCTCGCTGCGGCCGAGCTCACGCTCGATCCGCAGCTCAAGGCCCGGCTCGACGAGGCGACAGCGGAGTACCGGCGCGGCGACTCGCCGCGCTGAACCGGGGGGCGACGCGTCGACGCGCGGGCGCAACGGCAGCGCCGGTCAGCGCCCGAGCGGCGTCTCCAGCGCCTGCCTCCGCGACAGCATCCGCAGCTTGCTCAGCGCGCTCTCCTCGATCTGCCGGACGCGCTCGCGGCTTACCGAGAACATGCCCCCGATCTCGGCGAGCGTGTGCGGCTGCCCGCCGTCGAGGCCGAACCGGAGCCGGAGCACGTCGCGCTCGCGCGGCGTGAGCGACTCGAGCAGCGCGGAGACCTGCGCGTGCAAGCGGCGGTGGACCAGGAGCTCGTCCGGCGCGGCGCCCTCGCTCGCGAAGAAGTCGCCCTGGCGCGCGCCGTCGTCGTCTCCCACCGGCGCGTCGAGGTACACCGGCGGCAGCGCCATCTCCCGAACGGTCTGGAGCTTCTCCATCGATAGCCCGCTCCGCTCGGCGACCTCCTCCGGCGCCGCCTCGCGCGCGTGCTCCTGCTCCAGCTCCCGCCGCGCCTGCAGAGCCCGGCGCCGGGTCTCGGCGAGGTGGACCGGCACCCGGATGACCTGGCCCTGATAGAGCAGGGCGCGAGAGAGCGCCTGCTTGATCCACCACATCGCATACGTGCTGAACCGATAGCCGCGCCGGTAATCGAACTTCTCCGCCGCGCGGATCAGGCCGAGATTGCCCTCCTGGATGAGGTCGAGCAGCGGTACGCCGCGGTGCCGGAGCTGCCGGGCCGCCGCTGCCACGAGCCGCAGGTTCGCGCGGACCATCTCGGCCCTCGCCTCCGCCGCCGCCCTGCGGGCGACGCGCATCGCCGAGAGCGTCCCCTCGATCGCCTCGCGCCTGGGCCCATCGACCTCGGAGAGCGCCCCGCCCAGCGCGCGCTCGATCCGCGCCTCCACCGCGGGGCCCAGGCGCACGTCGGCGAGCCCGGCAGAGAGCGCGGCGCGGCATCGCTGCCCGCTCGTCTCCGTCCGGCCGGGCTCCACCAAGGACCGCGCGAGCCCGAGCAGCCGCGCCATCCTCACGGACGTCGGGTCGCCCAGCGCGTCGTCGGCGTCCGTGTTCAGCAGCAGATCGCTCAACTCCACGCGCCCCGCCCGCAGATCGTCGGAGAGCGCCGCGAGCTCCCGCAGCGCGACGGGCGACGCGACCCAGGCCTCGATCATCGCGCGCTCGGCCGACTCGATGCGACGGCCGAGCTCCACTTCGAGCTCGCGGCTGAGGGGCGGGTTGCCCGAGATCTCCTGAAAATAGACCGCGGCGACATCCTCGCTCGGCCGCGCCAGCGGCGCAGACCGCCGGCTGGCGGGCGTCCCCCGTCGCGACGACGGGGGAGGGCGGGTGTCGACGTCGATCGGCGCCGCCGCCTGCGCCTCGGCGTCAACGCTCCTGTCATCCATCCTCGTCGTCTCAGCCTCGCCTGAAAGGCGCGGGCTCGTGGGCCTCTCCTTCATCTCGCCTGCTCCGCCATGGTGCCGCGTCGCGCGGTGAACCGCCCGGGCGCTCGCCGGGACACGCGCCCTCACGACAACCCCCCAGGATGGACCGCAAAGCGACCCCGGTCATGCCGCTGCAGAGAACAAAGGGGCTCCCCCGGTTCACGCCATCTGGAGCGCGCGACGGCCGCGCGCGCTCCAGATCGCCTGGCGGCGCAGCGAGGCGAAAGGGCCGCTGCCCGCCCGGTCCGCCTGGCGGCGCCGCCGCCGGACTCACAGCAGCACGGCCAGCGGGAGCACGGCGGGGCGCCGCGAGGCCTCGCGCCGGAACACCCGCCGTACCCCGCGGCTGAGCGCGTCTTCCAGCGCCGGCGCCAGCGTGCGCGCCGCGGGGGACAGCGCGGCGAGCGCGTCGCGCGCGCTGTCGAGCGCGGCGCCGTACAGCGGACCGCCCTCCTCGAAGTGCGCCACGCCGCGCCCCAGGAGATCGGGGCCGCGCAAGATCTCTCCCGTCCTGCGGTCCGCCACCACCAGCACCATCACGAGCCCCTGATCGGAGATCTGCTCGCGCTCGCGCAAGACGATCTCGGACACATCGAGCCCGCCGCGCGCGTCGAGCCACACCCGCCCGCTCTTCACCGTCTCGCCGAGGCGCATCCGGCCGTTCTCGATGACCAGCGAGTCGCCGTCCTCGACGACGAAGACCCCCGACGACGGCACGCCCATCCGGAGCGCCGTGCGCGCGTGGGCGAGCAGCATCCGGTACTCGCCGTGGATGGGGACGAAGTGCTCCGGCCGGACCGCGTCGAGGAGGATCTTCTGCTCCTCGGCCTGCGCGTGGCCGCTCGCATGGATGGGGTCGAGGCCGCGATCGAGCACCACGGCGCCGCGCTTCGCCAAACGGTTGGCGAGCTGGCTGACGGCGATCTCGTTGCCGGGGATCGCGCGGGACGAGAAGATCACCGTGTCGCCCGGATCGACCCGCAGCCGGTGGTGGTCGCCCATGGCCATGCGCGCGAGGGCGCTGTTCGGCTCGCCCTGCGCGCCCGACGCGAGCACGAGGAGGCGCTCGGGCGGGAGCGAGGCCGCCGTGGCGTCGTCGACGAGCACGCCGGGGGGGACGCTCAGGATGCCGATCTCCTCGGCGATCCGCGTGTTTGTCGCGAGGCTGCGCCCGGCGAGCACCACCTTGCGGCCGAGCTGGGCGGCGATATCGAGCACGCTCTGGACCCGGTGGACGTTCGAGGCGAACAGCGCGACGAGGATGCGCCCCTTCGCCTCGCGAAACCGCCGGGTGAACCCCTCGGCCACCGCGGTCTCGCTGACCGACCAGCCGTCGCGCTCCGAGTTGGTGGAGTCCGACAGCAGGGCCGCCACGCCGGCGCGGCCGTATTCGGCGAAGCGGCCGAGGTCGAGCCGGTCGCCGGCCACGGGGGTGAGATCGATCTTGTAATCGCCGGTGTGGATGAGGATTCCCTCGCCCGTCTCGATGGCGTAGCCGACCGCGTCGGGGATGGAGTGGGTCACGCGGAGGGGCTCGGCGCGGAACGGGCCTGCCACGAAGTGCTGTTGCGGCTCGACCTCGCGGAGCGGCACGTCGATGCCGTGCTCGGCCAGGCGCTCGCGCACCAGCCGGAGCGTGAAGCGCGTGCCGTACACGGGGACGGGGAACTCGCGCAGCAGCGACGGCAGCCCGCCGATGTGATCCTCGTGGCCGTGCGTGACCAGCACCGCGTCGACCCCGCCCGCCTCGCGCACATAGCTGAGGTCGGGGATCGCGACCTCGACGCCGAGCACCTGGTCGTTGGGGAACATGACGCCGCAGTCGACGAGCACGCGGCGGCCTTCCTCCTCGATCAGCATCGCGTTCATGCCGACCTCGCCGAGGCCGCCGAGAGGAATAATCCGGACTCCCATGGGCGCAGCCTAGCATCGCCGATCGCGCGAACAGGCCTCCGTCAGAGGGCGCCGTGCGCGGACAGGCTTCCGCGAGGGGCTCGGGGGGGCCGAGCTCAAGAGAGCTGGGCCCCCTGCGCTGCGCAGGAGGCCTGTCCCCGGTCTGCGGATTGCCTCTGTACAGAGCGGGAGGACCTCATGGCACAATCCAACGTTTCGCTGGGCGCATACGAGCTGCCGACCGCCTACCTGCCGTCGGCCGACATGCCGACTGCTGAGCTCGCCGCGCTCAGCCCGAGCGCGCGGGAGGCGCAGCGGGCCACGACGATCCCCTCGAGGCCGCTCCTCGGCGTCCTGCCCCTGGCGCGGGTCGTCCCCCAGGACGTGCACTCCGTCATCGATTACTCGAACGGCCTCGTCGTCGCGCTGGCCGGGCTCTCCGCACGGACGAGGTCGGCAAAGATCGCCGGCGTGGTGCTCGGCGCATCGGTCGTGTCGGTCTCCCTGCTCACCGACTACCGGCTGAGCCTGGCGAAGCTGATACCGATCGAGGCGCACGAGGCCATCGACCACGCCTTCGGTGTGTCGGCGATCGCGGCGCCGTTCGCGCTCGGCTACGCGAAGCGCTCGCCGCTCGCCGCGCTCATCCACGTCGCCACGGGGGTGGCCACCATCCTGGGCTCGCTGTTCACCGACTACCGCGCGGTGAGGGGCGCCGGGCGCCGGCCGAGGCGGGCGTAGCCGAGTACGCGCCGGCGGTAGGCGCGCGCGCGCCCGCACCTTCCCGTGGTGCCGAGTCGCCCCGCCCGCTCGGTCCCGAGAGCCCAAAAGCGCTCCTCGCGAGCCGCTGAGTCCCGCCCACGGGACTCGCGATGCCCTCACGCGATCACCACACCAGCGCGCACATCACACACCTTGCCGGAGCGAGCCCGAGAAGCGCTCTACGCACTTGCCACAGTCGTTCTCCCCATGCAACCATCGAAGCCCTATGCGCCAGACCAGGATCGGTGATCTGCCCTTCACACTGGTTGAGCTGATGTATGAAACGGCGGATACCGTCCTCTACCGCGCGCAGCGCGACGCCGATGGGGTCCCCGCGACGATCAAGGTGCTGAAGGGTGAGCGCCCCGGTCAGCGGTACGTCGCGCAGCTCCGGCACGAGCTCGAGATCTCACGCCACCTGGAGCTCGAGAGCGTCATTCGCGCCGAGCGCCTGGAGACGATCCCCGGCGGGGCCGCGCTCGTGATGGAGTACTTCGGAGGTCTGCCGCTCGACAAGCTCGCGCGCTCGACCCCGCTCGACCTGAAGGCGAAGCTGCGTATCGCGTCGTCGCTGGCCGGGACGCTGGCGGAGGTGCACGGAAAGCACGTCATCCACAAGGACATCAAGCCGCAGAACATCCTCGTCAACCCGCAGACGGGCCAGGTCAAGCTGACGGATCTCGGGAGCTCGACGCGGCTCTCGGAGGAGGCGCTGGCAGCGGAGAGCCCGGACCTCTTGGAAGGGACGCTGGCCTACATGTCCCCGGAGCAGACCGGCAGGATGAACCGCGTCATCGACTACCGGACCGATCTCTACTCTCTGGGAGTGACGCTTTACGAGCTCTTCGCGGGGGTGCTCCCGTTCCAGGCGACCGACCCGGTGGATCTCATGCACAGCCACATCGCGCGGGTCGCGACGCCGCTCTGCGAGCGATCGCGGGAGATCCCGAGAGCGGTGTCGGACATTGTGCAGAAGCTGATGTCCAAGGTCGCCGAGGAGCGGTATCAGAGCGGTACAGGCCTCAAGGCCGATCTCGATGCGTGCCTGTCGGCCCTCGAGGCGACCGGGCGGATAGAGCCGTTCGAGCTCGGGTCTCGCGACATATCGAGCGAGCTCAGGCTCCCGCAACGGCTCTATGGCCGCGACCAGCAGATGGCCGAGCTGCTCGCCGCCTTCGAGCGGGCGCGCGGGGGCAGGGGCGAGCTCCTGCTCATCGCGGGGGGCGCGGGCATCGGGAAATCGGCGCTCGTGAACGAGATCCAGAAGGAGGTCGCGCAGCGGCGCGGGCACTTCATCGAGGGGAAGTTCGATCAGCTGAGCCGGAACATGCCGTACGCGCCCGTGGCGGGGGCGCTACGCCAGCGCGTCCGCCAGGTCCTGACCGAGCCGGCCGAGTCGCTCCGGCACTGGAAGGACAAGCTGCTCCACGCCGCGGGGAAGAACGCGCGGATCCTCGTGGAGCTCATCCCGGAGCTCGAGCTCATCGTCGGGCCGCAGCCGGCGGTGCCGGAGCTCGGGCCGAGCGAGTCGCAGAACCGCTTCAACCTCGTGTTCCAGGACTTCCTGCGCGTCATCGCCACGGCCGAGCACCCGGTGGTGCTCTTCCTCGACGATCTCCAGTGGGCCGACCCGGCGTCGCTGAAGCTCTTGCAGCTCGTCGTGACCGATCCGGCCGGGGCCTACCTGCTCATCATCGGCGCCTACCGGGACCAGGAGGCGATCGCGGGGCAGCCGCTCGCGATCTGGCTCGGGGAGCTGCGGGCGGCGGGCGCCGCGCGGCGCGAGCTGCTGCTCCCGCCGCTCGCGCTCCTCGACGTGCGCCAGCTGCTCGCGGACGCGCTGGGCGCGCGCGGAGAGCAGGTGCAGGCGCTCGCCGAGGTGCTCTACGCGACGAGCAAGGGCAACCCCTTCTTCCTGAGCCAGCTGCTCAAGGAGCTGTACGCGGCGGGGCTCGTGTCGTTCGACCCGGGGGCCGGTCAGTGGGCGTGGGATCTCGAGGCCGTCCGTCAGCGCTGGGCCGCCGTGAACGTGCACGATCTGCTCGTGGACAAGATGCAGCGGCTCTCGCCCGCGACGCAGCGCGTGCTCCAGCTCGCGGCGTGCATCGGTCACCAGTTCGACCTGAAGACGCTGTCGACCGTGCGCGAGCGGCCGCCGGCGGAGGTCGCGGCGGATCTCTGGGAGGCGCTGCGCGAGGGGCTCGTGCTGCCGCTGGACTCCGACTACCGGCTGCTCCACACGTCCGACGGCGCGCAGTCGGGGCAGCCCCTGTCGGTGCGGTACCGGTTCCTGCACGATCGCGGGCAGCAGGCGGCCTACAGCCTGATCGAGGACGCGCAGAAGCAGGAGGTCCACCTCCGGATCGGCCGGCTCATGCGGGCGCAGCTCGACGGGGAGCCGCGCGACGAGGACCTGTTCAAGGTCGTGAGCCACGCGAACCTCGGCGCCGCGCTGATCGAGGAGCGGGCGGAGCGGCTGGATCTCGCGCGGCTCAACCTGACCGTCGGGAAGCGGGCCAAGGCCTCCATGGCGCACGCGGCGGCGGCCGAGCACTTCAAGGTGGGGCTGTCGCTGCTCGGGCCGGGGGCGTGGCAGGAGGAGTACGATCTCTGCTTCGCGCTGCACCGCGAGCGGGCGGAGTGCGCGTGGCTGAGCGGGAGCGAGGCGCAGGCCGAGGCCCTGATCCGCGATCTCCTCGAGCACGCGCGCTCGCGCAGGGAGCGCGCCGAGGTCTACAACCTCCGCATCCTCGTGCACACGATGCGCGGGGAGTTCGCCGAGGTGCTGCGGGTCGGCCGGGAGGGCGTGGCGCTCTTCGGGATCGAGCTGCCGGAGCCGATGGAGGCGATCCACGCGGCGTTCGGGGCCGCGCTCGCGGAGGTGCCCGTCCACCTCGCGGGGCGCCGGATCGAGGAGCTCGCGTACGCGCCGTGGGTCGGCGACGAGGAGCAGCTGGCCGCGCTGCGGCTCCTGGCGGCGATGATCCCGGGGGCGTACACGCTGAACCCGGCGCTGCTCGCGCTCATCGCGGTCACCCAGGTGAACCTCTCGCTCCGGCACGGCAACTCGCCCGCGGCGGCGTGCGCGTACGGCCTCTACTGCCTGCTCCTCGCGGGGTTGATGGGGAGGTACGAGGAGGCGCGGCAGTTCCAGGCCGTCTCGATCGCCCTCTGCGAGCGGTCCGAGGGGGTCGAGCTCCAGTGCAAGGCGTACCTCATGTGCGGCGCCCCGTCGCACCTCTTCGAGCCGGTCCGCGCCTCGGTCGCGTGCCTCACCAAGGCGTACCAGGCGGGGCTGAGCTCGGGCGACTTCAGCTTCGGGGCCTACGCCTGCCTGAACATCGTGACGATCCAGCTGTCGTCCGGCCATGAGCTCGGCGCGCTCCGCGAGGAGCTGACCGGGTACATGCGGTTCCTGCAGCGGACGAAGGATCCGCTCGCCACGCCGGTGCTCGCCGTCGCGCAGCAGATGATCGCGTGCCTGGAGGGCCGGACGAGCGGGCGGCAGACCCTGACCGACGCGGCGTTCGACGAGGGCGCGTTCCTCTCGGGGCTCGTGCCCGCGCAGGAGCTGCCGAGGTGCTGGTACTTCGTGAACATGCTCGTGCTCGCGGTGCTGTACGGCGATCACGCGGGCGCGCTGCTGATGGCGGCGCGGGCGGAGAAGCACAGCGCGAGCGCGATGGGCCTGTTCCTGGCGAACGACATCCCGTTCTACGTGAGCCTCTCGCTGCTCGCGCTGTGCGCGACGGCGACGGAGGAGGAGCGGGCGCGGCACCTCGCCTCCGCGGCGGAGCACCGGGCGAAGATCGCGGGCTGGGCGCAGCACGCCCCGGAGAGCTACGCGCACAAGGAGCGGCTCATCGGGGCCGAGATGGCGCGCGTCGTCGGGAAGGACGCGGAGGCGGCGGAGCTCTACGATCAGGCCATCGAGGGGGCGCGGCAGGCCGGGTTCACGCACCAGGAGGGGCTCGCGAACGAGCTGTGCGCGCGGTTCTACCTGCAGCGGGGGCGCGAGAGGATCGCGCGGTGGCACCTGACCGACGCGCACAGGGCGTACGTGCGGTGGGGCGCGACGGGCAAGGCGGAGCACCTCGCGAAGCAGCACGAGCAGCTGCTCGACGCGGCGTCCATCGGCGGCGCGCAGCAGACCAGGGTCGTCGGCACGACGGTGACGCGCCGGGGGAGCACCGAGTCGTTCGACGTCGCGACGGTGGTCAAGGCCATGCAAGCGGTCGCGAGCGAGACCGTGCTCGACCGGCTCCTCGACCGGCTGATGCGGAGCGTGGTCGCGAACGCGGGGGCGCAGCGCGGCGCGCTGATCCTGGAGCGCGACGGCAAGCTCGCGATCGTGGCCACCATGCGCGTCGACCCCGACGTGGTGGAGACGGGGCTGTCGCAGCCGGCGCTCGAGAGCAAGGAGCTCGCGGCGGGCGTCGTCCAGCTGGTCGCGAGGACGCGGGAGCCGGTGGTGCTGAACGACGCGCGGCAGGACAGCCGCTTCGCGGCGGATCCGTACGTCATGGAGCGGAGGCCGCGCTCGATCCTGTGCCTGGCGATGGCGCACCAGGGGCGCTCGGCGGGGCTCCTGTATCTGGAGAACAACGTGGCGCCGAGGGCGTTCACGCCGGGGCGGGTCGAGGTCTGCGGGCTCCTGGCCTCGCAGGCGGCCATCGCGCTGGAGAACGCGCTGCTCATCGCGAGCATCCGCGCGGGCACCGAGGCGCTGCAGCGCTCGAACGAGCAGCTGCAGCGGGAGCTCGCGCTGCGCGAGGCGTCGGAGGCGGAGCGGGAGCTCTTGCAGCAGGAGATGCTGCGCCGGCAGACGCCGCTCATCCCCATCACGGACGACGTGCTGGTGATGCCGATCGTCGGCGCGATGGACGGCGACCGCGCCCAGCAGGTGCTCGAGACGGCGCTGGAAGGGTTCCAGTCGAGGCAAGCCAAGGTGGTGATCCTGGACATCACCGGCGTGGCGCGGGTCGACGCCGCGGTGGCGGAGGCGCTGATCAAGACGGCCAAGGCGCTGCAGCTGCTCGGGGCGAAGACGGTGCTCTCCGGGGTCCGGCCCGAGGTGGCCCGCGCGCTGGTAGAGCAGAACGTCTTCCTCGGCTCGGTCGTGACGATGGGCACCCTGCAGAGCAGCATCGCGTATGCGCTGGGGCCGCGCGGCCTGCCGGGGTCGGTCGGGCGGCGCGCAGGGGTGACGCGGCCGGCCTGACCCGCGCAACGCTGCTGCGCGCGGTCGTGTGACGCGCGCAGCAGCGGCGGTGGGCCGGGTCAGGGCGTGCTGCTCGGATCGGCGGGGTCGCTGCCAGCGTCCTGCTCGTCCCCGTCGAGGTAGCCATCGCTGTCGCGATCGATGCCTGCGCGGGCGCCGGAGCCGGGCGGCATGCACGTGTACGTCAGATCGTGGTGGGTCTGGGTGGCCAGCAGCCGGAGCACTGTGTCGCTCATGGGCGGCAAGGCCTGCCGATCGGAGAGGAACAAGCCGCCGCCGACGTAGAGGAACCCGATCTCGTGCAGGAACCCCTGGGTCTTCGCCACGAGGTCGCACTCCCCGGCCTCCGCGCGGTCCATGAGGAGATCGATGCGCGGCGCGGCGGCCGGGCCGTTCGTGTGGCTGAGCGTCACCTGCTGACCCACGATCGGGGCCTGGTTGCTCTCGATCGCGAGCACGTAGGCCTCGAGCTGCCGGCGGATCACGTCGCCTGCCGGGGTGAAGGGGATGCCCGTGGGGTTGTTCGTGAACTGGTCGGAGAACCCGAACGCCGAGAAGAAGCGGAACATCGTGTCGACCGTGCCGTTGTTCAGGATGCCGATGCCGCGGATCTGGTCGCCCATGTGATCGTTGTCCCGCGCGAGGAAGACGAACGGGATGTCCGGCAGGCCGAAGGCGCCGACCTTTGTGTAGACGTTGCGCAGCTGCGGGATCTTGAAGAGCTGCGTCTGGAAATCGAAGACGGAGTTGCCGCTCGTCCCGAAGAGGCCGGGGAAGTCGTCGCCCGGGTTGGCGTCGGGGTCGACCACGTGGCACCCGCCGCAGCTCGAGATCGAGTTGACCACGGGGCCGTTGAAGAAGTCCTTGCCTGCCTGTTGATCGGGCGTGAGCGAGTTGTCGAGCGCCCTGATCGGGTTGGGCGGGTAGGTGACCTGGAGCATGAAGTCGGTGAACGCCTCCATGTCCTCGGCCGGTATGAAGTCGCTGCGTCCGAGCAGCCCCGGGTACGCCGCCTGGAACTGCCTGAACGCCTCCCGCTCGTCGAACGCCCCGTCGTCCGGCTGGGCGGACGGCTCGTCATTGCCCCCGGTGCGGTCGCCGCGCCAGTGCATCGGCCCGTGGTTGGCGAGGCCTCGAAGGCTCTGCGTCACCATCGGTCCTTTCATGGGGTGGAAGATGGGGTCCGTGATGGGCGTCTGGGTGATGACGTTGAAGAGGCCGAACGGGAAGGGGCCCGGGTCCGTCACGACGGGGGCGTCCGGGTTGCCGAGGTTCCAGGCCAGGTCGTCGAGATCTCCGAAGACGTGGCAGCTCGCGCAGGCCGAGTCCCCGTGGCTCGACGAGAACGACGCGTCGTACAGGAACCGGCGGCCGTTTACGATGCTGGGCGGCTCGGGGTTGTACATCGCGACGTGGCCCACCTCCGTCTTCGATGAGGTGTTGATGATCGAGATGGAGTTGTCGAAGCGCGTCAGCACGTAGAGGCGACTCTTGCTCTCATCAAGGACCATGCCCGTCGGCCCGCCGCCGCTCACCGGGATCTGGTTCGCGGTGTTTGGCACGAAGGTGTCGTTCTCGAGCGCGGCGGTGCTGAAGACGCCGATCTTGCTCGAGCCGAGCGCGGCGACGTACAGCGTCGAGCCGTTGCTCGTCACGACCATCTCCTGCGGGAAGGCGAGGCTCTTCGCGTTCTCTGCGTTGGGGATCGGCGCGCAGCACGCGCTGTAGTCGATGTGCTTGTTGAGGTGCCTCGGCGCGACGCTCCCCGGGCTGAGGACGGTGATCCGGCTCTCGTGCAGGTGGCCGCGCACTGTCTCTCCGGCGAAGATGCCGGGCCCCTCGAAGCTCTTCTCGTTGAAAGCCTCGGTGTTGGCGACGTAGACCTTCCCGTTCACCGGGTTGACGGTCATGTTGAAAAGGACCGTCCCGACGCCGGAGAAGGAGCCCGCTGAGCCGCTGATCCACGCGGGCGGGCTCGCCATGGCGTCGATGACGAAGACGTCCTTGTCGGGCAGCGAGAACCTCATCTGGTCGTCCCAGGTGCGGCCCAGCTCGTCGTACCAGTGTCCGCCATCGTACTTCACGATGATGGCGACCTCGGGCGCCGGCACGCCTTCGAAGTTGGTGCTCGGGCCGGGCACGCCGTCAGGCCCGAAGCCGTCGGGGACCAGCGCCTCGTTGACCGTGGCGGTGCGGTTGCCCGAGTGGAACGCCGCCGCGTACACGCGCTTGCCGTCCGGGGTCACGGCCAGCGCGCGCGGGGTGTCGTTGAAGAGGGTGATGACGTTGATCGGAGTCCCACCGAGGGACGTGCCGAGCTGGTTCGCGTCGAAGACCCAGACGTCAGCGCGGCCGATACCGGGCGTCGTGAGCTGTGGGTCGTTGGGGTTGTTCTGGCCGCGGTGGGCTGTCGTGATGAAGGCGCGCCGTCGGCCCGGGCCGGCGAACACGATGTCGCGCGGCTCATCGCCCACGAGGAGCGTGCGCACGACGCGCCCGGTGGTGCCGCCGAGGCCCAGCTGGACGACGCTCACGCTGTCCGACAGGTGGTTTACGACCCAGACCTCGTTGTCGCTGCGCACGGCGACGGCCACCGGCTCCAACCCCACCGATATGGAGGCGCGGCGCTCCAGGCCGCCGCCGCTCAAGATGCGGAACACCTCGAGGCGGTTGTCCGGCGTGTTGACGGCGAACAGCAGCTTCCGATCGGGTGAGATGGCCAGCGGGCGGACCTGCCCGCTCTCGAAGGCGGTGAACGAAGGCGCGCCCATGGCCGGCGCGCTGGAGAGCGATACTGCAGTCAGGGATGCGACGAGAGCGCCTAACGTCGCCCACCGTGAGCCGGGCAATCGATTCATGGGTCCCTCCGTGCGGTCGAGTGGCCCCCAGCCACGCGACGACAATCCAAGACTGTAAGGTGAAATGAAAAAAATGTTCAAGTGTGCACTGAGGCGTGGTGCGATTTTCTGCCAAGTGCGCGACTCCTCATCTGCCATAGGGGCCGCGGATGTAGGCGTCGGTGACGCGTCTTTGCCTTTGACGCGCACAGCGCGTCATCGCGGCTGGTCGCCCGTGTGGGACGGGAGGCGCAGAGGCACCCTCGCTCGCCAACGCGTTAGTCGCGCGCCGCGCACACCGCGCGAGTCGCAGGTGCCCCGACGCGTCTCGGCCGAACGGGGGCCGAGGCAGGGAGGAGCGGGACCTCGGGTGTCGAGGAATACGGACCCCCGGCGCCGTCGTTGGCATGGGCGACCGATGAAGCCCCGACCATCAACCCTCCTCGTGGCCGCGCTCTTCGCCGCGGCCTGCTCGCGCCCTTCCAGGGAGGCGCCGGCCGTCGAGCCCAGCGCGGGAGTCGCCGGGACGGCGGCGCCGTCTCCGCCGGCCTCTCCGCCTTCGCCCCCGAAGCTCTCGGCCGTCACGCGGGCCTCTGGCGCGCTCGTGCGCGCGCCGCAGGACGACGCGCTCTATCTGGCCGACGAGGACCACGCCGTCCTGCGGCGTATCCCGCTGCCCGTCGACGTGAGCACGCCGCCGGTCGAGATCGCCATGCCGGGGCGACCGGCGCAGGTCCTCGCGCTCGCCGATCGCGTGCTCGTCACGATCCGGGATCCCGGGCTGCTGCTCATGCTGCGGCCCGATCCGGCGGCGGGGCTCGTGGAGGTCGCCCGCGTGCCCTTGCCGGCCGACGCGTGGGGGCTCGCGGTGACGCCGGACGAGCGCACGGCGATCGTCACCAGCGCGTGGGCGGGCAAGGTCTCCGCGGTGGACCTCACGACCGCGACCGCGACATGGTCCATCGATGTCCCGCGCGAGCCCCGCGGCGTCGTGATCCGCGAGGACGGCGCGGCCGCCTACGTCACGCACCTCACGTCCGCTGCGCTCACCCGCATCGCGCTGCGCGGCGCTCCGGAGGCCAGGCCGGTGGCGCTCCCTCCGTCGCCTTTCCGGGCTCCTCACGGCAAGTCGCTCTCCGCGTCGCTCGGCTACGCGGCCGCGCTCTCACCGGACGGCCGCCGCCTCTTCGTCGCGCGCCACGCGCTCGGCGCGCTGGGCGAGCAGGCGTGGTTCGGCGCGTCCACGGTCGACGTGCTCATGACGAGCGACGATGCGCCCCTCGCGCCCCGGCGCCGCCAGGGCGCGCCGCTCTGGAAGGCGGGCGAGATCGACGATGTGCCGTTCGACGACGCGGAGCTCGAGCTCCCCAACACCTCGCTCGCCCCGTTCGTCCAGCCGCGCGCGCTCGTGTACCGCAAGAGCACCCGCACCTTGCTGGTCGCCAGCGAGGGCACCGACGCGCTCGTGGAGCTCGACGCGCTCGCGGTCGATCCGACGCTCAGGCCGCTCCACACCTACGAGCTCGGCCGCCACGCGGGGCCCGACGTCTATGTCGCGACCCTGTGCGGCGCGCCCAGCGGGGTCGCGCTGTCGGCGGACGAGGCCATGGCGTGGGTGTATTGCCGCTCGACGGACGCCCTCGCGATCGTCCGCCTCGACGAGCACGGCGACGGCGCGCCGTTCGAGCAAGGGCCGGTGCCGTACATCGCGCTGGCCGCGGCGCCGGTCCCACAGCAGGCCGTCCTGGGCCGGAAGCTCTTCTACAACGCGGTCGACTGGGGCACGAGCGGCGGCCTCGGGTGCGCCGGCTGCCACCCGGATGGGCGCGACGACGGCCATGTGTGGCACGAGGCCCGCGTGATGGACACCGGCGGCGAGAGCGTCAATTTCCTCGGATCTGCCGAGAACCAGCCGGCCGACGCGGAGCCGCGCGGCGGCGTGCCTCGGCAGACTCCCATGCTCGCTGGGCGCGTGTCGGCCGAGGGGCCTTATGGCTGGAACGCGCAGAGCGAGAACCTGGCGGAGCGCCTCCGCGAAGGGTTCGGCCTTCACCGGTGGGGGCCGGGCGGCATGGGCGGCGGCGAGCTCGCGCTGAGGGCGCGCCACCTGGCCGCGTTTCTGCGCACGGGCCTCGTGCCGCCGCCCAGGGAGGGGCGGAAGCTCACGCCGCAGGAGGAGCACGGCCGCGCCCTCTTCATGAGCGACTCGGCGCAGTGCGCTCGGTGCCACGTGCCCGAGACCGAGCACACCGACCGCATGGGCTACCCGATGCCGGGCCTCGCCGCGCGGCCGGGGTTCGCGGAGGAGAAGGCGGGCCAGGTGTTCAAGACGCCCTCGCTGCGCTTCGTCGGAGGGACGGCGCCCTATTACCACGATGGATCTGCGAGGACGCTGGAAGAGCTCATCGAGGCCAACCAGGACCGGATGGGTCGCACGAGCCACATGTCGAGGAACGACAAGGCGGCGCTCGCCGCCTTCTTGAGGACGTTATGAAGAAGAGAGCCGTGATCGGGTTGGTCCTGCTCGGCGCGCTCGCGCCAGCGCAGGCCGCGGAGTCGGTGCTCGCCACGGCGGGAGGCGCCGCGGCCGGGCTGCAGGCGGGGGCCGGGGGAGACCCGGCGGACGCGGGAGGAGGCGCGGAGCCGCCGCAGCGACGCGCGATCGAGGCGGCGGCGCCGCCGCCCGAGCGGACGGCGCGGCCGGCAGCGGCCGAGTGGGAGGCCGCGGAGCAGGTGTCGCTCGCGCGCGCCGCGAGGGGCGGCGCGTGCAAGGCGCGCCGGCAGCGCGAGTGGCTGCGGATCGACTGCAGCGTGCCGTCGGTGGTCGTCGTGAGGTCGCTCGGCGCCGGGGCCGGAGGAGAGTCCGTCTCGGTCGGCGAGCACAAGAACGACGAGGATGGCACTTTCCCGTCGAGCGTGTCGGTGATCTTCCCCGTCCGGCTGGGCGACAGGAGGGTCATCGAGATCCTGTCGTTCGAGGAAGGGTACCGCTTCCGCGCCGGGCTCTCGACGAGCTTCGTGATCTCCGAGCAATGGCTCGAGGGCGACGCCGGGCCGCTCGTCAGCGTGCTCTGAGCCCTGCCGGCGGCGTGACCGGCCGGGATGACGCGGAGCTCCGCGGAGAGCCTCTCCGAAACGTTGCGGTGCTCACTGCGGGACGCTGCGTCCCGCGCCTCCCACCTGCCGCCAAGCCGAGCGCGTCGAGGGCGCGGGCGCGGCGTGCGGGAAGGGATTGGATCCAGCGCGAGAACGTCGTAGCGTGAATAGCTCGTATCGACCATCACACCGGCCATGCAGCATCCAGGGGGACGAGCCGGCGGTCATCGCGCGCGCCGGTCGAGAGATGGAGAAGAGATGAGCTGCTTGAGCGTGGATCCTGTCGTCACCGACAGCTTCGGGATCGAGCCGGCCTTGAGGGACGACACCCTCAGCGTCAAGCTCACCGGCACGGGGGACATGGCGGCGTCTACGCCGCTCAGCAGGTACGTCAAGGCGCTGGAGGCCGAGGTGCTGCGCCTCTCGGTGAGCACCGTCGAGTTCGACGTGCGCGGCCTGTGTTTCATGAGCTCGAGCTGCCTCAAGGCGTTCGTCAGCTTCATCTGCGGCCTTGTGGGTCATGGTCTGAAATGCAGGATACGGTTTGTCACGGACGCGCGGCGGACATGGCAGCGTCGGAGCCTGAAGCCCCTGGATCGCATGTGCCCGGAGCTGGTCTCGATCGCGGACGCATGATCGAGAGCTCGAGGCCATGACGAGGAAGCGGCGGACGCTCGCGTTTCTGATCGACAATGTCGTTGGCGACTATCAGTCGGAGCTGCGCGCCGGGATCGAGCGCGCCGCCACGGCGCACGACGTCTGCCTGCTGACGGCGTTCGGCGACCCGTCCACCATCCTCCGGCCGGAGGAGGCCGATCGGGGCACCTTCTATCACCTCATCGGCCCGGAGACGGCCGACGGCGTCATCGTCGCCTCATCGACGCTCTCCCCCCACGGTGGCGCGGAGGTCCTGCGGTCGTTCTGCCGGTCCTTCGCGCCGCTGCCATTGTGCAGCATCGGGACCGCGATCGACGGTGTGCCGAGCCTCATGGTCGACAACGCCCTCGGGAGCGAGATCTCGGTCGGGCACATGGCCGACGAGCACGGGTGCCGACGCATCGCGTACATCAGCGGCCCCATCCGCAGCGAGGAGGCCGTGCTGCGCACCGCCGGGTACCAGAGGGCGCTCGCGGCGCGGGCGCTCCCTTACGACGAGCGCCTCGTCGTGTTCGGCGGGTTCACGATACCGACGGGACGCGCGGCGATGCGCGAGATCCTGGCGCGCGGGGTGGAGTTCGACGCGGTGGTGGCGGCGAACGACAGGATGGCGCTCGGGGCGATCGAGGTGCTCAAGGCGGAGGGGCGCCGCATCCCGGAGGACGTCCTCGTGTGCGGGTTCGATGACGTCGGCATCGCGCGCTTCACGAAGCCGTCGTTGACGACGGTCCGCCAGCCCATCGAGCGGCTCGGGGGGATGGCCGTGAGCACCGTCCTCCGCATGATCGACGGCGAGCCCGTCGAGGCGCTGCAGCTCGCGCAGGTCGAGCTCACGCAGCGCGAGTCCTGCGGCTGCGGGTACCGCGCGGGTGACACGTTCCTTGCGCCGGTCCCGTCCGTGCGCGGCTTTCCGCGCCCCATCGCGGACCAGCGGGCGTCGCTGGAGCGCGCGATCGCGAGCAGCGTGGCCATCCCGAGCGGCGCCCTCGACGGCTGGGCGGGCGACCTGCTCGCCGCGCTCGAGGCGGACCTCGCGGGCGACGGCGGCCGCTTCCTCCGCGCGCTCCAGGCGCTCCTCGACCGGGCGAGGCGCGTGGGCGTGCTCCTCGAGCAGTTCCAGGCCGTGATATCGCTCCTGCGCTCGCGGGTACAGGGCTCGCCCGCGGGCGGCGACGCGGCGGCGCTGGAGCAGCTCTGGCACGCCGCGCGCATCCTGATCGGGAGCGAGTCGGTGCACGTCGAGGGGGAGCAGCGGCTGAACGTGGAGCTCGCCGCGACCGATGTGACCTACGGCGCGCGGGGCTTCTCCGCGTGCTTGAGCCTGCCCGTGCTGAAGGGCTTGCTGGCGTCGGAGCTGCCGAGGATGCACTTCGCGGACGTGGCCGTGTCGCTGTACGACGACGCCCAGCGCGCCACGATGAAGCCGCTGTTCCTGATGGAGGACGGCCGCGAGGTGGAGGTGCCGGCCGTGAGCTTCCCGGCGCACCGCCTGGCGCCCCCGGGGTTCCTGGACGCCGAGGAGCGCATCAGCAGGATCGTGCTCCCGGTCGCGTTTGGAGAGGAGGAGCGGTTCGGCGTCGCGGTGCTCGACAACCGCGCCAGCGGGATGATGTACGACGTGCTGCGCATCCAGCTCGGCTCCGCGGTCAAGGCCGCGGCGCTGCACCGGCAGGTCGTGCGGGAGGTGGAGCTGCGCGAGCGGCTGGAGCAGGAGCGGGTCCGTCAGGAGAGCCAGGTCGCGGCGCGCATCCAGACCACGCTGGTGCCGAAGCAGCTGTCGATCGACGGGCTCGACCTCTGCGCGGTCATGAAGCCTGCGGCCGAGGTCGGCGGCGATTACTACGATGTGATCCCGGCGAGCGATGGCGGGTGGCTGGGGATCGGCGACGTCGCGGGGCACGGGCTCGCGGCGGGCCTCATCATGCTGATGATCCAGAGCATGGTGTCGGCGCTGACGTGCAACGACTCGGCGGCGAGCCCGGCGAAGATCGTCACGGCGCTCAACAAGGCGATCTACAAGAACGTCCGTGATCGCCTGGAGCGCGACGAGCACGCGACGCTCCTCTTGCTCCGTTACGAGCGCAACGGGCGTGTGACGTTCGCGGGCGCGCACGATGACATGATCGTGTGTTCGGCGCGGACGCGGCGCTGCACATGCATTCCGAGCACCGGCGTCTGGATCGGTGCGCTGCCCGAGATCGGCGCGCTGACGCGGGACGCCGAGCTCTACCTGGGGGACGGGGACGTGCTCGTGCTCTATAGCGATGGCGTGACCGAGTCGCGCAACGCACATCACGAGCAGTTCGGGCTGGAGCGGCTCTGCGCCGTCATCGAGGCTGTTCAGACGGAGCCTGTCGGCGTGATCCGCGACCGGATCCTCGAGGAGGTCGAGGGGTGGTGCCCGAGCCCGGACGACGACATCACGATCGTCGTGGCGAGGTATCGCGCGCCCGAGTAGCCAGGGCAGGGCGGCTGGTGACTCCCCCTGGCGGCCGCCACCCTTTCCGCCGCGTCCGCCACCCCTCCCGCCGCGAATTTCCCTGAGTTCGCCGCCTTCTTCGCCTGGCACGCCTTTCGCGAAAGGGCTCCGGCATGCAGGCCACGGCGCTCACGTTCTCTCTGCTCGGGCTCGACGCGCACCCCATCCGGGTGGAGGTCGACTCGGGCCGCGGTCCGTCGTTCTTCCAGATGGTGGGCCTCGCCGAGGCGAGCGTCCGCGAGAGCCGCGTGCGCGTCCGCGCCGCGCTCCAGCAACTGGGCGTCGAGCTCGACGAATATGTGATCACCGTGAACCTCGCTCCGGCAGACCTCAAGAAGAGCGGCGGCGCGTACGACCTCGCCATCGCGATCGCCGCGCTCGCCGCTCTCGGCAAGGTGCCCGCCGAGGGGCTCGATCGGATTGGCCTGCTCGGCGAGCTCTCGTTGAGCGGCGCGGTCCGCCCCGTGCGCGGCGTCCTGCCGGCGCTGCGCGGCGCGGCGGCGCAGGGGGTCACGCGCGCGATCGTGCCCCAGGGCAACGCGCGCGAAGCGGCGAGCGTGGCTGGTATCGACGTCCTCATCGCGGAGCACCTCGGCCAGGTCGTCGCGCACCTCCGCGGCAACAAGCCCCTTCCGGGGGCGGGCGCCATGGCCACGATCGCCGCCGAGCCGAGCGCCGCAGCGGCGGATCTGGCCGAGGTCCGCGGACAGCACGGGGCGCGCCGCGCCCTCGAGATAGCGGCTTCCGGCGGACACAACCTGATCATGATGGGCCCGCCAGGCAGCGGAAAGACGATGATCGCTCGGCGCCTGCCCACGGTATTGCCCCCCATGTCCTACGATGAGGCGCTCGACATCACCGCGATCCACTCCGTCGCCGGGCTGCTCTCGCCGGACAGGGGCCTCGTCACGGTCCGCCCCTTCCGCGCCCCGCACCACACGGTGAGCGCCGCGGGCCTCGTCGGCGGCGGGGATCCCATCCGCCCTGGCGAGGTCTCCTTGGCCCATCATGGGTGCCTGTTCCTCGACGAGCTGCTCGAGTTCCGCCGCGGCGTCCTCGAGGCGCTCCGCGAGCCGCTCGAAGAGGGCACGGTCGCCCTCTGCCGCGCTCGCGCCCGCGTCGTCTTCCCGGCGCGTCCGATCCTGGTGGCCGCCATCAACCCCTGTCCGTGCGGCTTCCATGGCGATCGCGGCAATCGCTGCGCCTGCTCCCTCGATCGCGTCCGCGCGTACCGTGCGCGTCTGAGCGGACCGCTGCTCGATCGCATCGATCTTCACATCTCCCTTCCGCCCGTCGATGTCGCTCACCTGTGCGCGCCGCTGGCCGGCGGCCGATCATCGCTCGACGCGCCCGAGAGCTCGGCGGCGGTGCGGGCGCGCGTGGTCGAGGCCCGGGCCGCGCAGCGCGCGCGCTTCGAGGCGGGCGAGGTCGCGGCCACGCACAACGCCGAGCTCGGCCCGCGCGATCTCGCGCGCGTCGCGATGCCGGACGTCGCGGGCGCGCGCGTGCTCGCGTCGGCCGTGGAGCGACTCGGCCTCTCGGCGCGGGCGTACACAAAGGTGCTCCGGGTCGCGCGCACGCTCGCCGACATGGACAGGAGCTCTGCCGTGCGCGCGGCGCACGTGGCCGAGGCCATCGGCGCGCGGCTGTTCGATCGCGAGGCCGCCTCCGGGCCGGCGCCCGCCACCGCCGCCGCGGGCGCCTGAGCTCGCCGCCGGGCCAAGGACCTTCGCGCCCGCAGCGACGCCGGCGCGATCGCGGCCGCCCCGACGGCCGCGCTGAATCAGCTGTCCGCGCGCTCGGGGGCGCGCACGTTCACCACGCAACACGCAACACGCAACTCGCAACGAACGCACGTCGAAAAGGGAGAGACCAAGATGATGACCGAGATCGCCGAGAAGCTCCGCACCGTGAAGACCGTCGTCGGCACCATCGAGAAGCAGTTCGGGAAGGGAGCGATCATGTCATTGAGCGACGAGAACGAGACCAGGGACATGGGCCTGATCCGGACCGGATCGCTGTCGCTCGACGCGGCGCTCGGGATCGGCGGCTATCCGCGCGGGCGCATCGTGGAGATCTACGGCCCGGAGTCGTCGGGGAAGACCACGCTCACGCTGCACGCGATGCGGGAGGCGCAGCGGGTCGGCGGCGTCGCCGCGTTCATCGACGCCGAGCACGCGTTCGACGTCTCGTACGCGCGCTCGGTCGGCGTCGACATCGACAGGCTGCTCGTCTCGCAGCCGGACAACGGCGAGCAGGCGCTCGAGATCGTCGAGATGCTCGCGCGCTCGAGCGCGGTCGACGTCATCGTCGTCGACTCGGTGGCCGCGCTCACGCCCAAGGCCGAGATCGAGGGGGACATGGGCGATTCGCACATGGGCCTCCAGGCGCGGCTGATGAGCCAGGCGCTGCGGAAGCTCACGGGCATATGCCACCGCACCGACACCACGCTCATCTTCATCAACCAGCTCCGGCAGAAGATCGGCGTCGTCTTCGGCAATCCCGAGGTGACGACGGGCGGCAACGCGCTCAAGTTCTACGCGAGCGTGCGGCTCGACGTGCGCCGGGTGGGCCCCGTGAAGGTGAGCGATGAGGCCATCGGCAGCAGGACGCGCGTCAAGGTGGTGAAGAACAAGATGGCTCCGCCCTTCCGAGAGGCCGAGTTCGACATCCGGTGGGGAGCGGGCATCGACGGCGCGGCGGACCTCATCGACTTCGCGTGCCAGCTCGGGGTCGTGGAGAAGAGCGGCGCTCACCTGTCGTTCGCGGGCGAGCACATCGGGCAGGGGAGGGAGCGGGCCCGCGAGGCGCTGCTCGGCAAGCCGACGCTCGCCACCTCGCTGCGGGCCGCGGTCGACGCGGCGGCGCCGGCGCGCGCTAACGGCAGTAACGGCGCCCCGGCGATGGATTCATGAGCCCGCGCGGGCGGCCCGTCGCCGCCGGGCCCTGCTTGTCCTCCTGAACGACCCTCGGGACGACACGGCGTAGCAAGGGTGGAGACGAGGCGGCCGCAGATGCCGGGTTGAACGGCTATCGATGCGATCGAGCGACGATGAACGACGACACACGACAACAACGTGACGAACTGGAGCTCATCATGACTGACGGACTGAACAAGGTGATTCTCATGGGCAATCTCGGAGCGGATCCGGAGCTCCGCTACACCGGTAACGGTACACCGGTGCTCCAGATGCGCATGGCGACGAACGAATCGTTCGTCGACAAGAACAAGGAGCCCAAGGAGCGCACCGAGTGGCACAACATCGTGCTCTGGGGACCGCGCGCCGAGGCGCTCGCGAAGGTGCTGACCAGGGGCGACGGCGTGCTCATCGAGGGCGGGCTGCGGACGTCGAGCTATGAGAAGGATGGGATACGGCGCTACCGCACCGAGGTGATCGCGCGGGACCTCCGCTTCACGGGGCGCCGGTCCATCGCGCAGCCGCCGCCCGGTTCGGAGGACGATGGCGAGGCGACGCAGCCCGGGGCGGAGGTGCCGACCACCGCGGCCGCGCGGCTCGGGAACGGGAAGAGCGGCGCGCGGGGGCGGCCGCCAGAGGTGCCTGTGCTGGATGAGCTGCCGTACTGAGAGAGGACGAGGCGCGAGCGAGGCGGCTGGGTGAAGCCGCCTCGCGGCGCTCCCAGCATGCCCTGTCTCACCCGGTCGGCGACATGCCCTTGTGCGGTCGTGCCGCGCTCTGAACGGCGCACGGAAGGGTGGACGCCAGCCGGACGCTCCCTCACAGCACCTGCGTTGTCGATGCCCGGGGGACGGCGGCGCTCTTGTCGCCATGCCGCTCCGAGGTCGTTCTCGTGCACATCAAGGACGTCCCCGACGTCGGCGTGGAGGGGCTCGAGCACCGCCGCGCCGCGCCGCGCTGCGCGGCGTGACGACGGATCGCTCCGGGCGTGAACTCGGCGCCTTCGCCCGAGGGTGCGCCCCGGCGTCGAGCTCGCCCCGCCGCTGCCCCATCGGTCCAAGGAGAGCCTCATCTGCGCGCCCGCGCCCGCGCCCGCGCCCGCGCGCGCCAGACGCGACAGCGCGCCGATGGTTCGCCCCTACCGCCATCGTCGCCCCTCGACGTGCTCCCCACTGAGCGCCAGCGCTCAGCAATTGGCGTGTTGCTGGATTCCACTGAAAGCGGCTTCCGGGACGATGCTTCGCGAGGTCATCCCTCACGAGCGCTGGCGCGCAGCGTCAGCCGCAAGATGGCTGATTCGATGACTCCAGGTCACCATCATGCGGTGGACAGTATCCGGCGGTGCCGTCTGAAGAACTCTCGTGTCCTACATGAGCACAGAAAAATGATTGAATGGATGGAGAATATGCTCGAAGTGTGTTGACGAATGCCGTGTTTTGGAAGTAAACACTGGATGCTAGGCTCGACCCGACCAGGTGCGACTCTCTGGCTGTGAACGATTGACCTCCTCAACCGAATCTGCTCGGCCTGCGGAACGGCAACGTGGTAACCGTCAACCGAGGTACTTCATGCTCAGCAATGCGGTTCGCTTTCTGATGGTATCTGCTGCGGCTTCTCTCGTCGCGCTCGGCTCCGCGCCGGCCGACGCGTGCTCCCTGATCTCCGCCGGAGCGCTCGATTTCATCGCTTCCGGCGCGCCAGCGGGGACCGGAGCCGTGTTCTTCACGGAGATTCAGAAACAGGAGTTCTGGTCCGATCCAGATCCGGCGGTTGACGCGGTGAACGACGCGAACAACATCGCCTTCTACTGGGGTTCGACGAGCCCGAGCTCGGAGAAGTACTATGCCGAGTTCACCAAGCCCGGGTCGACCCTCATCTCGCTGGTCTCGAACGCGGGCAGCATCGCTGCGGGCGACGTGCTCGTCGTCAACAAGACGTCGTCGTACGGCGGGCACACCATGATCGCCACCGGCCCGGCGGTGCAGCTCACGACGCCCCTGACCCCGACCGACTCGACCAAGTTGCAGTGGGCGTTGCCGATCGCCGACTCGACCACTTCGGTCCATGGTTGCAGCAATATCTACAAGGACAGCCGATGGTCGGGGACGTGCACCAATTTCACCTCGGGGCCCGGGACGGGGTACATTCGCCTCTATACCGATCTCTCGGGTAACTTGATGGGCCACAGCTGGAGCGTCACTGCGGGCAGCACCGTATACTGGTTCACGGGGACCGGGGCGCGGCCCTTCGTGGTCGGCAGGCTGACGTCCTGCCCGCTGCCGACGCCGACGCCCTGAGCCGGCGCGCCCGCGGCGCGGGCGCCGGGCGATCCTGAGGGCGCGCGCCCTCAGGATCGCCTTCTCCCGCCTTCGGCGTTTACGGCATTCCACCCTTCTCGGCGGCCGCGGGCACGCGGCAGAGCTGCGCGATACCCGTGCCGCTCAGCTTCTCGCGCGTCAGCTCGAACTGCGGCACGTACATGCAGAAGCGGCCGCCCTTCTCGGTCGCGATGCTCGTGCGACGCGAGATCATCTCCTGGAGCTCCGAGCGGCTGACGGAGGTGTCCGACTTCAGCGTGTCCGTGACCCGGAGCTCGGGCGCGTTCGGGCAGCTCACGCTGGCGGAGACGGCGAGGTTGGGCTTCACCTTCTCCTCATAGCCAGCAACTTGCCCTGCCTGACCGCCGCCTTGAGCTTTGCCGGCCTGGGCACCTTCGTGGGGCTGGATGCCGGCCTGAGCGCCACCGGCCTGAGCGCCACCGGCCTGGCTGCCGCTGGCGTCGCGGGCGCGTTCCTGAGCGGCGCCGGCGTGGGCGTGGGCCTCGCCGCTGCCGCCGGCCGGCCCTTGCGCGGCGCCGCCGGTCTGGCCCTGCACACCCGCGCCGCCGCGTCCCAGGTTGGCACCGCCGCTCTGGCTGCCCGAAGGCTGCTGCGACTTGCCCGCGGCGACGGGCTCGATCCGGCCCTTCACGGAGGCCGTGTAGGTGCACCCTTCCTCGACCGGGAACGAGATCTCCTCCTGGAGCTTCAGCGCCTGCTTCTTCTGGCTCTGCCCCTGCTGCTGAGCCCGCTGTCCGCCGCTCGAGCCAGGCTTATTGCCGTGCTGCTGCCCGCGCTGTTCGCCGCTCGCGCCGGGTTTGTTGCCCTGGTGCTGCGCGCCGCCTTGCGCCGCTCCCGACGCGCCCGGTTCGCGCTGCTTCTGCGAGCTCGTGTCGCCCGTCTGAGCGGCTGCGAGCGCCGGTACGACCGCGAGCGCTCCGATGGCGAGCGCGAGTTGGATGGACCGATTCGACTTCATATTACCCCCACGTTGGAAAGAACCTGCTTCCGATAGTACTCACCACCGCCGCGGGCCGACCGCCCACTAGCTCCGCCCGCCAGAAGTCCGGCCATGTAGGGCCAGACTCTTGCGTCGCTTCGCGGCGGCCTCGAGCGGGCGGACCTAGCTTTGATTCTCCGGGGCTCCGCCCCGCTCCGCACCCGACGTCCGCTTTCCGGAGGCCCTAGCTCTGCACGTCAGCAACCCCTGAAACCCCTGACGGGAATTTCTGGCGCGCGGAGCTAGGCGGCTTGCTCCCAGACCTTCCTCGACAGCGCGTCCTTGATCCACGCGAGGTGCCGCTGCTCATCGGCGTAGTTCCGCTCGACGATGGCCCGCGCCTCGCTCGTGAGCGACTCGTCAAGCGCCGCCTCGTACTGCCGGTTCGTGAGCTCCTCGTTGCCGCGCATGGCGAGGAGCGCGCTCTGGTCTCCCATGCTCGTGACCGCCGTGAACCCTTCGATCAGCTTGCCCTTGAGGTCGCGGGTCCGCGCCGCGATGCCGCCGAGCGACGTCACATGCGCGCTCAGATCCACGACGTGGCGCGCGTGATCGTCCCTGAAGCTCGCGAGCCGCTCCCTGATATGAGCGTGCTCGCACGCCTCGATGGCCCGGTCGTAAGCGACGATCGCGTCGCGATCTAGCTGGATGAGGTCGTTGAACACCTCGATGACGTCGCTCGCCATGATCGACACTCCTTCCGGGATCGCGTCCCGCACGGACCCACCCCCGCCCACCACCTGGGGCATTTGCGCGGGGGCGCAAGCCATGCGCTGGTTGCAGACAAAAAGCGTGCGGCCGACGTTGCCGCGCTCGGCTGGGCCGCCGCTCGAGGCCGCGATGGGCGGCCCGGCATGCGGATCGGCCCGGCAGCCTCGACCTGGCATGGACCGTGAAGTCCGTCGGGAAACCCTGATGGCTTCCGTGGACCGGCGCCGCCAGCGCCGGCTCCGCGGGGAGAGTGGATGTGCCTATGAAACGATCTCTTGGCTGCTCTATCCGCGCCGCGTTCGCGCTGCTCCTCGCCGCTGGCTCAGCGGCCTGCGCCGAGGGGTTTGCGAACGCACCCGGCATCAACCGCGAATGGACCTCGGACGACCTCGACCAGGACGCCATCGCGAACGGCCCACGCTCCTGCCCGAGGGAAGGCCCCGACCCGCTCTCGCCCCCCGGGGAGCACCGCGAGACCTGTCCGAAGGTCGCTCCGCCGACGCTGCCCAACGCCGCCGCGTCGCCCTGATTGCGGCCGGCTCGCCAGCGAGGACCGCCCAGAGTCCTCCGGACGAGCAGGAGCTCGCACGAGCTCGACGCACAAGCCGCGCTTCCGGCGCTTCCGCGGTCGACCGTGGTTGCAGTCGACCGTGGTTGTCGACCGTGGTTGCGGTCGAGCCCGAGCCGATCGCCCGAATGCGGCTGCGCGTTCCAGCGCAACGGCAGAATGTCACGAGTGAGGCGAACTGCCTCATGCAGCGGGAACGATCGCCAGGGCTACTCCGCTATGGCTCGGTCGCGCCAGCTCCCGCCGCGGCGACCGCGGCGGGGAGCGACTCCGGCGCTAGCCCGAGATCACCCGCCATCTTTGAGGCAGCCGGCGAGCTCGCTGAGGAGCTTGTCGGCCGCCTCCAGCCCGCTCGTGAAGACCTCGCCTTCCTTGACGCGGCGGGTGAGCCGCATGTCGGGTGAGAGCCGATAGGGCGAGCTCTTCGGCTGGACCAGCTTGAGCACCTTGGCATGATCGAGCGGGGTGTCCTCGCGCAGGTGCAGCGTGACACCTTTGGAGCTCGCCTCGCACGCGAGCGCCTTCAGCCGGCGCAGCTCGGTCTTGAGCCGCATGAGGTGCACGAACTGGCGCGCCTCGATCGGAGGCGGGCCGAAACGATCCTCCATCTCGACCGCGAGGTCCTGCACGTCCTCGGTTGAGCCGGAACCGGCAAGCCGCTTGTAGAGGGAGAGTCGTACGCCTACATCGGAAATGTATTCTTCGGGAAGAAGCGCATCGGTATCGAAGGAGAGCTCGGTGTCGACGTCGTGCACCACGGGCTCGCCGCGCAGCTCGTGGACGGCCTCATCGAGCATCTGGCAGAAGAGCTCGAAGCCAACCTGGGCGACGGTGCCGCTCTGCTCGGCGCCGAGGAGGTCGCCGGAGCCGCGCAGCTCCAGGTCGAGCGAGGCGATCTGGAAGCCTGAGCCGAGCTCGGTGTGGCGCTCGAGGGCCTCGATCCGGGCGCGGGCCTCGTCGGTCATGGCGTTCGGGGGCGGGACGATGAGGTAGCAGTAAGCGCGCTCCTTGGAGCGGCCTACGCGGCCGCGCAGCTGATAGAGCTGGGAGAGGCCGAACATGTCGGCGCGGTCGATGAGAATGGTGTTGGCGCGCGGGATGTCGAGGCCGCTCTCGATGATGGCGGTGGCGCAGAGGACGTCGTAGCGCCCCTCGACGAAGTCGAGCATGGCTTGCTCGAGGTTCTGCTCGCTCATCTGGCCGTGGGCGACGCAGATGCGGGCGCTCGGGACGAGCTCGGCGAGGCGGGCGGCGCGCTCGTAGAGGCCTTCGACGCGGTTGTAGACGTAGAACACCTGGCCACCGCGGCCGAGCTCCCGGAGGACCGCCTCGCGGAGGACCGCCTCGTCGTGGCGGGTAACCACGGTGCGGATGGCGCGGCGATCGACCGGGGGGGTCGTGATGATCGACATGTCGCGGAGGCCGGTGACCGCCATCTGGAGGGTGCGGGGGATGGGGGTGGCCGAGAGCGTGAGGACGTCGACGTTTGTCTTGAGGGCCTTGATGCGCTCCTTGTGGGTGACGCCGAAGCGCTGCTCCTCGTCGACGACCAGGAGGCCGAGGCGCTTGAAGTGGACGTCCTTGGAGAGGAGGCGGTGGGTACCGATCACGACGTCGACGCTGCCGTCGCGGAGGCCGCGGGAGACCTCGTCCTGCTCCTGCTTGGTCTGGAAGCGGGACATGACGCGGACCTCGATGGGATAGGAGGCCATCCGCGACCGGAAGCTGAGGTAGTGCTGCTGCGCAAGGACCGTGGTTGGGCAGAGGACGGCGACCTGTCTGCCGGCGTTGGCGGCGCGGAAGGCGGCGCGAATGGCAACCTCGGTCTTTCCGAACCCGACATCGCCGCAGACGAGGCGGTCCATCGGGCGGCCGGATTCGAGGTCGGCCGCAACCTCGGTGATCGCTCGGGCCTGGTCGGGCGTCTCGTCGAAGGGGAAGGTCGCCTCGAAGGCGCGGTAATCGTCGTCCGGCGGCGGAACGGGCTGCGCCGTGGCCGCGCGGCGCTCGGCGTAGAGGCGGAGGAGCTCGTCGGCCATCTTGCGGACGCTCTTCTCGACCCGCGCCTTCGTCTTGGCGAACGTCTGCCCGCCGAGCCGGTCGAGCTTGGGGGCGCCCTCGCCGCCGCTGAATTTCTGGATCTGGTTCAGGCGATAGACCGGGAGGTAGAGCTTGTCGCCCCCGGCGTACTCGACGGCGATGAGATCGACCGTGGTTGAGCCGACCTGCTTGTGGACGAGGCCAAGGTACCGCCCGATGCCGTGCTCTACGTGGACGACGTAGTCCCCGACACCGAGGTTGCGGAGATCCTCAAGGAAGGCCTGCGATGGCTTCGTGGAGGAGGCGGCGGCGCGTGCGGCGCGGCGGTGAGCGCGGGCCCCGAAAATTTCCTCTTCTGTGACCAGCGCGAGCCCCTCCGCCGGAGCGATGACGCCGCGCGCAAGGGAGCCCGTGACGACGAGGGCCGTATCGCGCGCAGACGAGGAGCTGCCATCGAAAAACGCGGGGTCGAACGGACCGAGGTTGGCCTTTACCGGCACGTCTCGATGGCGGAGCAGGGCGACGAGGCGCTCAACCTGGGTCTGTGCGCGCGCGGCGATAAGAACTCGCAGGCCCGCTTCTTGCCATGCGACCACGCGACGAACGAGCGGATCGAGGGCACCGTGCTTGCCGCGTGACGCGCGTGCGGTCTTGATGGCGCGCTCGAGGTCCGACTGGTCGCGCATCGCGAGCGACGGGACGTCCTCGGGAACGACCTCGAAGCGCTCCAGCGAGTTCTGGTTTTCCACTGCACCCTCAACCCCGGTGCGGTGCAGGGCCAGCACGGTACGCGCGCTGAGCCATGTGGCAATGTGTGCCTCGTCCTCGTAGAAGGCGGTGAGCGGGAAGTGCGGTTCACGGTCCTTGTGGCTCCGATCGGCAGCAGCGCGACCGAGCTCGTCGCGCACAGCGGCGGTGACAGAGGCTGGGTCCTCAAGGACGATGAGCGCGTCGTTCGGTAGGTACGAGGTGAAGGAGTGCAGGTCGATATAGGCAGGCAAGTAGCCCTCGGCCCCGAAGAAGGCGCGGCCGCTCGCAACATCATCGACCAAGGCACGCGCCTTGGTTGAGGGGAAGTCGATGACGTCGCACGCGGCGCGGACCCGCTGGCGGGCCCGCTCGACATTTTCGGCGGTGAGGATCGCCTCGCGCGCCGGGGGGATCCAGACCTCCTTCACGTCGGCGACCGTGCGCTGGTCATCTGGATTGAAGGTCTTGATCGATGCGATGATGTCTCCGTAGAAGTCGATGCGCACCGGCAGCTCGGCGGAGGGCGCCCAGACATCGAGGAGGGCGCCGCGGACGGCGAAGGTCCCGGGATCTTCTACCAGCGGGCTGCGGACGTAGCCGGATGCACCGAGGCGCGCGGAAAGAGCGTCGCGATCCATCTCCTGCTCGGCGATGACGAGCTCGGCGTGTTCGGTGATCTCGTCCCTGGGTACCACCTTGCGGGCGAGCGCGGTGATGGGGCAGACGAGGACCAACCACGGAAGGTCCATGCCGAGGTGGAAGAGCGTCGCGAGGCGGGTCTGTGCGCCCCGGCGATCTGGGTTGACATCGGCGTAAGGGCTGGCCTCGTTCGGCAGGTAGAGAAGGACGCGGCCGAACGCCGTCGAGCCGGCGGCCTCGGCATCATCGGCATCCCGATCGACGAGCAGGAACGAGGTATCCGCTGCCAGAGCGCGGGCGCTGTCGACGTCGGGCGTGAGGGCGATGATCCGGCGCCCGGCGGCCGCTGCGACGAGGCGACGGATGACGAGAGCACCGGCCGAACCGGCGGAGCCGGTGACGTGACGCGCGCCAGGTGGCGCTGCGGCGAGCTCTGCGGCGAGCTCGCGGGGCGTGACGACCCGGCGGTCCGCCGGGAGGTCAAACGATGGGAGCGCATCGCAGTCTGCCGGCGTGGAGGCGGGCGGGCTGCTGGCTGCGGTGTCGTTCGAGGCGCTGTCGTCGACATGGCCTGAGAGCTCGCCCATCGTGGCGGTGAGTGGCGAGCTCGAGGTGGAGGGGAGGGAGCGCTCGGAGGGCATGGGGGCAGCGCGGTCTAGCATGGGCGGCGCGATTCGACCCGTCGTTGTCGTCGCGACCGTGCAACCCGACCGTCGCGACCCTCTGCAACCCGACCGCGCGACCTTGAAACCCAACCGTGGTTCGCGCGTTCGCGGCCTGTTCCTGGTTCGCGCGGCGTAGGCGCACGGAGCGCACGGGGTGCAGCCCGACCGTTCTAAGGCGGAGGGCACAACCCGACAGGACGTCGTAGACGTGGAGCGCTACACGAGGCGTACCGCAGAGCGGCCCCGGTCCTGACTCGTCTCTCGTTGCAGCGGTAACGTCGACTCTTGCTACGTCGACGTCTCGACCGGACCAACCCTGTTCACGCCAGGCCGGCAGCCATGAGCCAACCCGGACCGGCGCGCCGGTCGGTTGAATCGCCGTGGTTGAGCATACGTTACGTCGAGCCTGAGGTGGAGCGAAGACGTGCTCGGTACGCCATCCACAACAAACACGGCAACCAGGCGTCGGTATTGTTGTATGGCGGACGCGCTCATCCCTCATGGCGGCACATAAGCCGCTTCGATGTCAATGTATGCTGGCCCTGCGCCTATGCGGCCGCGAGCTCACCTTCGTTAACGGCGACCCCGTGGAATACGCGCATCCACCACGTCCCCGCGGGGAAGGTTGTGCTGCGTATGCCTGCGCGCCATTGGTTGAGCGATTGGCGATATGCGACGCGAAAGGCGTGTATGGCAGTGATGGCGGCGCGCTGGGCGTCTCTTCGTTCACGGCCAACGGCGAACGTTGGATTGAGCTGGCGAAGTGGCTCGATGCTCGTCGCGCGCTTGTAAGGGGAAATCTTTCTCGCGCGCGCGGCCCCAAGGAAACTAAGTCCCTGTCGTTGCAGGGTGGTACGAGCCTGCCTCTCGTGACGATCGATCATTGCATTGATCTCACTGCGAAATTTGTGGGCGTCGCAGTCATTGATTGACGGTGGTAGCTCGATCGCAATTTCTGCCTCGGTCGGCCATTCAGGGTTCTGTGGATTGAAGTATGTCTCAGGGCGTTGGGCGCGCAGCAGGCCGCGGCCGATGTCGCCGACGCTCACCTTCGCTCCTGGCCACTCGCACGCATGCTGTACGAGGCCAGCCGCGACTGGATTGGCGAGCGTGTAAGCGATCTTCTCCACCAGAGCTTCGCGTGTCGCTAGCCGTACCACGCTTGTTGCTCTATCGTCCCACACCGGCCCCTCCCATGCGCGCAGGATCTTGGTTCCGAGTGCGACAAGTCGATGGAATCGCTGAAGAAATTTGGGAAGTTCGCCGTTTGTGTCGGTGACAACGATGTGAATGTGCGTGGACATCACGCAGAGCGCGTGTACCAGGATACCATAACGATGGGCCGAGACCGCTAGAGTATAGATTACGAGCTGGGTGATCGCGGAATCAGGTCGGAAGAGGAAATGTCTTCGCAGCACGCGACGAGTGAGAAGATATGTAGCGCCGGGGACAATCGCGCGAGGTTGGCTCATTTATGGACGAGTGTGTCAAGCGCCATGCCAAGCGTGAAATCCGCTAATGTTTAAGGACGTTGGCGCCCGAACGGGTGGCGGCCGCCATCGCCTCCGCCACTTGCGCCACCCAAGGTGGCAGGTCGGGGGGGCAAAGCAGCGCGCAGCAGCGCGACGTTGCAATATAGTTCGGTACGCAGCGTGTGCTGTGCACGTGATGGATGAAGTGTGGGGCAGATTACGACCGGTAGCGCAACCTGGGTCGGGTAAAACGGTCGCCGTTAACGCAACCTGGGTCGGGTAACGGAACTACAGGTGGACCCCGCCTCCTAGCGATGTCCCCCATCTGGTCGCCCCTCGCAGCCCGGTCAGCCCAGACGGCGCATCCAGGTTGACGACAACCTGGGAGCGTACGAACACCGACTGGAATTCCACGTTCGCATACAAGATCGCCGCCCACTGGGAGAAATCTCGCCTTGCGAGCGGCGCTGACTGCGCGAACATCTGCACTCGCAGCCCGGGGGTCAGTAGACCTATCCGCAAGCCCGCATGCGCGGCGGCCACAACCGCCAGCCGAGACGGATTGGAGTTCACGGAAACGAGCACGGCCGGATCCAGCTCAGCGCCGACGACCACCGGCATGGACAGCTCCGCCCGGCTCCGGAACAATAGCGCGATCGGGATCGCGTTCGGCGCCCACATCCAGTAATCCGCGAATCCGCGCGCGGCCGTAGCTACGGCGTAGTTGTATTCGACCTCCGTATTCTCCGGGATGGTGCCAGGGAACGTCGTCACCGGCGGTGCAACGCCGACCCCGGCGTAAATCGAGCGGCTTCGCTCCTCGATCAGCGCTGCCTGGACGGTCACGAACGGATTCCCGAAGCGAAACGACGAGCGTCGAGCCTCGCCCTCGATCCGAAACGTAGTCCAGGCCGACGTGACGTCCGTGGTTGCGCGCAGCCAGCTGTTCAGGCGAACTCCCGCCGCCACCTGCGGCGCGACGTGGATCGTAGCCAGCTCCCGGCCTTGCGGCGAGGTTGTGAAGATACCGTACAGTGCAACATAGCCGCGGCTTCCCGGTCGCGACGGGACGTCCCCCGTTGTCTGTGCCCAGCACGGCGCCGCCGCGAGCGCCCCGGCCGAGGCAACCACGGTGAACGCGAGCGCGATGGTCGGCGCGAGCGAGCTCTCTCTCCCCCTCACTTCGTCCTCCGGAACTTCTGCACGCCGCGACCCCTCAGGCTGGTGACGTAGACGCTGCCGTCTTGCCCCACTGCGATCCCGTGCCCCCAGTCGATCTCCCCGGGATCGTCCCCCCACGTGCTCCACCGCTCCACGATCTTCCCGTCGAGATCCATCCGCAGCACATGTCCTCGCGGCCGCTCCTCGTCTTGATCGCCTCCGTCGACAACGTAGATGTGCCGATCGGGTCCGAAGGCGATCGCCCATGGGCGCCCCAGCGCTGCGCTCTTCCACTGCGCGAGGTAGTGACCGTCCGCGCTGAAGACCTGAACACGCGCGTTCTCCCGGTCCGCCACGTAAACGCGCCCCTCGTCGTCGGTGGCGATGCCGTGGGGTGTGTCGAATTGGCCTCGCCCGAAGCCCTTTTCACCCCACTCCATCACGAACTCCCCCTTTTCGGAGAAGCGCGCGATGCGCGCATGGTTGTAGCCGTCCGCCACGTAGACGTCGCCGTCCAGGCCGAAGGCCACGTTCGTGGGCCGGTCGAGCTGCTCCGGGCTCTCAACGCACCCGATGCCCGCGAGCGATACGAGGATCCACGCGCTGCAGCCCTTCATGGCGCTTCGCCGAGGGTCATGATCACATCTCCCTCCGCCGTCAGCTTGAACACCAGGTTCTGCTCGGAATCCGTCACCCACACGAAGCCGTTCCGATCCACCTCGATCCCATGTGGATAGACGAACAGCCCTTCTCCCCACGCGTCGAGCAGCTCGCCCGTCTCGGGATCGAAGACCAAGATGGTGGGCTCGCTGATAGGCGTGTCGTTCCCTGACGTGCGCCCGGCCGCATGGCTGACCAGCACGCGGCCCCGCGCGTCGACCGCCACGTCAAGCGCCGGGCCGAACACCAACCCGTCAGGGACACGCGGCCACCCGTCGACGACCGTGTAGGGCCCCGTAGGTGTGTCGTCCGTCGCCGGCGGTCGCGAGATGCACGCTCCTGCGAGCGCGCTCCCTGCGAGCGCCAACCATACCGACCAGCGGCGGTCCCCGCGCTGCGCCCCGGCGGCCGATGTTTCGTTGCTCAGCCATCCCATGACCGTCGAGAATAACAATGTTATGCTTCCGGTGTCAACGGCGGAGATGCGGACGTGTCAGGATGGTGGCCATGGGTGTGATGAATGCTGATGAGCCGGTGGAGCGCGTGTTCGTGGCGCTCTGCGAGGGGCGGCTGACGCGCGACGACCTGACGGCCCGCAAGCTTGCGGCGTTCCTGGGCCAGACGACGATGGTGCTGTATCACCACTTCGGCTCGCTCGACGGATTCCTCATTTGCGTCGACGGCCTCGGGTGGCGATGGCTGGTGGAGCTCCTCGACGCGCGGGCGCGCGCTGGCGCCGACGCGCGGTCGCTCGCCGTCGGTTACGTCGAGTTTGCGCTACGCCATCCGGACCTGTACTGGCTGATGGCCGAGCGCCGCTTCGACCGGGCCCGCCTGCGCGAGCAGGGGCGCCTGCGGCTCGCTCCCCCTCTTTGGAGCTCCTTCGTCGAACTCTTGCGCCAACACGGTAGCAGGCGTCCGGAAGAGGATACCTATGTGCTCTTTGCGGGCCTCCATGGCATCGCGATGCTCGCTCTGAGCGGGCGCGCCAACCTGGGTGGTGCTGCGTCGGAAGTTTCTCCCATGGCGAATTTTTCTATTCCTGGTGGATCCCGCTCCTCAGCTGAGGCTTCCTCCAACCCGGCTGGAGCCCCAGCCAACCCGGGTGAAAAACGCAACCCGGGTCAGGGCGCCGGTGAGGGCCCCGCCCCGGGGGCCCCAGCCAACCCGGGTGAGGGCCCCGCCCCGGGGGCCCCAGCCAACCCGGGTGAGGGCCCCGCCCCGGGTGAAGGCGCCGTCCCAGACGCAGGGGCCGCCTTCGCCGCGGCGCGCCGTCTCGCGGACCTCGTGCTCTCCGCGTGTCCCCCGAGCCGCGCGCCTCGCAGGTGAGCCGTCACCGCGGCGGCCAACGATACCGCACCTGAGCCGTCCGCCCAGGCGCCTGCCGCTGCCCGAGCATTCGCGGGACCATCCGCGCCCGACGCACCGACTCCTGGCATTCGGCTCGCCGGCCAGGAAGAAAGGGAAAGAAGGTTGGCGCCGACCTCCGCGCCTGGCGCATCTATCGCGCCGGCGCGGGGCTTGCATTGCTGCTGCGCGAGACCGACCCCAGCACACGGCGCCTCTCCGTCGGACAGGCCTTGTATGTTCAGGGAAATCGGCACGTCGTGCGAGTTCGCGGCATCTATCTCCAATTGGAGGTGCTTATGCGCGCGCGACGCACGGTCGCTTGGTTGCTCAGCGGGGGGCTCCTCATCGCTGGCCCAGGTTGTGGCAGCGACGAACCGGAGGCGCTCGGCGCAGCGCGGCTCGCGGCCGCCGCGAGCGCCGACCGCACCGTGCATGCGCCCGATGCGCACGGCGCCCAGCATCAGGCCGCGATCGCTGCCAACGCGGACGCGAGCATCCTCGTCGCTACCTACACGGATCCGCGCGGCGCCCTCGCAAATCCGAGCAGCCTGTCCGGCGTTGCGCGCTCCGCCGACGGCGGGAGAACCTTCGCCGAGGTCCTCGGCCCGAACGGCATGGGCGCGCTGCCCTCGGTCGCCGGCGGCCAGGTGCTCGGCGCCCCCCGCGTCATCCACGACCCGAGCCGCGATATGTTCGTCAGCTCCTCCACCTTCGTCCGCCCCACCGACGGCCTCCAGGGCCTCTGCATCCATGTCTCGAACCCCGGCAGTACGGCCGGCTCCTCCTGGTCCGCGCCGGTCGAGGTGGCCCCCGCGTTCATCGCAGGGGAGAGCGCCGAGCAGGCCGCCATCGACGTCAACGCGGCGACCGGGCGCCTCTCCGTCACCTGGGTTCAGCGCGGCGCAGCGTCTCCGAGGATCCTCTACAGCCACTCCGACGATCTCGGCCAGACCTGGTCGCCCGTGTCCACCATCGCGCAGGTCCCCGCCGGCGGCGAGGTCGACGGGCCGAGCGCGCGCATCCTCCCCGGGGCGTCCAACCGGGACTCGGTCGTCTATGCCGTCTTTCGCACGATCGAGCCGGGGACGTCGCTGCGCAACATCGGTTGCCGCCGCTCGGTCAACGGAGGCGTCACCTGGGAACCGCTCACCCTCCTCGACGAGACAAGCTACCCCCCGGAAGACCAGATCCTCGGCGTCGACTCCGGAAGGAGCGCCCCCTCGATCGACGTCGACCAGGCCACGCGAAAGGTCTACGTCGCCTATCAGCGGAGCGACGCCCGTGGGACCGGGGATATCGCCCTGCGCTCCTTCACGGGTCAGTGCACCGCAGGCCGCGCCGTCCTCGTCAACAGCAATCCAGGCCGCGATCGGGCCCAGTTCTTCCCCTTCGTGGCCGTCGACCGAACGACCGGCACAGCGCACATCGTCTACTACGATCAGGATATAGAGAGCTCGGGCGATATGACCGAGATCGTCCACACCGCGTCGAGCGATCAAGGCGCGTCCTTCAGCCCGACTGCGCCGATCTCGGACCACCCCTTTCACGCGGGCCACGGCAACGACGACTCCCGGCAGAACCTGGGCGACCGCATCGGGGGCGTCGCGCTCGCCGGCGAGCTCTACAGCGTCTTCAGCATGACGGCCACCCCGCCGCGGTTCGACGAGGGGCAGCCGACGTCGACCTCCCTGATCGCGCCGAACGTTCACCTCGACATCCTCGACGAGCTCGAGCGCGTCCCGCCGCTGCGCGCCGCCGGCACCCGGATCTCGGACGCGGCCTGCGGCGCCCTCGCGAACGAGCGCATCGATCCCGGTGAGCTCGTCGAGCTCGGCGTCTACCTCGAGAACTACCTCGCCAACCCTGTCTCTGGCAGGACGGTAGTCTCACGGATCACAGCCACGCTGTCCACCGAGACACCCTCCGTGACCGTCGTGAGGGCGAGCGCGCTCTACCCCGATATCGAGCCCCTCCGCACCGTCGCCAGCGACGCTCCGTTCCTCCTCAAGACGGCCCGCGGCTTCGTTCCGGGAGCGCCGATCGATTTGACGCTCACGGTGAGCTCGGCGCAGGGTACGGTCGAGCTGCCGATCCAGCTCGAGACGGGCTCGCCCGGCGCCACGGACGTCCTCCTCCGCGAGGACTTCGACGCTGCGAGCGCGCCCGCGCTGCCCTCCGGCTGGCAGTCGGTGCGCGCCGGTGGGACGGCCGCCGCCTCGCCGTGGACCGTCGCGCAGACGCTCACGCCCGGCAACAACGCGGCGTTTCACGACGAGGAGCCGGCGACGTCGACCGTCGCGCTGGTATCACCCTCCGTGTCCATCCCGGAGAGCTCCGGAAATTCCTATGTCACGCTCGACTTCGATCTCACCTACGAGCTGGAGGACGATCCTCAAAAGCTCATCCAGGCGTTCGACGGTCTGACGCTGCACGTGGAAGATCTGACGGCCGGCGCCGCGCAGCGGGCGGTCCTCGCGGAGGCGTTCGCCGAGCGGATCGTCACCGGCGCGAGCCGACATTTCCCCAAGCACCTTCCAGCCCGGGACGATCCGGACTACCTCGAGGATCATTCGGTATGGTCCGGCAGCTCCGGCGGGAACAAGCGTGTGTCGATCCGCTTCCCTGGCGCGGGGCTGCGCGGGCGGACCGTGAGGCTCCGCTTCGACTACACGCAGGATGACAGCCAGGTTTGCACGGATGTCGGGCGCCCCGGGCCGTGCGGTGTCGCCATCGACAACGTCGTGCTCGCGGCGGTGCCGGTCGTGGCAGGGGCCTGCGGGGCGGATCTGGCCATCACCCAGTCGGCGGCGCCGGATCCTGTGTCGCCCGGCGCGCAGTTCAGCACGACGATCGACGTCGCCAACGAGGGGCCAGGCGACGCCAGCGAAGTCGTCGTGACGTCCGTGCTGCCCGTCGGGGCGAGCCTCGTCAGCGCCTCCGGGACAGGCTGGACATGCGACCTGGACGACGAAGAGCTCGTGTGCCGGCGCGCGTCGCTCGCCGCACGGGAGAGCTCGTCGATCGTTGTCACCATGGTCGCGCCCACCCTCACGCCGCCCGCGGTCGACGAGGACATCGAGAGCACGGCGAAGGTGAGCTCGAGCGAGTACGATCCAGCGCCGGAGAACAACGAGAGCAAGGAGAGTATCGAGGTCTCCCTGCCAGCGCGCCTCATCGGGTATCTCACCGTCATCGGCGAGCGCATCGCCGGCGAGGATCTCGCCTACACGGCGCTCATCACCAACACGGGTGGGCGCGTGCAGCCCGACAACCCAGGGTTCGAGTTCGTGGACGTGCTCCCTCCCGAGCTCCGGCTGGAAGGTGCGGTCGCGGACAAAGGTGCGGTCTCGGCCGATCCAACCACCAACACGGTGGGCTGGAACGGCGAGATCGAGCCGGACGAGTGGGTGGTGCTCACGATGGAAGCGCTCGTCCTTCCCCGCACCGACGGGCTCGTCGTGACGAACCAGGCCACGCTCTTCTTCGACGCCGACTCGGACGGCGTCAACGAGTCGAGCGTGATGACCGACGAGCCGCTGTTCGCCGGCGCGGCCGATCCGACGGTGTTCACGGTGAGGCCCGCGATCTGCGGCGACGGCGAGCTCGGCCTGGGCGAGGAGTGCGACGATGGCAACCTCCGCAACGGGGATTGCTGCTCAGATCTGTGCACCGCCGAGCCGCCGACCACGATCTGCCGCATCGCGACCTCGCTGTGCGATCCCGCGGAGTACTGCGACGGCGCAGGGAGCTGTCCCGCCGACGTCATCTTGCCGGACGGCGCCAGCTGCGATGATTTCGATATCTGCAATGGCACCGAGTTCTGCTTCCAGGGAATCTGTCTGAGCGACATCCCGCTCGACTGCGACGACGGAGATCCGACGACCACGGACGAGTGTCATTACTTCTTCGGCTGCCGGAACACGCCGATCACCACCCCGCCGGACGGGGTCGTAGGCAGCGGCGGCGCGGGCGGCAGCGGCGGCGTGGGCGCCGGCGGCGGCGCGGACGGCAGCGGCGGCACGGGCAGCAGCGGCGGCACGGGCAGCAGCGGCGGCGTGGGCGGCAGCGGCGGCGTGGGCGGCAGCGGCGGCGCGGGCAGCAGCGGCGGCGCCGGAGCGCCAGCTGAGGGCGCTGGAGGCAGGGATGACGGCGCCGGCGGAGATTGCTCCGACGACGCCAGCGGAGCGGGCGGCACAGGGGTCGGCGGTGGCCGAGATGCGACGGGCGGGGCAGGGGGAGGGGGCCAATCCGAAGGAGGAGCGCCCCCGGACCATTGCTGCTGTTTGAGCGTCAACTGCGCGTATGCCGCCATGGGCGGTGAGACAGGGCCTGCGCCAGGAGCGGCCCGCGCGCTCGCGCTGTGCGGCATCCTCGTGGCGCTCCGCAGCGCGCGCCGCGCCCGCCGCCGTCGCTGCTGACGCTGGCGCCCGCGCGCCGCGCCCGCCTTGCGATCACCTGTAGACGAAGGTGCCCTTCAGGTCCTCGGTCTGTGAGATGGGCGTGCCGTCCTTCTTCGAGGTGGCCCTGAACTGGTAGATCATCCCGGGGATTAACGCGGGACCGTCATATTCGACAGAGACGCTCTCGTTCCCCGTAACCCTGGGCACCTCCAAGTCCTCCCAGATCTTCGCGCCGAGCGCGTCGAACAACCTCACCTCATACAGATCTTCGCTGGAGTCGTCCTCGAAGACGAACATCGGTGTCCCGCTCACCTCCTCCAGCGTGCTCGCGCCAGGCGAGATCACGCCGATCGCGCCCGTCACCTTGAACGACTCCTGGACGGGCAGGTCCTGGCCGGAGACCGTGATGCGCACGATCTCGGTCCCTCCAATGGACGTGTCAGGATCCCGCACCAGCGCGTCGTCCTCGAACGCGGCGAGGACCACGTAATCGCCGTCGGGCACCCCGGCGATCGAGAAATCGCCGGTGACGTTGCCTTGCCGGAGCCCTCGCGGGGCCTCACCGCGCGCGGTCGCCTCGTCGAAGGTGTCGGCCACGACGAGGATGACCGAGGTCTCGCTCCCCCCGGTGGCATTCACGATCTCGACCTTGCCGCTCACCACCGCCGTGGCGTCGCCGGTCGCGTGCAGATCCACGCCCGTCGTCTCCTTGCCCGCGCTGACGGTCGCGCTCGCCGTGTCGAGCGCGAGGCCGGCGGCATAGCCCTTCACCGTGACGTCGCCGGGAGCCACGTTGTAGATCGTGTAGCTGCCGTCGAGATCCGCCGCGCCGGTGGCGCCGCCCGCGACCAGCAGCGTCCCGCCGGGCTGATCGGCGTGGACGACCCCGGAGAGGGAACCGAGCCCCTCGCCGTCCGAGAGCGGCAGCAGCGCGATCTCCGTGGCCGCCGACGCGATGGAGAGCGGCTTGCCCGTCGCGGTCGAGAGGTCGATGGGCAGCGCGACCCGCGGCGCCCTCGGGAACGTCTCGTACGCCTGCGCGTCGGCGCGCAGCGTGATGTTGGCCTCGATCGGCGCGCCGCTCGCGTCGCGCCGCGCAGGCACGGCGAGCTCATAGGTCCCATCGGCCCCGGTGACCGCAACCCGGGAGATCACCGCGTCGCTCGGGTCCCGGGCGAGCACGCGCGCGCCCGCGATGGCCTTGTCGTCGAGCGAGTCGTAGACGCGCCCCTTCAGGGTCACCGGCTCGAAGCAAGCGGGCTCGGCGCCCTCCACCTCCTCGCACACCTGCGGGGCGGTGCACCCTGTCTGCGCGGTCACCGAGCAGCTCTGCGGCTTATCCTCGTCGTCACCGCCGCACCCCATCCCCATCAAGGCGCACAGCATCCCAACAGATATCGAGCGCATCACCATCGACTCGTCTCCTTTCAAACCATGTCCAATGGCCGCGGGCACAGCTCCTCAGCCCGTGAGCGGCCTGCGCCGCGACCTGCGATCCTGTCGCCGCTTCGAGCAGGGACAGTGAATCACGAGGCGCGGCGGCCACGGAGCAGGGGGAACACAACCACCCCGGTTCTTCTGGGTTTTTCATGGTTCAATCCCTGGCCTCGAATCCAGGGAGAACCCGGGCCAGCGCGACGCTAGTTCACGATGGCCTGGCAGCAGCCGGTGATACAGTAGTAGCCAGCGTCACAAGGCGCCTGACCGGCGAGCCCGCACGGCTGGACGTCCGCCGCGCACTGGCCTGTGGCCCCGCCGCCGCTGCCGGTCGTGCCTCCGCCGCCGCCTGTTGCGGCTCCGCTGCCTCCACCTTCGCCGACGCCCCCTCCGCCGGTGCCGCTCTCGAAGCAGTCGTCTGGCAGCGTGTCCTTGCCAAGGCACAGCTCGCAGTGGCCGCAGTCGTTCAGGCAAGCGTCCACGGGCGTGCAGGGCTCGCAGCGGGTCGGGTCGGACTCGAGGCCGCGCGCGCAGGAGCCTTCGCGGTTGCCGTCGGCGTCGGAGCCGAGCCAGACGTAGCTGCCGCTGCCGGCCGGCAGCTCGCAGCAGCCGAAGCAGTCGCAGCCGTTCGGCGTGAGCGGACCGCAGATCCTGTGGCAGGTATCGGACTGCTCGCGGTTGAGATCGCTGCAGCTCTGGCCGGCGGCGCCCGGCGTCGAGGCCCCGCTGTCATAGGCGCACATCGTCCCGTTGAGGGACTCGGGGTGAAACCCGGGCGCGACCTCGTTCGGATCGCACTGGTGGTTCCAGTGGCAATCGTCGTTGCCGGAGCCAGAGTCCTGGTCGAAATAACAATCGACGGTGCACGCCGGCCCAGCCTGACCGGAGATCCCCCCGTAGAAGCTGTCCTCGGTGTTGTCGCACGGGCCTAGGCAGTCTGGATCCTGCGAGTCGAGGAGCCCGTCGTTGTCGTTGTCGATGAGATCCCCGCACTGATACGTGTGGCCCTGGCACTCGACGATGCTCGTCGGGACCGCCATGCCTCCGCCCGCAGCGCCGGTGCCGGCCCCTCCGCCGCTCGCGCTGCCGCCGCCGCTCGCGCTGCCGCCGCCGCTCGCGCTGCCGCCGCCGCTCGCGGTGTCGCCGCCGCCTGCGCCGCCGGACGGGGCGGCGCCGTCAACGGTGCTGTCGCTACAGCCGGCGCTGAGGGTGAGTCCAAACAGGGCGGTCAACAACGAAAGAGAGAGAGGGAGAGCTAGACGCATGGTGTCTCCAGAGGTGGCTCAGGCGCTCCCGTCCGCAGCGCGAGCTGCGGAGCGGGTATACCGGCGCGTTCATCCGGAGCAGTTCCGCCGCGGCCTGGCCACGGCTCAGAAAAATTGCGGATCGCGAAAAAAACGCGGAGCCACCGCGAAACCGGCGTGTGGTCGTGGGGAGATAACCCACGTTGTGCTCGCGGTCTCCTCTTCTCTTCCAGGCGGCGACCGAGCGGGCAACCTCTTACTGTGTCACTGTGTCATCGCTGCGCGCCGCGGCCGCGCGCAGCGGCGGTCACGCCGCGCGGTCGCGCCGCCGCCGGGCGCCCAGGCCCAGCGCGCCTGCGAGGAGGCCCACGAGGCCGACGAGCGTGCCGCCGCGCTCGCCTCGCTGGATCGCGCAGACCAGCCCGGAGGAGACCTCCGGCCCCGTGGTCTCGCCGCCGCTGCTGCCCGCGCCGTTGCTCCCATCGCAGGCGTCGCCGACCCCGTCGGCGTTGCCGTCCACCTGATCCGGGTTGGCCGCGAGCGGGCAATTGTCGTCGACGTCCGGGACGCCGTCGTTGTCGTCGTCCGCATCGTCGACGTCGCAGGCGTCACCCTGGTAGTCCTCGTCGTTGTCGGCCTGATCCGCGTTGGGGACCGACGGGCAGTTGTCCTGCTCGTCCGGCACGCCGTCGTTATCGTCGTCTTCCTCGCAGGCGTCACCCTGGCCGTCGCCGTCGCTGTCGGCCTGATCGACGTTGTACTCCTCGTCGCAGTTGTCCGCCGCGTCGGTCAGGCCATCTCCGTCCACGTCCTCGCAAGCGTTGCCAACGCCGTTGTCGTCGGCGTCCGTCTGATCGGGGTTTGGCACGTCCGGGCAGTTGTCCGTCTCGTTCGGTATGCCGTCGTGATCGCCGTCGACGTCGGCCCCGAGGTCGCACGCGTCGCCGCGGCCGTCGCCGTCGCCGTCGGTCTGATCCTGGTTGAGCACGTGTGGGCAGTTGTCGCTGTCGTCCACGACCCCGTCGTTGTCGTCGTCGTCCTCGCAGGCATCGCCGGTGCCGTCGCCGTCCGTATCTTCCTGGAAGAGATTGGAGACGACAGCGCAGTTGTCCTCCACGTCGACCACGCCGTCGTCGTCGCTGTCCGGATCGCAGGCGTCGCCGAGGCTGTCCCCGTCCGCGTTCTCCTGGCCGGGGTTCTGATCCGCAGGGCAGTTGTCCTCTGCGTTGCGCAGCCCGTCGCCGTCTGCGTCGATGTCGGGCTCGCAGAAGTCGCCGATGCCGTCGCCGTCGCTGTCCTCCTGGTTCGGATTGCGCGTGGCGGGGCAGTTGTCGCAGAGATCGCCGTGCTTGTCGTCGTCTCTGTCCTGCTGGAGCGGGTTCGGGACGTCGCGACAGTTGTCGGCGTCGTTGTCGATGCCGTCGCCGTCGTCGTCGCCGGCCTCGCAGACGTCTCCGGTGCCGTCTCCATCGGAGTCGACCTGATCGGCGTTCGCCGTGACAGGACAGTTGTCGTCGGCGTCCAGGACACCGTCGTTGTCGTCATCGTCGTCGCAGGCGTCGCCGGTGCCGTCCGCCTCCGCATCCGACTGGTCCGGGTTCATCGCGACAGGACAGTTGTCGCAAGCGTCGCCGACGCCGTCGGAGTCCGAATCCCGCTGATCCCGATTGGGCTCGGACAGGCAGTTGTCGCAGGCATCGCCGAGCGCATCGCCGTCCGTATCCTGCTGATCCGGGTTCGGTGCTTGCTGGCAGTTGTCCACGGGATCCACGACCGTGTCGCCGTCGGTATCGGCGTCCTCCGCCCACCCCGCGGCCGGCAGGATCAGCCCGAACAGGCCCGCCACGAGCCCCACCGAGAACCGTCGCCCGCGCGACCGCACGCCCCTCGTCCCCGCACGTTTCATCGCGCCTCCATCCTTTATGGCCTTCATGGCGACAGCTTCGTCACGAACACGTCGGTGCCCTCACCGCCTTCGATCTGCTTCTCCCCGAACGTCACCCTCCCGGTGAACGCGCCGGTCACGTAGACCTGCCTGTCGCGGTCGATGGCCACGCCCGTCGCCCGGTCCGCGCCGGCGCCGCCGAAGCGGTGGCTCCACCGAAAGCCACCCTCCGGATCGAGCTTCGCCACGAACACGTCGTCGTCCCCCGCGCTCGTCACCGCGCCGTCCGCGAGCTCCGCCTCTCCGCGGAAGCCGCCCGCGACGACCACGTCCCCGGCGCCGTCGACGAGCAGCTGCCCCAGCGACGCGCCGTGCTCGCCGATGACCCGGCTGTAGATGTGCTCGCCCTTGGAATCGAGCTTGGCCACGAACACCGCCGTGTGCTCTCCGGCCGTCCGAGGGCCCCCGCCCAGATCGATCGTCGCGCCGAACTCCCCGCCGACGATCACGTTGCCCGCCCCGTCCACCGCGACCGCCTTGGCCCGCTGCGGCCCCGCGTCGCCGAACCGCTTGCTCCAGCGGTGCTTCCCGAGCTTGTCGAAGCTCGCCACGAAGACATCGAAATCCCCGGCGCTCTGCAGCGGATCGCCCCCGAGATCGAGCGTGCCGGCGAAATCTCCGACCACGATCGCGTTGCCGTGCTCGTCCATCGCCACGGCGCGGGCCTGCTGATCGAAGCCGTCGCCGAACCGCTCGCTCCAGAGCAGCGCCCCGTCGGCGTTGAAGCTCGCCACGAACACGTCGCTGCCTCCGGCGCTCTCGAGCCGGTCCTTGCCGACGTGAAGCGCGCCCGAGAAGCGGCCGGCGACGACGAGGAGCCCGTCCTCGGTCGCGGCCACGCTGGTCGCCGCCTGGAAGCCGATGCCCCCGAGCGGCTGCAGCCACAGCTCCTGCCCCTCGGCGTCGAGCCTCGCGACGTAGCCGTCCCGTCCGCCAGCGCTCGTCCGCGGCTCGCCGCCGAACTCCAGCGTGCCGGAGAACTCCCCCGCGACAAGGAGGCCCTCGTTCCCGTCCGGCGCGAGCGCGTTCACCGTTTGCGGATCGAACGCGCCGAAGCGCTTCAGCCCGAGCCCCGACCCGTCGCTCGCCGAGAGCCGCGCCCAGAAGACGTTCTCCTCGCCGATCGGGGTCACGCTCTCGTCGTCGAGGGCCACGTCCTCCGCCTTCGTGAGCCTGCCGAGGAGCGCCGCGGTACGGTCGTCGGCGACGGCCACGCTCGTCCCTGCGCGCTCCCCGTCGCCACCGAGCGCACGCGCCCACTGCACGTCGCCACCCGACGGCGGTGGCGCGCCGCCACCCTCGCCTCCGGCGCCCAGAGGGGCCGCCAGGCTGAGATCGGGCGCGCAGCCGACCGCCGCGCCGCCAAGCGCCGCAGCGCCGACCATCACGACGCCGAGCGCCGCGCCGGCTGTCGCCGGATAGAACCGCTGCGCCTTCATCAGAACACCCCCTGCCACACCACGCCCCGCGCGGTGGGAGTCACGACCGGCACGATCGACGCCGCCCGCTCGCCGCCCGCCCCTGGCCGCAGGAGGATGCCGCCGAGCGCCACACCCACGCCCGCGAGGCCGACCGCGCCGAGGGTCACCGACAGCCCCAGGCTCCGGTTCCACCGCGCGCGCAGCGCCTCCATGCTCTCGAAGTCGTGGACGCCCCGAACACACACGGTGCCGGGGCACTCCTCCTCGACCTGCGCCCGCGCGGCCGCGTGATCGACAGCGAACACCACGCCCCCCGCGAGCGCTGCGAGCCCCACGCCTCCCGCCGTCCATGCCCACACCGGCACGGGCGCGCGGGGCTCCGCCGGCGTGTCCGCGGGCGGCAGCTGTCCTTCGCCCACGTCTGTGCCCACGTTCCCACCTGTGCCCACGCCTGCCTTCGGCTCGATCGAGCGCCCCGGCACAAGGAGGATCCGGACCTCCACCGGCGCGCGCTCGGCCTGCTTCAGCGTGACCTCGCGCCGCGCCGTCTGGAAGCCGGGCGCCGTCACCACCACCTCGTGGCGACCGGGGTTGAGCTTGCGCGGGTAGGGGAGCGCCGCGCGGGGGATCGGCTGGCCGTCCACGCGCGCCTCGAGCTGGTCCGGCGCCGCGCCCTCGACCCGCAGCAGGAGCGACGGGATGCGCGCCTCGAGCTGCTCGACCATCGCCGCGGCGGTCGCCCGCGCCTGCGTGAACGCCGACGGCTCGTCGCTCCCGAGGGGCAGGTGGACGACCTCGTACGCCGTCTCCCGGGCCTCGATCAGGCGACCGAGCGCCTCGTCGGCGCGCGCGAGATCGAGCCCCGTCGTGGGGGCGCGCACGAGCGCGTGGGCCGCCTGGAAATCCTCGCGGGCGCCGGCGACGTCCCCCGCGTCGCGCTTCTTGCGACCCTCGATGAGGAGCGTTCGCGCGGTCTGACGATCGGCCGCCGAGGGCTCGGCGCGCGCCGGGAGCGCCCCGGTGACCGAAAGGACAGCCAGGGCTATGCCTACGGCGCGGGAGGCACGGGGGCGCAACAAATTCATCTCATCACCAAGCTGCCCGGGACTGTCCCGGACCACCCGATCATGATCGCACGCCGCTCGCGCGGGGGTCAACTACGCCAGCGCGCGCGCATCGTGCTCATGGGGCCGTGGCGCGCGCACGCGAATGGCGCGCATCGTGTCGAGCGCGTCGTTCGCGTCGTTTGCACCGAACGCGTCGAACGCGTCGAACGCGTCCATTGCGTCGAACGCGTCCATTGCGCTCACCGTATGTTGGCGTTCACGACTCGCGCCGTTCACGTGGCCGGGCGACTCTCGGGCACGGGCACGGGCATGGGAGCGGCCGGCGCCGGGCGGGCGACCCCCTCCTGCTCCCTTGGCGGTGAAACCGATCCTCCGACGCTGAGAGGCGCCTCGCTCGGCGCGATCGGCGTGAGATCCGCCGTCGCAGGCCCGCGGAGGACGCGGCCCATGGCGTCGAACCGGGCGCCGTGACAGCGGCAGTCCCAGCTGCGCTCCGCGGAGTTCCACGAGACGACGCCGCCGAGGTGGGTACACATGGCCGACATCTCGTGGAGCTGCCCTTGGGGATCGCGGTAGATGGCGAGCTTCTTCAGGCCTCTTCGTACGACGGCGCCGGTGCCGGGCGCGATCTCCGCCGCGTCGCGGACATCGCCCTTGCCGAGCCATGAGGCGTACTGGCACGCGACATTGAGGTTCTCCTTCGCAACCTCGGACAGGGCGGCCAGCCTCAGGTTGACGCGGGTGGGATCGAACAGCGACGCCATCCGGTTCTCGCGGCCCTGCACGAGGTCCGAGATCACGAGGCCGGCGATCGTCCCGTGGGTCATGCCGTTGCCACAGTCGCCCGTGGAGATGAGGATCCTCGATCCCTTCCTGACGCGACCGATGTACGCGAGCCCGTCGGCCGTCTCCATCACCTCGCCGGACCAGCGGTGCACCACCTCGCCGACCTGCGTGAAGCGCTCTCTCGCCCACGCCTCGAGCCGCGCGTGGCGCTGATCCGCGTCGCTGGCCTGGCCGGTCTTGTGGTCCTCTCCTCCCACGAGGAGCACCTCGTCGGGGCCATTCGGGCCATCGATGTCGGCCAGGCGGACATAATGGAACGGTTCGGCCGTGTCCCAGTAGAGCCCCGGCGGGACGGCGCCCCGGGGGATACGCAGGCCGATGACGTAGGTCCGGTAACCGGCCTGCTTCAGGTGCACGGCGATGCGCGGAATGAAGGGCGAGTTCGTGGCGAGCACGGCCTCGCCGGCGACCACCCGGTGCCCGCGCGCCGTCCTGACGACGACCTGGTGAGGCACGGAATCCTCGTCGACGTCGACCACGTGCGCCAGGGTATAGAGCCTGCCGCCGTCACGCTCGAGCGCCCGCGCGAGGCCCGCGAGGTACCTGCGGATATGAAACTGCGCCTGATCGGGGAAACGGACCGCGGGCCCCGTATCGAAATCGACAAGCGGCGCGCGGTCGACGTAATGGGTCGAGCCGAGCCCGGCGCGGTGCGCGGCCTCGATCTCGTCCCGGAGGGTGGCCGGGGGCGACCCCGGGGCCGCGAAGAGATAGCCGTGTACGCGCCGGAAGTCGCAGTCGATCGCCTCGTCCTTGACGAGCCGCTCGATGGTCTCGATGGCCGTCGTGTGGCTCCTTGCGGCGAGGCGCAGGCTGCTTCCGCTGTGGAGCTTCGCGAGCGAGGCCCAGCGTCGATCGAGCGCGTGCGTGATGTGGGCGGTGGTGAGCCCCGACTCGCCCCCGCCGATGGCGCCGTTGTCGAGGACGACGACGCGCTTGCCCGCCTTTGCGAGGAGATACGCCGTCGTCAGCCCGGCGATCCCGGCGCCCACCACGCACACGTCCGCCTCATGGTCGGTCGCGAGGGGGGTCATCGGAGGGATGACGGCGTGGGTCCAGGCGGTGTTCTTATCGTAGGCTCGTTCCGTCATAGGCTCTCCGCTCGTGGTCGCCGAGGGCTTCGGCCCGGCGCTCCGGCTCGGTGATCGGTTGTGTCGTCCGCCGCCCGGAAGGCGAGGTGGTTCGCCGCGCTGCGCGCCCCGGCGGCGGTCTCCACCGCCGCCGCGCCGCCGGCGCGCGCGGGGGGACGCGCGCCGGCGGCGTTCTTCGTTCGCGCGCGAATGCACGCTCGGGCGAGCTCGTCAGGTCCCCTCCGCCGGTTGGCGGAGACGCGGTTGAAGCGGGCGGGCGACAAGCGGGTGAGCTGCACGCGAGCGCACAAAACGTCGTGGCGCTCCGGAGCCAACCCACCCGCATCGGGTAGACCGCGATGCAGATCGCGTACCGCGCCCGCTGCCTGTCGCGCCACGCACGATCGGAGCCGCCGCAGGCCTCACGGTGAGGCATTGCGCCACAATGAGACAAATATGTACTGCGCGCGGCGCGCGTCGGAGCATCCCGCACGTGGTGGCACGAGAACGGCGGGTCAGCGAGGCGCGCCGTCCGGGCGACGCGTGCCGTCCAGGCGGGACGCGTCCTGCAGGCGGATCCATGGGTCGCTGATCGTTGCCCCGAATTTCGCAGAGAGACCTGCTTGATTCGATCCGCGCACACGCGTACTGGACGTCTACGACACAGCAGATTGAGGGCGTTCGACAGCCCACAGCGAGGGGGGTCGAACCAGCCGTGGCTTTACCGAGCGCCCGCGGCTCGGGCTCTTCGTCGAGACATGGAGGATTGATGAAAGCGCGCGTCATGACGAAAGTGGCTCACATTGCTCTTCTGACGAGCATGGGTCTCCCCCTGGGCTGCGACGGCTGCGACCCGGAGAATGGGGGCGGCGTCACGTCGTCGGCGAGCGGCGTCGGCGGCGCTGGCGGGCAAGGTGGCGAAGGAGGCGTCGCCGGGCAGGGCGGGGCCGGAGGCGGGCAAGGCGGTGACGGGGGTGCTGGCGGCATCGGCGTCGGAGGCGCCGGCGGAGCCGGGGGTGCTGGCGGCAGCGGCGTCGGAGGCGCCGGCGGAGCCGGGGGCAGCGGCGGAGCCGGGGGCAGCGGCGGAGCCGGGGGCAGCGGCGGAGTCGGCGGCAGCGGCGGAGTCGGCGGCAGCGGCAGCAGCGGCGAAGTCGGGGGCAGCGGAGTCGGAGGCGCCGGCGGCGCTGGCGGCGAAGGCGGCGGCGAGCCTGCTGCGTACCTCGGAGAGGCATTGTGGGGGTTCGGCGCTGGCGAGGCGAAGAACGATCGGATTGAGGCGATTGCGGCGGATCCACACGAGAACGTCATCCTGGTCGGTGGCTTCGAGACGGCGATCAACTTCGGTGGCGAGCCGGACGTGCTCGCGAGCGCGGGCCAACACGATCTCTTCGTCGTGAAGCTCGACCCGGCGGGGCACCACGTCTGGAGCAGGCGTTTCGGCGACAAGTCCGAGCAGCTTGCGTTTGCGGTGGCCACGGATTCGAGCGGCAACGTCGTCGTCGCCGGCGAGTTCGAGGGGACCCTCAACTTCGGCGCGGACGCGGGCACGGAGCTCGTGAGCGCCGGCGGCAAGGACCTCTTCGTCGCCAAGCTCGACGCCGACGGCAACCACCTCTTCAGCAAGCGCTTCGGCGACGAGCTCGACCAGGGCGCCACGGCGGTGGCCGTCACCGCGGAGGACGAGATCGTCGTCCTCGGCATGGTCGACGGCAGCGTCGATTTCGGCGAGGCTCCAGGGACCGCGCTCGAGGGGAGCGGCGGCCAAGACGTCGTCGTCGCGAAGCTCGATGCCGGCGGCGGCCACCTCTGGAGCCGGCGATTCGGCTCCGCAGAGAGCTGGCAGCGCTTCCGGAGCGTCGCGCTCGACGAGTCGGCCCTTTATGCGGCCGGCGCGTTCGGCGGAGCGCTCGAGATCGACGGCCACGTCGTCGAGAGCGCCGTCGACGGCTCGCGCGGCGACGAACCGATCCACGGCATCGACGGGCTCGTCTTGCGTCTGGATCTGGCCTCGGGCAGCCTCGTCTGGGCTCGTTCGCTGGGCGCCGCAGGTGAGCAGTATGCCAAGTTCGTCAGCCTCGGGCGCGACGGCCAGCCGGTCGTCCTTGGCAATTACGGCGCACCGTTCCGAGTCGGGTCCACGGACATCGAGCACGCCGCCGTCGGGAATTACGACCTCTACCTCGCCCAGCTCGACGCAGAGACGGGCGAGCCGCTCGCCGCTCGCGGGCTCCCCTCCGACGGCGACGAGTTCGTCTGGGGCTTCTCGCAGGACCCGTGGGGCAACCACGTGCTGAGCGGTTACTTCACGGGGAGCCTCCAGCTCGGCGGCCCGCCCGTGGAGGTCGCACCGCCCGCGTCGGGCGATGCGTTCGTCGCGAAGCTCAGCCAGAGCTTCTCCGAGGAGCTCTGGTCCGACGTCTACCGCGATGGAGTCTTCTGCTTCGCCACGGCTCAGGCCGTCACCGGCAGCGGCAACACCGTCGCTGCGGGCCTCTTCTACGGCGAGCGGCTCGAGCTCGGCGGCGGCCTCCCCGCCGTCGAGCACAGCACACCTGCGGGCGACCTCAGCAACGGCGACGTCTTCCTCGTCACCCTCTCGCCGTGACGGCAGATCGGGAGCGCGGCGCACGCCCGCGCTCCCGATCACCGACGGCCCCGTGGCGCAGCGCCGCTCAGTTGGTCTCGCGGCGCAGCTGGCCGGCGTCCGGCTGCTGCACGGCGCTGTCGCCCTGCTCGCCCTCGCGCCCGCTCTCGCCCTGCACGTCGGTCGATCCGTCGCCCCGCGACTCGCCGCCCTTGCGGCCGATCTGCGCCATGTGTCCGCGGTTCTGGCTCACTGCCGCGCCGCCCTTGCGGCCGATGGCGGCCATGTGCTCGCGGTTCTGGCTCACGGTCGCGCCGCCCTTGCGGCCGGCAGCGCGGGCCTCCTCGGAGCTGAACTCGTGGGCCGTGCCCTTCTCGTGCGCGGCCTTGCCGCCCATGCTCGCGATCGCACGTTGCTGCTTCTGATCCATCGCCGCGAACCCACGACTGCTGCTCTGACCTTGCTGCTGTGCCATGCGTCGTCTCCTTGGTGTCTGGGCGCATCGCTTCAGCACCCTCACGGGCGACCCAGGTGTGCCCTGTGGGATCGTCGCTGAACGATGTCGGCTCCTCAGGGGACTGCAACGTAGGTGCCATGGAGCGCGGCCCCGGAGACTCCGCGTCATCGGCGTCGATCCAACGGGGGCTGACGCAGATCTCGTGAGAGATCGAGAGCGTCCACGGTGTGTCCCAGCGGGGTGACGCACTGGTGCTCCACCGCGCGCGCCCGCGGGAAAACGCGGTTCTTGCGCCGAGGTGCGCAGCTCCGTCGGCGTCGAGCGGCGTCCTGCGCTGCTCAGCCCGGCCGAGACCGGTGTTCCAGCGGCGTACGCGCCGCGCGGCAGACTGCCTCACCGGTCGTGGGCGCGCGGGGCCATCGCGCCTCGTCCTTCGGTGCGCGGCCGAGATTCACGGTGAGCGGATGCGTCCGGACTCCGCGCTCTCGCGTGTGGACGACTCCGGCGCTCGCGATGTCGCCGACATCACGCCGACGAGGATCGAGCTCCGCTGCCCAGTGTGCTTGACAGCGCACGTTCCCCGCTCCCTCGTCGAGCCCTCGACGGCGCCTCGGGCGCAGCCAGCGCGCGGGCCCGGAGGAGACGACGGCGTCGCGCAGATTCTGCGCGTCCGCGGGATCGGCGGCGCTCCCTCGGGTCGCGGCGATGTCCTGGCGACGCGTAGACGCTGCGCCGCTGCGTCGCCGCGTTCGCACGCGAGCGGCCTGTCGAGGCGGCGGTGGGGCTGTCGTGGGAGCGGCGCGCCGGAAGCGGGGAGGCGCCTGCCGCTGTCATGGGCCGGGAAGCCGCCCGTCAAAAACTCGACATCCGTGTGGCCTCCGAGTTGCTCCACCCGTTGCCTCCCGGTCGCCGGAGCGCCACCGATGTCACGGTGACGCCACACGCGAACACGTGATACAGAGCGGCCCGACGTCAGCAGCCCATGCGCACCATGCCATCCCTGGAACGCTCCCGAATGCAAGAGAGGCTTACAACGGACTGTGATGAGGTCGCCGGCCGCGGCGCGCTCGTCGACGTCGAGCGCGAAGGCGCGCTCTTGAAGGACGCGCTGCGCAGCCTGGTCGGCGTGTTCGCCCTCCACGACGCGATCCTCATCGGCTATCTCGCCTTGACGACGATCTTCCTGTTCGGCGCGCCGCCGACGGAGCTGCGAGCGCAGTCCGTGAACCGCAATCTGGCAGGCATCGCCGCCCTGGTGTCCGTCTGCGTGCTCGTGCGCCGCGCCACGTTCCTGGCACCCCTGCTGCGAAGCGTCCTTTACCGGCTCTCGCTCGTCGGCGCCTTCCTCCTCAACTACCTGTCGCTCCGGACCCTCCTGCCGGCGGTACGGAGCGACAGCGTCGACGCGGAGCTCCTCCGCGTCGACCTCCTCTTCTTCGGCGTCGAGCCGGCGCTCTGGATGGAGCGCTTCAACACACGCCCGATCGTGGAGTGGTTCTCCTTCTTCTACTTCAGCTACTTCTTGATCTGTTTCCTCTCGATGGTGCTGGCGGTCTGGGTCGCCCGCCCCGGTCGGGGGACCACGGAATACGCGGTCGGCTCCACGATCGTCTACTGTGTTGGCCAGCTCGGCTACATGGCGGTCCCTGCGTACGGTCCCATCCGGGCGCTGAGCCATCTTTATCAGGGGCCGCTCGATGGCGGCTTCTTCTGGGGCTGCGTGAGCAGCGTCGTGCAGGCCGGCGGCGCGATGAAGGACGTCTTTCCCTCGTTGCACACGGCCGCGCCGCTCTGGTTCGCCCTGTACACGTTCCACCGCGCCCGCACCGACCGGCGCCTGTTCTGGCTGGCCGTGGTGGCGGCGTTCTTCTCCATGAACATCATCGTCTCCACCATGCTCCTCCGCTGGCACTACGCGGTCGACGTGGTCGCCGGCGCCTTCTTGGCCGTGGGTACGGCATGGCTCACGCCGCGGCTCGTCCGCTGGGAGGAGGGCCTCCGCGCCCGCATGGGCCAGCCGCAGCCGTGGAGCTTCCGGTAAGCGCGACGCGATCTGGCGGCGCTCAGGCGAGCGGCGCCTCCCACGCCTTCAGCGGCGTACCGAGCGGGAGCTCGTCGGCGCGGTCGGCCGCCGGCTGCAGCCGCGGTGCTTCGCGGACGCGGACCTGCGGCGCCTCCGCCGCCGCAGGCTCCTCGGCGGCGCTCTCCGGCAGGAATCCGTCCGACTGCTTGCTCCAGAGCCGCTTGTAGGCCCCGTTTCGCGCGAGCAGCTCGGCGTGGGGGCCGTCCTCGATGATCCGGCCGTTCTCGAACACCAGGATGCGATCGAGGTGGACCACCGTCGAGAGGCGATGGGCGACGACGAGGACCGTCTTCCCCTTCATGACGTCGTCCAGCGTGTCCTGGATGGCCTTCTCGGTGATCGAGTCGAGGCTCGACGTCGCCTCGTCGAGGAGGAGGATCGGCGCGTCCTTCAGGATGACCCGCGCGATGGCGATGCGCTGGCGCTCGCCGCCGGAGAGCTTCACGCCCCGCTCGCCGACCATGGAGCGATACTGGTCCTTCATCCCTACGATGAACTCGTGCGCGTGCGCCTTCCGCGCGGCCTCGACCACCTCGTCGTCGGTCGCGTTCAGGCGCCCATAGCGGATGTTCTCGAGGAGCGTCCGGTGGAAGAGGCTCGGGTCCTGCGGGATCAGGCTGAGCTGCGCGTGCAGCGCGTCCTGCGTCATGTCTCGGATGTCCACGCCGTCGATCAGGATGTGACCGGAGTCGATGTCGTAGAGGCGCAGGATGAGGCTGACGAAGGTCGATTTGCCGGAGCCGGAGAAGCCGACGAGCCCGACGCGCTGGCCGCGCGGGATCGTCACGTTCAGGCGCTCGAAGATCGGCTGACCGGGCGTGTACCCGAAGGTCACGTTCCGGAGCTCGATCCGGCCGCGCTCCAGCGTCGGGGCCACGGCCTCGGGGCGGTCGACGAGCTCGTGGGAGCGGACGATGGTGTTCACCCCGTTCGCGACGTTGCCGACGAACTCGAAGAACTCGAGGAAGCGGCGGCTGAGGTTGCGCGCCTCGTTGATGATGAGGAGCGACAGGCTCGTCGCCATGACGAACTCGGCGACGCCGATGTCGCCGCGCTCCCAGAGCCTGAGCGCTTGGTAGAGCGTGCCCACCTTGAGCAGCGCGGCCGACGCGAACTGGAACCAGCGCACGCGCTCGGAGTACCAGTTCGACCTGCGCACCGCGCGGAGCTCCCCTTTGAGCTGCTCGTCCAGGTACTCGCGCTCGAAGCCGAAGCGGGCGAAGAGCCGCGCGCTCGTGAGGTTCGTGACCGAGTCGACGAGCTTGCCGGTGGTCTCGCTCCGCGCGGACGCGGCGCGCACCGCGTGCGGCTGACACCGGGTCGCGAGCCAGTAGGAGATGCCGACGAACAGCACGGCCCAGGCCGAGACGAGCGCGGCGAGCTCCGGGTGAGCGCGGTGGAGCAGCCCGATCGAGACCGAGAAGACGATGGCGATGGGCCAGAAGTCGAACAGGATCGCCCACAGGGTCTGGGAGACCCCCATCGACGTCTCGCTGATGCGGTGGGCGAGCGCGCCGGCGAAGTTGTTGCTGAAATAACGATGGGAGTGGTGCTGGAGGTAGGCGTACAGATTGCGGGTCACGTTCTGGCGCTGCCACGGCCCGACGAGGATCTGGCAAAAGCCGGCGACGCGGCTGAACAGGAACTCGCCCGCGATGAGCGCGACGAACAGCGCGAGCGCGTCGCGCAGCCGTCCGCTCAGCACGGCCCGGCCGGCGCTCGACGCCTGCGTCACCCCCTGGATGACCTGCCCGATGGCGTACGGGATCATGATCCCGCACGCGGCGTGGGCCGACTCGAACACGAACATCGCCAGATACCAGGCGCGGTAACGGCCGACGAAGTGAAGGATGAACCGGAAGGGCGTGTCCGGGAGCATCGGAGCGCCAGGGGCGCGCTGCAGAGAGGTATTGGGTTCCACCGAGATGTCCTGGGCGCCCTGCGCGCCCTCATGAGCTGACGGTCGTTGCCCCCGAGCGGCGTTCACCCCGCGCGGGGGGAGGGCGCCGGCGCAGGGGCGGTTTCGGATGCGGCGGGAAGGGACGGCGTCGCGGGGGGCTCATCGTCGGGGGCGCGGCCGCAGGTCGCCAGCGCGAGCCGCCGGACGGGCCGCATTGCGTCTCCGTACGTTCATCGCCGTACATTGAAAAGCACTAACCGGGCCAGCTCTGCCTCGACCGTCGCCGTGGAGGAGCGGTGGGGGGGCGGCTGCTGCCTCAGCAGCAGGCGATGGTGATCGGCTGCTGCGGCACACGCAGGAGCGGGGCCCTTGCGTGGTCGGCGATCTCCACTAAGCGGTTCAGGATGTGCTGTTCCCTGCCGCGAGCAGCCGCAAGCGTGATGACCGAAGGGATGAAACAGCGGTCGAGTGAGGAACGTGCAGAAGAGCGCGACTTCATCGAAGGCCTGGAAGACCTCGCGATCGTGAGGCCTGTGGACGACTCCGAAGATCATCTCCTCTGGGATACCGAGCTCTTGAAGCAAGAGCTCGCCCGCGCGAGCCCTGGCCGCGAGTCGGGGCTGATGCGGCTCCTCGCGGCGCGGGTCGCGATGAACGGCGCCTTCCAGTTCTTCGGGCTGCTCGACGCCCACGGTACGAGCTGGGAGTCGAACCATACCTCGACCCGCAGCGCCGGCGTGGAGCGGAGGGAGGTGCACGGCGTGCCCTTCTGGGAGTGCCGCTGGTGGCAGGGCTCGCCGGACGTCCAGGAGCGCCTGAAGGACGCGGTGCGGCGCGCTGCGCGCGGCGAGTTCGTCAGGTACGACGTGGAGGTCCTCGGGGGGAACGAAGGTGAGCGGCGCATCACCATCGATTTCAACCTGAACCCGGTCAAGGATCGGCAGGGCAAGGTCGTCTTCATGATCGCCGAGGGGCGGGACGTCACCGAGCAGCGGCGGCTCGAGCGCGAGGTCGCGCAGCACCGGGACGAGCTCGCGACGCTCGACCGCCTCAAGACGGAGTTCGTGGCCAACGTGAGCCACGAGTTCCGCACCCCGCTCACCCTGATCCTGGGGCGCGTCGAGGACGCGCTGGCGAGCCCGGGGAGGTCGCTCGCGGGCGACGGCCTCGCCGCGGTCCACCGGAGCACCCTGCGGCTCCTCCGGCTCGTGAACACGCTGCTCGATTTCTCCCGCATCGAGGCGGGTCGCCTCCAGACGTCGTTCGCGCCCACCGATCTCGCGCGGCTCACCGCGGAGCTCGCGAGCTCCTTCCGCTCGCTGATCGAGGGCGCGGGCCTGTCGTTCGTCGTCGACTGCCCGCCGCTGCCCGAGCCCGTCTACGTCGACGCGGCGCAATGGGAGAAGGTCGTCATGAACCTCCTCTCGAACGCCTTCAAGTTCACGTTCGAGGGGGAGATCGCGGTCTCGCTGCGCGCTTATCCGGACCACGTCGAGCTGGCCGTGCGCGACACGGGCACGGGGATCCCGGCAGACGAGCTCCCGCGCATCTTCGAGCGGTTCCACCGCGTGCACGGCGCGCGCAGCCGGAGCATCGAGGGCACCGGGATCGGGCTCTCCCTCGTCCAGGAGCTCGTCAGAGCGCAGGGCGGCTCGCTGCGCGCCTCGAGCGTGGTGGGGCAGGGGAGCACGTTCACCGTGACGCTCCCGAGGGGCCGCGCGCACCTGGCCCAGGAGCGCATCGCCTCCGCCGCGGCGCAGGCGCCCTCGGCGGCGAGCGCGCACCTCCACGTGATCGAGGCGTCCCAGTGGTCCTCGCAGGGGCGCGGTGGAGAGGCGCCGGGGGGCCCGGAGGCGCGCGCGGCCGCGCCCGGGCAGCGCCCCCGGGAGGACGGAGAGGGGCGGATCCTCGTCGCCGACGACAACGCGGACATGCGCGAGTACCTCGTCCACCTCCTCACGCCGCGGTGGAGGGTGGAGGTGGCCTCGGACGGGCGGGCGGCCCTCGAGGCCGCGCTCGCGCGCCCGCCCGACCTCGTGGTGAGCGACGTGATGATGCCCGAGCTCGACGGCGTCTCGCTCCTCCGGGAGCTCCGCGCGGACCCGAGGACGAGCATGGTCCCTGTGGTGCTCGTCTCCGCTCGGGCGGGAGAGGACGCGGTCGTCGAGGGCCTCGACACCGGGGCGGACGATTACCTGGTGAAGCCGTTCTCGCCGCGCGAGCTCCTCGCCCGCGTCCGGACGCAGATCGAGATGGCGCGCATGCGGCGGCGCGCCGTCGAGGCCGCGGAGCGGGAGCGCGCGCAGGAGCTGCCCCGCTTCCTGGACGCGGCGAGCGTGGTGCTGGCGGAGTCTCTCGACTATTCCACGACGCTCGGGCGGGTCGCGCAGCTCGCGGTGCCCGTCCTCGCCGACTTCTGCCTCGTCGACGTGCTCGACGAGGAGGACGACGACTTCCGGCGGGTAGGCGTGGGGTACTCGGACCCCTCGCTCGCTGCCGTGGCCGAGGAGGCGAAGCGCTTCGCGCCCAGGCTCGACGGCAACCGCGAGCACCCGCCCACCAAGGTGCTCATCGAGCGGGAGTCGATGATCGTCGAGCACTTCACGGACGAGCAGATGCGCGCCATCGCGCAGGACGACGACCACCTCCGGGTGATCCGGGCCATCGGGGGGCACTCGTTCATGTGCGTCCCGCTGGCGCGGCGGGGGCGGCTCTTCGGGACGCTCACCTTCATCGTCGTGCGATCCGAGCGGCGGTACAGCCGGTCGGACCTCGCGGCCGCGGAGGAGCTCGGGCGCCGCTGCGCGCTCGCGGTGGACAACGCGCGCCTGTACAGGGACGCGCAGAGCGCGATCGCGCTCCGGGACGAGTTCCTCTCGATCGCCTCCCACGAGCTGAAGACGCCGCTCACCCCGCTCGCGCTGCAGATTCAGACCCTGATGCGCCGCGCGCCCGAGCTGTGCCCTGACAGGGAGCGCCTTCCGTGGCTCATGGACCGGCTCGGGCTCGTCCGCCGGCAGAGCGAGCGGCTGAGGCGGCTCGTCGAGAACCTCCTCGACATCTCCCGCATCTCCGCCGGGCGGCTCGCCCTGGACCTCGAGCCTGTCCGGCTGTCGGAGATCGTCCGGCAGGTGGTGTCTCGCTTCCAGGAGGGCGGCGAGATCGCGGAGTCGGGCTCGCGGGTCACGGTGAGCGCGGCGGACGACGCCGCCGGGAGCTGGGATCGGGTGCGGCTCGAGCAGGTCGTCGAAAACCTCATCTCGAACGCGCTCAAGTATGGTCAGGGAAAGCCGATCGAGATCGCCGTCGCCTCGATGGGCTCGTTGGCCACGTTGATGATCGCGGATCACGGCATCGGGATCGCGCCGGAGCACATCGGCCGGATCTTCGGGCGGTTCGAGCGCGCCGTGTCGGCGCGGCACTACGGCGGTCTGGGCATGGGGCTCTACATCTCGAGGCAGGTGGTCGAAGCGCTCGATGGTTCGATCGAGGTGAGCTCCGTCGTGGGGGAGGGCTCGACCTTCAAGGTGACCTTGCCGCTCGCCGGCCCCCGGGCCTCGGAGCGGCGGGGTCTGCCCTGCTCCGAGAGCGCCTGATGCGCCCGGGGCGAGGGGGGCTCCGCGGGTCCGCTCGAGGTCGTGGCGGACGGGTCTCTGTCACCCTGCGAGGGAGCGAGCGCGCATGACGATGAGCCGTCCCTGCAAGCGCATCCTGATCGTCGATGACGACGCCGCGATCCGCCGGACGTTGAGCGAGCTCCTGGAAGAGGAGGGGTATGCGGTCGCCTGCGCCGCAAACGGGCGCGAGGCGCTGGCGTACCTGCGGGACGATCCTTCGTCCATCTCGCTGGTCCTGCTCGACCTGATGATGCCGGTCATGGATGGGTTCCAGTTTCGCGCCGAGCAGAAGCGCGACCCGACGCTCGCCGCTACGCCCACCGTGGTGATGACCGCGCGCGGCGCGACGGAGCGCGCCGGCATCGACGCGGACGCGATCCTCAGCAAGCCGTTCGATGTGCTGAAGCTGATGGACACCATCGAGCGGAGCTGCCGGAGGGAGTGAGCCGGCGGCGCGCGGTCGTGTAGTGCAGAGGGGCGGGGCGATGTTGGAGCGTACGGGGCCGGGGGCAGGGCAGCAGCGCCGGCCGGCCGCCATCGCGGGCAGGCAGAACGAGTAGGCCGTCCGCGGCGGGCATCCTCTTCCGTCCACAGCCGCGCTTGCCCCCTTGTGTGGGCCGGCTCTTACCCATCTTGCGATGATGATACATCTGCTATAATTATGATCCAGTTGATCTACAACATCCGAGACGATGCTCTCGCGGCGAGCCTTCGGCCCACCACCGGGGCACCTTCGGAGCGACCACGACCGAGCGGTTGACCGCGTTCGCCGTCCTCGCTGTTGTGGGCGCATGCTGGAGCGACCTCCCGGACGCGGGGAAGGTCGGCGTTTGGACCAAGGCCCACTCGGTGACGTACTTCGACGACCTCAGTGCGATGCCGCTATGAAGGAGAAACCGACCATGAGGATCACGGCGATGACCTACTGCATGTGCATGGCGCTGGTCGGTTGCGAGGGCACGCGATCGACTCCCTCGGCAGAGCCACCCTCGACCGTGCCGCTCACGGCCGCGGGCTCCGATGCATCGGGAGCGAGCGCGGCGCCCAAGTCTTCCTCGAAAGATCAGGGCATCGATCCTGCAAAGGTCGCGGCGGCCACCGGCATCAAGCCGGAGGTCTCCGATGGAGTGGCCAAGGTCTCGTACCCACGCAATGACGTGAAGGTCGAGGTTGACGGCTGGGCCATGCCGCCTTTCATGGGTCTCACGTCGTGGGCGGGCTTCACCCCGGGCCACAAGCCGGGGGTCGAGGCGATGGTGATGGGCGACCTCGTGCTCTTCGAGGACGAGGTGAGCGACGTGATGAGCGCGGCCCTGAATGTTACTGAGCACCGTCGTTGATGCCGATGGTGCGCCTGTCGATCCAGCTCTTTGATGGCAGGGTGCTCGACCCACCGGAGAACACCATCACCGAGGCGGATCAGGTGCGATGACGGGGGTGTCCGAGGGCAGCAAGCTGCCAGGGGGCTCCCCGGCCATGCATTGCGCCGAGTCCGATAAAATTCTCAGCGTAGCTACTCCTGAGCATGCTCGCGTTGGTCGAATCCAGGAGCACAGGAAAAGAGGGAGCGCGCATTCCGTTCGCCTCTCGAAAATTACCAGCACGACTCCTCGTCCGTCGGCGCAACGAACGGAGTAGGTCAGCGGCAGGAGCGGAGCATCGGCGCGGCGCCGGCCACAAAATAGGCGACGGGAGGAGCTCGTTTGGCCGCGTGCCCCCTCCCGTCGTGCTCCGAATCGCTTGAAAGAGCGGAGCCCTCAACAGATCGTCCATTTGGACCTCGATGTCAAAGGCTGGCTCGGTTCCCCGCCCACCGTAGAGCGCGCGCGGCCAGCCCGCTGCCCCCGTTGCGGCGCGGCGGGGTGCCCGCTGGGGGGCGGGTTGGGGCTGTGGGGTCACGGAACGCGGTCGCGGCAGGTGCGCGGGCCGCTGGCTGCCGGCGAGCGCGGCGGGCTCGTCACGATCGAGGCGCGCCGCTATCGATGCCGCCATTGCAGCGCCGCGATCACGGTCGTTCCGCGGGGCGTCGCGCCGCGACGGCACTTCGCCGCGACGGCGATCGGTCTGGCCCTGCTGCTCGTCGGCGTCGCCGGTGCAGCGCTCATCGATGTGCGGCGGCGCGTCAGCCCTTGGTCCGCCAGCTTCGATGCTGACAGCTGGGTGACCGTGCGGCGCTGGCTACGCGCCATCGACCAGGGGCACCTCTTTGCGGCGGTCCGCCCCAGTCCCCTCGCTTCATCGCTGCGGCAGCGGGCCGAGCGGGCCGCGATGACGCTCGTCGCGATGGCGCCTTTTGCGGCCGAGGTCCCCGAGGCCGCCGTCATGGCGGGCGCCGCGCGGGCTGCGTGATGGCAACAGGCCCGCTCGCCGGGCTCATGTCGGACCCCACCCGGTTGGATCCTCGGTCGGCGGAGCGCCTTGCGCTTGGATGGCTGTGCGGCCGGTGCGGTGTCACCGGCGCGGAAAGGACACGACGTGCAAGACCCCCTCCAGCCGAAGGACCAATCGGAAGCGGTAGCGCTCTATCGCAGCGAGATCATCGGCTCGCTCATGCACCGCGAGCTCGACCGCGGAGAGCTCGCCGAAGCGCTCGCCGACCTGAGCAAGCAGCGGTTTCGCCCACCGCGCGCCCATTCTCCGCGCACATACTCCGTCCCCACGCTCGAGCGCTGGTATTACGCGTACAAGGCGGAAGGCCTCGAAGGGTTGCGCCCCAAGCCCCGTAGGGACAAAGGCCGGGCGCGTGAGCTCACCCCCGAGCAACGACGGATGCTGCTCGATATCCGAGAGGAGCACCCGAGCGCCTCGGTCTCGCTCATCCTCGACACCCTGATCGCGGCGGGCCGGCTCGACAAAGACGCCATCTCCGCCACCACGGTGCGACGGCTGTACGCCGAACACAGCCTCGATCGCATCGCGCTGCGCGATCGCACGGGCGGCAAGGTGCGGCTGCGCTGGCAGGCCGAGCACCCCGGCGCCCTGTGGCACGGCGATGTGTGTCACGCATCGCCGATCCTCGTTAACGGCAGCCCGGCGCCGGTGCGGATCCACGCGCTGCTCGACGACGCCTCCCGGTACATCCTCGCGATCGAGGCGATGAGCGCCGAGCGGGAGGTCGACATGCTGGCGCTCTTCATCCGGGCGCTGCGCAAGCACGGCGCTCCCGACGCCCTCTACCTGGACAACGGCTCGACCTACCGCGGGCACACCTTGCACCTTGCGTGCGAGCGACTCGGCACCACCCTGATCCACGCCCGCCCGTACGACGCCCCCGCGCGCGGCAAGATGGAGCGCTTCTGGAGGACGTTGCGCGGGAGGTGCCTGGACTTCATCGGAGCGCTCGGGTCGCTCCACGACCTCAACGTCCGGCTCTACGCATGGATCGACGAGCACTACCACCGCACACCGCACGCGGCGCTCTTCGGCAAGTGCCCCGCGCAGGTCTACGAGAAGTATCCCCACGTCACCGACGACCTCGACGAGCGGAAGCTGCGCGACGCGCTCACGACCCAGGCCCGCCGGCGCGTGCGGCGTGACAGCACGCTCTCGATGGATGGGGAGGACTGGGAGACCGATCTCGGCTTCCTCGCCGGCCACCTCGTCACAGTGTCGAGGTGCCTCGTCACGCCGAACGAGCCGCCCTGGATCGAACACGAGGGCAAACGCTTCGCCCTGCACCGGGTAGATCCGGTGAAGAACGCCCAGCGGCCGCGACCGGCCTGCAACCTCGATGTCGCTCACGAGGCGCGCGTCCCCTTCGACCCGCCGAAAACGCTCCTGGACAAGGCTCTCGGACGGACGCCTCGCGGTGACGAGGAGGGATGACCATGGACTTCTGCAGCTACTTCAGCTTCACCGCAGAGCCATTTTCCAAGGAGGTCGAAGACGGCGAGCTTTGGCTCCCCCCGTCCAAGCAGATGCTCCTCGAGACGCTCATCGAGGCGGTGCACGCCAGAAAGAGCGTGCTGCTCGCCGGTGACCCCGGCGTCGGCAAGACGTGTCTGCTCCGCGCGCTCCGTCATGCCCTTTCGCCGCAGACGTTTCGCTTGACCTACTGCGCCAACGTGACCCTTGGACGCCGGGACTTCTATCGCCAGCTCTGTCTGGCCCTCGGTCTCGCGCGCTGCAGCACCGCTGGAGACGTCTTCTACGCGGTCAGCACGCACGTCGAGGAACTCGCGAAGGAGCGCGTATTTCCGGTTTTCGTCCTCGATGAGGCCCATCTACTTCATCAGGACACACTCGATCATCTTCACATACTCCTTAATTACGCCTGGGATAGCCGCGCATTGCTTTCGCTCGTGTTGCTTGGCTTGCCCGAGCTCGGCGAGCGGCTCCGCGTGCGCCGCAATCGATCCCTGTATTCACGCCTCCATTACCGATTGACCATCGACCCGCTCACGCCGGACGATACGGCCGACTATCTGCGTGTACGTCTCGGCCGAGTCGGCTGCACGAAAGAGCTCTTCACCTCGGACGCGATCGCGATGCTGCACGAGGCGGCCGCTGGCAGCCTGCGCGACACCGATCGACTCACCACCGCCGCGCTCCGCGCCGCTGCGCGCAAGAAGCGCAAGCTCGTCGAGCGCGACATCCTGAGCCGCATCCTGCAGCTGGACGCAGAGGAGGCCGGATGAACCCCGTCCCCTTGGCCGAGGGGGACACGCGGCGCGGCGACGCCGCGGGCAGCGCAGCCGCCGCCCTCGTCGCGGCCCTCGCGCTCGCCCGCGACGCGCTCACCGCGCGCTACCCGGGCGACCCGGATCCGCTTTGCCCTCGCCTCTACGCCGTCGACGTCGTGCTCCACTACCTCGATCGGCTCGACGACGCTCTCGCTCGCTATCACGCCGTCCTCGACGGCGATGACCGCCTCCCCCTCCGCATCGACTGAGAGCGCCGGCGCTCTGCGACCGCCGCAGTCACCCGACGCATCGCCTCGCTGCAATCGCGGTGAGCGGAGATCCAGCTCGATGATGGCCATCACAGAGCCGGATCTTCCGGCCATCAAACAGCCTGCTCGGTAACACCCTGAACAACGGGCTCGCGGTGACGGCGCTCCACAACCACTTCTTCTTCGACAAGCCCCACATCTACTTCATGCACATCGCGGGCGAGGGGGCGGTCGACGCGCTCGGCAAGGGCATCAAGAGCGCGCTCGACGCGATGAAGGCTGTGCGCGCGAAGTCGGCGCAGCCGAAGGATCGCTTCGGGCCGCCGATCCCGGCGAAGAGCGCCATCGATCCTGCCAAGGTCGAAGGCGCCTTCGGCCACAAGGGCGCCGTCAAAGACGGCATGGTGAAGGTCACGATCGGCCGCGCCGCGACCCACGCCGAGTGCGGGTGCGAGGTCGGCAAGGCGATGGGCGTGAACACGTGGGCCGCCTTTGCGGGCACCGACGACAACGCCGTTGTCGACGGTGACTTCGCGGTGACAGAGGACGAGCTCCAGCCGGTGCTGAAGTCCCTGCGCGGGAGCGGCATCCACGTGGTGGCCATCCACAACCACATGGTCGGCGAGCAGCCGAGGATCCTCTTCCTGCACTACTGGGGTCGCGGCCCGGTCGCGACCCTCGCTGCCAACGTGAAGAAGGCGGTCGACCTGACGAAGACCAGCGACTGACGGCGCGAACCCCGGCGCGAGCTCGGCGAAGGCGGGCGAGACGGTCTCCTGCACCCTCGGGAAGCTCTGCAGTTACTTCCTGCGGCCCGGCGCGCTCGGCTTCGGCGGCCCCATCGCCCTCGCCGGCTACATGCAGCGCGACCTCATCGAGAGCGGCGCTGGTCCAGCGGATGTCACGCTCCTCGCCGCCATCGTGAAAAGAGCCCTCGTCCTGACGACGGCGGCCGAGCAATCTGCCGCGGCGCCGAGCGTCGGCTGCGCACGTCGACGACGCCCGCCACGATCTGCTGAACCAGGTTGTAAAAGATGATCGGCAGCATCACCTCCGGGTGATCCGGAAGTGCGACGGATGCCAGTACCAGCCCTGTCCCATTGTTGGTCATGCCCAGGCCAAACATCAGCGCGAGTCTATCGGCCGCGTCCACCCGCATGCAGCGCGCGAGGAATCCACCGAGACCGAAGCTGAGAACGCACAACGTCGTGGTGATCAAGGCGATGATGAACAGCAGATCCCAGTCGGGGTGGTTGAACGCCTGAGGCAAGGCGCTCGATGCGTTGGAGTAGTTTAGCACCAGCAGGTCTACCAAATTGAGCAGCTTCAAGGCCGGCGATACCAGCTTCCGCGCTCTTGATCCCAGCGCGCGCTGCAGAAGCATGCCCATCAGGGATGGCAGGACGACCGCCACGATGAGAAATCCGCTGCTCCCCTGGGATGCTAGCTCGTGCAGATCCTGGGCGTAATCGCCGCGTGCCATGTAGCCGACGAGGTGCAGCCCCACCGGTGTGATGAGCGGGCTCGAGAGCGTCGATAGCAGTACCAGGCCCAAGCTCAGAACGGGATTGCCCCCGGCGTTTTGTGACCACGCCGTAGAAGACCCGGAAACAGGCATGGATCCTATGAGCGCCAACCCGACCAGGATGTTCTGTAACTCCTCGTCATGTCGTGGCACGGCCAGAAGCGAGACGGCGAGCGCGAAGAGGATTGGTAGAACGGTGCTGGCCGCGAGCCCGACGCCGAGGAGCCCAAGGTACTTGGGCAGATGCCTGAGCTGCTGTACGCGAGCGCCGAAACCCGCGTTTGCCAAGAGGAAGGCCAGCAGGAGCAACGGCAGCGAGAGCTCGACGCGGCCGCCGCGCACCCAGGGGAGCGACCCGGCAGACAGGTCGCGCAAACGTAGACCTGGCCCGGACACCAGCCACGCCAGCGCGTAAGAGCAGAGGAGCAGCCACAGCAGGCGGCGCTGCATCCACTCTAGAGCCTTCTGGACGATCTGGTTCATGAGATCCTCGCACCGGCGCCTGGCAGGTCACCTTCGATCCTGGGAGCTCGCCGTCCTCGCCGAGCCTGCTCTCTGCGCCAGCGCGGCGCCGAGGACGCTGCAAGCCAGCTGATGCGCGCAGCTGGCGTCGAGGCCAGGGGACGCCGCCGCGTACACTTGCCTCGATGATGCAATTGTTCTACCAATAGATCAGTTGATCCAGAACGACGGCCGTCCATCGAACGTAGCCCCTGCGACGGACCCCGACGCGGCCGCCCGGAAGGGCTCTGGCTCGAGGCAGCGCGCCACCCTCGCCCTGATGCCCCCGAGCGCAACGGCCGACGCGCAGAGGCTCCTCGTCACCCGGGCGCTGCGCGGCTTCGCCGACGGCTTCGTCAGCGTGCTCCTCGCCGACTATCTCTCGTCGATCGGCCTGCGCCCGCTCCAGATTGGGGCCATCATCGCCGGCACGCTGCTGGGCTCGGCGATGCTCACGCTGGCTGTCGGGCTCCTGGGGCGTGGGCTCGGCTTTCGGCAGCTCCTCCTCGGCGCCTCGGCGCTGATGCTCGCGACAGGGCTCGGTTTCTTAGGGGTCACGGAGTTCTGGCCGCTGCTCGTCGTCGCTGTCGCTGGAACGCTCAATCCCTCGGCAGGCGATGTCAGCGTCTTTCTGCCTGCCGAGCAGGCCGCCCTCAGCGCGACGGTTGAGAGCCGCGACCGCACGGGGATGTTCGCCCGCTACAATCTCTCGGGCAACCTCGCCGGTGCGCTCGGCGCGCTGGCGAGCGGGCTGCCCGTGGCCGCTGCGCGCTGGTTCGGCTGGGATCGGGCGGCGGCAGAGCGCTCAGGGTTCGCGCTGTATGCGGCCGTCGCGGTCGCAGTGGGCATTCTCTACCGCGAGCTCTCGCCCGCGCTCGAGCAGCACACGCGGACCGCGAAGGCAGCGCCTCTCCTGCGGTCGCGCCGGATCGTCTTCCGGCTCGCGGCGCTGTTCAGCCTCGATTCGTTCGGCGGCGGGTTCATCGTTCAGTCGCTGCTCGCGCTGTGGCTCTTCCGTCGCTTCGCCCTCTCCGTGGAGACGGCGGGCGCGGTCTTCTTCGCCGCGGGCATCGCCGCGGGCTTCTCGCAGCTCGTCTCTGCACGGCTCGCAGCGAAGATCGGGCTCATCAACACCATGGTCTATACCCACCTGCCGTCGAATGTGCTCCTGATCCTGGCCGCGCTCATGCCCACCGCGCCGCTCGCTGTCGGGTTCCTCCTTCTGCGCATGTGCCTCTCGCAGATGGACGTGCCCGCGCGGCAGTCGTACGTGATGGCGGTGGTCCCGCCGGAGGAGCGCCCGGCCGCCGCGAGCGTCACGAATGTACCGCGCAGCCTCGCCGCAGCTATCGCGCCGCTCCTCGCGGGCGCGATGCTCAGCCGATCGAGCTTTGGCTGGCCGCTCCTGTGCGGCGGCGTCGCCAAGACGATCTACGACGTACTCCTCCTCATCCAGTTCGGCGCCGTCAAGCCGCCGGAGGAGACTGCAGACGGGGCCGCGGCAGCGACGCGACCCCGGAGCTCACCGTGAGCCACGCCGCCGCGCCCTCACGGTGACCACCCGGCGACCGTCGCTACCGGCAGGGTCGGGGTCGGCCGCACGTCAGAGCGGCGCGTGACGCTCCTCAATCTGCCTTGCGCGCGAGCGATTCGTACAGATCGCCGAAGAGCGCCGCTCCCCGGGCGAGCCGCGCCTCGTCGTCTCGCTCGACCATGGCGAGCCCGTTCACGAGACACTCCACGCCCGGCCGCTCGGGCCGGTTGAACTTGGCGTCCTTGAGATCGATGTCGTGGACGATCTCGGCGATGAGGCGCAGCGCCGGATCCGCGAGCGCGAACCGGTCGAGGAGCACCTCGAACGTGCAGCGGTCGCCTTCGTGGGTGAACTCGGCCTCGAACATGTCGAAGCGCAGCTCGCCCGGCTCCGGTGTATACCCCTTGCCGCTCACGAGCTTGAAGCACGCCTCCGGATCGAGGAAGCGCCCGATAAGCCACGCGCTCGCGATGCGGTCGACGTGGACGTTCTTGCGGGTGACCCAGGTACGGCCACGCACGTCGGCGGCCAGCACGGCCGGCTGACGCTTCGTCGACGATCCGCTCGCGCCGCCTTCGAGGCGCGCTTCGAGCTCACGCACGAGCCCCTCGACCGCGACCCGCCCGGTGGACGCGAAGAAATCGACCGCCGCGATATCGCCGAGCTGCTTCTTGAAGCGCGCGAGCTCGCCCGCGACCTCGGCGCGGCGCTCTTCGGGGATGCGGCCGCGTCGGGGGAGACCCCCCTGAACGGCGCGCACCTCCTCGGCGAGAGCCTCGTAGTCGGCGTTCCGGGCTGCGTCGAAGAGCGCCTCGATCTGCGCATCCGAGAGCCCCGCGAAGAACCGGGCTTCGCACACCGACGCCTCGCCGCCGCCGTCGAGGATCTCGCGGTGCACCCAGGCGAAATCCTCGCGCGCCGAGTCGGTAACCGGGAGCGCGTAGACCGAGTTCTTGATCGCGACGGCGCCCAGACGTTGCAGATGGCGCCCGATCTTCACGCGGAGGTACGCCGGCTTGGGCGGGAGCTGATGGATGAGGAGCAGCCATCGCCCGGCGCGCGGGTCTTCCGGGGGCGCTGCCGCCGGAAGAGCGCGCACGTGCTCGCCCGGCGAGCCCTTGGGCCTGTTGCGTCGGGCGGCAGCCGGGCGGCGTGATGCGCGGGAGGGCGGCATTCAGCACGGCAGTCTTTCGATGCGCTGCTCACATGTCAACGTGCTCACGTGTCAACATAGAGAGCCATCCTGGCTGGTGTGACACGAGATGGCGCGGGCTGTCGGTCTGCTGCGGGTCGTCCGCCGCGTCGAGCCGGGATCACACCCGCGAACCACACATGTTCGCGAGCACCGTGAGCAGCTCCGCCGGCTCGATGGGCTTCGGGACATGGGTGTTGAACCCTGCCCGCAATGCGCGCATGCGATCCTCCGTGCGCGCATACGCGGTGAGCGCGACCGCCGGAGTCCGCCCCCCGCTCGCCGCCGGGAGCGCGCGGATCCTGCGGATGAGCACGTAGCCGTCTTCGCCGGGCATCGCGATGTCGGACACGAGCACGTCGGGCTGCAGCGCCTTCACCGCGAGCAGCGCCTCGGCCGCGGACGCCACGGCCGTCACGTTCGCGCCGCACTGCTCGAGCATCGTGACGACGAGCTCGCGCGTGTCGTCCTCGTCATCCACCACGAGCACGTTCAACGCCGCGAGCTCTGCCGGACGGTCGCTCCCGGCAGGGATGTCCGGCAGCGGCGCCAGCCGGCGCCCCCGGGCGTGGCTCGGCGGCGCCGCGAGCGGCAGCCGGACGATGAACGTGGCGCCCCGCCCCTCCCCGTCGCTCAGCGCGTGGGTCGTGCCGCCGTGCATCTCCACAAGGCTCTTCACGATCGTGAGCCCGAGGCCCAGGCCGCCGTGCTTGCGGGTCGTGCCGGTCTCGGCCTGCCGGAACTGCTCGAACACGTAAGGCAGGAACGCGGGCTCGATGCCCTGGCCGGTGTCGGACACGGTGATCTCGGCGGACGCGTCGGCGCGATCGAGCCGGACGCACACCGTCCCGCCGCGCGGCGTGAACTTCACCGCGTTGCTGAGCAGGTTCCAGACGACCTGCTGCAGCCGGCCCGCGTCGCCCGCGACGGCGCCCACGCCGGGCTCCAGGAGCGGCTCGAGCCGCACGCCCTTGGCATCGGCGGCCGGCCGCACGACCTCGAGGGAGGCGTCGAGCACGGACACGAGGTCGATCGGCTGGACGTCCAGCCGGAGCTTGCCGGCCATGATGCGCGAGATGTCGAGCAGATCGTCGATCAGCTGCGCCTGCGCCCGGGCGTTGCGCTCCACCGTCTCCAGCACCTTGTCGCGTCGGTCCTCCGCGAGCTTGCCGGTGCGCAGCATCCGGATCCAGCCGAGGACGGCCGTGAGCGGCGTGCGGAGCTCGTGGCTCATCGTCGCAAGGAACTCGTCCTTCAGGTGGCTCGCGGCCTCGGCTTCCTGCCGGGCCGCCTGCGCCGCGGCGAGCAGGGCTTGCCGCTCCTCCTCCGCGCGCTTCCGCGCCGTGATGTCGAAGAACGAGGAGACGACGCCGGCCACCGAGCCGTCCGAGCGGCGGAGCGGCTGCGCGTTCACCGAGAGCCACGCGACCGAGCCGTCCTGCCGCTCCAGCCCGAGCACGACGCCCGACTGGGGCGCGCCGGTCCGGAGCGCGATCTGCGAAGGGTACATCTCGGAAGGGAACGGCGAGCCATCCTCGCGGACGAGCCTGCACGACGGGCCCAGCATCGTGGACCCGACGAGCTGGGCCATCGGCAGGCCCAGGATCCGCTCGGCGCTCGCGTTCGCGGTGCGGATGACGCCGCGCTCGTCCTGGAGCGTGATGCCCTCCTCGAGCGCGCTGATGATCACGCGATGGCGCTCTTCGCTGTCCCGGAGCGCCCGATCCGCCTCGATCGCGTCGGTCTCGTCGCGCGTGATCAGCACCGCCCCCGCGGGTGAGCCGTCGGCTTGCCGCAGCGGGGACGCCGTTCCGGCGAGCGCGCGGATCGACCCGTCCGGGCGCGTCACGAGCCAGCGCGCGTTCTCGACCTTCTCGCCCTGGATCGCGCGGAGGAGCGGGTCCTCGTCGGGGCGAAGGGGCCGGCCGTCCAGCGCGAGCAGCCCGCGGCCCCGCAGCGCCTCGAGCGCGGCGCTCGCGTCGCGCTCGTAGACGCCGTGCTGCCGCTGGGCCTCGCCGTTGCAAATGCGGAGCGCCCCGCGCGTGTCCGCGGCCATGATGCCGTCGCCGCTCTGCTCGATGAGCGCGCGCAGCAGATCGCGCTCCACCGCTGCTATCCGCTCGGCCCGTTCGGCCCGCTCGCGGAGCCGCTTCGAGCGAAGGAGCGCTCCGACGCGCGCCGACAGCGCGGCCGCGGGGCAGGGCTTGATCACGTAGTCGTCGGCGCCCGCCGTCAGCCCCTCGACGAGGTCCTGCTCCTGCCCGGCCACGGTCAAGATGAGGATCGGGAGCCCGACCGTGGCGGCGCGCGACCGCAAGAGGCCACAGATCTCGGTGCCGGACATGCCCGGCATCACCTGGTCGAGCACGAGGACGTCCGGAAGATCGCTCCCCGCCACGCGCTCGAGCATCGCGGCGGCGTCCGTGAAGACCTGCACCTCGTACCCTTGCGCGAGGGAGCGCGCCGCCATGTCGGCCTCCAGCGGCGAGTCGTCGAGGATCCACACCACCCCGCGCGGCGCGCGCTCGCTCGTCGGAGGCTCCGTGCTCCCCTCCCGGGCGCCTCGCCCCGCGGCCAGCGCCGGGCGCCGGGGCGGGCGGTTCGCATCGTGCGTGGCGTCGGCGAGCACGAAGTCCATCGTTGTTGGCCGATTCATGGTTCTCCAGGGACAGCAGGGGCTGCGAGGCGTGTCGCCTGAGGGCCGCCTCTCGGGTGGGTCCGGGCGCGGAGAGGCGTTGATTCCGCAAGCATCGTTACCGCCCAGTCTCATCTGAGCGAGAGCCCGCAACAACGCAAGCCCAATACGCTGGGACGTGCCCTGGCGCCCACTTCTGTCCGTCTGCGTCTGGTTGGTTCTGGCTGCTTCTGGCTGCTTCTGGTCGCCCCTGGTCATTGCGCCACGCATCACGTTGCGCTCGCCTGGGGCCATCGACGTGGGTTATGACGTCCGCGCTCCACCATCCGTCGCCGCTCGCTGACGCGCTCAGACGCGCTCACATTCATCGGCGGAGCCCGGACTCATTGCGAGCGGAGCGAACACGGGCAGCGAGCGCAACACGCTCCGCGAGGAGCCGCGCTCGATCGACGGCGCCGGCCCGGCGCGCAGCGCACGGCCGCGGCGCGCGCTGCTCACCTGAGCCTCGGGCTCGGATCTCGGGGGTGGTCCGACGGGATTTCCCTGATTCTCGCAAGGACGCACAGGCGCGATTGACACCCAGCGCCTGGGCCGGCTATTCCCTCGGCCGAGCACCGCTGTGGCAGAGATCCTCGTCGTTGATGACAGCCGGGTGATGCGCGAGATGGTCGTGGCCTGCCTGCGGGCAGAGCAGCATGGGTTCGCGCACGCGGCGAGCGGGCTCGAGGCGATTGAGACGCTCTCGCTCAGGCCGTTCGATCTCGTGGTGCTCGACCTGAATATGCCTGATATCGGGGGACTCGAGGTGATCGAGTTCATCCGGGGTCAGGACCGGCTGCGGAGCCTGCCGATCCTGGTGGTGACGACCCGGGGTGATGAGGAGTCCCGGGCCCGCACGCTCGCCGCGGGGGCGTCCGAGTTCATGACGAAGCCCTTCACTCCCGACGCCATCCTGGCGAGCGTGCGAGCGCTCCTGCAGGACAGCGGCGCGGGCGCCAGATGACTGGATGAGCAACGCGCTCGATGTGAAGGAGTTCGTCGCCGGTTACCTCGTCGAGGTGGAAGAGCACCTCTCCGCGTCGATGGCCAACCTCCTCGCCGTCGAGGCCGCCCTCCGCACCGGCGAGTCGAGCCCCAGGGCGATCCGGGAGCTCTTCCGCGCGCTTCACACAATCAAGGGCCTCTCCGCCATGGTCGGCGTGGAGCCCATCGTGGATCTCGCCCACGCGATGGAAACCGTGCTCCGGGCGGCGGACCGGGCGGCCGGGAGCCTCTCCGCCTCGTCGATCGAGGTGCTGCTGCGCGGGCTCAGGGCGATCGAGGAGCGGGCCCGGGCCCTCGCCGACGGCCAGCCGGTGCTGCCCGCGGCGCCCGCGCTCCTCGCCGCGCTCGCCGCGCTCGATCTCGCCGCCGCGCCATCGCCCCCCGTGCCGACCATCGGCGCCGATCCCGAGATCCTCGCCAAGCTCGGGCCAGGCGAGCGGGTGCAGCTCGCGCAGGGCGTGGCCGGCGGGCGGCGGGCGCTGCGGGTCGACTTCGTCCCGTCGCCGGCGCGCACCGCCGAGGGCGTGAACATCACGACCGTCCGCGAGCGCGTCGGCAAGGTCGCCGAGATCGTCAAGGTCATCCCGCTCTCGGTCCCGGCCAGCGACGGGGCGCCGGGCGGCATCGCCTTCGCGCTCCTCGTCCTGACGAACGCGTCCGACGAGGAGCTCGCGCGCGCGGCGGCGGCGGAGGGCGTCCGCGCGCTCACCGTGGAGCCCCCCGTCCCCCCGGCCGTCGCGGCCCTGGCGGAGCGCGAGCCGGACGAGCCGGCGGACCGGGAGCCCCAGCTGCGCGGCGTCGTGCGCGTCCAGGTGGCGCGCCTCGACGACGCGCTCGACAAGCTGTCGGCGCTCGTCGTCACGCGGTTCCGGCTCGCCCGGGCGGCCGCCGAGCTGCGTGCCCGCGGGGTGGACACCCGCGATCTGTCGGAGATCCTGCGCGAGCACGACCGGACGCTGCGCGACCTCCGCGGCGCCATCATGCGCGCGCGCATGATCTCCGTGGCCGAGCTGCTCGAGCGCGTGCCGCTCGTCGTCCGCGGCCTCGGCCGCGCGACGGGAAAGCAGGTCCGGCTCGAGATCGACGCCGGCAAGGCCGAGCTCGACAAGGCGGTCGCGGAGCGCGTCTTCCCGGCGATCGTGCACCTGCTCCGCAACGCGGTCGATCACGCGATCGAGCCGCCCGCCGAGCGGCGGCGCCTCGGCAAGCCCGACGAGGGCGTCGTCCGGGTCTCGTGCTTCGAGCGCTCCAGCACCCAGCTCGAGCTCAGCGTCGCCGACGACGGCCGCGGCATCGATCGTTCGCTGGTGGCGAGGAGGGCGGGCCGCCCTGAGCCCGAGAGCGACGCGGCGCTGCTCGACCTCATCACGCTGCCCGGGCTGTCGACGCTCGATCAGGCCACGAAGACCAGCGGCCGCGGGCTCGGGATGGATATCGTGCGCCGCATCGCCGTGGAGCAGCTCGGCGGCGAGCTCTCGGTGAGCACGTCGCCCGGCGCCGGCACCACCTTCACGCTCCGGATCCCGCTCACGTTGACCATCGTGGACGCCTTCTCCTTCCTGTGTGGTGATCAGCTGTTCGTGACGCCCGTCGCGGGCGTCGAGGAGGTCGTGGACATCGACGCCGCGCGCATCGTTCGCGGCCCGGCCCCGAGCGAAACGCGGGGCGGGACGGTGCTGCCAGCTCTGGGCGAAGGCCGGGGCGGGACGGTGCTGCCAGCTCTGGGCGAAGGCCGGGGCGGGACGGTGCTGCCAGCTCTGGGCGAAGGCCGGGGTGGGACGGTGCTGCCAGCTCTGGGCGAAGGCCGGGGCGGGACGGTGCTGCCAGCTCTGGGCGAAGGCCGGGGCGGTACAATGTTGATCGAGCGCCGCGGCGAGGTCGTGCCGCTCGTCGACCTCGGCGCCCTTTTCGAGCTCGGGGCCGCGCCCGCGCGCAGGGCGCTCGTCGTCCGGCGCCACGGCGCGCCCTTCGCGTTCGGTGTGACCCGCGTGCTCGGCCAGCAGGAGGTGGTCGTGCGACCGCTCGAGGACCCGCTCGTCAGGGTGCCGGGCGTGTCCGGCTCGACGGATCTCGGCGATGGGCGCCCCACGCTCGTCGTCGACCTCATGACCCTCAGCGGCAGGATCTCGGCGGGCCGGGGCGGCCGCGGCGGTCGCGGCGCGCTCGTCCGGGTGGCCTCGTGAGCGATCTGCACGTGATCTTGAAGGTGGCGGACACCGAGTATGTCATCTCGGCGGCAGACGTCCTCCACATGGAGTCGTTCGTCGGAGCGACCCGGGTGCCGGGGACGCGACCTTACGTCGGCGGCCTGGTGCAGATCCGGGGCCGCGTGGTCCCGGTCGTGGATCTGCGCGTCCGCTTCGGGTTTCGCAGCGCGGAGCCGACGCTGGACTCGCGTGTCATCGTCGTCCAGCGCGGCGGCCGCACCGTGGGCCTCCTGGTGGACAGCGCGCGCGAGGTCGTCAACATCGCCGAAGGCGAGCTGAAGCCGCCTCCCGAGGTCATGGCGGAGGAGAGCGCCGGGTTCGTCAGGGCCGTCGCAAAGCTCGGGGAGCGCCTCGTCATGCTCGTCGACGTCGGCAGGATCATCGGTGAGGAGCAGGATCATGGCAGCTGATGCAATCGCGGACATCGACGGCGCGCTCGCGCGGGCGGAGCAGACCGAGCGCGCGCTCCGTCAGGCGGTCACGGCCGTCGCCGGCGTCGAGCAGGCGGCCGCGCGGCTCGCCGCCCTCGGCGCCGAGCAGGCCGCCGCCGGCAGAGAGCAGGGGGCCATGGCGGGGACGCTCGCGGGCGAGCTCGACGAGGCAGGGGCGGCCGCGCAGGCGCTCGCCCGCTCCGGGCAGCGGGTCGGCGAGGCCGTCGTCGAGATCGTGAGGGGGACCGAGGGGATGGCGGCCGGCATCGGCGCGCTCGCCCCCGCGCTCGCCAGCGTGAGGGGCGACGCCGACACGCTCGCCGCCTCGGCGGACACGACCGCGGCGGCGCTCGAGGAGATCGCCCGCTCGGTGAAGGCTGTGAGCGCCAGCGCCGAGGAGCTCGCGTCCTCCAGCGAGGAGCTCCTCGGCTCGGTCTCCGTGAGCAGCGGATCCGCCGACGAGGCGGCCGTCCGCGGCGAGAGCAACGCCGCGGCGATCGAGCAGATCGGGGCCACCATCGAGGAGATGTCGAAGGGCGTCGCGCGCCTCTCGGCCGACGCCAAGGGGGTCGGGTCGCAGATCTCGACCATGGCGGGGGAGATCGTGGGCGTGAGCGGCTCCCTCGATCGCGTCGCGAGGGACGCGACCGAGATGGCGAGCGCGGTCGAGGAGACCGCCGCGACCGCCGAGCAGATGGCGCGGTCGATCCGCGGGGTGGCGGAGAGCGCGAAGGCGCTCGACGGGAGCGCGTCGACCACCGCGAGCACGATCACGGAGATCGCGAGCTCGGTCGAGGAGGTCGCGGTCACCGCCGAGAAGAACGCCGCGTCCATCGAGGCGAACGCGGTCGCCGCCGAGGAGCTCGCGCGGACCGCGCAGCAGGTCGCGCAGAGCGCCGAGCAGATCAGCGGGCTCGCGGCCAGCAACGCCTCCACGTCGTCGCAGGTCGAGGCCTCGACGCGGCGGATCGTCGCCATCGTCGAGACCGCGCGCTCGACCGCCGAGCAGGGGATCGCGACCGCGCGCCAGGGCGCGGCGACGGTCGGCAGATCCATCGCCGGGCTCGGGAGCATCCGGCAGGCGATGGCCGACTCCGCGTCGGTCATGAAGGAGATGGGCAGGCGGGCCGAGGAGATCGGCGACATCGTCCAGACGATCAACCTGATCGCCGACCGCACCAACCTCCTCTCGCTCAACGCCAGCATCGAGGCCGCGCGCGCGGGGGAGCACGGCCGCGGCTTCGCCGTCGTCGCCGAGGAGATCCGCAACCTCGCCGATCGGGCCGCCGTCTCGAGCGCCGAGATCGCCAAGATCGTCCGCGCGCTCCAGGCGAGCGCACGGGAGGCGGTGGCCGCCTCGAGCGAGGGCGTGAAGGTCGCGGACGAGGGGACCCGGCTCGCGGGCGACGCCGACCGGGCGCTCGCGTCCATCCTGCAGGGGGTCGAGGAGCTCGGCCGCTCGATCCGCGACATCGACCGGGCGAACGCGGATCAGGTGCAGGCGGTGGCGTCCCTGACGCAGACGGCGTCGCGCATGAGCGACGAGGGCAGGGCGGTCGCGCGCTCCGCGGCCGAGCAGACCAAGGCGGTCCAGGCGCTCGCTCAGGGCAGCGCCGAGATGAGGCGCATGGCCCGGCAGACGAAGGACGCGACCGCCGAGCAGGCGCGCGCGCTGCGGGACGCCGTGAAGGCCAACGCGCAGCTCACGTCCACCGCCGAGCGCGTGTCGCGGGCGATGGACGAGCAGGCGACGGGGGCGTCGCAGCTCGCCAAGGTCGCCGCGCAGATGCGCGCGCTGACGCAGCAGACCAGCTCCGCCATGGCCGAGCAGAACCGCACCCTGGCCGGGATCACGGCGCTCACGCAGGAGGTCTCGGGCGCGTCGCAGCGCATGGTCGCCGGCCTCGCCGAGCAGGCGGGCGGCGCGACCGAGATCGCGCGCGCGATGGACGACATCCGGCGGCTGTCGGTCCAGTCGGCGCGGGGGATCGGCGAGCAGGCGCGGACCGCGAAGCAGATCGAGGCGTCCGCCCGCCAGGTCGCGCGGCTCGCGGCGGCGGTGACCGCGGCCACGGCGGACCAGGGCAGGGCGACGGCGGCCCTCGCGAAGGAGGGGGAGGCCGTGCGCCGCATCGCCAGGCAGACGGCGCGGGCCGTCGCCGATCAGGCGGAGGCGGTCGCCGCCCTCGCGTCGGGCGCGAACCGGCACGTGTCGTCGCTCCAGGCCGCCGAGAAGGGGGCCGGCGAGCTCTCGACCCGGAGCGAGCAGCACGCCGCCTTGCTCTCGCGGCTGCGCGACCCGATCCGGGAGCTGCTCGCCTCCGCGGCAAGGCACGCGAGGGACGCCGGCGCGATCGCGATCGACGCAGGCCACGTGCTCGAGCAGATCGGCAGGATCCGGAGCGCCAGCGCGGAGCACGCGGACGCGGTCGCGGGCGTCGTCGCCACGATCGCCCACGTCATCGCGCACATCAAGGCGAACGGGACACGGCCCCTCACACCGCCGGAGACGGCATGATCGGCCGGCGGCCCGCGCTCGCCGTATCGGACGCGGAGCGGCAGCGCGTCGAGCAGGTGGAGCGGCTCGCCGCCTCCGGGCCGCCGGGGGTGCCCGCGCTCATCGAGATGCTGGCGGATCCGAGCTGGACCGTGCGGCGGGCCGTCATCGCGTCGCTCGCCGCGCTCGGCGACGCGGCGGTCCAGCCCCTGTGCGTGTGCCTCTCCACCCGGCGCGACAGCGAGGCGCGCATCGCCGCCGCGGTCGACGCGCTCGTCGCGTCGCTGGGCGACGTCGACGCCGCCGTGCTCGCGCTGACCCTGGAGCCTCGCCCCGCGATCGTCGCCGACGCGGCGCAGATCCTCGGCCGACGCGGCTGCGCGACGGCCGTCTCGAGGCTCGCAGAGCTCACGTCGCACCCCGACGACAACGTCGCGGTCGCCGCGATCGAGGCGCTCGGCCGGGTCGGCGGCAGGTCCGCGGTCGACTCGCTCGTGGAATCCGTCTCCAGCGGCAATTTCTTCCGTGTCTTCCCGGCGATCGACGTGCTGGGGCGGAGCGGCGACCCGCGCGCGACCGGCCCGCTGGCGGTCCTCCTCGACGATCCGCGCTACCTGCTCGAGGCGGCGCGGGCGCTCGGCCGCACCGGCAGCCGCGGCGCCGTGACGCCGCTGGTGCGCCTCCTCGGGCGCCCGAGCGACGCCGTCGTGCGCGTCGCCGCGGCGGCGCTCGCCGAGCTGCGCGAGCGGTACCGCGAGCGCTACGGGACGGCCGCGCCGATCGACGAGGCGCTCCAGGGCGAGGCGCCGGGGCCGGGCGCGGCGCGGCGGCTCTCCCAGAGCATCGCGGGCGCGGATCCGGCCGAGCAGGCCGCCCTCTGCTGCGTGCTCGGCGCGATCGGGGGCGACGACGCCCTGCTCGAGCTGACGCGCCTGCTCGACGCCGATCCCCCCGTCGCGAGCGCCGCGGCGGAGGCGCTCGGCCAGCTCTCGCGGAGCGCGGACCCCCGGGTGCTCGCGGCGCTGCGCGACGGCGATAGCCCGCGCAGGCTCCTGCTCCTCCCGCTCGTCCGGGGGGGCGCGGCGGCGAGCGACGTGGAGCGCTGCCTCGCCGATCCGGACGCGGAGGTCCGCGCGGCGGCGTGCGACGCGCTCGCGCGCATCGCGGAGCCGGGGTCTGCGCGCGCGCTGTTCCAGCTCCTCGACGACCCGAGCCCCCGCGTGGTCCACGCCGCGACGGCCGCGATCCAGGGCCTCGGCGGCCCGGACGTCGAGGCGCTCGCGCTCGCCGCGGCCCGCGACGGGGCCCCGGCCGCGCGGCGGACGGCGCTCCGGATCCTCGGCCACCTCGCGTCTCCGTCGGCGCTGCCGGTCTTCCTCGATGGCCTCCGCGACACCGACGTGCGGGCGCGCGAGCAGGCGATCCATGGCCTCGCGTCCCTCGCGGCGCCGGCCGCGCTCGAGGCGCTCGTCGCGGTCGCGGCCGATCCCGCGGCGCGGATCCGGGCCGTGGCGATGCGGGCCCTCGGGCAGTCGCGCCGGGATCCTCGCGTGATCGACGCGCTCCTCGCGGGGCTCCGCGACGACGACGCGTGGGTCCGCTACTACGCCTGCCAGTCGCTGGGAAAGCTCGGGTGGGAGGCGGCGGCCGGGGTCATCGCCGAGCGGCTCCGGGACGAGAGCGGCCAGGTGCGCGTGGCGGCGATCGAGGCGCTGTCGGGGATCAAGGGCGACCTCGCGCTCGCGGCGCTGGAGCAGGCGGCCCGCGACGGCGACACGGACATGCGGCGGTCGGCGCTCATCGGGCTCGGCATCGCCGGGCGGGAGGCGTCGCTGCCGACGTTGCTCGACGCGCTCTCGTCGCCGGACGTGGCGACCCGGCTTGTCGCGGTCTCGGCGATCTCCGGCTTCTCGTCGCCCGAGGTCCTGCCGGCGCTCGTGCGGGCGGCGGGCGACCCCGACGAGAGCGTGCGGGCGGCCGCCACCAGCTTCATCGCGGGGCGGCCCGGCGCCGAGGCGACGAGGAGCCTTGTCGCGTTGCTCGTCGCGTCGCGGGCGCAGGGCCCGCTCCTCACCGCGCTGTCCACGCCCGTCCCGGGCCGCATCGAGGGCATCCTCGACGCGCTGGCGACGGCGGACGACGAGCTCTCGCCGCTCCTGACCGCGGCGCTCGCGCGGATGCGGCTCCCCGGGGCGCACGCCGCGCTCCTCGAGGCGCTCCAGCTGCCGCGCGCGCCGGCGCGGAAGGCGGCGGCCACGACGCTCGCTGCGGTGGCCACGCGCGAGGGCTTCGCGGCGGTCGAGCGCGCGTCGCGGACCGATCCCGATCCGGAGGTGCGGCGCGTGTCCGCGTCCGTCCTCGCACAGTGGGCCTGAAGCCGTGGGCATGACGAGCCGCCTCCCCATCTCTCCGCAGGTCTTCGCGATCTTCAGCGCGCTCGTCGCCGAGAAGATCGGCTTCCACTACGACGCGGGCGATCGCGAGCTGCTCGGCGACAAGCTGTCGGTGCGCGCCCTCGACGCCGGCTTCGACTCGCTGCTCGATTACTATTACTTCCTCCGCTACGACCCGGCGGGCGCGGCCGAGATGGACGCGCTGATCGACGCGCTGGTCGTGGGCGAGACGTACTTCTTCCGCGAGCTCGCGCAGCTCGAGGTGGCGGTCTCGGAGTTCGTCGCGCCGCGCGTGGCCGCGGGCGGCCGTCCGCGGATCTGGTCGGCGGCCTGCTCGAGCGGCGAGGAGCCGTTCACGCTCGCGATGCTCCTCGCCGAGCGGGGCCTGCTCGACAAGGTCGACCTCATCGCGAGCGACATCAGCGCGCGGGCGCTCTCGCGGGCCCGGGCCGGCGTGCTAGGCCCGCGCTCGCTTCGGAGCAACGCCCCGCCGCCCCCGTTCGCCGAGCGGTGGTTGCAGGTGACGCCCGACCGTGTGGTCGTGAGCGCCGATCTGAGGCGGGCGATCGACTGGCGGCGGATCAACCTGCTCGACGCGTCCGAGGTCGCGTCGCTGGGGCGGCTCGACGTCGTGATCTGCCGCAACGTGCTCATCTACTTCCACGACAACACGGCGCGGTGGGTGGTCAAGAACCTCGCGGGGACGCTCTCCGCGGGCGGGATCCTCCTGGTCGGGGTCTCCGAGTCGCTCTTCAGGCTCGGCACCGCGCTCTCGTGCGAGGAGCGGGGCGGCGTGTTCCTCTACCGGAACGCGGAGCCATGAAGCGGCCCGCGGTCCGCGTGCTCGTTGTCGACGACTCGGCCTTCGTGCGCAAGGTGCTGCGGCAGGTCCTCGGCGCGAGCTCCTCGATCGAGGTCGTCGACACGGCCATGGACGGCCTGGACGCGCTGGAGAAGATCGCGCGCTACAAGCCGGATGTCGTCACGCTGGATCTCACGATGCCGAACCTCGACGGCCTCGGCGTGCTCGCGTCGTTGCCGCGCGAGGGCGCGCCGCGGGTGATCGTGGTCAGCAGCGCCGACGCGGACAGCGACGTCGGCGTCATGGCGCTCCAGCAAGGCGCGACCGACCTCGTCGAGAAGCCGACGGCGCTCGCGACCGATCGTCTCTTCGAGGTCGCTGACGAGCTGGTCCGCAAGGTGATGGCCGCCGCCGAGGCGAAGGTCCCTCGCGTGGAGCCACCTCCCGCGCCGCCGCCCGCGCCCGGCGCGACCCCTGCGCCCTCGCGCACGCGGCTCGTCGTGGTCGGCGCGTCGACCGGCGGACCTATGGCGCTGACGCGGCTGCTCGCGGCGATGCCCGCCGGGTTCCCGGCCCCCATCGTCGTCGCGCTGCACATCCCCCCTGGCTACACGGAATCGCTGGCGCGCCGGCTCGACGACGCGAGCGCGCTCTCGATCGTCGAGGCGTCGGACGGGCTCGAGCTCCGGCCCGGCCTCGTCGTCCTCGCGCGCGGGGGGACGCACCTCGAGGTCCGGCGCGACCTGGCGCGCGCCAGCGTCCACTTCGCGGCGACGGCCAGCGCGTCTCTCTACTGCCCGTCTGTGGATCTGCTGTTCGCGAGCGCCGCGGCCGGGTTCGGGCCGGGCGCCCTCGGGGTCGTGCTGACGGGCATGGGGGACGACGGCCTCGAGGGCTCCAGGGCGATCCGCGCGGCGGGCGGGAGGATCCTCGTCGAGGCCGAGTCGTCCTGCGTCGTTTACGGTATGCCCCGCCGCGTGCTGGAGGCCGGGCTCGCCGCGGCCGCGGCGCCGATCGACCAGATGCCCGCGGCCATCCTGCGGCATCTTTGACGCCGCACGCCGCACGCCGCACGCCGCACGCCGCACGCCGCACGCCGCACGCCGCACGCCGCACGCCGCACGCCGCACGCCGCACGCCGCACGCCGCACGCCGCACGCCGCACGCCGCACGCCGCACGCCGCACGTCGCCTATCGCGCCTCCCGCCTCGTCACAGCGGCCAGTAGACGACCTTTCCGTCGATCTCCTGGAACGTCGCCGCGTTTCCGTCCTGGGAGACGATGAAGGCGATCCGCTCGGGATACCCCGCCACGAACGCCGCCGCCGCGCGGTGGCGGGTGCCTCGCGCGTCGAGGCTCAAGCTCGCGTCCATCCGCTGGTCGGGGGTGGCGGCGAAGACCTCGGAGATGATCGCCCTCGGAGGAGGCAGCTTCGCGCCGAACGCGAGCACGTCGAGGGCGTGGCTCATCACGACCGCGCCGTCGACGGTCGTCAGGCGGACGATCAGATCGAGCACCTGGTTGACGCGCTCGGACCTCTGCAGCACCTGCTCCGAGTCGCGCGCCGCCGCCCCGGGCGACTTCCTCTGCTCGTCCGGCGGGTGAGCCTCGCGCGCGCCGGCGAGGTCGACGATGGCCGACCCGAGGCCCAGGGCAGGGTCCAGCCGCTTGACCTCGGTGTCGAGCTGATTGCCCTCTTCACCGAAGAGCTGCGGCAGGCCCTCGCCTGGCCCCAGGATGACGAGGAGCCCTCCGCGACCTAGCTCGACCATTCCCTCGACGATGCGCAGGAGATAGCTGCGCGCGTTGCGGACGAGCGAGCTCGCTTGATCCCGCGCGACGGTCCGCTCGATGGAGTCGAGCTGCGGCCGGTTCTTGGGCATCCACGTCCGCACGGCGCCGCGCTCGTAACGGACGACCTCCCAGTCGCCGCGGTACACGGCCACGACGCCGGGCTTCGGGGCGACGACGCGCACGAGCTGATCGAGCGCGAGCGACGAATGGCCGTGCGCCCCCGCGATGCCGGCGATGACGAGCGACCCCTCGACCGGCACCACGGCGAGGAAGGAGCGCGGCCACGCGCTCGCAGGGGCCAGGTTGGCCAGGTGCTCCGCGTCGAACGCCACCGGGGCTCCGAACCGCACGAGATCCCACGCGGGCTCTCCAGACTCGAAGTTCGCGAGGCGCTCGGCGAACACCACGCCGATCGGGTTGAGCCGCCCCTCCTCCGTCGCCATGGACGCGAAGAACAGCGTCTCGATCAGCTGGGTCAGGATCGCGGCGAAGGAGGGCGGCGCCTCGTCTGGGGCGATCCGGGAGCCAGGCGCCAGCCGCTGCGCCGCGAGCGGCGGCTGCCCCTCTAGCTCGAGAAATGCCGCCGTGACGTCCGCCGGATACTTGGGGCGCATGAGCTCGGTATTTCCTCCCCCCGCGCCCCCGGTCAGCCCGGCGGGCGGCGCGTGGACCGCTTCGCCATCGCTCGCTACGCGGCCCGACGCGAGCCGCCGCCCTTCCGCTTCGGGGTCTCTGCCTTCCGCGCCCTGGATTTGCCCCCTGTTTCAGGCGCTCTCCTGGCGTCGCCCGCGTCGTCGTTCGCGACCTTTCCGCCCTTCTGTCCGAGGCTCTTCTTGAGCAGCGCGATGAGGTCCACCGTGCCGGTGGCGCGGTGGTGCTCTTCCTCGACAGGCTCCGCGGGCGTCGTCATCTGGCCGGATTTCACCTTCTTCTCGATGAGCTTCATCACGTCGTCGCGGTATTCGTCCTTGTATTTCTCCGGCTCCCACGCGGTGGCCATCTCGGCCACCAGCCGCTCCGCCATCTCCAGCTCTCGCTTGCCGAGCCCCTTTCCCTCCGCTTCCATCTCGGGCAGGTCGAGCTCCTCCTCGGATCGGAGCTCGTGCGCGAACCGGAGGAGGTTCAGCACGAGCGCCCGGCCGTGCGGCCTCACCGCGGCGATGTGCTCGCGCGTCCGGATCACGACCTTCGCGATACCGACCTTGCCCGTCTTCCGCAGGGCCTCGCGCAGGAGGACATACGCCGTCACCGGCGATTTCTTCTTGCCGCTCTGGGATGCGGGGGCGAGGAAATATGGCTTGTCATAGTAGTTCGGGTCGATCTCCGAGGCGTCGACGAAATCGAGGATGTCCACGGTCTGCGTCGCCTCCACGTTCGCGCGGCGCAGGTCCTCGTCGGACAGCACGACGTACTCGTCCTTCTCGTAGGGATATCCGCGGACGATATCGTCCCAGCTCACCGGCTCGCCTGTCTCCCGGTTCACGCGCTCGTAGCGGATCGGCGCCATGGTGCGCTTGTCGAGCTGCGTGAAGTGGAGCTCGTCGGGCTCCTCGGCGGTGTAGAGGGCCACCGGGATCTGCACGAGCCCGAAGCTGATACTCCCTTTCCAGATGCTGCGAGGCATGTGCGCTCCTTCGACCCGGAAGGCAACTCGAGGGCCCGCGCCAGGTCCGTCGGGGCCAGCGATGCAAGCCGGCGGCCGACGGCGTGTCATCGCGGATCCCGGAGCCGCGCGCCCGTCCCGGCCGCTCGGGGGCCATGGGGTGATCTCGCCGCGTGACGCGCGCTGCCAAGGCCGAGGTCGCATTTCGCCACGTCGGACCGGGCGGGTGGCGATCGCTGCCACGGGCGCCTTCGCCCGCGGTATAACCCGCGGGCGACATGCCTCGGCGTTCCCACGACCTTCACGGCGCCGCCCCGGACGAGAGCCGGACAGCGCTGCTCCTCATCGACGTCATCAACGATATGGATTTCCCGGCAGGCGACCGGCTGCTCGCCCACGCGCTCCCGATGGCGCACCGCATCCGGGCGCTGAAGCAGCGGTGCCGCGACGCCGGCATCCCGGCGGTCTACGTGAACGACAACTTCGGCCGGTGGCAATCCAACTTCCACCGTCAGATCGAGCACTGCCTGGAAGAGGGCGTCCGCGGCCGCGAGATCGCGGCGCTGCTGCGGCCTGGAGAGGACGATTATTTCGTGCTCAAGCCCAAGCACTCCGGCTTCTACGGCACCACGCTGGAGATCCTGCTCGAGTCGCTCGGAGCGCAGACGCTCCTCCTCACCGGCATGGCGGGGAACATCTGCGTCCTGTTCACGGCGAACGACGCCTACATGCGCGATTACCGGCTGTTCGTCCCGTCGGACTGCGTGGCGTCCGAGACCGAGGAGGACAACGCCCATGCGCTCCGCCAGATGGAGCGCTTCCTCAAGGCCGACATCACGCCGTCGGACGAGCTCGACCTCGGACAGCTGCCCGCCTGACGCCGCGCATCGGCCTGCGTCCAGCGGGCAGCCGCCCGAGGTCACGTGTCACGAGAGGGCGCCACGCTCAGGCGACGGCCTTGTGCTTCGCCGAGATCCCCTCTTCGGTGAGGACCGCGATGTCCGTCGCGCCGCCGCGCTCCAGGATCTGCTTGGCGAGCGCGCGCTCGTTGCTGTCGTTGACGTGGACGGAGATGAGGATGTTGCCGCCCTTGATCTTCCCCTCGTACTGCTTCGCCTCGACCTCGGGGATGCCGAGCCCGATCAGGGCGCCGGTCACGCCGCCGAGCGCGGCGCCGGCCGCGGCGCCGCTCAGCGCGGCCATGATCGGTCCGGCCGCGATGAACGGCCCGAGCCCCGGGATGGCGAGGGCGCCGATGCCGGCGAGCAAGCCGATGGTCCCGCCGACCGCGCCGCCCGCGCTGACGCCCGCCGTCGCGCCCTCGGGCGCCTTTGTGTGCTTCTCGTGCGCGAAGTCCCGCGTCCCGTGCTTGTCGGGGAACAGCGCCGAGATGTCGCCGGTCATGAAGCCGGCGCGCTGTAGATCGCCGACGATGATGTCTGCCTGAGCGAGCGTGCTCACGAGGCCAAGGACCGCTTTCTTCGTTGCCATGGTGTCTTCCTTTCGGACCGTTTGGTTCGGTTCAGTCAACGTCGATTCGTGTCGGTTCAGTCAACGTCGACTTCGAGCTGGTTATCGACCCTCTGCACACCCGGGATCCCGAGGGCGAGCGCGGCGATGTCGGCCTTCTCCTTGTCGCTCTTCACCGGGCCGCGCAGCGTGACGACCTGCCCCACCGTGATGATCTTGACGTTCTTCGCGCTCATCGAGAGCGTGTCGTTGGCGATCACCGCCTGACGGATCTTCTGGGTGATCGTGCGATCGGCCTCGTTCTCACCCTGGTCGCCCGGGGTCAGCGCGGCGGGATCGCGATCGCGATCGTTCTTGTCCGTGTTGTCGGCGGCCGTCGGCGTGGGGTTGTTCGCCCGCTGCGCGATCTCGCCCGGCACCGCGGGATTGCCGTTCGAGCGAGTCGTGCCTTCCGCTCGATCGCAGCCGGCCGCGGCGGCGATCGAGAGAGACATCAGCAGGAAGAGTTTCGCTGTGTTCATGCCCGGCGCCCTCGCAAGGCCCGGGCCATCGCCGGCGGAGAGCGCCTGTCGGTGAATGGCCGCGGCCCATCGCGGCGCACGCCCCCGTCACACCGGACGAGCGGTGCCTTTTCCCACGCCGACTCGTGCGTGGCTCTTCCGTGCGTCGGGGCGCGACGCTGCGCGGCTGGCAAGCTCATGAGTGGATGGAGGCCGGACTGCCCCAAGTGGGGCGAACCGCCACGTGCCGACCGCGTCAGAATGGGAGATTTTGCGCTCTCGGACGGACGATGAAACGTGCGTACGCCTGTGACGGACTCCATCGAGAGCGCCAGTCGCCGGCGCCCCCTCGGGCCCGCGCTTCTGCTTGGCGCGCTCGAGGAAGAGCTCAGTCGCCGTGGGGATCCCTCGGTCGTTCGCTCGGGCGTTCAGCGGGCCGTTCGATCGGCCGTTGGATCCCGAGCGCCCGCAGCTTCCGGTAGAACGTCGCCCTCGACATCCCCGCCTCGCGCGCTGCCTGCAGCGCGTTCCAGCCGGTGCGCTCGAGCGCGGCGAGCAGCGCGGCGCGCTCGTCGTGCGGCGGCCGCGCCGCGCCGCGGCCGGCGCCTTCCCGCGCGCGCGGCAGGTCCACGTCGTCGAGCCCGATCCTCCGGCCGTCGCAGAGCACGACCGCCTTCGTGATCACGTTCTCCAGCTCGCGCACGTTCCCAGGCCAGCCGTGCTGGCCGAGCCGCCGCAGCGCCTCGTGGGACAGCTGCGGCGCGGGGCGGCCCAGCTGCTCGGCGGCGCGGCGCACGAAGTGGAGCGCGAGCTCCGGTAAGTCCTCCAGGCGATCGCGCAGCGCCGGCAGCCGGATCTGCACCACCGCGACGCGGTAGTAGAGGTCCTCCCGGAAGCGCCCGCGCGCGGCTTCGGCCAGGAGATCGCGGTTCGTCGCGCAGACGAGGCGGAAGTCCACGCGCACGGCCTCGGCGCTGCCCACCGGGCGCACCTCCCTCTCCTGGAGCACCCGGAGCAGCTTCGCCTGCACCTCGAGCGGCATCTCGCCCAGCTCGTCGAGGAAGAGCGTGCCGCCGCGCGCCGCGACCACGAGGCCGGTCCGGTCCCGGTCCGCCCCCGTGAACGCGCCGCGGACGTGCCCGAAGAGCTCCGACTCGAGCAGCGCGGCGGGGAGCGCGGCGCAGTTGATCCCCATGAACGGGCCGCCCTTCCGCGGGCCGGCGAAGTGGATGGCGCGCGCGACGAGCTCCTTGCCGGTGCCGCTCTCGCCCGTCACGAGCACGTTGACCGGCGCCTCGACCACGCGGTCGAGCGTCGCGAACACCGCGCGGAGCGCGGGGCCCCGCCCCACGATGGCGCCGTAGTCGTAGCGGTGCTCCAGGGCCTGCTGGCGGACGAGCACCTGCTCCTGCAGCCGGTCGATCTCCGCGGCCTGGCCGCGCAGGAGCTCCTCGACGCGGCGCCGCTCGGCCTCGAGCTCCACGGTGCGGCGGCGCAGGTCGTCGACGAGCCGCGCGTTGCGCAGCGCGAGCGCGACCTGGTCGGCGAACGCGAGGAGCAGGTCGACGTCCTCGGGCGCGAAGCGCGCGCGCCGGAAGCGGTTGTCGAGGTAGAGCGCGCCGAGCACGCCGTCCGGCGAGCGGATCGGCACGGCGATCACGGATCTCAGCCGCATCGCGTGCACGGACGCGTGCGCGTGAAAGCGCGGGTCCTCCTGGGCGTCGACGGTGACCACGGGCTCCTGCGTCGCGATCGCGCGCTCGGCGATGCCGTAGCTGAACTTGAGGTGGCTCCTGCCGACCTTCTCCCGATCGACGTTGCGCGCGACCGCCACGCGCAGCTCGCCGCCCGTCTGCTCGATCAGCAGGAACCCGCGCTCCGCGGCCGTGAGGTCGATCGCGGCGTCCATCGCCATCGCGAGGATGTCGGCGATCTCGACGGAGGAGTTCAGCTTGCGGAATACCGCGAGGAGGCGCTCGAGCTTGGCCGCGCGCTCCGCCGCCGGCTGCGCGGCGGCCTGGGCCGGCGCGGGCGCGCGCGCCGGCTGCGCCGCGCGGCGGCGGGGGTGCGTCCAGAAGGCGTGCTGCAGCGCCTCCGGCAGCGAGCGCGCCATGGCGGACCAGGCGGCGGCCGCGCGCTCCCGCTGCGCCGCGGCGGCCTCGGGCTCGCCCGCGAGCTCGTGGGCCTCGGCCAGCGCGAGGCGGATGTCCGCGGCGAGGTCGGGCTGCGCCGCGCGCTCGGCGAGCCCGAGCGCGCGCTCGAGCCGCTCCTGGGCGGCAGCGAGGTCCTGACCGGGGTCGCCGTCGCCCTCGCCGTCGAGCAGCGCGAGCCGCCCCTCCAGCAGCGCGGCGCGCGCCCCGAGGTCGGGCGCCTCCCGGGCGGCGTCGTGCTCGCGCGCCCGGCACAGCGCGGCGCGCGCGTCGCCCGCCGCGCCCCGCGCGAGGTGGGCCCGGCAGAGCTCCAGCTCCTCCTCTACCACCTCGCGCTGCGCCCCCTGCGCCTCGAAGCCGCGCCGCGACCGCTCGAAGCAGCGCGCCGCCTCCTCGGCGTCGCCGGCCGCGAGCGCGCAGTCCCCGAGGACCGAGGCCGCGGCCGCCGCGAAGAACGGCGCGCCCCGCCGCGCGGCCTCCGCCTCCACCCGCGAGGCGACGCGGGCGGCCCGCTCGAACGCCCCCGCGTCCGCCCAGAGCTTCGCCAGATCGAAATCGAGCACGAGGACCAGGTCCGCCTGGCCCAGGGCGGAGGCGAGCCGGGCCCCGCGCTCGTAGGCGGCGAGGGCCTCCCCGAGCTCGCCCGACTGGTGGCACGCCGTGCCCACGTTGAGGCTGCAGCGCGCGACGAGGTCGCCGAGCCCGTGCTCCTCCGCGGTCGCCAGCGCCTGCCGGTAGCCGACGAGCGCCGCCTCGACCTCCCCCGCCCGGAAGGCGTCGATCGCCTGGTACGAGAGCGCGCGCACGAGCGCCCTCGGCGCGCGCCGATCGCGGTGCAGCCCGGCGGCGAGCCCCAGGTGCAACCCCGCGAGGCGGCGCTCGCCGAGGTAGCTCGCCGCGACGCCGACGTCCTCGTGGAGGCTCGCCAGCGCCTCCGGCTCGTCGCACCAGGCGAGCGCCGGCTCGGCGCGGGCCCGCGCCTCGGCGTGGGATCCGAGCCGCAGCAGCGCCCGGCTCGCGAGATCGGCGAGCTCCGCGCGCTCGCGCGGCGTGATCGACGCGCTCTCCCCGCCGGCCTGCTCGATCCGCTCGGCCTCGTCGAGCCGCGCGAGCGCCGCCGTGGGGTCGCCCAGCTCCAGCAGGCACGCGCCGAGCCGGACGAGCGCGCGCGCGCGCCGCGCGCCGAGCCCCTCGGCCTTGTCGCTCGCGAGCAGCTGCTCCAGCACCTCGCGTGCCCGGGCCGCGCGGCCGCCGCGCTGGAGGGTGGACGCGATCTCGAGCCGCGCCTCCGCCGACGTCGCCGCCTCGAGCAGCGCCTCGGCGGTCACGGCCCACGGCCGCGGATCGGCCTCGCGCTCGGCGCGGCGCGCGAGGAACAGGCGCTCCGCGGCCGCCGCGTCGCCCGACAGCGCGAGGTGCAGCACCTGCTGCTCGGCGCGCGCCGGGAGGGCGGCGGCCGCCCGCGCGTGCGCCGCGCGGACCGCCTCGCCGCTGAGGGCCGAGAGGAGGGCGGCGATCGGCCCGGCGCGCGTCAGCGTCCACCCCCCCGCGGTGCGGGCGGCGACGCCGCGGGCGGCGAGCTCGGCCAGGTGCGCGACCGGGAGCCCGAGCGACGGCAGCTCCTCGTCCGCGACCGCGCCGCCCTGCACGGCCAGCGTCGCCACAGCGTCGCGCAGCGGCCGCCCGAGGCCTCGCAGCCGCAGCGCGTAGCGCGCGCTCGCCCCGGGCGTCGTCGCGTCGAGCCCCGCCACGTCCCCGCTCTCGGCGAGCCGCCCCGCGATCACCACAAGGTCGGCGGGCCACCCCGCGCTCGCCCGCAGCACGACCTCCGTCGCGTCGCCCAGGCCGATGTCGTCCATCCAGCGCTGCACCGCCTCGCGCCCGAGCGGAGGCAGCGCGACCTCGCGCACGCTCCGGCCCGCCTCGGCGGCCACGGCGGCGAGCGGCGCCCGGCCGCCGCCGTGCGGGATGCGCTCGGCGGCGAGGAGCAGGACGGGATCCTCGGGGCCGAGCAGGCGGACCAGCGCCTCGAGCATCTCCCGGTCCGCCCCGCTCACCTCGTCGGCGTCGTCGAGCACGAGCAAGAGCGGCCCGGCCCCCGTCCTCGCCTCCGCGTCCATCCGCGCCCGCGTCAGGCGCTCGTGCGCGCGCAGGGCGCCCAGCGCCCCGGAGGGGAGCGCCTCCTCGCCGGTCGCGCGGCCCAGCATCGACGTCACCGGCGCGCCGGCCCTGGCGAAGCCCTCCACGGCCTCCAGCCGGAGCTCGGCGCTCCACTTCACCTCGCGGAGGAGGCGGCTCTTCCCGCAGCCTGGCTCCCCCGCGATGACGCACAGGCGCGGCCCGCTCTCGCCGCGCTCGAGCGCGGCGATCGCCTCGGCGACCGCGCGCACCTCCGCGTCGCGGCCGACGAGGTGGGGCGGCTCCGGCGGGGGCGGGGCCAGCGCGCGCGGCGCGGCCCCCACCCAGTCGAGCACCTCGCCCGCGTCGGCGGGGCGGTCGCGCGCCTCGATCCGCACGAGGCGCTCGACGAGCGCGCCGATCGCCTCCGGCAGCGGCTCCGCGAGCAGCGGCGCGATCGCGTCGAGCGTGCGGCCGAGCGAGAACAGGTCCGCGCGCCCGTCGGCCGGCTCGCCGCGGATCACCTCGGGCGCGAGGTAGCCGTGGGTGCCGGAGACGCTGTCGTCGGGCCTCCCGCCGAGCCGCGCCGCGCAGGACAGGTCGATCAGGACCGCGCGCCCCGAGGGCCCGACGAGGATGTTGGCCGGCTTCACGTCGCCGTGGCGGATGCGCGCCCGGTGGAGGAAGCGCAGCGCGTCGAGCACGTCCACGATCGCGGCCCGCGCCTCCTCGAAGCGCCGGCCTGTCACGTACTCGTCGAGCGGCGCGCCCAGCACCGCCTCGGACGTGAAGTAGAAGCGCGGCTCTCCGGTCTCCCGGAGCATGCCGAAGTCGAGCACCCGGACGAGGTGCGGATGGAAGAGCCCCGCCAGCATCCTGAACTCGCCGCGGAACGCCGCCCGCTCCGCCGTGCGCGCGTGGCCCAGCAGCTTGAGGCACAGATCGCGGCCGAGCGCCTCGTCGCGCGCGAGCCAGGCCGTGGCCAGACCCCCGCGCCCCAGGGGGCGGATCAGGCGGTAGCGGCGGGCGAGCACGGTCCCCTCGGCTGGGATCATCCGCACAGTGTCTCATGAATGTGCCATCTGAGACAGTGAGACACTTGATGAGACAGTTGTGCCTTGGATTTCACGATGATTTCCGTCCTTTTTCATTCGGCACCAGGTTTGCTCTAATGGCGGGCATGGCGATGCGGACGACATCTGGACACCGAGGACGGCGGGGCGCGCGCGTCGCGACGCTCCTCGGGGTGCTGCTTGGCGGCTGTGTCGTGAGCCCGCAGCCGAGCCCGCCGGTCCACGATCCGTTCCTGGATGCGGGGCTCGTCGGCGTGTCGGGCGACCCCATGATCTTGCGGCAACAGGTCGTCCTCAAGGGCGAGCCTGGCGCGGTCGAGCCGGCGGAGGGCGTGGTCGTGGTGACGAACCTCGACAGCGCGGACGCGCCCGTGGTCGCGGAGATCAACGACGACGGCAGCTTCGTGGCCGCGCTGGACGCGTCGACGGAGCAGGTCCTGCGGATCCAGGTGAAGCAGGGCGAGCGCCGGTCGGAGCCGGTGGATCTGCAGCTCACGGGGGAGCCCATCGACGCGACGCGGACGATGCTGGCGCACCTGCCTTGCCTCGCGACCGAGCCCGCCGCGTGGGTCTCGGTCGAGGCCGGCGAGAGCGACGTGGTCGTCCGCAACACGTGCGCTGAGGATGTGGCCTTCGGCGCGCCGCGCTTGCGCCGCGGCGCGGGGCCGTTCGGGATCAGCCCGGCGGAGGCGTTCGTGGTGCCGGCGGGCGAGTCCGCCGTCGTCACGGTGCGCGCGGACGGTGAAGGGGTGGAGCGCGAGGACGTGCTCTTCCTCGAGGTCACGGCGCCCGAGCCTGGGCGCCGCGTCCTGACGCTGACGCTCCCCGACTGAGCGGTCGGGGAGACGAACATCGAACTCGCGCGCCGCGCGCGACGTACTGCGCGCGGCGCGAGGCGCCCTTCCTCTGGAGGGGAGGGGCTCGTGCATGTCTATCGCCTCGCCGGCTACGGCGGGGCCCTGTTGGAGGAACACATGAACGTCCAGAATCGTATCAAGAGCAGCCGTATCGGATCCTTTCTCTGGCTCGCGCTGTCGATGCTCCCGCTCGCCGCGGGCTGTCAGGTGGAGATCGCCGACGACAGCACCGCGTCCGACGCCTCGGAGGTGAAGGGCGGCGGGCAACAGGGCAAGGCCTGCGGCGGCCTCCTCGGCCTCTCCTGCAAGAAGGGCTATTTCTGCGACTACGAGCTCGAGGCCATGTGCGGCGCGGCCGATCAGACGGGCACCTGCCAGCGCGTCCCCCAGGCGTGCACGAAGGAGTACAACCCGGTCTGCGGCTGTGACGGCAACACGTACGGCAACGAGTGCATGGCGAACGCGGCGGGCACGTCGGTGTCGTCGAGCGGCGAGTGCGCGCCTCCTCCAGGGGAGGTCTGCGGCGGCCTCCTCGGCCTCTCCTGCAAGGAGGGCTATTTCTGCGACTTCGCGCCTGACGCCCAGTGCGGCGCGGGCGACATGACGGGCACCTGCGAGCCCACGCCGGGCGCGTGCACCAGGGAGTACAACCCGGTCTGCGGCTGTGACGGCAACACGTACGGCAACGCGTGCACGGCGAACGCGGCGGGCGTGTCGGTCGCGTCGGAGGGCGAGTGTGCGCCGCCGCCTTCGGAGGGCAAGGCCTGCGGCACCCGCGGCGGCTGGACGTGCGAGAAGGGCGAGTTCTGCAATTTCCCGCCCGAGGTCGAGTGCGGCGCGTGGGACGGGCCGGGGATCTGCACGCCCATCCCGGAGGCGTGTACGTTCCAGTACGATCCGGTCTGCGGCTGTGACGGCCAGACGTACGGAAACGCGTGCGCCGCGGCCTCGGCCGGCGTGTCGGTCGCGTCGAAGGGCGAGTGCGAGCCTGCTCCGGGGAAGATCTGCGGCGGCCTGGCGGGCTTCGCGTGCGACAAGGGCGAGTTCTGCAACTACAGCCTCGAGGCCATGTGCGGCGCGGGCGACATGACGGGCACCTGCGAGACCATCCCGGAGGCGTGTACGGAGCAGTACGATCCGGTCTGCGGCTGCGACGACACCACGTACGGCAACGAGTGCTTCGCGCACGCGGCGGGCGTGTCGGTCGTGTCGCGCGGCGAGTGCCGCCGGTAAGGGCGACGCCGCAGGCGCCGGCCGCGCCGCGCGTCGCGTGACATGCGTCGCGCGACGCTGGCGCGGCGGCGCCGCGCTTGACCGGCTCCGCGCCGGTTCCGTAGCATCGCGCGGCGAATGAGCGCCGCGCGATCCCAGACAGCGTCGACGCTCCTCCTCGACGAGCACTTCGAGGCGGGCGACGACCGGTTCGTGGACGAGGTGCTCGCCTCGGAGGCGGGCCGGAAGCTGAAGGCGCTCGCCCCGCGCTGGTACGCGGACCGGCGCCCGTTCGCGCGGCGCGCGCTCCTCCGCTACATCGACGACGGCTGCGACCGGCCGCACCACCGCGGCCTCGTCAAGGTCCTTTACAAACTCGCCGAGCAGGCGGGGGACGACGAGGTCGTCGGCCGCTTCATGGTCGCCTTCGACCGCCTCGTCCGCCGCAAGCTCGTCAAGGTGACCCGCTACGACTGGGTGACGAGGACCTCCAGCGACGAGCCCTGCCTCGTCAGCGACACAGGCGCGCCCGTCCGCCTCCCCCAGGGCGACGTCGAGTCGCCGCGCTTCTCGATGAAGACGCGCCACTACCTGCGGCGCCGCGCGTTCCGCTACTTCCGCCGGCTCGGCCGGCGCGACGCCGCGCGCTACGGCCGCGCGATCCGCGCCGCGCTCGCGCTCTACCGCGACGAGCACCTCGACAGGCCCGAGCGCCTGCTCGACGCGTGGGGGCTGCTCCACGCGCTCTACTGGGGCTCGCCCGCCATCGAGCGCCTCCCGCGCGGCGTCCGCCTCGCGGCGGGCGCCGCCCTCGCCGATCTCGAGCCCGCGCCGATCTACCCCGCGGCCTGGCAGGGCGCCTTCGACGACGTGCTCGGCCTTGTCACGGCCGCGAGGAGCCGCACCGTCCGGGCGTTCGCCGTCGGGCTCCTCGAGCGCGACTACGCCGCCGAGCTCCGCGGCCTGCCGCTCGCCCGCGTGCGCGCGCTCCTCGAGAGCCCGCACGACGAGGTGCAGACCTTCGCCGCCGGCCTGCTCCGGCAGATCCCGGGCCTCGGGAGCTTGCCGATCGCGGACTGGCTCTCGCTGCTCCAGACAGAGAACGCCGCGGCGCTCGCCTTTCTCTGCGAGGCGGTGGTCGAGCACGTCTCGCCGGCGCGGCTCTCGCTCGCCGAGTGCGTGGAGCTCGCCCGCGCGCGCGCCGCGCCGGTCGCGGAGCTCGGCCTGCGCTGGGCGAAGGCGAAGCCCGTCGAGACCGCCGCAGATCTCGACACGATCGCGCGCCTCGCGACCGCGGTCGCGCCCCGGGTCCGGGAGGAGGCGGTCGCGTGGCTCGTCGAGGTGCTCGGGCGCTCGCCCCACGGCCGGGCCGAGCATGTGCGCGATCTCCTGGACTCTCGCCACGAGGACGTCCGCGCCCGCGCGCTCGAGGTCTTCGAGGCCGACGCGCGCTTCCGCGACGACACCGGTCTGTGGGCCGCGCTGGCCGAGACGCCCCATGCCGACACCCGCGCCTTCCTGATCCGGCACCTCACCGCGCGCAAGGCGGCGTTCTCGCCCGAGGCGCTGCGGCACGTCTGGGCGACGGCGCTGCTCGCCGTCCACGGCGGCGCGCGCGACAAGCGCGCGGTCGTCCGGCAGATCGCGGACCGCGTTGTCGCCCGGCCCGGCGAGGCCGACGCGCTCCTGCCGCTGCTCGGCGTCGCGCTCCGCAGCGTTCGCGCGCCCGAGCGGCGCGCCGCCCTCGGCGCCCTCGCCCGCGCCGCGTTCCGCGCCCCCGCGCTCCGCGACGCCATCGCGCGCAGGCTCCCCGAGCTCCGGCTGTTCGAGGGGGAGGACGCGGCGTGAGCTTCGACCTCCGCTACCTCGGCAAGAGCGGCGTCAAGGAGCTCGGCGGCGGCGCCGCCCTCAGCTTCGCGCCCAACCTCGCGCGCCCCAGGGTCTTCTTCGACGGCGAGCTCGCGCGGCCGGTGCGCTTCCGCGAGGCGATCAGCGCGCTCCACGACGTCGTCGTGGGCGATCTGCGGCAGAAGCCGAAGGATCGCGCCGCCCACGAGGCGTGGAAGCAGCAGGAGGCCGAGCGCGAGGCGCGGCTCCGGAGGGAGATCCACGGCGACGCCATGAAGGCCGAGCTCGCGCGCCTCGGGAACGCGCCGCTCCCGCCGAACCTCGAGGCCGACTTCCGGAAGATGCACAAGCTCTACTGGGGCGCGCGCGTCCGCTGGGCGAACGAGCTCGCGAAGAGCGACCCGCAGCTCTTCCGCCACCTCGTCCCCTGCGATCCGGTCGTGACCGTCGCGCCCGACGTCGTCTTCTTCGAGTGCTTCTCCAAGGACGAGTCGAGCTACGGCTGCCTCTCTGTCGATCGCGACGCCTTCCGCGGCGCGCAGGACGCCGGCCTCGGCACGACGAACGTCGACTATTCGCTCGCGCTCTACGACCACTTCCAGACGCTCCGCAGCTACCGGCCGACGCGGCTCCTCGTCGATCCGACCGGCTTCGAGGTCGCTGTCGAGGGCCGCGGCGACTACCGCGAGGAGAAGATCGAGCTCCCGCCCTCGTGGCTGCGCGGCTTCGGCCAGCTCCAGGCGGCGATGTGCCTCCCGTGCCGCAGGGTCGACCTCCCCGTGGAGGCGGTCTACTCGCTCCTCGCGCACCTCGATCGGCACCGCGAGCGCACGGGCCCGCGCAGCCTGCGCTTCCAGCTCACGCCGGGCAAAGCGCCTGTCCTCGTGCTCGACCCCTGGGGTGTCTCCATCCCGTGCCGCGGCGTCACCTGCGACGATGGCCCCGTGGCCGCGGGGCCCGGGCAGGGCGCGGGTGGGCTCGGCCCGTACCGCTCCGGGGCGCCGAGGAGCGCGCCGGCGGCGGAGGCGACCGAGGAGATCAAGGTGTGGGGGAGGCGCCGCCTGTCCGTGCTCGCGCGGCTCCTGCCGCTCGCCGACCGCATCGAGGTGAGGCTGCTCGGCTCCGGGCTCCCGAGCCTGTGGATCGTCTTCATGGGCGAGATGCGCTTCACCCTCGCGCTCTCGGGCTGGACGGCGAACGACTGGACCTCGGGCTCTCACCTCGACGTCATGGCGGACGCCTTCACCCCGGACGCGCAGCTCTCGGACCGGATCGTGCGCCACCTCGAGATGGTCCGGCGCGCGTCCTACGGCGAGCTCGCCGTGTCGATGGGCGCGCCGGACGACGCGCTCCGCAGCGCGCTGCACCTCGCCGCGAAGCAGGGGCAGGTGGTTTACGACCACGCCGCGGAGTGTTATCGCTGCCGCCCGGTGATGCCGGTCGCCCTCTCCGACGTGCTGCTCGGCCCCGAGCCCCCGGAGCTCGCGGAGGGCCGGCGCATCGCCCAGGGCGGCGTGGAGATCGCGCGGGAGGAGGCCCTCTCCGGCGGCCGCCGCGTCGTCCTGGCGAGGGCCAAGGCGACGAGCTGCGAGCTGCTCCTCGACGCCGACGGCGCGATCAAGAAGGCGAAGTGCAGCTGCTCGTACTTCTACAAGAACCGGCTGCGCGCCGGCCCGTGCCGGCACCTGCTCGCGGTCAAGCTCCACCTGTCCGGCCGCGGTGACGCTGCGTCCTCGCCGCGGCAGGCGGAGGTCGGCTCGCACGGCCCGCGGGCGGCGACGGCCGCACCACACGGCGAGGCGGTGCCGTTCCCCGCGGAGCTCCTCGGCGAGATCGAGCGCGCCGCGGCCGCCGGGCGGGCGGGGCTCGCGGAGATCGTCGAGGCGTCGTGGGACCTCGCGTTCGAGCGCATCCAGGGCTGCCGCTCGTGGGCCGAGGCCCTCGCGCTCGGCGGGCCGGAGGCGGAGCGGGCGCTCAGCGCGCGCGAGCTCCGCGCGCCGGTCGTCAGGACGCTCGCGGTCCACGCGGACGTGCTTGTCGAGATCCGGCGCGTCGCCGACCAGTTCAAGGCGAGCCCCGCCGCGTTGGTGGGCCTCGCGTGGCTCGTCGCCAGGCGATCGACGAAGTGAGGTTCACCCCAGATCGGAGAGTCCAGCCCTGCAAGGAGATCCGTCCGCTCGAGCCCAACATGCTGCGGCGCTCCGCCGCGGTGGAGGTTGTTCTTCCATGCATCCCCACCCCCGATGTTCTTTGGGCGCCTTTAGCAGCTGTGCGGTTCCACTCAGAGGGACCTGACGGTCCTGGAACCGCACAGCTGCCAGGCGCCTGGGTGATCGGGCGTGGTCACGAGCGAGTAGTCGGGCGGGCGGGTCTCCTTGGAGGGCTGGACCGGTTGCGGGCCAGCGGAACGGTCGAATGGGCTTCTGGGACAAGCTGAAGTCGATGCTCGGCCTGGGCGGGGCCGAGGCGGAGCAGGCTGACGGCGGAGGCGCCGGCGCGGCGCCTGGCCAGGCGCCGCCGGCGCCGGGGAAGGGGGCGCAGGCCCCGGCAAGGCCGGCGCAGGCCCGATCGGCGCAGGCAGGGCCAGCGGCCGCCGCGCAGCCAGCCGCCCGCGCCGGGCAGCCCCGCGCCGGGGCAGCGAGCGCGAAGCCGCGCCCCGCGGACCCCTACGACGCCGGCGGGATCCTCGGCCTCTCCGCGGACGAGCTGCGCAAGCGCGCGCTCAAGATCAACCCGCGCATGACGGCGTGGATCGGCCGCGTGGACACGATCCCGCCGCAGAGCGACGAGCGCACCGCCCTCATCGATCGGGGCCTCATCCTGCGCGGCCTGCTCACCGAGGCGCAGATCGCCGAGATCCACCGCATCGGGGATCTATGGCTCAGGCACAAGGACGCCGCGGCGCTCGCCGGCACCATCGCGGCGCGCTCGGCCGACGAGGCGATCGAGCGGCTCAAGCGCGAGAAGCTCGCCCGCAAGGAGGAGAAGCGGCGCCAGAGCGCCGAGCGCAAGCGGCAGCGCGCCGAGGCGGTGGCGCGCCGCCGGGCCGAGGACATCGTGTACCTCGGCCCCGACGTCTCCGCGGGCCTCGCGGACCGGCGCTCTCACGTCGAGTCGCTCGTCGAGCGCGGGCTGCCCGTGCTGTCCACGCCGGCCGATCTGGCCGCGGCCCTCGGCGTCGCCGTCCCACGCCTGCGCTGGCTCTGCTTTCACGGCGAGGCCGTCGAGCGCCCTCACTACGTGTACTTCGACGTCCCGAAGCGCTCGGGCGGGACGAGGATGCTCGCGGCGCCCCACGCCTCGCTGGCCGCGGCGCAGGCGTGGGTCCTGCGCGAGATCCTAGAGAAGCTGCCCGTCGAGGAGCCCGCGCACGGCTTCGTGAAGGGGCGCTCCACGGTCACCAACGCGCGCCCGCACACGCGCCGCGATGTGGTCGTCAACCTCGACCTGTCCGACTTCTTCCCGACCATCACGTTCCCGCGGGTGCGCGGCCTCTTCCGCCGGCTCGGCTACTCCCCGGCGGTGGCCACGCTCCTCGCGCTGCTCTGCACCGAGCCGCCGCGGCGGCCGGTCGAGTACGACGGGCAGCGCTACTGGGTCGCGGTCGGCGACCGCGCGCTGCCGCAGGGCGCTTGCACGAGCCCGGCCATCTCCAACCAGGTCGCGCGGAAGCTCGATCGCCGCCTCACCGGCATGTGCGCCCGCGCGGGCTTCACCTACACGCGTTATGCGGACGACCTCACCTTCTCGGCGCCTCCGGGCAAGCGCGGCGACATCGCGATGCTGCTCGCCCGTGTCCGCCACATCGTCGAGGAGGAGGGCTTCGCCATCAACCCGGACAAGGGCCGTATCCAGCGCGCCGGCGGGCGTCAGGTGGTGACGGGCGTCGTGGTGAACGACAAGCCCTCTGCCCCGCGCGAGGAGGTGCGCCGCCTGCGCGCGATCCTCCACGCGGCGAAGAAGACCGGCCTCGCCGCCCAGAACCGCCAGGGCGTGCCGGACTTCGAGGCGCACCTGCGCGGCAGGATCGCCTATGTGCAGATGATCGACCGCGAGCGGGCCGCGCCGCTGCTCTCGGCCCTCGACGCCCTCACGGGGTGATCGCGGGGCGCACCTTCGTGCGCTACGGGCTCAGCGGCGTTGTTCGGCTCGCCGCGGCGTACTTTCGTAGGTCTCACTCGCCTGCCTAGTGCTCGGCAGGCCTCGTCGGCGAGCGCTCCCCCCAGCCCGTGCCCTGCGCGCAGCCTGCCGGAGCTCCTCGACGAGTGTCCCGCGCCATCCTCTGGAGCAACCGCCAGGACGTCGAATCGTGCGCGAGCGGCGAGCTGGAGAACATCGCAGGCTCGGCTCCCAAAGTGGCACCTTGAACCAGAACAGGTATCAACGGCGGATATCCACCCACGCCGCGCAGCGAGATTCGTCCAGCCGCGAAGCGTCTTCGTGTTACCATCCAGGACACATTCGTGGTGCGGCCATGCCACGACGTGGGCTGTCGACCGTGCCTGACAGCACCAGAGCACGTCTGACGTCAAGGGGAGTGATGCTGACGATCTCGGGTTATCAAGCGACCGACAAGATCTACGAGAGCGGCAGCTCGCGCGTCTACCGGGGCCAGCGCACCGGAGACGGGCGCGCCGTGATTCTCAAGCTGCTGCGCTCGGACTATCCCAGCCAGGCGGAGCTCACGCGCTACCGGCATGAATACGCGGTGCTCTGCAACCTGGATGTGCCGGGCGTCGTCCGGGCGCTCGACCTGTGCAGGCACGAGAACGGGCTCCTCCTCGTCCTCGAGGATCTCGGCGGCCGCTCGCTGGCGCACCACCTCCACCACCTCCAGGGCCGCCCGTTCGACGCCGCGGCCTTCATCCCGCTTGCGATCCAGATCGCGCGCGCCCTTCAAGAAGTCCACAGAAACGGAATTATACACAAGGATATCAATCCATCCAACGTTGTATTCAACCGCGAGACGGGTGTCGCCAAGATCATCGACTTCGGCATCTCGACGCGGCTTTCACGGGAAGAGCTCTCGATCAAGAGCCCCGCGGTGCTCGAGGGGACCCTCGCCTACATCTCTCCCGAGCAGACCGGTCGCATGAACCGGTCCCTCGATCATCGCACCGATTTCTACTCGCTCGGCGCCACCTTCTACGAGCTCCTCACGGGCGCGCCGCCCTTCAGCGCGACGGACGCCATGGAGCTCGTTCACTGCCATGTCGCGCGCGAGCCCGTCGCGCCGCGCGCGCGATGCCCGAGCGTGCCGGAGGCCCTGTCGGACCTCGTGATGAAGCTCATGGCGAAGGCGGCCGAGGGCCGTTACCGGAGCGCGGACGGCCTCCTTCACGATCTGGAGGAGTGCGAGCGGCGCCTCGGGGCCACGGGCGAGATCGCCTCGTTCCCGCTGGGCCGCGCCGATGCCTCCGGCGAGCTTCGCATCCCGCAGCAGCTCTACGGGCGCCAGAGCGAGGTGCAGGCGCTGCTCGAGGCGTTCGATCGCGCAGCGCGGGGCCGCGCCGAGCTGATGCTCATCGCCGGGTACTCGGGGGTTGGCAAGTCCGCGCTGGCGCACGAGCTGTACAAGCCCATCACCGAGGCGCGCGGGTACTTCGTCGCAGGCAAGTACGACCAGCTCCAGCGAAGCACCCCGTACACCGCGATCACCAGCGCGTTCCGCGACCTGGTGCGGCAGATCGTCGCCGAGCCCGAGGCGCAATTCGCGCTGTGGCGCTCGAAGATCAAGGCCGCGCTCGGGGTGAACGGGCAGGTCCTCGTCGATGTGATCCCGGAGATCGAGCGCATCGTGGGCGACCAGCCGCCCGTCCAGGCGCTGGGGCTCGCCGAGTCCCAGAACCGCTTCGTCCGCGTCCTCCAGAACTTCGTCCGCGTGTTCTGCGACGCCGAGCGCCCGCTCGCCATCTTCCTCGACGACCTGCAGTGGGCCGACGCGGCGTCCCTCAGGGTCATCGAGCTCCTGATGACGGACGCGGAGCTGCGCGGTCTGCTCGTGATCGGCGCCTACCGCGACAACGAGGTGGGGGCCGCGCACCCGCTCTCGGCCTCGATCGCCGCGCTGCGACGGGAAGGGGCGGTCGGTCGGGTGCGCGAGATCTCTCCGGGGCCGCTCGGCACCGAGATGGTCTGCCGGATGCTCGCGGACGCGCTGCGCGCGGACGCCGCGGCGGTCATGCCGCTCGCCGCGCTGGTCACGCGGAAGACGGGCGGCAACCCGTTCTTCGTCAACGAGTTCCTCCGCACGCTGCACCACACCGGGTGCCTGCGGTACGACGCCGGGCTCGCGGCCTGGACGTGGGACGTCGAGCACATCGAGTCCAGGAACATCACGGACAACGTCGTCGACCTGATGATCGGCAAGCTCCGGGAGCTCCCCGAGGACACGCAGCGAGCGCTCATGTCGGCGTCGTGCCTCGGAAACCGCTTCGACCTGGGCAGGCTCGCGGTCATCCGCGAGGAGACGCGCGGCGACGCCTACCGGCACCTCGTGCCCGCGCTGCACGAGGGCCTCATCGTCCCGCTCTCCCCGATGGAGCCCGCGGCTCCCGACGATCTCGCCGCGCCGCTCGTCTTCCCGGACTACAGGTTCCTCCACGATCGCGTCCAGCAGGCCGCGTACGCCATGATCGAGGACGGCGAGCGCGGCGGCCTCCACGCCGACATCGGCCGGCTCCTCCTGCGGAGCCTGGGCGGGCGCGCCCCCGAGGAGAAGGTCTTCGACGTCGTCTACCACCTGAACCGCGGCGCCGACCTGCTGAGCGACGCCGCGGAGCAGCGGCGCCTCGCGGAGCTGAACCTCCTCGCGGGCCGGCGCGCGCTGCTCTCCGCCGCGTTCGACGCGGCGCGCGGCTACTTCGCCCGAGGCCTCTCGCTCCTGCCCGCGAGCGCCTGGCAGGGCGATCATGCGCTGATGAGCGCGCTCCACGTCGGCGCGGCGGAGGCGGCGTGCATGAGCGCCGACTGGGGCGCGATGAAGCAGCTCGTGGACGCGGCCCTGCGCGAGATCCGCGACGTCATGAACAGGAGCAAGCTCTACGAGCTCCTGATCCTCTATCACCACACCCAGGCGGAGTTCCGGAGGGCCGTGGACATCGCCGTGGAGGCGCTCGCGCAGCTCGGAGAGACGTTCCCGGCGAGCCCCGGCATGCAGGATTTCCTCGACGCCTACACGAAGACGACGAAGCAGGTCGCCGAGATCGGCCTCGAGCGCCTCGGCCAGCTCGCCCCGATGACGGATTCCTCGAAGCAAGCGGCGCTCGTGATCCTCCGGCGCGCGATCCATGCATCTTACTTCGCCGCGCCGGAGATGCTCGGGCTCTTCATCTGCCGCGCGCTCGATCTGACGATGGATCACGGCGAGTCGCCGCTCTCGTCCTATGCGCTCGCGGCGTTCAGCGTGCTCGTCAACGCCGGCGTGGGCGACACCGCGACGGGATCCCAGTTCGGTGAGCTGGCGATCGCGGTGCACCGGCGCCGGGACGAGCCGCTCTACAAGGCGAGCGTCTACAACTTCTATTACGGGCTCTCGCGGCACTTCTACCGCCCGGCCCGAGAGAGCCAGGCGCCGCTCATCGAAGGATACCTGAGCTACGCCGAGAACGGCGACGCCGAGAGCGCCGCCTACTGCCTCATCAACGCCTTCGTCTGCGGCGCCGTCTCCGGGCAGAACCTCCTGGAGCTCGAGTCGATGTTCGACAGGTACATCGAGGAGGTCTTCAGGTTCAAGCAGGAGCAGGTCATCAACCAGCTCAGCGTGTGGCGGCAGGTCATCCGGAACCTCACCGGCAGGTCCGAGCTCGCGGCGAGGATCAAGGGAGAGTTCTTCGACGCCGAGCAGGCGCTCCCCGGCCTCTACGCGACAAGGAACTTCAATACCGTCAATTATATTCATACGGCGCAGGCCATGCTCTATTTCGTGTTCGGCGAATACGAGCTCGCTTACAGGCACGCTGCCGAGACGGAGCCGACCCTCGGCGCGAGCACGGGCAAGGTGTTCACGCCGCTGCACACCTTCTATTACTCCCTTGCCATGACCGCGCTCTACCCGGCGGCCTCGCCGGAGGACAAGGCGCGCTACCGCGCGAAGCTGGCGGAGAACCAGGGGAAGCTCAAGGCGCTGTCCGGGACGTGCGCCAGCAACTTCCTGCACCGGTACCTGCTCGTGGAGGCCGAGCTCGCGCGGCTCGACGGCCGCGCGGTCGAGGCCCTGGACCTGTACGACCGCGCCATCGCGTCCGCCTCGGAGCACGGTTACGTGAACGAGGCCGCGGTGGCCTGCGAGCTGGCGGGGCGGTTCTGGCTCGCGCAGGGGAAAGAGAAGCTCGCGCGCGTGTACCTCGCGGACGCGAGTTACCACTACAACCTCTGGGGCGCCGTCCGCAAGGCGCAGGACCTCCAGGAGCGGTATCCGCAGCTCGCCGCGCGCGAGGCGCTCTCTCCGCGATCATCGGAGATCGCGCCCTCGCGGACGTTCGTCACGACGACCTCGCTCGGCGCATCGCGCCTCGACCTGAGGACGGTCTTGAAGGCGGCGCAGGCGATCTCCGGGGAGATCGTGCTCGACAGGCTCCTCGCCAAGCTCATGTCGGTCGCCATGGAGAACGCCGGCGCCCAGCGCGGCTGCCTCGTCCTCCGGGACAGCGACGGCCTGCGGATCGAGGCCGTGGTCGACTGGACGGACGGCCGCGACGACGCGCGCTTCCCGGGGCTGCCCCTCGACCAGGCCGCGGCGCGCGATCGCCCGCTCGTCTGGGCCGCGATCGTGCAGTACGTCGCGCGGACGGGCCAGTGCGTCGTCCTCTCCGACGCCTCGACAGACCGGCAGTTCCAGCGCGATGACTACGTCGCGCAGCGCTGCCCGAGGTCCGTCCTGTGCACGCCCATCATCCACCATAACGGCCTTTACGGGGCCATCTACCTCGAGAACAACACGGCGACCGGGATGTTCACCCAGGATCGGCTGGAGCTCCTTTCCATGCTGTCCTCGCAGATGGCGATCTCCATCGAGAACGCGAGGCTCTACACGGGCGTGGAGCAGAAGGTCCGTGAGCGCACGGCGGAGCTCGAGGAGGCCCACGCGACGATCGTCCGCCTGGAGCGGGAGGCGGTCGAGAACCAGATGGCGGGCGGCTTCGCGCACGAGATGCGCAACGCCCTCTCGGGGGCCGCCATGGTGCTCGAGTCCGTGACCCAGGACGGCGAGACGCTGTGCGCGAGGAACGCGGCCCGGCTCGGCGAGCTCTTCGACCTGCTCAAGGACGACATCCCGCAGGGCAAGCTCAAGGCGGCCATCGCCCATCTGGGCGACGTCGAGGAGGCCGAGGAGACGCTCGACAGCGTGCTCCGCATGGTGCGCGACTGCACGGGGCGCGCGCTGAGCGTCACGAACAGGATCCTGGAGTACTCGAAGCTCGGCGTCGCGCTCGCCGGCAACGAGGTCGTGAGCCTCCGCCGCGTCATCGAGTCCGTCGCGGCGCGGCACCGCGACGAGTTCGCGCGCCAGGGCGTGTCGGTCGAGCTCGATCTCCGGGGCGGCGCGGCGGTCGTCGGGTACGAGTCGCACTTCGACTCCATCGTGAGCAACATCGTCCTGAACGCGCGCGACGCGCTGCTCCTGGTCGGCGATGGCCGCGGCCGGCGGATGCGCGTCGAGACGGTCGACGACGGGGAGCTCCAGGTCCTCACCATCAGCGACAACGCTGACGGGATCTCGTCCGAGGACCTCTCGAAGATCTTCCAGCCGTTCTTCTCGACGAAGCCGACCACCGGCGTGGGCCTGGGTCTCAGCTTCGTCTCCCGCCTCGTCGCGATGTACCGCGGGACGATCGACGTCGAGAGCGACGCGGCGCGGGGCACGACGTTCGTCGTCCGGCTCCCGCGCGCGGCGCCCCACGAACAGCCGCAGCCGGCCGGCACGTCTGCCGGCTGGATCGGCCTCAACCTCTCCGGGAATTGAATGAAGGCGCCAAGATGACATCGGCGAAATTCACCAGGCGCTTCCGCGAGGCTTCGGACGAGGGGCCGGAGGAGCCCAACAAGGAGCGGCCGATCGTGGTCGTGATCGACGACGACCCGCGGATGCGGTCTGCGCTCGCGTTCACGCTGCGGCGCGATTACGACGTGCGCCTGTTCGCGACCGCGCAGGAGGGCATCGCCGCCATGTCGGAGATGGTCAGCCTGGTCATCCTGGATATCCGCATGCCGGGAATCGACGGGCTCACTGCCTACCTGAAGATCAAGGCGCTGTTCCCGAAGGTGCCGATCATCTTCTACACCGCGTTCCAGGACATCCTCGAGAAGCAAGACTTGCTCTCGACCCACAAGGCGTTTGGCTATTTCGACAAGAATGGCGACGTGTCGGGGCTCATGGCGGCGGTAGAGAAGGCCGTCCAGCACCATAGCCTTGTCTCGAGCATGGCGAGCGCGCAGAAGCTGGTGCGCGGGATCAGGCCCCCGGACGCGAGCTGACGGCGCGGTGGCGACAGCATCGCTCAGCGCCCGGCGCGCCGCGGCGCGCGCGGCAGCTCGACAGTGAACCTCGCGCCCTCGCCAAGGCGGCTCTCCACGCGGACCGCCCCGCCCATCGCCTCCGCCGCCTCGCGCACGATCCACAGCCCCAGCCCGAACCCGCTGTAATGGCGCGACGTCGTCGCCCGCTGAAAGCAGCCGAAGATCCGCTCGTGATCGGCCGCCGCGATGCCGATCCCGCGGTCGCGGACGGTGAGGCGCGCCATGTCGCCGGACGCCTCGAGCGCGACGTCGATGGGCTTGCCGCCGCCGTACTTGGACGCGTTGGAGAGCAGGTTCATGATGATCTGCTCGATCCGCAGCGGGTCCCAGCACCCGCTGAGGGCGCTCGGCGCGTCGACGGTGAGCGGACACGCGGCGCGCCGGAGCAGCTCCGCCTGTCTCCCGCCCAGGATGTCGCGGAGGAGCGCGCTGAGGTCGATCTCCTTCGGCGCGATCGTCATCGGCCCCGCGGTGATCTGCGAGATGTCGAGCAGCTCCTCGACCAGGCGGCGCAGCCTGTCGAGCAGCGCCTCCACGGCCTCGAGCTTCGGGATCACCTCCTCGGCGGCCGGCGGCTGCCCCTCGGCCCTCCGGTACGTGCGAAGGAGCGCCTGGACCCGGAGCATCACCGGCGTGAGCGGCGTCTTCAGCTCGTGCGACGCGATGGTCAAGAACTCGTGGCGCGTCTCCTCGACGTGCTTCCGGTCCGTGATGTCCTCCGCGATGACGATGAAGTAGGCAGGCCCCCCGGAATCGTGACGGACCAGCGAGACCGTGACCTTCGCCCAGATCAGCTCGCCGCCCTTCCGGACATAACGCTTCTCCCGCGATGCCGTCTGGACCTCCCCCGACAAGATGCGGCGCAGGTTCTCGAGATCGGCGGGCAGATCCGGCGGATACGTGATCTGCTGGAACGTGAGATCGGTCATCTCCGCGGGGGAGTAACCGACGAGATCGCAGAATTTCTGGTTCAGCCGGAGCCATCGGCCCTCGACCGACACCTGGCCGATGCCGACCGCGGCCTGGTCGAAGGTGGCGCGATAGCGCTCCTCGCTCCTCCTCAGCTCCTCCACGGACCGCTTGCGCTCCGTGATGTCATGGAACGAGGTGACCACCGCGTAGGGGATGACCTCGCCCGCGCGGAGCAGCGGCTGCGAGTTGATGGAGATCCACGCCATCTCGCCCTCCGGCCGGTGGACCCCCATGATCACGTTCTTCTGCGGCGCCCCCGTGCGGAGCGTCACGATGGCCGGGTGGCTCTCGCCGTTGAACGGAGCGCCGTCCTCGTGGACGGCCCTCCAGCGGGGATCGCGGCTCTCCCGGCCCGCCATCTCCGCGGACGTGAGCCCGAGGATGCGCTCGGCGCTCGCGTTGCACGCCTCGATCGTCCCGCCCGCGTCCTGGAGGACGATCCCCTCGTCGAGGGCGGCGATCACCGAACGATAGCGCTCCTCGCTCCTCCGGAGCGCCGCTTCCGTCGCCCGCCGCTCCGTGACGTCGGTGCAGATCATGAGCAGGGTGGCGATGCGGCCGCCGCGCAGGATAGGGCTGATCCGCGCCTCGCAGAGCGCGACCTGACCGTGCTTGCAGGCGATGGCGCACTCGCACCAGTCGGACGCCCCCGACCGCACCACCCGCTCGACGCAGGAGCGGGCCGCCTCTCGCGTCTCCGGGGAAATGTGCTCGTAGACGCTCGTCCGCAGCAGGCTCGTCGAGCTCGCCCTCGGCAGCGCGCGGCCAGAGAGCAGGATCGTGCCGTCCGGGGAGAGCACAAGGATGCAATCGGACGCGCTGTCCAGGATCGCCTGCAGCAGCGCCTCGGCCCCGCCGAGCTCGGCCAGCTGTCGCTTGAGCGCGTCGGCGGCGCCTTCATCCGTGGATTTCCCCAGCGCAGCCACGCCCTATGCATTGTTACCAGAGCTCGCGCGCGCAACCGCGCAGACGGGCTCGCCACCGGCCGGCGCGGCCGCGGTCTCTGCGGTCTCCGGCGTTGTTTCTCGGCGCGCCGAGCGCTCGGCGGGTGGCGAAACGCCGTGCGCGCCATTACGCAAACCTCGGGCGAGGACGATGCGGAGCACACGGGTGAACGGGACTGCCTGCCAGCGCAGCGAGGGCACCACCGCGCGCGGGCAGGCCGAGCCGGCGTTGCGGGAGAGCGAGGCCCGCGATCGCGCGGCCAGCGCCGAGGCCGCACGGCTGGAGGCCGAGGCGGCCGTCCGGCGGAGCGAAGAGCAGTATCGCCTCGTCAACCGCGCCACGAACGACGTCATCTGGGACTGGGATCTGGAGACGAACCGGGTCTACTGGAACGGAGCGGTCATCCAGCACTTCGGCTGCACGCCGGAGGAGCTCGGCGACGGCCCCGAGGGCTGGTACGACCGCATCCACCCGGAGGACAAGGATCGGGTGATCGGAGGGGTCCACGCGGCGATCGACGGCGGCTGCGAGTGCTGGACCGACGAGTACCGCTTTCGCAAGAGCGACGGCTCGTACGCGCCCGTCCTCGACCGCGGGTACATCGGCCGGAGCGCGAGCGGCGTGGCCACCCGCATGATCGGCTCGATGCTCGACCTGACCGAGCGCCACCGGGCCGAGGCCGCCCTCCGCGAGAGCGAGCTCTTTCACCGGCAGACGCTCGAATCGATCCCGGGCATGGTGTTCGCGACCCGGCCCGACGGTTATTGCGAGTTCCTCAGCGAGCAATGGGTCGAGTTCACCGGCTTGCCCGCCGAGCAGCAGTTCGGCGATCTGTGGATCGATGTCCTGCACCCGGACGATCGGGAGCGGGTCTTCGCCGCCTGGCGCGCCGCGGTCGGGGGGCTCGCCCCGTACGACCTGGAGTACCGCGTCCGGCGGCGCGACGGCGGATACCAGTGGTTCAAGGTGCGCGGGCGGCCCATCCGCGACGCCTCGAACCGGATCGTCCGCTGGTTCGGGATCGCGATCAACATCCACGATCTCAAGCTGGCAGAGCAGGCGCTGCGGGACGCGGACCGCCGGAAGGACGAGTTCCTGGCCATGCTCGCCCACGAGCTGCGCAACCCCCTCGCCCCCGTCCGCACGGCCGCCGCGATGCTGCGGCGGGTCGGATCGGCGGATCCCGTGCAGCGGCGAGCCCGGGAGGTGATCGATCGCCAGGTCACGCACATGGCCCGGCTGATCGACGATCTTCTCGACATCTCTCGCATCGCCCGCGGCAGGATCCAGCTCCACAAGGAGCGCTGCGATCTCGTCCGCATCGTCCGCCAGACCGCCGAGGATTACCGGGCCAACCTCGAGGTCGCCGGCGTGGCGCTGAGCGTGATCGCGCCGGACGAGCCGCTCTGGGTCGAGGGCGACGACACCCGGCTGGCGCAGATGCTGGGCAATCTGCTGCAGAACGCCGGCAAGTTCACCGACGCGGGCGGACGCGTGAGCGTGCGCGTCGAGGCGGGCCTCCCGGGGCCCGGGCGCGACGGGGGCGTGTTTGGACAGGCCGTCATCACGGTCGAAGACAGCGGCGTCGGGATGGATCCGGCGCTGCTATCGCGCCTCTTCGATCCGTTCAGCCAGGCGGAGCAGGGGCTGGCGCGGAGCAAGGGCGGGCTCGGGCTCGGCCTTGCGCTGGTGAGGGGGCTTGTCGAGCTCCACGGCGGGACGGTGGCGGCCCACAGCGACGGGCCCGGCCGCGGCTCGATGTTCACCCTGAGGCTGCCGCTCGCGGCGCCGATCGCCCGGGACCAGTCGGCCGCCTCGGATCGGGACGAGGCCAGTCGCCACGGGGTGCGCGTCCTCGTGATCGAGGACAACCACGACGCGGCCGAGAGCCTCGAGATGCTCTTGACCCTGAGCGGCTACGAGGTGGAGACGGCGTTCGACGGCCCGACCGGCCTGACGGCGGCCCGGAAGCGCCCTCCGGATGTGGTCCTGTGCGATCTCGGCTTGCCGGGCGGGATGGATGGGTACGACGTGGCCCGAGCCATCCGCGCCGAGCCGTCCCTCGCGTCGACGCGCCTCGTCGCCTTGAGCGGTTATGGTCAGGACGAGGATCGGCGGAGATCGCGAGAGGCGGGCTTCGACAAGCACCTCGTCAAGCCGGCCGAGGACACCGCGCTGATGGAAGCCCTGTCGGCGGGGCGCCGCGAGATGCGCAGCACGGCGAGCCCGCTCCCGCGCTGACCCGCGGCCCCGCGCAGCGCTGCGCCGGCGCTCGCCGTGGCAGGCAGCGCCGTGATCTGTGTGCGCCATTTCACCCGCGCGCTCGCTGCACCCGGGACACAGGGCGCGCGTCGCGCCCGCAAACGCTCCCGTGGCGCGACTGTGGCGTGATGGAGCCGACGCTGTTGATATATCCTCCGCTCTGTGGCGCGGAAGAGCCCGAGCTTTGAACGCCTGCTCACGGACCGCGAAGGCTCGATCTTCGACCTGCGCCGGCGCGGAGCGCGCGCCTCGCGCCCTCCGCCCTCCGGGCCCTCTCCCGGCGCGGCAGCGCGGCTCCCGCCCTGCCGGCGCTCGATCCACGTGGGCCACGTGGGCCGCGCGCGCCGCGCCGGCCGGAGGGCGGCTCTCCTCCTCGGGCGGAAGGCATGAAACCCCTGCGCGCGTTCGATAGCAGCGGGCGCTTCGTGATCCGGCGCCAGCTCGGCGCCGGCGGGTTCGGCGTCGTCTATGAGGCCCTCGATCGGCGCTACGGCTGCGTGATCGCGCTCAAGGCCCTTTACCAGTCCGAGCCGACCGCGCTGCTCCGCTTCAAGCAGGAGTTCCGGCACCTCGCCGACCTCGTGCACCCGAACCTGGTCACCTTGCACGAGCTGCTCTCCGACGGCGGGGCGTGGTGCTTCACCATGGAGCTCATCGACGGCGTCGACTTCCTCAGCTTCGTCCGCGTCCCGCGGTTCGCCCCCGGCGCGCACGCGGGGTCGGAGACGCTCTCCGCCGAGCTCGACCCGCTCGAGGACGGCGCGCCGCCCGAGCCGAGCACCGAGCGCATCCCCCGGTCGGACGAGGGCACCGAGGCGCTCGCCGCGGCCGACGGCGCCCGCGCGGGCCCGGACGACGTGACGCGCGCGACGCCGGCGAGCTCCGCGTCCCCGTCATCGCGGCGGGCCGGCGATCGGCCAGAGCGCGAGCCCGCGCCGCACGGCGCCCCGAGGCGGGCCCTGTTGCTCGATCCGCAGCGGCTCCGCGCCGGCTTCTCGCAGCTCGTGCAGGGGGTCTGCGCGCTCCACGCCGCCAACATCCTCCACCGCGATCTCAAGCCCTCGAACGTGCTCGTCACGCGGGAGGGCAGGGTCGTGCTGCTCGATTTCGGGATCGCCAAGGAGCTCAGGCCCAGGCAGCCCGAAGGCGCCGCGGAGCGCGAGGATCTCGTCGGAACGCCGGCGTACATGCCGCCGGAGCGGCTCGCCTCGGCGCCCGAGACGGCGGCCAGCGACTGGTACAGCGTCGGCGTGATGCTCTACGAGGCGCTCACCGGAGCGCTGCCGTTCTCGGGATCGGTGCTCGACGTGATCTCCGCCAAGCTGTGGACCACGCCCCTGCCGCCCTCGCTCGCCGTCGACGGCATCCCGCGCGATCTCGACGACCTCTGCGCCGGCCTGTTGCAGCGCGACCCGGCCGCGCGCCCGTCGGGCGCCGAGATCGTGCAGCGGCTGCGCGGCGAGCGCGCGGCGCACCCGGTCAGCGCGTTCCTCCTGCCCTCGCCGGGCCGCTTCCGGCTGGTGGGCCGCGAGCGGGAGCTCGGCGCGCTGGAGGACGGGTTCCGCGAGAGCGCCGCCGGGCGCACGCTGGTCATGCTGGTCGCCGGCCCGTCCGGGATGGGCAAGAGCGCGCTCGCGTCGAGCTTCCTGCAGTCGCTCCACGACCGCGGCGCCGCCACCGTGCTCCTCGGGCGCTGCCACGAGCGCGAGTCCGTGCCGTACAAGGCGCTCGACAGCCTCATCGACGCGCTCTGCGAGCACCTCCGGCGGATGCCCCCCGCGGAGTCGGCCAGCGTCCTCCCCGAGGACATCCACGCCCTCGCCCGGCTGTTCCCGGTGCTCCGCGCCGTCGCCGGCGCGGAGGCCGCGGCCGTGCCCGCCGCCGCGGCGCCGGACCTGCGGCAGGCGCGCTGGCGGGCGTTCCAGGCGCTCAAGGAGCTCTTCCGCCGCCTCGGGGCGCGCCGGCCGCTCGCCGTCTGCATCGACGATCTGCAGTGGGGCGACGCCGACAGCGCGCGCCTGCTCGTCGAGCTGCTCTCGCCCCCGGACGCGCCGCGGCTCCTGCTCATCGTCTGCTACCGGAGCGACGCCGCGGAGCCCTGCGCGCTCGTCGGCGAGCTGCGGCGGCTCTCGGCCGGGTGCGGCGCCCGCGAAGGCGTCGAGGTCCGCGAGGTGCCGGTCGAGCCCCTCTCGTACGATCAGTCGCTGCGGCTCGCCCTCGATCGGCTCGGGCCCGGCGCCGGCGCGCGCCTGGGCCTCGATCGCGCGCAGGACATCGCCCGCGAATCCGAGGGAAGCCCCTTGTCGGTGAGCGAGCTCATCCAGTATTTGTGGAACCGCGACGGGGGCGAGGTCGCACCGTCTGGGGGGGGAGGCGACATCAGCCTCCGGCGTGTGATCATGAACAGGATCGACGAGATGCCCGAGCGCGCGCGGCGCCTCATGGAGGTCGTCGCGGTCGCCGGTTGCCCGATCGAGCAGGAGATCGCCTTTGCGGCCGCGGAGCTCGGCGACGACGCGCTCTCGTGCCTCACCCCGCTCCGCGCCGCCAACCTGCTGCGGATCACGGACGCGCGCGGCGCCCCGTGCCTGGAGACGTCCCACGATCGCATCCGCGAGGCGGTCGTCGCCGGCCTCGACCCGGTGGCGCTCGCCGCCTGCCATGCGCGGCTGGCGCGCGCCTTCGAGGCGACGGGGCGCGCCGACCCGCAGGCGCTCATGGTCCATTTCCACGGCGCCGGAGAGCTCCTCGCGGCGGCGCGGCACGCGGTCGCCGCGGCCGACATGGCGAGCGCCGCGCTCGCCTTCGACCGCGCGGCCGAGCTCATCGCGCAGGCGCTCGCGTGGGGGCGCGGCGGCCCCCTCGACACGCCCGCCGCGCGGCGCGAGCTCCAGGTCCGGCGCGCGACCGCGCTCGCGAACGCCGGGCGCTGCGGCGAGGCGGCGCCGCTCTTCCTCGACGCCGCGACGGGCGCGCCGCCCGCCGAGGCGCTCGAGCTGCGCCGGCGCGCCACCGAGCAGTTCCTCGTCGGCGGCCACATCGAGGAGGGCACCCGCGTCCTCGTCCCCCTCCTCGCCGAGGTGGGCCTCGCCTATCCGGTGGCGACCGCGCGGGCCGTGCTGACCGTGGCCGCGCTCTACGGCCGAATCCGGCTGCGCGGCCAGCAGTTCCGGGAGCGCGCCGCGGCCGAGCTGCCGCCCGAGGTCCTCACGCGGATCGATCTCTGCCTCTCGGTCAGCAAGGCGCTGACCGACGTCGATCCGCTGCGCTCGACGGTGTTCCTGTTCCGGAGCTTGCTCTTGTCGCTCGACGCGGGCGAGCCGTCCCGCGTCGCCGTGGGCCTCGCCGCGTTCGGGCTCATCTCGGCGTTCCAGGGCACGCCGCAGGCGATCGCGCAGGGGTCGACGCTGCTCGCCCGCGGCGAGGCGATCGCGGAGCGGCTCGCCGATCGGCAGCTGCGCAGCGTGATCCGGATCTACACCGGCACCGCGTTCCTGGTGCGCGGGCAGTGGCGGGAGGCGCTCGAGCACTACGACGTGACCCGCCGCCAGCTCGAGGAGCACTGCGTCGGCGTCGAGATGGAGCGCAACCTGACGCAGGCCGGCGCGATCGTGGCGCTGGAGGCGCTCGGGCGGCTCGGCGAGCTCGCGGAGCGCACGGCGACCTGGCGCCGTGGCGCGGCCGCGGTGGGCAACCTGTTCGCGTCGGTGTCCGCGACCATCGCGTCGGCGGTGCCGCTGCTCGCGGCGGACGACGCGGGCGAGGCGCGCCGGTGCGTGCGCGAGGTGGTCGCCCGGTGGACCCGGGGCGCGCTCCACGTGCAGCACATGTACGCGCTCCGCCTCGAGGTCCAGGCCGATCTGTACGACGGTGCGGCCGACGCGGCGCGGGCGCGGCTCATGGCCGAGTGGGGCCGCATCGAGCGCTCGCAGCAGCTGCGGGTCCAGCCGGCGCGCATGGACATGCTCCTCCTGCGCGGCCGGACGGCGGTCGCGGCGGCCTCTGCGCGGCGCTCCGGCCGGGAGCCGCTCCTCCGGGAGGCCGAGGCGGACGCGGCCCGCCTCGAGCGCGAGGTCCGGCGCGACGGCGCGCCCCTCGCGGCGCTTCTCCGGGCGGGGGTCGCCCGGCTCCGTGACCGGCCGAGCGAGGCGCTCGCGCACCTCGGCGAGGCCGCGCGCGGCTTCGACGCCGCGGAGATGGCGCTCCACGGCGCGTGCGCCCGCCGCGGGCGGGGGGAGCTGCTCGGCGGCGACGTCGGCCGCGCGCTCATCGCGCAGGCCGACGAGGTGATGGCCCGGCAGGGCGTCCGTCGCCCCGATCGATGGACCTCGCTCTATCTGCCGGGCTTCGGCGGCACGGTGAACCAGGCTTGAGGGTGATGACATCGACGACAGCGACGGGTCCGGGCAAACTGTCTATCTCCCGCGCGCCGCGCGCTTTGCATGTCTCGCGTGCATTGCGTGCATTGCGTGTCTCGCACGCATCGGGTGAATCGCGCATCCGGCGCGCCGCTTGGGCGCGTGAGAGCTCGGCCGCGGCCCTGTGGCTCGGGGTCTTCGCGACGTCGGGCTGCGCCACGGGAGGCGGCGTCGCGCCGCCGCCGGAGCCGACGCAGTCGCTCGCGCAGGAGGTGACGGTCGTCGCGCCGAGGCGCCTTCCTTATCGGACGGTGCCCGGCTGGCGGTCCGCCGACCAGGACGCGTACTCGATGGGGATGGGGCTGGCCGACATCAACGGTGACGGCTTCAAGGACATCGTGCTTGCGAACGGCAACGACCTCGGGAAGAAGCCCGTCGTCGTTTACTACAACGACGGGACCGGGCGGTTCCCGGAGCGCCCCAGCTGGTCGTCGCAGGATCTCGATTACAACACCGGATTGGCGTTGGGGGACATCGATCGCGACGGCCGGATCGACGTCGCGGTGAGCGTCGGCCCGATGCCTCCTCATGTGAAGCAGGGGCACGTCAAGGTGTATCGCAATCGCGGCGGGGCGCTGGAGCCGTCGCCGAGCTACCGCAGCGGCGACAGCTACTCGAGCGTCGGCTGCGCGCTGGGCGACATGGATGGCGACGGGGATCTGGATCTCGCGGCCTCCGTCGCGTTCGAGGAGGGGGTCGCGCCGGGCCCCGCGCGCATCTACGAGAACGTCGGCGGCGTGCTGTCCTCGCGGCCGGTCTGGAAGAGCGCCAGGGTCGACCACAGCTTCGGCATGGAGTTCGCCGACCTCGATCAGGACGGCCTGCTGGATCTCGCCGTCGCGATGCCGGGCGTACCGATCTTCCGCGCGGTGCTGCGCGATCGCGGCGTCGTCTCGCTGCCGCGAGAGCCGGGCTGGACGGCGAGCGAGTCGATCCGATACCCGATGTTCCTCGACGCGGGGCGACTCGGCGCCTCCATGGGGCTCGTCGTCTCGTACAACGACTATGGTGAAGGCGTCGGCCAGTCGGGCGGCGCGCGCGCGCCGAGCGCGTCCGCCGCGCTCTGGGCGGCGGGTGCAGGTGCGGCCGGTGCAGGTGCGGCCGGTGCAGATGCGACGGGCGCGGGTGTGGCCGGTGCAGATGCGACGGGCGCGGGGGCGGCGGGCGTGGCGGGGGCCGGCGCAGGGGGTTCAGGCGCGGCCGGCGCGGGTGCGGAGGGCGCAGGCGCGGCCGGCGCGGTGGCTGCGGGGGTGAGCTCGACGCGCTTCGCGGCCTACGCGCCTCGGCTCAAGCCGAGTCCGACGTGGCGGTCGGCGAGCACGGGCTGGGGGGCAGGCGTCGCGCTGGCCGACGTGAGCGGTGATGGCGTGTTGGATCTGATAGCGGGCCGCTGGGGCCCGGCTCCGCCGCCGAAATCGCTGGGCGCGCCGATGCAGATCTACCTCGGCCAGGGCGGCGGGTTCGCCCTGGAGCCCGCCTGGGTATCGGCGACGAGCTCCATACAGGAGACCATCGCGCTTGCCGACCTGGGCCGCGAGGCGTTGCGGACGGCGACCGAGACGTTCCGCATCCAGCGCGAGCAAGCGGTCGTCACCCTCTCTCGCCAGGTCATCGAGCAGATCGACGAGATCCGCCGGAACGGCGCGCCCGTCTCGCTGCGCGACGTCGCCTCGCTCCCTGGCGGGAGCTGGATCTCCTTCGCCAAGCGCCTCATGCCCGGCGACGAGGTGCAGGTGCGTTACACGTACTCGGCGGAGCTGGACATCGTCGTATCGAACTGCGATACATCGAGCTACATCTATTATTACGCGCCGCCCCGGTGAACGCCGCGCGGCGACGCGGGCGCGAGGCTGTCGTCGCGTCCATCACCCCTACCGTGGAGCGGTCCCATGTTGCTGTTCTTCATCGCCGATCTCGCCCGCGATCCCAACCTTCAGGCCGCTTTCGCCGAGGATCCGGAGCGCGCCATGGACGCGGCCGGCCTCTCCGACGCTCAGAAGACGGTGCTGCGGACGCGCGATTCGAAGCAGATCGCCGCGGAGGTCGCGCGGGAGGTCGAGGGGCTGCCGGTGAAGTCGGTGGACCCGGTGGTCAACTGGATCGGCCCGGTGCTCCATGTCACGGCCGTCGACCCGCGCGAGGGCGTGGTGGGGCAGGTGGTCAAGGTGGTCGTGTATGGCACGTATTTCGAGAGCACCATGCGGTGCTCGCTGATCCAGGGGCAGACGGTCATTCAAGGGGTGGTCTCGAACGTGGTCAGCGGGCCGAACTCGAAGATGGATGTGCAGTTCAACCTCGGCGGCGCGCCCCTCGGCTGGTATGGCGTGCAGGCGAGGACGCGGAAGGCCGAGAGCACGCTGCCGAGGGCGTTCGAGGTGAAGCGCGCTCGCATTCAATGAGCGGCCCGCCCTGCGCGCGGGGCGGCGTCGCTGCGCGGGGCGGCGTCGCTGCGCGGGGCGGCGTCGCTGCGCGGGGAGGGGCGTCTTGATCGTCCCGCTTCATGCGTTGATGGCGCCGGAGGCGGCGCTGCTCCCGCCGGCGCTTGTCTCTCCGGCGGCGAGCGCGCGCCTCGCGGCGGTGGCGGGGGGTTTGCCCGCGGCGGCGTCCAGCGTGGCGGTCGAGTGCCGCCTCGGGGGATCGGAGCGCGTCGATCTGCTAGTCTGTTTGATCGCGGCGGAGGGCGGCCACCGCGAGCTCGTGCGCCGGCGCGCCGGGCTCGACCTGCTCTCGACGCCGGCGTGGGCGAGGGTCGTCGAGTTCTGCGCCGAGTGGGCGGACGCCAGATCGCCGTTGCACCGGGGTGTCCCGCTGCTCTGGCTCGAGCTCGACCTCCCCGACGTCGGTGCGCTGGCTGGATCCGTGCCGGCGCCGTACCCGTTCCCCTGTGTCGAGCCCGGGCTCGTGGGCGGCGGTGCGCTGCCGGCGAGTCCCGCCGTGGCGGCCGGCGCTGCGCTCCCGGAGCAGGCGAGCGTGATCCGGCGGGCGCTCGCGCTCCTGCTGGGCGAGCCCATGCCGCCGGCGGTCGACGGCGCATTGCTCCGGTGCATCGCGCGGCTGCCTCCGGGCGGGCGAGCGATGCACGTCGCGCCGCTCGCCGCGCGGGGGAGCGCTGCGGTCCGGCTGGTGGTGGCCATGGCGAAGGCCGATGTCGCCGCGTATCTGGCGCGGATCGACTGGCCCGGGGCGATCGCGGACATCGATGAGCTGCTCGAGGGCGTTGTCCCGTTCACGAGCCATGTCAGCTTCCACCTCGACGTCGACGCGGAGGTGCAGCCCATGCTGGGACTGGAGATCTCGTATCCGGTCGTCGATCTCCGCTGGGCGGCGGTGCTCGACCGGCTGGTCGCGCTGGGCGCGTGTTTGCCGGAGAAGCGCGATGCGGTCCTGGGCTGGCCGGCGGAGGCGCGGAGCTGGCCGGGCCGGGGGTGGCAGGCGCGTCTCCGGCAGGGCGTCATGCTCAAGCTGGTCTACCGGCCCGGCGCGCCGCTGGAGGCGAAGGCCTATCTCGGGATCACACCTTATGTGGCGCTGTTCGGGTGATCGGGTGAATTGGCCGAAGCACTGCCTCGAGTTATTCGAGAAAATTAAACAAGGCGGGGAGAAGAATCATTCCGAACTCCCCGCCTCCCCGCCTCCCTGTTTAATTTCTTTTATTCTCTCTCTCTAAAGATGCCAACAAAATGAGGGATTTGCCTGGCGAACCGGGCGCCGCAGTCCGCCGGCTTCATGGTGTGAATGGCGTGAGGCGGCGCCGCGATTTGCCATCTCATGGATCGAAGACCGCACCGCGGTTCAGGATGCGCGCTGGATCCTGCTGCGCCTTGAGGTTGCGGAGCGCCTCGTAGGTCTCGTCGCCGAAGCACGCGCGGTACGCGTCGACGTCCCAGGTCGCCTCGGACTGGATGTACCGGCGACAGCCGAGCTCGACGGCGTGCCTCGTGAGCTCCTCGGCGTAGGCGCGCAGCGGGTCCGCCGCGGCGCCGGGGGATAGGCTCAGGGCGCCCCAGGAGCCGATCGCGAAGAACGGCTCGTCGCGCGGGTAGATGAGCGGCGGCACGGGGCGCCGCTGGCGGATCGGGTACACGTAGCGCCGGCGGTAGTCGAGGAGGCCAGCGTGCGACGCCTCGAGGGCCGCGAGCCGCGCTTGCGCCACGGCGAGCCGCTTTCCCGGGGTGAACAGCGTGAACCAAAGGAGCTGCTCGTCGCGCTCGCTCTCGTCCGGGCCGGGCCCTTTCAGCTCTGGCGAGGCCGCGATGAGCTCCCGGGTGGCGCCGGCGCCCATCGGGTAGGGCGGGGGATCCGCGCTGTCGAGCGGGATGAGCTCGAGCGTCGCCTCGGCGACGATGCCGAGCTGGCCCATGGCGCCGAAAAGCCACGGAAAGAGCGCATCGTCCCTGTCGACGCGGCGGAGCTGGCCAGCGCCGTCGACGAGCGTTACCGCCGCGACGTTCTCCCAGAAGCCCCCGTGAAGGCGGGAGCCCGGCCCGAATCCGCCCGCGGCGACGAAGCCGGCGACGGAGGGCCCTGCATGGCCGTCGTTCACGACGGGCACGGTGAAGCCATGGCGCTCCACGACGTTGCGCACGTCCCAGAGGACGGCGCCCGCGCCGGCGGTCACGGTGCCTTCTGCCTCGAAGCGGACGTCACCGAGCCGCTCCGTGCGGAGGAGGAGCTCATGCGCGCCGGGCAGCGAGGCCCCGTTCAGGCCGTGCCCCTGGCCGCGGATCCGCACCGGGACGCCGTGACGGTGGGCCGTCCCGATAACGTCCGCGAGCTCGGCAGAGGAGGCGGGCGCGATCTCGCAAAAGGTCTCCGCGCTCTGCCGCAAACCACCGTAGTGGGATATCGATCCGGAGATCACGCGCGGGGCGAACGCGGAGAAGAGCTCACGGAGCTGCTGCGGGCGCTGCACGGCGCGAGGCTATCACGTGGATGGAATCCGGCGCAAAGACACGAGCCGGCGCAGCGGTGCCGGTCGTCGCATTGAGGGGCGACTGTTGTTGTCGCCCTCGCGTCCTTGGGCCTTTGCATTGAAACGGGCCTGGACGACCGTTTCGGCTGTTAGCGTCCGTGGCCAGACGTCTGGCCACGGAGCCTCAGGGCGAGGCGAGGAAGCGCGTCTGCCTGATCCTCGCTACGAAGGCGTCGACGTCTCCGTTGTAGGTGGGATCGGGGCCGCCCACGGTCGGGAAGGTCGCCTCCGTCGACGCGGTGAACCCGGCGACGAACGCGTCACCGCGCCAGTGCACAGCGATATCTCGGCCGGCGTCCGTGCTCGATCCGCCGATGAACCCCGAATAGACGAGGCCCGCGCCGGAGGCCTCGACCTTTGTCACGAAGGCGTCGAAGTCTCCGTTGTGGGTGAGATCGGGCCCCCCGACGGCGGGAAAATCAGCGGAGGACGTCGCGCCCGTCAGGTAGGCATGGCCAACGAGGTCGACCGCGACCCCGGTGCTGCCGTCAAGGCTCGTGCCGCCGACATAGCCGGCGTAGATGAGCTTGTCGCCCGACGGGCTGACCTTCGCCACGAATGCGTCCTCGGCGCCGCTGTAGATCAGGCTCGGTCCGATCTTGACCGGAAAGCTCAGCTCGTCGGATGCGGTGTTTCCGGAGACGTAGGCGCTGCCAGCGAGATCCACGTCGATGCCCTGGCCGACGTCGTAGCGGGCGCCGCCGATGTAGCCGGCGTACTCGAGCGCCGTGCCCGCGGGGTTCACCTTGGCGACGAAGGCGTCGCCGAAGGCGCCGTCGTCGTTCTGGGAGAGATCCGGGCCGACGCGGACAGGGAAGGTGTCCGCGCCGGAGAAGGTCCAGCCGGTGACGTAGGCGGCGCCGGTCCAGTCCACGGCGATGGAGAACGCCTCGTCCTGCTCGCTGCCGCCGATGTAACCGACATAGACGAAGCCTGCGCCGGAGGCGTCGACCTTGGCGACGAAGGCGTCGGCGCCGCCGTTCTGCGTGATATCGGGGCCCACCTGAGCGGGGAACGTGCATGCGTCGGAGTCAGCCCTCCCGGTCACGTAGGCGTCACCGCAGCTGTCCACGGCGACGTCGAATCCGAGATCGGTCTCGGCGCCGCCGATGTAGCCGGCGTAGGCGAGATCCTTGCCGGAGGCGTCGAGCTTCACGATGAACGCGTCGGATTGGCCGTTGTAGGTCAAATCCGGGCCGATCTCGACGGGGAAATCCTCCGACTGCGTGATGCCTGTCACGTGGGCGTGGCCCGCCCAGTCCACCGCGATGCCCCTGCCGAGCTCGGCCCCGGATCCGCCGATATAACCCGCGTAGACGAGGGCGCCATGGGGGTTCAGCTTGGCGACGAAGGCGTCGGTGTCACCGTTGTACGTGGGATCGGGGCCGCCCTTGTCCGGGAAGGTCGCCTGGGTGGAGCTGGTCGAGCCGGTGATATACGCGTTGCCGGCGAGGTCCACCGCGATGTCCTCGCCGTCGTCCGACCCGGATCCGCCGATGAAGCCGCAGTAGATCAACACGGCGGGATCGATCACCAGCGGCAGCGTCGGATCGTAGCCGCCCAGGCGGAGCCCATAGGTCTGCGATCCATCCGGCGCGGCCGTCTCGAGGGCGTACGCGCTCGGGACCGTCACGCGGCCGCCCGGCGTATCCTGGAAGGACAGCGGCGCGTCGTCGGTGAAGCCGCCCGCCGGCGTGGAGACCTCGATCTGCCCGCCCTCGGTCAGGCGCACCGCGCTCGCGCCCCGGTAGGTGAGCCGGATCTGCGCCGGATCGGCCCCTGGCGCGACGACGAGCTGGTATTTCAGCGCGCGGGCCGTGCCCGAGATCTCGAGATCGACGCCGGGCCAGAGGTCCTCGTAAATCACCGTGGCATAGGTCGCGAGCCCGGTCCTCCACCGCTCGCGCGGGCCCGTGAAATAGCTGACCACCGCGCCGGTGGGATCCTTCCCCTCGGGTACGGCGCCCGCTCGATGGCCCTCGAACTCGAGCCTCACCGCCCAGCTGGGGAGCGCGGCCTCCGGGGTGCCGGCCAGGACGAACGTGATGCCATCGGGGCCGAAGTGAACGGCCTTGTCTCGCCCCTGGACGTGATAGCCCGACGCAGCGCCCGCAGGATCTCGGCTCTCAATGAAATGCAGCGACGCTCCGACGAGGGTCGCTTCAGGCCCGGCAGCACCGTCGTCCAGAGCGGAGGGCGCACTGTCGTCCACGCGTCCTGGCCCCGCGCGATCGCAGGACGAGAGGCCGAGCACCACACCGAGAAGCAATGCAGGCATCAGGACCGTCATCAACGTTCCCCCTTCCCGTCGTCCGCCGCACGATCGCCGTCTGGAGAGGCGAGCATGAAGGATACGACCCGACTTAGGGAACGCCAGGCGCCAGCTCCCCGGCGCGGGTTTGCCTTGCGGACGGTCTACCGGATGAAGCACCCGACGCATGGTGAGCGCCGGCGCGTGTCGCCGTATGCAAGGTGACGCCATCCATCGAGGCGCACAGCAGCTTGTCGTAGGCGAGCACGCTCGGTGACAGTGGCAAGAGCCCACGGGGCCATTGCGGTCCGGCGCGCGGCTCTCGTCAGGAGACGGCGGAGGCGTACAGCGCGGCCTCGGCGAGCGCGACGACGCTCAGCCGAAAATTCGCGCGCACTCTCGTTCGCGAGAGTACCGGCTCAGCTCGGAGCGCTGCGGGCGCCCCGCCCCTTCCCACTCTGAATGTATGCCACAGGTGGGGGCTTGCCACAAGCCCCGGGTCATGCCGCACATTCCTCGGCCCCGGGCGATAAGCGCCACGAAGGAGGAACGAGATGCACGAGGAATCCGGACGCAGCGTGGGCGTGCAAGAGCATGCGGTGGTCATCGGCGGTGGAGGGCCGACGGGGCTGATGTTGGCGGGTGAGCTGGCGCTGGCGCGCGTGGACGTCGCGATCGTCGAGCGGCGTGAGAGCCAGGAGCTCGCTGGCTCTCGCGCGGGTGGCCTGCATGCGCGCACGATCGAGGTGCTCGATCAGCGGGGGATCGCCGAGCGCTTTCTTTCGCAAGGGCAAGCCGCTCAGGTCACCGGTTTTGCGCACAACCCGCTCGATATCAGCGACTTCCCGACGCGTCACAACTACGGGCTGGCGCTCTGGCAGAATCGCATCGAGCGCATCCTGGCTGACTGGGTCGCCGAGCTCGGGGTGCCCATCTATCGGGGGCGAGCGGTGACGGGGTTTTCGCAGGACGTCACGGGCGTGGATATCGAGCTGTCCGACGGTCGAGGGTTGCGGGCGAAGTACCTCGTCGGGTGTGATGGCGGACGTAGCCTGATCCGGAAGAAGGCGGGGATCGCGTTTCCGGGGTGGGACCCATCCGTCAGCTACTTGATCGCCGAGGTCGAGATGGCCGAGGAGCCCGCCTGGGGCGTTCGCCATGATGACAAGGGCACCTACGCCCTTGGCAAGCTGGATGATGGGAAGCGGGTGCGCGCCGTGCTGCGAGAAGAAAAGGTCCACCAAGGCGACGAGCCGACCCTCGACGACCTCCGCGCGACGCTTGTCGCGCTCTACGGAACGGACTTCGGCGTTCGAAACCCGACCTGGCTCTCCAGGTTCACCGACATGACCCGGCAGGCCGCGTCCTACCGAGACCGGCGGGTCCTGTTGGCAGGTGACGCGGCGCACGTGCACTCGCCGCACGGCGGTCAGGGGCTCAACATCGGCGTCCAGGACGCCGTGAACCTGGCCTGGAAGCTCGCCCAGGTGATCCACGGAACGTCGCCAGAGAGCCTCCTGGATACCTATCACGCCGAGCGGCACCCGGTCGGCGCGCGCGTGCTCCGCGCCACCATGGCGCAAACCGCGCTCAGCCGCGCCGACGCGCGCACGGCGGCCTTGAGCGAGACCGTGGCCGATCTTCTGCGGATGGACGAGCCGCGCAAGCGGTACGCCGCGATGATGTCGGGCCTCGAAGTTCACTACGACCTCGGCGACGGTCACCCCCTGCTCGGTCGCCGCATGCCCGATCTCGACGTGCTCACCGACGGCGGCCCGCGGCGCGTGTTCGCGCTCTTGCATGAGGCTCGACCGGTATTGCTGGACCTCGGTGACCCCGGCGCCCTCGACATCACCCCCTGGACGGCTCGGGTCCGGCACATCGCCGCTCGATATGCTGGCACGTGGGAGCTGCCGGTGCTCGGCGCGGTCACCGCGCCCGCTGCCGTCCTGATTCGACCCGACGGGTACGTCGCGTGGGTCGGAGATGGGACAGACCAGGGACTTCGCGGCGCGCTGACCACGTGGTTCGGACCGCCCGCTGCCCAAGAATTTCCCGCCAACGACCGGTAGTTGACACGCGGCGACGTCGGGAGTACGGCAAGAACACCATGCCGTCTGTCCACCTGACGCGCCATCTCTTCACCTTCTTCCCGCACCTCGAAGGGCAACAGATCATCGTCGAGGCGTCGACAGCAGGTGAGGTCGTGGCGGCCCTGGAGAGGCTCGCGCCTGGCATCGGCTTCTACATCTGCGACGAGCGCGGCCGCCTGCGGACGCACGTCAACATCTTCGTCGGCAAGCAGATGATCCGCGACCGTAAGGGGCTCACGGACGCAGTCGCTGCCGACGACGAGGTCCACATCCTGCAAGCGTTGAGCGGAGGTTGAAATGGCGACCCGTATCCTGGTAGGCACGCGCAAAGGCACGTTTATTGTCGAAAAGCAGAACGGCTCGTGGAAGCCGCGCCTCGCGGGCCACGCCGGCGGCGGCGTCAACTATGTCGCGCGCGATCCCTACACGGGCAAACTCTGGGCGCTGCTCGGCTTCGGCCACTGGGGAGCCAAGCTGTCCGTCTCCACGGACGACGGTGAGACATGGAATGATAACCCCGCCCAGATCAAGTATCCCGAGGGCGCTCGCTACATCGGCCAGGACATGTACGAGGACGCCGGCAGCGATTTCGGCGTCGGCATCAAGATCGTCACGCGCCCGGCCACGGTACAAAAGCTCTGGATCATCGGCTTCGGCCCGGGTGGCGCGGTCTACGTGGGCACCATCCCAGGTGGCTTGTTCGTCAGCCGCGACGGCGGCGGCTCCTTCGAGCTCAACCGGCCGCTCTGGAACCACGAATCACGCGGCGGCGACCTGTTCACCGGCGAGGGCAAAGGCGAGACGAAATGGTTTGGAACGCCGGCCTCCGAGGGGGGCGAGTTCGCCCCGGGCATTCACTCCATCGTGGTGGACCCGCGTAACCCGAAGCGAGTGCTCGTCGCCGTGTCCACGGCCGGCGTCATCGAAACAGCGGACGGCGGCGAGACCTGGCAACCGCGCAACAAGGGCATGCGGCTCGATCACACGCCCGAACCAGACGCCGAGTGGGGCCACGATACGCACTACATCGAGCAGTGCGAGGGCGATCCCGAGCATGTCTGGCAGCAGAATCACGTTGGTATTTACTACAGCAGCGACGGCGCAAAGAGCTGGCGCAAGGTGAGCCGCCCGGAGCAAGGCGTGCACTTCGGCTTCCCCATCACCGCAGACGCGAAGGACGGGCGCACGGCGTGGGTCGTGCCCGGCAAGTCGGACATGCAGCGAATCACCGTCGACGGCGCGCTCTTCGTGGCTCGCACGACGGACGGCGGTGAGACCTGGGAGCAGCTCCGCCGCGGTTTGCCCCAAGAGCAAGCCTACGACGTCATCTACCGCCACGCGCTCGCCAACAAAGACGGCGCCGTGGCTTTCGGCACCACCACGGGCAACCTGTACGTCAGCGATGACGGCGGAGAGGGTTGGACGACCGTCGCCAACAACCTGCCGCCGATCTATTCAGTACGCTTCGCGTGACGAGAATTCCCCGCCAGTGATCGGCAGTTGACGTAAGCGCGCCGCTCCGCGGAGAGCGCGCTCCGTCCGGCGAGCGGGCGCTACGGTCCCGTGGGGTTCAGGGCGAGAAGATCTCGGCGGTCGTCAGCGCGGTGGCGGTCCCCGGCAGCGCGCTGGGTCCGGTGCCGCTCGCGATCAGCACGCTGCCGTCCCCGAGCAGGACCGCGGAGTGGAATACACGATGGTCGCGCATGGGGCCGACCGCGGTCCAGGTGTTCGAGACGGGATCGTAGATCGAGGCTGACGCCTGCTTGAAGAGGCCGTTCGGAGGGAGAGGGTTGAACGTCCAGCCGCCTGCCACCAGCACCCGGCCGTCATTGAGCGCCGTCGCGGTGTGCGAGGAGCGGCCGACGCTGATGTTTGCGCCGTATACCCAGTCGTTGGACGAAGGTCGATAGATCTCGGTGCTCACCAGGGAATACTCGTCGTCGTTATCTCCGCCGACGACCAGCACGTTGCCGTCGCCCATCAGCGTCGCCGTATGATAGATGCGCGGCTGGCCCATCGAGGGCACGGGCGACCAGGTATTCGTCGCCGGATCGTAGATCTCGGCGGTCGCCTGATAACCGCCGGTGCTGCTACCTCCCGTGACCAGCACCTTGCCGTTCGCGAGCAGCGTCGCGGTATGGCCGTAGCGAGCGATGCCCATCGATGCCGTTGCGGTCCAGCTGTTGCCCGCCGGATCGAACAGCCTGGTGTTCGCCAGGACGGTGTTGTTGATGCTGGTGCTCCACCCCCCAACGATCAGCGCCTTCCCATTGTAGAGCAGCGTCGCGGTATGATTCTCCCGGGCGAGGGACCCCGTGCCCACGGACGACCACGTATTCGTCGCTGGGTCGTATAGCTCGGCGTTCTTCGCCGTGGTCGAGGCGGTACCTCCCGCGACCAGCACCTTGTTGTTCACGAATCCCGTGATGGTGGCCCACTCGTGGACTTCTGCCGTCGGCGCGACCGATGTCCAGGTGTTCGTGTTCGGATCGTACACGTCGGCGGCCTTGCTCCCCGACCCGATGTCGCCGCCCGCAGCCAGCACCCGGCCGTCATAGAACCGTGTTGCGAAGAACCCCCTGTGAGCGTGGGCCATCGGCGGCGTCAACACCCACGGAGTGGCCGCGCGGTCGAAGACCTCGGCGCTCGCGAGGTCCACGGCCGTGGAGCCGCTGTACTGGAGGCCGCCCGTGAGCAACACCTTGCCGCTGGCCAGCACGGTCGCGGTGTGCAGGGTGCGCTGGTCGATCATGGACTGGCACTCGGTCCATGTGTTGATACTCGGACTGTAGAGCTCGACGTTCGCGGTCGAAACGAGCAAGCTGTTCGAGACGGTCCCGCCGGTCACGAGCACCTGGCCGTTCGGGAGCAGCGCCGCGGCGTGCAGGTTGCGACGGACGTTCATTCGATGGGCCGCCGTCCAGGTCAGGGTGGACGGGTTGAAGATCTCGGCGCTCGACAGCTCGAGAGAAACGATGTTGTAACCGCCCGTCACGAGCACCCGGCCGTCCAGGAGCCGCGTCGCGGTGTGATTGTAGCGGCCGGCGTCCATGTCCCCGGCCGACGACCACGAGTTCGTCTGCCAGTGGTAAAGGGCGGCGTTCGTCGGGTACGAGCTGTTTCTCCCGCCGGTCACGAGCACCCGGCCGTCCAGGAGCAGCGTCGCGGTGTGCGCGAGGCGGCTCGTGGTCATCGGCGCGGCCGGGGACCAGGTGTTCGTCGCCGGATCGTAGAGCTCGGCGCTCGTCAAGTAGGCGGGGCCGTCGGAGCCGCCGGTCACGAGCACCCGGTCGTTCGGGAGCAGCGTCGCGGTGTGCCCGTAGCGGCTCGTGGTCATCGGCGCGGCCGGGGACCAGGTGTCCGTCGCCGGATCGTAGAGCTCGGCGCTCGCGTAGACCGAACCGCCCGAGAAGCTCCTTCCACCCATGACGAGCACCTTGCCAGTGCTCAGCGTCACCGCCGCGTGGTTGCGGCGGCCGGTGGCGAGCGATCCGGCCGCCGACCAGCTGTTCGCCACCGGATCGTAGAGCTCGGCGCTCGCCACGATAGCAGTGCTGTTGGCTCCCCCCGCGACGAGCACCTTGCCGCTCTGGAGTTGCGTCGCGGTGTGCGAGTGTCGCGCCGCGCTCAGCGTGCCTGCCGGTGCCCACAGCGGGTCGATCAGCGCGGGCTCGCCGCCCGCGTCGGCCCACAGCTCGAGCGTCGCCCCGCGCGCCGTGAGGCGCGCGGCGATCGGACGTCCGCCGAGCGCGAACGCGGCAGGCGCCGTCACGCGCAGCCGCGCGGTGCCGGTGTCGTCGACGACCTCGACCGCATCGCCCTGCTGCCTCAGCGTCGCGCCCTCGACCTCCCACGCCGCCACGGGCGCGCCTGCGTGCGCCACGCCCGCCTCGAGCATCAGCCACTCTTCGTACCCGTCGTCGCGCGCGGCCCAGAACGACGTGCCGCCCTTGCGCGGATAGGCCACCGCGCGCTCGACCACGGCGCCCTCGCCCTCGGCGCCGACCTCCCGCACGCGCGCCTCGAAGCCGTCGGGCAGGCGAAGGCGGATCGCTTCCTCGCCGAGCGCGGGCATCGTGGCCTCCAGCGCGCCGCGACCCCGGGGCAACAAGGTCTCGACGTCGATCCCGCGGCTCAGGTCGCCGGCGCTGGCACGCGCGAAGCCCCCGTCGACCGCAACGAAGGCCTCGCTTGTCTCGAGGACCTGCGGCGCCTGCTCGGGGAATTGACGCCGCAGCTCGTCGCCTGCCGGCGGCTCGGGGCCGAGCGCGCAACCCACGCCGCCTGCCGAGAGCGCTCCGCCAAAGATCAAGGAAGATAGGATGAACAGCCAGCGTCGAAATAGGGAATGGGAATGCATCAAGGAGCCTCTCTTCGCATCCGTTGTGTTGGCCTCTTGCAGTTTGGGTGACGCTTCAGACGGACGGCGTCGCTGAAAGGACAAGGCAACGGGCGTACCAGCGGCGGCGCATCGGGGTGTTCGTCTGCGGAGCGGCGCCGAGCCTGGACGAGCGCCGCGACCGCAGCGGGCGCCGCGGAACAAGGCTACTTCAGGGCAGAGCCACGGTTCCGCGGCGATCTTTGCCGAGACGACAGAGCGATGTCACGCCGCTTCAGGGGCATGTCACGTGACATGTCACGGAGTCAGCGTGACATGTCACGTGACATGTCACTCCGCCCGATCTGTCTCCTGCGGTGTGCTGTCCCTCGGTACGGGAACAGGAGGTTCGCGGATACAGCGGGTGCGGTCACGCCACGCCGAGCGTCACCGGTACGGCCGTTGGCTTGCGGAAGAACAGGCCGGCCGCGGGCGCCTCGGCCGGCCGCGGTTGAAAAAACTTCGGGGCCCCCGAACAGTTTCGGACCTGGCGGCAGTCTTGGATGGGAGAGGCCAAGGTTACCATGAAACTGTACGACTTCGCGTTTTCTCCCAACTGCCGCAAGGTCCGCGCCGTCGCCTACGAGCTCGGCGTCTCGTTCGAGCCGGTCCACATCGACCTGTTTCAACGAGCTTCCCGCGCGCCCGAGTTCCTTGAGCTGAACCCGAACGGGCGCGTCCCGGTGCTGGTGGACGACGACCTGGTGCTCTGGGAGTCGACCGCCATCATGCGTTACCTGAGCGCGATAAGCGGCGGTGGCCTGGTGCCGGCCACGGCGCGCGCCCAGGCCGAGCTGGATCGCTGGCTGGCCTGGCAGCTCGCGCACCTCGGACCGGCCATGACGGCGGTCGCGTTCGAGCGCATCGTGAAGCGCCTGACCGGCCAGGGGGCGCCCAACGAGGCGGTCATCGCCGCCGGCAGCGCCGACTTCGCGCACCTCAGCAAGGTGCTCGATGCGGCGCTGTCCGGACGCGAATACCTGGCCGGATCGCTCTCGCTCGCGGATTTCGCGCTCGCGTCGCACTACAGCCTGGCGCCCCTGTGCGGGCTCTCGCTGGCCGAGTTTCCGCGCCTCGAGACGTGGCTCACGCGCGTGCTCTCCCGCGATAGCATGCGCCGCGCCCTCGCCGACGCCCAAGCCGCCATGAGATCCCATGCCGCCTAAAGACGACGCCGCGTTCTTGCGATCGGTCGAGCCCCTGCGCGGCGCGATCCGCCTGCATGGCTACCGCATGCTCGGCTCCGCGCACGACGGCGACGACGTGGTGCAGGAGACCTGGCTGCGCGCCTGGCGCGCCAAGGATTCGCTGGAGGACGAGGCGCTGGTCAAGCCGTGGCTCTACCGCATCGCGACAAACGTCTGCCTGGACGAGCTGAAGCGCCGGCCGCGGCGCTTGTTTCCGACGGACGCGTTCCCCGCGACGGAGGACGCAAAGCCCCCGCTGCCGCGCATCGAAGAGCCCGTCTGGCTGGAGCCGATGCCCAGCGCCTGGCTGGAAGGCGTCGAGGAGCGCGACCCCCAGGCGCGCTACGCGCTCAAGGAGAGCGTCGCCTTGGCCTTCGTGGCGACCCTGCAATGTCTGTCGCCGCTGCAGCGCGCGACGCTGCTGCTCCGCGACGTTGTCGGGCTGTCGGCGGCGGAGACGGCGCAGGCGCTCGCTACGAGCGTGGAGGCCGCGAACAGCGCGTTGTTCCGCGCCCGCAGCGCGATCGGCAGCAAGCTCGGCGGGGCGGAGCCGGCCGACGTCGCGGCGACCACGCAAGTGGATCCGCGTTTGCTCGAACAGTACGTGCGCGCCTTCGAGGAGGCGAACCTGGACGCCCTTGTCGCGTTGTTCCACGAAGACATGCGCACCACCATGCCGCCGGCGCCGACCTGGATCTCCGGGCGCGCCGCCAACGAGCGCTTCTACCGGCTGATGTTCGGCAGCATCGTCCCTCGGCAATTCCTGCACTTGCGCATCGCCGCGAACGGACAGCCGGCATTGGCCTTCTATCGTCCCCGAGCCCCTGGCGCGCCACACACCCTGTCGGCGATTCAGCTCGTCACCACGCGCGACGGCGCGATCGCGACCGTCGACCATTTCATGCTGCCCGAGGTGTACCCGCTGTTCGGCGCGCCGTCGGAGCTGCCCGCCTCATGAGCGAGTCCATGCCGCCAAGAGCGCCGAAATCACGGTAATTTCGAGCTTTTGTCGCCGCGACACCGCAGGGCAGATCTCGATTGACGACGATCGTCGGGCCGCCAACTGCCGTGGAACCCGAATGGCACGCGGTGCGGCAAGCGGGCGACCGCGACGGGTCCGGCGGGGAGGCCCATGGCGTCGAACACCAGCAAGTCGCTGCGCTTCTCCTGTTCACGCCAGGCCACGGCGAGCAGCCAGCCGTCGCCCTCGGCCGCGTCCTCCGCGCGCGGCACGAACACCGGTTCGGACACCACGTCGCCGTGCGGCAGCGTGTGAATGCTGCGTTCGCCGGTGTCGAAGTCGAATCGGGCGAGGCTGTTGTAGAGCACGCTCTCCGAGTCGCCTCGTGCGCGCGAGGTCGCATGGCAGGTGTAGAAGCCGTAGCGGTTGCGCCGCCCTGTGTAGCGCTCGTCGATACGTGGAAACTCCGCCACGAGATCGTCGAGGTAGTCACGCCGGAACCCGGTGCCTGCATCCGCCAGGTCGAAGGTCCAGCGGCACAGGCGCGCGGCCATCGCCTCGGGGTCGCCGGGGCGGCCCTCGGCGTCGGGCAGGCCGGGCGCGGTCTCCGACTGCATGACGTAGGCCACGATGGTGTCGCCGTCGTCCCAGGCATTCATCACATGGAACATGTGGCAGGCGTCGGTGTGGAACCAGCGCAGCGTGTCGGCCGCGTTCCCGCGCTGCATCACGCCGACGTGGGTCCGCAACTTTGCATCCCACGCCAGCAGCGGCTTGCCGCGCATGGCGCGTTCCACGCTGAGCGTCAGCGGCGTGACGGGAAAGAGCACATGCCCGCGCGTCACCATGAAGTCGTGCACCATGCTGGCATACGGCGCTGTGAACGACCGAAGCTGCGTGACCTCGCAGCGCGTGTCCATCACGCCATAGAGCATGCTCGGCGAGCAGGGGCCGTCGGGCGAGTACGCGAAGAAGTGCAGCTCGCCGCTCTCGGGGTCGATCTTGGGGTGCGCGGTGCAGCGCGAGGTCACGCGGTCGCCGAAGCTCTGGTGCCCCTTGGAAGCCAGCGTGCAGGGGTCCAGCTCGAAGGGCTGATGCGACTCCTCGAGCGCGAACAGCCGACCGCCGTGCCAGAGCATGCTTGTGTTGGCCGTGCCGCCGTTGCGGCCCTGCGCCAGCGGGTCGCTGGTGGCGGGGTTTCCGAAGGTGCCGAAGAGCGCGCGCCCGGCTTCGTGCTCGATCTGCCACTTCGGCGTGCGCGCCCAGCGGTTGCGGTACGACACCTTGCCGGCGCCGATGTGGAACGCATGCACCATGCCGTCGCCGGAGAACCAGTGATAGTCGTCGTCGCGCGGCGTGTACTGCGGGTTCGGGCCGACACGGTACAGGCTTCCTTCCAGCTCGAGCGGCAGGGTGCCCTCGATCTCGAGCGCCGCGATGTCGTGCTCCTCGCGGAGCGGTGCGTAGTTGCCGGTGAAGAAATGAGGATTCGTCTGCGTTTTTGCGTTCACGTGAGGCCTTCTGGCTTCAATTCATTCAGGGAGTCGAGGCGGCGTCGAGTCGCGCGATGGCTCGCCCGACATAGTCGGCCAGCGCCGCGTCGATGCCCGAGCCTGCGCGCAGGGCCGGGTCGTGGTGGAACGCGGCTCGCAGCTTCGCGTCCAGCGCGGCGTCGCCGCCGGCCTTGGCCAGCGACAGCGCCTGCCAACGCAGCGCGAGAGCGCGCACGGCTGCGCCGTCGGCTGGCGCGCCTGCCGCCATCTGTCGCCGAAGCTCGGCGATGAGCGGCGGCCATGCGTCGGTCTGCGCAACGTAGTGCTGGCGCAGCGTGGCCATGTCGCCGGCGCTGCAGTGGGGCGCGTAGAGCTGAAGACGCGCGAAGGCCATCGCATGCGATATGTACCGGATGCCGGCGCGGTCCACGCCGGTCAGCGCGTGGAGCGCCGGCTCGTTCCAGTGCATGGCGTAGAGCTTCATCAGCAGGCCTTCGTCGCCCCCGGCTTCTTCGAGCAGCAGCTCGATCCAACGTCGCGCAAGCGCCTGTGCCTGCGGGCTCTCGGGCGGTGTGCCGGCCGCGATCAGCTTGTGCAGCCACGCCGACAATCCGGCGCGCTCGGGCGCCACGGCGTTGGTGAGACCTTCGCGCTGCGCTTTGAGCGTGCGCTGTTCGTCGTCGCTGAAGTACTTCGAGCCCGCGACCATGCTCTCGAGCGCCACGAGCAAGTCGTCGATGCCGCGCTCTTCGTTGGCCTGCAGTTGACCCTGCACGGCGAGCAGGTGGGTGCGCAACGCGGACGCTCTCAGGATTTCGCGGTCGAGTTGCGCCACCTGCCGGGCCACCACCTCCGAAAGCCCGCCGGGCGCGTTGTCGAGCAAGCCTTGTATGTCGGCCAGCGACAGGTCGAGGCGCCGCAGCGCCTGGATGCGGTACAGCCGGGCGACGTCCTTCCGGTCGTACAGGCGGTAGCCACCCATGGACCTTCCGGACGGCACCAGCAGGCCAATCTCGTCGTAGTGCCGCAAGGCGCGCACGGTCAGCCCGGTGCGCCGGGCAAGCTCGCCAATCTTCAGAAACATGCGTTCGCTCTCGAGTTGAAGGCATCGTAGACCCTGCCGCTACGAGAGGGTCAAGCGGGTTTCTCCGGGGTCGGCGCTCGTCGTCGTTCAGGCCCACGACGGGACCGGCCAGCAGGCGCTGCCTGCTGGCGAAGCGCGCATCGGCGATGTTCGATTCATGAAACCCGTACGATCGGCAATCGGGACATCGTCGATCACCACCTGATTACGAGTGCTCCCGACGCCTCGTTCGCGGCGGGCTCCGTCGCGGTGTGCGAGCCCGGCGCGGTCGTCGCGGGCCACGCGGGCCACGACTGCCGGCCGGGAGCGATCGCCTCATGACGCAGCGCCGCGACCACATGCCCCTCCACGCCGAAAAAGCCGTACGTCCCGCTTGACCTTCATTCCGCGGTTGTGTGTAATCGGCTGCGCTGCGAATAGCCTTGAATTATGGACCGTCACCCTGCCACGGCGTCGATGGACTCGCCCATCGAAGCGTGAGTACCAGCGTGATGCAGCATGGTATCCGTGCCGACCGCGCCCCTGAAACGTCGGGGCGCGCCCGTGTCACCGGCTGCCGCCCTGGAGCTCACTCCGGTGCTCCTGGGACGGTTCTGAACGACATGCGTGACGCCCTCGCGTCGCTGCTCGGGCTCGCACACGGCGGCTGATGTTCTGCCCCTGAAGAGACTACTACCACCACACACGACATGACCTATCACGACTTCAGCTCCGAGGACGCCAGCATTCACCGCTCGTTCGAGCTCCAGGCCGGGCGCACGCCCGGCGTCGTGGCCGCATCCTTCGGCCCTGACCGGCTCACCTATCAGGAGCTGAATCGCCGCGCGAACCAGCTCGCGCACCACCTGAGGAGCCTGGGCGTCGGCCGCGACGTCCTCGTCGCGCTCTGCGCCGAGCGCTCCCTGGAGGCGCTCATCGGGCTGCTCGCGGCGCTCAAGGCCGGCGGCGCCTATGTCCCTGTCGACCCCGCGTACCCGCGGGAGCGGGTCGCCTTCATGCTCGAGGACGCCGGGGCGCCCGTCCTGCTCACCCAGGCGCGGCTGCTCCCGTCGCTGCCGCGCCACGGGGCGCGCGTGGTCCTCCTGGACGGCGATCGCGATCTGACCGCGGGCTTCAGCGGCGAGGACCCGCCGGACACCACGGGCCCCGACGACCTCGCCTACGTCATCTACACGTCGGGCTCGACCGGCAGGCCCAAGGGCACGCTGCTGACGCACCGCGGCCTCACCAACCTCACCCGCGCGCTGGCCGAGCGATTCGACGTGGCGCCGGGCTGCCGCGTGCTCCAGTTCGCGTCCCTCAGCTTCGATGCGTCGGTCTGGGAGATCGCGATGACGCTCGCCCGGGGAGGCACCCTGGTGATGGGGGCGCAGGCCGAGATGATCCCCGGGCCCGCGCTGCTCGGTCGGATGCGCGCGGAGGAGGTGTCGATCGCGACCTTCCCCCCCTCCGCGCTCGCCGCCTTCCCCGAGGGCGCGGAGCGCTCGCTGCCCGCGCTCCGGACCCTCATCGTCGCCGGCGAGACCTGCCCGGCCGACCTCGCCGCGCGCTGGGCGCAGGGGCGCACGTTCATCAACGCCTACGGTCCCACCGAGTTCACCGTGTGCGCCACGATGGCCGACGGGCTCGACCCGGTTCGGGACCCCGGCGAGCCCCTCTCCATCGGCCGGCCGATCAGGAACGCGCGCTGCTACGTGCTCGACCATGCCATGCGCCCGGTCCCGGACGGCGAGGCCGGCGAGCTCTACCTCGGTGGACCCGGGCTGGCCAGGAGCTACCTGGGACGGCCCGAGCTCACGGCGGCGCGGTTCGTCCCCGATCCGTTCAGCTCCACCGCGGAGGCCCGGCTCTACCGCACGGGGGACGTGGTGCGCCGCCTGCCCGGCGGCGATCTCGCCTTCCTCGGGCGCGTCGACCAGCAGGTGAAGATCCGCGGCCACCGCGTCGAGCTCGGCGAGGTCGAGGCCGCGCTTGGGCGCCACCCCGCCGTCCGCGCGGCGGTGGCCGTCGCCAGCGAGGGCCGCCTCGTCGCCTACGTCGTCGCGCGCCCGGACGCGCCGGACGCGCCCCCGGCCGCCCCCCGGGCCGTCGTGCCCGCGCTGCGCAGCTTCCTCCGCGAGAGCCTCCCCGAGGTCATGATCCCGTCGACGTTCGTGCTGCTCGACGCGCTGCCGCTCGGCCCCAGCGGGAAGGTGGACCGCGCGGCCCTGCCGCCGCCGGACGCCGCCCGGCCCGATCGCGGCGACGGCGAGCCCCTCGCGCCGCGCAACCAGATCGAGGCGGCGATCGCCGCGGCGTGGGCCGAGGCGCTCGGGATCGAGCACCTCGGCGTCCACGACGACGTCTTCGACCTCGGGGCGCACTCGCTGCTCGCCGCGCGGGTGCTGTCGCGGCTGCGCCGCGCGCTCGGCGTCGAGCTCTCCCTGCAGAGCCTGTGCGACGCCCCCACGGTCGCCGCGCTGGCCGAGCTCGTGGAGTCGCTCCCCCGGCCGAAGCAGCGCCCGGCCGCCGCGGCCATCCGGCCTGCGCCGCGCGACCGGCCCATCCCCCTCTCGCACGGGCAGCGGCAGATCTGGCTCCACGCCTCGCTCCACCCGGGCGCGCTGTTCTACAACGAGCCGTTCTCCCTGCGCCTCCGCGGGCCCCTCGACGTCCCGGTCCTGGGGCGCGCCCTCGACGAGCTCCTCAGGCGCCACGAGATCCTGAGGAGCGTCGTCGCGGTCGTCGGCGGCGAGCCCGTGCAGCAGATCCTGCCCCCGGCGCCGCTCGATCTGCCGGTCGTCGAGCTGACCGCGCTGCCGGCCGAGGCGCGGTGGGGGCGCGCCGTCGCGCTCGCCACAGACGAGGCCCGGCGCCCGTTCGATCTCGCCCGCGGCCCGCTGCTCCGGGCCACGCTGGTCCGGCTCGACGAGGCCGACCACGTGCTGTTCGTGGTGGTGCACCACATCCTGATGGATGGAGTCTCCATCTTCGACGCGCTCCCGAGGGAGCTCCACGCGCTCTACCAGGCGTTCGCCGCGGGCAGGCCGTCGTCGCTGCCCGAGCGCGCGATCCACTACGCCGATTACGCGGTCTGGCAGCGGGAGCAGCAGCTGAGCGGCGCCCTCCAGCCGCAGCTCGATTACTGGAGGCGACAGCTCGCCGACCTGCCCACCCTGGAGCTGCCGACCGACAGGCCGCGCCCGGCCGCCCCGAGCCTCGCGGGGGCCCGCCACTGCGTCGCCCTGTCGGGGGAGCTCACGCTCCGGCTGAAGGCGCTGGCCAGGGAGCAGGGCGTCACGCTCTTCGTGGTCCTGCTCTCGGCCTTCAAGGCGATGCTCTACCGGTACGCGCGGCAGGACGAGGTCGTCGTGGGCACGTCCGCGTCGTGCCGCCACCCGCCGGAGACCGAGGACCTCCTCGGCTTCTTCCTGAACACGCTCGTGCTGCGCACCGACCTGCGCGGCGACCCGACGTTCCGGCAGCTGCTCGGGCGCGTGCGGGCGGTGAGCCAGGCCGCGCTCTCGCACCAGGACGTGCCGTTCGCCAGCGTCGTGCAGGCGCTCCAGCCGAAGCGGGTCCCCGGCCAGAACCCGCTGTTCCAGGTCGCCTTCGTGCTGGAGCCGCCCGTGCCGGCGCTCGATCCGGGCTGGACCCTGAGCCAGCTCGACGTGGACACGGGCGCGTCCAAGTTCGACCTGATGCTGGAGCTCGACGAGCGCGAGGACGGCATCATCGGGCGCATCGAGTACAGCACCGCGCTGTTCGACGCCCGCACCATCGAGCGGATGGCGGGCCACTACGAGGCCCTGCTCGAGGGCGCGTCGCGCGACGTCGATCTGCGCCTCTCGGCGCTGCCGCTGCTCACGCCCGAGGAGCGGAGCGCGCTCCGCGCGTGGGGCACCGCCCCGGCCGGCCCCGGGTCGGACGCGTGCATTCACCGCCTCTTCGAGGCCCAGGTCGAGCGCTCTCCCGAGGCCGTCGCGGTCGTCTTCGACGACGGCGCGGGCAACGTCACGTCGCTCACCTACCGGGAGCTGAACCGGCGGGCCAACCAGCTCGCGCACACCCTGCTCGGCCTCCGCGCGCCGGGGGCGCCGGGGGCGCCGGGGCCCGAAGCCGCGCCCGGCCCCGACGAGGGGGCCCTCGCGCGCACCGACGAGGGCGCCCTCGCGCCCGAAGACCGCGTGGCCGTGTGCATGTACCGGTCGATCGAGATGATCGTCGCGCTCCTCGGCGTGCTGAAGGCGGGCCTCGCCTTCGTGCCCCTGGATCCGACCTACCCCACCGAGCGCCTCGCGTTCATGCTGGAGCAGGCCCGGGTCCGCGTGATGCTCACCCAGGTGCGCGTCGGCGCGGTGCTGCCGGGGTGCCGCGCGCGCGTCCTCTGCCTGGACGCGGATCCCGAGGAGATCGGCCGGGCGCGCGACGACAACCCGACGGAGCTGGCGACGCCGGACCAGCTCGCCTATGTCATGTACACGTCGGGCTCCACCGGCCGGCCCAAGGGCGTGGCCGTGCCGCACCGGGGCGTGGCCCGGCTCGTCAAGGGCACGACGTACGCGCGCTTCGCGCCGGACGAGGTCTTCCTGCAGCTCGCGTCGATCTCCTTCGACACGTCGCAGTTCGAGATCTGGGGCGCGCTCCTCAACGGCGGCCGGCTGGTCGTCATGCCCCCCGCGCCCGCGTCGCTCGACGACCTGGATCGCGTGATCCGGCAGCACGGGGTGACCACGGTGTGGCTCACCGCCGGCGTCTTCCACCTCCTCGTGGACGAGCGGATCACGGCGCTGCGCGGCCTGCGCCAGATCGTGGCCGGGGGGGACGTCCTGTCCCCGCAGCACGTCAACCGGGTCCTCGCCGAGCTCCCGGGGTGCCGGATGATCAACGGCTACGGGCCCACGGAGGCCGCGACGTTCGCCTGCTGCGCCGCGGTGGAGCGCCCGGTCGGCCACACGGTGCCCATCGGAAGCCCGATCCCCGGCACGAGGGTGCACGTGCTCGACCGGGATCTCAACGAGGTCCCGGCCGGCGTCCCCGGGGAGCTCTGCATCGGCGGAGAGGGCCTCGCGCGCGGCTACCTCGATCTGCCGGAGCTCACCGCGGAGCGGTTCATCCACGATCCCATCGGCGGCGAGCCGGGAGGGCGGCTGTACCGGACCGGCGATCGCGTCCGCCTGATGCCGGACGGGCAGCTCGAGTTCCTCGGCCGCATGGATCAGCAGGTCAAGGTCCGCGGTTACCGGATCGAGCTCGGCGAGATCGAGGTGGTCCTCGGCGAGCACCCGGCCGTGCGCGAGGTGGTCGTGGTGGCGCAGCCGGCGCGCTCGGGCGACCGGCGCCTCGTGGCGTACGTCGTCCCGCACGGCGGCAGGGCCGCGGCGCCGCCCGCGCAAGCCGGGGCCCGCGCGCGCCCGTTCATGGCGGATCCGACCGGCGGGCTCGAGCGTGCGATCCGCGATCACGCGCAGCGGCGGCTGCCCGACTACATGCACCCCTCGGCCATCGTGCTGCTCGACGCGCTGCCCCTCACGGGCAACGGCAAGGTGGACCGCCGCGCCCTGCCGGCCCCCGTCGAGCTCCGCCCCGAGAGAGCGCCCATGGTGGCGCCGCGGAGCTCGCTCGAGGAGCGGCTCACCGCGATATGGCAGGACGTCCTCGGCATCGAGCGCGTGAGCGTGCAGGACAACTTCTTCGATCTGGGCGGCCACTCGCTGCTCCTGATGCGCCTCCACGAGCGCGTCCGGGAGTCGTTCGGCAGCGATCTCTCCATCGTCGATCTGTTCGCGCGCCCGACGGTCACCGATCTCGCCGCGTTCCTCGCGAGCGGCAGCGGCGGCGGGAGCGACCTCTCGGAGGCCGACGCCCGGGCGCTGAAGCAGCGAGAGATCCTGAAACGAAAGAAGCAGGCAGCCAAGAGCAGACAGAATGGATCCGCTTGATCAACCCGTCCCGGAGGACCAAATCGCGATCATCGGGATGGCCGGCCGCTTCCCGGGCGCGAGGAGCGTCGACGCCTTCTGGCAGAACCTGCGCGATGGGGTCGAGTCGATCGCGGCGCTCTCGGATCAGGATCTCGCCGCGGCGGGCGTGCCCCCGGAGGTGGCCTCGGACCCGAGCTACGTCCGCGCGCGGGCCGTGCTCGACGAGGTGGAGTGGTTCGACGCGGCCTTCTTCGGGATGACCCCGCGAGAGGCCGAGATCCTGGATCCGCAGCACCGCTTCTTCCTGGAGTGCGCGTGGGAGGCGCTCGAGCACGCCGGGTACAACCCCGAGGCGTTCAAGGGGACCATCGGCGTCTACGCGGGCGCGAGCGGCCACGACACGTATTTCCTGAGCAACCTTTACCCGAACCACGAGCTCAGGAAGGCGATGGACTATCAAGTCTACGTCGCCAACGACAAGGACTTCCTGCCCACGCGGACCTCGTACAAGCTGAACCTCCGCGGGCCGAGCGTCGCGGTCCAGACCGCCTGTTCCACCTCGCTCGTGGCCGTCCACATGGCCTGCCAGGCGCTGCTCACCTACCAGTGCGACATGGCGCTGGCCGGCGGCGTGGCCATCAACGTCCCCACGCGGTCGGGTTACCTGTACCGGCACGGCATGATCCTCTCGCCCGACGGGCGCTGCCGCGCGTTCGACGCCGAGGCGCAGGGGACGGTGGTCGGCAACGGCGCGGGCGTCATCGTGCTGCGCCGGCTCGAGGACGCCCTCGACAGCGGCGATCACGTCGAGGCGGTGATCCGGGGCTCGGCCGTCAACAACGACGGCTCGGGCAAGATCGGGTTCACCGCGCCGGGCGTGGAGGGGCAGGCGCAGGTCATCGCGCAGGCCCTGGCGATGGCGAACACCGATCCCGAGACGATCAGCTACGTGGAGGCCCACGGCACCGGCACGCGCCTCGGGGATCCCATCGAGGTCGCGGCGCTCACCCGGGCGTTCCGCGCCCGGTCCCGCGGCCAGCGCAAGGGCTGGTGCGCGCTCGGCTCGGTCAAGCCGAACGTCGGGCACCTCGACGTCGCCGCCGGCATCACCGGCGTGATCAAGGTCGTGCAGGCGCTCCGCCACCGGCAGATCCCGGCCAGCCTGCACTTCAAGACGCCGAACCCGGAGATCGACTTCGCGAGCAGCCCGTTCTACGTCAACGCGGCGCTCGCGGACTGGGAGCCCGGCGACGGGCCCCGCCGCGCCGGCGTGAGCTCGTTCGGCATCGGCGGCACCAACGCCCACGCCATCCTCGAGGAGGCGCCCCACGCGGCGGCGGCGCCCGGCGGGCGGTCCTGGCAGCTCCTCCTGCTCTCCGCCCGCACGAGGACCGCGCTCGACACGATCACCGAGAACCTCGTCGGGTACCTCAAGGCGCACCCGGACGTCAGCCTGCCGGACGTCACGTTCACGCTCCAGGTCGGCCGCAAGACGTTCCCGCACCGGCGCATGCTCGTCTGCAACGACGCAGACGAGGCGGTGAGCCTGCTGTCGACGCTCGGGGAGCGGCGGGTCCTCGCGCACGTCGAGGAGGCCATCGATCGCCCGGTCGTCCTCATGTTCCCGGGGCAGGGCACGCAGTACGCCGGCATGGCGCGGGAGCTGTACGAGCGGGAGCCCACGTTCTGCGCCGGCGTCGATCTCTGCGCGGCCATGCTCCAGCCCGAGCTCGGGTTCGATCTCCGCGAGGTGATCTACCCGCCCCCGGGGCGGGAGGCGGCGGCCGCGGAGCTGCTCAAGCAGACGCGCTTCGCCCAGCCCGCGCTCTTCGTGATCGAGTACGCGCTCGCCACGCTCTGGATGGAGTGGGGCATCCGGCCCGCGGCGATGATCGGCCACAGCCTCGGCGAGTACGTCGCGGCCTGCCTCGCGGGCGTCTTCTCGCTGGAGGACGCGCTGAAGATCGTCGCCCGGCGGGGCAAGCTGATGCAGGAGATGCCGCCGGGCGCGATGCTCGCGGTCCCGCTGCCCGAGGCCGAGGTGCAGCCGCTGCTCGACGAGGGGGGCGGCGCGCTCTCGCTCGCGGCCGTCAACGGGCCGGCCGCCTGCGTCGTGGCCGGGCCCGAGGACGCCGTCGAGGCGCTCTCCGACCGGCTCTTCGCCGAGCGCGAGCTGGAGTGCACGCGCCTCCAGACGTCGCACGCGTTCCACTCCCGGATGATGGAGCCGATGCTCGCGTCGTTCACCGCGATCGTGGCCCGCGCGCGCCCGAGCGCCCCGAAGATCCCGATCGCGTCGAACGTCACCGGCACCTGGCTGTCCGCGGCCGACGCGCAGGACCCCGGGTACTGGGCGAGGCACGTGCGCGAGCCGGTGCGCTTCATGGCGGGGCTCGGCGAGGTGCTCGCCGATCCGACGCGCGCCCTGCTCGAGGTCGGCCCGGGCCGGGTGCTCGCGACCCTGGCCAAGCAGCACCCCGCGCGGGGCGCCCGCCGGGTGATGCTCTCGTCGATCCGGCACGTCCACCACCGCCAGTCCGACATCGGGTTCCTGCTGGAGACGCTGGGCCAGCTCTGGCTCTCCGGCGTCCGCGTCGACTGGTCGGGCTTCTACACCCACGAGCCCCGCCGGCGCGCGCCCCTGCCGACCTACCCGTTCGAGCGGAAGCGGTACTGGATCGACCCGCCCGCGCCCGCCGCCTCGAGCGCCGCGCGCCGGCCGGCGCGCAGCGCGCCGGAGCCGGCCGGCCTGCTCCACCTCCTGGCCTGGAAGCGCTCGGTGCTGTCGGGGTCGATGAAGGCGTCGGCCCGGCCGGCCAGGGCGCAGTGCTGCGTCGTCTTTGCCGACAGCTACGGGCTGGGCGCCCGGATGGAGATGCGGCTCCGCCGGGACGGCTACAAGGTCATCACCGTGCGGCCGGGCGAGGGCTTCGCCGAGACGGGCGAGGGCGAGTTCACCGTCGCCCCCGCGAGCCGCGCGGACCACGCGTCCCTCTTCGGCGCGCTGCGCGCGGCGGGCGTGTCCCCCTCGCGCATCATGTTCCTGTGGGGCGTGACCAAGCCCGCGCGCGCGCCGCTCGACGCCGGCCGCCTCGCGGAGGCCCAGCGGCTCGGGTTCGCCAGCCTCGTCGCGCTGGCCCAGGGGATCGGCGACGCGGGGATTCGCGACGAGGTGCGGCTCGGCGTCGTGACGAGCCACATGCAGAAGGTGACCGACGCGGCCGTGCTCTGCCCCGAGAAGGCCACGCTGCTCGGCCCGTGCGAGGCCATCCCCAGGGCGTACCCGAACGTCTCGTGCATCAGCGTCGACATCGACCTGCCGGAGCCGCGGACGCTGCAGGAGGCGAGGCTCATCGACCAGCTCCTCGCCGAGGTCACGCTGGAGCAGACCGAGCCCGTCATCGCCTACCGGAACGGCGAGCGCTGGGTCCGGATCTTCGAGCCCGCGCGCATGGACCGCGCCGAGGGCCTGCCGCCGCGCCTCCGGGAGGGCGGCGTCTACCTGATCGCCGGCGGGCTCGGGGCCGTCGGCTCCGCCCTCGCGGAGCACCTCGCGAAGGTCGCGCGCGCGAAGCTCGTGCTCGTGGGCCGGACGGCGCTCCCGCCCCGGGAGGCCTGGGACGGCCTCGCCGGCGCGAGCGCCTTCGACGCGCTACGCCGCAAGATCGGCGCGGTGCTCGAGATGGAGCGGCTGGGCGCCGAGGTGCTGCTCGTGACGGCCGACGTCACGCGGCTCGACGACATGCAGCGCGCGGTGGCCGAGGGGCTCCAGCGCTTCGGGCGGATCGACGGCGTGATCCACGCGGCGGGCGCCCGCCGCGCCGTGCCCCTCCAGCGCATGACGCGCGAGGAGGGCGAGGCGCTCCTCGCCCCGAAGCTCGACGGCGCGCTCGTCCTCGACGAGTCGCTCCGGGGCCTCCGGCCCGATTTCGTCGCGCTGTGCGCCGCGCGGACCGCGGGCGCCCGCGGGGCGGGCCTCGCGGGCCAGTGCGCCGCGACCGCCTTCCTCGGCGCCTTCGCGCAGCGGCGGGCCGCCGGTGACGGCCCGCTCACGATCGCGATCGAGTGGGACCCGTGGCAGCGGCAGGACGCCTCGCGCGGCAAGGATCCCGAGCCCGCGGCCGACTCGAGCGAGGGCGGCGCGGCCGCCGCGGAGGAGGGGATCTCGCGCGACGAGGCGCTCGACGCCTGGATGCGCGTCCTCACGAGCCCCACGCCCCACGTCCTGGTCCTGAAGCGGGAAGCGCAGGCCAAGCAGCGCCCCTCGGCCAGCTCGATCGCGCCGCCCTCGCGGGACGTCGAGTCCGAGGGCATCCCGAGATCGGTCCACCCGCGGCCCGACCTCGGCACGGCCTACGTGGCGCCGCGCGATCCGCTGGAGCGCGCCGTCGCCGAGGCGTGGGAGAAGCTGTTCGGCATCGAGCGGATCGGCGTCCACGACGACTTCTTCGCGCTCGGCGGCGACTCGCTGCTCGCCGTCCAGCTCATCTCCCGGCTGCGCAGCGTCGTGAACATGGATCTCCCCGGCCACAGCCTGCTCAACGCGCCGACCGTGGCGGCCCTGGCCGAGCTCATCGCGCAGTCCGACTCGCCCTCATCCACCTCGCTGTCGAGGCGCTCTCCCGCGCGCCTCTTGCCCGCGTCGCTCGTGCGGATCAAGCCCGGCACCGGGCGGCCGCTCTTCCTGATGCACCCGGTCGGAGGGCACGTTTACTTCTACCACGATCTCGCCACCTGCCTGGACCCGGCGCAGCCCGTGTACGGGCTGCAGGCGCAGGGCATCGAAGGCAAGGCGCCGCCCTTGACCCGCGTCGAGGAGATGGCCGCGCGCTACCTCGAGGCGGTACGGCGGCACATCCAGCCGGAGGGCCCCTACGTGCTCGGCGGGTCGTCCTTCGGCGGGGTCGTCGCCTTCGAGATGGCGCACCAGCTCATCTCCGGGGGCGAGCGCGTCGCGCTTCTCATGATGATCGACACGCCCGCGCCCTCGGCGGTGTTCCCCGAGGATCTCGACACCCCCGAGCGCCTCGCCTACCTGATCAGCGGCGATGCGAGTCTCCCCGTCCCCGCGGAGGAGATCCGGCACCTCTCCCCGGACGAGCAGCTGCTCCACGTGCTCCAGCGCAAGAAGGGTGTCTCCCGGATGTTCCCGAAGCTGGCGCTCCAGGAGCTCGCCACGTTCCGCAAGATCGTCACCGCCAACCTGCAGGCGATGCTGCGCTATGTCCCCCGCCCCTACCCGGGTGACGTGCTCTTCTTCGAGGCGAGCGAGCGCGACGCCATGACCGTGAACAACCCGGCGCGGGGATGGCTCGATTTGATCCAGGGCCAGCTCACTGTCCACGAGGTCCCTGGCAATCACATCACCATGAATTTGCCGCCGAACGTGCAAGTCATGGCCGATCATCTGCGCGCGGCCCTCGAGGCGGCGGGACATCAGGGCTGATGTTGACGCCCGGCCGGCGGGCTCTTTACCATGGGTGTGGAGCGGCGACGGCGACGCCCCCGCGCGGTCGCGCGGGCTCGAGTGCGGCCAGGGCGCGCGGCGGAGGTGGAGAATGTCGAAGATCACCGCGGAGCAGGCGAGAGAGGAGCACGTCGCGCTCCTCAAGGCGTGGACGAAGGCGGTGGGGGCCGTCAAGGACTACGGCTTCCTCGATCGCCACCTGGCCGAAGGCTGGCGGTACGTCGATTACAACGGAGTGCAGCGCGGCAAGGACGAGTACCTGAAGCTCGTCGACAGCATGTTGACGTACACGCAGGAGCTCCGGCAGTGCGACGTGCGTATCGTCGGCGGGGACGTCGCTATCGTGAGCGGCGTCTACCGCTCGCGCGCCGAGCTCAAGGGCGGCGTCAAGCTCGATAACACCATCGCCTTCACCGCGGTCTGGGAGCTCAAGGGCGGTGAATGGAAAGCCCTCGTGCACCACACGACGAGGATCCCTGACGCGTCGTGATCGACGTCCGCGCCGACCGCGTCGACCGCGTCGAAGCGCTCCGGCGGCCGGCGCCTCGCCGGCGAGGCCGGAGGAAACGTTGACAGGGATCCTGCTTCGAGTACCGTACACTCCGGATCGTCCTACCGACGATCACCAGGGCTCTCATGGATCTTCGCCGGTTCCTCACGCACGCGGTGCAGATCGCATCTGCGCTGTCGAAACTTCATAAGTCAGGCACCCTTCACCTGGACATCCGCCCGGCGAACCTCTCCGTGCACCCGGAGAGCGGGGAGGTGTCGCTCGACGGTGGGCTGGCCGTGGTGCGCGGCGATCTCGGCCTCTCCGACGAGACGAAGATCAACCCGGAGTCGCTGCCCTACATCGCGCCGGAGCGGACGGGCCGCGTCGACTGGCCGATCGACGAGCGCGCCGATCTCTACTCGCTCGGCGTCACGCTGTACGAGCTGCTCTCCGGCAAGCTGCCGCTCGACGCCGAGGACGCGCCCGCGTGGGCGCACGCCCACATCGCGAGGGCCCCTGTGCCGCTCGCGGAGCTGGTGCATGACGTGCCCCGGATCGTCTCCGAGATCGTGATGAAGCTCCTCGCGAAGTCTCCGGAGGAGCGTTATCAGACCGCCCGCGGGCTCTGGTCGGATCTCCTCATGTGCCAGACCGAGCTGGAGGAGCTCGGGATGATCGACTCGTTCCCGCTCGGGACGGCCGACATCCCGGACCGGCTGCAGCTCCCGACGAAGATCTACGGCAGGAGGCGCGAGCGCGCGATCCTGCTCGAGGCGTTCGAGCGTGTGGTCGCCACGGGCACGGCCGAGCTCGTGCTCGTCGCCGGGTACTCGGGCGTCGGGAAGACCTCGCTCGTGAAGGAGGTGCAGGCGCCCATCGTCCGCGAGCGCGGGGCGTTCATCTCCGGGAAGTTCGATCAGCTCCAGCGCGACATCCCCTACCGCACGATCGCCCAGGCGTTCGGGGAGCTCGTCCGGCAGATCCTGACGGAGAGCCCGCAGTCGCTCGCGGGGTGGAAGCACCGGTTGAGCGACGCGCTCGGCGAGGAGGGGCGGGTCATCATCGACATCATCCCGCAGCTCTCGCTGATCCTCGGCGAGCAGCCGCCGGTGCCGCCGCTCGCGCCGAACGAGGCGCGCAGCCGCTTCGTCCGCGTGTTCCATGCGTTCCTCGGCGTGGTCGCGCGCAAGCGGCACCCGCTCGTGCTGTTCGTGGACGACCTGCAGTGGGCAGATCCCGCCAGCCTGAGGCTCATCCGCGACGTCGTCGCGGCGCCCGAGAAGCGGCACCTGCTCGTGATCGGGGCGTACCGCGACAACGAGGTGACCCCGTCGCACCCGCTCATGGAGGTGCTCCGGCAGATCCACGCCACGGGCGCGCGCGTCTCGACGCTCAGCCTCGACCCGCTCCCGCACGAGAACGTCCTCGAGCTCGTCGTGGACACCTTCCGCTGCGAGGACGAGCTGGGGGCTCAGCTCACCAGGCTCCTCGTCCAGAGGACGGGCGGCAACCCGTTCTTCGTGGGCCAGTTCCTGACGGAGCTCTATCGCCAGAAGCTGGTCTTGGTCGATCCCGTGCGCGCCGTCTGGTGCTGGAACATCGAGGCCATCGCCGCGCAGAACCTGACCGACAACGTCGTCGACCTGGTGCTGGGCCGCCTCAGGCGGCTGGACGGCGAGACGCAGCGGGTCCTCTCCCTCGCCGCGTGCCTCGGCGCCCGCTTCGACGCCGAGGTCCTCTCGGCCATGTACGGCGAGTCGACCGAGACGACGCACGCCGCCATCTCCCCGGCCATCCGCGAGGGGCTCGTGGCGCGCCGAGGCAGCACGTACAAGTTCCTCCACGACCGCGTGCAGCAGGCCGCGTACCTGCTCATCCGCGAGGGCAACCACGCCTCGACGCACCTGCGCATCGGGCGCCTGCTGCTCGTCCAGACGCCGGAGGAGGCGCTGGAGGACCGGCTGTTCGAGATCACGAACCAGCTGAACATCGGCGCCTCCTTCATCACCGATCCGGGCGAGCGGCGCAGGACGGCCGAGCTGAACCTCCGCGCCGGCAGGAAGGCGAGGGCCTCCGGGGCCTACGGCTCCGCGGTGGCCTACTTCGCCGCGGGCTGCGCGCTGATCGGGGAGGACGACTGGGCGGGAGCCGACGATCTGCTCGCCTTCGCGCTGCACCTCGATCTCGCCGAGAGCGCGTGCGTGAACGGGGAGTTCGATCGGTCCATCGACCTCTGCTCGGTGCTCCTCGGGCGCGCGCGCACGCAGCTCGACAAGGCGGCGGCCTACCGCGTCCTGATGCAGAACCACATGGCCCGGTCCGAGCACGACGCGTGCATCGGCGTCGGGCTGGAGTGCCTCGCGCTGCTCGGCATCAAGCTCGGGAGGCAGCCGGCCGACGAGGAGGTTGTCGCGGAGATCACGGCGCTGCGCGACGCGCTCCGCGATCGCACGGCCGACGAGATCCTCGGCCAGCCGAGGATGACGGCGCCGCCGATGCTCGCGGCGATGGGCGTGATGGCCGTGATGTACGCCTCGACCTTCTACACCGATCCGAACCTCAACGACCTCCTGGTCTGCCAGATGGTCCGGCTCAGCCTGCTCCACGGCAACGCGGAGCCGACCGGCATCGGGTACACGTGCCTCGGCAAGGCGCTCTGCCAGAAGCTCGGCGCGTACCAGGACGGCGACCGGATCGGCAGGGTGGGCTACGAGCTGACCGAGAAGATGAACGCGCTCGTCTACAAGCCCGAGGTGGCCAACCTCTATGGCTGTCTGATCTCGGTCTGGACGCGCCACATCGACACCGGGATCGCCTGCCAGCGCGTGAGCATCCAGGCCGCGAACGAGGTCGGGAACCTGACGTGGGGGAGCTTCAGCAACATCCAGCTCACCCTGAACGTGATCGTGCGGGGCGACCCGATCGAGGAGGCGTACAAGTGCGCGGTGAGCGCGCTCGACTACGCGACGAAGGCGAAGATCACGTTCGCCGCGGACGCCGTGACGAGCATGCTGCGCCTGGTCCAGGCGATGAGGGGCGCCACGCGCCACCTCGGCACGATGAGCGCGGACGACTTCGACGAGCAGGCGTTCGAGGACCGCCTCGAGAAGGAGAGCTTCCCGAGCGTGCGGCTCGTCCATTACGTGATGAAGACCGCGCAGCACCTCCTGGCCTCCAACCCCGACGAGGCGGCCCTGGCCGCGGGGAAGGCGGAGCGCAACATCTCGGGGGGCAACGGGATGTTGTTCTCGGCCGAGTACCACTACTTCGGCGCCCTCGCCCGGGCGGCCCGCTTCTCCGGGGCCCCGGCCGAGGAGCAGGCCGGGCTCCGGCGGTCGCTCGCCGGCCACGAGGAGCAGCTGCGCGTCTGGGCCGAGAGTTGCCCCGACAACTTCGCCGGCAAACACGCGCTCGTAGCGGCGGAGCGCGCGCGCGTCGACGGCAGGCACGACGAGGCCGCGGCGCTCTACGATAAGGCGATCGTGGCCTTCCGCGAGTCCCGGTTCATCCACCAGGAGGCGCTCGCGAGCGAGCTCGCCGCCCGGTTCTACCTGGATCGCGGCTACAGCGGCCTGCCGGGGCTCTACCTGCGGGAGGCGGTGGCGTCGTACTCGCGCTGGGGCGCGAGCGAGAAGGTGAGGCAGCTCGAGCAGCGGTATGCGCTCGTCCTGAACCAGGAGCAGCGCCGCGCGACGAGCAGCGGCGTCATGACGATGGCGGCGGAGGCCATCGACGCGCAGACCGCGGTGAAGGTCTCGCGGTCGCTCTCGAGCGACATGACACCGAAGGAGATGATGGAGTCGCTCATGCGGCTCGTCGTCGAGCACGAGGGGGCGGAGCGGTGCTGTCTCCTGCTCACCGGGGACGGCCTGCGGCTCGCCGCCGAGGCCGTGGTGGACCGCGACGGCATCAGCATCCGCGTGTACGAGCGGAGCACGGCGCCGCTCGCGACCCGCGTCCCGGCGTCGATCGTCAACTATGTCGAGCGGACGCGGGAGCGGGTGGTGCTCAGCGACGTCGGGGCGAGCGGCGCCTTCGCCGGGGACGAGTACCTCGTGCGCGAGCGGCCGAAGTCGGTGCTGTGCATGCCGCTCATGAAGAACCCCGGCGAGGTGGGCGGCCTCCTCTACCTGGAGAACCGGCTGGTCCACGGCGCGTTCATCCTGCGCCGGCTGCCGCTCCTCGAGTTCCTGGCCGCGCTGTCGCTGCAGAACACCGTGCTCCGCGGCGAGCTGGAGCAGGAGGCGCTGAAGGTCCAGCGGACCGAGGAGGCGCTGCGCAGGAGCGAGAGGGCGCTCCGGGATCTGGCGGAGTCGAGCGACGTCCCCACGTGAGGCGCGGGCCGCGCCGCCGCACCGGCGTGGTGTGGCGGCGCGGCGTTCAGGCGCTCTCAGGCGCTCTCGAGCACGTGGCCCACGCTGTCGAGGAACGGCCTGTCCGACACGGAGAGGTGGAGCTGCACGAACCGCCAGTGATCCCCGTGGCGCTCCACCGTGCAGGTCAGTCGGAGCGCGGGCAGGTCGAAGCGCACGCCGCCCATGGTGGCGTGGATACCGAAGCCGGCCGTCCCGGCGCAGGCGGCCGCTCCCCCGGCCAGCAGACGCACCTGGACATCGCCGGTGATCCTGCACACGAGGTCCTTCAGGATCTCGCTCTGCCGCCGGAACGAGGCCTCGATCTCGGCCCAGCGCGTGAAGTGCAGCTTGTCGTGTGTGCCGTAGAAGATCAGGGCATCGTCACGTACGAACATGTCGCATAACGCGTCCACGTCTCCTCGCTCGAAGGCGCGCGCGAACTCGACGAGCATCTGGCGAACCGAATCTTCTGGACTTGCCGGCTTTCTCTCCGAGGACTCCATGCGCTCCGCTGCTCCCGTACCGATCCGAGCCTGATCTCGGCCGAGCATACAGCACCCCGGAGGCGACGCGCGACGCCCTGCGCGCGAAAGCGCTCGGAGCCCGGGCGGCTGCGCGCGACAAGGGTCGTCGCGGTCACGAACACGTAACACCACACGACCCCGACCAGCGCCAGCCGACCAGGTACCCCCTCGAACCCCGGAACCCAGCTGACCAGAAACCCCACGAGCAGGAACAGCAGCCCCACGCCCTGCAGCTGCGCGATCGACATCCCTGCACGAACGCGCCTTGCAGACCGACGCCGCAGACCGCCGCGCAGAACAGCGGGAGATCGGCGCGCTCCACCGCGACCGCCGCGACCGCCGCGTTGGGCCACGGCCGAGCCCCGCTCGGCGGAAAGACAGACGGAAAGTGTTGGAAATGCCGAGCTATCTTCCGGCCCCTTCTCGCTGTCGCAGAAATCCCTGGCGGGCTTTCTGGCGCACGGGATCAATCGACGTGAACGATGACGTCGGTGAAATACTGGCTCGACGTCGAGGCGTCCTTGCAGTCTTTCCCGCCGATCTGGAACGAGCCCATGTCGAAGAGGACCTGAACGTCGTTCGTGCCGCTGTAGGGGATGATGGACTCGGGGCCAGCATTCGCTGGCGCGGTGAGGTCCTGCACCTTCACGGGCGCGCTCGCCGGGGCGCCGCTCCACTTCCAGAGCGCGAACGGCCCGTTCGTCTCGTCGTGCGGGCCGCTGAGCACGAGGAGCGCGTTGTGCGCGGCCGACCACGCGAGGTCGCGGACGCCCTTGCCGCCGAGATCGAGCAGGTAGGCCTCGCCGAGCTGGGCCTTTGCGCCGCCGATCACCGCGTCGGGGTTGAGCAGCGTGACGAGGATCGCCTGGGCGCTCGACTGCGGGTTGCGGAAGCCGATGACGAGGCGCCCTGCGCGCCCGCCGACGGGCAGCGCCGCGAGCCCCTCGATGTTCGTCCCTTGTCGCTTCGGCGCGAGGCTCGCGACGGTGCCCGTCGAGAGCTGCGACCTGCTGTTCAGGAGGGAGATGACCGACGCGTTCGGCGACGCCCAGTTCGACGCGTCGAGCATGTCGGCGAGCAGGTTCGAGTAGACCCCGGCGACGGTCATCGAGAGGCTCGGCACCGAGCCGGCGAGGTCGATGGCGAAAAATTTGTAACGCGGCCTCTCGAGATTGCCCTTCTTGTCGCGCGCGTGCGAGGTGATGACGTACACGCGGTTGCCGACGCGGGCGGCGCCCTCGATGTCGGCCTCGTCGGAAGAGGACAGCCCGATGCCGCCGCTCACGTCCAGCTGCTGGAGCGGAGTCGCGTTCGCCCCCTGCGTGTAGACCTGGATCTGCTGATTCTCGTCGTTGAAGTTGAGGAAGTGCGTGCCGTCGATGGACACGGCGGCCGAGCCGTCGCACTTGCCCCGGTAGGTCCCAGGCGTCTGCACGAGCCCGGACCCAGCGCTCCTGCCCGAGTCGGGCGCGCCGGCGTAGCTCGACGCCGGCAACACGCCGTCCTGGAACGACGCGCTGTTCGCTCCGAGCGCAAAGGCCTTCGTGGCCACCGGCTCCGAGGGAGCGACGCCGGCGGCGGCGCACGAGAGCGCCGCGATCGCCGCGCTCATCACGCCGAGGACCACCGCGGCCGCCCCGATCTTTCGAAAGCGATGTTCTACCCTGCGCATGAATGCTCCTTACCGATGGACAGCGCCTGCGCCGAGCACCTGGAGGTCCGTCTCACGCGGGCTCCTCGTGGTGTGCCCGTCAACCGTCAATACGCAGATGCGACAGCCTATGGTGGTGTGTCGCGCGACCTCGTGGCTCCAGTTGCGGTACGCCGACTGGAGCTTGGTATCGATGCTGCGCCAGCACCCGCCTCGCAGCGGGCGCACCCGTGTCGCTCCGCCCACGCACGAATCGCGGCCGAGGCGCGTCCGTTCGAGGTGCGCGTCCGCGCGAAACGCGTCCAGGCACCAGCCCCAGACATTGCCGGCCATATCGTGACATCCAAAAGGGCTCGCGCCGTCCGGGTGCGCGCCCACGGGGCTCGGCCCGCCGCGATTCCAGTCCTCGGCGAACGAGGCGCGTCGTTCGTCCGGAGGATCGTCTCCCCAGGGATACCGCCGCCCATCGAACCCGCGCGCGGCGAGCTCCCATTGCGCCTCGGTGGGCAACGTCCCCCCGGCCCAGGCGCAGTATCGCAGGGCTTCCGCGTGACTCACGTTCACCACGGGCCGATCGGGCGCGTCGAGCTCCGCGCGGCCCGCGGAGGGCGGCGCCGCGGCGCCCGTCGCCTCGACGAAGACGTTGTATTCGGCGCGGGTGACCGGGTGCGCGCCGATCCAGAAAGGCGACAGCTCGACGCGATGGGGTGGGTTTGGCGCCTCGGATTCGAAGAGTGGCTCCTGGCCCATCGTGAAGGTGCCGCCGGGGATCCACACGAGCCCGGGAGGCGTCGAGCGTGGGCCTGCTCTCACGGCGACCGCGACCCCGCCGCCGAGCGTTGTGCCTCGAATGGCTCGAAGGAAGGCCACATCGACGCGCGCCGGCAGCCGACGCAATCCTCCGCGACCGGAATCCCGGCGTCGAGCAGCCTGCGCGCCGCCGAGCGCTCGAGCAGCCCGGATTGGAACCACACCACCGACGGGCGCAGCGCGAGCGCATCCTCGACGTGGAGTACGATATCCTCCGGCTTGCAGAAGACGTTCAGCACGTCGATCGGCGAGGGAAGCTCGATCAGGCGGCGGCGGACGGGCACGCCGAGGATCAGGGTCGCCTCCGGATAGCGGGTCGGGACGGGGAGGATGTGGTACCGACCTTCTGGAGGTAAAGCGGGATCTGGTGTGCATCGAGGTCCCGGCGGCTCTCCGGCTTGATGCCCAGCACGGAGATCGTGCGCGCATTCCTGAGCGTCCGTTCCATGTCCACGGTGCCGAGCAGAGGGACATCGAGCATGTTTTGCGCCGCGGAGAAGATTTACCACGCGCGATTTCGTGGGTCACGCGTGACGATCACGCCAAGCGCGCGCAAGACGCCAGAAGCGAAAATCTTGGCGTCTTATGGTGTCGTGGCGGTTCCATCATTCCGGCAGGGTGGGGGAGCTCCCCCACCACCCCGCCGAGCGAAGGGGCGACGAGCAGGCGCAGGCATCGAGCCACGGTCGTGCAGGGCATCCATCGGGGCGCGCAAGAGGGGGTCGGGGCTGCTTGGGAGAGAGGCATCGGCTGCGCAGGAGGGTGCCCCGGCTGCGTTGGGAGGGCGCGGGGGCCGCGTAGGAGCCACGAAATTGTACGATAGGACACCGACCGGGGTGCATAGGAGGGGGCCGGGGGCTGCGTAGGAACCGTCATTTTGTACGTTAGGGCACAAAAATGGATGCGCAGGAGGGCCGCTGGAGCTGCGCAGGGGCGCGCCGAGGCTGCGCAGGACGGCCGCCGGGGCCACGCAGCAGGGCCGCCAGGGCCGCGCAGGACGGCCGCCGGGGCCACGCTGCAGGGCCGCCGGGGGCGCGCAGCACGCCGCCAGGGCCGCGCAGGACGGCCGCCGGGGCGCGCAGCAGGGCCGCCGGGGGCGCGCAGGACGCCGCCAGGGCTGAACGACCGGGAGCCATGGGGACATCGCGGTTTCAGACGATATCTTCTCGTGAAGAGGGCAAAGACGCGAGGACTCCTGCTGATTGACGCGGCGCGATGAGCGTGAGTACGGTGACCCCATGCGTGTCATGGCGCATCTGTGCTCGGTCCTTCTCACGCTCGGGGTAGCGACAAGCTTCGCGAGCTCGGCCAGCGCAGGCGGTGCCCAGCCGAAGGCGGGAGCGGGTGACGGATCGACGGTGAGGGCCCATGTCCGCCGTGGTCAGAGGGCGCGCGATGCCGGGCAGTGGATGGCGGCGTATGCCGCCTACAAGACGGCCTTCGAGGCGGCAGACCCGGCATCCAGCACGGGGTTGGAGCGCGCAGAGATCGCCGGGGAGCTCGGGCTGTGCGAGCTCGAGCTGAACAGGCACCGTGACGCGGCCGAGCACCTGACCTGGAGCCTTTCGCAGCTCGTGGCGCTTCCTTTGCCGATGAAGCGAAGGTTCGAGATCGGACGACACAAGGCCGCGTTCGTCGTGGCAGAGCTCCGTCTGGCCGTGGATCCGCAGGACGCCGAGGTGTTCATCGACGGCAAGGCCATCCCTCGGCCTGATCGCGCCTACCAGCTCTTCGTGGAGCCGGGCCGACACACGGTGCGGGCCCGAGCGCCGGGCCGCGAAGACGCGTTCCATGTCGTCGGCGCCGTGGCCGGCGCGGAGCACGAGATCGTGATGCATTTGCCGCACAAGCCGACGTGCGACGCCGAGGAGGGCGCGCCGGTGTCACCGAACGAAACGCCGCGAGCCGTGAGCTCTCCGGCGGCTCCGCACACGGAGCGCCCCAGCCCGTGGGCTTCCTGGCCGGGGACGGCGCGGATCGGCGGCATCGCGGTGACGACGGCGACGGCAGCGGCCGGTGCGGTCTTTCTCCTGCGCGCTCACGTGGTCCACGGCGACCTGCGTGAGGCAGACGTCGCGCGCCGCGCGCACGGATGGACGTCGCACACCTGCCGGGATGCGGGCGCCCCCGCGGCGTGCGCCGACATTCACGACCAGGTGAACGAGCGCAACCTGTTCGCCACCCTCGGCAAGGTGTCGCTGGTGACGAGCGCCGTGTTCGGCGTGGCGACGGCGGCCTCGTTTTTCACGGAGCTCGCCGTCTTCGACGCCGGACCGAAGGCCTCGGGCCTCCGCATCGTACCCGTGACGACGAGCGAACGGGCGGAAGTGCTCGTCGAGGGAGCATGGTGAGGCGGGGGCGAGGTCATGCGCGTCAGAGCTAGATCCGTGGGTCGCTGTCGAGGGGGCCTCCGCTCGGTGGCGTCCGTCGCGCTCGGTCTCGCCGGCGCGGCCGGCAACGCGGGGTGTTACTCGGACAGCTGCGCGGACTTCTACCTGTGCGAGCCGGAGCCGTCTCCTTGTGATGGGGATCCGGCGTCGGCGATGGCGCTCGATACGTGCGGCGTGTTCGTCGGCGAGCAGGGCGATGACGGGAGCGCCGGCACGAAGGACGCGCCGGTGAAGACCTTGCAGCGTGCGATCCGGCTCGCCGCGAGCGGTCGCGGCGGCGGCGAGGCGCCAACCCGGCGCGTGTACGCCTGCGGCGGGGTGTTCGAGGAGGCGATCTCGCTCCCCCAGGGAGTCGACCTCTGGGGCGGCCGTCTGTGTGCCAGTGACTGGTCGTACGGGGGGCCGCTCGACGGGCAGAACGCGTTGACCGTCATCGCGCCGCCCGTGGGGATCCCGGTGCGGGTCCTCGGGCGGGAGGGCGCGGTCATCGCGGGGGACGACGCGACGTCGGTGATCTTCGGCGTGCGCGCCGTGGCGGCCAACGCCTCCGCGAGCGACGGCAAGTCGTCGATCGCGATGCTCCTGAGCCCCGGGGCCAGGGCGATCGTGCGGGCGAGCGGGATCCTCGCAGGCGACGGCAAGGATGGAGAGCCGGGCGAGGACGCGCCGAGCTTCCGCGCGAACGCCGGCGTGCTGGGGAACAACGGCGTGGACGCCTGCACGGAGGACGTGGCGACGGGCGCGCTTCCGGTCGTGACCGTGTGCGACGACGGGATCGAGTCGACGGGTGGCCAGGGGGGCGATGGCGGCCTCGAGAAGGGGCGCGGCGGGACGTCAGGGCTGCCGGAGCTGGTCGGGGCTCCGGACGAGCACGGCCTGGCTGGCATCGGCGCGTCCAGCATGCGGTGCACGCAAGGGCAGAAGGGAGCGGACGGTGCCGATGCAGAGCGCGCTGCCGGAGCGGCCGGCCCTGGCTTCCTGGGCATCGACCGATGGATCGGCGTCCGCGGCGAGGACGGGAAGCCGGGCGGCGTCGGCCAGGGCGGCGGAGGGGGTGGCGGCGGCAAAGGGCGCGACCCCATGCACGTCCCCGCGAACGCGTGTCCGGCGGATCGGCCCCAGGGCGGTGCGGCCGGCGGCAGCGGCGGCAGCGGCGGGTGCGGGGGCAAGGGGGGCAAGGGCGGCGACTACGGCGGCGCGAGCATCGCCATCATGGCCTTGAAGGGGAGCGACCTCACCGTCGATGCCAGCACGGTCCTCGGGGCCCAGGGCGGCGACGGCGGGGTCGGCGGGACGGGCCAGTGGGGAGGCTTTGGCTGGGACGGCGGCAAGGGTGGTCGCGGTTCTGTGACCGACACGTCGCGAGGGTGCGACGGCGGCTTTGGCGGTGACGGCGGTCGCGGGGGCGACGCCGGCGGCGGGCTCGGGGGCCATTCGCTCGGCATCGGTTCGGTGGGCGCCTCCGTGGCCATCTTGGAGACGGCGACGGTCTCGCCCGGACAAGCCGGCGAGGGGGGGCTTGGCGGCAATGCATCCCCGAAAACCACGTTCGGCAACGGGGCGAATGGGATCGAGCTGTTCTGGTACAGGTTCGATGCACCAGATCCGCAACCGCCTCAGTGAGCCGCCCCGTGCTGGCGGCCCCCATCAGGAGATGCACATGAGAAAGAGCACTGCGGCTGCCCTGGTTCTTCTGCTGTCCCCGTGCGCGACCGGCTGCGGGACCGTGCCCGACGGCAACGACCCTGGCGTGACGCCTTGTGAAGGTACCTCGTGCGAGGGCGAGCCGCCCCCGGAGTCGGTCTGCGTGGAGCACGTCGCCGCCGACATCCTCGACGACGGCTGCGGCGTGTTCCTCGCCGGAAACGTCGGTCGCGGAGACGACAGGAACCCAGGCACGAAGGCGAAGCCGGTGTACACCATCGAGCGCGCCATCGAGCTCGCGCGCGCTGGACGAGGGCGCGTGTTCCTCTGCAACGAGGGATTCATCGTGAGTCAGTTCAGGGTGCCTTCCGGCGTGGATCTCCGCGGGGGCTTCCACTGCCTGAAATGGGTGCGTGACCCCCTGCGCCCGTGGACCCTGTTCAATGCCCTGCGGGCCGACGGCCCCATGGTGACCGTCGAGCCCGCGGGACCCGAGGACAGCGGCGCCGCGGACGGGGTGTCGACGCTCGCCGACCTCCACTTCACCTCGTGGGGCCCGGTCGGCTTGTTCGCTCAGTCCAACACGGCAGTGGAGATCCTGCGGAGCGAGATCGGCGCAGGCGGCACGTTCGGGGGCAAAGATGGCGAGAAGTGGCCTCATTACAGCCCGCCGGATGGGCCGAACGGCATGTTCGCTGCGGAAGGGTGCTCGGCGGCCGTCGTCACCGGCGGGCCTGCGCCCGTGAACCTGTGCGAGAGCGGGCACAGGACCAGCGGCGGCAAGGGAGGTGACGGGCTGCCCGACAGCGCCGAGGATGGCGGCGATGGTGAGCCCGCTCCGTCGCGGGACCCTTCGGCCTCAGGGGGCGGTGGTACCGGGGAGCAGGACAACGCCCTCTGCCACAGCGGATCCGACGGCGGCCCGGGGGCTCCGGGGACGCAGGGCGCGCCCGGCGAAGGCATCGGACGCCTCACCGAGGCCGGGTGGGTGGGCGACACGGGGGGCGAGGGGACGTGGGGCACGCCGGGCCAGGGCGGCGGCGGCGGCGGCGGTCGCCGGGGCGGGCTGGCCGTGTGCGGCGCGGCTTCCAAGGGAGGCGGGGGAGGAGGCTCGGGCGGGGCCGGCGGTTGCGGAGGCCGGGGGGGCCGCGGTGGGGGGAACGGACATCCGACCATCGGCATCCTCGCGCTCCACACCCGTGTGACCGTGCGCGACAGCGTGATCACGACGTCCTACGGCGGCCCTGGCGGCGACGGCGGCCCCCCCCAGGAAGGCGGCCGAGGCGGCCGAGGCATACAGGGCGCCGCCGATGTGGACGCCATTCAGGGCTGCATGGGCGGCAGCGGCGGCCAAGGAGGGCGCGGCGGCTACGGGGGCCCCGGGCGCGGCGGCGACTCGATCGGCGTCGTCTACCTGGATGAGGACCAGCTCACGCTCGAGGGCGTCATCTTCGACATCGGACAGCCGGGCAAGGGTGGCATCAGCTGGAACCACGATGGCAGCACGACGGAGGGAGAGAGCGGCATTTCCGTCGAGATGCTGCGGTTTCCTGAATAAGGGTGCCGCCCGCGGCCGCTCCGCCTTTGCCAAGGGCCGGCGTCAGGGGAGGCGAAGGGGAGGCGAGCTCGGTGCGGCCGCCGTTCGCTTGGGGGTTGCCGGTGACGAGGGGGCTCGCGGGCGACCTCGGCGCGGCCGCGGAACACCTAAAAACCCAGGGACCAGCTCTTAGCGACGGTTCTTGTCCCGTTGCTGTCGCGGCGCCGGTTCGCGACGCCGGCTCGCGGCGCGGTTGGCGGGTGGCCACGGTAGGCTATCCTGGGCGGGATGACGGTCCAGGAGCTCCACGTCGCGGGATATCGCTCGATCCGCGAGCTGACCCTCCCCCTCGCGCAGGTCAATGTCATCGTCGGACCGAACGGCGTCGGCAAGACCAACCTCTATCGCACCATGGTGCTGCTCGGCGCCGCGGCGAGCGGGAGCTTTGCGCGCACCCTGGCCGAGGAGGGGGGGATGCCGTCGGTGCTCTGGGCCGGCCAGCGCAGCAAAGGCCCGGTGCGGATGACGCTGCGGGTGCGGCTGGATCAGCTCGTCTACGAGCTCCAGTGCGGGCTGACGCCGCCGCCCGGAGGGCCCTTCGAGCTGGACCCGGACATCAAGGAAGAGAACCTCTGGCTGCTCGACAAGCGCCGCCGTCTGCCGATGCTGGAGCGGGCCGCGGGCTCGGCCTTCGTGCGCGACGCGGACGGCCATCGCGTGACCTTTCCCTTCTCGCTCTGGGGCTCGGAGTCGGTGCTGGCGCAGGTGGTGGAGCCGCACCGCTTTCCGTTGCTCTCGGTGGTGCGGCAAAAGCTGATGAACTTCCGGTTCTATCACCACTTCCGCACCGACTCCGGCGCGCCGTTGCGGGTCGAGCAGGTCGGGGTGCGGACGCCGGTGCTCAGCACCGATGGCCACGATCTGGCCGCGGCGCTGGCGACGATCATCGATATCGGCGACAGGAGCGCCTTGAAGGATGCCGTCTCCAGCGCGTTCCCTGGCGCGTCGCTCGAGGTCTCCTCGACGCAGGGGCGGTTCCGCGTGGAGCTCGGGTTGCCAGGGATGGCGCGGCCGCTCGACGCCCGCGAGTTCTCGGACGGAACGGCGCGTTATCTCTGCCTCCTGGCGGCGCTGCTGAGCCCGAGGCCTCCGCTGCTGCTGGCGCTGAACGAGCCGGAGACGAGCCTGCACCCGGATCTGCTCGGGCCGCTCGGGGATCTCCTTGTCCACGCGGCATCCCGGAGTCAGCTGTGGATCACCACGCACTCCCGGCCGCTGGCAGAGCGGATCCGGAAGGCGACGCCGTGCCGGCTCATCGAGCTTGGCAAGAGAGGTGGAGAGACGGTGCTGGCGGGCGGCGCCGTGGAGGAGGAATGACGTCCGCCACCGCGTGAGCGCTGCGAGCGGAGCCGGCGCGGGGGGGAGCTCTTCTCCTGGTCGAGCGGAGGGCAGCGACGTGGCCGAGCTCGAATTCGCGCGCTCCCTGCTGTGGGCGCGCGCCCCCGGCCGCGGCGCTACTTCCCCGGCGCGAACGGCCCCATCGACGCTCGCCGCGTCCAGGTCGCGCCCTCTCTCACCATGCGCCTCACGTGGATCTGATAGCCGACCTCGCCGCCGACGCCGTCGCGCGCTATCTCGATCTCGTTGTAGCCGTTGTGCTCCTGCACCTCGCGGCTCGACAGCGACGGCGCCGCGGCGATCCGGATCGTCCAGTCCTCGTGCCGCTCCGGCCATTGCTCGTTGCCGAACCAGCCCGTGTGGCTGTGGCCGTGGAGCACCAGGCAGAACTTGTTGGAGAGCAGCGCGTCCTTCACCTCACCTGCGTTGATCAGGCCGCCGAAGCGGGCGAGCTCGGTGGACGGCAGCGGGGACACCGGGTGATGCAGGACCGCGATCCGGATAGGCGCGTGCCACTGCGCCGTGCGCAGGCGCTGGAGGTCCGCGTCGTGGACCAGGCCGGGATCGATGCGCGCCACGTGGTCGCGCAGCGCCGCGGCGCGCTCGGCGTCCGGCTCGTCCATGGCGCCTTGCCGCAGGCGGCCGATGAGCGAGAGGAGCTCGTCGCGGACCGGATCCTTCTCTTCCTGGCCGCCGAACTCCGCCGATCCGAGCAGGGCGAACTCCACCCCGAGATCCGCATACCGCGCCACCGCGAGCGGCCGCGTCGCCGGCGGCTCCTCGAGCGGCGGCCGCGCGCAGCGCGGGTGATCGCCGAGCGCCCTCGCGAAAGGCTCGTGGCGCGCCTGCGTCCCGGCCTGCGCGGGCCCCGCCGCCTGCCGCCAGTCGACGTCGTGATTGCCGCCCACGAGCAGCACGTTGGGCTCGTCGGGCGGCAGGCGAGGGTGATTCGCGAGGTGCCTGGAGAGCCGCTCGATCCAGAGACGGGCCTCGGCGTACTCGGCGTCGCTGGCCTGCTCGGCGACATCGCCGGAGACGACGAGCAGGTGCGGCGCGCGGCCGGCCGCGGCGAGCTCGGCGACGTGCTCGACGTAGTGATCGCAGACGCGCGGGGGGCCCAGCCCGCCTTTCATCGTGTTGCCGTGCGGGTTTCTCTCCTTCACGTCGACGCGCTCGGCGGATTTCGGGCCGAAGTGGATGTCGGAGACATGGTGGATCCGCAGCGGGCACAGGTTCGCTTCGAGGATCGGATCGGCGAGCGCGAGACGCCCGCCGCGCTGCTCCACGAGGCCGCAGCGCTCGAGCAGGTCGACGTTCCCGCCGCGGGGCGATCCTCCGCGCGCGATCTCGCGGAGCACGCCCCGCTGCGCTTCGGTCAGCCCGTCGTCGAACACGGCGCGGTGATAGGCAAACTCCCGGAGCTCGCTGCGCACGCGCGCCATCCACTGGAGCGTCCATGGGGTGTTCGCCAGATCGGGAGATTTCTCGGCGAGCTCGAAGACGAACTCGATCAGGAAGGGATTCCGGCGCCAGATCTCGGGCAGCTCGGGGAGGAGCGCCCTCGACGCGTCGGTGCGGGCGAGCTTGAGCGTCTCGTCGGGCGTGAGCGGATCGAGGAACCGCATGTCCCGCGAGGAGAGCAGCCCGGCGTCTCCGGCGGCCGCGCGCTCGAGCGCTATCCACTCGGCGGGGCTCATCGCCAGGAGGATCCTTGTGTTGTCGCTGTAGAGATCGCGGCACCAGCGCAGGAAGGCGCTCGCGTCGCGCGGGGTGCCGCCTTGGCCGGCGAGCTGCGGCTCATCCAGGAGGAGAGTTATCCCCGGCGGCACGCTGGGAAGCGCCGGGCCGACCCTGCGGAGGTCGAGGTAGCGCACGCTCGTCTTGTCGGCGAGGCCGAGGTGGTGCTCGAGCGCCTTGAGCGTCCACGTCTTGCCGGCCCTGCGCGCGCCTACGAGCGGCCAGAGCACGCCGTTCGCGGGCAGGGACATCAAGCGATCCAGGAGGTGGCCGTGATCGCGGACGTCGCGCTCCGGCGAGTAGGGTCTCCTCACGTCGAACGCGCGCATCACGGCTCTCTCCTTGGTTCCCTGGCCACCCGTCGAATCCAATCGAAGAACGGCGGATCGGCGAGCCATGCGCCGAGCGCATCGCAGAGGCCCGCGTCGCAGAGGAGGGCGAAGTCCTCGGAAGGCAGCCTGCGCACCTCGGGGAGCGCCGCGTCGGGGGCGCTGCGGAGGGCGCGGAGGACGGCGCGCGCGCGCTCGGGCAGCTCGGCCCAGCGCGCGCCGAAGAAGGCGGCGTCGCGGTCGAGGAGCAGGCGCTGCTCGTAGAGCTCGCGCACGCCGGCGCGCTCGACCAGGGCGCGGCGCTGGCCGGCGCGGACGGCCTGGACAAGGGCGTAGCCCATGACCTGGAGGTAGAAGGGCCATGGGCCGCAGAGCTCGACGATCCAGCGGGCGGTGCGCTCGGCCTCCACCGGGACGTCGGGAGGGGCGGTGTCGACGAGGAAGCGGATCGCGTCCGACTCGGCGAGCGGACCGAGGTTGACCGGGGTGACGTCGTTGCCGAACGAGGAGCCCGGGGCGGCGGCGAAGGCGTGCTCGACGATGGTGACCCAGTCCCAGTGCGAGCCGACGAGGACCACGCTGGTCCTCTCTTGGCCAACGGCGCGGAGCCAGGCGAAGACGGTGGCGTCGGCCTGGTGGAGATTGGCGACCTCGTCGAGGAGCAGGACGGCGTTGCCGGCGCTGGAGAGGCGGTTGCGCAAGGTGAGCGCGGGGGTGGCGTCGGACTGGAGAGACGGCTCGAGGAAGACGGCGAGATCGTCGGCGGTGCGGAGGGGAGAGGCGCGGCCCTCGAGAGAGCGGTGGTGGACCGCGCGGGTAGGGGAGAGACGCGCGGCGAGGTGGTGGAGAATGGAGGTCTTGCCCGAGCGGCGCGGGCCGCGGAGGACCGCGGGGCTGCGGCTGTCGATGAGGGCGAGCAGCTCGGCGAGGACGGGGGCGCGGCCGGGGAGGGCGGAAGCATCGGTGAGGGCGGGGCCGGGGCGGAAGGGGTTGGGGAGGGGGCCGGCGGGGAGGGAGAGCGATTCGAGAGAGAGCTCGCGGATGGCGGGCGCGTGAGTGGGCGCGGGGGCGAGAGCGGCGGCTGCGGGGGCAGCGGCGGCGAGCGCAGGAGCGGTGGGCGCTGGCGCAGGGCCGGCCGTCGCGGGGACAGCGGCGGTGGGGCCGAGGGCCGCGGGGCCAGCCTTGATGATGTGCGCTTCGCCATCCCAGGGGACGCCGCCCGCGTATCCGTGCCTGGCGAGCTCCTCACCGAGGTCGTCGCCGCTGAGATCTCCGGAGAGCGCAGCCTTCACCTTGTCGGGGCGGTGGAGGACGTCGCGGAAGCCGGCGAGGGGAAGGTAAAGCGTGGTCGTCGCGTCGGGGCGCCGGAGGGCGAGGCGGGCGCGGTCGGGGTGGAGGTCACCGAACGAGCAGAAGCCACCGGCGGTGCGGGCGAGGGTGGCGAAGCCCACGGACTCGAACGAGGCGAGGAGCTTGCCGTCGAAGGCGTTCCAGATCCGTACTGAGTGGTCCCCGGCGCTCGCGAGGCGCTTTCCGTCGGGGTGCCAGGCAATCGCCCAGATTCGGGAGGAGTGACCTTCGAGGCGAGCGAGCTCGTTTCCTGTGTCCGGGGCCCAGAGTCGCACCGTCCTGTCGTCTCCGGCGCTCGCGAGGCGCTTTCCGTCGGGGTGCCAGGCGAGGGTCCTGACCGAATGCGAATGACCCACGGCGCGAGCGAGTTCGTTTCCGGTGTCCGCGTCCCAGACGTGCACCGTTCCAGCGTGTACGGCGGTCGCCAGGCACTTGCCGTCGGGGTGCCAGGCGACGGCCCTGAAGGACGCCGAATGTCCCATGGAGCGAACGAGCGTCTTTCCGGTGTCCGCGCCCCAGAGGCGCACCGTTCCATCGTATCCGGCGGTCGCCAGGCACTTGCCGTCGGGGTGCCAGGCGACGGCCCTGACCGAAGCCGAATGTCCCTCGAGGCGAGCGAGCTCCTCTCCGGTGTCCGCGTCCCAGAGGCGCACCATCGTGTCATCTCCGGCGCTCGCCAGGCACTTGCCGTCGGGGTGCCAGGCGACGGCCCTGACCGAAACCGAATGTCCCTCGAGGCGAGCGAGCTCGTTTCCGGTGTCCGCGTCCCAGAGGCGCACCGTTCCATCGTGTCCGGCGGTCGCCAGGCGCTTGCCGTCGGGGTGCCAGGCGACGGCCCTGACCGAAGCCGAATGTCCATCGAGGCGAGCGAGCGTCTTTCCGGTGTCCGCGCTCCAGAGGCGCACCGTTCCATCGTATCCGGCGGTCGCCAGGCGCTTGCCGTCGGGGTGCCAGGCGACGGCCCTGACCGAAGCCGAATACCCCCCAAGGCGAGCAAGGTCGTTGTCGGTATCCGCGTCCCAGAGGTGGACCGCCGTATCGTATCCGGCGCTCGCCAGACGCTTGCCGCCTGGGTGCCACGCGACTGCACTGATCTCACGCTGATGTCCCTCGAGGCGAGCGAGCTCCTTTCCGGTGTCCGCGTCCCAGAGGCGCACCGTTCCATCGTCTCCGGCGGTCGCCAGGCGCTTGCCGTCGGGGTGCCAGGCGATGGCCGTGACCGAAGCCGAATGTCCCTCGAGGCGAGCGAGCTCCTTTCCGGTGTCCGCGTCCCAGAGGCACACCGACCTGTCGTATCCGGCGGTCGCCAGGCGCTTGCCGTCGGGGTGCCAGGCGATGGCCGTGACCGAAGCCGAATGTCCCTCGAGGCGAGCGAGCTCCTTTCCGGTGTCCGCGTCCCAGAGGCGCACCGTTCCATCGCGTCCGGCGGTCGCCAGGCGCTTGCCGTCGGGCTGCCAGGCGATGGCCGTGACCGAAGCCGAATGTCCCTCGAGGCGAGCGAGCTCCTTTCCGGTGTCCGCGTCCCAGAGGCGCACCGACCTGTAGTGTCCGGCGGTCGCCAGGCGCTTGCCGTCGGGGTGCCAGGCGATGGCCGTGACCGAAGCCGAATGTCCCTTACGGCGAGCGAACTTGCTGCCGGTGCGCGCATCCCATATGCTCACCGTCTTGTCACCTCCTGCGCTCGCAAGGCGCGTGCCGTCGGGGTGCCAAGCTACGGCAAAAAACCAGCGCGAATGTCCTTCGAGGCAAGCGAGCTCGTTGCCGGTGTCCGCGTCCCAGAGGCGTACCGTTCCATCGTATCCCGCAGTCGCCAGGCGTTTGCTGTCGGGGCGCCAGGCCACCGCAAAAACCCCTTGCGAATGTCCTTCGAGGCAAGCGAGCTCGTTGCCGGTGTCCGCGTCCCAGAGGTGCACCATCGTATCTCTTCCGGCGCTCACCAAACGCTTGCCGTCAGGCGCCCAGGCAATCACGTTGATGATGTCGGTGTGTCCCGAGACGAGCTCCGCCTGGACCTGTGGCGGTACCGGAGCAAGGCTGCGCCCGCGCTCGAGGAGCTCGTTTTCTCCCGCGGTCATCCATGCGCTTACGTCAGCGCCGTCGGCCCGCGCGCCCTGCCAGAAGCATCCTGTCCAGGTCGACTGCCGGAAGATGGCGCCCGTGAGCTCTGCCGCCTCGATCCCAGCGCCGTTTGCCTCGACCTGGGTGAAGTCTGCTCGATGCGCGAGCACGCTCCTCAGAGTCGTGCCGTCGAGCTTCGCACCCGACATCGTGGCTTCGCTCAGCACGGCACCCGTCAGGTCCGCACCAGAGAGATCGGCGCCCGCAAGGTTCGCGTTCTCCAGCTTCGCGCCGAGGAGGCGCGCCCCGCGAAGATCCTCGCCGGCGAGCTGCGCCCCGCGGAGATCCGCGCCGCCCGGGATCCAGTCTGCCGCATCGCCTGCCCATCGAGAGAGGCCGAGCAGCAGCCGCAGGGCGTTCTCGGCGGCCTCACTGGGTCGTTGGAACGGCCGCCGACCCTCTGCCAGGAACGACTGGACCGCGCGGACCGCGCTCGCGCGCCTCGGCTCCCCGTCCGCCCTCAGGATCTCTCCGACGAAAGCCGCGACCTCCTGCGTGATCGGCCTTGTCCGGAGCGCCTCTTCCGGCCGCTCAGGCAGCGTCGCGACCAGCGAGCGGGCGAGGAAGTACTCGAGGAACGACTTGTGCGCGAAGCGATACCCGTCCTCGCTCTCGTGGACGAAGAACGCTCCGCCCTGGATCTCCAGAAACGCAGCGCCCGGCGGCATCCCCTCGGGCAGGAGCGGGAAGAGGCGGGCGCGGACCGAGCCTTGGAGCTCCTGCCACGTGCAGGTCGCCTTTCCAGACCGCCAGAGCTGCTCGGCCAGCGCCTCTGCGAACTCCTTTTTCTGCTCGTCCGTGAAGCACTCCGGGTCGTCCTTCCGCGTGTTGTCGAGCCATCGCTTCAGGTACGCCTCGTAGAGGTCCGCCCGGCCGACCTGCGCGCCGGGGGAGAGGTCGTCCAGCGTGGCCAGCACCATCCCGAGCAGCAGTGGCCGGTGCACCAGGTCCTTGAGGTCGTAGATCCCGGCGATGCGCGAGAGCGCCGCCGCGGCGCCGCCCTCGCCGCGGATCTGCCGCACGAGATCGCGCACGTGATCGTCGGTGAACGGCTGGACCACGACGCGCCGGATCCCCGCCGGCGCGCCGAGCGCCTGCGAAAGCGCGCTCTCGGTCGTCGTCGTGAGGTGCGCCTGGCTGGGGAAGTAGTTGTCCCGCGAGGAGACGAGCACCTTTCCTCCGCCCGCCGCGATCTCGAGCAGCCCGGAGAGCCGGCCTGCGAGTCCCGCTGCCTCGAGGCGCGTCGCCATCTCGTCGAAGCCGTCGAAGCAGGGGACGAGCAGACGATACCGGGTGAGGAGGCGCACGGCGGCGCGGTTCTCGGGAGCATCCTCGAGCCGGGCGGCCTGGAGCAGGAGCTGCTCTGCGCTCGCCGACGGGGACGCGCCTGCGAGGTTCACGAGCAGCGGCAGCGGCGTGGCCCCGGATTCCCAGCGCCTGTCGGCCCACACGGCGAGCGCGGTCGATTTCCCCAGCCCGAACTCGCCGAGAACGAGGGCCGTCGGCTCGCCCGACGACAGCCATGCGTCGAGGGCGCCGAGCATCGGTGTGGGCTCTCCGCCGTCGACACGGGCGTCGGGCTCCACGAACCTGCCGTCGACCTCGCGCAGCCGCTGGTCGCGGACCGCCTCGATTACGGCGCGCGCGCCGCCGAAGCGGGGCAAGAGGCTCGCGATCCGGTCCCGCCGCGCGTCCGACGGGACCTCGTCGCACGAGGCGCCCGCAAGGCCGGTCTCGGCGAGCGCGGCGAGCAGTCCCTCCGAGCGACCACCGATGGATCCCTCGCCGCCGTCGGTCCACAGGACCCACCCCTCGTCTCGCGAAGATGCGATCAGGATCGTGGGCGGAACGTTCTGGCCCTCGGACGAGACACCGACGGTCGCGATACGCTGTCTCCCCTCTGCCACCGCGAGCAGGCGAAGGTCCTCTGCCGCGTTGATCTGTTGCTCGGAGAACCGCGTGACGTGCCCGTGCTCGTCCAGCTCCTCGACGGGCCGTCGCGCTTCAGCGTCAGCCGCCGCCACGCGCCGGAGGCGATCCTTGACGACCTCGATCAGGTCAGCGGGTCGCCTCTGAAACGCGAGAATCCACCCCCCGACTCCCTTCGTTCCGAGCGCCGCCGGGTCGAGCCCTCTCGGCAGCACCACCCGCACCTCGGGGGCCGGCCTCTTGTCCCGCCCGTCCTCGTCGACCTCCGGCGCGCCGCGCACCGCCTGCGCCACGGCCCCGAGCGCTGCCACCCCCTCGCTCGTCCACTCGCCGGCCCCCCGCTTCGCGTCGACCGCCTTCCGGAGCCGCGCCTCGACCTCGGCGAACCCGGCCTCCCGCGCTTCCCGCTGGGCCATCCACGCGAACACCGCGTCCGCGGCCGCCCCTGCCATCGCCGCCCTCAGCGCATCGAGCGGCAGCACCTCGGCCGGGACCACCACCTCCCGCGTGAACTGCCGTATCTCCTCGACGCTCGTCACCCTGTCCAGCTCGCCATACAGCCGCCTGAGCCGCCTCCCCCGCGCCGCGGCCCCGGACAGCGCACCTGCGTTCAGCAGCACGTCGCGCGCCTGCTCGAGCCGCGCGACGATCGCCTCCAGCGCGTCGTCGTCGTCCCGCGCAAGCAGCGCTCGAACCCCGTCGAGCCACTGCGCGTACGCCTCGCCGGCCGGATGCCCGCGGTACACGAGGGTTGCTTCGGCGATCGGCACCACCGGTCTAGGCGCCTCATACCGCGTCGAGCTCCCCGCTCGCTCGTAACCGAGGTCGACGTCCGCGACGATCACCCCTTCATCACCTGGCTCGAGGTAGCCCGCGCGATCCGGGAACCGCCGCAGATCATGCGCCTGCCCCTCGTCGACAACCACCGATGTGCCGCCGCCCTCCGCGCCGTCGCAATAGAGCACCGGCCGCCCGTACCGGCGCGCCTCCTCCCACGCCTTGCCGGCGAACTCGGGCAGCGTGTGGTGCGGTGTCAGGCTCGGCACAGCCAGGAATCGACAGTCCCTGAGGCGCCCGGCCACGAGCCTCCGGTACGACTCGCTCTCTCGAAACAGGAAGTCGAGACAGACCAGCACGCCCATGGGCCCTGGGATGCCGTCCGGCATGTCGACGGGTGCCCATGCCTCGCCAGGCCGCATCGAGCTCCGCTCAGGGATCGCCGGGTTCAGCTTCGCCTGCAAGCTGAGCAGCTTCCCGCCGTGGAGCACCGGGCACACCGACTGTCCGATCGTCGGGACCGAGGTCGCGCCGAGCCGCTCGTACACCCCGGAGCGCCGCGCCGCCCGATCCACCGTGTGCGTCCCGGCCACGACGACCATGTCTCCCGCGGCCTCGGCGACGCCATCGAGGAGCTCCCACGGAACGCTGTACTCAGGGAGCACCGCGATCCTCGCGCCGTACTCCCGGCACGAGGCGAGCACCGCCCTCACCCGCGCGAGGAGCTGCGCGTCGTACGCCTCCCGGATGCGCTTCCGGAGCGCGTCGAGCTTCGGCTTGATCGCTTCCGGCACCTCGCCCCGCGACGGCAGGAGCGAGTCCGACGCCCCCCTCGGATCGAACAGCGGATCCTCGAGCGGCGATCTCCGATCCACGACGATCGCCGGATGATAGGCGAGCTGCACGACCGCAACCCGCGTGTACGTCGACCCCTTCGCCGCCTTCTGCATCCGCTCGCTCGCTGCTCCTCCCGCTCTCCGCCGCTGCCCGCTACTTCGCCGAGGAGCGCGGCGGCCGCCTCCCTGCTGCACCCGACGCTTTCGCCGTCTTGCCCGCCATCCGGTGCTCCCTTGTCCGCGCCTCGATCCGCGAGGCTATCGCGCGAGCGCGGCGTGTGGAAGCGAAAGCAGCGCGTCTGGCCGTGGTGAGGAGCCGGCTCGCCCTCGGCAATTCCCTTACCCCGAGCGCCCCGCGAACCTGCAAGTCTGAACCAGGCCAACTTCCTCGACTTCGATGCCCCGAAGCGATCACCTGATGCGGAATTGTCACCCGAGGTGAGCGTGGCGATTCGCCCTCGACATGCTCGAGTCGTCTCGCCTTTTCTTCCCCCGCTCCCGCGCACGTGGATCCAGGATGGCGCTCAAGCCCCGTCGCCCTGGATCCCCGACACCCTGAATCGCGTGAAACAGCGCAGGATAACTACACGAGGGCGGGAAGATAGGATCGGCTCGGGTCCCATCTTCCACGCTCCGCGCCGCCATGCTCTACTGTTGCGGCTCCTGGGCAGATGCTACCTGTTCGGCGTTTCGTCCAGCCGGACGGACAGGCCATCGACCCCCTGAGGAGAGCGGCTCATGAGCGAGGAACGAGATACCGACGCGAGCAAGCTCAGCGTGACCGGTTGCTTTCGTAACGGCAAGGGTGCTTTTACGATGGGCGCGTTCAGGACCTCGCCCATCGTCGCGATCGCCGTGGTCCTCCTCTCGGGCTGCAGCGGTGACTCGGCAGCTCCCTCGGACGAGGCCACGTCCACCGGTGCGAGCAGCGGCGCGCTCTCGACCGGAGCCGGAGGAGGGGCGGGCTCGGGAGGGGCGGGCTCGGGAGGCGCGCTGTCGGGATCCGGTGGGGTAGGGACGGCGAGCGCCGGAGGCACCACGGCGTCGAGCAGCGGCGGCGGGATGGACGGGAGCGGGGGCTCGCCGAGCGAGCCTCGCCCCACGGTGACCGCCGCTCCGGGCACGGAGCTCGTCACGATCGACACGAGCGTGCTGCACCAGCGCTTCGAGGGATGGGGCACGAGCTTGTGCTGGTGGGCGGATCAGGTGGGAGGGTGGGCGGAAGCCAAGCGCAATGCCGTTGTCGAAGCGGTCGTCGATCCGGTGAAAGGCCTCGGCTACAACGTCTTCCGCTACAACATCGGCGGCGGCGAGAACCCCTCCCACGAGCACATGAAGGAGCACCGCGAGATGCCGGGGTTCCAGAGCGCCGACGGGACCTTCACGTGGGAGAACGACGCCAATCAGCGCGCCGTCCTCCTGCGCATCGCGGAGCGCGGGAAGGATCTGATCTTCGAGGCGTTCTCCAATTCTCCGCCCTACTGGATGACGAACAGCCGCTGCGCCTCGGGCAGCGACGGCGGCGGAGACAACCTCAAAGCCGACTCCTACGACGACTTCGCCCACTACCTCACGGAGGTCGTCCGTCACTACAGGGACGAGCACGGGATCACCTTTCGCACGCTGGAGCCGTTGAACGAGCCTTACGCCAACTGGTGGAAATCGAACGGCTCCCAGGAGGGCTGCCACTTCGACCGGGCGAGCCAGGAGAAGATCATCCGAGAGGTGGCTGGACAGCTCACAAAGAAGGGCCTCACCGGGACGGTGGTCAGCGCATCGGACGAGAACAGCATGGATGATGCCGTCCGGAACATCGGCGCCTTCGGCTCGGAGACGAACGCTGCTTTCCAGCAGCTCAACGTCCACTCCTACGCCGGCAGCAAGCGCAAAGAGCTCCGGCAGCTTGCGACAGAGCTCGGCAAACGGCTGTGGCAATCGGAGTCGGGGCCGCTCGGGCAGAGCATCAGCGACGACACGGACGCGGCCCTGTTCATGGCGGAGCGCATCATCAAGGACCTGCGCGAGCTGGAGCCGGAGGCCTGGGTGGACTGGCAGTCGGGCGACCCTTCGCGCAGCTGGGCGAGCTTCACGCTGAACGACAGCCAGCAGTCCTACACGCCCATCAAGCGCTTTTACATGCACGCCGGCTTCAGCCGCTACATCCGGCCCGGCGCGACCTTCGTCGACGTCAATAGCCAGGACATGGTGGCCGCGGTCGGCGCCGATGGGAGCGCTCTCACGATCGTGGTTCGCAACGGCGACCGCACAGCGAGCCGGGGCTACACGTTCGATCTCACCCGGCTCCCCACGGTCGGTCCGGCCGCGGAGGCGCACCGCACCTCGCGCACAGAGGACCTCGCGCAGCTCCCCGACACGGCGATCGAAGACTATCGCCTGGTGGTCACGGTCCCGGCGATGTCGATCACCACCCTCGTGATCCCGATGCCCTGATTTTCCCCCTGGAGCGGCATCCATGGTCGAGCATCGAGCCATCCGCTTCACGAGCCTGTGTATCGGCGCGTTGTGCGGGGCGCTCCTGGGCTGCTCCGAGCGTGGCCCCGCGGTGGAGGACGCGGCCGCTTCCGGCATGGCGCCGGTGAGCGGCAGCGGCGGGACCGATGCGCCGCCCCTCGCCGGTGGAGGTGGACAGGGAGCCGGAGGCGGCAGCGGCGGTGGCGCGCCCAGCGCGCCGTGCACCTTCACCTGTCACGACGACTGTCCGGCTCTCGGAGCGCTGGAGGTGGAGGGCAGCTGCGGTGTCCCGAGCGAGCGGTGCTGCTGGCTGGGCGCTCCGAGCGATCCCTATCCGAGCGGCGGGAGCTCGCCGGTCGACGACTCCCCCCCGACCCCGGTCGACGAGCTCCCCGTCATCCCCGAGATGCCCGATCCGCTCACCATGGTCGACGGGACCAAGGTCAGCACGGCGGAACAGTGGCGGGCTCGCCGCAAGGAGATGATGCGGATCCTGGAGGACTACACCTACGGGCACATGCCGCCGCCGCCGGGCAACGTGACGGCCGTGCCGCTCTCGGAGCCCTCGGAGATCGCGGCCTCGGGCGTGGACGCCCTCTACCGCAAGCTCCACCTGAGCTTCGGGCCAGGCGGGGAGCTCGGCTTCGACCTGGGCCTCTTCTTCCCGAAGGCCAAGGCGGCTCCGGAGGGTGAGTCCGAGGCTCGTCCCATCTTGATCTCGCTCTCCTTCAGCTCCGGCGAAAACAGCCTGGGGGGAGCGGCCGGCGCGCTCGCGCGAGGCTAGGGGGCATGGCCTTTCGGTTCTCGGGCGCCGAGATGGGCGATGGGCTCGGGCAGGGCATCACCGAGATCGTCGATCAGAACACCTACTGGTTCGGGCCGCTCCTTCCGGAGTTCAGGAACCGGACGGAGCGCCTCCCCTCGGGCCAGCACTGGCTGCCCGCCCTCACCGCGCCGCGGCTCTTCATCATGTGCAACTCGCTCAAGGATCAGTACGGAAGGGCGTACGCGGCCGTGCAGTCGTATCTCGGCGCTCAGCCTGTATACGACTTCCTCGGCGTTCCCGAGCACCTGGGGCTGAGCTTCCGGCCCGGTGGGCACGGCGCCACCGAGGAAGACTGGAACGCTATCTTCGACTTTGCAGATCAATATCTCTTGGGAAAGCCGGGCGCCCGACGCTTCGACGTCATTCCGCCGCGCAGGGATACTCCCTAGAGCACCGAATACGCTGGAGCCACGAGGAAATCAACAGAAGGGAAGGGCAACCGCAAGGGCGCGAGGCGCGCAAGGGGAAGGCAAGAAAATGCCTCGTCTCTGGTCCCTTGCGCCCCTTGCGCCCTTGCGGTTGCTCTCCTCCCCGCATTCCTTGGCGTTGGAGCTTGCTTCCCGGCAGAACGGTTGAACTCCGCAGCTTGTTGAATTCAGACAACTTTCAACCTGTTCGGCGCGGTAGAACATCGATCGCGTCGATCGAGCGAGAGCTGAACCGCCAAGGCACCATAAGATGCCAAGATTTTGTGGTTTTCTTGGTGGCCTTGGTGCCTTGGCGGCTCGAATTCTGCTCTCTTCTGGCAGCTTCAACCCGCTTGTCGCTCTAGCAGCCTCGACGCCGCCCTCGCGGGAGCGCGCGGGTCACAGCTTGGAGGCGGCGTGGTCCCAGTTCACCAGGTTCCACCATGCCTCGACGTACTTCGGCCGGGCATTGCGGTAGTCGATGTAATACGCGTGCTCCCACACGTCGCACGTGAGCAGCGGCGTCTTGCCCTCCGTGAGCGGGCACCCGGCGTTGCTCGTCTGCACGATTTCCAGCTTGCCGGAGCTGTTCTTCACCAGCCAGGCCCAGCCGGAGCCGAACTGACCGACGGCCGCGGCGCTGAACTTCTCCTTGAACGACGACACGCTCCCGAACGCCTCCTCGATCGCCGCACGGAGCGCGGCGGAAGGCTCACCGCCGCCCTGCGGCTTCATGCTGTGCCAGTAGAACGTGTGATTCCAGACCTGGGCTGCCTGGTTGAAGACCGCGCCGGACGTCGTGCGGACGAGATCCTCGAGGCTCTTGCCCGCGAGCGCCGCGTCCGCCGCCACGAGCTCGTTCAGCTTCGTGACGTAGGCGTTGTGGTGCTTGCCGTGGTGGAAATCGAGCGTCTCGGCAGAGATGTGGGGAACCAGTGCGTCTCTGGAGTAGGGGAGCTCGGGGAGAGTGAAGGTCATGGTTCTGTTCCTCGTGTTGCTTGTCGACGGCCACGCGCTCGTCGCAGCCCGTTGTGAGGTGCTCGGCGAAGACCTTCGGGTGGCGCTCCGGCCACGGATCGAACGTCCGCGCTTCGCGGCCAAGCGGCCGCTCCACGTCGCCGGGTCCCGCGGCAGCGTAGCAACCCCGGTGGGGGCGCGGGGCGCCTTGCCAATGAGTTGGCAGGTTTCCATCCATTTGGAGAGACGGCCCCCCGGCCAGCGGTTCAGTGGTGATGAGGCCGGTCGCTCTGCGCGCCGCAGTTGCGAAACTTGAACTCAGGGAAACGCAGTCCTAATCCTGGCTCCCGCCGAGGTGCACACGCCCCTCGGCGCGGCGCGAAGGGAGCCGGCCTCGGCGGAAGAGCAGCCGCCGGAAGCGCGGGGCGCCCAGCGCGAGGGCGGCCCCGCAGGCGAGCGCGAGCGCTTGCAGGTAATACCCGGGCAGCGCCACCACCGCCTCGAGGTGGTGCCGGCCGGGGCCGACGCGCACCGCGAAGAACCCCGGGGCGACGCGCCGCGGGACCAGCTCGGCGCCGCCGTCGCGCACGCGCCAGCCGCTGTACGCGGTGGCGCGGAACACGACGTCGACCGGCGCCTCGGCCTCGACGGTCGCCTCGTACGCGCCCGGCTCGCGCGGCACCTCGCGCACGCTGGCGCGGGCCGCGTCGCAGCCGTCGTCGGCCACCGTCACGCGCTCGAGCGGGCCGCGGCCTGCCTCCAGCGCCACGAGCTCGCCGGGCGTGTCGAGCACGGTGCGCGGCTGCTCCAGGTGCTCGAAGAGCGCCGCGAGCAGATCGGCCTCGCGGCCGCGCCACACCTCGCGCACGCACCCGAGCCCCACGTAGTCCGTGCCGCCCACCCGTCGCGACAGCTCGACCTGCCCGCTCCTGTCCACGAGCGTCCACGCCTCGGGCGGGCCCGGCCGTTGCTCGGTCAGGTGGATCAGCGTGCGGACGCCGAGCGCCTCCGCGCGCGCGGCGCTCCCGGGGCGCTCGGGCGCCACCTTGAGGAAGGCGGCGGCATGGACGCCCACGTGCGCGCCCGCGCCCGTCGAGAACGCCATCGGGGCCGCGCCGCGGAGATCGGCGGCGTACACCATCGCGCAGGTCGCGAGCGTGTCCTCGGCGCCGTAGCTCGCGCGGCCGTGGGGCGCCTCGGCGAGCCAGCGGGCGATGAGATCGGGATCGAAGCCCTCGACGGGCGGCCGGCAGCCGCGCGACGCGATGAGGGAGGCCTGGTTCTCTGCAAGGAGGTGGAGATCGGCCGCGCGGGCGGTGATCTCGAAGGCCGCGACGAGCGCGAGCGCGGCCGGCACGAGCGCGGCGAGCGCGGCGGGCAGGAGCGCCGCGAGCGCGGGCCGGGGGCGGCGCACGCCGCGCGCCGCGAGCGCGGCGCCGATGCGCGCGAGCGCCGCGGCCGCGACGTCGAGCGCGGTGACGATGGCCGCGGCCGCGACGAGCGGCAGGAGGGCGAGGGCGCGCATCGGCTGGAACACGGAGAGCAGCGCCCGGCCGAGCGGGCCCGCGCCGATGATCCAGCCGCCGCTCATCGAGAGGAGCAGCGCGACCGCCGACGCCGCGAGGACGGCCCGCGACGCCGGGGCGCGGAGGCGCGTCGCGTGCAGGAGGCAGGCGGCGATCCACGCCGAGCCGATCACCGGGGCGTGCTCGTAGTCGAGCAGGTCGCCGTCGAGCGCCCACGGCAGCACGCGCTCGGGCCCGAAGCCGATGTGCCGCCAGCCGAGGCCGGCAGGCCAGCCGAAGGGCGCGGCCATCGACGCGACGCCGGGGCCGTAGAGCGCGAGCGCGAGCAGGCCGCCGCCGGCGAGCGAGCGGAGCACCCGCATGCACAGCCGCCGATCCCACGCGGCGACGGCGGCGGCGGCGAGGACGGCTGCGCTCACCGTGAAGACCTGCGGGTGCGTCGCCGCGCAGGCCGCGGCGAGCGCCGGCCCGAGCTCGAAGCGGGCGGGGCGGATCACCGCGGCGGCCCAGGCGACGACGAGGGGGATCACCAGGATCTGGGAGAGCAGCCCGAGGAGGAAGAACGACGGCCACCCGCCGGCGAACTGCACGTACGGCGCGACCCACGCGAGCGCCACCGCGCCGGCGGCGGCCGACGCGGGCCGCGCGCCGCCCGCGCGGGCCGCGGCGAGGACGACCAGCGGGGCCCCGACGAAGGCGGCGAGGCCGAGCCCCTTCAGCGCGACAACCGGCGCGGCGCCGAGGCGGATCAGCGCCGCCGTGAGCAGCCAGCCGACCGGCGGGTAGTGAAGCGCGACCGGGAAGCCGCCGTTGTTCGTGGCGATCCACCCGTGCGGCAGGCCGCTCGTCGCGATGTCGTAGGCGATGGCGAGGTGCGAGCTCGCGTCCTTCCACAGCGCGGCGCCGGGCCCGGCGAGCGCGCGGGCGTCGCGCAGCGCGGGCAGGAGCGCCGCCGCCACCACCGCGGCGGCGGCGAGCCAGGTGATGCGCGGCGTACGTCCGGCCGGCGCGGGCGTGGCAGGCGCGGCCGGCGCGGGCCCGGCGGACGCGGGCCCGGCGGGTGCAGGCGCAGGTGGGCCGGCGGCCGCGCCAGCGCGAAGCTCGGCCAGCCGGAGGACGAGGACGCCGAGCGCGAGCAGGAGGAGGAGCATGGACAGAGCTCGCCGGCGCCGCGTCAGCCCGGGGCGCGTCGCCAGGTGCCGAGCAGCGACCAGCCGGTGAGCGTGCGCCGCACCGACACGAGCCGCATCCGCTCCCCGACGTCGAGCGCCGCGAGGCGCCGCGCGTCGAACTTGCTCGGGTGGATGTGCTCGCGCGAGAAGCCGTCGCGGCGCGCGATCCACTCGAGCACCGTGGCCTCGAGGAGCGGCAGCGTGGACAGCCGGCCATAGTTCGGGGTCGTGAGCAGCAGCGCGCCGCCCGGCGCGAGGCGCGCCGAGAGCCCGCGCGCCCAGCGCGACGGATCGAGGGTGTGCTCGACGACCTCCTTCGCGAGGACGACATCGAACGGGCCGTCGAAGCCGCCGCCCGCCGGGAGCTCGTAGGGCCCTGGACAGACGGCGAAGCGCGCCGCGCGGGTCGGGTAGAGCCGCCGGCACGCCTCGATGGCGCGCGCGTCGAGATCGCAGCCATAGAGCTCTGTCGCGGGCGGCGCGCCGGGGATCTCCCCTTCGAGGCCGCACCCGACGAGGAGCACGCGCGGGCGCGGGCCGCGCGCGGCGATGGCGCGCGCGAGGGGACGGGTGAGCGCGCCGTGGTAGAGCGACCACGGGAACCGCTCGCGGCGGCGGTGGTTCGAGAAGTAGTCGCCGGGCGGCGGCGCCGGCTCAGCCATCGGGCCGCGCCTGCGCCACGAGCAGGTACTCGGCGGCCGCGTCGCCGCCCGGGGCGAGGCGCCCGAGCGCGTTGACCACCGTGCGCGCCAGGTCGACGGTGAGCGGGCGGAGCGCTGGCATCGCGACCCACCGGCCGGTGAGCTTGCGCATCACGTAGCCGAGCAAGCTCGGGTACAGCATGAAGTCGAACGCCCACGAGGTCGGCCGCCCCGCGATGGGGCGCGTCTCCGCGAGGTCGAAGCCCGCGCGCGCGAGGTGATCGCGCCAGCCCGCCTCGTCGTAGAGGTGGACGTGCGAGAAGACCCGATCGAGCGCGTCGCCGTACGCCCGCGAGAGGCCGACCAGGCCCACGGAGCGGAGCGCCTCGGGCAGGGCGAGCTGGTACGTCCAGTCGGGCGTGGGCACGATGAGCACGAACCGCGCCCCGGGCTTGAGCGCCCGCCGGATGTTCACGAGGGCCCCGTGGAGATCGGGCACGTGCTCGAGGCTGCAGTTGGCGATGGCGCTGCCGAAGAACCCCTCGGGCAGGTGGACGTTCACGATGTTGCCGCAGATGAGCGTGCGGTACGACGCGGTCCGCTGCGCGCGCTGCACCTCGGTCGGGTTGATGTCGATGCCCCACGCCTGCTTGTCCGGGTAGGCGAGGCGCGCGAACAGCCCGTCGCCGCAGCCGACGTCGAGCAGCGGCTCCGGCAGGTCGAGCTCGCGCACGGCGCGCAGCCGCACGCACTCGCGGATGGCGAGCGCCGCGGGCGCGAAGGCGTAGTAGGCGGAGAAGTCCTCCGCGTCGAGCGGCCACTCTCGTTCCATGCGAGCGCTCATCCCCCGTGAAGGCGCAAGGAGCGCCGGTACGCGCGGACCGCTTCCGTCGGGCGCGGCTCGTCCATCGATGCGACGACGGCCGTGAGCGCTCCGAGGTCGATGTGCGGCAGGGTCATGCGCCCCATCCTAACATCGGGGCGGCGCTCCCCGGGGCGGCGGGCGCGGCGGCCGCGCAAGACGCTGTCGCTCTCCCGTCGCTCTCCGCGTCCGCGTCGTCGTCCCGAGGTGCCCGCGTCCGCGGCCGTCCTCTCGGTCTTCTCCGCCTGCGCCCGCAGCGGCACTGGCGACTGCCCCGACACCGCTGCGCCACAGTGGGCCAGCTCTGCATCGTCGATCGCGGCCGCCGCCCCGCGGCGCTCCTGATCAGCGGAGCGTCGCCATCCCCAGGTGCTCCGGGGCCAGCGGGAGAGTCGGCGCCCACGGGCGGCGACGGCCTTCGCCCCACGCTGGCACATCGCCTGCTCTGCCGGGCTGCATGCGCAAACTCCAGGTCCTTTCAGCCCTCCTTCCATTGTCCCTGACACTCGCCGGCTGCATCGTCACCGGCTCCGATCCTGAGCCAGGGCCGCCCTCGTCCGGGTGCAGCAAGCCAGGCGCCCCGCCGTGCGTCGCCGCCTCCGAGAAGCAGCGGATCTCCGACCCGCAGGTATCGGACGTCGAGCACGATGATCTCGCCTGGGGCAACACGAGGTTTGCGATCGACCTCTACCGCGAGCTCAGCGCCGAGCCAGGCAACCTCTTCTACTCGCCGTACAGCGTGTCGAGCGCGCTGGCGATGACGTTTGCGGGAGCGCGCACGGAGACGGAGGACCAGATGGCGCGCACGCTGCACTTCACGCTGCCGCAGGAGCGGCTGCACCCGGCGTTCAACAGGTTGAATGGGCGGCTCGCGAGCCACGTTCCGGCGGCGGACGGGGCGGACGGCGGGGGGTTCCAGCTCAACATCGCCAACTCGCTCTGGGGGCAGATCGATCATCGGTTCCTGCCTTCGTTCCTCGACGTGCTCGCGGAGAATTACGGGGCTGGGATGCACCTCGTCGACTTCGCCGGCGCGACCGAGGACGCACGGAAGGTCATCAACGGCTGGGTGGCCGAGCGCACCGAGGACCGGATCAAGGACCTTCTTCAGAAGGGCGATCTCCAGAGCACCACGCGGCTCGTGCTGACGAACGCCATCTATTTCAAGGCGGCGTGGATGTTCCCCTTCGATGAGCGCGCCACGGCTCCGGGCGACTTCACGCTGGCGGACGGCTCCAAGGTGTCCGTGCCGATGATGACCACCACGGCGCAGATGCGATATGCCGAGAACGAGGGGGTACAGGTGGTCGAGATTCCCTACGACGAAGGCCGCCTGACGATGGTGCTCGCCCTGCCGCCGGACCTCGGGGAGCTCGAGGCAGGCCTCGATGCGTCGCTCCTCAGCGAGCTCCTGGTCTTCCGGGAGACGCGCAACGTCACCATCACGCTGCCGAAATTCAGGGTGGAGTCCCGGTTCGATCTCATCCCGCCCCTCCAGGAGCTCGGGATGACCGCCCCGTTCACCAGCGCGGATTTCTCGGGGATCGACGGGACGCGAGACCTGTCCATCAGCGCCCTGGTCCACCAGGCGTTCGTCGACGTGAACGAGGCCGGCACGGAGGCCGCGGCGGCGACCGCGGTGGTCCTGGGCGAGAGCGCGGCGCCCGAGCCCGCGGAGATCCGCGTCGATCGACCGTTCGTCTTCTTCATCCGGAACGAGATGGAGCGCACGATCCTCTTTGCGGGTCGCGTGGTCGATCCGTCGAAGTAAGGCCTCCAGGCCCGCCGCGGCGCGGGGCGCTCACCGGAAGGCGCTCGCGGCCCCGAGACCAGCGACGCGCCGGCGCCGGGCTGACCGGCTCGCGAGCGGCGCGACCCACGGCGGCATCGGGTCGCGGGTCGAAGCACCTCGACGACGCGTAGCGCCGGATGTTACCGAACGTAACGGGCGCGCATCAAGGCGTTACCAAACGTAACGCCATGTCGCCGGACGAGGGTACTCGGGCGCTCTCCCGGCGATGAACCGAGTAGTATACCGAGTCCCCGTGTGACACACTGGACGGCGCGTGTGAGGGGCATGGCATCGGCCCGCGCTCTCGCGCGCGCCTCCGGGCACCGCCTGCGGGCAGCGCAACGAGCCAGATGTGCTCTTTGATCGATCCGGAGCTCGATCCGGGCGCCGCTGCGTACAGGAGCGAACCGGCGCGCTCTCGGCTGAAATTAAGGAAATTCGAAAGTTCGAATGCGCTCAAGGCGCTGCCGATCGGGGGCGGTGCGCCGAAGGGCAATTCGAACGATCGCGAACCAAGCAATCTTTCGAGCGTCGAGGACCATGCGAAGAATACTTTGTGCTCTTCTGTTTCTGGCTGTCACCGGCTGCGGCGATGACACCGACTCCACAACGACGAGCGGCTCGTCCACAACGACGTCCAGCTCGAGCGGCTCGACGACGAGCGCCGGCGGGGATGACGCCTCGGGTGGCGGCGGCGGCACCGGAGAGGGCGGAACTGGCGCCACGGGCGGCGGCGGGGCCACGGGCGGCGGCGGGGCCACGGGCGTGGGGGGTGGCGACGGCGGCGGCGGCGGCGCCCCGGAGGAGGCGCACTGGGTCGGGACGTGGACGACCGGTCCGCAGCTGACCGAGCCCGGCAACATCCCGCCCGCGCCGGGCCTGACCAACAACACGCTGCGCCAGGTGGTCTATACCTCGATCGGCGGTAGCCAGGTGCGGCTGCTGCTGTCGAACGAGTTCGGCGACGGGCCGGTGACCATGGAGTCGGTCCACATCGCGGAGTCGACGACCGCTGACGGCATCGACGTGAAGACCGACCAGGCCCTGAAGTTTGCGGGCGCCGATTCGGTGACCATCCCGGTGGGCAAGACGGTCTTCTCCGATCCTCTCAAGCTCGCCGTCAAGCCCCTCACCAAGATGGCGGTGACCATCAAGTTCGGCGCCGTGCCGGCCGGGATCACCGGGCACCCGGGCTCGCGGACCAACTCGTATATCCAGACGGGCAACGGGGTCTCGGCGGCGAACCTGACCTCGCCGGTGAGCACGGCTCACTGGTACTACATCACGGGCCTCGACGTCGCGGCGGCCCCCGAGGCGGCGGCGGTCGTCATCCTGGGTGATTCGATCACCGATGGCCGTGGCTCGGACACGGATGGGAACACCCGCTGGCCGGACTTCCTGTCTCGCCGGCTGCGGTCCAATCAGGGGACCCAGAACGTCGCCGTGCTGAACCTGGGTATCGGCGGGGGCAACGTGCTGACCGGCGGGCTCGGGCCGACCGCAAAGGACCGCTTCCAGCGTGACGTCCTGGATCAACGCGGCGCGAAGTGGCTGGTCGTTTTCATCGGCGTGAACGACATCGGCACCGACAGCGCGCCGCCCGTCGCCGACGGTCTGATCGCGGCCTATACCGATTTCATCACCAAGGCCAAAGCCAAGGGGATGACCGTTTACGGAATGCCCATCACGCCGTTCGGTGGCAACGGGTACTACTCCGCCGCGCACGAGGCCACCCGTCAGACGGTCAACACCTGGATCCGCAACAGCGGCAAGTTCGACGCGGTCATCGATGTGGAGCCGGCGGTCGTCGACCCCCAGGATCCTACCAAGGTGAAAGCTGACATCGACTTCCAGGATGACGGGCTGCACTTCAACCCGACTGGCCTGGAGGCGATCGCGAATGCCGTCGACCTCTTGCTGTTCGTCCCCAAATAAAGGGGAGGCCGATCGCAGGGGGAGCACGATCGGGCGCGTGGAGCTCCGAGCTCCTGCGCGCCCCGCGAAGACCACCCGCTCCCCCCGTGAAGACCATCCGCTCCTCGGCGGAAGAAACGCCTCGGCCCTCGCGTGGCGCCGAGAACGGTAACCTAGACAACTGAGTCGTTTTGCGTTAACGCGTTGCGCTATGCGTCCTCACGTATTCAGCTGCAACGCTCCTGAGTAGCCTTGTCCCATGTGCGGAGGAGACGACGCGGAGGCCGGCGCGACGGATTGCACACCCGTGCTCGTGGTGGCGGGCACGCTCGTTCCGTCCATCGGCGGCACCTCCGCGGCGAGCGCCGTGGCCACGGTCGCGGCCGCCGTCCTCGAGGGCGTCGGCGCGGCGCGCGAACTCGTGCTGCTCGCCCGGGAGGCGCTGCGCCGCCGCGTCCACGCGGGCGCGATCGGGGCGAGGCGAGGGATCGAGGTAGCGCCGTGAGCCGGATCCTGCTCGTCGAGGACGAGGTCGTCATCCGGGCGGAGCTCCGTCGGTTGCTCGCCCGACATGGGCACGACGTCGTCGAGGCGGGGTCGGTCGAGGACGCCTCGGCGGAGCACGATCTGCGCGCGTTCGATCTGGTGCTGGCCGACGTGCGCCTGCCGGGCGCGTCGGGCACGGCGCTCGTCGGGCGGTGCGGCGGCGCGCCGGTCGTGCTCATGACGAGCTACGCCACGGTGAAGGCCGCGGTGGACGCCGTGAAGCGCGGCGCCGCGGATTACCTCTCGAAGCCGTTCGACCATGCCGAGCTCATGGCCATCGTCGATCACCACCTCCCCGGCGCGCGGCCGGAGCGGAGCGCGCTCCCCGACGCCGCGCCGCGCGCGTCGGATCCCGCGCCGCGCGTGTCGGAGCCCGCGCCGCGCGCGTCGGAGCCCGCGCCTCGCGCGTCGGAGCCCGCGCCTCGCGCGTCGGAGCCCGCGCCTCGCGCGTCGGAGCCCGCGCCGTCCGCGCCGCCCACGTCCGAAGACGACGAGCTCGAGGGCATGGTCGGCGGCTCGGCGGCCATGCGGGAGGTGTTCGCGCGCGTGCGCAAGGTCGCGCCGAGCGAGGCGACGCTGCTCGTCCTCGGCGAGAGCGGCACGGGCAAGGAGACGCTCGCCCGCGCCGTGCACCGGCTGAGCCCGCGCCGGCAGCTCTCGTTCGTGCCGGTCCACTGCGCGGCCATCCCCGAGGGGCAGATCGAGGGCGAGCTCTTCGGATACGAGCGCGGCGCCGTCCCCGGCGCGATCTCGGCGCGCGCGGGGCTCTGCGAGGCCGCGGAGGGCGGGACGCTGCTGCTCGACGAGATCGGCGAGCTGCCGCCGAAGGTCCAGGCGCGGCTCCTCCGCTTCCTCCAGACCGGCGAGGTGCGGCGCGTGGGCGCGACCCGCGCCCGGCGCGTCGACGTGCGCCTCATCGCGGCGACGCGCCGGGATCTCGTGGCGATGGTGCGCGACGGGTCGTTCATGAGCGACCTCTACTTCCGGCTGCGGGTCCTCGAGATCCGCCTCCCTCCGCTGCGCGAGCGGCCGGGCGACGCGGTGCGCCTCGCGGAGTCGCTGCTCCGGCGGCGCGCGTGGGCGATGGGCCGCGCGCCGCTCACGCTCACGCCGGAGGCGCGCGCCGCCATCGCGGCGGCCCCCTGGCCTGGCAATGTGAGGGAGCTGGAGAACGCCGTTCACCGCGCGACGGTGCTCGCCGACACGAACGAGATCGGGCTGGAGCTGCTCGGGCTCGACGCCCCTGCAGAGCCGCCTCCGCCCGCGCCCCCCGCGGACGCGCACGAGGGGGAGCCCCCGTCCGACTCTCTGGAGGGCTATTTCCGCCGCTTCGTCCTCGAGCACCAGCACGAGCTGACGGAGACCGAGATCGCCCGCCGACTCGGCATCAGCCGCAAGGCCCTGTGGGAGCGGCGACAGCGGCTCGGGATCCCTCGGCCGCGCTCCTGAGCCGCCGTCGACGGAAGCGCGCGCAGGGGTCGCTCGTGGAGGGGCGCGGCCCCGTGGATGGCGGCGCGCGGCTCCTGGGAGCGGGGTCGATGGGCGGGGTCGACGGGAACTCCGCGCAGAGGGGGCAGCCGCGCGCGGCGACGCGGCCGCGAGCCTTCGTCGCCCGTGCCAAGGTCAGAGCAGCAAAACGGCGTTCGAGCAGGGCCTACCACACCGGATCGCCGCCGTCGCTCGAGGGGCTTCCCACGCACGCGTGTGCTGGGCTAGAAATGATCTGAGAGAGAGGGGGTCTCATGGCCAATGCATTTGGTTACCTGAGCACGAGCGTCGACGTCTCGTCCGTGTCGTTCGACGCGATCAGCAAGTACATGCAGGTGCTCCTCCTGCGGAACTTCGCGACGGGGACCTGGGTGTTCAGCAAGGGCGCGATGCGGTCCATCAAGGGGTGTGTGCTCGCGTCGCCGTCCCTGCCGGACGACAGGGGGCAGACCGACCAGGACTACGTGCACCACTGGATCCGGGACGCGGCGATCTGCATCCCGGAGGCGCTCGACAACCCGGTCTTCACCGCCCGGAGCCTCTGCGAGGATTACACGACGTTCTCGGCGCTGTGCCAGGAGAACGCCGAGCGAGCGAGCAGGTTCGCGCTGGCGTGCTTCCACATCGACGGCACCGTGCGTGACAACTGGACCTCGCAGACGGATGGTCCGGCGCACCGCATCCTGTCGCTCCTCACCATCGAGGATCGGCTCTCGCTGCAGGCGCTCGCCACGGCCAGGTCGATCATCGAGAAGGACACCCGGTACCTCCTCTCGGCCTACAAGGAGCAGACGCACAACCTCTGGGAGGAGACGGCCGGGTTCAGCTTCTATGCCCGCTCCGTGCAGCGAAAGGCGTTCCTCTCGCTGATCAGCCGCGCCGACGAGCTCGGGCTCTCTCCGTACATCAACGACATGTGGGCGGCCGCGGAGTGGCTGGGCAGCCAGATGGCGACGCACCAGGGCACGTACGACGGCCAGCCGTACTACGCGTCCATCACCGGGCCGAGCGGGAGGCCCGTCGATGGAAGGGGAGCGACGCTCAACGTGGATATCGTCATGTCGGCCGTCTACGGATCCACGAGCTGCACGGACCCGGTGCTGCTCTCGACGGCCGCGCTGGTGCGCGAGGCGTTCGCCGAGGGCGACCGGCGGTACCGCATCAACGATGCCGATCGGGAGCTGCCTGGGAGCAGGGGGCCGCTGATCGGTCGGTACCCTGAGGACACCTACGACGGCAACCTGTCGGATTCCGGCCCGGACGCCGGTCACCCGTGGGCGCTCACGACGTGCAATTTCGCGGAGCTCTACTTCATGCTCGCGGCGAAGATCAAGAGCTCCACGGGCACCGCGGTCGTGAACGCCACGACGCAGAAGTTCTTCGCGCAGGTGGGCGTGAGCGACCCCGCAGATCCAGAGATCGCGGCGAAGCTCATCGACGCGGGCGACAGGATGCTCGAGGCGGTGATCTACCACTCCGATCGCCTCGAGCTGAGCGAGCAGTTCGATCGCGACAACGGGTACGAGTGCAGCGTGAGCGATCTGAGCTGGAGTTACGCCGCGTTCCGGAGCGCGGTCAGGGCGCGCGAGGCCGCCGTGGGCGATTCTGGAAGCAGCCACGGGTAGCCGGCGGGCCCTGCTCCCTCCTCACCGGGGGAGCGCGCGATGGCCGATCCGTCGTCTCGGATCGCCGTGCTCGCCTCCCGATATCAGGCTCAGCGTCAAAGTCTTCCCAGGCTGAAAACGTGCGTCGACGCATGATCAAAGCCCTGCGATGCGGGAATCATTGCGCCGTGCAATTCCCCCTCTTCATCAACCGCCGCAGTGTCTCCGCTTCCCTCAGCCTGGCGACCACGCTGCTCGCCGTCTCCCCGTCGTTCGCCGCACAGTGGCAGAACAACGTGAGCTATGGCGGCAGCGGGCCGACCATGGATCTGTATGTGCCCGACGCCGTCGATGCTTCGCCGGGTATCGTCGTCGCGCTGCACTATTGCAGCGGCAACTCCGGAGCGACGCACGGCTGGTTCCAGTCCCTGGCCGACCAGCACGGCTTCATCGTCATCTCGCCGAGCGTCGGCGGTGGCAAGAACTGCTGGGACGCGACTCCCCAGCGGTCGGGGGAGCGAGCGGCCATCGTTCAGATGGTCAACTACGCAATCGACAAGGAGGGTGCCGACCGGGCCCGCGTCTTCGCCGCGGGGGCGTCTTCGGGCGCTTGCATGACCAACGTGCTGCTCGCCGCGTATCCGGACGTGTTCGCCGGCGGCGCGCTGCTCGCCGGTGTCCCGGCGGGGGCGTGGATGGGCGGCAACCAGTGTGGGATCTGCAATCAGGCCGCCGCGAACAAGACGCCTCAGGCGTGGGGCGACATCGTGCGCAACGCGTTCGCCTTCACCGGCACGAGGCCCAAGGTCCAGCTCTTTCACGGCACCGCCGACAACACCCTGAACTACGGCTACCTCGCCGAAGAGGTCGAGCAATGGACGAACGTGCTCGGCCTGGATCAGGGCGACGGCACCATGGAGACCGGCAAGCCGAAGAGCGGCTGGAACCGCACCTCCTACAAGAACGACGCGGGAGACGTCGTCCTCGAGGTGAACATCGGCCAAGGGGTAGGGCACGATCTGACCGGACAGGGCTTCTACGGCGACATCGTTCGCTTCTTCGCGCTCGATCAGGACGCCCCCGCCACCACGAGCGCGGCGGGCACCGGCGGAGCGGGAGCGGCAGGCACCGGTGGAGCGGGAGGCGCCGGCAACGGCGGCGGTGAAGCGACGGCCGGCAGCGGAGGTGACGGCGCGGGCGAACCCGGAGCGGGCGGCGCGGCGGCCGCGACAACCGGCGGCTCCACGGTCGCATCCAGCGGGGCGACCGGCACCTCGGGCTCGAGCGGCAGCGCGGCCGCGACGGGCGGCAGCACGGTCGCGACGGGCGGCTCCGATACCGGAGACGGAGACAGCGAGGAGTCCTCCGGCTGCAGCTTCGCCGGCGCTCGCTCCGGATCGTTCGGAGCCCTGGCGGCTGCCGCGCTCGGCGCGGTCGCGCTCCTCCGCCGGCGTCGCAACAGGCGCGCCTGAGCTGGCAAGGTCGAGTCCCCCGGCGGCGTCGCCGGGCATCGCTCTCGGCACCCGGGCCTTCGCCCCGTCGAGCACGCGATCGCGGGGCTTGAAGCTCCCCAGGGGGGAAGGGCATCCTGGCCACGCCGTGACGTCCGCACCGTCGACCCCGCTGGTCCCCAAGATGGCCGAGCCACCCGGGCCGGCGTGCGCGGGGGTGGCCGTCCCCGGGACGCTCGCGGCGCAGCACCTCGAGCGCGACGCCGAAAGCAGCCTCGACGCCGCGCTCGCCCTGGCGACAACGCTGCACACGCCGGGGCAGCGCGAGCGCCACCGGCGCCTGCTCGAGCGCGCGATCGAGCAGGCGGACGGCGCGCTGGCCGCCGCCGAGCAGGAGCGCGCCGCCCTCCAGGAACATGAACCGGCTGCTGGCAGGGAACGGCTCCTCGCGACGAGCATGGGCGCCCGTTCGACGTTGGCGAGGGCCCACGCGGCGCGCGCGGAAGACGCGCTCCACGGAGCGGGCCAGCTCTCGTTGAGCGCGCAGCGCGCGCCGACGCGCGAAGCTTGCGACGACGGCTGGCGGCGCGTCGAAGCGATCGTGACCGGCGCCGAGGCCTCGGCCCGCGAGGCGGCGATCCACGCCTCGGAGCTCGAGGCCGGCGCGCCGAGATCGAGGGTCGCGCGCGCGGCGCGCGCGGCAGCTCACAAGGCCGAGGCCGCCGCCCGCGCCGCGCGCAGGATCATCGAAGAGCGAAACCACGCGTACACGTTCCATACGGACAACGGCTTCTCGTTCGGCGAGGGGTGGTACGTCGCCGCGGCCGCCGTCCTCGCAGGCGCGGCCATCCAGGTAGAGCCAGGCAAGCCCGGAACGCCGCAAGCCGAGGCGTTTCTTCGCGATGCGCGCCTGAGCCATCGCCTCCAGGCGTACCGCTCGCGCCCGCGCGCTGTGAAGCAGACGACGGAGATCGTCGCACGCGCCTTCAAGGCCGAGCCGTCCTCCGCCCAGCAGAGGCTCCGCGAGGCGTTTCTCGGGGAGGCGCCGATTCCGGAATCGGTGACCGGCTGGATCGATCGCAGGCTCGCGGAAGCGCGCGCGGGAGAGCCATGCCCGAAGAAGGTGCTGGTCTGGATCCGCGAGGGGATCCATCACCCGCACCGAAACACGACGCTCGCCGAGCTCCTGGAGCTGACGGACCTCGTGCGGCGCACGGGGCTCGTGCCTGTGTTGACGGGCGACGCCCTTCGAGCCGAACGGGTCCCCGAGGGCGCGGTCGACATGACGCTCTTCTGGAAGGACCCCACCTTCCGGCAGCTCGACGCGCGCCGGGCGCAGCTGCAGTTCTTCGAGCACCTGAAGCGAACGCACGGGCTCGCCGGCCAGCTCGGCGTCACGACCGCCGGCATGGATGGCCCCGCGCTCATGGGGCTTCCCACGATGTATCTCACCGATGCGCCGAACGTTCGTATGCGCGAGTGGGTCGGCGCGGTGCCGGGATACCAAGAGGTCGTTCGCGAGAGGGGTTATCTCGAGCGCGTCGGCCGTGTGTTGATCGAGTGGGCCGCAGCTCCGTAGGGTGAACCCAGCGGCCCGCGGCGGCACGAGAGGCGGCGGCGTCGCTCCGGCCGGCGCCGCGCTGGGCGTGAGCCGCTCGCGGCGGCGCGCGATGTCACGGTCGGACCGTGACATGTCACGCACTCGAGCGTGACATGTCACGGCGTCTCCTCAGGCGCGGCGGTCGGACCCCCGGCCCAGGGCGCGCCGCGGCACGCGCCATTCGGCCGGATTTCCCGCCACTCTGCGCTTGCTCTGCGTCCATGGATGTCACGCAGCCGAGGGCGCGCCACGCGGCACGTGTGTTGCTTGATAGCCCGCTGGCTCGCGACAACCCACCACGTGCGCGCGGCGCGGCCGCGCCGTCCTACGGAGCGGACCATCATGATGTTTGCGCCGATACCGATGACGACAAGGCACCTCCTTGCGGGGGCCATCTCTGCTGAGGAGCGGCTCGACGAGGGGGTCGTCTGCGCCAACGTGCCGAGCCCGCTGTCCGCGGTCGCTTTCCACCAGGACGTCGACTGTATCCGTAGGTTCTTCGCCGCGGGGTTCCCGGTGCACCTGGCGGTGCACCGCGTGGACGGCGCCGAGGCGGCGCGCCGGGACTACACCGAGCTGCACACGCACGACGTCCCGGAGATCAACCTGATCCTCCCCGACCTCACAGGCCTCGAGTACCGCCTCGAGCTCGGCTCCAGCGTCCACCATCTCACCGAGAGCACGAGCGTCTGGATCCCGCCGGGCGTCCCGCACTCCGCGAACGTGGTCTGCGGCTCTGGCTACCTCGTCACCGTGCGCCTCGATCACGCGGGGGCGAGATGACACGCGACCTTTCCTGGAACGTCGACGGTGACCCCGAGGCGACGATGCCAGCCATGACGACGCCCAGCGTCGCGCAGGCCTACCGGAGAGGGAGCCTCTGGCAGAAGGGGCGCGGCGAGCGCCTCATCGCGTTCGCGGGCGTGAGGCGGGGCGAGATCGTGCTCGACGTCGGCTGCGGCACCGGCGGCCTCACGCAGCGGATCGCCGAGCTCGTGGGCCCCGACGGGCGCGTCCTTGGGATCGATCCGGACGAGGCGCGGATCGCGCTCGCCCGCCGCACCGCCGGCGCGCCCAACCTGGAGTTCCAGGTGGGCGCGGCCGAGGCCCTCGGCGAGGTCGCCCGGGACCGCCGCTTCGATCTCGTCTTCTCGAACTTCGTGTTCCACTGGATCCGCGACAAACAGGCGGTCCTCCGCGCGTTGTGCGGCCTGCTCCGCCCCGCGGGGCGCATCCTCGTCCAGTGCGTATCGTCGCTCCCCGCGCTCGTCGGGGAGCTCTCGCGGCTCGCGGACCCTACGGGGGAGAAGATCTTGCAGGGCTTCGCCTTCGAGGACGCCGCGGCGCTCGCGCACCACGTCGAGGGCGCCGGCCTGCAGCTGCTCCTCCTGGAGGAGCAGCATGGAATTCACGTCTATCCCACGCTGGACGCGCTGCTGACGTGGTGGCAGGCGACGACGCACGGCCGGTTCGACCCGCAGGCCGTGGAGCCCGCGGCGCTCTCGCGGTTCGCCGAGCAGCACGGCGACGGCGGTGCGTTCCGGGTGCGCGAGACGTTCTGCTGGTTCGAAGCGCGGCTCGCCCCGGTGCACTCGTGGGGACGCGGCGGCTGACCGGGCCGTACGCTCACGGGCGGCGTTGCTCGGAGCGGCCCGCTTCGCTCGATCCATGAGCGATTTTCCGGCCGATGGGCGGCGGACGTGCGCTCCGACTGGCGATGACGATCTCCGGCGGCCGCTGGAGGTGAAGCCGGAGCGCGACATCGCGCTCGATCCGCTGCTACGCTCCCGAGCGGAGGTCGCCGAGCACGGGCCGGCGACGTGGGAGGAAGGGGAGTCCGTGATGTCCATGAAGGAACGCGTCGAGCAGTTCATCGAGCAGGGGCACGCCGAGGGGATGGCGCTGGCGATGGCACAGGCGACGATCGAGCTCTATGAGACCCGGTTCGGCCTCATGCCGCCGGCGCTGCGGTCCGCCGTGGAGGCCACGCACGACCTGAAGACGCTCCGAACATGGCTCCTCCTCGCCGGCGCCGGGACACGCGAGGTGCTGCACGACAGCGTCTCCGCCGGCTCCTCCGCGCGCTCATCCTGACCGACGGCCGACCGCTCCGCCGAACGCGCGTCCGGCGCGCGGCGCGCCGTCGTTCCTCGCCGACGCGAGCGGAGCGCCCCAGCCCGCCGCGAGCGCGCCGGAGGCCGCCGCGCTCGCCACGCCACGCGGCGAGGTGACGGCGCGCCCGAGCGCGGCTAAGCTCGCGCTCGTGCCGTGCCCCCGGAAGACCAACCCCCTGCGCCGCCTGCCCGCGCTCGCGCTCGCAGCGCTGACGGTGATCGCCGGCGCTGGCTGCGTCAGCAAGCCGACGATGCAGCTCGACCACGCCGAGATCACAGGGATCCGCATCGCCTTCCCGCCGAGCCTCGGCATCCTCATGACCATCGTGGTCAACGTCCACAACCCGAACTCGTACGACGTCGCGGTGCGCGCGGTCCGCGGTCAGGTCGTGCTCGCCGGCCGCTACCCGCTGGCGGTCGACTTCCGCGCCGACGGCGACGGCGTATGGCTCCCCTCCGACCGCACGACCCAGGTCCGCGTCCCCGTCAGCGTCCCCGTCGATCTCGGCCTCCAGCTGCTCCGCGAGTCGTTCTCGTCTCCCGTCATCCCGTACCGCTTCAGCGGCCGGGCGGACGTCACCGCGACGCGCACCTTCCGGCTCGAGGCAGACGATTACTCGGTCGACGATCACGGCGTCGTCGCCCGCAACCAGATCGAGGCCGCCCTCGGCGTCATGCGGTAACACCCGCGACGCCCGGGGACCGGCGGGAGGCGGAGGTCTGCTGCCGCGAGCTGGGCCCGCGCCTCGGCCGGGCTACGCACGGCACCCATCGAAGGCGCACTGTTAATCCTACAATTGCGGTGATCGCCTGAGCGCGCCCTCCGCGCGCCTCACTCCGCGAAGACGCTCACCTCGACACCAGCCGCCTTCGCCAGCCCGACGAGGTGCCCCGACCCGCGGCTCTTTTCGAACGCCGCATGAAACACAAGCACCCGCACTATCCCGCTCGCCAGCATCCGCTCGTTGAGGCCCTTCCAGGCGCCACGCTTGTACTTCGCATAGTCCGCCTTGTTCTTCGCCATCGGCTCCACGGCGAGCCCTAGCTCGGCTGCGACGCGTCCGGCGAGGGCGTCCGCGCCCGGCGAGTCACCGTGGATCACGGTCGCCCCCACCGGGAGCTTCGCCAGCTCGCGCCGGATCGCGTCCATGTTGGTCCACGCCACGGCGCCGGCGACGATCACACGCATCGTCCCACCATCCTACCCTCGAAGCGCGCGGAGCCGGAAGATCAGGATGTACGCACCCCCGCCCGGCCTTCCCGGCACAGGGCCCGCCCGCCGAACGATCGGATCACCCGCGACGCGAAGCATCGTCGCGTTCGTTCGAGAGCGCCGCAGCCCAGCGCGCTTCAACCCTCTGCCACGAACCGCCAGGTGACATCGCCGCTCTCGTGCCGGGTTTCGAGATCTCGCACTCCAAGGAGAGGCAGCGTCTTGGTCCAGAATCGAATTGCCCGAGAGTTGTCGTGTATCGCGCTGAGGTGCCACCGCCCTGGATACCGATGGAACAGCAGCTGGAGCGCATGCCGGCCCGCGCCGGTGCCACGACTCCCGTGGATCAAGAAGAACTCCGCGATGCTGAGGTCGACGTCGTCCGGCATGTATCGGAACGGTCGCAGGCCGACACATGCGAACCCGACCGGTCGGGCGTCGCTTGTAATGACGTGCGCTCGCTGGAACGGCTGCGCTGGGTCCTGCTCCGACCGCGGAGCTCGCAGGTTGCCGGGCGGCGTCACGCTCGAGATCCAATCGTCGACGATGTCCGGTTGCCATCGACCGGCCTCGTCCAGAACGTAGAAGTCCGTGTCGAAGCCGGAGATCTCGTGGACATACATTGGCCAGACGTTTCGGAAGAAATTACGCGCTTCCCGGGTGCGCCATGCGTCAATGATGGAGATGTTCATCTCTTCCTCAACATGTGCCTTCGGAGCGCACCTTTCGCCGGTCGGCCCCGCGGGGGCGATCGAGCGCCTCGCGCACGCGGGCGTGGTCGAGCGGGTCGCGGCCGTCGAGGACGAGCTCGACGTGATCCATGCGGTCGCTCCCCCAGAAGAGCTCGTCGCCCACGAAGATCGTCGGCACGCCGAACACGCCCCGGCCGACCGCGCGCGCGGTGCTCTCCCGGAGCGCCTCCTTGGCGGCCGGCGCCGATGCCCGCTCGATGAGCGCGCGGCTATCGAGCCCCTCGCGATCGAGCGCGGCCGCGAGCTCGTCGCGCGAGCCGAGGTCGATGCCTTGCCCCCAGCCGGCCCGGAAGATGGCCGAGACGAGCCGGCGCTGCTCCGCGCCGGCGACCTCGCGCAGCGACAGCCGCAGGGCGAGCAGCGGGTTGAAGGGGTGGACCTTGGGACAGGCGAGCTCGATGCCGTGGAGCCGCGCGTGGCGGAAGGCGTCCTTGTAGGCCCACTCGCGCTTGGGCGGGATCTCGGCGGGCCCGAGCTGGCCCCAGTGGTCGAGCAGGCCGGCGAAGAGCACGGGGTGCACGCCGAGCTCCGCGCCGCGGCGGTCGCAGATCTCCTGGATGCTGAGCCAGGCGAAGTAGGCGTAGCCCGAGATGTAATCGAAGTAGAAGTCGACGCGGCCGGCCATCGCGGGATCCTCAGGTGCTCGTTGGACTGCGCGCTGCGCCGCGGGCCCTCGGAGGAGCCCAGGCGCGGCGCAGGGGATCGTACCATGGTGGTCGTCGCCAGCGGCCAGCCGCCATCAGACGCTCGGCCTGTGCTGCCACGCGCTGCGGAAGGGCGTTATGGCAGCGGAAGGCTGCCTCATCGTTGGTGCTAGCGAGAGCCGACGCCCAGGAGGGCGGTCCTCGAGAGGTGCTGAGGGCCGTCGCCGAACCGCGCGCGCAGCTTGCCGAGGATCGCGTCGCCGAGCGCCTCCCAGCGCTCGGCGCCGAGCTTGTCCCGCAGGAGCACCAGCGGCGCGTTGCTCCGGCAGACCGTGCGCCAGAACTCCTCGGTCGAGGGCACATCCTGGGCGTGCTCCACCTCGTGTACCGAGACCCCCCGAAACCCCGCGGCCTCCATCTCGGCGCGGAACTCGCCTGGATCCCCGAGCGGCGCTTTGCCCTCGCCGAACGGCAGGCCGGGCAGCTCGGCGCGGATGGCGGCGAAGAGCTCGCCCAGGATGGGTGTCGTGTCCATCGGCGTCCAGCTCGCGACGACGGCGCGGCCTCCGGGGCGCAGCACCCGGAGGAGCTCGCGGAGGCCGCGGTCGCGGTCGGGGAAGAAGATCAGCCCGAACATCGAGAAGGCGGCGTCGAAGGAGCCGTCCTCGAAGGGCAGCGCCATGCCGTCGCCGACGCGGGCGTCCACCGCGAGCCCCGCGCGCGCGGCGCGCTCGCGCAGCTGCTCGATCATCGCGGCGGCGAAATCGACCGCGGTCACGCGCGCCTGCCCGGCGGCGAGGAGGGACAGCGTGCCTGGCCCGGCGGCCACGTCGAGCACGCGCGCGCCCGGGGCGAGGCCGGCGAGCCGGAGCGCGTCGGCGGAGTATCTCTCGAAGAGCGGGAGGACGTCGGTCGCGTAATCGCCGGCGACCAGATTCCACGCGGCGGGGGTGGCGAGGGGGCTCGGGGGCTGGGTCATCGGCAGAGGTGCTATCACGGGTGCGCCGCGCGGATCCAGCCGCGTGCGCCCCGGCGCGGCGCTCCCGTGGCCGGCGCTCACGCCCGCGGGGCGATGCGGTGATGTTGCGATGCGGTGATGCGGTGATTACCGCGCGATCGCGCCCTCGCGTCGGTTCGCAACGCGCGCCTGCGCCAGCGCCTTCGGCGCGCCTCTCGCGCCCGCCGCCGCTTCAGGCGAGCTCGCATCAGCATCCGAGTCCGCGCTCTGCTCGTCATCCGCCTTGTCGGCGCCGGCCTCGGTCGCGCCGTGGGGCGGCAGCACGGTCTTCGCGGTCGACACGAGCAGTACGCTGGTCAGAGCGACGACGCTCGCAGATCCGGCGACGAGCACCGCGATATGCATCATTGTGCGCTGGAGGAGGCTCCCTTCATTCAACTTCCGGAAGATCTTCAACATGGTGCTACCTGCCTCGTTCGCGAGCGCCCGCTCGCTGCCAGCGTCTCTGTGACATCTCCTGCGAATGCGAGCGTCGTGCCAGCAGCCATCCGCTGGAACCAGCGCATGGATCGCGGGGCTTCTGGCGCCGCTCTGCCAAAGCTGACACGTCCGCCACCTGTACAATGGCTCATCCTGCCAAAATGACAATCCGTTCTGTGAGCGCTCCGCGAGCGCGTGCGCCGGCGACGGTGGTGCAGGGAAGACAACGCGCGACGGACGCGGTTGCCGAGCCTTCCATGTTTTCGGGCCATGTTTTCGGGTCGCGTCCTTTCCTGTCGATCTGACCCGGCTGACCCGGCTGGACGAGGTGCCTGTCGCTTCGTCCACCACACCCACCGCTCCACCACACGAACACGCGGCACACGTGGCGCACGCGCGGGCTCTTCCTGCGGGGCGAGTCGTCGTCGCCGATCGCTGCCCCCTGCTGCGGGCGGCGGGGTGGGGTAGAGATGGGGCCCATGCTGCTAACCCGCGCCGAAGCCACCGGATTCCGGGAGACCTCCCTGCACGCCGACGTGATGCGGTTCGTCCGGGGGCTCGAAGCCCGCAGCGACCCGCGCCTGCACGTGACCACCTTCGGGACCAGCCCGGGTGGGCGGGAGCTGCCGCTGCTCGTGCTGTCCAAGGACGGCGTGCGATCCCCGGACGACGCCCGCCGCGCCGGACGCCCGGTGGTGCTGATGCTCGACGGGATCCATCCCGGCGAGGTGGAGGGCAAGGAAGCCAGCCTCGCGCTCGTCCGCGATCTGCTCGACGGCCGCCACCCCGACTGGCTCGACGCGCTCGTGCTCCTCGTCGTGCCGCTGTTCAACGCGGATGGCAACGACGCGCTCGATCCGCAGAACCGCCGCCTCGACCTGAAGAAGCTCGCCGGGCAGCCTGGTCCCGTCGTCGGCACCCGCACCCAGAGCCAGGGCATCAACCTGAACCGCGACTACCTCCGCCAGGCCGCGCCCGAGATGCGCCTGCTCCAGCAGGGCGTGTGCATCCCCTGGGCGCCCGATCTCACGATCGACAACCACGCGACAAACGGGTCGGTGCACCGGTTCCAAATGACGGTCGACGTGCCGCACACCGTCGAGTCCGGCCGCGCCGAGCCGATCGCGATGGTGCGCGACCGCCTGATCCCCGACGTGATCGCCGCGGTCCGGCGGCGCGGCTTCGAGAGCGGCTGGTACGGCAACTTCGTCGAGGACGAGCGCGTGCTCGACGCGGACGGCGAGGTCGACCCGGCGGCGCCCGTGGGCCTCGGCTGGATGACGTACCCGCACCATCCGCGGTTCGGCTCGAACTACCGCGGGCTGACGGGGCGCCTCGACCTGCTGCTGGAGTGCTACAGCTACCTCCCGTTCGAGGAGCGCGTCCAGACCGCCTCGGCGTGGCAGATCGAGGCCCTCTCCTGGGTCGCCGCCCACGCCGACGCGGTCCGCGAGGTGGTGGCCGCGAGCGCCCGGCCGCCGGAGCGCGTCGCGGTCCGGTACCGCCTGGAGCCGACCGGGACGCCGATCGACGTCCTGACACGCAGCCCGCGGGCGTTCGACGGCGAGCCGGTCACGCTGCGGATCCCGCACCACGCGCGGTTCGTCGGGACCGCGGTGGTGGATCGACCGCGGGCCTACCTGGTGCCTCCCGCGATCGCCGAGGCCCTGCGCCGGCACGGGCTCCGCGTCGAGCCGGCCGGGGGCGTGTACGACGTCGAGGTCGCCCGGGTGGCGTCGCTCGGCGAAGAGGGCGGCCGCGCGATCCTGGAGGCGGCCCGGGTCGGCGAGGTGTCGGTGCAGTGGCGCGAAGAGGCCCGGCGGGCCCCCGAGGGCTGGTCCCGGGTCGACACCGAACAGCCGCTCGGCGCGATAGCCGTGTACCTGTGTGAGCCGGAGAGCGACGACGGGGCGGTCGAGAACGGCCTGGTGGAGGTGCCCGCCATCGGGGACGAGCACCCGGCGTGGCGGGTCCGATGAGCCCGGAGGGGCAGCGCGTCAGAGCCTCCTGGCCGCCATCGCGAACGCGATTCCGCGGGACAGATCGCGGCGCGTGACGATGCCGCCGAGCTCCATCTCCAGGCCGACAAGCGCCTGAGCAACCTCGGGCCGGATGCCCGTCAACACCACCTCGGCGCCGAGCAGCCGCACCGTCTGGGCGATGCGCGCGAGCGCGCCCGCTGCCTGCGTATCGACGGCGGGGACCCCCGTGACGTCGACGATGCATATCTGCGCTCCCTTCTCGGAGATCTTGCGGAGGAGCGCCTCCGTCAGCTCCTGCGAGCGCTGCTCGTCCAGCGCGCCGATGAGCGGCAGGACCAGCACCTCGTCGCAGATCGGGATGATCGGCGTCGACAGCTCCCGAAGGGTGGCGGACTGCGCTCGCAGCCGCTCCTGGAGCTCCTTGTGCTTGGTGATGACCTCGGTGAACATCATGAGGCCACCGATCTCGCCGGTCTCGTCGTGCCACGGGAAGACCTGCCAGCGCACCCAGTCGATGCGCCCGTCGGCCCGCACGAACGGGTCCTCCTCGTGCCGCTCGCTCGCGCCCGAGAGACAGCGCTGATGGATTTCCTTCCACCGCTGCGGGACCTCGGGGAAGACCTCGTAGTGCGAGAGACCGATGATGTCCGGGTGCAGAACGCCGTAGTCTTCGAGCCAGCGCTTGCTCGTCAGCAGGTAGCGCATGTCGCGGTCGAACAGCGCTACTGCCGCCGGCGTGTAGCTGGTAAGGAGACGTACATAATCCTCTATCCGTCTCATCCCTTCGTCGCGACGGATCTTGTCCTTCTCGAGCTCGCTCACGCGCAGGCGCAGCCGCTCGATCTCCGCGACGAGCTCGTCGTGATCCCGTCCCTGCATGTCACACGCCCCCCATGTTGCCCGAGCGCGCTCATGCCGCGTCGCGCGCGTCCGTGCGAGTCTATAATAACGCCGGCCCACGCACGCAGCCCATCGCTCGCCAAGGGCGGCCATGCGGGCCAGCGGCCGCGCGCTGCCCTTGCCGCCGCCCCGCTCCGCGACGCAAGCTGCGCGCATGGCGCGTCGTCTCGGCACGGCCTACCCCGCCGCTTTCGCTGGCTTTTCAAGAGGAGAGGGCGGACACCTACATCGTCGCCACGCCGGCCGCAGCAGCTCCAGCTTGGCATTTCCGAGACATTCTGCTTTCCCAACACTGCCGATCCGCGCTGGTGCGGCGCTCGGACGAGGCAGGCCATGAGCACAGGGCGTCAAGGATGTCGTTAGCGGAATTTGGGGAACTGGCACGGCGTTCTTGGGCACCCTGGCGCGCTCCTCGTTCCGGGCGAGCTGCCCCGGATGCGGCCGGCCGCCGCGCCAGCGCCACCGCCGCGCGATCCCGATCCAAGGAGAGCCCATGAAGGACCAGATTCCCGGGTTTCTGTTCATCGACCACATCGCCATGGCGGTGCCCGCCGGGCAGCTCGACGCGCAGGTGAAGGCGTACGAGATGCTCGGCTTCCGCGAGGTCCACCGGGAGGAGGTGCGGGGCACGGATCAGGTCCGCGAGGTGATGCTCCGTATCGGCGACAGCGACAACCACGTTCAGCTCCTCGAGCCGCTGTCTCCCGAGTCTCCCGTGCAGAAGCTCATCGACAAGAACGGCGGTCGCGGGGGCTTCGCCCACGTCGCCTACCGGGTCAGCGACGTTCAGGTCGCCTTCGACGAGCTCAAGGCGCGCGGCTTCCGCGTCATCGACGCGGCGCCCCGGCCGGGCTCCCGGGGCACGACGATCTTCTTCGTGCACCCCAGATCGCGCGAGGACGCGCCGTTCGGTCACCTCATCGAGGTCGTGCAGTCTCATGGATGACAAGCTCTTCGCCGAGTTCGCGCCGGTCGCGCTCGCGACCTGGAAGCAGGCGCTCCAGCGGGATCTCAAGGGCAAGACGGCGGACGATCTCTCCTGGGCGAGCGCCGAGGGGCTCCTCGTGCCGCCGATCTTCGCGCCGGATAGCCCCCCGCTGCCGCCGGCCACCGGCGGCCCGCTCGTGGCCTCCCTCGTGGCCGAGCTCCGGAGCGGCGCGCCGGAGCTGCGCTTCACGATGGGGTGCAGCTATTTCTTCGAGATAGCCCGCCTCCGCGCCGCGCGCCTCCTGGCCGCGCGCCTGCGGCCGGGCGCCACGATCACCGCCTCCGTCCCGTCCGCCGCGGTCCCCGGCGACGAGGACCACAAGAACCTCCTCCGCGGTATCGTCGGGATGATGGCGGCCATCGCGGGCGGCGCGGACGACATCGTCGTCATCCCGCCCGAGCGCCTGCTCGGCAACGCGCGGGTCATCCTCCGCGAGGAGGCGCGCTTCGACGCCGGAGACAGCCCTGCGGCCGGCTCCTGGTACATCGAGCAGCTCGCGCACAGCCTCGCGCGAGCGGCGGTGCGGCAGATCGACGACACGATGGAGATCCCCGAGCCGAGCGCGGCCCCGCCGGACGTCGCGTCGCTCGAGCACCTCGGCTTCTCCGCCGGCACGCCGCCGTTCCTGCGCGGGCCGTATACAAGCATGTACGTGGTCCGCCCGTGGACCGTCCGCCAGTACGCCGGGTATTCGACGGCCGAGGAGTCGAACGCGTTCTACCGGCGCAACCTGGCCGCAGGGCAGACCGGGCTCTCGGTCGCCTTCGACCTCGCGACCCACCGCGGCTACGACTCGGATCACCCGCGCGTGGTCGGCGACGTGGGGAAGGCCGGCGTGGCCATCGACACCGTCGAGGATATGAAGATCCTCTTCGATCAGATCCCGCTCGATACGATGAGCGTGTCGATGACGATGAACGGCGCCGTGCTCCCCATCATGGCGTTTTACCTCGTCGCCGCCGAGGAGCAGGGCGTGCGCCCCGAGCTCCTCTCCGGGACCATCCAGAACGACATCCTCAAGGAGTTCATGGTCCGGAACACCTATATCTACCCGCCGGCGCCGTCGATGAGGATCGTCGCAGACATCTTCCGTTACACCGCCGAGAAGACACCCAGGTTCAACTCGATCAGCATCAGCGGCTATCACATGCAGGAAGCCGGCGCGACCGCCGAGCTGGAGCTCGCGTACACGCTCGCCGACGGCCTCGAGTACCTGCGCACCGGGATCGCGTCGGGCATGGATATCGACGATTTCGCCGGGCGGTTCTCGTTCTTCTTCGGCATCGGGATGGACCATTTCACCGAGATCGCCAAGCTGCGGGCGGCGCGGCTCCTGTGGGCGAAGATCGTGAAGGGCTTCCACCCGAAGAACCAGAAGTCCCTGGCGCTGCGGACCCACTGCCAGACGTCGGGCTGGAGCCTCACCGAGCAGGACCCGTTCAACAACATCACGCGGACGGCCATCGAGGCGCTCGCGGCCGTGCTCGGGGGTACGCAGTCGCTGCACACGAACGCCCTGGACGAGGCGCTGGCGCTCCCCTCGGATTTCTCGGCCAAGGTCGCGCGAGACACCCAGCTGTTCTTGCAACGGGAGACCGATATCTGCCGGGTCATCGACCCGTGGGGCGGCTCCCACCACGTCGAGCGCCTGACGGACCGGCTCGCCAGGAGAGCGTGGCAGTTCATCCAGGAGGTGGAGTCCCTGGGCGGCATGGTCAAGGCCATCGAGAACGGCCTGCCCAAGCTGCGCATCGAGGAGGCGGCGGCCCGCAAGCAGGCCCGCATCGACGCGGGCCGCGACATCATCGTCGGGGTCAACGCGTATCGGCTGGAGAGGGAGGCGCCGATCGAGCTCCGCGAGGTGGACAACACAGCGGTTCGCGAGAAGCAGCTCGCGCGGCTGCGCGAGGTGAAGGCCGCGCGCGCGGAGGCCGCGGTGGGCGAGTCGCTCGCCGCGCTCACCCGCTCTGCCGAGACGGGCGAGGGGAACCTGCTGGCGCTCGCCGTCGACGCCGCGCGGCGCCGCGCGACGCTCGGCGAGATCTCCGACGCGCTCGAGCGCGCCTTCGGCCGCTATGAAGCCCCGGTGCGCACGGTGAGCGGCGTGTACGGCGCGGAGATGCGGGACGCGGGCGCTGGCCGCGAGGTGGAGGCGCTCGTGCGCGAGTTCGCCGCCCTCGAGGGCCGCCGCCCGCGCATCCTTGTCGCCAAGATGGGTCAAGACGGGCACGACCGGGGCATGAAGGTCATCGCCACCGCCTTTGCTGATCTCGGGTTCGACGTCGATATCGGCCCTCTCTTCCAGACCCCGGACGAGGTGGCCCGCCACGCCGTCGAGAACGACGTCCACGTGGTCGGGATCTCCTCGCTCGCCGGCGGCCACAAGACCCTGGTGCCCCGGCTCATCGAGGCGCTCGGGGAGGCCGGCCGCGGCGATATCCTCGTGGTGGCGGGCGGCGTGATCCCGCCGCAGGACTACCGCTATCTCGAGGAGCGCGGCGTCGCCGGCGTCTTCGGGCCCGGGACGGTCATCCCCGAGGCCGCGGCGCGGATCGTCCGGACCCTCCTTAAGAGCCTCTCCTTGCAGGAGGCTCGCTAGGTTGAAGCCGAGCCCGAGGCAGCTCGTCGACGGTCTCCTCACGGGCGACCGCGCGGCGCTCGCGCGCGCCATCACGCTGGCCGAGAGCTCGCTCCCCCGCCACCAGGAGCTCGCCGAGGAGGTCCTGGAGCTCTGCCTGCCCCACGGCGGCCGCGCCACGCGCCTCGGCATCACCGGCGTGCCTGGCGTCGGCAAGAGCACGTTCGTCGACGCGCTCGGCGTCCACCTCGTGCGCGATCGGGAGGAGACCGTCGCCGTGCTCGCGGTCGACCCGAGCAGCCCTGTCCACGGCGGGAGCATCCTCGGCGACAAGACCCGGATGCCGCGGCTGGCCAGCGATCCGCGGGCCTTCATTCGCCCCTCGCCGTCGGGCGGCTCGCTCGGCGGCGTGGCGCGGGCCACGCGCCAGGCCATCCTGCTCTGCGAGGCGGCCGGGTACCGCAACATCCTTGTCGAGACCGTCGGTGTCGGGCAATCCGAGGTCGCGGTCGCCGGCATGACGGATTGCTTCCTGCTCCTCATGCTGCCCGGGGCCGGCGACGAGCTGCAAGGCGTGAAGCGGGGTATCATGGAGCTCGTCGATCTCGTGATCATCAACAAGGCCGACGGCGGGAACGAAGACCGGGTCGCGCGAGCGCGCCGAGACTACGAGAGCGCTCTGCACCTGTTCCCGCCGGCGCCTCACGGCTGGGCGCCCGTGGTCTCCGTGTGCTCGGCCCAGGAGGGCCGCGGCGTCCGCGAAGCGTGGGAGATCGTGCTGCGCCACCGCGCGCACATGCTGGAGAGCGGCTGGCTTTTGCGCCGCCGCGCCGCGCAGGCGCGCCGCTGGCTCTTCGAGCTCATCGAGGGGCATTTGCGGGAGGTGTTCCTGCGCAGCGCCGGCGTGCGCGAGCGCCTGCCTGGCGTGGAGGCCCTCGTCGAGGCGGGCTCGCTCAGCCCGCTGCGCGCGGCGCGGCAGCTGCTGGAGGCCTGGGAGCCGGCCAGCAAGGGCTGAGGGGAGAGCGCTGCGAGAGCTCGAGAGGGAGAAGAAACGCAAAGGCGCAAAGGCGCAAGGGAGAGGGATGGAGCTCATCCCTTCTCTTTGCGCCTTTGCGTCTTTGCGTTTCTTCTCCTCTTCTCACCATGGCTCGCGCGGCACGAGCGCCGGGAGCCGCAGGTCATGGACCTCGCGGCCAGCGCGGCCTAGGGTGCCTCCATGCGCGACGTCTGCTGGCGCTGCCGGCGCCCCCGTCCGGTCTGCTATTGCGCGCTCCTGCCCTCCTTGCCGACGAGGACCCGGGTCGTGCTGCTCCAGCACCCGCGCGAGCGGCGGGTGGGCATCGGCACGGCGCGAATGACGCACCTGTCGCTGCCCAACTCCGAGCTGCACGAGGGGGTGGTCTTCGAGGACGACGCCAGGATCGCCGCCCTCGCCGGCGATCGGACGACGGCCGTGCTCTATCCCGGAGGCGACGCGCACCCGGCGGACGGGCCGCCCGTGCGCTCGCTCATCGTGGTCGACGGCACGTGGTGGCAGGCGAGGAAGATGCTCGCGCTGAACCCCCGCCTCGCGGCGGTGCGCCGCATCGGCATAACGCCCCGGTCGCCGGGCAACTACCGCATCCGCAAGGAGCCGCGGCCCGAGTGCCTCGCCACGATCGAGGCGGTGGCCAGCGCGCTCGGCGCGATCGAGGGCGAGCCCGCGCGCTTCGACGCGATGCTGCGGGCCTTCGAGTTCATGGTCGACCGGCAGATCGAGCACCAGGCGCGGAGCACCGCCCCGCGGCGGCGGCGCGCGCCGGCGCCCCCGCCGCTCGCGCCGCTGCGCCCCTACCTCGCGGATCCGGCGAGGCTGGTCCTCGTCGACGGCGGCGCCAACGCCGGCTGGCCGGCAGCGGACGGCGCGGCCGAGCCCAGGTCCGAGCTCGTGCACCTGGTGGCCTGCCGCGCGTCGGGCGAGCGCTTCGAGGCGTTCCTCCGCCCGCGGCGCCCGCTCGGCCCGAGCGTCGCGCACCAGCTCGAGGTGCCCGAGGCCCGCCTGCGCGACGGCGAGGACGCGGGCGCCGCCCTGGGCCGGTTCCGCGCGTTCGTCGGCGACCGCGGCGTGCTGGGGACCTGGGGCGCCTTCACGGTGGACCTGCTCGCGCAGGAGGGCCTCTGGCGCCCGCCGTGCCTCGATCTTCGCGAGCTCTGCGCGCGCCACATGCGCCGGCGGCCCGGCGGCATCGCCGGCGGGGCGCGGGCGCTCCACGCGGGGGAGCCGGCGCCGCGGGGCGCCGGCCGGTGCGGGCGCACGGTGGGGTGGCTCGAGGTCGTCCTCGCGCGCCTGCTCGATCTCGCGGGAGAGGACCACGGCGCGGCGCTTCCGGGAGGATGAGCGCCCGCCGCAGCGAGCCAGCGGGCGCGCTCGTGGATAGCCCGCGTCTCCTCCGGCGCCGGGGATTCACGGTTCATGACGAGCCCGAGCGGCACGAGCGCCGCGGCTTTGCTCGTTGAAGCAACGTCTTGCGCGAGCGAGCAAAAGCCGGCGAGCTCCCATCGAGCGAAGGCCGAGGGCGCAGCGGGGCATGAGGGGTGCATTCAACGAGTCGTTGCTGGGCCAGAGAAGGCGCTTCTTGGCTCGACTGCAACAAGCAACAACCCGAATCTGAAGGACTGAACACTATGAAATCTGCACATCGTCTCATCTCGGCGGCGGCCGTGGTATCCGGATGGCTCGGCGCTACCAGCCTGGCGTACGCGGACGTCATTCCCCCCGCCAGCGGCGGAGGTGGCCCCGCCGCCCTGGCGACGCCGGTGGCCGCTTACGTGATGAGCTTCCTGGCCATCGCCGGACTCGTGGGGGTGCCCCTCGCGCTCCGGCGGCGACATAGCCAAGCCTTCGGGTGACGCAGCGCGAGCGCCCGTCATGATGGACGTCATTCTCTCGCCGCTCGACCGCCTGCGACGCGCCTGCTTCCGCCTCCTGGGCCGCCACGTGGGCACCTGGGTCGCTCGCCGGGACGTCCGTGTGTCGGTGCTGGGGACCATCGCCGTCGTGTGGGCGCTCTCGGGCGCGTTGCTGGCGCCGACATGGCTGTTGGCGCTCGGTCCCATCGCGCTCGGCGTCCCTCACGTGCTCGCGGACGTCCGTTACCTCGTCGCGCGCCCGGGCCTCCATCGGCGCGGGCTCGCGGCGCTCGCGGTGGCCGCGCCGCTCGCCGCGGGCGCGGTGACGTGCCGCCTCGCGTGCGGGCTCCTGGCGGCGGTTGTGGCGGCCTTTGTCGCGAGGGGCACGCGCTGCCGCCGCGCCATTGCGATTGCCTGCCTGGCGCCGCTCGTCTCCGTGGCCGTGGCCTTCCGCGGCTGGTCCGAGCTGGTGTTCGCGCACGCCCACAATGCCATCGCCGTCGGGCTATGGTGCGCCTGGCGGCCGCGGCGGACACGCTGGCACCTCGTGCCCCTCGCGCTGTTCCTCGGGTCGTCGGTCGCGCTCGCGACAGGCCTCCTCGATCCGCTGTGGCGCGCCGCGGTCGCGGCGCTGCCCGGGCTCGGAGCGCCGATCTACTCCCACGTGCGCGACCTCGCGCCGCGCGCGCCGGGCGACCTCGGCGTCCGCCTCGTCCTGCTCTACGCCTTCGCTCAGTCGGTGCATTATGCGGTGTGGCTGAGGCTCGTCCCCGAGGACGATCGCCCCCGCCCCGCTCCGCGCGGATTCGTGAGCAGCTGGAGAGCGCTCGCGGACGATCTCGGGCGCCCGTTCCTCTGGCTCACGGCGTCCGCCGCGCTCGCGTTGATCGCATGGGCCTGCTTCGATCTCGTGGCTGCGCGCGCCGGCTACCTTCGATTCGCGGTATTCCACGGGCACCTCGAGCTCGCGGCCGCCACATGGCTCTTCATCGAGCGGCGCTGGATGGTCGGCGCCGGCGACCCGGGGCAACAGCGGCGCTCGCCGAGCCCTCGAGCCACGGCGCTCGCGCCGTCGTACGCATGATGCGCTGGGCGGTCGCCTTCGCCTTCACGCAGATCGTCGAGGTGCCCGTGTACCTCGCCGCGATGCGCCGGCAGCGCTTCGATGCACGGCGCGCCGTGCGCTTCTGCGCCGCCTTCGGCGCGAGCGCGCTCACACACCCGATCGTCTGGTTCATCTTCCCGCGCCTCCTGTCGCGCCAGGGCTACTGGACCATGTTCGCGGCGGCCGAGGGGTTCGCCGTCGCGGCCGAAGGTTGCTATCTCGGCCTCTTCGGCCTACGCCGCGCATTCCGTTGGGCGCTCTGCGCGAACGCGCTGAGCGTAGGGCTCGGCCTTGCGCTGCGGAGCCGCGTGGGCTGGCCTTGAGATGGCGGGCGGTCTGGGGAACCCTCTCGTCGAGAGCGTCCTTATGGCGAGGTGCGCAATGCGTGCCGAGCGACTCGACGCGGTGGAGACGTGCTGCGCGCCCAGTGCAGGACGAGCGCAATTGCGGAGCGGGCGATGGCTGCGTTCGCGTTCGGCAGGGGGCCGAGCGCCCTGAACGCCGTTGCGACGCGGGGCTCCGCATGAGATGCTCCGGCCGTGGCATTTTCCCGGCTGCGCTGAGCTCGGCATCCTCGTCCTCCCCGTAGCCCCGGCGCGGCCGGGTCGACGCGGCGAGCGCGCGGGTGCCTGTCCGTGCCCTGTCTCCTCCCGCAACGGGGAAGGCCGGGGTGCGGAGCCTCACGCCCGGCAGCCCGGAAGGAGAACGCCACGCACGCCCGGCCGGTCGTGAGCTCGCGCCGCGAGTCTTCCCCCCATCCACGCGCGCCGCCCGTCGCGGCGGCGCGCGAAGAGGCTCGCGATCATGACCGAACGTACCAGCACCCCGTCCACGTCTCCTTCGTCCTTCACGCCCATCGACTCCGCCGGCGCGCTCCTGGATGCGGCGCGCCGCGAGGGGCTCCGGCTCGCCACGTCCCACGCCGACTTCGACCGGAGCGGGCTCGCCTTCCTCGTCGTGCACGCCCACGACGAGGACGGCGTCCCGTGGGTCGTGCGCACGCCGCGCCGCCTCGCCGAGGTCGCGTCGGCCCGCGTCGAGGCGCGCGTCCTGGCCCTGGTGCGCTCGCGCTTGCCGGTGGCCGTGCCCGACTGGCGCGTGCACACCGACCACGTGATCGCCTACCCGCGCCTCGGCGACGTGCCCGCGGTCTCCTTCGATCCCGAGGCGGGCGCGCGCTGGAGCCGCGTCGATCCGGCGGCGCCGTCGGGCGCGTTCGTCGCGTCGGTGGCCGAGGCGCTCGCGGCGCTGCAGCGCGTGGACGCGGCGGAGGCGCTCTCGGCGGGCGTCCCCGTGAAGTCCATCGACGACACGCGCGCGCTCCACGCGCGGGCCATGGACGCGACGCGCGCCGTGCTGGCGCCGCCGGAGGCGCTGTGGGCCCGGTGGCAGCGCTGGCTCGAGAACGACGCGGTCTGGCCGCGGCACCTCGCCCTCGTGCACGGCGATCTCCACCCCGGCCACATGCTCCTCGACGAGGGCGGCCGGCTCACGGGGATCCTCGACTGGACCGAGGCCCACCTCGGCGATCCCTCGGTCGACTTCGCGCTCTTCGTCGGCGCCTTCGGCAAGGCCGCGCTCGACGCGTGCATCGCGCGCTTCGAGGCGGCCGGCGGGACCACCTGGCCCAGCCTCGCGGTCCACGCCAGCGAGCGCTGGGCGGCGTTCCCCGCGCTCGCGGCGAAGTGGGGCGTCGAGTCCGGCGACGAGGGCGTGATCGCGCACGCGCGCAACCTGCTCGCCGGGATCGCGGCCGAGAGCGGGTGAGCGCAGGCGCGCGCGCCGCGCAGCGCCCCACCGGTGATTGAAATAACGCGTCGCGTTGTGAGCCCGCGCATGTTCAGCCGCCGCGGCCCTGGGTAGCCTCTCCGCATGAGCGGAGGACACGGCGCGGATGCCGGTGCGGCGGATCGCGCGCTCGTGCTCATGCTGCTGGGCACGGTGCTCCTCGTGTCGCCGGCGCGGCTGCTCTGGGCCCGCGGCCTGCTCGCGGTGGCCGCGGTCTTCGCGGTGTGGGCCGCGCTGATCGCGCTCGCCGTGCTCGCGACGCGCGCCGACCGCGTCGACCGCGTCGACCCCGAGCGCGGCGAGCCCGCCCCCGGCGAGCGCGAGCGCGATCGCGGCGATCCCGCGCCCGGTGATCGAGGGCCGCCGTGATCGACGTCGGCGTCCTGCTGTTCGCCACGGTGGCCTGGCTGGCGGTGCTCGCCGCGATCGCGCTCGCCGCGCAGCGCGAGCGGATCCCCCGCGCGCTCGCGCGCCACCCGCTCGTCCTCGCCCTCTCGCTCGGCGTCTACGCCTCGTCGTGGACCTACTACGGCGGCGTCGGCTTCGCGCAGCGCCACGGCCTCGTCTTCCTCGCGGTCTACCTGGGCCCGACGCTCGCGTGCATCGCCACCCCGCTCCTCTGGTCGCGCGTCCTGCGCATCACGCGCGAGCAGCGCCTCTCCTCGCTCGCCGACCTCTTCGCCTTCCGCTTCCAGAGCCCCGCCGCCGGGGCGCTCGTCGCGGCCTTCTCCCTCGTCGCCAGCGTGCCCTACATCGCGCAGCAGTTCCGCGCGACAGAGCAGTCGGTCCGCGTGCTCTCCGGGCCCGGGCACGAGGACGCCGTCGGCGCCGTCTTCTGGGCGCTGCTGACGCTCTTCACGGCGTTCTTCGGCGCCCGCCCGGCCGCCGAGCAGGGGCGCGAGGACGGCCTCGCGGCGGCGGTCGCGTTCGAGTCGGCGGCGAAGCTCGCCGTGCTCGCGGCCGTGGGCCTCGTCGCGGTGCTCGGGGCGTTCGGCGGGGCGGGCGGGCTCGCGGACTGGCTCGGCGACCACGCGGCCGAGGTCGAGGCGCTCGGGCGCCCCGTGCGCGAGGACAGCGGCTGGACCTCGATGCTCGTCATCAGCTTCGCCGCGGCCTTCCTGCTGCCGAGGCAGTGGCACATGGCGTTCGCCAGCGGCGCAGGCGACCGCGCGCTCTCCAGGGCGGCCTGGGCCTTCCCGCTCTTCCTGCTCGCGCTCAACCTGCCCGTCCTGCCCGTCCTCTGGGCGGGGACCCGCCTCGCGCCGGCCGAGCCCGCCGACAGCTACGTGCTGCTCGTGCCGCAGCTGCTCGGCCAGGGCTGGCTCGCGCTCGCCGCGTTCATCGGCGGCATCTCCGCGGCGAGCGCGATGGTCATGGTCACGGCCGTCTCCCTCGCGAGCGCCAGCGCGACGCACCTGCTCCTGCCGCTCGCCCGGAGGACGCTGCGCCGCAACGTCTACGCGCGCGTGCTGTGGCTCCGCCGCGGCCTCCTGACCGCCATCCTCGCCGGCGGGTGGCTCTTTCACCGCGCGCAGCCGCACCGGGGGCTGCTCGTCGAGAGCGGCATCGTGTCGTTCGTCGCCTTCGCGCAGTTCCTTCCGGGGGTCCTCGCCGCGCTCTTCTGGGAGCGCGCGACGCGCGCGGGCTTCCTCGCCGGGCTCGTGGCCGGCATCTTCACCTGGACGGCCACCTGCCTCGCGCCGCTCCTGCCCGAGCTGTCCGGGCTCGATCCCGGGTGGCTCAACCTCCTGCGCGAGGGCGCGGGCTTCGCCGACCCCGCGGCGCACGCGGCGCGCGCGGCGGCCATCGACACCTGGTCGCTGCCCACGTTCGTGTCCCTCGCCGTCAACGGCGCCACGCTCGGGCTCGTCTCGCTCCTGCGCCCCCCGGCCGAGGAGGAGCGCGAGGCGGCGCGCCTGTGCACGCGCCGCGAGATAGGCCCGTCGGTCGAGCGCGCGACCGTGGCCTCGAGCGTGGGCGCGCTGGAGGAGCGGCTCGCCCGGCTGCTCGGCCGCGAGGCGGCCGCCCTCGAGGTCACGCGCGCGCGGATCGAGCTCGACATCCCGCGCGACGAGACGCGGGCCACCGAGCTCCACGCGCTCCAGGAGCGCCTGCACCGCAACCTGTCGCCGCTCGTCGGCCCGGTGCTCGCGAGGACGGCCGCGGAGGCGGACGCGCAGGCCGCCCCCGCGGCGCTGGGCAGCAGGGCGGCGAGCGGCGCGCTCACCGAGGAGCTCCGGTGGCTGGAGCGGCGCCTCGCGCGCGGGGAGGCCACGACGACGTTCGTCGGCGCGGCGAAGGAGCTCGATCTCCTGCGGCGATGGCTCCGCTCGGTGCTCGCGCAGCTCCCCCTCGGCGTCTGTGCCGTGGGGTCCGACGGCGCGATCAGCCTCGTGAACCGGCGCCTCGAGGCGCTCGTCGGCGTCGAGGAGCGCGACCTCGTCGGGGCGCCGCTCGACCGGCTGCCGGCCCCGTTCGCGGAGCTGTTCGCGCGCGCCGCGCGCGCCGCCTCCGCGGGGGAGGGCGGCGCGGACGAGATCGAGGCGCACGTGGCCGGCCGCGCGCGCTCGCTGCGCGTCCACCGCGCCGCGCTCGACCCGCTCGACGCGCGCGCCGCCTCCGGGGGCGTGGTCCTCCTCGTGGAGGACCGCACCGAGCAGCGCGCGCTCGAGGCGCAGCTCGCCCACCGCGATCGCCTCGCCCAGCTCGGCCGCCTCGCCGCCGGCGTGGCCCACGAGGTCGGCAACCCGCTCACCGGCATCGCCTGCCTCGCGCAGAACCTCCGCGCCGAGTCCGACAGCGACGAGATCCGCGCGCGGGCGGGCCTCATCCTCGGCGAGGCGGCGCGCATCGAGGCCATCCTGCGCTCGCTGCTCGACCACAGCCGCACCGGCGCCGTGCCGAAGCCAGGCGAGGGCGCGCGCGCGCGGGTCGGGCGCGTGGCGCTCGCCGAGGTGGTCGCCGAGGCGGTGCGGCTCATCCGGCTCGACCGCGCGGCGCCCCACGTCGGGGTGGAGCAGGCCTGCCCCGAGTCGCTCGTCGTCATCGGCGACCGGCGCGAGCTCGTTCAGGTCTTCGTCAACCTGCTCGCGAACGCCCGCGACGCCTCCGAGGCCGGCGCGCTCATCACCGTCCGGGGGTGGATCGAGGCCGGCCAGATCGTTGTCGAGGTCGAGGACCACGGCAGCGGCATCCCCGAGGAGCTCCTCGCCGCGGTGCTGGAGCCGTTCGTGACGACGAAGCGCGACCCGAGCGGCACGGGGCTCGGCTTGCCCCTCTCTCGCTCGATCGTCGAGGATCACGGCGGGACCCTGGCGCTGCGGAGCGCGGTGGGGCGGGGGACGACGGTCGTCGTCCGGCTGCCGCTCGCGGGCGCGAGCGAGGCGAGGCGGAGGCCCGAGGCGGAGCCGTGAGCCCGCGTCCAGGCCGCGGGCGTCCTCGGGGCGGCGCCCTGCCGCCTGCCTGCCGCGCGCACCGCGTCGTCGAGGCGGGGTGGGGCAGGCGGATGAGGATGAGGTGCAAGGTTCAACGGTGGCTGTGCGACGTCGGGTGTTACCGATCGTAACGAGATGTCGCCGAGCGAGGCCGCCCACGTGCTTGCCCCGTGGACGAACGGGTATTCTCAAGGCTGCTTGCGTGGTATTCAGATCAAAGAGAGCAGCATTCGGCGAGCCGGGGGTGACAGGGCATCGAGCCACGCGCTGCCCGGCCCCTCCTCCTCCCTCGCGTGCGGGGGAGGAGGAGCCATGAACAACACCCTGGCTGCCTCTTTACCGCTCGGCGCGCCTGTAAGCCCGTCTCCGGCCCTCTCGAAGAGCGCTGGAGCTCCTCCGAGGAACCGTTCCCATGGCACAGACGTCTCCCCAAACCTTTGCCGTGGCTCCCGGGAGCCACGCACCCGCGGCCGGGCGTGAGGTCGTCAGCAGCTCCACGCTCTGGAAGGTCATCTTCGCGTCCGCTGGCGGCACGATGATCGAGTGGTACGACTTCTATATCTTCGGGAGTCTCGCCGCGATCATCTCGACCCACTTCTTCCCGAAGGACAACCCGACCGCGAGCTTCCTGCTGACGCTGGGCACCTTCGCCACGGGCTTCGTCGTCCGCCCGTTCGGCGCGCTCGTGTTCGGGCGCGTCGGCGATATCGTCGGCCGGAAGTACGCGTTCCTCGTCACGCTGCTGCTCATGGGCGGCGCGACGGCGGTGATCGGTCTCCTCCCCACGTATGAGAAGATTGGGCTCTTCGCCCCGCTCGCGCTCGTCCTGATCCGCCTCATTCAGGGCCTCGCGCTCGGCGGCGAGTACGGCGGGGCGGCGGTGTACGTCGCCGAGCACTCGCCCGACGAGAAGCGCGGCTTCTACACCTCGTTCATCCAGATCACGGCGACGCTCGGCCTGTTCGTCTCGCTGGCGGTGATCCTCGGGACCCGCCTTATCGTGGGCGAGGACACGTTCAAGGACTGGGGCTGGCGCATCCCGTTCCTCCTGTCGGTGCTCCTCGTCGCCGTGTCCTTCTACGTGCGTACCCGCCTCAAGGAGTCGCCGATCTTCGCCAAGCTCAAGGCCGAGGGGAAGACGTCGACCGCGCCCATCAAGGACAGCCTCGGCAACAAGCGCAACTGGAAGGTCATCCTGGTCGCCCTCTTCGGCGCCACGGCCGGTCAGGGTGTGGTCTGGTACACGGGGCAGTTCTACGCGCTCTACTTCCTGCAGAACACGCTGAAGGTCCCCTTCGTCACGGCCACGATCATCGTCGCCACCGCGCTCGCCCTCGGCATGCCGTTCTTCGTGTTCTTCGGCGCGCTCTCGGATCGCATCGGCCGGAAGAAGATCATGCTCGCGGGCAACCTGTGCGGCGCGATCGGCTTCTACCCGGTGTTCTACGCGATGAAGCAGAACGCGGAGAGCCCGGCCGTGCTCACCGCGCTCGTGTTCGTGCTCGTGCTGTTCGTCACGATGGTCTACGGCCCCATCGCGGCCTACCTGGTCGAGGCCTTCCCCGCGAAGGTGCGTTACACGTCGCTGTCGATCCCGTACCACGTCGGCAACGGCGTGTTCGGCGGGCTCTTGCCGCTCATCGCCTCGTCGGTGACGGTCGCGACCGGCAACATCTACGCGGGGCTCGCCTATCCGATCGGGGTGGCGCTCATCACGGTCGTCGTCGGCGGGATCTTCCTGAAAGAGCGGAGCGACGTGCGCCTCTGGGACGAGCTCGATCGCGCGGCTTGACGCCGATCTCCCGGCGGACGGCGCGCCGCTCGCGCGCCGTCGCCGCCTCCTGCCCCTGAAGATTCTTGGGATACGGGCTCAGCCGTCCGGCGCGAGAGAAAGTACGCAGCGGCGAGCCCGATGACGCGGATGAGCCCGTAGAGCACGACGGTGTGCTCCGCTGACACGGATCGAGCTCCCGCGCGGCAGGACACCAACGTACCTATCGAGATCCATGGCATCGCGTTCGTCGCGCGATTGACGCCCATCGCCCGGCGGGGAAGTCCCTCCGTGTGACGGTGGATGGCGGCACGCTGACCTTGTCGCCGTAACATCCCTCGTCATCCCGGCAGTCGAGCCGGCGCGCGCGGCGATTTGGGCGCCCTTCCGGGCGCGCCGGCGCGCGAGGTCCGTGCAGCGTCAGTACGTTGTCGGTCAGGTTCGTCCCTGGTTGGGCGTAAGGCCTCGACGATCGGACCGGCCCCCGTGGAGGGTGCTCGTCGCGCGGGGCAGCGACAGGCTGAACTCGCCTTGGACGTGCTGTGCCCGACGTGCTGCGCACGCCGGACACAGCACGTCATTTGGGCTCAGACAACAGCCTGTCGCCGCCCCGCGCGACGAGCTCCCTCCACGGGGGCCTACCGCAAGCGCTGGCACGGGATGAGCCCGGTCGACGAGGGCCTCGTCCGATTCTGCGGAGGGGCGCTCCGTTACCGCACCGTTCAAGCGCAGCCCTGGTCTCGTGAGAGCAGGAACCACAGCGGCAGCGAGGCACAGCGGGGCCTCGGTGTCCTCCGTGCGTCTATGGTTGAAATAGCTTCTCATGAAGGAACCGGGGATGGCCATGAGAGACGCGATGTCGGCGAATTACACTGATGAATAGTTTCGTTGTCACTGATGAGCTGCGGGCTCTCCGATGTGCCCCGTGTTTCTTCGTTACACTGAACTACAGCATGGTATTTGACGCGTCGCTGGCTTGAGAGGACAATTGTGCTTGACTCAGCACGTCGTGTGATCGAAGGGTCACCGGCTGGGAATCGGGAACTGAGAGAGATTGATTGAGCGCTCCGTGTCATGTGCTTTGCGCGCGGCACGTCGGCGTGGCACCTTACGGAACTTGCTTGCGGCCCGTCCGGCCGCTCCTGGGAGAAAATTTATGCGCTTTGCTAGCCTGCTGAGCCTCGGCTCGGTTTCGATCGCTTGCTGCCTGGCTGCCTGCATCGCCGCGTCTCCGGACGACGAAGAGATCCTGTCGCTGGAGGGCGAGCTGCTCAGCCCGGACTCCACGATGTCAGCGGAGCTGTCGTACCAGTCGCAGTGGCCGACGGGGTACTGCGCCAACGTGACCGTGAAGAACGCGAGCTCGAAGCCCAGCACCTCCTGGGGCCTCGCGATCGCGCTCAACGGCGCCACGCTGGCCAACTCGTGGAACGCGCGCGTCACGCAGTCGAACGGCCAGCTGAACGCCACCAACGAGAGCTACAACGGGTCGCTGGGAGCAGGGGCGTCGACGACCTGGGGGTTCTGCGCGAACGGCACGGGGAGGCCCTCGATCACGTCGGTCAACGGCAACGGGAACGGAGGCTCGACGTCGGCGAGCTCCAGCAGCAGCGCCTCGAGCAGCTCCAGCAGCAGCACGTCGGCCAGCTCCGGCGGAGGCGGCGCGGGCGGCAGCGGAGGCTCGGGCGGCAGCGGAGGCTCGGGCGGCAGCGGAGGCTCGGGCGGCAGCGGAGGCTCGGGCGGCGGCGGGGGCTCGGGCGGCGGCGGAGGCTCGGGCGGCGGCGGTGGAGGCCCGGTGGTCAACTCCGGCCTTCCGACGCCGCCAGGCCCCAGCAACGTGGCGAAGCCGTCCGGCGCGGCCGGTGGGTTCAGGGTCATCAACTGGGCCGGCTTCACGGGCGCCGTGTCGTACACGTTCGACGACTCGAACTCGAGCCAGATCCAGAACTACGACACGCTGAACGCGCTCGACGTTCCGTTCACCTTCTACCTTCAGACCGGCAAGAGCGAGTCGACAAATGCCGTGTGGCAAAGGGCGCTGAGCGACGGGCACGAGCTCGGCAACCACACGAAGAGCCACTCGAGCAACGACAGCGGCGCCGATACGGACGCCGCGACGCAGTTCATCGAGAGCAGGTTCGGCACCAAGGTGTGGACGATGGCGGCGCCGAACGGCTCGTCCGTGTACACGAACATCGCCAGGACGCGCTTCCTCATCAACCGGGGCGTGGCCAACAACCTCATCGGCCCGAACGACTCGACCGATCCGTTCACGCTGCCCTGCTACATCCCCCCGGCCGGCGCTTCCACGGCGACGATGGATCAGCAGGTCACGAGCGCGCGGGACGCCAAGAAGTGGCGCACCGTCCTTGTTCACGGCTTTACCGGCGGCACCGACGGCGCCTATCAGCCCGTGCAGCTCCAGGCCTTCATCGATCACGTCAAGCACTCCAAGGCGTTCGGCGACATGTGGCTCGACAGCGTGGTCAACGTCGGCGCTTACTGGCGCGGTCAGAAGGCCGTCTCCTCCGCCACCCCCTCGACGTCCGGCGGCGCGACGACCTACACGTGGCAGCTCCCCGATCACTTCCCGCCTGGCAAGTACGTGCGCGTGACGGTCACCGGGGGCACGCTCAAGCAGAACGGCGTTCCGCTGAGCTGGGATCCGCACGGCTACTACGAAGTGGCGCTCGACGCGAAGTCCGTCACGCTCTCGCCGTGATGAAGCGGGCCCGCTCCCCGCGGGCCGCCTCCCGCCGCGACGCGCGCTGCCCGAGCCACCCGGGCCCGAGTCAGCCGTGGAGCGCGCTGTCGCCGAGTTGCGGCAGCGCGTTCCTGGCCTCGTGAGAGAAGGAATCAGAGGGGCACAGAGGGCACGGACGAGAGCGCGATGGGGTGGGGGGACTTTGGCCGAAGGTGGGGGCTTTTTCTCCATGGTGCCGCTCGTCGAGCCCATCCGCGCGCTGGCCACGGGCTACCCGAGCGCGTATCCGCGTAACATCTACGGGGAGTCGCCGCACACGGCCATGGGGGACCAGATCACGGCGCTGGTGCAGGCCGCGACGGGCGGCGATTACATCAGCGTTCATACGGTCGTCGGCGAGAGCGGACAGGCCATGTCGGTCATCCGGAAGGGCGCCACCGACACCGGAACGACGGGTCGGGCCTACGCGGCGTCGCTCTTCGAGGCCGCCGCGATCGCTCGCCTCGCCGGCGCGGCGGGCAAGACGTACGGCGTCGGCGCGATCGTGATCACCCACGGCGAGTCCGACGCCGGCAGCTCGAGCTACAAGAACGACCTCATCAAGCTCTGGTCGGATTACAACGCCGATCTCAAGCCGCTGACCGGGCAGACCCGGTCGATCCCGATGTTCGTGTCGCAGCAGCACGCCTATCCGAGCGGCTCGAACCAGCGGTCGGCGGCCACGCTCGCGCAGTGGCAGGCCGGGATCGACCGCCCGGGCGACATCATCTGCTCCGGGCCGAAGTACCAGTACCCGTACGCGAGCGACAACATCCACATGACGGCGATCGGCTACGAGCGGCTCGGCGAGAAGCTCGGGCAGATCTACAACGAGAAGGTCGTGCTGGGCCGTGACTGGCAGCCGCTGCAGCCGACGCGGGTCGAGCGCAGCGGTCGCGTGATCACGGTGCACTTCCACGTGCCCGTGCCGCCGCTCGCCTGGGACAGCTCGCTCCCCGCGCCGCACCAGAGCACGCTCACCGAGTGGGCGCAGGGGCGCGGCTTCGAGGTCCGCACGGCGAGCACCAGGATCCCGATCAGCTCCGTCGCGATCTCGGGCGACACGGTGCGCATCACGGTCGGCAACGATCTCCCCGCGACGGGCGTCTGGGTCGGCTACGCCATGACCAGCGACGGCACGGCGTTCTCGGGCCGGACATGGCGCTCGGGCCAGCTGCGCGACTCGGATCCCTTCGTCGGCTCGATGACGGGGACCGCGCAGCCGAACTACGCGGTGGCGTTCGAGATGGCCGTGCCCTGAGCCTCACCGGCGCGGCGCGTCCCTCGGGATTTGCGCGGCCTGGCTCGACAGCCAGACGTCCGGCCATGGACAGCTGGACGTCTGGCCACGGCGATTCTCAGTCTCCCATCACAGCCGCGGATCGACCGGCTCGCTCTCCAGCGCGAGCACCCCGAACACACACTCGTGCACGCGATGGAGCGGCTCGCCCTCGACGAAGCGTTGGAGCGCCTCCAGGCCGAGCGCGTACTCCCGCAGCGCGAGCGCGCGCTTCGACGACACGCTGCGGCTCCGCAGCCGCGCGAGGTGCTGCGGCATCAGGTACTCCGGCCCGTAGATGATGCGCAGGTACTCCGGCCCACGGCACTTGATCGCCGGCTGGACGAGCCCGCGCGGGCCGCGGACCACCCACTCCCACGACTTCACCACCATCCCTTCGCCGCCGCGCTCGACCATCTCCGTCCAGAAGGCCACCGCCTGCGCCTCGCTCTCCGGGTCCGAGAGGTCGACCACGCGGTGAGGGGTCGGCACGAAGAACCCCGGATCCACCTCGCAGAGGCGCGCGAGCTGCCGCAGGTGGAAGCCGTGGTCCCGCGCCGCGTGCACCGCGCCCTCGCTCGCCAGCAGGTGGAAGGGCGCCAGCCGGATGTCCGAGAGCGAGCGCACCGGCCAGCAGTAGCGACGGTAGGCCGCCACGTACCCGTCCATCGCCGCCTTCCGGGCCGCGTGCCGCTCGAGCAGCACCCGCGCGCTCTCGTCGCGCGCGGCGGCCATCTCCAGCGCCCGCACCGCCGCGTCGAGCGACGCGCGGCCGGACGAGCCCACCGCGGCGTACTGCCCGCGCAGGAGATCCTGCGCCTTCGCCGACCAGGGCAGGAGCTCCGCGTCGAGGCAGACCCAGTCCGTGCGCAGCTCGGCCCACAGATCCGCCCGATCCATCGCCGCCCGCACCCGGTCGATGAGCTCCCGGCTCCGCGCCTCGTCCGAGAAGAACGGCCTGCCCGTGCGCGTCGTGCACACGCCGAGCGGCCCCTCGTCGAGGCGGAACCTCCGCCGCCGCGCGGCCTCGTCGCGGCACACGACCAGCACCGCGCGCGACCCCATGTGCTTCTCCTCGCAGACGACGCGCCCCACGCCGTTCTGCCGGAAGTACGCGAACGCCTCGCGCGGGTGCTCGAGCAGGCCCCCGTCCTTCGACGTCTCGCTCGGCGACATCGTCGGCGGCAGGTAGATGAGCCACCGCGGATCCACGGCGAAGCGGCTCATCGCCTCGAGCGCCGCCGCCGCGTTCTCCTCGCGGATCGTCACCATGCCGTGCACCCGCGTCCGGATCGCGCGCCGGCCCCGCACGTCGTCGATGTCGAGCACGTCGTCGGCCTGCCCGCGCGATCCGGCCCTCGGCTCGCCCGCGAGAGGCGCGAGCGGCTTCGCCGGCTCGTAGTACACGCGGCGCGCCTTGACCTCGACGAGCTCGCGCTCCGGGTAGCGGAGCGCCGTGAGCGCGCCGCCGAACACGCACCCCGTGTCGATGCAGATCGTGCGGTTCTCCCACTCGGCCACCGTCGTCGGCGTGTGGCCATAGACCACCATCGCCCTGCCGCGGTACTCCGAGGCCCAGTTGTACCGCACGGGCAGGCCGTACTCGTCGGTCTCGCCCGTGGTCTCGCCGTACAGGCAGAACTCGCGCACCGCCCCGGAGCCGCGGCCCTGGAACGCCTCCTTCACGCCCGCGTGCGCGACCGCGAGGTTGCCGTCGTCGAGCACGTAGTGGCTGACGAGCCCGTCGATGAAGTCGGCGGCCTTCGCCTTGAACGCGTCCGTCTCCGCCTCGAGCTGCTCGAGCGTCCGCTCGAGCCCGTGCGTCGCCCGCACGTCGCGCCCGCGCAGCTTCTTGAGCAGCTTCACGTCGTGGTTGCCGGGCACGCAGAGCGCGGCGCCCGCCTCGACCATCGCCATCGCGAGGCGCAGCACGTCGGGCGAGCGCGGGCCGCGGTCCACGAGATCGCCGAGGAAGATCGCGCGCCGGCCCTCCGGGTGCGACGCGCGCGGCGCGTCGGGCAGGCCCTCCAGCTTGTAGCCGAGCGCCTCGAGCAGCTCGACAAGCTCGTCGAAGCAGCCGTGGACGTCGCCGATGATGTCGAACGGGCCGCGCTCGTCGCGGCGATCGGTCCACAGGCGCTGCCGCTCGATCGTGGCCGCCTCCACCTCCTCGGGCGAGGAGAGCACGTGCACGTAGCGGAAGCCCTCGCGCCGGAGCTCCTTGAGCGAGCGGCGCAGCTCGCGGCTCTGGCCCCGCACGACGTGCGGGCCGAACTGCCGGTCCGATCGGCCCGCGTTGCGCGCGTGGCAGAGCTTCTCCGGCATGTCGAGCACGATGGCCACCGGCAGCACGTGGTGCTCGCGCGCGAGCGCGACGAGCGGCCTGCGCGCGTCCGCCTGCACGTTGGTCGCGTCGACGACGGCGAGCCGCCCCGACGCGAGCCGCTTGCCCGCGATGAAGTGCAGGACCTCGAAGGCGGCCGCGCTGGCGGCCTGATCGTTCTCGTCGTCGGACACGACGCCGCGGTAGTGGTCGGACGAGAGGATCTCGGTCGGCTTGAAGTGCGCCCTCGCGAACGTGCTCTTGCCGGAGCCGGACGCGCCGACGAGCACGACGAGCGAGAGGGAAGGGACGATGAGGGGGGCCTGCTGGCTCATGACGCCGCCTCCGTCGCGTGCGCCGCGCCGCCGCCAGCGCCGCCCTCCTGGGCCTCTGGGCCGCTCCCGCCGCCCGCGCTGCTCGTGCCGCCCGCGCCGTTCGTGCCGTTCGTGCCGTTCGTGCCGTTCGTGCCGCCCGCGCCGTTCGCGCCGTTCGCGGCGCCCTCGCGGGTGAAGACGGCCATTTGCGTCGGCGCGCCGAGCGAGGGATCCATCGGGCCGATGGGCAGGTGCTCGACGGCGTAGCCGTGCGCGCTCGCGACCCCCTCGCAGAAGGCGTGGAACTCGGCGCGCGTCCACTCGAAGCGGTGGTCGCCGTGGCGGAGCGCGCCGCGCGGCAGCCCCTCGAACCGCTCGTTGTACTCGGCGTTCGGGGTGGTCACGACGACGACGCGCGGCCGCGCGTGCTCGAAGACGCTGCGCCTGAGCGCGCCGAGCCGCGAGAGGTCCACGTGCTCGATGACCTCGACGAGGGTCACCGCGTCGTGGCCCGAGAAGCGCGCGTCGCGGTAGGTGACCGACGCCTGGAAGAGCTGGATGCGCCGCCGCTGCTTGTCGGGCAGGTCGTCGAGGCGGAGCCGGTTCTTGGCGATCTCGAGGCTGCGCATGGAGACGTCGGCGCCCGCGACGCGCTCGAAGACGCGCTCGTCGACGAGGCGCTTCAGCAGCTTGCCCTCGCCGCAGCCGAGGTCGAGCACGCTCCTCGCCTCGGCCCGGCGGAGCGCAGCGACGACGGCCTCGCGCCGCGCCTCGTCGAGGCTCATCCGCGCCTCGCCCCGGTCCTCGGGCGCGGCCTTCTCGTCCTCGGCCTCCTCGGGGCTCGCCTCGTCGTCGGCCACGAGCCGCGCGAGCGCGGCGCGGAAGAGCGGCCGGCTGTGCTTCAGGTAGCGGAGCGCGATCGCCTCGCGCTCGGGGTGGTCCGCGAGCCACCCCTTGCCCTTCGCGAGGAGGTTGTCGACCTCCGCGTCGCCCACGTAGTAGTGCTTCTTGTCGTCGAGCACGGGCACGAGCACGTAGAGGTGCGCGAGCAGCTCCCTGAGCCGGCACGTCCTCGTGAGCGAGACGCGCAGGTAGGAGCTCTGGCCCCACTCCGGGAACGCCTCGTCGAGCGGGAGGCGCTCCGCCGCGACCTCGTACCCGAGCGGCTCGAAGAGCCGCCGGAGCAGCGCCTCGCCGCCGCGGCACGGCAGGGCCTCGACCGTGGCGGAGAGGGGGATCGGCGCGTCGGCGAGCTCCGGGCGGTCGCGGCACTTGCCGCCGAGCGCCGAGCCGAAGACCTGCGCTATCGCCACGGACAGGAACGACGAGGCGACGTAGGGCCGGTCGTTCACGTACTGCGCGAGCGTCCCGGGCTCGCCCGCGCCGCGCCCGCGCACGAGGTCCACGGGGTCGACGTCGAGCAGGAGCGCGGCGGTGCAGCGCTCCTCGGTCGCCTCCGGATAGAACACGTGCGCCTTGCCGAACGACAGCGGGAACGACTGCGTGTACGCGGGGTTCTTGACGAGCAAGTAGCCGAGATCGGTGGCCGGCCGGTGGGTGGTGGTGAGCGTGAGGAGCATCGGAGGCCCGAGTCTACGCGAGCGAGACGACGCATTGCACGCTCGGTTGCGCGTGCCTGGCGCGGCGAGCTCCGCTCCTGCTCCGATCGTGGGGCGCAGTGTCCGTCGCAACGATGCGATGTCCAGAGCCGATCTGCGGCTGTCGGCAGGCGACGCGCAGTGCACTGCCGGACGCCGAGCCGGTACAATCTTTCAGGCGAGCACCCGAGCTCGCGAACTCGGAGCATCCATGGACACGAGCTCTCCGTCTTCGGACAAGAAGATACGCGTCGTCGTCGAGGGCATGGCGGTCGAGTGGGATCTCGACAGCGGGCAGTGCACCTGGGCCGGCGTGCCCTCGGTGTCGATGTTCCTGCCGAGCAGCGTGGTCGGCCTGATGTCCGGCTTCCAGCGGATGGCGGGGACCGAGCGCTTCAACCTCGCCGTGGAGAGCGGGGGGCGGCTCAGCATCGACGACGACTGGACCTATCTCTCCGGTTATCCGACGTTCGAGGAGGGCTTCAAGGCGCTCGGCCTCGGCGCCGCCACGGCGGGCTGGGGCGTGTGGCAGGTGATCTCCCTGGATCGCGAGCGCAAGGAGGCTCGCTTCCGCGTGGCGAACGGGTGGGAGTCGCTTTACCAGAGGGAGCTGGATGTCTGCTGGGGCAGCAGCATGATGGCGGGCAAGCTGGCCGGGTACTGCACGAGGCTCTTCGGGCAGGAGTGTGATGTCGAGCAGACGTCGTTCGCTGCCCGGGGCGATGCCCACGACGAGTTTACGGTGCGCCCCGCCACGACCAGCCTGGAGGAGCGGCTGCAGCGCCTGCTCGACGAGGAGCGGGCGACGAAGACGGATCTGGCGATCGCGCTGCACAAGCTCAAGCGCGAGGTCGAGGAGCGCGCCCGCATCGCCGAGGAGCTCCAGCGGACCGAGCACGAGCTCCGCGAGAAGCTGTCGTTGATCGAGCGGCAGCAGCACGAGCTCCGCGCGCTCGCCACCCCGATCATCCAGGTGTGGGACGGCGTGCTGACGCTCCCGCTGATAGGCACGATCGACGGCGTGAGGGCCGGGGTGATCACGGAGGAGCTGCTCGACGCCATCGTCAGGACCGGCTCCCGCTATGCGATCCTCGACATGACGGGAGTGGACAGCATCGATGGCGAGACGGCCGATCACGTGATCCGGATTATCCGTGCGGTCGAGCTGCTCGGCGCCAAGGGGGTCATCACTGGCGTGCGCCCCGCGGTGGCCGCGCTGATCACGTCGCTGGGTCTCGATCTGGCCGCCGTAACCACGCTGCGGAACCTCCGCGAGGGGCTGCGGATGTGCATCCGATCGCTGTCGGACGCGCCCGCTGGCGGTGAAGTTGGCGGGAGGTAGCGGGTATCCCGGCGGCTAGCCGGCGGCCCCCCCGAGGAAGCCGCCAGCGCCGTCTGCGCCGCCAGCGGCATTGGAGCCACCTGCGGAATCGGCGCCGCTAGTGCCGTCTGCGCCACCTGCGGCATTGGCGCCGCCAGCGCCGTCTGCGCCACCTGCGGCATTGGCGCCGCCTGCGGCATCGGCGCCGCCAGCGCCGTCTGCGCCGCCTGCGGCATTGGCGCCGCCTGCGGCATCGGCGCCGCCTGCGGCATCGGCGCCGCCTGCGGCATCGGCCCCGCCTGTGGCATCGGCGCCGCCTGCGGCATCGGCCCCGCCTGCGGCGTCAGCGCCGCCTGTGGCATTACCGCCGGTCGTGACACTGCCGCCGGTCGTGACACTGCCGCCGGTCGTGACACTGCCGCCGGTCGTGACACTGCCGCCGGTTGTGACACTGCCGCCGGTTGTGACACTGCCGCCTCCGGCGCCGCCCGTACCGCCTTCGACCGGATCCTGCAAGGGGTAGTGCTCGTCGAGGCACAACCGGCCATTCTTCGGCGTCGCGGTGCAGACCTCGCCGTCGGCGCAGGCCGACTGACCCCTCGGGCACTTCGTCACGCCGACGAGGCAGAATCCGTTGGTCTCGAGCCCCGCGAACACGCACGAGGAGTTGGGAAGCAGGCAGTCGCTGTGGCTCGTGCACGCGTTGGAGCAGATACCGATGTCGCCCGCCCCGGCCTCCTCCGCCAGAGCATAGGCGCACAGGCCGTTCTCCTGTCCTCCGCAGTCCTCGTTGGCAAAGTCCCCGCCGAGCACGCACAGCCCGGCGCACACGCCGAGGCCGTTGCCGAAGTTGACGCACCACCCCGCGCAGGGGTCCGGGTCGGCCGTAAGCGAGCACCGCGCGCCTGTAGGCAGCCCTTGCGTGGGCTCGTCGACGCAGACGTTCGCCCGGGGGTCGCACGCCCTGCCGCCGCACTGGCTGTCCGAGCCGCAGCTCGGCATGCACACGGACACGTCGTCGACGTCCTCGCAGCGCAGATCCTCGCGGCCGTGGCACTTCGCCGGATCGAGCGGGTCGTCGAGGTACTCGAGCAGGGGCTCGCCCGAGGTGCAGCCCAGAAGGCAGAGGCCGTCGAAGCACGCGCTGCCTTCGCCTTCGCAGTCGGCGTCTGATTCGCACAAGGCCGAGCAGTACCCGCCCGCCGGGCCTCCGCCCAGGAACTCGTCGCCGGACTCCCTGAAGCAGACGCCTCTCCGTCCGCAGTCCGAGTCCTTCTCGCACCGGGCGCCGAGCCGCCCCCGGGCGTCGGAGCCGCCGTCGCCGCCGCCAGCGCCGCTGTCGCCGCCGCCGGAGCCGCCGTTGGCGCTGGAGCCGGAGCCGCCGTCGCCGCTCCCGGCACCGCCGCTGGCGCTGGCGCTGGAGCCGCCGCCGTCGCCGCCGTTGGCGCTGGAGCCGCCGTCGCCGGAGCTGCCGGTTCCGCCAGGGCCAGGGCTCCCCGAAGCGGAGCCCGTGCTCGCCGACGTCGCTACCGCGCTTTCGGGCGAATCGTCAGAGCAACCGAGGAGTCCCGTCGAAACGGCGAATGCGGCGAGAAAAATCGCCGAAATTCTTCGCACTCTCATCGATATCACCCGAACCAGGAGGTCGTGCCCCCATCGGGCACGCCTTCGACTGATTCCCTGACGGTAGCGGAATCGGTGCCGCTCCAACATCGGCAAATCGCATCTCGTCGGTGGCTGCCGTCCGCCCTGCGAGCCCACCCAGGCGCGACCCACGCGTCGGAGCGGTACGAGCAGCGTCAGAATGCCGGGGGGTGGGGGCTTTTGAACAGCCAAGGGCGCCGAGGATGCCAAGAAAAGCACAACAATCCTGGCGTCTTATGGCGCCTTGGCGGTTCCATCGTTCCGGCAGGGTAGGGGAACTCCCCTACACCGAGTTCCTGAGCGCGACCCCGCCTCAGAGCCGCATGAGAAGCCCCAGAAACCCGGCGAACGTCGGTCGCCCCGCGGTGCCGAGCCGCTCGCCGCCGAGCGTCACGACGGCGCGGGGCTCGGCGAAGATCGCGTGCAAATCCGCCAGGAGGGTCGCGCGCTCGGTCAGCTGCAGCCCGGCGCCCCCACCGACGATCGCCCCGACCGACCAGACCTCGCCCGTCGCGCTCCGCAGCGGAGGCCGGGGATCGCCGCTGACGAACAGGTGGAGCCCGCCCACGCCGGCCGAGAGCACGGGCGAGAGCGCGCCGCCCGTGTCCAGCGCCCACACCGCCTCCAGAAAGGCCATTTCCTGACGGACGGACACCGTGCCGAGCTCGCTGTCGAGCGCGGGCCCCAGCGTCGGCCCGGCGAACGTCAGCCGCGCCGCGAGCCCTGCGGGCAGCGCGCCTCCGCGGCCGTCCGCGCCGCCGCCGTACGACAGCCGCAGCGCGGGCCCCACCGCCGGCCCGATGCCGTCCGCGCTAAGGAGCGCCCCGAAGCCGGCTTCCAGGCCGACGCCCGCGAGCATCCCGACCCGCACCGGCGCTGGCGTCATCCCGGCCTTCCTCTGGACCGGCGCCATCCAGCGGTGAACGTCGTCGGGAACGGCGGCGCCGCCGTCGCCCGCCGCGCGCCCTTGCGGCTCACGCAGGCTCGCCTCCAGCAGGCTCGCTTGCAGGAGCTCGACCGCGCGCACGGCCATCACCGAGGGCGCCGCCGCGCCGGCCGCCTCGACGGCGCGCACCACCGTCTTCTGCGTCACCCGGTCCACGATCCAGAGGTCTGCGGTCGCGCCAGTCCGCGAGCGGACGATCGTCGCGGCCGCGAACGCGCCCGTCTCCTTCGCGGCGCGCTCGAGCTCCGCGCGCACGTCGCCCTCGGGCGCCCGCACGACGCGCACCACCTCGAACCCCGCCGCGCCGAGCTCGGCCTGCAGCCGCGTGGCCGCCTCACGGACCAGCGCGTCGTCCGCGCCGGCCTCGACGAGCGCCACGCGCGACGCGGCCGCCTCCGCCTTCGGTGAGGCCGCGCCAGGAGGCGCCGCGCCGACCCGCGCCGCGAAAAGCGCTGGCGCGAGAAGAAAAACGCAGGTCAGGAGGGCACGGGAAAGCACGCGCCACGGCTCTACCAGATCGCGGGCGGCGGTGGAGGAGCATCGCGGTGAACGGAAGGGGCAGGAGACCCGATGGTGGTTCCGAGGAGCCGAGCACCGATCCGGGAGAGTCCGTCCCGGCGGGCCACCCGTCGTCCGTCACCGCGGGTCCGCGACCTCTCGCCACCATGGGGTCGGCGTGTCGACGCGCTCCGGCTCGAACGCCGCGCCGATCCTGGGGGTCACGACGCGCGCGCGGCGCTCGGTCGCCAGGGAGAGCAGCGTCTCGGCGGGCTCGTCCCAGTCGTGGAGGGCGAGGTTGAAGGTGCCCCAGTGGACGGGCAGGAGCGTGCCGCCGCCGAGCATCTCGAACGCGGTCAGCGCGTTCTCGGGGCCGAGGTGGATGGTCCCCCATGCCGGGTGATACGCGCCGACCTCGAGCATCACCAGGTCGAAGGGGCCGTGTCGCCGGCCGATGTCCGCGAGCTCGGGGAACAGCCCCGTGTCGCCCGAGAAGAAGACCTTGCGCCGCTCCGCCTCGATGACCCATGACGCCCACAGCGTCGCGTTGCGGCTGATCGGCCCGCGGCCCGAGAAGTGCTGAGAAGGCGTCGCGGTGAAGCGGACGCCGCCGATCTCCGCGCGCTCGTGCCAGTCGAGCTCGGTGATCCGCGCCGGGTCGACGCCGAGCGCCTCGAGGTGCACGCCCACGCCGAGGGGCGTGACGATGGGGACGCCCGTGCGGGCCAGCGCCTCGATCGTCGGAGCGCACAGGTGATCGAAGTGGTCGTGGGAGAGCAGGACAGCGTCGAGCGGCGGCAGCTCGTCGAGCGCGGCCGGGAGGGGGTGGAAGCGCTGCGGGCCGGCGAAGGAGACCGGCGAGGCGCGCTCGCCGAACACCGGATCGGTGAGCACCCGGCGGCCGTCGATCTCGAGGAGAACGGTGCTGTGGCCGAGCCAGGTGACCCGAAAGCCGGTGTCGCTGCGCCGAGCCCAGGTCTCGTGGGGCCGCACGACGGGGAGCGGCCCAGAGGGCTCACGTCGGCCGCGGCGGAAGAAGAACTCGCCGAGCACGGGAAGCGTCGAGCCCTTGGTCATGGCGGGGCCGGCGCCCGAAGGGTTCTGGAACTTGCCGTCCTTGAACTGGGCAGAAGCGCGCGCCCGTTCGAGCCGCAGCCCCTTGCGACGCCGGGAATCGTTCATGAGGGGACGATCTCCTGCCAGGCGCGGTGCCTGGCGAAACAGAACACGACCGTGAAGGCGACCATTGCGCGACCCTGCGCCGGAGGAGGCGTGGGCTCCGCCTGCGTGGAGCGCGAGCTCGGCCAGGGTGGCTCGCTCGCGCACCGGACGAGCTTTGCGATCGGCGCGCAGACCGTCAAGGCCTGAACTTGACAAATTGTTCTGAACTTGTCAATGTTGACCATCGCCTGACGCTCGCTCCTCGCCCTGGCCCCTCGGCGATTCGCCCCGTGCCCCTCCGGGCACCGCCTCGGGGGAGCGACCTGCCTGGATTTGTGCAGGAATCAACGCACGGCGAATCCCTGGTCATCCGGTGATCCAAGGGTGCCGCGGCAACTCTCGTTCAGGCGAGACTCGACCCGTTCAGTGACACGGGCGAAGAGGGCGCGAGAAGCCAAATGTCTCGGTCGATGTAGGACGTTGCGGCACAGGTCGTCGCCAGCAACTGCCGTTGTCGTGGCTTCGTAAATAGTCGTTCATAAATGCCGGCAAATTGAACGAGACGGACAGATGCGCGGTAAAATGAAGAGGATCGACGGCGGTAGACCGGCGCAGAGATGCGCAAATTTATGCGTGATTTCGAGGATTTATAAACGACCATGCAAGCGACCACCCGAGGGATCATGTGAACGTTCACGCGAGCGACACGCGAGCGAACACATGAATGATCATGTGAACGTTCACGCAAATGATCATGCACGATCATGCAAATAATCACGCAAATGATCCTACAAATGACGCGGCGGGACGCATGATTGGCTTGACTCGCAACCCGATAAGGGACAAGAGTAATCCTCTTAGCGGTGCCTGACCGCCTGTCGAACGAGTCCTCCAGCTCCGCACCTCGTGATCGAGATCCCCTGGCGGGACGATGACCGATGACCACCGCGGTCGTCCCTCCGGAGCCTCCATCGCGCATTGCGTGTCGAGAGCCCCTGACCAGCGCAAGGGCAGCGTCGAGCTGTAGATAGACCGTACTTCTTACTTGACAGAGGAGAATAACATGAGATTCGCATCAAGGAGCGCATTGCTTGCCTCCGCGACGAGCCTTCTCGCCGTCTCATGCATCGCTGGTCTGGACGACACCGGCAGCGAGCAAGGCGACGCGCTCGAGGAGAGCCTCACGATCGACCCGAACGCGGTCTACACGCTCGTCGGCGTGCAGAGCAACAAGTGCGTCGAGATACGCGGGGGCAGCACGGCGAGCTCGGCGGCTGCGCAGATCGCCACGTGCAACGGCGCCACGCGACAGCAGTTCCGGGCGGAGTCCGCGGGGAGTGGAACCTTCCGGCTGCGGAACGTGAACAGCAACCTCTGCCTCGGGATCAACGGTGGATCGACGGCGAACGGTGCCACCGTCGTCCAGTCCAGCTGCGGCAGCGCCACGAGCCATCAATTTTCGTTCGTGGACGTCGGCAACAACGCCCAGCGGATCATGGCCAGAAACAGCAACAAGGCGCTTGACGTCATCGGGCGGTCGACGGCTGATGGCGCCGGCCTCCAGCAGTACAGCTGGGCGAACGGCGACAACCAGAAGTTCACGTTCAAGGTCGTGGGGGGCAGCTCAAGCAGCAGCTCGACAACCTCGAGCAGCGCGAGCACAGGCGTCGGTGGTTCGGGCGGCGCGGGCGGCTCTGGCGGCGCAACCAGCTCCAGCAGCGCGAGCAGCAGCTCCAGCAGCTCGACAAGCTCAAGCAGCGCGAGCACCGGCGGCGGCGGTTCGGGCGGTGCGGGCGGCTCCGGCGGCTCCGGCGGCTCCGGCGGCGGCGACGCGGACACGGGGGTCAACCCGGCGTCGGGTTGCGCGAACGGCTACAGCCAGATCCCGGATGGCAAGGGCGGCAAGAACGTCGAGGCCGTCTGCCTTCCGAAGGAGATGAACTTCAACATGGCGGCGTCGCTGGAGGCCTTCAAGACGACGGTCTACCCGCTCTTGACCGCCAACTGCTCTGGCTGCCACAGCTCGACGGGCAAGGGCCAGGCGCCCATGCACTCCGACGTCGATCCGGCGCTGGCCCACGAGTACGCGCTCACGCGCGTCAACTTCAAGAAGCCGGCGGACTCCAAGCTCGTGGTCCGGATGGGCATCGACCGGCACAACTGCTTCGGATCGAGCTGCAAGGACGCGAACACGCAGATGCTCAACGCCGTCACGGCGTGGGCGAACGCCGTCGCGCCGACGCTGCCGGCGACCCCGCGCCCCGTCGCTGCCGGCGAGAAGGTCACCGAGGACCAGGTCAAGGCGTGGATCGCGACGGACAAGGCCACCGTCGCCGCGGCGGACGCGGAGTTCATCAAGTACGCCTCGCTGCACGAGCTCCACAACGCGGGAATCAGCGCTGAGGAGCTCAACGTGGCCCGCGTGGGGCTGTCGAAGGCCCTGAACTCGACCGCGCGCTGGGCCCCCACGATCGTCAACCCGGTGGACATCAACGGCAAGGGCATCGTCTACCGCTTCGATACCCGCAACTACTGGGGCTACAACAAGGGGGTTACGAAGCTCCACTTCGGCGGATCGGACGACGACGTCTTCTTCGGGAGGACCTCCGTCAACTACCTGGGTGAGCCGGTCGGCTCCGACGTCACGTTCAAGGAGCGGTACAGGTACACCTCGACGGTCCAGGTGGATCCGAGCTTCGCCAGGCTCGTCTGGGGGCGCGTCCTCGCCGGCAACGTGGAGGGCGCCACGGACAGCCAGGTGCTGCCGCCGAACGTCAACGGCTTCAAGACCGATTACATCGAGGCGAGCCAGCTCGTCTACACGCTGACGCGCCCGGACGTCTACAACGCCATCATGGCGATCCCCTGGTACGCGCAGGATCTCGAGGCCGAGCTCGGCGTCATCAAGGACGCGGGGATGAAGTCGTACGAGTACATGCTCACGAAGCAGGCCATCACCGTCGATTCCCGCATGTACTTCAGGGCCAGGACGAAGAGCGGCGGCTACTACTGGAAGACGTGGGACGTCTTCTCCGGGCAGCTCGACGCTGGCGTGACCACCATCGAGCAGGCGTACGAGACGGGTCAGATCCGGTTCCCCTTCTGGGCGCACCCGATCCCGAAGTTCATCAGCGGGGCCGGCGGCTCGGCGAGCAACTACAGCTTCATCGCGACGCTGGCTCAGCCGAACGGCGCGGAGCCGGAGGGGTGCGACGGGCAGCCGAGCTACGCCGGCGGAAGCTACCTGAACTGCCGCTACTACACCGGGACCGACGGGCTCCAGCAGTCCGCGGAAGAGGTGATCTGGGATCTGCCGAACGGCCTGCAGGGGTACTCCCTCTGGGGCGGTATCAACCAGCGCCGCGTCGACGCCTTCGTCAACATCGTGCGCGATCCGCGCCTCCAGAAGACCGCCTCGGACGCGCAGATCAACAGCACGGTCGGCTTCGCCACCCAGGACCGCCGGCTGAACACCGGCAGCTCGTGCATCGGCTGCCACGCCGACGGCATGAACCGAGGCAACAACGATCTTCGCGACTGGCTGGACGCCGGCGGCTCGCGCCTCCCGAAGGGCGAGCACGGGGTCGACGGGTGGATCAACGACGCGGCGACGGTGGCTCAGGTCAAGGAGCTCTATCCGCCGTCGACCGTGATGCGGCCGCGGATGGAGGACGATCGCAAGGTCTTCCTGACGGCGATGGCGAAGATCAAGCGGGCGATGATCCTCGGCGCGGACAAGAACGTGTACGTCGAGCCGACGATCTGGACCATCGAGTGGGCGCAGAACTTCTACAAGTACCCGCTGAGCCGCTCGAACTAGCGCCTCCTCACGCGAGGTCAGCCGTGCTCGCCGCGCGACAGGGCGCGGCGAGCTGAGCGGCCCGAGGCGGGCAGATCGACGCGCGAGAGGGCGTGCCGAATCGCCCCCTCGGGCCTCCGCCTTTCCAGCTGAAGCCTCCCCTCGAGTTCTTCGGGAAGATTCACAGGTAGGCGGGGAGACGGGGAGTAAAATCCCCCAATCTCCCCGCCTACCTGTTCAATTTCTCGCTAACAAGGCCAACCATCAGATCGAACGATGGGCGCCAGAACGGCGTGAGTCACCGGCCGGGCGTCACGGCGTGAGTCACCGGCTGGGCGTCACGGCGTGAGTCACCCGCCGGGCGTCACGGCGTGAGGAGATCGCGCGCCACGGTCTCGTGCGCGCCGCGCGGGTGGCGCTTCACGTAGAGCTCCGCGATGGGGCGCGCCGCCGCTCGGCCGCCCGTCCGCTCGACCGCCACCATCTTGCGGCCAAGCGCCTCGGCCGCGAACGGGCCGCCCGGCGACTCGGCGAGGTACGTGTCGTACCAGGCGATGGCCGCCCCGGGCGAGCCGCCGTCGTCGATTAAGCGGCCGAGCAGGAAGGCCGCGGCCTTGCCATGGCTCGTCCCCGGGAACCGCTTGCGCGTCGCGGAGAGCGCGCGCTGCGCCACGTCGCCGCGCCGCGCGTACCGCGCCGCGTCCCCGAGGGCGACAAGGTCGTCCAGCGAGCCCCGCTCGAGCACGCCCCCGAGGCCGCGCTGCTCCGCCTCGGCCAGGACCGCCCGGAAATCCCCCGCTGCCACGCGCTGGGCCCAGCTCGCCGCCGGCGCGCCGGCGGGCGCCGCCGGCCCCACACCGTCCGTCGGAGGGCTCGCGGGCGCCCCCTCTGCCCGCGAGCCCTCCGGACGCACGGCCCCGGCGTCGCCGTCCGCGGCGCCGCCAGGTCCGATGGTCTTCTCCCCCCCGGGTGTCGCCGCCGCGTCCGCGGGCGGCAGCGCCTGCTGCGCCGGGTCCGCCGCGCTCGCAGCGCCCTTGGCCGCGCTCGCGGCGTCGAGGCTCGAGATCTGGACGTCGCCCTCGCGCATCCGGGCCACGAGCCGCTGCCCGGCGCGGAGCGGCAGCCCTTCGGGCGCGAGCGGCCCGCGCACGGTCACGCTCCCCTGGTGCAGATCGACGCGCAGGGTGCCGTCGCCGCGGCTCCAGGAGACGTCGAACTCCGTGCCGGTGACCAGCACCGCGAACGGCCCCGCCTCGACGGACCAGCGCGCCTTCGGCCGCGGCGTGACGCGCAACGACGCCCGGCCGTCCTCGAGAAGCATGCGCGCCCCGGCCGCGTCGACGTCCACAACGCGCATCGCGCTGCCCGGCGAGAGCGCGACGGAGGTGCCGTCCGTGAAGCGGAGCCGCGCCTCGCCCGCCGCCGCGGCGATGTATCGGCCCGCGGCGCCGGGCGCGCCCTCGACGGCGTAGTCGAGCGGCCGCGCCGGCCAGAGCGCGATGAGCGCCAGCGCGAGCGCCGCCGCGCCGGCGAGCGCGAAGGTCCACCGCGGCCGCCCCGAGAGCGCGCTCCACAGGGACGAGGAGCGCAGCCACGAGCGCGCGCGGTCCAGCGCTCCAGCGTGGCCCGTCCCGCGGCTCACCGCTTCCACGAAGCGGGCGCGCTCGGCGGCGTCGTGCGCCGCGTCGACGTCCGCGGGGACGCCGCTCCGCACGAGGTCCGCGAGCCGGCTCAGCTTCTCCGCTTCATTCATCGCGCTCTCCTCCGCCGGCGGGGAGGATCCCGGGCCGATCGAGGTCCTGCGGGGCTTTCGTGAAGTAGGCCGAGAGCGCGGGATCGCGCTCCGCGGCGGTGAGGATCCGGTGGGACGCGCGCGCGAGGTGGCGCTTCGTCGTGGCGAGGGAGCAGCCGAGCGCGGCGGCGATCTCGGTGAGCTCGAGCCCCTCGATGAACCGCAGGACGAAGAGCGTCCGGGACCTGTCGTCGACCTGGTCGAGGATGCGGTAGAGCCGCGCGAGCGCCGCGCGCCCCTGCGGGTCCTGCTGCTCGCCCCCCATGTCCGGGAGCTCGCCCGAGGGCGACAGCTGGAGCCAGCGGCGCACGCGCCGGCGCCGCAGCTCTGCGCGCGCGACGCGCACCGCGATGCCGACGATGAAGCTCGAGAGCAGCGAAGGGTCCCTGAGGTCCTTGGCCACGCGGAAGAAGCGCAGGAACGTGTCCTGCACATGATCGTCGACCTCGTCTCCGGGCCCGAGGGTGCGCGTCAGGATCCGGCGCACGAGCGGCGCGAACCGCTGCCAGAGGATCGGCGCCGCGCCCGGGTGTCCCTGCGCGGCGGCGCGCGCGAGCGCCTCGTCGTCGGTCGCTGTCAGAGGTAGCGCCTGCACGCCCCGCGTTTGCGTGAAGGGCGCGACCGCTGTCAAGGGCGGGACGGTCGACCGGCGCGTCTGGACCACGCCCAGCAGTGTTCCTCAGGGGGCCTCCGCGGCTCAAGATTCGGAGCGTGATCGGAGCGGCTCCGCCGCTGACGCCGGGGCCGCTCCGGTCGCGCACGGCCGCGCTTCGACACCCCGTCGGGCGCCGGCGCGAGGGAGCCCGCCACCCAGCTCGCGCGACGAATTCCCGGCGAACGACGGGCGCGTGGTGTGTGGTGCTGCTGCTCTATGCTCCACAGTGGTCGTCGGTGCGATACCGAACGACGGCCCAGCAGGTACTGCGGTGGCTGTAGGATGCGTTCATGACGAACCCCCGTGTGGCCGCCGACGCCGGCGCTGAGAGCCCGCTGCAAGGTTATGTCGCGGGCGACACACTCCACCAGGGGCGTGAGGTCATCGTCCGCCGCGCGCACCGCGCCTCGGACGGAGCGCCGGTGGTGCTGAAGGGACTCACCCCCGGGCGGGCCTTTCCGCGCGCGATCGTGAGGCTCCGCCACGAGCAGGCGATCACGAGGGAGATCGCGCACCCTGGCGTCGTCCGCATCCTCGACGTGGAGGAGCGCGAGGGCGTGCCCGTGCTCGTCTTGGAGGACTTCGGCGGCACGTCGCTCGACATCCTCCTCCGGAGCAAGCCGCTCACCCTGGCGGAGAGCCTGCGCATCGGCATCCACGTCGCGGACGCCCTCGCGTCGCTGCACCACGCGGGCATCATTCACAAGGACGTCAAGCCGCACAACATCCTCGTCCGCCTCGATCCGCTGGTGGTCAAGCTCTCCGACTTCGGGATCGCGACGCGCCTGTCGCAGGAGGCGCCGAGGGCGGAGAACCCGGGCGCCGTGGAGGGGACCCTTGCGTACATGTCACCCGAGCAGACGGGCTGGATGAACCGCAGCCTCGACTGCCGGACGGACCTCTACTCCCTGGGCGCCACCCTCTACGAGCTGCTCACGGGCGCGCCCCCGTTCACCGCGCCGAGCGCCATGGAGCTCGTGCACTGCCACCTGGCCAGGACGCCGATGCCGCCGCACGCCGCGTCGGCCGAGATTCCGCGCGTCGTCTCCGATCTCGTCATGAAGCTCCTCTCCAAGGCGGCGGAGGATCGTTATCCGTGCGCCGAGGCGCTGAGAGCCGATCTCGAGGAGTGCCTCCGGAGGTACGAGGCCGACGGCCGCGTCGATCCTTTCCCGCTCGGCGAGCGCGACGCGGGCGGCCGGCTCTGGCTGCCGGAGAAGCTCTACGGGCGCGAGGCCGAGGCGCAGGCGATCGTGGCCGCGTGCGAGCGCGCGGCGGCCGGCGCCGTCGAGCTGTTCCTCATCTCCGGCCACGCCGGCGTCGGCAAGTCCGCCCTCGTCCGCGAGGTCTACAAGGTGCTCGCGCGGCGGCCCGGGTACTTCGTCTCGGGGAAGTTCGGCCAGCTCAAGCAGCGCACCCCCTACGCGGCCATCGCGCGGGCGTTCGGCGAGCTGTGCGAGCGCATCCTGTCGGAGGGCGAGGCGTCCGTGGCGCGCTGGAGGGCCCGGCTGAGCGCCGCGCTCGGCTCGATCGGGCAGGTCGTCGTCGACGTGATCCCCGAGCTCGAGCGCGTCGTCGGACTCCAGCCCCCCGTGCAGCCGCTCGGGCCGAGCGAGTCGAAGAACCGCTTCAGCCTGGCGTTCCAGACCTTCGTCCGCGCCATCACGGAGGAGCACCTCCTCGCGCTCTTCATCGACGACCTCCAGTGGGCCGACCCGGCCTCGCTGAAGCTCCTCGAGCTCCTCATGACCGATCCCGACGCCCGCGGGATGCTCGTGATCGGCGCCTACCGCGACCAGGAAGTCGACGACGCCCACCCGCTGGCGAGGCTCGTCGACGGCCTGCGGGCGGCGGGCGCGTCCGCCTCCGAGGTGTGGCTCGGGCCGCTCGAGATCGAGGACATCCGTCGGCTCCTCGCCGACGCCCTGCGCTGTCGCCTCGAGGACACGGACGCCTTCGCGGCGCTCATCCTGGAGCGGACCGCGGGCAACCCGTTCTTCATCCACCAGCTCCTGCACGCCCTCGCCGGCGAGGGGATCGTGCGCTTCGATCCGGCCGCGGGGGCGTGGGCGTGGAGCCTAGAGCGCGCCCGGAGCGCGGAGGGCGCGGAGGGCGTCGTCGAGCTGATGGCCGCGAAGATCCGGCGGCTCGCGCCCGGCGCGCAGCGCGCCCTCCGGCTCGCCGCCTGCGTGGGCCACCGCTTCGACCTCCGGACGCTCGCGCTCGTCGCCGAGCAGCCCCCGGGCGAGGTGGCCGCGGCCCTCTGGGAGGCCCTGCGGGCGGGCCTCGTCGTGCCCCTCGATCCCGAGTACCGCTTCGTCCACGCCGGCGACGCGGCGGTCGCGGGCAGGCTGCTCGAGGACCCCTCGTTCCGCGTCTCGTACCGGTTCCTGCACGATCGCGTCCAGCAGGCGGCGTACGCGCTCATCGACGAGCCGGAGCGGAGGCGGCTGCACCACCGCATCGGCCGGCTGCTCGCGGCGGGCCTCGGCGAGGACCCGAGCGACGAGGAGCTGTTCGTCGTCGTCGGCCACCTGAACGTCGCCGCGGCCCTTGTCGAGGATCCGGCCGAGCGCGGCGAGCTCGCGCGGCTCAACGTGGCCGCGGGGCGGCGCGCGCAGGCGGCGACCGCGTACGACGCCGCGTTCGGCTACCTGAGCGCCGCGACGTCCGCGCTCGGCTCGGATCCATGGGCCGGCGAGCCCCGTCTCGCCTTCGACATCCTCGACATCTTCGACATCCATGTCGCGAAGGCCGAGTGCGCGTACCTGAGCGGCCGCTGCGACGACGCGGAGGCGCTCTTCGACGCCCTCCTCGCGCGCGCCGCCTCGGACGTCCAGCGCGCGCGCGTGTACTGCACGCGGATGGTCCTCTACAACGCGCAGCACCGCTGGGCGGACACGCTCGCGCTGGCGCTCCAGGGCCTGCGCCTCTTCGGCGTGGAGGTGCCCACCGAGGGCGAGGCGCTCGCCGCCGCGCTCCGCGCGGAGATCGCCGAAGCCGAGCGCGGCTTCGCCGCCCGGCGGGACGAGGACGTCGGCGCGGGCCCGGAGCTCGCCGATCCGCGCGTCAGGGCCGTGGTCGAGCTGCTCGGCTACGGCTCGCCATCGGCGTATTTCCTCAACCCGCCGCTGGCCCAGCTCCTCGCCGTCAGGATGACGAACCTGTCGCTCCGGCACGGGATCTCGCCGATGGCCAGCGTGGCGTACGCGCTCCACGGCTTCTACCTGGCCGCGTTCTGGGGCCAGCCGCACGAGGGCTACAGGATCGTGCAGATGGGCGTCGCCCTGAACGACAGGTACCGGGTCGATGCCATCAGGGCGAAGGTCGACTTCAACTACGGGGTCGTCATGAACCACTCGAGGCCGCAGCGAGAGGCGCTCGAGGTCCTCCAGCGGGCGCGCGTCGCCGGGATGGAGACCGGCGACTTCATGTTCGCGTCGGCGGCCTCCAACATCGTCGCCCAGATGAAGCTCAGCCTGGAAGGCGAGCTCCGGCGCGCGCGCGAGGACGTCGGCGGGTTCCTGCGCTTCACCTCTCGCACGAAGGACGCGCTGTCGACGGCGGTCCAGACCGTCGCACGGCAGGTGATCCACAACCTCGAGGGGCGTACGCTGGACCGCGGCACGCTGAGCGACGCCGACTTCGACGAGGAAGCCCTCGTGCCGAGGCTCGATGGGATGGGCTTCGCGCTCGTCGCCGGCTTCTACTACACGAACAAGCTCGCGCTCGCGTACCTCTACGGTGATCACGAGGGCGCGCTCCGGATGGCGCGCCGCGCGCACGAGCGGGCCCGCGCCCTCACGGGCCAGTACATCGGCATCGTCGATCTCCCGCTCTACACCTGCCTCACCGTCCTGGCGCTCGGCCCTCGGGCGAGCGAGGAGGAGGGCGGCGCGCTGGCCGAGCTGCTCGCCTCGAACCACGACAAGCTCGCCGTGCTCGCGCGGAACTGCCCCGAGCTCCGGCACCTGGAGCTGCTCGTCCGGGCGGAGCGCGCGCGCGTCGCCGGCGAGGGGCTCGAGCCGGTCCTCGCCCTCTACCAGGAAGCGATCGACGCGGCCGACCAGGCGGGGTACGTGCGCTACCGCGCGCTCGCCAGCGAGCTCTGCGGCAGGTTCCTGGCCTCGAGGCGCATGCAGTGGCTCGCGCGGTCGTGCCTCGTCGACGCGTACCAGGCGTACACGCGCTGGGGCGCCACGGCCAAGCTGCGGCAGATGGAGGAGGCGTACGTGGAGCTGCTGCCCCGCGTGGGGGCGTCGCAGCCCGCGCCCGCGAACGTGCTGTTCAGCCTGACCTCGGTGGTCTCGGCGACCACGGAGTCGGTCGCGCGGCGCGTGGCGCTGCTCGACGCGGCGGCGGTGATCCGGGCTGCGCAGGCGGTGGCGCGCGAGGTCGACCTAGGCCGCGTCATGACGCGGCTGCTCCGGCTCGCCACCGAGAGCGTCGGCGCCCAGCGGGCCGCGCTGATCCTGGCGCACGAGGCCGGGCCGCGCGTGGAGGCCGTCGTCGAGGGCGAGGGCGAGGTGCGCGTCGGCCCGTCGCTGCCCGTCCACGAGAGCGGCGCGGCGGCCGCCTCCGTGATCGAGCTCGCGATGAGCACCGGGAGCTCCGTCGTCGTGGGGGACGCCGCGCAGGACGCGCGGTTCTCCGGCGATCCCTACGTCGCGGCGCGAAGGCCGCGGTCCGTGCTGGTGTTGCCCATGGCGAGCCAGGGGGAGCTCTCGGGGGTCCTCTATCTGGAGAACAACGCCGCGCCCGACATCTTCTCTCCTGCCCGCCTCGACGTGCTCGAGCTCGTCGCCGCGCAGGCCGCCGTCGCCGTGAGGAACGCGCTGCTCTACGCGCGGGTCCATGCGGCGAGCGACGAGCTCCGCAGGGCCAACGACGCGCTCGAGGCGGCCGTCGCCGCCCGCACCGCGGAGCTCTCCGCGGCGAAGGTGCAGCTGGAGGCGGAGCTCGTCGAGCGGGAGAGCGCCGAGCGGGCGCGCGCCGCCCTCCAGGAGGACCTCATCCGCGTGCAGCGCGAGCGGCTCGCCGAGCTGTCGACGCCGCTCATCCCGATCACCGACCGGATCATGGTCATGCCGCTCATCGGGACCATGGACGCGGAGCGGGCGGACGAGGCGCTCGAGACGGCGCTGCGCGGCGTGGCGGACACGTCGGCGCAGGTCGTCATCCTGGACATCACGGGCGTGAAGGGCGTGGACAGCAGCGTCGCCGCGACGCTCGTCCGGGCCGCGACCGCGCTTCGGCTGCTCGGCGCAGAGGCGGTGATCACCGGGATCCGAGGCCACGTGTCGCAGACGCTGGTCAGCCTCGGGATCGACCTCCGCGAGACCGTCGTCCAGGGGACGCTCCAGCGCGGGATCGCGTACGCGCTCCGGAAGACCGGCCAGGCGCGTCAGCTCGCCGCCGGGGCCTCTCGCTGAGGGGGTCTGCGCCGGGGGATCGCCGGCCGCACCACCCGGGCCGAGGCGCGCGCTCAGTTGGCGAGCTTGTTCGCCTCTCGCGGGCCGAAGATCGCCTCCCAGTTCGAGCGGTAGGCGTCGGTCGCGACCTGCGCGGGGCCCGAGCGGGACGACTCGCGCGACGCTGGGAGGAGCACCTCCACGTCGAAGAGCCGCGCGTGCTCGGACCGCTGCGTCAGCTTCACGAGCTCTCCGTTCAGCGGGCGCCCGTGCTCGGTGGGCCGCAGCTCGCCGATCTCGATCCGGTCTTCCCGGCTCCGGATCACCCGGAAGCCCTCCCCCTGCTCGACGGGGCTATGGATGAAGACGACATCCTGATTCGCGGCGGGCGCGGGCGTGTCCTGGTTCTGCGGGGGCTCGTCCTTGCCCATCGTGAGAGTTTCCCACGTTTGCCCCCCGGTGCGCCAGGTGAAGCGAGCGGTTGATCCGCGTCTGTCGCCCATTGCCCATCGCCCTCCGCTCCTCGCTCATCCCCCTAGCCCCCGCCGCCGCTCGCCGTCCCCGCCAACCCCGCGCCGCAACGCTGCGCGTCGCGGCGGTTGCCCTGAACGCCGTGCGTCGCGGTGGTGCGCGCCGGCTCGCACGAGGCCTCCAAAACTTGGCCAGCGTGGGACTTACGCCGTACTGCCGGCCAATGGGCCTTCTGCGCACCGCGGAGGGCCCGCGATGGCGGACGCGGCTTCGCGGCGGAGGAATGGGCGTATGAACGGTCGAGGCGCAGAGGGAGAGGGCGTTCGCAAGGCGCCGGAATCCTTGGACAGAGAGCGCGAGGGCGGCGGCGAGCGGCGCGCTGGCGCCGGGCAGCGGGTCCGCATCGAGGCGCTCGTCGCGGTCGGCGAGACCTCGGGCGGCGGCTTCGAGGCCGAGTCGATCGACATGTCCCCCGAGGGGATGCGCCTGCGCACGGCGTACCTGCCTCGGATCGGCGACGCCCTGATCTGCCGGTTCGACGGGCTCGGCAAGGAGCTCGTCGTCGAGGGCGAGGTCTGCTGGCGCGCCGAGCAGGCGCGCGGCGGCGAGTTCGGGCTGCGCTTCACTGGCCTCGACGCCGAGGCGGAGGAGGCGGTGCGCGCGATGTGCTCGTCGATCGACGCGGGCGCCGCGGTCCCCGCGCCGGCGCTCGCCGTCCCGGCTGGCGCCGCGTCGCTCGGGACCGCGCAGCGGGGCGCCCGCGTGCGCCTCCACATCGACGGGCTGGGCTCGCCCATGAAGGCGCGCGTGCGCGCCGGCGGGCTCGACGATCTCGAGGTCGGCTCCAACCTGGAGTTCCTCAAGGTGGGCCGCTCCCTGGAGCTGGAGGAGGTCGATCAGGGCATGCGCCGCGAGGCGTACATCGACCACGTGAAGGTCGAGGTCGATCCGGCGACGAGCGTGCCCCAGCTCGTGGTCACGCTGCGCTACGAAGCGCCCCGAGCGGCCAAGGCGCCGCGGCCGCGGCCCTCGTCGCCCGAGGCGCTCCCCTCGGCGCGACCTTCGCACGACGCCGGCGCGCCTGCGCGGGCGTCCTCGGCGCCGCCGCGAGGCGAGGGCGCCCCGGCGCGGGGCGAGGCCGCCCCGGCGCGGCCCTCTTCGCCGCCGCAAGGCGAGCGTGCGCCTGCGCGGGCGTCGTCGGCGCCCGGCCCGTCGCGCGAACAGGGCGAGCGGGCGCTGGCGCGGCCTTCCTCGGCGCCGGCGGCCGAGCCCCGGGGTGAGCGCGCCCCCTCGGGCGGGAGCGGCGGCGCGGCGGCCCAGGCGGACGACGATCACGACGCCGACGCGTCGCCGGCGCTCTCGGCCCGGGAGGCGCGCGCGGGCGCCGCGGCGACCCTGCCCTGCGCAGACGACGCGGCGCCGTCCTCGGCGCCGAGCGAGGCCGAGGAGGCGGGCGCCGAGGCGGCTGCCGACGCGGAGCCGGGGGGCCGGCTGCGCGATGTCGGCGAGAAGGCTGCGATGGCGGGCAAGGCGGTGGCGGGCAGGATCGCGCCCGCGCTCGCTGGCGCCGGGGCGCGCGCGGCCACCGCGATGGCGGGCATCGTGGCGAGGATCAAGGCGCGGCGTGCCGCGGGCGAGGGCGACGGGTCGGGCAAGGACGGCGGCCCGCGCCGCAAGACGGCGCCTCCGCCGGCCGGCGCGCTCAAGTCCGGCGGTCGCCGGCTCGTGCGCGAGGAGCCCGAGGAGGCGGCGGGCGAGGGGGCGGAGCCGCCGCGCTTCAACAAGAAGGCGGCCGCGGTCGGCAGCTTCCTTGGGCTTGCGGCGGTGCTCGTGGTGTTCGGGGCGGCGCGCTTCTTCGGCCTGCGGGGCGGCGACGCGCCCTCGACCGGGGCCGAGGCGGCCGCGGGCGTACCGGCGCTGCCGGCGTCGGCGTCATCTGGCGCGCCTGCCCTCGCGGCGGCCGCGGGGACGGCCGCCGGGGGGACGGCGGCTGCCGCGCCGGGCGGCGCGCTGACGGCGAACGTCCCGCTGTTCGGCGCGACGCCGCTGTCCACGACCGAGCCGGTGCCGCCGACGCTGCCGGCGGAGCCGAGCGCGCTGGCCGGCGATGCGCTCGCGCCGGGCGCGGCGGTCCCGGGCGGCCCGGGCGAGGAAAACGAGGCGGAAGAAGCGGACGACGGCGACCAGGCGGGGTCGCGGGAGTGGGGGCAGGGGTCGGTGAGGAACCCCATCGTGCTGAAGCTGAAGATGGACGGCCCGATCGAGGAGCTGAACGGCGCCGCGGGCGCGATGGGCTTCACGGTGTCGCTGCCCGATCGGCGCGCGCTCTCGTCGGGCAGCGGCCTTGCCCGCAAGGACAAGCGCATCGCGTCGGTGCGCGTGGTCAACACGGCGCACGGCGCGGAGGTCACGCTGCAGTTCAAGGACGGCGTACCCGCCTACAAGGCGAAGGCGCGCGGCGATCGCCTGGAGATTGCGCTCGGCCGAGGCGAGCCGAAGAAGGTGGCGTCGAAGTCGAAGCAAGAGAAGAAGCACGAGAAGAAGAAGGCCGACGACGCCAAGAAGAAGGGCAGCGACAAGAAGAACAAGGAGCGCTGAGGGGCGCTCGGCCGAGATGGCCGGCGGCTCGCAACGAACCGAGCCTGTTGCTGGTACCGCGCCGTTCGACGAACGCTGATTCGCGCGGCGCGTCGTCCGCGCGCGACGAGCACCCTCCACGGCGGCCGGGCAGCTCCGCTCCCTCTCCCGCCCCCACCGAAAAGCCCAGCCGCCCCGCCGCTACACGGATCGCCCCGGCCCCACCGGCGGCGGGATCGACCACTCCGCGCTGTCCGACAGCCTAGGCTCCGCTTCCTCCGCCGCGCTCCCGAAGAAATCCGCGACGTCGTGCCGCCTCGCCTCCGCGTCCGCGCGCCCGAGCTCGATCAGCTTCCGCGTGAACGAGCCGTCGAACAGGAGGTAGCTCGCGAGATCCGCGTCGTTCTCCGCGCCGACGTCCACCAGCGAGAGCAGCCGCCGCATCATCGCCGGCCCGCCCTGCAGCTTGCCCGCCCTCACGTGCTCCGCCGCCAGGCGCCCGAGATCCGCGCTCGGCCGCACCACCAGCGTCTCCACGCGCCGGTACGGCAGCGCCCCGCGCAGCCCCGCGGCCGCGTTGATCGATTGCAGGAAATCCGGCCCGAACGCCTGCTCGCCGTCCTCGATCATGTGGTTCACGCGCGTCAGCACCTCGAAATCGGTCTGGATGTGGTCGAGCAGGAACGCGTTCAGCACCTTGCCGAGCACGAGCGCCATCCCCGGCGGCTTGCCGGCGTCCCCCGCGTCGATGCTCCGCACCTCGCGCGACAGCCCGATCGCCAGGACGTGCGTCGCGCCCAGCCGGAGCGCCGGCGCGATCGGCGTGTTCTGCCGCACGCCCCCGTCCATGTACAGATCACGGCCGATCCGCACCGGAGGGAACAGGATCGGGATCGCCGCCGACGCGAGCGCGTGCTGCGGGCCGATGAGCGCCCCCCGGATGATCGTCCGCGGCGGCGCCGTCGTCGGCAGCGCGCCGTCCGGCCCCGTCTGCATGAAGATCACCGTGCGGCCCGTCCCGATCTCCGTCGTCGACACGCTCACCGCCGAGAGGTAGCCGTGGCGCAGCGTGCGCGCGATCGCCCGCCACGGGATCTCCCGCTCGACCAGCCGCTGCATCGGCGACACGTCGAACAGGCCCACCCCCTCCGACCCGCCGCCGAACAGCAGCTTCGGCATCGAGATCGCCTGCCGGACCCCGAAGCCGAGCACCGTCTCCAGCTTCAGCTGCGTCCAGAGGTTGACGAGGCGCCGCACCCCCAGCGTCGGATCGTCGAGGTGAGCCGCCAGGTAGCACGCGTTCACCGCCCCCACCGACGTCCCGCACAGGATGTCGATGCGCGGCGCCGCCCCGCGGAGGCGGGCGAACGCGTCGAGGACGTACGACAACACGCCGACCTCGTACGCGCCCCGCGCGCCGCCGCCCGAGAGGATCACCGCCACCTTGCGCCGCGGCTTCGCCGCTGTCCTCGCGCCCGTACCCGTCATGCCATCTCCCCGCGGCGGAGCGGGTCGTGCCCCACCGCCGGACCGTCTGCCTCCGCGGCGAGGACCCGCCGCACCACGGTGCGCTCCAGGAACAGCGCCCTGAGCCGCGCGTCGCGGATGTACCCCGCCACCCTCCGCACGTGCGCCGCGGCGCGGTGGTACGCGTCCGTCGAGCTCGCCGGCGCGCCCTTCTGCAGCGCCTCGCAGCAGAGGTCGCGCACCTCGATGCCGTACTCCGAGCTGCCCGCCTCGACCGCGCCGAGCGCCGTCCGCGCGAGCAGCACCCCGGAGTGGACCTCGCCCGCGTCCACCCGCGACGCCGCCTCGATCGCCGTCGCGTGCGCGTGGTAGCTCATCAGCCCCTGGGACTCCGCGAGCTGCCGCGCCTCGGAGGCGTTCGCGATCGCGCCCTGGATGTCGCCCCGCGCCCTCGCGAGGAGGCCGCGCACGTTGCGCTCGTGGATCATGTCGTAGACGCTGCCGGTCACCGCGATGAGCGCGCCCGCATCGGCGCAGAGCGTGTGCGCGGCGTCCACATCGCCCGCCTCGAGGAGGATCCCCGCCGAGCAGAGGAGCGTGTCGGCCCGCGCGTCCTGATCGTCATAGCGCTCGTGGGCCTCGCGCGCCCGCTTCATGTACGCGAGGCTCCGCGGCAGGTCCCCGAGCTTCGCGAACGCGTGGCCGATGTTGCTCAGCGTCTTCGCGATCTGGAACCGGCCGCCGATCGCGAGATCGATGGAGATCGACGAGAGCCCGACCGCGATGGCGTCCTCGAAGCGCTCGAGCACGAACATCGCCACCGCGAGCGAGTTCTTCGCCCGCGCCTCGCTGCGGCGCGCCCCCACCGCGCGGAACACCGCGATCGCCTCGGCGTAGGCCTCCACAGCCTCCTGCACGCGGCCGACCCGGCGCAGGAGCACCCCCTTCGTGCGCAGCACCTCGGCGCGCGCCCGCGGCGTCAGCCCGCCCGCCTGCGTCACCCGGAGGGCCCGATCGGCCGCGCTGATCGCCCCCTGGACGTCGCCGAGCTCGCGCAGCACCTCCGACAGGATCGTGAGCGCCTCGACCTCGAGCGCGGGGCGGCGCGCGATGCGCGCGATCTCGGCCGCGCGCTGCGCCACCGGCAGGCCGCGGGCGAGGTAGCCGTCGTCGAGGTCGAGCCGCGCGGTGCGCACCAGCGCGAGCGCCGCCCAGCGCGCCTGGCCGCTCTCCTTCGCGAGCTGGCGGAGCGCGACGAGGTGCCGCCGCCGATCGCGCCGGCGGCCGAGGTGCCGGAAGATCGCCTCCAGCGCCTCGTGCGCGATCATCCGGCGCGTGTCGCCGGTCGGCAGGAGCGACAGCGCGCGCTCGTAGTACCGCCGCGACAGCTGCGCCTGGTGCGCCGCCCGCGCGGCCCGCGCGGCGTCGAGGTAGAGCTCCGCCGCCGGCCCGGGCGCCTCGCCCCGCGCCAGGTGCTGCGCCACGATCGCCGCCGAGAGCCCCTGCGAGAGCGGCGTCGTCGAGAGGTGCTCGCCGAGCCGCCGGTGCATGCGCACGCGGCTCGCGCCGTCGAGCGCGAGGTAGGCCACGTCGCGCACGAGCGGGTGCCGGAAGTCCACCGCCCCCGCGCGGCGATCGCAGAGGCCGCGGGCGCAGAGGCGCGTCACGGCCTCGTCGTCGGCGAGCCGCGTCAGGTTCAGGATGTCGTCCTTGAGCAGCGGGCCCCCCGCGACCGCCAGCCAGTTCACGACGTCGTGCTCCGCGGGCGGCAGCTCGCGCAGGCGGTCGCCGATGAGCTGCTCCAGCGTCGAGGGCAGCGGCTCGCCGCGATCCCCCGTCCGGTCGTGGCGCACGAGCTCGTGCCGCCCGCCGGGGTGCTCGACGATCTCCAGCGTGCCCCGCTCGAGGAGCGCGTCGATCATCTCGAGCAGGAAGAACGGGTTGCCGGCGACGCGCGGCACGAGCTCGCCGCAGATGGCCGCCACGCCGTCGCGCACGCCGAGGCGGGCCTCCACGAGGCGCATCTGCTCCTCGGCGCTGAGGCCGCGGAGCTCGATCCGCACGAGCCCCTCGATGAACGGGGTCACGCGCTCCTCGGGGCGCGTGAGGAGCAGCACGAGGACAGGGAGCCGCTCCGCGCGCTGCTTCAGCAGCTCGGAGAGGAGCTCCAGGCTCGGCCGGTCGGCCCACTGGAGGCCGTCGATGACGACGACGAGCGGCTGGTGGCGCGCCAGCGAGCCGAGCAGGTATTTCACGCCCCGCACCACCACGTCGCGGCCGTAGGCGCTCGCGTCGTCCTCGGGGTGCTCGAGCTGCTTGCCCGTGACGAGCTCGGCGAGCCGCGTGACGATGCGCGCGCCGAGCGGCGAGCGGGCGATGGGCCCGAGCAGGGCGCGGATCACGTGCGCGGCGTCGTCGATCGCGTGGTCGAGCCCCATCCCGGTGACGTCGCGGAGCACGTCGCAGACCGTGGCGAGCGGCAGCTCGCTCTTCACGGGCGAGCACTCGACGTGGAGCACGCGCGCGTCGCCCGGGAGCTCCGAGAGGAACGTGGAGATGAGCGCGCTCTTGCCGATGCCCATCTCGCCGACGATGACGCGCGCGACGGACTGGCCGCGGAGCGCGCCCAGCGGCGGGCTCGGGGGCTTGCTCGGCCTGCTCGGGGGCTTGCTCTTCCGGCTCCCCGGCGGCTCGCTCTCGCTGAAGCGCGCGGGCGGCTCGACGTTGCCCTTCACGGGCGGGGAGATCGCGCGGTGGTAGGCCGCGTGCAGGTCGGCCCGCTCCGCGTCGCGCCCCATGAGGTCGTTCGGCGAGAGCGCGATCTCCGCCATCCGCTCCTCGCGGGTGAGCGGGCGCTGCAGCGCGTAGAGCCGCATCTGGTGCGGGACGGGGTATCCGCGCGCGTCGTCGAGGTCGAGCGACGGCGCGTCGCCCCAGCGGAAGTCGCGGCGGACGAGGCGGTAGACGCCGCCCGCGACCCAGGTCTTGCCGAACGGGGTGCGGCTGCCGATGCGCTCGGCGAGGAAGTTCGCGGGCTCCTTGAGCGCGTGGTTGATGAGGTGCCCCTGCTCGTCGCGCTCGCCGTACGCGATGCCGCGGACGATGCCGATCGCGGCGCGGAGCTCGACGGGCAGGTCCTCCGACGCGCCCGCGAGCGCCTCGTGCACGTCGACCGCCAGCGAGGCGGCGTCGGCCGCGGCGCGCGAGGGGTTCGCGAGCAGCCCGACCACCGCGCGCGCGCTCGCGTGCGACTCCCACGACCAGATAGCGCCGTGCTTGAAGGCGATCGCGTCGAGGGTCGTGCGGATCGAGCGCCCGCTGCGCTTGCCCGCGAGCCGCCCCTGCGCCCCGAGCAGCGCGTCGACGCCCTCGATGCGCAGCGTGACCACGGCGACGTGGCGCACCTCGCGCACCGCCCGCGGCGCCCCGGTGCCCTCGCCGTCGCCGCCCGTGCGCGCCGCCGGCACCGCCGCGAGCGTCTGCGGCTGCGCCACGGAGCCGTCGTCCGCGGGCTGCTCCTCCGCGCCCTCCGCGCCCTCAACGCGGCGCGCGGCGCCCTCGCGCGCCTCCTCCGCGCGGTCGCGGCCGAGCAGCTGGGCCACGGTCTGCTCGACCGAGGCGTTGTCGACGAGCTCCTGCCTCGCGAGCAGGGCGCGCGCGATCGCCCCCGCGAGGTCGCGGGCGGTCTGGAAGCGGGCCTCGGGCGCGTGCTCCATGGCGCGCATCACGATCGCCTCGAGCTCCGCCGGGATGTCGCGCGCGTGCGCCGACGGGGGGTCGAAGCGGCCCTCCTTCACGGCCTGGAGCAGCGCCTCGTCGTCGAGCTTGCCGTACGGCGAGCGCATGGCGAGCATCTCGTAGAGCACGACGCCGAGGGCATAGATGTCGCTCCGCCGGTCGACGCGCTCGCCGCGCGCCTGCTCGGGCGACATGTACCCGAACTTGCCCTTGAGCACGCCGGCCTCCTCGCGGAAGAGGTTGGCGCTGGCGATGCCGAAGTCGGCGATCTTCACGACGCCCTCGAGCGAGAGCAGGATGTTCTGCGGCGAGACGTCGCGGTGGACGATGGCGAGCGGCATGCCGCCCTCGTCCTTGCGCTCGTGGGCGTAGTGCAGCCCCTTCGCCGCCTCGGAGACGATGAACGCCGACACGAGCGGGGGGATCCGCGACTCCTTCTGCTGCGCGGCCCGCATCAGCTTGCCGAGGTCGTAGCCCTCGACGTACTCCATCGAGAGGAGCAGCCCGTCCTCGCCGTGGTCGGAGAACTCGTAGACCTGGACGATGTTCGGGTGGTTCAGGCGCGTCGCGAGGTGGGCCTCCTCGACGAACATCGCGCGGAAGCGCCGCGAGGCCCCGTGCGCGGGGAGGATGCGCTTGACGACGAGGAGCTTGTACGTCCCCTCGGCGCCGCGCTTCTTGGCGAGGAAGACCTCCGCCATGCCGCCAGCGCCGAGGCGGCGCTGGATCTCTAGGTCGGCTAGCTGGGACGGGTGCTTGGCCATGCAGCGAAGCGGCGCGCGGGCGCCGTGGCTGGGAGGCGCCGGGCGCGGTGGATCGGGTGACCGGTGATGAAAGACGTCCGCGCTCGGTTCCCCCGATCCATGGGAGGACTACGGGTTGACCCGCATGGTAGCGTCCCGCCCGCGTCTCCGGGGAGACAACCCGGGTGGAAAGGCGAATCTTTCTGAATGGCTCGGGGTTCCCCGCCGGCGGTGAGCCCGCGCCGGTTCCACGCGCCGGGCATCCGCGATGGCGGATGCGTCGGGCGCCGGCCCTGAGCTTTCGCTTACAAGGCGCCCACCCACGACGCCCGGCCCCGGCCGCTGCTGCGCCAGCAGCAACAAAGCGGTTGCCGAAGCAGAGGTCGTCTGTTAAAACGGATGTGCGTCTGCGATGAGAGACGCCGGGCGTCCGACCCCTGCCGCTGGCCGTTGGCCACTGGGCTGAGAGGTGGTGGGTGGTTGTCGTGTGCGCGCGCCTGAAACCTTGAGGGCTTGTAATGGACATTCGCGTGACAGAGGCGGACGTCGTCGTCGTGGGCGGCGGCAGCGCAGGCTCCACTGCAGCGGTGGAGGCGCAACAGCGATTGCCGCGGGGGAGGGTGGTCCTCCTCGAGAAGGCGCATATCAAGCGGAGCGGCGCGATCGCGATAGGCATGGATGGCCTGAACAACGCCATCATACCAGGGCACGCGACGCCGGAGCAGTACGTGAAGGAGATCACGGTGGCCAACGACGGCATCGTGAACCAGCGCGCCGTCTATGAATACGCGCGGAACAGCTTCGCGATGCTCCAGGAGCTCGACTCCTGGGGCGTGAAGTTCCAGAAGACGCGATCGGGCGATTTCGACGTCAAGAAGGTCCACCACAATGGGAGTTATGTCCTCCCGATGCCCGAGGGCTACGATCTCAAGAAGATCCTGACGCGCATGGTCAAGCGCGCCGGCGTGCGGGTCGTCAACCGGGTCATGGCGACGCGGATCCTCGTGACCGATGGCCACGTGGCCGGGGTGATCGGGTTCGATACCCGGGAAGGGCATATCGAGATCATCAAGGCGAGGGCGGTCATCCTGTGCTGCGGCGCCTCCGGGCGGCTCGGGCTGCCGGCGTCGGGCTACCTCCACGGGACGTACGAGAACCCGTCGAACGCGGGAGACGGCTACTCGATGGCGTACCACGCGGGCGCCGAGCTCTCGGGCATCGAGTGCTTCCAGGTGAACCCGCTCATCAAGGACTACAACGGTCCGGCGTGCGCGTACGTGACGGGCCCGCTCGGCGGGCACACGGTGAACGCGCGGGGGCACCGCTTCATCGAGAGCGATTACTGGAGCGGGCAGATGATGCTGGAGTTCTACCGGGAGCTCCACTCCGCGAACGGCCCTGTGTACCTGAAGCTCACCCACCTCGCCCCGGAGACGATCACCGAGGTCGAGCGGGTCCTCCACCACACGGAGCGGCCGAGCCGCGGGCGCTTCCACGAGGGGAGGGGGCACAGCTATGCGAGCGATCTCGTCGAGATGCACATCTCCGAGATCGGCCTGTGCAGCGGGCACAGCGCGTCGGGCGTCTGGGTCAACGAGAAGGGCGAGACCACCGTGCCCGGGCTCTACGCCGCCGGCGACATGGCGTGCGTGCCGCACAACTACCTGCTCGGCGCGCTCACCTACGGGAAGATCTGCGCCCAGAGCGCGCTCGGTTACCTCGAGCGCGCGCCCGCGGTCGAGCCGCTCGCCGCCGCGGTCGACGCCGAGCGAGAGCGCATCCTCGCCCCGCTCTCGCGGCGGGGCGGGGTGGCTCCGCACCAGTACGAATACAAGGTGCGGCGCCTGGTGAACGATTATCTGCAGCCGCCCAAGACGGGGAACAAGATGACGCTCGGGCTCGAGTACTTCATGCGAGCGCAGGAAGAGCTCGAGCAGGTGAGCGCGGAGAGCCCCCACGAGCTCATGCGGGTGATGGAGTGCCACTTCATCCGCGACTGCGCGGAGATGGCGGCGCGCGCGTCGCTGTTCCGGACCGAGAGCCGCTGGGGTCTCTACCACTACCGGCTCGATTACCCCGAGATGGACGACCGCCGCTGGTTCACGCACGTGAACCTGAAGAAGGACGATCGCGGCGAGATGGTCGCGTTCAAGAGGCCCGTGGAGCCTTATCTCTTCCCGATCGACGACGGCGAGCGCGGGGCCTACCACCGGCTGCGCATCCCGGCCGAAGAGCAGCGCGCTCTGGTCTGACGAGTCAGCGAGGACACGAGAACACGAGGTCAATCAACCGATGGGTCACCTTCTCAATCGCGAATCCGTCAAGGCGCAGCGCGCCAGGTCCGTGGGACACGCCGAGGCCGTCGTGCGGCTCGATCTGCCGGTCGTCGTCGACGAGGCGTCGTGCATCAAGGGTTGCCGCATCTGCATCGACTCGTGCCCGGTCGATTGCCTCGCGGTCAACCCGGAGACGAACAAGGCCCACATGGCCTACGACGAGTGCTGGTATTGCCTCGCCTGCGAGATCGATTGCCCCAAAGAGGCCATCACCGTGAAGATCCCTTTCCTTATCCGGTAACGACCCGAGGGCGGATACGACATGACACAGACTTCGCTCGCACAGGATCTCGAGAGCGCCCTCGGGGATCCCGACCCCGGCGCGCGCCAGCTCGCGCTGACGCAGATAGAGGATCTCTCGGATCCGGAGATCATCCACCCCCTAGTCGCGGCCGTCCGCGACGAGGATCCGACGGTGCGGGCGCTCGCGCTCGGGCACCTCGAGGATCTCGGCGACGCCCGCGCGGTGCCCGCCGTCCTCGGGGCGCTCGACGACGAGGACGCCCACGTGCGGGAGGCGGCCGCCACGGCGCTCCGCGAGATCCGCGGGGCGGACGCCGCGACGCACCTCATCGAGGCGCTGGGCCACCCGAGCCCGTTCGTCCGCACGTCGGTAATCGTGGCGCTCCGCGAGATCCGCGACCCGCGGGCGCTGCCGCGCCTCGAAGCGGCGCTCCGCGACCCGGATCCCGAGGTTCGGCGCGAGGCGGTCCTCTCCCTGGCCTACCTGCGGCGGCCCGAGTCGGCGCCGGCGCTCCGCCCGAGCCTGCGCGACGCGGACGCGCGGGTGCGGCAGGTCGCGATCGGCGCGCTCGAGGCGCTCGGCGCGCCGGGCGAACGCGCGTTCGTCCAGGACCTCTTCGGGCTGCTCTCCGATCCGGACTGGCGGGTCCGCGCCGAGGCCGCCATCGTGCTCGGCCGCTCGGCGCACGGCCTCGCGGCGCCGCACCTCAGGAGCGCGCTCGACGACGGCGCCTGGCAGGTCCGGAAGGAGGCCGCGCTCGCGCTCGGGCGGCTCCGGGCCGCCTCGGCCACGCCGGACCTCGTCGGGCTACTCGGGAGCGAGCTCGCGGATCTGCGCAAGGCGGCCGCGCAGGCGCTCGGCGAGATCGAGGCGGCGGCCGCGGAGGCGCCGCTCCGCCGGCTGCTCGGCGACGCCGACGTCGAGGTGCGGAAGGCGGCGGGCCGCGCGCTCGAGGCCATCCGGGCGGGGATCGGACGAGGAAACGAACGACATGAGACCGTTGCGAGGGGTTGAACCGATGACCAAGGCACTTCGCGCGCTCGTCTTCCTCACGTTGCTGGCCGCGGTCCTCGCCGGACTGTCGTGCAAGCCGGAGGCGAAGCAGACGATCCGCATCGCGATCGGGACGCAGGACACGACCATCAATTGCGCCACCGGCGGGCTGCTCATCCGGGAGCTCAAGCTGCTCGAGAAGCACCTGCCGAGGGACGGCAAGTTCAAGGACGTCACCTACGAGATCGAGTGGAAGGACTTCACCTCCGGGCCGCCCCTGACGACGGAGATGGTAGCCGAGAAGCTCGATATCGGCGCGATGGCCGACTTCCCGGGCGTGCTGAACGGCGTGGCGTTCCAGAAGCAGGGGAGCCGCAGCCGCTTCATCGCCACGCTCTCCGGCAGCACGCTGGGGAGCGGCAACGGCATCGTCGTGCCGAGCGGCTCCCCGGCACAGGGCCTCAAGGACCTCAAGGGCAAGCAGATCTCGGTGCCGTTCGGGTCGTCCGCCCACGGCATGCTGCTCCGGGCGATCCGCGATCTCGGCTGGGACCCGGACAAGGACGTGACGCTCGTCTCGCAGTCGCCGGAGGTGGGCGGCTCGTCGCTCAAGGCGAACAAGATCGACGCGCACGCGGATTTCGTCCCGTTCGCCGAGCTGTTCCCCTTCCGCGGCTTCGCCCGGAAGATCTACGACGGCTCCAGCGTGAAGGTGCCGACGGTGCACGGCGTGCTGGTGCGCGAGGCGTACGCGGAGAAATACCCGGAGATCGTCGTGGCCTTCCTCAAGGCGGCGCTCGAGGCAGATCGCCTGTTCGCGGAGGAGCCCGAGAAGTACAGCGAGCTCATCGAGAAGGTGACCGGGGTGGACGCCGAGGTCGCCTACATGTTCCACGGCCCGCTCGGCATCCAGACGCGGGACTTCACGATCAAGCCCGAGGCCCGCCGCGCCCTCCAGGTGGCGGTGGACACGCTCACGCTGCTCAAGCGCACGGACACGACCCTCGACGTGGGCACGTTCGTGGACGACCGGTACATCCGGCGCGCGGCGGCGGAGCTCGGGCTCGACTACGAGGCGCGGCTCGCGAGCTACGCGAAGCTCCCGGTGTCCGGGAAGGACGCGCTGTCCGGCGAGCCGCTCGGCGAGCCGACGCTCGTCGCGCAGATCTGGGTCGCGGGCGAGCCGAAGGTGCGCGCGTACGCGAGCCCGGGCACGGCGCTCGCCGCGCTCGGGCAGCTGACGGCCGAGGGCAAGGAGATCCGCGCGGTCTTCGTGCACGATCGCGCGAGCGGGGTGAAGCTCCTGGCCGATCGTGCGTGGTACGCGAGGCGCCCCGACGGGGGCCTGTCGGCGTTCCTCGCGAAGGAGGACGCGGAGCGGTGGGCCGCGGAGAACGGCGCGGCGGTCGTCGACTTCGCGACCCTGCGGCGCGAGCACACGAAGCTCACGGCGGCGGCGCCATGACGATGATCTCCGAGCGCAGCGCGCCGGCCGGGGCGGAGCTCGCCAGCGGCGCGGCCTTCGCGCCCACCCCGACGAGCGCGGCCTTCGCGCCCGCTCCGGCGAGCGCGGCCTTCGCGCCCGCCCCGGCGAGCACGTCCCGGCGGCGCGCGTCCACCGCGCTGGGCGGCGTGGCCCGCGAGGGGCGCCCGCGCCGCGACCTCCGCCGCGCCTTCCTGCGCGCCCTGTCCGTGGCGGCGTGCGTCGCCCTCTGGCAGTGGGCGTCGGTGTCACGCGCGGATCTCGGCGTCGTCACGTTCATCAACGTGCCCGCGCCGACCGACGTCCTCGCCGCGGCCCGGGAGCTCTTCGCCTCGCCGAAGCTCTGGCAGCACCTCGGCAACAGCGTGTTCCGCGTCCTCGCGGGCTTCGCCGCCGCGGGCGCCACGGGGGTCGTTCTCGGGCTCCTCATCGGCAGGTCGCGGCTCGCCGAGGACACCCTCCTGCCGCCGCTCGAGATCCTGCGCCCCATCCCCGGCGTCGCCTGGCTCCCGCTCGCGATCCTGATGTTCCCGTCGGCCGAGCTGAGCATGATCTTCATCACGACCATGGGGGCGCTGTTCCCGATCCTCATCGCGACGATCCACGGCGTGGGCGCCCTGGATCCGCGGCTCATCGCGAGCTCCCGCAGCCTCGGCGCGCGCCCGCTCCGCCTGTTCCTCGAGGTGGTCCTGCCGGGCGCGCTCCCCAGCATCGTCACGGGGATGAGCATCGGCATGGGGACGTCCTGGTTCTGCCTCGTGACCGCCGAGATGATCGGGGGGCAGTACGGCATCGGCTACTTCACCTGGGAGTCGTACAACTTGCAGCGCTATCCGGACATCGTCCTGGGCATGCTGCTCATCGGCCTGCTCGGCATGCTCAGCAGCGCGCTCGTCCTGCGGGTCGGCGCGTGGCTCACCCCGTGGCAGCAGCCGCAGGAGAAGGACCGATGACGGCCGTAGCCCACGCCGCGGCGGCGCGCCGGGAGAGCCCGGGGGGCGCCGTGGAGATCCGCGGCCTGTCCGTGGCCCTGGGGACGGGCGCCCGCCGCGTCGAGGCGGTGCGGGATCTCGAGCTCCGGGTCGAGGGCGGCGAGCTCGTGAGCCTGCTCGGCCCGTCCGGGTGCGGGAAGTCGACGATCCTGAACGCCGTCGCCGGGTACGTCGCGCCGGAGCGCGGCAGCATCGTGGTCGGCGGCGAGCGGGTCGAGGCGCCGGGGCCGGAGCGCGGCATGGTGTTCCAGCAAAGCTCGCTGCTCCCCTGGAAGACGGTGCTGAACAACGTCGGCTTCGGGCTCAAGATGCGCGGCGTGCCCGAGCGCGAGCGCAGGGAGGCGTCCCGGCGCCTCCTCGCGCTGGTCGGGCTGTCAGGGTTCGAGGACGCCTATCCGGCGCAGCTCTCCGGCGGCATGCGGCAGCGCGTGGAGATCGCGCGCGTGCTGATCACGGAGCCGCGCGTCGTGCTGATGGACGAGCCGTTCAGCGCGCTGGACGCGCAGACGAGGCTCTCGATGCAGGAGCTCTTGCTCGACGTTTTCCGGCAGGTGCGCACGACGGTGCTGTTCGTCACGCACGACATCGACGAGGCCATCTTCCTGTCCGACCGTATCGCCCTCATGACGCGCCGCCCCTGCCGCGTCGGCGAGGAGATCGCGGTGCCGTTCGGGAGGCCGAGGCCCGCGGCGATCGTGGGCTCCGGCGAGTTCGCGGCGATCAAGCGGCGGTGCTTCGAGGCCCTCCACGACGAGCGTGCGGCCGCCGCGGCCGCCGCCCACCGCCACGACGGAGAAGCCCAGACCAGCGCGTGAGGCGCGGGCCGGCGCGGCGGGCCCGGGCCGCGGGGACGCGGCCCCTCGCGTCCCGGCGGCTCCGGCCCGTTCGTACGTCCTTGATGTCCAGGGCGTTCCTCCTTACTACCGAGCGGAGAGGAGTGTTCTCGATGCTCAAGAGATTCCTGCGGGTGACCGACGTGCCGTTCGCGGCTTCGGTCGGGCTGCTCGCGCTTCGCGTCGTCATCGGCGTCGCGTTCATGTTTCACGGCTGGGGGAAGATCCAGCACCCCTTCAGCTGGATGCCCGCCGGCGCGCCCGTTCCAGGGGTCTTGCAGGCGCTGGCCGCGCTCTCGGAGTTCGGCGGCGGCCTTGCCTGGATCCTCGGCCTCCTGACGCCGCTCGCGTCGCTGGGCATCGCCGTCACGATGGCCGTCGCGGTCGCGATGCACGCGTCGAACGGCGATCCGTTCTTCGCGATGGGCGGACCCGCCTACGAGAGCGCGGCGGTCTACCTCGGCATCTCCCTCGCGCTCCTCCTCGTCGGGCCAGGGCGGCTCTCCGTCGACGCGGCGGTCTTCGGGACGAAGCGCTGAGCTCTCTCGCGCGCCCTCGCCCGACCCGTGCGAGGGCGTCGCCGCTCGAGCCCGTGCGGTAGATCCGAGCCTCGCTGCGCGGCCCCGCTCGGCCGGGCGGAAGAGGTCGGCACACGCCGGATTCATCTGGGTCGGACAGCGCGTGTGCCGGCCGGTTTCCACGCTTGAATTGCGCGGGTGAAGCCGCGCCGTCCCGGTGGCCCGGCACTATGCTCCCGTCGGGAGGACCCGATGAGAGATGCCGGGGCGATGACGCCTTCGAGCGGCGCGCGGCGCGGGATCGTCATCGCGGCAGGCTGCTCGTTCGCCTTCGGGTGCGTGACCGTCCTCGGCTGGTGGATCGGGTCGACCGCCCTCGTCGCCATCACCGACGGTCTGCCGAGCATGGTGCCCAACACCGCGGTGTCCCTCATCCTGTCGAGCGCGTCGCTCTGGGCGCTGGGCGCGCGAGAGCCTCCGGCGCCGGTCCGCTGGCTGGGACAGGCGTGCGCCGCCATTGTCGTCGCGAACGGCCTAGCGATCCTCGCGGAGTACGCCTTCACGTGGGATCTCGGCCTCGATCGCCTGCTGCTCGCGGGTCGCGTGGATTTCCCGAGCAAGTTCCCCGGCAGGCCCTCGCCGAACACCGCGCTCTGCTTCCTCCTGATCGGCATTTCGCTCCTCTCGCTGCGCGTGAAGACGCGGCGGATGTGCCTGCTCTCGGAGTGGAGCGCGCTCCTGGCCGCGGCGCTCGCGCTCACGGCGTTGACCGGCTACGTGTTCGGCGTCGGCTACTTCTACGGGCTTCCGCCGCTGTTCCCGTTCACCGGCATGGCGCTCCACACCGCGATCGCCTTTCTGGTCTTCTGCGCCGGGCTCCTCATGGCGCGGCCCGAGTGCACGGCGCTCACCACGCTGACGGCCAAGGGGCCGGGAGGGATCCTGCTGCGACGCCTCCTTCCTTACGTCATCCTCACTCCGCTCGTGATCGGCCGTCTCTTCCTGGTCGGCGCGGATCTCGGCGCCTACCCCATCGCGGCGTCGTTCTCGTTCGCCTCTGCCATCACGACGCTCCTGCTCGGGGCCGTGCTCTGGGTCAGCGCGGCCCGCATGAACCTCCTCGACGAGGCGCGGCAGCGCGCCGAGGAGGCGCGCGCCTTCCTCGCGACCGTCGCGCAGTCCTCGGATGACGCCGTGATCGGCACCGCCCTCGACGGGACCATCCTGAGCTGGAACCCGGCCGCAGAGCGCCTCTACGGCTACGGCGCCTGCGAGGTGATCGGGAAGAAGCTGCCCGTCCTGGGCTCGCCGGAGCGCGCCGGCGAGGCGGAGGCCGTCCTCGCGCGCCTGCGCCGCGGCGAGCGCGTCGAGCGCTTCGAGACCGTGAGCCGCACCAAGACGGGGAGGAGCATCGACATCGAGGTCACGGTGTCGTCGATCGTGGACACGTCGGGCCGCGTCACCGGCGTCTCGACGATCTGCCGCGACATCGGGCGCCGCAAGGCGATGGAGGCCGAGATCGCGAGCGCCCACGAGGCGGAGCGGCGCCTCCGCGCGCAGATCGAGGCCATCGGCACCGCGAGCGCTGCCGTCTCGGAGGCGCTGGCGAACCTGCCGCGCTCCGAGTCGGGGCTGCGCTCCGTGCTCGAGGTCCTCACGCGGCACGCGAAGGAGATCTCGGGCGCCGACTTCGCGGCGCTCGGCATCGGAGAGGACGGCCAGCGGCCGTTCGACGCCTGGGTCCCGAGCGGCGTCAGCGCGGAGCGGATCGCGCAAATCGGCGCGATACCGCGGCCTGTGGGCGTCCTCGGCGCGGTGGTCCGCGAGGGCCGAACGCTCCGGCTCGCCGACGTCCGCGCGCACCCCGACTTCATCGGTCTGCCGCCGCACCACCACCCGATCGAGGCGTTCCTGGGCGTTCCGATCCGGTTTCACGGCCGGAGCATGGGCAACCTGTACCTCGCAAAGCGCCCCGGCCGCCCGCCGTTCACCGAGGACGACGAGCGCGTCGCGAAGCTGCTCGCCGACCGGACTTGCGGCGTCCTCCAGATGGCGCACCTGTACCGGGCCGAGGCGAACGAGCGAAAGCGGCTCGAGGCGGTCGTCGAGCAGCTGCCTGAGGCGGCGATCCTCGTCGACGCCAACGGGCGGCTCATCAAGTGCAACAGGGTCGCACTCCAGTACGCGTCGAGCGCGGGGGGCGATCCCGATCCGTGGGGCAACCCGGTGCGCTTCGAGCACAGGACGCCGGCGGGCAGGCCCCTCGTCTGGGACGAGCGCCCGCTGATCCGGGCCCTTCTGCGCGAAGAGGTCGTGACGGGCGCAGAAGGGCTCCTGTGGCGCGACGACGCGGGCTTCGTCCCGGTGCTGGTCAACGCCGCACCGGTGCACTCGGACGACGGCGAGCTCCAGGGCGCGGTCGCGGTCTTCCAGGACATCTCGGCGCTCAAGGAGATGGAACGGCAGCGCCAGGAGTGGATCGGCGTCATCGCTCACGATCTCCGCCAGCCCATCCAGGTGATCGCGACCGCGAGCCAGCTCCTGGGCCGAAAGGGAGGCGAGCCGCCCGGCGCGGACGGCCACAAGCTGCTCGACAGGATCGCCTCGTCCATCGAGCGGCTGCGCCGCATGATCGACGACCTCCTCGACGCCTCGCGCATCGAGGCGCGGCAGCTCACGCTGGATCGTTCGCCGGTCGATCTCCGCGCGCAGCTCGGCGAGATCCTCGAGAAATCGGCCGATGTGACCGCGGGCCACTCGGTGCGCCTCGCGGTGCAGGGCGACGTGCCCGCCGTCCTGGTGGACCCAGGGCGGCTCGAGCAGATCGTCACCAACCTGCTCTCCAATGCGGCCAAGTACGGTCGACCGGAGGGCGACATCGTGGTCGCGGTCGACGCCGGGCGGGCCCGCGCGCACATCGCGGTGACCAACTGGGGCGACGGTATCCCGGAGGCGTCCCTGCCGCACCTGTTCAAGCGCTTCTCGCGCGCGCCCGACGCGGTGCCGCGCAGCGTGCGCGGCGTCGGTCTCGGCCTCTACATCACGAAGGGCCTCGTGGAGGCCCACGGGGGCAGCATCTCCGTCGAGAGCTGCCCCGGCGGCGCGACGACATTCCGCTTCTCGCTGCCGCTCGCGCCCGCTGCCGCGCGAGCCGCCGGGGCGTAGCGCTACGACAGCCCCTCTCCTGCCACCTGCGCCACCTGCGCCACCTGTCCTGCGACACCATCCCGAGACTCTCAGGCGAGCTCGTCAATCGCCGGGCGGCGGGCTCGTCAATCGGCTTTTCAAGGTCTTCCCGGGATCGAAGGGCTTTTATTCCGTCGCTGTCCGTTGTCCATATTCCGTTTTGCGGTGCTGCCATTCTTTCGCAGGTTTCTACGGCTCAGATCGTCAGAATGATCGCAGAAGGAACTTCCTGAGGCTCGTATCCTTGCTACACCTGAGGTCCGCTTCGGCCCGACGCCGGAGCAGTGAGGTGGCGCAGCAGTGAATTCCTGGTTCTTGCAGGTGAGTAAGCGGTTGGGGCCCGCGGGGCGCCGGCTTTGGGTGCTTGGGTTCATGGGGGTGGTGCTTGCGGTCACGCTCGGGCTCGCGCTGCGCGCGGCGCGCGCGTCGTCCGAGCAGCGCGCGGCGACGTACACCGAGCTCCTCCAGATCGCGCAGGCGGGGCAGGCGACCTCGGTCGAGGTGAACGGGGATCGCTTCCTCGTGCACCAGGCGGGCGGCGCCACGGTGACGGCCGTCGTCGACGAGCCGACGCTCCGGCAGGAGCTGGTCTCTCGGTTCGCGGGCGCCGGCGCCTCGGTCGACTTCGCCTCTCGCGAGGATCCGTCGCGCGCCGCGTCCGCGGTGCTCCCGGTGGTCGTCCTGGCCGCGGTCGGCTTCGCGCTCTTCTCGGTGAGCCGGCGGCGCAGCCCGAAGGTCTTCTCCGACGTCAAGGCCGGGGTCGCGCGGGCGCCCGTGCGCTTCGCCGACGTCGCGGGGATGCACGAGGTCAAGCAGGAGCTCGCCGAGACGGTCGAGTTCCTGAAGAGCCCTGATCGCTTCGCGCGCCTCGGCGGCCGCCCGCCGCGCGGCGTGCTGCTGACGGGCGAGCCCGGGACGGGCAAGACGCTGCTCGCGCGCGCCGTCGCGTGCGAGGCGGGCGTCCGGTTCCTCTCGGCGTCGGGGTCGAGCTTCCAGGAGATGTTCGTCGGCGTCGGCGCCTCCCGCGTCCGCGCGCTCTTCGCCGAGGCGCGCAAGGCCGCGCCGTGCATCGTCTTCATCGACGAGATCGACGCCGTGGGGCGGGCCCGCGCGAAGGGGCACGGCGACTCCGCCTCCGCCGAGCACGATCAGACGCTGAACCAGCTGCTCGTCGAGATGGACGGGTTCGACCACGAGACCGGCATCGTGGTGATCGCGTCGACAAACCGCGCCGACATGCTCGACCCGGCGCTGCTCCGGCCGGGGCGCTTCGACCGCAAGGTCACCGTGCCGCTCCCCGACGTGCGCGGCCGCGAGGAGATCCTCAACGTCCACGCCGGGCCGATCCCGCTCCAGGGGGAGGTCGATCTCGGCTACATCGCCCGCGGCACGCCGGGCTTCTCGGGCGCCGATCTGGCCAACCTCCTGAACGAGGCGGCCATCCTCGCGGCCCGCGAGGGCGCCGACGCGGTGGACCCGACGCACATCGACCGCGCGCGCGACCGGGTGCTCATGGGGCTCGAGCGCAAGGGCGTGCTGGTCGACGAGGAAGAGCGCTACGCGACCGCCGTCCACGAGGCCGGGCACGTCGCGGTCGGGCTCCTCGCGCCGAGCTGCGATCCGGTGCACAAGGTGTCGATCCTGCCGCGGGGCCGCGCGCTCGGCGTGACCCAGGCGCTGCCCGAGAAGGATCGGCTGATGTACCGGAAAGAGTACCTCGAAGATCAGATCTGCATGCTGATGGGCGGCCGCGCCGCCGAGATGGTCGTCCTCGGGACGATGACGGCCGGCGCCTCGGACGACATCCAGCGCGCCTCGACGATCGCCTGGAAGATGGTCGCGGAGCTCGGCATGAGTCACCTCGGCCCCATCTGCGTCGGCGACGGGCACCCCTCGCGGAGCCCTGCGCTGCTCGACCGGGTCGACGAGACGGCGCGCGCGCTCACGGAGGCCCAGCTCTCGCGCGCCATCGAGATCGTGAGGTCCCGGCGCGGCGAGATCGAGGCGCTCGTCAAGGCGCTCCTCGAGAGGGAGACGCTCGGCATGGACGAGATCCAGGCCTGTTTCCCGGCCGATCGCAGGCCGCGCCCCGAAGATCAGGCCGCCTGAGCGGCGGAGGCTCGAGGGCGCAGGAAAGGGAAGTCCTTTTCTGGCGCCCTCGGCGGCAGACCGCCCCGCCCGCCACGAGCGCGCCCGGCGCTCTCCCCTCTCGACGCCCGACTCGACCCATCCCCTGCAGCTCAGCCGTCCCCTCATCGTCTCCGACGCTCCCGCGCGTGTGGCCGGCGTGTGAAGCGCCTGTTGCCCGAGATACGTTGTGCTCGGAAAGCTCGCTTTCCGACTGCGCGCGCCCGAGCCGCTCCGGCGCGAGGCATTGAGCCGCGGCGCGTCGCGCCTTCCTTTCCGTCCAAAGAGGGCAAATCTCCCCTTGCGATTGCCGGGCAAGCTGGTGAAGTGTGGCCACTTGCATGCATGGATTCCGTCTCGTTCGCATGTCTCTCGACAGCGCACCCTCTCCGCGTTCTCCCAGGGTCAGGCCTCTCGACGGTCGCTCCCTGAGCTCGGCGCGGCTGCCGCGGGCTCTTCCGCCTCGCGCGGGCGCGCGGCGCAGCGGCCCGGAGGCGTGCGGTGCCTGAGCCCCGGATACTGATCCTGTCCAACAGAGATCCGGAGGAAGGCGTGGACGAGCCGCCACTCGCACAGCGGGTGGGGAGCGGCCGGCTCCGGCTCGGCCGCGAGGACGGCAGCGCGGTGGTCGCGGAGAGCGTGCTCGCGACCCTGGCCGCGGCCCCGGGCGTGCGCGTGGCGCACCGGCCGGTGCTCCGGCCGAGCGAGGTGCTCGCGGCCATCGGCGACCATCGCCCGGACGTGATCTTCAACCTGTGCGAGGCGCTCGACGGCGACAGCCGCCACGAGGTCATGTGCGCGTGGCTGCTCGCGGGGCTCGATCTCCGCTTCACGGGCAGCGATCACGTCGCGCTCCGGAGCTGCCTGCACAAGGCCGAGGCGAATTGGATCCTCGCGCGCGCCGGCGTGCGCGTGCCGGCGACGGTGCGGGTCGAGGGGCCGGATCGCATCCCGGAGGTCGCCTTCCCGGTCATCGTCAAGCCGGAGCGCGAGGATGGATCGACCGGGATCGATCGGGGCTCGGTCGTCCACGATCGCAAGGCGCTCCGCGACCAGGTCGCCGCGGTCGTCGCGCAGTGCCGCCAGCCCGTGGTGGTGCAGCGCTACGTGCACGGGCGGGAGATCTCGGTGCCGCTGCTCGGGTGGCCGACGCCGCGTGTCCTGCCGCCCGGCGAGATCACCTTCCAGGGCCTGCCCGAGGGGCACCCTCACGTGGTCACGTACGAGTCGAAGTGGCGCCCGGAGACCGCCGCGTCGATCGGGACGCCCTCCTCGGCGGCGGTGCTGCGGCCGCTCGAGCTGCGCCGGGTCGTCGCGGTGGGCCGCCGCGCGTTCGAGGTGCTCGGGCTCCGCGATTACGGCCGCGTCGACGTGCGGCTCGACGAGCGCGGCACGCCGTACGTCATCGACGTCAACCCGAACTGCGATCTCTCGCCGGACGCCGGCTTCGCGCGGGCGGCGGCGCGCGCCGGCCTGTCGTATGCCGACGTCGTCTGGGAGATCCTCCGCGCGGCGCTCGCCCGCGGCGGGCGCCACGACGATCTGCTCCGCGCGCGCGGCCGTGCGCCGGCGCGCGGCCGCGCCGCGATGCGCTCCGCTGCCCGCGGCGCCCTCGCCGCCGCGCCCGAGGCGCCGTGATCACCCAGTGCGGCCTCCGGCCGGAAGATCGGCCGCTCATCGCGGCGCTGCTCGAGTCGGTCCCGGCGTTCACCGACGACGAGCGCGCGGTGGCGCTGGAGCTCGTCGACGTGCAGCTCAGCCAGCCCCCTTCGGACGCCTACGGCTACCGGTTCGTGCTGAGCTTCCAGGGCGCTCCGGGCGGCGACGGGGCGCCGCGGCTGCTCGGCTACCTCTGCTACGGCCGCACGCCGATGACGCAATCCACGTACGACCTGTACTGGATCGCGACCTCCCCTGATTTCGCCCGGTCGGGCGTGGCGCGCGGGCTCGTGTCGACGATGGAGAGCGAGATCGCGCGTGAGGGCGGCGGCCTCGTGCGCGTGGAGACGGGCAGCCGGGAGGGCCACGGCGCGGCGGTGCGCTTCTACGACGCGGTGCAGTTCACGCGGGCGGCGGTCATCGCCGACTTCTACGCGCCAGGCGACGATCTCATGATCTACACGAAGCGCGTCGCCCCGGCGCGCGCGTCGGCGGCGCCCGCGGCCGGTGAGGCGGCGGGCGCGCGCGGCGACACGTTCGCGCCGGGCGAGCCTGCGCTCTACGACGCGGCCTTCAGCTACCGCGACTACGCCGCCGAGCGCGACTTCCTGCTCGCGTGCGCGCGCCGCTTCGGCGCCCGGCCGGTGCAGCGCGTCCTCTCGTGGGCCTGCGGGCCCGCGCGGCACCTGGAGGCCTTCGCGGAGCTCGGCGTCCGCTGCGCCGGCGCGGACGGCTCGGCGGCGATGATCGCCTACGCGGAGCGCGCCGCGTGCGCCCGCGGCGCTGGTGGGGGCATCCGCTTCTCGTGCGCGGAGCTCGACGAGCGACCGGACGTCGCGCCGGTCGATCTCTCGTTCGTGCCGCTCTCGGCGATCCACCAGCTGGCCACGCCGGCGGCGCTGGAGCGCCACCTCCGGCTCGCCGCCTCGCTGCTGTTGCCGGGCGGCGTCCACGTCATCGAGGCGACCCACCCGGCCGATCTCACGCCGTCCGGCGTGAACCGGACCGAGTGGACCGAGCTGCGCGGCGAGCAGTCGATCGACGCGCGGTTTCGCATCTACCACGAGCGGTCGACGCCCGATCGCGTGGTGCCCGTGACCCTCGAGGTGGTGTGCTCGGTCCGGCGCAACGGCGGCGCGCCGAGGGAGCTCTCGTCGATCCGGCAGGAGGCGACGTGGTACGTCCCGGATCTCGCCGGCTGGCGGCGCGTCGCGGAGCGGGTGCCGGAGCTCTCGCTGGTGGCGACGCTCGGCGACTTCAACGTCGACGTCCCGTTCGAGCACGCCGCGGCGTGGCGGCTGATCCTGGTGCTGAAGCGCCTCTGATCGCCGGCTGGCGCCGCGCGCGGGTGTTCGGCCAAAGCGCCCCGCCACCCTCGCGCGGTCAGTTCATGTCCCAGAAGTACTTGCCCCCGCTCGGCGGTGGCTCGTCGGCGCCTCCACCGGCGCCGCCCGCGTCCCCGGCGCGCGTCGACTGGAGCACCTCCTCGAGCGAGCTCGCCTCGTCGCGCCAGTACGCTTCCGTGCCGAAGTGCGGAAAAGTCCTCGGGAAAATCGGGTCGTGCCACCGCCGCGCGATCCACGCGGCGTAGTGGATCATGCGGAGCCCTCGGAGCGGCTCGATCAGCGCGAGGGTCGAGCGATCGAAGCGGCGGAGCTCCTCGTAGCCCTCGATGAAGAGCTCGCGCTGTTGCCGGGCGGTCGCGTCGCGGCCGGGGAGGAGGAGCCACAGGTCCTGCACGGCGGGGCCGACGACCATGTCGTCGAAGTCGAGCACGCGGAGCGCGCCGTCGCGCAGGAGCAGGTTGCCCGGGTGCAGATCGCCGTGGATGCGGTGCACGTCGACGCCGCGCAGGCGCTCCTCGGCCGTGTCCGCGACGGCGCGGGCGGCCTCGAGGTACCGCCGCTCGACGGCCGCGGGGATGAGCTTCCGCTCGACGAGCCAGCCGAGGTCCTCGCGCGCGTAGGTGTCGGCGGAGAGCCGGACGCGGTGCTCGGCGGCGCCGGACGCGCCCACGTTGTGGATGCGGGCGGCGAGCCTGCCGAGGCGCACGAACAGCTCGTCACCGAGCTCGTCGGGGGCGCGGCCGCCCATGCGCTCGAAGAGGCAGTATGGGATGTGATCGATCTGCTTGAGCGTCTCGCCGTCGGGGAACGGGCGCGTCGGGCAAACGGGGATCTCGGCGTCCGCGAGCTCCGCGAGGAACCGGTGCTCCTCGAGGATCTGCTCCCGCGTCCAGCGCCCCGGCCGGTAGAACTTGGCGATGACGCGGGTGCGGTCCTCGCGCTCGACCTCGTAGACGCGGTTCTCGAACGAATTCAGCGGGTAGCAGACGCGGTTGCAGGGGATGCCCGCGGCCTCGACGGCCTCGATCACCTTGTGCGGGGTCAGCGACAGGAAGAGGTCGGTCGGGGTGGTGGTGCTCATGGTGGGGAGAGTTGAGCACCGACCGGCGGCGCGCTCGATGAGAACTTTCGCCCCGCGCTGCTCCAGGACGCACGGCGTTGCCCGCGCGGCGCGCCGGACGGGCCCAGGAGCGCCGTGTCGTGCGCGACCGCAATACGCTATCCTGAGGACCTGATGATGGAAGAAACGCAGCTTTCGTTTCGTCACCTCGAGATCAGCAGGCTCGAGGCGATGGTCGAGATCATGTTCCTCGCCGCATACGCTGACGGATCCATCAACGAGGCCGAGCGCGCCGAGCTCGCGGGGCACGTGGCCGCCATGAGCGAGGGGCGCCTCGGGGCCGACATCGTCGCGTCGCTCATCTCCATCATCGAGCGCTCGGTGCGCGACGAAGGCAGGAGCGGCCGCTTCGCCGCGCTGCGCGCGCGCCTGCCCGACGTGCGGATGCGCGAGGCCGCGATCGAGCTGGCGGTCCGGCTCGTGGCCGCCGACGGCGTGATCCACGAGAGCGAGCATGCCCTGCTCGTCGAGGCGGCCAGGGCCCTCGAAGTGCCGATCGCATTCAAGGGGCGCGTCGAGCCCGGCTCGGCCCGCTGAGCGGCGCGAGCGGGCCGCGCCGCGCGCGACCCCGGCGCGGCCCCCGGGTGATCTCGTTGGCCATAGGACGAGGGGGACCTACCTCCGCCGCTGATGTGCTCGGTGAGCGTCGGCGCTGCGCGCACGGAATGCGTCGTGCGACGACCGTTGCGCCGGCGGATCGGTCCGGCGCTCGTCCGGACGCGCGCCGGCGGGCGACGCGCCGCGTCCCCGGGAGAGCCGATGCCGACGGGCGCCGGATCTGATGCCTCTGCACCGCACCTCGGGGGCCGTCACGGGCGATAAAGAGGCGAATTGGCGGTGATCTCTGTCGGCCTGCTCCTTGCACCACCCGTGAGCAAAGGACATGGACAGCCACCGAACTGACAGCTCCACGACGCCACATGGTGCGTCGATGGATCCCGCGTCGCATCGATCCCGCCCTCCGAGTGGGGGCCGACCTTCTCAGCGTGCGCACCGCTCGCCGCGCTCTCCGCGCCGGTCTTCGGCTCCCCGACCTCCGTTCGACCCTGTCGACCTCCGGCCCCCGGGCCGGCTGTCGCGGCCGTCTGGCTCGGTCTTTCTCCCTGGCGCGGACGTCGGGCCCCTGGAGCCGGCGAGCGACGCTCCGGCCACCCCGGCGAGCGCGCCGCCTGCCACGCTGCGGACCGGCCTGGCCGGCTCGCCGCCCGCTGCCGCCCTGACCGTCTCCCGGATCGACCCGCGACCCGTCGGGCTGCGGCGCTACGCCCCTGGCGACGTCCTCGGGGGACGCTATCGCCTCACGGAGCTCCTCGGAGAGGGCAGCATGGGCGCCGTGTGGAAGGCGCGGAATCTCGCGCTCCACCTCGATGTCGCGCTGAAGCTCATCCGTCGCGACTGCGCCGTCCCGGAGGCCGCCTCGCGGCTGCTCCGGGAGGCGCGCGCGACTGCGCGGGTGTCGCACCGCGCCGCGGTGCGGATCTTCGATCTCTGCTTCACGGAGGAGGGAGAGCCGTTCGCGGTGATGGAGCTCCTCCAGGGCAGGTCGCTCGCCCTGGTGCTCGCCGAGGCGGGCACGATGTCGCCCGCCTCCGGCGTCCAGCTGCTCCTTCCCGTGATCGGCGCGCTCGGCGCGGCGCACGGCGCGGGCGTCGTGCACCGGGACGTGAAGCCGGCGAACATCGTCCTGGTGCGCGAGGGCCGCCGTACCGTCCCCAAGCTGATCGACTTCGGGATCGCCTCCACGGCGGCGCGCGCGGCGGGCGACGAGCCGGGGGAGGCGCTGGTCGGGAGCCCGGCCTACATGGCGCCCGAGCAGGTCCGCGGCGGGGAAGAGTCGGACGTGCGCGCCGATGTGTGGAGCGTGTGTGTCGTGCTCTATGAGCTCGTGAGCGGCCGGCGCCCGTTCGGCGGGCCGGGCAGCATCTCGATCGTGCACGACGTGCTGCGCGCCGATCCGCCGCGCCCGGAGGCGCTCGAGCTGCACCCGCGGCTCTGGGAGATCCTCGAGCGAGGCCTGGCCAAGGACCCGGACCTGCGCTTTCCCACCATGGCGGCGCTCGGCCGCGCGCTGGCCCAGTGGGCGATCGCGAGCGGGGTCGCCCACGACGTGACGGGCGCATCCCTCGTCGATTACTGGCTCTCTTGAGAGGTGCTCTCAGTACCGCACGTCGCAGCCCTTCGCGTCCGCGAAGGCCTTGATCGCCTCGAGCTCGGTCGTGGTCGCGTCGCTGTAGGCCCAGCTGATCGCGCCCGCGTAACCCTGGCTGTACCAGCTCTCCAGGAGCGTCGGCAAGGTGGCCGTCGCCAGGCCGGCGATGGGGAAATCTCCCATGACAACGGGCTTGTCGGTGATGCCGTAGTCCGCGGGCGACTGGTTGTAAGGCCAGTACAGGTTGACCCGGTCGTTGATATGAAAGGTGTAGAAATCGACGTCGGTGTCTCTCCAGGACCGCGCCCACTTCATCGACGCCGAGCCGATCGTGACGAGCGCCCTGCTCTCCGCGCGCAGCGCCTTGATGGTGTCGCGGAGGAAGGCCTGCATCTGCGCGTGCTCGATCGGCTCCACCTGGGGGTCGGGTTCGTAATTCGGTCCCTTGTCCGGGCTTGATCCGGTCATGGCCAGCTCGGGCTCGTTGATCACGTCCCACGCGACCATCCGGTGCTGGTAAGGGCTCTGCGCCACGGCGCGGGCGATCGGCCTGACGACCTTGTCTATCAGCTTCGCGCGCCGCTTTGCGTCCGTCACGATGGGGCCGATGCCGACGGTCTTCACGTCGGTGTCGAGCCGGGTCGGGTGGAAGTTGTCGAAGGAGAACAGGCAGAACACCAGGTTGACGTCCGCCTGCTCGGCGAGCTCCAGCGCCTTCTGGACGTCGCGCCGCGTCGTCGCGCCGAGGCTGGCTGGCTCGTCGTTCGCGTCGAAGACGACGCTCTCGCCGCGGAGCTCCGGCAGCATCCACCACCGCACGAAGCTCGCCCCGTGAGCACGGATGTCGGCGAGGTTCTTCGCGTGGATGTCTGCCTCGGCCGCGACGCCGCGCCTGCCCCACGCGGCGATACCGCCGAAGTCGCCGGCGAAGTTGTGCCACGCATAGTTCATTCCGAACATGAAGCGCTTCTTGCAGCCGATCGTGATACCACCGCTCTCAGCGGGGCACTCGTCGACACACTCCATGATGTCGGCCTCGCGGCCTCCCTGTCCTCCTTGGCCACCGTCGGAGGGGACGCTCTCTCCGCCGGCGCCGCCGCCGCCCTTGCTGGCAGCGTCGTCGGCAGGCGGGCTCGCGCCAGAGCAGGCGGCGACGACGAGCGCGGCGGCTGCGATGAGCGCGCGGCGACCGAGTGGACAACGGGGTGCGTTCATGAGGATAACGGGGTGATGGTACGCGTGCTGTTGCGCGAGCGCCATCGGATTCACTGTCGCGCCGGTCGAGAACAGCGTCTCGCGAGGTTCGCGATGTCGCGAGAACGCGCTCTCGCTATGCCCCCGCAACACAGGTTGTCTGCCCAACGATCATCAGCGCGTGTCGGCCGTCGCGCGTCGCCTGTGGGGTGGGGCGCGTTGTGTCTGTGGGGTGGAGTGAGAGGGACGGCGCCTCGCGCGGGGGCGGGGTCGCGGGCGGTCGGCGCGCGAGCAGCGAGCGGGCCGCGTCGGCGGGTGGCGCAATGCGGGCAGACTGGACGGCGGGCCGCGCGGGGCGGCGTCGGCAGGGTCCCCCCTTGAAACCTGCTTCCCCGCCCGGCTATTGGAGGGGCTCGGGGCCGCTCGGGCCCCGAACGCCCCGCTTGCGGGAGGAGAACCACCGATCATGAAAGCGCGCGCAGCCGTCGCCCACAAGGCCGGCGAGAAGCTCACGGTCGAGGACGTCCAGGTGGAGGGCCCTCGCGAAGGCGAGGTCCTCATCGAGATCAAGGCCACGGGCGTCTGTCACACCGACGCTTACACGCTCTCAGGCAAGGATCCGGAAGGCCTCTTCCCCGCGATCCTCGGCCACGAGGGCGCCGGCGTCGTCGTCGACGTCGGGCCGTCCGTGAAGAGCCTCAAGAAGGGCGATCACGTGATCCCCCTCTACACGCCCGAGTGCCGGCAGTGCTCTTATTGCACGAGCGGAAAAACGAACCTGTGCCAGGCCATCCGCGCCACGCAGGGTCGCGGGCTCATGCCGGACGGAACGAGCCGATTCTCGATCGGCAAGGAGCGGATTCACCACTACATGGGCACGTCGACCTTCTCGAGCTTCACCGTCCTGCCCGAGATCGCCGTCGCCAAGATCCGCGAGGACGCGCCGTTCGACAAGGTCTGTTACATCGGCTGCGGTGTGACGACGGGTATCGGCGCCGTCATCAACACCGCCCAGGTGAAGCCCGGCGACAACGTCGTCGTCTTCGGTCTCGGCGGCATCGGGCTGAACGTGATCCAGGGCGCGCGGATGGCCGGCGCCGACCTCATCGTCGGCGTCGACATCAACCCGAAGCGCCGCGAGCTGGCCGAGAAGTTCGGCATGACCCACTTCGTCAACCCGACCGAGGTGGCGGGGGATCTCGTGCCGTACCTCGTCGATCTGACCCGGGGCGGCGCGGATTTCAGCTTCGAGTGCATCGGCAACGTGAAGGTGATGCGCCAGGCGCTCGAGTGCTGTCACAAGGGCTGGGGGACGAGCATCATCATCGGGGTCGCCGGGGCCGGCGAGGAGATCGCCACGCGCCCCTTCCAGCTCGTCACCGGGCGCGTCTGGAAGGGCACCGCGTTCGGCGGCGCCAAGGGGCGCACAGACGTTCCCAGGATCGTCGACTGGTACATGGAGGGGAAGATCAAGATCGACGAGCTCATCACCCACACGATGCCGCTCGACGACATCAACCGCTCCTTCGACCTCATGCATGAAGGGGAGTCGATCCGCAGCGTCGTGCTCTTCTCCTGAAGCGCGCCTCTCGGCCGCGTCGGGCGCGCAGAGCGCGCGCCAGCCCCCCTCGTTCGTCCCGCTCGCCTCGCGCGTGACCGCAGGGGCGGATGAGCGCACTAGGCCGCTCGCGCCCCGCCGCGCGCAGGCCGCGGCGCGCCTGGTCCGCTCCTCGGGCACGCATGGCTCGCTCCTCGGGGGACGTGTCGGTGCCATGTCGGCGGCGACGGGTGCTGCAAAAGTACTGACCGCTGTGACATCATTCGCCGCCATGGTCCATGTCACCTCCCTGGCGGGGCTGCCCGCCAACGCCCTCGCGGAGTCGACCGCGGCGGTCGCGGCCTGCGATGCTGTCGTCCTCGTCGCGCCATCGCCCATCGCGAAGTACGCGGGGGGGCTCGGGTCCGCCGTGGGCGCGGTGGTCGAGGCTGTGGCGCGCGTCGACTCCGCGCTCGAGGGCAAGTGTGCTCCGCTCGTCCTGCCGGCGCCGGGGGTGCCTGGCGGGCGCCTTGTGCTGGCGCCGATGGGGCCGCTCTCGGAGGAGGTGGACGATGTCCGCTCGGTCGCGGAGGCTGCGGCGGCCGGCTTCGCTCGGGCGGTGGACGCGGGGGCGAGCCGGCCGCTGCTCGTCGTGCGCGCTCCGGTGGGCGCTGCGCCGCGGTTCGCTCGGGCGGTGGAGGTGGGCGCGCTCGCCGCGCTCGGGAGCCAGTGGACGCCGCTCGAGGCGCGGGAGGCGGAGATGGCCCCGCGCACGGCCGAGTCGCTCGCGGTGCTGGGGTTGTCGGAGGCGCGCGCCCGCGAGATCGCGGCGATCGAGGTCGGCCGGGCGCTCTGCCGCGACATCACGGGCACCGAGCCCGAGCGGATGGCGCCCCGCCGCGTCGCCGAGATGTGCGAGGCGGCGTTCGCCAGGACGGGGGTGCTCGTCAAGATAGAGCGCAATGTCGATGACTACCCGCTCATCAGCGCGGTCTCGCGGGCGTCGCGGGTCGTCGAGCGGCACCGGCCGTGCGTCGTGCGCCTCGACTACAGGCCTCGCGGGGAGATCCGGCGCACGGTGCTGCTCGCGGGCAAGGGCGTCACCTACGACACCGGCGGCGTCGACCTGAAGACCGACGGGCACATGGCCGGGATGTCCCGCGACAAGGGCGGCGCCGGCGCGGTCGCCGGCCTCGTGCGCGCGGCGGCGGCGCTCGGCCTGGAGGGCGTGCGCATCGTCGGGCTGCTCGGGCTCGTGCGCAACAGCATCGGCGAGGAGTCCTATGTGAGCGACGAGATCATCCGCAGCCGCGCTGGCGTGCGCGTGCGGATTGGCAACACCGACGCCGAGGGGCGCCTCATCCTGGCCGACCTGCTCGCGCTCTCGCGGGAGCTCGCCATGAGCGGCGCGGCGGACCCGATCGTGTTCTCGGTCGCGACGCTGACCGGCCACGTCTACCGCGCTCACGGGCCGTATACCGGCGCGATCGGCAACTCCGCCGCGCGGCAGGAGCTCGACCGGCTCGACGTGCTCGCGGAGCGCTGGGGCGAGCCGATGGAGCGCGTGCGGCCGCGGCGCGAGGACTACGCGTTCGTGGCGCCCCGGTCGAGCGCCGAGGACGTGGTCTCCTCGAACCGCCTCGCCTCGGTGAACACGCCGCGCGGGCACCAGTTCCCCTTCGCGTTCCTCGACATCGCCTCGGGGCTCAAGGGGGGGGCGCTGCCGTTCATCCACCTCGACATCGGCGGCGTCGGGGTCGAGTCGGCGGACTGGCAGTTCGGCCGCCCCACAGGCGTCCCGATTCCAAGCCTGACAGCCTATCTCTCCGGCGAATCCTAATCTTGGGGGCTCACCCGCTTCGGATACGGGCCCATCTCGACGTTTTCGGTGCTCAGCGTACAAGAGTACGCTTCCGCGCCGAAAACGCCGATCTGGGCCCGTCTCCTGTGCGGGTGAGCCCCGCTGACGGTGGGTCGGGGGGAGAGAAGAGAGAAGAGTTGCTTGTCGCGCGCTCCTTGAAACTCGGCTCGGCGGGACTTCCGAGCTCTCGTGGAGAATCGGGAGGGAGCTCGCGTTTTCCGCGCTCGATGCGCGGGAGATCCGTTCCTGGTGGCGGGTGGGGGGCGGCCCGAGGGCGGATGTGTTGCACGGTATCAGCGTGGCGAGGGAGCGGACGGCACGTTGCTGGCAAGCTGGGCCGTCATGGGGAGAACTCGCTCGACCACGACCGGACATCGTGACCAGATCCCGCGCGCGCTCGCCGGTGGACTCGCCCTCGTAGCCACCGCGTGCAGCACGGGGGAACCGGGGATCAACCTGGATGTACCGCGCCTGCCGGCGCAGCGCGACAGGGGTGATGTCCTCCCTGCGGCCACGAACGACGGCGAGCGGGCCGAGTCCGCGCAGCCTTCGCCCGATTTGACAGGGATTGCGAGCGTGGCAGTCCCGATCGGAAACACCGGCTTCTCGCGTGGACGGTCCACGGTGGTCGTGAAGGCTCCGCTGGAGCGCGTGCGCGCCGCGGTGCTCTCGTTCGAGCGCTATCCGGAGTTCATGCCGCACTACAAGAAGTGCCGCGTGCTCGGGCGCACGCCCTCGGGCGGGTGGGATATCTACATGGAGGTCTCGGCCCTTCAGGGCGCGGTCACGATGTGGGCGCGCATCGAGATCCAGAAGCCGGTCGTGGAGGATGGCGTCGAGACCTACGCGTCCCGCTTCGTCTCCGGCAATGTGCAAGATCTCCAGGCCACCTGGCGGCTCGAGAAGATCGACACCCAGACGACGCGCCTGTCCCTCGAGGTCTTCCTCCGACCGAAGCTGCCGCTGCCGAAGAGCCTCCTCAACGCGGAGAACCTGGACGGCTCGGCGCGCGCCGTCGCGGCCGTACGGACACGCGTCGAACAGGCACAGGACCCGAACCGCTGACGCGCGCCGGAGCGAGGCGGAGAGGCCGGCGTCACCCGCCCGATGCGAGCCGCCGGACGGGGCTCTGCACATCGAGCCTCGCCGCCGTTGCGCCGTAGACGACCCGTTCGGTGCCGGGATCGCCGAGGAACTCGTACGGAAAGCCGAGCGGCACGCGGCTCACCGCGTTGAGCCGGTCGACAGCCGCGTCGGGCAAGACGATATCCAGGCAGCCCAGGCAATCCTGCATCTGCTCGGGCTTCCGGGCGCCGATGATGGGGATCACCTGCGCCGGGCGCGACCTGAGCCACGCGAGCGCCACCTGCGCCGAGGAACACCCGAGCTCCTCGGCCACCGCGTCTACCGCGCGCGCGATGCGCAGGCCCCGCTCGTCCAGGCGACCCTGGTTCATCGCGGCGCGCGCGGCGTCGTTGCCGCTGCCCCGCGTGTACTTGCCCGTGAGCACCCCGCCGGCCATCGGCGCCCACGCGAGCACGCCCAGGCCGAGCCGGGACGCCATCGGAACGAGCTCCCGCTCCACCGTGCGCTCGATCAGGCTGTATTCGATCTCGATGCCGATGAACCGCGACCAGCCCCGGAGCTCGGCGATCGCGTTCGCCCGGGAGACGACCCAGGCAGGCGCGTCGGACATGCCGACATAGAGCACCTTGCCGGCGCGCACCACGTCGTCGAGCGCGCGCATGAGCTCGGCCTCCGGCGTCGTCCAGTCCCACGCGTGGACCCAGAGCAGATCGATGTAGTCCGTCCCCAGGCGCTTGAGGCTCGCCTCGACGGACTGGACAAGGTTCTTCCTGCCATTGCCGCTCGCGCTCGGATCGGCGTCGTTCATGGAGAGCGAGTATTTCGTCGCGATGACCCACGCGCCGCGGTCGCCGCGGACGAGCTCCCCGACGATCCGCTCGGAGCTGCCGTTCGTGTACTTGTTGGCTGTGTCGATGAAGTTGCCGCCGCGGGCGCGGTACGCCTCGAGGATGCCGCGGCACGCCTCGGCCGAGGCGCCGAAGCCCCAGTCCTCGCCAAAGGTCATGGTGCCAAGGCTGATCTCCGAGACCTTGAGCCCGCTGCCGCCGAGCAGCTTGTAACGCATCTCCATGGTCGTCCCTCCTCGGGCGCAGTCGCCGCCCGGCGAGCGGCATCCTAGGGCGGGCGTGAAGGGCGCTATAGAACGCCGCTGCGCTCCCTGGAACCGGGCTGCTGCGTTGACCGGCCCAGCCCGTCCGGCGCATGCTGGGGTCGACTCCCGATGGTCTCCCGGAGCGCCATCCCGTTCGTCGCCGCCGGTACCCGCGAGCCCATCGAGGCGCTCCGGCAGGCCGAGATCCGCGCCTCGAGCCGCTCGCTGCGCTGGACCGGCGCGGTGGCCGAGCTCGGCGTGAACCCGTCCTGGGAGACGGACCACCTCGCCGTCGCAGGCCACTACCTGGCCATCAACCTCGCGGACGCGCCGCTGCGCTTCGAGCGCAAGGGCCAGCGCGGCTTCGAGCGCGTGGAGATGGCGCCCGGCAGCCTCTGGATCCAGCCCGCGGAGGTCCCGTTCTCGCACCGCGTGAGCGATCCCACGATCTATGGCGCGCTCGTGCTCGATCCCGCGCGGCTCGCGCGGCTCGCAGGGGTGCGAGAGCTAGAGCTCGAGCCCCGCGTGGGGCTCGTGGACGCCCAGATCGAGCACGTGCTCCGCGCGCTCCTCGTCGAGGTCTCGCGGGGCGGCGCCACGGGCGCGCTCTTCGTGGACGCGATGCTCTCCGGGCTCGCGGCGCGCCTCGGCGCCCACCATGCCGCCCGGCCGGAGCGGCCGGTCAGGGGAGGGCTCTCCCCTGCGACGCTGCGGCGCCTGCTCGACTACATCGAGGCGCACCTCGGCGACGATTTCGGGCTGGAGGCGCTCTCTGGCGTGGCCGGCCTGAGCCCCGCGCACATGGCGCGGGAGTTCAAGCGGGCGCTGGGCGAGCCGCCGCTCGCCTACGTGACGCGGCGGCGGCTGGACCGCGCCCGCGAGGCGCTGCTCGCCGGCGACCGCCCGATAGGCGAGCTCGCGCGCGCGCTCGGCTTCGCCGATCAGAGCCACCTGACACGGCTCTTCAAGCGGAGGTTCGGGATCACCCCGGGCGCGTTCGCCCGTGGCCGGTGAGCGTCGGCAGCCGGATGCTGAGGTTGTCTATCCCGTCCGATGAGCCGTCGAGGGGACGGGAGCCGAGCGTCCATTTGCGGACCGGCGTCCCGGCGGGCAGGCCGACGTAGTTGTGTCGGTGGCGAGACCCGTTCAGGTGCGCCCGGTTGCCGGTGAAGGCGCTGAGCCCTGCGGGATCCTCGTCCTGGATGCCATAAAGGGTGTTCCTCGACAGCGTGTTTCCCTCGACCAGCGCGCGCGCGCAGGCCCTCAGCCAGATCCCTTTGCCGTCGTTGTTCGCGGACTGGCAGCCGGTGATCCTCGCGTCCGTCTGCCTCTCGAGCAGGAACCCCGCTCCCTTCTGCGGGTCGCCGCGCGATGGACCGGCGTCGACCGGGGGGGCCGGCGGCTGCACGAACAGGGGAGTGCGGTGGACGGTGTTGCCGTCCGCGATGCAGTCGATGAACGCGTTGCCCTCGCCGCCCACGAGGCCGCCCTCCGGATCCGGGAGCGGCGCGGAGGCGATGAACCCGGCCGCGAGCCCGTCGTTCTCGGTGGTCCCGCTCGCGTTCCTGTTCCCCACGGCCACGCAGCGCCTCAGCACCACGTGGCGGGTCGAGTGGAGCGCGAAGCCGCCGGCGGGCGCGCCCGCGCTCGCGCCGTGGTTGCCGATCGCGCGGCAGCCCTCGATGAGCGCGCGGTACACCGCCCTGCCGATGCGAAAGCCGAGCGCGGAGAAGTCCTTGACGGCATCGGAGGACGCGGCCGGGTTCGCGTTGTAGTTTCCGTCCGCCTCGCAGTCGACCATCTCCAGGTTGCTCGTGGTCGAGATGTTGAATCCGCAGGCGCGGTTGCCGGTGAGCGTGAAGTTCCGGTTCGCCCGGCAGCGCAGGAATTTGTAGTTCTCGCCCCACGCGAAGAAGCCGGCCGGCTCTCCGCCCGACGTGTTGTCGTGCGCCTCGCAGTCCTCCACGAGCACGTTGCGGCAGATGACGAAGTCGATGCCGACGACGTTGAACTGCACCCCGCTCGGCTGGGCGCTGGTGTTCGCCGTGTGGTTGAACACGGACCGCTGGACCTGCACGTTGTCGCAGAACAGCGCGAGCGCGCCCAGCGTCACGACGAAGTCGAGCCGGCTCGTGTTCTCCGAGCACACGCAGTCGATCATCCGGATGTCGTTCGCGAAGGCGATGTCGTCGTCGGCGCCCCGGGCGCCCAGCACGAAGATCCCGCCGTTGCGGCACAGGAACCCCGTGTCGAACACCCCGTCGCCGCCGCACCGCCTGATCGACAGCTCGCGCAGATCCACGTGGCTGCACGCCTTGGCGACGATCCCCACCCCCTGGATCCCGAGCACGCTGCCGTTCCTGATGACGAGCCGCGTCCTCCCCTCGGCGAAGACGCCCACGTTCCCGGAAACGACCTCGCCCCGGCACGGCCTCGCGCTCGGGTCGGGGGCGACGATGGGCGCGGGAGGGTCGATCTGCCGCAGCGTCCTGCCGCACAGGTCGAGGGTCACGTCGTCGCTCGCGATCGTGATGGCCCGCGCGTTCGCGTCCTGCGCCACCCAGTCGACGTCTTCCACGAGGGCGTACACGCCGGGTGCCGTGATGACGAAGGGGACGCGGCGCTCGGGGTCCGGTCCGCCGTTGATGTCCTGCGCCGTGATCGGCGTCGCGGGGCGGCGCGCGCTGGCGCCGGGAAGCTCGCTCATGGTCCTCGGTCGAGAGTCTACGCCAGTCGGTCCGCGCCGCGCGGCGCTCGTCAGCGCGAGCCTCACTGGATCGGCACCGAGCGCAGCGACTCGGCGAGCTTCGCGTAGAGCGAGCTCCGCGGGTCGTCGCGCCGGTAGACGAGCCGGAAGTGATCGCGCGCGAGGGCCGCGGACGGGAGGAGCCGCTTCAGCTTGCCGCCGCGGAGCTCGGCGGCGACCATGTGGCGCGGCAGCACGGCGACGCCCTCGCCGGCGAGCACCAGCGCCTTGATGGCGGCGCCGAGCCCCACCCAGCGATGGCGCGCGAACGCGAACCGGCCCACGCCGCCCGCCTGATCCGCGACGTACCGGAACAGCGGCATGGTCGGGTCGATGTCGAGCAGGCAGTGCCGCGAGGCGTGCTCCGGGCGGGAGAACGGCGCGCGCTGGAGCAGCTTGGGGGCGGCGACGAACGCGTAGCGCTCCTCGTGCAGCGTCTCCGCCGCGAGGCTCGCGGCGCTCCAGCGGGCGCTTGTGACGACGCAATCGACGCTGCGGTCGTAGAGGCGCCTCAGCAGGTCGTCGGACGCGCCGAAGTAGAGGTGGAGCGTCAGCTCGGGGCGCCGCCGCGTCAGCGCGCCGAGCTGGGGGACGATCCACGACATCCCGAGCTCGAACCGCGTGCCGAGCGTCAGCTCGACCGGAGCGGGCGCGGGGCCCATCGCGCTGCGGAGGCAGTCCTCGGCGAGCGCCAGGCACTGGCGGGCGCGCGGCAGCAAGGCGAGCCCGCGCGGCGTCAGCTGCACCCGGCGCGTGGTGCGCTCGAACAGCGGCGCTCCGATCTGCTCCTCGATCTGCCGGATGCGCTGGCCGAACGCGGCGGGGCTGAGCGCGACGGCGCGCGCGGCGGTCCGGAAGTTCAGCGTCCGCGCCGCGGCCTCGAAGCAGGCGAGGTTCTCCAAGGAAGGGAGCAGCATCGCTGGATTGTATCGTCCAGCGCAACAATCCCGACCGTGAAATACTGGATTCCACGAGGCGCTGGCAGCCGCGGCGCCGCGTGGCGTGCCGGCGCGACCGGCGCGCGCGGTCCGGAGGGATCGAGGGCCCGTGGCCGGCGGCCAGGGCGGGGGCGCTACCGGGGATCCTCGACGGGCGCGGTCTCGAGCGCGACGGTGCCGCCGTTCGCGACCCACTTGAAGCCGTCGACGAGGGCGGTCGAGTCGAGCTTCTCGTCGCCGGTGTCGAAGATCATGAACCGCAGCTTGAGCTCCTCGCCGCCGTTCACCGGGGCTTGCGTGCGTAGCCAGCCTGTCGCGCCGGCGTCGTTCCAGAGCCCGAAGCCGGTGCCCTCGAGCTCGTCCGGCCCGAGCGGACACCCTTCGCAGACCTCGAAGAAGCTGATGTTGACGCTGACGGGGTTGCCCAGGCTATCGAACGAGAGATTGCCGTTGAGCGACCCTGGCGGCCTCGGCGTCGCCAGCGCGAGGAACTGGTCGTTGAAGTTGTCGCAGACGAACTCGGGATATTCGAACGTGTAGAACTTGAATGCGAACTCGTAGCCGGTCGCGTTCGTCGGCGTGCGGATGACGAGCTCGAGGCCGATGTCGTCGTTGATGTTCGCCGAGGGCGGGCACGCGGGGTTGTCCTGCGGGAAGCCGGGCGGCGCCTCGCCCGGCCCGTAGGTCCTGCAGCTCGGCATGTTGCACGCGCCCGGCCAGCGGGCGATCCGCGCGTGGCCCGTCGACAGGGCGAGCAGGCGGGTCCCGCCCTGCGGGTGCACGTTGGGGCCGAAGGAGTCGAGCACGCCCACCGCGAGCGAGGGCTCCGCGGGCGAGCCGTCGCCGCGCACGTACTCCGCGCTCAGCACGCCCCACTTCCTGTCGCCGGGCGACGCCTTGGCGCAGAGGTCGATCGCGTGGGCCCCGTGGATGGCGTCGAAATCGGCGGGAGCGATGTTCCTGTCGCACGCCGGCGCCGCGTCGTCGATCACGCCATCGCAGTCCTCGTCGGCCGGCTCGGGAACCGTGCCGCTCTGGTCGGGCTCCGTGATCACGACCTCGACGGCGCCCGGGTTGACGTTCGTGTCGCCGTCGTTGCAGTCCCCGTCCTCGACGGTGAACCCATCGCCGTCCTCGTCGGGCGATGCGCCGTCGGTCGGCGCGCCGCCGTCGCCGAAATCGGCCCAGGAGCTCGTCGTCTCGCGGCCTCCGCCGGCGCCCGTCTCCGCCGTCGTGGCGCTGGCCGCGCCCCCGCCGACGCCCTCGCCGGGCGCCTGCTGGACGCGCGCCGTCGCGGAGCACGCGCCGGACGACCAGAGCGCCGCCCCGACGCTCGCGCAGAGACCCAAGTAGACGAAGCGCCCGCCGCTCATCGTGCATCCACCTCGATGGTTGTTCGGGGCCCTCGGCGCGCCCGCCCCTGGCGACCCATCGCAACCTGCGAGCACATCACGGCCCGGGCTCGCTGTCTTCCGCTCGCTTCCGGGGCGAAGCGGGCTCATCCGGCGGCGCCCCTCGCCTCAGGAGCCGCGCGGCCCACAGCGAGAGCGCGAGCAGCCCGACGGCCAGCGCGCCCCCGATCGGCGTGCGGTGCCGCTCGGTGAACGGAAGGTCGCGCGCGACCGGGACGGCGCCGAGCGCGGGGTTTGCTCGTGCGGCGCCGAGCCTCGCGGCCGGGGGACGCTCGCGCACGGTGTGGTCGAGGAGGTCGGCCAGATCGTAGCTGGGGCGCTTGCCGAGCGCGTCGCCGACGTAGAGGCGGTGCGGGCCCGGCTGCGCGGCGCGGAACACGATCTCGCGCGCTCGCACCTCGCCTTGCGCGCCCGAGAGGGAGAGCGGCGCCGAGTCGCCGTCGTGGATCGCGAGCCGGAGAAAGCGCTTCCGGGTGGGGCTCAGCGGGATCCGCGTCGACGCGAGCGAGGGCCCCGCCTCGCCGCGCGGGCGGATCCGATGGATCATGCCGCTCCCCACGGGTGGCCAGACCGCGCGGTAGGTGGTCGAGGCGACCTCGACCCGGCGGCTGAACTCCGGCGTGGCGACGTCGAGGAGGAGGGCCTCCAGCGGCGCGCCGTCGGTGCCGGCGTCGAGCGTGACGAGGGTCGTCTTCGCGTCGCTGTCCCGCTGCGTCTCGACGATCGCGAGCGGCAGCAGCGCGGGGGGCTCGGCGGTGGCCGGCGGCTCGCACGAGACGGTGCCGCCCGTGATCCGGACGTCCGCGGCCGCGTCGCGCGCCGGGGCGCCCTCGGGGACGAGGCGGATCCGGATCAGCGCGGCCCGGGAGAGGGGATAGCGGACCGACAGGTGCTCGACGGCCTCCGCGCCCTGGGGGATGCGGTACACGTAGGCGCCGCGCGCCACCTCGCTGAGCGATCTCGGGTCCGTGCCGGTGTCGACCCGCGCCTCGCGGAGGAAGCTGCTGCCGACGACGCTGAGCTCGACGCGGCAGTGGCGCGTGCCGGGCGCGTCGAGCGCCCAGGTCGCCTGCGCCACGCCGGCGGCGTCGACGCCTGGATCGAGCATCGTGGCGGCGATCCGCCCGGAGGGGGGCGCGGCGCCTGGCTCGCGGAGCACGTAGGGCACCTCCGCGCCGTCGGGGCCGGCGATGCGGACGTCGGCGAGCAGCTCTTCTGCGCGGCTCTCGCGGTAGAGATCGAGATCGACGTCGACGCGGTGGTCGCCGGCGGCGTCCACGCCGTCGATGGGCCGGACGAGCGCGTGCTTCTCGGTCGGGAGCGGCGCGCCGGTCTGCGCCTCGGAGGGGCGCGCGAGGCTCGTCGCCGCGAGCAGCGCGAGCAGCCCGACCGCGCCCCGCGATCCGGCCCGCAGGAGCGTCACGAGGCGACGGCCGAACCGCGCGTAGAGGAACCCTCCGCCGACGAGCAGCGCCCCGACGCCCGTGAAGAGCGCGATCTGGTAGATGCGCTCGACGTGCCAGACGTCCCAGGCCACGAGCTTCGCGATGGTGACGGCGAACAGGGACAGCCCGGCGTAGCGATGGAAGGCGTCGCGCGCCGCGAACCCCGCGGTGAGCAGCGCGATCGCCGCGAGGGCGAGCACGAGCGTGGTCGCCATCGCGATGCCGCCTTGCTGGCCCTCGAGGGCGGCGCGGTGCTGCACGGCGAGCTCGGCGAACTCGGCCGCGTCGAGCGGGGCAGGGGGGGCGGCGGGGAGCGTGGTGATCGCGCCTCGGACCTCGAGGACGACGGTCGTGATGATCAGGGCATACCCGGCGCCGAGCGCCGCGACCCCGGCGCCGCGCAGCTCGGCGCGTCCGGCGTCCGGGGCGCGCGCGGCGTCCACGTCGCGCGCGGCGCCTACGTCGCGCGCAAGCGCAGCGCGCGACAGCAGACGCCCCGCGGCGAGCAGGGCGGCGCTCGCGCCCGCGAACGCGTAGGTCCTCGCGTTGAACAGGACGGGAACGGCCATGAGCCCGTCGCGGCCGTGCGTCGCGAACCAGGTCGTCACGAGCGCCTCGGCCTCGGCCCGATCGACGACGAGCGCCCGCGCGAAGGTGGCGACGAAGAGCAGCAGGGTGACGGCGAGCCACGCGCGCTCGCCGGTGCGCGCCGCGATCGCGGCCGCCACCGCCGCGAGGATGCTCCAGACCACGGTGACCGTCGCCCCGCCGAGCCCGAACGCGATGGCCGCGGCGAACAGGGCGAGCGCCTGCCCGAGGAGCAGGGCGACGCGATCGGCCGGGGGCGCGGCGCGGGTCACGCCGGCGCGGAGGAGCGCGGCGCCGAGCGCGAGGTCCAGGGCGCCGGCGCCCGCGGTGAGCAGCGCGCGGAGCGTCGGCGTGTCCTCCGGCGTCGCGCCGAGCGCGGCCGCGACGAACCCGAGCGTCGCCACGCAGGCGGCGAGCGCGTCGGACCAGGAGAGCGTCGGCGCGCCGGGCTCGCGCGGGCGCCGCGCGGAGGCGCCTGCGGCGCCGAGGAACACCAGCATGACGAGCGCCGACGCGCCGAGGAAGCTTGCGTTGACGGCGTTGACGGCGTTGACGGCATCGACGTCCGCCGGCGCGATCGCGAAGCGCGCCGCCGCCGCCAGCGCGCCTGCCGAGACGATCGCCGCGGCGAGGAGCAGGGCGGGGAGCTCGGCGCGCGCGGCCATCCACGCCGCGAGGGCGGCGGCGCCTGCGAGCGCGATCGCGAAGAGCGCCGCGTCGGCCTCGATCAGCAGCATGCCCGCCGTGCAGGCGAACAGCGCCGCTCCGGCGGAGCACGCGATGGCGATCTTCCGATCGAGCCGACGGGCGAGCCCGGCGCCGCGGAGCCACCCCGCGAGGTAGACGAGCGTCCAGGCCGCGACCAGCGCGGCGACCGTCGTCCGGTGCGCGGCCGGCGCGTCCGCGAACGTCGCGGCGAACGCGAGGAAGCCGGAGCCCATCGGCGCGAGCAGCCAGGCGCCATCGTCGGGCGCGCGCAGGGCGATCACCGCCGCGATCGCGAGCGCGATCGCGGCGGCGGCGAGCGCGCGCGGCGCGTCGAAGAGCAGCGCGGTCGCGCCCGCGTGCGCGAGCACGAGCGCCGCGACGCTGAACGCCGTGGCCTCCGCGCGCGCCGCTCCGCGGAGGTCGCCGATCGGCGCGAGGCCGGACGGCGCGGCGCCTCGGTCGGCGCTCGGGGCGGGCGCGCGGCGCAGCCACATCGCGCGCAGGAGGCCCTGCGCGGCGGCGAGCGCGACGAACGCGAGGGGCACCGCGCGCGCGGCGAGCGGGAGGTAGGGCCCCGGGAGCGCGGGCGCCGGCGCGCCGAGCCAGGGCGCCGCGTCCGGGTCTCCGCCGGCCGGCGCGGCGCTCGCGTCGAAGTGCCTGGCGTACCAGCCCCAGAACAGCGCCGTGTGGCCCGCGAGCGCGAGCCACGGCGCGACGCGGAAGCCGAGCCTCGCCGCGACGGCGTGGGCGACGCTCGTCATGAGCAGGAGGTAGCCGAACAGGACGAGCGGCCGGTCCTGCCCCGTCGACAGCACGACGGGGTTGAGGAAGCCGGCGACGAGGGAGAGGATCAGGATGGCCTCGCCTCGGTGGCGGAGCGCGAGGCCGGCGCCGAGCAGGAGGAGCACCGTCTCCGCCGCGAATGCGGTGGAGATCGGGACGAGCTCGTACAGCACGGCGCTCGCCCACACCGACGCGATCAGGACCGCGAGCCCGAGGCCGACGAGCGCGTGGATGAAGCGACGCCGCGCGCCCCCGCGGAGCGCTTCCGCGATCGCGAGGAGCGCGGCGCCGGTCGCAGCGCCGATCGCGACGCGCCCGAACGGCCCGATCCAGGCGTTGTCTGAGGCGTACTTGAAGAAGAAGAGCGCGCCGAGCAGGAAGGTGGCCGCGCCTGCGCGGGTGAGCCAGGTGAGGCCGAGCCGCTCCTCGATGGATTGTCGCTCCGGGGCTTCGCGGTGCGCTGGCGACGCGGCGCTCGCGTCGAGCGTCGCTGCGAGGCGAGGCGCCGGAGGGGCGACGGGGCCAGGGAACGCGACGGCTGGGGGCGCGGCTGCTGCCGCGGCTGCGATCGGGTGCGCAACGCCGAGAGGCCCGCCTGAGATGCCCGCGTCGAGCGCGGGCGGCGCGCTGGCGGTCCCCTCGTCGAGCGCGGGCGGCGCGCCTGAGGTTCCCGCGTCGAGCGCGGCCGGCGCGCCTGAGGTTCCCGCGTCGAGCGCGGGCGGCGCGACGGCGGTCTCCGCGTCGAGCGCGGGCGGTGTGGCCGCTGGGGGCGGGATCGCGCCCTGGGCAATCCGCTCTGGCTCCAGGCCGTGCGCGCTTCGCTGGCTCTCTGTCGCTGCGGTCAGCCCTGCGCGGTCGCGCTTCCCCGAGAGCTCGGCCACCCGGTGCTCGAGCGCGTGGATCCGCAGCAGCAGGTCCTCGTTGCGCCGGTTGGCCCGGACGGCGAACACGAAGGCGACGAGCGGGGCAACCAGGAGATAGCCGACGAGCGCGAGCCCGAAGAAGACGACGATTCCTGCCCCCATGCATGCTTCGTAGCATGGGGCGCACGTCGCAGGCGCCGCCCGTCCGCGCGATCGCGCCTGTGCTGTTCACGCTGCTCGTGGGCCCCATCGGACGGCGAGGACCTTTCGGCGCGCGCTGGGACTGGGGTAAGGTGCATCCGCATGAGGAACACACGCCTGCCTGATCGCCGCGCGCCGGGCGCCTGCTATCTTCCCCGTGTTCCCGGACGGCGGCGTTGCTCGGGGGGGGAGCGCGGCCATTCGGGAACAGTTCTTCTGTCCTCTCGACCTTCTGCTCCGGAGACCTCGCGATGCTGAAGCATCCTACCGTCTCTGCGTGGCAGCGGGATCACGAGGAAGGTGGTTATACGGCCGAGCTGAACGGCTGGACCTTGCGGGTCCGTTGGATCCCCGAGCGTCCGGGCGAGGTCCGGGGCTTCAGGTGGGAGGCCGTCGATCCCTCGGGAAACAAGCTCACCTCGCACGAGATCCACGAGGAGATCGAGGTGGCGATGGCGTACGCCGAGGAGTGCGCGGCCCCCGATCCGAAGAAGCACGAGGGGAAGACCGTCGATTGAGCCGCGCGGCGGCGAGCGGCGAGCGGCGGGAGTAGAGCGACGAGGAACGACGCCGCGGGGCGCCTACGTCGGCCGCTGGTGACGGGAGCCGTGGCGGGGCGGGCGCTCAGCCCTCCTTGTCCGCCGGCGCGGCCCTGCGGCCCCGCTTGGCCCCGTAGTTCCGGATCACGATCTCCCCCACGCGGCCCCTGGCGTCGCTCTTCGCGTTGATGCTCCGGAGCGCTGCGACGTGATCGATCTTGAACCGCTTGTAGAGCGGCGGGATCTCGGGAACATCGGAGTTCGAGAGCATCACCTGGACGCCTCGTCCATCGAGCGCCGCGAAGAGGGCGGCGAGGCGCTCCTGGTCGCGGAAGCCGAAGCCGCCCGCGCTGTAGGACGTGAAGTTCGCGGTCGACGAGACGGGTGAGTACGGCGGGTCCAGGTAGACGAAATCGCCTGCCTGGGCGTGGTCGAGCACGCGCTCGAAGTCGCGGACCTCGAGCTCGACGCCCTGGAGCGCCGCCGAGCAGGCCCGCAGCTGGGCCGGGTTGCAGATGGACGGGTTGACGTAGCGGCCGAAAGGCACGTTGAAGCGGCCGGCGCTGTTGACCCGGTAGAGCCCGTTGAACCCCGTCTTGTTCAGGAAGATGGTCCGCGCGGCGCGCTCGGGCAGCGTGAGCGAGGCCGGATCGACGTCACGAACCTTGTAATAGTGCGTCTCCTCGTAGGCGTGGCCGCCCAGCGCGGCGATCACCTCCTCGACCCTGTCGCGCACCGCGCGGTAGCAGTCGATGAGCTCGGCGTTGACGTCCGTCAGCGTTGCGCGCTTCGGCTGCAGGCAGAAGAAGAGCGCGGCTCCCCCCACGAAGGGCTCGAAGTAGCGCCCGAACGACGCGGGGAGGAGCGGCTGGAACTGTCGGAGGAGCTGGCCCTTGCCGCCCGCCCATTTGAGGAACGGACGCGGCACGAGGGGCGCGGCGTTGTCGGGTTCGGTGACAAGTGCGGTGGTCATCGCGCAATACTGGACGGCAACCTACCAGGGCGCGCGATCGTCCTCAACCGTCGACGGCCACCGCGGGCGATCTCCCGGCTCCGAGGCGCTCGCCGGTCCGCCCCCGACGCGCGGGTGCCCGGAGCCACGGGTCGCTCCAGGCTAGGTCGTTCTATGTCCACGCCGCGGCCCCGCCGCGCGGCGAGATGTCTTGTGGAAGACGGTGGATGTTGGCTTGATTCATCAATGATTACGATTGCTTCTAAGCGCATGTGAGCGCGCGTGTCCCGGCTGGAGCGCTGCCCGGATCATGGCATGTCGCCGCTTGCGCGATCGCCGAGGAGGGATAAGTTGAAGTCTCGACACGCGGGCTGAACAGCCGCCGGTGGAGCGGAGTTCTCCCGCATTCGCGCACCGCCGCGTCAGGCCATCTCGCTGGTGGACCTGCGCGGCGCGGCAGGGGCTCGCTCGGGCGCTGAGCGTGGGCGCCCCGTGCCGGGCGGCGGCTCCTCGGGGGGCCGCCGTTCTTGGGAGCCGCCGTTGCTTCTCGACAGGAGGGATGCCGCCATGATGCTTGCCTTCGACCTTGATCGCGACGACGCCCCGCAGCAGCGCGGCCCCGCCCCGGCGGACGGAGCGGGTTGTTTCGGTGAAGCTGCGGACTACCGTGCTCAGCGGATCCTGTACGCCGCGCGTGGCTGGATCGGCGAGCAGGACGGCATCACCACCGACGGGCGCTCGCTGATCCTGCTGCACGCCCAGCGGACGCCGCCGGAGCGGCGCGAGGCGCTCGTGCGCTGCTTCGAGCGGGTGCTCCTGCACGCCCCCCGGCCGGAGCTCGCCGCGCTTTCGGCGTCGCTGCGCCAGGCGGGCCTCTCCGTGGACGAGGACCTCTCGGTGATGGGCGCCCCGGCCGGCGAGGTGCGCGCCGCCGTGCAGGGGCTCGGCCGATTTCGCTCCTTCCCGGCGGGCCTGCGCCTGTCCAGGGTGTCGCCGGACGACGACGAGGCCGCGATCCGCTCCATCCAGGAGCTCCAGGCCGAGAGCGGCCACGCACCGCTCCCGGGCTGGTACCTGCGCGGCGGCGAGGGGCGCTCCTTGACGCTCGCGCTGCGCGACGGCGCCGGCGCGCTGATCGGCTGCACCACCCTGTGCGTCGTGACGCGGCCGCACCCCGCCGAGGTCGGCGGGCGCGAGGCGCTCGCCCAGCTCGGGCTGCTGGGCGCCCCGCCGCTCTGGATCTCCGATGTGGGCGAGGCGCCCTCGTGGACGGCCATGCCGATCTGCACCTGCCTGCGCGAGGACCACCGCGGCCGGGGGCTCGGGGCTCCCCTCCAGGCGGCGGCGCTCCGGGAAGGGCACGATCGCTTCGGGATCCGGTGGTTCTACGCGCTCGTCAGGGCCGGCGACGAGATCGCGAAGCGCATGAACGCGCGTTGCGGGCTCGCCCCGCACCGGGCCGAAGGGTTCCTCGTCGCGTCGGCGGCGCCTCCGGACAAGCCCCGGCGGCCGGCGGATGGGCGCCGCGGCTCAGGCTGACAGCATCGGCGCGAGGATCTTGCCGAGCTCTGCGGCCACCTTCTTCTGCTGCGGGACACGCGCGCCGATCGAGGCGAGATAGACGGTCCGCTCGCACACCGTGAGTCGCGTCGCGTAAAAGTCGTCTCCGCCCGAGACCGAATCGACGAGCTCATCGAGCTCGGCGTAGCCGGCGATCTTGTCGGCGCAGCCTGCGCCCAGCGCGGCGAGCAGCGCGAGATCGTCGTCGTTCCCCGCGACGTCCGCGCATCGCGCGCCGCCGAGCAGCGACCCCTCCTCGCCGGCGAGGGCGACGGCGCGCACGCCGCTCCCGTGCGTGGCCTCTGCCAGGTAGCGCCCCACGGCATCTCGATGGACATCGCCCGGAGTCTTCGGTTGCTTCATCAGGGTGCCTCCGGCCGCGACTCTGCCCGGCCCGGCGCGGACGCCCAAGAAATCGGCTCCCGAGCGCCAGCGCCTGGAAAGCGGAGAGCGCCGGCGCCCTAGCCGAGGGTCCAGGGGTCCGGCGCCTCGCCGGCGACGCGCCGGCGGATCGTATCGAGCGCGCGCTCGAAGTAGCCGTCGCGCGCGACCACGAACTCATCGAGCCGCACGTCGCGCGGCTCGACCTTCACGGCGCCCGCGGCGTCAGGCGCTCGCCGCACGAGCCCGCTCGCGTGAGGCACCTCGCCTCGGACAAGGCGCAGCGCCGCGTCGAGCGGGAGCGCCAGCAGCGCGGTGACCTCCTGCGGGTCCGGACGCAGCGCCTCGATGGCGCGGCGGGTCGTCGCGAGCAGAACGTCCTGCACCTCGCGATCGAGGATGCCGGGCGCGTGGTCGTCGAGGCTGAGGCGCGCGCCGAGCCGGACCACATCGCGCGGCGAGAGCGGCAGGCCGATCTCCTCTTCCGCCTCGCGCAGCGCCCCCGCGAGATCCTCGCCGGCGCGGTAGTGCCCCGACACGGCGACCTCGAGCGCGCCGGGCCAGGTGTCCTTGTCCGGGCTGCGCTGCTGGAAGAGCACCCAGGGCTCCGCGGCGCGCTGGCGGCCGCCGCGATCGAGGCCCTCGGGCTCCCGCTCGAGGATCACCCACACGTGGACGCTCCGGTGCCAGTCGCCGTCGCGGTGGACGAGCCTGCGCGCCTTGCGCACGCCGAGCGGCCGGCCGCTGCGATCGAGGATGTCGAAGAGCTCCTCTCCGTCCTGCGCCGCCATGCACCCGAGGGTAGCGCAACGCGAACGGCGGAGGAGGATGCCTTCGCGGACCAGCGTGCTCGCGCCTCGTCACATGACGCTGCGCTTCGCGCCGTGGTCGAACACGACCATCAAGGCAAAGCCGCAGACGTGGAGCGAGGCGAGAGGTTGAAGTGGCGATCCCAGCGGGAATCGAACCCGCGTTACCGGCGTGAGAGGCCGATGTCCTAACCGCTAGACGATGGGACCTTGTTCTGTGGAGAAGACCGACAGCAGAGCTGAACGGCCTGGCTGGGGGACAAGGATTCGAACCTTGATAGCAAGAGCCAGAATCTTGCGTCCTGCCGTTAGACGATCCCCCAAGGGGTCAGCGCCGTGTTCATCAGCGCCACGGGCCGCGGAATCTACTCGGACTGCCCTGGTTGTCAAGCGATCAAAATCGGACCCGACCAAGAAAAATTCTCTCCGCAGAAAACCAGCATTATTTCGCGTATTTAGCGCGCTCTGCGGCGGGTCCTGTCAGACGCTGGCGACGATGGGCATCCCTGGCGTCGTCGCTCCGCCCCCGCTGCACGCCGTCAGTTACCCCTCCGCGCCCCTCCGCGCCCCGTCCGCACCCCGTCCACGTCGTCGCGCATCGCCGTCCTGCCGGTCTGATCCGTCCACGTTGCGTCCATGCTGTCGAAGCCAAAGACCCCGAAGCGGTTCCGCGGACGTCGCGGTGGCGCCCTCCTTGCTGCCGCCCTCCACAGCTTAGGCTTCGCCCCGCGGGGCTTCCGGCCATCGGAAAAGTCGCGGCTCTCTGCTGGGCGCCCTTGACGCGCCGGGCGACTGATTTACTTTCGGCCGCGGTTTAGCCACCGGCCTAGGAGAGTGCCAAGTGACAGTGATCTCGGGCACTTGGCTCTCGTCGCGCGGGCGGAACGCCCCAGCGGGGGGGCGAACGGGACCTCCGGCGAGCCGATGGTCAGTCAAATAGCCGAGGACGAGGAGCCAGCATGAAAATCAGGCCGCTGCAGGATCGGATTGTCGTCAAGCGCGTCGAGAGCGAGACGAAGACCAAGGGAGGCATCATCATCCCCGACGCCGCGAAGGAGAAGCCGATCGAGGGGCGCGTCGTCGCGGTGGGCAACGGCAAGGTCCTGAAGGACGGCAAGGTTCGCCCGCTGGAGGTGAAGGTCGGCGACAAGGTGCTGTTCGGCAAGTACAGCGGCACCGAGGTGAAGATCGACGGCGAGGAGCACGTGCTCATCCGCGAGGACGACGTGCTCGCGGTCACCGAGTCCGCCGCGACGTGAACCAGGCCTGAGGCAACCGAACGCAAGCGTTAGCTGATGCGGCCACGCGGCCGCGAGGGGATTGAGAGATGGCTGCGAAGCAGATCGTTTATAGCCGCGGCGCCCGCGCCGCGATCCTGAAGGGCGTCAACACGCTCGCCGATGCGGTCAAGGTGACCCTCGGGCCGAAGGGGCGGAACGTCGTCATCGAGAAGAGCTGGGGCTCCCCGGTCGTGACGAAGGATGGCGTCACGGTCGCCAAGGAGGTCGAGCTCGCCGGCAAGCTCGAGAACATGGGCGCCCAGATGGTGCGCGAGGTCGCCTCGAAGACCAGCGACAAGGCGGGCGACGGCACGACGACGGCGACGGTGCTGGCGCAGGCGATCTACGGCGAGGGCCTCAAGCTCGTCGAGGCCGGCCACAACCCGATGGATCTGAAGCGCGGCATCGACGCCGCGGTCGCCAAGGTCATCGAGGCCGTGCAGAAGGCCGCCAAGCCGACCAAGGACAAGGACCAGATCGCCCAGGTCGCCACGGTCAGCGCCAACGGCGACAAGGAGATCGGCCAGATCCTCGCCGACGCCATGGAGAAGGTCGGCAAGGAGGGCGTGATCACGGTCGAGGAGAACAAGCGCATGACGACGGAGCTCGAGACCGTCGACGGCATGCAGTTCGACCGCGGCTACCTCTCGCCCTACTTCGTGACCGACCCCGAGAAGATGACCGCGGTGCTCAACAACCCGCTCATCCTCGTGCACGAGAAGAAGATCTCGGCCATGGCCGACCTCCTGCCGCTGCTCGAGCAGGTGGTGAAGCAGGGGCGCGAGCTGCTCATCCTCTCCGAGGACGTCGAGGGCGAGGCGCTCGCCACCCTCGTCGTGAACAAGCTGCGCGGCACGATCAAGGTCGCCGCCGTGAAGGCGCCCGGCTTCGGCGATCGCCGCAAGGACATGCTGAAGGACATCGCGATCCTCACGGGCGCGACGGCGTTCATGGAGGACCTCGGCCAGAAGCTCGAGAGCGCCACGGTGCGCGATCTCGGGACGGCCAAGCGGGTCGAGATCGACAAGGACAACACGGTCATCGTCGACGGCCAGGGCGACAAGGTCGCCATCAAGGGCCGCATCGAGACGATCCGCAAGCAGATCGCGGACACGGCGAGCGACTACGATCGCGAGAAGCTCCAGGAGCGGCTCGCGAAGCTCGCCGGCGGCGTCGCGGTGGTGAAGGTCGGCGCGGCGACAGAGACCGAGATGAAGGAGAAGAAGGCGCGCGTCGAGGACGCGCTGCACGCGACCCGCGCGGCCGTCGAGGAAGGCATCGTGGTCGGCGGCGGCGTGGCCCTCTTCCGGGCGGCCGCCTCGCTCGATTCGCTCAAGTTCAACGACGAGCGCGACGCCGGCGTGCGGCTCGTGCGCCGCGCCGTGGAGGCGCCGCTCCGTCAGATCGCCCAGAACGCGGGGATCGAGGGGACGGTTGTCGCGGAGAAGGTCCGGACGGGCGCGCCCACGTTCGGCTACAACGCCGCGACCGACACCTACGAGGATCTGCTCGCCGGCGGCGTCATCGATCCGGCCAAGGTCGTTCGGCACGCGCTCCTGAACGCGTCCAGCGTCGCCGGGCTGATGCTCACGACCGAGGCCCTCGTCGCCGAGAAGCCCAAGAAGGAGAAGGCCGCGGCCGGCGGCGCTCCCGGCGGCATGGGCGGCATGGGGGGTATGGGCGGCATGGGCGGCATGGGCGGTATGGGCGGCATGGGCGGCATGGGCGACTTCGACATGGGTTGAGCGCCTGTCCGCGCCGCTCGCGGGCTGCCGCTGCCTCCGCGCGGCGCCGGCCCGCTGAGCGCGCCGCTTCCGACGAAGCGGGCCGAGGGGTCCTCCAAAGCATGCTGGCTTGGAGGGCCCCTCGCGCTTTGTGAGGGCCAGCGCTGTCGACCGGGTTTTTGACCCACGGTCACGTGGGGCGCTAGACTCCCGGGCAATGTCGGAGTCGTCGTTTGCCCGCTATGGCCGGGAGTACGCGCGGGGCGACGTGCTCTTCCGTGAGGGCGACTCCGGCGACATCATGTTCGTCATCCAGTCGGGCGCCGTGCGGATCACGAAATCGGTCGCCGGTGAGGACAAGGTGCTCGCCGTGCTCGGCCCCGGCGAATTCGTAGGCGAGATGGCGATCTTGAACGGCAAGCCCCGGAACGCGACGGCCACGGTGAGCGAGCCGTCCCGCTGCCTCGTGATCGACGCGCGGAAGCTCGGGACCATGCTGCAGCGCGACGCCGAGATCGCGCTCCGGCTCCTCAAGAAGCTGGCGAAGCGGCTCGACGCGGCGAACTCGCTCGTCGAGATCCTCATGCACCGGGACCCGAAGGCGCGGGTGATGCTCGCGCTCGCGCGTCACGCCGAGGCGTTCGGGGAAGAGACGCCGGAGGGGATACGCCTCCGCTCCTCTCCCGCGGACATCGCGCGCGAGGTCGACGTCGAACAAGAGACGGTGGACGAGGTGATGGCGCGGCTCCGACGGTTGAAGCTCCTCGCGTACGGGCCTCATGCGCCCGCGGCGATCCTGGTGACCGACATGCGCAGGTTCCGGGACTTCATCGAGTTCCTGGACATGCCGCAGAAGTTCGGCGGAGAGAGCTGAGCCAGTGGAGCTGCGTGTCATCGGCTGCCACGGCGGCGAGACCCCCAGGCATCGCACGTGCGCGTTCGTCGTGGACGAGGTCCTCGCGATCGACGCCGGCTCTCTCACGAGCGGGCTCGAGGTGAAGGACCAAGCGCGGATCGAGGCGTGCCTCGTGAGCCACGCGCACCTCGATCACATCCGCGACCTGGCCACGATCGCGGACAACCGCTGCCAGCTCGGGTGCCCGCCGCTCGTGATCGCGGGGACGCGCGAGACGCTGCGCACGCTCAAGAAGCACTTCTTCAACAACGTCCTCTGGCCCGATTTCGCGATGATCCCGAGCGCCGGGCAGCCGACCATCCAGTACCTCGAGCTCAAGCCGGAGCGCCCCACGCCGGTCGCAGGGCGGCTCGTGCGCGCGGTGCACGTGTCGCACACGATCGACGCGTCGGCGTTCGTGATCGAAGGGGACGGAGGTGCGATCGCGTACAGCGGCGACACCGGGCCCACGGAGCGGCTGTGGGAGGTGCTGAACCAACAGCAGGACCTCCGCGCGCTGCTGATGGAGGTCAGCTTCCCCAACCGGGAGCAGCGGCTCGCCACCGTGAGCGGCCACCACACGCCGCAGACGCTCGCCGTCGAGCTCCAGAAATACCGCGCGCCGAGGGACCTGCCCACGATGCTCTACCACATCAAGCCCGTCTTCCAGGCCGAGGTGGAGCGGGAGTGCGCCGCGCTGAAGGGGCTGAACCTGGAGGTCCTTCAGCTCATGGATCACTTCGTCCTGTAACCGGCGCCTTCGCGGCGGGTGTGCGCGAGCGCGGTTCATGACGGCGCAGCGCCGCCCGAGATCGTGTCGCCGAGCTGCCCCCTCGGCCCTGTCGCCGCACGGCGGCGCAGCGTCGCCCGAGATCGTGTCGCCGAGCTGCCCCTCGGGCGTGTCGCCGCGCCGAGAGAGCGCGGCTCGCGCGGGGATCGAACCCCTGCGCGGCGGCGGTAGCTCGCGCGCGACCGGGAGAGGCCCGGCGGTGCGAGCTAGCGGCTTTCCTGGGTGGGCTCGTCGTTGAAGGGGCGCTTGCCGTCGGGCACCTCTTCGACGCGGGCGAGGACGACCGTGATGTTGTCGGTGCCGCCGAAGTAGTTCGCCCGATCGATGAGCGCCTTGCACGCCGCGTCCAGCGAGCCGCTGGACATCACGAGCTCGAGGATCTGATCGTCGCTCACGAGCCCGGACAGGCCGTCCGAGCAGAGGAGGTACACGTCACCGTGGCGTGTCTCGTCCGTCACGAGATCGACGAGGACGTCCTCGCGGATGCCGAGCGCGCGCGTGATGACGTTGGCCGGCAGCTGCCGGACCTCCTCCTCGGTCATCCACGGCGCCATGTGCGCCGCGTCGCTGACGAGCGAGTGGTCGCGGGTGAGCTGCGTGATCTGGCTGTCGCGCAGGCGATAGCAGCGGCTGTCCCCGACGTGGCCGACCGTCACGTGCTCGGCGTCCTTGGAGAACATCGCCGCCACGATCGTCGTGCCCATGCCGAAGTCGGCGAGCGTCTTGAGCGAGCGATCGAAGATGCGCCGGTTCGCCAGCCTGAGGCCGGTGACGACGTAGTTCTCCTCCTCGGTCAGGTTCGGATCGGCAGGGAAGGGCCAGGTGGCGTCCCTCCCCACCGTCACGGACAGGAAGTCCGAGAGGGTGCTCACAGCAAGCTGGCTCGCGACGTCGCCTGAGCGGTGTCCGCCCATTCCATCCGCCACGGCCACGACACGGTACTCCTCGCTGACGAGGAGGTTGTCCTCATTGTGGTCCCGGAGGAGCCCGGTATCCGTCATCCCGGCAAACCGGGTCCGCAACATGGGCAGAGAGTAGACGCGGAGCAGGGGGGCAGCGCAAGTTCAAGGCGAGGGCAAAGCTGAAATCCTGGGCCGGATCTCCCACAGCGGCCGCTCCATGGCCGCTGGAAGCGGCCGGCGGCGGGGGTGACCGACCCTTCTGGAGGCGCCTGCTCGCTGGGCGCACTTTGCTCTTGAAAGATGCGAGAGGACGTGGGGTTCCCCGCCGCGCGCCGGTCGTCGAGGCGACGGGCGCGCGAGCTCAGAGCCAGCTCTCGCCGATCGCGATGCCCGCCGAGGCCGCGATCGCCTCGGCGGCGCGCACGCCGCAGGCCTGCGCCTCCTCGAAGAGCGCCATCCCCGGCTGGTCGACGTGAGCCCACGCGACGCGCTCGGCCAGCGCGCAGCGCGGCTCGAACGGCCGCGGGCCGAGGAAGCCCGGGCGCGGGCGCGGCATCGCGTGACCCCAGATCATGACGTCCATCCGCTCGACATCGTCGCGCAGGTGCGGGTGCGCCGGCGCGAGATCGCGCAGCACGCCGTCGGCGAGCGACTCCCACGGCGCGCGGAGCAGCGCCGCGCGCGCGGCGGCGACGTCCGGCCCGCCGAACGCGCGGTAGTACGTCAGCACGGTGCGCTGCACCGGCGTCGCGAGGCGCGACCGCTGCGCCGTCGCCGCCGCGAGATCGGTGAGCTGGTGGCGCGCGTCGACGTAGCCGAGCCCTTCTGCGCCGTAGAGGACGGAATCCCAGGCGTGGTTGGGATCGATGGGCCGCTCGACGTGCAGGTTTGCCACGAGCCACGCCGACGCGACCCGCTGCGGCAGCTCGTCCGCCGAGCCCCCCGCGAGGATCCGGCGCACGACGAACGCCGGCGCCGCGAGGATCGCCGCGCGGGCCTCGACGCGGCGCGCTTCGCCGCGCTGCACGTCGACGTAGTCGACCTCGACGCGGCCGTCCGCCCGCGGGCGCACCGACGTGACGAGCGCGCCGAGCGACACGCGCGGCGCCGCGCGCTCCAGCAGCGCCTTCACGAGCCGGCCGTTGCCCTCGGGCCAGACGAGGAAGCGGCTGCCCGCGAGCTCCGGCGTGCGCGCCTTGCGCCCCGCGAAGTAGTGCAGCCCGGCCCACGCCGAGATCTCCTCGGGCGCGCCGCCGAAGTCGTCGAGCATCGCGTAGCCGACATACCAGCGCAAAAACGGCGTGCGATACCCCTCGCGGTCGAGCCACGCCGCCATGCTCATCCGGTCGAGCTCGAGGAGCTCGGGGTCGCGCGACGAGCGCTCGATCGGGATCTGGAACGCCGGGCGCCCGTCGGCGCCGGTGAGCTCCGTGAGCTCCTCCTCGAGCGCGTGGAACCTCTCGAGCTCGTCCAGCGCCTCCCTCGAGAGCGCGTCGACCGGCGCGAGGCCGCTGTGCCACGCGCCCTCGTAGAAGATCCGCTCGCCCGGCGCGTGGCACAGCCTCCGCGGATCGAACGTGGGGCGCCCCGCCGCGTCCCAGCCGGTGACGACGCCCATCTGCTCGAGCAGCCGCAGCGTCGCGCGCGCCTCGACGTTCGGCGCGGCGAGGTAGTGCGCGCCCCACGGGTACGGCACGACGCCGTCGTCGCCCCACGCGCTCGTGCCGCCCGGCCTCGGCTCGAGCTCGAGGACCCGCAGATCGAGCCCGGCGCCGGCGAGCCGCCACGCGGCCGACAGCCCGCTCACCCCGCCGCCGACGATCACGACGTCCGCGCGCTCGGCGGGGCCGCTCGCCGCTCGCCGCGGGCCGACGCGGAGCAGGTGGCCCGCGCCGTGCGCCGCGCCCACGATCTCGCCGGCGATCGGCGCGCGCCCCGGCGCGGCGGTGTGCACGAGCCAGCCCGCGGCCACGGAGCTCAAGAAGCCGCGGCGGTTCACCGGATCACCGCGTCCACTCGGCCCACTCGCGCGTGTACACGGAGACGAGCTTCTGGTCGTTCAGCCGGTTGATCGGCGCCTCGACGCGGCCGAGATCGCGCGGGAACCGGAAGAGCTCCGGCAGGCCGCCCGAGTCGAGGTAGCGGAGCCTCGACGGATCGATCCGGAGCGTGCCGGGCGCGGAGAGCCCCTCGCCGCCCGCCAGGATGAAGCCCCACTCGCCGAAGCTCGGCACGTAGACGTGGAGCGGCGCGGTCTTGAAGCCGGCCGCCTCGAGCGTCGTCACGACGCACCAGTACGACTCGCGCGCGTAGTGGGGCGACGTCGCCTGGACGACGGCGAGCCCGCGCACGGAGAGGCGCTGGCGGAGCAGGTGATAGAAGGCGTCCGTGTAGAGCTTGCCGACGGCGTAGTTGCCCGGATCGGGGAAATCGACGATCGCGAGATCGAACGACTCGGTCGACTCCTCGAGGTACTTGAACGCGTCCTCGTTGCGGACGACGACGCGCGGGTCGCGGAGCGAGCCCTGGTTCAGGTCCGCGGCGAGCGGAAGATCGCGGAAGGCGCTGGTGACCGCGTCGTCGAGGTCGACGAGCAGGACGTGCTCGACCGAGGGGTAGCGGAGCAGCTCGCGCGCGGCGAGCCCGTCGCCGCCGCCGAGGATCAGCGCGCGCCGCGGCTCGCGCCCCAGCGCGGCGACGGCCGGGTGCACGAGCACCTCGTGGTACCGGTGCTCGTCGTCCGACGAGAACTGGAGGTTGCCGTTCAAGAACAGGCGCGTCGTGCGCGGGCTCCTCGTGACGACGATGCGCTGGTACGGCGACTGCGCCGAGTAGACGATCGGCGCCCCGAAATAGAGCGCCTCCGAGCGCTCGACGAACCGCGAGACGAGCGCGAAGGCGACCCCGAGCGCCGCGAGCACGATCAGGCAGAGCGCCCGCAGCCGGACGACGACGGCGCGGTCGAGCGGGAAGAGGAACGTGCTCGTGAGCGCGACCGCCGCGTTGAGCATGCCGAAGAACAGGCTCGTCTGGTGGATCCCGAGGCGCGGCAGGAGGAGCGAGGGGAAGAGCAAGCTCGCGGCGAGCGCGCCGATGTAGTCGAGCGTGAGCACGCGCGCGACGAGCCGCTTGAGATCGAGCGAGAAGTTGAGCAGCCGGATGAGCAGCGGGATCTCGAGCCCCACGAGCATCCCGATGAGCAGCACGAGCGAGTAGAGCAGCGCGCGGAACGATCCCAGCGCGGTGTAGACCCGGAAGAGCATCGGCGCGGAGAGCCCGCCGACGAGCGCCAGGCCGAGCTCGATCTCGACGAAGCGCTCGAGGAGCCGGCTCTCGATGTACTGGGAGAGGTACGAGCCGATCCCCATCGCGAACAGGTAGAGCCCGATGACGAAGCTGAACTGGGTCACCGAGTCGCCGAGGACGTAGCTCGCGAGCGTGCCGGTGATGAGCTCGTAGACGAGCCCCGACGTGGCGATGACGAACACGCTCGCGAGGAGCGCCGGGTGCACGAGCCGGGGCAGCGGCTGCGCCGCTGGAAAGTGCGCCGGGGCGTCCCCGGGAGGGGCGCCCCGAGCTCCCGCAGAGCTCTCCTCGGTGGCCGGCATCGGCGCGGTCCTAGCACCGCTCGCGCTGGACCACAGCCGGTTCGGGCTCGCCGTCGCGCGCTGACGAGCGACCCCGCCTTCGTGCGCGGCGCGCGGCGTGACCCCGGGGCACGTGCGGCACGCGCGCCACGTTAAGCCGCGCACCCGAAACGCTTCCGCTTCCGTGGTCGAGGCTTCTAGTATGGTGCTCGCGTGAGCACGCCCTTCGACCGAGCAGCCGCGTGCCCGTCTTGCGGCGCGCCGATCACGTTTCGCTTCGCGGGCGCGATGGCGCAGGTGTGCAAGCACTGCAAGTTCGTCGTCGCCCGCACCGATCGGGACCTCCGCGCCGTGGGGCGCGTCGCCGACCTTGTCGAGATTCCCACGCCCCTCCAGCTCGGGGTCACGGGGCGCTGGGGCAACGAGCCGTTCGTGGTCGACGGCCGCGTCCAGATCGATCGGGAGAGCGCGCCGGGCGCGCCCTGGCAGGAGATCTTCATCGCGTTCCCGGCCACCGGCCGCTGGACGTGGGTCGCCTTCGCCCAGGGGCGCTGGTACGCGACGAGCGAGGCGCCGCTCCCGCTGAACGGCCTGCCCCAGTGGAGCTCCCTCCAGCCGGGGGGCCGCGTCCACCTCGAGGGGCACGGCATGTTCACCGTGGTCGAGGTCGGCCGCCGGCGCGTGATCTCGGCCGAAGGCGAGATGCCCTACGTCGCCGCGCCGGGCGTGGTGACGGGCTTCGTCGACATCGCGGGGCCGAGGGGCGAGTTCGGGACGCTCGACTACGGCGACGGGCGGACCATCCCGCCCAAGCTCTACCTGGGCCGGCAGATCGACCCGGCCATCATGAAGCTCGACACCGGCGTCCCCGTGGACCAGCCCACGGCGCAGGTGTCGGCCGTCGCGTGCCCGAACTGCGGCGGCAACCTGCCGCTCGCCGCGCCCGGCACGACGGAGCGCATCGTCTGCCGGTACTGCGGTACGGCGAGCGACCTCACGAAGGGCGCGCTCGTGGCGCTCGGCCAGGTCCCCCGACCGCCCGTGGAGCCGTACGTCCCGCTCGGCGCCGAGGGCCAGCTCCGCGGCATGCGTGTGCTCTGCATCGGCTTCGTCATCCGGGGCTGCACCGTGGAGGGCGAGCGCTACCGCTGGCGGGAGTACCTGCTCTACGGCGGGCCGAGCGTCGGCTACCTGTGGCTCATGGAAGAGGACGGCGCGTGGCAGCTCGTGACGCCGCTCTCGCCCGGCGAGGTCCAGCCGATGGGCTCGACCGCGAGCTATCAAGGGCGGACGTACGCGCTCAAACAGAGCGTCCACGCCGAGGTGGAGTACGTCATCGGCGAGTTCTACTGGAAGGTGGAGATCGGCGAGGCGGTGCAGGCCACCGAGTACCAGGGCCAAGGCGGCAAGGTCAGCATCGAGCAGGCCCCGACCGAGGTCAGCGTGTCGTTCTGCTCGCCGCTGCCGGGGAAGGAGCTCGCCGCCGCCTTCAACCTGCCGCCCCCGCCGAGCCCCTCGGCGGGCGACGGGACGAGCTCCCGCATCGTCGTGGTCGTCATCGTGCTCATCGTCGTCCTCCTCATCCTCATGGCGCTCGGCGACTGCGGAGGGGGCGGCGGCGGCGTCATCTTCATTCCGAGCGGGGGTGGCACCCCGAGCTTCGGCGGCGGGAAGTGATCCAGCTCCACTGCTCGATTCGGCTGCATATGAAATGATCGGCTGGCGCCGTGCGTCGTTTGCGATCCCGGCTGGTGTCGAGTCGGGAACGTGTCGCGCTGGACATGTCTATGTCCACCTCCGTGGAGAGGCGACATCGCGTCGCGCGGAGCGGTCGGATTCGGGCAGATGATGGTCGGTTTCGGGTATCGGCCTCCGCCGGATGCCGCTGGCGTTCAAGTGATTTCAATGGCTTACACGCTGGCCCACGGCGGCCCGTGACGTGCAATGTGCCGCCCGACGCCGGCGTGGACCGGTGGTCGGAGGCCCATGCAAACCGTGAATTCGATCGACCCGCACGCACAGCTGCGCGCGCTGTACATCTCCCTGCTCCGGAACCAGGAGCACTTCGACGAGTTCAAGCAGCTGCTCGCCCTCTACGTCGTCGCGCCCGAGGCAGACGAGGAGCCGGTGGACGCGGCCAGGATCCGCTCGCAGCTCAACAGCCGCATCCGCTCCTGGATCGGCGGCTTCTTCGATGGGCTGAGCGCCTCCCAGGTGCTCCAGTGGCGCGCGATCGTGGTCGAGGAGCGCTTCAACGTGTGCCTGTCGCCCTGGAAGGAGTCGAACGTCTATTGATGCTGCGGCGCAGGCGACAGGCGGGGCTATCCCGCCATCGGCGTACGTCTCACCGGCGCGGCTCTGCGCCGGTGCCATCTACCGGCGCCCGGAGCGCGCCGTGCACCGCGAGCGCCGGGCCCGGCGCGCCGCGCCGGGCGACGGAGGTGCCCGCGCATGGATGACGCCCTCTGGGTGGACGAGCTCTACAAGGCGTTCTGGCGGACCCTCCCCGGGATGCTGCACGCCGACGCGCAGGGGCTGGCCTACACGCTCGGCCTGTCCCCGTCGCGCGACGTGCCCTGGAGCGCGGTGTTCAGCAACGAGATCACCCTGGCGGCGCCCGCGCTGCTCGCGGAGGCGATGCCGGGCGTCCGCGGGGCCACCGTGCAGGACGCGCTCCTCGCGCACCTCCTCGCGGTCATCGAGGCGTTCGGGACCGATCGCATCAAGGACAACCAGGTCCGCCCGACCTGGCAGCTCGAGGCCGTCCTGGCGCACGCCCGGCGGGCGCGCGACGAGGCGCTCCGCCGCGTCGCGCCCGGCGTCGACGACCCGGCCATCGACTTCGCCCGCGCCGACGACGCGACGCTGCTCGCCATCGACGCCGAGCGCGGCCTCCTCGCGAGCGGCGGGCCCGCCGGCTTCAGCCAGTATTACGCGCTGTCCCTCGGCAAGCAGAGCGTCGGCTTCCCGGCGTCGATCGCCCTCGCGCACGCCGCAGGCTGGACGGCCGAGCGGCGCGAGGTGCTCGCGCGGCTGCTGTCGTCGGTCTGGCTCGGGCTGCAGCTCCACGACGACGTCATGGACTGGCAGGACGACTACCAGCGAGGCGGCGCCTGGGCCGTCGTCCTGGCCTCGGAGCTCCGCTCGCGAGCGCACGGAGAGCCCGGGGCCGAGGCGCGCGATCGGGAGCGCGCCTCCGAGCCGCACCACCGCGGCGCCGTCGCGTACGGACCGCTCGGCACGCCCCCGTGGGGGATCGCCGCCACGCCGAAGGCGCAGAGCGACCCGCCGACCCCCGACGCGCCCTCGTCCCTGCTCCCCGTCCGTCGGATGGTCCTCGAGTCCGGCGTCCTCGCGGCGATGCTCGACGGTGAGCGCCGGTGCTTCCGCGCCGCGCGGCGGCGCGCCGCCGCGCTCGGCGCCCGCCGGGTCGCGGCGTGGGCGGAGGGGAGGGAGGCGCAAGCGCAGGAGCTCGCGCGGTGCGAGGCCGAGAGCCCAGGCTTCGCCAACCGCGCCCACGCGCTCACCGCCTGGGCCAAGGCCGTGCTGGCATGAGCCGCGGCCGCGGCGCGGCCGCGCGAGGGGGGGCGGGCTCTCCGGGGCGTGCGCCCGCGTCCGCACGCCCGGCGCGCGGCCGCAAGAGCGCGCCGCCCCCCGCGTCGACCGCATCGCCCAGGACGCGCCCGCGGCGCCCGCCGTGGGACTTCGGCTATGCGCCGGTCCCCACCGCTGCCGGCGACGACGACGGCGGTCCCCTCGACGTCGTCGTCGCCTCGCGGTGCCCCGTCGCCCCCGACGCCGTCGCCGCGGCGCTCGGGGCGCGCTGGTCCGGGATCGCGGTCGAGCGCGTCATCGAGCGGACGCCCCTCTTCTGGCTCCGCGTCCGATCCCCCGACCGCGGGCGGCGCGCCGACGTCGCCGCGGCGCTCTCGGCCGCGGCGCTGCCGGTGCGCTACGTCGCGTCGGCCCGGCGGCCGAGCGCCGCCGTCGCGCCGCGCTTCGACGCGGCCGCCGGCGCCGCGGCCCGCCCCGAGGGGTGGACCGCGCGCAGCGTGTCCGTCGAGGACGAGCCCGTCACCCCCGGCCGCTGGTTCCTGCGCGGCGAGGGGGGCGGGATCGGCGTCGATCGCCGCCACTGCGGGGGCGGCGCCGGCATGCGCCTCGGGGTCATCGACGACGATGCCTGGGCGGCCGACGAGCTCGGCCTCGACCGCGAGGTGCTCGTCATGATCGAGCAGCCGCCGCGCAGCCAGGCGCACGGCGCGTTCATGGTCGCGTGGGCCGTCGGGGTGCGTCGCCCCGGCGGCTTCCGCGGCGTCGCGCCGGACGCGTCGCCCCGGCTCTACCTGATCCCGAAGCCGGGGGCGTGTGTCCTCGCCCTGCCGGTCGCGATCGTCCGGGCGGTCAGCGACGGCGCCGACGTCGTGGTGTGCGCGGCGTACGTCGAGGGCTCGACGACGCCCATGCTCGACGACGCGCTCGAGTTCGCCGCCCGCCTCGGACGCCGCGGCCGCGGCTGCCCCGTCGTGTTTCCCACCGGCCGCGAGGCCTCGAGCCCTCCCGAGTCGCTGCACGCGAGCTTCTCGCTCGGGTTCGGCGAGCCCGCGAGCGACCCGCGGGTGTTCTGCGTCGGCCCGGGCGCCCGCGGCGACGGGTGGTTCCTCTGGCGGGATCGCCGGGGGCGCAGCCGCCCCTTCGCCAACCGCGGCCCGGCGGTGCGGTGGCTCGCGCCAGGGGACGACATCGCTTGCCCGCTCCCCTCCACGTCCAGCGCGTCCCCCGCGCTCGAGCGGCTCTGCCACGCCGAGTCGAGCGGGGCTTCGGCCCTCGCCGCGGGCGCCCTGCTCCTCGTCCTGTCGCAGAACCCGTCGCTCCGCCTGCCCGAGCTCGACGCCCTCGTGATGCGCACGCTCGCCCCGGTGCCCCCCGCGGCGCCCGCGTCGGCCGAGCCGATCGCCGACGCGTGGGACGTGCTCCCCGACGGGCGCGATCGCGACGGCCACAACGCAAAGCACGGCTATGGCCGCATCGACGCGGGTCGAGCCTGCCTCGCCGCCGGCGATCCCATCGCGTTCGCGCTGGTGCTCATCGGCGAGGACGGCGCCGCCCGCGCCTGGCACGACGCCCGCGCCGAGGGCCCGCTCGTCCGCCGCCTGTACTCGCGCCGCCTCGCGCGCTGGGCGGTCCGCGCGCTGCTCGCCGACCCGAGCCTCTGCCACGGCGTCTGCGCCCTCGCGCGCCACGCCCGCCTCACCGCGGGCGACCCTCGGCGCCAGCGCGCCCATGGCGCCGGCGCCGTGCTGCGGCAGCTCTCGCTCTTCGTCCGCGCCCTCGCTGGGAGCCGGGTGGTGCCGCCGCCCTCGCCGCGCGTGCGGGACGAAATCACCGCTGTGCTCGATCGGCTCGAGCGATCGGCCACCGACGCCGCCGCCGTCGCCGCCGTCGAGTCGCGCTTCGGAGCGCTGGCCGACGTCGTGTTCGCGGACGCCACGGACGGCGACGCACACGAGGGCGCCGCCTGAGCGCGCTCCCCGCCCTGCCGTGGCGTGGTCCCGCCCTCATCCTCGCGGGAAAACGTAATGAAACTCGCGTAACAGCGCCGCTGGGGGGCCGGGATCGCGGGTGTCGGGCGCGCCGCGCCTCGTTCGGCGCGTGAGCCCCGTTGGTTCACCAGGGGTTCCAGCGTATCGTGAGTGGCTCGCGGCGCAATTTGCGCGCCGTCGGCTCTCCCGATGCCAGCTATCGAGAATCGGCGTTGGCTCCTCGCGGTGGTCGTCCTCGCGGCGCTCGTGCTGGGCGGCTCGGGGATGAGGAGCGCTCTGAGCTGGTACGAGCGCCCGTTCCCTGGCGTCCTCATCGATCCGGACGGCGTCGTATCGAGCGTGGGCCTGCCGTCCTGGGAGGGCTTCCAGAAGGGTCTCCGGTACCCCGATCGCGTCGTGGAGGTCGACGGCTGGCGCCTCGAGAGCACCTCGGGGCGCTACCGCGCCAGCGCCTGGGACGCCGCCGTCGAGCGGGCGGCGCGCGAAGGGCAGCGCTCGGTGCGCGCCCGCGTCGAGACCGCGGAGGGGCCGCGCGACGTCGAGCTCTCCCTCGTCCCGTTCGACGCGCTCGCCTGGTGGTTCTACGCCGGCGGGCTGATGGTCGTCGCCTCGCTCTACGTGGGCGCCGCGCTCATCGCCCTCAGCGCGAGCCCGCACGGCAAGCTCGCCCGCGCCTTCGCGAGCGCCGCGCTGTTCGCCGCGCTCTTCCAGTTCGCGCTGTTCGACTACCACAGCTCGCGCCACCTCGTCCCGTTCTTCCACGTCGCCTACGCGCTCGTCCCGATGAGCTTCTTCACCCTGGCGCTGCGGCTGCCCGACGACGTCCCGCTCATCGCCCGTTACCCCGTCTTCGCGCGGATCGCGCACGGGCTCGGCGGCCTGCTCGCCGCCGCCCTGCTCGCGTCGCACGCCATGGGCTGGACCACCGTCGGGCTCCGGAGCGTCTGCGCCATCCTCTTCGTCGCGTCGTTCTTCTTCTTGGCGACCACGCTGATCCTCCGCTTCGCCGCGGCGGAGGGCGATCGCCGCCGTACGCTGCGCGCGCTGCTGCTCGCCATGGCCCCGCCGCACGTGGTGATCGCCCTCGGCTTCATGCTGGCCATGCTCGGCGCCTCGGCGTCGACGCTCGCGTGGTTCGCGATCCCCGCGCTCGCCCTCACGCCCGTCTCGAGCGTCGTCGCGTTCATCCGTTACGACCTCTGGGGGAGCCGCGCGCTCCTGTCACGCCCGCTCACGCGCGCCATCATCGCCGGCATGATGGTCGCGCTGACGGTGATCCTCTGCTCCGCCTGCGCGGGGTACGCCGGCCTCCCGCTGCTCGGCGCGATCAAGGTCGCGGCGCCGGCCGCCGTCGTCAGCGCGGCGCTCGTCGTGTTCGCGCTCGGCGCCGGCGATCGGAAGCTCTTCCCGGCGCGCGCGGAGTACAAGCCCACCGTCGAGCAGCTCAGCGAGGAGCTGACGCTCGTCGCCGATCCCGACGAGGTCGCCTTCGCGGTCGAGCGCACGGTGGCGCGCTGGCTCTGCTGCGAGTCGGTCACCTTCCGGCGCATCGCGGTCGACGCGGTCGACGGCGCGAGCGCGGCCCAGTCCGGCGCCCCGGCCGAAGAGCAGGCGCCTCGGACCGACGAGTCGAGCGGCGAGCGGGTCATCGAGGTCGAGCCCCCCGGCGAGAGCGCGAGCGAGCTCTCGCTGACGGTCATGTTCCGCGGCCGGCTGCTCGGCGTCCTCGAGGTCGGCAAGAAGCGCGGCGGCGCCCTGTTCACGAGCGAGGATCTCGACCTGCTCCGCACGATCGGCAACCAGGCCGCGCTCGCGCTGGCGCACGCCCACAGCTACGCGGAGCTGGAGCGGCGGCGGCGCGAGCAGGCGGCCGCGTGGCGCGACGAGCGCGCGGCGCTCATCGAGACGCTCGCGGCCGAGATCACCCACGAGGTGCGCTACCCGATCAACTTCTTCCGCTCGGTGTTCACGCGGGGATCGAAGAACCAGAGCCTGGACGCCGAGGAGGTCGACATCGGCTGCGAGGAGGTCGAGCGCCTCGAGCGCCTCGTGATGGGGCTGCGCCGGGTGACGCACAGGAAGCTCGAGCGCCGCCGCCTCGCGGTCGAGGAGCTCGTGAGCCGGGCGGAGATGCTCCTGCGCGATCAGCTCGGCAAGCGGCGGATCGAGGCGCGCGTGAGCGCGGGCTCGAAGCTCCGCTGCGACCCCGATCAGGCCACGCAGGTGCTCGTCAACCTGCTCTCGAACGGCCTCGACGCGGCCGGCGACAAGGGCACGATCGGCGTCACTTGGGGGCCCACCGAGAACGGCGCCGAGCTCGTCGTGTGGGACACGGGGCCGGGCATCTCGGGGGACGCGTCTCGGATCTTCGCGCCCTGGTACACGACGAAGCCGCGTGGGACCGGGCTCGGGCTCGCCATCACGCACCGCATCGTCCGCGCCCACGGGTGGTTGATCGAGCCGGAGCGGCGCGAGGGCACGACGCGGTTCGTGATCACCATCCCGGCCGCCGACGTCTCCACGACCGCGGAGGAAGAGGTCGCGTGAAGATCCTGATCGTCGATGATCAGCGGAGCGGCCGCCGCACGCTCCGGCAGATCCTCGCCGCGCTCGACGAGGTCGAGGTGCTCGAGGCGGTCGGCCTGGACGACGCGATGGCGGCCGTGGAGCGGAGCGCGCCGGACCTCCTGCTCCTCGACGTGCGCCTGTCGGACGACCCGCGCGACCGCGGCGGCCTGGAGATCCTGCGGCGCGTGCGGGCCTCGGGTCGGAGCACGCCGGCGGTGATGGTCACGTCGGTCAGCGAGCTCTCCGAGATCCGGGAGGCGATGCGGCTCGGCGCCCAGGACTACGTGCTGAAGGACGAGCTCTGCCCGGAGATGCTCCTGCCGATCATCGAGGGGCAGCGCGAGCGCTTGCTCCTGAAGGGCGAGGTCGTGCGGCTCCGCGAGCGGGTCGACCGCACGTTCGGCACGAAGGCGCTCCTCGGCTCGTCCGCGGGGATGGAGCGCGTGCGCCGGATCATCGAGCGGGTCGCCGAGTCGAGCAAGACGGTGCTCATCCGCGGCGAGACCGGCAGCGGCAAGGAGATGGTCGCCCGCGCCCTGCACGAGATGAGCTCGCGCCGCGGCGAGCCGTTCATCGCGGTCAACTGCTCGGCGCTGCCGGGGACGCTCATCGAGTCGCTCATCTTCGGGCACGAGCGCGGCGCGTTCACCGGCGCCGAGAAGCGCATGCGCGGCCAGCTCGAGCTCGCGGGTGCGGGCACCATCCTGCTCGACGAGATCGCCGAGATGCCCGGCGAGCTCCAGGCGAAGCTCCTCCGCGTCGTCGAGGATCGCCGCTTCCGCCCCCTCGGCGCCGAGTCGGAGATCCCGCTGCGCGCCCGCGTCCTCGCCGCGACCCACGTCGACCTGGAGAAGCGCATCAGCGAGGGGCGCTTCCGCGAGGACCTGTTCTACCGGCTCAACGTCGTCACGGTGCACGTCCCGTCGCTCGCCGAGCGCGACGCCGATCTCATCGAGCTCCTGCTCGCGTTCAGCGCGGAGCTCCCGCGCAAGCTCCGCTACACCGACGACGCGATCGCGTGGCTCGTCCGGCGGCCCTGGCCCGGCAACGTGCGGGAGCTCCGGAACGTCGTCGAGCGGCTGGGGCTGCTCGCCGACGACGATCTCATCGACGTCCCCACGCTCGAGGAGCTCGCGCGCGAGCGGCCGGTCGTGGACGCCACCGCCGAGATCGACCGGCTGGCGCGCGCCCTGCTCGCGTTGCCCGAGCGGCTCGGGTCGAAGCTGCGCGTGATCGAGCGCGCCGTGCTGCACCACGCGATCGAGAGCTGCGGCGGCAACAAGGCGGCCGCGGCGCGGCTCATCGGCGTCGATCGGAAGATGCTGGAGCGGCGCTGGGACCGGCACACCGGCGAGGAGCCGCCGAGCAGCCGGCGGATGTCGCCGCCGACGCCGACAGCCGCGCGGCACCTCGGCGAGGAGCCGCCGAGCAGCCGGCGGCACACGCCCGCGAACGGGACGCGGCACCTCGGCGAGGAGCTGGCGAGCAGCCGGCACCACACGCCCGTGAGCTTGCCGCGGTACGTCGGTGAGGAGGCGCCGACCACCCGCCGCCAGGTGCTGCCGCCGGACCAGGACGACGCCTGAGCGGCGCGCGGCACCCGAGCGGTGCGCCGCTCAGGCGCGCGGCACCCGAGCGGCCGCGCCGCTCACCCGGGGCGCGCTACTTCCTGCCGATGCCCGTGTAGACGAACCCCATGCCGCGGAGCTCGTCCGGCTCCCAGATGTTGCGCCCGTCGAAGAGCGTCGGGGAGCTCAGGATGCGCTTGAGCCTGTGGAAGTCCGGCCGCCGGTACTCGTGCCACTCGGTGACGACGACAAGCGCGTCCGCGCCCTCGGCCGCGCCGTACATGCCGTCGCTCAGGAGGATGCGGTTCCCGTAGATGGCGCGCACGTTCGGCATCGCCTGCGGATCGTGCGCCTGGACCGTCGCGCCCGCCTCGAGCAGCGCGTCGATGAGCGTGAGCGCCGGCGCCTCGCGGATGTCGTCCGTCTGCGGCTTGAACGCGAGCCCCCAGACCGCGATCGTCTTCCCCTTCAGCGCGCCGTCGAAGTGCGCGCTCACCTTGCTCGCGAGCAGCCGCTTCTGCCGCGCGTTGATCCGCTCGGTCGCCCGGACGATCTCCAGATCGTGCCCCACCGATCCCGCGGTATAGAGGATGGCCGAGAGGTCCTTGGGGAAGCACGACCCGCCGAACCCCGGGCCGGCGAAGAGGAACTTCGTGCCGATGCGGGGGTCGGCCCCGACGCCCTTGCGTACGAGCTCGATGTCCGCGCCGACCTTCTCCGCGAGCACGGCCAGGTCGTTCATGAACGAGATGCGCGACGCGAGCAGCGCGTTGGCGGCGTACTTTGTGAGCTCGGCCGAGCGCGCGTCCATGAGCTGGATGCGGTCGCTCGCCCGCACGAACGGGTTGTAGAGGTGGCGCAGGATCTCGCGGGCCTTCGGATCGTCCGAGCCGATGATCACGCGGTCGGGCTTCATGAAGTCGCTCACCGCGTCACCCTCCTTGAGGAACTCCGGGTTCGACGCGACGGCGAACGGCTGGGTGGCGTTCGCGCCGATGATCTGCCGGAGCCGGTCCGCCGTCCCGACGGGGACCGTGCTCTTCGTCGCGATCACCTTGAAATTGTTCAGGTTCTTTCCGATCGTCTCGCCGACGGCCTCGACGGCGGAGAGGTCGGCGGAGCCGTCGTCGGCCTGCGGCGTCCCGACGGCGATGAAGACGATCTCGGCGTCGCGGATGGCGCCGGCGACGTCGGTGGAGAACCGGAGCCTGCCGTCGCGCGTGTTCTTCGCGATGAGCACATCGAGGCCCGGCTCGTAGATCGGCACCTCTCCGCGCTTCAGCATCTCGATCTTGGCAGCGGACACGTCGACGCACGCCACGTCGTTCCCGAAATCCGCGAACCCCGCGCCGGCAACGAGGCCGACATACCCTGTTCCCACGACGGCAAGCTGCATGGGCGGGACGCTACCACGACCCCGGCGTCGTTCGAGCCGGCAGTCGCACGGAGTGTGACCCCCGATCGATCTGTCCCGCTCCTCTCGCGTGGGCGCGCGCGCCGAGCGTTCGTGCTGCCCTCGACAGCTCTGGACCGAGCGCTGCCGGGCGCGCGATGGCCTAGGCGCCGCGCGGCTCAGGGGTGGACGAACACCACAGTGCCGGTCAGCGAGCGCGCTGCGCCGTGCCACCCCGGCGGGACGGCCGGCTCGGTCCAGAAGAACAGGCGGCGGGCGTCCTCTGGCGACAGGTTGATGCAGCCGTGGCTCTTGGGCCGGCCGAACTTGTCGTGCCAGTACGCGCCGTGCAGCGCATACCCCTCCTCGAAGTACTGCACATAAGGCACGTCGCGCAGCTCGAACTCCTCGCCGACGGTGTCCGAGTCCATGGTGCTGGTGACGAACTTCGTATGGATACGGAAGATCCCGCGCTTTGTCGCGGTGCTGGACTCGTGATCAGCGAGCCCCGCCTCGCCGCTCGAGATGAGCGTGGCATAGACGGGCTTCGTGCCCTCGTAGGCGACGAGCACCTGCTTCGTGATGTTGACGTCGAGCCACTTCTCGCCGTTCTTGCCCCAGGCGGGCATCTTCTTGGCAGGGTCGATGCGGCCGGCGTGGCGATCGTCGACCCAGTCGCCGTCCTTTGTCTCGTAGTGCAGCTTGCCGCCGAAGAACTGCTGCTTGCCGGTGAGGGGCACCGCGGAGCGCCACTCGAGCTCTCCGCCCTCGACGAGCTTCTTGCCCGCGACGCGCCACCGCTTGCCCCCGGCGCGGCGCACGAGCGCGAACGGGAAGTCGACGTCCTTGCCGATCTCGACGCCGTGGAACTCCGAGCCGCGGATGGGGCGGAACCTGTCGGCCGGGACGACGCGCAGATCGGTTGTGACGTTGTAGCGCCGGCCCTCGTGGAGGAACGACTCGATGAACGCCATCCCGTTGCGCCGCGAGACCTCGTCGATCTTCACGGCGTCCTCGGTCTTGATGAGGCCGGAGAGGTTGGGGGCGCGCCGGCCGTCGCGCAGGAACCAGGGGATCTCGCGATCGGTGATGCGCTGCGCGAGGGCGTCGAGCGCGGTCGGGGCGGGCTCGGCGCGCCATTTGAGCCAGACGTCGAGGCCGTAGGTCGCGCCGCTCTCTTCATCCTTGGCCCAGCGATCGAGGTGCTTCTTGAGGTTCGGCTCGAAGCGCGCGAGGTCGTCCTCGGTGGGGATGCGCGCGTAGGCGGGGCCGCCGCGCGTGACGGTGCCGTACATGTACGGGAGCTTGTGGGTGACGTCGGGGCGGCGGGCCGCGGCGCGGACGATCTCGTGATCGACGTCGAGCGTCGCATCGGGGCCGACGCACACGTAGCCGAACGGCTTGATCTTGCGGAAACCGCCGGGGCAGCCGGCCGTGCCGGCGGGCTCCGGATCCACCTCCACGATCGCGCCGGCGCGCAGGAAGCCGACGGGCTTGGCGTCGCTGCTGGGCCGCGCATAGACGCGCGTGATCATCGCGGTGCTGGCGAGCCGCGGGCGGCCCTCGGGGATCGGCGGCGGCGGCGTGGCGACGCCGCCGAGCGAGACGATGGGCGGGCCCTGGGGCTGGCCGGGAGGCGGCTCGTCCTCGGCCGGGGCGGAGGCGACGGCCGCGGGGGAGGCGAGCGCGGCGACGGAGGCGCCCTGGGCCTTCTGGGCTCCGGCGGCGCCGGGGGGCTCGGTCGTCGCGTCGGCGGCGGTCCCGGAGCGGCCGCAGCCCGAGAGGGACGCGGCGAGCGCTAGAAGCGCGAGCGCATGGCGGCTCGCCGCGAGCGTGGCTGCGGCGCGCGTTCGAGGCGGCGTGTCCATGGCGCGCCGACCGTAGTGCACAGGAGGGGGAGGAGGGCCAGTTTTTGGCGGCGGCTTGATTCTCCGCGCAGCGAAAGGCCGGGCGATCTGGTTGCTGGAGGAAGCCAGAGGGCGAACAGGTCAGGCGGGCGAGGTAGCCGGGATGGACGGGGTCGTCTAGGCTCCCGGGGCCCGCGGAGGGCTCCGGTGCACGCCCATGATCGAGACCGTCAGCTTCAAGAATTTCAAGGCGCTGCGGGACATCTGTCTTCCGCTCGATCGGTTCACGGTGCTGGTGGGGCCGAACGCCTCTGGGAAGACGAGCGTGCTTCAAGGGCTGGCAACTCTCCACGCGGAAGACCCGTGGTCACTCCTGGAAGGCGAGCGACACCCGTCCGTGGTCCGCTCTCACGGCACCAGCGGACCGATCGAGGTTCGATGCACGGGCATCTGGAGGGGCACGGCGGGCTCGATCGAGCTTCGTGCAGAGGAATACGACGAAATGCACTGGGGAAGGTCCGTGACCGTTCACCATGGTGATCGCGTGATCACGGATCAGATGGGTGGCTCTCAGCTCTCAGATGAAGCTCGAGCTGCGATAGATGCTGTTCGCCCTCCGGCGGACTTGCTCAGGCTCGACGCGACCAAGCTTGCCCAGCCGTCCTACAGCGCCTCGCTCGTGCCGCGAATCGAGCCGGACGGCGATGGCCTGGCCTCCGTGCTCGCCGAGATGCTCATCTCGCGCGCGGACGACTTCCGACGCGTGGAGGAGGCGCTGCGCGCGGTCATTCCGTCTGTGGAGAGGATCCGTCTGGAGCGGTCCGCGGTAAGGCGGCCCGAGATCCAGCGGGTGACCATCAACGGCCAGACGACGACGAGCACCGTAGAGCGCGAGTACGTTGGCCATCGGGTCGTGCTGGACATGCGGGGTGCGGCCAATCTCCCAGCCCATGCCGCGAGCGAGGGGACGCTCATCGTGCTCGGTATCTTGACGGCGATCCTAGGCCGTAAAAGCGCGCACTTGCTCCTCATCGACGACCTTGAGCGTGCGATCCACCCGAGGGCCATCGCCGATCTGGTCGCGCAGATCCGCAAGCTCCTCGACGCGCTTCCTGATCTGCAGATCGTCGCGACGAGCCACTCCCCCTACCTCATCGATCATCTCGAGCCTGAGGAGGTTCGACTGATGAGCGCCGACGAGACCGGCGCGGTGAGGTGGGCCCGGTTGAACGATCATCCGCAATTTGAGCGCTGGAAGGAGTTCATGAGCCCGGGGGAGATCTGGAGCATGGTCGGCGAGGAATGGGTCCGCGATCGAGGCGCGCAGCCCCATGCCTGAGCAGGCGGCCTACTCGATCGCGATCGTATGTGAAGCCGACGCCGACCGGCGCACGGCCTGCGTGCTGACCGATCGAGTGCTCTGCGAAAACGTTGACTGGATTGGCTTGGAGACGATCGATTTCTTTCGCAGTTATCATGGCATCTGCCGTCAGGATTCTCTCCTGAAGTGGACGAACATGAAGGGGATGGCGAGAGAGCGGCACGTCGTCGCGCACGGGTTCTCCCGCGGAAGACCGCGCGAGCCGGACGCGGCGATGGCCGAGCAGGCCCTGAAGCTCCTCGCCACGCTGGACTCTCCTCCAGACGCCGTGATCCTCACGCGTGACGCGGACAAGCTGAGCCGGCGTCGCGAGGGCTTCGAGCAGGCGCGGGATTCACAGCCCTGGCCCTTCGCGGTCGTCATCGGCGTCGCCAATACCAAGCGAGAGTGCTGGATCCTCGCAGGCTACGAGCCTCGCGACGATGCCGAGAGAGCGCTCCTCGAGCGCGAGCGCAAGGATCTCGGTTTCGACCCCCGCGTGGGCGCCGAGCGGCTGACGGCGAGCGAAGACGGCGCGAAGCGCGATGCCAAGCGGGTGCTCCATGCGCTCACGGGAGGGGATCCGGAGCGGGAGGAAGCGTGCGTGAAAGACGCCCCCTTGACCGTCCTGAAGCAGCGAGGCGCCGCGACCGGGCTCATGGACTACCTCAAGGAGATCGAAGCGCGCCTCGTGCCTCTGTTCGATCCGGTCGCGAAGCGCTGACCATCGAGCTTCCCCGGCTCCCTGGGCCGGCTCTGCGGGGCTCGCGCCGCGCCTCCGCGCCGGGATTGGTGGCCGCGCCGTCGTGGAGGATCAGGGTGAACGGATACCGCTCTTCACCTCTCGAATCGGGATCGTAGTCCCCGGTGGGCAGGGCGGTCACGACGAGCGTTCGCTTCCGGTCCGCTGCGAGCTCCAGCTCCGCGGGGCCGGACGACAGGTCCAGGATCTCGCCGTCCGAGCCAGGCGTCAGCCCGGGGACGGCCTGGACGACGAAGCGCCGCCTCGGGTCGTCGGGCGCCTCGAGCGACACCCGGAGCGATCGCGGCGTGTCCGCGCCTGCCGACAGCTCGATATAGCTCGTGCCGAGCAACATCGGCGCGCGCTCGCGGATGTCGATCCTGCCCGGCCTGGCCTCGACCTGGGCCGCCAGCCAGAGCTTCGCCGCCGCGAGGTTCTCAAGGCCGCCCGCGAGGTGCCGGAAATGGCGGTCGTCGATGTGATCGCCGGTGTACCAGCGCCAGCGCGCCAGCTCGGGGACGGTCTCGACATAGCTTGTGCCCGCCGCTTCCAGGAGCATCTCGTCGAGCGCATCGACGAAATCAGGCTCGTTGGGCTGCGCGCCGCCGCCCGGGCCCGCAGCGTCGCGCGACCCGAGCCACATGCGTGAGACGAACCGCGGATCGCCGTCGAAGTACCGAGCGTTGAGGTAGAGCAGCACCATGGAGGCGCCGTACATCGACCACGTCTCGTAATGGTCGTTGTGGTCGATCGCCCAGTCCGGGTGCCTCTGGAAATCGGCCAGGGCCTCGCCCGCGTAGCTGTCCGCGCGGACCTGGTCGAGGAACAGCGCCGACATCTCGAAGACGACGGGGCTCTCGCTCCAGTCGTCGGCGGCCTGCGAGGCGTGCGCCATCTCGTGCACGACGGTCTCCTCGAGAGCGGGGCCGCCGTAAGGCCCCCACGGATCGACGATCATGTAAGGGTGCCGGTCGTCCCATGAGGTCGACGGCTCGCCTCCGAGGGTGTCGACGAGACAGCTGCGGTGGCCTTTCCACACGAACACGTCGAACGCGCCGTCCGGCCCGCACTCTCCACCATCCCCGAGGGGCGGGCGCATGCCGATCTGGCTCACATGATAGTCCCAGCCCTCCTCGACGAACGCGAGGACCTGGAGCGCGGTGTCGCGCTCTTCCGCCTTGTAGTGGTGGACGAGCACGGGGAGCGTCGCGGATCGAACGGAGAAAGGAAACATCTCCTCGAAGTCGGCTCGCCCACAGATGCTCTCGCCTTCGGGCAAAGGGTGCTTGTACTCCTCGGGTGTGGCCGTGGTCGTGTCATCGCTATCTGTACCGCAGCCGACAGGCGTGAGGCCGAGGGTGAGGCAAGCCAGCCAGGGAAGGGATCTCCGCATCGAAGGCGCTTTAACCGAGCCTCGGAGGAGCCCGCAAGGATCGGCTGCAGGTGTTTTGGAGAAGCTTCAGAGCTTATGAAGCCGGCTTACATCGGAAGGGGGCGCGGGAAGGTCGCGACGTGCCGGAGCGGGCTTGGGAGGCCCTCGGGTTCGGTTTCGGATCGACCTGACCCGCTCGGAAGGGGGGCGGGCAGGTCGCGATGTGTCGGCGCGGGCTTCGGAGGGCCTCCGGCGGGGTTTCGGATCGACCGCACCCCCCTCGGAAGGGGGTGCGGGGAGGTCGCGACGTGCCGGAGCGGGCTTGGGAGGCCCTCCGGGTCGGTTTCGGATCGACCAGACCCCCTCGGGAGGGGCTGCGGGGAGGTCGCGACGTGCCGGAGCGGGCTTCGAGGGCCTCCGGTTTCGGTTTCGGATCGACCAGACCCCCCGGGGAGGGGGTGCGCGGAGGTCGCGACGTGCTGGCGCGGGCTTCGGGGCCTCCGATTTCGATCGGAGACCGCGCGTGGCTCAGGGGTGGGGTGGGCGGCTACGGCGCGAGGAGCGCGCCGAGCGAGGCCGCTGGCGGATTCTCGGCCCACGCCTCCGCGCTCGCCTTTGCGAGCGAGCATACACGCGTCGCCTTCGCCCGCGGTAGCGCGCCGGGGCAGCTCCGAGCCCGGCCCTCTCGGGTGCTCTTAGGACCGGCCGAACCTGAGCAGCAGTCCGAGCCAGCCCTTCGCCAGGTAAAGGAGGTTGATCAGCACATACATCCAGAAGAACACGTCGAGCCGGTCCGCGAGCGCGAACGCCCAGATATGGCTCGGGTAGTGGTTCAAGAAGCGCAGGAACGTCATCACGAGCGCCGCCGCCTTGGCGGCGGGCGACCGGGGGCGCTCCTCGGAGGCGGTCTCGTAATACGCGGAGACCGACGTCTCCTTGCCGCTGATCTCGGGGCGGCGGACGAAGTTCGTCAGCGAGATCGCCGAGGCGATCACCGCGACCCCGACGACGCCGGCGAGCAGGAAGCGCGGGTCCCCCCCGGGCCAGCGGCCGCCGTCGAGCCCGAGGCCGCCGGCGCTGAAGAGGCGCATCGAGAGGGCGCCCGAGAGGAGCACCGCCTTGAGCTCGTCCGTGAAGAAGTCGAAGAGGTGGCCCTCCTTCGACGCGAGCTGCTTGTGGCGCGCCAGCATCCCGTCGGCGCAGTCGAGGAGGTAGCTCAGCTCGAGGACGGCGATGGCGACGAGACCCCCCGCCGTCGTGGGGAGCGCGACGAGCAGCGCCGCCGCGACCACGAACACGGCGAGGTTGAGCAACGTGACCTGGTTCGGCGTGATCGAGGTCCGCGCGAGCAGCGCGACCACGCCGCCGGCGAGCGGGCGCATCAGGTACGTGTTGAAGAGCTGGTCGTGCTTTTTCCGCGTGGCCAGGTAGATCCGCTTCGCTTCGCCGAGCATGGCCGGCGCATCCTAGCCGAGCGGCTCCCGTCGTGCTCGGGCGGCGGCGCCTTCGCCCTGCCCGACGGGCCGCCGCCAGGTCAGCGCCGCGCCGGGCGCCGCCAGGTCAGCGCCGCGCCGGGCGCCGCCAGGTCAGCGCCGCGCCGGGCGCGAGGCGGGCGCGGTCGCGTCCAGCGGCTCGTCGCTCCAGTCGACGGCGATCGAGTCCTCCTTCGCGGCCTCGGGGCGCACCCACTCTTTGGTGATGGAGCCGCCGCTCACGGGCGGCTCGTCGCTCCAGTCGACGGCGATGACGTCGATGGCGGTCGAGGCGCTCGCGGGGTGCACCGGGATCGTGGGGGGCCCGTTCTCGTCCGCGGAGCCTCGGGGCGACGGCTGCTCTCGCAGCGTGATCGCGTCCGGAGCGAGCGCGTGCGCGAACCGCGACGCGCGCGGCGGCGGCTCGCTGCGGAGGAGGGCGCGCACGTCCTCCAGCATCTGGCGCGCGTCGGGGTAGCGCTGATCGCGGTCGAACGCGAGCGCCCGATCGACGACGAGGCACACGTCGCGCGGCGCGTGCGGCGCGCGCTGCGCGAGCGGCGGCGCCGGCTCCCTGCCCATCTTCAGCAGGAGGTCGAAGTCGGTGCTCGCCTCGTGGACGTGGCGGCCGGCGATCAGCCGGAACATGGTGGCGCCGACCGCGAACAGGTCGGCGCGGGCGTCGATGTCGCGGCCCTTGGCCTGCTCCGGCGGCATGTACGGCGTCGTGCCGAGCACGAGGCCCATCCGCGTGAGCTCCCCCTGGAGGCTGGAGTCCTGGCGGATCCGCGCGAGCCCGAAATCGAGGACCTTGATGCGCGGGCCGCCGCCGGGCGACGGCGCGTCCCCCGCGCCATCGCCGACGACGTACAGGTTGGGCGGCTTGATATCGCGGTGGATGATCCCCTGCTCGTGCGCCGCGGCGAGCGTGTCGAGCACCTGCGCCATGAAGCGGAGCACCTCGGCCAGCGGGAGGCCGCCGAGGCGGCGCTCGCGCTCCGCGAGCGACTCGCCCTCGAGCAGCTCCATCACCAGGAACGGCGCCCCGTCCTCGGAGACGTCGATGTCACGGATCTCGACGGCGCCCGGGTGGCGGAAGCGGTTCGCGGCCTGCGCCTCGCGCTCGAACCGGTCGCAGATCTCCTTCGACTGCGCGGCCTGCGGGTGCAGGATCTTGAGCGCGTCCCGGCGGCCGATGCGGTGGACGCCCACGTAGACCGCGGCCATGCCGCCGGCGCCCAGCAGCCGCTCCAGCTTCCACTTGTTGCGGACCGTGGTCCCCACGCGTTGTAAGGCGGTTTCGCTGCTCACGGCGTCCTTGCGCTCATGGAAGCGGCGCGGCCGCACGCGGTCAAGCGTATGCTCCGCGCGGTCGCGAGGAGAGCGATGACAAAACCGGGCAAGCAGAGCGGGAGGCAGTATACCGAGGCCGAGGTGCGGGCCATCCTGGAGCGCGCCCTCCGGGACGCGCAGACGCGCGAGGTGAGCCATGACGAGCTGGTCGCGGCGGCCGAGGAGATCGGCATCTCGCGGGGGGCGATCGAGGCCGCGTCGCGCGACATCGAGCACGTCCGGGGCGAGGAGGCGGCGCGCGCGGCCATCCTCGCGCACCGGCGCAAGGGCTTCCGCTCGCACCTGTTCTCGTTCCTCCTCGTGAACGCGTTCCTCTTCGCGGTGAACGCGCTCACGGACGGGCCGTGGTGGTTCTTCTGGCCGCTGCTCGGGTGGGGCCTGGGGCTCGCCTTCCATGCGCTCGGCGCGCTCTCCAGCGACGTGTCCCCGCGGCAGATCCACCGGGAGCTCGAGCGCGGCGCCGCGCAGGCGCGGAAGGAGCAGGGCCGGCGGTTGAAGGCGCAGCGCCGTGCCGAGCGCCTCGAGCGCCAGCAGCGCCTCGAGCGGAGCGCGGAGGACTTCGGGCACGCGGTCGAGGAGGGCGTCGCGACGCTGCTCTCGCGGATCGCGCAGGAGATCCGCGGCAGCGCGCCGCCGCCGCCGCCGTCGCCGCCGCCGGGCGAAGGCGTGTCGAAGAGGTCGCGGATCGCGCCGCTCGAGGAGGACGAGGATGAGTCCGAGGCGCTCGGCGAGGAAGAGGCGGATCGCGCTGCCCGGCGAGGCCGCGGCGGGCGCTGACGGGTGCGGGGTCGCGATGGCGACCTCAGCACGAGAATCGTCGATGCGTGGGTGACTCAGCAGTACGAGCGCCCCCGAGCCAAGGCGACTCCGGGACGAGTTATGTAACGAGGAGCGGCGCAACCGGCTCAGGCGCGCTCGCGGACGGTGAACTGCCCGCAAAGCATCTCTCTCTGGAAGCTCAGCTCCTCCAGGCGGATTGCCACGTCCAGCCCGGCCGATTTTGCGAGCTTGTTCATGTCGAACGCGACGAGTCGCCCGGATATCGCCGAGCCCCTGCGTCAGCTCGGGGAGCAGGAGACGGCTCCCGACCCAGCGTGAGAAATATTGCCTCGTCGAAGCAAAGCTTGATGCATGCGCGTTCGATAGTTATCCCGCGCGTGACGTGACCACTCCTCTTTTCAGTCCCAGGCACAACTCACCGCCGAGCTCGCGGGGGGCGCGGCGCGATCCTCGGCCGAAAACCGGGGCCGTCGCGGCACTTCTTCGTGGCTTGATAATTCTGCCAGCCTGACCGGAAAGCGCTGCGCTCGCTCCACCCTGCGCGCATGACGCGTATTGGACTTCTCGGCGAATCCAATAGGATGATGGTGGTGTGCTGGATCGATGTCGCCCTGGAGCGGCGCCGGGTCCGAGCGCTTCTCAACAGGCCTGAACGAGTGGAGAGCTTCCGGTGCGGTGCCTCGGGATCGGCGCCGCGCACAGACGCCGTGCGAGAGCGCGGATCGAAGACGATAAGAGGCGTGATCATGAAGAAGCGTCGAGTTTCGGCAGCGCTCGTCATCACCCTGTTCGGGAGCGTCGTTGGCTGCTGGACGGGCGGAACTGTCACCGTGAACACGTGTGACGATCGGTGCGTCCTCTGCGACAACCCGTGCAAAGTGTGCTCGGGCGGGTGCGTCACGATTCCGCCCGCCGGGTTCGACGATCCCTTCCTCCTCTGGATCGGCGAGACGGGCGACGAGGCGTCCGTGCCGGACTGCCCGCCGGAGGCGCCGCGCCGCGCGTTCGATGGCTACGCTGGTTTCGACGGCGCGCACGACTGTCCCTCCTGCCGTTGCACCCAGCCGTCGTGCGAGCTGCCGCCGGCCCTGCGGGCGAGCGCTGGCGCCGGCTGCGACGAGGACTCCACGGCCTTCGACGCGCCCGCGGGCTGGGATGGCGCGTGCGCGGCGCCGGCCGCAGAGATCGCTGACGAGATCGGCTCGCTCCTCATCCCGGCGCCGACGGTGAGCGCCTGCGAGCCGGCGGTCGAGGGCCCAGGAGCGTCGCCCGAGCTGCCCGCGCCCTGGAGCCGGCGCGCGCGGGGCTGCGCCGGCTCCGTGCCGGCGGGGAAGGACCGCTGCAGCGACGCCGACAGGATGTGCGTCGCGTCCCCGATGCCGCGGCTTTTGCCCTTCAGGATGTGCATCCGCTATCTCCACCAGGGCACCCCGAAGTGCCCGGTGGAGTACCCCGATCTGCACACGTTCTTCCAGGGCTTCGAGGACACGCGCGGCTGCTCGGCGTGCGCGTGCGGCCCGGTCGAGGGGAGCGCGTGCTCCACGCTTGTATCGGCCTACCAGGACGGCAGCTGCGAACGCATCCTCAGCACGGTATCGGTGACGCTCGGGGAACCGAAGTGCATCACGGGGCCGCACTTGCGATTCGCGAGCATGGATGCCCAGTGGGTCGAGAACGAACCAGGCCAGTGCGCTCCGAACGGCGGATTCGCCACGGGGGAGGTGCTCCCGAGCGGCCAGGCATCCTTCTGCTGCGAGTCGGACGAGCCCCTCGACATCCGCTGACGGACGCGACGGCGCACCTCCGGCTCGCTTCCGCCTCTCCCCCCGGCCGGCTACGCTGGACGGGATGTTTCACCCTGTCGTCGACCGGTGGTTCCGTGGCCGTTTCGGAGCCCCCGCCCCCGCGCAGGAGCGCGCCTGGCCGGTCATCGCGGCCGGCCGCGACGCGCTGATCAGCGCGCCCACCGGCGCCGGCAAGACGCTCGCGGCCTTCCTCTTCTGCCTCGACCGGCTCGTCCGCGACGCGGCGCGAGGCGCCCTCGAGGACCGCACGGACGTCCTCTACATCTCGCCGCTGAAGGCGCTCTCCCACGACGTCCACCGCAACCTCGAGCAGCCGATCGCCGAGATCGCGGCGGCCATGGAGGCAGCGGGCCTGCCCGCGCCGGGCATCCGGGCCGTCGTGCGGACGGGCGACAGCCCCGCCCAGGAGCGGCGCGCCATGGCGGCCCGGCCGCCGCACGTGCTCGTCACCACGCCGGAGTCGGCCTTCATCCTGCTGACCAGCGCGTCGGGGCGGCGCGCGCTCTCCGCGGTGCGCACGGTGATCCTCGACGAGGTCCACGCGATCGCCGGCGACAAGCGCGGCGCCCACCTCGCGCTCTCGCTCGAGCGGCTCGAGGACCTCGTGGTCGGCCAGGGCGGCGCCCGGCCGCAGCGCGTGGGCCTCAGCGCCACGGTCCGCCCCATCGAGATCGCCGCCCGGCTCGTCGCCGGCGCGCGCGAGCTGCCCCAGATCGTCGACGTCGGGCAGCGGCGGGACCTCGACCTCGCCATCGAGGTGCCCCGCGACGAGCTCGGCGCGGTCTGCACGCACGAGCAGTGGACCGAGATCTACGACCGCATCGCGGCGCTCGCGGAGGGGGCGCGGTCGACGCTCGTGTTCGTCAACACCCGCCGCCTCGTCGAGCGGGTCGCGCACGCGCTCGGCGCGCGGCTCGGCGAGGACGTCGTGGCGGCCCACCACGGCAGCCTCTCGCGGGCCCGCCGGCTCTCGGCGGAGCGGCGGCTCAAGGCCGGGGAGCTCCGCGTCGTCGTCGCTACCGCGTCGCTCGAGCTCGGCATCGACGTCGGCGCCGTCGACCTCGCCTGCCTCGTCGGCTCGCCGCGGTCGATCAACGTCGCGCTCCAGCGCATCGGCCGCTCGGGCCACGCGCTCTCCGCGACCCCGCGCGGGCGGCTCTTCCCGCTGACGCGCGACCAGCTCGTCGAGTGCGCGGCGATCGTGCGCGCGGCGCGGCGCGGCGAGCTCGATCGGATGACGTCGCGCGAGGGGCCGCTCGACGTGCTGGCGCAGCAGATCGTCGCGGCGTGCGCGTGCGAGGAGCGGGACGAGGAGGGGCTCTACGCGCTCGTCCGCCGGGCCGCGCCTTACGCCGATCTGTCGCGCCGCGACTTCGACGCGGTCGTGGCCATGGTCTCGGGCGGCGCCTTGGGCGGGGCGGACGAGGGCGCGTCCGCCGCGCGGGGCGCGCGGCAGCGGGCCGGATCGCTCGTCTACCGCGACGCCATCGGCGGCCGGCTGCGGGGGCGGCGCGGCGCGCGGCTCGCGGCGCTCACGTCGGGCGGGGCGATCCCGGACATCGCGGCCGTCGACGTGGTGCTCCAGCCCGACGGCACCAAGGTCGGCACGCTCGACGAGGATTTCGCGATCGAGTCGTCCGGGGGCGACGTGTTCCTGCTCGGCAACACCTCCTGGCGGGTGCTCCGGCTGGAGGGCGGGCAGATGTGGGTCGAGGACGCCCACGGCGCGGCGCCGACGGTGCCGTTCTGGCTCGGGGAGGCGCCGGCGCGCACGCCGGAGCTCTCGGCCGAGGTCGCGTCGCTCCGCGCCGAGATCGCCGCGCGCCTCGACGAGGAGCGGGCCGAGGGCGCGAGGCCGGCGGCCGAGCGCGGCCAGGGCGGCGAGGAGGCGAGGGCGGCGCGCTTGGCCCGGTCGAGCGCGGCGCGCTGGCTCATGGCGGAGTGCGCGCTCGACGCGCGCGGCGCGCTGCTCGCGCGCGACTACATCGAGGCGGGGCGCGCGGCGCTCGGCGCGGTCCCGGGCGGCGCGACCGTCGTCGTCGAGCGCTTCTTCGACGAGGCCGGGGGCCAGCAGATCGTCGTCCACACGCCGCTCGGCGGCCGCGTGAACCGCGCGCTCGGGCTCGCGCTGCGCAAGCGCTTCTGCCGCTCGTTCGACTTCGAGCTCCAGGCGGCCGCGACCGACGACGGCGTGCTGCTCTCGCTCTCGGCGGAGCACGGGCTGCCGATCGACGAGGTGCTCGATCTCGTCCGCCCCGAGGGCCTCGAGGAGGTGCTCGTCCAGGCGGCGCTCCAGGGCCCGATGTTCCGCACGCGCTTCCGCTGGGCCGCGTCGCGCGCGCTCGCGCTGCTCCGGTTCCGCGGGGGCCGGCGGGTGCCGCCGGCGCTCCAGCGCATGCGCGCCGACGATCTCCTGCTCTCGATCTTCCCCGAGCAGCAGGGCTGCCAGGACAACCACGGGCTCTTCGCGCACGTCGATCCGCCGGATCACCCGCTCGTCCGCGAGGCGCTGCGCGACTGCCTGACCGAGCTCATGGACGTCGAGGGGCTGCGCGCGCTGCTCGTCGGCCTGCGCAGCGGGGCGATCCGGGTCGTCGCGCTCGACACGCCGGAGCCGAGCGTCTTCTCGCACGAGATCCTGAACGCGAACCCCTACGCGTTCCTCGACGACGCCCCGCTGGAGGAGCGCCGCGCGAGGGCCGTGCGGGTGCGGCGCGGGCTCCCGGCGGAGGTCGTCGAGCGGCTGGGCGGGCTCGATCCGGAGGTGGTCGCCGAGGTGGTCGCCGAGGCGCGGCCGGACGTGCGTGACGCCGACGAGCTGCACGAGCTCCTGCTCGACCGGGTCGCGCTGACCGCGGAGGAGGGGAGCCGGAGCGGCCTCGCGCGGCACTTCGAGGCGCTCTGCGCCGCCGGGAGGGCGGCGGAGGTGAGCGCTGGTCCCGGCGCGGGCGCCGGCGTGCCGCGCGCGCCGCGCTGGGTGGCGACCGAGCGGCGGCCGCTTGTCGAGGCGATCTGGCCGGAGGCGGTGTTCGCGCCCGACGTCGCCGTGCCGCCCGCCGTCCGCGGGGCCGCCGGGGAGGTCGATCGCGGCGCCGCGATCACGGCCCTCGTGCGCGGCTTCCTGAGCGCCGCGGGGCCGATCTCGACAGAGCAGCTCGCGTCGCGGCTGGACGTGCCCGCGTACGAGGCGCTGTCCGCGCTCGCGCGGATCGAGCTCGCGGGCGGCGCGCTGCGCGGGCGCTTCCTGCCGGTCCCGCCGGCGCGACCGGCGCAAGCCGCCGCGGGCGGCGCGGCGCCGCCGGGCGCAGGGGACGCGGCGCCGCCGGGCGCAGGGGACGCGGCGCCGCCGGGCGCAGGGGACGCGGCGCAGCCGGGCGCAGGGGACGCGGCGCCGCCGGGCGCGGGCGATCTGTCGATCGAGTGGTGCGATCGTCATCTCCTCGCCCGCATCCATCGCCGCACCGTCACCGGTCTTCGCAAGGCGATCCAGCCCGCGACCGCGGCGGAGCTCCTCCGGTTCCTCCTTGCGTGGCAGGGCGTGCGTCCGGGCACGCAGGCGCGCGGGCCGGGGGGCCTCGGGCGGGTGATAGAGCAGCTGCAGGGCTTCGAGCTCGCCGCCGGGGCGTGGGAGCAGGCGGTGCTGCCCGCGCGTGTGGCCGGCTACGACGGGGGGTTGCTCGACGCGCTCTGCCTGTCCGGCGAGGTGGCGTGGGGCCGCGTGGTCCCGCGCGACGCGGCGGCGCCCACGCGCGCGGCGCCGATCACGCTGGCGCTGCGCCGCGATCTCCCGTGGCTCCTCGCGCCGCGGGAGGCCGAGGGCGCCCCGCCGCCGGCGTCGCTCTCCGAGGCGGCGCAGGGCGTGCTCTCGTTCCTGACGCGCGCGGGCGCGTCCTTCTTCGATGACATCGCCGTCGGCGCGGGCCGCTCCCGGGACGAGGTCGAAGAGGCGCTCTGGGAGCTCGTCGCCGCGGGGCTCGTGACCGGCGACGGCTTCGCTGCGCTGCGCTCGCTGCTCGGCGGCGGCGGCGGCGCGGCCGTCGCGCTGGGCGCCGGCCGCCTGCGGGGCGTGGCGCGGCGGGGCGGCCCCGTCGCGTCGGGCCGTTGGTCGCTGTTGCGGTCGCGCCCGGACGCGCTCGCGCTCGCCGCTGGCGACGCCGGCGAGGCCGCCGACGTGGTCGAGGCGCTCGCGCACCAGTACCTCCGCCGCTACGGCGTGGTCTGCCGCGAGCTGCTCGCGCGCGAGCCTCGGCCGCCCGCGTGGCGCGACCTCCTCCGGGTCTACCGGCGGCTCGAGATGGCGGGTCAGCTCCGGGGCGGGCACCTCGTCGCCGGCTTCGTGGGCGAGCACTTCGCGCTGCCCGAGGCGCTCGACGCGCTCCGCGCCGTCCGGCGAGAGCCCCTGTCCGGCGAGATCGTGCAGCTCTCGGCCTGCGATCCGCTGAACCTCGTCGGCATCGTCACGCCGGGGCCCCGGGTGCCGGCCGTCCTGGGGAACGTGGTCATCTACCGCGACGGCGTGCCGCTCCTGCCGGTGGCCGCGGCCGCGCCGGGCGGGCTGGGACAGGCCATGGCCGCTGCACCGGGAGCAGCAATGGGAGGGTGAGCCGCCCAGGCTTCTCTATCTCGGCCAAGGACGTCTGGGGTGGACTGGCCATTGGCGGAAGCGTTCCGCACCCTCCATGCATCGTCCGCTGTTCATCGTGTCGTTGGGATTGCGCGCATGTTGCTTTGGTTCCTTGACGCTCGACCGCATGACGCGAGCTGCCGTACTCTCGCCCCCGATGGCCAGCGAGAAGAAGAAGAAATCACGAACCGAGACCGCCTCGGCCACGGACGCGCCGAGCGAGACGCCCGCTGCCGAGCCGCCGCGCGGCGGCAAGAAGAAATCGGCGCTCACGGCTGCCCAGCGACAGGAGCTGCTCGAGCTGGATCCCGCCTACGAGGCGCCGATCGACCACCCCGTCGCCACTACGTTGCAGGAGGCGCGGGAGCTCGAGGCCGCCCTGAGCAAGCTGGGCAAGGAGCTGTACAAGAAGAGCAGGCTCTCGAAGGATGTCGCGGCCTCGCTCCCGGCGCGGCGCGCCCTGCTCGACGCCGCCGAGTCCGCCTGGACCGCGGTCCGCACGCTCCCGCTCTCCTCGGACCTCCGCGCGCAGCGCAAGGACGCGGAGGCTCTCAAGCGCGACGCCATCGCCGCGCTCCGCTACTTCCTCGCAGGGGATGAGGACGTCGAGCGGCGCGTCGACGCGATCGTCCTCGGCACCGGCGTCGCCGACCTGGTGAGCGATCTGAACCAGCTCGGCGAGCTCCTCGAGCAGCACCGCGCGCAGCTGGCCAGGGCCGATCTTCCGAAGAACGCCCCGAAGCGCGCCCGCGAGCTCGCCGAAGCGCTCGGCAGCGGTCTGGCGGAGCGCGCCGTCGATCCCGAGGGCGGCGCGGTGATGGCGCTCCGCAACCGCGCCTTCTGGTGGTTGCGCGAGGCCATGGACGAGATCCGCGACGCTGGCCGCTATGTTTACCGCGACGAGCGCAAGGTGCTCGCGCTCTTCCGCGCTTCCGGTGCGCGAGCCCGCGCGCGTCAGCGCACGGTGAAGCGGGTGGAGCCCGCGACGACTGACTCGAACGCGACACCGGCAGCGCACGTGCCGGAATCGACCTGACGACATCGCGATCCGACATGCCGGGAGGCCGATCCGACATGCCGGAAGCCGATCCGACATGCCGAGAGGCCGATCCGACATGCCGGAGCCCAATCCAATGTGATGGCAGAGCGATCCGAGATGCCTGGAGCCCAATCCAAGATGACGGCAGAGCGATCCGACACGTCGAGAGCCCGATCCGAGCCATTTACGTGAAGCGGATATCGCTGCGGCGTGCCCGAGCGCACGTTGCGCTCCTAGCTTGATGCGTCAATATCCTGCGGCGAACACGCGCTCGGGGGGGCGTTCCTGGTCATCTGAGGCCGCCACCATGTGGACTGTCCCTACCGAGCATCGCCAGCCCGCCGACTCCCGTCACCGCGCCTTCGGCCCACCACGGGTGTTCTGGACATTGACGGCCGCGCTCGCGGCCGCTCTGCAGTGCCTCGCGTGTAACCAGGGAGCATCTCAGCCCGGCGGCGGGAAGGCGGAGAAGCCTGCGGCCAGCGCCAAGGAGGTGACGCTCGCCCCCGTGACGGAGCTCGTCATGGAACAGGCCATCGACATCTCGGGGACCCTCGACGCCGACGAGCAGGTGACGCTCGGGGCCAAGGTGGCCGGACGCCTCGCCTCGATCTCGGTCGACCTGGCGAGCCCGGTCCAGCGAGATCAGGTCATCGCTCAGCTCGAGGCGCGCGACTACGAGCTGCGCATCGAGCAGGCCACGGCGGCGCTGGCGCAGAGCCGCGCCCAGCTCGGCTTGCCTCCGGACGGGCCCGACGGAGAGCTCGATATCGAGGGCACGGCGATCGTGAGGCAGGCCCTCGCCACGCTGAAGGAAGCGCAGGCCAACCAGATCCGGGCCCGGGGCCTCGCCAAGGACGGGCTGATGTCGGGCATGGACCTCGACGCGGCCGAGGCGGCGGCGGTCCGCGCGGAGACCGCCGTGCAGTCGGCGCGGGAGGAGGTGCGCATCCGCGAGGCCGCGGTACGCCAGCGGCGCTCCGAGCTGCGCATGGCGCGGCAGCAGCTCGCCGACACGATGGTGCGATCGCCGCTCGATGGCGTCGTCCAGGCGCGGAGAGCCAGCGTCGGCCAGTACCTCGCCGCAGGGGCGCCGATCGTGGATGTCGTCCGGATCGACCCGCTGCGGCTGCGCGTGGCCATCCCCGAGCTCGAGGCGGCCGGCGTGCGCGCGGGCCAGCCCGTGCGCGTGACCCTCCAGGGAGACGGCGCCACCTATCCGGGGACGGTCGCGCGCCTCGCGCCCGCGCTCGACCCGCAGAGCCGCACCCTGCTCGTGGAGAGCGACATCAAGAACCCCGGCCACCTGCGGCCGGGCAGCCTCGTCAGCGCGCAGATCGTCGTGAGCTCGAGGCCTGTGCCGACCGTGCCGGCGACGGCCGTCGTCCGGTTCGCCGGCCTCGCGAAGGTCATCACGGTCGAGGAGGGCAAGGCGAAGGAGAAGCAGGTCACCACCGGAAGGACGTCGGGGGATCGGGTCGAGATCGTGTCCGGCGTCGCGGTGGGCGAGTCGGTCGTCGCCAAGCCGGGATCGCTCCAGCAAGGGCAGCCGGTGCGCGTGGTGGAGGGGGGTTAGGGTGCAAGCGCTCGCCAGGATCTGCATCCAGCGGCCCGTGTTCGCCGCCATGCTGACGCTCGCCCTCGTGGTGGTCGGCGCCGTGGCGTACTTCAAGCTGGGCGTGGATCGCTTCCCCGCCGTGGACCTGCCGACGGTCTCGGTCCGCACCACGCTCCCCGGCGGGGCGCCCGAGGACGTCGAGTCGGAGATCTCCGAGGAGATCGAGGAGGCGGTCAACACCGTCGAGGGGATCACCGAGCTCCGCTCGATCTCGACGAGCGGCACCTCCGTCGTCGTCGCGACCTTCAACCTCAACCGGGACATCGACTCGGCGGCTCAGGACGTGCGCGATCGGGTGCAGGCGGCGCTGCGCCGGCTCCCCGCGGGCACCGACCCGCCCGTCATCGCGAAGCAGGACAACGACTCGACCCCGGTGATGTCGATCGCCCTCTCGGCCGATCGATCGATCCGGGAGCTCACCGAGCTGGCGGACAAGCTCGTGCGGGTGCAGCTCGAGCGCGCGTCGGGCGTCGGCGAGGTGCGCGTCGTGGGGGGGCAGGAGCGCGCCATCAAGATCTGGCTGAACGCCGATCGCCTCGCCGCGTACGGCCTCCCGATCACCGCGATCCGCGACGCGATCGTGCAGCAGAACGCGAACATCCCCGCGGGTAACGTCACGGGGAAGGAGGAGGAGCGGACGCTGCGCACGATGGGCCGCCTGGAGGACGCGGGCGCGTTCAACGACCTCGTCGTCGCCACGGTCGACGGGCGGCCCGTCCGGGTGCGCGACATCGGCCGCGCCGAGGACGGCACCTACGAGCAGCGCTCGCTGGCCCGGCTCGACGGCAAGCCCACCGTCGTCCTCGACGTCGTGCGGCAGTCGGGCGCGAACACCGTCGCGGTGATCGAGGCCGTGAAGGCCAACCTGGCGAAGCTCTCCGAGCAGATGCCCGAGGACGTGCGGCTCGAGGTGATCCGCGATCAGTCGGGCTACATCTACACGGCGCTGCACGAGATCAACGTGCACCTCGTCCTCGGGAGCATCCTGGCGTGCGCGGTCGTGCTGCTCTTCATGCGGTCGTGGCGGTCCACGATCATCGCGGGCGTCGCGATCCCGACGTCGGTCGTGGCGACGTTCGGCATGATGTGGCTGCTCGACTTCACGCTGAACAGCGTGACGATGCTGGCGCTCGTGCTGATGGTGGGCATCGTCATCGACGACGCCATCGTCGTGCTCGAGAACATCTTCCGCTTCGTCGAGGAGAAGAAGATGGACTCCTTCGAGGCGGCCAGGGCCGCGACGCAGGAGATCGGGCTCGCCGTGCTCGCGACGACGCTGTCGCTCGTCGTCATCTTCGTCCCCGTGTCGTTCATGTCGTCGATCTCGGGGAGGTTCCTGTTCCAGTTCGGGATCACGGCCACGGTCGCGATCCTCGTGAGCCTGCTCGTCAGCTTCACGCTGACCCCGATGATGAGCGCGCGCCTGCTCCGCGAGGAGGGCGCCCGCGCGCACGCGTCGGGCGAGGCGGGCGGCGGGGGCGAGGCGGCGACGCGAGAGGGCTTCTACGGGAGGCTCGAGGCCAGGTACACGCGCGCCCTCGCGTTCGCGATGCGGAACCGCGCGCTCGTCGCCGTCTCGGCCGCGCTGGTGATGGCGTCGGCCGCGCCGCTCTACGGGCTCGTGAAGCAGGAGTACATCCCCTCCGGCGCGGACGACGCGGAGTTCGAGATCCGCGTCACGGCCCCGCTCAGCGCGAGCCTCGGCGCGATGGACGACGTGATGCGGCGGATCAACGACGACGTCCGCGGGGTGCGCGGGGTGCGGAGCGTGCTCGCCACGGCGGGCGGCGGCTTCGTAGGCGGCGTCAGCGCGGGGGAGGCCTTCGTGAAGATCGCGCCGCACGACGAGCGCACGTTCTCGCTGACGCGGCTGCTCCGGGAGACGGTCTCCGGCCATCCATGGCGCGCCTTCAAGGACAACTATTCGCAGAAGGACGTGATGCAGGAGGTGCGGCGCAAGCTGCGAAAGTACTCCGATCTCCGGATCTCGGTGCGCAACGTGCCGTCGTTCAACATCGGCGGCGGGAACTTCGAGATCGACTTCGCCATTCAGGGGCCCGACATCGAGCAGCTAGAGCGTTATGCGAACGAGCTCCGCGAGCGCTCCGCGCAGCTCGGCGGCATCGTGGACGCCGACGTGACGCTGAAGATCGACCGGCCGGAGCTCCGGGTGCTCATCGAGCGCGACCGCGCGGCGCAGCTCGGCGTCCGGACGCAGGACATCGCGACCGCGCTGCGCCTGATGGTGGGAGGGGATCAGGCGGTCTCGCGCTTCCGGGACGAGGCCGAGAACGAGAACTACGACGTGCAGCTGCGCCTCATCGAGGAGGATCGCGATCGGGTGGCGGCCGTCCGCCGCCTGTACGTGCCCCGGACGGTGCGCGCGTCGGCCGCGCCGTCGCCGGGCGGCGCGACGGCGCCCGCGGTCGGGACGCCGCTGCTCCGGGGCGATCTCGTGCGCCTCGACAACCTTGTGCGCATCGAGGAGGCGAGGAGCCCGTCGCGCATCGACCGGCTCGATCGCCAGAGGGTCTCGAGCCTGCGGGCCGGCGTCGCCCCCGGCTACGCGCTGGCCGACCGGCTGGAGGCGCTGCGCGGCGCCGCGCGAGAGATGGACATGCCCGCGGCGTACACGACCAGCGTGCGCGGCCGCGGCGCGGAGCTCGAGCGCACGTTCGGCGAGTTCATCTGGGCGTTCCTCCTGTCGATCGTGCTCATGTACATGATCCTGGCGTCGCAGTTCGAGAGCCTGGTCCACCCGGTGACGATCCTGCTCTCGCTCCCGCTGTCGGTGCCGTTCGCGCTGCTCAGCCTGTGGGCGACCGGGAACACCCTGAACCTGTACTCGGCGCTCGGCTTCCTCGTGCTGTTCGGCGTGGTGAAGAAGAACTCGATCCTCCAGGTCGACCACATGAACAAGCTCAGGAGCGAGGGCATGCCGCGCGAGGAGGCGATCCTCCAGGCGAACCGCGATCGGCTCCGGCCGATCCTGATGACCACGCTGGCCCTCGTCGCGGGCATGCTCCCGCTCTGGCTGGGCACGGGGCCCGGGGCCGAGGAGCGCCAGACGATCGCCGTGGTGGTCATCGGCGGTCAGTCGCTGAGCCTGCTGCTGACCCTCATCGTCACGCCGGTGTCGTACTCGCTGCTCGACGATCTCGCGCGCAGCGAGCGGTGGGGGCGTGTCCGGTCCCGCGTGGCCGCCCTCCGCGAGCGGGCGTCGGCGCGGTTCGGCCGGCTCTTCGCGCGCAGGACGACGTAGGCGAGGCGGCGCCCTGGGCCGGGCGCCTCAGCCCTTCGCGATCCCGAGCGCGGCCACGACCACCGCGCCCCAGCCCGCGAGCATGAGCAGCCCGCCGAGCGGCGTGACCATGCCGAGGACGCGGACGCCGGTCAGGGTCATCGCGTAGAGGCTGCCGGAGAAGAGGAGCACGCCGCCCGCGAAGCAGAAGCCGGCGACCGTCGCCGCCGCGCCGCCGGTGCGCGCGGCGAGGTGGGCGGCGAGCGCGAGCGCGAGCGCGTGGGCGAGGTGGTACTGGGCGCCCGTTTGCCACCAGGAGAGGCGCAGCGCGCCGTCCGCCTTCGTGTCGAGCATCTCCTTGAGCCCGTGGGCGCCGAAGGCGCCGAGCGCCACCGCGAGGAACCCGTAGATGCCCGAGAGCAGGAAGAAGAGACGTTCCATCGGGCGCGGAGCTTAGCCCATGGCCGGAGCTCGTCACGGGGGCGCTCGGCGTATGCGCAACTGCGGCGGGCTCGGGTCGATGATCGACGCGCAGGAGGACGGTCCGTCGACATGGGCAAGCGAGGCCGCACGCGCCGTACGGCGAAGACGACGCCGAACGACGAGCAGGACGACGTCGATCTGATCCTCCGCCACGTATCGCGGCAGTTCCCGCGCGATGTGGCGCGCGCCCTGCTCGGCGCGGCCGAGCCCATCGAGCCGCTGGGCTGGGTGGATACGCAGGTTACCGGTCGCCAGCGGCGGCTCGATCGGGCGCTCGCCGTGAAGGTGGGCGGCGAAGAGCGGCTGCTCCACGCCGAGTGGACGCTGGCGATGAGCGACGAGATGCCGTTCCGTGTGTTCGAGTACCACTGCCTGACGGCGCTGGCGGTGGCGGACGAGGCGCGGGCGAGGGAGGGGGCGCCGGCGAGGCAGCCCACGCCGATCGACAGCGTGGTGGTGGTCCTCTCTGGCCGGGAAGAGCCGTGGCCAGCGCACAGCGCATATCGGACATCGTCGCGGGACGAGCCGTTCTCCGGTGTGCAGTTCCGTATCGAGGCGGTCTATCAGCGGACGGTGGCCGAGCTCGCTGCGCGGGGAAGCCCGTTCTGGCTGATCTTTGCGCCCCTGGCAGCGGATGCGGATGGCAGGAAGCTGACCCACGTAATCGAGACGCTCCGGGCCTGCTCCGGCGAGCGTCAGTTCGAGGAGCTCGGAGCAGCGATGGTGGCCCTGGCCGAAGCGGATGCGCGTGAGCGGGGTCTCGCGGACGTGATAAAGTCGTTGCTGCCGCGGGAGGTCGTTATGCAGAACTCGATTTACAGGGAAGGCAAGGCGGCCGGGCTCAAGGAAGGGCTGGAGAAGGGGCTGGAGAAGGGCCTCGCGCTGCTCGCGCACCAGATCGAGCGGCGGCTGGGGCGCCAGCTCACGGCAGAAGAGCGACGCCGGCTCTCCGAGCGCATGCACGCGGAAGGCCCGGAAAAGGTGGGCGACGTGGTGCTCGACCTCTCCGCAGACGATCTGTCGATGTGGCTCACCGCCACGGCATCGTGACGGTCCAGCGGGCGATCACCGCGCGCTCGGCCGTGCGCGCGGCGCGTCAACCGCCCTCCGCCCGCCGCCGCGGGAAGAGCGTCGCCCGGATCTCCGCCATCGATGCGCCGAACGTCGCCGCGAGCCGGCCGAGGACGAGGCGGTTCAGCCGGCCGTCCGGCGGCGCCTTGACCGCGATCACGAACGCGGCGTCGACCGGCGTGCCGGCGTGCCTCGCCGCCCGCTCCGCGAGCGCCGCCGCCGCGACGTCGGTCAGCTCCTCCCGCCGCGCGACGCGGATCTTCACGTAGAGCGCGGCCCGCATCAGCGCGTGGTAGCCGTGCATCCACGCCATCCAGCGCTCCTCCGGGCCCCCGGCGAGGGCCCGAGAGAGGGCGTCGCGGCGCCGCGCGACCTCGTCGAAGGGGAGGTTGTCGAGCTCGTTCAGCGCGCCGGGGAACTCCGCCGCGAGCGCGCGGAACACCTCCTTGCCGGGGATCGGCTCCCCGGCCGCCCGCGCGCGCCTGAGCTCCGCGAGCGTGAGGTACTTGCGGGCGAGCTGCGACAGGACCTCCGGCGAGAGGCGCGCGCCGCCGTCGGGGGCCTCCGCGCCGGTCACAGCCAGCCGTGGGGGAACGCGAGGACGTCGCCGATCGACGCGGCGCCGAGGCACAGCGCGACGAGGCGATCGACCCCGAGCGCGTTGCCGGCCGCGGGGGGCATCCCCTCCTCGAGCGCGTCGAGGAAGCGCTCGTCGATCGGGTAGACCGGCTTGCCCTGGGCGGCCCGCGCCGCCTGATCGGCGAGGAGCCGCGCGCGCTGCTCGATCGGGTCGGTCAGCTCGCCGAAGCCGTTGCAGAGCTCGACGCCCGCGACATACAGCTCGAACCGCTCGCAGACCCGCGGATCGCTCGGCTTGAGCCGCGCGAGCGACGCGAGCGGCGCGGGGAAATCGACGAGGAACACCGGGTGGGGCAGCGCCGCGATCGCCGGCTCCACCGCGTCCACGAGCAGGCGGAAGAACCGCTCCTCGTCGCGCGACGCGAGCGCGATCGCGTCGTCCGCGGTCACGCCCGCCCAGCGCGCGAACGCCTCGCCGACCGAGATCCGCGGGAACGGCTGCTCTAGGCGTACCTGCCTGCCGGCCGCCGAGATCGTGCCATCCGCGCCGAGCGCGCCCGCGACGCGCCGCACGATCGCCTCGGTGTCGGCCATCACCTCGTCGACGTCGGCGAAGGCGCGGTACCATTCGAGCATCGTGAACTCCGGGTTGTGCCTGTCCCCGAGCTCCCCGCGCCGGAAGCAGCGCGCGAGCTGGAAGCAGCGGGGGACACCTCCCGAGAGCAGCCGCTTCATCTGGTACTCTGGGCTCGTGATCAGGAAGGTCGGGCGCGCCGCCTGCACCGCGAACGCGTCGAGGTGCAGGTCGAGCCCGGGGGAGGGGACCATGCTCGGCGTCTCCACCTCGAGGAAGCCGCGCTCGGCGAACAGCGCACGCACCGCCGCGAGCGCCGCGGCGCGCCGCGCGAGCGCCGCGCCGCGCCCGCGATGGATCGCGCGCTCCGTCTCGCTCGACGGCGGCGCCGCGGCGCCCGCGCGCGCCCGCGGCGGCCTCCGGGGCGCGATCCGCTCGACGAGCCGCGCGGAGGCGAGCGCGCCGCCCGCCGGCGCCCCCTCGACGATCGCGAGATCGCCGATCTCGAGCGACGGCGCGTCCGCGCCGCCCAGCGCGACGCGCAGCGCGCCGAGCGCGTCGCCGAGGACGATCGCGCCCTCCGCGACCTCGAGCACGCGGCCGCCGACGCGAACGCTGCGGGGCAGCGGCGCACCGGCGGGGCCGGCGGGACACGGGGAACAGGCGGAGACGATATCGCTCGGGGCGAACGTCGCCGGGAATCCAATCGAGGTGTTTGTTTCAGAGGGAGCCACGGGAGCCTGCGTCGGAGGTGCCGGAGACATACCACGCGTGTTGACCAAGGAGGTCAGGTAACGAGGCAACCACGGCTACAACTCCTTGATTTCCGCGAGGACGTCGCGTCGCTTCTTCTTGATGAGCCAACGTAACTCGTTACGTTGGTTGCGCTCGTCGGTCCGGCCCTGCCGCGCCTCACGCGAGCGTTGCTTGCACAAAGCCAGCAGAAATCCAGCCGGAGAGAAGAATCATGAGACGACAGCCGCTCTTGCTTCCGTTGACCGCACTCGCAGCCTTGGCCTCTGCTGGGCCCGCCGCCGCCGCGTCCGAGTGGCACACGGTACTGAAGGGCTCGCCAGCAGCGGACCTGGCTTTCCGCGGCGCGGACAGCGCGCGCGGCGCGGCGGAGGCGGCCTTGAAGCAAGCCGCTTCAGAGCTCCGCCTCCAGGGCGTCTCGCTGCGTTACCAGAGCGAGCTCGTGGATGGCGATCACCGCACCGTCCGCTTCACGCAGCTCCACGCCGGGCTGCCCGTGCTCGGCTCCGCGGTGGCGATGCACGTCACTCCGGCGAACCGCGTGGAGGTCGCCGTGCTCGACGTGGCGCGGGACCTCTCGGTCGCGACGTCGCCGACGTACGGAGAGGAGGCCGCGCGCCGCGTGGTCGAGGCGGCTTACGGGATGACGCTGGCGGAGCGGCCGAGCGCCGCGCTCGCCGTGTTCCCCGAAGCAGAGACGGGCGGCAGGCTCGTCTGGACCGTCGATGTCCGGTCGGATCGTGGAGGGGAGCGCTACCTCGTGGACGCGCACACCGGAAAGCTCGTCCACCGGCGCTCGCTGGCCGTCCACGCGCGAGGGCGCGTCTACCCCATCAGCTCGGCGGTGACGCCCGAGGTCCAGGATCTCGAGCTCAGCAGCCTCGACGCGGCGGATCCCCAGACCTTGAGCGGCTGGAACGGCAACTTCAAGGTGGTGAACTACGTGGATGGCGACCTCACCTCCAACGTCCCGCTCACCGTGGAGCAGAGCGTCGGGCCGAACGCGGGAGAGGACTTTCTCTACGATCCGCCCACGAGCGCGGACGACGCGCACGACCAGTTCGCGCAGGTCGGCATCTATTACCACCTCACCCGGATGCGCGATTACTTCACGAAGGCCCACGGGATCGACATGGCGGCGCCTGGGTGGAAGCTCGTCGCCGTCGCCAACATGCTGGAGGCGGGCCGGCCGATGGACAACGCGTTCTTCTCGGCAGAGGGCGTGGGCGAGCCCTTCCGCGCGCCGAACCTCATCGCGATCGGCCAGGGGTCGTTCTTCGACTTCTCGGACGACTCCGACGTGTTCCTCCACGAGTTCACCCATTACGTCTCGGCCAACGCGGTCGGCTACAATGGGGGCCAGTTCGCGATGAACGAGTACGGGCTCTCCCCCTGGGCCGGCAGCATCGATGAGGGCATCGCGGACTATTTCGCCTGCACCGTGAACGGCGACTCCACGCTGGGCGAGGCGACGCTCGCGCCCTTCGGCGCGGCGCGCGATCTCGCCAAACCCACGAAGACGTGCCCCGGTGATCTGGTGGGCGAGGTGCACGAGGACGGCGAGCTGATCGGCAGCATCGCGTGGTCCTTGCGCGAGAAATTCGGGCCCGAGGTGGGCGACAAGCTCGTCTGGGGTGCGGTGACGCTGCTGACCCCCAACGCCTCGTTCGGCGACTTCGCCAAGGCGCTGAAGAGGGCGACCGACAAGCGGGTGAGCGCCGGGGAGCTCACGGCCGCGGACGCCAGCGCCGTCGAGGCGCTGATCGAGAGCCGAGGCCTGAACGACTGCGAGGAGGTGCTCGATCTGAGCGGGGGCAAGTCGCGGACGACGAACATGCTCGGGATCGACTCGCTGGTCGTGGGCACCGCGGCGTCGTGCCAGGAGATCGGCAGGCAGATCAGCCTGCAGAGCCTCTTCCACTTCAAGAGCACGCCGGATCGGGCCGCCAAGGGCGTCCGCTTCACGGTGCAGCTCGATCCCGACCGCGGCGACGACGTGAAGTGGAGTATCTACGTGAGGGTCGGCCGGCACGTCGGCTTCACGATGGGCGATCTCCTGCCGGAGGCCACGAAATACGATTACAGCGTCGAGGCCATCACGGATACACGCGGTGAGATCGTCATCGACGAGACCTCCGATCCGCCGTTCGATCCCACGCAGACGTACTACCTGGTGATCGGTCACAAGAACTGCACGTCTTCCACCGTGACGGTGGAGAGCGCAGATCTCGGGGTGGAGCCGCCGCCGGTCGATCCGGCAGATCCCGTGGAGCCGGACCCCGCCGGCGGCGCCACGCCGGATCCGACAGATCCGAACGACGGGCCGGAGACGACGGTGGAGGGGTGCGCTTGCCGCGCCGCCGAGCCGAGCGCGCCCGCCGCACCGTGGGCGGCGCTCTCCGGGATCGCGCTCGCCGGTGCGGCCGTGCTCAGGCGGCGTGCGCGGGCGCGCCGCGCGCTGGGATGACGGCCTGAGGCCGACGGCATCACGCGGCGCGCGACGCACACTCGCCGTGTGCGCGTGCCCGCGTGACGCGGGGTCGCCTCCGCGGCGCTAGCGTCCGCCCGCGCCGCCGGAGCCGCCCGCGCCGCCGGAGCCGCCGGAGCCGCCCGCGCCGCCGGAGCCGCCGCCCGTGCCACCGGAGCCGCCGGTACCACCGTTGCCGCCCTCGCCGCTTCCTCCCTCGCCTGTACCGCCGCCCCCGGCCGTACCGTTGCCGCCCTCGCCGCCGGTGCCACCGCCGCTCGTGCTGCTCGTGCCGCCGGTCGTCGGATCCTGGTTGGGATCGCAGATCTGCGTGACCACATCAGGCCTGCAGCAACGATGTTGCTGCTGCTGCTGACCGATGCTCATGCACTCGAGGCCGTTGGCGCAGTCGTCGTTGCCGTTCGCGATTTCGCAGGGCTCGCCCTCTTGCTGCCGGCTGCAGCTCGCGGCGGAGGCGACGACCGCCGCGGCGAGCGCGGCCAGGAGGAGCGCGGGGCGCAAGGCGTTGCGCGACGTCTTCAGGGCTTTCACGCGCGCTGGTCTAGCAGAACCAGCCGGGCTTGCCTATTGCCCATCTACTGAGGAGGGGCCGACCGGTTCTTGGCGTCGATGGCGTCGATGAACAGGCCCATGTACTGCGCGGCGCTCGTGATCGAGAAGACGAGCGATAGATAGATGAGCAGCCGTCCGACGTGCACCACGTCGACCTCTCCGAAGTCGACGCCGAGGTGGATGCGGTACGGATAGCCGAGGATCAGGCAGACGATGCCGATCATCTGCAGCGCGGTCTTGATCTTCCCGCCGTCGCCTGCGGCGATGACGAGCCCCTCGGTCGAGGCGATCGAGCGGAGCGCCGTGATCGTGATCTCGCGCGAGATGAGCAGCACCACCGCCCAGGCCGGGATCCGGCCCATCGGCACGAGCCACACCAGCGTGGCGGCGACGATGAGCTTGTCGGCGAGCGGATCGAGGAACTTGCCGAGCACGCTCACGAGGCCCTGCCGCCGCGCCAGGTAGCCGTCGAGCATGTCGGTGATCGCCGCGAGCGAGTAGACGCCCGCGGCCCAGAAGCAGTCCCGCGGCGCGCCCCGCGACAGGAGCAAGAGGACGGCCGGGATCATCAGGATCCGGGCGAACGTGAGCAGGTTCGGGAGGTTGCGTGCGTCCTCCCAGAGCGTCCGCCGCCGCTGCGCCTTGATGCCCCGCAGAGACGTGCCCGCGCTAGCGGCCATCGACGAGAACCATCCCCTCTCCGCCGAACGTCACGAAGCCCTGCATCCCGCCAGGCGCCTCGGCGGCGGGCAGCGTGCGCGGCAGGAGGCGGCCCATCCACCCGAGCACCGCGGTCGCGCGCATCGACGTCGGCCTCGATGGGGTGATCTCCAGCGCCGCGGCGCGCTCGGGCGCCGACACGACGATGTGGCCGCGGCCGCGGAGCTGCACCATCGCGACCGCCTCGCCCTCGCCGGCCGGCAGGCGGCCGTTCTCGTAGCCGATCGGCAGATCGAACCCGACGAGGACGTCCTCGCGCAGGTAGATCGGCTCTTCCCCGAGCGTCACCGGGTGGAGCTTCCGCCCCTCCGGCGCGCCGAGCACGAGCTCGCAGCGACCGCCGATCTCGATGAAGGGTGTGCTCGGCCCGCCGAGCGGCTCGTCGAAGATGCGCCCGCGCGCTTGCCGCTTCAGCACGTGCGTGGCCGTCCCGGAGTGCACGCTCATCGTGCGCAGCGCGTCGAGCCGGGCCACGAAGCCCTTCGCTGCCTGCACGAGCACGACGCCGGTCGCGTGCCGCGTGACCGCGGCGTCGCGCGGGAAGACGAGCAGCCGCTCGCGCGCGAGCGCCGAGAGCGTCTCCGGCGGCTGCGCCGCGGCCGTCGATGGCGCGGCCGTCGGCGCCGCGGCGGGCGCCGCCGTGGCAGGCGGCAGCGACGACGATGACGCTCGCCCTGCCACCTTCCTGCTCGCCGCCGCCGCGTCCGCCGTCGCGGGGACGGCGATCGCGAAGCGGCCCGTCGCGGAGGGCTCCTCGGGCGCCACCGTGGTGCGGCGCACGGTCGGGGCAACGCTCCCTCCCGGCGGCGCCTGCACCGCCGGCATCGACGGGACCGTCGGGGCCGCGCCGACCCTCGGGCCGGGAGCCTTGCTCGCGCCGGGCGCGCGGCTGTCCGTGCCAGCCGCGCGGCCGTCCGCGCCGAGGCTCTTGAACGACGGGGGCGCCGGGATGGTCGGCATCATCTCGCGGCCAGGCTCGATGGCCGACCATGTCCCGGATGGGATGCGCGGCAGATCCGAGTCGTGCCGGAAGCCCGCGCCGGCGCGGTCGAGCGCCTGCACCGCCTCGCCCGCGGCGCGCTGCACCTCGACCTTCGCCTCGACCGGCGGCTGATCTTCGGTGTCGGGCGGCTCGATCGAGTACCTGCCCGTGGCTCCCGTCATGTCGAGCAGGCGGCGGGCCATCGCGTCGTGGCCGCCCGCCGCGAACGCGTGGCTCGCGCGCTCGTAGTCGCCCATGCGCTGGAACGCGAGCCCCAGGTAGCCCCAGGCGCGCTGGTGCTTCGGGTTCTGCTCGAGCGCCTTCTCGAGCTCGGCCCGCGCCTGCGCCGGCTGCCCGGTCTTGAGGTACGAGAGCGCGAGGTTGATGCGCGGCTCGACGGCCTCGGGGTGGGCCTGGATCAGCCGCTCATAGATCGCGATCGCCCGCGGGTAGAGCCCCAGCCGGAAGTAGACGATCCCGAGCAGATCCTGCCCCTTGGGATCGCTCGGCTGGAGCGACAGGGCGCGCTCGAGCTCCGCCTTCGCGGCGTGGACCCGGTTGTCCTGCAGGAGCTCGCTGCCCCGGTGCAGGTGGAACAGGAACTCCTCCGCCGCGACTTCGCGTGTGGAGGGCCGTGGGTCGTCGCGCTCGTGCATCGTCGGATGGATCGTACACGAAAACGCACACACGCCGTCAGGCGGTCGCCGCCTCGATCGCCTCGGCGAGCGTGAAGGCCCCCTCGTAGAGCGCTCGGCCCACGATGACGCCGCTGACGCCGGGGATCTGCGCCAGCGCGCGCAGGTGAGCGAGCGATCCGACTCCGCCGGAAGCGAGCACGGGGAAGCCGCACGCGCCGGCGAGCTCACGGGTGGCCTCCAGGTTGGGGCCGATCTGCGTCCCGTCGCGGGAGACGTCGGTGTAGAGGAGCGCCGCGATGGGGGCGCCTGCGAGCGCGCGGGCGACGTCGAGGGCGGTGACGGAGGAGACCTGCTCCCAGCCCTGCACGGCCACGCGCCCGTCCTTGGCGTCGACGGCGACCACGACGCGCCCCGGGAAGCGGCCGGCGAGGTCCCGTACGAGCGCGGGATCGTTCACCGCGGCGGTCCCGAGCACGATGCGATCGGCGCCGAGCGCGAGGTAGCTCTCGGCCGCGGCGGCGGAGCGGATGCCGCCGCCCACCTGCACGCTGCCCCCCTCCGCGCCGAACGCCGCGATGACGGCGCGGACGGCGTCGGCCTGCACGGGCAGTCCGGCGCGGGCCCCTTCGAGGTCGACCACGTGCAGCCGGGCGCAGGCGCGGCGGAGGCGGGCGGCGAGCGCCGCCGGGTCCTGGTCGTAGACGGTGACTTGATCGTAGCGCCCTTGATGGAGGCGCACGGCCTGGCCTCCGAGGAGATCGATGGCGGGGATGAGCTGCACGCGGCGGGTCTAGCGCGCCTCTGCGCCGGCGGGTAGAGGCGGCGAAGGCGGCGAAGGTCCGTGGCGACGCTGCGTCACCACGCCCCGCTCGCCCCGAGCACGACCCCGTCCGGCCCTGCCGCGAGCACCCCCGCGCGGATCCCCCTTGACGTCGCGTGGGCGGTCGTGTCGCTCTGCTTCGGCTCGGTCAGGTAGAGCACCGCCGCCGCCCCGAGCCCGGCCAGCCCGACGCCGAAGCCGATCGTGCTCACGAGCCCCGTCGTGCTCGCGCTGTCCGCGGCCTCCATGCCCGTCTTGTCGCAGGCCGTCTCGTCGCTCAGGCCGATCCGGCTGCCGCAGTGCTCGCGGACGACGCTCTTCTTGCCGAGCGTGAGCGCGCCCGTCACCCCGCCGAGCACGAGCCCCGCGACGCCGATGCCGCCGGCCGCGAACACGGCCGTCCGCCGGCTCGACGTGCCGTCGGCGGACGGCGCCGCGGCGCCGCTCACCTGCAGCTCCATCCGCTTCTTCTCGCCGTGGGCGAGCTGGATCCGCGCCTCCTGGACGGGCCCTCCCGGCGCCTGGGTCGACACGACGTGCTCACCCGGATCCACCGGCACGCTCACGCCCAGCGCCGCGCCGTCCACCACGCGACCGTCGCGCTTCACCACCGTCCCTGCGGGGGCCCCCGGCGGGAGGGAGAGCGCGAGCTCCGGCACGAGCGGGGCGAGCTTCTCGCGCTCCTGCTTGGCCACCTTGGGCCGCTCTCCCTGCCGGACTTTCTGCTCCGGCGTCAGCTGCTCGTGGAGCGCCAGGTAGTCCCCGAAGTGCGCGAAGGCGGTCGCGACGTGGCCCCACCTCGACTCGCAGATCGCCAGCGTGAAGAGCGCTCCCGGCTTGGGCTCGATCCGATGGCTCTCGGCGATCGCCTTGCAGCCGGTCTCGTACCGGCCAGCCTCCATGTCGGCGAGGCCTCGATCGAAGAGGGCCGTCGCCGTCGCGCTGTCCTGCGCCGCGGCGGGCGTCGCGGCGGCGAGCGGGCACAGGACGAAAGCGAGAGGAGCGATCCGGCGTAGGCGACGTGTCATGTTCTGGCGCATCCACAAGGGGAGGGGACAGCTGGCGTTGGCGTGGATCGGACCGGCATCGCGGCGGACATCGGCCTCAATCCCGCCCGAGCAAGGGGACTTTGGGGCGAGCGGAGGTGCCCCTTCGCTCGGTCGAAGCGGGCCTCGGCGTCGCCTTCGGGGGAGCGCGCACCGCCCCGCGCGCCGTCGGACCCGCGCTGGCGCTCGCGCTGGGCGCGGGCTGGGTGGGCTCCGCAGCGAGCGCTGACGCGGAGGCGCTGGGGGGCGGCGCCGGGGCCTCTGCCGACAGCGTCGCGCTCGGCGCCGCGGTGGCGGCGGAGCTCGTCGAGCTGGCGTCCCGCGGAGCCACCTCCGACGACGCGGCCGCCGCAGGCTCGGCCTCGGCACCGGTCCGGATCAGCAGCCAGCTCCCCAGGCCCAGCACCCCCAGCCCGAGGACGATCGCGGCGGCGACGATCGGCGCCCGGCTCGGCGCTGCCGGCGCGGTGATCCCTGCGGGCACGGACGTCACCGACGTCTCCATGGTCGCCGCGAGGGGCGCGACCGGGGAACGAGACGGGTGCTCCGGCCCCATGGGGCCGATGCTCGTCGCCACCGGCGGCATCATCGAGGGCGCGGTCATCGAGGGCGCCGTGATCGAAGGCGCGGTCGTCGCGTGCGCCGCGGGCGCGGTCGTCGCGTGCGCGGTGATCGAGGGCGTCGGCGTGGCGAGCGCGTGCGCCGCGGGGCTCGACACGGCCCACGGCGGCGTGTTCGGGCGGGCCACAGGTCCGCTGCTGGCCGCGGCGAGGCCGAGCACCTCGGAGAGCGCCTGCGCCGCCTCGCTCGCGACGCGGAACCGCGCCGCTGGATCGACGGCGGTGGCCCGAGCGAACCACGCATCGAAGCTCGCCGGCAGCACCACCCGTTGCGACATCGCGCGGTGGACCGGGGGCTCTTGCGGCCCGTGGACGACAACGAGCGCGAACGCGATCACGTCGCTCGCGCTGAGCGCCTCCGGGCTCCAGTACGGCGTCCCCACGAGCAGCGTGTACGCGATCATCCCGAGCGCGTAGATGTCCACGGCGCTGGTGAGCTTCGTGTCGACGCGGAACTGCTCGGGCGCCATGTAGATGGGCGTCCCGAGGCTCCGCGTGATGCCGGCCGCCGTCCCGCCCTCGGCGAGCAGCTTCGCCACGCCGAAGTCGAGGATCTTCATGCGGGGCGTCCCGTCGTCCCGCTGGGTGACGAACAGGTTCTCGGGCTTCAGATCCCGGTGGATGATGGATGCCGCGTGGGTCCTGTCGAGGGCCGACGCGGTCTGCTGGAGGTACGTCGCGACCTCGCCAGGCGGAAGCCTGCCGAGGCGCTTGAGGCGCTGGCCGAGCTCCTCGCCGCGGAGCAGATCCATCACGAGGAACGGCATCCCGGTCGCCTCGTCGATGCCCGCGTCGAAGACGTCGACGATGTACTCGCTCTCGATGTCCGCCGTGATCTGCGCTTCGCGCTTGAAGCGGCTGCGCATCTCCTCGCTCTGGAAGAGGTACGCGTGCATGACCTTCAGCGCCCGGCGGCGGTTGGTCTCGAGGTGCACAACCTCGTAGACGGACCCCATCGCGCCCACGGCGAGGGGGCGCACCACGCGATAGCGGTGCGCAAAGACCGTTCCGTCCGCGAGCGAGCCCGACACGGCGGGAGGGTCGCGCGCGGCGGCGGTCGCGTCAAGGATCCAGGGACCCGCGGAGGCGGCGCGCGCTGCGCTCACCGCGGCCGCGACGCCCGAACAGGCCGGTCACCGCGCTCGTGCGCACCGCACCCCTACGCCGGCGAAGTGGCCGTCCGGCGGGCGCTCCTGGTAGGCCGACGTGAGCAGTGTCGCCTCCTCGCTGCGCCAGCCGCCGCCCCAGATCATGTGGTTCGCATCGGGCGTGAGGACGGCGCAGTCCTCGCAATCGAGCGGGTAGTCCGCCGCGAACGAATCCAGCACCCACTCCCACACGTTTCCTCCCAGATCCGCCTGTCCCCACCGCCCGTCTCCCCGCGGCGACCTCGACCCTCCCGGCTGGAGATCCGCGATCTCGCACGACCCGTCGATGCCGCAGCCGTACACGGCGTAGCTCTCGTCGGGCTCCGGGGCGCTCTCCGTACCCGACCATGCGCCGTCCACATCCCCACCGCAGACCTGCTCTTCTTCATCTCTACCTCTACTCTCCCTACGGCAATCGTCCCGCCTGCTGTCTGGATCATCGCGGCCCGGGCGGCCTGCGGCAGCGGCCCCTGGCGCGCCTGACGCAGGGCTCGGGGCGCGACGCGAGCCGTCCAGCGGCTCCTCGTGCCCGCGCCGAGGCGCCGCGGCCGAGCGCCGCTCGGGACGAAGCGTTTCCGCCCGGCGAGCGCGGGTTGCACGAGGTCCGTGGGCGGATACCATCGCTCGCTGAAGATGGCCGTACTGACGCTCGAGCAAGCGGCGATCCCGCTCCGACAGGCGTACCGGGAAGGACGCCTCATCCCCTTTCTGGGCGCAGGCTTCTCCGCCCCGCTCCAGCTGCCGATGTGGCGGGAGCTGATGGGATGGATGGGCGCCGCGCTCGGCTTCGAGCCGGCGCTCTTCGAGCTGCACGGGCTCCCCCCGCAGCTCGCCGGCTTCTTCGCCCGGGAGTGCGCGGGCGGCCTCGACAGCTTCATCGCCGAGATGCGCGCGCGCTTCCACGCGCGGGAGGTCGACGAGCGGCGCAGGGGCTCGTGCCAGCACAAGGCCCTCGCGCGCCGCGACTTCTCGGCCATCTACACGACCAACTTCGAGCACCACATCGAGGAGGCGCTGCGGGACGCAGGCAAAGAGGCCGTGGCGCTCGCCAGGTTCGACGACTTCGCGCGGTGCCCGGCGCAGGGGGCGTGCCACGTCATCAAGTTCCACGGCGATCTCGACTGGCCCGAGACGGTGGTGCTGACCGAATCCCAGTACTTCAGCCGACTCCGGCTCGAGGCGGCGCCCGATCAGCGCCTGCGCGCCGATCTGCTCAGCAACAGCTTCCTCTTCCTCGGCTACAGCTTCGGCGACGTCGACATCCGGTACATCTGGTACCGCATGGAGCAGATGCGCATCGAGGGCGGCCCGCGGCTCGCGATGCGCGCGTCGAACCGCCGCGGCTACTGGGCCACCTTCGGCGCCGGCCTCGTCCAGCCGGCGCTGCTCGAGGACTGGCACATCGACGTGATCGAGCTCGACCCGAACGACAAGACGAGGAGCGTGGTGGACCTGCTCGACGCGCTCGACGGGTGAGGGGCGATGGTCATGGTCTATTTCGTCTCCTCGAACGAACGCAAGCTCGCGGACATGACGCATGTGTGGAGGGACGCCCCGACGCCCCTCCGCGTCCTCCGGCTCGACGTGCCGCAGGTCCTCTCGTCGGATCTCGACACCGTGGTACGGGAGAAGGCCCTCGCCGCCTACCGGCTCTCGCTCGTGCCGCTCTTCGTCGAGCACGGCGGGCTCTTCATCGAGCACCTGAACGGCTTCCCGGGCCCGCTCGTGCAGCCGTTCTGGGAGCGGCTGCAAGACCGGATTTGCGCCCTCATCCCTCCAGGGCAGTCCCGCGCCGCGCACGTCGTCCAGAAGGTGTGTTATTGCGACGGCCGGACGCTCCGCGTCTACACAGGCAGCCTCCTCGGCGAGATCGCCTGCGAGCGGCGCGGCGACGAGGGCATCCACTGGGAGCCGATGTTCATCCCGGCCGGGCACAGCCGGACGCTCGGGCAGATGCCTCGAGACGAGCGCCTCCGGTGCTCCGCGAGCGCGGAGGCGCTGCGGGCGTTCCGGCGCGATCTCGGGCTGTGATCGCCGACCGTGCGCGCTGGACGCGGCGGGGCTTGACTCCCGGATCGCTTTGGAGTTCCTAACCATCCACGACCGCGGCAAGGGGGCGAGGGCCTGACGTCCTGCGCTCATCTCCCCTGCGCTCAGAGGTTGTCCCCATTTGACGCGGAGGATGTTCATGGAGTTCAGGCAGCTCGGCGGGTCAGGGTTGAAGGTACCGGTGCTGAGCCTCGGGACGGGGACGTTCGGCGGTTCCAACGAGTTCTTCCGGGGGTGGGGCGCGAGCGGCGTGCCCGAGGCGACTCGGCTGGTCGACGTCTCGCTCGAGGCCGGGATGAACATGTTCGACTCGGCCGACATCTACTCTGACGGGCTCGCCGAGGAGATCCTCGGCCACGCGATCAAAGGCAGGCGCGACAAGGTCATCGTCTCCACCAAGGCGACCTTTCGGATGGGCTCGGGCCCGAACGACGTCGGGTCGTCGCGGCACCACCTGATCCGCTCGATCGAGGGGAGCCTGCGCCGGCTGCAGACGGATTACATCGATCTCTTTCAGCTCCACGGCTTCGACGCGCTCACGCCGATCGAGGAGACGCTCGGCGCGCTGGACGATCTCGTGCGAGCGGGGAAGATCCGCTACCTCGGCTGCTCGAATTTCTCCGGCTGGCACCTGATGAAGTCGCTCTCGGTGTCGGAGAAATACGGCCTCTCTCGCTACGTGGCGCACCAGGCGTACTACTCGCTGGTGGGGCGCGACTACGAGTGGGAGCTGATGCCGCTGGCGCTCGATCAGAAGGTCGGCGCGGTGGTCTGGAGCCCGCTGGGCTGGGGGCGGCTGACGGGGAAGATCCGGCGCGGCCAGCCGTTGCCGGAGGTCAGCCGGCTTCGGAACAAGCTGTCGGTCGACGGAGGGCCGCCGATCGACGACGAGTACCTCTATCGCGTGGTCGACGCGCTCGACGAGGTGGCGAAGGAGACAGGCAAGACCGTCCCGCAGATCGCGATCAACTGGCTGCTGCAGCGGCCGAGCGTCGCGAACGTGATCATCGGCGCTCGAAACGAGGAGCAGCTCCGGCAGAACCTCGGGGCCGTCGGCTGGGCGCTCACGCCGGGGCAGGTCGCGAAGCTGGATGCCGCGAGCAAGACGAAGCTCGCGTATCCCTACTTTCACCAGACGGGGTTCCACGAGCGCAATCCGTTCCCGGTCGCGCTCTGACAGCCGCGGCGTGGCGCCCGGCGATCGCGGGGCGAGGGCCGGCGAGGCAGCGCGGCGGTGGCGTCCGGCGCGGAGGCGTGCAAATCAGCGGTCGTGCTCATCCTCTGCGACTTCGACGGGACCATCACCTGCGCCGACCTGACGAACCTGATCTGGGACGCCCACCTCCGCTATGACTGGCGGCAGGCGCTGCTCACGCCCGCTGTCGGCGGCGAGATCACGCCGTTCGAGCTCCTCCGCCGCGGCTACGCCGATGTGGATCGCCCGGCCGACGAGCTCCTGGCCGAGCTGCGGCCGCACGCCGCGCTCCGGCCGGGCTTCGAGGATCTGCTGGCGCTATGCGCCGGCCGGGGGTGGGTGTTCCACGTGATCAGCCACGGCCTGCCGTTCTACATCCGCGAGTTCCTGCCGCCGGGCACCGCGTTCTCTTGCTTCGACGCGGACTTCGACGGGCGCTGGCGCGTGACCGTGCCGGAGGCGGTGCCGCTCGGTCCCGGCGATGACTTCAAGATCCGCGTGCTCGATCAGCTGAAGGCGGCCACCTGCGAGACCTCCACCGTCTACATCGGCGACGGCCGGCTGGACTACCCCGCGGCGCGACGCTGCGATCGTGTGTTCGCGGTGCGGGGCAGCGCCCTCGACGTGCTCTGCGCTCGCGACGGGATACCGTGCACGCCGTTCGACGGCTTCGCCGAGATCTGCGCGGCGCTCGAGAGCCGCGGGGAGCGCCCGCAGGGCGCGGCCGGCGCTGCGGAGCGATCTTCCGGGCGCGGGTGATGCGCGCCCGCCCTCGGTCTCCTGGCGACGGGAGGTCTTGAGAGGCGCTCTCGGCATCGTCCGCGGCGCAACCCCGCCTTGGAGCCGCTGCTGCCCTCCATCGAGCCCGATGGGATCACGGGAGAGTGGCACTCTCGTGAGCGCGTCGTGGCGCCGCGCCGGTCAGGCGTCCCCGAGGACGTTGCGGGCAAAGCGCTCTCTGCGGGACGACCTCTTGGACCGGCGACGTTTTCGTGCGTCGAGCGACGCTTTCGTGCGCCGGTCCACGCCGCGGACGATCCCTCGGCGGCGGCAGCCTTCTTGCTCCATACGTTGAAACGTACGCGTCGAACGCGCCGAGCGCGCCGAGCACCCAACATGGCGTGTGCCAGCGGCGTGAGCGGCCGTCGTACGATGTCAGACGACGAGCCGTTCGCGTCGCTAGCGCCTGACGACCCGACGGCCAAGCGTGCTCCGCACGGCGTGGCGCGCACGCCAGGCGAGTGCTAGGTTGCGGATTTTACGGGCAGTCCATTCTGAGGCTGGCCATCCCGCCACCCGGCGACCAGGCCACCCGGCGACCAGGCCACCTGGCGACCAGGCCACCTGGCGACCAGGCCACCTGGCGACCAGGCCACCAGGTCACCTGGCCACCCGGACTCCACTGAAAGACACCAACAGCGGTATACAGTTCCACTGTACCACTGGTGGAATTGACGAAGTGCTTGACTTTCGAATCACATTAGGACAGTTCCTGTACGCTTATCTCATCTACCTGAATGCAATCGAGGAGGCGCGCCCGTTCGTCTGGTCGTTGCTTGTCGGCGATCCCTCGCTTAGCCATCGTGTCTGTTTGGAGCGGCATTTTGAATAATCGATCGCTCACCCGCGCGCGTTGAAGGCGGCGCGCGGCGCTGGGTGAACGCGGCGCACGTGACCTGCAAATTGCGGCTCTCGTGAGAGGGCCAGCAGAAGGAGAACTGCAATGCTCAGGCGAATGACCGGCGTGGCATTCCTGCTGTCCGCTGCTGCGTGCAGCGTCGACCAGGACGATGTGGGGCTCGACGAGCGGATCGGGGAACAGGGGTCCGCACTCGAGATCAGCGGGGTCGGCGTATCCTATATCAGCGTGGATGATCAGGGGATGTCCCATGTCACCGCATGGGACGAGAAGGCCGGTTATGCCGGCCTTTGTTATGCGATGGCGCGGGACCGGCTCTTCCAGATGGACGCGGTGCGCCGGAGCGCGCAGGGGCGCCTCGCGGAGATCTACGGGCCCGGCGACGACGACAGCATCGTCGGCCAGGATCTCCTGGCCCGCGCGCAGGACCTGCCTGCCTTCGCGGCCGCCCGCTACGCGACGGCGGCCTCTCGGACGAAGCGCGCGCTGCAGGGCTGCGCCGCGGGCGTGAACCAGTACATCTCGGTGGCCAAGGCCTCGAGCGGCGGCCTCCCCCTCGAGTTCCAGGCCCTCGGGTACGAGCCGGAGCCTTGGACGCCCGAGGACAGCGTCCTCTCCTATATCTACGTGGGTGTCACCTTCGACACCCTGACGTGGTTCACCAAGCTCGAGCGCGCCGCGGTGGCGGCCATCGCGGGCACGGACGTCGCGACGACGCTCATCAAGGAGGCCCGGGACGACGTGTCGATGTTCGACGCGCAGGGCAACCTGAAACCCATCTCGCAGTTCCTCGTGCCGCCTGGCCCGAGCGCGCTGACCGCGACCATCGTCAACCCGCCGCCGCCGCCGTCGTGCCTTGAGGGGCCGCGCCAGCTCACGCAGCAGCTCCTTCGCATGGCGCCCGCGAGCGGGCGCGCGAGCAACGCCTGGGCGGTCGACGGTCGCCTCACCTCGACCGGCAAGCCGCTCCTGGCGACCGACCCGCACTTCCCCCATTCGACCCCGGCCGCCGTCTACCTCGCTCAGCTCAAGGTGACCGGCCAGTACAACGTGGCAGGCTGGATGGTGCCTGGCTTCCCCGGCTTCGTCAGCGGTCACACCGACAAGATCGCCTGGGTGCCGACCTTCTCGCTCTTCGACAGCGTCGATCTGTACAAGGAGACGCTCCGCACGGCGACCGGAGGAGGCGAGGAGGTGCTCATCAACGGCCAGTGGAAGCCGGTCACGCGGCGCGTGGAGACCATCCGCGTGAAGGGGGAGCCGAACGTGTATCGGACGTTCCGCACGACGCCCCACGGTCCTGTCATCAACGACGGCCTGGACGGGCTGGAGGCGTTTGGCACCCTCGCGCTCAAGTCGACCGCGGGTCAACCGGAGTGGAAGGTCGATGGCTATTTCGAGATGCCGGCGGCGACGACCTTTGGCCAGTTCAAGGCCGCGGCGCTGAAGCAGAGCATCGGCTGGAACTTCATCTTCGCGGATTACACGGGCCCCTACGGGCACATCGGCTACCAGAACTCGGGGCTCGCGCCGCAGCGCCAGAGCCCGCTGAACGCGCTCTATCCGGTGCCGGGCTCGGGCGGGTACGAGTGGACCGGGTACGCAACGAACGCCGAGCTGCCCTCTGTGTACGATCCGCCGTCGCACGTCCTGGTGACGGCGAACAACCGCATGGTCCCGCGCGACTACGCCCCGCAGGGGCGGCCGGTCCACCTCGCCAACTACTGGGACATGCCGTGGCGTGCGCAGCGGATCACGACCCGGCTGACCACGGCGACTCAGCCGCTCACGCCGCAGGACATGGCGTCGATCCAGCTCGACACCCAGACCACCATCGGGCTTCCGCTGCGGGACATCTACATAGGGGCGCTCGGGCGCGTCGGGCTGCCGGCGGGCGATCCGAGCGCCGCCGCCGCGGTGGCGGCCTTGCAGCAGTGGGACGGGAACACAGCGGCGAGCAGCCAGGGCGCGGCCGTCTACCAGATGCTCACCTTCATCCTGCTGCGCAACACGGTCACCGACGTGATCGGGCCCGACGAATACGCGGCGTTCGCGCCCAACGTGTTTCTCACGAACCAGCTCAACGGCCTGCTCGACGTGCTCGGGAACCCGCGCGCTCCCTATTTCGGCATCGCCGAAGGCGTGGACGCGGCGGCCGCGCGCGACGAGGCGGTGCGCGCGGCGCTCGGTCAGGCGGACGAGATGCTCCGCGGAGCGCTGGGCTCGGACGTGAGCGCCTGGACCTGGGGCGGGATCCACGAGCTGACGTACAACCACCCCCTCGCGAGCGAGGACGCGCGCTTCGATATCGGCACCTTCGCTGCCACCGGCGACGTGGAGACGGTGAACGTCGGCGGTTGGTTCGCGAAGATCGGGAACCTGGCGCTCCCTCCCGGCGACTTCGAGGACGCGGGCGGCTTGCGCGCCGCGCTCGCTCAGGATGCGCTCAGCGCGACGCGGCTCGTCTGGAACCTCGCGCCGCTCGACGGCTCGCTCGGCGTGATGAGCACCGGGATGAGCGGTGATCCGCGCACGTGCCACTACGCGGATCACGCCGAGGCGTGGAGGACGGGGCAGATCTTCCCGATACCGTTCACGTCCGCGGCCATCCCCTGAGCCGACCGCCGGGCGCGGCGCGGCTCAGATGTGCTTCGGCGGGTTCAGCTTGTCTTCCGCCGATCTGCGCTGGACGAGCGCCTTGGCCTTCTCATAGAGGATCCGCAGCCGGCCGCCCTCGGGCTCCCAGTACTCGGCGCGCTCGACGTTGAGCTTCAGGAGGGCGGCGTGCGGGTGGGCGGGGCCGTCCGGCAGCCACGCCCTCCAGGAGGGCTTCCAGAGGCTCCGGATCTTCTCCTCGTTCCTCTCGACCGTCGCGCGCGCCGAGATCGAGATGTACGCCCGGTCCCGCGGCCTGTAGCAGCAGACCGCCACCTGGTGCTCGCGGGTGATCTCGCCGGTCTTCGGCGCCTCATCCTGCGTCACGAACCAGAGATCGCAGTCCATCACCTCGGCCGGCTCCTGGATCTCCATCGGCCGCCCCCGCAGCATCCCCTCGGGGGTCATCGTGACGAGCATCGCGGTGTCGAACTCCCTGAGGAGCGCGTGCAGCTCGCTCATGGATCCGCGGACCTGAGCCCTGGCTCCAGGCTCTTCACTCCGGTGTTGCTCTCCACTCTGATGTTGCATGCGGACAAAGCTGCTCCGTGGCCCCTTGCCCGCAAGCAGGGGTATGCCCGTACCCGCGTACCGCCGCAGCCTGGCGGCGCTCCGGCGCGACCCGAGGCGCAGCCCGGCGGATAAGACGGCTCACCTCGCCGGGTTGTGCGCACTCGACGGCGCGATGCGACGCCTTGACGCGCGTCCGCTCGGCAGATGCGGCCCTCTCCTGCCGCCAGAAGTGCCAATCCGCGAGCCCTCATGGACGGCACACTCCGTGCTAGCGCGCTAACGCGAGGCGCGGGGGCACAAGACGACTCCGCCCATCAGGCTCTGCCATGACCGCGTTTTTGGACAACCTCGACCCTCGTATCCCCGCCGTCCCGATCCGGGACGACACCGCCCGGATCCGGGAGGACTTCCTCGTGCTCGCCGCGCACGAGATCAGGACGCCCGTTACCTCGCTCCTCCTGCAGCTCCAGCTGACGAAGCGGATGAGCGAGCAGGAACCCGAGAAGACCCCGGCGTGGGCGGCCGCGATGCTGACCGTCTTCGACCGTCAGCTCGGCCGGCTCGCGCGGCTGTGCGACGACATGTTCCAGGCGCGGCACGGAGGCCCGGATCACCGCTCCCCGGCCCGCGCGCCGGTCGAGCTCGTCGCGCTCGTCCGCGAGGTGGTCGCGACGGCGGTCGCGCATCGGCCCGCGTGCGGCGCCATCTCGGTCGCGGCCGAGGGCGCGGTGATCGGCCGGTGGGACCGGTCCCAGATCGAGCGCATGGCCTTCCACCTCATCAAGAACGCGATCACCTTCGGCGAGGGCAAGCCGATCTCGATCGAGGTGCGCGCGACGCGCGCGCGGGCGCGGCTCATCGTGCGCGACCACGGCATGGGGATCGCGCGGGAGGACCACGAGCGGATCTTCGCGCGCTTCGAGCGGGCGGTCCCCGTCGAGCGCTTCGGCGGCCTGGGGCTCGGGCTGTACATCGCTCACGTCGCGGCGCGCGCGCACGGCGGCGCGATCCGCGTCGAGAGCGAGCTCGGCTGCGGCGCGGCGTTCATCGTCGATCTCCCGCTCGCCGCGCGGTGGCCGCAGCGCGTGAGGGCGGCGCGGCGCTCCTCGTCGATCCCCCGCCCGCGCCCGGCGCGGGCGCAGCGCGGGTGCACCCGGCGCGCGCCCGAGCTCCCCCTGAGCGCGCACCTCAAGCTCGCGCAGGTCAAGCAGGTGCACCAGCGCCTGCTGCGCCCGTACTGACGCGCTCGCGCGCGAGGCCCGGCCGGGGAGCCGCGAGGTCAGCCGCTCAGGAAGCGGGCGAGCAGGCGCAGGCCGGTGGCCTGGCTCTTCTCGGGGTGGAACTGCGTCGCGGTCACGTTGTCCCGCTCGATCGCGGCGGTGATGCGGTGCGGGCCGTGCTCCGTCGTGGCCGCGACCAGCGCAGGGTCGAGCGGGACGGCGTGGTAGCTGTGAACGAAGTAAACGAAGGGGCGCTCGCCCGCGAACACGCCGAGCGGGCCCTCCACCTCGCGCGCGAACGCGATGCGGTTCCAGCCCATGTGGGGGATCTTGATCCCGACCCAGGGCTTTGCGCCGGCGGCCGCGTCCGGCTCGGCCGCGCTCGGCTGCGGGGTGAGGCGCTTGACGGTGCCGGGGAACACGCCGAGCCCGCGAGCGCCCTCCGCCTCCTCGCTCGCGTCGAAGAGCGCCTGCATGCCGAGGCAGATGCCGAGGTAGGGCGTCCCCTTCCGGATCTGGGCGCGCAGCGCCTCGCCGATGCCGTTCTGCAGCGCCGCGGCGCAGTCGCGGAACGCGCCCTGGCCCGGCACCACCACCTTGTCGGCCCGGCCGATGATCTCCGGATCGCCCGTGCGCGTCACCGCGCACGGCACGCCGCCGTCCTCCGCGGCCTTTTGGAGCGCCCGCTCCACGGAGCGCAGGTTGCCCATACCGAAATCGACGAGCGCGATGGCTTGCATGGCTCAGAGGCTCCCCTTTGTGGACGGGATGCCGGCGACGCGCGGCTCGATCCGGGTCGCCTTCATCAGCGCCTTGGCGAACGACTTGAAGCAGATCTCGACGATGTGGTGCAGGTTGTCCCCCTCGATGAGGCGGACGTGGAGGTTCGCGCCGACGCCGCGCGCGAAGCCCTCGAAGAACACCGGGGCGAGCTCGACGTCCCAGGTGCCGAGCTTCGCCTTGGGCAGCGGCACGCGCCAGACGAAGTACGGCCTCCCGGAGAGGTCGAGCGCGCACTGCGCGAGCGCCTCGTCCATGGGGAGCGTCGCCTCGCCGTAGCGCGCGATCCCCGCCTTGTCGCCGAGCGCCTTCTGCACGGCCGTGCCCAGGGTGATGCCGCAGTCCTCGGTCGTGTGGTGGCCGTCGATCTCGACGTCGCCCTCGGCGTGGATGGTGAGATCGAACAGGCCGTGGCGGGCGATCTGATCGAGCATGTGCGTGAGGAAGGGGAGCGGCGTCTTGATCGACGAGCGGCCTTGGCCGTCGAGATCGATCTCGATGCGGATGTCGGTCTCGCGCGTCTTGCGCTCGACGCTGGCGGTGCGGGGCATGGCGCATAGGGTAGTCGCGCTTGGTGGCGACGCGAGCGCGATCCAGGGGAGCAGAGCGATCCCCATGACAGACCCGATGCCCGACGCGCGATGCCCGACGAGACCCACGGGGTGACCCGGCAATGGCCTTGGATGCCAGCGTCGGATGGCATAAGGTGGCCCCCTGGATAACGTGGCGGTGGTGGCGCCCGCGAGGCAGCCCCAGCGCAGGAGCGTCCGTGAGCGCACCGGTTGCCGAAGGTCAAGTTCTATCGGGGAAATACCGGGTCGAGCGCATCCTCGGGCAAGGGGGCATGGGCGTCGTCGTCGCCGCGTTGCACGAGCAGCTCCACCAGCGGGTCGCCATCAAGCTGCTCCATCCCGGCGCCAACGACGAGATGGTCGAGCGCTTCGTGCGCGAGGCGCGCGCGGCGGTGCGCCTGAAGAGCGAGCACGTCGCGCGGGTGCTCGACGTCGGCACGCTCGAGACGGGCGCGCCGTTCATGGTGATGGAATACCTCGACGGGAGCGACCTCCTGGAGACGCTGCGGCGGCGCGGCCCGCTCGAGCTGGAGGAGGCCGTGGGCTACGTGCTCGAGGCCTGCGAGGCCATCGCCGAGGCGCACGCGGCCGGCATCATCCACCGCGATCTCAAGCCGGCGAACCTCTTCCTCACGCGCGCGGCGGACGGCAGCGGCATGGTGAAGGTGCTCGACTTCGGCATCTCGAAGGCGCTCGCGGACCCGTCGGCGGCCGGGGTCGAGCCGGAGCTCGGGCTGACGAAGACGGCGATGGTGCTCGGCTCGCCGCTCTACATGGCGCCCGAGCAGATGCGCTCCGCGCGCACGGTCGACGCGCGCGCGGACATCTGGTCGCTGGGCGCCATCCTCTACCAGCTGCTCACGGGGCGCGTCCCCTTCGACGCGAGCTCGCTGTCCGAGCTCATCCTGATGATCAACACCGAGCCGCCGCCGGCCCCGAGCACGTTCCGGCCCGACCTGCCGCCGGGCCTCGAGGCCGCGATCTTGCGCTGCCTCGAGAAGGACACGGCGAAGCGCTTCAAGTCCGTCGCCGAGCTCGCGGGCGCCATCGTCGATTTCGGCCCTCCGCTCGCGCTGGCCTCGCTGGAGCGGATCGAGCGGACGCTGGGGCTCGTCCCCGCGGTCTCCTTCCGTGACCGGGCGAGCTCCGTGCGCGAGCGCATGAGCACGCCCTCGTGGCAGACGGCGCAGGATCGCGCGAGCGCCGTCCCCGCGGCGACGGCGCGGCAGAGCGCCGCGCCGCCAGCCGGCGCGACGGCGGGCGCCGCGGCCTCCCACGCGGCCGGCCCGGCGGGCACCGCGGCTGGCTGGACGGCCGGAGGCGCCGCGACAGGGGGGCGCAGGCGGAGCGGCGTGGTGCTCGCGCTCGCCGTGGTGGGCGCCGCCGTGGTGGTGGGCGGGATCCTGCGCTTCGTCACGTTCCACGGCGGCGCGGAGGCCCCTGCTGCCGGCCCTTCGGCCGCAGCGGCCTCGGCCGAGCCCTCGCCGCCCGCGACGACGGCCCCGCCCCCGCAGGTCGCTCCTCCGGAAGTGACCGCGGAGCCGCCGCCGACCGCGGAGCCGTCCGCGACCGCGGAGCCGCGTTCGACGGTGGCGCCGGTGGTCACCGCGGCGCCGCTCCCGACCGCGAGGGCGAGCGCGGCGCCGGTCGCCACGGCGCCTCGGCCGAAGGCCACGGCGGCGCCCTCGGTCCCGACGGCGCCGGCGGCCGCGCCGCCCGCGACCGCCGCGCCGCAGGGGAACGGCAGCCCCAGCCCCTTCGATGTGCTGAACGACAAAGGTAAGCCCAGATGACAGGAAGCAAACGGCTCCCGCTGTGGAGCAGCAGGAGCCTGCGCATCGGCGCCGCGGTCGCGCTCGGCGGCGCCGCGCTGACGGCGCTCGCGCCCGCGGGCGCGCAGCCACCGCCAGCGCGGACGCAGCCCGCGGCGGGGACGCAGCCCGCGCCGGCGGGGGCGCAGGCCCCGGCCGCGGCGCAGCCCGCGCCGGCGGGGGCGCAGCCGGCGCCTGCCGCGGGGGCGCCTGCCGCGGGCGCTCCGGCTGTCCAGGGGCCGCTGTCCGCGACGCTCACCGGCGAGGCCAAGGCCGAGTACGAGGCCGCGCGGATCCTCTTCAACGACGGCGATCATCGCAACGCCATCATCAAGTTCGAGCGCGCCTTCGAGCTCTCGGGCGACCCGCGGCTGCTCTGGAACATCGCGCTCTGCCAGAAGAACCTGAAGCGCTACGCGCGCCTGCTCGGGACGGTCGAGAAGCTCCTCCGGGACGCCGGCCCCCAGCTCACGGAGCAGGATCGCAAGGACGCCGCGGCGCTCATCGAGGCGACGAAGGCCTACGTCAGCCAGCTCGATCTCCAGGCCAGCGAGGCGGGGGCCACGGTCTTCGTCGACGGCGAGGAGGTCGGCCAGACGCCGCTGCGCGAGCCCGTGCTGCTCGACGTCGGCACCCGGAAGATCCGGGTGACAAAGAAGGGCTTCAAGGACGTCGACGTCTCCCAGCAGGTGCCGGGCGGCGGCGCGGTCACGGTCAAGGCCACGCTGGAGAGAGAGGTCCACCAGGGGCGCCTCATCGTCGCGGCGCCGCCGGACGCCGTCGTCTCCATCGATGGTCGCGTGGTCGGCCGAGGCGGCTACGACGGCCCTGTACCGAGCGGCGGTCACGCGCTCCGCGTCACGGCGTCCGGCATGGTGACGCACCAGTCCGAGGTGATGATCGAGGACAACCAGACGCGCCGCGTGCAGGTCACCCTGGTGGCGCAGCCCAAGCGAGGGAACGTCGAGACCTGGCTCTGGATCGGCGGCGGTGCGCTGGTGCTCGCGGGCGCGGTCCTTGTCGCCACGGGGGTCTTCGGGCCGGAGCCGCCGGTCGAAGGCCGCACGTCGCCCGGCTCGGTCGCCCTGTCCCGGCGGGGCGGCGCCACCTTCACGATCCCGTTCGGGGGTGGCCGATGAGCGCCGTCGCTCGATCAGCGCTCGCCGCGCTCGTCGCGGCCGCGTGCGGAGGGTGCTCTCCGCCGGACGAGATCGTCCTCGCCGTCCCGACGGATCTCGCCGTGCCCAAGGACTTCAGCGCCCTCCAGGTGCAGGTGTTCGAGGGCGGCACGCCCAAGTTCTCGGCGTCCTACGAGCGGCTTGGCGAGCCCGACGCCGCCGCGCTCCTGCCGGCGACGATCGGCTTCTACTCCTCGAACGGCGGGGGCGACGCCATCCACGTCAAGGTGAGCGCCCGCATCGAGGGCGAGCTCGGCGCGGTGCGCATCCTGCGCGAGGCGAACACGAGGATCCCGAAGAACCGCGTCGCGCTGCTGACGCTGCCGCTCAACTTCCTCTGCGACGGATCGGGCCACGATGACGGGAGCGGCGATGTGGTGAACACGGTCTGCTCGGAAGGGCACACCTGCGTCGCCGGGGCGTGTGTGCCGAGCGCGATCGACGCGAGCGCGCTGCCCGACTACTCGCCCGGGAGCGTCTACGGTGGCGGCGACGGCGACGGCGACGGCGATTGCTTCGACGTGACGGCCTGCCTCCAGGGCGCGGCGCCTGCGGAGCTCGACGCGGCGTGCTCCATCGCGGGCGAGGTCGGGGTCCCGCTGAACGTGGCGCTGGAGACCCCCGCGCCGGAGAACGGCGTGGGCGACGGGATCTGCGACGACGGCGATCGTTGCCTGGTGGCGCTCGACGCCGGCGGCGCCGACGGCTTCCGCGTGGAGGACGACGGGCGGATCCAGCTGCCGCCTGCCGTGTGCGACCAGGTGGCGGCCGGCAAGATCGCGGCCGTCGTGACGTCCCCGGTGACGGCCGCGTGCGCCCAGAAGACCGCGGGCCTGCCGACGTGCGGGCCGTGGTCGGCGTCGGGATCCGAGAAACCCTGAGACGCCCGTCGTCCGGCGTTCCGGCAGGTCGCGATCTGGGAAAGCGGTCGAGCTCCATGTGCCGCCAAGGACGTGACCTGGCTCGACGGTCGTCGTTCGGTGGTGCCCTAATTAGGGCAGACGGCCCGCTGACCGCTTGACGGCGTGACCCCTCAGTTCAACTCGATCGGCTCGTCCTCGTCCTGTTGGTCGACCTGATGCCGCAGCAAGGTCGTCAGCGCGACATCGTCCTCCACCTCCCACCCGCCCCCCTTCATCAGGTCGATGTAGGCGAGGTGCGCCTCCGGGATCGTCTGCGCCTTCAGATCAAGCGCGTCCTCGCGGAGATAGAGGTCCGTCTCCACGCGCGCCGCGTCGTGCTCGACGCTGACCACGCTGCGTTCGCGCTCCGCAAGCACGACCGCACCGACAGCGGGCACCTCCGGGAGTTCGACGCGCTTCGTGATGGCGTGCCCGCCGTGTTCGAGGATGAGCCGTGCTCGCATGCGGCGACCCTACCACGGGCTTCGCGCTCCCCGACGACGCCTGCGCGCCATCACGCGAAAGACCCTTCAAACAGGCTGCAAACGCGCACACGGGCTAGGACATGCGTTGTCCCATCGTAGCGGGAAGGCCGGGAAACATAGGCTTTCGGTGCTACCTTGGTGGGACAGGCAAAGCGCCTCGCCTCGGCTGGTACCCGAGGCGAGGCTGCGAAACGCCGGATGGCAGCCCACCCGTCGCACGTCGCGCTGCGATCATGGGCACGCGTCCGGAGAGGTGCAAGCCCATGGCGAACGTCCTCCCACTGGAGCGGCGGCTAGAGGTGTTGGCCGCGCTCGTGAACGGCACCAGCATCCGCGCCGCGTCGCGCATGACCGGCGTCCATCAGGACACGATCGGCCGCTTCGGGCAGGCGATCGGCGAGGGTTGCGCGCGTCTCCATGACCGGCTGGTGCGCGATCTGACGTGCGCGCTCGTAGACCTAGACGAGCAGCATTCGTGGTGTCGCAAGCGCCAGAACAAGGTCGACGCGACGAAGGACGACGCGGCGAGTGTGGGCGAGCAATGGACGTGGGCGGCCATCTGCCGCACCAGCAAACTCATCATCGCATGGCACGTCGGGAAGCGCGACCAGGAGAGCGCCGATGCTCTCGTCGAGGATGTGCGCGCGCGGCTCACGGTCATGCCGCAGATCACCACCGATGGGCTCGGCCTCTACGCGCAGCCGATCGCGGCGAACTTCGGGCGCGCCGTGCCGTACATGCAGACGGTCAAGAACTTCACCGCGCGCCCGGGCAAGCCGGGGACGTCGGAGAAGTTCGCCGTCGAACGCGGCGTCGACTTCATCCAGAAGCGTGTCGTCTTCGGGACGCCGGATCCAGCGAAGGCGACGACCTACGCGATAGAGAGGTCGAACCTCACCGCGCGGCAGTGGAACGCGCGACTTCGGCGCCGCACGCTCGCCTTCAGCAAGAAGCTCACGCGGCACCGGGCCGCGACCAGCCTGCACTACTTCTACACGAACTTCTGCCACATCTCGCGGAACATGCGGGTCACCCCGGCGATGGCGGCGGGCATCTCGGACACCGTGTGGACGCTGGAGCAACTCATGGTCGCCGCGCTGGAGGAGCCCGCAGGCGAGAGGCCGGAGCCGCAGCCGCTCGCCATCCCGAAGCCGGATGGCACCGCCAGGGCGCTCCCCGGCGGGCGTGGATGGCTGCGGGTTCTCCCGGGCGGCTCCGCTCCGTCGGCACCCTCTGCTCCGCAGCCGCCTCCCGTGGCACCGACCGCGCTCGCAGGCGCTTCACCAGAGCCGGAGCCCGCGCCACCGTCAGATCCGCCGCCCGCACTGCGCAGGATGGTGCAGCTGTCGCTCTTCGGCGAACCGCCCGACGGCGCCAAGTAGCGGCGGACAATCATACATCAGCAAATATGTCAATGTAAAAATTGTGAGTTTGTGCTTTTCTGTGCGTTAGTGCGATTGCCCCCGTGCGAAGCGGCCAAGATCCGTTGTTGCTGGATCTATTCGCGTATACAGCGCGCACCGGCGCGTAAGTCGGGCGCATGTTCTGGCACGTGCCTTGACCTGAGATTTGTGAGTGCTAGACACCTCTCGCGCAGAGGTCGCTCGCATGTCTTTCCGAGTTCTTCCCAATGGCTCTATCGAGGTTGGTACCCTAGAGGACGCGATCCGCCTTTCGCAGATGCTCGCAGGCAACCAGCCTGCGACAACCCCCGCGAGTGGTCCGCGTGCGCCGGAGCCGCCCGCGGCTCCATCTGCGCCCGTCAGAGGTGGACGCGGACGGGTCGTGCCTCCCGCGACTCAGGTGGACGCCGAAACGGCGTGGGCGACCTTCGTCTCGCTGGTGATCCAGAAGCCGCTCCAGGTGAAGGCGCTGCGCAGGATCAGGGAGCACGGCGTCATCACGATCAGTGAACTGCGCGATCTCCTGAACCTGGAGAACAACTACGGGATGAGTGGCGTGATGGCCGGCGTCACGAAGAACGTGAACAAGTCGGGCATCGACGGCAACCTGCTCCTGACCTCGGAGAGGGATCACGCTGGCGTCATGACGTACACAGCCGGCCCTCTTCTTTTGGAGAAGGGGGACATGCTGTAGAAAAATTTCGAGCCGTCCAGATGGTGGAACATCTGGACGGCTCTGGGCCGGATTCATTGAATCAGGCTTCTTGCGCACACCCGCCGGCCCTGGGATGGGACCGATCGGAACGCTCACGTGCTTCGAGAAGTAGCATCTCGAACGGGTGCGCGCAAGGCGCCATCACTCGCGAACAGGCTTCGCGAGAAGGGTCGGCGCACGCATGCGCAGACGCACCGTTTCGGCATTGTTAGGCGCGACCGAGGAGCAGCAGGCTCCCGAGTCGCAGAACCACAACCCCGTGGCACCGGCGCCGTTCACGCGCCGGAGCCCGTCTGAGGGACGCTTCCGTCCGCATCCTGCGCCGTGCCCGCGGCGGATCCGGAGGAGCGACCTCTAGCAACAACACGGCTCGCTAGTTCGGGCCGGCAGCGGCGGCGCCATGGTTTCGGCCAGCGGCGCCGCTTCTGTTTTGTTGGGTCGACGTTGCTCAGCGCCGCCACCTCTTCAGCTTCAGCGCCAGAGCCTCGCGCGCGATGCGGAGCCTGGACGCCGCCGTGCTCGGGTTCATGCGGCGGGCCCTCGCCCACGCGGTGAGCGCCTCGGGTGCATCGACGATGAGCAGCGCCTCGCGCTGCCAGTCCGGCAGGCTGGCCATGGCGTCGAGCACCTCACGGGCCTCGATCTGTGCGTGCATGTCGATGCCGACGGGCTCGCGCAGCAACCCGAGCGGCGACGGATGAAGCACGGCGCGGCGCGCCCACGCGCTGTGGATGTAGTGCGAGGCGAGGCGCCAGGCGATGCCGTGAAGCCACTTGCGGAGCGCGTCCCTGGGCTTGTCCCGAGGGTCTGGTCTGTAGAGCCCCCGACGGACGGCGTTCCAGGCGTTGAGCAACACCTCGGCTTCCACGTCGCGGCGGTCGCGCTTCGGGATGCCGGCGAGCGTCGCCAGGACGATGCCGCGCTCCGCGAGGATCGCCTCCATGCTCGGCTTCTTCTTCGGGTGTCGAGCGGCAGGCGGGCGTCCGGCCCCCTTCCGCCGGGGCTTCACCCGCTCCTCCCGCAGGTTGGGCAGCGGTCAGCGGCAGCGAGCCCGCCGAGGAGCTGCTCCACGGTGATGCCCGCCGCCTTCGCGGCGCGCTGCGCGGTCGCCGGGGAGCCCGCGTCGCGCCCGCCAGCGATGGCCTCGACGCACGCGACGGAGACGCCCATGACCTCGGCGAGGCAGGACCACGAACCATACGCGACGCGCAGGTTCTTCAGCGCCGCCCGGAGGCGCTTGCGCTGGGTGGGTGTGAGTGAGAGACAGGAAGCGGGTCGGCGGCTGCGCGCGGGCGCACCTCCGCCTTGCCCGCCAGGAGGCGGTACAGCTACAAGCATGGGCGTTCGGCTCCGGTTCGTTCGGGGTCGGACCACGCAGCCCGGACGATTGCCGTCGTCGCGGGCTGCACTACTTACGGCCGACCTTAGCCGCTCACGCGAGACCCGGAGTCAAACTGGGGCAGCGGCAGGGAAACTAGGGCACCACCCGTCGTTCGGCGTTCCGGCAGGTCGCGATCTGGGAGGACGCTTGAGCGCGGGTAGTGGTCGCGTTTGCCTGAAACGCGACCACCCCGCGCCAACTGCGACCACTTCGCCGTAAGCGCCTCGCCTCCCCCTGCATCGCACCCCTCCGCCACGCCATCCCCAGGCGCCCGCCATGGCTCCCGACCGCCCCGAGGACGAGCCGCGTCACGCTGAATGCTCGCTCCACTTGACCGACGCGAAAGCCCTACGTTTGCCGATGGATCCAGCACTGCGGCTATGACAACGCGTGTCCTAGCTTCGCAGAAAAGCCGGGAAACATAGGCTTGCAATGCTATTTTAGGTCCTGAGCAAGGCGCCTCCCTCCGGCTGGACCCCGGAAGGAGGCTGCGGAACGCCGAGCGGTAGGGCCGCCCTGCGCACGTCGCATGTGCAGCATGCGCCCCCGTTCGGAGAGAGGCAAGGGGCCGTGCCGAACGTGCTTCCGATGGAGACCCGCGTGCGCATCGCGTCCGCGTTGGTCGAGGGGACGAGCGTGCGTGCTGTCGAACGCCAGACCGGCGTCGCGAAGAGCACCATCCTGCGCTTCGCCGTGGAACTCGGCGAGGGCTGCGCGCGCCTGCACAACCGCCTCGTGCAGGGCCTGTGCGAGCCCGACATCGAGCTCGATGAGCAGTGGTCCTTCATCGCGAAGAAGGACAAGCGCGTGACGGCCGAGGACCCGGCGGAGTACGGCGACGTCTTCACCTTCACCGCGTTCGCGAGGCGGTCGAAGCTCGTGATCTCCTTCGCCGTGGGGAAGCGCGACCAGGCGACGACCGACGCGTTCCTGGCCGACCTGCGGGCCCGCGTGCTCGTCGTCCCGCAGCTCACGAGCGATGGCCTCTCCGTGTACATCCCAGCCGTGGACGCGTCGTTCCGCGGCTGCGCCGACTACGCGCAGGTCATCAAGCAGTACGGTTACAGCAAGAGCCCGGACCACAAGTACGAGCCGGCGCGCGACGCGCACTTCATCCGGAAGACGGCTGTCTTCGGCGCGCCCGATCCGAAACGGATGAGCACCTCCGGCGTGGAGCGGTACCACCTCACGGCGCGGCACATCAACGGGCGCAAGCGCCGGCTTGCGTTGTCGTTCAGCAAGACGCAGCGGAGCCACCGCGCCGCCGTGGCGCTCTCGGTCTGCGCCTACAACCTGACGAGGATCCACGCGTCGCTGCGCGTGTCGCCGGGGATGGCTGCTGGGCTCGTCGAGGAGCTCTGGTCGGTCGAGGATCTGATCCGGGCCGCGCTGGCGGAGCCTGCCGCCGCGCCGCCCGTCCCGCAGGCGCTCACCCTACCCGCGCAGACCGGGCCGGTCCGGCAGGTCAAGACGGGAGCCGGGTGGCTCCGGCTGGTCAAGGGCGGGCCGGGGGCGGCGGCGCCTGCTGCACCAGAGCCGCCGCCCGCCACGCCGCTGCCAGTCGCGAAGCCAGCGGTGGAGCCTGATCCCCCGCCCCCGTCAGAGCCCCCGCCCGCGCCAGGGCCGCGCAGGATGGTCCAGTTGAGCCTGTTCGATTAGCGTAGATCCGAGCGCAGGAACAGCACAGCACCATGTGAGGCGTCTCTATGGCGGTGCATCAACTGTCTATTATGCGCGCAGCGCATCATATGATGGCCCAAAGAGGTCAAGTTGCGTATCGATCTCCGGCGTTGCTCTGCGGCGATCAGCTTCCAATATTTCGAGCACCTTGAGCGCGGCATCCCCGCATTTGGTGATCGGCAAATTGCCCCACGAGTGCGCGAGCTCCCTCGGGAATCCTACATGGTTCCGGAGCTCATCTTCGCGCTTCTTGAACTCGCGCTGGAACGTAGTCTGAGATGTATCGCCCGTCGTGATGCAGGCACGCCGCGACGCCGCGCGGAGGTTCGCAAGGATTAGATGATTCGCGCGTTCTTTGCCAATCAGTCCAGAGCCATGCGACTCGAAAAGATCGAGCCGAGCCCGGAGGGTCTCACACTCAGCCTCGGCTCGCTTGAGGCGCTCATCGATCCTCGGTCCGCGTGGACCAAGGAAGTGGTCGGCGAGCACCTCGGCGCACTCGCGCTTGTAGGCTATGAGCTTGTCCTTGATGTGATGGCTGACCTTGCTCGGGTGGATGGTAGCCAGCCAGAGCGGGAGGGAGCGCACGTCGACGCATGCGATTTCGCGGGCCTGATCGTCCCCCGGCATCTGCGTGACGATCATCGTCACGCAGACCGACTCGTCAGCCCGCAGCTTCTGGAGCTGGCTCGAGTATCCGAGCCCGATGGCTTCACATATGCGCCGGATAGACACGAGCGTCGACGTTCCAGCCTGGAATACGTCGAGCTCGTCCCCGTAGAAGTTGAACTTGATCAGCTCGGCCGGACGCTTCTCAGCGCCTTTCCGGCCTCTACTCGATCCTCGTCGACTCATCGTCAGGTTCCCTTGTCCCACATGGAGACGGTGAACTGACGGCACACCACTTGCGCGAGGCAATGCCCTGTGATAGGGCGTGCCCTGTGTAGACGGCGCGGTGTGCCGTCGAGCTGCGGTAACGCGGCGGGGGAGACCCTGGGGGTGCCAGCCCTGGGGTTTTTCCTTTTGTACACCCATGTCGTGAATCGGCATGAGGGCCCATCGCGCACCACAGCGAGACGCGGTTCGGAAGAACCGGCTCGGACGAGGTCATCCTATACATTTGCCCGGTGCGCAAATTTTTTCGCCAGGCATGACGTAGATGTCATGCTTGGCAACATTCGCTTCTGGTCGATCCGGGAAGCTTGGGCGCGAGGCGCATGCCGCTTCTCGGGCCTGCTCAGCGTCGCCACCTGCGGAGCTTGAGGGCGAGCGCCTCGCGGGCGATGCGGAGCCGGCTCGCCGCTGTGTGCGGGTTCATGCGGCGCCGTCGGGCGTAGGCGGCAAGGCTCTCGGGATCGTCCACGGAGAGGAGCGCGTCCCGCTGCCAGTCCGGGAGCTCGGCCATCGCGTCGAGCACCTCACGCGCCTCCATCTGCGCGTGCATGTCGATGCCGACGGGCTCGCGCAGCAACCCGAGCGGCGACGGATGGAGCACGGCGCGGCGCGCCCACGCGCTGTGGACGTAGTGCGAGGCGAGGCGCCACGCGATGCCGTGGAGCCACTTGCGGAGCGCGTCGCGCGGCTTGTCCCGCGGGTCGGGCCGGTACATCCCCCGGCGGACGGCGTTCCAGGCGTTGAGCAACACCTCGGCCTCCACGTCGCGACGGTCGCGTCGCGGGATGCCGGCGAGCGTCGCCAGGACGATGCCGCGCTCCGCGAGGATCGCCTCCATCGTCGGCTTCTTCCTGGGGTGTCGTGCGGCAGGCTGGCTCTTCGCCACCTTCCGCGGGCGCTTCACCCGCTCCTCCCGCACGTCGGGCAGCGGTCGGCCGCAGCGAGCCCGCCGAGGAGCTGCTCCACGGTGATGCCTGCCGCCTTCGCGGCGCGCTGCGCGGTCCCGGGCGAGCCGTGGTCACGCCCGCGGGCGATGCCTTCAAGGCATGCGACGGAGACGCCCATGACCTCGGCGAGGCAGGACCACGACCCGTACGCGACGCGCAGGTTCTTCAGCGCCGCCCGGAGGCGCTTGCGCTGCGTGGGGGTGAGGGAGAGACAGGAGGCGGTTCGGCGGCGGCGCGCGGGCGCACCTCCGCCTTGCTCGCCCGAAGGCGAACGGACTACGGTCAGCATGTCGGACCTCGCGGAATCGGGGTTCGGCCACGCAGCCCGGGGTGGTGAGACACCCGCGGGCTGCACTACTTCGGCCGGAGCCTACGGTCCTGAATCCAACTGCGACCACCTCAATCAGGCGGAGGGGTCAAACGCGACCACTACCTGAGCGCGGGGGTACCGTCGAGAACGTGACCTGAACCGACCCCTGTCGTCAGGCGCTCGCCCAGGTCGCGATCTGCCCGAGCGCCCGAGCTCGACGCGCCGGCAAGGTCGCGATCTCCCGAGGACCTCGCTCGGGTCGCGAAGCCCAGGTCCGCATCTGGGCTTCCCTTCAAAATTACGCTGGGCGCCAGATCGGCGCCGCCTTCCCTCGGCTGCCGTGCGCCTCGGCCCATGACGGGCGCCGGTGTGGGCCGTCACGGTGCGGTGCGGCGTGGTGATCCAACTGGCGCGCTCCGCGTCAGCGCCTGTAATCGGCTGTCATCGACATGATGCGAGACCGGCGCTTCGCTGGCCCCACGCGCTGTCCCCCACGTGGAGGTCTTTCCCATGTTGAAGCACCTGATGATTGAAGAGATGGTCGCCCTCGTCGCTCCGTGGATCGAGGATGCCCAGCGGAGGCGCCTGTTCCTGTCGATCCCGGAGATCGCCGGGCTGCACGACAAGGTGGCCGAGGTCCACGGCGCCGTGCTGGCGGTCCGCCCGAGCAAGGCGAGCGTGTCGGCCGGGATGACGGCCTTGAACGACGAGCTCGCGAAGGTCGATGAGCGCCACGATCACCTGGCCAAGGCGGTCTCGTACGGCATCGACGCGCACCGAGAGCACTGTCTGGCGGAGGAGCCGCCCGACGTCGGGCGGGCGGAGGCGTGCGACCAGGCGCAGGCCAGGCTGTTCCCGACAGGGCTCGCCATCATCAAGGCGTCGCCCACGGCGGAGTCGGGCAACACGGCGCGGATCGCTCGGCTCCTCGACGAGGAGCCCTCGATCGCCGCGCTCCTGAAGGCGATCCCGGGGCCGGGCAAGACGACGCTGCTCCACACCGTGCAGCGGTGGATCGCGTCGGGCAAGGAGCTCTCGGCGATCGAGCACAAGCGGGACGCGCTCGCCGCCAAGGAGAAGACCGCGCCGGTCGTGAACGCGACGATCCTGGCGGCGCGCAATCAATGGCTCCGCGTCGTCTCCGCGGTGCTCTCCAACCTGGAGATATCGAGCGCTCCCGCCGAGGCCGTCGAGACGATCCGCGGCCCCATCCAGAAGGCGTCCGAGCGCGCCCGCAGGCGCTACGCCAACAGCAAGGCCGGGGGCGCCGGCGCCGAAGGGCCCCGCCAGCCCGCCGCGGCGGGGGAGGGGAGCGCCGCCGGCGACGCCGCGCCCGGCGTCCGCGCGCCCGTGGGGTGAAGCGCGAAGCGGCCGGCGGCGCGCGTCGCGTGCCGCTGGCCGCGCGCCAGCACCGAGCGCGAGCCGGTGCCGGACCCGAGCGTGGGTCGGTCTGCGGTCACTTCCCGCGGGCGCGCGTCGCGCGTGGTCGGCGGAGCAGGCGCTCGAAACGACGGATTAGCCGGTCGTCGCCGAGCGCGGCCTCGAGATCGCCGAGCAGCTCACGGATACGATCGAGGTCGAGGCGGGGCTGCTCGAGCAGCACCCCGCGCACGTCCTCCAGGTCCTTGGGCCGGCCGGCCAGGACCTTGGTGACGATCAGGTCTTCCGGGCTGATCATCGGCACGCGCACGCCTCCGATGTCGACGAGCCTTCGGCGCGCGAGGAACTCGAGGTGCAGGCTGGAGCCCGCGAGCACGACATCGACGGGCATGGCGGTGGTGCGGTGCACAAGCGGCAGCAGGCGTGCCTCGCGCAGGAAGTCCTCGCCGAGGGCGACCCGGAGGTCGAACCCGGCACGCGAGAGCTCGTCGACGAGCGTGAGCGTGCCCAGCTGCTCGATGGCGACGGTGACGTCGACGTCCGCGGTCATGCGGGGTCGCCCGTAGGCCACCGCGGCCTGGGCGCCGAAGACGTACCAGTCAAGGCGCCGCCTGCGCATCGCTGCGGCGAAGTCAGCGAGAAGCGCGACGGCCGCGGGGCGGGAGGCGATCGAGCGCCTCGAGGACGCGGAGGTGCGTGGCGAGATCTTCTTCGCGCTCTCCGTCGCTCGGCCACGCTGGCCTTTGCGCGAGGACTTGCTTGCGGAGCTCATCGGCGATCCGGACTCCAGCGGCGGGGCCGTGCTGCTTCTTCCAGTCGCGCCAGTAGAGCTCCTTGTCGCGCTGGGCCGCTGCCCAGTCCTGGCGAGCAAACCGGCGAAGCTCGTCAGGGTCACGCACCGCGCTCACCCTACCACGGCAGGCCGCGCCCGCGGTACCCGCGGGGCCGGCACGAAGGCCGCAGGCACGCGGGGCCGGCGGCTCGAGCGGTGCGCGCTCCCGCCGATCACACGTGGGACGGCGCGGCGGGGCGTGTCACCCGCGCCGTCGCCGCCACCGCGCGAGGAGCGCCGCTGCGGCGAGCCACGCCGCTGTCGAGCCAGCCGCGCCGTCGGCGCCCGCCGCGAGCCCGCAGCCGTTGCCGTGCGCCAGCGGGGCGCCGCGCAGGGGCCTGGGGGCGGCGCCCTCGCCGCCCGAGCCGTCTTCGCCGCCGTGGCCTCCGCCTCCGGCCGCACCGGCGCCGCCGCCGCCCGAGCCCGCATCGCCGCCGCCCGCACCCGCGTCGTCGCCGCCCGCGCCGTCGCCGCCGTCGCCGCTTCCTCCGCTGCCGGCGTCATCGGGCACGCAGCCGCCGGCCACGCAGGTGCCGCCGGGGCAGCGGGCGCCCTCGTTGGGGAAGAGCGCGCACTCGCCGTGCCTCGGGTGGCACCGCGCGGAGGTGCACACGTCCCCGGAGGGCGCGCACACGACCGGATCGCTGCCCTTGCAGACGCCGCCGTCGCAGACGTCGGTCCGGGTGCAGGGATCGCCGTCGTCGCAGGGCGCGCCGTCGGGCTTCGCCGGCGCGCCGCAGTCGCACGCGTCGCCCACGTGGTCGCCGTTCGTGTCCTCCTGCCCTTCGTTCGACAGGAACGGGCAGTTGTCGCCGTCGTCGGGCGCGCCGTCGCCGTCGTCGTCGTCGTCGCACCGGTCGCCGTAGCCGTCGCCGTCGCCGTCGACCTGGCTCGGGTTCGCCGTGAGCGGGCAGTTGTCGCCGTCGTCGGGCGCGCCGTCGCCGTCGTCGTCGCCGTCGCACGCGTCGCCCTCGCCGTCGCGGTCGAGGTCGGCCTGGTCGGGGTTCGGGACGGAGAGGCAGTTGTCGAGGCCGTCCTCCACGCCGTCGTCGTCCCTGTCCAGCGCGTTCAAGTCGCACGCGTCGCCCCGGCCGTCCCCGTCCGCGTCGGCCTGATCGGGGTTGGGGGCGAGGGGGCAGTTGTCGACCTCGTCGCCCAGGGCGTCGTTGTCGTCGTCGTCGTCGCACGCGTCGCCGCTCGCGTCCGGAGGCGACTCCTCGCTGTTGTTCTCCTGCCCTGCGTTGGGCACCGACGGGCAGTTGTCGACCTCGTCGGGCACGCCGTCGCCGTCGTCGTCGGGATCGCAGGCGTCGCCCGCGCCGTCGCCCTCGAGGTCCGACTGATCGGGGTTCGGCGCGAGCGGGCAGTTGTCGTCGACGTCCTTCACGCCGTCGCCGTCGTCGTCGGGATCGCAGGCGTCGCCCGCGCCGTCGCTGTCCGCGTCGGCCTGATCGGGGTTCGGCGCCGACGGGCAGTTGTCGTCGAGGTCCTTCACGCCGTCGTCGTCGTCGTCGCTGTCGCCGTCCGCGGCCCAGTTGACGACGAAGGTCCGCTCGGCCGCCGACATGCCGGCCAGCGAGGACGCCGGGAGCGCGTCGAGGCGGGCCGCGCTCGCGTGGGAATCGGCCTGGTTCGCGCGCTGGCCGCCGAAGTGCATGACGATCCGCGTCCCCCCGGGCGGCAGCTTCAGGGCGAACTCGACGACGGGCCCCTGCGTCGCCGCGCAGTCGAAGGTGGTCATCCCGACGCTCCTCGGCGTGGTCGCCGCGGAAGGCCCGTAGAAGTTGAAGCTGAGGCTCGGATCCCCCCCCACGTCGAAGTCGTCCGTGGCGAGCCATCGATCCGCCGGCGTGAACTCGAGATCGCCGGTGTAGGACTGCGTGATGACGGTGCTGTTGTCGGACCCGACGTTCGTCTCGATCCGCACGATCGCCGCCCGCTCGCTGGTGGTGGGGTTGTGGAGGATCTCCAGGAAGCGCGCCCAGCCCTCGTCGGTCGGCACGTAGATCTTCCGGGTGACCTCGAGCTCGCCGAGGAGCGCCGGCCCGTGGACGAGCTGCCGCCCGTCCATCTCCGCGGCCCGGATCGAGGCAGGGAAGACGCTCCCGTCCACCCGCAGCACCATGCCGGTGTCGAAGGCGTCGCTGGTCCCGTCGTTGATCACCCCGTCCGTCCCGACGTCCCACCGGAAGGAGAGACCATCGATGAGGTCCTGGAAGGGGCCCGCGGCGGAGCACTGCGCCGCCGCGCTCCGCGGCGCCGCCGCGAGCGCCAGCGTGACGCCGAGCGCGGTGGCCATGACGGTTCGCTTCATCCTCTCCACCCTCTCTCACCACGCGGGGCCGCGTCGCGTGGCCCGGTCGCGCTCGTCATCGTCGCCGCGCCGCGCCGCCCGCGGCCGGCTTCTTCTCGCCCGGCGGCCGCTCCGGGCAGCCGCGCGTGGCCGCGTCGCCGCTCGCCGGGCCCTGCTCGCGCGGGCACGCGTCGGCGTCGTCGGGCACGCCGTCGCCGTCCTGGTCCGCGGGCACGCTCGGCGAAGGAATGGGGCAGCCAGGGCGCGCCGGGCCGCCCGCCGGGTCGCCCTTCTCCGCGGGGCACGCGTCGAGCGCGTCGGGCAAGCCGTCGCCGTCCTGGTCCGCGGGGCAGCCGCGCCGCGCCGGATCGCCGCCCCCGGCGCCCGCGGCATCCAGGGGGCAGAGGTCGTCCGGATCGGCGACGCCGTCCTCGTCCTGGTCCTCGACGGGACAGCCGTTCCTCTCCGCGTCGGCGCTGGCCGGGCCGTACGCGTACGGGCACGCGTCCCGCGCGCCGGGGATGCCGTCCGCGTCGTCGTCCGCGCTCGCGTCGGTGCTCGGGTTCGGCGCCGCGCCGGCGGGCGTCCGCGCCGGGGGAGCCCACGCCACCGTGCCCATCGCGCGGAACGACGGCGTGCCGATCGCGTCGCCGATGCCCGGCCCGGCGGCCGCGCCGAGCACGAGGCCAGCGAGCGGGCGGAGACGGGCGCCGAGCAGGAGCTCGGCGCTCGTCGTCCTCGCCACCTCGACGCGCTCGCGCGGGGTCAGCGACAGCGAGCCGCCCTGGAGCATCGTCTCGGCGTACACCTCCGGGCCGACCTGCAGCCGCTCGTCCCAGAGGAGCACGGCCGCGCCGCCGCCATAGGCGAGCGTCGAGGGGTTCTCGGAGCTCCGCATCACCGCGCCGGCCGCGACGCTCCACACGACGCGCGCGATCCGCCCGCCGAGCAGGAGCTGCGGCGTGACGCGCACCGCGCCCTCGCCGACGTACGCGTCCGAGCTGCCCGTGGGCAGGTGAAGGGCCGCGCTCGTGCCGAGCTGGAAGGGGTCGCCGTCGTCGCCGAGCAGACGGACGCGCACGCCGAGGTGCAGGTCGCCGAGCGCAGGGGACGAGGGGGCTTCGGGAGCGCCCGCGCCGGCCGCGGCCGCGGCGCCGTCGCCGCTCTGGGCGAGCGCGAGCGGCAGCGAGGCCGAGACGAGCAGCCGATCCCAGAGCGAGAGGGAGCCGCCGACGTGGAGGTGCGACTGGCTGCCGACGATCACCCGCTCGGGTGATGCGCCGCCTCCCAGCGTGAGCGGGTCCTCCGCGTGGTCGAACACGGCGACCCCGCGCGGGACGAGGTGCCCTCCGATGGACGGCGACGGCACGCCGAAGAGCGGATCTCCCGCGGGCGTCGGCTCGAACCGGCTCAGCGCGACGGCGCCAGGCCCCTCCGCGCGAGCGGATGGCGGGCCGAGGGCGGTGCCGAGGAGCGCGCCCGCGAGCGCCGCGCCCACCGTGATGAGGCCTCTCATGGGCGCCGGATGGTATCTCCGCCAGCGCAGGTCGAGCAAAGCCGATTTGTCCGAGACGTTTCCATCTGTTGCGTGCGAGGCGCGCGCATCGGTTAGCATCGCGGTAATCCGGGTCAGAGGAGCCGGAGAGTCGGACAGTCGGAGCACGGCCCGCGCGGTGTGCCTCCGCCAGCAAGGAGCATCGATGCGAGGGAAGCACCTGGGCCAGTGGGGGCGCGCCGCCGTGGCCGCGCTCGGCGTGGGGCTCGCGGCGGGCGTCGCGGCCGCCCAGCCGCCGCCCGCGGCGCCCGCGGCGCCCGCGCAGAAGCCGCCTGCGCAGAAGCCGCCTGCGCAGAAGCCGCCTGCGCAGAAGCCGCCCGCGGAGACGCCGCCCGCGGAGCCGCCGCTCGAGGAGTCGCTGACCGGGATGGCCAGGGCCGAGCACGGCGCGGGCGCCGCGCTGTTCGACGACGGCGACTACGCGGGCGCGCTCGCGCGGTACGAGCGCGCCTACGAGCTGTCGCGCGATCACCGCCTGCTCTGGAAGGTGGCGCTCTGCCAGAAGAACCTGCGGCGCTACGCGTCGATGCTCGCGACGCTGCGCCGGCTGGAGGCCGAGGCGGGCGACGCGCTGTCGGCGCGCGACAGGGAGGACATCGCCGGCCTGCTCAAGGCCGCCGGGATCTTCGTGTCCCTCCTCGATATCAGGGCGAGCGAGCCGGGGGCCGCGGTGTTCGTGGACGACGAGCCGGTCGGGACGACGCCGCTCGCCGCGCCGGTGCCGATCGACATCGGCGAGCGCCGCATCCGCGTGTCGAAGCCCGGCTTCGTCGATTTCGTCCGGCAGGTGAAGGTCGTGGGCGGCGACACCGTCGCGCTCGTGGCGCGGCTCGACAGGGCGGTGCACCGGGGGCGGCTCGCCATCGCGGCGGGGCAGGACGATCTCATCGCGATCGACGGCAAGGTGGTGGGCAAGGGCCGCTGGGAGGGCTCGGTGCAGAGCGGGACCCACGCGCTGCGGGTGACGGCGCCGGGGATGACGCCGCACGAGGCGCAGATCCTTGTCCGCGACGACGAGCGCCGCCGGATCGACGTGTCGCTGGAGCGCGCCGCGGAGCGGGGCGGCGCGAGCAAGTGGCTCTGGATCGGCGGCGGCGCGGCGATCTTCGCGGGCGCGATCTTCGCGGGCGCGCTGCTCTTCGAGCCGGGGACGCCGGTGGAGCAGGGCAGCCTGGGCACGGTCCCGCTCGGCTTCGGAGGGAGACGTTGATGCGGATGAAGCGGACGAACCGGGTGAGATCGGTGTCGGCGGTGGCGTTGCTCTCGCTCGCGGCGGCGGGGGTGGCGGCGTGCGGCGGGGAGAAGGGGCAGCTCATGGTCGTCTTCCAGACGGACATGTCGCTGCCGAAGGACATCGATACGGTCCGGATCGAGGCGACGCTCGACGGGTCCGTCGTCTACGACGAGACGTTCGAGCGGCTCGGGAGCGAGGGCTCGATCCGGCTGCCGGCGACGCTCGGCTTCCTCACGCCCGACGACCCGTCGCAGGCGCTCCGTGTGCGCGTCATCGCGGGCCGCGGCGGGAAGGACGGGGTGCGCCTGCTCCGCGAGGTGCTGACGACCGTGCCCGAGGGGCGCACGGCGACGCTGCACATGCCCATCCAGTTCCTGTGCGACGGCTCGGCCGAGGTCGAGCGCGACGCGCAGGGCAACGCGCTGCGCGACGCGGAGGGCAACGTGCTCGTCAAGAACAGCTGCCCCGAGGGCCAGAGCTGCGTCGCGGGCTCGTGCGTGGCGCGCGAGGTCGACTCGCGCTCGCTGCCCGATTACGAGGCCGTGGCCGTGTTCGGCGGCGGGCTGGGCGACGGCGACGGGCTGTGCTTCGACACCCTGGCGTGCTTCGCCGCCGCCGCGTCGGCGCCGGTCGATCTCGAGGCGTTCGCCGCGGACGGCACCGTCTGCCGCGCCGCCGCGCCGAGCGGCCAGGTGAACGTCGCGCTGCTCACGCAGGGCGGCGGCATCTGCGGCGAGAGCGCGTGCTTCGTGCCGCTCGACGCGGAGAGCGACGCGGGCTTCCGCGTGGAGGAGGGCAACGTGCTCCGGCTGCCGGTCGAGGTGTGCCGGCGGGCGCAGAGCGGCAAGCTCGCGGGGCTCGCGATCGCGCCGGCGGGCGAGGGGACGTGCCGCAGGAAGGGCACGGACCTGCCGACGTGCGGCCCGTGGTCGGCGCTGCGCGGCGGCGTGTCCACGCAGCCCGACGCGTCGGCGCCCGTGCCCGTCGCGGTGGCGCAGGTCCACCCGGTGTCGCTGCGGGTCTCGGCGGGCGGCGCGGCGTGGATCGCGGGCGCCACGTTCGACGAGGCGGGGGCGGCCCGGCAGGACGGGGAGCTGAAGACGGCGCCCGTCGACGGCGGCGAGCCGCTGACGCTCGGCGCGACGCAGGCCTCGCCGCGGGATCTCGCGATCGACGGGGCGCGGCAGGTCGCCTTCTGGACGAACGCGGAGGACGGCACGCTGATGGTGGCGCCCCTCGCGGGCGGCGAGCCGCGCGTGCTGCTCGCGGATCTGGAGCAGCCCGAGGGGCTCGCGCTCTCTGGCGACGCGCTCGCGTGGACCGAGCTCTGGGGCGGCGGCGTGTTCCGGGCGCAGCTGAGCGGCGCCGGCGCGGAGGTCGCGCTCGGCGCGCCGGAGGAGCTCTCGCCGCCCGGCACGGCGTTCTCGTCGCCGTACCGCGTGGCCAGCGCGGGCGACGTCGTGTGCTGGACGTACCAGGGCACCCTGGGCATGACCGACGGCGCGGTGGCGTGCCGCGTGGGAGGGGCCTCGGTGACGGTCGCCGCCGAGCAGCTCACCCCGCGGGAGCTCGCGCTCGACGTGGACGACGCGGGGAACGCGGCGGCGGTCTACTGGGCGAGCTTCGAGGGCGGCAGCGTCTTCCGGGCGGCCCTGAGCGGCGCGGAGGTCGGCGCGCCGGAGGAGATCGCGTCGGAGCAGGGCCAGCTGAACGGGCTCGCGGTGGACGAGGGGCACGTCTACTGGACGCGCCGCGACGCGGGGACGGTCGTGCGCATGCCGAAGGGCGGCGGGGCGCAGGAGGTGCTGGCCTCGGGGCAGGCGCGGCCGGGCGACATCGCGGTGGACGAGGCGACCGTCTACTGGATCAACGAGGGCTCGCCGGACGGCAGCGACGGCGCGCCGGTGAAGGACGGGGCGGTCCTGAAGCGCGCGAAGTGACGGGGGCGGCCGCGAGCGCGGCGGGCGGCGCCGCGCCGTCTGCGCGCTCGCCGCCGCGTGTGCTATGGCCCGATCCGTGAAACGCACGGCGCTTCTCCTGTTCGCCCTCGCGCTCCCCGCGTGCGGATCGAGCTACGCACAGCAGGGCCCGAGCGACACGCTCCGGGCCTACGCGCAGGCGCTCCAGGAAGGGCGCGTCGACGCGGCCTACCGGCTGCTCTCGGACGAGGCAAAGCGGTCGATGTCGCTCGAGGCGTTCCGGCGCGCGGTGCGGGACAACCCGGACGACGCGCTCGAGATCGCCCGCGCCATCGCGCGGCCCGCGGCCGATCCGGTGGTGACCGCGACGGTCACCATGCCGAACGGCGAGGAGCTCCTGCTCGTCTTCGAGGGCGGCCGCTGGCGGCTCGACGCAGCGGCGGTCGATCTCTACGGCCAGGCGACGCCCCGGCAGGCGCTCGTGGGGTTCCTGCGGGCCTTCGAGCGGAGGCGCTACGACATCATCATGCGCTACGTTCCCGACGCCGAGAGGGAAGGCCTCGTCGACCCCGCGGGCGGCGCGCCCGAGGAGGCAGGCGCTCCAGGCGAAACGAGCTCTGCGCGAGGCGGCGACGCCCAGGCGCAGCCCGCCGCGCCCGGGGCCGCTCCGGGCAGCGCGGGAGCTGACGCGGCGCAGAAGCCGGACGGTCGGCCCGGGACGGCCAAGGCCGGGGCTGCGGCGGCGCAGCTCACGCCCGAGAAGCTGAAGAGCGCGTGGGAGGGGCCGCAGAAAGAGCAGATCAACCGGGTCGTCCAGGCGATCAAGGCGGCGCTGCCGACCGCGACCATCGAGGAGACGGGGGACAGCGCGTCCATGGCCTACGGCGCCGGCGGCACGGTCGCTTTCACGCGCGAGCACGGGGTCTGGAAGATCAAGGACTTCTAGCGGCCCGCCCGCATCATGGCTTCGAGAAGAGCGCTGTACTAGGGTTGTCTGCATGCCGACCGGCGATCCTTCTTCGCGAACGCCTCCCTCGCCCGACGCGGATAGCGTCCCGATCCTCCCGCTGCGCAACTCGGTGCTGTTCCCGATGTCGGTCGTGCCGATCAACGTCGGTCGGCCTCGGAGCGTGCGCCTCGTCGAGGATCTCCTCGGCCGCGAGCGCGCGCTGGTCGGCGTGATCAGCCAGAGGTCGCCGGACGTGGACGAGCCGACGTTCAAGGAGCTCTACTCCGTCGGGACCGTCGCGCGCGTGGTGAAGGTCATCCGGCTCGGCCCGAACAACTACTCGGTCGTGCTGAACGGGCTCGGCCGCTTCCGGGTGAAGGCGGCGTTCTCGCTGGAGCCGTACATGCGCGCGCGGATCGAGCGCATCCCGGAGTCGCTCGTGCGCGACGTGGAGCTCGAGGCGCTCGGCGCGGGCCTGCGCGAGGCGACGCGCGAGGTGCTCGGCCTGATGCCGAACCTGCCGCGCGACACCGCCGGCATCCTCGACAACGTGCGCGAGCCGGGCGCGCTGGCCGATCTCATCGCCTCGAACTTCCCGCAGGCGCAGGCCTCGGTCGGGGACAAGCAGGAGATCCTCGAGGCGTTCGACGTGAAGGCGCGCGTCCGCCTCGTGCTCGCGATGGTCGGCCGCCAGCTCGAGGTGCTGCGGGTCAAGAAGGAGATCTCCTCCATGGTGCAGGAGGAGATGGGCAAGTCGCAGCGCGAGTACATCCTCCGGCAGCAGATGAAGTCGATCAAGGAGGAGCTCGGCGAGGGCGGCGACGACGACGAGATCGAGGAGCTCCGCGAGCGGATCCGGCGCGCCAAGGTGCCGGCGGAGGTCGACAAGGTGGTGCGGAAGCAGCTCAGCCGGCTGCGCTCGATGGCGCAGCAGTCGGCCGAGTTCAACGTCACCAAGACGTACCTCGAGTGGATCGCGGATCTGCCGTGGTCCAAGACGACGGTGGACAAGCTGAGCGTCGAGAGCGTGCGGCGCTGCCTCGACGAGGATCACCTCGGGCTGGAGAAGGTGAAGAAGCGGATCGTCGAGTACTCGGCGATCCGGCAGCTGCGCACGGACAAGAAGGGGCCGATCCTGCTCTTCATCGGGCCGCCCGGCGTCGGCAAGACGTCGCTCGGCAAGTCGATCGCGCGCAGCATGGGGCGCCGCTACGAGCGGATCGCGCTCGGCGGCGTGCGCGACGAGGCGGAGATCCGCGGGCACCGGCGCACGTACGTGGGCGCGCTGCCGGGGCGCATCCTCCAGGCGCTGAAGAAGGCGGGGACGAAGAACCCGGTGCTCGTGCTCGACGAGGTCGACAAGATGGGCGTCGACCTGCGGGGCGATCCGGCGGCGGCGCTGCTCGAGGTGCTCGATCCGGAGCAGAACTCGACGTTCCAGGACCACTACCTCGACCTGCCGTTCGATCTGTCGCAGGTGATGTTCCTCGCGACGGCGAACAACTGGGACGGCATCCCGGGGCCGCTCGTCGACCGCATGGAGGTCATCGAGGTGCCCGGCTACACGCGGACCGACAAGCTCGGGATCGCGCGGGAGTTCCTGGTGCCGAAGCAGCTGTCGGCGCACGGGCTCACGGACGAGCGCCTGGAGTTCACGCCGCCGGGCATCGAGGCGATCGTCGACCATTACACGCGCGAGGCGGGCGTGCGCGGGCTGGAGCGGCAGATCGCGGCGGTGTGCCGCGCGACGGCGGTGAAGGTCGCCGAGGGCAACGACGTGCGCGAGGTGGCGACGCCCGAGCACGTGGAGCAGGTGCTCGGCCCGCACAAGCACCGCCCCGAGATCGCGGAGCGGACGCTGCAGCCCGGGGTCGCGACCGGGCTGGCGTGGACGCCGGCGGGCGGGGAGATCCTCTTCATCGAGGCGACGAAGATGCCGGGCAAGGGCAACGTGGTGCTCACCGGCAACATGCGGAACGTGATGCAAGAATCGGCGAGCACGGCGGTGAGCTTCGTGCGCAGCAAGGCCGATCGGCTGCACCTCGATCCGGAGTGGCTGAAGGAGATCGATCTGCACGTGCACATCCCGCAGCACGGCACGCCGAAGGACGGGCCGAGCGCGGGCGTGACGATGTTCGCGGCGGTGGCGTCGCTGCTGCTCGGGGCGCCGGTGCGCAGCGACGTCGCGATGACCGGAGAGATCTCGCTGCGCGGGCGGGTGATGCCGGTCGGCGGCGTGAAGGAGAAGCTGCTCGCGGCCCACCGCGCCGGGATCCGGCACGTGCTCATCCCGGCGAAGAACCGGCGGGACCTCGAGGACGTGCCGCAGGACGTCAAGGATCAGATCAAGATCACGATGGTGTCGGCGATGGAGGAGATCCTGCCGCTCGTGCTGGAGCCGCCGCGGCGGTCGCCGGCGCAGAGCGCGTCGCAGGACGAGGTCGAGGAGCAGGCGGGGGCGTAGCGGGGAGGGCACTCCACGAGGGCCTTTCCGCCTTCTTTTCGGGGCTCGAACAACAGCCCATCGCAACCCCGCGCGGCGAGGGCCCTCCAGGAGGGCCTTTCCGCCTTCTTTTGATGTGGTTCTGGGGGCCGCGGAGCCGCTAGCCGTGGCAGGCCCGGACGAAGCCGCAGCGGAGCTTTCGGCACGCCTCGACCGGGACGCCGTCGAAGCGATCTTCGGCCCTCGCCTCGGCGAAGCGGTCGGCTAGCCGGGCGAGATCGCGCTCGAACCGCGTGTGATCGTCGTCGGCGATGGCTCCCATGGGGCCCGAGCCCGCGAGCCACACGGGCTCGACCTCGGCGCCGATGAAGAGCACGCCAGCGCGAACGGGGCGGTCCGGGTGGCGCCTCCTGAGCGCGAGCGCGCACGCGCGAAGGCGGAGCTCGTACGGCGAGAGATCGGCCCGGGGGCGCGCTCGCTTGTACTCGACGACGTCGATGAGGCCGCCGGGGTGCAGGACGGCGAGATCGATGGCCAGCGAGAGCGCGAGCCTCGCCCCGGGCCGCCGGCCGGTGCGCTGGGGCTCGACCTCGAGCACGAGCGCCTCCTCCCGGAGGAGCGACGCCTCCTCGCCGCGCAGCTGGCGCGCGTAAGGGCCGTCCAGGAAGCGCGCGATGCCCTCCGCGGTGCGCAGCGCATCCGGGCCGTGCGGCGAGAGCCCCTCGAAGGCGAGCCGGGCGATGGCCTCCGCGGCCTCGGTCGGCTCACCCCAGCGCGGGCGCGGCCAGCGCTGGAGCACCCGGTGAACGGCGCGGCCGGGAGGGCGAGGGTCGGCGCCGTCCTCGAGCTCGACGCGCTCCTCGCCCGGCAGCTCGGGCGGACCCTCGACGTCGAAGAGGCCGAGCTGGCCCTCTCCAGCGGGCTCGGCGATCCCAAGGAGGTGCCGTAGCCGGAAGCGGCGCGGGCACGCCTGGAACGCCGCGAGGGACGCCGCCGCAATCAGCACGGTCTGCGCGCGCACAGGGCCCGCCGTCGGCGGCGCCCGGGGGGCCGGCGCGGCGCGCGCGTACGCGTCGGTGCCAGGCGCGGGCGCCTTCGCCCCGGCGAGCAGCGAGCAGGCGTCGAGCGTCGCACCGAGGGTGCCGGCGAGCGACGTGGAGGCGTCGGCGCCGAGATCCGCCGTGGTGAGCCGGGGCTCGGCGCCGAGGTCGGCGGTCGCGGCGCGAGGCTCGGCGTCCACCGCCGCCTTCAGCGTGAGCCACGCCGAGCCGCTCCGCGGCTTCGCCTCGGCGCCGACGAGCACGAGCTCGCGGCGGGCGCGGGTGATCGCGACGTAGGTGAGCCGCTGCCGCTCGGCGCGCTCCCGCGCCCGCACCTCGGCGCGGGCCGACTGGAGCGCGGGCGTGCTGATGGGCAACGACGGTCCGTGCGCCGACGCCTCGACGTCGCGGAGCGCGCCGGTCCGCGACCGCCCGTCGACGCCCCGCGCGTAGTGGCGGACGAGCAGGGCGGCAGGGCGGTCCACCGCGGCGGGGACGTAGCTCAGGCCGGGCTGGTCCGCGCGGGGCTCCGCGTTGAGATCCAGGAGCACGACGGCCGGGAAATCGAGCCCCTTGCTGGCGTGGATCGTCGTGAGCCGCACGGCGTCGTCCTCGGGCGAGAAGACGGCGGCTTCGGGCTCGTCCGCCTCGTCGCGGATGCGGCGATCGAGCCAGCGGACGAAGCTCGCGAGCGAGCCGCCACGGCGGCGGGCGATGGAGATCAGGCGGTCGACGTTGCCGAGGCGGGCCTGGGCGCGAGGGAGCGCCGCGAGGACGCGGTCGAGATCGAAGGCGGTGACCGCGGCGCGGATCGCCTCGCCAGGTGTCGAGCGGAGCGCCGCGCGGCGCAGCCCGGCGTAGCGGGCGCGGAACGCCTCGAGCCGCTCGCGATCCCCCGGAGGCAGCCGCGCCAGCACCGGGAGCGGGCGCCCGTCGTCGAGCTCGGCGTCGTCCGGGAAGGGCCCCCGGACCCCCTGCGCCAGAGCGGCGCCGGGCCAGCGGCCGAGCAACGGGACCGTGAGGCCGCGGCCAGGAGGCGCGAGGAGCGCGAGCGACGTGTCGGAGAGCGCCACCACCGGGCCGCGAAGGACGGTCGCCATGGCCAGGGGATCGCGCGGATCGAGCAGGAGGCGGAGGATCGCGGCCAGATCGCGGACCTCGGCCGCGTCGAAGAGCGCGCGGCCGGCCACCACGTACGGGATCTCGAGGCGCGCGAGCGCCAGCTCGACGAGCGGGATCGTGCTCCTTCGCCGGGTGAGCACGGCGACGTCGCGGAAGCGCAGATCGCCGGTCGAGGCGCCATCGCCGTCCGCGGCGCCGTCGCCGCCCGCGCCGCGGACGCGCCGCGCGATGTACGCGGCCGCGATCAGCGCCTCGCGCAGCTGGCCACGCGCGTCCCGGACGAGGGCGTCGACCCCGTCGGGAGCGCCGCCGCCGTCGCTGACGAGCACGACGTCCGTCGGGCCCTCCGATGCCCTGCCCGGCGCCGCGACGAGGTGCTCCGCCGCGCTGTAGGCGATCTCGAAGTCGCGCGGAGAAGCCGCGGGCGCGCCCGGCCCGCCGTCGCCCGCGCCGCGATCCTGGGCGAAATCGCGCACAGAGAAGGCGTTGATGAACGCGAGCAGCTCGGGCGTCGAGCGGCGGCTCTCGCGGAGCGCCACGAAATCGGCGCTCGGATCGGGCGACCAGAGCGCGGGCGCGAGCTCGAGCGCGCGGCCCGCGGCGGCGCCGGCGAGCTCCGCGCAGACACGGCAGAAGATGGAGACGTCGGCCCCGCGGAAGCCGTAGATGGATTGCTTGCGGTCGCCGACAAGGAACAGGCCGTGACCCGACAGGCCAGCCGCCGTCGGGGCGACGCCCGCGGGGCGCGAGAGGGCCGCGTCGTCCCGCTCGCGCAGGAGGTACACGAGATCGCGCTGCACCGCGCTCGTGTCCTGGAACTCGTCGACGAGCAGCACGTCGACCGACCCGCGGACCGCCGCGCCGATCGCCGGATCGTCCCGCAGCCCGTCGCGGGCGGCGCGCAGGAGATCCCCGAAGCCGAGGCCGCCCTCGGTGCGGCGGATGGCCGAGAGCCGCTCGCGGATCTCCTCCAGCAGATCGACGATCCGCGCCTCGCGGCGCGACAGCGCCGGGGCGTCGCGCAGGAAGCCGAGCAGCTGCTGCGCCTTGTCGCGGTGGGTCTCGCCCGGCAGCGCCTCGCGGAAGGCGATGAGCGCCTCGTCGGCCGGCGTGACCTTGCTCTTGTGCGGCTTGCGCTGCGTGAGGAGCTCGATGAGCGGGGCGCTCGCCTCGCGCGCGGGGAACGTCGCGCCGCCGCCCCCACGGCCGAGCACCGCGACGAGCGACGCCGCCGGCTCACGGAAGGCGGCGCTGCCGAGCGCGGCGCTCTCCGCGGCGAGGCGGTGGAGCTCCCGCGCGAGGTCGCGGGCCTCGGCGGCGTGGTCGGACAGGGCCAGCCGGCGCGGCGTGAGGCCGTCCTCGTCGAGCCGGTCGAGCAGCCGCGTGACCTCGCTCCGCGCGGCCTCGACGCCGCCCGTCGCGGCGATGAGCGCGCGCGCGGCGTCGGCGCGCTCGCCCCCGTCGGCGAGCGCGCGGCTCAGCGCCTCGTCGACCGCGAGATCGCTGAGCGCCTGCGCCTCCTCCTCGTCGAGGATGCGGGCCGCGGGCGAGAGCCCCATCGCGATCGCGTGCCGGTCCACGATCTGCTTGGCGACGCCGTGGAGCGTGTCGATGCGCGCGGCGGAGAGGCGGGCGAGCGCCTCGTCAGCGCGCTTCCGCAGCTCGGCCACGGGCAGCGGCGCGCCGCCCGCGCCGGGCAGGCCGCCGACGGCCGCCTGCCGCGCGCGCAGGATGTCGGCGAAGGGGATGTCCGCCTCGCCGTTCCAGCGGGCGATCTCGCGGAGCGATCGCTCGACGCGGTGGGCGATCTCCCGCGCCGCCGCGCGAGAGAACGTCGTCGCGACGATGCGGTCCGGCGGCACGGGCGGCGCGGCGGAGGCCGCGTCGGGCAGGCCGAGGGAGGTGAGGCCGAGCGTGAGCAGCACGTAGAGCGCCGTGAGGCGGTGGGTCTTGCCGGTGCCGGCGCTCGCGGCGACAACGACGTTGCGGCGGAAGGCGTAGATGAGCGCGTCGCCCTCGGCGAGCTCCGCGCCGCGCGGCGCGGAGCTCACGCGACCTCCTCCGCGGCCTCGTCGCTCGGCACGACCGCGGGGCGCCGGCACACGTCGCGCGCGTCGCACCGCGCGCACAGCGTCGAGAGCGCCGGCCGCGGCGTGGCCTTGCCCTCCCAGAGCGCGACGACCGCCGCCCGCGCCGTGCGCGCGGCCTCGGCCCAGCCCTCGGCGAGCGCGCGCTGGTCCTCGGCCGTGCGCGGCCACAGCTCGATGAGCCCGCGCTGGCGCACGCCGATGTAGACGGCCCGCACCTCCTCCGCGCCCAGCGCGCGCGCCGCGATGGCGCTGTACAGCGGCAGCTGGAGCGCCCGCCGCCGCTCCTTGGCGTCGGGGAGCTTGCCGGTTTTGTAGTCGACGACCCGGACGACCCGCTGATCGGTCGATCGATCGAGCCGATCGATCTGGCCGTCGACCCACAGGCTCGGCGCGCGCTCGTCCTCGGAGAGCGGCGGGAGCTCGAGCGGCTGCCAGGGGGGCGGCTCTCCCGCGCCGAAGCGCCGCTCGGCCAGGAAGAAGCGGAGCTCGGGCGACGCGTCCTCGCCGTCGAGGGTGCGGACCACGACCTCCAGCACGTCCGCGATCGCCTTCTCGACCGCCTCGCGGCGGAGCGGGGCCATGGGCGCCGAGACGCCGAGCGCCGCCTCGGCCGCGGCGCGCGCGGCCGCGAGCTGCTCGGCCGGATCGCGGTCCGGGCCGAGCTCGCGCAGCGCCTCGAACGAGGCCTGCAGGGCGCGGTGGATCAGCGTGCCGCGCTCCCGCGCGTCGGCCGACTCGGCGAGATCGTCGACGCGGCGCACGTTCAGCACGCGGCGGGCGAACGCCGCGAAGGCGCAGCCCACGGCGCGCTCGATGTGGGTGACCGCGATCGGCCGGCCGGGGTGCGCCCCGCCGATCGCGGCCCTGAGCTGCGCGGCGAGCGCGGGGTCGCCGTCGACGGCGACCCGGCCCGTGTAGAGGTCGATCGGCGCGCGCGGATCGAGGAAGAAATCCGCGCGGGCGCGCTCGATCCGGATCCGCTCCGCGATGTCCGCGGCCGGCCGCCCGCCGCCGGCGAGGGCGATGAGCTCCGCGTCGCGCGGGCCGAGCGGCGCCGCGTCCGGGGCGACGCGCGAGGCGGGCTCCGTCCGCTGGCGAGCGCCGGCGGCGGCGGCCGCGACGAAGAGCGGGTGCGGCTCGTTCGGCTCGCTGTCGTCCCCGCGCGTGAAGCAGAGGGCGACGCTCCGGGCGCCGGCGAGCGCCCAGCCGAGCTCCGCGCGCTGGGCCGCCTGGCGCTCGCGCCCCGACGCGGGGCGGCTCGGCGCCGGCAGCCTCCCGCGGAGCTGCTCGCCGAGCAGCGTCTCGTCCGCGCCCGTGCTGCCGCCGTAGGCGCGCGCGTCGAGCCCGGTCACCACCACCACGTCGTGATCGAGCGCCGTGAAGCCGGCGGCGACGTCGACGCGCACGGCGCCGGCGCGGCCCGCGTCGCCGCGCGGCCCGGCGCCCTGCTCGGCCGCGGCCCGCTCGAGCTCCGCGTAGATCTCCGCCGCGGTGGCGTGGCGCTCCTCGCAGCCGAGGTCGCGCGCCGCCCGCGCGAGCGCCTCGGCCTGCTCGCGGACCGCGCGCGCGGCCCGCGCGCCTTGACCCATCGCGCCCATCGCCTCGAGCGCGAGCGCGCCGCCGCTCCGCCGCTCGCCGCGCAGCGCGGCGCGGAGCTCCTCGACCCCTGGCTCGCCGAAGCCCAGCTTGTCGAGGAGCGACAGGAAGCGCCGCACGATCTCGGGCCGCGTCGTCGCCTCGCCGATCCAGCGGGCGCTGGCGAGCAGCCGCTCCAGCGCGTGCGGCATCCACGCCTCATCGTCGTCGTCGTCGTTGGCGCCGCGCCCGAAGCCCGCGTCGTGCAGCACCTCCAGGCCCAGATCGAGCTCCGCCTCGCTCAGCGCCCCGGGGGCGCCTGGATGCGGCGTGCGCGCCGTCCCGGCGCGGCGGTCCGCGCGGCGGGCCGCCACGACCGAGATGAGGCCGTCGATGAGCAGCCGGCCCGTGCGATCCACCTCGACCGGCACGTCGCGCAGCCGGTGGGCCAGGTCGGCCGAGCGCCGCTCCGCCTCCGCGGCGGACGTGCGGTCCATCCAGGCGCCGGCGTGGACGCCGGGGGCGCGGAGGATCTCGATCGCCTGCTCGCGGCGCACCGGCCCGACGGCGAGGCGGAGGATGGCGAGCGCGACGCGCCCGTCGGGGCAGCTCGCTGCGGCGCGGCCGCGCGGCTCCGAGGCGCGGACGCCCGCGTCGGCCAGCGCGGCGCGCAGCGGCTCGAGCGCGGCGTCGTCGAGCGCCGGCACGACGATGGCGATCCGCTCGGGCGGGATGCCGCGGCCGAGCGCGGCGGCCACCTCGGCGGCGGCGGCGCGCGCCTCGCCCTCCGGGGTCTTCGCGGCGACCGCGGCGAGCGGCTCCGCTCCAGCGTCGGGCACCCACGCGATCTCGGGCGCATCGTCGAGCGAGGCCCAGCGCCGCTCCAGGGCGTCGGCGATCGGCGCCGCGGCGTCGCCCTCCAGGGCGGGCAGCTCGACGGTGACGCCCGCGCCGCCCCGGGCGCGGACGGCGGCGTGGAGCGCCTCGACCCACGCGAGATCGTCCGGCTCCCACGCGACGGCGCCGCGGAGCGTGACCTTGCGCGGGAGCGGCAGCGCGGCGGATGCGCTGGCCGAGCGGAGCGCCCGCGCGAGCAGGAACCCCGCGCAGCGCGGGTCCACGAGGCGCGCTGCCCGCAGGGCGGCGTCCGCCCGATCGAGGACCTCGGCGATGGCGGTCGCGTACGGGGTCCCGAGCGCCCGAAGATCCGCCGGGGAGGTCCCGGCGCGCCGGAAGCTCCCGAGGGCGCGGTCGAGGGCGTGCGCGAGCGCGACGCGCGCGGCGGGCTCGGCCGGCTGCCGCAGCCGATCCGGCGGCAGGGCGTCGAGGGCGAGCCGGGTGGCGAGGCGGCTTGTGTGAGGGCTCGCTATGGCGTCGTCCGGCGCGAGCAGGGCGAGCGCCTCGGAGACGAAGCTCCACCGCGAGCGGATTTCCTGACCCGCCGAGCGCGCGTCGCGCAGATCGAGAGAGGCGAGCTCGCGTTCGACGTGCCGCTCGCTCGGGACGATGAGGAGCGATGTCCCGCTCACCACCGCGAGACGGCCGAGCGCCGCTCCCGGGAAGCGCAGGCGCCCGCCACGGCAGGAGGCTGAGAGGGCGCCGGCGCGTGTGAATGCGTGTCCGGCAAGGGGTACCTCACGGCAGAGGCTTTACTTCATGCATCCGTCCCCTCGCAACCTCCGCCGGGCGCCCGCCCTGTTGAAAAAGTCCCGCGGAATGTGGGAATTCTTGTGGGCAAATGGGAATGCGTGTTGAAAAACCTGTTGAGAGCCGCGGACGGTCCGGGCCGTAACCCCCTGTAAACCTGCGGAACTGCACGCAGCGAGGGCGCGTGGGAGCACGCCCGGGGCGCTCCACAGTTTTCAACAGGCTCAGCGGTGGGGGCGGTGTCGGAGGCGACCGAGGTTCACGATGGGGGTCGTGAGTGGCCTCGGCAGCGCGAGAGGGGGCAGAGGGGGCAGGGAAGACGGAAAGGGGAGGGCGATGGCTGGGCGCTCCATCGCGAGGCGCGCTGTCGGCGGAAGAGAGCGCCGAGGGAGCGCTAGCGGCGCGCCACGTCCGTGTCGCGGCGGACGCTGGCGTCGTCGGCCGGCGCAAGGTCCGACACGCTCGCTGGCGGCGGGGCGGCGGGAGCCGCCGGCGCGCTGCTCTGGACGCCGCCCGGCGCGGCGGGAGCGGCGCCGTTCGAGGCCGAGGCGGGCGCGCTCGCCGCGGCGCCCGGCGAACCGTCGGCGGCGGCGGTGGTGGCTCGCGCGCCGGGGGGCGCCTCGGACTGCGCGCGATTCCGCACCGCGGTCACCGCCTTGTCGGCCGCCTTGACGAGCTGTGTCGTCACGACCGAGGGCGGGAACGGGAGCGTCGGGGCCACGAACAGCTCGAGCTTCAGGATCGTGTGGTGCTCATCGACCGCGCGGAGCCGCCAGCGGGCGCGGAAGTCGGCGACGTTGCCGCGCTTGTGGCGGCCGGAGATCACCTCGTCGGCGCCGTCCTTCGTGGGCGGCGACATGTCGGCGACCGTCCAGATGTGCGCGGCGCCGTTCAGGATCGGCACCTGGAGATAGACCTCGCTCGTGCCCTTGCGCTTCGCCAGCACGCGGCTCTGGTCGAAGGGGCCGATGAACGTCTTGTAGCTGCCGTAGGAGGTGACGATCTTCCGGACCGTCGTCAGCGGCGCTTTCACGAGGATCGCTGCGCCCCCGGTGTCGATCGCGGCGGCTGGCCCGGTGGTCTTCAGCGTGTACCGGAGCGCCTTTCCGAGCGACGCGAGCTTCTCCGACTCGGCGTCGGCGGCGCGGGCCGCGCGCGGCGAGAGGGAGAGGGCGAGGACGGCGAGCGAGAAGGCGATCAAGGACAGGGACCACAGTTTCTTCATGGACTCTCCTGTGCGAGCGAGATCCGTTGGCGCGCGGGCTCCCCCCCGCGTCAGCGGACGTGCGCCTCGGGCGGCGAGACCGCAGCCCCGTCGACACATGTAACTCCGTGAGGAGGCGGCCGCACGCCTGCTCACTACACAAATTGTGCTTTCTTCGGATGAGGTCGGAATTCAGCGATCGACGTCGGCGCGCCTCGCGGTCACGCCGCGCTGCGCGCTGCCGCCGCTGTCCTCGGCGGTATTCACGGCCTGCCCGGCGGCGTCGGCGTCGGGCTCGGACGGGGCCGAGGGCGGTCGCAGGGGCCGCTCGCCCGGCTCTTCGTCGAGGGGGGCCATCTTGCAGGAGCCGTCGAACTGCACGCCGCGATCGATGAAGATGGCGGGCGCGTGAAGGGCGCCGGTCACCTTGGAGGGAGCGTAGAGCTCGATGGCGTCGCGGGCGCGGATGCTCGCCTGGACCTCGCCGCCCGTGACGATGCACGTGACGACGTGGATCTCCCCGATCACGAGCGCGCCTTCGCCGATCACGAGCACGTCCTCGCCGCGGATCTCGCCGCGGAAGCTGCCGTCGATGCGCACGCGGCCCTCGAAGAAGAGCTTGCCTTCGAAGTGCGTACCGCGGCCGAGGAGGGCGTTGATCTCGGTGGGCCGGTGGCCCCCCGCGTCGTCGCCGCGGGGGCTTCCTGGGGATCGCGGCGAGAGGGGCGAATCCCTGTCGCCCGGGAAGGACATCGGCTCCATCGCCTGCTGGCTTACTTCAGGCATCGTCACATTCGCAACGGGGGTGCGCGTCAGCGGCGTAACGGGCGCGCGGTGGTGGCCTTATATATTCAACGATTTCCACTGCTTGTGTTTATTTTACGGCGGGGTACGTTTTCTGCAGAGGGGCGGACCGAGCAGGTGTCCCGGCGGGCTGACCACCGGGGGGCGCGCGGGGCGCAGGCGGAGGTCTGGCCGAGCGCGAGGTGGAGCGTGAGGGTCCGAAGCGACCAGGAGAGGGAGTGGAGATGACGTTCCGATCGTTGCTTGTGGCTGCCGGTGTCCTGGGCAGCATCTCGGTGGCGTCCGCGCAGACGCCGCCCGCGCCGCCGCCAGCTCCGCCGGCCGATCCCACGCCCCTCCAGCCGTCCGAGCGACCGACCGCCACGACGCCGGCCGCCCCCGGCGCTCCCGCTGCTGCGCCCGGCGCGCCCGGCGCTCCCGCCGCGGCTCCCGGCGCTCCCGCCGCTGCACCGGGCGTGGCTGCTGCGCCCGCCGCCGCTCCGCTCGCGGAGCCAGCGCCCCCCGCGCAGCCGGAGCCTCCGGCAGCGCCGCCGCCTGCCGCGGAGACACCGCGGCCCGACGCAGCGGCCTCCCCGGTGGTGCAGTGGAATCAGGCCACCGCGGCCGACGCCGTGCAGGAGGAGGACGAGGAGACGACCCTGCGCTGGCGCGGGACGACGTTCACCTGGAACCAGGCCGGCAGCACGACCCTCTTCGGCGTCGGCGGCGAGCACACGCCGGACATGCAGGTCTACGGCTGGGACTTCACGCTGCGGCCGAGCTACTACGTGCTCGATCGCCCCAAGGACAAGGTGTCCCTGTCTGCCGAGATCGGCTGGCTCGTCGAGCTCACGAACAGCGACACCACGGCGGACTACCGGGAGACGCAGCTCAAGGACATGGCGCTCGGCGCCCAGTACAAGCGCGAGCTCTGGCAGAGCGGCGGTGTGGACAAAGGCGAGTACAAGACGGACGCGGCCATGCGGCTGCGCGTGACCCTGCCGACCTCGCCGATGAGCTGGAACTCTGGCAGGTACTTCACGCTGGCGTTCGGTCCGCAGGTCACCCAGAAGATCAAGCTGCTCGGATCGAAGGCAGACGGGCTCAACAGCGTGACGGCGACGCTCGGCGTGAACTACGCTCACCTGTTCGCGGGGTCGTACACGGCGGAGGGCGGCAGCGGGCGACTCCGGATGGCCCCGAGCGGGGAGGTCGCGCTCGATTATCAGCTGACCGGGAGGTCCATGGCCACGGATCGGTTGACCACGAGCCTCGCGATCGACCTGCCGCTCTACAAAGACCTCTCCCTGGCGACGAGCTTCGGGCTGCTCAGCGACTTCAAGCACGAGTTCGAAGGGGGATGCGCCTACATCGAGACCGGCTGCGCTCCTTACGAGGGCTCCAAGGGGCCCACGTACATCCCCCAGACGGCCTTCGATGTCAGCTTGAGCTACCCGGTCTACGAGGTCGTCGATCTCGCGCTCGGGTACAACAACACCAACCTGCAGCTCGGCTTCAATGGCGAGCGCAGGAATTTCTTCTACAGCCCTGACGCTCAGTTCTATCTCGACATCACCGCCAACCTCGACGTCATCTACTCGAAGGTGACGGGCCGCGGGAAGAAGGCCGAGAAGGCGGGCATCGCGCGCGCTTCGAGCCGGCAGGAGCTCTGACGCGCGCGAGCCAGCCCGGCTCTCCAGGGACCCTCACGCGCGCCCGCGGCTCTCGCCGGTGGTCAGCCCACCGGCGATGAGGTGCGCGGCGCGCAGGGGCTCGGGGAGGCGGCCGTTCACCGAGAGCCGCGCGATCAGCGCGCTCGCGTCGTCCAGCGAGATGCCGGCGCGCTGCACGTACACGCCCGCTACCGGCTCCATCGGGCCGGCGCGCTCGATGAGCGCCCACTTGCGGCGCCCTCCCCGGACGCGCGAGAGCAGCGCGTCGCGGATCGCGTCGAGGTCCGGGAGGCGCCGAGCCACCACAACGACCGGCAGGGCGAGGGCGTCGCGCAGCGCCGCGAGATCGACGACGTTGAAGCCCGCCACCGCGATGCCCTGGAGCAGGACCACCTGCGCCTGGGCATAGAAGCGGGAGCCGCGGATCATCGCGGCGATCGCGGGCGTGGCGTTCCGCCCGTCGCGCCTCGCGCGGCCGGAGAGGACGCCCTCGAGGCGCAGCCCCGCGAAGACGGTCCCGACGATCTGCACGTCGCCGCGGTGATCGCGGGCGAACGGCGCGTCGTCGACGCCGATGACGTGGGAGAATCGGGGAGCGCGAGCCGGCACGCGCCTAGCTTAACGCGCTGCCGTCTTTTCCAGGCCAGGCGCTCGTGCTGTACTTGGTCGCGTGCGACCTCCCCGGCATCTCGCGCTGAGCCTCTCGCTGGCCCTCGGCCTCGCCTCGCCGCTCGCCCTCGCGCAGAGCGCCACCGCCCGGCCGGCCCCCAAGGAGGCGGCGGCGCCGGGGAAGGCCGCCCCGCAGAGGCCGGCGGTCACCCAGCCGTCCGGCGGCGGCGCCGGCGCACCGCAGGCCCCACGGAAGCGCGCGCGCAAGCCGAAGAAGAAAGAGGCACAGCAGAGCCTCGCCGGGCGGCCGGTCGCCACCTTTCCCGGCTTCCGGATGCTCCCGGCCGGAGGCTCGCGCGTGTTCGTGCAGATCCACGGCGGCAAGGTCGACGTCGCCGAGTCGAAGGCCGCGGGGCGCCTCGTCTACCGGCTGAAGGGCGCAGCGGCGATCCAGACGAACCGCTTCCCGCTCGTCACGTCGTTCTTCGCGACCCCGGTGACCCAGGTGCAGCTCGTCGACCAGGGCAACGATCTCGACATGGTGATCGACCTGCGCTCCCAGATCGACGCGACCTACCGCGTGATCGAGACCGATCAGGGGATGGTGCTCCAGGTCGACTTCCCCTCGTTCGTCCCCGAGCAGCGCGCCGCGCCGCCCGCAGAGGCGGCGCGAAAGCGCTCGGACCGCCGCACGATCTCGCGAGAGCCCGGGGGCGACGAGGACAGCCCGGATCTCTAGAGCGGCGGTCACCCGCGTCGGATACGGGCCCATCTCGACGTTTTCGGTGCTCAGCGCACCGGAGTGCGCTTCCGCGCCGAAAACGCCGATCTGGGCCCGTCTCCTGTGCGGGTGACCGCCGCTCTGCTCTGCATGTAGCAGAGGCGGAAACCGCTCTAGAGCGGGGCGACCGCCGCTCGCTGGGCCCGCTCTCCGGGCGGGCCCTGGTCCGCCGCCGAGGCCGGCTCGCCCATCGCGGCCGCGGCCAACGTGACGAGGACCATCCACAGGAGATCGGCGAGCAGGAGGTGGACGAGCTGCATCCACACCGGCGCGAGCAAGAGCAGGTTGAGGAGCCCCGCGCCGATCTGCAGCAGCACGAGCCCTCCGGTCGCCGTCGAGAGCCGCGCGACGAGCGGCGAGGGGCGCCGGGCAGCGACAGCGCCGCGGGCGAAGAGCAGGTAGACGCCCACGGCCGCCGCCACGGTCGGGTGCAGCACGCGCAGCTGCACCAGGAAGTGCGCCGCGGGCGAGAAGTCCTGCGCGAGGCCCTCGCGGAGCGAGCCCGCCGTGAAGAGCGTGTCGCCGAGCGCGGCGATGGCCCCCGTCACGCCCACCGCGAGGACCCCGGCGATCCCGACGCCGAGCAGCGCGCCCGTCACCCCCTGGCCGCGCAAGCGCACGCGCTGCCCCCCGCGCGCCCAGTAGAGGGTGCAGGTCATGGCGCCCACCAGCAGGAACGTGTTGATGAGGTGCACGGCCATCCAGAGCGCCCGGGCCGCCGACGCGTCGTGGGCGACGTACTCGAGCAGGACGATCCCGGCGCCGACCGCCGCCTCGGTGATCATGAACAGCATCGACGCGGCCGCTCCGCCGCGCACCGGGTGGCCCGACGGATAGGCGACGAAGGCCCAGACGAGCTGCAGCGCGACGAGCAAGAACGCGATGCCCGAGGTGGCGCGGTGCGTGAACTCGATGAACGTCGCCGCGCTCGGAGAACGTGGGATGACGTCGCCGTTGCACGTCGGCCAGTGGCTGCCGCAGCCGGCCCCCGAGCCGGTCGCGCGCACGAACGCGCCCCACAGGATCACGCCGAGCGTGAAGGTCAGCGCGAGCGCCGCGAGCTTCCAGAACCGCGCCTGAGTCATGCGGGGGTCCTTACCGCGAAACCAGCGCGATGGCAGCCCGCGCCGCAACGGCGATGCCCGGGCAACTCCTGCCATTCCGGCGCGACCTCCGGCGCGGCCGCGCGCGCGACCGGCGGCGAGGCGGCGTCCGCTGCAGCGCGATCTCGTTGCGCCCGGCCCCGGCCGAAGGGAGGATGTGCCCGTGCCGAACAGCGAGGAACTCCGAAGCGCTCCGCTCTCCGTGCCGATCGAGCTCCAGAGCGGTCGACCGGCCAGGATCGTGGTCGCGGACGACGACCGCCTCGCGCGGCAGATGCTGGCGAACATCCTTCAGAAGGCCGGCTTCCAGGTCGAGGCGGTCGACGACGGTCAGGAGGCGATCGAGCTGATCGGACGGGGAGGGGTCGATCTCGTGCTCCTCGACATCGTGATGCCCCGGCTCACCGGCCTCGAGGCGTGCCGGCTGCTCAAGAGCATGACCATGGAGTCGTTCCTCCCCGTCGTGCTCGTCACCGTGAAGAGCGACACGGCGAACCGGGTCGAGGGGCTCAAGATCGGCGCCGACGACTACGTGTGCAAGCCGTTCGAGGAGGAGGAGCTCCTCGCGCGGGTCGGGGCGATGCTGCGGATCAAGCGGCTGCACGATCAGGTCGCGGCGCAGCGCGCCTACCTGGAGCAGCTCTCCATCCACGACGAGATGACGGGGCTCTACAACTACAGGTACCTCTTCACGCGGCTCAACGAGGAGTTCAAGCGCGCGGAGCGCTACCACGAGCCGTTCGCCTGCGTGCTCGTCGACATCGATCGGCTGAAGGCGATGAACGACACCGGGGGGCGCACGCTCGGCGACGCCGTGATCCGGCGCGTGGCCGACGGGATCCGCCGCTCGGTCCGGGAGGTGGACGTCGTCGCGCGCTACGGCGGCGAGGAGTTCCTCATCGTCCTGCCGAGCACCCACTTCGCCGGGTCGCTGACGGTGGCCGAGCGGATCTGGCGCGAGGCCTCCGGCAACCCGGTCGAGTTCGGCGGAGAGATGAGGCCGTGCAGCGTGTCGATCGGCGTCTCGCTCTACCCCTCGCGCGACGTCCGCTCGAAGGACGCGCTGATCCGCGCCGCGGAGAGCGCGCTCAACCAGGCGAAGCGCGAGGGGGGCAACCGGATCTGCGTGTTCCAGCAGCACGGTCAGATCTACACGCCGACGGCGGCCGGCGAGCCGCAGCCTCCGCCCTCACCAGGGAAGCTCCGGCGCTCCAGCGATCCCGCGTTCGCCGCGACGCACGCCGCCACCGACGAGCCGAGGGAGCCGCAGACACGCCGGGGCGCCGATCTCCCGAGCTTCCCCTCACGCAAGCCGCTCTAGCACCGCCCCGCAGCTCCGCCTCGTGAACGCCGCAGATCGCGCCCGCATCCTCCTCGTCGACGACGAGCCGGCCCTGCGCCGCGGCCTGGCGCGCGCGCTCGTGCGCGACTTCGACGTCCTCACCGCGGAGGACGGCCCCGCGGCGCTCGGGCTGCTCGCGACGACCCGCGTCGAGGCGGTGCTGCTCGATCTCGCGATGCCGCGCATGAGCGGCGCCGAGGTGCTCGATCGCATCCGGGCGACGTATCCCGACGTCGAGGTCGTCGTGATGGCCGGCCATGCCGACCTCGACGCCGCGATCGCGGCCGTGCGCGCCGGCGCGTACGGGTTCGTGACGAAGCCCGTCGACGCGGAGGCCGCGGTCTCGATCGCGATCGAGCGCGCGATCGAGCGCCGGCGGCTCGAGAGCCGCGCGCGGGCCCTCGAGGAGCGCGTCGGCGAGCACGAGCAGCTCGGCGAGGTGATCACGAGCTCCTCCGCGATGCAGGACGCCTACCGGAAGGCGCTCGGCGTGGCGGCCGTCGGCGCGCCCCTCCTGCTGACGGGCGAGCGCGGGACGGGCAAGGAGCTCGTCGCGCGCGCCGTCCACCGGCGCGGTCCGCGCGCCGGGCGGCCGTTCGTCGCCGTCGACTGCAGCGCGCTGCCGGGGTCGCGCGCCGAGGACGAGCTCTTCGGCGAGGGCCGCGAGGCGCCGCCGGACGGGCGCGCCCGCGGGGGCCTGATCGAGGCGGCGGACAAGGGCACGCTGTTCCTCGACGAGGTCTCGGCGCTGCCGCTCCCGGCTCAGGCCAAGCTGCTCCGGGTCCTCACGCACGGCGAGATCCCGGGCGCGGGCGGCGAGCCGCGACGCGTCGACGTGCGCGTCATCGCGTCGACCTGCGCCGACCTCCGCGAGCTCGCCTCCGCCGGCCAGTTCCGGGACGATCTCGCGTACCGCCTCGGCGTCATCGTCGTCGAGCTGCCGCCGCTCCGCCGGCGCAGGGAGGACGTCGCGCTGCTCGCGAGCCACTTCCTGAACCGGTGCGCGCGCAGGCACGGGCGCGACGTGAACCGGATCGGCCCCGAGGCGGCGCGCCTCCTGCGCGAGCACACCTGGCCGGGCAACGCGCGCGAGCTCGAGAGCGCGATCGAGCACGCCGTGATCTCCGCGCGCGGCGAGGCGATCCTGCCCGCGGATCTGCCGCCCTCGGTGTCCGGCCGCCCCGGACCGCCGCTTCGCCCTCCGAAGGACGCGCTCGTCTTGCCGGCCGAGCTCTGCGAGCTCCCCTACGCGGAGGCCAAGGAGCGGGCCGTCGACGCGTTCGATGAGATCTACGTCGGGCGCCTGCTGGAGCGCACGGGCAACAACCTCAGCGAGGCGGCGCGGCAGGCGGGGATGGATCGCTCGAACTTCCGGAGGCTCAAGAAGAAGGTCGCGTCGCGGGGAGACGAGGCGGCAGAGGGGGAGACCGACGGGGCACCGCCGGGCAAGGGCGGCGCGGGCTGACGCGCGCGGGCGGCGCGAGGCGCACGTCGCGCAAGCGCGCGGCCGGCTCGTGCTAGGGTGCGCCGAAAATGGCCCGACGCGCTGCACGAGGTGCCCTTGCTGCCGCCGCCGTTTCCCTCGCGGTCCGGCTCGCGCCGCTCCCTGCTGCCGCCGCGGACACCCGCGGGGCTCCCGGGCGAGCGGCGGTCGTCCACGATCTCCCCGGCGTCCTCGCGCTCGCCGATCGCAATCACCCGAACGTCGCCGTGGCCCGCGCGAAGCTCGATCAGGTGCGCGCGCAGCTCGACGAGGCCCGGTACGCCCCGTTCTCGCAGTTCAAGCTGACAGGCGGCGTTGCGCTCGCGCCGACCGTCCGCGGCAACAACGTCTTCAGCCCGAACACCGACGTCTCGCTCACCTCGAGCCTCGGGGTCGGCTGGCGCGTGAACATCGACGGCGTCGTGCCGCTCTGGACGTTCGGAAAGATCACGAACCTCTGGGATGCCGCCGAGGCGAACGTCCGCGTGAACCAGGCGAGCGTCGAGAAGGAGCGGGACGCGGTGCGGCTCGACGTCCGCAAGGCCTACTTCGGCCTCCAGCTCGCGCGCGACTCGCGGAGCCTGCTCGTCGACGTGCGGGCCGAGATGGACAAGGCGCTCCGGCGCCTGGAGGAGCAGGTCGAGCGCGAGGAGGGCGACCCGATCGAGCTGCTGAAGCTCCAGACCTTCGGGGCCGAGCTCGAGGCGCGCGGGGCCGATGTCGACAAGTACATCTCGGTCGCGCTGGCGGGGCTGCGCTTCTACACGGGCATCGCGGATCTCGACATCCCCGACGTCCCGATCCGCCCGCCGAAGCACCGGCTCGGGCACGTCAGCCGTTACCTGACCGCGGCGCGCCTGTACCGGCCGGAGCTCGCGCAGGCGCGCGCCGGCTTCGACGCGAGGTCCGCGCAGGTGCGGCTCGCGCGCGCGCAGCTGTTCCCCGACATCGGCATCGCCCTTCAGCTCGGGGTGAGCGCCGCCCCGGAGGTCGCGGATCAGCTGAACCCGTTCACCAGCGACCCCGGCAACTACTTCCACTACAGCGCCGCGCTCGCGCTCCAGTGGAAGCTCGACCTCTTGCCGCAATCGGCGCGCATCCGCTTCGCCGAGGCGCAGCTCGAGGAGATGGCCGCGACGCAGCGCTTCGCCATGGGCGGGGTCGCGACCGAGGTCGAGACCGCCTATGCCGAGGTCGTGGAGGCCCAGCGGCGGCTCGACGCCTACACGAAGGCGGCCAAGTACGGGAAGCGCTGGCTCGTGATGGTTCAGCAAGGGATCGATGTCGGGACGATGGCGGAAAAGGACCTCATCGATCCGGCCAAAGCGTATGCCACGAACCGATTTAACCAGCTGAACGCGACGATGGATCTCGACATGGCGATGTCGCGCCTCGCGAAGGCGACCGGCTGGGACGCGATCGCGCCCGACGGCACCTGAGCGAGGGGGGCGGCCGCGCTGAGCGAGGCGCCGCCGCGCTCCGCTCCGCGTTCCCCGCGCGTCACCCCGGCTTGAACGCGACCGTCCTTGGCACTACGGTGGCGCGCCAGCATGGGAGCCGACGACGAGAGGGCGCTGCACAAGGTGGCTTTGGCGGCGAACGGTGGGGCGGCGCTGCGCGCCGTCGGCGATCCGCGCGGCGCCTCCGCGGGCTCCAGCATCGCCTTCTACGTCCTGCTCGCCGCGTCGGCCCTCGCCATCGTCGGCACTCTCCACTTCGTCGCCTACGTCGTGCCGACCGAGGCCTCGATGGGGATCGTGCAGAAGATCTTCTACTTCCACGCCCCCGCCGGGTACGCGATGTACATCGGCGCGGCCGTCTGCTTCATCGGCTCCGCCGGCTACCTCGCGCGCGGCACGCAGCGCTGGGATTCGCTGGCGAAGGCCGGCGCCGAGGTCGCCGTGGCGATGGGCCTGATCGTGCTCGTCACCGGTCCGCTGTGGGCCGCCAAGGCGTGGGGCGTGTACTGGACGTGGGATCCGCGCCTCACGACGTCGCTGCTCAGCGTGCTTATCTACATCGCCTATGTCGTGCTCCGCACCTTCACGGGCGACAGCGACGCCGAGCGCAAGTTCGCCGCGGCCCTGGGCGTCCTCGGAGCGGCCAACCTGCCGATCATCCATTATTCGGTGAAGATGTGGGGCGGTAACCACCCCACGGTCATCACGGGCAAGGGCGGCGGCCTCGGGCACCCTGACATGAAGATGGCGCTCGGCCTCGGCTTTCTCTCGTTCACCCTGCTCACCCTCGCGCTCGTGTGGGCGCGCTATCGCGTCGATCTCGCGTCCGCGCGGCTCGCGGAGCTCGAGCAAGAGGCCCTCGAAGCCGGCATCGGAGAGGACTGACAACATGAAAGCCCAACATTCCTTGTTCTCCCATGCGGCGTTGCAGCAGCCGACGACCACCACGTCGGACGACCGGGCGCAGGCGTTCCGCCCCGTTCAGGGCGGGAACGAGATGCAGAGCGGGGAGAAGCTCCTGGTCGAGGCGTACGCCGCGATCTGGCTCATCCTCTTCGCGCTGGTCTTCCTCTCCTGGCGCCGGCAGAAGCAGATCGACCGCCGCATCGACGCGCTCGAGGCCGCCCTGAAGAAGGCGCGGGCCGGCGCGGGGCAGGGGGCGAGCTGATGCCGAACCTCGGGGAGATGACCCCGCAGCACGCGCTCTACATCCCCGTGGTGCTGATGCTTGGGTTGATCGTCGGCTACATTCTGGGCAGCCGCGCCGTGCGCGCCGAGCTCGAGCGACGCAGGCGCAGAATGAAGGAGTGACGGGGGCGCAGGCCCTCGTCCCGCGTAGCTGGCGGGCCCGGTGAGCGCCGTCCCCGCCCCACTAGCCGGAGGTCACAAGGTGGTCGATTTCTCTGTGAGCGAAGAGCACAAGGCTCTCATCGATACGGCGCGTCGTTTCACGAAGGAGCGCATCCTCCCGATCGCGGCCGAGTGCGATCAGAAATCGTACTTCCCGATGGACGTCTTCGTGGAAGGCTGGAACATCGGCCTCGTCAACCCGACGTGCCCGGCCGAGTACGGCGGCCCGGGGATGGGTGAGCTCGAGAACGCCCTCCTCGCCGAGGAGCTCTCGTACGGGTGCACCGGCATCCAGACGAGCTTCCTCGCGAACGGCCTCGCGCTCACCCCCATCAAGCTCGCGGGCAACGAGGATCAGAAGAAGAAGTACCTCGGCATGCTCACCGCCGAGCCGATCATGGCGAGCTACTGTACGAGCGAGCCGGACGCGGGCAGCGACGTCGCGGGGCTCAAGACCCGGTTCACGAAGCACGGCGACGACTACGTGCTCAACGGGCAGAAGTGCTGGATCACGAACGCGAGCTACGCGCGCTACTACGTGATCTTCGCGACCTCGAACCCGGAGCTGCGGCACAAGGGGATCGCGGCGTTCATCGTCGACCGCGACACGCCCGGCCTCCGCGTCGGAAAGAAGGAGGACAAGCTCGGCCAGCGGGCGAGCGACACCGCTCAGGTGTTCCTCGAGGACGTGAAGGTGCCGAAGGAGAACCTGCTCGCGCCCGAGGGTCAGGGCTTCAAGCTCGCCATGGAGACCTTCAACCAGACGCGCCCCGACATCGGCGCGGCCGCGACCGGCCTGATGCGGCGCTGCGTCGACGAGTGCGTGGCCTACGCCAAGGAGCGCAAGACCTTCGGCCAGCCGATCGGCAACCACCAGCTCATCCAGTGGATGCTCGCGGAGATGGCCATCCGCGTGGAGGGGACGCGGCTGCTCTACCAGAAGGCCGCGTGGAACCTCGATCACGGGGTGCGCGACCCGATCGTATCGAGCTTCGCGAAGGCCTACGGCGCCGACAGCGCCATGCAGACGGCCGTGGACGCCGTGCAGGTGTTCGGCGGCAACGGCTACGTGAAGGAGTACCCCGTCGAGAAGATGATGCGCGACGCGAAGGTCCTCCAGATCTACGAGGGCACGAGCCAGATCCAGCGCCTCGTCATCGCGCGCCAGCTGCTGGCGTAGCGTGGTGCTGGCGTAGCGTGGTGCTGGCCGCGAGGCGCGGCCAGCGCGTCACGTCTGCGGGTGCCAGATCAGCGTCAGCTCGGGGCCGAGCGTGAGGGCGAGGCCCTCGGCGGGGACCATCACGCGGCGGACCTTCTGGCCCCCGTACCTCGTCCCGTTCGTCGAGCAGAGATCGAGGGCCATGATCTCCGTGCCGTCCCGCAGGAGCAGCAGGTGGGTCCGCGAGATGTGCGTGCTCAGGACGGCGCGCAGGCCGCGGTCCAGGCAGTTGTCCGCGCGCCCGAGCAGCACGCCGTCGTCGAGCGCTTGCTGGGGCAGCTCGACCGCGGCGCTGCGCTCGCTCGACTGCAGCGTGAGCCGCACGTACCCGCTCTTCGCCCGCGGGGCCACCATCTCCTCGATGTGCGAGACGGGGCGGACCGACGTGATGTGCGAGATCTCTCCGCGGGCGAAGCGATGGCTTGTCGTGATGCCCTCGGTCGCCACCTGAGGCGTGCCGCCCTCGCCGCCGGGCTTGTTCGCGATGCTATCGAGGCCGCGCGGCGGCTCGCTCATCCCGCACGAGCTCACCTCGAGCGCCCTCGACGAGGCGCGCGGCCCGACCGGGAGCCCGCCGACCACGTGCTTGCCGATGCGCACGAGCAGCGGGCCGGCGACCACGATCGACCGCCGCGGCACGTCGTCGTCCACGAAGAAGGGGATCGTGGTCTGCAGATCCATGAGCCGCAGGCCGAAGCCGCCGTCGGGGAGGTTGCAGCAGGTGGCGACCAGGTGCCGCACGCACACGTCGTCGCCCGAGGCGAACTTCATGTCGCAGCGCGGGTGCGAGCCGAAGACCGCATAAGCGCCGCTGCTCGCGGGCAGGTCCAGCCACGCGACGTCACCGCCCGACACGCGGAACAGCCGATACCCCTCGCTCATCGGCGATTCGGGGGGGTTCAGCGCCATCACCGCTTCGGCGGTGGAGAGGGCGCGCCGCATCGTGGCGACGTCGATCCGCGGTTCTACCGTCATCGCGCGCTCCACGAACGGCGCGAGGTCGCGCGCTCCGCGGGCCGCGTCGGACCGCCGAGCTCGAGCGTGAACGGCGGAGTCGCTGCGCGGGCCTCCGGCAGAGCCGCGGCAGGAGCGAGCGTGGTGGATGACAGACAGCAGCAAGGCCTCATGCGGTCGAGCCGAATCCTACCGGAATTTTTCGTCTGGGGCTCTTTCGCTGCGCGCCCTGAATCTGCTGCGGCCGGCGGGGCTCAGGTCGAGACGACGGCTGTCCGGCTCAGCTCACGCCGACGCTGACCTCCGCAACGAGCTCGCCACCCCAGCGCCAGAAGGCCACCGAGCGGCTGAACAGGAGGATGACCTCCAGCCCGAGCCCTCCACCGAATTCGAGCCGAAAGCGCCCGACGTCCACCTCGATGAGTTGCATGCTCCCGGAAGACGCGAGAGTCGGGCCAACGGTGGATCCGTGCGCGTTGCACGCTGGTGTGTCCGCCGGGGGCACGGGCTCGCCGCGGCCGGTGCGCAGGGCGCGCCGGGCCGCGTCAGCGGGGCCACGGCAACGTCCGCGCGGCGCGCCGCCCTCGGGGGGCAGCGGGGCGCTCCCGCGGCAGGGGCGGGGGCAGGCGCTGGCGGGCGCGAGGCGCGCGGGGGGGGGTGGAGCCGTCGCGCGCTTGCCCCGCCATTTTGACGCCGCCCGCACGGTGTCTATCCTGGTCGCGGTGTCCCGGATCCTCCCGCGCTTCGATTATCGCATCGAGTTCGCCGCATCGACCGATGTCGGCCTCGTCCGCCCGAGCAACGAGGACCGGATCCTCTGTTGCCCCGAGCTCGCCCTCTTCGGCATCGCCGACGGGATGGGCGGCCACGCCGCGGGGGAGGTCGCGGCTCAGATCGCCGTGGACACGGTGCGTGACGAGGTGCTCCGTCCGCCCGCCGCGGCCATCCTCGACGCGTACGTGGCCGACCCGAACATCGAGGCGCGGCGCGAGGTGTTCGCGCTGCTCCGGCGCGTGACCGAGGCCGCGCACGCGGCCATCCTGGAGGCGCGCCGCGTGGAGCCGAGCTACCAGGGCATGGGCACGACGCTCGATTTCGTTGTGCTCGCGCACAGCCGGGCGTTCTTCGCGCACGCGGGCGACAGCCGCGCCTACCTGGTTCGCCCGACGACCACCGTCCAGCTCACCCAGGACCACGCCCTCTACGATACGCTCCGCGCGGCAGGCACCCCGACCCCGGCGAGGAAGCCGCAACGGAACCCGCTCGTGAACGCGATCGGGCTCGCGGGCACCGTCGCGGTCGACACCGTGTTCGTCGACCTCTCGCGCGGCGACCGCATCCTCCTCTGCACGGACGGGGTACACAACGCGATCGACACCGAGGCGGCGCTCTCCCGCTTCTGCTCGAAGGGCAGCCCCGACGACGTCGCCGCCGGCCTCCTCGGCCACGCGCGCGAGCGGGGGGGCCTCGACAACGCGAGCGTGATCGTCATCGACATCAAGGAGCGCTTCGTCAAGCGCGCGGACGACGCCGGCCCGTCCTCGCGCGATCTCTCGGTGCTCTCCGCGTGCCCGCTCCTCGCAGGGATGAGCCCCGCGGCGGTGCTCGGGGCGCTCGCGGCGGGCGTGGAGGTGGAGCTCTGCGCGGGCGATCGGATCCCGCGCGACGTCGCCAGCGACCTTGTCGCTTACCTGGTGCTCGACGGGGCCGTGGATCTGCCCGACGGGCGGCGGGTCGCGTCCTCGGGGCTGCTCTTCCCGGAGTCGCTCGTGGGCGCGCGGCGCAAGGGCGACCTGCCCGTCGCCGCGGCGCGGACGCGGCTCATCCGGATCCGCAAGGACGATTTCTCCGAGGTCTGCGAGCACGACCCCGAGCTCGCGGCCGCCCTGTACCAGCGGCTCGCGCGGTACCTCGCGCTCGGGACCGGCTGAGCGCTCCCCGATGCAGCTCTCCCTGCTCCACCTGGACGATCGCACCGCGGCCTTCGCGAAGCCGTCCGGGCTGCTCGTGCACCGCGGCTGGGGCAGCGCGCCGGTCGTGTTCGTCGACCTCGCCGAGCGCGCGCTGGGCCGGAAGGTCTTCCCCGTCCACCGCCTCGATCGGGCGACGAGCGGCGTGCTGCTCGTCGCGCTCGACGCCGCCGCCGCGGCGCTGCTCTGCGCGCAGTTCGAGCAGGGCCTCGCGCAGAAGCGCTACCTGGCGCTCGTCCGCGGCGTGCCCCCCGAGCGCGGGTGCATCGATCACCCGATCCCGCGGCGCGAGGGGGGCCCGCGCGTCCCGGCCGTCACCGACTTCGAGCGCCTCCACGCGCTGGAGCGCTACGCCGTCGTCGAGGCGCGCCCGCGCACGGGCCGCCTCCACCAGGTGCGGAGGCACCTGAAGCACATCAGCCACCCGATCATCGGCGACGTGAACTACGGCAAGGGCGAGCACAACCGCCTCTTCCGCGAGCGCTACGCGCTCCACCGCCTCGCGCTCCACGCGGCCGAGCTCGCGGTCGCCCACCCCGAGACGGGCGCGCCGCTGCGCATCGCCGCGCCGCTGCCCGACGATCTGCGAGGCCCGTTCGAGCAGCTGGGCGTCCCGGCGTGGATCGGCGCCGTCGGCGCCGTCGACGCCGTCGACGTTAGCCCGCCCGCGGATCGCGGCGCTTCGGGGTGACGCCGTGGCCGGCGCGGATCCCCTCGAGGGAGAGCGCCGGGCCTCGCTGGTCGAAGCCGCCGTCGAACGGGTTCTCGGCGAGGAACAGGGGCGTGTCGAGATCGACGAACGAGAACCCGCCGAGGCCGGCCGCGAAGCACGCCGACGCCGTCATCGCGAGCACCGACTCGACCATCCCGCCGATCATGAGCCCGAGCCCCGCGGCGCGCGCGACCGCCGCGATGTCGAGCGCCTCGGCGATCCCGCCCTTCATCAGCTTGATGTTGACGACGGTCGCCGCGCGCTCCGCGGCGATGCGGAGGACGTCCTCCGCGCAGGCGGCGCTCTCGTCGGCGGCCACGGCGACGCCGGCGCGCCGCGTGACCTCCTTCATGCCGTCCCAGTCGTCCCGCGGCACCGGCTGCTCGAGCAGCGCGACGTCCGCGCCGAGCCGGCGCGCGTGCGCGACGAGCGCGAGCGCCTCCCCCGCCGTGAGCCCGCCGTTGCCGTCGAGGATCAGCGCCGCCGCGGGCGCGGCCGCGTGGATCGCCTCGACGCGCGCGGGGTCGGACGCGGCAAGGCGGCCGCCGACCTTCACCTTGAGCGTGCGGAAGCCCATGGCCGAGGCGCGCCGCGCGGCCTCCTCCGCGCGCTCCGGCGAGCCGGTGGTGATGGTGATGTCGGTCGTGAGCGCCGTCCCGGAGCCCCCGAAGAAGGCCCAGAGCGGCATGCCCGCGCGCGTCGCGAGCGCGTCGAGGATCGCGGTCTCGATCGCGCAGCGCGCCGCGCCCGCGCCGCCGCCGGACGCCTCGCGGAGCGCGCGCGCGACGGCGCGCCACGCGCGCGCGTCCGAGCCCTCGACGGCGCCGCGCAGGGAGAGGGCCGCGGCGCGCGACGCGTCCTGCGTATCGCCGTTGAAGGCGGGCAGCGGCGCCGCCTCGCCGAAGCCGAGCGTCCCGTCGGCGAGCTCCACGGTGACGAGGAGGTTCGCCGCGCGCTCCTGCGCGCCGCCGGCGATGCCGAACGGCTCGTGCAGCGGGATGTCGAGCGCCTCGACCGAGACGCGCCGGATCAGGGTGGGGGTCGTCAAGACGAGCGTCGCCTCCTCGGGAACCTCAAGGGGATCGGCGACCGCCGTCGGCAGGCGGCGGAGCCGCCGCCGGGCCGAGCAGCGCCTCGATCTCCCGGGAGATCTTGTCCTCTTCGCCGTCCTCGTAGCCTGCGTGGATATGGCGCACGACGCCGCCCCGATCGACGACGAACGCGGTCGGCATCCTCCGCGGCTTGTACGCCTTCTCCGCGCTCTGGTCCTTGTCCCAGAGGATCTTGAACCTGACCCCCGCCTCGTCCGCGAACGCCGTGAGCTGCTCCTTCGAGACGTCTTCGGGCGCGTCGAGGGAGACGGCGAGCACGGCGAGCTCGCCGCCGAACCGGTCGACGAGCTGCTGGTACTTGGGGAACGATTTTCTGCAGGGGCGGCAGTAGGTCGCCCAGAAATCGACGATCGCCACCTTGCCGCGCGCGTCCTTGAGCGTGGACGGCCCCTCGCCGCTCACGACCTCGGCCGCGAGCTCGGGCGCCGCCGAGCCGATCAGGCCGCCGCCCGTCTCGGGCGCCGGGGGAGCCGCGGGCGCGGCGCCGCCGCAGCCGCCCGCGAGCGAGAGGGCGAGCGAGGCGCAGAGGGCCGCGAGGAACCGGGTGAACGACGGCGACGGGCTCGGGCGCATGACGGGATCTCCCCTCCGATCAGGGCTCGCGATCGACGATGGAAGCGAGCATCTCCCCCTCGGCGCAGAGCGTCCCATCGACGCTCGCCTCGCCGCGGAGCTTCCAGACGTTCGAGCGATGGTGCAGCACCTCGGCGTAGAGATCGAGCCGATCGCCGGGCGTCACGGTGTGGCGGAACTTCGCCTTGTCGAGGCCGAGGAAGAACATGAGGTTCGCCTTGGCGTCGAACGGGTCGGACGCATAGGCGAGGATGCCGCCGAGCTGGGTGAGCGACTCCAGGATCAGCACCCCGGGCATGATCGGCCGCTGGGGGAAGTGCCCCTGAAACCAGGGCTCGTTGTAAGCGACGCACTTGTAGCCGCGGATGCTCTTGTTGGGGGTGATCTCCGTCACGCGGTCGACCATCACCAGGGGGTAGCGGTGCGGCAGGATCGACAGGATCTGATGGATGTCGAGCGTGACGGGCGCTTGGGTTCGGTCAGGCAAGGCCGGCTCCTTTCCGCGGCGTGGGACGCGCGGGCGGCGCGCTACTTCGCGTCGTCCTTCTTCTCCGCCTTGTCGCCGCTCGCGTCGTCCTCGCCACCGCCGGTGTTGTAGAGCTGGATGACCTGCTCCGTCAGATCGAGATCGGCGCGGACGTACGGGGCCGCCTGCTTGTCGAAGATGATCTCGTAACCGGACTTCTTCGCGATCCGGGCGACGATGATCATCATCTTCTTGAGGATGGGCCCGGTGAGCTCGCCCTGCTTCTTCTGGAGCTCCTTGTTGTAGTCGACGAACACGGTCTGGAGCTCGACCATCTGGCGCTGCCAGTCCTCCATCCGCTTCTGGAGCGACTCGCGCGAGAGCACGCGCGACTGCTTCTCGATGTCCTCGCGCGCCCGCTGGAGCTCGGTCTGCTTCGCGTCGAGCTCCTGCTGACGCCGGTCGAAGAGCTTCTTCAGCGTGGCCTGCGCCCGGATACCGTCCTCCGTCTGCATGACGGCGTGCTGCACGTCGACGACGGCGATCCGGGTCTCGGCGGCGGCGACGCTCGGCAGGGCGAGGGCGAGCGACACGACGGCGGCGCGGGCGATCCGGACGAAGAGCGGCGCGGGCCGATGGACAGGAGAGCGGGCGACCATTGGAGGCGATTACCTGCCACGTGACGGACGGTCAAGGTGTGCGGGGCGGGACCGCGGGAGGTGAGGGGGCGGGGTGGCCCCTCGCCCGTTCCTGTCCGGCGACGTCGTCTGGTGCGGTTCGTCGCGGTTGATTGCCGCCCGTCACGGCGGAGCGTCGGTGCGAGGGGACGGGCTCGGCCTCCGCCCGAGGATCAGAGGCACTCGCCCGAGATGCAGTCCTTGCCGTCGGGGCAAGGCTCGTCGAGCGAGCACTCCGGAGCGACCTCCTCCCGCGTCTTGCAGAAGCCGTCCTCGCAGCGGACGAAGCGGCTGTCGATGAGCTGGCAGGCCCGCGCGGCCTCGCACGGGTAGTGGCAGTAGCCGTCGTCCATGCACTCCTGGCCCTGGGCGGCGCAGGACGTGGCGCCGCAGCCGGGCTGCGGCGAGGGGTCGTCCATGCACGCGCCGGTGACCGCGTTGCACACCTCGCCGGGCGCGCAGTCCGCGTGCGTCGCGCAGCCGGTGGTGCAGGCGCCGTCGACGCAGAGCGCGCCGCCCTCGCACGGGGCCGCGTCGCTGCACTCGGGGTTCGCGGGGTCGGGGACGCAGACCCCGCGGTCGCAGCGCGTGCCGGGCTCGGCGCAGGGCGCGGCGTCGGAGCAACCGTCAGCGCACTCGCCGTTCACGCACACCCTGCCCGCGCCGCACTCGTAGCTGAACTCGCACGCCGCGATGCAGAGCCCGTCGACGCACCGCGTGCCGTCCTCGCACGCGCTGTCGCCGTCGCAGGGACACGTGGTGAGCTCAGCGTCGCAGTCGGCCTCCGCGCCGCCCTGGCCCGCGCCCCCCTCGCCGGTGCTCGCCTGACCCGCGCCGCCCCGACCCCCGGTGCCGGGGTCGATGTGGGGCTCCACCGGGCGACACCCGTAGCCGTCGCAGAGGAAGCAGTTCTCGCCATCCTGGTCGCACTGGAGCGAAGCATCGCCACAGCCGCCGCAGCCCGTCGCGGTCGCGGCGATCATCAGGAACAGCGCGCCTCGGCCCAGGATCTTCGCAAGGGGGGAATGAAGAAGCATCGAAGTCCTCCAGCGGCGGCCGGCACCGGCGCGGCCTTCCCGCACGACTACCATGCCGCGCACTAACACGCAGCGTGCCACGGGGCGGCCGGAGCGGACGGCCCGGAAGCCCGGCGAGGCGCTCGTGTTGTGAACCTGCGTTCACCTGCGCTCGTCGCGCGAGGTTCACTCGTCCGCGGGGTCGCGCGCCGTGAGACGGGGACGGCCGAGGCTCGGGGCCGGGGGAGCGCCGCGGCAGGCGCTTCCGGTCAGGGCGAAGCCAGAGGCGCGCTCGTCGCGAGCTGCCCGGCCGGTCGCCCCGCGAGGATCACGAGCGGTACCCGGCGTTCACGTCGACGTAGCCGTGCCCGAGATCGCTGGTGAGGTAGGCGAAGTCGCCGGGGCCGCTGCCGAGCACGAGCTCGATGACGTAGGTGTCGCGCGCGAGCACCTCGTTCGCCTTGAGCTCGGCCTCCGCCCCGACCGGCGCGCCGTTCCGCACGATCGGGATTCCGCCGACGAGGATCTGGGCCTCGCTCGGGTTGAACGGCACGCCGGCGCGCCCCGCGGCGGCCAGCAGCCGCCCCCAGTTGGCGTCCTTGCCGAACAGCGCGGTCTTCACGAGCATCGACGTGGCCACCGTGCGCGCCACGGCGCGCGCCGCGTCGCGCGTCGAGAGCCCGCGGACGCGGATCTCGGCGACGTGCGTGCTGCCCTCGCCGTCGGCCACCATCGAGCGCGCGAGCTCGCCGCACACCTCGGTGAGCCCCGCCGAGAGCTCGTCGCGCGAGGCGCGGCGCTGCGATGCGCCGGAGGACAGGAGGAGCACCGTGTCGTTGGTGCTGGTGTCCCCGTCGACGCTGCACGCGTTGAACGTCACATCACACGAGGCCGCCAGCGCGTCGCTCGCTTCGCCGGGATCGAGCACCGCGTCGGTGAACAGGAAGACGAGCATCGTCGCGTGGGGCGGGCCCACGTCGGGGTGGATCATCCCGGCGCCCTTGCCGATGCCGAGCAGCGTCGCGCCGGCGCCGAGCTTGCGCTGCGCGAGCTTCGGCCACCGGTCGGTCGTGCAGATCGCCTGGGCGAAATCGAGGTAGCCCTTCGGTGACAGGCGCGCCGTCAGCTCGGGGACACGCTCGATGATCCGGTGCGCGGGCAGGACGGCGCCGATGACGCCGGTCGAGGCGGGGAGCACCTCGTCCTCCGAGGCGCCGATGGACTCGGCGACGGCGCGCGTCGTATCGAGGGCGGCCTTCCAGCCCGCCTCGCCCGTGCAGGCGTTCGCGCACCCGCTGTTGGCGACGACGGCGCGGGCGCGCCCCGACCGGACGCGCTGCATGGCGATGTCCACGGGCGCCGCGCGCACCACATTCCGCGTGAACATGCCGGCCACGACCGCCGGCTGATCGGCCACCGCGAGCGCGACGTCGATGCGCCCATCTTTCCGGATCCCGGCGCTGACGGCGCCGAAGCGAAAACCTGCAACTGGCTCGAAGCTCATGAGGGCGCGGAGTCTACGCACGAACGCGCGCCGGGAGAAAGCGACAACCTGAGGGCGCGCGCCGCGGCGGGTGACACGTCGGGAGGCGGGCGGGCTGAGCGCGGCATTTGCAATGCTTCGTCGCGATGATCGCCGTCAGGATTGTCGATATCAAAGGGCTGTATTCCCCGGGCTCTCCAGACAGCTCGGCGCCGCCAGGCACGACGCGCGCGGCGGGGTACAGCCCAGGATACAAGAGCCTCGACAACCAGGGACGCGTCTACATCAATCGAGATCTCGACGGGCGATGGACGAGGAATACACAGCTCATCGAGATCACGGCGGAGGTGACGAGCCCGGACGGCGAGCTCCCCCAGGGCGCGCGGATCCGCTGGAGCGCGCGCGATCCTGACGACCCGTTCAACGAGCGCCCGGAGGTGCACCCGGCCTCCGCGCCCACCCTCGACGAGAACGATTACAACGCTGCAGGAGCCTACCTGGGGCCGATCGCCGAGGACAACGAGGGGACGGAGGACACGAGCCCTGGCTGGGAGGAGGTGGAGGGTTACCCGCTGTCCGACGCGACGGAGACCACGGCGAGCACGGCGATCGTGGAGGGGCGGAGCACGATCCGGCGCCACATGACCGATATCGCCGGCGACAACCTGATCGTCCGCGCCGAGATCCACGCCGAGGGCCTCGCGGAAGGCGCCGCCGACGAGACCGGGATCATGACGCTCTGGCGCCGGATCGACGTCGAGTACATCCGGATGGAGAGCGCGCTCCCGCTGCCCGTGGAGCAGGTGCCGAGGCACTTCGAGCCCGTCTTCGCCCAGCTCGACTTCACCGAGGCGCGCGTGATCGAGGACCTGCAGCGCATGGCGCTCGACGCGGGCACGCTCGGCGAGATGGCCTCGCGCTTCGTGAGCGAGCATTTCGAGCACGCCGGGGATCCGGGCTGGTTCTGCCTGATCGCCGCGCTCGAGCCGCACCCCGTGCCCGATGCGCCCGCCGAGGTGCTGTTCTCCGGGAGCGTCACGATCCTGGACGGCGGCGAGGGCGAGCGGCGCGGCGAGTACGTGGAGATCCCTGGCGCCCACCCGGACGCTAGCTACGTCTCGTTCCGCTGGGACGACTGGCAGATGGGCTTCGGGGTCGCGAGCGCGGCCATCCTCGCCGACCCGCCGCGGACCCGCCTCTGGCTCGCGCCGCACGACATCCAGAGCCAGTTCACCGCGGGCGACGGGTCGCTGGCGCACGCGTACGAGAATCGCCTCTTCTTCTTCCCTCGGGCCCGCCGCAGGGACGGGGCGTGGGAGCCCCCGGGCTACGGGATCCCCGAGAGCGTCGAGGCCGACGTGCAGGGTCCAGGGGGCGCCTACGTCGTCGGCATGAGCCCCACGATCGACATCGGGCCGGCGAGGTACTTCGCCGGCAGGACCATCCTGTTCACCCATCACAGGGCGTGGTGGGACCCCGAGCGGGCGCTGCCCCGGCGCGGCTACGAGCAAGGAACGCTCCACACCATCGTCCACGAGCTCACGCACGCCTTCGGGATGCCGCACAAGTGCGGCTATTTCGATTACCGGAGCCCGCGCCAGACGACGTGTTGCATGAACTATCGGTCCCACTGGATGGTGGACGCCGACCAGCAGCTCATCCCTGGGACCGACGGGAAGGTCGGCAACGACCTGTGCGGGCGCCACGTGAAGGAGACTCGACGCGTGCGCCTCGAGAACAACAGGGGACTTCGATGGAGATGAGGGGCTGTCATGTCCGATGAACACGCGCGAAGCGCCGGGGACCCGGTCGGTCCGCCTGGGCTCTCGCTCCGCTCGCTCGATCACGATCGCCGCTACGTGCTCGGCTTTCCCCTGCACGTGGCCATCACGCTGTGCGCTGACCGCCCTCTGGCCTGCATCCTGCGGTTGCCGCGCCCGAGCTGGGCGGGCAACGCCGGCGCGATCGGCATCCGCCTCGCTCGGGCGGGCACCGGCGAGGAGGTCGCGAGGACCGAGCCCTCGCCGGTCGTGCTCCCTGAGCACGGCACGCCGGTGTTCCGCCTGTGCCCGGGCGAGTGCAGGCGCATGCTGATCGACGTCTCGTCGTACCTCCCGGCGGGGCTCGATCCCGGGCGGTACACGCTGGCGATCGTCTACGTCGGGCCGCCGGACCGCGCGGAGAGCGCGCCGGTGCCGATCGAGCTCGCGGCGCCGAGCCCCGAGGAGCAGCGCGAGCTCGGGCGCCTCGCGCCCGAGGCCGCCCGCGTGGGCTCCTGGGGCCGCTGGACGAGCCTCCCTCCGGAGGACAGCGGCGCGGAGCTCACGGGCCGCGTGGAGCCGGACGATCCGCTCCGCTTCGACCGCATCCTGCGTTATCTGATGTACGGGCCGCAGCCGCTCGGCGACGTGGACCCGGCCATCCTCGACGTGCTCCGCGGCGTCTACGAGCCGGAGGCCCACGCGCTCCGCGCCGAGATCTACGCCGCGCGGGGAGACACGGCGCGCTTCGCGGAGGCGGCGGCGTCCATCCGGGCCGCCTACCCGGGGCTCGACTGGTGGATCGAGCGGATCGAGGCGGGGCAGAGCGAGATAGGCTTCGTCCGGGCATGCCGGGCGAACCCGTGCGGCGGCTGAGCGGCGTCCCCTGGCCCCGCGCCGCCGCGCGCCGCGCGCTGCCGGGGCCGGGGCCGGAGGCCACCCGGGCGCCGGATCCACACGCGGATCACCGGGTTGCAACACGCCCGTCACGACCAGCGAGTACTTCCTTGTCTCGAAGCCATGGGCGACGACGAGGCGAGCCTGGTCCGTAGCAGCTGCCGGAGCGCGCGGCCGTGAGCGCGCTCCCCCCCGACGCCGTGGCGTCGCTCCCGGGCGCCGAGGCCGCCGCCGTCTCGTGGCGCACGCAGGGCCAGCGCTACATCACGATCATCGTCAAGGCGAGCTTCGCGTTCACGCCCGGCGCGGCCATGTGGCGGACGGAGCCGCAGGAGATCCTCCGCGCCGAGCTCCATCACGGCAAGAACCCCGCGCGGAGCGTGCGGTTCACCGGCGACCTCGCGCCCTACCTGGGCCGCGCCGACGTGCTCTTCACGGGCGACGCGCACGCGCCTGACGGGGACTACGTCGCGTCCTTGCCGGTGCGGCTCGCGGTCTTCGGCGCGAGCGGCTGCGCGCTCGACAAGCGCCTCCTCGTCCGTGACAAGAAGCCGTTCCAGCGGATGCCCGTCGTGTACGAGAGGGCGGCGCGCGGCGCGAGCGGGTGGGAGAACCCCTTCGGCGTCGACGCGAGCGACGGCGAGGCCGGCGTCCTCGATCCGCGGGACCCCACGAGGCCCGCGGGGTTCGGCCCGATCGCGCGCGCCTGGCCGGTGCGCAAGCGGCTGCTCGGCAAGACGCGGCGCGAGACGCTCGAGGGCCCGAACGCGGAGATCCCCGCCGGCTTCGACTGGTCGTACTTCCAGGCAGCGCCCCCGGACCAGCGGATCGATTATCTGCGCGGCGACGAGTGGATCGTGCTCGAGAACCTGCACCCGGCCGCTCGCCGGCTGGAGATGCGCCTGCCCCGAGCGCGCGGCGTGGCGCGGATCCAGGGGCTCCCCACGCCTCCTGCGGCAGGGGGCGACGTGATCGAGCTCAACGCCGACACGCTGCGCATCGACGGCGCCGAGCAGCGCTGTACGGTCGTGTGGCGCCAGATCGTCCCCGTCCCCGACGACGACGCCCTCGCGGCCGTGCGGATCGCCGCGGGCGTCGCGGTCGGCGGTGAGGAGCTCGCGTGGCCCGAGCTGCGCGTCGGGCGAGCCTCCAGCGTCGACGGAGGGGAGCAACCTGCGCCCCGGATCGGCCCGCAAGGGACCGTGCACATCGAGGACGTGCCCGACGCGCTTCGCCCGGCGATCCTGCGGGACGGGGATCCGGGGTGCACGATCCACCTCTCGGACGACGAGATCGAGATCATCGACATCCTCCAGCGCCCGTCGCCTCAGGAGACGATCGCGCTCTCCGAGGAGCAGGGCGCGGCGGCGCTGCGCGCGCCGGCGCTTCCGTTTGCGCCCGAGCCGGGCTCGGCGAGGGAGCGCCCGCCCGAGCCCGCGCGACCGCAGGTCGACGCGGCCGCGAGCGCGACGATCGCCCTGTCGAGCGAGGACGAGGTGCTCGTCGGCGAGCGGCCAGCGATCCCGTTCTTCGTCGATCCGAGGCCGTCGGCGCGGCCTCGCCTCGAGCTCGGGGCGCCGATCCCCGGCGCGCCCTGGTCCGGCGCGCTCGCTGAGCCGGCGCCCGGCCCGTCCACGGGGCTCGCGACCCTCGCGCTCGAGGAGGCTCCGCCGCCGCCCGCCGAGGTGCTGCCGCTGCCAGTCGCCATCGTGCCGCCGCCGGTCGAGGCGCTGCCGCCGCCCGCCGAGGCCTCGTCCTGCGCTGCCCCGGCCTCGGGCGTCCTCGCGCGCGAGCCCGAGCGACCGGCCGCGTCCCGCTTCTTTCATGTCCTCCGCCGCGAGGGCGAATCTCCCTCGGCGCCGCTCTCGCCGCTCGGCGATGGCGACGAGGTGAGCCTCGAGCGGTGCGCGATCGTCACGGCGGAGCTCGCCGAGAAGCCGGTCCCCCGCGCCGACGTGCTCCGGGCGCACGGCCTGTCGGAGGCGCGCTGGGCAGAGGCCGAGCGGCGATGGCGGGAGTCGATGGCGGAGGAGGCCAGGCGCTGCGAGCGGGCGCTCCGCGACAGGTTCGACGCAGCGTATGTCGGCGCGTGGGAAGCCGTCCGCGGCGCGCTGCACGCGGCCGATTACGCCCGGCTGATCGTGGCGACCGAGCGCAGCGGCGGCGGCGCGGCGCTCGGCGAGCGCGAGCTCCGACGCACCGTGTGGGCGCGCATGAAGCGGCTCTGGGCCAGGCGGCTCGCCGAAGATCCACGCCTCAGAGCACGGGTCGAGGCCGAGATCGCGAGGCTCCGCGAGGCGCCGCGCCAGCGCGCGCAGGGCGTCGTTCCCACCGCGCACGCCGTCTGATCGCCGTTGCCCGCCGTGCCCCTTGACCGCGGCGCGCGGGGTTCCGAACATCATCGCTGGTGGAAGCGATGGTCCGTTCATGATCGACGCGTCGACGCTGGGCAAGGAGCTCGCGGGCCGGTACAGCGTGGAGGGGCTGCTCGGCGTGGGCTCGATGGGCGCCGTCTTCCGCGCGCGCCACCTGGCGCTCGCGCGGGTCGTGGCGATCAAGGTGCTCACCGGGCACACGGATCCGAACGCCGGGGAGCGGATGCTGCGCGAGGCGCGCATCTCGGCGCTCATCAAGTCGCCGCACGTGGTGGGCTGCTACGACTTCGGCTTCCTCTCGAGCCGGTCGCCGTTCATGGTGATGGAGTACGTCGGCGGCCCGTCGCTGGCCGCGCGGCTCCAGGATGGGCCGCTGCCGCTCGACGATCTGCGGCGCTACATGGTCCACGCGGCGCGGGGGATGGCCGCCGCGACGGAGCTCGGGGTGATGCACCGCGACCTGAAGCCGTCGAACATGCTTATCGCGCCGTCAGGAGAGCTGAAGGTCGCGGACTTCGGCCTCGCGCGCCTGACCGCCACGACGGGGCCCTCGGCGCTGCGCGAGCAGCCCCTCACGGCGATGGGGACGGTGCTGGGGACGCCGTTCTACATGGCGCCGGAGCAGGCGTGGAGCCCGCAGGAGAGCGACACGCGCGCCGACATCTACAGCTATGGCGCGTCGTTCTACCACGCGGCCACGGGGCAGCGGCCGTTCGAGGAGCAGGAGCTCTTGCCGCTCCTGCTCGCGCACCGGCAGGACATCCCCGCCCGGCCGCGGGCGCTCCGGCCCGAGCTCGACGAGGACGTGCAGGCCGTCCTCGAGCGCTGCCTCGCCAAGGATCCGAAGGACCGCTTCCAGTCCTTCGAGGAGATCGACACCGCCCTCATGGGCGCCCAGAGCACCCGCTGGGGGGATCCGCACGACCTGACGCTCCGCATGTACATGGAGCAGTACAAGCGCTTCCGGTCCAACCTCCTGTCGGGCGGCCCTGGGGGGCCGGTCACGGCCTTCCAGTTCCACGGGGACAGGACGCTCTCGATCGTGCGCGCGAACATCGCGGGCGTGTCGGCCGACGCGCTCGTGAGCGCGGACGACGGGCAGCTCACCATGTCGGGCGGCGTGGCGCTCGCCCTGAACCACGCGAGCGGGGGCGTGTGCCACATGGAGACGCGCAAGTACGTGCCCGTGCGTCACGGCGGCGTGGTGGTCAGCTCCGCCGGCAGGCTGAACGCGAGGTTCGTGTTCCACGCGATCACGCTCGACTGGGATCACGTGGCGACCTACAGGCCGACGCGCGACCTCATCCTGCGGCTGCTCGAAGGGTGCTTCTATCACGCGGACACGATGAAGCTCCGGAGCATGGCGCTGCCGCTGCTGGGGGCGGGGAGGGCGGGGTTCGCTCCTGCCGAGTGCCTCGACACGATGGTCGAGTTCCTCGTGAAGGCGATGCTCCTCGGCGGGACCGGGCTGTCGCACGTGACGATCGTCCTCCGGGAGGGACCGGCGCTCTGAGCGAGCTCCCTCGCGAGGCGTGAATGCGCGTCGCCTGGGAGCGGGTGCCGAGGTGGCCGGCCCGCGAGGAGGGGGCACGTCGCGCGGGGCAGGCACGGGCAGAACTCGCCTGGGACGTCGTGTGCCCGTCGTGCTGCGCACGCCGGACACACGACGTAATCGGGGCTCAAACAACTGCCCGTGCCCACCCCGCGCGACGTGCCCCCTCCTCGCGGGCCTCACGTGGGGGCGGAGCAAGAGAGAGCTAGGCGCCGCGCTCGTGAGCCGTCGGCGCGCGCCCGCTCAGGCGGGGGCGGGCGATGACGCTTGATGACGGCTCGGCTACCCTCCTGCGCCGTTGCACGGGTGTCCTTGCTCACGGTCGCGTGGCTCCTGGGCAGCTCAGGCGCCCTCCTGAGCGTCCATTTTTGTGTCCTTTGTCACCGTTGGCCGCTCCTGCGCAGCCTCGGCGTCTTCCTGCGCAGCGCCGGCGGCGCTCCTGCGAGCCTCGGCGTCTTCCTGCGCAGCGCCGGCGGCGCTCCTGCGCAGCCTCGGCGTCTTCCTGCGCAGCGCCGGCGGCGCTCCTGCGCAGCCTCGGCGCCTTCCTGCGCAGCGCCGGCGGCGCTCCTGCGCAGCCTCGGCGCCTTCCTGCGCAGCGCCGGCGGCTGTCCTGCGCAGCCTCGGCGTCTTCCTGAGCGGCGCTTCCGGCTGTCCTGCGCAGCCTCGGCGTCTTCCTGAGCGGCGCTTCCGGCTGTCCTGCGCAGCCTCTGCCGCCTCCTGAGCGGCGCTTCCGGCTGTCCTGCGCAGCCTCTGCCGCCTCCTGAGCGGTGCTTCCGGCTGTCCTGCGCAGTTTCGGCCTCGTCTTACGCACGATTGTTGCCTTTCCTGCGCAGCCAAGGCCGCCCCCTGTGCAGCGCCGTCCGTACCCTGCGCAACCTCTCCCGGTCAGCGCCTTTGTCGCTCGATACCCTCATCGATCGTTTGGCCTCCCAAGCGGAGGGGCGCTGGCCCCAGCAAGGAGGCGTATCTCCATCATAGCACCGAAGGCATCATCCACGGCCACGTCATCCAAGGTCACGAAGGCCTCGAAGAAGCGAGCTTCGGGCGACGCGGAGGGCTTGGCTCTCTCGTCACGCGGAGCGGCAGAGTACACGCAGGAGTCGCCCTAAGCTCGCCCGTCACGAATCCCTACCGGATTGGCCCCGAGCCGGCCCAACCGGCGAGCGCCGCTCGCGAAGAGCTCCCATCGATGCGATCCACTGCCGCCAGCGTCAAACGAGATCGCGGCGGTGCCGCGGATTTCTGGACGCTCGCTGTTCGCCGACCACTCGGCTGAAGAAGACTCCCATCACATCACTGCCAGCATACCAACGTACGCCCAGGACGGGTCGACTCCTGTCTCTTCGGATCACTCGCCGAGTTTCTATTTGACGCCCGAACCCTACCGGGAAGAATGGCGGGTGTCCCACACCGCGTGTCGCGGCTCGGCCAGGAGCCTTCACATGTCGACGCGCTTCCACGGCAAGGTCGGCCTGCTCTGTGCTTGTACTTTCGTCGCCGCCCCTGCGCCGGCGCTGGCGCTCGAGTTCAGCGGCGGTGTCAGCGTCGGTGGGATTCAGGTCGGGACCGAGCCCAAGCTCGCCGTGAGCCCCTTCATCGGGTGGCTGTGGCGCAGGACGGGCGACTTCCGGATCGAAGTCCACAACGTGCTCAGCGTCGTTCCAGGGGCAGGCCTCGGAGTCTACGATCGGACGGCGGTGACGCTCGGGTATACCACGAAGACGGGCAACGTCAGCCTCGGACCGTCGCTGTCGATCTACATGATGCGGGTGTGCGGCGCCGTGATCTGCGACCGCGTGATGGGGGTTGCTCCGGGCGGCCGCGCCCAGTCCGACTGGTACTTCGCCGGGCGCCTGGGGGCCTCCACGAGCGTCAACGTGGACTGGGCTGGCGGGAGCAGCCGTGTCCTTCCTGGCAGCATGATCTTGATGGTCACGGCTGGGCCCATCTGGAGGTTCGGGGGAGAGTCAAGATGAAGAGGCGGATCGTTCTTCTGGTGCTCGGTCTCACGGGGTGCAACTTCGACATGGGAGAGTGCTACGTCCGGGGTGATGGAAAGGAGGGGGCCGGTGGGAGCATCATCACCCCCACGGGCGGGGTCGGAGGCTTCGGGTATGTCCCTCTCCAGCCGCAGAATCACACCGGCTACGACGAGGATCCGTGCAGCGGCGGCTCAGAGCTCGCCGAGTGCACGGTGACGTGGAAGGCGGATTCAGTTCAGTGCAAGAACAGGGGTGAGGCAGGTACCTGCACCACGCTCTACCAGGGCCACCATGCGAGCCTGGACGAAGCCAAGGAACGATGTGAATATGCCAACGGGGTGCACCTCGGCTCGGGAGTGCAGTCGTGCGGCCCGTGCCGGTGGGTGAATGGCGCGAATGGGGATTGCAAGGAGCGCTGCAAGCTGAACTGTGATGCAATTCACGACGGTTGTCATGAGGACTGCACAAAACGCGATCCTGCGTCAACGTGTCGCGCGAAGTGTAATGCGGAATATTCCAAGTGTCTTCGCAGATGCGAGGATAGCTGCAAGTGAGGTCCAATGCTTGAGCTGACCACGATATTTACCCCAGTGGACGGTAGTCCGAAGCGGACCATCACGCTTCGAATCAGTGATGTGCGGCTCGATTCCGATGGCGCTTCGTGGTCTGTTGCCGTGGAAATTCTCGGGTTCAAGGATGATGACACGGTTCGGCTAAAACAGGTGGACTGGACACAGGCGATCGTGGATGGTGCCCAGTTCATCGCTCGGAGGGTCAACGACAAGGTCGAGAACGCGGGCGGCGGAACCCTCGACCCACCCATTTGGAACACGACATGGGGAACTTGAGCGAGTGGACGCGATGGTGGACACCAATGCTCGGTGCCGCGCGCTCGGGGCGGTGGTCGAGCTCGGCCATGTGGCCGGCGAGCTCTTCAGCATGGCCGGGGTGAGGTTCGCGAGCACGCGGCCGGATCGAGGTCGCCGTCGGCTTGGTCGAGCATGCCGGGGGGCGGCCGCGGGATCGACGGGGGCGCTGGTGAGCTCGGAGCGCGCCAGCGTCGCGCTACGTGGCGCCCGAATCAGTCGCTACCTCAGGAATCGTGAAAAAGTGCTAGGGCTGAACAATGAGTTCTCATGCGGTTGCAAGGGCGCTGGTGCGCACCCTCGAAATGACGCTGCCAGGATCGAGCGACGTCCACGACATCGTTGTTCGCATCGGGGTTCCAGAGGCCGATCCCCTTCCGGGCGGAGACTTCCGTGTGCTACTTGAGATCAGTGGATTCGACGAACCGTACTCTCGTCACTTTTACGGTGTCGACGAACTCCAGGCATTTCTCGCAGCATGCTGGATCGTACCGCCCATCCTCGCCACGCTTGCCCCCGCCGGAGCCAGGTTAAGATGGCTTGGCGAGGATGACCTCGGGTTCGGGACCTCTTCTGCGACCCCCTGAAGAAGCGCGGAGATTTGCGGCGGTGGATGCTGCGTATCGGAGGGGTCACGGCGCTCGGTGCCTGGTCGAGAACATGACAGGGATTGCGGGTGGTCATGATCGAGTTGAAATATCGGTTTCATGGTGATGCTTCTCGGGATGTTGCTGTGCGATTGTCCGATGTCAGGCCGGCGCGCGATGTCGACGACCCCGCGCCTTGGGACATCAGTGTAACGATCGCGTGGGGAGCGGAGATCGCATTTGAGCGACCGCTGGCTGGTGCGGACCCGCTCCATGCTGTGGAGCTGGCTGCTCGGTTCGCGTCCAAGTACCTCCGCGGTCGAGCGGAAGATGAGGGCGGCACGCTTGAGCCACCGATTGTGTCATGAAGAGAGAGGATGGATGAACGCAACAATAGAGGTGACATCCGTGTTCACGCCCTCGGACGGAGGCGCTCCGCGGACCATCACGATCCGCGTTGGCGACCTCCGCGAGGATCCCGACGGACTGTGGTCCGTGGCCGTGGACGTGCTCGGGTTCAAGACCGATGATCACGTACGCCTCAAGGGCGCTGACTGGCTGAACACCATAGAGAGTGCGGCTGGCTTCATTCGGCAGCTCGCGGGAGGCAAGGTCAGGGATTACGGCGGCACCATGACCCCCCTCCTCCTTCCGCCTTGACGTCTGGGCCGCGAGAGTCCGAGCTCGCGCCGCGCCGCCCTTCGGCGTCGAGGCGCCGCTGGACCGCGGCGGCCGCGCCGGAGTCCGCTTGCCCCTTCCTGCGGGCGTCGGGCGGTGCTGGCTCGCGGCGACTCTCCCTGGGCCGAGCCGGAGAGCTCGCCGCGGCAAGCGTCAATCCACCTATTCAGGAAATCGAAGCGTCTTGACGGAGTTGCCGCTCTCTCCCACCGTCATGCTGCCATCGTGGTCCCAGCTGGTGCCGCCCTTGCCTGGCTGTCCGGTCTCGATGGTGACGCCCTCGAGCGTGAGCTGGTCCTCGTCGAGGTAGGCGATGCCGATCGAGTCGCCGCCGCGCCCGGGGCCGCCATAGCCGCCGGGCCCACCATCGCCGCCATGGCCGCCGAGACAGGAGTAGAACCCATCCCCCAGCGCTCCGCCCCGAACGCCTCTGCCGCCTCGGCCGGCGTACTGGGGTGGCCCGCCGTCGCCGCCATCGCCGCCAAAGTCCGCCGTGATCTTGGTGTCGCGCACGGTCACCCGGGCGTGAAGCGCGAGGACGCCGATGGATGGACGTCCGTTCGCTCCCCCGCGACCTCCTCGGCCTCCGCAACCGCCGGCCCCTCCCGAGCCTCCGCCTGGGCCTCCCTTGGATGCCACGCCGCACAGGGCGAGCCCACCCCAGCGACCGCCGCCGCCGCCGCCGCCCTGGCCCGGCGTGCCCCAGGTGCCCTCGCCGCCCGTGTCGCCCTCCCATCCTGTCTCGGTGAGGCGCCCGATGCCTTTGCCCGGTGCGCCCTGTGTTCCCGGAGCCCCCGGGCCCCCCGTGGATCCGATGGAGCAACTGCGGTTGTCCCGCTCGCCGATACCGCCGCGCGAAGGCGAAGTGTAGGCGGGCTCCCCGTCGCCTCCATCCTCGGCGCTGTCGGGCAGCCCGTCCCCTCCCTTGCCGCCGACGCTCGTGAGCCCGTTCTCGCATCGGTTCACGACCGCAGGGCCGCCGGCGACGACGGCCGCCGAGCACGCGTCCCCACCGAACATGCCATCCGGTGCGTCCGGTTGCTTGGTCGGCCATTGCTCGCCATCGCTGCCTCCCCATCCTCCGCGGGCGGAGATCTCGCTCCGCAGGATCTCGACTACCGTGTTGGACCGCGCGAGCACGCCGACCGGGGTCCAGCTCTGGACGTAGAGGTCGGCGAGCGTCGACACCCCGTCCGCGGCCCCCCTGTCCTCCGGGCCCGCGGGCTCGACGATCACCATGGGAGTGAGGACCCGCTCGTGAAAAAACGAGGACCGCTTGGGTAGATCGCTGCGGACCCATTTCCGGCAGTCGAAGCCCCCGAGGAGATCCACGCCGGAGGGCACCCGGACGTCACGCACCCTGAACCCGTCGTTGCAGATGAACACGCGCCCTCGTCCCGCGCGCGCGAGTTCGATGCCGCGCTCGACCGTGAACACCGGCTTCGCCTTCGTGCCGGGGTTCCTGTCGTCACCCCCACCGTATTCTGCGGCGACGAACACGCCACAGCCGTCGTCGAGGATGTCGGCGGCGACGTGCTCGACGCAGAGCGACTCCGGGGGCGGCTCGTCCTGGCACGAGGTGCCTTCACAAGGCGCCACGCCAGCATCGAGCACGTCGGGCACAGTTCCGCAGCCAGTCGCCCACGGCGACAACAGGAGGACGAAGGTCGCAGCGGTGGTTTTCCTCATGGGCGTGTCCTCACGTGTGCCGCCAGCACAGGGCGGTTCATCGAGGCGGCTCCGAGTCTGGCGCATCGAACTGGTACCAGAACCGCGTAATCCCGTCGTCCGCCTGGCCGAGCGTGTCTTCCGTCGATGCGTTGCCGCCGGGCCCTCCCTTGCCGCCTTGTCCGGGCAAGACCGTCGCATGCTCCAAGATGGCCACGGAGGCGCCCACGGAGCCGATGCCGAGCGAGTGGCCCCCGAGACCGCCGCCGGCATCGCCCCCGCGACCGCCGTGGCCGCCACCGCCGGCGTCGCATCCTCGCGACGTGTCGGTCACAAGACCGTTGCCGCCGCGGCCGCCGTAGGCGCCAGCGCCTCCCCACTGGCCCGTTCCGCCGACCCCGCCATCGCCGCCCTTGGCCCCGAGGACCTTGCCGTCCACGACCGTGAGATCGCTCCCCGGCAGTGCCACGATCGCGATGCTCGCGCCGCCGTAGTCGCCCCCCTGGCCGCCTTTGCCCCCGCAGCCGCCGCTGCCCCCCGATCCGCCGGCCGCACCGCCCTGGGGCCGACCGGCCGGACACTCGTTCATGTCGTCGCGCCCCTTGCCGCCGCCACCCCCGCCGCCGCCCTGGCCGACGCCGCCCTTCTCCCCGTTTTTACCGCGGACGCCGACCCATCCATCGACGTCCAGGAGGCCAGCTCCGTGCGCGCCGGCAGCGCGCTCCGCAGGGGAGCCGTCTGCGCCCCTCTCCCCTGGCTTGCACGGCATGCTGGACGCGCCGAAGCCACCCAGGCCCAAGTTGGGCGGATCCCCGACCGGTTTCGGCAGCCCTGAAGCAGCATCGCCACCCGTCTCGATGCCGCCGTCGCCTCCGTAGCCACCCCTCGACTCGATCCCATCGTCGCACACGGTCACGACCGGAAGGGCGCCCGGCGCCACGTCCGTGGTGCAGGCGTCCACGCCGTCGTTCCCCACCACGCCGGAGCTCGCGCGGAAGCTCGGCGCGTCCTCGCCAGGCTCCCCATCCTTGCCGTCGCCTGCGAAGATCCCGCTCTGCCGCACGATCGCCCTGGCGCCGGCGCTCAGGATCATCGCGATCGACGACTTGCCATCGTCCGCGGACGCATCCGCCGCCTCGACGCGCACGCCGAAGACCGTGGACGTTGCGCCCGCTTCTCCCGTGATCACCCGCAGCGGGATCCCCACCGGCGGAGCGATGATCGTCGGGTGATCCGGTCCGCCGAACGACCCGTCGTACGACCAATCGCCGTCACACAGGCGCCCGCCCCAGAGGTCGACCCCCGAGGGCAGCGCGATCTTCTCCGCGAACTCCCCGCTGCACGCGTACACGCGCCGGGTCGGCGCCTCGCCGCGACCTCGCCCGTGCGCGGCGAGCCCGATCGCGTGCTGCAACGTCCTCACCGGCGCGCCCTTCGTGCCGGGGCTCGTGTCGTCGCCCTGCTCGCTGACGAACACGCCGCACTCGTCGAGCGCCGGCGCCGTGCCGGGCTCGCCCTCGCACAGACCGGGCGGAGGCTCCGGATCGGGGACGCATGCCGCCACGTCGCTGCAAAGATCGGTGTAAGCGCACCCCGCCAGCGTGCCCGCGCCGCACGCGCAGAGCGCGACGGCGACGATGGCCATCGCCGCGCGCCGGCCTTTCATCGAACGCATGTCCGCTACCCCCGATGTCCTCACCACAGCCCCTCGATGCTCACGCCGGTCTCTCGCCCGGTCGCCACGGGCGCGATGTGAACCCGACCCTGCGCCGGCGTGCGCCCCGGGAAGGAGAAGTCGGTGAAGAACGACGCCGCGGTCAGCGCCCCGATCACACCCCCCGCGATGACCAGGCCAGTCCCCACGCCGGCGGACAGGTCGCGCGCGTCTCGCAACCGGACAAGATCAGCACACGGGGAGTCCTCCGGCGCTTGCCAGCACATGGACGAGCTCGACGTCGAACCGCGCGTCAGCCCGTCGCGCCGCTCGCTCAGGTCCCCATCAAGCTTGTCAGCCCTGATCATGAAGATGCCGCCCCCGAGCAAGGCGCCTGTCGCGGCGGCGATGCCCGCGATACGCAGCGTCCCCGGCCACGATGCCCAAGGGCTGGGGGCCTGCGCGCGCGGAGCGGGCGAAGCACGCACGGGCGCCGGCGTCGTCGACACGGCCTCCTTGGCGCGGCTCGCCTCCTTGGCGCTGCTGGCCGCCGCACATGGCAACGGCACCGTGAACTCGTGCTCCGCGCCAGCCACGGCGCGCAACGTGTGCAGCGCGTCCTGACAGCCCGGGGCACGGCCCCGCACCATGTGCTGGCCCGGCTCCAAGAACAGCGTGTAGGTCCGCGCGGTCCGGCCGATGCGCTTGCCGTCGATGAGCACCTCGGCGTCGGGCGGATCGGCCGCGAGCACGAGCGTCGCGACGTGCTTCGCTGCCTCGCGCAGTCCCGCCTCGAATCGCCGCTGGAGCGCTTCCGGCAGCGCTTCGCGCTGTTCGAGGCTCTTGGCGAGGTGCTCGGCCGCGTCGCGGTACCTGTGAAGCGCGACCTCGCAAAGGCCGAGCTCGCCGGCGATCTCCGCGCGCTCGCGGTCGGCGCTGGTCGCCGGGTCTGCGGCCTCGAAAGCCGCCCTGTAGGCAGCGTGTGCCTCGGTCCACTGTCCCGCCGCGCGCGCTCTCTGACCACGGCGAACGTGGTCCTTCACCGACGCACTGCCGCTCGGTTTCGTCATCGGCTGGATGCCGTTCGCGCTGGCCGAGCTGGTGACGCCTGTCGCGGCCCCGAGCGTGAGGAAAATAGAGAGCGAATGCGCGATATAACGCATCCAGGCACGGTACTGACGCCCGCCGTTCGGCGTCAACCGGGAGGAATCTGCAAGGTCTGGCCCGTTCTTGTGAGAAAATGTCAGGCGAGGCCGTAATGATGTCGTTGGTATCCAGGGTTCAGGGGGCCTTGCCAGCCCCACGCCGTGGGGCATCCCCGTCGCGATGACGTCGCCAGGCACCAGGGTTCATCACCCGGGGGCCGGGTTGAGCGATTGTCGATACATCGTCGCTTTCCGAGAAGAGTGAACGAATCAGGGGTCGATGAACGAGCCCAAACCCACGCGCGCAGCGTGACTGTATCTTGCCAGGTGCCTGCACGGCGAAGCGGCTGCAATGAAAGGGAGGACCCTTGACTTTCGCCTCATGGTTGCCATCTCGAACAGAAGCCCGCAACTCAATCGGTCCATCCTGGAGAAACCTTTGATGCGCATCGCTCCCTTGCTTGGCTACTTATCCGCCGCGGTCGCATGCAGCCTGCTGGCGTGCAGCGCGGAGCACATCGTGGAAGAGGACGTCGGTGCTCTGGACTCCAAGTTGAACAGCTCGGACGGCACGATGTCCGCGGATCTCACTCTTCAGTCGCAGTGGCAGGGTGGCTACTGCGCGATCGTGACGGTCAAGAACACGAGCCAGCAGAGCACCACCGGCTGGCGCGTGGTGGTCGGTCTCAACGGCACGACGGTGGCCAACCAGTGGAACGCGACCTTCGCCCCATCGAACGGACAGCTCACCGCCTCGAACCTGAACTGGAACGGAGCGCTGGCGAAGGGGACCTCGACGTCGTTCGGGTTCTGCGCGAACGGCTCCGGTAAGCCCTCGCTCGTATCGGTCGCCGGCAGCGGCGGCTCTAGCTCGTCGTCGAGCAGCAGCTCTAGCTCGTCATCGAGCAGCAGCTCTAGCTCGTCATCGAGCAGCAGCTCTAGCTCGTCGTCGAGCAGCAGCTCGGGGGCAGGCGGCGCCGATGGGGAGGGTGGGGGAGGCGGCGCACCCGACACGTGCACGACACCCGATGAGACGGTCTGCGGCAATCAAAGTGGCAGCCAATGCGGCTTCTTCTATCAACTCTGGATGGACCAGGGGACCGGATGCCTGACCAACACCGCGGATGGCTTCAGCGTCGAATGGAACAATATCAATGAATTGCTGGGCCGTAAGGGCCTGAAGCCCGGGTCGGGGAACCAGATCGTGACCTACGAGGCTGACTTTCAGCCAAACGGCAATGCCTACATGGGTGCCTATGGGTGGACGAAGAGCCCGGACGTGGAATACTATATCATCGATAGCTGGGGCGCCTGGCGTCCCCCTGGCACAACGGGATTCATGGGCACCGTCGCGAGCGACGGAGGCGTCTATGACATCTACAAAACCCGGCGGACTGTTGGCATCAATCCCCCTTATCAGTTCTGGAGCGTCCGTAAGCAGAAGCGTACGAGCGGGACCATCACCGTCGCCAACCACTTCGATGCATGGCAGAAGCTGGGGATGAACATGGGGACCCTGAGCGAGGTCTCGATGTTCGTGGAAGGCTATCAGGGCAGCGGGAGGGCTGACGTGAGCTTCTCAATGAGATGAGCCGTCTCCCCGCGCGACCACGGGCAGCCGCAGCGCGCCGATCCCGCGCGCCTCGGCCGTGGCGCCGACGATGTCGATGACGAGCTCGTCGCCGGACACGATCGGCCCGACGCCCTGGGGCGTCCCCGTCGCGATGACGTCGCCGGGCTCCAGGGTCATCACCCGGCTGATGTACGCCACCAGCTCGGGCACTCCCCAGATCATCTGCGCCGTCATCCCGTCCTGCCGCACCTGGGAGTTCACGACGGCCCGCACGCGGAGCGCCCCGGGATCGAGCTCCGTCTCGATCCACGGCCCCACCGGGCAGAACGTGTCGAACCCCTTGCCCCGCGTGAACTGCACGTCCTTCCGCTGCAGATCCCGCGCGGTGATGTCCCCCAGGCAGGCGTAACCGAACACGTGATCCAGCGCCTCCTCCGGCCGCACGGCCCTGGCGCGGCGGCCGATGATCACGCCGAGCTCCGCCTCGTGCTCGACACGCTGGCTCTCCGGAGGGAGCACGATGGCCTGGCCAGGACCGATGAGCGCCGAAGGCGGCTTCAAGAACAGGAGCGGCTCGACCGGGACATCGTTGCCCAGCTCCTGCGCGTGCGCGGCGTAGTTGCGCCCCACACACACGATCTTCGTGGGGAGCACGGGGCAGGCGAGATCGACGTCGGTCCACGCAACGGCCTCGCCCGTTGTCTTGCCGCCGAGCCACGGCGGCGCGTCCAAGACGAGGGCGGCCGCGCCGTCGAGGCGGGCGAAGAAGGCCGGGCGATCCTGATCCGGGGGCGCGAGGCGAGCGAAGCGCATGGCGCGAGCAAAGCGCGATCTTCGCGTCGCGGCAAGCCCGCGCCCGCCTCTCCATGACGCGGCGTCGCGCACGGAGCGCGCGCTCGCACGGCGCCGGGATCGGCGATCGCTGTCGTGGGCGGATGCGCCGTCACGGCACGGCGTCGCGGCGGGCCGCCGTCACCGAGGAGGCGCCGCGGCGCCCCGACGTCGCGCGACGAGCCGGGCCTCGTGATGCCCTTCCTCCAGCCACCCTTCCTCGTAACGGACCACCTCGAGCGCGTCGCCGAGGAGCCCGGGGAGCTCGCCGTCGTCGAGGAGCCAGCGCGCGCTCGGGTGCGCGTGCCGCAGCAGGTTCGACCGCGTCGGGTGCACGACGACGAGGTGGCCGCCCGGGGCGAGCTCCGCCGCGCAGGCCGCGAGCCTGCGCTCGAGGAAGTAGAAGATCAGGATCAGGTCCCACGGCCCGACAGGGAGCGGGTCGCGCTCCACGTCGAGCGCGACCGTGCGCAGCGCGAGCCCTTCTCTCGCCGCGGCGCTCCGCGCGACGCCGAGCCCGACCTCGGAGATGTCGGCCAGCGTCACGTCGAGCCCGCGCCGCGCGAGCCAGAGGGCATGACGACCGGAGCCGCCGGCCAGGTCGAGCGCGCGCCCGCGCCGGGGCAGGAGCGGATCGAGGGCCGTGAGCACCGCGGAGGGCTCGCCCGGATCGCCGCTGCCCTCGCGGTAGCGGGCGTCCCACCTCGTGCGATCGTCGTCCGACACGTCGTCCTCCTGTCCTGCTGGCCGCGCCTGGGCGGACACCGGCGAGCGCCCCTCGCACCTCGCCCCTGGATTGCGCGCAGCGTACCATCGCTCGCCGTCGCGCAGCGGGCCGGTCCGGTCCGGCGCGACGCGAGGTGACGGCGGCCGACGGAGGCTGCTGGACACGCGGCACGGCCTGGCCTACCACGCCGCCGGCCCGCCATGCCCGAGTGCCTGACCCTGGCCCCGACCCCGGATCCCCGCCGCTTCCGCGCCCCCGACGGCGCGCTGCTCTCGCCGCCCGAAGGCTGGGCGTGCCTGCCCCCGGGCGACGCCGGGCTCACCCGCCGGGTGAAGCTCGCGGGCCCGTCCTGGATGGTGGTCGAGAAGCGCGGGAGGAAGACGTTCTCCCAGGGCCTCTGGGCGCCGGCCGCCACCATCGAGGCCGCCCGCGCCGCGCTCGAGGCCGAGCGGAGCACGCCGGCGTACGCGAAGAAGCGCGAGGCGGACGCCCGGCGGCGGGAGCGCGACCAGGAGGAGTACGTGCGCGAGTTCGAGGCCGCGGTCGCCGTGTTCCTCCGGTTCTCGCCGCGCTACGCGGCGCTCGCGCGGTCGCTCGCGACAAAGGTGGCGCTGCACGCCACCCCGGTCGGCAGCGGCACCGTCGCCCGCACGGAGCGGATCCCGGTCGCGCAGCGCGCCGAGTCGGCCGTGATCGCCTGGATGCGGCACCAGACCACGGCCTACGACACGATGTCGATCCCGCGCGTGAAGGGGATGCGCCGCGAGGTGCGGCGCGAGCTCGCGCAGATCTCCCGCGCGATCCTGGATCTCCATCGCGGCGACGCGCCGCACGCGGGCGCGTCGTGCCCGCTCTGCGCGGCGCTCTGACCCGCCCGATCGGGCGGAGCGAGCGCCTCACGCGCCGAGCAGCCCCTCGCCGACCAGCCGGGCGCGCAGCCTCGCGGCCCCGTCGAACACGTGCGCGCGCATCCCCGCCTCGGCCGCGGCGTCGCAGTTCTCCGCGCGATCGTCGACGAACAGGCACTCGCCCGCGTCGACGCCGATCAGGCTCACGAGCCGATCGAAGAACTCTCGCGCCGGCTTGCGCACGCGCAGGTGATGGCTCGAATAGACGCCCTCGAACAGGACGTCGAGCGCGAACGACTCCCGCACCTCCTCGACCCACACGGGGTAATTGCTCGCCACGAACCTGAGCGCGCGGCCCTCGAGCGACGCCACGATCTCCCGGACGCCGGGCAAGAAGCGGTATCCCGCGCGGCGCACCCGGTTGAACGCGTCGATGTCGAACGAGACGCCCTCGGCGCCCTCACGAAAGAACCGGCGAGCGAACTCAGCCTCATCGATCTCGCCGGCCTCGAACGCAGGCCAGCACGCGGGGTCGCGGTGCCGCGCGATCTCGGCGGGCGCGGCGGGCGCGGCGCACCGGATCGCCGCGGCGAGCGCCTCGCGGTACGGGTCGTAGAGGACAGTATCCATCAGATCGAAGCACACTGCGCGGACCATCAGGCGCGAACCGTAGCACCGCGCGAGCGTGTGTGTGCGCACGCGGATCACACGGGCGCACAGGCGTGCGGCCACACGGGTCAGTTGTGCTGAGGGTGCCTTGAACCGACGCGACGCCAACCGATGCGAGCCGATGCGAACCGGCGCGAACCGGCGCGAACCGACGCCAACCGGCGCGAACCGACGCCAACCAACGCGAACCAACGCGAACCGACGCCAACCAACGCGAACCAACGCGAACCGACGCCAACCCACGCGATGACACGAAACTGATACGAACTTTGAGAAAGCGCATCTCGCAATGCAGTGCGCGATGGTCTATACTGGGCATGGGTGGCGAGTCCTCAGGAGCGTGGTCCGGCGATGCGCCGGCTCCTGAGGCCTCATGTGGTGGTCTGCTTTATCTACCGGCGCGCTGCGCCGGGACTTACTTAAAAAGGAGTCAGGCCATGAGATTGCCTGCGATGGGCATTGCCTTGTTCACGGTCGTCGTGGCCAGCGCGGCGTGCGGCGGCGGCGATGACGGCGATAATCTCTCTCAGAGCGGCTCGGGCGCCGGGAACAGCTCGGGCAGCGGGACCGGAGGCGACGACAACGGCTTCGGTTCAGGGGGTGTGACCTCGGGCAGCGGCGCCGGCTCGGGCAACCCCAGCAGCGGCGCGGGCCCTTCGACCGGCGCCGGGGATGCGTGCGCCACGCAAACGGCCAAGGCCGGGCTCCAGCCCGTGTACCTGGCTGTCGCGTTCGACGTGTCGGGCAGCATGGGGATGAACGACAGGCCCTCGCACAGCAAGGAGCTCAAGTGGGATCCCGTCGTCGCCGCGACAAAGCAGTTCTTCACGGATCCGGCGTCGGCGGGGCTCACCGCCTCGCTCACGTTCTTCCCCGGCGAGCGGCGGATGTGCGAGGCCAGGACCTACCGCACGCCGGACGTCGCGATGACGCCGCTGCCCTCCGGGGCGTTCGGCAAGGCGATCGACGACGTCACGCCCGCGAACGAGGACGACTGGGGCACGAGCACGCCGACGGCGTTCGTTGTCGAAGGGACGGTCACTTTCATCGAGGCGCAGCGCCAGGAGAACCCCGGGAAGTACGCGCTCGTGCTCGTGACCGACGGCTACCCGCAGCGCTGCGGCGGGGGGGCGGACAACATCGCGGCCGTCGTCGAGCGCGTCGAGGGGGCGCGCCAGGACAACGTCCCGACCTACGTGATCGGGGTGGCGAACCCGCCGGACGACGAGCCGGGGAACGTCGACAACCTGCGCGAGATCGCCGTGGCGGGCGGCACGGGGGAGGCGTTCATCATCGAGACCGGCAACCCCGACGCGACCGCGACCGCGTTCAGGGCGGCCATCGACCAGATCCGCGGCGCCGCGGTGACGTGCACGGTCGCGATCCCGCCGGCCCCCGACGGGAGGACGTTCGACAAGCAGCGGGTGCGCGTGACGTACACGAGCGGAGGGGGCGAGCCGATGGCCGTCGCGTACGATCAGGAGTGCGCGAGCGCCGACGCCTGGCGCTACGACAACCCCTCGAACCCGACGCAGATCGAGCTCTGCGAGAGCGTGTGCAACGCGATCCAGTCCGATCCCGAGGCCTCCCTGGGCGTCGACTTCACCTGCGAGGACGTGATCCAGATCCCGCAGTGATGGCGGCGAAGGGCGCTCTCTGAGCCGGGCGCGCCCCCGCCGTGGGGGCGCGCAGGCTCGCCTCGCGCGCGCCTGCTTCAGGGCGCGCAGGCCGCGTGTGGGCTGAAGAGCGCCGGGACGAGGCCCCGGTAGTCGTCGTGGGGCACGCCGCCGCGGAGATCGCCGCCGAGCTTGTAATAATAGCTCCGCGAGGGAGGGATCCCGGCGGCCGTGTACGTCGCCACGTCGCTCGGCATGTTGCCGAAGCCGAACGAGGGCACGATGCCCGTGCGCGCCTTGAGCCAGCCGAGCTCGATCGTCTTGTACTCGGCCGCCGCGCGGCCGAACGCGCCCGTGACGCCGATGGTTGTGTGGAGGATGCCCGGCGGGAAGCCCCGCTCTCGCAGCCAGACCCTCGTGTTCCCCACGAGCCACTCCGGGCGCGCGGTCACGTAGAAGAGGTAGATCCCGCTCTCGGCGAGGGCGCGCATCGCCTGGGCCGCGCCCGGGTGGGCTTCCGGCGGGGAGCCGCCGACGAGCTCGCCGATCATCGCCGTCTCGCTCGATGTGAGCGTCCCGTCGACGTCGGTCACGGCCACCCGCGCGCCGGGCGGGAGGACCTCGATGAGCAGATCCGCGCTCGTGGCGTCGCCGGCCACGGCGAGGTGGACTCGGTGCCGGCCGACCTCGAGGCGCCGCCCCGCGGCGAGGTCGATGTAGACGCGCCCGCCGGTGTCCGGGATGCCCTCCGTGGTCGGGTGCGGATGATCGTCGTCGCTCGTCCGGAAGGTGCCGAGCCGCTCCCAGGCGCCGCTGCAGCCGCGGAGGAGATAGGCCTCGACGTCCTCGTCCTCGAGATCGTCGTCCTGCGGCCCGTAAGCGAACTTCGCGATGGCCCACTGGGGCCCGTCGGCGCGCGCGAAGAGGTCGCGCCCGCGGTGGCGCGGCCATCCGGTCGCGACGAGGCGCGACCGGGTGTGCCTGAACCCGCGCGGCAGGGCGGCCGGCGGCGGCGCGTCGCAGGCCGGGCGGGCCGGACAGGCGCCCGCCCTGGCCGGCGGCGGCGCGGGAGCAGCGGCCTCGGGCGAGGCGCCGGCGCAGGCGACGAACGACAGGGCGGCGAGGACCAGCGGGGCGAGCGAAGCGGGGCGCAAGACGACCACGATGGTGCTCGCCAGGCCTCAGGTCCACAAGCCGGTCGGCTGCCCGAGCTGCGCGGCGCCGGCCTGGCCGAACCACCCCTCTGCGGCGGCGGCGTGCTGGGAGAAGGTGTGGATGTCCCGGAACCGCCGTTGCAGGGGGGAGGCGTTCCTGGCGACGCCGCCTCCGCCCGCTTGATAGCAGGTGTCCACGGCGCGGGCCGTCACCTCGGCCACCCAGGCGAGGGCGCCCGAGATCCGCGGCGCTATCGCGAGGGTGGCGCCTGGGTTGTTCACGCACGCGGCCCAGAACTCGTCCCCCAGGTCGCGCAGCAGGGCGCGGGCGGCGCGGACGCTCGTCTCGGCGCGGCCGAGGTTCACCTGGAACAGCGGGGAGTCCGCCAGCTGAGCGCGCGCATACAGCCGCTTCTTGCCCGATCTCGCGAGCGTCACGATGTCGTCGAGCGCCCCCTGGGCGATCCCCACCCCCACGGCCCCCATGTGGAGCGCGAAGTGCAGGACCGGCGCGACGAAGCCCGGCCCGGCCACCGACGGCTGGCCCCGGAAGATATCGAGGGTGTGCGCCTCGGGACAGAAGGCCCCTTCCAGCGCGATATCGTGGCTGCCCGTGCCCCGCAGGCCGAGCACGGACCAGGTGTCGATGATGCGCGCCTCGCTCGCCGGGAACAGCATGCCTCGCATCTCTGGCATTTCGCGCACCTCTCCCGCCTCGCCCGCCGGGGCCATCCGCGGGCGGCCGCCGTCCATGATCACGCAGTTCCCGAGCAGCCAGCTCGCGTGCTCGCAGCCGCTCGCGAAGCTCCAGCGCCCCGTGACGCGGTAGCCGCCCTCCGTCGCGTGGGCCTCGCCCTGCGCGTTGAAGCCGCCGCCGATGATGACGTCCGGCCCGCCGGCGTAGATGGCGTCGAAGCGCTCGGGCGGCAGGAGCGCGAAGAGGAGCGGGCTCTCCGAGCCGATCATCACGGTCCAGCCGGTGGCCCCGTCCGCCCGGGCGAGCGCCTCGAGGACGTCCATCCCCGTGCGCAGATCGACCTCGTGGCCGCCGTGGCTCCTCGGCAGGAACATCCGGAAGCAACCCGCCGCCTTGAGCTGGCCGAGCAGGTCCGCCGGGAGGCGCCGCGCCTCCTCGATCTCCGCGCTCCGTGAGGCGATCGTGGGGGCCAGGTCACGGACGGCATGCAGCACCTTCGCGGCGTCTTCGTTCTTCATCGCTCGCTCCTTGACATCGGGGTGGGGGGAGCCTGTGGAGGCCCGGCAAAACGGCTCATCGTACGGCGGTTTCAGGGCTCCGCGCGGACTTTCGGCCCTCTGGTCCTCTCGTCCTCTCGTCCTCTCGTCCTCTACGCCCCGGGGGGGAACGTCATCGCGGGTCGGTCACGCGGCCCATGAACAGCACGGTGCCTGTCGCCACGTCGCGGATCAGGAACACGAACGGGTGATCGGCCCGGAACACCTGGGGCTGCGCCGGGGCCGCCCGTGTCGTCATGACGACGCCTGTGGCCGCGGCGGCTTCGGTCCCTTCCTCGTTGACCTCCACGAACGCCTTGTGCCGGATCTGGGAGATGAAGAGCGGTTCTGCCCTCGTGATCCCGGAGAAATCGGCCTTTGCGTGGTCGAACGCGAGCGGCATGCCGAGCGCGCTCAGGGCCGCGGAGAGCTCGAACTCCGCGGTCATCTTGAAGCGCGGGAGCGCCACGTCGACCCGCATCGGTCGGAGCGCCTCCACGTACGTCTTGAGCTGCCCCGCTGCCAGGTGCTGCTCCACCTTCGCCAGCCCGTCCACCTGCGCAGGCAGGACGACGACCATGGCCAGCCGGCGCTCGGGGCTCTGCGCCTCGTAGGAGAGCTCCAGCACCGACGCGTCGGCGGCCTGCCCGAAGCCCGCCCGGAGCGTCCTGCGCATCATCGGCACGGCCGGCGCCGTCCCTGGCTTGACCGTGAACGGCTCGTTCTTCGTGGCCTTCTTGTCGAAGGGCGTCGCCCACTTCCCCTTGAAGTAGACAGCGTTCGTGAGGACGAGCCGCGTGAGGCCGGTGATGCTGCCGGCGGGCATCAGGTCCTTGATCTTGTCGTTCGTCTGTTGCTCGACCCATTGATTGATGCGCCCCCGCGCCGGCTCGCTGCCGCCCTTGAAGTCGAGGAGCTCGATCCCCGCCCCGTAGTGCTGCTGGGTGGTGCCCTGGAACGCGGGCTCGATCGGGAGCGCGGCCTGGCCCCACAGCCGGTTGGCGATCCGGAGCTCGGGCCCCTTGGGTCCCGTCGCCTGCGCCAGCTCCTTGATGAGCTCGCCGAACGCGGGGTGGAGCGCCTCGGGCGGGAGGGTGAACTCGAGCGTCTTCGCCATCTGAGCCGCCGTCTCGCCGCGGGCGCCGGCGTAGGTCATGGCCAGCGCGGTCGAGATGCTCGCCGGTGAGAAGAAGAGCTTGCCTTTCGTGGCGGCGAGCGCGCCGTAGAGGCGCTGCGCGAACGCGGCGTTCGCGTCGGCGAGCGCCGCCGCCGGCGGCGGATCCGGCTGCCGAGCGTCGGGTGGCGCGGGCTCGCTCGGCCCAGGGGCCGCCGCCTCGGCGGCTGGCTTCGCGCCGGGACAGACGTGCTCCCAGCGGCACGCCCCGCCCTCGGCGCGCGTGCACTGCGGGGTGCCGGTGGAGCCATCGTCGCAGACGCGGGCGATCATCGCGAGGGGGCCGCAGTCGGCGGGCTGGCACGCGGACGTGCTCGGGGCCGGCGCGGCCGGCGGGACGCCGTCCCGGGCCTGACACCCGAGCCCCAGCAACGTGCACAGCGCGGTCGTGAAGAACGAGATCGGTCTGGCCATGACGCTGCGGTACCAGCGCGCCAGGCCGGCGGGAAGCTCGGCGGGAAGACGCAGAGGCGTGTGGTCCTAAGCGGCGCGCATCGTCAGAAGTTGTGGATGAACGTGAACCGGCCAGCGAGCTTGTTCGGGACGGCTTGGCTCTCCTCCTGCGTCTCGTAGCCGAGGTAAAGGAGCAGCTTGTTTCCCGTGCCGTAGTTCAGCCCGATCACGCCGCCGAGCTGCAGGCTGGCGAGGCCGCTCTCGTCGACGCTCCCCTCGTCCTCGGCCGTCGCCGGGTCGTCGGTGGTCACGACGTCGTTGAGGTCGACCGTCAGCTCCAGGTGCGGGCCGATGCCGAAGTCGTCGATCGGGTAGTAGAGCAGGAAATCCCGAGAGTAGGCGTAGTTCTGGACGCTCTTGTCGAACATGCTGGAGAACGACCCGAGGATCCACGACTCGAAGTAAATGGGCTTTGCGTCGACGAAGGTGAACAGCTGCGGGGCGACCAGCGCCGCCGGCTCCATCGTCATGAAGTTGAACGCGAAGCCCACCATCGGGTTGATGATGACAGGGCCCATCGTGAAGGCGGGGCCGATGTCGAACTCCGCGGTTCCCTGCTGGGTGAGATAGATGTCGCTCGAGAGGCTGACGGGGCCGACCTGGTGCGAGGCGCCGGCCCAGAGCTGGAGACCGAGGCTGTCTACGTCGAAGCGGAACCAGCTCGGGATCTGGCTCGCCTGCGGCTCCGGCGCGGCGGGCGCGGCGGCCTCCGCGGTCGCCGCCGGGGGCGCCGTCGCGGTCGTCGCCCCGGCGGCGGCCGCTGCGCCCGGATCAGCCGGGGACGGGGTGGGCTCCTGAGCCCAGGCGGCCGGCGACGCGAGCATTCCCACGACGCAGGCGAGCGCCGAGCAACATCTCCCCATATCGTTCTCCATCATCGAATTGCCTCCTCTGCGCAACATGAGATGAAAGCAACATGAAACCTGAGAGCAACATGAAACGTGAGAGCAACATGAAACGTATCGGCAGCAGGTCGACACTAACGTAGTGGAGAGCGGTTAGGCAAAGCAGATGTGCACGGCGAGCCCCCGAGCTGCGCTCGAAGGGGCGTGTCCTGGCGGACATAGGCCTCGATCGGGGAGGGAGCGGCTCGAGCGGCTTTCTGCGCTCGCCTGGACGAGGGCCTGATCGCCGCGGGTCCCGGGCGCGCAGGGGAGAGGAGCTGCGCCTCGCGTCAGAGGGGGATGTGCTGGATGCCCGCGGCCGCCCCGAGCGACGCCAGCGTGGCGGCCCCGACGAGGAGCAGCGTCACCTTCAGCAGCGTCCCCTCGATCTGGTCCGTGACGAGGCCGTCGACACCCTGGGCGAGCTCGTCCCGCACCTTCAGCAGATCGATGCCCCCCGCCTGGTTGGCCTCGTTGCGGAAGCGCGCCAGCGTCAGCGTCTCGATGGTGCCGAGCAGCTGCGCCTCGATCTTGCGCCGCAGGAACCCCCGCACGCCGCCCCCTCGCGGCGCCGCCTGCACCCTGTGGATCACCGCGAGGCGCAGGCGCTTCACGGCCTCGTTGATCGGGACGCGCTCCACCGCCTGCGCCACCCGCCCGCCGCGGGCGCCCACATCGGCCTGCCCGGAAATGCCGAGCAGCTGCTCGAACACCGCGGTCACGAGCGTCCCGCCGAGGCGCTTCGCCCGCACGATCTGCAGGATGCCGGTGCCGAGCGCCCGCTTCCACGACAGCGTGAAGCCGATCACGGCAGAGAGCGCGATCGCCGCGACGGCCGCGAGCGCCCCGCGCAGCGCCGAGCCGTCTGCCGCGATGGCGTACGAGGAGGCAGCGAGGACGACGGCCAGCAGCGACATGGCCGCGGCGGTCAGGAAGAAAGAGCGGAGCGCAGGCCCCAGCGCCCCGGCGACACCTTGCACGAACGGTCGAAGGTCCATGACCGCTCAGCTCACCACGCCCGCCGCGCGGTGAAAATACGGAACGAGGCGGCCGCGCGCGCCGTCGCGCGCGACCGCCTCGGTTCCAGGAGCGAGCCCAGGAGCGAGCCCGGAGGGGGGCCGCTCCGGTCTCACCCGCCTCAGATGACGCCGAACTTCTTCCCGACCTTCTCGAACGCCTCGAGCGCGTGATCGAGGTGCTTGCGCTCGTGGGTCGCCATGTAGCTCGTGCGCAGGACCTGCTGCTTGGGTGGGACCCCGGGGGTGATGAACGGGTTCACGTAGAGCGAGTAGTCGTCGAGGAGCGACTTCCACATCATCACCGTCTTGAGATCGTCGCGGATGTAGATGGGGATCACGGCCGTCTCGGTCTTGCCGAGCTCGAAGCCGAGCCGCTGCAGCTCCGTGCGCATGTAGGTGAAGTTCTCGCGGAGCTTCTCCTGGCGCCAGGGCTCCTCCTGCATGACCTCGAGCGCCGCCATGGCGGCCGCCACGCAGGGCGGCGCGGCGCTCGCCGCGAAGAGGAAGCTGTAGGCGAAATGCTGAATGTAATCGAGGACCTTTCGCTCTCCGACGAGCCAGCCGCCGATCGAGGCGAGCGACTTCGAGAAGGTGCCGCCGATGAGGTCGACGTCCTTGCTGAGGCCGAAGTGCGCGGCGGTGCCGCGGCCGCCCGGGCCGATGACGCCGAGCGCGTGCGCGTCGTCGACGAGGAGCCGCGCCTTGTGCTTCTTCACCACCTCGACGATGCCGGGCAGACTCGCGATCTCGCCCTGGGCGCTGAAGACGCCGTCGGTGATCACGAGGGCGCCCTCCGTGTCGGCGATCTCGGAGAGCGCGCTGTCGAGCGCCGCGGGATCGCTGTGCTTGTAGCGCACCATCCGGGCGCCGGCGGCCTGCGCGAGCCGCACGCCGTCGTAGATGGAGGCGTGATCGTCCTTGTCGATCATCGCGACGCTCCGCTTGTTGCTGAGGAGCGCCGAGATGGTCGCGATGTTCACCTGATAGCCCGTCGTGAACACGAGCCCCGCCTCCTTGCCGTGGTAGGCGGCGAGCTTCTGCTCGAGCTCGTTGTGGAGACGCATCGACCCGTTCACGAGCCGCGAGCCGGTCATGCTCGTGCCGTATTTGTCGATGGCGTTCCGCGCGGCTTCCCGCACCTTCGGGTGGGTCGTCAGCCCGAGGTAGTTGTTCGAGCCGAGCATGATCACGGTCCGCCCCTCGAGCTGCGCCTCGGGGCCGTTGTTGAAGTCGAGCGGGCGGAAGAAGGGGTAGACGCCCATCGCGCGGGCGTTGTCCGCGGTCATGAACTTGTACGCCTTCTCGAACACGTCGCGCCCGCCGATCCGCGACAGCGACGTCCGCGCCGCCATCTGGGTCGCGAGCTGCTGCTCGGCCGCCGCGGCCACGTAGGTGCCCGCGCCGTTCGCGCCCGCGCCGTTCACGTGCGGGCGGCTCGTCGACCCGCCGCGCTCGCGCGGGGCGTCGCCGCTCGACGTCTCCTCCACGACCGACAGCGCCGCGCCGCTCGCGGCGGACGCGGCGGGTCGACGGGCCGGCGCGCGCGCCGGCGTCGCGCCGTGGACGCCGGCCTCGTCGTCGAGCGCCGGATCGATGTTGGGCAGCGCGTGCCCGTTGAGCAGGATGTCCCACGCCTCCGCGGCCCGCTCCCGGGCGGCGCGCAGGCGGTTCTTCGCGTCCATGACCCCCGTGGCGAGCCGCATCACGCGATCGTTGCTGATGACACGGACGACCCTGCTCGACGAGGTGAGCTTCTTTGCTTGGTCGACCAGACGATCCTTCATCCTCATGCCCTGGCTCCTCACGCGATCGTACTAAGGGGCGCGGTCCTGCCCGCGAAAGCCGCTCCGGCGTGTCGGATCGGGCCCGCTCTGGCCCTGCTCGCTCCCGGCGCGTGTCGCCGCTAAAGCAGCCTGCGCGACCCGCGTCAACTGCCACCACCGCGTCGTCCCGGCGTGCCACGAGCGCCGCGAAGCGCCGTCGCCGCGCACGCGCATTCCGCGTCGCGCAGCGGCGTTCGCGCGGTGCGCGGCGACGTTCGCAGAGCTCGCTCGCCGGACGGCCCGCGCGCGCTGCACCCGAGTCTCGAGCGCCGCGGATGACCGGCTGCGGCAAGGGCAAAGACGCAACTCGTTGCGGAGTGGTGCGCGCCGGTGTAGGAAAAGTTTTCAGGGTGTATGCGCCGTGTCCTAGTCGTTGACGACGAAGAAAACCTGCGCCTCGTGGTGCGCACGTTCCTCAAGCGGGACGGCTACGAGGTCGAGGCGGTCTCGAGCGGCGAGGAGGCGCTCGCGATGGTCGAGACGTTCGGACCCGACGTGATCCTCACCGACGTCCGGATGCCGAGGATGGGCGGGCTCGACCTCCTGGCGACGCTGAAGGCCAAGGGGAACGAGGCCACGGTCATCGTGATGAGCGCCTACGGCAACGTCGACATGGCGATCGAGGCGATGAAGGCGGGCGCCTACGATTACATCCAGAAGCCGTTCAAGGCCGAGGAGGTGCTGCTCACGCTCCGCAAGGCCGAGGAGCGGGAGGCGCTCCGCCGCGAGAACCGCGTCCTGCGCCAGGAGATCCGGCGGGAGAACCTCTTCGAGGAGCTCCTCGCGAAGAGCCCGCCGATGCAGGTGATCTTCAAGACGATCGCGAAGGTCGCCGACTACAAGACCACGGCGCTCATCACGGGCGAGAGCGGCGTCGGCAAGGAGCTCGTGGCCCGGGCGATCCACCGGAGATCGAGCCGCCGCGGCGGGCCGTTCGTCGCGGTCAACTGCGGCGCCATCCCGGAGAACCTGCTGGAGAGCGAGCTCTTCGGGTACAAGCGGGGCGCGTTCACCGACGCGGTCAACGACCGGGCGGGGCTGTTCGAGCAGGCGAACCACGGCACGCTGCTGCTCGACGAGATCGGCGAGCTGCCGCTCCCGCTTCAGGTGAAGCTGCTCCGGGTGCTCCAGGAGGAGACGCTCCGCCGGCTGGGGGACAGCAAGGACATCAAGGTCGACGTCCGCATCCTCGCGGCGACCCACCGCGACCTCCTGGCCGAGACGCAGGCCGGCCGGTTCCGCGAGGACCTCTTCTACCGGATCAACGTGCTCCCGATCGCGATCCCCCCGCTCCGCGAGCGGCGGGAGGACATCCCGATCCTCATGGATCACTTCCTCGCGAAGAACAACGCGCGGTTCGGCATCAACATCCGTGGCTTCGAGCCCGAGGCGAGGCGGCTGCTCCTGGAGTACCGGTGGCCGGGCAACGTCCGGGAGCTGGAGAACACCGTCGAGCGCGCCATGGTGCTCTGCGAGGGCGAGCGCATCGGCGAGGCCGACCTGCCCGACCGGATCCGCGAGGCGCGCGATCCGATCCAGATGCAGCTGACGAGCGGCGAGCTGTCGATCAAGAAGACGTCGCGCGTCATCGAGGAGATCCTCATCCGGCGCGCGCTCCAGAAGACGAAGGGCAACCGCACCAAGGCGGCCGAGGTGCTGGAGATCAGCCACCGGGCGCTGCTCTACAAGATCAAGGACTACCGGATCGATCTCTGACGATGGCGGGCCGGCTCGGTGACGCGGCGGACGGAGCGACGACTGTGGGCGTTGTTCCAGATCCGGCCGAGTCGAAGGTCGGTATTTCTCGCGATGTCCGGGAGGGGCCCGCGCCGATGCGTCGATCAACGCATGACCGCACGCGTGACCACACGCGTGTCCGTACCCAAGAGCGGGCGGCACAACAGCTCTCTTGCGCCCGTCGCTTCAGGGGGCTACGTCGTCGCGCTCCCCCATGAAGAAGAATTACGTTCTCGACGCGAACGTCCTGCTCCACGATCCCCACGCGATCTTCAGGTTCGAGGACAACGACGTCATCATCCCGATCTACGCGATCGAGGAGATCGATCAGTTCAAGCGGGAGGGCTCCGAGCGCGGGCGCAACGCGAGGACGATCGCCCGGCTGCTCGACGAGGTCCGCGGCGCGGGGACGCTCGCGACCGGCGTGCTCCTCGAGAGCGGCGGCACGCTGCGGATCGCGATCCCGGAGCGGCGGCCGGAGCTGCTCGTGGGGCTGGAGTCGGGATCGCAGGACAACGCCATCCTGCAGACGGCGATCGACATCCGCGACCGGCACAAGGATCGGCCGACCATCTTCGTGACGATGGACACGAACCTCCGGATCCGCGCCGACGCGCTCGGGATCCCGGCGGAGACGTACGAGAACCAGCGGGTGCACGACCCGGCCATCGAGCAATCGGTGGTCGAGCTCGAGGTGCCCGGCGCCGAGGTCGACGCGTTCTTCCAGAGCGGCTTCCTGGCAAGCGCCAACCTTGTGGATTTGTTGCCGAACTCGGCGGTGCTCCTCCGCGACGCGGGGGCGCCGAGCCACACGGCGCTCGGCCGGTTCGACGCGACGCGCGGGCAGATCGTCGCGCTCCGGGTCGGGCGGGAGGGGGTGATGGGGGTCCGGCCCCGCAACAAGGAGCAGGCGTTCGCGCTGGATCTCCTGCTCGACGATTCGGTCCGGCTGATCACGCTGATCGGCAAGGCGGGGACGGGCAAGACGCTCCTGGCGCTCGCGGCGGCGCTCAAGCGGACGACCGAGGACAACGCCTACAGCCGGCTGCTCGTGAGCCGGCCGATCATGCCGCTCGGGCGCGATCTGGGCTTCCTTCCGGGCGACGTGGACGAGAAGCTGAACCCGTGGATGCAGCCGATCTTCGACAACCTCGAGTTCCTGTTCTCCAGCGGCGGCACGAAGCCGGGGCGCGACGCGCGCGGCTTCGTGGAGCTCCTGGAGAGCGGTCGGATCCAGGTCGAGCCGCTCACCTACATCCGCGGGCGCAGCTTGCCGCACCAGTACCTCATCGTGGACGAGGCGCAGAACCTCACCCCGCACGAGGTGAAGACGATCATCACGCGGTGCGGCGAGGGGACCAAGATCGTGCTGACCGGCGATCCGCAGCAGATCGACAACCCGTACGTAGATCACGCGTCGAACGGCCTTCTCGTTGTGGCGGAGCGGTTCCGGCGCGAGCGCATCGCGGGGCACGTGGTGCTCGCCAAGGGCGAGCGCAGCGAGCTCGCGGAGCTCGCGGCGAACCTGCTCTGAGGCAGGCAGCGCCGATCGCGCCGCGCCCTCGCGGCGCGGGGGCGAGCGGGGCGGCGGGGAGCGGCGCGGGGGCGAGCGGGGTGGGGGCGAGCGGGGTGGGGGCGAGAGTGGAAGGATCGGCGGGCCGTGGTGCGGCGTCCTCGCGCTAGGTCGGCCGAGCGGCCGGCGCCTCCGGCCTGGGTGCCGGACGCGGATCGGCTCCTCGGCGCGGCGGCGCGGCGGATCCGCGTCGTCGGCTCGAGCACGCCGGTGAACCTCGTCGAGGAGCTCGCGCGGCTCGTCGCGACCTGGAGCCGGAGCGGCGGGGAGCTGCCGCGGTTCGCCTACGCGCCCGCGCAGGATCACAGCGAGCTCCGGAGAGCGATGGACGCGGCGGCCGAGCGGCTCGCGGCGCAAGGGGAGCTCGGCGCGGTCTACGCCGGCCGCGCGATCGAGCTCGCCGCGGAGGCCGCGATCTGCGAGGCCGCGGGCGGGGCGGGGTGCTGGGCCGCCGCGCGCCGCCGCTACGCCGCGCGCGACGCGTTCGACGAGCAGGCGGACGCGCTCGCCGCAACCTGGGTCGAGCAGGAGGCGGGCGCGGCGCCGGGCGACGAGGAGCGGGTGCGGAGCGACGACGCGCGCTCGCCCCGATCGCTCGTGTCGCGGATGCGGCGCGAGATCGGCGCGCGGCGCCTGCCGCTCCGGGTCGTGATCGCCGACATCGCGCCGCTCGCCGCGACGGGCGACGGGGTGATCCAGGTGGCGCGGGGGCGCATGCTCACGCGCGACGACGTGGAGCGCACGGTGCTCCACGAGATCGAGGGGCACGCGGCGCCCAGCGTGCGCGCCGCGGCGCTCCCGCTGGGGATCTTCGCGATCGGCACGGCGAACGGGGGCGACGATCAGGAGGGCTGGGCGCTCGCGCGCGAGCGCGCGGAGGGGTACCTGATCGGCCCCCGCCGGATCGAGCTCGGGTTGCGGCACCTCGCGGCGCGGAGCGTCGAGCGCGGCGCCGGCTTCGTCGAGACCGCGCGGTTGCTCGAGGCGCGCGGCGCTCGCTCCACGGCGGACGCCCTGCGCATCGCGGCGCGCGTCCACCGGGGCGGCGGCCTTGCGCGGGAGGTCGTCTACCTGCCGGCGTTGCTCCGGGTCGAGGCGCTGCTCGTGGAGCAGCCGACGCTCGGGCAGGTGCTCGCCTCGGGTCGGGTCTCCGTGGGCGCCGCGGCGTCGCTCTCGTCCTGGGCGCGGGGGAGGTGATCGACCGAGGTTGCCCGACGCGACCGAGGTTGCCCGGCGCGCGGTCGCCCGACGCGACCGAGGTTGCCCGGCGCGACCGAGGTTGCCCGGCGCGACCCAGGTTGCCCGGCGCGACCCAGGTTGCCCGATTCAGCTGGGAGGATGAGAAGCCGGGAAGAAAAGTCCGATCATCGCCGAACTTCCCGCCTTCCTGTGAAACCGATCCCATGAAATGAAGGCATCGCCGGTCGGGTGAGGAGCGGAGAGAAAGGGGGCGGCGTGAAGGGAAGGATCACTCCAGCCGTGCGAGCACGGCACGGAACGCGCTTATCGTGGCGGTCGGCGGGCGGGCCGGCTCGCGCGCGTGGTCGGTCGCGGGTCGACCGTGCGGTGGGCGGCGGTCCTGGGGGCGCGCGGCGCGGACGGGCCGGCGGGCGGAGGCGGGCATGAACTCGAAGAAGGCCATGGAGAGGGAACCCAGACGGCCGCCGAGGGGAGGAGAGGCCCCGACGGTGGTCCTCAAGGGCGACCTTCATGTCCTGGATCTCGGCGCGGGCCTGATGCTCGACGTGTTCATCAACGTCGAGGGGCGGCTGACGACCTTCGTCAGCCTGGATGGCCAGCTCATCGCGGAGCTCCGCGTCGCCGGTCATGCCTGAGCCTGAAGCGGACCCCGCGATCGAGCGGGACGGCGTGGAGAACCGCCTCGATCCTTCTCCCGTCTCCCCGCCGCCGCACGCCGTCCGGCGGGTCCCGCGCTCTGTCGCGCCTGAGCGCCGTCGCGCCGATCAGGAGCTCGAGAACTCCCGCACGACGCGGAGGATGCCCTCCCCGTAGCTCGAGATCTTCGCTTGCCCCATCCCCCGCGCGAGCGCGAGATCGTCGAGCGACGCGGGCCGGATCCGCGCGATCTCCCGGAGCGTCCGATCGTGCGCGATGACGTACGCGGGCAGCGACTTCTCCTTGGCGAGCGCGGCCCTGTGGGCGCGGAGCGCCTCGAAGAGCGGCACGTCGCGCTCCTCGAGCTCGACGCCGGACGCCGCTTGCTCGCGCGAGGCGGGGAGGGGAGCGGTCTGCGCGGGGCGCGCCGCGTCGTCGTGGGTCGCTGCGGACGAGAACGCCTGCAGGGCTGGCGGCGTGCGCGCCGTCCCCGAGGGCGCGGCTGCGGGAGGGCGCGCCGCGGGCGAGGGACCTGGCGCCGCGCGGCGCGGCGGCCGCCGGCGCGCGGCGGGGAGCGGGAGCCTCACCCGGGCGGCCACGTCTCCGCGCATCACGCGCCATCCCGCCGGCGTGATGAGGGGGACGGGGAACTCGCCGGTCGTGAGATCGATCCAGTCGTTGGCGAGCAGGGCGCGCAGGATCGACATGGCCTCGTCGTGGCTCTTGCCCGCGAGGACGCCGAACGTCGAGAGCCTGTCGAGCCCCATCCGGCGGACGCGCTCGTTCGTGTCGCCGACGAGCATCGACGCGACCGCCTGCATCCCGGCGCCGCCCTTCACCCGCGCGACGCCGGCGAGCGCGCGGCGCACGAGGTCGTTGTCGCGGGCGAGCGCGGCCGGGTCGCTGGCCTCGAGGGCGTCGACCTCGAGGCAGACGTCGCAGTGGCCGCAGCCGCCGAGCGACTCCGCCTCGTCGCCGAAGTAACGGAGGATGAAGTCGTGCCGGCACGTCGCGGCGTCGACGTAGCGGAGCAGCTCGCGGAAGAGCCCCCAGGCGCGCGCGGCGTCGTCGGCGCTCGCCTCACCTCCCCCCTCGCCGAGCTGGCAGAGCCGGCGGCGCAGCGCGATGTCCGCGGGCGCGAACAGCAGGAGGCCGCGGGCCGGGGCGCCGTCCCGGCCGGCGCGGCCGACCTCCTGGTAGTAGGCCTCGATCGACGACGGCGGCTGGGCGTGCACGACGAGCCGGACGTCGGGGCGGTCGATGCCCATGCCGAAGGCGTTCGTGGCCACGACCACCGAGAGGCTGCGATCGGCGAAGCCCGCCGAGAGGCGAGCGCGGGACTCGGGGGCGAGGCCGGCGTGGTACGCCTCGGCGTTCCAGCCGGCGTCGCGGAGCGCCTCGGCCAGGCGCTCCGCCCCCTTGCGGGTGGCGGCGTAGACGATGCCCGCCCCGCGGGGCCGCCCGGGATCGCCGAGCGCCTCGAGCAGCGCGCGCGCCGTGCGGCGCCCGGCCTCGCGCGGGCCGTCCACCGCGGAGACCTGCAGGTGGAGGTTGGGCCGGGCGAAGCCTCGCAGGATCACCTTGGGCGGCGGCTCGTCGGGGGCGCGGCCGCGCCCGCTCACCGCGTCGCCGTCGCCCGGGGCGTCGGGCGCGGGCAGCGGCCAGCCGAGCCGGCGGATGATCTCGTCGCGCGCGTCGGGGGTCGCCGTCGCGGTGCAGGCGAGGACCCGGGGCGGCCGGAGCCGCGCGAGCGCGTCGCCGATGCGCAGGTAGTCGGGCCGGAAGTCGTGGCCCCACTGGACGATGCAGTGCGCCTCATCGACGGCGACGAGCGAGAGCCGGCTCGCGGCGAGCGCCTCGAGGAACCCGTCGAAGGCGAGGCGCTCGGGGGCGGCGTAGACGAGCTTGTACTCGCCGCGGCGGAGGGCGGCGAGGCGGCGGCCGTTCTCCTCGCGCGCGAGGCTGGACGCGATGAACGTCGCGGGGATGCCGCGCGCCTCGAGCGCGCGGACCTGATCTTCCATCAGGGAGATGAGCGGGCTCAGGACGAGCGTCGTGCCGGGCAGGGCGACGGCCGGGAGCTGGTAGCAGAGCGACTTGCCGCCGCCGGTCGGGGCGACAACGAGGACGCGGCCTGCGCCCCCGAGCAGGGCCTCGATCGCCTCGCGCTGCCACGGCCGGAACGCGGCGATGCCGAACCGTTCCGCGAGCACCGCGTCGAGCGACGGGGGCGGGCTCTCCGGCGGGCGCAGCGGGGAGGGGGCGAGGCGCTCGGTCACGTTCGACAAGGGGCGTTCAGCGAAGGCCATGGCGGCGTCGTCGAGCGAGCGCCGTGCCTGCCGCGAGCCCTAGCACTTTCGCGCGCTTGCGTCGCCGGGGGGGTGGCGGCGCCATGGCGGCGATCAGGCCTGGACGACGCCGAGGCCCTTGGCGAGCGCTTCCATGTCGTCGAAGTGATAGACGTGGCGACCGGCGCGCCCCCCGAGCGCCGCGGCGACCATCGCGCCGGCGACGGTCTTCGCGTCGATCGGCCGGTACCTGCGCAAGCCGCCCTTCATCGTGAACCGGAGCGTCTGCGCCGCCGCGATGCCGATGGCCTCGCCCTTCCTGGCCTCGCCCCGCTCGCCGAGGAGCAAGCTCGGCCTGAGGACGTGGACCGACGCGAAGCTCGCGGCCGAGAGCTCCTGCTCGAGCTCGCCCTTCACGCGCAGGTAGAAGCTGGTCGAGCGCGGATCGGCGCCCACGGAGGACACGAGGACGAACTGCTTCACGCCGGCTCTCTCGGCGAGCCTGGCGATGGTGATGGGGTAACGATAATCGATCTCGTAGAAGGCCTCTTCGGAGCCAGCCTTGGCGATCGTGGTCCCGAGCGCACAGAACACGTCGCTCACGCCGGCGAAGTCCGCGCCGTCGAGCCGGTCGAAGTCGACGATGCGCTGGGAGAGCCGCGGATCTTCGATAGGGGCCGGCCGGCGGAGGAGGGCGATGACCTTCGTGTACGCCGGCTGCTGCACGAGGAGGCGCAGGCAGTGGCCGCCGACGAGGCCCGTTCCTCCCACGATGAGAGCTGTCTTGTCGACCGTCATGTCTTCCATGTCCGTGCGGACTCACCCGCGGAGAGCGCCGCCGCGGGGATCCACAGCCGTACCGCGCAGCGTAACGCAAGCGGCGCGCGAACCATAGCGGCCGGCTGAGCGCGGCGCGGGCGGACGGCCGCCGCAGCCCCCCCACGCTTCCTTTCCTGGTGTGAGCGGGCGCTACATGGCTCCATCCTTTGGCCAGCTGCGCGCCGCGCGTGCCCGGAGCGCCATAGACGGACGACGGCAGAGCTCCGTCGAGCTGCTGGCTCAGGAGATGGCGGTATCCCGAAAGGGGGATGACCGGACATCTCCTGTGAGCCCACACGCGCTCCTCGAAGCGAGCGTGCGAGCCTCGAGCGGGGCCCACGCGCGCGGCGGCGCGGGACCCCGCGCGGCGCCTCACGCGGGCTACGCGCTGGCGACCTTCTGCGAGCGCTTCGCGCGCTGGGCCTGCGAGCGCTTCGCGCGCTGGGCGTGGAAGGCCTTGACCGCCATCGGGATGACGAGCTCCCGGTGCTTGGGTACCATGTTGTCCGGCAGCTGCTCGACTGGCCACCAGGTGCCCGTGGCCGGGACCTCGGCGAGCTTCGCCAGATGGACCCGGGAGAGCATCCAGCCGCGTGTGGCGGCCGAGAAGTACTCGCCGACGAACGTGAAGTCGGAGATCGTGACGCCGACCCGCTGGAGGACGTGCTCGGGCTGCTCGCCTGGCGAGAGGATGCTGCCAGGGCAGCCCCACTGTCCAGGGCTCGTCGCCGACGCTCCGCGCTGCGTCAGGAGCACCTCGAGGGCGCCCGAGTCCGCGTTCCTCCGGAGGCACACGGCGTCCGCGGCGAGGTTGATGGGGAGTCGGGAAAGGGCGTTGATGAGCGAGCTACCGAGCGGCTCCCGTGGATCGACGTATCCGAGCAGCCAGCCGGCCATCGACTTGATGAGCCTCATCGGGGCACCCTCCGCGACGGCGCACGGCAGGGCCGCTGGAGCACCGCCTGTCGCGCGTTCTGCCGCGCGTTCAGGCGAGCGCGTCGGCGCTGTTCAGGGCTGGACGTCATCCCAGGACCGTTCTTCGCGCTGCTGTCGGGGCGGCGCGGCCGGGTCGAGGGGATCGCGGTTCGAGTTGGATATAGCATAGAGGTTGCTGCGTTGGGGGCGTTGTGCGTTGTTGCGTCATGTTGCGCAGGTTCAGATCTTCATGTCGTTTCTCCTGGGATGTCGGGCTGCGCCGACGACGTTGAGGAGCCTACAATGCGCTCTGTTTCTTTGTCGTTTCATTCGTGCAGCCCGGACGTGAATGATCGTCATGCGTTGTTGCTCGCGTGTCTCGCGGAGCTGATGACGCGGGTGTTCGGGTGTCGTGCGCGAGCGTCGTTGGTGCTCCGGGACGCGAGCGCGCGTGCGTTCGCCGGGGCATTGATGACATCGAGGTGTCACCCGGGCAGTCGTCGCATCGTCCGCGCCGACCCGCCGGCCTCACCCTCCTCGGCGCTCTCGATCACCTCCGCCTCGACGTCGATGACCTGCCGTGACGCCGGCTGCCCGCGGAACGCGCCAGCGCGCCACTCATCACGCTCGCCATCACGCTCGCCGAACGGCCCGCCGCTCAGGTCGATGACCCTCATGCTGAAGAACGCGCCGTTGCCGGGGCCGTCTACGCCGATGCCGGCGGTGGTCGCCGCCGCGGCCACCCGCCGCTCGAACCGCTCTCGCACGGCCGCCGCGATCCGCCGGCGCACGGGCGGGAGCAGCAGCACGAGCCCTGCCGCGTCGGTCAGCACCCCCGGCACGACGAGCAGCACGCCCCCGAGCAGCACGAGCAGCCCTTCCGTGAGCCCCTCGTCCGGGACGCGCCCCGCCTCCATTGCGCCGCGCCACGCGGCGAGCACCTTGAGCCCCTCGCGCCTCGCGAGCGCTGCGCCGAGGATCGCCGTCCCGAGCGCGATCGCCACGGTAGGCCAGAAGCCGATGATGCCGCCGATCGACACGAGGAGCCAGAGCTCCAGGATCGGGAGCGCCGTGAAGAGCAGGATGAGCTTGCCCATGACCCCCGTCTAGCGCCGCCCGCCGCAGCGCGCACGCGCGGTCCCGACCGCCGCCGCCGGTGTTGCTGCCGCGCGCCGTGATCGCGCACCGCGGCGCGTCGTCTTCGGTGGCTCGTTCGCTCGTTCGCGCACGGTCGAACCCCTCGAGGTCGGCTGTTCCGAGTTCCGCCGCAGATCCTGCGCTGGAGTACCAGCCGCGGTGAGAGTGCGCTAAGACCGCTTGCCCCGGAGAAATCCATGACGACTGTCCCCGTGGAGCAGGAAAAGGTGGAGGCGTGCCGCGCGTTTGCCGCCGACATCGCCGACGACGTGCAGCGCTTCATCGACCGCCACACCACGGTCGGAGTCGAGCGCACCGTGGCGCGCGCCTACGGCGTGGTGGGCGCCGACGCCGAGGGGACACCGCTCGTGAACGCGCTCGTCGATCGCATCCACAAGGCGGGGCAGGCCGGCCGCGGCGTCGCGTACCACCTCGGCCGGGCGCTCTGCGAGGGCGCCGCCTCGGTGCAGGAGGCGGCCGAGATGCTGGCGTTCAGCGAGGCGGCCGACCTCGGCCCGGGGCCCTCCGCGGCCGAGGCGCGCGGCGCGCTCGAGGCCGCGACGCGGGAGGCGATCGCCCGGATCGACAGGGCCCGCGACGAGCGCGAGGCCAACAAGGCGGCGCACCGGGTCGGCGTCGCGCCGCTCAAGTACGTCATCGTCGCGACGGGCAACATCTACGACGACGCCGTGCAGGCCAAGGCCGCCGGGTTCGCCGGCGCCGACATCGTCGCCGTGATCCGCGCGACCGCCCAGTCGCTCCTCGACTACGTCCCGGAGGGGCCGACCACCGAGGGGTACGGCGGCACGTACGCGACGCAGGAGAACTTCAGGATCATCCGGCGCGCCGCCGACGAGGCGACCCGCGACACGGGCACCTACCTCGCGCAGACGAACTACTCGTCCGGCCTCTGCATGAGCGAGATCGCCTGGATGGCGGCGGTAGAGCGGCTCGACATGCTGCTCAACGACGCGATGTACGGGATCCTGTTCCGCGACATCAACATGCAGCGGACGTTCATCGATCAGTATTTCTCCCGCAGGATCATCGCGAGGAGCGGGATCGTCATCAACACGGGAGAGGACAACTACCTCACGACCGCCGACGCGGTCGAGAAGGCCCATACGGTGCTCGCGTCGCAGTTCATCAACGAGGCGTTCGCGCGGCGCGCGGGCCTCCGCGAGGAGCAGATGGGCCTCGGCCACGCCTTCGAGATCAACCCCTGGCTCGAGGACAGCCTCCTCTTCGAGCTCGCCCAGGCCCAGCTCGTCCGGCAGATCTTCGACAGGCACCCGATCAAGTGGATGCCGCCCACGAAGTTCAAGACAGGCGACATCTTCCACAGCCACGTTCACGACGCGATGTTCAATCTGGTCGGAATCACCACGGGCCAGTCGATCGAGCTGCTCGGGATGTTCAGCGAGGCGGTCCACACACCGCTCCTCATGGACCGGTATCTCTCCCTGAAGAGCGCCCGTTACGTCTTCACCGCGGCGCGGCACCTCGGCGACGAGATCCAGTGGAAGCCGGGCGGCATCGTCGAGCGGCGCGCCCGCGAGGTCCTCGACAAGGCGCACGCGCTGCTGCACGAGGTCGATCGGGAGACCCTCTGGGACGCCATCGGGCGCGGCGCGTTCGGCGACGTCAAGCGCACCCGCACCGGGGGGAAGGGGTACTCGGGGGTCGTCGCGCGTCACCCGGAGTACCTCAATCCGATCCTCGACGTGCTGGAGCGCCCATAAGCCGACCGGAATCTGCGAGCATGGGCGCATGAGCGGAAGGACGCCCGAGGGGACACGGCGCGGCGGTTCGCCTTACCGGAGCGACGCGACCGATGCGGTGCGGCTCGAGATCCTCGAGGATCGGGTCGAGGAGCAGCGGCAGGCGCTCGACCGACAGCAGCGCGCGATCGACGGGCTCAGGGAGGAGCTCGAGCGGATGCGCGCTCAGCTCGCTCACCTCCCGGCGCCCGCGCCCCCCGCGAAGGCGAAGCCGCCGACGGGGGACCACGTCCGCCGCGCGGCCGAGGATCTCCTGCGCCGCGCGGGTCGCCTTCCCTCGTCCGAGGTGTTCTCCGAGCTGCGCAAGCTGGTCGACGCCCACCCGTCGCACGGCTTCATCGAGGAGCTCGTCGATCGGGTCCACTGCGCCCGCTGCGCGCGGCGGATCCGACGCCCGGACCCCAGCGAGCCGGCCCACCACGAGCGGTACTGGTCGGGCCGATGCCCGCGCTGCAACGAGCCCCTCTCCTTCCAGCGCTGACGCGCCGATCGAGGGGAACGGAACGATCGGAAAAGGGACCGCCGAGGCGCCATGGACGCCAGGAACTCTTGGATCTCTCCCCCTTACATCCTGGCGTCTCACTCCCTTCTCGTCCCAGCACAGCGCCAGAGTCGGGCTCGAACCGCTCCGGGAAGCCACGTCACTGGAGTCTTAAAAAGGCATGCTCCCTGAGCTTTCGTGTCGTTTTCGCTCGCTCTCTGCGGCGCGATCGCCCTAGCCGCGCGAGGCCGCCTGGCGCTACTGTCAACGAGGGATCGGCGCAGTCCGCCCCCTGGTGCCTGTAGACGGAGGTGAGCATGACACCGCGAAACATCCTGCGTGCGTATGGCGACCGAGAGGGGGACGGGATGGTCCAGATGTCGTTCACGCTCCGCGTCCTGCCGGGCGATCGCGCGCGCGAGGCGGCGAAGCGCTTTGCCGAGTCGCACGGCCTGCGCGAGCCGCTGGTCACGGCCATGGAGCAGGCCAGCCGGGAGCACACGTATTTCGTCGTTTACGGACACTCCCAGCACGGGGTCGACCTCTCGGACATCGAGGTCCAGGAGCTCGCCGCCCAGCCGCTCACGCGGGACGACATCGAGGCGCAGGCGAAGAAGCTCGGCCGCAAGATCGTGGTCGTCGGGGCCTGCACCGGCAGCGACGCGCACACCGTCGGCATCGACGCGATCCTGAACTACAAGGGGTTCGCCGGCGAGAAAGGGCTCGAGAGCTTCAAGTGCTTCGACGCCCACAACCTCGGCGCGCAGGTCGAGAACGCCGAGCTCTGCGAGAAGGCCAAGGCGCTCGGCGCGGACGCGATCCTGGTCTCGCAGGTGATCACCCAGCGCAACTGCCACAAGGAGAACGCGGCGGCGCTCGTCGAGCTGGCGACGCGCCAGGGCTTCCGGGACAAGGTGATCCTGCTGCTCGGCGGCCCGCGCATCGATCACAACCTGGCCGTCGAGCTCGGCTTCGACGCCGGCTTCGGCCCGGGGACGAAGCCGATCACCGTGGCGTCGTTCCTGATCGAGCGCCTCGTGGGCCGGGCGTAGGCGGTCAGGCGACGAGCAGGTGGTAGGCGGCCGAGAGCTCGGCGAACCGCGCGGTGCGCTGGGCGCCGTCGGCGGCCTGCGCGGCGGCGCGGTCGGGGTGCAGGGACGCGGCCAGGCGGCGGAAGGTGCGGCGGATCTCGGCCTCGGTCGCGCCGTCGCGCAAGCCGAGCACCTCGAGCGCTCGGCGGCGCGGCTCGTCCACGCGGGCGGCGCGCGGCGGCGCGCTCGCCGGCCCGCCGTGCGCGGCGCGCGCCGACGAGCCGCCGCGCCGCTGCCGATCCCGCGCGCGCGGGCGGCCGTGGAGGAAATCGCTCGGCGAGAGCGGGCCGGTCTGCCGCAGCGACCCGGCGAGCGGCCTCGCCGTGTGGAAGCAGATGGTCGCCTCCTCGATGCTGAAGAGCGCCTCGAGGCGCGCGCGGAGCTGGATCCGGAGCGCGCGCTCGACCGCGCTCGCCGGCATGAGCCCTGCCGCCACCAGCACCTCGCCGGTCCGGCGCCCCCGGTGCGCGGCGACGAGCGCGGCGAGCCGCTGGATCGACGGCTCGGGCGCGGAGCCCTCCTTCGCGAGGATCTCGCCGATGCGGGGCACCCGGAGCGGCGTCTCGACGGCCGTCACCAGGCCGGAGAAGAGCTGGATCCTGTGCTGGCGGCCCGGCACGGTCGAGCCGCTCGGCGTCCGGAGTTCGCAGAGCTCCAGGAGCCCGGTGGTCTTTTCGCGGTGCAGCGCGCCGAGCAGGTCTCCCAGGGTCGACGTGGAAAGGCGGCTGGGCAGTTGCATCGAACGCGGCGTTATCATCGCCGCGCTCGATCGGGCAAAGAAGCGGCGCGGGCGCGTGGGCGCGCGGACGTCGCCCCCGCCGCAAGGGGCCCGCTCGCGCTTGTCCGGCGCTCGTCCGTCGCTCGTCCGGCGCTTGATTGCGCACACCTGCGCGCACGAATGTGTGCCCGGGCCGAGGCCCGCCGTGCGAAGCTCCGCGCGAAAACGGCACGGCGCACCGCGCCGGCGCGCGGATCAGGAGGAATCTGCGATGGGCTTGCTCGACGGAAAGGTCGCGATCATCACGGGAGCCGGCGGCGGGATCGGCCGCGAGGAAGCGCTGCTCTTCGCCCGGGAGGGCGCGAAGATCGTCGTCAACGACCTCGGCGGGACGCGCGACGGGTCGGGATCGAGCGACGCGATGGCGGCGCAGGTCGCGGAGGAGATCCGGGCCGCGGGCGGCGAGGCCGCGCCGAGCTTCGACAGCGTGGCGACCCCCGAGGGGGCGGCGAAGATCGTGAAGACCGCCGTCGATGCGTTCGGCCGGGTCGACATCCTGGTGAACAACGCGGGAATCGTCCGCGACAAGACGCTCCTCAAGATGGATGAGGGCATGTGGGACGCCGTCATCGCCGTCCACCTGAAGGGGACGTTCCTCTGCACGCAGGCCGCGGCGAAGCAGATGGTCGCGCAGGGCGGGGGAGGGCGGATCGTCAACACCACGAGCGTCTCGGGGATGCTCGGCAACTTCGGACAGGCGAACTACGCGGCTGCCAAGGCCGGCATCTACGGGCTCACCCGCACCGCCGCCATCGAGCTGCAGAAGCAACGGATCACCGTCAACGCGGTCGCGCCCATCGCCAAGACCCGTATGACGGAGGATCTGCCCATGTTCCAATCGGCGGGCGACACGCTCACGCCGGCGCACGTGGCGCCTGCGGCGCTGTTCCTCGCGTCCGACCTGTGCGCGGACAGGACCGGCAACGTCCTCGCCGTCGCCGGCGCGCAGATGTACATTTACAAAGTCGTCCAGAGCCCCGGGAAGTTCAAGGACGAGGGCGGCATCTGGACGGCGCAGGAGATCGCGGATCACTGGGACGCGATCATCAAGGTCTGATCGCGGCGCCGGCGCGGCGGCGCAGCGCTCTTCATGCGAGCCTCACGAGCGCCTCACGCGAGCCTTACCAAGGACCGGCGCGGCCGGGACACCGTCGCGACCGCCCAGGGGCTGCTCCCTGCGGACCGAGTCGCTCGCGCGCGCCGCGCCGCCCGCGAGGCCCCTCGCCGCTCGCGCGGAACGCGGGCCTCGCGCGCGCCGACCGTTGCTGTGCTGATCCCTGGATGCTAGGTTCGAACCGCTTCCGGGATACGTTTGGCGCATCGGCGCACTGTTCGAGCAGGTCGTTCACGCGGAGTCTGGAGGTGCCACCGGTGACCGTCTTTCGCTGCTGTTACGGCTGCGCCACGTCGCGCTGTGCGGCCCCTGCGGCGCGGAGGCGTTGAACGTCGTGCCGCGTGACGCCCACATCCCGCTTGCCCTGTGGATCTGCGCGGCCATCGTCGCGCACATGGCGGGGGGCGAGGGCGCGGTCGAGGTCGCGCAGGTCATCGAGGACCGAGCCCAGCTGCGGCAGATGGTCCACGCGGTGAGGGAGGGGCTCCGGCCGGGCGACACGACGTTCGAGATCCTGACCGACGGTGTGGCGCTCACGCCGCCGCCCGCCCCGCTCGCGCCGCCAGAGCGAGCGCCGGACAGCGAGCCGAACAAGGACGAGACGCCCGAGCCGCAGCAGCCGAAGCCCGCGCCGACCAAGGCGGAGACGATCCCGCCGCGGAAGCCGCCGAAGCCTGAGCCGCCGCGCCAGGCGAAGGCGCCGCCGAAGCCTGAGCCGCCCAAGGAAGACGCGGCCAAGATCGTACCGGTCCAGCCGGCGCCGCCGCCGCCGCTGCCCCCGGCGGATCAACGGATCGCCGTCCGTCAGCACGTCCAGAAGGACCAGGAGGACAACCCCGAGGCGAACCGGATCGCGGACGACGCCAACAAGGTCGAAGAGGAGACCATGGCGCAGATCCGCTCGAAGGATCAGGACGATCCCACGCCGACGGCCGGGACGCCGTCGGGGCCGAAGGGGCCGAAGGACATGGTCGGCGACAGCGACCACGATCACAGCGGCCACAGCGAGGAGCGCGCCGGCAACGAGCAGCACGCGCCCGGCGAGGGCAAGCCCGAGAGCGAGAGCGTGGAGCACCACAGCCCGGCGTCGCCCGCGCAGGCCGCGCAGGCCTCCCGGGCGGCGTCCCCCCCGAGCGTGCCGGGCGCGAGCGGCGGCGCTCGCGTGGCGCAGGCAGCTCCCGCCCTCCCGGCGCCGGAGAAGGGCGCCGCGGGCGGCTCCGGCCCGGCGTCGCCCGAGGTGATCGACGGCGCGCACGGCGGCTACACCCTCAATCCGGCGAACCCGGGCGGCGACGGCAAGAGCCGCGTGGCCGGCAAGAAGGCGATGCCGCAGCCCTACCAGAGCCCGGTCCGCGTCGGCGCGATCGGCCTCGGCGCGCCGGGGCTTCCCGGGGGGCCCAACCTCAACCTGGACATGGCCGGCGTGCAGGCGGCCGTCGGCAACGAGAAGCTCAGGGCGGAGCGGGCCTCGGACGGCGCTTCCCGCAGGAGCGCGCACCGGGGCTCGTGGGAGACGACGGACAAGTGGAAGAAGTGGCGCGCCGCGATCGAGAACTACGACCCCTCGGTCAAGCCCGGCAACCAGACCTCGCTCAACGCCGCGCGGGTGCCGTTCGCGACGTACATCAACATGATCCACAACCGGCTCCACCCGATCTTCGCGGAGGAGTTCCTTGCGTCGCTCGAGAGCCTGCCCCCGGGGCACGCGTTCAACCAGAACCGGGTGACGCACGTGGAGATCGTCCTGAACAAGGACAGCGGCAGCATCGTGCGCCTCGGGGTCACGAGGCCGAGCGGGATGACGGCCTTCGACATCGTCGCGCTGAACTCGGTGCAGCGCGCGTCGCCGTTCGGCAAGGCGCCGGACGCGATCGTCTCGCCGGACGGCAACGTGTACCTGCACTGGGAGTTCCACCGGGATCCGTACGACGCGTGCTCCACCCGCAACGCCCGCCCGTTCCTGCTGAAGGCGGCGTCCGACGCCGCCCCCATCGAGCCGGCGCCGGTGCGCAGGGGGCCGCGGCCCGTCCCGGGCGACGAAGGCACGCTGGCGCCACCGGGTCCGCTGCTTCCGCTCCGGCGTTAGGTCTCGGCTCTGCACCGCGACCGCGGCGATGTATCCTCCGCGTCATGCCGAAGGATTCCGACGAGGCCGTTCGAGTGACAAACGCGCGCATCGAGGCGGCGCTCGCGGATTCTCCGGCGTTCACGCGGGTCGAGCCGCAGTTCTACGTCGTCCGCCAGGGGACGGCGTACGTTTACCTCCATGTCCTCCCCTGGGCGCCGGATCGCGCGCTCGTGCGGCTCGTCGCGCAGCTCGCCCGCGGCGTCGAGATGACGCCGGACCTCGCGATGAAGCTGCTCCGCCTGAACGCGCGCATCCGCTTCGGCGCCTTCGGTTACGTCGCGCAGGGCTCGTGTGTGGTCATCGTCCACACGCTCCTCGGCGGTGAGACGCTCGACGCCGACGAGATCCTGGTCGCCCTCCGGGATCTGTCCGTGCTCGCAGACGAGTACGACGACCGCATCGTCGAGGAGGCCGGCGGCCAGCGGATGCAGGACCTGATCGACGCCTCGGCGACCGCGGCGATCTTCACAGATCTCGACGCCCCCCGCGCCTGGGACAAGGGCTGAGCGACGGGCGCTCTTCCTCACATGCTCCTCAACATCGATCTCCCCCCCGAAGGCCCTCCTCCCTCCGCCGCGCCGGACGCCGCTGCCCCGCCCGGCCGCGACGAGGGCGGCGATCCTCCGCCCGCCGAGCGCCGATCCTCCGCCGCGGGGCGACCTCCGCTCGCCGGCCTGCCTGTGCTCGCGTTCATCCGGCCGCTCGCCGTCCTCGCCCTGCTCGCGATGATCCTCGGCCGCATGCTCGCGCCCGCGATGGTCGGGCTGGCGGTGGGCATCGAGCGCGCGGTTCACCTGGTCGAGCTGGCCGGCGCCGGCGCCTCGCAGCTCTTCGCGATCGGCGCCATCGTCATCGCGATGGCGCTGATCAGCGCGGTCGTGCGGAGCCGCGTCCCGTACGCGCTGCGGATCGCCGCGATCGTCGCGGGCAGCTTCGTCATCCTCGTCGTGTTGCACGCGACGGTGCAGCGCGTGCCCGATCTGTCCGCCGCGCTCATCGGGGTGAGCGCCGCGATCCTCGCGCTCGGCAGCGCGTGGGAGGCGCTCCGCGTCCCGTTCGTGCGGCCGGTCGCGGCCGCGCTCGGGCTCGTCGGCGCCTCCGCGCTCGTGCGGCTCACCGGCGTCCTGCTGGCCGTCTGGGCGAACGATCGCGGCTCGAAGGCGCTCGCCGGCGCGACGAGCTCCGTCGCGACCGCCGCGTTCGCGCTCGACGCGCTGGCCGTCTTCGCGGCGGCGGTCGCGCTCGGCGCGAGCCGCGACGCGCGGCCGCGCGACGGCGAGCCGCCGCGGCCTCGCCTGGTGAGCCCGCTCTCGCTGGTGGCGCTCGCGTCGGCGCTGTTCGCCACGCGGGCGGCGCTGGCGGGCGCCGCCGACGACGCATCCATGGTCGAGGCGCTCTTCCGCCGCGCGCTCGACCGGCTGCTCACCCGCCCTGCTCCGGTCGTGCCGCTCTCGATGCAGCTCTTCGTCGCCGCCCTCTCGGTGGTGGTCGTCGCGCTCGCGCTCGTCGCCCCGCCGCGGCTGCCGGCGCTGGGCGGCGCGCTGGCGCTGCTGCTCGTCGCGCGCAGCGCCCCCGAGGTGCCGCTCGGCGCGCTGTCGCTGGTGATCGCCGCCCTCTGCGTCGCGCTCGCCTCCCGCGACGAGCGCGGCTTCTGGGCGGCCGTGCTCGCGAACGAGCGCGAGCGCACGTCGAGCGCGCTTCCGGGCCCAGGGAAACCGGACATCACCGGCGGCGCGTCAGGTTGACGCGAGCGACGACACTCGTTAAGCACGCCGTCGCCGTGCGGAAGAACAGCGCGCGGCGTTCCACCGGCTGCTCACCCAAGGGACGCGGTGGGGGCCGCCGCCCGGCCCAGCCGGTCCCTCCTTAGACACGTCACGTCAGGCTCGGAAGGGCGGGAACCAGGCTTGCGCGGCGCGCCGCGAGCACGGGAGAGTCCTCATGCATCGTCGCGATCTCGCCTCGCTCTCTGCTCTCGCGCTCGCCGCGCTGACGCTCGCAGGGTGTCCCGAAGAGCCCTCGAAGCCCAGCGGCGGTACGGCCGCGACGGCCACCACGGCGGCTCCGCCGGTGGCCTCGGTCGAGAAGCCCGCCGCGACGCAGCGGGCTGAAGCACCGAAGGCCACAGGGCAGGCGACCGCCGCGGCCGCGCCAGAGGGCAAGGGCGTCATCCGGGGGGTCGTCAAGTTCACCGGCAAGCCGGTCGAGATGAAGGTCCCCGCCGCGCGCAAGGACGCCCCGGTCTGCCAGGACAAGGAGGTCCCGTACAACGCTGTTGTCGTCAACGACGGCAAGCTCAAGGACACCTTCGTCCGCATCGCGGTCGGGGGCGTGCCGGGCAGCTGGACGGCGCCCGACGCGCACGCGGCGGTCGACCAACAGGACTGCATGTATGTGCCGCGCATCCAGGGCGTGGTCTCCGAGCAGCAGGTCGACATCAAGAACAGCGACCGGACGCTGCACAACGTGCACACCTACAAGGGCTCTGAGACGCTGTTCAACCAGGCGCAGCCGGGGGGCGCCGCGCCGCTCACGAAGGCGTGGAAGGACGGCATCATCAAGCTCACCTGCGACGTCCACCCGTGGATGCGCGGCTTTGTCGTGGTGACGGATCACCCGTTCTTCGCGGTGAGCGGCGATGACGGCTCCTTCGCGATCGAGAAGGTCCCTGCCGGCAAGTACAAGCTCGAGGCGTGGCACCCTCGCTATGGCCTGAAGACGGCCGATGTCGTGGTCGCGGACGACAAGCCCGCCCAGGTCACGTTCACGTACGCGGGCACCGAGCCTGAGCCGGCGGAAAACAAGGACGAGCTCAAGGGCCTTTGGTGAGATCGTCGACAGCGCCTCTGGCAGGCAGCGCACCGCCCGCGGCCGTCCGGCTGGCGGCGAGCAGCGCGAGCAGAGCAGGCGAACGACCCTCCCTGGCTCGCTCGGCGCGCAAAGAACGGATGAGCACGCCTCGACGGTTGCCGCAGGGCGACTCGTGCCCTAAAGGAAGCGGGCGACAACTGACGAACTCGACTCCCCGAGACGTGTTGCGCGCGCTAGTGTCCCGGACCAGATGCTGTTTTCTCCCGCCTCCCGCGCTCCGGTGAAGACGTCGTTTTTCAGTATGGCTGTTCCGAGGCCAGGGATGTTCGGGGGTGCCGCGCGAGCGCGCGGCGTGAGCGCCGGGCACGGCCGCGAGGTGCGCGCGTGACCATGAGCGTCGAGCAGGCCGCCGAGCGCGCCCCGGTCCCGTACGTTCGCCAGGCTGAGCCGTCCGGGGGCGATGCCCGTGCGGTCCCCACGAACGCGCGCCCGCTGCTCAAGGGAGCGGCCGATCTGGTGAGCCTCACCAAGCCGCGCATCACGAGGATGGTCGCCGCGACGATGCTCGGCGGCATGTGGGTCGCGAGCCGTTATCTCCGCGCCGGACTGGCCGGAGAGGCAGCGATCGACCGCGCGGCGGTGCCGCCTGCGCAGCTTGCGCTGGCGTTGCTGGGGACGGTCCTCGTCGTGTCCGGCGCCAACGCGCTCAACATGTACATCGAGCGCGACACCGATCTCCTGATGGAGCGGACGAGGAACCGCCCCTTGCCGGCGCGGCGGCTGACGCCGGAGGTGGCGCTCTGGTTCGGCATCGCGCTCTCGGCCGCCTCGATCCCGGTGCTGTTCCTCGGGGTGAACGCGACGACGGGCGCGCTCGCCGCGCTGGCGCTGCTCAGCTACGTCCTCGTCTACACCCCGCTCAAGCGTCGGACGACGCTGTCGCTGCCGATCGGGGCGATCCCCGGCGCCATCCCGCCGCTGCTCGGATGGACGAGCGTCACAGGGCAGATCGACGCTCCCGGCTTCCTGCTCTTCGCGGTCATGTTCCTCTGGCAGATCCCGCATTTCCTGGCGATATCGCTCTTCCGCCAGGAGGAGTACGGGCGCGCGGGGCTCAAGGTGTTGCCGCTCGAAAAGGGCGATCGCACGACGCAGCGCCACATCGTCGGCTACCTCGCGCTGCTCGTGCTGGCCTCGATGCTCTTCGTCCCGCTCGGCGTGGCGGGCCCCGTCTATCTCGGCGCCGCGGTCCTCCTCGGCGGAGCGTTCTTCGGGCTCGGCGTCTACGGCCTCCGCGCGGGCACCGGCGCGCGCTGGGCGCGCCAGGTCTTCTTCGCCTCCATGGTTTACCTGGTGCTCCTCTTCGCTGCGCTGATGGTCGGCGCGTGAGCGGAGCTCCTTCGCCTTGACCCTTCGGGGACAGGCCCTTAAGCGTCATCGAATGGTCTCCACGGAGCCGACGCGCCACGCGAACGGCGCTCCGCCGCCAGCGGAGCCGACTGGCCAATCACTTCCGTCCGACCGCGGCGACGCGGGGAGGGCTCGACGCGGGGGGCTCGTCGGCACGCCGCTGTTCTGGGCCGCGCTCCTCGCGCTGGCCGGGCTCGTGGCGCTCCTCTCGCTCGGGTTCGTCGGGCGTGCGGTCCACCGCCAGGCCGAGGCGCCCGCGATCCGCATCCCTCTGCCCGCCTTCGAGCTCACCGATCAGCGGGGCCAGCGGTTCGGCCTGGAGCAGCTCCGGGGCCGCGTGTGGATCGCGGACTTCATCTTCACGACCTGCCCGACCGTCTGTCCCAAGCTCACGCAGCGCATGAGGGAGATCGAGGACCGTGGGCGCGATCTCGGTGACGCGCTGCACCTCGTGACATTCACCGTCGACCCGGAGAACGACACCCCGGCGGTGCTCGCGGCCTACACGGCGTCGCAGCGGCTCCCGCTCGAGCGCTGGACGTTCCTGACTGGGCCCCTCGATCAGATCGAGTCGACGATCCTCGATGGCTTCAAGATCGCCATGGGCAAGAAGGAGTCGAGCCCTGGGCTCTTCAGCATCTTCCACGGCGAGCGCCTCGTGCTTGTCGACAAGGAGGGCGTCATCCGCGGCTATTACGAGGCGGACGACGCCGGGATCGACGCGATCCTGCGCGATGCGGGCGCCCTCGTGAAGTCGAGGTGACCCGCTCGGGCCCTCGTCACGCCTCGATGGCGAGCCGCTTGATCATCTTTTGCAGGCCGAACCGCGACAGGCCGAGCAGCTTGGCGGCTTGCGTCTGGTTCCCGCGCGTGCGCTCGAGCGCGTCGCGCACGAGCTCCGTCTCCAGCGCGTCGATCCTCGCGCGGACGTTGAGGCCGAGCTCGCGCGGCGCCGCGCTGCCGCCCTGCACGATCTCCGGCGAGAGGTGCTCCCGGTCGATCGTCCCGTCGCAGAGCACGATCGCCCGCCGGATCTCGTTCTCCAGCTGGCGCACGTTGCCCGGCCACCCGTAGGCCGAGAGCCGCTCCATCGCCCCGCGCGTGACCCGGACCGGTCCGCGGCCGTGCTTTTCAATGAAATGCCGGACGATGAGCGGCACGTCCGTCGCGCGCTCGCGCAGCGGCGGCACCCGGATCGTGATGATGTTCAGCCTGTAGAACAGATCCTCCCGGAACGCGCGGGCGCGGACGAGCGCCTCCAGATCCCGGTGCGTCGCGGCGATGACGCGCACGTCGACCTTGCGCGCCCGCTCCGAGCCGATCGGCCGCACGAGGCCGTCCTCGAGCACCCGCAGCAGCTTCGCCTGCATCGCGAGGCTCATCTCGCCGATCTCGTCGAGGAACAGCGTGCCCCGGTCAGCCACCTCGAAGAGCCCGGCGCGCGGCCGATCCGCGCCCGTGAACGCGCCGCGCACGTGCCCGAAGAGCGCCGACTCGAGCAGCCCCTCGGGGATCGCGCTGCAGTTCTCGCTCACGAACGCGTGCGCCGCGCGCGGGCCGTTGTGGTGGATGGCCCGCGCCACGAGCTCCTTGCCGCTGCCGGACTCGCCGCAGACGAGCACCGGCACCTCCGACGCGGTCACCCGATCGACGAGGCGCAGCATCGCGCGCAGAGGCTCGCTCTCGCCGATGATGGCGTCGTACCGGTACCGCGTGTCGCGGCCGCCGCGAGCCCTCGCGAGCTCGAGCGCCGCAGCGTCGAGCTCCGCCTCGCGCCGCGCGAGCTCCTCGGCGAGGCGCGACGACGCGCGCTCCGCGCGGCGGGCGGCGCGGCGCAGCTCGACCTGCGCGCGCGCGTCCGAGATCGCCAGCGCCGCGACCGACGCGATGGCGCGCGCCCACCGGAGCTCCTGCGCTCCGAACGCGCCGCGGCGCACGCGGTCGTCGAGGTAGACGACGCCGAGCGCCTCGCCGCGCGCGACGAGCGGCACGGCCAGCACGCTCCGCAGCTTCAGCGCGTGCACGCTGCGGTGCACGCTCGGCAGCTCCCCCGCCGCGTCGACCGCGACCACTGGCTCGCGCGCTTCCAGGGCGCGGCGCGCGAGCGTCTCCGACAGCGCGAGCTGCTCCGCGCCGAGGCGCGAGCGCGCCAGGTTGCGCGCGGCCCGCGGGACGAGGCGCCCGTTCGGCGCGCGCAGGAGCAAGAGCCCGCGCTCGACCCCCGTCCAGAGCACGAGCGCGTCGACGACCCGGTCGAGCAGCGGCGCGAGCCGCTCGCGCTCGCCGAGCGCGCCGACGAGCGCCTCCAGATCGCGCGCCTGCTCGGGCCGAAGCCCGCTCTCCGGCAGCGCCCGCGCCCGGACGACCCACGGGAGCGACCGGACCGCGGCGGAGAGCGTCGACGCCCCAGGCAAGGCAGCGGAGGCCCCTGCCGATGCCGCGCCCGCGTTGCGCCCGCACAGCTCGCGCGCGGCATCGGAGAGCGCCGCGAGCAACCGGTGCGCGACGTCCGTCTGCCCGGCCCTGACGGCGAGCGCGTGCGCCGCGGCCAGCGCCGGGCCGCGCGCCGCGATCGGCGCGCGGGCGCCCGCGATCGCGGCGATCGCGGCGAGGACGCGGTCGCCGCGGCCGCGCCACTCCGACGCGCCCGCCGGGCCGCGCGGCGCGCCGTCCGTGGCGATCGCGGCGCCGCCGTCGTCCGCGGCGAGCGCGATCGCGGCGCGCGCCCCCCACCAGTCGAGCCGCGAGGCCGCCGCGAGGTCCGGGCCGCTCGCGACCTCGTCGAGCTCCTCGAGGCGGGCGCCATCGAGATCGCCGGCGCCGTCGCGCAGGAGCCGCGCGGCCGCCCGGAGGGTGTCCTCGGCGGAGCCGCCGGCGAGGAGCGCCGCGGCGCGCGCCGCCGCCGCGCGCGGGTCGACCAGCGATCCCACGTCCGCGCTCGCGACGCCGTCTCCGCGCGCGGCGACCACATCCGCGAGGGCCCAGAGCGCGTAGGCCTCTGCCTTCGTGTCGCCCGCGTCGCGCGCCCGCGCGATGGCGTCCTCGGCGGTCCGGCAGGTCTCGTGCACGAGGCCCGCGGTGGCGTAGGCGGCCGCGCCGGCGAGCAGCGCGCGGGCGCCCTGCGCCGGCCGGCCGAGGTGCTCCCAGAGCAGCGCCGCGCGCGTCGAGGTCGCGATCGCTCCGTCGAGATCGCCGAGATCCACCGCCGCCGCCGCCTCGCCGGTCCGGTAGGTCGCCTCCTCGACGACGGCCCCGGCGCGGACGGCGTAGTCCACGGCGGCGCTGAACGACGCGTGCGCGCGCTCCGGATCGCTCGCGTGCCACGCGTAGCCGCGCACGGCCGCCATCCGCGCCAGCTCCTCGACGGAGCTCGCGAGCGCCTCGCCGCGCGCCACCTCCGACAGCGCCCGCGCGGTGTCGCCGCGCAGCACGGCGAGCAGCGCGCGCACCTCGCAGAGCGGCGCCGTGACCGCCTCCCCGACGAGCGCCTCGGCCGCGCCCAGCGCCCCCGCGTCGATCGCGACGCGCGCGAGCACCGCGCGCGCGCGCCCCTCCGGGTCCGCGCCGGCCTCGATCGCGGCGCGTGCGCGCTCCTCCGCGAGGGCCCGATCGCCGGCGCGCCGCAGCACCTCCGCGGCGAGCGCCGCGGCCTCCGGCGCATCCCGGACGCACGCGCGCAGCATCAGGCTCCGCGCGCGCCCGAGGTCGCCGTGCAGCCGGAGCGCGTTGGCCGCCGCGACGACCAGGCTGACCGGAGCGTCGTCGCGCTGCTCGATCGCCTCGATGGCGAGCGGATCCGGCGGCACTCGCGCGATCGCGAGCGCCAGCTCCGCCGCCTCCGCCGCGCCGATGGACTGCGCCGCCGCGGCCTCATCGCCGGCTCCGCCGCGCTCCTTCGGCGCCGCGCTCGCCCGCCGCCGCGCGCCGCTCCCCGGGTTTCCCAGCGCGGCGGCCTCGACGTCCGCGAACGTCCAGGCCCGCGGCGGGATCTGCCGCGCCAGCGCGACGAGCGCCTCCGCGAGCGCGCGCTCCGGCGTCGACGCGAGGGGCGCCATCGGCCACGCGGCCGCGCTCGTCCCCGTGAGCGCGGTGAGCCACCGCGCGACGCGGTCGGGCCCGAGCCGCCCCAGCCACGGCGCGTCGCTCTGCGGCGGTGCTGCGCGCGCCGCGCCGTCGCCCGCGCGGAGCGGCGCGCCGGAGAGCACGCGCACCCGCTGGACCACCGCGAACGCGTCCGCGAGCCAGGGGGCCACGTCGTCGCGCACCCCGAGCGCGGTCTCGAGCTCGTGCCGCCGCAGGCGCAGGTACGCGGCGCGCACGCGGCGCGCGTCGCGGTCCTGTCGATCGCGCTCGGCGCGGGGCGCCTCGGCATCGCGACCGGCCGGCCCCGCCGGGGACGCGGTGAACGGGGGCCGCGCGCGCTGCGCGCCTGGGAGCGCGGCGCGGGCCGACTCGGTGACCCACGCAGACGACGGGCGCGCCGCGGGGGAGGGAGACAGCAGGGCCCGGCAGATGGCGTCGAGCGCCGGTCCGGCCGCGCTCTCCGCGGCCACCGCGGCCCGCGCCGCCCCGACCGGGTCGTCCGCGTCCGCCACGCCGCGGAAGGCGATCTCGGCGAGGAGCGTCCCCAGCGCGAGCAGATCCCTCGCCCGCGCGTCCCCGAGCTCCGCGTCCCCGCGCGCGATGTACCTAAGCGTCGCCCCGTCCACGGAGGTCTCGTGGATCGAGCAAGCGAGCCCCAGATCGATCACCGCGATCCGCCCGTCCGGCGTCAGGATCAGGTTCTCCGGCTTCAGATCTCCGTGCGCCAGGCCGATGCCGTGCAGGTCGGCGAGCGCCTCGCCCGCGTCGCACGCGACGGCGAGCGCGAGCGCCGCGCGCTCGCCCGGAGGCAGGCCGCGCAGCGCGTCGGCGACGGATCGCCCTTCGATCCAGCGCATCGCCACGAACGCGCGCCCCTCCTCGCCAGCGTGGCCGTCGACGCGCGCGCCGACGGGTGGCGCCGCGAGCCAGCCGACGTCGATGAGCTCCGGGAGCCGCGGCGAGAGCGCCAGCGCCGCGTGCAGCGCCTCGCGGGCGAGCGCCCGCCGCGCGGACGCGCGCTGCGCCGCGGGCGCTGCGCCCTCGCCCCGCTCGATCTTGAGCGCCACCACGCCGCCGCGCTCCCGATCGACGGCCCTCCACACCTCGGCCGACCCGCCGGAGCCCGCGACGTCCACCAGCCGGAAGCGCTCTGCCAACCGAGGTGTCACGGTCGACGGCTCGCTCATCCCCAGAATGCTCCTGGCCCAGGAGCCAGCTGTCAACCTGGTTACGGCTTCGGTGGGGCGCCCTCGGCCGCTCCGCCCGCTCCGCCCGCTCCCCCCGCGCCTCCGCCGCCGCCATCGCCGCCCCCATCGCCGGCTGCGTCGCCGCAGCTCGGCGCGCCGCCGTCGGGCAGATCGACGTCGGCGGCCCCCGTGATGCTGCACAGGTCTTCCGGGCCTTTGCCGTAGTGGTCCGCCACGAAGCGCGCGAGCGACGCCTTGTCGAGGCAGGTCGCGGTGTACGTCGCTCCCCAGGCCGCGGCTGCGACGGGGGTGTTCAGCGCGCTGTCGGGCGTCATCACGAGGCGCGCCTCAGGCCCTCCCGGCACCATGAGGCACTTCGGATCGGAGGCGGCCTCGGCCCGCACCTCGTCGAGCACCGCCTTCACCTCTTCGCAGCCGGACGAGGGGCACCGGTACGCGAGGACGACCGCGCCGTGCTCGAGGTTGTGGACGTACATCTCGCGCGGGACCGCCGACTCGAAGCGCTTGTACTGGGCCCACACGCCCCAGTGATCTCCGCCGCTCGGCGGATTGGTCGCGTACTGGACAGGCGCGCACGTGGCCACGTGCTGCGCCGGCGCGACGGGGATCCCCGTCTGGACGACGACCTTGCACTCGGTCTCGCCCGGGAGCGGCGGAGCGTCCGGAGAGCTCGTGACGGTCTCGGGTTGCTGCGGCGCGGGCGCGGCGTCGCCCTCGTCGATCGGGGGCGAGCTCGTGCCACATCCGCTCAGAGGAGCTGCGAGCACGGCGGCCATCGTGGCAGCGACATAGATCTGCGCGAAACCGCAGCGTTTCATGGGCGCAGCCTACCATGTCCGACGCGCGACGCGCGTTGCCCTGGAACCCCGGCTCTGGTGTACTTGGGTCCCCTAGCGTGGCGAAGCAAGAGAACGATCATCGGCAGACGCTCGTCACCTGCACCTCGATCGCCCCGCCGGTGCTGCCGGCGGCGCCTGGCACCGCGTGCCTGGTTGTGATCTACGGCACCGAGCTCGGGCGCCGCATCGCGCTAGGGACCGGCGCGATCGAGTGTGGTCGCGCGATACAGACCGATATCCCGCTCGACGACGAGGCGGTGAGCCGACGTCACGCGCGCATCTCCTGGAACGGGATGAGCTACGTTGTCCGCGATCTCGGCTCGACAAATGGCACCTACGTGAACGACATCGCCGTCGATGAGCGCGCGCTCAAGGACGGCGACCAGGTGAAGATCGGCCGGACGATCTTCAAGTTCATCCAGGGGGGGAACGTCGAGCTCTCGTACCACGAAGAGATCTACCGGCTGATGACCTTCGACGGGCTGACGCAGGTCCACAACAAGCGCTCGTTCGAGGTCGCGCTGGAGCGCGAGGTGTCGCGGGCTTGCCGCTACCATCGCCACCTCGCGCTCATCATGTTCGACATCGATCACTTCAAGAGCATCAACGACACCCGCGGGCACCTCACGGGCGACGCCGTGCTCCGCCAGATGGCCGCGCTCGCCGCCGCGAACGTCCGCCGCGACGACGTCCTCGCGCGCGTCGGCGGGGAGGAGTTCGCGCTGCTCGTGCCCGAGATCGCCCTCGACGGCGCCCGCCTGGTCGCCGAGAAGCTGCGCGCGCTCGTGGAGCGCACGCCGTTCCGCTTCGAGGAGGGTGAGATCGCCGTCACCGCGAGCTTCGGGGTCGCCGGCGTCACGCCGGACGCGCCGGTCTCGCCGATGGAGCTCTACCGCCGCGCCGACGAGCGGCTCTACCATGCGAAGAAGGCCGGGCGGAATCGCGTGATGTGACGGCGCGCAGGCGCCGTCAGGGCGGGGTGACCGGAGCGGAGCAGTCCCGCGGCTCGGCGCCGTCGAGGATCCATGCGGACAGGATGTCGATGCCGTCCACGTACGGCGTGACGCTCCGATCGTCCGGCGCCTGCGGGTGGAACCGGAACAGGGGCTTTGAAGGCGGGGGCGGCATCGGCATCCCCACCACGAACGCCGCCTGAAGCCGCTCGGTCTCCTGGCGGAGCTTCTCCGCCTCATCTGCGGGCAAGGAGGGGTCGAGCGCGATCTGCCCGATGAGGATCTTGTAGAGCAGGTAGCTGTTCCCCGGGTTTCCCGGGTCGATGAGCGGCATGGCCCTGCCGAAGCGCTCCGGAGACGTCTCCGCCACGTGCGCCTTCTCGCCCATCTGCGTCTGGTGTGCGGCGTGTCCGATCACGGTCTCGAGGAGCGGCTCGATCCGGTTGAACATCGGCCCCCCCAGGTTCAGGTTCAGCCCTGCGGCGGCGCTTCCGTCGATGTGGCACCCCACGCAGGTGGAGAGGTAGTACGCGGCGCCCCGCACGCAGCCGACGCACGTCGGATCTAGGGGAGCGTCGCCCTGGCAATCTGCCGTGCCCGCGACGCACTCGAGATCTCGCTGGCAGAAGAAGTCGCCGCTCGGCGGGCGCTCCGGCATCGCCTGAGGTGGGAGCGCCGACGCGACGGTGAACTCGATGCGCGTGTTGCTGCCGAGCGGCGCGCCGTCGAACGCGCGGACGCCGGCCGGCGCGGCCTCGTCCGCCGGCCTGAGGACCGTCAGCGCATACCGGGCCCCCAGCTCAAGGCCCGGCATGCCCTCGATCTGGCGGAGAATGACCTCTCGCTGGACGGGGTTGTACGTGGGCGCCAGGGCGAGCGGGTTGACGCAGTCCGCGTACGTCTCCACCGGGGCCAGATCGCCCGAGACGCACACGAATTCGGCGCCGACCGCGCCGCTCACCGAGCTCGGCAGCAAGAAGCGATCGAACTTCAGCACGAGGCTCGCGGTCGACAGGACTTCGGTCGTGCCGGCCGGATCGAGCGCGGTGCGGACGGGCTGGTAGTTCTGGTCAAGGCTGGTTGTGGCTCGCGCCTCGATCAGCTGGACAGGAGGGGCGTCGATCGGCTGGAGCGAGGCCTCCCCCACGTCGCAACCGGCCGTAGCGAGGGCCGCGTGAAGGCAGAGGGGGAGGGGGGCGAGGCGCGTGGCGCGAGCCAGCGTGCTCAGCTCTCGGAATAGAGCGAGAGCTGCTCGCGAACGACCTTTTCGTTCACCCCGGACTGGATGTGCTCCTTGAGACAGTCGGCCAGCGTGATCAGCATGTCGTCTACCCCTTTCTCCTCGATGAGCTTCGACAAAAGTTGGCGTGCCTCCCGTCCGTCGTCCTCGCGGAGGAAGCCCCGCACTTGCTCCAGCGTGATTTCCCCCTGGAAATCGAGATAGAGGTTGTCGATCAGGTACTTGATCAGCTCCTTCACGCCCGTTCTCCTTGGCGTTCGCGGCGATCGTTAGGGAAGCCGCGCGCACTTCGCTATACCCGTCGCCGGAAGGCCAGGGCAAGGAATATACTGACGGATTTTGACTTTTCATTGGCACCGCTGCACGAACCTGTCGCTCGACTGATGGCACACCAGGCACGGACGCGGGTTCCGGGAGAACGCCGTCTTGCACTTGCTCTCGAACCCGAGCGGGTGCGGGTTCAGCCCTTGCCCGCCTGACGCCCCGCGCGTCGCGTGGCAGGTCGCGCAGTCCCGCTCGGTGTGGCAGGAAACGCACGCATTCAGGTTTCGCTCTGCTTCCCAGGCGTGGTGCTTCGCGCTCCGCGGCGCCGTGGTCCACTCCGCCGGCGGGGGATGGAAGCGGCGCCCGGCGGGCCGCGTTGCGCTCGGCGCATCGCGTGCCACGCCCGTCCGCCGGTGACAGTCCGCACAGAACGTCTGCTCCTGATGGCAGCTCACGCAGCGAGGATTGTCCTGCCGGGCCGCCTGCGGGTGCATCGAGAGGAAGTCGTTCGGATGGACGTTGCGCGGACGGATCTTCCCGTCATGGCAGTCGGTGCAGTAGTTCGCGCTGTGGCATGAGCCGCAGAAGGCGCTATCGTTCGCGGCGATCTGCTTGTGCCGCTCGAGCCAGTCGGGCGTGTGCCCCGCGCTGTGCAACCACGCGGGCGGCAGCAGATCGCCGGTGGCGAACGCCGTCACGAGCCGCCCGTCGGGGCGCGTCAGGTGGCAGACGTCGCAGTCGCTCTTCGCCTCGCCCTGGGCCGCGCCGCTCATGTTGTGGCACGTGAAGCAGCCGGCCATTCGCGGCAGCTGATCCCGCGTTGCGAGCTCGAGCCGGTCGACCCGGCCGTGGCACTGGCTGCACTTGATGTTCCGGCTCACGTGCTTCTGGTGAGGGAAGCGGAGGTTCGCGTGCGGGAGCACGAGCGGCGCCACCTTTCCATCGCTGCCAGCGTTCTCTCCGATATGGCAGTACGCACACTGTCCGTTCTCGTTCGTCCCCGCCTTCACCTGGGTGAGGTCGGAGTGATCGACATCATGACAGTTGTCGCACGTCTCGCTCGGCTTCGGCAGCAGCCGGTCGGTCACTGCGCCGCTCGTGTAGGCCGCGCCGTGGCACGACTTGCACGTCTGCTTGAGCCCCTTGACGTGCTTCTTGTGGTTGAAGCGGATCGTCAGCGTCTGCGGGGGGTAGATCTCGTCGCTCGGGATCGGGGTCGCGCTCGTCCCGGGCGGCATCCAGGCCAGAGGCACCTCCGCGTCGGCGGGCATCGGATGGAGGCCCGACGTGTACCCGCCGCGCGGCGCCTGCGCCGAGGCTTCTCCGTCGGCGTCGCCTTCCTCCGCGTCGCCATCGGCCGCCTCGGCGCTGTCGTCTCCTGCCGCCGCCGGCGGCTTCGGCTGGGCGGCAGCGTCAGGGCCCACGATCGCGAGCGCCAGCGCGCCCAGGCATGCGACGATCGCGACCCACCCGGGGACGAACCTCGCCTCGTTTCGCCGGGCGCGGCGCCGGCCGTCCTGTGTTGCGTCCATGCGATCCTCACTCACGGCGCCACCCGCAGGTTCACGAGGCCGACGACCCGGAAGCGCTGGCCCACCAGCCGGTTCATGTCGTGCTCCCACTCGAGCTTGAAATCTGCGACCTCGCCCGGCCGATACCCGGCCCCGAGGACATATCCGAACGATGTCGCGCTCCGGTCCGGCCTGAGCGGATCCTCCCAGTTGTACAGCGACACCCGCGCTCCGAGCGCATAACGCTGCCCGCTCAGCCGCTTCTCTCCCGAGAGATCAGCCCCTGTCCGGCGCCCGCGCTCGCCCGTCTGCAACATCCCGCGGAGCTCGACCGACGTCGTGCGCGTGCGGTAGCGGCCCGCGAGGTTCGCGAGCACATCGGTCGTGATCGTCGCGGCGCGGTTCTTCTCGTCGCGCCCATACTCGCTGACGTCACCGTTATCCGGATCGAGCGACGTCGTCCCGACGCAGTCCGGCCCCTCCCCAGCGGCCTCGCACTGGCCGGCGCCGAACTCCTCCGGGTTGCCTTCGGCGATCCACATCCGCGTGCCGCCCCAGGCCGCGACATCGACCTCTCGGGTGATGTCCACCGCCGCCCGTCCGGTGATCGTGGTGATGGGATCGTGGGTGAACCAGTTCCAGATCGAGTCGGCGTCGAACGTCGGAACGAAGTAGTCAACGTCCGCCCCAAGCGTCACGCGGCTTCCGGCGTACACCTCCAGGCCGCCGTAGAACGAGCCGACGCGCTGGTTGTAGAAGTCGTAGGTCACTCCACCCTTGAGGCCGCCGAGATCGGGTTTGTTGATGTTGGCCGCGTACCCGAGCCGGTCCTGCGAGATGCGCGACCCCTCGGTCGTCCGGACGCGCCCGTCCGCATCAGGGAACTGCTGGGTGATAGAGGTCCCCAGGTTGTAAACCCGGCGGTAGGTCAGGCGACCGTGGACGAAGCTCGGACCGGCGCTCTCGAGCGCGACGCCGAACGCCGGCGCCAGATCGGCCTCCTGATACGACGGGAAGTCGGCAGCGCTCCCGGGCTGAGTCCGGTCGTCGCCGAATCCCCGGTGGCTGCCGCGCCAGATCCCCTGCTGCTCGAAGCGCGACGTGGAGAGCGGCAGGCCGCCGCGCTGCTCGAGCCCGCCGTACGCCTCGAGTTGAACGTAGTAGGGCGTCGTCACCCGGACCAGAGCGCCATCGAACGACCACCACCCGAGCACGTCGCTCACGTACTGGCGGCCGACCCGGAAGCCGAGCCACCCGCTGGCGACGTTCCGCCCTTCGACGTACGCATACATCAGGTCGAGGGGCGCCTCGCGCAGCCCCGGGATGTAGCGCGAGCCGCCATCGATGCTGTAGTCGGTCTCGCCGCCCCGCTGAACGCCGGCGAGGTGGCCATTCATCCCGAAGTCCGCGTCGAGCCGGAGCCGAACGGTCGCCGAGTAGTCGGCCTTGCCTGGGGCGGAGTCCCCCTGGAGGTTGTAGACGGCGAGCCCCAGCGTCTGAAGGAGCCGCCGCCGTTCGATGTTCGTGTCGCCCCAGGGGCTCGCGACCTCGTAGGCCTGGACGCCGGTCGTCGACTGGACCTCGAAGTCGGCCGCGGCTGCGTTGCGCTGGACGAGCGCGCAAGGCAGCAGGCACGCCGCGGCCAGCGCGCGTGAGGGGGAGAGGCGACGAGCGCTTCCTGCGAGCGTCCCTGGGCGCGCCTCGCTGGATCGCGGGCGCGGCACGCGACGTCGTGACGGGAGCTCCGCCAGCCATGAGCGGTGCTCAATCACGGACTGTGCTCGCTTTCGTCTTGTGCGGGCCGGTCTTCGCGGCTTCGCTCTCAGCTGCCGCCGAGGGCTGAACAAGCATGGCGTGGAGTTTCGTCCACACGCCGTGATGCTGTCAACCTGATCGCAGGACGAACGGACTTGTCACGATGCGCGCTGGGTCAGCCGTATCCGGCGCCCTTCCGGAGCTTGCCGTCCGAGCCCACGCTGAAGCCGCTCGAGTCCTGGAGCGCTTGGCTCGTGCTGCTCCGCAGCTCGGCCGGCACCGTCCAGCCCCGGGTCATCAGCCCCTCGGCGACCTTGTTCTTCACCCGGACCGACTCCTCGGTCGCGAGCATCTTCACCAAGGCCGGCACGCTCGCCTCATCGCCCTGGGAGAAGATGGTCTGCACGGCGTGGAAACGGACCGTCTCGTTGACATCGTCGAGGAACCGCTCCACCGCTACCCGCACGTCGTCGCCCTTGATGTCGCACAGCGCGACGATGAGCTGCTGCTTCGGCTCGACGTTGCGCGCATACTCCGTGTCGAAGCGATCGAGCAGCTGGACGAGCTCGGTCCGGTAGTTGGCATCATCGAGCAACGCCCGCAGGATCTTGAGCGGCCAGGTGAGCGCCTCGGCCTTGACGCAGAACTCGACCACGGCCGGCACCGCGTCCTTGCCCGTATCGACGATCCCCCGGAACGCCAGATCTTTCTCCTCCTGATCCGTGATGGAGGGGTCGATCGAGAACGTGAAGCGCCTGAGGAGCGCCGCCGCTGCATCGGCGTTCTTCATCGCGGCGAGCGACTGGATGGCGTCGAGCCGATCGTACGTCTGTGCGCGCTTGTCCGCGACGACCTTGGCAGGACCGGCCACCTTCCTGTCGGAGGCGGCGCTCCCGGCAGGGGGATTGCTCTTGCGGAGAAAATCGAAAATACCCAACGCTGACCTCTGTTGGCTGTCCCCGCCGCCCGGCGCGAGCTCCCCGGCGATCACCGCCGGATCTCACCGCCGCGAGCCGAGCCATGGCGGGGGCGCACCTTCGTGCGCTACTGGCTCATCCGCGTCGTTCGGCTCGCTGCGGCGTACCTTCGTACGCCTCGCTCGCCTACCTAGCAGCTGAGCCCGTATCACACGAACCCGCACCCCGCTAGAGGGGGCTCCCAGCAGAGAGCGCTCCCCGCCCGAGCTGTCCCGGGCGGGCCGGCGTAAGCGTCTACTCGGTCTACTCGGTCGTCTTGATTCCGGTGGGGAGCTGGAAACTCAGGTTCACGGTCACCATGCTGGTGAAGTGGAATTCACGGTCCTTGTCGTCCACCTTGCGGTCAGGGAACGCTTCATCCGTGCCGAGCCCGTGGTTATCGAAGCCCGAGGTATTCCATGCGAACGGCAGGGCGCGCCACTCCGCGCCGAAGCCGATGAAGTCCGACGGGTAGAAGTTCCACCCGAGGCCGAACGTCGGCGCGAAGGCCATGCGGCTCTCGAGCCCGAAGGTGTTCGCGCAGTCCTCGGTGCACTGCTTGCGCTCCTTCACGCCGATGGCCGCGGCTCCCGCGAAGAAGCTCACGTCGGTGTCGACGAAGAGCTCGGCGAACAGGGCCAGCTTTCCGCGGAAGGGCACGACCGTGATCTGAGGGGCCGCGACCCACTGGATCTGGCCAAGCTGATCCTTCGTCAGGTCGCCCTTGGTCAGGTTGACCTCGGTCAGCTTGCACGCCTTCGTGAACGGCTGGGCGTCGCAGTTGCGCGAGTCGATCGCGACACGCTGGAGCTCGTCCGTCAGCCCGGCGTTGTACTGAAACCCGTACCCGCCCCAGGCGCCGATGCCGAGCCAGTCCGTGAGATGGTAGGTGAGCCGCAGGCCCGGCATGATCGTCCGCCGGTACTCGTCCAGCAGCGTGAACGATGCGCCTGGGGCCACCTCGAACCGCCCCTCACGGTGGAGCCGGAGCTTTCGCACGGCGGGCGCGCCGGCCAGAGGGCCCGTGAGCTGGATCTCCTGCGCCTCCGCGGGCGCAGCCGTCATCAGAAGTGCACAGCCGGTAAGCCCTGCCACCACGGTGCAGAGGCTTTGGACGAATCGACGCATCATGCCTGTCCCCGTCTTTGGCTGAATCATCCTATGTCTCGCGCTCGGCGTCTGCGCGTCCCCGCGTCCAAAGTCCTCACTTCGGCAGCCGGTATTCCCAGGAGAACGGCAGGAAGACCGACAGTCCAACCTGCGCCTGTACGTTGTTGGTGAAGCTGTTCCCCTCGGCGAGCCATGTGCTCTTGTCCTGAGGGTTCGCTGCGACGCTGGGGTTCTCGAGCTCGTCGAAGAAGATGTAGTCGCTGACCTCGAACATCGCCGCAAACCAGCGGTTGAAGAAGATGCGGAGGCCGCCGCCGACATGGAAGGAGAGCTTAGGCTTCCAGTCGAAACTGCGGTTGTCCGGATCGACGACGGCCATCGGCCTCGTCGAGATCGCGCCGACACCGCCCAGTACGAAGAAGTCGTAGTGGAAGATGAAGTCGCTGAACCCGGCGAACTTGCCGTACGCGGGGACGTACGTGAAGTTCGCGTTCGCGTTCCACTGATACTCGGTGATCGGCTCGCCGACACGCGCCGCCCTGCTCGTCTGGAAATTGAAGTCCGACGGCGTGTTGAGGCCACCGTACCAGTTGCCGTTGACCCCGATCGCGAGGACGTTGGTGAGGTACCAGTTGACCGCGAGCCCCGGCCCGTTGTGGCCGACGAACTGATCGTTCATCGTCAGCCCGAAGTACGGGTTCACCTCGAAGCGGTGGTAGCGCAGCGCGTAGATCTGCTGCACCGCGTAGGTCTCGTTCTTGAGATCCTTCGCGGCTTCCTTCTCCAAATTGATCGTGGGACACGCCGTCGGGTCGATCTTACAGATGTCCCCAAGCCCCGTCTCCTCGCCGCCATCGGTCGGAGCCGCGGGGGCCTCCGCCGGCTCCGTGCCCTCGGCAGGAGTCTCTGGCTCGTCGAGGTTGATTTCCTTGGGTTGCTGTTTTGGCTGAGCCGATGCCGTGAGCGGCACCGCGACCAGCGCAGCCGCAACGAGAAGCCCCACGCGAGCCTGGTTCATCGCCATCCCTTCCGAAGTCCGTGCGATGCGAGCGATCGATCGCCCAGCTAGTACAGCTTCCTAACTACTCGAATTCATTAACTAATTCGGTCAACCGCCAAGCCCGACGGACTATATCACGCCGAAAATAAAAGGATCAACAACCAAATCCTTTTGCCATGGACGACCGGCGCGTTCGCTGAGGGCACGCGACCGTGTGGACTCGCGCCGAGCAGCAGATTCGCTGCACAATCACCGCGGGCTCGGATCTCCTGTGTGCTTGCGCCGGGGGCACGACGATGCGGGCCCCTGAGGTTCAGCGGTAGGGGCGCGGCGTGTTGAGAGCTCGGTGCCATCGCCCGTCGGTTGGACCGATGTCGAGCCGAGCGATTGGGTGGTGAGGGGAGATCGAGCGACGCGAGCGATCGCGCGACGGAGCGCGGCTCAGGCGGCCGCGTCTTCGGAGCCGCTCGCGCGGCCGAGCATCGCCTCGACGAACTCGTCGGGCTCGAACTCGCGGAGGTCTTCCGCGCGCTCGCCGATGCCAACGTACCGGACCGGCAGCCCGTGCTCGGCGCAGATGCCGAGGATGACGCCGCCCTTGGCGGTTCCGTCGAGCTTCGTCAGCACGATGCCGGTGATGGGCAGCGCCTCCTTGAAGAGCGCGGCCTGCTGCATGGCGTTCTGGCCGTTCGTGGCGTCGAGCACGAGCAGCGTCTCGTGAGGCGCGCCCTCGAGCGCTTTGTTCATCGTGCGCGCGACCCGGGCCAGCTCCTCCATGAGGTTCGTCTTCGTGTGCAGCCGGCCGGCGGTGTCGGCGAGGACCACGTCGGCGCCCGTGTCCTTCGCCTTCTGGATCGCATCGAAGATCACCGCGCCGGGGTTCGCGCCGTCCTTGCCGCGCACGACCTCGCAGCCGACGCGCTTGCCCCAGACGTTGAGCTGCTGCACCGCCGCTGCCCGGAACGTGTCGCCCGCGGCGAGCACCACCGTCCGGCCCTCGGCCTTGAGCTGCGTCGCGAGCTTGCCGATGGTGGTCGTCTTGCCCACGCCGTTCACGCCGACCACCATCACCACGGTGGGCTGCGCCTTGAGCGGCAGCCCGCCGCCGGCGCCGACGCGCAGGATCCGCTTCGCGTGCTCGCGCAGCGCGTCCCAGACCTTGTCGGTGTCGGCGAGCTCGTTTCTGCTGAGCGCCGAGCGGATCTCGTCGAGGAGGAGCTCTGACGTCTTCACGCCGACGTCCGAGGTGAGCAGCACCTCTTCGATCTGCTCGACGACGTTGGGATCGATCTCCTTCTTGCCGGCGAACAGCGCCTTGAGCCGGCCGAAGAACCCCTCGCTCTCCCGCACCTTCGTGAGGCCTTTGCGGAGCCCCTCGATGTCTCGCTTGCGCGCGGCAGGGGGCGCGGTCTCCCGCGCCGGTCTGGCGGCCGGCTTGACGGCCGGCGCCTCGATCGCGGGCGCGACGGGCGCCTCCGCGACCGTGGGCTTGGGCGCCGACGGCGGGGCGGCGGGCGGCGGCGCGACGGGCTCCTCGACAGGGACCGGCGCCGCCGCGGGCGGCTCCTCCCGCGGCGCGGGCTCCTTCGCCTTCGCAGGAGGAGCCTCCTCCGCCGGAGGCTTCTTCTGGGCGCGCTTTTCGGTCGGCTTGTCCGCCGGCTTCTCGGAGGGCTGCTTCGCCTTCTCCTGGAGCTTCTTCGGTTCGGGGGGCGCTGCGATCTCCGGTGGCGACGCCTTCTTCGTGACGAAGTAGACGATCGCCGCCACCACGACGAGGCCGACGATAATTAGGGCGATTTCCACGTTGGCGTTCTCCGGCGAGGGTGCCGACTATATGGGACGCACCCCATACGTCAACGTGCGGCCGCGCGGGGGCGTGATCCGGCCAGCGAAACGCCAGATCGGCGCGGCGGTGGAGCCGGCGCCGCGCGTCCGGTGCGCCCCCTGCGTCCCGTTCACGGGGCCAGCTGCGAGACGCCCGGCTTGGGCTCCGATGTCCCGAGGTCCTGCTCGAGCCCCTCGTCGACGGGATCGGGACCGAAGGCGGCGTGCTCGATCCGGCTTGCCCAGAGCTCGACCTCGCGCTGCTGGACCCTGCTCGCCACGCGGCGCACGTGCCCGGGCGTCGGCTCCGGCGGCCCCTCGAAGGGCGCTCCCTGGCGCCGCGCCCAGCGGACGAGGCGGTCGAGCACGGCGCGGCGCCGCGTGACCAGCGCGATGCCCAGCTTGCTCGGCGACGGGAGCGCCTGCTCATGGCTGCTGTGCGTCGGCGCGCGGACCACGAGCTTCGCGTCGCTCCGGTACGGCGCCTCCAGCAAGAACTCGCCGACGTCGTCGGTCAGCGCGCGGGCGATGACGCCGCTGCCGTCGAACGCCGGCACGACGATCGTGATCTCGGCGCGCGCGATGGGGGTACCGTCGTGCGCGTCGGCGACGGCGCCGCGCCAGCCGGTCGCGCCCTCGAGCGGCCCCATGACGCGCACGCCAGCGCGGCCGGGCGGCGCGACGGGCCGCTCGTCGCTTGCGCGCGCAGCAGCGCGCTTCGGAGCCCGCCGCCAGCCGCCGAGCACCCAGCCCGCGATGGCGAGGACGGCGGCGCCGAGCGCGAGTTGCCTCCACGCCCCCGGGCCCGCGACGGGCACGTCGATCGCGAGCTCCGCGCCGGGGATCCACCACGGGGAGGCGGGCACGTATCGAAGGGTGATCGGCACCGTCCCCTCACGCTCGGCGGTGAACGCGGCGATCACCCGCGCCTTGCCGTCGGTCACGGCGGCCGCCCCGACGGGCTCGCCCGCGCGCAGCGCCTCGACCACGCCGCCCTCGACAGGGCCACGGGACGAGCGCACCTCGAGGTCGATCGGCACGCCGTCCTCCGCGCGCGTCGGCTCGACCGGGCGCGACAGCTCGAGCGTGACCTGCGCGTACCGGACGACGCCCTGGCTGACGATCGCCTTCGCGAGCGTGGCGGTTCCATCAAAGCGCGCGCGCAGCATGCCCTGCCCGGCGCCGTCGAGGCGCTCGGTCGGGAGCTCGAAGCGCGCGCGGCCGTCGCCGCCGGTCGGCGCCTCCGCGAGCTGCGCGCCGCGCTCGTCCTCGAGCACGACCGGGAGCCGCTCGCGCTCGAACGGCGCGCCGCTCGGGACGTCGCGCGCGCCGCTGCGATCGATCCGGAGCGCCACGGTGACGTTCACCGTCGGGCGATCGAGATCGACGGCGTCCACGGGCGGATCGAACCGCAGGATCACCGGCGCGAGCGGGGCCGCGTTCGCCTCGATCGGGATCTTCGCCTCGACCGCGTCGTAGAGCTTTCCTCCCGGGAACCGGATGCGCAATGTCGCGCCCGCGAGCGGCGCGCGCCCGCGGAGGCAGAACCCGCCGCGCTCGTCTGTGGCGATCACGTACCCGCCCTGCGAGGGGCGGGGCTCGCGGACGCGCGCCGCGCCGTCGGCTGCGCACCCGTCCATCGCTGGCAGGCCCGTTGGCGCGCCGGTGCTCGTGAGGGCATCGATGGAGAGCGGCGCCTCCGCGATCGCGCTCCGCGCGTCGTCGACGACGGTTCCGCGCACGACGAACCCGTCGTTGGGCTCGGTCCATGCGACCGCGTCGATCTGCGCGCTTCCTCGCACATGGATGCGGAGCGGCGCACCTTGCGTCTGCGCGTGCGCCGAGGACGCCGCCGCGAGCGCCGTGGCCACCAGGAGCGCACCTGGCGAGCTTCGTCTCAGTCCGCGCATCTCCCGATGGCCTCCGGCGAGCTCCTCATCATGGTCGCGCATTATCCGTCACGCGGGCGCAGCACGGGCAAGGGGAAGCCGATCCGCCGCCGCGCCGAGCTCGCGCTCGCCCGGCGCCTGCGGCGCGAGCGAGCGAGCAGGCGGCGAGTGCGGACGTAAGCGGACGTGAGCGGACGTGCACGCGAGGCGGCGACAGCGCGCCGGATCCACGACGATGGCGGATGGAGGGTGGATAGATAAGCGGATGGTGAAGCCGTGTTCGCCGCGAACCCAACATCGTTCACGCGTTGAAGCGCCGCGGGCAGGCGGCGTCAAACCGTCCAGTCTGGTGGCAGCGAGGAGCGAGCGAATGCAAGGCAAAAGTGCGAGCGTGTGCGCACCAAATTTCGGGTGGAGACCCGCTGATCGGATCGCCACGGCGGCGATGCGCTCGTGTATCGTCGGACGTGGAATGCGTCGGCCCTTTTCTGCGCTCGTGTTGCTGGTTGTGACGCTTGTACTGTCGCTGATACCCACGAAGCTCTACGCGGATCAGCGCACGAGCTACTTCGCCGACCAGCTCAGGACCAACGAGGACTATCGCGTCCGAACGCAGGCGGCGCTCGCGCTCGGCGCGTCGGGAGACGACGCCGCCACGAAGCCGCTCTGCGATGCCCTCACGGACGGCAACGCATCGGTCAAGGTCGCGGCGGCCGCGGCGCTCGGCAAGCTCGGCAAGCCGGCGGGGCTCGCGTGCTTGGAGCGGGCCGAGGGCCGCGAGCAGACGCCGGCCGTCAAGTCGCAGATGCAGAAGTCGATCGCGGCGCTGTCCGCCGGCGGCGGGGGTGGCTCGGCTGCGCCGCCGCCGCCGGGCGCGGACACGAAGTACTACGTGGCCATCGAGATCACGAACAAGAGCGGCCGCCCCGAGGCGGAGATCGAGCCGCTCGTGCGCGCCGCGATTCAGTCGAAGCTCCTCGCGAAGGCCGGCTACGCGGTCGCCCCCAAGGGCGAGACGGTGGCGCAAGGCAAGAAGATTCTGAACGGCAAGAAGCTGAAGGGCTTCTATCTCCTCGCCACGGTCGAGCCCGCCGTGTACCAGGGCGGCAACCTCACCCAGGTGGTCCGGGTCAGCATGTGGACCTATCCGTCCAAGTCGCTTCAGGGTGAGTTCGCGCCGAAGCTCACGCAGAGCGGCACCCCGAAGAAAGACGTCCAGAGCGAGAACATCCTGATGAAGATGTGCGTCGAGAACGCGGTCGACACCTTCCACAAGGTCGTCGCGTCGCTGTGACGCGCCTTCGCTGCTCGATATCGGCTTCTCCAGTGCCCCACGACCGTTGTCATCTCCAGCCAGCTTCGAGGATCCCATGAGCGACGCTTCCAGCACGGCCCCGCAGACCTCCGCGCCGGAGGTCAGAGCGCGCTACCAGCGGAGCGCGCGGAACTATCTGCTCGACCAGAACTTCCAGCTGAAATACACGGGCTTCCTCGTGGGGATCAGCCTTGCGCTCTCCGTTGCGCTAGGGATCCTCCTCTGGAACGCGAGCTCGAAGATCATCGAGCAGAGCCGCAGCGCCGTGCAGCAGGGACAGGAGACGGTCCGTCAGGGTCAGGAGACCGTCAAGCGCGGCCAGGAGGTGCTCGTCCAGAGCCGTCGGGTCAGCGAGGTCGTCGCGATGAACATCGCGAAGGAGTACCGGGACGACCCCGAGCTCGCGAAGACGTTCGGCGATGCGGCGCAGCGCGACGAGAGCACGCTCAAGGACGAGCAGTCGCGGCTCGAGCGCGATGCGGCGACGCTGCAGCAGCGGGCCGAGGTGCTCGAGCGGCAGGCCGCCGAGGTCGCGCACAACCAGCAGATGCTGCTCCGCCTCATCGTCGCGCTCCTGTCGTTGCTGGTCCTCGGCGTCGGCGTCGCGGGCATCGTCTTCACGCACAAGATCGCCGGGCCGATCTTCAAGATGAAGCGGCTGCTCCGCCAGGTCGGCGAGGGCAAGCTGGTCGTGCGCGAGAAGCTCCGCAAGGGCGACGAGCTCCAGCACTTCTTCGAGGCGTTCGAGAAGATGGTCGAGGACCTGAGGGCGCACCAGCAGGCGAAGATCGCCAAGATGGACGCGATCCTCGGGAACCTCGAGGCGGGAGCGCGCGACGAGAAGGGGACGATGGAGATCGATCCCGAGGGCCTCTCGCAGCTGAAGCGCCTCCGCAGCGAGATGCAGGAGCAGCTCGACGCGTGATCGAGCCCGCGCGCGATCACGCGCGTGCGCACTCTCCGAACCCAGTCCGAAATCAACCCCAAAAATCGGAAAATCACGGACCGCACAGGCTGTGTGGTCCCCCAAGGGATCCGCCGTCCCCGCGCGTTCCCGCCGATCCGCCCGTCGCAGCGCAGTCTTCGCCGCTCCGACGGTCGCCGCGCAGTCCTCGCCGCTCCGACGGTCGCCGCGCGGTGCTCGCGCGCACAGGAGACGGGTCCAGATCGGCGTTTTCGGCACGGAGGCATACTCCGGTACGCCGAGTACCGAAAACGTCGAGATGGGCCCGTATCCGCAGCGCGCGAGCACCGCGCTAGAAGGCGGCTTTGACGATCTCGACCGTGGCCTCTCCGCTCGGGAGGAACGTCACGGACGCGGCGTCGAAGCGCATCCTCTCCACGCCGCGCACACGCGAGAACCTGGCACGCCAGAGCTGCTCGCCCGCTCGCCGCACGCGGGCGCGCTTGCTCGCGTCGATGCTGTCGAGGGCGCGGACGTATGAACCGGCGCCGCGCGTCCGCACCTCGATGATCACGATGACGGGGCCGTCGCGCGCGATCACGTCGATCTCCAGCCGCCCGACCCGCGCGTTGCGCGCGACGATCTCCACGCCCTGCGCGGCGAGGTGAGCGACGACCGCGTCCTCCGCGCGTGCGCCGAGCGCTCGCCGCACGTCGGCTGTCGGAGCGCCGGCAGGCCTGCTCCCGGGCCGGCGCGGCGCCGAGGTCCCCGGAGCGCCGCGCATCGCGGTGCTCCGGGGCGGCAGGCCGTCGTGTGAGTCCGAAACGTCGCTGGGAGGGAGGGAGGTGCCGGCCAGATCGGCCGTCGCCGGTCGAGGGCTGCGCGGGCCGCGGCGGCCGGTCACCCGACGCCTAGAAGCCTTCGCACTGATCCGAGTTGGCGCGGCCCTGCACGTCGCCGCAGGCCCCCTCGTTCTCGAACTGCGTGCCCTGCTTGATGCAGTACTTCCCGGTGATGTTCGGATCCCCGAGCCCGACGTTCGGGCGGATCTCCGAGCACGTGAAGCCCTGCGGGCACTCGCAGAAGTTGAAGTTCGGGTCGTCCTTCTCTCCATCGGCCACGCCGCACCGGCACGAGCAGTACACCGCCTGCTGCGCGTTCCGGTTCGAGTTGCCGGCGCACTGGCCACACACGGGCGCCGCGATGGGATCCTTGGTCCCCGGAACGCAGCAAGGCTTGCCCTCGTTCTCCGCGGCCGACTTGGTCGGGTCCTGGCAGTCGTCGGGGATCGTGTCGCGGCAGATGTGCAGCTCGCAGACCCCCTTCTCCGTGTTGCAGTCCCACCCCCCGCTGGGGCAGTCCTCGGGGCCATCGCAGCGGCAGAAGGCGCCCGCGCTGTCGCACACGCCGCTGAGGCACTGGCTGTTGCCGCCATCCGGCTTCGCCGGATCGCAGTCGGGCGCGTAGTACGACTCCGACAGCACGCAATTGGTGCAGCCGGGCTGCCCGGGCCTACAGGTCGGGGGCGCCTCCTGGCCGAGCGGGCAGCTCACACGCCCCTGGAAGTGGTTCACCAGGCAGATCCGCGTCTGGCACTGGAAGGACCGCGATTCGATGTTCTCTTCCGTCACCTTGAAGCCAGCGAACTGCGGATCGTACTCATCTTCAGGAAGACACGGGTCGCCGACGCCGCCGCTCTCGCACGCGGAGGGCAGGCTCGCCATTGCGACGACGCTGAGCAGGCCGAGCAGGCCGGACAGAATGGAACGGGTCATCAGAACGTGCTCCTTCGGCGGCGGTGCGCGCCACCGCTTCGGCAGCGGCGCGCGGACGGGAGGCAAGAAAACGCTCGAGTCGAGGTGCTCAAAGGCACAACGTCAGCGGTTGGACCCTAGACGAAGCGCGCCTTGAGCGTCAACAGCCGGATGGGCGCGCCCGTCCACGTCGCCGAGGTGGCCGGGCGCCGCCGGCGCGACGCGTTCGACCCTGCGCGCGCAGGTCCCTTGGCAGCGGACGGTCAGGCTGCCGCCTGGGCGGCGGCGGTGCGTCGGCGGCGCGACGATCGCGTTTAAGGAAGCGACCGCGCCTCCGTTCGATAATTCCACCATCGACACCTACGCAGTGCGCAACCCCAAGGCCGGCGCGGCGCCCCGTGTCTCAGGACGGGAATACAAGAGGGGCCCCACGCCCGGCATCGCTTGACAAGCTGCGCGCCACAATCCTACCATCCCCCGCCACACGCAAGTATCCGTTGATTCTCATTGAACTTTTTGGTTCCCGACCGAGCTGCCTCGGGGGTCTACGGCGCGCGTTCCCTGTGTGTGGAGCCGCGAAACGGGGCGAAGGGGCCACGATCTTTACGTCGCCGAAAGCGAGGAACGACGATGCGGAACCGGGTGGCGAGTATCTGCCTTGTAGCTTCTGCCCTGTTGCTGTCCCCCGCCGTGGGGCATGCGCAGCCCGGCAAAGGTAAGCCCGTCGCGGCTGAGAAGGCGGACGCCAAGGGCGACAAGAAGCCCAGCAAAGAGGTCAACCTCGACGAGGATGCGGGCCCCGTGACCGCGGGCCAGATGACGGAGGAGGCGGCGCAAGGCAAGCGGCTCTTCGACAGCGAGCGCTGGAGCGACGCCGCGCGGCAGCTGAAGCGCGTCGTCGACGGCGACACCGGGGACGACGAGGGCAACAAGCAGATCGCCCAGTACCACCTCGCGATCGCGCTCTACCGCCTGCAGTTCTACCAGGCGAGCTATGCGATCTTCTCGCAGATCGCCGACAAGCCGAACCACCTCAAGTTCAACGAGACGCTGCTCTGGCTGTCCAAGCTCGCGACGCAGCTCCCGGAGCCGGCGGACATCATCGAGCGCGTCGGCAAGTACAAGACCGAGCAGGTCGCGCGGTTCAACAACCCCCAGCAGCGTGACCTCTACTGGCAGCTCAACTACCTGCTCGGCCGCTACAAGTACCGGAACCGGAACTACGAGGAGGCCATCAGCCTCTTCGCCAAGGTCGACCCGAAGAGCAAGTACTACGTCCAAGCGCAGTTCTTCAGCGGCATCTCGTACGTGCAGCTGCGCAAGTCGGTGCCGGCGGTCAAGTCGTTCCAGCGCATCGTCCAGGCGATCGACGAGGGCGTCGAGGGCCTCGAGGACGAGGCGCGCATGCGCGACCTCGCCTTCCTCTCGATGGCGCGCACCTACTACTCGGCGTCCGTTCGCCTCGACGACAACAACGTTCCGACGATCGACGCCGCGAAGCTCTCGGCCGCCGTCAAGTACTGGAACCGCGTCGACGTCGCGAGCGAGTACTGGCTTGACAGCCTCTTCGAGCAGTCCTGGGCGTACTTCATGGCGGGGCTCTACCCGCAGGCGCTCGGCAACATCCACACGATCGAGTCGCCCTACTTCCCGAACTCGTTCTATCCCGAGGCCGACATCCTGAAGGCCGTCGTCTCGTTCACCATCTGCCAGTACGGCGACGCGACCACGATCGTCGCGAAGATGAAGAAGAAGTACGAGCCGATCAAGAAGGACCTCGAGTCGATCCTGTCCCGCTACCAGGGGGAGGGGAACGAGGAGCGGTTCTTCCAGTTCCTGAAGGACGTGGGCGCCGGCAAGGGCGACATCCCGCCGCGGGTCCGCCCGATCGTCGAGAACGCGCTCTCCGATCGCCAGCTCCGCCGCAACATGGAGTACGTGCGCATCCTCGATGAGGAGGCGGAGCGGTTCAAGAAGGCGCCCGCCAACTTCCGCAACTCCCCGGTGGGGAGCGACGTGACCGACGCGCTCGAGTTCGCGAGGAGCCTCGCGATCCGGAACGCCGGCACGCTCGGCCGGGAGCGCTACCAGCGCAACCTCGACGAGCTCAACGAGCACCTCCGCGACTCGTCGAAGATCCTCATCGACATCACCGCGGCCGAGAGGAACAAGCTGGATCAGCAGGTCGTCAGCGGCCAGCTGTCGAAGGAGGACGCGCTGACGTACGGCGTCGTCAAGCCCGACGACGAGCACGTGCTCTGGCCGTTCGACGGCGAGTACTGGCGCGACGAGCTCGGCTTCTACCGGCAGGTCGTGACGTCGAAGTGCAGCAAGTGAGCGATTTCATCATGGTTGGCCCCGCGGCGGGAGGTCGCGGGGCAGGCAGCGCTTCCTCACGGGGGTCCGTGGCGGAGGGACGGAGATGGAGATGAAGCAGTCGAAGTTCGGTGTACTGCATGCGCTCCGCGCGGCGGCGGGAACGTTGGCCGTGGCGGCGTGTGCGGTCTCGACGAGCCCGGCGTCGGCGGCCGATGCGTGCATCACGCAACCGGCGAAAGATGCGATCGCCGCCTGTCCGGGCGGCAAGCTCCAGGTGTCGGCGGGCAAGAAGCCACAGGTCAGCTTCAAGTCAGCCCCGCAGGGGATCCAGCTGAAGAAGCGCGAGGACTTGACGAAGCCGGCCAATCCGACCGCTTCACAGGCCTCGGCGCAGCGCGACGAGCGGCGCAATCGCCTCGCCCCGAAGGTGAGGAGCCTGCTGGTCACGGAGATCCAGGGTCTCGAGGGTCTGTACTCCTCGACGCCGAAGAACGCGCCGGATCGGCCGAAGCTGATGCGGCGCCTCGCCGAGGGCTACGTCGAGCTCGAGTCGGCGGCGTTCCGCGACAAGACCGAGGGGCAGATCAAGGCGGACGAGGCCAAGCGGAAGAACCCGAAGGCCGTCGCCGGGCTCCGGGCCGAGGTCGCCAAGGCCGACAAGATCCTCGCTCTCGCGCGGAAGCAGGCGATCAAGTACTACACGGACCTGAAGACGCAGTATCCGAAGTACTGCCAGAGCACCAACGCGGCCGATCCCGCGAAGAGCACGGGCTGCACGGACGAGGTCCTCTACTACCTCGCCTATGAGTACGAGCAGGCCCAGCAGCTCGAGGACGCGCGCAAGGTCTACTTCGAGCTCATCAAGAACTGGCCGAACTCGAAGTACATCCCGAACGCGTACCTCGCCTTCGGCGAGCTCTTCTTCAACGAGGCGCAGGGTGACCCGTCCAAGTGGGACCTGGCCGAGCAGTCGTACGTCAAGGTCACCCAGTACCCGCCGCCCGAGAACAAGGTCTGGGGCTACGCGCACTACAAGCTCGGCTACGTCTACTGGAACAAGGGCGACTTCGCCCGCGCCATCAGCGAGTTCAAGAAGACGATCGAGTACGGGCAGCAGTTCCAGCAGATGCCGAACGCGGCGCAGCTCGCGGTCTCGGCGCGGCGCGACATCATCCCCGTCTATGCGCTCGCGGGCGACCCGCGCAAGTCGCACGACTTCCTCCGGCCGCTCAGCGGCGACACGGGCGGTAGCTCCGAGAAGACGTTCAAGATGATGGACGACCTCGGGCAGAACTACCTCGACACCGGTCATTACAAGGAGGGCATCGAGCTCTACACCGACCTGATGACCCGCGATCGCGGCCCGAAGTACTGCGTGTACCAGGGGCACATCGCGGAGGCGACGCTCGCCATGAAGTCCGGCAACAAGGACCAGATCATGGGCGAGCTCGGGCGCCAGCTCGACGTCCACAACAAGTTCCAGGGCGAGGGGCACCCGGCGGACGCCAAGCTGAAGTGCTCGAACATCACCGCCGGTCTGCTGACCGAGACGGCGATGGCGTGGCACCTCGAGGCGGTGGGCTCGGGCGGCGTGCGCGGCACCGGCGACAAGAAGACGATGCAGCTCGCCGCGCAGCTCTATGACAAGGTCGTCAACAACTTCAAGCAGGATCAGTTCGCCAAGTTCGAGTTCCCCCGCATCCTGAAGGAGGACTGGCCGAACATCTTCAAGATCAAGTACGCGATGGCCGACCTTCTGTACTTCCAGAAGGACTGGGCCAAGTGCGGCCCCGCGTTCGACTCGGTCGTGGCCGAGGACCCGAACGGTCCGCAGGCGGCTGAGGCCGCGTACGCCTCGGTGCTCTGCTACCAGAACATCTATACCGAGACCCACAAGGACGGCTCCGACAAGAAGGGGTCCGGCAACCTCCCCGACGGCGGTACGGCCAAGAAGGGCGACAAGAAGGCGGAGAAGGCGAAGTTCCTGCCCAAGGACTTCAGCGACAGCCAGAAGGGCATGATCACCGCCTTCAACCGGTACGTCTGCTACATCAAGCCCGCGGCGAACGACAAGGAGGCCCAGGAGCAGTACGTCGAGGTGAAGTACGCGCGCGGCCGCACGTACTTCGAGGCGCAGCACTGGGAGGAGGCCGCGCTCGCGTTCCGCGACGTGGCGCTGAACCACGCCGACAAGGAAGTCGGCATCTACGCGTCCCAGCTCTACCTCGAGTCGCTCAACGTCCTCGGGGCGAACATGGATCCGCCGCGTCCGTCTTGTTACGACGACATGGCCGCGGATGTGCCCAAGTTCGTCGACCTCTACTGCAAGGGCGGCAAGGAGAAGGAGAACGCCGAGCAGTGCGGCATCCTGATCCGCATCCAGCGCGACATCGAGCGCCTGCGCGCCCAGAAGCTCGTAGAGGCTGCTGACGCGGCCGGCGGCGTCGAGGCCCTCAAGAACTACGAGAAGGCCGCCGTCGCCTACATGGACATGTGGAAGAAGTACGGCGAGGCCGCCTGCGAGGCGAAGCAGCCCGCCTGCGAGAAGAGCGAGGAGATCCTCTACAACGCCGCGAAGGCGTTCCAGGCCGCCCGCCTGATCGCCAAGTCGATCTCGGCGCGCAAGATCCTGCTCGACCCGCGGTACAACCTCCACAACACCGAGCTGGCGAAGACGTCGATCTACGAGATCGGCGGCAACTACCAGGCGATCGCGGTCTACGACGAGGCGGCGAACTGGTACGAGCGCTACGCTCGCGAGAACCCGAAGGGGGACAAGGCCGCGGAGGCGCTCCAGGACGCGGTCGTGCTGCGGCTCGGCCTCGGTCAAGAGGACCAGGCCATCAAGGACGCCGACCTCTTCAACAAGAACTACGGCAAGGCGAAGCCGACGCAGACCGCGCAGATCGCGTTCGCTATCGGCGCGCACTACATCGACCGCGAGGACTGGGATCAGGCGCGCCGACGGCTGTCGACGGCGATGCCGCAGATCGATCGCAACGCGACGTTCGACGTCCAGGTGCAGGCGCACGCGATGTACGCGCGCGTCCTCCTGCAGACGAAGAGCGTGACCCCGGCGAACGGCGAGTACAACAAGGTCCGGGGTTACTGGAAGGACCCCGCGGCGGCGCTGAAGAAGCTCGACGCGATCGGCGGCGAGGAGCCGGAGAAGCTGCGCCGGCTCGGCAAGGTGCTCACCGCGGTTGGCGAGGCCTACTTCCACTTCGCCGAGCAGAAGCGGAAGGACGTCGATAAGATCAAGTTCCCCGAGTACAAGGGCTCCGGGAACCGCGAGGACGTCCTCAAGCACATCAACACCAAGGTCGCCGACTGGGTGAAGAAGAAGCGCCCGGCGATCGAGGCGGCCGACGCCGAGTACCAGAAGATCCTCAAGCTGGAGCCGACGCCTCCGCCGAAGTGGGTCATCGCAGCCGGCGCGCGCGTCGGTCAGATGTGGGGCAAGTTCGTCGCCGAGTTCCGCGCCGCGCCGATCCCGAAGGAGTGGAAGGGGCACGGCATGGTCCCGGGCACCGACGTCTCGTACGACGAGATCCGGGGCGAGTACTACTCGCGCTTGGACGAGGCGAGCGAGCCGCAGAAGCAGATGGCGAAGGGCGCGTTCAAGACCTGCCTCGACCTGTCCGTGAAGTACCAGTACTTCGACGACTATTCGCGCACCTGCGAGGTGTGGCTGTCGAAGAACTACGGCGCCGAGTACCACCTCATCGACGAATTCCGCGGTGCGCCGTCGCGCGTCAACTCCGGCATGAGCGAGCGCCCCGCGCCGCTGAACCTCGACGGCACCCCCTTCCGAGAAGCGCTGACGGCAACCGACAAGCCGGCTGCGGGCAAGGGCAAGGAAGAGGGCGAGGAGGACAAGGCGAGCGAGGACAAGAAGGCGGGCGACGACAAGAAGGCGCCGCCGGCGTCCGGCGCGTCCAAGGAAGGCTCGGCGCTCGATCGGGCCACGACCCGACCCAGGAAGTGATGGAGCGAAACATGAGAAGCATCACCTCATTGGCAGCGGTTGCGGTGCTCCTTCTTGCCGCGACGGGTTGTGGCGGCGGGAGCACCGGCGGTACGGCTCACGGGGCGAAGGACCCGACGGGCAAGACGATCACGGACAGCAAGGGTCAGGCCGTGTCGGTCGAGGCGGCCAACAAGTTCAAGACCGCCATGGACACCATGGTCCAGCACGACAAGGCTGGGGACTGGTCCGAGGCGACTTGCAGCTCGACGGCCCAGCTGTTCCTCGACGCAGCGGACCAGCAAGGGGACACGACGTTCGCCGAGGCCATCTACAACGCGGGGCTCGCGTACCAGCGTTGCAAGAACCACTCGGAGGCGAAGAAGCACTTCACGCAAGCGCTTCAGAAGAACCCGAAGTTCCACCCCGCGCGGGTCCAGGTGGCGCTCTACAACCTGGCGGACTCGGGCGAGAGGAACATCGACGCGGCGATCAGCGAAATGCGTCAGGCCGCCGTCGTCGATGCTCAGTACAAGAATGTCGAGGCGCTCGTGCACCTCGCGCTCCTGTACATGAAGCGCGGCAACCAGGTCGCCGACAACGACGGCCCCAACGACTTCCAGCGCGCGAAGCGGTACATCCAGAGCGCGCTGGCCGTCGATGACGCCTTCATGCCCGCGTTCAACCAGCTCGCCATCTACTACCTGGAGACGGCGAAGCAGAAGGCGGGCCGGAAGTCGGGCAAGGCGGTCGCGACCAACGTCAGCAAGCAGAAGAAGGTCGATACCCAGGCGCTGGAACTCGCCGCGCTTGTGTGCTCGCAGGCCATCCGCAAGAACCCCAATTACGCGCCGATCCACAACACCGCGGGAATGATCCAGGTCGAGCTCGCGAACCTGAACGGCGCCGTACAGGAGTTCAACCTCGCGAGGAGGCTCGACCCGACCTTCTACGAGGCGCAGATGAACTACGCGGCCGTGAACCTCCAGTTCCGCGGGTTCCAGCAGGCGGAGGAGGCGTACCGCGCGGCCCTGAAGATGCGTCCGAACGACTACGACGCTCACCTGGGCCTCGCGCTCGCCCTGCGCGGTCAGATCGATGACTCGAACTTCGACAACATGGTGGCTTCTGCCAGCGCGGAGCTCGACGCCGCCAAGAAGGTCGCCCCCGAGCGCCCCGAGACCTACTACAACGAGGCGATCCTGACCCAGGAGTACAAGGCGAAGTCGGGCGGCAAGGGCGCCGAGGGCGCCCTCATGTCGGCGAAGGGGCTGTTCGGGCAGTTCATCCAGAAGGCCGGCGCTACGGCCGAGTTCGCCGACGCGGTGAAGCGGTCGAAGGAGCGCATGACCGAGATCGACCAGATCATCGCGTTCAACAAGCAGACCGAGGCCGAGCGGAAGGCGGCCGAGGCCGACATGAAGACGAAGGAAGCCGAGCAGGAGGCAGCTGCCGGGAGCGAGGGCGAAGGGGGCGAAGGGGGCGACGCGACGACCCCGACCCCGGCTCCGAGCCAGTAGCGGAGCCTCGTCCTGGGCGCTGTCGATGGCGGGGCGCAGGGTCGGGCGACACGGGCTCAGCCGCTAGGCAGGCGAGTGAGGCGTACGAAAGTTCGCCCCAGCGAGCCGAACGACGCGGATGAGCCCGTCGCGCACGTACATGTGCCCCGCCATAGCGGACGTCTCGAGCGGTCCGGTCACAAGGAGGGTGAGCGAGGGATACGGTAGTATTCCGGGCGAGCTCGACGGGTGGGTCGGACCGCGGGGAGGTGCGCCAGACAGCGGCACCTTGAGCCCCTTTCTCTCGCTGCACGAAGCTGCATCAAGGAGAAGGGGGCTCGTTCTTTTCGTCTTCGTCGCAGCGCTCTGGGAACCTTGGGTGGAATCGGTTGTCGAGGCGAGTGTGGGTCGTGCTCTCCGACGCCTCGATGGCATACGAAGCTGGTTGACCGGCCGCCGCGGAAGGCGGTACAATGGCACTGTAACCGCGTCGGAACATTGTGAGGAGGCTGAAATGAGAGGGTTGACCCGATTGGGTGCGGGAGTCGTGGCTGCCGTTCTTACGAGCGTGGTCGCCTCATCGGCGTTCGCGCAGGATGCTGCTCAGGGCGGTGGGAAGAAGGAGCAGGGGTACGGGTACGAGTTCTCCGACGATCCGCTGAACGCCGGCGGGTTCGGCCCCAACGACGCCACCATCCGCGTGCGCCCCGGTCCTGTCCGGACGACGCTGATCAGGCCCCGCACCTCGTTCGTTCCGGAGATGCTCAAGTCGGTCGAGAACCTCTGATGTGACGGGCAGGTTTGGCACCTGCCCTATCGATTTACCCCCCGGTGCTGGGGGCGTGCGCCGCGGAGCGCATAGGGAAGGCTGGCGGAGATGGAAGGCAAGCAAAGGGTCGCTCTCACATTTGCGCTCTACCAAAACGAGGCGCTCGTCCGCCGGGAGACGATCACCCAGGATATCGTCAAGGTAGGCAAGGACGCGAAGAGCCATCTGCGTGTCGATGACGAGCTTGCCTCGCGCATGCACGCGGTCATCGAGGTCGCCTCCCCGCAGGACATCACGCTCATCGATCTCGGAAACGAGCCGGGGACGATGGTGAACGGGGCGCGCGTGAACAAGTGCAAGATCAGCCCAGGCGATCAGCTCCAGATCGGCGGGACGAAGATCATGCTGGAGCGCGCGGAGCCGGTCGCGGTCGCCGCGGCAGCGGGGCCCGCGAAGCCTGTGCCGGCGAACCCGTTTGCGGCGGCACCTGGCAACCCGTTTGGCGCAACGGCGCCCGGGAATCCGTTCGCCGCCGCTCCTCCGGGGAACCCGTTCGCGGCGGCCGCCGCGGGCGGGGCAGACCCGTTCTCCTACAACAACCCGTTCGCGCAGTCGGCGCAGGCCGTCGATGAGGTGCCCCCGGACGCGCCGGAGGGCTCCTACACATACACGCTCGTGAAGAACGGGCCGGATGTGCCGAGCGAGGAAGTCGAGGTCCCGGCGGCCTCCGTCGAGGTCATGATTCTGTGGGATGCCTCGGTGCTCCACGTCGAGCACCTCACGCCGCCGCGCTCCTTCTACGTGGGTGAAGAGGAGGGGAAGAACTTCAAGTGCGACTACTTCATCCCCTCGGAGAAGCTCGGCACGACGCGGGCGCCCATCCTCCTCGCGGATCGCTCCGGATCGGTCTCCGTGGTGCTCCTGCCCCGCGCGACCGGGACCATCGAGATCCCCGGGCAGCCGAAGCTGACAGTGCAGCAGGCGATCGATCAGGGCCGCACACAGCCGTGCTCCGAGCTCTCGGGCGCCTACCAGATGGCGCTTCCGTCCGGTGCCAAGGCGAAGATCGAGCTCGACGGCATCGTCTTCCAGGTGTCCGCCGTGAACGCGGGCAAGGTCGTGGCCGGCCACTTCCAGCTGGATACGCAGAGCCTTCTGTACACGGGCCTCTCGATGGCTGTGCACCTCGGGCTGCTCGCGGCGATGGCCTTCTTCATGCCGCCGCTCGGCGATACGGGCGAGGACGGGATCTCTGCTGACCAGCAGTTCCTCATCCAGCAGTACCTCGCGGCGGCCGCCGAGAAGGAGATGGAGGAGAAGGAGACCGAGCAGGTCGCCGAGAACGCGGCGGACAACAAGGAGGGTGGCACCGGTACCCGCGCCAAGGGTGAAGAGGGTTCGATGGGTAACCCGAACACAAAGGCCACCGGCAACCGCTACGGCGTCCAGGGACCGGCCGACAACCCCGATCCGCACATCGCCCGCCAGGCCGCGCTCCGCGACGCCGCGGAGTTCGGCATGATCGGGCTGCTGAACGCCGGCGCCGGTGGCGATCCGAACGCCCCGACCGCGCCGTGGGGGCGCGACGATTCGCTCGGCAACGACCCGCTGAGCGCCCGCGGCAACATGTGGGGTGATCAGATCGGCGACTCGTTCGGCGCCGGCGGCCTCGGCCTCTCCGGCATCGGCGAGGGCGGCGGCGGACGCGGCGAGGGCATCGGCCTCGGCTCGATCGGCACCATCGGGCACGGCGCCGGCACCGGTACCGGCCAGGGCTTCGGCTCCGGCCATGGCCGTCTCGGTGGATCGCATCGCACCAAGCCGCCGCAGGTGCGCATGGGTGCGACCAGCGTGAGCGGCCGTCTGCCGCCCGAGGTCATCCAGCGTATCGTCCGCCAGAACTTCGGTAGATTCCGTCTCTGTTACGAGAACGGGCTCAGGAACAACCCGAATCTGCAGGGCCGCGTCGCGGTGCGCTTCGTCATCGGGCGCGACGGTGCGGTGTCCAACGTGGGTAACGGCGGTTCGGATCTGCCCGACAACGGCGTGGTCTCCTGCGTGGTGCGGGCGTTCTACGGCCTGTCGTTCCCGCAGCCCGAGGGCGGTATCGTCACCGTCGTCTACCCGATCATGCTGAGCCCCGGCGGCTGAGCTCGCCTCACCGCTCGGATCGAGCGAACGCCCCGCACGCGCAGTGCGGGGCGTTTTCCGTTTCAGGACTGGACGTGGCCAGCGCTGCGCGCGGGCAGGCGTCTGCGGCGATCGCCGCGGGGGCCAGGTCGGCGTCCGCCAGCGCGGGGGAGGGGGCTCGGCCTGAGGTGCTGCAGGGAGGCGCGTGCGCGGGGTTTGAAGCCCTGGACTTCCGCGGTTGCATCCGCCTATTCTCGCGTCGCCGCGCGAGGTTCAACGCGCGCCACCTCGGGACGCTTGTGACGGTGCCACACGGAGCGGGGCAGCCCGTCTCCTAGATTGCTGAAGGAGCGGCGCAGCCGACTCCGGGATCGCTGAAGGAGCGGCGCAGCCGACTCCGGGATCGCTGAAGGAGCGGCGCAGCCGACTCCGGGATCGCTGAAGGAGCGGCGCAGCCGACTCCGGGATCGCTGAAGGAGCGGCGCAGCCGGCTCCGGGATCGCTGAAGGAGCGGCGCAGCCGGCTCCGGGACGTGGAAGGAGCGGCGCAGCCGGCTCCGGGACGTGGAAGAGGGGCGACGCGACGCCCAGGTCACTCAGGGGCCGGTGATGCCGGGTCCATTCGAAAGGTGAGCGAGATGAAGCTTGGGGCATTCTTGATGGTTGGCCTGGTCGCGGCGAGCGCGGCGGGCCTGGGCTGCAGCCGGCATCGCCAGGAGGCCGTCATCCTGGCGAATCAGGCCGACAAGGAGGTCGCCGTCAACCCCGACGGTGCGGCCAACAAGTACGAGCAGGCGACCAAGCTCGACCCGAACAACCACCGCATCTTCTTCAAGCTGGCGATGGCGCACAAGAAGCAGGAGTCGTGGGACAAGGTCGCATCGACGCTGGCTCGCGCCACACAGATCGCCCCGAAGTTCGCCAATTACTGGTTCGAACGGGGGTGGGCGCTCGAGCAGCAGGCGAAGAAGAAGACGATCTCCTACGAAGAAGCCAAAGATCCCTACCTGAAGTGCATCGAGAACGACCCCAACTTCGCGGACTGCTACTCCCAGCTCGGGAACGTCTACCTCTGGACGGACGACGAGCAGAAGGCGCTCGAGAACCTCACCAAGGCGATCGAGCACAACCCGAACGAGATCCGTTACTACGCGTCGCTCGCCGACCTGTACCTCCGCCTCGGCTACACGACGGAGGCCGAGCAGGTGCTCAAGGAGGCGAAGTCGTTCGCGAAGCCGGGGGACAAGTACCTCTTCGGTATCCACCAGCTCTACGCGTCGGTCTACCAGGACCGCGGCGCCACGGCGGAGATGGTGGCCGAGCTCGAGGCCGCCAAGGCGGTAGCGCCGACGGATGGTCCCGAGTCGGTGCAGATCCTCTGGAGTCTTGGGAGCACGTACGCGACCCTGGATCCGCCGCGTAAACAGGAGGCGATCCAGATGCTCAAGGGGTTCACGACGCGCGCCTGCAAGGGATCGAAGGCGGCGAGCTTCAAGGCCGAGTGCGAGACGGCGAACACGCTCGTCGCGCGGCTCGGCGGTCAATAGCCGTGATGCCGCGCGCGGCACGGGGCACGTAAGCGTTTCAATTCGTTCGAAGGTCGGGGCCGAGGGTCGATAATCAATGGATCTTGCGCAGCGTCTCAATCATCTCGAGTCGGTTCATGACTGGCAAGGGCTCGTCGAGGAGCTCGAGAAGGGGATTGCGGCCGAAGGGGACGCGATCCGGAAGGCGGCATATCACCTGAAGCTCGGGCGGCTGCTCGAGGAGAAGTTCCTTCAGCCAGTCAAGGCGCTGAAGCACTTCCAGGACGCCTACAAGCTGAATCCAGCGCTCCTCGAGGCGCTGGAGTCGGCTCGTTCCATCTACTGGGACCTCGGCAAGACCAACATGGTCCAGAAGCTCCTGGAGCTCGAGCTGAGGAACGCCCCCGAGGGGACCGCGGCCGCCGAGCTGCGCGTGGAGCTCGGCGACGTGCTCTGCGACGCGGGCGATTTCGAGCGGGCGACGGAGATGTACGCGAAGGGGCTCGCCGCGTCCGGCGGGACGAGCGAGGAGGCGCGGGCCTGTCTCGGCGACATGCAGGTCGATCAGTCGTCGTGGGCCGCGCACATGGCAGAGCTCGTCGATGCCGCTGACGCGGCCGCGAGCGCCGGCGAGCGCAAGCGGCTGCTGCTCCGCGCGGCGCGCCTCGCGAAGCGCTTCGATCGCGGTCAACTCGAGGACCTGCTCCGGAGGGCGTACGAGACGGCGCCCTCCGACAAGCAGGCCGCGGCGATGTTCGAGGGGCTCCTCACCGAGGAGGAGCGGCCGCAGGCGATCGTGGAGACGCAGCGCCGCATCCTCGACGCGCGCGCCGGCGTGGCGCGCGGCGAGGCGGCGTTCAAGTTCGGCGTCCGGTGGGCCACGCGGCACCAGAACGTCGAGCTCGGCTCGAAGCTCCTGGAGGAATCGCTCCGGTTCGACCCCTCGAACGAGGCGGCGTTCGCCTACCTGCGCGAGCTCTGGGGGACGAAGGAGGGCAACTGGGAGCGCGTCGCGTCGCTGGCGGAGAGCGCTGCCAACCAGAACGGCAGCTCCCCGTTCCTGATCGCGCAGGCGGGCGGCGTCGCGTGGCGCCAGCTCGGCAATCTCATCCGGGCCAGGGCCTGGTTCGAGAAGCTCACGGCGGTCGCCCCGACGCACCCGAGCGTGAGCGCGTTCGAAGCGCAGATCGGCGAGCGCCTCACGGCCGCGCCGGCCGCGCCTGCAGCCGTCGCCGCTGCGCCGGCCGCGCCTGCGCCCGCCGCTGCGCCTGTCGCCGTCGCGCCGGCGGCGCCTGCGCCGATCCTGGCGCCGGCGGACGCCACGCCGCTTCCCACGAGCGCGCCGGCGCCCGTCAGCGCGCAGGCCCCGCTGAGCACGCCGGCCCCGGTGAGCACGCCGGCCCCGGTGAGCGCGCAGGCCCCCGTGAGCGCGCCGGCGCCCGTGAGCGCGCAGGCCCCCGTGAGCGGCAGGGCGAGCGCGCCCGCGAGCGCTCCGGTGGACGCCCCGCCGGTGGACGAGCGCGACGCGCGGTCCTCGGTGGCCGACATCGAGCCTCCGCCGCCCGCGCGGGCTCCCGCCGAGAGCAGGCCCGCCGATTCGGAGGTCGGACGGCGTCCGACGGCGCCGCCGCCCCCGGCCGCGGAGATGGCGGGCCGCGTCGAGGAGCTCAAGGCCAAGGCCCAGAAGCAGGAGCAGGCCAAGCGCTACAACGAGTACGTCAAGACGCTGATCGAGATCGCCGAGGCGGTGTCGGATCCTGCCGAGAAGATCGACAATTTCGCGAAGGCGGCGGAGCTCTATTCGGGCAAGTTCTCGAACGCGGCCGAGGCGGTGAAGTGCTACGAGGCGATCCTCGCGATCGACGGCGAGCACGCGCAGGCGATCGATTTCCTCCGCCAGAGCTACGAGAAGCGGCGCGACTGGGAGAAGCTCATCGGGCTGCTCCGCCGCGAGGCCGCGGCGCTCCCGGAGGGCGGCGATCGCGCCGCGAAGTACCTCGAGATCGCGAAGCTCGCGTCGGAGCGGGTGAAGAAGGTCGACTTCTGCATCGAGCTCTGGGACGAGGTCCTCGCGAACGACCCCGAGAACCCCGAGGCGCTGAACGCGCTGGCTGGGCTCTACGAGAAGAACAAGGACTACCAGGCGTTCGCCAGGGTGCTGCAGAAGCAGGTCGACACGACCTTCGACAGCACCCAGAAGCTCGCGCTCCTCAGCAAGCTCGCGCAGCTCTACGGCGAGCGCCTCAAGGACGACGAGGCGGCCGTCAAGGCCTGGCAGGAGGTGATCGCGCTGAACCCCCAGGACCGCAAGGCCCAGGAGGCGCTCAAGAAGGCGTACCTCCAGCTCCAGCGCTGGGACGATCTCGAGGTGTTCTACGCCGAGAGCGGCAAGTGGGACGAGTTCATCCGCGTCCTCGAGTCGCAGGAGGCCAAGGAGACCGACGACGCGGCCAAGATCAGCCTGCTCGTGAAGATCGCCGACCTCTGGATGGTCCAGAAGCAGAAGGCGGATCGCGCGGCGCGCGCCTACGAGAAGGTGCTCTCGATCGACGGCTCGCACCTCGCCGCGGCCGAGGCGCTGATCCCGATCTACACGCAGGCGAACAACCCGAAGGGGCTCGCCGGCGCCATCGAGGTGAAGCTCTCGCACGACCAGGACGACGCCTCAAAGCTCGACCTCTACCGGCAGGTCGCGGCGCTTTACGAGACGCGCCTCAAGGAGCCGCAGCGGGCGTTCGAGCGTTACCTCTCGGCCTTCCAGATCGCCCCGCAGGACGAGCAGTGCATCGACGACGTCGAGCGCGCCGCGCGGTCGACCGAGGGGTGGGACGCCCTGATCCAGGCCTACTCGTCGGCGATCTCGCGCGCCGAGGGCGAGGGGGACATCGCGCTCGGCGTCGATCTCCGGCTCCGGCTCGGGCGGGTGCTGCTCGATGAGGTGAAGCGCATCGACGAGGCGCTCTCGCAGTTCCGCGCCGTGTACGAGGCGGACGGCGAGAACCAGGCCGCGATCGGCGCGCTGGAGCGGCTCTACCGGGAGACGGGCCGGTTCGGCGATCTGCTCGGCATCTACGAGAAGAAGCTCGGTATCGTCACCGAGCCCGAGGAGCGCAAGCAGATCCTCTATGCGATCGCGGAGCTCTACGAAGGGGAGCTCCGCGACGCGGCGCAGGCGATCGGGACCTACCGTCAGGTGCTCGACGACGAGGCGACGGACCCGCAGGCGCTCGCGGCGCTCGACAAGCTCTACCGCGAGCAGCAGGACTGGGAGTCCTACGTCGACGTGCTCCGCAAGCGGATCGACTCTCCGCTCGACGAGCAGGCGCTCATCGACCTCAAGTTCCGGCTCGGGAGCACCCTCGAGAAGCACCTGAACGATGCGGCCGGAGCGCTCGAGAACTACAAGGAAATCCTGATCCTCGATCCGGGCAACGACGCGGCGCGCCTCGCGCTCGAGGCGCTGCTCTCGAACGAGTCGCTGCGGGCCGAGGCGGCGGCCATCCTGCAGGAGATCTACGAGGGGCGCGGCGACTGGGAGAAGCTGATCCAGGCGCTCGAGATCCTCGCCGCGGCCGAGGGCGACACGGCGACGCGCGTCGCGCTGCTCCGGAAGGTGGCGCGGACGGCGGCCGAGAGCCTCAGCGACCTGGGCCGCGCGTTCGACGCGCAGTCGCGGGCGCTCAAGGACGACCCGTCGCACGCCGAGACGCGGGCGGAGCTCGAGTCGCTCGCCGCGCAGGCGGGCGCGTGGGACAGGCTCGACGTCATCTTCAGCGAGATCGCCGATTCGCTGAGCGACGCCCGGCTGAGCCGCGAGTACTGGATGCGCCTCGCGAGCATCCACGAGCGGCTCGGCAAGGTCGAGGAGGCGGCGAACGGCTACCTCCGCGTGCTCTCGATCGATCCCGCCGACTCGGAGGCGCTCGAGGCGATGGACGCGCTCTACCGGCGCACCGAGCGCTGGGGCGATCTCATCGGCGTCTACCGGCGCCGCATCGAGCTCGTGCATGAGCCGACCGAGCGCGAGGGCCTCTACGCGCAGATGGCCGAGGTCTACGAGCAGCGGCTCGGGCAGCCGGAGGAGGCGATCGCCGCCTACCGCGAGGTCCTCTCCATCGACAACACGAGCCACGTCGCGCTGGCGGCGCTCGACGGGCTCTTCAGCCGCCAGGGCATGTGGGAAGAGCTGGCCGACAACCTCGAGGCGCAGCTCGGCATCGCGGTCGAGGAGGAGGCGCAGATCCGGCTGATGCTCCGGCTCGCCGCGCTCCGGGAGTCGCGGATGCGGCTCGTCGACTCGGCGATCGACATCTACCGGCAGGTGCTCGAGCGCGAGCCCACGAACGTCGAGGCGCTCGGGGCGCTCGAGCGCCTCGGGAAGATCGCCGAGCACGAGGTCGCGATCGCGGAGATCCTCGAGCCGCTGTACCGCCAGTCGGGCGACTACCAGAAGCTCATCGGGGTGCACGAGGTGCAGGTGCGCCGCAGCGACGACGTGACCCGTCGCGTCGAGCTGCTCCACCAGATCGCGGTCCTCTACGAGGACGCGGGCGGCGACCTCAGCTCGGCCTTCGACACCTACGCGCGGGCGCTGAGCCAGGATCCGGCCTCGGAGTCGACGCAGGAGGGGCTCGACCGGCTCGCGCGCGCGACCGGCCGCTTCGCGGACCTGGCGCGCGTGTTCGAGACGCTGGCGGCCCAGCAGACCGACGCGGAGCTCGCGAGCTCGCTCTACACGATGAGCGCGCGGATCTACGAGGGAGACCTCGGCGACATGGACAGCGCCGTCGGGCACTACCGGCGCGTGCTCGAGACCGACCCGCGCAACCTGCACGCGGCCGAGTCGCTCGAGCGGCTGTTCAGGACCGCGGAGCGCTACAACGAGCTGTCGCAGATCCTCCAGCAGAAGGCGGACATCCTCGACGACCTGAGCGAGAAGAAGCTCGCCCTCTTCCAGGCCGCGAGCATCGAGGAGGAGGTGCTCGAGCGCCACGATCAGGCCATCGCGGTCTACGGCAAGGTGCTCGAGCTCGACGCCGAGGATCTCCGGGCGATCGACGCGCTGACCAAGCTCTACCTCAGCCTCTCGCGCTGGCAGGAGCTGCTCTCGGTCTACGCGAAGAAGGCCGATCTCGTCCTCGATTCGAACGAGAAGAAGCGCATCTACTACCAGATCGGCGCGGTGTACGAGCGCGAGCTCGGCAACGTCGCGAGCGCGATCGACACGTACCAGCGCGTGCTCGAGATCGATCCCGACGATCTCCAGGCGCTCGGCCGGCTCGACGTCCTCTACCAGACGTCGCAGAACTGGCTCGAGCTGCTCAGCGTGCTCCAGCACGAGGCCGAGATCACGGCGGATCCGGCCGAGGGTATCAGCTACCAGTACCGGATCGCCGAGCTCTACGAGAAGCACCTCGACGACGTGTCGAGGGCGATCGAGCTCTACCGCGACCTCCTGCAGCAGATGCCCGATCACGAGCCGACGCTGCGCGCGCTCGAGCAGATCAAGGACGGCAGCCGCGATCCGCTCGGCGCCGCGCTGGTGCTCGAGCCGATCTACGACGCGTCCGGCGAGTGGCAGAAGCTGATCAGCGTGCTCGAGGTGCGGGTCCGGGTGGCCGAGGACCCGTACGAGAAGGTCGATCTGCTCCACCGCGTCGCGCGCCTCTCGGAGGAGATGCTGAGCGACCACGTCACCGCGTTCGAGACGTACGCGCGGGCGGTGACGTGCGACATCGGCAACGAGGAGTCGCTCTCGAACCTGGAGCGGCTCGCGATGATGGTGAACCGCTGGCCGCAGGTCGCCGCGCTGTATGACACAGAGCTCGGCCGGCTCGGCGAGGAGCCGGCGCGCTTCGTCGAGCTCGGGCTCCGGCTCGCGCAGATCTTCGAGACGCAGCTCGACGACATCGACAGCGCCGTCGCGCGCTACCGGCGCGTGCTCGAGGTCGAGCCGGAGAACCAGCCGGCGATCGCGTCGCTCGATCGCCTGTTCACCGCGACCGAGCGGTGGGGCGATCTCGTCAGCATCCTCTCGCGCGAGTCCGAGATCGCGCAGTCGCCGGACGAGATCCTCGAGTTCAAGTACCGGCTCGGCGTGGTCTATCAAACGCGGCTCAACGACCTGCCGGCGGCCATCGCGGCGTACCGCGAGGTGCTCACGGCGGCCCCCGAGCACTCGCCCACGCTCGAGGCGCTCGAGGGCCTGTTCGCGGCCGGGATCAAGCAGATCGAGATCGGCGCCATCCTGGAGCCGCTCTACCAGGCCGCGGCGGAGTGGGAGAAGCTCGGCGGGGTGCTCGAGGCGGAGCTCACCCACCTCACCCAGGCGCAGGACCGGCAGGCGATGTACTACCGGCTGGGCGAGCTCCAGGAGGAGCGCCTCATCTCGCCGGACGGCGCCCTCGCGGTCTTCATGCGGGCGCTGAAGGAGTATCCGGGCGACGAGAAGACGATCGAGGAGGTCGAGCGGCTCGCCGGCTCGGTCGACGGCGGCTGGGAGATGCTCGCCAACGCGTACGCCGACGTGCTGGGCATCCACAGCGACAAGGACGTGCAGACCGGCATCGGCAAGCGGCTGGCCCGGGTCTTCGAGACCGACCTCAGCGACGTCGCCAAGGCCGAGGAGACGTACCGGTACGTGCTCGGCATCGAGCCGCTCGAGGCCGAGGCGCTCTCGAACCTCGACCGGATCTACACGCAGCTCGAGCAGTACCCGGAGCTCGCGAGCGTCCTCGAGCAGCGCGTGCGCGCGACCGAGGATCGCCCGGAGCTCGTCGACCTCTACCTCCGGCTCGGGCAGACGTACGAGGAGCGGCTCGGCCAGCTCGACGACGCCATCCGCGCGTTCCGGCGCATCTTCGACGAGCTCGAGACGACGAACGAGCAGGCGATCAGCGCCCTCGAGCGCATCTACACGACCAAGGGGGCCTGGACCCAGCTGAAGGTCGTGCTGGAGCGTGAGCTCGAGAACGCGATGGGCGACAGCCAGGAGGCGGACATCCGCGCCAAGATGGCGCACCTGCTCGCCGATCGGCTGAACGACGTCCAGGGCGCGGTCGAGACGTGGAAGCGCGTCCTCGACCTCCGCGGAGAGGATCCGGAGGCGCTCGGGGCGCTCTCCAACCTCTACGAGCGGGTGGGGCAGTGGGCCGAGCTCTGCGACGTCCTCGAGCGGCACTACGACATCGCGATCGACGACGAGTCGCGCGTCGCGGTGCTGCTCCGCCGCGCCAAGCTGTTCCACGAGCAGCTCGGCCGCGACGACTCCTCGCTCGACGACTACCAGCGCGTCCTCGACATCGACTACGCGAACCTGGAGGCGCTCTACGCCATCGCGGCGATCTGGCGGCTGCGCAACGAGCCCGAGCAGATCGTGAGCTCGCTCCACCAGACGGTGGACCGGGCGCGGGACGTGCTGCCGGCCGAGAACGTGATCGCGCTGTACCGCGAGCTCGGCACGACCTACCAGCACGTCCTCGGGCAGGCGTACGACGCCATCGACGCCTGGAGGAAGCTGCTCGAGGTCGACCCGAAGGACTTCGAGGCGATGGCCGCCCTGGAGAACCTGCTCCGCGCCGAGGGGCGCTGGGTCGAGGTGATCGACGTGAAGATGGGCCGGGCGGCCGCCTACGAGTCGCCGGCGGACAAGGTGCGCGAGTACCTCGAGGTGGCGCAGATCTGGGAGCACCAGGTCGAGGAGAAGGACCGGGGCACGCTCGCCTACGAGAAGGTCCTCGAGCTCGACTCGACGCACGACCAGGCCTTCGCGGCGCTCGAGGAGCTCCACGACGCGGCCCGGCGGAGCGAGCCGCTCATCGAGCTCTACCTCGCGCGGCTCGACTCGCGCGAGGAGGTCTCGGAGAAGACCGACATCCTCCGCAAGGTGGCCCGGGTCTTCGAGGAGCAGCTCGAGGACAAGCCGCAGGCCTTCGACGCCCTGCTCACGGCGTTCGAGATGGACTTCTCCGACATGGAGACGGTCCGCTACCTCGAGCGCATGGCGCAGGCGACGAACCGCTGGCCCGAGCTCGTGCAGACGGTGAACGGGTGGCTGCAGCAGCAGACGGCGCCGCTCCAGAAGATCACGCTCTGCCTGCGCCTCGCCAAGTGGTACGCGGAGGACCTCGGCCACCCCGAGTACGCCCAGCCGTACTACCAGCAGATCCTCGCGCACGACCCGAACAACGTCGCGGTGCTGCGCCAGATGGCGAACTTCTTCAAGAAGACCGGCCAGTGGCAGCAGCAGGGGCAGATGCTGACGAGCGCCCTCAACGTCGCGGTGACCGACGTCGATCGGAAGGAGGTCCTGACCGAGCTCGGCGAGGTCCTCGAGAAGCACATGGGCGAGGTCGAGCAGGGGCTCAGCTTCTACCGGCGCGCTCTGGACGTGGATCCGCTGCACCTCCCGGCCCTCGAGGCGCTGGAGCGGATCTACTCGGATCGCGATCAATCGAACGATCTCGTCGACGTCCTGCTCCGCAAGGCGCGGGCCGTGAGCGAGGCCGACGTCGTCGCGGCCGTGAAGCTGCGCACCGCCGGCCTCTACGAGTCCAAGCTCGGGCTGATCGAGAAGGCCGGCGCGGTCTACCGCGAGGTGCTGGACATCGACGCCTCGAACCTCCTCGCGATGCGGGGGCTCGAGCGCGTCTACACGACCACGCACCAGTGGCCGGACCTCGTGCGGGTCCTCGAGATGCAGCTCGACGTGGTCACCACGGAGCGCGAGCGCATCGACGTGCTGATGAAGATCGCGACCCTCCAGGAGGAGCAGTTCCTGAAGCCCGATCTGTCGGCCGCGCGGCTCGAGCAGGTGGTCGAGATCGATCCGACCCACGAGCCCGCGCTCGAGGCCCTGGAGCGCTGCTACCGCCGGCTCCGCCAGTGGCACGACCTCATCAACACGTACGATCGCCACATCAACGCGGCGGAGGATCGGCAGAAGAAGATCGAGCTCTGGTCCCAGACGGCCAAGGTCTACGCCGAGGAGATCGAGGACCTGGACCGCGCGATCGACGCGTACCTGAACATCGTCGACATCCAGGACACGCACATCCCGGCCCTGGAGGCGCTGGCGAAGCTCTACGAGAAGCAGGACAACACGGCGAAGGCGATCGAGTACATGACGCGCGTCGCCGACCTGACGGCCGACGGCAAGCAGCGCGTCGAGATGTACTTCCGGATCGGCAGGCAGCTCGACGAGAAGCTCGGCGAGCGGGTCCAGGCCCAGGAGCGCTTCGAGATGGCGCTCGATCTCGATCCGTCGCACGTGCCGACGCTGGCGGCGCTGCGGGTGATCGCGATCGACGCGGCCGACTGGGATCGGGCGGCGCGCTACCTCGATCAGGAGCAGATGAACACCGACGCGCCCCGCGCCAAGGCGCGGCTGCTCGTCGAGCTCGGCAAGCTCCGCGACGACATGCTCGGCGAGCACTCGCTCGCGGTGCAGGCGTACGAGATGGCGCTCCAGAGCGATCCCGACAACGAGGACGCCGCGATGCCGCTCCTGAGCGAGTACGTCTCCACGGAGCGGTGGGCCCAGGCCGAGCCGCTCGCGGAGATGCTCGTCAGGAAGAGCGGCAAGCGCGACCGGTCAGAGCAGCACCGGCTGCAGCGGACCTTCGGCAAGGTCCTCGAGCGGATCGGCAAGGACGAGGCCGCGCTCAAGGCGTACACGGCCGCGCACAACCTCGATCTGACCGACCAGGAGACGATCCGGGGCCTCGCGGACGTGAGCTTCAAGCTCAACGACTGGGCGAGCGCGCTGACGAACTACCAGAAGGTGCTCACCAGCCTCGACGAGGCCGAGACCGAGGAGCGCGCGACCGTCTACTACAAGCTCGGCTGCATCAAGCAGGCGCAGGGGCAGTCGAAGCAGGCGGTGAACAACTTCGAGAAGGCGCTCGGTGCCGAGCCCGCGCACCGGCCGACGCTCGAGGCGATGGTCGCCGTCTATGACGGGCTCAAGGACTGGAAGCAGGTCTGCCACTACAAGCGGCTGATCCTCGACAACATCATGGACGGCCTCGAGCGGTTCAAGATGTTGAACGACATCGGCGACATCTGGGTCGACAAGGAGAACAACATCCCGAAGGGCGTGGAGGCCCTGGAGGAGGCGCTCGACCTGGAGCCGCAGAACCACGTGCTGCTCCACAAGCTGCTCCAGCTCTACCAGCGCACGGGGCAGTGGGAGCGGATGGTGGACTGCCTCCAGCGCATCGCGGAGCTCGAGCCGCAGCCGGATCGGAAGAGCCGTTACCTCTACACGATGGCGCAGATCTACCGCGACAAGCTGGACGACCCGGCGCGCGCGGTGGAGCTGTTCAACGACACGCTGGACCTGAACCCGCACTCCCTCGAGGCCTTCGAGCGCATCAACAAGATCCTCACGGCGCAGAAGGAGTGGAAGCAGCTCGAGCGGGCGTACCGCAAGATGCTGCACCGGGTCGCCGGCAAGGGGAACACGGACCTCGAGTACAGCCTCTGGCACGCGCTCGGGCTCATCTACCGCGATCGGCTCGGCGACAGGACGGCCGCCGTCGAGACGTTCCGGATGGCGTCGCGGCTCAAGCCCGAGGACGCGACGGAGCACCTGATCCTCGCGGAGCTCTACGAGCAGTCGGAGCAGTTCGATCAGGCGACCGCCGAGTTCCAGGCGATGGTCAAGATCGATCCGATGAAGATCGACCCGTACAAGCGGCTCTACCGCCTGTACGTGGACAGCAAGCGCTACGACCAGGCCTGGTGCGTCGCGGCGGCGCTGTCGTTCCTCCGCAAGGCCGATCCCGACGAGCAGCAGTACTTCGAGGACTACCGCCCGCAGGGGCTCATCCAGGCGAAGAGCCGGCTCGACAACGAGCAGTGGATCAGGAACCTGTTCCACGAGGAGGAGAACCTCTACGTCGGCAAGATCTTCGAGATGATCGCGATGGCCGCGCTCAGGGCGAAGATCGAGACGCTCAAGCAGCGCCGGGAGCTGCCGGTCCTCGATCAGCGCTTCCTGCAGGATCCGGCGACCTCGACGGTGACGTTCGCCCGGACCTTCGGGTGGGCGGCCAACGTCCTCGGCCTGGCGGCGCCGCGGCTCTACGTGCGCAGCGACGTGCCCGGCGCGCTCGTCGCGGTGGCGAACGAGCAGCCGGCGTCCGTCGCGGGACAGACCGTGCTGACCGGGTTCTCGCCGCAGGAGCTCACGTTCATCGTCGGCAAGCACCTCGCGATGTACCGCGGCGAGCACTACATCAAGACGCTGTTCCCGACGGTCACCGAGCTGACGGTGCTCCTCTTCGCCGGGATCAAGCTCGTCGCGCCCGACACGCCGGTGCCGCAGGACATCGAGAAGCAGATCACGGCCACCGCGCAGACGCTCCGCGGGTTCATGCAGCCGGTGCAGCTCGAGGGGCTCCGCATGGTGGTCAAGAAGTTCCTTGCGGAGGGCGCGAAGGCCAACATCAAGCGGTGGGTCCAGTGCGTCGACATCACCGCGGCGCGCACCGGCCTGCTCCTCTCGGGCGATCTCGAGATCGCGAAGAAGATCATCGCCGCCGAGCCGCAGCAGCCCGGGGATCTCCCGCCCCAGGACAGGCTCAAGGAGCTGATCGTCTTCTCGACAAGCGATCAGTATTTCGCGCTGCGTCAGGCGCTCGGGATCGCCATCGGCGAGGGGTGATCGCGCGCGGTAGCGGGGCCTAAGTAGCGGAATTCACCTCATTAACCGGAGCACCCGGGGCACTCGGGGGGGCACGCGCCCGCCCGTCGCCCCGGGTCTCCGCGGTGCCGGCTGGATGCACAAGTCCATGAGTCTGCTTGACGAGTCAGCAATCCTTACGAACGATCGGGTGCTGTGACTTCGTCATCGATGATCGTCCGGCTCCCCGTGCAGTCCGCGAGAGGCTTCGGGAGATACAGGCTGATCGCAAAGCTTGGGCAGGGAGGGATGGCCGAGGTCTTCCTCGCTGCGCATCGCGGCCCGCTCGGGTTCGAGAAGCTGGTCGTGATCAAGCGGCTCAAGCCGGGGATCGCGACCGAGCCCGAGGTCAACGCGATGTTCCTCGACGAGGCGAGGCTCGCCGCGCGGCTGAACCACCCGAACGTCGTGCAGACGTACGAGTGCGGTCAGATCGACGACCAGTACTACATCGTGATGGAGTACCTGGAGGGGCACTCGCTCGATCGAATCTGCAGGAAGATCGACCCGTCGCGTCACCGCGCGGTCTACCTGGCGATCCTCGCCGACGCGCTCGCTGGGCTGCACTACGCGCACGACCTCATGGATTTCAACGGTCAGCCGCTCCATGTGGTCCACCGCGACATCAGCCCGCACAACATCTTCGTCACGTATGACGGGCAGGCGAAGGTCGTCGACTTCGGCATAGCGAAGTGGGCGACGCGCGACGCGGACACCAGCACCGGCGTCGTGAAAGGGAAGATCCGGTACATGGCGCCGGAGCAGGCCCTCGCGACGATGGTCGACCGCCGCGCGGACATCTTCTCGATGGGCCTCATCTTCTGGGAGCTCGTCGTGGGCGAGCGCTTCTGGGGAGATCTCTCCGACGTGCAGATCCTCCAGCGGCTCACGTTCGGCGAGATCCCGAAGCTGCGCGAGCGGTGGCCCGCGGCGCCCGACGCGCTCGAGCGGATCTGCTCGCGCGCGCTCGCGATGGCGCCGGAGGACCGGTACGCGACGGCGGCCCAGATGCGCGAGGACGTCGAGGCGTACCTCGCGACGATGGGTCGGCGCCCCTCCTCGGCCGAGATCGGTCGCATCATCGGGGAGACGTTCGCGCACCGCCGCGCCGAGGTCAGGTCCGCGATCAGCGACCAGCTGGGGCGGCTCCACGCCGGCGCGGCCGAGGGCGGGGAGGAGTTCGAGGTCCTGCCGGTGCTCGAGGAGCGCGGCGCCGTGCCGTGGTCTCAGCGCATGCCGCTGTCGCAGATGTCGCAGCAGTTCTCCGCCCCGGTGGGGGACCAGATGCTGGGCGACGACGCGTCGCGCGAGGACAGCATCTCCAACCGCCAGACGATCCCCACGATCATGGTCGCCAACGCCAGGTCGACCCGGCGCAAGGCGCTCTGGAGCGCAGGGATCGCCGCGCTCTCGGTGCTGCTGATCGGCGGCGCGTGGGCGGTCCTCACGCTCCGTCCGGATACGACGGAGGTAGATGTTCAGCCGAACCCCACGACGGAGCCCGCGCCGGCTCCTCCTCCGACCTACGCGCCTCCGATCGCCAACCTCGTCGAGCTCCGGATCATCGCCACGCCGCTCGACGCGAAGATTTACCTCGACGACGTCGAGCTCCCCAGCAACCCGTTCTTCGCGAGGTTCAGCCGGGATGGCACCGGGCACCGCATCCGGGTCACGGCCGACGGGTACACCCCGGAGGCCCGCTTCGTGGTGTTCACGCGCGACGAGGTGCTGACCATCAACCTCCGCCCGGTGCAGTCGACGCCCCCCAAGGCGGGCGGCGCCGCCGCGCCCCGGAAGTGACCTGCAGGGCCGCGGGCTCGCCGTAGCCGCCGGGGGCGGCGCGCGGGTCGCTACGGCCGGCCGCTCAGCATCGCCTCGAGCTCCTGCGGCACGCAGCCGTAGGCCTCGGCGGCCGCGAGCAGCGCCGAGTTCTGCGGCAGGTTGAGCAGGAACGAGCTCGCGTAGGGCGTCCCCTCGAGGCCCTTCAGCCGGCGCAGGAGCGGGGGCATCGCGCGCTCCATCGCGGCCCGCGCGCCCTCCAGATCGCCCATGTCCACGCAGGCGTCGTGGAGCGCCAGGTAGATCGGCGCCTCGTTCAGCAAGCTCGGCGCGCCCGCCTCCACCAGCGCCGCCGCCTCCCGCGCGATCTCACGGGCCTGCTCGGCGTTGCCGAAGCGGCGCTCCGCCTCGGCGCAGAACCCGAGCGCCACGGGCAGGACGTCGCGGTTGTCCGTGACGCGGTACGCGTCCGTGGCCTTCTTCAGCAGCGAGCGCGCCCGCGCGAGGCCCGACGATTCGAGGCGCAGGAGCTCGCAGCCCCGGTAGAACAGGATGCCGAGCGTCACCCGGTCGCGCACGACCCACATGCTCCCCGAGGCCTCGTCCGCGCTCGCGCGCGGCTCCGCGAGCACGGCGTCGAGCCGCGGCTCGGGGCCGAACGTCGCCGCCCAGCAGAGCAGGATCATCTGCCCGTGCCGCGCCGCCCCGGAGCTGCCGATCGCCTGCGCCCTGGCGATGCCCCCCTCGATCTCCTGGAGCGCCTCCTCCCGGGCGCCGATGGTCGTCAGCGCGAAGCCGACGTTCATCGTCAGCATCGCCTCGCGCTCCTGCAGCCCCGCGCGGCGCGCGGCCCGCGCAGCGTTCCGGCGCGCCCCCAGCGCCGCGGCGGGCTCGCCGCGCGTCTGGTGAGCGACCGCGCGCGTCTGCCAGGCGTCGACCGCCGCCCAGACGAGGCTCCGCCGCGCCGCCAGGTCGAGCAGGTGCGCGGCCTCCTGCTCGGCCATCGCCAGCTGCCCGGCGAACGCGTAGACCTGCGCCAGCGTCGCCGAGCACTGCGCCTCCTCCTCGACGAGATCGATCGACCGGGCGCGGTCGCGCAGCGCCGTCAGGCGCTCCTCCAGATCGATCCCGGAGCCGCACGCGTGGTCGTAGCGCGCGCGGGCCGTCAACGTGCGCAGCTCGCTCGCCTCGTCGAAGACGTTCTCCCCCATCGCCCGGATCGCCGAGTCGCGCTCGGCCGACCGCGCGTCGAGCCGCGAGTACGCCTCCTCCAGGAGGACCGCGCGCGCGAAGGCCGTCGGTTTGTCGGGGGAGAACACGAGCGCGCGATCGGCCATGGTGACCGCATCGCGGAGCGAGTTCGTCGCCAGGGCGCGCCGCGCGGCGGCCTCCCAGCGGATCGCGGCCTCCTCGTGCTCGCCGCCGAGGTCGAAGTGCTGCGCGACCGTCGCGCTGTCCTCGCCGAGCCGGTCGAGCCAGCGCGCCGCAGCGGCGTGAAGCTTCTGCCGGAGCTCGTCGCCGACCGAGGCGTACGCGACGTCGCGGACGAGCGCGTGCTTGAACAGGAACTCGCGCGCGGCCGGGAAGCGCGACGCGGGCTGCGCGACGAGGAGCTCCGCGGCGATGAGCTTCTTCAGCGCCGTCGCCGGCTCGGCCACCCCGACCTCGGCGAGGCCCACGTCCCACACGGACAGGCCGAAGACGCTCATGCGCACCACCGCCTCCCGCGTGGGCTCGTCGAGGGCGTCGAGGCTCACCTGGATGGCGGCCTCGATGGTCGGCGCCGTGGCGGCGTCCTTGCCCGAGGCGATGACCCGCGCGAGCTCCTCGGCGAAGAGCGGCGAGCCGGCCGCCTGCTGCGCGACGCGGTCGAGCGTCGCGTCATCGAACGGCCGCGCGGCCGCGGCGGTGCTGAAGACCGCCCGCGCGATCTCGCGCGTGGCCCGGCGCGCGATGGGGCGCAGCTCCACGCGCACGTGGTCGCGGCCGGCGAAGCGCTGGCCCTGGTCGCGCCAGAACGCCGGGCGCACCATGAGCACGATGAGCAGCGCCCTCCCCGTCGTCCGCCCGAGGAGGTGATCGAGCCACGCGATGCTCTCCGGGTCGGCCCACTGCGCGTCCTCGACGAGCAGCGCGCACGGCTCGATCGACGCGGCGTCGACCGCGATGTCGGTCATCGAGAGGTAGAGCGCGTCGCGCGCGCCGCGCAGATCGACGCCGTCGGGGAACGGCTGGTTCGCGAGCAGGCGCGCGAGGAGCCCGCCGTCGCCGTGGAGCGGCCGCCGCGCGCGCACCGCGGCGTCGGCCTGCTCTAGCGACGCGCCCTTCGGCAGGCCCATGAGCACCCGCAGCGCGTCGGTGGCGACGCCGAGCGCCTGCGCCCGGCCGAACGACTCGCAGCGCAGCTGGACGAGCCTCGGCGGATCCGGACGATCCGCGATGCGGGCGACGAACTCGCGCGCGAGCCGGCTCTTGCCGATCCCCGGCGGCCCGGAGATGCTCACAACGACCGGCGTCCGGTCCTCAACGCAGCGGTCGAACGCCGCGACGGTCGTGATGAGCTCGGCGTCCCGCCCCACGAAGGGCGTCTGGGCGTCGGGCCGCTTCGGCGCGCGCGCGATCACCCGCACCGCGCCGCCCTCCAGCGGATCGCCCATGAAGCGCCCGCGGGACAGCTCGACCGTGGTCGCGTCCGCGAGGACCCTGCCGAGGCCCGCCTCCCGCGCGAGCGCGACCGCGCGATCGACGACCTCGCCCGCCGCGCGCGTCCTGTCGACGCGCATGCGGCCCGAGGCGACGCCGACGCGCCCGCCGCGGCCGCCGAGCGCGAGACCGAGCTCGAGGGCGCGGGACGCCTCGTCGCCGTGGGCCTGCCGCACGCCGAGGTGGGCGGCGATCGAGTCGGTGCCGAGCGGGAGCGCGTCGGCCCCGCGGCGGCGCAGCGCGTCGAGCTCCCGCTGGCGCTCCTCCCCGGTGGCCACGTTCAGCGCCACGATCGTGGTCACGAGCCGCGTCCCCATCACGCCAGGGGGGTTGTCGCTCACGCGCAGCGGCGACGGGGTGGGCAGGTACGGCTCGCCGGCGATCGTCGCGAGCTTGTCCGCCACCTCTCGCGCCGAGCTCGGCCGGAGCTCGCGGTCGGCGAGGAGCAGCGCGTGGATCAGCTCGTCGAGGGCGGGGACCACGTCGAGCAGGAACTCCGAGAGGCGCGGCGCGGGCGTCGTCGCCAGGCGGACGAGGGTCGCGATGGAGGTCGGCCCCATGTGCGGCGGCCGGCCGGCGACCAGCTCGAACAGCGTCGCGCCCAGCGAGTAGAGGTCGCTGCGCGCGTCCACCGTCGCGTCGCCGCGCGCCTGCTCCGGCGAGATGTACGCCGGCGTGCCGACGAGGCCGCCCACGTCGGTCGTGAGCACGACCTCCTTCGACGCGGCCACGCCGAAGTCCACGAGCTTGATGCGGAGGGGGGCGTCCGGTGAGCCGCGGAGGAGGATGATGTTGGACGGCTTGATGTCGCGATGGACGACGCCCGCGGCGTGCGCGGCCGCGAGCGCGCTCGCCACCTGCCGCCCGACCTCGATCGCGTCGCGCAGCGGGAGCGGGGAGCGCCGCTGGCGCGTCGCCAGGTCCTCGCCGTCGAGCCACTCCATCGCGATGTAGGTCGCCCCCTCCTCGATCCGCCGCCCCTCGCCGTCCGACGCGCTCGACTCCAGCGTTCCGAACGCGACGACCCGCACGATCCCCGGATGATCGAGCTCCGAGAGGATCTGCCCCTCACGGGAGAGCCGGGCCTGGTCCTCGGCGTCGACGCCGACCGCCGTGATGATCTTCAGCGCGACGTACCGCTCGGTCTGCACGTCGAACGCGCGGTGCACGGTGCCGATCCCGCCGCGGCCGACCTCGTGCTCGATGTGGAATCGGCCTGCCAGGAGCGGCCATGCGGACTCGATGCGCGCGGTGCTCATGCGCTAGCCGACGTGGGCCACAGGACGGGCGCCGAGGGGGCTCCGGCGTGGCGGAGAGGCGATCTCATGGCGCCGGGCCGCGTGGGCCTGCGGTGTTCCGACAGGGCGCATTCGCGGAAGAGACTACGCCGTCGCTCCTGGCAGTTCCAGTGTCGCGGTCGCGTGGACCGGGTACGGGAGAGGATCGCGCGTGCCGGGCCTCTCTTGACGGATCCGGCGGCTCCTCTTACGGTCTGCGGCTCCGCTGCTCCTCCAACGTCAACGTTCTTTCACGCACGTTACGTTCCAACGTCGGGAGCCATTTCGATGCTCGATCGCGTCGCCGTTCACCAGACCCGGCTGCGCACGCCCGGCCTCGGGCTCGATGCCAAGGGGGTCGCGCTCGGCGCCAAGGGGCTCGTGCTCCTGCCCTCGATCGACCGGCTCGTCGCCTTCCTGGCGCTCTACACACGGCAGGGCTCGCTCGCGGACATCCTCCGCTCGCTCGTCGTCGAGGTCGTGCGATCGAAGCTGGGGGCGCGGGAGGTCACCCTCCTGTTCGCGGCGGAGAGCAGCGATCGGCTCGACCGTGTCGCCGAGATCGCGCGGCTCGCGGGCGGCTACAGCTTCACCGGCACCAGCCGGCACTTCGTCCAGTACCGCGACGCGGCCGCGCCGTTCGGGTACGACGTCCCGCAGATCCTGCCCAGCGACGCGGCGCTCTCGCTCTATCACAACGCCTTCTCGCAGACGTACGAGGTCGAGCGGCGCGTCGACGTGCGCACGCTGCTGCTCCGGCTCGAGCCGCACCTCGATCCGGCCGCCGGGCGGGACCCTGGCCCGCGCTGGCTGCTCGCGGAGTCGGGGCTCGGCCCGGCGCTCATCCGCTACTTCTCCCGGAGCAGCGTCGAGGCGGAGGTGGGCCTGTGCGAGTGGCCGCCGGAGTCGAGCTTCGATGACGCCCCGGTGCTCCGGTACCTCTTCCGCGCGCCGGCCATCCCCGCCCGGATGGTCCCGCTGCTCACGAGCACGCCGGGGCTCGGGTATTTCGTCCCGGTCGCGCCCGGCGCCGCGGTGGAGGTGGGGTTCCGGCACCCGGTGAACCTCCGCGCCTGCCCTGTGTTCGGCGAGGCGGGCCTCGTGCTTTTCCGGGGCGGTGGCCGCGAGGCGCTGGAGATCGCGAAGCTGCCGGCGATGGGGGACGTCGCGGCGTTCGCCCGGGTCGAGCTCGGCCGTGAGCCCGCGGTGGCGAGGGCGACGCCGGAGGGCGACGCGCAGCGCCCCGCGTCGGTCGTGCTGTCGCTCCGCCTCGTCCCGAGCTCCGAGCCGTGGCGATCGGTCACGGCCTCGTGGATCCGGCCGGAGGAGATGCCGCTCCTGCGGCACGTCGCGTATGCGCTCGGCCCCGAGACCCTGCGCCGCGCGCGCATCGCCTTCACCGCCGCCGGCGCCTTTCTCCGGCACCCCACCGGCATCGAGGGGATCCCGGTCGGCGAGTTCTTCCGGGAGGTCCATCCGGGCCTCTACATCCCGGCCGGCTACGATGCGGTCCCTGCGGTCGCGCCCGCCGTGCTGTTCCGCGCGCTGGGCGCCCCCGCCGGGCAGGCGCTGTTCATCGGGCGCGACGGGCGGGCGATCGGCGTATCGGAGGAGGGATTCGTCCCCCTGGAGACGGCGCTGCTCGAGGCGCAGCAGTGGTCGGCGGTGACCGTGTTCTCCGCGGGCCTCACGGCGGCGCTGGCCACCGAGCTGCCCGAGGTCGTGCTCGGCGGCGTCGGCATCCGGCCGCTGCGCGACCTCGCCCCGTCCGAGGTGATGCCCGAGCCGAAGGCGCTGCCGCCGGGCGCTGGCCGGACGCCCCAATGACCGAGCCCGAAGCGATCGCCGAGCGGCTCTCCGAGCTCCAGGCGAACGTGCTCGCCCCGCTCGTCCTCGGCGGTCCTCTGCGCCCTGTGCGCCCCTTCGGGGTGCGGCTCGCGCTCCTCCTCGGCGGCGGCGTGCCGGCGATCGATCGCGATCTCGGCTCGCGCATCGATCTGGTCCGCGTCCGCGTCGCCCGCCTCATCGCCCCGATCGACGTGCTCCCGGAGCTCGCCGTCGCCGAGTGGGCGCTCCTGGCCGCGCTGAACGACCTGCTCCAGCTCACGAACCACGAGCTCGCCGGCGTCCTGACGCGCAGCCGCTATCCCCGCCTGCTCGCGAGCGTGCGCGACCTCTGCGAGCTCGTGCCCGCGCCGTCCGACGTCGGGGCCGCGCTCTCGCGGCACGCGACGTTCGCGCGGGTGCTCGACTGCTTCCGCACGGACGCGCTCGTCACCTGGTGGACGGGCCGCGCGAGCTTCCGCGGCCAGCGCCCGCCCGCGCGGCTGCTCCGGTGGCGGCAGCTGCGCAGCGTCGAGATCGACACCCGCCGCGTCGGCCTCGCCGACATGGGCCATGGCACTCCGGGGCTCGCCGCGCCGGACTTCGCCGACGCGGTCTCCCTCTGGATGACGCGCTCGCCGCTCACGGATCTCGCGACCGCCGCCCGGAAGGATCCGCCGTTCGCGTGGTCGGCCTCGACGCTCGCGGTCGTCGCGACCCCTCCAGGTCGGACCCTCGCGTACCGCGTCCTCCTGCGCCAGCCTCACGACCTCGCCGTCGCGGCGCTCGCCCGCGCCGCGCGGGAGATCCCGCCGCGCTTCGGTCAGGCGCGAGCGCTCGCCGAGTCGTTCGCGAGCGAGGTGGCCGCCGGGATCAAGCTGCTCGACGAGCGCCCCGGCGCCGGGTGACGCGCCTGCCGTGCGCCCGCTCTGTCATCGCGACGCACCGCGCGCGGCACAGCGAAGAGCGCCGCGGCGTCGGGTGACGCGCGGCCGCCATGCGCCCGCTCTGTCATCGCGACGCACCGCGCGCCGCTTTGCTCGGCTCAAACGGGGCGTGGTACGCTCCGTCCTCCTTGGAGAGGCGCGCCGTTTTCGCGCCCGCGCCTTCGACATCACCTCACGGGCATCGCCCTGGGAGCGACGAACCGTTTGAACCGGCAAGACGCTGAGACTTCCGACAAGTTGCTTGCTCTCCCCTGGCGCGCGCGGCGTCGCGGGTCCTGTCGCGAGGCGCTGCTGCGCTCGGGGCGCTCCTGCACGCGCCTCGCCGGCGTCGCGTTTGCGGTTGCGCTCGCGGTGAGCCCGGGCGTCGCGTTCGCGCAGGCGGAGGCGTTGCTCGACGAGGGCAAGAGCCTGATGAAGAAGGGCAAGCTCGCCGAGGCCTGTCCGAAGCTCGAGGAGAGCTACAGGCTGAGCTCGAGGTCGGCGACGCTCCTTGCGCTGGCGATGTGCCACGAGAAGCAGGGCAAGGTGGCGACGGCGTGGTCCGAGTACATCGATCTCGGCGCGGCGGCCCGCAAGGAGGGCAACAAGCGCCTGGAGGCCGACGCGAAGGCGAGGGGAGCGAAGCTGGAGCTGTCGCTCCCGCGGCTGACGCTGAGCGTGCCTCGCGCGGCCGCGGTCGATGGGCTCGAGGTGACGCTGGACGGGGCGCCGATCGACGGCGCGCTCTGGGGTCAAGCGAGGCCGGTCGACCCTGGCCAGCACAAGGTGAGCGCGAGCGCCCCTGGCAGGAAGTCGTGGGAGCACACGGTCTCGATCAAGCGGGGCGAGCGGAAGAGCGTGGCGGTCCCTGCGCTCGCGAAGGACGCGTCGGCCGCTGCGCAGCCTGCGCCCGCGCCGGAAGCGCCCGCGCGGGAGGTGGCGGCGGCGGAGAAGGGGAGCGCCGGGGCCGGGGACGGCGCCGCGGGGCCTGGGAAGGGCGCGGCCGGGTCCGGGAAGGGCGCCGCGGGGCCTGAGAAGGCCGCCGCGGGGCCTGAAAAGGCCGCCGCGGGGCCTGGGAAGGGCGCAGCTGCGCCGTCGCCTGGGAAGGGCGCCGCGGGGGCGGGAAAGGCCCGCGCGGGGTCCGAGGACGCTGCTGCTGCGCCGGAGACTGCTGCGCAGCCTGCTGCGGATGCGCCGGGGCCGAGCGCTGGCGCCTCGTCGAGGCACACCGGGAGCTTCGTGATCGAGGCCGGGGTGGCTGGAGGCGCGTTGTTTGGGCTGATGGACGCCGGCAGCTTCGGCGATCTGAGCGCGTACTCCTACAGCTACAACGTCCCGGAGGGCGAGCTCATCGCGCCCTGCGACGATGAGGTCTGTCATGCCAGCTTCGATCCGGCGATCGGGCCTTTCGCTGGCGGTGAGGCGTTCGTCGGGTTTGCGCTCTCCGAGGAGCTGCACCTCGGCGCGCGGGTGCGGGGCGGTTACCGGTTCGGCGGCGGTTACCTCCTTGTCGGCGGCCCGTCCGTCTCGATGCGCTTCGGGCGCATCTGGCTCGGCCTTTCGGGGCTCGTGGGCCCGGTGGGGCAGGAGGCGAAGGTCACCGGGATCAAGGGGGAGATCCCCTCCGAGGTGGTCCACCTCAACTACGGTCGGAGCGAGGTCGCCGTGAACGCGCGTGAGGGCAGCCTCCCCGAGAGCGCGCTGGTGGAGACGCTCGCGTTCGGCGGGAGCGTCGATGTATCGCTGGTGCTCGCGGATTTGCCGAGCTCGGGCTGGACGTCGGGCGCGCTCCTGCTGAGCGTCTCGCCGACGGTCATGAAGGGGCTCGACGGCTGGGTATTCGCGGCCCCGGCGAGCCTCGGCTACCGCTTCTACTGAGCGGTCTCGCTACCCATCCTGATCTTGCCGGGGGCCCGGGTGAGGGGACCGGTAGCTTCGGTGCTCCTCGATGATGGGCAGGTCGAGAGCCTGCGCGATCGCGAGGCCGTCATCGGCCATGAAAAACGTCCCTGCGTGATCGCGCATCGCGCGCCGCACATGGGCCTCGAGCGCGATCCGTTTCAAGAACGTCGACGCCGATCCAGACAGAGGTTCAACGCGATCTAACGTGGGAATGTAACAGAATATGACGAGCTTGGCTCATGCATCGATCCTCAGGGGTGACGCATCCAGCCTTTGCTGGTGAGCGACCAGGTTCCTAGGTTGTTTGTTCCCGGTGTCGATAGTTTCGGAGCTTTGTTGTTCGGGTCCTTGTGGAAGCTGTCGTTTGGTTTGGAGAAGCGCTCGAGCGGCCCAACGCCTTTCCTGTTTTGGTATCCTGGAGCCAGCACCTTCGTGGGTGGCATCATGCCAGCGAGCGCGAAGAGCCGCTGCACGCCGGCGGGCGTCCCCCCACGCGGCGCCGCTCTGCAAGGCCGCATCGCCGACGACCGACTCCCGCATCCGCGAGAGCTCGCCCGAGCGGACCGCGATCCCGGCTGTCTCGACGGTCGACCTCTCCCGCAGCGCGTGATGCCCTGCGGGCCTCCGCCGCTGCTTTGTGCCTCCGCGGGGGCAAGCTACCGTCCCGCCATGTCCAGGACCGGGCGGCGCAAGCAGAAACCGACGCCGCGACAGGGCTCTCCGGAGCTCACGCCGAAGAACGTGGCGCGCATGGAGGTCGACGCCGCGGTCTACCGCCTCGTGAAGCTCCTTGCCCGCTACCCGGAGGAGCACCTCGACACGAAGGCCCGCGGCGCCCTCGAAAAGACGCTGCCCGTCCTCGATGCGCTCCGCGCGAGCCACCCGGACCACCCGCAGGTCGCCTGGGTCTCCGGGATGATCCTCCGCAAGCTCGGCCGCCTCGACGACGCCGTGCAGCTCGCCCGCCGGGCGTTCGAGCTCGATCCGACGTTCGCCACCGCGGTGAGCCTCGCCTACGCCCTCCGCGAGCGCGGCGAGCTCGACGCAGCCCGCGACGCGTTCGAGGCGGCCGCTCGCCTCGATCCCGAGGACGTCTCGGCCCGCTGCGACCTCGGCGCCATGCTCTGCGAGGCCGGCCGCACCGACGAGGGCCTGCGCCACCTCGAGGCCGTCCTCGACAAGCAGCCGGGGCACCCGGTCGCCTTCCCGATCCTCGTCTACCACCGCGCCGCGCGCGACGGCGACACCTCCGCGTACGACAAGCTCGCGGCCTACGCCAAGGCGCACCCGGAGAGCGGCGCCGCCACGCGATCGCTCGAGCGCCTGCGCGCCGAGGGGCTCCACCACCCCGCCCCCGTCGCGGTCGTCGAGGGCTTCGTCGCGGGCGTCGCCGAGGCGCTCGAGCACCTGCACCGCGATCACGACCCGTGGCTGAACCGCTTCGGCGCCCGAGAGCACGGGTACCGCCTCCACCCGCCGCTCACCCCGCGAGAGATCGAGCGCATCGAGGCGTCGTGCGGCGCCCGCATCCCCGCCGACTACGCCGCCTTCCTCACCCGCGTCGGCAGCGCCGGCGCCGGCCCGTACTACGGGCTCCTGCCGCTCGACGGCCGCGGACAGCTCGAGAGCCTCACCGGCGAGTTCCCCCACACGAGGCCCTACCGGCCCGATCCGCGGACGCTCACCGCCCCCCAGCGCGCCGCGCTCCAGGCCGACGAGGCCGTCCGCGGGACCGTCGCGCTCGCGCACATGGGTTGCGGTTACTTCTCCGTCCTCGTGATCCGCGGCCCGCGCGCCGGCAGCGTCTGGGCGGATCTGCGCGCCGCAGGCCTCGGCGTCGTCCCGACCCACGACAGCTTCACCGCCTGGTACTGCGGCTGGATCGAGGCGCTCTCCAGGGGGGAACAGGCGAAGATCCCCGTGGAGCCAGGCCGGTGCTCGGCGCCCGCGGCGCTCAGCGATTACCTCGCCTCATGGGAGCGGCAGCACGCGCTCCGGCCCGGCACCCTGGACGAAGCTGGGACGCGGCGGGCCTTGCGCGAGATCCCCGACGGCGGCATCGCGATCCAGGCCGCGGCGTCCAGGTACTTCGACGGCGGCGATCCCGTGGACCCCTGTCCCAGCTGCCAGCACATGTTCGATCACTTCCTCCGGAAGGACATGCTGCAGCGCTCGCAGATCCGGCCCGGCGCGCCGCCCAGAGCCGCGCGGCGCGCCCGGCCAGAGGCGTAGCGCCGCAGGACGCCTATCCCCTCGGGTCCGCGCGCCGCCGCCGGGCGCGGCGCGGCTCGCTCCGGACGCTGTCCGCCCCGCTGGACGGCTCGGGCGGCGGGGCGAAGCCGATCGCCGCCAGGTCCTTCTCGCCGATCACGTCGCCCTTGGCCACGAGCGCCGCGCGGAGCAGGACCGCGCCCATCTCCGCGTCGTTGCCGGGCCACGGATGATCGAGCACCGCCTGCAGCGCGCGCAGATCGAGGCCGAACGGCCGGCCCCGCAGGCGGACGCCGATGCGCGCGAGGTGATCCAGCGCGAGCGCGCGGAGATCCTCGGCGCGCGACGACAGCGAGGGCAGCGCGACGGCCCGGTCGCCGAGCCGGTCCGCGAGCCGCTCGCTCAGCTGGCCGGTCGCCGCGAGCGCGTCGACGGTCTGAGGCACCGCCACGACGAGCCCCACGTCGTCCGGCAGCGCCGCGCCGAGGTAGCTCTGCACCTCCGACGGCAACGCCTGGGCGTCGAGCACGAGCAGCGTGCCGCCGCGCGCCGCCTCGATGGGCGAGCTGTCCGGATCGCGCCACAGCGCGAGCGCGCTCGGCGTCCCCTCGGGACCCTCGATCGCCGGCTCGTCGCGGGCCGATGCAGCGCCACGGGCTTGCGCGAACGCCTGCGCGAACCCCTCGGGGACGGGCGCCGCGCCGTCGACGATCGCCAGCGGGCCGCCCGCGCGCGGCGACGTCAGGTGGACGACCGCGCCCCACGCGACCGCGTCGATCCCGGGCGCCGTCAGCAGCGTGACCGGGCCGCCCCCCACGCCGAGCCGCTCCAGCTGCTCGAGCGCCGCGCGCGCGGCGGGGCTGTAGGCCGCGGCCCGCGCCGGCCGCGCGAGCAGCGCCGCGATCGCGCGGAACCGCCCCGCGCCCTGCGCGACGGCGCGCTCGAGCCGGCCCACCTCCCGCGCGCGCTCCTCGGCCTCGCGGCGGGCGGCGACCTCGCGGCCGCGCGACCCCGACAGCATCGCCGACACCGCGATCACCGCCCCGAGCCGGTCGGCGACCGCGCGCAGGCCGCTCACCTCCTCCAGCGTCATCGGCGACGCGCGCCGGGCCCGCGGGATGGCGAGGGCGCCGATCGGGCCCTCCGCGTCGTTCACAAGGGCCACCACGCCGACGTCGCGCTCGGCGAGCCAGGCGAGCAGCGGGCGCACCTCCGGCCGCCGGACCTCGACCGCCTCGGCGGCCTCGACGCGCAGGACGCGCTCCGGCTCGAGCTGGGCGAGCTCGATGAGGCGCGCCGGCACCTCCGCCGGCTCGGTGCGCGCGTAGCCGGCGCGATCGACGGTCACCCGCTCGGGCGGTGAGAGCAGGTAGAGCGCCGGCGGGGCCTGCCCGGCCACGCCCGCGTCCGAGGCCTCGCGCAGGGCGGAGAGCGCCGCCTCGAGCGCCGCCTCCGGCTCCGGGTTCATGGCCGCGCGCGTCGCGGCGTCGAAGGCCCCGAGCCAGCGCGCCCCCTCCGGCGCGAACCGGCGCGCGAGCGCCGGCGCCGCGAGCCCCGCGAGCGCGCAGAGGGCGCACGCGCCGAACACGGCGACGCCGACCGACGACTGCGGCGCGCCCGGGAGCCCGAGATCGCCGCGCGGCGCCTGGTGCACCGCGTAGACCGCGAGCAGCGCCGGCGGGGTCGCGAGCGTCGCGACGGCGAGCGTGCCGCGGAGCGCGCGCGAGACCTGCGCCGCGTCCGCGGCCACGGTGCAGAAGGCCACGCAGACCGCCGCGACGGCGCTCGTGACGGGCAGGATCGACTCCGGCGGCGCGACGCCGACGAAGGCCGCCGCGAGGCCGACCGCGAGCGCGGTCGTTGTGAGCAGCAGCGCGGCCTCGACCCGGTCGGCCACGCCGAGCTCGAGCCGCCGCGCGATGCGGACGCGCGCGATCGCCACGAGCGTCACCGTGAGCGAGCCGAGCGACGCGGCGGACGTGGCGTAGTGGACGAGCAGCGGATCGAGATCCGCCGCGCGCTCGGGGGCGACCGCGGAGACGGCCGGCAGGGCGACCGCCACGGTCCAGAAGAGCGATGCGAACGCCACCGCGTCGAGGCGCCGCGTGTTCGGCGGAGGCTCGAGCAGGCCGCCGAGGCCGGCGATGCGCGCGAGCCCGACAAGCGCGGCCATCGCCGCGGCCGCCGCGCCGAGGTTGCCGAGCGCGATCAGCGCGAGCCCGGCGGGGCCGCTCCGCGCGGCGGCGAGCATCGCGGCGCCGGTGAGGCAGACGGCGGCCGCGCTGCGGGCCGCCGGATCGATGCGGTCCTCGCCCCGCGGCGGCCGCTCTACCCAGCGGAGGCCCAGCGCGAGGAGCAGCGGCAGCCCGACCAGGGCGAGCCACGCGGGCCCGTGGCCGCCGGACGCCCGGAGCGCGGCGAAGGCGGTGTAGGCGACGGCGGCCGCGGCGATCCAGAACGAGCGCCGGCGCAGCATCGCGGCGAGCGTAGCGTCTGGCCAGGGGGGCGCCAACGAGGCGATCTCATCCAGGGGACGAGCGCGCCATCCGCGCCGCCGCCGCGGCCAGACGCTCCTTCGCTACCTCATTTCGGGAGCGCGGCGATGTAGTCGTAGAGACACTTCATCTCGCTTTCCATGAGCGGCATCGGGGCGCCGAGCGGCATCCGGTTGTCGCACGGCGGGGCCGGCGTGACCTTTTTGTAGATCAAGCTGGCCTCCGGGTCGCCCGGCACGAGCACCATGGCGTTGCCGCCGCAGTCGACCGCCTGGCCCGCGACCCTGGTCTCCCACCCCGTCGACAGATCGAGGCCCGCCAGCTTCGTCGTCGCATCGTGGCAGCCGGAGCTGGCGCACTTCGACATGACCAGCGCCGGCGCTTCGGCGCACCCGGTCACGCCGCCGGCGCCCGTCGAGGTGGTCGCGGGCTCGCCGCCGCCGCCGGTGGTCGTGGGGTCGCCGCCGCTGGTCGTGGGGTCGCCGCCGCCGCCGGTGGTCGTGGGGTCGCCGCCGCTGGTCGTCGGGTCGGTGCCGCCGGTCGTCGCGCCGTTGCCCTGGCCGCTCCCGCCGCCAGGCCCGTCGTCGCCGCCGGTGAGGTACTGGTCCTTGTCGTCGAGGGTCCCCGCGCAGCTGATGATCAGCGCGGCGCCGCTCATCACGGCCGCGGCTGCGAGCGCGGTGCGCCCACCAAGAAAAGCGATGTACGTCACGTGCTACCTCTCTCTCTCGCTCAGTAAACGTAGGCTCCGGCGAGCCGCACCCCAAGGTACTGATCGATCGCTCCGCCGGCTACGTAGTCGTCGCCGATCGCGGGCTCGAACGACGAGAAGAAACGCGCGTACTCGACGAGGAGCCGCGCCTCGACGCCGGTCGTGACGGGCACGAGCACCCCGGCCATCGCGCCGATGCCCTGCACGCTCGCCCCGGCGAACCGGTCGTAGACCGGGCCCGACGAGAGCGGCATGAGGTAGTCGGCGCCCAGCGCCAGCGCGACCGGGCCGACCGGCACGCGCGCGTCGACGCCGGCGCGAACCAGCGTGTAGGAGACGTTCGGCACCGTCCTGGCCAGCGCCTCCGCCGCGTCGACCTCGAAGGTCAGGAGCCGGAGCCCGGCGGAGATGCCGAGCACGGACGACTCGCCGATCGACAGCCGCTCCCGCAGCCCCAGGTTGATGCGCTGGTAGGTCGTGCTGATCGGGTCGCCTTCGCCCACCGCCGAGTTGAGGCCGAGCGCCCGCATGTACCCCGCGGTGATGCCGAGGCCCTTGAGCACCGGGATGTCCGTCGACGCGAGCGGGTACAGCTCGCCGGAGATCGACACCGCGGGCTGACCGAAGACGTCGTAGGGCCGGAGGTTCTGCGTGACCGGATCGGAGTACTCGAACCAGCGGCCGGTGAACTCGACGCCGAGCTCGACCGAGAAGAGCGCCGAGCGGGGATCGTGGCGCTTGCGCTTGCCGCCCTTCTCGTCGCCGTCGCTGCCCTTGTCGTCGCTGCCGTCGGCCTTCTCGTCGCCGTCGCCGGCCTTCTCGTCGTCGCCGCTGCCGTCGCCGTCGCCGCCGTCCTTCGGCTTGTCCTCGTCGGCCGCGGCGGGCGGCGGCGCGATCTGCGAGAGCGTCGGGCCGAGCAGCTCCTCCAGCGCCTTCTTGCGGTCGTCCCGCGAGCCGTTCAGCGGCACCGCGCTGTCCACCGCGAGGTCGCCGGCGTTCTCGTCGACGTAGACGAGGTAGACCTCTTTCTTCTTCTTCTTGTTCGTCCGCGAGACGCCGTAGATGACGCCCTCGGCCTTCGAGGCCTTGCCGGCCTTGCGAATGCGGTCGAGGGCCTTCTTCCGCTGGGCCTTGACCACCAGCGCGTCCCCCACCGGCTTTGTCTGGCCGGCGCCCTTCAGCGACTTCGAGAACGCGTCGTCGTCCACGACCTTCAGCGTCTCCGGGACGAGCGACACGATGTCTTCGCGGATGTCGTCCGCGTTCGGCCCCTCGATGCGGATCGCGATCGACTTCGACCCCTTGGGGGCGGCGAGCGCGATGGGCGAGAGCGCCAACGTCGTGACCGTCGCGGCGGAGAGCCCGAGGAGGATCCTCCCGCAGAGGCTCAAGGAGAGGGACAGCGTTGTGAACCTGGTCGGCTTCCGCGCGGGCCTTTCGCCGGCAGCGGCGTCAAACGAAGAATGCACGCGCGCGAGCCTACAGGCGATGTCGCTGCTGGATCCAGCGTCTTTCGAAGCGCCGAGCGACATTTCTAGTGACGCGCAGTGTAGCTAGGAGACTCCGCTACAATCGAACTCGCAGGGCTCGCCGCGCCTCGTCATTCCTTGGCGCCTTGACGGGCTCCGGCGAAGTGAGAAAGGTCGTCGCACGATGCGCCGCGCCGCGCCGCGCCGCAACGCAGCACAGGCCAGCGCGTCGCCCACGGGAGAGGGCAGATGGATCGGTTAAGTGGACACGATGCGCCGCGCCGCAACGCAGCACAGGCCAGCGCGTCGCCCACGGGAGAGGGCAGATGGATCGGTTAAGTGGACGGCACCGCCGCGCGGCGCGCGGCCCCGGCGGCTCTCTCGGGCTCGCGATCGCCGTCGCGGCGGCGGCAGCAGCCTGTTCCGGCGGGCGCGGGGGCGAGGCCGGCGTGAAGGACGAGGCGCCGCGCTGCGCGGCGGTCCAGCCGGGCGCGTCGCCGCTCCGGCGGATGACGCGCTTCGAGTACAATAACACGATCCGCGATCTCCTCGGCGACGACAGCGCGCCGGCCGACGCCTTCGTGGTCGAGGAGGAGGCGCTCGGGTTCAACAACCAGGCGGCGGCGCTCGGGGTCACGCAGCTCCTCGCCGAGCAGCTCATGAAGGCCTCCGAGGCGATCGCGGCGCGGGCCGCGAAGGATCTCGGGAAGCTCCTTGCGGGGTGCGACCCGGCGGTGCAGGGGCCCGACGTGTGCGCCGCCGAGCTCATCGAGCGCCTCGGCAAGCGCGCGTTCCGCCGGCCCCTCGCGCCCGCGGAGAGCGAGCGGCTCGCGCGGCTCTTCGCCTTCGGGAACGACGAGCACGGCTTCTCGACCGGCGTCGAGCTCGTGATCCAGGCGATGCTCCAGTCGCCGCACTTCCTCTACCGCGTCGAGCACGGCATGCCGGATCCGGCCGGCGAGGGCGCGGTGCAGCTCTCGGATCACGAGATCGCCTCGCGGCTCTCGTACCTGCTCTGGAGCTCGATGCCCGACGACGCGCTGTTCGCCGCGGCCGACGCGGGGGAGCTCCGCACCGCGGAGCAGATCGCCGCGCAGGCCCGCCGCATGCTCGACGACCCGCGCGCCCGGGCCGCGGTGGCGAACTTCCACGCGCAGTGGCTGCAGCTGTCGAACATCGACACCCTCACCAAGGACACGGCGGTCTACCCGAGCTTCCATGCCGGGCTCCCGGCGCTCCTCCGGTCGGAGACCGAGGCGTTCCTCGATCACGTCGTCTTCGAGGACGACGCCGGCGACGTGGCGACCCTGCTGACGGCGCCCTATTCGCTGATGAACGCCGAGCTCCGCGCGTTCTACGGGCTGGAGGCGGGCGGCGCGGAGGCGCCCGGCGAGCTCTCGGTCGTGCCGCTCGACCCCGCGCAGCGCGCCGGCTTCCTCACCCACGCCAGCGTGCTGTCGGTGCTCGCGAAGCCGGACCAGTCCTCGCCCATCCACCGGGGCAAGTTCGTCCGGGAGCGGCTGCTCTGCCAGATCCTGCCGCCGCCGCCGCCCGACGTGGACATCCAGCCGCCCCCGGTGAGGGACGGGATCCCGACCCGCAGGCAGTTCGAGCGGCATTCGGAGGACCCGGGCTGCGCTGCTTGCCACCGGCTCATGGATCCGATCGGCTTCGGGTTCGAGCGTTACGACGGGATCGGCCTCTACCGCGAGGTCGATCAGGGCGTCCCGGTCGACGCGACCGGCGAGATCACGGGCAGCCGCGACATCGACGGGCCCTTCGATGGCGCGGTGGAGCTCGCGCACCGCCTCGCCGAGAGCGACGAGGTGCGCCAGTGCGTCGCGACGCAGTGGTTCCGCTTCGGCTACGGCCGCGTCGAGCAGGAAGAGGACGAGTGCAGCATGCGCCAGATCCAGGAGGCGTTCGCCGAGAGCGGGTACAACATCAAGGCGCTGCTCGTGGCGCTGACCCAGACGGACGCGTTCCGCTACCGCCGCGCGGCGCGGGGCGCAGGGGGCGCGCCGTGAGCGGCGCCGCGCAGCGCCGGGCGTCGAGGAGGCGCCTCGATCGCCGCACCTTCCTGCGCGGGGCCGGGGGGCTCGCCCTCGCGCTCCCGTTCCTCGACGCCATGGCCGGATCGGCGAGCGCCGTCGATTTCCCGAAGCGCTTCGTCGTCTTCTTCACCGGCCTCGGCACGGTGAAGCAGGCCTGGCAGCCGACCGGGACCGAGTCGTCGTTCGAGCTGGGAGAGATCCTTGCGCCGCTCTCGCCTTACCGGGACAAGCTGCTCGTCCTCGAGGGCATCGACATGGAGTCCGCCTACCACGGGCCGGGCGACGCCCATCAGCAGGGCATCGGCCAGGCGCTCACGGGCACGGAGCTCCAGGAGGGCAACCTCTTCCCGTACGCCTGCAACCCTGGCGTGCGGGTCGGCTGGGGCGGGGGCATCTCGGTCGACCAGCTCCTCGCCGCGAGGCTCGGGGATCGCACGAAGCTCTCGTCGCTCGAGCTCGGCGTGCAGGTCCAGTACGCCAACGTCTCGTCGCGCCTCTCGTACCTCGGCCCTGGCCAGCCGGTCCCGCCCGAGGACGATCCGCGCGCGGCGTTCGACAGGCTGTTCCTGGACCTCAGCGCCGACCCAGTGGAGCTCACGCAGCGGCGCGCCCTGCGCCGCCGGGTGCTCGGCAGCGTCATGGAGGACTACGGCGCCCTCGCGCGCGAGCTGGGGGGCGGCGACCGGCGGAAGCTCGAGCAGCACCTCGACGCGCTGAACGACATCGAGCAGCGGCTCGACGTGCCGGCGCTCCTCGGCGGCGCGTGCGCCTTGCCGGCGCTGGGCGATCCGCTCGACGTCTACGCGAACGACAACTTCCCCGCGATCGGGAGGCTCCAGACCGACCTGCTCGCGATGGCGCTGGCGTGCGATCTCACGCGGGTCGCGTCCATCCAGTGGAGCGCGACCCAGGCGGGCAAGGTGTTCACGTGGCTCGGCCAGTCGGAGACGCACCACGCGCTCTCGCACTCGAACATCGGCGACGAGGAAAAGCAGCAGCAGCTCGTCGACATCGGGCGCTGGCAGGCGGAGCAGCTCGCGTACCTCCTCGAGAGGCTCGACGCCGTCCAGGAGGGCACGGGCACGCTCCTCGACAACACGCTCGTCCTCTGGTGCACGGACATCTCGGAGGGGCAGAGCCACTCGCGGCGCGACATGCCGTACGTGATCGCCGGGGGCGCGGGCGGGGCGCTCAGGACTGGAAGATTTTTGCGCTACGCCGGCGATCCCCACAACAACCTGCTCGTCGCGCTGTGCAACGCGATGGGCGTGGACGTCTCGACGTTCGGCAACCCCGCGTACTGCACGGGGGTGTTGCCGGGCCTCTTGGCCTGAGCGCCCGCGCGCGCCCGCCGCGTGTTTTGGGCTTTTCGTCGGGCGCCGATTTTGGCAAGTACGCCCGCATGGGCGCCCTGCTGTCCTTCGGGAAGCCTCAACGTGCGCTGCGCGCGGCGCACCTCGCTCTTCGTCTCGCTCACCTCGCGGCGCTCTCGGCGGCGGCGTGCGGCTGTCGCAAGCCTGCGGACGTCCCGGCCGACGCGGGGGCGACGGCGTCCGCCGGCGACGCGGGCGCGGACGCGGCCCCCGCGGCGCTCGCGTCGGCCGAGGGGCAGGCCGCGCCCGCGGAGCTCGCGGCGCCCGCGTGGCCGCCGAGCGACAAGCCGCTGCTCGGCGTGACCGCGTTCGTGGCGACCGTCTACAAGGAGCCGCGCGACACGTCGAAGAAGCTCGGCTACCTGCGCGTCGGCTCCAGGGTGCCCCGCTCCGCGGAGCCCGCCGGCACCGCGGGCTGCCCGGGCGGCTGGTACGCGATCGAGCCTCGCGGCTACCTCTGTGTCGGCGAGGAGGCGACGCTCGACCTCGACGACCCGATCCTCAAGGCCGCCGGCCCAGGGCCGAACCTGAGGACCGCGCTGCCGTACCGGTACGCCTTCGTCCGCGCGGTGCTGCCGCTCTACCTGCGCGTGCCCACCGCGGAGGAGCAGCGCAAGTCGGAGTTCAAGCTCGACGAGCACCTGTCGTGGTTCGAGGAGAACAAGGCGACCGTGCAGCGGGTCGTGCTCGGCGCGAACGACGTGGCGATCGACGCGCGCGGCGTGCCGCTGCCGGGCAAGCAGCTCGGCGAGCTCGGCCTGGGGAAGAACTCGCTCGAGCTGGGCGAGGGCGCCCTGCTCGGCGGGGAGGGCGAGGGCGACCCGATCCCGTTCTGGCTCGAGGGCGGCAAGCGCCTCATCCGCAACATCAGCGACTTCAAGGTCCCGGACTACGCGGTCTTCGCCGATCGCGCGCGGCGCTTCACCGGGCTGTCGCTGATCGGATCGTTCCCGACCGGACCGGAGTCGCTGGGGCGGCGGTTCGCGATCACGACCGATCTCCGGCTCGTGCCTGCGACGAAGATCAAGCCCGACACCGGCTCTCCCTGGCACGGCGTCGAGCTGACCGACGCGCTCACGCTGCCGCTCGCCTTCGTGCGGGCGCGGGGCGCTCGCGACGTCCAGATCCAGGGAGACAAGGCGACGCCGGGCAAGGAGCTGCCGTTCCGGGACGTCGTCCCGCTGACCGGCAGGATGCGCCGGATCGAGGGCGTGAAGTACTACCGCACCCGGGATCAGCGGTATGTGAGCCAGCTGGACGTCGGGCTCGCGGTCGCGCCGTCCGCGTGGCCGGAGGTCGCCGAGAAGGGCGAGAAGTGGATCGAGGTGTCGATCACGCACCAGACGCTGGTCCTCTGGGAGGGCAAGCGCCCGGTCTACGCCACGCTGGTCTCGACCGGCCAGGCCGGGGTGGCCGATCCAAAGACCACGACCGCGACGGTGCGCGGCATCTTCCGCATCCGCAACAAGCACATCACGGCGACCATGGATTCGAACGAGTCGTCGAGCGTCGGCGGCCGCGCGGAGACGACGGCCGACGCGCCGTCGGCGTCGCGCGGCGCGAAGCCGGAGAAGGGCGGCTCGTCGAAGGAGCGCGCGTCGAAGAAGCCCGGCGCGAGCGCGGCGGCGAAGCCCGCGGCAGGCGAGAAGGTGGTCCCTCGCAAGGGCGACGGGGAGTACGGCGTGACGCGGCGCCGCGGCGAGGGGACCTACGCCCTCAAGGACGTGCCGTACATCCAGTACTTCGCGAGCGGCTATGCGCTTCACACCGCGTACTGGCACGACGTCTTCGGCACCCCGCGCAGCCACGGCTGCATCAACCTGTCGCCCATCGACTCCCACCGACTGTTCCTGTGGACCGAGCCCCAGGTCCCGCCCGGATGGCACGCCATCAACACAGGCGAGGAGCTGGGCGAGGGCACCACCATCATCATCCACGAGTAGCAGGGCGGGCGCCCGCTTCGGATACGGGCCCATCTCGACGTTTTCGGTGCTCGGCGTACAGACGTACGCCTCCGCGCCGAAAACGCCGAGCTGGGCCCGTCTCCTGTGCGGGCGACCGCCGCGGACGCCGTCTGGGGGAGAGAGAGAAGGGAAGAGAGAGGGGGGATGCGGCGCGTTAGTGCTTTGGTGCGGTGCGGAGGAGGTCGGTCAGGGCGTCGTCGGCGGATGGGGTGAGGGCGTCGAGGAGCGTGGCTAGGCGGGCGTGCTGGTCCGGGGTGAAGGGGGGCATGCCGAAGCGCGCGCGCACGCCTGAGAGGCGCAGGACGAGGCCGGCGCCGTCCTGGTAGCCGGCGATCCATGGGCCACGGGTGAGCTCGTCGCAGATCTGACGGAGCCGCGCTTCGAAGGCGGTGCGATCGGCGACGGCGCCGGCGGGGGAGGGGGCTCGCCGGTGGAAGTGGTGGATCGAGGCGGCGTCCTCGGTGGGGGCGCCGTCGATGGCAGCTAGGCCGGCGCGGAGGTCGTCGAGGAGGGGGGCGAGGCCGGTCCTGCGGACGAGCGCGCCGTCGAGGCACATCTCCCAGAGCACGTGGGCGAACAGCGGTAGCCGCGGCGCGCCGAGCGAGGCGCTGCGCAGCGCCTCGGCGAGGCGGCGCTCCCCCTCGATGAAGACGGGGGCGGCGTGGAACCAGCGATCGACGGCAACGTGGTGATCGATGCCGGCCAGCACCTCCGCGAGGCGCGGCGGCGGGGCGGCAGGGCGATCGGGCGCGCGGGACGGCCTGACGCGCCGGTCGGCCATGCGCCAGAGGTCCGGGAGCATCGCCGCAGCGGCCGCGGCAGCCGAGCCGAGATCGCGCGCGGCGAGGTGGCGATGAAGCAAGAAGTTCATGGGTTCAGGATGGCGCTGCCGCCCGCAGCGGTGAACCGATTTAGCGCGCTCTCCCTCCCGCTCTTCAGCGCGCTCTCCCTCCCGCTCTTCGATAAGGAACGATCCATCGTGGTCTGCTACGCGAGCTCATCAGTTGCTGAGCGGCTCACCTCCATGGCGCGCATGTAGGAGGAGTGGCCCTATCGAGCCTGAATCCTGCCACCCGTTACCTGGCCAGCGAAAATATCTCCATGCCAGTCGCCCGTCGCGGCCGTCATGGCCTCTTTCTCTCCTGGAGCCGCGGGCGAGGGGATGTGCGTGGCGGGGCGCGCGTGGGGACGGGCCGCTGTCCGAGCACAACTTGCCGCTCGCGGCTCCCTCGCGCAGCGAGGGAGCCGCGAGCGGCCCCTGCGAGTTCGGCGGGGCCCCACGCGCGCCCCGCCACGCACATCCCCTCGCCCGCGGCCGTTGCTTCTGGTTCGGCGCAACAGGTAGCCTAGGCAACGATGCAGGCCAGCGACCCGTTCGGCTGGGTGGGGTCGATCATCGACGGCCAGTTCGCCGTCGAGGCGCTGGCGGGCGAGGGAGCGTTCGGCGTCGTCTATCGCGCCCGGCACCTCGGCTTCGATTCGCCGGTCGCCGTCAAATGTCTCAAGATCCCCGCGGGTCTAAGCGCCGACCAGCAAGACGGCTTCCTCGCCAAGTTCCGCGAGGAGGCGCGCCTGCTCCACCAGCTCTCGCGCCGGACGATGGGCATCGTCCAGGCGCTCGACATCGGCGCTGCAGCCGCCCCGAAGGGGCCCTGGACGCCGTACATCGTCATGGAGTGGCTGGAGGGCGAGACGCTCGAGCAGGATCTCAAGCGCCGCAGCGCCGAGAAGCTCCCGCCGAGGAGCCTCGGCGACGCGATCAGGCTCCTCGCGCCGGTCGCCTCCGCGCTCGCCGTCGCCCACGACGAGAACGTGTCTCACCGCGACGTCAAGCCGGCCAACCTGTTCCTGCTCGGCGATCGCATGAAGGTGCTCGACTTCGGGCTCGCCAAGGTGTTCTCCGAGACGCCGACGTTCGCAGAGGCGCTCGTCCAGACGGGACGAACGTTCCGCGCCTTCACGCCGCAGTACGGCGCGCCGGAGCAGTTCAGCCCGCGGTTCGGCGCCACGGGGCCCTGGACCGACGTCTACGCGATGGCCCTGATCCTCGTCGAGGTCGCGAGCGGTCAGCCCGCCCTCTCGGGCAGCGACGTCATCCAGCTCTTCGTCGCCTCGAGCGACGAGGCGATCCGGCCGAGCTTCCGCGCCCGCGGCGTGAACGCCAACGCCGACGTCGAGGCGGTCCTCGGCCGCGCGCTCGCGATCAACCCCTCGCAGCGGTTCCACAACCTCGGCGAGATGTGGGCCGCCCTGGAGGCCGCCCACCGCTCCAGCGTCGTCGTGGTGGCGCGCGATACCCTGCGCGCGCCCGCCTTCGGTACGGGCGACGCGGACGACGACGCGGACGGACTGCTCGACCTCGCCGCCGTCCACCTGCCGCCGCTGCCTCCGCCGCCGGCGCTGTCGGTCCCGCCGCCGTCGCTGCCGCCTTCGTCGAAGCCATGGCGGGCGCCGGACAGCAGCGGGGCGAGGGGGAGCGTGAGCTCCGATCGCGGCTCGCCGCGGACCCGGGCCGCCCTGCCGTTCGAGGGCGGCGAGCACCGGGTCTGCACCGTCCTGTTCGCCGATCTATCCGAGGCGACCGCGCTCTCGTCGCGGCTCGATCCCGAGGACGTCAAGGACGTCGTCGACCGCTGCTACCAGGTGCTCGCGGAGCAGGTCGAGCAGATGCACGGGATCGTGGAGCGGCCGATCGGCGGGCGTGTCATGGCCGTCTTCGGCGTCCCCCGCTCGACCGACTGCGACGCCGAGCGAGCGATCGTCGCGGCGCTCGGCGCGCAAGCCGCGATCCCGCGCCTCACGCTGCCGCGCGCGGCGCGAGCGGTCCGCCTCTCGGTGCGGTTCGGGATCGCGACGGGGCGCGCGTTCGTCGGCGCCGGGGGCTCGGCGCGGCAGGATCTCGCGGTCATCGGCGACGCGGTGGACGGCGCGGGGCGCCTGCAGCAGCTCGCGCCGCGCGGCGCGATCGTGATCGGCCGCGATACCCACCGCCTCGTCCTCGGGCGCTTCCACGTCGAGCCGATCGACGCGGGCGCGAGCGCCGGCGCGATCCGGGCACCGGCGGCCTCGCCGGCGTCCACCGCTCGCGGCGCGGAGCCGCCGATCTACCGCGTGCTCGGCGAGGCGCCGCTCCACCACGCGTTCCCGCCCGCCGATTTCCACGGGCTCGCGACGCGCCTCGTCGGCCGCGGCGCGGAGATGCAGCGCCTGTGCGATCTCGTCGAGACCGCCTTCCACGAGCGGCGGCCGCGCCTCATCACGCTGGTCGGCGCGCCCGGCGTCGGGCGGACGCGGATGCTCGCCGAGCTCTTCGCGGGCCTCCACGACGGCGGCACGGGGAGCGGCGCGCCCTCTTCCGAGCGCGGGTACGCGCTCGCGCCGCCCGGGGGGCTGCTCGTCCTGTCGGCGCAGTGCTCGGCGCTCGCGCGGGACTCGAGCTACGGCCTGGCCGGCGCGCTGCTCCGACGCTGGTTCGGGATCCACGAGGCCGATCCGGCCCAGGTCATCCTGCGCAAGCTGCGCCGCGGCCTGCGCTGGGTCCGGCTGCGCGCCGCGCGCGCCCGCGTCCGCGCCGAGCGGGAGGCCGCCGGCGCGGGGGCCAGGGCCGCGGCGCTCGGGGGCGCGTCGCCGATCGTGACCCACGCGTCGTCCGTCCCGCTCCGAGGGCCGATCAGCTCGACCGTCAGCGGGCGCCGGGGCGCCGGGGCGGCGCGGTACGAAGACGACGACGAGCTCGATCCGTCCCCCTCGCTGTCGAGGCCGAGCGGAGGGAGCGACCTCGAGGAGATCCTCGCCCGGCTCGCGGCGATCCTGGGCGCGCGGCCTGCGCCCGCCGGGCTCCTCGAGGCCGCGGCGCGCGGCAGCGTGCTGGCGAGGCGCCGGATCGCCTCCGCGCTCGCGCTGCTCGTCACCTTCACGCTCGAGCGGACGCCGATGGTGATCGTGTGTGACGACCTGCAGTGGGCCGACGACGCGACGCTCGACCTCGTCGAGGAGCTCGTGACCCACGCCGAGGGGCTGCCGCTCTGCGTGGTGTGCGCCGCGCGCCCCGAGCTCTACGAGCGCCGCCCCGACTGGGGCGTCGGGAAGGAAGCCTACGTCCGCGTCGACGCGCCCTCGCTCGCGCGGCGGCACGCGGAGGAGATGATCCGGGATCGGCTCCGCGGCGTTCCCGATCGCGCCCCCGAGCTCGTGCGTGCGATCGCCGAGCGCTCCGAGGGCAACCCGCGAACCGTGGAGGAGACGCTCCACCTCCTCGTCGACGCCGGCGCGATCGAGGCCCAAGAGGGCGCCTGGCACGTCCGTGAGGACGCGCTGAGCGCGCTCAGCTTGCCGCCGGCGGTGCACGGCGTGGTCCAGGCGCGCCTCGACCGCCTGGACGAAGCCGCGCGCGGCCTCCTGGCGCAGGCAGCGGTCGTCGGCCGGACCTTCTGGGAGGGCGCGGTCGAGCGGCTCCGGAACGACGCCCCGCAGGCGCGCTCGCCGATGTCGAGCGAGCGCATCCTCGCGGAGCTCCAGGATCTCGATCCGCCGTTCTCGGTGCGCCACGGGGGCGGCGCGTCCACCGCCGAGCTGCTCGCGCGCCTGTGCGAGCGCCAGCTGATCCGGCTCCGCTCGCCCGCGTCGTTCCCCGGCGAGCGGGAGTACGTGTTCGTGGAGCAGGCGACGTGCGAGGTCGCCTACGAGATGCTGAGCCTCAAGATCCGCCGGCGGATCCACCTGCTCGTCGCCGACTGGATCGAGCACCGCGCGCCGGGCGACGAGGGCGCCGCCCTCCTGGCCCACCACTACGAGCGGGGAGGCGATCTGCGGGCGGCCGCCGCGGCCTACGACCGCGCCGCGGCGCACGCCGCCGCGATCGGCGACGGCGTCGAGGTGGCGCGCCACGCGGCGCGCGCGCGGGAGCTCCACGACGAGCTCGCGGCCGACGACGCGTAGGCTGGCGGAGCTAGCGCGCCTTGCCCCGCGTGTTCGGCATCCGGGCGCCGGACACGAGCAGCGCGTGGCGCAGGGCGTCCTGCAGCTCGCCGAAGGTCTCGAGCGCCCGCGCGTCGCTGCCGAGCGTCACGATGGCCTGCGCGACCCCGGGGGAGATGCCCGAGACGAGGCAGCGGCTCCCGAGCAGGCTCGCGGCCCGCGTCACCTGGAACAGGTGATCGACCGTCGGCGTGTCCACGTCCTCCACGCCGGTCAGATCCAGCACGGCGAAGTGGGCCTGGGTGCGGACGATCTCCCCGAGCAGCTTCTCCATGATGTCCGTGGCCCGGACGCTGTCGAGCGCGCCGATGATGGGCAGCACGAGGACGCCCTCCCACGCCTGGATGATCGGCGTCGACAGCGCGCGGATCGCCTCCTGCTGCTGGCGCAGGACGCTCGCGGTCCGCTCGCGTTCGGCGTTCTCCGCGGCGAGCATCCGGTTCTTGCCTTCCAGCTCCTCGGCGTACGCCTCGAGGCGCTCGATCGACTGGCGCAGCTGATCTTCGAGCCGCTTGCGATCGGTGGTGTCCCGCATCGTCACGGCCACGCCGCCCTGGATCGGCACGATCTGGTGGTGCACCCAGACGCTCGGGCGCGACGCCCGGGTGGGCGGCGCGGGCAGGAGGATCTCCTCTTCGATCGGCGCCCCCTTCCGGAGGCCGCGCAGGCACCTCTCGAGGAGGACGCCGGCCTCGACCGAGTGGACGAGCTCCGAGAGGCGATGGCCGAGGAGCTGCTCGCGCGGCATCGACAGCATCGCCGCGGCGCGCGCGTTGAGCCCCGTGATCACGAAATCGGCGACCTCCTCGCTCTCGTCGCGGTGGGAGGCCAGCGTGAGGAACGCGTCCATGCTGGCCTCGACGGCCGCATGGAAGCGCGCCTCGCTCTCTCGGCGCTGCTCCTCGGCGCGCCGGCGCTCGGTGATGTTCTCCCCCACGATGAGCGCGTTCGTGACCCCGTTCACCCCCCGGATCGCGCTGACGTGGTTCGCGTACCACGCCCGCCCGCCGTTCACCGCGAGGCCCACAACCTCGTAGCTCGCCCGGCCTCCCTCCTGGAGCACCGTCTGGAGCGCCTCCCTCACCGTGGCGTGGTACTCCGGCGACGTGAAATCGTAGAGGCTCCGGCCGAGGACGCTGTCCTCCCGGATCCCCGGATAGGGCCGGTTCAGCGAGGCGATCCGCGCGTCCTTGTCGACGACGACCAGGTAGTGCGGGATCCCCTCGTACAGCGCTCGCAGCTTCTCTTCGGATTCACGGAGCGAGATCTCGGCGGTCTTGCGCCGCGTCACGTCGCGGGCGACGAAGTAGACGAGCCCCTCATCGAGCGCGAGCATCGCGTTCCACTCGAGCCACCGGTACGAGCCGTCCTTGCAGAGGAAGCGGTTCTCGTACGTGATCGTCTGCGCGCCCGTCGAGAACGTGTCTGTCTCCGAGAGGGTGCGCGCCTTGTCCTCGGGGTGGATGAACTCGAGGTACGGCCTCGCCATCAGCTCCTGGCGGCTGAACCCGAGCGTGCGCTCCCACGAGGGGTTGAGCTCCTTGAACCGCCCGTCGAGCGTCGCGGCGCCGAGCATGTCGACGGCGAGCGCGTAGAGCCGCCGCTGTTCCTTGTCTTCCTCGCGCACGACCACGCGCAGGATCGGCCCTGCTCCGTCGGGGAGCGCGAGCCGCGCGATCTGCGTGTCGGCATGGATGAAGCCCCCGCTGGGGCGCCGGTAGAGCCAGCGAAACCGCTGCGGTTCGCCGAGGCTCGCCGCGTCGAGCCTCTGCGCGAAGCCTTCGGCGGAGGCTTGCCCGTCGGGCTGCAGGAGCGGCGAGAGATCCGTGAGCTCGCGCCCGACGAGGCCGTCCGCGGACCCGGCGAGCAGCCGGATCGCGCTCGGGTTCGCGTCGATCACCCGGCCGTTGTCGAGGAGGAGGAGCGCGTCGTCGGCCGCCTCGAACGCGGCGCGGTGGAGATCAGGATGGCTCATCGTCGGCGCTGCATGATGTCAGGAGCGCCGTGGCGCCGGGTTGTCCTCTCAATCTCGATCGCCAATCGGCACCTCGGGCGGCCGCCGGCGACCCCTCTCTGCCGCTGCCGCCAAATGCGCATTGTGCAGGAAGCCTCGGTGGAGATCGAGATCCATGAGCCCGCGCGCGCAGCGAGGAGCGGGCGGATATCGTTCTCGTTCTCGTGAGCAGCTGCGTGCGGTTCCGGGCCCTGGATCCATCCGGTGCAGGTCGCTCGCGCGGTTGCGATCGAGCGCTGTTGCCGTCGCCAATGTTGTCTGCCTGCCACCTGCCGGCGACGACCTCTCGCGCGCTGCGGGCGTCGTGGTAGCGTTGCTCTGTGTCGCGGGGGTTTCTTCTGCACTGCCTGTCGGCGGGCGGCTCTCGCGCGGTGCGAGGGGGGTGTGATGATCTCCGAGGCGTGCGGGCTCTGTGCTTGGCCGGCGAGCCTCCTCGTCGACGACGTGCAGCGGCACAAGGGCGCGCTCCTGGACATGGCGCAGCAGATGCGCGCGGGCGGCAAGGAGCCGCTCGCGCGCGTGGCCTTCCGGGGTGCGCTTTACTGGCAGCGCTGGCTCCTGACGAAGGAGCCTGGGCTCCATGAGGAGGCGCGGGTCGTCTCCGGGCTCGAGTTCGCCCGCGAGGCTGGCGACTGGAAGGAGGCCGATATGCTCCTTGCCCACGCCGACGGCTCGAGCGCGCTCGCCGGCCTGCCGTTCGTCGACCACTGGAAGTCGCTCGTCGCGCAGCACTTGCCGGAGCAGGTGAGCGACGAGCAAGAGCTCGAGGAGACGTTCCAGGAGTTCCGACGGCATCCCAGCGAGGAGGCTGCGGAGAGCGTGCGGCGCTGCGCCACGGCGATCGCGCCGCTCGGGTCGCCTGTCCCGGTGCACAGCCTCCTTTCGCGTGTGGCGATGGATCTCGGTCAGACCGAGGAAGCGGAGTTCCACCTCGCCGCGCTCGTCGTCTGCAGGCCGCTCTGGATCCCCTACGTCGTGCAGCTGGCCGAGCACCAGGCGAGGCTCGACCTGCCCCGCGCCCTCCGCACGATCGAGGACGCGCGCCGCCTCTTCGGGCCCGACTTCTGGCTCCCTCTTTGAGCGGGGCTCGCCCGCTTCGGATACGGGCCCATCTCGGCGTTTTCGGTGCTCAGCGCACAGGAGTGCGCTTGCGCGCCGAAAACGCCGATCTGGACCCGTCTCCTGTGCGGGTGAGCCCCGCTCGGCGACGCATCTCGTGAGAGCGTCGACCGTCGATCGTCCCTCTCCTGCACGAGAGCCCACGCAGCCAGGATCCGCGCCCCACGCGCCCGCGCCTTAGGTGCTCTCGAGCGTGCGCATCCAGCCGCTGATCCGCGTCCCCGCCGGCTTGGGCCAGCCCATCCGCGCGAAGCGCTCGAGGAGCTGGGGCGTATGGTCACCCGTGCGGCTGTCCTTGAAGGCCGCGCGCGCCGCGTCCAGCTCGCGCGCCGCCTCGTGGAAGCGCCCCTCGTGGTACGCGAGCCAGGCGAGCGTCAGGTGCCGGTGCTGCCGTGGCTCCGCCTCGGCGAGCGCCACCGCCTCGCACGCCATGAGGTGCTCGCGCGCGAGCTCTGCGTCCCCGCGGTGGAGCGCGATCTGCGCGAACAGCAGCCGCGCCTCGACCAGGCCCCACGGATCCCCGAGCCGCTCGAAGAGCCTGCCGGCGGCGATCGCGTGCTCCTCGGCGAGATCCGGCTCGCCCGCGTCGAGCGCCGCCATCGAGAGGAGGCGCTCGCACCCGGCCTCGCCGCGCGGGTTCGCGACGTCGCGGAAGCTCTGCCGCGCCGCGAGCGCGCCCGCGCGCGCGGCCTCGAAGTTGCCGACGCGGTGGTCCGAGTGCGACAGCGCGAGATCGCACTGCGCGAGCCCGAGCCGGTAGCCGATGGCGTCGAAGTCGGCGTGCGCGGTCGTGAGCAGCGCGCGCGCCGCCTCGGAGGTCGCCCCGGCCTGCTCGACCATGCTCTGCAGCAGCAGGCACTGCGCCCGGCCGAGCCGATCGCCCACCTCCATGAACCGCGCCGCCCCGGACGCGAGCACCGCCCGCGCCCGCGCGTGCTCGCCGAGCAGGTAGTCGATCTCGCCGAGCAGCACCTCGCACTGCGCTCGCCCGTGGCCGTGGCCGATCTCGTCGAAGATCGCGTGCGCTCGCGCCACGAGCCGCCGGCCCTGCGCCTCCGCGCCGAGGTCCGACGCGATGTGCCCGAGCAGGCGCAGGCAGTGCGCCTGGTTCTCCCGGTCGCCGGCCTGCTCGAAGATGCGCCGCGCGTCCTCCGCGTCGCGCCGCGCCTCGTCGAGCCTCCCCGCCAGCCGCAGCGCCTCGCCCCGGAAGCGCAGCTGCGTCCCGAGCCGCGTCCCCGTCAGCACGGGCCGCGCATCCACGCCGCCCCGTAGGCCAGGGCGCGAGTCGCTCCCGCCGGGCAGCTTGCCGTCGAGCACGGCGAGATCGCGGAGCGTCGCGGCGATGTCGCGCGAGCTCTGCCAGTGCGCCGCCACGTGCGCGTGCATGAGCGCCGCGGCCTCGTCGGTGTCGCCGGCGCGCAGGAGGCTGACCACCCGGTGCCGGAGGATGCGGCGGCTCGACGCGGCCGGGTGCGCCCCGAGCGCGTCGGCGGCGGCGCGGAACACGCGGGCCGCGTCCGGCTCGAGGAAGAGCTGCGAGAGGAGGTGCTCTTGGAGCAGCGCGTGCGGCCAGCGCAGGCGATCGCCCACCGCGAGGAGGATCTGGGCGCGCTGCATGGCCGCGAGCGCCCGGTCCGCCGAGATATCGAGCGACGTCAGCAGCGCGCGCAGGATCTCCCGCCGGATGTCGCCGCCGAGCGCGGCGGCGGCGCGCGCGCCGGTGCGGAGGTCCTCGGGCAGCGCCGCGAGGCGCTCCTCCCAGAGGTCGGCGGTGGTCGCCGCCTGCACGGCCATCGACCCCCGCGGCACGAAGTACTTGCCCGCGCGGAGCTGGAGGTGCCCGCCGCCCGCCCACGCGTGCAGCAGCTGCAGCGCGAAGAGGGGGTTCCCCTTGCTGCGGGCCGTCGCCGCCTCGGCCGCCGCGTCGTCGAGCGGCAGCGTCTCCCGGAGCAGCGCGTGCGTCTGCGTCGGGTTCAGCGGGGCGACGTCCAGCCGCTCCCCGACGTAGGCCGCGAGCGCCCCCTCGATGCGCCTCGCCGCCACCGGATCGCACTCGACCGCCTCGGTCCGGACGGTCGCCACGACGAGCAGGCCGAGGTTCGGCGCGTCGCGGTGGAGCGTGAGGAGCCCCTCGAACGTCGTCGAGGAGGCGTAGTGCAGGTCGTCGAGCCAGAGCAGCACCGGCCGGTCCCGGCCGATCCGCTCCAGCGTCTTGCGGATGATCAGCCAGCGGAGCTCCGGGCGGTCCAGGCGGAAGCGCTTCCCCGTCGGACCGACCGCCTCGCTGCCTGGCGGCGACGGCTTGATCCACTCGGCGGTCGCCGCGACCCACGTCTTGCCGACCTCGTCCTCGGGCGGGACCTCCCAGAGGTTCATCAGCACCTTCTCGACGATCTCGCGCTCGGCCCGCTCCAGCCGGTAGTGCTGGGTCACCGCGCCGAGCACGCCGTCGAGCGGCGCCGCGATGCGCCGGTAGCGCGCGCGGAGCGGCACCATGAGCGCCCGCTCGTGGACCTCCTCGCAGAGCCACTCGGCCAGCCGGCTCTTGCCGACGCCGGCCTCGCCCGCGAGCAGGACGAACCGGTGCATCGCCTTCGGCGCGTCGACCATCTCGGCCACGACCTCCATGAGCCGCGCCCGCTCACCGGTCCGCGCGACGAACGGGCTCGGCCGGAGCGCGAGCAGCCCGGTGGTCGTCACGGACGGCGGCGGGTCGTCGTCTGGAGGCTCGATGAGCTCGGGCGTGAGCAGCTCCTTGCGGCTCGGGGGCAGCCGGCCGCTCGTCAACAGGGCGATCGGCAGGGGCGTGGCGGTCACGTTCGCGTTGCTGCGCGGCTCGAACCGCTTCCACACCCGCCGCGCATCCCCCGCGAAATCGAACCGGTGCCAGGGCCGCTTCGCGAGCAGCCGCTTCGCGAACTTCGCGACGTCGCCCGGCACCGGCGTTGGAAGCGGCAGGTCCGGGATCGGCGCGCTCCGGTGCTGCTGGAGGAGCTCGTCGTTGCTGCCGTCGTAGACCTCGCCGCCGGCGAGCAGGGCGTAGAGGATGCAGCCGAGCGCGTAGAGGTCCGTCGGCGGCCCGACGTGGGGCGCCGCGAAGCGGATCTGCTCCGGCGCCATCCATCCCGGGGTGCCCGCGCCCCACCGCACGGTGGGTTCGCTCTCCCTGGAGCCGTCGAGCCGGTGATCGACCCGGTCCTGGATGAGCCAGGCGAGCCCGAGGTCGAGCACGTGAACGAGCGGCGGCTCGCCGCCGTGCTGCAGATCGACGAGGACGTTGGACGGCTTCAGATCTCCGTGGATCACGCCGCGCGCGTGCGCGTGCGCCAGCGCGCCGAGCACCTGGTCGATGACGCTCCAGATGATCGGCCAGGGCAGCGGGTCCTCGAGCCGCGCGAGGTAGAGCCACTCGTGGAGCGATCGCCCTGGGACGGCGTCCATCACGAGGTACGGCGTCCCGTTGCTGAGCGCCCCGAAGTCGCGGGCCTTCACGAGCGCCGGATGGGAGAGCCCGGCGAGCGCCCGGGCTTCTTCCTGGAACCACCAGGCGTCCTCGGGGCGGGTCGCCGCGCCTGGCCGGTCGAGCAGCTTCACCGCGACGCGCTCGTCGAGGACGAGGTCGCGGCAGAGATAGACGACACCCATGCCGCCGCGGCCGAGCTCGCGGCGAACCTGGTAGCGACCGGCCAAGATCGTGCCCGGTAAAAAGCCTTCTTCCGACATGACGGTGAGCCGCCCGATGATAGCCGTGCCGGCCGGGCCCGGTAGGCTCGATCTCGCCGGGGTGGCCCGAGGTCGCTTGGCGGCAGTTCGTCGTGTCTCGTCGGCGGAGCGATGCTAGGTTGCGGTGATGGATGCAGCGGTACGCGTGCTCGCATTCGCGGGCGCGAGGGATGTGCTGGGCACCGGAGAAGTGGCGCTGCCGCTGGCTGGTCCCTGCACCGCGGCGGAGCTCCTGGATCACGTCTGTGCTCGCTATCCGGGGCTCGGCCCCTACAAGGGATCCATCCGGGTGGCGGTGAACGGCGTCTATGCGACGCCGAGCGATCCTGTGGGTTTCGGTGACGAGGTGGCGCTCATCCCGCCGGTGGCAGGCGGGTAAGAGGAGCCGAGAGGGACGCGCGATGCCTTCTTCGACCGGCGGCCTCGATCCTGCGCGCAACGCGGGCGAAGCGTCGACCCAGCGGAAGCGATCCCTGCCGCTCGTCGGGGGCGGGGAGGCGGGGCGCCGCGCCGCCGTGATCCCGTACCGGGACGGCGCCGGCGAGGCAGCGGGCGCGCACGCGGGGCCCGCGCCGCAGAGCGTGCGCATCTCGGTCACGGATCGGTGCGACTTCGCTTGTACCTACTGCCGCCCGTCGCGGCATGACGGCTACGCCGACGGCAGGCTGATGACGGACGCCTGGCGCACGATGTTCGAGGCGCTGCGCGACGCCGGCGTCCGGCGCGTGCGCCTGACCGGCGGCGAGCCGCTGCTCCACCCCGAGATCGTGTCGATCGTCGCGTGCCTCGCCTCGCTCGGGTTCGAGGATCTGGCCCTCACGACGAACGCGTCGCAGCTCGCGCGGCTCGCCGGGGCGCTGCGCGCCGCCGGGTTGCACCGCCTGAACGTCTCGATCGACTCGCTCGATCCTGGGCGTTTTCGCGAGATGACCCGGGGCGGCGAGCTCGCCCGCGTGCTCGACGGCATCGACGCCGCGATCGCGGCGGGCTTCTCGTCGATCAAGCTGAACACGGTGGTCCTCCGCGGCGTGAACGACGACGAGATCGAGCGGCTCACGCTGTGGGCCTGGGAGCGGCGGATGGTGCCGCGCTTCCTCGAGGTGATGCCGATCGCCGAGGGCGCGCGGCTCGTCGGCGCGCACCTCGTCACCGCGGCCGAGATGAGGGCGCGCCTGGCCGAGCACATCCTCCCGGGGGAGGCGGTCACCGAGCCCGGCCTCGGTCCGGCGAGGTACGTCCGCGCTCGCCGCGACCCGTCGCTCCGCGTGGGCTTCATCACGGGCACGAGCGACACGTTCTGCGAGAGCTGCGATCGCCTGCGTGTCTCCTCGACGGGCGTGCTCCGGCCGTGCCTCGCCACGGACGACGGCGTCGACGCCTCGCGCGAGGCGCAGAGCGGCGATCGGGCGGCGATCCGCCAGCGTCTGGACGAGGCGTGGCGCCTGAAGCCAGACGGCAAGATCTGGAAGGGCTGCACCGAAGAGACGGCCTCCACGGTGTCGATCCGCGCGATCGGCGGCTGAAGCGGCGGGTGATCGGCGCGGCGCCGGATCACGTTCGGCTTTCGGTCCGCCGGGCTGCCGTGTCAGATTCCGGGGCGATGTCGCGAACCCCTGATCGACCCGGCGAGGGCGAAGCGCTCTCGACCCACCTCTCCCCGAGCGGCGAGGCCCGCATGGTGCCTGTCGAAGGCAAGCCCATCACACATCGCCGCGCGGTCGCGTCGGGCGCTGTCCTGATGCGCCCCGAGACGATCGCCCGGGTCGCGCGCGACGACGCCCCGAAGGGCGACGTGCTGGCCGCGGCGCGGATCGCCGGGATCATGGCGGCGAAGCGCACGCCGGAGCTCATCCCGCTCTGCCACGGGATCGCGCTCACGCACGTCTCGGTAGCGCTCGACGTGGACGAGCCCTCCGCGGCGATCCGGGTGACCGCCGCCGCGGAGGCGGTGGATCGCACCGGGGTCGAGATGGAGGCCATGGTCGCGGTGAGCGCCGCGTGCTTGACGATCTACGACATGCTCAAGGGGATCGATCGCGAGATGGTGATCTCGGACATCAAGCTCCTGGAGAAGAGCGGGGGCCGGTCGGGTCATTTCCAGCGGAGCGCGCCGTGAGCCGGATCCGCGCCGAGCCGCTCCCTCTCGACGAGCTCATCGCCGCGGTGTCTCACCCTGGCGCGGGCGGGATCGCCACGTTCCTCGGCGTCGTGCGCGACGTCAACGAGGGCCGTTCGGTCACGCTGCTGGAGTACGAGGCCTACGGGACGATGGCCGAGGCCGAGCTCGAGCGGATCCTGTCGGAGATCGCCGCGGAGATCCCCGGCGTGCGCGTCGCCGCGACGCACCGGGTGGGCGCGCTCCGCGTCGGCGACGTCGCCGTGGCCTGCGCCGCGAGCGCGCCGCACCGGGGAGAGGCCTTCCGCGGGTGCCGCCTGCTCATCGACCGCATCAAGGAGCGCCTGCCGATCTGGAAGCGCGAGCACGGGCCGGACGGCCCGTACTGGGTCGGATGGGAGGACGCCCGCTGCTCCGGCGAGGACGGGCACGAGGACGCCCACGGGCACGCGCACGGCCACGGAGGGACGGCGCCTCCGGGCAGCGCTGGCGTCTAGCGCAGCCGCAGGCCGGGGGACGGCGCCTCCGGGCAGCGCTGGCGTCTAGCGCAGCCGCAGGCCGGGGGGCGGCGCCTCCGGGCAGCGCTGGCGTCTACCGCAGCCGCAGGCCGGGGGACGGCGTCGAGGCGAGCGGATCGTTCTCCTTCAGGCGGTTGTGGTGCCGGATGTCCGTCCCCTTGACGAGGAAGACGACCGACTCGGCGATGTTCATGGCGTGATCGGCGATGCGCTCCATGTACTTGGCGATCGACTGGATGCGCGTGGCCCGGTACACGGTGCTCGGATCGCGGCTCATGATGAGGAGCACCTCCTGGAAGATGCGGGCGTAGTGCTCGTCGATCACGTCATCGCGCGTGAGCAGCTGGTTCGCCCGCTCGCAGTCGCGCGCGACAAGCGCGTCCAGCGCCTCGTGCACCACCTCGATCGCCTCATCCGCCAGGCCTTGCAGATCCGCCACCGGCGCGAGCGGCGGCTCCTCGTTGAGCTCTTGCACCCGCTCGCACACGTTCACCACGAGGTCGCCGACGCGCTCCAGATCGGTGACGATCTTGAGCGCCGTGGTGACGAAGCGCAGGTCGGACGCCACGGGCTGGCGCGTCGCGAGGATCCTCATACAGAGCTCGTCGACCTCGCACTCGAGCCGGTTGATCCGGCGATCGAGCCGGATCGTCGCCTTGGCGAGCCCCGTGTCGCGCGTCGCGAGCGCGGTCGAGCCTTTCTGGATCATCTCCTCGACGAGGCTGCCCATGAGCAGCAGCTTCTCGCGAAGCGTGCGTAGCTCGTGCTCGTAGACCTTGCTCGTGTGCGACGTCGGCATGATTCTCTCCCCCGGTTCCATCAGCCGAACTTACCGGTGACGTAGTCTTCCGTCTTGCTCTCCTTGGGGTTGGTGAAGATCGTCTGGGTCCTGTCGAACTCCACCAAATCCCCCATGTAGAAGAAGGCGGTATAGTCAGAGCACCGCGCGGCCTGTTGCATGTTGTGTGTGACGAGCACGCAAGTATATCGGTCTTTCAGCTCGTCGATGAGCTCCTCGACACGCGCGGTCGCGATGGGATCGAGGGCAGAGCACGGCTCGTCGAGCAAGATCACCTCCGGCTCCACCGCGAGGACGCGGGCGATGCAGAGGCGCTGCTGCTGGCCGCCCGAGAGGGATAGCCCGGACTGATCGAGCTTGTCCTTCACCTCGTCCCAGAGCGCGACCTGGCGCAGGCACTTCTCGACGAGGCCAGTGGGATCCTTGACGGAGATGCCGTTGAGCTTGTGTCCGGCGAGGACGTTCTCGCGGATGGACATGGTTGGAAACGGGTTGGGTTTCTGGAACACCATGCCGACGCGGCGCCGCAGCCGCACCGGGTCAACGGCTTTGTCATAGATGTTCACGCCGTCGATCATGACGGAGCCCTTCGCCGAGGCGCCGGGCACCTGCTCGTGCATCCGGTTGAGACAGCGCAGGAACGTCGACTTCCCGCACCCGGACGGACCGATGACCGCGGTGACCTGGCCATCGGGGATGTTCAGCGTGATGTCGTGGATGGCGTGGAACTTATGAAAATAGGCGTTCAGCCGGGTAACGCTGATCTTGGCCGGCGGAGCCTCGTCTTCTGAATCCAGGGAGCGGCTGTCGATGCCGTCCGTGTCGAGCCCGCTGCGGCGTTCCCCGGACCGTACTTTGTGGTGCAGTGAGTCAAACGGGCTCATCGAGTGCCTTTAACGCGCCTTGACGCTCCGCGACGTGGCGATGCGCGCGAGCAAGTTGAGGAGAAAGACGATGACGATCAGCACGAGAGCGCCGGTCCACGCCTCCTGCTGCCATTTGGGGTAGGGCGATGTCGCGTTCCGCCAGATCTGCACCGGTAGCGAGGCGATGGGGCGGTCGACGGCGAAGCTCCAGTACGACGAGCCCAGCGCGGTGAGGAGCACCGGCGCGGTCTCGCCGGCGATGCGGGCCACGGCGAGCATCACGCCGGTGCCGATGCCCGGCGAGGCCGTCCGGAGCACGACGAGGAGGCTCGTGCGCCACTCCGGCACGCCGAGGGCGAGCGACGCCTCGCGGAGGTGGGCGGGCACCAGCTTGAGCAGCTCCTCCGTCGTGCGGGTCACCGTCGGGAGCATCACGATCGCGAGCGCGATGCCGCCGGCGAGCGCCGAGAAGCGCTTCATCGTGACCACGACGAGGGCGTAGACGAAGACGCCGATGGTGATCGAGGGGACGCCGCCGAGCACGTCGGCGATGAACCGGATGGCGGCCGCGAGCTTGCCCCGCCCGATCTCCGCCAGGTAGATGCCGGCGAGGATGCCCGTCGGCAACCCGATGCCGCAGCCGATGGCGATTAGGATGAGCGTGCCGACGACCGCGTTGCCCATGCCGCTCCGCTCGTCGCCGACGGGCTTCGGGAGCTGGGTGAAGAAGTCGAGCGACAGCCCGCCAAGGCCCTTGCTGACGACGTAGACGAAGATCAGGAACAGGGGGACCAGGACGACGACGGCGCTCGCGACGCAGAGCCCTTCGAAGAAGTAGCCGCGCGCGCGGCGCAGCGTCTCGCCCGGCGCGGGCGCGAGCAGCGTGCGCCGGGGGGCGCTCGTTGGCCTCGCCACGGGGACAGGGGTGTCGCTGTTCATGCGCGCTGCTCCAGCTTGCTCTTGGTCGAGCTCACGAGCCACCGGGCGAAGAGGTTGAGGAGGAGGGCGACCCCGAAGAGGAGCAGCGCGATCTTGGACAGCGCCGACACGTACATGTCGCTTGTCGCCTCGACGAACTCGTTGGCGATGACGCTCGCCATCGAATAGCCGGGGTGGAAGATCGACGCGCTCACCTTCGGGACGTTGCCGATCATCATGGTGACGGCCATCGTCTCGCCGAGCGCCCGGTTCAGCCCGAGGATGATGGCCCCGATGATGCCCGAGCGCGCCGAGGGGAGGACCGCGTAGCGGATCGTGTCCCACGCGCACGCGCCGAGGCCGACCGCCGCCTCGCGGTGCAGCTGGGGGACCGCCTGCATCACCTCGCGCGACACCGACGTGATCGTGGGGACGATCATGATGGCGAGGATGACGCCCGCGGCGAACATGCCGAAGCCGAGCGGCGGGCCCTCGAAGAGGGGGATGTAGCCGAAGTACTTGATGATGACCGGCTCGACGGTGTCCCGGAGCCAGGGGCGGAGCACGGCGATGCCCCAGAAGCCGTAGACGACGCTCGGGATCGCCGCGAGGAGCTCGACCATGAACCCGAGCGGCTTGCGGATCCGGTGGGGGGCCAGATCCGACAGGAAGATCGCGAGGCCCAGCGAGACGGGGACGGCGATCACGATGGCGATCAGCGACGTGACGACCGTTCCGTAGACGAACGGGAGCGCGCCGAACTCCTCGCGCGCAGGGTCCCATACGCGCCCGGTGAGGAACCCCAGCCCGAACTTGTCGATGGCGAGCCGCGATGAGCGGATGAGCTCCAGCACCATCAGCGCTGGCACCGCGAGCACCGTCAGGCCGAACATCGTCAGGATGGCGCGGAACGCTCGATCGGCTCCGCGCGTGCCATGTGGAGCATCGCTCTGCGGCGCGGACGAGGCGGCTTGTTGCATCGGAACTTCTACGGTGCTCATGGACCTATCCTGCGCTCCTGCGCGCACGCCAGCCGCGTGCGGCGGAGCGCCGTTCACACGGCTGACGCGCATTCCTGGCGGGTTATGGGACGAGCAGGGGCTTGCCGTCAGGGCCGACCAACGCGGCGAGCTTCTTGTTGACCTTCTCGACGACAGCCGCGGGCAGCGGGGCGTAATGGAGGTCGTTCGTGAACTTCTGGCCGCCTTGCATCGCCCACTTCATGAAGTTGGCGAGCACCTTGCCCTTCGCGAGGTCCTTCTGCTCCTGGTACACGAGGAGGTACGTGAAGCCGGCGATGGGGTATGCGTCCTCGCCCTCGGCGTCCACGAGCGAGATCCGGAGATCATCCGGCATCTTGGCGGCCGCGCCAGCGCCTGCGGCGGTCGTGCTCTCGAGCGACGGGGTGATGAACTTCCCGCTCTTGTTCTTGAGCGAGGCGAACGTGAGCTTGTTCTGCATCGCGTACGCGAGCTCGATATAGCCGATCGAGGCGGGCGTGCTCGTGATGAGGGCGGAGACGCCGTCGTTGCCCTTCGCGCCGAGGCCGCCAGGCCAGTTGACGCTGGTCCCGGTCCCTGGCCCGCTCTTCCACTCCGGGCTGACCGCGCTCAGGTAGTCGACGAAGATCTTTGTGGTTCCGCTGCCGTCCGAGCGGTGCACCGTCGCGATCTCCTTGTCGGGGAGCTTCACGTCCGGGTTCTCCTTCTGGAGGACCGGGTCGTTCCACTTCTTGATCTTGCCCAGGAAGATGTGTGCGGCCGCCTCCGGCGTCAGCTTCAGGCCAGACGGGACGCCCTCGAGGTTGTAGGTCAGCACGACCGCGCCCAGGCAGGTCGGCAGGTGCAGGATGCCGGCGGCCTTCCCGAGCTGCTCCTCGTTCATCGGGGCATCGGTGGCGCCGAAGTCGACGGTCCGCTCGGTGATCTGCCGAATCCCACCCCCGGAGCCGATGGACTGGTAGTTGATCTTGACCTTGGAGTTGGCTTTCTGGAACTCAGAGATCCACTTCGTGTAGAGAGGGTACGGGAATGTCGCACCCGCACCCGTCAGGCTGGTCTCCCCATCAGCGGTCGGCTGCGGCGCGGTGTCCTTCTTCGCGCCGGGGAGCGAACCGGTGTCTTGAGGGGTATCGGAGCGACCGCACGCCGCGGTCAGGAGGAACAACGCCAGGGTGAGCAGAATTCGAGCCATGCACAGCAAGGCGTAATCGAGTTTTGTTACAGCTCCGTGACAGCAAGGTGGAACAGCGAGTACCGCGCTTTCCTGGCTTTGCCCGGTCGCGTGGATCACCCGGCGCGCGCCAGGCGGACGGTGAACTGGGTGCCGCGGCCGATCGCGCTCTCGACCTCGATCGATCCGTTCATCAGCTCGACGAGGTGCTTCACGATGGCGAGGCCGAGCCCGGTGCCGCCCAGGTCGCGTGAGCGGCCGGCGTCGACTCGATAGAACCGCTCGAAGATGCGGCCCAGGTGGTGAGGCGGAATACCGGGGCCGTCGTCGGCGACGGCGATCATCACCTGCTGGTCGATCGAGCGCGCCTTCACGGTGACGTGGGCTCCCTCGCCCGCGTACTTGATGGCGTTGTCGAGCAGGTTCATCAGCACCTGCTCGAGCGCGCGGCGGTCGCACCGGGCGGGCGGGAGCGTAGAGGCGTCGACCGTCAGCGTGACGCTGCGCCGGCGCGCTGCCTCGGCGAGCAGCTGCGTGACGTGCTCGATGGCGGGGGCGATGTCGAGGTCCGACAGCGCGAGGCGGAAGTTCTTCGCCTCGATCTTCGAGAGGTCGAGCAGGTCGTCGACGAGGTGGCGGAGGCGCTTCGCGTGCCGATCGATCACGTCGACGAACTCGGCGGCCTCATGAGGGTCCTTCAGCGCGCCGAGCTGCAGCGTCTCGGCGGCGGTGCTGATCGCGGTGACCGGCGTGCGCAGCTCGTGGGACACGTTCGCGACGAAATCGGTCCGGATCGTCTCCAGCCGGCGGAGGTCGGTGACGTCGTGGAACACCGCGATGAGCCCCGGCTCGGCGGACGCGCCGTCGTGCTCCGTGCCCCACGCGGCGAGGGCCTCGTGCGCGTCGTCTCCGAGCCGCTCCGGGCCCTTTCGGCGCGACACGCGCACGAGCAGCCGCCGCGGCAGCGTCCGCCCGAGCTCGACCTCGACGTCGACCGGCTCGTCCCGCTTGCCGGCGAGCTGGATCGCCTCGGTGAGCCGCGCGTTGCGGATCGACTCGATGACCGATCGGCCGAGCGCGTCCTCACCGAGGGAGGCCATCGCGCGGAGCGCCCGGTTGGCGAGGAGGATCCGCCCGTCGTGATCGAGCACGAGCACGCCTTCGCTCATCCCGTCGAGGATGCCGGCGAGCAGGGCGCGCTCCGTCCGGACCTCGGCGGTGGAGCGGGAGAGCTCGCTCGTGAGGTGGTTCAGCGCGCGCGCGAGCTGGCGGAGCTCACCCGGGCCGCGCAGCGGTGCGCGCGTCGACAGGTCGCCCTCGGACATCGCCTGCGCGAAGCGGGTCAGCCTCCGGATGGGGCGCCTGATGAAGAAGGCCGTGGCGGCGCCGATCGAGGCCGCGACCACGATCACGGTGCCCATGCCGAGCAGCAGGGTGCGCCGCGAGCGAAGGAGGGCGGCGTCGACGGCGGCGCGCGGGCTGTGCTCCGCGAGCAGCGCCCCTTCCACGTCGTGCGCGGCGAGGCGCTCGATCGGGACGCCAGCGACGACGAGGACGAGCACCGTCGCCGCCGCGAGCTTCGCGCCGTTGCCCAGCCCCCTCAGCATGCGCATGGGCCCCTAGGCGACCTCGGGCTCCGCGCGGAACCGGTAGCCGACGCCGCGCACGGTCTCGATGTAGTCGCCCGCCGCCCCGAGCTTCTCGCGGACGCGCTTCACATGGGTGTCGACGTTGCGCGCGGTGACGTCGACGTGCGAGCCCCACACCTCGTCGAGCAGGAGATCGCGCGAGAGGACGCGCCCGCGGCGATCGTGGAGCATCATGAGCAGGCGGAACTCGAGCGCGGTCAGCGCGATCTCGGCGTCTTGCACCCAGGCCCGGTGCGCGGCGCGGTCGACCCGCAGGATGCCGAAGTCGAACTTCTCCGGCGCCGACGCCGGGCTCTCTGAGCGCTTCAGGATCGCCCGGGCGCGCAGGATGAGCTCGCGCACGCTGAACGGCTTGACGACGTAGTCGTCGGCCCCGAGCTCGAAGCCGACGATCCGGTCGATCTCCTCGCCCTTGGCCGTGACCATGATGACGGGCACCGCCGAGGTCTGCGGGTTCTGCTTGAGGCGGCGGCAGATCTCCGTGCCCGACATGTCCGGGAGCATCAGGTCGAGCAGGACCAGATCGAACCGCTCCTCCTTGACCGCGCGGAGCGCTGTCTCGCCGCTCCCGGCGGACACCACATCGAACCCAGCTTGACGGAAGTTGTAAGTGAGGACGCGCTGAAGGTCGCGCTCGTCCTCCACGATGAGCACGTGGCTCGGCATGGCCCACGTATGTAGCAGCGCATTGTGACAGCTTGATGGCGAACGCGCGTGTCGCGCGTCGAGCTCGCGAGACGGAATTGCGACGAGGGCGCGATGAAGCGCGAGCGCGAGGAGAGCGCGGAGAGCCGCGCCGAGCGGCGAGCCGGCGGATCGGACACGGCCGCTGCGCGACCTGAGGCGCGGCCGGGAGAGCAGCCTGGAGCGGGAGCGGCGCGACGGGGCGGACGGCGACGGCGGAATCGCGGCCGTGCGGAGGGCCGTGCAGCGAGGCGGGCGGCGGCCTCCGGGGACGGAATCCGTAGTGCTTGCAACGCTCTGCGTTTTCGCCTAACTGGCCCGCCCATGGCCCTCGAGCGAACCCTCTCAATCGTCAAACCTGATGCGATGGAAAAGAACACGGCTGGCGCGATCGTCGCCCGCCTCGAGCAGGAGGGCTTCACGGTCAAAGCGATGAAGCGCATCCACCTCTCCCGCGCGGAGGCCGAGGGCTTCTACGCGGAGCACCGAGGACGCGGCTTCTTCGACGAGCTCGTGACGTTCATGTCGCGCAGCCCCATCCTGGTGATGGCGCTCGAGCGCGAGGACGCGGTCGCGAAGTACCGCGAGGTCATCGGCGCGACGGACCCGGCCAAGGCGGCGCCGGGGACGATCCGCAAGCTCTACGGGGCGAACGTGGGCGAGAACGCGGTCCACGGGTCCGACAAGACGGCGACCGCCGCGCGGGAGATCGCCTACTTCTTCGCTGGTTACGAGGTCGCTCCGAGCGCGACGGCCTGATGCTCGGCGAGCGGCTCGCGGCTGCGCTCGGCGCGGCGCGGGACGGCGCGGCGGGCATCGAGAGCTTCGCGCACCTGCTCGGCTCGCGTCGCGTCGGGCCGCGCGGGGTCGCGCTCGCGCTGCCGGAGGTGTGCGAGGGGTGTGTGGCGCTCGTCGCTGCCCTCGACAGCCTCTCCGCGGCGGTCCGCGACGGCTTCGTCGAGACAGACACCGCCGCCGCGGCCGACGCCGCGGCGGCCGACGCGGCGTGCGCGCTCCTCGGCCACGCAGGGGTCGAGGTCGCGCGCCTCACGGAGGAGCTGTCCCGCGCCGCGTCGGGCGCCTCGCCGGCGCGCGGCGCCGGGCGCGGTCGCGGGGATCGCGGCGGCGCCGATCGCGGCATCGACGCGCGGCAGCGCCTCGCGCTCGAGGCGTCGGTGCGCAGGACGGCCCGGGAGCTGAGCGGCGCGCTGCGCCTGTCCGAGCTCGTGATAGCGACCCTCGAGCTGCGCCCCACGCCGCTCGATCTCATCGACGTGCTCCGCAACTGGAGCGCCTCCCCGGCCGAGGGGCGGCCCGTCGTCGGCATCTCGATCGCCGCCTCCGACGGCCGCGCCAACGAGGTGGAGGGCGACGTGCGCGCCGTGAGCGGGCTCATGGAGCTCGCGGTCGGTATGGTCAGCGCCGCGGGCGTCGCGAGCCCTCACCTCACCGTATCCCGCCTCTCGGACGGGCGCTCGATGGTGCGCATCGCCGAGCGCGGCCCGCGTGAGGGCGCGCCTGCCGTCGCCCTCGACGTGACGCTGCGCGACGGAGGCGAGCGGGCGGCCGCCGTGGCGCGCGTCGTCGCGCGCCGCGCGCGCATCGAGCTCGTCGAGGGGACGGGCGGCCGCGTCGTCACCATGACGTTCTGAGGCCGGTGCCGGTGCTGGCGCGGCCGTGCTAAAGGCGGCGCCATGGCCACCGAAGAATCCATGAAGTCCCTTGTTGAGGCGGCGTTCCGTGATCGCGAGCTCTTGCGCTCGCCCGCGCACGAGGCCGCGGTCCTCCGCACGATCGAGTGCCTCGATCAAGGCCTGCTCCGCGTCGCCGAGCCCGACAAGAGCCCGCAGGCGGGCGGCGAAGGCGCGGCGTCCACGGGCGAGGGCGCGCCGCACAGGTGGGTGACGCACGCGTGGATCAAGGAGGCGATCCTGCTCTACTTCTCGCTCCGCAGCATGAGCGTGATGGAGGCCGGCCCCTTCGAGTTCCACGACAAGATCCCGCTCAAGCGCGGGCTCGACAAGGCGGGCGTGCGCGTCGTCCCGCCGGGGACGGTGCGCTACGGTGCGTTCCTCGAGCAGGGCGCGATCGTCATGCCCGGCTACGTGAACATCGGCGCGTGGGTCGGCTCTGGATCGATGGTCGACACGTGGGCCACGGTCGGGAGCTGCGCGCAGATCGGGCGAGGCGTGCACCTCGCCGGGGGCGTCGGCATCGGCGGGGTGCTCGAGCCGCCGGGAGCCCGGCCGGTGATCATCGAGGACGGCGTCTTCGTGGGCTCCCGCGTGATCGTCGTGGAGGGCGTCGTGGTCGAGGAGGAGGCGGTGCTCGGCGCCGGCGTGGTGCTCACCGCGTCGACGGCGATCCTCGACGTCACGGGGCCGGAGGTCGTCGAGTACCGCGGCCGGGTGCCCGCGCGCAGCGTGGTGATCCCGGGCACGCGGCCGAAGCGCTTCCCCGCAGGGGAGTTCTCGATCCCGTGCGCGCTCATCATCGGCAAGCGGAGCGAGGCGACGGACCGCAAGGTGTCGCTGAACGCGGCGCTGCGAGACTTCGCGGTGCCGGTGTGAGCGCGCGCTCCGACGCCGACGCGGCGGCCGCGGTCGCGGCCGATCTTGCGGACACGCTGCTCTGGCTGTGCTCTGTCCCGTCGCCCACGGGCGAAGAGCAGGAGCTGTGCTGCGCGGTGGCGGAGCGGCTCGGGCGGGCTCGGCTCGCCGCGCCGGTGCGCCGCCACGGCGACTCCCTCGTCGTGCAGGTGACGCAGGGCACGGGCGGCCCGAAGATCGCGCTGGCCGGGCACCTCGACGTGGTGCGCACCTCGCACGACGGGCCGCCGCGGATCGAGGGGGATCGCCTCTACGGCCCCGGAGCGAGCGACATGAAATCGGGTCTCGCGCTGATGCTCGACCTCGCCGAGGGCGAGCGGGAGGCGATCGCGGGCGTCGATCTGACGCTCGTGTTCTACGCGCGGGAGGAGGGCCCGTACCTGGAGAACGAGCTCGCGCTTGTCATCGAGCGCGAGCCGGAGCTCCGCGCGCTCGATCTCGCGGTGTGCCTCGAGCCGAGCGACAACCGGCTGAGCCTCGGCGCGAGCGGGTCGCTCCACGCGGGGCTGACGTTCCGCGGGCGGACGGCGCACAGCGCGCGGCCGTGGCAGGGCGAGAACGCCATCTACAAGGCGGGCCCGCTCCTGGTCGAGCTGGCCGCGCTCGCCCCGCGCGAGGTCGAGATCGACGGCTTCGTCTACCGCGCCGTGACCACGGCGACGATGGCGCAGGGAGGGCGCGGGCGGAACGTCGTCCCGGACGAGTTCACGATGAACCTGAACCACCGCTTCTCGCCTGGGACATCGATCCCGGAGGCGCAGCGGACCATCGAGGCGCTCGTGGACGGCCGCGCCGAGATCGTCTGGCGCGATCTCAGTCCCTCGGCGCTGCCGCACGCGTCGCACCCGCTCGTCGTCGCGCTCCGCGAGGCTGGCGTCGCCGCGGTCGAGCCGAAGCAGGCGTGGACCGACGTGGCCCGCTTCGCAGAGCTCGGCGTGCCCGCGGTCAATTTCGGCCCTGGAGAGAACGCTCAGGCGCACCAGCGCAACGAGTGGTCTTCGCTGGGAAAGCTGTCGGAGGGTCGCGCGATCCTCCGCCGCTGGCTGTCGGCGCTCGGATCGGCCTGACGGCGCGCGCCCACCCGCTGCGCGCGCTCCGTGTCAGGGGCGCGCCGCAGGGCGCATGCCGTTCAGGTGGCTGTGCGCACCGAGAGCCCGGCGGTGGGGATGGTGAAGAAGAACGTGCTGCCCTGGCCGGGCGAGCTCTCGACCCAGATCGTGCCGCCGTGGGCCTCCACGATGCCCTTGGTGACGAACGCCGCGAGCCCCATCCCTTGTCCCATGGGGCGGCGAGCGGGCGCGTGGCGTGCGAAGAGCAGCGGTTGCTGATCCGGGGAGATGCCAGGGCCGGTGTCGGAGATCGAGAATCGCGCGTCGGTGCCGGACGGCTCGGCGCGCACCGTGATGCGCCCGCCCTTCGGCGTGAAGCGCATGGCGTTGCCGAGCAGGGTGGCGATGACCTGGACGATGCGCTCCCGATCGCACGCGATCGGCGGCAGCTCGTGCGGCATCTCCTTTGCGATCTCGAGCGGCTTCAGCGCGACCGTGGGCGCGACGAGCTCGATCGCTCTGTCGAGGATCGGCTCGACCTCGTGCGCGCCCTTGCCGACCTTCAGCGAGCCGTTCTCGATGCTCATGGCGTCGACGAGGTCCTGCGCGAGCTGGTTGATCTCGTCTGCCGCGCGGGTGATCGCCTCGAGCTGCCGCCTGCCCGGGCCCTCTTGAGGGATCGAGCGCATGAGCATGCGGGCGCTCACCACGATCACGCTCAGCGAGTTCCTGAGGTCGTGAGAGATGGTGGATACGGTCTCGCGGAGCATGCGCTCCGCCGTCTCCGCACGACGCTCCAGGCGCTGGCACTGCTCTTCGAGCCGCTCGCGCTTGACCGCGTCGCCTCTATCGCTTCTATCGCCTCTAGCGGCGTGCCGCTCCGCGTCCGCCTTCGATCGCCTCGGCGCCCTGGCGCGCAGGGTCGCCGGTCCCGCGGATCGAGGCCCGTTCGCCGAAGCAGACTTCGAGCCCCGCTTCGGAGCGCGCATGGGCGCTGCTGGGGCGCGCCCGCGGAGCGTGCGGCCGTGCGCTGTCTCCGCGCCGTCCGTCGCGTTTTTCCCGGCTTTTTTTCTCGTCACCCCCGCCATCCTTCTCCCCTCTGCCTCTCAAGCGATCAGTTAGCCAGAAAGACCGCACCGAGAATAGTCAGGTGGTGCCGCAGTCAAGTCCTGGCAGCGCGGGAGCGCACGTGCGCTATTCGCGGTCTCGCGGAGCGCGCGCGTCTCGCGGATCTCGCGGGCTCGTGCGCGCTGTGCAGGTTTCGCCGGTTCCCTGGAGAGCGGATTCGCGGTGCGTCAGGGCGCGCTGTCCGGCTGCGGCGACGCGCTGCCGCGCGACAGGAGGCGGCGAATCTCGAGCACGAGCGTGTCCGGCAGACACGGCTTCGTCAGGAAGGCGTCGCACCCCGCGTCCTTCGCCTCGCGCGAGTGCCCCGCGAGCGTGTGACCCGTGAGGGCGACGATGGGGATCCGCATGGTGCGAGGATCGCTCTTGAGATGGCGCGTCGCTTCCCAGCCGTCGATCTCGGGCAGCGAGAGGTCCATCAGGATGAGGTCCGGGATCAGCTCGAAGGCGCGATCGAGCGCCTCGCGCCCCGTCGCCGCCTCGGCCACGCGGAACCCGGAGAAGGACAAGTACTCCGCGAACATCTCCCGGTTGTCCTGGAAGTCGTCCACGACCAGGACGAGCGGCGAGACCGCGTTGTCATCACACTTCACTTCCATCCCAGTGAACCTTTCCATTCCTCGGCGCACCGCGCCGCCCGATCGTGAGCGGCTCCGGCAGTCGTTCGGCCGGCCTCTCTAAGGAGGTCATGTAGGGGGGCGATCCGCTCGGGTCACGCGATGTTTGTATACCTGATTGCCGGCACGATGCCGGGCATTTCCCCTCCTGTGCAGGGGTTATCCTGCATTTGTCCTGTAGGGGTCTCAGGTGGCTCCTGACGTTCCCTAGGTGGGTCCGTAGGGTCGGCGGACGCCGACGATCTCGTTGAGCAAGCGAGCGGCGCTGTCCCAGTCGACCGGCTTCACGAGCACGCCGTCGAAGGCCGAGGCGTTGAGGGCGGCGCGGGCCTCGAGATCGCGCCGGCCAGTGCACGCGAAGATGGCCACGTGCTGGGTCGCCGGATCGGCGCGCAGCGCCTCGGCGACGACGAAGCCGTCGATCCCGGGCATCCGCAGATCACACAGGATCACATCCGGCACGTCCTGCGTCGCGAGGAACACGCCGCGCAACCCGCCGGCCGCCCGCTCTACCAGGAAGCCGTGCGCAGCGAGCGCCGCCTCCGCCATGACGAGGAAATCGGGATCATCATCGACGATGAGGACCCGGCGCCGCCGCTCGATCACGAGCGTATCCTCGTCGCCCTGCTCGTCGTGATGCTCGGTGAACTCTCTGCGCTCTGCCTCGGACATGCTCCCCCGCTCGCGGCTCGGCTGACAGCGCTCCCCAGGTGCTCGGCTTCGATGCGCGGATGCACGGAAGCATGGACCATCGAAGGAGAGTGACGAAGAGCAACGACCTCCCGCCGGCGTTTCTGGAAAGGTCCCCCCGCGCTGGTGGAGGCGGAACCTGAACCCCACGTACACCTTGTGCCCAGGTCGCTTATCCGCAACCATCAACTGTCCAGCGCAGATGGGGGGTCTCTGCGCGGCTCACCCCCAGCATCCGGCGACCGCTGTTTCGGGGCAGCCCCGACGACAGTTGGCTTGCTCGTCTGATGCTCGAGGTCCGCGCTGCTGCATATTCGGAGCAGGCGTTTATGTGGATGGATGACGAGTTCTTCGCGCGTGTGGGCCACGATCTACGGGGCGAGCTGGCGACCATGCTGGCGGGGGTCCACTATCTCCTGCGTTACCAGAAAGACCTCGCGGCGGCGCCGCGGGACATGCTGGAGCGGGTGCGCGGCGCGGGCGAGCGGCTGAAGCGGCTGCTCGACGAGTTCGACAACTCCATCTGGCTCCGCGCGGACGCGAGCCGTCCCATGGCGATCACCTCGTGCGACGCGGGCGAGCTCGTCCGTCGCGCGGCGGCGCACCTCGAGGAGGCGGCCGCCGCGCGGGGCGTGCGCATCTCCTTGGACACCGAGCCCGACGGGGGCTCCACCGTGGAGGGGGATGCGGAGCTGCTCCGTGTGGCGCTCGAGTACGTGCTCGGCTTCGCCATCCTGCGCTCGCGCGATCGCCCCGTGCAGATCCGCGTCTCGAGCGCTGGCGGCGGGGCGGTGGTGACCGTCATCGACGAGGCGGGCCCTGTCGCACCGGAGCCGCTCGCCCGGCTGCTCGAGCCGTTCGGCGAACGGGCGGCGATCCCCGCCGACCCGGTCGCGCCGCGCCGCCGGGAGCGGCTGGGACTCGGGCTGGCGATCGCGCATGGCATCCTTGCCGCGCACGGGGGCGGGCTGACCGTGGAGCCGTCGTCCGAGCGCGCGGACGGCGGCACGAAGGAGCCGGTCGCGGAGCTCTCGGTGACCGGGCTGCGCTTCATCTGCTCTCTCGGCGGCATTCGACGGGGCTCTCCCACCGGCTCACCCGAGACACAGGGGCGCTCCGGCTCGCCCGAGACGCAGGGTCGCAGCCGCGCGGCAAGCGCGAGCGGCGATGACGAATGAAGTTCTGCCCAGGCGCGCAACGCGCGGATCGTGTCCGATGAAGACTTCGTCTAGGATGGACGGGGTCGCACGTCGCGAGCGTGCTCCAACTTCCACCGCCCACCGATGAATGCGCCTCGATGCCGACGCTGAGCTCTCTCCTCGTGCAGCATGGGGTTACTTCGATGCGGGTGGTCGAGGAGGCGATCGCCCGCCAGGTGCTCCACGGCGGTGATCTCGCCACAAATGTGCTGGAGCTGGGAGCGGTGCACGAGCGGGAGCTCACGGCGCTGCTCGCGGAGAGCCTCGGGCTCCCGCCCGCCGTGGGTCGATTGCGGCCTGCGTCGCCCGAGGTGCTCCGGACGATCCCGGTCGATGTTGCGGTCCAGCACCGCGTGTTCCCCCTCGACGTGCGCGCAGGCCTCGACGCGGCGGCGACGGGGGCCCTGCAGCGGGAGGCGACGCTCGTCATCGCGACGGCCGAGCCGCTCGCGGTGGCCGTGGCGGAGGAGCTGAGCTTCGCGCTGGGGGTCAATTTGCGGCAGCTCGCCGCGCCGCTGGTGCGCATCCGCCAGGCGCTCGCCGAGCACTACGGGGTCGCCCTCGAGCGGCGGTTGTCGCGGCTCGTGAAGCAGCTCGACGCGCGCGCCGAGCCGAGCCCGAACGAGTCGACCGCGTCGGGCGCCGCGGTCGCGCCGGGGGCGTCGCCGCCGCCGGCCTCACCCGCTGGCGCCGACGCGGCTCCACGCGCAGCGGTCGACGTCGCCTCGCCCGCGCAGATCGGCGCCGCCCCTCCAGCCGACGGCGTCGCGGATCCATCGGCCGAGATCGCCGGGGCGTCGCCCCCTGCCGCCGATGCGACCTCGCCGGCAGGCGTCGACGCCCCGGCGCCTCCAGGGGTCCACGCGGCTTCACCGGCCAGCGTCGAGGATCCCGACGATGCTGTTGAGACCCAGCAGAAGCGATCCAGCATCGAGGATGCTCCGACGGTGGAGTCGCTGACCTCGATCTACGATGAAGACACGGTCGTCGCGGAGGTCGCGCTCAACGAGGCGGTGCCCACGCCGAGGAAGCCGCCGCTCCACGAGATGGATGACGAGCCGACGGTCGTCGCTGCGTACCCGCTCGATCTGTCCTCGCTCCGCTATCCCGAGGCGCACTCGCCTCGGGTCGAGGTGGTCGCCTCCCACCGCGCCGACGTAGCGCCGCAGCGCGATCGCGCCGTTGCGGCGCAAGCCTGGGGCGACCTCGCCGCGCCGGATCCCGGCGCGGAGGCCGCGCATCCCGGCGAGGTGGCTGCGTCGCAGGAAGAGCCCGCGAACGAGCCGGCAGCGCCGACGCCGCGCCCCGAGCAGCTCGCACCGCGCCTCGCTTCGTTCGCGACATCGGAGGCGGTGCACACGTCGCCGCCCGTGGAAGCCCCGGCGCCGCCCGAGGAAACCCCGGCGCCGGCCCCGGCAGCGGCGGCCTCGCCGGAGCCGGCGCCATCCGGCGTGCGTTCGCCGGTGCCAGGCACGCAGCTGCTGAAGGGCTGGTTGAAGCGGGCCTCTGCTGCGCACCGTCCTCAGCAAGAGACACCTCCGCGGCCCGCCGTGGCGCTCCACCGTGAGCCCGGCGCATCCGCACCCGCGGAGCCAGCTCCCGCGCCGTCGGCACCCGCGGATCCGGCACCGGCGCCGTCGGCACCCGCGGCGCCGGCTCCTGCAGCGTCGGTACCCGCGGCGCCGGCCCATGCGGGTCCTCCGGCGGAGCGACATGAGCTCTCGGCGAGCTCACCGGCGGCGAAGGTCTCGAAGCGCGAAGCGGGGCGGTCGGCGCCGGCTGCGCAGAGGCGCAAGGGCCCCTTCACGCTGGCCATGGCCGAGCAGGCGCTCGCCGCCGTCGGATCGAGCGAGGAGGTGCTCGCGGTCCTCTTCGACTTCGCTCAGCAGTACTTCGAGTACACGGTCCTGTTCACGGTGCACGGCGAGCGCGCTGAAGGCCGCAACGCTTCAGGTCCAGGCGCCGAGCGTGAGCGCGTCGCGAAGATCGCCGTGCCCTTCGAGCGTCCGAGCGCCCTCGCCAGGGCGCGCGCGCTCCGCGCGCCGCTCGTCACCGCCCTCGCCGGCAGCGCACCAGACGCCGAGCTCCAGCGCGAGCTCGGCAGGAAGGTGCACGCGGCTGCCGTGGCGGTCGTCCCGATCGTCGTGCGCGGCCGCGCGGTAGCGCTCATCTACGGTGACGACGGCGCCACCTCGGTCGAGCTCTCCAACATCGGCGATCTCATCGCGCTCGCCGGCATCGCGGCGACGGTGTTGGAGCGGCTCATCCTGCGGAAGAAGCTGAACCGCAGCGGCGGAGCCCAGCAGAGCGACGGCCCGGCGCCTCATGATGCCGCCACGCCTCCGCTCAAGGCGTCCGCGCCGCTGCATCCCGCCACCGCACCGTCGCAGGGCGCCGCTGCGCCGTCGCAGGGCGCCGCTGCGCCGTCGCAGGGCGCCGCTGCGCCGTCGCAAGGGGCCGCTGCGCCGTCGCAAGGGGCCGCTGCGCCGTCGCAGGGCGCCGCTGCGCCGTCGCAGCACACCGCTGCGCCGTCGCAGGACGCCGCGGCGCCGATGGACGAGCAGGTTACGGATGGACCGCTCTCACTGCGCACACGCGCTGCGCTCATGGAGCTGAGCAGCATGGTCCGCGCGGAGGTGCACGGCTCAGACGTCGCCGCGGGAGCCCAGCTGCCTGCCGCGGACGCCGATCGCGACGTAAGAGAGCCCCCGCTCGCCGACGCCTCGGATGTCGCGCCGCACGCCGTGCGGACGCAGGGCGGCTGGTCCACAGAGGACGGCGGTTCGGGGATCGATGCCGTCGCGCGGGCATTTGGCCTGCGCGGCACGGGCGTGGAGGCTGAGCCCGTGCCGTCGGACGAAGGTGTGGCGCACGCGATGGCTTTCAGCTCGACCATCCCGCCAGCCCCGACGCCGCACACACAGAACCTCGGCACGGATCCGCAGTTCCGGCTGGGCCTCCAGGAGGACGTGGACGTCGTGTCGGGCACGGCGGTTACGGCGCCGATGATGCCGGCGGTCACGCCGCCGATGATGCCGGCGGTCAAGGCGCCGATGATGCCGGCGGCCACGCCGCCGCCAGCGCCGATCGCCCCGTCGACGTCGGCGATCATCGACGAGATCCCCGACCTCGAGATCCCCGCGTCGCCAGCCCTCTCGACGTCTGAGGATCTCGATCTCGGTGAGCCGGAAGAGGCGCGGACGAAGCGGTACTCACGGCCTCCGTGGATGCTCGACAGCTCGATCACGCCGGGCGCCGAAGAGCAACGGGAGCTCGGACCGGCGCCGGCCGTCGGTCGCCCCTCCTGGCGCCGCCGCACGCCTGTCGCCGTCGAGACCTCCGCGGCGTACGCGAGGCCCCCGTCCGAGCGGCGCGCTGCGGTCTCGTCGTCGCCGGCTGGCGACCTGCGCGCGGAGTACACCTCGCTCCTGCAGCACGTCCTCGCGGGCGGTGAGGCAGGCGCGAGGGCGTTCGCCGAACTCGTGCGCAACGGCGAGACGGCGATCTCCATCGTCGCCGCGCGCTTCCCCGGTCCGCTCCGGGTCGATCGCCAGCGCTTCCGCGAGCAGCTCTCCGGTCCGGAGGGCGCGGCGATCGTCGCCGCGGCGCCCCCGGCCTCCCAGTGCGGACCGCTGCTCGAGCTCATCGTCGCGATCCGGCGCCCGGCGCTTCCCTTCATGACGGTGCGGAGCGCCTCGCCCGATCCCGAGGTGCGCCTGTGGGCCACGCACGTGCTGGGCGAGCTGCCGTACCCGGAGGCCGCCAACGCGCTGCTCCCGCGGCTGTTCGACGACAGCATCGCCGTGCGGCGGATCGCGATCCAGTCGGCCGCCTCGCTGATCGCGGTGCCGCTCGCGGGCGGGCCGATCCTGCAGGGGCTCGATCACATCGCGCGCGATCGCGAGGAATCGCCCACCCGGCGGCTCGCGGCCATCGAGACGATGACCGAGATCCGCTCCGGAGCCAGCGTGCCGGCGCTCATGAGCGCGCTCACCGACCCTCACGAGGCGATCGTCGAGGCGGCGACGCGGGCGCTGGTCGTCATCACGCGGGACGATCACGGACGCGACGCGCGCAGGTGGCTGTCGTGGTGGTCGAGGAACGGCGAGCGCCATCGCATCGAGTGGATCATCGACGCGCTCACGCACGAGAAGCCCGCCATCCGCCGCGCGGCGATCGACGAGCTGAAGGGCATCACCAAGGAGTATTTCGGCTACTACGAGGACCTGCCGCGGCAGGAGCGGGAGGCCGCCCAGGAGCGCTACCGCGCGTGGTGGATCTCCGAGGGGCGCTCGCGGTTCCGCACCACCGGCTGATGCCGTAGCCACGGAGCAGGTCCCGGCGCGAGGCCGCGGCTCGCGGCGCCGCTTCCCGTGGGAGCGGCGCGCGCACGGCTCACGGACAGAGGGCGCGCAGAGGGAGGTCCACCGGATCCCGCGTCGTGCAGGGAGGCGGGCGGCTCATCCGCTCAGCGGGAGCCGCCCGTCGGGTGGGGCGCGTAGGGAGGGTCAGGGGGAGGGGAGAGAGCGAACCGCGCTGCGGCTCACTTGGGGGCGGCGGGGGCGGCGGCCGGCTGCGCGGCGGGCGCCGGCCTCTTGACGGCGTCGACCTTCACCCCGGCGGGCGCGGTCTCGCCGGCCTCCTTCATGGCCTTGTCGATGAGCTTCTTGAACTTCGAGAACGGCTGCGCGCCGCTGATGAAGTAGCCGTTCACGACGAACGCCGGCGTCCCGCTGATGCCCGCCTTGTCCGCGACGGCGCCCTCGGAGTCCACGAACGCCTTGTGGGTGCTCGCGTCGAGCGCCTTCTTGAACTTCGTCATGTCGAGGCCCTGCTCCTCGGCGTACTTCTCGAGCGAGGCGCGCGAGAGGCCGTCCGGCTGCCCCTGATTCGCGAAGAGCGTCTCGTGGTACGCCCAGAACCCGGCGTTGCCCTTCTGCGCGTACGCCTCTTGCGCGGCCTCGGACGCGAGCGGCGCGTTCTTGTGCATCGGCAGCGGCCGGTGGCGCCACACGATCTTCAGCTTGTCGCCGTAGGTCTTCGAGATCTGGGAGACCGTGTCCTCGACGCGCTTGCAGAACGGGCACTCGAAGTCCGAGAAGACCTGCATCACGACCTTGGCCTTCTCGCCGCCCTTCCACGGGCTGTTCGGCGCCGGCGCGGAGATCTCCTTGCGCTCGGGCGGCGGCGGCTCCTTGCCGTCCTTGATGATCTCCGCGTAGAGGTCCTTGGCGGCGACGCCCTTGGCGAGCAGCCCCTCGGACTTCTTGATCTCCTCGTCGATGATCGACTTGAACTTGTCGATCGGCTGCGCGCCGACGAGCCGGCGGCCGTTGATGAAGAAGTGCGGGGTCCCGGACGCCTGCAGGTCGTCCGCGAGCTCCTGATCGGCGGCGATGGACGCGCCGTGCTTCTTGGTGGCGATCGCGGCCTTCACCTTCTCGACGTCGAGCCCGAGCTCCTTGGCGTAGCCGAGCAGGTCCTCGTCGTTGAGCTTCTGCTGGTTCTTCCAGAGCAGCTCGTACGCATCCCAGAAGCCCTTGTCGCCCTTCTGCGCGCGGGCCTCCATCGCGAGCTCAGCCGCGGGCTCGGCGCGCTGGTGGAACGGGAGCGGGTTGTTCTTCCAGACGAACCGGACCTTGTCCCCGTAGGTCTTGAGGATCTCGTCCAAGGTCGGGACGACCTTGCTGCAGAAGGGGCACTGGAAGTCGGACCACTCGACGATGGTGACCAGCGCGGTGGCCGGGCCCTTCGCCGGCGCTTCGCCGACGGGCACCTTCCAGATGGTCTTGTCGTCCTCCTGCGGGCGCTCGCGGTCCTTCTGGGGCGGCGCCTTCGCCTTATTTTCCGCGGCGAGCTTCGCGTACACCTTGTCGGGCTTGGTCCCCGCGGCGACCGCCGCCTGCGCGGCCTTGAGCTGCTCGTCGATGACGGAGGTGAACTTGTCGATCGGCTGAGCGCCGCTCAGGAACACGCCGTTGATGATCGAGGCGGGCGTGCCGGTGACGCCCGAGGTCTTGCCGACCGCCATGTCGGCGTCGATCTTGGCCATGAACTCCTGCCGATCGAACGCCGCCTTGAACTTCGCCCTGTCGACGCCGGCGTCGCCGGCCCACTTCTCGAAGTTCTCGGGCGAGAGGCTCTTCTGGTTCTGGAAGGCGAGCTCGTGGAACTTCCAGAACGCCTTCGAGCCGCCGAGGCGGAACACGGTCTCGGCCGCGAGCGCCGCCGGGCGCGCGTTCTTGTGGAAGGGGAGCGGGTTGTTCTTCCAGAGGATGCGCAGCTTCTCGGGGCCGTACTTCTCCTTGAGCTGGTTGATCGTCGTCTCGACCTTGCTGCAGAACGGACACTCGAAGTCGCTGAAGACGACCATCGTCACCGGCGCCGCCCGCGTGCCCCACATGGGGTCCTTCGACGACACCGGGACCGCCGCGTCCTCGTCGGTCCACGGCTGACCGTCGTCGGCGCTCACGATCACGTCATGTCCGCGCGAGCCGGCGCTCCGATCGATGCTCCACATCAGCCCCATCCCTGCGATGAAGCAGAGAAGAAAGCCGACGATGGCTGTTCCCTTGTTCATGATGTTTCCTCTCTCAACGTGGTGGGGCTCCGCCAGGCGGGCCCCTCCTTCAACGCGGGCGCGACACCGGGTGCAGCGCCCGCGACAAGATCGCCAATCGTTAGCTCCCGGGGCGGCGAGCCACCCCGGGCCGAGGGAGCCGCCGCCGCGCGTGCGCGCGGCGCAGCCCCCGGAGGAGCGCCAGGGCCGCTCTCGACCCCAGCGCGCCGGCGCCTGCGCCAGGCCTCGATCGCGGACGGCTCGTCGCCCTGGGGAGGGCGAGCCTGCGCGACGTGGGCCCGGACCAGCGCCCAGAGGGCTCGGGTCAGACCGGCAAGCGCTCCGGATCGCGCGACAGCCCACCGCCGCGCCGGGAGCGGCGGTCTCCGAGAGACCGCGCGGCGCGATCGCGTGTGGGCTGCCGGCGAGCTCGCCTCATCGAGGCGGGTGGTAGACGCCTTGCTCGACGCCGGGACGCGGCCCGCCGGAGGTCACGGCGAACGAGGAGAGCGCGACGGGCGCGCACGGGGCAGGGAGGACGAGCTCCGGAAGGAGGAGCGCCTGCTGGGGAGCGCTGGAGAGCTCGCTCACAGCGCCGGAATGGCGCGAGTTCGGCCCGACCATCGGCCCGCCATCGCTCCCGGCGCATCCAGGCGCCGCGTCGATCCGGGCGTCGGTGATCGGGAGCATGCGGGGCGGCGCGACCGAGGAAGCGCCGCGGGGATCGCAGATGGGCGCGTCCCTCGTCTCGCCGGTCGCGTCGTCGACGCTGGTCAGGACGGTGCATGACGGCTCGTCCGGCGGGGCGACGATCGTCATCAGGTCGTCCTCGCACACCGGGACGATCACAGCGCGCGCTGTCAGCGGGAAGACCAGCGCCAACGCGAACGTCAGCACGGTCATCAGGCGCTGGACAGCGTGTCGCGACATCCCTGGCAAGGATTAGCCGAGGCGTGCAAGGAGAGCAATGGCCCGCGTCCCGCGGGAACGCGGCACTTCTGGGCCTCCAGGACGGATCCCGACGCTTCTCCAGGGTACCGTCCGAGGACGCGACTTGTCGACAGGGTGTGGATAACCCTGTGGATAAACTGGAGAGCCCCTGTGTCGAACCGGTGCATCAGGCGAACCGCGTCAGCAGGAGCGCGGCCGGTTTCCGCGTCGCGCAGCGACCCTGCTCGAATTTGGCCCACCTTGTCCTACATCCGGTAGGTTCGCTTCATGGCGAACTCCTCCGCGACCGTGCCTCGCCCGGTTCTTCCGCCCTCGCACGAGCCCAACAAGAGCGGCTTCGCTGCGGACGATGTTCCCCGGCCGCTCGGCCGCTACGTGCTCCTGCGGCGCATCGCCCGGGGAGGCATGGGGGAGGTGTTCCTCGCGTCCACGACCGGCCTCGAGGGGGCGGAGCGCCCGGTCGTCGTGAAGATCATCCGCCGCGAGCACGCGTCCGACCCGAGCTACATCGCTCGCTTCCTGGACGAGGCGCGGGTGCAGGCGCAGCTCCAGCACTCCGGCGTCGCGCAGGTCATCGAGGCGGACGTCGACCCGGCGACCGGGGAGCCGTACGCGGTGGTCGAGCACGTCGAGGGCCGGAGCCTCGGGGAGGTCCGGGCCCGCGCGGTGCAGCTCGGGCATCGCTTCGACTGGGCGGAGGCCGTCGCGATCGCGACGATGATCGCCGAGGCGCTCGCCCACGTGCACGAGCGCCGGGACCCGTCGGGCGCCGCGCTCGCCATCGTCCACCGCGATCTGTCGCCGCAGAACGTGATGCTCGGCTTCGCTGGCGACGTGAAGATCATCGATTTCGGCACCGCCCGCGGGCAGAACCGACGCTGCCACACCGTCGCGGGCGTCGTCTTCGCGAAGCCGGGTTACGTCGCGCCGGAGGTCGCCAACGGAGACCCGGGCGACGCGCGGGTCGATCTCTATGCGCTCGGGATCATGCTCTGGGAGCTGTGCGCGGGGCGCCGGTTCCTCCAGGGCGACGCGCAAACGCACATGGCCGCGGTCGCGCGCAACCAGAACGACCCGCCGCCGATCGCTCTGTCGCTGGGGGCTCCGCCGGCGCTCGACGACGCCATCGGACGGCTCACGGCCTTCGACAGGGACGCCCGCTACCCGTCGAGCCGCGCCGCGGCGCGCGACCTCGCCGCGCTCCTCGGGGCCGCGGTCGCCCTGCCCGGCGGCGAGCGCGGCGTGCGCGCTCGGGCCGCGCACCTCATGCAGCGCCTGTTCCCTGGCGAGCCGGGGCGCTCGCGCGGCGAGTTCGCGGCCCTCGTCTCCGCCGCGAAGGCCCACCGCGCCACCGCGGTGACGCCGGTGAGCCCGCGCGCGGAAGCGATGGCCTCCGCCGAGCGCGTGGATGACGGCACGCTGCCGGGGACGCGCTACCGGCTGCTGCGCGAGATCGGGACGGGCGCGAGCAGCACCGTCCACGAGGCCGAGCACGTCGATCTCGGGCGCCGCGTGGCGCTGAAGGTCGTCTCCGCGGAGCACTCCGCGACCGACGTGATCGCGAGCCGCTTCCGCCGCGAGGCGCGCGTCCTCTCGCGCCTCTCCCACGAGCACCTCGTGAAGGTCCACGATTTCGGCATGGCCGCCGATGGCCGCCTGTTCTGCGCCATGGACCTCCTCGAGGGCGAGACGCTCGACGCCGTGCTCGTCCGCGGCGGCGCGGTCGACTGGAGGGACGCGCTCGCGATGGCCGCGAAGGTGCTGAGCGCGCTCGAGCTCGCGCACGCCGAGGGGCTCGTGCATCGCGACATCAAGCCCGAGAACCTGTTCCTGACGCGCCCGTGCGGCGCCGAGGGGGCGCTCTCCCTCGCGGATGCGGGCCTGAAGCTGCTCGATTTCGGGCTCGCGAAGCGCCTCTCCGACGCGCGCGGCGAGGCCCGCGCCGTCGCGGACGAGACGGGCGCCGGCGAAGGGCCGGCCCGAGCCGCGGTCGCGATCGTCGGGACGCCCGAGTACATGGCCCCCGAGCAGGCCGCGTCGGGGCGCATCGACGGGCGCGCCGATCTGTATGCGCTCGGCTGCGTCCTCTACGAGATGCTCACCGGGCGCCTGCCGTTCGTCGAGCAGAGCCTCGTCGCGCTGATCGACGCGAAGATCAAGGGCAGCCCCGAGCGCCTCTGCGAGCGCGCGCCGACCCGGCAGATCCCGCCCTTCGTCGATGATCTGGTGATGCGCGCGCTGGCCCGCCATCCGAGCGTCCGCTTCCAGAGCGCCGCCGAGATGCGAAAGGCGATCCTGGACGCGCTGGGCAAGCCCGCTCGCGCGCGCACCCGCCGCCGCGCGCTGGGGTTCGCCGCGGTGGCCGCCGCGATGACGCTCGCGGGCGTGCTCGTCGTCGGCAAGGGGCGCGAGATCGCGGCCCGCGTCCCCACCGTCGCTGCGCTCCTCAACGAGAGCGCCGCGGGCGAGGCGGTGCCGTCGTCGGGCGACACCGCGCAGCCCGATGCGCCGGGCGCGACGGCAGCGGCCCCGGAGGCGCCGTCGGTCACCGCGGAAGCGCCAGCAGCAGCGCCGGAGGCGCCGGCGCTCGCGGCAGCCGCCGCACCGATGCCGGCGGGAGACACGCTCGCGGCGGCCGAAGGCACGCCGGCGTCCGCGGCGGCTGCCAACCCCGCAGCGCTCGCGGCCGCCCTGGCGCCGGCGCTCGGCGCGGCGGGGCAGGGGACCACCACGCCCTCGTCCCTCGCTGCCGCGCCCGCTGCCGGATCCGATCCGGCAGCGCCCCGAGCGGGAGCCGCGCTGCCCGGGGCGGTCGTGCCGCCTGCGCAGGCCGCCGTCGTGAAGAGCGACGCGGCGAAGCCGGCCGCGAGGGACGAGGCCGCCCGTCGCGGCCCGGCGGTGGCCGCGCGTGCGTCGGCGACGAAGGCCGACAAGCCTGCAGCACGCGGCGCGAAGGATCGCGCCTCCCGCGAGGTCGCGAAGCGCGACCCGAAGGCGCGCGAACGCTCGTCCTCGTCTGCGGCGCGCGAGTCGGCCGCGGCGACACCCGCTCGTGGCGAGGCTGACACGGCGGAGAAAGAAGCGCACGAGGATCGCAGCGAAGCGAAGCGGCGCCGTCACAAGCGGCGGTCCCGGGTCGCGAAAGCCGAGTAGCCGCGCGCCACGCGGCGCATTTCGCTCGCGCATAGGCTGCGGCGTTGTATACCGCGCAGCCTGCGATGGCTCAGATCGCCCTGTCCGCGCCGGGTTCGAACGCCGTTACTTCGGGCCCTCCCCATCGCGCCATCCTGCGGCTCGCGCTGCCGACCGTGGCGGCGATGCTCACCCAGAGCATCGTCAACGAGGTCGACATCGTCTTCTTCGCGCACCTGCCGTGCCCCGAGTCCTCGAACGCGCAGGCGGCGCTCCTGCCGTCGCTCATCGTCCTGTGGCTGTTCGGCGGCTCGCTCAGCGCGATCTCGGTCGGCACGCAGGCGTTCACGGCGCGCCGCTTCGCGGAGAATCGCCCCGCGGACGCGGGCGCGGTCCTCGCGAACGCCCTGTTCTTCTCGATCGTCGCCGGCGTCGTGTTCTCCGCGATCGGGTACTTGACGATGCCGTACATCCTGTCCGTCATCATCAAGGTGCCGGACGCGCGGCAGGCGGCGCTCGACTACCTCGGCTGGCGCCTGCTCGGTGTGACGTCGATGGCGGCGACGTTCGCGCTGAAGGCGTTCTTCGACGGGATCGGCAAGACGCACATCCACCTGGTCTCGGCCCTCGCGATGAACGGGCTGAACATCGTGCTCTGCATCCTGCTCATCTTCGGCAACGCCTCGCTCGGCATCCCGAAGTACGGCATCGCCGGCGCGGGCATGGCCGGCTTCATCTCGACCTACGTCGGCCTCGCGATCATGCTCGCGTACGCGCTCCTGCCGACGTACCGGCGCCACTACCGCCCGTTCGCCACGAGCAAGCTCTCGGCCCCGCTCGTCTGGTCCATCCTCAGGCTGTCCATCCCGAGCGCCATCGCGACCGTCGCGATCATGACGGGCTTCGCCCTCTTCTACGCGATCGCCAGCAAGCTCGACCAGGTCGCTCCGGCGGGCGTGGTCTCGCCGCTCTGTCCCGGCGGCCGCGCGGAGCCGGTCTACGGCGCCGCGACCACGGTGATCGTCGGGATCCTGAAGCTCACGTTCACCGCCTGCCTCGCCTTCGGCACGTCGACGGCGACGCTGGTCGCGCAGTCGCTCGGCGAGAAGGACGGCGACAAGGCCGCGCGCTTCGGCTGGACCAGCGTCCGGCTGGGGCTCCTGATCTTCGGGATCGTCGGCCTGCTCGAGGCGATCTTCGCCCGGCAGATCCTCGCGTTCGTCAGCAGCAGCGAGCTCGTCCAGGCCGCGGCGCTCCGGCCGCTCCAGGTGATGGGCATCTGCACGCCGCTCGTCGCGGTCGGCATGATCCTGACGCAGGCGCTGTTCGGCGCGGGCAACACGCTGTTCGTGATGGTCGTGGAGCTCATCCTGCACTTCACCTGCCTCGTCCCGCTGGCGTGGCTGCTCGGCATCACGCTCGGCTTCGGCCTGATGGGCATCTGGGGCGCCGGCGTCGCTTACGTGGTCCTCCTCGCCGCGACCATGGTGTGGAAGTTCCGCTCGGGGGACTGGAAGAAGATCCGGCTCGACGCCCACAAGCCCCTCGACGGATCCATGCTCGGCGGGGGAAGCGGCGGGCCGAGCGCGCAGGAGCTCTGACCCGGCCCGCTCAGCGGGGGAAAGCGGCGGCGTTCCCGCCGTCGACGGTCACGACGCAGCCCGTCGTGGCCTCGGCGGTCGCGAGGTAGAGGAACGCCTGCGCCACGTCGGCCGCGGTGGTCTCGCGCCGGAGCAGGTTGTCGCGGAAGTAGTCGTCGACAGAGACGTTGCGGGCGCGGGCGCGCGCCTCCAGCAAGCCGGCGCCGAAGAGCGCGGTGCGGATCCGGTCGGCGTTCACGGCGTTGGCCCGGATGCCCTGGGGGCCGAGGTCGACGGCGTACTGGCGCATGAGCGAGACGAGCGCGGCCTTGGCGACGCCGTAGGGGCCGAAATCGGGCCCCTGGTTGAACGCGCTCTTCGACGCGTTGAACAGGATCGCGCCGCCCGAGCCCTGCGCGAGCAGCACCCGCGCCGCCGCGCGGGCGACGTTCTGGTGGCCGAGCAGGTTCAGCTCGAGCGACGCGCACAGCGCCTCGTGCCCCTCGGAGGTGTGGAGGGAGCCCGAGAACGCGCGGCCGGCGTTCGAGACGACGACGTCGACGCCGCCGAAGTGCGCCGCGCTCTGCGAGAACGCGCGGTTCACGCTCGCCTCGCTGCGCACGTCGCAGGCGACCTTCAGGCAGCGGCCGCGATGGCGGCCCCCGAGCTCGGCGGCGGCCTTCTCGAGCGACTCCTCGTCGCGATCGGCCAGCACCACGTGCGCCCCCGCGGCGAGGAACGCCGCCGCGGTCGCGTGGCCGATCCCCGACGCGGCGCCGGTGACCAGCGCGATCCGCCGATCGAGCGGGCCCCTCTGGCCTGCGCCGAGCTTCAGCTTCGCCTGCTCGAGGCTCCAGTACTCCATGTCGAAGAGGTCGAGCTCCGGGACCGGCTGGTACCCGCCGAGCGCCTCGGCGGCCTCGATCACGGACACGGTGTGATCGTAGACATCCGCGACGATCTCCGCCTCGGCGCGCGATCCGCCGACGCACAGCGCGCCCACCCCGGGGAACAGCAGCACCCGCGGGAACGGATCGAGCTCGTCGCGGACGACGCCCCGCGCCGCGCAGGAGCGGCGGAAGTACTCGTGGTACTCGGCCGTGTACCTCGCGATCGCCTGCTCGACCGTCGCTCGGAAGCGCGCCGTGTCGCCGATCTCGTGGCAGTCGATGACGAGCGGCCGCGCCTTGGTGCGGATGACGTGATCCGGGGTAGCGCACCCGATCTGTGAGACCCTGGCCAGATCGTCGCGCGCGCAGAACGCGAGCAGGTCGAGGCCGGTGCGGAGCGTGCAGACCCACGGGCGCCCCGACGCGCGGGCGAGCGCGCCGCGGACGACCGGCCCGATGGCGGCGCGGACGTCGGGGTCCGTCGCGACCGTGGGGTGCGAGACGATCGCGCTGCGCTCGACGATGTAGCGCTCGGCGCGCGTCACGGCGTCGATCATGCGCGTGTAGCTCTCCTCGGCGCTCTCTCCCCACGTGAAGATGCCGTGTTTGTCGAGGATCATCACCGACGGGAGCGCCCCTTCCGCAAGGCGTTCCCGGACGATCTCGGCGACGCGGCGGGCGAGCGCGAAGCCTGGCATCACATACGGCACGAAGAGCGCGTCGCCCCCGTAGATCGCCTGGACGACCTCGGCCGAGCCGGGCTGATCGATGACCGAGAGCACCGCGTCCGCGTGCGTGTGATCGACGAACTTCGCGGGGATGATCGCGTGCAGCAGCGCCTCGACCGACGGCGTCGGGCTCGCCGGATCCAGCATCTGGCCGCGCAGGAGCGCGACCATCTGCTCGTCGGTCATCGCCTCGAGCTCGCACGCGCGCTGGAGCGGCGCGAGGCGGCACGCCGGGAAGCCGCGCGGCTCGATGGTCGCGAGGTCCCACCCGCTGCCCTTGATGAAGAGGACGTCGACGCGATCGCCGAGCAGGTCGACGGCCGTGCTCTTGACGCTCGTGTTCCCGCCCCCGTGGAGGACGAGCGACGGATCGGCGCCGAGCAGGCGGGAGGTGTAGACGCGGAGGGCGAGATCCTCGCCCCAGGCGGGGGCGTAGGTGTCGAGGGTGCGCTGGGCTTCGTCCTTGCTGTGGCGAGGATCCATCGATCGGCCGCCTACCCCAGCGGCGGAGGCGCCGAAAGCCCGCCGCTCAGTAGCGGTAGTTCTCGGCCTTGAAGGGGCCCTCGGCGGGGACGCCCAGGTATTTCGCCTGCTGCGTCGTGAGCTGCGTCAGCTCGACCCCGAGCTTCGGCAAGTGCAGCGCGGCGACCTTCTCGTCGAGCTTCTTCGGCAGCAGGTGGACGCCGACCGTGTGCTTCTCCGTCCACAGGGCGATCTGCGCGAGCACCTGGTTGGAGAACGAGGTCGACATCACGAACGACGGGTGGCCTGTGGCGCACCCGAGGTTCACGAGCCGGCCGCGCGCCAGGACGATCAGCCGCTTGCCGTCCGGGAAGATGAAGTGATCGACCTGCGGCTTGATGTTCTCCTCTTTGATCTCCGGGTTCTTCTCGAGCCACGCGATCTGGATCTCCGAGTCGAAGTGCCCGATGTTGCAGAGGATCGCCTCGTCCTTCATCGCGAGCATGTGCTCGGCCCGGACGACGTCTTCGCAGCCGGTCGCCGTGACGAAGATGTCGCCGATCGGCGCGACGGTCTCGAGGCGCTTCACCTCGTAGCCCTCCATCGCCGCCTGCAGCGCGCAGATCGGGTCGATCTCGGTGACGATCACGCGCGCCCCCAGGCCGCGCAGCGACTGCGCGCACCCCTTGCCGACGTCGCCGTAGCCGCACACGACGGCGACCTTGCCCGCGAACATCACGTCCGTGGCCCGCTTGATGCCGTCGCCCAGCGACTCGCGGCAACCGTAGAGGTTGTCGAACTTGCTCTTCGTCACCGAGTCGTTGACGTTGATCGCGGGCACCTTCAGCTTGCCGGCGCGGTGCATCTCGTAGAGCCGGTGCACGCCGGTCGTCGTCTCCTCCGAGAGCCCGCGGATCGGGTCGGCGCCGGCGAAGAGCTCCGGGTGCTTCTCGTGGGCGACGATCGTGAGATCACCGCCGTCGTCGAGGATCATGTTGGGCCCCTTGCCGCCCTTGAAGGCGTAGAGCTGCTGCTCGATGCACCAGTCGTACTCCTCGAGGGTCTCGCCCTTCCAGGCGAAGACCGGGATGCCGGCCGCCGCGATCGCCGCCGCCGCGTGGTCCTGCGTCGAGTAGATGTTGCAGCTCGTCCAGGTGACCTCCGCGCCGAGGGCCACCAGCGTCTCGATCAGCACCGCGGTCTGGATCGTCATGTGGAGGCAGCCGGCGACGCGCGCGCCCTTGAGCGGCTGCGTCGCGCCGTACTCCGCCCTGAGCGCCATCAGGCCGGGCATCTCCTTCTCGGCGATGCGGATCTCCTTGCGACCCCAGTCGGCGAGCGTGATGTCGGCGACCTTGTACGAGAGCTTCTTCTCAGCAGTCATGGTGTCCCTTTGCCTTTTTCGGTGAATGCGCTTGTGCGCGCGCCGCGCCAGCCGACGAGCAGCTGCCAAACCAGGTGTCGATCCGGGCCTTCGCCCTGCCAGGCGGACGGCATGCGCCGGAGCGCGATGCCCGAGAGCCCGGCCTCCTCGGCGAGGCCCCGGAGGTCGCCCGGCGAGAAGCCGAGCCAGATGTCCGCCTCCTGCTCCCGCAGGGCCTGATCGTGGTGCGCCTCGTAATCGAGCACGCACACCGCGCCTCCGCGGGCGTGCGCGCCTTCGCCGAGCCCGGGCGCCGCCGGGCGCGCGAGCTCGACGAGCGCGCGCATCGCCTTCGCCGGCTGCGGCGCGTGGTGGAGCACGCGCGCCGCGAAGACAACGTCGGCGCCCCCGGACAGGGCCTCACCGGCCTCCGGAGGATCGACGCCGAGCGCGCGCGCCACGGCCTGGATCACCTCCGGCCCGTCGATCTCGCCGCACACAAGCTCGACGTTCTCGAGGCTGCGCCGCCGCAGCCGCTCCCCGGCGAGCTGCAGCTGCGCGCTCGCGCGATCGAGCGCGACGACGCGATCGAAGATGGGCGACAGCACCTCGAGCAGCGCCCCGTCGCCGGTGCCTGCGTCGACCGCCAGCCGCCTATGGGGCAGGAGCGGCGCGAGCGCGGCGAGGTAGGCGGCGAGCTCGGACGGTGGCCCTGGGCGCAGCGGCCGCCCGCCCCGCGCGAAGAACTCGCGCGTCTCGGCGTCACGCGCGGCGAGCACCTCCTCGATGCGCGCGAGCGTCCCGTCCGCCGCGCACGCGCGCTGGCCCGCGCGCACCGCGTCGTCGACCACGGGGTCGGTCGTTGCGCGCGGGTCCAGGCGGAGCAGCGTCCACGTCCCCTGGCGCCGGGCGAGCAGGAGCCCCGCCTCGCGGAGCGCGGCCGCGTGGCGCGAGATCTTCGGCTGGCCCTCGCGGAGCAGCTCGGCCAGCTCGCCGACCGCGAGCTCCTCCGCCGCGGCCAGGCCGAGGAGCCGCACCCGCACCGGATCCGACAGGAGCCGGTACAGCTCGCACCGCGCGACCGCCTCCTCCGGTTGAGCCGGCGTCTCCGCAACCGTGACCACGGCTTTATATATGTATGAATGCGCATAGACGCAAATACAATCGTCGTGGCCGCTGCGCGCTCCGCTCCCTGAAAGACCGGCTGGCATGGGTGGGATCGGTCACCCGACCCACGCCGCCCAGCGCCTCAGGGGCTCCGGTGCGGCGAGCAGCCGTAGTCAGCCTCGCGTGCGGGGGCGCACCTCCGTGGCCGGCCGCTTTCGCGGCGCCTTCTGCTTGTCGCTGCGATCGTCTCTGTCGGGCGCGATGCGGGCCGCGGGGGTGCAGCGCGTCGCGGGCGCGCCGCGGCCGGGGTTCCCGGCGGATCAGCCGAACGAGCGGACAGCCTTCTCCAGCTTCGCCTCTTCCGAGGAGCGGAGCAGGCCCACGGCCACCACGGTGAGGCGCTCCGGCCGGAACAACGCGCGCGCGGCGTCGCGTACGTCCGCGACGCTGACGCGGGCGAGCTCCTCGTGCCGTGCCTCCGGGGTGCGCGTGATGTCGGCGAGCGCCGCGAGCCCGTGGAAGCCGGCGGTCGCCTCGGCGTCGTCGAGCATCGCCTCCACCGACCAGAGGTGGCGGTCCCGCGCCTTGGCGAGCTCGTCCTCGCGCGGGCCGACCTCGGCGAGCTCGCGGAGCAACGCGAAGATCTCCCGGACCACAACGGTCGCGCGGTCGTGCTGCACGCCCGCGGCGATGTCGACGACCCCGTCGTCCTCGTAGGCCTCGAACATCCCCGACACGTCGTAGCAGAGGCCCAGCCGGTCGCAGATCCGCTCGTACAGCCGCGTCGACATGCCGTCGTCGAGGACGCGGAGAAGCATCTCCACAGCGGGCTCGCGCGGATCGCGCTCGCTCACGCCCCGGAACGCGACCCGCAGATCGGTCTGGCTCGACTGGTTCTCGATGAAGCGGAACCTCGGCTTCTTCTGCCCGTTGGGCGGCGGCATGGCGGGCACCTGCTCGCCGCGCGGCATGGCGCCGAAGTGCCGCTCGACGACCCGCGCGCACGCCTCGGGATCGAGCCGCCCCGCGAGGCAGAGCACCGCGTTCGCCGTCGTGTAGTGCCGGGCGTGGTGGGCGCGCAGCATCGGCTCGTCGAAGCGATCGAGCGCGTCGATGTCGCCGGTGATGGTGAAGCCGAGCGGGTGTCGCTCGTACATGAGCGCGCGCGCGTTGTTGTCCGCGTCGATGTCGCGCCCCTCGTCGTCGAGGTCCTCGAGGATCTCCTCGCGCACGATGCCGCGCTCGACCTCGATCGCGGTGAACCGTGGCGACGTGGTCACCTCGCCGAGCAGGGCGAGCACCGGCTCCAGGTTCGCCGGCGGCACCGAGATGCTCATCACGCCGTGGTCGACGTGGGTCGCCGCATAGAGCGTCCCTCCCAGGCGCTCGAAGGCGAGCGCCTGCGCGTGCGCGGACGGCAGCGTCGGGGTCCCCCGGAACACCATGTGCTCCAGGAAATGAGAGATCCCGTTGTTCTGCTGGTCCTCGAACCGCGAGCCGACGCGCAGGTACAGCGAGGCGACGGCGCGGTGGACGTGCGGTTGCGGGACGAGGACGACCTTGAGGCCGTTCGAGAGGACGACGTCGCGCGCGTCACGCAGCGGGAGCGACGTCATTCCCCCTCGTCTTCGAGCGGCAGCGGCGGCTCGCCGGAGCCGTCCTCGGCTGGCTTGGACTCCTTGAGGAGGTTCTGGTCGTACTTCACCTCGCTGCCGATCGTCGACTTCAGCCGGCGCATGTACCCGATGAGCGCGTCGTTCTGCTTCGCGGCGCGCATGGCCGACGTGTAGAACTCGCGGTCCTTGTCCCATTGCTCCTGGCTCGCGGAGGTCTTCTCCTTGAGCTGGATCACCGCGTAGCCGTTCGCCAGCGGCACGAGGTCCTTGGGCAGGTCGCCCGGCTTGTCGAGCTGGAAGGCGATGCGCGCGGCCTCGGTGCTGTCCTTCGCGTCCGCGATGGGCGAGCCCGAGACGTTGAACGGCAGGCTCGTCTCGACGGTGGGCCGGTTCGGGTGGTTCGCGATCGTGTAGGGGGCCCGCGCCTCGCCGGGCTCGGCCTGGCCGCCCTCCTTCGCGCCTGCGGCCTTGTTCCCGTCCTGCTTCGCCGCGGCGGCCTCGCCGGTCGCCTTCGCGCCCGGGGCGGCGGCGCCCTCCTTCGCCTTCGCCGGCGTGAGCTGGGCCATGTAAGCGGCGAGCGCGTCTTCCAGCGACTTGCCGCCAGCGGCGGCGGCGAGCACCTGCTTCGCCCCCTCGGCCGCGAGCCGCTCCGACTCGTGGGCGATGTAGAGGTCGCGCGCCGTCTCCAGCCGGCCGATCTTCTCGGCCTCGGCGTCCTTCGCGATCTGCTCGAGCTTGATCACGTGGAAGCCGTCCTCGGTCTCGATGAGGTCCGACACCTCGCCCGCCTTCATCTCGAAGAGCTTGTCCTCGACAGGCTTGCTGAGGCGGCCCTTGGCCACGCAGCCGAGCTCGCCGCCGCGCGCCGCGCTCGGATCGTCGCTCGCGCTGCGGGCCACGTCGGCGAAGCTCTCGCCCTTCTTGAGGCGCTGGACCGCGCCCTCGATCCGCGCCTTCGCGGCCGCCTTGCCGGCCTCCGGCCCCTGCTCGGCCTCGTCGGGCTTCACCTCGACCACGAGGGTCCGGGCGACGCGGCACTCGGGCTGATACTGCGCCTTGCGCCCCTCCCAGGCCTTGTCGAGCTCTTCCTTGTTGCTGTCGGCCCAGGCCTGGATGGCCTTCTCCGACGTGTCCACGATGAGATCGCTGTAGAAGCGTCGGTCGAAGCGCACGTAGCTGAGCGTCCGGGTGGACTTCTCGCGCGAGAACTGCTCGAACGCCTCATTCTCGCCGACCCGGACCCGCGTCCGGATGAGATCGCGCATCCGGGCCGCGATGAGCTCCTTCCGCTGGTAATCGCGGAAGTCCGTGGGGCTCATCTTCGTGATGTTCCGGATTTGCTTCTCATACTGCTTGTTGTCGAATTTCTTCGTTTGGCGGTTGCGAACGTCCAGGTAACGAGTGAGGTCTTCCCGGAGGCTGAGGGCGTAACCGACCTGGCGGATCTTGTCGGCGGGGAGCGAGACATGCACCCTGCCAGAGACGAGCTCGTTCGTGAGCTCGTCGTCCGAGACGGTGATCCCGAGGCGCTTCGCGTCCTCGTTGAGGAGCCACCGCTCGTAGAGCCCCTCGGCGGTGAGCCGCCGGTAACCCATCGCCCGGAGGCGGTTTTCGTCGACGCTCCGCATCGCGAGCAGGTTCTTCGACGCGTTGAAGTCGATCGAGGAGATGCAGCTGCCTCGGACCTCGACGGCGCAGGTGCTCCCGGCCGATTGCACGGGGCCCGTGCTCGGGCGGAACTGGACGATGAAGACGACGGCGATCGCGATGATGATGGCGGCGCCGAAGATTTGGCTCAGTCTGTTCACGAAGGGCTCGCTCCCGGGGCGTGCGCCGCTCGCTCCTCGAGCGGCCTCCCGCCTTGGCCTGGCGCGGCATAGCACGGCGTCGACGGCGTGTCTTTGACGGCGGTCGAGAGCGGGGCTAGGGGCACAGGCCATGGCAAGCTCGAAGTCTCAGCTCCCTGATTGCGGCCTCTACCTGACGACAAAACCGCTCCCCGGAAACGAGGACAAGGTGCCTGCTGGCACCATCGTCTCCTTCCACAACCACTCGGACAACGGTCTGCCGACGGTCACGACGCCCGACCACAACGTTCACAACCGCTGGCACTTCCACGGCCCAGCCGTCGCGTTCCGGGGCACGACGTGGGCGGACTCGCTGCAGCGCCTTCCCGCGGAGGGGTTCTACACGCTTCGCAAGGAGCTCGCGTTCGACGGCGGCAACTGGCCGAAGGGCACGCTCGTGCAGCTTGGTTACACGCAGGCGGGCATGCCTATCCTGTTCATCGCCCGTGTGCGCTCGCGGCTCCAGGAGAACGACCTCTTCTTCTCCGACAAGGGCGTAGGCATCAAGCGCGAGCAGCTGGCGCTGCTCGAGCCTGTCTCCGTCTTCGAGGAGCCGAACGACGGCTCCGGCCACCAGCCCGACCATGCAGACGCGCACTGACCATGCAGACGCGCACTGACTGAGCCGCCTCTGCAGCTGCTTCCGTGGTTCAGCGATCCCCGCCGGGGCGTGTGGAACCACGGAACCAGCTCCCGTCCATACTGAATATCGACCGGAGCCTACATTTCTGTCCCCCGGGCACGGCGTATGCTTGTAATTTTCTTTCGTGATTCGACGCAGAACCCTCACACCCCCGTCGCTCCAGATTCCACCTGAGCTCCTGGCCAACCGGCGAAGGAGCCCCCGCCGCGAGCTGAGCGAACGGGTGCGCCTGGAGACCGGCGAGCGCGCCGTCGCCGGCTGGACGCTGAACGTGAGCGTCGGCGGGCTTCGGGTGGTGATAGAAAATTCACTCGATCCTGGTACGGAACTAACGGTCTGGCTCGATGGCAGAACCCCGCGCCCAGGTAGGATAATGTGGGTGCAAGACGAGCCAGACGGATCGATCGTGGGCGTGTGCTTCCTGGATGGTGTGGCTGATCGGCAGGGTGTGGCAGGCCTGGAGGGCCTGGAAGGTGGACCTTCGCGGTTGCCACGATCGAGCTCGTGAGCACGCACGAGCGCGCCGGCGCGCCAGAGCGCCACACTCCGTCGGCGATGTCGGTGCTGTCGGCTTGACGAGACACCCGCAATTTTGCGATGGATGTTCCTGCTGACAGCTGGGGGTAGCCGGAAACCAGCGGAAGATGCCGACACCCGCGGAGATAAAAAGGGCCCTGCTCCAGGCCGGATTCGAGGTCTACCGTACCCGGGGCGACGCCGTGCAGGTCGCGGAGCGGGTGCGCGAGAACCTTCTCATGGACTCGGGGATCGTCGTCGGCGCCGAGCCGCTTCGGGTCGGGTTCGTCGTGCGCGCCCAGCGCAACGACTTCCCGGGAGCGGCGGACGAGCAGCTCTTCGAGCGGGCGCGCGGGATGGCCGAGCCCGCCGTGGCGCATGGCTACACCGAGGCCGAGGCCGCGCTCCGCCAGGTCCGCGACCCCGGCGATCCCGAGCGGACGCTCGACACGTGGTGCGAGGTCCACTTCGAGAAGCGCGTGGCGTCGCTCGAGCTCGCCGTCAGCGAGGTGGGGTTCGCCCTCTCGCTGGAGAAGACTGCCCTGCCGCGGTGAGCGGTACGCGATGCCGTTCGACCGAGCCGCGAGCCTGCTCGGGCCCTCGGGCCCGTTTGCGCGCGGCCTAGAGGGGTACGAGGACCGCGAGGGGCAGCTCGCGATGGCGAGCGCCGTCGAACGAGCGCTCGCGGAGGACCGCGTTCTCCTCTGCGAGGCGGGCACCGGGACGGGCAAGACGCTCGCCTACCTGGTCCCCGCGATACTGAGCGGCCGCAAGGTCGTCGTCTCGACCGCGACGAAGGCGCTCGAGGACCAGATCTACACGAAGGATCTGCCGCTCGTGGCCGAGCACCTCCGGCTGGATCCGCGCGCGGCGCTGGTCAAGGGGCTCGGCAACTACCTGTGCCTGCGGCGCTTCGACGAGCTCCGGACGAGCCCTGGCGCGGGCGCCGGGACCGCGGGGCGCTCGCTGCCGCTCATCGAGGCGTGGGCGCAGGAGACCGAGATGGGTGACGTCGCGGAGCTCTCCTACCTCGCCGAGGGGGATCCGGTCTGGCGAGAGGTCGCGTCGTCCAGCGAGACGCGCCTCGGCGCCTCGTGCGAGCACTTCGAGCGGTGCTTCGTCACGCGGATGAAGCGCGACAGCGAGGCAGCGCGCCTCCTCGTCGTCAATCACCACCTCTTCTTCGCGGATCTCGCGCTGAAGATCGCCGGCGCGCGCCGCGGCTTCGCCGGGGCCGGCGCGCTCCCGCCGTACGATGCGGTCATCTTCGACGAGGCGCACCAGCTCGAGGACATCGCGACGAGCTTCTTCGGCGTCCGCGTCTCGCGCGCGCGGGTCGACTCGATGCTGCGCGACGCGGACCGGGCCTTCATCGCGTCGGGCCTCGCCGATCGCATCCTCGGGCGCGGCGAGGGGACAGCGATCACGGCCGTGGTGCGCGAGTCCGCGGACGCGCTGTTCGATCGGCTCGCCTCGCTGGGCGGCGCCGCCGGCAGCGGGGATCGCGGCGAGGCCAGGAGCCCGCTCGCGAGGGACGCGTGGTCCGGCGAGCTGCTCGACGCGTACCACCGCCTGGACGACCACCTCGAGGCGCTCGCGTCGTACGCGAGCGCGAACGCGATCAGCGAGGCGGTGCAGCTCGTCGGCAACCGCGCCGCGCAGCTGCGGGACGACGCGGCGCGCATCGTCGATCCCGCGACGAACCAGGTCACGTGGGTCGAGGTGCGCGGCCGCGCCGTCTCGTTCGGCGCGTCGCCGGTCGATCTCGGCGACATGCTGCGCGAGCACGTCTTCGAGCGGATCGGCGCCGTGGTGCTGACGAGCGCCACGCTGACGACGGGCGGCTCGACCGGGGCGGGCTTCCGCTTTCTCCGCTCGCGGATGGGCCTCTACGAGGACGTGCCGGTCCCTGTCGACGAGCTCGAGGTCCCGTCGCCGTTCGACTACCCGAGCGCCGCGCTGCTCTACACGCCGCGCGACCTCCCGGAGGCGACCGACGCGGCGTTCGTCGAGCGCGCCGCCGATCGTGCGGCCGAGCTCATCGGCATCACGGGCGGCGGCGCGTTCCTCCTCTGCACGTCGATCCGCGCCATGAACGCGCTCGCCGCGGCCCTCCGCGTCCGGCTCGCGCGCGCCTCGGCGCAGGCCCGGGCGGACGGGAGCGCTCCGGGGCGGCAGGCCCCGCTGCTCGTGCAAGGAGACGCGCCGAAGGGCGCGCTGCTCCGCCGCTTCCGAGCGGAGCGGCACGCCGTGCTCGTCGCGACGATGAGCTTCTGGGAGGGGGTGGACGTCCCCGGCGAGGCGCTGCGCCTCGTGATCATCGAGAAGCTCCCGTTCGCGGTGCCGACCGATCCGGTCGTCGCGGCCCGCTGCGCGGCGATCGAGCAGGGCGGCGGCAACCCGTTCATCGCCTACAGCGTCCCGCAGGCAGCGATCACCTTGAAACAGGGCTTCGGCCGGCTGATCCGATCGCGGACCGATCGCGGCATCGTCGCGATCCTGGACCGCAGGATCCGCACGCGCGGCTATGGCCGCGTGCTGCTCGACAGCCTGCCCGACGCGCGCCGCACCGAGCGCATCGAGGACGTGCGCGCGTTCTGGGCGGCCCGTGCGGCGGAAGCGGACGCCGGGGGGGGAGGAGCGCCGGCGCGGACGGGCGCTCGGACGTGAGCCGCGGGGGCCGGCGACGCGAGCGCGAGGCCATGCGCACGCTCGGGCGATGCGCGCGCGTCGCCCGAGCGCTCGTCAGGGATACGACGTCTTCCCGTAGATGCACCAGGCGCCGCCCTTCGGGAGGGCGATGACCTCGCGGAGCCTGTAGTCCTTCGTGAACCTGGGATCGTCGTACGACGCGCGCGAGGAGGGCACCGTCGGGCTCTTGCAGTCGATCCCCGCGGCGATGAGTACGAAGTAACGCGGGTTCTTGGCGAAGAGCGCGTCGGTGTAGCCGGCCCCGACCTTGTGCGTGTACGCGCCCGGCAGGCGGGAGACCTCAGGGCTGAGCAGCCCGAGCATGTCCACGACCGGGAAGCCCGTGCGGTAACCGACGTAGCCGATGTCGGCGAGCGCGACGGGACCAGGCTCCGCGTTCTCGACCAGCCAGTCGGCCGCGCGCCCTGCCGCGTCGTCCCAGAAGCCCTTGTCGTTGACGAGGAGGTTCCGCTGGGCCCGCGCGAGCTCGCCGGCGCGGGTCGCGATCGTGATCGCGCCGAAGGCGGCGATCGCGAGCGACGCCACGCGCTCGCGGCGCGCGGCGATGGCGCGGACCGCGTCGTCGGCGAGCAGGAACGCGAACGGCTCCGCGGGCGCGAGGAACCGGAAGTACGGCATCCAGTCGCCGCCCACCGCGACGACGTACACGCCGAAGAGCAGCGCGATCGACGCAACGGCGAGGCCGCTCCGGCGCCGGTGGACGAGGGACGAGGCGACCGAGAGGAGCCCGAGCCACAGGAAGGCGCCGGCGTGCTGCGCGTACTTGCGGACGTAGTCGCCACCGCCCTGGATCTGCTGCGCGAAGTCGCCCGTCTTCGCGGCGAGCGTGTTCGGGAGCCACGCGCCGTAGTAGCCGTGCCGCCACACGAGGTGCGCGGCGACGGGGAGCGCGAACGCGACAAGGCGCAGCGCGCTCCGGCGCGAGAGCGCCTGCTCCGAGTGCCAGACGACGAGCAGCCCGAGGAACAGCGGCGCCTCCGGGCGGGTGAGCGCGGCGAGCGCGAACACCGCGCCGGACCAGGGGAAGGCGAGCGCGGGGCGAGCGCCGCCGTCGTCGCTGGCGGCGTCCTCTTCGCGGAAGAAGAGCTCGGTCCCCGAGAGCGTGAGCAGGAGGAACAGCGGCGTCTCCAGCCCGAACACCGCGTAGCCGGAGAAGAGGACGCTCGTCGCCAGCAGCCACGTCGCGAGGCAGGGCACGTTCGAGAACGGACGCAGGCGCCGGGAGAGGAGGTAGGTCGGGACGAGCGCGCCCGCGGCGCAGGCGGCGCCGAGCACCTTCGACGCCGTCGCCGGCGCTACGCCGAGCTTCACCGCCGCGGCGAGGAGCACCGTCCAGAGGAAGTTCGTGTAGCCCTCGACGCGCTCGCCCACGTTGTAAACGAGCCCGTTTCCGTTCGCGAGGTTCTCCGCATACCGGAACGAGATGTACGCGTCGTCGATCGTGAAGCTCGCGACGCGGAGCGCGGCCGCGAGCGTGACCAGCATCGGCGCGAGCAGCCCGAGCGTGAGCTCGAGCGAGGCGGAGAGGGGCGCTCCGTCGAGCCACGCTCGAAGATCGCGCGCCGCCGACGTCCGGCGCTCCGATCTCGTCGGCTCCTCGCCTTCGATGCACGCGCCGTCTCCCACATCCTCCGTCCTGTCCGCTGCGGTCGCGGGCTCGTCGCTCATCGGGCGCGGACCATACCGCGATTGTCACGGCCACAACGTCGAGCTGCGTAAAACGGGACAGGATGGTGTGTGAACACCCCGACGCAGTGCGAACGAAATTGCGCACTCTGGCTGTAGGACTACGCTGTCGAGGCAGCCACGGCGATGGCTTCCCGTGCTGACAAGGAAGGAGTCGAGAGATGAGCGAGCTCGTTGCGCACCTGCCCGTGATCGGTCTCGTCGTCGCCCTCGCGGCGCTCGCCCTCGCTGCCGTCTTCCTCGGGCGCAGGGCGCCGGCCTCCGGGCCGCCCTCCTGCGCGCTGTCCGTGAAGGAGCGGGCGATCGTGGCTGCCTGCGCGGACGCCCTGTTCCCCGCCGGGGGTCCTATCCCGGTCTCCGGCACGGAGGCCGGGCTTGTCGAGTACATGGACCGCTACGTCGCGCGCACGCCTCGGCCTCTACGGCCGTACATGAGGCTGCTGTTCCACTTCGTCGAGCTCTCGCCCTGGGTGTTCGGGCCGCGCCGCGCCAGCTTCACGCGCCTCCCGCAGGCCGATCGCATCGCGGTGCTCGCGTCGATGGCGCAGAGCTGCATCTACCTGCGGCGGGTCACGTTCCTCTCGCTGCGGACGATGCTCTCGATGGGCTACCTCGCGAACGAGAAGGTCGCCGGCGCGATCGGCGTCGCCTGCTGCGCGACGCCTTTCGAGCGCCGCGCCGTCGCGAGAGCGGCGGGAGAGCCCCCCGCCGCAGAGCCTCCGTCGCTCGCGCCGGGGGTGACGGCATGAAGCTCCCCGTCCTCCCGGAGCCGCCTCGCGCCGTGAGCCGAGATCACCGCGAGCCGCGCTCGCTCTCCGAGGCCACGCTCCGATCGAGGGCCGCGGTCGAGCCGCTCGCGCCCAGCGAGCCGCGGTCCCAGGTGAAGGTGTTCGCCGACTACGGCGGCGAGGTGCGGGCGTCGTGCGAGGTGCTCGTCGTCGGCTCGGGGCCGGGCGGGTCGGTCGTCGCCAAGGAGCTCGCCGAGGCCGGGCGCGACGTGATCCTCGTCGAGGAGGGGCCGCCGTTCGGGGTGGAGGATTTCCGCCAGGAGGCGGGCGAGTCGCTCTCGCGCACGCTGCGCGAGGGCGGGATGCGGGCCGCCCGCGGGCGCATGCTCATCCCGACCATGCAGGCGATCGCGCTCGGGGGCGGCTCGGTCGTCAACTCGGCCATCTGCGCGCGGTCGCCCGCCTGGGTGTTCGACAAGTGGGCAGAGCGGACCGGCACGGCTTCGCTCACCCTGGACGCGCTGTTGCCCCACTACGAGCGCGTCGAGCGTCTGCTCGGCGTCTGCCCCACGCCGATGGAGGTGCAGGGCGAGCGCAACCTGCGCTTCAAGCGCGGCTGCGATGTGCTGGGGCTGTCGAGCGAGCCGACCCATCGCAACGTGCGCGGCTGTCGCGGCTCGGGGGAGTGCTTCACGGGGTGTCGCAACCGCGCGAAGGTGTCGACCGACATCTCGTACATCCCGGCCGCGATCCGGGCGGGCGCGCGCGTCTTCACCAGCGTGCGCGCCGAGCACCTTCTCCTCTCCGGCAGGCGGGCCGCCGGGATGCGCGGGCGCACCATCGAGCCTTTCACGTGGCGCGAGGGGGCGCCCGTCGAGATCCGGGCCGAGCTCGTCGTGCTCGCGGCCGGCTGCATGGCGACGCCGCTGATCCTGCTCCGCAGCGGCGCCGCCGGCTCGAGCGGCTACGTGGGCAACGAGCTTCAGCTCCACCCGGGGCTCGCCATCATGGCGGTGTTCCCCGAGCCCATCGACCCGTGGGAGGGCGCGACCCAGGGATACCATTCGCTCCACTTCATCGAGCAAGGCATCAAGCTGGAGGTCCTCTGGTCGCCTCCCGCCGTGCTCGCCGCTCGATTCCCCGGCTTCGGGCACGATTACCAGCGTCACCTCCGGACCTACAACCGGATGGCGCCGTTCGACGTCATCATTGCGGCCGAGCAGTCACGCGGGACGGTACGTCCGAAGCGCGGCAGCTGGGATCCGGATGTGCGTTTCGATTACGCGCCGCGTGACGTCGAGAAGATTCAGCGCGGTCTCGGCATCTTGTCCGACATCTGCTGGGCGGCGGGGGCCGTGTCGATCCTGCCCGGGCTGCACGGCGTCCCCGACGAGCTGACATCGCCGAAAGAAGCCGAGATCTTGAAGAGCAAGCGGCTCGACGGACGCGACACGATCACCGCGGCGAACCACGCCTTCGGCACGGCGCGGATGTCGCGGCGCCCGCGGGACGGGGTGGTCAATGAGGAGGGGCGCTGCCACGATCTGGAGAACGTTTACGTCGTCGACACGAGCATCTTTCCTGGAAGTCCCGCCGTGAATCCGATGCTTACGTGCATGGCGCTGGCCGATCGCATCGCATGCGGCATCATCGAGCGCTGGTGATGCGCGCGGCGGCGTGTCACCACAGGAGTCAGCGGGTCGGGGCGCCGCATCCGTCGGGCAGACACGGCATGTCGCGGACGGTATGTGAAGGGGGCTTTGCACCCGAGAAGGAGGCAACTCCCGAGTTGATGCGAGGCCCCCGCGAGGTACAAGTTTAACGGCACGTTTCATATCGCACGGGGCCGAGCCGTCCGTCCGCCGAGCTGGGAGGGAAGCTTTGGGACCGAACGCAGTTTCAGCTGCAATTCCGCGCGGACAAGCGCGCTCGCCGCATCGGGGCCACAGCCATCACGGCCGGGTGCTCCTCGTCGAGGACGAGCCCGATCAGGCGGCCATCCTCGAGGCGGTGCTACGCCACGAAGGGCTCGACGTGGTCGTCGCGTCGAGCGGCGAGCAAGCGCTCGAGATCCACCAGCGGACGCCGGCTGACGTGCTCGTCACGGACCTCAACCTGCCCGGCATGACGGGGGTCGATCTCATGCGCCGGCTCTCGCCCGGCGAGCTCGAGGGGCCTGAGCCGAAGGCGCCGCCGCCCCACGTGGTCATGGTCACCGGCGCGGCGTCGATCACGAGCGCCGTCGACGCGCTCAAGCTGGGAGCGGCCGACTACCTCCAGAAGCCGCTCGATCCGGCGCGCCTCGTGCTGCTCGTCCGCGAGCTCCTCTCGTCGCCGCCGACCGAGTTCGACGACGACGATCCCCTCCATGGGCAGCTCGTGTTCGAGGGGATGATCGGCGGCTCGCCACGGATGCGGGAGGTCTTCACCCGCATCGAGCGCGTCGCCGCGACGATGGCCCCCGTGCTGATCGTCGGCGAGAGCGGCACGGGCAAGGAGCTCGTCGCGCGCGCCATCCACAACCGGAGCCGCCGCCGCGCGGGCCCGTTCGTGCCGGTCCACACGGGAGCGATCCCGCGCGAGCTCATCGGCAGCGAGCTCTTCGGCCACGAGAAGGGCTCGTTCACCGGCGCGTTCGCGGCCGCGGAGGGCAAATTCGAGGCGGCGGCGGGCGGCACCGTCTTCCTCGACGAGGTGGGCACGATGGACGCGGCCGTTCAGGTCAGCCTCCTCCGCGTGCTCGAGACGTACCGGTTCACGCGCGTCGGCGGCCGCAAGGAGATCGAGGCCGACGTCCGCGTCGTCGCCGCCACGAACAAGGATCTGCTCGACCTCGTCGACGACTGCGTCTTCCGCGAGGACCTCTACTACCGGCTCAACGTGTTCACGGTCACGCTGCCCCCGCTGCGCGAGCGCAGGGAGGACATCCTGCCCATCGCCGAGCGCTTCCTGCTCAAGTTCGCCAAGCGCTACGGCACCCCGGCGCGCCGCCTCTCGGACGCCGCCGTCGAGCGGCTGGCCGAGCACGACTGGCCGGGCAACGTCCGCGAGCTGCGCAACGTCATCGAGCAGACGGCGCTCTTCGCGTCGAACGAGCTGGTCTCGGCCAACGACGTCCAGCTCGGCCAGGGCCGGATCGAGCGGCGCTCGGCCCGGCGTTCCTACGACAGCATCCCGTCGACGAGGGTGACGGCGCCGGTCGTTCCTCCCGAGCCGGCCGAGCCGCTCTCGGTGCCGATCGTCCATTCCTCCGATCTGGCGGTCCCTTCCGAGCCCGTGCCGTCGCACGTCGTCGCGCAGCCCGCGCCGTCCTCCATCGGCCCTGCCTCGCTGCCGCGGAGGCCGTCGGGGGAGGGGGGCGCGCACGACGCCGAGCCGTCGCGGGACGCCGGCGAGGCGGCGGAGCACCCGCTCGTGCTGCGCCTTCCGGTCGGCACGCGCCTCGCGGACGCGGAGCGCAAGCTCATCCTGCTGACCCTCGAGGCGGTGCGCGGCAACAAACAGCGCGCGGCCCGCGTGCTCGGGATCAGCCGCCGCGGCCTGTACTCGAAGCTGCAGGCGTACGGCGAGCACGTGGGGAGCCACGAGGCCCAGGGGCACAGCGAGAGCGCCGAGCCGCAAGACCCGGTCGACGATGTGCCGGTCGTCACGGACGAGCCCGTCCTGGAGGAGCTCGGTTCCGCGCGCGGCGACGCCTGACGGAGCATCCTCGCCGCACCGCGCCGCGAGCCCTCGCCGCGCCGCGAGCCCGCTGCGCTGCACCGCCGTACCGCACGATCGCAGTACGGCAGCAATCGCGCGTGGGAGGAGTGTGAGCCGCCTCCCAGTGGGGATGAGCGGCTGAGCCGCGCGGAGAGGCGGCTGGTCGCACTCCGGGACCCGACCTGCGCGCTGCTGCGCCGCACCCCGACAGCGGTCCCATCGGCGGTCCGTCCCTTTGTGCTTTACGAAGGGACGACGACCTCGGCTATCGTAAAGCGGAGCTGCGAGATCAGACGCGCAACTGGCACGTCAGAGAGCGGGCCACCGGCGCGGGATCAAGGTAAACTCTACGCGACGCCTCGCCGGCACTACACCCCTGCGGGCCAGCCCCCAATGAAGATCACCTGCCAGTCCTGTCAGTCGAAATACACCGTCTCGGACGAGAAGGTCCAAGGCAGAACCGTCAAGATCAAGTGCCGCAAATGCGGCGCCACGATCCTGGTGAACAGCTCGGGCGTGACGACGAACGGCGGGCTCGCCGATCCGGTGTCAGGCACGAGCGTTCCGAACGACGGGACGACGTACCTGGTCAACGTAGCGGACGGCGATCAGCGCTCGATGGCGCTGGCCGAGATCGTCGCGAGCTACCAGTCGGGGGTGATCAACGCCGAGACGTACGTCTGGGCGGACGGGATGGCCGACTGGCAGCCGCTCGGCCAGATCGACACGATCGTGTCGGCCCTCCATGCAGGCGGTGCTCCTGCCTCCGTGGCCGCGCAGGAGCCTGCGTCGGTGCAATCGACGTCGGCGCCCAGCGGGGGCGCGGCCCTCGGGCAGACCTCCCCGGGGGTCGAGTCGGTCGCGGCGGCCGCTCCCCGGGCAGCGGCGGTGCGCCGCGATCCAGCGCGTCCGACGCAGGACCTCTTCGGCGGGAGCCCGGTGGCCGAGGCGCACCGGCCCAGCTCCGACGACGTAGCGACGAGCGCTCCGCTCTTCAAGAGCGGCGCCGCCCCTGGCCAGCGCGACGAGAACTCGATGCTGTTCTCGCTGAGCGCGCTCACGGCGAAGGCCGCGCCTGCCCCTGCGCGGGCGGCCGTCAGCGCCTCGGACGACTCCGGCCTCATCGATCTGAAGGCCCTCGCATCGGGAGCTGGTGTTCGAGCGCCGTCGCCGGTCGCGAGCATCGTCGCCAACGATGGCGGCCTGTTTCAGCTCAGCGCGCCGATCGTGACCACGGCGCGAGCGCCGTCCGTCGCGCCGCCGACCGCCGGGGAGGCTCCTTCCAAGAACCGCGCTCCCCTGATCATCGGCGCTGGCATCGCGATCGCGGGCATCGCGATCGCTGGCGTCTTCTTCCTGATGAAGGGCGGCGGCACCACGCCGGTGTCCACCGCAGCCGAGACCACGCCGCCCACTGCGGCGGCGCCGGCGACGACGGCGCCCCCCGAGCCCGAGCCGACGGCGGCGCCGACCGCGTCGGCGACGGCGTCAGCGACCGCGACGGCCGAGCCGGTCGCGAGCGCGGCACCGAGCGCCACGCCGACGGCGGCGGGGGCGCGCCCGGCTGCGAGGCCGTCGCGCCCGAGCACCGGTGGCAGCACCGCAGGCAAGCAGGCGCCTGCTGCAGCCGCTCCGGCGGCGGCCGCTCCGGCCCCCGCCAAGCGCGGCGGCTGCGGGTGCGCGGTCGGCGATCTGATGTGCGCGATGCAGTGCTCTGCAAAGGGCAAGTGAGCGCGCGGCGGCCGTCGTCCGAGCGGTGAACCAAGATCGACCTCGCCAGCGTCGAGCGCGTGGTCGCTGCGCTGGCGCTGGCCTTGCGATGCGCGAACGGCGCGAGCTGGCCGCTGAAGCCGCGCACGACGCGATCCGTTGCTGCACCTCTCGCCTGAGCGCCAGCAAGGACGGTGCGGCGCACGGGCGGCCGCGCTAGCATCGTCCGTGATGAGCGAGCCCGACGGGCGGCTGCACCCGCCGATTCCTCGGTGGAGGCCGCGCGCGGCGCGGCGCTCCGCGATGACGCTGCTCTTCTGCGCGAGCGTCGCGGGGTGCGGTGGAGGGGCGGCGATGACGCCATCCGGAGGACCGGCGCCGAGCGATCGCGGCGGCGCAGGGCACGCGTCGCGTCCGGCTCCCGGCGGGCGATCATCGCAAGGGGCGCTCGTGACCATGGTCACGCCGTCGATGCTGCTCCCGGATCTCGTCGGCGAGCGCGGCGTGGTGGCCAGCGAGGCGGGGGCCAAGCGGGTGCTCATCGATCGCATGCGCGTCATCGCGCACGACGATGGATCGCTCGAGCGCGCCGCCGACCTGTTGCCGTCGGGCCAGGTCACCTCGCTCAAGCTCCCGACGCGCCTCGGGGGCGGTTACCTGTTCTACGCTTCGAACCGCGGCAGCGCGCAGCTCTGGCGGGCCGAGGCGTGGCTCGCCCCGCTCGATCCGCTCGTCCAGCTGTCGTCGGAGGCGAACGAGATCATCCCGGGGTTCGATCGCCTCTATGCCCGGCTCTCGCACAACCATCGGCTGCTCGCGATCGACGCGCAGACGGGCGCGGCGATGCCGCTCGGCCCGCTCCCACCGGCGAGCGCTTACGGCCAGCTCGCGTTCGCCGACGGCTGGCGCGCCGTTGTCGAGGCCGATCTGCGCGGCCTGCTCGTCACGTTCGACGCAGGGGCCACGTGGCGTGAGGTCGAGATCGACGCGCGGCCGACCTCCGTCGGCGTCGTCGGCGGCGACCCCGCCGTGATGACCGCGAACGGGTTCTACGCGGTCGATGCGCGCGGCGGCGTGACATACCGCACCCTGGAGGCTAGCGACGACGTGCAGGAGCCGCCGGCGCGCGCCCAGGGGCCTCTCGGAAGACGCCCGCTTCGTGCCGCGGTCGAGGACGGGTGGCCCGACTCGAGCACGACCGCGGTGGTGGCTCGCGGCGGCGCCCTGGCGCGCGTCTCGCTGCGCGACGGGGCGGTCGTCGACATCGCGCCCGACGCCTATCCGGAGCGAGAGGCGACCTGCCACGCGATCCGCACGGGCGCGTCGTTCGGGTTCGTGTGCGGCGAGCGCGAGGGGCCGACGACGCTCTACGCTTTCCAGCCGCCGCTCGGCATGCGCCGGCTGATGCGCTTCGACGGGCCCCGTCTCGTGGTCTCGAGCGGCAACGGCGCGCTGGTGATCCGCGGGGCCTGCAGTGACGACGGCGAGGTGCATGACGGGCGTGCCTACTGCGTCGTCGCCGCCGACGGGCGCACCCGCGAGATCCACGTCCGCGCACCCGTGCGAGACGTCGGGATCGAGCGCGTCGTCGCGCTGTCGGATGGCCGAGTCGCCGTCGTCTCGCCGCCCCGCCTCGACGCATCGGGGCAGCTCACGCTGCTCAAGGGGAGCGACGTGACCACGATCCCGCTGGTCCTTCCGAACAAGCCCCGCAGCACCGCGCGCGATCTGCAGCGCGGCATGTGGATCGAGGGGTTCGAGGAGCGTGAGCCCGGCGTCATCGGCGGCTGGGTAGAGGCTGGCGGGCCCATCCTCGGCGTTCGGATCGACGTGAAGAGCGGGAAGGTGACCGCGGGCGCGCCGCGCCAGGACGGCACGGGCGCGCTGCTGTCCGGGCGGTTCGCTCTATCTCTCGGAGAAGGCGAGCGCGCTGCCGAGTCGACGGACGGCGGCATGACGTGGCGCTCGATCGACCTGCCGGAGCGAGACGACGACACTGCGGCGTCGAGGACGCGCGCGTGTGGGCCTGTCGGCTGCGTCTTCAGGGGCTGGATCCGGGTCGGGTGGGGCAAGACGGCGCTGCCGGACGATCTCGCCGAGGCGAAGCCCCCGTCGGCGCTCCAGATGCCGCTCCGCGCGGGGAGCCCGATCGCGATGCGCTGCGAGGCGCTCGGCTCGACGACGCCGCCGCTGCAGGACAAGCCGTCCGCCGCGCCTTCCGTGCGCGCCGAAGGCGCGCGCCCGGCGTCGTCGATCGCGCGCACGCCGTCGAAGGAGATCGCGACGTCGCCGTGGGCTCCTTTCCGCAACAGCCCGCCGCCGAAGCTCGGGGCGGACGAGATCGGCCTCGACAACGGGGCTCCGTACGACATCGTGACGATGCGCGCCTACGCATGGGGCAAGCGGGGCGCGGATTGGGCGCGCGCCGGGCGCTGGCTGCTCCGGTTCGACGATCGCTTCGACCCGGAGGGCGGGGTGCGTTCCAGCGGTGTGAGCGCCTCGCCCTGGTCGGATGAGGCTTCGGCCGCCGAGGCGCTCGGGGTGGTGAACCAGGGGGCTGCGTCCTGGGGCGCGTACCTCGATCCTGGCGGACGGGCCGCGTTGACCCACGTGTGTCGGGGCGCCGGATGCAGCCTGTTCGCGGTCTCGGAAGGGCTGCCGATCCTTCCGTTACGCGACAGCGCCGGCCGTGCCGGCAATTTCCTCCGGCCGTTTCCGAACGGCGCGGTGCGGCTCGGCGAGACGTGGTTCTTCGTGACGCCCGGCGGCTCGTACGAGGTCGTGGCGCTGTGGCGCGCCGACCTCGGGATCGCGCGGCAGTTGGCGACGTACTATCGGCCCGGTCGCACGAGCTACGGCGTGGAGCCGCCGCGCTTGGTCCGGCGTGCGCTCGGCGGCGGTATCGGTCTGCTGATCTCGGCAGCGCCCGACCCTGGCGTGCGCGCCGGCTCCTGGCACGTGCTCCCGATCGACCGCGACACCGGCGCGCTGGGCGAGGCGGTGCCGCTCGGCCGCAAGGACCTCGTGGAACCACGGCTCGAGCGTTGTTATCCGGGTCAGGATGGCTGGCTCCTCGACACCAGCCTGGAGGGCATGCCGAGCTTCGATCTCGGCGGCAGCTATTCTTCCGTCGATAACGCCGAGTTCCGGCTTCGCCTGGACCCCGGCAGCGCGTGCGTCGAGGCGATGGCGGTGAGGCTGCAGGGCGCCTTCTCGAAGGCACCCGAGAAGCAGAACGACGTTGGCGCCAGCGCGATCCCGCTCGCTGCGACCGAGCGAGCGACGGGCCGGAGGTGGCGGTTGCGCTGCGGACCGAAGGACGCTGCCAGATGATCCGCTGGTTCCGCGAAGCGGGCGCTCGCGATCGGGGCGGGGCCCCGAGGCAACCAAGGCAGGGCTGCCCGCGCGGAGGAACCGCGAAGCGGCGCAGAAATTCCGCCATTCCTTGCCCGGCTGCTCGCTGGCGGGACTAGTTGGCGATGGTGTCCGGGGAGACGGCGTTTACCTGTCCCTCGACGCTCACCTGCTCGCCCTCCCCGTACCGAATGGTTCCGAGCCAGTCTGCGGTCCATGCGATCGGCGCCGCGGTGCTGTTGATCTGCGCAGGGCCCGAAGCGTTCACGACGATCTCGCCGATCATCCCGGCTGTCTCGGATGCCTCCAGACCAGCGCGCCAGAGGAGCTTGATCCCGCCAGCGCACAGCGTCGCCATGCAGTCGCCGGTGCAGCCGGGGTAGCCGCCGAGCAGCTCGCCGAGCGTCGGGCACTCCGCCGCAGCGGCGAGCGCCGCAGGGACGGACTCCGCAGCCGACTCCGCTGCGACCCCGAGCCCGGTCACCCCGCCGATGTACCGGCTTGGTACCCAGGTCAGCGTCCCCGCAAGCCGGAGCACGTCGCCGGGATCCGCGGTCCACGACATGAAATGTGCCGGTGGAACGCCCGCGCTGTCAGCGGTCACGCTGCCGAGCCACGTCGCCTCGAAGAGAGCGCGTCCCTTCATGTTGTCCACGCCGCTCAGCTGGCCGTCGAGCGCGAGCGGCGTACCCGCGAGCCCGGCGTGAGCCCATCCACGACACCTGTTGCGCAGAGGGATCGGCTGCGCGGCGAGGTGCGCCTGGGTCGCGGCGTCCCAGTCGTGCTCGAGCCGCTGCGCGGCGAACGCGGGCGCCTGGTCCGGTGGTGCCGCGCGCTGCATGGCGTCGAGCAGGAGCTCGGATTCCTCGCCGGCAGGCAAAAATGCGTCGAGCAGCTGCTCGGTCGCAGCTTCGAGCATCGCGTTCAGCCCTTCCGCCGTCACGAGGGTCAGCTTCGCGTCGAGGCGCGTCGCCGCCAGATCGATGGGAAGATCCTTGATCGGGACCCACACGTCGCGCGCGGAGCCGGCCTGAAGCTCTCGTTCGCCCACGCAACCCCACATGATTCGACCGCTGTGGAGAGCGACGCTGAGGCTCGGTCCCACAGGCGCGCCCTCGACGACCACCGGCTCGTCTGGACCGCCGTGCGCTACGAGCGCGCCCACGGGCGCCTCGGGCGCAGCGGCGGCGATCTCCTCGCAGGTGGCCTCCGCGACGACGCTCGCCGTCCAGTCCTTCGCGACGCGCCTTCCCTCGTAAGCCGGGATGACGCGGAGCGTGCCGAAGCCCTCCGCGCTCACCGAAACACCGAGCTCTGCGGACGTCCCATCCTTCGTTGCGGCGCGGAGTCGAAACGTGCTTCCAAGGGTCGACGCGTGCAGCTGGACCGAAGCCCTGCCGTTTTCGTCCGCGACGGTCGTCGTTCGGTCGACCCATGCGCCCGCCGCTTCGCCGAGGAGGGTGAAGCTCACCTCGTAGGGCGCTGGCGGCTGGGCCCTGATCCAGACCGTGCGCAGCTCCCCCGGGACGAGCTGCAGCGTCCCCCGCTCCTCGAACGCCACGACGGTGGGTCGAGGGGTATCCGTCGGGACATCGGGACCCTCCGCCGTTCCGTCGGCCAGACGAAGCGAGCAGGATGCCAGTCCAACCATGGCAATCCGGAGAGCCGAGTGCTTCCAAGGCAAGCGCACGCTTGGAGTGTACCTTGCATCTTCCCCGGCGAACAGCGGAGGGCCGAGCACACGGAGGCCCTCCAGGGGAGCGGCGGTCATTGCCACCGAAGCCGCCGAGCAGCACGCGAGGCGAGCGGGTTCAACAGGGGGCGAGCTCTCGCTCCGCGCCGCGAGGGAGTGCAACGCTGCGTGGCGGAACAGCGGGCGACGCCGCGAGGCGCTGGCGCCGGTGCGGCGAGGCGCTGACAGCGCTGCGGCGAAGCGCCGCCAACGGCGGCGCCGCCGCGCCATGTGACGCAGGCGGCGCCGGATCGCGGGGACGCGACTACTTCACGTAGATCTGGGCGACGGCGAGGCCGCTGCCCTTGACGCTCATGATGGCCTTCGCAGGGCCGCCTACGGGGAGCGGGTTCTTGAAGCAAGAGCCCTTGCCGCCGAGCGTGGCGTTCGGTCCGGTGGTGTTGTCCTGGGAGAGCACCACGGGCGGGAGCATCGGCGCGGGCTGGGCGACGATCTGCAGGTTGAGCTCCTGGACGCCGAGGCCCACGCCGATCACGGAGTAACACTTGCCCGGCTGGATATTGAACGGCTGCTCGAGCGTCTGGCCGTCCTGGAACTGCCCGGCAAACGCGCCGCCTTCCGGCTGCATGCCCTGGACCTCGGAGGCCGCCAGGGCGGTGAGCACCGGGGTCGCCGCGCTCACCGCAGCGGGCGCGATCGGGGTCGCCTGGCCGGTGCTCGTGCCCGTCGCTGTCGGGGTCTGCGTCGGGGCGGGCGTCGTGGTGGCAGGCGGCGGGTACTGGCCCGGCTGGGCAGGTTGACCGTACTGGCCCGGCTGGGCAGGCTGACCGTACTGTCCAGGCGGGTACTGTCCGGGCGGGTACTGGGTTGACGCCCCGTACTGGTTCTGCATCTGCGACGGGTTGTTCGGCTCCGGGTCGCTGCCACCGCAGGCGAGGGGCGCGAGGCCGAGCAGGGCCGCGGGGACGAGGACGTGCAAGCGCATACGAGGCTCCTTCAGGGTTGTGCGGGTGAGGCCGCGACCTTGGGACGCTTGCCGCACCCGCGGCGGCTCACGGCCGCAGGTCACGGTCGGTGAGACGGCCGAGGTGGGGGCGTGTTCTACAACGACTTGGCAGCGCGAGGCCAGACGCTGAGGTGGAGGCAGCTCGAGGCGCGCCCAGGCAGCCGAAAGCGGGCGCCGCCGAGGCCTGGGCACACAGGTCCGGGAGCACGATGTCGACCAGCGTTGTACGTTTCGTTGTCCACGGGCGGGAGCGCGCCCGTCGTGGTCCTCCACGGTCGCGGCCGCCGAGGCCCCTCGGTCGATGCGCTGAGCCTGGCCGTTGCAGCCCACCGACCCCGTAGCGTCGCTGGCGAGGACGCACCCAGCCGTCGTCGCACCTGCCCGAGGATACACTGGGCCCTGCGGCCCTCCATTGGACCCGCGCGACGCTCTCGCCCAGTTGACGCGGGCGGAGGGCGACACCAAAGACCCCGTTCACAACCGCCCGCGAGGCGGGGCGGTCACGTGGTCCGCCTGGCGAGCCCAGTGCGGTCCCGTCGCGAGCCCCGCCGGCCGCCACGGCGTGCGGTCCGGCACTCACGCGCCGCTTCTGTGTAGATTGAACAACGGGCGATCCCGCTCGCGGCCGGCGGGAGATCAGGAACGAGCCATGAGCGACATCCACCAGGCGATCAAGGATACCGTCGAGAGCAACCGCGTCGTCCTCTTCATGAAGGGCACCAAGACCTTCCCGCAATGCGGCTTCTCTGCGCGGGCCGTCGACATCCTGAAAAAGTGCGGCGTGGACTTCAAGGACGTCAACGTGCTGTCCGACCCATCGCTGCGCCAGGGAATCAAGGACTACTCGCAGTGGCCGACGATCCCGCAGGTCTACGTGGATGGGAAGTTCATCGGCGGCTCCGACATCCTGATGGAGATGTTCCAGTCGGGCGATCTGCAGAAGCTCCTGTCGCAGCAGGGCTAGCGTCCGGATCGCTCGGGGACGCGAAGCCCTGCTGCGCTCGCGGCGCGGCGCAGGACCTCGTCGAACATGTCGCCGGTGAGCCGCCCCGTCTGGGTGTTCTGCTGGCTGACGTGGTAGCTGCCGAAGAGCCTCACCTCCGCGGCGCCGCCGCGCGGATCCGGGATGGCCGCCTCCACGCCGTGCGCGAACTTCGGGAGTCGTGGGGGAGCGTCGGCGCGATCCCCGGCGGACGCGCCACGTCCGCGGGCGAGCGCGCCGACTGCGTCATAGCCGATCTTGCCGAGCGCAAGGTAGACGCGCGCTCGATGCAGCGCCGCGAGCTCTCGGTCGAGCCACCCGCGGCACGCCGCGAGCTCGGCGAGCGTGGGCTTGTTGTCCGGGGGAGCGCAATGGCAGGGGGCGGTGATGAACACGCCCCGGAGCGAGAGCCCATCGCCGCGTGAAGTGCTCGTCGGCTGCGAGGCGAGCCCCGCGCGAAAGAGCGCCGCATAAAGGAAGTCACCCGACCGATCGCCCGTGAACATCCGGCCGGTGCGGTTCGCACCGTGCGCCGCCGGGGCCAGTCCGACGATCACGAGCGGCGCATCCGCATCGCCGAACCCTGGCACAGGGCGGCCCCAGTAGGTCTGGTCCCGATAAGCGCGCCGCTTCTCCCGCGCGATCTCCTCGCGCCACGCCACGAGCCGCGCGCAGCGCCGGCACTCGACGAGCTCCGCCGCGATCTGCTCGAGCGCGCGCGCCGCGCCGCCGCGGCTCACGCGGTGGGCTCGCCGCGCGCGCTCGAGGCGCCGCTCTGCCCCGCGTCCAGGCCGCGCTCGGACGCCCGCGCCTCCACCAGCGGGCGCAGCGGCGCCGCTGCCTGCTCTTTCAGGCCGCTCTGCTCGCCGGCCACCATCCCGGTCACGATGCGGTCGAGCACCGCGTCGAAGCGCAGGCGATTGAAGCGGGCGCCGCTCGCAAGCCAGTCGATGTGCCCACCCTTGCCCGGAAAGTGGCCCACGATGTCGAGGTGGTCGGCCTTGCCGGCCCAGATGAGCTCGCCCCAGACCTGCGAGGCGAGCGGGACCACGCCGTCGTTGGCGTCCGGCGGCGGCAGCTCGCCGAGCACTCGCGCGAGCTTCTGCTCGATCGAGCCGTCATGGGAGCGACAAGGGTAGTGCTCGTTCAAGCGAGCGGTGATGTTCGAGAGCGCTGTGAAGATGGCGGCCGACATCGCCCCCCATGGCGACCGGAGCGCCGACACCCAGTCGCGGACGGCGTTGCGCGGCGCGTACGTCGCGACGCTCTGGTAGCGCAGGTCCGCGCGGTCCTCCAGGCCGGCGTGGAGCAGGTCCATCGCCTCCGGCATGAGCTGGACGATGGCGCCCTGGTCGTCGCGCAGGAGCTTCAGCCACGCGCGCAGCTCGCGGCTCGACGCGTCGTCGAGCACGCGGATGAAGCTCTCGACCGCGCGATCGATGAGCTCGATCTCGAAGAAGCCGAGCTGCGCCCGGCCGAACGCGGCGACCAGCGCGGACGCGGCCGCGAGCGGCGGCGCGCCGAGCTTGAGGCCCGCCACCGTCAGCGCGGTGACGGCGTAGAGCAGGCGCTGGCCGCTCACCGTGGCGAAGAAGGCGGCCAGCGGGGTGCCGAAATGGGGCGTGTTGATGGTGGTGACGGACCGCAGCCGGCTCGTCCAGCCGAGCCGGCGGTGAGCGTTCCCGGGGAGCCGTACCGAGGGCGAGGCGACGAGGCGAGCGTCGAGGCCCCCGGTCGAGTGGCCCACGATGTGGATCGGGCCGTCGTCGTCCCCGGCGCTCTCGTCCACGAGGCGGGCGAGCTTCGCCGCACGGCGGAGGATGGAGGCCGTCGGGTGGACCTCGCAGACGTGGATCTCGACGATCCGGCCGCGATCGCGGAAGCGCTCCTCGATCGCGCGGATGAAGTGCTCGAAGTACTCGAGGGAGGCGAGGGTCGCGAAGCCGAACATGCCCGGCGATAGGTAGACGCGCGTCTTCTGCACGCGCGGGAATGTGCCATGTCCACCGGCCCTCCGCGGCATTTCCCTCGCCGCCCGTGCCGGCGCCCACGACAGCCGGACGCGGCGCGAAGAAGCGGCCGCACGCCGGCCGCAAATCCGGCTACCCTGCGATCGTGGACGAGCCCACCGCGCGGGAGATCGAGGCGGCTGTACAGGAGGCTCTGGGCCTGTTTGGAACACCGGGCTCGGTGAGCGTGCAGGGGCGGCAGATCGCGCTGCGCGGGCGCGGGGCGCCGGTGGCGATCGATCTCGAGCAGCTGGTCGAGCAGTGGCCGCTCTTGCCGCAAGAGCTGCGCGTGCGCAAGGCGTCCGACATCGCGCGGCGGCTCGCGCAGGCGCATCGCGCTGTGAGCTCGCTCGCGCCGCCGGCGCCGGCCGCCCGGGTCCGGCCGTCGCGGCACATCGTGATCCCCGTCGGCGTGATCGCGCTCGTGGCCGTCGTCGCGCTCTTCGCGTCGCGCATGCTCCGGTCGCGGGAGGCCCCGGCCGCCTCACCCCCAGCGCCGGAGACGACCGCTGGCGAGGATGCGGCGCGGAACGCGCGCACCTGTGAGGCCGCGCGCAAGCGGATCTACGCCGGCGCTTCCATGGGGCCCTTCGAGCTCGCGGGCTGGGTCGCGGAGCTCTGGCTGGCGATGCCGCGCGGCACCGCCGCGGCGGAGGCCGGCGGCGCCGGGGAACCAGCAGCGCTGACCGCCGAGTCCGTCGGGCTAGGCGCGCTCATCGCGCAGGGCAAGCTGACGGCGGGCGCCGACGCCGAGCTCGCCGCGATCACCGACGGGCTCGTCGAGATCGTCCCCGGGTTCGATGCGGAGGAGGCGGGGCGCTCGCCGTCGTGGCGCGCGATCACGGCGCGCTTCTCCGGCGGATACGCGCGGGCGTACTTCGATCCCGCGCAGCGGGCGCGCTTCGTCGCGCTCGCGGATCGTATGACCGATGCGGCCACCGGCGCGCTGGGCGCCCTGTACGCGCGCTGCGCGCACCTGCCCTACCACGACGCAGGCGCCTGGTTCCGCGGCCCGGATCCGGCCGCGGCGGCGACGGCGCTCGTCTATGCGTCCGGCCTCTTCGCCGAGATGTCGGCGGTCGATCGAGGGGCGCTCGCCGCGCTGCCCGGGGTAGGGCCGATCGACGCCTTGCGCGGCGCCGGCGCCGCGCTCGATGCGGCGAGCCTGGGCAGGCTGGTCGGGGCGCATGGCGGGGGCATCACCAAGGACGGGGCGGGCGCGGTTGTGATCACGTTCCCCGTCGGCGGGCCGACCCGTGCGACGACCGCGAGCCGCACCGTCGCGCGCAAGCTGCAGGTCGGCGTCGGCCAGGACTGAACGATCACTCGCCCGCGGCGAAGCGGACGATCGAGAAGATCGGGACCGCGGCGCCGGCGCGCTCCGCGAGGAGGGCCCGACCGCCTAGGAAATCGAGCTCGACGACGAAGGCGAAGCCGGCGACCTCGCCGCCTTGCTTGCGCGCGAGCTCGGCCGCGGCAGCGGCCGTGCCGCCGGTCGCGAGCAGGTCGTCCACGATGAGGACCTTGGCCCCCGGCGTGATCGAACCCTTGTGCATCTCGAGCTCTGCCGTGCCGTATTCGAGCGCGTACGCCACCCGGTCGGCCGCGGCCGGGAGCTTGCCGGGCTTGCGTACGGGCACGAAGCTCGCGTTGAGTCGGGCCGACAGCGCGCCGCCGAAGATGAAGCCCCGGGACTCGACGCCGACCACGACGTCGACGTGCTCGCCGATGAAGCGCTGGGCGAGGAGATCCAGCGTGATGTGGAGCGCCCGCGGATCCGCGAGGAGCGGCGTGATGTCCTTGAAGAGGATCCCGGGCTTCGGAAAATCCGGGACGTTGCGTAGGTGCGCCTTGAGGTAACGGAGCGCGTGCTCGGAGGGCAGGGCGTCGTGGTTGAACATGCGCCGAGCGTAGGCGAGCGCACCCGAGCCGGAAAGCGCCCCACGGCGTCGCGACGCGAGCTCCGTCAGGCGGTGCGGCCGTCGTTGAGCTCCGCGGCGAGGCGGCCTGCGATGCCCTCGTGCTGCGCGGCGAAGAGGTCGAGGGTCAGCGGCGTGACGCTGACGGCGCCTTCGTCGTAGGCCTCGGTGTCCGAGCCAGGGACGAGGTCGTGACGCACGCCCGCGCCGCCGATCCAGAGGTACTCGTGCCCGCGCGGATCCCGGCGAAAGATCACCTCTTCGGTGTACAAGCGCGCGCCCATGCGCGTGGCCCGCACGGGCCAGCTGTCGCCCGCGGGGATGTTGACATTGAGCAGCGGCGCCGGTCGGCGTCCCTCCTGTCCGGCAGCGCGGTGGAGGGCAAGGGCGAGCCTGACGCCGAGCTCCGCGGCGGCCGGGAGCGACGCGCCCGCGTCGGCGGAGAGCGCGATCGCGGGGACCCCGCGGAGCGCTCCTTCGCGCGCGGCGGCCACGGTGCCCGAGTAGAAGATGTCGGCGCCCAGGTTGAGCCCGCGGTTCATGCCCGATACGACCAGATCCGGGCGCCGCGGCAGCACGCGCGTGCCGGCGTGAAGGGCGACGTAGATGCAGTCGGCGGGCGTTCCATCGACCGCGAACACGCCGGGCGCAGTCTCCAGCAGCCGGAGGACGCGGTGCAGGCTCAGGGAGTGGCTCGTCGCGCTCTGGTTGACCGCTGGGGCGCACACCACCACGTCGGCGTGCCGGGCGAGCTCGTCCCGCACCGCGATCAGACCCGGGGCCGAGTAACCGTCATCGTTGGAGAGGAGGATCAGAGGGCGCATTCGTTCGCTCGATGGGCCTCGCGATCAGCGACCGAGCAGGCGCCTCGCGAGCGCGGCGACGAGCTCGACGAGGGCGCTGATGCGGCCGAACCATCCGGCTCCACCTCGCGCCCGCGCCATCGCGAAGGCGATGGTCCGGAGCGTGGGCGTATAAGGGTACCACCACAGCTCGCTCTTCGCCCTGCTGCGGTCCTCGAGCAAGAAGCGCGGCCGCGTCAGCTCCGAGAGCGCGTGCGGGCTGTTCGTGACGCCGTAGCCGCTGTCTCCCGTCCCCGTCCAGGGCGCGGCCGGGAGCGCGCCCGTGAAGCCGTGGTTGTTGATCGTCACCACGCCGGAGCGCAGCCGTCGCGCGAGCGCAGGGGCCCGCTCGTAGCCTCGGGTCCACAGGCTGGTGGTGAGCGCGAAGCGGGATGTGTTGGTGCGCGCGATCGCTTCCTCGGCGTCCTTCACCACGATGATGGGAAGAATGGGGCCGAAGGTCTCCTCCCGTAGCAGCGGCGTGTCCTCGCGCTCCACCTTGAGGACGGTCGGCGGGAACGCGAGCGAGCCCCCTGCCGGCGCGCCGCCGGCGAGGATCTCCGCCCCGCTCTCGACGGCCGCCTCGAGCTGACGCTGCACGAGCTCGGCCTGCCGCGCGGTCGTCATCACGCCGACGTCGACCCCGGCCCGGAGCTGCCCGGTGAGCGTGACGACGCGCGCGATGAAGCGGTCCGCGATCGACCGCTCGACGTAGACCCGCTCGATCGATGCGCAGTTCTGTCCGGCGTTGGTGAAGGCGCCCCAGAGGACGCCGCGTGCGGCCCGCTCCAGGTCGCAGTCGCCGAGCACGATGGCGCTGTCCTTCCCGCCGAGCTCCAGGGACGTCGGGACGAGCTGCTCGGCGCACGCGACGGCGATCTTCTTGCCGGTCGCGACGCTGCCGGTGAAGACGACGAGATCGACGCCGGCGCCGACGAGCGCGGCGCCGACGTCGCCGCCGCCCTGCGCGACGGCGAGGACGCCTTCCGGGAGCAGCCCTTCGAACAGCGACGCCACGAGCGCGCCGGAGCGCGGCGTGACCTCGCTCGGCTTGAAGACCACGGCGTTCCCCGCGAGGAGCGCCGGCACGATCGTGCGCAGCGGGATCGCGACAGGGTAGTTCCAGGGCGTGATGAGCGCGACGACGCCGCGCGGATCCTTCTGGATTCGCCCGATCTTGCCGGGGTAGGCGAGCGGATCGAGCGCGACGGGGGAATCGTCGAGCAGCTCCTCGATCGACTGTGTCCAGTAGTCGACGAGATCGGCGTTCGGGAGCACTTCAGCGAGCGCGGCCTCCTCGATCGGCTTGCCGCACTCGCGGTGAACGAGCGCGGCGATCTCCTCGGCCCGCGCGAGCAGGCGCCGCTTGACGCGCGCGATGCGCTCGGCGCGCTCCCTGATCGGGACCTCGGCCCAAGCGACCTGCGCCGTGCGCGCTCTGGCGACGATTCCTGCGATGGCGCCGAGCTCTGTCTCGGCCACGTCGTCGAGGGGCCCTCCTCCCGCGGGGCTACGCATCGGGAAGGGGCCAGAGCTCGCCTCCCTGCCGGACGCCGACGGCGCCGCGTCGTCAGCCGCGGCGCCGGCCTCGTGGGGAAGGGTAGTCGTCTCGGAATCCATCGGGCGCGGAGACTAGCACCGCGCTCCTGCCCCTCAGCAGGGGGCACGTGGCCCTCTCGAGCGGGCAAGCCTCGATCGGAGCGGTGAAGGGGGGGTCGCTACGGAGCGGGATCAGGCGCCGGCGCGGTCTCCTCCGCCGGAGCGGGCGCAGCGCCCTCGCCGTCCGGGGAGGCGGTTCCGGCGGGGCTGCCTTTCCGTTTCGTCGGCCGATCGGGCGTCGGGCTCGCCGCGGCGGGCGTGATCGACACGACCGTCTGTTTGCGGCAGCCGACGATGACCGCCTGGCCGGCGGAGAGCCACACGGGGTCCGACGTCTTCTCCGTCGTCAGCTTGCCGAGCCGCACGTAACGTGTCCCGCAAGGCACGTCGAGCGTCTCTCCCGTGCTCCCGGCGAGCGAGCCGTTCACATACACGGAAGCGCGCTCTGGCGAGTTGACCGTCAGGTGGCCCCGGTTCGGCGGCAAATCCTCGGCTTTGCCTGCGGCCGGTGCAGCGCTCGCCTCGGGCGCCGCGCTCGCCTCGGGCGCCGCGCTCGCCTCGGGCGCCGCGCTCGCTGCCGGCGTCGCCGTCTCGACCGCCGACGGAGCAGCCGGCGCCGTCTCGGCGGGCGCGGCGGTCGGCGTCGGCGCGGTGGTCGTCGGCTGCGCTGTCACGTTCTGGGTCGCTCCCGGAGACGTGTCGGGGGCGACGTTCGGGAGGGGAGCGGGCTCGGAGCCGAACACGCCGAGCCGATACGCGACCGCTGCGCCGCCGACGAGGAGCGCCACGGCCGCTATGACGAGGCCAGCGCGGGAGCGCGGGCGCGGCGGCGGTCGTACGGTGGCTCCCGTGTCCGCGGTCGGCCGCGTCGTGACGTGGTCGGACGGCTTCACGTCCTTGTCGGCCGGGAGGGGCGGGTCCTTGGTGATGACCTTCGGGAGAAGGTCGCGGTCGATCGCCTTCGGCCTGGACCTGCGCTCCGCTTCCTCGCTCCCATCCTTCGGCGTTCCGTGCGACGTATCGCCCGTCTCCGCCGCGACCGAGCGCGCGATCGCCTGAGCTTCGGACCGCGCGGAACGGACCGCCGTCTCCTCGTCTTCGAGGCCCTCGGGGCGCGAACGAATGACGGTGGGCTCGTCCTCGAGCATGCCGCGGATCACGGTCGGCTCGTCGTCGACCATCTCGCGGCTGAACTCGCTCTCGGTGGCAGGCTCCCCCATCGCGCGTCGGGTGGCGGCGGCGATCGGGTCCGGCGCCTTGGGGGTGACCGGCTCACCAGAAGAGGACGGCGCGCGGCCCGTGACCGCTTCGAGCGTGGCGGCGTCGTCCGCGGCAGCCGATGCGGTCGTGGCGTGCGCCGCGACGGGCGCCTCCGCGCGGTCGAGCAAGGACCTGCGCTCCGCGCGCGCCTCGGGCGCGGCCTCCGCGGTCGGCCTTCGCTCCGCCGGGAGCCTCAGCGCTGCAGCGGGCTTCTGGCCGGGTTCCGGCTCGTCGGGGAGGAGCCCCGCGAACGAGAGCTCGCTGTCGCCCTCCGTCACCTTCGGCCGCGCAGCCACGTCCTCGTGCGGGAAGAACGGCTTCGTCTCTGCGCGCGGGCTGGAGCCCCGGGCCGCGGGAACCGCCGGGCCTGCAGCGGCCGCGTCCTTGCCCTGGCCAGCCGACCTGGCGGCGGCAGCGGGCGCCGTGGCCTTGGCCGCGGGTCTGGCGGCCTTCAGCTCGGCAGCGTCCGCGGGCGGACGGTAGGTCTCCTGGGCGCCGGCGGGGGGGCCGGCGTCACGGGCATCGGCCCGCGGGAGATCGAGCGACGCCGCGGGCTTCGCGACCGGCTTGCCGGGTGAGCTGGGGGGCGGCGCCGGGCTGCGCCCCAGCGCCGGCGTCGCTGCGGCCGGCTTGCCGGCCGGAGCCTTGGCCGCGCTCGCGGTGGGCGTGGCCGTCGCGGGCGCCTTCACCGGCGGCTGTTGCGGCGTCTTCGCCGGGGATTGCTGCGGCGCCTTCGCGGCCGCCGCAGGCTGCTTCGCGGCGCTGGTCGCAGCGGGCGCGGCGATCTGGCGCGCGTCGGCTGGGCTAGCGCCGACGATCCCCCCGACGTCGTCCAAGACGGGCTCGGGGGCGCGCGGCGCAGACAGTCCGCTCGCGGCGATCGCGCCGGCCGCCGCTGCGGGCCGTGCTTCGTTCGCCGGCGACGTTTCCGCCGAGCTGAACCTGGGGTCGGGCGAGGCCGCGCCCGCCGTGTCGTTGGCGATGGCGCCGGGCGTCTCGCCGCGGTTCGGGACGAGCTCGGCGGAGGCCGCGAGCTGCGCCCGGGTTCGAGGCGCAGCGGCGTTCCGCTGCACCCGGTGGAGGAGCGCTTCGAGGGTGGCGACTTTTTCGGCGACGTTCACGCCGCGCCAGCATATCGCGGCTCGGCGCTCGTTACATCATTCGCGGTGACGGGTCGCGATCGGGCGGGCTCACCGGCGGAAAATCCCGCCTAAAGGGGTCAGAGGGTCTCGAGGTAGGCGACCAGATCGTCGATCTGGCTTTCCGACAGGTGGGATGTCTTGCCGTGCCGGTCGCCGCCCCCGCAGGCGGGGTTCGTGAACCGGTCCTTCAGCGTCGGCGCGCACCCGTCGTGCATGAACGGCGCGCGCGCTCCGATGCGGACCAGCGACGGCACCTGGAAGGCCTTGCCCGTACCCACGTCGAGCGACTCGTTGGTCGTGAGCTGAGCGCCCGTATGGCAGCTCGCGCAGTCGACTGCCTTGTCGTGGAAGAGGGCATCGCCCCGCGCGACGGCCTCCGTGTCGGGCGCCTCCGACACCGGCGGAGCGGGGAGGCTGTCGATCCACCGGGCGAAGATCTTCACCCGGCGCGGTCCCTGGTGCATGCCGCCCATGCGCCGCTCGAAGACCTCATCCATGATGGCTTCGATGCCGGACATGTCGCCGTCCCAGTGGAACGGCGCGGTGTTGAGGATCCCGCCGCTGACGAACTGGGTGCGCCGCGGTCCGATGGGGTTGAAGTTCCAGGTATGGTTGTCGTCGGCTCCCTCCGGATGGCACGACGCACAGGCCATCGGGCCGGCCGCGTTCCTGTGGAACATCTCATGGCCGGTGTCCCTCCGGCTCTCCCCGGGGAGCGTGATCTTCTTGGCGACGTGGTTGCCGGCGGCGGTAACCCCGAGGATCTGGATGCCCGCCGGCTCGCGGGTCTGCACGACAACGGAGTCGCCGGCGAACGCGACGGCGGTGGGCTCGCCGTCCACCGGCACCCGCTGCTGCGGCTCGACGCAGGTTCCTTCGCCGAAGTCCGCCGGGAAGTTCATGTTCACGGCGTTGGTGATGAGGATCTCGCTCTTGCCGGCCGCGACGACCGCGTACGAGGCGCCGTCGTCGGACACCGCGACGTCGACCGGGAGGGTCGCAGAGGGAAGGGCAGCGGCCAGGTTCGGCTGGCCGTCGGAGCCGACCTCCGACACGGTGCTGTGGACGACGCTCCCATCGCATCCACCGGAGCTGTAGCCTCCCTCCACGATCTCGACGGGCGCGATGAGGGCGCGCTGGTGGACGATCGCGACACCGCCCGCCGGCAGCTTGATCGTCCGCCACGCGACCGTCGGCGCGAACTCCTGCCCGAACAGGTTGAACTTCGGGAGCTTTTTATTCTCCACGACGCTGCCGTCCGCCTCGACGGTGAGCAACTCGGCCGCACGGAACTTGCTGACAAGGAGCCGATCCCCGTCCACGACGACGTCGCGCAGGTCGCGCTCGAGCCTCAGGCTGCGCGTCGCCGCTCCGGGACCCGCCGGGAGCGTCACGAGCTCGCCGCCGAGGCAGGCGACATGGAGCTGATCTGTCTGCTCGTCATAAGCGATCCCCCGGGGCGCCGGACATACGGCGCGCCGGTCGACGATCGTCCCGCTGTCCGCGTCGACGGTCACGATCGCGCCGCCGCGACGGAGCGCGACGTGGAAGCGCCCCGCACCGTCCTCGACGACCCTGCCCGGCTCGTCGCCCTTCTGGAGGGCGATCTCCGCGGTCAGCTTCTGCGCCGCGAGATCGACGATCCACACCCGGTCGCGATCGGGATCCGCGGCCACCGCCCGGAGGCCGCTCTTGCTCACGGCGAGTGTCCCGCCGCTGATGGCGGGCGGAGGCTCCGCCGCGACCGCGACGCTCCCAGGATCGTCGATGGCGGGGGGGTCGTCCTCACCGAGATCCCACGGGGCGCAGGCGGCGAAGGATGATGCGATCGCAAGGATGGCGAGGATCGGGGAAACGCTGCGGCGCGACGCAAGCAGTCTATGCATGAGGGCCTCCGGTCCGCCGCCAAGCAAGATGGCGGCCACTTCATTAGATGTTCTTCCATCTGATCGCGCGCCGCAATAAGCGCTGCCTTCAGAACACCGTCGGATTTATGCCGCCCGCAGCGCTCGTGAGCGGGTGCGAACGGTGCTTTGGACGAGAGCTCCCTCCCGGGAGCTAGCCGTCATGTCCCGGCTGTTCTGGCCCATTGCGGCACGCCATGGCGAACAGGTCAGACCACGTCGCCAGCGCGTCCTTGGGCAGCGCGGGGCGCCGTCACGGGTTCATGTGCGCCTGCTCCGCCACGCGCGTCATGGGGAGAGCAGAGAGCACGCCGCCCGGTCACGCACGCGCGACGGCGAGGGGAGCGATCGCCGAGGCGCGATGCGCGGGATCGCCTGCGATCTTGACGGGTGCTCTCGCCGCCCATAAGTGACCGACCGGTCATGAAAAGCACCGCACCCTCGTCTCGACGCAGCATCTCGCTGGCTTCGACGCTCGCCGGGCTGCTCGCCCTCGGGCTCATCGCCTCACCGGCCGCGGGGCAACCGGCCGCTCCCCGACCGGCGGCTCCGCAGCCGGTCACCCCGCCGCCCGCGCCGGCGCCCCCTGCCGCGGGCCAACCGCAGCCTCAGGTGGCTGCCGCTGCAGCCCAGCCGGCGGCGTCGAAGGCCGATCCGCTCGCCACGGCGCTCGCGCCGCAGCCGGGGGGGCTGACGCCGGACGACGTCGCGACCGCGGCGCTGCGGACGCGCGCGTCGCTCCGCGCCAAGCAGGCCGACCTCCGCGCGGCGTCGGCGAAGGTCGACCAGGCGATGGTCAATTTCTTTCCGCGGGTGACCGCGACCGCGACCTACACGCGCCTCTCCGAGGTCGAGAGCGCAGGGCTCGGGGGCGTCGTCGGCGCGCGGAACACGGGGTTGATCCAGGTCGGTCCGTGTCCGACCGGCGTGCAAGGCCAGTGCATCGTCGACAGCGGCGGTCTGCCTGTCGGTGCTTCGTCGCTGTCCTTTCCGGCGCCGCTCAACAGCATTTCGCTCACGGCGAACCTCGCCGTACCCATCTCGGACTACGTGTTCCGCATCTCCCAGGGATACGCCGCCGCGTCCCACGCGGAGAGCGCGAAGAAGCTCGAGCTCCAGGCGGAGACGCTGCAGGCCGCGGCCGACGCGAAGGTCGCGTTCTTCAACTGGGTCCGCGTGAAGGGGCAGGTCGTCGTCGCAGGTGAGGCGGTGTCTCAGGCCAGGGCGCACGTCGACGACGCGCGCCGCACCTTCGAGGTGGGGCTGCTCTCGCGCGCCGACGTGCTCCGGCTCGAGGCGCAGGTGGCCGGCGCGGAGCAGGTGCTCAACGAGGCCCAGGCCGCGCTCCTTGTCGCGGACGACCAGATCCGGATCGCGCTCGGCGCCACGCCGGACAGGCCGCTCGCGCTGGGGATCGACGTGATGGGCAGCGCCCCTGCGAAGCCGCCCGCCGAGGGGCTCCCGGCGCTGGTGCAGGAGGCGCTCCAGAAGCGCCTCGAGATCCGCGCCCTCGACGAGACGCAGCACTCGCTCGAGAAGGCCGAGTCGGTCGCGAGGGCCGGTTACTTCCCGCGCGTGGACGGGTTCGCCGATCTCACCTACGCGAACCCCAACCAGCGCATCTTCCCGACGCAGGACAAGTTCGCGATGACATGGTCCGCGGGCGTCCGGGCCTCGTGGGTGATCAACGACATCTTCACCACCGCGGGCGCATCCGCCGAGGCGAACGCCCGCACCACGCAGATCGCCGAGCAGAAGGCCGCGCTGCGCGACGGCCTCCGGCTCGAGGTGGCCTCGGCGTACGCTGAGCTGAACAAGGCCGCGGGCAGCATCGAGTCCGCAGAGCGCCAGCTCGCGGCGGCCGCGGAGTCGATGCGCGTCAGGTCCGAGCTGTTCCGGGCGGGGCGGGCGACGAGCGTCGACGTGGTCGACGCGGAGGCCGAGGTCACCCGCGCGCGGCTCCAGCAGCTCAACGCGCGCGTCGGCGCGCTCGTCGCGAAGACCCGGCTCGACCACGCGGTCGGGCGCGATGCGAAGGACCTGAAATGACCTGGCCGCGCGCGTCTTCTTCGCTTGCGCGGCTCTCCTGGCCGGAGTAGGGAAGGCGTGCGCCGCTGCAGCGCGGGTTCCTGCGGCGCTTCCGCGGGCACCACCCGCACCATCCCTCAACGGCCGAGGCAGCGCTTCCACGGTGCGCGCCCGGTCCGCCCGTCATGACGGAGCTTGCGCTCATCCTCAGCGGCGGCCTGATCGGGCTCGCCTTTGCGGCTTACCTCGCTCGCTGGGTCGTCGCACGCCCCGCGGTCGAGCCCGAGATGCAGCGCGTCGCCGCGATCATCCAGGGGGTCGCCGAGGCGTACTTTCGTCGCCAGAGCAGCGTGATCGGCGCGGTCTCCGCGATGCTCGGCGGCGCCATCTTCCTCGCCTACGGCCTCCTCCGGCGCGCCGGGGAGAAGAACCCGGTGCCGGCGCTGGAGCTCGGCGTGTGGCTGACGCTCTCGTTCGCGGTCGGGGCCGCCAGCGCGGTCGCGACAGGCCGCGTCGCCACCTGGATCGCGCCCCGCACCAGCGTGCGCGCCGCGAGCGGCGCCCGCCGCTCGCTCGATCTCGCCCTGCAGATCGCCCTCCGCGGCGGCGCCGTGTCGGGGCTCTTCGTCGCGAGCATGAGCCTGCTCGGCCTCGGCGGCCTGTTCGCGGCGGTCCTCGCGTTCCGCGGCGGCTTCGGCGCCGAGCCGGCCGAGGCGCTCGCGCTCGCCCCGACCGTCCCCTGGGTCATCGCCGGCTACCCCCTCGGCGCCTCCTTCGCTGCCCTGATGGCGCAGCTCGGCGGCGGCACCTTCGCCAAGGCGGCCGACCTCGGCGCAGACCTCGCCGGTGCGGAGGTCGGGCTCGACGAGGACGACCTCCAGAACCCCGCCACGATCGTCGATCTGGCAGGCGATACGGTCGGCGACTGCGCCGGGCGCGCGGCCGGCGTCTTCGCCTCGACCGTCGCCGAGAACGCGGGCGCCATGGTGGTCGGCGCGATGCTCTTCCGCAACAACGCCGGGCTGCCCAGCGCCCTCGCCGTCGTGCTCTTCCCGCTCGTCAGCCGCGCGTTCGGCGTCATCGCGACGCTCTTCGGCGTCATGGTCGTCAAGACCGACGACCGGGAGGACGCCTTCAACGCCCTCGTGCGGGGGCTCTACGTCACGGCCACCCTCCACGCCGTCGGCATCGCCGGTGCCGCCAAGTGGCTGCTCGACGCCCACTGGGTCGTCTTCTTCGCGTGCGGCGTCATCGGCATCGTCGCGGGCATCGGCGTGCTGCACGTGACGCAGTACTACACCGAGCAGCGCCACCGCCCGGTGCGTGAGCTCGCCGAGGCGGCCCGCAGCGGCTCCGCGATGGCGGTGCTGCGCGGGCTCGCCATCGGCCTCGAGAGCTCGGTGCTCCCGCTCCTGATCGTCGTCGGCGCCACCTTCGGCTCCTACCTGCTCGGAGCCCGCTCCGGGCTCGTCGGGGGGGGCCTGTTCGGCACCGCTGTCGCGACGATGGGGATGCTGGGCACCGCCGGGTACGTCCTTGCCATGGATGCGTTCGGTCCCATCGTGGACAACGCGGGCGGCATCGTCGCCGTGACGATCGCGCGCGAGCGGCCGGACGTGCGCGGTCGCACGCTCGTGCTCGACGCCGTCGGCAACACGACCAAGGCGTTCACGAAGGCGTACACGGCCGGCGTGGCCGCGCTCGCCTCGCTGCTGCTCGTCGCCGGCTACCTCGACGAGTCCCGGCGGCGTGCGATGACGGCGAGCACGCCGAGCAGCGGCGAAGCGGCCGCGATGGTCGTGCGCCTCGACCGGCCCGAGATCTATCTCGGCGCGCTGGTCGGGATCCTCCTTGTCTTCTGGCTGGCTGGCCGCTGCATTCGCAATGTCCTCCAGGCCGGCCGTCGCGTCCTCGACGAGGTGAGGCGCCAGGCCCGCGCCCGCCCGCCGGGTTTCGTCGGCGATCACGAGCCCTGCGTCGAGATGGTCTCTCGGGCAGCGCTGCGCCATATGATCGCGCCAGCCCTCGTCTCGGCGGTCGTGCCCGTCGTCGTGGGACTTGCCTTGCGCTTTGCAAGGACGGAAGATAATCCTCTGGTCGCGGCCGATTCAGTCGCGGCCCTGATCATGGCCGGGACGGTCGCAGGCGTCCTCGGGTCGCTCTTCTTGGGGAATACCGGGGCGATCTGGGACAATGCGAGGCAGTACATCGCGACCGGCGCGCACGGTGGGCGTTACCTTGTCGACGAGACGGGGGCGCGGGCGGACAACCCCACCTACGGGGCCGCCGTCGTTGGCGACACGATCGGCGATCCGCTCAAGGACGCGGCCGGTCCTGCGATCCACGTGCTCATCAAGATGCTCCCCGCCGTGACCATCGTGTTCTTGCCGTTCTTCATCTGATGACGGTTCTTCACCCAGCGGGATTTCCCAAGAGATCCCGTTCACCCGACCCATCCCGGCGAATTGCCGCCGCACCCGTATCCCGAGCCCACGACGTGCCGCCTCCGATCTCCGACGCACTCTCCACCCTCAGCGATCGTGGCCTGCGAAGGCTGCTTGGCGCCCGTACCTTCCTCCGCGGGCTGGAGTACTTCCGCCGCCGCGTCGTTGAGGACATCTCCATCAACGAGACGATGGCGAGCGGCACCGTCCGCGCCGCCGACTCCGAGCCGTATCCGGTCAAGGTCGAGCTCTCGCCCGATGGCATCCAGTCGCAGTGCTCCTGTCCGGCGTTCCAGAAGGCTGGACAGCACTGCAAGCACGTCGCGGCGCTGCTCATCAGCATCCGCGATCACGCGCGCGGCGCGCAGCCGCGGCGCGAGCCGCCGATCCCGGCGCTCGTCCCGCAGACCGCCCACGCCGGCGGCGACGCCTTGAAGCGCGTGCGCCGGCGCGACCGCCGCGGGCGGCTCGCGATCACGCCGCCGGCGCCGGTCCCGACCGTCGTCGGCAACCTCGGGCCGCCGGGCTCGCCCGTCGCCCTCGCGGCGCCGGTCCTTGACGCGACCGCCAAGCAGACCGGGATCGGCGCCTGGCTCCCGCCCGAGGGCGTCACCGGGGCACGGCGCGTCGAGTTCCGCCTCCACGTGCGGCAGGGGGCGCTCACCGTCACCGTCCTCGACGCCGAGGCGCGCGTCCCGGTGCTGCCCTCCGCGGCGCTCGCCTGGCAGGCGCTCTATCCGACGCCCGATCGCGATGCGCTCCGTCTTCTCGCCCGGTTCGAGAGCGGCAACCCGCGCCACCCGGCCGTCGACATCCGCGGCGAGGACGTGGCCGAGCTGCTCCCGCTGCTCGAAGGCCAGCGCGTGCTGCTCGAGCCGGCGCTGATGCAGCTCCGGTTCGGCGACGACAGCCTGCGGCCGCGCTTCGATCTCGAGACCGTCGGCGGCGACACCATCATCGTGAAGACGAGCTTCGAGCGCGGGAACGACAAGCGCCGCTTCTCGCTGCTGCAGGGCGGGTGGTTCGAGGGCTGGCCGGGCTGGCACATCGACACGCAGGAGGGGCTCGCGCGCCGCATCGACAAGCGCGTCTCCCCGGCGGCGATGCGCCGCCTGCTCCGCTCGCCGACCATCGGCGAGCCGATGAGCGAGCTGGCCCGCATCATCATGCAGGGGCTGCCCAAGATCGCGCTCGAGGTCGGCGCGGAGCTGCCCGATCTGAACCAGATCGCCGAGGTCGTCGACCTCGTGCCCACGTTCCGCATGCGCGCGGGCGGCTCGCTCATCGAGGCGCGCGTCACGCTGACCGCCGCCTACGGCGACGCCGAGGTCGCCGTGCGCGCCGACGGCATGTCGCCCCCGGTGCTCATACAGCCGCCCGAGGAGGGGATGAAGCGCGCCCGCTGCATCCGCGTGGACATCGCCGCGCAGCAGGAGGCGGCGAGCAAGCTGCTCGCCCTCGGGCTCAGGCCCGACGAGACCGGCCAGGGCTTCATCGCGAACGGCGATCAGGCGCTCACCTTCTGGACCGAGGGGCTCGCCGAACTCCCCGACGACTGGGACCTGTTCGTCCCCGAGGATCTCGTCGACACGCAGGTGCGAGGCAGGCCGATCGGCGTGTTCGCCAAGGTCACCTCCGGGATGGACTGGCTGAACGTCAAGCTCAGCTTCGAGAGCGAGGGCGTCGGCGTCGACCGCGACGAGCTGCGCCGCTGTCTCGCGGAGGGCAAGCGCTACGTCCGCCTCGAGGACGGGTCGTTCGCCGCGTTCGATCCGGACGCCGTGCGCGCGATGCTCGACCGTGAGGTCGAGCTGATGATGGCGGCCGGCAAGAACGGCCGGCTGCCGCTGGCGCAGGCCGGGCGGGTGCACGAGCTGCTCCAGCACGCGAGCGGATCGAACGTGACCGCCTCCGCGCGCGAGCTCTTCCAGAAGCTCAGCAACATCGACGAGATCGGCAGCACCAAGCGGCCCAGGAACCTGAAGGCGACCCTCCGTCCCTACCAGGAGGCGGGCCTCTCGTGGCTCAAGTTCATCCATGACATCGGATCGGGCGGCGTGCTCGCCGACGACATGGGCCTCGGCAAGACGGTCCAGACGCTCGCCCTCCTGCTCGCCGTCAAGCAGGAGGAGAAGCACATGCGCGCGCTGATCGTCGCCCCGACGAGCGTCGTGACGAACTGGGAGCGCGAGCTCGCCCGGTTCGCGCCATCGCTCTCGGTCGCCCTCTGGCACGGCGCCGATCGCAAGGACCAGATCGACGAGGTGAAGGCCGCGGAGGTGGTGATCACGAGCTATGCGCTCCTCCGTCGCGACGAGGATTTCCTCGCGCAGCTCGACCTGAGCTACGCGATCCTCGACGAGGCCCAGCACATCAAGAACCCGATGAGCGCCACCGCCGCGGCGGCCAAGCGGCTCCGCGCGAAGCGCCGGCTCGCGCTGACGGGCACGCCCATCGAGAACCGGCTCTCGGAGATCTGGTCCATCTTCGACTTCGTCTCGCCGGGCTTGCTCGGCTCGCTCGACAAGTTCGAGGCGCGCTTCTCGCGCCCGATCGAGGCGGGCGACTACAAGACCGCGCAGCGGCTCCGCGCCGCGATCCACCCGTTCATCCTGCGACGCACGAAGCAGGAGGTCGCCAAGGATCTGCCGGAGAAGATCGAGATGGATCAGATCTGCGATCTCACGGGCGAGCAGCGGGCGCTCTACCTGCAGGTCGCGCGCGAGGTGCGGGCGCAGGTCCTCGGCGAGGTCGAGCGCGTCGGCCTCGCGAAGAGCCAGCTGCAGATCCTCGCCGGCCTCACCCGCCTCCGGCAGGCGGCCTGCGACCCTCGGCTGCTCGGCTTGCCGCGGGAGTTCGGCGACGACGACTCGGGCAAGCTCGTCGCGGTCCGGGAGCTCATCGCGAACGCCGTCGAGGGTGGGCACAAGGTCCTCGTCTTCAGCCAGTTCGTGATGATGCTGAGGCTCATCGAGAAGGCGATGAAGGAGGATGGAGTCGCCTACGAGTACCTCGACGGGTCCACGAAGGACCGGGCGGAGCGCGTCGAGCGCTTCCAGAGCGATCCGAGCGTGCCGGTCTTCCTCATCAGCCTCAAGGCGGGCGGCACCGGCCTGAACCTCACCGCGGCCGACACGGTCATACACTTCGATCCGTGGTGGAACCCGGCGGTCGAGCAGCAGGCCACCGACCGCGCTCACCGCATCGGGCAGACGAAGGTGGTGACGGCCTATCGGCTCATCGCCGAGGGCACGATCGAGGAGAAGATCCTGCTGCTCAAGGACAAGAAGCGTCAGCTCGTCGCGTCCGTCCTCAGCGAGGACGCCGGCGGCGCGAAGAAGCTCACCAAGGCCGACCTGGAAGAGCTGTTCGCGGTGGACTGAACGAGCGGCGGCGCGCGGGGGGAGCGCGCCGCTCGTGGGCCCGGGCCGAGCCATGGCGCGGCGCGCGGGAGGAGCGCGCCGCTCGTGGGCACGGGCCGAGCCATGACGGTGCGCAAGGGGCGTGTGCCCGTTCACGGTGGCACGCGTCCATCCATGGCGGCGCTCGGAGGGGCGCCGCGGGGGCTTTGGGCTGGCAGGGTGGGGGAGACGGCTACGGCTTGCGGCTGCCGCTCAGGACCATCAGGTGGTACTTGCCGAACTCGCTCTGCCCCAGGGTGAACAGGACCTCGATCAGGAGGCGGTAGGGCGTCGTCCCGTCGGCCACGATGATCGCCTCGGACGACGACGGATCGAGCCCTTTCGCGGCGCGAATGGCCTTGTCCGTCTCGCGCGCGTGGGACAGGGCGTTCGCGAGAGGCACGATGTAGAGATCGTTCGGTCCGCTGCGCTTGTACTTCGCGTCGACGCCGGACTGCGCGAGCTGCTCCCGGTTGGGCAGCACGACGATAGGGGTCGGATCCTCTCCGACCAGGATTTGCGACTTCGAGACGATGACGACCACGCCCTCCTGGGAGGGCTCGGACTGCATCACCGACTTCGGGAGGGTGAGGTCCTTCGACTGCGGGATGGATGCCGCCGACGATCCCACGCTCTTCAGCAAGAAGACGAGGATGATCGTCATCAGATCGAGCATCGCCGTGATGTTCAGGAAGTCGATCTCGGGCTCCCGCCGGTTCCTCCGGATCGCCTTCCGGAGGGCCGCCTTGTAGCGGACGACGCTCGCCTTCGGCCGCGGCGCAGGGGGCTGCTCGGCGCTCATCTGGCCACCCCGAAGTGGACCTCCGGGAACAGCTCCTCCCCGTCGTCGCTCCTCAGCGCATCCATCACGTCGATGATCGTCTTGTAGTCGATGCCCGGGTTCGCCGTGATCGTCACCTGCGTCTCCTCTTTGAACTCGGGGCGGGCGTTCTTGAGCCGCTTCGCGCACGCCGTGAGGGCGGGGTAGTCATAGCTGTCGTTCGCCTTCGGCACCGTGACCCCGCCGCCGACGTCCTGGCAGCCGGTCGCGATGTTGCCGCTCGACGTCTTCAGCGAGATCCCCTGGCTGGTGATGAACGCGGAGAGGTTCAACGCCTTGCTGGAGAGCTCACTGCGCACCTTGCCCCCGCCGATGGAGGGAGGCGTCGTGTCGATCGACGACACGAATGTCACCGACACGCTGGCGAGCACGAAGATGAGGATGTTCGTGATGATGTCGAGGTAAGGAACGACGTTGAGCTCGCCGGCCTCCTCCCCGGCGTCGGGCTCCTTGGGCTGCGAGAGGCGCCGGATCTTCGATCGCTGCGCCGAGCTGAGCGGGACGTCTTGCGGGTCCGCCATGGGCTAGTAGCCAGGCTTGCTGCTGATCGTGAGCAGGTTAAAGACGCGCTCGGTCGTCGCCTCAAGATCGTGCTGGATGTTCTTGGAGCGGGTGTGGAGTAGCACGTGCGCGATCATGCACACGACGGCGATGGCGAGGCCGAACGCCGTATTGTACATGGCCTCCGCGATGCCGTTCGAGAGCATCCGCTGCTTGTCGGCCTGCGAGAGGCCCTGGGCCGCGATGGAGGCGAACGTGTTGATGAGGCCGGAGACCGTCCCGATGAGGCCGATCAGGGTCGCGATGTTCGCGAGCGACCACAGCGCGCCGATGCGCTTCTCCACGGCCGGCTTCAGCTCGGAGAGCTTCTCGCTGAGGGCGGCGTCGATCTCGTCGGCGCCCTTGTTCGCGTGGGTGAGGCCGGCTTTGACGAGCTGCAGGATCGGGTAGTCGCTCGCGTCGCAGAGCTTGATGGCGCGGTCGATGTTGCCGGCCGCCACCAGCTTCTTGACCTGGGCGAAGAACTCCTTGGAGTTCACGCGGTAGCGTCCCAGCTGGAACGCGGTTCGTTCGATGACGATGGTCACCACGACCGCGGAGACGACCAGGTTCGCGATCAGGAAGGTCGGGTTGTGTTTGATGGCCTCCCACATCCCACCTTCGCCACCACCCTCGGCCGCCAACATCAGCAGATGACGCATCCTCGAAGTCCCTTTCTCAGCGTCGTCAGAAGCCCGACAATCTCCAGGCGCGGCGACTATAACTGCCGCGCGATCCCGTGTGCAAGCTCGGCGATGTGGCCGCGCCCCAGGCCGCGAGGCCGGGATCGGCGAAAATCCCCGCAAGAACCAGCGTGTCTCACGGCGAGCTCGCCCCGGCCCCGGCGGCCGACGCCCGGAGCGCCGAGGCCGGACAGGTGGGTACGGAGACCCCTGGATCGCCCCAGCTGCCAGCGCTTGAGCGGCCTGCCGTGCTCTGCCGTCGCCCCGTCGGCTGGGCCGCTGAGTCGCTGCGCTCGCTCCAGGGTAACGCGGCGCGCACTGCCGCGGCGCGCAGCCGGGCCGGCGGCGGTCATGCTGACGCTGCGCCCCCTGAAATTTCGCGGGATCTGGTGCCGGTCGGCCCGCATCGCTCCCGGCCGATCATGACATAACCTCGCGATTGTTGTAAAGTTTTGCCCGTATCAGAGCGCTCACGTGTGGCCAAATCTCTCTTGACGGCGCCGGGTCTCAATCGCGAAGATGCGCGAGTCCCCCGGGCGCGTCGGCGTAGCTTGGCCACAAGGCGGCACGCTCTGCGGTGAACGGGGAGCCGCGCCCAGAGCCATGAAGGGCCCCTGGCGTGACGACGCGAAGTCAGTCTTGGACGACAGGTGGGAGAGCTGGGACGGCGCCGGGCGCCGGCCCCAGGAGAGACGAACAGGACTCTTGCAGAGGTCAGCGCCGCTCGGCTAGCGTCCCGTGGGCATCTCGCCAGAGAGCGACAGGAGCACGCCGTCCACGGCCAGCGCCGCCAAGCGAAAAAGGCCTCTCATCCGTTGTTACGTGTGAGTGAAAGACTGCCGCCCCTCGGCAACACGAGTCTGACTAAAGGGAACCGATCGAGTTGCGCGGAACCTCATCCCGGGGACGCGAGGCGAACTGGAGGACAGAAGCAATGCACGGAGCGTATGAAGCTTTCAAAGAGGGTGGGTGGGGTATGTGGCCCATCCTGTTCTGGTCGATCCTCACGATCGGCATCATCGTCGAACGCGCCCTCTACCTGTTCGGCTCGTCCATCAATAAGGACGTCTTTCTCGCCACCATGCAGAAGTGCATCCTGGCGGGCGACGTCGCCAAGGCCGTGAAGATGTGTTCGGCGGCGAACGCCCCGCTCGCCCGCATCGTCCAGGCCGGCCTCGTCAAGGTGAACCGCCCCGACGAGGAGGTCCAGGCGGCGATGGATGAGGCGGCTCTCCGCGAGCTGCCGAAGATCTCGGCGCGCACCTCCTACCTCGCGCTGCTCGCGAACCTCGCGATGCTCTCGGGCCTGCTCGGGACCGTGACGGGCCTCATCAAGTCGTTCGGCTCCGTCGCCGGCGAGTCCGTCGACCCGAGCCAGAAGGCCCGCGTGCTCGCGCTCGGCATCTCCGAGGCCATGAACTGCACCGCCTTCGGCCTCGGCGTCGCCATCATCGGCCTCATCGGCTTCGCCGTGCTGAACGGCAAGACGCAGCACATCGAGGACGACATCAACGAGGCGTCGGTGCAGATCCTCAACCTCGTCGTCGCGAACCGTCAGAAGGTGAATGTCGCAGCAGTAGGTCAGGCGGCTGCCTGATGGTCCTCGGCGGGCCCGGGTCGTCGCGCGCCCTTCGCGTGCGCTGTCACCTGGGCCCGCTCTCGTGCCTCGAAGCCCCGGGCGGCGGCTTTCGCCGCCGGGGCCCCGGGAACTTCGGAAGAGCGACGAAGTCAGACCCAGCATGGTGGCCCACCGCGAGCTGCGGGCAGGGCGTTCCCCGGAACAACTTGGATAGGTGAGCGCAGGCTCACGTTGGGAAGGCAATATGGGCGGCGTAGACGTCGGCGACGGTGGCGGCAAAAAGCGGTCGACGAACAGCGATATCAACATGATCCCGTTCATCGACCTGCTGATGGTCACGATTGCATTCCTGTTGATCACGGCGGTGTGGGTCACCAACTCGCGGATGAACGCGGACGCCCAGGTCCCTGGCCCTCCGGACCCGAACAAGGAGCTCACCCCGCAGACGCCGGAGAAGGTGCTGAACCTGCACATCGGCGAGAGCGAGTTCGGGCTCGTGTGGAAGCAGGGCGCGACGGTGGTCAACGAGGTCAAGGTGAACAAGTCGCCCGTCGAGATCGGCGAGGCGGGCGCGAAGATCGTCCGCTACCCCGAGCTGGCGAAGCGGATCGAGGAGGAGTGGAAGACCCACGGCGGTCACCGGGATCCGAGCGACAAGAAGCTCGACCAGGCCATCCTCCACACCGACAACCGCACGCCCTTCAAGGAGATCGTCGCGGTGCTCGACGCGCTCTACGCGCCCAAGCGCGAGATGCGGCTGCCCGATGGGAACAAGCAGGTCCCCGTGTTCAACATGACGTTCTCGGTCCGCTGAGGCAGGAGCGCGCACATGGATAGGTTCAATCCGAAGCACCACAAGAATCCCCACGCCCACGTGATCCACCAGCCGGGCCGCCGGTTGATGAAGGGCGTGCCGCTCCGGTTCGTGTGGAACAAGGTGTCCGGACACGGCGCTCGCAGCCCGAACGCGGGGCTCAACCTCGTGAGCTTCATCGACTTCCTCGTCGTGACCGTCATCTTCCTCCTGATGTCCTTCTCGGCGTCGGGCGAGATCGCGGTCGACAAGAACGTCAAGCTCCCGAAGGCGGAGAACGTCGAGGACGTCATCGACGCGCCGATGGTCGCGGTCAACGGCAACCAGATCCTCGTCGACGGCGCCCTGGCCGGGTCGACCCGTGCGATCGAGGAGCTCGGACGGCTCCAGAAGATCGACGAGCTCTTCAACCTGCTCAAGAACAAGCGCGAGCTGTGGAAGCAGGTCCAGCCGAACAAGCCGTTCCCCGGCGTGTGTATCCTCCAGGTCGATCAGAACGTGCCTGCGCTTGTCGTGAAGAGCGTGTTCCAGACCGCGGCGTTCGCCGGTTACCCGAACGTCAGCTTCATGGTCAGCAAGCTCCCGAAGTCGCAGTAATCCCTGCTTCTTGACCTATCGAGCACAGAAGGATGGGGCATGCCGGGCGACTCCCGGCGTCCCCGGTCACCATGGAACGTGGTGGCGCCAGCGGCGCGCTCGGCGCGGCTTTCCCCTCTACGCGGCTCGTGTGGAGGAGGCTGCCTTGCTCGGGTGATCGGGCTGGTGCCTCCTGCGTGGAGCCTCTCCTATGTCCTCTGAACAGCCGCCCCGCGAGCGCGGCCTGCCGTCGGTCTACAAGGCGCGCGAAGCGCGCTCCAAGATGCGCTGGCCCCCGGCCAAATTCTGGGGTTACACGGCCCTCGTCCTGGCGGTCTCCGCGATCCTCCACTGGAAATGGTCCCAGGGGCAGATCGAGAGCGCGCGCCAGAAGCTGATGGCGCGCCAGCGCGCCGTCGCCGTCGAGCTCGGCCCGCGCTGGTTCCCCATGCGCGAGCGCGTGGAGGGCTGGACGCTCGATCTGGCGCGGAGCGCCGGGGCCGAGCTCGTGGATCGAGAAGCGCTCAAGACGTGGAATTTCCGCGAGCTCGCCGGTATTTACCTGCGCCTCCGGGTGGACGAGGCCACGGGCGTCGACGCCATCCGGAAGAACGCGCAGCAGTCGCTCCGCGACGCGTTCACCGCGTGTCTCTTGCGGGCTCCGAACCCGAACCCGCTGGCCGGCGCGGAGTGCAAGCGCACGCGGGACTGCCCGGCGGGCGAGTACTGCAACGAGGCCGAGCGCTGCTCCAGGCCCGCGCAGCCCTTCAACCTGCGCGTCGCCTACCGGACCATGCACGTCCTCTCGGATGAGTGGGTGCGCGACGCGCAGGACGCCTCGAGCGAGCTCCGCCTGCGGCTGCTGGAGTCCAGCTTCGAGGACACGATGCGGGACGATGTGCCGCTCGCGGCGGAGCTGCTCACACGAGCGCAGTATTACCTCCTCGTCCTCGACGAGCCGGCCGAAGGAGCGGCGAGCACCGAGGCGCTGCTCGGCGTGCCGCACATGGCGCGGGTCGGGGTGTGGCGGCTCTCCGACGGCAAGCCCATCCTCCGGGTGCGCCGTGAAGCGAGCGGCAACCTCATCGGCGGGACGCCCTCGGTCGAGGGGAGCGTCCTCGATGCGCGGCAGCGGCAGGCGAACAGCTGCGCGCTGGCGCTCGCCGTGCGCGAAGCGATGGGCGACACGACCGCCGCTGTCGTCGAGCCGCAGTGAGGGCGCGCCGTCCCCGCGGCGCGCGCACCGCTCACCAGCGCTAGCACGCGTGAGCTCGCGTCGTGACGCGCGGCTCTGCGTCGGCTCCGGCGCGCCTCTGCGCTCGCCTCCGCGCTTCTGTGTCAGCTCACATGCGCGCCGCTGGTGAAAGCTCGCGCGACGACGTGCAGGTCCGTGAGGTTGTGACCTGTCGGCCCGGTCTCGACGCGCGTGCCAAGCGCGCGGTGAACGACGGTGTCGTCGAAGCGTGCGAGCGCCGCGTCGATCGCGCGGTCGTCCACCGCGGTCGCTGCCGCGCGGGCAACGGCCGCGCCCGCGGCGCCGGAGCTGCCGTCGACGCCGTCGGAGGCTGCGCAGAGGAGCGCGACATCCGGCGGTAAGCCGCGCAGGGCGGCGAGCGCGATCCATCCTGCGCGGCCGCCTGCGCCGCGCTGGGCCGGCAGCGCCAGCGTCGGCTCGCACGGGATCACGACCGCTTCGCCGGGAGCGAGGGTGCGCGCGAGCGCGAGGCGGCGCTCCACGATCGCCGGCGCGCCGCCGTCCTCGGCGGGGGCGGCGGCGGCGCGGAGCCCTGTCCTGTCGGCGAGGGCCGCCGCCACGCGCTGGGCGAGCTTGTCTGGATCGGCGAGCACGCGCGCTTCCAGGAGGCGCGCGTCCGCTGCCGCTGGCTTCAGCGACTCGCTGAACGCCGCCGCGACCCACGCGAACCGAGGTGCCCAGCGCTCTAGCGCCGCGAGCGCCTCCTCCACGCGCGTCGGGTCCGGGACGGTCGGGCCCGAGCCGACGTCGTGCGGGCGTCCGCCCACGACGTCGCTCATGAGCAGCGTCAGCACGCGCGCCGGGGCCGCCGCCGCCGCGAGGCGCCCGCCCTTGATCCGCGAGAGGTGGCGGCGAACGAGGTTGACGTCCTGGATCGGGGCCCCTCCTTCCAGGAGCGCCGCCACGACGGCCTGTTTGTCCGCGAGGGACACGCCCGGAGGCGGCGCGGCGAGCAGCGCCGAGGCGCCGCCCGAGAGGAGGGCTATCAGGACATCCTCGGGATCGAGCGCGGCCGCGATGGCGAGGGCCGCTTCGGCCGCGTCCACGCTGCGCGCGTCGGGGAGGGGATGGGCCGCGCGCATCACGCGCAGCGGGCGCAGCGCGGCCTCCTCGGGATCGGTCGGCGATGTCTTCTCATCGCGAGCGGCGAGCGCCGGGGCCGCGACGGTGACGACGAGCCCTCCGGCTATCCTGCGGCCCAGGCGGCGGAGCGCGCCCCGGGCCATCCCGGGCGCCGCCTTGCCCGCCGCGATCACGAACACGCGGCCGCGGTGCGCGCCGGCCTCGGCGTCGAGCGCGCGCTCGACGAGCCCTGCGGGATCGAGCTCCGCCAGCCCTTCACGGAACGCGGTTACCAGCGCCGCACGCAGCTCGTCGAGCGCGGCGCTCAACGGCTCCTCGCGGAAGCCACGCCGTGCTGCGACGCCACCTGGGCGGGACCACGGTCGCCTGCGTCGACGAGGTGCGCGCGGAGGACGTGGTGCCAGCCCAGCGTGACCGCCAGGAGCGCCCGCTGCGCGTCGCGCCGGCTCTCGTCGCCCGAAAGCTCTGGCCCGCGGAAGCGGAGCGCGCCCCGAAGACCGAGGAACGGGCCGGTCGCATCGTCGAGGAGCGGCACGTCGAGCGACAGCGAGAGCTCCAGCCCGGGCTCCGCGGCGAGCCCGGCTCCGGGCGGAGCTTCCCAGAACGCGCCGACGCCGAGCGCGACGGAATCGATGAAGAGATCGAGCCATGGGCCGCCGCGCTCGAGATCGCTCGCGTAGCGGCCGAGGAAGAGCGGCTGGATGAAGACGCCGCTCGCGATCGAGCGCGCAACGGGCGCTCCATCCGCGCTGAGCGCGTCGGTGTAATGTGCGTACAGGCCGGCGGTCGAGAGGTACGCTGCGGCGCCTTGCGCGCAGAGCGCTGGGCCGCCGTTCGCGAACGAGGCGCCCGCGCCCGCGCGCAGCTCGACGTCTCCGTCCAGCCGACCATACGCGCCGTCGCCTTCCGCGTGCGCCGTGGACGCCGCCGCGAGCGCCACGAGCGCCGCGACGCTGGCGAGCGTCCTGGCGATGGTGCGGCGCTCGCGCCCTGGCTCGGACGATCCCCGGGCGGCCTTGTTCCGGGTGGCCATCAGCGTATCAGCGCCTCCCGCACCGTGTCTCGAAGCTCGGGCGCGAAGAGGATACGGGTGCGTGTCATCGTCTCGTTGCGCAGCCGGTCCAGCAAGAAGGACACCTCCGCGGGGCGCCGCGGGCGTCCTCTGGAGTAGACGACCAGGAGCGACTCGTCTTCGGCGTAGGGCGTGTCCTCGGCGATGTCGACGCCGACGTACACCTCCGGGTCGAGCCCGGCGCTCTGCGCGATCTCGCGCACGGTCTCCAGCGCCGCCGCGCGCCGCGCGTCGCGCCCGGCCGGCGCCTCGCCGGGCTCGGGGAACAGCTCGATCGACTTGAAGAGCGAGCGCACGCGCAGGCGGCGGGCGAGGTCGGACAGCACGGGATCGGGCGCCGCCTCCCAGGCATGGATGGCGCCGAGCAGGACCTCATCGTCGAGCTCGAGGTACTGCTCCAGCGTGGGCATCTCGCCGACGGCCATCGCGGCGACGGCGGCGGGGACCTCGGGGATCCGGTCCCCGGCGGCGAGGCGGGTGACGACCCGCCGGAGGATGGCGCCGATCATCCACTCCGCGCTTCGCGTCGTCTTGTGGAAATAGACCTGCTGAAACATAAAGAAGCGGGCGAGCAGGAACGACTCTATCGCGCTCATCCCCTTCGTCCCGTCGATCGCGAGCGCGGGTGCCGGCGGGGCAGACGCCGCGCCGCCGCCGGGCATCTCCACCTGGACGTCGCTGAACCGGAGGCTGCGGAGCAGCCATGGCAGGTCGTACTCGCCGTACCTGACGCCCGTCGCGTGCGCGTCGCGGAGCAGGTAGTCGCAGCGATCGACGTCGAAGGTCCCGCTCACCGCTTTGGCGAGGTAAGGCAGCTCGTGCCGGCCGCCGATGAGGTCGGCGACCCGCCGCGGCAGGTAGGGATCCTGGCGCACGAGCACCTGGTGCACGTCGGAGGAAGGGTCGAGCAGGATGCGCTCGGTCCAGCGCTCGTGGTGGAGCGCGCCCGGCATCGCTTCCTCGAAGAGATGCGACAGCGGGCCGTGGCCGAGATCGTGCAGGAACGCTGCAGCGATCGCGTCGCGCGCGCGGTCGCTGGTCACTCTCTGCCAGAACGGAAGGTCGCGGTCGATTTGACGGAGCCTCGCGATCAGGAGGCGCATCACGTGGGCGGCCCCGAGCGCATGCGCGAAGCGGGTGTGCTCTGCGCCAGGAAAGGCGAGCGACGTCAGCCCGAGCTGACGGATGCGCCGCAGCCGCTGCACCTCGCGGGCGCCGAGCAGGCGCGGAACGATGGCCGCCTCGCCGCTCTCGAACTCGATCAGGCCGTGGACGGGGTCGCGCAGAATCAAGATGGGTCTCCACGCGACGCCATGGGCGCAAAGGGCACCGGGTCACTCAGGAGTCGCCTGATCCTGTCGACCCGCGGGCGTGTGCGCGGGGAGGAGGGCTCGTCGCTTCGGGCGTGCGGTGTGGAGCACAACATGGTGCGCCTCGAGCAGGGGCGGGAAATCAAGGAGGTGTGCGACGTTCCCACGTGGGCCCGCGGGAAGGCAAGCGCGGCTCGCCGCCGAGGCGTCCTCGTGAGCGATATGCAGCGAACCGGCCGGCTCTGCCTGGCGACTACGACAGGTGCGCGGCATCGCGACGTCGCGATCGTGGCGCGAGACGGAACCCGCGCGACCCGCGCCCCGGGCACGCCGAGGGGGGAGTCGTGCGGCGGACGTCGAGCGGCCGACGTCGCGGACGTCGTCAGCGCTGACGATGTCAAAGCCGACGTCGCGAACGCCGACGTCGATCGCGTGGCAAACCGTATCGAGCGAGGCCAAGGCGCGCGTGGCGCACCACGGCGCCGCACACGCGACCATGCGGCCGCATGCATGTCACGCGGCCGCATGCGATTGCGTATGAGCGCGTGTGATTGCGTGCGGCTTCGTGCGATTTCGTATGGTCGCGGTACACGATGAAGAGCGCTCGAGATGGAAGCTGAGATGCCTGAGGCGAATCGGGCGAACAGCGGGTGGTCATGCGAAGAACAGGCGCAATCTGGGCGGAGGACGCGCGGAGGACGCGCGGAGGATGCGCGGAGGATGCGCGGAGGACGCGCGGAGAGCAGCCGGAGAACACGCGAAAAACACGGCAAAAACACGGCAAAAACACGCGGAGAACGCCGGGGTGAACAGGCGAAACGGGGAACGTGGCTCTGCCCGCGAGCGAAATTGTGAGCGGAGAAAATTGCGATCGGCGGATGAAAGTGCTCGATTTCTTGAAGCTGGACGAGCATCCTGGTGTACGGTAGGAGGCTGACTATTCCGCTGGTTAACGTGGGTCATCGGATATCCGGGAGATCAGGTCGAGCGCATGACCACAACCAACGGACGACAGTCGGGGCGGGGGCATCCTGCAGATGAGGAGCTAGGTCGGGTGACACGCGAATCGGGAGGCATGGCGAGCAGTGATGAGGCTGAGCTCGACGAGTCGCCGAGGCGGCTCGACGCCATCCTGCGCGCCCTCCCAGAGTCGGAGCTCAAGGGCCTCATCACGCGCATGGGGATCCGCATCGACGCGGCGAAGCGCATCGACGCGCCTTCTCAGGCGGCGCGGGCGCTGGTCGGTCTCCCCGACGTGCGCGACCCGTCGCGGCTCCCGACCGCCAGCCGCGAGCTGCTCCATCGCATCGCCGAGGCGGGCGGCGTGCTCGTCGTCCCCTCGCTCCCTGCCGGGCTCGAGCCGCTCATCGCCCGTGGCGTCGTCTACGCGCGCAAGACCGACGAGGGCATCGAGCTCGTGCTCCCCGCGGCGTTCCTCGTCCAGCTGAAGAGCTGGGAGAGCGAGGACCCCCGGGCGATCCGCGCCCTGCTCGCGCAGGCGCCGTTCGAGACGATGAGCGCGATCGCGACGCACTACCTCGGTCGCCCGGCCACGCCGCCCATCGCGCTGTCCCTCGAGAACGCGTGGGAGACGCTGAGCGATCCGGACCGGCTCCGCGAGGAGATCGATCGCCTCGCGCCCGTCGAGCGACGCCTGCTCGAGTCCGTCGAGGCCGTCGGCGGCGAGGTCGACACGCAAGAGCTGCTCGATCTGGAGCGGGAGCCGATGCGCCTGCGCAGCGCGAGCGGCGTGACGGCGAGCCGCCGCGGCGCGGGCTTCGCGCTCGAGCGCCGCGCGTTCCTGATCCCGATCCATCCGAACCGGCACGTCGTGCCGACCGAGGTGGCCGCGATCGTCGGCGCGGATCGCCGCCGGATGCGCGAGAAGCGGCGCGAGCAGATCCGGTCGTTCGTCCTCGAGGAAGATCACGCTCCGCGGCGCGCTCGCTTCGCCTCGGATCCCGGCATGCTCGCGCTGGCGCTCTCGTACTGCGTGCGCGAGCCGGGCAGCGACGTGCGCCCCGGCGTCGGGACGCCGCGATCGCTGCTCGTTCGGCTCGCGCAGCGCTTCGGGCGCGACGTCGAGGGCGTCGCGCTCGTCGCCGCGCTGTCGCGCGCCGTCGGGCTCTGGGACGCTTCGGCCGCGTCGCCGGCGACGCCCCCCGGCTCGCTCCAGGTGCAGGAGCTGACGCCGCTCCTGTTCACGACATGGCGCCGCGGCGGCGCGTGGGATGAAGCCCGGGCCGAGCGCGAGGTGCTCCGGGTCGCTTCGGACAACCGCGACGCGAGCCCCATCGGCGCTCTCCGCGAGATGGTGATCGACGCGCTGCACGACCTCGGCGAGGGCCGCTGGGTCCCCTGGCAGTCGCTGCAGGGCTACCTGGCGGCGGACGAGCGCATCGCCGGGGTCGAGCGGCTGGTCCGCCGCTGGGCCGAGCGCGCCTCGGTCGAGGCGCCGGATGTTCCCGACATCACGCGGCGGATCGCGCTGGAGTCGCTGCCGGCGCTCGGGATCATCGATCTCGGCGGGGCCGAGGACGTGGCCAGCGCGGATCTGGCGCTCCGGCTGACGCCGCGCGGGCGGGCGCTGCTCGCGGGCTCGGCGCCGAGCTCGGACAACAGCAAGAGCAAGTTCGTCGAGGCGCACGCGCTGCGCGTCGGTCCGATCGCCAAGGTCGCCGCCGTGCTCGGGCTCTCGTCGTTCGCGGAGATCGGCCGCGTCGGCGATCAGGTCGACCTTCTGCTCACGCCGCCGTCGATCGCGCGCGCGCTGTCGGTCGGCCTCGACAGCGACGCCCTGCGCGCCCGCATCGAGGCGATCGCGCCGCTGCCTGACACCATCTCGCGCATGCTCATCCAGGCGAGCGTCGTCATCGGCAAGGCGAGCTTCGTCGGCGCGTCCGGCTTCCTCTGGATCGAAGATCCCGAGATCCGCGAGCTGCTCCGTACGCGGCGGCCTGCAGCCGAGATGTTCGTCGATCCGTCACCCCCCTCGGGCTTGCTGATCGAGGCGGGGGTCGATCTGGAGCGGCTCATCCGGCGCTGCCGTGCGCTCGGCGTCGAGATCGAGGCCGATCTCGGCAACCTCAAGGCGACGCGGCACACCCCGGCGCAGGGCACCGAGGGGCCGCACCGGACCTCGTCGACGGCGAACTTGCGCCGGTCCCGGACCCCGCCCGCCCGCACCCGTTGAGCTCGCTGTCAACAGGCATTGCGAGGGCAAGCGCCTTGGCCGACCGTTGAGCCGATCCTGAAGGAGTGATCTGGCCATCGGTCGGCGCTCACAGGCGGATCGTGCGGCGCTTCAATCCGCGGTGCGCCACGGGAGCAGGCCTGCCCTGGGCCGCGCCCGCCTGCGCCCGTTCCCCGTGAACGTCCCACCTGGGGGGTGTTTTTTCGCAGCACTTTGCATTCCTGCCGCGTGAGGGGAATCGCTTCGGAGAAGCGCGACGTGTATACCTTAGCTCGATGGCGCCCTCCTCTGGTGAGCCGGACTCGACCGAAGGAGAAGTCTCGGTCGGCCCGGAGACGGCTGCGTTTCCGCTCGGCGCGGAGGAACCCGAAGGAGAAGCCTCGGTTGGCCTGGAGACGGCCGCGTTTCCGCTCGGCGGGGGGGCACCCAAGCCCGACAACGTCTACACGATTGCGCCTGGCACCATCATTGCGCGCAAATACCGCGTCGAGCGCACGATCGGCCGTGGGGGCATGGGCCTCGTGGTGGAGGCGCTGCACCTCGATCTCGATACGCGTGTCGCCATCAAATTCCTGCTGCCGGAGTTCATGTCGTACACCGAGGCGGCGGAGCGGTTCATGCGCGAGGCGCGCACGGTCGCCAAGCTGCAGACGCACCACGTAGTGCGCGTGCTCGACGTCGCCGCGCTCGACAGCGGCGAGCCCTACATGGTGATGGAGCTGCTCGACGGCGTGGACCTCGCGGGCCACGCCGCCGAGGCGGGCACGCTCGCGATCGGCGAGTGCATCGATCACATCGTCCAGGCGTGCGAAGCGCTCGCGGAGGCGCACTCGCTCGGGATCGTCCACCGCGATCTGAAGCCGGCGAACCTGTTTCTGACGAAGCGCCCGGACGGCGCGCCGCTCATCAAGGTGCTCGACTTCGGCGTCTCGAAGATCCTCACCGGCGACACGGGCAACGTCTCGCTCACGCAGACGACCACGATCCTCGGCTCCGCGCTGTACATGTCGCCCGAGCAGATGCGCTCCTCGAAGAGCGTCGATCCTCGCACCGACATCTACGCGCTGGGCGTGTGTCTCTTCGAGATCATCGGCGGCAGGCCGCCGTACGTCGCCGATAGCTTCCCCGAGCTATGCGCGAAGATCTACACGTCGCCGCCCGAGGCGCTCCAGGACCTCCGCCCCGAGGTGCCGGAGGGCCTCGTCGAGGTGATCGAGAAGTCGATCGCGCGCGAGCCGGAAGATCGCTTCCAGTCGATCGCGGAGTTCGTTCAGGCGCTCGCGCCGTATGCCGCGCCGGGCACGCGCACGACCATCGGGGGGATCCTTCGCCAGCACGCCGTGGAGCTCGACCTGCCTCCTCCGGCCTCGCGAGCGGCCATGGCGCGCACGTCGCGCGCGTCGCGCGTGAGCAGCGGTGGGCCGTCGGTGAGCGACAGGGGCCCTCGCACGGGCGGCTCTGTGCCTCCGGTAGAAGAAGAGGCCCCGCGCCGGGGGCGCACGTGGCTCTACGTGGCGGTCGGGGCCGTGGCCGTCCTCGTGGGCGCGTGGGGCGCGCTCCAGTTCCAGCGCAGCCGCTTCGCCGTGCGAGGGAGCGAGGTGGCCGCTCCGGCGGACGCGCCCTCGCCGGGCGACACCGCGGCTCCCGGCGCGCCGACGGCGTCGCCGCCTCAGGCGCCGGACACGGCGATTGCGAGCCCGACGGTGGTCGTCCCTGCGGCCAGCGCAGCGACCGTCGACGCGGGCGCGAGCTCGGCGGACGCGAGCGCGGCGGACGCAGGCGCGTCGGATGCGGGCGTCAGCGCGACCGGGACAGAGGTCGATGCCGGGGTCGGGTCGTCTGCAGCGGCTACGGCGGCGCCGAGCGCCGGCCCGGGCAAGCCGCCGCGCGCAGGCGCTGGCGGGCGAGGGCGCGCGCGCTCAACGGAGGCGGCTGGGTCGTACGAGCCGGAGCCGCCGCGCACCGTCACGCCGACCGTCAACAACGATCTCTCGACGGAGACATGCACGGCCACGATGCCGGACGGCTCCAAGAAGGTCGTCCCCTGCAAGTGACGCGCGGCGGGGCCTCCCGTCCGCGACGCGGTCTCGCCGGTTACGCCGGCATCGCAGCCGGATCGCTCAGGATCGCGCCCGTGAAGCTGGGGCGCAGGTAGAAGCCGCGCGGCAGCGCGGCGATCATCTCCCCGTCGCGTCCGAACGCGAGCGTCCGCGAGCGCCCGCTCGCGGCCTTCGGTCGCACCTGGAGCCAGCGCCCCGCGTGCGCGGTGAGCGCCTCGACGGCGCCGATGCCGATGAACCCCATCAGGTCCTCGAAATCCGCGCGCAGGACGCGCTCCTGCGCGTCCGTCGGTCGCCAGAGCCGCGGGGCGCCCAGCCGTCGCTCCTCGCTCGGCCGGCCCGGAGCCGCGATGATCGGGACCCAGAGCACGTGGGCGAGCTTCGCGCGAGCGCGCGACGTCTCCCACTCCGCGCGATCGGCGTCCGAGAGGGAGATCGAGCAGACGAACGTCGACTCCTGCGGCGCTCCGGCCACGTCGACGGGGATCGTCTTGAGCTCGATCCCGAGGTGGGGAAAATCGGGCCTCGATGTCGACCCGGCCGTCGCGCCGAGCGCGCGCTCGACGAGCGCGCCGGCGGCGCCTTTCGTGCGCACGCCGCCTCGGGGCACCGCGCGACCGAGCGCGCGCGCGAGATCGGCGAGCGTCAGGCCGGCGAGCGTGTCCGCCCGGCATCGGAGCTCTGCTTCATCGCGAGGCGGTTCCAGCGCGGGGATCAACGACGCCACCCCTTATAGCGGGGCGCGTCTTCGTGCGCTACGCGCTCATCCGCAGCGTGAAGCTCGCTGCGGCGTCCTTTCGTACGCCTGACTCGCCCAGCGGCTGAGCCCGTATCCCACGAACCTGGTCCCGCCACGGAGCATCGCGTGGCGCGACTCAAGCGCTCAGCCGCGATCGAGAAAGGTTGGCCGCCGGGGTGCGCCGGTACGTCGATGGGGATCGAGCAGCGCTGACCCGGGGGCCATGGCGGCCTGATACGCGGCCCCCCGAACGCGCCGCCGAGAAACAACCTACTGCTTAAACCCCTCTCTGAGCCGACAGGATTCAGAGGAAAAACGCATCAGGAAATTCCTGTATGGACTTTCCGGGGTCCACCGACGCTGTACTTCGCGGTCCGCCCGTCATCGAGCGGCCATCTGAGATCGGCGAGCTGGCCGGTGATCCGCAGCAGCATCTCCCTCAGGGAAGAGGCGGTCGCGCGGGCCTGCGGGTTGTGTCGCAAACAGGCATACATGAACGCCGCGATGTCCGCGGTCCTCGGATCGTCGGCGATGCGCTTGATCGGCGCGGGGAGCCCGTCGTGCGTGACGTGCGCCGTGATGAGCGCGACCTCGGTGGGCGCGTCGAACAGCGTCCTCCCGGTGAGGATCTCGTAGGCGAGGCAGCCGAAGCTGTAGACGTCGGCCGTGAGCGGGGTCGCGCTGGCTCCGGCCGGGACGACGCCCCAGATCTCCGGGGCGCCATAGCAGCCGGTGGCGCAGCCGGGGCGGATGTGGCGGCCCGCGAGGCCGAAATCGACGAGCACGGGCTCGCGTCCCCCGCGCAGGATCACGTTCGTCGGCTTGATGTCGAGGTGCCCGACGCCGACGGCGTGCATCGCTTCCAGCCCGGCGAGGATGCCGTCGAGCAGCGCCACCGCGCTCCGCGAGGTGAGGCCTCGAGCGTCGAGCAGCTTGTCGCAGCGGATGCCCTCGATGAGCTCCATCACGAGGATCGGCTTGGGGCGGGCGCCCGCGTCGAACGTGACGAAGCGGGCGATGTTCGGGTGGTCGGGCAGCGAGAGCAGCGCGCCCGCCTCCTCCCGGAACAGGCGGAGGAAATCGGCCTCCGAGACGCTCCGCGCCGCCGTGTGATCGTACTCCGGCACCTTGAGGGCGAAGCGCTCCGCCGCCGGATCGTGCCGCTCCTCGGTGCGGGTGACGACGAACACCGTCCCCAGCGAGCCGCCGCCGAGCTGCCGGTGCACGTAGAAGCCCCCGAGCGTGCGACGGCTCGGCAGCCACGCGGGCAACGGTTGCTCGGGCGGGGCGACCCCGCCCGGCGTGCTCGGCCGCCGGACCGGGAGGAGCAGGACGCGCTGCACGACGAGGGCGACCACATCGGCGAGCGCGCTCGGGATGCTCGCGCGTGTCGCCGAGACGAGCGCCTCGATGGGCGCGGCGACGCTCGGCTCCGCGTCGTCGTCCTCCTGCAGCGCGAGCTCGATGGCGAGGCGCAGCGGCTCGGTCGCGCCGGAGGGCGCTGAGGCCGGGTGATCTCCGCAGCGCCGGCGCGCGCCCGCGGTCAGCTGCGCGAGGCGCGTCAAGGCCTCTTCCATGGCGGCGAGCGGCGAGGCGTCCACGTCGCCGTCGCCCGTCGCGGTCAGCGCGCTGAGCGCGCGAGCCGCGTTCATCGCCCCGAGCGCGCGCGCGAGGCGGGCGAGCGCGCCTCGCACGATCTCCGTGCGCTGCGACGCGCCCGCCGGCAGCGCCGTGACGAGCGCCTCGAGGGCGGCGATGCGCTCGAGCGCGTTGCGCGCGCGCTCGGCCTCGGCGAGCTCCGCGTCGAGGGCGCCTTGTCGCGTCGACCGGCGCGACCGCGACGTCGAGGCGTCGCCGTCCGGCTCGCGCGCGCCGCCCTCGCGCCGGCCGCGCGCGAACCGCGCGTAGGCGCGCAGCAGCTGGGCGACGTCCGGGTGCATGCTCGCCTGGCCGAGCACGTCGAGGTCGTCGGGGTCGCCGCCGCGCATCGCGGCGTGCAAGAAGATGTCGGCGGCGTCCGCCGCGCCTTCGCGCACGAGCGCGTCGAGGCCGCGAGCGACCGAGGCGGCGATGGCGCGGCGGAGAGACGATCCGCGCTCGGCGCGCAGCCGGTCGAGCAGCACGCTGATGGCGCCCGTCCAGCGGGCGAGCACCCGCGCCTTGAGCTCGGGATCGCTGCCGAAATCGGTGCTCTCGCCGTCGATCAGGTGGATGAGCGCGCGCAGGTTGCGCTGGTGCACCGTCACGTGCAGGAGGGGCGATGCGCTCGCCCGGGCGGCGCGCCCCTCGGCGCGCAGCAGCCAGCGGGCGAGCCGCTCGTCGAGATCGTCGAGGGACGCGACCCCGGTCGCGTCGTCGCTCGGCCGCCGGTTCAGGAGCAGGAGGCTCTTCAGCATGCCGGAGCCGAGCAGCTCGGCGTCCAGCTCGCGCACGAGCCCCACCGCGGCCCTGCGCGCCGCGGTGCTCTGCGCGTCGTCGAGCTCGCAGAGCTCGATCTCCTCGAGCGCGCCCACGACCTCGGTCGCCAAGGCGTACGCCTCGAGCGCGCGGCCGTGCGCCTCGCGCGGTCCGGTCTCGACGAACGCCGCGACGGCGCCGTCGAGCGCGCCGCGCAGCAGCGCCACCCCGGGGCCGTCCATCGAGAGGTCTCGGTGGATGACGCGCGCGAGCGCCGCGAGCCCGTCATCGCGGACGTGCGCGCTTGGCGGGGCCTCGATCGCGTCCTCGAGCGCGCGCGCGCACCGCGCGGCGGCGCGCGCGCCGAACGGCTCGCCGCGGCTCACCACGCCGCGGAGCTCGCGCCGGAGCTCGACGATCGTCTCGGCGGCCGCCATCGGGGACGCGCGCGCGATCTCGTCGAGCAGCGCGTCGGCGGCCTCGGGCTCCGCGTCGGCCGCGACGGGGAGCCCCCAGGCCATCGCCGTGGCGATGCCCGGGTCCGCGGCGAACAGCGGGCTCCGGAGGAGCTCGACGGCGCGGCCGAGCGCGCCGTCCGGATCGACGGCGATGCTCGCGGCGAGCGACGCCGCGCCGCGCCGCCACTCCGTGGGGGAGAGATCCTGGGCGAGCAGCGCGCGCACCTCCTCGGCGAAGTCGGGCAGCACGCCCGCGAGCAGCCCTCGCGCCGCGGCGATGTGGCGCCACACGAGCGGCTCGCGATCGGCGAGGAGCGTCTGCCACGCGAGCGCGATCCCGTCGGCGCTGCGGTCGAGGTCGCGCCGCCGCCCGTCGCCGACGTTGCGGAACAGCCGGAGCGGGAGGTCGTCGCCCTGCATGGCCCGGCGGGTCGCCTCGCGGGCGGCGCGCTCGATCAAGCGCGCGGCGAGGCGTCGCTCCGGGAGCGAGCCCGTCGACGGCGCCGCGATCCAGTCGCGCGACAGCTCGCGCCGCGAGGCGAGCAGGAGCGCGAGCGGCTCGACCGGGATGTCCGTGCCGGCGGGGAGCCAGAGCGAGAGCATCACGCGGGCGCGGATCCCTGCCCCGGACAGGCCGCGGGCCGAGCCGGCCGCCATGCGCGTGGCGAGGGCGACGAACGTCGCTGCGTTGCCGGCGTAGAGCTGTCCGAGGACGCGCCGGCCGAGCTCGCGCCGCTCGGGCCCGAGCGGGAGCGCTCCGGCGATCTCGTAGAGCGCCACGCTCGCCGCGGCCGGCGCGAGCCAGCTCAGATCGTCGAGCAGCCCGTCGGCCATGGCGGTCTGGACGCTCCGCAGCAGGCCATCCGGGCTGAGGGAGTCGAGCGGGGTCGATCCATCGAGCGCGTCGATGAGGGCCAGCGAGGCCATCGTCTGACGGAAGAGCGCGCGCCGGACGTTCGGGTCGTCGTGGGACGGGAGATCGACGAGCCCTTCGAGGTATTCCGCGCGCGGTCGCATCGGCAGGTTGCGCAGTCTAGCGCGCCGGCGCGCCGGCCCCCCTCCCACGCCGCAGCAATCCTCGCGCGTCATGGAACCTCCCACCTCGAACCCGGAGCGCGTGCCGCTCCATTTGGCTCCGATTGAGCTACCTCCACCTACGATGATCGGACCGGCCGGGTGCGCGCCTCCATCGCGCGTTCAGTCGCCTCGCCACGGCGATCACGTCGCGGCGGGCCGAGGAGCCAGCCCCAGTGAGGCTCGATCTCGTGCAGGAGCGGGTCCTCTCGCGTCCGGTCGCCTGGGCCGTCGCCGCGCGCGGGGACATGGCAGGCCGCTCCAGTCCGCTGTATGCGCGTCGAGGACGCAATCCACGCACCCTGCGCGACGCGCCGCACCGCGCGGATCGACCGGGTGGTAGTGAGCATCGAAGTGGGTTAAGCGGCAGCCCGCACGGGGCCTCGCCGCCCTGGTGTCCGCCGCGCGGGGCCGCGGCCGAGCGCTGGAATGCAAGGAGACGTGGAACAGGGCTTCTCTCTCGATCTGGACGCGTTTCGCGCGGCCTACTCGCGCTTCCTCGCGCCGGCGGACGCGGCGCCGCGCATCCTGCTCACGGGGCACTCGCACCAGGCCTGGCCTGATGTGGCGCGCGACGCGCTCGCCGCGTGCTTCGACGACGCCGCGCGGCTCGTCGACGGCAAGTGGGACGCCGCGGTGTTGCCGAGGCTCTCCGCCGTCGGCGCGGCGATCCTGGAGCGGATGGGCTTCGAGCGCGGCGACGCCATCGCCTTCGGCCAGAACACGCACGAGCTCGTCTACCGGCTGATCACGTCGCTCCCCCGCGGCGAGCGGCTACGGATCGTCACCACGCAGGGCGAGTTCCACTCGCTCAGGCGCCAGCTCGCTCGTCTCGCCGAGGACGGCGTCGAGGTCGACTGGGTGAGCGCCGAGCCGCGCCACACGCTCGCCGATCGGCTGCTCGCCGCGCTCCGGCCGGGCACCTCGATGCTCGCGATCTCGGCCGTGCTCTTCGAGAGCTCGACGGTGGTGCCGCGGCTCGACGAGATCGTCGCGCGCGCGGCCGAGATCGGCGCCGTCCCGCTCGTGGACGCCTACCACGCCTTCAACGTCGTCCCGATCGCGTGGGGCAGCGCGGCGCCTCACGTCTTCGCGGTCGCGGGGGGCTACAAGTACGCGGCGATGGGCGAGGGGATCTGCTGGATGCGCGTCCCGCGCGATTGCGAGCTGCGCCCGGTCTTCACCGGCTGGTTCGCCGACTTCGGCGCGCTCGCGGGCAGCGGCGGCGGCGTCGCCTACGCGCCGGGGGGCGCTCGCTTCGCGGGATCCACGTTCGACCCCTCTGCGCTCTACCGCGCCGCCGCGGTGATCGAGCACTGGGACCGCTTCGGCCTCACCGTCCCTCGGCTGCGCGCGATATCGCTCCGGCAGACCGCGCGCATCCTCGGCCTCCTCGACGCCGCGGGCCGCGGCGGCGACGTCGTGACGCCTCGCGAGCCCGAGCGCAGGGGTGGCTTCGTCGCCGTCCGCTCGGCGCGTGCGGGCGACGTCGTGGAGCGCCTCCGCGCCCGGCGCGTGCTCGTCGACTCCCGGCGCGACGTGCTCCGCATCGGCCCGGCGCCGTACGTCACCGACGTCGAAATCGACGAGGGCGTCGCGGCCGTCGTCGAGGAGCTCGGCCGTTAGCGCACGCCGAGGTCGACGACGACGGACGGCGCGCTCCCGATCGAGCTCATCTCTATCCCCCGCCTTGCTCGCCCCGCCCGCGCGCGTCATTTTTCTGAATATGACTATCAACTTCACGCGTGGCCGCTGGAGGCTCGTATTCCTGTGCCTGGCTGCCGTGTTGTTGCGGGCCCCGCTCGCCCGCGCTGATCAGGGAGAGCCACCCGAGGTCGAGGCGCAGCGGCTCGTCCATATCCTCGGCTACATCGCGGCGGACTATGGCGGCTCCGTCGCGAGCGGGGTCGTCACGGTGCCCGACGAGTATGCCGAGCAGCTCTCGCTGGCCGCCGACGGCGCGAAGATCGCGGCGCGCATCCAGCCGGTGATCCCGCCGGCGCGTGCGTTCGATCTCGCGGATCGCCTCGCGAAGCTCCGCGAGCTGCTTGATCGGAAGGCGCCGCCGGCAGACGTCGCGGCCCTGATCGCGGGCCTGCGGACCGAGCTCGTCGGCGCGTTCCAGATCGAGGAGGCGCCGCGCGCCGCGCCGGACGCCGCGCGGGGCAAGCGCCTCTACATGGAGCACTGCGCGACGTGCCACGGCGAGGCCGGGCGCGCGGACACCGCCCGCGCGGCCACGTTCACGCCGCGCCCCGTGAACTTCCATGATCCCGAGCGCGGGGAGGCGATCGCCGCGTACCGCGTCGTGAGCACGATCCGCTTCGGCGTCGACGGGACGGCGATGGCCCCGTTCACCTTCCTGTCCGACGCCGAGCGCTGGGACCTCGCCTTCTTCGTCACGGGCCTGCGCCACGCAGGTGTCACGCCGGCGCCGGCGGGCGCCGCGCCGGCGTACACGCTCGCCGAGCTCTCGGCGCGCACGGACGCCGATCTGCGCGAAGAGCTCCGGAGCGCCGGCATCCCCGCCGACGCCGAGGCGGCGGTGCTGGCGGACCTGCGGCTCCGCGCGCCCTACGAGGATCGGGCCGCCCGCACCCCGCTCGGCCTTGTGCGCGTGAAGATCGAGCGCGCGCGCCAGGCGATCGCGCGGGGTGAGCGCGACGCGGCCCGCGGGCACCTCATCGACGCGTACCTCGAGGGGATCGAGCCGATCGAGGCGCCCATCCGCGCCGTCGACGCCTCGCTCGCCGCAGCGCTCGAGGCCCGCAGCAGGGAGCTGCGCGGCGACCTCGAGCGCGGCGCGTCCCCGGCCGAGCTCGGCGCGGCGATGGACGGGCTGCTGCGCGACGTCGGCCGCGCCGAGTCGCTCCTGTCGCCCACCTCGGCGCCGAAGAGCTTCGCCTCGACGGTCGTGTCGAGCGCCGGCATCGTCCTGCGGGAGGGCGTCGAGGCTGCGCTCCTCATCGCGGCGCTCCTCGGCCTCGCGGCCCAGGCGGGGCTCGCGGACAAACGGCGCTTCGTGCACCTCGGCTGGGTCACCGCGCTCGTGCTCGGCGTCCTGACGTGGATCGCCTCCGCCCGGATCGTCGCGATCTCCGGGGCGCAGCGTGAGCTCATCGAGGGGGTCACGGCGCTCCTCGCGACGGTGGTGCTCTTCTACGTGAGCTACTCGCTGCTCGCGAAGCGCGAGGTGGCCCGCTGGATGAGGTTCCTGAAGGGGCAGATCTCGCCGAGGCGCGCGGCGCTCTCGCTCTTCGGCGTCGCGCTGCTCGCCGCGTACCGTGAGGCGTTCGAGACGGTGCTGTTCTACCAGGCCCTGCTCGCGTCGAACGCCTCCGGGGCCGCGGCCCTCGCGGGCGCCGTGGTCGGCGCGGTGGTGCTCGTCGCGGTGGTCGCGGGCTACACGCGCGCCGGCAGGTTCGCGCCCCCGCAGCTCGTCTTCCGCGTCTCGAGCTATCTCCTCTACGGGCTCGCGGTCGCCTTCGCCGGGCAGGGCATCGCCGCCCTCCAGATGGCCGGCAAGGTGCCTGTCCACGCGCTGCCCTTCCGCGGCGTGCCCGCGCTCGGCATCTTCCCGACCGTCGAGACGCTGGCAGCGCAGGCTGTCCTGCTGATCCTCGCGCTCATCGGCATCCTCGCGCAGCGCCGCCACGCGGACGCGGCGCCGAAGCCCCCCGCGCCGCCGGCCCAGATCGCCCCCGGTTCTGCGGCGTGAGCGTCGTCGTCGCGCCCCGCGACGTCCTCGCCGGAGCGCTCAGGGTTCGCTGTGGACGCGCGGCGCGTCCGGATACAGCGACCGGAGCCCGCGCCACGCGACGTCGGCCGCGCTCTCCGCGGGCTCGGCGAGATCCCACTCCAGGTAGAGCTTGTCGCCGTCGTAGCAACCGAAGCTCGTCGAGAGGCAGAGCAGCGGCTCGCGCTCGGTGGCGTACCCCTCGCGCGCGACGTCGTGCCCGTAGATCGCCACGCGAGCGTCCGGGTCGATCGCGCGGAGGAACGCATGAGCGCGGTCGCTCGATGTGCTCCGCGCCCAGAGCAGCGCGCCGAGCGTTCCATGCAGGCTCATCTCCGAGAGCGGCACGTCGAGGAACCCGTCGAGCGGGAGCCGCTCCAGATCCTGCCGGCTCTGGATACGGGCGTGCGGAGCCGCGTGGAGCATGACCAGCCGGGCTGCGCGTGCGGCCGCCACGAACGGCCACCCGCGGAACCAGCTCCGCATCGCCAGCGTGTCCTCCGGCCCGAGGAGATCTTCAAGCCGCAGCGCCTCGTCCGGGAAGAATTTCGCCACCACCGGACCTCCCACGTGCGCGTGCTCGTGGTTGCCGAGCAGGTAGTGGACCCTGCCCGGGTGGCGTTCGGCGAGCCTCCTCGCCTTTTTCAACAAGGTCACGGAGTCGCCCCGGTAGAACGAGCCCAGGTAGTCGGGCCATTCCCCTTCGTCGAGCTCGGGCCCGTGGACCAGGTCGCCCGTAATCACGAGGACAGCGCCGTCACGGCCGGTCGCCGCCTGCTCGAAGATCTCGGCGATTCGCTCGAAATCCGCGACATTGCCCTGCAAATCGGTGGCGACGATCAGTCTGCCCCGATCAGGGAGGTCGACGACACGCTGCACGTCTCCAGCATAGCCGAACGTCCCTGCGTTCGCCTCGCGTGAACTGAGCCCATCCCGATGTGCCAGCGCCGACCGGCTGCCGCGCCCGAGGGCCTGCGCCAGATCGTCCAGATTTGACGAAATACTACAACAGTGCTGTCACTTGGCGGAGGTTCTCGCTCGGGCTAGGCTCGCAGACGTATGCAAAACCGGAAATTTTCAGCGTGGGTAGACGAGGTCGCCCATCAGACGCGACCTGATCGGGTCGTCTTCTGTGACGGCTCCGAGGAGGAGAACCGAACGCTGATCCAGGGGATGCTGAGCGACGGTACGCTGCTCGCGCTCGACGGGGAGAGATACCCCAACTGCTATCTTCACCGGAGCGACCCGACCGACGTCGCCCGGACTGAGCACCTCACGTTCATCTGCTCTCCCGATAAAGAGGATGCGGGCCCGACGAACAACTGGATGTCGCCGGATGAGGCGTCGCAGCGGGTAGGGCGGCTGTTCGACGGGGCGATGAAGGGGCGGACGATGTTCGTCGTCCCGTACCTGATGGGCCCCGTGGGATCGCCCTCGGCGAAGGTCGGAATCGAAATCACCGACAGCCCCTATGTCGTGGCCAGCATGCGGATCATGACCCGTATGGGCCGGGTCGCGCTCGATGCGCTGGGCAGCTCCGACGACTTCTGCAGGGGGCTGCACTCGCTCGGGGACCTGAGCCCGGAGCGCCGCTTCGTCTGCCATTTCCCGGCGGAGCGGCTCATCTGGAGCGTCGGCTCGGGGTACGGGGGCAATGCGCTGCTCGGGAAGAAGTGTTTCGCGCTGCGCATCGCGAGCACGATGGCGCGCGACGAAGGGTGGTTCGCGGAGCACATGCTCATCCTCGGCCTGGAGGACCCGAGAGGGCGGGTGACGTACATCTGCGCGGCGTTCCCGAGCGCGTGCGGGAAGACGAACCTCGCCATGCTCGTGCCGCCGGCCTCCCAGAAGGGGTGGAAGGTGTGGACGGTGGGCGACGACATCGCCTGGCTGCGGATCGGCCGGGATGGCCGGCTCTGGGCGATCAACCCCGAGGCCGGCTTCTTCGGGGTGGCGCCCGGGACGAGCTCGAAGACGAACCCGAACGCCCTGGCGACGCTGGCCAGGAACTCGATCTTCACGAACGTGGCGCTCACGCCGGAGGGGACGCCGTGGTGGGAAGGCTTCGACGGCCCGGCGCCGCCGGTGCTCACCGACTGGAGGGGACGCCGGTGGACGCCCGAGAGCAAGGAGCCCGCGGCGCACCCCAATAGCCGGTTCACCGCGCCGGCGCGCCAGTGCCCGTCCATCTCGGCGGAGTTCGACGCCGCGGCGGGCGTGCCGATCTCGGCCATCGTCTTCGGCGGCCGGCGCGCGCGGCTCGCGCCGCTCGTCTGCGAGGCGCACGGGTGGGCCCACGGGGTCTACCTGGGCGCGACGATGGCCTCGGAGACCACCGCGGCGGCCACCGGGAAGGTCGGGGTCGTCCGCCGCGACCCGATGGCGATGCGCCCGTTCTGCGGATACAACATGGGCGATTACTTCCGGCACTGGCTCGATCTCGGCGAGAACCGCGCGGGGTTCCCGAAGATCTTCCACGTGAACTGGTTCCGGCAGAGCGAGGCGGGCGCGCTCCTCTGGCCAGGCTTCGGCGAGAACCTCCGCGTCCTGCGCTGGATCGTCGCGCGCGTGTGCGGCGATGCGAAGGGACGCGACACGCCGATCGGGATCATGCCCGCGGACGGAGAGCTCGACACGAGCGGCCTCGGCGTGAACGACGAGGCGATGCGGGAGCTCCTCGCGATCGATCGCGGCGCGTGGCTCGAGGAAGCGCGCGATCGCGCGGCGTTCCTTGAGTCGTTCGGCTCGCGCATGCCCGAGGCGCTGCTCCGGGAAAACCGGGATCTCATGGCCCGGATCGCGTGAGCTGACGCCGTCTCGATCGGTTCACCCCCCATCCACGCCGCGCACCGCCGCGACCCCCAGAAGCGGCCCCGCGCAGAGGCCCGCGGCCGCGGACACGCGAGAGCTGCCCAGGAGCAGCGCGGAGCTCGACGAAGGGCCGCGTGGCGGACGCGGCGGATCCGACGCCCGCTCGTTCGTGCTCTGCGACGAGAACGGACGGGAATGTCTTGACGCCGGTGCACGTCGGCCCACACAGTTCTTTCAGAGAATTTTGAAACTTTCATGAGCCACGCAAGCGACATCCATCGCCAGGCGGAGCTGCTCGCGGCGGACGCGATCGGCGACGTCATCGAGCACTGGGGCTTCCGCCGCGTGCTCGGGCGGATCTGGACCGTCCTGTTCATCGAAGGCGGAGCCCTCTCCGCCGCCGAGATCGGCGAGCGCCTGCAGGTTTCCTCCGGCGCAATGAGTATGTCGCTGACAGAATTGCAAAGGTGGGGTGTAGTACGAAGAGTATGGAAACCGGGAGAGCGGAAGGAGTTCTTCGAGGCGGAGACGGACTTCTGGAAGATGATTTCCAAAGTGTTCGCCGAGCGCGAGCGGCTCATCGCCGACTCCGTGAGGGAGCGCCTCGAGCGGGCTTCGGCGCTGCTCGAGGGCCTGCCTCCCACCGAAGCCGCCCGGTTCAGCCTCGATCGGGTGGAGCGGCTCCTCTCGTTCGTGATCGTCGCTCAGGCGGCGCTCGACGGGTTCATCAAGAGCAGGACCGTGGACTTCTCGCGGTTCGGGGATCTGGTCCGGTTCCCCATCCGCGCCGTGCGTTCCCGGCGAGGCGCCTAGCGGGACGGTGATTTCGGAGAGCAGGGCCGTCACGTGGTCCCCGCGCGGTGCGGGGCGCAGCGCGCGCTCGTGCTTCCAGGTGGAGATGGGATGACTGCGACAACAACGTTTACTGGGACGGTCCAGCGGAGCGATGTCGTCTCGAGCCTCGGAGGCATGTGCGCTGGGCGAGGGCTCGACGCGCTCGCGGCGCGCCTCGCGGAGCTGAGGCGCCTGCTCGACGGGGACCTCGGCGACATCGAGAGAGAGATCGCGAAGGTCGGGCTGGACGGCGAGACGCCGGCGCACCGGAGCGCGCGGCACCTGCTCGGCCTGAACGGCAAGCGGCTGCGGCCGATCTGCGTCGCGCTGGCCTCCCACATCGGGAGCGGCTTCAACGACGCGGCGCGGACCTTCGCGGTGGCGGTCGAGCTCGTGCACAACGCGACGCTGCTCCACGACGACGTCGTCGACCTCGGCGACCGCCGCCGCGGCGCGGACGCGGCGCGCGTCATCTACGGCAACGCCGCCTCGATCTTCGGCGGCGATTACCTCCTGCTCGACGCGCTCTCCAAGATCCAGGCGGTCGGCATGCCCGACGTGCTCGAGCGGGTGATCCTCGTGATCAAGGAGATGGTCGTCGCCGAGGCGCTCCAGCTCGCGTCGCGGGGCCGCGTGCGCACGAGCACGAGCGAGTACTTCCAGATCGTCGACGGCAAGACGGCGTCGCTGTTCCGCTGGGCGATGTTCGCTGGGGCGCGCGCGGGCGGCGTGGGCGAGCCGCTCTGCAAGGCGCTCGAGGGCTTCGGGACGAGCCTCGGGATCGCGTTCCAGCTCGTCGATGACGTCCTCGACTTCGCGGGCGATCCAGAGGCGACCGGCAAGGCGCTGCTCACGGATCTGCGCGAGGGCAAGATGACGTACCCGCTGCTGCTCGCCATGGAGCGAGACCGCGAGCTCACGCCCGCCCTCGAGGCGCACTGCGCGTCGGAGGAGACGGCCGTCGAGCCGGAGCTCGGCCGGCGCATCGCGCAGATCATGGTCGAGAAGCACGTCGTGGACGACTGCCTGGAGCTCGCGTCCCGGCTCTGCGGGGACGCGGTGCGGAGCATCGAGCCGCTCCCGGAGAGCCCGGCGAAGGCGGCGCTGGAGGGGGTCGCGATGTCGACGCCCCGGCGGAAGCGGTGAGCGGCGATGACGAACCCCCTGACGCAGTGCGCGGAGCGCGCGCCGCTCTCGCGAGCGGGCGCGGCGCGCGGAGACGCCCGATGAGCCAGAACGTGTCCAGCCGGATCAGCGGCTTCTACAAGCGGTGCCTCGAAGAGCGGCTCCGCGCGATCCAGGCGCTCGGCCTGCTCGACGAGGCCGCGCTCGCGCACCTCGCGGGCGGGGGCGGGCTGCCGACGGCGGTGGCCGATCGGATGTGCGAGAACGTCATCGCGACGCACGCGCTCCCGCTCGGCCTGGCGCTGAACTTCCGCGTGAACCAGCGCGACGTGCTGGTGCCGATGGCGGTGGAGGAGCCGAGCGTCATCGCCGCCGCGTCGAACGCGGCGCGCATGGTCCGACGGTCGGGCGGCTTCTCCGGCGAGGCGGACCCGCCGATCATGACCGCCCAGGTCCAGCTCGACGACGTGCCGGACGCGGAGGCGGCCGCGGGCCGGCTGGAGGCCGCGCGCGCGAGCCTGCTCGCGGCCGGGGACGCGGCCATCCCCAGGATGGTGGCGCGCGGCGGCGGCTGCCGCGATCTCGAGGTGCGCGTCCTCTCGGCGGAGCTCGGGGTGCTCGTTGTGCACCTCTACGTCGAGGTCGGCGACGCGATGGGCGCGAACCTCGTCGACACCGTGGCGGAGGCGGTGGCGCCGCTCGTGCAGCGCATCGCCGGCGGGACGCTGGGCCTGCGGATCCTCTCGAACCTGACCGTCCGCCGCCTCGTCCGGGTGACGGCCACCGTGACGGACGACGCGCTCGGCGGCGCGGACGTGGCGAGCGGCATCGCGCGGGCGAGCCGCTTCGCGGAGCTCGATCCGTACCGCGCGACGACCCACAACAAGGGGTTCATGAACGGGCTCGACGCGGCCGCGGTCGCGCTCGGGCAGGACTTCCGCGCCATCGAGGCGGGCGCGCACGCGTACGCGTCGATCGGCGGCCGGTACCGGCCGCTCAGCACGTGGGAGCGCATCCCCGGCGGGCTCGCGGGGCGCGCGGAGCTGCCGCTCGCCGTCGGCACGGTGGGCGGCGCGACCGAGGTGCACGCCGGCGTGCGCGCCGCGCTGCAGCTCGTGGGCGCGAAGAGCGCGCGCGAGCTGGCGGTGGTGCTGGCGTCCGTCGGGCTCGCGTCCAACCTGGCGGCGCTGCGCGCGCTCGCGAGCGAGGGCATCCAGCGAGGCCACATGCGGCTCCACGAGCGGAAGCGCGCGCTCGGCGCAGGGGGCGGGGAGGGCGCCGCGCCGGCGTCAGGCGAGGGCAAGCGGTTCGCGCCCGAGCGAGCCGAGGCGCCGCGCGCGGTGCACCAAGCGGAGGGCGGGACATGAGCGAGGCGAACCAGGATCAGGCTCCGCGCGGCGGGCGCCGCTTCGGCACCGGCGAGATGTTCGACGGCATCGCGGAGCGGTACGACCTCTTGAACCGGATCATCTCGATGGGGCTCGATCAGGGCTGGCGGCGGCGCGCGGTGCGCTCGCTCGAGCTCTCGCCCGGGGCCACGGTGCTCGACCTGGCGACCGGCACCGCCGATCTCGCGATCGCGATCGCGCGGACGCACGAGGTCAAGGTCATCGGCGTCGATCCGTCGCAGGGGATGCTCGGCGTCGGCCGCCGGAAGGTGGAGGCCGCGGGGCTCGCGGGGCGGATCGAGCTCGAGGTCGGCGACGCGCAGCAGCTCCGGCTCGGCGACGCGAGCGTCGACGCCATCTCGATGGCGTTCGGGATCCGCAACGTCCCGGATCGCGCGCGGGCGCTCCGCGAGATGGCGCGCGTGACGCGGCCCGGAGGTCGCATCGCGATCCTCGAGCTCAGCGAGCCGCGCGGGGGCCTCATGAGCAAGCTCGCGCGCTTCCACATCCACACGGTCGTCCCGTACGTGGGCGGCGCGATCTCGGGCAGGGACGAGTACCGGTACCTGCAGGACTCGATCGCGAGGTTCCCGCCGCCCGACGAGTTCGCGGAGCTGATGCGCGGCGCGGGGCTGCGCGTGCTCCGCGTGGAGCCGCTCACGATGGGCGTCGTGTGCCTCTTCGTCGCGACGCCCGAGGGGGCCTGAGGTGCGCGCGAGAGAGGGCCTCGGGGGGCGGTGATGGGCGGGTCGAACCTCCACTCTGCCTGGGCGCAGCTGTTCGTCCGCGCGCTAGCGCAGGCCGGGGTGCGCGACCTGGTCCTCTGCCCCGGCTCGCGCTCCACGCCGCTCGCGATCGCGGCCATGGAGAGCGAGGAGGTGCGCTGCCACAGCGTCGTCGACGAGCGCGCCGCCGCGTTCTTCGCGCTCGGGCAGGCGCGCGTCACCGGCCGGCCCAGCGTCTTCGTCTGCACCTCCGGCACCGCCGGCGCGCACGCGCTCCCGGCGATCATCGAGGCGCACCAGAGCTTCACCCCGTTCATCGCGATCACGGCCGACCGCCCGTGGGAGCTCGCCGACGCCGCCGCCGCGCAGACCATCGATCAGACGAAGCTCTTCGGCGACCACGTCCGTCACTTCGCCGAGCTCGGGCTGCCGGATCCGTCGCCCCTCGCGATGCGCGCGGCGGCGCGCATCGCGGCCCAGGCGGTCGCGCGCGCCCTCTCGCCCACGCCGGGCCCGGTCCACATCAACGCGCGCTTCCGCAAGCCGCTCGAGCCGGTCGACGCGCTCGGGCCCGAGCCGTGGCAGGCGGAGTGGGAGGCGCTGATGCGCCGCGGCGGCACGCGGGTCGTGCCGGCTCGCGCCGCGGTCGACGGGCGCGCGATCGAGGAGCTCGCGATGCGCTGCGCGCGCGCCGAGCGTGGGCTCATCGTGTGCGGCCCCGCCCCGAGCCGGGAGGACGACGCGCGCGCGCGCGGCGCGGTCCTCGCGCTCGCGAGCGCGACCGGCTTCCCGGTGCTCGCCGAGGGCACGAGCCAGATCTATTTCGGCGGCCTCACCGAGGGCGTCGTGATGCCGGCGTCGTTCGACGCGTTCCTCCGCGCGCCCGAGTTTCGCGCGGCGAACGCGCCCGATCTCGTCCTCGAGCTCGGCGCCCCGCCGACGTCGGCCGGGTACGCGACCTACATCGCCGAGCACGCGAGCACCCGCCGCGTCGTCGTCGCCGCGCACGGCTGGAACGACCCGACGAGCGCCGCGGCTGCCCTGGTCATGGGCGAGCCCGTGGAGGTGTGCGAGGCGCTCGCGGCGCGCCTCGCCGGCGCGGCGCTGAGCCTGGGGCGCGGGCGGCGGGACTGGGCCGCGACGTTCGCGCGCGCCGGTGAGATCGCGGCGGCGCAGTCCGCGCGCGCGTGCGCCGGGGACGAGCTGACGGAGGGCGCGATCGCCCGGGCGGTCGCCAGCGCGTGCCCGGCGGGCTCGCTGCTCGCGATCGGCAACAGCATGCCGGTGCGCGACCTCGACACATACTGCCCACCGTCGGCGCGCGCGCTGCGCGTGCTGCACCAGCGCGGGGCGAGCGGGATCGACGGCCTCGTGTCCGCGGCCGCCGGCGCCCGCGTGGCCGCGGCCGCGCCGGTCACGTTGCTGCTCGGCGATCTCAGCCTGCTGCACGATCTGACGGGGCTGCTCCTCGCCGCGAAGGCAACGGGAGATGGCCGGGCGCCGCTCGTCATCGTGGTGGTCCAGAACGACGGCGGCCGCATCTTCGAGCACCTCCCCATCGCGAGGCGCGGCGCCGAGCTGCTCGAGCGGTGCTTCACCATGCCGCAGCACCTCGATTTCGGGCCTGCAGCGGCGATGTTCGGGCTCGCCTACCAGCGCGCCGGCACCGCCGGAGACCTCGCCCGCGCGCTCGCCGCGGCGTACCAGTGTCCGGGCGCGACGCTGATCGAGGCGGTTGTGCCGCCCCACGACGGCGCCGCCCGCGTGGCGCGGCTCTGGTCCGACGTCCGCCGCGATGTCGCCGCCCTGTGCAGCGCGCCGGCCGCGGAGGGGGCGGCGGCGGATCTCCAGTCTCCATGAGCGGCGCGCGCGCCGAGAACCCCGAGCTAGCCGAGAGGGAGCCACGGTCATGAGCCAGGTGAACGCGAACAGGAGTCCCGGACCCGAGGACGTCACGCGCGACGCGTCCGGCGAGGACGTCGCGCAGCGCGGGGGCGATCGCGTCGCCGCGGGAGCGCGCGGGCCCCGCGGGCCGAGGAGGGGATCGTGAGCGCGGCGGCGGCCCCTCAGGCCGCGAGCGCAGCGGCCGTGCGCCCCGGCTCGCTCCGAGCGTGGCTCCTCGCGTGCCGGCCGGCGACGCTCACCGCGGCGCTCGCGCCGGTGATGGTCGGGACGGCCGTCGCCTACGCGCTCGGCGGGATGCGGCTCGGCCCAGCGCTCTCGGCGCTCGCGGGCGCGATGCTCATCCAGATCGCGACGAACTTCGCGAACGACGTGTTCGATCACGAGAAGGGCGCCGACACGCACGAGCGGCTCGGCCCCACGCGCGCCGTGCAGGCCGGCCTGCTCACCCCGCGCCAGGTGCGCGTCGGGCTCCTCGTTACGATCGCCCTCACGCTGCCGTTCGGGGTTCACCTTGCGCTCGTCGGCGGGTGGCCCATCGTCGTGATCGGCGTCGTCTCGATCCTCGCCGGCGTCGCGTACACCGGCGGACCGTACCCGCTCGGCTACCACGGCCTCGGCGATCTCTTCGTGTTCGTGTTCTTCGGGCTCGTCGCCGTCTGCGGTACGGCGTTCGTCCAGCTCGGCTCGGTCCCGCCGCTCGCGTGGGCGGCGGCCGTGCCGGTCGGCGCCATCGCCACCGCCGTGCTCGTCGTCAACAACGTCCGCGATCGCGAGACGGACGTCGTCGCCGGCAAGCGCACGCTCGCCGTCCGGCTCGGACGCCGCGCGGGCGTCATCGAATACGCGATGCTCTTCGCCGTCGCCTACGCGGTGCCGATCGCGCTCGCCTTCGGCGAGGGCCGGCGGTGGACGCTCCTCGTGCTCGCGACGTTCCCGCGCGCGGCGCGCCTGCTCCGGGTGCTGGCGACGACCGACGGCCGGCCGCTCAACGACTGCCTCGCCGGGACGGCGAAGCTGCTGCTCGCTTACGCGCTGCTCTTCTCGCTAGGCCTCGCGGCCCGGCTGTAGGGATCATGCGCGTCGTCGATGCCCGCCTCGCGCCACGGGTCCTGGATGGCGCGCGCCGGGGCCTCGTTCTGGCGCTCACCGACGACGACGGGCGCGTCGGCCTGGGCGAGGCCACGCCGCTCCCCGGCTTCTCGCCCGATACGGCCGACGAGGGCCAGCGCGCGCTCGCCGAGCTGCCGGGGGCGCTCGGCGCGATCGACCTGCCGGCCGAGGGCGCGGCGACGGCGCTCGCGATCCAGCGCGCCCTCGCGCCGCTGTCGTCGCGGCTGCGCGATCTCCCGGCGGCGCGCTTCGCCCTGGAGACGGCGCTGCTCGATCTGGTGAGCCAGCGCCTCGGCCTCTCGATGTCGGCGTGCCTCGGCGGGCACGGGCGCTACGCCGAGGTCCAGGTCAACGGGCTGCTCACGACCTCGGCGGCGCTGCCGGAGATGCTCGAGCGCGCTCGAGCGCTCGCGGCGCGCGGGATCCGGGCGATCAAGGTGAAGCTCCGCTCGCGTGGGGAGGAGGGCTTCACGCGCGACCTCGAGGCGCTGCGCGCGCTCCGGCGGGAGCACCCGGGCGTCGAGCTCCGGCTCGACGCGAACGCGGCGTGGTCGCTCGGCGAGGCGCGCCGTCGGCTCGCCTCCCTCGCCCCGCTCGGCCCGCGCTTCGTCGAGCAGCCGGTGGCGCCGGAGCTGCTCCATCACCTCGGCGCCCAGGATGTCCCGTGGGCGGCCGACGAGTCGCTCGCCCTGGAGGGCATGCCGGAGCGCCTGCTGGAAGCGGAAGGCTGCGCCGCGTTCATCCTGAAGCCCGCGATGCTCGGTCTCCTGGGCGCGCACGCGCTCGCCAGCAGGGCGCAGGCGCGCGGCCTCGACGCCGTGGTGACGCACCTCTTCGACGGTCCGATCGCGCTCGCCGCCTCGTGCGAGCTCGCGCTCGCCTTGCCGCGCCCCCCGCTCGCGTGCGGCCTCGACGCGCACGCCGGCCTGGAGGCGTGGCCCGAGCTCCGGATCCCGCAGCTCCGCGAGGGCGGGCTCATCGCCGCCAGCGAACAGCCCGGCCTCGGCGTCCGACCATGGACGGACTGAGCCTCCTCGACGCCGTGTGCGATCCCGCGATCGCCGCCCGGACGGCGATCGTCCACGGCGGCGCCGAGGAGGACGCGCCGCGCGCGATCGACGTCCCCGCCCTCCGCGTCGGCCCTGGCGGCGCCCTCCGCTTCGGCGAGCTGGCTCCCGCGGTCGCGGCCGTGTGCGCGCGGCTCGCCCGCGCGGGGGTGGGGCAGGGAGCCCGCGTCGCGCTCGTCGCCCCGAACGCGCTCGGGACCGTGGTCGTCCTCCACGCGCTGCTCGCGCTCGGGGCCGTGCTCGTCCCGATTCACCCCCGGCTCACGGCTGGCGAGGCGGGCATCCTGATCGACGACGCGCGGCCCGACCTCGTGCTGCGCGAGCCCGCGCTCGCCGCCCTGCTCGACGACGTCGCGCCGGAGCTCGCCGCGCTGCGCGAGCGCGGACCGCGCGCCGCTGAGGTCACGGGCGTCCCGCGTCCGGATCCCACAGGCGATCTGGCGATCGTCTACACCTCGGGCACCACCGGGCGGCCCAAGGGCGCGGTGCTCCCGCGTCAGGCGTTCCTCGCCGCCGCCGAGGGGAGCGCGGCCAACCTCGGCGTGCGCGACGACGATCGCTGGCTGCTCTGCCTTCCGCTCTGCCACGTCGGCGGCCTCTCGATCATGACCCGCTGCTTGCTCGCGCGGCGCGCCGTCATCCTCGCGCCGCGCTTCGATCCCGCCGCGGTGCTCGCCTCGATCACCCGCGATCGCGCGACGCTGCTCTCCGTGGTGCCGACGATGCTGCTCGCGCTGCTCGAGGCCGATCGCGACAACGTCCTCGCCCGGCTCCGCGCGGTGCTCGTCGGCGGCGCGGGCGCCCCGGAGCGGGCGCTCGACGAGTGCGCGCGCCGCGGCGTCCCTGCGCTCACCACGTACGGACTCACCGAGGCGTGCTCGCAGGTCACCGTGCAGCGCCCGCGCGATCCGCGCTCGCGAGAGCCGGGCTCCGGCTCCCCGATCGCCGGCGTCGAGCTGCGCATCGAGGGCGCCGGCGGCGACGGCGTGGGCCGCATCGAGATCCGCGGCCCGGTGCTGTTCCGCGGCTACTACCGCGGCCCCGAGCGCGCGCCGGAGCTCCTGGTCGACGGCGCCGGTTGGTTCGGCACCGGCGATCTCGGCGCGATCGACGCCGTCGGGCGGCTCCACGTCGCCTCGCGCCGGAGCGATCTCATCGTGACGGGCGGCGAGAACGTCTACCCCGCCGAGGTGGAGCAGGTCCTCGCGTCTTGCCCGGGCGTCGCGGGCGCGGTGGTGTTCGGCGTGCCGGACGAGCGCTGGGGCCAGGTCGTCGCGGCCGCGATCGTCCCCGACCAGCCCGCGCCCGGCGCGCCGGGCGGCGCCGCGCTTCCACCCGCATTGCTCGGCGACCTCGCGGCCGTCGTCGCGGCGCGGCTCGCCCCGCACAAGCGCCCGCGGCGGCTCTGCGCCGTCGCGGCGCTGCCGCTCACCGCGGCGGGCAAGCTCGATCGCGCCGGCGCGGCGGCGCAGCTCGCGACCGCGCTCGCGCCCTTCCCGCCGAGCTAGCCCCGCCGCGCCAGCGCCCAGCGCGCCGCCGGGCGGCCGTCGCTCGGCGCGCCTACCCGAGCGCGCCGCGCAGATCGTCCGGGAGCGGGCACGGCGTGAAGCGCGCGCCGTCGATGCACACGTGCACGGTCTGCCCGATGGCGGCGACCCGGCCCGCCGTCGTCACGCGGTAGCCCACCGTGAACGACGTGTCGCCGAGCTTCGGCGCGAGCACCTCGACCTCGATGGCATCGCCGAAGCGGAGCGGCAGGAGGTAATCGGCCTCCGCGTGGACGAGCGGCAGCTTGAACGCGCCGCCCGCGATCATCGCGGGGACGTCGATGCCTCGCTCCTTCAGCGCGATCATGTAGGCGTCGCTGAAATACTCGAGGACCCGCGGATAGAAGACGATCCCGGCCGCGTCGACGTCCTGGAAGCGCACGGCGCGGCGCTCCACGGCGAGGCGCGGCGCGGTCTGCTTGAGCTCTTCGACGCTGAACGCGCGCTTCATCGCGCTGCAGGGTAGCGCAGAGGCGCCGAGCGCGTCGCGAGGAGCGCGGTGCTCCGCCGCACCGCGGCGCCTTCATTCTCCGGCTCTGACGCGGGCGGTCACATGGGACCGCCGACGCTTCGTCACGTCACCTTCCTATCCCTTTCTGCTCGCCGTCGTCGGCTTCGCAGTCCATGCTCGCCCCCGATGGCTGACCGACGTCCCGGCGGCCTCGGGGCTGGGTCCCGCAGGCTGGGTCGCGCCACCGCGAACGATCGCGAAAGCCGCGCGACGCGATGCTTCGGGGCCCGCGCGCCGCGCTCCCGCAGCGCGGTCGCGGCGCTCGCTTGCCTCCTGGCAGCGTGCATCGCGGCCGCGTGCGACTCCGCGCCCGTATCGACCCCGACGCCGACGCCCTCCCAGAGCCCGCCCGTCGCCGCGCTGCCGCGGCCTGCGTTCGCAGAGGCCCCGACGCCGACCGGCGCGGCGCACGCGTCCAACCCGCTCGGCCTTCCCCCGTACCCGAGCAAGCTCGATCCAGGCCGCCGCGTGTTCACGTTCTCGGACCGGATGCTCGCCGGGGCCAAGCTCGGGTCCACGCTCGTGCTGTACTCGGCGACCGTGGTCGGGTTCGACGGCGACGACCTCATCGTCGAGGGCAGGGGCGGACCGTCGTACAAGGTTCACCCGGGCTACGTCGTCCCCGTCCCCGACGCGCCCCGCCTCCAGCCCCACGCTCCGGTGCTCACGGAGTGGAACGGCACGATGAAGCACGCCGTCATCACGCGCTTCGTGAAGGACAAGATCGAGGTCCGCTACACCGACATGGACCCGCGGACCCCGCTCGCGCAGCTCAAGGGCGTTCGCTTCGTCGTGCAGACCGAGGGGCTCGCTCCCGGCAACTTCGCCGCGTGGAAGGACGGTGAGACGTGGCGTCACGTGCTCCTCGTGTCGCGGCTCGGTGGTCCCCCGGCCGAGCCAGGCGCCGTCCGGACGTCGCTGGCCAGCAGCTCCGCGCGGTGGTTCGCGCTCGGGTACGGCGGCGCCGCGCTGCTCGCCGACGAGTCGGCGCTCCGCCCGCTCCCCGTCAAGCCGCGGCTCAAGATCGGGGCGAACGTCTGGGCCGAATGGGTCGGCGCGCTGCGCCCCGCGGTCGTTCAGGGCGCCGAAGAGGTAGGCCTGTACACCGTCAAGTTCGAGCGCGCCGGGCGTCCGGCCACGGTCGGCTGGGGGCTGCTCACGCCGCCGCTCGGCCCGTAGCTGCACGCCGCCGCGAGAGCGCGTCGCTCGATCGGCCACCCTGGCCGCGGAGAGGTCCCGGTCCGCGGTGAGCGCCGACGCGAGCGCCGTGGCGCGCATCGCTGCAGAGCGGCGATCGGCAGTCGGGTAACGCCGCTTGCGCTGAGCCCTAGTGCGCAAGAACCTACGCGTTTTCGCCCGACATGGAGAGTGGTAAGCGCTGTAGTATGGATCTCAAGAGCGCATGGCTGGCAACGCGCCAGTGGGTCCCTTTCACCCTCAGGACCATGGCGTACGGCACTGTGTCGCTGACGCTGGGCCCCCTGACGCCGCAGCGCGCTGCGAGCCTCTGGGCGATGCGCCGCTGGTGCCAGGCGAGCGCGCGCGGGCTCGCTATCGAGATCCAGGCGAGCGGCCTCGAGAACGTGCCTCCGGGGGTGTTCGTCTACTGCTCGAACCACCAGAGCCTGCTGGACATCCTGGCCCTCGGCGCGGTGCTGCCGGGCGACTTCAAGTGGGCTGCCAAGCGCTCTCTCATGAAGATCCCGTTCCTCGGGTGGCACCTTCGGCTCGCGGGCCATGTGCCTGTGGATCGCACGGTCGGCTCCCGCGCCGCGGTCGAGGCGATCGCGCGGTTCGAGGAGGTGCTCAAGAGCGGCAAGCCGCTGCTGGTCTTCCCCGAGGGGACGCGGAGCGAGGACGGCGTCCTCCGGCAGTTCAAGAACGGCGGCTTCTATGCCGCCGTCCGCGCCGGCGTGCCCGTGGTGCCGGTCGCCATCGACGGCACGCACCTGCTCATGAAGAAGGGCGCCATCGACTCGGGCGACGGCACTGTGCGGATCGTCCGCGTCCGGGTCGGCGAGCCGATCTCCGTCCGCCCGGACGGCCGCGAGGGCGCGCGGGTCAACGACCTGCGCGAGCGCGCCCACGCCGCGGTGAGCGAGCTCCTCCGCTCGATCGGCGGTCGCGTCGAGGCGCCGGCCGGCGCCTCGGCCGCGGCGGAGCCGTCGGCGAGCGGCGCCCTCACCGAGCAGGCGCCTGGCTGACGCGCAGGCGCGTCGGATCAGTCGCAGAGGCTGGGGAGCGCGTCGATCTCGGCGAGCAGCTCGCCGTAGTCGTCGATGCGACGGCCCCCGTGCGTGTCGTCGTCGAACCGATAGAACACGCGCCGCCCGGGCGGCATCACGCCGGCGCTCTGGTAGGCGTCGGCGTCGGTCGCCGTGTTGCCGAAGGCCCACGCGGGCAGCAGCTCCTTTCCGTCGAACAGCCGCTCCAGCTCCGCCGTCTTGTACTCCGCGGCGCTGTCGCCCGTCGCGCCGGTCAGGCCCTGCGTGGTGTGCACGATGCCGGGCGGGAAGCCGTACGCTTCGAGGAAATCGCGCGTGCGCTGGACGAGCCACTCCGGCCGCGCCGTCAGGTACATCGGGCGGTATCCCTTCGACGTGAGCCGGTGGAGCGCCGCCGCCGCGTGCGCGTGCACATCGGGCAACTCCCCGAGGAGGAGCGAGGTGAACTCCTCAGTCTCGGTGCCGGTGAGCGTCCCGTCGACGTCGCTGACGAACATCGGGGCACCTCGCGGGACGACCTCGATGAAGAGATCGGTGCTCGATAGGTCGCCGCGCACGACCATGTGGATCCGGTGCCGGCCCGGACCGAGCCGCTGCGCCGCCGGGATCTCGAAGTAGACGCGGCCGCCGTCGTCGCTGATGCCCTCGACCGCGCGGTGCGCCGAGTCCGCTTCCGTCGTGGTCGCCGAGCCGAGGCGCTCCCACGCGCCGTCGCAGCCGCGGAGCACGTAGATGTCGACACGCTCGTCCTTCAGGTCCTTGTCCGTGATCCCGTAGGCGAACTTGCCGATGATCCACTGCGGGTCATCCGGCGTCAGGTAGAGGTCGCGCCCGCGGTGGTTGGGGCTCCCTGCGCCGGCGATGAGGTACGAAGACGGGTGGTTCCACGCGAGCTCCTCGCCCGGATCCGGCGGCGCCGCATCACACGCCGGAGGCGGGGCGCAGAAGGCGCCCGGCGCCCCGCCGCTCGGACCGCCGCCTTCCTCGCCGGTCGGCGCGCCGTCGTCGCCATCGTCCTGGCCGTCGCCTCCGCCGTCGTCGCCATGGTCCTGGCCCCCGCCGCCGCCCTCCTCGTCGCCGTCAACGCCCCGGCCATCACCGTCCTGGCCCCCGCCCCCGCTGCCGCTCGGCGTCCACCCGAGCGTCGCGTCGGCCGATCCGCAGCCGATCGCGAGCACTGTTGTCGCCATGACAAGTAGGATTCTGGTCTGCATCGGGCCCGAGTGTGACCGAGTCGACCCCTCTCGAACAGCGGCCTTTCCGCTCGTCGATGGCTTGGTGACCGAGCGCTCGCCCCTTGCGCGCAGGCCAGACTCCGGGCAAACGTAGCTGCCCCAACGATGCCCAAGCCCGACCCGAAGGTCTTGCTTCGCCACGCCGGTGACTATCTCAAGGCGCACCCCGAGGAGATCGGGAGGGCGCTGCGCGGCGCGCTCCGCCTGCGCCTCGGCGTCCCGATCGATGCGCTGCGCTATCTGGCGCGGGAGCTCAGCGGCGGAAAGCGCGCGCCGAAGGACATCGAGATCGACGCCGCGCCCCCGGGGCTGCGCCTCGCGCTCACGGTGAAGGTCATGGGCGCGCCGATCCGGGCCTCGTTCACGGTCTTCGCCGAGGAGCTCGACGTGCGCGCGGACGCGATCCAGGTCGGCCTGCGGATCGCCGACCTCAAGCTCCAGGTGATGGGCGACGAGGCCTCGCCGATCGCCGGGCTGATCGGCTCGGGGGCGATCGACCTGAACAAGCCCGGCGATCTCGTGTCCTTCATGCCCAAGCGGCCCGCCGCGCTGATCGACGCGAAAGACGACAGGATCACCCTGGATCTCCTCAAAATTCCGGCCCTCGGCGGGAATCCGACGGTCGCGCGGGCGCTGCGCATCTGCGCGCCGGTGCTCGGTGTCCGTGCGCTAAAGACCAAGGATGACCACCTGGACGTGCACCTCAAGGCCACCCCCTCCGGGGTCGCCGCCGCGATCGCCGCGGTGCGCGCGGGCGGTTGAGGCTCTTTCCGGTGGGTGCCGTCGCCCGCTAGACTTCCCCGTGCATGTCTCGGCTCCCCGAGCCCGCGCCGGCTGCGCTCTCGCTCCAGTTCCTTGCCGAGATCGCGTCGGGGGCCACCACCCGCGTTGATCTCTGCAGGTCGGCAGGTCCGCACCGGCCCGGGGAGCTGCTCGCCGTCAAGCGGCTGCACCCGCACTTCGCCGAGGATCAGAACGTCTCCACCCGGTTCCTCGACGAGGTGCGCACGACCGCCGCGCTCAAGCACCCGAACGTGGTCGAGGTCGCCGGCTGGGGGACGGACGAGCAGGGGTGGTACTTCGCCGTCGAGCTCGTGCAGGGCGTGAGCCTAGCGCGGCTCATGAAGACCGTCTTCGACACGGGCGAGATGTTCACCGAGCGGCTCGTCGTTCACATCGGCGCGACGCTCTGTCGCGGGCTCAGCGCGGCGCACGAGCTCCGCTCGCCGAGCGGCGCGCTGCTCAACCTCGTGCACCGCGATCTGACGCCGGGCAACGTGCTCGTCGGGTTCCAGGGCGAGGTGAAGATCGCCGATTTCGGGCTCGCCAAATCGTCGCTCCGCGTGATGACGACGGCCGTCGGGGCGCGCCGGCGCGTGACGACCTACATGGCGCCGGAGCAGGCCCGCGGGGGCTCCGCCGACAAGCGCTCCGATCTGTTCTCGCTCGGCGTCGTGCTGTTCGAGCTGTTCACGGGCAAGCACCCGTGGCCGTCGTCGAGCGACTACGAGCTCCTGCGGAGCATGTCGACGCAGCCGGCGGCCGACCTGCGGGAGCTCCGGCCGAAGATCGACAAGGAGCTCGTGTCGATCGTGTCGCGCTGCCTCGAGACCGACCCGCCGTCGCGCTTCCAGAGCGCGGACGAGATCCTCGCTCGGCTGGAGGGCTGGCTGCACAGCCACGGGTACCTCGAGGGGAACGAGGAGGCGCTCGGGCGCTTCGTTCGGCGCAACGCGATGAGGCAGATGCGCTGGTTCGAGCGCGCCGTCGCCGGCGGCTTCGCCGGGGTCGCCAAGGCGCCGCGCCCCTCGCTCTCGACCGCGGAGGCGATCCCGCGCCGGCCCTCGGCCGATGCGCGGGGCAGGGGGGCGAGCCCCCCCGATCGGCCCCGCGGCAACGGGGCGGCGCGCGCTCAGGACAACGACGCGACGGACATCGAGGCGCGACGCGGCACGCCGTCCCCGTCGCCGACCAGCTTCACGCCGCGCGAGGCGGACACGGCGGACGACGTCCTGGGCCGGCGCGGACCGATGGCCTCCGAGACGGCCGACGAGGCGACGGTCGTCGTCGGCAGCAACGGCCGGGGGCGCGCCGACCCCGCGTCCTCCAGCTCGGGCGCAGGACGGCGGCGCAGCAGCCTGCCTTCGTACGGATCCATCACCGCGCGGGACAGCGAGCCGCTGCCGGTGTCCGGGAACGAGCCGCTGCAGATCTCCGGGAACGATCTGACGCCCGCGACCCCTGTGGTGGCCGCGTACTCCGTGGAGCACGACGCCGGGACCGCGCTGACGGCCCAGGGCGCACCGGAAGGCCCGAAGCAGCTGCACGTAGAGGTCGACCGCCTCACGACGGAGGCGATCCGCCTCCGCGAGGAGGCGCGCTTCGCGGTCGCGCACGCCGAGCGCAAGCTGGCGCAGGCCAAGGTGGCGGCTCACCTCTCCGAGATGGCCGTCGAGGCGCTGCGCCTCTCCGCGAGCGCCGCGCCGGAGCGCGCGTCGCACCGCCTCGACGAGGCGCTCGCGCTCGAGCGGGCGATGCACAAGGTGATGTCCACGCCGCTCACGCTCGCGCCCGAGACGGCGGCGATGCCCGTCGCGTCGGGCAACGAGCAGCGAGCCCTCCTCGCCCAGCTCGGCCTCGAGCACCTCGCGTCACCGACCACGTCGCGGGCCTCGGACTTCGGCGCGCCCCCGTATCGGCTCACGCCGGCGCCCGGCGGCGCGAGCGCGGCCCCGCTGATCACGGCCGAAGGCCCCGCGAGGAGCGACGCGGCAGGCGCGCCGTCCGCTGCGCTTGCCGTCCGGGTCGACGCGCCGGTCAGCCCGCCCAGCTCCGCTGACGCGGTCGCGTTCCAGGAACGCCTACGGCCGATGCTCCTCGGCGTGCCGCGCACGCTTGCGCTCGCCGTCGCGGCGGCGGCGTTCATGGCGTTCGTTTTGCTGGCCTGGTTCTATTCCTGAAGCGCCGCTGCGCTCGCGAGGGCAACCATGCGCGACGCGCGCGACATGCGCGACGCGCGCGACATGCGCGACACGCGCGACACGCCGAGACGTCGCTTGATCCCGGCGGGGCACGGCGGCTACCGTCCTTGAATCATGAGCGAGCAAAGCGACTGGGTGCTGATCGGCCTGGACGAGACCACGGCGCGCCGGCAGGGGATCCCCGCGCGCATGCCGGTGCCTCGGGGCGAGTTCGAAGGGCTGGCCGACAAGGGGCTCAGCATCGACGCCGCCCGCAAGTGGATCAAGGACTTCCTGACGAACTCCGAGCCCGGCAAGAGCGGCGTCTGGCGCAAGCAGAACAGCACGCTCGTCTCGCAATTCGAGGCCTTCCTCGACAAGGCCCCGGTCTGGGAGCGCGCGCAGAAGGCCTTCGGCGAGCGCGACTACGAGAAGGCGATCTCGGCGCTCAAGCGCATCATCACGATGGATCCCGACGATCACGCCGCGCGGCTGAACCTCGCCTCCGCGCAGGCCAACCTGGGCGATCATCCCGCGGCGCTGAAGAGCTTCCAGGCCATCCGGAAGACGTTCCAGGGCGACGCCGACTACCACGTGGCGGTCGGGCAGGTGCACCTCGCGATGCAGAAGAAGGACGCCGCCCTCGACGAGATGGTGCTCGCGCTCGAGGCGAAGCCCGACTGCCAGCCCGCGCTCGACGCGATGGTGCAGCTCGGGGTCCTCGTGCCGATCTACGAGAACCCGCGCGACGCGGCCTCGCTCGTCTACGTGCGCGCCGACGCGGTGCTCGAGTACCTCGCGGGCCAGTGGGACGCGGCGCCGCGCGACGGCGCCTTCTATCTCGAGCAGCTCGCTTACCACGAGCGCGAGCTCCGCCACGACGTCGCGCTGGCCGCTGCAGAGCGCGCCGTCGCCGCCGCGGGCGAAGGGGCGAACGGCGAGCGCGCGCACCTCGCGCGGATCGCGGCGCTCCGATCGCTCGGGCGCACCGACGAGGCGCTCGCCGCGGCCGAGGGCTTCGTGGTGACGGCGCCGTCCTCGTCGGGCGCGTGGGTCGAGCTCGCGAAGTGCCTGTCCCAGGCGGGCCGCGGCGCGGATGCGCCCGCCGCGATCGAGCGCGCGCTGGAGAGCGACCCCGGCGACCTCGCCGCGCTCTCGCTCCGGTTCTGGCCGAGCGATCCCGCGGACATCCAGAAGGTCAACGAGGCGATCCCCGCGCTCGCCGCCTTCGTCGCGGCCCACCCCGAGAGCGCCGGCGCGCGCCGCTCGCTCGCGCGCGCCGAGCTTGTCGCAGGCCGGCTCGACGACGCGCTCGCGGGCTTCGCGGCGGCCGTCGCGCTCGCGCCCGGGGACGACGATCTCCGCGCCGAGTACTGGAGCGAGCTCGGGAAGCAGCAGCGGTACCCGGAGATCATCGCCGATGCCGCGAGGCTCTCGGACCTCGCGAAGCGCGACTGGAAGCTGCGATGGAACGAGGCCGAGGCGTACGCCGCCCTCGGCAAGAACATCGAGGCGCGGGCGGCGTTCTCGGCCATCAACTTCGACGAGTCGCTGCACGTCGACGTGCGCCGCAGGGCCAAGCGCGCCGTCAAGACGATGGATGAGACGCCGCCCGTGGTGACGTGACGCCGAGGCGCGGGCGGCGCCCGCTCAGAGCGAGCCGGAGACGCCGATGCCGACGGTGTCGCCCGTGACGATCGGCTTCACCGACAGGGAGACGTCGTTGCGGACGAGCTTCTTCTCCGGCGCGGCGAGGCCGCCGATGAACATCGCGACCCCGGCGGCCTGAGCCAGCCCGTCGACCATGAGCACGAAGACGCCGCCGCCCTTCGCATCCGCGGTGCCGATGGTGATGAAGGGGCCGGCGACCGGGATGTAGAGCGGGAGGTAGCTCTCCCCGGTCCCGCCGCTCGCCCTGTCCGCGCTCTCCGCGACGAGCCCGACCATCGCCGAGAGGATGTAGGTGACGCCGAAGGTCACGGCGCCGCCGATGACCAGGCCGCGGCGCGCCCTCTCCTCGACGCGGTAGCCCTCCGGGACGGCCTGCCCTTCTTCGTAGTTCATGACCCTCGGGCCGACCGGGTACGTGCCGGGAGGCGAGGCGTATCCGGGCGGCGGCGCGTATCCGGGCGGCGGCGCGTACCCCGGCGGCGGGCCGTAGCCGGGAGGCGGGTAGTAGCCGGGCTGCTGCTGCCCGTAGGCGGCAGGCGCGCCGTACGGCGCGGGGGCCCCGTAGGGCGCGGGCTGCGGCTCGCCGGCAGGCGCGGCTGCGCGCGGCGCCGCAGGAGGCGCCTGCGCGAAGGCGGAGGGGGCGCTGAGCAGGAGTGCGGCGAGAGGTGCTGCGCTGGCGAGGAGCGCTCGCCACGGGTGCGCCGAGGCGCCCTGTCCGGGATGGCTGTGCATGGTCGATGACGCTAACGCAGCTCAGTCGCCGAGGTCCAGACGAGCGCAAGACGCCGCCGGACGACATGTGAGCTCTCGGGCGGCGCCTATGCGCGCGAGCGCGCGTGCTCCATCGGCTGGCTCATCCTGACGGCGCCGTCGTCTTTGCGCGCCTCGAGCCCCGGCGCGCGGTGCTCTTCCAGGAGCGGCGGGATCTCTCCCGTGATCAGCCGCGAGGCGCGCTGGTAGGTCACGTACGACAGGGCCCACGAGAACAGCACCAGGAAGCGGTTACGGAAGCCGATCAGGAAGAGGATATGGACGAACAGCCACGCGAGCCACGCCAGGAACCCGGAGAGCTTCAGCTTGCCGAAGTCGGCGACCGCCGCGGCGCGCCCGATCGTCGCCATGGATCCCCGGTCGTTGTACCGGAACGGCAGCCGCGGCAGCCCCTGCAAGGTGCGCGCGATGTTGCGCGCGGCATGGCGCCCTCCCTGGATCGCCGCGGGCGCCACGCCGGGCACGGGCGTCCCGTCCTCCTGCTTCACCGACGCGAGGTCGCCGATGACGTAGATGTCCTCGTGGCCGGGCACCGTCAGGTCCGGCGCCACCAGCACACGCCCCGCCCGGTCGAGCGGCGCTCCGAGGGTGCGGGCCACGGCCGACGCCGCCACGCCGGCCCCCCAGAGCACCGTCTTGGCGTCGATCCGCTTGTCGCCGATCGAGACCCCCTCCTCGTCGATCTCGGTGACGCGGCAGTTCGTCCGCACCTCCACGTTGAGCGCCACCAGCTGCTGTCGCGCCTTCTCGCCCAGCTCCGGCGTGTACGACGGCAGCACCTGCCCGGCCCCTTCCAGCAGGAGGATGCGGGTCTTGCTCGGGTCGATGTGCCGGAACTCGCGCACGAGTGTGTGCCTCGCGAGCTCCGAGAGGGCGCCGGCGAGCTCGACGCCCGTCGGGCCCGCGCCCACCACCACGAACGTCATCCAGGCGCTCCGCCGCGCCGGATCGGGCTCGCGCTCGGCCGCCTCGAAGGCGAGGAGGACGCGCCGTCGGATCTCCAGCGCGTCCTCGACGGTCTTGAGCCCGGGCGCGACGGCCGCCCACTCGTCGTGCCCGAAATAGGAGTGTGACGCCCCGGCGGCCACGATGAGCTTGTCGTAGCCGAGCTCGCCGTCCTCGAAGATCACCCGCTTGTGGACGGGGTCGATCGCCTTCACCTCGGCGAGCATCACGCTCGTGTTCTTCTGCTTGCGGAGCACGTGGCGGATGGGCGTGGCGATGTCGCTCGCGCTCAGGCCCGCCGTCGCGACCTGGTACAGGAGGGGCTGGAACGTGTGATGGTTGTGCCGATCGATCACGGTCACCCGCACCGGCTCGCGCCGGAGCGCCCGCGCCGCGTAGAGGCCGCCGAAGCCGCCTCCGATGATGACGACGTGCTCCATGCCGTGGCCCTGGTTCCCGTGCGCCGCCTCAGCAAGAGCCGGAGCCGCTGATCTTCCGTTTCGACCCTGGACGTGAAGGATCGCGTCCTTGCTGGCTCGTTGGATGGAAGCCGCGAGAACGCCGCTCGCGATCCCCTCCTCGCCGGCATCGCCGTCCGTTCGTCGGGCGGCGCGTGCCTCAGGCGCTCCGCCTCAGGCACCCGAGGTTGCGCGGCAGGGGCCGGCCGATCGGCCCCTGCTCGGCGCGGGGCTGGCTATATCGTTCTGCCCTGGGCGATCCACTTGTTCATGAAGACCGCGCTCTGCTCCCACCCTTGCCGCAGCTCCTTTTCGGCGCTGCTCTCGAGCATGCCGCCGACGCCGAACACCTTCGCTTCGATGACGATCTCGGCGATCCGACGCACCTTGTTGTCGCCGATCGCCTCGGCGCGCACCGTGCCTTCGTTGCGCATCTTGTCGGCCAGGGTGCTTGGCGTCAGCTTGAAGGTCCACACCTTCGTCGCCTTGTTCAGCTTGCCCTCTTCGGTGTAGCGGAAGCCGGAGCCGAGCAGCTTCTCCACCGGTCCGGGCAGATTCATCTTCGGCTTTCCGGCGGACTTCCGGCGGATCTCCGTCTCCGTCTCGACCTGCTCCGTGATCGTGAACTCGGGGAAGCCGAGCTCCTTCCTGTAGAGCTCCTCGTTGAACCCCTTGTCCAGGAATAGCTTCCAGAACGTCTCGAGGTTGCAGTTGATCTCGTGCGTGAGGGTGAACTTGCCCATGGGATCCGTTCCTTTGCGGTGCGCGGTGTCGATGACGTCTTCCTCCGCGTTTACCGCAGCCCGTACGTGGCGTCCATGTCTCGGCCGGGGCCGCTGAACACAGGATCTGCGTTGATGATGCGTCCGTCTGCGTCGTGCGAGCCGGGCGCTCGTCGCTTCGATCGCGAGGCGCTGCCGTGCGCTGGCGAACGCGGAGGCGCGAAGCCGACGTCGGAATGAAGCGAAGCCGCGAGAGGACGATCACCGCTGCGCAGGTTTGCGTACGCTCGCTCCGCGCGATGTGAAGCCTGGCGGCGAGCTTCCAGCGCTTCCGCATCCGTGCGAGCATCGTGATGCTGTGACGTGCATCCTCGTCATCGACGACGACGCCGCGATCCGAGCGATGTTTGCGCGCGCGCTCCGTCGGCTGGGCGACGTCGAGGAGGCGAACGGCGGGGCGCCGGCGCTGCGCCGGCTCTCCGCGCGCAAGTTCGAGCTCGTGGTGCTCGATCTCCACATGCCGCTGGTCGACGGCTTCAGCGTGCTCGAGTCGCTCTCGGCCAAGGGGGCCCTGAACCGGGATACGCCCGTCTTCGTCGTGACCGCCGACGAGTCGCAGCAGGCTCGCATCCGCGCGCTGCGGCGGCACGCGATCTTCCTGCTCTCGAAGCCGGTGAACCTGGCCATGCTGGTGTCGCTCGCGGAGTCGTCGCTGAAGAAGGCTGCGTCCCGCGCCACACCGCCGCCGCCGCCGCCGCCCGACGAGGCGCCGCCCGAGAGGCCGAAGCAGGACTGAGCGCGATGTGATGGCCGTGCGGGCTGCCGGGAAGCGGCCCTGCCGCGTCCGACGGCGCTACCGCGGCGCCAGGTCGAGGGGCGGCGCAGCGGGGCGCGGCCGCGACGGAGCCGGAGCGGGAACGGGCACGCGCGGCGGCGTCGGGGCGGGTGCGGTCGACGGGAGCGCAGGCTGGAGCGAGGGCCGTGGCGGAGGCCACCCGGTGACGGTCGGCGTGGGCAAGGGCCCTGGGACGCGCGGCGCAGGGGTGACCGAGGAGCCCGGGTACGGTGTCCCCGGCGCGGGCGCGGCGCCGGGGACGTACGCTGGCTGCCCGCTGGCGAGAGGGGCGGCCGCGTCGGCGGAGGCCGCAGCATCGGCGGCTGCGTCGGCCGGGGCGCCGGCGTCGGCGACCAGCTCCGCGGCGGCCGCGTCGGCCGGGGGCGCGGCGTCGGCGACGGCGTCGCTCGCGGTCGTCGCGGCGGTCGCGGCCGTGTCCCGCGTTGCCGCGGCGTCGGCGGCAGCGTCGGGCGCGTCCACGGTCGGCAGGGGCGCGCTGGGGCTCGCGGAGGGCAGCACCGCACCGCCGGACGGCGGGCGGCCGGAACGCTCGATCCGCACGAACGCAGCGGCCGCGGCCAGGGCCAGGACGACGAGCGCGAGCAGCGCCACGCGGACGATGGACCCTCTCGAAGGACCCTGCGGCGCGCGGCGCTCGGGCACCGACGCGACCGCGCTCGTGGGGCCGCTCGCGTGCGCCACCGGATCGACGTACGCCGCCGGCCCCGCGTGCGCCGCTGGACGACCCGCGTGCAGCGGCGGCGGGCCCATGGCCAGGGGCTGGAGCCCTGCCGGGAACTCGAGCGGCGAGGTCGCCGCGTCCGGATTCGACTTGCGGGTCGCATCCGGGGTCGACTTGCGCGTCGCGTCCGGATTCGACTTGCGCATCGGATCCTGGGCCGCGCGGCGCGGGCTCGTCGGCCCCGGCATGCGCGAGCTCGCGGGCCCCGACATGCGCGAGCTGGCCGGCCCCGACATGCGCGAGCTGGCCGGCCCCGACATGCGCGAGCTCGCGGGCCCTGCCGGGGACGAGGGCGGCGCCGCGTCGGCCGCGCCCCCGCCCTCCGTCGCCTCCGGCCCGTCCTGCAGGATCGGCAGCATCGAGATGCGCCGGAGCATCACCTCGGTCGCGTCCTCGGGGCGCGAGGCCTGCGGCTTCTGGGGGTGGGCGCGCTCGGCGAGGATCCGATCGAGCTCGTCGATCGCCTGATCGATCCGCTCCTTGCGCGCCTCCGCGACCCCGGGGAGCAGATCGCGCACGAGCTGGCCCACCTGCTTGTCGGTGTAGCTCTCGCGGACCGCGGCGCTCACCTGCTCGAGATCGCGGCGCAGCTCTGCGGCCGTCTGGTACCGCTCGTTCGGGTTCTTGGCGAGCGCCCGCATGATGATGCGATCGAGCTCCGGGTGGACCTCGGGCATGATCTCGCGCGGCGGCTGCGGGTTGCGGTTGGCGATCTGCTGCATCGCCTCCAGCGGGCCCTTGCCGCGGAACGGCGTGTGGCCCGTCACGAGGAGGTAGAGCAGCACGCCCATCGAGAACAGATCGCTGCGGCGATCGAGCGTCCCGCCCATGACCTGCTCGGGCGAGAAATACCCCGTCTTGCCCTTGATCGCGCCGACGCGGCTCGTCTGCGCGCGGGCCCGCGTCTTCGCGACGCCGAAGTCGACGACCTTGACCATGCCGTCGAACGTCACCATCACGTTCTCCGGCGTGACGTCGCGGTGGATCAGGTTGAGGAGCTCCCCCGTGTCGTCGCGGACCTCGTGCGCCGCGTGCAGCCCGGCGCACGCGGCGATCATCACGTGGAGCACCCAGCCGAGCGGCAGGAGCGCGCGCTTCGCCTTCTGGTTCGAGAAGATCTTCGCGATCGGGGCGCCGTCGATCCACTCCATCGCGAGGTAAGGTCGATCGCGGACCTCGCCGTACGCGAGGATGTGCACAACGTTCGGGTGGAGGATCCGCGACGCCGTGCACGCCTCGTCGAGGAACATCGCCCGCGCGTCGTCATCGCCGCGCATCGCGTCCGACAGCAGCTTGACGGCGACGATCTGGACGGAGCCGTTGGGCCGCCTGAGCCGCGCGGCCCACACGGCGGCCATGCCGCCCACGGCTGCAGGGAACAGCAGCTCGTAGGGGCCGATCGTATCGCCCGGCTGGAAGTTACCGGGGTCGTCGTCGTTCCAATCACTCCACGGATCTTTGGCCACGCGCTCCCCCACCATGTCGGAAGACGTGCAGCGCGACAAGACCTGGCGCTCGGCCCCGTCTTCCTGCTCTCCTGCGGGGCGCCGCCGGTGTCAGGCCCGGCGACGCTCGCCTACCATGCGCTCGAGCCGCCCGAGCGCCCGGACGAGGACGTCCTCGCTCGGGCCGAACGAGAAGCGGACGTGGTGACGGAACCGCGACGGCCGCCCCGCCCGGCGCTTGCCCGGGTTGACGTCGAAGAATTCCCCCGGCACGACGATGATCCGCTCCCCGAGGGCCGCCCGGAAGAAGCCGTGGCCGTCGGAGAGCCCCGGCGGCAGGTCCGCGACCGAGCCCCAGACGTAGAACGTGCCCTCGGGCTCCGCGTCGATGGTGACGCCGATCCTGCGCAGCCCGTCGATCATGAGCTCGCGTTTGCGCGAGAACGTCCGGTGGATGGCCGTCGTCTCGGCGCGGGTGTGCTCGATCGTGAGCAGCTCTGCCGCGGCGCGCTGCATCGGCTTGGAGCCGCCGCCGTCGAGGAAGCTGCCCGCGCTCGCCACCGCCTCGATGACCTCGCGCGGCCCGAGCGTCCAGGTGACGCGCCAGCCGGGGTAGCGCCAGTTCTTCGTCAGGCCGTCGAAGATCACGACCGGATCGCGGTCGACCTCCTCGACGTAGCGCGCCGCGCTCTCCATCGGGGCGACGCCGCCCATCCCGTAGACGTAGTGCGAGTAGAACTCGTCGAGCAAGAGCGCGCAGTCGAGCTCCTTCGCGGTTCGGACCCAGGCGGCGAGCTCCTCGCCGCGCACGTGCTTCCCGGTCGGGTTGCAGGGGTTCGAGGCGAGGATCGCGCTCAGGCCGCGGCCCAGGATCTCGCGGCGCAGGTCGCCGACAGAGAACGAGTAGCCCCGCTCGCCCTCGAGCAGGATCGGGATCGGCGAGAACAGCCGGAAGACGTCGAGCAGCTCCTCGTACGCGGTGTAATCGGGCAGGAAGTGGCCGAGGTTGATCTGCCCGAGCGCCGCCGCGGCGCGGGTGAGGGCGATGCGGCCGCCGCCCGACACCGCGACGTTCTCGGCCGTGTAGCGCGACGGCATGCCCCGCCGGTACGCGCGGTTGTAGAGCGAGGCGATCGCCTCGCGCAGCTCCCAGAGGCCGGCCACCGGCGCATACTCCTGGTCGTCTCCGGCGATCGGCACCGCGGCGCAGCGCGCGGGCGAGCCCGGGAGCTGGCCCGTCTCCGGCTGGCCCTGCCCGAGGTTGCACCAGCCGTCCGGCCCCTCTTCAGCTCCTGGCTTGAACCCCAGGCGCGCGGCCTCGGTCGTCACGTAGATGACGCCCGTCCGCGGGACCTTCCGGAAGGCGTGGACCGCCCGCTCGTCGCCGCGCGGCGGCGGCGGCGTCCCCCGGTCGGCCGCCGCACCGGGATCGCTGGGACGGGCGTTGTCCCCGTGGAGGTCGTCTCGCTCCTCAGGATGCTCTCGCTCTACTTCTGTCATCGTTCGCTTCCAGGCATGGGAGGCGCTGCCGTGGTGGCCCAGCGCGGGGGCGAGCGCCTCAGGCCTGCTGGGCCGTCGGCTTTCCGCCCTCCTCGCTCGCCGGCTCGGGCTGCCGCGCCCACGGCATCGTCTTACCCGAGAAGATCCAGAGCAGGTAATAGCAGAAGGCGAGTGAGACCGCGGTGAGCACCGTGTACTTGTCGTCGTTGTAGTTGAACGTGATCCAGATGAACTGGCTGAGCGCTGCCAGGCCGAACAGGGGCACCTCGATCTGGCGTTTCACCCGGGTGAGCGGCGCGCTCAGGATCATGAATGAATAGTAATAACAGGTGAGCTGCGAGAGCAGGATGACGAAGATCTGGGCGAGGCACTGGGCCACCCACAGCGAGCGGACCCGCCGGCACACGTAGACGAAGCCCGCCAGGGTCACGGCGATGACGCCGTAGGCGATCCAGCGGTATTTCGCGTAGCGCTCGTTGCGCATCCGCTTCCAGACCTCGAACGGATCGACGAGCTTCGTGTCCTTCGTGTACTTCATGCGGCCGGACTCGACGCCCGTGCCGGGCTCATGGCTGATGAGCACGCGGAGGCCCATGTGGTTCGTCAGTGGCGTCTGATCGTGCACCTTGAGCGTGTGCTCGTAGAACTGGCGGTACGAGTCCGTGCCGGAGACCTTCATGCTCACCGGGACGAGCACGGCGGCCGCGAGGACACCGCCGATCAGCACCTGCACGTGCGACCTCGCCATGCGTTTGTGGCGGACGAGGTGAATCCCGGCGACGGTGAGCCAGCCGATCACCGGCAGGCCCGGGAAGATGCGCAGGAGGCCCGCGTAGACCATGCTCGCGCCCGCGAGCTTGAAGTAGCGCTTCCGGATCAGGCAGGCGGAGAGGACAAGGTAGAAGAGCCAGTCCTGCCGGAGGAACGCGCCGCCCGTCCAGTAGAACGGCGCCGACGACTGGCAGCCCCAGAAGATCGCCGCGACGGCGAAGACCCTCCACCCGAAGGCCCAGTAGAGGGCGGCGAACATCCCGAGCAGATAGAAAATATCGAAGCTGGCGAGGAACTGGAGGTAGCGGGTGCTGGCCGGCTGGAGCTCCGCCCAGAACTTGCCCATGATCGTCCAGACCGGCGGCGGGTTGTAGCCGTGGTCTTTCTGCATGTCCTCCCAGTAGCCCTTGTCCGAGGCCGTCCGGAAGAACTGCACGTCCGCCTTGAACAAATCCCAGCGCTCCGGGGAGAAGTGCGCCTTGCAGATCTCGGGCTTGCCGAGCACCTCGCTCGCCGGCATGAGGAGGTTGTCGCCGCCGAGGTTCCGGATCTTCTTATCCGGGTGGCGGACCTCTTTCGACATGTCCAGCTTGACCGGCCGCCCCGTGTCCTCGTTCGTGTACGTGACGAGCCCGAGCTCGTCCTGCGCGATCAGCGCGCACTTGTAGAGGCCGTCGTACCCCATCTCGGGGAAGTACTTGGCGCCCATGTAATAATGGAACTGATCCCAACGGTGGTAATACTTGGGATAGCCGAAGCGGAAGCCGTTGAAGTACGCAATGATGGCGGCGACCCCGAGCGCCACGCCGGCGAACCGCTTCCAGCGCTCCGCGATCGGCCGGCGCATCCCCTCGCGGTGCGTCTCGTAGAAGACGCAGAGCGCGGCGCCCATCGCGATCAGCACCTTCGCCATGTCGACGGCGCGGGCGTGCTCGTCGATGTACCGGTCCAGGCCATAGAAGAAGAGCGCGACGCCCGCGACGACCGCGCCGTACCGCGCGATCAGGCGGTACCGCGCCGGGGCGAACGAGTTGACCGCGTACGCGGCGCCGAAGTAGGCGCAGAGCGCGGTGACGATCTCGATGACTTGTTGTGACGTGAGCTTCATTGCCTGCGGTTCGGGATCGGGATCGAAGTGAAGCGGGATGCGCCGGCGGGCCTCTGCTTCGGCCCGCTGCGGCAGCGCGCCCGGCGGCGAGCGCGGCTGCCGCCGCCCTGACCCGCCGCTGCGGGCTGGAGTCCGTCGGCCGGGGCAACGCCGTAGGTGCAGGGCGCACCCCGTCCCGGACGGGCTCCACAGGGGGAGGCGGGGCCACCTTAGCCGAAATCCCGGGAGTGTGGCGCTCTCGTTGTGGGCACCATGGACATCGCCGAGCGTACCCAGGTGCCGCATGTGACCTGGGCGGAGCCATGTCGGCTCGACGTGCTGCGCAATTGAGCGGGCTTCCTCCGCCGAGCAGAGCTCGTGTATCGTCTCCCCTCGTGTCGAACGACAGTTTCTCTTCCGCTTCTCCGGGGGGCTCGGAGCGAGAGGGGGCCCGTGGCCCCTACGGTTTTCTCGTCCGGGTTGACGGCGCGCCGCCGCTCTGGTGCCGCGAGGTGCGGGGCTTCCACCGCGCCGCGGTAGCCGCGGCCGATCCTGACGCGATGCCTCCTGCGCAGCTCGTGCTCGTCGGCCTCGACGAGGCGGCGCGCGCGTGGCTCGCGTCGTGGGCCGAGGACAGCGAGCGGGTGCGGCGCACGATGACGATCCGCAGGCTGCTCGACGACCGGGAAGCCACCGCGGTCGTGACGCTGGCGTCCTACGGCTACGGGGTCAACACCGCGCTCGCCGTGGAGTCGGTCGTGGTGCCCGGGGGCGACGGCCCGGCGGCCATCCTGCGCAGCGGCGTCCACACGAAGGAAGAGATCGAAGCGATGCTCGCGGTCCTCGCCACGGCGCTGCCGGAGGGCGAAGAGGCGAGCTGGTTCGCGCACGTCTGACGGGCGCGCGGCCCGCCTCGGGCGACGGCGCCAGCAGCGGAGGTCAAGGGGAATAGGCCCGCCGCGCGACCGTCCTCGCCGGCGTTCCGTCGGACGTGATCCGGTGACCGCGCGCTTGCGTCCGGCACGTCGCCATCGCCGAAGCGCGCAGCGCCCTGTCTTGCCGAGGCGCCGTGCGCCTCGCCTGCCTGGCCGCTGCGAGTGACGCGACGCCCGCCTGGCCGCGTCGAGCGACGCATGGCCTGGCTGTGCGCGCGCGCGCGCAGCCAGGCATGCGCACAAAACAGACGCCGTGGCGTGTGTGGGGCGTGGGTGCACAAGACATGGATGGACTGGAAGAGAATCGCTTTCGATGTTTCGGTGCGTGAGCCCCTTGCTCGCCTGAACAGCAGTGATACGCTGGTCCTCGGCCTCGGACGGAGCATCAGCTCCAGGATGGTCCTGCCGTGGAGCACCACGGTGCTGGGGTCGACACCAGATCGGCGGGCTCTCCGCTGATCCGCAATCGAACACCCTTGCCATGCCGGACGATCTCTTTCGATCCGGCGCAGGGTGCCGGCGCGCCGGAGGAGGGATGGACACCATGCACAGTACCAGTGGCTCTTCTATACCGGAGGCTGGGAACAGCTGACCCTCGTGGAGCGTGGAGGCAGGGTCATCAGGGCCTTGCAAGACGCGTCCGCGCTCGGCCAGGTCCGGCGCCCAACAACCTGTTGATTGCCATCGCGACCTCCGCGAGGCCGGCAGAGAGGGAATCGTGGGAGACTCAGGTCTTCCGGCAACGATTCTCACCGGTGCTCCGGGGTGCAATGATCGTCGTGATGGGGCAGGGGAGGCGCCGCACAGGCGGGATCAAGCGGGGTCCAGAAGGCCTCCGGTAGAGGCCCACGGGACGGGTCGGGTGCGAGCAAAGCACCCGGCCCGTTTTTATTTCCATTGCCTGCGAGCGCTTTTTTGTCCTGCGCAGCGCCCGTCTGGTACGCGGGGGCGATGCGGATGCTGTTGCTCGCGCTGCTGCCGGCGTTGCCATTGCTCCCGGCGTGCGCCGACGTCTTCGGGGATCGGGAGGCGCCGGAGCTGGGGACCGCGCTCGGCGCGTTCCACGTGGTCGGGACGCAGACGGCGAACACGTGCGGAGAGGGGGCGCTCGGCGCGCTGCGCCTGTGGGAGTTCGACGTCGAGCTCGCGCGCGGCGACGGCGCCCTGTACTGGGACAACGGCGCCAGCGTGATCGAAGGCGTCATCGACGAGGACCTCGTGAGCTTCTCGATCGACGGGCGCTTGGTGGTGGACATGCGCGCCGGCGACGCCCCGCCGGGGCCGCCGTGCTCCGTCGAGCGACGCGACCGGGCGCTCGGGGAGCTCGGCGGCGAAGGGGACGACGTCGCGGGGTTCAAGGCGAGGCTGTCGTACGAGTTCGTGCCCACGGCAGGGTCGCGGTGCGGGGACCTCGTCGCCGGAGAGCTCAGCGTCGCGCCGGTCTTCGCGGCGCTGCCGTGCGGGATGGCCTACGAGCTCAAGGCCAAGCGGCGCAGCCTGCCGCCCGAGTGAGCGTCGGGTCGGCGTGGACCTCCGGGCGCGCGCCAGGGTAGGGTGCCGCGATCGTGAAGTACGTCATCCATTCTCTGGGCGGGCGCGGCGGGAGGCGCTCCGTCGTGGTCCACGGCGGCGCGGGCAACGTCGCTCCGGAGCGGCGGCCGCTCCATGCGGCGGGGTGTCTCCGGGCGGCGCGCGAGGGAGCGCGCGTGCTCTCCGAGGGAGGGAGCGCGCTCGACGCGGTCGAGCGCGCGGTGCGCGTCCTCGAGGACGATCCGCTCTTCAACGCGGGCACGGGCGCGGTCCTCAACGAGGAGGGCCACATCGAGCTCGACGCGTCGATCATGGAGGGCCGCGGGCTGCGGGCCGGCGCGGTCTGCGCGCTCTCGGATTTCGCCGAGCCGATCGCGATCGCGCGCGCCGCCCTGGAGGACGGCCGGCACGTGCTGTACGCCGCGCACGGCGCCGCGCGGTTCGCGCGGCTGAAGGGGTTCTCGCCCGTGGGCGAGGCCGCGCTCATCACGGACGCCGCCCGGGAGGCGCTCGCCGCGGCCCAGCAGGGCATCCGCGCGACCTCGTGGGCGGGCAACACGGTCGGCGCCGTGGCAATCGACGAGAGCGGGCTCACCGCCGCGGCGACGAGCACGGGCGGCACGGTGAACAAGCGGGTCGGGCGGGTGGGGGACTCGCCCCTCATCGGGGCCGGGACGTACGCCGACGACGAGGCCGGCGCCGTGTCGACGACCGGCCACGGCGAGGGGATGATCCGGCTCGCCGTGGCGCACTCGGCCGTGGAGCGGATGCGCGCGGGCATCGGCGCCGCCGACGCGGCGAGGGCGATCATCGCGCACCTGGCGGAGCGCCTCGACATGACAGGGGGCATCATCGCGCTGGATCAGGCCGGGCGGTTCGGGCTGGCGCGGTCGACCGAGACCATGTCATGGGCGGCGGTCGGCGACTGGGGTGAGGAGAGCGGGGTTTGAATTGGCTTTACAGGGCGCCTCCATTATTCCATAGTCACTGTTCATCGCATGGCGCCCCGGGCGCTCTCGCGTGTGCGGTGTTGAGCATTACGGCCATACCGCGTTCGTCCTGAGCTGGGGTGTTCGCAACCAAGCCGCGGCGCTGTCGCTGGCGTCGGACCCTTGCGTGTCATGCGCGGCGTGGCGGCCTGATCGGTGCCCGATCCACGGGGATCATCCTGGGCTCCGTCTGGTGGAGGTCCATCTTATGAATCGGAATTCGCTGCGGTTTCTCTCGGTGGGGCTGCTCTTGGCGGCCGTCGCGTGCGGGGATGACGAGGGTGGCTCCGGCGGCGCAGGGAGCGTGTCGTCCGGCACGGGCGGGGCAGGGACCGGCGGCTCTGCCGACGGCGGGGGCGGGAGCGGTGGTGGCGACGGCGGAGGCGGCGCGTCGACGCCCGGCGGGAACGGGGCTGTCGATACGGGGGTGTACCGCAACCTCTTCGTCGAGAGCGGGCGCACGCAGGACGAGGTGAACGCCAAGATCGCGGCCGCCTGGGACCATCTCTTCAAGGGCGATCCGGCCGAGGAGTCGCTCTATTTCGAGCAGGACGCCAACGACAACGGCCCTCTCGCGCAGATCCGCGACATCGCGAACGAGGACGTGCGCTCGGAGGGCATGAGCTACGGCATGATGATCGCCGTCCAGACAGACCATCAGGCGCAGTTCAACGCGCTCTGGAACTGGGCGAAGACATACATGTTCCACGCCGACGAGGTGCACCCGGCGTACGGGTATTTCTCGTGGCAAATGAATTTCGACGGCACCCCGCTGGACGAGATGCCGGCGCCGGACGGCGAGGAGTACTTCGCGACGGCGCTCTATTTCGCGTCGGGGCGCTGGGGCAACGGTGAGGGCATCTACGATTACCGCGCGGAAGCGGATCGCCTGCTCGACCTGATGAAGAACCGGCCGGACGTCACCGGGGAGTCCTTCGGAAACGGGGAGACGCGCACGACGACCGGGTCGACGCTCTTCAACACCGAGAACCACCAGATCCGCTTCACGCCGGACACGGGGAACTTCGGGACCAACGGGGATCACACAGATCCGTCGTATCACCTGCCCGCCTTCTACGAGATCTGGGCCAAGTACGGTCCGGAGGCCGACCGCGCCTTCTGGAGCGAGGCGGCCGAGGTGAGCCGCGGCTATTTCCACCTCGCGGCCCACCCGCAGACGGGGCTCACGCCCGATTACGCGAATTTCGACGGCACGCCCAAGGCGGCGTCCTGGAAGCCCGAGTCCGTGGACTTCCGCTTCGACGCGTGGCGCACCGCGATGAACTGGTCCGTCGACTGGGCGTGGTGGGCGAAGGACGAGCGGCAGCAGGAGCTCAGCGACAAGATTCAGGCGTTCTTCGAGGGGCAAGGGCCGGAGTACGGGAACCAGTTCAGCCTCGATGGCGAGGAGCTGAGCGCCGACCACTCCTCGGGGCTCGTCGCGACGAACGCGGTCGCCAGCCTCGCGGCCACGGATCCGCGGTCCGCCGATTTCGTCCAGGCGCTCTGGGACCTCGATCCCCCGAGCGGGCAGTACCGCTACTACGACGGCATGCTGTACTTCATGTCGCTGCTGCACGTCAGCGGCGAGTTCAAGGCGTACGCGCCGCAGTGAGGCGCGGCGGCGCCGCGAGCCAATCGACGCGGCTGAGCCCGTGGCGCACGAAGATGCGGCCCGCTATAGTCCGCCGCCCTCATGATCCCTGCCGGTCCCCTGCCGATCGTCCCGCTGTCCTCGCCGCCTGATCTGATCTGGCGTGTCCCTGGCTCGAAGAGCATCACGAACCGCGCGCTCGTGCTGGCGGCGCTCGCCGACGGCGAGAGCACGCTGGAGGGGGTGCTCCACAGCGACGACACGCGGCACATGCGGTCCGCACTGGAAGCGCTGGGGATCGGGATCGAGGACGCGGGGCCGCACACGCTGGTGGTGAAGGGAGGGCGGCGCCGGCTGCGCGCGCCGGGGCGCGAGCTGTTCGTCGGGAACAGCGGCACCACGGTGAGGTTCCTGGCGGCGCTCGCGTGCCTCGTGCCGGGCGAGGTGGTGCTGGTCGGAGACGAGCACATGGCCAAGCGGCCGATCGCCGATCTGGTCGACGGCCTGAGGCAGCTCGGGGTGGACGTGGAGTGCGCGACCGGGTGCCCGCCGCTCCGGATCCGGGGCGGCCGGCTGAAGGGCGGCACGCTGACGATGCGCGGCGATCGCTCCAGCCAGTACTTCTCGGCCGTGATGATGGCCGGCCCCTTCGCCGAGGGGGCCATCGACCTGCGCGTGGCCGGCGAGCTGGTGAGCCGCCCCTACGTCGAGATCACCCGGCGCATGGTCGCGGATTTCGGCGGCCGCATCGACGAGGCCGAGGGCGGGTTCACGGTCCATCCCGCCGCGGCGTACAGCCCGCGGGCGTACCCGATCGAGCCCGACGCGTCGTCCGCGAGCTATCCGTTCGCGCTCGCCGCGGCCGCGGGCGGCGCCGTCACCGTGCCCGGCCTCGCCGACGGGGCGCTGCAGGGCGACTACCGCTTCGTCGAGCTCCTGGAGCAGGCCGGCGCGCGCGTGAGCCGGCAGGCGGGGGCCACCACCGTGCGCAGCGACGGGCGCCTGCGCGGCATCGACGTCGACATGCACCACATCTCCGACACGGTGATGACGCTGGCGGCGATCGCCCCGCTCCTCGAGGGGCCGACGACGATCCGGAACGTGGCGAACATCCGGATCAAGGAGACGGACCGCCTCGCCGCCACGGTCGCGGAGCTCCGCCGCCTGGGGCAGGAGGTGACCCACGGCGACGACTGGCTCCGCGTCGAGCCTCGGCCGCTGACGCCCGCGCTCGTGCGCAGCTACAGCGACCACCGCATGGCGATGAGCTTCGCGATCCTGGGGCTGTGCCGGCCAGGGATCACCATCGAGGATCCGGCCTGCGTCGCGAAGACGTACCCGACGTTCTGGGAGGACGTCGAGAGGTGCCAGGCGGTCGAGGCGGCGCGTCCGGGGTGACGCGGCGCCATGCCCCGCGGGCGCCTCTCCTGAACGTCAAGGTCAGCGCGAGGAAGCCGGCGGAGCTGTCGGAGCGGACAGTTGCGCGAGCGCCGCGGTGATATCGATTGAACGTCAATCGACGTTCAATCGACGTTCAGTGTTCAATTGCAGCGCTCGTACGAGCAGCAGACGTACGCCGTCCACGGCCACTCGTACCATTGCGTGTCGTCCTGGCAGCTGCACGATTCGTAGCAATAACCGGTGAGGCAGCTCCCCGGCACCGCCTGGGCGCAAGCCCATGCCTGGTTGGACGACCTGTAGCAACCCGACCGCAGCGGGTTGGCGCACGCACCGCGCTCCTGCGCTGGAGCCGACGCCAGGCTCTGGAGCGCCGGCGCGCCGTCGTCCTCTTGACCGGCCGGCGCGTCCAGCTCAGGGAGGAAGCCCTCCGCGACGAGGAGCTCACGCGCCGTCTCCAGCTCCGGCCTCGCCTCGTCGAACGACGCCGCGCGGCCGTTCAGCGTGATCGCCCCCTCGCGCTTCGACCGGGAGACCGTGAGGTGGTGCCCGGACAGGGCGAGCGCGATCTCGAGCGACTCCTTCTCGACGTCCTTGACCGCGGACAGCGTCCCGAGCGCCTCTCCCCGGTCCGAGAGGAGCGTGAGCTCGACGGTGCCCTCGCCGCCTCGGGCCGTGTAGTGGGCGATCCCGTGGCGCAGCGCGGACGCAGGCGCCTCACGGCTTCCCTCGAGAGCGACATCCGCGACGGGTTCGCCTCCCGCGCTGCAACCGAGGACAGCGTGTGCAGCCGCGAGGACGAGCAGATTCCAGTTCATCTTCATGCGATACTCCTTGGGAGCGCAGGTGCGCGGCAACGAGGCGCCCGCCGGAGCGACGCCTCGAGGGCATCGGAGGAGCTCCTGCCCCCGGCCGCGCGGTGCGCGCCCCATGCGCGCATCCTGCCGACCGGGGCCCGCGGGTGCGGTCCGGATCTCGCTGTTTGCCCTTATCCCTTCGTACGCCGAGTGGCGTCGGCGTCTGACAAGGCCGCTCTCTTTTCTTACGCGACGTGCGCGGGCCGGACGCCGTCCCGGGCAGGCGCGACGCTCGCCGCCCCGGCGGCTATCGAGCAGCGGCTCGCCCGTCACCTCGGTTCAGGGCGGGGCCGCGCGCTCGCGTCGAGCCAGTCGAGCGCCTCGTCCATCACCCGCTCGGCGTCCGGCAGCTCCCCGTGGCGCGCGCCCGGCATCTCCCGGTAGACCGCCGGTATCTTCGCAGCGATGAGGCCGCTCGCGCCGTCCTTCATCCGGTACGTGGCGTCGTGCTCGCCGCTGAGCAACACCGCTCCCCGGATGTTCCGGAGGCGCGCGGCCGACGGCGTCGTCGGGGCGCCGATCAGCACAAGCCGCGAGTGCCGATCCGGCCACCGCTCCGCGAGCCGCTCCGCGATGTAGGCCCCCTGAGAGTAGCCGATGACCACGAGGTCCTCCGCCTCGCCGCCGCACGCCGAGAGCGCGCTCCGGATGCGGCCGTCCTGCTCCTCGGCGTCGGGCGAGTACTTGCTGAACACCCCGTCGGCGCCGCAGGGCACGTTGCCCTGAAGCCCGAGCACCCCGCCGTGCTCCCGCGCCGCCCTCGCGAACGCCTGCACGTAACCAAGGCCGTGCCCGCACATGCCGTGAAGGAACACAATCCGTGGACACGCGCCGAGAGGCCCGGTGACGACGAACGCCGGCAGATCGCCAGGCACAGGCACCTCGTTCGCCGCGAGGGGCGGCTCGACGGACCGCCGCTCCATCATCGCGGGCTGTCCCGGTTGCTCCTCGGCGAGCGCACGTTCCTCCTTGCTGCACCCCATCGTCAGCGCGGCGAGGCCGAGCCCGGTTAGAGCGATGGCGGAAATCTTCATAAGCCCGGCGTTGGGCCACAATCGGCCCACCGCAAGCGGTCCGGCGCGCGCCGTGGAGCTGCGAGCGTTCCGCTCGCCGTAGCGCAGATCGGTTTTGTTCTTTATGACGGATGATGTGTCCGTTATAACGGATATTGGCCTGGCTGGCGCGGCTCCCCGGGATCGTCGCGCCGTGCGCTCGCGGCACCGAGGCGCGCAAGGAACGGCCTGGCATCGCGGCAGGGGAGCGCGCCCCGCGCTGCGAGAGACGATCGATTGCGAGGATGGCAAGGAGCAGACAGATGAGTGATCGCAGCTTGGCGTTTTTCGGCGAGCGGTACGGCAGCGAGGGGTCAGCGCCCCGCTTCACGCAGTGGAACGAGGTGATCGAGGCGCTGCTCGGCCATCGCTCCGTGCGGCGTTATGCGCAGAGGCCGCTGCCGGAGGGCACGCTCGAGCTGCTCGTGGCCGCGGCGCAGTCGGCGCCGAGCTCCTCGAACCTGCAGCTCTGGAGCGTGCTCGCGGTGCAGGACGCCGAGCGGCGGCGGCGCCTTTCGGAGCTCGCCGGCGGCCAGGCGCACGTGCGCGAGTGCGGGCTGTTCCTGGTCTGGCTCGCCGATCTGCGGCGGCTCGGCGAGCTCGCGGAGCACCGCGGCGTGGGGCACGAGGGGCTCGATTACCTCGAGATGTTCGTCATGGCGGTGGTCGACGCGGCGCTCGCCGCGCAGAACGCGCTCGTCGCGGCCGAGTCGCTCGGCCTCGGCACGGTCTACATCGGCGCGCTGCGGAACCACCCAGAAGCGGTCGCGGCCGAGCTCGGCCTGCCGCCCCAGGTGTTCGCGACGTTCGGCCTGTGCGTGGGCTGGCCCGACCCGGCGACCCCGGCGAGCATCAAGCCGCGGCTCCCGCAGGAGGTGGTCCTGCACCGCGAGCAGTACGGCGCGTTCGAGCGGAGTGTGGGCGCCCTCGACACGTACGACAAGCTCATGGAGCGCTTCTACGCGAAGGAGCGCATGGGCGTGCAGGGGAGCTGGAGCCGCCACTCGGCCGCACGTGTCGAGTCGGCCCTGGCGCTGCGCGGGCGCGACAAGCTGCGCGCGGCGCTTCAGGCGATGGGGTTCCGGCTGCAATAGCCGGGGCCCGGGCCGTCGAGGCGCGCGCGAGAGGGCGCGGGGGTGCGCCCGGAGCAGCACCCGGGCAGCAGCCCGTGGTGCCTTGCCAGCAACCAGGGAGCCGCCCGCCGTATCGACGCGGGGAAACAGGCCATGGCATGTCGGCTGCAATTGCAGTGGAAGGAGTGAACCAGTGAACCAGTGACGCCGCAAAGCCGATAAGAGCGGCCGACAAGGCAGCTGGTCTGAGCAAGGGAGCCGTCCCATCATGAGCGAGGTACTTGAGCCTGAGGGCGACGTCGGACGTGTCCTCGACGGGAGCGACACGCTGGCGCTGGAGGCCGACGTCCTGGTCTTGGGTGGCGGGCCCGCCGGGACCTGGGCGGCGCTCGCCGCGGCGGCGAAGGGCGCGCGCGTCGTGCTCGCGGACAAGGGGTACTGCGGCAGCAGCGGCGCCACGGCGCCGTCCGGGGTCGGCGTGTGGTACGTGCCGCCGGTCCCCGAGATGCGCGAGGCGGCCAAGGCCAGCCGAGAGGGCCTGGGCGGCTTCCTCGCCGACCGGGGCTGGATGGACCGCGTGCTCGACAAGACGTGGGCCAGCGTGAACGACCTTGCGACCTGGGGTTATCCGTTTCCGGTCGACGACGGCGGGCAGCCCGTCCGCCGCAGCCTGCAAGGGCCCGAGTACATGCGCCTCATGCGCAAGCGGGTGAAGCTCGCGGGCGTCCGCATCCTCGACCACAGCCCCGCGCTCGAGCTCCTCGTCGACTCGAGCGGCGTGGTCGCCGGCGCCGCCGGCATCTGCCGCCAGCTCGGCCACAGGTGGGTCGTGAGGGCCGGGGCCGTCGTCATCGCCACCGGCGGCTGCGCCTTCCTGAGCAAGGCGCTCGGCACCAACGTCCTCACGGGCGACGGCGGCCTGATGGCCGCCGAGGCGGGCGCCGACATGTCAGGGATGGAGTTCTCGAACGCCTATGCCATCGCCCCGGCCTTCGCGTCGGTAACAAAGACCCTCTTCTACAACTGGGCGACGTTCTATTACGAGGACGGCCGCGTCATCGAGGGGGCCGGCTCGCAGCGCGGCCGGTCCGTGATCGCGGAGACCCTCCTCACGCAGCCCGTGTACGCCCAGCTCGACAAGGCAGACGAGGCGCTCCAGGCGTGGATGCGCACGGCCCAGCCGAACTTCTTCCTGCCCTTCGATCGCGCCGGCATCGACCCGTTCCGGCAGCGGTTCCCCGTCACGCTGCGCCTCGAGGGCACCGTGCGCGGCACGGGCGGGATCCGCATCACGAGCCACGGGTGCGCCACGTCGGCGCCGGGGCTCTACGCCGCCGGGGACGCGGCCACGCGAGAGCTCATCTGCGGCGGGTTCACCGGCGGCGGCAGCCACAACGCCGCGTGGGCCATCTCCTCGGGGCAGTGGGCCGGCGATGGAGCAGCCCTGTTCGCGCGCAGCGTCGGCCCGAGCGCCGGCCGGCGCTCGGTGGAGGGGGCCGGCCGCGCCGCGCTCCCGGCGGCGGGCGGGACGAGGCAGCTCGACGCCGAGGGGGTGATCCGGTCGGTCCAAGAGGAAGTGTTCCCGTACGACAAGAACCTGTTCCGCACCGCGCGGGGGCTCGCTGCGTCGCTCGACAGGCTCGATGGGCTGTGGCGGGACGTGCGGCAGGCCGGGCCGGGGGCGGAGGTGCGCGAGGCCGTGCGGGCGCGGGAGAGCGCCGCCATGGTGGCCACGGCGCGCTGGATGTTCAACGCGGCGCGCGCGCGCACCGAGACGCGCGGGATGCACAAGCACAAGGATCATCCCGGGCTCGATCCGGCGCAGCAGCGGCGGCTTATCACCGGCGGCCTCGACCGGGTGTGGGTGCGCCCCGAGTCGCCCGCGCCCTCGTCGATCGGCGCGGTCGCCGCGGAGGTGCAGGCGCCATGATCGAGCTCGTCAGCGATGCCCGGTGCATCGGGTGCGATCTCTGCGTCGAGGTTTGCCCGACCGACGTGTTCGACCGCGTCCCGGGCGGCGCGCCGGTCATCGCCCGGCAGGGCGATTGCCAGACATGCTTCATGTGCGAGGCCTACTGCCCGGTGGACGCGCTCTACGTGGCCGCGGACGCGGAGCGGCCGGTCGCGGTCGACGAGGACCGGCTCGCGGCGTCCGGTCTGCTCGGGAGCTACCGCGCCGCGGTGGGGTGGGGGACCCGGCGCAAGCCGGGCGCCGCCGCCGACCAGACGTTCCGCGTCCTTACGGTCGCCCGGCAGGGCTAGACGCGCCGAACAGGTTGAAACTTGCCCGAATTCAATGGGTTGCGAGCCCAACCGCACTGTCAGGGAGCAAGCTCCAAGGGCAAGGAATGCGGAAAAGAGAGCAACCGCGAGGGCGCAAGGGGCGCAAGGGACCAGAGACGAGATATTTTCTTGCCTTCCCCTCGCGCCCCTCGCGCCCTTGCGGTTGCTCTTCCCTCCTGTTGATTTCCTCGGAATTCCAACGTGATCGGTGCGTTAGGCGCGCCGTGCGCGTCTCCTCGCGACGTCACCGCAGCAGCCCCTATCCCGATCTCCGCCACATGCACTCTCGCGGTGAGCCGGCCTGACGGCGCGTCGCTGCTGCCCGATGGCGCTCGGGGCCGGTCGACCTCGTCGCCTTCGCGAGGCCCAGGCGGGGTGTCGTGGGATGGCATATTTCTAGTCTGTCGAGAAATCGTGCGGCCTGCACGATTGACGTGACCGACTTCGCGCGGCTCGAACAACCTGGTGAGCAACGTGAGAAACGAGGCCACCACTCCGCTCACGGCCGGGAGGCGAGCTGCCGACCGGACCAGGAGGGCCGCGCGAGGTATGCATGAGACGACCTATTTTCTTGATCTGCTTTTCGCTCGCCGCCGCGCACCTGGCGTGCGGATCGAGCGGTGATTCCGGAGCCGGCGCGGCCGGCACAGGCGGGGAGGGCGCCGGGGCGGGCAGCGGCGGGGGCACCGGCGCGACGTCCGGCGGCAGCGGCGCGAGCACCAGCGCCGCGTCCGGCGGCGGCGGCGGCGCGGGCACCAGCGCCGCGTCCGGCAGCGGCAGCGGCAGCGGCGGCGCGGGCGGCGGCGCAGGCGCGGGCGGGCCGACGGGGTTCGCGCAGATGGAGGACCTCGACCGCGGCGTCGTGGCCGTTCCCGGGGACGGCGGCATCTACGTGGGCTTTCGCCTGTTCGGCTACGATCCGGACGACATCGCGTTCAACGTCTACCGCGACGGCACCAAGGTCAACGACGCGCCGCTCACGGGCTCCACGAACCTCGTGGACCGCGGCGGCGCTCCGAGCTCGGTCTACACCGTGCGCCCGGTCGTCGGCGGAGGCGAGCAGGGCGCCTCGGAGCCTGCGGCCGTGTGGAAGGATGGATACCTGTCCATCCCGACGACGCCGCCGCCCGCGGGGGACGGCTACACGTACTCGAGCGGCGATGGCAGCGTGGGAGACGTGGACGGCGATGGGCGATACGAGATCATCCTCAAGTGGGATCCGTCGAACCTCCAGGACAACTCGAAAGCCGGCCGCACCGGCAAGACCTATCTGGACGCCTACACGCTCGACGGCGAGCGGCTCTGGCGCATCGATCTCGGCGTGAACATCCGGGCCGGAGCGCACTACTCGCCGTTCCTCGTGTACGATCTCGACGGCGACGGCAAAGCGGAGGTGGTCGTCAAGACCGCGCCGGGGACGCGCGACGGGCGGGGCGAGTACCTGAGCAAGGGGCCGGCGGCACGCGACGACGACGCCAAGGATTACCGCAACAACGACGGCTACATCCTCACCGGCCCGGAGTACCTCACCGTGTTCTCCGGCGAGACGGGCGCGGAGCTCGCCACGACCGAGTTCAAGGTGGGGCGCGACGACCCGTGCAGCTGGGGCAACAACGAGTGTTACGGCAACCGGGTCGACAGGTTCGTCGGCACGATCGCGTTCCTCGACGACACGGGGCGCCCGAGCGCGGTGTTCGGGCGCGGCTACTACGCGCGCACCACGCTCTCGGCCTGGAACTACCGCGACGGCGAGCTCTCGAACCTCTGGACGTTCGACTCCAGCTCGAGCCGCGACAACGGCAAGTTCGGCGGCAAGGGCTGCCACTCCATCAGCGTCGCGAACGTGGACGACGATCCGCAGCAGGAGATCATCAACGGCGGCGCCACGTTCGACAACGACGGGACGGGCCTCTGCGCGGTGGACTACTACGCTCACGGCGACGCGCTGCACGTCACGGATCACATCCCGTCGCGCCCCGGCCTCGAGGTGTTCCAGCCGTACGAGGGCGGCGAGTCGCCCGCCTACGCCATGCGCGACGCCCGCACGTGCGAGGTCCTCTGGAAGGGCCCGAACAACGGCGGCGAAGAGGGCCCTGGCCGGGGCGTGGCGGCGGACGTCGATCCGCGCAGCCCGGGCAGCGAGGCGTGGGTCAACAACAGCGAGCTGCTGCGCGGCTCGGACGGCGACGGCACCGGCAACCGCCCCTCATCGTCCAACTTCCTCATCTGGTGGGACGCGGACCTGAGCCGGGAGCTGCTCGACGGCAACGGCGTCCGCCAGTACGACGGCGAGGGCGAGAGCTTCACGGCCGCCGGGTGTACCTCGAACAACGGCACGAAGAGCACGCCGACGCTCAGCGCCGACATCCTGGGCGACTGGCGTGAAGAGGTGATCTTCCGCTGCGGGGACTCGATCCGCATCTTCACGACGAACAAGGTCGCGAAGAACCGGATTTACACCCTGATGCACGATCCGCAGTACCGCGTGGCCATCTCGTGGCAAAACGGCGCTTACAACCAGCCGCCTCACCCGAGCTTCCATATCGGGGAGGGGATGGCCGCGCCGCCGAAGCCGGACATCCACGTCCGCTGAGACACCGGCGCAGCACGTCGCCTCCGTCGACTCGATATCTGAAGCCGCCGCCTGGGCACCGAATCTACATACGTCGAAAGCGCCGCCCGCACTGCACAACCTGACCGTGAGCGCTCACAATATGATTGTGAACGCTCACAATATGGATGTGAGTGCTCGTCCAAGGTTGATAAATACACAGGCACAGTAACCTTCGTTAACTCCGTTGACGAAGTTCGCGTGCCGTGGGTAGAGTTGGGATACCTGCCCGACGTGAGGCGGGTTGCGCCTGACGGACTGAGCCTAGCGGCCTGAGAGCCTGAGAGAGCGACATGCAATTCAACAGCCTGCACAAGGTATCTGCAACCGACATCCGTACAGCCCGACGGTGTCTGGCCACGCTCGTGGCGCTGTCCGCGTTGTCGCTCAGCGCGTGCGCCGGTGACGACGGCAACTCGATAACCGGGTCTGAGGGCGGCGCGGGAGGCCCCGAGGCGACGGGCGGAACGGGCGGCGCGGGCTCGCAATCGAGCGCGAGCTCAGGCTCGGGGTCGGGCGCGGGCTCGCAATCGAGCACGGGTGCGGATTCGGGATCCGGAGCGGGCGCGGGGTCGGGCGCCGGCGGCGCTGGTGTCGGCGGCGGCCCGGAAGACCATCCCGCGTACGACCACTGCGAGTTCGGGTACATGCCCCACCCGACCGACTCGGACCCCGCCATGAAGGATGGCCCGGCGGAGTTCTTCCCGCCCGGCAACAACGATCCGAACATCGTTGACACGACGGTGCAGCCCCAGGTCCTGGACTGGATGTATGCCAACAAGTGGCAGGACGCCCACGTCGAGTGGCACGCGATCCGCGCCTGCAACTTCGGGGGCGCCGGGAGCAAGGTGAACATCTGCAGGTTCGAGCAGCTGGTCCCTCAGGATCAGAACTGCCAGTCCGCCGGCGACGGCTATCAGTTCCTGGTGTTCCACCGCCACATGATCCAGGCGTTGAAGCAGCTCTGGCCCAATCACAGCGAGCAGTTCGAGGGCTTCTCCAAGTTCCCGACCAAGGCGGAGGACGTGCCGCCCCAGTGGCGCTCGGCGTGGAAGAACTGGGACGCGGAGGCCCTCGCGGCAGGGAAAATCGGCGACGAGATCGAGAAGCCCGAGAACCTCGCGAGGTTCAAGGACGAAGGCGAGCTCGGCTTCTGGCTCCAGTGCAACGTGGGGCAGAAGCTGGCGGGGGCGAGCAACATGCCGTGGGTGGGTCTCCACTTCGTGCTGCACGCCAAGTGGGCGCGGCCGGGCAACACGACGCACGGTGTGAACAACACAAGCGCGAACATCGACAACTACATGTTCTGGAAGCTCCACGGCTGGATCGACAACGTGTGGGAGAAGTATCGGCGCGCCAAGGGGATGTCGCCGACGGACAAGAAGCTGAAGGACGATCTCATCGCGCAGTGCCGCGAGATGGACACCGAGATCAAGATCATCAAGGACAACCTGAAGCCCGAGGATGTCAGGGATCCCAACGCGCCTTTGCCGGACGAATCTGGGTACTTCCACGAGAAGGTGCGGCCCATCTTCGAGAGCGCGACGAACCTGTGCAGCGGCTGCCACGCCGAGTCGGGCCCCAATGCGGGGCTGTCGCTCGGTGGCCACCTCAGCTCCAGGGAGATCGTCGACGGCCTTGTCAACGTGCCCTCCCGCGACGGCGGCCAGTTCAAGCTCGTCGTCCCGGGTGACCCCGACCACAGCTGGCTCTACCTCAAGGCCGCCGGCAAAGCGGCGGCCGCGGGGTGCCAGCAGACCTCCACGGCACAGTGCATCGATGGCGTGATGCCGCCCAGCACGGGCGGGCCGACCGTCAGCCCGGCGCAGCTCGAGATCCTGCGTAAATGGATCGCGGACGGCGCCGAAGGACCTCCCTGATCCTGGCGAACGCATGAGGCCGGCGGGATCCGATCCGCCGGCCTCTCTGGCGGGGAGCAGGTTTGAAGCGCCGCTCAGGCGAGCGCGGCCGGGTGACCTGCTCGCGCCGTCATCGCGCTCCCGCCGCGACGCGCGCGAACGAGGCGGGAAAGAGGCCCACCTCGGCCTCGCTGAGCGTCTCCAGCGTCTCGGGATCGAGCCGGAGCACCTTGCCCGGCGTCTCGGTCCGGTCGCCCTCGCAGACGACGAAGAGCCCGTGCTCCTCGTCGAACTCCGCAAGGTGTGGCCTGACGCACTCGTCGCGGATGTTCCGGGAAACGGCGTCGCGTTCGTCCGGGCTCACGCCGATCCGCACGATCGTATCGGGCACCTGCGTCGGCACGTAGATGGCGCTCCCGTCGGCGGTCCACGCGCTGAAGTAGGGCGCGCCGATCGTGAGGATCGTCTTGGACTCGTCGAACGTCCCCGACGCGACATCGAAGAAGCGCACATCCCTGCTATCCGTGTTGCTCACGGCGATCGTCTTCCCATCGGGCGACATGACGGCGGCGTAGGGCCCGTAACCTGAGGAGTGGGCGTCGGACGAAAGCGGCGGCCCGACAGGGACGAGCTTTACCTCGGCATTCGGGTCCGTCAGGTCGACGATCGCGAGGGCGTCCTCGCCATAACAGGCGACGTAGGCCCGCGCGCCGTCCGGACGCGAGAGGGCGATCCCGTTCGCGGCCTTGCAGACCGGGATGAGCCTCGGTGCGGCCGAGCCTTGAGGCAAGACCGTGTCGGGATCCACGACAGCGAGCGATGAGCGCGCCGCCTCGGGGTCGTCCGGGTTGTCGAGCGCCCGCTTGAGATCGAAATGGGAGACGACCATGCGCCTGCCGTCCTCCGAGATCGCGAGGTCGCCCGGGTTGGCCTCGACGCGCACCTGCCCGAGGACGCGCAGGTCGTCGAGCGCGAGCTTCTGGACATAGCCGGCCACCGCGCTCCCGCCGTGCACCGCATGGGGGCCGATCGCGTCCGCGTCGGAAGGGTACGACAGCGTGATGTAGAGCGCGCCGCCCGCGGCGTCCGCGGCCGCGCGGTGAGGTCCATCGATCGTCACGGGATCGCGGCCCACGGGGTGAACGCCGAGCCGCTCCCCGGTCTCGAGCGCGATGAGGGAGATCGTATCAGAGAGGCTATCGGTCACCACGCCCATTCCGCCGTCCGGGATCACGATCTCCGGACGCCGGTTCGGATAGGGGTCGCCCTTGTAAGCGCCGTAGCGGTATTCGATGATGGAATCGGGATCGCTGCAGCCCGCCAGCGTCGCCGCCGCGAGCGCGCCGCCCAGGAATCGCGCAATGACCATGGATGACCTCAAGGACGCCAAGATGCTTCTGTCTCCTTGGCGCCTCGGCGGTTCGAAATTCTGCTCTCTTCTGGTGGTCTCAACCCGTTTCTCGCTCTAGGGATCGGGCGGCGGGTAGGTGTCGCCTTTCATTTCCTCGATCCAGCGCGTGACCAGCTGCACGCCCGCCTCGTCGACCTTGTGCGTCCCGATGCGCGGCATCTGCCCTTCGAAGCCGCGGAGGACCTGGCGGGCGATGAGCAAGCTGCGCGACGGGTCCCCCGGGCGGATGTCGTACCAGTTGGCGGGGTCGGTGTTCGTGAGCCCCTCGTACTTCGCGTTCTCCGCAGGGCGCTTGTTGATGCCCGTCCGGACGGCATCCGTGTCGACCACGCTGCCGAGCTCGTTCGCCTCCAGCCGCAGGTACAGGCCCGTATCGTGGGCCGCCGACTCGGGCAGGTCGTTGTGACAGCTCACGCCGCAGTTGGCGTGCAGGTAGCCGAGCGCCTGGCGCTCCACGTCATTGCCCGGAATCGAGAGGGCGAGATTGCTCGCGTCCGCGATCACGCCGAGCTCGACCAGCGACTCGCGCGAGAGCCCCTCGGAGCCCGCGCCGAGCATCAGCGCGTCCCAGCCGAGGACGAAATCGCTTCGCCCGACGTGGCACTCATTGCACTGATCGCGGTTCGGCACCGTGTGGCCGGTGCCGTAGAGATCGGCCACGCCGAGGTCGTTCTGCATCTGGATGGCCTGCTTCTCGTCCTCGGACCAGACATAGCTCGTGTAGACCCAGCCGGCGGCCGTCTTCTTCAGGAGGCGCGTCTCCGCGAGCCGTAGCGCGCCGCCCGCGCCCACCACGCTGAACTCCTTCCAGAACTGCGTCCCCTCGGGGTAGACGAACGCGTCCGGATCGGTCGTGTCCACGTGCTGCCCTTTCGGGATGGAGACGAAGCGCCGCTTCTTGGCGCCGTCGCTCCAGAGCTCCACGGCAGGCTTGTACTCGAGCACGCCGCACGCGAGCTCGCGCTGATCGAAGTCTCCGTACAGCCCCGTACAGCGCAGATCCACAGGCAGCACGCCGTCGAGCGGTGCAGCGCAGTCCGCGTCGGTGGGCATCGCGAACTCCGTGCAAGTCGCGCTCCCCGAGCCCCCCGAGCCGCTCGTCTGCCCCCCTCCGCCGCCCGAGCCGCCGTGGCCCACGGAGGTGCCCGACCCCCCTTCGCCCTCGGGCTGCCCCCCTCCGCCGCCCCAGCCACATCCCGCCGCGAGCAGCAGCGCGCCGACGAGTGATCCGTTCCTCACGACATGAAAAAGCATGCGCGCAGTCTGCCACAGGAGAGCAGCGCTTGGGAGCGTGGATTCACGCCCTCGTCATGCCGCATCGCGCATCGCGCCGGCGCCGCGCGCTTCATCCGGTCACCGGTCGTCTGCCGCCGGAGGGAGGTGTGTATCGACCGATCGAGCGGGCAGTACAACGGCCGGTGCGACAGCGTCCAAGGAGCCAGGGAGCCGTCTGAAACGGTGAATCACTCGAATGGTCCACTCTCGCTGTACATTGTGCGTCCAGCGCCGGATCGTTCAGGGATTGACGGCACGGCACGGCCTCTCCGCCGCGCTCTTGCGCCGTGCTCGGGGGCGAAATGTGGCCCCGGCAGCACGCGCTGCTGGCCGCGTGCCCGTGACGCAGCACCCCACGCGCGAAATCCGGCCGAAGCGCGTGAAAGTGCCTGGCACGGCGCGTGCGAGATGCGGCGCGCGGCGGAGCTGTGACGCGGCCTGGCGGGCGCGGCGGCCGCCGTATGGGCCATCGCCTCGCCGAGAGCGCCCGAGAACCACCTTTTCACGGAGCCGTCGCATGAGTGGTCTCAGTCTCGTCTTCGATACGCCCCAGCTCGCGCAGGACTACGAGGTGCGCAGCGCCGATCGGCAGTTCCGCCATGGAAAACGGCTGATCGCCGAGCTCGGCCTCCGCCCTGGCGAGCAGGTGCTCGACATCGGCAGCGGCACCGGGCTGCTCGCAGAGCACGTGGCGGGCCTCGTCGGGCCGACCGGCAAGGTGCTCGGGATCGACCCGCTGCCGCTGCGCGTGGAGATCGCCCAGCAGAAGGCGAAGGCGAACCTCGCCTTCCAGGTCGGCAATGCCTATGCGCTCGACGGGTTCCCCTCGGGCAGCTTCGACGTCGTCCGGCTCGAGGGGAAGCGGCTCTTCGCCATCGCGCACAAGCCGGCGTCGCACTGAGCTGACAGGTCGATAGCCGACCACCGCACCGCGACGCCATTCCTGCATCCTTATCGCTTTTCTCTGCCACGAGGAGAACTCCACATGAGCGCCACACAGAAACAGAGCAGCAATGACCTCGAGATCGTCCCCATCGCCGGCCGGATCGGCGCGGAGGTGCGCGGCGTGCGCCTCAGCGCCGATCTCGACGCCGCCACCGTGAGCGAGATCCGGAAGGCGTGGCTGCGATACAAGGTCATCTTCTTCAGGGGTCAGCACCACCTCGACGACCGCTCGCAGGAGGCGCTCACCACGCTGTTCGACGGCAAGCCCGTCGCGCACCCGACGGTGCCCGTGATCCATGGCACCGACTACATCCATGAGCTCGACTCGCGGGAGGGCGGCCGCGCGAGCTCCTGGCACACCGACGTCACGTTCGTCGACGCCTACCCGAAGGCCTCGATCCTCCGGGCGCTCGTGATCCCGTCGTACGGCGGCGATACCGTCTGGGCCAACACGGTCGCCGCCTACCAGGATCTGCCGCCCGCGCTGCGCGCGCTCGCGGACACGCTGTGGGCTGTCCACAGCAACGAGTACGATTACCAGGCGCGGAAGCCGAACTCGTCGGCGGACGACGTGCGGCGCTACCAGGAGGTGTTCACGTCGACCGTGTACGAGACCGAGCACCCCGTCGTGCGCGTCCACCCGGAGACCGGGGAGCGGTCGCTCGTGCTCGGCCACTTCGTCAAGCGGCTGGTCGGCGTCTCGTCGCACGACTCGGCGCACCTCTTCCAGGTGCTCCAGGAGCACGTCACGCGCCTCGAGAACACCGTCCGCTGGCGCTGGGCCGCGGGCGACGTGGCGGTCTGGGACAACCGCGCCACGCAGCACTACGCGATCAACGACTACGGCGATCAGGTCCGCGTGGTGCGCCGCGTGACGTTGGACGGGGACGCGCCCGTCAGCATCGACGGCCGGCGCAGCGTCACCCGCAAGAAGGCGCCGCGCGCCCCCGCGGCGAGGAGCGAGAGCGCCGCCGTCGCCGTGGCGACGGCGACCGCGTAGGCGTCGAGGCGCGGCCGCGGGCGTCAAGGGATCCTTGACGGCCGCGGACACGTGCGCTTCACCTGCGGCGGAGGAGTGCCCCCGTGGGTCCAACAAGCAAGCGCGACGACGCTCGAGACGGTGCGCAGAACACGGCGCATGTCGTGGTGATCATGCTGATCGTGGCCTTCGGCGTGCTCGCGCTGCCGTGGATGGTCCTCCGGAAGCTGGACGCCCGCGCGCAGACCCGCGGCGTGGCGGCCTCCGGCGTCCCGGACGAGGACCTCGCCCAGGGCGGCAAGATCTACTATCGCTCGTGCGCCAACTGCCACCAGGCGAGGGGGGAGGGGAAGCCGGGCCGCTATCCGCCCCTCGTCGGATCCTCGTGGCTGCTCGAGGACAAGGAGACGCCGATCCGGCTCACGCTGCTCGGCGCCGCCGGTCCGATGGAGGTGAACGGCGCGACCTACAACGACGTGATGCCCAACCTCGGCGTCACGCTGTCGGACGAGGACATCGCGCTGGTGCTCACCTACGTCCGGGCGAGCTGGGGGAACAGCGCGCCCGCCATCACGCGCGACGAGGTCGCGAAGGTGCGCGCCTCGCTGGGAGACAGGCTGGAGCCGTGGGCCGGCGGCGCGGCGCTGTCGGCGGCGCGGGAGGCGCGCGTCCTGCGCTGAGGTGCGAGGGCGATCGGCGCTGGCTCCACAGGGAGGCGGTCCCACGCGTCCGTGGACGTCACTCCCGCACGGGCTCCTGCAGGTCGACCCCGAAGTGCTCGCGATAGCCTCGCCGCGCGGCCTCGCGCAGCTCGTCGTCGCCGCGGCTGACCTGCTCCTCGAAGGCCTGCGCGTACGTCTCCGGATCGACCTCCCGCGCGCCGAGCCGCAGCTTCTTCCCGGCGAGCGTCTCGAGGAGGAGCGTGGCCACCCGGTGCTCGGCGCCGCCGCGCGCGACGACGCCGAAGGGGAACAGGTGCACGAGCGTGAGCTGCGGCGGCGCGTCGCTCGCCGTCATCTCGGCGATGTACGCGGAGAGCTCGCGGCTCACCCGGTCCTGCGCCTCGTCGGAGAAGCCGGCGAGCAGCTCGGTGACGGCGGGCGAGAGGGGCAGGTGAGGGCCGTCGATCTGGTGCTGGAGCTCGTGCCGCTCGGTGCCGGCGAGCACGGCCCGCTCCAGCGCCCCGCCCAGGCGCTCGCGCAGCTTCGCGAGCGCCGCGTCGCAGCGCGAGAGGGCGCCGGCCGCGCCGCCCGCCCCTTCGTGGCACGTCGCGCCCTCCTGGCCGAACCGCTCGGCATACGACCGGACCTCGGAGCCGAGGACGAGCGCGAAGGGATCCTGGTCGCGCGAGAAGCCGAGGTGGACGCGGCGCTCGCCCGTCATCGGCTCGACGAGGAGCGTCGCGAAGCGGTCGTCGCCGACGCGGAAGGCGTGGACCTCCTTCACCCGGTAAGGCGTCGTGTAGAACCGCCGCGCGGCGCCCTCGGTCGAGACGCCGACGGTGACGGACGCGTCGAGGTAGTACGCCAGCCCGGCGCGTCGCGCCGCGTCGTTGGCCTCGGCGACGAGCCGGCCGAACGCGCGGCCCGAGAGCTCGAGATCGTCCACCTGGCCGGCCAGCGTCGCGAGCGCCTCGGCGACGTCCTTGCCGTCGGGCTGCGCCCTGGCGAGCGCGAGCATCTCGCGGCTGCGCGCCTTGGTCAGCACCTGCGCCTCCGCGCCCGTGCCCTGCGCGCCGCGCGCGTGCGCGTCGCGGGCGATGCGCGCGCGCTCCCAGCTCGGCACGAGCTCGCCGAACACCTTGTCCCATTCGGCCGTGGGCGCGCCGAGCCTCCAGTCGACGCCCTTCGGCGTGGGGCGGCCGAGCACGAGCAGCGCGCCGAGCAGCGCGGCGATCGAGGCCGCGGCCGCGCCTGCCGCCACGATCGGCCGCGCGCCGCCGGCCGCGCTGCCTGGCTCCAGCTCGGCTTCGGGCACCATCACGCCGAGCGCGAGCACCTCGATCGCGGAGGCGAGCACCGCCACGACCGCGACGAGCAGGAGCGCGAAGAAGGCGACGGCCCCCGTCTCGACGCCCCAGCCGCCCGAGAGGAACGCGCGGTAGACGAAGAGCAGCATGAGGCCGGGCATGGCCCACACGGCCGCGATCGCGAGGCCCGGGTGCTCGCGCCGGGGCACGCGGCGCACGTACGCGAGGCCCAGCAGGGCGATGACGAGCGGGCCGAGCACGAAGAGCAGGACCATGCCGTACCCGAGCTGGAAGCGCGCGTCGGGCAGCGTCGCGACGAGCACGGCCGCGCGCGCGATCGTCTGCGCGGGGATCTCGCCGCGGGACGGCCACAGGTAGAAGACGAGCGCCGCGGCGACCGACGCGACGAGCAGGGCGCTGCCGCCCCTGCGCGCCCGCGCGTGGAAGCGCAGCACCACGCCCGCCGCGGTGAACGCGAAGACCGCGAGGAACGGGGCCGGCCGGGTGGTCAGGCTGTCCGGCAGCGGCAGCATGTCCCACGCGGAGCTCCGGCGGCCGATCCACGTGGCGACGTTCACGGCCACGAACGCGGCGAGGACGGCGATCGCGCGCGACGTCGGCCGCTCGATGAGCAGGCCCGCGCGCCGCTCGGTGCGCGCGCCGAGGGCGAGCAGCCACAGGCCGGCGATCGCCGGCGCGAGCGCCGCGACCCGGGCTGCGGGCGCGAGCTCGGGGAGAACGCTCCACACGAAGATGCCGTGGCCGTAGGCGACCTCGTACGGCACCAGCGCCGACAGCGCGAGCGCGAGGCCGCTCCACAGGCAGCGCGCGCGGAGGCGCTCGGCCGACATGCGGTAGAACATCGCGGTCGCGGCGCTCTCCTCGGGGAGAGGCGCGCCGGCGCCCTGGGGGGCGGCGCCAGGCGCGCCGGCGCCCTGGGGGGCGGCGCCGGGGCCCGCGGCGCGCGGAGCGCCGGCGCCGTGCTGCGGAGGGAGGAGGGGCGCGCTCACGGCTCGACCGCCGCGCTCGCGACGCGCGAGATCGACCGCTTCTGCGGGAACACCGGGTCGCGGTACCGCACCTCGAACAGCACGCGCTTCCCGTCGGCGGAGAACCGAGGCACCCGCTCCGTCGCGGAGCCCGCCGTCAGCTTCTTGATCTCGCCCGTGGAGAGCGCCAGCACCGCGATGTCCGTGCCGCCCGCGCCCCGCGTCTCGAACGCGACGCGCGCGGCGTCGGGCGAGAACGCGGGCCACGAAGCGCCGCCCGGGGCCGCGTACACCTTCCGGCGCCACGTCGCCGTGTCGATGACCGCGATCCCCGGCTCGTCGCCGTCGACGACGCACACGATCTTCGTCCCGTCCTTCGACGCCGCCGGGTTGCGCAGGTCCTCCCCGGGCTTCGCGCGGAACGGGCGCTCGATCGACAGCGGCTGCTTGCTCACGTCGACCACGGCGAGGTGCGGCGCGTCGTCCTCCGACGCGTCGGGCACGTAGACGAACGCGAGCCTCGTCTCGTCGAGCCACGCGAACCCGCCGAGCGACTGGTTCTCGGTGTGGAGGCCGAACACCTCCTTGCCGCCGTCGGTGTCGAGCACCATCAGATCGGCCTGCGCGCCGGCCTCGGGGCGATCGTAGACCGCCACGAACCTGCCGCCGGGCGCGAGCTTCGGATCGACGAACCGGTGCTCCGGGTCGACGCGCACGCGCTTGCTCTGCCCGGATCGGTCGACGACCGTGATCGTCTTCGCCCAGCCGAAGAAGTCCTCCACCAGCGCGACCCGGTCACCGTCGCGCTGCGACGACGGATACGAGTACACGTGATAGCCCCTCCACATCGGCTTGACCGCGCCGGGGTCCGTCGTCGGGGCGGCCTGCCGATCGAGCGGCCGCCACTCGACCGTCTCCAGCGCCTCGCTGCGGGCGAGGTCCCTGGATCTCACCGAGTGGAACACCGAGACATCGGCCGTCTTGACGAAATAGCCGCCCTCGGCCGTGCCCACGAGCAGGTCCTCCGCGGCCGGGGGCGACAGGAACGTCACGCGCCCCTGCTCCTCGGCCTCGACCTCCTTCGCGCGGGAGGCGTACGCGCCTGCGGCCCGGTCGAGGTTCGCGGCGCGGTCCTTCACGAACCTCCTCGCCGACGCGAGCCGCTCCAGCAGCTTGATGTCCGATCCCTCCGTGATCTCGCGCACCGAGGGGTGGTCCATGAGCTGGGCGATCACCGCGTCGAGCGCCTGGGAGGCCATGGAGTTCGCGAGCAGCGCCATGGCGCGGTCCTTCTTCGTCGCCCCGGAATAGCCGCGGAGCCGCCCCTCGGTCGACGTGCCCTTGTCGAGGAACGTGAGCGTCACCGGCGCGTCGGCGCGGAGCTCGAAGTAACCCTCCTTGATCGGGTGCTCCACGATCTCGGGCGCGAGGTGCGCCTCGATGATGAAGCCGGCGCCTAGCGCCTTCGCGGCCTCCTTCGGATCCTTGGCGCTCTCGAGCGCCTTCATCACCTTGGGATCGCCGCCCTTCACGGGATCGAACCCGAGCTCCGCGAGGTGCTCGCCGAGCTCGTCGGAGAGCCTCGCCGCGGGCTGCGACCCTTCCCACCAGTACCCGTCGAGATCGATCGCGACCAGGATGCGCAGCGGATCGGTCGCCGTCATCGATCGGAAGGCGACGAGGCCCGCCGCCGCGATCACGAGGCCGAGCACCGCGAAGACCGGCCAGAGCCTGCGCTTCGGCACGAGCGCCTCGATCGATTCCGGCGGCTCGGCCTCGGGGGCGGGGGGCTGCGCGTCGGTCGGGGTTCGAGGCTCCTCCATGGAAAGGACGTGCCCTATCCGCGAGAGGGCGTAAAGCCGCATGGACGCCGCGTGGACGGGGGCGCTCCGGCGGCTCGCCAGGGAGCCACGCGGTGTTTAGGCGGATATGCAGGCGGCGCGTGAACAGGATAGGAGGGGACCCGCCCGGGAAGGGGGCCGTCATCGTGCTCGTCACCCCCAGCTATGACTGTCCGACCATACTTCGCCGGCGCGGGGGCGCGCATTCGGCTTGAATACAAGAGAGGCATGCGTCGTGCAGAGGCGCGTCCAGACCTGCTCTTCCTCGACGAGGTGCCTGATGAACAACGCACATGCTTTTCGCCGCACGCTTGCCCATCGTCTCTTTGCTCTGCTCGCGCTCCCCGCCGCGGGCGGCACCGCCGGCTGCTTCGGCACGAGCAGCTGTCCCGACGATCCCGAGCTCTTCTCCGAGGTGGCCTGTTTCGCGTGGCCGCAGGACCGCGCAGGCGCCGGCGGCCAGGGGGGAGCCGGCGGCGGAGGCGGCGGAGGCGGGGGCGAACCGGTCGTTTGCCCCTCGCGGTTGGAAGCGCAGGAGATCCTCAGTGAACCCGGCGCCACGTCTTACCACGTCAAGAGCGATGGATCCCTCGAGGACGGGCAGTGCTGTTACCAGGCGGAATTCTTCTATATTTGCGAGGGACGCCCGTTCCTCGTCGACGAGGCGGCGCGGACGGCGCCGTTCGTCCGCGCCCGCGGCAGCGCCGGGTGGGGCGCGGAGGAGGCCATGACGCCGCGGATCGATCATCTGACCACGGATCTGCGGGAGTCGCTGGCCGCGGCGTGGGCGCGCGACGCGCTCTTCGAGCACGCGTCCGTGGCGTCGTTCGGTCGCTTTGCGCTCGAGCTGCTCGCCGCTGGCGCGCCGGCCGATCTCGTGGAGGAGGCGCACCGCGCGGCGCTCGACGAGGCCCGCCACGCGCGCCTCTGCTTCGCCCTCGCGAGCGCCTATGCGGGCGAGGCGATCGCGCCCGGCGCGTTTCCTTTCGACGGGCGGGTGGAGGTCGAGGCGGATCTCGCGTCGATCGCGGCGCGCGCCGCGAAGGAGGGCTGCATCGGCGAGACCATCGCGGCGGTGGTCGCGGCCGAGGAGCTCGGCGCCGCGGAGGACCCGGCGGTGCGGAGCGCGCTCGCGATCATCGCGGCGGACGAAGCGCGGCACGCAGAGCTCGCGTGGGGCACGGTGGCGTGGGCGATCCGCGCGGGTGGCGAGCGGGTGCGCGCGGCGGTGGAAGAGGTGTTTGCGGGGCTGGGGCGCGCCGAGCTCGGGGGAGACGACAGCGAAGGCGGCGCGCTGCTCGCGGCGCACGGGCGGTTCGGCGCCGCGGCGCGGGGCGAGGCGGCCGCGCGCGCCATCGAGGAGATCGTGCGGCCAGCGGCAAGGCTGCTCCTGAGTGGGCACGGGGACGGAGCGACCCTGAGCGCGATGGCGAGTTGAGGGGAGGGGCCCTTCCGCTCGCCTTGGGACAAACAACCATGACGAGCAAAGCGAGAACGACGCCGACACGCTCGTCACATCATCGGCGAACGGGCGCGTTCGTATCTCTCGCCCCAGCATCGTTGTGGGGCACAGCAGCACGCTCGGGGCGACATCGTTCCCGGATGAAAGCGTGTCTGCCTGGCTTCGCCGCGCTCGCGGAGCCGTATTCCGCCGAGATCGCGGAGCCGGCCGTGGACGAGGCGCCAGCCTGATCGCCGCGTGTAGAACGACAGCAACACCTGGCCTTTTCAGCGTATACATTTTGCGTCTTCCAGCACGATTCCGGCAGCCGGAAGTCAGTGCCCCGGGCGGAGACTGCTGCACGGACGCGCCCCGTGAGCTCGGGTGCGCCCGCAGCGATCTCTCGATCTCGGAGGAGCGCTGTTGTCGTCAGCGGCTCGATGCACGACCCCGGCAATCTTTTTGCATAGCCGCCGATCGCAGGAGGCACAATGAAATCTCTCTCCGGGGCGCGACTCACCGCGCTCATCTCCATGATCGCGGCCACCGCTGGGTGCAACAAAGTGCCCGACTATAAAGAGGGCATGTCGTGGGACCCGCCCCCGCCGTCCTCGGGTCCCTCGGAGCCTCCGCCCCCCCGCGTCTCCGCGGTGCCGCCTCCCCCGATCAGCGGCGGGACGCTCCTCGTGACCGCCGACAAGGCGCTAGCCATTGCAGCGGATCCGGACCGCGACAGGATCTCCATCGTCGATCTCGTCACCTTCGACGTGGACGCCATCCTCCGCCTGGAACAGGACGACGAGCCGGGGCGCGTGGCCGAGGGGGCGGCTGGCACCGTTCATGTGGCGCTCCGCCGCGGGGGCGCGGTGGTCACGATCGATCTCGCCACCAAGGAGATGCACCGCAGGCCCGTTTGCCCGGCGCCCCGCGGCATCGCGTACGACGCCTCGACAGACCTGCTCCACGTGGCGTGCGCGGGCGGCGAGCTCGTGACGCTCTCCTCGGACCTCGCTGCCCCGCCGGTCCGCGAGCTCCGGCTCGACCGCGACCTGCGCGACGTGGTCGTCGAGAGGGACTCGCTCTTGGTTAGTCGTTTCCGGTCCGCCGAGCTCCTCGTGGTCGCGAAGGACGGGACCGTGGCCGAGCGCATCAGGCCGCTGTCGTACATCCCGGGCGAGCTGTACGACGACGAGAACGACACGCGCGAGTTCGAGCCGGCGGTGGCGTGGAGGACGGTCCCGCTGCCCGGGGGCGGCGTGGTCATGGCGCACCAGCGCGCCCTCGTCACGCCGGTCAACACTGCGGGGTTCGTCCGTTACTATTCGAGCGATTGCCGTCAGAGCCTGATCCATACGGCGGTGACCGTCACGCGACCTTTGCCGAGCGATGGCCAACCGTGGGATCCTGTGCTTTCCAGGCATGGTGTGGGCGGCATCGGGGTGGGGCTGCTCCCGGTCGACATCGCTGTGTCGCCGGATGGGCTCAGCGCGGCGATCGTGCAGGCGGGCAGCCGCGATCTCATCGAGACGCCGCTCGAGGCCATCGAGCGGGAGGACGGGATCGAACCCTGCGCGCTCGCCCCCGGTCAGCGCCACTTCGTTGTCCGCGACGGCGGCGAGCCCATCGCCGTCGGCTATGACGGAGAGAGAAATCTGCTCGTTCAGCTACGGGAGCCGCCGAGCATCATGCGCTTCGCGGCCCTCAGCGGCAACGAGCTCGGCGTGCTCGGTCTTCCCGGCGAGAGCCGGCTCGACGATGCCCATGCCCTCTTCCACGGCAACCGCGGTGGAGCCCTCTCCGTCACCTGCGCGTCCTGCCACCCGGAGGGGCATGAAGATGGTCGGGTATGGAACTTCCAGCCCGCCGGACCGCGCCGCACGCAATCGGTTGCAGGCGGCGTCCTCGCGACGATGCCGCTGCACTGGGACGGTGACCTGCAAGACTTCAGGGGCTTCATGGAGGAGGTGCTCCAGAAGCGGATGGGCAGCTCGCTTCCGGACGTCGAGCACCTCGACGCGTTCGCGGAGTGGCTCGACACGATCGAGCACCTGCCCCGGTCGAAGCCGGCGGACGAGGACGCTGTCGCGCGCGGCGAGGCGCTCTTCAACGACAAGACCCTGGCGTGCGCGACGTGCCATTCCGGCGAGAAGCTCACGAACAACAAGACGGTCGACGTGGGCACGGGCAGGCCCTTCCAGGTGCCCTCGCTGCGCGGGCTCGCGGCGCGCGCCCCGTACATGCACGACGGCTGCGCCGCGACGCTCCACGACCGCTTCGGCCCGTGCGGCGGAGGGGACCAGCACGGCGTCACCTCGGGGCTCACGCCGGCCCAGATCGACGATCTCGTCGCGTACCTCGAGACGCTCTGACCGGAGCGCTCCCGGTCCGCGCCGAGCGCCCGCCGCACCGCCGCGAAGCGTCCTGGCTTGGGGACGACGTGCCCAGGAGCTAGAATGAGCGCATGTCCGATCTGCTCGTCAACATCGATGTGCCGGCGCTCGAGCCTGCCATTGCGTTCTACACGCGTGCGTTCGGCCTGCGCGTCGGGCGGCGCTTTGGCGCTTCCTTCGTCGAGCTGCTCGGCGCGGCGGCCCCGATTTACCTCCTGGTGAAGCCGGCCGGCAGCGCGCCAGCCGCCGGCGCGTCCCCGCGCGACTACCGGCGTCACTGGACGCCGGTCCACCTCGACTTCGTCGTCGATGATCTCGAGGCCGCCGCACGTCGCGCGCAGGAGGCTGGCGCCGTCCCCGAAGCCGAGTTCGAGGTGGCAGCGTGGGGGCGCATGCTCCGCCTGGCCGATCCCTTCGGCCACGGCGTCTGCCTCCTTCAGTTCACCGGCGGCGGCTACGACGAGATCGCCACGCCGGGCTGAGCGCGCGGAGGTCACGCGGGGCAGCTGTCCTCGGCGCCCTCGGCGAGATCACGTGTCCTCCCGCCCCGCGCCGGCGCGGGGCCCTGGGGTCTGCTTCCCGCGGAGGTAGCGCTCGAGCAGCTGCACGAGCTCCTCGGCCAGCGCGCCGGAGCGCACGTCGTCGGGCCGCCGCTCGACGATCGCCTGGTGCACCACCCGGTCGCCCGGGTGAACGCGCGGTACGGCGCCGCCGTGCACGCGCGCCGTGGTGCAGCCTGGGGAGCCAGCTGGCCCGCGCGCCGTCGTCGACACGGAGGGGCACGCGCGCGCCGGCTACGGCGTCGACGGCGATGCGCTCGTGCTGGTCCGTCCGGATGGCTATATCGGAAGGTTCGCGTCTCCGGGCACGGCCGAGGAGCTCGATGAGTACCTTCGCCTGCTGGCTGGGTGATCGCGTTTTGCTTTCGCGCGTTCGGCTTCCGCGTCGGGCCGAGCTTCCGGCGGGCTACGCGCCCATCTACACACTGACCAGCTCGCGCGCGAAAAAATCGAAGATCAAGCTGTTCTTACTGACGTGTCATAATTGAGCCGGGGGCCGCGCGGGTAGAGCCCTTCCGGTTTTCCATGGCCGATCATGCAGATAAAGTTCGACTTCAGCGAGGTGCCCTTGAAAAAGATCTCGTCGACGAGCGCATTGTCGAATCCCGAGAGAGGGCCGACGTCGAACCCGAGCGCTCGTGCGGCCAGCATGAGATAGGCCCCTTGCAGCGAGCTGTTCCGGAAAGCCGTCTCGTGGCTCATCTGGAGGTTTGACGTGAAGTACGGTTTGACATCAAACGCAGGCCACAGCTCATCGAGCCGTTCGTAGAACTTTTCGTCGTAGGCGATGATGATCGTCGCGGGGGCGCGTTTGACCTGAGGTCTGTTCGTCTCCATCAGAGCGGGGTAGAGCTTTTCCTTCGCTTCTTCCGAACGGATGTTGAGAAAACGGGCCGGCATCGAGTTTACCGATGTCGGTCCCCATTTGAACAATTCGTAAATTGTCTTGAGATCGTCCTCTGTCACGTCCTGGTTCGTCCAGTCGTGATACGAGCGCGCCTCGGTGAAGAGCTGCTTCAGGGCCTCAGGTGCCAAGACCTTCTTCATGTGTCATCTCCCGTTGGCTCCATTATCGTTGCGGCGAACGAAGTTGACTAGGCCGGTCAATCCGGATAGACTGTACGGATACGCGGATGATGAGCTTGGACCTGAATGCCGCGAGAATCTTCGTCGAAGTCGTCACCGCCGGCTCCTTCATCGAGGCCGCGAAGCGCTTGGAAATGCCCGCCTCCACGGTGAGCGACCGGATCGCCGCCCTGGAGAAGGCCTTGGGCGTGAGCTTGCTCACGCGGACGACGCGAAGCCTGCGCCTGACCGATGCGGGCGAAGCGTACTTCAACAAGAGCGCGCGTGCGGTCCGTCAGCTCGTCGACGCGTTCGATGAGACGTCCGGAGCGCAGGCGCAGCCGAGCGGAACGTTGCGCCTCGCCTGTCCCGCGGAGTTCGCCTCGCGGGAAATCGCCGAGGCCGTGGCCGAGTACCGAAGGAGATTTCCGCAGATGAACGTCGAAATCCTCTTCGCGAACGATCTCGTCCATTTTCATCGGGACCGCGTCGACATCGCGATCCGCGGGGGCCACCTGAAGGACTCGAGCCTCAAGGCGAAGAGGCTGGGCCTCGGCCGTATGATCCTGGCGGCGAGCCCGAGATACCTGCGGCAGTCCGCCCCGATCACCGGTCCGGCGGATCTGCGCGCGCACTCGTGCCTGGGTTTTCTCTCCTCGGACAAAGCCGGCTCCGAAACCGTCTGGAAGCTGCAGACGGCTTCGGGCCTGAAGGCCAAAGCCAAACCAAGAATCACCACGAGCACGAATTCGTTCGTAGCGATGGAAGAGCTGATGAAGGCCCACGAAGGAATCGGCTTCGTCCCCGAGAGCCTCATCCGGGAGACCATCAGCCGCGGGAAAGTCACCCAAGTCCTCACGGACTGGTCAAGCGGCCCTATTCCGGTCCACCTCGTATTCCCGGCGCATACAACGCAACTCCCCAAGATCCGAGAGATTATCCCCTTCCTGACGATGAAGATAAGCCCTCTTCTTTCGAGTGAACCGTAGGCTCGGAATACGGAGACGTTGGCCAGGTAGGCCTCGGGGTCCAGGCCGTGGAGCTCGCAGCTCGCAGCTCGCCACCAGCGAGAAGAGGTTGCCTGCGGCAGAGGCGTGGTCGTCGTCGACGAAGAAGAGCCAGGACTTCCTTGCAACAGCCGGGTAGGGGGAAAGGCGCGCCGGGAGCAGGAGTCGTCGATCGATTGGCCGCTCTGCCGCGGTGCGAAGCGCCGCCGGCAGCAGCGGCTTGTTGGGCCGCACGGATTTCAGCGCCGAGAAGTCCGCGCGGCCCGAGGGGGACGTTTTGAAGCAGCTGGTTCGGCTCCTGCGCACCCTGGCTGCCAAGTTGGTGGGGATCGCGCAAGCTGCCGCTGATTCTGGATATTTACTCGATCTGTACGCAGATCGCGTCACCGAGCTCGCGAGAGTCGCTCGCGCGGATGCCGCAACCGTACCCTGCACCGTCGATGGAGCCCCCTCCGCCGATCCTCGCGATCCCCCAGAGTCCGACGTGAGCGCATATCTCCTCCGAGTAGGCGGAGGCGGTGGCGAAGTCCACGTGCTCGAAGCCCTCTAGACACTGCTCTCCGCCTCTCACCACCGCAAAGGTGGTCCCGCCGATGTCAAAGAGCTCGTAGTTGGGTTTGCAGAGCGTGTAGTCCAGCTCGCGGGTATCGTTGGCATGCTGCTGGCAGTTGTTCCACGGGCCGTCGATCGAAGATCCGTCTGCGAGACGAAAGACCCCTGAATAGGGGAGCTCATCGCAGCGGGTGAGAAACGTCCAGAAGGCGTCGACCGCGGCCAACGGTGTGTATCCTGCGGGGCAAGTCTCTCCTTCGTATACTCCGAACTCAGCCGCCTGAGCTTGAGCGGGTGCGCTCAGCGAAATACCTCCGGCGACGAGGCCGAAGAACAGCGCGCGCATGGACGTCGTGTGATAGATGTGTTTCATTTGTTCGCCAATATTTCGTTATGGTAGGTTATGTTCCAGACCTGACGCGTGGTCGGGCGCAGGGGTTCATCGGTGCATCTCGGTCACGCCGTGAGATGCGCTGTGGGCTCCGCAGTGGAGAGCCCATTTGGATCACCGCGGCGGCTCATCGAGGCCAGGTTCCATCCGCCGTGATGCCCTCTGTACCGGCGGGCCACAAGATGGGCCCGCCGCAGCCCGAGGTCCGGAGACAGGCGCATCCGACCCGCCCCGCAACCGCGCAAGGATCACGTCCAGAGTATGCGGCAACACGGTGGGCGACGCCAGGCAGCGGGATGGAACGGCGGCGTTCGAGAAATGAAACAGTGCTATCTGGCGCGGGGCGGCGTAAGCCGACGACTCGACGGGGCACAGGCGATCCTGATAGACGGCCCGGCGAGGTGGCTTCGGCCTGCGTCGCCGACCGACTGCGCCGGAACGCACTCGAGCACTTCAATCGTACGATGGCCAATGCACTTTCACGACGGCGTTGGTCGGGCGTTTACGGGCCGCGGGCCGTTGCGCGCCACGCAGGAGCCAGCAATTTCTGACGCCATAGCGGGCACCGGCGGGCATATCCTTCGTGCATGCGCATCCTCCGCCTTTCCTGGTCGCGCACCTCCGGCGCGGTGCCCTTCCTCGTCGCCGCCTCCATCCTGCCCGCCGCGTGCGGCGGGCACGTCGAGACGACACCCACGGGGGGCGGCGGCAGCGGCAGCACCAGCATAGGAGGTACGGGCGGCACCGGGGGCACGGGCGGCACCGGGACCGGGGGCACGGGCGAATTCGCGACCGTGGGTACGGCCGGCTCCGGGCTCGGCGGATTCGGCGGCACGGGCGGCGCCGAGCTGTGCGGCGGATTCTTGAGCGAGACCACCTTCACGGTGGCGATGCCCGAGGCGGGCGTGCCCGCGGAGCCGGGCCAGATCTGCGCGGACAACCCGCCCTCGGTGGTGAGCAACACCGCCGCGCGCGTCACGCTCACAAAGTACTCGCAGGCGCTGAACCTCGCGATGGGCCTCGTCGCGATCGCGCAGGAGCTCCAGAGCACCGTCGTCGGCACGCCGACGATCGAGGTCGTCTCCGCGCAGGCGGACGCGCTGCTCGGCATGGTGGTGAGCGATGTCCAGCCGGTGCAGGGCGGCTTCTCGTTCCACGCCGAGTGGCCGCAAATGCTGGAGCTGCCGCCGGAGCAATGGGTCAGCATGACGGTGAAGACGACGTTCACGTCGCAGTGCGGGCCGAGCCCGAGCGACGTGCGCACGGTCGAGGCCCTCACGGTCGTCCATCTCTGCATCGACGATAACCAGCCAGGCGGCGCCGACCTCGCGTGGGTCAGCTCGGGCGACGAATGCAAGGTGTGCGAGATCATCGCGGAGATGGCGCCGAGCCCGATCGTGCCGGACAAGAGCGAGGACGAGCTCCCCCTCGCGCGCGCCCTGCGGCTGCGCGTTCGGCCGATCGTGAAGGTCGGCCAATCGGTGGTGCTGCTCGCGGAGAACGACGGCGGGCCCGGCGTCGACTACGCGTGGCGCGCGTCGGCGGGTGACCTGCAGCAGCTCGCGGCCGATGTCGTCGTGTGGACTCCGCCGAAGGGGGCGGGGCCGCACCTCGTGCAGGCGGCGGTGACCGGCGAGCACACGGCGGGCGTGGCGTCGTACATGCTGGAGGCGCCGTGAGCCGCGCGCTGCCCGTGCTGGGCTCCGGCGGCGCCGGGCGAGCCGTCGCGCCAGCGCAACGCTCGGCGGCGCGCTCCGGCGCCTCCGATCTCGCGGGACCCCGCGCGACACGGCGGATCAAGGCCGTCCTGGTCGGGCCGATCCAGCAGGAGAACCTGGCCCTGCAGTACCTCGCCGCCTCCGCGCGGCGCGCGGGCCACGAGGCCGAGGTCATCGCGTACAACGATCGCGCCGAGCTCGACGTCGCGGTGGAGCGCGCGCTCTCCGCGGCGCCCGACGTGATCGGCGTGGGCCTCGCGTTCCAGAACGCGATCGAGGACTACGTGGCGTTCCTGCGCGCGCTGCGCCCGCGGGGCTTTCGGGGGCACCTCACGTGCGGCGGCCACGTGCCGACGTTCTGTCATCACGAGCTGCTCCGCGACATCCCCGATCTCGACACCGCCGTGCGCCACGAGGGCGAGCAGACCTTCGTCGAGATGCTGGCTCTCCTCGCGGCCGGCGAGCCCGTGCGTGACGTCGCGGGCCTCGTGTGGCGCGAGGGCGACGCGATCGTCGAGGGCCCCGTGCGCCAGCCGGTCATGGACCTCGACGCGCTGCCGCCCGCCGCGAAGAGCGCCGAGCCGTACATGGTGGGCGGCACCGTTGTCGACTTCGTGATCACGGCGCGCGGCTGCATCGGCGAGTGCAATTACTGCAGCATCGCCGCCTTCACCTCCGAGATGGGCGTCGCGTTCCGCCTGCGCAAGCCGGATCCTGTGGCCGAGGAGATCGCCGCCGCGTACCACGAACGCGGGGCGCGCGTGGTGTTCGTGCAGGACGACCTGTTCGTGCTGCCGCGCGAGAAGAAGACGGTCGAGCGCTGCGCCGCCCTGCGCGCGGGGCTCGACGCGCGCGGCGTGGGCGACGTGGTGTTCTGGGTGAAGGGCCGCCCCGAGACGATCTCGCCCGGCACGTGCGCGGCGCTCCGCGACATGGGCGCGATCCACATGTTCCTGGGCGTCGAGAGCGCCTCCGCGGCGCGCCTCGGCTACCTGGGCCGCACGCACCTGCCCGAGCACAACAGGAGCGCCATCGAGATCTGCAGGGACCACGGTATCACCCCCTCGTTCAACTTCATGCTGTTCGATCCCGACTGCTCGATCGACGACATCGACGCGACGCTCGATCTCGCGGAGCAGCACCTCGATCTGCCCTGGAACGTGTGCCGCACCGAGGTGTACTCGGGCACGGCGCTGCGCTCGCGCCTGGCAGCCGAGGGGCGCCTCGAGGGCGACTACCGCAGCTACGGCTACCGCATGCGCGACCCGCGCGCCGAGGTGATGTTCCGCATCCTGCGCGTGTGCCTGCACGAGCGCGGCCTTGCCTGCGAGAGCCTGCTCAACCGCCTCATCAGCCTCTCGTTCGCGCGGCAGATCCACGAGCGCTTCTTCCCCGGTCCAGCGACCGACGCGTTCTCGGAGGCGGCGATGCGCGTGGGCGTCGAGGCGCGGCGCGACACATTGCAGGTGCTGCGCGACGTCCTCGCGTTCGTGCGCGAGGTGGACGTCCGCGACGCCGCCGCGGTGCGGACCTATGCCGTCGAACAGGCGCTGGCGATCCAGGTGCGCGACCTCGTCCTCCGCAAGCAGACGGAGGATCTATGGCAACGCTCGCACGTGCGCGGGCTCCGCCTGTGGGCCCAGCGCGGCGTCGTGCCGCCCGGCAAGGCACGCGCGGGTTACGGCGTGGCTGCAGGCTCGTGACTCAGCCGTCATGGACTCGGGTCAACCGCGGTTGACCGACGTCGCGCCGGGTTATCTGCTGTCCTGTCGTCATGAGCGATGGGAGACGCTCGTACACACAAGCCGCACCCGCGACCCGCGCGTCAGGGTGAGGCGCCGTCCTGACAGCGGCCCTCGGTGCACTCGATCGGGCCTGGCGCGACACACTCGTACGCGCAGTACCGCCCACCGCGCTCGTAGTCATCGATGAGCTCGCGCGCCTCCCCTTCCACATACGCTTTCTTGGCGCTGTTCACGGGCACGAAACACCCGAGCGGGCAGCCGGGCGACACATAGACGCACTCAGAGGTGTCGTTGCACGCGTTCGAGTCGGCGACGATCACGTCGAAATCCTCCCGGATTTCCTCCTCGCTCCGGGCACAGCTCGCGCAGGCGAGCCCGATGATGAAGAGCACTATCCCTTTCGCGCGCGTCGACATGCTTCACCTCCTGCAGGAGACCGCGAGTCCCGCGTCTCCGGGGAGCGTCCGCCGCGGTGCCTCGTTCGCATATACATCACCCCTCCCAGCCCGATCCTCGCCAGCACGAAAGCCGCATGCGGAGGCCCGCGCCCCGAGCGGCCTCCGTGGCCAGCGCCGCGCCGGCAGGCCTCGCCAGAGCGCCGAACTGGTTGGAAGTTGTCTGAATTCAACAAGTTGCGAGACACAACCGTTCTGCCGGGAAGCAAGCTCCAAAGGCAAGGAATGCGGGAAGGAGAGCAACCGCAAGGGCGCAAGGGGCGCAAGGGACCAGAGACGAGATATTTTCTTGCCTTCCCCTTGCGCCCCTCGCGCCCTTGCGGTTGCTCTTCCCTTCTGTTGATTTCCTCGCGGCGCCAGCGTGATCGGTGCTCGAGCCCTGCAGCGCGCACACCCGCCGCACGGCCGAGGGCCGCGGCGCGGGCGCATCCGTCAGGTCTGCAAGCGACGATCTCAGGATCGAAAGCTTCAGGAGCTCCCTGACGGGTAAGTCCTTGAAAAATTTACGAATAGGCGCTGGCCCGTGTCCTGCTAGATGAACAGGGCAGAGCGCCCGTGACGGCTTCCCCCCCCGCCGTCGAATGGGCGCTCTGTTTTTTTGTGCGCCGGCGCGGGAGGGCGCGAGGAGCGCCCGGCAGACGCCGGGCCGCTGCGGCGACGGATCAGCGGTGATGATGGCGATGGCGAGCCGTCCCCGCGCATGGAGTCGTACGCGCGGCAGGCTCCACTCGAGGTGATCACGGCTGGGCCCGCTCCGATAGCCGGAATACCCGGACTCATGGGGAGACAGCGATTGTCCGGTGATTCGTGCTTCGATGAAAGCTGCGCCTCCGCGCGGATCAAAACCCGCGCTGGCGGCATGGCGTGGCGCTGGAGGCGCTGTAAGGTCTGCCCCGCCGTACAGCAAAGGAAGCACCTCGAAGGATGAACCACCCGTCCGTCGCCGCCGAGCCATCCCCCGGAGCAGACCTCGCCATCGCCGGCGGGCGCGCGCATGGCTACCCGCGGCCGCAGCTCCGGCGCGCCGGCTGGGAATCGCTCAACGGTACTTGGAGCTTCGCGCTCGACCCCGAGGCGCGCTTCCGGCAGCCAGCCGACGTCGGCTGGGAGGGCTTCATCGAGGTACCCTTCGCGCCCGAGACCGCGCAGAGCGGCGTCGGCGCGCGCGGCCTCTTCCGCGCCGTCTGGTACCGGCGCACCGTCGCGGTGCCGGAGCTGCGCGGTGGAGAGCGGCTGATGCTGCACTTCGGAGCCGTCGACTACGACGCGACCGTCTGGGTCGCGGGGAGCCGCGCTGCGCATCATACCGGCGGCTACACCCCCTTCAGCGTCGATATCACCGATCTCGTCGGTTCGTCGCGCGCCGTCGAGATCGTCGTGCGCGCAGAGGACGATCCGCTCGATCTCGCCAAGCCGCGCGGCAAGCAGGATTGGCAGCTCGAACCGCACTCCATCTGGTACCCGCGCACGACCGGCATCTGGCAGACGGTGTGGATGGAGCGCGTGCCCGCGAGCTCGATCGTGGCGCTCCGCTGGCAGTCGAGCCTCGACCGGTGGGAGCTCGATTTCTACGCCCGGATCGGCGGCGAGCGCCGGGACGAGCTGCGCCTGCGCCTGCGCCTCACCGCGAACGGCGCGCTGCTCGCCGAGGACAGCTACGCCGTCGTGCTCGGCGAGGTCCACCGCCGGATCGCGCTCTCCGATCCGGGCATCGACGACTCGCGCAACCAGCTGCTCTGGAGCCCGGAGTCACCCACGCTCATCGACGCCGAGATCGAGCTCGTCACCCGCGACGGCGAGACGATCGATCGCGTCTACAGCTACACCGCGCTCCGATCCATCGCGGTGCAGGGCGACCGCGTGCTGCTCAACGGGCGGCCCATCACGCTCCGGATGGTGCTCGATCAGGGCTACTGGCCCGAGACCGGGATGACCTCGCCCGACGACGACGCGCTCCGGCGTGACATCGAGCTCACGCGCGCCATGGGGTTCAACGGCGCACGCAAGCACCAGAAAATCGAGGATCCGCGCTATCTCTACTGGGCCGATCGGCTGGGCTTGCTCGTGTGGGAGGAGATGCCGAGCGCTTACCGCTTCACGCCCCTCTCGATCGAGCGCCTGACGCGCGAGTGGACGGAGGCGATCGACCGCGATTTCAGCCATCCGTGCATCATCGCCTGGGTGCCCTTCAACGAGTCCTGGGGCGTGCCCAACCTGCCGGACAGCGCGCGCGAGCGACACGGGGTCAAAGCGCTCTATCACCTCACGAAGACGCTCGACCCGACGCGCCCGGTGATCGGCAACGACGGCTGGGAGGCCGTGGCCACCGACATCATCGGTATTCATGACTACGATCCCGATCCCGCCCGGATCGCCCAGCGCTACGACGGCGGCGAGTCTCGCCCGCGGCTCTTCCGGCGCGAGCGCCCGGGCGGCCGCGTGCTCGTGCTCGACGGCCACTCGCGCAGGCAGGAGCACCCGATCGTGCTCTCGGAGATGGGCGGTATCGCGCTCCGCCGCCCCGGCACGTGGGGATACACCTCCGCTGATAGCCCAGCGGCGCTGGAGCGGGCGTACGAGCGCCTCCTCGCCGTTGTGCGCGCGGCGCCGCTGCTCGCCGGCTTCTGCTACACGCAGCTCACCGATACCTATCAGGAAGCCAACGGGCTGCTCTACGCCGATCGGACGCCGAAGTTCCTGATCGACGCCATCGCCGCCGCCACGCGCGGCCGGGCCGCCGGGCAGGTGCACCCCGATCCGATGGAGATCGCCGAGCGCGTCGGCCCCCGCCAAGAAGGCATCATCGCGGTCGAGGTGATCGCCGGCGGGGAGTGAGGTTCGAACGGAGCCTCGTCAGACAGGCGAAGGGCGGCCGAGCTCCGCGGTGGGGTGGTGGACCCCGGGTGATCGAGCGGGCAATCCGAGCTTTCGTGATCTCCTCGGGCGCGATCCGGACGTCTCGGCGAGCGCTCCCGGCCGACGTGGCGAGGTTAGGAGCGCTGTTTGACGCGTCGCGCGCGTCGATGCGGGATGACTGCGAGGTCTCGGTGCCACCCGTCGATCTGCTGGTCGATCTCGCGCGCGCCGAGCCCGATATCGCCGGCGCGCGCCTCACGGGTGGAGGCTCCGGCGGCGCGGTGGTGATCCTCGCGAAGCGCGGATCCGGTCGCGCCGTCGCCGAGCGCGTCGCGCGGGCGTACGAAGCCCGATCCGGGTTCACCCCGAGGGGGCTCACCCCGATGGCGTGAGCGCTCGCGAGCTCTGCTATTCGTGACACGTACTCCCTGTCAGGTACGTTCCTTGTATTGGCCCTCCCGGGCGGCACGCTCGTGCACATCAGCCGCGCCGCGGCCGCCATCGAGGAGGACAAGCATGAGCCACAAACGGCGGCCGGACGTCGTCTGCTTCTCGCACCTGCGCTGGAGCTTCGTCTTCCAGCGCCCGCAGCACCTCCTCTCGCGCTGCGCGCGCACGCGACGCGTGTTCTTCTTCGAGGAGCCGGTGTGGAGCGACGGGCCGCCGCGGATCGAGGCCGCGCCCGTCGATCGCCACGGCGTGCGCGTCGTCACGCCGCACCTGCCGCCGGGCCTCGACGACGCGCGGATCCACGCGCTGGAGCGCGATCTCGTCGACGACATGCTCGATCGCTTCGGCATCGACGAACACGTGCTCTGGTACTACACGCCAATGGCGCTCCTGTTCTCGCGGCACCTCGCGGCCAGAGCGGTCGTGTACGACTGCATGGACGAGCTCTCCGCGTTCGCCGGCGCGCCGCCCGCGCTCAAGCACCACGAGGCCGAGCTGCTCCGCCGCGCCGACGTGGTCTTCACGGGAGGGCGCAGCCTCTACGAGTCCAAGAGCGCGCTTCACGCGAACGTGCACCTGCTCCCGAGCAGCGTCGACATCGCCCACTTCGCGGCGGCGCGCCGGCCGCTCGCGCCGCCCGACGATCAGGCCACGATTCCGGGCCCGCGGCTCGGCTACTTCGGCGTCATCGACGAGCGCATGGATCTCGATCTCATCGCCGGCGTGGCCGCCGCCCGGCCCGGGTGGCACCTCGTCTTCGTCGGTCCGGTCGTGAAGATCGATCCGGCGAGCCTGCCACGCGCGCCCAACATCCACTATCTCGGCAAGAAGAGCTACGAGGAGCTGCCCTCCTACCTCGCGGGCTGGGACGTTGCGCTCTTACCGTTCGCGCGCAACGAGGCCACGCGCTTCATCAGCCCCACCAAGACGCCGGAGTACCTCGCGGGCGGCAAGCCCGTCGTCTCCACGTCGATCCGCGATGTCGTCCGGCCCTACGGCGAGCTCGGCCTCGCGCGCATCGCCGACGCCGCGGGCGATTTCGTGGCCGCCGTCGAGGCGTACCTCGCCGAGGATCACGCCGCGCGCCTCTCGCGGGCCGACGCGCTGCTCGCACAGGGATCGTGGGACGCGACGTGGTCGAAGATCGAAAAGCTCCTCGACGGCGTGCTGATGGCGGGCCAGCGCCCGGCGGCGCGGCAGGGCGCCGATGTTTGACTATCTCATCGTCGGCGCCGGCTTCGCCGGCTGCGTGCTCGCCGAGCGGCTCGCGCGCGGCTCGGGCAAGAGGGTGGTGCTCTGCGATGTCCGCCCGCACATCGGCGGCAACGCCTATGATCACCACGACGCCGCCGGCGTCCTGGTGCACAGGTACGGCCCCCACGTCTTCCACACCAACTCGCGGGAGGTGTTCGAGTACCTCTCGCGCTTCACCGAGTGGCGCCCGTACCAGCACCGCGTGCGCGCCTGGGTGGACGGGCAGCTCGTCCCCATCCCCATCAACCTCGACACAATCAACCAGCTCTACGGCCTGCGCCTGAGCGCGCCCGAGGTGGAGGCGTTCCTCGCCTCCCGGGCCGAGCGACGCGAGCAGATCCGTACCAGCGAGGACGTGATCGTCAGCAAGGTCGGCGTCGAGCTCTATGAGAAGTTCTTCAAGCACTACACCCGGAAGCAGTGGGGACTCGACCCATCCGAGCTCGACGCCGCCGTGACCGCGCGCGTGCCGGTGCGGAGCAACCGCGACGATCGGTACTTCACCGACACCTACCAGGCCATGCCGCTCCACGGCTTCACGCGCATGTTCGAGCGGATGGTCGATCACCCGAACATCAAGATCCTGCTCAACGCCCCTTTTCGCGAGGTGCAGGGCGAGATCCCTCATCGCGAGGTGATCTTCACAGGCCCCGTCGACGCCTTCTTCGACTATCGCTTCGGAAAGCTGCCGTATCGATCCCTGGAGTTCCACTTCGAGACCAAGGATCAAGAGAGGTACCAGGACGCGCCGGTCATCAACTATCCGAACGAGAACCCCTATACCCGGGTCACCGAGTTCAAGTACCTCACGGGCCAGGTGCACCCGAAGACGACCATCGTCTACGAGATCCCGAAGGGCGAGGGCGATCCGTACTACCCCGTGCCGCGGCCGGAGAACGCGGCCCTCTACCGCAAGTACGAGGATCTCGCCAAGGAGACGCCCGGCGTCCACTTCGCCGGGCGGCTCGGGACCTATCGCTACTACAACATGGACCAGGTGGTGGCCCAGGCGCTCACCCTCTATGCGAGGCTAGCCGGCGTGCCGAATCGACTGCTCGCCTCGGCCAAGGCGGCTTGATCATGGCGGGAGAGGCGAGGGCGCCCCTCGAGATCTGGGGCGGCGTGGAGTGCACCGTCAACCGCGTCGGCGACGTGTATCACCACCAGCTCGACCGGAGCGGGCACGCGCGCCGCCTCGATGATCTCGATCGTTTTGCCGCGCTCGGGATCCACGCGCTGCGCACGCCCGTGCTCTGGGAGCGGACGGCCCCCGACCGGCCGGAGCGCCTGGACTTCGGCTGGGCCGACGCGCGGCTCGGGCGGCTCCGGACGCTCGATGTCCGGCCCATCATCGGGCTCGTCCACCACGGCAGCGGCCCGCGCTACACGAGCCTCGTCGATCCGGGCTTCCCGGAGGGGCTCGCCCGCTTCGCCCGCGCGGCGGCCGAGCGCTATCCGTGGGTCATCGACTGGACGCCGGTGAACGAGCCGCTCACGACGGCCCGCTTCTCGGGCCTCTACGGGCACTGGTACCCGCACGGCCGCGATCCGCGCACGTTCGTGCGCGCGCTGCTCACCGAGTGCCGCGCGATCGCGCTCGCCATGCGCGCCATCCGGGAGGTGATCCCCCGGGCGCGCCTGATCCAGACGGAGGATCTCGGCAAGACGACGAGCACGCCGCTGCTCGCCTACCAGGCCGAGCACGAGAATCACCGGCGCTGGCTCAGCTTCGATCTGCTCACGGGGCGCGTGGACGGCGATCACCCGCTGTTCCCGCTGCTCCTCGGGTGGGGCGCCTCGCCTGCCGAGCTCGCGTGGTTCGTCGAGGATCCTTGTCCGCCGGACATCCTCGGCGTCAACTACTACATCACGAGCGAGCGGTTCCTCGACGAGCGGCTGACCTCTTACCCCGCCTGGTCGCACGGCGGAAATGGCCAGCACGCTTATGCCGATGTCGAGGCCGTGCGCGCGGTCGCCGGAGGCATCGACGGGCACCGCGCGTGCCTCCAGGAGGTCTGGGATCGCTACCGCCGGCCCGTGGCGATAAGCGAGGTGCACCTCGGCGGGCCGCGCGAGGAGCAGCTTCGCTGGCTGGTCGAGGCGTTCCGCGCCGCAGAGGCGGCGCGCGCGGCGGGCGCGGACGTGCGCGCGGTCACCGCGTGGTCGCTGCTCGGCTGCTTCGACTGGAGCTGCCTCGTCATCGAGGAGCGCGGGCACTACGAGCCGGGCGTGTTCGATGTGCGCGGCCCCGAGCCGCGATCGACGGCGCTCGCGCGGCTTGTCTCCGCGCTCGCGCGCGGCGATCGCTTCGATCATCCCGTGCTCGCCTCGCCGGGCTGGTGGCGGCGCCCGGAGCGGCTGACCTACGGTCCGGACGCGGCCGTCGCGCCCGCGCCCGAGGCTGCGGCCGACGGCCCGCCCATCCTGATCACCGGCGCGAAGGGGACGCTCGGCCGCGCGTTCGCGCGCCTGTGCGCGCTGCGCGGCCTGCCCTGCCGCTCGATCGGGCGCGACGAGATGGATATCGCCGATCCCGCGTCGGTCGAGCGCACCCTCGATCGGCTCGCCCCGTGGGCCGTCATCAACGCGGCCGGGTTCGTAGGTGTCGACGAGGCCGAGCGCGAGCCGCACCGCTGCGAGCGCGAGAACGCGCTGGGGCCCGCCGTGCTCGCGATCGCGTGTCGCCGGCGCGACGCGCGGCTCGTCACCTTCTCGGCCGATCTGGTCTTCGACGGCGCGCAGCGCTCGCCGTACGTGGAGACCGATCCCGCGCGCCCGCTCAACGTCTACGGCCGCAGCAAGGCGACGGCGGAGTGGAACGTCCTCGCGATCCTCCCGGAGGCGCTGGTGGTGCGCACCGCCGCGTTCTTCGGTCCCTGGGACGAAGCGAGCTTCGTCGCCGCCGCGCTGCGCGCCCTCGGCGAGGGCCGGAGCTTCCACGCGGCCGACGACGTGATCGTCTCGCCGACCTACGTCCCGGATCTCGTGCACACGACCCTCGATCTGCTGATCGACGGCGAGCGCGGCATCTGGCACCTCGCCAACCGCGACGCCACGAGCTGGGCGGAGCTCGCCTCGCGCAGCGCGGCGCTCGCGCGCGTCTCCGCGACGCGGCTCGTGCGCTGCCCGAGCCGCGCGCTCGGCTTGGCCGCGCCGCGCCCGCGGTACAGCGCGCTCGGGAGCGGCCGCGGGCTCTTGTTGCCCTCGCTCGACGACGCGCTCGCGCGCTACGTCGCGGAGCGCGAGCCCCGGCCACGAAGTTAGGAGGTCTCATGCGCATCCTGGTCACCGGCGGAGCCGGCTACATCGGCAGCGTGATCACCGAAGAGCTCGTCGCGCGCGGTCACGACGTCGCGGTCTTCGACAACCTCGCCAAAGGGCATCGCGACGCGGTGGTCGAGGGCGCCGCGTTCCTCCAGGGGGACGTGCTCGACGGCGAGGCGCTCCGCGGCGCCTTCCGCACGTACGGGGTGGAGGCCGTCGTGCACATGGCCGCCGACTCGCTGGTGGGCGAATCTGTGGGCAACCCCGGCAAATACTACCGGAGCAACGTGGTCGGCGGGCTCACGCTGCTCGACGCCATGCGCGACGCCGGCGTGGGGCGGATCGTCTTCTCCTCGACGGCGGCGGTCTACGGAGAGCCGAACAAGCAGCCGATCGAGGAGGACGATCCGCTCGCACCCACGAACCCGTACGGCGAAACGAAGCTCGCGTTCGAGCGCGCCCTCGCCTGGTACGAGCGCGCGCACGGCCTCTCGCACGTGAGCCTGCGCTACTTCAACGCCGCCGGCGCGACAGATCGCTGCGGCGAGCGCCACGATCCCGAGACGCACCTCGTCCCGCTCGTGCTGCGCGCCGCGCTGGGCGAGGCCGGCGAGGTCGTGATCTTCGGCGACGACTACCCGACGAAGGACGGCACCTGCGTGCGCGACTACATCCACGTCCGCGATCTCGCCCACGCCCACGTGCTCGCGATCGAGGCCATCGGCGCCGGCCGCGCGAAGAGCCGCGTCTACAACCTCGGTTGCGGTGGGCGCGGCTACACCGTGCGCGAGGTCATCGACGCCGCGCGCGACGTCACCGGACGACCCATTCCCGCGCGCGTCGGCCCGCGGCGCGCCGGCGATCCGGCGGTGCTCGTGGCGAGCTCCACGCGCATCGAGCGCGAGCTCGGCTTCCGCCCCAGGCACCAGGATCTGGCCGAGATCATTGGCTCGGCGTTCGACTGGATGCTCGCCCGGCGACGCCGAGGCGGCGCTCGCCCGGCAGCTTGATCTCGCCCACGCCGCGGTTCAGGAGCAGCGGCGCCGAGGAGGCGGAAGCGTGGCCGCGATCGCGTTCGAGCATGTTACCAAGCGCTACCAAGGGGGCGCGCCCATCGTTGAGGACCTGTCGCTGCGCATCGAGGACGGCGAGCTCCTCGTGCTCGTCGGGCCTTCCGGGTGCGGCAAGTCGACCATGCTCCGGATGATCGCGGGCCTCGAGGACGTCGACGGCGGGACGCTCTCCATCGGCGGCCGCGTGGTCAACGACGTGCCCCCGAAGGAGCGCGGCATCGCCATGGTCTTCCAGAGCTACGCGCTCTACCCGCACATGACGTGCTTCGAGAACATGGCCTTCGCGCTCGCGCTCCGCCGCGTGCCGCGCGACGAGGTGAAGCGCCGCGTGGAGGCCACGGCGCGCGCGCTGGCGATCGATCACCTCCTCGATCGCAAGCCGCGGGCCCTCTCGGGTGGCCAGCAGCAGCGCGTCGCCATCGGTCGCGCCATCGTGCGCGAGCCGGGCGTGCTGCTCATGGACGAGCCGCTCTCGAACCTCGACGCCGCGCTGCGCAGCTCGATGCGCGCCGAGCTGCGCCGCCTGCACCGACGCCTCGGGACGACGCTCGTGTACGTGACCCACGATCAGACGGAGGCGCTCACCCTCGGGGAGCGGATCGCCGTCCTCCACGGAGGCGAGCTCCTCCAGCACGACAGCCCGCAGCAGCTCTACGACCGGCCGGCGAACGTCTTCGTCGCGACGTTCATCGGCGCGCCCCCGATGAACCTGATCCCCGCCGAGCTCCTCCTCGACGGCTCGACCTCGGTGCTCTCGGCGCCAAGCGTGCGGCTCGCGCTGCCGAGGACGCCGGAGCACCACGAGGGCCGGGTGATCGCCGGCGTCCGGCCCGAGCACCTCGGCCCCGCGCCCGCCGGCGCTCCGCTCGGCGTGACGGGCGACGTCGAGATCGTCGAATCGATGGGGTTCGAGTCGTACGTCCACCTGCGCGTCGGCGACGCCGTGATCGTGTCCCGCTGGCTGGATCGTGGCACGACGCCGGCCCTCGGCGCGCGCGTGACGCTCGCCGTCTCGCCGGAGCACGTCCACCTGTTCGATCCGCGCACCGAGGAGCGGGTCTGAGATGGCCCGTCGCGCGCTCTGGCTCGTGGTCTGGTGCGCGTCCATCTCGCCCGCCGGGTGCGCCTCGAAGGCCGATCCCCCCTCGCACGTCGCTCGCACCACCATCACCTTCGTCGGCTGGGGGATGCCGGAGGAGCGGGCCATCATGCGGTCGGCGCTCGCCGCGTTCGAGCGGATCCACCCGGAGATCCACGTCGAGTACACGCAGGTGCCCGGCGTCGGCTACGACTACCTCAACAAGCTCCGTCTGATGATCGTGGCGAGGCGCGCGCCCGACGTCTTCTATGTGCCCGACGGCGCGTTCGGCGAGATGGTCAGTCAGGGCGCCCTGCGGGACATCGACGCTCTCGCGCAGCAGAGTCGGACCCTCGACCTCGCCGACATCTGGCCGACCGCCCTGGCCCGCTATCGCTGGAATGGCCGCGTCCTCCACGAAGGCAGCCTCTACGCGCTGCCGAAGGACATCGGCCCCACGGTGCTCTACTACAACAAGGACGTGCTCCGCCGCCGCGGCGTCCCCGCGCCGGATCCCGAGGTGCCTATGACCTGGGACCAGGCCATCGCTGCCTTTCGCGCGCTCACCTACCGCGAAGGCTATGTCCAGCACTGGGGGATCACCGGATATCCCTATGAAGCCGCGGTGTGGTCAGCGGGCGGCGAGATCGTCGACGCGGAGCGGCGCCGGTGGCTCATGGCCTCCGACGTGTCGATGGACGCGGTGCAGTGGTGCGCGGATCTGGCCCTCCGCCATCACGTGGCGCCCAACCTCGCCCGCAGCGGCGGCGCCGGGCAGAGCGAGCTCTTCGAGGCCGGGCTCGTCGCCATGCACATCGACGGTCGCTGGATGGTCCCGCGATATCGCCGGATGCGCTTCGACTGGGACGTCGCGCCCGTGCCGGTGCCGAAGCCGGGCATGACGTCGGTGAGCTGGTCGGGCTCCGTGGGGCTCGCCATCAGCGCCGCGAGCCGGCACACCGCCGAGGCGTTCACGTTGATCGAGTACCTGGCCGGCCCCGAGGGACAGAGCGAGCTGGCCCGATCCGGGCTCCAAGTGCCCAATCAGCGATCGGTCGCCGCGACCGCCGCCTTCCTCCAGCCAGGGCAGCGGCCGGTCCACGCCGAGGTCTTCCTGCGCGCCGCCGAGACGAGCCGTCCGAGCCCCGAGACCGCGACGCCCAACGCCTTCTGGCACGAGGTCTTCTCGAGCTTCATCCCCGAGGTCTGGCGCGGCGAACGGCCCGCGCGCGCGCTGCTCCCGGCCCTCGCGCCGGTCATCGAGCAAACCTTGCGGGAGAACAACCCCGGGCCGGAGGCGGCGCGTTGAAGAAGCGGATCCCGCGGGCCCGCGCCGAGGCGCGCTGGGGTTGTGCGTTCGTGGCGATCCCCGTGCTCGGCTTCATCGTATTCGCGCTCGGGCCGATGCTGGCGTCGCTCTATCTGAGCTTCACCCGCTTCGAGGTGCTCACGCCGCCGCGCTGGGTCGGCCTCGATAACTACGCTCGCCTCTTCGCCCGGGATTTCTTCGTCTGGCGGACGCTCGCCAACACGGCCTTTTACCTCCTCGGCATCCCGGTCGGCATCGCCATCTCCCTCTTGCTCGCGCTCCTGTTGAACCAGAAGCTCAGGCTCGAGGGGTTCTTCCGCACCATCTATTTCGTCCCCTCCGTGTGCTCGATCGTGGCCGCGGCGCTGCTCTGGAAGTGGATCTACAGCGCCGATTACGGGCTCATCAACACGTACCTCCGCGCCCTCGGCGTCGCCGACCCGCCCGCGTGGCTCTCGAACCCGCACCTGGTCAAACCCGCGCTCGTCGTGATGGGGATCTGGAGCGGGCTCGGCTACAACATGGTCCTCTTCCTGGCCGCGCTCCAGGGCGTGCCGCGATCGCTCCTCGAGGCCGCGGAGCTCGACGGGGCGAACGCCTGGCAGCGCTTCCGGCACGTGACCCTGCCGGCCATCAGCCCGATGACGTTCTTCATCGCCGTCACCAGCGTCATCGGCGGGCTGCAGAGCTTCGATCAGGTGTACGTGATGACGCGCGGCGGCCCGGAGTTCCGCTCGGCGACGTTCATGCTCTACCTCTACCTCAGCGGCTTTCAGCACTTCCAGATGGGTTATGCGTCGGCGATGGCCTGGGTGCTCGGCGTGCTCGTGATGATCGTGACCGTGCTCCAGTTCCGCCTCGCCCGGCGCTGGGTGCACGATGAGTAGCGGCCGGAGGTCCAAGGAGCGCCGCGCGCTCCGGCTCCTCTCCTATGCGGTCCTCGCGCTGGTCGCCGTCTTCGTGCTCGCGCCCTTCGCGTTCATGATCAGCACCAGCGTGAAGCCGGCGGACGAGATCTACGCCGTCCCGATCCGCTGGATCCCGTCCCGCCCGACGCTCGCCAACTACCGGCAAGCCTTCGCCGAGATCGACATCCTCCGCGGCACCTGGAACACTCTCCTCATCGCCGTCCCTTCCACCCTCGGCGGCCTCCTCACCGCCTCGTTCGCCGGCTACGCCTTTGCGAAGCTCCGTTTTCCGGGGCGTGACGCGATCTTCGCCGCGCTCCTGTCGACGATGATGCTGCCGAGCGTGGTCACGTTGATCCCGCAGTTCGTGGGCTTCGCCTGGATCGGCTGGATCGACACCTACTATCCGCTCATCGTGCCGGGCGCGACGGGCAGCGCGATCGCGATCTTCCTGATGCGGCAGTACTTCGCGAGCATCCCGGACGAGCTCATCGAGGCCGCGACGCTGGACGGCGCGAACCCTCTCCAGACGTTCACGCGGGTGGTCTTCCCCCTCGCCGGGCCGGCCGTCGCGACGCTCGCGGTCCTCGGGCTCAAGGCCGCCTGGAACGACTACTTCGGGCCGCTCATCTACATCAGCTCTCCGCAGAAGATGAACATCCAGCAGATGATCGCCGGCACCCAGAACGCCTACGGCGGCGAGCCGGCCGTGCTCATGGCGGGCGCGTCCCTCGCGATGCTGCCGCTCGTGGTGCTCTTCCTGTTCGCGCAGCGGTATTTCGTCGAGGGGCTCGCGCGGACCGGGCTCAAGCGCTGAGCCATCGCCGGCGCAAGCGCGCCGGCTCACGCTTCCTGCGCGCCGAAGGTGCCCACGCCGTCGCGGAGCAGCGCGAAGCCGCGCTTGGCGATGCGGCCGAGCGCGGCGCGGATCTTCTTGTCGGGCTCGCCGCGGAGCAGCCGCGCGCGGTGCTCTTGGATGATCGTCCACTCGAGCGCCGTGATGAGCGCCGCGATGATCTGGGGAGCGGGGTCGTCGCCGCGCGCGCCCCCCGCCTCGCGCAGCGCGCCCGCGAGGAGCTCCTCGCTGCGATCGAAGAGCGCGCGCTCGCGCGCCTTGAGCGCAGGGCTCGCCTCGATCGTGGCGAGGAACGGCAGGACCCTCGCGCCCTCGTAGGCCGACATCGCCCCCTTTTCGCGCAGGCCCCGCTCGAGCGCGGCGAGCACGGGCTCGCCCGGGCGGCGCGCTCGGACCATGCGCGCGGGCTCTCCTCCGACCTCCTCGCCGCGATCGAAGAAGAGATCCTCCTTCGTCGCGAAGTAGTTGAAGATCGTGTTCACCGATACGCCCGCGGCCTCCGCGACCTCGGCGACGGTCACGCGATCGAAGCCGCGCTCGATGAAGAGGCGCGTCGCCACGTCCGAGATCGCGAGCCGCGTCGCCTGCTTCTTCCGCTCGCGCAGGCCGGCCGGCGGCGGGGGCGCCTCCGGCTCGGCGCGCGTCCGCGCCGGGGCGCGCTTGGTCGCCGTGATTTTGCGGTCTCTCGAAGATTGTACTGACATAAAAATTGAACTCACTCCAATTTTGTGTCTATTCCTAGTATGTACCGGCCGGAGGCGAGGCTCATGACGCAAATGACGCAAATCGACGGTGACGAGGTGGAGCGGGTGAAGGTGCTCATCGTGGGCGGCGGCGTCGTCGGCCTGTCCGCGTCGCTCTTCCTCGCGCAGCACGGCGTCCCGTCCATGCTCGTCGAGCGCCACTCCGGGACGAGCATCCACCCCCGCGCGCGCGGCGTGAGCGGGCGGACGATGGAGCTCCTCCGCGAGCTCGGACTCGAGGCCGCGGTGCGAAAGGCCGGAGAGGTGATCGCGCCGAGCATGGGGGTCTACAAGGGGCGGACGCTCTCCGAGGTGATGGCGGCGCGCCGCTCGAACGGGCTCCTCATCCGCTGGCTCCGCGCGCGGATGATGCGCGGCGAGGGATCGGCCAAGAGCCCGACCTCGCCCTGCCGCGTCACGCAGGACCACCTGGAGCCCGTGCTCCTCGAGGCGGCCAGGGCGCGCGGCGTCGACGCGCGCTTCTCGACGGAGCTCGTCGAGCTCACGCAGGACGCCGAGGGCGTGACGGCGACCCTCCTGGATCGAGCGAGCGGGGCGCGGCGGCGAGCTCGCGCCGACTACGTGATCGCGGCCGACGGCGCGCGGAGCCCGGTGCGGACCTCCCTCGGCGTCGGCCAGAGCGGCCGCGGCGTCCTCACGCACCAGCTCAACCTCTATTTTCGCGCCGATCTCACCGAGCTCGTCCGCGGGCGTGAGTTCAGCATGTGCCTCGTCGAAGACGGCGATCTCCGTGGGCTCTTTGCGTCGGTCAACAACGCCGACCTCTGGGTCCTCCACATCCCGTTTGATCCCGACAAGGGCGAGCGCGCCGAAGCCTTCGGGCGCGAGCGCTGCGCGGAGATCATCCGCCGCGCCACGGGCATCCCGGATCTCGCGGTGGAGCTCAAGGGCGTGATGCCCTGGCAGTCCGCCGTCCGCGTCGCAGACGGGTTCCGCCACGGGCGCGTCTTCCTCGCCGGGGACGCGGCCCACGTGATGCCGCCGTGGGGCGGCTTCGGCGCGAACACGGGCATTCAGGACGCGCACAACCTCGCGTGGAAGCTCGCGGCCGTGCTCGCGGGGCGCGCGGGCGAAGGGCTGCTCGACACGTATGACGTCGAGCGGCGGCCTGTAGCGCGCGCCGTCGCCGACATCGCGGGGGACATGAACGACGAGCGCGGGCTCATGACCGGAAGGTCCGGGCTCGCGATGCTCTGGACCATGCGGCGCGCCTTCCCGTACTTCGTGGTCGGGTACGGCTACGCCTCGGAGGCTGTGATCCTCGAGCCGGGCGCGCCTCCCGGCCCGGGCGCGACGGAGCTCCGGGGGCGCCCGGGCACGCGCGCGCCGCACGTGTGGCTCTCGCGGCAGGACGCGCGCATCTCGACGCTCGATCTCTTCGGGCGCGGCTTCGTGCTGCTGGCGGCCGAGCGCGGCGACGCGTGGTGCGAGGCGGCGCGCAAGCTCGCGCGCCGGACGGGGATCCCGCTCTCCGCGCACCGCGCCGGCGGCGACGTGGAGGATCCGAGCGGCGCGCTCCGCGGCGCGTACGGGATAGGGCGCGACGGCGCCGCCCTCGTTCGGCCTGACGGCTTCATCGCCTTCCGCGCGCGAACGGCGAGCGCGGCGCCGGAGGACGTCCTCGCCGACGCGCTCGCGCGAATCCTCGTCGCGCCTCCTCTGCGGGCCGCAGGCTGTGGAGTGAACGCGGCCCCCTCGATGCACAGATAAGTTGGTCGTCGTGGCGCGCGGGCTCCTCTCGAGCCCCGACGTTTTGATCCTCGACGAGCCGATCTGCGGGGCCGACGTCGGCGCCAGGTGCGAGATCTATGCGATCATCGCGGACCTCGCGGAGCGGGGGTGGAGCATCATCATGGTCTCCTCGGAGCCGCCCGCGATGGGACGCTCGTCCCGGAAGGAACGGTCTCGATGAAAACGGATCGCGAAGGTCAGAGGATCGCTGCTTTGAACGAGGCGCCGCGCGGCGCGCGCTTCATCCACACCGCGGGGGCGGTGCTCCTCGCGGTGCACGCGCTGGTGGGTTGCTCGAGCGAGCTCGACGCCCCTGCCGGCGATGGCGGCGGCGGCGCTGGCGGAGGGAGCGGCGGTGAGGGCGTCGGCGGCGAGGGCGGCAGCGGCAAGGGCGTCGGCGGCAGCGGCGAGGGCGGCAGCGGCAAGGGCGGCGAGGGCGGCAGCGGCGAGGGCGGGAGCGGCAAGGGCGGCGAGGGCGTCGGCGGCGAGGGCGGCAGCGGCGAGGGCGTCGGCGGCAGCGGCGAGGGCGGGGGCGCTGGCGGCGAGGGCGGCGGCGTCACGGTGTCGGCCGAGTTCTTCGACGATTTCAGCTACACCGGCATCGCCGACGACGGTCTCAAGAGCCGGTGGTGGGTACGGACGACCGACGGAGCGCCGGGGGTCGCCGGCGCACAATGGCTCTCGTCCAATGTGTCGTTCATCGAAGATCCCGATCTCGCCTCGAACAGGCTGCTGCGGCTCGAAGCGACGTCGCGCGGATCGGGCGCGAGCACCTCGCACGCGGAGATCCAGTCCAACGACGACAGGTTCCGCCTCGGGACCTACTCCGCCAGGGTGAGATTCCGCGACACGCCCCTGACCGGGACCCGGCACCTCGGCGACAAGCTGGTCGAGACGTTCTTCACGATCAGCCCATGGATCAACGATCCCGAGACCGATCCCAACTACTCGGAGCAGGATTTCGAGTACATGCCCAACGGCGGGTGGGGGCAGGGCGATACCAGCACGCTGTGGCTGACCTCGTGGGAGACGGCCACGCTCGAGAATACGCAGTCGAACCAGGTGGCGAGGGACCAGTCGGGCTGGAAGAGGCTCCTCCTCCAGGTCGACGCGTCCGGTATCCGTTACTACATCGACGGCGCGCTGCTCTGCACGCACGACGCCGCCTACGTCCCCGAGACGGACCAGCACCTCGACTTCAACCTATGGTTCGACGAGCTCGCCGCCGGACAGACCGCCCCGCGGACGTACGCCGAGGACGTCGACTGGGTTTACTTCGCGAAGGACGTCCTCCTGTCGCAGGCCGAGGTCGACGCGCAAGTGACCGGTTTCCGAGCGTCCTCGATCGCCCTCGTGGACACCTTGCCCTAAAACGCCGAACAGGTTGAAAGTCGTCTAATTTTAATGGCTTGCAAAACCCAACGATCTGCTGGGACCAAGCTCCAAGGCAAGGGAATGCGGGAAAGAATAACCGCAAGGGCGCAAGGGACGCAAGAGATGAGAGATGAGAGATGAGAGATGAGAGATGAGAGATGAGAGATGAGAGATGAGAGATGAGATGGCTTCCTCTCTTCCCTTGCGCCCCTCGCGCCCTTGCGGTTTCTTCTCTTCTGCTGATTTTTCGAGATTCTAATGTGATCGATGTTCTGGCACCGCCGCTCAGGGCCTGGGATGAGCGAGCGTGTCGAGCGCCTGGAGAGGCGATATCGTCGATAGGGCCCCCCTCGTCCACAGACGCCGCCTGCCCCGCTGCCCGCAAGTGGCGGGGCAGGGGAGAAGGCAATCGCAGTGATCTCCTATCCCGGGCATGGCGTGCTGGCCGGCTCATGGGCCGGCGGCGCGCGCGAGCCGCGTCACCAGCGGCTACGCACCACGACGCCGCCACCGGCCTGGCCCGCCGTCAGCTCCCAGCTCACCTCGGGTGCTGGCTGGCGGCGCGGGGATGGCTCCAGCAGGAAGACCAGCGCCGACGCGCCGACGAGCGCCACGCCGGCACCGAAGCCGACCGTGCTCACCAGCCCGAGCTGCTTCGCGCGGTTACCAGCCTCGAGCCCGTCGGGCTGGCATCGCGCCCGGTCGGGGCTCACGTCCCTGCAGTTGTCGGCCGCGACGCCGCTCGCGTCGAGCGCCATCCACCCGGTCACCGATCCGACGATCAGCCCGGCCACGCCGAGCCCGCCCGCCACATAGGTGGCCACCCGCAGGCCGCTGGGCCCCTGATCCGGCGGCGGCGCCGGCGGCTTGGCGCGCGGCGGCGCCGGCGGCTTGGCGGCGGCCGGGGGCTTCACCTCGAGCACGATCGCCTTCGACTCCGACCGGTCGATCGTGAACCGCGTCTCGGCCATGGCCCCTCCCGGCGCCTGCGTCGTCACGACGTGCTCTCCGGGATCGACGGGGAGCGCGACGCCAAGCGAGGGTTGCTCCAGCGTGATGCCGTCGCACTGCACGCGCGTCCCCGCCGGCGTGCCCGGCGGCAGCGACAGCGTGAGCTGCGGCACGAGCGGCGCGAGCGCGCTGCGCTGCCCGAGCGCGATCTTGTGTCGCGCCGCCTGCTTGACCCGCTCGGACTCACTCATGCGATCAACCATCGCGAGATAGTCGTTGTAGCGCGCGATTGCGGTCGCGATACGCCCCCATTTGGCCTCGCACTCGGCGAGCGTGAATAGCCGCCCCGGGCGAGGATCGAGGCGCTGGCTCTCGGCGAGGGCAGGGCAGCCGGTCTCGTACCGGCCTGCCAGCATGTCGGCGCGCCCGCGGTCGAAGTGCGACTCCGCGACGGCGAGCGCCTGCGCGCCGGCCGGCGTCGCGACGGCGACGCCCAGCACACCAAGACCGATGGACCGGAACCAAGAGAAGCGCATGAGTGAGCCGCCAAATACCATCGTTCCCGCTCGCTCCCGGCGAAGAAGTGTCCGCCCTGCCATCGTGCTCAGTCCGGCTTGTACAGCAACTCAGGGCTCGTCTCTGCGGCCGACGGGGCTGGCGTGACCCTGCGCCGTGAGCCGAGCGCTGGCGGCGGCGACGCGCTCGCCGCCCCCGTCGCGGGGGCGAGCGCGCGGCTGCCCTTGCCCAGCGGCTCGGAGGGCGTGGGAGCGGGCGCCGCGACGTCCGGCGCTGTGGCTGTCGCCGAGGCGTCGGGGAGAGGCGGCGTCGGATGGACTTCAGGGGGCGCGGAGGCGGGCGAGCGCGCGTCCCCCGCGGTCTGCGCGGTCTTCGCGCTCCCGTCGGCGAGGAGCGCGCCGCGGCTCAGCGAGGCGAAGGCGCCAACGCCGCCGCCGACGAGGACGAGCACCGCGACGGTGATCGCGGCTCGGCTCCGTTGCTTCGTGGGGGGCAGCGCGGTCACCACGGCCGCGGTCGGGAGCTGGATGCCGCTTGGCGGCGACGAGCGGGAGCTCGGGGATCCACGTCCGCTCGGCGTCTCCGCGGGGAGCAGGCGCGAGGATCGCACCGGCGCGGCGGGCAGGTCGAAGACCTCGGCGAGCGCCTCGATTGCGGCCGAAGCGGCGGCGAAGCGCGCCTCGGGGGCGCGGGCCGTCACCTTGGCGAACCACGCGTCGAAGGCCGGAGGCAGCTCCACCCCCTCGGCGTTCGCGCGCGCGGACGCGGGCTCCTGCGGGCCGTGCACGGCGAGCGCCGCGAACGCGAGCGCACTGTCGTACTTCCGCCTGTCGTTCAGCCAGTACGCCTTGCCGACGAGGAGCGTGTACGCGATCATGCCGAGGGCGAAGATGTCCGCAGCCCGCGAGACCGACTCGCCGCTGAATTGCTCTGGCGCCATGTACAGCGGCGTGCCGAGGACGGCGGTCGCCGCCGAGTCCGTCGCCGTTTCGACGACGAGCTTGGCAATGCCGAAGTCGAGCACCTTGATCCTGGGCGCCCCGTCGTCGGTCTCGGCCAGGAAGAGGTTGGCGGGCTTGAGGTCGCGGTGGACCACCCCCGCGGCGTGTGTCTTGTCGAGGGCGATGGCGGTCTGGCGCAGGAAGGCGACGGCCTCTTCCGGCGGCAGGCGCCCGGCGTGGCGGAGGCGCTCGTCGAGCAGCGTGCCGCGGAGCAGCTCCATCACGAGGAACGGCTTGCCGGTCTCGGCATCGATACCGGCGTCGAACACCTCCACGATGTGGTCGCTCTCGATGCGCGCGGCGACGCGCGCCTCCAGCTTGAACCGGGCCTGGAACTCGGGGTTGGCGGCGAGGTGCGAGTGCATGACTTTGAGCGCCCGCCGGCGCTCCGTCTCGATGTGCAGAACCTCGTAGACCGCGCCCATCGCGCCGCTGGCGATTCCGCGCACCACGCGGTACCTGCCAGCAAACAGCCTCCCGTCGTCCAGACTCAGCGACATGGGTTCCACCAGCAGGCGAACTTATACACCAGCGTACGCGACGCCTGCACTCAGGAACTGACGGATCGGAGCGCTGTTTACAATGTCCCAGCAAAGATCTAGGGCGCGCTCCGTCGGTCTGCGCCATCGCGCGGCGGAATGGCCGGTGGCCGCTCGGTGACTGATCGGTGACCGACGTGTGACTTGATGGGGGCATCATTCCATTTCGGCGGCCAACCTCATATCCTCCGTGACCAAAAACTCGCGAAATTCCCCATGAAAATGAAGACGATGCTGGCTCTCGTCCGGTGCGCCGGCGGATGTGCCATGGCGCTGCTCGGGCTCGGATGTGCGCAGATCTTCGGCTTCGACAAGATCTACGAGCCCGAGGACCAGAGCTCCGGAGGCGGCGGCGCAGCGGGCTCAGCGGCCGGGAGCGGCGGCGGCGCGGGGAATCCATGCGAGATCCTCGCGGTGCTGCCCGGGGAGACCCTCGCCTGGTCGATGATCGACGACATGGAAGACGGAGATACCCGGATCTCCAAAGGGAACGGGGCGAACCCTTGGGCAGGGTTCTGGTTCGAGGACAACGACGAGTCACCGCAAGGAAAGCAGGATCCTGCGGACCCGGCGGACCTCGTGAGCACCCTTGACCCTCCGCGCGGCGCCAGCATCAAGGCCTTGCACACGAGCGCTGATGACGGCTTCGTCCTCTGGGGAGCCGGCGTCGGCTTCCATCTGGACGACGAGGGCTACTACGACGCATCCGAGTACCGTGGCCTCACGTTCTGGGCCCGCGCCGAGGAGGGCTCCACAAGGAAGATGAAGGTGATGTTCATCGATCAGCAGACCTATCACCTGGGGGGCATCTGCAACGAAGCCGAGGAGGGATGCAACAATCACTTCCACAAGCCGGTCATGCTGGAGACCGACTGGAAGCACTTCAAGATTCCGGTGGAGTGCCTCAAGCAGGAGCCCTACGGTAACCAGTTGCTGGCGCCCGCCCTGGACCGGCTCTGGGCCATCGAGTTCTTCTTCGACAAGGAGCTGGCGTTCGATATCTGGATCGACGACGTCGCCTTCTACCGATAGGCGCAGATCTCCTTCAATCAAGGGGAGCGCGCGCTGTCCGCGATCGGCGGGCGGAATCGCCGCGCGCTCCACGCGATCCCGCTTCAGTCCGTGACGAGAGGTCCCACGCCGTTGGCGAACTGCCACCCCTTGCTCTCGTCCATGTGGATCTCCCAGTCGAACACGCCGCGGAGCGCCGGGTGGTTGCTCTCGACTTGATTCCACGTGGGGATCGCGTCGTCGATCGACATGTAGTATTGCCGGTCCGAGATCCCGAACCCCACGACGACGTGCGTCGGACCGAGCAGCGAGACCCACTCGTTCACGCTGTTCACGATGTAAGACTGCTCGGCGAGATCGGGGCCATCGTAGTACTGCGGGGCCGCGTAGTCCAAGGCGCCGGCGTCCACCATCTGCTGGCAAAACGTCTTGTCGCGGCTGTTCCAGGGGGCCGGAGGCGCGGTGATGATGAAGCCGGGGATGCGCCGCTTCAGCTCCTGGCTGATCCAGATCATCTCGGAGGTGTCGGGGGCCTGATCGGCCTCGAAGGTGTTCCAGTCGAGGCCGTCGAACCCACCCAGGCTGTCGTAGATCCCGATCACGCTATCGACGAACGTCTTCGACTTCGCGCGCGTCGGGAAGCTCATACCATTGTGGGCGCCGCCGACGGAGAGGATGATCCTGCGATCCTGGATCGTCCGTGCGTACTCGATGTCGGCGTTCAGGTTCGTCGCTGCTCCCTTGCCATCACCCGGCGCCTCCCAGTAGACGGCGCCCGTGGTGCCGGGCGATCCTCCGAAGGGCTTCGCGGCAAAGAGATAGATCACGTTGTAATTGCTGTTGATGTCCCGGATGCGGACGGGCGCTTCCGTCCAGTTGGGGTAGTAGCCAGCGACGATCTTTGCGGGGAGCCCACCGCCCGCGCGGGGTCTGCCGTCGTCGCCGGGGCTGCCGCTGCAGCCGGAGTACGGCTCCCAGAAGTACGTGCTGACGGTCGGGATGTAGCCGGGATTGTCGTATTTGGCGATGTAGGCCGACCCCTCGTAATTCACGATGTCCCCCGCGGCATACGGCTGACCCTCTTGCCATTGCGGATAGTTGCACGAGCCGTCGGTGGGCTCGGAGCTGGAGCCCTCGGTGGGCTCGGGGCTGGAGCCCTCGGTGGGCTCGGGGCTGTCGCTGCAGCCGGAGTACGGCTCCCAGAAGTACGTGCTGACGGTCGGGATGTAGCCGGGATTGTCGTACTTGGCGATGTAGGCCGACCCCTCGTAATTCACGATGTCCCCCGCGGCATACGGCTGACCCTCCTGCCACTCCGGAAAGTCTGCGCACGCGGCGGATTCGTTCTGATCCACCTCGAGCTCCTCCGACGAGCTGGAAGCAAGGCATCCGAGCCCGCTCGCGGTGAAGGCGACGAGGAGAAGTGAAAGCTTGGGAGCAATCTTAGAGAGATGGAGAGACATGGTGGCCTTTCTTCGACGAGAGATGAACGATCGCCGATGGTGGTCTCGCCGAACGCAGCATTGCCATGCTGCGATCCGGCGCCGCTGGGCCGTGACTCGCCGCTGGGCTCGACCTCGATCACCACCCGTTGATGGGGACATCGTGGTACCGAGCGCGGCCGGGTCGTCGTGGCCCGATGCAGCTGCGCTGCTTCTGCTGCTTCAGAGAAGAGCAAGCGATGTACCAGTCGTGATCATGGCTCCGACGAGGGGCGCACGGCGTCGCGGCAGCCCGTCGCTGAGCTCTTCCTGGTGCCGAAGCGCGGCGATCGCGCCCGGCAAGCCAGGGGCGCGTGGGCGATCGGGGAGATCGCACCGCGATCGCCTCGATCGCGAGCGTGGGAACTCCTGGATCGCCCCCGGCGATCCGGCGCTCTCGCGCCGCCTGGAGCTCATCCGCGGCCTGCCGCGCGCCTGTCGCGCGCCTGTCGTCCCGCGCGCCGGCGCCGCGGGGGTCAGGTGGAGCGCCGGGCGCGCAGGATCTGGAAGTACCGCCGCGCGATGCCCGACGCGGCCGCCGCGTTGCTGACGTTGCCCCCGTGCTGCGCGAGGACGCGCTGCACGTAGCGCCGCTCGAAGTGATCGACGATCCGCTCCCGCGCGCGCGGCAGGGGCAGGTTCAGCGCGAGGATCTCCTCGACGACGTCGCCGGATGTCCCGGGCTCTGCGCCCCCGCGCGTGGAGGGCGGAGCCGGCGCGCCCGGGGAGGCGAGCCCGGCCCGGGTCGTCTCGATCGGCGCGGCCTCGCCGAGCGCCACCCGGCGCGCCACGGCGTTGTAGAGCTCGCGCACGTTGCCCGGCCAGTCGTAGTCCTCGAGCCGCTCGCCGAACCCCTGGGGGAAGGGCGCGCCGCGGCCCGCGAGCTGCCGCCAGAAGTGGTGCGCGAGCACCGTGACGTCCCCCCGCCGCTCGCGCAGCGGCGGCAGCTCGAGCCGCGCCACCGCGAGCCGGAAGAACAGATCGTCCCGGAACCGCCCCGCCTGGATCTCGCGCTCCAGATCGCGCCGCGTCGCCGCGAGCACCCGGATGTCGACGCGGATCCACCTGTTCGAGCCGACGCGCTGCACCTCCGAGCGCTGGATCGCGCGGAGCAGCTTCGCCTGCAGCGCGAGATCGAGATCGCCGATCTCGTCGAGCAGCAGCGTGCCGCCGTGCGCCTCCTCGAAGACGCCGCGGCGGGTCTCGTTCGCGCCGGTGAAGGCGCCACGCTCGTGCCCGAAGAGCACCGACTCGACGAGCGTCGGCGGCACCGCCGTGCAGTCGAACACAACGAACGGCCCGGCGGCGCGCGGCCCCTGCTCGTGGATCGCCTCGGCGAGCACCTCCTTGCCGGTCCCGGTCTCGCCCTCGATCACCACGGGGACGCTCGAGGCCGCGAGGCGCTCGCACAGCGGGTAGAGCAGCCGCATCGCCTCGCTGGCGCCGACGAGCCTGCCGAACTGCACGGCGGGCGAGAGGTCGGGCGCCTGCGTGACGCCGAGCGCCTCGACGCGGAGCACCGTCTCGCCGATCCGGATGAGCTCGCTGCCCTGGAGGTAGATGTCGCCGATGCGGAGCCCCTGGACGAAGGTGCCGTTGGTCGAGCCGAGATCGGTGACGCGCAGCCGGGCGCCAGCGAGCTCGAAGGCGGCGTGGCGGCGAGATACGAGCCGGTCGGTGAGGGCGATGTCGCAGGCGGGGCTGGTGCCGGCGAGCACGCGGGCGGGCAGCCCCGGCGCCACGGTGAACCGGCGGCCCTCGTCCGGGCCCGCCATGATGGAGAGGGCGAAGCTCTCGGCCGCGGCCGCGGCGGGGCGCACCGGCCCGGGAAGGAGCTCGGTGGAGGCGGCGTCGTTGTCGCTCAGCGGGAGCATCCATCCATCTCAGCAGGCCTCCGCGCCGGCGTCACGCGGCGCCGCGCGATGCGGAGCGTGGTTTGGCAGCATCATTGAAATTATCCAGCGTTTGGGACCCCCGAGTCGCTGGGCGACCGCCATCGACGGCGGGTGCGATCCCGTCGATCGCGCCTTTGCCCCGGAGATCGCACCCGGAGGATCGCCGGGATCACCATGGTACGCACTCCCGGCGATGATCCGTTGATCCTGTCGCTCCGAAGCCCAACCGGGCGCTGCTCAGCGCTGGCACACGTCCTGCTTGATGTCGGCCGTCGCGCCCAGCGCGGCCGCGATCATCCCGGGGTCGCAGCTCGACGCCACGTTTCTTTTTACTTGGCACAGGAGCACGCGCCACGCGGCGCAGCAGGAGTGTCCATGCTCTGGATCTCTGCGCGCAGCGGACGCCGCTCGACGCGAGGAGCGGGGTCGACCGCGGCTCGGCGATGTCGCGCGATACGGGCGTGAAAGGAGCACGATTGACAATCATGAACTCGAGATCTCTACATGCTGTCGAGCAGGCGAGACGGACCGGTCGACGCAGACGCGCGACGTTCCTCGAAAATATGGCCCATTTCTTGCGGACTCGTGCCCTCCGCCTCGCGTGCTTGAGCCTCTTCGTCGCGCTCTCGACCTGCGGCCACTCGAGCGGTAGTCTCGCCGGAACGACCGACTTTACCGTTCAGTACAGCAACTACGACGCCGCCGCGCCGAACGACACCATCATCGAGGCCGGGATAAAGATTCGCAACAACACCGCTGCCTCGATACCGCTGAGCAGCATCGTCATACGCTACTGGTTCACGAAGAACGGCGCGACGACCGTGACCCCGGCGTGCTGGTGGTGGAGCCCGGGATGCAGCCGAATCACGCTGACAACCGGGACAGTGTCCTATACGGGCGCCGACCGTTACGTGCAGATCGGATTCACCAGCGCCGCCGGGAGCTTGGCTGCGGGGGCGACGACCCAGCCGATCGACCTCGGGATCGAGTTCGACACGAACGTCGTCGAGACCGACGATCACTCGTATGGAAACCAGACGACCTTCTCCAACTCTGGCCGTATCACCGTGCACGACGCCGGCTCCGCGCCCACGGGCGGCTTGCGCAGCGGTACGCCGCCGAGCGGCAGTGTGTCGCCGCCTCCGGCGCCGATCTCCCTGACGGCCACGGCGTCGAGCGCAAGCGCGATCTCCCTGAGCTGGGCGGCGAGCAGCGGTGCGACGAGCTATGACGTCTACCGATCGACCACGTCGGGTTTCACGCCTGGCACGGGGAACCGCATCGCCAGCGGCGTGACCTCTACCAGCCACAACAGCACCGGCCTGTCCGCGTCGACCACCTACTATTACAAAGTCACGGCCCTGAACGCGGGCGGCGCGTCTGCCGCCTCCAATCAGGCGAGCGCGACGACCCGGGCCGGCAGCGCGGTCACAGCCGAGTTCTTCGACGATTTCAGCTACAACGGGACCGGCGACGCCAACTTCAGGAGCTGGTGGTCGCTGCGGAGCTGGTCGGGGGCGCCAGGGGTGAGCGGCGCGGCGTGGTTGGAATCCAACGTCTCGCTGGTCGCTGATCCGCAGAGCTCCACGAACAAGCTGATGCGTCTCAAGGCGAGCACGAGCGGCACCGGAGCGACCACCTCGCAGGCCGAGGTGATTACCAATGCCCAGAAGTTCCGCTTCGGCACCTACGCGGCCAAGGTCAAGTTCAACGACACCCCGCTGTCCGGCGCGCGTTTTTACGCCGACAAGCCCGTCGAGACCTTCTTCACCTTGACCGAGTGGGCCGCCGGCGACCCGGACTACTCGGAGCAGGATTTCGAGTACATGCCCAACGGCGGTTGGGGACAGGGCAACACGAGCACGATGTGGCTGACCTCGTGGGAGACGTCGGACGTGAACGTCTCAGACTCGGTCTCCGCGAACTTCAACGGCTTTCACACGCTCGTCGTCCAGGTCACCAGCGCGTCCATCAGCTATTACATCGATGGATTGCACCGCGCGACGCACGGTTCCATGTACGTCCCAGAAGTGGATCAGTTCATCTTCTTCAACCTCTGGTTCGATGAGCTCGATGCCGCACAGGGCAGCTCGCGGACGTACCACGAGGATGTCGACTGGGTCTACTTCGCCGAGGACGCGATCCTGTCGTCCGCCGAGGTCGACGCGAAGATAGCTGGCCTCCGCTCTTCGTCGATTTCCCGCCGGGACACGGTGCCTTAGAGCGGAGCTCACTCTCTCCGGACACAGGCCCATCTCGCCACGCGCGCGCGGCGCCGCGACAAGAACGGCCAATCGCTCCCTCGAACCTCTCGGCGTCAGACGGCGGAGGGCGCCCCGTTGGGCCACACCGGGGCCGCCCTCCGCGGCGAGACAGGCGGAAACCATGAAAATTTCCGCTGTTCCGGCGACCGCTCGCCATCGACCGGTGTTTGGGCGGGTTAGGGCTGCGGCGCGAGTGCATCCGTCAGGTCTGCAAGCGAGGATCTCAGGATCGAAAGCTTCAGGAGCCCCCTGTCGGGTAAGTCCATGAAAGGAAGTGCGGAAAGCCCTGGCCCGTGTCCTGCTAGGTGACCAGGGCAGAGCGCCCGTGACGGCTTCCCCCCCCCGCCGTCGAATGGGCGCTCTGTTTTTTGTGGCCCGGCGCGGGAGGGCGCGGGGAGCGCCTGGCAGACGCTGGACCGCGCCTACCGCGGCACGAGGACGCGGACGTCCCAGGGCGCGAGGTCCAGCGCGAGGGAGCCGGCCCGGAGGTGCGCGCCGGCGCCGCTCAGCGCGTCGCGCAGGCCGCCTCGCGCGTGGCCGGCGAACGGCTCGGGGACGGTGAGCCGCTTCTTCACCGGTCGCTCGCTGAAATTCAGGACCACGAGGGCAAAGCGGGACGCGTCGTCGCCGTGCCTGACATAGGCGAAGACCTCGTCGTCCGGCCCCCCGGCGTGCACCGTGAGGAGCCCCGGCGAGCGGAGCGCCGGGACGGAGCGCCTGAGCCGGATCAGCTGCTCGTAGTGCCGCGCCAGCTGGCCGGGCGGAGGCCGTGAGACAGGGGCGAGGCCGCCGTAAGGCTCGTACTCGGCGCCGAGCTCGTCGAACGTGTAGACGCACGGGATACCCGGCAGGGTCAGCAGCGCCGCCGCGGCGGCGCGCGTCAGCCCCGGCCCGTGGCGGGTGACGAATCGAGCGCCTGTGTCGTTGTTGTTGATGAACCTGAGCGTGCGCTCGGGGCGCTCGGCGCGCGCCGCGGTGGCGGCGAGCGCCGCGCCGAGCCGGGCCGCGATGCCGCGCGGCGCGCCGAACACGTCTTTCCAGGCCCAGTGTCCGAGCTCCTCGGTCCAGTCGTAGGCCGCATCGAACCCGTGCTGCAGGTAGTACGGATCGCGCGCCGAGGCCTCGGCGATCAGCGCGAGGCGGGGGCTCACGCGCCGGAGCTCGGCGGCCCAGGGGGACCAGAGCCCGCTCCGCCGCTGCTTGATGCCCCACGCGGCGTCGACGCGGTAACCATCGATATCGAACCGACGCACCCAGTGCAGCGACGCCTCGAGCATCCAGCGCGCCACCTCGGCGCTGTCGTAGTTCAGGTTCGGCAGGTGCTCCCAGTCGAAGTAGTGCGTCGGCTCCCCGCTGTCGTCGCGATCGTAGAAGCCGAAGCTGTGGGCGCTGCGCATGCGCCGCTCGGCTTCCCGGAAATACGGGTGCTCGGCCGAGGTGTGGTTGGGCACGAGATCGAGCAGCACGCGCAGGCCGCGCCGGTGCGCGTCGTCCACGAGCTCTCGGAGATCTCGCTCGGTCCCGTAATCGGAGCGCACGCTGAGGTAATCGGTGACTGCATACCCGAAGTCGCCCGCTGGCGCGGCGAAGATGGGTGATAGCCAGATCGCCGTGACGCCGAGCGCCTCGATCGCGGGCAGGGCGGCGCGGACGCTCTGGAGCGGCGGATCGCCGAAGAAGGGCGGCACGACGCCGTAGAGGACCGCATCGTCGATCCACGCCGGTGCTGCCGCGCCAGGGGACGCTGCGACCGGCGGCGCGACGCGCGCGGCGTCGCCCCGGCCGCGATCGTCGCGCACCCTGAGCTCGTACAGCGCCTGGCTGCCCGCGTCCGGCGCCGGCAGCTCGATGCGAGCGCCCTGCCCGAGCGGCTCCGGCGCAGCGTCGTCGCGCAGGCGGAACCATTCGAAGGCGACGATCTCGGCGCGCGAGCGCTCGCTGGGCTCGCTGCTCGTCGCGTCGAGGACGAGCTTGCCGCCTGCCAGCGCCGAGCGGGCGCGGGCGCGGGGCGTGTCCTCCAGCCGGAGGCGGTACGTGACGGGCGGAGAGTCCAGGTCGCCTGCGCTCGCCTCCCGGCAGCGCGCGACGATCTCGTTCTCGCCCTCGAGCAGCGGGACGTCCGCGAAGAACCGCTGCTGCTCGATCGCGGCGGGGAACACGTCGCCACCCACCCGGATCGCGCATTCCTCGAGCGTGCCCGCGCCGGCGAGGGCGCCCTGGATGCGCGCGCTGAAGGCCCAGACCTCGGCATCGCCGGCGTGCAGCTCCAGCCGGGCTCGCGCGGCTCCGGACGGGCGCGGCGAACCGGCGGTGGTGACCGACTCGCACGAGGACGCCGCCAGGAGCAGCGCGGCGGCCCATCCGAGCCGGGAGAGCCGCCGCGGGCGGCGCGATGCGCTTGCGGCGCGCTGCCCTGGGGCGCCCGTGCTCGCGTCGATCGGGACGACCGGCGAAGAGGGAGATGCACAGGGAGAGGAGGCGGCGGTCGCGCGGAGGAGGCGTCTCAGCATGGGGGGCGGTGCGGCAAGCGGGGGAGCCCCTCTATTCCAGATCCACCCCTGGCGATCGCCGAAGCGAAGAGAGCACGGAGCTTTTATGTCGTGATCTTCTCTCTCTCCTCCATGTCCGCCGTGTCGTGCCGGCCGGGGCGGCGCATTCCCGTGCTGGGGCTTTCTCTGCGCCTCCTCGCGCCAGGATCAGGCAGCGGCGTGGAGGCGGCTGCGGCCGCGGGCGCGCACGACGAGCGGGACGCCGCCCGAGGGGCTCAGCGTCAAGTTCCGGCGCACGGGGCGGGGCGGCCGCTCGTCGAGCAGGCGGAACTCCCATGCTGACAGCGCCACGCCGAGCACGATCTTCATCTCGAACATCGCGAAGGCCGCGCCGATGCAGCGACGGTGTCCGCCGCCGAACGGCAGGTACTCGAACGGGGAGAACTTGCGCTCCAAAAAGCGCTCCGGCCTGAACCGGGACGGCTCGGGGTAGAGATCGGGGTGGTGGTGCACGAGCAGGATGCAGGGGGCGACCCCCGTCCCCGGCTGGAGCTCGTGCCCTCGGAGGCGGAACGGCTGCGCCAGGAGGCGCGGCGACTCGGTGACGATCGGATAGATGCGCAGCGCCTCCTTGCACACGGCGTCCAGGTAGGGCAGGGCGGCGAGGCGCTCCGGGTCGGGCTCCGGGCCGAGGGCGTCGATCTCGTCGCGCAGGCGCGCGAGGACGCCGGGGTTGCGGTGCGCGTGATCGAAAGCCCACGCGAGGGCGAGCGCCGTGGTCTCGTGCCCGGCGAACAGCAAGCTCCGGAGCTCGTCGAAGATGGCCTGATCGCTCATGGTCGATCCGTCGTCGTAGCGGGCCGAGACCAGGAGGCTCAGGATGTCGTCGCCCGGCGCCGCGCGCGCCCGCTCGATCTGCCCGCGGAACAGCGCCTCGAGGTCGTCGACGCGCCGGCGGAAGCGAGCGTACGGGCCGAGTCCGCCGAGGTCCCGCTGCAAGAACGGCAGGAAGGTCAGCGCCGGGGTGAGCGCGTCGGTCATGGCGATGACGGCGCGGGCGCACGCGCTCGCTCGAGACGGCTCCTCCACCCCGAAGACGGCGCGGATGATGACGTCGAGCGAGATCGCCTGCGTGATCTCCTGGGCCACGGCGCGGGGCGCGCGCGCCGCCTCGGTGAGCCGACGGGCGGCGGTGTCCGCCATCGCCGCGGCGTAGGCGCGCATGCGATCGCCGTGGAACGGCGGTGTCAGCAGCTTCCGCTCGCGCCTGTGGCGCTCGCCCGAGAGCATGAGGATCGAGTGCGCCCCCACGAGGGGCGCGATGGCCTTTGTGGCGTAGGGGGCCATCGTCTCGGCCGGCGCCGTCATCACGTCCTGCACCGAGCCGGGGTCTCCGGCGATCACGACATCGCCGTTGACCACGGGCACGTTGAAGACATCGCCGTAGGTGGCGGCGCACTCGGACAGGAACTCGAACGGACGTGTAAGGAACTTGTAGGTCGTCAGAATGCGGCCACGCGGGCCTCGCGGCAACTTGCTCATGGCGTACCTCGGCAGGAGCTCGATCCCGGGGGCGCGCGGCGCCTCGCCGGGATCGATGGAACGATGGGCCCGGCGCGCCGCCCCGGCAGCGGCGTCGGGCGCCAATGTTGCGACGGATGGCGCCAGGTGGAGCGCTCGCTCCGGCCCGTCGAGCAGGGGTCGAGGCCGCCGATGTCACGCCCGACGCAGCGCCTTTTGTGCAGGGCGCAAGACGTCCATCGCCTGAAGGACAATCCGCCAACTCCCAGTTTCGTCGAATCCCCGGTCGGCACGAACGGGGAACAACGCCCGAGAGCGCCGCGAGGCTTCTGCCTTCGATGCGTGTTGCCGGCTCGCGATCTGCACATGGGCGATTCGCCCGATGAGATGATCATGGACTCTCTTACTTGCTCATGGAGGCAGGTAAACCACTTTTGGATTCGCGGTATGACGTGAAGACGCCGAAAGGTCTTGCCATGACGACACATCTCACCACGCTGTTCGTGCTCGCTGGACTGACGGTCCCGCTCGGCCTCGCCGCGCTCTCTTGCAACTCGACCGACGGGGGCGAGGGGGCAGAGCACGTCGCCTCTGCCGAGGACGAACTGCCCCGCCGCGGGCGATTCCGCGACTTCGACGAGCTCACGGAGCGAAATACGCGCGACCTGCTCCGGAGAGGGCAGGAGATCTTCCGATTCGACACCTTCGGTGACGAGGCGTTCTGGGGCGGCGAGCTCCGGCTGCACGAGAGCATCGCCGGCGTGACGCCGGCTCAGGCGCTGGCGCTCGGGCTGAAAGTGGACGCGGACGCGCTCCCGCGGCGGCTACGGGAGCAGATCGCGCGCGGCGAGGTGGACCTCGACGAGCCCGCCGTCACGCTGCGCCTCTTGCTGTTCGACGCGATCCTCGGGGTGACGGGCTTCTTCGACGACCACGACAAGCTGATCTCGATCGGGCTCCAGTGCGCGTTCTGTCACTCCACGGTCGACGACTCCGTGGCTCAAGGCATCGGCAGGCGCCTCGACGGCTGGGCCAACCGCGATCTGGATGTCGGCGCCATCATCGCTACGGCCCCGACGCTCCTGCCGATCGTCAGCCTGCTGCCGCGTGTGCCCGAGGGCATCACCGAGGAAGGCTTAAGGAAAATTCTGCGCAGCTGGGGGCCGGGCAAGTACGACGCCCAGCTGCTCCTCGACGGGAAGGCGTTCCAGTGTGACAAGGAGACCCCCGGCGCGACCTTGCTCCCCAACGCGTTCAACATGGCCGGAACCAACGAGCACACCTGGACGGGCAACTGGGGGTCGGTCCCCTACTGGAACGCGTTTGTCGCCGTGACCCAGATGCATGGGAGGGGTAATTTCTTCGATCCGAGGCTCAGCGATCCTGTCAAGTACCCGAACGCGGCGGAGACCGGGATCTGGAACGTGACGGTGGATCCGGAGGAAGATCTCGTCACGCCGAAGCTCCCGGCGCTGCACTTCTACCAGCTCGCGCTCCCGGCGCCGGAGCCGAAGCCGGGGGTCGACTTCAACAGAGAGGCCGCCGAGCGCGGCGCGAGGCTGTTCACCGGCAAGGCGAAGTGCACCGACTGCCACAACAAGCCGCTCTGGACCGATGCGGGCTGGAACCTGCACACGCCCGAGGAGATGAAAATCGACTCGTTCCAGGCGGACCGCGCGCCTGGCAACTCGTACAAGACGATGAACCTATCCGCCCTCTTCGTCCGAGAGCTGGGGCTGTTCATGAAGGAGGAGAACAAGGGGCGCTTCTATCACGATGGCCGGTTCGCGACGCTGATGGACGTCGTGCGGAGCTACAACGTCCGCTTCGGACTGGGGCTCAACCGCGCCGAGAGGCACGACCTCGTGGAATACCTGAAGTCGCTTTGAACGCCACGATCATGGCCTTCGTGCCCGCGCTGGCCGCGGTGAGTCGGCGGAGAAGACGACCTTTCCTCCGACGAGGGTCATGAGCACCTGGATCTTGCCGAGATCGTCTTCGGGTATCTGAAGGAAGTTCTGGTCCAGCACGATCATGTCGGCGAGCTTTCCCGTCTCGATCGAGCCCACGACCTCTTCCAGCCGCAGCTGGTACGCCGAGCCCATGGTGATCGCGCGCAGAGCGGCGCCACGCGGCAGCAGCGGGTCGTCGTTGAGCCGGCCGGCATACTTCGGACCGAAGCTGCCCGGGTGCGTGGGGTCGCCCCGGCGCGTGACGCCGATCTTCAACGCCAAGAACTCGGCGAACGGATCGACTGGCCAGTCGCTGCCATAGGCGATCCTCGCTCCAGCGTTGAGCAGGCTGCCCTCGGGCTCCAGGCGGGCGTAGCGCTCCGGTCCGAGCTGGTTCTTCATCGCGTCGACCGAATAAGGCGCCTCCTGCGCCCACTGGAACGACATGACCGGGATCACGCCGAGCGCCTTGAACCGGCCGAAGTCCGACGGATCGACCATCTCGCAGTGCGCGATCGCCGGGCGCACGTCCTTGCCCGGGAGCTGCGCGCGCAGGTGCTCGTAGGCGTCGAGCGTCTGCCGCACGGCGCGATCGCCGATCGCGTGGACGTGCGGATCGAGCCCGGCCTTGACCGCGGCGAGCACCAGGGAATCGAGCACGTCCGGCGGAAAGTAAACGTCACCGCGCTTCGTGCCCGGGACCCACTTCGGCGCGCCGTCGGTACCGACGTTGTCGTTGTAAGGTGCGAGCATCGCCGCGGTCTGGGCCGGCGCCTGCAAGACACCATCGAGCATGAGCTTGACGTGGCGCGCGCCGATGCCGGGGGTCGGCACCGCGGCGCCCTGGTCGTGGGAGGCCGCCAGCGCCCGGACCGCGGCGATCGCTTTTTCCGGATCCTTCCCGACCTTTTCAGGATCGAGCAGAATGGCAAAGAACGCCCGCGCCGTCAGCTGGCCGCCGCGCTGCACGGCCGTGAACGCGCTCAGCGTACGTTCGTCCGAAGACGCGTCCATGAAGGTGGTCACGCCCTGGCGGCGGATCGCGTCGAGCGCCGCCTTGGCGCTGCGCACATCGTCCTCGTGGGTCGGCGCCGGGATGGCCCCCGACACCAGCGTGCTGCCGGCGTCCTCGAAGATGCCCGTCGGCTGACCGCCTGCGTCGCGGATGATCTTGCCGCCGGCCGGATCGGGCGTGGCGGCGGTGATGCCCGCCAGCGCCATCCCGCGCGAGTTTGTCAGCACGCTGTGGTGGTCGGTGGAGTGCACGAGGATCGGCCGCTTGGTCCTGAGCACATCGAGCGCGGCCCGCGTCGGATCGGCGTCCACCGACACCGTGCCCTGCCGATCCCAGCTCGTCACTTCGAGCCAGCGATCGGGCTCCTTGGCCGGCTCGCTGTCGAGGCAAGCCTGGATCTTCTGCTGCATCTGCGCGATCGTCCACGTCTTGTAGTCGAGGCTGCACTTCAGACGTTGCACCCCGCCGGACATCACGTGCATGTGGCCGTCGACCAGGCCGGGCATCAGCATACGGCCCGCCAGATCGATGACCTCGGTGCGAGCGCCCACGTACGTCTGTGCGCCGCTGTCGGTGCCGACATAAACGATCCTGCCGGCGCGCACCGCGACGGCCTGATGCACCGAGTCCGCGCTGTCGACCGTGTACACGAAGCCATTCCGTAGCACCGTGTCGGCGGCCTGCGGGATGGAGGCGCCGCAGCCGATCTGCGCCGCGAACAGGGCGCACGACGCCGCGCGCGCGGCGCCGAGCGCGCCGCGACGGCGGGAGGAAACGCGGTGATCACCTGCAGCCCGAGGCCTGTTCCTCATGAGCGATCCTGTACTTCGGATCGGGCGCAGGGATCCAGGGCGATCGCGGGTACGGCGACTGCATCCTGACCGACCCGCGAGGCTCGGCTCCGGCTTGCGCTAGCGGATGCGGGCGCGCCGGTACTCGCCCGGCGTCGTGCCCGTCCAGCGGCGGAAGCTGCGGTAGAAGTGGCGGGGCTCGCCGTAGCCGAGCAGGAAGGCGATCTCCTGGAGCGCGAGATCGCGCCGGCGGACGAGGTCGAGCGCCTTCTCCCTCCGGGCCTCGTCGAGCTGCGCCGTGAACGACGTGCCGAGGTCCTTGAGCGCGCGCTGGAGCGAGCGCGTGCTCATGCCCAGCGCGCGCGCGATCCCCTCCTGGTCCACGTCGCCGCGGTCGAGCCGCTCGTCGATGCGGGCGCGCACCCGCGCGTCGAGCGGCGCGGCGCCGGCGGGCGCGGCGCGCGCGGCGAGGAGCTGCTCGGCGTGGCGAACGAGGTAATCGCGGACCGACGGGTCCGCGCCGACGAGGGGCGCGTCGAGCACGCGCGCGTCGTAGACGAGGGCCGTCGCGCCCGCCTCGAAGCGGGCGGGGGCCCCGATCGCCTCCTCGTAGAGCGACGGCGGGTGCCGGCGGGGATGGCGGAACAGCGCCTCGATCGGCCGCGCGGAGCCGCCGAGGTAGAGCGCGATGAAGCGCGCGAGCGTCGCGATCATCATCTCGATCGGCTCGGCCATGGCGACGACGCGCGGCTCGTGCTCGAGCGCGAAGCGTGCGACCGCGCCGCGCTCCTCGAGCGTGATGCGGAGGTACGGGTCCATCAGCCGGCAGAAGCGGCCGTAGACGGCGACGCCCTGCCGCACGGTCTCGCTGTGGCGAAGGACGTGCCCGATGATGCCCACGACCGACACCGGGATGCAGCGCGCATAACGCAGCCCGAGCGGCTCGCCGGGGAGGCGCTGGAGCAGGAGCTCCCATAGCGAGAAGAGCGATGCATACGGCACGAGCTCGTCGGGCGCGGCGAGCACCTCGGGCGCGACGCCGGCCGCCTGGAGGAGATCCTCCGGCGGGACTCCGCACGACGAGGCGAAGGCGATGAGCCCCGCAGGCATGGATGCGAACACGAGATCGCCGTCGGACATGGCGTGCGCCGAGGATAGCGCAGCCGCCCGTGGACCCGGCGCCGATCCCGCCGAGCTCGATCTCTCCGGGCCGTCTGGGGCACCTGCCGCCCCGCTGACCAGGGTCCCTCGAGCGTCCAGGGCAAGGAGCGCCGGGCCGACATCATGGGTGTGGACTGCCTGTCGCCGGGGTCCTTCACGCGCGATGGGGTGGGACACCGGGACCCGACGTAACCGATCTAACCGAGGTCACCGCCTGCGCCTCGGTTGGCGATCGCTCGACCGATGGCGCGGAATCCAGCTTGAACGAGCGCTCCGGCTCGTGGCATCCTCATCATGCACGCAAAGGGGGGGACGATGGCCGTGCATCACATCGCGCTGGCGACCAGCGATCTGGTCGCCACACACCGGTTTTATACCCGGGTCATGGGGTTCCGTCTCGTGAAGGCCACCGCGGTGCCGTACGAGGGCAGTCGCAATGGGGGCTGGGCGAGGCACGTCTTTTATCGGACCAGCGAGCCCGATGGTCCGCTGCTGGTGTTCTGGGATCTGCACGAAGAGACGTTGCGGGGGCGCTTCAGGACGGATCTCTCGACAGGGCTCGGGCTGCCGGTGTGGATGAACCACCTGGCCTTCAGCGCCCCGACGGGCGAGCTCTATGGTCGGATGCTCGCGCGGTGGCTCTCTCACGGCCTCGAGGTGACCGAGAGGGATCACGACTTCTACCGCTCGATCTACACGATCGATCCCAATGGCATCATGGTCGAGTTCTGCCAGACCCTCCGGCCCTTCTCGGCCGAGGAGCTGGCCGACGCGGAGCGCTCGCTCTTCGATCCCCTGCCGCCGCTCGATCTGCCGCGACCCCCGACCGTCCACCGGCCGCAGATGGGGTGATGCGCCCGCGCGTGATGAAGCGCCCCGCGGAGAGTGCGCTCCATCATGACGGTCCGCGGCGCGCGGGACGGCGACATCGCGTCCGGAGGCGCTCTCAGGGCTGCGCGGCCGCGCCCTGGCAAGGCGCCACCCGATCGGCGCCCCCGAAGAACTCTCGCGCGAGCAGCGACCACGCCCGCGCGTTCTCGGGCGGGCCGCACTTGAACGGCGCCTTCGCGAGCCGCTTGCCGCGGAGCGCCGCTCGCTGCTCGCGGTAGTAGCGGATCGCCAGCTCGGCGGCGTACTCCACCACGCCGTTGCCAGGCTGGAACGAGTAGTAGGTGCCGCCTTTCACGATGGTCTCGTTCGGCGAGTACGGCGTGAGGCAGGAGATCCTCGTCCCGCAGCGCGCGACGATCCCGTCGTAGATCGGCGAGAGCGCCGCCTGGGACCACCCGCCGTGCGCGGCGTCGTTCAGGTGGAAGATCTCGTGGAAGAGCGTCTCCCGCACCGCGTCCGCGGAGCGGTGGAGCGAGCCGGACAGGTTGTACGCGACCGTCCAGCCCGAGGCGTAGGCGGAAGGCGTCCGTGCCCGCACGGACCGGAAGTACCGCAGCGCGAGGGCGCGGTGTCGGTAGCGCACGGGCGAGCTGGCCGTGGCCGCGAGCTCCGCGACGAAGGCGTCGAAGTCGGCGATGGCCGAGGCCGTCCACTCGAGGTGGCGGCGCTCGGCGCGCACCGGCAGCTCCGGGACGAGGTGGAGCATGCCTCGGTAGCCGCCGTCCATCATGTGCTCCCGCTCCAGCCCGGCGACGCTGCCGTGCTGGTCGAAGAGCGCGGTCGCGCTCGCTGCTGCCTGCGGGTCGCCCTGATAGCGCAGCGCGAGCAGGCAGCGGACGCGCTCGTGCCCGGGGGTGGGCGCGGCGGTCGTCCCGGCGCTCCCGCGCCGGCAGGCGTCGATGCCGTCCTCGTGGGCGGCGGCGTCGTCCGGGAACAGGAGCGCCTCGGCTTCGTCGGCCGAGATGGCCGGGGGCGGCTCGGCCGCAGCGGGGGAGGGCGCGGTGCCATCGGCCCGCGCTGTCCCCGCGGACGCCGCGCCGGCAACGGGGCCGCCCGGGCCGGAAGGCGCGCTGGCCGCCGCGAGGACCTGGGAGCCCGGCGGGGCCGCGGCCTTGCCGGCGGGGCCAGGGGGGCCGGGGCTCGCGGGGGCGCACGCTGCGGCGACGAGCATCGGCAACGCGAGGGTCACTACGGCGACGAGCGGCGGCGTGGCCTCGGAGCGCATCCTGCCCAGGATGCCAGAATATCGTGCAACGATCATCAAGCGATATCCGTCAGGGCAGGGGAAGATGCGCGGCGAGGTGCAATGGGCTCTCCACGACGTGAGCTCTGCCTACCTGCCTGCCCGCGCGCGGCTCTGCCCCATGCGGATAAGCCTGCTTCCGGCTCGGCGTGTCCCCGGTGCGAGGCGCTAGGGCACCACCACCGTATCGTTCGTTTGCAGCGGCAGATCCCCGCGGAGATCGCCTTTCCCGACGACCTCATCGAACGCGAACGGAATCCTGCGCTCGCCGACGGCGTCGCGCCGGACGATCACCACGTCGTCGGGATCGGCGAAGCGCGTGAAACCGCCCGCGAGGGCGAGCGCCTGGAGCACGGTGATCTGCGCCCTCGGCGTGAACTCGCCAGGGCGCGACACCTCGCCCATCACATAGACCCGGTAGCTGTGGAGCTCTGCCACCTCCACGCTGACGACCGGCTTCTCGTGATAGAACTTGGCCGCCTGCGTCGCGATGTCCTCGGCGATGCCCATGACGGTGCGCCCCGACGCCATGACGTCGCCGACGAGCGGGATCGTGATGAACCCGTCGGGTCGCACCGTGACGCGCTGGCTGAGCGCCTCGTTCTTCCAGGCGCGCACCTCCAGCACGTCGCCGGGGCCGACCGCATAGGCGCTCGTCGCGCGGCGCTCTGCCTCGAAATCGACCCGCGGGGCGCGCGCGCCGCCGCAGCCCGGGAGCGCCGTGAGGACCGTGAGCGCGGAGCAGAGCAGGGCAATCCGGACACAGCGGGAGCACATGCGGTTTCCAGCCTCCTTGATGCGATCGCGCTCCAGCAAGCGCCGATCCCGCGGCCGCGCTCCGCGCCTGCTCCTAGCGCGCGCACTGGCGCTCTTCCCGCGTGCCGGTCGGACCCGCGGTGCTAGATCCGTCGCGCGGAAGGGGGGAATGCGCGCCGGGCCTCATCGCGCTCGCGCAAGGCGCCTCTCCGCGGCCGTCACGAGGGCGCGCCGCGGGCCGCCGCGCGCGGCGCGCGCCACGAGAACGGCGCGCCACACCATGGCAGCGTGGGTCGTGTGCGCGCTGTGCGCGCTCGTCATCATCAAGCCGCAGGAGTTCATCCCGGCGCTCGCGGGGATTCCGCTCGTTCACGCGGCGTTCGGGCTCACCCTTCTCTGCGTCGCCCTAGACGTCCTGTGGCGGCGGCTCAAGCCGTCGCTCGCGCCGCAGGTCGTCTATGCGCTCGCGTTCCTCGCCTGGGCGGCGCTGACCACCGCGCTGAAGCGCCCGGACGCGCTCGAGGAGCGCGGGATGCAGCTCGCGACCGTGGCGGGCATCTTCGTCGCCATCGCCGTCGCCGCCGCCTCGCCGCGTGGGCTGCGCGCGCTCGCGATCACGCTCGTCGGCTGCGCCGTCCTCACCACCGTGGTCGCGATCGTGCAGTCGTTCCAGCCCCACGGCTGCATGATCGCCGCGGCCGATGACTGGGAAGGCAAGGGCGAGCTCGAGCCGGATGGACGGCCGTGCGAGACCAACCTCGATTGCCGCGTGGACGCGCCCGTGCCCGACGGCAACTACCGGTGTGAGCGCCCCGGGCCGCTCGGCACGTCGACAATCGACGGCCGCGTCCGCTACCGCGGCTCGCTCGCCGATCCCAACGAGCTCTCCCTGATGGCCGGCATGGCGATCCCGCTCGCGATCGCGCTCGCCGAGCGCCGCGCCGGCCCGCGCCGGCAGCGCCGGCCTATCGGCGGCGGGCCGCCGTCGGACGGCGAGCCGCCCGGCGGCGCTGCTCCGCGGCCCGCGCCGCGCGCTGACGCTGCGCTGGGGGGTACGCCGCGCGCTGACGCTGCGCTGGGGGGTACGCCGCGCGCTGACGCTGCGCCGGGCGGCACGAGGCCCGCCGGGGCGCGCCGCGCGCCGACGCTGCCCGTCCTGCTCACGGATCGGCTGCTCTCGCGCGTGGCCGCGGCGCTCCGCGCGCTCCCCGTGACGGTCGTCATCGCGGCGATCGGCGCGATGGTCGTCCTGTCGCGCTCGCGCTCGGGGGTCATCGTGTACCTGGCGGTCCTCGGTATCAGCTTCATCCGGCGGATCGGGACCCTCGGCGTCATCGCCGCCTGCTTCGTCGGGCCGCCCATGCTCCTGCTCGGCGGCCGGAGCGGCGACGAGGCGAGCGAGAGCTCGGAGGAGCGCGTCGAGCTGCTCCGGGAAGCGTTCGAGATGATCCGGCGGACCAAGGGGATCGGCGTCGGGGCGGGGCAGTTCGGCGACGAGTCGTCGCTCGGCTTGACGGCCCACAACTCGTATCTCCTCGCGGCGGCCGAGACGGGCCTGCTCGGGATGTGCCTGTTCGCGCTCGTCCTGTACGCGTCGATCAAGGTGCCGCTGTCGATCTGGCTGGGCGACGTCGATGTCGGCCCCACGGCGAGGCGGTTCGCGCCGGCGATCTTCGTGAGCCTGTGCGGCGCGCTGATCGGCATCTTCTTCCTCTCGTGGGCCTACAAGGACATCCTCTACATGGCGCTCGGTGCTTCCGCCGCGCTGTACGGCGCCGCGCGGGCCGAGGACAGCCGGGTCTCGGTGCGCGTGTCCGGGAGGGAAGTCGCGCTCGTGTGCGGCGGGATGTTCGTGGTGCTCGCGCTGCTCAACGTCCTGCTCCGCTTCCTCGGGTGAGCGCGCCTGCGGGCGCCGTGCGCCCCGGGGCGGCGGCGGCGCGGCCTCGCAGGTCGTGCGACGGGAGCGCCCTGGAACGGTGGTATGCTGGGCGGGATGTCGGCTCCCATCCGCAAGCCCGTCGACCCCACCGCCGCGCCGATCCCCGCCGAGGCGCCGCGCGCCCCGACCGAGGCAGAGTGGGCCGCGATGTCGCCCGCTCAGCGCCAGCAGGCGATCGCGGCGCTCGTCGACTCCGTGTCCCAGGAGGAGATCGACGAGCGCCTGGCCATGGCTGAAGGCGACCCGCACTTCGACGCCAAGGTGGAAGCCCGCGACACGCTCCGCGCCTGGTTCGGCCGGCGCGGGCGGCGCATCTACATCGGCTCCGAGATGAAGGTCCACTATCCGGGCGAGAAGGGCTTCACGCCCGACGTGATCGCGGTGACCGACGTCGAGCCCAGCCCGCGCCTCTGCTGGATGGTCAGCGCCGAGGGCAAGGGGATCGACCTCGCGATCGAGGTGCACTACGCGGGCAACTGGCGGAAGGACTTCGTCGACAACGTCGTGCGGTACGCGTCCCTCGGGATCCGCGAGTATTTCATCTACGACATCCCGCGTGGGCACCTCAAAGCTCATCGGTTGCCGCCCACCGGCGTGCGGCGCTACGAGAGCATCCCGTCGCGCGCCGGGCGGTACAGATCGGAGGTCCTCGAGCTGGATCTGACGGTGGAGGCCGGGCGTCTCCGCTTTTACGCGGACACTGCGGAGCTCGTTACCGCCAGCGAGCTGGTGGGCAAGCTGGAGGGGATGATCGAGGCCGCGGAGGCCCGTATCGAGCAGGAGCAGGCGCGGGCGGAGCAGGCGGTGGGACGGCTGTCGGCGGCGATCCTGATGCTGCTGGATGCGCGCGGCGTCCCGGCGAGCGATGAGGCGAGAGGCCGGATCCTCGGTGAGACGGATGTCGACGTCCTGGGACGCTGGCTCCAGCGGGCGGCGACCGCTGCGGCCGCGGAAGAGCTGTTCAGCGAGCTGGCCAGCGGCTGACAGAAGCCTGACCGGGCGATGCGGTCGACGTGATTTCCTGGAGATTGTCCTTCCTCGTTCCTGGAGATGGTCCGTTCTTGGAATGGAATCGCAGATCTACAGATCGACGGGGTGCTCCCGGAAGGCGAGATACGAGATGATCGAGATCAGGGTGAGCGCATTTGGCTGGGTGCCACCTTTTGCCCGGGGCTGGTGCGTGACCTCCTCCGTGACCGGCGTGCAGGCGTGACCGGCTGCACGATGCCATTGCTTTGAGCATCACATCGTGGTCTTTTGAGGACACCGTGTCTTCCCTCGCTCAGCAGATCGCCGCGCTCCCTGGCCCGCTCCTCGCTCGCCTCCTGGCTCGCGGGTTCGACCCCGACCGCGTCGCCCGGTGGGCCGCGTCCATCGGCAAGGACCGGGACGCCCGCAACCGCCTCCAGGGCACGGTCGAGCCGCCTGCGCCGGGTGATGTCGCCGAGCTGCCCGCCGAAGGCACGCCCGAGCACGCTCGCTGCCGCGAAGCCGGTCTGGCGGCGTTACGCCGAGGCGAGGTCGCCCTCTGCGTCCTCGCGGGCGGGATGGCCACCCGGATGGGCGGCGTGGTCAAGGCGCTCGTCGAGGTGCTGCCCGGTCGGACCTTCCTCGATCTGCGCCTCGCCGAGAGCGATCACCTCCGGCGCACGACCGGGGTGCCGGTGCCGCTGTGGCTGATGACCAGCGAGGCGACGAACGGGCCGATCCGCGAGGCGCTCGGCGCGCGCCTCGACGAGCCGGGTGATCTTTGCGCCACGTTCGAGCAGCACGTCTCGCTGCGCCTGACCCCGGAAGGCGGGCTGTTCCTGGACGAGGCGGGCGAGCCGAGCGTCTATGCCACCGGCCATGGCGATCTCCCGGACGCCCTCCGGGAGAGCGGCCTCCTCAGCCGCTTCATCGCCCGCGGCGGGAAGATCGTCTGGATCGCCAACCTCGACAACCTCGGCGCGACGGTCGACCCGGTCCTCCTGGGCTGGCACCTCGGGCACGGCGGACCCCTCTCCGTCGAGGTGGTCGACAAGGGCGGCGACAAGGGCGGCGGGCCGCTGCGATGGAACGGCAGACCGGTGATGGCAGAGGACTTCCGCCTGCCGGTCGACTTCGACCCGAAGGTCGTGCCCGTCTTCAACACCAACACCTTCATCGCGAGCGCCGAGGCGCTCAGCGCGCTCGCGATGGACTGGATCTACGTGGAGGTCGAGAAGAAGGTCGACGACCGCAAGGCGATCCAGTTCGAGCGCATCCTGAACGAGATCACCTTCGGGCTGCCGGCCCGGTTCGTGCGCGTGCCGCGGGACGGCATCGAGGCCCGGTTCCTGCCCGTCAAGGACGTCGACGAGCTGGAGCGGAGGAGGCCGGCGATCGAGGCGATCGCCCGTGCGCGCGGCTTCCTCGGCTGAGCCCAGGAGCACCGCGCGCGGCGCGCGGCTGGCGAGCGAGGGGGTCTAGCGGCACGGACCGGCGCATGGGCGATGAGGTATTGCGCGCCGCCGAGGAGCGCCCGAGGTTCGGCGCTGGCGGACGGACGGGAGGAGTGGAGATGGCAGAGTTGCAGACCGTCTCTCTGGATGCGGCGACGCCAGCGGATGCCGTGCTCCTGTCCAACCTTCTCGAGCTGTACATTCACGATCTCAGCGATGTGTTCCCTGCGATCGAGCTGGGGCAGGACGGGCGTTTCGGCTATCCCAAGCTCCCTCTCTACTGGTCGGAGCGGGAGCGGCGGTTCGCGTTCCTCATTCGATGCGGCGGGCGCGTCGCGGGGTTCGTCCTGGCGACGCGCGGTTCGCCGGCGGTAGAGGACCCGGACGTCCTCGATGTGGCCGAGTTCTTCGTCCTTCGCCGCTATCGCCGCTCTGGCGTCGGCCGGCAGGCGGCGTTCCTCCTATGGAAGGGTCTTCCGGGCAAGTGGACGGTGCGCGTGTCCGAGGGGAACCGGGGGGCTCTGGCGTTCTGGCGCGGCGTCGTCGCGGAGTTCACGAACGGCGCCGCGACAGAGCTCGAGCGTCCCGGCCAGCCGAACGCCTGGCGGGTGCTCTGCTTCGAGAGCGTGCCTGAGCGCGTCACACGCTGATTCATGACGGCGCGGCTCAGGGGCGCCGGCCGCCGCGCGTCTCCGGATCTTCGGCGAGCAGCTCCTCGATCTCGGCCGCCGCCTTGTCGAGCACCTTCACGGTGCGCGCGAGCACGGCCGGCGTGAGGCGCCCCCGGCGCATCGCGTGGCGCAGCATCTTCATGAGCGAGCCGATGCGCTTCATGACGTCGCCGAAATCCTCGGCGAAGCGCTCCCACGAGGTCTCGACGAAGCGCTCGTAGAACTCGTCGACGTACTCGCGGTTCGCCTTGAGATCCTCGCGCCCCGCGTCGGTGATCTCGTAGATCTTCCGCCCCTCGGCCTCGATGACGCGCGCGTGGCCGAGCTCCTCGAGCAGCTGCAGCGTCGGATAGATGACGCCGGGGCTCGGCCGGTAGCTGTCGCCGCTGCGCTGCTCGATCGCCTGGATGACCTCGTATCCATGGCGAGCTCGCTCGGCGAGCACGTCGAGGACGAGGTAGCGCACGCCGCCTCGATCGGCGCGGAGCGGCGGCCCTCCGAACCAGTCGCCCCACCAGCCCGGCGGGCCGCCGCCCATGCCGTGCCGACCCCTCCCGAATGGACCCCTCGGCCCTCGCGGACCCGCGCAGTGATGGTGTTCATGTCCCCAAAACATAGACAAAATCCCTCTCTGGCTCGGCGGTGGACCGCCACGGCGACGAGCACTCAGCTGCCGCGCGCTCGTGCGCAGACCACCCCGGCTTCCCGGCCCGGTAGCCCTGCGGCGGCCGGGTCGATATTCTAAAAGATATATCTAAACGATAGCTCGCGACTGTCGACCGTCAAGGGGGCGGGCGGATGAGCGCGAGCTGGGGGGCCTCGCGGGCCGCACCAGGCAGCGGCGGGGGAGGGCGCTGAGGGCAACCTGGGTGAGGTCGGCCCGGCTCAACCTGGGTGAGGTCGGCCCGGCTCAACCTGGGTGAGGTCGGCCCGGCTCAACCTGGGTGGGGTCGGCCCGGCCCGGCTCAACCTGGGTGAGGTCGCGCGCGCGGTTCGCCGCTTGACATAGGACGAACGTATCTGTAATGAAACTGAAAATGATTTTCAGTATCGACGCCGCTCCTTCGTTTGCTCGACGCGAGCTCGCGGGTGTCGCCGCGTGCGCGTACGCCTCCGACGCGTTTCCTGACCTCGGGCTCCACGACGAGGAAGCGCGCCAGCTCGCCCGCGTGCTCGACGTCGAGCGCGCGGGCTTCACGGAACAGGAGCTCCGTCCGCTCGCGACCCGTACGCGGCTGGTCGACGACGTCGTGGACGACTTCTTCCGCCGCCACCCGGAGGGGTTGGCCATCGGGCTCTTCTCCGGGCCGTGCACCCGATTCTCGCGCGTCGACAACGGGCTGCTCCACTGGATCGACATCGACGTTCCCCGCGTGGTCGCGTGGAAGTCCCGGCGCGCCCCGCAGACGCCGCGGTATGCGCTGGCCACCGCGTCCCCCGGCTGCGATCACTGGATCGATCAGCTCGCCGATGCGCAGGAGTGGCCCACGTTGATCCTCGGCCTCGGCCTCTTCTCCCAGCTCGGCCCCGAGCGGATCGCCGCCTTCCTGACCCAGGTTTCCCTGCGCCTCGCCAAGGGCGTGGAGCTCCTGCTCGACGCGAGCCCGCGCCTGGAGCTCCGTCCCGCTGCGGCGAGGGGCACGCGTCACGCGGAGCTCCACCGAGAGGGAGGGGTGGTGGAGACGTTCCCATGGCTGCGCATCCTCGACGACAACGACTATCCCGAGCCGCTCGGCGCCCGCATCCGGGCCACGAACGGGCTCGCGCGCCTCTTCCGCAGAGCGCAGTTCCCGATCCTCCGCCACCTCCGGCGCGTGTGAGCCGTCGATAGCAGCCTCGGTAACAGGCAATCGCAAGACCCATGAACAAGGACAGTGAAGCTCGATGAAACTCCAGGAATACGTTGACGCACCGGCGCTGGACGGCGCCGCGCTCCACCCTCGCGACGCGCGCGCGTCCCTGAAGAGAGCCCGGACATGAGCCGTTACACCGGACCTCGCGTCAAGGTGATGCGCGCGCTCGGGGTCGAGCTCCCCGGGCTTTCGGCCAAGAAGACCGAGCGGAGGCCTTACCCACCCGGGCAGCACGGCCAGGCCCGCAAGAAGCTCAGCGAGTACGCCCTGAGGCTCCGCGAGAAGCAGAAGGTCCGGCTCAACTACGGCCTCACAAATACGCAGCTGAAAACGCTCATGCTCGAGGCGCGAAGGAGCGACCTGGCCGCCGGGATGAAGCTCATCGAGCTGCTCGAGCGGCGGCTCGACAACGTCGTCTTCCGCGCGGGCTTCGCGCGCACCATCCCGGCCGCGCGGCAGCTGGTGGCGCACGGGCACGTGCTCGTCGACGGAAAGCGCGTCGATATCCCGTCCTACCGCGTCAGCACCGGAGAGACGGTGAGCCTGACGGAGAAGCGCCGTGACCACCGGACCGTCGTGGAGGGACTCGCGAGGACGGACATGGAAGCTCCCGCGTGGCTCGCGGTCGACAAGGACGCCCGGCAGGCGCGCGTGGCCACGCTCCCGGACGAGACGAGCATCCCGTTCCCCATCGCGGTTCAGCTCATCATCGAGTACTACTCCCAGCGGCTGTGACGAGGACCGCGGCTCGCCGCGCCGGCGAGCCGGCCTCCCCCGACCCGGCGAGGGCGCCCCGTTTCCCCGGATGCGTCCGTGAAGCGGGTCGCGCTCGCCGGACGCGGAATGTCCATGGCGTTCGTCACCATCGCCCTCTCTCCCTCGGTCAGCGCGCGCAGTCGCTCCGAGCCGGGTGCGTCCCGGGGTGACGCGCCCGTGAGCACGCGCCTTGCCGTGCGGGGGCGGAGCGTCCCCGCGCGCGCCCTCCGCGCCGCGCGGCGCCGGACGCGCTGCCCACGGGGCGAGGAACACCATGGCCAGCCTGAGCACGGAGAGCACACCCCGGGAGCGCCTGGATCGCGCGATAAGCATCCTCGGCCGGGTCCGGATGTACTGGCGCGGGGCGGCCGCGATGATGGCCGTCGGGCTCGCGATCTCCTTCGCCCTGGCGCTCGTCACGAAGCGGGTGTGGCGGAGCGAGGCCACCATCCTCTACCGCGACACCATCCAGACCGGCCGCGATTCGCAGAGCAGCACCGCGCGCGCGGCGCGCCTCGGGTCGAAGCTGAAGGACGCGCTCGCGGCGCGCGGGATGCTCGCCGGCGTCGTCGAGGCGTTCGGGCTCTACCCGGAGAAGTCCGCCCGCTCGATGGTCGAGGCCGTCGAGGAGATGAAGACCCACGTCGGCTTCCGCGCGCAGAGCAGCGATACGTACGTCATCTCCTTCACCCATGACGACCCGCACGTGGCGCAGCAGGTCGCCGCGCGGCTCACGCAGATCCTTCTCGACGACTACCGCCGCGACAGCCTCGGCACGGCGACGATGACCCGCGACTTCCTCCGGAAGGAGCTCGCCGAGGCCAGCTCCAAGGTCGACCAGGCGAGCCGCGCGCTGGCGACGTTCCTCGCCAGGAACCCGCAGTTCCAGTGGGGGCTCAACGACTCGCCGTACGCGCCGGCGCCCCAGCCGCTCGGCTCGCCCGGCGCCCCCGCGCCCGCGGCTGGAGCGCGCGCCCTGCCAGCGCTGCCGGCCCGCCCGGTCGACCCGCAGCTCGCGGCGCTCGAGCGGCAGCTCGCCCGGGTCGAGGCGCTGCTCGGGGCAGCGCGGTCGCCGGCGGCGGCGCCGGGGCAGCCGCTGCCCCAGAGCGTCGTCGAGGCGCAGCGGGCCCGCGCCGCCGCCGTCGCCGCGGTCGCGTCGGCCGAGGCGGCGCTCGCCGAGAAGCTCACGACCGTGACCCCGATCCACCCGGACGCCGTCGCCGCGAAGCGCCGCGTCGAGGCCGCCAAGAGCCAGCTCGCCGCGGCCGAGAGCGCGCTCGGGCTCGTCCGCGCGGGCGTCACCGAGGCGCCGACCGCCGAGGCGCGCGCGCTCACGCCGGCGCGGCGCGCGGCGCTCGCGGCGGAGCGGACCGCGCTCCTCCGGCAGATCGCTGGCCTGCGCGCGCGCGCCGGAGGCGACAGGGCGGGGGACGAGGCGCCGCGCGCGCCGGCGGAGAGCGCGGCCAGGGGCGAGGCGCCGCGCGCGCCGTGGGCCGCTGACGGGAGCGCCGAGGAGCGCGTGATAGAGCTCGAGACCGAGTGGCACCGGCTCCGCCTCGATCTGGAGCGGGCGCGCGAGTACCTGAAGTCGGTTCAGGCCAACGAGCGGGCCGCGGATCTGTCCGCGGACGCCGCCGAGAACAAGAGCGAGACCGAGCTCGACGTCCTCGACCCCGCCTACCTGCCGAGCCGCCCCGACCGTGGGCGGGGCCGTGTCTTCTTCGCCGGCGCGGCGGTGACGTTCTTCTTCGTGTTCGGGGTCGCCGGGGCCCGGGTGCTGCTCAACGACACGCTCTACGACGGCGGCGACATCCACGCGCTCGGCGGCCCCGCCCTGCTGGCGGCGATGCCGGAGCTCCCGGCGGGCCCGCCGCTCCGGGAGCGCGCCGTCGTACCCGCGTACTGCGCGGAGCCGCTCGATGGGCCCGGGTACGGGGCAGAGCCACCTGGCGCGGCCGGGTACGGCGCGGAGCCCCCCGGGGCGGCCGGGGGCGCGGAGCCGCCCGGCGCGGCGGGGTACGGCGCAGAGCCCCCCGGGGCGGCGGGGTACGGGGCGGAGCCACCGGGCGCGGCCGGGTACGGCGCAGAGCCCCCCGGCGCGTCGCCAGAGGGCGCTCCGGCCGGCTCCGCCGCGGAGGACGCGCCCCGGGACGGACTCGACCCCGGTGACGGCGAGGTGGTCGATCGGTCGTCGTGGAGCGCGCCCGAAGCGCCGCTCGCTCGCGTGGGTGTGCGCTCGGTCGCGCGCGCCAGCAGCCCCGCGTTCGATGGGCCCGAGGTGGAGATCATCGGCGCGGACCTCGACCCCGACGGGCACGGGGTGTTCGAGCTGCTCCGGGGCGCGCCCGCGCCCGCCCTCGCGGCGCTCCGGGTCCTCCGGCACCGGCTCGATCAGCGGCGGGCGGGCGAGCCGCTCGCTGTCGCGGTGGTGAGCCCCGGCCGGGCCGAGGGCAAGACCGCGCTCGCGGTCCGCCTCGCGATGACGCTCGCCGAGGCCGAGCGCGCGCGGGTCCTGCTCGTCGAAGGCCACCTCGCGTGCCCCCGCGTCGCGGCGACCCTCGGCCTGCGGCTCCCCGCGCACGCGAGCTTCTCGGAGCAGCTCCGCCGGCGGATGGCGGGCGAGACCCGTCCTCTCGGCGTCATCGCCGTCAGCCAGTCGCTCTCGGTGCTCGCGGAGCCGTCGCTCGAGGCGAGCTACCCCGCGGCGCTCCACTCGGTCCACTTCGAGGCCGCGATGCGCACGCTGCGGCGCTATCACGACTACGTCGTCATCGACGGCCCTCCGGTCCTTGGCTCGGGCGACGCCAACGTCATCGAGGACGCCTGCGACGGCATCGTCCTCGTCGCGCGCGCCTCGCTGACCCGGGCGTCGTCGCTCACGAGGGCCGCCGAGCAGCTCGGGGATCGCCGTATCTTCGGCGTGGTCCTGAACGACGTCGCGCCGAGGCCCGTCGCCAGGAAGCGGATCTGCGTCGATGAGCCAGCGGGGCAGTCCGTCTAGAGCGACGGTCTCCCGCTTCGGATACGGGCCCACCTCGACGTTTTCGGTGCTCAGCGCACCGGAGTGCGCTTCCGCGCCGAAAACGCCGATCTGGGCCCGTCTCCTGTGCGGGAGACCGTCGCTCTGCTTTGCATGGTGCAGAGGTGGGCGGAAACCGATGTAGAAGCGAGGAGGCGCCGAGAGGGAAGCAGGAAAAGAAGCGCGGGAGGATCAGCGGTGGTGCGCTGGCGCCCGTGCCGATTTCAATCGATTCTCTGTCGGCTCTTCAACGATCTCGCGACACCTTCGCGGTCAGAACGTGATCTTTATCGCGTCTGCCGACCTGTCGGCCCGACCGTGGTGGACGACCTCGATGTTGTTCCCATCCGGGTCGAGCACGAACGCCGCATAGTAGCCGGGATGGTACGGGCGCTTGCCCGGAGCGCCGTTGTCCTTGCCGCCCGCGGCGACCGCGGCGGCGTGGAACCGCTCGACCGTCGCGCGGTCGTTCGCCTGGAAAGCGAGGTGCGTCCGGCCGGTGGGGACGCCTGCCGCGGAAGGTGAGCCCACGCTCGAGATGAAGAGCTCGTCGGCCCAGAAGTAATCGTCGGCCTCGCCGCTTATCGGGATCCCGATCGCCTCGAAGACGGCCCGATAGAACCTCTTGCTCGCCGCAAGATCAGCCACGACGAGCTGAACGTGATCGATGAGGCGCCCGCGATAGATCTCTCGTATTTCCATCGCCTCGGGATACCGCACATCGCCCGCGGCGCAAGCCGCTCATTCGAGCTCAGCCGCTCGCGGCCACGCGCGGCGCCGCGCCGAGGGCCGCGCGCTCGATCCCTCAGCCGATCTTGAAGTTGATCGACTTCGGCCGCGTCAGGTGCAGGAACCCGAGCGTCGAGAGCGTCGCGCCCTTGCCGCTGTTCTTCGCGGCCGTCCAGGGGAGCGCCGGATCCAGGGTGTCGCACTGGTTCATGTAGACCGTGCCGACGTCGAGCTCGCGCGCGAGCCGCGCGGCGCGCTCGCGGTCACGCGTCCAGACGGACGCGGTGAGCCCGAGATCGCTGTCGTTCATCAGCGCGAGCGCCTCCTCGTCGGATGAGACCGGCACGATCGGCAGCACCGGCCCGAACGACTCGATGCGCATCACGTCGAGGTCGGGCGCCGTGTCCACGAGGAGCGTCGGCTCGAAGAAGCGCCCGCGGCCGTCGACCTGGGTCGCCCGACCGCCGCAGAGCGCCCGCGCCCCCCGAGAGAGCGCCTGTTTCACCTGCGCCTCCAGGAACGCCGGCGCCTGCGGCTGCGCCATCGGACCCAGGTTCGTCCGCTCGTCGGTCGGATCGCCGAGGACGTAACGCTTCATCAGCTCCAGCGCCGCCTCCACGAACTTCGGATACAGATCGCGGTGGACATACGCGCGCTCGACCGCGCAACAGCTCTGTCCGGCGTTGTAGCAGGCGCCGTCGACGATCCCGTCCACGGCCTTCTCGAGGTCCGCGTCGGCCGCGACGTAGGCGCCGTCCTTGCCGCCGAGCTCCAGGCCGGCGTCGACGGCGACCTTCTTCGATGTGGCCGCATAGATGCGGCGTCCGCCTTCGACGGAACCGGTGAACCCGACGAAGTTGACCCGAGGGTCCGACGCGATGCGCTCGGACGTGGGGTGGTCGCAGTGGAAGGCCTGGACGACGCCGGGCGGCGCGCCCGCCTCCGCGAACGCCGTCGCGAAGTGCTCTCCGCAGAGGGGCGAGCGCGGCGAGTGCTTGAGCAGCACCACATTGCCGGAGAGCACCGCGGGGATGACCACGTTCACGGCGGTGAGGAGCGGATAATTCCAGGCCGGGAGATTGAAGACCACGCCGAGCGGAGCGCGCACGATCCGCCGCTCGAGCCCAGGCAGCTCCGGCAGGATCACGTCGGCGAGCGCGCCCTCGGCGATCGAGACCATGTGCCGGGCTCGCTTGGCCATCCCCGCGATTTCGTTGCGGGATTGACGCAGGGGCTTGCCCATCATCCGGGTGATGTCGGCGGCGATCGACGGCGCGTTGGCCTCGATGTGCTCGACCGCGCGCAAGCAGAGGGCGGCGCGCTCGGCGATGGATGTGCGCGAGAAGCGCCGCGCGGCCGCGGCTGCGGTGTCGAGGAGCCGGTCCACGGCGGTCTCGTCTGCAAGAGGCCGGCGGACGGCTTCGTCGAGGGTATAGGGGTTGTCGATCACAAGGTCGGACATGGCGGGGAGATTAACCTAGTTCCCTGAGGGGCCAAGCGTCGTCTAGACTCGGGGCGAATGCGCGCCACCGCGGCAGGTCTATCGGACGTCGGCAGGGAGCGGGTCCACAACGAGGACCGATACATCCTCCTCCCCGAGTTCAACGTCTACGTCGTCGCGGATGGCATGGGCGGGCACGAGGCCGGCGAGGTCGCGAGCCGGATCGCCGCGAGCGCCATCGCCGGCTATTTCCGCGAGGGGAACGGCAAGCGACGCAAGGCGTCGACCGGCGACAGGCTGCGCGCCGCCGTGACGTACGCGAACGCCCGCATCTTCGCGCACGCCGACGACTCGCGGTTCTACCGCGGGATGGGGACCACGGTCGTCGCGGCGGCGTTCTCGCCGCGGGAGCGGAAGTTCTACGTCGCCCACGCCGGCGACAGCCGCTGCTACCTCCTCCGGAACGGCGAACTCTCGCAGCTGACCCGGGACCACTCGCTCATCGCGGACGCGCTCCTCGAGCGGCCCGACCTCACCGAGCGCGACCTCGCCTACCTGCCCCGCAACGTGATCACGCGGGCGCTCGGGATCGGCCCGAGCGTCGACGTCGACCTGCGCGCGGAGCGCGTCGAGGCGGGCGACGTGTTCCTCCTCTGCTCGGACGGTCTCCACGGGCTCGTCGACGACCGCGAGATCGCGCGCATCGTCGAGGACAACGCCGTGCTCGCCGACGCCTGCTGCAAGCTCATCGACTGCGCCAACGAGAACGGTGGCCGCGACAACATCACCGCCGTGCTCATCCGGATCGAGGAGACCGCATCGGCGTCGTGGAGCCAACGCCAGAGCGTCAAGAGCCGCAACGCGCGGTAGCATCTGGAGACGTGCGGAGGGGGCCGAGAGCACGCCGCGCCATCGCGTGAGCGGCGCCGCTGCGCCCCTGCCGCGTGCAGCTGGGCAGAAGACAAGCGAGGTCATGCATGCGAACCAGGTGGATCGGGATGGGGCTCTTCGTCGGCGCGCTGCTCGTGTGGGGCTGTAGCGGCGAGGCGGCGCTCGGCGAGGCGTGCGAGGAAGAGGGCGCGGAGGGCGAGTGCGAGGGCGGGTCGGTCTGCGGCAAGCCCGACGACAGCGCGGAGCTCCAGTGCCTGAAGACGTGCGTCGAGCAGTCGGACTGCCCCGCGGATCAGGAGTGCAACGGCGTCTCCAGCTCGGACCTCAAGGGCTGCAGGCCGAAGTAGGGGACGCCTCCCGCGGCGCGCGCTGGGCGAGCCGCGCTCAGCGCCAGCCGGCGTGCTCGGGGCAGGCCGCGGCGCTCGGCGCAGCGGTGCAGGCCGCTGCGCTCAGAGCACGCCGGCGTGGGCGCGATCGAGCAGGCCGTCCATCACCTCGAACAGCTGCCGGTTGCCGTCCTGGGAGTAGCCCGCGAGCTTCTCTTCACAGGCCGGGATGGCCTTCACGAAATCCGCGACGACGGCCGGGTCGTCCAGCGAATCGGCGCCGCGGCCGAACCCCTCGCGCTCGAGGTAGCGCGCGTTGAGCACCTGCTCGAACTGGCGGCCGAGGGGGACGGCGAGCATCGGCTTGCGCAGGTAGACCGCCTCGCCCATGAGCGTGAACCCCCCGCCGGCGATGACGGCGCGGCACGAGGCGAGGTCGTCGATGAAGCCCTCCTCGCTGAACGGGCGGTAGCGGAGGTTCCCCTCGACCTGCTCCTCCGTGATGTTCCGGCGCATCCCGTAGATGCGGCACTCGAGCCCGGTCTTCGCGAGCGTCTCCGAGAGCGCGTCGTTCCCCTCGGCGGTCTGGTAGACGAGCAGGTGCTCCCCGGGGCGGCGGTTCGCGGCGATGATCTCGGGGCGGAGGATCGGCGGCACGAGCGTCGTCTCCTGCTTGCGGACCGGCGGCCGGAAGAACGTGGCGATGACGTAGTGGTTGCAGAACGGCAGCTTGCTCTTCACGAACGCGCGTGTGAGCTGGAAACCGGCCTCGTGACCGGCGAGGATCTCCGGGTCGTGGGTGCACCGGTTGATGATCTGCATGTTGTCGACCGAGAGGATCGGCAGCCGGTGGAGCTTGGCGTAGAGGTACGTCCACGACTCGAAGTCGCTGACGGTGAGCTCGGGGCGAAAGTCCTTGATGAGCTCGAAGTACGCGGCGATGTTCTTCGGCGTGCCCGTCGCGCCGGAGAGCACGTTGGACCAGAGCGTCTTGCCGCGCCGTACCCGGTTCTCCTCGTAGATCATGTGGAGCCCGTGGATGCGGTTCACCCCAGCGAAGCGCTTCGACAGGAAGTCGGTCGCCCTGCCCGACGCCATGATCTCGAGCTCGTGTCCCTGCGCGAGCAGGTGTTCGATCACGACGCGCGAGCGCATGGCGTGCCCCATCCCTTCGCCGACGACGCCATAGAGGATCTTCATGACGCGCGAGTGTAGCGGGGGCCCTGTCGCATTCGGAAGGAAACGGCGCCGCTGCGGCGCGTGCGGCGGCCGGGCGCAGGCGGCGCCGCGGCGCGGGCGGCGGGCGTGACGTCGCGCCGCCGGATCTGGAGCGAGCTGTTGCCGCTCGACGTCGTGCGGGCGCCCGGGACGCTCGCGCTCCTGCGGCGGTATGCGCTGGAGCTCTCGATCGCGGTGCGGCCGGAGACGGCGGCGGGGCTGCCGGATCTCGTGGCGGCGTGCGCGGACGCGGGGGTGGCGGTCGCGGTGTGGCCGATGATCGCGGACGAGGACGGGCGCTGGGCGAGCGCCGGCAACGCGGCGGCGTTCGGCGCCTTCGTCGCGCGGCTGCTCGACGCGCTCGACGCGCGGCGCCTCGCCGCGGCGGAGATCGTGTTCGATCTCGAGCCGCCGATCGCGGCGGTGCGGCAGGCGCTCGCGGGGGGGCGCGGCGCGCTCGAGCTGCTCGGCGGCGCGGCCCCGGGAGCGCGGGAGACAGCGCACGGGCGGGGCGCGCGGTGGAATGACGCGCAGCGCACGTATTCCGAGCTGGCCGGTGCGCTGCACGCGCGTGGGGTCGCGACGTCGGCCGCGATCGTGCCGCTCGTCCTGGTCGACGGGCCGGCGCGCGGCTGGGAGCGGCTGCTCGGCACGCCCGTGTCGGCGCCGCCGTGGGGGCGCGTCAGCGCGATGCTGTATACGTCGTTGATAGCGGGGTATTCGCGCGGCGCGCTCGGTCGGGACGACGCGCTGGCGCTGCTCGCCTGGGGGTGTCGCGCCGCCGCCCGGCGGTTCGGTCCGAGGGCGGGCGTCTCGCTGGGCGCCGTGGGGAAAGGTGCGCTCGGCGACGAGCCCGTCTATCGCTCGGTCGCGGAGCTCCGGGAGGACGTGGCCGTCGCGGAGGCGGCCGGGGTGTCGGATCTGGCGCTGTTCGACCTTGGCGGGGTGCTGGCGCGGCCGCCGGCGGAGGCGTGGCTCGAGGCGTTCACGGCGCCGCCGGCCGAGGCGCGGTTGCCCCGAGAGACGTTGAGGGCGCGCGGCGTGGTCGCGGCAGCAGCGCTCGTGGGTCGGGCGGCGGGCTGGGTGTGAGGGGGCGGCGCGCTTCCTCGACGGCGAAGATCGGTTTGATCGCTCAAGCATGGAGCGCCTGCCCAGTGCTGGTCTGTGCCCGAAGTCTAGTGAACTGGAGGGAGATAGGCGCCTCCCCGAGCGCTGGGAGGCACCTGCCACCGCACGAATCCACGGACCAGCGCTCGCCCCGGCTCGATAGGAGTGGCCTAATCGGACAGGCGTGTCGGAGAGTGTCGCAGGTATCGTCGTGGCTTCTCAGGTTCGGATGCGGAGCGGCATGCCAGCGCGACCTCCTCCCGCGTGTCGGGATGGGGTGCGTGTGATTTACGCCGCTTCTTCGATGACGGTGAGCACTCGCCGAGTCGAGCATCGGCTATCGCCGTCAGCTCGTCCTGTGTAGATGTGCATTACCAGACATCGGAGAAGAGCTTGACCGTTGGCAGGTTGTCGCCCATCTCGGATGCGGCGCGGCCTACGTAGGCGCTGCTGAGTCCGAGGCCGAGCTGACCATAGATGTTGTGTCCCCAGCACTTGACGCTGCTGTCGTTGAGGAGTGCGCATGTGTGAGAACCGCCTGTGGCGAGGGCGAATGCAGTTTTACCTGTGCCGAGATTGACAGGCGGGAGGCTGTCGCCCATGTCGGATGCGGCGCGGCCTATGTAAGTGTTGTTGCGTCCGAGGCCGAGCTGGCCATAGATGTTGTGTCCCCAGCACTTGGCGCTGCTGTCGTTGAGGAGTGCGCACGTGTGAGAACCGCCTGTGGCGATGGTGACCGCAGTTTTCCCGGTGCCGAGATTGACAGGCGGGAGGCTGTCGCCCATCTCGGATGCGGCGCGGCCTACGTAGGTGCTGCTGAGTCCGAGGCCGAGCTGGCCATAGTTGTTGTATCCCCAGCACTTGACGCTGTTGTCGCTGAGGAGCGCGCATGTGTGAGAGCCGCCTGCGGCGATGGCGACTGCCGTTTTCCCGGTGCCGAGATTGACAGGCGGGAGGCTGTCGCCCATCTCGGATGCGGCGCGGCCTACGTAGGTGCTGGCGAGTCCGAGGCCGAGCTGGCCATAGTTGTTGTATCCCCAGCACTTGACGCTGCTGTCGTTGAGGAGCGCGCATGTGTGAGAGCCGCCTGCGGCGATGGCGACTGCAGTTTTTCCGGTGCCGAGATTGACAGGCGGGAGGCTGTCGCCCATGTCGGATGCGGAGCGGCCCATGTTAGTGTTGTTGCGTCCGAGGCCGAGCTGGCCATAGTTGTTGTATCCCCAGCACTTGACGCTGCTGTCGTTGAGGATTGCGCATGTGTGATAATCGCCTGCGGTGATGGTGACTGCCGTTTTCCCGGTGCCGAGATTGACAGGCGGGAGGCTGTCGCCCATGTCGGATGCGGCGCGGCCTACGTAGGCGTCGCTGCGTCCGAGGCCGAGCTGGCCAGAGTCGTTACTGCCCCAGCACTTGACGCTGCTGTCGCTGAGGCGTGCGCATGTGTGATTATTACCTGCGGCGATGACGACCGCGGCAGCGCCCACGCCGAGATTTACGATGGGGAGGTTGGCGCCCATCTCCGCTGTCTGATCGCCACGATTTCCGGTATCCCCGAGGCCGAGCTGGCCAGAGTCGTTACTCCCCCAGCATTTCAGCTTCCCGCGCCCGATGTCGGCACACGTATGGTAGGTACCAGTGGCCACTTGCACCGGTTGCTGTATCACGCACTCCGCGCATGTATCCGCGCTGCTCGTATTGTTGTCGTCGCACTCCTCGCCGTTCGATACATACCCGTCGCCGCACCGGCAGTCCGCCCCCTCCTCATTGACTTCGCCGTCGCAGTCCTCGTCCGTCTCACCGGCGTCGCAGGTCTCTGCCTCGGGCGTCCGTTCGCCGAGGCAGGCGCTCCAGGCCCGCCCGTCGGTGTTGCAGTTCCTCGTACCGCCCGCGCACTCCCCGACACCCGCCGTGCCCTGGGGGCCCGTGTAGCATTGCTCGGTGGCGCCAGGCTGGCACACGCACGCCTCGCCCTCTTCGTTGACCTTGCCATCGCAGTCCTCGTCCGTCTCCGCGGCGTCGCAGGTCTCTCTCTCGGGCGTCCGTTCGCCGAGGCAGGCGCCCCAGGCCCGCCCGTCGGTGTTGCAGCTCCTCATACCGCCTTTGCACACGCCGACGCCCTCCGTGCCCTTGGGGCCCGTGTAGCATTGCTCGATGGCGCCAGGCTGGCACACGCACGCCTCGCCCTCTTCGTTGACCTCGCGATCGCAGTCCTCGTCCGCCTCCGCGGCGTCGCAGGTCTCTCTCTCGGGCGTCCGTTCGCCGAGGCAGGCGCCCCAGGCCCGCCCGTCGGTGGTGCAGGTCCACGTACCGCCTTTGCACACGCCGACGCCTTCCGTGCCCTGGGGACCCGTGTAGCATCGCTCGATGGTTCCAGGTCGGCACACGCATGCCTCGCCCTCTTCGTTGACCTCGCCATCGCAGTCCTCATCGAACAGCGAGACGCATGTCTCGGCCTGGGGAAGCACCTCGCCTTCACATCCGCCGACTGGGTTGCCTGCCTCGTCGCAGCGCTGCAGCCCGTCCTTGCAGATGCCTTTGCCCTTTGTCGCCCGCGGGCCCGAGTAGCACGGCAGCTCGCCCTGCGACGTGTGCCTCGGCAGCGTGCCCTCGCACGTATCGAGCGTGCAGACGTTGCTGTCGTCGGGCGCATCGCTCTCTAGCGGGACGAGCTTCGTCTTCCCGGCGCCGTCACAGACGACCTGAGCGCAGTCGCCCTCGATTTGCTCGCGCAACGGCGTCCCGTCGATGGCATCGTCGAAGATGCAGCTTCCTTGCTCGCACGCCACTGCCGCGCGGCATTCCGGCTCCGCAACGCTGCAGTCATCCACCGTGGAGCAGGCCACCACCTCTTCGTCCCGCGGGATCCCCTCGCGGATGCCCGCAATCTGGTTGCAGCCCACCATGATGGCGAGCGCCGTGGCCGCCGCGCCCGCGCGTATCAGCTTCCTCTTCATCACCAGATCCCTCGCAGCGCGACGCCGCCTGGTAGGAGTGCGATGCTGGCCGTCAGCGGCGCCTCGCGCGATGCCGCCCGCTCACCGCTCGCGCCAGCCGAAGGCGTCGTCACGAAGAGCACGACGCCACCCGCCGCCAGCAGGCCGCCGACGACCAAGGCTACCGTCGAGCCGTTCCCGAGCCCCACAGCGTCGTGTCGCAGCGAGATCCCCGTGGGATCGCAGCGATTTTGCGCGTCACAGTGGTTCTGCTCGTTGCTTTCGCCGTTCTTTGCCACCGCGAGACCTCCGAGCACCGCCCCAGCTGCGAGGCCGGCCGCGCCGAGCCCCATCCCTACGAAGGCCGCCGGCCGCTGCCAGGGCCGCTCGGGCCTGGCGCTCGGCGCGGGCCCTGCGGTGCCCGCGATCTTCTCGGGATCGAGCGGCGGGACCGCGACCTTGACCTGGGCGCCATCGGCCACGATCTCGACCTGCTTCTTCCACGTCTTGCGGCCCGGCGCGATGGCCACGATCTCGTGTCCGCCGGCGTCGATGGGTAGCGGCGCAGCCCACTGCGCCGCTCCGACCGGTACTCCGTCGCGGGTAATCGCGAGCCCAGGCGTCGACGCCACAGCCTCGGGCACCTCGATCGTCAAGGTGGCGAGCTTTGGCCTCAGAGCCCCCGCCTTGGCCGCGGCCCGCTCCGCGCGCTCCATCTGACCCGCCTTCGGCGCCATGGCCTGGACGAGCGCATACTGCGACCAGGCGCTTGCGAGCTTGCCGAGCGCCTCGTAGCACTCGCCGAGCGTCAGCTTGGCGCCGAGCCCCTCCGGCACGAGCCGGGTCACCTCCTCGAGCTTGCGGCAGGCGCTGACGTAGTTCTTTTCGTCCATCTCGGCGGACGCCTGTTCGTAGAGCGCCTGAGCGGCCAACGCCGTCTGAGGATCCACCGACTGCGCGTGAGCCGCGGCTGGAGAGAGCATGACGAGCCAGAGGACGAGCGCTCGCATCGTCGTCGCTCGACAACTGAAAGACCTTCCCATTCTGTTCGTGTCCTCCGGGCGCCGGCGCTAGAAGACGCCTTCTCTCCTCGGCGCGGTGGTGATCGGCGGCGGGGCAGGAGCGCTAGCCGTCGACGGCGGTGTCGCGGTCACGGTAGGCGCAGGGGCGCGCGCAGCTGTAGCGGTGCTGGCCGGCCTGCTCCCGCGCAGCGGTCGAGGCGCTAGGGGGGCGGCTGGCTGCGTCGAGGGGAGCGCCGTCGGCGGTGACGCGGCAGCGCTTGCAGAAGCGCTCGCAGCCGACGGTGACACCACCGACGCAACGGGCTCTGCTGCGGTGGTACGGACGGTTGGCGTGTCGGGCGCATCCGACACGTTCATTGTGGAAGGCGAGCGCGTCGGCGTTTCAGTGGAGGGTGCCTCCGGGGGGGCCGCAGGGCTGACGGACGTCGCAGCACCGGAGCTCGGTGTGGCCTGCCTTTGCGTGAGCCACACGGCACCGGCTGCGATCATCGCCGCGCTCAGCACGGCGGCGGCGCCGGCTCCGGCAACTCTCCGGCCCCGGGATACGCCGCTAGAAGCGCCTGTCTTCGACCACGTCGAGGCGCCGGTGCTCGCCATAGGGAACGGCGCGCTCACGGCGGGCGTGACCCCCGGGGCAGATACGCGCTCAGGTGAATGGAACTCGGCGGGGGTGCCCCCTGGCTGTGCCCCCTGACCCGGTTGTGACGCTTGCGAAGGCACCACGGCGCCCGGAAGCAGCATCATGCCTGGATGGCTGGCACGATCTGGCCGTGACGCACGGGCATCTGGCCGTGACGCATGGGCGACGCCTTCGAAGGCACCGGAGGTTCCGAGCAGCGCCCTCAGATGCCCGGCGAGCTCCTCGACGTGCTGAAAGCGGAGCTCCGGCCGCTTTTGCAGGCAGCGCTCGACGATTCGATCGAGCTCCAACGGAAGGCCCGGGCGCAGCTGGCTCGGCAGCGGCGGCTCCTCCTGGAGTACGCGGCCGACGACCTCTGTCAACGTCTCAGCCGGAAAGGGTACCCTGCCCGTGACAAGCTCGTAGAGCACGACGCCCAGCGCCCAGATGTCGCTGCGGAGATCGACGTCCTTTCTCCGCATCATCTGCTCGGGCGACATGTACAGGGGGGAGCCGAGCATGGTCCCGGTCCTCGTGAGATCCACGTTGTCCGGCGCGATCTGCTTCGAGATGCCAAAGTCGAGCACCTTGACGCAGGGCGCGCCGTTGGGCCGCCGGATGAGGAAGAGATTGGCGGGTTTGATGTCCCTGTGAACGATGCCGAGCGCGTGGGCCTCGGCGATCGCATCCGCGGCCTGGAGGAGGTAGAGCACCGCGTCCTCCCAGCGCAGTGGACCGGCGCTTCGGACCACCGCTTTGAGATCGGCGCCGTCGAGGTACTCAAGGACCATGTACGGCGCCCCCGTCTCGAGGCGACCCACGTCATAGACCTTCGCGACGTGCTCTCCCTTGAGGCGTGCCGCCGCACGTGCCTCGCGCAGGAATCGCTCGACGGCTTCGGCGTTGGTGAGCGCCTGCGGCAGGAGGAACTTGATGGCGAAAAGCTCGCCGAGCTCGAGGTGGCGGACCGCTGCCACCACCCCCATGCCCCCCTGTCCGATCACCTGCTCCACGCGGTACCTGCCGAGCAGGAAATCCCCTGGACGAACCGGCGCTTCCATGATGCGCGACAAGCTCCTCCCGCGCGATGCTCGCGCGGCACGTGGGCTGTGAGTGCAAACTCTCGCCATGATACCCATGTGTCCCGCTGTGTGTCTAGCGCGGGACGCACGCGCTCGGGCGCTTCGCGCCATGCAATAGCGCCGCGAGCCGCCCCTTGCTCACGGCGGCATGCGGATTCCGTCGCTGCGGTTTCGGGTGGCGAGCGACGTCGGCGGTCCGCAAGCGAGCCCGGTGAGTCCGAAGGTATCGCGGGCGCGCCGGCGGCTGGTGGGCGCCAGGGGAGCGGTGCGGAGGAGCTCGTTCGACCGGCCGCTCGCGGCGGTGCGTCGGGCGCTCGCGGGAGCGCGCGGCGCGCTCAATCCGCTCGGCGATCGCCCGCGGAGAGCGCAGGGGACGCCGCGCGGGCGGGGCGCGCGGCGTGCTCGGCTGGTAGGGTGCGGTTGCGCGGCTCGCCTGGGCGCGGCGCGAGGCCGTGCGGCCGCTCGAGCCGAGCGCGGGCGGTCGGGAAGGGCGCGCTTGGCGACGAGCCGGTCTACCGCTTGGTCGCCGAGCGTCGCGAGGACGTGGCCGTCGCGGCGGCGGCCGGGGTCTCCGATCTGGCGCTATTCGACCTCGGCGGGGTGCTGGCGCCGCCATCCGCCGAGGCCTAACTGGCGCCGCCGCCCGAGGCGCGCTTGCCGCCGGCGACGCTGCGGTCGCGCGGCGTGGTCGCGGCCGCCGCGCTCGTGGGTCGGGCGGCGGGCTGCGCTCGTCGGCTCACCTCCCTGTGAAGGCGATCACCCGTGATGTGCCTTGCCCTGGCCGCGGTAGCGCTTCCAGTGATGCCGCTTGTTCTTGTTCTTCGGCCTGCTGTTGCTGGAGCTGCCGATAGACGTCTTCTTTGTAGGTGATGACATGCGCCCATCCATGGCGCCGAGTCAGGGCGGGCGACAGGGGTCACGAGCTCCGGCGCTGCTCAGGCCGGACCGCCGGGCCGAGGAGGCGACGACTTCCCTGACGGTCAGGGCGGGGCGCTCGTGGCGACTTGCCGGTTCGTCCCCCATCGCCGGAAAGCTCAGGCGCCTTCGTGATCTGGCGCTCGCGCGGCAGGCGACTCCGCTGCGCTGACCGCCGCGGCCGCCTGTAGGCTCGGCGCCGCCTCGGCGGCGGCCGCGGAGGCGTGCCGGATGCGCCGTTTCGTCTGCACCATGTGCACGATCTGGTCGAGAATCACGGCGACGAGGATCACGGCGCCGATGATGATGAAGGTCCAGTTCGGGTCCAGGCGCCAGATGCGTTGAATGCGGTCAGCGTCCTCGTACGGCAGCTGAAACATGTTGATGCCGTTGTCGATGACGCGCATCACCGCGGAGCCGATGATGATGCCGAGCACCGTGCCTTCACCCCCGCGGAGCGAGCAGCCGCCGAGCACCGCCGCGGCGATCGCATACATCTCGTACGCGATGCCGACCTGTTGCGACATCTGCCCGATGTACGACGCGTAACAGACGCCAGCCACGCCGCCGAGGCCCGCCGAGATCACATAGGTAGACGTCTCCACCCGCCGCACGTTGATGCCGGAGTACTCGGCCGCGTCTCGATTGCCGCCGATCGCATAAACGTAACGGCCGAACACCGTGAAGTGCAGCGCGTAGGTCGCCACGCCGCTCACGGCGAGGAACATCAGGAGCGGGTACGGGACGAGCGCGTCGCTCCCGCTCTTGAGCAGCCCGCCGTTCGCGAGGGCGAGCAGCGGCGAGCCACCGAGGCTCAGCGTGCCCCCCTGGGCGATGGTCTGCGACAGGCCGCGCAAGAACAACATGCCGCCGAGCGTGACGATGAACGGCTGCAGCTTGAGCCGCGTGATCAACAAGCCCTGGCCGAGGCCGATCAGCAGCGCCACGCCGAGCGCCACCGGAATGCCGATCCACAACGGGTAACCCAGGCCGCCGGTCTGGCTCGACGAGAGCTTGGCGATGAGGACGCCCGTCAGGCCGATCACGGACCCGATCGACAGATCGATGCCGCCGGCGATGATGACGAACCCGATGCCGATCGCGAAGATCCCGAGCATCGAGATCTGCCGCAGGGTGTTGATCGAGTTCGACTGCCCGAGAAAATCCGGGTTCGAGATGTAGAGGCCCAGACACATCACGACGAGCGCGATGGTCATCCCGAGCTCGCGCCTCACGACAAAGCCTCCTTGTCGGCGTGTCCCGTCATCAAGGTCGCGATCCGCTCCTGGCTGAGCCGTTCCCGCGGCAACACGCCCTTGATGCGTCGCTCGTGCATGACGGCGACGCGATCGCTCATTCCGATGATCTCTTCCATGTCCGAGCTGACCATCAAGATCGTGATGCCCTCATCCGCGAGGGCGGTCATGTGGCGGTAGATCTCGGCTTTGGCGCCGACGTCGATGCCCCGCGTCGGCTCGTCCAGGATGAGCACGCGCGGGTTCATGGCCAGCCATTTCCCTAGCACCACCTTCTGCTGGTTTCCGCCGGAGAGGTTCACGACGGGCTGACGGATGCCGGGTGTCTTCGTCCTCAAGCGCTCCACCTCTGATTCGGCGACCCGGCGCTCCTTCTCCCTGTTCAGGAAGCCCCAGCGGCTGTAGCTCCCGATGTTGGGCAGGGAGGTGTTCTCGGCGATGCTGAGCGGCAGCACGAGGCCGTGGCGCTTGCGATCCTCCGGCGCCAGGTAGACGCCGCGGTCGATGGCGTCCCTGGGTCTTCGAGGCGCAAACTCCTTGCCTTCGAGCGTCATGCGCCCCCCGAGCGCCTTCGTCACCCCGAAGATCGTCTGCATGAGCTCCGTGCGGCCCGAGCCGACCAGGCCGGCGAAGCCGAGGATCTCCCCGCGTCGGGCCGAAAAAGAGATCTGCGTGGGCGCGCCGGGCACGACGAGCCCTTCGACCACCAGCACCGGCTCGGTCGATTTGCGAGGCCGTCTCTCCGGGAAGTAGTGCGCGCTGAGCTCGCGGCCCACCATCATGGAGACGATCTGTTCGCGCGTCGCTCCTGCGCGCGTGAGGTCCCCGACGAAGCGGCCGTCGCGCAGGACCGTCACCCGGTCCGCCAGCGTCATGACCTCTTCCATGCGGTGCGAGATGTAGACGATGCCGATGCCGTCCGCCCGGAGCTTGCGGATGATCCCGAAGAGGTGCTCGGACTCACCGCTCGTGAGCGACGAAGTCGGCTCGTCCATGATGAGGATGCGCGCGCTCAGGGCGAGCGCCTTCGCGATCTCGACCATCTGCATCTGACCGGCGGTCAAGGCGGACACCGGGGTCGAGGGCGGGAGCGGCAAGCCCACGCGCAGGAGCAGCTCCCGGGCGCGGGCGACCATGTCGCCCTTCGGCAGCGGACGGAGGAGCGGCCCTGTCGCGCCGCCTTCGTTACCTAGGAAGATGTTGGCAGCGATGTCCAGGTTCGGCGCCAGCATCAGCTCTTGATGGATGAGCGCGATGCCGAGTCGCTTGGCGGCGCGCACGCTCTCGATGGCGACGCTCTTCCCATCGATGCGGATCTCGCCCTCGTCGGGCTGCAGGGCGCCCCCGAGGATCTTCATGAGCGTGCTCTTGCCGGCGCCGTTCTCGCCCATGAGGGCGAGCACCTCGCCCGGCTTCAGCGAGAGAGAGACGCCCTGGAGCGCGACCACGCCGGGAAACCGCTTGGTGATCGCGCGCATCGAGAGCAGATCCGGAGCGGACGCGGTCACGCTCACTTCTTCATTTCGGCGAGCTGCTGTTTGAAGGTCGCCACGTTTGTCTTTTCGATCACGTCGATGCCGGTGTCGATGCTCTTGTTGGCCGGGATCTGCGCCTTCGCCGTGTCGGGCTTGGTCGCGAGCTCGTGCGCCCACTTGCTCGCCAGGTAACCGAACTGAAACGGCTTCTGGACGACCGTGGCCGAGATCGTGCCGTTCTCGATGGCCGTGAGCGTCTCCTGTTCCTCGTCGAACACCGCCGCGAGGACCTTGCCCTTCTTCCCGAGCGCCTCGATGGCCGCCGCGATGGCGGGGCCGTTGTAAGACCACAGGCCTGCGACGAGCTTCAGGTCCGGGTGCGCGTTGATGATGTCCTCCACGTTGGAGCGCGCCTTGGCGCGGTCGGTGTTGTCCTCACGCTTGTCGACGATCTCGATGTTCTTGCCGGCGATCGCGTCCTGGATGCCTTGCAGGCGCTGCTTCGCGTTGTCCGCGGAGAGCGTGCCGACGAACACGGCCATCTTACCGCCGTCCGGGAGGAGCTTCACGATATGGGCGCCGAGCGCCTTGCCGGCCTCGTGGTTGTTGGTGCCGATGTAGAGCAGCCGGCTCGACGCCGGGGCGTCCGAGTCGAACGTGATGAGCTTGCTCTTCTCGGCCACCTTGTTGAGCACCGGGACCTGATCGGCCGGCGCGATGGCGCTCACGGCGATGGCGTCGTAGCCCTGACTCGAGAGGTTCTCGAGGATCTGGTTCTGCTCCTCCGTGGTGCCGTTCGACGGCATCTTCACGTCGACCTGAACCTTGCTCTCTTGCTCGTATTTCCGGACGCCCGCCTGAGCGATCTTCCAGAACTCGGACGCGTTGTTGGTGACGAAGGCGAGCTTGACGATCTTCGGCTTCGAGCCGCCGCCCTCGGCTGGCGCGGCGCCCGTCCCCTCGCTCTTCTCGTCGCACCCCGCCATCGCGAGCAGCGCCAACAGGAAGGGCGCTACGACCCCCCAACCCTTGCCCCAGGACTTCGTCTCTTTCACGGCTGGTCTCCTTGCTTATTCACTTTCAAGAACGTGTTGACATCACGCGTGGCGTCGCCCGTCCCCGGCCGTTGTCCCCGTGATCTGCCGCAAAGCTGGCGGCGCGATCTCTCCACAGCGCGCCCCCGTGGCTGGGGTCCACCCTCCGCGTCCCCAAAGGCCGAACCACTCCTTGGTCTCCACCATCGGACCCTCGCGCGTCACCTCCGACAAGCCGATGCGCGCGAATGGATCTGGAGGACAAATAATGCCCGCTGGAATTCATTGTGAGCGTTCACATTTTCTGTGTCAACTCCGATCGACGGATGGTGTGCGCGCGGGACGTCACGGGTTAAGGCTGATCGAAGAATTGTCAGGCCACGGGAACGCGCGGTCGCCCGGTGCGATCGGGGGCGTTGCGCCTGCCGGAGGCGGGTAGGGTTTGCGACTCAGCACTCAGCACAACGAGCATGAGCTGAGATGACGACGCTGGGAATTTTCTGTCTTCTGTCGATTGGCAGGAAATATACATTCTTCCGGTACGTGCGTTGACGATCCCGGCGCAGCGTGTGATAGGTTGGTGCGGTTCGAACATATTTATCTTGTGGCATTGGCCTGAGCGCGCGGAGGTGCCTGTGAATCGAAGCAAGCGGTGGGTCGTTGACGCGACCTGGGTGATGTCGGTCCCCGCGGCGCGTGCCCGGACGGGGGTCGCGCTCGGCGTGGTGCTCGCGGCCGCGGCGTGCGGCCAGGAGGGCGGCGACCGCGATGCGATCGCGGGGAGCGGCGGGCGGGGGACGGGCGGCGCGCTCGCGACGGGCGGAGCCTCGGAGACGGGCGCCGGGGCCGGCGGCGCAGAGAGCGCCGCGAGCGGCGGCGCGCCGGGGGACGCTGGAGGGGCCGGGGAGGGCGGCGGCGCGGAGAGCACCGCGAGCGGCGGCGCGCCGGGGGAAGGCGGAGGAGCCGGGGAGGGCGGTGGCCCGGGCAGCGGCGGGGCGGGCGGAGCGCCCGAACCATGCAGCAGGGCCGCTGCCTGCGGGACGCACAAGTGGGCGTGCTGGCCCATGCCCAACCCGGCGGGCAGCGGCCTGCCCAACCCCGCGAGTTATACCGATGTGGGGGGCGGCGTGGTGCGCGACAACGTCACGTGCCTCGAATGGCAGGAGACGCCTCCCTCCGAGGCGTACACGTGGGAGCAGGCGATCCGCTATTGCGATGAGCTGACGCTGGGCGGGTCCTCCGACTGGCGCCTTCCCACGCGCATCGAGATGACGTCGATCGTCGACTTCACCCGGAGCCCGGCCATCGACAGGGGCGCGTTCCCGGGGGCGCGCGGGGGCTTCCACAAGACCTCGTCCGACTGGATCCTCACGATCCGCCAGGCCGGCGCCGGCGCGGGGCGCGACTATGCCTGGGCCTTCAACCTGAGCGACGGGATCGTCAGCAACGCCTACTCCAAGGCGACCGCGGCGAGCCTGCGCTGCGTGCGAGGCAACGGCGAGGGGGAGGCGCCGAGCAGCCCGGCCGTGGCCCCGCCCGACCAGTACACCGTCGTGTCGCCCGGCGAGGTGATGGACAAGTACACAGGCCTCGTCTGGCAGAAGGGGTATTCGCCGGCCACGCTGGCCTGGGCCGAGGCGGCGAGCTACTGCGCGACGCTCGATCTCAACGGCCACACGTGGCGCTTGCCCAGCATCCGGGAGCTCGCGACCCTTGTCGACGAAGCGCAGGTGGCGCCGTCGATCAACCGGACGATGTTCCCCGACACGCAGTACGGCGCCCGCAGCAACGACTGGTACTGGGGCTCTCACGCGGCCGCAGGGAACGCCTCGGCGGCCTGGGCGCTCAACTTCGACGACGGCTTCACCGGGTTCAACGCCGGAGAGAGCGGCAAGTGGAACTACTTCACGGCAGCGTGGGTGAAGTGCGTGCGGTGAGGAGGCTGCCGCGGCCTCCGCGCCCCGCCAGCGGAGCCCGGGAGCGCGGCGGGCGGCGTCCGGCGGCGATGGCCGGCGCGGCTCGTTTCGGTGGCGCGCGGCCGCCGGCGTCGGATAGCGTGCCCGGGTGAGCCCGAGCACGCCGCCGGCGCGCCCTCGCCTCGCCGCGCACGTGCTCGCGCGGCGCCACCTGGTCGGCCAGGAGGAGCGCGTCATCCTCCACGATGTCCGAACAGGGCAGCTGCTCCAGCTCGGCGCGCGGGAGTGGGTCCTGCTCTCCGCGGCCGACGGGACGCGCGACGTCGAGGGCATCGTGATCGCGGCCGCCCGCGAGGGCGCGCACGCGCGCGTGCCCGCGGCGCAGGCGTTCTTCGCGGAGCTCCACGCCGCCGGGCTGCTCGGAGCGGACGACGGCGGCGAGGACGCGGCGCCCTGGGGGCCTGCGATGCCCGCGGCGCCCGCGCTGGAGCCGGGGGAGCGCGATCCCCGCGAGCGCCCGCTGGAGGTGCTGCCCGACTTCGGCCTGCACTGCGACGGCGGCGGGAGCTGCTGCCGGATCTACGCCTCGATCCTCTTCGACCCCGAGGAGGCCGCGCGGGCGCGGGCGCTGCGGCCCGACGTGCTGAGCGGGGGCGCGCGGCACGAGCGGGCTTTCACGCCGGAGCGCGGGACGTGGCCGTGCGCCGCCTCCGTCGTGGCGATGCGGGACGGCCGGTGCGCGTACCTCGAGGGCGAGGGGCGCTGCTCGCTCCACGCGAGCGGCGGGCCCGAGGCCAAGCCGCTCGGGTGCCGCACCTTCCCGACCAGCTTCGCCGACGACGGCGAGTCGGTGCGGGTCTCGGTCGCCGTGGAGTGCGCCTGCGTGCTGGCCAGCGTGGGCCGCCCCGGCGGCGCGCCGCTGCTCGATCCGCGGCTCGTCGCGCGGGGAGATCTGGACGAGCGCATCGACATCGCTCGGCTGCCGGACCGCGCGCAGGTGGCGCCCGGCGCGACCGCGGCCCGCGCCGAGGTCGTCGCCTGGTCGCGGCGCCTCGCTGCGGCAGCGCCCCCGTCCGACGTCGCCGCGGGCCTCTTTTCGCTGGCCGCCGCCCTCGAGTCCGAGGGCCTCACCGGCGGGGCGATCGCGCGCTTCGAGCGGCCGGATCCGCTGGATCCCGCGGCGCTCGCGCCGTGGCTCGCGGCGCTCCACGGCCGGGCGGCGCGGCGGGCGCGCGAGGACGCCGCCTGGCGGAGCGAGCTGGACCTCGCCCGGAGGGCGACGCAGTGGATCGCGGACGCGACCCTGGCGCTGGCCGAGCACGACGTGCTCGCCGCGCTGCTCCTCTCGCCCGCGCGCGCCCCCGACCGGGAGCGCTTCTACCTCCGCGCGGCGCTGCACGGCCACCGCCTCCTGCTCGGGGCGGTGCCGCTCTCGCTCGCGCTGCGCGATCGCGCCGTGCGGCTCGTCGTGGCCCGGGCGCTGCCGGCGGTCGTCGCCGGGGCGGGCGCGGACGACCCGGCCTGCGCCGAGCCGATCGCGCTCGTGGAGGCGGCGCTGCGCGGCCACGGCCTCGACGTGTACGCCGCCGACGCGGCGCCGGCGGGGTGATCGCGCGCGTCTTTGTCGCGAGCGAAGAGACATCGGCTCCGATCCTGTCGATAATGCGCCCGCGATGAGCCAGCCCCCGCTCGACAACAAGACGGACTTCGCCGCGCACCCCCAGCTGCTCATCGACCGCGACGGCGAGCAGCTGGTCACCATCGTCAAGGCGAGCTTCGAGCTCCAGGACGACGGCAGCCTCGAGGTCGCGCCGCCCGAGCGTACGCGCGGGGTCCGCTTCGCCGACCTGCCCTGGGAGGAGAAGAAGCCCGAGAGCGTCGCGTACCCGGCCGATATCTGCCTTTTCAAGCCGGCGACCGACGTGATCTTCGTGGCCACGGCGTACGCGCCGAACGGCAAGGCGGCGCCCTCCTTCGACGTGCGCGTCGAGGTCGGCCCGCTCAGGAAATCGCTGGTCGTGTTCGGCAAGCGGCTCTGGGTGGACAAGGGCGCGGCCCTCACCGCGCCGACGCCCATCGAGCAGATCGACATGCGTTACGACCACGCGTGGGGCGGGCGGGACGACGAGGATCCCGCGGCGCCCCTCGAGGAGCCGCGCAACCCGATCGGCACGGGCGTCACGCGCGCGCCGGCCTCGCTGACGCACCAGCCGGCGCCGGCCATCGAGGATCCCTCGTACCCGATCAGGACCGCGAAGACCGCGCCGCCGCCCGCGGGGATCGGGGCGATCGGCCGGCACTGGGAGCCGCGCCGCGCGTACGCCGGGACGTACGACGCCGCGTGGCGAGAGCTCCGCGCGCCGCTCCTGCCCGAGGACTTCGACCACCGCTTCAACCTCTGCGCCTCGCCCGGCCTCATCGCGGATCCGCCGCTCACGGGCGGCGAGCCGGTGCGGGCGCTCAACCTGACGCCCGACGGGGCGCTCAGCTTCGAGCTCCCGAAGGTGCAGGTCGAGATCGAGTTCCACGTGAAGGACCGCGCGCCGGTCGCCTTTGCGCCCCACCTCGACACCGTGCTCGTCGACCTCTACGCCACCGGCCCGGAGAAGCCGGTGGCCGTCGAGATGGTCTGGCGCGCGCACGTCAAGGCGCCGCGGCGGATGAAGGACGCGCGCGTGATCGTGCGCGAGCGGGGGCGAGCGTGAGGCCCCTGGCCGTCATGGTGGCCGCGGGGGCGGTCACGCCCATCGGGCTGCGCGCGATCGACACCGCCTTCTCGCACCGCGCCTCGGCCGCGGCGATGCGCGAGTCGCCGCTCGTGGACGGCCAGGGCGAGCCCGTCACGATGTGCTTCCTGCCCACGCTCGATCCGCGGGTCACGGGCGCGGAGCGCGCCGTCCTGCTCGCGGAGCGGGCGCTCCGCGAGGCGCTCGAGAAGCTCGGGCCCGCGGCGCAAGGGCTGCGCATGCAGATGGGCCTGTGCCTCGACGAGCACCTCGGGCAGCGCCCGCTGGGGGGCGAGGCCCCGGCGCAGCGGGTCGCCGCCGAGCTCGCCGCGCGCGCTCAGGCGTACGCGCCGGAGATCGTGGTCAAGGTCTCGACGCGCGGCCCCGCCGCGCCGGGGTACTTGCTGCCGGAGCTGTGCGACGCGCTCGCGCGGGGCGCGATCGACGCGGCGCTGCTGGGCGGCGTACACACGGACTACGACCCCGCGCGCATCGCCGCGCTCGACGCCGCGGGCCGGCTCTTCCGGTCGGACAACCTCGACGCCCTCGTCCCAGGGGAGTGCGCGGCCTTCGTGGTGCTCGCGCGCCCCGACATCGCGCGGCGCGCGCTCCTCCGCGATCTGGGGCAGATCGTCGGCGTCTCCACGGCGCACGAGCGGGCCCGCCCGGACAACGACGAGTCCGCGTTCCAGGCAGCGGGCCTCACCGCCGCGCTCCGCGCAGCGCTCGCGCCGATGGCCGACCGCGGGGTGCGCGCCGGCTGGGTGCTCACCGATCTCACCTTCGAGACCTTCCGCCATTTCGAGCTCCAGGCCGCGTCGGTGCGCACGCAGCAGCTCTTCTGCGATCCGCAGCAGCTGGAGTGCCCCGCCCAGCGGATCGGCGCGCTGGGCGCAGCGGCCATGCCGCTGCACCTCGCGATCGCGTCGGAGGCGTTCGCGCGCGGCTTCGCGCCGCACCCGTGCGCCGTCTCCCTCGCCGGGAGCGACGGCGGGGAGCGCGCGGCGGTGGTGGTCGTGGCGCCGGGGTGAGGGCGCAGCATGGCGAACCAGGTCCACGTGTAGCCGCCGAAGGTGATGCTCAATTTCGAGCAACCGGTCTGCCGTGGTCTCGACGGCCGATCCAGTGCAGGAGCCGCGCCGCAACTCCGTCCCGTTCTCGCGTCACCCATCGCGCCGCCATGGGAACGGTCGCCCGATGGTCACGTCCCGCCTACGGCGGACTGTCGCAGCCTTCTTGACACCTGGCGGGCTAACCCATGACCGTCCATCGCCATGGGTGGCTCGAAAGCGGCGGTGTGTGCGTGGATGGCAATAGGCGTGGTCGGACTTGTGGTTTCCGCGTCCGGCGGATGCGCCGCGCTGGCCGGGCTGGAGGACGGCTATTACGTGCTGGGAGCGAACGGCGGCGGCGGCGGGGCCGGAGGCGGCGACGCCTGCGACGACGGCACGAGGAACAACGAGGAGACCGACGTCGACTGCGGAGGCTCCACCTGTCCGCAGTGCGAGATCGCCAAGGCGTGCGCGGCGGCCGAGGATTGCACGAGCGGCTTCTGCGCCGACGGAGTCTGCTGCAACGCCGCCTGCGACGCGGACTGCGACGCCTGCACCGCCGCGCTCAAGGAGTCGGGCGACGAGGACGGCACGTGCGGCCCCTCGAAGGCCGAGGCCGAGTGCGGCGAGGCGACGTGCTCCGAGGGCGTCGCGACGAGCCGCGGCGCCTGCGACGGGGCGAGCGTGGAGTGCGCGCCCGGCGAGGAGACGGAGTGCGAGGAGTTTGCCTGCGATCCGGAAGCCAACGCCTGCTTCACCGAGTGCGCGGAGGACGCGCATTGCGCGCGGTGCCACGAGTGCAACGACGACGGCGCCTGCGCGCTGGCCGCGGCCGGCACGGAGGGCCTGGGCTGCGACGAGGGCCAGGCGTGCGACGCCGCGGGCGAGTGCAAGCCCGCGAACGGTCAGGCGTGCACGGAGGCGGCGGGCGAGTGCGCCAGCGGGCTGTGCGTCGACGGCGTCTGCTGCAACGCCGCCTGCGACACGGCGTGCATGGCCTGCAACGTAGAGGGGTCGGAGGGCACGTGCTCGAACGTCCCGCTCGGCAGCGAGGACGGGTCGGACTGCAGCGGCATCAACGTCTGCGATGGCGAGGGCTTTTGCAAGCTGGTAGGTGGCGAGGAGTGCGACGCAGACGAGGATTGCGCGAGCGGCGATTGCCTCCCCAGCCCCCTCTTCACGTGCAACGAAATCTCGACACCCTGAGTTCGCCCGCCGTGGGGCGGTAGTGCTCAATTTTGAGCAATATTCCCGGCGTTTCTGCGCGGCTGGGACACTCGCTGTCATGGCTGACAGCGCGGGTCGCCCGTGTATGATTAGCTTGTCGGCACCCTCCCTGGAGAATTGAATTCATCCCTGAGGTCGTCGACTCGGCGGTGCAGCACCTTGCCCCGGACGGCTCGGGCTCGGCCCCGCGCTCGCGGGCGCATCAGCGCAGCGCGTGTGTGCGGGTCATCCGGTTCGCGAACGTCGACAGCGTGTAGGTGCCGATACCGACGATCACCTCCAGGGCCTGCTCGGCGGTGAAGCCCGCGCGGAGGAAGGCGTCGAGATCTTCGTCCGGCACCTGGCCCCGCTCGCGCAGCGTCGCCTCGGTGAACGCCGCGAGCGCCTGGAGGCGCGCGTCCGGCGCCGGCCTTCGCTCGAACAGCGCCGCGGCGACCTCGGGGGAGGCCCCCGCGCGGAGGAGCAGCCCGCGGTGCATCGCGCGGCAGAGATCGCAGCCGTTCTCGCCGGCGACGACCATCACCACGACCTCGCGCTCCACCGGCGAGAGCGTGGCCCCCTCGAAGACCGAGAGGAGCTCGTCGAAGGCGCGCACAAGGAGCGGCGAGGTCGCGAAGCGCGCCAAGGGCAGCGGCAGGAAGCCGAACTTTTGCGAGGCCTGCTCCAGCGCAGGGCGGGCCGCCGCGGGCGCCGTGTCGAGCGTGTGCGCAGGAAAGTGAGGGGAAGCCGCGGTCTGGCTCATTCGGTGGTCTCCTTAATTGATTGTCTATGCAACTAATTGGCGATGAAAAGGCCCGCCCGGAGGGCAGGGCTATCTTCAGCCCTCCGGCTCGAGGTTCGCGAGGATGCGCTGCAGCGTGCGTCGGGTCGTGAGGAGATCGTCCTCCGGGATGCCGGCGCGCGTCTCCTCCACGAGGGCCATGGCCTCGCCCGACAGGGCCTTGCGCAGCGCTCGCCCGCGCGCGGTGAGGTAGACGAGCCGGGCGCGCCGGTCCGTCGGGTCGAGCCGGCGCTCGACCAGGCCGTCGCGCTCCATGAGCCCGATAATCCGGCTCATCGTGGGCACGTCCCGGAAGGTGCGCTCGGCCAGGTGCGTCTGCGTGACGCCCTCCTGCTCCCACAGGCGGACGAGGACCATCCATTGCTCGGGCGTGATCTCGACGCCGTGCGCGCGGAAGCGCCGGTACATCGCGGCGCGGGAGGCGAGGTAGACGCGCGCCACCCAGTAGCCGAGCGCATTGTCGAGGACGATCCCCCCGTCGGCGGTGAACTGGTCGCGCATGATGGCCGAGCGTAGCGCGACGCATTTAATTGTCAATGCAACTAATTGTGCGGTGTGCCCACGATCTCGCCGGCGCGGTTGCCAGGCGGCCGGGGGGAACCTGCGCCCCTTTGCCGTGTCGAAAGGCACCATGCCCAGGCCCTCCCTTCGGCTCGCCGGTCTCCTCATCGTCGCCGCCCTCGGCGCCGCCGCGACCTCCGACGCGGCCACCGTCGGCCGCGACGCGGTCGCCCGCGGCCTCGACCTGTTCGTCCACGCACCCGAGCGCGGCGCGCCCGGCGCCACCCTGCCGGTCCAGGTCCTCGCGCTCGGCTTCCCCTCCGCGGTCACGCTCCGGCCGCTCGAGGCGGCCACCGTGGAGGCGACCTGGGATCCGGAGCACCTCGGCAAGGTCAGCGCCGTCCCGCCGCCCGTGCGGGTCACGACCGACGCGAAGGGGCGCGCTCACCTCGACGTCCCGATCCCCGAAGGGCCCGAGCGCGAGCTCCACCTGCTGCTCGGCGTGCGCGCCGGCGACCGGCAGCGGACCCGGACGATCACCGTGCAGCGGCAGGCGCCGCTCCAGGTCGATCTGCACGTCCCTGACACGCGCGTGGTGCCGGGCAGCGCCATGTCGGCGTGGATCACGGTGCAGAGCCAGGCCTCGGGGCAGCCGGCGCCGCGGGTCCCCGTGGAGGTCAGCCTGCTCGAGGGCGGCGTCGCGCGGCACACGGCCGTGGTCACGACCGACGCGGCCGGCGTCGCCATGGCGCGCGTGCCCGTCCCCTTCGTCGACGAGCCCGGGTGGAGCTGGATCCTCCGCGCCCGCGCGCGGGGCGCGGCGGGGGCCTCGTCGAACGCCGCGCAGGTCTCCCTCTCGCCGCGCGAGGAGACGCCTGGCGCCCCGCAGATGCTGGCCGAGTGGTCCGAGCAGGATCTGCGCGCCGGGGATCGCGCAACCTACGTGATCCGGATCCGCGATGGCGCCGGCCAGCCCGTCGCCGGGCTGCCGGTGCGGACCTGGGTCGGGCCGAAGGGCACGAGCCCGCCCGAGGACAGGGCCGCGTGGGAGAAGCTCGGCACGCTCGCGCGCACCGACGCGGCCGGCGAGATCCGAGGCTCGGCCGCGGCGCCCACCACCGTGGTGCAGGGCGCAGGGACCACGCTGCGCGTCGTCGCGCGCGCGACGTTCGAGGGGCACGAGCTCCAGCGCGAGGCCGCCGTCTCCGTGGAGAGCTCCACCTCGGAGGCGGCGCTGCTCCCCGAGGCGGGCGCGATCGTCCCGGGCGCCGCTCAGCGCATGCTCCTGCGCGTCCGCGATGCCCGGTGGAAGCCGGTGCAGGGCACGTTCACCGTCGAGGGCGACGGGCTCCAGGCCACCGTGACCACCGACGCGTACGGCGAGGCCGAGGTGACCTGGGACGCGCCCGCCGAGCTCGGGGCGTTCCGCAACGTGGGGCCGTGCGCCGGCGGCGTCGCGGCGGCGGTGCGCGTGCGGCCGGCGGGCGAGCTCCCGGCGCTCGCGTCGCGGCGCGAGCCGTTCGCGCTGTGCGTCTCGGTCAATCGCGAGGCGACGGCGCTGCTCCGGCCCGAGCGGCTCGTCGCCCGCGCCGGCGACGCGCTCGGGCTCCGCGTGATCGACGCGCCCGCGCCCCGCGCGATCCACGGCGGCAGCGCGGACGCGCGCGCCGACCGGCGGCGGGAGGGCGGCAGGGCGGCGGACGGCGCCGGCTGGAGCGTGATCGTCCAGGCGGACAACGCGGCCCGCGCGGCGAGCGCCTGGATCGCCGGGGGCCCGGAGGGCGGCGCGCTCGGCCTGCCCGAGGGCGCGGCCGGCGTCTGGTCGCTCAGCGCCGCCGCTCCCCGATCGGGCGCCGCCGCGCGGCAGGTCGGCGGCGCGGTGCTCGTCACGCCGCGCGTCCTCCCTCGGCTCGAGGCCCGCATCGGCGGCGGCCGCGCGGCCCCGCGCGGCGCCGTCGACGTGGACCTCGCGCTCACCGACGGGGGCGGCCGCGGCCTGCCCGGGACCGTCGCGGCCGTCGTCGTGGACCTGCACGGCGGTGGCAGCGTCGATGGCCTCGCGGCGCTCGACACGCGCGCGCGGCTCTGCCAGGGCTTGGTCGAGCCCGAGCGCTGCAGCGCTTTCCTGGAGGGAGATCCCGCGCTCGATCCGCTCCGGCGCGCGGAGCTCGGCGCGCGGGCGCGCGGGGCGATCGCGCCGGCGAACGATCCGGCCGGCTCCGCGCGGGCGGCGCTCGACGAGGCGTTCGGCCAGGTGCTCCACTCGCTCGAGGGGGCGGTCTTCGAAGCCACGAGCGACCCGGAGCGGCTGAGCGACGTGCGCCGCCGTGGGCCGGGCGGCGGCGCCTATTCGTGGAACCCCGAGCTGATGACCCTCGTCACGGCCGCCATGGACGCGCCCCCCGAGACGCCCGGCGGCGAGCCGCTCTCGCTCGCGGACCTCCTGTCGGTGGACCCGCAGGTCACGTTCGATCACGTCGCTCGCCGCGTCACCCGCCTCAAGCTCTTCCGCATCCTCGCCGCGGCGCGCGCGTTCCGGCGCGAGCGGCTGCTCGACGCCGACGAGCCGGCGCTCCGCGATCCGAACGCGCTGCTCCGCCGCCTTGTGCGCGACCAGCAGATCGAGGAGTCGCTCCTGCTCGATCCGTGGGGCGGCACGATCCAGTTCACCGCGACGACCGCGCCGCCCACGCCGTTCCTCACGGTGCGGCGCGGCTTCGCCCTGCAGGCGCCCGGGCCCGACGGCCGGATCGGCACGGGCGACGACGTGCGCGATCCGTTCGAGCGCGTGCTGCGCTCGGGCACGCCGTACGCCAGGGCGGTCGGCGAGGACCGCCTCGTCGACGCGAAGTTCGACATGGAGGTCGGCGACGCCACGGTGTCGGCGTGGGAGAGCCTCCTGGAGGAGCTCACGGGCACGTCGCTGGGCGAGGGGCTGGGCCTGAGCGGCATCGGCTCCGGCGGCGGGGGCGTGGGCTCCGGCGTCGGGTTCGGTTCAGGCCACGGACGCCTGGGCGGATCGCACCGCACCTCGTATGGCGCGCCGCGGGGCGTGTTCTTCTGGTCGCCGCCCCAGCGCACGGACAAGGATGGTCGGCTGCGGATGCGCGTTCCGCTCGGCGACGTCGAGACGACCTTCCGGCTCGTCTTCGTCGGCGTGCCGGACGGCGCCACGCCGGCCACGGCCACGCTCGACGTGCCCACCGCGCAGCCGCTCTCGGCGCGCGTGGAGGCGGGCGCCGCGTGGGTCGAGGGCGACGATGTCGACGTGGAGGTCTCGGTCCGGAACCGCTCGCCGAGGCCGCTCCGCGCGACGGTGGAGCTCACGGCGCGCGGCGCGGTCGCCCTCGCGGACGCGCGGCGCCGGGCGGTGGCGGTCGACGTGCCCGCGGGGGGCGCTGCGCCGGTGCGCGCGCGGGTGCGCGCCCCGCGCGCGGGGCGGGCGGAGCTCGCGGTCGCCGTGAAGGCGCAGGGGACCCCGGGCGACACGCTCGTCCACGCGTGGGACGTGCGCCCGGCGGGCGAGCCCACCGATCTGAACATCGCGCAGCTCGTCGAGGGCGGCGCCGCGGCCACGCTGCGCGTCTCGGCGGACGCGCAGCGCTACCAGCTCACCGGCCGCCCCCGGCTCGTCGTCGAGCGCGGCCTCGCGGGCGCGCTCACCGCGGCGCTCGAGGCGATGGATCCCGATCGGCTCTCGTCCGCTGGGGCGCTGGCGGACGCGGTGGAGGTCGCGGCGCTCGTGGGCCGCTGGGCCGCCGCGCGGGGGGGCGACGGCGCGCCGCTCGTCGCGCGCGCGGAGGACGTCGGCCGCCGCGCCGTGGGCCGGCTGCTCGCGTACAGGCGCAGCAAGAAGGACCTGCCCTCCTGGCCCCCGGCGCTCCGGGCGCGCACGTTCGCGCCCGCGGCCGTGGCGGAGGAGCTGCCGAAGATCGACGTGGACTGCCCGCCCGAGCCCATGCAGCCCGCGGTGGCGCTCGACGCGCTCGATGTCGAGCCCTCGCCGGCGGGGGGCGCGGTGAACGCGTGCTGGGACGCGCTCGTCACGAGGACGCTGGACGGGGTGATCCGGAGCGGCGATCGCGTGGCGCTCGCCCGCGTCCTGCTCGCGCTCGCGGAGCGGCCGCACCGGGCTGCGCTGGCCGCGAACGTGGCGGACCGGCTGCGCGCCTGGGTGGCGCTGCTCCCGACCGGCGGCATCACGCTGCCGCCGGGTCAGGCCGAGGACCGGAGCGCCCGCGCGGTGGTCTACGCGGCGCTCCTCCGCGCTTCCGGGCTCGGCCGGAGCGAGGCGCCGCCCGCGAAGCTCCTCGGCTGGGTGGGCGTGCAGCGGGACGTGCGCGGCGGCTACGGCGCGCCGGCCAGCACGCTCGCCGTGGTGCGCGCGCTCCTGGCCCACGGGGGCGAGGGGCGAGGGGCGGCGCGGGTCACGGTGACGTCGGGCGGCGCGCGCCGTGACGTGGAGGTCGGGCCGTCGGGGCGGCTCGTGGTGCCGCTCGACGCGGGCGCGACGGAGGTGGCGTTCGCGGTGGCCGGGTCCGCGGTCGTGGCGCGCCTGGAGCGCCCGGCGCTCCGGCGCTGGAGCCGACCGCCGCCCGCGGCGTCGAGCCCCGTGCAGGCGGAGATCTCCTGGCCGAAGCGCCCGCGCGCGGGGACGACGGGGAAGCTCGGGGTCTCGCTGCGCCACTCGCTGGGCCGCCCGGTCGAGGTCGACGTGCGCATCCCGCTCCCCCCGGGGGTGTCGCTGGCCGCGCCGCTCGGGGGCGTGCGTCAGGTGAACGGCGTCCTCGCGGTGCGGGCCTCCCTGGAGGCGAGCCGGCTCTCGACCTTGGTGGAGATCCCGGTGCGCTTCGCGCTCGCCGGGAAGGTGACTGCGCCCGAGGCGCAGGCCCGGGTGGCGCAGGAAGAGCTGCCGCGCGCGGTCGTCCCGGCGCGGCCGATCGTGATCGAGTAATCGGCGCTCCTGGATACCGGTTCACCCTCCGCCCGCGCCGGCGCAGGAGCGCACGGCTAACGTCGTGTTCGATGCCCGGCCACAGGGCTTCATCGATTCGCGTGGATCGAGGGCACGGCTTCGACGCGCCCGCAGGCTGCGGCGTGAGGGCTGCTTCATCGTCGCTGCATGGATCCGTTGTCGATAGGTCCGCACGACCCGTCCCCACGCCCCTCTCCCCGCGTCGGCCTCGCGTCGCGTTCCAGCGCCGGGGCTTGGCGCCGTCCGCCGATCGCCTACCATGCCGCCAATGGCCGCCACCTTCGCCACCTTCTCCCTGGAGGGCGACAAGCTCCCCGCGGACGTCTCCGTGACGCGCTTCGAGGCCGTCGAGGCGATCTCCACCCCCTACACGGTCGAGGTGCGCTTCGCGACGCTGGACGCCTCGTTCCGGGTCGAGGACTGCCTGCGCGGCCGCCTCTGCCTGCGCGTCGTCGACACGTCGGGTGAGGAGCGCCTCTTCGACGGCATCGTCGATCGCGCCGGCTTCGCGCACATCGTGGGCGAGAGCCGGCAGTTCGACGTCCGCCTGCGGCCCGCGCTGGCCGCGCTCGCGCACCGCGAGGGGTGCCGCATCTTCCAGGAGAAGACCATCGTCCAGGTCGCGCAGTCGGTCTTCGAGGACGCTGGCTTCGGCGACAAGGTCGAGTGGCGGATCGCGAAGGAATACGAGCCGCGCGAGTTCATCGTCCAGTACCGCGAGTCGCACCTCAACTTCGTCTCGCGGCTCCTCGAGGACAACGGCCTCTTCTATTACTTCCGGCACGAGGCCGCCGGGCACACGATGATCATCACCGACGACCCCGCCGCCTTCGAGGTGGAGGAGGGGATGCCGGTGAATTTCCGCATGGCCCAGGGCGGCCTGCCCGGGAGCCTGCCGCTCGCCAAGCTCACGAGGACGCGCGCGCTGCGCACGAGCAGCGTCCAGCTCCGGGACTACGATTTCGAGAAGCCCGACGTGAAGCCGGAGTCCGCGCTGCCCCGCAAGGAGGCAATCGCGCTGCCCTACTTCGAGTACCCCGCCGGCTTCACGAAGGGGAGCGTGGGCGCCCGCCGCGCCGAGGCCCGCCTGCGCGAGCTCTCCGCCGACGCCGACGTGTGCGAGGGCGAGAGCCGCGCGGCCCGGCTCAAGGTCGGCGAGCCGTTCGCCGTGGAGGGCGCCGCGGAGCCGTGCCTGAACGGCGAGTTCGTGGTCACCCACCTCGTCTCGCGCGGCAACCAGACGCTCACCGGCGGCGCGACGAACTACGACGTCGAGAACCATTTCCGCGGCGTCCCCAAGGGCGCGCCCTTCGCGGCCGAGCGCCGCGCGCGGCGGCCGCGCATCCGCGGCATCCAGACGGCGGTCGTCACGGGGTCGAGCACGCAGGAGCAGGCGATCCACGTGGACAAATACGGCCGCATCAAGGTCCGCTTCTTCTGGGACCGGCAGGGCCAGCAGGACCACACGTCGAGCTGCTGGCTGCGCGTCTCGCAGATCGCGATGGGCGGCTCGATGATCCTCCCTCGCGTCGGCTGGGAGGTCTCCGTCGCCTTCCTCGACGGCGACCCGGACCGGCCGCTCGTCCTCGGGAGGACCTACAACGCGGAGAAGACGCCGCCCGACGCGCTCCCCGCCGCCAAGGCGTCCGGCACGCTCAAGAGCATGTCGTCGCCGGGCGCGGGCGGCCACAACCAGATCGGCATGTCCGACACCGCGGGGAGCCAGGGGTTCGGCATCCACGCCCAGAAGGACCTCAACGTCACCATCAAGAACGACAAGGTCGAGGAGGTCACCGTCAACGAGGAGCAGCACATCAGCGTGAACGGCTCCCGCTCGGTCAAGGTCGACGACTCGATCTCCGTGGCCGGCAATCAATCGCTCGACGTGGGCGCGGTGCTCTCGCACAAGATCACCGGCAATCAGAGCATTTTGATCGGCGGCAACGACACGACCAACGCAATCAGCAACCACGTCGAGAAGATCACCGGCAACCGCGCCTATACGGTGGGCGGAAACCAGATCACGATCTCGAACGGCATCGAGCAGTCCATCACCGGGGACATGAGCCGCAAGGTCGGCGCGCTTCAGCTCTCCGGAAGCCTGGCCTCGATCAACGACAACGTCCTCGGGGGGATGACGGAGACGGTGGGCGCCGTGAAGGCGCAGATCATCAACGGAAGCCACGGAGAGCAGATCACGGCCAACAAGGACCAGACCTCGCTGGCCGCCGAGCTCCACCTCACGAAGGGCTCCCTCTCTCACGTGGCGCTGGGCGTCACCAACATGGTGGGCGGCCTCCATTATCAGAAGCTGGACGGCGATCTCGTGGTGCAGGCGCCGCTCATCACCCTCCTCGGCGCCGTCGGCTCCTTCAAGGGCGGCGGCAGCGAGCTCAAGCTCGGCGGCGGGCCGGTCGTGATCAAGGGGTCCAAGATCGCGGTCAAGGGCGCGCTGGTGGTCAAGATGGGCGCGTCGATGAAGCTCGGATCGTGAGGTCCACGGGCGCTAGTGAGGTGAAGAGTGGCTGAACATCATGTCCTCGCGATCCCCTCCGTCAGCGTGGAGGGCAAGATCTACCGGGTGCTGCGCTTCGAGCTCACCGAGCAGCTCTCGGCGCTCACCCGCCTCGAGTGCGAGCTGCTCGAGGACGAGGCGGCGCTGCCCAGGCCGAAGGAGGTCCTCGGCAAGCGCGCGGTCTTCACGCTGTCGCGCAGCGACGACACGCAGACGCGCACCTTCGCCGGGACCATCGTCGTCGCCGAGCTCGTGCCCGATCCCGACGACGTGCCCACGCTGCGGATCGAGGTCGCGCCTGCGTTATGGAACCTCGGGCAGCGCTCCGACTGCCGGATCTTCCAGGACAAGAGCGCTGTCGACATCGTGAAGGAGGTCCTCGAGGGCGCGGGCGTGCCCGCGGGCCAGCAGGACTGGCGCGTCACCGAGCCCCACCCGACGCGGGTCTACACGGTCCAGTACCGGGAGCGGGACCTCGACTTCGTGCACCGCCTCCTCGCCGAGGAGGGGATCTACTTCGCGATCCACACGAAGGGCGACGAGGACATCGTCGTCTTCGGCGACTCGCCGACCGGCCTCGAGGACATCGAGGGCGCGACCTCGCTCCCGTTCTTCCAGGACTTCGGCGTCGAGGGCTTCGCGGATCGCATCGTCCGCCTCTCGCGCGACGTCTCCGTGCGGAGCGACAAGGTGTTCGTCCGCGACTACGACCCGGAGGCGCCCGCGGTCCGGCCGGAGGCGTCGGCCGAGGGCAGCGATCCCGGGCAGCACGTGCTCGAGATCTACGAGCACCCGGCGCGGACCGTCGACGCGAGCGTGGCGGAGCGGCTCGCCAAGGTGCTGCTCGACTCGGTGCAGGCGGAGCGCGACGTCGTGCACGGCGAGACCGGCTCGCTCGCGCTGCTCCCGGGCCGGCGCTTCTCGGTGGACGGCCACCCCTACGACCCGCTCAACCAGGAGTACCTCGTGGTCCGCGCGCGCATCGCCGGCAGCCGGCCGCGGAATTTCGAGCTCTCCGGCACCGCCGGCGCGGACGACGGCGCGCGCGACCTCCGGTCGAGCTGCGAGTTCTGGGGCGTGCCGACCGGGACCACCCGCTACCGGCCCCCGCGGCGCGCCCGCGAGCAGGTCATCCCGGGCGCGCAGACCGCGATCACCACCGGGCCCTCGGGGCAGGAGATCCACACGGACGCGGGCGGACAGGTGAAGGTCTCCTTCCACTGGGATCGCTCCGGCAAGAAGGACGACACGTCGAGCCGCTGGATCCGCACGAGCCAGGTGCCGACGGGCGGATCCATGCTGCTCCCGCGCGTCGGGTGGGAGGTCACCGTGCGCCACGTCGAGGGCGACGCGGATCGGCCCTTCGTGCTGGGTCGCATGTACAACGCGCTCACGCCGCCGCCCTACGCGCTCCCGAAGGAGGCCGGGAAGAGCTCCCTCCAGACCGCGACGACGCCGGGCGGGGGCAGCACGAACGAGCTCCGGATGTCGGACGCGAAGGGCGGCGAGGAGATGTTCATCAACGCCTCGAAGGACATGTCCACCGAGGTGAAGAACAACGCGACCGAGTCGATCGGCAACAACCACGCGAAGAAGATCGGCGCCGACCAGACGACGAACGTCACGAACAGCATGACGACGAGCATCGGGTCGAACCAGACGATCCTGGTCGCCGGCAACCAGTCGATGAAGATCGAGACCTTCCACGTGGACGACGTGGGCGGCGACCACACGCTCTCGATCGGCGGGAACCGCGACATGAAGATCGGCGGGGATCACAAGCGCGACGTCACCGGCGACAGCGCGCTCACGGTGTCCGGCAACCAGATCGACCTCGTGGTCGGCTCGGTCACGGATCAGACCCTGGCCGCCTTCAACCACGAGGTCGGCGCGGCGCTTGTCGAGCTCGCGCTGGGGCACCGCTCCGTGACGGTCCAGGGCGACCGGAGCGAGACGGCCACCGGCGCGAAGGTCATCGCGGTCAAGGCGGGCCGCGGCGTCCAGGTCGGCGGATCGATGAACGTGAAGGTCGGCGGTGCGATCGTCAACGTGGCGAACGGCGATCGCGTGGAGAGCTCGCTCGGCACCTACACCGAGCTCGCGGGGGGCGCGCAGATCGTCAAGGCGAACAACGCCGTCTTCGAGGCGAGCGGGGCGCTCACGCTGGTCATGGGCGCGTCGATCCTCTCGCTGACGCCCGCGAGCGTCGCGATCATCGGCGTGTCCGCGAAGCTCGACGGCGACGTCTCCGACACCGCCGCGCTGGTGCTCGACAACTGAGGAGGAGGCGAACGTGGCACGCGAGACGATTGCGCACTTCACGATCGAGGAGGTCCCCGCGGCCCGGGTGCTCCGCTTCGAGTCGATGCACGAGGCGGGCAGGCCGCTCGTCCTCGACGTCGAGGTGTACCTCCACGCGTACCAGGAGCTCGACGCGATGATCGGCAAGCCCGCGGCGCTCGCCTTCGGCGCGCCCGGAGAGGCGCCGCGCGTCATCGCGGGCACGGTCGAGGCCGCGACCTCGATCGGCTCCACCGAGGCCGGCGTGGAGGGGCTGCTGGGCGTCCGCTATGCCGTGCGCGTCGTCTCCTCGCTCGCGCTCCTCGCGCGCAGCGTCGACTCGCGGATCTTCCAGGAGATGAGCGCCAAGGAGATCGTGGCGCAGGTCCTCGAAGATCACGGGATCACCCGGATCGCGTGGCGGCTGAGCGGCGACTGTCCGAAGCGTGAATATTGCGTGCAGTACCAGGAGAGCGCGCTCGCGTTCATCTCGCGGCTCATGGAGCACGAGGGCATCTACAGCTTCGTCGAGGTGGACTCCGAGGGCGAGCTCCTCGTCTTCGACGACGACAGCACCGCCGCCGGGCCGATCCCGGGCGACCCTGCGCTGCCGTTCCGCCGGCGCACCGGGCTCATCGCGGCCGACGAGCGCGACGCGATCTACGCGATCCGCGAGCTCGAGCGGGTGCGCTCCGGCAAGTTCGTCCTCCGCGATTTCGACTTCAAGCGGCCGAAGCTCGATCTCACGGTGAGCGCGGCGTCGGGCGAGAACGACGCGCTGGAGCGCTACGACTACCCGGGCGGCTACTTCGAGCCGAGCGAGGGGGAGCGGCTCGCGCAGATCCGGCTGGAGGAGGAGCAGGTCGAGCGGCGCACGATCGAGATCGACGCGGTCTGCCCGCGCCTCGCGGTCGGCCAGAAGCTCAAGATCACGGACTCCGGCGAGCTCGACGGCGAGTACTTCCTCTTCGCGGTGACGCACACCTACGTCCACGGGGACGAGGGCGCGCAGGGCGGCGAGCGCGCCGCGCCGCGTTCCAGGGTGCGGGCGCGCCTCGTGCCGGCTGACGTGAAGTACAGGCCGCGGCGCATCACCCCGATCCCGCTCATCGAAGGGCCGCAGACCGCGACGGTGGTGGCGCCTGCCGGCTCCCAGCCCGAGGCGATCCACACCGATGAGTTCGCTCGCTGCAAGGTAAAATTCCACTGGGATCGCAGCGACGTGACCGACGACAAGGCGTCGTGCTGGATGCGGGTCGCGCAGCTCCAGACGTCCGGCTCGATGATGCTCCCGCGCATCGGCTGGGAGGTGATCGTCGAGTTCCTCGAAGGGAACCCGGATCGTCCGATCGTGACGGGCCGCCTCTACAACGGCGTCACCATGCCGCCGTACGCGCTGCCGGAGGGCAAGACCCGCACGGCGATCCAGACCTCGAGCACGCCGGGCGGGGGCGGGGCCAACGAGATCCGCTTCGAGGACAAGGCGGGCTCCGAGGAGATCATGGTCCACGCCCAGCGCGACATGAAGACGGTCGCGGCGAACAACGCCAAGCGGAACATCGGCAACAACGAGACCACGGTGGTCGGGAACAACGCGTCGCTCGAGGTCGGCGGCAACCAGACGACGAAGGTCACGAAGGGCTCGTCGAGCACGGTGGGCGCGGATCAGACGATCACCGTGGGAGGCAACCGCAGCGTCGAGGTGAACGCGGTGTCGGCGCTGACGGCGAAGGGCAACGCGACGACGACCGTCGGCGGGAACCAGTTCGAGATGGACGGCAACCCGCTCGAGGCGATGCTCGCGCTCGCGGCGCAGGCGGCGGTGCAGTTCGCGAGCGTGATGGCCAACAACGCGATCTCGGCGATCCAGGGGCAGGTCGACGGCGCCATCAACCAGGTGATGGCGCCCATCAACGGGCTGACCCAGAAGGTCGCGGGGGTCTCGGGCGCGATGCAGGCCGTCGCCGGCGGGGACATGAGCGGCATGCCCGCGATGATCGCGGGCGCGTCGGGCATCCCCGGCGCGGGCCAGCTCGCGGCCTCGATGGGCGGCGGCGGGGGCGGAGGCGGGGGCGGCGCCGCCGGCGGCGCGCCGGGCGGCTCCGGCCCGCCCAACATGCTCGCCGCGATCGCGTCGAACGTGGCGCACAGCAGCCTCGCCGGGAAGGTCTTCGTGAAGCCGGAGGCGCTCGCCTCGGCCCTCGGCATGGACGGGGGCGGCGGCGGCGGCTCGTCGATGGAGAACGCCGGCGGGCCGGACGGCGCCGTCGATGGCGTCGACGCGACCGATCGCGAGAAGGGGTCGGGGCACTCGACCGCCAAGGTCACGGGCACCCACAAGGAGGACGTGGGCTCGATGAAGATCCTGGGCGCGATCCAGGACATCGACAACAACGTGACGGGCAAGAAGACGATCGACGTCGGCGCCGCGACGGTGCAGGTCGCGTTCGGCAGCTACGCGGAGAGCGTCACCGGCTCGAAGAACGAGAAGGCGACGGGGCTGATCGTCCTCAGCAACGCGGGCGAGAGCGAGACGATCGCCGGCTCGCGCACGGCGATGGTGGGCGGCGCGGTCGTCGACAAGCTCAAGGGGTCTCACGTGGTGCAGGCCGTGGGCCCTGCGACGTTCATCGGGGCGTTCCACAAGGTGGAGGCGAAGGGCGCCATCGTCTTCAAGTGCGGCGCCAGCGAGGTGGTGATCGACGGCGGCGGCGTCACCATCACGTCTCCGCTCGTGACGATCCTGGCGCCGAAGATCCAGCTGCCGAAGAAGGTCTCGGAGGTCTGATGGCGGCCCAGTTCGACGGTGGCTCGCGGGAGGCCGGCGCGCCGCTCTCGCTGGAGGAGGCGGACGCCGGGTCCCCGGCCGAGGAGGCGTCCGAGTCGCCGCGCGTGACCCTGGACGACGTGCTCGCCGAGCCGGCCGCGGCGCCGCTGCCGGCGCGGAAGGCGCAGCCGCTCGGCGCCGCGATGCGGACCGCGCGCGTCGCCTCGATCGCGGGGCGGAAGGCGTCGATCCACGTCCGCGGCGCGGAGGGGCCCGTCGACGCCCAGATCGCGCCCGACGTCGACCCCGAGGTGATCGCCGACGCCCGCGCCCGCGGCGACGCCGTGCTCGTCGAGCTCTGCGAGGGCGAGCCCCCGCTGATCGTCGCGGCCCTGACGACGCAGCGGCCGCACACGCTCCACCTCAAGGCGACCACCGTCGCCATCGAGGCGGAGCAGGAGCTGCTGCTCCGCTCCGGCCGCGGCGCGGTCCGCATCCGTCAGGACGGCGACATCGAGGTCGTGGGCAGCCGGATCAGCGCCGCGTCGCGGGGACTGTTCCGGATCGTGGGGAGGCTCTTGCGGCTGAATTGACGGCGCGCACGGCTCGCGTCTGCCGAGGCATTACCCATCTCACGGCAAGTCGTTTATCCAGCATGTGCCCGAAAGCCAGTCCGCGCGCATGTGCCGTCAGCTCTGCGCGCTCTGCGCGACGAGCGCCTGCCACTGCGCCTTGAGCGCCGGATCGGACTGGAAGCGCTCGTTCCACAACCTGTGGAGGGCGATCCAGCTCTGCGGGGTCAACCCGTAGTGGCTCTGGATCTGCGGGATGTGATTCGGATGGTCGCGCACGTCCGCGCAGAGGCGCGCGTACCGCGCGAGGGAGATCCGCTCCACGCGGCGCATCGTCTCCTCGTCTTCCGCGCCGGCGTGCGCTTGCGTGGCTGGCTCCGAGGGCGACGGGCTCGCGGGCGGATCCAGGACGGAGCTCGGTTGAAGGAAGGGCAGTGCCCAGCGCCCTGTCTGGATCTGAGGTGGCTGCGGGGCGATCTCTCCCCTGACGGGCTCCGATGGCGCGGGAGACGGGGCTGGACGAGCGAAGGGCAGGGCATTGTCGGCCGGCGGCGAGGAGGCCGGTCGCGAGAAGGGCAGGGCGTTGTTGGGCGGCGGCGAGGAGGAGGCCGGTCGCGAGAAGGGCAGGGCGTTGTTGGGCGGCGGCGAGGAGGAGGCCGGTCGCGAGAAGGGCAGGGCGTTGTCGGCCGGTTGCGAGGAGGAGGCCGGTCGCGAGAAGGGCAGGGCGTTGTCGGCCGGTTGCGAGGAGGAGGCCGGTCGCGAGAAGGGCAGGGCCGAATCGATCGGAGGGACAGGTGCCGTGTGGGAGAAGGGCAGGGCCGAATCGATCGGAGGGACAGCGGCCGTGCGCGAGAACGGCAGGCCTTTGTCGGCCGGCGCGATGACCCTGCCGATGCTCGTCATGTCCATCTCCAGGCTCTCTTCCGCTGACGTCGCCGTACCCTCGACTGCGGGCGCGCTCGACACGTCTTGACGGAATGGCAGCGCATCCCGGGTCGGGACGCCCGTCGTGCCGAGGAGCGTCATGCGGCTTCGCGGCGGCTTCGATGGCAGCGTCAGGATCGCCGAGGGCGCCGGTACGGGCGGCTGCGGCACGGCCGGCAGCGGCTGCGGCACGGCCGGCAGCGGCGACGGCTGCACCATCCCGGGCGGCGGCGGTGCGACGGCGCTCGGCCTCGCCCAGGGAGAGCGCGCAGCCCCCTCGTCGCTCACGCCCGCGGCAGGCAGCGGCGTCGCCCCTTCCCGAGGCGCCCCCTGCAGCGGGGCGATGCGCGCCGCAGGCGCCACCGGCATCGGCCCTTCCAGCTTCCTGCGCGCGCGCCGCGCCTTCTCCTCGGCGCGGCGCTTCTGCGCGGCGACGAGCTCCAGGTATCGCCGGCTCGTTCCCAGCTGCCCCTGCGCGGCTTGCGCGGCGAGCCTCGACATCCACCGCTCCCGCTCCGCCTCCCACGCCGCGGCCGAGAGCCCCGCGTCGGCCAGCACCTCGTCCCGCGGCAGGCCCGCCTCGAGGGCCCCGGCCACGGCGGCGAGCTCCTCGAGCGGCATCGATCGGATCTCCTCCTCGCCCTCCACCATGTCCACGAACATACCCCCTCGTCGCCGCCGGGCCGCGCGCTGGGCAGCCCGGCCGACGTCGCCGCGCGGCCGTCCTCGTTACCTCATCGCCCGCTGAAACTGCGCCATGAGCGCCTCGTCCTCGAGCATCGCCGCGGTCCATCGCTGCTGCGCGCCCAGGTAGTCCTCGAGCGTCAGATCGAGGCGGCTCAGCACCGTCGCCATGTCGGTGCCCCGCTTCAACTCGCGCGCGGCCTCGAGGAAGCGCTCGAACGACAGCTCGCTCTTCGCGCGCGCGCGCTGGGCCCTCGCGAACGCCTCGGCGAAGGCAACGACGAGCGGCGGCACGCCCACGTCCTCCCCGTCCTCGTCGTCCGCCTCGGAGAGCCGCGCCTGCCAGGCGTCGTCGAGCGCCTCCCATCCGGCCTCGTCGAGCCCGTGCTCCGCGAGGAGCGCCGCGCGGTCGGCGCTCGGGTCGGCGAGCTGGGCGGCCAGCGTCGCGTAAGCCTCGACGTCGTCGACGCCCTGCGGAGGAGCTTTCATCGCCCGGCCAGGCTACCTCAGCACGCGCCTTGGGGCCTCCTTCGCGCAGGTGTATTCATGGCGCGTGTCCTTCTCGTACCTGCCCTTCGTCGCGCCCGGCGGTCAGGAGGGGCAGCCCTCCGCGCCCGCCGGCGCGGACCTGCTCGCCCACGACACGCTCGAGAACGCGCACGCCGCGCTCCGCCGCGCAGCGCTCTCGCTCGAGCACGACGTCGAGCCCGTGACCGACCTGACCGGGCCGGCGCGCGCCCTGGAGCGGGCCCTCGGCGCGATCTACGACGCCTTCGACGGCCGCGCAGAGCGCACCGGCGCCGCGCGCGTCGCCCTGGCGGAAGTCGACGGCGTCGCCGCCCAGATCGGGGGAGCCGTGGGGCTCGACGCGGGCCTCGCGGCGGTCGATGAGTCGCTCCGGACCGCGCGCGGCTGGCTCGAGCAAGCCGCGGCGCGGCTCGCCCTCGTGCCGCCCGCGCCGCCGATCGACCTGCCGCCGATCCTGGCGAGCCGCGACCGGCCTCGGCTGCACGCCGTCCAACGGGCGTCGATCGTGCCGCAGATCAAGGTCCCGGAGCCGCCCCCGGCCGAGCTCGTCGCGAAGCCGCCGCCGCCGATCCCGCCGCCGCGGACGTTCGAGGAGCTCAAGGCCGCCGTCGAGGCGCTGAAGCAGCAGGCGCCCGCGCCCGGCGCGCTCCCCGCCGCCGCCGAGGTGCGGCCGCCCGCGGCGCGCCCGGACGAGGGCGCGGCGCACCCTGCGCCGCCGGGCTTCGCGCAGGAGATCGGCGCCGCGATCGACGATCTCGCGTTCCTCCGCGCCCGCGCCCGCGAGTGCTTCGAGGAGGTCGCGATGGTCGGCATGCAGCGGGCGCCCCTGCTCGGCGATCCGTTCCGCGGGGCGCTGGTTCTCGAGCGGCGCATGCTCGCGGCCATCGACGTGATCGCGGCGATCGGGGCGCCGGCGATCGAGCACGTGCCGCGGCTCGTCGCCGACGCCCCCGTGAAGGACGCGAGCGTCGGCTTCGCGAGCGCGATGGTGCTCGGCTGCTTCGCGGGCCGCGACGCGCTCGCCGCGGCGGAGCTCGCGCTGCTCCGGAGCGGCAAGGACAGGGCGTTCATCGACGCGCTGGGCGCTGCCCTGAAGCTCGTCCCGCACGAGCTCCTGCCGCTCGCGCTCCGCAGCCTGCTCCGCGAGCCCGAGCCGCTGGTCCGCGCGATGGCGATCGACGTCCTCGCCTACCGCGGCCTCGCGACCGAGGACGAGCTCGTCGCGGCGGCGTCGGACGACGCGGTCCCCGTCGCGGCGTGCGCCCTCCACCACCTCGGCTGCACGCCGGGCCCCCGCTTGCCCGAGCTGATCCAGCGCGCCCTCGCGGCGCCGGATCCGGCGCTCCGGGAGGCCGCCTGGACGGCCATGGCGCTCTCGGACCACCCGCACGCCCCGCTCGCGCTGCGCGCCGCGCTCGACGAGGCGGAGGGCGCGGACGCCGCGGCGCTCCTGCTGGCGCTCGCGGGCGACGAGGCGGACGCGCGGCTCCTCGCCTCGCGCGCCGTCGAGGCGCCGCGCCGCGGCCTGATCTTCGCCGTGGGCTGGGCCGGCGCGGCCGCCGCCGTGCCGCTGCTCATCGATCTGCTCGAGCGCGACGTGGACGAGGACGTCAAGCTCGCCGCGGCCTATGCGCTGGAGCGGATCACCGGCGCGGGGATGTGGGAGGAGGTCGCGGTGAAGGACGAGGAGATCTTCGTGTCCGATCCGCCCGAGCCCGACGTGGGTGAGCCTCGCGAGCTCAAGCTCGCGCAGCTGGTCAGCGATCCCAACGATCTGCCCGAGGCGCCGGCGCCTGAGATGGCGGAGCAGCCCACGGTGGACGCCGCGCGCTGGCGGGCTTTCTGGCGCGAGCGCTGCCAGGGCTGGGACATGAGCGCGCGCTACCGCCGCGGGCGCCCCTACACGCCCGAGGTCGTGCTCGACGAGCTCGACACGGGGCGGGTCACCCCCGGCGAGCGCCGGCAGCTCCAGCGCGAGCTGATCATCCGCACCGGGCAGCTCGTGCGCTTCGATCCGCACGACTTCGTGGTGGTGCAGGAGGAGGCGATCCAGGCCTGGCGGCCCATCGCGGCGCGCGCGTCCAGCGCCCCGGGCCGCTGGACGCGGCCCCGCAGGCGCGTAGGGTAAGCAGCTCGTCGGCGCGCGGACGTCGGCGCGCCGGGCCGAGGGCGAAGCGGGGCGCCGCGCCCGCCAGGGGGATCCATGGAGCGACGGGGACTTCGGAGGAGCAGCTGGCAGCGGGTCGCCTCGGCCGCGGCGCTCGGCGTCGCGCTGATCGCGCCTCCCTCGGCGAGGGCCCAGTCCAAGGACGAGCTCGCGGAGGCGCGGGCGCTCTTCCAGGAGGGCGTCGCGCTGAGCGCGGCGAACAACTGCGCCGCGGCGCTCGCGAAGTTCCAGGCGGTCGCGAGCGTCCGGCGGACGCCGCAGGTGCTGTTCAACATCGCGGAGTGCGAGGCGCGGCTCGGCAAGCTCGTCTCGGCGCTCGGCAACTACCGCATCGCCGCGGCTGCGGCCGACGGGGACCCCCGGGCGAACGACGTCAGCGCGCACGTCGGCGCGCGGATCGACGACCTCGAGGCGCGGATCCCGAAGCTCGCGATCCGCCGCGGCGAGGGGGCGCTCACCGCCACGATCCTGCTCGACGGCGCCGCGCTCGGCGCCTCGGAGATGAGCGCCGACATCCCGGTCGATCCCGGGCCGCACGTGATCTCGGCCCGGATCGGCGATCGCGAGGTGGCGCGGGAGATCGTGACGCTGGAAGAGCGGGACGCGAAGACCGTGGAGATCACGATCGCCGATCCGCCCGCGGCGCCGCAGCCCGCGAGCCCGCTGCCGGGAGGCGCGAAAGCGGAGGCGCCGCCGACGGGCGCGCCGGCGCCGCGTCCATCGAAGGTGCCGGGCCTCGTGGTGCTCGGCGCCGGGATCGCGAGCGGCGCCGTGGGTGGGGTCTTCCTCGGCCTCCGCGCGGGCACGCTGAGCGATCTCGACGCGCGCTGCGGCGGCGACAGGAGCTGCCCTCCTTCCGCCAGGCCCGTCGCCGAGCGCGGCCGGCTCTACACGGGCGTCGCCGAGGCGGCGATCGGGCTCGGTGTCGCCGGCGTCGCCGCGGGGATCACCCTGCTCGTGCTGAGCGGCAGCGCAGCCGCGGCCGAGCCGGACACCGGCGCCCGCGCGGCCGCTGCTGCTGCCGGGCGGCGCGCCGGCGCGGGCGTCCGGCGCGCGGAGGTCCTGCCGCGAGCGCCCGGCGCCGACCTCGCGGGCCTCAGCGTCGCCGGCAGCTTCTGAGGCCGGGCGCCCTCGGGGGTCGTGGGCGCGTCAGGTGCCGCAGCAGAACGTCCGCGGGTTCGCGCCGCGGGCCTCCCCGCTGGGCGTGCCGCCGCTCGGCGTGCACGCGCCGCCGGCGGGCGCGCCGAGCGATGTCACCTTGCGGCCCACGACGGAGGGATGGGCCTCGAGGTCCACGCAGCTGCCCGCGAGAAGCTCGGTCACCTGCGTCGAGCAGGTGTGCAGCTGCACGTCGGAGTAGAGCGAGACGGTCGTCGGGCACGCCCCGCCCGACGGCGCGCCGCACGCGCAGTCGTCGTCGCAGCTGCGGGTGTCCTCGACGTCGGTGAAGAAGACGTGCCGCTCCGTGTAGGGGCCCGGCGGGCAGTTGGCGTCGCCGTCCTTCGCGATGCAGAGGCCGCGCTCGAACGGCGCCGCCGGCCTCGGCGCGCAGACCTGTCCGAGGTTGCAGCCCCGGCCGAGCGGCTCGGCCGCCGCGCACGCGCGGCCGAGCCGTGTCCACCTGGGGTCCTGCTTCTGAACCTGCACGGCGTTCGGCGCGCACTCGCCGCCGGAAGCACCGAGCGGGCTCACGCTGACCGACACGGCGCACGGAGCGCCGGTCGTCGTCGAGCACTCCGCGTTGCTGCTCGGCCCGCAGGTCAGCCTGTCGCCGAAGACTCCATCGGGGCCCTTGCACACCTCGGCCTGCCAGCCGGGCGTCGTGAGCGGGAAGAGGCAGTGTGGCTCCGACCCGCACGGCGCGTCCGCGACGGTGATCGTGAGCTCGTCGACCGGATCACACGCCTGCCCCTCCGCTGGACCGCACGAGCACGCGCAGCTCGCCGGTGGCGCGGACAGGCCGCGGTTGCCGGCGAACGGCTGCCCCGCGGCGAACTCGGGTGGGCAGCCCGGGTCCATCGCGGGCTCCCCGTTGAACAGCGCGAAGTAGCCGCTCCAGCCCTCCGGCACGGCCGCCGTGCACGCGAAGTCGCCGCACGCTGGATCTGCGCAGTCGATCCGGCCATCGTCGTCGTCGCCGTTCGCGCAGTCCTCGACCCTCGCCCCGGAGCCGCTGCTGGCGCCTCCGGCAGGCTCGGGCTCATCGAAGGTGTACTCGGGGTACAGGCAAGCCGCGGGCGCAGCGAGGGCGCCCGCGGCGCCGAGCCCGATGCAGGCCGTGAGGCGCGCTCCCCGGCCGACGAGAAAAGAGCCCACCGAACCACCTCCGTGCGAGGGTGTCCCGCCGCGCGGCGCTCGCGCTTCGTGCCCCCGCACAGTTGAGCTCGATCCGCGCGGCGAGCCACGAGCGCCTGCCGAGCGGCTTACTCTACGTCTCCGCTGCGGGATGGCAACGCAGGGGCGCTCCCCGGAGACGGAGGAGCCGTCGCACGCTGGCAGGAAGACGCTGCAGCGCGCGTTCGCGATCCTGCGCGATCGTATCGAGGGGGAGCACCCGCGGAGGCGGGCGGGAGATGCGGAGGGGCGGAGCGGCGCCGCGCGCGGGCCGCTCCAGGGCGATCGCGACGTGGCGCCGCTACTTCTTGGCCGGCGCGGCCGGCTTCGCCGGGGCGGCGGGCGGCGCGCCCTTAGCCGGCGGCGCGGCCTTCGCGGGCGGCGCCTCGCCGGTCTGCCCGCTGTTGTACATCTGGATGGCGCGATCGGTGAGCTCGAGATCGGCGCGGTAATAGGGCACGGCCGACTTATCGAGGATGAGGTCGTAACCCTCCTGCGCCGCGAGGCGCCGGAGGAGGCCGAGCACCTTCTGCAGGATCGGCGTGGTGAGCTCGCCCTCTTTGCGCTGCATCTCGCGCTGATAGTCGACCGTCGTCGCCTGGAACTCGGCGGCCTGGCGCTGCCAGGTCTCGAACCTGCGCTGGAGCGCGTCCTTCGGCGTCTTGCCCGCCTGCGCCTCCTTGTCGAGCTTGTCGCGCTCGTCGTCGAGCGCGCGCCGCTTCGTGTCGAGCTCGACCTGACGGCTGTCGAACAGCTTCTTGAGCGTCGCCTGGACGCGGAGCCCCTCCTCGGTCTCCAGCATGGCGCGGCGCACGTCGACGACGGCGATCTTCGACTGCGCCGATGCGGGCGCGGCCGACAGCAGCGCCGCGCCGCCGAGCGCCGCAGCGGCGAGCAGCGGCAGGACGCGCGCCGTGAGCCGCCGGCCCGGGGTCGGGCGGGCTGCCAGCGCAGCACCCTGGCTCGCGCCGGCCGGACGCGCGGGGGTGAAGGACGTGGAGCAGCGGGCGACGGGCCGCTCAGGAGCGTTGTTTTGCATCGCGGATGGCCTTAGCTACCTGGCCACCCAACGTCAAGAACGTGGCGCGCCCTTCTCGTGCGCTGCTGCCGCCGCGCCCTCGGCGTGTACGTCCTTGCTCTGCGCAGGGCTCGCGCCGCGGTGCGCTGCAGGGTCGTTGCTCGGCGCTTCGGGCCGCTCCTTCCATCCCAAGGCGGCGGCCTTCGTGACCTTGCTCCGCGATGGCGCCGCGGCGGCTCGCTGGGCGGACAGGTCCCCCGCCTGCGGCGGCCGCGGCGTCGAGGACGCGGACAGCGACCGGCCGAGGCGCTCGCGGGCGAGGGCGATGAGCCGCCCGACGTCGTCGTTCCCGCGCAAGAACGCGTCGCGCTGTCGGGGATCCCGGAGGGCTTCGACGCGCGCGGCCAGGGCGGAGAACGCGGCGTCGAGCGCGGCGTTCGCCTCCCGCTCGTCCCCGATCGCGAGGAGGGCCTCCACGAGCGTGAGGCGAATCGCGTCGCTCCACTCCTCGATGGGCCCAGCCGCGAGGTGGCGCGAGGCCTCGCGCGCCGCGTCGACCGCCGCCCTCGGCTCGCGGCGCGCCAGCTGGACGCGGGCCAGCGCGAAGCTCGCCATCGCCTGCAGCGCGGCCGAGCGGCGCGCCGCTTCCTCGGAGAGCCAGCGCGCGACGGCGTAGGCGGTCGCGTGGTCGCCGGGCGCGCCGCGCCACACGAGGAAGAGCGCCTCGTACAGCCGGCCGGCGATCCTGAGGCGCGAGATCTGGCACGCATCGGCGATGTCGCTCGCCTGGCGCTCGCACGCGATGCCCTCCTCGATGTCGCCGAGCCGCGCGTACGACATGCCGAGGTTGTGGAGCGCGAACCCCTCGATCGCCCGGAGCTTCCGGCTCCGCGCGTCGAGCAGCGCGCGCTCGAGCAGCGCCTGCGCCTCCTCGAACAGGCCGAGCTGGTTCAGCGCCGAGCCGGTGTTCAGGCGGGCCTTGGCCGCGACGACGGCGTCGCCCTCGCCGTCGGCGTCCGCGGCGAGCGACGCGCCCAGAGCGGCGGCGGTGGACAGGTCGCCGGCGTGCATCAGCGCGGCGAGGTGGGCCTCCCGGGTGTGGAGGAGCGCGTCGGTCGAGCCGCTCGCGCGCGCGACCTCCATCGCCGTCTGCGCCGCGCGGAGCGCCTCGGCGGGCCGGCTCAGGTCCACGAGGGCGCGGGCGCGCGACGCGTGGAGCCTCGCGCGGATCGACGGCGCGAGCGCCGCCGCGAAGTGCGGAGAGAGCGCGGACGCGGCGCGCGCGTCGCCCTCGGCGCTCTGGCCCGCCTCGATCATGCACGTCGCCGTGACGACCTGCGCCTCGCCCCACAGATCCGAGCCGGGCAGCGCGAGGCGCGACGCCTGCTCCGCCGCGTCGAGCGCCTCGCCGAGGCGGCCCAGGAGCTCGCAGATCTCCCCCCGGCGGACGAGGAGCGCCGCGCGCGTCGTCCCCTCGGCCCCGCAGTCGAGCCCGCGCGTCGTGAGCTCGAGCGCCTCGTCGAGCTCCGCGCTGCTCGCCGCCCTGTCCCGCGTCGCGCGGGCGTAGAGCAGCGCGGCCCGCGCCTTGTCGCCGCCCGCCTCGGCGTGGCGCGCGATGAGCCCCGGGTCGACGCCCGCGGACTCGAGCCACGCGGCCGCGGCGAGGTGGAGCGCGGCGCGGTCCTCCTCGACGATCGAGGCGTACGCCGCGTCGCGCACGAGCGCCTGCCGGAACGTCCACTGCACCTGCCCTGGGACCCGCGGCTCCAGCTGGCGCGCGATGAGCTCGCCGGCCTCCAGCTCGGCGAGCTCCGCGCCCACGGCGCGCTCGAGCAGCGCCGCGACGCCTGCGGTCCAGAAGATCTGGCCGAAGACGGACGCGGCGCGCAGCACCTCGCGCACCCCGCTCGACATGCGGTCGACGCGGAACTGCACGAGCGCTTGCACGGTGAGCGGCACGCCGTCGCGCCCCTCCGCCGCGTACCGGATGAGCTCCTCCAGGAAGAACGCGTAGCCGCCGGCGCGCTGCACGATGGCGCCGCGCGTGGCCGCGTCGGCCTGCGGGAGGGCGGCCGCCACGAGACGATCCGCCGCCTGCGGGGACAGCGGGGAGAGCGAGAGGCGGGTGACGTCGCGGTGCTCCCACAGCGACGGGAACTGGGCGGAGAGCTCGGGCCGGGCGAAGCCGAAGACCCCGAAGCGGAGATCGGCGCAGCCGAGCAGCCAGTCGACGAGCTCGACCGTGGTGCGGTCGGCCCACTGCATGTCCTCGATGACCAGGATCTGCGGCGTGGTCTCGGACTTCGAGCGGAAGAACGCCTCCACCGCCATCCGCGTGCGCGATTCCATGAGCTGCGGGCTCTCGCGGGCTGCGCGCAGCGGCTCGTTGCCCTCGTCGGGGAAGGGCACGCCGGCGAGCTCCCCGATGAAGCCGGCGAGGAAGCGGAGCGGCCGGGCCAGGCGCATCGCCACGTGGGCGTTCACCTTCTGCACCTGATCCTCGAGGCGCTCGCAGTCGCGGATGCCCATGAGCGCGCGCAGCGCGCGCCCGAGCGCCGCGGGCCCCGAGCCCTGGCTCGTCGGATCGCCGCGGCAGAGCAGGATGACGGGCGCGTGCGGCGCCGTCTCGAGGAGCTGGATCAGCTCGGCGCGGACGCGGCTCTTGCCGATGCCGGCGAGGCCGGTCACGAGCGCCGCGCGCGGCGCGCCGTCCTCGGCGATCTGGCTGAAGATGCCCTGGAGCCTCGCCAGCTCGTGCTCGCGCCCGAGGGTCGGCGTGGGGTGTCCGACGAGCCCGCGCGCGTCGAAGCCGGTCGCGTCCTCGTGGACGAGCACGCCGCCGCGCGCGTCCTCCTGGACCACGAACCGCCCCTCCAGCGCCGCGATCGCGCACGCGTCGATCCGGACCGCGCCGGGCACGGCGTGCTCCAGCTGCTCCGCCGCGCGATCGAGCGCCTCGCCTGTCAGGTTCGCTCGGCCGCGGACGGCGTGCCCGACCGCGACCGAGACCCGCGCGCCCGGCGTCGATCGGGCGACCGTCAGCGCCGCCCGCGCGGCGCGCATCGCCTCGTCGCCCCGCGAGCGCTCCACGCCGAGCACCGCGACCAGCTTGCCGCCGAGGAGCGCCTCGAGCCGCGCGTCGTCGCCGAGGACCTCGCGGAGCGCGGCCTCCACCTCGGGGCGGAGCGGGCCGGCTCCCAGCTCGAAGAGCGCGCAGGCGACCACGCGCCGCTCGGTCGCGGCGAGCCGCACCTGCGGCCGCTCGTCGCCCGGCTCGGCGGGGCCTTGCGCGATCTCCGGCGCGGCCGCGCGCCGGATGATCGACGCGGACCTCTCGGTCGCGGGGGGATCGTTGTTGAGCTCCCCGACCCGCGCGAGCGCGCGCGCCAGCTCGCCGCCGTTCTCGTACCGCTGCTCGCGATCGCGGGCGATGGCGCGCGTGATCACCTCGTCGAGGGCGTCGGGCACGTCGAAGCGGAGCTGCTGCGCGCGCGGGGGATCCTCGAGCGCGAGGCGGCCGAGCAGGGCGATCGCGTGCTCGGTCTCGAACACGTTCCTGCCCGTGACCAGGCGGAACAGGACGGCGCCCAGCGAGTACACGTCGGCCCGCGCGTCCACCGTCTCGCCGCGCGCCTGCTCGGGCGCCATGAAGTGCGGCGTGCCGATGATCGTGCCGCGCTCGGTGGGGCAGTCGTCCGGGACCGCCAGCTTCACGACGCCGAAGTCGATCAGCTTGATCGCGGTGCCCTTGCCGCGGACGAGGAAGATGTTGGAGAGCTTGAGGTCACGGTGGACGACGCCGCGGGCGTGGATGGCGGCCATGGCGGCGGCGCTGCGCCGGACGACCTCCACCGAGTCGCGCATGCCGAGCGGCGCGCGCCGTTGGCGCTGCCCGAGATCCTCGCCGTCCAGCCACTCCATCGCGAAGAAGGGGCGCCCGTCGAGCCAGGTGCCGTGAGCGATGTACTGGACGATGTTCGGGTGCCGCAGATCGGCGAGGATCGAGATCTCGCGCGCGAAGCGGGCGCGCTCCTGGGGCGAGGCGGCGGCGCGCAGGATCTTGAGCGCGACCGGCGCGCCGGAGGTCTGATCCGTGCCCTTGAAAATATCGCCCATGCCGCCGCTTCGGCTGCGGGCTTCGATCATGAAGCGGTCGGTCGGGTCGGTGGACTCCAGGAGCACCGTCCGGATAGGCTACGCGAATCTCGCGGCTTCGTGCCAGTGAGAAGGCGTTCTGCGCCGCGCGGGGCGCCGGCGGGCGGTCTGGACCGAGGCTGGACCGAGGCTGGACCGAGGCGCGAAGCGCGCACCCTCGCCGTGCTGCTCCGCAGCGTCGCACCTCCCCGCGCGGGGCGAGGAAGGGCCGGCGCTCGAAAATTCCAGCCAGCCTCCGTGCCGCTCCGCCGTCCGCACCATCCTGACGGCGCGATCCTCCGTGCGCTCAGAACGCCGCGAGTATCCCGGCGCCGATGGCTGCGCTCGGGCGGGGATGGCTCAGGGCGCCGGCGGGGCGGTTGTCGTCGAGCCCGAAGGCGACGAGGACGTCGGCGTGGGAATAGAACGAGAGCGTGCCGTTGAGCGCGAGCTCGATCCCACCGCGGAGCCCGAGCGACATGGACAGCAGGGACACGTCGGCGGCGGCGCCGGACCGATCGCCCATTCGCTCCACGCCCATCTCGACGAGGCCGCAAGTGACGAGCAGGTCGCCCGTGTGAACGCACGGGGCGAGCGCGACGCTCGTGTTCGAACGCATGTACGGTGAGCTCTCGCTCGATCGCCCACCGGAGCTCGGCGTGTCCGGGCTCGACACCTCGCCGTCGCCGCGCGTGCCTCTCTTCGAGAGGACGAATGCGTACCGGCTCTCCAGCGACAGGGAGAGGCTCTGTGACCAGCGGACCCTGACGAGCCAGGACACGCCGCCGAGGAGCCCCTCGGGCACACCGACCCGCGTCATCGCGCCAGCGCCGACCAGCATCGAGCGCCATGGCTCGGCAGGCTGGCTCCCAGGGTCCGGGCGCGCCGGCGCGATCTCGGGGCCACGCGGCGCCTCGACGTGCGGTCGCTCGTCGCTCGCGAACGGCGTCAGCGCGAAGGAGATCGCGAGCGCGACGGTGCTCGTGAGCTGCTCGCAGGCAGCGTCTCCGTGGGAGATGTCGAAGCCTCGGGCGGAGACCCGCCCGTCCGCGTTCCGGTAGGTGGTCGTCGCGACGACGTGCGCGCCGTGTGGCCTGATCGTGACGGCCACCTCTTCGATCGCGTCCTCCCGGAAAGGATCGTACCCCATGCGCAGGCGGATCCGCTCGCGCAGCGCGCGCTCTCCAGGGCACGAGGCCACTTGCGCGTCCTCGCTGTAGCGCAGACGCAGCGCGCGGCGCGTCGGCTCGTCCGCGCGAACGGCGGCGCTGAACAGCAACGAGGCAAAGACGATCATGCAGAGAAAGGAGCGTGCCATATCCCCGAACAGCGGCTCCGCGGGGCGAGCCATTCGTGGCGGCCATGGAGTGGCCTCGAGGCAAAGCACGTCAAGAGCCCACGTCGCTTCTTTGTGCGAACGAGGAAGGCGTCGAATGACGTGATAATCGAAGCCGGTGAATGGTAATGGCCGCGAAATCGTGATGGCGCGTTGAGCGGTGTCCGGATCCGTGACGAGCGTGACCACCCCTCCGTATGCAGCCAACCGCGCCGATCATGAGAGTCGGGCGGAATTCGTGGCAATCCAGATACGCTGTTTGTAATGGCTTCCGCGCAGCGGGCGTGCTCCACCGCGCCGCGCGGACCGCTGGCCAGCGCCGTGCGCGGTCGATCGCGCCGGATGAGGGAGGAGAGGGGGGAAGGGAGAGGCGGGAAGGGGCCGGCGAGCGGTCAGCCGGCGCTGGCGCTGGCGGTGGCGCCGGCGCGTGAGGCGAGCCGCGCGAGGTCCTTGGGATCGCTCACGCGGACGAGGATGACGGTGATGTTGTCGCGCCCGCCGCCCGCGTTCGCCTTCTCGATGAGCGCCTGGGACGCCTTCTCGGGATCGGGCTCGGCGAGCAGGATGTCGCGGATCGCCTCGTGGCTCGTCATCTTCGAGAGGCCGTCGGAGCAGAGGAGGTAGACGTCGCCCGGGTGGGGGCGCGCGATGATCAGATCGACCTTGACTGCAGGGGAGATCCCGATCGCCCGGCTCAGGTGGTTCGCCATCGGCCCGGTGATCCCCGCGGCGCCCATCGTGTGATCGGTGGTGAGCTGCGTCAGCTCGTTGTCGCGGAGGCGATAACAGCGGCTGTCGCCCACGTGGCCGATGTAGAGGCGCTGCTTGTTGGGGGAGAACCGGGCGCTGACGAGGGTCGTGCCCATGCCCGTGAGGCTCCGCTCGGCGTGGGCCCGCTCATAGATCGCCTGGTTCGCCCGCTGGATCGCGACCGCGAGCTCGCTGCCGCGACGCGGGACGTCGGGGTAGGGGCTCTCCGTGTCGGTGTCCACGAACGACTGATCTTTGAACGCCCGCGCGATCGTGTCGACGGCGAGGCGGCTGGCGACGTCGCCGCCCGCGTGGCCGCCCATGCCGTCCGCGACGGCGAACAGGTAGTGCTCGTCCAGGCAGAGGTAGCAGTCCTCGTTCTTCTTGCGCTTCTGGCCCGGGTCCGTCTGCCCGACGGCGCTGATGAGCAGGAGCGGCGACGAGCTGGTCGGCTCGTCGACCGCGGCCTCGTCGTCGTAGATGATGGGGACGGCGGAGGGCTCCTCGCGCTCGTGCCCCTCGTCGTCATCGACGTCGTCGTCATCGTCGCCGCCATACGACGGGGCGTTCGCGCGCTTGATCGTGCTCTGCAGCACCTCCGGCGGAGCCAGCGTGATCAGCGTGAGGTCGTCGTCATCGTCGTCGAAGGCATCCTCGTCGTCGTCGCGGCGAGATGGGCCGTTCGAGCGCTTCCAGTCGGCGCTCGAGACGCGCTCGGAGCGGCCGTGACCTCCCGTGGACTTCGCGTGGGCGCCCTCGCCCGCGGGCACGTGCGTGCCGTCCCGCAGCCCGACCGCGTCTTGTCTCGTCGTTGAACCTTCGAAATCTCCCTCTCCCTCGTCGAGGGCTTGGGCTCCCAGGCCACCCTGCGTCGGCGTCGTCACCGCGCGAGGCCGGGCCCGGTCGCCGTTGTTCGAGCGAAAATACCAATAGATCAGCCCGAGAAGGGCGATTCCCATGACAAGGGCGGCTGCGAGATCGGCCATGTCCCGGCGACCAACGTAGCAAAGGCGCGCCGCGTCTCCGAGATCAACGTGCAGGGGGACGGACGACGGCGATCGATCCTGGTCGGGCTCGGCCTGCCGAGCCCACGCAGCGCGGGGCGCACCTTGGGCACCGGCCGGCGCAGGGGAGCGCCATCGCACCCCGCCGCAGGGCTCTCCACCCCCCTGGCGGGCGGCCGCTGCAAAGCGCCTCGCCCGGCTCGGCGCAGAGCGCCTCGTTCGAAGGAGGCCGCGCGATTCGTGCTGGGTGCGCTCGCCCGGGGAGGCCGTGCTGCGCCGCGGCAGGCGCGCGCGAGAGACGAGGGCCCTGTGGGGCCCGCCGCTCGTTCGTCGGGAGGACTGCCGCGAGCGCCCCGCGCTCGGCGCGCGTCCGCCGCAAACGAACCCGTCGAGCGGAGCGGGTTGCCAGTGCTCGTGGTGCTGACTAGTCTCCGCGCCCGCATGAAGCTCGCCCGCACACTTCTCCAGACACCTCGCATCGTTGGCCTGTGCCTCGCGGCCTCGATCGTGGGCGGGCTCGGCGTTGTGGGCTGCTTCGTCGATAGCGAGGGCCTCCCGCCGCCGGTCGGTGGGTTCTATTTCCCGACCGGCCTGGCGGCGTCTCCTGGCGGACGGGTCCTCTACGTCGCGAACTCGGATTTTGATCTCCAGTACAACGGCGGCACGGTCCAGGCGCTGGATCTGCAGCGGCTGCGCAAGCGGGCGCTCGCGCTTCAGGCGTCGCTCGCGGACGCTGGCGCCAGCGTGAGCTCCGCGTGCAAGGCGGTGGGCCTCGGGACCAACGCTGCGCCGCAGCTCTACCCGGGGCCGTGCGGGCCGCTCGACCTCGCCGCCCTCGAGGGCGACGAGGCGGTCGTCCGGAGCTCGGCCGTCATCGGCGCGTTCGCGTCCAACCTCCTCCTCGTGCACAGGCCGCTCAGCGGTGAGGGCGCCGACCCCGACGCGGGTGCGCGGCAGGCGCGCCTGTTCGTGCCCGTGCGCGGCGACCCCTCGGTCACCTTCTTCGACGTCGCCGACGATCGGTTCAACGTCGCCGACGATCGGTTCGACGAGGCCGGTACGCAGCGCTGCGGCGAGGGCGACGCCTGCTTTCAGCTGGACTGCGGCGCGGCCGCGGCGGGCGGGCGCTGCGGCAGAGACCACCGCATCGGGGAAGACCCGGGCCAGGAGCTCAACCGGCACAAGCTGCCCCTGGAGCCGTTCGGCATCGCCGCCGGCCCGGACGGGGCGAGCGTCGTCGTCTCGCACCAGACGGAGAACGCCGCGAGCGTCATCGTGAACCCCTGGGGCGCGACCGAGAGGCCGCAGCTGGGGTACGTCCTCACGGATCTCTCCCTCGGGCCGACGGAGCTCGCGGCCGTGCCGCGCCCGGGCGCGCTCGTGGCGCTGGAGCAGGCAGGGTGGGCGAGCGACTACCAGCCCGCGTTCGCGCTCACGTACCTCGCGGACTCGGAGCTCGGCCTGCTTCGTTATCAGCAAGCCGCTCCAGGAACGCCGCCGCGCCTGTTCGAGTCGACCCCGACCGACATCACCGCGCTCGCGAGGGGCACCGACTCCCGTGGCATCGCGCTCGACGCGAGCGAGCGGCAGGCGTGCGAAGCGGCGTGCGGACCGGCGAAAACGGCGTGCGAGGCGGACTGCGCGCCGGCCTGCGAGGCGGAGAGCGACCCGGAGGCGTGCGAGGCGGACTGCAAGGCGGACTGCGGGGGCGCTTCCGACGCGTGCCTCGAGCGGTGCGTGGACATCCCGATCGCGGTGTACGTGGCGCATCGCGTCCCGAACGCGCTGCTCATCGGCGAGCTGAAGACGACGCTGATCAAGAAGGAAGCGCCCTCCGGGAAGCGCGTCTCGGTGTTCGACGCGATCGCGATCCACGGCGCCGTCACGCTCGACGCCTACCCGTCCCGGGTCGAGATCGGCCAGGTGATCGACCTGGAAGGCGTGCCTCGCCGGAGGGTCTTCGCGCTCGCGTTCGACGCGGGGCGCGCGTTCTCCTACGACCCGGCAGCGCGCCGCCTCGACGACGTCATCACCACCGGGCGTGGACCGCAGGCGCTCGCGTTCGACACGGGCACCACGTGCGGCCCCGAGAAGGCGCGCTGCGTCTGCGAGGCAGGCAGCGCCGACTGCGAACCCTATTCCCTCATGTACATCGCGCATTTCACCGACTCGTACCTCGGCGTTGTCGACCTCGACATGCGCAAGGCGAACACGCTCAACACGATGATCCTCACGGTGGGCACGCCCGTTCCGCCCCGGGAGTCGCAGTGAAGCCGCGCCTCGCGCTCCTCGCCCCCGCCGCCCTCGCGCTCGCCGGGTGCGCCGAGGAGGCCACGCCTATCCCCGTCGAGGTCCTGAGGCAGTCCGGCCGCAGCGCCTTCGTCTGCCTCGCCATCGACCGGCCGGATCCGGCGAAGCCGGGCGTGATGCGCTCGCTGCCGATCACGGACTGCTCGTACCACACCGTCGAATCGCGCACCGACTACGAGGTCGACGCCGCGAACGGGGGTAGGGCCACGCTCCCGCACCTCTACGGCCTCGTGACGCAGACGACGACCGGCGAGGTCGCGGTCGTCGACATGACAACCGAGTCCGCGGCGGTCCTCGATCGAGACCCGGGCACGCCGACCGCGAACTTGCTCCCGGTGGGCGCGCAGCCGGTCGACATCGTCGCGACGCCCGGGGGGACCGCATCGTTCGTCGCCGTCGCCGAGCCGGGGCGCGCGGGGATCTTCGCGCTCCCCTCGGCGAAGGTGCTGCATCGCGAGGGCTGCTCGGTCCCGTCGCTCAGCTCCTGGCCGGCCTGCTCGCTCCCCTCGGCGCCGGGCGCGATGCTGCTCGTCGCGGACCCGGCGGACGACGATGGCAACATACGGCTCTCGTGCGACGCCGCGACAAAGGACGTCGAGCCGACCAAGCCCGGCGACCCCAGCGCGTTCGTGGACGATGTCTGCTCCACGTCGAACGGGGATCTGGACATGGAGGGCCGCGGCCGGCAGAAGCTCGTCGTGACCTTGCCCGATCTCGGCGGCATCGCCGTGATCGACGCGCAGAACCTCCTCGAGCAAGACGATTTCCAGGATGGCGGCTTCAAGCCGTGCGACGTGGAGCGGTGGGTCCCTCTCGAGGTCTCCCTCCCGCCGCCAGCGGCGCCCGACGAGGCGCCGCACGGCGAGGAGTGCGCCCAGCCCGCGGCCACGGCCAGCTCGGAGCAGGCCATCGAGAAGCCCCGGCCCGCGGGGCTCGCGCTCTCCGGCGACCGGCTGTACGTCGCCGATCTCGACGCGCCGGTGATCCACGTCGTCGACCTCCAGACGCCCTGCGAGCCGCGCGAGCTGCCCCCGCTGCTGCCCGCGTCGACGCTCGACCCAGGGCGCGTCGTCACGACGAGCCGCCTCGCGGTCAGCCAGGCGTCGCCCCCCGACTTCAACCGCTACCTCTACGCGGTCGACGCCGGCGACGGCAGCCTGATGGTCTTCGACGTCAGCGACGGCGCGTCGGACCGGTCGCCGCTCGTTCGCCCGAATCCGGACTGGAACCCGTTCCAGCCGCCCGACCGCATCCGCCTGGCGGCGCCCGTCCGCGATCTCGCGATCGTGCAGCGCGACGTCCCGAGGAGCCTCCCGGCGACGGGCGTGGTGCCGGAGGGGATCCGGTGCGATCCCACGCCGGGGCTCAAGACGTGCGACAGCAGCGTCACCTCGTGCGACATCGCGACGCGGTACCGCACGTCGCCCGATCGCGACTCCGGCGCCGGCCCGCGGAACCTCCGGGGCACGTTCGCTTACCTGGCGCTCACGAACGGCCAGGTCGCGATCGTCGACATCGACGATCTCGACGCCGCTTGCCGCGGGCCCGAGCGCGAGAGCGTCCGCGCGGGCTGCGCCGAGGACGCGTCGCCGAGCGCCGCGCCGCTCGAGACGAGCGACGAGGCGTCGTGCAACGTCGTCCTCCCGCACGCGGTGCGCTCGCAGAGCTACATCGTGGCGAGCGACGGCTCCGGCCAGATCGAGCCCGGCGTGCAGGGCCTGCCGATCCTCTACGATCGCAACGGCGCGGTCGTGCAGCTCTCCGAGGAGAGCCCGAAGATGCGCGCCACGTTCTCGCCCGAGCCGTCCGCGCCTGACCTCACGCTCGCGGTGGGGGTGCAGCGCGAGTCGATCGCGTCGAGCGACATCGCCGACAGCGAGCTCGATGAGCAGGGGCTCGTGCTGAGGTCCGGCGGGCCGCAGCACGCGCTGACGATGAACCTCGAGGACCCGCGGGTGCACGTCGCCAACGACACGTGGACCGTGACCTACGAGGGGGTGCTCGCGTCGCTCACCCGGCCCTTCGTCACCTTCGACGACGACCTCAACCTGAGGGGCACCGACGCCCGCTTCTGCCGCCGCGGCGTGCAGAGCCTGGCCAGCGTGAAGGCGCAGCTCACGGCCGCGGGCGTCCCGGAGAGCGAGATCGAGGCCCGCTCCGCGCAGCTCGCCGATTTCGCGCAGATCACCTCCGAGCTCCCGGACGAGGACGACGTCTACTGGAAGACCGACGGCGCGTCCGCGTGTTCGTTCGACGCGTGCAACGCGAAGTACGGCAGCGTCGTCCCGTCGCGCCCGGCGCTGCGCATCGTCGAGGCCTACGAGGACCACCTCGAGCTCGAGCCGAGGGACGCGGTCGAGTTCGCGGCGTGCTGCTTCGCGGGCTCGGTGCAGCTCGGCATCCGCGCCGGGGGCCAGTGGGTCGTCCGGAGCAACGGCGGCGGCTTCCTGCACCACGTGATCGCCAATCCCGCGACGGGCGCCTGCCGCAACTCGTGCGACGCGCGCCTCTCGCGGCTCAACGGGCGCGTCGTCCACACGCCGCGCGACGGGCGCGTCACCGACGGCGAGCTGGGCGCCTTCATCAACCCGATGTTCCGCTTCGCGGTCACGGGCGGCGTGCCCGAGCAGGAGATGCACTTCCGCTTCACCACCCAGGGGGCGTTCACGCCGCTCCGCCTGGACCTCGCGGACATCAGCGACACGGCGGAGCTCCAGCCGCAGGCCATCCAGCTCGTCCCGGCCACGGGCGAGCTCGCCGTCACCGACGGCGCGCTCCAGGGCCTGTTCCTGCTGAGCTCAAGCGACGTCGCGGTTTCGCGCCGGTACCGCTGAGCAGCTCGCCCCTCGGCATTGCGGTTTCCGCGCCGAGTTTTCCACGAAAACAGCGGAACAAACGCGCGAATCCCGCGTAGACCTCACCGGCGGTCGAGACTAAGACGCCGGCGATGCAGCCGTCCGAGCAGCCTGCGGCCAGGAAAAAGCTGACCCCGGTGATGCGCCAGTACGAGGATGCGAAGGCGCTCCACCCCGACGCCATCCTCTTCTTCCGGATGGGCGACTTCTACGAGATGTTCAACGACGACGCGGTCCTCGTGTCGCGCGCGCTGAACCTCACCCTCACGAGCCGCAACAAGGGCGAGCCGGAGGAGGCCCCGATGGCCGGCGTCCCGCACCACGCGGCGCACGGGTACATCGCGCGGCTCCTCGCGCTCGGCCACAAGGTGGCGATCTGCGAGCAGTGCGGCGATCCGTCGAAGATCAAGGGGCTCGTCCCGCGGCAGGTCGTGCGCGTCGTCACGCCGGGGCTCGTCACCGAGACCGAGCAGCTCGACGCGCGCGCCAACCACTACCTGGCAGCGGTCGACGGGGGCGGCGTGCCCCGCGGCGACGCCCTCGGGGCCGGGGGCCCGTACGGCCTCTCGCTGCTGGATCTCTCCACCGGCGAGCTCTCCGCCACCTCGGTCCCGGACGCCGCGACCCTGCTCGCGGAGCTCGCCCGGGCGGACCCGCGCGAGGCGCTGATCGCCCGCGATCTCCCGGACGTCCGCGCGGCCGCCGCCTCGCTCGCCTGCCGCGCGGCGCTGCGCGACGACGAGGACCTCGACAGCGCGCTGGTCGCGTCGATCCTCGACGACGCCGCGATCGAGCCGATCTCGGCGGCGGCGCTGGCCGAGCACCCGCTCCCGGCGGTGCGCGCCGCGGCGCGGGCGCTGCGCTTCGCACGCCGCTGCAGCCCCGGCGCGCGCATCCCGGTGCGCCGCATCGCCCCGCACGACACCTCGGGCACGCTGCGCATCGACGAGACGGCCCAGGCGCACCTGGAGCTCGTGCGCGCCGCGGACGGCGGCCGCCGCGGCACCCTGCTCGAGGTCATCGACTGCACGGTCACCCCGGGCGGCGCCCGGCTCCTGCGCCGCCGCCTGCTCTCGCCGCTCGCGGACCTGGCCGGCATCCGCCGGCGCCTCGACGAGGTGGAGCTCTTCGTCGCGCACCCGCGCGCCCGCGGCGAGCTGCGGGACGCGCTCGGCGGCGTCGGCGATCTCGAGCGCCTCAGCGTCCGCGCGCTCCTCGGCGAGGCCACGCCGCGCGATCTCGGCCTCCTGCGCGACGGGCTCACCGCGGCCCCGGCGGCGATCGCCGCGGTCCGGTCGATCCCCGACCTCGGCAAGGCAGCGTCGCGGGGAGACGACGGCGCCGCGGCGCGGGGCAAGGAGAGCGCCGCGGCGCGGGGCAAGGAGGGCGCTGCGGCGCGGAGCAAGGAGGGCGCCGCGGCCGAGTCGGGCGCGGAGCCGCTCCTCGCCGAGGCGGCGGCGCTGGATGTCGTCGCCGACGTGTGCGCCGAGCTCACCGCCGCGCTCGTCGAGCGGCCGCCGCCGAACACGCGCGAGGGCGGCATCTTCCGCGAGGGCTACGACAAGGAGCTCGACGAGGCGCGCGCCGTGGAGAAGAACGCGACGGAGCTCATCCTCGCGCTGGAGGCGAAGCTGCGCACGCAGACGGGCGCGCCTTCGCTCCGGGTCAAGTACACGCGCGTCTTCGGCTGGTACATCGAGGTGACGCGCGCGCACATCGCCAAGGTCCCGGAGACCTTCCGCCGCAAGCAGACCGTCGCGACCGGCGAGCGCTACACGAGCGACGAGCTCGACGAGCTCGCCGACAAGATCGAGCACGCCGGGGCGCGCGCGCTGGAGCGGGAGTCGGCGCTCTTCGACCGGCTGCGGGCCCTCGTGGCGAAGAGCGAAGGCCGGCTGCGCGCGCTCGCGCGCAAGCTCGCCGCGTGGGACGTCGCCGCCGCCCTCGCCGACGTCGCCCACCGCAACGACTACGTGAGGCCGCACGTCACGAACGGCGAGGCGCTCGCGATCCGCGACGGCCGCCACCCGGTGGTCGAGCGCTACGCGGCCGCGGGCCACTTCGTGCCGAACGACACCCGCCTCGATCTCTCGGGCGAGCGGCTCTGGCTGATCACGGGCCCCAACATGGCGGGCAAGTCCACGCTCATGCGCCAGGTCGCGCTGATCGTGGTCCTCGCGCAGATGGGCAGCTACGTCCCCGCGCGCGAGGCGGAGATCGGCCTCGTCGACCGGATCCTCTCGCGGGTGGGCGCGAGCGACAACGTCGCGCGCGGCGAGAGCACGTTCATGGTGGAGATGCGGGAGACCGCCGAGATCCTCCGCGACGCGACGCGGAGATCGCTCGTGATCCTCGACGAGATCGGCCGCGGCACGAGCACGTACGACGGCCTCGCGATCGCCTGGGCCGTGGCGGAGCACCTGTTCGACGCGATCGGCTGCCGCGCCCTGTTCGCGACGCACTACCACGAGCTGACGGAGCTCTCGGCGCGCGCGCCGGGCATCGCGAACTACTCGGTCGCCGCGCGCGAGCACGGCGACGATGTGATCTTCCTCCACAAGCTCGAGGCGGGCCCCGCGAGCCGCAGCTACGGCGTGGCGGTCGCGCGGCTCGCCGGCGTCCCCGAGGGCGTGCTCGCGCGCGCCCGCGCGATCCTCGCGACGCTGGAGTCGGGCGCCGCGCTGCCGGGCGGCAAGCACGCCTCGCTCCGCGGCCGCACGCGCGGCGGCGCCGCGCAGCTCGACCTGTTCGTCCCGGCGCAGGCCGCGGTGCCGCCGGAGCAGGCGGCCGTCATCGAGACCCTGCGCGCCGTGGACATCGATCGGCTCGCGCCGCTCGACGCGCTGCGCCTCGTGGCCAAGCTGAAGGGGCTGCTCGGCGGCGGCGGCTGACGGCGGCGGCCGCGCCGCGGCTCAGTTCGGCGGCGCGATCTCCCGGAGCTCGGTGCCGCCCGCGTACGCGTAGCTCACGAACGAGTCGAACCCCGTCACGATCAGCCCCACGGGCGCGGAGGCCGTGATCCGGTGCACGCCGTCGCGCTGCCTCCCGGGCAGCACGTTGTCCGGCGCCTGCCGCGCCGGATCGATCGTCGCGAAGCTCAGCTGGCAGTCGTAGACGACCAACTCCGGCGCGCGGCCCCCGCGCTGCTCCTCCGTGAGCCCGTCCGCGGGCGCGATCTCGCACTCGTCCGGCCCGAGCGTCACGTCGTCGAGCCGCACGACGGCCAGCCGAGGCGCGATCACCGAGATGAAGTCGAACGCGTACTTGTCCGGCGTCAGGAACACGTAGTCCGGCCGGAACTGCTCGATGGGCGGCAGGATGATCAGGCTCGGGTCACCGCCTGGCAGCCCCTGCTTGACCCCCGTCGCGTTCTGGCTGGCCATGATCTGCGACACGATGACCGGCTCGGAGCTCTCGATCATGAAGTCGCCCCACGCCGTCACCTCGCGGAACTCGCCCAGCGACGACAGCGTGATCCGATCGTCCGGCGGCGGCAGGGTCGTCTCGATCACCGCGCCCTCGCTGCTGGCCGCCACGATCCTCACGTACTCCGGCTCGGGCACGACCTCGATCAGCGCGCCGGCCTCCTTCACGGTCCGCGACCGGCTCGGCGTGTGCGGCACCGCGAACCGCTTGCCGGCCGCCCGGATCGGATCGAGCTGATCCTCCAGGTGGTCGGCGCAGCAGCGACGATCCGCGAGCTCGTCGAAGTGGGGCGCGTCCGAGGCCTCGCCTCCGGTGAAGACCGCGACCGGCTGATCGGCCCTCACGATCGATCCGGTGAAGTCCGCGTTGAACCCGCCCGTCTCCAGGTTGAGCACGTCGAACGCGCCGAGCTTGACCTCGATCCACTCCCCCTCGGGTGTCTCCGGGACGGGCCCGCCTCCGACGACCTTGGCCGTCGTCTTCACCTGCACGGTCGTCCCCTCGCGCGTCCCGACGATGGTCAAGAACGCCCGCAGGTCGATCGGGTTCAGCGGATCGAAGTTCGTGTCCGGATCGTCCGTGACCGCGATGGTCTGCGGCCACCCGGTGGCCACGTACGCCAGCGCCATCGCGCCCGGGCTGTACGTCAGCGCCTCGCGCGGCTTCAGGAGCGAGGCGTCGTTGGAGAACACGTTGGCGTTCTCCAGCGGGTTGAACTGATAGGCGACGACGGGGAACTTCGACGTGATCTTGTACGCGTGCCGCGTGAGCGCCGTGTGCGTGCCCGTGTTGTACTCGCCCTCCGGGCTGCCATCGACCTCGCGCGGCCCGAGCTTGAACACCTGGAGATAGAGCGGCGCGATGAGCGCGCTCGCGATCTCCACCGGCGCGGGCGCGTCGCCGGGCGCGCCGTCGTCCTGGAAGATGCGGATCTCGTTGGGGACGTCGGGCTGCGGGTTCGAGATCACCACCGCGAACTGCTGCGCCGCCGCGTTGCTCGTCGCGTCGATCCGCGCGTTGTCCAGATCGACCGCCCAGTACTCGCAGCCCACGTTGCTCCGCTCGAGCTCGGCGACCGCGCAGAGCTGGAAGCAGCTCCCGCTCCGGCACGCCTCGCCGGCGTCCGTGTCGCACGTGTCGACCACGCGCCCGAAGCTGCCGTCCTGGTCGCAGACCACGACGTCCTGCCCCCGGCACGACGTCGTCGAGGGCACACACGCCCGGCAGCCGAGCTCGACCGACGCGCACACGAGCCCTCGAGCGGCGCAGTCGTCGAGCGTCACCCAGGCCAGCCCTGCGCCGGTCTCCTCGCAGCGCGCGAGCTCCGCGCCGCACCGCACCTCGCCCGCCGCGCAAGCCGGCGGCTCCTCCGGCCGTTCGCCCCACCGCGTGCCGCGGTCGAAGCAGCTCGGCGCGAGCCCGAGCCCCGCGGCGGCGAGGAGCGCGGCGGCTGCAGCGTGCCGCGATCGGGCGCGGCGCCTTTCCTTGCGTGCGCGCGTCGATGTGCGCGCTCGCGTCGTGTGGGGGGCCGCGCTCATTGCAGGTGCGCGCTGAAGCTGTCGAGGGAGTAGGCGTCCATCCCTTGCGGCTTGAGCTGCCGGTAGACGAGCCTACCGTAATCGAAGCCGCCGATCCGCGCCCCGTACACGCCGATCGTGAGCGGCCCTGGCGGCAGCGCCCCGTGATCGAGCCCGAGCTGCCGGATGTCCGGCACCTCGACGGCGCGCGAGCCCGCCGGCACGGCCACGGTCCACCGGATGAGGCCGTTGCCGCTCGCGATGTCGTAGATGCTGAGATCGACGGGCGCGCCCGCGCCGAACGACGTCGCGAGGTGGACGCCGTCCCACGCGCTGTTCTGCGCCGGCGTCTCCAGCGTCGGCACCCCCACGAAATCGCCGATGCGCACCGGCTCGCTCGTGCTGGTCGAGAGGACCCGCCCGACGACGGACAGCGGCGCGAGCCCGGCCTGACCGGTCACGGCGCGCGCCGACGAGTGGTAGCGCGCGCCGAGCAGATCGCGGGCGAGCGACGGCACGCCCACGAACGTCAGCCCCCCGTCGAACGGGATCAGCGGGCTCTGGGCGCCGATGGGGAGCGTGGCGAACCCGTCGTTGCCGATCATCAGCGACACGTTCGCCTGGATCCGGTCCGGCCCCTTCGGCCCCTTGGCCGGCGCCTTGACGTCCATCGAGAGGGCGTGGTCGAGCGGCTGGTTGATCCGCACGAACACCTCCCTCGTCCACTCGTTCGGGAGGATCGGGATCCCGCGGACCACGCCCATGGCGTAGGCGGTGAACCGCGGCGGGGTCGTCGATCGATCCTCGATGCCCGCGAGCGCGTAGACGGTCCGGCTGCCGGGCGCGAGGTACATCGTGAACCTGTGCCCGAGCTCTCCCGGCGTCTCCGGCGTCAGCGCCTGCACCTCCGACGGCAGCCTGAAGGGCGCCAGCGGATCGGGGCCCGTCGTGAACACGTAGGCCGCCTTGCGCTCGGTGTCGCGCCGCGGGGTCGGGACGTTGCCCCATTCGGCTCCCCCGGGATCCAGCGACTGGTCCCAGACGAGCTCGCCCTCGAGCGCCCCCGCGCTGCCCACCTTGCCGCCGACCGGCGGCGGCGGATCGCCGGACGCGCCGCACGCGGGCGTGAGCACCGGATCCAGGTACACGGTCACCGTGTCGACCGGCACGTCGATGAACGAGATCGGGCTATGGCACTTCGCGGCCACGGTGACGGTCCGCGGGGCGTCGAGCGAAGCGTCCTCGAACACCGCGACGCCGGACGCATCGACCTCGATCGCGGACGTCGGGTCGCTGCCAACGACGACGCGCGCGCCCGGGATCGGGTCGCCCGTGAAGTTGTTGTAGACGAGCACCCTGAGCCGTCCGGCGAGCGGGGCGCCGCTGAGCCCGCCCTTGTAGCCGTTCTCGCTGTCCTCGTAGGTGTAGCCGTCCAGCACGAGGATCGTCTCGTCGCCGGTCGTCACCGAGATCGTCTTCGCGCCCGGCGTGCCCTGGGGCACCGTGCAGACGAGCCGCGTCGGCTCCGCGACGTCGAGCGACGTGCACGGCTTCTGATCGATCCTCGCGACCGTCGTCGCATCCCAGCGCGTGCCTTGCCCGATGAGCTCGACGGTCGTCCCGCCGGAGATCGGCCCGCTCGACGGGGACGCATAGAGCGCGTCGTACACGTAGCCGCCCGGCAGCGCGCGTCGGGTCGACGTGTCGTCGCCGTTCTGCACGGCGAGCTCCACCGGGCCTGCCGTGCCGGGCGGCGCTGCGACCTGCACCCGGCCGGGATCGATGGCCACGATCGCGGACGGATCGACCTCGACGTCGCCGAACCAGACGCGGACCTTGGAGCTGAAGCCGTTCCCGTGGAGCAGGACGCGCTGCCCTCCGTTGAACGGCCCGTGCGTCGGGTCCGCGCCGAGCAGCGCGTGTGGATCGCCGCCGGGCACCCCTGCGCCCGCGGACGACGATGTGGCCTGCGGGTCCACGCCGAAATCGCCGCCGTCGCCGTCGGATTGCCGCCGGATGCCCTCGGGCGCCGAGGCGATGCAGGCGGAGACGATCGCCATCCCTGCGCAGACCGGAGCGAAACGTGCGGTAAGAAAGCCTCGTGAAGCGGTTCGCACGAGGCGAGTGTACGCCATCGCGGATGTCGGGCCACGGCGCGCCCTGGCGCTCTCGTGCTCCGCGCGTTCCATCCGCAAGCACACGGGAACACGCGCGAGCACGCGGAATCCCGCTCAAACCAGCGCAAACCAGCGCAAACACCGCCCGGCGACCCGGCGGTTTCGTCGCTTGACAAGCGAGGCGCCTCGGGGTAGCAAACCGCCCCCTTCTTACGGTCTCGTGACGAGGGGGACAGCGGAGGCTGAATCCTCGCCTTCGCTGCCGCTGCGACCGAATCCACACGCTCTCCTGGCACCCACGGCATTCCGCGACCCGGTGCCCCGGCAGCACGGACGCTCCTGTCCGCGCACGGGGTTGGTCTCGGGAGGGGGAGCGGCGGAACAACCGAAAGGACACTGCCGTGACCGATACCAGCTTCTCCGCATCCGTCCCCGCGGCCGACACCATGCAGGCCGCCGCCCCCCAGCCGGGAGATTTCCCGCTCCCGCTCCGCTCGCTGCTCGACGCGGGCGTGCACTTCGGCCACCAGACGAAGCGCTGGAACCCGAAGATGCGGCCGTTCATCTACGGCGCGCGCAACGGCATCCACATCATCGATCTCGACCAGACGACGCGGCTCTTCAAGCGCGCGTACGACTTCCTGACCGACGCCGTCGGCCGCGGCGGCCACGTGCTGTTCGTCGGCACGAAGCGCCAGGCGCAGGACATCGTGCAGGAAGAGGCCCGCCGGGCGGGCATGTACTTCGTCACGAACCGCTGGCTCGGCGGCACCCTGACGAACTTCCGGACGATCAAGCAGGGCCTCGATCGCCTGCGCACCCTCGAGCGCATGAAGGAGGACGGGACCTACGAGCAGCTGCTCAAGAAGGAGGTCGTCCGCCTGGAGAAGGAGCGCGAGCGGCTCGAGAAGTACCTGGGCGGCCTCAAGGGGATGGGCGGCCTGCCGGCGGCGATCTTCGTGATCGACCCGCACCAGGAGTCGATCGCGATCAGCGAGGCGCGCAAGCTGAACGTCCCGGTCGTGGCCATCACGGACACGAACTGCGACCCGGATCTCGTCGACTTCGTGATCCCTGGCAACGACGACGCGATCCGCTCGATCCGGCTGATCACGGCCCGCGTCGCGGACGCGTGCGTCGAGGGCGCGCAGCGCCGCAAGGATCACGGCGAGGGCGGGCAGCCGCAGGCGGGCGGCGGTCGCGGCCAGCGCGACGAGATCAACGTCTACCAGGGCGGCCGCGGCGGCCGCGGCGGCGGCGGCCCGCGCCAGCAGCAGGCGTCGTAGCGCGGCGCGAGCCGCGCCGGAGCGGCCCAGCGTTCGGGCGGCGGGGTGACGACGACGTCGCCGGTCGCCCGGGGGGTGGAGGCCGCGAGAGAGCAGAGAGGGCGCAGGGACAGAAATGAAAATTTCGCGCCTCTGCGCCTTCTGTGCCTCTGCGGGTCGACCCGCCCCTCGCTCGGGCCGTTCGTGCAACACCAGTCGGACGTGTGGTGAACGGGGGCCGCTCGGCGCGGCCTCTTCCTATCTAGGTTCAGGTTGAAGGAGAAAGAGCCATGGCCGGCATCAATGCGCAGGCGATCAAGGAGCTTCGTGAGCGTACCCAGGCGGGGATGAGCGACTGCAAGAGCGCCCTCACGGAGGCCGAGGGCGACATGGAGAAGGCGGTCGAGATCATCCTGAAGAAGGGTCTCGCGAAGAGCGCCAAGCGGGCCGGGGCGTCCGCCACCGAGGGCGAGGTCCGCGCCGTGGTCGCGGCCGATCGGCGCAGCGCGACGATGGTCGAGGTCAACATCCAGACCGATTTCGCCGCCCGCAACGACGCGTTCCGGCAGTTCGTCGGCGACGTGCTCTCTGCGGTCGAGAAGGCGCCCGAGGGCGCGGACGCGGGTCAGCTCTCGATTGGCGGCAAGTCGATCGCCGACACCGCCACCGAGCTGACCGCGCGCATCGGCGAGAAGGTCGCGGTCCGCCGCTGGGACCGCGTGTCGATCCCGGCGGGCAAGCACGGCGTCACGCACGCGTACGTGCACCTCGGCGGCAAGATCGGCGTGCTCGTGGCGGTCGAGGCGTCGAGCCAGGCCGTGGCGGAGCACCCTGCGGTGCAGAAGTTCATCGACGAGACGGCGATGCAGGCCGCCGCGATGAGCCCGCTCGTCCTCCGCCGCGACGAGGTCACGGCGGAGCTGAAGGCCAAGCAGCAGGAGATCTTCGAGGGGCAGCTCCGCGAGGATCCGAAGCCGAAGCCGGAGGCGGCGTGGCCGAAGATCATCGAGGGCAAGTTCAACAAGTGGTACTCGGAGGTCGCGCTCCTCGAGCAGGAGTCGGTGGAGGCCGCGTCGCGCGGCGAGAGCGGCCAGACGATCGAGAAGCTCCTCCAGGCGGCGTCGAAGGCGGCCGGCGGCGAGCTCACGCTCACGCGCTTCGTGCGGTACGAGCGCGGCGAGGGCATCGCCAAGAAAGAGGACGACTTCGCCGCCGAGGTGGCGAAGATGGCCGCGAGCTGACGCGGTCCGATGCGGGGGCGCCTCGCCGCCGTCTCGATCGACCTCGACGAGGTCCCGAACTACCTCGCCATCCACGGGCTCGCCGTCCCGGATCGCTCCGGGGCGGCGATCGCGCTGAGCGCCGTCTACGACACGGCGCTGCCGCGCATCGCTGATTTCGCCGCTTCCCACGGCATCCCTGTCACGCTGTTCGCGATCGGCCGCGACCTCGCGCGCCCCGAGAGCGCCGCGGCCTTGCGCGCCCTGAGCGACGCTGGCCACGCGGTCGAGAACCACTCGTACGGGCACCGCTACGACCTCTCGCGGCTCCCGCGCGCCGCGATCGCGCGGGACGTCCTCTTGGGCGCCGAGGCGATCGCGGAGGCGGTCGGCCGGCGTCCGACGGGCTTCCGCGCGCCGGGGTACACGGTGAGCGACGCGCTGTTCGACGCGCTCGACGCGGTGGGGGTCGCGTTCGACTCCTCGGTGTTCCCGTGCCCGCCGTACTACGCCGCGAAGGCGCTCGCGATGGGCGTGCAGCGCGCGAAGGGGAGGGGCTCGGCGGCGATCCTGGACACGCCGCGCGTGCTCATGGCGCCGCGCAGGCCGTACCGGCCGGGGCGACCGTGGTACCGGCGCGGCGGCCGGCGCTTCGTCGAGCTGCCGATCCAGGTGACGCCGGGGCTCCGGCTGCCGGTCATCGGCGGCAGCGTGGCGCTCGCGGGCGCGTCGGGCGCGCGGCTCCTGGCGCGCGCTTGCGCCGGGGAGGCGCTCGTCAACCTGGAGCTCCACGGGATGGACTTCCTCGACCGGAGCGACGGCCTCGAGGCGCTCGCGCCGCACCAGCCGGAGCTGCGGGTCGCGCTGGGCAGGCGGCTTGAGGCGCTGGGGGCGTTCGTGGAGGAGATCGCGCGGAGGGGAGCGAGCTTCGTGCGGCTGGACGAGGCGAGCAGGGAGCGCGGGCTCATCGCGTGACCGAGGGAGTCGCCGGGGGGCACCGACCGTGAGCCCGGTCGGGTACCCGAATTTCCTGCCGAGCGTGGTGCCGTCGGGTACCTTCCCGGCGATGGAATTCGGGCGCCTCCAGGAGCTCTACAACCGTTGCAACCCCGACGAACCGCTCTCGCCGGGCGACCCGCGCAACGTGGACATCGACTTCCGTGGCGTCCGCGGAGCCCACTGGACGAACAAGCTCGCGCGTCAGATCGAGCTTTCCAAGACGCCGGTCTGCCAGCTCTTCACCGGCCTCCGCGGCACGGGGAAGAGCACCGAGATAAAGCGCCTCGCGGCCAGGCTCTCCGATCCGAAGCGGCGCAACCTCCTCACGGTCCTGATCGATGCGGATGACGTCCTCGACCTGACCGTCGAGATCGACATCTCGGACGTCCTCGCGCTCGTGCTGCTCCACACGGAGCGTGACGTTTTGGTCGCCGAGGGAGGCAATGCGGAGGATGCCCTAACAGATAAGCCTCACCGGCGTCTCTGGGCGTGGTTGTCGCGGACGGATGTCGAGATCGGCAAGGTGAGCGCGGAGATCGATGCGGGCGCGAAGGTGGGCGTCGAGCTCAACCTCAAGACCAACCCGACCGTGCGCCAGCGCGTTCGCGAGATCGTGGCCAGGCACCCGTCCACCTTCGTCCGCTTCGTGCACGACGAGCTCCGGGCGCTGGAGGCTCGCGCGCACAAACTCGGGCGCTCCGGCATCGTGATCCTCTTCGACTCGCTGGAGAAGCTTCGGGGCACGAGCCTGACCTGGAAGCCGGTGCTCGAGAGCGCCGAGCGCATCTTCTCGACTGGTGCGCCTTACCTCCGGCTCCCGGTCAACGTGCTCTACACGATCCCTCCGGCGCTCGCGCGTCGCATGGTCGAGCCACCTGTGGCGTTCCTGCCGATGATCAAGGTCCGGGACAAGGAAGGAACGCTCCACCCCGAGGGGGTCGAGGTCATCACCGAGCTCGTGAAGAAGCGTATCGACGAGGCTGCGCTCGACGAGATCTTCGGCAAGACCGCGCTCCGGGACAGGATCCGTGCGATCGCGTTATGGTCGGGGGGCTATCCTCGGGAGGTCGTGCGGCTGCTACTGACGCTGCTCGAGCTGGAGACATTCCCCGTCGACGCGAAGACGCTCGAGCGGGAGCTCTACCGCGCGGGGAACGCCTACCGGAGCGTGGTCTACGACAGCGGTGCGATCCCGTGGCTCGCGACAGTCAAACGTACGAAGCAGCTCATCACAACGAGCGACCAGGAGCGCGAGGCCGCCGACCGCCTGCTCCAGAACAACGTCATCCTGCGTTATCTCAACGATGAGGAGTGGGTCGACGTCCATCCGTCCGTTGACGGAATGCGGGAGCTCGCCGAGCCATCCCCGGATGCGAAGGACGCCGCGCCGGAGCAGGGCGTATGACCGGCGCCGCGGGCGGAGAGCGCTCGTGGTTACTCCAGGCGCTCGCGCTCTCGCGTCGGCTCCACCGATACCTCGCACCGTGCGCGAGCCCCCGGGCGGCGGGGCAGCTCGTGGCGGCGCTCTCCGACGAGCTCCCGCGGTTCGGGCGTGCCGAGGTTCGCCTCGTGCGGCTGGAGCCGTACAGCGGCCGGACGGAGGACTCACCGCTCACCATCAGTGAGCTCGCGGCGATCCTGGACACGCCGCGCGTGCTCGGGGCGCCGCGCCGGCCGTACCGGCCGGCGCCGCCGTGGTACCGGCGCTGCGCACGGCGCTTCGTCCAGCTGCCGATCCAGGCGACGCCCGGGCCGCGGCTGCCGGTGATCGGTACGAGCGTGGCGCTCGCGGACGCGACCGGGGCGCGGTTCTTGGCGCGCGCCTGCGCCGACGAGGTGCTGGTCAACCTGGAACTGGACGGGATGGACTTCCTCGACCGGGGCGACGGCCTCAGGGCGCTCGCGCCGCATCAGCCGGAGCTCCGCGTCGCGCTCGGCAGGCGGATCGAGGCGCTGGGGGGCGTTCGTGGAGGAGACCCGGCGGCAAGGGGCGCGCTTCGTGCGGGTGGACGAGGCGAGCAGGGAGCGCGGGCTCGTCGCCTGATACGGCATCGCCTGACCGGGGTGTCGACGGGCTCCCGTTCGGGTACCCGGTCATGCACCCGAATTTCCTGCCGAGCATGGTGCCGTCGGGTACCTTCCCGGCGATGAAGTTCGAGCGCCTCCAGGAGCTCTATAACCGCTGCAACCCCGACGAGCCGCTGTCGCCGGGCGATGCGCGCAACGTGGACATCGACGTCCGCGGCGTCCGCGGGGCTCACTGGACGAACAAGCTCGCGCGTCAGATCGAGCTCTCTAGGACGCCGGTCTGCCAGCTCTTCACCGGCCTCCGCGGCACAGGGAAGAGCACCGAGATCCAGCGCCTCGCGGCCAGGCTCTCCGATCCGGAGCGGCGCAACCTCCTGACGGTCCTGATCGACGCGGACGACGTCCTCGACCTGACCGTGGAGATCGACATCTCGGACGTGCTCGCGCTCGTGCTGCTCCACACCGAGCGTGCTGTCCTGGCCGCGGAGGGGGGCGACGCGACCAGCTCATTGGCGGGCGGGCCTCACCGGCGGCTGTGGGCGTGGCTCTCGCGGACCGACGTGGAGATCGGCAAGCTCACCGCGGGCGTCGACGCGGGGGCGAAGGCTGGCGTAGAGCTCAACCTGAAGACGAACCCGACCGTACACCACCGGGTCCGCGAGATCGTGGCCAGGCATCCGTCCACGTTCGTCCGCTTCGTGCACGATGAGCTGCGGGAGCTCGAGTGGCGCGCTCGTAAACTCGGTCGCTCCGGCATCGTCATCCTCTTCGACTCGCTGGAGAAGCTGCGCGGCACGAGTCTCACCTGGAAGCCGGTGCTCGAGAGCGCCGAGCGCATCTTCTCCACCGGTGCGCCCTACCTCCAGCTGCCGGTGCACGTGCTCTACACGATCCCGCCGGCGCTCGCGCGCCGCATGGTCGAACCGTCCGTGTTGTTCCTGCCGATGATCAAGGTCCGGGACGCCGAGGGTAGGCTTCACCCCGAGGGGATCGAGGTGATCGCGGAGCTCGTGAAGAGGCGCATCGACGAGGCCGCGCTCGACGAGATCTTCGGCCAAGCCGCGCTCCGGAATCACATCCGCGACATCGCGCTGTGGTCGGGCGGCTACCCGCGCGAGATCATTCGGCTGCTGCAGGCGCTCCTCGAGCTGGAGACGTTCCCCGTCGATGGGAAGACGCTCGAGCGGGAGCTCCACCGCGCGGGGAACGCCTACCGGGGCATCGTCTACGACAGCGGTGCGATCCCGTGGCTCGCGACGGTGAAGCGCACGAAGCGGCTCATCACCACGAGCGATCAGGAGCGCGAGGCCGCCGACCACCTGCTCCAGAACAACATCATCCTGCGTTACCTCAACGATGAGGAGTGGGTCGACGTCCATCCGTCCGTTGCTGGAATGCGTGAACTCGCCGATCCATCCACGGACGCGAGGGACGCCGCGCTGGAGCAGGGCGCATGACCGGCGCCGCAGGCGGGGAGCGCTCGCGGCTGATCCGGGCGCTCACCCTCTCGCGGCGGTTCCATCTGTACCTGGCGCGCTGCGCGAGCCCTCGCGCTGCGGATCAGTTGGTCGCTGAGCTCTCCGCGGAGCTCCCGCGGGGCGGGCGTGCCGAGGTCCGTCTCGTCAGGCTGGATCCATACAACGCGCGGACCGAGGACGCACCGCTCACCGACGGCGAGCTCGCGGATCGCGTCCTGCTCCCGCTCCTCGACCCGCCCGAGGAGCTCAGTGGCGCGATCCACCTGGTCGACGCGTCACGCGCGGCCTACGCGGACAAGGAGGCGTGGGCGCGCTTCTTCGCGCTGTGGAACGAGAAGCGCAACGTCCTCGGTTCGTCCCGCGGTGAGGTCGTGGTGATGCTGCCGACCGCGCTCGTACAGGTGTTTGCGACGGCGGCGCCGGATGTGTGGTCGATCCGGAGCGGGGAGTACGTCATCGAGGAGGACGCGGGCGCGCGCGATGCCGGCCTGGAGAGCGGCGCGCAGGGGTCCCTGTCGTTCGTGGGTGTTGCCCGCGTGACGCTTCCCGCCTTATCAGCGACGGCGTCGGGGAGCGTGAACGCCCGCGTCGGCGACGTGCTGTTGCTCGTGCGCGCCATCTCACCGCTTGCGCTCTTCGGCGGCGATCTGGTGGTCGAGCCGTGGGTCAGTGATTTCCTTGTCCAGAGCGGGACCGACGCTCTGTTGAGCGAGCTACACGCAATGGAGCAGCGCGGCCTCTCCGAGGTCGCGCCGCCCCTCCGGGCGCGGCGGATGCTGCGCGTCGCCAATGCGCTGCTCGCTGAGCGGCGCTTCGGCGAGGCCGAGGCGCTCTACTCCGACCTTTTAGCTCTCATCGAGGCCGACGACGCGGGACTTACCGCCGTGGCGCTCTCGCACCTCGCCATCGCGGTGGCCGCGCAGGATCGCGCCGATGCCGCCGTCGTCCATGCGAACCGGGCGTTTTCGCTCGTCGGCGTCGAGCCCGGTGGAGGGGGTGCCGGCGCGATCGAGTTGCCGGACGTGCGGCAGGCGAGCGCGTTCGTGCAGTGGTGCCTCGGTCACCTCGAGCATGCGGAGCTGCTCGACCAGCTGCTCGTCATGGAGCCGAAGGGAGGGACCCATCGATGGCGTACTTACGTGCCATTCGCCAACCTTCTGTCGCACATTCTCCGGCGGGTCGAGCGCGGTCGCGTCGCCAGAGCGCTGGCGCACAGCCGTGCGCTGGCCTCTCAAGATCTGCACGAGAAGCACCTCGAGGGAGTGGGTGCGGTCTGGCGCATCACCTGCGCGGATATCGAGTTCCTCTCCGGCAACATCGATTCGTCGCTCCGGGAGCTTGAGCAAGCCCTTGTCGAGGATACTGCCTGGCCGGCGGAGCACGCGAGCCTCGCTAGCCGTCGCGAGATCGCCGTGGCGCTCGTCGAGATCGTTCGGGGAAACGAGGATCGGGCCTCGAAGATCCTCAGGCGAGCGAGGCATGCAGCGGTTCAATTGCGCTCGGAGCTCGATCTAGAAGGGGGTCACCGGGCAGCGGCGTTCCATGCGGTGACGTCCGGGCTCCTCGCGATGGTCACGGGGGATCCTGGAGGTGCCGCCACGTGGTTTGACAACGCGCGCGGTCCGATCGCCGACTGGGGGCGCTTGGGCTTGGATCGGCGATCACGCCTTCGCGCGCTGCTCTTCACCGAGCTGCTTCGAGGTGCGCTCCACCCGGAGGGCGATGGCGCTGTCATGGCCGCGCGTGACCTCACCCGCCAGGCCGAGACGCTCCTCGGCGACACGGCCGAGGATCACATCAGCCGTGTGCTCGCCGTGGCAGCGCACCGCGAGCTCGCGCGGCGCCTTGCGGGGGCGGGCAGCGGGGACGCGCGAGCCGCCGCGCAGCGAGCCGCCGCGTTCGCTCAGCCGCTCGCAAACCTCGATGTGCCGGCGTGGGACGAGCTGCTGCGCGCGGCGGAACGCGAACGCTGAGCGTCGCCTTCCGGGAACCTCCGCGGGCGACCGTCGCCTGTAGTGAGGGTGGAGGAGCAAAAAGACGCACCGCGTTGTGTGCGCATTCCCACCGCGTCGTGCGCGGGCTCGTGGCATCTCTGGCGCGCGGCGTGTGAGGGTTCCTGTGCGCTTCTTCGGCATCGTGCGCACACCCGCTCCGGCCCGAGCTTGTGTCGTGCCACGCCGTGCGCGCATCCCATCATGTAGCGCGCGCATCCCGGCCCGTGGTGCGCGCATCCCGTCACGTCGTGCGCGCATCCCGTCACGTCGTGCGCGCGTCCCGTCACGTCGTGCGCTGGTGCGACCGCCGCCCCGCGCTTTCGCCCGCCGGCCTCGCGCATGATCCCCGGCCGTTTTGGCGCTGCTCACCCTGCGCTTCGCGTGCGCCGCATCCCGCCATGCGCATCCCCGCCGGCGGCTGTACGCCGTGTCCCGCGGGCATGGTGAGCCCGCGCCCCTGCGCCTCATCGGATCGGGCCGTCGTGACGTGATCGTGCTCGCTGGAGTGCTCCCTTTCCTTTCATTGACGCCTTCTCATAGCTTTTCCTCTCATGGCCATTTCCAAGACCAAGAAGCCCGCGCCGGCGGCATCGCCGGCCGAGGTACCGATCGTCTCATCCACCACCATCACCCTCGACGCGCTCGCGAGGGAGCTCGGCCCCGCGGATGGCGCGTTCGCCGCGCGCACCTACGCGGGCATCCCCGAGGAGGACCTCGTCACCGAGGGGACGCGCATCGACTCGCAGAGCCTCATCGATGACGCCCCGCACTTCGTCGCCTCGGCGCGGCGGATCCTGGGCTCGCTGTCCGAGGCGCAGCGCGGCAAGGTGCGCATGCCCGCGGCGCTGTTGCCGCTGCTCGTCGCCGAGGCCGGCAGGCTCCAGGCGATGAAGCGGTCGCACGACGCGGCGGCGACCGAGGCGGCCGGCGCGAGGGCCGCGCTCGAGGTGCAGGAGCGGAGCGCGATGCGCGACGGCATCGGCGAGCGCGACCTCTGCTACGACGGCCTGCGCAACGCGCTCGGCGCGCGCCGCATGGCGCGGGTCGACGCCGTCGTGGGGCGCGCGGACTCCCCCGAGAGCCTCGCCAAGGGCCTCGAGGCGCTCGCGAGCTTCATCGACGAGACCAGGAGGGCCGATCCGGCGCAGGACGCGAAGCTCCTCGAGGACTACGGCGTCGGCGCCGAGTGCGCGGCCGCGCTCCGGGCCACGGCGCAGCGGGTGCGCGGCGTCGCCAGCGTCCAGATCGCCGCGGGGCGACGGGTGACCCAGCGCGCGCTCGATCTGCAGGACGGCAGGGTCGCGGTGGTGATCGAGAAGATCCTCCGCGCCTTCCGCGCGGCGCGCCGGGTCGATGGAGCGATCCTGGTCCCCGAGCTGAACAAGGCGGCATGGATGTTCGAGGCCCGCTCCGGGAGCTCCGGCAAGAAGCCCCCGCCCGCGGGAGAGAAGCCCTCGTCCGGTGGTGAGAAGCCCTCGTCCGGCGGCGGGACGCAGGGAGACGTACCCCCGGCGCGGGGGGAGACGGCGCCGAGCCTCGACGCCGACGGCTGATCCTCGTCCGTCAGACCAGCGGTGGCGGCGCCTGTCGCCCGCCTTCCACGGCCCGTCTCCACGCCTTCAGCCCGCGATCAGCCGCCTCGCGACGACCATCCCGAGCACGCCGGCGAGCAAGCAGACGACCAGCGTGATCGCGATGTTGGCGAGCCCGGCGGCCCACGACTTGTACTCGATGAGCCGGATCGTCTCGTTGTTGAAGCTCGAGTACGTGGTGAAGCCGCCCATCACGCCGGTGCTCAGGCTGAGGCGGAGCGTCGGCGACAGGAGCTCCGTCGTCGCGGCGATCTCTCCGATGGCGCCGAGCAAGAACGACCCGATCACGTTGACCGCGAGCGTCCCATACGGAAACTCGGCGCCGAAGCGCTGCTGGCACCACGTCGAGAGCCCGTAGCGGGCGAGGGTCCCCGCTGCGCCGCCGAGCCCGATCCAGAACCACCGATCCATTCGTTTCACCTTCTCGCTCGAGTCGCGACGATCGTGATTGGCGGCCGCGCCCTTGCGTCCTCCCCGCCGCTGGCCCAACGCTGGCGCGGGTGAAGCGCCGCTTCAACACGACAGGGCCGTGCCGCCCCGATCTGCACTTCATGATCCCGGCCGAGAGCCGCCTGCCCGAGGCCCCGAGGCTCGTCGAGCAGATGGGGTACTTCGTCGTCCACGCCCCGAGGCAGACGGGCAAGACGACCGCCCTGCGCGCCGTCGCCGAGCGGCTCACCGCCTCGGGTCGGCACGCCGCCGTCCTCTTCTCCTGCGAGGAGGGAAGCGCCGCCGGCGACGACTACGGCTCCGCCCAGCGCGCCGTCCTGCGCGAGCTCACGCGCGCGGCGCAGATCGCGCTGCCGCCCGAGCTCCAGCCGCCGCCGTTCTCCCTCGAGGGCGACGAGGGCCTCCTCTCCGCGGCGCTCACCGCCTGGGCGCGCGCCTGCCCGCGCCCGCTCGCCCTCATCTTCGACGAGATCGACGCCCTGCGTGGCCAGGGCCTCCTCAGCGTCCTGCGCCAGCTCCGCGCCGGCTTTCCCAGCCGCCCCGAGCACTTCCCCGCCTCGATCATCCTCTGCGGCCTGCGCGACGTGCGCGACTACAAGGCCGCGAGCGGGGGCGATCCCCAGCGCCTCGGCACCGCGAGCCCGTTCAACATCAAGCTCGAGTCGCTGCGGCTCGGCGACTTCTCGGAGGAAGAGCTCCGCGCGCTCTATGCTCAGCACACCGAGGACACCGGCCAGGTCTTCCTCGACGCGGCGCTCTCCCGGGCCTTCGACCTCACCGTCGGCCAGCCGTGGCTCGTCAACGCCCTCGGCCGCGAGATCGTCGAGAAGCTCGCCATCCCGCCGAGCGAGCCCGTCACCTCGGCGCACGTCGAGAAGGCCAAGGAGCACCTCATCCTCGCGCGCGCCACCCACCTCGACTCGCTTGTCAGCAAGCTCGCCGAGCCCCGCGTCCGCCGCGTGATCGAGCCCATGCTCGCGGGGACGTACGAGGGCGGCGGCGATACGTATGACGACGACGTCTCCTATGCCCGCGATCTCGGGCTCATCGCCCAGGGCAAGCCTCTACGCGTCGCGAACCCCATCTACCGCGAGGTGATCGCCCGCGTCCTGTCCTCGTCGGCGGAGGAGCGGATCGACGCCCCGCCCGAGCGCTTCCGCCTGCCCGACGGCCGCCTCGCGTTCCGGCGCCTGCTCCGCGCGTTCGCCGCCTTCTGGCACGAGCACGGCGAGGTGCTCGCCTCCGGGATGCCGTATCCGGAGGTCGCCCCGCAGCTCGTCCTGATGGCCTTCCTCCAGCGCGCGGTCAACGGCGGCGGATCCATCGATCGCGAGTATGGCGTCGGCCGCGGGCGCATCGATCTGCTCGTCCGATTCCCCTACCAGAAGCCCGGCGGCGCCCGGGCCGTCCAGCGGCGCGCGCTCGAGCTCAAGGTGTGGCGCAAGGGCCAGAAAGACCCGCTCCGCGAGGGCCTCGCGCAGCTCGACAGCTACCTCGCACGCCTGCGCCACAAGCGTGGGACGCTCGTGATCTTCGACGCGCGCGGGCGCCTCGCCCGGACCGCGCCCCGGTTCAGCGACGTCACGACGCCGCGCGGCCGCCACGTCGCGCTGCTGCGCCTGTAGAGCGTCTCGTTCCAGCGACGAAGAGCGTAGGCCCGAGCGCCCCGGCAGACCCTCCCGTCCCGCGCCCCCCTTGGCTACTCCGCCGCCTTCCTGAACTCGATCACCCGCCCACCCTGGCTGTCCGCCAGCGTAGGCCGGTTCACCCGCGCCACCTCATTCGTCGCCACCCCTGACGCCGCGATGAACTGGCGCGCCTGCTCGTTGTCGCCGTGCGCCAGCTCGTCCGGCGTACCCGACGCGACGACACGCCCCTGGATCACGAGGAACGCCTGGTGCGCGATGCGGAACGTGCTCGCCATGTCGTGCGAGATCACCACGCTCGTCACCTTGAAGCGCGCCCGCGTCTCCTCGATCAGGTCGTCGACCAGCCGGCTCGTCAGCGGATCGAGCCCGCTTGTCGGCTCGTCGTAGATGAGGATCTCGGGCTCCAGCATCAGCGCGCGCGCCAGGCCCACGCGCTTGCGCTGCCCGCCGGACAGCTCCGACGGCATCCGGTCCTCCTTGTTCTCGAGGCCGAGCGAGTTCAGCATGCCCACGACCTTGTCGCGGATGTCCCGCTTCGACATGTGCTTCCGGTGCTCGCGCAGCGGGAACGCCACGTTGTCGAAGATCGTCAGCGAGTCGAGCAGCGCGGCGTACTGGAACACCATGCCGAACCGCTGGCGCATCCGGTTCATCTCGAAGTCGTCGAGGGCGCCCATGTCCACGCCGTCGACCCAGATGTGGCCGGTGGTCGGCCGCTCCAGCCCGATGAGCAGCCGGAGCAGCGTGGTCTTGCCCGCGCCCGACCCGCCGATGATCACCGCCGTCTCGGTCCGCCGCAGGTGCATGGTGATGCCGTGCAGCACCTTCGTCGGCCCGAACGATTTCTTGATGTCGTCGACGAAGAGGTGATCCCCCGCCTGCCACCCAGGCGGCATGTTGCCCACCTGCTGCGCCTCAGGGGGGGCCCCGCGGTGGGGGGGCGGCTGGCTGGGCGGCCTTCTCGACATCCGCGCAGTACGGTACCACGGAGGAGGCCCCCCAGGACGCCGATCGCCTTGCATCACAGTAAGGGCGAGCACGTGCTTGACGCGGCAGGGCGCGGGACGGAAACGTTGCTCATGACCGACGACCTACTCAAGGCAGCCCTCGAGACCGCAGAGGCGAAGACCGACAAGGATGGCTGGGCCGAGCTCCCCGAAGGGCGCATGCTCACGCTCTACGCCGCGCACGACGGCGTGTCGCTCCCGGTGACGAAGATCGAGGCCGTGTCGAGCGCGGGCGGGCTCCTCAAGGCGCGCAGCACCAAGGGCGAGACGTTCGTGCTCGCGCTGAAGGACGTGTTCGCCATCGCCCTCGACGGCGGCGGCAAGGGAACCCAGGCCAGGAAGGCCGGCTTCCTCGGCTGATCGCGACGACCGTCCCATGGCCCGATCGCCGAGAGCGGGAGCAGGTCCTGCGGCGCGGTCCGCCCAGCGGGCCGTCGACCTCGCGCTCGCCGACCTGGAGCGCCGGTTCGGCCTGGGCCGCAGCCTCGCGGCCCCAGGGTGGGTGCGCGAGCGCGTCCTCGCCGTCCTCAGCGCCGTGGCCGCGCGCCACGGCGTGTCCCCGCTCGCCGCCGCCGAACGGCTGCGAGACGACAGGGCGGCCATCGAGGAGATCGTCAGCGCGCTCCGCGTGGGCGAGACGCGCTTCTACCGCGATCCGATCATCTGGGAGGCGATCGCCACCTCGGTGCTGCCGAGGCTCCCGCCCGACCTGCCCATCGCCGGCCTCTCGGCCGGCTGCAGCACCGGCGAGGAGGCCTACACCCTGGGGATGGTGCTCGCGAGCGCGGGCCGCCGCTTCAGCGTGCTCGGGGTCGACCGCGCCGCTCCGGCGATCGAGGCGGCGCGCGAGGCCGTCTACTCCGCCGATGCCGTCGACCAGCTGCCCCCGCCCTTCGCTCAGCGCTACTGTGAAGTGAAGGGCGGAGCGCTGCACATGAACCAGCAGCTCCGCGACGTCGTCTCCTTCGAGGTCTGCGATCTGGTCCATGCCGTGCCGAGCGGCGGGTTCCAAATCATCTTCTTCAAGAACGTGCTCCTGTATCTCGCGCAGCCCGCGGGCGATGCGGTGGCCCGCCGCCTCGCGGCCGAGCTCGGTCCGGGCGGGCTCCTCTTCTCCGCCGCGAGCGAGGCGCCGCGCCTCTGCGGCGCCGGCCTCACCCCGGTCAAGGTGAACGCGCACGTCACCGCCTTCCGCGCCCCCGGCGCCTGAGAAAGCCGAGCCACACCGCATGAGCGTCGACCTCTCCCCCACGTCCAGGCCCAGCGGGCTCGCCGAGCTCCGCGCCACCTACGCGCGCGAGCGCGCCGCGCTCGATCGCACGGTGCCGAGCGGCCCCACCCCGGCCGCGGATCCGGCCGCCGTCGGGGTCGCGCTGGGGCGGCGCCACGCGCGCCTGCTCGACGACCTCCTGGCGCGCCTCTTCCACCTGCTGCGCGAGTCCGGCGGACCCAGCCGCGCCGAGTGGGACTCTGTCGCGATCGCCGGGGTCGGAGGCTACGGCCGCGACGCGGTCGCGCTGCGGAGCGATCTCGATCTGCGCATCCTCGCCCGCAACGCCCAGCGCGCCAGCGCCATCGCGGACGCGCTGCTCTACCCGCTCTGGGACATGGGGGTCGCGGTGGGGCACCAGGTCGTCACCATCGACGACCTCATCGATGGCGCGCGGGACGATCTGCCCACCGCGACGAGCCTGCTCGACTGGCGGCACGTCGTGGGCGACGCGTCGCTGTCGGACGCGCTCTGGCAGCGCGCCTCCTCGGGCATCTTCGCGCACTCGGAGCTCCCCCGCTTCATCGAGCGGCTCGGGAAGGAGATCTCGCAGCGGCACGAGCGCTTCGGCGGCTCGGTCTACCTCCTGGAGCCGGACGTGAAGAACGGCGCGGGCGGGCTGCGCGATCTCGACGTCGCCCGCTGGGCCGCGAAGGCGCGCTACGGCGTCGGCGAGTTCGACGCGCTCGTCCGCTTCGGCGCGCTCGTCGCCCGCGAGGCGGAGGAGATCCGGAGCGCGGCGGAGATGCTCTGGCGCATCCGCAACCTGCTCCACGCCCACTCCGGGCGGAGGACCGACCGGCTGACGTTCGACGAGCAGGAGCTGTGCGCGGGCGTGCTCGGCTACAGCAAGGGCGCCGGTCCGGCCGACGCCGGGCGGAAGGGCGCGCCGCCCGCCGACGAGCCCGCCGTGTCGCCCGAGGCGATCGAGCGGATGATGAGCGATTACTACCGGAGCGCCCGGACCATCTCGCGCTCCCTCGACATGATCGTCTCGCGCGCCACGCCGACGCTGACGCGGCGCCGCCGCCGCGACGAGGACCTCGGCGGCGGGGTCCGCCTCTTCGACGGCTGCATCACGATGAGCGATCCGGATCTCCTGAGGACCGATCCGGCGATCGCGCTGCGGCTCGTCTCCGAGGCCGTCGAGCGCGGCGTGCCGCTCTTGCCCTACGCGCGCGGGGCGATCGTCCGCGCCGCCGGCGATCCGGCGTTCTGCGCGGCGCTCCGCGAGAGCCCCGAGGCCGCCGAGCGGTTCCGGACCCTCGTCGCCACGTGCAAGGAGACGGAGCTGCAGAGCGGCTCGGTCATCCGCGAGCTGCACGACCTCGGCCTCCTGCTCGCGATGATCCCGGAGTTCTTGCCGGTGGTCGGGCGCGTCCACCACGACGTCTACCACGTGTACACGGTCGACGTTCACTCGGTCGCCGCGGTCGATCGGCTGGCGGCGCTCGTGCGCGGCGAGCTCGCGGGCGAGTTCGGGCTCGCGTGCCGGCTCGCCGCCGAGGCGACGCGGCCGACGATGCTGTTCTTCGCCACGCTGCTGCACGACGTGGGCAAGGCGATCGGGGGCACCGATCACAGCGGGCGCGGCGCCGAGATGGCCCGGAAGATCCTGGCGCGGCTCGGCTTCCCTCAGGAGGACATCGACGAGGCGTGCCACCTCGTGCTGAAGCACCTCGTGATGTACCTCATCGCGACCCGGCGCGACCTCGACGACCCCGCGACGATCTCGGAGTTCTGCCAGGAGGTGCACGGCCGCGAGGGGCTGCGCGATCTCTACCTGCTCACGGTCGCCGACCTCTCGACGACGAGCCCCACGTCGATGACGTCGTGGAAGGCGCGCATGCTCGACGAGCTGTACCTCTCCGCGGACAAGGCCCTGCGCGGCGCGCGCGAGGACGCCGGGCCGTTCGACATCGACGACCAGCGCATGGCCCGCGCGATCAGCGGCACGGTGGGCGCCCTCGAGGACCTCCCGGCCGCGAGCGAGGCCGAGCGGCGCGCGCAGCGGGATTTCCTGGCCCGCTACCTCGCGTCGATGCCCGAGCGCTACCTGCTCGCGAACAGCCCGGCCGCGATCGCCGCGCACTCCGAGCTCGCCCGGCAGCAGCAGTCCGGCGCGAACAGCGTCTCGGTCGCGCTCGTCCCGTCGCGCCACCCGGAGGCCGCGGAGGTCTGCGTGGTGGCGCCGGATCGCCCCGGCTTGCTCGCGGCGATCACGGCCGCGCTCGCGGCCTCGCGCCTCGAGGTCCACGCGGCGCAGATCCACTCGCGCGCGTGCGACGACGAGGGGATGGACGAGGGCGGCGTGATCCGCGCGAGGGCGGGCTCGTCCCCGCCCGCGGGCGTGCGCCTCCAGGCCGTCGACCTGTTCTGGGTGCGCGACCGCGCCGAAGGGGTAGGGGGGGTGGCCCGCGCCATCCCGAAGCTCGTCGCCGACATCACGGCGGTGCTGTCGGGGCAGCTCTCCGGCGCCGAGCTCGCCAAGAAGCGCCGGGGCGGCGCGCTGCGCGAGCGCCCGACGCCGAAGGTCCGGACGCAGATCTCCATCGACGATCGCGCCTCGCACCACACGGTGATCGAGGTCCTCACGCGCGATCGCCCCGGCCTCCTGTTCGCGATCTCGGACGCGCTCTACCAGCTCGGCCTGTCGATCTCGGTCGCGAAGATCAACACGGAGGGGACGCGCGTGGCCGACGTGTTCTACGTGAGCGACGCGGACGGGACGAAGATCGCGAACGGCAAGCGGACGCAAGAGGTGGAGGAGCGGCTGCACGCCGTCCTCCAGGGCCTGGACGGCGAAGGGAGTGTCGGATGAACGAGAGGTGGTTTACGCGCGCGGTGTGGACGGCGGTGAGGCCCGCCGCGCGGCAGATCCTGTCGGCGATGGCGCTCGCCGCGTGCGTCGCGGCGTGCGGGGGGGCGCAGGAGCCCCAGCGCGACCCGCTCCTGGCCGATCCGCCCGAAGGGAGCGACGCGGCGGCGTCGAAGGGCGCGTCGTCCACGGAGCTGGACCGGGGCATCGCGTACATCAAGAACGAGAAGTACGAGGAGGCGAAGCCGCACCTCCTCCAGGCGATCGAGCACGAGCCGGGCAGCGCCGAGGCGCACTACTACCTCGGCCTCGCGAGCGAGAAGACGAACGATCGCCCCGGCGCCGAGGCGTCGTACAAGAAGGCGCTCGCGAGCGATCCCAAGCTCGAGGCCGCCGCGCTGAACCTGGCCGCGCTCTACCTGGACGAGCCGGCCCGGCCGGACGAGGCGATCGCGGTGCTGTCGAAGGCGGTCGAGCAGGCGCCGGATCGGGCCGCGCTCCACCAGAACCTGGGCTACGCGTACGGGCTGAAGGGCGACGTCGCGAGCGCGAGCAAGCACTACGAGGCGGCGCTCAAGTCCGAGGACACGCCCGCCACGCGCTTCGCCTACGGCGCGATGCTGTTCGAGGCGAAGGCGCTCGACCGGGCCGCGGCGGAGCTGAAGAAGGCGCTCGCGGCCACCGGCGACGACGTGGCGACGCTCGCGACGATCGGGCGGATGCTCGGGCCGGCGAAGGCGTACGCCGACTGCGTGGCGGCGTTCGACCGCGCCATCAAGCTGAAGCCGGAGGCCGAGTTCCACGTGCGCCGCGGGACGTGCCGCCACGAGCTCGGCGACGAGCCGGGGGCGCGCGCCGACTACCAGGCGGCGATCAAGGTGGACCCGCGGTTCGCGGCCGCGCACTACTACCTCGGCCTGTCGTTCCTGGCCGAGCGCAAGCCGCAGAGCGCGATCGCCGCGCTCACGGAGGCCGGCAAGCTCGGGGGCGAGACCGAGATCGGCAAGCGCGCCCGCGCCAAGGTGAAAGAGCTGAGCGCCAGGGTGAAGTAGCGCGCGGGCTAACGCGCCGAGCCCGCCCGCCTGCGAAGGCGGGCGAGCGCCCCTGCGCGCGGGCTAACGCGCCGAGCCCGCCCGCCTGCGAAGGCGGGCGAGCGCCCCTGCGCGCGCTCACGCGCCGAGCAGCGCGATGATCCTGTCGAGCTCGTCGAGCGAGCCGTAGGTGATGCCGAGCTCGCCGTGGCCGCCCTGGTCGCGCACCTCGACCCGCGTCCCGAGCCGCCGCGCGAGCCGCCCCTCCAGGTCCTTGATCGCGGGCGACTTCCCCCCGCGCTTCTTGTCGCCCTGCTCCTCGCCCTCGGCGGCCCGGAGCTCCTTCTCCTTCGCCGCCTTGATCAGCGCCTCGACCTTGCGGACGGGGAGCTTGCCGTGGACGGTCCGCTCCGCGACGTCGGCCATCACCTTGTCGCTGGGCGCCCCGAGCAGCGCGCGCGCGTGGCCCTCGCTGAGCTCGCGCGAGATGACCATGCTGCGGATCCGCGGCGGCAGCCGGAGCAGCCGCAGCGAGTTGACGATCGTCGTGCGGTCCTTGCCGACGCGCTCGGCGAGGGTCTGGTGCGTGTAGCTGTGCTCGCGCAGCAGCCGATCGAACGCCTCGGCGATCTCGATCGGGTTGAGGTCGGCCCGCTGCACGTTCTCGACGAGCGCGAGCTCGAACGCCTCCTTCGGGGAGACGTCCTTGACGACGACGAGCACCTCCCTGAGCCCCGCGCGCTGCGCCGCGCGCCACCGCCGCTCGCCCGCGATGAGCTCGAAGCTGTCGTTCGCGGCCTGCGTCCTGCGCACGATGAGCGGCTCGATGAGCCCGTGCTCGCGGATGCTCCCGGTCAGCTCCTCGAGCTCGGTCTCGTCGAAGTGCTGCCGCGGCTGCCCCTTCTGCGGGACGATCTTCTCGATCGCGCACACGAATACGCTGCGCCCGTCAGCCGCGGTCGCTGTCGTCGTCGGCGCCGCCGGGAGCAGGGCGTCGAGCCCTCGTCCGAGCGCGCGCCGCGCCCCTTTCTGATCGGCATTCATGATCTGGGTCGTGCGTCCCTCGCGCGCTCTCCGGGGTTCTGCTGGGGTGAAGGCTCGGCCGGCGGCTCCGCCTGGGCGGCGTCCGCGCGCTGCCGCTTCTTCACGTCTGCCGCGGCGGGCGGGCCGTCCAGGATCTCGCGCGCGAGGCTCAGGTAGCCCTGCGCCCCCTTCGACTGCGCGTCGTAGAGCAGCGCCGGCTTGCCGTGCGACGGCGCCTCGCTGAGCTTCACGTTGCGCGGGATGATCGACTCGAAGACGCGGAAGTGCGCCTTCACCTCGTCGGCCACCTGGTGGGTGAGCGAGTTGCGGCCGTCGAACATCGTGAGCACGACGCCCTCGACCGTGAGCTCCGGGTTGAAGGCGCTCCGCACCCGGTCGATCGTCGCCATGAGGTGCGTCAGCCCCTCGAGCGCGTAGTACTCGCACTGGAGCGGCACGAGCACGCGGTGCGCCGCCGTGAGCGCGTTCAGCGTGAGCAGCCCGAGCGACGGCGGGCAATCGAGCACGACGTAATCGTAGCCGGCGAGCTGGGGGCGGAGCGCGTTGCGCAGCCGCACCGCGCGGTCGTCCGCGTCGACCAGCTCGAGCTCCGCCGCGACGAGGTCCTGGGTCGCGGGCACCACGCCGAGCAGCGGCACCTCGGTCGCGACGATCGCCTCCTTCAGCGCCGCCCGCCCGATCAGGACATCGTAGAGGGACAGCTCGAAGCTCCCGCGCCGCACGCCGACGCCGCTCGACGCGTTCCCCTGCGGATCGCAGTCGACGAGCAGCGTCCGGCACTCCGCCGCGGCGAAGCTCGCGGCCAGGTTGACCGAGGTCGTGGTCTTGCCGACGCCCCCCTTCTGGTTGGCGACGGCGAAGATGACAGGCGATGGCTTGGGGGCGGAGCCGGGCTTGCCGGGCGCGCCCCCCTCGTTGGGCGATGGCATCGTGCTGTGTCGCGTCCGACCCGGCTGCTTACACGACCCCCACCGGCACGTCGAGAGAAGCAGGCGCCTCGCACCCATTCGCTCGCCGGATTGTTGGCCTGAACGGCAGGTGGTTCTACAGTGCCCACATGTCGCTTGATGTAGGCAAAGGTAAGCGAACGGCGGGCGCACGGGCGCGCGGGCGAGCCTCCAGGCGAGGCCGCTGCTTCGGCCTCGGCGGGGCGCTGCTGGCCTGCTGCGACCCGGGGCCCGTCGACCGGGTCCTTGCCCGAGCCTTCTGGTGCGACGGGCGCGGGCCTGCGCCGCTCGCTCCTGCGCCGATCCTCGTGCTTTCGCCTTCGCTTCAACGCAGGTCGGCGATCGGCTCGCGCCGTCGTCCGCCCTCGACCTCGAGTCGCGGGTCGACGCTGACCGCCCCTTGATCACGGACGTGGTGCCCAGCTTCGCCGAGCAGACCGACGCACCGCCGTCGCCTCGGCACATGTGAGGAGGACAGATGCCGCTTCCCAGGTCGTATCAGAACTTTGCAGAGTTCGAGCGGGAGATTCTCCGCCCGAGCCGTGTCGGTTTCTCGCTCGAGGACATCGTCGAGGAGGAGGGGTCCTTCGACGCTGAGCTCGACTTCGAGAAGGACCCCTTCGACGTCTCGGACGACGACTGAGCGCGGCGGGGCGGCGCGCGGGCGGGCTTCAACGCCCTCGCACGTCCTCGCGGTCGGGCTTGGCGTTCTCGCCCCGTGACGTCGCGTCGCCAGCGCCGGCGCTGCGCGGCGCTGCACATCAGCTTGCACGATCCCTCCCGGGATCTGAGCCCCGGCGGCCGCCTCTCCGCCGGGGCTCCTTTTTTTAAAGCAGCGTCCTGCCGCTCGTCTTGACCCCCCCAGCGACGCGTGGCACGAGTGCCGCCCTTCGAAAAAAACGGCCATGCAAGTCAACGTCGAAAAGCTTTCTCCCGTGCTGATGGAGTTTCAGGTGGAGGTCCCCGCGGACCGGGTCCGGAGCGAGGTCGACAAGGCCTATACGGCGCTCCAGAGGACGGCCCGGGTCAGGGGCTACCGGCCTGGCAAGGCGCCGCGCCAGGTGCTCGCGCACCTCTATGGCGGCCGCATCCACGCCGATGTCGCCCAGCGGCTCGTCGACGCCACGCTGAACCAGGCGCTCGCCGACAAGCAGGTGCAGCCCCTGTCCCAGCCGGCGATCGCGCCCGCCGAGCTCCGCCCTGACGACGCGTTCTCCTACAAGGCCCGCTTCGAGGTCCGCCCCGACATCGCCGAGGTCAAGTGGGAGGGCTTCGAGGTGAAGCGCCCCTCGACCACGCCGACGGAGGAGATGATCGACGCCGAGATCACCTCGCTGCGCCGCGAGCACTCGACGCTGCAGGCGCCCGAGCCCGAGCGCCCCGGGGCGAAGGGGGACGTCGCGACGATCGCGTTCACGCTCGAGGTCGGCGGCGCGCTGCGCGACACGAAGGAGCAGGAGATCGAGACCGAGCTCGGCAGCGGGCAGGTCTTCAAGGAGATCGAGGACGCCCTCTTCGGGATGACGCCCGGCCAGACGAAGGACGTCCCGGTCACGTTCTCCGAGCAGCACTCCAACGCGGATCTGCGGGGGAAGCAGGCGATCTTCCACATCACGCTGAAGGATCTCCGGGAGCGCATCTTCCCGGAGGTGGACGATGAGTTCGCGAAGGACTGCGGCGAGGAGAGCCTGCCCGCGCTCCGCGAGTCGCTCCGCAAGAGGCTCGAGAAGGAGCTGACGCAGCGGGCGAGCGACGCCGTCGCCGAGCAGCTCGTGGTGGAGCTCTGCAAGGCGAACCCGATCCCGGTCCCGCCGTCGCTCGTCGATCAGCAGGCGCAGCTCGCCGAGCGCGAGCTGCTCGCGACGGCCCGGAGGCAGGGGCAGCGCGTCGATCCGACGCCGGAGTTCCGCGCCCGCGTGCGGCTCGACGCCGAGATGAAGGTGCGCGCGGGCCTCGTCATGGCCGAGATCGCGAAGGCGAAGGAGGTCAGGATCACCGAGGCCGATCTCGAGAAGGGCTACGCGGAGCTCGCCGAGCAGACGGGCAAGAACGTGGCGAAGGTCAAGGCGGAGTACCGCGAGCCCCAGAAGCGGGAGCTCTTCGCCGGGATGATCCTCGAGGACAAGATCCTCGACATCATCGAGGCTGCGGCGAAGGTCGCCGACGCGAGCTGACCCCACCCGGCAGGAGCCCGACGCCCGATCGACGATGGCCGGGCTTCTGCGCCGCTCGGCATCACTTCACACAGCACCTCGGATCTGCGGATCGGGCGTGCGCCGTTCGTCCAGGTTGTGGCGCGGCGCGCTCCCGAGCGATATCGCGCGCGAGCCGGATTGAGCGAGCCGCGGCGCGGCGCTTGTTCCGTGCGCCGCGCGGCGAGCAGCCGATAATTCCGGTAACATCGGGCGCGTTCGGTCTTGCGATCGGACGCAGTCTGGCCCAGGAGTAGAGCCCCTGCCGCGCGGCAGCGAACCCCCCGGAGCACCGGATGACCCGACGAGTCGAAACCCGCACCCAAGCCATCGAGTTTCTCGAACGCGAGAAGGCCTACATCCTCCCGACAGTCACCGAGGTGACCCACCGCGGCGAGCGGGAGTGGAACATCTTCAGCCGCCTCCTCAAGGATCGCATCGTCTTCATCGGCACGGAGATCGACGACTTCGTCGCGAACGCCGTGATCGCGCAGTTCCTCTTCCTGGAGAGCGAGGATCCCGAGAAGGAGATCCAGGTCTACATCAACAGCCCGGGCGGCGTTGTGACGTCGGGCCTCGCGATGTACGACACGATGCAGTACGTGCGTTGCCCGGTGTCGACGATGTGCATCGGCCAGGCCGCGTCGATGGGCGCCGTGCTGCTCGGGGCGGGCCGCAAGGGTCGGCGCTTCGCGCTGCCGCACGCGCGGATCATGATCCACCAGCCGCTCGGCGGCGCGCGCGGCCAGGCGACGGACATCGAGATCCAGGCGCGCGAGATCAAGAAGATCAAGGAGACGCTGATCGACATCCTCGTCGACGCGACCGGCAAGAACCGCGACGAGCTGGCGAAGGACATCGAGCGCGACTTCTACCTGAGCGCGACGCAGGCCAAGGAGTATGGCCTGATCGACGAGGTCTTCCCGAAGCGGAACAAGTAGGTGACCGCGCCGCCGCGGCCGGCGGGCGTGCTGGGGCCGAGGGCCGGCGCGGAGGCGCGCCGGGCCGCGGCGCGCCGTCGCACGACGTGGCGATGTCGCGTCGCGCCGCTATGGCGCGCCGGGCGCTGCGCGCGGGCGCGCGTGGGAGCGGAGCCCGCAGGCGTGGCCTCGCGCGCAGCGCTGCGCTCGCCCGATCCGCTGCTCTGCGCGCGGCACGCGGCCTCGTCGGTGGCCGGCTGCGGGGCGCCATCGGGCGATTCCCTGACTTTGGCCACAGGCTGGAGACCACCCCCGTTAGCTTGCGACGGTACGGGCACCGCACTAGAATCCGAGCGCGGCGTTTGGCTGCGCATCGCTGAAAATCCTGGGGACGGTGGAAGCCGTTCCCACCGCAAGTTGGAGGGGCCGCTGCGGCGGGACCCCACCTCTCATTGAAGCGGTAGCGTCGGCAGACCGCACTGAGGGTCGAAGTGGAGCGAAGGCGGGACGATCACTCGAATGGCAATTTAAGCTGCTCTTTCTGCGGCAAGTCGCAAAAAGAGGTGAAGAAGCTCATCGCGGGCCCCACGGTGTACATCTGCGATGAGTGCATCGGGCTCTGCAATGACATCATCGCGGAGGAGGTCGAGAAGGACGAGCCGTACGCGGGGTCGACCCCGGTGCCCAAGCCCGCCGACATCAAAGCGACGTTGGACGAGTACGTCGTCGGCCAGAACCGCGCCAAGAAGATCCTCGCTGTGGCGGTGCACAACCACTACAAGCGCATCGACAGCAGGGTCTCCTCGGACGACGTAGAGCTGTCCAAGTCGAACATCCTCCTGCTGGGGCCGACGGGCTCCGGCAAGACGCTCCTTGCGCAGACGCTCGCCAAGATCATCAACGTCCCCTTCGCCATCGCGGACGCGACGACGCTGACCGAGGCCGGCTACGTGGGCGAGGACGTCGAGAACATCATCGTCCAGCTCCTTCAGAACGCGGATCACGACGTCGAGCGCGCGCAGCGCGGCATCGTCTACATCGACGAGATCGACAAGATCAGCCGGAAGAGCGACAACCCGAGCATCACGCGCGACGTGTCGGGCGAGGGCGTGCAGCAGGCGCTGCTCAAGATCATCGAGGGGACGATCGCCAACGTCCCCCCGAAGGGCGGCCGCAAGCACCCGCAGCAGGATTTCCTGCAGGTCGACACGACGAACATCCTGTTCATCTGCGGCGGCGCGTTCGTCGGGCTCGACCAGATCATCCAGCGGCGCATCGGCCAGAACACCCTCGGCTTCGGCGCGGACATCAAGGCGAAGAAGGACTTCAAGCTGGGCGACCTGCTCAGCGTCGTCCAGCCGGAGGACCTCCTCAAGTTCGGGCTCATCCCGGAGTTCATCGGGCGCTTGCCGGTCGTGGCGACGCTCCACGAGCTCAACGAGGAGGCGCTCATCGACATCCTCACGAAGCCGAAGAACAGCCTGGTCAAGCAGTACCAGAAGCTCTTCGAGATGGACGGGGTGAAGGTCAAGTTCACCCGGGGCGCGCTCGTGGCGGTGGCCCGCCAGGCCCTCGAGAGGAACAGCGGCGCCCGCGGCCTCCGCGCGATCCTCGAGTCTGCGATGCTCGACATCATGTACGACGTCCCCTCCCGTACGGGGATCAAGGAGGTCGTCGTCAGCGAGGACGTGATCGTGAAGCACGAGCCTCCGCTCATCGTGTACACGAAGGAGGCAGAGCTCGCGTAGCGCTCGCCCCCCGGGGGCGCGGGCCGGGGCGCGATGCGCGACCCGGCCCGCGAAGAGGGCCGCGTCGCGCGCCTTCGCCCCCGGAGGCTCCTCCGAGCGTGCCGGCGCCGCCTGTCCCTGGAGGGCGGCGGGACGAGCCGGCGGAAGTTCAGCATCAAACCAAGCCATTTGTGACAACCGAGGCGGGGCGCCCCGGCCTCCTGAGACTCCCGGAAAGACGGCGGATGTTCTTCAAGAACGACAGTGATCGCGGCAAGAACGCACCCGAGCGCGGGATCGTCCCGTTGCTCCCGCTTCGCGACATCATCGTCTTTCCACATATGGTCTCGCAGCTGTTCGTCGGGCGCGAGCGCAGCATCGCCGCGCTCGACGAGGCGATGAACCGCGGCAAGGAGATCTTCCTGGCCGCGCAGCGGAACGCGAAGACGAACGATCCGACGCCGGACGACATCTTCGGCGTCGGGTCGGTCGGCGCCATCATGCAGCTGCTCCGCCTCCCGGACGGCACCGTCAAGGTCCTCATCGAGGGCAAGCGCCGGGCGCGCATCCGCCGCTACGTCCAGAGCGATGCTTACTTCCTCGTCGAGTACGACGAGATCGTCGAGAGCTCGGTCGCGAGCGTCGAGGTCGAGGCGCTGATGCGCTCGGTCCAGTCGACGTTCGAGATGTACGTCAAGCTCAACAAGAAGATTCAGCCCGAGGTCCTGATGGCGGTGCAGGCCATCGACGAGGCCTCGCGGCTCGCCGACACCATCATCGCCAACCTGCCGACGATCAAGCTGACCGATCGGCAGGCGCTGCTCGAGATGGAGGAGCCGCAGAAGCGGCTCGAGCGTCTCATCGAGTTGATGCAGGCCGAGATCGAGATTCTCCAGGTGGAGAAGAAGATCCGGAGTCGCGTCAAGAAGCAGATGGAGAAGACGCAGAAGGAGTACTATCTCAACGAGCAGATGCAGGCCATCCAGAAGGAGCTGGGCGGCGGCGAGCGCGACGAGTTCAAGAACGAGATCCAGGAGATCGAAGAGGCCCTCAAGACCAAGCGGATGAGCAAGGAGGCCGCCGCGAAGGTCAAGAAGGAGCTCAAGAAGCTGAAGATGATGCACCCCACGAGCGCCGAGGCGACCGTGGTGCGCAACTACATCGATTGGATCCTCGAGCTCCCCTGGTACGACAAGAGCGAGGAGCGTTATGACCTCGTGGAGGCCGAGCGGATCCTCGACGAGGACCATTATGGCCTCAAGAAGATCAAGGAGCGGATCCTCGAGTATCTGGCGGTCCAGGCGCTCACGAAGAAGCTCAAGGGCCCGGTGCTCTGCTTCGTGGGGCCGCCCGGCGTCGGCAAGACGAGCCTGGCGAAGTCGATCGCGCGCGCGACGGGGCGCAAGTTCGTGAGGCTGTCGCTCGGCGGCGTGCGTGACGAGGCGGAGATCCGCGGCCATCGGCGGACGTACATCGGCGCGCTCCCCGGCAAGCTGATCCAGTCGCTCAAGAAGGTCGGGACGAACAACCCCGTGTTCCTGCTCGACGAGGTCGACAAGATGTCGACGGACTTCCGCGGGGATCCGGCGGCGGCGCTGCTCGAGGTGCTCGATCCGGAGCAGAACCACACGTTCAACGACCACTACCTGGATCTCGACTACGACCTCTCCGACGTGATGTTCATCACGACGGCGAACACGCTCTCCGGCATCCCGGTTCCGCTCCAGGACCGCATGGAGGTCATCCAGCTCTCGGGCTACACGGAGTTCGAGAAGCTGAACATCGCGGTGAAGTACCTCGTTCCCCGGCAGCGGAAGGAGTGCGGCCTCGAGGACGTGTCGCTCGACTTCACGGAAGGGGCGCTCCGGACGATCATCCATCACTACACGAAGGAGAGCGGCGTGCGCTCGCTGGAGCGCGAGATCGCGAGCGTCTGCCGCAAGGTCGCCAGGCGGGTCGTGTCCGACGGCAAGGAGAAGCCGATCGAGGTCGTCGCGAAGAGCATCCCGAAGTACCTCGGGGTACCCAAGTACCGGCTCGGCCGTCGCGAGGAGCGCGACGAGGTGGGCCTCGTGAACGGCCTCGCCGTGACCAACGTCGGTGGCGATCTGCTCCCGGCCGAGGCGACGGTGGTGCCTGGCAAGGGCAAGCTCGTGATCACCGGGCTGCTGGAGAAGGGGATGGAGGAGAGCGGGCACGCGGCGATGAGCTATGTCCGTTCGCGCCTCGATCGCCTCGGGCTCGAGGCGGACGTCTATCAGAAGGTCGACGTTCACATTCACTTCCCCGATTTCGTCCGCAAGGACGGGCCCAGCGCCGGCGTCACGATGGTGACCGCGCTCGTCAGCTCGCTCATGAAGGTGCCCGTCCGGCGGGATCTCGCGATGACGGGCGAGATCACCCTGCGCGGGCGCGTGATGCCGATCGGAGGGCTCAAGGAGAAGCTGCTCGCGGCCCATCGCGGCGGCATCGCGACCGTCATCCTGCCGAAGGAGAACCGGAAGGATCTCCGGGACGTGCCTCGGCGGGTGCTGAAGGCGCTGCGGCTCGTGCTCGTGGAGCACGTCGACGACGTGCTCCGGGAGGCGCTCATCCTGCCCGATGCCTATGCGATCTTCGGGCCGCCCAAGGGCGTCCTGGAGTACCGGGACGGCGAGCTCGTCACCGAGTCGGCGCCGGTCAAGGCGCCGCCGGCCGCGGCGGGCGAGCCGACGCCGGCCGCGCCGCCCGGCGCGTGAGCGCGGCGCCAGCCTATCTGTCCGGCGCCGCGCTCACGCGCCGGTCAAGGCGCCGCCGGCCGCGGCGGGCGAGCCGACGCCGGCCGCGCCGCCCGGCGCGTGAGCGCGGCGCCGGACAGATAGGCTGGCGGCGGCCGCCGAGAAGCATTAGCTGTGCGTCGCAATGATTCGACGCGCACTGATTTCGGTATCCGACAAGACGGGATTGCTCCCGCTGGCCAGGCGGCTCGCGGAGAAGGGCGTGGAGATCCTCTCGACCGGGGGGACGCAGCGGGCGCTCGCGGACGCTGGCGTGCCGGTCATCGGGGTGGAGGCCTATACCGGCTCTCCCGAGGTGATGGATGGCCGCGTGAAGACGCTCCATCCCCGGGTGCACGGCGGCATCCTGATGCGCGGCGCGATCGACGACGAGGATCTCGCTCGGCTCGGCGGCGCGCCGATCGATCTCGTTGTGTGCAATCTCTATCCCTTCGAGGCGACCGTCCGGAGACCGGGCGTAACGCACCCCGAGATCATCGAGAACATCGATATCGGCGGGCCGTCGATGGTGCGGAGCGCGGCCAAGAACCACGCGCGCGTGGCGGTGGTGGTCGATCCGGCCGACTACGAGGCTGTGCTCGCCGAGATCGACAGGCAAGGTGAGGTGTCGAGCACGACCCGCCGCCGGCTCGCCACCAAGGCGTTCGCGCACACGGCGGCGTACGACGGGATGGTGGCCGGCTACCTGTCCTCGCTGCCGGAAGAGGGCGAGCCCAACGCCGCGGAGCGCGAGGCCTATCCACGTTTCCTCACGCTCTCCCTCGAGCGGGCGTATCCGCTCCGGTACGGCGAGAACCCGCACCAGTCGGGCGCGTTCTACCGCGAGCGGGGCGCGGCCGCCGGGTCGCTCGCGCTGGCGGAGTCGCTGGGCGCGGGAGGCAAAGAGCTCTCGTTCAACAACCTCGTCGACGTGGACGCCGCGTTCGAGGCGGTGCGCGAGTTCACCCAGCCTGCCGCGGTCGTCGTGAAGCACACGAACCCGTGCGGCGTCGCGATCGGCGACGGCCTCGCGGCCGCGTACCGGGCGGCGCGCGACGCGGACGCCGTGAGCGCCTTCGGCGGGATCGTCGCCCTGAACCGCGAGGTCGACCGCGCCGCCGCCGAGGTGCTGGTCGAGACGTTCGTGGAGTGCGTTGTCGCGCCCGCCTATACCCCCGAGGCGCTGGAGGTGCTCCGGACCAAGAAGAACCTCCGGCTGCTCGCGACCGGCGCGCTCCTGCCCGCGGATCACCGGGAGCTGACGTTCAAGCGCGTCGGCGGTGGCCTGGTGGTGCAGGGTCGGGACGCCTCCGCGGCCGGTGAGGTGCACGGCGGCCGGGTCGTGACGAAGCGCGCGCCCACGGAGCGGGAGCTCGAGGCGCTCGATCTCGGCTGGCGCGTCTGCAAGCACGTGAAATCCAACGCGATTGTGCTGGCAGTGCCAGGGAGGACGGTCGGGATCGGCGCCGGACAGATGTCGCGGGTCGAGAGCGTGCGCATCGCCTGCAGCAAGGCGGGCGAGCGGGCTCGCGGGAGCGTCCTCGCGTCGGACGCGTTCTTCCCGTTCCCGGACAACGTGGTGCTCGCCGCGGAGAACGGGATCACGGCGGTCGCGCAGCCCGGAGGCAGCGTGAAGGACGCCGACGTCATCGCCGCGGCCGACGCGGCGGGGATCGCGATGGTGTTCACCGGGGCCCGGCACTTCCGTCACTGAGCCGGCCCGGCACCGCCCTCCTGGGACGCGCGCTCTCCCTTGCGCGCTCTCCCTTGCGTCGATGGGGTGGGCCACGCTCGCAGAAAAGTTGACCTTTGCGCCTTGACTGTGATGATGGTCAACGCTGCGCCTGGGCAAAGCGCTGTGCGCGGCGCGAAGGAGCGAGCTGTGGGCGGAATCAGCGAGACGTGCAGCGTGTGCGGGACCGGATTCGAGGTCCAGTTCCGGTACCAGATGGAGGAGAAGGACGGCGGCTTCTCCTTCTTCTGCTCGCAGAAATGCCTGGAAAAGAGCCACCTCGGCGGGCAGGACGGCGCCGCGCTCGCCACGTGCGACGCGTGCGCGAAGCGCTTTCCGCCGGATCTCGTGTCGCAGGTGCTCTATGTCGCCGGGCGCCGGCACTACGCGTGCTCGCTGGGGTGCCGGACGCAGCTGGTCCGTGAGGCGAAGGGGGTGCGCCTCGGCGACATCGCGGCGGCGGCCGCGGCGCCGGCCGAGGAGGCAGCGCCGACCGGCGGCGAGGCGCCGCTGGCGGGAGGCAGCCCGCGCGCGGCCGCGGCGGTAGGTGAGCCGGCGCCGGCGGTTCAGGCGAGCGCGAGGGGCGGGGCGACTGGGCCAGCCGCGCCGGCCGTTGCGCCGGTCGCGACCGCCGCTCGCCCGGTGGAGCCCACGAGGCAGGGGGCGGTGGCGGTGCCTCTGTCGCCGGCCGGGAGCGCCAAGCGGCCAGCGCCGCCGCAGCAGCGCCCGGCCGGGGTGCCCCGCTATCTGGCCGTGTTCAACCACAAGGGCGGTACGGGCAAGACGACGACGGCCGTGAGCGTCGCGGCCGGGCTCGCGGCGCGCGACAAGCGGGTGCTCCTCGTCGACACCGACGCGCAGGGCAACGTCTCCGTCTCGCTCGGCGCAGGCGCGGAGCGGTCGCTCTATCACGTGCTCGTGATGGGGCTCCGGGTCGCCGATGCGATCAAGACGGTGCGCCCGAACCTGGATCTCCTGCCGTCCAACGAGACGCTGGCCGCGGCGGAGCTCTATCTGGCGGGGCGCCAGAACCGGGACCGCGTGCTCTCGGATCGCCTCTCCGCTGCGGCGGCTGAGTACGATTACGTGGTGCTCGACTGCTCGCCGAGCCTGTCGCTGATGAACCAGAACGCGCTGGTGTTCGCCGACAGCGTGCTCGTCCCGGTCGCGTGCGACTATCTGTCGCTCGTCGGGGTCCGGCAGGTGATCAAGACGGTGAAGAACGTGAACGCGCTGCTGCACCACCCGGTGCAGATCTGGGGCGTTCTGCCGACCTTCTTCGACGGCCGCGCGAAGATCGCGCGCGAGGCCGTGAGCACGATGAAGCAGCACTTCGGAGAGCGCTGCCTCGCGCCCATCCGGCAGGCGATCAAGGTCAAGGAGGCGCCCGCGCAGGGGCAGACGATCTTCGAGTATGCATTGGGGACCCCTGCCGCGGACGACTACCTCGCGGTGGTCGATCGCATCATCGAGAGCCGCGAGCGCGGCGCGACGGGCTCCGAGGTAGCGTCGGCCCGCGATGCGGCGGCGTGGAGCACCGACCGGGCGGACGCGGCGACGGAGCGGCCGGGCGCTGCGGCGGCGGGGGTGTGAAGGGACCCGCGACACGCGGGGCCGGCTGGATGAAGGGACCCGCGAACTGCGGGGGCCCGCTGGATGAAGGGACCCGCGAGCTGCGGGGGCCCGCTGGATGAAGGGACCCGCGCCATGCGGGGTCTCGCTGGATGAAGGGCCCGCAGTCGCGGAGCCTCGACCGGGCAGGGGAGCTGGAGGAAGCAATGAAAAGCGAAGGCGATCTCGGGGGCGCCGCGCGGGCGCTGCTCGATCGCGACGAAGTGGAAGGTGTTTTGTCCGGGGCGTTCTATACGTCCGCGGAAGGGTCTCGCACGCGCGCGAAGGCCCGGACGAGCGGCGCTGCAGCCGAGCCGGGTGCTGTGCCGGCGCCCGAGAGACCGCAGCACTACAAGGTCATCTGTATCTCGATGTACACTGACGATCTCGAGCGGCTGGACGAGATGGTCAGCACGCTCAAGGCGCGCGGGATGACGAAGGCCAACAGGAGCGCCCTGATCCGGCACGCGCTCTCCCAGGTGGACCTCGACAAGATCCCGAAGGGGATTTAAGTCCTCTTTCAGGGCGTCCCGGACAGAACGCGGCGAGCGAAGTCCGCATTCCCATGATCGTGTGGCGGGCGTCGCGCGATCCCGGGATTCTCAGTCGTTCCGATGAGGGGCGGGCGGCCTGAACTCTCGGGAGCCGGCGAGCGGCAGAGGGGCCGCGCAGGTGTGCCGGCGCTCATGACGTCGTAGCGCTGCGCGTCGTCCCGAGGCCGCTCCCCTGCGGGCATGCGGTGTGCTTGACGTGCTAGGGTCGAGGCCTACCAGAGAGGGAACATGGATCAGAACTACGTAGGATACGGGACCCGTTCTTCGGTGCTCCGTTCCAGCGCCGAGTCGCGCGAGCGCTTCCTCGTGCGAACGTACAACCACCTGTTCGGGGCGATCGTCCTCTTCGCGGCGATTCAGGTCGCGCTGTTCAAGACCGGCGTCGCGTCGGTCATCGCCAGGGCGATGATGGGCACGAGCTGGCTGCTGGTCCTCGGGGCGTTCATGCTCGTGAGCTGGCTGGCCAGCCGCGCGGCGCACACGTCGGCATCGAAGCCGGCGCAATATGCCGCGCTCGGCGGCTTCGTGCTCGCCCAGGCGATCGTCTTCGTGCCGCTCCTCTACATCGCGGACATGGTCGCTCCCGGCGCAATCCAGAGCGCCGGGCTCGCCACGATGGCCGGCTTCGCCGGGCTCACCGCGATCGCCTTCGTCACCCGCAAGGATTTCTCGTTCCTTGGGGCCTTCCTGCGCTGGGGCGCCATCTGCGCGCTCGTCCTCATCGCGGCCGGGGCGCTGTTCGGCTTCCACCTCGGCACCTTCTTCAGCGTCGCCATGGTCGCGTTCGCCGGCGCCGCCATCCTGTACGACACATCGAACGTCCTGCACCACTTCCCCGAGGACCGGTACGTCGGCGCCGCGCTCGAGCTCTTCGCGTCGGTCGCCCTGCTGTTCTGGCACGTACTCCGCCTCTTCATCTCCTCCCGCCACTGAGCGACGCGCACCCGCTGCGGATACGGACCCACCTCGGCGTTTTCGGTGCTCGGCGTACAGGAGTACGCCTCCGCGCCGAAAACGCCGATCTGGGCCCGTCTCCTGTGCGGGTGCGCGCCGCTCGGGGGGCGTCTGGGCGGCGGGAGAGGGGAGAGAGGAGAGGGGCCGCGCGCCGCTCGGGGGGCGTCTGGGCGGCGGGAGAGGGGAGAGGGGGGCTCGTCAGGGGGTGAAGAGGGACTGTAGCGCTCGTGTTAGGGAGAAGAGCATGAGAGCTGTCAGGGCGATGATGCCTGCCAGCGCTAGGAGCAGGCCGGCGTAGAAACGAATGTTGGAGGGGGGCGCGCTGCCCTGCGTGCGCGCAGCGAGGTGCGCGCGCAACAGGTCGAGGTTGCGCGCGTTCGACTTGTACGTCGCGTCGAATAGATCGCCGACCAGCGGGACCGTGCCGAGCAGCGTCTCGAGGGCCACGTTGAGCACCATGCGCAGCACCGTCGAGGCGGGGAGTCGGTAACGGGTCGCCGCGAGCACGATGTAAATCGATAACACGAAGCCAATGAGATCTCCGATGCCAGGGATCAACCCGATCACGGCGTCGTAACCGATCCGATAATCGACTCCAGGGATACGGATGGAGTTGTCCAGGAAGTGCCCGAGCGCGTTCAAGCGCCGTAGCCGCTCCTCCTCGAGCGCAACGGTCTGCAGCGGGGCGAGGGGCGGGACAGGCAGTTCGGACCCATCTCGGCGAGGCGGGTGAGGCATCGCTCGTAGTGTAGCTCTGGGCCCCCTCCGACGGCGACGCCGAAAGCCCCGCAGGACAGGCCATCGCGCCGGAGGAGCGCGCCTCGCCGGGATGCGATGCCGTTGCGGCCGCGGCGCCGCGATCCATGCTGGCGCCTGCCATGCCGCCGAGCCCGCGCGCCCTGGTTCGCCGCCCCGGAGCGCGCCTAGCGCTGCTCGGCCTCGTCAGCGCGCTCTTCGGGACGCTCGACGGAGAGGCGCGCGCGCAGGGACGGTACGAATCCGCGCTCCTCGGCGGGAGATCGGCGCTCCTCGGGGGGACCGGGGTCGTGCTCGGCGTCGACGGCGCCGCGCCCTTCCTGAACCCGGCCACCCTCGTCCGCATCGAGGACCGGAACATCGCGTTCTCGTCGGCGTTCTTCCGCTACGCGCACCGCACGCTGCACGGGTGGCACCAGCCAGGACCGGTCGACCCTGCGCTGGTCGGCGATCTCCGGCTCGATCACACGACGGTGACCGATCAGGGCCTGGACAGCCTCCCTGACGCGACATGCTATTTTTTCAACTGGAAGAGCGGCGCGCGGGGGGCGGACTCGACGCGGGTGCCGATCGGGCGCCAGATCGTCGCCGCCTGCCTCGGCAAGACGGAGGAAAACGAGTTCGGGTTCGACGCGCTGGGGTTCTCCGGGGAGTCCGCCTCGCGCCGCGTGCGTCAGGCACAGACGTTCCGCTACGCGTGGGGCCGCTTCAGCGCCGGTCCCTCGTGGAGCTACAGCGCCTCCTCTCGCCTCGCCATGGGCGCGTCGCTCTCGCTCGTGCGCACCCGCTACACGAGCTCGCTCAGCGTCGCCAGCCTCGTGGAGGACACCGGCGCAGGCTCGGCGAGCAGCGCGACCTACCAGGCCGCGCTCTCGGGCGATTCATGGGATCTGCTCGCGCACCTCGGGGTCACCTACCGGCTGACCCGGGTGTTCTCGGCCGGGATCAGCCTGCGGACACCCACCGTTCATGTCCTCGACTCCCTGGACGCGAGCTACGTCGACACGCGCGCCACCGAGACGGCGGCGGTGCGTTACTGGGCCGGTGAAGGGGAGTTCGTTGCGCCTTCTCCTGCCCGCATCGCGGTGGGCGCGAGCGCGGAATGGAGCAGGCTGCGGCTGGAGCTCGACGGCTTCTTCTACTTGGGCCAGCGCGAGTTCGCGCGGATCGCCGCCGAGCGTGAGGAGATCGCGACCGCGGGGGGCGCGGTGACGAGCCAGGCGCGGAGCCGCCTCGGCATCGTCGAGGCCGCGGCGCCCATCGCCAACGTCGCGCTCGGCGCCGAGGTGTTCCTCACGCGCGACCTGAGCCTCGTGGGCGGCGTCGCCTCGGATTTCAACGCGCTGTCGAGCCTGCGAGGCCCGATGTCCGCCGAGTCGAAGCTCTTCTTCGAGCGGATGAGCGGCGCGCACGCGTCGCTCGGGTTGGTCTCCTACACCCGGTACGGTGATCTCGTGTTCGGCGCGCGCCTCGACTACGCCGCGGGGCAGATGGCGGCCGTCAACGCGTTCGCGTCGCCCGTGCGGCTGGATCCCATCGACTGCCGGGAGATCGGCGCGACCCTGGTGCTCGCCGGGCGGATCAGCCTGCGCACCGTGGAGGACGTGGCGCGCGAGATCGGCGACGCCGTGGAGGGCTCGGCCGCCCCACCGCCCGAGCGCACCAGGCCGAGAGAGCCGATGCGGGCGCCCGCCCGGGAAGACTGAGCGGCGACGCGCGCGCCGTGGATCCGACAGACGCCGCGCTCGTCCGGCGCGGTGCCCAGCGCCCCCGGAGCCGCGCCAGAGGCCGCTCCACCGCCGGACGCTCGCTGCCGCAGCGCTCACGCAGCGCTCACGCCACCCCGGCGTCCCGCTGGCGCACGTTGGCCCGCTCCGCGAGCGCTTCGGCCTCCGCGAGCGCTTCGGCCTCCGCGAGCGCCTCGGACTCCGCGAGCGCCTCGGTCCCGGCGAGCGCCTCGGCGTCGCCGTGCTCCCCCAGGCGCTCGAACGCGGCGAGCGCCGCCGGCGCGATCGTCGAGAGCCAGCGCCGGCTCGCGGGCTCGATCCGCAGCTCCTCGCGGAGCCGCTCCACCTCGCCAGCGCCCGCGGTTCCCGGGCTCACCGCCGCGCGGCACACGTCGGCGAGCAGCTCGTCGCGCGCGTTCAGCGGCACGTCCGCGTCCCGCTCGGTGAGGCGCGCCGCCCCGGCGATGTCGCCCTCCCGCGCCCGCAGCACGAGCGCCACCCGCAACCTGGCCCGCTCCAGGAACGGGTACGACGCATACCGCTCCGCGAGCAGCGCCATCTCGGCGCGCGCGTCGGCGCTCCGGTCCATCGCCGCGAACAGGAACGCGCGCTCGGCCAGGAGCCTGGGCAGGAGGATGTCCGCGGCCATCGCGCGCGCCGCCTCGGTGCCCAGCAGCGCGAGCCCCGCCTCGCACGCCGCGAGCGCCGCGGGCAGCTCGGCTTGCCGCTCCGACAGATCGGCGAGCGCGAGGTGGGCCTGCGCCGCGGCCACGGGCGCCCTTGTCCGCGTGAGGGCCTCGAGCTCGCCCTTCCCGCGCTGCTCTTCGCCCTTCGCGATGGCGACCTGGGCGGCCACGAAGCGCTGCGAGAGCTTGCGCACGCGCACCACGTTCACGAGCACGGCGCCGACGAGGACGACGATGAAGAAGATCGGCAACGCCAGCACGATGGCGAGCGGCCCGACGATCGGCTCCGCGGGCAAGCGCTCGACGTCGGGCGCCACCGGCGCCTGACCCGAGTTCAAGAGCGTCCACACGCCCAAGAACGACACCACCAGGGACACCCAGAGGAGCAGCGTGCGGCGTATCGCCTTCGCCACCGGCCGGCGGTTGCTCCCGGCGCGCCCCTCCGCCGCGGTGCGCGCAGAGGCGTCGGCGCGCTCCACCCCCGCGCGCGACAGCTCCTCCACACCGCCGGCCGCGAGCGCGGGGGCGCGCATGAAGGGCGCCGCGTCGGGCGAGATGCGCGCCGCCCAGTCGGCCGCCGAGAGCTCACCTGCGGGCTCCGCCTCCCGCGTCGCGCCGGTGCGGTAGACCGAGCTCGCCTTCGCCTTCAACATGCGCTGGTAGGCGCGGACGAGGGCGCGCTCGCGCGGGCGTGTGTGCTCGACGAGGAGGCTCCGCTCGCGGAGCAGGTGCGCCCGCAGCGCCTCCCTGTCGCCCGAACGTTCCAGGAGGACCGCGGCCGCGAGCGCCGCGCGGGCGAGGACCTCGGGCGACGCGTAGGGGCTGCTCCGCGCGACCTCGATGTCCGCCGCGGCGCCGTCGCGATCGCCGGTCGAGGCGCGGAGCAGGGCCCTCAGCGCGTGCGCCGCGGCGATCGTCGCGTGCTCCAGGTGAAAGGCGAGCGGGTCGGTGCGGCGGGTCACCGCGGCGTCGGCGCGGACGAGCGCGCCCGCGAGATCGCCGCGCTGCATGGCGGCGAGCGCGCGCTGGACGTCGATGACGCGCAGGACGTAGCGCGAGCGGCACGTCTCTTCCGCGTAGTCGAGCAGCTCGGCGGCGTCCTCGCGCTGGCCGGAAGCCGCGAGGTTGTGGGCCTTGTTGACGACCTGCACGGCGACGCCCATCGAGCGCGTGCGGAGGCCGATCGCGATCAGGAGCGCTCCGGCCATCCCGAACGGCACCCCGGCCGCGGCGCTGCCGAGCCCCGTCGCGCTCGCCGCCGCGCCCAGCAGCGCGATCGCGCCGCCCGTCACGATCTGCCGGTTCGCCAGGCGGCGCGCCGCGTGCGGTGTGATCCCGAACTTCGCAGGCAGCTCTCTCGGCATCCGGCAAGGGTAGGAGACCGCCGGCCGCGCGAGCCAGAGGCTTCTCGCGGGCGCGGCGTGGCCCACCGGAGCCCGCGTCCGTCGCGCCCCGCGCCGCGCCCGCCGCGCGGGCGACGGCGCGTCGCCGGCTACGGGAGGGGCGTCGACGGGTCGAGCGGCTCGATGCGCACCCGCTCCTCGTAGAGCGCGCCGCCCTCGCCGAGGTCGGTTGTGCGGGCGCTGATCAGCGCGTTGGCGCAGCGGCCGTCCCGGAGGTGGCCTCCCTTCGGGATGAGCGCGACGTCGCGGCGCTGGGCAGGATCGTGGCGGAGCAGCACCGTCATGCTGCCGACGCGCGACGTGAGCCGGCAGGCGCCGCCGTCGGGCACGCCGCCCGCCGCGTCGGGGTGGACGGTGACCACGGCCGGGCCTCGCTGGGGCCTCGCCCACTGCGACGACTGGGACTTCTCGGTGGAGAGCGCCATGAGCAGCAGCGGGAACGCGCTCGCGTCGGGATCCGCGTGCTCCGCCGGCGCTTCGGTGATGAGGTTGACGCGGCCGCTCGGGGTCGGGAACTTGCGGTCCTCGAACAGCACCTTCGGCGCCAGCGGGTTGCGCACAGGCCCGCGCTCCAGCGCCTCGAGGGTGACGCCGAACGGCGCGAGCTTGGGCTCGGTGACCCGCTGCTTCCAGTCGCGGGCGCTGCCGTCGAGCGCGTCGCCGAGGCCCACGCGCCGCGCGAGCGCCTGCATGATCTCGAGATCGCTCTTCACGCCGTCCGGGGGCGGGACCACGGGCGTCGAGACGCCGAGGTAATGGTGGCCATAAGCCCCGACCACGTCGTCCGCCTCGAGGAGCGTCGTCGTGGGCAGCACGAGGTGGGCGAGCCGCGCCGTGTCCGTGAGGAACGAGTCGACGACGACGACGAGCTCGCGCGTCCGGAGCGCCTCAGCGACCGTGCCGGACTCGGGCAGCATCGCGACAGGGTTGCCGGCGGTCACCCAGACGGCGCGGATCGGCGGGTCGCTCATCCCGAGCACCTCGCGCCCGAGCAGGGGCTCGCAGACGGTGCGGGGAGCGGGCCGCTCGCCCTCGAGCGGCGAGAGGTCGAACGCGCCGCGCCGCTTGAAGTAGAACGAGACCCCGCCGCCCGGGATGCCGAGGTTCCCGCTCACGGCCCCGAGCGCGTCGAGGGCGCGCACGATCGCCCCGCCCGAGGTGCGCCGGCCCATGCCCCAGCCCACGAGGATCGCCGCGGGCCTCTCGGCGAGGCGGCGCGCGAGGTCCAGGGCGGCGCGCTCGGGCACGTCGGCGTCGCGGCACCACGCGGCGACGGAGCTGCGCCGCGCGAGCGCGCGGAAGGCGTCGATGTGATCGCAGATCTCCGCGGCGCGCGGGTCGGTCCACCCCTCGTCGAAGAGCACGCGGGCGACGGCCATGGCGAGCGCGAAGTCGCCGCCGGGGCGCGGCTGGTAGAACGCCCCGCACAGCGACGCCGTCCTGTGGTGCACGGGATCGATCAGCACGAGCTCCGCGCCGCGCGCCTTCGCCTCGCGCAGCACCGGCAGCGTGTGAGGGCTCGATGTGAAGACGTTCTTGCCCCAGAGGAGGATGTGCCGGGCGTTCACGAGATCGGCGAGATCGTTGCTGTCCTCCTCCCCGAAATCGGTGAGCTGCGCGGCGTCGCCCGCGCCGGAGCAGATGTCGCCGCGCTTGACCGTGACCGGCCCGAACCGCGCGAAGAACGCGTCGGCGATCCCCGTGAGGATCCCGAGCGAGCCGCCGCTCCGGTAATGAAAGATCGCGGCCGGGCCCGACTCGCGCCGGATCGTGAGGAGCTGCTCGGCCGCGGTGTCGAGCGCTTCTTCCCAGGAGACGCGCACGAGCTCGCCGCCCTTGCGGAGCAGCGGCGTCGTCAGCCGCTCGGGTGAATACTGGGTCTCCAGGAAGCGCGACGTCCGGTAGCAGAGGAACCCCCGCGTGATCGGGTGATCCGGGTCGCCGCCGAGGCGCACGACGCGGCCGCCCTCCACGGTGGCCACGATGCTGCAGGCGTCGGGGCAGTCGCGGTTACAGGTGGTCTTGCGGAGCTCCTGCATGACCGCAGCGTAGATCAGGCGTGCGGGGCAGGACACCCGTCGAGCCGCGGGCGCGGCCGCCGGAAGCTTGCCTGACCTGGTCGGGCCCCCGCGCGGCTCCGCGCGCCGGCTCAGTCGGCCGCGAGCCGCTCGGGCGCGTAGTCGCGCGAGTCGTCGCCCGAGACCTCCTGAGCGATGACCCGGAGCTGCTCGTAGCGCTCGCGCAGGAGCGACCACAGCCGATCGCGGATGTCGCGCGAGTCGAGCCGCTCCGGCGGGCGGGTGTTGCTGAGCAGCCACTTCGCGGTGCTGTTCAGCTGGGTCAGCTCTTCCTTCGTGATCGGGATCCGGCTCTGCACGTGGCTCCACCGGTCCAGGATGAGGTTGGTGATGGTGGCCGCCGCGCTCGCGGGATCGCCGGCGACGAGCGCGCGCCGGACGATGCCGAAGGTCTCCGGGACGATGCTGCGCGGGAAGTACACCTCGGCCGTGGCGAGCGTCGGGCGCAGCGCCTCGTAGAGCAGATCGAGCTTCTCGGCGACCTCGGGCGGCGGCGCGCTCTCGGGCTGCATGCGCGTCACCGCGTAGTCGAGCGCCATCGCGAGCTCCGGCAAGCTGCGGATCGTGTCGAAGCGGGACTTCGGCAGCCGGCGCCGGTGGCGCGCCGGATCGCGCGTCACGGATTGCACGGCGCGCCGGACGATCGCGAGCACCCCGCTCGCGTCTCCTCGAAAGGCCTGCACGTTGGCAGCGGGGAGGTCGCTCGCCGGCATCGCGTACCGCTCGTAGCGCTCGCGATCCAGGCTCTCGTCGCCCCGGGTGCGCAGGTCGGCCTGCAGCGGCGCGACGCCGGTCGACGAGATCGCGGCCCGGTCCGAGCCCGCCTGCCGCAGCTCGTCTGCGCCGGGGCGCTCTGCTCCCGCGCTCGGGGGCGCGCCTGGAGAGGGCGCCTTCGCGTCCTGCCCCGTCTCTCCCGGACCGGGCACCAGCCCGGATGCCGTGCTCTGGGCGGTGCTCTCGGCCTCGAGCGGTGTGGACCGGAGCGCTGGATCCCGCAGCGCCTCGAGGTCGTCTCGCGCACGCGTCATCCGGGTCATCGTACGTAAGTCGGTACTTCGGCACAAGATCCGCAGCCGCCCGGGCGCGCCGTCCACCGTCGTCTTCCGCCTCGTGAGGTGTTCCCTCTCGCTCTCCCTCTCTACTTCCTCTACTTCCGCTTCCACGCCGCGCGTAGGTGTCATCGCGCCGCGCAATCGTCACCCCGCACACACACGAGCGGAGGCGTGGCCCGCGATGGATCCTCCGCCTCACCCGTGGATCACGCGCCGAGCGCGTTCCAGAAGGTGCGCAGATCGTCCGAGAGCGGCGCCTCGATGCGCACGCGTTCGCCTGTCATCGGGTGCGTGAGCTCCAGGAGCGCGGCGTGGAGCGCGTGGCGATCGAGCTCGAGCGCGCGGCGGTCGTCGTCGGTGAGCACGCCGTCCGCGCCGCGCGCGAACATGCCCTCGTCCGGCCCGTAGAGCTTGTCGCCGACGAGCGGCAGGCCGCTCGCCGCGAGGTGGACCCGGATCTGGTGCTGCCGTCCGGTCTCGAGCGTGCAGCGGACGAGCGCGTAGCGCCGGCCGGTGAGGGGATCGGCGCGGCGGCCCAGCACCTCGCACGCGGTGGCCGACGCGAGGCCGCGGCCCGGCGGCGCGACCCGCATCTTGACCTTGTAGCGGCTCGCGTCGTCGAGCTCGAGCGGCAGCTCGACCCGGAACGTATCGTGCTCGGGCCAGCCCCAGGCGATCGCGGCGTAGCGCTTGACGACGCCGGTGCGCTCCTCGAACTGCGCCTTCACGGTCCGATCGGCCTCGGGCGTGCGGCAGAGCAGCAGCACGCCGCTCGTCTCGCGATCGAGGCGGTGGGCCAGGAACAGCCGCTCGCCTGGGCGCGCGGCCTCCATCATCTTGATCACGGTGCTCTTGTGGTACCGCGCCGTGGGGTGCACCGGCAGGCACGCCGGCTTGTCGACGGCGAGCAGCGCGTCGTCCTCGTGGAGCACCGGGATCGGCGTGTCGGGCGCCTGCTCGTCCCACGGCTCGCGCCAGAGGAGGATGCACTGCTCCGGCCGGACGCGATCGCTGCCGCGCAGGCGCCGCGCCTCGGGCGAGTAGGCGCCTCGGGCGACGATCTCGGCGGCGCGCGTGCGGCTCGTCCGTTTGAGCTGGCTCTGGACGAACCGATCGAGCCGCATGCCGGCCGACTCCGGCGGCACGCGCAGCACGGTGACGACCGACCCCTCCGGCACCTCCGCGGGGCGCACCACCGGCGTGCCGCGGCCGAAGGGGCCGCTCGTGCCGGCGAGCTCTCGCGCGCTGATCCTGGTCATGGGTCGAGCTGGCCTTCGCCTTTAGCAAAAGCGCCGGCCCAGTGGCGCGGAACAGCGACGACCGGTGCGCGGGAGCGCGCCTGCAGCGGCACCTGGACGTGGCGCAGCACGCAGAGGTGCCTGCGCGGGCCGACTTTGAAGTTAAAAATCATACAGATCTGCCCACGGGACTGCGTAAAATGTAAGCCAACATGCATAGTTGTATGCTCGAGGGCCTCCAGGGTGAGGGCCAGCAACCAGGCCTGCCTGCGGCGCCGGTCCAGTTGCGTGGCGCGGGCATGGCGCTGGGGCCCGCGGCGGTCTCGCACCGCGCGTCCCGCAGACAGGGGAGGGCGCGCACGGCGAGGGACCTCGAGGGCGTGTCGCCGGCCGTGCAACCGCAGCTTGTGGGTTCGGAAGCCGCCCTGTGCGCCCCCCGGTTCGTGCTACACACGGCGCCCGCATGGATATCCTCTTCGCTGCGTCCGAGATCGCGCCCATCGTCAAGGTCGGCGGCCTGGCCGACGTCGTGTCGTCGCTCTCGAAGGCGCTCCGGCTGCTCGGGCACAAGGTGACGATCGCGCTGCCGCGCTACCAGGCGCTCGACTCGAGCGGGCTGATGATGGCGCGCCGCCTCACCCCGATGCCGCTCGAGGTCGACGCGACGGTGTCGCCGGGCGGGCCGATCCAGGTGACGCTCTTCGACGGGCGGCTCAGCACGGGCGTGGAGCTCGTCGTCCTCGACGTGCCAGGCTTCCACGATCGGCCCGGCATCTACGGCGAGGAAGGGCGCGACTACGAGGACAACGCGCGCCGGTTCTCCCTGTTCTCCCGCGCCGTCGTGGAGCTCGTCCGCCAGCGCGCCCGGTCGGGCTCGCCGTTCGATATCGTCCACGCCCACGACTGGCCCACCGCCATGGTGCCGTACCTGCTCCGCCACCAGCAGTCCGTGCCCGGCCGGACCGTGCTGACGCTCCACAACGCCGCGCACCAGGGGCTCTTCCCGAAGGACGCGCTCGCGTACCTCGGCCTCGACGACGAGCACTTCCGGCCCGAGCGGCTCGAGTTCTACGGCAAGCTCAATTTCCTCAAGGGCGGCATCCTGGCCGCGGACGCGCTCACCACCGTCTCGACCACCTACGCGAACGAGATCCTCACGGCGAAGCAAGGCGAGCGCCTCGACGGCGTGCTCCGCACCCGGGCGAAGCAGCTGTCCGGCATCGTCAACGGCATCGACTACGCCGTCTGGAACCCGATGACCGACCCGGCCATCATCGCCCGCTACGACGCGGAGGACGTGAGCAACAAGGGCCGCTGCAAGAGCGCGCTCCTCCAGGAGATCGGGCTCGAGATCCGGCCGGATCGCCCGCTCCTCGTGTCCGTCGGCAGGGTGGTCGCCCAGAAGGGCAGCGACCTGCTCGCGAGCGCGCTGCCGAAGATCCTGAAGGGCGACGTCAGCGTCGTCGTGGCCGGCGAGGGCGACCCCGAGCTCATGGAGAAGCTCGCCGCCGCGGCCGCCAAGGCGCCCGAGCGGGCGAAGTTCCTCGGCGGGGTGAGCGAGGCCGTCGTGCACCGGCTGATGGCCGCGGCCGACCTCGTCGTCGTGCCGTCGCGCTTCGAGCCGTGCGGCCTCGTGCAGCTGTACGCGCAGCGCTACGGCGCCGCCCCGGTGGCGTGCAGGACCGGAGGCCTCGTCGACACGATCGTCGACGTCGACGCGGCCCTGGAGACCGGCACGGGGTTCCTGTTCGACAAGCCGACGGCGACGTCGCTGCTCGGCGGCGTGCAGCGCGCCCTCGCGGCCCTGACATCGCCCCGCTGGCCCGCTGTCCAGCGCCGCATCATGCGCCTCGACCTCGGCTGGGACCGCCCCGCGCGCCGCTACGTCCAGGTCTACCGGCAAACCCTCGCCAGCTGAGCTTCGCGCGCGATCACCGAGCTTCGCGCGCGATCACCGAGCTTCGCGCGCGGGAACGGAAGCGATGGAGACGGCGCGCTGAAGGGGCGGCCTGACCGCGATCAGGCGCCCGCAGCGCGACAACATGTCGCATTGTCGCCGGGCATGAGCTTCGCCTATGAGAGCGGCCGTGCTGGCCAGAGCCGTCGCCGGTGTGGCGATCCTGCTGTCGTTCGCGGTGTACCCGAGGGCCGCGCGCGCGTCCGCCTGCTGCGGGGCGGGCCACGGGATCGCCCAGTGGCTCGCGCCCTCGGAGCGCGCCGCGGCGAGCTTCTCCCTCCGGATGACGGAGCAGCTCGGGGCATGGGCGGTGGACGGAAACTTCATCGCTTCCGGCGAGGGCGTCTACCAGCGCGAGCTGAGGGCCGAGGCCGGGTGGCTGGTGCGGGTCGGAGATCATGTCCAGCTCGGCATCTCCGTTCCGCTGATGGCTACCTGGAGCGGGGCGGGGCTCGGCGGTACGTCGTCGGGCGGGGGTCCGGGTGACGTCGGCGCGGCAGCTCGGATCGCGCTCATCGAGGGCGCGGCGTCCCCGTGGGTTCCGTCTGCCGCGTTCACGCTCGGCGTGACGCTCCCGACCGGGCGCGGCCCGAACGACGGGACGACGCCGCTCGACGTCGGCGCAGCCGGCGCCCGCGCGATGGGCGCCGAGATCAGCGGCGCCGGCACGACGGGCCTCGGGGTGGCCGAGATCCGGCCGGGGATGGTCTTCGAGAAGTCGTGGGGCTCGTTCCAGGCGCTGCTCGCCGCCTCGGTCAGCGTCCGCACCAGCCACCGTCTCCCGGACGGCGACGCTGTGCGGTCCGCGCCCCGCGTGCAGCTCCTCGCCGCGGCGGGGCCCGCGTGGCCCTCCGGCCTCTCGCTCACCGTGGGCGCGCTCCACGAGCGCGAGGGTGCGCCGCGCGAGGTCGAGCCGGGCCAGGGCCCCCGCAGGGCCCTCGGCAGGCCGCGCGATCGGACGGCGCTGCTCGCCGTGCTCGCCCACGACATCGGCGCGCGCTGGACCGCGGTCGGCAACCTCCAGGTGGATGTGCCGATCTCCGGGATCGGCCGCAACGAGGGCGCGTTCGCCGCCCTGTCCGCGGGCCTTCGCTACGTGTGGGGAAGACGTGATTGAACCTCGTGAACGGTCTTCGCTGAAGTCACCACCGGGGCGCCGCGGGGCGCTCGCCCGCGCCGCGCTGATCGCGGCGCTCGCCCTGCTCTCGCAGGCGGGCTGCGGATCCCGGGACGTGGAGCCGGATTCCGGCCACCGGCTGGACGTCGGCGTGAAGGGGCGCATCGAGTTCGCCGTGGAGTCGACCGAGCCGATCAAGCGAGGCTTCAACACCTTCCATGTGCGGCTCACGTGGACCGACTCGGGGGACCCGGTGAAGCGGATCAAGCTCCGCCTCTACGCCAGCATGACGAGCATGGGGCACGGGTCGGCGCACGACGGCAAGGAGATCTCGCCTGGCCTGTACGAGGTCGCCGACGTGCCCTTCGGCATGGGGGGCCTCTGGGACGTGCAGTGCCGGGCCCTGGCCCCGTCCCTCGTCGACGAGGCGGCGTTCGAGTTCGACGTCCACTAGGCTCACGCCTCGTGCGAGCCCCTACAGAACGCTCCCTGCGAGCCTCCACAGCACGCTCCGTGCGAGCCCTCCCTGCGCCGATCCCTCACCCCCGCCGTGCGCCGAGCGCGCGGCGGCGCGGCGCCCTCTCGTCCTGCGCGGCGGCGCTGCTCTCGGTCTCCGCGCTGCTCTCGGTCGCGACGCTCTCCTCGCCGGCCTCGGCCAACGGCCGCTTCCCGGCCGCGGGGCTGATCGCGTCGCACCCGAGCGATCCGTCGCGCCTCATGGTCCGCGCGACCTACGGCTTGCTCGCCACGCTCGATGGCGGCGAGCGCTGGCGCTGGATCTGCGAGTCGGTCGTCGGCTTCGGCGGCAACGAGGATCCGATGCTCGCCTTCCTCGCCGATGGGACGATCATCGCCGGGGTCTTCGACGGGCTCAGCGCATCGAAGAGCGGCGGCTGCGACTGGTCTTTCGTTCCGGGCGATCTGCAGGGCCGCTACGTCATCGACCTCTCGGCCGATCGCGGAGACCCGTCGCGAGCCGTGCTCGTCGTCAGCACGGGGCTCGGCGCGGGTCGGTTCCTGACGCAGCTGTGGGAGACGAGCGACGACGCGGACAGCTGGACGAAGGCGGGCGTCGACCTCCCCGAGGACTTCCTCGCCCACACGGTCGATGCAGCCCCCTCGGACCGCGCTCGCGTCTACGTGAGCGGCCGCTACGGCGCGCCCGACTACGTCGGCGCCCTCCAGCGCACCGACGATCGCGGCGCGACCTGGGAGCGGCTCGACATCCCGGGGAGCGACGACAAGCGCCTGCCGTTCTTGGGCGCGATAGATCCCGTCGACCCCGACGTCGTGTATGTGCGGCTCGACGGTGACCCGACCGACGCGCTGCTCGTCTCGAAGGACGGGGGGCGCAGCTTCACCACCGCGTTCGAGAGCGCCGGCGATCTCCTCGGGTTCGCGCTCTCGCCGGACGGCGCGACGGTGATCGTGGGCGGGCCTCAGGACGGGATCTGGCGCGCGCCGGCCGCCTCGCTGGAGTTCGAGAAGATCTCGGACATCGGCGCGCGGTGCTTGACCTGGACCGCGGAGGCGCTCTTCGCCTGCGGCGACGAGTTCGCCGACGGCTTCACGGTGGGCCGCTCGAGCGACGGCGGCGAGAGCTTCTCCGCGCTGCTGCACCTCGATGGGCTCTGCGGGCCGCTCGAGTGCGCGCCGGAGAGCGGCGTGGCCTCGACCTGCGCCCCCCTGTGGGGTGCGACCGAGCTCACCATCGGCTCCCGGCAGTGCGGCGGTGACGCCGCGACCGGCAGCGGCGGCGGGGGATCCGAGCCTTCGCCCGCTGATGCGTCGGGCGGGTGCGGGTGCAAGATCGGCGCGGCAGGCGCGGCGATGGATGAGGACGCGGCGCCATCCGGCGGCATGGGCGCGCTCTGGCTCGCGCTCGCTGCGGCCGTCGCGAGCGCGCGAAGGCGCAGGCGCACGGGCGCAGGCGTGCAGGCGAGCGCGACATAACCGCTTATGGAAGAGCGCGCCGAGAGCGCGGGCGAAGGGTACGGACGTAGAGGTCGGGGCCAACGGCGCGCCGTCCGCAGGAGAGCCGGACGGACGAGAGGCGTCTGGTTCGTTTCTGGATCTACGTGCTCGTGGGCTGGCGTAGACTGAGGGTGCCTCGGCTCCGGCCAGCGCGTGAATGGCCTCCAGAGACCTTCCCAAATCGCCGCTCGCCGCCTTCCTGCGCGCTCACAGCGCCGGGATCCTCGAGGCATGGGAGCGCGCCGAGCGCCGCCGCGCGCCTGGCGAGCAGTCCCCGGGCTACATCGCGCTGCGCGAGGAGCTCCCCTCCATCTTCGAGCGCGTCGCCGAGCGCCTCGAGGCGGCCGTCGCCGCGGCGGCGGCGCCGCCGGGCGAAGGCGCGAGCGACGCGTGGGACGGCGTCGAGTCCGTGTCGGCCGAGCTCCCCGAGCCGCTGCTCGGCTTCCGCGTGCTCGACAAGCTCCGCGACGGGTTCGAGCTGGAAGACGTGGCCTCCCACTACTCCGTGCTGCGCCGCTGCGTGCTCCGGATGCTCGAGCGGACGGGCACGCAGCCGTCGTGGGTCGAGATGACGCTCCTGCACGAGGTGCTCGATCAGGTGATCATCGATCCGGCCACGCGGAGCGCCGCGCGCCGCGAGCGCGCGCTCGGCGCGCTCGATCGCGTCTCGGCCGAGGGCATGGGCAACGTCCACGTCGATCGCCTGCTGCGGCGGCTGGTCGAGGTGCTCGTCGAGTCCGCCCGGTCGGTCGACTGGGCGGTGATGCTGCTGCTCGAGGGCGAGGTGCTGCGGATCCGCGCCGGCATCGGCGTCGACGAGGCGCTCTGGGGCCTGCGTGCGTACAGGCTGGCGGAGGGCTTCGTCGGCCGCGTGGTCCGCGAGCGGCGCCCGGTGGCGCTGCGCTCGGCGGCGCCGGATCCGCTGGCCACCGACGCCGGGGGCGGCGCGGCAGGGCCCGAGTCGGGGGCGCAGAGCGAGCGTCCCAGCGACGCGCTCCACGCGCTCTACGGCGTGCCGATGCTCTCGGAGGGCCGCCTCGTCGGCGTCACGGTCGTGAGCTCCCGCCGCGTGCCGGAGTTCTCCGAGGGAGACCGGCTGCTCTTCAAGAAGGCGGCCGAGCGCGCGGCCGCGCTCGCGACCCAGGCCCAGCTGCGCGAGCAGCTCGCCGCGGAGCGCAGCCGGTTCGAGGCGGCGATCCAGCGGCTCCCTGTCGGCGTGGTCGTCGCGGAGGGGGCGTCGGGCGCCATCGCGCTCAACAACCGGCGGTTCGCGGAGATCGTCCGCGGCCCCGAGGAGACCCCGAGCAACGCGCCGCTGCGGACGCTGCTCAGCGAGACCGACGACGACCAGCGCGCGCGCTGGCTGCTCTCTCGGGCGCTGCACGGCGGCGAGACCGTCCCCCGCGACGAGATGGAGTTCGTCCGCGCCGACGGGGAGCGCCGCCTCGGGCGCTTCAGCGTGGCCCCCGTGCGCGACGCCGACGGGCGCATCAGCGCGGCCGTGATGACGGTCGACGACGTGACCGAGCTCAGGAAGGCGGAGCGCGCGCGCGCCCTCCTGACCGAGGTGAGCGCGCTGATGGCGGAGTCGCTCGACCACGACCAGACGGTCGAGCAGGTGGTGCGCCTCCTCGGCGAGCGCTTCTCGGACCTCTGCGCGCTCGATCTCGACGACGGCCGCGGCGCCCCGCGGGTCGTCGCGTCCGCGCGCCTGTCCGAGGCGAGGGCGCTCCTGCCGAGGCTCCTCAAGCACCCTCCGCTGCTGGTCGGCGAGGCCGGTTTGCCGGCCGAAGCGACGGCCCGGAGGGAGGCGACGCTCATTCCGCTGGTCACCGATCCGTGGCTGCAGCGGATCGCCCGCGGGCCGGAGCACCTCTCGGCCCTGCGGGAGCTCGGCGCCCGCTCGGCGATCCTCGTGCCGCTCGCGGCGCGCGGCCGCAAGCTCGGCCTGCTGAGCCTCTGGACCGTGGAGCGCGAGCTCCGGCAAGACGACGCCGGCGCGGCCGCGGAGCTCGGACGCCTCGTGTCGCTCGCCATCGAGAGCGCGCGGCTGCACGCCGAGGCGGCGCGATCGAGGTGATTCGTCCGAGGCGACACGCCAGGGACGAGGGGCGCGCTCTCCCGGACGCTGGCGAGCGCGCGGCGGCTTGCGTCGCGGGGCTGGATGAGGCGAAGCTCCCGCCCTCGCACACGACCGTATGACCACGACCAACCAAGAACGTCCCCTCGCTGTGCTCGTCGGGGTGCAGCTCCCTGGCATCGACGACGTCGAGCACGCCGCCGATCTGGCCGAGCTGGGCCGCCTCGTGCACACGCTCGGCTTCGATGTGATCGCGACGGTGTCGCAGCGGCGCAGCGCGCTCGCGGCGGCCGCGGTGCTCGGCGAGGGCAAGCTCAAGGAGCTCGCGGAGCTCACCGGCGGCAGCGGCGTCGTGCCCTCGGGCGCGCCGGAGCGGAAGAACAAGGCGCGCGCGCGCCGGGCCGCGGAGGGCGACGAAGGCGACGACGGTGAGCTCGGCGGCGACGGCGGCCACGACGAGGACGACGACGGCGGCGCGGAGCCCGGCGCGGGCGGCGCCGCGCAGGCGCGCAAGGCGACGGTCGTGGCGGTCGACCACGACATCTCGCCGAGCCAGGCGCGCAACCTGGAGCGGGCGACGGGCGCGCAGGTGCTCGACCGGGCGGGCGTGATCATCGAGATCTTCCACCGCCACGCGCGGAGCCGGGAGGCGAAGCTCGAGGTGGAGATCGCGCGGCTCAACTACGTCGCGCCGCGGCTCCGGGAGACGGGCGGCGGCGGGGATCGGCAGCGCGGCGGGATCGGCGGCAAGGGCGCCGGCGAGAGCGCGCTCGAGCTCGATCGGCGCAAGATCCGCGACCGCATCGCCGAGCTGAAGGAGGAGCTCGCTGCGGTCCAGCGCGAGCAATCGACGCGCCGCGCGCTCCGGCAAGGGCAGCGCCGCGTCGCGCTGGTCGGCTACACGAACGCGGGGAAGTCGTCGCTGATGCGCGCGCTGACGGGCAGCGAAGTGCTCGTCGCCGACAAGCTCTTCGCGACGCTCGACACGACGGTGCGCGCGCTCCACCCGGAGGTGCGCCCGCGGATCCTCGTCTCGGACACGGTCGGCTTCATCAAGAAGCTGCCGCACGATCTCGTGGCGAGCTTCCGCTCGACGCTGGACGAGGCGCTCGAGGCGTCGCTCCTGCTCTACGTGGCCGACGCGTCGGACCCGACGTTCCGCGATCAGCTCGCGGTGACGCGCGGCGTGCTCTCCGAGATCGGCGCGAGCGAGGTGCCGAGCCGGCTCCTGCTGAACAAGGTGGACCGGCTCTCCGAGGAGGACCGGGACGCGCTGCGCCTCGAGTTCCCCGAGGCGACGCTGCTCTCGGCGAAGATCCCGGCCGACGTGGCGGCGCTGCGGGAGGAGATCATCGCCTTCTTCGAGCAGTCGATGGTGGAGGCCGAGCTGCTCTTGCCGTACGCGAAGCAGAGCCTCATCGGGGAGATCTACGAGAACGCGCGCGTGCTCTCGGAGGAGTACGACGACGCTGGCGGCCGGCTCTCGGTGCGGGCGCACGCGGCGGCGCTCGACCGGCTGCGCAGCCTGCTCGCGCGCTGAGGGGCGTCGCGCGGGCGGCGGGCGGCGCGTGGCGTCAGCGCGGGCGGCGATGCCAGCGCGCGCGGCGTCAGCGCCGGCGGGCGGCGCGGGGGCGCGTGGCGTCGGCGCGCGCGGCGGTACCAGCGCGCGCGGCGTCAGCTGCCAGGCGCCGCCGTCGCCTGCGGCGGCGCAGGACGATGCCGATCGCGAACGCCAGGAGGTGGAGCCCAGCGATCACTGCGACAAGGATCCACCGCTGCACGCGCCGAGCGTAGCACCGGTGCGGCGGAGCGCGGGCGTCCGGGGCGCGTGCTATCTTCCGCGGCCCGCCGTCGCTCCGCGCCATGAGCTCCTCCTCCGACGCCGCGCTCGAGTCGATCGTCCAGCGCGGGCTGGAGGCCTACCGCGCGGGGCGGTTCTTCGAGGCGCACGAGCTGTGGGAGACCGGGTGGCGCGACGAGGCGGACCCCGTGAGGAAGACGTTCCTCCAGGGGCTGATCCTCGTCGCCGCGGCCCTGCACAAGCTCACGAGGATGCGGAGCCCCTCGGGGGCCGTGCGCCTGCTCGCCAAGGCGCGCGCTCGTCTCGCGGGCATGCCCGAAGGAATGGGCGGGCTCGCGATGGGGTTGCTCGTCGATGACATCACCCGCGCGGCGGCCGCGATAGAGCAGCTCGCGCGCGGAGAGAGGACGGAGCTCGATGCCTCGCTTCTGCCCAGGATGGAGAGCGCGGGCGATGTCGCGCCGACTTCGCCGTCCGGGGCGCGCCAGCGGCCGTGAGCTTCTGACCCGAACGGGCTCCGCAGTCGATATTGCGCTTGTTGCGTGCGACATGGGACGCCGGCGTGACATCGTTTGCCTGAGTGGTGTTCGCGCATGGGAAGCGCCCGTGTGGGGGGATATCGTGGCAGACGGGTACTGTGGAACCGGAGTGGAGGGGACGGTGAGCGCCGAGCCTCGAGCCAAGCTGCAAACCGAAAGGAGCCGCGTGACACGGCGCAAGCAGATCCTGATCGTGGACGACGACCAGGAGATCCGGGAAATGCTCGAGATCACGCTGGAGGAGGAGGGCTATGACGTCCTCTCGGCGAGCGACGGCGAGGCAGCGCTCGCGCTGCTGGAGCGCAACCGGCCGAACCTCATCCTGCTCGACATGCGCATGCCGGTGATGGACGGCTGGGGGTTCGCGCGGGCGTACGCGTCGTGCCCTGGTCCGCGCGCGCCCATCCTCGTGATGACGGCCGCGGTGGACGCCGGCACGTGGGCTCGCGAGGTGGGCGCGTGCGCGTCGGTCGCAAAGCCATTCGACCTGAACCGCCTGCTCGACTCGATCGCGACGCACGCGGGGTGCGCGCCCGGCCCGACCCCGGCCTCGGCCTGAAGCCCCGAACGCCGCCTGAGCAGGCTCACGCCGGGCGGGGAGACCGGCCAAGACGCTCGGCGGCGGATCCGCCGAGCAGCTCAGCGGCGGATCAGCCGCCCGTGGCGCGGCGCATCGCGCAGAGGAGATCGCCGCGGCACGGGTCGGCAGGAGCGCTGCGCTCGGTCGTACCCGGCGCCGCGGGGACGGTCTTGCCGTGCGGCGGCGCGGCTGCGCCCGTGGCCCGCGCGCGGCCCTCGGGCGCGCGCCGCGCGGCGACGACGGCGTCGGGCTCGTCGCCCGCGACGGCGCGCTCGACGGGAGGGGCGACCTGCGCGCGCTCGGCAGGCGCGGCGGCGGGCGCCTCGATGTGCGGGACGCCCGCTTCGAGCGCGCGCGCGGCGGCGGCGACGCCAGCCGTAGCGCGAGGGCCGGGAGCGTCGGCGTCCGGGGCAGAGACGCCCGCCGTGAGGGCCGCGATCGCGGCGCCGGCTGCGAGCAGGACGGCGACCGAGCGGGCGCGCCGCGCGCGCGTCGGCGCGCCGCGCGTCGGCGCTGCGGGCACGTGGGCGGACGTGGGCGGCTCGCCGAACGGGAAGATCGGCAACAGGTCGAGGACCTGGGGGCGGGCGCCCTCCTCGCCGGCCTTCAGCGCGCTGAGGTCGATCTGTCCGGAGGACGCGTCCCCCTCCTCGCTCGCGGCGTGCGCCGCGGGCGACATCGTGACGGCCGCATCCTCCGCGATCGCCGGCGCATCCAGCGCGGGCGCGTCCGGCGAGGGCGCGTCCACCGAGAACGACACAGACGTGTCTTCTCCGGGGCTGGAGAAGGTGGCTCGCGGTTCGTTCCTCCACTCTTCGTGCTGCGTGTACTTCATGGTTGCTCCCGCTTCAGCCGTATCGGTCGACGCTGGAGTCGTGCGCCTGTGCCGGCCGGTCGGCGTGTCCTTTCGTGATTTGGACATGCATACGCGGGCGCGCTTTGGCCAGCCGCGCGCCCAGGTCCACGCTCATCGACGGCGATCGCGGGGTGTCGCGATGCATTCTGCCCCGCGCGCGCGCCTCCGTTCGTCGCGTTCGCCGCGCGCCTCGTGTTCATCGCGCTTGCCGTGTGTGCCGCGACGCACGCGCCTGCTGTCGAGGTCGGGGAGCGCCTGAAGCGCGCCCGTCAGCGGCGTTCGTGATCTTGCGACCGGGCTCGTGACGCCCATACTTCGGCCGCTCGGATCGCCGAGGGCATGCAGCCGGCGGGCCTCATGACCGCGTGCGCTCGGGGAAGTTGGTTGCGATCGGGGCGTTCCTCGTCGAACAGAAGTTCCCACGCAAACGCGAATCGGATACTTGAGGTGAGATGAAACCTACACGGCTCTTCACGGTTCTGGGGGCGCTGATGTTCCCCCTTGCAGTGGCTCTGGTCACCAGCGGGTGCCCCAAGAAGGAGGAGGACGAAGTGCCGCCGGTGCCCTCGGCGCCGGCGGTCGTCGCGACGCCGGCCCCGACGCCGACCCCCACCACGCAGATCGTGCCCGAAGAGGACGCCGGGGCGGACGCGGCGGACGCCGACACGGCGGACGCGGACGCTGGCAAGAAGGTGGTCGGCACGGGCGATCCCAGCGGGATCCGCAAGTGCTGCGCGGCGCTGCGCCAGAACGCGAAGTCGGCGCCGCCCGAGCAGCAGGGCGGCTACCTCGCGGCGGCCTCGGCGTGCGACGGCCTGGCGAACTCGCCGCAGGGCAGGCAAGCGCTCTCGACGCTGCGCGGCCTCCTGGTCGGCGCACAGATGCCGGCGTCCTGCCAGTAACGGCGCGGGACGCGAGGATCAGCGGAGGGCGGGTGAGCGGCCGCCCCGCCCAGCTTGCCGAATGCACCTGGCGAGCTGGGCCGGGTTGTCCGGTTGTCGTGCGGTCATCGGGGCAGCCGGAGCCCGCAGCTGTGCGTGGAGCTCGAGCCGTGCACCGAGCCAACAGCCAGGCACGGAGCCCGTAGCCGCGCGCGGCGCGCTCAGCCGTGCACGTAGACGAGCGTGCCGCCGCCCTCGGTGTTCAGCGCGCCGTGCCACTCGGGCGGGACGGCGGGCTCGGTCCACTCGAAGAGCCAGGCCGCGTCGGCAGGGGCCAGGTTGATGCAGCCGTGGCTGCGCGCCTTGCCGAACTCGTCGTGCCAGTAGGCGCCGTGGAGCGCGTAGCCCCCGTGGAAGTACTGGGTGTACGGCACGTCGCGCAGATCGAACGCCGCCTCCGACGCCTCGTCGTCGCCGTCCATCGTGGTCGAGACGTGCTTCGCGTGGATGTAGAACGAGCCGCGGACGGTGGCGTCGGTCTCCTCGGGATCGGCCATGCCGCTGCGACCGCTGGAGATGAGCGTCGCGAACACGGGGCGCGTGCCCTCGTAAGCGACGAGCATCTGGCGGCGGATCGAGATGTCGATCCACTTCTTGCCGTCGCGCGCGAACCCCTGAGGGTCCTTGCGCAGCTCGGCGATGACGAGGTGATCGCCCGCGAGCCATGAGCCCTCGGTGGTCTCGAGCAGCCCCTTGACGCCGCCGCGCGTGCGGCCGGTGAGCACCCAGCCCGAGCGGAACGGCGCGACGCCCGCGTCGACGAGCGCGCGGCCCGACGCGGAGGGGCGCTGCCGTGAGGTGCCGTGGACGCGGACGAAGGCAGGGGCGCCCTTCAAGGCGGGATCGGGGCGAGGATCGGTGCCGGGCGGCGGGGGAGGCAGCTCGTCGGCAGGGGGCTCCGCGATGGAGAAGCCCGCGGTGTCGGCGGGCGGAGCGGCCGCGGGCGCAGGGGAGCCGGCGGACGCGGCGGGCGAGGCGGCGGATGCGGGTGTGGACGCGGCCGCGGGCGCGGCGGCGGACGAGGACGCAGAGGCCGTGGATGCCGCGTCGGAGGCGCTCGCGGGGACCTCGGCGCCCTCGGCGTCGAGATCCTTGATGACAACGCCGCGCATCGCGCTGAGGCGCGCGGGGCGGGTGCGATCGAGCGGGATGAGGTCGAGCTCGGTCGTGAGGCCGAAGCGGCGGTTGGTCCACTCGAAGGTCGTGATCAGGCCGAAGGCGGAGCTCTCCTTGGCGCGGCCCGTGTGCACGGAGAAGTGCAGCTTCTCCTCGGCGCCGTACGGCTTCGGGAGATCCCGGCCGGCGAGCAGGAAGGCCGGCACCGGATCGAGCGGCAACGACGAGGGCGCGACGGCGGCGCGCGCGATGTGGACGTCGAGCGTGGACCCCTCGACGCGGCGCTGATCCTCGACGGTCGGGAGCCGGAAGTAGAGGTGCGGCGGGCGCGAGCCCGACATGACGTAGTGATAGGGCACCGGCGCGCCCCGGCGCGGGCCGCGCACGGCGGCGGCGACCACCTGGTGCTCGAGCGCGAGCGAGGCGCCCTTGCCCACGCAGACGTAACCGCGCGGCGCGATCCGGTACCAGCCGCCTGCGCAGCCGTCGGTGCCCGCAGGGAGCTCGGCCCGATCGACGACCGCGCCGGCGCGCAGGTAGCCGAGCTTCGTCGAGCGCTCGTCGGCAGCGACGTAGATCCAGGTGCGCATCGCGATGCTGGCGATCTTCGCGCCCTGGCCGGGGAGCGTGGCCTCTTTCGAGGACGGAGATGCGGCGGTCGATGACGCGAGGGACGCAGGAGACACCGCGTCCGGAGAGGGTGACGCAGGAGAGGGGGCCGGCTGTTCGGGCGAGGGGAGGCCCGGGGCGGCGAGGGCGGCACCGGAAGCGAGCGGGGCGGTCGCGTGAGCGGAGCCGGAGCGGTGATCGTCGGTGGCCCTGCCGGGCGGATCCTGGGCGGGAGAGCACGCCGCGGTCACCAGGATGACGGGGGTCGCGAAGGCGACGGCGAGAGAGCCAGCGCGGTGCAGGGGGCTGGAGAGCGCGCGGGAGTGCGCCGTGGCACGGGAGCCGATGCGGGAGCGAGAGCGAATGCGCGGGGTTCGCTGCGGTGCGGGCAGCGACGCGGGGGCGGAGGCTCGAGCGAGGGAAGGCATCGACGCGGAGGCGGAGAGACCCAGGCCGCAGGTGCGAAGGCGCGCGGGGCCAGCGGGTGACGAGGAGCCGCGAGGGGCTGAGCGGGCGAGGTGTACGCTCAACCGAGGCGGAGATGCAATCTCCTGCCGGCGGCGTGTCGAGGGGGGAGGCGCAGGGCGGGGGAGACGGAGCGCGGACGAGGAGGAAGACGCGCTAGCGCTTGACCTTCTTCGCGAGCAGGTCGCCCAGCGTGCCGAAGTTGCGAGGCGCGGGCTTGGCGCCCTTGTCGTTGCCGCCGCCGGAGCGCTCGCCCTTGGCGTACGACTCGAACTGGCCGCGCTCCTCGTCGACGCGGAGCGCCGAGATCGACAGGCGGATCTTGCCGGACTCGTCCACGTTGAGGATCTTCGCCTCGACGTCCTGCCCCACCGTGAAGTGCTTCTTCAGGTCGGCGGAGCGGGGCGTCGCCGTCTCGGCCGTCGGGACGAGACCACGGCCGGAGCGGCCCGACGTGCCCGCGATCTGGACGAAGACGCCGTACCGCTCGATGCCGGTCACCTTGCCCTTGACCCGCGCCCCCTCGACGAGCAGCGGCGCGCCGCCCGCAGCAGGCGCGGCGACCGCGAGCGACGACGCGCCGTCGCCGTCGTTGCTCGCGCGCACGACGACCGGCGTGAGGCGCACCTGGCCGGTGCCAGAGTCGACGCCGGCGACCACGGCCGAGACGCGCGAGCCGACCTCGACCCGGAGCTTGCCGTCGCCATCGGCGAGCGCCACGCGCTCGAACATGCCCTCCTGCTTGCCGCCGAGATCCGCGAAGACCGCCTCGCGAGCGATCGCGACGACGGTCACCTCGACGGTCTCCCCCGTGTGGTACTGGCGGCGACGCTGCTTGCCAGCTCCTTCGGACTGCTCGAAGAGCGAAGCGAACGATTCCTTGGAGGCGGCGGAAGGGCGTGACGACGACATGGCGCGACCTCATAGCGCGAGGCGAGGGCGCGAGGAAGGCGGCGGTGAGCCGGAAGCGAGGGGAGAGGCGGAAGGAGGGGACGGGGGAACGGAGGGGGAGGGGGCCGAGAGGGGGGAGGTGGCCGAGAGCGGGGAGGCGGCCGAGAGCGGGGAGGCGGCGGGAACGGAAAGGTGGAACCTGCGAGGAGCTTCTGCTAGCTTCGCCGGCCACTGGATCGGGTCGATAGCTCAGTCGGTAGAGCTGCGGACTTTTAATCCGTAGGTCCAGGGTTCGAGTCCCTGTCGACCCACTGAATGATTCCGAGGAGTTAGAGCCAAGAGCTCAAGCGGAATCGAGGAGAAGGTGGGCAGCGGCGCTGCCCACCCGGGCGTCGTCCGGACGGCGCCCTAGGATGGCCGGCTCGCTCGGGTGCGTGCAGCGGTGCGGCGAGGCGATCGATCTGCGGCCGAGGTGCTCGCTGGACGCTCCTCGAGCGTCCAGCGACGGCCCCATCAGGCAGCGACCCGCGAGCGGGCACGTGGGGCCCGCTCCTCGCGCGCGGGCGGTCAGGATGAGCCGACGCCCGAGGCGAGGCGAGCCGCGCGCTCGAGCGCGGCGAACCGCAGCGCGCACCACGTCGGGATGTCCTCCACGAGGCCTCCCCCGGCGCGATCGCCTTCTCTTCGTCGGTGTCGCGCTCCCTGAGGAGGTAGTACGCGAACGAGGACGCGAGCTCGCGGACCGTGGTGGCCTGCTGCCCGGTCGCGTCGTCCCCGTACGGCTGTGCGGTGGGTCTGGTTTGGTCATCAATGCACCGAACGTACGTGATGTCTCGTCGACCTGGCCGAGCTCTGAATACGGACGCGAACAGGTCGTAGTACCCGTCTCGACGGGTGATGATGGCGTCCTCGATCCCGTCGCGGCGAGACGCTATCGAGTCGACATGAGGTAAACGCCGGCCCCGAGCTTCGTCTCGAGCTTCACGGGTATCCTGCTCATCGACGCGCATTGCCCTGGGCTGCGAGCGTGTTGGTGCATCAGGGGGCCAGGCGGTGTACGTTCTCGCCTGGATCGCACGGCAGCAAGACCGCACGAGACCCGGGAGAAGACCATGGCCCGCACTGCGCCTGTACCGAACATCCCCGCCATCCCTGGAATGAACCCGGGCGTCTTCGTCATGGGAGGGGGCGGGGCCGGCGGCGGGGGCGGGGGCGCTGGAGGAAACGGCTCTGGCGGTAAACAGGGCGGCAATGGCTCCAACGGCGGCAAGGACGCCAGCGGCGGCGGGAAGTCCGCGTGCGGCAGCGCAGGCGGCGACGGCGCCGGCTGCCCGAACCACCATGGCGGCAAGAAATCGGGAATGGCGGCGAAGGGCGACCCGGTCGACGTGGTGACGGGCCGGGTGTTCACGGTTCCCGCCGTCGACCTCGAGCTGCCGGGGCCGCTGCCGCTCTCGATCGTGCGGTCCTACACCACCGCGGCGTTCGAGCGCGACGTCGGGCTTGGGTTCGGGTGGAGCCACTCGCTGGCGTGGGAGATCGAGGTGCGGCAGCGCATCGTCCGCGTCTGGACCGACGATGGGCCGGTCGATCTCGACGCGATCCCCGTGGGCGCCGGCGCGGCGGGCCCCCACGGCTGGGTCCTCGCGCGGCAGGAGCGCGGCTTCGTCCTCGATACCGGCGACGACCGCTGGTACGTGTTCGCCGAAGCGGCGGGGAAGCGGTACCGGCTCACCGCGATAAAGGACCGATACAACAACGAGATCAAGCTCTCGTACCGCGAGGGCGTGCTCGCCGAGATCACCGACAGCGTCGGCCGGATCGTCCGGGTCCGGCGGGCGCCCGACGGGCGCATCGCCGCGTTCGAGATAAAGAACGCGCCGGCGCGCGGCGTCTGGGTGCCTTTCGCGCAGTACGGCTACGACGCCGCCGGGGATCTCACGTCCGCGACCGACGCTGACGGATACACGACGCGCTACACGTACCAGGAACACCTCCTCACGTCCCATACGAGCCCCACCGGGCTCACGTTCTCATTCCGCTACGACGATCGGCGCCGCTGCGTCGAGACGTGGGGCGCTTACGGCGATGGGCGTGACCGCAGCCTGGCGGAGGACGTCCCGACGCACCTGGCCGACGGGAAGACCGTTGCTAGAGGCATCTACCATTGCAAGCTGGAGTTCGGAGAGAACGGATACGTCGAGGTCGCGGACTCCATTACGGTTCATCGCTACTTCGGGAACCGCTTTGGCAAGCTCGACAAGGCTGTGAGCGCCGGGGCCGTGTTCAGCCGGACGTACGATGAGAACGGGCACCTCCGGACGTTCGTCGACGCGACGGGCGCCACGACCGTCTGGCAGCGGGATCGCCTCGGCCGCGAGCTCTCCATCACAGATCCGCTCGGTCGAATGACGAAGATCGAGCGCGATCCGGACGGGCACGTCCGCCGAGCGATCGATCCGGCGGGGGGTGTCACCGAGATCGGGCGGACGCCCGACGGGCTCATCTGGACCGACCCCCTCGGGGCTGTGTTCCAGGTGCGCCAGGACGCGCGAGGGCGGCTGATCGAGACGGTGGCGCCGAACGGCGGCCGCACGACGTACCTCTATGACGATCTCGGGAACATGGTCGAGAAGACCGACTCGCTCGGGGGCAAGACGCAGCTGGCCTATGATTACTGGGGCCGGTGCCGCTCGATCCGGGATACGAGCGGCGCGGTGCTGTCGTACACCTATGACAACCGCGGCAACCTCACCGGCGTCTACCGACCCGACGGCGGGACGACCCGCTACGAATACGACGGTATGGGGGACTGCACCGGTGTCCTTCAGCCGAACCAGCAGGTGACCCGGTTCGTGCGAGGCGGCTTCCACAAGCTCTGCGAGGTACACAAGCCGAACGGAGAGATCACGCGGTTCCGGTACAACCGTGAGGGGCGCCTCGTCGAGATCCAGAACGCGCTCGGGGAGCGCCACACGCTGGAGCTCAACATCGCGGGGATGGTGACAAGCGAGCGTGGGTTCGACGGGCGCGTGTCCCGATACAAGTACGACTACAATGGCCGGCTCATCTCCTCCCAGAACGCCGCGGGCGAGAGGACGGAGTACACGTACGACCTCGCCGGGCAGCTCGTCGCGCGCACCTTCGACGACGGCAGCGTGGAGAGGTTCACCTACGATGCCCGCGGCGACCTGATCGAAGCCGAGAGCCCCACCGGCTCGTTCACGTACGAGCGCAACGCCGTCGGCTGGGTCGTGTCCGAGACCCAGATCGTGGGAGGCGAATCCGCGACCGTCCGGCGCACCTTCGATGTCATGGGTGACGTCGTCGAACGCACCACGTCGCTCGGCCACTCCGCCAGGTGGATTCGCAACGTCGGCGGGCTCGCGGAGAGGGTGATCCTCGATGGAAACGCCGAGGTCCGGATCGCGTACGACGCCGCGGGGCGTGAGGTCTGCCGCGCGCTGCCGCGAGGCGGCCGGATCGAGAGCGCGTGGGACGTGATGGATCGCCTCGTCGAACGGCGCGTCTGCTCGCCGTCGAGCCGCGTCCACGTCGGGCCGAACCAACCGGAATGGGTGGGCCCGGCCCCGGCGTCGGTGACGGTGCACCAGGCGTACCGATACTCGCCTGCGTCGGAGCTCGTCCAGGCGTGGGACCAGGCGTACGGCACGCGCCGCTTCGAGTACGACCCTGCGAGCCAGATCCTGGCGAACGTCCCGGAGCACGAGCGCGCCGAGCTCTTTCGCTACGACGCCTGCGGGAACGTGTTCGAGGCCGCCGCTGGCAAGCAGGATCGCACGTACGGTCCTGGCAATCGCTTGCTCAGGAAGGGAGACACCGAGCTCCTCTGGGACGACGACGCGCGCCTCAAGGAGACGCGGACCAGGACCCCCGCCGGTGCGCTCGATGTTACAAGGTACGCCTGGGACGCGCGTGGGCTCTTGCAGTCGGTCGAGCGCGCCGACGGCACCGTCGTGGAGTTCTCGTACGATCCGGATGCCCGGCGCGTCGCCAAGCGGGTCTCCCGGCGGCTCTCGACCGGCGAGCTGCGGCCGGAGAGCGCGACGAGGTTCGTCTGGGATGGCGCCGAGCTCGTGCACGAGATCAGGCAGGTCACCGGCGACGCGGCTGCCCCCGCGGTGGAGGCGCGCACGTACGTCTTCGAGGCCGGCGCGCCGTGGGCGCAGCGCGCCGGGGAGGGCGAGTGGTATCATTACCTGAACAACGAGATCGGTACGCCGGAGCGGCTCGTCAGCCCCGACGGCGCCGTCGCGTGCGAGCTGCGGCGGAGCGCCTGGGGAAAGGTCGAGCCCGCGCCCGGCGCGTCCGCGGCGACGTCGGCCTCGACGCCGATCCGCTTTCGCGGGCAGTACTGGGATGACGAGATCGGCCTCTGTTACAACCGCAACCGCTATTACGATCCCGAGGCGGGTCGCTATATCAGCGCGGATCCGCTCGGGGTCCTCGGCGGTCTCAATGGATTCGCCTACGCGGAGAACCAGCCGACGCGGCTCATCGATCCGGACGGGCTCATGGCCAAGGCCGGGACCGAGATCGAGACCGCCGGCGGCAAGACGCACCACGGATCGAGCACGTTCGGGGGCGCGCTCGACACTGCGCTCCAGCCCGCTGTCGCCAATGCCCACGAGAAGTTTAAAGACGGCCAGGTGGCGGGGCCGAAGCCATCGAGCGCCGGGCACTGCGCCGAGATCGATGCGTTGAACAACCTGGCGAAAGACATCCGGCAGGACCGCACGAAGAACGGTAAGACATTGAAAGACCCCGCGGCCGAAGACATCGAGATCAGGAAGGAGCTGCAGAAACAGGTGAAGGAGGGCAAGATGACGACGACGGACAAGGGCGGTAACCTCATGGATCCATGCAAGTTCTGCGCGCAGGTCTTGCGTGAGCTCGGCCTTCACCCGGCGAACAACGGCGGTACTGGCAAGAAGAACGGTGTCATCGGCTCGGATGGCAAGGCGTGGAACGGCGATGTCTGGCACAAGGGATACCCCACGTCGTTCAGGACCGCTCCCTCGAGCACGCCGCCCTTCGCAGGGACATGAGCACTCCTTCGCGAGCACCGGATGCGCCGGCCGCTGGCCCGGCGGCGGCGGAGCGCGGCGTCCTCGCCTTCTGGCGCGAGGTCCAGCGCTGCAGCAGCGCCCCCCTCGGCGGGAAGGCGCGCGCTGGCGCCGTGGCGGGCCTCGAAGCGTGGCTGGAGCGTGGCGGCGCGCGCGCGGCGCTGCTCGGGCCGAGCGGGCGCGGCAAGTCGATGCTGCTGGGCGCGTGGGCGCTGGAGCTGGCCCGTGCGGGCCGGTACGAGATCGCGTTCGTCCCCGTGAGCCGCCGGTTCGGTACGGCGCTGGAGTCCACGGCGCTGAACCTCCTTTACGCGCGCGTGGCTCTGTTCCTCAGGTCGCGGTGGCGCACCGGCAAACGGCCGCACGGGGTCGAGGAGATGCGGCGCGTCCTCGCGACCATGCTCGAGGAGGGCCGCCCGCCCGGAAGCAGGCCGCTCGTCGTCATTCTCGACGGGTTCGACGAGGGCGTCGCCTGGACCCTCGATGCAGCGCAGCGATTCCTGCGAGACCTCGGCCCCGGCGTGTGCGCGGTGCTGTCGGCGCGCTCGAGCGAGGCGCTCGGAGGGCTCCGGGAGGGGACGGAGCTGGTCGCGCTGCCGCCGATCGAGGTCGACGAGGTCGCGGAGGCGATCGGGCGGAGGCTTGGCGAGCTGCCGGCCAGCGTGAAGGACGAGGTCGCACGGGTGAGCGGCGGGGAGCCGCTCCTCGTGGAGGCGCTCGTCGAGACCTTCGCGCAGGATCCTGCGGCTGTGGCGCCGGCGCTCGCGAGCGTTTCAGCCGGAGCTCCGGGGGTCCTGGCTCTTTGCGCCGGCGGCACGATCCGCCCTGCGCTGCCATGGCTTGCAGGCGCGCTCGCGCCGATCGAGGTGGAGGAGCTCCTCGCGATCTCGACGGTGAACGGCGGCGCCTGGAACGAGCCGAGCGGACCGCTCGTCGCCGCCGGAGAGCCGGGCCTCGCGCTCCGTCACCCGGCCTGGGCCGAGGCTGTTGAAGAGCGGCTTGCGCCGCATGAGCGCGCGGTGGTCGATCGCCGGTTCGCCGACCACGGGAAGCGCGCGTTCGTCTCGGGCACGGTCTCTGACTACGTGTGCCGGAACTGGCGCGTTCACCTGGAGCGGGTCGGCGCGAGCCTCGCAGAGCGGCTCGACCTGGTCTCGAGGGCGTGGCTCGACATGTGGAGGACACGCCCGGATGGCTCGTCCGGGTTCATCGCCGACGTGGACGCGACGGCGGCGTGCGCGGCGAGCCTTCTTGTCGATGCCGCGGCCGGAGGCGATGTCGTGGCGGTGCTGGCCGCGCGGATCCGCTGCCTGCTCGTGACGAGCTCCGTGCGGGAGATCCTTGGCTTCGAGGAGACGCGGCGCGCGCGGGCCGCGCTGGCGGCGCAGGACGACGACGAGGAGGAAGAGGAAGGGGCCGAGGGAGGCGAGGGCTCCGCCGGACCCCACATCGAGATGCCGCGCGTTGGCGAGGACGTCCTCGAGGCCGGGCGGCCGATCGCCGACGCCGCGGAGCGCGCCGGCGCCCTGATCCGGCTGGCGAACGAGCTGCCCGACGCCGAGCGCGCGGTCGTGCTCGGCTGGGCGCTCGAGGCCGCCAGCGAGGAGCACGCCGAGGGGGGCGCGCTCGCCGCCGTTGCGCACGCGCTCGACGGGCAGGCGCGCGTGACGGCCGCGCGCGAGGCGGCGGCGCGGCTCGGTCGCGAGCCGACCAGGGAGAGCCGTCTCGCGCGCGTGTCCCTGGCGGCGCTGCTGCCCGAGGACGAGGCGCGCGACCTCGGTCGCGAGGCGTTCGCCGAGGTCCCGGCCGACGAGAGGAGCAACGAGCTGCCGGGGCTCTCGGAGGCCGCCGCGCGATGGTCTCCCGCGGCGGTGCGCGGGCTCTGGGCATGGTCCGAGGCGCTGCCCCCCTCGGATCGGCACATGGTCCTCGCCCGCCTCGCTTCGGGCCTGCCCGCGGAGGAGCGGGAAGCGGGCGCGTCGGAGGCGCTGGGGCTCGCGCTGTCGCTGCTCTCGGGCGACTGGCTTCCGCAGGACGCGTGCTGGAGCGTCTGCGCGCTCGCGCCGCATGCACCTGCCGGCGCCGCGTCCGCGCTGGTCCAGGCGTGCGGGGCTGTGGCCGGCCTCTACCCTCCGGTGGTGACGGCCGTCGCCGCGCGCTTCTGCGATCTGGGGCGCGTGGAGGATGCGTTCGCGCTGGTGGACACGCTGCCCCAGCCGTCGGACCGGATCGAGGCGCGATGCGCGCTGCTCGCGCACCTGCCCGCCGCGGTCCGCGAGGCCGCCTGGGCCCAGCTGTCGGGCGATCTGCGGGCGAGCGACGGCGCGAGAATGCTCTTCGAGCGGAACGCCGCTGCGTGGACCCGGGCTCTCGGGGCCGATGCGGTCCTCGACCTGTCCCGCGAGATCGGCGCCCCGTGGTCAGACCTGGTCGCGATCGCCGTGGCCTCGCCGGACCACGCGCCGGCGATCACACGCGATGTGGTCGAGCGCGCTCTGGAGCAACCGAGCGACGAGGACGAGGCGCTCTTTGCGCTGATCCCGCTGGCCGCCTCGATGACCGAGCCGCACGCGCGCCGCGTCTGCCAGAGAATCCTGAACTATCTCGGCTGGAAGCCGCGGCCCGATCTCCTCGACGACTGGACGAAGGACGACCTCGGGCACCTGGCGCCCTTGTTCGCCCGCGTCGCCGGACCGCAGGGCGTCGCCGCGGTGGCCCGGGAGATCGTCGACGTCGCGCGGTGGCTGCCCTGAGCGTCCGCGGAGAGTCGGCCGGCGCGACGCCTGGAGCTCTCCCGGAGCTCCCTGATCCTGGTGGTCCACGCTGAGCCCGGGCACCGCAAGCTCCTGAAACAGGTGCATCCGGGCACATGGCGCCATACCCCTGGCTCGCCGCTCAGGGGCGGTACCGCGGATCGTCGAGGAAGGCGCGATCTGTCAGCGACCGCAGGAACGCCACCAGATCGGCCTTCTCGTCCGGAGAGAGCTCCAGCTCATCGATCTGCGGATCAGTCGAGAAATGCCCTCGCCCGCCGCGATCGTAATGGTCGACCACCTCCTCCAGCGTCGCCAGCGATCCGTCGTGCATATAGGGGGCGCTCGCCGCGATGTTCCGCAGACCGGGCACCTTGAATTTGCCGAGGTCTCCCGTCCGTCCGGTGATCCTTTGCCGCCCGACGTCGCCGCCGTCGAGGTAGGTGCCGTTGTTGAAGAAGCCTTCGTTGGTGAGCATTCCGGACGGGTGGCAATGGAAGCAGCCGGCCCGCTCGCTCAGGAACAGCGCCTCGCCGCGGCGCTCGGCGTCTCCGAAGCTCGTGTCGTCCCCGCGCCGGTGCCGGTCGTAAGGGCTGTCGGCGCTGACGATCGAACGGATGAAGCTGGCGATGGCCTTGCGCAAGGACTCCTCGCCGGGAGGCCCGCCATAGGCCTCCGTGAACGCCTTCACATAGGCGTCATCGCCGGCGACACGAGCGACGGCCTCGGCGAGCGGTAGATCCATCTCGTCGGGGTTCTCGATGGGCTTCCCCGCCTGCTCTTCCAGGGTGGCCGCGCGGCCATCCCAGAAGAAGCTCTCGCCCCAGGCCAGGTTCACGAGCGCGGGCGCGTTCCGCTGTCCCAGGCGGCCGTCGACCCCCCGGGAGACAAGGTCCGGATCGGCGAAGGCGTACTCCTGGCGGTGGCAGCTCGCGCACGCTGTCTCGCCGGTGCGAGAGAGGCGCTTGTCGAAGAAGAGCCTCTTGCCGAGCTGGGCCCTCGCCTCGGTGAGCGCGCTCTCGGCCGGCGCTCCGGCCGCCGCGGTGCGCGCGGGAAACCCGGCGGGGATGGCGTCCGTGACGAGCGGCGGCAGAGGTCCAGGGGCCGCTGGCCCGTCGTCGCCGCATCCGCCCGCAAGGAGCAGCGCCGCCAGGCCGATGGCCACGCCACGGTTGAAGCTCGGCGTCACGGACCGAAGGCGAACACCGTCAGGTCGGGGAGGCCGCGCCGCAGGCGCTCACCCGCGAGGAGCTCGTCTCCCACGGGCCCGGGCGGCGGGACGAACCCTGTCATGTCGACGTCCGCCGTGGCGCCCCCGAAGACCTCGTCCATGACGATCCGGACGACCTTGCCCATCGAGCCGCTCGCGGGCACGGACAGGGCGCCTCGTACCTCGACCCTGGGGGCGAGATCCATGAGCAGGTTGCCTCCCATGTGGACCGCCGGTGGAACGCTGGCCGTCCCTCCCTCCGGATCCGCGGAGCCACCCTCACCCTCGGCCGGCGGAGCCACCGTGCCCTCGTAGCGAAGGAAGAGATAGCCGGTGTGCGGCCACGTCATCTGGGAGGCCTCCGACAGAGGCGCGACGTTCGTTTCGGGCCGGGAGACATTGCAGGCCTGGTGCAAGCCCCAGATGAAGCTGACGCCTTCATAGCTGCCAGCCGGAGCGCGCAGCCGGAGCGTGGCCGAGCCCGGGTCCTCGGCGTTGTAGAAGTGGACCCCGTACGGGGCGGGGGCGCCGTCGGGGCCGACGATATCGACAGGCACGAGATCGCCGCCCGCCCCGATCAGCGCCGCATGCGAGACGTAGTAGCGAACGTTGAGCGGCGTGACCGTGCTGCCGTCCGGCGCGACGTTCGGCTCGCCGAACAGGAACGGCTTGTCACCGAGGACGAGCTCGAACGCGATCTCGACGATGGTTCCCTCGGTCCTGATGGGCGCCGGTCGCTCTGCGCAACCGCTCGGCCAGCTGGCCTCGGCCTGGCCGCCCGCTCCACCCGTGCTGCTCGCTCCACCGGACCCATCGGGCTGGCTGCCGCCCGCCCCGCCGGTCCCGGGCGCCATTGGCTGATTCGAGCCCGTGCCGCAGGCGGCTGCGGCGCCCAATAGCGACCCGATCAACAAGAACAAGCCAGGGAATTTCATCGTGGGATCGATTGTACGCGATGACGCACCACACGAGAACAGAGGACGAATCGCTGGGATTTTGCTGGGCGAGACGCGGGTGGTGCTGGCGTCACCCCGGGGTCTGTCCATGTCGCGGCTGGGTCCGTACCCGCATTTTCACACCGCGCGCCGGCGGTCGCGCTCGTACAGCTCGCGCTCCAGCTCGAACGCCTCGAGCCCTGTCCGGACCGGCCACGGGGTGCCGGTCACGACCTCGACCACCTCGGCGATCACCTCCGGCGCGCGCAGGACGCGCCTGTGGCCGAGTCCGCGGGTCGACATGAGCCGCGCGCCCGGCCAGCGATCGGCGAGCGCCGCGCCTGCCTCGAACGACACCTCGCGATCGTCGCGGTCGTGCACGACGAACAGCGGCGCGTTCATCCGCGGGGCCGCGGAGAGCGCGTCGAGGTCCTCGAGCGGCACGCCGTAGCGCGCCTCGAGGCGGGCGACCATGCGGCGCCGGACGGCCTCGTCGATGCCGAGGAGCTTCGCGAAATGCTGGGTGTAGCGGACCGCGCTGATCGGCGGCGCGATGAACACGAGCCTCGGCGCCGGAGCGCCCGCGCGCCGGACGGACGCGGCGCGGGACAGGGCATACGTGGTCGCGGCGCACCCGAGCGAGTGCGCGACGATGGCGTGGACGGGCCCGACCTCGTCCATCGCGACGGTGACCGCGCGGGCCAGCTCCACGAGCGTGGCCGACCGGCTCGGCCCATCGCCGTGCCCCGGCGCGTCGAACGTCACCACGCGAAAGCCCAGCTCCACGAGCGGCCTCACGAACGCGCCGAGCTGGCTCCCTCGCCCCTCCCAGCCGTGCACGAGCAGCACGGTCGGCCCGTGCCCCCACGACCACGCGGGCAGCGCCTCCGCGCCCCACGGCAGCGAGAAGCGCGCCGCGCCGGCGAGGATCTCCCCCTCCCAGGCCGGGCGCGCGTGCCGGCGCGGAGAGCGGAACAGCCGTTCGGCCGCCAGGGACGCCAGATCCGGCGCGGCCTTGTTGAGGAGCTTGAACCCGAACCGGAGCCCACCGCGCAGGAGGACCTGCCGCGGATCAGTACGAACGATCGTTCTATTTTTTGGATACGACTGGACCTGACTGGCTTCCTGCATGGCGGACCTCTTCGGGGGATTGCGAGACGGATCAGGCAGAGCGGCGGGGCGAACGCCGGGCGTCGGTCACGAGCCTCTCGAAGGCGGCGCGGGCCCGGCGCTCCGACGCCTTGTCGCGCATCAAGCGGCCGAGCGCGTGGGAGCCGGACGCGACGGCATAGACCTCGAAGGCGAACTGCGCCAGATCGAGGTCCGAGCGGAAGTGGCCCTCTTCGACGGCGATGCGCGCGGCGGTGGCGAGCGTGGCCAGCCAGTCTTTCTGCGAGGCGACGAGCGCGTCGCGCGCCGGACCGGGCTTGTCGTCCAGCTCGGCCGCGGCCGCGTGGAAGACGCAGCCGCCTGGCATGGACTCCTGCTCTGTCCAGACGAACCACCGATCGATGAGCGCGCGCACGCGCGGCTCGCCGCGCGGCTCGCGCAGCGCGGGCGCGATCACGAGGTCGACGAAGCGGCGCTTGGCCTCTTCGAGGATGGCGACGTCCAGGTTTTCCTTGGAGCTGAAGTGCGCGAAGAGGCCGCTCTTCGACATCTTCACGCGCTCGGCCAAGGCGCCGACGGTTACGCCCGAGAGCCCGACCTCGCTCGCCAGCGCCAGCGCCTCGGCCAGGATGGCCTGCCGGGTATCTTCACCTTTCGCCACCTCGACTTGATAGAACGACCGTTCTATTTTGTCAAGCGACGGGGCAGCCGACCCAGGTTGGGGCCGACGGGGCAGCGGACCCAGGTTGAGGCGCGTAGGGCTCCGGCGGCTCCTCCGGCGCAGACGTCCCGGCGCTCCACCGGCGTTGGAGCTCTAGGCGCGCTTCGCCAGGCAGGCATCGACCAGCTCGATCAGCCGTGCCCGGCCGAAGCTGGGGTCGTGGCCCGCATGCACGATCTGCACTGGGAGCTCCCGCAACCGCTTCATGGTGCGGACGTAGGCGGGAATGTCTGCGCCCTCGATCTCATCCAGCAGCGGCCCGTCGTAGATCGCATCGCCCGAGAACAAGGTTCCGGTCGCCGCCTCCCACAGACCGATGCTGCCCGGCGAGTGACCGGGCAGGTGCAGCACCTCGAAGTGACGGTCGCCGAGATCCACGACGTCGCCTTCCGCGACGACCTCCGTGACCGGCGCGTCGTGCAGGGCGTAGCTCGCCATGTCGTACTCCGCGTAGGGCAGGGCGGTGATCAAATCGCCCTCGATCGGATAGCCAGCGTCGCCCAGCTTGCGGATTTCCTCGGCGCCCATCACCGAGGCCAGCAAGGTGCCGCGGTCGGTCGGCGAGCGCAGGTTCTCTGCCTCGAGAGTGTGCACCAACGTGTGCTCGAATTCATGGTGGCTGCCCACATGATCGGCGTGGGTGTGGGTCGCGACCGCCGTCACCGGCTTGTCGATCAGGTGCTTTATGGCCTCCCGCAGGCTGACGACGCCCAACCCCGTGTCGATCATCAGGTCGCGATCGCGACCGCGCACGTGCCAGATGTTGCAGCGCATCAGCGGCACCACGTGCGGCTCGATCAGCAGCGTGATGTCATCGCTGACGCGCGTGATCTCGAACCAGCGCTCGGCGATCGGCAAAGCGGCCGTGCGTTTCACTTCAGCCGCCCGCCTGATTCGCGAGCAGCGGCGGCGCGGCGCCCAGGATCTCAGGCGCAGCGCTGGAGCGGAGCGCCGCCTGGAGCTCGTCGAGGTGCCTCGCGTACAGCGCCTCGACGGTGAAGTCCTCCGGGACATCGCCGCCGCGCACGACGAACAGGTACACAAAGAGATCGATCGCGACCAGCTGCTCGCCGGGCTCCGCGAAGATGCGGTAGGGGTGGGCGGCGGCGTGCCCCTCGGGGATCCACCGCTGGCAGCTCTGCCCGAGCGCCCTCTGGGTCCGGTGGAGCGCCGAGGGCGCGGCCAGCTTGCGCCGATGGACGATCTCGTCGACGATCGGACGCGGCAGGAGGCGCGTCGCCGCCCTCCGCAGCAGGTATTTGCACGTGTCGCCGCGCACCTTGAGCTCCCAGGGCGCGCCGAGCGCGAACTCGCGGATCGGCTTGCTCAAGTAGGGGAGCCGCACCTCCAGGCCCGCCGCCATGGAGCCGTGATCCCAGAGCTTCAGGTGAGCCTGGTGGAGCTCGTCGCGCAAAAACAGCTGGTAGACCGCGTCCCGAATCGCGTCCGGAGCGCCGGCCGTCAGCCGGCCGAGCAGCGCCTTGGCCTGGGCGCAGTGGCGTGTGCGCGCCTGGCCTGTCGCGATGATGCGGTTGTAGGCGGACACGCAACGCTGCACCCAGCGGAGCGGCGCCGCGTGGATGGGGTAGCCGGCGAAGAGCTCGTCCGCGCCCTCGCCGCAGAGCGCCGCCTTCACGTGCCGCCGGACGAACGGCGCGGTCGCCTCGACGAGGGTGACCCGCGTGGGCGCCTCGTGGACGGCGACGCTGCGCGGCAGGCTCCCGGCGAGCGAGTCGGCGTCCAGGAGGGCTTCATGGTGGCTCGTCCCGAGCAGCCCCGACAGCGCCCTGCTCGTGATCACGTCGGGGTTCTCGGGATCGTCCGCGAAGGTGAAGGTGTGAATCGGTCCGAGCCCCGCCTGCGCGGCGATCGTCGCGACGAGGGCGCTGTCGAGCCCCGAGGACAGGTAGATGCCCACGGGGTGATCGGCGAGGAGCTGCTCTTTCACCGAGCCTTCGAGCCGCGCGATGAGCAGGTCGACGAGCTCGTCCTCGTCGCGCGGCAGCGCCGCGGGCAGAGGTGCGCTGTGGCTCCCCGGGCGAAGATCCAGGGTCCCGTCCGGGCTCCGCGTCACGGTCAAGGTGCCTCCGGGCGGGAGCTGCTCGATCCCCTCGAAGAACGTCCGCTCGGCGAGCGGCATCCCGAAGGCCGAGAGCTCGAGCAGCGCCGCCCAGCTCACCGTCCTCGGCACGGACGGGTCCTCCAGCAGCGCCTTGATCTCGGAGGCGAAGAGGAGCCTCCGGCGATCGGGGCTTATCCAGTAAAAGAGCGGCTTCTGCCCGAAATAGTCCCGCGCCAGGAAGAGGCGGGCGCCGTCGGAGACCGCGAAGGCGAACATCCCTTCCAGCGCGGAGGGGCACGCGCTGCCCCACGCCTCGTAGGCCCGCAGCAGCACCTCGGTGTCCGAGCGCCCGACGAACGCGGCGCCGAGCCCCCGCAGCTCCTCCCGCAGCGCGGCGTGGTTGTAGATCTCGCCGTTGTAGACAAGCGTCAATCGACCGTCGTCGGAGCGGAAGGGCTGATGTCCGCGCTCGAGGTCGAGCAGGCTCAGGCGGACGCTGCCGAGGCTCATGTCGCCGAGCTCGGCGACGCCCTGCCCGTCCGGCCCCCTCGGCGCGAGCCGCCTGAGCATCCGCTCGAGGAGGCCGCGCTCCGGCGCGCCCACGATGCCTGCGATCCCGCACACGGGGCTAGGCCTTGCCGCCCAGGTGGGGCCCTCCGGACGGCGCCGGCGGAGCGGGCTCGCCCGCGCGCCTCGGCTCGACGAAGATGAGGAGCCGCTCGCGGTGCAGCCGGCGCAGCGCGCCGATCACCGCCGGCTCGACCTCGTGCCGCGGGCGCCCGGCCTCCCGCTGAAACTCGGCCACGAGCTCTCGAGTTGTCCTGGATCCGTCGCACCGCTCGAGGAGCTCGGCCGTCCAGCGGTTCACGCCGAAGTGGTGCCCGTGCGCATTCGGGAGCTTATGGAACACGACGGTATGCTCGCGCCCCGGCGCCGCCTCGCCCGGCCCCAGCATGCTTTGCGGGAGGGAGGTGAACCGAGCCAGGGTGAGCCAGCGGCTGCGGCTTGGCGCGAAATCGAGCATCACGTCGTTCTCGGGGCCGATCACCGGCATCACCCGATCGATGCCCTCGAACGGACCCATCGAGAGCTCCTCCTCGGTCAAGCGCGCCTGGCCGACGAGCAGCTCCACGAACCTCGCCGCGTCGTGGAGGGCGGGGCGCGCGGGCGGCGCCAGGGTTCGGGCGCGCACGTGACGGCAGAAGGCCAGCGCGTCATCCAGCAGGTTGTCCGGCGGCTCCGGGCTCGCCTCCAGGTAATCGCGCACCATCACCTCGGCCTCGTCCCCGAGCGCCCGCTTCAGCGTGCCGGCGGCCTCGGCGATGACGTCGGCGCGGGTCGCGGGGAGGTTCCGATCGCGCAGGCTGACGGCGCTGGGCAGGCCGCGCCGCCGGCCCAGGACATCGGTGAAGATCTCCTCGTACTGCTTCACGACCGCGCGGTGGTCGAGCCCGCCGACGTCCACCTGGGCGCCGCGACGGCCAATTTCGGCGGCCTCCCGAGGGGCCTCGATGACCCGGCGCACGACGCTCGCGAGCTCGGCGTGGTCCTTGGGATCACGCACGAGGAGGAAGTTGTCCCCCGGAACCAGCTGGTCACGATACGCCTGCTTGGACAGGATCTCGCCCGAGACGATCATGCAGGTTCCGCAGGCGAGGACCTCGACAGGGATGGTGGGGGCGTGTCCCCGGATGGGGAAATCGCGCTCGAGGAAGCAGACGGCGGCGCAGCTCCGGATGAAGCGGGCGATCCTCCAGTGCGGCACGAAGGGGAGCACCCATGTCATCTCACCGATGCCGTGCTCGGCGATCGCCCGCCTGTACTCGTCCATCCCGCTGCCGCGGGTCACGGCCACGAAGTTGAAGCGCAGGCCCTCGCGGGCCAGGCGCCCGAGGGCGGCCACGAGATCGAAAGATCCCTTGGGCCACCCCATCTTCCCGTAGATGCCAATGGTCGGCAGCGCAGGATCCAGCGATCGCGCGTTGGAAACCGCGCCCGGCCGCTCGCGGCCGAGCTCCGCGATGTATTCGTTGAGATCGAGCGGCTCGACGTCGGGCGCGAAGCATTGCCGCGGCAGGTAGAACGCCGGCGACCGGTACAGCGAGAGCGGGGGCACGTCGAGGCCGAGGAAATGCAGGCCGGCGTTCGTGCAGACGCCGTCGGCCCTGCGCAGGACCTCGCGGTAGGTCGTCGCCAGATCGGGCTGGTTCATGAGCCGCCCTTGATCGCTGCCGGCGTGCCGCAGCACGTAAGGGACCCCCGTCCAGCTCGACGCCAGGTGAGCCGCCACGCCGTAGGGCTCAAGGTAGTAGGCGAACAGGAGCTGACAGCCGTTCCTGCGCACGACGTCCGTCGCGACGGACGCGAGCTTGCTGACGTAGGGATTCGACTGCGGGACATGCATGTAACGGACCGAGTTGAGCTCGACCCCGTAGCATCGCACCCGCCCGCCGCTGGGAGAGGCATAGTCGAGCCAGCGCCGGTCCTCCGGGGTCATGAGCATACGGTAGTCGTCCTCCACGCTCTCGGCGTTGGTGACGACGGAGACATCGTGCCCGGCGTCGGCGAGGCCCCGTGTCAGCCAGAAGCTCTGAGCGCTGACCCCGCCCTGGATCGGCGGGTATTTCACGACGGCGCAGATTCGCATGCTTTCTCCAGTGCGGCGCGGGCGCCGCCTCGTCAGCTCGCAGGATCCCCCTCGAGCAGGATGGCGTGGTGACGGACCATCTCGCGGACGGCGCTGACGCAGCCCTCCGTCACGCGGGCAGGCTCGGCCGATCCGGCGTGCTCGCGCGCGATCTCGCGCGCGATCTCCGCCGTCGTGCGCGTGCCGTCGCACAGCGCGATGAGCCGGCGCATCAAATCATTGATGGCGACGACCTGGACCCGCCGCCACCCCGTCGTCTTCACGAGGAGCAGCGTCGTCGTCGACGCCGGGAGCGCCGGGAGCGCCTCCCGGCTGGCCAGACATCGCATGATCTGCACGATATCGTACGAGAACGTCTCGACCGCGGCGTGGGCGCCGAGCCGCGGTCGCCCCGCGAGGACGTCCTCTGCCGAGAGCTCGCCCCGGGCCTCGGAGGCCTCCCTGGACCGCCGCGCGCTGCGCACCGCTTCGGGGACGCTCGACAGCCGCCCCTGGAGCCGCTCGCACCGCAGCACGCCCTCCAGGTAATCGCAGGAGAGCTCGCCGCGGTCGAGAAGCCGGCCCAAGAACTCGGTGAACCAGAAGAAATCCCGGACCGATCGGTTCGCGTGCGCAGGGGACACGCGCGGCGGGTGCTCGGCGAGGAACCGCGGGACGACGGCATGGAGGAGGTCGTTCCGCCGGAGGAGCTCGAACGTATTGGGGCACATCTTCGCGAAGATCGCGACGCGCTTGTCGGCGACATCCATCGCGAACGACTGCAGCCGCTCCAGCCCCGCGCGCTGGAGCGCGGCGAGCTGCAGCTCGCTCAGCGCGAACTCGGCGCGGAACCTCGCCGGATCCTCCGCGAGCCGCTGCCGCGCGGCGTCGTCCACGAGGATGTGCGCCAGCGCCGCCTGGAACTCCGCTGTATCGAGCTCTTCTCCGGTCGTGCCGCTCACGGTTCCGCTTCCTCCCAGACGAGCGGGCTGCCCCGCCATGATCGTGGCCCCTTCGCCGCCGGGCCCCGCGAGGCGCCCTCGGGCTCAGCTGGGCGGCGCCGCGCGCCCCTTCTGGAGAATGGCGCGCGCCCTGTCGAGGTCGTCGAGGATCTCCCCGAAATCGTCCGGGAAGTTCTGGTCTCGCTCCAGCAGCACCGCCTTGACGGGCGCCCTCGCGACGAGGTGCTCAAGGAGGCTCCAGACCTCGGGGTGCTCGTTCACGGTCCGGCTGTGCGTGTCCATCCAGAGGTCGCCGCGCTTCTCGGAGCCCGCGAGGTGGACCTGCACGATGCGCTCCGCCGGGAGCCCGTCGATGAACGCGTGCGGGTCGTAGCCGTGGTTCTGGGAGTTGATGAACAGGTTCGCCAGATCGAGGAGCATGCCGCACCCGGACTCCTCGAGGACCAGGTTGATGAACTCGAGCTCGCTGAGCTCACCAGGGAAGGTGAAGCTGCGGAAGATGTTCTCGAGGACGAGGGGAGCTCCGACGATGTCCTGGATCTCTCGCGCCCTCGCCGCGCAGCGGCGCGCCGTCGCCCTCGTGAACGGCAGCGGCGTGAGCTGCCCGAGCTCCAGGCCGGCGGCCCTCGTGATGCACAGGTGATCGCCGAAGAACGGCGCGCTCGTCAGGCGCACGAGCTCCGCCCCATCGCGGCAGTACGCGGCGTCGATCGGCTCGTGGCTGCCGACCGAGTGCTCAAGGAAATGGGGAATGACGGGGAAGCTCCTCGAGAGCTCGACGGCCTCTTCGGAGCGCTCGGCGTCGGAGATGGATCGCAGGTAGTGATCTCCGATGAGCTCCAGCCAATCCACCTTGTCTCTGTGGCGGAAGTAGTGCTCGTGCAGCTCCTTGCGGTACCCGAGCCCCACGCCCAGCCACGGCAAGGCCGACCCGTCGAAGCTCATGGCGCCCGGTTCACTGCTTGGCGGCCCAGCACAAGCAGTTACAGCCGTTGCAGATGCAGAGGTAAGGACCGAGCTCGGCCCCCTTGTACGAGGTACCGAAGTCGGTCAGCTCGAACTTGAACATGTCCGTCTCGACCCCGCCCGCGATGGCCTGGGGCACCTCAGACGCTGTGATGGTCGTGGCGCTTTGCTTCGGGTCCATGGTCTGCCTCTCCTTTGCCGCCGATATTCCAGAGTACGCTATGGGAAGACGCCCGCACCGTCAACGCCTCGCTCGCCGCTCCGGGCGTTGTCGGCAGGGTTCGCTGGCCGCGAGGTGTTATAATTCATTGATATCGTTGGAGCGCTCCTCGCTCGGCGGCTCGTCCACGGTTACCAGCGCCTGGTCACCCCGCCGTTCCGGTTACCACATCCCCTGGTAACCGCCTCGTTGCGACCCTCGCAATCCATTGGAATTCAATGGCTTGGCGCGGTGGCCCGAGAGCTGCTTCAGGGCCGGGAAGGAGACCTCACCATGGTAACCGAACCGACATCCTACCGCCTCACGCTTCCCATCGTCCTCGCCACCCTGATCGCCGCGTGCTCCGGAACGTCCGACGGCGGCAGCTCGACCGGCGGCGCGCCGCCCGATCAGCCCGGCCCAGCGCCTCACGATGGCGTTTCCTCCGGCCAGCAGCCCGCGCCCGGTGTGCCTTCGGCGCCCGATCTCGCGTACCCCGGTAAAGGCTTCATCGTCCACGAATGGGGCACCGACACCGTGGTCGTCGGCTCCGACGGCTCGCTTCAACAGGGGCTGCACCACGAAGAGGAGGACCTCCCCGCCTTCGTCTATGACCGGCTCGGAGCCGGCACGCTCGATGGCTCGATGTCGACGAACGTCAACGTGAAGATGGAGACGCCGGTCACCTACTTCTACGTCGAAAATCCGCTCACCGCGCACGTCCAGGTCTCGTTCCGCAAAGGGATCTTCACGCAGTGGTATCCCGCGGTCCGCCAGTTTTCCCCGCCCATCTTGGTGCCCAACGCCGTTCCCGACGTGACGACGTACGCGGACCCGGCGTTCGACCCCGAGTTCCCCTTTGGCTCGCCGATGTGCTCGGAGATGTACGGCCCGGACGCGCGTGGCCTCCTCGAGTGGGGTACGTTCGAGATCCTCGGGCGCGACAGCGACGTCCCCCTGCCCGAGGCGCCGCTCGATCGGTTTACCTGGGCTCACGCGCGCCAGGTCGGCGCCAACCCGCTCCGCATCGCAGGCGTGCCCGGCGCGACGGAGGCGCCGCAGCACGAGCGCTTCCTGTTCTATCGAGGGCTCGGCAACTTCGACCTGCCCGTCCGCGTGACGGCCGGCGCCGGCGGGGCGATCTCCGCCGAGAACACGCTCGGCGAGGCGATCGGGACCGCCTTCGTCCTCAATGTCGGCGCCTCGGCGGGGGCGTTCGTCGCGCACCCCGAGGGCATCGCGGCGGGAGGAACGCTCGTCGAGCGCGCCCCCTCGCTCGACGGAGCCCCGCCCCTCGACGAGTTCGTCGAGGCGCTCGGCGCGAGCGTGACCGACGCCCTCGACGCGACCGGCCTGTACCACGACGAGGCCGTCGCCATGGTGAACACCTGGAAGCGCCAGTGGTTCCGGACGCCCGGCGTCCGGGTGCTCTACCTCGCTCCGCAGGCGTGGACCGAGGCCTCGATCCCGCTCACCGTCCAGCCCACGCCCGACGACGTCGTGCGCGTGATGATGCTCCGCGTCGAGGTGCTCTCCCCCGAGACCGAGGCGGCCGACGTCGGCGCGGCGCGGCGGCTCGCGGACACGTCCACCGCCGGCGAGGCCGAGCGCCACTTCGACGACCTCGGGCGCTTCGCCGAGCCGCGACTCCGCCGCGCGCTCGCGCTCCTCGGCGAGCCCGCGTACGGCGAGCCGCTGCTCGCGCGCATCGCAGCCGGAGCGACGGCGAGCGCCGCGCGCGAGTAACCTCTCCGCCATGCACGCCCCGCGGCGCGAGCCCTTCGTTGCCCATGCTCGGTACGAGCCGGGCGAGATCCTCGGGCAGGGGGCCCAGGGCGTCGTGGGGCGCGTGATCGACCGCGAGGCGCGCGGACGCGAGCTCGTCGCGAAGCTGTTCCGTCAGGGCGCCTTCCGCGAGGACACCCTGCTCGGCGAGTTCGCGCTGCTCGCGCGCCTGCGCGTCCCCGGCGTGGTGCGGGCGCACGATCTCGGGCGGGACGAGCGGACGGGAGCCCCCTTCCTCGTCGAGGAATACGTGGCCGGCGACGACGCTGCGGCCTGGGTGCAGGGGGCCCCGGCCGCCGAACGCCCGGCGCTGCTCGCGCGCGTGCTCGGCGGCGTGGCGCGGACCCTCGCCGCCCTGCACGACGCGGGCTTCGTGCACAGCGATCTCAAGCCGGCGCACGTCCGGATGCGGCCCCTCGGCGGGGACGGCGCCGAGGCCGTGCTCCTCGACCTCGGGGCGGCGGTGTCGAGGGCGCGCGCGCCGCGCGATGCCGTCGCGTTCACCTCCGCCTTCGCCGCCCCCGAGCTGCTCGCCGGAAGCGCGCCCTCGCCCGCGTCCGACCTCTACAGCCTGGGGGCGCTCGCGTGGTGCTCGGCCGCGGGCCGCCCGCCCGGGCCCTTTCGCGCGCGGCGCCCGCTGCGCGACGCCGCCCCGTGGGTCCAGCCGAGCGTCGCCGAGGTGATCGAGGGGCTGCTCGCCTTGCACCCGAGAGACCGCCCCGCCGAGGCCCGCGAGGTGCTCCGCCAGCTCGGCGTCGCGGCCGCGGAGGCGGGCATCGCCGTCGGGGCGCCGCCGGCACCCATCGGGCGGGAGCGCGAGCTCGAGGCGCTGCAAGAGGCGCCGTCAGGCCGCGTGCGCTACGTCACCGGGCCGAGCGGCGCCGGCAAGAGCCACCTCGGCCGCGAGCTCGTGACGCGGGCGCTGCTCGGCGGGCGGAGCGCTCGGTACGTCGCGTTCCCGCGCGAGGCCGACCCGCTCCTGCCGCAGCTCATCGCGTTCTTTCGGGGCGTGGAGCGGGCGCCGCCGTTCGTGACGCCGCCCGGCGACGTGCGTCCGCTGCTGCTCTTGCTGGACGACCTGGACCAGGCCCCGGCCGAGCTCCGCGCCGCGCTCGACGCGTACCGGTGCCGGCCGGCGGCGCCCGGCGCCGCGGCGATCGAGGTGGTCGCGACGGCCCGCAGCGCGCCCGAGGGCGCGGCGTGTGTGGCGCTCGGGCCGCTCAGCGACGCGAGCTTCGGCGCGCTGTGCCGCGCGCTCGGCGTGGACGACGAGGCGAGCGTGCGAGAGGCCGCCGTGGCGTCGGAGAAGAACCCGGGGTGGCTCTTCGCCTCGCTCGGCCGCGTGCCGCTCACGAAGGACACGGCGATCGAGCGCGTGCGCGGGCTGTCGGCCGACGCCTGCGCGACGCTCGCGGCCATCGCGATCGCGGGCGGCGCCCTGCCCGAGGCGCTCTGCCGTCCCGGGTTCGGGCGCGGCGGGCGCGGCGACCACGCGGCGGCGCGCGGCGGCGGGGCGGCGGGGCGCGGCGGCCAGGCGGCGGCGCGCGGCGGCGGGCAGCCGGGCGCCTCCGGTGGGCACCCGGTCGCCTCCGGCGAGCGGGCCCTCGGCGAGCTGCTCGCGGGCTCGCTGATCGCGAGGCGGGAGGAGGCGTCCGGCGCGCTCTACACGCTCTCCGCGCCGGCCCTGGCGCGGGATCTCGCCGCGGCGCTCGCCACGCCCGAGGTCGCCGAGGAGGTCGCCGCGGCGCTGCTCGCGGATCCCGGCGCGCCTGCGTCGGCGCTCCTCTCGGCGGCGGCGTCGCCGTGCACGAGAGCCCGCCGCGCGCAGCTCCACGAGCGGGCCGCGGCGCAAGCGCGCGAGGGCGGGCTGCGGTCGGAGGAGATCGAGGCCCTGCTCGCGCTCGGCCAGGACGCGGACCGGAGGACCCCGGGGCTCCTGCGCAGGCTCGAGCGGCTGACGCGCGACGCGGGCGTGGGCGCGGCGCACCCGCAGGTCGTGGCGTGGCTCGACGAGGCGGCGCAGCGGGACGAGCGGGTGCTCGTGCTGGCGCTGCGGCGGCGCGCGGAGAAGCGCGCGCGGGAGGGAGACGCGGCGGCGGCGAAGGAGCAGGCGCTCGCGGCGCTCGCGGCGGCGCGGAGGCTCGGCGGCGGGGCGGCCGAGGCGTTCGCGCTGTCGACGCTGGGGCTCGTGGCGCTGATGCGCGCCGACTGGGGCGAGGCGGAGGCATGGCTCGCGGAGGCGCAAGCGAAGCTGCCGTCGGCGGGCGAGCGCGCCGACGATGTGGAAGAGGTGGCGCGGCTCCACCACAACGCGGGCGTCGTCGCCCTCTACCGCGGCCAGGTAGAGGACGCGGTGCGGACGTTCGAGGCGTCGCTCGCGGTCAAGCGGAGCCTCGGGGACCGAGCCGGGATGCGCTCGTGCCTGATGAACCTCGGGATCGCGCTCGGGAAGGCGTCGCGCTACGAGGAGGCCCTCCGCGCGCTCGACGAGGCGATGCAGCTCGCGCGGTCGCTCGGTCAGGTGGCGGGGCGCGGCTGGTGCCTGTCGGCGCGCGCGGACATCGAGGTGCGCCGCGGCGACGCGCGCGCGGCGGAGCGCTGCATCGCGGAGGCGTGGGCGCTCGCGGCGTCGCTCCCCGCGGCGATCCAGGCCGATCTCGTCATCGCGCGGGCGAACGTGGCGTTGCTCGACGGCGACGGCCCGAGGGCGCTCGCGGCGCTCGCGGCGCTCTCGCCGGGCGTGCGGGCGAGCGACCCGCTGGTGGACGCGCGGGCGCAGGTGGCGGAGGCGCAGGTGTACCTCACCAAGCTGCCGGCGGAGCCCCGGCAGGCGGCGCGGGGGGCGATCCGGGCCGCGCGGCGGGCCCGCGCGGCGATGCTCGCGGAGGTGGAAGCCCAGGCGCTCGACGTGCTGCGCTCGGCGCGGCAGGGGGCACCGGCCGCGGCAGGCGGCGCGTATGCTGGCCGAGGCATGACGGTGGCGGCGAGCAGGGACGACGACGCGCTCTGGGCGTGGCTCGCGTCGGTGGCGGCGGGGGGCGACGGCGCGAAGGCGACCGCGGACGGCGCTGCGGAAGCCGCGATCGGTCTCGCGCGCGCCCTCGTGCGGCAGTCGGGGGCGGAGCGCGCGTTGCTTGCCGTCGTCGACGAGCAGGGGCGGGTCGTCGCGGCCTGGGGCGCCGACATCGACGGGCTGGAGATCGCCGAGGCGGCCCGGCGCATCACGCCGGACCTGGCGCAGCTGGCCCTGAGCCAGGCCGCGGCCGTCCACTACCAGCGCGACGTGGAGACGCCGGGCGGCCGCGGCTCGCGGCTCCTGCTGCGCGGCGGCGCGGACCACGCCGCCATGGGCGCGCGCGCCCATGCCGCGAGCGCGGCCGCGCCAGGTCCGGCGCTCCCCGGCCCAGCGCGCGCGCTCGTCGTGATCGAGCACCGGTTCCGACCGGCCTGCTTCGACGCCGTCACGGAGACGCACGCCGCTCGCTGGGCGTCGCTCGCAGGGCTCTTCCTGCGGCTCTTCGCCCGCCCCGGAGCGCTGGACGAGCCTCGCCGCGAGGGCCCGGCGCCCGCCGGCCTCGCCTCGCCCGCCGAGCCCGCGCCCGATCTCCAGCGCTTCGAGACGACCGTCGTGCCCGTGGCCCCGCTGCGAAGGACCTTCCCCGGCATCCTGGGCCAGAGCCCCGCGCTGCGCCGTGCGCTCGCGCGCCTCGACGCGGCCATCGACAGCGACCTGCCGGTGCTCTTCACGGGCGAGACCGGCGCGGGCAAGGAGCTCTTCGCCCGCGCGCTGCACGAGCTCGGCCCGCGTGGTTCGCGCGAGCTCGTCGCGATCAACTGCGGCGCCGTACCCGACACGCTCTTCGAGTCGGAGCTCTTCGGCCACGCGCGGTCCTCGTTCACGGGGGCGGAGCGCGCGCGTCCCGGCCTGCTCGCCCGGGCCGAGGGCGGCACGCTCTTCCTCGACGAGCTCGGGGAGCTGCCGCTCGCGCGGCAGGCGGTGCTGCTGCGCGCGCTGGAGTCACGGCGCTACCGGCCGGTGGGCAGCGACGACGAGCGGCCGTTCGACGCGCGGATCGTCGCGGCCACGAACCGGGATCTGGCGCAGGCGGTCGCCGAGCGAGCGTTCCGGCAGGACCTGCTCTTCCGTGTGAACGCGATCGAGATCCACGTGCCGCCGCTCCGCGACCGGGAGGGCGACGTGCCGCTGCTGCTGCGCGGGTACCTGGAGCGGGCGGGCGCCTCCGTCGAGATCGCGCCGGGCGCGCTGGCGGCGCTCGACGCCTACGCGTGGCCCGGCAACGTGCGGGAGCTCGCGAATCTGGTCCAGCGCCTGGCCGCGCTCGGGGTGCCCCGCGTCGAGATGGAGCACCTCCCGCGGGCGATCCGCGCGAGCGCGCGCCGGCCGCCCGCCGCGGCGGAGCGCCCCGCGGCCCCGGCGCGACCGCCGGCCGGTACCGCCCCGCCGCCGCCCGCGGGGCGGGGCGGCGCGGGCGAGACACGCCGCGTGCTGGCCGAGGAAGACGAGCGCGAGCCGATCCGGCGAGCGCTCGCGGAGACCGGCGGGAACATCAGCCGCGCGGCCGAGCGCCTCGGCATCACGCGCCACGGTCTGAAGAAGCGCATGGCGCGCCTCGGCATGCGCGACCCCTCCGGGGCGCAGAAGCAGAAGCAGACGAGGAAAGCGGAGTGATCACCTCGTGAAGGCGCTGCCGGCGGAGAGGCAGGCAAACGCAGCAGTGGAGGACTCTTTATGAAGGGCATCAGTTCCGGAGCACCGAGCAGGTCGAGGCCTGCGGGGGATCATCAGCAACGCCGCGCGGCGGGAAGAACGCTCTTTCCGAACTCCCCGCGTCCCCGCCTTCAAGGACCGAGCCATCGCCGTGGTTCGATCGCGCGGTTCGCTCTCGCGCTGCTCGTCGCGGGCTGCTCGCCTGCGGTCGCCGACGGTTCGCCGACCCACCTGCCGGACGGCGAAGGCGGCGCCTCCACCACGCCGTCCTCGCCCGCTGCGTGCGACGCCTCCGCGGCCGATGGCGTCGTGGTCTCCGCCTCGAAGGTCGACGAAGGCGCCCCGCGGGTGCCCGGGGCTCCCCCCTACGCGATCGACGGCTGCTCGCTCGTCTACGTCGCGGCGCCCCAGGATGGCGAGGCGAGCGGCGATCTGAAGCTGCGTGATCTCGCGACGGGCGAAGAGCTCCTCCTCGCGCCCGCCGCCGAGCAGCCCCGCCGGCCTGCGCTCGCCGGCGACGTCGTGGTCTGGGAGGCGACGGAGAACGGAAGGCGCGTGGTACGCGCGCGCCGGGGCGGCGAGATCCTGACGATCCCCGGCGCGTTCGATCACGCGGGCGAGCCGCGCGTGGAGGGGGACGCGGTGGTGCTGACGGGCTGGCTGACCGCGGACGAGGCGGGCGACACCGACGTCTTCCTGTACGAGGGCGGTCAGGCGGAGGCGATCCGCGTCGCGTCCGGCCCGGGGCAACAGCGTTTTCCGGACATCTCGGCGACGCACGTCGCGTTCGCTGATTTCTCCGAGGATCCCGACGGCCGCTTCGACGAGGACGCGCGCGATCTCGCGGACGTCGTTGTTTATGATCGACGCACGGGGCGCGCGACGCCGCGCCCCCGAGAGGGCAAACAGGCGTTCCCGATGCTCGGCGCCGGAGAGCGGATAGCCTATCTCGAATGGGGGCTGAACCATCCGGAGCCGAAGTTCGAGCAGTTCGATCTGCTGATCGGGGACATCACCGCTCCCGGGAGCGGCGACGCCGTGGCGGCGATCGTCGAGATGGCGAGCGCGCCGTACGTGCTGCCCGCGGTCCGCGGCGAGCTCGTCGAGTGGGTGGAGCGGCCCGATGGGGGCGAGGCGTCCTTGCGGCGCAGGCCGGCCGATCTCTCGGCGCCCGCGGCCGAGGTCCCCGGGCTCTCGGGGCTCGAGCTGTTCGGGCCGTCGGCCTCGGCGACGATCACGGTGCTCGCGGCGCGCTCGCCGGGCGGCGAGCTGGCGCTCCGCGGCCTCGCGCGGTGAGAGCGGCGGGCACCCGCTTCGGATACGGGCCCACCTCGACGTTTTCGGTGCTCAGCGCACCGGAGTGCGCTTGCGCGCCGAAAACGCCGATCTGGGCCCGTCTCCTGTGCGGGTGCCCGCCGCTCTGCTCTGCGCGTCGCAGAGGTGGGCGGAAACCGCTGTAGATCCGGGAACGCTACCTCCCGGCGGCGACAGGCCTTGCGAGGGGAGTCGGTGTTGGGCGCCCGCGATCATCGGCGTGATCCGAGCGCCCCCACGCCTGCCGAGCTACTTCTTCCCTGCGGCAGCAGCAGGCGCTGCAGCCTTCGCCTGCGCCGGTGCCTGCGCCTGCGGCGTGATGATGCGGAATTTCCCGCTCAGGTGCAGCAGCGACATCGTGTACAGCATGCCGTCGTAGTACCGCCACTTGCCGGTGGGCGCCTCGCGCTGATACAGCTCCTCGACGAAGCGCCAGGCCCGCGGATGGGTAGCGGCCAGCGCCGCGACGGCGTTCGTCGACACGAGCCCGAGCGAGTCGTAATCGACGGTGGGCTTGCCCTCGAGGGTGAAGTTGCCCTTGTACTTGGGGCCCTGCGCCTCGAAGAACGCGAGGATGCGATCGCTCAGCTCGGTCTGCCGCGGATCCTTCGCCCACCACGCCGCGTCCACCGACCAGTTCATCGCGGTGCGGAACGCGTCCTGACGGAAGTTGGCGGTCCCCGCGTCCCACGAGGCAGCCTTGGGGGTGCCATCGAAGTTGGCGTAATCCGGGGCGAGCCCGGTCTTCGGATTCGTCGTCTTGACGAAGTAATCGCGGCTCGCCTTGGCCGCCTCCGCCCAGAACGCGCGATCCGCCTCGGGGCCCCAGGCCGCCCACAGGTCGTAGAACGCGGGCAGGTGATACGACGGATCGGTGTGATCGCCGTTCTTCGCGAAGTTGTCCGCGTCGGGCGTGAACCGCACCATCTTGTGCTCGGCGTTGAAGAGCGGGTGCACCGTCGTCTTGCGCTTGTCCTTGTTGACAGGCCCGGTGATCGGCTTCCGGTTCTTCATCGCGTCGAGGAGGCTGAAGGCTTCCTTCTTGTAATCGTAGATCCCCTTGCCGTTCCCCCAGCGGTTGGACGCGAACAGCAGCGCCGTGGCGAAATACTCCTCCGCGTCGGGGGCGGGGTTCTCATCCATGGCCGTCCCGTCCGGGCGCATCTGCCACGAGAAATAGCCGAAGCCGGGGTGCTTCGGATCCGCGTGGTACATGTGGGACTTGGCCCAGTTCCACAGGGCGTCGAAGTCGTCTTTGCGATCGACCTGCACGGCGATCATCATGCCGTACGACATCCCCTCGGAGCGGACGTCGTTGTTGCCGATGTCCATGATGTACGCCTTGGGGCCGTTCGCGTTCTTTCCCGCCGGGAACAGGACGGCCTGCTCCTTGGGATCGCCGTGGAACAGCTGTTCGTAGGCCTTCGCGATCTTGGCGTCGATCTCGGCGGGCTTGTGTCCCAGCTCGGCGAACAGGTTGCGGTACTCGCCCGTGGCGAACGCTCCCTGGGCAGCGGGCTTGAGCGGCGGACCGAGGGGCGCAGGCTCCGCCGGCGCGGGCGTCTGGGCCGTGCCGGCCGGGGTCGCGGTGCTGGCCGGAGCGGCGCTGCCGGCCGGAGCGGCCGTGCCCGCCTGGTTGGGAGAGGCGACCTGGTTGCCTTGGTTGCTGGGCGCGCAGGCGATCACCGTGACGGCAAACCATGCCGATGCGACTGGAGACGTTAGCATTCGCAAGTTCATCGCTGTCCTCGTGTTCGAGCTCGCATCCTCTGAGGACGCGCTCGGCGTGAACATCGCTGGCGACGTCCACGTGATGACGCTGCTGGGCGAGAAGGAAATCCAACCGCTCGGAGGCGTCAAGTCCCAACTGCCGGGTCTGCCTCGGGGTGAGAGGACACCGTGACAACCGCGATCCGGCTCTTCTGGAAAAGTCGCGTGATCCCAGCATCTTTTCATGTGTCGAAGGGGATCGCCTCCACGCCACAGCGCTGCTCGCCCACGGGTCGACATGATCGACGTTCACACGCCCCGAAGCGGCGCCGCTGGGCCGGGCGCGGCTACGCCCCGAGCCCCGCGAGCGATCGGAAGACGCGGCGGAGCCGGTCGCGCAGCCACCGGTGCGCGGGGTCGGCGTCGAAGCGGGGGTGCCACGCCTGCGCGATGGTGATGGCCGGCGTGGGCACCGGCAGCGGGAACGTGACGAGATCGAAGCGCGGGGCGGCGTGCGCGAGCCACCTCGAGGGGAACGCGCCGACGAGGTCGGAGCTGGCGAGGAGGCACAGCGCCGCGTAATGGCCTGACGCCACGGCCGCGGTGGTCCGGGCGAGCCCTCTCTTCTTGAGGGCGTCGTCGATAGGGCCCCAGGTCTTGCCCAGCCTGGAGACGCCGAGGTGGTCGTGCTCGACGAACCGCTGCACCGTCACCTTGCCGGACGCGAGCGGGCTGCCGCGGCGCACCACGCCCACGAAGCGGTCCTTGACGAGCGCCTGCACCCGGATCTCCGGGCCCATGTCGCCGATGATGCCGACGTCGAGGTCGATCCGGCCCTCGCGGAGCGCGGCGGCGTCCTCGTCGCCCTCGGGGAGGAAGCGGACGGTGACGCGCGGGGCCTCGGCCCTCAGCGCCTCGAGGAGCGGGGCGCCGACGAGCCCGATGATGCCGTCGCTGGTCCGGACGGCGAAGCTGCGGTTGAGCGCGGCGACGTCGAGCGCGCCCCGCTCGCGGAGGACCGCGCTGGCCGAGGCGACAACCGCGCGCACGCGCGGGCGCAGCTCCGCGGCGCGCGGCGTGGGCACGAGCCGCCGGCCGGCGCGCACGAGGATCGGGTCGCCCACGGCCTCGCGGACGCGCGCGAGCGTGCGGCTCATGGCCGACGGGCTGAGGTGCATCCGCTTCGCGGCCAGGAGGACGCTCTCCTCCTCGAGGAGCGCGTCGAGCGCGACGAGCAGGTTCAGATCCATGGAGTGCATGGGACGCAATCATAACGTACCGTACATGCACTGGAAGTCATGGCTGCTCGGGCGCAGGTTGGGTGTCGACAAGGGCAGCCGCGAGGGCGGGGGAGCCGTCGCCGTGGGCCTGCCCTGAGGAGACATGCCATCATGAGCACAACGCTCGATTCGCCGCGCGTTCAAAGGACCCTCGACCGCCTCTTCCAGGACGCCGACAGCGGCGATCCGCGCATCATCGCCCGCGTCCGCGGCGACTGGGAGCAGCGCGGGCAGCACCCCGACGCCGAGCGGCTCGCCGAGCTCCTCGCCGAGGCGTATCTGCCGGTTTCCCGCGAGGTCGGGCGGCTGCTGCACATGCTCGCCTTCGCTGCGAGGGCGCGCACGGTGGTGGAGTTCGGGACGTCGTTCGGGATCTCGACGGTGTTTCTCGCCGCGGCCGTCCGCGATGCCGGCGGCGGCGGGCGGGTGATCGGCAGCGAGATGCACCCGGAGAAGGTACGGCGGGCGCGGGAGAACCTCGAGGAGAGCGGGCTCGGTGAGCTCGTGGAGATCCGCGAGGGAGACGCGCTCGTGACGCTGCGGGAGGTGGAGGGGCCGATCGATTTCGTCCTGCTGGACGGATGGAAGAACCTTTATTTGCCGGTGCTCCGGGTGCTCGAGCCCCGGTTGCGGAGGGGCGCGCTCATCGTCGCTGACGATCTCGACATCGCGCCGGATGACCTGCGCTCGTACCTGGAGTACGTGCGCGGCGCGGGCAGCGGCTACGGGTCGGTGGAGATCCCGCTGGGGGACAGGCTGGAGGTCTCCTGCTGGCACGGCCGCGACGGGCGCGAGGGCGAGGCGTGAGATAGGGCGCCTCGTCCTCGCGCGCTCGCGCGAGGACGAGCGGCGCGTGCGTGTCAATGCATTGTTAATGCATTGTCAATGCTTCTTTTTGCAGCCCCCGTACCGTTCCACGCTCGCGAGGGTTGGCGGATTGGAGAAGTACGTCGCGTCATACCCGCCCGTGATGAGGACCGAGTCGTCTTGAAGGGTCGTCGCGGTGTGGAAGCCTCTCTGGATCGGCTCGTCGATCGTGGTCCAGGCGCCGTTCGCCTCCTTGTAGATCTCGGCGCCGTCGCTGCCGACGGCCATCACGCGGCCGTGGGACATGGGCGCGACGGCGGACGCCCAGGTGTGGAGGAAGCTCGGCGGAGCGGTCAACGTCCACGTGTCGTTCGCGGGGTCGTAGATCTCGGCGGTCTCGCCCGCATCGACGAGGACCTCGATCTCCTCCTCGGTGCCGCCGTAGATCCTGCCGCCGCCGCCGATCACCAGCACGCGCCCGCTCGGCAGCAGCGTGGCCGTGTGCTGCATGCGGGGCAGGTTCGTCGGCGCCGCCGTCGTCCAGGCGCCCGTCGCCGGATCGTAGATCTCCACGCTGGTGCGGCCTTCGGGCATCTCGTTGCCGTTCAACGTGTACCCGCCGACGACGAGCACGCGCCCGTCCTGGAGCAGCGTCGCCGTGTGCAGGTAGCGGGTCACCGACATCGACCCTGCGCTGGACCACGTGTTCGTGGCAGGATCGTAGAGCACGGCCTCCTTGAGGGTCCTGTCGTCGTCGCTGCCGCCCGTGCGCAATACCCGCCCGTCCGGCAGGACGGTGAGCGCGTTATAGGCGAACTCCCAGCCACGCGCCGCCTCGGCGGGCGTGAGCGGGACGCTCGCTGTCGTGCCCGTGATCGGATCGTAGACCAGCCCGCCCGGGCTAAAGAGCACCCTGCCGTCCTGTAGGAGCGCCGCGCCCACAGGGGACATGGGGTAGGGCAGCGTATCACCGGTCGTCCACGTGTCAGCAGCGGGGTTGTAGAAATCGACCGTCGTGGGGTAGGGGTAATCGCCGCTGCCGCCGGCGACCATCACCTGGCCGTCCGGCATGAGCAGGGCGATGTGCCGCTCTCGCGCCACGGGCAGCGGCGCCACGGACGACCACTCCGCGTGCACGCCGACGTGGCGGCGGCACTTCTTCTTCGCGTGGTGGTTGGCCAGCGGCGCCGAGCTCACCTCGATCGCCGCCTCCTCGAGCGCGTCCGCGGCGAGGGGTGCGGGCTCCGACCCGGCACCGCAGCCGGTGACCGCGAGCGCGGTGAGGGAAAGGAAGGGGACCAGACCACGATGACAATGACCGATGGCAGACATGGTAGGACCTCGTCAGAGATAGGGGAGGGGCGGCCGTCCCCTGCCGGGGACGCGCCATGGAGCGCAACAGAAGAGCCTATCAGAGGGTCGTGTACGCTGGAACGGGGCGACTCCCGCGGCGCGCTTGACCGGGCGGGCGCTTTGACGTTTCGTACGCTGCGCGTGGATTCTGTACGCCGCGCGCGCTGCCACAGGAGGTCACATGATCCGACGGATCTGGCACGGCTGGACAACCCCCGAGAACGCACCTACGTACGAGGCCCTGTTGAAGACAGAGATCTTCCCGGGAATCCTGGCGAAGCAGGTGCGAGGCTTCCGCCGCATCGAGCTGCTCCGGCGTCCGCTCGGGGACGAGGTCGAGTTCGTCACGATCATGTCGTTCGACTCGATCGAGGCCGTGAAGGCGTTCGCGGGCGAGGATGTTGAGGCCGCGTACGTGCCAGCGAAGGCGCGTCAGATCCTCGCGCGTTTCGATGCCCGAGCGCAGCATTACGAGCTCCGCGAGGCGCGAGAGGGCGAGGACGGGCGAGCCGGCGCAAACGGCGTCGAGGAGACATGACGGACGAGTCAGCGGCGCGCGCGGCCGAGAAGGCGGCGTTCTTCCGACCGGAGAACGAGCGGGAGGGCTCGCGCCGCGAGATCTCGGACCCGATGTCGAGATGGTTGAGATCGAGGCGCCCGGCGCGTGATCCCCGCCTCTCCCTGCGTGCTCGCGCCTACGGCGGGGCGCCTCGCTTCACTTCGGGAAGTCCGTCGACTCCGCGACGGCGCGCCACGCGGCGAGCTCCTGCGCCACGAACGCGTTCTTCGCCTCGATCGCGGCGACTGTGTCGCTGCCGAGCGGGAGGCGGAGCGGGGGATTCTTCGCGCGGGCGAGCTCGACGACCACGCGCGCGAGCCGCGCTGGGTCGCCAGGCTGCTGGAGGCTGACCTCCTTCGCGCGGCTCCGGACCTTGCCCGCGGTCTCCGCATAATCGGCGATGACCTTGCCCGCATCGACGACGGACTTCGCCTCCAGGAACTCCGTCCGGAAGTAGCCCGGCTCGACGACCGTCACCCCGATGCCGAGCGGCGCGAGCTCGGCGTGGAGCGCCTCCGAGATCCCCTCGACGGCGAACTTCGTCGAGCAGTAAACGCCGAACCCGGCGCCCGCCCGGTAGCCGCCGAGCGATGAGATGTTCAAGATCAGGCCGGCGCGCTGCTTCCGGAGCTGCGGGAGCACGGCGCGCGTCACCGCGAGGAGGCCGAACACGTTCGTCTCGTAGACGCGCCGCACCTCGTCGCCCTGGGTCTCCTCGATCGCGCCGACGACGCCGAAGCCGGCGTTGTTCACGAGCACATCGATCCGGCCGAACCGAGCGACGGCCGCCTCGACCGCGGCGGCGATGGACGCCTCGTCCGTCACGTCGAGCGCGACGGGGAGGAGCGCGTCGGGCCGCCCGAAGTGGTCCGTGAGGCTCCTCGGATCGCGCGCGGTGGCGACCACCCGATCGCCGGCGGCGAGCGCCGCCTTCGCGATCTCCGCGCCGATGCCGCGCGACGCTCCCGTGATGAACCACACCCGCTCGTTCTTGCTCGTTTCCATGGGGATCTCCTCTTCGTGGCCCGGGGCGCTGCGCCCCTCGCACGACCGAAGATGCAACACCCAGAGCATGAATGAAATACGCTGAGTTGTTGATACTTTATGAACTATAGGTTCATAATCGAGCATGACCGATGCGCTCGACGGGCTCACGACGTTCCTCGCCGTGGGCCGCCACAAGAGCTTCACCGCCGCCGCGGCCGCGCTCGGGGTCACCCCTACCGCCGTGAGCCAGAAGATCAAGCTCCTGGAGCGACGGTGCGGCGTGGTGCTGTTTCAGCGGACCACGAGGCGCGTGGCGCTCACGGAGCCGGGCGAGCGCCTCTTTCAGCGCTTGCAGCCCGCGCTCGCCGACGTCGAGGACGCGCTCGCCGCGCTCGGCGACTACCGCGGGCGTCCCTCCGGGAACCTCCGGATCACCGCGCCGCGCATGAGCGGCGCGTGGCTCCTCGCTCCGCTCGTGGCAGAGATGCAGAAGGCGTATCCGGAGCTGTCGATCGAGGTCTCGCTCAACGATGCCTTCGTCGACCTCGTGGCAGCCGGCTTCGACGCGGGCATCCGGCTCGGCGACGCGATCGAGAAGGACATGGTGCGGGTTCCGATCACGAGCCACGCGTCGTGGTCGATCGTCGGCTCGCCGGCCTACCTCGCGAAGGCGGGGCGACCGCGCGCGCCGGAGGACCTCATCCGCCATCGCGCGATCCGCCAGCGCCTCATCGCGAGCGGCGTCGTCTATCGCTGGGAGCTCGAGCGCCGGGGCAAGACGATCACCGTCGATGTTCCCGGAGGCATCGTCGCCGACGATATCGGGCTCATGGTCGAGCTCGCGTGTGCGGGGGCGGGCCTCGCCTACGTGCCCGACCAGGCCGTCGAGCGCGACCTCTCGGAGGGACGGCTGGAGCGCGTGCTCGAGGCGTTCATCACGAAGGGCCCCGGCTTCTGCCTGTACTTTCCCGCGCGCACGCAGGAGCAGCCGAAGCTTCGCGCGCTGATCGAGGCGGTCACGAGCTTCCGCGGGCGGGAGGCCGAGCCGCTCAGTCGCACTCCCCGACGCTCCACATCCCGGGCGCCTCGACGTGGAGCGTGACGATCTCGTCGTCGTCGAGCCCGAGCGCCTCCTGCGCGCCCGTGGTGCGGTATCCAAGGAAGATCTGGCTGCCCCCGAGGTCCACGATCTGCTTGTGGGCGCGGCCGTGGATCTCGTGCTCCGCCACGGACGCGGTGATGGCGTTGCAGTCGAAGGGGACGTAGCTCACGTGCGCGAGCATGATCGGCCCGGATACGTTGAAGCCCGTGACCGAGAGCCCGGTGAACTGCCCGTCCGCGTCGTCGCTGCTCGGGTCGGTGAACGGCGTGAAGGTCCGGCCCCCCTCCTCGTTGTAGAGGTTCGCGAGGGAGCTCGGCGAGCTCGGGTTGCTCGCCATGAACGTGATCTTCCCGGCGCCCGCCTTCTTGGCCTCGTCGACGCGGTAGATCGCCACGCCGCCGGAGACGTCATCGAAGTCGAACCAGCGCTGCAGGCCTCGGTCGTAACCCTCGTTCTGGCGGTTGTCGATCAGGAAGTACTGGTCCGGATCCGACGTCTCGATCTTGTAAATCGTCGGCGCGACGCCCTGCCCGAGGAACTCCGCGCCGGCCGTCCGGACGAGGGGAATGTCCTGCGGCGGGGACCCGGGCTCGATCACCGTCGGCGCCAGGAACCCGGCCTGGACCCGGCTCCAGGCGCCCATCGCCACGGGCACCGAGCCCGCTGGCGAGCCGCTCGTGCTCCCCCAGCTCCCGGTCGCCATCACGCACCATGACCCGAGCGGGGTCGGGCCCTTGTAGAGATCCGGCAGGCCGATCGCCGAGTGCCCGAGCTCGTGGACGATGACACCCACGGTGGCCGGCATCGTGGTGGGCACGCCGCCGACGGAGTGGACCTGCCGTTCGCCGAGCGCCGCGTAGCCGGTAAGGACCTTCCCGTCGAGGGTGATCGGGTCCTCGAAGCCCTTCGCGTGGGCCCAGATGGATGGCGTCTTGCTCGTGTTCGCTGTCTCGTAGCCGGCCACGATGAAGACCACATTGAGCTCGTCGCCGCGGACCTTGCCGTCTGCATTTGTGTCGTACGAGGCGAAGTTGACGTAGGGATTCGCCAGCACCAGCGCCTCCTTCAGGTACAGCTGGAGGAGGGAGAAATCCTTCTTGCTGTTGGGGTGCGCGAACGGGAGCTTGATCCGGACGATGCCGTCGTTGGCGGTGCCCTGGGTCTCCTTCGCGCGGGTGAAGGAGAATTTCCCGCGCGACATGTCGTTGTAATAATGGTTCACCGAGCCCGGGAGGCTCCCGTACATCGTCTGGTTCCAGTACGCGATGTCGGTCGCGAAGCTGCCGGTGAACGCGCCCGGCGTGGCGATCCCGCCCCCCTGGGTGAACTCGAGCAGGATTGTCAGCAGGGGGCGCCGGATCCCGGTGATCGCGGTCGGACGCGCCGCGAACGAGAGCGCGCCCCGGGAATGTGCGATCTCCGCCTCCCAGAGGGTATCGAGCGCCTCGTCGTCGATGCGCTGGAGCAACGCCGGATCCACCGGGCCGCCCTGCCCGCGGAGATCGCGGACCAGCACCCCGGAGGGGACGAGCGTGAGGGCGCCGCGCGCGTCCTGTCCGAGCTCGGCGACCTCGTAGTCGCCCGAGAGGTCGTTGCGCACGACGGCGGTGCCGTCCGCCATCCGGAGGTAGTCGAAGTGCTCGTCGCCGATCACCTCGGCGCGGAAGGTCGCGCCGCTCGGGTCGAGCCGGATCTCGCGCAGCCCGGGCTCGGCGCTCACCGCGGCCGCAGGGCGGCTCACCGAGACGGCGCTCGCCAGCGCGGCGAGCGCGACGAGCCCGAGCCCGAGCCGCGCCGCGCGCCGCGCGCCGAAGATCCCCTGGTGCTCCACGTTGCCCGCGCCGCTGTTTCGAGACGTCATGTCCGTATCCTCCTCAATCCGCGTTTCGCCGCGTTCGAGGGGGCCCATCGCAACCCATGTGCCGGTCTCGGGCTGCAGCGCGGATCGCTGCGTTTCCAGGCTGATCCGCGCGTCTTCCGCGCGTCTCCGGCGAGCGCTCCGCCGCGCGCCGACACGCCGCCGACACGCCGCCGGGACAGCTGTCGCGCGCGCGTGACGGAGGCTGTCGCGGCGGCGTGACAGCGATCCTGCAGGCGCGCGCGCCGACGCCGACGGTGCGCTGCGGGCGCCGCTCGGGCCCCGCGGGCGCGCCGGTTCCGGTTGACGCGGCACCCTCCAGGGGCACCATGGCGATCATGGGCGACGATCCCGGGGAAGCGTGCACGCTCACGAGCTTCGATGAGGGGCGCTCTCTCCGGCTCCCGGCCGTCTCGGTGACCGTCGCCCTCCCGGACCGGCGCACGCTCACCGCGCCGCTCGATCTGCGACCCCTCCTCGTCGGCGCGGGCGCCGACTGCGATCTGGTCCTCGCCGATCCACGCGCCTCGCGCAGGCACTGCGAGATCCGGTTGACCGAGCAGGGCGTTCTCCTGCGCGATCTGGGCAGCAAGAACGGCACCCTGATCCGCGACGTCCGGATCCGCGAGGCCTTCCTCCCGCCGGGCGTACCCGCCACGGTCGGCAGCTCCGAGATCGTCGTCGGCCCCGCGGGCCCCGCGGCGGTCCTGCCGCTCTCGGCCGCGGACGCGTTCGGCGAGGCGGCGGGGCGGAGCCTCCCCATGCGCGCGCTGTTCGCCCGGCTGGAGCGCGCGGCCCCGACCGACGAGACCCTGCTCCTGCTGGGCGAGTCCGGCACCGGCAAGGAGGTGCTGGCGCGGGCGATCCACGCGCAGAGCCGCCGCAAGGACGGCCCGTTCGTTGTCGTGGACTGCGGCGCCATCGCCCCGAACCTCGTGGAGAGCGAGCTCTTCGGCCACGCCCGGGGCGCGTTCACGGGCGCCGCGGCGGCGCGGCCGGGCCTGCTCGAGCAGGCGAGCCGGGGCACGCTCTTCATCGACGAGATCGGCGAGCTTCCGCTCGAGCTCCAGCCGAAGCTCCTCCGCGCCATCGAGGGGAGGCAGATCCGGCGGGTCGGATCGAACGAGTGGCTCCCGTTCGACGCGCGGATCGTGGCGGCCACGCACCGGAACCTGCGCGCGAGGGCCCAGGACGGCTCGTTCCGGGCCGATCTCTACTTCCGGCTCTCGGTGGTGGAGGTCCACGTCCCCGCGCTCCGGGAGCGCAAGGACGACATCCCGCTCCTCGTCGAGCGCTTCCTCCTCGCGCGGGATCCGCCGCGCGCGCTCGCGGACCTGCCGCCGGGCGCGCTCCCGCTGCTGGAGGCCTACGACTGGCCGGGGAACGTGCGCGAGCTCCGGAACACCGTCGCGCGGCTCGTCCTCTTTCCCGAGCTGCTCCACGAGATCCTCGGCGCCGCGCCGCCGGCGCCGCAGGGGAGCTCCAGCGCGGAACCCCCGCGCCCGGGTCCCTCGGGCGCGGCGCCCTCCGGCGCGTCGCCGGAAGGGCCCGGGGACGCCCGCCTCCGCAGGCTCCTCGAGCTGCCGCTGCCCGAAGCGCGGGAGGTCGTGCTCGAGGAGCTGGAGCGCGCCTACGTCACCGAGAAGCTCCGCCAGCACGGGGGCAACATCTCGCAGGCGGCCGACGCGATGGGCGTCTCCCGCCAGCTCGTCCACCGGCTGCTCCAGCGCCACGGCCTCCGCGCCCGATGATCCCGCCCGTGGACGCCGACGATCCCCGCGTCGACGCCCCGCCGTGGCCGCGGCGCGGCCGCGACGACGCGACCCTCACCGGCCCGGCCCCGCCCGGGGCCACGCCCGCCGCGTCCGAGGCCTTGCCAGCGGCGTCCGGGGCCTCGCCAGCGGCGTTCGAGGCCTTGCCAGCGGCGCCCGAGGCCACCGCCGATCTCGGCCTCGGCACGGAGAGCCGGCGCTCCGCCGCCGCGCCCGAGTCCACGCCCGCCGCGCCGTCGCCGATCCCGCCCTCGCTCCACGCCCGCTTCGAGGACTTCCAGCTCCTCGGCCGCGGCGGCATGGGCGTCGTCTACCGGGCGCGGGATCTCCGGCTCGGCCGGCGCGTCGCCATCAAGCTGCTCTCGGCGGGCGCGCAGATCGACGGGAGCTTCCTGCGCGAGGCGCGCTCCCAGGCGCGGCTCCGCCACGAGAACGTCTGCGAGGTCCACGAGGCCGGCGTCGCCGATCACGTGCCCTTCCTCGTGATGCGCTGCATCGACGGCCCCTCCCTCCAGGACGCCCGCGGCGACCTGACCGTCGAGGAGAAGGTGCGCGTGGCCCGGGCCATCGCCGCCGCGCTCCACGAGGCGCACCGGCTCGGCCTCGTGCACCGCGACGTGAAGCCGAGCAACGTCATGCTGGAGCGGGGCAGCGACGGCGCCTACCGCCCCTACCTCATGGACTTCGGCATCGCGCGCGAGGCGGGGGAGAGCGGGCCCACCCTGACGGGCGCCCTGCTCGGAACCCCCGCGTACATGGCGCCCGAGCAGGCCGCGGGGCGGGTGCACGCCCTCGATCGGCGGACCGACGTCTACGGCCTGGGCGCGACGCTCTACGCGCTGCTCGCCGGCCGCCCGCCGTTCACGGGGGGCACCGTGATGGACGTGCTCCGCCAGGTGCTGGAGGCGGACGCGCCGCCGCTCCGGACCCTGGACCGCGACATCCCCCAGGATCTCGAGGCGGTGGTGATGCGCTGCCTCGAGAAGCAGCCCGGCGCCCGCTACGAGTCGGCGCGCGCGCTCGGCGAGGATCTGCAGCGCTTCCTGGACGGCGACCCCGTGCTCGCGCGCCGCGCCTCCCTCGGCCGCCGCCTCGCCCGGCACGCGCGGCGGCACCGGGCGGCCGTCGCGGGTGTGACAGCGCTGGTCCTCGCGGCCCTGGTCGTCGCCGGCCTCGCCGTCCGGAGCCGGCGCGCCGCCGCGCAGCAGGCGGAGCTCGCGCGCGAGCTCGGCGAGACCGTGAAGGAGATGGAGCTCTTCCTCCTCGGCGCCCACGGGATGCCGCTCCACGACGTCGAGCGCGAGCGCGACGTGGTCCGCGCCCGGCTCGGGACCGTGGAGGCCCGGATGGCGCAGGCGGGCGAGAGCGGCCGCGGCCCCGGGGAGTACGCGCTCGGCCGCGGCCTGCTCGCGCTCCAGGAGCCGGCCGCCGCCCTCGAGCACCTCCGGGCGGCCGAGCGGGCGGGCTACCGATCGCCGGGGCTCGACTACGCCGCCGGCGCGGCGCTCTCCGAGCTCTACCGCCGCGGCCTGGAGCAGGCCCGGCGCATCCGCAACCCGGCGCAGCGCGAGGCCCGGATCGCCGCGCTGGAGGCCGAGCTCAAGGCGCCGGCTGCCCTGCACCTGCGCGCGGCGCTCGGCGGCGCCGTCGACGCGCCCGCGTACGCCGAGGGGCTGCTCGCGCTCGCCGAGGGCAGGCACGAGGACGCGCTGGAGAAGGCCCGGGCCGCGTTCGCGGGGGCGCCGTGGCTCTACGAGGCGAAGAAGCTGGAGGGCGACGTGCTCTTCGCGATGGGGAGCCGCTACCGCCACGACGCCGCCTTCGATTTCGAGCGGATGAAGGGCCATTTCGATGGCGCCGCCGAGGCGTACCGGATCGCCGCCGATCACGGCCGATCCGACCCCTCGGTCCACGCCGGCGCGTGCGAGCTCTGGACCCAGACCATGAACGCCGCCGGCAAGCACGGCGCGTCGATGCGCCCGAGCTTCGAGCGGGCGCGGGAGGCCTGCGGGCGGGCGCTCGCGGCGAGCCCGCGGAGCGCCGAGGCGTACGTGAAGCTGGCCTGGGTCCACAGCTGCTTCGCCTGGTGGGTCGCGAGCGGGATGCAGGAGGGCGAGGACGCGGACGCGGCCCTCGCCGAGGCGAGCGCGCGCGCCGAGGAGGCGCTCGCCAGGAGCCCGGACGACGCCATGGCGCGGTACGTGGCCGCCTCGATCTTCCGGGCGCGGGCCTACCACGCGGACCTGATCGGCCGCGACCAGGGCGAGGCCCTCGAGCGCGCCGTCCAGGGCTACGAGGCCGCGCTCCAGCGCGAGCCGGACTTCGCCTGGGCCCTCAACGAGCTCTGCGCCGTCCACGCCGAGCGCGGCCGCTACGAGTCGCTGCGCGGCCTCGACCCGAAGGGCTCGTTCGAGCGCGCCGAGCAGCGCTGCGATCAGGTCCTGGCGCTCGATCCAGGGTTCGGCAGCGCGCGAACCTCCCGCCTGACCATCGGCTTCTACGAGGTCGAGCACCTCGTCCGCGCCGGCCGCTCTCCCGAGGAGGCGGTCCAGCGGATGCACGCGGTGATCGAGGCGACGCGCCGGAGCGATCCTTCCTGGACCGGGGCTCCCTACTGGCGGCTCTGGCTGGATCACGCGCTGGCGCTGCACGCGCTGGACGCGGGGGTCGATCCGGGCGCGGCGCTGGCGCGCGTCCAGGAGAGCGCGCGGGCGATGGCGCCGGGCGCGGCCGCCTATCCCGAGTCTCTGCGGGCGATGCTGGCGATGCTCGAGGCGCGCGTGCGGCTCGCGCGGGGCGAGGACCCGGCGGCCGCGCTCCGGATCGCGCGCGAGACGCTGGATCGCCGGCTCTCCGAGGCGCCCTGGGACGTCGCGGACCGGGCGCAGCGCGCCGAGGCGGAGCTCCTCGCGTTCCGGTGGAGCGCGCGGCGGGGCCGTCCGGACGCGGCGCTGCTCGACGCGGCGCTCGTCCCGCTCCGGCCCGTGCTGCTCGGCGAGCCGCGCGCCGATCCGCGGATTTACGCGCTGCTGGCCGAGATCCACGAGGCCCGCGCCGCGCTGCGGGCGGGCCGCGGGCAGGACGCCGCGGCCGAGATCGACGAGGGGCTCCGGCACGCGGGCGCGGCGCTCGCCCTGAACCCGCGGTTCGACCGGGCGCTCGTGGCCCAGGGCGGGCTCTTTCGCCTGCGCGCCGCGGCGGCGCCCGGCGCGGCGGCCCGGAGAGAGGCCACGCTGCGGGAGGCCGAGGCCCTGGAGGCGGCGATCCAGGCGAACCCGCTGCGCGCCCGGACCGTGGGCGCGCGCGTCGCCGAGGCGCGGCGGCTCGCGGGCGAGGGGCATTGAGAAGGCGCGCCCTGAGCACGCCCGGAGCTCAGTTGGGACGGAGACGGCGGTGGGGCCCACACCAGTGAGGGTTGGGGTTCGTCAGCCACGTCATCGTGCACGGCTTCCCCTTGCAGCGGTAATGGCCGTCCTCCGCCGGGCCGATGGGCTCACATACGGAGTTCTTCGTCACGAGCCCCATGTACTCGAGGCCGCAGGAGCCCTCCTCGTAGCAGTACCGCCGCTTCAGCGCATCCTCGATGTCGTATCCACACTCCTTCGCGAAGGACTCCGTCGCGTAGACTTCCACGCCGACGAGGCTCGGGAGCGGGGGGGAAGCGGGGGCGATGTCCGCGCACCAGATCGCCTCGCTGTAGATGAAGCCTGTGTGATCCCCCCCGTCGTCGTTCACGTTGGCGCCCGTGAGCAGGACCTCGACCCCGTCGGTCTTGTCGTTGACGAACGCGATCACGCACTCGAGCACATTGTAGATCACGTCGACGTCGAGACCGCCGTTCACCCAGCTCGACGCGCCGATCACCGCCCCTCGCCCCTTGTACTCGCGGTCGCCGTGGAACACGCTGGTGTCCTTGGCGACCGCGCAGCGGAAGGCGTGATCGAAGACCTCTTCGCCCTCCGGATCGTCGAGGAACCCCGCGTCGACGATCTCCTGGTTGAACGTGTGGTCGCTCTGGAGCAGCGGGTGCTTCAGGGCCTTCACGAGCGGCTCCTTCCACGCGTGCCAGGCGTGCTTGGGGGTGCCGTTGGGGTCCTGTGTTCCGGGCTTCATCACCGTCGCCTCGAGCCCTGGTCCGGCGAGCTCGACTTCGATCTCCGACGCCGACGCCGACGCCGACTCCGACTCCGACGCCGGCGCGCAAGCCGCCATGAGGAGCCCGACGCCCATCACCATCCCGTGCACACCGACTGAGCGGTTCATCGCGATCTCCTCGTCCAGAGAGTTTCGAGCCTTCGTTGACGGCAGCGGCGAGCTCGCCGAGCGTGGACACAAGCGGCCATGATCGCCGCGCTGTGTGCCGGGGACAAGTAGCATGCGCCGTGCCACGCGTGAGAGCGGCGTGGTGGCGGCGGATCTCCGGTGCGTCTCTCGGCGAGGTGGTACGGGGGCGTTACAGGTGACCGCCGCGCGGACAGCGGCTGTTGCGCCGCGATGACAGGCGTCCGTCGGAGCTGGCGGAGCGAGGGGCGAGGGCTACACGTTGAGGACCGGCTACGATACCGCATGATCGTCCAGCCCAAACAGCACGAGCTCCTGGAGAGCCTGTCTGCGCGCGCTCTCGCCACGCTCGATCTCGGTCCCCGCGACGTGCCCGCGTCGATGAGCGCAGACGAGCTCCGCCGCCATCTCGCAGGAGCGAGGCTGCCGGCCTGGGACGTCCTCTTCGAGCTCCACGCGCAGCTCGCTAGCATCGGTTCCCGGCGCGCGCCCGGACAGGCGGATCTGTGGCTCTTCCCCGGGGCCGACCATCCGGCGATGCGCGCCCCGTCGCTTCGTGCCCGATCCGGCGCGATCCTCGCCGTCCCCGTCGGCCTGGCCAGCCTTGGCGGCCGGACCTTCCCGTTGCTCGCCGATGAGCGAGGAGCCCTGGTACACGCGAGCGGCGCGCCTGCGGCCGCGTCAGCCCGCGGCCTGATCGAGGTGCTCGCGTTGCTCGCCGATCGTGAGCCGGTCGAGGCACACCGCCTCCGTGCCGCCTTTCGCCCGCGCCTCGGCGCACAGCTCGCGGAGGCGCTGGCCGCGCTGCCGGCGGTGGAAGCAAGCGACGCCTCCCACACGTTCTGGGTCTATCCGGGGGGTGTGATCGCCGATGGTCACCCTTTCCGTGACGATCTTGCAGGCGAGACCTTCGTCTGGAGGAGCTCGCTCGCGGACGTGGCCCATTGCATCGAGACGGCTCGCGGCGCCGCCTCCGAGGAGGCCGGCGTCGACGTGGCGGGGCTCGAAATGCTCGAGGATGCTCGCCCGCCGGAGGAGGCCCCCCGGCCGCTCTCTCCCGAGGAGCGGCGCGCGCGCGGTGCCATTCGGACCCTATCGGAGGAGCCGGGGCAGGCCGGATACGTCTACGCCAAGCGCTCGGGCCGTGACCTCGAGATCGAGGTGTCACGGGAGCACGCAGGGCGCGTCCTCAAGGTGGAGCAGCTCTACCACGACGGCCGCATGGTGCTCGACTATGCGAACCCGCTCGAGGCGCTGCGCCCGTACCTCTCCGACCGCACGCTGGCCTATTACGCGACCATCGATCTCCGGTGGAACGCGGGCGACACCTGCTCGCCCGGAGAGCTCGCCGCGCTGTTCCATGCCGCGGGGATGGAGCTGTCCGAGCCGATCGCGGCGTTCGAGAAAACGTGCGGAGGATTGACCTTCGCAGGGCTCTCCTGGGGGATCTATTCCCACGTCAAACGCGGTCTCGCGCTGCGAGAGATCGAGCGGCCGATGGCTGAGCGGCTCGTGCACGTGGGCCACGCGACGGATACCGACAGCAACTATTACCTGGATCAAGAAGGCACGTTGTACGTGGACGCAAGGGAGATCGGGCTGCCGCCCTCTCCCGTCGCGGCATCGTGGTCCAGCTACTTCGAGCGAGTCTTCACCGCAGGCCGCCTCTCTCCGTCCCGCCCGTTCTCGCTCGAGACGTTCGAGCGTGTCGGCGGAGCCTTGGCGGATGCGTTCCATGTGCCCGTGCTCGGGCCCGGCACGGACCGTTATGCCTCCGTCTGGCTACGCGAGGAGTTCGAGATCTACGAGCAGGAGAGCGACCTTTTCTATGCGGCAGGGCGGCCGCGCACGGTCGTCGTCACGGCGCAGCTCACTGATCTCGTGCAAGCGCTCCGTGTTGTCCTCGACGCCGCGCCGGGCGCCACGTTCTCCCTTCGGACTCCCAGGCCCATCGAGGACCGCCCCTTGCCGAGTGAACCGCCTGCTCTTTGCGCCCCGCTCCACGACGACGCGCGACGGCGCTCGCGGCGTGAGCTCCGCGTCTACGGCCGACCCGGCGCCCCCAGCCTCTGGATCGGCGATCCCGTGCGCGGCAAATGATGTCCGGGGTTCTCGTCCCCGGACGCCTCGGTGTGGGTATCGAGGCACGCCGATGCCGGCCCGCAAGGGCGGCCGCAAGCGGGAAGCAGACGGCCAGGGAAAGCTCGACATCTGGGAGAGCGGATATCGTCGAGCGCCCGAGGCAAACTCGTCGACCTGAGCCAACTTGGCTCGCGCGAATACCCATGGTATCAGCTGGCGCATGGCCGTCCTCCTCGAGGAAGCGATCCAGCAGCTTCGAGAGCGCATCGAAGCCGGCGCGCCGAGGATCTCGATCCAGGCGCCGCCTGGCTTCGGCAAGACGGCGGTCCTCCGCGGGCTCGCCGCCGCGCTCGCCGGAAGCCGGCGCGTCGTCCGGATCGAGGTACCCGATGGCGACGACGCGGCGCTGGTGGCGCTCGTCGAGGCGGCCGCGCAGCTCGAAGGGGCAACGCTGATGGACCGCGTTGTGCCCCGGCACGAGCCCGCCCGGGTTGCGTGGGCCGACAGGATCGCCGCGATACGAGGGGCGCTGTCTCGCGCCGGGAAGGATCTCCTGCTCCTCCTCGATGGGCCCCGATTCCCGACGGCTCTGGGCCCCGAGAGCGAGCTGTTCACCAGGCGCGCTGTCGAGGTGACCGAGACGTTCCTCGGCATACGCGCTGGCACGCTCGTGCTCGCAGGTCCACGCATCCCCGTAGGTCAGGCCGAGGATGCGGGCTTCCGGCTCCCGCTCGTTCGAGATCCGTCCCTGGGACGGGCGGGCGACGCGGTCGCCCGGTCGTTCGGCGATCGCCGCCGTCTGCCTGCGGTACCGCCGGTCATGCAGCAGGTGCTCCAGGCGCTCGCCGCAGGCGGCATCGACGTGGAGCGTCTCCCGGCCCATGACCTCCGGCTGGATCGCCTGGTCCCGAGGCTCGGGCGCCTGCTCTTGGACGACCCGGGGGGGAGGCGCGTCATCATACGCCTCACGGCCTTCCGCGTACCGTTCTCGGACAGTGTGCTCGATCGCGCAGGGTTGATGGCGCTCGCCCCCCGGACGAGGACGATCATCGAGCCGCTCATCGAGGTGTTCGACGATGGATCCAAGGTGGTTCCGGATGCTCTGGCGCGAGAGATCCGTACATCGCTCCTCACCAACAATTCAGCGTGGGTGCTCGATGAGCCGCAGGGCGATGCGCACCACCTCGCAGCCGCGTACCACCGCGAGCGGTTTCAGGCCGCTCGTGACGGCGGGGACGTCGTCGCCGCCGTCCGCGAGGACATGGAAGAGATCTACCAGCTCACAGAGGCAGGCGACGCCGCGGCGCTGCTCTCCCGCTCCCTGCAGTTCGTCGAGCAGTATGACGCGCTCGGCAAGAGCCTGAGCCAGAAGGCGCTCCGTGCTCCGCGCGAGCAGGAGGAGAAGCTCCGCCGCGACGCGGTCCGGGCGTACGAGCGGGCCATTGAGCACGATGAGCGGGACGCCTACGCCCACCATTACATCGCCTACAATCTCGATATTTTGGGGACCGAACCCGAGCGCGTCGAGCGAGAGTATACACAGGCACGGGACATCGAGCCGGCGCATCCCTGGTATCATGGTCGTTACGTCTGCTTTCTGATCACGACCGCCTGGATGAGCGACGCTCGCACGGCCTGGGACAGTGCGCTGGACGATCTCGCGGCGACAGAGGGCTTGTTGACACCGGCGGTCTACGAGGAGCTCCATGGCCAGGTGGCGCGGCATCTGCTGGCGCGGAGCGAGCTTGACTTCGCAGCCGACGTGCTGGACGACGTACCCGACCCGATACGGGTGTTCCCATGGTGGCGAGCGCTGCGCCAGCTTCTCGTTTGCCTGGAGGAGGATCGCGACGAGCGGCTCGTCTTTCCGCCGACTGTTGCGCTGGAGGACCGCTGGAAGGGTCCACACCTGATCGCGGAACAGGATTCCCTTGAAGTGAGGACCTGGCAGCCAGGGCGGGTGATAGGCCGCGACGCGAGAGGCGTCGTGCTCCAGGTCGCGCAACGCCTCGCAGAGGGGGCCGAGGTGACGCTTTCCACGGTAATCCTCGATCTGCGCACCCTGTCCGTGGAGTGGCACGCGCAGTCGGCCTGGCTCGCCGTGGGCACCTTCGTGGAGCGGATCGAGTTCATGAACGGGACGAAGGTGCTGCGGACGTGGCCTCGCGGCGCCTCGTCCTTCGACGCCGTGAGCTATCTGCCGCGGCTCTTTCCCTCCTTGGACCGGTACGTACGCCGTGCCTTTGCCTGATCTCGCCCCCGAGCACTTGGTCGTGCTCGTACTCGGCCCAGGCAAGGGCGAGCTCATTCTGGTCCGCGTGCCGCCGGACGCATGGATGGTCGTGGACGGCTGCGGCGCCGAAAGGGTCCACTACGCCATAGAGGTGCTTACGCAGTATCGAGCCCGCCCGCGCATCGTGCTCCTCACTCATCCGCACGATGATCATAGCTGGGGTGTCGCCAGGGTGATTGAGGTCTCAACGCCGCGCGATCGCAAGGAGACGTGGCCTCGCATCGGCATGGTGCTTCCGCCGGGAGACGACGTCGCCGCGAGGTCCGCGGGGTTCATCGCCGGCGTCACACGCCAGGCTATCGCCGTGGTCCAGTCGCGCTGGAGCGCATCACCGGCGTGCCGCTGGGACGTCAATGCCGGCGACCTCGAGCTGCTCGGCGATGCCACGCTGCGTGTGCTCTCCCCCCGCGCGGACGTGCGCGCCCAGCAGCTCGAACTGTGGAGAACGCGGCAATCGTTCGACAGAAACGTCATCTCCACCGCGCTGCTCCTTACATGGCGCGGGAGACGTGTCCTCCTGGGCTCGGATCTGGTCGAGAGCCCCGGCGACGGCTGGAGTCATACACTCGTGCTCGAGCCCGAACTCGGCGACCACGAGTTGCTCAAGGTGCCTCATCACGGCTCGGATCAGGCGCTGCATGACGACGTGTTGCGACCGAGAGCCCGTGTGCCCGAGCCGCTGCGGGTCTTTACGCCCTACGGACCGAGCCGGTTGCCGCGTTTTCTTCCCGGGGAGGGCGCCCACCGTGTGGTGTCTCATGGCGGGACGTCCTACCTCACCGGGTTGCCGCGGCGTCATGTCGAGCAGTCTGGGCGCCCCGAAGCCCGCACGCTCACCGAGCTCCGAACACACGATGCGATCTCCTTCGATCCGAGGACGACCGGCTTCCCGGACTGCTATATCCTCGTATCGATCCCGCCCGACGGCGGACCTCCGAGGATCGAGCAGGGGCCAGGGAGCGTCCGCGTCGTGCCGGACTCGATCGGGGCTGCATCAGCAGGTCGCTTCGAGCGCATCGTCGGCGACGAGCTCTGATCCGCCTCGCAGCGGGACAGGTGACCGCCGCGCGGACAGCCGCTGTCGCGCCGCGATGACCGGCGCCCGTCGGAGCTGGCGGAGCTGCCGGAGCGAGCGGCGAGAGGGGGTGTCGCCGGTCCGCGGAGAGGTGATGTTCTCCTCGCTCCCTGGAGATCCAGGCCAACTCAACGGGAGGGAGCGCGCGGAAAAATCGACCGAGGCCGTGTCGGGTTCGCGGGACCTTTTGCGGGAGTAGGGAAGGAGGGCGCGCTCCGCGCGCTCCACGATCGCCTTCTGCCCGAGGTACACGCCATGAACAAGCCGTCGTCGCTCCCCCTTTTCCTCTCGCTCCTTCTCGTCGCTGCCGGCTGTGGGAGCACGGAGCCCGTCGAAGCCGAGACGTCCGCGCCCGCGCAGGACGCCCTGCGCGGGAGCCGTTACTGCGAGATCCTGCTCGGCGACGCGGATCTCGTCGCGCGATCGGTGACGATCGACGTGTACAACACGCAAGGCCTGAACGAATGCCCCGAGGCGGCGTGGGGCGCGGTCGATGAGGCGGAGGTGAAGGCCGAGACGATGGCGGACGTGGTGGTCATGAACGGCCCGCGTCACTGGATGATCGACAGCTTCGAGGGCTCGAAGGTGCTCGATCCGGAGGTGCGCACGCTCGGAGGCATCGAGATGCGCAAGACGGGCACGCTCACGCTCGCGCTCGCCGAGGCCTCGGGCAAGCCGAAGCCCTACGAGACACGCACCGTGCGGCGCGACACGACGTGGGGCTACGACGCCGGCAAGAGCGTCTACGAGCTCGTCGATCCGGAGGGCGCGGTCTACGACATGCAGTCGTACAGCGTGCAGGAGGTGCAGCAGGACGAGGCGTTGCTCGCGAAGCTCGGTGAGACGTTGACGCTCCCCGCCGGCTGGGCCTTTCGAACGCGGGTGATCGACGAAAAGCTCGAGGTGGAGGCGGTGGACGGGCTCGCCGTCGTGGTGCAGGACGACTTCGGGAATACCTATCAGCGCTCGCAGCAATAGAATGCGAGCCAACGATTTGGACGTCGAAGCGGGAGGACGATGACAGACAGGGAATGCTCGACGTCTAGCGAGCATCTCCAGCGACCGGACCCCCGGGGCCCGGAAGACGGCGTGCGGCGCTACGGCTTCTCCGGTGGGAGCGAGGTGGTCCACCCCGTCCACCAGAGCGGAGGATCGAGGTCACGGGAAGCCGCAACCGCCCTGGCGAGCGCCGCGGAGAGCGCGCCGCGCTCGACCTGCACCCGCAAGAGGGCGTGTAGCCCAATGATCCTGCCGAGCACGTCGTCCGCGATGGCCATCGGTACGCTCTTCGCCGCAGCCACGAGCGCCTTCAGGCAACCCGCGCGCTGGAACGGGATCACCGCGTTGGTGTCGAGGAGGTACCGAATCCTGGGAACGCTCTGGCTCACGCGCTCGTGGGCAGATCATCCCAGGCGGTCAGCTGCAGCAACTCCCGCGCGCGCCCGGCGGAGATCAGATCGCGATCGAGCGCTTCGAGCACGCGCCGGGTGAGGACATCGTGCCTGGATGGATCCAACGGAGGGGCGGCTGCCGCCGAGCCGCCGCTCGTCCGCCTGGCCTGCTCGATCACGGCTTCTTGCTGGAAGTGGACGATGTACTCGCGATTGACCAGATGGTTCACCGTGATCTCGATGGGAGTCTCGAAGTGCTGCCGGGTCCGGACCAGCAGATCGAGCGCCTTGGACGTGGCCATCTCATACTGCGGGGGACCCAGGAGCTGCCGCAGTCCCTCCGCGGGCATGAGGAGCTCGGCGGCGAATGCGCGCGCTCGCCTCTCGCCGTGCCATACGACCTTGCCCTCGTCACCCTCCTGATCGACCACGAGGTTGATCTCTCCCTGCGGAGGATCGAACAGGATGTGCCCGAGCTCGTGAGCAAGGTCGACGCGGGCCGTCCATGGATTGGAGCGGCGCTTGCTCGCTGTGTTCAAGATGACCGCTGCGACGCCGGTTTGCGGTTCCTTCAACGCAAGCGCATCGATCCGAGCGCTCGACAGCGCCTCGGCCCGCACCAGGACGTCGAGCTCTTCTTCGAGCAGCTCGGCCATGTCTCCCAGAGGGCCTGTCTCGTCTCCCAGCGCGCTCCGTACCTTGCGGGCGAGGCGGTACCCGTCCTTGAAAGCTTCCGGGGTGGGCTCCTCCGGCTCGAACCGTTCGCGAAGGCCCGGAGGTCTCCCGAGGAGGGTGTTGACCTTTCGGAGCGCGAGCGCGCGCTCGAACGTTGCCACGACCGCGGGGCGATCCTCGACGTCGCGGAAGTCCGCAAAGGCGCCCTGCCGGAAGAACAGGGCGGCCGTCGGCGAGCGCTCGATCCTGCCTTGCCGCAGGACGCCCGCATCCACGCAGAGGACGTACGCGACGCGGTCCAGCGCCGCTGCGGTGATGTTTCCCTGCCCCTCCTCGAAGGCTTCCAGCGTCCCGAGCGGCACGCGCGCAAGCTCTGCGAGCTCCTCATGCGAGAAACCCACCTCCGACCGGCGGGTTCGTACGAGCGTTCCGATCGCCTGACTCATGTCGAGAATGTATGCCCGAGAGGTGTGAACTGGTACCCGGGCGAGGCTGTGGAAAACTGTACGGATTCCTGGAATCCGCGCAACATCACGGCCTGGCTGAGTCGATGCGTGCGGCGAACGCGGCGACGGTGAACCAGTTTCGGTTCGACACCGCCGTCGAGCGGCACTCGTAGAGCTGGCTGCGCCACGTCCCCGACGCGATGTCCTTCGTGAGCTCGGCACCGTCCAGGCCGCCCTGCCGTCCCATCCACGGCGTGGTGAGCGAGCCTGCGTGATGGCGTTCGTAGAGCTCGTCCCCGGTCAGCTTCGTCTCGGCGTTCGCACCCCAGCTCGGGCGCGGCGACACGAGCTGCTCGTATCGCGCAAGGGCGACACGCAGCACCTCAATGAAATACGGCGGTGCGACGTCGGCATACGTGTCCAAGAGCCGCTCCCATGTCACCGTCGTCACCAGGAGCTTGCCGAGCTCGGAGGCAAGCGCCGCTGGCAGCAACGCGACGTGCGCGATGCTGGCGGAGTCGACGCCGAGCCGCCCCGCGATGTAGCGGACGAGCTCCGCCTGCGCTGCGAGCTGCTCGTTCAGCGCGGCGGTCGTGGGCCGGTCATACATCTTGGCCTCGATCGCGATCAGCGCTCGCCGGGGCCCGGCGACGTGGATCAGCACGTCGGGCGTGTCCTTCTTCACCGGGGCGCCCGGGAAGCGAGCCTTCGCCTCGCCGACGACCGACTCCACGAAGCTGTACTCGGTGAAGAACTGCACGTCGGCCGAGGTAGGCCGCGCGTCGACGTCGATCCGGCCAAGCCCCACCAGCTCGGTGAGGCGGCCGAAGTGCGCGAAATTATCAGCACACACGAGCATCGGGAGCACGGTGCCTGTGAAGTATCGCTCCTTCCGGTTGAAGGGGAGGCCCGTGTCGGCGAGGTGGGCGATGCTCATTGCGCAGTCGTCTCCTTCGTCGTGCCGTGCCCTTCGGCCCGGTGCTCGCCGATCACCTCGAGGAAGTCCGAGCGCACCGCGAAGCGCGTCACATAGCCAACCTTGCACTCGGCAGTGTTCCATCGGCTCGCGATCTGCGTCGCGTACTCCTCGTCGCAGACCGGGTAGAAGACGGGCTGCTCGGGGAGGCGGGGCGGGAAGCGGCGGCAGCCGCCCGCCTCGATGAGGTCGAAATGGGCCTGGCCCACCGGCCGGTAGCGTGTCGTCGTGGGGATCGAGGGCGCCATGACCGGTAGCGTACGCCACGGGGCGGTGCGCCGGGAGGTCGTTCTTACGACGTCGGAGGCGGATACGCGCTCGGGCACATCGACGACTTCGTGCGGATCGGCGAACCATGTGCGTCGCGAGTCCTACACACAAGCGCTCGTGGCGCGCCAACGGGAGCGTTGCGCAACAGCGCAATCCGTTGCGGAGCATGACAGAACGTTGCGCTCAGCTGCCTTGCTGTCTGAGACGTTTCGCCGAGGGATTCACGCACCTCGCGCCGGCACATCTGTTGCCATGCCGCCACGCCGCAACGAGACCACGGCGTGTCGCCACGGCGGCAGGCCAGAACCCATCAGACATCACAGGAGGTTTACCCCGTGAGTGAATTACCGATGTTTTCGACCATGGTCCTCCCCCAGGAGCTCGTCGCGGACGACGTGATCGGTCTCCGAGATCAGATGAGCGCGCGGATCGCGGCGGTGCTCCGGCCGAAGGGCGGAAAGCGCAAAGAGGGCGATGCGCCGCTGCCCACGGGGGTCGAGCCCGTCGCGGCGCTGCCGCCGCACATCGACAGGCCGTGGAAGCGGTTCGACGCGGCCGCGACAGAGCTCCAGGGGTTCCGCGGCCTGCGGGCGAGCGCGCAGGCCGACCAGCGTCATGCGGCGCCGAGCGAGGCGGAGCGGAGCGCGGCGAACACCGACAGCGACGACCGATGGCGCGCGCTGGAGCAGTGGAACGCGGGCGCCGCCGGGCTCTCCGACGATGGGGAGACGCCATCGCCCTCCGAGGCGCGCTGGCTCTATGCGCAGCTCTTTCCGGCGCCCGAGGGGCTTCGCTTCATCACGCGCCGGCCCCGCGTCCAGTGGGCCGCGATGGTGCAGCGGATGAAGACGCTGGAGGAGGAGCGCGCCCAGGCGGTGATCGAGCAGTTCGGCGGGACCCGGCACTACCGGCAGCTCGTCGCCGCCCACGCGCGCTTCGGCGAGGCGTACGGCTTCACGACCGTGGTCCTCGCCAAGGACGGCGGGCCGACCGACGGCCGGCCGCAGTGGAGCGCAGCTCGGGATGCGCTGCGGAGCCTGATCCAGAAGATCGAGATCCACGCCGACCCGGAGATCCCGGGGAGCGAGGCGCTCGCCGCGTTCCTGCTGGCGCCCTACGTCGAGATGGTCGACGATCTCGCGAAGCCCCGTCGAAGAGCATCCGCCACAAAGCCCGAAGCCGTCCCGGCGCCACCGCTCGGGGCGGGCGGGATGCCGTGAACCCATCCGGGTGAGCCGGCTCCTCCACGCGGGAGACGAGTAGCACTCGTCTCCCGGTGGACGTGGCTCCAGCAAAAGACGAGTAGCACTCGTCTCCCGGTGGACGTGGCTCCAACAAAAGACGAGTAGCACTCGTCTCCCGGTGGACGTGGCTCCAAGAAAAGACGAGTGGCACTCGTCTCCGCGGTGGAGAGGCCGTGCTCCGGCCCTACGAGCCTCCTCGGCCAGCCCTGCTCATCGGCGCTCTGGTTTCGGCATCCGAGGGGCACGATCTGGTCGTGCGCATCACTCCGCTCGGTGGATCGGGCCTCGTCGCGCGCTGGAGCCGTCGGCGCGAAGTGCTGCCGCTTTGCTCTTTCTCGGTCCAGGCCGAGGGTAAGCGCCAGGAGCAGGTCGGGCGACGCTCGCGCGCAACGCGGTGCACTGTCGACAGAACAATCTTCACCGTGTCGTTGCCGAGGCGTACCTTTCCTTGCGCCGCCAGCTCTGCGCGGCGCGTGGAACCCCGATGTCGATGTCCGTGTCCTTGCCCTCCGCTTCGTCGCCCTCCGTTCGCACGCTCCTCGAGTCGCTCCCCTCGCGGGGGCGCTTGATCGAGCTCGCGCGCTACTTCGGCGTCTTCGTGCCCCAGCGCGGCACGAAGGCCGAGCTGGTCGCCGCGCTGGCGCGCTCCGAGCAGGTCCGCATGCGCGCCGTGGTCGAATGGATGGGCCGCGACGAGCTCCGCGCTGCCTGCCAGGCCCACGGCCTGGACGCTTCCAGCCGCGCGCGCCAGGAGCTCGCAGAGCGGCTCCTCCAGGCCTTCGGCGATCGCAAGACCGCCCCTCCGACGGGCCTCTTCGGGGCCCACGCCACCCCCCGCCTCACGCCCGTGAAGGGGGACATCGCGCTCGTCCGGCAGCGCCAGTACCTCGTCGAGGACGTCATCACGCCCGAGGCCCCGAGCGAGGCCACCCGCGTCGATCTCGTCTGCCTCGACGACGATGCGCAGGGCGTCCGCCTCTCGGTGCTCTGGGAGATCGAGCTCGGCGCGAAGGTCCTGCAGCCCGAGGCCGAGGGGCTCGGCGCGGTCGCCTCGCTCGACCCCCCGCGCCGCTTCGCGGCCTACTTCCACGCCCTCAAGTGGAGCAGCGTCACGGCCACGCGCGCCGACCTCTTCCAGGCGCCGTTCCGGGCCGGCATCAAGCTCCTCGACCACCAGCTCACGCCCCTCAAGAAGGCCCTCGAGCTGCCGCGCGCGAACCTGTTCATCGCCGACGACGTGGGCCTCGGCAAGACCATCGAGGCCGGGCTCGTCATGCAGGAGCTCCAGCTCCGGCAGCGCGTGGACTTCGTCCTCGTCGTCTGTCCGGCCTCCCTCTGCCTCCAGTGGCGGGGCGAGATGGAAAAGCGCTTCGGCCAGCGCTTCGAGATCATGGGCCGCGAGCTCGTCGCCCGCCGGCGTCGCGAGCGGGGCTTCGGCGTCAACACCTGGAGCACGCACAACCGCTTCATCGTCTCCTACCAGACGCTCCGACGCACCGAGTACCGCGAGCCGCTCGTCGCCCACCTCGGCGCGCGCATGAAGAAGAGCCTGCTCGTGCTCGACGAGGCCCACACCGCGGCGCCCGCCTCGGCGAGCCTCTACGCGGTCGACTCCCACGTCACGACCATGATCCGCGACGGGCTCGGTCCGAGGTTCGAGAACCGCCTCTTCCTGTCGGCGACGCCGCACAACGGTCACTCGAACAGCTTCAGCGCCCTCATGGCCATGCTCGACCCCCAGCGCTTCACGCGAGGCGTCCCCATCCAGGCGGGGTCGAAGGCGCTCTCCGCCGTGATGGTCCGCAGGCTCAAGCGCGACCTCCAGACGCTCGGCAAGAGCGATTTCCCCGTCCGGAGCGTCGTCCGGATCGCGCTTACGCGCGAGGGCGACGGCTTCCGGGCGCGGTACTTCGAGGCCGAGGCCGGCCAGCGGGAGAAGCTCGCCAGGGAGATCGAGCTCGGCCCCGTCGGCACGCCCGAGCTCGAGCTCTCGTCCCTCCTGGCCGAGTACACCGAGACGATGAAGCCGAAGCGCGGCCGTGGGCAGCTCGTCTTCATCAACCTCCAGAAGCGGCTCCTTTCGAGCATCGAAGCGTTCCACCGGACGCTGAACGCGCACGCCGCGCGCGTCGACGAGGGAGCGGCGTGCGCCGATCCCCGCCGCTCGGCGGAGCGCACCGCCGCGCTGGATGACCAGCTCGATCTGGAAGGAATGGCGAGCGCCGCGCCCGCGCCTGCGCCGCTGCTCGGGCGCAGGCGGCCCGAGGACGACGACCCGTACGGCGTCGACGACGAGCAGCGCGACGAGGAGGACGCGGCCGAGGTCGCCTCGGCGTCGACCGCGCTCCCATCCCCCGAGGGGCGCGCCCGCCAGCTGCTCCAGCGCATGCTCGACCTCTCCCGCCAGCACCGCCACCGGCCCGACGCCAAGGTGGTGGCGCTCCTGCGCTGGCTGCGCGCGGAGCTCTGCCCAGGGGTCGGCGCGTCGGACGGGGGCAAGCGCACGAGCCGCGCCTGGGGTGACCGGCGGGTGATCATCTTCACGGAGTACGGCGACACCATGCGCTACCTCCGGAAGACGCTCGGCGCCGCCGTCGAGGACACCGACCGCGGCGACGAGCGCATCGCCATCTTCCACGGCGGCATGGGCGACGAGGCGCGGGAGGAGCTGCAACGGGCGTTCAACGGCGATCCGGGGGAGCACCCCGTGCGCGTCCTCATCGCCACCGACGCCGCGCGCGAGGGCCTGAACCTCCAGAACCACTGCGCCGATCTCTTCCACTTCGACGTCCCGTGGAACCCGGCCCGCATGGAGCAGCGCAACGGCCGCATCGATCGCACGCTCCAGCCCGCGAGCAAGGTCCTCTGCCACTACTTCGTCTACCCGGAGCGCGCCGAGGACGCGGTGCTCGAGAAGCTCGTGGGCAAGGTCGAGACGATCCAGACCGAGCTCGGGAGCCTGGGCGAGGTCGTCATGGAGCGCATCGAGCGCGCGTTCAGCCATGGCATCGATCGGAGCACCGCGGCCGCCCTCGACGAGGCCGAGCGGCTCCCCGAGCAGGCCGAGACGACCCGGCGCGAGCTCGAGACCCAGCGCGAAGGCCCGGCCGCGCTGAGGAAGGAGATCGACGAGGCGCGCCGCATCCTCGGCCGATCCCGCAAGGTGATGGACTTCAGGGAGGAGCTCCTGCACGACGCCATCGACGTCGGCCTGGAGCTCGCCGGGGCCGCGCCGCTCGCGCCGATCGCCGAGAAGGTGGAGGGGCAGCAGGCCTTCGATCTGCCCGCGTTGCCGGCGAGCTGGCACCGCACGCTCGACAGCCTGCGCCGCCCTCGCCGCAGGGACGAGCCCGAGTGGGAATGGCGCAAGCTCCCCCCGCAGCCCGTCGTCTTCAAGGCGCTCGACCGGATGGGCGAGGAGCGCGTCCACCTGCACCTGGAGCACCCGTTCGTGCAGCGCATCCTGGCGCGCTTCCTGGCCCAGGGCTTCGGCGCCCAGGATCTCTCGCGCGTGACGGTCGTGCCCGACGATCGCTCGGGCGAGCCGCGGGCCATCGCCTTCGGTCGCCTCTCGCTGTTCGGGCCCGGGGCCGCGCGCCTCCACGACGAGCTCATCGCCGTCGCCGCGCCCTTCCGCGAGAGCGGCGACGGCGATCACCTGAAGCCCATGGGCACCGAGGAGGATCGCCAGGCCGTCGCCCACCTCGAGGAGCTGCTCACGCGCGTCGGCGGCCTCCCGGCCGTCCCGGAGCCCCTTCGCCGCCGCCTGGCGAGGACGGCCGCCGCCGACTTCGGCGTGCTCTGGCGGCACGTGCAGGACGAGGCCGACGGCCGGGCGCACGAGGCCGCGCAGCTCCTCTCGGCCCGCGGCGCCAAGGAAGCCGAGGATCTGCGGCAGATCTTGAGGGCCCAGCGCGTCGAGATCGAGGGGCAGCTGAACGTCCAGCTCCCGCTCTTCGGCGAGCTCGAGGGCGACACGATGAAGCCGCAGCGGGAGCAGATCGAGAGCGAGCGAGAGGACATGAGGAAGCGCCTTGGCCGCATCGAGGACGAGATCCGGGACGAGCCGGCGGAGCTCGAGGCGCTCTACCGCGTGAGCCTGAAGCGGCTCGCGCCGGTCGGGCTCGTGTACCTCTGGCCGACGACGAGTCTCTAGCGGGGTCGTCCGGACCGCCGCCGGTTCCATCGCGGCCCGCCCGGCCGTGGCTTGGCCGTTCGCGGGATCGTGGCCTAGGATGCCCTGGACCCGACGATGCATCTCCAGCGGTTCCAGGTCCAGGGCTACAAGAACCTCCGCGCCCCGGTGTGCCTCGCCGATCTCGGCCGGCTCAACGTGCTGCACGGCGACAACAACGTTGGCAAGTCGAACCTGCTGGAGAGCATCGGGCTGTTCTTCGTGGCGATCCAGGCGCTGCGGGAGGAGGCGCGGGGCGGCCCGCGCCTCAAGGAGCGCCACGCGCGCTCCGCGCCGCCCCAGGCCGCGCCGGACGAGCGGCCGCTGCGCGAGGCTGTGCGCGGGTACGAGTATTTCACCCTTCAAGGGTACCCGCCGGGCGACATCTTCGAGCTGAGAGGCGCGCGGCCGATTGTCCTCGAGGCCCATCTCCGGCTCGATCGTGAGAAGGACGATCCGCCCTGGCTCGATGAGCCGATCGTCGCCCAGGTTCGCCTCGAGCGCGGGGAGGAGGAGGTGACCGTCCGGATCACCGAGCTCCGGCGTACCGCGGACGGCGTGGATCTCGCGGCCGGAGCGGGGGACCAGGCCGCGACGGACGCCGCGTTCGCCCTTGTGCTCGAACGGCTCGGGCAGCGCGTGCGCGGAAAGGACGTCGTGTCGCGCTTTGCGCTGGTCCGTGCGGATCGCAGCGTCACGCGCGAGGCATCGGAAGGCACCTCGCCGCTCGCGAGCCGTGAGCCGCTCCCCCGCGCGCTCGCCAAGACGCTGCACGATGCCGAGAGCGCGACCGGCGCTCGCCGCGAGCGCTTCAGGCGCTTCGTTGCAGCGCTCGGCCGCTTCCGGGATCTGGTCGGCCCCGGGCAATGGCGCATGCGCTTCGACACCAACGCCGATCGCGCGGAGCTGGGCCTGGAGACCGAAGAGGGGTTCTTGCCCTTGCGCTTGATGGGCTCCGGTATCCAGCAGATCGCGGTCCTCTGCGCGCGCCTCGTGATGACGGGCGCGGACATCATCGGGGTCGAGGAGCCGGAGCTGAACCTGCGCTGGACGGCGCAGCGCGCGCTGCGCGATGTCATGGACGAGCTCGCCGCCGATCCCGAGGCCCCGTCACAGTTGCTTATCACGAGCCACTCCGGGCAGTTCGAGCAGCACCCCCCGTTCTACCTGCTCGCGCGCTCGGACGACGGGCCGCGCATCCACAAGGTGTCTGCCGTGGAGGCCTGGGAGTTCACCGAGCCAGCCGCACCGTCGCCGCCCTCTAGCGTGCGCGCGCCGCACGGATACATGACGATGGAGGGGGTGGTGCAGGTCCCGCCCGAGGTCCAGGAGAGGCTCGGTCTGTCGCACGGAGGCGGCGTGGTGTTCGTGCGCGGCACGGATGGGCACTACCGGATGCTGACCAACGACCAGTATGCCGACCTGTTCGAGGAACGGGGGCCGCAGCAGTGACGGCCGACGAGCTCGCGGCGCGCCTGCGCGAGGGCACCGTCATGCTGGCGTTCGACACAAACGCTGTGTACCGCGACCGGCGGCTCAACGACCTTTGCGACCGCATCGCGCGGCACAACCTCCGTCTGGCCGTCGAGGGCCGCGCGCCGGTGCGCCTCGTGATCTCGGCCGTCGCTTACGCCGAGAAGCTGTTCGACCTCAAGCAGCGATGGCGCGGGACATTCAACGTCGATGTCGTCCTCGACGCGCTTCGTTCCAAGGGGATCGAGGTGCAGCCGTTCGACGCCAGGCACGCGCTGGAGACGGCTGCGCGGCTCGGTGAGCGCTACCCGGACGACGCGGCCTGGCAGCGCGCCAAGCGCGACCGCTGCCTTTCATGCCTGGGGCTGCCCCCGAGCGCCGCGCAGGCTCCCGGCACCGGCCGGACCTGCGGCGCCACGGTCGACTGGCACATCGGCGGCCATGCCCGGGCCGAGGGCTGCATGCTCGTGACCGACGACACCGATCCAGAGCTGGGAGGGCTCCTCGATCGGGTCGGGCTGGACACGCTGGACGCCGCGCTCCGCCTGCTCTCGGAGGCGCCTGCGTGAAGGCGACCCCCTTGCCCAGACCGCGCCCGTGCATCGTCACGGCGCTGGAGCTGCTCGGGCTCGACGACCCCGAGATGCCCGAGGGGCGGGCGCGCCAGGTGTTCTCGATCGTCCAGCGCCACCTCGGTGAGCCGGAAATCGCGAGGTTGTACGAGAGCCGCCTGTTCCTCGCGGCACCTCGCGTGCTCCACGTTGCGCCGATCAAGCGTGCGGGGTGGCTCCTCTTCTGGCAGGCGCTCAGCATCGTCCACCTCCAGGCGGACCTCGTGCCGCTCGGCGTGCTCGTGCGCGGTGCGATCGCGCTCGGCGATGTTGCCGCGCAGGGGGATCTCGCCGTTGGCCGTGGGATCGCGGAAGCAGAGCGCCTGCGCGACGAGGTCGCGCTCGTCCCCCGGGTCATCGTCGATCCGCGTCTGCTCCGCGAGGCCGAGCAGAACGCGGATCTGCGCGCTCCGCAACATTCAGTCATGGAGGAGCTTGGTTACATCCGTGAGCTTCTCCGGGCGGACGCGGACGGCTTCTTGTTCGTCGACTACCTGTGGGCGTTCAGGTCGGAGGTGGACGAGCCGCCCCTGTACCTCGACTTCTTCAAGGACCATCGCCGGCTCGTGACGCGTAAGCTCGATTCAGCGACCGTTCTCGACCGCTCGTCGCATGCCTGGATCTGGCTGTGGAGCTACCACAATCGGGTCTTCAAGCAGCTGGAGAGCAAAGTGCGCCTCGACGATCAGGAGCGCTCGGAGCTCCGCATCCCGGCGACTAGCCCCCTCGTCTACAGCTTTCCCCCGTCTACGAAGGCCCCCTGAGCGCCACCTCCGGCCTCGATGTCGCCAGAGGTCATCTCGATGCCGCGCCGGCGCCGAGGTCGCTCCCCGGCACGCCGGCCCTCGGGACGTGCTTCCCCGGGTCGTTCGAGGGGCGTACCTTCCCGTCTGCCCGCGCGCTGATCGGCGGGTCCGAAAAACGAGCATGAGCGACGCCGACAAGCGATTCCACGAGCAATGGATCGGCATGGCGCAGCCCTCGGAGGGGCTCGTCGTGTCGGTGCCCGTGCTGGTCGATGCCCAGTGCGCGGAGAAGCTGCCGCGGGAGGCGCACCTGGCCTTCCTCGAGTGCCTCGAGGAGGACGCCGAGAAGAGGCTGCACGTCCCGGATCTGGCGCGGCTCTTCTCGACCGTGCTCGAGCTCGACGCCGAGCGCTTCGACGCGGGCGAGGCGCTCCCGAAGGAGCTCTCGCTCTACGTCGTGGAGGGCAAGCAGCTCCTCCGGCCGACGCGCGCGCTCCGGTGGAACAAGCCGCGGGAGGAGGCGGCCACCGCCGCGGACAGCACGCCCGCGGCGCAGGCGGGGCGGCCGTACGCGATGCTCGTCTGGGAGGTGCCGCCCGAGGTCGAGCAGCTCGACAGGCCCGAGCAGGTCACCGGCGCGTGGGAGTACCCGGCGCAGGCGAAGTTCGAGCGGCTGCTCCGGGAGTGCCGCGTGCCGATCGGGCTCCTCTCGAACGGCCACGAGCTCCGTCTCGTATACGCGCCGCACGGCGAGTCGAGCGGGTGGATCGCGTTCCGCGCCGCCGACATGGCGTCCGTGAGCGGGCGGCCGATCTTCGACGCCTTCGTGATGCTGCTCTCGCGGCAGCGCTGGTTCGGCGTGGCGGCAGAGCAGTCGCTCCCGGCGATCCTGGCCGAGAGCCGCAAGCGCAACGCCGACGTCACCACCGAGCTCTCGCGCCAGGTGTTCGAGGCGCTCGAGGCGCTGCTCGCGGGGTTCGCCGCGGCCGAGGAGCGGGACGGCACGGGCGCGCTCCGGGACGCGCTGGAGCGGGAGGACGACCACCTCTACGCGGGCCTGCTCACGGTGCTGCTGCGGCTCGTGTTCCTGCTCTACTGCGAGGACCGGGGGCTCCTGCCGACGGAGCACCCGCTGTTCGCGCGGAGCTACAGCCTGCTCGGGCTGTTCGACGCGCTGCAGGCCGACTTCGGGAAGTACCCGGACACGATGCACCGGCGCTTCGGGGCGTACCCGCGGCTCGTAGGGCTGTTCCGGGCGGTCTATCTCGGTGTGTCGCACGGGGAGCTCGTGATCCCGGCGCGGCGGGGGCAGCTCTTCGAGCCGAACGCCTATCCGTTCCTCGAGGGCTGGGGGCCGGAGGGGAGCGCGCCCATCACGCAGGCGGAGGCGCGCGCGGCCGTGAAGCTGCCCAGCGTGGACGACCTGACGGTGTACTCGGTGCTGGAGCGGCTGCTCTACCTGGGCGGCCAGCGGCTCTCGTACAAGGCGCTCGACGTGGAGCAGATCGGCAGCGTGTACGAGGCGCTGATGGGCTTCGGGGTGAAGCGCATCGAGCGCGGCGCGGTGCGGATCCGGCTCGGGAGCAAGAAGGGCGCGGCGCGGGTCTGGGTGGAGGCGGACGCGCTGCTCGCGGTGCCGGCGAACCAGCGGGAGCGGTGGCTCCAGGACGAGCTCGGGTTCGACAAGAACGTGGCGGCGAAGATCGCCGAGGCGGTGAAGGGGGCGAAGAAGGCCGAGGAGGCGCTCGGGGCGATGGAGCCCCTGAGCGGGCGGACCCCGGAGCGGGCGGGGGCGGGGACGCTGGTGATCCAGCCGGGGCCGGAGCGGCGGAGGACGAGCAGCCACTACACGCCGCGCACGCTGACCGAGCCGATCGTGGAGCGGACGCTGGAGCCGCTGATCAAGGCGATGGGGGAGGCGCCGAGCTCGGAGACGCTGCTGAACCTGGTCGTCTGCGATCCGGCGGTGGGGTCGGGGGCGTTCCTGGTGGCGGCCTGCCGGTACCTGGCCGATCGCGTGGTGGCGGCGTGGACGCGGGAGGGGCGGCTGGAGGTGATCGCCAGCGCGCACGAGGACGTCGTGAACCATGCGCGGCGGCTGGTGGCGCAGCGGTGCCTGTACGGCGTCGACAAGAACACGTACGCGGTGCAGCTCGCGCGGCTGTCGCTGTGGCTCGTGACGATGGCCAGGAACGAGCCGTTCACGTTCGTGGACCACGCGATCCGGCACGGGGACTCGCTGGTGGGGCTGGGGTTCGAGCAGATCCGGGCGTTCCACTGGAAGCCGCAGGCGCAGGTGGAGCTGTCGGCGGGGCTGTTGAGCGAGGCGCTGGACGAGGCGATCGGGATCCGGAAGAGGATCCTGGAGCTGGCAGGCGTGGGGACGTACGCGGCGCAGCGGGAGAAGGAGCGGCTGCTGTTCGACGCGGAGGACGCGCTCGATCGGGTGCGGCTGGTCGCGGATCTCGTGGTGGGGGCGTTCTTCGGGCAGAAGAGCGACAAGGAGCGGGAGAAGGAGCGGACGCGGCGGCTGGACCGGGTGACGGCGTGGCTCGCCGCGGAGAAGCGGGGGGAGGGGGAGACGGCGGGGGGCATCCTGGCGGAGCTGCGGGGGATGCAGGGGGAGATCCGGCGGGAGCAGGTGCCGTTCCACTGGATGATCGAGTTTCCGGAGGTTTTTGCGCCGGGGAGGGCAGATCCGCTGGAGGAGAACAAGGTCACGGGGAAGGCTTGGGTGGACGCCTTCGTGGGGAATCCGCCGTTTGCGGGAAAGAACGGGGTCATACGGAGCAACGGATCCGCATACTTGCCGTGGCTTCAGGTGCTACACGAAGGGGCGCATGGAAGTGCAGACCTTTGTGCGCACTTCTTCCGGCGTGGTGCCGGACTTCTCGGGTTCAATGGCACTATTGGCCTGATCGCGACCAACACGATCGCCCAAGGTGATACTAGAACCGTTGCCTTGCAGTGGCTACTAGCTCATAGGTATGTGATATATGAAGCTACCAGCACGATGTCATGGCCTGGGGATGCCACTGTTTCAGTTTCGGTAGTCCATGTCGCAACTGGGGCCATGCAGCGTATCGTTTCGGAAAATTATCGCCTTGATGGTAAGGTGGTCTCGATCGTCGACTCGTCATTGCGTCCGAGGCCAGAACGTCCGAATCCAGAACGGCTCGTCGCCAATCGCGCGGTCAGCTTTCTCGGTGTTAATCCATGGGGAGCCGGTTTCTTTATATCTATCGAAGAGCGAGCTCGTTTGATTGAGAGGGATTTTAGAAATTCTGAGCGGGTGTTTCCTTATATTGGTGGCGAAGAGGTGAATTCGGATCCGCTGCAGAACTTTTGTCGATATGCGATTCACTTTGGTTCGATGAGTCTCGCTGAGGCCGAGCGGTGGCCTGACTTGCTGCAAATTGTGCGGGAAAGAGTGAAGCCTTCCCGTGAACAGCTTGGCGACAACACTGATGCGCGTCGAATGAAGACGTATTGGTGGCAGTACTATGGTCGCGATCGTCCAGAGATGGCTGCGTCGATTGGGGCAATCGAGCGCTGTTTGGTTATATCGAGGGTTACAAAGCATTCGTGCTTTTCTTTTCAGCCGACGGGGAGACTGTTTAGTGAGGTTCTTTGTCTATTTGCGCTGAATAGATGTTCGCACTTTGCGCTCCTCCAGTCGCGCATTCACGAGCTCTGGGCCCGCCTCTTATCGTCCTCGATGAGAACGGACCTCCGCTACGCCGCCTCCGACTGCTTCGAGACTTTCCCGTTCCCGCAGCCCGATCCTCGCACCGTCATCCCCGAACTCGAAGCCATCGGCGAGAAGCTCTACGAAACCCGCGCCCGCTTCATGGTCGACACCAACCAGGGGCTCACCAAGACCTACAACGCCCTGAAGGACCCCGACAACGACGACCCCCGCGTCATCGAGCTGCGCGCGCTTCACGAGGAGATGGACCGCGCCGTCCTCGCCGCCTACGGCTGGAGCGACATCGCCGTTCCCCCCTACTGCCCGAAGACCGACGAGGACCGCGCCGCCGTCCAGGCCTTCGAGGACGAGGTGATCGACCGCCTCTTCGTCCTCAACGCCGAGCGCGCCGAGCAGGAGAAGCAAGCCGCCGCAGCCACCGCGCCTCCCGCGAAGGGCGCCAGGAAGCCCGCCGCCAGGAAGCCCGCCGATCCCGCGAAGAAGCCCCGCACCCCGAGCGCCAAGCCGGCGGCGCCCACGTTGCCCGGCTTCGCGGACGAGAGCGATCCGTGAGCCGGCGAGCCGCGGCACGACCTCGCCGGGGCGCTTCCAGGACGGCCCCGCTCGCGAAGCCGCCGCCCGCGCCCTCCGTGGCGCCCTCGAAGCTCGTCGGGGACATCAGCCGCCTGATCGAGGCGGCACGCCAGCGGGCGGCGGTGACCGTGAACGCCGTGCTCACCCGGCTCTACTGGCGCATCGGCGCGCGGATCCGGACCGAGGTGCTCCGGTACGCCCGCGCTGCCTACGGCGACAGGGTGATCGCCGCGCTCGCGGAGCAGCTCCAGCGCCGCTACGGCCGCGGGTTCTCGGAGAAGACGCTGCGGCGCATGGTCCAGCTCGCCGAGGCCTTCCCCGAGGAGCCGATTGTCGCGGCGCTGTCGCGACAATCGACCTGGAGCCATTTCGTCCTCCTGCTGCCGCTCGAGGCTCCCCTCGCGCGCGCGTTCTACGCCGAGATGTGCCGCGTCGAGCGCTGGAGCGTGCGCGCGCTCCGCCAGCAGATCGACAGCATGCTCTATGAGCGGACCGCGCTCTCCCGCAAGCCCAAGGGCGTCGTCGAAGCCCAGCTCGCGGCGTTGCGGGCCGAGGACCAGGGTACCCGCGAGAACCTCCTGGAGGACCCCTGCGTCCTGGATTTCCTGGGCATTCAGGACCGCTACTTTGAGGAGGCTCTCGAGGACGCCATCCCGCGCGAGCTGGAGGCGTTCATCCTGGAGCTCGGGAGCGGGGTAACAGTTCACGGGTCGGAAACCCTCCGGGGCACGGACACATGGCGGGTTGGCCACGGAGCGGAATCCGTGGCCGTGGCCGAACCGCCCGTTCCCCGATTTCGCCTATGCATGCCAGGTCGTGAACGGTTACAGCTCGACTTGTAGGATCCCCCATGATCACCTCCGTTCGACTCCAGGATTTCAAGGGTCACCGGGACAGCACCGTTCCGCTCGGCCGTCTTACCGTGCTCGTCGGCCCGAATGGATGCGGGAAGACGAGCGTACTCGAGGCCCTCTGGGTTCAAGGCCAGCTGACGAACCGCTCACCCCACGAGGTCCTGGTCGGCGACTGGTCGTTCGACGACCTCCTGCGTCGGGGAGCGTCGGGGCCGATCGTGCTGACATCGCAGGGCAAGGGGAACGACGGGGACTGGAGCTGCCGCATCGACCTCCAGGGCCCATCGGCCAAGATCCACTGGAAGCAGGGCGACGACACGCGACAAGCCGTTGGGGGCGGGAGTCCCCTCCGCGGCATCGTGCCGAAACTCGCCGGGATCTTCAGGCCGACAGCCCTCTACAAGCTCAACGCCGAGCGCATTGCGGCGGCTGCGTACAGCGATCAGCCGGGGCCGGACGTCGCGTACGACGGAACCAACACGGCCGTCACCCTGGCCTCCATCAAGCTCGGGCACGACGAAGAGTTCGAGCGCATCGAACAATCGCTTCGCAGGATCATCCCGAACGTCGCGCGCATCCGCATCCGTCAGGCCGTCGTCCAACGGCCGAACCCCGCCGCACCCAACCGGCTAGAGAACGTCGTGGGGAGCAAGGTGTTCTTCGATTTCACCGGCGCCCCGGGCGTCCCCGCGCACGCCGCGAGCCAGGGAACCCTGATTACGCTGGCGCTCTTGACCGTGCTCCACGGTCCGAGCCGTCCGAGCCTCCTGCTGCTCGACGACTTCGCCGAGTCGCTCCACCCGCAGGCGCAGATGGATCTGGTGCGGCTGGTCAAGCGCATGCTCGAGGAGTTCGACGAGCTCCAGATCGTCGCCACGACGCACTCCCCCTACATCCTCGACGAGCTCGACCCCTCCGAGGTGCTCGCCTTCGCCCTCCGGGACGACGGCACCGTCGCGCTCAAGCGCCTCTCCGAACACCCGCAGGCCGAGAAGATGAAGGGCGCTCTCTCGGCCGGACAGCTCTGGAGCCTGGATCCGGAGCGAGCATGGGTGCTCACGGAGGACGCTCCGTGAAGCTTCTTATGTTCTGCGAGGCACAAGCCGACTTCCGGACCACGAGCGCGCTGGTCGACCGTGTGCTCCGCGAGGAGGGGCCAGACTGGGTCGCCGACCTGTTGCCTTCCCATCCGGAGGCCGTTTTCCAGTGGGCCCAGGACGGCCCGGGGAGGGACTTCTTCGACATCCACAAGCTCGACCTCTACAGACGGCAACTTGGGAACGTTCGCTTTCCACAGGGGCACTTCGACGGCGAGCCCGGTGCACCCGGGGCGCAGATGGCAAGAAATGCGTTCACCATCGTACGCGAACTGGTGAGGCGGGAACCGTCGACAGGCGTCGATGCGGTCTTCCTCGTCTGGGACATGGACGATCAAGGAGACCTGCGCAGGCGGGGACTCGCGCAGGCACGGGCGGAGGCCTCGCGGTGGGCTCCCTTCAGGATCGTCCTTGGCTGCCCCGATCCGATGCGCGAGGCCTGGGTGCTCGCCGGGTTCGAACCGGAGTCGGACGAGGAACGCGCCCGGATCGACGAGCTGCGGCGTGAGCTTGGCTTCAGTCCCTGCGATGAGGCGCACAGGCTACACGCCAAAGACGAACAGGCCAAGCTGAGTCCGAAGCGTGTGGTCCGCTTCCTGACCGCGGATGACTTCGAACGCGAGATGCGTTGCTCGACCAAAGCCCCGCTCGACCAATTGCGAGAGCGGGGGCTGGCTTCTGGGCTGCGCGCGTTTCTCGAAGAGTTGAAAGAACACGTCGTCCCGCTGTGCAGCACCGGCCGAAAGTCCGCATACGAACACCTCCTTGCGGACGATCTGTGACCGCCGGCGCACCGCGACCTTTTCCACGCAATCCGACGCATGGGGAACCCTGCATGTTCGAACCGACCGGCCCCCGCGACCACCTCGTCCGCGCCCTGCACGCCGACCTGATCGGCCCCTACCAGCTCGACGAGGAGGGCATCGTCGAGCAGGAGGTGCTCGAGCTTCCGCCGTCCCGCCACTACCTCACCGGCTTCCTCGCCTCCGAAGAAGAACGCGAGCCCGAGGACCCGACCGCCGACGACAGCCTCGGCGCCGGCCCAGACGAGCCCGAGGAGGAAACCCAGGGGGAGGAGCCCGAGGACAAGCGCCCCAACCTGTGGCCGGCATCCATCGGAATGAGCGTGCTCGTCCCCAGGGAGACGCGGGACGTCAAGGTCACCGTCCGCTTCGCCGAGTATCACCCCGAGACCCTGAAGCCCGAAGGGCGCGGCCGAGGGCAGCGCGTCTGGAAGCGAACACCGCGGCAGACGATCGCCACGGACGTCCCGCTGGACCCGCAGATCCTCAAGAACGGGATCCGCCTGCGGGACACGGTGGGCCTCGTGATCTACGGCCAGATCAAGGCCGTCGAGCACGCGCGCGGGCTCCGGGAGGGGACGCAGGCGCTCGCGCTCTTCGTCGTGAACCAGCGCGGCGCCGGCGAGAGGGGCCGGCGCGACGAGCAGATGGTCTTCCAGATCGAGATGGAAATCGAGTGCGCCGAGGGGATCGTCCCGCGGCCGAACTTCTCCGACGAGGAGAGCGACCAGTGGGACCAGAAGGTCGCCGATCTGCAGTTCCGCGAGCGCGTCGAGTACGCGGTCGGTCACGGCGTCGCTGTCGTGGTGCCCCCGGATCAGAGCTCGGTCACCCGCGTGAAGACCACATGGCTCCCCGAATACGAGGTGCGGCGGGTCGTTGCGCACGAGGAAGACGACGTGAACGTCGCGATGGACGAGCTCGCGAAGCTCGACAGCGCCGAGGTGGTGCGCGAGCGGCTCCAGCGCCTGCCTGCGGCCTACGGGGCGTGGATCGAGCGGCAGCGAGGCGTCGCGCTCGAGGGCGACAGGCGCGCCGAGACCCGCGACGAGCTCATGCGGAAGGCCGACGACGCCCGGCGGCGGATCCAGGAGGGCATCGCGCTCCTCGAGAGCGACGCGCAGATCCGTCAGGCGTTCTGCCTGGCCAACGAGGCGATGGCCGAGGCCGCACGGCACCGGAGCCCTTCTCGTTATCAGGGCGGCGAGCGCCCCGAATGGCGCCTCTTCCAGCTCGCGTTCCTGCTGATGAACCTCCACGGCGTGGCCAGCGGCGAGCACCCCGATCGCGAGCGCGTCGAGCTGATCTTCTTCCCGACCGGCGGCGGCAAGACGGAGGCGTACCTCGGCGTCATCGCCTATTGCTTGCTCCTCCGCCGCCTGCGGCGGGCGAAGCTGCCCGACGGCGGGCTCGGGGTCGCCGTGCTCCTCCGGTATACCCTGCGCCTGCTCACGCTCGACCAGCTCGGCCGCGCGGCGACGCTCGTCTGCGCGCTCGAATCCCAGCGCCGGAAGATGCCCGCCGTGCTCGGCGACACGCGCTTCTCGGTCGGCCTCTGGGTCGGGCGCAGCGCCACGGCCAACACCCTGGACGAGGCGTCGAAGCTCGTCACAGGCTTCAAGCTCGGCGCGAACGGCAATCCCTGCCCGCTGCCCACCTGCCCGTGGTGCGGCAAGGAGCTCGGCGCGGGCAGCCTGACGCTCCTGCCCTCGAAGACCGCGCCCGACGAGGTGCGGGTCGGCTGCACCAGCGAGATCTGCGAGTTCTCGCGCGCCAACAACGACGAGGGCATCCCGGTCGTCTTCGTCGACGAGCAGGTCTACCGGGAGCTGCCGAGCTTCCTCATCGCCACCGTCGACAAGTTCGCGATGATGCCCTGGCGCGGCGAGGCCGGCATGCTGTTCGGCAAGGTCGGCGCGCGCGACGGCCGGCGCTTCTACGGCCCGATGGACGGGAAGCCACCGCGCACGGCGAAGAACCTCCCCGGCGGCCTCGCCCCTCCCGAGCTCATCGTGCAGGACGAGCTGCACCTGATCTCGGGCCCCCTCGGCACCATGGTCGGCCTCTACGAGACCGCGGTCGACGCCCTCTGCTCGCGCCAGACCAGCACCGGCGTCGTGCGGCCCAAGGTGCTGGCCGCGACAGCCACGGTCCGCCGCGCCGATACCCAGATACAGGCCCTCTTCGGTCGCCCGGCGAGCACGGTGAGCGTGTTCCCGCCGCCCGGCATCGACGACTCCGAGACGTACTTCGCGACCGTCGACACGAAGAGCCCCGGCCGGAAATACGTCGGCGTGGCCGCGCAGGGGCGCAGCATGAAGGCGATCCTCCTGCGGGTGTACCGGACGCTGCTCGCGGGGGCGATGAGGACCTACGATCCGTCGTCGTCGCCCGAGCAGACGGCGGACGCGTATATGACGCTCGCTGGCTATTTCAATAGCCTCCGGGAGCTCGGAGGGATGCGGCGGCTGGTCGAGGACGAGGTGCTCGGCCGCGCCGCGCAGGCGGAAGAGGCGCGGCCGATGAACGCGAAGGGCAAGCACCTCTGGTTCGCCGACCGGGATATCGGCGAGCCGGTCGAGCTGACGAGCCGCGAGCACACCGACGCGGTGAAGCGCACCAAGGATCGGCTCAACAAGCCCTGGAGCGATCCCGAGCGGATCAACGTGCTGCTCGCGAGCAACATGATCTCGGTCGGCGTCGACATCGATCGACTCGGCCTGATGGTGGTCGCGGGGCAGCCGAAGACGACGGCCGAGTACATCCAGGCGTCGAGCCGCGTCGGCCGCCAGGACAGGTGGCCGGGGCTCGTGGTGACCGTGTACAACCTCCACAAGCCGCGAGATCGCTCCCATTACGAGCACTTCGCCGCCTACCACGAGAGCTTCTACCGCTTCGTCGAGGCCACCAGCGTGACGCCGTTCTCGGGTCCCGCCCTCGACCGCGGCCTCGTCGGCATGCTCGTCGCGATGGTCCGCTTCGCCTCTCGCGATCTGACGCTGCCGAAGGGCGCCATGGGGCTGCCGGCAAACCGGCACCTGGCGAACGCCGTCCTCGACCAGATCGCCGCGCGCGCGAGCGGCCAGCCCGAGCTGAACCAGGACGGGCAAAAGAAGCTCGAGGAAGAGCTCCGGATGCGCGGGCACAACCTGCTCGACACATGGACCGATCTGGTGCGGTCGACCCCCGAGGAGCCGAAGCAGCGCCGGTACTCGAAGTTCGACCGGGAGAAGGTCGGCGGCAAGCCGCTGCTCTATACGCCGCTCGACGAGGAGCGGCCGGGCCCCGACACGCCCGATGGCCGCTTCGCGGCGCCCACCTCGCTGCGGGACGTCGAGTCGACCGCGCACCTCTGGCTCGTCGGGCGACGCCTGGGGAGGCAAGGCTGATGGCCATCGCGAAGAAGACCACGAAGGGCGGGCACAAGCCCCCCGAGGGCAAGATCCGGCTGGGCCAGATCGTGATGACGTTCGGTCCGGGCGCGATGGTCGACCTGCTCGAGCATGCCGTCCTCATCGGCGGCACCGACTTCTGGCGCTACGACAGGTACAAGGATCAGGGCTTCATCGACGAGCCCCGCCTGCGCGAGGCCATCCTCGCCAGGGTCGGCTCGAAGCTCGGGATCGAGCTCAGCATCAACCGCGCGTTCCGGCTACCCCCCGCGGGCGACGACGACGCGCCGTCACAATCCAACGGTATCCAGGTCGCCGAGTTCCCGTCGTGGTTCGTCTGCCAGCGTTGCCGCGCGCTCGGGCCGTCGAGGAACCTCGAGCGTGAGAAGGGGCGCTACGTTCACCGCTGCACCAACACCCAGCAGGGCGTCTGCGTCCCCGTGCGGTTCGTGGCGACGTGCAAGCGCGGCCACCTCGACGAGTTCCCCTGGAGCTGGTTCGTGCATCCATCCCAGGAGACGCGGTGCGAATCGCTGGATCTCCATCTCAAGGAGGACGCGTCCGGCGACTTCGCCCATATTCGCGTATGCTGCGGCGTCTGCGGCGCGGAGCGAAAGCTCTCGGAGGCGCGCGAGCCCAAGATCCTGCCCCAGTGCCGGGGGGAGAGGCCATGGCTCGGCTTCGAGGGACGCGAGGAGAAGGGCTGCGAGGAGAAGCTCAACCTGCTCGTCCGCACGGCGAGCAGCGGTTACTTCTCGCAATGGATGAGCGCGCTGTCGATCCCCGACAAGGCGCGCGAGGTCCTGAACAAGGTCAGCGAGGCGGACGTGTGGAATGTCGTGCAGGAGGCCAAGCGCGAGGAGCTCGCGCTGCTGCGCAAGGTCGTGGCCTCCGTGCGCAATGCGCTGCGCGACTACGACGACGACCAGGTGTGGACCGCGATGGAGACGATCCGCAAGGGCAAGTCGCCGGCGAGGGACGAGCTCCGGACCGCGGAGTACAAGGTCTTCCTCGAGGCGAAGGACGAGGTGGATGGCCAGCTTCCGCCGCGGGACGAGGACTTCTTCGCCTGTCGCCTGTCCCCGAAGCAACATCCTTTGCCGCCGAAGGTGAGCCGCATCGTGCTCGCCAAGAAGGTGCGTCAGGTGCGCGCCCAGATCGGCCTGACGCGCCTGTCGGCAACGCAGATGAACCTGCAGGGCGAAACCGAGGACACGAGCACCCTCCAGCCGCTCGGGCTGACGCCGACCTGGCTGCCGGCGGCAGAGATCTTCGGCGAGGGGGTGCTTGTCTGCCTGGACGAAGGGGCCGTTCGGAAATGGGAGAGCCGACCGGCGGTGATCCGTCGCAACGAGGAGCTCGCGGAAGGGTACAAGCAGGAGTTCAAGGGAAACAACCGGGGGCCGAAGTTTCCGGAAGCCAGGTTTTACCTCCTGCACTCGCTCTCGCACCTCCTGGTGTCCTCGATATCGCTCCAGTGCGGCTATTCGGCGAGCGCGCTCTCCGAGCGCATCTACTGTGCGTCGGCGACCGACGACCTGCCGATGGCGGCGATCTTCATCATGACCGGCACGAGCGGCGCCGAGGGCACGCTCGGAGGGCTCGTCGAGCAAGGTCGCTTCATCGGCCGGCACCTCCGTCGCGCCTGGGACATGGCCTCGCTGTGCTCCAACGATCCGGTCTGCGCGCATCATTCGCCCGGGGACCAGTCGGGGCGCCACCTCGAGGGCGCCGCCTGCCATGGGTGCCTGTTCGTCGCAGAGCCGGCGTGTGAGCGATTCAACCGCTACCTGGACCGGGCGCTCGTCGTGCCAGCGATGGGGCACGATCCCGAGCTCGCCTTCTTCAAGGTGCGCCCGTGACGGGGGCGGGGTTATCCGCGGTCACGGAGCAGGATCTGCTCGCCCTCGTCGCCGCGCTCGAGCGGGGGGACGTGCGCGCGCCGATGAGCGAGACGGGCCTGCGGGCCAACGGCTTCGGGCACCTCGTCGACGCGTTGCGGCCTTATCTCAAGCTCGGTCGGGAAGGCATTCACGCGGTCGTCGACGTCGTGCTCGCCGAGCGGCGGCATCGCAAGGCCGCCAGGCTCACCCTGGTCTGGACGGGCGACGACCCGGGCGTCAGCCATTCTCGCCACACGCGGGTCCTCCTGCCCGAGCTCTTCGAGCGGGCGCGGCAGCACGTGCTCGTCGCCGGCTACTCCATCGACCACGGCGCGGAGCTCTTCGCGTCGCTGCACCGGGGGATGGTCGACCATGGGGTGACGGCGGATCTCTTCGTCGACGTGGATCAGCTCGCCAAGCGGCTGGAGCAGGCGGCGAAGGGCGCAGGGCAGAGCTGGCCCCTGGTGTCGGCGCCGCTCGTGGCCGCGAAGGGGAATGTGGCGCGGGGGCAGGCCGTGGTGGCGCTGTTCTTCCGGCTGATGTGGCCGTTCGGCGACCCGAGGCCGGTCGTCTATTTCGACCCGAGGACGGCAGACAGGCAGAGCGCGGTCAGCCTGCACGCGAAGTGTGTCGTGATCGACCACGAGTACACGCTCATCACGTCGGCGAACTTCACGGATCGTGGGCAAACGCGGAACCTGGAGGCAGGGGTGGCGATCGAGGACCGGGGGTTCGCGGCGAGCCTCGAGCGGCAATGGCTCAACCTGGTGGATGCGGGGGTGGTCGTGAGGGCGTGACGCGCGCCCGACCGGGAAGGATCGGCCTGCCGGCGCCGGCTCTCGGCGAGCAGCCCTCGAGCGTGTGCGCGGGCGAGGCGCTGTACGCCCACCGCGCGAACCACGGCTTCTTCGCGCCGGAGGCAGCCGCCTGCGCGGCGGTCTCCGAGGAGGCCCGCGACCCGCGGTCGCTCGCCGCCCCGTCCTGCGAGGCGCTCGGCGCCTCGTCGAACGCGGCGAACGGATCGTCGCGGCGCTCCGAGCGATCGACCGCTGCGCAGCGCGTGGGGGTCCTGGGCCCGTCCCGGTGGCTTCGGCGTGCATGAGATCTGGACGACGAACCGTATCCGCGCGATAGACGGCGAGCGCCGCCATGCTCGAGAAGATCCGCATCCAAGGCTTCCGCGCGCTCAAGGACGTGGAGATCTCGCTGCCTCCAGGCAAACCGCTGGTGCTCATCGGCGAGAACGCCAGCGGCAAGAGCTCCATCCTGGATGGAGTCGCGATGATCTGCGCGGCCGCGGGCGGGCGGGCCGGGCGGGCGATCCTCGATCGGGGCGGATGGGCCGCCGTCGCGTGGGCCGGCACGAGCACCGAGATCGAGCTGCTCGCACGATTCTCGGAGCGCTCGCCCGTCTTTCAGCGGGAGAGGGCGCCGGTCGAGTACATGATCCGCTTCGGGAGCGTCAGGGCGAGCCCTACCGTCCTCGACGAGGAAGTCCGGGTTTACAAGAACGGCTTCGACCAGCGCCCGTTCATCGCGCTGAAGGGCGGCGCCGCGTCCTGGGCGGCCAATGTCCAGACAAGGAAGAACGATGTCGTGGCCTCGGTGGAGTCGGACAGCGCCATGCTCACGAACTCCAGCCTTGCGGCGATCTCGGACGAGGTGCGTTACCCGACGCCGATGCACGTCAAGGAGGCACTGCAGAGCATCGCCTTCTATCCGTCGTTCGCCCTAGGCGCCGCCCCCGACGGCGCCGAGGGCGCCCACGAGCCCATCAACGCGCGGCCCGTCGAGCGGACGCGCCGCATCAAGCGGTCTGGGCGCGACCTCCTCAACGCGCTCCACACCCTCTCGCAGGAATACCCTGACACGTGGAGCGCGCTGCTCGCCGACCTGCAGGCCGTCTTTCCCTGGTGCGAGGAGATGCGATTCCCTCCCGGGCCCGGTCGAGGCGTGATCACCCTGACGTGGCGTGACAAGCGCTCGGGAGCGACCCTCTACCTCGACGACATGAGCGAAGGCATGCGCGTCTACCTGGCGATGCTCGCCGCGCTTCACGCGCCGGACAGCCCCGCGCTGATCGCGTTCGACGAGCCGGAGCGGAGCCTCCATCCCAGGGCGATGCGGCGTCTCGTGAAGGTGATGGAGTCGCGCGCGGAGAAGACCCCGATCCTGGCGGCCACGCACGCCGACCGCCTGCTCGATCACCTCGAAGACCCTGCCGCGTCGCTGGGCATCACGCGCTTTTCGAGCGACGCCGGCGTCACGGTGGAGACGCTCGACGGGGAGCTGCTCGACGCCTGGCTCAAGGAATATTCGCTGTCGGAGCTGCGTGCCCGAGGCATGCTGGAGTCGCCTCCTCAAGACGGGACCTCCGCGTCGTGAGATCGATCGTCATCGCCTACGAGGACGACTACCACGAAGAGCTGCACCTGCTCGTCAAGGCCATGCGCAGAGACCTTGGTCTTCCCGAGATGATCGTGGAGGGGAGACCGGTCCGCGGCACCGGCAACTTCGTGCACGAGGCGCCCAGGCTCCTGCGGACGCCGCTCAAGCAGACGAAGCTCCCGCCCGATCGCGTCGTTTGCCTCGCGGACGCCGACAGGCCGCAGAACCTCGTTCCGGGCGCGCGGCCAGCGCCCGCCGGAGGGGACGGCGCAGCGCTGCACCAATGGGTGCTCGCCTTCGAGGCGTCATGGAAAGACCACCTCGTGCGAGAATCTGCGCTCTCGGAGGAGAAGTCGTCGAGGTTGTACGTGCGCTGTATCCGCTGGAACAAGGAGAGTCTGCTCGTCGCGTGCCCCGACGCCCTCCTCGAGCACGCCGAAGGTCGCCGCGAACAGGTTCAAGCGCTGCTGGACAGGTGTGTCCCTCCTCCAGCGACGCTCGGCGCCGAGGAGTTCGCAGTCCAGTACCGCAAGCCGGCGGAGTGTCTGGACCGGGTATTCCAGATCATCTCCGAGCGACGCTACAAGAAGGGGCGCGACGACGAGGATCTCCTGCGCGTTCGGATCAGGCCAGGTCCGGCTCGGCGCGCCGAGGTGCTGAGCCGCTGCCCGGATCTCGGTCGCCTCCTCGACGTGCTCGGGCCTTGAGCTGGCTCAAGCCCGCCGAGACGGCGGCCTCCGAGCTCCGGATCGGCTTGCACCGCACTCGATCCAAGAAGCCCGATTGGAGCTCCGCCTGGAGCCAGCTCTCGCGCTCTGCCAACAGGAAGAATGGGGCCGAGCACAAGGTCAGGGTCGGCGGAGATGAATACGCGTATCGCTACTTCGATCTGAATCTCGCCGCGCTCGGGGACGAGGGGGCCATCAAGGAGAAGCTGCTCCTTCCGCTCGACAGGTGGCGGCTGGGGGCGTGATCCATCTCGGCAAGCGCCAGCGTCTCGGACACGTCCGGGATCTTGCGTGACCTTTCCACGGTCCGCTACTCGGCGCCGTGCCGTGCTCGAGCGCGATGAGAGGCCCCCCGCCGCCGTCTCCCTTCACTCGAGCCCGATCACCACCTTCCCGAAGTGCTTCCCCGCCGCGAGCTTCGCGAGCGCCTCGTTCGCCCGCTCGATCGGAAAGACCTCATCAACCACCGGCCGGATCCCGTGCAGCTCGAGCGCCGCCGCGAGCTCCACGGTCGCCTGCCGCGACCCGACCACCGTGCCCTCGACGCGGACCGCACGGAACAGGATCGGCATCGGATCGATCTGGCTCCCCAGCCCGCTGAGCAGCCCGATCAAGCTCACGATCCCGCCCGTCTTCACCGCCTGCAGCGACCGCGGCAGCGTCCCCGCGCCGCCGACCTCGATCACCCGTTCCACCCCCTCGCCGCCCGTCAGCCGCAGCACCTCCTCGTGCCACTCCGGCTGCTTCCGGTAGTCGATCGCCTCGGTCACGCCGAGCGCACGCAGCCGCTCGATCTTCGCCGCGCTGGACGACGTCCCGATCACCCGCAGCCCCGCCGCGCGCGCCAGCTGCGCGGCGAACAGCGACACCCCGCCGGTCCCCTGGACGAGCACCGTCGCCCCGGGCGCCGGCCGCGGCCCCGACTCGAACAGCGCTGTCCACGCCGTCACCCCGGCGCACGTCAGCGTCGCCGCCTCGTTGAACCCGAGGTGCGCCGGCGCCCGGACGATCGCGTCCTCCCCGAACACCACAAGCTCGGCGAGCACCCCGTCGTTCCCGCCCGCGCCGAGCGCCGTGGCGCGGTACTCCCCGCGGAACGGCCCCGAATCCCACGTCGGGAAGAACGTAGAGATCACGCGATCTCCCTCCTTCCAGCGCCGCACCCCGGCCCCGATCGCGACAACCTCGCCCGCGGCGTCGCTCAGCGGGACGAGGTCCTCCTTGCGCTCGCCGCCGTACAGGCCGCGCACGACCATGAGGTCACGGTAGTTGAGCGACGCGGCGCGGACGCGCACGAGCACCTGCCCCGGACCGGGCCTGGGCGCGGGGCGCTCGGCGAGCGTCCATGCGTCGGACTCCGAAGCGTTCTTGCGAATGATGACAGTCTTCATGGCGTGTCCTCCAATGTTCCCTGGACACCCCATCCGTAGATCCGTTCCTCCGGGTGCAGTAGTCCGCGCGAGGGAACGTCACCTGTGCTATTTCAGCACAGATCATGATCTCGCTCGCCGCGATCGAGCTGCTCGTCGCCACCGTCGAGACCGGGAGCTTCTCGCGCGCCGCGCGCCGGCTCGGCGTCACGCCGTCCGCGGTGAGCCGGCGCGTGATGCGCCTCGAGCAGGAGCTCGGCGTGGCGCTGCTGGCGCGCACGACGCGAACGCTCCGCCTGACGGACGACGGGCAGGCCTTCTACGCGCGCTGCGTCCGCATCGTCGAGGAGCTCGGGGAGGCGACCGAGGCGATCGCGCGCGCGAGCAAGAAGCCCGTCGGCCTCCTGCGCGTCGACACGCCGGTGGCGCTCGGACGCGACGTGATCGCGCCGAGCCTGCCGCGCTTCGCCGCCCGCTATCCCGACGTCCGGATCAACCTGACGCTGCGCGATCAGTTCGTCGACCCCGTGGCCGAGGGGCTCGATCTGCTGGTGCGCATCGGCCCGCTCGGCGACTCGAGCCTCGTCGCGCGCCGGCTGGGCGCGAGCCGCATCCTCCACTGCGCGGCGCCGTCGTACGTCGCGCGGCGCGGCGCGCCCGCGACGCCGGCCGATCTCGCGCGTCACGACTGCGTCGGGTACCTGCGCGACGGGCGGCCCTCGGCGTTCCGCTTCCTGACCGGAGACGGCGACGCCGTGCTCGAGGTGCCCATCTCCGGGCCGTTCCACGCGAACGACGTGGATGTCCTGAGGCACCTCGCCATCGCCGGGAGCGGGATCATCGCGATGTTCGACTTCCTCGCGAAGGACGCGCTGGCCGAGGGGACGCTCGTGACCGTGCTCGACGACTACCCGACGACGACGTGGCCTATCCACGCGCTGTATCCGAAGAACCGGCACCTCTTGCCGAAGGTGCGCGTGTTCGTCGATTTTCTCGCGGAGATCTTCGCTCGATCCTCGCCTGAACGCCGGGGAGAGCGCAGGCGGAGCGGGCGACGCTGAGCGCTCCGCCGCGGGGGCCCGCCAGAACCGTCAGAACTGCCCGCCAGAACCGTCAGAACTGGTAGAGCCCGCCCGCCTCGAGGCCCCAGCCCGTGCGGTCGGCGTCCTGCTGCGCTGCGGCCGCCGGATCGAGCTTGTGGCGCGTGAGCAACAGGGAAGGCTCGAGCACGATCGAGAGCCCCTTCAGGGGCGCGAAGGCATAACCCGCGCGCAGGGTCACGTTGCGCTCGATGCCGGGACCATTGGCGCCCACGCGCGCGGGAGCGGTGGCCGGCGTGCCGCCCGCCGCAGGTGTTCCGGGCGTGTAGCCGAGCTGCATCTCGTCGGTGCTGAGCACCATCGCGGTCCCGGCGACGAGGTGCAAAGAGTGCTTGTCGAGGAACGTGACCTTCCCCGACACCCAGCCGCCCACCTCGGAGACGTCGTTCGTGCGATATCCCTGCCCGAGCGTCAGGAGGCCCAGGTTGGCCAGGTTCTTACCGCCGTACGCTTCGGCCCGCACGTTCAGCGAACCGGCCGTGATCTCGGCGAACAGGTTGCCGCCGAGCGCCAGCCGCCCCTCCTCGGTCGGCAGGTTCGCGTCGAAGGCGAGCCGCGTGCCGATCACCGAGGCGCCCACCCATGCGGTCTTCTCGGCGCGATAGCTCGCACGCAGCGCGACGGTCGGCGTGCGCGAATACTCGACGTTGTTGAGGATGGCCGTGACGTTCTGGCTGACCAGACCGAGCGCGGCGCCCACCTCGACGCTGCCGAGGTTCGCCAGGTAGCTGAACTGGTGGCGCACGAAGCCCGAGTTTCCGGACTGAAACATCCCGCCCACGAGGTTGTACGTGTGCGTGTTCAGCGGCGAGAACAGATCCCAGGTCTGGCCGAGCGTGAGCTTGTGCCCGTCGGCGGGAGACCACTCAAGGAACGCCTGGCGCACGCGAAGGCTCATCGCCTGAGCCGGCGAGGACTTGCCGAAATCGACGAAATCGACCTCGACCTGCCCCTTCACGGGCGTGCCCTCCCCGACGGCCACACCAACGCGCGTCTGCTGCGCCTGAAAGGTGAGGCCGACGGCGTCCGGATCGGCGAGGAACAGCGGGTTCACCGCGGCCGTCGGGGCGCTGTAGTTCGGGTTGCCGAAGGACTCGAGGCCGTTCCCCACGACGACCGTGGGCTTGAGGATCCCGTAGACACGTACGAGAGGCTTGTCATCGGCCTTCTTCTGCTCGACCGGCGGCGGAGGAGGAGCAGGCCGGGGCTCCTCCACGGCCGGCGGCGCGGCCGCGCCCGGCGCAGCCTGCTGCGCCGGCTCCGCCGGCTGCGCGTTGCTCGTGGCCGGTGCAGCGACCCCGGCCAGCGCGAGCGAGACGACAAGGGTTGCGCTGGGCGTCTTCCAAGTGCTCATGAACAATCTCCTCCGGCGGTGAATCGGGTACGCGGGTTCACGTTCCGACATCCACGAGGGCTGCATCGGCGCCGCTGCCGACCACGACGCTCGTCATGCCGGTATTCACGTGGGTCTCCCGAGAGCAGGGGCCGCGCAAAGCGATTTCGACTTGCTTATGATTTTATCGCGGTCCAGGAATGGCAGGACACCTTACTATTGACCCGCCGGGCTGCCAAATATCACGCTCCGAACCAGCGGGGCTCCCCGCGGCGAGCGCTCGGCGTGGGGGGTGAGCCGCGGCGAGGCGGAGGCAAAGCTCGGCTCCAGCTCGCCGCGTTATCGTACGGTGACCGTGAAATCCTTCAGCACGGTCCCGCCGCTGCGGGTCTTCACGACACCCGCTTTGGGCCCCGGCGTCCAGCTCGGCGTGCAGGTGAAGGTCGCCCGCGTCGGCGTGACGCTGCCCATCACCAGATCGGCGCAGTCGGCGATCCAGGCCGCGAGCGTCGGAGGCAGGTTGTCGCCCTCCACGGTGAAGGTCGTCCGCGTGCCGAGCCAGGCGGTCGACGGGGTCACGGAGCAGACGGATCTCTCGGAGCTCTCGGGGCGCCGGAGCCAGCCTGTGACCGGGTAACTCTGGGAGAACCCCGAGACGGTGTAACTCCCGCCCGAGACGCTCATGCTCAGCGTCTTCTCGTTATCACTGGAGTCGTTCGCCCAGTTCTGGTGAATCACCTTCACGTAGCTGGGGCCGACCTCCCGAACGAGCGCGATGTGCCCGTACTTCGCGCTCTCGGACCCCGGGCGGCCCTCGCTCACCAGCATGTCACCGACGGCCGGCGGGGTGGTGCTCTCGTTGGCGAAGGCGACGAGGCCCTTGCTCGACGCGGTCGCAAAGTAGGACCTCGCGTGCCCCGTCCCCTTCAGGTTCGTGTGCCCGAGCCGCTGGACATAGTAGCGGTTCACGTACTCGACGCACTGCCACTCCATGCCGCAGCAGCTGTAAGCGCCGCTGACGTGGGTGTTCGATCCGTTCGAGTACGCGTCGACCCCGTCGAAAGAGCCGACGCTGGTCCCGTAGGACAGCGCTCCCCGGGCCTCGCCGAGCCCGTGGGACATCTCCGCGGCATCCGTCGCCAGCACCTCCGCGCCCGGAAGCCAGCCGGCGACGGCCTCGGCGCTCGTCGGGCACTTCTCCGCACCGTCGACGCGACTCAGCGCCACGGCGCGGCCGTCGCCGAGGGGGAGGAAGACATGGCACTCGCCGCCGTCCTCATCCGTCGTCCCGCCGAGCACGATGTCGCGGCCCGCTGCCGACGAACGCTTCAGTCCGAGGTCGATGAGGCGCTGCTCGTCGACAGCCTCGACCCGCGTGAACCAGCCCGTTCCGTTCGCGTCGACGAGCGTCGCGCCATAGCCGTTTCGGGAGGAAAGCTCGTCGTCGTCGAGCGTGGTGCCGGGCTTCAGGGTGAGGGTCACTCCGCCGCGGAGCGCGGCCCTCACGGGCTCTCCGGCGGATTCCGCCGTCTGCCGTGGCGCTTCGCCAAGGCATCCGAGCCCCAGCGTCAGAATGGAAACCGAGAGAACTGAGGTGACCCCTGTCTTCATGATGAACTCCTCGTCAGCCGAGCTGGACAAGACCCATCCTGCACGGCAGATTGCGCGCGCGTGAGCGCGAGAGCTCCCGCGCTCCCACGGTCTCGGCTGGCACCTCGTTGACGGGCGCCGGCCCCGATGTGACCGTTTTTTTTGAATGCCTTCGCTGGAGGCTCCATGCAGCAGGACGAGGAAGGAATTCCCGTAGAGCCGCCCGGCGCTCGCCCGACCTCGGAGCGCCTCGAACAGCTCCTCCGGGCGCATCTCGAGCGTGGTGAGCGCAATCGAGCCGTCGATCTCCTGGTCCGCGGCCACGGCCCCGAGCTGCTCCGCTTCCTGGAGCGGATGCTCGGTAACCGCGCGGACGCGATGGAGACATTCTCCGACGTATGCTTCGCCATCTTTGAGCACATCGATGACTTCCGGTGGGAATCGCCGATCCGGAGCTGGGCATTCGCGATCGCGCGCAATACGTACAAGAGCTACCTGGCCGATCCGGCTCGTCGGCGGCGGGCGCCGGGCTCGGTTACATCCGCTCTGGAAGCGCTGGATGTCGTGGTCAGGACGACGACGCTCGACTACCTGCGCACGGATTTCAAAGACGCATTCGCCCGTATTCGACAGAAGCTCGATCCAGACGACGTGGCCCTGCTCCACCTCCGCTTCGATTGCCAGCTCCCGTGGCGAGAGGTGGCCCGGGCGATGCTCGGTCCAGGGGCGGTGTCCGACGCCGCGCTGAAGCGCAAGACGGCCGCCGTCCGGAAAGAGTTCGAGCGCCTCAAGCGGCACGTGCGCGCGCTGGCCGAGCAGGAAGGTCTGCTGGCGTCCGGAGCCAACGAGTGAATCACGAGGGGGACCGCGCCGGGGGGGAGAGCGATGGCGATTTTGCGGGCGACGACCCCGAGCTCGCCGCTCTCGTGCGCCGGCTCGGTCGCGCCTCGCGCGACGGCGGGGCCGGCGGGGTCACGGGGAGCGGCGCGGACCTGATCGGCCGACGAATCGAGCAGTTCGAGGTGATCGAGCTCCTCGGCGCCGGAGGCATGGGACGCGTCTACAGGGCGCGGGACACGGTGCTGGGGCGGAGCGTGGCGCTGAAGATCCTGCCGGAGCGCCATGCGGCGGACGATGCTCGCCGCCGGCTCCTGCTCCGCGAGGCGCGGAGCGCGGCGATCCTCCGCCACCCGGGGATCGCGGCTGTGTACGCCGTCGGCGAGTCGGACGGCATCCACTTCATCGTCATGGAGTACGTCCGTGGCCCGACCCTCCGGAGCGTGATCCGCCGGGGCGGGCTCACGCCGAGCGCGATCCTCCGTTATGGGATCCAGCTCAGCCGGGCGCTCGGCCACGCCCACAGGGCTGGCGTCGTTCACCGGGATTTCAAGCCGGACAACGTCGCTATCGACACGAGCGATAACGAGGGGAGCGAAGGGGAGGGGAACGCGAAGATCCTCGACTTCGGTCTCGCGAAGCTCCTCGAGCGGCCCGAGCACGAGGAGCGGGACGGCGCGCCAGGCGGCCTGCCCGGCACGGGCGCGAGCGCGGTCACCGTCGGTCATGGCGCCGGGACGCCGGGCTACATGTCCCCAGAGCAGGCCTCGCGCGGGCGCGTCGACGCGCGCACCGATGTCTATGCGTTCGGCGTCGTGTTGAAGGAGATGCTGGCGGGCCGCGCCGGAGAGGCCGGGAGCGCCGACCGCCGCCGCGCCCTGGAGGCGATCGCCAGGCGGTGCACCGAGGAGGCGCCAGGCGCCCGGTTCGCCGACGGCTCGGCGCTCGCCGCCGCGATGGAGGCGCTGGCGGCGCCCCCGCTGCCGTCAGGGCCGGCGCGCCGGCCGAAGCGCCGCCTGCCGTCGCGCGCGGCCGCGCTGCTGGGCGTCGCCGCCGCGCCCGTCGCTGCGCTCGCCGTTGCCTTCACCGGGCAGCGCGCGCCCGAGAGCCATCCCGCGCCGCCCGTCGCGCCGTTCGCCTCGCCATCGGTCGCGCCGCCCGCCGCGCCGCCGCCCGATTCCGGATCGGAAGCGCCGATGCCCGCGCCTCCTCCAACCCCTTTGTTTGCCGAGCCGAAGGCGGCGCCGTCCGCCCCGAGCCAGCGGGCCGGGACACGCCGAGCGACGACGACCCCGGCGCTTCCGCGCCCGAAGCCGCGCTCGGTGACGAGCCCGGACTCGACGTTTGAAGAGCTGCCCTACTGAGCCCGCGTGAGGCGCGGGACGGACGCAGAACACCCATGCTGAAACAGATGAGCTCTCCCTGCATCCCCGTGCTGTCTCTGGTTGCGGCTTCGCTCGCCGCCCTCTCCGCGCGCGCCGAGCCGCCGGATCGCGAGGGGCAGATCGCGGCCCAGGCGCTCCATCATCAGGCGCGCGCAGCCATGGATCGGCGCGATTTCGAGAGCGCCTGCCCGAAGCTCGAGGAGGCAGCCCGCCTCCTGCCCGACGGCTTCGGCATCGCCTTCACTCTCGGCCGGTGTTATGAGAGCTCGGGGCGGCTCGCGAGCGCCTGGAAGAGCTATTCGGTCGCCCAGGCGCTCGCGGAGCGGATCGGGAACGCGGAACGCAGTGCGAGGGCGCGCGAGCACAGCGAGGCGCTGCGGCCGCGCCTCGCCACGCTCGCGCTGGTGGTGCCGGAAGCCGTGCGAGGCATCGCTGGCCTCGAGGTCCGGCGTGACGGCATCCCCGTCGGCCCCGCTCAGTGGGGGGCGCCCATCCCGGTGGACAGGGGAGCGCACGTCCTCGTGGCCACCGCGCCAGGCCGGGGTCGATGGGAGAAGACGATCACGATCGCCGAGGACGGCGCGCCCATCGCCGAGGTCATCGAGGCGCCTCCGGCCGTCGAGGCGCCTCCGAAGGCCGCGGCGCCGGGTCCGATCGCGGCCGTCTCAGCCCCGCGGGCCGCGAGCCCGGCCTCGCCGCCAGCGCCGGTGCGGCGTGCGCCAGCGCGCCGCACGGCGCCGTCCAGCGAGACGTCCTCCGTGCAGCACACGGCGGGCCTCGTGATCGGCGGAGTGGGCGTCGCGGGCCTCGGCATCGGCTCCGCGTTTGGCCTGGACGCCATCGTGAACAAGAAGAGGGGCAAGGAGGGCCTGAACTGCACCGCGGCGGCCAGCGACTGCAATCACACCATCGCGAGGTTCTGGGGCGAGGGGCGGACCTCCGCGACGCTCTCGGACATCTTTTTCGCCGGCGGCGGCATCATGATCGGCGCCGGAGTCCTCCTCTTGTTGACGGCGCCATCACCAAAGCTCGATCGTGGAACGAGCGTGTCGGTCGGACCACATGGCGTCGAGATCTCGGGACAGTGGTGAGGAGCGAAATGAAAGAGAGCATCGTGAGCGACACGCTTGGTCCCGTGGCCCTCCTGGCGCTCGGCTTGATGGCCGGGTGCAACACCATCCTCGGGCTCGACAGGCCGCCCCCCACCGTGGACGAACACGGCCACGTCGCCCCAGAGGGCGCCGACGGCCTCGGCGGCTCGGGCGCCGGCGGCCGGAGTGGCGTCGACGGTCTCGGCGGCTCGGGCGGCGCCGGCGCTCCGGGGATTGCCGGCGGCGCAGCGCACGCCGAGGAGCCGGGCGATGTGGCAGGCCCCGAGGACGATGTCTGCGCGCCGATCGATCTCCTCGACGAGTTCGTCCCCGCCCGCACCGACGAGGACGACGACTGGAAGGACTGCGTTTGCACCGGCGAGAGGCCCAACTGCCACGCCATCTACGAGCTGAAGGTCACGTCCATCGCCCCGGATCGCTGGCACGCCGACCTCGTGTTTCGCAAGAACAACGATGAGAAGATCCCCGAAGAATTGACGTACTGGCTCGTTGCGGGACCGTTCTCGGCGGTGTGCACGGAGCTCGACAGCTACCAGGATGTGATCCTCGGGCCAAAGCGCGTGGAGAGCACTCGCCGCGAGGTCGTGCTGCGGAACGTGCCGCTCTGGCCTGATCAGGCCGCCTTCGATGCGGCCCCCATCGGCGCGACGAGAGACATCTTCGTCATCAGCGACGGCCGGGATGCGCCGGCGAACTACGGCAAGAGGATCTGGTTTCAACGCAAGGCGCTGAGGTTCCGCAAGTATTGCCGATGACCGCAAGATGACGAGCCGAAGGGCCGCGATTCCCCCGGACGGAACTCGCAAGGACCGACGTCGAGCGTGTGCATCCTCCTCGTCCGTCTCGGTCGCTCGGGCACGTTCCCCTGGTATCTTGGCGTCCTTGGCGTCATGGCGGTTCGCCTTGTCGCCCGACTTCCCGCGGTAGCGCTGGAGCACAGATCACGTTGAAGTCCCGAGGAAATCAACAGAAGGGAAGAGAAACCGCAAGGGCGCAAGGGGCGCAAGGGAAAGGCAAAAAATATCTCGTCTCTGGTCCCTTGCGCCCTTGCGCCCTTGCGGTTTCTCTCTTTCCCGCATTCCTTGCCCTTGGAGCTTGCTTCCTGGCAGATCGGTCGGGCCTCGCAGCCCATTGAATTCAGGCAACTTTCAGCCTGTTCGTTGCTCTAGCTCGAGCTCTCCGGCGCGCGCTGGCGGAGCGCGTCCTCCAGCACGCGCTCGAACACGGCGCGCGATGGGTGGACCGTCAGCTTCCGGATGGCGGTATTCGCGATCTGCACACCAAAGATGACCACCCTGGACCGGAGCAGAAAGTGACCTCCCTCGACCGCATGGAGGACGGAAATCGTCGCCTGGGTCAGCCGCGTGCGCGAGACGTGCTCATAATCGGTCATCGCCTCCCAATCGTTGAAGACCAGCACCCGGCCCTGCTCGGCGACCCGGCGCAACATCACCTCCTCGATCGCCGCGGCGCCCGCCTCCACGAGCACCCCGGTGACACACGTGACCATCAGCGCCGGCGCGGGACACCAGATCTTTACCGTGCCCTCGTTGCACCAGTGGGTCTGAAGGGTACGTGCAGGGAACGAGACCATACCTCTGGCGTTAGACTGGGCCGCGGGCGACCGTTCGTCGAGGATCTCGTCGCAAAATCGGCATCCGGCCGAGGAGCGGAGCGACGTACCGAGGATCTCTGTGTTGTTGTGATGTGAGGGGCCCGACCATCACGCGAAATGAAACATTCAATTCGGGCGGCTGCAAAATACCTGTGCAGTTCGCCCGTTACAGCAGCGGATCTTTATGCTGCCCGCGCTCGAGCAGGGCTGGGCGAGCCGGCGCTGTTCCCCATGCTCCTGCGCTCCGGTCGAAGCTGCAGGGCGGGGCCGTCGCGAAGGGTGTCTGGCGCGGCGGCGGGCCCTCCAGATCACCCTTTCGACGCTTCCTCGTCCGTTCACACGCGCGTTGCCGGAGCGACAACGCTGTCCGTGTGTCAGGGCTTCGCCGCGCCCGCCATGAACGCCGCGAACGCGTCGGCGTGATCGGGGTGCCAGCGCGACAGCGCAGGTCGATTCCGGATCAGGTCGTCGGCGGCCCACTGGATCCGGCGCTCATCCATCTCGCGCGTCACCGCGTTGTCGGGGCAGAGCAGATAGAAGTCGCCGCGGGCCATGCCGTCGATCATCCGATCCACCACCTGATCCGCGGTCCAGGCCTCCGCCGGCTTCTCCGGCCCTCGCGCGGTCATCCCTGTGAACGTGTAGCCCGGGATCAAGAGGTGGGCGGTGATCTTGCAGCCCGCCACGTTGCGCAGCTCGTGGGCGAGCTGCTCTGTCAGCACCTTCACGCCGGCCTTCGAGACGTTGTAGGCAGCGTCGCCGGGCGGGGTGGTGATTCCCTGCTTCGAGCCCGTGTTGACGATGGCGCAGGGCGTGCCCTGCGCGAGCATCGCCTCGGTGAACGCCTGCACGCCGTGGAGCACGCCCCACAGATTGACCTCGATGAGCCGCCGCCAGCGCTCGACGTCCTGCCACGGCTTGCCGCCGCCTCCGCCGACTCCGGCGTTGTTCATCAGGATCGCCACCTCGCCGAACGCGTCGTAGGCGACCTGCTTCAACCGCTGGACGTCCTCGAGCTTGGCGACGTCGGTCGGCGCAGCGCGCACGTCGGCCTCGCCGCCGGCCGCCACGGCGGCGACGCGCGCGGCGGCCTCGTGAAGCGCCGGTCCGTCCAGGTCGGCGAGACAGACCTTCAGGCCCATGCGCGCGAAGCGCTCGGCAGCCGCGAGGCCGATGCCGCTGGCGGCGCCGGTCACCACGGCGACGCGGCCAGGTGTCAATGCGGGATGGTCATTCACTGCGGATCTCCGTCATGTGTTGGGGCCCGCCGTCGTACATCGCGCGGCGAGCGGGGCGCCGCGAGCGGGGCGGGGCGAGGCCGGACGAGAATAGTGGGCGCCGGCGCGTCGGGCCACGATCATCCGGCGTGAGTGGCCACCTCCAGGAATGGCTTGCATGTCACCGCGGCCGCTCCTACCATGCGCGCTGCCCGACAGCCACGCAGGTGTACGATGAGCGATTCCGAGGACAGCGAGACCATCTTCCGGGTGGTCGTCAATCACGAAGAGCAGTACTCGATCTGGCCGGCATACCGCGATCTGCCGGTCGGCTGGCGTGCCGAGGGCACCGAGGGCACCCGCGCGGCGTGCCTCCAGCACATCGAGCAGGTCTGGACGGACATGCGGCCGCTGAGCCTGCGCAAGGCCATGGACGCGCAGTGATCGCCGCCCCGCCGCGCTCCGGCCGCCCTCTCGGCCGTTGACGGGGCGGGGCGCGCCCCCTGGAGCTCACGTCCGGCGGACATTCCCTGCACGCGTGCTCCAGGGCGCTGGCCGCCAGGCCGCCTCAGCTCGCCACGCACCCGAGCATCAGCCGAGCGACGGCGACGATCACCAGCACACAGGCCGCGAAGCAGCCGAGTCCCGGCCGCTTGATGCTATCTCCTGCTCCCGCCAGCTGCAGGCCCGCCGCCTCCGGTGGCTTTTGCGGCTCCGGGGGCTTTTTTTTTAGCGTGGGCACCCGCTTCCACCGCGAGGGCGCGGCGTCGCCTTCGGGCAGCTCCACGGGGGGCGTGCGCTTCACGATCGCCATCGCGCGGGCCGCCCGGCTCTCCCGGTGACGCCGCTTCCACGCGCGGATCGCCGCCTCGGGCAGACCGAACACCTCGTCGGAGCCGTACGTCGCAGCGAGCCCCGCGAGCACGCGAAGGTGCCAGTCGGCGGGGATCGCTCCGGGCAACGTCTCGATCGCCTCCTCCGGGATCGGAGGGAACCAGACCGCGAAGTGCTGGACCTGCCTTCCGGTCCAGTCCTTCCGCGCGGGATCGAGGAACCGCGTCGCCACATAGGCAACCACGCGAGGTCCTCTCGGCCCTTGCTCGTCGATCTCGAGCAGGCCATAGCGGAGCTCTCCGGCGCTCGCGTCGGCGTCGCCGACCATCGCCTCGAGCGTCGTGTGCCAGGCGGGGAGCGCCGGGATCTCGGGCACGCAGATGAACTCGTAATCCCAGTGCTCGCCGCGCGTCTTCCAGAGGAGGCGCGATGTCTCGACGAAGGACGCTGGCGCGGGCGCGGGCGCGGGCATGGCGTCTCTACTGGTTCTGGTGGTAGGCCCGCGCTCCCTCGTCGTTGCGCAGGGCCGCCGCCATCGCGGTCAGGACCGCCGTGAACGCGTCGCCCCGCCGGATCGCGGACTCGCGGGTCTTCTTGAGCCTGTCGAGCCGTGTGGTCGCGAAATCCTTGATCGAGACGAACCGCAGGATCTTGCTCACGATCTGGTACCTCTTCGGCAGGAAGTCGTCGAGGGAGTCGACGAACTGCACGAGATCGCGCAGCCCCTGGAAGAACGTCTCTCCGGCCGACTTCTCCTTTCTCGCGGCCTGCGCCTCGCGGACCGCGCCCTCGATGGTGCTCACAAGGATCGCGGGGGCGAGGGTGCGCACGCCGAGCGACGTGCCGGGGTCGACCTGCGCGTCGGCCGGGGCGGCGACCGACGAGAGCAGCATGAAGCGGTGCCCGAAGGCGCTCTCGGCGCGCAGCACGGCGCAGAGCTTGGCGAACTGATGGTCGGCGTCCCGGCAGACCTCGCGCTCGAAGTCGCTCGCCTTGTAGTCCGGCGGGAACAGATCGGCCTTTGTGAGGGCGAGGATCCACTCCCGCGGGAAGCTCACCTCGTCGCCCGCGGCGGCGCTTGTCCGGCGCAGCCGGTCGCACTCGTCGGCGAAGTGCTCGAAGAGCCACCGGATGTAGCCGGTGCCCTCGTTCCGGTACTTCGCGCCGTCCGCCAGGAGGATGCCGACCTGGCTCATGCCGAGCTTGAGCATGCCCTGGCGCACCGCCTCCCGCTCGTCCGCGTCGACCGGCTCGTCCTCCCACCAGCGCCCCGGGTAGTCGTACCAGTGGATGCGGACCGCCGCCTCCGCCAGGTCTCTCGGGAAGAAGTCGAACTCGTACGCGTCGAAGCGCGTGCTGCCGTCCGGGAACCTGCCCTCTTCGAGCCGGTAGAAGCGCCCGAGGAGCTGGTTGCCCTGCGCCTTGTTGACCGCCTGGATCTTGTACGCGTGCTCCTCCTGAAACGAGGGCTGGGTCTGCGCCCGGTAGAAGGCGGCCAGCAGGACCGTCTTGCCGGCTCCGGAGGCGCCGAACAGGGCGACGTGCAGATCGAGGGGCGGCATGACGGGATTGCGATACGGGAGCGCGCGCCCCGGCACAAGCGCCGACGCGCGCGGCGCCGCCCCGGAGCTCGGGCAGCGCTCGCTCGATCGCTGCCGCGCTCCGGCGCGCTACTCCACCTGCACCTCGATCCGCGTCACGCTCGCGCCGCCCCGCGTGTCGTGGACCACCGCCCACAGCGACACGGGCCCAGGCTCCGAGGGGGGCGTCCACGTCGTTCCGTGGCGCTCGCGGGGGCCGGTCACCGTGTCGCTCACGAGGCGCCGCGCCCCGTCGAACCCGCCCCCGTCCGTGTAGTAGTCGACCCAGAGCGCCTCGCGCGCCGGCCCGCCGAGCGCCGTGGCCTCCTCGTCCTCGTCGGCGGCGCCGGGCGGGACGATCACGTCGATCTCGTAGGTCGCGCACCCGTCGGTTTCCGGCTCTGGCGGGCTGCAGCCCTGGACCTTCGATTCCGTCCGGACGCACCGTTCCACGACGGGCAGGCCGCCTTCGCCCGGCTCGACCTTATTGTCGTTCTGCTTCAGCGTGAAGCCTTCGATTCCTGGGTTCGTGTTGGGTCGCTGGTCCTCGAAGACATACACTTGGGTGTAGCCCACGACGAAGCTGTCCGGGCCGAGCACTCTCCCGTCCTCGCCGACGCACTCCAGCGGGAACTTGGCCCCTGCCAGCGCGGTCACCGGCCGCGTCTTGCCGGCGCACAGGGCGAACAGCACATAGGCCGAGGAGTACCCCGTCCCGTTCTCGGCGCGCGCCACGCCCTCGCCCTCGAGGATGTCGCTGGGGAGCGTCCACGTGAACGAGGCTGCGTTGGGCTTGCCGCTCAGCGCCGGCGCGAGCTCCTGTCGTTTGAAGGCAACGGTCTGCTCCTCGTCGCCGCTGGCGCCTCCGCCGCTGCCGCCGTCGCCGCTGGCATCTCCGCCATTGCCGCCGCCGGCTCCGCCGTGACCGCCGTCACTGCCGCCGTTGCCAGCTCCACCATTGCCACCGGCGCCAGCTCCGCCGTTGCCAGCTCCGCCGTTGCCGCCGTTGCCAGCTCCGCCGTTGCCGCCGTTGCCAGCTCCGCCGTTGCCGCCGGCGCCAGCTCCGCCGCCGCTGCCGCTTCCGCCGGCGCCGCCGCTGCCGCCGTCGTTGCCGCTTCCGCCGGCGCCGCCGCCGCCGTCGTTGCCGCCGCCTGCTCCTCCCTGCGGCAAGGCCAGCCCTGCCACGTAAGTGCCCACCCACTGCGGGAGGCACCCGAGGTGCTCGTCCACCCCGACAGGCGGGTTCAGGCAGCCTCCGACCCACGTGACCTCGACCTCTCGCGGCGCGCCGTCGGCGTCGCCCAGGGCGTCGGCGTACGTCATCTGGAACGTCACGGGAGCGCCCGGTGCCGCGTACGGCGTGTCCGCCGTCACGGCCAGGATGCGGAGCCCCTCCACCTCGGACGACGGAGCCAGGTCGCTCCCCGCGCAGCAGGGGATGCCGAGGGCCAGGATCGAGATCGCCGCGAGCAGCGCGCGACGAGCGGGCAGTCGGGTCCGTTTCATCAGAAGTCTCCTCGCAGCCCCAGCGTGGGCAGGAAGGGGAGCCCCGTCACGTACTCCCGCTTCGTGTAGTTGAAGTTGTAGCTGATGCCCTCCGCGGCCTGGTAGTTGTAGACGTTCTGCACGTCCAGGTAGAGCCCGAGCTGCCACGCCTTGAATCGCCACGTCTTGTCGACGCGGACGTCGAGCTGATGGAACAGCGGCATCCTCTCGCTGTAGTCGCCCCCGAGCGGGAAGGGCGAGTACTTGCCCGAGGAAGCATGGTAGATCGCGTTCACCCGGTTCGGATCACACCCCTTCTGCTCCGGATCGCAGACATAGGGTGTCTGCAGGTTGCCCGACACGAGGCGGAAGCGCGCGCCGACCTCCCAGCCCCGGCCGAGCTGCAGGTTCCCGAGCACGGTGAGCACGTGCGTCTGGTCCCATGGCGTGGGGTGCTCCTCCTCGCCGGGGCCGTCCGTGCGCACCGACCGTGAGAGGGTGTAGGCCGCCCAGCCGAAGAAGCGATCGTCTGGCTTGTACTTCAAGAGCACCTCGCCGCCCACCGCGTACCCGGTGCCGTCGTTGGCATATCCGTCCTTCTCGGCCGAGAAGACGACCTGCCGATCGAGCTGCTTGTAGAACCCGTCCACCGTCACGTCGATCTGCGGCGTGATCTCCTGCTCCACCCCGAGGCCGTAGTGGATGGATCGGTTCGACTTGAGTTCCGGCGTGCCAAACGGCTCGATGCTCTCCTGGAACTGGGGCGCCTGGTAGTAGAGGCCCACGCCGCCCTTGGCCGTCGTCCGCGGGAAGCCGCTCCGGATGTCGTAGCGCGCGTTGATCCTCGGGCTCACGTCGAGCGTCTGCGTGTCGAGCGCGTAGTCGACCCGCACCCCGGGGACGATCCGCGCGCGCGCCGAGGGGACCACCTCGAGCTCGGCGTAGGCGGCCGGCCGGGAGTACGCGCCGTCGAACGACTGGTCCTGCGCGGGGAGGGTCGAGAACGGCTGGTTCGACGGGTGGCCCGCGGGCTGCCTCGTCGGCGCGTGGAGGTTGACCGTCGCGATGCCGCCCGAGAGGTCCGTCCCGACGTTCATCGTGAGGAACCTGGCGAACCGGTGCGAGAGCTCCAGCCGCAGGTCGAGCGAGGTCGTGGAGATATTGAAGGAGAGGGGAGCGACCCCGAAGTCGAAGACGTCCCTGCCGAGGGCCAGCGACCAGAGGATCCTGTCCCGGTTCCCCAGGCGGTTCTCGTAGCTGACCTGGAAGCGCTGGAAGGCGGTGTGCAGCCCGAAATCGCCCGTCAGCGCCGGCTCGTCCTCCGGCGGCTTGTCCAGGGTGATCTTGAAGGCGTCGTCCGATCCGTAGAAGCTCGCGCGCACGCGCTCGCTGGCGGAAGGGCGGCCCTCGAGGACGAACTGGTAGTCGTAGTAGACGGGCGCCTGCGTCACGCTGGAGCCCGCCTCCTTGAGCACGGGCCCGAGCCACGCGTCGACCCAGCTCCGCCGGCCCGCCGCGATGAACTTCCAGTCCTTGAGGTACGGGACGGGCCCCTCGAGGAGCAGGCGCCCGTCGATGAGATCGAGCTGGACCACGCCGTGGTACTTGCCGTCCTGCTTCGGCGAGCGGAGCCCGACGTCGACGATGCCGCCCATGGCGCGGCCGTACACGGCGCTGAAATTGCCCGGGTAGAAGTCGATCTTCTCGAGCATCTCGGTCGGCACGACCGAGGAGAGGCCGCCGAAGTGGTAGATGATCGGCACCGGGGTGCGATCGATGAACGTGAGGGTGTCCTGCGGCGCGGACCCGCGCACGATCAGCAGCCCGAACCCGCTGCGCGCGACGCCGGGCAGGCTCTGCAGCGAGCGCAGCGCGTCGCCGCCGGTCCCCGGGATGCGGTCGATCTCGCGGCGCTCGAGCGTCCTCCGGGTCACCTCGCGCGGCGGGCGCTCGCCCTGCACCGTCACCTCGATGCCCTGCGGCGCCTGGCCGTCCTTGGGCGCCGCGAGCGAGATGCGGTAGCGCACCTCGATCGCCTCGCCCTCCGCGATGTCCTCCTCGGCCGTGAACGGCTCGAACCCCGCGGCGGCGACCTCGACGCGGTACTTGCCGGGAGGGAGGTTCTTGAAGCGGAACTTGCCGTTCTGGTCGGTCTTCACGTCCTCTCGGCCGCCGTCGGGCCGCACGAGGCTGACCGAGATGTCCGGGAGCCGCTCGCCGGTGCCCGCGGAGAGGATGGTCCCGACGACCGTCTCCACGTCGGCAGGCGGGGCTGGCGCCGCCGTGTCGGCGGGCTTGGGGGTGAGCGTGAACGCGTACCGGTAGAGGATGCGCGCTGGCGCCGGCGTGCCGTCCGGCCGCCGCGCCGGCTCGAACACGAGGCCGGGCGCGGCGGCGAGCGCGGCCTCATCGAAGCCGTGCCCTCCCGGCGTCGCGACCTCGGCCTTTGTGACGCGCCCGGTCTTGTCGATGTCAAGCTTGAGGATGACGCTCCCCTCGACGCCGGCGCGCTGGGCTTCGACCGGATACGCCGGCGGAGCGTACGTGACCAGCTTCGGCGGGGTGATGGCGGCGGGCGCCGCCGGCTGGGCCGTGCCCGGCTGTGGGACGACGACCGCGCCCGCTCCGCCGCGAGGAACCGAGGCGCCGCCCACGTCTCCATCGGAGGGCGGCGGCTCGGGCGGCGGCGCGTCGGCGGGCTGCGCGCGCGCTGCGCTGGCGGTCATCGCGACCGCGAGCAGCAGCGCTTCCGAAACGGCGAGGCGCATCGCAGAGGACCCTGTGGAAGGCATGCGCGCGCACTCTCGCACGATGCGGACGAGGAGATAAATATGCATCCGGGACGGGAGTGTGCTTCAGGTGCGTGCATCGGCTCCACGGGGCGCCCGGGAGAGCGCCCTCCGTGGTCGCCGGGCGCGCTCCGGGTACCGTGGTTCGCGGCTCAGCCACCCTCGTTTCGCGGTCCGGCCCGCGGGGCGCCGCCAGCGCTCAGTAGAGTGCGTCCTGGTGCCGCCACCGCTCCGAGAGCCACGCCTTCACGTAAGCGATCTCCCCTTCGTACGTCGTGAAGTCGTCGCGTCCGCTCCAGCCCCGGTAGCTCCGGTACGCCTCGCCCCACTTCGCCTCGTCCCGGCGCGCGCTCGCGTCGATGCGCGCGACGTAGCCATCCACGATCGCCTGGATCTCGGCGTCGTCGAGCGCGCCGTGCAGGACCTCGTCGTAGCGGGCGCGCAGCGGATCGCCGATCGAGGGCTCCCCCAGGAGGCGCTTGAAGAGGTGGTTCTCGTCGAGGTACTCGGAGAACTTCGACGCCGGCTCGCGGAAGCTCAGCCAGTCCTGGCCGAAGCTCGCGTTGAAGTCCCACGGCGCATAGCGGAACACGCCGCCGGCGGCCGGATCGTGGTAGTGGTAGCTGTTCTTTCCGGCCGAGTCGTCGGCCAGGAGGAACGTGACGAAGATCCACCAGTCCCCGTAATCACGCAGATCGATCCGCGACCCGATCTCGGCGGCGAACGTGGCCTGGTCGGACGTGTCCACGAACCGCACGAGGTCCTCCAGGTCCGCGAACGCCTCGGGCTCGCCTTCCAGAGGCGTCCCCTCCTTCTTCTCGAAGCCGTCGTGTGGCGTCGCCTTGGGATGACCGTACACGGTCAGCGCGAAGTTCGCGTTGTGGTTGACCGCCTTGTAGAGGTTGCCGTCCTGCGAATACCCGTGGTTCTCCATCAGGCGGCCGTCGACGTGGTCGGAGACGGTGTAGAGCCCCACGTATTGCCCCTCGAGGTACACCACCGCGCTGTAGGTCTTGATCTGGATGTGCTCCGGATCGAGGCGGTTCCATAGGTCGTAAGCAAGGCGCTGCCGGACATAGGAGTTGTCGTCGAACGTGCTGACGAGCACGACCTTGCGGCGGTCGGTGAACCCGCCGGCCTCGTCGGGCTCGTTGAACTTGTCTTCCTTGGGGAACTTGAGGGTGAAGCTGTTCTTCGGATACGAGAGCGAGCTCTCGCCGCGGAGCTCCGCCTCGGCGTTGTACGTGTGGCCGCGGTAGACGACTGTGGCCGGCGCGTACTCCTTCGTTTTGGGGGCCGGCGAGAGGAAGAGCACCGGCAGGCCGTACTCCTCGGGATAGCGTGCCGGGTCGACGACAGGGACGTTCGACGGATCGGCCCAGTTGTCGGCGACGCCGACCTTGACGTGCCCGACTTCGGACGTCTGCGCGACGCGGATCTCGATCTCGTAGACCGCGGCCTGATCGAGCCCGGGCGAGAACGTCACCTCGCGCGCGACCGGGTCGTAAACGGCGCCGTCGGGGAGCGGACCGACCTCGAATGCGTCGTCGGGGAGCGCGAGTCCGGTCGCGCACGTCACGGGGAACTTCACGGTCTCGCCCTCGAGGAGCCAGTGCGGTCCGCCGCCTGACGGCTCGCAGCGCTGCCCCCCTGGGCCGGGCGACTCGCCGGGGCCGCCCCCTGGGCCGGGCGACTCGCCGGGGCCGCCCCCTGGGACGGGCGACTCGCCGGGGCCGCCCCCTGGGCCGGGTGACTCGCCGGGGCCGCCCCCTGGGCCGGGCGACTCGCCGGGGCCGCCCCCTGGGCCGGGCGACTCGCCGGGGCCGCCCCCTGGGCCGGGCGACTCGCCGGGGCCGCCCCCTGGGCCGGGCGACTCGCCGGGGCCAGGCGAACCGCCGGAGCAGTCGGCGCCTTGAAAAGATCCCATGAACAAGATCGTCGCGAACGTCAGGAAAGGGTGGAGTTTGCGCATATGGGTAAACCTAGCTGAGCGTTCACGGCTTGGCCCCTCGTTCTGGGTGTGCGCGGTGATTCGCTCGCCGACATGCGTCTCCCTTACACCTCAGCGCCGTTCTACGACCGTCACCGTCGTCGAGCCCCGTCCTTGACATGCCGCCGATTGCCTATTGAACAATTGTCTGAAGCTGACGATTTATGGAGTTTCCGCGGAGACGCGGCTCCTGATCGGCCGAGACGACAGGTGGTGTGTGATGACGAGAGGCGAAGCTGTGCGCAGGGCGGCACGGAGCGCGGAGGTGCTCATGCTCGGGACGGTGGGGACGACGGAAAGGCGTCCACGTCGCCGGAGCCTGAGGTGACGTGATATCGAGACATCCAGCCCCTCGTGGAGCGCTCGTGCGCCTCTTGCCACGACGGCGCGGGCGTCGGCGGGGTGGCGCTGACGGACGCGGCGACGGCGCAGCGGCCGGCCAGCCTCATGTCCCTGCGGGTGAGCGAGGGGGACATGCCGCCGCCGGTGCTGGACCCGAGCTGCCGCAGCTACGAAGGCGCGGAGAGGATGAGCCTCAGCCACGAGGAGCGCCTCCTCTTCGATGCGTGGGCGCGCGACGGCGCTCGTCTCGGCGATCCGGTCGAGTCGCCGCCCACGTCTCCATCGGAGGGCGGCGGCTCGGGCGGCGGCGTGTCGGCGGGCTGCGGGGCGCCGCCAGCGCTCAGTAGAGCGCGTCCTGGTGCTGCCACCGCTCCGAGATCCACGCCTTCAGGTAGGCGATCTCCTCTTCGTACGTCGTGAAGTCGTCGCGTCCGCTCCAGTCGCCGTAGCTCCGGTACGCCTCGCCCCACTTCGCCTCGTCCCGGCGCGCGCTCGCGTCGATGCGCGCGACGTAGCCGTCCACGATCGCCTGGATCTCGGCGTCGTCGAGCGCGCCGTGCAGGACCTCGTCGTAGCGGGCGCGCAGCGGATCGCCGATCGAGGGCTCCTCCAGAAGGCGCTTGAAGAGGTGGTTCACGTTGAGGTACTCGGAGGTGTCCGACGCCGGCTCGCGGAGGGTCTGCCAGTCCTGGCCGAAGCTCGCGTTGAAGTCCCACGGCGCATAGCGGAACACGCCGCCGGCGGCCGGATCGTGGTAGTGGTAGCTGTTCTTTCCGGCCGAGTCGTCGGCCAGGAGGAACGTGACGAAGATCCACCAGTCCCCGTAATCACGCAGATCGATCCGCGACCCGATCTCGGCGGCGAACGTGGCCTGGTCGGACGTGTCCACGAACCGCACGAGGTCCTCCAGGTCCGCGAACGCCTCGGGCTCGCCTTCCAGAGGCGTCCCCTCCTTCTTCTCGAAGCCGTCGTGCGGCGTCTCCTTGGGCTCGCCGTTCCGGCGGGTCAGCGCGAAGTTCGCGTTGTGGTTGATCGCCTTGTAGAGGTTGCCGTCCTGCGAATACCCGTGGTCCTCCATCAGGTAGCCGTCGACGTGATCAACGACGGTGTAGAGCCCCACGTATTGCCCCTCGAGGTACACCACCGCGCTGTAGGTCTTGATCTGGATGTGCTCCGGATCGAGGCGGTTCCATAGATCGTAAGCAAGGCGCTGCCGGACATAGGAGTTGTCGTCGAACGTGCTGACGAGCACGACCTTGCGGCGGTCGGTGAACCCGCCGGCCTCGTCGGGCTCGTTGAACTTGTCTTCCTTGGGGAACTTGAGGGTGAAGCTGTTCTTCGGATACGAGAGCGAGCTCTCGCCGCGGAGCTCCGCCTCGGCGTTGTACGTGTGGCCGCGGTAGACGACTGTGGCCGGCGCGTACTCCTTCGCTTCGGGGGTCGGCGAGAGGAAGAGCACCGGCAGGCCGTACTCCTCGGGATAACGTGCCGGGTCGACGACAGGGACGTTCGACGGATCGGCCCAGTTGTCGGCGACGCCGACCTTGACGTGCCCGACCTCGGACGTCTGCGCGACGCGGATCTCGATCTCGTAGACCGCGGCCTGATCGAGCCCCGGAGAGAACGTCACCTCGCGCGCGACCGGGTCGTAGACGGCGCCGTCGGGGAGCGGGCTGACCTCGATCGCGCCGTCGGGGAGCGCGAGGCCGGTCGCGCACGTCACGGGGAACTTCACGGTCTCGCCCTCGAGGAGCCAGTGCGGTCCGCCGCCTGACGGCTCGCAGCGCTGCCCCTCGGGGCCGCCCTCGGAGCCGCCCTCGGAGCCGCCCTCGGGGCCGGGCGACTCGCTGGAGCAGCCGGCGCCTTGCAAGGATCCCAGGACGAGGATTGTCACGAACGTCAGGAGAGAGCGGAGTTTGCGCATGCGGGCCATCCTAGCCGAGCGCGCGCGGCTCGGCCCCTCGTCCTGTGTGTGCGCGGTGATCCGCGCGCCCGCCGACATGCGCCTCCCTTACCACCACAGCGCCGCTCGACGACCGCCCCGTCGTCGAGCCCGTCCTTGACATGCCGCCGATTGCATGTTAAACAACTGTTTCAAACGATCGATTTATGGAGGTTGCCGCGGAGATGCGGCGCCTGATCCGGCCGAGACGACAGGAGGTGTGTGATGACGAGGGGCGGAGCTGTGCGCAGGGCACGGAGCGCGGTGGTGCTCGTGCTCGGGACGGTGGGGATCATCGGGTGTGGGGACGACGGAGAGGCGCCCACGTCGCCGGAGCCTGAGGTGACGTGGTATCGAGACATCCAGCCCCTCGTGGAGCGCTCGTGCGCCTCTTGCCACGACGGCGCGGGCGTCGGCGGGGTGGCGCTGACGGACGCGGCGACGGCGCAGCGGCTGGCCAGCCTCATGTCCCTGCGGGTGAGCGAGGGGGACATGCCGCCGCCGGTGCTGGACCCGAGCTGCCGCAGCTACGAAGGCGCGGAGAGGATGAGCCTCAGCCACGAGGAGCGCCTCCTCTTCGATGCGTGGGCGCGCGACGGCGCTCCTCTCGGCGATCCGGTCGAGTCGCCGCCGCCGCGGGGCGCGGCGGACACCATCGAGGATCCCGACGCCGCGCTCGAGATGCCCGAGGAGCACGAGGTCTCCCTGGACGCCGATGGCAACGAGTACTTCTGCACGATCGTCGACAACCCCTTCTCCGAGCCGGCCTGGGTCACGGCGTTCGAGGCGGTGGTGGGCAATCCGGCCGTCGTGCACCACATGGCCGTGTACCGCGATCTCGGCGGCGACGCGGGCGTCGGATACGGCGTCGCGCCGGGGACGCGCGCATTTCCGTGCCGCAATCCGGTCATCGAGCTCGACTGGCAGCTCCTCCACAGCTGGGCGCCCGGCGTCGGGGTGACGCGGCTGCCGGACGGCGCCGGGGTCCGCGTCGAGCCCGGCGAGCAGATCGTGCTGCAGATGCACTATTTCGGGCGCAGGGGCGCGGGCGCGCGCGATCGGCGCGATCGGTCGGGCTATCGCATGAAGCTCTCGCGCGAGCCGCCGCGCGCCGAGGTCTACATGGATGTGTTCGGCCCGGTGCCCTTCACGATCCCCGCGGGCGCCGAGGCGCACACCGAGCGGAGCTCCGCGCCGAACGAGGGCCCGCCGCTGCTCGTGTACGGCGTCATGCCGCACATGCACGTGCTCGGCCGCTCCTACCGGGCCTGGATCGAGCGCGACGGCGGGGCGAGCGAGTGCGCCGCCCGCGGCGAGTTCGAGTTCCACCACCAGGCGCTCTACATGTTCGATGAGCCGCTGCGCTGGGGGGCCGGAGATCGCTTCGTCACCGAGTGTACATGGGACAACACGGCGGAGAGCGAGGGGCAGCTCTCTCTTCCACCGCAGGATGTGTCCTGGGGCGAAGGGACGAATCAGGAGATGTGCTTCATGATCGCTTATCTGTCGAAGGAGTGATCTCCGGTGAGACCGCGCTTACAGGTCCATGATCTCGACGTGATCCGACTCGGATGCTCCCTCCGTGATGCGCATGAGGCCGTCGAGCAGGTGGCCGAAGACGTCGTCGAGGCTGTCGCCGCATGACGCGCCGAGCAGCGGCACCGAGTCCCCCCAGTCCGTGACGAGCATCGTCTGGAGCTCCCCCGGCGGCGGCCAGCGCAGGCTGAGGACCGCGCGGGTCTGGCCGCTGATCGCCAGGTCGTCGATCGGGCGGCCCGCGAGCTCGGCCCGCGCGCGGCTGAGCTCGTCGTGGAGCTTTCGCGCAGGGAGCACCACCCGCTGCCCGCCGAGCGCCCTGGCAGCGCCGTGGATCGTCGCGAACTCCGCGCTTGGCCGCCCGTCCTCGAGGTGGTGCTGGATGCTGTCGCGCATCAGCGCATACACGATCCAGCGCTGCTCGATCCACCCCTTCGGCCCGGAGAAGGACAGGCTCATGACAGAATTTCTAGCCTGCTCATCATTTGAGATCAAAATAATTTCGGCGGAGCGTGGTCGGCCGCGCGCTCGCCGGTGAGCGGAGGCTGCCGCGGGGCGTCGCGCCTCGTCGGCGGGCGTGATGGCCCGCCGTTTGCTGACCTCCGAGGCGGGACGATGGGCGTCTCGAACACGATTCTGGAATGCGATGCCAGGAGGAGAGTCCATGAACTGCTCCGAGCTCATGAAGACCGACGTTGTGTGCTGTAAGGCGAGCGAGCCCGTCGAGAACGTCGCCGAGCTGATGCAGGCGCGGAACATCGGTTTCGTTCCGATCTGCGGCGACGACGGGTCCGTCATCGGGACCCTCACCGATCGAGATCTCGCGATCCGGGTGCTCGCGGAGCACCGTCGCGCGTCGTCGACACGGGCAGAAGACGTGATGACCCGAGACGTCGTCTGCTGCGGGCCGGATGAGGATCTGAGCGTTGCCGCGCGCCTGATGAGCGACCACAAGAAGTCGAGGATCGTCTGTGTCGACGGCCAGAAGCATCCCGTCGGCGTCATCAGCCTGTCGGACATCGCCGACAGGGACGGCGAGGCAGGGGCGTCAGCGCTGCTGAGCTCGATCTCTCAGCGAGAGGTGCGCGCGTAGCGCCCCGCTCGCGCGCGCGTGCGTCGAGCGCCCACGCCACCTGGGCGCCGAGAGCTGGCCGCTCCTCCGCGCTGGGGGAGCGCGCGCCTGCGTGCGACGGGCGCGAGCCCTACAGCCTCGACGCCGCGCGACGACCGCATCACCTGCGTGCCGGTCCGGCTCACGCGCTCAGCCCTCCATCGGCGCTCGACGCGGCGCGATCGACGCGCAACGCCCTCCGGCGTGCCGGATCAGCTTGCGCGACGCCGCGCAATATGTTTTGAGTTCAAAGTATTCGTTCAGCCGCTCGCCTGCGCGATCCCGGTTGGGCGTCGCGCCCTGTTCGTTTCCGACGGCTCGCGGCACCGCGCCTCGCGGCGCGCGGCTCGTCCCTGCGCCGGCGCGCCTCGTGCCCGGCGGATGAGGGAAGTGCCGCACGTCGCGCCCGGCGAGGGGCGACGAGGCCGCCGAGGAGGGGAGTTCCATGGCTCGACTGCTCATTGTCTCCAACCGTCTCCCGATCAGCGTGCGCGTCGACCGCGGCGCGCTCTGCCTCACCCGCTCCTCGGGCGGCCTCGCCGCCGCCATGCGCGGCCCCCACGAGCGGCACTGTGCGGTCTGGATAGGCTGGCCGGGCAGCGTCGCGAGCCTCTCCCCGGAGCAGCGAAGGGATGCCGACCTGGCGCTCGCCGGGATGCGCGCCGTGCCCGTGCACCTCGGCGCCGCGGAGCAGCACCGCTTCTACGACGGCTTCTCGAACGGCGTCCTCTGGCCCTTGCTCCACTACCTGCTCGACAAGGTGAACCTCGACGCCGAGCTCGACTGGGAGGCCTACCAGCGCGTCAACGAGCACTTCGCCGACGTCGTCGCCGCGCAGTACACGCCGGGCGACGCGATCTGGGTGCACGACTACCAGCTCCTGCTCCTCCCGGCGCTCCTGCGGCGGCGCCTCCCCGAGGCCCGGATCGGCTTCTTCCTCCACGTCCCGTTCCCGTCCGCCGAGGTCTTCCGCATTCTCCCGTGGCGGGAGCAGATCGTCCGGGGCCTGCTCGGCGCGGACCTGATCGGCTTCCACACGGCCGCCTACCGCAGGAACTTCGCGGCGTCGGCGGCGCACGTGCTCGGCGTCGAGCCGGGCGAGGCGGCGATCGAGCACGACGGGCGCAGGGTCGCGCTGGGGGTCCACCCCATCAGCATCGACGCCGCCGAGATCGAGCGCCTCGCGGGCCACCCCGGCGTGCGGGAGGAGGCGGCGCGCATCCGCGCCGAGGCGCGCGGCCGCAAGATCGTGCTCGGGATCGACCGGCTCGATTACACGAAGGGGATCCCGCGCCGGCTGCTCGCGATCCAGCGGTTCCTCGAGCGTGAGCCGGAGCTGCGCGATCAGGTCCGCTTCCTCCAGCTGGCGGTGCCCACGCGGGAGATGGCTGGCGCGTACGCCGACTTCCGGCGGCTCGTGCACGAGATGGTCGGCCGCATCAACGGGCAGTACGGCACGACGTACGCGACGCCGATCCATTACATGCACCGCTCGCTGCCGTTCGAGCAGGTGGTCGCCCTCTACCTGGCCGCCGACGTGATGCTCGTGACCCCGCTGCGCGACGGCATGAACCTCGTCGCGAAGGAGTACGTCGCCGCGCGGGTCGACGACGACGGCGCCCTGATCCTGAGCGAGTTCGCGGGCGCGTCCTCCGAGCTCACGGAGGCGATCTCCGTCAACCCGTACGACATCGGCTCGGTCGCCGGTGCCATGAAGCAGGCGATCGCCATGCGGCCCGCCGAGCAGCAGCGCCGGATGGCGGCGCTGCGCCGCCGCGTGGCGACGCACGACGTCCACGCCTGGGCGCAGGCGTTCCTCGACGAGCTCGACCGCGCCGCGGCGCCGGAGCCCGCGGGGGCCGCCGCGCCGTCGCGCCGAGGGATGCCCGAGAGCGTCGTCGAGCGCGTGCGCCTCGCGCCGCAGCGCGTGTGGATCCTCGACTACGACGGCACGCTGGTCCCCTTTGCGCCGGTGCCCGACCTCGCCGCGCCGGACGAGGAGCTGCTCGCGCTGCTGAGGGCGCTGTCCCAGCGCGACCGCGTGCACGTCGTGAGCGGCCGCCAGCGCGCCGACATCGAGCGTTGGCTCGGCGCGCTGCCGCTCCACCTCCACGCCGAGCACGGTTTCTGGTCGCGGCCCAAGGCGAGCGACGACTGGGTCGCGCTCGGGCCGGACGCCGCCGCCTGGAAGGGCGAGGCGCGGGCGATCCTCGAGGGCTTCACCCGGCGCACCCCGGGCAGCTTCATCGAGGACAAGACGGTGACCCTGGCGTGGCACTACCGCACGGCCGAGCCCGAGCTGGCGAGCCAGCACGTGCGGGAGCTGCGCGCGTGCCTCGAGGAGCGCCTCCCCATGGATACCCTGGAGCTCCTCGCCGGCGCCAAGGTGGTCGAGGTCCGGCCGCGCGGCGTCCACAAGGGCAGGGTGGTGCCGCTCATCCTGGACGACCTCCCGGCGAGGGCGGCGGTGATCGCGATCGGCGACGACCGCACGGACGAAGACATCTTCGCGGCGCTGCCGCCGTCCGCATACACCATCCACGTCGGCAACGAGAGCAGCCGCGCCGCCTACCGGCTGCCCGACGCCGGCGCAGTGCGGCGCCTCCTGCGCTCGATTCACGCCGGTCCCGCGGGGCTCGACGCCGGCCGCGCGGGGCGCGACGCCGAGCTCCACGCCTGACCAGCGCCGGGCTCCACGCGCGTTCCACGCCCCGATCCATGCCTTTCTTCCTGGCCCGAAGCCGCCGCCGCTCGCGGCGCGGCGCTGTCCACGAGCGGCCCGCGTTTCCCGGGGCGAGCGCGGTGGAGAGGCGCGTTATAAGGCGCGCCATGGATCAAAGTCCCGGCCGTGAACCGCCCGAAGAAAGCCCGCCCGGGCGGCCCGCGGGGGCGGCCTTGCAGGACCGCATCGCCGCCGCGCTCGGCGTCGAGCCCGAGGCCCGCGTGGCCATCGTCCAGAGCATGCTGGAGCGGAGCGCCAAGGGGGCGGCGGGTTACTGGCTCCAGCTCTTCCTCGCCATGGGCATCGCCTCGCTCGGCCTCGTCCTCGGCAGCGGGGCGGTCGTCATCGGCGCGATGCTGATCTCGCCGCTCATGGGCCCGATCGTCGAGCTCGGGATGGGCCTCGCGATCGGCTCACCGTTCCTGGCGCTGCGCTCCTTCTCGCGCGTCGTCTTCAGCGTCGTCATGGTCGTGACGAGCGCCACGGTCCTCACGCTGATGCTGCCGTTCTACGAGGTGACCTCGGAGATCGCCGCGCGCACGTCGCCGACGGCGCTCGATCTGCTCATCGCGATCTTCTGCGCGATCGCGGCCGCCTACACCACCGCGCGGCCCGGCTCGGACACGACCTCGACGGCCGCGGGCACGGCGATCGGCATCGCGCTCGTACCCCCGCTCTGCGTGATCGGCTACGGGATCGGCACGCGGATGAAGAGCGTCGCGAGCGGCGCCGCGCTGCTCTTCACGGCGAACCTCTGCGCGATCCTCCTGTTCGCCATCCTCTCCTTCCTGCTCCTCGGCTACAGCGCCGTCAGCACCGCGGAGCTCGAGCACGCGGAGCTCGCGAAGCAGAAGCCGGGCGCGATCCGCCGCGTGGCGCGCGCGCTGCAGGTCTTCTTCGAGCTCCGCCACGGGTGGATCTTCCGCGTGCTCATGCCGCTCGCGCTCCTCGGGGCCGTGTATTTTCCGCTCCGCGAGGCGCTCGCGCGCGTGTCGTGGCAGGTGCGCGTCCGCACGGCGATCGTGCGCATGTTGGACGCGCTGCCGCAGAGCGCCGTGCGGTCGAACGTCTCGGTCGATCACGGCAGCGTCGTCGTGCGCCTCGTCATGCTCGGCCGAGCCGACGAGGCGGAGCGGATCGAGCACGACCTGCGCGACCAGATCGCCGTGGTCGCGGGCATCACCCCGAAGGTCGACGTGATCGCCGTCCTCGACGCGAGCGCGCTGGAGGAGGTGGCGGCGTCGGTCAGGGCGACCTCGACGCCCATCGACGTCGTGCCCAAGGAGCCCGATCTCGTGCTCGTCCGCCAGGAGCTCGCGGCGTCGCTCACTTCCGCATGGCCGCACGCGGCGGGGCCGCTCGTCGGGTGGCGACTCCGGTTCCCGGAGAACGAGCCGGCCGTCGTGGAGGTGGTGCACGTCGGTCCCGAGCTCGGCGCCCCGGCGGGCGACCTGCTCGGGCGCGCGCTCTCGCGCGAGCTCGGCGCGGAGATCGCGGTACAGGACCGCGCTATCTCGCCCGAGCCGATCGTCGCCGAGCCGCCGGGCGGATGGTCCTGGCTCCAGGCAGCCGGGCCAGCGCTCGCCTGGGTGGACGACGTGGAAGCGCTCCACGGGTGCGTCGAGGTGCCGACGAACCCCGGGGAGAAGCTGAGCGAGGAGCTCGACACGGTCCTCGCGGCGCTCCGGTCACTGCCGGCCCTCCGCTCGGATCGGGTGCAGGTCCGTCAGGGCGCCCGGTGGCGGGCGCTCGTCTCGACCTCGCCGTGCGCGCCAGCATCCGTTGAGGCGCCGGCCGACGCCGGCGCGGCTGCGGATGCCGGCGCTCCGGCGGACGCCGACGCGGGCTCCCGCATCCGCTGAGGCACGCCGCGCGGGCGGTCGCTCGCGCGGCTACCGCTCCGTCGACGTCTCGGCCTCCTCGAGCGTCAGCGCCGCGCCGGGCGCCGGGGTCCCCGGCAGCGCGAGCCTGGCGACGAGGAGGCCCACCGCGGCGGCCACGGTCGAGGCGAGCAGGACGCCGAGCTTGGCCGCGGCGAGCATCGCGGCGTCGCCGAACGCGAGGCCTGCGATGAAGATCGCCATCGTGAAGCCGATGCCGGCGACGCAGCCCACGACCGCGATCCCGCGCCAGCCGACGCCGCGCGGCAAGGCGCAGACGCCGAGCCGGACCGTCGCGAAGCTCGCGAGGAAGACGCCGAGCGGCTTGCCGACGACCAGGCCGACCGTGACCCCGAGCAGGATCGCCCCCGAGGCCGCGTGGCCGAGCGAGGAACCATCGATGCGGACGCCGGCGTTGGCGAAGGCGAACAGCGGCATGATGCCGTACGCGACCCACGGGTGGAGCGCCGCCTGGAGCCGGACCACGGGCGGCAGCGCCTCGCGCTGGGCCTGCCGGATCCGCCCGAGGGGCTTGAGCAGCTCGTCCGCGCGGTGGCCGTCGCGCTTGGTGAGCGCGGCGACCCTGTCCACCGCGTCGCGCGCCTCAGCGACGAACCCGTGGCTGCCGAACCAGGAGCGCACCGGTGTCAGCAGCCCGATGACGACGCCGGCGATCGTGGGGTGGACGCCGGCGCGGAGCATGCCCCACCAGAGGACGGCGCCGGGGGCCACGTAGGCGGCGGGCGCGCGGACGCCGAAGCGCTGGAGCAGCAGCACCGCGAGCACCCCGCCGGCCGCGACGAGCAGGCCGCTCCACGCGAGGCCGGAGGAGTAGAACAGCGCGATGACGATGATGGCGCCGATGTCGTCGATGATCGCGAGCGCGAGCAGGAGCACGCGCAGGGCAGGGGGCACGCGCTTGCCGAGCAACGCCAGGACGCCCACCGCGAACGCGATGTCGGTCGCCATGGGGACGCCCCAGCCGTGCCGCGAGACCGGCGAAGCGTTGAACGAGAGGTAGAGGAGCGCGGGCGCGATCATGCCGCCCACCGCCGCGGCGACCGGCAGCGCCGCGCGCTTGAGATCCGAGAGCTCCCCCTCGTGGATCTCCCGCCGGATCTCCAGGCCGACGACGAAGAAGAAGATCGTCATCAGCCCTTCGTTGATCCAGAAGTGGAGGGGCTGTGTGAACGCCAGCGAGCCGGCGGCGAACGTGATCGGGACGTGCCAGAGGTGCTCGTAGGCGTCGCCCCACGGCGAGTTCGCCCACGCGAGGGCGACGGCGGACGCTATCAGCAGGACGATCCCGCTGGCGGCCTCGACATGCAAGAAGCGCTCGATCGGGCCGAGGACACGCTCGGCGATGCGGCGCGCGGGGGCCCAGGTTCCGGGGGCAAGCTCATGAGAGGGGGATCGGCTCAACGGACCACCGAGGCGCGAGCGACGTCGCGCGAGGGGGGAAGGCGGCCCGACCGTCCCATGATGACCTGTCGCGGCGCTCCGCCGCCGCGACACCCGCACGAGAGAATACTCATCCGGGCAAGCGAAGCCAGTGAGAACCGGCTCCCGGGCCGGTGCGCTGCGCCGGCGCGATCGCGTGCTGCTGCTCCGGGCCGTTGCGTCGGCGCGGTCGCGTGCCGCTGCTCCGGCATGGCCAGGTGCATGGACCGGATTCGAGGTGCAGGGTGGATCGTGAGCTGGCCTCGGCGCATCGTGGGGCCGGGAGGTGGTGGATGACGCGAGATACGCTGGATCGCGCCGCGGTGACGGCCTTTCTCGTCGCGCGCCACGGCGATGCTGTCTGCGACTCGGCCATCGAGATACGCCCGCTCCCCGGCGGGCTCTGCTCGGAGGTCGCGCTGGTCACCGCGCGGCTGCGCGGGGACGGCAGCTCGGGGGCGCGCCGGATCGCGCTCGTGGCCAAGCTCGTGCACGGCAGGGCCGCGCGGGAGGCGGCCGTCTATCGGCGGCTCTCCAGGTCCGTCGGGCGGCGCTTCTCGCCCGAGCTGCTCGGCGCGGAACGGCTCGGGCGCGGACGCTGGCTGCTCTACCTCGAGCGGATCGAGCCAGCGCACGCCTGGCCCTGGGCCGACAGCGGGCACACGGCCCGGGTGATCGAGCGGCTGGCGCGCCTCCACGAGGAGGCGGCCACGGGCGCCTCCCTGCCGGCGTGGGACTACGAGGCCGAGAACCTGGCCGTGGCGCGGGATACACTCTCGCTGGCCGAGCGCCTGCCCCGCGGCGAGGTCCCGGAGCTCGCCCGAGCGCTGCCCGCCCTGCGGCGGGTCGTGGCGGCGCTGCCCGCAATGCGCCGGCAGCTCCTCGCGTTCCAGCCGCTCGGCCGCGCGGTGATCCACGGCGACGTGCACCCGGGCAACGTCATCGTCCGCCAGCGCGACGGCGTCGTGGAGCCCGTGCTGCTCGACTGGGCGCGCGCGCGGATCGGATCGCCGCTCGAGGACCTGAGCTCGTGGCTTCAGGCCCTCGGCACCTGGGAGCCGGAGGCGCGGCGCCGCCACGATACGTTGCTCGCCGGCTACCTCTCGGCGCGCGGCTTCGCCCGCGAGCTGAGCCGGCCGCTGCGCGACGCCTACTGGTTCGCGGCCGCGTCGAATGCGCTCGCGGGCGCGCTCGGGTACCACCTCGCGGTGGTGAGCCGGGCGAGCGAGCCCGGCGCAACGCAGAGCGCGCGCGCGGCCGCGGCCCGGAACGCGGCGGACTGGCTGCGGGTCATCCGCCGGGCCGACGCGTGCTGGCGCTGATGTGCTCGCGGTCGTCGAAGCGCAGGAGGACGCCGCGGTCGCCCTGCCACGAGAGCGACGTGAGGCTGGCGTTGCCCGACCGGAACGCCTCCCAGCACGCGGCCGGGATTCCGTGCAGCGCCCCGAGGATCTGGCCGATGACGCCCGCGTGCGTGACCACGAGCACGCGCTGCCCCGGGTGCGCCGCGGCGATCGCCTGGATCGCCGCGAGGCAGCGCGCGCGGAGCTCGCGGTAGCTCTCCCCGCCTGGCCAGCGGAAGTCGTCGTCGGCCTGGCGCAGGTGCGCCTCCCAGAGCGCGGCATGGCGCGACTTGACCTCCTCGATCGGGTGGCCGTCCACGTCGCCGCAGCAGATCTCGCGCAGGCCGTCGTGGGGGCGGACCGGGCCCCACGCGCCGGCCGCGATCCGCGCCGTCTCGAGCGCGCGGCTCAGCGGGCTGGCGTACACGGCGTCGAACGCCGGGCCTCCGGCGAGGCGGCGGCCCAGCGTCTCGGCCTCCTCCCGCCCTCGCTCGTCGAGCGGCGTGTCGGTCCATCCGCTCATCGGCGTCGCGAGGCCGGCGCGGTTCCCGGCGGTGCGGCCGTGGCGCGCGAGGATCAGGAGACAGGGGCACATGGCTGAGAGGAGAGCAGGGGCGCCTCGGCCCGGAGGCTAGCGTGAGCCGCGGCCGGATCGAGCGCCCCGCGCGGCGGGCTCACCCCGGCGCTGCGCTCGCCCGGCGGTGCTGTGCTCGCCCGGCGGCGCGATCGAGCACGGGCCGGCACGAGCGCGCGCGCTTCGTCCTGCTCTCCGCGCTGTTCATCATTTGCGACGGCGCCTAGACTCGGACGACGGTCGATGGCCACCTGCCCCGCGTGTCGCTCGGTTTATCCGGAGGATGTGGCGACCTGCCCGGAGCACGGCGACGCGCTGCTGCCGGACGAGGCGTTCTTCGAGGAGGACGCGGAGCTCACGCCGGGCACGATGCTCGGCGAGTACCGCGTGGAGCGGAGGCTCGGCGCGGGGACGTTCGGCGACGTCTATGCGGGGGAGCACCCCCTCATCGGCAAGCGGGTCGCGATCAAGGTGCTGAACCGGCGGTTCGCGTCCGACCCGACCGTCGTCTCGCGCTTCGTCGGCGAGGCGCGCGCGGTGAACCGCATCCGGCACCGCAACATCATCGACATCTTCTCCTTCGGCGTCGTCGACGGGCGGCACTACTTCGTCATGGAGCTGCTCGACGGGCTCACGCTCGGCGCGCTGATCCGGCGCGAGGGGCGCCTCACGCCGGGCCGCGCCGTCGCCCTCCTCGAGGGCATCGCGGACGCGCTCGACGCCGCCCACGCGGCGGGGATCACGCACCGCGATCTGAAGCCCGAGAACATCTTCGTGGCGATCGAGAAGAGCGGCCGCTACTTCCCCAAGCTGCTCGATTTCGGCGTGGCGAAGCTCGCGGACGAGGCGCTCGCCCACAAGACGGCCACGGGGGTCGCGGTCGGAACGCCCGCGTACATGTCGCCCGAGCAGGTCCGCGGCAAGGGCGTCGACCATCGCTCGGACATCTACGCCCTCGGCGTGATCGCCCACGAGGTGCTCACCGGATCGCTGCTCTTCCAGGGCGAATCGATGATGGACGTGATGATGATGCACCTCCTCCACGAGCCGCCGCGGGCGTCGAGCGTCTGCGCGGACCTCCCGCCCGAGCTCGACGCGCCGGTCATGTCGATGCTGGCGAAGCGCGCCGAGGATCGCCCGCCTTCGGCGGGGGCAGCGATCCAGGCGTTCGCGGAGCAGGTGCGCAAGCTCGGCCTCGGGGGGCTCGACAGCGCGGGCGCGTCGCGTCCCCGGAGCAGCGCGCGCGTCGTGTCCGTCGGGTCGCAGGACGTCAGCTCCGAGGCGGCGACCGACGCGGTGGACGCGATCGATCCGGAGGGGGGCAGCGTCGTCGCCGGGGGCGGCGCGTCGCAGGGCGCCGCCTCCGGGGACGGTGGCTCCTCCGGCACGCTGCGCAGCCCTGGCGGGAGCGGGGCCGTCGCGGCGGGGCACACGCAGCCCATGCAGACGGGCCCGGTGACGCCCGCCGAGATCGGCCGGACGGTGGCGCTCGCCCCCCTCGCCGAGCCCGACCGGGCGGTGGCGTCCGCCCAGCTCGCTGAGCCCGCCCGTGCATCGAGGAACAGGGCCCGCCGCGCCGGGGTGCTCGCGGTGCTGCTCCTCGGCGGGGTGGTGGCCGGGGTGATCGCGTGGCTCCGCCCCGGCGGCGACGCTGCATCGACCCGTGATTCCGCCCCGACAGCGGCCACGGGCGCGCCGCCCGGCGCCGCAGAGGCCACCGGCGCGCCGTCCGGCACCGTACAACCCCTCGGCGCCGCGGATCCTTCCAGCGCGCCGCTGACAGCGGGCGCCGCGTCCATCGATCCCCAGGCGGCTCCGGGAGCAGCCGCGGTCGTCCCGGCGTCGTCCGCGCCGGCCGCCGGGGTGGCCAGCGCGGCGCCGTCGGGCGTCCGGGCGAGCCGCCCGCGCAAGCACCACACCGATCTGGAGAAGCCGGCGTTCGACAGTTTCCGCGGAGCACCCTGACCATGAAGGCATCTCACGGGTTGTCGGTCGTCCTGGCGATCGCTGCGGCGGGCTGCGCGAACCTCTCGCTGCTCGAGGAGGACGTCTGCGGAAACCGCGTCGTCGAGGCGCCGGACGAGGCCTGCGACGGGCAGGAGGGCTGCGGCGCGCCCGGGAGCGCGCACCAGTGCCGCTACCTCTGCGGGGGCGCCGAAGGGTTCGTGTGCCCCGGCGGCTACGGCTGCGGCGCCGACGGCGTCTGCCGGCGGCCCGCGGGCGTGTTCGAGGAGCTCGCGGCGCGCACCACGGTCACGGCGATGGACCTCTCGATCGGCGATATCAACGCCGACGGCTGCGATGAGCTCGTGCACACGACGCTCGAGAGCACCACGATCACGGGGCTCCCGAGCCAGACCCCCGGGCTGTGCGCGCAGGCGGAGCAGGCGCTCCCGATCGCCCGCGCGGCGTCGAGCGAGGAGACTTCCCCCGCTCCGATCCTGCGCGACCTCACGAGCGACGGTCAGCTCGAGCTCATCGTCGCCGGGCGCGGGGACGTGGTGGCCACGCAGGGGGGCGCCGCGAACGGCCTCTTCGTGTTCTCGGCCTCCGAGAGCGCGGCCATGGCGCCCACGCTCTACGCGACCACGCGCCTCGACAGCGAATTCGCGCGCCTCCTGTCGGCGCGGCTGCGCGGCCGCGACGCCGCGCTGATCTTCCTCGGAGCAGCTGCCGCGGCGGGCGGCGCGAGCGGGGGCGGTACGAGCGGCGAGCCACCCGCGCCGCCTGCGCCGCCCGCGAGCGGGGGCGCCGGTCGTATCGCCGTGATGTCGGACCCGGCCGAGAAGCCGCGGACGCTCGACGGCGACGTCGTGGCCCCCAGCGACATCGCGGCCGCGGTCGCCGCCGATCTGGACGGCGACGCCGCCGCGGTCACCGAGCCGTGCGACGAGGCGATCGTGGCGAAGCGGGGCGACGATCGGATCCGCATCTACGCCGTGTGCGGCCCCGCGGGCTCCACCGCGCTCGCGGCGCTGCCCGAGGTGCAGCTCGGCGGCGGCGCGAGGATCCGCGACGTCAACGCGTCGCTCGCCGTGTACGATCAGAACGGCGACGGCTCCCTCGACATCGTCGTGAACGCCATCCACGGCGATCGCGGCGAGCTCCACGTCGCGTACGGCCTCGGCGACGGGCGCTTCCATTCGACGCCGAGCCTGCCGTCCTCCGGCTCGCCCGACCAGCACACGGGCGCGCTCTCGCTCGGGGACGCGGAGCTCGAGGCCGCGCTCGCCGATCCGGACCGGATCTTCGTCGCCGGTGATTTCGAGTCGGACCGCCCCGGGCTCGAGCTCGTGCCGATCGCGTGCCGCCCCGGCGCGCCGTTCCAGTCTCCGGTCTGCGGATCCATCGGCGGAGAGTGCGAGGCGATCGCCGCCGACGTGAACGCCGACGGCCACCTCGACATCGTCGCGACCGAGACGCAGCTGCCCGACATCACGGTCTACACCGGGGCCTCGGACGGCACCTTCTACACGCAGCGCGTCCCGACGCAGTGCCCGCCGCACTACCTCGCCGTCGGCGACTTCGACGGCGACCGGGTGAACGACATCGCCTACTTCGATCAGCAGGCGCGGCCCTCGTCCCCGCAGCCCTCGACCCGGCTCGACATCGCCTACGGCAACGCCTTTGCCGCGCCCTCCGCGCCCGCGGGGCACGGCCGCCTCGACCTCGCTGGCGGCCTCGTCGCGGGCCGCGTGCTCCAGGAGGCCACGGGCGTGCAGCTCTTCGCCCTGCGCGGTCTCCCGCGGCCGCCCGACGCGCAGGTGGGCTCCGGCTCCGGGCTCGCGCTCATCGAGGGGGGCCGCGATCGCCTCATCCGCGCGCCGTTCTACTTCGCCGCGCCTCCCGGAGCGCCGGCCGGCATGCCGTCTGGCCCTGGCGCGTCGAGCTCCATCCTGCCCGTTCGGCTCCTCGCCGTCGCGGGCGGCATGTTCGCGGTCGGGGCCGACGGCCAGCCCCAGCAGCGCCTTGCCGCGATCACGGAGCACGCCGTCGAGGGCGCGCCGGGGCCCGTGCCCGAAGGCACGCAGCTCTGGCAGATCGCCGTCTCGCCGGAGGGCGACAACCTGCGCGCCGAGGCGTCCGGCCGGCCCGGCGAGGGGTCGCCCCCGTGCGAGGCGTGTGTGCTCGCGCCGATCGACACCGACGGCGACCGACGCGACGAGCTCGTGTGGCTGAACGACGGCGAGCTCGCGCTCTACGAGGCCGACGGCGAGAAGCTGGTCGAGGAGACCCGGCAGGAGACGGCGCACGTGTTCAAGGCCATCGTCGACGACGTGAACCCGCCGAAGTACGCGCCGCGCCCGCTCGTCGCGGATCTGGACGGCGACGGCCAGCAGGACCTCCTCGCCCGCGCGGAGAGCGGCGAGATCGTGGCCCTCTGGGGCCGCGCTGGCGGGGGCTTCGACGAGACCGAGCTCTTCGCGCCGGATCCCTGCGAGGGCGACCAGGTCTGCGCGGGCCTCGCCGTGGCGCTGCTCAACGCCGACGCCGACGATGCGCTCGAGATCGCCGTGGCCGGGCCCAGGCGGCTCGAGCTCTACGACCTCGACGCCGGCGCGCGGGCGCTGCGCCGCCTCGACACCACCTTCCCCGGCCCCCCGCCGGAGGCCGGCAGCGATTTCGTCGCGCTGGTCGCGGGCGACGTCGACGGCGATGGCGTCGACGATCTCGCGGTGGCGATGAGCTCTGCCTTCCTGAAGGTGTTCCGCGGCAAGCCGGTGCTTCAATGAGGGCGGCGGTGCGTGGCTTCGGCCCCATGCTCCTCTGGGCGTCGCTGAGCCTCGCCGCGGCGCCTGCCGCGGCCCAGGCGCAGGCGCGGCCGACGCCCGAGCAGGTGACGGAGGCGGAGAACTACTTCAACGCCGGCGCGCAGGCGTACGAGGCGGGCCAGTACCAGGTCGCCGCGGAGGCGTTCCTCGAGGCGCACGAGCGCGTGCCGAGCCCGTCGCTCCTGTTCTCGGCGGCGCAGGCCTTCCGGCGTCAGTACCTCACGGAGCCGTCGCCGGACGCGCTGCGCCGCGCGATCGCCCTCTACCGCGAGTACCTGCGCCAGGATCCGAAGGCGGCGCGCCGCGAGGAGGCGGTCACTGCCCTCGGGTCGCTCGTGCCGCTGGAGGCGCGGCTCGCCGGCGAGGGTGCGGAGGCGGCGGGCGGCGAGGGCGCGACCGCGCAGGGCGGCGGCGCCGCGGCGGCCGCGAGGCCGGCGGCGGGCGGGACGCGGCTCTTGCTGTCGTCACCTGCCGAGGGGGCGCGGGTGTCGGTGGACGGCCAGCCGTTCGTCGCGGCGCCGCTCGTGGCGCCGGTCGCTCCTGGCCCGCACCGCGTGCGCGTGCAGGCGACCGGGCATTTCGAAGAAGAGCTCACGGTCGTCGCGGTGGCCGGCGAGCTGATGCCGCGGCACGTCGTGCTGCGCGTGAAGCCTGCGCAGCTGCGCGTGACCGGCACGGGCGGCGCGCGCATCGCGGTCGACGGGCAGGTGAGGGGGACGGTGCCGACGGCCGGCGCGATCGCGATCGAGCCGGGGGTTCATGTGGTCGAGGTCTCGCTGCCGGGATACGAGCCGTTCCGTCGGGAGCTCCGCGTGACGCGCGAGCAGGCGGTCGTGCTCGACGCCGATCTCCGCATGACATCTCGCCGCGTCGCCGCGTGGACGGTCCTCGGCGTCGGCGCGGCGGGCGCCGTCGCGACCGGCGTGCTCGGGGGCCTCGCCCTCGCGAGCCAGAGCGAGGCGGTCGACCTGCGGGACAGGAAGGACGCGGGCTCGCTCACGCCGTCCGAGCGGGATCGCTACAACGCCGCGGTCGATGCGCGCGGCAGTCTCGGTGCGGCGGCGGCCGTCGCCGGCGGGGTGTCGCTTCTGGCCGCCGCCGTGGGCTTCGGGCTCTTCGCCTTCGACGAGCCGAAGGATCTTGGCGCCGCCGCGCCCGCCGCGCCGCCGTCGAGGCACCCCGGGGTTGGAGCGGAGTTCACGGTAGGGTGGCTCTCCGCCGGCTTGCGAGCGCGTTTCTAGAGCGGCGGCCACCCGCTTCGGATACGGGCCCATCTCGACGTTTTCGGTGCTCAGCGCACAGGAGTGCGCTTCCGCGCCGAAAACGCCGAGCTGGACCCGTCTCCTGTGCGGGAGGCCGCCGCTCTGCGTCCCATGTGCCGGAGAGAGGCGGGAATCGCCAGAGAGGGCTGCCCATGTGGGCCTCTCGATGACCTATCGGCTCTGACCCCTCCGTTTTTCATCACGGAACGCGCCTGCTCCGGAGACAGTCACGGGCATGAAGCGCTCGTCGTCGTTCGTGCAGGCTGCTCTCGTCCTCCTCGCGTGCGCCTGCGGTGACGGAGGTGATGCCGAAGGACAAGGCGGCGGAGGTGGCCAGGCGAGCGGAGGCTCGTCCACCGGCACGACGGGCGCCGACGCAGGCCCGTCCGCCAGCTCGACGGGCGCCGGCGCAGGCCCGTCCGCCAGCTCGACGGGCGCCGGCGCAGCAAGCTCGAGCGGCAGCGGCGGCCCTGCGCCGGCGGGCTGCAAGCGCGGCCTCGCGTACGGCTATCACTCGAAGGCCGACATGGAGGCCCTCTCCCCGGCGGTGTCCTGGTGGTACAACTGGACCCATGTGCCGGACGAGGGCGTCCGGCCCGATGATTACAGGACGCTCGGGGTCGAGTACGTACCGATGGTGTGGGGCGGGGACAACCTCGACAGCGCCGCCGCCGGCCGCATCGCCTCCGAGATCCCCGACGGTGCGAGGTTCCTTCTCGGGTTCAACGAGCCGAACTTCGGGGCGCAGGCCGACCTCTCCGCGGCCGAAGCGGCGGCGCTCTGGCCGCACGTCGAAGCGGTGGCCGACGCGCGCGGCCTCGCGCTCGTGTCGCCGGCCGTGAACTTCTGCGGCGGCGATTGCCAGGAGACCGATCCATTCAAGTACCTGGACGACTTCTTCGCCGCGTGCAGCGGATGCCGGGTCGATTACATCGGCATCCACATCTACACCGGCTGCAAGGGAGAAGGCGACAACCAGGCCCAGTGGCTCATCAACCACGTCGAGACGTACAAATCGCGGTTCGACAAGCCCCTCTGGCTCACGGAGTTCGCGTGCGACAGCGCGGGCTCTCTCGCCGAGCAGAAGGAGTTCCTCGTCGACGCGCTGGAGTACCTCGAGAACGAGCCTCGGATCGCGAGATACGCGTGGTTCTCGGGCCGCGCCGACAACGTCCGGCACGCGAGCTTGCTCGGCGACGACGGCGAGCTCAACGAGCTCGGTCAGGCCTACGTCGGCGCGCCGCAGCACGCGTGCGGAGACTCGACGGATAGAGAGTGATCTGACGGGCCGCCTGCGGCCGCCGCGCCGATGGCGCACGCACCGTATCGTGGTCTCACTTGCCGTAGGCCACCCGCCACACCGTGTTGCTCTGGTCGTCGGTCACCAGCAGCGCGCCGTCCTTGGCCACCGCGACGCCTACCGGACGGCCCCACACGTCGCCGGTGCTCGTGACGAAGCCGGTCATGAAGTCTTCGTAATACCCCGCCGCCTTGCCGTCCTTGACCGGGATCCGGATCACCTTGTATCCGGTGCGCCGCGAGCGGTTCCACGAGCCGTGCTCCGCCGCGAAGATGTGTCCTTGGTAGTCGGCCGGGAACTGCTGGCCCGTGTAGAAGCAGAGGTCGAGGGAGGCCGAGTGCGACTGGATCAGCACGTCCGGCACGATGACCTTGTCCCGCAGCTCGGGGTGCTTACCCTCGTGGCGCGGATCCTGGTGCGCGCCGAGGTAGTACCAGGGCCAGCCGTAGAAGCCGCCCTCTTGCACGCGCGTCACGTAATCGGGAACCAGGTTGTCGCCCAGCTCGTCTCGCTCGTTCACGCTGGTCCAGAGCGCGCCCGTCGCCGGCTCGACGGCCAGGCCGACCGGGTTGCGGATGCCTGACGCATAGAGCACCTCGTTCCTGCCGTCGGGCGTGAAGCTCAGGATGCACGCGCGGCGGATCTCCTGGTCGTCGTCGTCGACGTTGGAGCGGGAGCCCACGGACACGAACATCCGCTGGTTGTCCTTGCTGAAGACGATGTCGCGGGTCCAGTGGCCGCCGCCGCCCACGGCCTCCCTGCCCGACGGGATGTTTGTGACCAGCGCCTCGGCCGGGCCGCTGGCCCTGGTGTCACCTGTCGTGTAAGGGAACCGCACCACGCTGTCGGTGTTCGCGATGTAGACGTGCGTCGGCGCGTCGGTGCCGGCAGGATAGAAGGCGATGCCGAAGGGACGGTTGAGGTCCTCGGCATAGACGCTGCGGAGGTCGGCCTTGCCATCGCCGTCCGTGTCCCGGAGCACCTGCACCCTGTCCGCCGCGCTCTCGGCCACGAACACGTCGCCGTTCGGCGCCACCTGCACCACCCGCGGCTTCTCCAGACCCGTGGCGAGCTCGACAACGGTGAACCCCGACGGGACTTTAGGGAAACCACCGGCTGGACGATCTGCCTTGCGCGGACTGTTGTTCACCGACTCGTCTTCGTTGGGGGCGGGGAGGTCGGCGACGGTGATCTTGCGCTTCACGCCCGGCGCGTCGGTCGTCCAGTCGCCCAGCGCATCGGCGCCGGTGAGGATCCTGTCGGTGGGCGCTGGCTGCGGTGTGACCTCGGCGCGCTTGGGCGAGCAGGAGGCCAGCGCGCCCGCGCCGATCAGGAGCACCTGAGCCACCCCACGCCGGGCCCACCGACGGCCAGAATCTCGGTTGTCCATGGACTCTGGTTGCCATTCGGCTGCTCCTCTGTCCACCGCTCCTTTGAACCGACGAGCCCGCGGATCCTCGCCTCTCGCCACGAGCAGACGCGGGAGCGCTCCTCCGTCCAGCCCTGGCTGCCGCCCCTCGGCCGGCTACCAGTCCGCCTCGATCACCCCGCCGGTGTACTGCGTGCTCGTGGGCGTGTACTGGTGCACCTCGAACTTGTTGCCGTCGGGGTCCGCGAGCCAGATCTGGTACGTGTTGTCGCAGCCGAGCTTCTTCTCGGTGAACGGGACGCCGCGGCTCTTCAGCGTCGCCATCACGGCGTCCATGTCGTCGGTCTCGAGGCAGAAGTGGGCGATACCCGTATTGACCACCTCGCCGAGGTTCCGGTCCTCGAACATCTCCACGTAGTTGCCGTCGGCGATCTCGAGGTAAGCGCCGAACGGCGCGCCCTCGCGGGTGAAGCGGAACTTGGTGGTGAACCCGAGCTTGCTATAGAAGTCGACCGAGCGCTGCAGATCCCTCACATTGAGACAGACGTGCGCGATGCGTTTGAACATGGGCGAGATCCTCCGCGAGGCGCCGAGAAGGAGAAGAGGAGAGGGGACCGGCGCGCGCGGCCGAGGATACCCCACCCGTAACCCGCGGCGCGACGGCGGCCTTTCGCCGATCCCGGGCCGCGTCAGCGCAGCCCGAGCCGCTTCGCGAGGTGGTGCAGGTTGCTGCGGTGCATCCCGAGCGATCGCGCCGCGGCGGCCCAGTTGCCGTCGTGCTGCGCCACGGCCCGCTCGATGAGCCCGCGCTGGAAGGCGTCGACCTGCTCGCCCAGCGGCGCCGCCTCGGAGGTCGCCGCCTCCTTCGCGCCCTCCTCGCCGCGCCGCGCGGGCGCCGCCGCGGCGAGGCTTGCGCCGAGGAGCCCCGCGCCGAGGTGGTCCGGCTCGACGACCACCGGAGCCCCTCGCGGCACGCCCCGCGACGCCTGCAGCACCATCCGGAACACCGTGTTCTCCAGCTCGCGCACGTTCCCCGGCCAGGCGCCGCTCGCGAGCAGCTCTCGCGCCGCCTTCGTCAGCCGCACCGGACCGACGCCGAGCCGCGCGCGCGCCTCGTCGCAGAAGTGGCCTGCGAGCAGCGCGATATCGCTCCTCCGCTCGCGCAGCGGCGGCACCGCCAGGCGATAGACGTTGAGCCGGTGGAACAGGTCGGCCCGGAAGCGCCCCTCGGCCACCTCCCGCTCGATATCGCGGTTCGTGGCCGCCACGATGCGCACGTCGACGCGCAGCGACCGGTCGGCGCCGACCCGCTGCACCTCGCCCTCCTGGAGCGCCCGCAGCAGCTTCGGCTGGATCGACAGCGGCAGCTCGCCGATCTCGTCGAGGAACAGCGTGCCCTTGTCCGCCACCTCGAGCTTGCCCGGCCGGCTCTGCTCCGCCCCGGTGAACGCGCCGCGCACGTGCCCGAACAGCTCGCTCTCCGCCACCGACTCCGGCAGCGCGGCGCAGTTCACGTGGAGCAGCGGCTCGCCCCGCCGCCTCGACGCCGCGTGGACGGCGCGCGCCGCGAGCTCCTTGCCCACGCCCGTCTCGCCCGTGATCAGCACCGTGAGATCCGACGGCCCCACGAGCGCGATCTCGTCGCGCAGCCGCTGCATCGCCGCGCTCGTCCCGAGCAGGCTCGCGCCCCGCTCCCGCTCCGCCGCCCGCCGGAGATCGTCGGCGACGAGGCCGAGCCGCTCCGCGCTGTGCTCGAGCGCGTCGATGAGCTGGCTCGTGCGCACCGCCGCGCCGGCCAGCGCGCCCAGCCAGGAGAGCGTCGCCTCGTCGACCCCGTCGAACGCCCGCGGATCGAGCGCGTCGGCCGTCAGGAGCCCGATGAGCGTGCCCTCGACCCGCAGCGGGCAGCCGAGGCACGCGTGGACGTGCGCGAGCGACGAGGCGTCCGACGCGAGCAGCCCGTCGAACGGATCCGGCAGCTCGGTGTCCGGCGGGAAGCGCACCGGCGCCTCGGCGTGGCAGAGGATGTCGAGCCGCGGGTGCGCCTTCGTGCAAAACGTGCGCCCCAGCGCCTCGGGTGCGAGCCCGTGCGCCGCGAGCGGCACCAGCACGCCGTCGTGGTACCGGAGCAGGCACGCCGCGTCGCACGGCACCACGTGCCGCACCGCCTCGAGCAGGCGCCGGTACCGATCCTCGGCGCCCAGCGAGGTCGTGAGATCGAGCGCGACCGACAGCAGCGCCTCCAGGTTCGGCATGTTGTCGATTTTATAACGACGTTGTGGTTTTGACAACGGATGGATGTTGCGAAAATCGCAACGTTGGCCGGCTGGAACCACGAAACGAAGGGGCGCACGGGAGCGGCACGCCGGCTGCTAGACGGCCGGGTGTCACGACCGGAGCCCCCCGAAGTCGCGCCCCCGAGGCGCGGGCGTGCCGGGGCTCACGCGAACAACGAGGTCGCTATGCATAGCCTACGACGACTCTGGCTGGCGCTCGCCGCCGTCATCACCGCTGGATTCTTGATACTCGGCTTCATGGGCCGCGAGGTGTACCGCAAGGCCCCGCCGATCCCCGACGTCGTGCGGACCCCATCCGGCAGGGTGCTGCTCACGAAGGACGATATCCTTGACGGGCAGCTTGTCTATCAGAGCATCGGCGGACAGCAGGTCGGCAGCGTCTGGGGGCACGGCGCTTACCAGGCGCCGGACTGGTCGGCCGACTGGCTCCATCGCGAGGCCGAGGCGCAGCTCGCCCTGTGGAGCCAGCGAGAGCACGGCGCGCCGTTCTCGGCGCTCCCCGACGAGGCGCAGGCCGCGCTCAGGGCGCGGCTCCAGAAGACGATGCGCCACAACGGATACGACGCGGCGACGGGCGCGCTCACCGTCCCCGAGGATCGCGCGGTGGCGATGGAGGAGACCGCGGCGCACTACCGCGCGCTGTTCGGCGATGACCCGGGCCTCGCCGGCCTGCGCGAGAGTTATGCGCTGCACACGGGCGCCGTCCCCGATCCGGGGCGGCGCGACAAGCTGACGGCGTTCTTCTTCTGGACCTCGTGGGCTACGGCCGCGGAGCGCCCGGGCACCGGCGCGAGCTACACAAACAACTGGCCTCATGAGCCGCTCGTCGGCAACGTGCCCACCAGCGCCAACGTCATCTGGTCGATCGTGAGCGTCGTGCTGCTGCTCGCCGGGATCGGCGCGCTCGTCTGGTACCACGCGTTCCGCCGCAGCGAGGAGCCGGCCGACCCTGCGCCGGAGCGCGATCCGCTCTCCGGGTGGGTGCTCACCCCGTCGATGCGGGCCGTCGGGAAGTACTGCGTCGTCGTTGTCGCGCTGCTCGTGCTCCAGGTCGCGCTCGGCGCGCTGACCGCGCACTACACCGTCGAGGGACACGAGGTCTTCGGGCTGCCGGTCGCGGAGTACCTGCCGTACGCCGTGACGCGCACCTGGCACGTCCAGCTCGGCGTCTTCTGGATCGCGACCGCGTTCCTCGCCGCGGGGCTGTTCCTCGCGCCGGCGGTGGGCGGCCGCGAGCCGAGGGGGCAGCGGCTCGGCGTCAACGTCCTCTTCGGGGCGCTCGTCCTCGTCGTCTTCGGCTCGCTCGCCGGAGAGTGGCTGTCGGTGAAGCAGCGCTTCGCGCTCGAGACCTCGTTCTGGTTCGGACACCAGGGGTACGAGTACGTCGACCTCGGCCGCGCCTTCCAGATAGCGCTCTTCGGCGGGCTCGCGCTCTGGCTCTTCCTGATGCTGCGCGCGCTCTGGCCCGCGCTCTCGCGCCGCGACATGAGCCGGCACATCGTGCTGCTCTTCACCGGCGCCACGGTGGCGATCGGGATGTTCTACGGCGTGGGGCTGTTCTACGGCGCGAAGACGCACCTGTCGGTCATGGAGTACTGGCGCTGGTGGGTCGTTCACCTCTGGGTCGAGGGGTTCATGGAGGTGTTCGCCACCGCGGCGATCGCGTTCCTGTTCACGCGGTTCGGGCTCGTGCGGCCCGACAGCGCGGCGCGGGCCGCGCTCCTGTCCACCTGCATCTTCCTCATCTCGGGCATCCCCGGCACGTTCCACCACCTCTACTTCAGCGGCACGCCGGTCTCGGTGATGGCCGTCGGCGCGAGCTTCAGCGCCCTCGAGGTGGTGCCGCTCGTCCTCGTGGGGATGGAGGCGCACGAGACCTGGCAGATGCAGCACCGGAGCGCGTGGATGCAGGCCTATCGCTGGCCCATCCAGTTCTTCGTCGCCGTCGCGTTCTGGAACTTCGTGGGCGCCGGGGTCTTCGGCTTCCTGATCAACCCGCCGATCGCCCTCTATTACATGCAGGGCCTGAACACGACGCCCGTGCACGCGCACGCCGCCCTCTTCGGCGTCTATGGGCTCCTGTCGCTCGGCCTCGTGCTCGTAATGCTCCGCCGCCTGCGCCCCGACGCGGTCTGGAACGAGGCGCGGCTCCGCGTGGCGTTCTGGGGAATGAACGGCGGACTCGGGCTCATGATCCTCCTGAGCCTCCTGCCGATCGGGCTCGCGCAGGCGTGGGCCAGCGTCGAGCGCGGGCTGTGGTATGCGCGGAGCGCGGAGTTCCTGCAGCAGCCGGTCCTCGAGGCGCTGCGCTGGATGCGGCTCGTCGGAGACAGCCTGTTCATCGTCGGCGTCCTGGCCTTCGTGGGGTTCGTCGCCGGGCTCTTCACCCGGCGGCCGGCGGGCGCCGCCTCCGCGAAGCCCGCGCCGTCCGGCGAGGCGGTGGCGATGGCTGCCCCGGCGAGCCAAGCGCCGGCGGCCTGACGCGCCCGAGGTGCCGCGTCGCGGAATGAACGCGATGAACGCGCTGCGTGCGGCGACCTCGCGAACGACACGCAGCTGCTCCGCCGCCGAGAATGACGCCTCTTGCAAGGCTTCGGCACGTTCTCGGCGGCGACGCCGCTCGGCGGAACAGCACCCCGCGCCGCTGAGAGCGAACAAACTCGGACAATCTGGATTTTATTGACTGCACGATCCGCGGTTGATACAGCCGTACATCGCCTGAGATCTGCAATGACCGCGGCTGGAAGCTCGATCGAGATCGGCTCAACTCCGTCGCTGGACGCACCCAGCCGGCCGCAGACGCTCCTCCACGCGCTGGTGGAGCCAATCAGGAGCATATCGAGCGGCGACCCGAAAATCCGGATCGCGCTCTTGGACGGCGTCGTCGATCTCGCGGATCCGGCGCTCGCGGGCTGCAAGATAGAGCAGCGAAGAGCGAGGGCCGCGCTGCAACCACGCCCGTCGGAGCACGCGACCGCCATCGCGGCCCTGCTCTTCGGGAGATCGGCCGAGCCGCAAGGCGTAGCGCCCGGCTGCACGGGCATTTCGATCCCGGTCTTTTCGGAATCGGAGGCGTTCGGCGCCACGACGTGCAGCGAGGACGACCTTGCGGCCGCCATCGAGGAGGCCGTCGAGCTCGGCGCCCACATCATCAACGTCAGCGCGAGCAGCGCGACGCCGGACGGCCGCCCGAGCCCGGCGCTCGAGCGCGCGCTGAGGCGCTGCGAGAGCGCTGGCATCCTGGTGGTAGCGGCCACGGGGAACCGAGGCCCCGGCGTGCTCTCGCTGCCCGCGGCGTTCGAGACGGTCCTCGCTGTCGGCGCGTCGGGGGCCGACGCCGATACCCCTGCTCCGTTTGCCGGCTGGCGCGCGGAGTTCGGATCGAACGCGGTCCTCGCCCCGATGGGAGGCGCCGCGCAGCGCGTGGGTGGGACCAGCGCGTCTGCGGCGGTGGTATCGGGCGTCGCGGCGCTCCTCCTGAGCGCGCAGATCCAGACCGGCGCCTCGCCCGCGCCGCTGCGCGTCCGGTCCGCGCTTGTCAGCACATCGGGCGGCGGGTGCATCGCGCCGCGCCGCGCGCTCGCCGAGCTCCTGCCGGATGTGCGCGAGGCGGCGCCGGGCGACCGTGAACGTCCTGCGCCTTCGCAGGGGCAGGACGCCAGCGCGAGCGCCGGCCCGAGCGGTGATGCGCCGCGATCGGCGCCCCATCAGGCTCCCCTTCAACTGAAGGCCGGGGCGTTCGGCTCCACCGACGTCGAGACGTTCGCGGGCCGCGTCTATCGCGTGGACGACCTCTGCTACCGACTAAACGACGGCAGCAACGGTGTTCACGTCGCGCCGCTCGACGAGGCGTCGAGCGCGGGAACGAGCTGGGTCGACACCTACGTGAGGTCGCTGGCCGCGCTCGAGCCAGGTGCGCCATTCTACGCGCTCTTGACGTACACGCGACCCGATGAGACGCGCGTCCCGCTGAGCAACCTGCTCGGAACGTACAAGCGCAGGCTGGGCTTCCAGCACGTTGGGGCGTACCTGGGCGACGGGCGCACGACCCACGCCCTGCCGCGGCGTCGATTGCCCTCGTGGGAGAAGAAGGGGAGCTTCTTCACCTGGAACGTCAGCGAGCGCCCGGCGAACGTCCACGTGATCTCGCTGCGGGGCGCTCCCCAGGCGGTGGTGAACCGCAACCTGCAGATCGTGGATCTCCTCCTTGTCGGCAAGCTGGAGGTCCCCGAAGACACCGAGCTGCTCAGCACGCCTGCTTACAGCCTCGCCACCTGCCTTCGCTACTATCGAGATCTCCTGCTCGATCGAGGCCAGCTGCCCGCGACGAACTGCGCGGATCACAAGTTCCTCGTCGTGAACATCGCGCTCAATCTGCCGCACAGCCCTGCGGCCTTCGCCGAGGTGTTCGGCGAGGCCGGAGCGGCGCTGTGGGACGCCTTCTTGCGGTCCTTCGAGCGAGCCGGCGGGAAGGCGTTCGAGGAGCGAGACGGCACCGCCTTCGTTCCGCTCTGGCAGCTGGACGGGCTCACGGCGGCGGACGTGCGCGCCGCGATCGACGCGACGCCGACGCTCGAAGGTGAGGACGGCCTCCACAAGGCGACCCGCGACGCGCTCGCGTGGCCTCCGGAGACGTTGGCCGATGTGATCGCGTCCCTGTTCGACACGTACCTGCCGTTCGACAGATGTTCCGGGGTCACGAGCGCCGTCATGCTGGCGACGCTGCAGCCGCTGATGGCCGACGTGCTGGGGCTGGAGGCCGTCGCCATCGAGGCGCTCTTGCGGCCGATCTACCTGGCGTACCTGGAGGCGGACGCGCGCCGATCCGGCTCCGTCGCCTCCGTCTGGCGCGCCGCTGCCCTCGCCGAGCTCGAGAGCGAGGGGATTGGGCTAAAGCGGCTTGAGGACGCCGAGGAGGCGAGCGGACGCCTCCGCGCGTACGTGGCGGAGGTCGCCGCCTCGCTCGCCCCGTCGCCGAGCTCCGATCGTGACGTCGCGGCCTGGCTCGCGCGCGCGCTCGACGAGCGCTGGGCGCACGTGCGGGGGGCGGCGTGCAAACACCAGGGCGGAGCGGGGTACTTTCACACGCCGGGCGCCGCGTTCCGTGTCGCGGCCGGGAAATACCCGTCCAGCGACAACGTCGTCGTCCGCACGGTGTGCACCGTGATGGACGCAGGCGAAATAAGACCCGACGGCTCCTATCACCTCGAGCGCAAGCATCCATCAGGCACGACACCGGCGACGGAGAACAGCATGAGTCAAACGAGCGCGAACAATTCGTCATCATCAGGCGCGGCACCCGCCGCTCCCCCGGCTGCCGAGGCGAGCGACGCGTCAGCCAAGAAGTCGAGCTGTGGCTGCAAGACCGCGGAGCAGGCCGAGCCCTCGCCCCTGGTCTATGCTCTCGGCCAGCTCGGCTGCGATGTGGTGTCCTCCGGGCGCCATAGCTCCCTCAGCCAGATCGCGCCGGGAGCGCTCGAATCACCCGAGAAGCTGATCGAGCTCCTGGAACGGAGCCCGTGGATCGCGGCCTCGCTCCAGTGGGTCCTCGTGGTGGAGGGGACCCCCGTGTACGTCATCGCGCCTGAAGGGCCGTTCGCCCGGGACGCCTATGACGTGCTCCGCGAGTGCTGGAAGGAGCAGGTGCAGAGTGGCACCGAGCGCGTCTCGATCCCTGGATACATCACGGGATCGCAGCGGCTGAGGGCCGGCTACTCCGTGCCGACCATCAACCCCGAGATCCGCGGCATCTACAACTGGACGACAAAGGCGCTCGTACAGAAGATCGTGGCCAAGAAGGAAGCCGCCACGACCGGGCTCGTCGGGGACGTCGCGCAGTTCCGGGACCCGGGGGTCTCGACAGAGCGGATCGCGCACGGGATCACGCAGTTTCTGGAGCGAGTGTACTTCGAGCTGCGCAACCCCGGCCGATCGTCGCAAGAGCGCGCCATCAATTTCGCCGCGACAAACGCCTTTCAGCTCGAGCACGTCTACGAGGCGGCGCTCGGCGCCGACATGGAGCTCGATCTGATCGAGGTCGAACAGAACCCGCTCGCGCGCGCCGGCAGCGATTGCTGGGACGTGAAGCTCACGTTCTTCTCGCCCTCGAAGGACAGCGCTCGCCGCCTCTTCAGGTTCACGGTAGATGTGAGCGACGTCGTGCCAGCGCGGATCGGAGAGGTCCGATCGTGGACCATCCGCTGATCGCGCGCGCCTACCCGAACCGAAGGACTTTTTCCTCCTCGCCCATGGTTGCAGATCGTCGAACGAGTCGATAGCTCAGAAAGGAACACGTCATGCGCCTACCCGAGTCACCTTCATATGCGCCGTCGTCTTCACGCTTCATGGGATCGAGCCCGCCTGACGCAGACACGCTGCGGCGGATGCACGGCGTGACCCCGGCCGATCGGGGGACTCCTGCGACGCCGAACGGGTGTTACTTGATCGGGACGTCGTGCACCGCCTTCGTGCAGACGTGTCACTACAAGTGCAGCACCGGCTGCATCACCCAGGGCTGCGGCTGGTGCGTCGGGTTCTGGGGCGCTCCGCCGTGCATCTGACGGCCTCCTGAGCTCGCCATCGCGCGCGCAGATCGCCCTGAGGATCCGCATTGCGGAGCACGCCACGACGCCTGCGTCAGCTCACGCCGGCCACCCGAACGCGCCTCGACGGATGTGTTCTTGAATACAACTGCGCGCGCCCCTTGACTTCTCGAGCGGGAACCGATCGGGGCGCCTTGCTTCGAGGGTACCGCGATGGTTCAATCGCGGCGCCCATGAAGCGCGTGATCTTGTGGATCGGGGTGTTCGGCGTACTCGGTTGCCGGCCGTCGCGGCACGCTCCGCCCGAGTTCTTGCCTGGGGTGGCGGGGATCCAGACCAAGTCGCCCAACACCTCGAGCAACGATTACGCTGGCGCGGCGGCGACGCTCGCCGGCGCGGTCACGTCGACGGCCGTCAATCGCGAGGCCTTTGGTACCTGCTACGCCAGCTGCCCGACCGGCATGGCGTGCAACGCCGCGACGGGGATGTGCGAGGCGCTGCCGTGCGGGGGCAAGTGTCCGGCCGACTATCGCTGCAAGCTGGTGGAGGGAAGAGAGACCTGCGTCCGGGAGCCGCCGGATCGGATGACCCCGTCGCCCGCGGCAGAGCCCGAAGGAGAGGCGCCGCCGCAGGCGAAGCCCGAGCGCGCGGGGGAATAGGACGGCGTCGAGCCCCAATCGCGGGACCTGCCCCGGGTCGATGGACCATTCTTCCCTGCGAGGCGTGACGCCCGCTATCGCGCGTGCTTTGAATGATGGTGATGCGCCGGGAGCGGGCTGAGCTGCGTCGTGTCGACGGTGAGCGAGACGACGAGCGAGAAGAAGCGGCGGCGCGTCTGAAAGCTCGGGCTCAGGTCGGGGAGGAGGGCGCCGATCCGCCTTGCGCCGGCGTCGTGGACGACGCGCTTGGCCATATCGATGGCCTCGATGTGGGTTGGATGGAGGTCGCCCCCGGAGAGCTTTTGGATGAGGCCCGCGTACTCGCCCACGAGCGGCGCGATGTCCGGCCGCGCGAGGACGATGGCGTCCTCCGAGCGGGAGCTTCCTGTGAAGGCGAAGTGGAGGTGTCTGTCGTCGCAGCCGGCGATGAGGGTGCAGGGCTCGCGCGAGGGCCAGGGCGGCTCGCCGGAGACGATATCGGCCGTGATCGTGAGCCACTCCTGCCTTCGGAGCGGCGACGAGCTGAACCAGAGGCGCTCTTCGATTCGGATGGTATGGACGGGCATACGGGCTGGGCTCATTGTAGCGCCCCACCTCACGGTTGTAACGGCTTCATGGCCGGCCACCGCAGGGGATCGCAAAACTCCACAATATAAGCATTCTCCACGTTCGGTCAGGGACGCGATCTCCATCGGAGCTGCCGAACGCCCTGCACGATTCCGCAGAACCTCTGGACGCGCTCGGCGACGGCATGGCAAGGGATGGGCGTGGCTCGGATGTTCCGCTCTTGCAGTTTTTCCGGGAAACGCACAGAGTGGCGGGATGATGAAGCTCTCGTGCCTTGTGGCGGTCGCCACCTTGCTCGCGGCGCCGCTGCTCGCCGCTCCAGCGCGCGCGGACATCGCGCCGCCCGACGGCTGCAACACGCCGGGGTCGAGCTGTAACAACGCAGGTCCCGAGGCCAACCAGCCTGGCACCTGCACGACGCAGAAGTGCCAGCGAGCGCTGCCGGACGCGGACGGCGGCATCACCACGGTCGAATACGACTGCAATCGGTGCGCTCCCTCGGGAGGGGCCGCGACGTCGACCACGGGCGCAGGCGCGACGTCGACCACGGGCGCAGGCGCGACGTCGGCCGGCAGCGCGGATGCGGACAAGGCGTCGTCGGACGACGGCGGCTGCGCCATGAGCAGCGCCGCCTCGGGCGGCGCGATGGCCGGGCTGATGCTGCTCTGCGGCGCCGCGGCGCTCGTGGCCGCCCGCCGGCGCCGCTGAGCCGAGCCTCGGCCGTGCGTGCGCTCGGTCCTCGGCCTGCGAGCGTGGCCCGCCTGATCGAGCGCGGCATCGCGCCGCTCGACGGCGCGCGACGGCGCCTCTTCGGCCTGCTCCGCCGGAGCGAGCTCGCGATCGCGATCGTGGCGCGCCCCGATCGCAGGATAGCCGCCCTCGCCGCGGCGAACGCGCTCGGCGCCTTCGCCATGGCGGTCTTTGCGCCCACCGCGCTGCTCGTGCTCGGGCCCGTCCTGCTCGGCGTCCTGCACGTCGCGGCCGACGTGCGCTACCTCGTGCTGCGGCGCGGGCTGCCGTCGTGGTGGCGCGGCCTCGTCTGGACGGCCTGCGCCGCGCTCGTGGCGGTGCGGGGCGCCCAGGAGCTGTTCGGCTCGGCCGCGGCGCTGCTCCGCGCCGAGCACACATTGCTCGCCGCCTGGCTCGGCGCCGCGGTCGTCGCCGGCGCGCTCGCGTCGCGCGCGTGGCGGCGCGTCGCGCTCGCCGCCGCCGCCGTCGTGGCGCTGTCCGCGGTGGCGCTCGCTGCTCCGCGCGGCTTCCGGCTCGTCCTTGCGCATACGCACAACCTGGTCGCGCTCGCGTTATGGCTCATGCTCTTCCGCCGCGGGGTGCGGGCGGTCGCCTGGCCGCTCGGGCTCGTGCTGGCCGGGACCGCGCTCCTCGCGAGCGGGGCGATGACCTCGCTCACGCTGCGCGCCGGGTGGCTGGACGCCTTCGGGCTGCACCTCTTCCTGGCGAGCGACTGGCTCGCTCCCGGGCTGCCGACCCGCTCCGCGGTGGCGCTCACCGCATGTTATGCGTTCCTGCAGTCCGTGCATTACGCGATCTGGCTGCTGCTCATCCCTCAGGAAGATCACCCTGGCCAGCGGACAACCACCTTCCGCATGTCCGCGCGCTCGCTCCGGCGCGACTTCGGGGACGCAGGGCTCGCCGCCGTGGCCGTCCTGGCCGTCCTGGTGCTGCTCGGCGCCCTGCACAGCGCGCTCGGCACGCGCAACGTGGTGCTCTCGCTCGCCTCCTTCCACGGGTACCTGGAGCTCGCGTTGCTCGCCTACTTCTATGTCCGCGGCGACGTCGGCCGGCGCGCCGCGCGAGCGCGCCAGGAGCGGGCCGGGCTCTCGCTCGCGGAGGAGCGCGGCGGGCCCGAGATCGCCGCGCAGCCGGCCGCGCCATGAGCCGCGTCTTCACCGATCCGCTGGTGTCTGCCTGGGCGCGCGCGTTCGCGTGTACGCTGCTCATCGAGCTCGCCGTCGCCTCGCCGCTGCTCGGCGCGGCGGAGCGGTCACGAGGCCGCCGCGCCGCGCTCGTCGCCGTCGCCAACATCGCGAGCCACCCGGCGGTGTGGTTCATCTTTCCCGCGCTCGCGATCGGCGCCACGGCGCGGCTCGCCCTGTCGGAGCTCTGGGCGGTGCTGCTCGAGCTCGGCGTCTACCGGCTCGCGCTGCGCGATCTGCCTACCCTGCGCGCCATCGCGGCCTCGGCGCTCGCGAACGGCGCGTCGCTCGGGCTGGGGCTGCTCTTGCGAGCCACGACCGGCTGGGTGTGAGCCGGTCGCGGAGCGCCGCTCCCGCGCCGGCGGACACCTTGCGAAGAACCTGGAGGAGCGGATCGAGGCCGATGTGCACGGCTCGACTCCGTAGATCGTGTGCGCCCAGCCGGAGGTGGTGAGGGAGCCGAAGCTGGATCGGAAGACCGGAGAGGTCGCGAAGCGAAGACGGGGCGGCGGTCGCAGGGGCGCGCCGCCCGCGGGTGAGGTGGCTCCGGGCGAGCCTACTCCTTCGTCGGCGCGGGCGCGCCGCTCTGGATCCAGCTGCGGAGGGCCGCCAGCTCAGCGCTCGTCACGCTCGGCTTGCCGTCCGCGGCCTGCGGCATGACGCCCGTCTGGCAGGTGGCGCCGGCGGCCGCCCTGCACCCTGCTTGCGCGGCCGTCCCTGCGACCTTGAGGTAGAGCCAGCTCTGGTCCGGATTTCCCGGCACCACCAGCTTGAACTGCCCACCGCCCTTGGACGCCTTGTTGACGAGGCCCGCGACGATGTCCGTGGAGCTGATGTCGCCGCCGAGCGACAGACCTGCTTGCGGACCTGTCGACGGCGCGGCGTGGCAGCCGCTGCACTTGTGGATCGCGCTCTCGAAGATCGGGCGGACCGTGGTGTGGAACACGCCGGACTCCGTGGGCAGGGGCTCTCCCGGCTCATCCGGCTTCAAGTCAGGGTTGATGACCTGAGCGATCGCGTCCATCTCGTAGCACTGGGCCGCTACTGCGTCCTTCAGCTTCTGGTCGGTGGGCGTCAAGCCCTTGGCGACACGGTACTTCTCCCAGACATTGTCGATCCAGCCGTGCAGCTTCCAGAACATGTAATTGTCGATGTTCGTGAACTGATTGCCGAGGCCGTGGTCGGTGTTGTTGGAGCGTACCCACTTGAAGTGGAGATCCCCGTGCAGGCCGCTGGCCTGCACGCTGGCCCCGGGGATGGCTTGACCGGCGAAGCACTGGAGCCACATGCCGAGCGCGCCTTCGTCCGGGAAGCGGCTCAGGTTCTCCGGCTTGTCGATCTCATCGCCAATCTTCGCGTTGGCGAGCGTCGTGGCGCTCCAGGCCCTGAAGTCCGACCTCCACTGCTGGGGCACCTCCTCCGCCGTCGTGGGGAACTTCTTGAAGCCCTCGAACTGCTCCGAGTGCTTCGGCCAGAGCTGCTTCAACGACTGGATCATGTGCCGGTGCATGGCGAGGAACTGGTAGCCGTCGCCCGTGGTCTTGCACTCCTGATCCGACGGGACCGTGACCGCCGAGCTGCAGATATTGACCCGGCTCATGCTCTGCCCGCCACGGCAGCGCCGGATGCTGTGCCACTCGAAGTGGGCGGCTTGCCATTCGTTCTCCTCCATCCAGGAGATGACTTCCGGCTGAACCGTGAGATCGATCTGGCCGTTCTTTGTGTACTCCGTCGGCCCGTCTTTCATGGCCGCGTCGCTGGGATGGGGATCGTACCCGTCCACGCAATGGTCCTTCGGGTGTGTATCGCCCGTGCCCGTCGAGTCGCCGCCACCGGTGACAGCCCCTGTGGACGAGGAGGCCGTGCTGGAGGAGGTGGACGGGTCGCCGCTGCTCGTCGTTGACGGCCCGCTGCCTCCCGTGCCGGCTGTGGTGCTCCCCGTCGTGCTGCTACCGCTGCTGCTGCTGTTGTCCGCGGTCGACTCGTCCCCCGCGCCGCCAGCGCCTCCCCCGTCGTCACCGCTGCAGGCGACACACTGGAGCGCGCTCAGCAAGAACAGCGCACCGAGTGTCATTGGCGATGATGTAGAAAAAATCCCAAGACAGCGTAACTTCGATGATTTTATCATGGTTTAAACGAAGAGATTCCCGCAACGCGCCGGAATGATCACGACGGCTGCCGATTCACGCGGTGCATGAGCCGCTCGCCGTTAGTATGAGGAGCGAGCGCCGCGTCGATGGCGCGTCATATCGAATTTTTCTACTGACACGGAGATTGATCGAGCAATCCGCCTCGGCACCATCGATGTCGGCGCGCGTCATCGGTCGCGAACGACCGCCGCGCGGCGAGCCTTCGCTCGTCGGGGAGCTCAGCGGTCAGCCGAGCCGGAGGGCACCTGCGGTGCCGAACCGTCGGGCGTGGGTTTCTGTCCAGCGCGTACGCTCATGCTAACAACCGCACCGGTCGTCCGAACGCAGACGCGCCGGCCATGGACGACCGGACGCGGCCATGCTCAGGGCCGCGTCGACTCGCGGGCCGGTGATGCATGGAGCGTTGAATGAGGTACATACTGTTCGCTGGATTGCTTGCCTTGCCTCTCCTGGGTTGCGGATCGGATCCTGCTGACGATGATGACGCGGCCGCGACGACGACGAGCACGGGCTCCGGGGGGACGGGAGGTGCGGGCGGGCAATCGCCGGGCTGCGCTCAGACCGCGGCGCCGGACGTCACCGATGTCTCCGGCACGTGGGCGTACCGGGCCGTCGGGTCGCAGCTCACCCAGGCACAGGGGCTCCCGCCGTTCCAGACGCGCATCGTCAGCGTGATGCTCATCACGCAGCAGCAGACTGGAGACGCCATTTCCTTGCAGGGCACGTATTGCGACCATTACACCGAGGACCCGGACGCGATCGTGCACGCCGTCATCCCGGACAGCTTCCGCGAGGCGCTCGCCCCGGTGGCGCGCGAGGGCACGTTTGCGGCGAGCGAAGGGGGACTCCGCTACAAGCTCGGGCCCCTCTACGAGGTGGTCGGCGCCGCGCTCGACGACTCGGCGCAGGACGATCTGCCGGCGGATCCGGCGGACGCCCGCGTCGTCGATCAGGACGAGGATGGACACCCGGGGATGACGGTTCAGCTCCAGGGGCTCATCGACGGGTCGGTGTACGTGGCCGAGCGGGCGCGGACCGAGCTCGACGGCGTGGCGGTCGCGACCGATCGCATCGAGGGGCGACTCGGGTTCGCGTCGGAGCAGAGCGTGCTCGAAACGGATCCTCCGAGCCTCAAGGCGACCATGGTTGGCTCGAGGACGTATCCCGATCCGGAGGAGTGCAACAGCACCTTCGTGATGGTCCGTGTCCCTGACGCCGCGGACTGCGCCTGGATCAAGGAAAGGGCCGACACGCTCTTCCAGTAATGCCCCTCCCGGCGGTCGGGGCGCCCCGCGTGACCCGATCGCCCCCGGGACTCCGGTCAGGAGGACGCCGGCTTCGCTGCGCTGCTCACTCAGGCAGCTGCAGGACGAAGCCGGCGCCGGCCAGCCACCCGCCGCTGGAGAAGCCGGGATAACCCGGGTTGTTCGTCTGCAGCCCACCGGCGCCGTCGATCGGCTCGCCGCTCACGATGTCGACCAGGTTGTCGGGGACCTCATCGAACACGGGGTTCCTGGCGGACGGGCTCTTCGACACCTCCCGCGCTACGAGCAGCTGGCCGTGCAGGAACACTCCCACGCCGAAGTCGGCGCCGAAGAGCGACACCGGCGTCTCGAACGACGCGCTGAGCGCGAGGCGCGGGTTGTCGACGTAGTTGGTCCTGCCCGTCTGGTCCGGCACGGGAGACGGCGTGAAGGCGACGTCGGCGGAGAACCTGCGGCCCCCCAGCGCGACCGCGCCGCCGAGCCCCACGGACAACGTGCTCGACCACGGGTCTGGCGGGGTCTCGGCGTGCCGATCGCGGTACTCCGACCACCGCGTCAGGAGCGCTTGCGCGCCGATCTCCCAGGCGGGCAGCGCCGGGCTCTTCGAGCGCGCGGCGCGCCCGCCCGCTCGATCCTCGCTCGGCGGGCCCATGACCGAGGCCCCGACGCCGACGCGCGTCGGCTGGTGGTCGAGCGTCAAGCGATAGGCCTGGGGGACCGAGCTCTCGCCCTCCGGATAGGGGTAGTTCCAGAAGCGGATCCTGTTCTCGCCGTCGGTGTCCGACGCCGAGGCAAGGTGGAGCGTGGCCGAGAGGCGCAGCCAGGGTGTCGGGCTGGTGGCGAAGGCGAAGTAAGGAGCGAAGACGCTCTCGACCTCCACGTCGGGGTTTATCAGGGCGGTCCGCTGGTCGCTCGCGTCGGGCACGTGGACGGCGGTCCGCGCGCTGGTGCCGATCGTGACGTCGACGCCCGCCCCGACGGATAGCCAGCGGGTGATTCGGCCAGCCATCGATACAGCCAGGCTGGTGACCGACAAGCGATCTCCCAGCATCTCGAACTCCAGCCGATTCGAGAAGTACTGCGCGCGCTCGTCGGGGAAGAAGGCCTGCTGCTCCTGGAAGCTCCTGAGCGGGAGCAGGGCGTAGAAGCCCAGGACGAGGCGGTCCTGGTAGAGCGGCCTCACGAGCCCGAGGGTCGCATACGGGACGATCTCCCGGTCGCGCGTGTCAGCCCGCGGGGTCGCGAGCTTCGACCCCGGCATGGGCCGGTGGGTGAGCCGAGAGGTCGAGCCGTCCGGATTCCGGATCTGGCCGTCGTACACCGACTCGGGCACGTCGACGCCAGGAGGGCGCGGGGCGAGGGTGATGTCGCCGTGCGTGACGAGCACGAAGAAGCCCGCTTGCGTCGTCGCTGCCGCGTACGGCAGGAGCGCCGGGTTGAAGAACGCGGCCTCCGGTCCCCGCGCGAGCGCCCGTGCGTTCAGCCCGTTGGCGCTCGTCGGAGCGCCGGTCAGCTCGAGCGCGCCCGACGCGCGGGCGGCCCCGGCCTGGAGGAGCGAGGCGAACGCCAGCGCGAACGGCGCGGCGACGCAGAATTTGTGCGGCATAGGTGCTCGAGGCGCGGGAGTCTGCCGGAGGGTCGGCTGCGAGGTCAAGCCCTGAGCAGCGCAAGCAGGCGAGGGAGACCGCGAGACGACGGTCGATGGAGACGAGGTGGCGCGCGGCGCGCTGTCGGCGCTACCTCAGGATCGGGTCGCAGTTCGTGAACTTGAACGACGTCGATATCAAGAACGTCGCGCTTCCGCCGCGGCGCTCCGCGTAGAAGAAGTCGAGCGGATACTCCTTGCCGACCTCGATGCCGAGCTCCTCGGCGCTCGCGTCGAGATCGACCTGCGCCGGCTTCGGGGAGTGGAGCCCGCCCAAGTCGATCGCGAGTCGCCTGTTGATGAACACCCAGAGATCGTCGTCACCGACGAACCAGAAGACGCCGCCGGGCTGGTACTCGAACGTCATGTGGAGCTCGTACGTGAAGCCGAAGTTGTGCTCCCGCCCCTCGTTGCCCCACCCCTGATCGTCGATGGGGAAGAACTGCTCTCCCCAGAAGTGCCCGAGGCCGCGCTCGCTCACCTCGAGAGGGACGACGTAGGGAATCCGTACGTTGACCGAAGGGTCGTCGTGATACCACTGATAAAACGCCTCGGGCCCGGTCGTGTGATCCGTGCCGCCCTCATGGGCATAGACCGGCTTGTCGTCGGGGCCGAGCTCGGGCTTGACGATGCCTTTCAGGCCGTCGCCCGCGAAGTACTCGAAGTCGGGGTGCCCGCCCTCGGAGTAATAGGCCTTGAAGTCGCGCACCACCCCCGCGAGCTGCGGCTCGCAACGCTCGTGCCCGCCAGCGCCGGCGGTGCTTTGGGCGGAGCCGCCGCCGGCGCCGGGATCGAGGGTGCCGGGGTCATCGCCGCCGGCGGTGGACGTGGACGTGGACGTGGACGTGGACGTGGACGAGCCGGACGACGACGAGGTCGTGGCGCCGAGGTCGCGACCGATGATGGCGATGTCGGGGGTGCACCCCGCGAGCGCCGTGCCCGTCGAGAGGAGGACGGCCAGAAATCGGGGGGCGTCGGCGCGGGAGGCCGCCGTGGGCTGAGCTAGCTTCATCGAGATCGTCTCCTACCGCATGGATGCCGCCGAGCTCGCCGGTCCTTCAAGCAAACTCACACGAGCCCCTCGTTCAAGGAGCGCTCCCTGGCGGTGCGCTGCCGCTCAGGCGGCGCGCCCGCGCGGCATAGGGGCTCGACGCATGCCTCTTGAGAAACGCCTCCGCGCGTCCGGTTCACTCCACGGGGGCTCAGCTCCAGTGTGCGGTCAACTCGAGGTGCTCGTCGTGATCGCCGCCGCCGGCGATGATCCGTCGGCGGACGTGGCTCGCGCCGCCGATCTCGAGGAGCTGCTCGCACGAGCCGATGACCTCGGTCCACATGTTCTCATCGAAGCCCTGGCAGCCGATCCAGAGAGCGTGGGTGAAGCCGCGGCGGGATTCGAGGACCCGGACGTGGCCGACGGAGTAGTAGCTGGAGAAGACGCGCTGGCTCAGCGAGAAGAGGGTGGAAGGGGCGATGAGGCCCGCGATGACCTTGTAGATGCCGCTCATGTCGTCCTGGGTGCACTGGCGGCCGATCTGGTGGATGAGGTCTTTGCCTTCGCCGCTGGTGCGCCGGATGGCCTGGAAGAGGTCCTTGTACCAAGCGATCGGGTACCAGCCGGTGGAGACGATGCTGCCGTAGCGGATGCCATGGCGCAGCGGCTCGCACATCTCATCCAGGCTGCGCTTCTGAAGGGGCTCGCCGCGTAGCTTGCCAAAGCTCACGTACGCGGAGCGAAACGCCACCCCCTTGACCTTGGGTTCGTCGGTCATCCCATCGCGCGAGCGCCCTCAGAAATGAAGGTACCGCATATCTCAAGGGTGGGCCAGAGCCCTGGGCGGGCCGCCCCGGGCTCGGCCGGGCGCGAGCCGCGGCTTCGGGTTCCTTGACCGGGCCGAGGTGGCCCCCGGGGGGCGGCCCCTCGTCTCGCGCGACGAGGGCTGCGAGGCGCCGGATCTGACGGTTGCATCCGAGCAGCGCCGAGCGCGCGCGCCCGCCTGTCCTCCACGAGGAGCCGGTCGCGCTGCTGCTCCGCGCGCACTCGCGCCGTCACGTCGCGATGGCTCCAGACCTGCCCGAGCACGGCCCCGGCCAGGTACTGGGGCAGCGAGTGGCACTCGATGATCCGCCCGTCCTTGAGCTCGAAGACATCAAAGCTGGTGGCGTCCGGGGGAGCGTAGATGGCTTCGATCCTGCTCCGAAACCCATTGGGACCTCGCATCATGTCGTGCACGAAATCCAATGCGTACACGTCGCGCCGGCGGGCCAGGACCTCGTCCGGAATGAGAACAATTTCCGCAAACTGGCGGTTGGAGATCACGATGCGCCGATCGAGATCGACGGCCAGTATCCCGCCCGTCGCCGATTCGAGCGTCGCTTTGAGCGCCAGCACGATCACCGTGCAGCTGCGTGAGGCCGGCTGGCATCTCCATTTTTGTTGCCCTCCGCAGCGGCATTGAAGAGTACAATCGCCTTCTACATGCAGCAGCCCGACCCGCTCGATTTTCGCGCGGACCGCCTTGCGGATGGCCCCGCCCGACCGGGCCGCCACGCTGGAGAGGAGTTCAGGGGGCCGGCAACCGCGGCCATGGGCCCGCGTGGGCCCCGAGCGACGTGGAGCTTCGCCCCCTCAGGTCCTCACCCATGACTCCAGCCACCCAGTACACGATCCTTGAGACGCTCTCCGGCGGGGGGAGGGCGGTCGTTCATCGCGCGCGGAGGGACGCCGATGGCCGCTCGGTCATCCTCAAGGTGCTCGACCCGCGGCGCAGCGGACCGAAGGAGCTCGAGCAGCTCAGGCGCGAGTACGAGCTCGGAACGCTGTTCGACACCCCCGCCGTCGTCCGGCCGCTTGCCCTCGAGACGTACCAAGGGATGCCCGCCCTCGTCCTCGAGGACGAGGGCGCTGACTCCCTCGACAGCCTGCTCGGCGAGCCGATGCCCATGGATCGGTTCCTCCCGGTGGCCATCCGCATCGCCGGCGCGGTCGCGGAGATCCACGGCAAGGACATCATCCACAAGGACCTGAAGCCCCAGAACATCCTCGTGAGCCCCGCGAGCGGCGAGGTGAAGATCACCGACTTCGGCCTCGCCTCCCGTCTCCCCCGCGAGCACCGGCACACGCAGCCGGCGCGCCTCATCGAGGGCTCGCTGCCCTATCTCGCGCCGGAGCAGACCGGGCGGACCAACCGGGCGATCGACAGCCGCGCCGATCTCTACTCGCTCGGCGTCACCTTCTTTCAGATGCTCACCGGGAGGCTCCCTTTTGAGGCGAACGATCCCGTGGAGTGGGTCCACTGTCACGTCGCCCACTCCCCGCCCAGCGCGTCGGAGGTCGCCCCCGAGGTGCCCGAGGCCGTCGCGCAGATCGTCTTGAAGCTCCTCTCCAAGACGCCCGAGGACCGCTATCAGAGCGCTCGCGGCCTCCGGCGCGATCTGGAGAGCCGCCTCGCCGAGTGGACCCAGAGCGGGACGATCGAGCCGTTCACACCGGGGGAGCACGACATGTCCGATCAGCTCCAGATCCCCCAGAAGCTGTACGGGCGGGACGCGGAGATTGCCGTCCTGAAGGAGGCGTTCGGCCGCGTGGTGGCGACGGGCACACCGGAGCTCGTGCTCGTCTCCGGGTACGCCGGCATCGGAAAGAGCGGGCTCGTCCACGAGCTCGAGGCACCGGTCGTCGGGGAGGGGGGCTTCTTCATCTCGGGGAAGTTCGACCAGTACAAGCGCGACATCCCCTATGCCACGCTCGTTCAGGCCTTTCGGGAGCTCGTGCGCTGGATCCTCGCCGAGAGCGAGGAGCAGATCGCCGCGTGGAGGCAGCTGCTCCTCGACGCCTTCGGAATCAACGCTCAGCTCATCGTCGACGTGATCCCGGAGGTCGCGCTCGCCATCGGGCGGCCACCGCCGGCCCCGGAGCTGCCGCCGCTCGAAGCGCAGAACCGGTTCCGGATGGTGTTCCAGCGCTTCATCGGGGTGTTCGCCCGCCACGAGCGCCCCCTCGCGCTGTTCCTCGACGACCTGCAGTGGGCCGACTCGGCCAGCCTCGGGCTGCTCCAGGAGATCTTGACCCATGCGGAGGTGCGGGACGTCCTCGTCATCGGCGCGTACCGCGATAACGAAGTGTCCGTCTCTCACCCGCTCATGCGGAGCCTCTCCGAGGTGCGGCAGGCGGGCGCTCGCGTCTCGGACATCGTGCTCGGTCCCATCCCGCCCGCAGCGCTCGCCACGTTCGTCGGCGAGGCCCTCCGCTGCCCCGTCGAGGACGCCGCGCCGCTTACCGAGCTGATCCAGGACAAGACGGCGGGCAATCCCTTCTTTGCTATCCAGTTCCTCACCGCGCTCGCCGAAGAGCGCCTGATCGAGCGCGACGATCGGAGTGACCGGTTCCGGTGGGACGTCGCGAGGATCCGCGAGAAAGGCCTCACGGACAACGTGGTCGACCTGATGGTCGCAAAGCTCCGGAGGCTGCCCCCGGCGACGCAGGAGGCGTTGAAGCAGCTCGCATGTCTGGGGAACACCGCGGACATCGCGCTCCTCGCGATGGTCCACGGCGGCCCGGAAGAGGGCACGCGGGCGGACCTCTGGGAGGCCATCCGGGCGGGGCTGGTCCTCGACCTGGACGGCGCGTGCAAGTTCCTCCACGACCGGGTCCAGGAAGCGGCCTACTCGCTGGTGCCGGAGGAGCAGCGGGCCGCAGAGCACCTCCGGATCGGCCGGCTCCTCGCGTCGCGGTTGCCCGAGGATGCGATCGCGGAGCGGATCTTCGACGTCGCGAACCAGTGGAACCGCGGCGCCCATCTCATCACCGATCCGCGCGAAAAGGAGGCGCTCTGCCGCCTCGACTTCCTGGCAGGGACGAAGGCGAAAGCCGCGATCGCCTATGCGTCTGCGCAGAGCTACCTCGCCGAGGCTTCATCCCTCTTGCCCGAGGACGCCTGGAGCACGCAGTACGAGGAGGCGTTCGCGATCCACCTGGAGCTCGCCGAATGCGAGTGCCTCATCGGTGACTTCCAGCGGTCCGACGATCTGTTCGACCTGATCCTCGCGCGCGCCCGTTCCCCTCTCGACCGCGCCAAGGCCCATCGGCTCCGTCTGCGCCTCTATCAGATCGCCGGGCGGCTCGGTGACGCCGTGAGCACCATGCTCGAGGCGGTGCGCCTCTTCGGGGTAACCTTCCCGGAGTCCGAAGACGAGATCCCGGCCGCGGTGGAGGCCGAGCTCCAGAGGGTCCCCATCCTCCTGCGCGGGCGCGCCATCGCCGATCTCGCGCTCGCACCGGCGACCACGGACGAGCGCGTGCGGGCCATCATCGGATTGCTCGTCGAGGCGATGGCTCCGACGTACAGCACGCGACCGGCGTACTGGCCCCTGGTCATCGCCAAGGCATTGAGCTTCTCCTTGCAGTATGGAAACTGCGAAGAGTCCGGTTTCGTCTACAGTTGTTATGCCGCCCTGCTGGTGTCGAGGTACGGCAACATCTCATGGGGGTGTCAATTCTCCGAGATGGCGCTCAGGCTGAATGAGAGGTTCGGCGGCCTGGCGCTGAAGGGGCGGCTGCTCTTTCACCACGCGGCCCTCGTCTGCGTCTGGCGCACGCGTTTCGCGACGCTCCTGCCCATGATGGAGCAGGCTTATGCTGATTGCTTCGATGTCGGTGATTTTGTTTTTGCTGGTTATACTTCCTTCAACTTGGTGTGGCTCGTCGTGGAGAGCGGCGGCTCGATCGAGCATGTCGTCGAGGCTGCGCGGAAGTACGCGTCGTTGGCCGAGAAGAGCCACCACGACCTGGCGCGCCGCCTCCTCCGGACCGAGGAGCAGTTCGCAGCGAGCCTGAAGGGGGCGACGCGAGCGCCCACGAGCTTCAGCGACGATGCCTATGACGAGGTGGAGTGTGTCGTCGCGATGGAGAGGGCTGGCTTCGGGATCGGGGTCGCCTTCTTTCACATCATGAAGCAAGTCGCGGCGTTCATCGATGGACGATATGCCGAGGCGCGGCAGGCCGCGGCCCTCGCCGCGCCGATGCTGCGCGAAGTGATGGCCCTGGCGAACGAGGCGACGCACCACTTCTACTACGCGCTCACGCTGACGGCGATGCACGCAGATGCGCCTGCCGTGGAACAACGCCAATTCGCAGAGCTGCTCGAGGTGCAATTGCGGAAATTGTGCTTCTGGGCAGAGCACTGCGCGGAGAACTTCCAGGACCGTTACGCCCTCGTCCAGGCCGAGGTGGCCCGGATCGAGGGCCGCCCTCTCGACGCCGAGCGCCTCTTCGAGGAGGCCATCCGCTCGGCGCGCGACAATGGCTTCGTGCAGAACGAAGCCGTGGCCTACGAGGTCGCGGCCCGGTTCTACCGAGCGCGAGGGCTCGTGGAGTTCGCCGATCTGTACCTCCGCAATGCCCGTGCCTGTTACGCCCGCTGGGGCGCCCGCGGCAAGGTGAGGCAGCTCGACCGGCAGAATCCCCACCTCGTCGAGCGGCGGTCTCCCCCGCCCACCGCCACCGTCGCGGTGGACTCCGATCAGCTCGACCTCTCCTCGGTGACCAAGGCCTCGCAGACCATCTCCGGTGAGATCGTGCTCGACGAGCTCCTGCGCACGCTGCTCCGGATCGTGCTCGAGCAGGGCGGGGCGGAGAGGGCCTGTCTCCTCCTGTGCCAGGACCGGGGCCTCTCGATCGAGGCGGAGGCGAGCCTCGGCGAGCGCGGGGCGACGACGACCGTCCTCGGCTCGGAGCCGCTGGACGGCTCGCTGCGCGTCCCCGCGTCGCTCATCCACTACGCGAACCGGACCAAGGAGTCGGTCATCCTGAGCGACGCCGCCGCCCACGCGCGCAAGTTCGCGAGCGACGGCTACTTCGCTCGGAGCCGGCCCAGGTCGGTCCTCTGCATGCCGATCCTCAGGCAGGCCGAGGTGGTCGGGCTGCTTTACCTCGAGAACAACCTCCTCGCCGGCGCCTTCACCCCCGATCGGCTCGCCGCCCTGGAGCTGCTCGCCACGCAAGCGGCGATCTCGCTGGAGAACGCGCGGCTACTCGCCAAGGAGCGGACGGCGAGGACGGCGGCTGAGGAGGCCGAGCGCCGATCCGCGTTCCTCGCCGAGGCCGGCGTCGTCCTGTCGGAATCGCTCGACTACGAGGTGACCTTCGCCCGCCTCGGCGAGTTCTGCGTCCAGACCCTGGCCGACTGGTGCTCGATCGATATCGTTGAAGACGGAGAGCTCCGCCGCCTGGCCGGCGCGCACAGAGACCGTGAGAAGGCGCCTGTCCTCGAGGAGCTTCAGCTCCGGTATCCGCCGCGCTGGGGCTCACCCCACCCGTCGATCACGGTCCTCCGCACCGGCGAGCCGCTCCTCATGCCCGAGCTGCCCGACGAGAGCCTGCGAACGATGTGCGTTGACGACGAGCACTTTCGGCTGCTCCGGGAGCTCGGCACGCGGACCCGGCTCTCGGTGCCGCTCGTGGTGCGCGGGCAGAGGCTCGGGGCGCTCACGCTCTCCTCGTGCACGCCGGGGCGCCGCTACGGGCGCGCCGACCTCGAGCTGGCGCAGGAGGTCGCGCATCGCGCGGCGATGGCGATCGACAACGCCCGGCTCTACCGCGCCTCCCAGGAGGCCGTTCGCGCCCGCAGCGAGTTCCTCTCCGTCGCGTCCCACGAGCTGAATACGCCGCTGACCTCGCTCACGCTCCTGGTGCAGTCCCTTCGCCGCGCGGTAGGCGCGGGGCGCCCCGTGGATCCGCAGGTCATGGATCAGCGGCTCGAGCGCCTCTCGCGGCAGACCACCCGGCTGACCCGGCTCATCAACGATCTGCTCGACGTCTCGCGCATCGAGTCGAGGCCGCGTGCGCTGGAGCTCAGCGACGTCGACCTCGGGGCCCTCGTCCGCGCGGTGGCTGCGCGCTTCGAGGCCGATCTGGCGAGGGCACGCTGCTCGATCTCGATCCGCGTCGATGGGCCGGTCGTGGGGTGCTGGGATCGGTCCCGCCTCGACCAGGTCGTCACCAACCTCCTCGGCAACGCGATCAAGTTCGGCGCCGGCAAGCCCATCGAGATCGTCGTCGGCGTCGAGAACGGCGTGGCCCGGCTCGCGGTCCGGGATCACGGCATCGGCATCGATCCGGCGCAGTGCGGCCGCATCTTCGAGCGCTTCGAGCGCGCCGTCTCGGAGCGGCACTACGGCGGGCTGGGCCTCGGCCTGTACATCAGCCGCAAGATCGTGGAGGACCACGGCGGCTCGATCCGGTGCAACTGCCAGCCCGGCGCCGGAGCCACCTTCATCGTCGAGCTCCCTTGCGCAGGGCCTGTGCTCCTGCTCCCCGCGGCGTGAGCAGGCTATGGCCGCGGTCCTGGCCCAAAGGCAACAGGCGCGGTCTCCGACGGCGCGGGCGCCCCGAGGCCCGCCGCGGGGCGGCGCAGCGTGAGCACCGCGCGGCAGCCGCCGCCGGGCGCGGCCTCGATCCAGCACTCGCCGCCGTGGCGGCGCGCCACCTCGCGCGCGAGCGGCAGGCCGAGGCCGAGGCCGGCGCGGTTGCGGCGCCGCCCCTCGCCGGTGCGCGTGAAGCGATCGAACACCGCGTCGCGCTCGCCGGGCGGCACGCCGGGGCCTCGATCGTCGACCTGGAAGACCACCCGGTCGGGCTCGGGCGCGACCCGCAGGGTCACTGGCGCGCCCGCGGCGTAGGCGGCCGCGTTGCGGAGGAGATTCGCGATCGCCGCCTCCACGAGCGCCGGGTGCACGCGCAGATCGGCGTCGCCCTGCACATCGAGCTCGAGGGCGCAGCCCGCGCGGACCAGCCCCGGCCGCTCGCGGGCCGCGGCCTCTTCCGCCAGCGCGACGGCGCCGGCCGGCTCGAGGCCCTGCTCGACCTGGCCCGCGTCGACCCGGGCCAGCGCGAGCAGGCCCTCCACGAGGCCCCGCAGGCGATCCACCTCCTCGCGCACGGACTCGAGCACCTCGCGGTACTCCTCGGCCCCGCGGGACCGGCGCAGCGCCACGTCGATCTCGCCCAGCATCGCCGTCACCGGGGTGCGCAGCTCGTGGGCCGCGTCGGCGGTGAAGCGGACCTGGGCGCGGTGCGCGGCGTCCAGGCGGTCGAGCAGCGCGTTCACGGCGGCGAGCAGGGCGCGGAGCTCTGACGGGCCCTCCTCGGTGAGGCGGTCGCCGCCCGCGAGCGCGGTCACGCGCGCGGCCTCGACGCACGCGCGATCGAGCGGCGCGAGCGCGCGGCCCACCGTGCGCCGGAGCAGCAGCGCCGCGGTCAGCGCGGCGGCGGCGGCGAGCGCGCCGTAGATGGCGGCGAAGGGGCCGACGCTGCGCGCGAGGGTGACGCGCGGGGCAGCGGCGGCGATGAGCACGTGGTCGCCATGTCCGTCGCGCTCGGCCTCGACCTCGGCCGGCAGGACCAGGAGGCGGAGATCGCCGACGTCGCCCGCGGTCGGGCGCTCGGCGGCGAGCGCTTCCCGCGCCAGAGCCGCCGGGACGCGCGGGTCGCTCTGACGCGAGACCCACACCGACGCCGGTGAGCGGCTGTGCTCCACCTCCCACGCGCCAGGGGCCTCCGGGTGGGCGTGCTCGTGGGCCGCGGCGAGCAGCGCCCGGTCGAGCGCGCGCACCTCGGCCTCGTGCAGCAACGCGGCGGTGCCGACGCCGACGCCCGCGAGCGCGCCGAGCACCACGGTGACCGCGCCCGCGACGAGCGCATCGGCCAGCGAGCGGCTCACCGCGGCCGCTCCTCGAGGACATAACCGACGCCCCGCACCGTGTGGATCAGCGGGCGCGCGAAGCCGCGATCCACCTTGGCCCGCAGCGCGCTGACGGCCACGTCGACGACGTTGGTGCCAGGGTCGTGCCCCACGTCCCAGACGCGCTCCAGCAGGCGGGTGCGGCTGAGCACCCGGCCGGCGCTCTCCGCGAGCGCGCGCAGCAGCGCGAACTCCTTCGCCGTGAGGTGGATCTCCCGCCCGGCGCGCTCGACCCGGTGGGCCGCGAGATCGATCAGCAGGTCGGCCACCTCGACGCGCTCGCTGCGCCCGGCGCGGCGCGATACGGCGGCGATGCGCGCCAGCAGCTCCTCGAACGAGAACGGCTTGGGGAGGTAGTCGTCCGCGCCGCCGTGGAGGCCCTCCACGCGCTCGCCCACCCGATCGCGCGCGGTGAGGCAGATCGCCGGGGTGGCGGCGCCGCTGCGGCGGAGCTCGCGGATGAGGTCCAGGCCGTCACCGTCGGGCAAGGCGCGGTCGACGAGGAGGAGGTCGTAGTCGCCCTGGGCGAGCGCGCGGCGGGCGCCCGCGAGGTCCTCCTCCACGTGCACCTGGTGCCCCTCCTCGGTGAGGCCGCGGCGCAGGAAGCCCGCGATCTTGCGCTCGTCTTCGATGACCAGGATGCGCATGGGTCTCCGCCGTGCTCGATCCGGGGCTCAGTCGTCGTCCTCGTCCCGTTCGCCTCGATCCGCGCCGCCGGCAGGCGTCGCCTCGCTGGCCGGTGCACTCTGGCCTCGGGCAGGCTCGGCGGCCAGGGCGCCGCCGCGCGCCTCTGGGTGCCGGATCTCGCCGCCCGCGGCGCCGGTCCAGGCCATGGCGCCGCTGGTCAGGATCGCGCCTCCGAGGGTGATCGCGACCGGCGCGCTGGACGCCGTCCTCCGGCGTTCGGGCGCGCCGGCGAGGGCGAGCGCCGCCGGCGCGTCGGGCGCCGTCCGGCGGCGCTCGGCGAGCAGCAGCGCCGCGATCCCCGCGAGCGCGGTCAGGCCCGCGAGCGCGGTCGCCACGCCGGCCCGCTCCTCGTGGACCTCCATGGCCTGCTCGGAGGTGCCCGGCAGGCGCTCGATGACCTCCTCGGCCGGCTCGCCGCTCACGTAAGCGGCGGCGGCTCCGGCGGCCGAGAGCACCAGCACGAGCACCGCGGACCGCAAGGCGCCGCGCTCGGCGGGATGGAAGAACGCCAGGATCAGGAGCACCGCCGCGATGGCGAAGCCGACGATGGGGAGGTGGTTGATGATGAGGTGAAGATGCGCTGCGTTCATGAGGACCTCGCTCGGTTCAGCCCTCAGCGTCTTCCCGGAACCTGGACCGGACCTCTGGCGATCATGAGAATTTCATGAGAACGCTGCGCCCACGCCTCCTGCACCCTCCGCGCGGGGCGCGCGCCGACGGCCCGCCCGCAAGCTTACCGTGGCCCCCGTCCTCGCCATGTGCGATGGACGCGGCCTCTCCGGGCCGCCGAGCAGGAACATATCGAGTCTCCCCGGAGCCAGCTTCCGCGGACCACGAACACGCTCCCCTGCTCGTCGCGATCCCCTGTGCCGCCCCATGTCGACCCGGACGTCGAGCGCCGGGCGCGTTGCGTCGACGCGCGGCGTTTGCGCCTCCTGCCGCGCAGCGCCGCGCTGCCGACGGGGCTCTGCGCTGGTACGTCTCATGCTCGGTCCCTGGACGGGAGGACATCATGAAGAAGGGACTGTACGACGCGCTGCACCGGGATCATCAGCGGCTGGACGAGGTGTTCGAGGGCCTGCTCAACCGGATGCATGCCGGCGATACAGAGGCGGCGCGCGAGATGTGGGGCGCGTTCGAGCGCGACCTCACGGCGCACATGGAGGCGGAGGAGGCGGTGCTCCTGCCGGTGCTCGACCGCTTCGACCCGGAGGAGGCGGGCACCGTTCGCGCCGAGCACCTCGGCATCCGCAAGCTGCTCGCGGAGATGGGGGTGGCCATCGAGCTCCACACGTTGCGGGAAGAGCGGGTGGAGGCGTTCGTCCAGGCGCTGCGGCAGCACGCCGCCCACGAGGAGGCAGGGCTGTATCCGTGGGCTGACCGGGAGCTTCCCGCGCCGGCCGTGGCGCGCCTGCTCGATCGGCTCGCCGCGGCGCGCGACGCCGTGAAGCGCGCCGCTCACGGGTCCGGAGCGGCGGGGGCGGGGCCTCGGGCTCCCTGACGGAGCCGAGGCGGCGTCCGGGCCGCGGCGCCTCAGCCCACGCGCGGCGTCAGGGGCCCTCGGCGTCGAACATCGCGTCGACGTACCGCAGCGTCTGCTCGCGCCGGCGGCGCGCGCGCTCGCCCGAGTCCTCCTCCACCAGCACGTCATCGGGCTTCACGCGGAAGAGCGGCTGCCCCTTCTGCACGATGGTGCCCTCGCCGCCGTCGATCAGCACCTCCTCGATGGTGCCGGAGCACGGCGCGAGCACCTTGTTGAACATCTTCATGACCTCGATCACGTAGAGCGGATCGCCGGCGGCGAAATGGCTGCCCTTCGTCACGAAGGGGGGCCGGTCCGGCGCCTCCTGCGCGTAGAACATGCCGCCTGTGACCGCGACGATCTCGTTGGCCCGCATGGCGGGCGGCGGCGCGAGGACCTTGCGCATGCGGGCCGAGAGCTCGCCGTCGAGCAGGCGCTCGGGGATGGCGACCGTGCCGTCGTCCCGCGCGTGGAGCTCGAAGAAGCGCGCGGCGTCCCCCGCGAGGACCAGCGCGTCGAGGAGCTCCAGCCCCGCCTGGAAGCCGAGGTGGGAGCCGCGAACCCTCCGCCAGAGCTCGGCGTCGTAGCCAGGGGGCGCGGTGTCCTGGGACAGGTGCGCGCTCAGCTCAGGCCACGGCGGTGTGCTGCCCGCCTGGCCCATCCGCTCGCCGACGCGGCGGTAGAAGCCGAGCGCCCGCGAGAGCAGCTCCTGGTCGTGATCCCAGATCACATGGGCCGCAGGGGCGCGCGGCTCCGGCGTCATGTTGAGCAGCCAGTACGTGTCCGCGAGCACCTCGACCGGGTTCTTGAGCCAGCGCACCCGCCCCGACCGGATCTCGAACGACCCCATGTTCCGGCTGAGCCACGCCGACAGGAGGTGCGGCTCCGCGCAGATCTTCTCCACGGGACGGCGCACCAGCGTGTCCTTCAGCGCAAAGACCTTCTTCAGCGCTCCTCCACCCGTCGCGTCGGCGGCCCCGGCCCGCGCCGCGAGGCGGCGCTCGTGGCGGGCGCCTAGCTCGGCCCACATCGCGTCGAAATCGAGCCCGCCGAGCTCCACCGCGAGCAGGCCGACCTGCGTGAGGTACGGGACCACGAAGCGCGTCGTCGGCTTCGTCCACACGCTCCGCGCGAGGAACCAGTGCACGAGCCCATAGTGAAACAGGAGGTTCGTGTGCAGGTCGTTGCCGCGCAGCGTGGTCGTGCGCAGGATCTCGCAGAGCCGCACGTAGGCCTCCTCGCGCGAGGCGCCGTAGGTCACGAGGAGCGCGATGTTGCTGTCGTAGGCGCCGGCGACCCGGTAGTGCATGAACACCCCCGTGTCGGGGTTCTTCACGCAGATGCCCTGATCGTCGCGGATCTCGTGCGGGTGCGGATCGCTCCAGGACACGATGACGCCGGCCGCGTGGGGCTCCAGCGCGCCGTTCGTCGCGTTGAGGCGCGCCTCCACCGCCGATCCCTCCCGCCGGACGCGGATCGGCCGGGGCAGCCGCTCCCCGTGGCGCGCGAGCAGGACCATGCACTCGATGAGCGAGGTCACCTCGAACGCGTCGGCCGGATCGTCCGGGTTCTCGAAGCGGAGGGCATAACAGAGCTCCGACACCCGGTGCTCGACCTGGATCCGGGTGTTGACCTCCATGAAGTAGTGATGATCCCCCTCGACGATGCACTCGAACGTCGAGGCCGAGTTCAGCCCGACCGCCTGCCCGAACCGCTCCGCCTCGGCCTCCATCCGGGCGAGCGAGGCGAGCTCGCGCTCGAGCGACGCCGCCCTGGGCTCCTCGCCGGCCGCGCGCGCCCGCTCGATCGCCTCGAGCAGCCCCTCCTGCGTCATCGCCACCTCGAGCAGCTTCTGCTCGTGCATCTGCAGCGAGCAGTCGCGCCCGCCCAGCGCGACGCACCACGCGCCGTTGCCGATCAGCTGGATCTCGTTGTGCCGCGTCTCCTCGACGTTGAGCTCGAGCAGGATGTTCTTGTTGTCGCCGACGCCCGCGGTCTTCACCTCCGCGAGGACCTCCCGCGCGAGCGCGGGCACCTCGGCCGCGCGCGCCCGCGCCGCGGCCTCGGGGGCCGCCCCGTCGGGCGCGACGCCGGCGAGGAGCCGCTGCCCCTTGCCGCCGCCGCCGCCGATGGCCTTGAGCCGGATCCGCCGCCCCGGGTGGCGGGCGAGCAGCTCGGCCGCGCCCCGCTCGAGCTCCTCGCAGAGCTCGTCGGTCGTGTAGAGGTCCACGCGCTGCGCGTACGCCGCCGCGAGCAGCGCGTCCGCCGCCTCGGCGAGCGGGACCTCGGAGGAGAGCCGCGCGCCCGCGATGGACGGGCCGCGCAGCCCGCGCTCGGCCGCGGCCGCGCGCAGCGCCGCGTGATCGGGCCATTTGCGGAGCACGATCCGCCGGGTCGCGTCGTCGATGCCGGGCGTCACGCTGACCGCGGTCGCGAGCGCCGTCCGCTTGGCCTCGTCCTTGAGCCCGGCGGCGCGCTGCACCGATGAGCGCGGGCCGATGAAGACGAGCCCCGCCTCCTCGAGCGTGCGCACGAACTCCTCGTCTTCGGCCATGAAGCCGTAACCCGCGAACACGTGCGTATAGCCGCCGGCCCGGGCGATCGCGACGATCTCCTGCATCAGCTTGACGCGCTCGTCCTTTGTGGCGCCGGTATAGTCCTTCACCCGGTGCACGTGGGCCGGGTGGATGCAGCGCAGCTCCGGCGCCAGCGCGTGCGTGTAGACGATCGAGTCCTTCTCCGAGAGGAGGATGCCGTAATGCTCGATCCCCATCTGGGCGAAGACATCCATCGCCTCTTTCCGGATGGGGCCCCGGCCGACGATCAGCGGCCGCACGTCGTCGGCGGCGAAGGAGCGCGCCCACGCCGAGCCCGAACGGCCGAGCCTGCGGTCGCGCACCACCCTCGGGTTGCGGTCGTAGCCGCGCTTGCTCTCGAATCCATCCATGATCAATGGAACTCCCGCTGAACACCGGTGAACGGCCCTGGCTGGTAGTGCCGCAGCAGGAACTCGAGGTTCTCTGCGATCACCGAGCGGAGCTCGCGCGGCATCACGAGCCGCGAGATGGATCCCAGGCTGAGCCCCTCGCGCGGGTTCATGAGCTCCCGCTCGTACCGCGCGCTGAACTCGGCCTCTCTCGCCTTCAGCCACGCCGCGGCCTCGTCGCGGGCCTCGACCTTCGCCTTCGCCTCGTCCAGGCCGCGGCCGAGCCGCTCCTTGACGCCGGCCTTCTCCCTCGCGCTCGCCTGCGCGCGCACCTTGCGGAGCTCGTCCTTGTAGACGAACTCCTTGCCAGCAGGGCCCATCACCGCGACGCGCGTCGTGGGGAGCGCCAGCACGACGTCCGCGCCGGTCGCGTAGTTGTTGAACGAGGCATACGCGCCGCCGAACGCGTTGCGCACGAGCAGCAGGATGCGCGGGGTGCGCACGTCGATGATCGCGTCGAGCATGGCCCGGCCGGCCTGTACGATGCCCATCGCCTCCTGCTCCCTGCCCGGGAGGAACCCGGTGGTGTCCTCCATGAAGAGGAGCGGGATGTTGTAGAGGTTGCAGAAGCGGATGAAGCGCGCGTTCTTGTAAGCCGCCGCCACGTCGATCTGACCCGACGCGACCGCGCTGTTGTTCGCCACGAAGCCGACGACGTGCCCGCCGACCCGCCCGAACGCCGTGATCGTGTTGCGCGCGCGCTGCGGCTGCACCTCGAAGTAGTCGCCGTGATCGCAGATGCGCTGGATGATGATGCTGATATCGAGCGGCGTATTGTAGCCCGTCGGAGACGAGATCGTCCTTCGGAGGAGCGTGTCGATCTCGGTCGTCTCCCGGCCCACCGGATCGCTCGTCCGCTGGAAAGGCGCGCTCTCGCGGTTGTTGCTCGGCAGGTAACCGAGCAGCCGGACGGTGGTGCGCAGCGCGGCCACCTCGTCTGGCACCGTGAGATCGGCCACCCCCGAGGCGCCGTGGACGCGCGGGCCCCCGAGATCGTCGGGCGAGACCACCTCGCCGAGCACCGATTTGACGACCGCCGCCCCGGTCAGGCCGAAGAACGTGCCGCCCGGCTGGATGACGAAGCTGCCCTGCCGCGGCAGGTAGGAGCCGCCGCCCGCGTTGAACCCGAACATGCACATGACGCTCGGGACGACGCCGCTGATCTTGCGCAGCGCCGCGAACGCCTCGGCGTAGCCGTCGAGCCCGCCGACGCCCGCGGGGACGTAGGCGCCGGCGCTGTCGTTGAGGCCGACGAGCGGGATCCCGCGCTCGCCCGCGAGCTGGAACAGCCGCGCGAGCTTGCGGCCGTTCGTCGCGTCCATCGATCCGGCGCGGACCGTGAAATCGTGGCCGTACAGCGCGACGTCGCGGCTGCCGATGCGCAGGATCGCCGTGACCAGCGAGGCGCCGTCCAGGTTGGGCCCCCAGTTCTCGAAGAGGACCCGCGGCGGCTCGGGCGTCAGCACCCGGATGCGCTCCCAGATCGTCATCCGGCCTTTGCCGTGCTGCCGGATGATGTTCTCCGGGCCCGCGGAGACATAGGGGCGCCTGCGGAGCTCCTCGGCCTCCCGGAGCGCGGCGTCGTACGTCGAGGCGGGCGCGGCCGGCTCCCCGGATCCCTCGTCGAGCGGATCGTCGAGCGAGGGCACGAGGGCGGAGGGCTTCACGGCGACATCGTTGTGATCAAGAGGGCTCATGGACGGGCGAGGCGCTCTATATCATGGCAGGATCCTGGGGCGCACCTCGCGCGCCCGGCGAGGCGCGCCCCGCCTCGGCGTGTGAGACGCGGCACGAGGCTCGGCCCGAGGTGCTGCGCGCTGCGCGATCCGGAGGCTCCACACGGCGACGGGCTTCAGGCTGCGCGCGGGCAGCGCGCGCCCGCATCGACAGGTCCGCGCGGCGCTCCGTCAAGACGCGGTGAGTCAAGCGTGGCTGCGCTCGGCGCTGCTCGGCCCGGCTGCCGGCGCGTCGACGGCGGTGAGCGGCTCGAAATGAGCGGTGACGTGGTAAACGCCGCTCCGGAGATCGAGGCTCAGGCGCAGGCCGCTCTTCTCGAGCACCCGCATCATCGCCTTGTTGGTGAGCAGCACGTCGGCCTCGAACCCCGAGATCCCCCGGGCGCGCGCGATCTCCGCCATCCGCCGCATGAGCAGCGTGCCGACCCCCTTGCCCTGCCACTCATCGCGAACCACGAAGGCGATGTCCGCCAGGTTGTTCTTCGGATCGACGTCGTAGCGGGCCATCCCGATGATCGCCTCGCGCTCCGGGCCTGCGCAGGCCACGATGGCCATGTTCTGATCGTAATCCAGGTTGACGAGCTGCTGCATTTCCTCATGAGGGTGCTCGCGCTCGTGACCCATGAAGCGGCGAACGACGCACTCGTCCGAGAGGCGGTAAAAGAGATCTTGCAGCGCGGCCTCATCGGAGAGCCTGACGGGCCGGCAGAGCAGCTCCTCGCCCGACCGGAGGGTCGCCGCCCGCGCCTCCTGCCACGGGTAATCCGCGCGCGAGATGACCTGATCGCTGAACACGTAGCGGCGCTGCTTGGCCGCGGCGAGGAGGTCGGCGCGGTGATCGGGGTGGGCGATCTCGATGAGCGCGAGCGCGCGCTGCCGGATGTTCCGGCCCCAGAGATCGGCGACGCCGTGCTCCGTCACCACGTAGTGCACGTCCCCGCGGCTCGTCACGATGCCGGCGCCCTGCTCGAACGCCGGCTGGATCCGGCTGATCGTGCCGTCCTTCGCGGTGGACCGGAGCGCGATGATCGGCTTGCCGCCGCGGCTCCGCGCGGCCCCCCGGATGAAGTCGACCTGACCGCCGATGCCGGAGAAGAAGCGGCCCATCAGCGTGTCGGCCGCGACCTGGCCCGTCAGATCGACGGCGAGGGCCGCGTTGATCGCGATCATGCCGTCGTTCCTGGCGATCGTCAGCGGATCGTTGGTGAAGGCGGACCCGCGCATCTCGATGACGGGGTTGTCGTGGGCCCAGGCGTAGAGGGCGCGGCTGCCGAGGAGGAACGAGGTCACGAGCTTCCCGGGCAGGAGGGTCTTCCTGCGGTTCGTGATGACGCCGCGCTGGACGAGATCCATCACGCCGTCGGAGAGCATCTCGGTGTGCACGCCGAGGTCGCTCCTGCCTCCGAGCGCGGCGAGCACGGCGTTCGGGATCTTGCCGATGCCCGTCTGGAGCGTCGCGCCGTCGGGCACGAGCGTCGCCACGTTGCGGCCGATGGCGCGGTCGATGTCGTCGAGCGGCTCGCTCGCGCGCTCGGGGAGCTCGCGGTCCACCGGGACGAGGTGGGTTATCCGATCCACGTGCAAGAACGAGTCTCCGTGGGTGCGGGGCATCCGCGGGTTGACCTCGGCGAGGACCAGATCCGCCGAGTCGACGGCGGCGCGGACGATATCGACCGAGACGCCGAGGCTGACGAAGCCGTGGGCGTCCGGGGGGCTCACCTGGATGAGGGCCACGTCGATGCGCACCCGGCGCGACAGGATCAGGCTCGGGATCTCGGAGAGGAAGACGGGCATGAAGTCGGCGCGCCCCTCGTGGATCGCCTCGCGGACGTTCTGGCCGATGAAGAACGCCGTGTGACGGAACCGCCGCTCCAGACCGGGACGGACGTACGGCGCAGGGCCCTCGGTCATCAGGTGGACGATCTCGTTGTCGGCGAGGTGGTCGCCGGACTGAACCATGGCGTTCACGAGATCGGTCGGCTCCGCGGCGCCCGAGCCGACGAGGATGCGGCGCCCCCGGGGGATCGCGCGGATGGCCTCCTCGGCCGTCTTGATCTTGTCGCCGAAGCGCGATCGCCAGTCCGTGATCGTCTGCTGCATCGTGTGCCTTCTTCCGGTGTCGTTGGGTGGGTGAACAGCGCGCCTATGGCGGGGCCGGGGCGGGCGATGGCCGGCCCCACGGTCACGCTGGTCGAGCCTCCGGTCAGGAGATCTCTCTCTCGGTGAGCAGGGCGGCCAGCACGGCGAGCGCGTCGGTCGTGGTGAAGACGCCGACGACCTGTGTGCCGTTCAGCACCACCGCCGAGCCGTACTTGCGCTCGGCCATCTCGCGGACCACCTCGGCGAGCGGCGCGCTCGGCGCGACGGCGTAGGGGCAGGGCGACATGGCCTCGCTGACGAGGAGCTCATCTCCCGCTTGCTCCTTGAGCGTCTCTATCCAATAGATGTCCCGCTCGGAGAGGATGCCGACCAGCCGGCCGCCGCTCAGCACCGGCAGGTGCCGGATGCGATGTCCGCGCATGAGCGCGCGGGCGAGGGCGACCTTTTGATCGGCGCCGATCGAGTGGGGGCTCTTGGTCATGTAGTCCTGGATGCGAAGGGTCGAAGAGCTCATGATGCCTCCCCATGTGCTGGGCGTCCGTGATGATCACTCCGGGTCGATAGAGCCGACGTCGTTCGATTACGGACCCGGTTTCCTGCGATGCGTTCGTTGTTGTTTGACTGCACGTGACTGCGCGTGACTGTACGTGACTGCAAGATGCGGACCACCAGGCGGGTCCCGGTCCTTCGGTCGGGCAGGGGAGTTTGCCGAAAGTGAGGATTACCATCACGGACCATCACTCGAATGAGCGCCTGTCCCTCTCATGCTCGCCTGGACATCGAGAGAAGGTGTGGGGTGACACCGCGAGGGGGCGGCGCGCGAGCTTCATCGGCGGGGGCGTCCCTCAGGCTCTCTTGCGCGCCGGCGGGATCAGGTACCCGCAGCACCGCCCGAACCACCGCAGCACGTCGAGCGACGACAGGATGCCGACGACCTTGCCGTCGTCCGAGACGACCGGCAGCCGGTGCACGCCCTCGTAGGCCATGAGCGACGCGGCCTGCCGGATGCTCGCGCTCTCGTGCAGCTGCACCACCACGGGTGTCATCACGTCGCGCGCCGTGACGCTGACGGGCTCGTAGACATGGAAGCCCTGATCCATTTCGAGCGGCGCGGCCTCGCCCGACCGCGAGGCCACCCTCCGCGCCTCCTCGGTGTCGCCGCGCTCCTCTGCTGCCCGGAGGACGTCGGCCCGCGACACCATGCCGACCGGCCTGCCCGCCGCGTCCACGACCGGCATCCCGCTGATCTCGTGGCGGATGAGCAGGGTCGTGATCTGGTCGAGCGGGACCTCCGGCCTCACGCAGATCACGTCCCTCGTCATGATCCCGGCGAGCGGCGTCTCCGGGTTCACCGGCAGGTCCACGCCCACGCTGCGCAGCGGATCCGCCTCTGCCGTGCCCTGCGCCGCCTGACCCGCATGGCAGACGACCGACGTCGTGCGCGAGGTCTTGTCGAAGTGCAGCGCGTGGAAGCGACGGCACGACTCGCACTCACGCACCGCGGTCGAACGCTCCCGCAAGGGACAGTAGACGCTCGCCACGACCGATTCCTCGCCGTCGTCTCCAACGATGTGCGCGTTCCGGATCGTGTGGTGAGGTATCTGGCGCTCTCCGCCGGTCGGTCCAAGGGTTGTCATCGTCGTCTCCCGTTCGCCTCTGCGTCCTTCGCTCGAGGCCCGTCACGGGATGAGCACCGTTCGTGCCACGCGACAGGAGCGGCCCGGCGCGCCGCTGCGGCCCTGGCGCGCCGCGGCCACGTCTGCGCCTCCGCGCGGCGTTTGCGCTGCGACGAAAGGGATGCGGGCTTGCCTTGCGAGGAGCCCAGCCCGCGCGAGGAGGACAGCGCGCGCGAAGGGCCTGGAGCGCATGGCACGCTGCGTGCTGGTTGCCGGGTAGAGCGAGGCAATCGCTGGTAAGGCCTCGCGTCGAGGCTGAGGAGGCTGTCATGTCGAGCGCGAACGCAACGAGTCGCTTCATCGCCGTCGTCGGGATCGACTTCTCGGAGCCGAGCAACCGAGCGCTGGATCAGGCGCTCGAGTCCGCTTGCTGCCACGAGAACGCCGAGGTGCACGGGGTCTACGTCGAGCCCGAGAGCTGGGTCGGCATCGGTCTCTCGCGGGTGCCCGCGACGGCCACCAAGCCCGATGTGGCGCTCCAGCAGCTCCAGCAACGCGCCAGCGAGCGCGTGAGCGCCCTGGGCGGCAAGCTCGACGGCGGGCGGCTGAAGCGCGTCGTCGTCCACTTCCGCCGCGGCGACGCGGCCGAGAACATTGCCCAGCTCGCCGCCGACCTCGACGCCGACCTCGTGGTCGTCGGCTCGCACGGCTACCGCGGGCTCGAGCGGCTGCTCCTCGGCTCGGTCGCGGAGCGCGTCTCCCGGCTCGCGCGCTGCCCCGTGTGGATCGTCCGGCCGAAGGATCACGCGACCGCCGGCCGGGTCCCCGAGATCGAGCCGCCCTGCCCGGAGTGCGTGAAGCACCGGAGAGAGACCGGCGGCGCAGCGCTCTGGTGCGCGCGCCACGCGGAGCACCACGTCAGGCCGCACCGCTACTCGTACGCGACCAACGGGGTCTACGCGGCGTCGAGCGCGCCCTACCAGGCGACGCCCGAAGGGGCGTGACCGCGAGGCGAGCTCGACGGGACTTCGCATCCGTCAGGCACGCAAACGTCCTACACCTGTCCTGAAGATGCGAGGCGAGCGCCTGGCAAACGACGCTCTCATCCTCGCGATTCGCGGTCTCCCGCTCTCTCTCCGCGAGGACCCCTGAGCCGGAGCGCCGCGCGATCTCTCCCGTCGAGCGCGAAGGCGACCCCGCGGTGTTGACGTTGCGCCGCGCGCACGCGATAGAAAGCGATATGAAGCGGTCTTGCATCGCCCTGGCGGCTTTCGTGATGTCCCTCTCCGCGTCCGCGATCGCGCAGCCGGTGAAGGTGTTCGTCCTCGCGGGCCAGTCGAACATGGTCGGCTACGGCGTGGGCCGCCAGCTCCCGACCGAGCTCAAGAGCCAGCCTGATGTGTGGTACGACCACTACAACCCGGACGCGCGCGAGGGAGGGCAGTACGCCGAGGCGACGAGCACCGACTGGGGCCCGCTCGAGCCGAAGGGCGACCCCCTCCGCTACGGGCCCGAGATCACGTTCGGCCGCGCGATGGCGGCGGCGTACCCGGAGCACCGGATCGCGATCGTGAAGATGGCGCAGGGGGGCACCAACATCGTCGACCACTGGGGGCGCGGCCTCGCGCCGGATCCCGAGGCGCTCTACAAATCCCAGCTCTACCACGCGCTGCTCGGCAACTTGGACTCCGCGACGTACCAGGGCGCCGGCGCCCTCCGTTACCCCGAGGAGGTGACGCGGCTCGACGGCGCCCTGGCGCGGCTCGAGTCGGAGGGGCAAGCGTACGAGATCGCCGCGCTCGTCTGGATGCAAGGCGAGAACGAGGCGGGGTGGACGGCCGCGTTCTCCTACGGCGACACGCTGCGCGGCTTCATCGCGGCGATCCGCGAGGATCTCGGCGTCCCCGGGCTCCCGGTCGTGCTCGGCCGGATCAGCGACAACCTCTACCCCGCGAACGGCGGGCCCATCGCCGTCGGCAAGGAGGCGAACATCGACGCGGTGCGCGCGGCGCAGGTGACCGTGGCCGAGGAGGATCCGCGGGTCGCATGGGTCGACACGGACGACCTCACCCCGCGGCCCGACGACGCGTGGCACTTCGACTCCGCCGCGTACCAGCACCTCGGCGAGCGCTTCGCCGACGCGTACCTCGCGCTGGTCCGCGAGGAGGGCTCGTCGAGCGCGTCGTCGGCGAGCAGCGCCGCGGGCGCTGGCGCAGGGGGAGGGGGCGCCACGGCCGGATCGAGCGGGAGCACGGCGTCGGCGAGCAGCGCCGCGAGCGCTGGCGCAGGGGGCGCCACGGCCGGATCGAGCGGGAGCACGGCGTCGGCGAGCAGCGCCGCGAGCGCTGGCGCAGGGGGAGGGGGCGCCACGGCCGGATCGAGCGGGAGCACGGCGGCGACGAGCAGCACCGGGACCGCGGCCAGCTCGGGCGGGTTCGTGCCCACGGTCGACGGCTGCGGCTGCCGGACGGCCGCCGGCCAGGGCTCCGGGGCGGCGGCTGCGCTCGCGCTGCTGGCGCTCGCGGGCCTGCGCCGGCGCCGTTCGCGCGGGCGCGAGCCAGGCTGAGCGCCGAGCGACGCCTCCTCGGAGAGCGGAGAGAGGGAGAGAGGGAGAGCGGCCACGCCGGCTGCTCCCCGCTAGAGGAGGGGTGGAGCAGCCGCGCCGCGCTTCGTGGGAGAGGCCTCGTTGTCGCGTCTCACGGCGACGTGGAGGTCATCGCTTCAGGGGAGCCGCAGGGGTCCGTCGTCGCGTCGCACGGACCCGCCTGCGAGCCCCCGTCGCCGGATCATTCCTCCGGCGCCGGCGGGAGGCAGCCATCCACCGTGCACACATAGCCGGGGCGGCAGTCGTCCGACGTCGCGCAATCGCTGCTGCAGGTGCCGTCCGATGCGCAGATCCCGCCGCCATCGCAGGCGGTCTCGTCGTCACAGTAGCCCCAGCAGTAGCCGCCAGGCCAGCCGAACGCTTCCGTCATGCAGTAGCCGCCGGCGCACTCGCTGTCCGCGGTGCAAGGGGCACCGTCGGCGCCCGTGCCGGACGGCTCCGGGAGGCAGCCATTCACCGTGCACTCATAACCCTCGCGGCAGTCGTCCGACGTCTCGCAAGGGCCGTTGCAGGTGCCGTCCGGTGCGCAAACCCCGCCGCCGGCGCAGGGGGTCTCCTCGTCACAGTAGCCCCAGCAGTAACCGCCAGGCCAGTAGATCTCCGGGACGCAATGGCCGCCAGCGCAGTCGGCGGCCATGGTGCACGCGTCACCGTCGGCGCCTTCGCCGACCGGCGGGCTGCAGTAACCCACGTCCGCAATGCAGGTAGCGCCGTCGACCGTGCACTGATCGTTGCTGGTGCAGGCCGGCGTGCAGAACCCGCTCCTGCATGCATAGGCGTCGCGGCAGTCGCCGTCCGTGGCGCACTCGACGGCGCAGTAGCCTGTGACGGCGCAGATGCCACCGTCGCAGTCGTCGTCCGAGGCGCAGGCGCCCGTGCAGTAGCCGCCCGGATAGCCGTCCTCGAGCTCGGTCATGCAGACATAGCCGCCGCACTCGCCCCGAGCCGTGCAAGCGCTGCCGTCCGGAAGGTAGCAGCCGCCCGACAGCTCGTGGCACGAGCCCACCTCCGAGCACTGCGCGTCGCTGGTGCAGCCCATCCAGCAGGCCCCGCCGTCGCACGTATAGCCGTCGCGGCAGTCCGCCGACGTCTCGCACGCGGCTGTGCAGATGCCGAAGTCCGGCTCCAACAGGTAGCAGGCGCCGCCGCCACAGTCGTCGTCCGACAGGCATTCGTCGGTACAGAGGCCAGAAGGAAAGCCAGTATCGGTCTCTGTGAAGCAGTAGCCGCTGGCGCACATCGCATCGGTGGTGCAGGCAACGCCGTTGTCGCCGAGCTCGCCGCCGCCGCCGGTGGTGACCGAGGTGGTGGAGGTGACGCTGCCACCGCCGTCGCCGCCGCCGGTGGTGACCGAGGTGGTGGAGGTGACGCTGCCGCCGCCGTCGCCGCCGCCGGTGGTGACCGAGGTGGTGGAGGTGACGCTGCCGCCGCCGTCGCCGCCAGCGCCCGTGGTGGACGCAGCCGAGGTCGAGGTGGCGCTGCCGCCGCCAGCGCCCGTGGTGGACGAGGCCGAGGTCGAGGTGGCGCCGCCGCCGCCGCCGCCATCGCCGCCGCCAGCGCCCGTGGTGGACGCAGCCGAGGTCGAGGTGGCGCCGCCACCGTCACCGCCGCCTGCACCACCGCCGCCGGCATCGCCGCCGCCGGTATTGCTGCCGCCCGCACCGCCGGCGCCGCCCGTGTTGGCGCCGCCCGTGCCGCCGCCGCCCGTGTCGCTGCCGCCGTTACCGCCGCCGCCGGTCTCGTCGCCGCCGGCTCCCGTCGTGCTGCTGGACGTGGTGGCGCCTTCGCCTCCCGTACCCCCGCCGCCCCCGGTCCCGATGACCACCGTCGACTCGTCATCGCCGCACGCCGTCGTCGTCATCAGGCCTAGAACGAAGAGACACACCAAAGATCGCATCTTCATCCGCTGCTCTCCAGCCGGTAGGGGTCCATTGACGCGGTGCCGGCCGTCGGAGGCGAGGCGCCGCAGCGCGATGTGCGCGCACGCATCTTCTGTCGAAACGGCGCGGATGCCAACGCTTGTTTACGCCTTCTCGGCGCTTTTGGGCGGAGAGCACCCACGCACTCCGCATCCTACCTCGTCCGCGCTCTTCCTCGTCATGGGCCATCGACGCAAGGAGCAGCTTTCCGACGGGTGATCGCGCGCGATTGTCGCGTCCGCTCCACGCTTCCGGAGCACGCATTGGCGATCGCGACGCCCTCTTCTCCACCCGTCCGGCGAGCCCTCCTTGCCACGCGCGTTTCCCTTCTCCTCGCCTCCTCACCGCCTTGCCGAGCGCGAGCGTACCTCCTGATTTCCGTGAGGTTTCGTCGTCCGCTCCTCATCTCCTCGCCGAGCGAGAGCGCACCTCTCGGTCGCCAGGAGGCTTCGGCCGTTCCGCCCCCATCGCTCAGAGCGCTGCGGCGGCCACTGCCAAGCCCGCCTCCCTCGGGTAGGCATCCCTATCGATGGATTGAGCAAGCCTCTTCTCATCGCCTGGCTCGCGCCGCGTTGCGCACGCCGAACGCCGCTCCGCGGGCGCTGCGCCGCGCACTGCCGCACCGAGCCGCACCGACGCGGATGCTCCGTTGCCCAGCGCCCAGCCCGGCGTCCCGCCCTTCGCGGCCGCGGGCCGAGCGTCGCCTCGATGATTGACCGGTCACCGTCGGAGCTGGTATAGGTAGCCGTTTTCTTCGAACTGAATTTTACAGTTACAGCCGAAGCGAGAGGCGGTCGAGCGCGGTGTGCGCAACTGAAGGGTGCCCTGGTGCTTGCAGCGCCAGCCAAGTCGTATCGCCCTTGCCGCGTCGCGTCGGCGCCCTGCGCCTCGGCGGACGACCTCTCGTTTCAGCCAGAGGATGAGGAGACCCCATGCGTGTCAGACACGTGATGATCACAGCAGCGATCGCCGGTCTTTTCGCTGCCTGCGCCAGCTCGGGCGGCGACGACGGCAAGCCCGAGCAACCGGTCTACGGGACGGTCTGCGAGGCCCGCTGCGCCTGCGAGGACTGCTCCGGGGACAAAGAGGGCCTGTGCGAGGCGGAGCAGGACGCCATCGCCAAGCGGTCCGAGAAGCGCTGTCAGGACGAGCACACGGCGTACGTCGACTGTGTCCGACTGGAAGGCCGGTGTGTTGACGGTCATCACCTGGCCGAGGTCTGCAACGTCCAAGCGGCGGCCCTCCTCGGCTGTCTCGATCCCACCGGCCACTGCCCCAGCGCGGGTGACGGCATCTGCGACGAGCCGCAGGGCACCGGCAACTGCCCGGCCGGGACCGACCCCGCCGACTGCCTCTCTTTCTGTCCCTTCACCGGCAACGGCACCTGCGACGAGCCCGAGGGCACGGGCCGGTGCCCGGCAGGCACGGACGTCGAAGACTGCAAGCTCCCGCCGTGCGACCGCGTGCAGGATGGCGTCTGCGACGAGCCGGAGCCGGAGGGCACCGGGCTCTGCGCGGAGGGCACCGACGTCGTCGACTGCGCGGCCACGACCTGCTCCGAGACGAACAACGGCGTCTGCGACGAGCCGGAGGGCACCGGACTCTGCGCGGAGGGCACCGACGTCGCCGACTGCGCGACCGCTGAGCCGTGCGTTTACACGAACAACGGCCAGTGCGATGAGCCGGAGGGCACCGGACTCTGCGCGGAGGGCACGGACATCGCCGATTGCAACGCCCCCTCGACCTGCGACGACCTCGACGCGTGCGGGGACAGTACGGGCGGGTGCGTCGCGTGCGCGAACGCGGGGAGCTGCGCGGACGAGCTCGACGCGTGCACCCTCAACGACGACTGCGTCGAGTTCAACAAGTGCATCGTGAGCTGCGAGGACGGGGACAGCGCGTGCATCGTCGACTGCGTGGACAGATATACGGAGGGGGCGAGTGTGTATTCCAACTACGACGCGTGCTTGAACTGCGATGAGTGTTATTACTCGTGCGGCAATGCCAGCGTCTTCGGGTGCTGATCCGTGGCTTATCCCAGCGCTGCGGAGGAGATGAACATGCTTGATCGACGAAACGTTCGTGCGCTCTCGGCCCGCGCCGCGCTCCTGGCGTCCCTGGCCGGCGTCGCCTCGTGCGGGGGCCTCTCCGCCGGCGATTACGTGGTGTATCGCGTCGCCCTCGAGGCACCCGAGAAGGAGCCCGGCTGCTTCCCCAAGGACAGGCCGAGCCTCGCGGAGAAGTACGACGCCACCACGTTCCGGAACGGCCAGACCTTGCTCCTCTATCTCCCGACCGACGACGCCGCGATGCTCGACGCCGGCGAGATCGTGCTGAGGGGCTCCACCGACGACGACCCTTACACCTTCACGGGCGAGTCCGAAGACATCGAGTTCCCCTTCAGCGTCATGGTCCCCGACGCCGATCGTGACGGCATCGCGGACGGCATCGACCCGTTCGTCGACGCCGACAAGGACGGCAAGGACGACACGGACGAGACGAGCGACGACGAGGTCGACACCGACGGCGACAAGCGGGACGACCGCGAGGCGGGCTTGGATGAGTTCGTCGACGCCGACAACGACGGGGACGAGGACAGGTTCGGGAGGATCGTGAGCGACACGAAGGCGATCTCCAAGCTCCGGGTGGACGTCTCCATGACGGTCGACGGATCGACGGTCAGCGGCGTCGTCACGCGGACGACCACGGAGACGTGCGAGGGCGATCTGTGCCCGCCTCACGTCGACGTGCCGTGCGTCGACGTGCAGCGCTTCCGCGGCGTCGAGGTCGACGACGCGGACCTGTCCTTCGGCGTCGGCGCGCAGCCGACCCCCTGAGCCGCGCCCGGGCGGCGCTCCCTGCGCCCCCGTTCTGGTAACATCGCCCGGCTTGCCGGAGCTCCCTCTTTCCCCCGCCGATCTCGACGCGGTGCTCGCGCCGCTCGCCAGCGCCCGGCCGCTGCCCGCGCGCGCCTACTGGGACGAGGACGTGTTCGCCTTCGAGCAGGCCGAGATCTTCGGCCGCTCCTGGCTCTGCGTCGGCCGCGAGGACGAGATCGCCCGCCCCGGGGAATGGCTGCTCGCCCCGCTCACGCCGGCCGGCATCGTCGTGGTCCGCGGCGCCGATCTGGAGATCCGCGCGTTCCACAACGTCTGCCGCCACCGGGCGGCCACGCTGCTCGAGGGCGCGTGCGGCCGGCTCTCGCACCTCGCGTGCCCGTACCACGGCTGGACCTACGAGCTCTCCGGCGCGCTGCGCGCCGCGCCCCACGCGCCGCCGGGCTTCGACCGCGGCGCGCACGGGCTCTTCCCGGCGCGCGCCGGCGCCCTCTTCGGCTTCCTCTTCGTGACGCTCGATCCTGGCGCGCCGCCGCTCGAGGGCGCGATCGGCGAGGCGCCGCCGTGGCTCTCGCGCCCCGAGCTGCGCTCGCTCCGGCGGGGCAGGCGGGTGGAGTACGAGGTCGGCGCGAACTGGAAGCTCTGCGTGGAGAACTTTCAGGAGTCTCACCATTTCCCGCGCGTACACCCCGCGCTGGAGCGGCTGACCCCGTGCGACAACGCCGTGTCCTGGGGCCGGGGTGGCCCGTGGCTCGGCGGGATCATGGACCTCGCGCCCGGCGCCGAGACGGTCTCGACCAGCGCGACGCCCGGCGCGCGGCCGCTCATCGTCCCCGAGGCGGAGCGGCGCCGCGTGCGCGACGCCATGCTCTTTCCGGGCCTGCTCACGAGCCTCCAGCCCGACTACCTGCTCACCTACCGGCTCGCGCCGCGCGCGCCCGACCGGACGCTCGTGATCGCCGACACGTACTTCCACCCTGCGGCGTTCACGCCCGAATTCGAGCCGGGCGACGTGTTCGCCTTCTGGGACGCCGTGAACCGGGAAGATCGCGCGATCTGCGAGCGCCAGCAGCGCGGGATCCGCGCGCCTGGCTACGCCCCGTCGACCTACGCCATGGTGGAAGACGGCGTTCACGCCTTCGACCGCATGGTGGCGCGCAGGTACCTCTCGGCGTTCGGCGCGGGGACGGCATGAGCGCGCTTTGCGGCCTCGGGGGGCCGCCCGTACATCGACCTCTCGTCACTGCGCGACGCAGTTCTTCTCCATCGCTTCCCAGACTGCATCGCCGGTGGCGATGCTACCGGCAGAGGTGGGGTGGATTCCGTCTTGTGTATAGTCGTTGTGCCCGTTCCAGGTCGGACGAAGGTCCAGCCAGTAACACTTCGGCGAGGTGAGCCCGTCGCACAATTCCTTCATCTTCGGTCGGAGCGTGTCGAGGCAGGACTTGAGCGACGCGTACTGGTTTCCGATGGGGTCCGGATAGAAGAAATAGACCACCTTTTCGACGTTGTCCTTCTCCATCGTCTCGAACAACGACTTCGCCGCCGCGAGGGCTGCGTCGCCGTCCCCTCTCAACAAGCAGTCGTTCCCGCCCCCATCCATCAGCACGTACTTGATCATGCCGTTCTCCGCGGCCTTGCGGTACTGGCTGGGGATTTGATCGTTGGCCAGCGTCGTGCCGCTGACAGAGTTGTCGATATAGCGCTCGTTGTCGGCGAGGGAGCCGTTGGCCTTGGCCTGCTTCTCGATCTGCTGCGTGATGCCGTGCGTCGCGGCGATGAACGATTCTCCGATGACCGCGACTTGATTTCCCTTGGTCTGGCCCTTGACGCACTCGTCCGAGCCCCCGCCTGTGTCGCCCGTCTCTCCGCCGCCGGCCGTGCTGCTGGCCTGCCCGGTGCTTGCGCCACTGCTGCTCGACGTGCTCGCGGCTGCTGAGCCTCCGGCGCCGACAGGGCCCGTTCCGCCCGCGCCGACCGTAGCCGTGGCCTCCGCGCCGCTCGTGGCGCCGCTGGTGGAGCCGTCAGGTGTGCCCCCGCCGGTCGAGGGCGTACCGCCGTCATTCGCATCACTACAGGCCCAAAGGCCGATGCTCAGGAGACCGAGGACGCTCAGGTTCGTAGCGACATAGCGACGTATCGACCGCATTTTATTTCTCCAGTGTCCGCTCGGGGCCGCGGTTTCAAGGCTCGAAAGACCTTCGTTGCCTTATGTTGACAATTTATCCATGCATCGCAGCGGCCGCGTTCGCTCCACGGCCTGCGGGGGATGCCAAGCGACGCTCAGCCGGAAAGCACGACTCGAATCATCGTCGTCTGGTACGGCGAGGGTGTACCCGAGCCAGCTGATTCGATGTATGGGCATACTCGCCTATGCCTCGATGCGAGGCGTCACGTCCACGTCGTGGACTGAACAATTCGGACGAGAGTCGAATTCGGTGTTCACTCCAAATTGAGACTGTCCGTGCAAGCGGGGCCGGGGCGGCCTGTGGCTCGGCGGGATCATGGACCTCGCGCCCGGCGGCGAGGCGGCCTCGACCAGCGCGACGCCCGACACCATGGCGGAGGACGGCGTCCACGCGTTTGACGGCATGGTCGCGCGCAGGTACCGCTCGGAGCGAGGACAGCATGAGCAAGCTCTGCGGCCTGTGGGGCCGCCCGTACATCGACCTGTCGCCGCTGATCGACACGGCGTGCTTCCCCGAGCTCGATCGCGAGATCGTGCGCGGCCTCTGCCGCGTCGAGCCCTCGTACACCGGCGGCAGCCTGAAATGGATGGGCGTGGTCGCGCCCTGGGTGCACGACGACGCGTACGTGGACTATGGGCAGGTCATCGGCGGCTTCTCGCGCGACGAGTTCTGCGACTTCATCGCGCTCGGCGACGACCCGTCCGCCTTCGATCCCGACCGGCGGGGCGAGTACACGTTCGGAGACGAGATAGATCACCCGCTCACGCGGGCGCAGACGCTGTACCTGAAGTACCGCTACGGCGTCTATTTCCCGTGGAAGGTCTGCTATCATCTCCTCGAGAACGACCGCTGGGAGGACAAGCACTCCGGCGTTGGCAAAGATTTCTCGGCAGAGGCGAAGGCCGTCTTCCCCCGGACGATCGAGTTCCTCCGCGGGCTGCCGTTCAGCGAGATCGGGCGGTGCGTGATCTTCGGCCTCGAGGCGAACGATCATGCGCCCGCGCACCGGGACACCGAGCCGGGGAGAGCGCTCGGGGTGGCACAGTCGATCTCGTTCGCGCCGCGCGGCGGCAAGCGGTTCTATCTCTGCGACCGGGAAGGGGAGGAGCGCACGGTCGTCCGGGCGCCCATCTACTGGTTCAACGACATGGATTACCACGGGGTCGAGCCGGATCCGTTCTTTCGGTACTCGATCCGGGTGGACGGCGTGTTCAAGCCGGAGTTCGTGAAGCGGCTCCAGCAGCTCTATCGGCGGTAGGCGCTGGCCGCTTTGGATCTGGACAGGTGAATCCGGACGCGTAATGTAGTCTACCGTGCACAAGGGACCCGGGGAGCGCCACACTCTGGACCTCCAGGCGACTCGCGACGCCCTGGGAAAGGGCTCTCGGCCTGGCGAGGGCGAAGCGCGAACCGAGGGCGCGCGGCGGGGCCTTCGTCCGGGCGATGTCGTCGCAGGCCGGTACCGGCTCGAAAGGCTGCTCGGAGAAGGGGGCATGGGCGTCGTCTGGGCCGCGAGCCACGCGCTGACCGGCGCGCGGGTTGCGCTGAAGTTCGTGAAAGGCGTGTCCGGCGCGGTGCGCCTGCGCCTGCTGCGAGAGGCGAGGATCGCGCAAGAGCTCGACCACCCCAACGTGGTCGCCGTGCATGACGTCGAGATCGAGGACGGAGCGCCCGTGATGGTCATGGAGCTCCTGTCCGGCGAGTCGCTCGCCAGCAGAATTGCTCGCGCGCCGAAGATGTCTCTCGCGGAGGTGGCCTCCGTCTTCTTGCAAGTGATCTCGGCCGTCAGCGCGGCGCACGCGCGGGGCGTGATCCACCGCGATCTCAAGCCGGAGAACATCTTCCTCGTCGACGGGTCGAGCCAGCGGGTCAAGGTTCTCGACTTCGGCATCGCGAAGCTGACGGCCTCGAACGGACAGGACGATCGGACACCGGGGCTCACCGACAGCGGGACGACGCTGGGCACGCCTTACTACATGTCGCCGGAACAGATGTTCGGGGATCCGGTCGATCACCGGACCGACATCTGGTCGCTCGGCGTTCTTCTCCACGAGTGCCTGTCGGGTGACCTCCCAACGCGCGCTGACAAGGCCGGCCAGGTGTTCAAGCTCATCGTGACCGGCGGCATTCCCCCGCTGGAGACGGTCGCACCCGACGTGCCTCCGGAGCTGGCGCGCCTTGTGTGCTGCATGCTTTCGACGGCGCGCGACGCCCGGCCCTCCGACCTGAGCGAGGTCCGCCGCGTGCTCGCTGCGCTCGCGCAGCAGGCCGCGGGGCCGAGCTCCGGCGCGCCGGCGTCGCCCGCCGGGCCCGTCAAGGTGCCTGATGGCCGGGCGGCGAACCCCGCCGGGCCCGTCAAGGTGCCTTGTGGCCAGGCGGCGAACGGAGACGAGGTCGACCCCATGGCGCCGACCGAGCGTCCCCACACCCCGGCGCCCCCGGCGGAGCCCCGATCGACCGGGCGACGCACCGGCTTCCGGGTGGCGGCGGCCTGGAAGATCGGCCTCGTCATGGCGCTCGCGGGGGGCAGCGCCGGAGCGCTCGCGCTGCGGGGAGGTCCAGCGCCGGTCGAGGATAGGCCGCCGCCCACCACGAGCAGTCCGCGGGCGCTCTCCCGAGTTGCGGCAGCGCTCGAGGCTGCCAGTGACGCCAACGAAGACGAGGCGGTGGACAACCTGCGACAGGCGATCTCCCTCGACGATACCCTGGCCAAAGCGCACCTCCACCTCGCGATCTATGCGCCGGACCGGGCAGAAGCTCGGACGCACTACGCGCGCGCCGACGCGCTGCGCACTCGGCTCGACCCCCGCGAACGAGCGCTCCTCCAAGCGATGGAGCCCATGTTCGGCCGCGACCCAGAGGATACGGCGCTCTGCGCGGCGCGGCTGAACGCGCTCTCCGCGCAGCGCCGGACGACGGGGAGCTGGCCGCCCTCCTCGCGCGCTATGCGATGCACTGGAATATCTACGCCAGCATCGACGCGGCGAGGCGGGTCACCGAGATCGAGCCCGAGCGCGCCCGGGGATGGGCCGCGCTGGCGCGGTCGTTGCGGCACCTCGGTTCGTACAACGGCGCAGAGGCCGCCGTCGACCAGTGCCTCGCGATCTCACCCCAGGCGGCGAGCTGTTATGAGGTCCTGAGCGAGGTCCACAGCGCGCTCGGCCGCTGCGCCGACGTCGAGCAGGACCTGCAGCTCATGCGCGGGACGACGGGCGCCAGGGGCCATATGATCCAGCGCAAGCTCGCGTCGTCGAGCTATGCACAGGGGCGCTCGCACGACGCGGTGATGGTGCCGCTGCGGCGGGGCTGGATCTCGCTGCCGGATCCGGAGCGGCGCTACGCCTCGCTGCTCGACGAAGCGCAAGTGAACGCGCTCGCGGGCAACTTCTCGCAAGCCGAGGTGCTGCTGCGAAACGCGCGCATGAAGATGAGCGTGGAGACCCGAGCTCACGCCGCCGTCGTCCGCGCGCTCATCGATATCTATCTCGAGACCGATCGCGAGATCGAGGCGGCGCGCATCGCCCAGACGTGTCTCGACGACTACAGCGCCTGCGCCAGCGGCTCGCCGGACTTGCTGCGGGTCCTGCTGCACGCCGGCTTCATCTCCCGGGCCACATTCCGGGAGAAGCAAGCCGAGCACCTGTCGCTGTCGAGCGCGCCGGGGGCCGCTGAGCAAACGCTCTCTGTCCTGCTGAGAGCGCACGCGCGGTGGATCGAGGGCTTCGACGAGGCAGCGGAGGCTGTTCCCGCTCTACCAATCGCCGCGCTGATGGGCGATCAGGTCGATCGAGACGTCCATGCGGACCTCGGCGCGGTCTACTACCTCGCGGGCATGCCCCGCCATGCGATCCCCGCGCTCCACAAGGCGGTCACGACGTGTGATATGCTCGACTCGCCCGTGAGGTACGTCCGCTCGTTCTGGTTCCTCGGTCAGGCCCTTGAGCAGACGCGGGACATCCCTGGCGCGTGTCAGGCCTACGCGAGCGTGATCGAGCGCTGGGGAAACGCGAGCCCGCCGTCGTCGACCGCGGAGCAGGCGCGCGGCAGGTCGAAGGCGCTCGGCTGCGGACCGCTCGAGTGATCGCCCGCCGCGGGGCAACGCTGGACGTCGCGTCCGCGTGGACGGAGAGGTCAGGCGCGACGCGCGCCTGGCGGCGGTATGTGCGCTGGAGATCGTGAGGGGTTCAGAGCTGCTCTATGGCGCGGGCGCTCCGGCGGGTGGGGTACCGGCAGACGCCGGGGCCGAGGCCCCGTTCACCACGAGGTGGATGAACTGCAGCTTCGCCACGGCGGGGCGCGGTAGCACGAACGGGTAGAAGTCGTGCTGGCCCATGCTGCGAGACATCTCGTTGAGCACGGCTGTCAGCTCCACCCATGCGTTCAAGAAGCCGAGGAAGCTCTCGGCCCCTCGGTCGTCCGGCCGCCACAGCGCGTCCGTGCCCCACGGCTCCACGTCGAGCTCCACCTCCTCGGCGTCGATGCCGAAGCTGAGCGCCGTGTCGACGGTGTCGACCATGTGCAGGTAGTGGGCCCAGCTCTCGGCCCAGTCTTCCCATGGGTGCATGCTGGCGTAGGCGCTGACGAAGCGTTGCGGCCAGTCGACCGGCGGCCCCTGCTCGTAGTTGGCCTTCAGCGCGGCGGCGTAGTCCTGCCGTTCGTCGCCGAACAGCTCCCGGAACGGCGCCAGCCATCCGGTGTCGCGCACCAGGCGGTCCCAGTAATAATGGCCGACCTCGTGGCGGAAGTGCCCGAGCAGCGTGCGGTACGGCTCGCGCATCGCGGCGCGGGTGCGCTCGCGCGTGGCGTCGTCCGCCTCCTCGATGTTCAGCGTGATCACGCCGTCGGCGTGGCCGGTCATCACCTTGGGCCCGTCAGGCGGCGAGGCGAGGAAGTCGAAGCAAAGCCCGCGCTCCGGATCCTCACCGATCTTGGACTTCACGGGCAGGTTCAGCGCCAAGAGCTGCGACACGAGCCGTCGCTTGGCCGTCTCGAGCAGGCGCCACAGCGTCTGGTGCTCGACGATGGCGAGGTCTGGAATGGTGCGGTTGAGCCGGCACGCGGCGCAGAGCGCGGGCGTCTCAGCCGTCACCGGGACCAGCCAGTTGCAGCCCGACGCCAGGTCGAAGTTGCCGCAGCGCCTGTAGAGCCGCGGCGGGGCCGCCGTGTCGTCCCAGAGCTGCCAGGTGCCCTCGGTCGGGGCGGCCTTGAGCGGCAGGACCTGAGCGCGCTCGGGCTCGTAGCCGAGCGGCGTCTTGCAGGCCAGGCACTCGCTGTTGCGGAAGAACACCGGCCTTTCGCACTGGCAGCGGTAGGCGCGCGGGGCGGTAGGCTGTTTGGTCCGCTTCCATGCGCTGCGCAGGCGCGCGATCAGACTGTCGAAGCGATTTGTCATGGTGGGTTGAACGATCTCGATGGTGTCGGCCTCTGCTCGTCATCGCAAGATCGCAAGCCATATGCCAAGCCTGCCGCTCGACGCGCGCGATACGGGCGCGGTCCAGCCCGCCGTCGAGCCGTTCGCGAACGTCGCGAACGTCGCGGACGTCGCGGACGTCGCGGACGTCGCGGAGTGCCTCAGTGTGGCAAGAATGCCGGCGGCGAACCAGACCGGGAAGCTCAGCCCTCCAGGACGAACCTGGACGCGTGCGTCGCCCTCGACACCCCGTCGATGTACTACGTGTTCGAGGTGCTGGTGACCTGGATGATCATGCCAGGACGCGGCGTGAAGCTCTGTGAACGCCTACGCCGGGGGAGCGCGGCGCGAGGACCGCGCCACACTTCTTGAGGGTTCAGGTCGAGCCGCGGCTCCCTCGCCGCACGTGGCCGCCAGGCCGGACGGGGAGGGGGCCGCCGCCGTCGACTCCGTCGACGGCGTTGGCACCCGTGGTGGACAGGTCAGTTGGTGGGCACGAAACGCAGGGAGGCGAGGCGCATGAGCTCGCCCTCACCGCCCTTCACCTTCAAGTAGACCTCGTGCGTGCCCGACGTGGGCGCCACGTTGCACGTCGTCGTCGTCCACTTATCCCAGCCGCCGGTACCGGGGAGGGCGCAGGTGCCGATCATCGAGCCGCCTGCCAGCGGATCGATCCAGACCTCGACAGTGCCGCCCTGCCCGGCGCTCGAGGCCTCCAGCGCGATGGCCTTCGACTGCACACCCCCGCTGCCGAGGTCGACGCTCCCGAACATGGCCCAATCGCCGTTCTCCAGATCGCCCAGCACCGGCCGCGCCGACGCGCCCGGCACGACCTGGGCACCGGACTGCTGGTCAGCCTCCGCGGCCGGGATCGTGGTGAATCCATCACGATAGGAGAACAGGTCGAAGTAGGCACGGGTGTTGGTCGCGAACATGCCGGCCTGGTTGCCGATCCAGGTGTGAGCCATGGCATAGAACCCGTCGAGCGCGGAGATGTCGATCTCGGTGCCCACCTGGGTCCACTTGACTCCATCCGTGCTGAACCAGCCCGTGGCCTTGTGCTCGGAGCGGACCAGCTTCAGCCAGACCGCTTTCCCGGCGGGCGCGGCGACCGACGCTCCCTCCACGACCGGCTCGGCAAGCTCGGTGTACGCGGCGCCCGCCTCGGCCGGTGCCGCCACCGAGCGCGACCGGAAGGAGAAGCGGATCTTGTCTTCCCCGCCCTCCATGACCCGCGCCACCGAGACGTCCATGATGGCCGGGAGCCTGAACTTCTCGCTGTCGGTCATCCACGTCGGGCAGGTGAGCACCTGCTCGTCCTGCCAGTAGCCGTTGCCCACGCGGATGCCCGCCGCGTCCCCGTCGGCCGCGGGCGTGAACTCGACCTTCGCGACCATGCTGCTCGAGTGCAGCGTGTCCTTCTGGACGACCCACGCGGTCCCTCCGGTGCTCGGCGTGATCCGCAGCCACCCGGGGCGATCCGCCACCGAGTACTTGTCCTCCGACGGGCCGTAGGTGGTCCACGCGGAGTTGATCGTGGCCGACGAGAAATCGTCGTTCACGGGCAGCAGGAAGGGCACGCCGCTCTGCGGCAGCTTGGGCGCGGACAGATCGCCCTTCTTGGTCGGGAATTGCGGGACCGGGATCGTCTTCCCGTTCACCTGTTTGTCGACCCAGGTCACCTCCAGCAGCAGCCCCTCGCGGCCGAGCCCCTGCCAGTCGCCGTTCTTCGAGGTCTTTGTGTCGCTGGTGCCCACGTTGCTGCAGTCGTACGAGTGGGCAAAGGCCCACCACGAGCCGTCCTTCAGCCCGATCGGCGACGTGGTGTGCTGGACGCCGGCGTACGGCTCCTCGCCGGTAAGGACATAGCCGAGCCACGTCCAGTCCGCGGGGGTGCTGCCGACGAGCTTCTTCGACGCCCAGGCGTGCAGCTGGCCGCCGCAGGCCGTGTGCGTCGAGACGAAGTAGTAGTACCAGTCGCCGCGCTTGGCCATCGTCGGCCCCTCGGCCCACTTGCTCCAGTCAGCATTGCTGAAGTCGCCGCAGCCGCCGGTCGCCTGGTCCCAGTTGACGAAGCTCATGTCGACGCTCGACTCGGGCAGCAGCATCCCGGTGTCGGGATCGATCTCCGTGACCAGGTTGATGCCGAAGTCGTTGGGGTGATCCGCGTCCCATTTGCACAGACCATTCTTGATGATCATGTACGTCTTGCCGCTGTCGGGATCGACGAACACCGAATTGTCGGAGCCGGTCCCTCGTTCGTACGAGGCCTCGCTGCCGGGCGGCGTGTAGGGGAAGATGTCGACCTTGGTGGGCTCCGACCACGGGCCGTCAAGGCTCGGCGCCGAGGAGAAATGCTGGGTGGCCCCGATGGAGTAATAGACCCGGTACACATCGCCGGCCTTGACGATGAAGCCGCCCCAGGTGCCCTGGCCCGGGCCGAGCTGCGCCTCCAGCGCGGGAGCGGTGGAGTGGACCACCCGGTTCATGCGCTCCCAGTGGAGGAGATCCGTCGAGTGCAGGATCTCGAAGGCGGGCATCATGTGGAAGTTCGACCCGACCAGGTAGAAGTCGTCGCCTTCCCGGTAGATGTTCATGTCCGGGTGATCGCCGGGCAGAACGGGGTTCTGGTAGGTCGTCACCTCGAAGGCCGCGTCGCCGTCGCCGCCCGCCCCACCGCCGCCGGCGTTCGGAGAGCCACCCGCGCCCCCGGAGCCGCCGTCGCCGCCGCCCTCGCCGCCGGTTCCACCTCCGGATCCGCCCTGACCCGCGGAGCTTGTCGAGGTTGGCCCGGACGAGGTGCTAGATCCCGCCGGGCTTGGATTGGGCTCGTCCGAGCCGCACCCCATCGCGATCAATCCAACGAAAGTGACAATCCCTGCTGCATAAGCGCGCACGATGACCTCTCAGTTCCTTGTTGTGGACCCTTGAATTCCCGCGGGCTGCCGAAATGATCAATGAACGGGCACGAAAGTGCCTATCGGCGCCACACGGACCCTGGCGGAAGGAACGCCCTTCATCCCCCTCTTGTCACGCTGTACGGGCGCGTCGCTCGAAGATCCGTTGGAGAAGGCAGGCGACCAGGAGGAGCAGGCCGATGACGATCTTGGTCCACCAGGAGCTGAGCGTGCCCTCGAACATGATGAGGGTCTGGATGGTGCCGTAGATGAGCACACCGAACAGGGTGCCGACGACCGTACCATGGCCGCCGGTCAGCAGGGTCCCTCCGATGACGACGGCGGCGATGGCGTCCATCTCCATTCCGCCGGCGTGCAACGCGTAGCCGGACACCATGTAGAACGTGAAGGCGACGCCCGCAAGCGCCGAGCAGAAGCCGCTCCAGGTATAGATGAGCACCTTGGTCCGCGGCACCGGCAGGCCCATGAGCAGGGCGGATTGTTCGCTGCCGCCGATCGCATAGACCGTGCGGCCGAAGCTCGTGTAGTGGGCGATGTAGATGGCCGCGGCGAACAGCGTGAGCGCCATGACCACGTTCCAGGTGATCGAGGTGTCGAACAGGAACGGAATGCGGTGCGACGAGGCGTCGACGTAGAAGCCGTTGTGGATCGTGATGGAGTCGATGCTGATGAGGTAACAGAGCCCGCGCGCCAGGAACATGCCCGCCAGGGTGACGATAAAGGGCTGCACCTTGAAGTACTGGATGACGACCCCCATCACGAGGCCGATGCCCGAGCCCATCGCCAGCACGAGCGGGATGACCACGGCTGGGCTCAAGCCGTGCTTCTCGACGAGCGACGCCGAGACCATCGTGGTCAGCGCGATGACCGAGCCGACCGAGAGGTCGATCCCGCCGGAGAGGATGACGAAGGTCATCCCGATGGCGCTGATCAAGAGAAACGCATTGTCGATGAAGAAGTTGAGGAACACCTGCAGCGAGAAGAACCCCTTGAAGAGGTACGACCCGGCCAGGAACATGAGCACGAACAGGCTGCTGGTGACCGCGAGCGGCAGGTGCCTCGGGTCGATCCGGACGGAGCGCCCGGTCGCGGTGGTGGTGCCGCTCCCTCCGGTCGCGGCGATGGTGCCGCTCCGTCCGGTCACGGCGGCGGTGTCGATCATGGTGTGACCACCCTCCTCGTCCGTTGCTTTGCGATGAGATCCCTGACCTTCTGCGATTGCACGATGGTGATCAGGAAGACGACGAGCGCCTTCACCACCAGGTTGACCTCCGGCGGCACACCGGCGGAGTAGATCGTGGTGGTCAGCGTCTGGATGATCAGGGCGCCGATGACGCTCCCCGCCAGCGTGAACTTGCCCCCGGAGAGCGACGTCCCGCCCAGGACCACGGCCAGGATGGCGTCCAGCTCGAAGAGGAGGCCCGCGTTGTTCCCGTCGGCGCTCTTGACGTTCGAGCTCACGATGAGCCCGGCGATGCCGGCGCACAGGCCGCACACGGCGTAGCAGGCGAAGGTGATCGTGCGCGCGCGGATCCCGGCCAGGCGCGAGGCGACCGGGTTCACGCCGATCGCCTCGATGAACATGCCGAGCGCGGTCTTGCGCGTCAGCAGCCAGACGACGGCGCTCACGCCCGCCACGATGAACAGCGAGACCGGGATCCCGAGGAGGAAGCCGTTCCCGATGAAGTGATACGGGCTGTAGTAGATGGTGATGATCTGGCCGCCCGTGATGAGCTGGGCGATGCCTCGCCCCGTGACGAGGAGGATCAGGGTCGCGATGATCGGCTGCATGCCGAAGAGCGACACGAGCGCTCCGTTCCACATGCCGAGCGCCAGCGCCACGCCCAGCGCGCTCCAGACGACGATCGGCAGCGGAACACGCGTCGCGTCCGCCATGCCGGTCCCGCCGCTCGGCGAGAGCTCGCCGCCGATCAGCACCGCAGCGACCGCGCCGGAGATGGCCACGACCGCGCCGACGGAGATGTCGATGCCGCGGGTGGCGATCACCAGGGTGAGCCCCATGGCGATGATCATGAGCGGCGATGCGCGGTTCAGGATGTCGATGACGCTGCCGTAGAGGTGGCCGTCCTTGACCGTGATCGCGAAGAACTGCGGGTTGCTGACGAGGTTGAACAGCAGGAGGAAGCCCAGCATCGCCAGCGGCCAGAACGCGTTCCCGCTGGCGAGCCGGCGCAGGGAGGCGGCGGCCGCGCTCACGGCTGACCTCCCGCGATGATCTGGTAGACCGCCTGCTCGTCGGTCTTGGCCGTGGCGAGCTCCGCTACCTTGCGCCGGTCGCGCAGGACGACGACCTGGTCCGAGTAGCGCAGCGCCTCGGCCATCTCCGAGGAGACGAGCATCACCGCCATGCCTCGATCGCAGAGATCCATGACCTGGCCCATGATCTCGCCCTTGGCCGCCACGTCGATGCCGCGGGTCGGCTCGTCGAGGATGAGCATGCGCGGATCGGTCACCAGCCAGCGAGCCAGGAGCGCCTTCTGCTGGTTGCCGCCGCTCAGCTTGGAGATGGGCACCTCCGCGTCGGCGGCCACGATGCCGAGCCGCTGGATGTAGCGGCGGGCGATGTCGTCCTGCTCGTCCCGGGACAGGTTGCGGAAGATGCCGCGCTTGGCCTGGAGGGCGACGACGATGTTCTCGCGCAGCGACAGGTCGCCGAGGATCCCCTCGACCTTCCGGTCCTCGGGGCAGAAGCCGAGGCCGCGCGCGATCGCGTCGAGCGGCGAGCCGATGCGCGCTGGCTCCCCGTCGATCTCGATGGATCCCTGGTCCGCCCCGTCGAGCCCGAACAAGAGCCGCACCGTCTCCGTCTTCCCGGCGCCCAGGAGGCCGGCGAGGCCGAGCGCTTCGCCGCGCTGCACATCCAGATCGACGTCGCTCACAGAGCCCTTCTTGCCGAGCCCTCTCGCGCGCAGCAGGGGCGCTTGCCCGCCCGCAGGCCTCGCCTCCCGCGCGCGCTCGGCCCGGGTCGGGCCGTCCTCCGCGACCTCGCGCCCGACCATCCGCGTGACGAGCTCCATGCGCGACAGCTCGGCGGCCGGAGTTTCGCTGACCAGCTGACCGTTCCTCAGCACCGTGATCCGGTCGGAGATCTCGAACACCTGGTCGAGGAAGTGCGAGATGAACAGGATCGCCATCCCCTGCGCCTTGAGCCGCCGGATGACCGAGAAGAGCATCTTCACCTCGTCCTCGGCCAGACTCGAGGTCGGCTCGTCGAGGACGAGGATCTTCGCCCGCGCGCAGAGCGCGCGGGCGATCGCGACGAGCTGCTGCACGGCGATCGAGAAGGTCGAGAGCGGCGCGGTGACGTCGACGTGGATGTTGAGGTCCGAGAGCAGGGCGCTCGCCTTCCGGCGCATCTCCCCCCACCGGATCGCGAAGGTGCCCGCGTCCTCGCGCCCGAGGAAGATGTTCTCGGCCACGGAGAGGTTGGGGCAGAGGTTCACCTCCTGGAACACGGCGCTGATGCCGAGCGCCTGCGCATCCTGGGGGCTCGAGGGCCGGATCTCCCGGCCCTCGAGCAGGATCTGCCCGTCATCCGGGGGGTGGACGCCGGTCAGGACCTTGACCAGCGTCGATTTGCCCGCGCCGTTCTGCCCCATGAGCGTGTGCACCTCCCCCGGCAGCATGCGAAAATCGACGGAAGAGAGCGCCTGTACGCCAGGAAATCCCTTGGAGATCCGCTTCATTTCGAGCACGGGCACGGCTCCGCTCTGCATCGCTCACGTCCTCCCCGGCGGCCTCCGCGGCACCACCGTCACGCGCTCAGTACTTGCGCTTCGGGAACTCCTGAGCGGCGGTCTCCATCGGGAAGACGCCCTCCTCGGTAACGATGCGCTTCGGCAGCTGCTTGCCCGCCACCAGGTCCTTCACGGCGCTCATCAGCTGCGGCCCGAGGAGGGGGCTGCACTCGACCGTCACGTTGAGCTTGCCGGCCATCATCGCCTCGAACGCGCCCTTCACCGCGTCGATCGAGATGATGAGGATGTCCTTGCCGGGTTTGAGCCCCGCCTCCTCGATGGCCTGGATCGCGCCGATCGCCATGTCGTCGTTGTGGGCATAGAGGACGTTGATGTTCTTGCCCTCCGCCTTGAGGAACGCCTCCATGACCTCCTTGCCCTTGGCGCGCGTGAAGTCGCCCGTCTGCGAGCGGAGGATCTTGAACTGGGGCTTGTCCTTGATGATCTCCTCGAACCCCTTCTTGCGATCGATCGCGGGGGCCGAGCCGACGGTGCCCTGCAGCTCGACGATGTTGATGGGGTCCTTCTGGTCCTTCGTCTTCTCGACCAGCCACTTCGCCGCGCGGCGGCCCTCCTCGACGAAGTCCGACCCCATGAAGCTGACCCAGAGGCTGTCGTCCTTCGTGTCGACGGCGCGATCGGTCAGGATGACGGGGATCTTGGCCTCCTTGGCCTCGCGCAGGACGGGCTCCCAGCCGGTCTCGACCACGGGCGAGAAGGCGATGACGTCGACCTTCTGGGCGATGAACGACCGGATGGCCTTGATCTGGTTCTCCTGCTTCTGCTGCGCGTCGGAGAGCTTGAGGTCGATCCCGGCCGCCTTGGCGGACTCCTCGATCGACTTTGTGTTCGCGGTCCGCCACTCGCTCTCCGCGCCGATCTGGGAGAACCCGAGCGTGATCTGCTTATTTTCCTTTTGACAGCCCGGACCAACCAGGATCAGCGCCAGCCCAGCCAGCGCCACCATCCCCGTGGTGACAAAGTTTCGCCTCTTCATCGCGCAGCTCGTCTCCTCTCGTACATCGCCTCGTCCCATGAGGCACCTTGCTCATCCTCGCCGTCGTCCCCCGACGTACGGCGTCACTTCTGCCCGTAGTACGCCTTTTTTCCGTGCTTCCGGTCGAAGTGCTTGCGCACGAGCGCGTCGGGCAGGCGCGCGGCGCTCGGGTGGATCGTGCGGGTGATGAACGCCATCCTCGCGATCTCCTCGAGCACCGCCGCATTGTACACCGCCTTCTCGGCGTCCTCTCCCCACGCGAAGGGGCCGTGTCCCGCCACCAACACCATGGGTGTGTGAAGCGGGTTACGATCCCTGAAGCACTCGACGATCTGCTTCCCGGTCTCCGTCTCGTAATCGCCTTGCACGGCGTCCGGCCGCATCATCTCGGTGCAGGGTACATCCTCGGCCAGGTGATCCGCGTGCGTCGTACCGTAGATCGGGATCGGCGTGCCTGTCTGCGCCCAGCCGGTCGCGTAGGTCGAGTGCGTGTGAACGACACCACCGAGCCCGCGGAAGCTCGCGTACAAAACGATGTGCGTCTTGGTATCTGAAGAGGGGCGGAGGTGTCCCTCCACGATGTTCCCCTCCAGGTCGACCACGACCATGTCGTCGGCCGACAGCCGATCGTAAGGGACGCCGCTCGGCTTGATGGCCAGGACGCCCCTGTCGCGATCAAACGCCGAAACGTTGCCGAACGTGTAGATGGCGAGCCCCCGGCGCGGGATCTCCATGTTCGCCCTGAAGGCGCGCTCGCGCAGCTCACGATAGGTCGCGCTCACGTCATGGCCCTCAGAGCGACAGCCGGTAGGCGAGGTCGTTCCAGCGGAGCTCGTTCTTGAGCGCGCGGATCTCGGTCCCTTCGCCGATGCGGACCAGCTCCACGCCGGCGATGGAGGCGAAGTCCTCCACGTGCGCCATCGTCAAGGCGCGGCTGTGGGCGCAGTGATGGGCGCCTCCGGCCAGGATCCACGCCTCGCACGCGAGCCTGAAATCCGGCTTCGGGACCCACACCGCGCGCGCCACCGGCAGCTTCGGCATCGCCTTTTCGGGCGGCACCGCCTCGAGCTCGTTGGCGACGATCCGCATGCGGCCGCCCATGTCGATCATGGCAACGTTCACAGCGGGGCCGGCCCCGGCGTCGAAGACGAGGCGACACGGATCCCCCTTACCGCCGATGGAGAGCGCGTGGATCTCCAGGGACGGCTTCTTCTCGGCGATCGACGGGCAGATCTCCAGCATGTGGGCGCCGAGGACGCGCTCTTTTCCCGGGACCAGGTGATAGGTGTAATCCTCCATGAAGGAGACGCCCCCGCGCAGGCCGCTCGCCATGACCTTCAGGGCGCGGACCAGACCGCAGGACTTCCAGTCGCCCTCTGCCCCGAAGCCGTAGCCGTCGGCCATGAGCCGCTGCACCGCGAGGCCGGGGAGCTGCTTGAGCCCGTGCAGGTCCTCGAACGTCGTGGTGAAGCCGCCGAAGCCGCCCTCCCTCAGGAAGGTGCGCATCGCCGCCTCTTGCCTCGCCGCGTACCGCAGCTCGCCGTGGCGATCTCCGCCCCTCCTCAGGGTGGGAGCGACGGTGTACGCCTCGTCGTACTCCGCCACCAGGCGGTCGACCTCGTGCTCATCGACGCTGGCGATGCGCTCCACGAGATCGCCCACGCCATAGCCGTTCACCGACCAGCCGAACTTGACCTGCGCCTCGACGCGGTCGCCGCCGGTGACGGCCACCTCTCTCATGTTCATGCCGCCGAAGCGGGCGATCTTGAGCCGCCGCGCGTCGACGATGGCGCAGGCGGCGCGCGCCCAGACGTCGAGCTTGCCGAGCACGTCGTCATCCGTCCAGTGTCCGACGACGACCCTCCGGTCGATGCGCAGGCGAGCGCCGATGTACCCGAACTCACGGTCCCCGTGGGCCGACTGGTTCAGGTTCATGAAGTCCATATCGATGCTGTCCCAGGGCAGCTCGCGGCCGTACTGCGTGTGCAGGTGCGCGATCGGCTTCTCCAGGCGCTTGAGCCCCGCGATCCACATCTTCGCGGGCGAGAACGTGTGCATCCACGTGATCACGCCTGCGCACCGCGGCGACGCGTTGGCTTCGCGGCAGACGGCGAGGATCGCCTCGGAGCTCTTGAGCGTCGGCTTCCAGACGACCTTGACCGGGAGCTTGCCCGATGCATCGAGGTACGCGGCGATCTCCCGCGCGTGCTCGGCGACTTGCTTCAGCGCTTCTTCACCGTAGAGGTCTTGACTTCCGGTCAAGAACCACACCTCGAAGCATTCTCGAAGATCCTGGATGGCGATCCCGCTCATTGCGTCAACTCCCTCTCAACAAACGATCCCAGCGCGACGTAATCTCGGTACAGCGCGTCATAGAGCCTGGCGCGCGTGGGGTCTGGCAGATACCGGGCCTCGGTTCCGGACGACATTGCGCGCTGCGCGTCCTCGACCGTGGCGTGCAGTCCGGCGGCCGTCGCGGCGAACATCGCGGCGCCGAGCGCGACCGGCTGCTCGCCGGCGCGGACCTCGACCGTCATGTCGAGCACGTCCGCGAGGACCTGCATGGTGAGGGGGCTCTTGCGCGCGACGCCGCCGACACCGATGATGCCGTCGATGCGGAGCCCCTCGGATCGGAAGCGCTCGACGATGGCGCGCGATCCGAAGGCGATCCCCTCCACGAGCGCGCGGTAGATCCGCGGGGCGTCCGTGCCCAGATCGAGGCCGACGATGGCGCCCTTGAGCCGCTGGTCCGCGTCCGGGGTCCTGCGTCCGTTCAGCCAGTCGAGCGCCAGCACGGAGCTCCGTGCCGGCGGGATCTCCGCGGCCGCTTTCTCCAGCTCGGGGATGATCCGCTCGATCGCCGCTTCGGCGAGCGTCACGTCGGCCAGCGTCTTCCGGGGCGAATCGCCGGCGCCGGGCAGGGTAGGGAGGATGGCGACGAGCGGCCAGCTAAGGATCTGCTTGAACCAGGCAAAGACGTCGCCGAAGGCGGACTGCCCCGCTTCGTAGCCGATCGCGCCCGGGAGGATCGAGCCGTCGACCTGGCCGCAGATCCCGGCGACGAGGACCTCCGGTGCGCCGGTCTTCGGGACGACGAGCATATCGCACGTGCTCGTGCCCATGACCTTGAGCAGGCGGTTCGGCTGGATGTCGCCGCCGACCGCGCCCACGTGCGCGTCGAAGGCGCCGACGGCGACGACGGCGTCGTCCGGGATACCGAGCGCCGCGGCCCACCCGGGCGAGATCGTCCCGAAGGGCACGTCCGCGGTCCACGTCTGCGAGCCGAGGGTGGCCTTGAGCGCGGGCAGGCGCGGATTCAGCCTCGCCAGGAACTCGTTCGAGGGATAACCGTCGAACTCCGGGTGCCACATCGCTTTGTGCCCGGCCGCGCAGCGGCTCCGCCTGATCTGCCGGAGGTCGTCGGTGCCGGTCAGGACGGCGGGTATCCAGTCGCAGTGCTCCAGGACGGTGACCGCAGCGCGCGCGACCGCCGGATTTGTCTCGATGACGTGGAGCACCTTGGCCCAGAACCACTCGGACGAGTACACCCCGCCCTCGTACTTCGTGTAGTCCACGCCGCCCCAGGTCCGGGCGACGCTGTTGATCCGCGCCGCCTCGGCCACCGCGGTGTGGTCCTTCCAGAGGATGAACATCGCGTCCGGGTCCTCCTCGAAGCGAGGGGAGAGCGCGAGAGGCCTGCCCTTCGCGTCGGCCAGGACCGGCGTGGATCCGGTCGTGTCGACCGCGATCCCGCGCACGCCCGCGGCGACGTCGCTGCCCGCCTGGGCCAGCGCCGCGCGGATGGACGCCTCCATGGCATGCAGGTAGTCGAGGGGGTGCTGGCGGAACCGGTGTGCGCGGGCGTCGCAATAGAGGCCCTGCGCCCAGCGCGGGTAGGGCGCGACCGAGGCCCCCGCGAGCTCACCGTTGCGCGCGTCCGCGACGACAGCGCGTACGGAGTCGGTGCCGAAATCGATCCCGATGACGAATGTTCCCTTGCGCATGACGACCCGTTGGCCGGGCGAAGCCAGTTAAGGATGTGCCCCGCGTTCAATGTGAACGTTCACAACGTGGCTGTCAATCATAATCCGCCGGCTCGCGACGGTTGTCCCGGCGCGAGGACGGACCAGGCTGCAACTATCCTCTCTAGCGGTCAGGCGCCGCGGAGGGGACGATGGCCTGCCGGCTCGTGGTCAGGTGGTCTTGGCGGAACGGCGAGCCGCGGCGGCGCGGCTCAGCCACCTTCGAGGCAGATCGTTCGTACGAAGCGCCTCACGGTCGAGGCGCGATGTTCGGCGTAGTAGCCCTCCGCGGCCGCTCGCGACGCCTCGCCCGGCGCGTCGAGGCAGCCTGCGATGATCTCGTAGCCGTCCTGGAGATGGTTCGGATCGCCGGGGTGCGTGCGTCGGTATTCGTGCACGAGCTCCCGCATGCGCGCGCCGTCCCGCGCGCTCATCGCGTCGTTCAGCAGCGCGATCATGCCGTTCTCATGCTGTATCTCGACGTGGCGCTGCGTGATGGGGTGGGGGTGGGCGGGGCCGTCGTGTCGATCGTCGGGGCTCGGCCCGATGACGGGCAGGCCGTCGACCGCCGCGGCGAGCGCGGTGCTGTCGGCCGACGCGGGGGGCGCGGTCGACCCACGGCGCGAGGCTGCCTCGCGCGGCGCCTCCACGCGCGACGTCTCCTGCTCAAAGGGAGGCAGCCGTCGTCCGTCGGGCGTTTGCGGCTCTCGAGAGCGATGAACGAGGTAAAGCGCCGTGCCGAGGAGCAGAAGTGCGGCAACGGACCAGGGCCTGCGCGTCGAGCTCATGGGATCGTCACGGTCCACGTCACCGTCTCTTGCGAGCGGGGCCAGCTGTCGCGACCCCAGCAGGGATCGATGTAGCGGGGCTCGGTCGAGGGCGGGGGATCGAGGCACTCGCCGCTGCGGTAGCGCACGAGCTCTTCGCCGGCGTTGTCGTAGGCCTTGGCGACGATGGTGTGGGTGCCCGGCGCGAGGCGCGCCGCCGCGACGTTGTAGACGGGGCCGCCGTCCGTCGCGATCACCTCGCCGTCGAGCGTCCAGTCGACGCTGATGACGTCGGGATCGATCACGTTGACCGCGAGCGTCGCCGGATCCGTGACGGCCCCCGCGGGTGGATCGGCCGAGTCGATCGGCCGGAGGCGCGTCCAGATGTCCATGATCATCTTCTCGCGCGAGACCGGGTTGAAGCTCGTGTTCTTGTCGTCGCCAAACAGGCTGTTCATCATCGAGTTCGATGACGGACGGTACTGCCCGCTATCGACGTAGCGGCTGCCGACGAACGTGCCCTGGATGCCCGTGGCGTCGGCGGCGTCGTACTCCAGCCACTTGTCCCATTTGCCCGCCGTCGTCGTGCAGTTGCCCGTCGTGTTCACCTCGACGTACTCCGTGCCTCCGCCGCTGCACATGTTCGCGCCGCAGGCAGCGCCCGTCGCCTTGGCGCAATACTCGTCGGCGAGCTGATGGAAGCCGTGGCCACCTTCGTGCAAGGCCGCTCCGGCGGCTTCCTCATGCCCGCCGGACCAGAGCATCCAGGCCGAGCCCGTGTTCCACCAGCGATCGTTGTTCAGCACGATGGCGTGCCAGTCGACCTCGAAGTCCTCGGGGAGGTTCGCCTTGAGCGCCTGATCCGCCGCACGGGTATCGCACTCCGCGAGGCGGCTCTCGTCGTCGCCCGTGCAGCGGAGCGCCCCGGGGATGCCGTTTGAGGGGCTGACCAGCTTGATGGCGCAGATGTTGACGAACTTGCGATACCTGCCGTACGGCTCGCCGATCGGGCTGCTGAAGCGCTTGGCCATCGCCTCCTCGATGTGCTCGAGGTACGTGGTGTTCACGGTCGTGGCGTCGTAGCCGTCGCCCACGATGACGTAGTTGATGCGGTTCTCAGGCGGGCCCGCGCTCTCGATGGCCACGCCGTTCGCGCCGCAATCGAGGACGTACGCGGAGCTGCCTCCCCCTGTGCCGCCGGGCACGAAGCTTCCCCCGGCGCCCGTGCCCGCGGAGCCGCTCTGTCCCGCGCCGCCCGCGCCGCCCGCGCCCGGACTCCCGCTCCCTGTCGCTCCGCCGCCCGAGCCGACGGCCGCGGGGTCGCCGCCCTCCGATGTGCCGCCGCCGTCGGTCGCCGCCGCGGGGCTGTCCGGCGCCTCGCCGCAGGCGCAGAGCGCCACGAGGCTCAAGACGCGCAGGTTGTAGCTGGACTTCATCATGTTTGCCTCGGGGCCCCTGGCAAGCGGCGTCCGCGCCAAGCGTTACCGTACCCCATCCCCGAGGCCCATAGGCGTCAATCAAGCTCGTTCGGTCACGCTCAGGGGACGAAGCTCCCTCCACCCCACCATCGGTCACCCACGTGAACGTTCACGCGGTCGTGAACGTTCACGTAAATGTCCGGATGTAGGAGAACGCGGGGCGGAGCTCGACCAACGCCGATGTCCCCGAGGACCACGATCACCCGAACAGCCCCTCGATCGCCGTGGTCCGCTGGTCGCTGTCCCCCATCACGAGATCCGGGGCACCGAAGGACGCCGCGATCGCCTTCCACAGGTCGTTGGTGGAGCGGAGGCCGCGATTGCCGTTGTTCCACACCTGCCCGCCGCGCAGCTTGGTGCCCGCGCCGCCGAACAGCGCCCACGCCATCTTGTCCCAGTTGTGGTGTCGCGTTCCGACCTCCGTGATGTACGGGACCAGCGTGGTGTCGAGCAGCGTCCCGCCGGCCACGTCCTGGGTCTCCGCGAGCTCCTTGAGGAAGCCGGCGACGTAGCCGGCGTAGAACTCTTCCACCCGCGTGAGGAACTCGAGCGTGTCCTTCGTATCGGGATCGTGGCTCGTCGTGTGGTGCACCTTGAAGATGGCGGAGTCGGGGGGCCACAGCTCGCCGAAGCTCACGTGGTTCGTGCCAGGGGACCACTGGAACGTGACCACGCGCGTCAGGTCGCAGCGGAAAGCGGCCTTGATCACGGCGAAGTGCAGCGCGCCGATGCGCGCGTGCTTCACGTCGTCGCGCTCGTTCACGACGTGCGAGCTGCCGTAGGGATCGATGTGCGCGCTCACCTGGATCGTCTCGGGCTCCTGCGGGACACCGCAGGACACGGGATCCCTCGGGTCCGCGTCGAACTCCTTCTCCACCTCGCGGATGGCGGCGGCGTGCCCCTCCAACGCCTCTCGCTGCGAGCTCGGCGCGAGGCTCTGAAGGCGCTGCAGGTCCTTCAGCGCGAAATCGAGCACGCTCTTCTTCTCAAGGCGCGCCCGCGACAGGGCGTCCAGGTTGTCGTCCGTCGGGCCGCCGGGCATCAGCGTGCCGAACACCCGCCGGTACACCTCCTGCGGCTGGTAGTACGGCTTCATCGGCGCGCGCGGGCCCGAGTAGGACATGTGGCGCGTCGACACCTCGGGCGTGTCGGCGCGGTTGTCGCAGGAGACCTGGAGCGACGCGATGGGCGTGCCCTGGAGCTCGGCCGACTGCTTCACGAGCAGCTGATCGATGCTCGGCGCCTCGGCCATCGGATCGTCGCCGCCGTTGCCCGGGTAGAGCTGCTTGGTCCGCATCCCCGTGCACATCAGGACCGTCCCGCGCTCGTGGCCGCCGCCGACCGACCCCTCGTGCGGCAGCTTCAGATCGCGCAGCACGACCATCCGATCCTTCATGGCCGCGAACGGGGTCAGGATGCGGGAGAGCGTGAAGTTGGTCCCGTTGCCTTGCGGCCAGTAGTTCTCGTACACGGTGCCCACCGGGCGCTGCACGATCAGCAGGCGCCTCGGGGGCGCCGCGCCCTCCGCGGCCGACTCGAGCCCCTTGAGCACCGTGGCGAGACCCGCGGCGGCGCCGATGCCCTGCAGGAAGCGGCGGCGAGACCATCCATAAGAAAGGTTGTAGCCCACGGTCATTCCTCCTTGGCGCGCTCGGTCAGCGCCGGCGACGTCACGATGGCCTTCACGACGTTGGACAGCGTCCGCTGGCCCTCCGGCAGCGCATTGATCACGCGCCCGACCTGACAGTCGCGGGTCGAGAGATTCTCATCGTCCGTGCCGTAGGTCAGCAGGTGCCGCGTGATGCAGGCGGCGAACCCATCGTTCTGCGCGATGGCTTCGGCGAACTCGACGGCGCTCGCGTAAGTCCCCGAGACGTCGGCGATGTTTGTCAGATCGACGCGCGCGTCGATCGGCTCCCCGTCGAGGGTGTCGCGGTACCGGCCGACCGGATCGTAGTTCTCGAGCAGCAGGCCGAACGCGTCGAACTGGGCGTGACACGCCGCGCAGGTGCTGTTCATGGCGCGCGCGTCGGCGCGCTCGCGCTCGGTCATGTCTGCCGCGAGCAGATCCTTGATCGCGTCCGAGAGCGCCTCCGGCGGCGAGGGGATCTTCCCGAGGCAGAGCAGCGCGCCGCGCACGAAGAGCCCTCGCGCCACGACGCTCGTGTTGTCGGTCCGGGACAGCGCCGCGAGCAGGCCGGGCTGCGTAAGGATCCCCGCGCGCTCGTCGGCCGGCAGCTCGACCTTCGTGAACTCCTCCGGGCTCTCGCCCGTGTGCTCCACGCCGTAGACCTCCGCGAGCACGCCGTTCACGAACGTCTCCCTCGTGGTGAGCAGGGCCGACACGTCCGCTCCGCGGTTCCACAAGAGATCGTCCACGAGCAGCTCGGTCTCGTGGAACATGCTCGCCTGGAGCGCGGGGGTGTACTCGGGGAAGAGCCCTGGATCCTTCACCGTGCCGAACAGATTGCTGAGCCCCCACGCCGCGATCAGCGTGGTGTTCAGGGTGCTGCGCGTCTCGGGCTTATCGAGCAGGCGCTCGGCCTGGCGCGTCAGCTCCTCCGGATCGTTCAGCGCGCCCGAGTCGGCGGCGGCGGCGAGCTGCGCGTCCGGCAGGCTGTCCGTCAGGAAGAAGGAGAGCTCGCTCGCGAGCTCGTGGGCCGAGAGCTTCACCACGTCGCCCTCCGCGGCGCCGCCGAGCTCGGTGCGGTAGGAGAACGAGGGCGACGCGAGGAGCGCCTCGACCGCGAGCGAGACGCCGCGCTCGTAGCTCGTCTCTTTCCCGAGCGCGTAGACCGACCACAGGTTGTCAAGCTCCGTCGCGTCCACGGGCCGGCGGAACGCCCGCTGGGCGAACTGCGTCAGGAACGTCTTGGCGCACGCGTCGTCTCCGTCGGTGGCGCACCCCGTCACCTGCTCGAAGCGCCCCGCGATGCTCTCGGCCGCGTAGGCAGCCCTCGCGAGCCGCGTGTGCACGAGCGAGGCGCCGACGACGAGGCCCTTCTTCGCAAACGGCTTCGTCCGCGCGTCCGGCGCCTGCTCCGCCTCGATGGCCTCGTCCCCCAGGAGGTCCCGGATGGCGTTCATGAACTGCAGGTCGGCGAGGAGCACGACCCGTCGTTCCAGCCGCGGGTTGCACAGGGCGTCTCCGCCTCCTGAGGAGCCTGAGGAGCTCGTGCCGCCGCCCGTCGGGCTCACGCCGCCGCCCGAGGAGCTATGGTTGCTGCCGATTTCGCCCACGCACCCTGCGACGAGGAGCGAAGCGCACGCGGCGGCTCCCAGCAGTCGGGAGGCCACCCTGCTGTGAGTGAATGTTTCCGCCTTTGAACGATCGCGTGCGGCGCTCGGACAGCGATCGTGAGTAGAAGAATTCATTGATACGGTTGCACGACCGCGGTAATCGAGGCACCTTGGTGCGCGCCCCAAGGCGGCGCGAACACCGCCCTCCGCGGCGGCCACGAATGAAGATAATTTCACACGATACCTCCTGGTGAGCCGGCCCTGCGGTGTGAAAAGTGGACTCTTGACGTCCGGGCGGCGGCGGGTGAACCGGCGCCGCGACGCGCAACCTGTTCCTGGCTGGCGGTGGCGCGCGAGGCGAGCGCACCACGCAGCGGTCGGGCCCGCCGTCCCTCGTCGCGCCCCCATTAAAGACGACGGTCCCGCCGTGTACGACGGCGACACAGCCGGAGCAATGCCTAAGGATGTTCGCCCGACGGACAATTGTGAACGTTCACATTGGCGACGTCAACCGGAATCGACCGGCGCCCAACGATTTCTGAACCGGTTGAGTCCGAGCGAAGGCGGTGCTCCTCCGGAGCGCCGCGTGAAGGGGAGGCAAGGCTGGGCCGCGGTCATGGTGGACGTCGCCGTGCTCGCCCGCAGCAGCCGGCGTGCCGTTCGCAAATGCTAGATTTTTACGCCTGATACCGATGCGGCGTGGAGCCGGCGAGATCGATCGCGAGCCCACCGGGAATGGAATCCACGACGACGAACGGAGTCGGCGCCGCGCTCGAGCCCGATGGCGGAGATCCCCGGCGCGCAGCCACGCCGTGACGCGAAAGATGAGTGAAATGAAGAATTCGGAGCCCTGTGTGAACGTTCACGTTGAAGAACTCCGTTCCAATCGACCGGTCCGCGACTATCCTCCGGCACCGATGGCTGACAAATCTCTTCCGGTGCGCCGCGTCAAAAAGGGCGGCGGTCGGCGGGCGGCGGTCATGGTCGACGTGGCCAAGCTCGCTGGCGTCTCGTATCAGACGGTCTCGAGGGTCCTGCACGACAGCCCCCACGTGCGCCGCGACACGAGGGAGCGGGTGCTGGATGCGATCCGCCAGCTCGACTACCGGCCCAGCTCGGTCGCGCAGGCGCTCGTCACCGGGCGGTCGCGGACGCTCGGCGTGGTCAGCTTCGACACGACGCTGTACGGCCCGGCGTCGACGCTCCTCGGGCTCGAGGAGGCGGCGCACGACGCGGGCTACGGCGTGAGCATCGCCAGCTTGAAGTCGTTCAGCCGCGCCCCGGTGCTCGAGGCCGTGCAGCGGCTGCGCGACCAGGGGGCCGACGGCATCGTCATCATCGCCCCCCAGCGGTCGGCTGTGGACGCGCTCCGGCACGTCACCTCCGACGTGCCGGTGGTCGCCGTCGAGGGCGGGCCGGACGACTCGGTGCCGGTGGTCGCGGTCGATCAGCACGGCGGCGCCGTGTCCGCGACCCGCCACCTGCTCGATCTGGGGCACAAGACGGTCTGGCACATCGCCGGCCCGACCGACTGGCTCGAGGCCGACCAGCGCATCGACGGCTGGCGCTCGGCGCTGCAGGCGGCCGGCGCCGAGGTCCCGCCGCTCCTGCGGGGCGACTGGAGCGCGCGCTCCGGTTACGAGCTCGCCCCCCAGCTGGTGCGCACGCCCGGCCTCACCGCCGTGTTCGTGGCCAACGACCAGATGGCGCTCGGCCTCCTCCGCTTCCTCCACGAGATCGGGCACGAGACGCCGCGGGACATCAGCATCGTCGGCTTCGACGACATCCCGGAAGCGGCCTACTTCATGCCGCCGCTCACCACGGTCCGACAGGACTTCTCCGAGCTGGGGCGTCGGTGTCTCCACATCCTCCTCGGCCAGATCGAGAGCGGCCAGCGCTCCTGGTCGCGGATCGTCGTCGAGACCGAGCTCGTCGTGCGCAAGAGCACCGCGGTCCCCACGCGCCGGTGAGCTCGCCGGCGCCGGGCTGAAGGGGACGTTCACATCGGCGCCGCGTTTTGCCGCGGTGCCAACCTGATTCGGGTCGCGGATGCCGGGCGCGGCGATGCGTTGCGTCGAGGCGCCGCGAACGAGGCGTCTTCGAGCTCGACGCTCGGGGGGGCGCGTGGACGCCTCGCGACAGGCTACTCGGGCGCTCGGGCGAGGCCGTCACAACAGCAGTGCCAGGCGGGGCTACGCTTGTGTTGCAAAGTTGTTTTGCAGCCGCAATGTGCGCTGTCGATGCACGTTTCGTCTCTCCTGGGAACCTGAAATGTAGCCGTTTTCGCGCGCATGTCGTGATCACTTCCAGGTGTGGCGGGAATCATCCGTCGCGAGTTGCACGGCATGCGTGTCGCTGAGCGTGGGCGTTGCGGCTCGTGCCGCTGCCCATCGGCTTTCCCGCTCCCAGCATCACCAACTACAATCGTCCAGCTTGCGGAAGTCCAACATGAACAAGAAGCGTTCTTCTCGATTGCTGTGCAGCACGGCTTGGATCGCGCTCGGAATGGCGACCCTCTTTGGATGCGCTGTTGGGAGCGACGGGGTTGAAGAGGGCGTCGGCGGCTCGGGGGGAGCGGGGAGCACCGGCGCCGGGGCGAGCACGAGCTCCAGCGGCAACACCAGCACGAGCTCCAGCGGCAACACCAGCACGAGCTCTAGCGGCAACACCAGCACGAGCTCCAGCGCCAGCACGACGACCGGCGTCGGGCCTGCCACCAGCAGCGGCTCGGGCGATCCCGGGACGACCAGCGCCAGCACCGGCGGCGTGAACGAGGGGGGAGGCGGCGCGGACGCTTCGACGAGCGCATCGACCGGAGCCGGCGGCTCCGAGCCCACGGGGAAGTTCGTCGGCAACATCACGACGAGCGGCGCCGTGCGCGACGGCTTCGCGAAGTACTGGAACCAGATCACGCCCGAGAACGAGGGCAAGTGGGGCTCCGTCGAGAGCAGCCGCGGGAACAAGAACTGGAGCTCGCTCGACAGGACCTACAAGTACGCGCAGGACAACAAGATCATCTTCAAGCATCACGTCTTCGTGTGGGGCAGCCAGCAACCCTCCTGGGTCGGGAGCCTCTCGCCGGATGAGCAGAAGAAGGCCGTGCGGAGCTGGATGGAGGAGTTCTGCAAGCGCTACCCGGACACGAAGTACATCGACGTCGTCAACGAGCCGCCGCCCCACACAACGCCTTCGTACACGGCCGGCCTCGGCGGCAACGGCGCCAGCGGCTGGGACTGGATCGTCAACGCCTTCAAGTGGGCTCGCGAGTTCTGCCCGAACGCCAAGCTCATCCTCAACGACTACAACAACATCGAGTACGAGAACGAGCACAGGCACTTCAAGGACATCGCGAAGAAGGTGATCGACGCGGGCGCTCCGGTCGACGCCCTCGGCGCGCAGGCGCACGACGCGTTCAAGATCAACACAAACACCGTCAAGGGGTACATCGACTCGCTCGCCGAGCTGGGCAAGCCCGTGTACATCACCGAGTACGACATCGGCGAGACGAACGACAGCAGGCAGAAGCAGATCATGGAGGAGCAGTTCACCATGTTCTGGAATCACCCCAAGATCCCTGGCATCACCTTGTGGGGTTACATCGTCGGCAAGACGTGGAGGAATGGCACCGGCCTCCAGCAGGAGAACGGCACCATGCGGCCGGCGATGCAGTGGCTGATGGACTTCCTGGACCGTGGTGGTTGATGTCGCGCTGACGAGATGAGCTCCGCGAGCTCCCTCGGCCGGGGAGCTCGGGAGCGCCTGCATCTCGCAGGGTTGCTGGTGCGCTCTCGCCGGGTCTGCGTCGGTCCTTGTGACCTGACCCGGGCTCACGACGTGAGCCCGGGCCGACAGGGCACCGGTGGGCTGTCTTTCAGGAGAGGAGCACCTGGCCGGCATCTCCTCGCGAGAGGCTACGCCGGCCAGCGAGCGCCGTCGATCACAGCGGCACCTGGATCACGTCCTCGCAGGTGAAGTCGACGCCCAGGGAGACCTCGACGTCGGCTTGCACCACGGCGCAGGTGTCGTCGCAGAGGATGATCGCCGTCGGGTTCGCGGGCTCGTCGTAGCGCCACGTGCCCGCGGCCGCGCAGGCCTGGTCATACGAGAGCGTCGTCGGCGTGTTTGTCGCGGCGCTCGTGTACGTCACGTTGACCTTTTGCTTGTCGAACGTCCTCCCGTCGGGCGCCGGCGGGATCGGGATCGTGCACGAGACCGCGGCGCCGCGGATCTTCTCGATGGCCGTCTTGAACGCGGCGACCGTCTCGTCCGGGTTGCCGGTGTTCAGCATGGCGGCCTCTCCCGTGCCGCCCGCGGCGGCGATCTGGTGCAGGTTGGTGAGGCTATCCGGCGCGCCTGCCTCCCCCTGCGGACTGTCGACGCCGATCACGAAGGTCGAGATGTTGGCCGCGCGTGCAGCCTCGACCTGCTGTACGACGCTCTCGAGCGAGTTATCCCCCTGCATGGTACCCCCCCCCGGAAAACCTCCCCGCCCGCACCCCTCCGGATAGCCGTCGGTCACGAGCACGATCGCATATTTCCCGGGGTTCTGCTGGCGCTGCGCCTCGACGAATTGGACCATTCCTTGGACCGCGAATGCCGTCGGCGTGCTGGTGCGCCACGTATCCCTGGTGCTAATCTCCGGCTCGATGGTATCGATCGCCGTGCCGAACGCCGGGGAGGGCAGCGGTGTCATCGGGACATTCGGGGTCAAGTAGATGTCGGGCTGGCATGCCTGAGTCGCGTTTTGCGCGCCTGGGAAGAACGTGAGCGACGCCCTGAAACCTTCGGAGGCGGGATCCACGAAGAACTGCTTTGTCGCGACCACGACCGGATCCCACTTCAAGTCCTTTCTGCGCCACTCCACGTCGCTCGCCGTCATGCTGGCCGAGACGTCGAACGCAAACGCGAGGTACACCTGTTGAAACCCGGCCTGGGACGACTGGGTGGCGCACGCCTCCCCCGCGCCCGTCGAGCCAGGGCCGCCGGTGCCGCTCGGGTCGGAACTCCCGCTCGATCCCTGGTTGGCTCCGTCGCCGAAAGTGTCGTCGACCCCGGAGGCGGTGCTGGTGCTGTTGCCGGCGCCGGAGCCGGAGCCGGAGCCGCTCTGCGAGCCAGCGCTGTCCACGCTGCCGTCATTGGCACCGCCGCACGCAGCGCCGATCAAAGCGGCCATTGGCAAAGCAATGGCTGTCCTAGGCAATCTCATGAGCCGACTCCTTCTGGAACGCGTGCCGGCGCGGTGTGCGGGCACGAAGTTATTTGACAACGAGAGGTCTCCAGAGGCGGAATTTTCCAGTGGCGTGCCTGGCCGGAGCCCCGGGATCGGCGATGAGTATAATCGATGACGCTGATCTTTGCGCGGGATACCGTCTGAAAAGACGCCGCGTCGAGCCGAGGCCGTCACCGCGCAATGCGACCTCGGTCACGCAATCCGCATAGTCGTCGGCGTGAAATCTCACATCCTGGCGTCGTTGGTGCTGGGCCGCGTCGTCCCTCGTGGCGCGGGCGCCTCCAGACGCGGGAAGGGCGTGCATCTCGTGGCGCGGAAGCGGCCGATACCTAAACCTACAGCAAGGCTGCACGCGCTGGTCGACACGGCATGTCGCGTGCGATCCGGCCGCCCTCGGAAAATCGACCACATCCAAAGATTCATCCACGCATCGAATTGCCTTGGTCGCGCTGGAGCCTGCTGGGAACGAACTCTCGACGGCACGATCCGCAACGTACACAGCATGACCGTGAACAGCAGGTTCTCGACGACGGGCTGGCCCGAGGCGCCCTGAGCGCCAGGTCATCTCGTTGAACGACGAGCGCGTGGCCGCGGCTCGGACCCGCGCGCGGCGCGCGCGCCGGCTCCTGTGGATCCGCGGAGGCGAGGCGGGAGGACCCATTGCGTCGGCTCGACCTCGCCGCCTACCTCCTTCACGGCGAGGTCGACCAGCGCGACCATCCTCCTCGATACATCGGCGAAGGTATCTTCCGCCTCGGGATCCTGCGGCAGCCGGTCCGGCAGGGTGGGGCGCGTGCGGTGGATATGATAGCGCTCGGACAGGCGCGCCCCCGGGAAGGCTCGGTGCAGCTCCGCCATTCCGCCGATGAGCGCCGTGAGCGAGCCCATGGTCGCCGTGCCGTTGTCGGAGTCCCACCCGGACAGGGTGCCGATCTGTACGGTGCGCCGGAAGCTCCCCTCACCGAACAGGAGCGCCAGCGTGGCGGTCGCCAGGTTGATCGCTGATTCCGTGAACCCCCGATAGACGAAGCCGTTTGCCGAGGCCCGCTCCTGGTAGCGCCGCGCAATGGCATCGCGGACGCTCTCCCAATCATCGCGATCCTGGGACGATAGATAGGCCGACAGCACGAAATCGATGACATCGGCGGCCTTTGAGTCGTCCGGAAGGTAGCTCCTGGCCTCACGGACGATGCGCACGATCTCCTGTCGTCGGGGCTTCTCCAGATCGACGGTCGCCGCGAGCGAGAAGAGGAGAACATGGAACTGCGCGGCGTGCGCGGCGTGATCGCGCGCCGTGGTCCGGATGGGGAGGTCGGAGATCCGCAGCGCGAGCTCCGGCATGCCGGGGGTGAGGGCGCCGAAGATCTCCGTGGTGAGCTGGGCGTCGATCTGGAGCGCGTCCGGGTTGAGCGACGGATCGCTCGTCGCGGGGGGCAGCACGCCGCGTCCCATGAGGTCGCGCGCCCTCCGGTTGGAGACCCAGATGAAATCGTTGATGTGCGCGAGCCATCCGCTCCGGATCGTCGCGGGCGAGAGGAAGAGGCTCCCTGCCTCGGTCATGAGGTGCAGGTACACATACTCGATGTCGGTGTCGTCGTCCGCCGGGCAGGGGTCGGGCAGGACGAAGTCGATCCGCGCCCCGTCGCGCCCGAGGGGCGCTCCCCAGTCAGCGTCGGTGAAGAAGGGGCGCTCGACGCGGACGCCCTCCGTGCGAAGCCCCGTCCAGTTGGCGATGCACGCGCCAATCCACATCGCGCGGAGCCGCTCGGCGTACGTTGCGCGATCGATCTGGAGCCGCGGCCTGGAGGAGATTCCCGGCGCGTCCCGTTGCTCCATGGGGGCGGCGGACGCACGGCGCGGCGCGTCGCCGGCGCCCGCGAGCGGCGATAGAGAGAGGAGCGCGAGCAGGAGGCCGCGCGCGCACGCGCGAGGCCCGGTGCGGGGCGAGCCTTCGACAGGGCGTCGATCGCGGCGGGTGCGCATGAATTACCCCCTTCGAGTGCGCGCTCGGTGCGTCGCGCGTGCTCTCGCTCCGCGGTGGTGCAAGCGAGGTGCCTCGCCGAGCCCGCTCCCCTGGCGTCGTCCACACCATTAGGTTTCGATCATGAACGCCGGATGTCTCAATGGGCGCGGGGCGGGCGCGCGCCTGGACCGCCTCGTCTCGAAGGCGGCGCGCCATCTCCTCGGCGCGTCCCTCGCCATCGCGCCGGGCGCCGCGTCAATCACGCCGGTGCTGGAGGCTCTCCTCTCCTTTCACCCCGGGTGGATCACACGGAGCGTGACCACGCATGACCCCGCGGGTGGCAACGATGACGGGTATCGCCCGGGGGTCGCGCTCGAGGGGGATCACCGGGTGCTGTTCCATGCACGCGGGGAGGGGAGAATCGCGCGGATCTGGATGACCGCCCCCCGCGCGGAGCTCGAGAAGCCGGACCAGGAGATCTGGATCGAGATCGACGGACGCACGGCGTTCCGCGGGTCGCCCGGCGATTTCTTCGGAGGTCGGGGCCCGTGGCGATCGCCTCTCGTGCTCGACGTCGACGCGAGCTCCGGCGCGTACACAAGCTATGTCCCCTTCGCCTGGTCGAGCGAGGCGAAGGTCCGCTTCCGGGGCGTTCCCGTCTATTACCAGGTCACCTACCGCGAGGGCCGCGGGGCCGCGTCGGGGCCGACGCCCGAGGAGCTCTCGCGATTCATGACGGAGGACTGGACCGCCACCGCGGTTGCCCCGTCGCGCCGGGAGAGCCCGAGTGCCAGCGCGCCGCTCGTCCTGGCGACGGGTCCCGCGACCGTATCACGGCTCGACGTACGGATGCCGGCGGGGAGCTTGAAAGACCTCTCGGTGAGGATCGGCGGACAACCGCCTGTGCCAGCGTCGTTCTTCTTCGGCCTCGCCAGCTCGGGCACCGGCGCTGACGGCGGTTGGACCACCTTCCGGAGCGCGCTGCACGCCGCGTGGGCGCCCGACGCGGCAGGGACCGGCAGGCTCGCGACGCGCCTGCCGATCCCGCTGGCCGAAGGGGAGGTGCTCTCGATCGAGGCCGCGCCCGGGCAAGAAGTCCCCGGCATCGAGGCGGACGTCGACATCGCGCCCGCCCGCCGCGGCGTGCGGCTGCTCGCGCAATACCGCGATCAGGCGGCCCCTGGGCGCGAGACGACGATGCCTTTCTTCGAGAGCGACGAGCCGCTCCAGTTCGTCGCCCTCTTCGAGGAGATCAGCGGCGGTCGGCCGAACGATCGGACGTACCTCGAGGGCGACGAGATGATCCGGACCGACAGGATGGCGTACCCGCTGCAGATAGGGACCGGCACGGAGGACTACTTCAATGGAGGCTTCTATTTCCTTGGCGCGCACAGCAACCCCTTCAGCGGGCTGCTCCGCTTCCTCGCCATCAATCCAGAGGAGGGGTGGAGGGACGCCAGGTTCGTCCATTCCTTGTACCGTCTGCACGTGGCGGACCCCATCGTGAGCCGCTCCGGTCTGCGCTTCGGCTTCGAGGCCGGGCCGACCGGCGCCTACACGCCGCTGACGGTGCGCTCGCTGGGCCTCTCTTACGCATTCTCGGACTATCGGGTGATCGGCGAGCAGCAGGTCCGCGCGCGAGGGAGACGGCGGCTCGTGCATTCCGCCGTCGACGCCGAGCGCCTGGAGCTCCGGCGGTCGTTCTGGGCCCGCGAGGGCCGCGGGATCACCCGGATCGAGGTCGAATGCCCGTCCGATGCGCGCGGGCTCCTGCTGCTCCGCGCCTACTCCGCGGCGAAAGCCCCCCAGACGGCGCGCGTCAGGCTCGACGGGCGGGAGGTCGGCGTGCTCCACGAGATGCAGGCGAACCCGGTCCGGTCGCTCGCCGAGGACGCGCTCTGGATCGACCTCTCGCCCGATCATCGATGCGGGACAGGCAGGCGCCCTCTCCTCGAGATCGACGCGACGCTCTCCCCCGAGCCCTGGAGCGAGCGGGGTTATACGCTGCGGTTCTTCTCCGGACCTCCCGCGCCTCAGCTGACGCAGGGGCCCGCGCTGAAGATCTTCGACGCACAGAGCATCCCCGGGGGGCCGTTCTATGTGAACGATCACTCGATCATCCAGCTCTCCGATGGCCGCTGGATCCTCACCGGCATCTTCAACCCCGAACCCTATCGACCGGACACCGAGCGCGCCTTCGTGCTCGCCACCGCGCCTGGACCGGGGCCGGCGCGCTGGATGGATTCCGCTTCACCGAGCCTCACGCTGGCGCCAGAGCGCTTCTCGATCCGCGCGCTCTCCGACGAGCGCTGGATCTGGGCCCCGCACATGGTCCGGGATCGCGACGGCAGCCTGGTCATGATCTTTCACGTGGGCACGCCCGACACGGACCGATCCGGCTTCCGGATCGCGCGCTCGCGGGACGGTTTTACCTGGAATCGCGAGGGGGGGACGCTCTTCGAGGACATCTGCGTCGCGCGCGATCCGATGCTCGTCCGCCTCGGCGATCTGTGGGTGGTGTACTATACGCGCTGCGCGTCGATCGAGTCGCCCCTGAGCGGCGTCGCTTATCGTACGTCGCTGGATCTCGTCCACTGGGGCCCTCCGGTCATGGCGCTCACGCTCGGGCCGGAGACGGCGATGCGCAACAGCGGTTATACGGAGTCGCCGTTCGTGTTCGAGCGGCAAGGGTGGTTTTACTTGACGGTCACGAGCTATCCTGTCGACTACGACGCCACGTTCGTGTACCGCTCGCGCTCGCCGTTCGCGTTCCCGCCGCGCGCGGTCGCCCGGCTGCGCGCTCACGCGCCCGAGTGGCTCGCGGAGGGGGGCGATTTCGAGGCGGGGCGCCTGTTCTTCACGCACGCAGGGGCCGGGAAGGGCGGCGTGTTTCTGCAGGAGCTCTTCGGCCTCTGAGGCGCGGCGCGAGGGGAGAGGACACCTTTGCCCGGCGCGCAGCGGCCGTCGGCCGCCTCGGCGCCGGGCGGGCCTGATCCGGCCGCGTCGCCGCGGTCGGCTGTTGGCGACGGTCGAGGAGGCGATCGCCGACGTTTCATGTGCTGCTTGCGGGGTGTAGGATCCGCGCATGAAGGTACTCAAGCGCATCGGCCTCGGGCTCGTGGCGGTCGTCCTCCTGTTCGTGATCGTGGTGATGACGCGACCTCCTACGTTCCGCATCGAGCGCTCAGCGACCGTGGCGGCGCCTCCAGAGGCCGTGTACGCCCAGGTCGCCGACTTCCGCGCCTGGAGGCGGTGGTCGCCGTGGGAGGGGCTCGATCCGGCCCTGAAGAGGACCTATGGCGAGCCCGCGGCCGGCACCGGCGCGTCGTATGCGTGGTCGGGCAACGCCGAGGCGGGCGAGGGCAAGATGACGATCACGGGCGCAGAAGCGCCGTCGAACGTCACAGTCCGGGTCGAGTTCATCAAGCCGTTCGAGGCGACAAACACCGCAAAATTCACGTTCGTTCCGGCGCCCGGCGGCACGATGGTGACGTGGGCGATGGAGGGGGAAAACGGCTTCATCGGCAAGGCGTTCGGGATGCTCATGGATATGGACAAGATGGTCGGGGCCGACTTCGAGAAGGGCCTCGGGGCGATGAAGCAGATCGTCGAGTCGAAGGTGGCGCCGCCGAGCTGACCGAGCGGTGCCGTCCGACCCGGGTCGATCGGCGAGCACGCTCGTCGGTTCGACCTGGGTGAATGACGAGCTGCAGCCGGTCGTCACGCGGGGATGAGCCCGCCTGCGCGGGGTGCAGCCGTGAACTCCCATGGTGCTTGTCGGACGGATCTCCGCCGGCGACGTGCTCGCCTGCGCGAGCGCGGCCGCGATCCGTCGACTATCCTCTCGCGCCCATGAGCGTCCATGTCGTCGTGTGGGCCTTCGCGATTGGCGTCCTCGCCGCGTGCTCCAAGACGTCGTCATCGGAGACGACGTCGACCGAGGCAGGCCAAGGCGCGAGGGGCGGCGCGCGCCTCCGCATCGCCGTCGTGCCGAAGGGGACGACACACGAGTTCTGGAAGAGCGTGCACGCGGGCGCGGTGAAGGCGTCGCGCGAGCTCGATGTCGACATCGTGTGGAAGGGGCCGCTCAGGGAGGACGACCTCAAGGCGCAGGTCGATGTCGTCGCGAGCTTCGTCGCTCAGGGGGTGTCCGGGATCGTGCTCGCGCCGCTCGACGACACGGCGCTGAAGGCGCCGGTCCGCGCGGCGACCCAGGCGAAGATCCCGGTGGTCGTGTTCGACTCCGATCTCGCCGGCGACGATCACGTGAGCTTCGTCGCGACCGACAACGAGGCGGCCGGCAGGCTCGCCGGAGAGCACCTCGGCAAGGCGATCGGCGAGAGCGGCAAGGTCGTCGTGCTCCGCTACCAGGAGGGCTCGGCGAGCACCCAGCACCGGGAGAAGGGGTTTCTCGAGGCGGTCCGCGCGATCCCCGGCATCTCGGTCGCGAGCGAGAACCAGTATGGCGGCGCTACCACGGAGTCGGCGTTTCACAAGAGCGAGAGCCTGCTGCTCGCGCAGAGGGCGGCGGAAGGGACCATCGCCGGGGTGTTCACGCCGAACGAGTCGACGACCTTCGGGATGCTGCAGGCGCTCCGCAAGACGAACGTCGCGAGGAAGGTGAAGTTCGTCGGCTTCGATACGTCGGAGAAGCTCCTGGGCGCGCTGCGCGAGGGGGACATGGAGGCGCTCGTCGTCCAGAACCCGTTCAACATGGGGTACGTCGCGATCAAGACGATGGTGGCGCACCTCCACGGCGAGAAGGTCGAGGGGCGCATCGACACGGGCTCGCGCGTCGTCACGAGGCAGGACCTCGACGACCCCGCGGTGCAGGAGCTCGTGAGGCCCGACCTGGCCCGGTGGCTCGGGGAGTGAGCTGCTCGTGGAGGGAGAGCGCGCGCCGCTCCTCGTGGTGACGGGCCTCGCGAAGGCGTTCGGCCCGAACGCGGTGCTGCGCGGCGTCTCGCTGCAGATCGCGCCGGCGAGCATCCACGCGCTCCTCGGTGAGAACGGCGCGGGCAAGAGCACGCTGGCGCGCGTCCTGCTTGGCATGGAGCGCCCGGACGCGGGCACGATCCTGCTCGGAGGGGCGCGATATACGCCGGCGTCGACCGAGGAGGCGCGCCGCGCGGGGGTCGTGCTGGTCCCGCAGGAGCGGACGCTCTGCGCCCACCTCACGGTGGCGGACAACGTGGTGCTCGGGATCGAGCCGCTCGCGCGAGCGCGGCTCGGGATCAGGGACCGGTCGCGCGCGCGCGCGGTGGCGCGGGCGGCGATCTCGCTCGTCACCGACGACCCGGGCCGCGTGCCGATCGACGCGCGGGCCGGGGAGCTCGGCGTCGCCGATCAGCAGCTCGTCGAGATCGCGCGAGCGCTCGCGCAGGGCGGGCTGCGCGAGGACGGGCGGCTCGCGGCGCGGCTCCTCGTCCTCGACGAGCCGACCTCGAGCCTGGGCCAGTCGGACGCCGCGCGCCTGTTCGAGCGCGTCCGCGCCCTGCGCGGCGCCGGGCTCGCGGTGCTGCTCGTGACGCACTTCCTCTCGGACGTGCGCGCGCACGCGGATCGCTACACGGTGCTCCGCGACGGCCGCGTCGCGGGGGAAGGGGATCCGCGCGAGACCGAGCCGGCGCGGATCGTCCGCGAGATGCTGGGCCGCGCGCTCGATGACACGCGCGCGAGCGCGGCGTCCGAGGCGGCGCTCCCGGACGGCGGCGAGGTGGTGCTCGAGGCCGAGGGCGTCTCCGGCGTGAAGCGGCCGAAGCGCGCGTCGCTGACGCTGCGCCGGGGGGAGATCTTCGGCGTCGCCGGCCTCGTCGGCTCGGGGAGGACGGAGCTCCTCCGCATCCTCGCGGGGCTCGATCCGAAGCGCGGCGGGACGGTCACGCTGCGGGCTCCTCGCGGGATCGGCCTGCTGAGCGAGGATCGCGGCGGAGAAGGGTTGATGCTCGGCCGCTCGCTCGCCGAGAACGTCTGGCTCTCGCCGCGCGCTCCGCTCTTCGCGAGGCCGAGGTCGCTCCTCTCGGAGGGGGCGCGCTGGATCGAGAAGCTCGCGATCCGCGCGGGAGGGCCGGAGCAGCGCGCCGGCGAGCTCTCGGGCGGCAACCAGCAGAAGGTCCAGATCGCGCGGCTGCTCCGCGAGGACTTCGACGTGCTGCTCGTCGACGAGCCGACGCGCGGCATCGACGTCGCGAGCAAGGCGCAGGTGCTCGCGCTGCTCCGCGATCTCGCGCGCGCCGGCAAGGCCATCGTGCTCGTGTCGAGCCAGCTCGACGAGCTCGTCACGATCTGCGATCGCATCGCGGTCCTCCGGCGGGGGACGCTCGATCCGCCGCGGCCCGCCTCGTCGTGGACCGAGGCGTCGCTCGTCCTGGAGGCGTCGTCGTGAAGAAGCGTCCGCCGTGGGTGGGGCCGCTCGTCGCCCTTGTGCTCGTCTACGCGCTCTTCGCGGCGCTGACGCCCGACACGTTCCTGCGCAGCCAGAACCTGCTGACGATGGCGCGACAGACGGTGGTGGTCGGCATCTGCGCCGTCGGCATGACGCTCGTCATCGCGACGGGCGGGATCGATCTCTCCACGGGCTCGCTCGTCGCGTTCACGACGGTCGTCCTCGCGAAGCTCCTGCGCGCCGGGGCGCCGGCGCTCCCGGCGGCGCTCGTCGCCGCGGCGGCGGCGGGCCTCGTGGGCGTCCTCGTCGGGACGCTCGTGGGGCGCGCGCGGATGGTGCCCTTCGTCGTGACGCTGGGCACGATGAGCGCGCTGCGCGGCGCAGCGAAGGGGCTCGCGTCCGAGCAGAAGATCGACGCGGATCCGCGCGGGCTCGACGCGCTGCTGTCGGCCGACCTCACCGCGCCCGGGCTGTGGATGGCGGCGGCGCTGGCGATCCTGGTCTTCGCCGTGCTCACGTTCACGCGCTTCGGGCGGCACGTGTTCGCGGTCGGGAGCAACGAGGCTGCGGCGCGCCTGTGCGGCATCGACACGGGGCGCGTGAAGATCGCGGTGTACACGCTGTCGAGCCTCCTCGCCGGCGTGGCGGGGGTGATGGAGTTCTCGACGCTGACGGTGGGCGACCCGACGGACTCGATCGGGCTCGAGCTCGAGGTCATCGCGGCGGTGGTGATCGGCGGCGCGCCGCTCTCGGGCGGAGAGGGGAGCGTCGCGGGGAGCGTGATCGGGGCGCTGCTCATCACCGTGATCCGGACCGGCGGCGTCCACCTCGGGCTGCCGAGCTGGGTGCAGGAGATCGCGACGGGCGCGATCATCGTGGTCGCGGTCGCCGTCGACCGGGTGCGGCGCGCGCGCGGGGCACGCGCGGCTGCGGGCTGACTCACTGGTCGCCGCGCAGCGCCGCGCCGATGGCTTGCTCCACCGGTGAGACGTCGCTGCCTTCGCGATCGAGCCGCAGCGGTTCGGTCGGGAACAGGGGCGGCTGGGCCAGGAAGCGGGGGCGCGTGCCGCGGTGCGGCTGCGCCGAGTGGACCAGGAACGGGTGGCACAGGTAGACCGTTCCCGCCTCGCCGGTCGCGAGCACCTGCGGTCGCCGCGCCGTCTCGTCGAAGCCGTTCGCGGCGAGCTCACGCAACGTCAGCCCCTGCTCACCTGCCGGCGCGAGCTGCCTCGCGATGTCCAGATGGGACCCCGCTCGGATGCGCGTCGGCGCGTCGGCCTCGCCGACATCCGAGAAGAGGAACAGCATGAGCAGCGCGCGGCCGCGCGACGCGACGTTCACGCGCCACGACATGAAGTCGGGGGTCTCGGTGCCGAAGCTCGCGTCGACGTGCCAGCCCGCATCTCCCGGATCGTCGGGCGACGGAAAGCGAACGGGGAAGGTACCGAGCGCATTCTGCCGTTGCCAGCGCCCGCGGCCGACCAGCCGATCGAACGCGGCGTGAAGCACCGGCGTGTTCGCCGCCTCAGCGAAAGGTCGCTGGCCGTACATACCGAGTCGAACGACCGGCTTTGTCCACGTCTTCGGATCGTGCGGATCCATTCCGGTGTCACGCCACAGGATGGTTCGGCCCTCGTCGGCGAGGGCCCGCGGAAACGCCGCGTCGATCCGGACGAATCCATCGGCCATGAAGCGCTCGACCTGTTGATGGCTCAGCTCGTACACGGTGTGCAGACCAGTCTGCATGGCCGCTCTCGGCCGCGCAAGGGGGCCAGCTCGGCGTGGTGATCGAGGGCGCCGTGCCCCCAGAGCCGCTCCTTGCACAGGCCGACGTGATGTTGCTCGAGCGAGCGGTCCGGCCCGCGCGACGTTTGAGCGCCCGAGCGCAGGCGTGCAGGGGCGCCGCCGCTCGACCCGCCGACGACGCGAGGCGCCGCCTCACCCTCGATGGGACACCGAGATCTCAGGGGATCTGCACCTCGGCGGCGCCGATTTTCTTCGGGTCGTTCGGATCGTTGATGTTGTCCCAGCGGCGGTACAGCTCGACGGCAAGAGCCCCCTTGCTCAGGCCCTCGATGGCCATACCGATATCGTAGCGGCAGTCGCATCCGGCCACGGATCCGGGGTCCATCTCCGCTGGCTGTACGAGCACATCGACCTTGCCGCTGGCGATCCGGACGAACCCTTCCACCTCCTGGTCGCAGCGGAAATGCGCGGCGCGGTACTCGAGGCGAACAGCTCCGCGCTCCGGCGTCGCCACGAGCTCCTCCTTCACCGTATCGTCGTACGCGCTCGCCTTGCACTCGCTCTGGGTGAGGCCTTCGATGGCCTCTGCGTCCTCCCAACCCTCGGGCAAGTCCGCCCCGCCACAGCCGACCCCAAGGAGCGCCGCGACCATCCACGCCGAATTTCGCATCTCGTCACCTCCGGTGAGCTCTTGCTGCAACCGGTATGCCTTGCGCGCGCCCGCAGCCGCACAGCACACAGCGGCTGACGTCGAGGGACATCCGTGTCGCGGGTGTGCCATGGGCTCCTCGGTCCTCGTGGGATCGATGAAACGATCGCGGCATCACGGCGGTACGCTGCGATGACGCTGGCGGCTGGCCACAAGGAACGGGCGGCCCGACGAGTGTCCACGCCGCTGAGCAACTACTTTCGGATCGAGGAGGGCGTGATGCGGCGATCGCTGGGACTGATCTTGTGCTTCTCGATGGCGACCGTGGTCGGGGCCTGCGGGGACGACCACCATGAAGGCGAGGGCGGGACAGGCACGGGCGGCGCCGGAGCGACGAGCTCCTCGGGGGCTGGCGCGGGCTCGGGCGGGGCGACCCCGGAGCTTCCAGCGCACGAAGGCGATGGCCCCGCGGCGGGCAACGCGGAGGGGAGCTGCGCTGTTCCGGCCGAGGCTCGGGCCGTCGACACCTCGTCACCGACGACGGTGATCGGCGACGGGACGCCGGAGAGCTGCACGTCGGAGGCGGTCGTCAGCGCCGTCGCGGCCGGCGGCATCATCACCTTCGACTGCGGCCCGGATCCGATCACCATCACGCTCGAGGAGACGGCGAAGATCTTCAACGATACCGGCCCCGAGATCGTGATCGACGGCGGCGGGCTCGTGACCCTGAGCGGCGGTGGGCAGCGACGGATTTTGTACATGAACACCTGCGACGAGGCGCAGGTCTGGACGACGCCGAACTGCGACAACCAGGACCACCCGCGCTTGACGGTCCAGAACCTCACCTTCCTCGGCGGCAACTCGACGAACGATGACGACGAGGGCGGCGGAGCCATCTTCGCGCAAGGCGGGCGCCTGAAGGTCGTCAACTCACGCTTCTTCAACAACGCGTGTGATCCGACCGGCCCCGACCTCGCCGGCGCCGGGATCCGGGCCTTGATGCAGTACAACGGCCTCCCGCTCTACGTGGTGAACAGCACCTTCGGCGGCGCCGAAGGCTACGGGAACGAGTGCGCGAACGGCGGCGGCATCGGCAGCATCGGCGTCTCCTGGACGGTCATCAACAGCCTGTTCTCCCACAACCGCGCGCTCGGCAACGGCGGCAACCCGCCGGAGGCCGGGACGCCGGGCGGCGGCAGCGGAGGGGCCATCTACAACGACGGCGACACGATGACGCTCACGCTCTGCGGGACCCGCATCGAGCGGAACGAGGTGAACGCCCACGGGAGCGCGATCTTCTTCGTGAGCAACGATCACACCGGGAACATCGTCATCGACCGGTCGGTGATCACCGACAACATCGGCGGGTCCTGGTACCCGACCTATCCGCAGATTTCGAACCACGACGACACGCCGATCATGGTGACGGACTCGACCATCGAGTGAGGGCCGCCGGTCGCGTCCGGCGGAGCACGCGCCGCGGGCGGGCGCCCGGCCGTGAGCGCCTCCGGTCACACTCTGCCTCCGCCGCGCGATGAAGGGGGATGCCGAACCGCCGCTCGTCCCCCGGACCGCATCACCTGCTCGCGCTCGCGCTGGCCGCGGCGCTCACCGCGCCCGCTGCCCCCGCACGCGCCGAGAGTTGCGCCGCCACCGAGAGCCAGGCGCTCCCCGACGCGCTGCCGATGCGCGACTTCGCCGTCCGCCTCGGCGAGCGCATCGACGCGTGCGCCGCCGAGGCGCGGCGCCCGGACGCCGAGCGCTTCTGCGCGGAGCACAAGATCGAGTGCAACGCCGGGCGGGTCCGCGACTACGTGCGCATCCGGACGCTCTTCGAGATGACGCGCGACGGCGGTCCGTTCCGGCTGCGCTGGAGCATCACCGATCGCAACCCGACCGCCTGGCACATCTGGGCCGCGTGGAGGCAGAGCCCTCCGCTCGCGTCGTCGGCCGAGCCCTCGGCGACCGCGGAGTGCGACGAGCTCTCGGCGCTCTTCGCCGGGCTCGCGCGCCGGCTCGACGTCCGCGGGGTCGGCCTCTTCTGGCCGACGTGGAATCACACGATCGCCGCGTGGGACGTGGCCCCGTCCGTCCGCGTGCTGGTCCCGACGTCGCAGATCTTCCTCGCGTGCGACGCGACGTTCGATCGGACCACGTTCGCGCCGTCGAAGCAGCGCGCCGTCTACGAGCTCCGCCTGACCGACGTGCCCGACAGCGTGCCCGTGCAGCGGCCCCTGGCGGCGTTCCTGCTCGATCAGGTGGCGCACTACGCGGGCGCGTCGCTCGACGTGCTCGCCATGATCCGGATGCACCGGGCGCTGCGCTTCGGATCGAGCGTCCCCGCGTCGTGCGGCGCGGACGCCGCCGCGGCGGCGAAGGCGCTCCGCGCGCGGCCGCTCTCGGCGCCAGACCGCCAGGCGCTCGCGCGCTACGGGGCGACGGAGCTCGGGGTCGCCGCGCCGTCGGCCGAGGCGACGCTCGCGCAGATCGCGCGCTGAGCGCCCCGCGCGAGCGCTGCGCTCGCCTTCGTGCTCGGAGCTCTACGTGAGCGTCTCGCCGCCTCGCGCCTCGACGGCGCTGGCGACGCGCTCGTCACCGCGCGTTGACAGACGGCGGGCCGCCGCGCCGAGGAGCGCTCAGTCCTCGCCCTGGACGCGATGGATGATGTACATCGCCGCCAGCTTGCCGAGCTGGCTCGCCGCGTCCCGCGCGCGCCCCCCGGTCGACGGGTTGAACAACGAGGCCGGCGACGTCGCCTCGATCGAGAACTCGTCGAGCACCCTCCCAGCGGGATCGGTGAGCTGCACCGTCGCCTTGAGGAGCGTGTCCATGTTGAAGACGCCCGTGAAGACGCCGGGCTCGTAGAACGTCACGCTCGCGCGGACGAAGAACGGCGCGTCGGCCGCGGTCGCCGCCCTGACGACGATGACGTCCTCGGATGACGCTCTCGCGACGAGCGCCTCCGTGAACTCTTCGTTCATCGCCGACTTGTCCTCCTGCCAGCTCTGCTGCTGCTCGGCGTCCTTCTCCGCCATCCAGTCGGCCTCGGACTTCTTGCCGACCTGGAGGGCGTGGAACGCGATGGGGACGATCCCGAAGCGCGCCTGGCCGTAGAACGGGTTCGGCATGGCCTGACGGGCGGTCTTCCAGGGGTGCCCGCACGCCGCGAGCAGCGGAGCCAGGCAGAGCATCAGGATCCAGAGCGCATGGCGACGGTGCACGGAGGGCCTCCTTGGCGAGCAGTCAGCAGCGGCGGCGCGGCGCGGCGACGCTCAGCCGCCGAGGAACGACGAGAGCGCACGGTAGCAGGCCCAGGCCACCGCGGCGCTCACCGGGATGGTGAGCACCCAGGCCCAGAGGATGCGCGTGGTCACGCCCCAGCGCACCGCGCTCACCCGCTGGCTCGCGCCCGCGCCCATGATGCAGCCGGTGATCACGTGCGTGGTCGACACCGGCATCCCCAGGAACGACGAGGTCAAGATCGTCGCCGCCGCGCTCGTTTCCGCCGCGAAGCCGTGGATGGGCTTGAGATCGATGATCTTGGTGCCCATGGTCTTGATGATCCGCACCCCGCCCGCCGCCGTGCCCATGGCCATGGCCGTCGCGCAGGCGATGACCACCCAGAGCGGCACCCGGAAATCGCCGTGGCCCGCGGGGATCGAGCCGTGCGCGACCAGGGCCATGGTGATGATGCCCATGGTCTTCTGGGCGTCGTTGCTCCCGTGGGAGAGCGCCATGAAGCCCGCGGAGAACATCTGCAGGATCCGGAAGCGCCGATTGACCACCGCCGGCCGGGTGCGTCGGACGATCCAGAAGATGGCGATCATCCCGAAGAAGGAGAACACGAAGCCCACGAGCGGGCTGATGACCAGGCTCTTGACCACCTTCAAGAGCCCCGCCCCCTGCACGGCCGCGGAGCCCGCCCGCCCGGCGCCCGCGCCCACGAGCCCGCCCACGAGGGCGTGCGACGACGACGATGGGATACCGAAATACCAGGTGAAGAGGTTCCAGAAGATCGCGCCCACAAGGGCGCTGAGCACCACCACCTGGGTCACCGCCGACGGCTCGATAAGGCCCTTCCCGATGGTGCTCGCCACCGCCGTGCCGGTGAGCGCGCCCCCGAAATTGAACAGCGCCGCGAGCAGCACGGCGGCGCGGATGGGGAGGACGCCGGTGCTCACCACCGTGGCGATGGCGTTGGCGGTGTCGTGGAAGCCGTTGATGTAATCGAAGACGAGCGCGACCACGATCACGAGGATCAGCGTGATGAGGAGAGTGTTCATGGCGCGCCCCTCAGGCGTTCTTGATCACCAGCGCCTCCAGCGCGTTGGCGACGTCGTCGCAGGCGTCGAGCGTGTTCTCGAGCCCCTCGAGGAACTCCTTGTGCTTGATGAGGTGGATGGCGTCCTTCTCGGTGTTGAAGAGCTCGACGATCGCCGATCGGAAGATCTGATCGCCGTCGTGCTCGAGCTTGGCGATGGCCTTGCAATGCCGGTTGATCTCCGTCACCCGCTTCATCCCCCGGAGCAGCTTGACGGCGCTCTCGATCTCGTTGCAACCCTCCAGGATCTTGGCGGCGAGCTCCTGGCTCACCGGGGGGAGATCCTCCATGGCGTGGACCACGACCCGCATCATCGTGGAGTGGATGCGATCGGAGACGTTCTCGATGTCGGTCGCCAGCGCGTAGATGTCGGAGCGATCGATCGGCGTGACGAACGTCTTGTTGAGGGCGTCGTAGACGTCGCGGATCACCGCGTCGGCCGCGTGCTCGACGTCGGTGATCCGCGAGACCAGGGTCTGCCTCTCGCTGGCGCTCCTGGCGCTGCAGCACTCCGAGAGGAGGTAGGCGCTCTGCAGCGCACAGTCGGCACCCCGCTCGAGCAAGTCGAAGAAGTGCTCTTCACGAGGTAAAAGTGATTTGATAACCCGATCGAGCCACATTAACGCACCTTCTTGGCGGGCGGCCGCATCCTAGCACGATCGCACCCTTGTCGAGCCCCGCTGGTGAGCCCCGTGGCGGGCGCGGCTCGCCGGGCTCGCCGGGCAGCGCGCCGCAGCAGGTCAGCGGCGCCGGGACCACTCGCCGGGCGGCACGCCGGTCCAGCGCTTGAACGCGCGCGTGAACGCGGCGACGTCGGCGAACCCGACCGCGAACGCCGCCTCGGTCACGCTCGCGCGGTGCGCCCCGAGGAGCTCCTCGGCCATCGCGCGCCGCGCGGCGTCGACGATCGCCTGGAAGCTCGTCCCGCGCTCGGACAGGCGGCGCTGGAGGCTGCGCGCGCTGTGGCCGACGGCGCGCGCGACGTGGTCGAGCGTCGCGTCGCCCCGCGGGATCGCCGTGCGCAGCTCGCGCCGCACGCGCGCGAGCACGTCCTCCTCGGCGCGCGGCAGCACGCGGTGCTCGCCCGCGGGCAGGCCGAGCGCGCGCTCGAGCTGCTGGGCGAGGAGCGCGAAGAGCGTCGGGTCGGTGGTGCTCATCCGCGCGTCGAGGAGCGCCCTGGGGTAGTCGATCTCGGCGCGCGCCTCGCCGTACCGGATCGGCGCGCGGAAGACGCTGCGCGCGAGCGCGTCGTCCGCGGGCGGCGGGCGCACGAGGCGGACGAGCGTGGGCTCGCGGGGGGGCGTCGCGGCGCGACGGAAGCGCAGGACGGTGGTCGCCGCGAGGTAGTCCCACACCGCGCTCGGGGCCGCGTGGCCGGGCGCGAGCGCGAAGCGGAACGTCACGTGGGCCGGTCCCTCCTCGAGCGTGTGCGCGGCGGCGTCGTGGAGGAGCCGCTGGAAGCGCAGGAACGCGCGCACCGCGCCGCGCACGTCGCCCGCGCTCGCGAGCGTGTACTCGACGAGCGACTGCGGCGCGGCGTCGACGAGCAGGGCGGCGCGCAGGCCGAAGGACTCGTCCGACGCCGAGAACGCGGCCCACGCGCGGCAGAGCTCGTCGTGCGTCACCCGCGCGTCGGGGCGGCCGAGCACCTCAGGGTCGATGCCGAGCCGCGCGCACGCTTCGGTCGGCGCGACGCCGTCGCGCTGCGACGCGGTCACGACCGCGACGCCGAGCGCCTGCGCGAAGACCGTGGCCGGTTGGGTCGCCGGGCGCGGGGGCACGGAGGAGGAGCAGCGTTTCTCCGGGGCGCGGCGGCGTCAAGAGGTGTCCGGGGCGAGGGCCGCACGGAGACCGGCGGCCAGAGGGCCGAGCGCTTCGGACCCGGAGCCACGACGGCCTTGGCTCGCGCCGTTCAACGCGACACGCGGCGCCGCTCGACGCGAGGCTCGAGTCGATATCTCCCAACGACCGAACCGGAGGGCGATAACGAGCGCCCATGAAGGTGACCGGATTCGCAGGTCCGCCCTTGGCCCACGGTTTGCAGACAGGCAGACAGTCGCAAACAGTTGCTGCCAGTTGCGGACAGCTCTTCGCAAACAGCCGCTCGTGTTCGCCCTCGGAGGAAGATCATGACCGATTTGCCCACTCGCCTGCTCGGACGCACTGGCGTCCGCGTGACCACCCTCGGCTTCGGCGCCATGGAACTGCGAGGCGCCCCTCGGGGGCCGGAGCTCTCGGATGAGGAGGTGGAGCGCATCCTGAACGGCGTGCTGGACGCCGGCATCAACTTCATCGACACCTCCATCGATTACGGTCGCAGCGAGGAGCGAATCGGGCGCTTCATCTCGCACCGCCGGCGCGAATACTTCTTGGCTTCGAAGTGCGGGTGCGTGGTCGGCGGCGCCCAGGGCGAGCATGTGCACACGGCACAGAACATCCGGCACGGCGTGGAGAACAGCTTGCGCCTGCTGAAGACGGACCACCTCGATCTGGTGCAGTTTCACCGGAGCCTCACCCGTCAGGAGCTCGAGCAGGACGGCGCCCTGGAGGAGGCGCTGAAGCTTAAGAGCGAGGGCAAGGTCCGCTTCCTCGGCGTATCCGGCACGCTGCCCAACCTGGTGGAGCAGATCGAGCTCGGCGTCTTCGACGCCTTCCAGATCCCGTACTCCGCGCTGCAGCGCGAGCACGAAGAGGTGATCAGCAAAGCCGCGCGGGCCGGCGCCGGGACCATCATCCGCGGCGGTGTGGCGCGGGGCGCGCCCACCGATTGGCAGCGCACGAACTACATGCTGCCGGGCACCACGATGCAGGACCGCTGGGAGCGGGCCAGGCTCGACGAGCTGCTCGATGGCCTGAGCCGGATCGAGTTCACCCTGCGCTTCACGCTCTCGCACCCGGATCTGAGCACCACGATCGTCGGGACCCGGGATCCGAAGCACCTGCGCGACAACTTGCAGTTCGCGAAGAAGGGGCCCCTGCCGAGCGAGGTCGTCAGCGAGGCGAAGCGGCGCTTGAGCCAGGCGGGCTCGGCGCCGGAGGCCGTGCCCGCGTCGAGCACACGACCGGTCGGCGCGGCCCAGGCGGCGGCGCCCGCGTAGGCTCCACGAGGCGGCCCGCACGCCCTCGCGTTGCTGCCACGGCAGCAGTCCGTGGTGATCTGCTGCTGCGGGACGGGCACTCCGCGACGACCTCTCACCGCCCTTCCGGCAGCGCCACGCGAGCGGGTAAGGTGGACGTCGATGCTGGCCTTTCTCAGGAAGCGGCGGCGCGACGCCGTCCGCCGTGAGCCCTTTCCGCCCGCGTGGCGCGAGATCCTCGACCGGAACGTGCCCTGCTTCGGCCGCCTTCCGGCCGAGGACCAGCAGGAGCTCCTCGGGCATATCCAGATCTTTCTGGACGAGAAGCCGTTCGAGGGGTGCGGCGGCCTGGAGATCACCGACGAGATTCGGGTCACGGTGGCGGCGCAGGCGTGCCTCCTCCTTCTGCACCGCGAGACCGACTACTACCCTGATCTCGAGGTCATCCTCGTCTACCCGAGCACCTACGTGGCCCGCGGCCGGGAGGTGCGGGAGGGGGGCGTCGTCGTCGAGGGCGACAGCGCGCGGCTCGGAGAGTCGTGGTCGCGGGGCTCGGTCGTGCTCGCGTGGGACGGCGTCCTCGCGGGCGCGGCGGACATGAGCGACGGTCACAACCTCGTGCTCCACGAGTTCGCGCACCAGCTCGATCAGGAGGAAGGCCCCGCCGACGGCGCGCCCGAGCTGCCCGCGCGCTCGATGTACGCGGCGTGGGCGCGCATCCTCGGCCGCGAGTACGAGCGCCTCCTCCGCGACGAGGCGAGCCTCAAGCGCACGGTCATCGACCCGTACGGCGCGACGAACCCGGCTGAGTTCTTCGCCGTCGTCACCGAGGCCTTCTTCGAGAAGCCACGGAAGCTCAGGGCGAAGCACCCGGAGCTCTACGAGCAGCTGAAGGCGTTCTACTGCCAGGACCCGGCCGGCCGGTAGCGGCGCCGCCCGCCGTGCCGTCGCCCCGCCGCGATCATCCCCCCGGAGCCGGCCTCCGCGAGCGGCTCACGCCTGGACGCACACGCCGGCCGCGGAGCAGGTGCAGCACTCTCCGCACCCGCCGCTGTTCACGCAGTCGACGCACCGGCCGGCGCCGTCGCACTGATCCTGCAGGCCGTTGCACAAGGTACCTCGCGACGCGGGATGCGCGACGCAGAGACCGCCATCGCAGGTGTACCGGACGCACTCCGTCGAGGTGCCGCACTCGCCGTCCTGCGCGCACTCGGCCGGCACGCAGTTACCAGCGTCGTCGCAGCGCCCCGCGGGGCAGGACCCTGGTTGGGGCGCGTGCACCGGTGTCGTCCCGACACAGGTGTCCGACGTGCACGGGTTGTGGTCATCCTCCGGCTCATCCGCGGCGGTGGCGACCTGCGCGCCGCGCCCATCGCAGAGGAGGCGCTGGCAGTCGTCCGCCTTCGGCGCGATCTCGGTCCCTTCTGGCAGCGGCGCCGTGCCGCACTTGCCGGCGACGCACGCCGGGATCTGGCACGGCTCTGCCGGGGCAGGGCAGTCCGAGGGCCCCGTACAGCTCGCGCCGGAGCCGGTGCTCGACGCGGCGTCGCTGCCCGTCCCGCCAGCGCCCGCGTCCACGCCGCCTGTCCCGCCAGCGCCGCCGTCACCTCCGTCGACGAAGCGGCGCTCCTCGGCGGCGCATCCACCGAGCCCGGCGAGCAGGAGAAGCTGCAGGAGAGCCGGCCAGATGCCGCCGGCGCGCCGACACGGATCCAAGGCCAAGGCGGGAGACGACCCCATGCGCCGCATCATAGAGCAGAAGCTGTCCGACGGCGAAGCGCGTGACCGTCGATGGCTTCCCTCCGCGCCATCCTCATCCGCAGGACATCGACAGCATGCTTGGCCGTTCCTTGCGTGGCTGTTGATTCACCCTAGAGCGGGGCGCATCTTCGTGCGCTACGGGCTCATCCACGTCGTTCGGCTCGCTGCGGCGTACGTTCGTACGCCTTACTCGCCTGCCTAGCGGCTGAGCCCGTAGCACACGAGGCTGCACCCCGCTCCAAGACTCACCTGACGGTGACGATCACCCACCCGGGCACGGCGCGCCGGCGCGGGCCCAGGTCTCCCATGCAGCCACGAACTCGGTGTACGGCGTCGGGATGGGCGTGCGGCCAGCGCCGGGGTTCCAGCCCCAGGTCACGAGGGGATCGTTGAGGTGGACACGCAACGCCGCCATGTCCTTGCCGCCATTGCGCGCCGGATCCTTGATTTGCTCGCACAGCGCGCCCGGGGCGACACCGACGAACACCATCGGCATCTCGGGCGGCGGCATGTGCCAGCCCTTCGAGACGCCGGGAGGCACGTGCATGCCGAAGCTGTTCGGCGGGTTCGTCGGCCCGTGGCAGGTCGTGCACTCGGCGCCGGCCATGCCGTGGCCCGTGGGACCGCGGAGCACGAGCTGCGTGTGGAGACGGCCCTCGTCGCCCTGCAGCGGCACGTCGCCGGCGGGGTGACAGTTCTGACAGCGAGGGTGCTGGAGGACGCCGCGCACGGTCTCGAACGCAGCGAGTGCGGCTTCGCGGCTGACCGGCGACGGCGAGGGGGCTTGCGACACCCCGGGCGTCTGTCCCCCGCACGCGGCGAGGAGAAAGGCGAGGACAAGAGAGGATCGGATCATGGTCAGCACCTAGGCGAGGCGGAACGGAAGGGAGCGCAGCCGCTGCTTGGTCAACGCGAATACAGCGTTCGCCACGGCAGGCGCGATCGGCGCGGTGGCAGGCTCCCCGATGCCGCCCATCTTGGCGTTGCTCGGGATGAGATGGACGGCGATGCGCGGCATGTCGAACATGCGGAGCATGGGATAGTCGTGGAAGTTGCTCTCCTGGACCTTCCCCTCGGCGATGTTGATCTTGCCGTAGAGCGCGGCCGTGAGGCCGAAAGCGACGCTGCCCTGGATCTGCGCCTCGATCCCGAGCGGGTTCACCGCGGTGCCGCAATCGACGCTGCAGGTGACCTCGTGCACGCGGATGCGCCCCTTCTCGATCGAGACCTCGGCGACCTCGGCGATGATGGATCCGAACGACTCGTGCATCGCGAGCCCCCGCGCCCGACCCTGCGGGGGCGCCGTGCCCCAGCCGGCCTTCTCCGCGGCGACCTTCAGCGCGTTGGCGTGCCGCGGCTTGTCCTTGAGCAGCTCGAGGCGGTACGCGAGCGGATCCTGCCCGGCGGCGTGCGCCAGCTCGTCCACGATGCTCTCCACCGCGAACGCCGTGTGTGTGTTGCCGACCGAGCGCCACCACAGGACTGTGACCGGCGTCTTCGGCGAGTGCAGCGACACGCGGAGCGCCGGCGTCCGCTCGACATAGGGCGACTCGGCGATCCCTTCCACCGAGGTGAGGTCGACGCCGTTCCTGGTGACGAACGACTCGAGCGGCGTGCCAGCGACGATCGACTGGCCCACGACCACCTGATCCCACGCCGCCGGCAAGCCGCGCGCGTCGACGCCGACCTGGATCCGATGGACGAACGCGGGCCGGTAGAACCCGCCGCGCATGTCGTCCTCGCGCGTCCACACGACCTTCACCGGCACGCCGGCTGCCTTCGCGACGATCACGGCCTCCGCGACGAAGTCCGCCACGGGGCTGGCGCGCCGCCCGAAGCCGCCGCCGAGGAACGTCGTGTGGATCTGGACCTTGTCGGGCGTCGTGCCGAGGATCTTCGCCGCGGCCATCTGATCGCCCGTCTGGAACTGCGTGCCCGTCCAGATCTCGCAGCGATCGCCGTCGATCTTGACCGTGCAGTTGAGCGGCTCCATCGGCGCGTGCGCGAGGTAGGGCACGTCGTACTCCGCCTCGATCCGGGATTTCGCGGCGGCGAGCGCCTCTTCCACCTTGCCGACGTTGGCCGCGACGACGCCGGGCGTCCGCGCCTGCGCGTGGAACTCGGCGAGCAGCTTGGCGCTGTCGACCCCGCCTCCCTCGGGCTGCGTCCACTCGGCGCGGAGCGCGTCGCGCCCGAGCTTGGCGGCCCAGAAATGCGCGGCGACGACGGCGACGCCGCTCGCCGTGGGGACGACCTTCTCGACGCCGGGCACCTTGAGCGCGTCCGCGGCGTCGAACTTGACGAGCTTGGCGCCGAAGGCGGGCGGGCGCAGCACCACCGCGGTGCGGAGCCCGGGGAAGTGCACGTCGAGCCCGAACTGCGCCTTGCCCGTGATCTTCTCCGGCGTGTCGATGCGGCGCACGAGCGTGCCGATCAGCTTCCAGTCCTTGGGGTCCTTCAGCTTCACCTTCGCCGGCGGGGGCAGCTTCATCGCGTCCTCGGCGAGCTGGCCATAGGTCAGCTGATCCTTGCCGTGGGTGACGACGCCCTTCGCGGCGGCGCACGCCGCGGGCGAGACCTTCCACCGGGCGGCCGCCGCGCGCAGCAGCATGTCCTTCGCCATCGCGCCGACGGTGCGATACCGATCGAACTCGCTGTTCGTGGACGACGACCCCCCGGTCATCTGAAAGTTCAGCGCCGGGTGGCCGTAGACCGGCGCGGCCGGCGCGTGCTCCGACCGCACCTTCGACCAGTCGCACTCGAGCTCCTCGGCGATCAGCATCGCGAGCCCGGTCCAGATGCCCTGGCCCATCTCGGAGTGCGCGAGCACGACGGTCACGGACTCGTCCGTGCCGACGCGAACGAACGCGTTGGGCGAGACCGGCGGCGGCTGCGCCGCCTTGGGCGCGGCGCGGACCCCCTGCGGGACGTAGAAGCTGATCAGGAGCCCGGCCGCCGAACCCGCTGTCGCTTGCAAAAAGCCACGTCGAGAGACGGTCACTTGCCACCTCGCTTGAGCTTCGACGCGAGATGCACCGCCTCGCGTACACGAACGTACGTCCCGCACCGGCAGACGTTTCCGGACAGCGCTGCGTCGATGTCAGCGTCGCTCGGATCAGGTTTCTGTTCGAGCAAGGCGACCGCCGTCATGATCTGCCCGGACTGGCAGTACCCGCACTGGACGACGTCGGCCTGCGCCCACGCCTGCTGCACGGCGTGCGACCCGTCGGGCGACAGGCCCTCGATCGTCGTCACCTTGCGCGTCCCGACGCTCGACACCGGCAGGACGCACGAGCGTGCAGGTTTGCCGTCGATGTGGACCGTGCAGGCGCCGCACTGGGCCATCCCACAGCCGTACTTGGTGCCCGTCAATCCCAGCAGATCCCGGAGCACCCAGAGCAGCGGCATCTCCGGACTGGCATCCACCTCACGAACAACGCCGTTGACATCGAGTTTCATGGCCATTCAGCGCATACTTTTGCGCTGGTGCGACGTCAAGCGACTGCGCTCGTTCTTATCATTTCTTCAACATCGGCCCGCGGCTCGCCGCCGGTTGTCGGCATCGGCACATCGGCACGTCGGCCCGCGGCTCAGGGGACGCGCGGCGCTCGCAGGCGACGTGTGGCAGCCAGCGCGGCCGGCGACGACGAACGCTCTGGCAGGAGCCCCGTGAAAGGATGATGATGCCGAGCGCATGAACGAGCTCGAGCGGATCGTGCAGGAAGCGGCGACGTTGGTGACGGAGCGGTCCCCGTTTCTGCTCGCGACCGTCGTGCGGGTGTCGGGCTCGTCGTACCGGCGCCCGGGCGCGCGGATGCTGGTCGCCGGCGATCGCTGGGTATCGGGCTGTGTGAGCGGTGGCTGCCTCGAGGGCGACGTGATGCTCCGCGGAGAGCACCGGTGCCGCGACGGCGCGGTGGTGGTCACTTACGACTCGACCACCGAAGATGGAGAGACGTGGGGTGTGGGGCTCGGCTGCAACGGCGTTGTCGATGTCCTGCTCGAGCATGTCGCGGCCGGGGCGACCCACGATGCGCTCGCGTTCGCCGCGGCCTGCTTCGCCGAGGAGACAACGGGCACGCTGGTCACGGTGATCCGCTCGACGGCCTCCGCGGTCCGGGTCGGCGCGCGCCTCGCGTTCGGTCCGCCGTGCGCGCTCGCACACCCGGTGACAGATCCGGCCGCGCGCTCCGCGATCGAGCCCGTGGCGCGGGGGCCGGCGGGCGTCGTGGAGCTCGATGGGCTGGGGATCACCGTGCTCGTCGAGAAGATCGCGCCGTCGCCTCAGCTCTTCGTGCTCGGGGGTGGCCACGACGCGGTGTCCATCGTCACGCTCGCGAAGTCGGTCGGGTTCCGCGTCACCGTGGCTGCTCCCGCGATCCGTCAGGCGGCTCGGTTCCGCGCCGCGGATCGCGTCGTCTCGACCGGCGGCGCGGCGGATCGCCTCCGCGCGCTCATCGACGCCGCGGCCGAGCCGTACGTCGTGGTCATGCATCATCAGCTCGCGCCGGATCGCGATGCGCTCGCGGTCGCCCTCGCGTCGCGCGCCCGCTACATCGGCGTGCTCGGGCCCGCGCGCCGCACGCGCGATCTCCTCGCCGAGATCGGCCACCCCGGCGACGATCCGCGGATCCACGCGCCGATGGGGCTCGATCTCGGCGCCGAGACGCCCGAGCAGATCGCGCTCTCGATCGTGGGCGAGCTCCAAGCTGTCGCGCGCCGCGCGCAGGGCGGCAAGCTCCGCGCCCGCGCCCGACCGCTGCATGCCCGCGTGGCGCTCGTCGTGCTCGCCGCCGGCGGCTCACGCCGCCTCGGGCGCCCCAAGCAGCTCGTCGAGCTCGACGGGGCGCCGCTCGTCCAGCGCGTGGCGACGGCGTGCGTCGAGGCGCGATCCGGACCGGTCGGCGTCGTGCTCGGCGCCCACGCCGGCGCGGTCGCGCGCGCGCTCGGTGATCTCGAGGTCGCGCACATCGCGAATGACGGCTGGGAAGAGGGCCTCGCCTCCTCGGCCCGCGCCGCGGTCCGTTGGGCGGAGTCCTTGCAGGCCGACGCGCTCCTGATCACGCTCGCGGACCAGCCCCTGCTCACGGTCGAGCACCTCACCGCCCTGCGGAATGCCTGGCTCGCGGGCGCTCCGATCGCCGCGTCGCGGTTCAGCGGCGTCGTGGGCGCGCCGGCCGTGTTCGACCGATCGCGCTGGGACGCCCTTGCGCGCCTCCAAGGGGACCAGGGCGCCGGCCGGCTGCTGCGCGTCGACGACGTCGTGGCGATCGACTGGGCGGGCGGGGCGATCGACGTCGATACGGCCGACGACGTGCGCGCGCTCGGCGGCCAGGCGCCGACGGATCACCCGAGCTGCTGAGCCCGGGGGGCGAGCGCCCGTTCCTGCGTGGCGCTCGGTGGCTCGATCACCAGCAGCTGTAGTCGTAGACCGAGCGCAGCGTCTCCCCGTCGCGCTCGACCAGCAGATCGCCGTCGAAGGTGTAGGTGAAGGCCGGAAGGGACGGGCTCGGCGTGCCGTCGAGCGGGTTCACCCCCTGTTCCCGGCGGAGGAGCCGACAACCATCGTAGACGATCTCCGTCGTGATGGTCGGCCGCTCATCGGTGAAGAGGTCGTACGTCACATGCGCGGGGCGCCCCTGGTCATCGAGATCATATCTGACGAAGTAGTCGTCGTTGCCATAGGTGATCGATCGAGCACCGTCGTCATAGGTGATGTCGAGGACACGGGGGTTGCCCGTGCCGACCTGGGTCATGCGGACCATGCGATCGCCTTCGTACTCGAAGGTGTGGGTGAAGGTGGCGCTGGGGCGCGTCTCGACCGCTCCGACGAGGTGCTGGCCATCGTATTCGTAGACGAACGACGTCACTTCCCCTGTGTCGGTCGACGTGTCCGTCTGGGCGCACGGTCCCGGGTGAGGCCCGTACATCCATGGCCCGAGCTCCGGCATGGGGACGCGGCCAGCGAGCTCCGGACAGGCCGTGACGCCGTCGCCGCCCGCGCCTCCGTCACCTGAGCCGCCCGCACCGCCCGAGCCCGTCGAGGCCGCAGATCCCGAGGCGCCGGCGCCCCCGCTCCCGGACGTCGACGGTCCGCCTTCGGCCTCGTCGTCACCGCAAGCTGCGAGCGTGAGCAGGCACATCGTGGCCACGTATCCGCACGTTCTGACGACAAATCGATGCATCTCTCTCCTCATCCGTCAACCTGGGTCGCCAGGTCGTCGCGCCCAGGTCGTTGGACTGTGCCAACCTGGATCGGGTTCCTCAGACATCCTGGTACGCGACCGTGATACCGGACATCCGACCTTCGCCCTCGAGCGACAAGCCCGTGGGGTCAACGTGAACATCGTCGATATCGCGCGAACCGACAACGATTCGAAGGGCACTGGTCGGCTGTCAACGAAGGCGGACACCCTCGACTCCATGAACCGGGCTCGTGACGCGCGTCGGCTCAGTCCGGCAATCGACATCATGACGTCAGGCGGACATCGCGGTGCTCAGGGCACGCGAGCTCCTGCTGGAACCTGTGATAACAAGCGCGCCTCATCGCCTCGAGCGCACCGCCGGGCAGTGTGCGTAGCGGACCTGGCAGAACCACGAGCATACCTATCCGCGGCCGTCTTGGCAACCGCTCCCTGGACAGCGCGATAGCGGGATCCGGTCGAGTCGACAAGGAGCCCGGATCGGGCGCGCCGCAAGTTGACGTCGGTTGACGTCGGTTGACGTCGGTTGACGTCTTGCGCCTGTTCGCAGTAATGGCGTGGCATGCATCGAGCTCTCGCCGCCGCTGCGCTCCCGCTCCTCGTCCTCGCGTGCGCCCCTGCCGCGCCGCCGCCGGCTGCGCCGTCGACGCCAGCGCCCGCGATTGCGGCGGCGGCGCCCGACGCGAGCGCGCAGCGGGCGCTGGGGGAGCAGCTCGTCGCGGCGTTCAACGACGCCTGGAACCGGCACGACATGGATGCGTTCGCTGCCCTTCAAGCGGACGACGCCGATTTCGTGAACATCTTCGGGATGTGGTGGCACGGGCGGGCGGACATCCGGGCGAACCATGTCGGCATCCACAAGACCGTCTTCAGCCGGAGCCGCCTCGCCAGCGTGCATGTCGAGACGCGCTTCGTCGCGCCGGATATCGCGGTGGTCCGCTGGGCATGGGAGCTGACCGGCGTCGTCACTCCGGATGGCCAGCCTGTGCCCGACATGCAAGGCATCCTCGTTCACGTGGCGCGGCGCGACGGGGACCGGCTGAAGATCGTGACGACGCAGAACACGCAGGCCACCGCCGACGCGTTCCGCGCGGTGCGCGGCATGGCGCCCCCGGCCCCGGCCGCCCAGTAGCCGCTCGCGGGCGCGCTCGCCGTGTCGACGCTGATCGAGACCGGCAGGCCGGCATCGCGGCGAGCGAGCGTGCTTACCGCACCAGCGCCGGCGCGCTCAGCGCGGCCGCGTCGGTCATCCCGGCCTGGACGCGCGCGTAGATGCCGCACGCCTCGCCGGCGATGAGGTAGATGCCGTAATTGACCGACTCCCGCCGCTCGTTCTCCAGCGCGGCGAAGTACCGTTGCGCGATCCACCGCCCCTCCCGGGCCTTGGCCAGGGACGCGCGCCAGACGTCGTCGGGCGTGTGGCGCCCGAGGAGCACCTCTTCTCCCTCGGCGCCGTAATCGCTCTTCAGGACCCACTCCTCCCGCTGCGCGAGGAGCAGCTCGGGGTGCACCGTCTCCAGCCGCGACGTCACCGGGACGTAGCGCTGGATCACCGACTGCGCGTGCGGCGAGAAGCGATGGATGTGCTCCCACATGAACGCCATCGAGCGCTTGTTCTGCGGAAGCACGGCGCCGAGCGGGTTCAGGACCGCGGCGCGTCCGTCGGCCACGGCGGAGAGCACCGCGCCGAGCGGGCCGGCGAGCGGCTCGGCGTCGGGGATCTGCTCGTCGGTCCACACGCTCGAGCGCTCGCCCCACCAATCCGTCTTGTAATGGCGGAGCAGGACCGAGAAAGGGACGTCGAAGAGCGACAGGCCGCGATCGTCGTGGTTCAGGTTGTACGGCGAGCCGAGGACCACCGAATACCCGCGCTCCGTGAGCCAGCGCCGGTAGAGGCGGATCACGGAGAGGTCCTCGGTGAACTCCGTAGGATAGACGAAGCCGAGGCGCCGCGTCGCGGCCTCGCCGAGGAGCGCGCGGGCGACCTCGTCCACCATCGCGCAGAACCGGGCGCCGAGCTCGGCGTTGGGGTCGCGCGCGCCGGGGTGGTCCGGCGCCGCGAGCGCGCTCAGCACGACCGCCTCCGCCTCGCCCGTCGGGGTGTCGCAGTTCAGCTCGGCGATCGCCGGGCCCTCGTCGGTCAGGAAGACGTCGGCGCGCGCGACGCCGTGCCACAGCGGCTGCGACGAGAGCCACATCGCCTTCTGACAGGGCGTCAGACAGAAGAAGTCGTCGAGCAGCGAGGGCTCGTCCCCGACGATCAGGCAAAGCTCGTTGTAGACGGCCGCGACCTCCTCGGCCGCCCGGTACAGGGCGCGCTGATCGGCCGGCGTGACGAACACCGGCTCCTCGCGGAAGCGCGGGGCTCCGTCGAACCAAGGGTCGGTGATGATGCCTGTGTCGACGATCTTCGCGGCGAAGGCGTCGTAGGCGCGGACAGCGGAGGTCATAGGAGGCGCGCTATGGCGATCGAGGTCGCGAGGTACGTCGCCGCCTCGAGGGCGCCCAGCCCCTCGTTGCGGTCGGCCGCGATGCCGGCGTCGAGGCGGCCGCCGCGCAGCGCGAGCGGCGCGCCGAGCAGCACGCTCTGCACTAGGAGCTGCCGGACAGGGTAGAGGGCGAACAGATAGAGCAGCACGCCGCCATAGCCCTTCAGCGAAATGAAGAGACCCTCGAAGTCGCCCTCCAGCGCCCGCGCGATGATGATCGCCACCGCGATCGACGCGCCGGCGTAGCTCAGCGCGGCGGCGAGGTTCTCTCCCTGGATCTGCTCGGCGTCATCGTACGTGGTGAGCGCCCGGAAGAGCGAGATGAACACGTGCAGCGTGATCTGCGCGAGGAGGAAGAAGCCGAGCGAGATCGCGAGATCGCCGAGATCCTTTCCCGCGATCGCCCGCGAGGTGATGAGCCCGGTCGCCACGTAGTGCGCGCCCGCCGCGAGCCCGGCGGCCGCGTTGCCGCGCTCGATCTCGGCCGGGAGCCGCGCCTTGAGCAGGAGCCGGATCCCGAGGTGGCCGGTCGCGAGCACGAGGAGCAGGCCCACGACGGCGAACGCGCTCACCCAGAGGAGGTCGCGCGCGAAGCCCGCGCCCTCCAGGCAGTTCTTGACCGCGTTCGCGGCGACGAGGAACACCGCGAGGACCTGGCCCACCGTGAGCAGCCGGCGGGCCGGGTTGTTCTCGGTGAGATCGCGGGCGGCGGTGTGCGCCGGCGAGAAGACCCTCTGCCCGATGCGCAGTAGGGCGAGCAGAGCGAGCGTGGTGCCCAGCCCGAACCCCATGACGTAGGACAGATCCATGGGACGCACGCTACAGAACGCGCCGCGCCCTCACAAGCCCGAGCCTCGCGCCACGCCGCCGCGAGGCGCGGCGGGGCCTCCGGGTTTGCGGGGCGCCCCGCGCTTTGTGATATGGGTAGACCTGCCGGGCGGCGACGCCCCGGCTCCGGCGGCGGACCCATGGTCGAACCTCCTCGTGACTCCGGCATTCAGGGCATCTTCGCGCGACCCTATATCGACCTCGAGCCGTACCTCGACCTCGCCCCGCTCGGCGAGATCCACGAGGAGATCTGCCTCGGGCTCACCCAGGTACCGATCGACTACACGGGCGGCAGCCACCGCACGATGGGCATCATGCCGCCATCGCGCCTCGGCGAGGCGTTCGCCGACTACGGCGAGGTGATCCGCGGCCTCGACGACGAGGAGTTCGCCACGTTCCAGCGGCTCTCGGACGACCCCGCGTCGATCGAGCGCTCGGCGCGCGCCGCGCTCGAGTTCGGCGAGGAGCGGCAGATACCGCTCTCTCGGCGGCAGATGCTGTGGCTCAAGTTCCGACATGGGGTCTACTTCCCCTGGAAGGTCTATGTCGAGCTCATCCCGAACCGCACTTGGAGCGACAAGAGCCGGAGCGAAGGCAAGGATTTCACCCGGCTCGCGCGGACGTTCTTCCCGAGGACGATCGCCTTCGTGAAGCGCTTGCCGTTCTCGTCGATCGGGCGCTGCAACATCATGGGCCTCGAGGCCAACGATCACGGCACGGTGCACCACGACGGGGAGGGGACGCCGGAGGAGGGGAGCGCGCCAGATCACGAGCCCGACCACTTCATCACGCTCTGCCCCGCGGGCAACAAACGCCTGTTCCTGTGGGACGAGCGGGCGCGGCGGAAGACGGCCGTCGTCGGCCGGGCCTACTGGTTCAACGATCACGATTACCACGGCGTCGAGGCGGATCCGTACTTCAGGTACTCGGTGCGCATCGACGGCACCTTCACGCCGGAGTTCATCGAGGCGCTCCGGCGCGACCACGCCAGGGCGGCCGGGTCCGCGCCGCACGCGCCACCGGCGCCGCCCGAGCGCGCGCCGCAGGGCGCCGAGGAGGCCGCCGCGTGAGCGAGCTGGACGAGCCGTTCGAGCGAGACGAGGTGCTCGACAAACCCGGGATCATCGGGGCGCGCTGGTGGCACAAGGGCCTGGCCGACGCGCCGAAGGACGCGTCGCGGCGGAACGCGATCCTTGTCGCGCTCGGCGCGGTCGGGCTCGCGGGGTTGGCGGGCACGATCGCCGTTGTCGCCGATGCGTGCTCGGGCGACGACACCGAGGTCCAGAGAAAGCGGGCGCTCGACATGCAGCGGACCTTCGGCTGGAGCTTCGGCGCCGCGCAGGAGAGCGTGACCTTCGACGGCGAGTCGAAGAAGCCGTTCGACCGGGCCGCGCTCGCGAGGATGTCCGCCGATCTCAGGCCGGCGGACGAGGGCGCGCGCGCCTACTACGTGCCTGCGCTGTTCGAGTCGCCGTCGGCCGCCCCCGCGCTCGTCGCGGAGGGGGATCCGGCGCCCATCACGCCGCTCGGCGACGTGCTCCGGCCGATCTTCACGCCGGCGATGGACCGCGCCTACCGGAGCGGCAAGGCGCTCGCGTCGCTGTTCCTCGCCGCGCGGACGGACAGCGGTCTTCGCCGCGACATCGCGTTCATCGTGGATCTCGACGGCCCGGAGGCGGTGGCCTTTGCCGCCGGCGCGGCGGAGGCGTTCGACCCGGTGTTCACGTTCGACAACTGGCCGCACCCGCGAGGCGTCGTCAAGGCGCACCTGACGCTCGCCGCGGCGGCGTACTACCAGCCGCTCTTCGCCCGCTCGTATCCCGGCCCCCGCGCGACGATGTTCGTCCTCGATCGGCAGCGGCTCTCGGCCTATTCGGACGACGCGGCGCAGTTCGACAACCGGTATGTCGCGAGGCTGCCGTCCGCCGAAGCGCTCCGGGACCGGGGGGTTCGTTATGTGCTGTACGTCGTCCCCAACCCGAGCGATTCGACCGAGTCCGACGACCTCAACGACGACCTCATAGCGTTCCAAACGGGTCGGCTCGGCGTGAGATCGATCGCCGCGAGCGTCTTCGCCGCCGACCCCGCGGAGGCGAAGCCCGCGAGCGAGACCGAGGATTGGCCTCCCTACTATTATGGCGGCCGCGCCGCGTCGCACGGCTGGTTCTGGATCGACTATCCGTGGGGCCCGCCCCCCCGCCCGGCGCCGGTCGAGCCGATCGCAGTACCGAGGCCGGGCAAGCTCTACACACCGGTGCCGCGCGCAACGCCGTTCTCGAGCACCGTCGCCAGCCCGGGCGGGGCGCCGGCGCTTCCGCAGGGCTTCGGCACGGTGCCTGTCGTCGTGGCGCTCGGCACCGGCGCGATCCTCGGCGCGGCCCTCAGCCGGAGCGGCTCGTGGAACCGGGCTTCGGGCGGGTTCGGAGGCTGATCGTGGAGCACTCGATCTTCGCGATGGAGGTGTGCGCGCGCCTGGACCCCGGGAGCGCCTTGCAGCGCACGCTGCTCGAGGCCGTCCAGGTCCAGTTCGAAAAGATGAGCCTGCAGCACAAGTGGTACCAGTACCGCCGCGCGCAGCTGGCGCTGCTCTCCAATCTGCAGGCCATCGAGAAGGGGTGCTGGGACTACTTCGATGACGACTCCCGTGCGCTGAACGATTACGGCATGTGGTGCCGCGGCATGATCACCGAGGAGGGCGCGCGCAAGGGGCCATCGGGGGCGTCGGGCCCGTACCGAGGTCAGCCGCGGTACCTGACCTTCACGATGGCGTTCTTGCTGGTCCAGGGCTCACCCACGGATCGGATGCTCCGCACCGTCTGCGACATCCCCAAGGATCGCCTGTGGCGCCGCGACGTGTTCGGCCACATCCTCCAGAACCTCGGTCACGTGAGCTTCGCCAGCGTCAAGTCGGATGTCATCTACCTGATCCCGCGGGACGAGGGCTGGGCGCTGACGGCCGAGGATCTGACGGATCCCAAGTTCCACTACCTGCGAACGATCGTCTGAGGCCGGTCGCGCGGAGGGGCTTGCTGCACTCATCGGGCGCCGCACCGGCGAGGTCGGCCTGGGCGGAGCCCAGGCCGGGAGGCGGGTCCCATCTCGTGATCGACTTGCCGGGCGTCCTCATCGAGGAAGCAAGGGAGAGCCAGGAGCGCGCATGAAGCCGACAGTGCTCGTCGTCGACGACAAGGCGAACATGCTGGCGCTGCTCTCCAAGGTGCTCGGCAAGAGCGCCAAGGTCCTGACAGCGCGGGGCGTGCGAACGGCGCTCCAGATCCTTGAAACCGAGCCGGTCACAACCGTCGTCTGCGATCTGCGCATGAACGACGGGGATGGGCTCGAGGTGCTCCGGGCAGTGCGCGCGCGCTGGCCCGGAGTGCCCTTCATCCTGATGACCGCGCATGCGTCGGTTCCGACCGCAGTCCAGGCCATGCGCGAGGGCGCCTACGACTACGTGACGAAGCCGTTCGACCCGGACGAGCTGCGCGCGCTTGTCGAGCGGGCCATGGCGCAGGCCGCGGTGCTGAAGGGCGAGCAGGACACGCCGGAGGCACAGGGCTTTGCGGGCATGACGGGGCGTTCGCCCGCGATGCGGGCGCTCTACCAGCTCATCCACCGCGTGGCGCCGACGGACGCGACAGTGCTCATCCTGGGCGAGACTGGCACCGGGAAGGAGCTCGTGGCGCGCGCCATCCATGAGCACTCGTCCCGCGCGTCGCACCGCCCCATTGCCGTCAACTGCGCGGCCATTCCCCGTTCGCTGATCGAGAGCGAGCTCTTCGGCCACGCGCGCGGCTCGTTCACGGGCGCGGCCATGGACCGGGCGGGGCTCTTCGAGGAGGCGCACGGGAGCACGCTGTTCCTCGACGAGATCGGCGAGCTCAGGCCGACGGTCCAGGCGAAGCTCACGCGCGTGCTCGAGGAGCGGGCGGTGCGGCGCATCGGCGAGTCGCGCGAGCGCAAGGTGGACGTGCGGCTCGTCAGCGCGACGCACCGCGACCTCCGGGCCATGGTCAAGACGGGCGCCTTCCGCGAGGACCTGTGGTTCCGGCTCAACGTCTGCGTCGTCGAGCTGCCCCCGCTGCGCGAGCGCGCAGAGGACATCCCGCTCCTGGCGCAGCGGTTTCTCGCCGAGCGAGCGCCGCAGTCGCGCTCGTCCGCGACCGGGTTCTCGGCGGCGGCGATGAGCGCGCTCCAGATGCACCGGTGGCCTGGCAACGTGCGCGAGCTCAAGAGCGCCGTCGAGCGGGCGCTGGTCATCGAGACGACGAGCGAGATCCGCATCGAGTCCCTGCCGTCCGAGGTGCAGGGGGCGAGCCCGCTCCGGCTCACGAGCTCGAGCGACGTGGACCTCGCTCAGCTCTCGTACCGCGAGGCGGTCGACGCGTGCCGCGAGGAGATGAACCGGCGCTACCTGCAGGCCGTGATGCGCCGCTTTCGCGGCGATGTGCTGAAGGCCGCCGCCCACGCGGGCGTCGAGCGGGAAAGCTTCTACCGGCTCCTCCGCCGCTGCGGCCTCTCCGCCGACGACTTCCGCGAGGAGCGCCGGGGCACGGACGGATCGAAGAACTGAGCGGGCATTCACCGTGAAACATTGACGAGCTGGCGCCTCGAGCGCCGGAGACCAATGGACCTGCTCGCCAGCCATCGCCGCCGTCATTCGGCATCGCCTCCTGCGGGAGCGCCAGGCGGCCGCGCGAAGCGACAAGCGGCGCGCGGGGGTGCTTGGGGTGTAAGAGGTCCGAACCGTGATCGTCGGCAAGGAGGGAGACGATATGAACCACGGGCATCACCACGAACACGGCCACCCTCACCAGCACGGCCGCCCTGCTCCTGCCGACCTGGACCGAGAGCAGACGAAGGATCCGGTCTGCGGGATGACTGTCTCGCCCAAGACGGCCGCTGGGCGGCACGAGCACGGCGGTCGAACGCATTTCTTCTGCAGCCAGCGCTGCCTGGCCAAGTTCCGAGCGGAGCCCGAGGAGTACGCGCCCGTCCCGATGAGGACGGAGCGTGAGCCCACGCTGGACCAGGGAATCTACACGTGCCCGATGCACCCCGAGGTCCGACAGACCGGTCCGGGAACATGCCCCTCCTGCGGCATGGCCCTGGAGCCGCTCGATCCGGCCCAGGCGACGCGCGTCGAGTACGTCTGCCCGATGCACCCCGAGGTCGTCCGCGCGGAGCCGGGCTCCTGCCCGATCTGCGGGATGGCCCTCGAGCCGCGCACGGTGACGCTCGAGGACGCGCCGAACCCGGAGCTCGCGGACATGTCCCGGCGCTTCTGGATCAGCGTCCCGCTGAGCCTCGTCGTCCTCGTGCTGGGGATGTCCGAGATGATCCCGGGCCAGCCGGTGCAGCACCTTCTCGGCCGCTGGCGCGTCTGGATCGAGCTCATCCTCGCCACGCCGGTGGTGCTCTGGTGCGGCGCTCCGTTCTTCGAGCGCGGCTGGGCCTCGATCAGGGCTCGGCACCTCAACATGTTCACCCTGATCGCCATCGGCACGGGCGCCGCCTACGCGTACAGCGTCATTGCCACGCTGGCGCCCGGCGTCTTTCCCCACTCTGTCCGCCACGGCGGCGCGGTCCCGGTCTACTTCGAGGCGGCCAGCGTCATCGTCTCGCTCGTGCTGCTCGGCCAGGTCCTCGAGCTCCGCGCCCGCAGCCGGACGAGCAGCGCGCTCAAGGCGCTCCTCGGCCTCGCCCCCAAGGCCGCCAGGCGTATCGGCGCGGACGGCCGCGAAGAGGACGTCTCTCTCGAGCTCGTGCAGCCAGGCGACCGGCTGCGCGTGCGGCCGGGGGAGAAGGTGCCGGTCGACGGCGAGGTCCTCGAGGGGAGCAGCGCGGTCGACGAGTCGATGGTCACGGGTGAGCCCATCCCCGTCGAGAAGACGCCCGGCGCCCGCGTGGTCGGCGGCACCGTCAACGGCACGGGCGGCTTCGTGATGCGGGCTGATCGCGTCGGGCGCGACACCCTGCTCGCCCGGATCGTCCAGATGGTGGGCGAGGCCCAGCGCAGCCGCGCCCCCATCCAGCGCCTCGCGGACGCCGTCGCCGCGTACTTCGTGCCCGCCGTGATCGCGATCGCGGCGCTGACCTTCGTGGTCTGGCTGCTCGTCGGGCCGGAGCCCAGGCTCTCCCACGCGCTCGTCAACGCGGTGGCTGTGCTCATCATCGCGTGCCCGTGCGCGCTCGGCCTCGCCACGCCCATCTCGATCATGGTCGGGACGGGGCGCGGCGCGACGGCCGGTATCCTGATCAAGAACGCCGAGGCGCTCGAGACCTTCGAGAAGGTCGACACCCTCGTCGTCGACAAGACCGGCACGCTCACCGAGGGCAAGCCGAAGCTCGCCTCCATGGCGACGCTGGGCGACCTCCCGCCGAACGAGATCCTCAGGCTCGCGGCGAGCCTGGAGCGCGGCAGCGAGCACCCGCTCGCGACCGCGATCGTCGCCGGGGCCCTCGAGCAGAAGCTCGAGCTCGTGCCGGCAGAGGGGTTCCGGTCGATCACGGGCAAGGGCGTGGCGGGCACGGTGGCCGGGCGCTCGGTCGCGCTCGGCAACCTCAAGCTCTTCGAGGAGCTCGGTATCCCGCCGGATGATCTCCCGCGTCGAGCCGAGGAGCGCCGACAGGAAGGCCAGACGGCGATGCTCGTGGCGGTGGATGGCAAGGCGGCCGGCATCGTCAGCGTGGCCGACCCGGTGCGCGCCTCGACCAGCGAGGCCGTCCGTCTCCTCCGCGAGGAGGGCGTCCACCTGATCATGCTCACCGGCGACAGCCGCACGACCGCGGAGGCGGTCGCCAGGAAGCTCGGCATCGAGCACGTCGAGGCCGAGGTGCTGCCCGACCAGAAGGCGGCGGTCGTGAAGCGCCTCCAGGCCGAAGGCCGCATCGTGGCGATGACGGGTGACGGTATCAACGACGCGCCCGCGCTCGCGCAGGCGCACGTCGGCGTCGCCATGGGCACCGGGACCGACGTCGCGATCGAGAGCGCCGGGATCACGCTCGTGCGCGGTGACCTCCGCGGGCTCCTGCGCGCGCGGAAGCTCAGCCGGGCGACGATGCGCAACATCCGACAGAACCTGTTCTTTGCGTTCGTCTACAACGCGCTCGGCGTGCCGGTCGCGGCGGGCGTTCTTTACCCAATCCTCGGGTTGCTGCTCAGCCCGATGCTCGCCAGCGCGGCGATGAGCCTGAGCTCGGTATCTGTCATCGGCAACGCCCTTCGGCTGCGCCGGGTCGAGGTCTGATCGAAGGCGCGAACAGGTCAGCGTCGGAACGGCAGGGCCAGCACCTGCCAGAACCGCTGCGACGGCGGATAGCCCTCGGAGCGGTCGACGCCCAGGCGGCGCGGGGCCGCGTCCGGCCGGTACACGAACGTCCCGAAGACCAGATCCCACAGCGGAAGCACGGTCCCGAAGTTCCGGGCCTCGTCGACGTCGGCGCTGTGATGATAGCGGTGCAGCTCGGCGCCGATGAACACGTAATTCAGGAATCCGGCGCGGATGTCGACGTTGAAGTGCGAGCTCATCGTCTGCAGATCGATGAGCAACATCGCCGCGAAGACGGCCTGCGGCGACAGTCCCAAGATCAGCAGGGTCGACTGGATCAGCACCGCCGAGATGAGCGCGTTGAGGGGGTGAAACACGCCGTGCATCACCACGTACACGCGATCTGGAAGGTGATGGGCCAGGTGGACCCTCCACAGGAAGCGCCCCAGGGCTCCGTCCCCTTCGTGGCTGAGGCGATGGAACCAGTACTGCAGCAGCTCGAAGATCAGAAGGAAGATCCCCACGCTGGGGAGCACCGAGGCACCGGCGAGCGGGCCCTGATGCCGCTCGCTGAGCCACAGGGCCAGGGTGCCGAAGCCGGTCCGGACCATCGCGATGGTGACGCCCGAGGCCAGCAGGTACTTGAGGTCGCGCCAGAAGCTCTGGCGGGTCATGCCCCAGGCAGGCGACAGTGGCATCAGGCGCTCGACGGTGATGAGCAAGACGATCAGGCCGAAGAGGTAGCCCCACAGCGCGCGCCTTAGGTCCCAGCCCTGCGTCACGGCGGCGTAGATGATGTACAAAGTCACCGCCAGCAGCAGCGGGTACAGCAGGCGGCTCGTCATCCAGATCAGCGTTCCTCGCATGCGATGGATGCTGAGGTCGGGCGCCTCTTCCACCCAGCGACACGGACCGCGGATTGAGCGTTAATGAACAAGAGCTCGAAAAAGTCCGGAAACGAGGACAGGGACAGGGGCGGCGACAGGACGCGGGCCGCCGGCAAGATCGCGGATCGACGCGTGCAGAAGACTCGGAAGCTGCTCTCGGACGCCCTGGTCGCGCTGATCCTGGAGAAGGGCTATGACGAGGTGTCGATCCAGGACATCATCGATCGCGCCAACGTCGGGCGGTCCACGTTCTACTCGCACTACGAGAACAAGGAGCAGCTCATGCTGTTCGGACACGAGCACCTGCGGGCGCTGTCCCTGCGGGATGCGGGACGTGTACTCGACTTCCTGCCGTTTTATCGCCACCTCGCCGAGATGCACGAGCTGATGGGCAAGCTCCTGTCCGCGGAGAAGAGCGAGCGGGTGCTGACGCGCTCCCTGGAGGACATCCTTCAGGGCAGCATCTGCCGCCTGTACGCTCCGCGGCTGGCGCCGGAGGAGGGGGCCCTGTTCATGCTCCGCTCCGAGGCGGCGGCGGCGGCGCTGGTGCGGCTGATGACGAGCTGGGTCCACAAGGGAATGCCGTGCTCACCGGAACGGATGGCGGAGGAGAGCACGGCGCTGCTGCAGCGGGTCCTCAGCGACGATCGTGCATGAGGTCGTGCGGGGTGTTGAGCTACGGATCGATCGCGCCCTCTCGGATGCGCCAGTCGTCGAGCACCCAGACGACGTCGCGCGAGTAGGGCAGAGGCGCCGCGTCCTCGACGACCAGGACGCCGTACAGGCCGCGCTCGACTTGCTCGCTGCTTCGCAGGCAGGCTCGGAGGCCAGCCCAGCGGTGCGCCCTGCACGGTGAGCGGACGGATCGACGAACGTAGCGGGCATCCGCCTCTGGGCTCCGCGAGCGAAAAAAACGTGTCCGCGCGTCACGCCTGGCCCGCTGGTGCCTAGAACAAGCGGCGGCGTCCCGCTGCACCTCGCCGCTGTGACCAAAAGGGTTACACTCTGGGAGACCAGGAACCAGCAAGGAGACACCGTGATGGTTTACTCGCGACTCATCGGCCTCGCCGCCGTCAGCCTCGCCCTCGCCGCCTGCGGAGACTCGGAGACGGGACCCTCTCCTTTCGAGGGCACGGGAGGGGGCGGCGGCGCGGGAGCGGCGAGCGGCACGGGGGGGCACGGCGGCGCTGGAGAGGGCGGCGGGCCTGCGGCGACGGCGCCCGATGCGCCGGTGCTGTCGTTCGTGATGCCGATGCTCGACGTGCTTCACGTCGAGTGGGTGCTGCAGCCGGAATGCGATGAGATCGAGGCCGAGCGCAAAGACCCGATGAACGACTACGCCGTCGCCTTCACCGTCGCAGGCTCGAAGAAGGCCTACATGGATTCCGAGGCGACGGAGAACATGGAGTACACGTACCGTCTCCGCTGTAAGGTGGGCGAGGCGTACTCCGCGTACTCGAACGAGATGTCCGGCAACCCCACCGCCGCGGAGAGCGAGCATTGATACGGCTTTCGCGTGCTCTTTTGGGCGTCGCCTCGCTGTCGCTGTTCGCGGCGGGGTGCGCCGCCGAGCGGGCCGAGGAGCCGCCCGCCCCCGATGCCTGGGGCGAGGCTGCCGCCGCGCCCGACAGGAACCCCGATCCCAGGATTGTCGAGGTCGATCTCGAGGCCAGGGAGGCAGAGAAGACCTACCTGGAGGGCACGACCACCGCGGTCTGGTCCTACAACGGTACGGTCCCCGGGCCCCTCATCGAGGCGAACGTGGGCGACACGCTGATCGTCCACTTCAAGAACAGCCTGCCGGAAGCGACGACGATCCACTGGCATGGCGTCCGGGTGCCCAACGAGATGGACGGCGTGATGGCCGTGCAGGAGCCCATCGCGCCCGGAGCGACGTTCACCTACCAGTTCACGCTTCGGGACGCTGGGCTCTACTGGTTCCACCCCCACGTGATGGAGCCGGAGCAGATCCAGAAGGGGCTCTTCGGCTTGATCCGCGTGCGCGGACCGAACGAGCCGGGAGCCGACATCGAGAAGATCGCCGTGCTCGGGGACGTGATCCTGAACAAGGACGGGACCTTCAACGAAGAGCTCGACGACGACACGATCATGATGGGCCGCGAGGGCAATGTCCTGCTCGTCAACGGCCAAGTGATGCCAGCGCTCGATGTGCAACTGGGCGGGCTCACGCGTCTCCGGATCGTCAACGTGGCGAACGGGCGCTTCTTCAACCTTGCGCTCCCGGGCCACAAATTCCGCGTCATCGGCACCGACGGCGGGCTGATCCCGAAGCCGTACGACACCGAGAGGCTCCTGGTCTCTCCCGGCGAGCGGTACGACGTGCTGCTGATCGCCGAGGGCGAGCCGGGAACGGAGCTTACCCTGATGAACGAGCCCTACGAGCGTGGGCACCACACCGGACTGGCCGAGCCGATGCCGCTCGCCAGGGTGAGGATCGGCGAGGGGCCCGGGCTGTCCGGGCGCACGCTTCCCGAGACGGGCCCCGCCATCGAGCGGCTGCCGGGCGGGCCGGCGGAGGCGACGATCACGTTCGACGAGGGGTATGTCGATGGCAAGCTGACGTTCACGATCGACGGCAAGGCGTTTCCGGACGTCCCGCCGCTCGACGTCGAGAACGGCTCGGTCCATGTCTATGACCTGAAGAACGACGCGGAGATGGACCACCCGTTCCACCTGCATGGCTTCTTCTTCCAGGTCCTCGCCAGGGACGATGTGCCGGTGGCCGACGAGGAGCTCGCCAACAAGGACACCGTGATCCTGCCGCAGCGGTCCACCGTGCGCATCGTGACGCGCTTCGATGAGCCGGGCATGTGGATGTATCACTGTCACATCCTCGAGCACACCGAGCGCGGCATGATGGGCGAGATCCACGTCGAGCCCTGAGGAGCTGCTCGCCTTCGGAGGTCGAGCAGGCGCCGCGCGAGCGCCGCCGCGGCGACCCATGCCGGGATGACCTGAAGGACACCCGTCAACGACGGCGACGCGCTCAAGGCGCTGGCACCGACCGGCGTCCGACGGGCAGCGCGAGAGACTCGTCGAATTCACCAGATGTGACCTGTACGGTCACTTTCATCTATCCGGCCGACCAGGCTGTCGCTCTCCGCGGCCGGTGCGCTGGCGCGAGCACGCGCTTGCGCCAGCTGGAAGGTTCGCTCGCTGCTGCTAAAACCACGTCTCCCAGCGGCCGCTGTCGATCTCGGCCGCGTGCACCGTCGCGGAGATGCGGTCGCGGTCGCCCGGGAACGGCTGTATCTGGTGCAGGCGGTAGCTGTCGATGACCAGCGCGCCGCCAGGGCTATACCCTGCGACGAGGCTCCGCGTGGAGAGCGCCTCGTCTCCCGGGTCGTCCCGCCCGTCGTAGAGGACGTCCCACAGCTTGAGCCCGCCGTCCGCTTCGGGGAGCTCCAGCATGACGACGACGGTGATCGCGCGGAGCCGACGGGCAAGGTGGTAGTCGGAGAGCCCCTCCGTGTCGAAGTGGACGACGCCGCCCTCGCGCGCGACCTTCTCCCCCGCGGGGAAGATGTGGACGCCGGGCCCGCAGAAGCCGCGCCTGGGCTGCGCGAGCCCGCCGGTGAGCGCCGCGACGAGCTCGCGCATCCGGCGCTGGAGGCCGGGGAGGTGGCGCTCGACGCGCTCGTCCGAGGCCGCCGCGTCGGCGAAATAGAGCCTCGAGCGCCCTGTCTCCAGGTGCGTGTAGAAGGCGCGCCCCAGCGAGAACTGCTCGGCTCCGAAGTCGGCAGTCCACGCGTCGCGGGCGGCGCGCACCCCCGCGACGAGCGCGGCGCGCTCCGCCTCGGAGAACACGCGCGGCACCTCGAGCGCAAAGTGGCGTTCGAGCGCGTCGATCGGCCGAGCGCCCGCGCGCGGGGAGGAGGACGACGACGACGAGCGGAGAGGGAGATCGAGCCGCCGTACGGAGGCGCGGCGCGCGGGGGGCATGGCCAAACCACCGTTAGCACCGTCCGAGGGGGCCAGCCAACCGGCGGCGCGCGGGTCCGAACGCGATGCAGCGGCGCGGGACCCGAGAGCGCGCGCTGGCCGGCGACGCGCGACGCGCGAGCGCCCGCCGGTTTTTCCCGCGCGGGACGGCGGATCCGGAGTACAGTGCCGCCGCGGAAGCACCTTTTTGCGAGCGAGGACAGCGATGGTGTCGGGCAGGCGAGGGGAGAAGCGGCAGGAGCAGCAGGCGTTTGCGCTCAAGGGCACGATGCCGGCCATCACGATGCTCTGTCTGAAGACGGCGGATGTCTCGGCCGTCGGGCGTCAGCTCGCCGACCACATCTCGCAGATGCCCCACTTCTTCCTGCACCTGCCCGTCTTGCTCGATCTCGCGGAGCTCGGCGACGAGCCCGTCGACCTCGACGCCCTCGCCGGGCTGCTGAGGAAGCACAACCTCGTGCCGATCGCCGTGCGCAACCCGACGGACGCCCAGCGCGAGCGGGCCGTCGCCGCCGGCCTCGGCGTGCTGCGGACGCCGCTCACGCGCTCATCGCGCCAGGCAGCGCCGGCCGACGGGAGCACCCCCACGCCGGGGCCCGTGGCGGTGGGGCCCGCGCCAGACCGCGGCGCGCCAGGGGGCGCTGCGGCGGCAGCGCCCGCCCGGCGCCCGAGGGACGCGGCGCCGCCGCCGGACGCGGCCGGGGAGCCGCCGCCGGCAGGGCTCACCGTGCGGCAGCCGGTGCGCAGCGGGCAGGTCATCTACGTTCCCCACGGCGACCTCGTGGTCCTCTCGCCGGTCAGCTCGGGCGCGGAGCTCATCGCCAACGACAACATCCACGTCTATGCGCCGCTCCGGGGCCGCGCCATGGCCGGCGCCCACAACAACGCGGACGCGAGCATCTTCTGCATGAGCCTCGAGGCGGAGTTCGTCTCCATCGCCGGCCGCTACCTCATGGCCGACGAGATCCCCGACGAGCACCGCGGCAAGCCCGCCCGCATCTCGGTGCAGAACGACGGGCTCGTGGTCACGCGCCTGTAGCGCAGTTCTGGTACATACGACGCAGGGCGGCGGTCTCCCGCACAGGAGACGGGTCCAGATCGGCGTTTTCGGTGCGGAAGCGCACTCCTGTGCGCTGAGCACCGAAAACGTCGAGATGGGCCCGTATCCGAAGCGGGAGACCGCCGCTCTTCACCTCGGTCGGAGCTCGGTCAGGACGAGCAGGTACTCTGGCGGGTTGTTCGGCGTCAGCTTCGCATACGGGTTCTCCATCGTCGGGAAGCCGGTGAACCGCTTCGTGCTGTACTCGCCCCACGACGGGTTGTTGAAGAGCGGGATCACCGGCGCGGCCTGCACGAAGATCATCTGCAGCCCATCCAGGATGCGCTTCTGATCGACGGGATCCGTCGCGGACTCGAACGCATGGAACAGCACGTCGGCCTCCCTGGCGCCGAAACGGTGCCAGTTGCGCGCCGCCACCTCGCCGAGCGGCTTCACGAGATCCGCGCACATCAGATCGCGATAAAAATTATACGGCGTCGGCTCCACGCTGGTCCAGCCCATCGACAGATCGAAAAGGCCCCTCTGCAGCGCGTCGTAAAAGGCGCTGAAGTCGGATGTCTTCATCGACGCGGCGATGCCCACGCTCTCCAGGTTCTGCGTGATGATCTGGACCGCGCGGACCCAGTCGGACCAGCCGCTGACGACGTTGATGTCGAAGTGCATCGGCTTGCCTAGCCTCGTCCGGATCCCGTCCGCGCCCCGCGGATAGCCCGCCTCGTCGAGGATCTGGTTCGCCCGCTGCGGGTCGAACTTCACCCAGTCTCCCGCCGCCACCGCCTTCTCGTTGCGAAACCGCTCGTAAGAGTCGTCCAGCCCCGTCGCGTCCGCGCCGTGTGTGTAGTTGTCCGCCGCGAGCTTGACGATCTGGTCCCGGTCGATGGCCATGCTGATGGCCTTGCGCACGCGCACGTCGTCGAACGGCTTCTTCGTGGCGTTCGGGTACAGCGTCGCGGTGCCCCCGACGAGCGGGAACCAGTAATGATGGTTTGCCGGATCCTTGGCGACGAAGACCCGCTCGATCTCCGGCACGAAGGCGCCCGCCCAGTCGATCTCGCCGTTGACGAGCGCCAGGGTGACCTGATCGTTGCTCGGGTAGGCCGGGAAACGCAGCCCGTCGACCGCCGGCTTGCCCTCCTGCCAGTAGTGCGGGTTCTTGCCGAGCTCGTACACCTGATTCTGGAAGACCTTCACCTCGGTGAAGGGCCCTGTGGCCACGGGGTTCTCGTTCGCGAACGTGACCGGATCGACGACGTCCTTCCACACGTGCTCCGGCACGATCGGCTGGTGGCCGATGTAGCTGAGCCCGGGGACATAGGGCCGCCGCAGCGTGAACTCGACGGTGGTGTCGTCGATCGCCGTCACGGCGCCGAGGAACCGCCACACCCCGGCGAGATCGAGCGCCGCGTGATTCTTGATGAGCGCGAACGTGAACGCGACGTCCTTTGCCGAGAACGCGTGTCCGTCCGACCACTTGACCCCGGAGCGGGTCGTGAAGGTGAGCCGCTTGTTGCTGTCGCTCCACACGTAGCTCGTCGCGAGCCACGGCGTGTATTCGCTCCGCATCGTGTTGTAGACGAGCATCGGCTCGTAGATGCCGGCGACCGTCGGGAAGCGCACGCTCCCCTCGGGGAGCAGCGGGTTGAAGTTGCGCACCCAGGTGGCCTGCTGCTCCCTCGCGATGGTGACCATCGAGGCCCGCTTCGGCGGGGGCTGCTGCGCGGACGCGGCCGCGGCGTCCTGCGCCGACGACCCCGGCGTCGCCGCCCGCTCCGGAGCGGCGGACGGGTTCTCGCTGCCGTTCTTCGAACGACAGCCCGGGGCAGCGCAGGTGGACAGCAGCAGCGCCGACAGGAGGAACGCGCGGCGCGGCATGGTTCGACTCATCCCAGACATCCACCTCTCCACGCGGGCGATCTCGACCCCCCGCGACGCTCCGTTACCGTGACCAGCACCACCACCGCGCCCGGCTCCACGCCCGCCGAGGCCCCCGCGCAGGACGCTCGCCCCGTGAACCCATCGGGTCGAGTGTCGCCGCACTCGCACTCTATCGGCGTATGTGCGCACATGTCAACTCGACCGACTCGTCCAATTTCTGGATCTCCTCGCGTCCCCTCGCGAAACTGATCGTGGCTCGGGGCCCCGACCGAGCGCACGGGAGGCGCCGCCGCGGCGAGACCCTCCCAAGGAGCGGACCGTGACCACCCCCGTCTCACGAACCTTCGTCGACCTGAGCCACACCGTCGAGCACGGTATGACGACGTACAAAGGCGTGCCGGCGCCCGTCATCTGCGATTTCCTCTCGCGCGAGCAGTCCCGCGGCGTTTACGCGGAAGGCGTCGAATTCCACATCGGCCGAATCGACATGGTCGCGAACACGGGCACCTACATGGACAGCCCGTTTCATCGCTATGCGAACGGCAAGGATCTCGCCGGCTTGCCGCTCGAATCGCTGGCCGATCTGGAGAGCGTGGTGGTCGAGGCGCGGGGCCGGTCCGGGCGGGCGATCGACGCCGACGCCTTCGACGGGCTCGATCTCGCCGGGAAGGCCGTCCTCGTGCGCACGGGCTGGAGCGCTCACTGGCGCACGGACCGCTATTTCGAAGGACACCCGTACCTCACGCGGGACGCGGCGCGGCTCCTGGCCGGCGCAGGCGCCGTGTTCGTGGGCGTCGACACGTACAATATCGACGACACGGCCGATCCCGCGCGGCCAGTCCACTCCCTCCTGCTCGGAGCGGACATCCCGATCTGCGAGCACATGACGGGGCTCGACCAGCTCCCCGCGGCCGGAGCCCGCCTCTTCGCCGTCCCGGTGAAGGTCCGCGCCTTCGGCACGTTCCCGGTCCGGGCGTTCGCCATCGTGTGAGCCGCGCAGGCCGCTCGCTCGAAGCTCGGTGAGGCGCGGGCTTCTCGGGCGCGGCGGCGCGGCGGCGCGGCGTCCGCGGCGGCTCAGCCTCCGTCGAGCGGGAAGAGCTGCAGGTTCACGGCGACGACGCGCTCGGGCGGCCGCGACTCTGCGATCACCGCGCGCATGTTCTGGAAATAGCTCACGTGGAGCTCGGAGAGCTTCGCGAGATCGGCCGCGGAGACCGTGAAGACATTGAACGAGAAGCGCCCCTCGGCCTTGCGCGTGAGCCGCGCCAGCCCGACGCCGGCCCAGAAGCACTTGAGCCGGTGCTCCGCGTCCGGATCCGGGCGCGTGTCCACCGTCCGGATCGGCGCGACGATCCACCGCCCGCGGCTCCTCCGGATCTGGCCGGCCTCCGCGAGCCGATCCAGGCAGCGCGCCTCGTCCTCGACGGGGAACCCGAGCCGTCGCGCGATCCACCCCGGCTCGTGGCGCGGCAGCGCCCGGTAGGCCGGCATCTCCAGCGCGAGCAGGACGGCGGGGAGCAGCGGCTCCTCGTAGACGGCGCGGCGCTGGGCCTCGAGCGTGCGCCACGCCGCGCTCGCCGCCGGGAGCGCCGCCGGGTCGGCGAAGAGCGCCACGAAATCGAGCAGGCGCAGCGAGCAGGCCTCGACCGTCCGCAGGAAGTCCGGGAGCCGCGGCTCGGCCTCGCCCGAGAGCCACCGCGCGACAGCGTAGCGGCTCCTGCCCGCGCGCCGCGCCACGTCGACGATGGGCGACATGGAGCGCATCTCCGAGAGGAGCGCCGCGACGCCCTCGGCCGACGCCGGATCGGTGCGCGCGAGCCACGCCGGCAGCGAGGGGAAGAAGCGCCTCACCGCCCCCGCGACGTCGACCCCCGCGCGCCGCGCGGCGATGAGGAAGGTGGCCGCGGTCGGCCAGCGCCTGCCGGACTCCCACGTGTAGACGACGTTGGTGCGGAAGCCGAGCCGGCGGCTGAAGGCGCGCTGCGAGCGCCGGCCGCGGAGGGCGCGGATCAGCTCCTTTGCAAGGGATTCATGGTCCACGTACCGCAGATTCGCACATGTGGAGGTTAGTTTGCCCTATGGAATGTGCGAAGCTGACCTGGCGTCGCGCCGACGACGAACGCAAGGTAGGCCGCAGGAGGTCTTGAACATGCGCGAGCGGCGTTGGCTTTCTTTGTTGGTCGCGGCGGCGACGAGCGTCGGGCTCTTCGGGTGCGTCGATGGCGCCGGCGGCGGGCCGCAGGGCGGCCAGATCGGCGGAGTCCACGGCGCGGAGGGCGGGTGCGACGAGGAGAAGGAGGACATCGGCGCAGACGACGTCTCCCCGCTGGGCTTCTCGGCGCGAGAGGCGCTCACGGCGATCTCCGGAGAGCGCTCCGTCCCGCTCACGTGGGCGAAGGGCGGCAGCACGACGGCGACCGTCTCCGTGGGCGAGCTCGTCGCCGCGCGGTTCGTACAATCGACGGTGGCAGAGGGCGATTCGAGCGGCGCCGAGCCGGCGCTCGCCCTGGATTGCTCGGATCACCTGCAGATCGACGTCCCGCTGGCCTTCTCGACCGAGGACGGCGCGTTCGACGAGTCGTTCGCGGTCACGCTCAGGGTGCCGCGGGTCGATGCTGCCAGCTTCTTTTACAAGATCGATCTCTCCGCGCTCCAGGGCTCGTACGAGGTCACCGAGGTCGATCCTGCGGAGTTCAAGGCCGTCACCGTGTACCTGAGCGGCGCGCTGAGCAGCGGCGCCGTCTCCGGCACGATCAGCGGGATCGCCGAGAGCCACCCGACCGGGAGCGGGCCGGATGCGTCGGTCTCCGCGCGGCAGTTCGGCGTGGCGCAGTTCTGAGCGCGGCGCCGCGGCCGCACGACAGCCATCTACGGTGGAGCGCGGCTGTCCGCGACGACGTGCATCGGGCGCGGCGGGCTACTCGTGCTCGCCCGCCGCCGCCTTCGCGGAGCTGATGTATCGCTTGACGCCGTAGGCGGCGAGCGCGGCGCTCGCGCCGAGGATCTCGACCCCGCCATGGCCATTCAGCGTGAGATCCAGCCCGCGGTCGGTCGGCGCGAGCGCCAGCGAGACGAGCGTCGGCGAAGCGCCGAGGGCGCCGTAGTTCGCGGCCACAGCGCCGTCGAGCAGGCCCGCGAGCACCTGACGGTCGATGTACAGCTGCAGATGCGAGGCGCCCTTCGCGAGCGCCCGGGCCTCGGCGAACGACGGGGTCGCGGCCAGCGATTCCTTGTCCTTCCCGAAGCGCGCGGCGACCTGAGCGAGGTAGCCCCGGTCGCCCGCGCCGATCAGGACGAACCCAGGCCGGGTCTCGGCCCTCAGCTCGTTGCCGCCCTCGAGATCGTGCGCCAGCCACCCGGGCTTGGCCCTGAGCTTCTTCGATGTCCGCTTCATGTGCGCGGCGACGGCGCCGAACACCTTCTTTTGCGCCGCCTCGTCCGCGGTCGCCAGCGCGATGAGCACGGCGCCGTGCTTGAGCGCCTCGGCGCGCCCGCCGCCTGCGATGGTGAGCTTGTGCTTCGGATCGCGGTAGATCCCGACCGCGGCCTCGCCGCCGAGCGCCCTGTCCACATCGCCGAGCTCGAGCCCTACCTCGGCGAGCGTGGCCGCGGCCGCCGCCGCGGTGGGCTCGCCGGCGAGCCCGTCGAAGGTGCCGAGGACGTCGCTCACCGTCTTTCCGGGCGACCGCTGAAGGGAGAGCCCGAACGTCATCAGGGCTCCTGCGGGCAGCTTCGCCACGGCGGCATGGTCCGTCGCCGAGAGCACCGTGCCGAGCGCGGGAACCTCCGGTCCGTAGAGCGCGAGCTCGACGCGGAGCCCGGGCGCGTCCTGGCTGATGGGAAGGGCGATGAAGAGCCGCGAGCCGGGCTCGGGGCCGGTCGCGCCGCCGCCTTGCAGCCGGTGGAGGTCGATCGCGAGCCAGGGATCCTTCGCGCGCTCGGGTTGGAAGAGCGGAGATGTCTTGAACGACGGCTCGCGCTGCCCCGCGACCCGCAGGGCCCTCGACAGCGGCTCTGGCCGGGCGCAGACGAGGGCGACCCTCGCCTCGGCGAGCCACGCGCCGTGAGCGACCACGCTGTCCTCGTCGTCTCGGAGCGCGAACCTGCCCTCGCCGGCCTCGCGCGGCAGCTCCTTCAGCAGCCGCTCCACCGGGGCTCCGTCGCGGAATCGCGCCGCCACGCAGCCGCGCTCGACGAGCGCCCCCAGGGATTCGCGTGGCGCCGCCTCGCCCCCGACGAACACCGTGGCGCCGTCGAACGATGCCATCAGATCTCGGGCGAGCTCAGGGCTCAGGCCGGGCTGGCGCGCCAGGACCGCCGTGACCTCCGCGAGGAGGGTCTCCCGGATGGCGGGCGCAGCGCCGGCGAGGAGCGCGCCGGCCTGCGGGAGGCTCGCTGCGAGCACCGCGTCGGCGGGGATGACGTCGACGAGCGACTCCACGCTTCGCGGCATCGCGGGGCCGCCCGGCGCCGCGGTCCCCGCGGGCGTCGGGGCCGCCGCCGAGCGTGCCGGCGGCGTCGCCGCGGGGGGCCCTCCGCAGGACGCGAGCGCGACCAGGCCGGCGAAGGTGAGAAGTCTGGGAAAGGCGAGGCGCATCGACACGGGGGCTCTCCTCATGGACGTGCGCCGTAGTACACCCGGCCGGCCTGGGCGTCTGCGTCAAAGCGCCTGAGCAGCCGGGGGCGCGCCCGGGAAGCCACGTGCACCCTGCCGACCGCCAGCGATCCCGGGGTGGACGAGAGAGCCGCCCTCACGCATCAGCGACGCAGCTGCTCGCGGACCTCCATCAGGATGATGCCCAGCATGTTCCGCCCGCTGCCGTCGCCGCCGTCGGCCCAGTAGGCGTCGTTCGACGTGTGCTCGACCAGCTCGGCGTCTCCGGTGTCGAGCAGGGCGCGCCGGAGATCCTCGTGCTGGGTGAACTTCGCCAGCACCACCTCGCGCATGATGTCGTCTTTCACCTGCTCCCAGTCGGGGCGCAGCGGGCGGCTCCGCTGCCGACCCATGCGGGCCGCCTCGCCGGGGCCGGGGGCGCTGCGGATCGCCTCCTCGTGATCGGTGCCGGGGAACTTCTGGGCCTGGAAGTAGTGCTCGCTCGTGGGCCACACCTTGCCTTTGAGCGTGACCGGGTGGGGCGAGAAGTTGGAGAAGAACCCGTGAGCGTCGCCGGCGCGATAGAAGCGGATGACGGACATGGGCCCCATTCTATCCCATGACCCCGCGGCGCCGCCTGGGAACCTCGCCGCGACCTCCCGCCATCCGCGGCGCCGCTACTGGATCGAGCCGATCTTGTCGAGGAAGTCGTTGTATTCCGTGAAATGGTCCCACTCGACCACGTCGAGGCCGATATCGACCAGGTTCCCATCGACCATCAGCGGATCGAGGATCTCTTTTGTCGCCTCGAGGCCGAGGTGCTGGATGCCATAGAGAATGTAGGGCACGAGGTACCCCTCGTAGTACTGCCGCTGGACGACCGTTGCCTTGATGCGCCCCGTCTTCAAGTAGTCGACGGTCCTCTGATCGAAGTCGAACGCGACGATGGGGATGTTCTTGTTGGCGAGCTCTGCGGCCATCGCGCACCGATACGAGATATTGAACACGCCGATCATACCCACGGCGGGCGGATTCGCGTTCTCGATCTTGCCTCTCATCGTTTCGACGTCAGAGCCTTCCTGGTCGTTGATGAAGACGGCTTGGGCCCGATCCACCGTGTAGCCAGCCGCTCCGAGCACATCCATGACCCCGTACGTTCGCTGGACCCCGTCGAACCACTGTGTTCCGGTTTCGCCATGGATGATCACCGTACCTGGCGGTTTCGGCATCATCTTTACCAGGGTCTCCGCCGCCCTGACGCCGGCGTCATACGGGATGGCCCCGACATAGAGCGTGCGCTTCGAGTCCTTCAGGTCGGTGTCGAACGTCACCACGTGGAGCCCCTTCCCCGCGGCTTCATTGATGGATGGCTCGTTGAGGGTGTCGTAGGGCGAGACGGCGATGCCCTGGGCGCCGTCCTCGATCGCGTTCGCGATCTGTTGATTCTGGAGCGACTGCGACTCGGCGCCGTTGTCCGCCGCCATCTGCGCGCTGGGGCCGAGCACGTTCCCCACGGCCTCGAGCTCGCCCATGGCTCGGCTCGCGCCGGTGGCGATCGGCTCGAAGAAGGTGGAGATGTGCTTCAGCAGGACCACCATCTGGATCGGCTTGAGCCCGCTCTGGTTGATTCTTGCGACGAGGCTGTCGACCGTCTGCTCGAGCTCAACCGGAGTGAACTTTGTATTCGGCGTCCGCTCTCGCTTGATGGACGCGATCTCGGATGTCGGTTCGTTCTCGAGGGGAAGCTGCTCTTCTGCGCACGCCGCCGTTGTCAGCGCGAGCCCGAGGGCCGCCACCCAGCATCGTCCCGTCCTCATGACATACCCTCCTCGGCCGCAGGCCGTCCGGCGCGCGCGGTTCCCCAGCGTGAGAATCCAGCCTTCATCGAGAATGTCTCCAGGCGCGGCCGGCTACCGGAGGAGGGGAGGTGGCCCACGGTGGCGGCTGCGTTCCCCGCGCGATCGGGCGCTGTTGGCGAGCGCGACGTCGAGAGCCGGGGCGCGAGTCCCACAAGCATCGTGGTCTCCCTACAGCGGAGCTGTCGTCTGGGATAAACGAGTACCATGTGGGTTCGACGTGAGCATTGCAACGTCGTGGGCATCCTGAAACCCATGTTTGCAATTTTGAGATACGACGTCGACGAAGTGACTGTCAATAGGCACGGAAAATCGCCGACGAGGCGTGGGGTGACGGTGAGGAGGAGGGTTAGGTGGGAGTGGTTACGTGAGCTCGCTCAGCGCGCCCGTGGTGAGCGCCGGGTCGGGCTGGGAGCCGAACGACTCGATCTCGACGCCGAACGCCTGGGCGATCGACACGAGGATCCGGCTGTTCGTGACGGGCGTGAACGTGGCGTCGGCCTCGCCGCACCACGGCGCGTCGGCAGGGCAGTCCGCCTTGAGCTTGATGCGCCGGCCCATCCTGAACTTCCCGTTCGCCCCGCCCGCCAGCAGCGTCGGCACGTTGCGCTTGCTGTGCTGGGAGGGGTTCCCCATGTCGCTCGACGCGTAGATCAGCGTGCTGTCGAGGGCGCCGAGCTGGTCGAGCCGCTGCATGAGGCGCGCGATCTTCGAGTAGCTGTACCGGTTGAACTTCGCGAGCGGCACCCAGGTCTCAGGCTTGCCAGCGCCGGGGCGGCCGTCGTTGCCGACCGGCGAGGCGTCGTACGTGTGCGCGACCGAGCCGTGGTTGTCCGTCGGCAACCCGAGCGGGTTGTTCGCGTAGGACAGGTCGTTCATGAACAGCGTGGCGAAGCGCGTGATGCCGCAGGCGAGCGCCTGCGCCAGGAGGTCGACGTGCGCGTCGGTGATGGCGTCGAAGTAGGGTTCGCCGCCGTTGTACTGCTTCACCGACGGGAACTTCGACGCGTCGGGCTGAGGCGGCACGGCGCACGACGGCCCGCCGGCCGAAGGCGAGGCGTACTGCTTCTCCAGCTCGCGGAGCGACGTCAGGTGCTGGTCGAGCTTCTGCTGCTCGGGGGCCGCGAGGCGCGTGCGCAGGCGGTCGATGTCGCCGCGCACGAAGTCGATCACGCTCTTGCCGAGCTCGCGCTGCCGGGCCGCGCGGGCCTGGGCCTCGGGGTCGTCGCCCACGACGAGGCCCGCGAACAGCAGGTTGAACGCCTCCACCGGGTGGATGATCTTCGGCAGCGGCGCGCCGCCCGCGCCGAAGGACAGCGTCTGCCCGGACTCGGTCCCGTCCATGCCCACCCCGAGCGCGACGCTCGTGATGCGCGTGTCCGCGCCGAGGCCCTTCTCCACGGCGAGGTACTGGTCGAGCGAGAGGTTGAGCGGCTTCTTCCCGTCGATGCGGCTGCCGGTCAGCATCGTGCCGGCCGAGTCGTGCCCGTTGGCGTTCGACAGGTGGTCGATGCCCTCGACGACGAGGATCTTGTCCTTGAAGCTCCGGCCGTAGGTCGCCGGATCATCGAACGGCTGGAGAGAGCAGTTCTCGTACGTGATGTCGAAGCTCGTCTCCGTGTCCCCCGCGCGCATGGCCCAGTACTCGGCGGCGATGCCGTGGGGGTGATAGATGGCGACGAGCTTGAGCGGCAGCTCCTCGCCGCCCGCCCGGGCGACGGAGTCCGCGAGCATGTTGACGAAAGGGAGCGTCGCGAGGCTCGCCCCCACGGCGCGAAGGAACGTACGACGGGTCGACCGGCGCATCACTGGGGCCTCCGATGGCTGAAGAGACTGCTCTTGACGTAGGTGATCAGCGTTTCGACGAGCTTGCCCTGCTCTGCCTCAGGGACGGCGTTCCATGCCTTCAAGAACGACTCCTCGCTCGCCGCGGCGGTCTTGTCGCTGCGGCCCGCCGAGGCGCGGAACACGTTGCGCGCGAAGCACGATCGCACGGTCGGGCTCGTGGACAGGGCCTGCGCGAGGGCGTTGCTGTCGGTGTACGCCCCGTCGAAGTCGGCGCCGATCGCCACGTTGACCGCGCTGTTGACCTTCGTCCCGTTGTCCGTCGCCCGGAGCATGCCCATTCCGTCGAACTGCTCGAACGAGAACCCGATCGGATCGATGCTGTTGTGGCACGCCCTGCACGCCGGGTCGGTGGAGTGGATCTCGAAGCGCTCTCGAGTCGTCTTGCTCGGATCCGGCACCGGCGGGACGACGTTGATGCTCAGCTCGGTCGGCGACGGGATGTTGACGCAGGCGACGCGGCGCAGGACGGTCACCCCGCGCAGCACCGGCGCGGTCTCCGTGGCGTGCGCGTTCACGGCGAGGAACGCGCCCTGGTTGAGGAGCCCCCGCCGGCCGGAGAGCGACACGCGCCCTGCGCCGGGGGCGCCGTAGACCTGCGAGAGCGGCTGATCGACGATGCTCCAGTCGGCGCCCAGGAGCTCTCCGACCGTCCCCGTGGAGTTCATCAGGACCTCCGTGACGAAGTCCTCGGTCTCGCGCTCCATCGACGCCCTGACGTCGGCGAACTTGCTGTAGACGTTCGAGTCCTTCGCCGTCATCGCGATCCGGTCGACGCCGAGCCACTCGCGGACGACCCGCACGATGCGCTCGCGCGCCGCCGACGTCTGGAGCAGCCGGCGCACCTCGGCCTCTCGGCCTTCGGGGGTCGACAGCGTGCCCGCGACCGCGGCCTCCATCAGCGCATCATCGGGCGGACCAGCGGTGATGAGGTAGGAGAGGGAGCTCGCCAGCTCATGGGGAGTCAGCGCCAGCGCACCTCCGCCGGATCCATCGCCGAGCTCGGTCAGGTAGAGGAAGCCGGGCGACTGCAGGACCGCTCGCGCGACGAGCTCGATGCCGTCTGCGTACGTCGCGCCCTTGGCTCCGACCTGATAGACGGCGAGCAGCGCGTCGGCCTCCGCCGCGCCGAGCGGGCGGCGGTAGGCGCGCCCGCCGAACGACGTGATGAACGCCCTGGCGCAGCTCTCCGCCTGCGTCCCCGGATCGGCGCAGGGGGCGAGCTCCGCGACCTTGCCCTTCACCTCGGCCGCGAGCGTCTCCGCCGCGGCGGCGAGCTGCTTCGCCAGCACCGGATCGACGCGCTGCGCGTCGTTGACCGTGAAGCCGTCTTGCCGCGAATCCGGCGCAAAGCCCTCGCTCGGGTTGGTGGTGGTCCCCGTCAACGCGCGCGCCGAGGCGGCATACTCGGCGTTGGTGAGCCGGCGGATACGCGCTGGGAGGAGGCTCACGCTCTCCGTCCCATCGGGCAGCGTGACGCCGCCGCTCGTCCCGGAGCCTGACTCGGAAGGATCGGGATCTCCTACGTCTCCCGTGCAGCCGGCGACCCCTGCCAGGGCCGTCGCCAGCATGATCCCGTAAGAATGATAACCAAGTGATCGACCCATGGTTCATTTTATGCGCGCAAGCGCTCCCGTCTGCAACCGCTTCTTCGCTCCCGGCGCGCCTGCGAACCACAGGCTGTACCGTGACATGTCACGGTTCGCGGAGTGGCATGTCACGGTTGGCGGTGTGACATGTCACGGAGGAACGTGGCGCGCCTCACGGCGGGCGACTCATCGCTGAGCGCGTAGGACGCGATGGAGCGAGAAACCGAGCGGTTTCCGTGCCTGGCAGCATATGGCGTGTTGTGCCCCTCCGAGCGAGGCCGAGCAGCGCCGTCGAGCTTCCGGAGCGCACCCGGTCGCGTTCATCTGCCGCTGGCAGAGGAGAGCGGACGATGGTCGATCATTCGATGGTTCGTGCTCTGCTCGCGCGGACTCTGGCGCCGGCTGCGAGCGTGAGCGGGAGAGGGGAAGTCGCACGGCGGTCATCGCACGGTTCCGTCGGCAGGCTCCGTCGCATGGCAGTCTACCCAGGAGAAATGAAGGCGCGAAATTCGCGAAGCTCGTCGTTGTGAAGGCCCTTATCCTGGTAGCCCCCACGATTTTCCTGGAGCGGAACGCCCACGCTCAATGGGGAGGAATGGCCGGTATGACGGGGGGCTGCCTCCCCCAGCTTCAAGCAGGACTGATGCCGGTTCATCACGATGTCGGCACGCTCGCGGCTACCGGACGGACCCGCGCAGCGCTGGCGAGGGCCCCGAGGCGGAGCGCCAGGCCACGGCGGCCGAGCGGCCTCCACATTCATCACGAGGTTCACCGGGAGAATCGCCTTGCGCCCGGCGCGCACCCTCCGTCGTCAGGGCGCACCTACATGTAGGTAATTTGGATCCAGAACGCCGGCCGGGGTACGCTGCAAGTTTCGCCTCCAAAAAGTTGTTCGTTCGGTTCGCGATGACGTACCCAGTCGAGCGCGTCCCCGGCCGCCATGGAATCGGGTGGGCGCCGAGTCCGATCACGTCGACGGCGCCTCCTCACCAACGCCGGGAGACGGGCATCCGCGCGGGCTCGGCCGTAGGACAGGCCACGTCTCTCGAACCATCTTAAGGAGGTTTCTGGTGTCAAAGGTAGTCGTCGTCACCTCGGGCAAAGGCGGAGTCGGCAAGACCACCACGACCGCAAACCTCGCGTCCGGTATCGCGGCTCTCGGTTACAAGACGATCGCCATCGATTTCGACGTGGGTCTCCGCAACCTCGATCTCGTGATGGGGTGCGAGCGCCGCGTGGTCTACGATCTCGTCAACGTGATCCGCGGCGAGGCGTCGCTCCGCCAGGCGGTGATCAAGGACAAGCGGATCGAGACGCTCTACGTGCTCCCCGCGTCGCAGACGCGGGACAAGGACGCGCTCACGCTGGACGGCGTGGGGCGCATCCTGGACGAGCTGCGTGCCGCGGGATTCGAGTACATCTTCTGCGACTCGCCGGCCGGCATCGAGTGGGGCGCCCAGATGGCCATGTATTTCGCGGACGAGGCGATCGTGGTGACGAACCCCGAGGTGTCGTCGGTGCGCGACTCGGATCGCGTGCTCGGCCTCCTGGACGCGAAGACCCGCCGCGCGGAGCTCGGCGAAGAGGCGGTGAAGACGCACCTCCTGCTCACGCGGTATGCGCCGGCGCGCGTCGCCAAGGGCGAGATGCTGGCGCACAAGGACGTGCTGGATCTCCTCGGCATCCCGCTGCTCGGCGTGATCCCGGAGTCGCCGGCGGTGCTCCAGGCGTCGAACGCCGGGACGCCCGTGGTGCTCGACCCCACGAGCGACGCGGCGCAGGCCTACCTCGACGTGGTCCAGCGTTTCCTCGGCGAGGAGCGCCCCCACCGGTTCCTGGAGCCGGCGAAGAAGGGGTTCTTCAGCCGGATTTTTGGCGGCCAGGCGGCGACCGTCTGAGGGAGTTGTGCCATGTCGATCATGGATTATTTCCGTAAGTCGCAGCCGAAGTCGGCGGCCGTGGCGAAGGAGCGTCTGCAGATCATCGTGGCGCGCGAGCGCGTGCGCCCGACGGGCGAGCCGGACTACCTGCCGCGGCTCAAGCAGGAGCTGCTCCAGGTCATCTCGAAGTACGAGCGGATCGACCTGGACCAGGTGAGCGTCAATGTCGAGCGCAGCGGCGACTGCGATGTGCTCGAGCTGAACGTCGTGCTCTCCGAGTCGGAGCGGGCGGCCGTGCGTGCCGCCGCGTCCCGGGCAGGGGCGTCCGCCGCGCGGAACTGCTGAGGGGGCCTCAGCCGCGCCCTCGTCCCCGCGGCGCGGCCTCCGCCATCGCGAGCTCCCGCGCCCGCTCGGACGCCGCCTGGAGCAGCGGCCCGAAGACCTCTGCCGGCGAGCGCTCCTCGGTCCACCCCGGAGGCTCGCCGAGCTGCGACAGCAGCGCCGCGTGCGCCGCGGGGGGCTCTAGCGTCACGTCGAGCGCCGGCGGCGCCTCGCGCCAGGCGTCGTAGTCCTTCGCCGCCATCTTGCCGGGCGTCACCGTCGCGATCGCCGGCGCGTCTCCGGCGCAGGGCGCGCTCTTCTCTGCGCCCGCCCGTGATCCGCGCCGCGCGGGGGCGTCCCGCGCGGCGCGGATCGCCTCGATCACCTGCTCGCGCGTGCGCCCGCGCAGCTCGAACAGCAGGAAAGGGTCCTTGTCGAACGCCTCCCCGAGCACGTAGTGCGTCGCCGCGACGTGTTTGCAGGGGTTCGCCGCGTCGGGGCACGAGCAGGCCGTGGTGAGGTCCTCGGGCCGCGCCGGGAACAGGCTCGTCCCGGCGCTCTGGAACGCGGCCTCGATGTCCTCCGGCATCTGGCCCGCGAGGAGCTCCGCCGCGAACTGCGCCCGCTTCGCCATGGCGGCGATCGCCTTCGCCCACGTGGCGTCGTCGAGCCGCGCGATCGTGAGGATCACCTTGTAGGGCCTCGGCTGCGAGCCGGTGACGCGCGCCGTCACGAGGCCCGGCTTCACCTCCAGATCGTGCGTCCGCCCAGCCCGCGCGTACGTGCGCCCGCGCGCGAGGCGGCCCGCGTCGTCCGGCGCCATCCGCTCCAGCGCCTCCACCCAGCGCTTGCCCCACCAGGTCGTGCCGGCCCGCTTCATCCGGATGCCCCGCGCGGGCGGCGGCGGCTTCGGCCCGGCCTCCCGGTGGAACGGCGCCCAGCGCGACGGCGAGCTCATGTGGACGCTCCTCCCGGCGCTCGGTCCGAAAGGCGTCTCGCGCCCCTCCGCCGGCCCTCCGCGGGCGGCGCTCGCAGCGCGCCCGGGGCGGCGCCGCGCGCCTCTTCCGGTTCCGGTTCCGGTGCCCGTTCCGGTTCCGGTTCCGGCCCCCGCTCCGGCTCCTGCTCCTCGCGATCGTCCAGCTCGCCCGCGCCGGTCACGGCGTCCCTCGACAGCGCGAACAGCTCGCGCAGCGCCGCGTCGTCGAGCTCGGTGATCCACGCCTCGCCCTGGCCCACGACCTGCGCCGCCAGATCGCGCTTCTGCTCCAGCATCCGGTCGACCTTCTCCTCCACGGTGCCCGCGCACACAAGCTTGTGGACCTGCACCGCGCGCCGCTGCCCGATCCGGTGCGCGCGGTCCGTCGCCTGGTCCTCGACCGCGGGGTTCCACCAGCGATCGAAGTGGAACACGTGGCTCGCCGCCGTCAGGTTGAGTCCTGCGCCGCCGGCCTTCAGCGACAGGACGAAGACGCGCGGACCCCGCGGATCGTCCTGGAAACGCCGCACCATCGCGTCGCGCGCGGGCCGCGGCGTGCCGCCGTGCAGGAAGAGGACCTCCGTGTCGAGCGAAGACGCGAGGTGCCGGACCAGCCGGTCGCCCATCTCGCGGAACTGCGTGAAGACGAGCGCGCGATCGCCCGCCGAGAGCGCCTCCTCGAGCATCTCCGTGAGCCGCGCGAGCTTGCCCGACCGGCCCGCGAGCGGCCCCGCCTCCCCGAGGCACTGCGCCGGATGGTTGCAGATCTGCTTGAGCACCGTCAGCAGCGACAGCACGAGCCCGCGCCGCGCGATGCCCTCGGCCTCCTCGATGCGGTGCATCGCCTCGTCGAGCGCCGCCCGGTAGAGCGTCACCTGCTCGCGCGTGAGCGTGCAGAAGACCCTGGCCTCGTCCTTCGGCGGGAGGTCCTGGAGCACGTTCGGATCGCCCTTGATTCGCCGCAGCAAGAACGGTCCGGCGACGCGCCGGAGCCGCTCTGCGGCCCTCCGGTCGCCGTAGCGCTCGATGGGGACCGCGTAGGTGCGCCGGAACGCCTCGAGCGGGCCGAGCAGGCCGGGGTTCGCGAACTCGAGGATCGACCAGAGCTCGGCGAGGCGGTTCTCGACGGGCGTGCCGGTCAGCGCGACGCGGTGCGACGCGCGGAGCGCGCGCGCGGCGCGGGCGGTGCGCGACGCGGCGTTCTTGATGTTCTGCGCCTCGTCCAGCACGACCGTGGCCCAGTCGACGCCAGCGAGCGCCGCGGCGTCGCGGCGGAGCAGGCCGTACGTGGTCAGGACGAGCCCGCCGCCCGCGCGGCGCGCGCCGTCACCGCGCCCGTCGGGCCCCTCGCTCGCGCCGGACGCCCGCGACGCGAGCTCCTCGGCCGAGCGGGCGCGCCCCTCGCCGAAGTGCCGGACGAGGGGCAGGGCAGGGGCGAAGCGCGCCGCTTCGCGCTCCCAGTTGCCGACGACCGACGTCGGCGCGACGAGCAGCGTCGGGCGCGCGTCCTCCGGCGCCGCCGCCCGCTGGCCGACAAGGAACGCGAGCAGCTGGACGGTCTTGCCGAGGCCCATGTCGTCGGCCAGGCAGGCGCCCAGGCCGAGGCTCGCCATCGTCTGCAGCCAGGCGACGCCGCGCGCCTGGTACGGGCGCAGCGTCCCGACGAACCCGGCGGGCGGCGCGGCGGGGCGCTCGGCGCCCGAGCGGAGCCGCTCCATCGCGTGGGCGAGCGCGCCCTCGGCGACCACGGGTGCGGCCAGGCCGTCGATCCGGGTCTCGCCCGCGAGCGCGCCCTCCAGCGCCTCGCGCGCCGAGATGCGCCCGCCGCCGGCCTCGAGGCGCCGCGCGATCTCGGCGAGCTCTTCGGGGACCACGACCACCCACGCCCCGCGGTGCCGGACGAGCGGCGATTTCTGCCGCGCGAGGGCGGCGAGCTCGCGCGCCGAGAGCGCCTCGTCGCCGAGCGCCGCCTCCCACGTGAAATCGAGCGCCTCGTCGAGGCCTAGCCCGGCGCTGCCCGCGACGACGCCCGCGGTGCGGCGCGCCGCGCCGACGCGCATGCGGAGGCGCAGGCGGCGCTGCCCCGAGGCCAGGAGCTCGCCCGGCACGACCACGCCGAACCCGGCCTCGCCCAGCGCCGGCGCGGCCTGCGCGAGGAAGGCCCACGCCTCCGCGGGGGCGAGGTCCACGTGCTCCGGCCGCGCCTCGCCGAGGGCCCGGGCGATCGGCGCGAAGCGCCGCGCCGCGGCGCCGAGCGCGCCAAGGAGGATCTCCTCGGCATCGGAGAACGCGCGCCCGAGCGCCTTCAGCGTGCGTCCCCGGGCCGCCCACACCTCGGCGGCGGGCACGAGCAGGCTCGGATCGTCGGTCGCCTGCAGCAGGAAGCGGAGCACGAAGCCGCGGTCGCCCTGGGGCAGCTCCAGCCGGAAGCAGGCGCGCAGCGCGTCGCACGCGCCGAGCGCGGGGCGGACCCACGCGTCGAGATCGGCCACGAGCGCGCGCTCGGCGAGCCCTTCCGCGGCGAAGGCGCGCCGCGCGCCCGTCAGGGCGAGCACAAGCCGGCGCTCCCAGGGGGTGTGTGCTGGGCGCGCCGCGCGCGGCGAGCGGTGCGTGGGGCCGCAGCGCGCGAGCGCGTCGGCCGCGGCGTCCAGGAAGGCGCGCAGCAGGGCCTCGGCGGACCAGATCTCCGCGAGGGGCGCGCGGGGGCGGCCGCCGTCGCCTCTGGCCTGCGCGCCCGCCGGCACCGCGTGCGCGGCCGGCGGCATGGCGCGGGCGAGCGCCGCGACGCGCGCGGCGTCCTCGGGGGCGGCGAGCGACGCCGCCCAGCGGGCCTCCGTCCCGCCGCTGGCCGGCACCACGCGGGGCACGATCCGCTCGCGCACCACGAGGTCGAGCGCGAGCTTGCTCGCCAGGCTCCACGCCGCGACGGAGGCCGGCGCCCGCCCGAGGTCGTCCTGTGCCATCGTGGCCAGCGCGGACAGTCCGTCGAGGAGCGGCGCAGCCTGTCCGGCCTTCCTCACGGCGCGGCCCGCCTCGGAGACCACGACCGCCTCCGCCGGGGTCGTCGCGCCGAGCGAGCGGGCAGCGGCCGCGTCGTCCCAGAGGAAGAAGCGGAGATCGTCGGGCAGAAAGACGAGCGGCATGGCCGCGCAGATCCATTGCACAGGCGGCGACGAGGAAAAGGGGGCTTCACGCGTCGTGAGCCAAAAAAGCGATTGGCCGGACGGGAGCGCACCCGCTGAGTCACGCGTATGGGCCATTCCGGCTCAGGGCTGACAATTGCCAGAAATTGTTTGGAACCTCTGATCAGCAGGGTTGGTGAACATCCCATGGAAAAAGATCGCGGCTCGAGGGAATGGGCGCTGCGGTGGAAGCGCGCCGAGCTCGAGCGGCGGGTTGACCGGGGCGGGTCGACCGGGTTGACGACGAACGCGCGCAGGACGCGTGGGGCTCCCGAGCACCGCGCCAGCATTGAGCCTCGAATGCACGGCCTCGATCCGCTCAGGCCGATCGAGGCCAGCGCGGCGCAGGTGAGGTCGAAAATTCTCAGCCCCATTGTGCCCGGAAGCGGGCCATTCCGACCGATGAAGACACGCAGATTCGGTGGACATGGCGCGAAATGGGCTCGAAACGCGCACAGTATCGGATGAGGGCGCCCAGGCGCGCGGGTCATCCGTCTCGCTCTCGTCGAGCACCTCCGCGCCGCGCCGCGCTCGCAAGACGCGATGCGCACACCCGCGTGAAATTTTCATGACATTCATCGTGCGGCACACCGGGAAGCGGGATCAAAGAAGCGTGGGTCACGCTTGCATTGTGAGGCGGCTCTGTAGTATACCCCACCGGCGTTCGTCGAAATTCAGGATGGACGGCTGGATATGCGCAAGATCGGCGTTGGAATCATCGGTTTTGGCACGATGGGCGAGCGGATCGCTCACCTCCTCGTGCAGCGCCCTGATTTCCAGGTCGTCGCAGCGTGGGATCCATCCGCTGAAGGAGCTCAGCGCATCGAGGCATTCGACCGGTCTTGCCGGCGGGGCGCCGCCGAAGAGGTGATTGCTGCTCCGGCTGAACTTGTCTACATCGCCTCGCCGCCGGCGACCCACCTCGAGTACCTGCGCCTCGCCGCAGGGGCGGGCAAGGCGATCCTGTGCGAGAAGCCGCTCGCGGTCGATGTCGAAGCGGCCGGGGCGACCGTGGATCAGCTCGAGCGGGCCGGCGTGCGCGCCGCCGTCAACTTCGGCTTTGCCGTCTCGCCGCCGGTGCTGGCGCTCTGGGACGCGCTGCGCGCCGGGCGCATCGGCGAGGTGCGGCACGCGCGCATCGAAGCCTCGTTTCGCGCGTGGCCCCGACCGTGGCAGCGCGCCGGCGGCTGGCTCGTCGGCCGCCGCGAGGGCGGCTTTGTCCGCGAGGTGCTGTCGCATTTCGTGTTCCTGGCGCAGCGCCTTCTCGGGGCGCTGCGCGTCGAGCGCTCGCACGTCGATTTCCCGGCGGACGGCGTCACGTCGGAGACGGCCATTCAGGCCCGGCTGACCGCGGGGGCCATTCCCATCGAGGTGAGCGCTTGCGTCGGCGGAGGAGAGGACGACTTCAACGCCTTCACCGTGATCGGAGAGCGCGGGGCGGGCCGCACGCATCACTGGTACAACGCCGAGATCCGCGAAGGCGTGAGCTGGGTCGATCTCTGCCCGGCCACGCCGGAGCAGGCCCTCACGCGCAACCGTGCGGCGCTGCTCGACCATCTCGCGGCGATGATGCAGGGCGGCTCGCACGCCCTCCCTGGCTTGCGGGAAGCGCTCTCGGTCCAGAGCTGTATCGAGCGCCTCCTCGCTGCTGGGGCGACGGGCCCGTGAATCGGAGCCAACCTTCGCCGTCGGTCGCCGTCGGTTATCGTCAATAGCTGTCAATAACCAGCAGTCTCCGTCATTCACCGTCAGTCTCCGTCATTCGCCGTCATTTCATGCAGCGAAACGGAGCTCGCTCAGGTCGCCCCGTGGAATGGACGCTACGCCAGCTTACGAGAGTGGTCTCCCATGGCTGAAAAACTCTTGACTAAGGTCACCTCGCTCCTGGGGACGCTTCGAGAAACGACCGTGCTTCCCCTCGAGTGTGATGGGATCAAGCTCTTCGCCAAGATCGAGGGGCACAACCCGGTGGGGAGCTTGAAGGATCGCCCCGCGCTCTGGATCCTGCACCAGGCGATCAAGCGGGGCGAGATCCACGACAAGACCGTTCTCATCGAGTCCTCCTCGGGGAATTTCGCCGTCGCGCTCGCGTTCTACGCGCGCCAGCTCGGCCTCGAGTTCATCCCGGTGATCGATCCGAACACCACGGAGGCGTACGAGACCCTCCTGCGCCGGCTCTGCCCGAACGTCGTCAAGGTGAGCGAGCCCGACGACACGGGTGGCTTCTTGAAGGCGCGGCTCCGGAAGCTCCGGGAGCTGCGGGAGACCATCGACGATTCGTACTGGACCAACCAGTACGGCAACATGGACGCGGTCGGGGCCCACTACCGCTTCACGGGTGAGGAGATCTGCTCGGCTTTCTCCGAGCTTCACTACGTCTTCGTGGGCGTGAGCACGGGAGCGACGATCGCGGGTATCTCCCGGCGGGTCAAGGAGGCGTTCCCGGACGCGCGTATCATCGCCGTCGACGCGCAGGGCTCGGTCATCTTCGGAGGCCCTCCAGGGCCGCGACACATCGCGGGTATCGGCGCCGGCGTCCGATCCAAGCTGGTCGACGAGGCGCGGATCGACGACGTCGTCCTCGTCCCGGAGGCCGAGACCGTGCGTGGCTGCCGCGAGCTCCTCACGCGGCACGGGCTGCTCGTCGGGGGCTCGTCTGGATCGTGCTACGCGGCGGTGAAGAAGCTCCTCCCGAGGATGCGCTCGACGAGCCGACCCTCGGTGCTGTTCATCTGCGCTGACCGCGGCATCTCGTACGCGGACACCATCTTCAATGACGCCTGGGCGTCCAGGCTCGGCGCCTAGAGGACGCACTCCGGAGGTTTTGGGGATCTCCGCGCGCGCCTCGTGACGAGGCAGGCAGCGCGGAGCCCGGGCGGCCGAGCACCCTTGTTCAACGCATGTGACGCAGGTCCCTGACTGGCGATCGCGCCGCTCCGGAGGAGCGACGCCAGGCTCGGGGCCAGCGTGAGACGACGGAGAGCGCATTCGAATGGATTTCTCGATCGTTACGGGCAAGGTGATCCACGAGATCATCCATGCCGACATCCCCGCCTGCGTGGAGCGCGTCAAGAGCGCTTACCTGATGCACGAGGACGGGAAGACCGTGAACCCGGACAGCTATTTCCTGCGGTTCCCGGAGCAGCCGCGGAACCGCATCATCGCGCTGCCCGCGTTCCTCGGGGGAGACGTCGGCGTCTCGGGCATCAAGTGGATCGCGAGCTACCCCGACAACATTCGCCGGGGGATCCCGCGGGCCTCGGCGGCGCTCCTCCTGAACAGCTACGAGACGGGTTACCCCTTCGCCTGCCTCGAGAGCTCGATCATCTCCGCCGCCCGCACGGCCGGCTCGGCGGCGCTGGCGGCCGAGTGGATGAACGGCGGCAGGCGCGCCGTGAGCAGGCTGGGCATCATCGGCAACGGCCTCATCGCGAGGTACATCTACACGTTCCTCCTCGCGCTCGGCTGGGAGATCGGGTCGGTGCTGCTGTACGACCTGGACAAGGCGGAGTCGCAGCGGTTCGCGACCCAGGTGTGCAAGCCGGATCGCCATGGCTTGATCGACCGCGCTTCGAGCCTCGAGGCCGCGGTCACCGGCAGCGACCTCCTCGTCCTCGCCACGGTGGCGGGCGAGCCCTACATCCTTGATCCGGCGCTGCTCTCGCACAACCCGCTCGTGCTCAACATCTCTCTCCGCGATCTGGCGCCGGAGCTCCTGCTCGGGTCCTACAACATCGTGGATGACGTCGAGCACGTGATGAAGGCGAACACGTCGCCACACCTCGCGGAGAGGCTGAGCGGGGGCCGGAGCTTCGTGACCGGGACCCTCGCCCAGCTCATGCGCGGTGATTGCCGGATCGGCCTCGACAAGCCGGTGATCTTCTCGCCGTTCGGGCTCGGGGTGCTCGACCTCGCCGTCGGCCAATGGGTCTACGACGTCGCGAGGGCGTGCGGCAAGCTCGTCGTCATTGACGACTTTTTCTTCGAGATGGCGCGCTGAGCCAGGTGAACCGTGCGCCTCGCATGGCGCGTCCGTCCGGTGACGACGGCGCATCGGCAAGCTCGATGTCGCCGGCGTGACCATGCCGTCTGTAACAGAGGTAGTGTGTAGATGACGACGCTCGAACAGCACCCGCGGTACGCCACACTCATCGATCTGCTCGAAGCGCGGAGCGCGGAGACGTGCGGATACAGCTTCCGCGACGACAGCGGGAAGATCGTGGCCCGCATGAGCTACGCGGACCTCGCCCGCCGCGCTCGCCAGGTCGCGTCCGCGCTCCGCCAGGTCGCGGAGCCCGGAGAGCGGGCGATCCTGCTCTACGAGCCTGGGCTCGAGTACATCGTCGCCTTCTTCGGCTGCGTCTACGCGGGGCTCGTCGCCGTCCCGGCGTACCCGCCGGATCCGGCGCGGATCGAGCGGACGCTGCCGCGGCTGAGCGCCATCCTGAAGGACGCGCGGGCCGGGCTCGTGCTCTCCACGGGCGCGATCGCGTCGATGGCCGCGCACCTGTTCCAGCACGCGCCGGAGCTCGGCGCGGCGCGCTGGATCGCGACCGACGAGCTGCCGGCGGAGGGCGAGGGCGCCTTTCAGCCGCCGAGGATCGGCGCGGCGTCGCTCGCTTTCCTCCAGTACACATCGGGCTCCACGGGCACCCCGAAGGGGGTGATGCTGAGCCACCGCAACCTGCTGCACAACCTGGAGAGCATCTCACGCTGCTTCGGCGCGCACCGGGGCAGCGCGGGCGTGATCTGGCTGCCTCCGTACCACGACATGGGCCTCATCGGCGGCATCCTCGAGCCGCTGTACATCGGGTTCAACGTGGCGCTGATGTCCCCGCTGACGTTCCTGCGGCACCCGTTGCGGTGGCTTCAGGCCATCTCGGACGAGCGAGCGAGCATCAGCGGCGGCCCGAACTTCGCCTTCGAGCTGTGCGTCCGCAAGAGCTCGCCCGAGGAGCGGCGCTCGCTCGATCTGCGCTCGTGGGAGCTCGCCTTCTGCGGCGCGGAGCCGGTGCGGCCGGCGACCCTCGAGAGGTTCGCGGCGGCCTTCGGGCCGTGCGGGTTCAAGAGGACGGCCTTCTATCCCTGTTATGGGCTGGCGGAGGGGACGCTCATCGCCTCCGGCGGGAGACCGGGCAGCGGCGCCGTCGTGGGCGCCTCGAGCGCCGCGGCGCTGGAGCAGGGGCGCGCCGATGAAGCAGCCGCAGGCGAGGCGGGGGCGCGGGTGCTCGTCGGCTGCGGCCGCTCGCTGCCGGACCAGGAGCTCGTCGTTGTGCACCCCGAGGCGCTCACCGCGTGCCCCGCGGGGCACGTCGGCGAGATCTGGCTCCGCGGTCCCAGCGTGGCCCAGGGCTACTGGGGTCGCGCCGAGGAGACGAAAGCGACGTTCCGCGCGCGGCTCGCGACCGGCGAGCCGGGCGAGTTCCTCCGCACGGGCGACCTGGGCTTCCTGAAAGAGGGGGAGCTCTTCGTCACCGGGAGGCGCAAGGACCTGATCATCCTCCGCGGCCGGAACCACTATCCGCAGGACATCGAGCTCACCGTCGAGCAGAGCCACCCGGCGATCCGGTCGGGGTGCTCGGCGGCGTTCGCGGTGGAGATCGACGGCGAGGAGCGGCTCGCCCTCGCGCTGGAGATCGACCTCCGGAAGGAGCGCGACCTGCGCGCGCGCCTCGCGGCGTGCGAGGCGGCGGTCGGGGCGATCCGGGAGCGGCTCGCCATGGAGCACGACCTGCAGCCGCACGCGGTGGCGCTCCTCCCGCCGGGCAGCATCCCGAAGACGTCCAGCGGCAAGATCCAGCGACACGCGTGCCGCGCGGCTTTCCTCGGCGGCGAGCTCCAGACCGAGCTGCTCTGGCGCGCCGACGAGGTGAGGAGCGGCGCGCGCCTGGATACAGACGCGGCCGCGGCGCCCGCGATCCAGGCGGCGCCGCGCCCGGCGCCCCGAGGAGACGCGGCGACCGTGGGGGAGCTGCGCTCGTGGCTCTGCGGTTACCTCGCGAGGTCGCTCGGCGGGCCCGCGGGCGGGCTCGATCCGGAGGCGCCCATCACCCGGTACGGCCTGGATTCGCTGCGCGCGGTCGAGCTGTCCTCGAGCCTCGAGCAGGAGCTCGGCGTACCGGTGCCGCTCGACGTGCTCCTGCGGGGCCCGAGCGCGGACGCGCTCGCGCGGCACGTGGCGGCGCAGCGCACCGAGGCGCCGCGACCGGCGGGAGCGCAGACGCCCGCGCTCCTGCCCCGGAGAGCGCCGGGGCCGCTTCCGCTCGCGCCCGTGCAGCAGCGCCTGTGGTTCCTGGCGAAGCTCGATCCCGACAACCCCGTCTACAACATCCCTGTGGCCGTGGAGCTCTCCGGCGAGCTCGACGCGGCGGCGCTGCAGCGCGCGCTCGACGCGATCGCGCGCCGCCACGAGCCGCTGCGCGCGAGCATCGAGGAGCGGGACGGGAAGCCGATCCAGGTGATCGCGGCGGAGGGGGCGCTGCCGCTCGAGATCGTGGACCTGACGGGCCTGCCGCTGTCCGCCCGGGAGGTCGAGGCGCAGCGGCGGTCGCGCGAGGAGGCGCGGCGCCCGTTCCAGCTCGCGCGCAGCCCGCTCGCGCGCGCCACGCTCCTGCGCATCGAGCCGCGGCGGCACGTGCTCCTCGTCGTGGCGCACCACCTCGTGGCGGACGGCTGGTCCTTCGGGGTCTTCGCCCGCGAGCTGTCGGCCCTCTACGGGGCGTTCTCGCGGGGTGGTCCATCCGAGCTCGCGGATCTGCGGCTGGGGTACGCCGACTACGCCCTCTGGAAGCAGGAGCTCCTCGACGGCGGCGTCGCCGCGGACCAGCTCGCGCGCTGGCGCACGAGGCTGGCCGGCGCTCCCGAGCTGATCGAGCTGCCGACGGACCGCCCTCGACCCGCGGCGCAGACCTACCGGGGCGCGAGGCTGCCGGTGCGGTTCCCGCGCGCTCTGCGCGAGGCCCTCGAGGGCATTGGCCGGCAGGAGCGCGTCACCCCCTACATGGCGCTGCTCGCCGGCTTCGCGCTCTTGCTGGGGCGCTGCTCGGGCCAGGAGGACGTGAGCGTCGGCTCCGCCGTCGCCGGCCGTCCGCCGGAGCTGAGCGGGCTGTTCGGCATGTTCACGAACACCGTCGTCCTGCGGGTCGATCTGTCCCGCGCCCGCACCTTCCGGGAGCTGCTCGCGCAGGTGCGCGACGTCGCGGTCGAGGCCTACGCGGACCAGGACGTGCCCTTCGAGCGGGTGGTCGAGCACCTGCGGCCGGCGCGCAGCCAGAGCTTCTCCCCGCTGTTCCAGGCGATGTTGATCCTGCTCCCGGACCGGGCGGTCGATCTCCCGGCGCTGCCGGGGCTCACGGCGCGCCCGGTGGAGATCGATCCGGGCACGTCGATGGTGGACCTCACCCTCTCCCTGAGGAGCGGCGAGGAGGGGTTCGAGGGGTACTTCGAGTACAGCGCCGATCTCTTCGACGGCGCGACGATCGCCCGGATGGCCTCGCGGCTCGGCGCGCTGCTGCTGTCGGCGGCGTCGAGCCCCGATCGCCGCCTGTCCGAGGCGACCGTCATGGACGAGGACGAGCTGCGGCTCGTCACGTCGGGCTGGAACGCGACACGCGCGGAGTGGACGACCGACGCGTGCATTCATGAGCAGCTCAGCGATCAGGTCCGCCGGACGCCGGACGCGACGGCGTGCGTCTTCGAGGGCGAAGAGATCACGTACCGCGCGCTCGACGCGCGGGCCGACGCGCTCGCGGGCGAGCTGCGATCGCTCGGCGTCGGGCCCGAGGTGATCGTGGGCCTGTGCGCGGAGCGGTCGATCGACATGCTCGTGGGCCTGCTCGGCATCCTGAAGGCGGGCGGGGCTTACCTGCCGCTCGATCCGTCGTACCCCTCGGATCGCATCGGCTACATGCTCGACGACGCCGGCGCGCCGGTGGTCGTGACCGAGGACCACCTCACGACGCGGCTCGCTGGATCGAAGGCGCGCGCAGTGATGCTCGGCGGAGGCCGGAGCCGGCCGGAGCCGGGCGCGCCGCCGGCGGCCGGCGCACGCCCGGGGAACGCCGCGTACGTCATCTACACGTCGGGCTCGACGGGGAAGCCCAAGGGCGTCGTCGTGCCCCACCGGAGCGTGGCGAACTTTTTCAGCGCGATGGATCGAGCGCTCGGGCCCGTCGCTCCGGGCGCGCGCTGGCTCGCGGTCACGAGCATCTCCTTCGATATCTCCGTGCTGGAGCTCCTGTGGACGCTCACACGCGGCCTGACGGTGATCCTTCAGGGAGATCAGCGACACCGGGCGCCGCGGCGGCAGCCGAAGGGCCGCACCGGCGCTCGTCGGCCGCTCGGCTTCAGCCTGTTCTACTTCGCCGATGACGCCGATCAGGGCGGCGGCGATCGGTATCGGCTCCTCTGGGAGGGCGCCAAGTTCGCGGACCGCCACGGCTTCATGGCCGTGTGGACGCCAGAGCGCCACTTCCACGCGTTCGGCGGTCTGTACCCCAATCCATCGGTCGTCAGCGCGGCCATAGCGGCCATGACGGAGCGGGTCGCGATCCGCGCAGGCAGCGTCGTCCTCCCGCTGCACCACCCGGTCAGGATCGCGGAGGACTGGGCCCTCCTCGACAACATCTCGCGCGGCCGGGTCGGCGTCTCCTTCGCGTCAGGCTGGCACGCGCGCGACTTCGTCCTCGCCCCGGAGCGGTATGCGGACCGGAAGCGGACCATGCTGGAGGGCATCGACGCGGTCCGCAGGCTCTGGCGCGGCGAGCGGCTGACGTTCCCGGACGGGGCGGGGAAACCGACGGAGATCCAGATCCGACCGCAACCGGTGCAGCGCGAGCTGCCCGTCTGGCTGACGGCTGCGGGCAACCCCGAGACGTTCGAGGCCGCGGGCCGGGGCGGGATGAACATCCTCACGCACCTGCTCGGCCAGAGCATCGATGATCTCGCGGAGCGGATCGCGATCTACCGAGATGCCCGCCGTCGCGCGGGGCACGAGGGCGAGGGGCACGTCACGCTCATGCTCCACACCTTCGTCGAGCGGGACGCCGATCTGGTGCGCGCCCGGATCAGCGCGCCGTTCCGCAGCTACCTGCGCAGCTCGGCCGATCTGATGAGGGGGCTCGGGCGCAGCCTGGGCATCGATCTGGACACCTCTGTCCGCGAGGAGGACCTCGACCTGCTCGTCTCCCACGCCTTCGACAGGTACGTCGAGACGAGCGGTCTGTTCGGGACGCCGAGCGACTGCCTGGATCGGGTCGCCCAGCTCAAGGAGATCGGGGTCGACGAGATCGGCTGCCTCATCGACTTCGGCGTCGATGCCGACGCCGTGCTCGCGAGCCTGCCGTACCTCGATGAGCTGAAGCGCCGGAGCGAGCGAGAGGACCGGCGGGGCCTGGAGGACACCTCGGCGCCCAGCCAGATCCAGCGTTATCACGTGGATTACCTCCAGTGCACGCCGTCGCTGCTGCGCGGCATGATGCTGGAGCCCTCGGCGGGAGCTGCCTTGTCCAGCCTGCGCGCGCTGCTCCTCGGCGGCGAGCCGCTGCCGTTCGATCTCGTCGAGGAGATCCGCAAGACGTTTCCGGGCGCGCTGCTCAACATGTACGGCCCCACGGAGACGACCATCTGGTCCTCCACGCACCTCGTCGAGCGGGCGGCTGGGACGGGGTGGGCGTCCATCGGGCGGCCCATCGACAACACCGCGCTTTACATCTGCGATCGCCACCTCCAGCTGGTGCCTGTCGGCGTGCAGGGGGAGCTGTACATCGGCGGCGAGGGCGTCACGCGAGGTTACCTGTCGCGCCCGGCGCTCACGGCGGAGCGGTTCCTGCCGGATCCTTTCTCCGGCGACGCGGGGGCGCGCATGTACCGCACGGGGGATCGGGTGCGGTGGCTGCCGGACGGAACCGTCGAGTTCCTCGGCCGCACGGACCACCAGGTCAAGCTGCGGGGCTTCCGCATCGAGCTGGGCGAGATCGAGGCTCTGCTCGCGCAGCACGAGGCGGTCGCGCTCGCGGTGGTCTCGGTGCGCGAGGATACCCCTGGGGATCGGCGGCTCGTGGCCTACGTCGTGCCCGCGCCGGAGAGGTCCGTGGATGAGGCGGAGATCAAGCGCTTCGTGCGCGATCGGCTGCCGGACTACATGGTCCCGTCGGTCGTCGTGGCGCTGAGCTCGCTCCCGCTCACCGCGAACGGCAAGATCGATCGCAAGGCGCTCCCGCGGCCCTCGGGGGAGCACGCGATGGACAGATCGACCTTCGTCGCGCCGCGCACCGAGGTCGAGGGGCGCGTCGCGCAGATCTGGGCCGAGGCGCTCGGCGTGGCCGGGGTAGGGGTCGAGGACGACTTCTTCGCGCTCGGCGGGCACTCGCTCCTCGCGACCCAGGTGGTGGCCCGGCTGAGGAGCGCCTTCGGCGTCGATCTGCCGCTCGGGCTCATCTTCCAGTCGCCCACCGTGGCGGCGATCGCCCGGCACATCGAGGCGAGCGCCGGCGCCGCCGAGCTCCTGCCGCTCCGGCGCGTCCAGCGATCGGGGCCGCCGCCGCTCTCGCTCGCGCAGGAGCGCATGTGGTTCTTGCACCAGCTGAGCCCCGAGAGCGTCGCGCAGAACGTGGCGTGGACCGTGCGTTTCCCGTCGGCGATCGACCCGGCCGCCCTCGAGCGGAGCGTGACGGAGCTGACGAGGCGGCACGAGATCCTGCGCACGAGCTTCCCGAGCGTCGAGGGGCGGCCGGTCCAGCGCGTCGCCCCGCCGTCGCCGGTGCCGGTGCCGGTCACCGATCTGCGGGGCTTGCGGCCGGACGCGCGGATGGAGGCGGCCCGCGAGCGGCACCTCGGGCTGGCGCTCCAGCCGTTCGATCTCGACGAGGGGCCGCTCCTGCGCATCGAGCTGCTGCGCCTCGGCGACGCGGAGGACGTGCTTGTCGTGGCGCTCCACCACATCATCACCGACGGCTGGTCGCTCGGGGTGCTCGCCCGCGAGATCGTGGCGCTCTACGAGGCGTTCTCCAGCGGCCGCCCCTCGCCCCTGCCCGAGCTGCCGATCCAGTACGCCGACTTCGCCGTGTGCCAGCGGCAGTGGCTGAGCGAGGAGTCGCTCGCGGCGCAGCTCTCCTACTGGAAACAGGCGCTCGCCGGCGTCCCCGCCGTGCTCGAGCTGCCGTCCGACCGCCCGCGGCCGCCGGTGCTGAGCTACCGCGGCGGACGGCACGCGATCCGCTTCTCCGCGGCGACGACCGAGGCGCTCAAGGCGCTCGGCCGGCGCGAGGCGGTGACGCTGTTCATGACGCTGCTCGCGGCGTTCCAGGTGCTGCTCCACCGCTATTCGGGGCAGCGGGACATCGTCGTGGGATCCCCCGTGGCCGGGCGGAGCAGGCAAGAGCTCGACGGGCTCATCGGCTTCTTCCTCAACACCGTCGCGCTGCGCGTCGACCTCTCCGGCGATCCGAGCTTCCTCGATCTGCTCAAGCGGGTGCACCGGACAGCGCTGGAGGCGTACGCTCATCAAGACCTGCCGTTCGACAAGCTGGTGGAGGAGCTGAACCCGGCGCGGAGCCGCGCCCACGCCCCCATCTTCCAGGTCATGTTCATCCTGCAGGATCCCACCGGCGCCTCGCGGACCGAGGCGCTGGAGACCGAGGAGGTCTTCACCGGGACGGCGATGTTCGACCTGACCCTGGCGCTGACGGAGGCAGAGCAGCAGCTCGGGGGCCATATCGAGTACAACACCGATCTCTTCGATCCGCCCACGATCGCCCGGATGGCGGCGCACCTCGATCAGCTCCTCGAGGGGATCGCGCGTGACCCGACCCGCCCGATCTCGTCGCTGCCGCTCCTGCCCGCGGACGAGCGGCGGACGCTCCTCGACGACTGGACCCGCACCGAGATGCCGTTCCCCGAGGAAGAGTGCTTCACGACGCTCTTCGAAGCCCAGGTGGAGCGGACGCCGGACGCGATCGCCGCCGTGGCGGAGGGGGGAGCCTCGTTGAGCTACCGGGCCCTCGATGAGCGCGCGGACGCCCTCGCTCGCGCGCTCGTGCGCGACGGCGCGGGGCCGGACGAGGTGATCGCGCTGCTCGCGGAGCGCGGCCTCGACTTCCTCGGCGGGATCCTCGGCGTGTGGAAGGCGGGGAGCGCCTATTTGCCGCTCGATCCGTTCCACCCGCCTCACAGGATCGCTCAGGTGCTGGAGAGCAGCGGCGCGCGGCGCGTCCTCGTCTCTCGACAGCTCGAGGCCGCGCTGCGGCGCGCCCTCTCGGGGATGGCCGCCGCGCCGCAGATCATCCGCCTCGAGGAGGCGCTCACGCCGCTCGCCGGGGCAGCGCGCGCTCCTCTGCCGCGCGCTCGCCCGTCCAACCTCGCCTACGTCATCTATACGTCGGGATCGACCGGAGCTCCCAAGGGGGCGATGGTCGAGCACCGCGGCATGCTCAACCACCTCTTCGCGAAGGTGCAAGATCTCGAGCTCACCGCGGAGGACTGCGTCGCTCAGAACGCGTCCCAGTGCTTCGATATCTCGGTCTGGCAGTTCCTCGTCGCGCTCCTCTTGGGCGGCCGCGTTCACATCCTGGGAGAGGAGGTCGTCCGGGATCCCGCCCGGCTGCTCTCCGCGGTCGAGGAGCATGGCATTTCGATCCTCGAGGTCGTCCCTTCCATGCTTCGCGCGGTGCTGGCGGAGGCCCGCTCGATGGAGGGCGCACCCGAGCTGAAGGGGCTCCGGTGGATGGTCGCCACCGGAGAGGCGTTGCCGCCGGAGCTGTGTGCGCAGTGGATCGAGGCAACTCCCGGCGTGCCGCTCCTCAACGCGTACGGTCCGACCGAGTGCTCCGACGACGTGACGCACTACCGCGTTCGGGAGGTGCCCATCGCCGCGAACGTCCCCATCGGGCGCGCGATCGCGAACACACGCCTCTATCTCCTCGATCGCCAGGGCCAGCCCGCGCCGATCGGGGTTCCGGGCGAGCTGTTCGTGGGCGGCGTCGGCGTGGGGCGCGGCTACCTGCGGGATCCCCGGCGTACCGCCGACGTGTTCTTGCCCGATCCGTTCTCCCCCCGGCCCGGGGCCCGCATGTACAAGACGGGCGACCTCGCGCGGTACCTGCCGAGCGGCGATATCCAGTTCCTCGGCCGGCTGGATCACCAGGTGAAGGTGAGGGGGTTCAGGATCGAGCTCGCCGAGATCGAGTCGGCGCTCAAGAGGCATCCCGGCGTGGCGGAGGCGGTCGTCGTGGCCCGGGAGGACAGGCCAGGGGACAAGCAGCTCGTGGCGTACGTGGTGCCGGCCGCGGGCTCGCCGCGCTCCGCCGCCCTGCTGAAAGAGCACGCGAGGGAGCTCCTGCCCGAGTACATGGTGCCCGCGTTCGTCGTGCTGCTCGACGCGCTGCCGCTCAACGCGAACGGCAAGGTCGATCGCAAGGCCCTGCCGCCGCCCGATCGGAGCGGCGCGGCGGATGGCTTCGTCGCGCCGAGGGACGCGCTGGAGCGAGAGCTCGCCGCGATCTGGGCCGCGGTGCTGGGCGCGGAGCGCGTGGGCGTGCGCGACGACTTCTTCGAGCTCGGCGGTCACTCGCTCCTGGCCGTGCGGCTCATGGCGGAGATCCAGGCGCGCACCGGCCAGCGGCTGCCGCTCGCGGCGCTGTTTCAGGGGGGGACGGTGGAGCGCCTCGCCGCGCTCCTCCGCGATGAGCGGCGCCTCGATCCGAGCTCGCCGCTCGTGACGATCACGCCCGGCGCCCAGCGGAGGCCGTTCTTCTGCGTCCACCCCGTGGGGGGCAACGTCCTGTGCTACCGCGAGCTCGCGCGGCGGCTCGGCGCGGAGCAGCCGTTCTACGGGTTGCAGTCCCCTGGGCTCGACGGGGCCCAGGCGCCGCCGGCCAGCGTGGAGGAGATGGCAGCGCGCTACGTGAGCGCGGTGCGGTCGGTGCAGCCGTCGGGGCCCTACCTGCTCGGCGGCTGGTCGATGGGAGGCGTCGTCGCGTTCGAGATGGCGCGGCAGCTCGAGCGCAGCGAGCAGCGCGTGGAGGTGCTCGCGCTCATCGACGCGAGGGTCGAGGGCAGCAGGCCCGACGTGCCGCCTGCGGACGCGGATCGCCTCCTCCACGCCCTGTTCGACAACGATCTGGCCCGCGTCTCCGGCGGCAGCCCGCCCCCCGAGGACGCGCTGCCGGCGCTGCGCCGTGTCTTCATGAACAACATGAAGGCGCTCTTTCGCTACGACCCCGGGCCGTACGGCGGGGCGATCACGGTCTTCCAGGCCGTCGACGGGCGGGTCTCGTCGCCGGATGCCGTGGACGCCTGGCGGCGCGTGGCGCCCTCGGGCGTCGAGGTCGAGCGCGTGCAGGGCGACCACTATTCGATCCTCCAGGCGCCCGGCGTCGAGCAGCTCGCCCGGAAGCTCCGCGCACGCATCGAGCAGGCCCGGCGCGAGGCGCCCTGAGCGGCCGATCATCGACCGGCCTCATGCCGGCCCCGCCGCCGCGCGGGGCCGGCGCGCCTGCTCGCGGCGCTGGCACGCAACGAAAGGAACGCAGTCGGTGAGATTGACGACGACCATCTGCACATCGCTCGACTCCGTGGATGACGCGGAGCTCGACCACGTCACGGCGGAAGCCGACGTGTTCCTCGATCGCCGTTGGCTGCGGATGCTCGACGCGCTGGATTTGACCCCGCTCGCGCGCGGGGAGCTGTCCCTGCGCTATGTCCTGGTGCGCGATGGGGCCCGCCTCATCGCCGTTTGCCCGTTCCTCGTCACGCGCAGCCGCTCGATCTACTATCATTATTCTCTCGAGAAGTTCTTCTTCGTCTCCTGGCAGGACGAGCTCGTCAGGATGAACCCGGAGAGCGCGCGCTGGAGCCGGTGGGTCATCCAGGCGGTCAATGCGTACCGGGCGTTCGCGCGGGCGTCCCGCTCGGGGATTGACGGGTGGGTGCTCGCCGCGAGCCCGCTCAGCTATCGCGGGGGCATCGCCACGGCGCCGGTCGATCCGGCGGCGTTGCTGGAGGTGCACCGCGCGGTGCTCGACGCGCTCAAGGACGAGGCGCGCAGAGAGCGGCTGCCGCTCTGCTTCTACGGCGTCGACGCCGGGCGCGCCGAGCTCCGGAGATCGCTGCGCGGGAGCGGGTTCGAGGAGGTGTTCCTCGTCTATGACAACCGGCTGGACACCGATTTCAAGGCCTTCGACGATTACCTCGCGCGCTTCCAGAGCAAGGAGCGAAAGGCCTTCAGGCGCGACATGAGGAAGGTCGGCGAAGCCGGTATCCAATTCACCGTGACGTCGAATTGGGGCTCCCTGGGCGGCGATTTCGAGCGCCTCTACGAGACGACGTACTCGAAATACGGTGAGGAGCACTTCCGTCACCCGGAATCGTTCTGGGCTCAGCTCGAGCGTCACCTCGGCCCGAGGGCCGAGGCGATCGTGGCGCGCAACGGCTCTACCGTCGTCGGCTTCACCTCGATCCTCCACAAGGGGGACGACCTCTGGGTCTACCGCATCGGCCGCACCGAGGAGCAGGGGCTGGAAGACACGCCGCTGTATTTCAGCCTCGTCTTCTACGAGCCGATCAAGCGGGCGGTGGCGCTCGGCGCCAAGCGGATATGGCTCAGCGGCGGCACATGGAAGACGAAGCGACGCCGCGGCGCGGTGGGTCAACCCCTGTACAGCTACATGTGGTTCCCGTCCTCGTGGTCACGAGCGGTCCTGATGCCCTACATGTCCCTGTTCTCGAAGATAAGTCATGCGGAGATGACCAAGGTCGTCGCCCCGCCGGGCCCCCCGGAGGCGGGATCTCCGGACGCCCCGGGCGACCCGTGAGTCACGCGCGGTGTCGCCAGAACCGAGCTCCATGCCGCGGATGAGAAATCATGTCTGTTACGATGAAATTCGCTGTCGAGTCGCCTGCTCCCGTCGTTGAGAGGCACGCGGGCCGTCCGGCCGAGCAAGACGTCGAAGGCGGCGCGCCGCGCCACCTGGTGCCGCTGGCCGGAGGACCGTTCGGGTTATGGCCTTTCGCGTGCGTTCGCGGCGCGGGGTTCGCGTCGCAGACCATCCTGTCGCTCGCGGCCCCCGGGACGGCCGCCATGCTCGACAGGGTGCTCGATGCCGGAGGGGCCGCCCCGACGGGGAGCGTGATCCACGCGGATCTGCAGCGCTCGTTCGAGGTGGAGACGGCGCGGGTCAGCGAGGCGCTGCGCGCGGCGGTGCAGGACGACCGGTTCCGCGAGGCGGTGGTCTGGCAGAACAGGCGCGCCCTTCACACGGGGCTCGACGGCCTCCTGCGCAAGCCGCCCGGCCACAGGGACAAGAAGACGCGGCAGAGAGAGGCGCTGGTCGCCGCCTACCTGCAGCGCTATTGCGTCAAGAACGACTCCATCGGCTTCTTCGGGCCCATCGGCTGGTGCCGTATCGGCCTCGGCCCCGAGGCGATCGTCGCCCGGCCCGGGTCAGGCCTGCTCGCCGCGCGGAATGTCTACTTCGAGAGCTGGGCGATCGACGCGATCTCGTCGCGGCTGAGCTCGGACCCGGAGCTCAGGCCGTTCGCGGCGCCCCGGCTGCTCCCCTACATCCGCGTCGATGGGGGCGCGCTGCAGATCCCGTCCGTCGGGGCCATGCCGCTCACGCCGGCGCAGGCTGCGGTCCTCGAGGGCTGTGACGGCGTGACGCCCGCGAGGGCGCTCGCGCGCCGGCTCGTCGGCGACCCGTCGCTCGGGCTGAGCGGTGAGGCGGAGGTGTTCGACATCCTCGACAGGGCGTGCGCGATGGGCGTCGTCGCGTGGGACTTCGAGGTCGCGCTCCAGCTGACGCCGGAAGAGGCGCTGCGGCGCGCGCTCTCCGGGATCGAAGATCAGGCGCTCCGCGAGCGCGCGCTCATGCCCCTCGACGAGATCGAGCGGGCGCGCGGCGAGGTCGCCGCCGCGGCCGGCGACTCCCGCGCCCTCGACGCCGCCATGGAGCGCCTGGAGGACACGTTCCACCGGCTGACCGGCGCGGCCGCGACGCGCTCCGATGGAGAGATGTACGCGGCGCGCACGCTCGTCTACGAGGATTGCAGGCGCGACCTGGACATGGAGATCGGGGCTCCGCTGCTCCAGAAGCTCGCTCCACCGCTGTCGCTCCTGCTCCTCAGCGGCCGCTGGCTGACCTACGAGGCCGGGCGCCGTTACCTCGTGGTGCTGCGGGGCCTGTTCGAGCGACTCTCGGCGCAGCAGGGCGGCGGACCGGTCGAGCTCACGGTGTTCCACAAGGCCCTCGCGGAGAGCGAGCCGTGGCTGCAGGAGATGCGCGGCACGCCGGATTGGGTCAGGCCGGTGCAGCAGGAGCTGCAGCGCCGCTGGGCCGAGATCCTCGATGTGCCGGCCGGCACGCGCTCCGTCGAGCGCGATCCGGCCGCGCTGCTGCCGCACGTGCTGCGCGCCTTCGACGCGCCGCGCCCAGGCTGGGCCAGGGCTCGTTACATGTGCCCTGATCTGATGATCGCGGCAAAGGGCGTCGAGGCCCTACGCCGTGGGGAGTGCGATCTGGTCATGGGGGAGATGCACCTGACGCACACGCTGACGGCGTCCTGCTTCGCTGTCCAGCACCCGTCGATGAGCGAGCTCATCGAGCGCTGGGAGCTCGACAACCCGAGCCCGAGCGTCATCCCCGTGCTTCCGAAGGCTCAATGGTGCCAGCGCATCAACGAGATCGCCCTCGGCTCAGCGGACTACCGTTATGCGTTCTCGCGGGATCCTTCTCCCGCGCCTCTGGCGCGGACGCTGCGCGTGTCGGACCTCGTCGTCGTGGACCAGGACGGGGCGCTCGAGGTCCACGCGCGGGGCGGCGGCTACCGCGGTGGCCTCCTCGATTTCATGGGCATGATGCTCTCGTCGATGGTCACCAACGCCCTGGACGTCCTGCCGGCAGAGGACCACACGCCGCGGCTCAAGATCGGCGATCTCGTGGTCGCGCGAGAGCGCTGGCGCTTCGTCGCGTCGCAGCTGAGCTTCGCGCGCGAGGAGGAGCCGCTCGCTCGCTGGCTCGCGGCGCGGCGCTGGCAGCGCGCGCACGGGCTGCCGCGGTTCATCTTCTTCAAGTCGCCCTTCGAGGCCAAGCCGTACTACGCGGACCTCGACAGCCCGATCTTCGTGGACACCCTCGCGAAGATCCTCCGGCGCGCCAGCGAGCTCGACGCGTCGGCGAAGGTGAGCGTCGCCGAGATGCTGCCGAGCATCGATGAGCTCTGGCTGCCGGACGCGGACGGAAAGCGGTATACATGCGAGCTCCGGCTCGTCGCCTTCGACGCAAAGGGGCTCTAAACATCGATCGCATCAGTTTCTCCGGGAAATCAACGGAAGAGAAACCGCAAGGGCGCGAGGGGCGCAAGGGAGGACAGGAAACTATCTCAGCTCTCAGCCCTCATCCCTTGCGCCCCTTGCGCCCTTGCGGTTTCTCTTCCCCCGCATTCCCTTGGCCTTGGAGCTTGCTCCCAGCTATTAGGAAGGGACCTTCGCCATGCCCATCATCCATCGAGTCAACGCGCTCCACGCTGAAATGACCGCGTGGCGCCGTGAGATCCACGCCCACCCCGAGACCGCGTTCGAGGAGGCGTGCACCTCGGACTTCGTGGCGGAGAAGCTCTCGTCCTTCGGCGTGGAGGTCCACCGCGGCCTCGCGAAGACCGGCGTCGTGGGCACGCTCAGGGCCGGGTCGGGCCACCGCGCCATCGGGCTCCGGGCGGACATGGACGCGCTGCACGTTCACGAGGCCAATACCTTCGCCCACCGCTCTCGGAACGAGGGGAAGATGCACGCCTGCGGCCACGACGGACACACGGCGATGCTCCTCGGGGCCGCCAAGCACCTCGCCGAGACGAGGGCGTTTGAAGGCACCGTCCACTTCATCTTCCAGCCCGCCGAGGAGAACGAGGGGGGCGGCCGCGTGATGGTCGAGGACGGCCTGTTCGAGAAGTTTCCGGTGGAGGCGGTCTTCGGCATGCACAACTGGCCTGGTATTCCCGCTGGCCAGTTCGCCGTGATGCCCGGGATCATGATGGCGAGCTTCGATATCTTCGAGATCAAGATCACGGGCCGCGGCGCCCACGCGGGGATGCCGCACCACGCCGTCGATCCGATCGTCGCGGGGAGCGCGCTCGTGCAGGCGCTGCAGGCGATCGCGAGCCGCAGCGTGAGCCCGGTCGACGCGGCGGTGGTCAGCGTCACGCAGTTCCACGCCGGCGACACGTGGAACGTGATCCCGGATGAGGTCACGCTGCGCGGCTCGGCGCGGGCGCTCAAGCCCGAGGTGCAGGCGCTCGTCGAGGGCTCCCTGCGCCGCATCTGCGAGGGCATCGCCGCCGCTCACGGCTGCAGGGTCACGGTGCGGTACGAGCACCGCTACCCGCCCATCATCAACACGCCGAAGGAAGTCGGCATGGCGATCGCGGCGATGTCGCAGGTGATCGGCGGCGAAAATGTGCACACCGACATTCAACCGACGATGGGCGCCGAGGATTTCGCGTTCATGCTGCGCGAGAGGCCTGGCGCCTACGTCTGGCTCGGCAACGGCGTCGGCGCCGAGAGCCGCATGCTGCACAACCCTGGTTACGACTTCAACGACGAGATCCTGCCCATCGGCGCGAGCTACTGGGTGACGCTCGTCGAGCAGACGCTGTCGAAGAAGGCCATCGTCTAGCCAGGATCTGGGCAGGCGGATGGCCGCTAGAGCGCCGAACACGTTGGAGTTCCGAAGAATCAACAGAAGGGAAGAGAAACCGCAAGGGCGCGAGGGGCGCAAGGGGAAGGCAAGAGAATCTCTGGTCTCTCGACCCTTGCGCCCCTTGCGCCCTTGCGGTTTCTCGCTCTTCCGCATTTCTTGCCCTTGGAGCTAGCTCCCCGGCAGATCGGTCGGGCCTCGCAACCCATTTGATCCAGGTAACTTTCAATCTGTCTGGTGCCTTAGGAGGAACTTTACGTCGGTGTTCCGCGCCGTGAAGCGCACTTTGTCGGACGCCTATAGTTTGGCAGCGCCGTACAATGATGTGTCGAAAATACCGATTCACAATGTGATCGACCTGTCGCACGCTGGGGGTATCTGAAGCGAAGGGACCGGGCTCGCGCGCCTCGCAGGTACACCGGGGCCCCGATCGCTTTCTTAACCTGGAGAACGTTGCGATGAGGATCGAGAGGCTCTTCAACGTGCTGATCTTGAGCGGCGCGGCGATCGGGCTCGGCGCCTGCGGCGACGACGGCGGAGAAAACGCCGGCAACGGCGGCGCGTCGGCCACCGCGGGCGCGACCAGCGGGGGCGCCCCGGGCAGCGGCGGGGCTGGAGATGGCGCCACGGCGGGCAGCGGGGGCGGCGGCGAGAGCGCGACGGAGGGCAGCGGCGGGGCTGGAGGTGGCGCCGCGGCGGGCAGCGGCGGCGGCGAGAGCGCCACAGCGGGCAGCGGCGGAGGCGACGGCGCCGGCGGGGCGAGCAGCCTTGATTGCTCGGCAGTGCCCGATCCCTACGACGCGTGCGGTTGCACCTGCTGCTGGATGACGGGCTGCCTCAACACCGAGCCTTGCTGCGCAACGTTCTGCCGGCTGGGCAACGACGGCGAGGGCTGCTGCGGTGGTTGACGCCGGCGCCCCGGCCGCGCGCGAGGCCGCGGCGCGCGTCTGGCGGAGCCGGACGTGCGCGGAGCTCGAGGCGGCGGCGCGCTTCTCCCGGCTCGCGGAGCAGCTCGCGGCGGCCGGCGCCGTGGACCCCGTGATCGCGATGGCGCGCCATGCGGCCGAGGACGAGCGGCGCCACGCGGCGCAGTGCGCGGCGCTCGTGCGCGAGCTCGGCGGCGCGCCCTTCGATCCCGGCGCGGCCCCCGAGGCGCCCGCGGTGGCGCCGCGCGGGCTCGGGGCACGCGAGCGGCTGCTCTACGAGGTGGTCGCGATGTCCTGCATCACCGAGACGCTCAGCGCGGCGCTGCTCGGCGAGATGGTCGAGCGCGCGACGGATCCGCGCATCCGCGACACCATGCAGCAGATCCTGCGCGACGAGGTGGACCACGCGCGGCTCGGCTGGGCGCACCTCGCCGCCGAACGACAGCGCGGCTGCGCGGACGTCATCGGCCCCCACGTGCCGGCGATGCTCGCCGGCACGGTGCACGAGGAGCTCTTCTCGTCCCGGGCAGAGCACCCTGAACAGGACGCGCTGTCCGGCCTCGGCGCGCTGGATCGCGCCGAGCGCCGGCGGATCTTCGACGAGACGATGCGCCTCGTGGTCTTCCCGGGGCTGCGGCGTTTCGGGATCGACACCGGCCGAGGTGAGCAATGGCTGACGGAGAGGCTGCCGTGATGGAAGCGAGAGACCTAGCAGCAATTAGGTAGTCGCAATGTTCGTGCCACATAGAGGGCTGCAGCCGGCGACGTTTTTTGCCCGACGCACCGATGAGTTCCGCGCGCTCCGGCAGTCCACCGTCCGGACCCATCCCGCGGCAGCGCCCCCACCGGGCAAGGCCATTCCCGATGACAATGGAGACGTACCCATGACCCGGATCGAACTGCCGCGCGTCGTCTCGCGCGCCGAGTGGCTGGAGGCACGCAAAGCGCTGCTCACCCGCGAGAAGGAGCTGACGCGAGCGCGCGACCAGCTCAACGCGGATCGCCGGCGCCTGCCGATGGTCGAGGTCGCCGAGCCCTACGAGTTCTCGGGTGCCCACGGCAAGCTGCGCCTGCTCGATCTGTTCGAGGGCCGGCAGCAGCTCATCGTCTATCACTTCATGTGGCTGTTCGATGACGACGGCAAACCCAAGGATCGCGGCTGCCCGAGCTGCTCGGGCTTCGCCGATCAGATCTCGAAGGGCCACCTGCGCCACTGGCATGGCGTCGGTACCACGTTCGCGTTCATCTCGCGCGCTCCCTGGGAGAAGATCGCGCCGTTCAAGGAGCGTATGGGCTGGCCCGTGCCCTGGTACTCGTCGGAAGGCAGCCGCTTCAACTACGACTACCACGTCACGCTGGACGCCTCGGTCGCACCCGTCGAATACAACTACCGCACGCCCGCCGAGCACGAGCAGGCGGGATCCGCGGTTTATCTGGGCGGCAAGCAGCCCTTCGACCTGCACGGGCTGAGCTGCTTCCTGCGCGACGGCGAGCGCGTGTACCACACATACTCGACCTACGGGCGCGGCACGGAGTCGACGGGCGGCTCGTACTATTTCCTCGATCTCACCGCGCTCGGGCGCCAGGAGCCGTGGGAAGAGCCCAAGGGGCGCAGCGCCGGGCTCGGCGCCAAGGCCGGCGACGAGCGCATCCGCTACCCCGACGAGCAGGAAGACCTGTCGGATTCGAGCGGCGCGCGGCCCGCGCGCGCCGCCCCCGAGGCGGACGACTGTTGCTCACGGCTGCGGCGCTGAACGCGGATCTCGCGCCGCACCCGGCGAAAGCGCGACGCCCGAGCCGCCGCGAGCGCCGCGGGCGGGCCTGAGCACCTCTCACCGCGCATCGAACCTCACGTCGAGATCCGGGTACTTGCGGGCGAGGTACTCCAGCGCCAGCCACGTGTGACAGTGCCGAACGTCGGGTTGGTGAGCCGTGGGGCAGTTGCAGCCGAGGAAGACGTCACCTTCCCGGGCCTCCTGCGCCAGCGCGTCGAAGCGCGCCGGTTGCTCCGCAAACCGCTCATCGAGCACCGCAAGGTACGCGGCGCGAAACCTCTTGAAGCCGGCTTGCGACGGGTCGGACAGGAACTCTTCGACCATCTCCGGGGTGGGCCTCAGGACGTGATGCGTGTGTTTGCGCGTGTCGTACCGCTTGCCTTCTGGCAGCGGATTGTCCTCCGGACGGTGCCCGCGGACGAGCTGGTAGCGTGCGAGCATGCGCTCATTCCTCCTTTCGTCTTCGTTTGCAACTGCAACGGCCGTGACACCTCATGGCGGTCCGCTCGAAGCGCTGTGAGCAGCGCGCGCGCCGCTCACAGCGGCGCCGGGGCGCGCGCCACGCGGCCGCCCACGACCACCATGTCGATCGGCGTGTCGACGAGCGAGCGATCGGGCGAGAGATCGCGGCCGAGGACGGTCAGATCGGCCACGAAGCCGGGCGCGATCCGGCCCCGCTGGCCCTCGGCCCAGGCCGCGTACGCGGGCGCGGCGGTGAAGGCCAGGAGCGCCTCGTCGAGGTCGAGCCGCTCCTCGGGCATCCACCCGCCCGGGGGCTGGCCCGAGAGATCCTGCCGGGTCACGGCCGCGTAGATGCCGAGCAGCGGCGAGGGCTCCTCCACGGGGAAATCCGAGCCGAACACGAGGCGGGCGCCCGACGATAACAGCGACCGCCAGGCGTACGCGCCCTTCAGGCGATGGGCGCCGAGCCGCGCGGGCGCCCACGGCATGTCGCTCGTCGCGTGCGTCGGCTGCATCGAGGCGATCACCCCGAGCGCCGCGAAGCGCGGCAGATCGTCGGGCGAGAGGATCTGCGCGTGCTCCACCCGGAACCGCAGCGCCGCCGCGCGCCCCGGGCCGAGCGCCTCGAACGCGTCGAGCACGGCGCGGTTGGCGCGGTCGCCGATCGCGTGCACCGCCAGCTGGAAGCCCGCGTCCGCGACGAGGCGCGCCGCGCGCGCGAGCGCCTCGCGATCCATCAGCAAGAGCCCGCTCGTCGAGGGTTCGTCCGCGTACGGATCGAGCAGCGCAGCCCCGCGCGAGCCGAGCGCGCCGTCGGCGAACAGCTTGACCCCGCGCAGCACGAACATCGCCGTGCCTGTCGCGTCCACGTCGGGCGCGCGCCCCTTCAGCCCATCGAGCGTCCCCGCGCCAGCGAGGTACGCGTAGACACGGATCGGCAGCCGCCCGGCGGCGGCGAGCGCGCGGTAGACGGCCACGGTCTCGTCGTCGATGCCCATCTCGTGCACGCTCGTGAGCCCGGACGAGAGCGCCGCCTCGGCCGCGCGCAGGATGCGCCGCTCGCGCACGGCGGGCGGATCGGCCGGGATCTTGGCCTCGACGAGGTCCATCGCGTTGTCGACGAAGACGCCCGTCGGCTCGCCCGCCGCGTCGCGCAGGACGCGCCCGCCCGGCGGATCGTGCGTGCCCGTGCCGACGCCGGCGGCGCGCATCGCCGCCGCGTTCGCCCAGAGCGCGTGCCCGTCGACGCGGCGCAACGCCACCGGGTGCTCGGGCGCCGCCGCGTCCAGCGGGGCGTGCGTGGGGAACGCGGCGCCCGGCCAGAGGTTCTGGTCCCAGCCGCGCCCGGTGATCCACTCGCCCCTCGGGCGGGCCTTCGCCTCCTCGGCCACGATCGCCGCCGCGGCCTCGGCGCTCTTGGTCCCACGCACGCTCAGCGTCTCCAGCGCGACCCCGAGCCCGTAGAGGTGGGCGTGCCCATCGACGAGCCCGGGTACGACAGCGCGCCCCGGCAGCTCCTCGACGCGCGTCCCCGGCCCGACGAAGGCCTTCGCGCCGGCCGCGCTGCCCACGAAGACGATCCGCTCGCCGCGCACGGCGACCGCCTCGGCGCGCGGCTTCCCGGGGTCCATCGTGCGGACGACGCCGGCCGTGATCACGAGATCTGCGGGCGCCCCGGGCGTCGCCACCGGGGCGGGCGGGCCCGGCGAGGCACAGCCGAGGGCGAGGCTGCCGAAGAGGCTCAGGCGCGTCGCTCGGAGCGCGTTCGACATGAGCGCCACCCTAGCACCCGCGCGGGGCGCGCAACGCCGGGCAGGGCGCCGGCCTCACCTCGCTCGATCCAGCGCGCGAGGAAGAGGCAACCGCGCGGCCATGGCCATGGGCGTGACTCGCCGGGATCGACGGTGCGAGGCGCGGGGCGGGTGGATGCACGCTCGCTCGCCGGAGAACGAGGTCTCTCGATAGATAGATCGATTGAATGAGGGGGAGTGGTCCGAAAGAGGTGTTCGTGGTCGTGAACGCGCTTGGTCAACACCGATGAGGGTGGGGCAGGGTTGATCCGGGCCGATTGGCCCGGGTCAGCTCGGCTGCTCCGGATGTCGCCTCGTCGAGGGGGGTGTTATGCTCGCGCGCGTCGATCGAGCGCGGCGCGGCGCCGTGCCGGGAGGTCATTGGATGTCATCTGTCAGGGGTTTCACCCTCGAGCTGTCTCAGATCGAGTACTTCGGGCAAGGCCTCGTCCGGCCGGAGTGCGTGATCGTCGAGCCCGGCGGCACGCTCTGGACCTCGGACGCTCGCGGCATCGCGACGCGCATCGAGCCCGATGGCAGGCAGGCGACCCTCGGCCCGGAGGTGCCCGAGCCGAACGGCATGGCGATGGATCGGCAGGGCAACCTCATCGTCGCCAGCATGTCGGGCGGCAAGATCTACAAGCTCCACCGCGACGGCAGCTCCGAGATCCTCCTCGACTCCATCGACGGCAAGCCGCTCGGCGCCGTGAACTTCTGCTTCATCGACTCGCGGGATCGCCTCTGGATCTCCGTCACGACACGGCACCTCCCGTGGTGGACCGCCGTGGTCGGCAACATCCGCGACGGGTACATCGTGCTCGTCGACGAGAAGGGCCCCCGCATCGTGGCCGATGGCCTCAGCTTGACCAACGAGGTCCGCCTCGACGCCGCAGAGCGGTTCCTGTACGCCGTCGAGACCGTCCCCGGCCGTCTCCTCCGCTTCCCGGTGCGAGACGACGGAAGCCTGGGTGATCCCGAGCAGTTCGGCCCCGACAGCCTCGGCATCGGCGGGTACATGGATGGCTTCGCCTTCGACGCCGAGGGCAACATCTGGGTGGCGGCCGTCTGTCGCAACGGCCTCGCGGTGATCTTCCCCGACGGCAGCTACCAGACCGTCTTCGAAGATCCGCGCCCTGCGGTCCTCGAGGCGATGATCGTGAAGCAGCGGAACGGCACCATCGAGCCGGCCGATCTCGGCGCCTGCGCGGGGAGCACGCTGCAGCTGCCCACCAGCATCGCGTTCGGCGGCCCCGATCTCCGCACCTGCTACATGGGGTCGCTCGCCATGTCGCGGCTCCTCACGTTCCGCGCGCCCGTCGCGGGGCTCCCGCTCGCTCACATGCGGTGATCGCCGCCGGCGCCCAAGAGTTCGCGAGATCTTCCCCAGCATGGCTCTCGCCCACGAGCGGTGGAGCCTTGACCAGCGTGTCGGGGCCACCCTGCACGACAAGGAGCCAGCGGGGAAGATGGGCCACCAGCTCGCCTGAGAGCGCGGCCAGTCGTTCGAGGTGATCCGAGATGGAATCGACGGTCCTTCATCAGGGTACAGGCTTCACGATCCACGCCGCGCGCGGCACCCCCTTCGGCGCGATCGTGGCGCTCAAGCAGCCTACTGGCGACCTCGTCACCGAGCGCCAGGAGGCGGCGCTCGACAACGAGTTCGAGATCCTGCACGGGCTCTCGCTGCCCGGGATCCGCAGGGTGTACGGGCGCGGCGTCGTCGACGGCAAGCCGGCCCTGTACCTGGAGCTCTTCGACGGCCTGACGCTCAGGCGCTTCGTCGCCGAGCACCGCCCGGCGCTCCGCGAGCGCGTCGAGATCGCCGTCGCGATCGCGCGCGCGCTGGCCGGGCTGCACCGGGCCGGCATCATCCACCGCGATCTGAGCGGCGCGAACGTCCTCGTCGCGCCGGAGACCCGGCAGATCTGCATCATCGATCTCGGCCTGAGCGTGCGCGGCGCGGCGCTCGAAGGCGTCCTCGCAGAGCCGGCCGGGACGCTGGAGTACATGGCCCCCGAGCAATCGGGGCGCACGAGGCACAGGCTCGATCACCGGGCGGATCTCTACGCGCTCGGCATCCTGCTGTACGAGCTGTTCGTGGGCGAGCTGCCCTTCGTGTCGGACGACCCGCTCGATCTCCTCCACCGACACCTCGCCGAGCGCCCGCCGCCGCCCGCGCAGCGCGATCCCTCGTTGCCGGCGCCGATCAGCGAGCTCGTGATGGCGCTCCTCGAGAAGGATCCGGACGCGCGGTACCAGTCGGCCGAGGGCGTCGTCCACGATCTACGCCGCTGCCTGGAGCAGCTGGAGGCGCGCTCCTCCATCGCGCCGTTCCCGCTGCGCCGCGCGGATCCCGCGCTCGCGCTGAGCGCCCCGCCGCGGCTGTACGGGCGCGACGAGGCGCTCTCGGCGCTCCGCGCCACCTTCGAGCAGAGCGCCGCCTCGGCCGAGGTCGTGCTGATCGCCGGCCACTCCGGCATCGGCAAGACGTCGCTCGTCGAGCAGCTGCGCGAGGAGGTCACGGCGGCCGGCGGCGCGCTGGTCACGGGCAAGTGCGAACAGTACGCGCGCACCGCGCCCTACGGCGTCTTCGTCCAGGCGATGGCGGCGATCTCCGCGCGCGCGCTCGGGCTGCCCGCGCTGGAGTACGCGCGAACGCAGGAGGCCGCGCGGGCCGCGGTGGGAGATCTGGGTCAGGTCCTGCTCGGCGTGATGCCAGGCCTCGCGCCGCTGCTCGGGGAGCCGCCGAGCGCGCCGGTGCTGTCCGGGCAGGAGGCCCAGAACCGCTTCAATCACCTCTTCTCGCGCCTGCTCGGGGCGCTGCTCAGCCCCGAGCGGCCGCTCGTCCTGTTCCTCGATGATCTCCAGTGGATCGACTCCGCGTCGCTCGGGCTGCTGAGGCACGTGCTCGGCGAGGACCGGCCGCCGGGGCTCATGCTGCTCGGCGCATACCGCGACAACGAGGTCGACCCATCCCACCCGCTCCGCGTCGCCCTGGACGACCTCGAGCGGCGCGGCGTCCCGATACGGACCTTGGCGCTCCACGATCTCGACCCCGCGCACGTCCGCGCGCTGCTCGCCGACACCTTCGCGCCGTGGGCCCCCGGCGCCGACGTCGAGCAGCTCGCCGCGGAGCTCCACCGGCGGACCCAGGGCAACCCGTTCCATGTGCGCTGCGCGCTGCGGGACCTCATGAGCGCGCGGTGCCTCCGCTTCTCGTCCAGCGGCGGCGGGTGGACATGGGAGGCGGCGGCGCTCGATCGGCTCGCCGTGACGGAGAGCGTGATCGAGCTCCTGGCCCGCAAGCTCGCCGAGCTCCCCGCCCGGTCGCGCGAGGTCCTGGCCGTCGCGGCGTGCGTCGGGGAGCGGGCGCCCCTCGGGCTCCTCGGGGCCGCGCTGTCGTGCTCGGCCGCCGAGATCGACGAGGCGCTCTGCGTCGCCGAGGGCGAGGGGCTCCTGCGCGCGGGCGCCGGCGAGGTGCGCTTCGCCCACGACCGCATCCAGCAGGCCGCCTACGGCCTCCTCGACGAGGAGGAGCAGCGGCGGTGGCACCTCAGGCTCGGGCGGCTGCTGCTCGCAGGCCCGCGGGGCGACCGGGGCGAACCGGCGCGCTTCGACGCCGCCGACCACCTCGGCCGCGCGCTCGACCTCATCGACGATCCCGAGGAGCGCCTCCTCGTCGCGCGCCTCGAGCTCGCCGCCGGGCAGCGCGCCTTGCACGCCGGCGCCCCGGAGCAGGCGCGCGTCTTTCTCTCGAGCGGCGCCGCGCTGCTCCCCGCGGACGCCTGGACGGCGCTCCCGGAGCTCGCCTCCGCGCTGCACCGCGCGCTCATGGAGGCGGAGTTCCTGACGGCGCGCTTCGAGCGCGGCGACGAGATCTTCGCGCTCCTCCTCGCGCGCGAGCCCTCGCCGGTCGCGCTCGCGGACGCCTACTACCTGCACATCATGCAGCGGACGATGCAGGGCCGGTACGTCGAGGCGCTCGTCGCCGGGCGGACGATCCTCGGCGCGCTCGGGTTCGAGCTGCCCGAGTCGGTCACCGCCGCGGAGCTCGAGCGGGACCTCGGGCGGCTCGAGGAGCGGCTCCGGGGCCGCGATCTCCGGGCGCTGCTCGACGCGCCGGCCGTGGAGGACGAGCGCATCCGCAAGGCCGCGAAGATCTGCGGCGCCATGTGCCCGACAGGCTTCTTCGTGGACCCGCTGTACAACGGCCTCCTCGGCCTCCTCGCGTGGAACATCGTCCTCGACGCGGGCCCCTGCCGCGGCCTCGGCTTCCCGATCGCGACGACGACGCTCATGTACTACCTGTTGCGGAACGACTACCGCGCCGGGGAGGCGTCCGCGCGCTTCGGGATGGATCTCGCGGCGCGGCTCTCCGACGGGCTGGATCAAGGCAACTGCGCCCATATCTATGCGCTGTTCACGAGCCACTGGTCGCGCCCCCTCTCGGACTCGTTGCCCGTGGCGCGACAGGCGTTCACCTCGCTGATCGAGAGCGGGGACGTCCAGATGGCGGGCTACACGTTCTTCAGCACCCTGGGCGCGACTTACGAGAGCGGCGCCCGCCTCGCCGACGTTCAGGCGGAGGCGGATCGGGCGCTCTCCTTCGTGCGGAAGACGAACAACCGCCATGCCTCTGGCGCCTTCGTCGTCTTCGCGCGGCTCGTCGCGGCGCTCGGGGCGCCCGAGGGGTGCGCCGCCTCCTTCGATGGAGGCGGGTTCTCGGAGCGAGCGTATCTGGCGGAGATCGGCCAGAACCAGATGGCGCTCGCCTACTATCATATCTACAAGCTCGTCCTCTGCTATCTCCTGGACGCTCAGGAGGATGCCTGTCGCCACGCGGAGCGCGCGACCGAGCTCGCCCCGTTCATCACCGGCTTCCTGCCGGTCGTCACGGCGAACACGTATGCCTCGCTCGCGTTTCTGCGCAGGGCCGAGGCGGCGGACGCTGCGGAGCGGCAGGTGTGGCTCGAGCGCGTCGCGTCGAACCAGCGGCAGCTCGGCGCGTGGGCCGCGAGCGCCGCCGAGAGCTTTGGCCACCGTCACGACCTCGTCGAGGCCGAGCGCCTTCGGCTCGCCGGCGAGCACTGGGCGGCGCTCGATCTGTACGACCGGTGCATCGAGAGGGCCGGGGCGAGCGGGCAGATCCACGAGGGGGCGCTCGCCTGCGAGCTCGCGGGGCGGCACCTCCTCGCGCTGGACAAACCGCGGCTCGCGCAGCCCTACCTCGTCGAGGCGCTGCACGGATACCGCCGCTGGGGCGCGCGCGCCAAGGTCCAGCAGCTCCAGGCGACGCACGCGGCGCTGCTGCGGCGGCGCTCGACGAGCGTCGCGCCCACGAGCTCCGCGCCCGGCCCGGCGACGGCGGGCAACGCCACCACGGAGTCGCTGTCACCGAGGCTCGACGTCGGCTCCATCCTGAAGGCGGCCCGCGCCGTCGCGAGCGAGATAGTCCTCGATCGCCTGCTCGATCGGCTCATGCGGGTGCTCCTCGAGAACACCGGGTCGGAGCGCGGCCTGCTCCTCTTGCCGCGGGGGGGCGAGCTCGCGGTGGCCGCGTCGCTCCGGGTCGGCGAGGGCGAGCCGGCCCTCGGGTATTCCGGCGCGGTCGTGAGTTATGTGGAGCGCGCCCGCGAGCCGCTCGTCGTGGACGACGCCGCCACGGATCCGCGCTTCGCCGGCACCTTCGGCGCCACGTCCGGCCCGCGCTCGCTCCTCTGCGCGCCGCTCCTCGACCGGGGGGAGCTCGTCGGGATCGTGTACCTCGAGAACAACCTCACGACCGGCGCGTTCACCCCGGATCGGCTGCACGTCACGAGCCTCCTCGGGGCGCAGGCGGCGCTGTCGATCAACAACGCGCTCCTCTATGCGACGCTCGAGCGCAAGGTCGAGGAGCGCACCGCCGAGCTGCGCGAGAGGAACGAGGAGCTCGAGCGCAGCAGGCTGCTCCTCGCGCAGCTCGCGGACGAGCTATCGACGCCGCTCATCAAGCTCGGCGACCGGGTGCTCATGGCGCCGCTCATCGGGGGCGTCGACGACGCGCGCGCGGAATCCATCATGGACCGCGTCCTGTCCGCGATCTCCGCCGGGAGCGCCGCCCATGTGATCCTCGACGTCACCGGCGTCTCGCGGATGGACACGAGCACCGCCAGCCACCTCGTGCGCCTCGTCCGCGCGGCGAGTCTCCTCGGCGCCGAGGCCATCCTGGCCGGCGTCCCGCCGCAGGTGGCGATGTCGCTCGCGTCGCTCGGCGTGGATCTGTCAGGGGTCTGTACGGTGCGCGACGTCCAGGCGGCGCTCGCGCGCTGCTACCGGCCGGGCCTGCGCTCCGTCGGAGCGCGGGGCTGATCTCCGGGACCTGGAATACCGAACACATTAAATTTTCGGGGAATCAACAGGAGAGAAGATAAACCGCAAGGGCGCGAAGGGCGCAAGGGGAAGACAGGGAATTATCTCATCTCTTGTCTCTCATCTCTTGTCTCTCATCTCTTGTCTCTCATCTCTTGTCTCTCATCTCTTGTCTCTCATCTCTTGTCTCTCATCTCTTGTCTCTCATCTCTTGTCTCTCATCTCTTGTCTCTCATCTCTTGTCTCTCATCTTTTGCGCCCCTTGCGCCCTTGCGGTTTCTCTTTGTCTCTCATCTCTTGTCTCTCATCTCTTGTCTCTCATCTTTTGCGCCCCTTGCGCCCTTGCGGTTTCTCTCTTTCCCGCATTCCTTGCCCTCGGAGCTTGCTTCCCTAGCCGATGATGGCGCGAGGCTCAGGGGAGCCGATCTTGCGGAAGATCGTCCTGAACGCCGTCGACCGCCTGGCGCGAGGAGCTCCCGGCGCGGTACATGAGGTCCTGCCACACGATGGAATCGCGCGTGGGGAACGCGCTCGTGACGTCGAGCGCGGTCGCGCCGTTCCTGATGAGCCGGAACCTGGGCCGATCGTTCACGTTCAGCGGCGCGTCGAAGAGCTGCGGCCCCGCGCCGACGTCGGCCTGATACGGGGCGCCGCCGGACGTGATCTGGATACGCCCGCTCGACTTCAGCATGCCGAGCACGAACACCCGATCGAGGAAGGGCACGTTGTTCTTCGAGGTGAACGTCTTCGGCTGCTTCAACGGGTCCGGCCTCGCGGTGCTCAGGTGCATGCGGTGCGAATAGTACAGGACGTCACGCACGATCGTCGGCTGCTTGCGCGTCTTGAACCACGTCGCGTAATAGGCCGTCAGGTCGTACGTCGCGTACTGCATGGCCGAGTTGGGCCTCAGGGCGTGGCCCTCGTAGTGGTCGTTCCAGGTGAGGATCTGGACCATCTTCACGCCCGAGTCGATGGCGGCCTTCCAGCTCTTCTGCTGCGTCTTGAAGCCCGCCGTCTCGAGCGCCCACCCGGCGGTGGGGCGGTGATCCGTGTGGCTGACGGGCGGCGCGTAAGGGATCCCGTTCTGGTCGCCCCAGGTCTTCTGCGCGCTCACGCTGGACGCGAAGTTGGCGCTGTAGGGGAGGTTGTCCCAGCGCGAGAAGACAGCGCCCGTCATGAAGGGCTTCATCGCGTTGCGGTTCGCGTCCGAGGGATCGAGCAGCGACCCCCACATCACCGCGTCGATCCCGTGGACCGTCTTCAGCTGATCGAAGAACTCCGTGTACCACGACGGGGGGAGCGCCTCGGGCCGGAAGCTGCCGACGAGGTACTTGCCGTTGAGCTTCATCCACGAGGCGTGGCCCTTCAGCGTGGCGAGGTCGTCGGCCCGCTTCCGGGGCTCGTCTTTCCCGGCGTTCGTCGAGAGGATATGGCTGTCGACGTTGGGGATCACGTAGAACGGCGCGGCCGGGTTCTCCGCGTTGAACTCGTCGGCCGCGTCGAGCATGTTCGTCAGCCACTTCCAGCGCGAGTCCGTGGTCCGGAACCAGAAGTTCACGAGGAACCCGTCGATGCCGACGGCCGCGGCCGTCTCGACGTCGCGCTTCATGTCGCGCTCGGCATAGTCCGCTTCCGCCGCCGGAACGGGCAGGATCGGGATGGGCCGATCGCGCAGCCACCCGCCGATCGACTTGTAGTCCCCCGTGGGCTGGAGCCATCCGACGTACTTGTCGGCGCCCGTCGAGGAGATCTGCCGGACCGGGAAGTTGTGCCAGTGCGCGAAGACCTTGTAGCCGCTCGACGCGAGCTCGGCCCTCGCCGGCATGTCGAACGGCAGGAGGGCGTTGTTCAGCTCGAAGGCGGCCTTTGTCGCGGCCGCCGCGGGGGCGGCCGCGGGCGCGGCTCCGTCGGCGAGCCCCGCGGGCTCCGCCAGATCCTGCTCCTCGGCGGTCGTCTGCTCCAACGGGTCACCCGCGTCGTCGCCGGCCGTCACGCAGGACGAAAGCGCCGCCGCGCTGGCGACGAGGATCAAACCGTGCTTCAAGCGGGAAAGGAACAAGCTTGACAAAGGGCATCTCTCTCTCTTCGGCCGACTCCGGCCGAGGTGATGACAAGCATCGCCGCGCTCACACAGGTGCGCACATGCCGCCTTTCGTCGGCTCGATGACTGAAATCGTCGAATGTTTCGTGGGTATCATGGTTGTTATCAAGGAAGACTTAACAATCTGTTAACAATGCGCTGGCGAGCCGTGTTTACATGATGGTTCGAGCTCGCTTGAGCGCAACAAGAAAGCGCTGTTTTGTCGTCTCGTTGTCGACCTGAACAAATCGAGCCACACCGCACATCGCATGGTGCGGCGCGCTCGAGCTCTGGTGTTGAGGTGCGTTGACCGAAGGTGGCGGGGCTTGGGCCGCCGAGCCGTCACGAGCCGTCACAAGGCGCCAAGGAAAACAGAAAGATCTTGGCGTCTTATGGCCTCTTGGCGGTGCCATGATTCCGGCAGGGTAGGGTAAGTCCAACATCACCCGAACTCTCTGCGACGGCGCGGGGCGAGATGGTGTAGGGTGATCCGCGCTGTCCGCCATCGTCTCCCAGCCACGGAGCTGCCGAATGCCTCGTGTTCACCTCGTCACCACCGGCGGCACCATCGCGAGCCGCGTCGACCCGAAGACGGGCGCCGCCGTGCCCGCGGTCCGCGCGGAGGAGCTCGTCGCCGACGTGCCCGCGCTCGGCCGCGTCGCCGAGATCGCGGTCACCGAGTTCTGCCTCGAGAGCAGCTGGAACCTCGGACCGGACAGGATCGCGGCGCTCGCGCGCGCCGTGCGCGATCTGCAGGTCGATCCCGAGGTGACCGGCGTCGTCGTCACCCATGGCACGGACACCCTCGAGGAGACGGCGTTCGCGCTGGATCTCTTGCTCGACGGGGACACCCCGGTGGTGCTCACCGGCGCGATGCGGGACGCGAGCACCGCGGGGACCGACGGCCCGCGCAACCTCGTCTCGGCGGCGCGGATCGCTGTCGAGCCCGCGGCGCGGGGGCTCGGCGTGCTCGTCGCGCTGAACGACGAGATCCACGCGGCCCGGTGCGTGATGAAGACCCACACGACCGCGCTCGGCACGTTCGCCTCGCCGGGCGTGGGCCCGGTCGGCTGGGTCGACGGCGAGGGCGTCCGCGTCCACGCGCGCCCAGCGAGGACGCCGACGCTGCCGCTCGCCCCGCCCGAGCCGCGGGTCTACCTCGTCAAGATGGCGTCCGGGATGGACGATCTCCTGCTGCGCGCGGTCCTCGACGCCGGCGCGCGCGGCGTGGTGATCGAGGGCTCGGGCGCGGGGAACGTCTGCGGGAGCTGGGAGGGGGCGATCGGCGCGCTGGTGCAGGCCGGCACGCCCGTGGTGCTGAGCTCTCGCTGCCCCGGCGGCCGGGTCACGCCGACGTACGGCGCGCCCGGCGGCGGGCGGCGGCTCCGGGATCTCGGGGTGATCGCCGCGGGCGCGCTCTCGGGCCCCAAGGCGAGGCTCGCGCTGATGTTCGCGCTCGGGGCAGGGCTCGACGCGGCGGCGCTACGCGCGTACTTCGACCGGCTTGCCGGGTAGGCCCTCGCCCCTCGCGCCCGGCTGCGGACCGCGCCGCTCGTCGCCGGCGCCCGCCTTTCGCTTCAGCTTCTCCTCGACCCGCGTGCCCTTGAAGAAGCTCGCGTTGGCCTCGGTGTAGAGCTTGTACGGGTTCTCGAACACGTACGCCTTGAAGTCCTCGGCGCTGATGACGCCCTCTTCCACGAGGTGCCAGCTCTCCGCGAGCGCCTCCGTCAGGTCGGGGACGTCCCAGTGGCCGACGTCGGAAGAGTAGATGGCGTTGATCTTCACGCCGAGCGGGTTCGCCTTGGCGTTGAACGCGGCGGCGATGGTGCGGTCGTCCGACTCGGATCCGAAGAAGAAGTTGTTCACCCAGCGGTCGCGGATGTCCTCGATCTTCTCGATGCCCGCGGCCGCGAAATCGTTGCGGTACTCCGGCGCAGGCTGGCGGGCGTCGCTCGTGTACCCGGCCCCCAGCGTGTCGGCGATCAGCTGCTCGCCCTCGATGGAGCGCCCCTTCGCGAGATCCGCGCCGAAGCGCCGGAACAGCTCGGTGAAGAGCGCGCGGTCGGTCGCCGCGGGATCGTAGTGCTTCAGGCCCTCCGGACCGCGCTTCTGGAACCGGTCGACGAGGTGGATGTAGACCCGCGCGCCCCAGTCCGCCCCGCCCTCGAGCATGCCGATGCGCAGCCCCGGGAAGCGGCGGGTGACGCCCCCGAAGAACAGCGCCTTGGCGAACGCCTCCGAGCCGTCGGCGAAGTGGCCGACGTGGTTGTTCATGTAATTGCTGATCGAGGAGCGCCCCGTCCAGCCCTGGCTCCCGTAATGGGTGAGGACAGGCACGCCGAGCTCGACGACCTTCGCCCAGAAAGGATCGTAGTTGTGCTCGCTGTCGAGGCCGTAGAAATCGATGTACGTCGCGTACTTCGCGATCTCCGGGTGCTGGTCCGGCGGGTACTTCTCCGCGATCGCCTTGATGGGTCGGCGCACGCCGCCGGAGATGTTGATCGCCTTGAGCCCCAGCTTCTTGACGGCGAACTCCAGCTCTTCGATCCCCTCCTGGGGCGTGTTCAGCGGGATGCCGGCGACCGGGGTGAGGCGGTCGCTGTACTTGCGGAACAGGTCCGCGTGGTAGTGGTTGATCGCGCGCTGCAGCGCCTGCCGCGCGCCCGGGTCCCTCACCGCCAGCGGCGCGAGGGTGTTGTTCGGGAACAGGACCGAGTAATCGGACCCTTGCTCTTCCAGGCGCTCGGCGAGCAGCTCCGGCAGGTGGTAGGTGGCCACGTCCAGCGTGTTGCGCGTCACCCGCGCCCACCAGGGCGACCTGACGGTGCGGTGGTGCTGCCGCTCCTCGGGCGTCTGGCTGTACCAGTCCTTGCCGCTGCTGTTCTCGGCGTTGCGTCGCCGGGAGCTCAGCGCCTTGCGCAGATCGTCGACGAGCTTCGCGCCTCCGTACGTGGCGACGAAATCCTCCAGGGCCGGCGTGTAGTCGTTTGTGTGGATGTCCGTGTCGATGACGGGGTGATCGAGCTTTTCTTTGACCGCCACGGAGGGGGAGGCCTTGAGACGAGCGATACGGTCAGTCATGAAAGACTCCGGAGAGGCTAAGGGCGCGCCGATGTCGCCGGTGTGAAGTCGATGGGCTTGTTGGCGCGCGGCTAAGTGCAATGTGCGTGCCCCGAGGCCGCTGCACCCACGTTCCTCCTTTGCTGCGGATCCGGGCGCCTCCCCGGCGCGCTCCCCCCGCGCGTTGCTCGAAATCGAGCAGCACTTCAGCGCGGCTGCTTCCTCAGCAACACCCGGACCGTGTTGTCGCGCACGGATCCGGGCGCGGGGCTGCTGCCGAGGCAGCAGCCCCGCGGCGCGCGCCTGGCAGGTGGGGGTCAGGTCCGCCGAATCGACGGCGAAGCGCCCCGCCGCCGGACATGCCAGGCCGCGAACAGCACAAGGATCGCGCCGGGGCTGGCGGAGATGGCGGCCCACGTCGCCAGCTGCTTGGCGAGCGACCTCTCCGACTCCAGCGCTTCTGCCTCGCGCGTCTGGACGATAACCACCATACCGGTGTTCCCCACCGGCGCGAAGCCCGCCAGCCATCGGCCGTCGTAGCGGGAGTACGGATCCGCGACCGGATCGCGGTAGTCGTCGCTCGACGTCACGAGGCTGGGCGGGGGCAGCCCCAGCGGTCGCTCGATGCGCTGGGCGCCCCGGCTGGCTTCGTCCAGCCGCCGGACCTGCTCGTTTTCGAGCGGCATAGCCTCTCCGTAGGCGTAGTCCGGGTGAAGGAGGATCACGTGCGAGGACGGCGGCTCGGGCGCGTCGCGGTCGCGGTCCCGGGGCGCGGCGAGCACGGTGATGCTCTGGGTGTCGCGCACGACCAGCGATCCCAGGTTCGGCGCCGCCGCGACACCAGCGACGAGGATGCCGATCGGCGTCCCGTCGCTCCCATAGACGGGTGCGGAGATGGTGAACTTATGAAAGCCATCGTTCTCCGACTTGATGACGCGCGACACGTAGGTCGAGCGCAGCCTCTTCTCGGCCAGCGCCCACGCTCCTTTGTAGTAATCGCGCCACGCATACTCGAATGGGCTCGAGGGTCGCCTGTAAAACTCCACGGGCGGCTTCGCGTATTGGCCCTTGAGCACTCCGTGCTTATCCAGGATGAACCACATGTCAAACGGTGAATTCTCGTTGAGCTTCACGCCGTAAGACGGATCTTCGTATCGCTGGTAGGTCGATTTACAAAGGGCCTCCATCGCGGGGACGTCGCCGTCCTGAATGGCTCGGGCGAGCGCCGGCTCGGCCGCGGCGCGCTCCACGGCGTCGCTGAGCGCCCTGAGCTGCGAGAGCACCGTCCCGGCGACCATGGCGGCGCTGTTCATGTTGACCTGCTGGATCTGCGCCCGCTTCGCTGACGCTCGTTCGCTCGCGATCGTCACGGCGCTCGGCATCATGATGAGGGCGAACGTCACCACCGCGGCGATGAGCCCGGCCGTCATCGCGTGCCGCAGGTACCACCGCCATGCGCGCTCGATCCGGGTCGCCCACTCCTGCGGCTCGCGGTTCAGGTATCGGCGGAGCGCCAGCGCCAGCGCGTCGGCCGACCCGTAACGGAGCTCGGGATCCTTCTCGAGGCACCGGAGGCAGATGCGCGCGAGATCCCGATCGAGGCGCGGCGAGATCGCCCGCGGATCCTCCGGCGGGACATGCTTGATCTTCGCCACGATCTCCGCCCGGGTCTCGCCCATGAAGGGCAATCGTCCGGTGATGAGCTCATACAGGATCACCCCCAGGCTGTAGACGTCGCAGTGGGCCGTGGTGTGGCCGTCCGTCTGCTCCGGGGCCATGTAGAGCACCGTGCCCACGACCGCGCCCGTGAGCCATGCGCTCTCGTCAAGGTGCTTGGCCACCCCGAAATCGGCGACATGCGGCTCCCCCGCCTCGTCGAGGAGGATATTCGCTGACTTGAGGTCGCGGTGCAGAATGCCGCGCTGGTGAAGGTGGTGCACGGCGCGCGCGACCTTCTCCATCAGCGCGGCGGCGTCCTTGGGATCGAGCGCACCCTCGCGCTCGAGCTCGCCGGCGAGGCTGCCGCCTCTCATCAACTTCATCGTGAAGTAGAGGCGTCCCTTGTGCTCGCCGGCCTCGTAGATCGGCACGATGTTGGGGTGATCGAGCTTCGCGGAAGCCTTGACCTCGCCCTGGAACCGGCGCACCGCGACCCTGCTCGGCCGCTCTCCGCCGAGGAACATCTTGAGGGCGACGTCGCGGCCCATCCGCAGGTCGCGCGCCTCGAAGACGTCTCCCTGCCCGCCGCCGTCGATCCGATGGACGAGCCGATGGCCTCCGATGAGGCGATCGCCGCTCTCTGCCGCTGGCTCTGGCGGCCGCTCTCCCGACGGGGGCGCCGTGTCTGCCAGCTCGTCGTCCAGCGGATCGAGCGGACCCGCGCTCAGGCGGTGACGCACCAGCAGGCCTACCCCGAAGAGGCACGAGGGGCAGAGGTCCAGCGGCGCGTCCGCCGGGATCGCCTCGCGGCAGTGAGGGCAGCGCTCTCCGCTGGCCCTCGGCTGGTCTACCGCTTTCGGCCCCCGATGATCACGGCGCGTGGTCTTCTCGATATCCATCCGATCCTCGCTTCTGCCGCACAGGTGGATCAACGCCGTCGGAGGACGTCACGGAGGAAGCACAGCTCCTCCTCGATATCGTCGCCGGTGCCCAGGGTCTGAGCGACCTCCTCCTCGAGCAGCGCGCCATAGCGGTGCTTGCAGCGGAATACATGCTGCCGGAAGCTCGCTTCCTCCATCCCGAGCTCCGCCGCGATGTCTCGATATCCACCGTCATTGTCGCCGCTCAAGCAGCGCTTCAACTTGTCGAACAGCGCGCTCTGCCCGCGCTTCTGGTAATCGTCGCGCAGCCTGTGGAGCGTGCGACCGAGGAGGGCGAGCGCCCAACCTCGCTCGTAGCTGTCCTCGGGCGTGATGTCGTCGCGCGGCTCCAGGCGGTAGCCCTCCTCGGCGCTTTGGGCGTCGATGGACAGGTGCGCGATCCCGCCGCCCCGCTTCCTGGCCCGCGCCCGATCGTCATCGTTGGAGCGGTAGTTGCGCGCCGCCGCGAGCAGCCAGTTGCGGAACCGGCCGCGCGTCGGGTCGGCCGCGGCGACGCCGCCGGTCTCGAGGAGCCGGGCGAAGAACCCCTGGGTGAGATCGAGCGCCTCCTCGGCGCTGCGCGTTCGTCGAAAGAAGGTGTAGATAGGGTGCCAATAGATCGTGCAGAGCGTCGTGAGCGCCTCGCGCGACCCGCCGCCAGCGTCGAGGATCACCTTCCAGTGGGTCGTCTCGAACTTGCGCGGGCCACGGGGGCCGAGGCTCGTCCGGTTGTTCATGCGACGCGCTCCCTCTGGACCGGCTCTACAGGAACGGTGGCCCCGATGTTACAGCGCCCGGTCTACTTTCAGATCGTATCCAGAAAGCAACCGAGTGGTCGCCTCATTCTTCCAACAAGGGTGAAGTATTCGAGAAGCTCATCGCAACATCGCAACCTCGCAACATCGCAACCGAGCCCAAGTTGGCGAACGGTCCCCGCGAGGCGAGCTCTCCGGCTCCGGAGCGAGGGCTTCCTTGACGCTTGCCCCGCTTTCCTCCAATCTCGCGGCGGATGTCCCGCGTCCGGCGACCCCACCGTCCACGTTGCGCGATCCTTCGCTGGATCTGCGCCGTGCTCCCGGTGCTCCTCGTCGTCGGTCTCGTCGCACAGGGCCACACCCTCCAGGCGCTCGGCGTCGCGATCGCCTGCGAGCACCCGATGCTCGCGTCGTCGTCCTCGGACTCCGCGGAGGAGAGCCATGACGAGGCGCCGGACCGCCCCCACGGCGACTGTCCGCCGAGCTGCCACGACTGCGCCTGCGGCCGCATCCCCATGACGCTGCCCCTGGACGAGGTGCTGCCCTACATCCTCCTCGAGGCGTACGAGATCGTCGCATCGACGCCGCCGGAGATGCCAGGGCGATCCCTCACCCACCGCCTCGAACGGCCACCCCGACGCCCGCGCGCTTGAGGCGCCCGCGTCAGGTTCGCACCCACGAGCACGTCCGCATCGCAGAAGCGCGTGAGCGCCTCTGCGCCGCGCGGGCGTGGCTTGGCCCTCTCGCGCGACCCTGACCGGGCAGAATCGCGGTTCTTCGCGCGAGCGCTCGACGCGCTCGAGGGCTGCCGTCCATGTTCCGTGCGCAATTACGTCGTCTGCTCGTCATTTCCTCGACCGCTCTCCACCTCGTGATGCCGAAGGCGGCGGGCGCCGCCGAGGCCCCGCTCACGCGCGCTCGGATCGCCGAGCTCGTACGCGCTGCGCCGGCCGCGCGGGTCGCCGCTTCCGAGGCTGCCGTCGCCGGCGCCGCCGTGACCGCCGCCGGGGTCATTTCGCGCGAAAATCCGGTCCTGTCAGGGATGGGAGGGATCCGATTCAACCCCGATGGGGGCAAGCCGGTCGCCGCCGTGGCCTCGCTGTCGTGGCCGCTGGAGCTGGGCGGCCAGCGAAGCACGCGCGTCGAGGCCGCGAAGGCGGAGCAGCGCGCCGCGCTCGTCACCGCCGAGGAGACGCAGCGGCGCCTCCTGCTGGCCGCGCTCCTTCAGCACGCGCTCGTGCTGCGCGACGAGGCGCAGGTCGCCCTCGCGGCCGAGCGCCGCGCGCTTGCCCAGCGGCTCGTCGCCGCGTCGGAGAAGCGCAAGAAGGCGGGGGAGGTGCCGGAGGTCGACGTGGCGCTCGCGCGCCTCCAGGAGGGGCGTGACGCCGCCGCCGAGGCGACCGCCCTGGGAGCGCGCGAGGCCGACTTGCTGGGGCTCCGGTCGATGCTGGGCCAGGCGTCGAAGGACGGCGCGGTCACGGGCGCGCTGGTGCCTCAGGAGGCCCCACCGCCGCTCGCGACGCTGCTCCGCGAGGCCGATCAGCGGGCCGATGTGCGCGCTGCCATGGCGACGCTGGAGGCGGCCAGGGCCCGATCGGGCCGTGAGCAGGCCGGACGATGGCCGACCGTCAGCGTGCTCGCCCAGTACGAGCGGGACGACAAGGCGAACATCGGGATGATCGGCCTCGCCTTGCCGGTGCCGATCCTGAACGCGAACCGGGCAGGGGTCGCGACGGCCGCGGCCGAAATCGACGCCGCCACCGCCCGCCTCGCAGCGAGCCGGGCGAGCGCGTCGGGTGAGATCCAGGGGCTCTACGCGCGCTACGAGGCGACGAGGAACGCGCTCGCCCATCTCGCGCCGGCCGCGGGTCTCTCGACGCAGGCCGTGGCGCTGTCGACGAGGGGATACGAGCTCGGGGAGAACGACCTCGCCAGCGTCCTGCTCGCGCGCCGCGAGGCGCTCGACGCCCAGGCGGCGCTCCTCGACGCCGAACACGCCCATGCGAACGCCAAGATCGAGCTCCTCGTGGCGGCGGGGAGGTTCCCGCAATGAGCTCCGCGAAGGTGAAGATCGAGCTCACGCGCGCGAAGATCGCGGCGCTGGCAGGAGGCCTCGTGTTACTCCTCGCCGCAGCGGTGACGGGGACCCTGCTCGTGGACCACTCGGTTCACGACCACCACGACGACGAGCACGAAGGACACGACCACGGCGAGCCGAAAAAAGCGGCCCATGACCATGGCGAACACGGCCATGACGAACACGGCCACGGAGAGCACGAAGAGGGTGAGCACGAGGAGGGCAAGATCAAGCTGTCGTCCGAGGCGCTCAACAACGCGCGGCTCGAGATCCTGGCGGCCGGCCCGGGCAAGGTCGCGGACACCGTGTCGCTGCCGGGAGAAGTGGCGCTCAACGCCGAAGCGCTCGCCCACGTCACGCCTCGGGTCTCCGGCACGGCGCGCGAGGTGAGGAGGCAGCTCGGCGACGTCGTGAAAAAGGGCGACGTGCTCGCGATCCTCGATAGCCGTGAGTTCGCGGAGCTCCAGCGGGAGCTCTTGACCGCGAAGGAGCGGCTCGAGCTCGCGGAAGGGAACTTCAACCGCGAAGAGGCGCTCTGGAAGGAGAAGATCGCCGCGGAGAAGGAGTACCTCGCCGCGAAGCAGGCGCTCGCCGAGGCGAAGATCGAGCATCGCAGCGCCGCCCAGAAGCTCCAGGCGTCGTCCGGCGCGGGCTCCGGGGCGAAGGGAGGCGCATACGCGCTCATCGCGCCGATCGACGGCACGATCATCGAGAAGCACATCAACGTCGGCGAGGTGCTCAAGGACGACACGCAGGCGTTCGTCGTCGCCGATCTCTCGACGATCTGGGTCAACGTCACGGTGTACGCGAAGGACCTCGCCCGCGTCCGCGCCGGCCAGACCGCTCGCGTGCGGGCGGAGGGCATCGAGGAGCCCGCGGACGGCGAGATCACCTACGTCGGCCCGGTCGTCGGCGAGCAGACGCGCTCGGCGACAGCGCGCGTCGTGCTGAAGAACCCCGGCGCCGCATGGCGGCCCGGCTTGTTCGTGACGGCCGACGTGGCCGTCGATCAGGTCGACGCGACGGTCGTCGTCTCGTACGAGGGGGTGCAAAGGGTCGAGGGGAAGGACGTCGTGTTCGTCCAGGAGGGCGACGCCTTCGAGGCCCGCGCCATCAAGCCCGGCCGCCAGGGCAAGGCTCCAGGCGAGCAAGGCGCCGAGCTCGTGGAGGTGCTGGACGGCATCGCCGCGGGGGAGCGCTACGTCGGCAAGAACAGCTTCATCCTCAAGGCCGAGCTCGGGAAATCCGAGGCAGGCCACGACCACGCGCACTGAGGAGGAACCGATGCTCACCCTCCTCGCGAAGATCCTTGCGTTCTCCGTCCGCAATCGCTGGCTCGTCGTGGTCCTCACGCTCGCGGTCGGAGCGCTCGGCGTCTACAACTTCAACCGTCTGCCGATCGACGCGGTGCCCGACATCACCAACGTCCAGGTGCAGATCAACACCTCGGTCAAGGCGCTGTCGCCCGTCGAGGTCGAGCGGCGCGTCACGTTCCCCATCGAGTGGGCGATGGGCGGTATCCCGAGCGTCGAACAGGTCCGGTCTCTCTCGCGTTACGGCCTGTCCCAGGTGACCGTCATCTTCAAGGACGGCACCGACATCTTCTGGGCGCGCCAGCTCGTGAGCGAGCGCCTCGCGGCGGCCAAGGAGAGCCTGCCGCCAGGCCTCGGCGAGCCGCAGATGGGCCCGATCGCGACCGGGCTCGGCGAGATCTACATGTGGACGCTCGAGGCCTCGCCCGACGCCCGGCGGCCGGACGGCAAACCTTACGAGCTCACCGATCTACGCACCATCCAGGACTGGATCGTGCGCCCGCAGCTCCGCACGGTGCCGGGCGTCACGGAGATCAACTCGATCGGCGGTTACGAGCAGCTCTATCAGGTGTCGCCAGATCCGGCGAAGCTCGTCGGCTATGGCCTGTCGTTCCGCAGCGTGCTGGAGGCCGTCGCGAGCAACAACGCCAACGCGGGCGGCGGGTACATCGAGCACAAGGGCGAGCAGTACCTGATCCGCGCGACCGGGCTCGTTCAAGGCGAAGACGACATCCGTCGCATCCTCGTCGGCCATCACGACGGGGTCCCGATCCGAGTCGGGGACGTCGCCGAGGTGGGCATAGGCCGTGAGCTCCGCACCGGCGCCGCGACCGAGGACGGGCGCGAGGTCGTCATCGGCACCGCCATCATGCTTGTCGGCGAGAACAGCCGGTCCGTCTCGCAGCGCGTGAGCGAGCGGATGGAGTCTGTCAACAAGTCGCTCCCGGAGGGGGTCACGGCCAAGACCGTCTACGACCGCACCTACCTCGTCGAGGCGACCTTGAGCACCGTGCAGAGGAGCCTGCTCGAGGGCGCGGCGCTCGTCGTCGTCGTCCTGTTCCTCCTGCTCGGCAACGTCCGCGCCGCGCTCATCGCCGCCCTCGCCATCCCCTTCTCGATGCTCATCGCCATCACCGGGATGGTCGAGGGCAAGATCAGCGGCAACCTGATGAGCCTCGGGGCGATCGACTTCGGCCTCATCGTCGACGGCTCGGTGATCATCGTCGAGAACTGCGTCCGGCGCTTCGCCGAGGAGCAGCACCGGCTCGGGCGGGTGCTCACCCGGGAGGAGCGGATCGAGCTGGCGTACGAGGCGTCGCAGGAGGTCCGGAAGGCGACGATCTTCGGCGAGATCATCATCGCTATCGTCTACCTGCCGATCCTGACGCTCACGGGCATCGAGGGGAAGATGTTCCGGCCGATGGCGGAGACGGTCGTCCTCGCGCTCGCCGGCGCCACGATCCTGTCGATGACGTTCATCCCCGCGCTCGTGGCGCTCCTCCTGACAGGCAAGGTGTCCGAGAAGGAGAACTTCCTCTTTCGGCACGCGAAGCGCGGCTACGAGCGGATCATCGGCTGGGCGCTCGCCCACCGCGCCGCGGTGGTGATTGGCGCGGTCGCCCTGCTCGCGGTCTCGGGGCTCGTCGCGACGCGGCTCGGGAGCGAGTTCGCGCCCAAGCTGAGCGAGGGCGCCCTCGCGCTCCAGCCGGCGAGGATCCCGTCCATCGGGATCACCACGAGCGTCGAGATGCAGATGCAGCTCGAGCGCGTGCTCAAGGAGCGGTTCCCCGACGAGATCGAGCACATCTTCGCCCGGACCGGGACGGCCGAGGTCGCGACAGATCCGATGGGCCCGAACGTCTCCGACACCTACCTGATGCTGAAGCCGCGGAGCGAGTGGAAGAAAGCGAAGACGCAGGAGGAGCTCGCGGAGGCGATCGAGGAGGTGATCAAGGACCTGCCCGGGCAGAACTACGAGTTCAGTCAGCCCATCGAGCTCCGGTTCAACGAGCTCATCTCGGGCGTGCGGAGCGACGTCGCGGTCAAGGTCTTCGGCGATGACCTCGACGTCATGCTCAAGCAGGCGCAGAAGATCGGCGGCATCCTCGGAAAGACGCCGGGCGCCGCCGACGTCAAGGTCGAGCAGGTCACCGGGCTGCCGGTGCTCACCATCGACGTCGACCGGGACGCCGCCGCCCGCTACGGGCTCAACATCGCCGACGTGCAGGCGGTGGTCGAGGCGGCGGTCGGGGGCATCAGCGCAGGCGAGGTGTTCGAGGGAGACAAGCGCTTCGAGCTCGTCATCCGCCTCCCCGACGCGATCCGCGGTGACATCCGCGCGCTTCAGAACCTGCCCGTCCCGCTCCCGAAAGCGGACCGCCCGGAGGCCGCCACGCGAACCGTGTCCGCGACCGACCGGCCGGAGCGGCACGCGGCGTTCGTTCCGCTCGGCTCGGTGGCGAAGATCGCCGTCGAGGAGGGGCCCAACCAGGTGAGCCGGGAGAACGGCAAGCGGCGGGTCGTGGTGCAGGCGAACGTGCGCGGGCGGGATCTCGGGAGCTTCGTGGCCGAGGCGCAGCAGCGGCTCGACGCGGAGGTGAAGCTCCCGGCCGGCTACTGGACCGCGTGGGGCGGGCAGTTCGAGAACCTCATCGCCGCACGCCAGCGGCTCGCCCTGGTCGTGCCAGTCGCGCTCGGGCTCATCTTCGGGCTGCTCTTCCTGTCCTTCGGGACGCTGAAGAACGCCTTGTTGATCTTCACCGGTGTCCCGCTCGCGCTGACCGGAGGCATCTTCGCGCTCTGGATCCGCGGGCTGCCCGTCTCGATCTCCGCGGCGATCGGGTTCATCGCCCTCTCGGGCGTCGCCGTGCTCAACGGCCTGGTGATGGTGACCTTCATCGAGAACATGCGCCAGCAGGGCGAGTCGCTCGACGATGCCGTCTTCCACGGCTCGATCGCGCGGCTCCGCCCCGTGCTCATGACGGCGCTCGTCGCGGCCCTCGGCTTCGTCCCGATGGCGCTCGCGACCGGCACCGGCTCCGAGGTGCAGCGGCCTCTCGCGACGGTCGTGATCGGTGGCATCATCTCGTCGACGGCCCTCACGCTCCTGATCCTGCCGACCCTCTACCGCTTGTTCCATGCAACAGAGGCGCGCGCCGCTGCAGGGCCTCCGGTACCCGAACGCATCATCGAGAAAGGAGATCTCCATGCTTGAGCGACATCGTTATCCCCTCGTCCTGGCAGCCATCCTCGCCATGGCGGCCGCCGCCAGCGCCGCCGGCTGCGGCGACGAGAACTGCCATGAGGGCCATGAGTGCGAGGAGGGCGAGGGAAGCGGGCAGGAGGGCGCCGGCGGGGCCGGCGGTGGCAGCGAGACGGGGATGGCCAGCCCCTCACGCTAGTCAGGACAGGGCTTCGAGCACGAGACGCGCCGGCGGACGGACCAGCCCACGACCACGCCGTGACGCTGGAAGTGTGTGCCGACAGCCGATCTCTGGCGTGCGCCCGAACGGCCACGCGTCCGGCGCTCAGGACCGCGCGGTGGCGGGCGCGCCGTGAGGCACGCGCGGGGCGCCGCGCTCGGTGTCCTGCGGGCCGGGCGCGGGCCTCGCGACCCTTCGCGACGCGCGCCCCGGCCGCGCGGTGGCCGCGCTCGCGCCGGCCGGGAGCGTCGGCTCGTAACCGATGAGGCGCGCCGAGTTGAACACGACGAGGAGCGTGCTCAGGTTGTGGAGCACCGCCGCGATGAACGGGTTGAGCGCGCCCATCGCCCCGACCACCAGGCCCCCTGCGTTGACGCCCAGCGCGATGCCGTAGTTCTGCCGGATGACGTTGAGCGCCTGGCGGCTGAGGCGAAGCGTCGTGACGACGCCGGCGATGTTGTCGGACGCCAGCGCGATGTCCGCCGCCTCGATGGCGACATCGGAGCCGGCCGTGCCCATGGCGATCCCGACGTCGGCCAGCGCGAGCGCCGGCGCGTCATTGATGCCGTCACCCACCATCGCGACACGGAACCCCGCCGCCTTCAGGTTGCGGATCCACTCGTACTTCTGCTCGGGCAGCAGCTGGGCACGCCACTCCGTGAGCCCGATCGCGCCGGCGACCGCACGTGCGGACTCCTCGATGTCCCCGGTCAGCATCGCGATCCGCTGCACGCCCTCCCGGCGGAGCTGCTCCAGCGAAGACGCCACGTCCGGACGGATCTTGTCGCGCACGCCGATCAGCCCGATGAGGCGACCCTGGTGGGCGATGTACATCTCGGTCTCGCCCTCGGCCGCGTGCTCCGCGTAAAGGGCCTCGGCCTCGGCAGACACCGAGATGTCGAACTGCTGCATGAGCCGGCGATTGCCCACCAGCACGACGTTGTTCTGCCAGTCCGCGCGCATGCCCCGCCCGACCAGGATCTCACAGACGTCGTGGGGCTGGACCGTGATCTCACGCTCCGCCGCGTGGCCCACCACCGCCAGCGCCAGCGGGTGCTGGGAATGCAGCTCGCCGGTCGCCGCGAGCGAGAGGACCTGCTCGGCGGTGTAATCGTCCACGAGCGAGATCACCCGCTGCACGGAGGGGATTCCCTGCGTCAGTGTGCCCGTCTTGTCGAAGACGATCACATCCAGCTTTGCCGCGGCCTCGAGGTGGGTGCCGCCCTTGATGAGCACACCGCGACGTGCTCCGTTCCCGATCGCCGCGCTCACCGCGGTGGGCGTGGCGAGGCCCGCCGCGCACGGGCATGCGATCAGCAACATGGTCAGCGCCCTGGTCGCGTCGCCCGTCAAGGCGAGGACCGCGAACGACAAGGCGAACGAGGCAGGAACGAACCGTCTGGAGAACCGCTCCCCCACGGTGTGGATAGGGGCTTGCAGCTCGCGCGCCTGTTCCACGCGCTGGATGAGGCGCCCGACGGCCGTATCGCTGCCGACCCGTTCCACACGAGTCCTCAGGCCGCCGGACAGGAGCACGGTCCCGGCGTAGACGGTATCTCCGCTCACCTTCATCACGGGGACGCTCTCGCCGGTGATGGGAGCCTCGTTGATCGTGCCCTGGCCCTCCACGATGACGCCGTCGATCGGGATGCGCTTGCCCGCGTAGACCGCGATCAGGTCTCCTGGCTGGAGCTCCGCCACGGGGCGGCGCACCTCCTGCTCACCGAGGACTTGCCAGATCTCCTCGTCCGGCATCTCGAGAAGATCGCGGATCGCGCGCTCCGTGCGCCTCAATGTCAGCGCCTGCAAGTACTCGCCCAGGTTGAGGAGCCAGAGCACGGTCAGCGCGGTGACGTTCTCGCGCAACAGGAGGCTGGCGATCGTCGCCGACCCGACGAGCGTATCCGTGTTCATCCCCGTCTGGCCGGAGATCGAGCGCCACCACCCCTTCAGGAAGGAGTACCCCGAGATCAGCGTGGCGGCGATGTTGATGCCGCCGATGATCGGATTCGACGCCAGCGCGCCGGCGCCGAACGCGATCCTCTTCACGCCGAGGCCCAGGAGGACCGTGCCGCCGAGGACGAGGTTGCGCACCTGCACGTCGGGTTCGCCGTGATCGTGGTCCTCGTGCCCGTGATGCTCGCCTTCGTGCCGCTCCTCGCGCGCGACCGCCTGCTGCTCCCGCCACTGTTGATACGCCTGCTGATCCAGCGGGGGAGACGAGACGGCAGCGCGGAGCTTCGCGTGGACAGCGGTCGGGGTGAGCCCCGGATCACAGCGCAGGAGCAGGCGCCCCGTCACGGGGTTGGCCTGAACCTCCTCAATGCCCGCTTCTCTCTGAAGCGCGGACTCGACGGCGGCGGCATAGCGGGGATTGTTCTTCAGGCCCCGCGCCTCCCACCGCATCCGCCCCCCGACCACGGAGCGCAGGCGCAAGCGAGCGTCCCGCTTCGTGTTGGGAGCGTCTGGGCTCGCCCCAGCAGGGCTCACGCGCCTGCCCGCGGGTGTGCGTGGGCATGGTCGTGATCGTGCCCGTTGCCGCCCGAGACCGGCTCGGAACCATCGCCGAGCTCAGCCTTTGCTTCGGCGACGATGTCCTGCAGCTCCTCGCGGATCCCCTCCACGATGCCCACGAGCTCCCGTTGCGCGACGATGCCGCCCTTGACGACGAGGAGCGCCAGGGGACGCACGGCGCGCCCCATGAGAGGGGCGAAGAGCGCGCCGGCGGCGAGGCCCGAGAGAGCGACGACCAGCTTCGATTGAGCCAATTGCAGCGACATCAGGGGTGCCTTTCGCTCGGCGGGTAGCCGTTCACCAGAACACCGCCGTTCGGCTTGAGCTGAGGAATAGCCGTCGCCGCTCGCTCTGCAAGCCGTTCACCGAAGATATATTCCCCATCGTCGTCGTCCTTGAGACCATCCCGATTGGGCCGCGTTTCCAGCGCTTCAACGCGTCGATGGAAGGAGACCGACGCGGCCGCGGCATCCACGCATGAGCCGGCGACGGGGCATGTCAACTGCGCTTCGGAGCGCGCCTGGAGGGCGAGTGCTCATCCGAACACTCCAGCGAACACTCCAGCTTCGCGCGGCGCGCCGCGGCCCGCTGGCGTCTCCGACGGAGCGCGCCTGCCGGGCTCGGCTGCCCCGGCGCCGGCGAGCGCGTCACCGCTGGCTGAAGAGCGCGAGGCACCGATCGGCGAGGACGCCGCCGACGAGATCGAGGGGCGCGCCGGAGCTCTCGTTCATCCACCGCGCCGGGACGGCCAGCTCGCGCTGGGCGCCCCCGGTCGCCGCCGTGACCTCCTGCATCGTGCAGCCGAAGACGATGCGGCTCACCCGGGCGAGCCAGGCCGCGGTGAAGCACATAGGGCACGGCTCCACGGTCGTGTACAGCGTGTACCCCCGCAGGTCGGGGCCCGTGGCCGCGCAGGCGCGGCGGACGGCGCCGACCTCGGCGTGCCACGTGAAGTCGCGCTGGGCGTTCACCTCGTCGGTCGCCTCGGCCACGACGGCGCCGTCGGGGGCGACCACCAGGGCGCCGAACGGCGGCTCGCCCGCGCGCTGCGCCCCGCGCGCGAGCTCCAGCGCCCGCGCCATGAGCTCCTCGTCGCGGCTCATCGGACGAGCCTCGGCTCGAGCAGCGACTCCGGCGCCGGCGCCTTCTTGACGAGCTTGGACTCGACCGCGAAGTCGACCACCGCCTTCATCGAGGCGTACACGGGGCCGGCCTTCTCCGCCGTGCCGAAGAGCTGCTTGTTGTCGGCCAAGTCGTAGATCTTGTCGCCGGCCAGCATGCCCTTCACGTCCTCGGGCGGAGCGTTCAAGTACTTTCCGAGGATGGGAATCGCCTTGTCGGGCTCGCCGCGCAGGACGCGCACCCCCTGATCGATGGCGCCGATGAACCGCGAGCAGGCGCCCTCGGCCTCGGCGAGCCGCGATCGGCGCACGGCCACCGCGTCCATGATGGTGTCGGGGACGCTGGCGCTCGAGAAGATCACGTGACCACCGCCCTTTGTCGCCTTGGTGATCCACGGCTCCCAGGTGACCGCGGCGTCGACCTTCCCCGCGACGAACGCGGCCCCGGCGTCGTCGGCGCTCATGCTCGTGATCTTCACGTCGTCCGGGGCGATCCCGGCCTTCTTCAGGCCGGTGAGGAACAGCATGTGATTGACCTCGCCGAGGGTGAGCGCGACCGTCTTGCCCTTGAGCTCGGTCATGGACGCGACGCCCTCCTTCGCCACCACCGCGTCCGCGCCGTTCGAGCTGTCGATGAGCGCGATGGCTACGACGTCCGTGTCGCCGTTGCCGCTCAGCACGGCCAGGTTCTGCAGGGTCGTGAGGCCGATATCGAGCGTCCCCGAGGCCAGCGCGGGCAGCGTGTCCCCGGGGTTCGAGAACGGCTTGAGCTCGACGTCGAGGCCAGCCTGCTTGAACAGCCCGAGCTCGTTCGCGATGAACACACCCGCATAGCCGATCCACAGGTCGTGTCCCACGGTCAGCTTCACCGGCGCGGGCTTCGCCGCGGCCCCGGCCTTCTCGCCAGGCGCGGCGGTAGCGGCCGTCTCGCGCGCCGCCTCTTCCTTCTTCGAGCAGCCTGGCGACAGGAGGAGGCTGACGAGCGCTGCCCCGAGCTGTAGCACGACGGTCCTTCGGTTCATTGGTCCTCTCCCCTTGACGTGTGCGTGAGCCCGAGGAGCAGGCGACGGCGCTGCTCCTCGGGGCGGGCCTTCCCCCGCAGGAGCGAGAGGATATCCCGTTTGAGGCGCAGCAACGCCTCGTCGAGCTTGAGCTCGGGCGAGCGATCCGCCCGGGGCACCGGCACGTCGATGGTGGCCAGGACGCGGCCGGGGCGCTCGGAGAAGACCACGACACGATCGGACAGGATCAGGGCCTCGTCCACGTCGTGGGTGACGAACAGCGTCGTGATCCGGTGATGTCGGATCACATGGAGCAGGAGCCCCTGCATCTCCTCACGCGTCTGGGCGTCGAGGGCGCCGAACGGCTCATCCATCAGCAGCACCTCCGGCTGCGCCGCGAGCGCCCGCGCCAGCGCGGCGCGCTGCTGCATGCCGCCGCTCAGCTCCGCGGGCTCGCTGTCGCGGAAGTCCCACAGATCGACGAGGCGCAGCAGGCGCTCGACGCGGTCCGCCTCGCGCTCGGGGCCGTCCTTTCGCGCCCGGCCGCGATGGCGGGCCAGCGTCAGCGGGAAGCGGACGTTCTCGCGCACGCTGAGCCACGGGAAGAGCGTCTGTTGCTGGAACACGACGCCCAGCTCGGCGCCGGGGCCGAGGACGCGCTCGCCGCCGAGCGTGACGGTCCCGGCGGTCGCCGGCTCGAGCCCCGCGACGATGTGCAGCAGCGTCGATTTCCCGCATCCGGAGGGGCCCACGAGGCTCACGAACTCGCCCTCGCCGACGTCGAGGTCGAGCGGGCAGAGGGCGCTCGTCTCGCCGCGGCGGCCGGCGTACGCCTTGCTGACGCCGCGCACGGAGAGCGTCATGCGTCGCGCCCCCTGGCCCAGCGGAAGAGCCGGCGGTGCGCCGCGGCGAACGCCCAGTCGAGCCCCAGGCCGATCGCGCCCAGCACCGCCAGGTACGCGTAGATGCTGGGCGTCTGGATGAAGCGATAGAACCTGAGGACGCGGAAGCCGAGGCCCTCGGTGGCGGCCACGAGCTCCGCGACGACGACGTAGCTCCACGCCCAGCCGTTGCACATGCGCAGCGCGCTCCAGATCCCGGGGAGGGCGGCCGGGGCCAGCACCCGCCAGACGATCTCTGGCCGGGTGGCCCCGAGGCTCTGGCTGACCTGGAGCAGCGCCGCCGGGACCCGCCGCACCTCGTCCGCGGTCATGAGCAGCAGCTGGAAGAAGGTTCCCAGGAAGACGAGGAGGACCTTCGCGCCCTCGCCGATGCCCGCCGCGATCATGACGAGCGGGATCAGCGCCGGCACGGGGACGTAGCGGAGGAACTCGGTCGGCGGCTCGAGCAGCGCGGCGATCGAGCGGAACGCGCCGGCGAGCACGCCGAGCGGGACCGCGAGGAGCGCGGCGGCCGCGAACCCGGCGGTGACCCGAAGGAAGCTGTAGCGGACGTCGAGCCAGAGCTCCGCCGAGCCGAGCGCGTCGGCCGTCGCCTGCCCGATGCTCGCGAGCGTGGGGGCGAGGGCGGCGTTCACCCCGTCGCGGCCCGCGAGCCAGGCGTACGCCGCGAGGGTGGCGAGGAAGCTCGCCGCGCCGAGCGCGAGGCGGAGCGGCGCGGGAGCGGGGCGGCCGAGCGCGAGCCAGCGAGGCGGCGGTCGCTCGCACTGTCGCGACGGGGTTCGCGGCGCTCGGTCGGCGGGCATCCGTCAGCCGAAGAGCTGCATCACCGCGGCGCTCTCGGTGACGTAGGCGAACGCGTCGCTCATGCAGAGGATCGCGGCGTCGTGGAGCTCGCCGGAGGTTCCGGCCACGGCGTCGACCGGGAGCAGGACGCGGTAATCCAGGTTCCTCGCGGTGAGCACGGTGCTGAGCACGCAGATGTTGGTGCACACGCCGCAGCAAATGAGGTTGTCCACCCGCTTGCACCGGAGCAGCACGTCGAGATCGGTGCCCAGAAAACAATCGTAGCGGCGCTTTGTGAAGATCCGATGATCCTGCGGCTCGATCAACAGCCCATCGACCATCTCGGCGCCGCGGGATCCCTCGAGGCAGTGCAGCGGCTCGAACTCCAGCTCGATACCGAAGTCGCTCCGATCGGCCCTGTGCATCTCCTGCGTGAAGACGACGGGCAGCCCACGCCCTCTCGCCCACGCGACGAGCGCGTTGATTCTCCGCACGATCTCGAGCGCCCCGCGCGCCTCGCAGGGCGCGCCCTCCTCGACGAAGTCCCGCTGCATGTCGATGACGAGGAGGGCGGTATTGGCAGGCTGGACCTTGTCGAGGGGCAACGGGCGGATACGCGGCGTCATCGCGGGCCTGACCGCTCGACGCGCGGGGGACACCGGGCGCGGCGAGCTCGCTGAGAGGTGGTGAAGAGGTGAACCGGCCCGCTCTACACCAGCCGGGAATGCAGCGTCAAAAGGCTGAACGGAATGTAACCGGCGCCTCGCCGGAGGGTCAAGCGAGACCTAGGGCGTGAGGGCTTCGAGGGGGCGCGAGGCCGCCCGCTGCCTAGAAGAAGGTGTGCGGGGGAGTGGGACAGGTCTCCTGGTGTCTCTCGATGCTTCTCGACGTCTCTCGATGCTTCTCGACGTCTCTCGTCATCTACGGTCGCGCCATCGGATGCACGCGGGCCATGGCCTTCCGCCGCGCCATCGCGTAACGCACGCCGGCCCGGAGATCTCTCAGGAGGACGAGCCCCTCCAGCGTCTCGCCGAGGCTCGCGAGCGCTGCGGCGGTGCTCGCGGACATCCCCACCAGGACGCACTCGGCGCCGAGCAGGCGCGCCGCGTGCACCGTGCGCAGGAGGTGGTGCGCGACGGCGCTGTCGATCATCGGGACGCCGCTGAGATCGACGATCACGAGCTCGGCGTCGTGGCGCTCCACGCCCTGCAGGAGGGCCTCCATGAGCTGGCTGCCCCGTGCTGTGTCGAGATGGCCGATGAGCGGCACGAGGATGATGCCGTGCTCGATGGGCAGGACCGGGGTCGAGAGCGCGGCTATCGTCTCGAGCAGGCGCGATTGGATGGCGAGGAGATCAGCCTCGGTGCTCCGCAGCGCCTCTTCCGTCCTCTTTCGTGCGGTCATGTCGACCACGACCCCGACCATCCCGATCACGCGCCCGCTCGCGTCGCGGAACGGGACGTTGTTCTCCAGCGTCCAGCCGTCGCTCCCGTCCTCGAGCTTCCACTGGAGCTCCACGTTGAGCCGCGGGATCCCCTCCGACATGATGTTCTCGTCGTTGTCGTGGTAGCTGCGCGCGACCTCTTCGACGAATATGTCTTCATCGCGCTTCCCGACGATCCTGTCGGCCGAGAGGCGATAGTGCTCCGCGTAGGCCTTGTTGACGGCGAGGTACCGGTGGTGTCGATCCTTGAAGAACACCATCGCCGGGATCGCGTCGAGCATCGCGGCGTACCCCGAGGCCTCCGCCGCGAAGAACCTGGCCAAGAGCCCCTGCTCCAGCGCCGCCGACCGCTCTTCGCGCACTTCGCGCAGCGTCGAGCCCGGACGCGTCGCCTCGGCCAGCGCCTGCTCCAGCTCGGCGACGCGCCTGCGAAGCGCCACCACCTGCTCGTTCAGCGGCGTCTCGCTATCTGAATCCGAAAGACACTGCATTACAGGGTACCACGTGTCGGCCGGGCCACAGTGAACGCATGATTGTCGGGGGCGCAACACTTGTCAAGCGCTCGATGTCCGTTGTCGTTCGTTGTCGTTCGCCTTCGTTCGCCTTCGTCCGCTTTCGTCCGCTGTCGTCCGCTTTCGATTTGGCGCGCGTCGCCAGTGTGGCCGCAAGGAGCCGCGCATGTTGACCAAGACGTTCCTCACGTTCGTCGTTCGCGTCGTTCGCGTCGCTGGGATCCGGCGCTCGCGTCACGCGCCGTTCGAGCTGGACCCGTGCTCATGCGTCAGCACCGCATCTGCGGAGAGCGGGAGTTCGCGTCGTTCAGCACGGACGATGCATGGCGGCGCCGCACGGGGTCGAGCAAGCGACGTGGACGTGTAATTCGTTGTCTTGAATGTTTCGATTCCGGGTCGGGTGGAACGACGGAGACGCCTTGAACGATCGGTTCTTCCCTGGTCGAGGCGTGCCGTGGCCGGGCGTGGCTTCGCGGCGTGCGCGGGGCCGCCGTGTCCTCGCCGGCCGCGGCGCAAACCGGCGCGTGAGCGTTTCGGGCGTATCAATGAGCGGCGCGGGCGCGCGCCGCGCGGCGACCGGGCGCAGGGTAGGCGCACCAGCCGGCGCGTCGCCGGTCTGGTCAACGAGAGAGCTCACCATGAAAACCCAACAAAAACGCCTCGTCGCGGTCCTCGTCTGCCTCTCTGCCGCCCTCCAGGCGTGCGCCGAGAGCGAGGCCCCGGCCGCGCCGGAGCGACGCCGCGTCGGCGGCTTCAGCACGCCCGAATCCGTCCTCCACGACGAGGAGCGCGACGTCTACCTGGTCTCGAACATCGTCGGCTCACCGGTCGAGAAGGACGGCCGCGCGTTCATCTCGCGCGTCTCGCCGGACGGCGAGGTCCTCGACCTGACATGGATCGACGGCGCGTCGGAGGGCGTCACCCTGAGCGCCCCGAAGGGTATGGCCATCGCGGGCGGCAGGCTCTACGTGGCCGATATCGACGCGATCCGCGTCTTCGACGCGAGCGACGGCGCGCCCGTCGAGGACATCGAGGTGGCCGGCGCCGGCCTTCTCAATGACGTCGCGGCCATGCCCGACGGGTCGATCGTGGTCTCGGATTCCGGCGTGGCCATCGAGGACGGCGCGTTCGCCTCGATCGGCACCGACGCGCTCGTCGCGATCGCCCCGGGCGGGGAGGTCTCCAGGCTGGTCGCGGATCCCGCGCTGCCGCACCCGAACGGCGTGGCGTGCGCGGAGGACGAGATCTGGGTGGCTTACCTCGGCGCGGCGCGGGTCGACGCGCTCGACGCTTCGGGGCAGCGGCGGCGCGAGATCTCCCTGCCGGCCGGCACGCTGGACGGCCTCGTGCGCCTCGACGACGGCCGGCTCCTCGTGTCGAGCTGGGACGCGGGCGCCGTCTTCGAGGTCGACCCCGCCGGCGACGCGGCGCCTCGCATCTCCACGCTCGCCGCGGATCTCCCGAGCCCCGCCGATCTCGGCTGGGACCGCGGGAGGAATCGCCTGCTCGTGCCGCTCTTCGACGACGGCGAGGTCGTCCTGCTCGACGTGAAATGAGCCGGTGGAGCGGCGCTTCAGGCCCCGGGCCGGCGCGGTTACGCTGCGCCGCCCAGGCCGGCCCTGCGCCGTGTCTGCGCGGGGAGGGAGAGATACGCCCTTCCGATCAGGAGCGACGATGAAGACCCAGCTCACCCGACTGCTCGAGCCCTCCGATCAAGCCCAGGCCTGGGGCGCGCTCAGGGAAGCCATCAACCGCCTGGAGCGCACGTCCTCGGCGAGCGGCGCCGGCCTGGCCCGATGGGTCGGCGTCTTCACCCGCACGCGCGAGCGGATCACGATCCAGCGGCTCTCCCGGCCGCTCGTCGTGCTCATCCTCGACGGCGCGAAGCGGATCTTCCTCGACGGCCCGGACGGCAACACGCGCCTCGTCGCCCGCGAGGGGCAGATCCTGCTCGTGCCGCAGGGCATCCAGCTCGAGCTCGTGAACGAGCCCGATCCGGAGCGCGGCGCCTACCGCTCGTTCACGATCGAGCTGCTCAGCGAGGTCGACGAGCGGCTCCAGCGCCGCTACCCCACGCTCTGCGTCCAGCGGGGGCTCGGCGGCTTCGAGGCGGATCGGCCGCACCTCCTGCGCTCCGCGATGCCGTCGCTCCAGGCGCTGATCCACCTCGTGAACACGCTCCTCCTGCCCGGCGCGCACGCGCTGCTCATCGAGCACCGGCTGGAGGATCTCATCCTGACCCTGCTCCTGCAGCACCGGGAGCAGCTCGACGAGGCGCGCGCCGCCTCCTCGACGCTGGCGCTCGATCCGACGCTCGCGGTGCGGGCGCTGGTGCGCCGCGATCCGGCGCGCCCGTGGGCGGCCCCGGAGGTCGCGCGCGCGCTCGGGGTGAGCGACGCGACGCTGCGCCGCCGGCTCGGCGCGAAGGGGGTCTCGTTCAGGGCGCTCCTCTGGAAGGAGCGCCTCGAGCTCGCCAAGGCGCTCCTGCGCTCGGGGCGCCACGGCGTGCTGGAGGTCGCGACGGCCTGCGGATACGACTCGGCGTCGCGCTTCGCCGAGCAGTTCCGGCGCTCCGAGGGCGTCAGCCCCTCGGAGTACCGCGCGCGGCACCGGGAGAGCGCGAACGACTGCTGGAGCGACGAGCCCGCGCTCGACGCGAGGTGAGGGATCGGCTCAGCCCGCCTTGTCGATGCGGCCGTCGGGGTAGCGCGCGAAGCGGTCGTTCGTGCGCCCGTGGACAGGGCCGTCGCTCGGCCACGGCCACCCGCCGAAGCCGGTCCGCCGGTAGTCGAGGAAGGCCTGCTGGACCTCCGCCATCGAGGTCATCACGAAGGGGCCGTGCTGCGCGACGGGCTCTCCGATGGGCCGGCCCTGGAGGAGCAGGAGCTCGGCCTCGTCGGGGCCGTTCTCGAGGGGCGCGGCGGCCGCGTCGCGGAGCGTGATCCTGTGGCCCGCGGGGACGCGGCGGGCGCCGACGCGCAGCTCGGCGCCGCGGAAGAAGTAGAGCGCGCGGCTCGTGCCGGGGGCGGCGGCCGGCAGCGCGAAGCGCGCGCCCGGGGCCATCTTGATCGTCCAGATCGCCACGTCGGACGCCGCGCGCGCCGCCCACGACCTCGGCGGCGGGGCCGGCGGGCGCAGCTCGCCGAGGCGGCCGGCGACGATGGTGATCTCGGTCGTCCTGCCCGCGGCGTCGCGCGCGATCTGCTTCGGGATCGTGTCGCCCCACATCATCACGAAGTGCGGGTCCGCGAGCTTGTCGGCGCGCGGCAGGTTGAGCCAGATCTGGAAGAGCTCGAGCGGGTTGGGCCCGTCCCGCTCGACGAGCGGGAACATCTCCGCGTGGACGATGCCGCTCCCCGCCGTGAGCCACTGGACGTCGCCGCGGCCGTAGCGCGCGGCCGCGCCGAGCGAGTCCGCGTGATCGACGAGCCCGCGCCGCACGACCGTCACGGTCTCGAAGCCGCGGTGCGGGTGCTGCGGGAAGCCGGGGACCACGTCGCCGTGGTACATGCGCCAGCCGTCCTTGCCCGCGAAGTCGCGCCCGATGGCGCGTCCCGCGAGCGAGGCGGCCGGCCCCATGCGCTCGTTGCCGGCCGGGTAGGCGTCGTCGTGGTGGACGCAGAACAGGAAGGGGTCGAGCGTCTCCCAGGGGAACCCGAGCGGCGCGACGTCGCGGACGACGTCCTCCGCGGCGAGCGCGGCTCCGTCGGTGCGATCGGGCGAGGGCTCGGAGCGGGAGCACGCGGCGACGACGGGCGTTGCGGCGAGGGCGCCGAGGGCTGTGCGGCGATCCATGGCGGTCATCGTCTCATCGTAAGGTGGGCCTCGTGGAGGGACAACGTTGCGAGGGCGCAACGTGGTGTTGCGCCGGGAGCAACGGGCGAGGCGCCGCGCGGGCAGGGGAGAGAGCGGGTGCGGGGGCGCGCGTCGGGGCATGTGCGCGCGGGCGCGGCGCTTTTTCGTGTCGAGCCGGGGCGAGCGCGCCGAGAGTCGACTAGAGTCGACCCTCGTGTCCAGTCGACGCTCCGAATCGAGCATCATCTTCCTTGTCGCTGCGGTCCAGTTCATCAACATCCTCGACTTCGTGATGGTGATGCCGCTAGGGCCCGACTTCGCGGTCGCGCTCGGCATCCCGATGTCGAGCATCGGCTTCATCGGCGGCAGCTACACGGCGGCTGCCGCGGTCTCGGGCCTCGCCGGCGCGTTCTTCCTCGACCGGTTCGACAGGCGCAGCGCGCTCGCCGTGGCGATGCTCGGCCTCGTCGCCGGCACGGCGGCCGGGGGCTTCGCGACGGGGCTGCCGAGCCTCATGGCGGCGCGCGTGCTCGCGGGGGCGTTCGGCGGGCCCGCGACCTCCGTCGCGTTCTCCATCGTCGCCGACGTCATCCCGCCCGAGCGGCGCGGCAAGGCGATGGGCGTGGTGATGGGCTCGTTCTCGGTCGCCTCGGTGCTCGGCGTCCCCGCCGGGCTGGAGCTCGCGCGCCGCGGCGGCTTTCCGCTGCCGTTCTTCGCGGTCGCGGCGCTCGGGCTGCTCGTCGCCGGGCTCGCGATCTTCCTCCTGCCCTCGATGCGGGAACACCTCTCGGGCGCGCCCCGGTCGGGCAGCGCGCTCGGCGAGCTCGGCGCGCTCCTCGGCCGGCCGATCGTGCTGCTCTCGTATGCGACGACGTCGATCCTCACGATGGCGTCGTTCCTGGTGATCCCCAACATCTCCGCCTACGTGCAGTACAACCTCGGGTATCCGCGCGGGCGGCTCGGGCTGCTCTACTTCGTGGGCGGCCTGGTGAGCTTCTTCGCGATGCGGGCCGTGGGGCCGCTCGTCGATCGCCTCGGCGCGTTCCAGACGGGCTCGGTGGGGGCGGTGGTGCTCGTGAGCGTCCTTTACGCAGGGTTCGTCTCGTACGTGCCGGGGCTGCCGGTGCTCGCCATCTTCATCGTCTTCATGCTGGGCATGACGTTCCGCAACGTCTCTCACAACACGCTGACCTCGAAGGTGCCGCGCCCCGCCGAGCGGGCGCGCTTCACCTCGATGCAGTCGGCGGTGCAGCACATGTCGTCGGCGATCGCGGCGTTCGCGGCGGCCAGGATGCTCCACGAGCTGCCGGACCACCGTCTCGAGGGCATGTCGGTCGTCGCGGGGCTGTCCATCGCGTTCACGGCCGCGCTGCCCCTGCTGTTCCTCGGGATCGAGCGGCGCGTCGCGCCGGCGGCTGCGGGGCGTCCGGCGCCCTGACGCAGCCGGCCACCAGCGTCAGGATATCGAGGCTCACCTGGAGCGGCACCTGGCTCTACCGCATCAGAGCACGAAGCGGACCGTCACCATCGCAGCACCGGGCGACGCAGCGGGCCGGATCTCGATCTTCACGTCGCCTCGCTCCTCGTTACGGTACGACTGAGGCCCGTTCATGAAGAGCATGACCGCGCCCGTGAGCGCCGTCGCTCCGCCGACGAGCAGGGTGCCGGTGGCCAGCCACCCCTCGTTGACGCTGGCGTCGTAGCGGTAGTCGTCGGACGGCTCGCACGATGAACCGCAATCGAGCTGGTTGCGCAGGTGGTCTCTGGCATTCCTGCTCTCGGCGTCCCACATCAATACGCTGCCCGTGGCGGCGACGGCCACGCCGGCTGCGACCGTGGCCCAGGGGAGCCAGGCGGGCCACCGCGGCGTGGTGACGGTGGTCTCGGGGCGCACGACGAGCTGGCCTGAGGCCTCTTTGCCGGCGAGCATGACCACGGGCTTGGCGACCGTGAAGTAGCCGTCCTTTCTCGCCGTGATGACGTGTTCTCCCGGCGTGACCATCTGGCGCTGTGTGCTGGGGCCGACGAACCACGGCTTGCCGTCCATCAGCACGGTGGCGCCCGGCTCATCGCAGCGGATCTCGATGGCGGCGAGCTCCTGCGCCACGAGCGCTCGCAGCACCGCGCGCGCCTCTTGCTCCTTGTCGGCGTCGAGCGAGCCGGGCCCCCATCGCAGTGCGAGGCGCAGGTTGTCATAGGCCAGGACCGGCAGGCCGATGCTCCTCAACACCCGCGCGAGGTAGAGCCGGAGCTCGGGGTGCTCCCACGAAATCAGCGCCTCTTCGTACTTCGCCCGCGCCTCGGCGAACATCATGCGCCGGTGGAAGATCCGCGCCTCCTTGAAGAGCGCCAGGGCCATCTGCTTTCGATCCTCGGAGATCCCCTGGTGCCATGGCGGCGGGGGCGCCGGCGACTCCGCTGTCGCCGGCGACGCTGGAGGGGGCGACGATGACGACGATGACGGCGGCAGCATCTCGCTCGACGGCGCCTCGGCTCGAGCAGGCGCGGCGCACAGGGCGATGAGGGGCACGGGCAGGAGGAGCTTCGCAAACGGAAGGGCGACGTGAGCTGGTCGTTTACGGGTCGTCGTCATGAAAGCCAATCGCACTCCTCCGGCTCGCCCGACATGCTTCATCGAGCGGTCGCCCGGCTCGCCGGACGGACGTGCAAGCTCCGCGCCTGAAGATAGGCCCGCGCATGTCCTCTGTGAAGCGCTCTTGTGATGGGTCTGTGTATACACGGCTGCGCTGGGCGCCTATGCTCTTGTCATCGCTCCAGCTGTTGCGGAGGCGTTCGGTTTCATGGCGGTGTCTTTTTGCAGGGAGACGAGAAGGTGGCCACTGAGCTGATCACCCAGGACGCCGTCCCTCGATCGTCCGACGCGGCTCCGCTCGATCATGAAGGGCGCTCTGGCATGAGCACAGAAGGCCTCGTGGATGAGGCCTACGCCAGCACGGTGCTTATCGGCTCGGCGCTCCCGGCGGTCGGGGGCCTCGATCCAGCGGGCGTTCATGGGGTGAAGCGCGAGGCGGTGACCGACGCGAGCGCTCCGCCGTCCTTGTCGATCTCCCGGAGCGAGCCGCCGTTGGCAGGCACCCGCATCGGCCACTACGAGCTCCTGCGCGAGCTCGGGCGGGGCGGCATGGGCACCGTCTTCCTGGCGCGCGACACCCGGCTCGCTCGCCTCGTCGCGATCAAGCTCCTCACGAGGCTGAGCCGCAGCGGTCTACAGCGCTTCTTGATCGAAGCGCAGGCCACCGCGCGCTGCAACCACGAGCACATCGTGACGATCCACGAGGTGAACGAGCACAATGGATATCCGTACATGGTGCTCGAGTTCATCGAGGGGCAGAGCCTCCGCGCCTGGATGAGCCAGCGCAGGTCTGCTGACGCCAGCGAGGACATGTCGACGGCGCCCCTGCCGCCCAGCCTGGCCGTCGACATGATGGTTCCCGTGGTGCGCGCGCTCTGTCGCGCGCACGCTTCCGGCATCATTCATCGCGACCTCAAGCCCGAGAACATCATGCTGGAGGCGTCGGGGGCGATCAAGGTGGTCGATTTCGGCATTGCCAAGCTGCGCGAGGACGAGGGGAGCCTCGCCCTCGCGGTGGAGCGCTCTGGCACCGAGACGACGCGCCTGACCGGCGAGGGAGCGGTCATCGGCACGATGCCTTATATGTCCCCCGAGCAGTGGAGGGGAAAGGACATCGACCAGTCCAGCGATATCTGGGCGGTCGGCATCATGCTCCATGAGCTCGTGCTCGGCGAGCACCCGCTCGCGCCGGTCAGCCAGGCGACGCTCTTCAGCGTGGCGCTCCTCGATGAGCAGATGCCCCAGGTCAGCGCGCGCCACCCGGAGCTCGGCGCGCTCGGCGCGATCATCGACAGGTGCCTCTGCAAGCGGAAATCCGAGCGGTTCGCGTCCGCGCAGGAGCTCTTGGCCGAGCTCTTGCCCCTCCTGCCCGGGCGCCGGGAGATCCTCCTCGGCAGCGACGACAGCCCGTTCGCCGGCCTGTCGTCGTTCCAGGAGGCCGACGCCGACCGCTTCTTCGGCCGCGCGCAGGACCTCGCGGGCGTCGTGGCGCGCCTCCGGAGCCAGCCGCTGCTCGCGCTCGCGGGGGCGTCGGGCGTGGGGAAGTCGTCGCTCGTGAGGGCGGGGGTGATCCCGGCGCTGAAGCGCTCTGGCGAGGGCTGGGAGGCGCTCGTCGTGCGGCCCGGGCGTGAGCCCATGGTGGCGCTCGCGGATCTGTTCAGCCACGCCGCCGCGACGCTGTGTGCACCCCGGCTGGCGTCCAGCCCGCCGAGCGGCGCGGCGACGGGCGCGGCCCCCCTGGTCGAGCGGCTGCGCGTCGAGCCCGGCCTCTTCGGCGCGTCGCTGCGCGCGTGGTCGGGCGGCGCGCAGCGACGCCTCTTGCTGTTCGTGGATCAGTTCGAGGAGCTCTTCACGCTCGGCACAGCGGCCAGCGAGCGCGAGGCGTTCCTCGCGTGCCTCACGGGGGTCGCCGACGACGCTTCCTCGCCGCTCCGGGTGGTCCTGGCGGTGCGCTCGGACTTCCTGGAGCGGATGGCCGAGCACGAGCAGTTCATGGCCGCGATGATCCGCGGCCTCGTGTTCCTCCGGCCGATGGGGCGCGAGGGGCTGCGCGAGGCGCTGATGAAGCCGATCGAGGCGGCGCGGTACGAGGTCGAGGATCCCGCGATGATCGAGGGCTTTCTCGACGCGCTGGCGACGACGCGCGGCGCGCTGCCGCTGCTCCAGTTCACCGCGGCGCGGCTGTGGGAGATGCGCGATCGGGGGCGCCGGTTGCTCACGCGGGAGAGCTACGAGGCGCTCGGGGGTGTGGCGGGCGCGCTCGCGAGCCACGCGGACACGGTGCTGGCGGGGATGAGCGAGCGCCGGGCGAAGCTCGCGCGGGTGGTCCTGGAGCGCCTGGTGACGCCGGAGCGGACGCGGGCCGTGGCGAGCCTGGGTGAGCTGTGCGAGCTGCCCGGGGATCGAGGCGAGATCGAGCGGGTGGTGGAGCTGCTCGCCGACGGGCGGCTCCTGGCGATCGAGACGGGGAGCGACCGCGCTGGCAGCACGGTGGAGATCGTGCACGAGTCGCTCATCGAGCGCTGGCCGACGCTCAAGCGGTGGCTCGACGAGAACCAGGAGGACGCCGCGTTCCTGGATCGGCTGCGCGCGGCGGCGAGGCTCTGGGATGCGAGCGGCCGCGCCGCGGACACGCTCTGGCGCGGCAAGGTCGCCGAGGAGGCCCGCGGCTTTCGCGAGCGTTACCGTGGTGAGCTGCCGGAGCGGGAGCAGCTCTATCTGGACGAGGTGCTCGGGTTCGCCGATCAGCAGCAACGCGGGAGGCGCCGTCTCGTCTCCGGGGTCATCGCGGCGCTGTCGCTCCTCGTCGTCGCGGCGGGGGCGGGGATCGTGAAGCTGACTCGCCTGAACCAGGTGAGATGGGCGCAGCTCGACGAGATCCGGACCACGGAGGACACGCTGAAGAAGGCGCTCGCGCGCGAGGAGGCGCAGCGGAGCGCGGCGGAGCGGGTGCGGCAGGACAGCGAGGCAGCGCGGCAGGAGAGCGAGGCGCAGCGGCGACGGGCCGAGCGGCTGCAGCACGATGCCGAGGAGGCCCGGGATCGGGCAGAGGCCGAAGCCGAGCGGGCCCGCGTCGCGGCCAACCAGGCGCGGATGGCGCGGGATGAGGCGCAGAAGGCGGAGGCCGAGGCGCGAACGGCCGAGGCAAAGGCCACCGAGGAGGAGCAGAAGGCCAAGGCGGCGGCCGAGGCGGTGCTGCGGAGCAAGGAGGAGCAGGAGCAGCTCATCGAGCGGGCCGTGGGGAAGATCGGCGAGACGTTGAAGTGACGGGCGCTCGCTTCGGGCGGCGCGCCGGGGGTGGGCTTGTGGCTGCGCCGGATCAGGGGTGCCGCGCCCTTACTGTTTCAGTGGCGGCCCGGTGTGACGGTAAATGGCGCCTCCGGCACCGACGACGAAGGAATATCTACCTGTGCCCCATATGCCATTGAGCAGCAAGTCTGTTCTCGAGTTGAATTGCATCCAGGATATTCCGTCGTAGTGCAGGAGGGTGCCTCTGTTGCCGACAGCAAAGACATCGTGCGGCTCGCTTCCCCACACGCCAGAGAGCGATTCCGACACTTGCGATGCCATCGTGTTCCAGCGCTGGCCGTCATAGTGCAGGATGGTGCCTCCTTCGCCGACAGCAAAGACGTCGTGCTGTCCGATTCCCCGTACGCCATAGAGCCCGTTCGACGTGGGCGATGCCATCGTGCTCCAGCTCTGGCCGTCGTAGTGCAGGATGGTGCCTACTTCGCCGACAGCAAAGACATCGTCCGGCCCGTTCCCCCATACGCCATAGAGCCCGTTCGACGTGGGTGATGTCATCGTGTTCCAGCTCTGGCCGTCGTAGTGCAGGATGGTGCCTCTGTTGCCGACAGCAAACGCATCGCGCAGCCCGTTTCCCCATACGCCATAGAGGCCGTTCGGCGTGGGCGATGCCATCGTGTTCCAGCTCTGGCCGTTGTAGTGCAGGATGGTGCCCCTGTAGCCGACAGCAAAGACATCGTGCGGCCCGTTCCCCCATACGCCATAGAGCCCGCTCGACGTGGGCGATGTCATCGTGTCCCAGCCTCGGCCGTCGTAGTGCAGGATGGTGCTTTCGTCACCGATGGCAACGACATCGTGTGGTCCGCTTCCCCATACGCCACGGAGCCTGTTCGACGTGGGCGATGCCATTGTGCTCCAACTCTGGCCGTCGTAGTGCAGGATGGTGCCTCTGTAGCCGACGGCAAAGATATCGTTTGGTCCGCTTCCCCATACGCCATAGAGCGATTCCGGCGCTTGTGACGCTATCATGTTCCAGCTCTGGCCGTCGTAGTGCAGGATGGTGCCTCCGTCGCCGATGGCAAAGGCGTCGTGCGGCCCGCTGCCCCATGCGCCGTAGAGCGATTCCGATGCTTGTGATGCTATTGTGTTCCAGCTCTGGCCATCGTAGTGCAGAAGGGTGCCTCCGAAACCGAAAGTGAAGACATCGTGCGGCCCGCTGCCCCACACGCCATAGAGAAATGTCGATGTTTTTGAATCCATCGTGTTCCAGCCCTGGCCGTCGTAGTGCAGGATGGTGCCTCCGTCACCGATAGCAAAGGCATCGTGTGACCCGCTGCCCCACACGCCATAGAGCAATGCCGATGTTCTTGAATCCATCGTGTTCCAGCCCTGGCCGTCGTAGTGCAGGATGGTGCCTTCCTCGCCGACAGCAAAAACATCGTGCGGTCCGCTGCCCCACACGCCACTGAGCCGTGCCGACGTCTTCGAATCCATCTGGTTCCAGCTCTGGCCGTCATAGTGCAGGATGGTGCCTTCCTCGCCGACAGAAAAGACATTGCGCGGTCCGCTGCCCCACACGCCACTGAGCCGTGCCGACGTCTTCGAATCCATCTGGTTCCAGCCCTGGCCGTCGTAGTGCAGGATGGCGCCTTCCTCGCCGACAGCAAATATATCGTACGGCCCGCTACCCCACAGATTAATCAAAGAGAAATCCGTGCTGGTTTTGTGGCGACGCCAGTTCCAGTCTCCACACGAATCTGTGGATAGTTCATCGCAGGCGCTTGTGCATCCAGGTCGACCGAAGTCGTAGCGAAGCTCCACGCATGACGTGATCACCGGCAAGGCGGTGTCACATTTTTCATCCGCTGACTTTTCTCCGTCGCCGCAACCTAACAACTTGCAGTCGCTTCGGCAGCGCCCACCTAGCGTAGCATTCTGCATCCCATTGCACATCGCCGCGGTGGGCTTGACGTCACCTGCACCGCAATCGCAAATCTCGCCGTCCGCTTCATCAACGACGCCATCGCCGCACATGTTACAAAGGTGGCTCCCGTCTTCCTGACGGGCGCAGTAGAGGCCGATGGGACAAAACCCATCGCCGTTGTCGCACTCGACCGCGCCCCGGAGGCACGCACCCGTGATGGCGATCAACACCATCACGAACACCACCGCCACTGCATGACGAATCGCTCCTCCGCCTTGCCATCCGCCCGAGCCCATCGGGTTGAGATCCACGTCCCGCCTTTGCATTCTCCACTCGCTTTCTCTCGCCCGACGGCCGTGCAGCTCGCCCGGCGCGCATCGCGCCGCACGTCATGTGCGGCGCAATCATACACCCGGCCACGCGAGCTCGGGGACGTTCTTCACCGAACGCCAGGACCAAGCCGGAAGCCCTGGGGCGGGTCAGGGCGGGGCCTTTGGGTCTCCGATGATTAGGGCTCCAGAGGGCGACCCACCCCGCGATCTGGGGCGCGTGTCGGCGGCGCGAAGTGATTCAGGGCCACGCTGGAGCGCTCAGCGCCGGCGCGGAGCGGCGCAGGGCGATGGGGGCGCTCCAGCGCAATCTTCGGACGGTTCACACCCATCTCTTGCGCAGGACAGCAATGGTTCGACGCCATGGATGACACCTCATGATCCTGGGAACGCGTTGCCCCCGCGCTGACTGGAGCGGCGTCCTCTCTTTGCGGTCGGCAGTAGATCGCCGGGGAAGCCGGTGGCTCAGAACACGAGCCGGGCGGACAGGATCGCCGCGTCGAACGACACGGCGGGGTGGACCTCGAGCTTCACGCCGCCGCGATCCTCGGTGCGGTAGGACATCGGTCTGTTCATGAAGACGAGGACCGTTCCCGTCATCGCGGTCGCTCCGCCCGCGATGAGCGCGCCGATCGCGAATCGTTCCTCAATGACGCTGGCGTCGTACTCGTCGTCGCGCAAAGGCTTGCACGGCGGATTGCACTCGCGGTTGAGGCGATCGGTCGTCGCAGCGTGATCCGTCCGGGCATCCCACTCCAGCCCCGCGCCGACGGCGCCCAGCGCGATGCCCGCGCCAAACGTGGCCCAGGGGATCCATACGGGCCACCTCTGGGTGGTGACCACGGTGTCGACGCTCAACGCGAGCTGCCCCGATGCCTCCTTGCCAGCGAGCACGACGATGGGCTTGACGACCGTGAAGTAGCCAATCTTCCTCGCCGTGACGACGTGCTCTCCTTGCATCACCATCCGCCGCCGGGTGCCGGGGCCGACGAACCAAGGCTTGCCGTCGAGAAGCACGGCGGCGCCCGGCTCGTCACAGCGGATCTCGATGGCGGCGAGCTCCTGCTCCACGAGCGCGCGCATCGTCGTGCGCGCCTCCTGCTCCGCGTCGGGATCGAGCAACCCGGGCCCCCATTGCAGCGACATGCGCAGGTTGTCGTAGGCCAGCAGCGGCAGACCGATGCTCGCGAGCGCCCGTCCCAGGTAGAGCCGGAGTTCGGGATGCTCCCAGACCGCCAGCGCCTGTTCGTATTTGGCCCGCGCCTCCGCGAGCATCATGCGCCGGTGCAGCTGCCGCGCCTCGTCGAACAGCGCCTGAGCCTTCCGTTTGCGGTCCTCGGGGACTCCCCGGTGCCATGGCAGCGTCGATGACGACGCTGCTGCTGGAGTCGGCGGCAACGGCGAGGGCGATGAGGGCGGCGCGGTCGAGGGGGGCGACTCCGCCCTCCCGGGCACTCGAGCCAGCGGCGATGGCGACGACGACTCTGCCGTTGGCGGCGCCGCCTGGGCTCCTGCAGGCGGAGCGTACAGGGCCATCAGCGCGATGGACGCGAGGCGCTTCAGGCAGGAGAGGCCGATCTGAATAATTCGTTTGCGGGTCGTCACGACGACAGCCAAGTGCCTCTCCTCGGGGCGCCACCGAACTTCGAGCGCGCTTTCGCACCGGGCCCTCGGGCGCGGCGAGCAGATGTCGTTGCCTAGACTACACCTGCGGAGGTCCTTCTGTGAAGCGCCGGCGCGAAGAATGCCTGGGTTACCTGGGACACTCGGAGTGCGATGGTGGTCGAAATTCGGTCGCACATGTGCGGAATCACGGGCTCGATCAGGGCTCTTCCGGACACTGCCCGGTTTTGGCGGCCGCGGGGAGGTCGCGGTGCAAGCGGGAGATGCAGGGCGAGGCGGAGGAGGCCCGAAAGCGCACGGAGACCGAGGACGGGGCGGCCCGCGTGGCGGCAGTCGTGGCGCGGACGGCGCGGGACACCGCGCAGCGGTCCGAGTCCGAGGTGCGCCTCGCTCAGGTAAAGGCCACCGAGGAGGAGCGGAACGCGAGGGAAGCGGCCGAGGTGGCGGTGCAGAGCGAGCGCGCGTGGGAGGCGCTGATCGAGCGGACGGCAGGGACGTTCAAGGAAACGTTGAAGTAGCGGGTGCGCCACGGGAGGGGCGCCGCGGGACGTGGGCGGCGGGACTCGTCACGTCGCGGGTGCCCTGAGGGCGGATTCCGTTGCCGAATTGAACTTTAGCCAGGAGCTACCGTCGTAGCGCAAGAACGTGCCTCAGAGCCGACCGCGAAGACATCGCTCGGCCCGCTTCCCACACGCCATAGAGCTATGCCGATATCGGCGGTGCCATATGCCGCCATCTCCTGCCGTCCGTCCCGCCGGCGCGCTCGGAGGCGCAGTTCCGCGACGCGCTCGAGGTGACGCGCACGGCCACGTTCACCCCAGAGGAATGGGAGGTATACGAACGCGTGATGATGGCGGAACAGGCCGCTCGCGGGGCGCTCGCGGCGGCGCGCCAGGAGGGCAGCCCCCTGGCGCCCTCAGCGCTGCTGCGCCCCGAACCGCGCCTTCGCCGCGTCCACCGCGGCCTTCGTCCACTTGTCGACCTCGTCGTCCGTCAAGGTCCGCTCGGCCGACCGGAACCACAGCGCGAACCCGAGCGAGTGGGTCCCCGGCGGGAGCTCTTCGCCACGGTACCTGTCGAACATCTCGACCTTCTCGCAGCGCTCCCCCGCGGTCGTCCGCAGCACCTCGAGCACATCGCCCGCCGGCACGTCGAGCGGCAAGAGCAGCGCCACGTCGTGCCGCATCGCCGGGAAGCGGCTCGGCTTCGCGGCCACCGGCGCCTTGTACGCCGCGGCCACCGTCGCGAGATCCAGCTCCGCCACGACGGCCCCGCTCGTGATCTCCAGCGCTTCGCGCACGTCCGGGTGGAGCTCCGCCACGTACCCGACCTCGCGGCCGTCGAGCAGGACGCGGGCGCCCTTCTTCGGGTGCGCCCACGGCGGCGCCTCGCCCGAGAGGTCGAACGCCGGCGTCACGCTGCCCGCGAGCTCCGCCAGCACCGCCTCGACCACGCCCTTGCCGTCGTAGAAATCGACGTCCTCGGGCCGCGTCAGATAGCTGTCGCGCGGCCCCGCCAGGAAGATCGTGAGCCGCGTCGGCTCGTTCACCGGCGGCCGCTCGATCCGCGGCAGAGGGCTCGCGCCGCTCGCTTCGCCCTGGTGCGGCAGGAACACCTGGCTCACCTCGAACAGCCGCACCCGCGGCACGTTGTACCGCTGGGAGCGCTGCACCACCGTGAGCAGCCCCGGGACGAGCGACGGCCGCATCACCGATTTCTCCTCGGAGAGCGGGTTGAGCAGCCGCAGGAGCGACGCGTCGTCGTAGCGCGCCGCCTTCAGCTCCTGGGGCGACAGGAACGAGTACGTCACCGCCTCGTGCAGCCCGATCCCCGTGCAGATCTGCCGCACCTTGCGCCGCAGCCGGTAGTCGCCGCGGGCGCCCGCGGGCGCCGCGCCCACGCGCGGGAGCCGGCTCGGGATCTGGTCGTAGCCGGCGACGCGCGCGACCTCCTCGATGAGGTCGATCTCCTCCGCGATGTCGGGCCGGTGCTCCGGCACCTCCACGAGGAGCCGGTCCGCCTTCTGCTCCAGCACCGAGATCCCCAGCGTCTCCAGGATCTCGCGCGCCCGCGCCGGGGCCTCGGCCCCGATGATCCGCTGGTACCGCGAGAGCCGCAGCGTCAGGCGGCGCGGCGCGCGCGGCGCGACGTACGCGTCGATCGGCTCGCCCGCCGCCTCGCCGCCCGCGAGCTCGCAGATGAGCGCGCTCCCGCGGTCGCGCGACAGGGGGACGCCCGAGATGTCGACCTCCCGCTCGAAGCGGTGCGACGCCTCGGTGTGGAAGCCGTACCGGCGCGCCGACCTGCGGATACCGCGCGGCTCGAAGTACGCCGACTCCAGGAACACCCGCCGCGTCGTCGCGGTGACGCCGCTGTCCGCGCCCCCGATCACGCCCGCCAGGGCCACCACGCGGTCCGCGTCGGCGATGACAAGGTCGTCCTCGTCCAACGTCAGCTTCTGCCCGTCGAGCGCGACGAACGCCTCGCCCGGCTGGGCCCTCCGGATCTCGATCGGCAGCCGCAGCGTGTCGAGATCGAAGGCGTGGAGCGGCTGCCCCCGCTCGAGCATCACGAGGTTTGTCGCGTCGACGATGTTGGTGATCGGCCGCACGCCCAGGCGGCCGAGGCGCACCCGCGCCCAGAGCGGCGAGGGGCGCACGCCGACCCCCTCGATCACCTGGCCGTCGTACCGGGGGCAGCGATCCCCGTCGCGCACTTCGACGGCCGCAGGCGCTAGCACGGCCGCGGGCGCCGCGGCGCCGCTCGCCCGCGGCGCGGCGACGGCGGGCGGCCGGAACGGCAGGCCGAGCACCGCGGCCACGTCCCGCGCCACACCCAGGTGCCCCAGCGCGTCAGGCCGGTTCGGGGTGACGCTCAGCTCGATGATCCAGTCCTCGAGCCGAGGCTCCCAGTCGAGCAGCGATTGCCCAGGCCGCCCGCCCTCCACGGTCAACAGACCCTCATGGCTCGATCCGAGCCCGAGCTCGTCCTCGGCGCAGAGCATGCCGGGCGACGTGAAGCCCGCGACCGCCTTCTCGGTCAACGTCACGAGCGCGCCGCTGCGGTCGAGCACCTGCGCCCCCACGGGCGCATAACAGACGAGCGCCGGCGCCGCCGGGATGACCGGCGCGCCGCACGCGACCTCAACGCCTTCTCCGCCCGCACCGCCCGCGTCCACACGGACCACCGTGAGGCCCTTCTTGCCCGCCGGGTGCGGCCGCGTCGCGACGACGCTCGCGAGGACCACCGAGCGCAGCGAGGCGCCGACGTGCGTCACGCGGTCGACCTCGAGCCCGCCGCGGCCGAGCGCCGACGTCACCGCGTCGACGCCGGGATCGGCGCCGAGGATCTCTTGAAGCCACTTGTAGGATATCAACATGGGGAATCGGGGCTGCGGGCGAGGGGCAGCGGCCTAGAGGCTTCCGAGGAAGCGGACGTCGTTCTCGTAGAAGGCGCGGATATCGTCGACGGCGAACTTCATGTTGGCCGTGCGATCCACGCCGATGCCGAACGCCAGCCCCGTGTATTCCTCCGGGTCGATCCCGACGTTCCGGAGCACCGTCGGGTGGACCATGCCGCACCCGAGCACCTCCAGCCAGCCCGTCCCCTTGCACTGCGGGCAGGCGCGGTTCTCGCCGAAACAGACGAGGCAAGACACGTCGAGCTCCGCGCTGGGCTCGGTGAAGGGGAAGTAGCTCGGCCGGAAGCGCGTCCTCGTGGCCTCGCCGAACATCCGGCGGCTGTAGACCTCGAGCAGGCCCTTCAGATCGGCGAAAGACACGTCGCGGTCGACGACGAGCCCCTCGATCTGCACGAACATGGGGCTGTGGCTCGCGTCGTCGTCGCGGCGATACACGACGCCGGGCGCGACGATCATCACCGGCGGAGGGTGGGAGAGCATCTCGCGCACCTGGACCGGGCTCGTGTGCGTGCGCAGGAGCACGTTCTGGCCAGGATCGCCGGCCATGTAGAACGTGTCGTGCATGTCCATGGCCGGGTGATCCGCCGGGAACCCGAGGAGATCGAAGTTGTAGCGCGCGAGCTCGATCTGCGGCCCTTCGGCCACGTCGAACCCGAGCCCGACGAAGATATCGACGATCTCGTCGAGGGTCCGCATGATCGGGTGCGACCGCCCGGGCGCGCGCCAGCGGCCGGGGAGGGTGATATCGAGGGGCGGCGCGGAGAGCTCGCGATCGCGCGCGGCGCGCTTGATCCTCGCCGTCGCCTCCTCGCGGGCGCGCTCCACGCGGCCCTTGACGGCGTTGAGGCGCTGGCCGAGCGCCTTGCGCTCCTCGGGCGCCGCGCCGGGCAGCTGCTTCATCAGCGCATTGAGCGACCCGCGGCGCCCGAGCAGGCTGGCATACAGGCGGTTCAGCTCATCGAGATCGCCGGCTGCGGCGAACTGGACGTCCACCGTGCGATCGACCTCGTCGATGAGGCGGCCGAGTTCGGGACCACTCATTGCCGCCCCCCTTACCGCGAAGGCCATGGCAACGCAAGACGTTGACCTCCCGCGCCGCGCCCAGCTGCTCGCGCCAGCCAGCGCGCTGCCCGCACGCGTGATCCGGAGGCTCGACGACCACGACCGCGGCGGACGCGCCTCGGCAGGGTGGGGGCCCCGGCTCGCGCGAGCGCCGCGTGGGAGTTGCGTGTCCACCGCCGGTGTCGACAACGTCAACCGTGTCAACCCGAGGTTTACGGGCTCTCGACTGCATCTGCCCATCTGAGTCGAGATTCGCACTCTCATCGCGCCGAGGACGTCTGGGCCGTGGCGCTGCGACCGCCCTGGTCGTCGCTGGCCCGTCGCTTGCTTCGTGTCGGTGTGAGCGTTGACAGACGCGGGCGAGCGCGCCTGAGCGCGAGCGCCGCGAGCATTTCAATCGATGAGCGAGCCACGTCAAGCGTGCTCGTCGGGCTCCCTTTTGCCCTGACGACAACCCTGTTGCTTGCGCTGCTGCCGCTCCACCACACCACGAGATCGGCGCACCGTGAATCCCATCATCCATCTCTCTTGCGATCCCGAGCACGATGTCCGCCGCGACCCGCGGCGCGGCGCGATCTCCGCTTTGCTCGGCGCGGCGCTCTGGGTGTCTCCAGCGGTCGTGAACGGGCAGCCGCAGCCACCTCCCACGACGACACCGGCGCCAGCCGCCACGACGACACCGGCTCCAGCCGCCACGACGACGCCGACTCCGGCGCCGGTGCCGGAGAGCGGCTTCTTCTTCGGCGGCGTCGGCCGCGTCGTCGCAGCCACGGACGCCGAGATGGGGCCGGGGCGAGACGCCGATATCGTCTTGAGAGGCTCGCGCCTCGACGAGTCCACGTACATCCAGATGGACCTGGAGCGCCAGGATCACTGGGAGTCCACGGGCGCCACCACGCGCGTCGCCGTCCGCCTTGTCGTGGACGCCCCGACCCTCCACTACAACAACGCGCGGCCGTGGAACATCAACATGTCGGTGCGCAACGCCTTCGTCGAGGAGCGAGACCTCGGCGTCAAGGGCCTGTCCGTGTGGGTCGGCTCGCGCCTGTACCGCGGTGACAACGCCGAGCTGCTCGATTTCTGGCCGCTCGACTGGCTGAACACGCTGGGCGGGGGCGTCCGTTACGACCTGCCCTCGAAGCGCACGTATTTCGCGGCGCACGCCGGCGTCAACCGGCCGCTCTCGCCGTATTACCTGCAGACGGTGGAGCGCCCGCCGGCGCTCAACCAGCCCGGCGCGGCGAACGTCAACCTCCTCGATCGCCAGCGGCTCATCACGAGCTTCAAGGCGAGCCACACCGTCCCGGTCGGGGAGAAGGGCGGCGTCAAGGGCGTGCTGTACGGCGAGCTGCACCAGCTGCCGTCAGGCACGCGCGAGACGGCGGAGGCCGGCGTGGTCGAGCGCCTGCCGCACGACGCCGGATACGTCGTCGGGGCGCAGATCAGCCCGTTCACCGGCGTGGACAACGGGCACGTGCACGCGTTCCTCCGCTACGCGGGCGATCTCGCGGCGTACGGTGAGTTCGGCGCCCCGACCCAGCCCGCGCCGGACGGCACCGCGCGCGGCGCGCACGAGCTGCTCTTCACGTTGAGCGGCAATTACGAGACGGGGCCGCTCGGCCTGATGGCGGCGGGATACGTGCGCTCTTTCCGCAACGCCAGCGAGCAGCTCGATTTCGCGGATCTGGACGAGGGAATCTTCCTCGTGAGGCCGCACCTCTACCTGCGCGACTGGGGAGGTGTCGCCGTCGAGGCCTCGTACCAGGCGCAGCGGCGGGGAAAGGTGCCGCCGCCGGCCGAGGCCGGGGCGGAGGGCGCGCACCCCGCGGCGAGCCACCACAGCGCGAGCCTCGTGCGTCTCGGGCTCGTGCCGTTCCTGAACGCCGCGGGCAAGGGCGATTTCAAGCGCCCGCAGCTCCGGTTCATCTGGCTCGTGACCCGGCGCGACGAGGGAGCAAAGGCGCTCTATCCGCAGGACGACGTCTTCAGCCAGCGCACGTGGGAGCACTTCATCGGCCTGAACGTCGAGTGGAACATCAAGGCAAGCCCGGCGTTCTGACGCAGCCGCGCGGCTCCGGGGATTCATCGCATCCATTCGTCAATACGCTTAACGAAGCGAGGAAAGGTCCTTGTCCATGAAGCCAGTGAACCCTGAGCAGGTCGTGATCCGCGCGACGGCGTCGCACAGGGGGCGAAAGCTCTCCGTGACGCCGGCGGACAGCCCGATGAAGCGCCTCCATTACGGTCGGATCCTGCTCGACGGGAGCACGCCGGAGGCGCGATTCGAGACCTCCGGACGCGAGGTAGGGCTCCTTTGTATGGCCGGCGAGTGCGCCGTGCACGTGAACGGCGCGGAGGCGATCGCGCTCGGGCGGTACGACGCCATCTATGTGCCTCGCGGGTCGGCCGTCGAGGTGCGCACGACCTCGTCGGTCGATCTCGTCGAGTGCGGCGCCGAGGTGAAGGGTGACTATCCCCTCCAGGTCGTCCGCTACAGCGACGTCGAGCGGGACCCGTCGCTCAAGTTCAAGGCGGGCGGCGACGCCACGACGCGAGAGCTCAGCATCCTGCTCGGCAAGAACGTGCAGGCCGGCCGCATCGTCGCCGGCTTCACGCGCTCGGCGCCGGGGCACTGGACCAGCTGGCCTCCGCACGAGCACACCGACCTGCTCGAGGAGATGTACGTCTATTTCGATATGCCGCCTCCGGCGTTCGGCGTGCAGCTCGTCTACACGGCTCCGGCGGCGCCCGAGGTGGTCACGGTGGTGCGGGACGGCGACGCCGTGCTGATGCCGGCAGGCTATCACCCGAACGTCGCTGCGCCGGGGCACTCCATCAACTTCGTCTGGCTCATGGCCGCGCACCGCGAGCGCGAAGATCGGGTGTTCGGGGTGGTCAACGTCCAGCCGGAGTTCAGCCAGCGCGGCTCCGGGCTCGAGGCGAGCCTCAAGTAACGAGCAGGGGAGCGGGCCTGCGTCAGGCGGATCGAGGTGAGGAGGATAGCTTCATGGTGATGAGATCGGAGTCCACGACCGGCATCGCCGATGCGCCGGAAGGAGCGGGCGCCGGCGCCGCGCCGCCGGCGGCCGGCATCGGGCGTTATCGGTGGGTGATCTGTGCTCTCTTGTTCACGGCCGCGACGATCAACTACGTCGACCGGCAGGTCCTCGGCGTCCTCAAGACGACGCTGCAGAAGGACCTCGGATACAACGACATCGATTACGGCAACATCGTCACGTCGTTCCAGGCCGCTTACGCCATCGGGATGCTGACGATGGGCCGCCTCATGGATCGCATCGGGACGCGGCGCGGGTTCTCGTTCGCCGTCGGGTTCTGGAGCCTCGCGGCGGCGGCGCACGCGCTCGTGGGCAGCGCCGGGGGGCTCTCCGCGGCGCGGTTCGCCCTCGGCATCGGCGAGGCCGGCATGTTCCCTGGCGCCCTCAAGACGATCGCGGAGTGGTTCCCCAAGAAGGAGCGCGCGCTCGCGACAGGCCTGTTCAACTCCGGCACGAACATCGGCGCGATCGTGTGCCCCCTCGCGGTCCCGTGGATCGCGGTGGCCTGGGGGTGGCGCGCGGCCTTCGCGCTGACCGGCGCGCTCGGGGCGCTGTGGATCGTCGCCTGGATGTTCCTGTACCGCCCCCTCGCGGAGAACCCGCGCGTCACGCCGGAGGAGCGCGCCTACATCACGAGCGAGCCGTCGCCGGCGCCCGGCAAGGTCGGCTGGCTCAGCCTGATCCCGCACCGCCAGACGTGGGCGTTCGCGATCGGCAAGTTCATGACCGATCCGTTCTGGTGGCTTTACCTGTTCTGGGTCCCCGACTTCCTGAACCGCAAGCATGGATTGAACCTCCTCCAGATCGGCCCGCCGCTCGTCACGATCTACCTGCTCTCCGACGTGGGCAGCATCGCCGGCGGGTGGTTCTCCTCGACGCTGATGCGCCGCGGCTGGACGGCGAACGCGGCGCGCAAGACCGCGATGCTCGCCTGCGCGCTCGGCGTGGCGCCCGTCTTCCTCGCGACGCGCACCGACTCGCTGTGGGTCGCCGTGCTCCTCCTGGGCCTCGCCACCGCCGCGCACCAGGGCTTCTCGGCGAACCTGTTCACGCTCACCACGGACATGTTCCCGTCGCAGGCCGTGGGATCGGCCGTCGGGTTCGGCGGCATGGCCGGGGCCATCGGCGGGATGCTCATCGCGCAGATCGCGGGGCGCGTCCTCCAGGTCACAGGCAGTTACTCGACGCTGTTCATCATGGCGGCGTCCGCCTACGTGCTCGCGCTCGCCATCATCCACGCGCTCGTGCCGCGGCTCGAAGCCGCGAAGTTGAAGCAGGGATAAGACAATGACGAACGATCCGTTTCGTTTGGACGGCAAGGTCGCGCTCGTGACGGGCTCGGCCACGGGGATCGGCGCCGCGATCGCGACGGCGCTCGCGGCGGCAGGCGCGGACATCGCGTGTCACGGCAGGGACGAGCCGGGCGAGGCCACCATGGCGGCGGTGCGGAGGCTCGGGCGGCGCGCCACCGGCACGGCCGCGGATCTCGCGGATCGCGCCTCGCACGCGGAGCTCGTCCGGAGGGCGACCGTCGAGCTCGGGCGCCTCGACATCCTCGTGAACAACGCAGGTCTCATCCGGAGGTCGCCGGCCGTCGACTACTCCGACGAGGACTGGGATCTCCTGATCGAGGTCAACCTGACGTCCGCGTTCCGCCTGTCGCGGCTCGCCGGGAAGCAGATGCTCGAGCAAGGGTCGGGCAGGATCGTCAACATCGCCTCGCTGCTCTCGTTCCAGGGCGGGATCCTGGTCCCGGCCTACGCGGCGTCCAAGGGCGGGATCGCGCAGCTGACGAAGGCGCTCGCGAACGAGTGGGCCGGGAGGGGCGTCAACGTGAACGCGGTCGCCCCGGGGTACATCACGACGGACAACACGGCGGCGCTCAGGGCCGACGAGGCTCGGAGCCGGCAGATCCTCGATCGGATCCCGGCGGGGCGCTGGGGGGAGCCGAGCGACATCGCAGGAGCGGCGCTGTTCCTGTGCTCGGAGGCGAGCAGGTACGTCCACGGCCACGTGCTGGTCGTCGACGGCGGGTGGATGAGCCGTTGAGGAGCATGACGATGAAGATCCGAAGTGCAAAGAGCTGTGCGTGGGACCAGGTGAGCCTCGGGGAGGTGATGCTGCGCCTCGACCCGGGAGAGCGGCGGATCCACACCGCGCGGACGTTCGAGCTCGGGGAGGGCGGCGGGGAGTACAACGTGGCGCGGGGGCTGCGGCGCTGCTTCGGGCTCCGGACGGCCGTCGTCACGGCGCTCGCGGACAACCCGATCGGGCGGCTGATCGAGGACCTGATGCTCCAGGGCGGGGTCGACGCCTCGCACGTGCGCTGGGTCGACTACGACGGCGTGGGCCGCGAGGCGCGCAATGGCCTCAATTTCACGGAGCGCGGCTTCGGGCCGCGCGCCGCCGTGGGGTGCTCGGACCGCGGCCACAGCGCGGCGTCCAGGCTGAAGGCCGGCGATCTCCCGTGGAAGGCCATCTTCGGCGAGCGCGGCGCCCGCTGGTTTCACACCGGCGGCATCTTCTGCGCGCTCTCGGAGACCACCGCCGGCGCGGCGCGGGAAGCCATGGAGGTCGCGCGCGAGCACGACGTGCGGATCTCCTACGATCTCAACTACCGGCCTTCGCTCTGGAAGAATTTCGGCGGTCAGGAGAGGGCGCGCGAGGTCAATCGGGCCCTCATGCCGTACGTCGACTGCCTCTTCGGCAACGAGGAGGATTTCGTCGCCGCGCTCGGCTTCGAGGTGCCCGGTGTGGACGAGGGCTACCGCCAGCTCGACACGACGGGGTTCCGCCGGATGATCTCCGACGTCGTCGCGGCGTACCCCAACATCTCGGTCGTGGCCACGAGCCTCCGGACGGCCAGGAGCGCGAGCGTCAACGGCTGGGGCGGCATCCTGTACTGCAAGGGCGAGTTCTACGAGGTAGCCCAGCGAGACATCGAGATCCTCGATCGCGTCGGAGGGGGCGACTCGTTCGCCTCGGGGATCATCTACGGGCTCCTCTCGGAGCAGAGCCCGGAGTGGGCGCTCCAGTGCGGCGTCGCGCACGGGGCGCTCGCGATGTCGACGCCGGGCGACACGTCGATGGCGTCGCTCGCCGAGGTGCGGCGGGCGATGAGCGGAGCCAGCGCGAGGATCGAGCGATGAATCAAGCGAGGAATCGAGAGATGGATCGAGGGTTGAATCGCGCGATGGACAGAGAGCAAGTCGTCCGCCGCATCGAGGAGATCGGCGTCGTCCCCGTGGTGCGCGCGCCGAGCGGCGCGCTCGCCGTGCGGGCCGGTCGCGCGCTGTGCGCCGGCGGGATCGAGGTCCTCGAGATCACGATGACGGTCCCGGACGCCCTCGCCGTCATGCACGAGCTCACCTCACGGATGGGGAGCCACGTCCTCGTCGGCGCGGGCACGGTGCTCACCGCGGACGCCGCCCGCGGGTGCATCGAGGCCGGCGCGCAGTTCATCGTGAGCCCGGGGCTCAACCTCGAGGTCATCCAGGCGGCGCGCGAGCTGGGGAAGGCGGTGTTCCCGGGGGCGCTCACCCCGACCGAGGTGATCGCAGCGTGGAGCGCCGGCGCGGACGCGGTGAAGGTGTTCCCGTGCTCGGCGATGGGCGGCGCGAAGTACCTGCGCGCGCTGCGGGGGCCGCTCCCGCACGTGAAGATGCTGCCGACCGGCGGGGTCAACCTCGCGACGGCGCGGGATTTCATCGAGGCCGGCGCCGTGGCGCTCGGGGTCGGCGGCGAGCTCGTCGACGCCGCCGCGCTCGAGGCCGGCTGCGATGAGGTCATCACGGAGCGCGCGCGTGAGTTCCTGTCCGTGGTCCGGTCCGCGCGGGCCGGGATCGAGGAGCGCGCCTGAGCGGGGCCGCCGCGAGGCGCTGGAGGAAGCATGAGTCATCTGAAGAAGATCGATGTCCCGAGCCTGGCTCGCGTGCCGGCCGACGCGGTGGAGTTCTTCACCCCCGAGCCGGGGCTGAGGCGCCGGGTGCTGGCCCACAACCCCAACCTGATGCTCGTCGAGCACCACATGGAGGTCGGCTGGGCCGGGGCGCGCCACAGCCATCCCCACGATCAGCTGGTCTACGTCATCTCAGGACACCTCAAGTTCTCGTGTGGAGACGAGGAGTTCGAGGCGCGCTCCGGGGACAGCTTCGTCGTCCGCGGGGGCGTCGAGCACCAGGCCTGGGCGTTCGAGCCCTCTGTCGTGCTCGACGTGTTCACGCCGTCGCGCGAGGACTACATGTCCTGAGCGCGGCGCGCCGGTCAGACTCTCCAGTTCACCCAAATCATCATGTCTTTTCGACGGGTCGTGCGACCGACACCGCGACCCTGTGCGATTGAGGAGCCTATGAAACGCAGAACGTTCGCGATGTCGATCCTCTTGCCCGTCGCGCTGGCCGCGTGCGGCGGGGACAGCGAGCCGGGGCCTGGTCCCGGCCCGGGTGTGCCGCCCGAGATGGCGCCGTACGTCGACGCGATGAAGCGCGCGGCCACCTTCATGAGCGAGGAGGTCGCGTACAACGGGGGGTACGTGTGGAGCTACCTCCCGGATCTCTCGCGGAGCTGGGGCGAGATGGAGGCGAAGCGCACCATGCTGTGGGTGCAGCCGCCCGGCACGCCGTCGATGGGCCACCTCTACCTGGACGCCTACCACGCCACCGGCGACGAGCTCTACTACAAGGCCGCCGAGCAGGTCGCGCTCGCCCTGATCGAGGCCCAGCACGAGGCCGGCGGCTGGAATTACATCTACGACTTCGCGGGCGAGGAGTCGCTCGAGGACTGGTACGACACCATCGGCAAGAACGGCTGGCGACTCGAGGAGTTCCAGCACTACTACGGCAACGCGACGTTCGACGACGCGGGCACCGCCGTGGCCTCGCAGCTCCTCTTGCGCATGTACATCGAGAAGAAGGACGAGCGGTTCCGCGGACCGCTCTACAAGGCGATAGGCTTCGTCACCGAGAGCCAGTACGAGGGGGGCGGCTGGCCGCAGCGCTTCCCGCTGATGGGCAAGGACGGTCGACCCGACTACACGAGCTACATCACCTTCAACGACGACGTGGCCGGAGAGAACATCAAGTTCCTCATCATGTGCCATCTCGCGCTGGGCGAGTCGCAGCTGCTCGGGAACATCGAGCGCGCCATGGACAACTTCGCCGCCCTGCAGCAGCCCGCGCCGCAGCCCGCGTGGGGCCTGCAGTTCACGCAGGACGGCAAGCCCGCCGGGGCGCGGACCTACGAGCCGGAGGCGCTGACGACGCACACGACGGCCAACAACATCCAGCAGCTCCTCAATTTCTACAACATGACAGGAGACGAGAAGTACATCGCCCGGGTGCCCGAGGCGCTGGACTGGCTGGACAAGGTCAAGCTGCCGCCGGAGCTCGTGGAGATCTTCCCCGACCGCACGCACCCCACGTACATCGAGATTGGGACCGACGTCCCGCTCTACGTCCACCGGCGCGGCTCGAACGTGGTCAATGGCGAGTATTACTTCGACAAGGACCCCGAGAAGCCCATCGGCCACTACGGGCAGGCGCGCAAGCTCGACGTGGACGCCATGCGTGCCCGCTACGAGGAGCTCGCGGCGATGTCGCCCGAGGAGCTGACGGCGGGCTCGCCCCTCAAGATCGCAGGGCCGGCGGAGCTCCCGCGGTACTTCTCGCTGCGCGAGGTGAAGCTCGAGGACCTGTACGCCGGCGCCACGATGACGACCGCGCCGGTGACCGAGGAGGAGGCGCAGAAGCTCGTCGGCGAGCTCAATGGAGAGGGCTACTGGCCGACCAAGATCACCATGATCACGAACCCGTACATCGGCCCTGGCACGGAGGAGCCTTATCTCGAGGACGTCTACGCCACCACACACGTCGGCGATCGCAACGATACCTCGCCTTATGACCCGACCAAGGCGCCGGCGACGTACCCGGCCGAGGAGTCGCCGGTGGGTATCTCGGTGGAGTCGTTCATCAAGAACATGGGCGTGCTGATCTCCTACGTTGCGCCCGTGCAGTGAGCACCCCCGAGCCCCCGCGCGCTGGCACCCCGTGTGCTTTGGAGGTCTGGGACCACGCGCAATTCAGGTGACAAGTTGCCGGTGCTTCGGCGCCGGCGCGCGGGGTGCAAGGAGTCGATGCATGAGATTGCTTCCACTTGCCATGGCGGTGATGAGCATGGCTGCGGTCGGGCTCGGGTGCGGCAGCAGCCCGAGCGACGGGGGAGAAGGTGAAGGTGAAGGGGCGAGCTCCGGCGGCAGCTTCGGCTCCGGCGAGGGGGGCTCGCTGGACATCGGCGGCGTGCCCGGCACCGGATCGAGCGGCGCTGGCAGCGGCAACGCCGCCGGCGGAGGCGGAGCGTGCGCCACCCAGACGGCGGCGGGTTCCCTCCAGCCCGTGTACCTGGCGTTCGCGTTCGACGTGTCGGGCAGCATGGGCAAGGGCGACAAGGACTGGCACGACAAGGCCCTCAAGTGGGATCCGGTCGTCGCGGCGACAAAGCAGTTCTTCGCGGATCCCGGGTCCGAAGGGCTGACGGCCTCGCTCTCGTTCTTTCCCGCCGACGACGACAAGTGTTCGGCCGAGATCTACGCGACGCCGGACGTGCCGCTGACGCCGCTCCCGTCGGAGGCCTTCGCCAAGGCGATCGCCGCGATCGAGCCGGCGAGCTCGGACGACTGGCGCGGTGGTACGCCGACCTCGTGGGTGATGCAGGGCACGAGCGCGTTCATCGAGGCGCAGCGCCGGCAGAGCCCCGGGAAATACGCGATCGTGCTCGTGACGGACGGCTACCCGCAGGGCTGCGACGAGGCGTCCGACACGATCGACGCCGTCGTGGCCGACGCGCAGGCGGCGCTGGCGGAGGGCGTCCCGACGTACGTCATCGGCGTCGAGAACCCGCCGATCAAGGGCGCGCCGGACACCCTCGACGACCTGCACGACATCGCCGCAGCCGGCGGCACGGAGAGCGCCGTGCTCATCGACACCGGCGATCCCTCGCAGACCACGGCCGCGTTCAAGGCGGCGGTCGACCGGATCCGCGGCGCTTCGGTCTCGTGCACGATGGCGATCCCGCTCCCGCCGGACGGGAGCACCTTCGACAAGGAGCGGGTCCGCGTGCTCTACACGAGCGGCCCCAACGCGACGACGGAGCTCGCCTATGACCAGAGCTGCGCGACCGAGGACGCCTGGCGCTACGACGAGCCCGCGAGCCCGACGCAGATCGTGCTGTGCGAGAGCTCGTGCGGGGTGATCCAGGCGGACGTGGCGGCGACGCTGCGCGTCGACTTCACCTGCGAGCCGGTGATCGAGGTCCCGCTGTGATCGGAGGTCGCCGCGCGTGCGCTGCGCCCGTCGTGCCCGTCGCGCTCGGCACACCCGCGGGCCTCTGGCTCCGCCTGCGTCAACCGTGAGTTGACACTGTGGACGTGCGCGGTTGCACCCTCGCAGGCGCGCCTGGCGCGACGGTCGAGCGCCGATCCATCGCGCAGCGGAGATGATGTAAAACAGAGTGACGATGGCAACGGCGCAGGGGCGCGAGGGGAGGAGCCTCGATCGGTACACGCTCCACGGGGTGATCGCCTCGGGGGGGATGGCGTCCGTCCATTTCGGGCGGCTCGTCGGCGCCCATGGGTTCGCTCGCACCGTCGCGATCAAGCGCCTGCACCCGCAGTTCGCCAGGGATCCGGAGTTCTCCGCGATGCTCCTCGACGAGGCGCGGCTCGCCGTGCGCATCCGCCACCCGAACGTCGTCGCCACGCTCGACAGCGTCCAGGCCGACGGAGAGCTCTTCCTCGTCATGGAGTACATCGCGGGCGAGTCGCTCTCCACCCTGCTGCGCGAGGCCAGCAGGCGAGGGGTCCAGGTGCCGCGGCCGGTCGGCTCGGCCGTCATCGCCGGCGCGCTCGCGGGCCTGCACGCGGCGCACGAGGCGACCGCCGAGGACGGCGCCGCGCTCCAGATCGTCCACCGCGACGTGTCGCCGCAGAACATCCTGGTCGGCGAGGACGGGATCGCGCGCGTGCTCGATTTCGGCATCGCGCGCGCGGCGGTGCGGAGCCAGGTGAGCCGGGACGGGCAGCTCAAGGGCAAGCTCAGCTACATGGCGCCCGAGCAGCTGCGGGGAACGCCCCTGACCCGCCGCACCGACATCTACGCCGCCGCCGTGGTGCTGTGGGAGGTGCTCACCGGGCGCCGGCTGTTCACGGGGGACTGCGACGCGGAGATCTTCGGGCGGATCCTCGAGGGCGTCGTCCAGCCGCCGAGCGCGTTCGGCGACGTGCCGAGGGAGCTCGACGAGGTGGTGCTCCGGGGCCTCGACCGGGATCCCGAGCGGCGTTACGCGACCGCGCTGGAGATGGCGACCGCCCTGGAGGAGGCGCTGCCGCCGGCGAGCCCGCGCGCGGTCGGGGCGTGGGTCGAGGCGACGGCGGGGACGCTCCTGGACGCGCGGGCGAAGAGCCTCGCTGCCATCGAGACGTCGCAGCGGAGCGCGCTCTCGTCGCCGCCGGTGGCGAGGCCCGCCGACGTGGACCACGCGCCGCCGCGGGACATCGAGGCGCACCGCGCGCAGCCATCCGGCAACCGCGGGCGCGTGCCGCGGACCTCGGTGACGGTCCCGACGATGACGAGGACGGTCGAGGACATGGCGCGGCCCCTGGCGTCCGCGCTCGCGACGCCGGTCGCCGCGGCGGCGCCGCCGCGGCGCGCGAGCGCGCAGCTCGTCCGCGCCTCCACGCTGGTGCTCGGGGCCAGCGCGCTCGTGCTCGCGGTGGCCCTCGGCAGGAGCTGCAGCGTAGGCCCGGCGCCGGATGGGCCGTCGGCCGAGCGCGCCGGCGCCGGCGCATCCTCGGCGCCGGCCGCTGCCTCCGGCGCGGCGCCACGGGCGCCCGCCGCGATCGGGGCTGCGCCGGTCGCCTTCGACGCCGCGCCGCCGGTGGCCTCCGGGGCCGCGGTGGAGGCCACCGCAGCTGCGCCGGTGGCCTCCGAAGCAGCGCCCGCGGCGCCCACCATGAGCGCCACGAGCAGGCCTGCGAATGCCACCGCGAAGCCGGAGGCGGCCGCGCGCACAGCCGCGCCGGAGCGCACGGCGAGCCCGCGCGCGGCGGCCCCTGCGCGCGCCACGCAGCCGCGATCGCGCTGCGTGCCGCCCTACTACGTGGACGCCAGCGGCATCCGGCGGATCAAGCGTGAGTGCCTGTGATCGACGGAAGCGTGTAGCCTGCCCGCGATGAAACGTGGCTTCCTTGTCGCCGCCGGCGCGGCCGTCACGCTCCTCGCTGGCCCGCGCGCCCGCGCGCAGGGCGTGGGAGAGGCGTGCGCGGCCTCGTACGAGCAAGCGCAGCAGCTCGTCCGCGACCGGGCGCTGCTGCGCGCCCGCGCGGAGCTCCGCCTCTGCGCGAGCTCGTGCCCGGCGACGCTCGCCCGCGACTGCCGGAGCTGGAGCGAGCGGGTCGAGCGCGACATGCCCAGCGTCGCGCTCTCGGCCACGTCCGCGGAGGGCCACGCGCCAGGGCGGGTGCGGGTGCTCCTCGACGGCGCCCCGCTGGTCGAGGCGATCCCGAACGCCGCGATCGAGGTCGATCCGGGGCGCCACACGCTGACGTTCGAGGACATGGCGGGGACGCGCGTCGTCGCGGTGGTCACGGTGTCGCCGGGCGACAAGGCGCTGCCGATCGCGGTGCGCTTCCCTGCTGCCGGGCCTCCGAGCGCCGCCGCGCCCGTGCGGCAGCGCTGGCCGCTCGCGATCGCCGGCGCCGGCGCGGTGGCGCTCGGCGTGGGCGCCTTCCTCGGCATCAAGGGGCACCTCGACCGGAGCGAGCTCCGCGGCAGGTGCGCGCCCACGTGCCGGGCGGACGAGGTCGAGGCGATCGATCTCACGTGGAAGGCCGGCGCGATCTCCGCCGGCGCGGGCCTCCTCGCGGCCGGCGCGGGCGCGATGCTCTACTTCCAGCTCGATCCGGCGGCTCCTGCCGCAACGGGCGCGGGTCTCTCGTTCTCGCCGGGCGGCCCCTGGCTCTCGATGATCGGCTCGTTCTGAGCGCCACGCCGTGGTCGGCTCGTTCTGAGCGCCAAGCCGTCCAGCCTGCCGCGGGCGCCGCGCGGTGCGCTGCGCGCCGCCCGTCAGCCCTTGTTGCGGATGCCGTAGCGCTCCATCAGCCGGTGGACGAGCTGCCGGGAGACGCCCATCGACGCGGCCGCCCGCGCGACGTTGCCGCTGCTCTCCCGGAGCTTCATGGCGATGAAGGTCCGCTCGAACTGCTCGACGACCATGTCGCGCGCCTCGCGGAGCGGCAGCGCGGCGAACTGGCCGATGCCCATGTCGGCGGGCCGCGGCGCCACCTTGAGGATCGCCTCGTCGGCGAGGTGCGGGAAGAGCACGAGCCGCGCGACCGTGTTGCGGAGCTCGCGCACGTTGCCCGGCCAGTGGTGTCCGCGGAGCAGCTCCAGCGCGTTCGGGGGCAGATCGGCGAGCGTTCGCGGGGGCACCTGCGCCGCGAGGAAGCGCTCGACCAGCAGCGGGATGTCCTCCTTGCGCTCGCGCAGCGGGGGGACGACGGCCTCGACGACCGCGAGGCGGTAGTAGAGGTCCTCGCGGAAGGTGCCGGCGCCGATGCGGCCCTGGAGATCGCGGTGCGTCGCGGCGACGACGCGGGCGTCGAAGGAGGTGTACGCGGCCGCGCCGATGCGGCGCACCTGGCGGGCCTCGAGGGCGCGCAGGAGCTTCGGCTGGAGATCGAGGGGGAGCTCGCCGATCTCGTCGAGGAAGAGCGTGCCGCCGCTCGCCTCTTCGAGGAGGCCGGCGCGCGCGGCCTGGGCGCCCGTGAAGGCGCCCTTCGTGTAGCCGAAGAGCTCCGCCTCGATGAGGCTCGGGGCGACGGCGCTGCAGTCGAACACGACGAAGGGCGCGCCGCGGCGCGGGCTCGCCTCGTGGATGGCGCGGGCGAGGACCTCCTTGCCGGTGCCGGACTCGCCGAGGAGGAGGATCGTCTCCGAGGTGGCGGCGGCGCGCTCCAGGCGGGCGAAGAGCGCGCGCATGGGCACGCTGCTGCCCAGGGCCTCGCCGAAGCTGGCCGAGGTCGAGAGCGGGACGACGACCGGGGCGCCGCCGACGCGCACGGTGAGGGGGACGCCGCCCAGCGAGGCGACGGCGCTCGGCGTGAGGAAGCCCTCGACGATCAGGACATCGTTGATGAACGTGCCGTTCTTGCTGCCGAGGTCGGTGAGCACGACGCCGCGCGGCGTGAACCGGAGCTGGCCGTGCCGGCGCGACACGCGGGAGTCGGGGATGACGACATCGCACTCGGAGCTCGTGCCGAGGACGAGCGGGGCGACGCCCAGCGTGGCCTCGATCGGGGGGCTCTTCTGCGGCGTGACGACGACGCGCAGATCCGGGAGCTCGACCGCGTCGCTGCGGAGGGTCGTGATCGTCCGGGTGAGGTCGTGCATCGAGCGTGCGGGAGGGGGAGCGTCAGCTTCTCCGAATTCCGAGAGGATTTCCAGCGCGCGGTGCGACCCGGGCGCCGGACGGCGCTGCGGTCCGGCTTCGGGCCGTCGGCCATCGGCTTCGGCTTCGGCTTCGGCTTTCGGCTTTCGGCTTTCGGTTATCCTTCGCCGGCGATGTCCGAGTTCACGCCGTCGGAGGCCAAGATCCTGTCCCAGTGCGTCGCTCGCTTCACGGAAGTGTTCCGCCGCGACGTGGCCGACGTGATCCGGCGGGAGTTCCGCGGCTACGAGCCGCCGGAGGTGACGGAGCTGATCGGGCAGCTGAGCTTGCTCGGACGGCAGCTGGAGCTGCGCCAGCCGCACGCGCAGATCCACGACACGCAGGGTCCGCTGCTCAAGCGCATCCTGATCGATCTGCGCCGCGAGAGCGCGTCCGCGATCGAGGAGCCGCTCCAGAAGGCCGTGAACACAGAGACGATTCGGCACCTCCGGCGCGAGGTCCACGGGCTGGAGCAGCTGATGGGCGCGCCGTGGTTCGCGGCCACGCACGCGCTCCAGGTGCCGAGGCTGACGGACTACATGTCGATCCGGCACGCCGAGGCGGCGCTGCCGGAGGCGCCGCCGCTCCGGCCGCGCGAGTACGATGAGAAGTTCCACATCCTCGAGGCGCCCGGGCTCTTCCTCCCGGATCTGGCGCACTACCGGGCGCGCTGCGCCCTGCGCGGGGCCGCGATCGCGGTCGCGTTCGTCGACATCGACGACTTCAAGGCGTTCAACGTCCAGCACACCGAGACGGCGGTCGACCTCCATGTGCTCCCGCCCTTGATGGAGAGCATCGAGGCGCACGTCTTCGCGCACGGGCACGCGTACCGGTTCGGCGGCGACGAGTACATGATCACGCTCCCCAACGCGACGAGCGCGTGGGCGGTGGACTTCCTGCGCGCGCTGCAGGATCGGCTCGCGCGGCGCCGCTACCGGCGCATCGAGCGGCCCCCGACGATCTCCGCCGGGCTGTGCGTCGCCGGCGTCGACTGCTTCCTGACGGATCGCGAGATCCAGGGGCGCGCCAACCTCGCGAAGAACCACGCGAAGGCCACCGAGAAGGGCCGCATCGCCACGTACGAGGGGGAGCTGTTCCGCCCAGAGGACCTGGTGCTGGCGTGAGCGCCGGCGTGAAACAGACCGGCGCGGTCGCGGCCGGCGAGGCGCGCGCCGCGGGGGACGCGGTGAGCGCGCCGCCGGAGGCGCCGGGCGGGCTCGTCCTGCCGGAGCCGCTGTGGAGCGCGGTGCGCGCGGCGTACGGCGAGCCCGGGCGCGCGTACCACGACCTCGCGCACGTGCGCGAGGTGCTCTGCCGGGTGGGCGAGGTCGGCCGCGACGTCGGCTGGCGGCGGCCGCGCGAGGTGTTCCTGGCCGCGCTCTTCCACGACGCGGTGTACGTGCCCGGCCGCCACGACAACGAGGCGCGCAGCGCGGAGCTCGCGCGGGAGGCGGTGGCGCGCTGGCTTCCCGGCGAGGGGCTCGACGAGGGCCTCATCGAGCGGCTCATCCTGCTCACGGCGCGCCACGGGGCGCTCGGGCCGGCGGATGTCGGCGAGGAGGAGGCCCTGTTCCTCGACTGCGACATGGCCATCCTGGGCAGCGACGCGGCGGCGTTCGACGCGTACGACCGGGCGATCGCCGCGGAGTACAGCGCCGTGCCGTCCGAGCTCTACGCCGCGGGCCGGCGGCGCTTCTTCGAGAAGCTGCTCACGGCGGAGCGGATCTTCCTCTCGCCGTACTTCCACGCCCGCCTCGAGGCGAGCGCGCGCGACAACCTGCGCCGGAAGCTCGCGGAGGGCGCGTAGCGGAGCTGCGCGGGGCCCGTCAGGGGCAGGGGTCGTCGGTGGACGGCGCGGTCGTCAGGGGCGCGGCGGTCCGCGCCGGAGGCGTCGCGGCGGTCGGCGGCGGAGGGGTGTGTTGAGGGGCAGCGTCGCCTGGGTGCGCGCTGCCCCTCGCTCGATCACCAGCTCTTCACGTCGCTCTTGCTCACGCGGCACGTGGCGGTGTTCCACTGGCTCGCGCCGCCGTGGAGCTTCTCGGACTCGCCCATGTGATCCGTGACGGCCTTGTACTCCTGGCAGATCTTCGGCTTGTCGTCGCCCTCATCGTAGCCTCCCTTGACGTAGAGGTTCGTGATCGTGACCGTGTCCCCGTAGTTCTGGTTCGCTCCCGCGACCGTCGTCTTCACGCGGTCCACCCTGACGTTGTCGATGACCAGGTGGCGCGGGCCGCCGTTCTTGGTGCAGTCGCCGCACGAGCGCCAGAGCTTCCCGAAGTCGGCGATGTACGAGTTCGTGACGATGGTCGTCGAGCCGCCCTTGGCGTTGTGCTGGAAGATCTTGTCGGCCGAGTGCAGGGCGATGGAGCTGTTGATGTGCATCGTCGCCCCGTCGGCGCTGTTTGTCGCCGCGTCCTCGCAGACGTCCTCCCAGTAGACGTGATCGAGCGTGCAGTCGCCCTTGCAGACGATGCCGTTGCCGCCGGGGAGGCCGCCCGCGATGATGAGGTTCTTCACGGTGACGCCGTCCTCGACCTCGAACACGGTCTTCTGGCCCTCGCCGTCGTCGCAGTCCTCGGTGTTGTTCACGCCGATCTTCTGGTTGTTGAAGTCGTAGACGTCCTGCCCGCCGTGGGCGGCGTTCTTGAGCACCGTCGTCTGGGTCCTGATCTCGCCGTCGCCGTTCGTGGGCTTCGGGATCTCCATCGGGAGCTCGTCGCCGAGCGGCTCCTCTCCGCCTGTGCCGCTGCTCGTGGTGCTGGCGGCCGTCGAGCTGGCGGCTGTGGCGCTGGAGCTGCTCGTGCTGCTGGAGCTGCTCGTGGTGCTGGAGTCGCTCGTGCTGGAGCTGCTCGTGCTGCTCGCGCTCGAGCTGCTGCCGCCGTCGCCGCCCGTGGTGCTCGCGCTCTCGCCGGTCGCGGTGGTGCTGCTGCTCGAGCTGCTGCCCCCGTGGCCGTCGTCCGGCGTCGCCGCGTCGTCCGAACAGCCGAGCTGGATGGCGCCGGCGGCGCCGATCACGAACAGCAAAGTGAAAGCTGACTTCATTCCAAATCTCATGTCGCTACCTCTCGTTCTGGAACCATGATGGGCGACCCGCGGCCCGGAGGTGGCGGCCGCCGATCCTGGCCGGCGCTGCGCCTCCGCCTCGAGATAGGCAACGACAATGCCACTTGCCAGAAACTGCCTCCCGACGGTTCACGTGTCTGCCCGGGAGCCCGCGCAGCTCTCGTGGCGTGCGCGTCCTCATGAGGGCATGTCATAGCGCCGCGACGTCAACTACGGGTTGACGTGCTTGACGACAAGGACGACTCCCGTCTGAAGCATCCCTCGAATTTTTCGGGAAAATTCACAGGGAGGCGGGGAGACGGGGAGTAAAATCCCACCAAATCTCCCCGCCTCCCCGCCTCCCCGTCTCCCTGTTTAATTTTCCGCTGAAAATGCCAACGAAATGAGGGGGTGTCAGGACTCCCGCGTCAACCGCACGTCATGCGCCACGCCGGGGCCGGGCGGCTCTGACAGCGCGCGGGCGGTTGCGAGCGCGAGGGTTCCGGCGCTCAGCCTTTCCAGCCGGGCGGCGGCTTGGCGAAGCCGGTCTCGGCGGGGAAGGGGCTGGCGGTCTCGCGCTGGTGCAGCCCGTCCACGTCGATGCCGAGCGCCCGCAGCCCGTCGCGCTGCTCGTAGCGGATCACCAGGACGGCGGCGGGCTTCGGGGTCGCCCGGGTGAACTGCGTCGACGTGATGCGCGACTCGCGCCGCTCGCCGAAGGTCGTGCCCAGCCCCTTCGGGGCCGCGGGGGCCGGCGCGGCGCCCGGTGCCGGGGCTGGGGCTGGGGCACCGAGCGTGGGGGCTCGCGGCGGAGCAGCGGGCGTGGGCGGTCCAAACGCCGGAGCCGGCGGCGGAAGGTCGTCGCTCAGCACCCCGCCGAGAGTCTGCGGGGGCCCCGTGAAGGGCGGCGGGGGTGGCGGCGGGGGCGCGAGCTCCTCGAACACCGCCAGGCCGATGACACCCACGTTGCGGGGCTTGCCGATCTGCGCGGCGTACGACTGCTCGATGCTCCCGAACCGGAACGTCGCGACCTCGGCCTGGCTGATGCGGAACCCGGTGAAATCGAACGACTCGTGCGCCCTGATCACCAGGCCGCGCGCGTCGAACGACGCGTCCTTGCCGCTCTGCACGTCGAGGCCATCGACGGTGGGCACCACCTCGACGCGCGCGCCGGTCAGGTTTCGCACGCGCAGCGCATAACGCTGGCCTGACCGCCCCTCGACGTAGGTCGTATCTCGATGAACGTACTCCCGCGCCGGCGTGAGCGCGCCGCTCTCCTCGACGAGCAGCTCCACCTCGACGATCCCCTTCAGGTCTCGCATCTCGATGCCCCTCTCCGTGGGCCGTCGCGCGCCCCGGCGCGGCGGCAAGCGACCAGAGACTACGTGAACCCGCCCGGTGCGCGCGTGTCAAGGCGCCGGTCGGGCGCGTGCGTCGCGGCCCGCTCGCTTCTCCATACCGCCCGCCCGCGGCACGCGCTATCAACGCGCCTGCGGGAGGCGCGGGCGACGCCCGCCGCCCGCTGTTCTCGCACGTTTCGCACGTTTCGCACGTTTCGCATGGTCGCCGCATGATCGCCGTGGTCGCAGAGAAGCCCGCCGTCGCCCGCGACATCGCCGCGGTGCTCGGGGCCTCGAAGCGCGCCGAGGGCTTCCTCGAGGGCGGCGGCTACGTCGTCACGTGGGCGATCGGGCACCTCGTCGCCATCGCCGAGCCGCACCAGATCGACCCCGCCTGGAAGCGCTGGCGCCTCGACCTCCTCCCGATGCTGCCCGGGCGATTTCCGCTGGTCGTCCTCCCCGGGACGCGGGCGCAGTTCGAGATCGTCCGGAAGGTCCTGAGCCGGCGCGACGTCGAGCGCGTCGTCTGTGCGACGGACGCGGGCCGCGAGGGCGAGCTCATCTTCCGCTACCTCTACGAGGCGGCCGGGTGCAAGAAGCCGGTCGAGCGGCTCTGGATCTCGTCGCTCACCCCCGACGCCATCCGCGACGGGCTCCGGCGCCTGCGGGACGCGCGCGGCTACGACGGCCTCGCCGACGCGGCGCGCGGGCGCAGCCGGGCGGACTGGCTCGTCGGCATGAACCTCTCGCGCGCCTACAGCCTCGTCTTCGACCAGGATCTCTCGGTCGGCCGCGTGCAGACGCCCACGCTGTCCATGGTCGTCGAGCGCGAGCTCGCGATCCGGCGGTTCGTCCCCGAGCCGTACCTCGAGGTCGTCGCGACGTTCTGCCCCCTCCGGGACGATGGATCGGGCGCGGCCGACGCATCCTACAAAGGCACGTATTTCCAAGACAAACCGCTGCCCGGCGAGCCGCCGGGCGCCGCGGGAGGCGAGAAGCCGGAGACCGCGCCGTCGCGGAGGCGCCTCCCGCCGGACGGCGAGGAGGCGCGGCGCATCATCGAGCGGGCTCGGCGCGGCGAGGCGCGCATCGACGCGATCCGATCGGAGTCTCGCCGCCTCCCGCCGCCGCTGCTCTACGACCTGACCGAGCTCCAGCGGCACGCCAACCGCCTTTACGGCTTCTCCGCGCAGAAGACGCTGGAGGTGGCCCAGGCGCTCTACGAGCGCAGGAAGCTCATCAGCTACCCGCGCACCGACAGCCGGCACCTCTCGACGGAGGTCGCGACCACGCTCGGCGCGGTGGTGCAGGCGATCGAGGGCTCGTATCGAGGCATGCTCGCCCCGGGGACGGGGGCCCGTCCGCTCGGCAAGCGCTTCGTCGACGACGGCAAGATCGGAGATCACCACGCCATCATCCCCACCGGGGCTCGGTCCTCGCGCGCGGAGCTCTCGGCCGACGAGCAGAAGATCTTCGATCTCATCTGCCGGCGCCTGCTCTCGGCGTGGCACGAGGATCACGTCACGTCGATCACCACCGTCATCACCGCGATCACCACGCGCGGCGGCGCGGGCGCGCGCGGCGGTGAGCCGATCGTGGACCGGTACCACAGCGCTGGCAGCGTGGTGGAGAACGTCGGGTGGAAGGTGCTCGACATCGGGTTCGGCAAGCCGCCTGCGAGGCCGCGCAAGAAGGGCGAAGCGGACGGCGAGGGGCGAGGTGCGCGCGACGGGGAGGAGGGGGACGGAGAGCGCGAGCGTGAGACCGCGGATCAGCGGCTTCCTCCGGGCCTCGCGAGGGGGCAGGTGCAGCTCGTGCTCGACGCGGAGGCGCAGGCCAAGAAGACGCGCCCGCCGCCGCGCTTCACCGAGGCCACGCTGCTCACCGCCATGGAGACCGCGGGCAGCAGCCTCGAAGAGAAGGAGCTCTCCGAGGCGATGAAGGACTCGGGCCTCGGCACGCCGGCCACGCGGGCCGCGATCATCGAGACGCTCCTCCGTCGCGAGTACATCGAGCGCAAGGGCAAGCTGCTGCACGCGACCGACAAGGGCGTCGGGCTCATCGAGGTGGTCCATGCGGACGTGAAGAGCCCTGCGATGACAGGCGCCTGGGAGGCGAAGCTCGCCCACATGGCCCGGGGCAGGGGCGATCTGCCGTCGTTCATGGCGGACATCGAGTCGTACGTGCGCCAGGTGGTGGCGGAGGTGAGCGCGGGGCGCCGCGCGGTAGGGGGCGCTGCGCACGGGCCGGAGGCCGATGCGTCGCCGTTTCCTGAGCGCGGCGAGGCGCGGTCGCGCGGGAACGGCGGCGCCGCGGCCGCGGCGTCGGGGGCTCGTCGAGGCCGCGAGGCGCCGCGCGCGACGCCCCGCCGTGCTCCGGGAAGCGGCGCGGTGGTTGCGCCGGATGACGCGTCGCCCGGCGCGCTGCAGGCTGTCGCAGCGGCGGCCGCGGCATCGACGCCGGCTAGGGCGCAAGCGCGGGCGATGCCGTCGCCGTCGCGAACAGCGGCTGTGGCGCCGTCGCGAACAGCGGCTGTGGCGCCGTCGCCATCGCGAGCAGCGGCTATGGCGCCGGCGCGAACAGCGGCTGTGGCGCCGTCGCCATCGCGAACAGCGGCTATGGCGCCGGCGCGTCCGGCGACAGCGGCCGTCAGGCCTTCGCCGGCGCCTGGAGCGGGCACGGCGTCCTCGCCTGTGCGCACGGCGGCGGTCGCGTCGTCTCCGGCGCGCCGGCCGGGGGATCTCCTCGAGCTGCTACAGCAGTGCTTCGGCTTCAGCGCCTTCCGCCCTTACCAGGAGGTCGTCTGCCGGACGGCGGCCGGGGGGAGCGACGTGCTGCTCGTCATGCCCACGGGCGCCGGCAAATCGCTCTGTTACCAGCTCCCCGGCATCGCCCGCGGCGGCACGACGCTCGTCGTGAGCCCGCTCATCGCGCTCATGGAGGATCAGGCCTCCAAGCTCCGGGCGTGGGGCTTCGCCGCCGAGCGGATCCACTCCGGCCGGAGCCGAGCCGAGTCCCGCAAGGTGTGCATCGATTATCTCGAAGGTGCGCTCGACTTCCTCTTCATCGCCCCCGAGCGGCTCCGCGTGCCCGGCTTCCCCGAGCTGCTCGCCCGCCGGAAGCCCGTGCTGGTCGCCGTCGACGAGGCCCATTGCATCTCGAAATGGGGGCACGACTTCCGCCCTGATTACCGGATGCTCGGGCAGCGGCTCCCGGCGCTCCGGCCGGCGCCGGTCATCGCGCTGACGGCGACCGCCACGCCGGTCGTGCAGGACGATATCGTCGAGCAGCTCGGGCTCGCGTCCGCGGCGCGGTTCATTCACGGCTTCAGGCGGAGCAACCTGGGTATCGAGATCCTCGAGGTCAGCCCGGGAGAGCGCCTGGCCCGCGTGCGCGCGTTGCTCGGGCAGGAGGGCCGGACGCCGGCCATCGTCTACGCGCCGACCCGGAAGGAGGCCGAGGCGCTCGCCGCCGGCCTCTCGGAGGACCTCCCGGCCGAGGCGTACCACGCGGGCCTCGCCGCCCCGGTGCGCGACCGGATCCAGGCGGCCTTCCTGGACGGCAGCACCGAGATCATCGTCGCCACGATCGCCTTTGGCATGGGCATCGACAAGCCCGATGTTCGCACGGTCGTGCACGCCGGGCTGCCCGGGAGCGTCGAGGGCTATTACCAGGAGATCGGCCGCGCCGGCCGCGACGGGCTCCCTTCGCGGGCCGTGCTGATGCACTCGTATGTCGACCGGCGAATGCACGAGTTCTTCCACGAGCGCGACTACCCCGATCCTGCGGTCCTCCAGCGGATCGAGGAGGCCCTCTCCGGGGAGCCGCGCCCGAAGGAGGCGATCCTGGGCGATCTCGGCATGGATCCCGAGGTCGCGGACAAGGCCCTCGAGAAGCTCTGGATCCACGGCGGAGCGCGCGTGGATCCGGACGGGGGGATCGCCCTGGGTGAGCCGGGGTGGCGCGGGCCTTACGAGGCGCAGCGGCGCCACAAGCTCGCCGAGCTCGTGCAGATGGCGCGGTTCACCGAGGGCCACGGCTGCCGCATGCTCCACCTGGTCCGCCATTTCGGCGACCAGGAGGACACGGGCGAGCCCTGCGGCCTCTGCGACGTCTGCGCGCCGGCCGCCTGCGCCGCGCGGGAGTTCCGGGCGCCGAGCCGCGGCGAGGCGCAGGCGATCGCGCGGATCCTGGCGGCGCTTCGCGAGAGCGAGCAGCCGACAGGCCGGCTCTACCGCGAGGAGTTCGCCGACGGGTCGCTCGAGCGGCGCGATTTCGAGCACCTCCTCGGCGGGCTCGTGCGCGCGGGCCTTGTCAGCGTGCGCGAGGACTCGTTCGAGAAGGCGGGCGAGACCATCACGTACCAGCGCGCTTCGCTCACGCCGCGGGGTCGCCTCGGCGGGCCGCGCGGCGTCGGCGACGTCGCGAGCGACGTCCCCCTCGCGAAGCTCCCGCCGAAGGTGAAGAAGCGGCAGAGCGCGAAGTCGTCGGACGCGCGGAGGACGTTCTTCGCCCGCAAGGCGCAGCGGAAGAAGGGGCGGGCGCGCTGACCGGCGCGCGGGCGGCGCTCAGCGGAAGATGCCGAAGTGGCCGAGCACCCACCAGAGCAGAACGAAGATGAGGATGGTGCTGAAGCACCCGCCGCCGAGCTTCTTCGCGCCGTAGCCTGCCGCGATCCCACGCAGAATCTTGCTCATCGAATGACCTCCGGCCCCGTGTCGGGGTGTTCGATGAGCGAAGCAACGTCGGTGCCACCGCGAGGGCGCGGACTCTCGGGCTGGAAGCCGAGGACTTCGCTCGCTTGATATCGGGTGGCAAAGGCGCACGCGCCACAGTGGGGCGTTTCGCTACATTCGCTACGGTTTCTGAGATGTGGCCTGCTACCGTCCGAGCTTGGCGATGAAGAGGCGCGCCCGCTCGCCGTTGGTGGTACCCGGTAGGGGCCCCGTGCCGAAGTCCGCGTTCGGAGCCGTCGTCGCGCCCGACACGAGCGTCTCGCCGTCCGGTGAGACGGCGACCGCACGCAGGGTGTCTTCGCCTGTAGTGTCCATGAGGTGGCTCCAGACGAGCTCTGCGTCGGGCGTGAGCTTGGCGACGAAGCCGTTCGGACGGCCCTTCGCTTTCATGGGTCCGTTGCCGAAGTCGATCTGTCCTTCGACCTCGCCGCAGACGACGAGGTTGCCAGAGGGATCCCGAGTGACTCCAAATGCTCCCTGCTGCCCGACGGCATCCCCGAATGCACGCATCCATCGGGGCGTCCCGTTTGCCTCGAGCTGCACCACGAAGACATCGTCGTTGCCGCTGCTTCCAATCAACGTGCGGCCATCAACATGCAACTCACCCGTAAAAGTACCTACCACCACAGGGCGGCTCGCGAGGTCCACGGTGATGTCCATCGGCTGACCACCGAGCCCCGTGGCCCAGACCGACTCGCCGGCCGGTGTCATCTTCAGGAGAAACGGGCTCTCATCAACTCGGAGCGGCGTTGCGCCGGTGCTGAGGTTGATCGTCTGATCCGACCAGGCGAGTACGAAGATGTTCTTCGATCTATCGACCGCGACCGCGGTGGCAGCCTCATACCATGACGAGCCGTTGAACGTGCGTACCCAGCCGCCGGGCTCGCTCACGCGCCCGGTGGCACCGTCGAGCTTCGCCACGAGGATGTCCTCGCCGTCAGGCGTGATCGGACCCTCGCCTAGATCGATGGGCAAGCTGAATCTCCCCGTGATGATGATGTCGTCGCTCGCATCGATGGCGACTCCGGTGAGTTCGCCGCGCCCTCCCAGGCCTTTGCTCCAAACATGCTCGCCGGATACGTCGAGTCGGACGATGAACGGACCCGCCGGAAGCGGTCCATCGCCGAAGTCGACTCCCCCCTGCATGCTTTCGCCGACCAGAACCGGGTTCCCCTTGGAATCGAGGGCAAGGTCCGTGGCATAGTCCGGGCCGAGATCGCCGAACTTCTTGGCCCAGATCGGGACGCCGGCCGGGCTCAGCTTGAGGACCAGCACATCGGTCGACGAACTGGCAGAGGAGAAGGATTCTCCTGCGATCGCGATCGTCCCTGAAAAACCTGCACTGACGAACACGTTCCCCTCGGCGTCACTCGCAATGGCGGAAGCCCCGGCGCTGCCATTTTGCTCGAATCCGATCGCCCAGACGATACAGCGGAACCCGTCGCAGTTCTCGTCGTCCGCTGCATCGCAGCGCTCCACCGCGGGGAGCACCTCGCCCTCACATGTGCCCCAGGTCCCGTCGGCGCCGCAGGTGCGCATTCCTTCCTGGCACGCGCCCCTGTTCCTGGTACCCCGTGGGCCGGCGTAGCACACCTCCGACACGTCCGGTGTGCATGAGGGCGCCTCATCCTGAGTGCCTCCCGCGCCGCCGATACCCGTGGCGCCAGAACCCCCCAGACCTTCGGCACCCCCCGTGCCGCCTGGAGCCAGGTCGGAGAACTCGTCGAGTCCGAGGAGCTGCGCGCACCCGCTGGCGCACAGGCCCAGGCCGAGGAGGGAAGCGAGCGCATGAGGTCGTGCTTGTCGTTGCATGGGTTCGTAGGCGCCCGGAAGCCGCAAGGCGAGATTTCCGACGCTGGCGCGGAGCCTATCACAACGCATGAGCCTGTTCCGAGCAATCGGTCGCTTCCTACCCTCGGGCGCCTCGCGCCCAAGCGCCATAGCCTAGGATCGAGAGCCCGATCCGCGCCGAGAGCCGGCGTACCACCGCGCGAGGGAAGACACGGGAGAGCTGGGCAGTCGCCTTGCTCAACGCGGTCGGGACGGCGACCACATCCCCCCGATCAGCCGCCGCGATGCCGTACGCGGCGCACTCCTCGGCGGTGAGCTCAAATGGCATCTTCCTGCGCGGCACGCCAGGCGCGCCTGCGTCGAAGATCTCGGTGGTCACCGGCCCCGGGCACAGGGCCGTCACCATGACGCCGGTCCCGTCGAGCTCCGCGGCCAGGCTCTCGGAGAACGAGAGCACGAACGCCTTGGTGGCCCCATACACCGCCTGTCCCGGGGTCGGCTGGAACGCGGCGAGCGACGCGACGTTGAGCACGCGCCCTCCGCCGTGGGCCACCAGGTCGGGGACGATCGCGGCGCAGAGCGCGACGACGCTCTCGCAGTTGAGCCGCACCAGCATGGCCAGCGCCGCCGGGGCGCCGTCCAGAAAGGGCCCGAGCCGCGTCGTTCCCGCGTTGTTGACGAGCCAAGCAGCGCCGCCGAGCTCGCGCGCCCGATCCCGCACGCGGAGGGCCGCGCCCTCGGTAGCGATGTCGAGATCGAGCGGGTGGATGGGCGCGTGCCCGGCGGCGCCCGCCCGCGTGGAGAGCTCCTCAAGACGGTGCGCCCGCCTGCCGATTGCGAGCACCGGCTGCCCGCGCGCCGAGAGTTGCCGTGCGATCTCCGCGCCGATGCCGGACGAGGCGCCTGTAACGATGGCGAGGCCCGAGGTGGTCGTCATGAAGCGATCCTTTAGGCGGCTTCGTCCAGGATCGCGAGCGGGCCGTGGCCCTGACCCGGCGGATGTCCCCAACACCGGCGCCGCTGTGCGGCTCGCCGCATTGCGCCAAGATCGTGCCGATGCCTTGTGCGCGTCATCCGGTGCGGGGGGAGCCGCGCGTCGCACGTGGGGGTCAACCTTGTGCCGTTCTCGTGATCACGCTGTTCCCCTCCGGCGCGCATGCAGCCGATCGCCCGTGCGCCCGTGTGACTGGTCAGCCGTCCCGCACACAGGGCAGCGTCGACCATGGGGTGGTAGAGGACCGCCCCCTACATTGGAGCGTGTGCTTGTTGGCCGTCTTCCTCTTGCAGATCGCGGCGCGCAGCGGCTAGCCTGTGGAGTGTGTTTCTGACTTCGGGTGCAGACGACCCGCGAGCGACGCAGCGGACCCGCGAGCGAGCCGTGCGCATTCGAGGCATCGCTCTGGCGACTTTGGCCCTGTTCTCGGCGCTGCCGTCGCCCCTGCACGCGCAGGAGGAGCCGCCGCCGCAACCGGTCACCGTTTCAGAGCCCGCCATCGAGCAGTTGCCTGAGGTCGAGGGCACCGGTCTCTGCGCCGCGTCGGTCATCCCGAAGGACAGGCCGGCGCAAGTCTTCCTGCCCGACTTCATCGGCGGGACCAACGGGCTTATCGATGATCCCACGAAGCACAGGGACGGGGAGCCACGCCTCGACTACGTCATTCGAACCCTCCTTGATCTGAGCAACAACAACACCGCTGGCGACCCGGACAACCCGCGGAGTTTCGGTGACTTCAGGAGCCTGTCGCCGGACTGCATGCCCGGCGGCTGCAGCTTCCCGTGGGACGATCGTCTCAGAAACACGGAGATCCCCTTTGGCTCCCGCCTTCGCGGGTTCCTGGTCGTCACGGAGGCTCTCGCGCGCCAGCCCGTCCATATCGGCTTCTACACCGATGATGCCGCGAGCCTCACGTTCTACGACGGCATCACGACCGTGAAGTCGGTCATGACCCGGCCGCCGGAGCTCGGCCTGCCGACCTGGCGCCTCACGAACACCGTCACGTTCGAGAAGCCGGGCCTGTACCCGATCGAGATCCACCACGCGGAGATCGCCGAGCACGCGGCGCTCGAGATGTCCTATTTCGTCGGCGAGTTCCGGGACTTCCACCGCGCTGCGGACGAGCCGCCCGTCGTGAAGCTGAACGACGCCGGCTTCACCGTCTTCCAGCCGACGCAGTTCTTCCAGACGCTGTTCGGCTCGCCGTCGTTCCCCGATCTCAATCAGTGCCTGCAGTGCGAGCGCAGGTTCGTTGGCCACGGCGGGAACAACGGCTGTCCCGGGAGCTACTACTGCAACGAGGCCGCCCTCTGCGCCCCGTGCGACACCGCGTTCTATTGCGGCGAGGAGTGCTCGCCCTGCAAGGGTGACACGCCGTTCTGCATCAACACCAACGCGGGTCGTGAGTGCGGCCAGTGCCGCACCAGCGAGGACTGCCGCGACGGCTTCGTCTGCGACCCCGAGACGCACGAGTGCAAGGAGGAGTACGAGTGCAACATCGACCCGGACTGCCCGCGGGGCGAGATCTGCGTCGAGCACTCCTGCGTCCCCTGCGACACGGCCGATCGGTGCGCCGGCAACTCCTGCAACTGCTGTCCGAACGGCATCAGCGGCGCCCAGATGAACTGCGCCGCCGTCGAGCCGGGCGGCGTCGCGATGTGCGTCGAGTGCCTCACCGACGACGAGTGCCCCGCCGGCAAGAAGTGCCACACCCCGACGGGCCACTGCGTCGACGAGATCCCGAGCAACGCGCAGCCGAACTGCTGCGGCGAGGGCTGCGTCGACTGCATGCACCCCGAGGACCCGAACGACCCGCAGTCGCCCCCGGTGCCGTTCTGCCTCCCGGGGCCCGTCGGGACGGCGTGCGCCGCGTGCCGCAACGACATGGATTGCGCCGACGGCCAGTACTGCCTGAGCGGCGAGTGCAAGGAGTGCGTCAAGGATCGGCGCTGCGGGCCGCGCTGCGAGAGCTGCGCCGGCGACACGCCCTACTGCATGGGCCAGTTCTCCGAGCTCGCGGTCTGCGTGCGCTGCACGTCGGACGAGCAGTGCGCCGGCACGACGTGCAACCGCGAGACCCACGAGTGCGACCCGGGGTGCATGGCGACCTGCGCCGAGGACACCCCGCACTGCGATGGCGAGAAGTGCGTCGAGTGTTACGCCGACACGCAGTGCCCCTGCGGCAACACCTGCGACCTCGCGACGAACACCTGCGACATCTCCTGCAAGTCGAACCTGGACTGCCTCGGCAACGAGCACTGCCGCTGGACCGACGAGGCGGACGCCAAGGAGTGCGCGCTCGGCCCGATGCCCGACAACGTCGCGTGCGGCGGCACGCTCGCCGACATCTGCAGCGTCTCGGTCGTCGGCCAGAAGGGCGCCGATCCGCGAGCGGCCGGGCTCGTCGCCCTCGCGGCGCTGGCCCTGCTCGAGCGAAAGCGCCGCCAGCGCAGCGGAGGTGCCTCGTGAGAACGCGCGCGCTCCTCGCCCCTCTCCTCGCGCTGTCCACGCTCCTCGCCGGGAGCCCTGCGCTCGCCGAGGAGGGGCGCTTCGACGCCCAGGTCTTCCGCCCGGCGGCCGCCCCGCGCGACCTCGTGATGGTCCAGAAGTCGGAGGTCATCGGGAACCTCTCGCCGACCATCGGCCTCTACAGCGACATCGCGGCCGACCCGCTCGTGCTCCTCGTCGCGGGCGACGATACGAGGCAGGCCGTCGACGCCATCTCCGGGCGGCTCGAGCTCGCCTTGCTCGCGGGGATCGGCTTCTTCGACGTGTTCGACGTCACCATGGCCATGCCGCTCGTCCTCTTTCAGGAGGGCGGCAACCTCCGCCGCTTCGGCACCGAGGGGTCGGTCAAGAGCTCCTCCGTCGGCGATCTCCGCCTGTCCACGAAGATCTCGCTCCCGTACCTGAACCGGAAGGAGCAGGTCAAGGAGGGGTTCGGGATGGCCATCGCGGGCAACCTCAACTTCCCCACGGGCGACCAGAACGCGTTCACCAGCGACGGCGCGCTGAGCGGCGGCGCGACGCTCATCGCCGACTACCGGTTCAACTTCGGGCTGCTCCTCGCCGCGAACGCGGGCATCTGGCTGCGGCCCGACAACCAGTTCGCGGGCGTGCGCGTCGGCGACATGGCGCAGTTCGGCGTGGCGGCCGAGCAGTATGTCGTTCAGCGCTGGGGCCTGTCGGTCATCGGCGAGGTGTACGGCTACCCATCGCTCTCGAGCTACCCGGACGATCCGGGGCAGATCCCGGCGGAGGCGCTCCTCGGGCTGCGCTGGCAGACCAAGCACGGCGTCACCATCACCTTCGGCGGGAGCTTCGGCGCGGCGTGCGGCTTCGGCGCGCCCTCGATCCGCTTCTTCAACGTGATCACGTGGCAGCCGAAGACCTCCCAGGAGCAGGAGGAGATCAACCGCCTGCAGCAGCGCGACAACGACGATCCGGATCGCGACGGCCTCATCGGCGCGGCGGACCGCTGCCCCGACGTGCCCGGGAGCCCCGAGAACTTCGGCTGTCCGGACCTCGACACCGACGGCGACGGCGTCTTCGATCGCGACGACAAGTGCCCCGACAAGCCCGCCGGCCCGCACGGAAAGGAAGGCTGCCCGCTCGCCTTCATCCGGGGCGACGAGATCGTGATCACCGAGCAGGTCCACTTCGCGACCGACAAGGACATCATCCTCGAGGACTCGAACTCGACCCTCGAAGCGGTCGCGCAGGTGCTGATCGACAACCCGGACATCCGCGAGGTTCGGATCGAGGGCCACACCGACGTGCGCGCGACCGATCTCTACAACATGGCGCTGTCCCAGCGCCGCGTGGCGAGCGTCATGGCGTACCTGATCGCGAAGGGCGTCGATCCCTCGCGGCTGCAGGCGGTCGGCTACGGGCACACGCAGCCGATCTACGACGACGCCGGCTGCCAAGGGCCCGACGACCAGCTGTCGCCCGATTGCCAGTTCATGACGTCGAAGAACCGGCGCGTCGTCTTCCGCATCCTGCGCTACGGCGCCGCGGGGCCGAAGCCGCTCACCGGTGCGCCGGCGGGAACCGAGGAGATCCTGCCGTCCAGCGGGGTGCTTCCGCAGAAGACCCAGGGCACGCTGCCGAACCAGGGCACGCTGCCGACCGAGGGGGTCCTCAAGCCGAACGTGCTGCCGAGCGGCGGATCCTCGCTTCCGCCGGCTGGCGGGGCGCCCGGCGGCGCGGCGCCGCTGCCGAACCGGGGCAGCGCGGGCGGTCTTCCGAGCAATACGGGCGTGCTGCCGCGATCCGGTACTCCCGCGCCGCCAGTGCCTGCGCCTGCGCCGTCCTCGTCGAGCCATCCGCCGACGCCGGGGGGTGGGGGGACTCGCTAGGGGGCCGGCCCGAGGAGGACATGGCCTTCGCGCGGCGCGCGCAGGGCCGAGCTCGCTGGGACAATGCTCCTCCGGCCACGCCGGAGGAGCATTGTCATTCGGGCTCACACAACGGCCCTGCGCGCGCCGCGCGAAGGCCATGCCCTCCTCGGGCCTACGGAGTTCGGTGAAAGGGGGCCAACGGCCCTGCGCGCGCCGCGCGAAGGCCATGCCCTCCTCGGGCCTACGGAGTTCGATGAAAGGGGCGAACGGCGAGAGCGCGCTGCGAGAAGGGCGGGCGGAACTCCGGCGTGCCGACCTCCGAGCGTCCCAGGGGTGGAGCCAGCGTCACAGCGGTAGGAGACGGCGCGCGACGCGGACGTTTCCTGTTGGGGTTACTTCTTCGGCGCGGGCTTCGAGGGCAAGGGCGCCGATGTCGTGGCGGGCTTGGCCGAGGACGGCGGGGTGGCCGACGAGGACGGGGCGGGGGAGGACGGCTTGGCCGAGGACGACGGCGTGGGCGACGAGGGCTTCGCCCCCGGCTTGCCCGGCTTGGCCGAGGCCGCAGGTGCAGGCGAGTCCTCGTACGGCTCGTCGGAAGCGGCAGGAGCCGCAGGCTGCTCCGCCGGTGGTGCCTCCGGCTCGGCAGGAGCCGCCGACTCGGCAGACGGCGCCACCGGGTGCAACGTCAACGGCTTCGCCTCTCCCTCCGTGCGGCGGACCCAGATCACCGCCGTTCCGCTCGCGACGCTGGCGTAGCGGCCGTCCTCGGTGCGGATCTCCTCGTTGACCGCCTCGATGACCGCATCGCCGCCGACCATGCAGGCGGCCTTGCGGAGCGACTCGAGGCGCTCCGCCTCCGTGCGGGCCGTCGGATCGCTCGCGATCGGCTGAAGGCGATGGTACTCGCGATCGGGCAGCTGGCCTGCCGGCACGACGTACATGTCGCTGCAGAACTCGCCGGAAGGCGTGCGTTTGTCTCGGAAAGGAGTGCTGCAACCGGCGATAAGCGCGGCACCCAGGGCCGCCGAGAGGAGGAGGCGCTGCATGATGCCTTCTTACCAGCGATGCGACGCGCGATGCAAACCCCGTGCATCAGGGACGCAGCCGATGTGCATCAGGGACGCAGCCGACCCGGGGGCAGGACCTCTTCGGGGGTGGCTTTCGGGTGGACCCCACCAGCGCCTCGCCCCGTGCGCGTCATCGCGCCGCCACGCCATCGTGCGGCCGCGCCACCGCGCTATGCCGCCGCCGCGCCATCCAGTGTTCCGATCTCGTGAACGCCTGGCTATGCTCGCCGCCGATGCGCGCGCTCGAGCGATCCGCTCCTCTCGCCTTCCTCGCCTTCCTCGGCGCGTCGCTCGCGGCCGCGTGCAGCGCGCCTCAGGCGGCGCCGCCCGCCGCCCCGCACGAGGCCGCCCCTGCCGAGGAGAGCGCCTCGAGCGCCGCAGCGTGCCTCGCAGCTGCCAGCGCACCGAGGCAGGCCCGCCCCGACGAGCCGGCGCGGATCGGCGTGAAGCACATCCTCGTCCGCTACACCGGCGCCGATCGCGCCGAGGGCACGACCCGCACGCGCGAGGAGGCGTGCCTGCGCGCGATGGAGGCGCGCGACAAGATCCGTGGCGGCGCCGACTTCGGCGAGGTGGTGGCGCAGTACAGCGACGAGGCCGGCGCAGCGTCGCGCGGAGGCTCGCTCGGCACGGTGGAGCGCGCCGACGTCCTGCCGCCCTTCGCCGACGCGGCGTTCGAGCTCGACATCCAGCAGCTCAGCGACGTCGTGGAGACCCGTTATGGTTTCCACGTGATCTTCAGGACGGAATAGCCCTCCTCATCGAGAGCAAGGCTCCCGCCGGAGACCTCTTTGCTCGTGCGCGGCCCTCGTCTCGCGGGCCGTGGATCGTCACTGCGCTCGCAGGCCGCCCATCGTCACGGCGTTCGCATGCCGCGCGCAAGGGTTGCGTTCCCGGCAGAGGCGCAGCATGAAGCGTCCATGCGCGCTCACAAGCTCCTCGCCGCCTTCGCCGTGATGATCGCCTCGCCAGCGCTGCTGATCGCGGCGTGTAAATCCAGCGACGAGCCGGAGGAGGTCACCCCGGCGCCGGGCGCCGTCACGGCGCCGCCCGCGACGACGCCGCCGCCCGCTGCGACCGGGACCACGCCTGCCGCGACGCCGACCCCGGCCGCGCCTCCGGCGACGACGACGGCCGCCCCGACCCCGGCCGCACCGGCGAGCCCGAAGCCGGACGCGGGCGCGCCGGCGGACGCGGGCGCGCCGAAGGACGGCGGCACCGCCACCACGGCCGACGCGGGGGCGCTCTCGGGCAAGCTCGCCGCGTGCGCCACGAAGTGCCAGTCGATCCTCCAGACCTGCCTCACGCCGAAGTTCCCCGCGGACGGCGGCCTGCCGGCGCTCGCCGATCCAGCGGCGTGCCAGAGCTCGTTCGACAGCTGCCGCACCGCCTGCGCGCCGTAGCTCCCGCCCTGCCTCGGCGAGGCTGGCTCCAGCGCCGCCGAGCCTACTTCTTCTGGGCGCCTGCCGGCGCGCTCGGCAGCGTCACCCGGAAGAGCGCGCCGCCGGCCTCGCCGATCGTCACCGTGATGTCGCCGCTCATCGCCTCGACGAGGTGCTTCGCGATGGACAGGCCGAGCCCGGTGCCGCCCGACGCGCGAGAGCGCCCCGGATCCACCCGGTAGAACCGATCGAAGACGCGGCCCTGGTGCACCGCCGGGATACCCGGACCGTCGTCCTCGACCTCCAGGACGACGCGCCCGCTCGCGGCCCGCGCGCGCACCACCACGTGCGAGCCGCTCGGCGTGTGCTGGATCGCGTTGTCGACGAGGTTGGTCAAGATCTGGTCCAGCGCGCGCGGGTCCGCCGCGACGAGCGTGCCCGGCGCGACCTCGACCTTCACCTCGGTGTCCCGCTCGATGGCGCGCCCTCGCAGCAGCGCCACCGCGGCCTCCGCCTGCACCGAGAGATCGAGCGTGCCCGGCGAGAGCGGACGTTCGCCGCCCTCGATGCGCGACAGATCGAGCAGATCGTCCACGAGCCGGTGCAGCCGGGTCGCGTTCCGATCGATCACCTCGACGAAATCGCGCGCGGCCGACGCGTCCTCGAGCGCGCCGCCGAGCAACGTCTCGCTGCTCGCGCGGATCGACGCGACCGGGGTCCGCAGCTCGTGCGACGCGTTGGCGATGAAGTTGCGCTGCAGCCCCTCGATGCGCCGCAGCTCCGTCACATCGAAGAAGACGGCGACGACCCCCGCCACGCCGCGGCTCTGCGCCGGCAGCGCGAGCGGCGCCGCGTTCACGAGCAGGTTCCGGCGCCCCGGGGGCCCCGCCACGCCAGGAGCCCCCGGCGCGATCTCGATCTCGCGCGTCGCCGCCGCGCGCGCGAGCGCGACCTCCTCGAGGAGCTCGTGCAGGCTCGAGGAGCGCAGCACCTCGAGCGGCGGGCGACCGACCGGGTCCCTGCGGATGCCGAGCAGCTGCGAGAGCGCCGTGTTGACCAGCGTGATGTCGCCCTTCTCGTCCGTGACGAGCACGCCCTCGCGCATCGACTCGAGCACCGCGCGGAAGCGCTCTCCCTCGCCCCCGAGCTCGCGCCGCGACAGCTCCAGGCTCTCGGCGAGGTCGTCCAGCGCGCCGCCGAGCGCCGCGATCTCGTCGTGCCCCTGCATGCGCGCGCGCCGGCCCAGATCGGCCCGCATCTCCCGCGCGACGCCCGTCAGGTAGACGAGCCGCCCGGAGAGCGCGCGCGACCCGACGAGCGCCGCGCCGACGGCGAGCGCGAGGGCCAGGATCGTGCCCTCCACCACGCGCGTGCGCGCGGCGGACAGGCTGCGATCGATCGCGACCGGCTCGAACGCGACCCGCACCACCCACGGCCCGTCCGGGCGATCGAGCCGCTGCGCCGCGTAGAGCATCCGCATCCGCGTCGTCTTGCTCACGCGCTCGCTGCGCCCCGTGCCCAGGTGCCGCGCGTCGGCGACCTCGTCGCGCGTCGCGTGCGTCTCGAGCTGGCCGAGCCACTCCGGCGCGACCGACGAGTCGCCCCGCACCACGCCCTGCGGATCGATGAACGTGACGCGCGCCCCGGCGGTCCTCGACAGCGCCTCCGCGAGGGCGGGCGCCTCGGCCGCGAGGTCGCCCGCCCTCGCGGCGATCTCGGTGACGAGCGCCGTCCGCGTCGCCAGGTTGGCCTCCGTGTGCGCCGAGAGCTCCGCCCCGAGCGTCTTCACGACATAGCCGTCGAACACCAACGCCGCGAGGATCGCGATCCCCACCGCGAACGCGATGAGCTTGCTTCGAATACCCATGTCACCCGCGTGCCGGTCCCCCGCCGCGCGCGGCGAGGGCTAGGATCATCATGTTACCCGCTTTTGTCTGATTCATGACGACTCGTTGACGTGATGCGGGGAGACGGGTAAACGCCCGGCCCCATGGGATTGACCCGTGACGCAGTCTTCTTCGACGCGCTGGCCAACCATGCGCGGCAGAGCGTCGCAGCGAGCGAGCTCCTCCTGCAGCTGCTAGACCGGCTCGACGACGCCCCGGCCCTGGTGCAGCGGATCTCCGACCTCGAGGACGAGGCCGACAAGATCACCCACGAGTGTCTGGCCGCCCTCCACCAGACGTGGATCACGCCGCTCGATCGCGAGGAGATCCACGCGCTCATCACCCGCCTCGACGACGTGCTCGACTGCATCGAGGCGGCGAGCGTGAGGCTCGTGCTCTTCGAGATCACCAGCGCCCTGCCGGACGCGCGGCTGCTCGCGCAGGATGTCGTCGACGCGTGCACCGTCATGAGCTCCGCCATCCAGTCCCTCAGGGACCTGAAGAAACAGCCGCATCTCCTAGAGCTCTGCGTCGAGATCAACAAGATCGAGAACGCGGCGGATGCGCACTACCGCAACGGGCTGGCGGCGCTCTTCAAGAAGGGGAACGACCCGCTCCTCGTGATGAAGTGGCGCGACATCTATGACCTCCTGGAGCACGCGACCGACCGCTGCGAGGACGTCGCGAACATCATCGAGGGCATCGTGCTCGAGCACGCATGACGACCTATATCCTCGCCATCCTCATCATCGCGCTGGTGTTTGATTACATCAACGGCTTTCACGACGCCGCGAACTCGATCGCTACCGTCGTCTCGACGCGGGTCCTGTCGCCTCGCATCGCGGTGATCTGGGCGGCCGCCTTCAACTTCATCGCGTTCGCGCTGTTCGAACCCACGGTGGCGCGCAACATCGCGAAGGGCGTCGAGCCGGGGTTCATCACGCCGAACGTCATCCTGGGCGGCCTGCTCGGGGCGATCATCTGGAACCTGCTCACGTGGTGGTGGGGGCTGCCGTCGTCGTCGTCGCACGCGCTCATGGGCGCGTTCGCCGGGGCCGCGGTGAAGAGCGCGGGGCGGCTGTCGGTGCTCGACGCGACGGTCTTCGGCAAGACGGCGGCGTTCATCCTCGTCTCCCCGCTGCTCGGCGCGGTCATCGGGTTCTCGATCATGCACGCCATCCGGTGGCTCGCGCGGGGCTGGACGCCCAGGAAGGTGAGCTCCCGGTTCCGTCGGCTGCAGCTGCTCTCCGCCGCCGGCTACTCGCTCGGGCACGGCGGCAACGACGCCCAGAAGACGATGGGCATCATCACGGCGCTCCTCATCTCCGCGGGCGTCCAGGAGGGCGGCAAGGACCCGAAGCCGATGCTCTGGGTCGTGCTCGTCTGCCACGCGGCGATGGGCCTCGGCACGCTCTCCGGCGGCTGGCGCATCGTGAAGACCATGGGGATGAAGATCACGAAGCTGAAGCCGGTGGGCGGCTTCGCGGCCGAGACGGCCGGCGCCGCGACGCTGTTCAGCGCCACGGCGCTAGGCATCCCCGTGAGCACGACCCACACGATCACGGGCGCGATCGTCGGCGTCGGCGCCACGAGCGGGCGCCTCTCCGCGGTCCGCTGGGGCGTCGCCGGGCGCATCGTCTGGGCCTGGATCTTCACGATCCCCGCCTCGGCCGCCCTCGCCGCGGCCGTCTACACCATCGCGAACGTCATCAGCGGCCAGCCCTGACCGCGCAGGCGAGCGCGGCGCCGGGCAGGCGAGCGTAAGTAACGCCGCGCTGGCGAGCCAGATGGGGATCCTCGCGCCGCGCGCCGAGGGGCTTACGGAGCGCGCCGCGGATCTCCATAGCGCGGCCATGCGGGCGCTCGTGACGGGGGCGACGGGGGCGCCGGGAATGGCGATCGCGCGGGCGCTGCTCGCCCGCGGGCACCGCGTGCGCGCGTTCTCCCCCAGGCCGGGCGACCCCGCCGCGGCGCGGCTCATCGAGCTCGGCGTCGAGGTGAACCACGGCAGCGCCGACGATCCCCGCGCGATCGCGCGCGCGGCGGCCGGCGTCGACGCGGTCTTCGCCATGGGCTCGCCGATCGAGGGCGGGCTCGCCGCCGCCGAGGCCGAGGTGCGGCGCGGGCTCGCCGCCGCCGAGGCCGCGCGGGCCGCGGGCGGCGCGCACCTCGTCTACACGTCGGTCGCGAGCGCCGACCGGTGCACGGGCATCCCCTACTTCGAGGGCAAGGCGGCCGTCGAGCGGCAAATCACCGCCCTCGGCGTGCCCTGCACCATCCTCGCGCCGGTCTACCTGATGGAGAACCTGCTCGCGCCCGCGGCGCTCCACGGCCTCCGTCGCGGCGTGTACGCCGCTCCGCTCCCGCCGGGCTGCCCGCTGCAGCAGATCGCGGCGGACGACGTGGGGCGGTTCGCGGCGCTCGTGCTCGAGCGCCGGTGCGATTTCCTGGGGCGCCGGATCGAGCTCGCGTCCGACGAGCTCACCGGCGCCGACGCCGTGTCGGCGCTGTCCCGCGTGGCCGGCCGGGAGATCCGCTACGCCGAGGTGCCGCTCGCCGAGGTGCGCGCGCGCAGCGAGGAGCTCGCGGCCATGTTCCGCTGGCTCGCCCGCGGCGGCTACGGCGTCGACCTCGGCGCGCTCCACGCCGCCTACCCGGAGGTCGGGTGGCGGCGGTTCGAGGGCTGGGCGCGCGAGCACCTCTCGGGCGCGCTCACCCGAGCGGTCGCGTGAGCCCGCGAGGGCGCGGCGTCGATCCGGCGCGCGGTCCACCTGACCGCGCGCGGGCTCACCCGGCCCGCGCCTGCGCGGAGCTCATCCGACGTGCGAGGGAGCGCGGCTCGGCCGGGCCGCCCCGAGGCTGATGAAGTGGTCGAGGATCCAGGTCTTGAAGCGCTTCAGATCGAGCCGGTCGAGCAGCGGCAGGAACGCCCGCTCCACCCCGTCCTCGCGGCGTATGGAGGAGAAGTCGAGCACGCCGACGTCGTTCGCGGCGAGCACGTACGGCATGACCTCGGTGCGCCCCTCGTCGAACGCCGCGAGGAGCAGCGACCCCTTGAGGAAGGCGGCCGAGACGTCGAGGAAGGCGGGGCGGATGCCGCGGATGTACCGGCTGAACGGCTCCGCGATCACGCGCTTGTCCGGCGAGTCGCGGAGCCCCGCGCCCTCGAGCTGCTGCTTCAGGTAGTCGCTCGCCGACATGCCGGGGTGCTCCTTGCGGCGGCGCTCGGCCTCGTAGCCCTCGGCGACGATCACGAGCGCGTAGTCGGCGCGCTTGAGGCCGTCGGCGAGCTCGCTCAGCACGTCCTGCGGGAAGCGGAAGAAGGGGAGCACGATGAGGTGCGCCCTGGCCGCCACCGCGCAGTGCAGCGCGTGCCGCCCGCTGCGGTTGCCCATCATCTCGAGGATGTAGATGCGCTTGTGCGTGTAGGCGTCCTCGTAGAGCCCGCGCGCGATGGTCGCGCCCGTCTCCACGCCGGACAGGAAGCCGATGGCGCGATCTCCCTCCAGGTCGTTGTCGATGGAGACGTTCACGAAGCCGGCCTGCGGGCGCACCTCGAACTCGTCGAGCCACGCCTTGATGCCCTCGAACGTGCCGTTGCCGCCGACGCAGATGAGGTGCGTGAACCCCTGCGCCTTGAAGGTCTCGGCGGCCTGCTTGCGCTTCTCGCGATCGAGGAAGCCGGAGTAGCGCTCGCTGCGGAAATCGCTGCCCGCGTCGAGCACGCGCCGCCCCATCGAGCGCGCCGGGATGCCCTGCGCGAGCAGATCGTATCGCTGGCGGCGGCTCATGATGAGGCGCTCGAACTGGGGCTGGGCGCGCGCGTCTGCGGTCAGGGAGCGGAAGCCCTCGGTCGCGGCCCACACCTCGTAGCCTCGACGCGCCGCCTCCTCGGTCAGCGCGACGGCGACCGAGGAGTAGCCGGGGGCGTTGCCGCCGTCGAAGACGAGCAGCAGGCGCTTGTCCGATGCCGGGAGGGTCTCGGGACGTCCGAACTCGACGATGCTGGTCATGGCGCCGGCCTTCTACCACGCGACGACGAGGTTGGCCGAGCGATTGTCACACGTTCGACGTCGTCGTTCGGCGACGCGTGACCTCGAGCGAGCGCGCCGCGGCCGTTCGGCGCCGCGCGTCGAGCGAGCGCGCCGCGCCGCGTGGTGCTCCGTGCGTGCGCCGTCGAGCGAGCGCGCCGCAGCGTGATTCAGCCGGTGTTGCGCATTCCGGCGGCGACGCCGTTCAGCGTGAGCAGGAGCGAACGATCGCGCCCCGAGTCCCCGCCGCGGCTCGCCCGCAGGAGCTCGACTTGCAGGAATGAAAGGGGGTCGACGTAAGGATTGCGCAGCGCGATGGAACGCTGGAGCGTCGGGTTGCCCTCGAGCAGCCGCCGGTTGCCCGTGAGCCGCTTGAGCCACGACCGCGTGAGCTTGTATTCCGCGATGATCCGCGGCGCGACCGCCTTGCGCGCGGCGGCCGGCGCGAGCTCCGCGTAGCCCGCGAAGATCGTCATGTCGGCCTTCGCGAGCACCATCTCGACGTTGTCGATGACGGCGCGGAAGAACGGCCACGACGCCATCATCTCCTTCAGCAGCTCCGCGCCCTCGGGGCGCTGGCCCATCGCCTCCAGGCCGCTGCCGACGCCGTACCACCCCGGGAGGATGGCCCGGTTCTGGGTCCACGCGAAGACCCACGGGATCGCGCGCAGCGACTCCAGGCCGCCCGCGCGCCGCTTGCTCGGGCGCGAGCCGAGCGGCAGGCGCGCGATCTCGTCGATCGGGGTCACCGCCGTGAAGAACTCCACGAACTTGGGCTCCTCCCAGACGAGCCCGCGGTAGGTGCGCCGGCCCGTCTCCGCGAGCTCGTCGAACGCCGCGGCGTAGCGCAGCTCGGACGCGGTGGGCGGCCGCGGCTGCGCCCCCAGCGTGTGCAGGAGCACGCCGCTCAGCATGATCTCGAGCGTGCGCATCGCGAGCTCGGGGCGCGCGTACTTGTGGTCGAGCGCCTCTCCCTGCTCGGTCGCCTTGTAGCGGCCGCCGACGCTGCCGGCCGGCAGGGCGAGCAGCGCCTGGTGCGCCGGTCCGCCGCCGCGCGCCACCGACTCGCCGCGGCCGTGGAAGACGCGGAGCGGCAGCTCCGCCTCCGCGGCGATCTTCGGCAGCGTCTCCTGCACGCGCCGGAGCGCCGCGCTCGCCGCGAGCAGGCCGACCTCCTTGCCGGAGTCGCTGTAGCCGATCATCACCTCCTGCACGCCGCGGGCGAGGACGTGCGGCCGGTACTCCGGGTGCGCGAGCAGCGCGCGCAGGATCCTCGCGCTGTCGTTCAGCGCCGCGAGCGACTCGAACAGCGGGACGACGTCGATCCGCGCGCACGAGCGCGCCTCGTCCCACAGCCCGGCGGCCTTCGCGCACGCGAGCGCGGCGAGCACGTCGTTCTCGCTGTGGGTCATCGACAGCACGAGCGTGCGGCAGGACGACTCGCCGCCGTCGCGCTGCGCCGCGGCGATGCGCTGGAGCGCCTCGAACACGCGGCGCGCCTCGGGCGTCATCTGCGCCGGCTCGACGCGGCCCTCCGCGACGCTGGCCGCAGCCGCGCGCGCGTCCTCGGCCGGCGCGCGCATCTCGAGCTCCGCGAGCGCGAACCCGAGCGCGCGCACCTGCGAGAGCAGCGCCCGCGCGCGCCGCTCGCCGGAGCTCGCGCAGCGCGCGGCGCGCAGGCTGTCGGCGACGACCGCGAGGTCGCGCTCGAGCTCCGCGGGCTCGCGGTAGGCGGCCGCGAGCGTCGGCTCCTCGGGGCGCACGAACGCGCGCCCCTCGCGCGCGGGGCCCTGCCCGGAGCGCGCGCGCGCCTCGGCGCGGCCGTGCTCTGCGTGATCGAGCGTGGCGGTGAGGCGCGCCTCGATGAAGTTCAGCTTGCGGCGCCACGGCTCGCCCTCGGTGCGCGGACCGAAGCGCGCGGACACCTCGGGCATCGCGGCGGCGTCCTCCTCGATCGAGGCGAGCAGCCACGGCGGCGGCGTGACGTGGCGGACCGACTGCGACAGCGCGCCGCCGAGGTCGCGCACCGCCCGGATGAGCCGGCGCAGCCCGCGGATGCGGTAGGCGAACAGCGCGTCCTCGAGCACGGCGGGCACGACGAGCGGGTTGCCGTCCATGTCGGCGCCGACCCACGAGTGGATCCGGAGCGGCACGAACTCCGCGTCGAGCGGCTCGCCGTAGGCGGCCTCGAACGCGCGCCCGATCGCCGCGGGCAGCTCGGGGAGCAGATCCCAGAGGATCTCCTCGATGTACCAGGCGACGTTCTTCACCTCGTCGCCGACGGTGGGGCGATCGCGGCGCACCTCGTCGGTCTGCCAGAGCGCGGTGATCTCCTCGCGGATCTCGGCGAGCTTGCGCGCCGACTCGTCGGGCGTCAGCTGGCAGCGGTCGCGCTCCTCGAGGTTCTTCGCGATGCGGTAGAGCTTCTCGAGCACGGTGCGCCGCGCGGCCTCGGTCGGGTGCGCGGTGAGCGTGAGCGTGACGTCGAGCGTCCTGAGCGCGGCGCGCACGCGCTCCGCGGGCACGCCGGCCTTCTTGAGCGTGTGCATCGCGGCCTCGATCGAGCCGCGCTGCGGCCGCGCGCCCGGATCCGTCGCGTACGCGCGCGCGCGGCGGATGCGGTGGTGCTGCTCCGCGAGGTTGACGAGCCGGAAGTAGACGGTGAACGCGCGGATGACCGGCTCGATGCGATCGTGGGGCAGCTCCGCGAGCAGCTTGCTGAGCTCCGCGGCCGCGTGCGCGCGGCCGTCGCTGGGGCCGCGCCGCCGGCGGATGGCGAGCGTGCGGATGCGCTCCTCGATTGCGAAGAGCTCTTCTCCTTCCTGCTCGATCAGCACTTCCCCGAGCAGGCGTCCAAGCAGGCGAACTTCTTTGCGAAGAGGTCGATCGACCTCGCGGCGGCGCGGTGGCATGGCGGCCAGCCTAGCGCGATGCGGCGTAAAACGGACCACCGAGTGTGGTCTGGGCGGACGGTCAGTGGCTCGGGGGGCGGTACCGGGGGTGGGGGCAGGGGTAGCGGGCCGGTGGTCGGGATGGGGCTGGCACGCACGACGCGGTGCGGCAGCTGCGGACGGGGTTGGCACGGGGGGCACGTCGGCGCCGGCGTTGACAGGGGCTGGCGCTCAAACGGTGGGTGCGGGGAAGCTGCGGGGCCTCCGGCAGCGCGCCTCGGGGCTGGTGGGCGCGGGTGCGAGCCCGGCCCGTGCCCCGGGCTCTTTCGAAGCCCCGTCGAGCTCGTGTACCCTCCGGGAGATGGCCGAGGATGTCTTCCGGATCGTCGGCACGACCCAGGGGGCATTCAAGGTAGAGCGGGTCGTCGCCGAAGGGGGGTTCGGCGTCGTGTATCGGGCGTACCACGAGGCGTTCCGAGCGCCGGTCGCGCTCAAGTGCCTCAAGGTCCCGGAGACGCTGCCCGAGCAGCTGCGCGCGCAGTTCCTTGACAAGTTCCGCGAGGAGGCGGAGCTCCTGTTCCGCCTGTCGGCCGCGATCCCTGCCGTCGTCAGGCCGCTGCACCACGACGTGATCTCGGCCGCGACCGGCGTCTTCGTGCCGTTCATCGCGCTGGAGTGGCTCGAGGGCGGCACGCTCGCGAACCACATCGCCTCCCGCGCGGCGAGGGGCGCGCCGCCGCTCTCTCCGGTGGAGGTGATCCGGCTGCTCACGCCGGTGGCGCGCGCGCTCGAGGCGGCGCACCACTTCCCCGGGCCGAGCGGCCCCACGTGCGTGGTGCACCGCGATCTCAAGCCGGCGAACATCTTCCTCGCCCAGATCCACGGCGCCGAGGTCGTCAAGATCCTCGATTTCGGGATCGCCCGGGCCCGCGACGCCGCGACGGTCATGGCGGGCCAGACCGCGACCACGTCGGGCGGCCTCTCGACGGCGTTCACGCCCGCGTACGGGGCGCCCGAGCAGTGGGCGCCGAAGCGCTTCGGCAAGACGGGCCCCTGGACCGACGTCTGGGGCCTTGCGGTCACCGCGGTCGAGGCGCTCGCCGGCCGCGAGATCATCGCCGGGGATCACGTCGCGATGATGGGCACGGTGCTCGACGAGAAGCGCCGCCCCACGCCGAGGAGCGAGGGCATCCTCGTGCCCGACGTGCTGGAGGCCGCCTTCCGGCGGGCGCTGGCCGTGGATCCACGCGAGCGCTTCCGCGACATCGGGGCCTTCTGGGACGAGGTCGAGCAAGCGCTCGGTCTACCGCGGAGCGCTCCGCCGATCGCGGTGCCCAGCCGGAGCCACGCGCCGCCCGCTGCCCGCAGCCGCCCCTCGGCGTTCCCCGCGCCGCCCCCGCCGCCGCGAGCGACGCGGGCGCCGGATCTCCTCCAGAGCCCCGGCCTCACGGCGCCGGCGCCGCTCGCGGCGACCCGGGAGCTCGATCTGCCGGAGCGCGGCGGCCGCTTGCCGCCGCACAGCATGCCCACCGAGCCGGTGGTGCCGCTCGCGCTCGACTGGTCTCCTCCCGCGCCCGCGCCGTTCGCGAGGCCGTCCTACGCGCCGTCGAGGATGCCGCCCTCGATGATGGAGCGGGCGCCCGCGCGTCCCAGCCTGAGCACCGCGGAGCTCATGGCGATGTTCGCCTTGCCGGTGCGGCTCGCGGGCGCGGGCGTCGTCATCACCCTCCTCGACCTCGCGGCCGCGTCGCTGCTCTTCGACGGCCGGCGCATCGGCGTGGGCCCGATCGGGCTCTTCCACGTCGCGGTGGGCCTCGTCGTCCTGGGCATCGGGATCGCGGTGTTCCGGCTCTTCTCGTCGGATCGATAGCGCAGCGCATGCCCGCGAAGCCGCAGGACCTCGGCGACACGCGATGGGACGACGTGCGCGTCTTCCTCGCCGTCCACCGGCACGGGAGCCTCGGCCAGGCCGGCGCGCGCCTCGGCCTCGACACGTCCACCGTCAGCCGCCGCCTGACGGCGCTCGAGGCGTCGCTCGGCGCGCGCCTCTTCGACCGCACCCGCGACGGCCTCGTCCCGACGCGCGTCGCCGAGCTCGTCCTGCCGGCCGCCGAGGCGATGGAAGCCGCGCACCGGCGCCTCGCGCGCGACGCATCGGGCGCCGAGTCCGACGCCGAGGGCGTCGTCCGCCTCAGCGTGGCCCCGGGGTTCGCCGACTCGTTCGTGGTCCGGAGGCTCCCGCGCCTCCGCGCCCTCCACCCCAAGATCCGCGTCGAGCTGGACGCGTCCGTCCGCGTCCTCGATCTCACCCGGCACGAGGCGGACCTCGCCCTCCGCTCGATCCGGCCGGAGGGCGCCGACCTCGTCGTGACGAAGCTCGCGTCGGGGCGCTGGGTCGCCGCCGCTTCGGAGCAGCTCGTGGAGGGCGCCGGGCGCGTGGAGGCGTGGGAGGCCGTGCCGTGGATCGCCTGGGATCGCGACCTCGCCAGCTTCCCTGCGGCGCGCTGGCTCGCGCGCCACGCCCCGGGGGCGGAGATCGCCCTGCGCACGAGCTTCTTCGTGTCACAGCTCACCGCGGCGGAGATCGGGCTCGGCGCCCTGCTCGTCCCCGAGCCGTACCTGCGCGTGCACGCCCTCGCGCCGCTGCGTTTCGCGAGCGCGCTCGAGGCGAGCGCGCAGGAGTGGCCCACGGACGATCTCTGGCTGGTCGGCCACCGCGCCCTGCGCGACGTCCCCCGCGTCGCTGCGGTGTGGAGCTTCCTGATCGACGAGCTCAGGTCGCTGTGAGCCCCCGGCCTCTCTCTCCGGATCCCTCGCCGGCGGAGCTAGGGCTCCTCGCGCCGCACGCCGGTCGATCCGTAGCCGCCCGCGCCGCGCGCCGTCGGCGCGAGCGCGGGGACCAGGACCACGTCGGCTAGGGCGACCGGACAGATCACGAGCTGGGCGATCCGATCGCCGTGGTGCACCGTGAACGGCGCCGCGCCGAGGTTGATCAGGACGACCTTGATCTCCCCGCGGTAGTCCGGATCGATCGTCCCCGGGCTGTTCAGCACGGTGACGCCGTGGTGCAGCGCGAGCCCCGAGCGCGGCCGCACCTGCCCCTCGTGGCCGTCGGGGAGGGCGACCGCGTAGCCCGTCGGCACGAGCTTCCGCTCCCCGGGCGCGAGCGTCACCGGCGCCTCGACGGCGGCGCAGAGATCGAGCCCGACGGCTCCCTCGGACTGATAGGCGGGGGGAGGGACCTCGATCGGCCCCACGCGAAGGAAAGGCACCTGGATGCGCACGCGGCGGAGCCTACCCGGTCACGGGCGCGGCAGCACCGCCTCGAGCGCGGAGCCCCGGAGCGCCTCGAGCGCCGAGTCCGACCACGCCCGCGCCCGATCCGAGAAGCCGGCCTCCACCGCGCGCCGGAGCAGCTCCAGCGCCCCCTCCAGGTTCCCGTCCTTGGCGCTCGCGCGCGCCGCGCCGTACGCGTCCTCGCCGAGGCCCACGCGGCGGAAGATCGCCTCGTAGAGCCGCGCCGACCAGTCGAACGCGCCGCGCTCGAACGCGATCTCCGCCATCCTCCGCGCGTCGTCCTCCGAGAGCTGGTCCACGATGTCCAGCGCCACCGCCGCGGCCCTCGCCACCTCGCCTTGGTCCACGAGCACCCGGATCAGCGGGCCCGCGACCTCCTTCCGGTCGTCGCCGGCCTCCCGCGCCGCCTCCAGCACCTTCCGCGCCTGCTTCAGCTCACCCAGCGCGAGGTGCACCGCGCCGACGAGCGCCGGGTCCGGCTCGCCGTGCTTGCGCGCCTGCGCGACCGCTTCCCCCGCGCGCTTCGCGTCGCCGAGGAGCAGGTGCGACCAGCCGACGAGCTCGTGCGCCTCCCGGAGCGCGCGCCTCGGCGGCGCCGGCGACTGCGCGAGCACCTCGGCCGCGAGCGCCATCGCCTCGCTCGTCCGCTCGTCCTCCAAGGCCTGGCGCGCCCGCTGGAGCAGGACGGCCGTCTCGGGCGGCACCGGCTCCTCGTGGAGCGCCGCGCGCCGGCGGTTCATCACGGGCGACGACGCCGCCGGCTCGCTGCGGAACCGCTGCAGGCTCTGGAACGCGGACATGGCGAGGATGAAGGAGAAGAAGAAGAACCCCGCCCGCAGGAAGAAGATGGCGAGGATCACGGCGGCGACGCCCGAGATGGCCGCCGTCAGCCGGCCCCGCCGCGGGCCGAGCGCGTGCTCGAGGACGTGGCCGCCGTCGAAGGGGAGCACGGGGATCAGGTTGAGGGCGCCCCACCAGAGGTTGACGTAGATGAGCATCTCCATCCCGCTCAGCAGCATGGCCGGGAGGGCATAGAGCGCCGGGACATAGCTGAGCACGAGGTGGAGGAGCCCGGCGACGAAAAAGCCTGCGAAGGGGCCTGCCAGGCTGATCAGCACGTGCTGGAGCCGCCCGAGGGGCAGGAGCGATCGCCAGGTCGTGGTCCCGCCCATGAAATGCAGCGTGATCTCGGGCTCGATCCGGTGCCGCTTTATCGCGAGCGCGTGGCCGAACTCGTGCATGAGGACCGAGAGGAAGACCACGACGATCCAGACGAGGAACAGCTGGTACTGTTGCTTGCTCAGGATCCCGTACCCGAGCAGGGCGGCGGAGAGCCAGAACCCGAGCTGGACGTCGACCGAGACTCCAAACAGACGGAAGCTCATGCGCATGTAATAAGCCGTGCGGGCCGTTCGCTCAATGATTGCCGTGCGGACGCGGCCGGCCGTAGAGTGCGCCGCGACCTCTCCGCGCGGCAGCGCACGCGCCTCCTGGCGCCGCTGGCCTGGCCGCGCGCAGGGCGCGGCCTCGGGAGCGAGCGAGCATGGGCAGGGAGATCCGGGTCAGGAGATGGGCGCTCGCCGGGGTTGCCGCGGCGGGCATTGCGTGCGGCGCCACACCGCCGCCCGCGCCACAGCCGATGGCCGCGCCGGCGCCCGCGTCACCGGCGGCGTCCGCGCCGGCCGCCGCCGCCCGCCCGCCAGAGACCTCCGCGCCGGCCGAGGCCGCCGTCACGCCGCCGCCCGCCGCGCCTCTGGCGTTCGCCGTTCCGCCCAACACGGCGGTCCTCCACGTCGGCGACTCGTTCGCGGTGGCGGGCTTCGCGCAGGCGCTCCGCCCGCGGATGCAGGAGCACCACGTCCGCTACGCGGTGAAAGCCGAGACCAGCTCGTACACGGTGACGTGGGCCTCCCGGATGGAGCTCCTTGTCGCGAACTACCAGCCGGACCTCGTGATCATCAGCCTGGGCGCCAACGAGGTCGAGAACGTCAACCCGCCGGCCCACGCCGGCGCGATCCGCCGCATCGTGAAGGCGATCGGCGGACGCCCGTGCGTGTGGGTGTCGCCGCCGCTCTGGCGCAAGGACACCGGCATCATCGACGTGATCCGGACGAACTCGGCCCCGTGCCGCTTCTTCGACTCCGACGCGCTCGTGCCAGGCCCTCTCCCGCGCCAGAAGGACAAGATCCACCCGAACGAGGCGGGCGGCGCGCGCTGGGCCGATGTCTTCTGGGGCTGGCTCACGGCGGAGCACCTTGCCCCGGGCGAGGGCGACGGCGGCTCGGCGCCCGCGCGCAGCCCCTGGGCGCTCCGGCCGTCCCCGCCGGAGGAGCACCGCTCCCGGGCGGAGGCACCGGAGAGCGCGAGCGCGTCCCCGCGCGGCGAGCCGGTGCCTGCTCGGCGAGCGGAGTGACCCCGGGCTCCCTACGCGGGCGACGTCGCGACCCCCGCGCCGCGGTGGACCAGCCCCGGATCGTGCCCGAGCGCCCCCGCGATCGCGGCCCTCACGTCCCGCATCAGCCGATTCCGCCCACCCGCCCCGTAGGGCGCCGGATCGATCGGCGGCATGATCGTGACCACCACCCGGTGGTGCTCCTGCACCACGAAATCCTTCGCCCGGAGCACGTGCCGCGTCCCGTCGATCGCCACCGGCAGGATCGGCGTGTTTGTCTCGATCGCCATCCGGAAGCCGCCGCTCTTGAACGGGAGCAGCGCGCCGGTCTTGCTCCGCGTCCCCTCCGGCGCGATCCAGACCCGCGTCCCGTCCTGCAGCATGGACGCGCCGACCTGCAGGCTCGCGCTGGCCTGGACGTGATCGCCCCGGTTGATCCGGATGAACCCGGCCGCCTTCATCGCCTGGCCGAAGATCGGCACGTTGAACAGCTCCTTCTTCGCGATCATCCGGAGCCGCCCGGGGATCGCCCGGAACACCACCGGGATGTCGAAGAGGCTCTGGTGATTCGACATCACCACGAACGGCCTCGTGCCCGCGGCGTGCTCGCGCCCGCGCACCACCAGATCCACGTCGGCGTCCTCAAGCACCTTGCGCGCCCACCAGTCCAGCCGCTCGTCGCAGCGCTCGAGCGTCACGCGCCTCATCATCGCGTCCACCACGGTCGGAACGCAGATGCGGGCAGTGTCGAGAATTCCCATGAACGTCGTCTGAAGGCTCATCGCTCTCTTCCCGCTGATTCCGCTGAAAGGTGAGGGGGTCGCGTGGTGCGCTGGCTCCCCGAGCAGGCCCTGCCGGACATGGCGGGCAAGCTGGCCTCATAGGCAGCCGAGCTCATCCAGGGCTCATCCAACACGCGTCCGCCGCGCGTCCCGCACGCGAACGCCGCAAGTATACCACTCAACCCCCGGCTGTGGTGCCGGTTACGGTCACTACCACGCGGCGCCCGTGGGGAGAACTACGATGCTCCCAGACATACAGGGCTTGCCACGTCCCGAGCGCGAGGCGGCCGCCCATGATCGGGATCACCTCGCTCGAGCGGGTGATGGCGCTCCTGAGGTGACCGGGCATGTCGTCGGGGCCCTCGTCGTCGTGCTCGTAGTCGCGGCCTTCCGGGGCGAGGCGCGACATCCAGCGATCCAGGTCGCGGAGGACGGCCGGATCGGCGTTTTCCTGGATGATCAGGCTCGCCGAGGTGTGCTGGAGGAACACGGCGCAGAGCCCGACGTCGACGTCCGCGCTGGCGACGACGCGCGCGACCTCGTGTGTGATGTCGACGAAACCTCGGCCGTTCGTGCGGATCTCGAGCGTGCGCTGGACGATGGTGGTCACCGCGCCATCTTAGCCGCGTTCCGCGTGGGCGCCCCGCGCGACGTCCACGATCAGCCCCCAGCTCGTCCATCGCTGGAACCACGCGCCGACACGCTCGGCCAGCGCCGCCTCCGCCCCTTCGCCGGCGCCCTCCTCCTCGTAGGCGCCCGGCTCCTCGCCGGCGCCCGCCGTCTCGGCGCGGGCCGCCACCTCCTCGCACGCCGCGACGAGCGGCACGCCCCGCCCGAGCGCCTCGAGGAGCGCGAACGCCGGCGGCTCGAGCTCCTCGCAGCGGATCACGAGATCGGCGCCGCGGAACACGGCGAGGTGGACGGGGCGGGGCGCGGGCAGCGCGGGCGACCGGCCCTGCTTGAGCTCGCCGCGGAGGGCGTGCGCCGGATGGCCGAGCCGCATCAGCGCGAGCAGCGGGTGAAGGACGATCCTCGCGGTGGACCAGCCCTCCGCCGGCATGCCCGTCACCTTCGCCGGATCGAGCGGAGGGGGCGAGGCGCCGTCGAACAGATCGACGAGGGCGTGCTCGTAACGCGCCACGTCGCGCGCGAGATCCCGCACGGCAGGGGGGAAACCCGCGTGCGCGCCCGCGAAATCGGCGACGTGTCGCCCGAGGTCGCGCAGGGTGAAGCTCGCGGGCGGGTGCGCCGCGAGGTAGGCCCTGGCGAACGCGTCGAAGCCGTCGTCGCCGAGGACGTGCGCGAGCGCAGGGTAGTCCTCGCGGAGCGCGTCCCTGTGCCGCAGCCAGAACTGCCGCCGGTAGATGTCGGCCTGCTCGGCGGGCGTGAGCCGATCGCTCCCGGCGACGTGCGCGCGACACAGGCCGGCGAGCTCGGCGTCGTCCGGGAGCGGCGAGCCGGCGGTGAACACGCGGGTGAGCTGGCGCATCAGGGCGGCGAGCCCGGCCGGGGGCGCGGCGTCAGGCGGCGCGGGCACGCGCCACCTCCTCCCGGATCGCGCGCGCCTTCTCCGCCTCGGCGGCGAGGACCTCGAACGAGGGGATGTCGTCGTCCCACTCGATCAGCGTCGAGACGTCGCCGGTGCGGGCGACCGCGCGCCGGTAGAGCGCCCACACGGCGTCGATCACGTGATCGCTGTGCGTGTCGAGGATGTACTTGCCCTGGTGCGCGTGGCCGGCGAGGTGGAACTGCACGATCCGGTGGTGCGGCACGCCGTCGATGTACGCCTCCGGATCGAAGCCGTGGTTGTACGACGAGACGTAGACGTTGTTGACGTCGAGCAGGATGCCGCAGTCGGCCTCCTCCGCGACCGCCGAGAGGAACTCCCACTCGCTCATCCGGCTCGCCGTGAAGGTCAGGTAGCTCGACACGTTCTCGAGGGCGAGCCGGACCTCGAGGAAGTCCTGCACCACCCGCGCCCGCGCCGCGACGTGCCGCACGGCCTCGTCCGTGTACGGCAAGGGGAGCAGGTCGTGCAGGTTGAGCCCGTGCGCGCCCGTCCAGCACAGGTGATCGCTCACCCAGGGCGAGCCCACCCTGGCGAGCAGCGCCTTCAGCCGGCGCAGGTAGTCGAAATCGAGCGGATCCGTGCTGCCGATCGAGAGCGAGACGCCGTGCTGGACGAGGCGGTAGCTCGAGAGGATGCGCTCGAGGTTGGCGATCGGCATGCCGCCGTCCACCAGGAAGTTCTCGCTGATGATCTCGAACCAGTCGATCCGGGGCCGGTGCTCGAAGATGTGGCGGTAGTGCGGGATGCGCAGCCCCACGCCGACGCCGAGGTCAGGGAGTCCCAGCCGCATCCGCTCGAGGTTCACCATGGTTCACCGCGCGCCTTGATCAGGGGTGGAGGGAGGCGCCGCGAGGGCGCTCGGGGCGCAGCGGGAGGAGCGATCTCCGCTCCTCCACGCCTGCGCTCCCGCGCGGGGACGCCGAGCCTACGAGCAGTCGGCCGGCTTGCAGCCGCCCTTGCCCTTGCACTCGTTCTGGCCGGCGCACGCGTGGCTGTCGCTCTTGCAGCCGCCCTTGCCCTTGCACTCGTTCTTGCCGGCACAGCACGCCTTCGCTGTGTTGTCGGGCGCCGCCGCCGGAGCGGCGTCGGCCGGGGGGGCGGCGCCCGTCTCAGGCGCGGGCGGCGGCGACGAGGCGCAGCCCGCGAGGCCCGCCACCATGCCCGAAACCGCCGTCAACGCCAACGTCTTGCCCATATCGATCGTCATCTGAACCTCCACGCTCGTCTTCGTCGCGATCATCGAGCCCACCGCGCGATTCGCCAGCATGGCGCTCCCGCGCGCTGGAGCTCATCGGGTCTCGCCGGCCTCCTCGACCGCGCCGAGCCCATCGCCTACGCGTCACTACGTCCGGCCGGTTCCACGGTTTCGCTTCGGACGCGTTGATTCTTCATTCAACTCCCCGTAAGTGAGCGGGGTTGACCTCCACGCCCACGCGAGTCCCCCCTGCGCGCACGGCGTCCGGCGGCGGCTCCGCTGCGGCTGGGGCGCGCGGCCAGCGTGCAACGTTTCGTGCACGACGTAACTCCCTTCGGGCGGCAGGCGCAAGACAAAGCGTCTGCCGGGGCGCGCCGGCGCGGTGGGGCGTCCTCGTCCCCTCGCTTCGCGGGGCGCTCCCCGTGCTCGCGGCGCTCTCGCTGGGTGTGGCCGGCTGCGGGGGGGCTCCGCGGGAGGGGGCTGGCGCGCCGGGCAGCGCGGCGGCGGACGCGGCCTCCGGGCGCGAGCTCCCTGTCGAGGCGGTCGCGGCCGAGCTCGAGGGGATGAGCGGCGCGATCCTCGAAGGGCGGGAGGCGACGTTCCGGGACATCCTGGCCGACACGGTCGCGAAGGACGCGTACCTGTGCCTGCCGGCTCCTCACCGCGTCTTTTCCGGGGAGCACGGGGACGTGCCGGAGGGGGAGCGGCGGATCGCCGGGATGATGCCGCACTACGGCCTCTTCTTCGGCCCGATCAGCTACCTCGTGCGGCGGCGCGGCGGCGCGTGGGAGGTCGAGGCGCGCATCGCGGTCGAGCCGCCGGAGGACGCAGCCTGGCTCGAGCTGCCCGACTGCGGGCTGGCCGCGCGGCTCGGGGGTGCGATGGAGTGCCGCGGGACGCCGTACGCGCGCTCGGGGTCGACGGACGCTTGCCCGGGCTCCGGCGTGTTCTCGACAAGGGCGACGCCGGCCGCGATCCGGGCGCTGCTCGCGCGCTGGTCGGACGAGGCCGAGGGGTACTGGAACCGCGACGCGCGCGCCTTCGGGCTGGCGGTGCGCTACGACTTCGACTTCGTCCTCGCGGACGAGGCGCGCGAGCGGTCGCTCCGGGTCGACCTCGCGGTGCCGCTCTCGCCGACGTGCGGCAGGACGCCGTACTTCAGCGCGATGCGGAGCGGCTGGTCGTTGCCTGTGCTCGCCCACGAGGTGGGGCACGTGCTCGGGCTGCTCGACGAGTACGAGGCGCTCTCCGGGCTCGTCCGCTGCTATCCGAAGACGCCGTTCCCGGGCGCCGAGATCAGCCGGATGGGGCTGTCGATGAAGGAGGAGACGCGGCTCTTGCCGATCCATCACTACCTCGTGCTCCGCCGCTTCTTCTGCCGTGAGCCCGCGTCCATGAACCCGTATGCCGGCACGATCCTCTGAGCGTATGCCGGCGCGATCCGCTGAGCGTATGCCGGCACGATCCTCTGAGCGTATGCCGGCGCGATCCTCTGAGCGCCCCGGCCGGTCTCGCGCCGGCCGCCGCCTCTCCGCCGCGGCGCTCGCGAGCGCGGCGCTCGTGTCGACGGGGCTCGCGGGCTGCCGCTCGGAGGGCGAGCGCGGCGCGGCGGACGCGGGGCCGAGCGCGGCGGACGTGGGGGCCGGTCCGGCGGATGCGGGGACCGGCGCGGTGGACGTGGCGCCGCCGCTCCTGGGGGCGCCTCCGCGGCCGAGGGCGATCACGCCGCTCGTGGAGCCGCGCTGCCCGCCGGAGATGGTGCGGGTCGCGCGCCGGTTCTGCGTGGATCGCTACGAGGCGGTGCTCCTCGACAAGGAGACCGGGCTCGAGATCTCGGCGTTCTATCCGCCGTCGCGCCGTGCGGCCGCGTCCATCGAGCGCGTGTGGTCGAAGATGCGGCTGGAGCTCGGGGACGACGACGCGCGCCGCATGGAGCTGCCGCTCTTGCCCGGCTGGCAGAAGCAGCGCGAGTTCGAGCCGCGCGCGGTGTCGCGCAGGGGGGTGCTCCCGCAGGGCTACACGACCGGCGCGCAGGCCGAGCTCGCGTGCCGGAACGCGGGCAAGCGGCTCTGCTCGCTCGACGAGTGGCGGACGGCGTGCCGCGGCGAGCGAGACGAGCAGTTCCCGTACGGTCCGACCTACGCGGACGGGCGGTGCAACGTGTTCCGCGAGAGCCACCCGGCGGCCGTGCTCCACCGCGACGTGACGCTCGGGCACAGCGACCCGAGGCTCAACCTGGTGCGCGTCGCAGGGGCGCCGCTGCTGCGGCGAACGGGCGAGACCGCGACGTGCGCGAGCGCGTGGGAGGACGACGCGATCGCCGACATGGTGGGCAACCTGGACGAGTGGATCGACGACCCCGAGGGGACGTTCGTCGGCGGGTTCTATGCGCGCGCGACCCGGGAGGGGTGCATGGCGCGCGTCGCGTCGCACGACTTCACGTACTTCGATTACTCGACCGGCGTCCGCTGCTGCGCCGATCTGCGCATGCCGCCGTGAGGGGCCTGCCGCCGGGGGGCTGCCGGACGCGCGACGAAGATGCCGCTCTCCGGCAAGCCGGAGGCGCGCTGGTGCCGGTGCGACGAGAGGCGCAGAGCCCGTGGCGCCTCGCGCTTTACTCCCGCCTGGCCAGTCCCTGCCGGACGACCTCCCTGGCAACGAACGGCCTCCATTCCTGGAGCAGCTCCAGCGGCAGCCGTCCCTCCAGGTACGGCGTGTAGTACAGCTCCCGTGCGGCGATGCACTCCCTGTCGTTGAGCTTCAGTCGCTCGATGGTTGCCTGGACACGCTCGCGCACCTCGCCGTAGAGGCCTTCTGCTGGGAGCACCTGGAGGAACGACAGCTCCAGGACGAACCACCCATCGGGGATCTCCATCGGATCGAGGACGTCGTCGAGGTCGCGTTTGCGCGCGTTCATGAGCGAGCACACGAAGCGATAGTTGCTCCACTCGTACGCGAGCTCGCGGCGCTTCGACTTCGGCGCGGCGTGATCGACGGATCGCGCTCCTGTCCCTCGCGGAACGATCACGCACAAATAGGCGCAGATGCTGCGGTAGCTATCGCGGAGGTCGTCCAGGCACTCCCGCCAGTAAGGGGGGAGGTGCTCCGCGTTCGCGGCGAGGGCGCGCAGGCCGGGCTGCCGGACGAGCGCGTCGAAGCGCGCCGGCTCCGGCTGGAGAGGGACGTGGATCACGGCGTGAGCCCGGCATGCCGCGCCCTGACGAGCCAGCGTGCCCAGAAGGGATCGGTGTCCTTGAGCACGCCGTGCAGCTCTTCGTGGATTCGCTTCACGTCCTCGATCGGCAGATTCGGCCGCCGCATCGCGGCCATGGCGTCGAGGATCGCCTTCTCTGCCTCGATGGACCGCGCCTGCGCCAGATCGAACACGTCGGAGGTGAGCCAGGCCGATGCGTCCCCGCGCGCCTTCCAGGCGGGCCTCGACACGGTGACCTCGGCCCCGTCAAGATCGAACAGGAACAGCGCATCGCGCCCCTCGTCGAAGTGGGGCTCGGCCGAGGCGAGGACGAGCGGCGCGTGCGTCGTGATGAGGAGCTGCGTCTCGATGGACGCCTCGAGCTCACGGGACACCCGGAGCAGCGCGGGCAGGATCACGCGCTGCCACTGCGGGTGCAGGTGCGCCTCCACCTCGTCGACGAGCACGACCAAGCTCCGCTCCGGCGCGGTGTTCCGGAGCCTCGCCGCCTCGACGTGCTCGCGCCACATCCAGACCAGGAGGTAGGCAAACGAGAGGATCCGCTTCATCCCGGCGGATGCGAGCAACACCGGGACACTGCCATAGGGCATGTCAAGGGTCGGGATGTCGCGGACGTCATGCAGCGAGACGCGGGTCGTGCTTGCTCCGGGGCGGAGGGTCTCCCCAGGATTCGGCGACAGGACCTCCAGCACACGCGTCAGCAGCTCCAGCGTGCTGCCACGCTGGAGCTGCCATGTGGCCCAGTCGCGGATCAGGCCGTTGCAGAGCACCGAGCCGTCGTAGTCGTCCGCGGTGAGCCCGTTCCAGATCTGGCCGGGCGTGAAGTGAAACCCCGGCACGGGTCCCATCGATTTCACGCCGAGCGGGAACTGCAGGTGCCCCGCGGGTCGAAGCGGGTCCCACACGGAGAAGCTGCCGTCGACCCGGGCGTAGAAGACGAGGCCGGAGCGCCTGGAGGCCTCGGGGGGATAGACGGTGTGCCAGTTTTGCTCCTCGAAGTTGAACGACGATGAGACCCGATGCACGACCTCCCCGTCACGCGTCTCCCGGACGATCTCTGGCTTGACCGCTGGGCCACGTCGCGGCGCCGCGGGATAGCCGGCCCACGTGCCGGTCAGCGCGAACCAGCTGACATCCAGCACGAAGGTCTTGCCGAGGCCGTTGTCGCCCGCGAAGAGGTTGAGCCGCGGCGCGAGCTCGAACTCCATCGCGGGCGCCGGTCCGGTGTCGTGCAGCTCCAGCCTCTCAAGCATCGCGGCCTCTCACGGTGGAGCCGGTCGGCTCGGCGCGTTGCTCTCGTTCGCTCATCGGACCGACCATGGCATCGCGTGATCTGCTGGGTCACGCGGCAAAAGGCAAGAAAAGGCGTCCCTGTGGGGCTCTGCCGATCGCGAGGTCCCCAGGGGACGGGGTTGCTTGTGCGTCGAGCCGGCACCTCGGCGATAGGTCGAAGCGTGAGCGACCCTCGTTCCGGAACGAACGGGTCTGGAACGGAGCGAAACCGTTGGGGATGGGCTGGCGACAGGGGTCCTCGACGGATCGCAACCGTTGGGAGGGGCCCGCCGCCGGGGGGCCTCGACGGATCGAGTGAGCCCGGAAGGCCCTGCGCCGGGGGTCCTCAACGGATCGAGTGAGCCCGCAGGGCCCTGCGCCGGGGGTCCTCAACGGATCGAGTGAGCCCGGAAGGCCCTGCGCCGGGGGTCCCCAACGGATCGACTCCGCTGGGGGCGGCCAGGGCTTGGGCCCGCCGCCTCGCGACCAGCCGGGCCGTCCGTCCACGCCGGCGCGCTTCGCCTTCCCACGCGCACGCCGTCGTGACGAGGGCGTGTTCGAGAGGCCGCGACATCGCCTGATAACATCGCGCCGCCACGCGTCGCGTTGTCGCGCCGGTGGCATCGGGAGGAGGGAGCCATGATCGACGCGCGCTATCACGTCTATGACTCGGCAGTGCTGGACGCCCCCATCGAGGAGGTCTGGCGAGAGCTCCGCGATATCACGAAGCTCATCCCCGTCGTCTTCGAGGACAACGTCAAGGAGTATGGCTACGTGGACGGCGGCTCCGCGGAGAAGGTGCCGTCGCGGTTCGCGTTCACGCTCGTCTCGGGCGAGAGCTCGCTGGAGGAGGTGGTCGCGCGCTCCGAGACCGAGCACACCGTCACGTACCGGCTCCACGGGCAGCTCTTCGGCATCGAACGATACACCGGGACCTACCGGCTCCGGCGCATCACGACCGAGCCGGGCAAGACCTTTCTAGAGTTTCCACGCGAGTTCGGGGTCGCGGCAGGTCACGATCCCGCGCAGGTCGTCCCGGCCGTCGCCGCGCTCACCGCGAAGGAGGTCGCGGCGATCAAGGCGTACTTCGCGAAGCGCCGCCGCGCCGCCTGATGCGGCCGCCGCGCCGCGGACCTCGCGGCGAGGGCGGCGGCCGCCTGCGCGCGCCGGGCGCTCAGGTCGTCGGGCGGCCGACCGCGAGGAAGGCCTCCGCGCCCTTCGGGCGCCGCCGGTCGCGCCAGACGAGCGCCGCGGGCAGCACCAGCACGGCCGCGAAGAGGCAGGCGAGCTCGCCGATCACCGCGGCGATACCCAGGCTCCGCACCGCGTAGTTCTGCGAGCGGACCAGGGCGAGGTAGCCCAGCGTCGTCGTGAGGCTGCAGAGGATCACGGCGCCGCCCGTCTCGCGCACCGCGGTCAGCGCGCCGCCAGCGCCCTCCCGCGCGTACCGCTGCACGATGTTCACGGCGTAGTCGACGCCGATGCCGAACGTCAGCGGCAGGGCGATGAAGTTCAAAAAATTGAGCTTCACGTCCATCAAGACGAGCAATCCCGCCATCCACGAGACGCCGACGAGCAGCGCGCCGAGCACCGCGAACGCCGGGCGGCCGCCGCGGAAGGCGACGAGCACGACGAGGACCGTCGCGGCCAGCGAGAAGAGCACCGCCGGCGGCACGTCGTCGATGACCGCCGCCCACATGTCCGCGTAGATGACCGCGCGCCCCGAGCCGCGCACGACGCTGCCGTCGGGGAGCCGCGTCTCGCGGTACGCGTCGGCCCACCGGAAGAGGTAGTGCGCGTTGTGTACGCTCTCGGGCGTCGTCGGGCTGATGTACACGATGCGCCCGCGCGTCCCGTCGGTCTCGGTGAAGGCGCGCGCCACCCCCGCCGGCAGATCGCCGATCCCGAACGGCGCGAGATCGTCCGGCGGGATGACCGCCTGGATGCGGCGCCAGTCCTCGTCGCCCACGAGGCCGCGCTTCCGCGCCCTGAGGACGCGATCCTTGATCTCCTGGAGCAGCGGGAGCTTCGCCTCCTGATCCCTCGGGACGAGATCCTGGAGCGCGTAGATCTCCTTGAACGGCTTCTCGCCCTCGGGCGCCGCGTCGCGCCTCGCGTAGAGCGCAGCGCGGAGCGGCTCGACCTGCTCGGGCCGCTCCACGAGGATCGCCATGCCGTCGGTGCCGACGTAGCCCGTGATCTCCTCCGCGATCGAGCTCAGGCGGATCTGCTCCGCGCGGGACCGCTCGTCGTTGCGGAGGTTCCGGAGGTCGTACTCCATCGGATCGGCGCGCACGTAGCTCACCGTGGCGGCGAGGCCGGCCGCGGCCAGGGCGAGGCCCGCGAGCGTGAGCCCGACCGGGCTCCGCGACGCGAGCCGCGCGAACGGCGCGCCGAACGCGATGCCGCCCTGGGTGCGCCGGCGGAGCCTGCCGAGGAGGCTCGACGACTCCCGCTCGTGGGGGGCGATCCGGTCCATCACCGCGAGGACGCTCGGGAGCGCGACGAACGTGGCGACCCAGCAGAGCACCATGCCGGCGCTGCCGATGAGGCCGAAGTCGTGGAACCCCCGGAACTCGGTGGCGAGCAGCGAGCCGTAGGAGGCCGCGGCCGCGCAGCCGGCCGTGAGCGTGGGCAGCCAGGTCTCGCGGTGGGCGACGCGCACGCCCTCGAGCAGGCTCGCGCCGCCGCGGCGCGCCTCGAGGTAACGCGCCATGTAGATGATCCCGAAGTTGATCCCGTTGCCCGCGACGATCGAGAAGAGGAACCCGGTCGCCATGTTGAGGTGGCCGATGGCGAGCTGGGTGACGCCGAACGTCCAGGCGACGCCGATGGATATCGTGATCAACATGGCGACGAGCGTGCGCAGCCGCAGGTAGTAGAGGAACACGACCGCGGCGATGAGGACCGCGCCCGCGACGCCCACGTCGGTCAGATCCTCGTTGATCGCCGCGTACTCCGCGATCCCGGTCTGAAGATCGCCGGCGAGGCCGTAGGTGATCCCCGGGTCGAACGAGGCGGGGCGCACGCGCTCGACGACCTCGCTCACGCGCCGGATGGCCTCGGATCCGGCCGCGAAATCGCTGGCCATCACCTTCGAGCGGATGGCGACGACGACGGTCTTGCCGTCCCTCGACTGGTAGTAGCCGTCGGGGTAGCGCCCCGTGTCGATCCCGCCGAGGCCGAGGCGCTGCTCGATCGAGCTCGCGCTCACCTCGGGGGGCGGCTCGTCGTCGTCGAGCAGCGCGCCCGTCGCCTTGTTGACCTCGTAAACGTAGCGCGCCTCGATGTCGTCCCGGAGCTTCGTGAGCCTGTCGCGGTCGACGTAGAGCCCGGCGCGGGGCGAGAGGAAGCGGTAGGCCTCGTGCACGCCGTCCTCGACGCTGCCGACCCACGGCGGGCCGATCCGGTCGATCTCCGGGACGAGCGCGTCCGCGGCCCGCTGGAGCGCGGCCGTGGGCGTGCCCTCGCCGCCCTGGAGCACGACGAAGAGGGTGGACACGCCGGCCGTCTTGGCCGCGACCCGGTCGAGCTCCTGCACGCTGGGGCGCGACGCCGGCAGCAGCGACTCGAACCCGGTCAGCACATGGAGCCGCGTCGCCAGGAAGAGGGCGATGACGGTGAGGAGCCCGGTCGCGAGCAACGGCAGCGCAGGCCGCTTCACCTGGAGCTCGGCGAGGCGCGCCGCGAGCCCGCCGCCCGTCGAGGAGGGCGGCGCGCCGCGGGGAGAAGGGGCCTGAGAGGGAGGGGGCGACGAGCGAGGGGCCGTGGGCTCTGGCATCTGCGGAGAGGGCATAGGACGAGGTCAGGGATCCGGATCGGAGCGGTGCTCGCGGGGGTGGACCGCGTTCTAGGGAACGGTTCCCGCGGAGAACAGCGGAGCGCGCGGCGCCGCGGCGCGCTCGATGTCGCCGCCTAGCGCGGCGCGCTCGGGGCCGAGGGGCGAACCCGCCGAGGCGCCGACCATGATGCGGTGTTCGGGATTTGCAACGACGATCTGAGCCGATGCCGCGTCGACCGCGGGATCCACGAGGCCGAGATCGCCCGTCTCCCGGGCACGAAGGAGCGGAATTCCCGGAGGGGGTGGGCGAGGCGGGAAGTGTGCCGCTGGCTCCAGCGGCGGAAGAGCAGAGAACCGTCCCGGAGACGCAGAGACGCTGGAGGAGAGGCCAGGTGATCCTCTCTTCCGGCGTTCGTTGTGTGCGGGTCGCCCGCCCGCTGGCGCCTCGGGGGCGTGGACCCTTCGCCGCCCTCAGCTGCCCTGCGGAGGCTTGCCAGCGTCGCCGGCTCCGGCGCTGGCGGGCTTCGCCGGGCCACCGGCACCCCCGTCGCGAGGGGCTCCGGCGTCCCGGGTCGCTCCGGCATCCCGGGGCGCTCCGGCGTCCACGCCGCCGGCAGCGCCCCCGTCGACGGCGCCTGCACCGGAGGCGCCGGCATCAGCGGCGGCCGCGTCGGCGGAGGCCGCCGGTTCGGCGGGGACCGCCGGCTCGGCGGTCGCGCTGGGCGACGCGGGCGCGTCGGCCGGAGGGAGCTCGCTCTCCCAGCACTCCGCCTTCGGCGGGGCCGCGAAGTGGAGCGTGCGCGACGCGGCGTCGCCCTTCCGGGTGACGAGCTTGTCGGTCTTGTACACGGTGGCGTTGCCGCACGCGTACTCCGCGGTGTGCTTCGCCTCGCGCCCCACCACGTGCGTCCGGGGGGCGCGCTCGTTCTCGCACTGGGCCCACTCGATCTCGTACTCGGCGTCCTCGTCGGAGAGGAGGATGCGGCTCGGCGGATCGTCCTTCGACCGGCGCCCGGTGAGCGTCGTCCGGGTGATCGGATTCTTGCCCTCGCGCACCGACAGCGTGACCGGGAAGCGAAGGCTCCCGCGCATGTGCGCGCGCGCCGCGCCGACCTCGAAATCGGGGCAGATCGGCTCCCCCTCGATCGGGGACGGCGTGGGCGGGCCGCCGCACGCGGCGCTGGCGAGGACGCAGACGATAGCGAGGGCGAGGGCTCGGGCTCCGGGGCGGAGGTTCACGCCGGGATTAGTCGTTTCCCCGGGTCCGCGCGTCAAGCGATCTTGGTCTTGCCCAGCTTCAGCACCCGATCGAAGTGCTCCTTCGAGACGGGCACCACGCTGAGCCGCGAGCGCTTCAAGAGCGAGATCTCGGCCAGCGACTCGTCGCCGCGGATCGTGTCGAGGCTGACCTGCACCTTGAACGGCGCGACCGGCTCGATGTCCACCACGCTCCAGTCCTCGTCCGCGTCGGCCGTCGGATCGGGGTACGCTTCGCGCTTGACGCGCGCCACGCCCGCGACCGCCTTGCCCTCGCTCGAGTGGTAGAAGAGCACGAGATCCCCCTGCTTCATGGCCCGCATGTTGTTGCGGGCCTCGAAGTTCCGGACGCCGTCCCACATCGTCTGGCCGTCGCGCACGAGCTGCGCGAACGAATATTTCTGAGGCTCGCTCTTCATCAGCCAGTAACGGCGAGACATGCACGATCTCCAGGGCAGGCACGAGGGCGGCGCCGGCCTCGCCGTCGCGCTCCCATCCTCGACGGACAGCCCGTCGATTTGACCGGCTACCCTAGCACCGCCGGTTCAGTCGGTGATCACGATCTTGGCGCCGTCCGGCGTCCGACGCGCGATCTCGTCAATCTCGTCGTCGTCGAGGGCGATGCAGCCGAGCGTCCAGTCGCTCTCCTTGTGCACGCCGGCGAGCTGCGGCGCGCCGACGCCGTGGATGCCGATGCTGTGCCCGACGCCGCGGCCCGGCGGGACCTCGCCGCGCCGCTTGAGCTCGGCGTAGCGCGCGCGGTCTTCCTCGTTCGGGTAGCTGACGATGAGGAACCGATGAAACAGGCCGTTGATGCGGCCCGCGACGCGGTACGTGCCGACGGGGGTGCGCTTGTCGCCCTCGAAGCGCTTCGGCCCCGCCCCGCCCGGCCCGAGGGCGACCCGATAGGACCGGACGATCTCGCCGCCCGCGACGAGATCGAGCGTGTGCTCGCTCTTGTCGATCCGGATCTCGGTGACCGGCGGCAAGGGCGGCAAGAGAGCGGCACCCGGAGCGCGCCGAGCGGCCGCCGCGGCGTCCCGGGCGCGCGGAGCAGCGGCGGCGGACGCGCCGGGCGCGGGAGCGGCGGGCGGCGCTTGCCGGGGTGCCGGAGCGGCAGCGGGCGGCGCGGCGGGCGGCGTTCGCTCGGACGGCGCCGCGCGAGGGGCACCGCCCGGGGCGGCGGTCATGGAGGGGACCGTGTGGGCAAGGGAAGCGGCGAGCAACGCCGCAGCGAGGACAGCCGGGGGCCTGAGGACCATGCCCGACCGTCGGCGTCGCGCTGCAGAGTGTGACGCGCAGACGGGGGCTGACGTATTCTCGATCGGGCGCGTCACACTCCGCGGCGGCGGCGCGATGCAGGGTCGATGAGCACGCCGATGACCACCGAGGACCGCACCCCCGCGACGAACCCCCTGGCAGAGCCGGGGCTCCGCCGAGCCCTCGAGGATTTCGTGCGGCGGCGCGTCCCGAGCGGCGAGGTCGACGACGTGGTGCAGACCGTCCTGTGCGACGCGCTCGCGGCGCCCGGGCGCCCGGCCGACCCGACGGAGCTCCGTCGCTGGCTGCTCGGGATCGCGCGCCACAAGGTGGCCGATCACCACCGGCGCTCGGCGCGGGAGGCCGCGACCGAGCTGCCCGACCTGCCTGTCGGACCGCCGCCCGTCGAGGCGCGCGAGCTGGCGCGCTGGGCGGAAGAGCAGGCCTCCGCGAGCCGCGACGCCCGGCAGACGCTGTCGTGGATGGCCCGCGAAGGGGAAGGCGAGAAGCTCGAGAGCATCGCCGCCGAGGAGCAGGTGCCCGCCGCCCGGGTCCGGCAGCGCGTGTCGCGGATGCGGCGCTGGATGCGGGAGCGCTGGATGGCGGAGCTCGCCGCCGTCGCCGCGCTGGCCATCCTCGCGATCCTCGTCGCCCGGCTCCTGCGGTCGACGAGCGACACGCCGGAGATGGCGCCCCTGCCAGAGCCGCTGCCCAGCGCGCCGCCCGTCGCGCCGCCTTCGCCGCTCGACGCGCTGGATCGCGCGCGGAGGCTCCGGGCCGAGGCGCTGCGCGCCTGCGACGAGGCGGCGTTCCGCCGGTGCCTGGACCAGCTCGACGAGGCGGACCGGCTCGACCCCGCGGGCAGCGGCGCGCCGGAAGTCGCCGCGGCGCGCGAGAGAGCGATCGATGCGCTCCGCGCGCCGACGGACAAGCCCCCGGCGCCTGGACCCGTCAACGAGAAGCCCGAGAAGAAGGACCAGATCGACGCGCGCCCCACGCCGAAGCCCCGCCCGAAGGTGGCGCCGTCGCCCGCACAGAAGCCCACCTCGGCGGCGCCCGCGGAGCAGATGCTCAAGTCGAGGAAGGCGGCGCCGAATTCGAAGTCGGGCGGCGCGCTCGACGACATGGGTTTCTCGCTGGAGAAGCTCTAGGGACTCGCGCCGATCGGGGCGAACGACGCGCCGATCTCGATGGCTCGCCGTCGCCCCCGGAGCGGACGCCGACGAGATGCCGTGGGCGTACGGGGCCCTCCGCCGTACGATTACATCTCGCAGTTTCCGCCGTAGTCGTCTAAACACGCTGGCGCTCGGCGCCATCAACGACGCCAAGGAGAGGAGCCCAGGAGATGCGAACGACGAGATGGCTTGGAATGGCATTCGCAGTGTCGCTGCTCGCGGCGAGCGCCGGCTGCGCCGTAGAGCCCCAGCAGCAGACCGCGAAGGCGCCGGCACCGCCGCCCGCGCCGCCGCCGCCTGCGCCGCCTGCGCCGCCCCCTGACGCGGACGCGGACGGGGTGCTCGACGACGGCACCGACAAGTGCGTCGCCGAGAAAGAGGACGGCCTGCCGCCCGACGCCAAGGACGGCTGCAAGTCCACCGATCCGGACGGAGACGGCTTCGTCGCCGAGGCCGACAAGTGCCCGACCGAGGCCGAGGTCAAGAACAACTACAAGGACGACGACGGTTGTCCGGACGTCCCGCCCGTCGCCCTTCTCGGCAACGAGGTGAAGCTCAACGAGAAGATCGCGTTTGCCGCCGGCAAGCCCGATATCGAGCCCGCTTCGCAGCCGCTCCTCGCGAACATCGCGCAGATCCTCAAGGACAACCCGCAGATCCAGTTCGTCGAGGTCGCGGCCTACTCCGAGAAGCTCGCCAACGACGCCGCCACCGTGACGCTCACGAAGAAGCGCGCCGAGGCGGTGGTGAAGGCGCTCACCGCGCTCGGTGTCGAGAAGAACCGGGTGAGGGCCGCCGGCTACGGGGCGCACTGCGCGACCGATCCGGGCGAGACCGAAGAGGCGAAGGAGAAGAACCGCCGGGTCGAGATCAAGATCATGCGGCTCGACGGCAAGGACACCGGCGTCGAGCTCGCCTGCGCCGCGGCCGCCACAAAGGGCCTCAAGCCGGCCGGCGTGCCCGCGACCGCGCCCAAGGGCGCCGCGAAGGCCGCCGACGCGAAGCCGGCGGATCCGAAGGCCGCCCCGGCCAAGCCCGCCGACGCGAAGCCCGCCGCCGCGCCCGCCGCGCCCGCCGCGCCCGCCGCGCCGGCTGCCGCGCACCCGGCAGCGGCGCACCCGGCAGCGGCGCAGCCCGCCGCCGCCGCGCCCGCCGCGCCTGCCGCGGCCAAGCCCGCGGACACGAAGCCCGCCGCGGCCAAGCCCGCCGACCAGAAGCCGGCCGAGACGAAGCCCGCCAGCGTGAAGTAGGCGCTCGGCGCCGGGCAGCGGGCAGGCTAGCGAGCCTGTCCGCGCGCGGCGGCGAGCACGCGTGTGAGCGCCTCCAGCGCGGCCTGTCGGCGCTGCAGCTCCGGCAGCGCGCCCGCGCGCAGGCGCTCGACGTCGGCGCACAGCGCGGCGCGATCGCCGGCGAGAGGCTCGCCGCACGGCGCGTCGCGCGCGCCGTCTCCGGCGGTCTCGCGCGGCGCAGGCTCGCCTGCGAGCACGGACGCGGCGGCCTCGATGAGGCGCGCGGTCGCCGCGGCGCCTTCGTCCTCGCCCCGGAAGCGGCCCACGAAATCGGGCTGCTTCGAGAGCCGCGAGAGGACGTCCCAGCGCTGCTCGCGCACGGCGAGCTCCGTGGTGAAGAGCACGACCTTCAGGTTGCGGCCCAGGTCGGGGAGGGCGCGCGTCTCGCCGTCGAGCGCCATCAGGTCGTCGACGACGCGCGCGTCGAGCGCGGCGGCCGAGCAGCGCACCGCGACGCTGAGCAGGTCCGCGCGCAGCGCCGGGCCGAGCGAGGGGGTGCGGCCGAGCGCGCGCGCGGCGGCGAGCAGGGCGGGGCTGCAGTGCCCCTCGCGGCGCTGCCGCGCGAGCATCACGCCGGCGTCGTAGAGCCGGCCGCTCTGCCGCAGCGCCTCCACGGCGGCCGTGAACGCGTCGGGGTCGTACGTCCCCCGCTCCGCCGCCGTGAGGAAGCCGTCGAGGCTGCGCAGGGCAGGGCACGCGGCCGCGCTGCCCGCGCGCGCGCGTTGTTGGAGGTGCGGCAGCTTGCCGAGGACATCGGCGATGCGCAGCGAGAGCGCGAGCGGGTAGGCGTCGCAGGCGGGCTGCTCGTAGCCGCCGAGCTCGACCCTCGCCTGGGTACACGCGAGCGGGCCGGCGACGGCGGCGAGCGAGCGCGCGGTCCTCGCGACGAGCGGGTCGAGCCCGGGGACCGCGGCGAGGCCCGCCGGGAGCGGATCGAGGAGCCCCGCGACCGCGGCGTCGTCGGCGTCCGGGGGCAGGAGGCCGCGGACGAGCGTCCAGAGGTCGCCGGCGAGGAAGGGGTGGCCGGCCTCGGCCGCGAGCTGGGCGTCGATCGCGAGCAGCGCGCGCGCGTCCCGGCCCCAGGCGAGCGGCTGGTCCGCGCGCAGGGCCCGCCGCCCGAGCCGGAGGCCGAACGAGAGCGCGGCGATCGCTCGGCGCGCCGCGGCGGTGCCGCGCTCGGCGTCGCCCTCGAGGAAGTGGTAGGCGGCCGCGAGCGCCGCGGCGCTGACATAGGCGCGCGCCGTGTCCTCGTCGCTCCGGGGCGAGCCCTCGGGCGCGAGCGCCGCGGTGAGGGAGCCCTCGGGCTCGCCGCGGGTGCGGAGGCCGAGGCCGAGCTGGAAGCTGTTCGCCCCCTCGAGGAGCCCGGCGCCGTACGAGACGTCGAAGCTGAGCGCGAAGACGCGGGTCGCGGTCTTCTCCTCGTACCGGTAGGTCATGCGCGGCACGTTCAGGCCGCGGGCGTCGGCGTCGGCGAGGACGCGGTCGAGGGCGTCGCGCGCCTCGGCGCGCCGGCCGCCGGCGAAGTCGCGCGCGGCGCCGACGAGGGCGAGCACGTCGCGCGTGTCGGCCGTCTGGCAGGCGTCGTCCGACGCCTTGCTCATCGCGTCGGCGTAGGCCGACGGGTCCGCGGCGACGCCGCGCTTGGCCTTCGCGATCTCGCCGAGGTACGAGAGCGCCCAGGCGACCCGGCTGCCGCTGTCCTTCGCGAGCGCGATGGCGTCCTCGGACGGCCCGCCCACGACGGCGGCGCCGAGGAGCGAGGCGAGCAGCGCGAGATCGGCCTGGTCGCGCAGCCCGAGGGCCGAGAACGCGCGGGCGTAGCCGACGAACAGGCCCCGCAGATCGCCGCCTTCGTCGCGCGCGGCGGGCAGCGACGCGAGCGCGTCGAGGAGCGCGCCGCCGGCGGGGCCTCGCCCGACGCCTCCGCGCGGCGGCGGATCGTCGCGGAACGCCGCGGAGAGCCCGCGGAGCAGCCGGCCGAGCGGGGCGCCGCTCCGCTCGGCGAAGCGCTCCGCGGTGGACGACTCGAGGAGCGCGCGGGCGAACGCGTAACCGCCGGTGAGCGCGTCGGCGAGGTCGCGGTCGACCCAGCCGGAGAGGCCCGCGGCGACGGCTGCCTCGGCGTCCGCGGTCGGGACGGTGAAGCGCGGCGGAGCGGCGCGCTCTCCCGCGCCGCCGCGCGGGGCGCCGCCGCGCGGGGCGTGCGCCGGCGCCGAGAGGAGATCGATCGCGTCGGAGAGGAGCGTCACGAGGAGCCGCGCCCGGCGCGCCCACGGGCCGTCGCCCTGCGCGAACCGCGGCGCGAGCAAGATCCGCCGGCGGACGTCGCCGAGCCGCGCGAGGGCGCGGCGGGCCTCGGGGCTCGGCCCGCGGCCGGCGGCGCAGGCCGGCGTCGGCTCGCGAGAGCGCTCGGTGAGGAGCACGGCGAGGACGCCGTCGGCCAGCGCGGTGACGTCCTCGACGAGGTCGGGCGGCGGCGCTTCCGCGGCGTCGGCCTCGCCGGCGTCGGCCTCGCGCGCCGCGAGCCCCGCGACGGCGCGCCGGAGCGCGTCGCGCGCCTTCTGGCGCTCCGGGGGGAGCCGGGCCGCGCCGATCGCCCGCGGATCCAGCGCGCCGGAGGCGCCGAGCGCGGCGTAGCGGGAGAGGCTCGCCGCGAGCGCCGCGACACCGGGGTAGGGCAGCGCCGGGGCGGGCGCGAGCGCGCGCTCGATCTGCGCGGACGAGAACGCGAGATCCGGCGCCTGACCGGAGATGAACCGGTACAGCGCGTCGGCGGCGTAGAGGCCGGCGACGCCCCAGCCGGTCTGCGCGGTGAGGTCGCCGCGGAGCTTGGCGGTGAGCGCGCCCTGGAGGGCCAGGAAGTGCGCGGGCTGCACCTCGGGCGGGTACGACATGCCGGCGAAGACGCCGGCGAGCGCCGCGCCGAGGACGGCCTCCGGGTCGCGCGCCTCGGCCATGCGGCGCTGCACGGCGACCTGCGTGAGCTCGACGATGGCGTCGCGGAGGGGCTCGTCGGCGAGCACGCCGGGGCTGTAGGCGAGCGGGATCTGCGCGAGCGCGCGGTAGCGGCGCGGCTCGGCCTCCGCGAGGGCGCGCAGCGCGGCGAGGTGCGCGAGGCCGAGCTCGGTGACGCGGCGGTGGACGGCGCTGCCCGCCTTGCCCGCGGCGGGCGCGGGGCCGCGCTCGTGGAGCAGGCTCGGCGCGTGGGCCCACGCGGTGCTCGTCTGTTCGACGGCGCGGACGAGCGCCTCGTAGCGCGGCAGCCATGCGTCGAGCGGGAGGCGCCGCCCCGGCGCCGCCGCGGCGCTCCCGGGCGCGGCGCCCGCGTCGCCCGGGGCCAGGGCGCCGCCGAGCGCCGCGGCGAACACGAGGTCGCGCGGGCCTTCCATGGGGGGCGCGACATCCCGGCCGCAGCCAGGGGCCTTGCCGAGCAGGTCGTCGAGCGCGGCGCGCCGGTCCGCGGGGACGGCCCGCAGCACCGCCGCGCCGCGGGCGCGCCACGCGGCGCGCCCGTCCCGGGCCGTGCGCACGCGGAGGAGGTCGCCATAAGGCGTGTCGCCCGGCGCGGGCGGCGGTTCGGTCGAGGGCGCGAAGGGAGCGTCGTCCTCGTCCTCGAGCGCGACCCCGGCGGTCGCGAGCAGCTGCAGCGCATAACGGCCGCGCAGGACGGGCTCGTCGTTCGGATCGCGCCCCTTCACCGCGGCCGCGAGGGCGTCGGCCGCGGCCGCAGCCTCGACGTAGCGGAAGCCGCTGGCGGCGCCGAAGGCGCGGCGGACGAGCGCGGCGAGCGCGATGTCGTCCGCTGCCCGCGCGAGCGAGGCGTCGCCGCGCGCGATCGGCGGGAGGCCGGCCATGAACGGCGCGAGCGGATCGGCCGGAAAGAGCTGGACGGCGCCGCCGCGGGCGCGCGCGTGGACGAGGTGGTCGTACCCGAGGGCCTCGCCGATCGCGAGGAGCAGGGCCTCGGCGCCGAGCGCCCCGGGGGGCGGCAGCGGCGCGGTGGGGATCCATTTCGCCTCCGCCGCGCCGGGGCGGCGCGGCGCGCGGGCGGCCTCCGCGCCCGCCTCGACGATGATCGCGGCGCGCGGCCCGGGCCCGCCGCGCCGGTCGAGGTCGCGGAGCAAGCGCGCCCACGGGTCGTCGGCGTCCCGGGAGGCGCGGGCCTGGAGGTAGCCGAGGGCGAGCTCGCGCGCCGGCCGGCCGACCGCGACGGCTGCAGCGAGGGCGCGCTCGCACACGTCGAGGTGCGCCGGATCGCAGCGCGCGGCCGGCGAGGGCGCGGCGCCCGGGGGGCTCGCGCCGCCGCAGCCGGCGGCGAGGAGCGCGAGGAGCAGCGCAGAGCAGACCGGGAGAGCGCGCGGCGAGGAGGACCGGCGATCGTGCAGCATGACGCGCGCGACCTTACACGAAAGCACCCCTGCCTTCCTGCCCCCGGAGCGCCATGCTACGCGCGCAATATGCGACGGGCTCCGGAGCGACGAGGTGCCGGCGGCGCAGGGGGCGGCGGGAGCGCAGGGGGCGGGGCGCGCGGCGCCTCCGCGGCGCTCGGGCTCGCGCTCCTGGCGCTCACGGCGTGCAGCGAGGGCGAAGGTGGGTATGCCGGGACGACCGCGCGCGTCGGCAAGGACACGACGACGATCTACATCAACAACGGCAGCGAGCCCGAGTACCTGGATCCAGGAAAATCCAACGACTCGGCGAGCTCCACGCTCATACAGCAGCTGTTCGAGGGGCTGACGACGTACGGCGCCGGCGACCTCCGCCCGGTCCAGGGGGTCGCGACCCGCTGGGAGCAGAGCGACGACAACCGGCTCTTCCGGTTCCACCTGCGGCCGGAGGCGCGCTGGTCCGACGGCAAGCCGGTGACGGCGCACGACTTCGAGTACGCATGGAAGCGGGTGCTGCGCCCGGCCACGGCCTCGCTCGCCGCGACAAACCTCTACGTCCTGAAGAACGGCGAGCTGTTCGGCCTCGGCAAGCTCAAGGCGCTGCGCGAGGCCGCTCCGCTCCGCGCCGCGCCCCGGCCCGACGCGCCGTCCGCGCGCGATCTGCCGAAGGGGGCGTTCGTCGTGGTGCTGGCGCGCTCGCCGATCCAGGTGGACACCGCGATCGCGCCCCTCCCGGCGCTGCCGGAGGGCGCGGCCGCCGTGACGTTCGCCAAGGGCGACGCGAAGGGCGGCGCAGGCGATCGGCTCTCGTTCGGCGCGGGCGGGGGCGGCGCGGGCGGGGGCGGCGCGGCAGGGGACGGCGCGGCCGCCGGCGGCGCGGCGCCGCTCGGCTCGGCGCCCGGCGGCGGCTGGCAGGGCGCCGTCGTCGACATCATCAGCGTGGGCCCGCCGTGCAAGTGCAACGGCGCCGCCGACCGGTGGTTCGAGATCGCGCGGGGCGGCGCGCGCGGCTTCCTCCCGGGCTGCGCGCTCGTCCCCCCTGCCGCGGGCAACGCCGGCGGCCCGGGCAAGGATGGCGCGGGCGCCGCGCCCCGGTCGGAGGCGTACGCCGTCGTCACGCCGCACACGAGCCTCCCCACGTACGAACCCGCGGCGCCGCCCTCCGGCAGCGCTGCGCTGGGCGAGCCCCCCGTGGGCTTCGTGCCCGACGCGCTCCTCGCGGAGGACGACAGCGCCGTCGGCGTCCGGGCCACGGACGACCACACGCTCGACGTGCAGCTGGAGCAGCCCACGCCCTACTTCACCGATCTCACGAGCTACGTGACGCTCTTCCCCGTGCGCAAGGACGTGATCGAGGCGTTCGAGAAGCGCGGCGAGCCCGAGCTCTGGTTCCGCCCCGAGAACATCGTGGTCAACGGCCCCTATACGCTCGATGAGTGGAAGTTCCGCTACGAGATCACGATGAAGCGGAACCCGATGTACTGGAACCACGACAAGCTGAAGATCCATCGCGTCGTGTGGCTGGAGATCGAGCTCTACAACGCCGCGATGAACATCTACAAGGCGGGGGATCTCGACTACCTGGGCGACAACACCTCGCTCCCCGCCGAGCACATGGACTGGCTGTCGAGCAAGCGGGATTTCCAGCGGTATCCGTACCTCTCCGTCTACTGGTTCGAGTTCAACACGAAGAAGCCGCCGGTCGACGACGCCCGCGTCCGCTGGGCGCTCAACCTCGCGGTCGACAAGCGGCAGATCGTCGAGAAGGTCACGCGGGCGGGGCAGACGCCGGCCACGCACTACGTCCCGGACTACACCGGATCGGGCTATGACGCCGTGGTCGCCGAGGAGGGCAAGAGCGGGGTCGATCCGTTCGCGTCGCCGGATGTCTCGTTCAACCCGGAGCGCGCCCGCGCGATGCTCACCGAGGCAGGGTACGAGGTCGTGCCGGAGGGCGACGGGTACCGGGCGAAGAACTTCCCGGCGCTCGAGCTGCTCTACAACACGAGCGAGGGCCACAAGCAGATCGCGGTCGCGGTCCAGGACATGTGGAAGCGTCACCTCGGCGTGTCCGCCACCCTGCGGAACGAGGAGTGGAAGGTCATGCTCAAGAACGTGCGCGACGGTCACTACCAGGTCGTGCGGTTCGGCTGGATCGGCGAGTACAACCATCCGGCGACGTGGCTCGGCACGCTGCTCTCGTACAGCCCGCAGAACCGGACGGGCTGGGCCGACCAGGAGTTCGACGATCTGATGCGCGCCGCCGCGGCGACGGCCGATCCGAAGGAGAGCATCCGCGCGTTCCGCAAGGCGGAGAAGCGGGCCCTCGACGGCATGCCCAAATTGCCGCTCTATTTCTACACGAAATCGACGCTCGTGAAGCCCTGGGTCAAGGGGTTCAAGGGCAACTCGCGCGGCGTGCAGCTCGTGAAGTGGCTCTGGATCGACCCGAGCTGGCGCGGCAACCCGTCGAACGAGACCGCGTTTCCGGAGCTCGAGTTCCCGGCGCCGGGGCGGCTCGGCGCGCCCTGACGTGCGCCCAGACGTAACCGCTGCGCAGGCCGGCCGCGCCCTGATGTCCCCGTTGACGCCCTGGCCTTCGTCATGGCCTCATCGACGTGAGCGCGGCACGGACGCTCTCGGGAGAACGACATGAGCAAGACGATCCTGGTCACCGGAGGCGCGGGTTACATCGGCTCGCACACCTGCGTGGAGCTCCTCCACGCGGGCTACCGGGTGGTGATCCTCGACAACCTCTGCAACAGCCGCAAGGCGGCGGTGGAGCGGGTGGAGCGGATCTCCGGGAAGCCGGTGACCTTCATCAAGGGCGATATCCGCGACGCGGCGCTCCTGGATCGGCTGCTCGCCGAGCACCCGATCGACGCGACCATCCACTTCGCCGGGCTGAAGGCCGTCGGCGAGTCGGTCGAGAAGCCGCTCTCGTACTACGAGAACAACGTCGCGGGGACGGTGTGCCTGCTCAAGGCGCTCGACGCGCGGGGCGCGCGGAAGCTCGTGTTCAGCTCGTCCGCCACCGTGTACGGCGACCCCGAGCGCGTGCCGCTCGACGAGGGGAGCCGGCTCGGGCCGACAAACCCCTACGGGCAGTCCAAGCTCATGGTGGAGCACATCCTGCGCGACGTGGCGGCCGCCGGGGGCTGGTCGCTCGCGTCGCTGCGCTACTTCAATCCGGTGGGCGCCCACGCGAGCGGGCTCATCGGGGAGGATCCGAACGGGATCCCGAACAACCTGACGCCGTTCATCACGCAGGTCCTCGTGGGGCGGCGCGAAAAGCTGCGGGTGTTCGGCGGCGACTGGCCGACGCCGGACGGCACCGGCGTGCGCGACTACATTCACGTTGTCGACCTCGCGCTCGGGCACCTCGCCGCGCTGAACCGCATCTTCACCGTCGGCGACAGCTTCACCGTCAACCTCGGCACCGGGCGGGGATACTCCGTGCTGGAGATGGTGGCCGCGTTCGAGAAGGTCAGCGGGAGGCGCGTCCCCCACGAGATCGTGGCGCGCCGCCCCGGGGACGTCGCCTCGGTGTACGCGAATCCGGCGCGCGCGGTGGAGCTCCTCGGCTGGCGCGCGGAGCGAGATATCGAGACCATGTGCCGCGACAGCTGGCGATGGCAAGAGCAGAATCCGAAGGGGTTCGCCGACTAGCACCGGGGATCGGAAATCCCGCCCGGGATCTGCATCGCGAGCGGCGAGAGAGCTCAACGCAAAGGCGCCAAGAGCGCAAAGACGCAAAATGCACGATAACTGTTCTTTCTTTTGCGCCTTTGCGCCTTTGCGCCTTTGCGTCGAGCTCTCTCGCCGGATCCCTGGCCGGCCTCGTGGAGGGTGGAGCTAGTGCTTGCTCCCTCCCGCCGCTCCGGCGCGCTCCTGCTCGCGGCGCTCTCCTGCCCGCTCGCGGCCTGCGCGGGCGAGGACGGCGGCTACGTCGGGACGACGGCGCGCGTCGGCAAGGACGAGGCGACGTTCTACGTCAACAACGCCACCGAGCCGGAGTACCTCGATCCCGGCAAGGCCGTCGACACCGTGAGCGTCACGCTGCTCCACCAGATGTTCGAGGGGCTGACGAGCTACGCGCCCGGCGATCTCCACGCCGTGCAGGGGGTCGCGATGCGCTGGGAGCGGAGCGACGACAACCGGCTCTTCCGGTTCCACCTGCGGCCGGAGGCGCGCTGGTCGGACGGCAAGCCGGTGACGGCGCACGACTTCGAGTACGCGTGGAAGCGCGTGCTGCGCCCGTCGACGGCCTCGCTCGCCGCGACGAACCTGCACGTCCTCAAGAACGGCGAGCTCTTCAACCAGGGCAAGCTCAAGGCGCTGCGCGAGGACGCGACGCTGCGCCGCGCGCCTCGGCCCGACGCGCCGCCCGCGCTGTCGTTGCCGCGGGGGGCGTTCGTGGTCGTGCTCGGCCAGTCGCCCGCCCGGGTGACGTCGGCGGTGACACCCCTTCCGGCGCCGCCTCCCGGCGTGGCCTCGGTGACGTACGCCGAGCCCGACGAGGCGAGCGGCGGCGGCGAGCGGCTCTCGTTCGACGCGGCCGGCGCGACGCCGCCGCCCGCGCCGCGCGACGCGGCCCCCGGCGGCGGGTGGCGCGGCGCCGAGGTCGCCCTCCTCGGCGCCGGCCCGCCGGTCGTTTGCAACGGCGCGGCCGACCGCTGGTTCGAGCTCGAGGGGCCCGAGGGCCGGGGCTTCCTCCCGGGCTGCCTGCTCGCTCCCGTGGAGGCCGCCGCGTACGCGCTCGTCGAGCCCTACACGAGGCTCCCCACGTACGACCCCGCCGCGGCCACGGGCGCTCGCGCCGCGCCGCCTGCCGGCTCCGCCGGGGTGACCGGGTTCGTCGCCGCGCCTCTGCTCGTGGAGGACGACACCGCCGTGGGCGTGCGGGCCCGCGACGACCGGACCCTCGACGTCGAGCTCGAGCAGCCTACGCCCTACTTCACCGATCTCACGAGCTACGTGACGCTCTTCCCCGTGCGCAAGGACGTCGTGGAGCCGTTCGAGGCGCGCGGCGAGCCGGAGCTCTGGTTTCGCGCCGAGAACATCGTCGTCAACGGGCCTTATCGGCTCGACGAGTGGAAGTTCCGGTACGAGATCACGATGGATCGGAACCCGGCGTACTGGGCCCATGACGCGCTCAGGATCCACCGGATCGTCTGGATGGAGGTCGCCCAGTACAACGCCACCCTGCAGCTCTACAGGGCAGGGGACCTCGACTACCTGGGAGACAACTCCGAGCTCCCCTACGAGCACCTCGGCTGGCTGTCCGGGAAGAAGGATCTCCGGCGGAGCGAGTTCCTCTCCACGGTGTATTACGAGCTCAACACGAGGAAGCCGCCGGTCGACGATCCGCGCGTCCGATGGGCGCTGAACCTCGCGATCGACAAACGGGAGCTCGTCGAGAAGATCACGCGGCTCGGGAAGCCGGCGACCCACTACGTGCCCGACATCACCGGATCCGGCTACGCCGAGCAGGCGGCGGAGGACAGGGCGCGCGGCGCGGATCCGTTCTCGAGCCCCGAGGTCGGCCACGACCCGGCGCGCGCGCGCGCGCTGCTCGCCGAGGCCGGGTACGAGGTCGTCCGCGAGGGAGACGAGCTGCGGGCGAGGGGGTTTCCGCCGCTGGAGATCCTCTACAACACGGGGGAGGGGCACGCGCAGGTCGCCGTGGCGATCCAGGACATGTGGAAGCGCCACCTCGGGGTCTCCGCGACGCTGCGGAACGAGGAGTGGCGCGTGATGCTCAAGGACCTCCGCGACGGCAACTTCCAGGTGATCCGGCTGGGGTGGCTGGCCGACTACAACCATCCGCAGACGTGGCTCGGGACGTTCCTGTCGCAGAACCCCCAGAACCGGAGCGGCTGGGCAGACGCGGAGTTCGACAAGGCGATCGGCGAGGCCGCGGCCACGGCCGATCTCAAGGAGAGCATCCGTCGCTTCCGGGCGGCCGAGCGGAGGGCGCTCGACGGGATGTGCAGGATACCGCTCTACTTCGAGGAGAAGCCGACGCTCGTGAAGCCGTGGGTGAGGGGGTTCATCCCCAACGCGCGGAGCACGCAGCTCGTCAAATGGCTCTGGATCGACCCGGAATGGCGGAAGGGGCCTGCTGGAGAGCCGCCGCCCGTGCTGGAGCTGCCGCCGCCGGGGCGCATCGAAGGGGGCAGTGAGCACCCATGAAGCGGCGAGCCGGGCGCTCGGCGCGCCACGATCTCCGCCGCCGCGTCGAGCCCCCCACGCCCCTCGGAGGAGGGCTCAGCGCCCGCGCTTCCGCGGCGGCGCGGCGGCCGGCGGCGCTGCCGGGGGAGCCGCCCGCAGCGCCGCGCGCACTTCCATCAGGATCTGGCCCAGCCGATTCAGGCCGGAGCCGTCGCCGCCACACCCCCAGTAGAAGTCGATCGGCGACGCCTCGACGATCTCGTCGTCTCCCGTGTCGAGCAGCATCTGCCGCAGATCGGCGTGTGTGTCGAACTTGCGACGCACGCCACGCCGCATGATGTCGTCCTTGACCGCCTCCCAGTCGGCTCGGAGCGGGTGGCTCCGGTCGCGCCCCATGCGCGCCGCGTCGCGCGGCCTCGGCACGCGCCGGATCGCGTCCGCGTGCGCCGGATCGGTCCCGGTGAACTTGGCGGCCTGGAAGAAGTGCTCCACGGTCTGCCAGAAGGCGCCGTCGAGCGCGATGCCGTGCGGCGAGAAGTTCGACATCCAGCCCCACGCGTCCCGCGGCAGATAGAAGTAGATCGCCACCTCGCCACCTTGACGCCGGCATCGCGGCGGGCGTGGACCGTAACACGACGCCCCCACCCCGACGAGGGCGCCGCCCCGGCGCCTGGACACGACGAGAAGAACCGCCATAGGATTGGTGATCATGACGGGCGACGAGATCATCCAAGCCGTCCTCTCCGAGCACGGCGTCTTTCTTCACTACACGGACGATCAAGGGCTGCGCGGGATCCTGCAGGAAGGCGTGATCCGTCCGGACTACAAGGGCGTTGTGTACCTGACGCAGGAGCCCATGACGCAGGCGGAGGCGCACACGAACCTCTTCATCGGCGCCACCACCCACAGCGGCCGCGCCACGCACCTCCTCGTGCTGCGGCTCGACATCGGCCTGCCGATCAGGCCCCTCAACAATTACGAGTTCCGCGTGGATCAGAACATCAAGCTCCACCAGCACGAGGTGCTGTATGCGGGGCTCAACCCGTTTGACGGGTAGCAGCGGCGGCGGCCGGCGCGGGGCGCGCCGCTAGGCCGATTCGTGGTCGCGACGCGCGCGCCCGGGTAGAGTCGCGCCATGCTCCTCACCGACGCCTCGATCGGCGCGGCGCACGTGCTCCTCTGGGGCGCCCGCGCCGCGATCGAGATCCGCTGTCCAGGCCCCGGCGTGCTGCGCGTGCGCCACGCCCCCTCGTCCGCCGCGACGAGCTTCACGCACCCCGAGCTGCCCCCCAAACACTCCTTCGCCGTGGTGGCGGAAGGGGCGCTGCCGCTCTCCGCGCGCCGCGAGGGGGACGCCGTCCACGTGAGCGCGGACGGCGCCTCGCTCGAGATCTCGCTCGCCTCGGGCACATGGTCGTTCAGCGATGGAGAGGGCCGCGCCCTCGCGCGCAGCGAGGCCGTCTCGGGGCAGGTCCGGCCGGCGTTCCCCGTGGACGAGCTCCGCTCCCGGCTCTCGCTGGCGGCGCCGCCGGGCGAGGCCTACCTCGGCTTCGGCGAGAAGGTCGGCCCGCTCGACAAACGCGGCCTGCGATTCACGTTCTGGAACACCGACGCTTTCCCGCCGCACGTGGAGTCCGACCCGCTCTACGCCTCGATTCCCTTCTTCACCGCCCTCCGCGGCGGGGTGGCATGGGGCCTGTTCCTCGACGAGGCGTGGCGCTCGGAGGTCGATATCGCCCTCGGCGACCCGACCCGCATCGAATGGGAGTCGCGGGGCCCCGAGCTCGACGTCTACCTCATGGCCGGCCCGCGCCCGGCCGACGTCCTCCGGCGCTACGCCGCGCTCACCGGGCGCCCGGCCATGCCGCCCCTCTGGAGCCTCGGAGCGCACCAGTCGCGCTGGGGCTACGAGACCGAGGACGACGTCCGCGGCGTCGTCCGCGGCTACCGATCGCGCGGCCTCCCCCTCGACGTTGTCCACCTCGATATCGATTACATGGATGCTTATCGGGTCTGGACCTGGGACCGCTCGCGCTTCCCCGACCCGGCGCGGCTCGCGCGCGAGCTCGCGGCGGAGGGGGTCAGGCTGGTGACGATCGTCGACCCCGGGATCAAGGCCGATGAGGGATATGCCGTGTACGAGGAGGCGCGCGCGAAGGACTACCTCGTCCGGCTGCCTCGCGGCGGCACCCTGGTGGGAGAGGTCTGGCCCGACCCGGCGGTCTTTCCGGATCTGACGCGCGAGGACGTGCAGCGCTGGTGGGGTGACCTTCAGGAGCCCTTCGTCGACGCGGGCATCGCCGGCATCTGGAACGACATGAACGAGCCGGCGTGCTTCTCCGTCCGCCCCGACAGGGGCCTGCCGGCGCCGAGCGGCGGGCGCACCGCCGGCCTCGGCGCCGTCGAGGGCAGCACGCTTCCGGACGACGCGCGCCACGGCGCCCGGCGCCACCTCGAGGTCCACAACGTCTATGGACTCGGCATGTCGCGGGCCGCACACGAGGGCCTCGCCCGCCACGCGCCGGAGCGGCGCCCCTTCGTGCTCACGCGCGCGGCCTTCGCCGGCATCCAGCGCTACGCCGCGGTGTGGACCGGCGACTTCGCCAGCAATTTCACGCACCTGGAGGCGTCCATCCCGATGCTGATCGGCCTCGGCCTCTCGGGCGTGCCGTTCGTGGGCGCGGACATCCCGGGCTTCACGGGGCGCGCGAACGGCGAGCTGCTCGTGCGCTGGATGCAGGCGGGGCTGTTCTATCCGCTGATGCGCAACCACGCGGCGCGGGGCAGGCCGGCGCAGGAGCCCTGGCGCTTCGGCGAGCCGTACCTCGGCCTCGCGCGCGCGGCGCTCGAGCGGCGCTACCGGCTCCTGCCGACCCTGTACACGCTCATGCGCGAGGCGGCGGAGACCGGGCTGCCGATCCTGCGGCCGCTGTCGTTCGTGGCGCCGGACGATCGCGAGGCGCTCCACGCGTTCGATCAGCTCCTGTTCGGCGACGATCTGCTCGTGGCGCCCGTGGTGCGGCCGGGACAGTCGAAGCGGCTCGTGTACCTGCCCGACGGCGCTTGGATGGACTTCGCGAACCTCGAGCGCGCGGGGGACGTGGAGCAGGGCGGACGCCACGTGATCGCCGATGCGCCGCTCGGCGTCGTCCCCGTGTGGCTGCGCGCCGGAGGCGCGGTGGCGCTCACCGCGCCGCGGATGCACACGACGAGCGCGAGCTGGGAGGAGATCACGTGGCACGTCCACGCGGCAGAGCGGGTGAGCGGCCGACTCTACGAGGACGAGGGGGACGGCCACGGCGCGTCGCGCGTCACCCGGGTCGCGGGCGGCTTCGACGGCGCCACGCTCGCGCTCGAGCGCAGCGCGACGGGCGATCTGCCGCTCGCGCGCGAGATAGAGACGATCCGCGTCCACGGCGTGCCGGCGCCGCGCGCCGTGGTCGGGGCCAGGTCGCACCGCGCGATCGACGGGGGCGTCGAGATCGAGGTCGCGGCCGACTGGCAGCGGATCGCGCTGCACGTGTCCTGACCGCGGCAGGCCCGCGCGCCGGCCGGTCAGCCGTGCTTCATCACCCAGTCGATCGCCAGGCGCACCCGCGTGGAGAGCAGCCGTCGCGACGGGTACACCGCGAAGAGCTCGCGGGGCTCGACCGTGCGCCCCGTCACGGTGAGCTCGACGAGCGCCTCGCCCTGCTGCGCGATCACCTCGCGGGGAGCGCAGACCACGCCGAGCCCCTGCGCCGCGGCCGCGATCGCCACGCGCGGGTCGTTCACACAGAGCTGCGGTCGCGGCCGGACCTCCTCGATGGAGCCGTCCCGCCGGCGAAGGCGCCAGGCGGCGCCCGGGTGGCTCAGGACGGCGGGCACGGACCCGAGCGACGCGCGCGCGAGCCGCCTGCGGCCCTTGAAGGCGCTCTGCACGAGGCGCGGCGACGCGGCCAGCGCGTACGGGAGCGACCACAGGCGCCGCGCCACGAGCTCGGCGTCCTGGACAGGCCCGGCGCGGAAGGCGAGGTCGACGCCCTGCTCGACAAGGGGGACGACCGCGTTCGTGAGCGTGAGCTCCAGCGACAGGCGCGGGTGCCGGGCGGCGAAGGAGAACAGCGCCGGCGCGATCCGCTGCGCGCCCGTCATCACGGGCGCCGTCACCCGGAGCCTGCCCGCGGGCTCGTCCTCCCGATCCGCGGCCCGGTCGAGCACCGATCCGAGCTCGTCGAGCAGCGGCCCTGCGCGCTCGATCAGCCGCGCGCCCTCGCCGGTGAGGCCGACGCGGCGGGAGGTGCGCTGGAGCAGCCGCACCCCCAGCGCCTCCTCCAGCTGCGCCACGCGGCGGCTCACGGTGCTCGTGGGCACGCCCGTGCGCCGCGCAGCCTCCACGAAGCTCAGGTGGTGGGCCACGGTCGCGAAGAGCCGCACGTCCTCGAGGGAGATCATCCCGTTCATGGGATGGACCATGCCACATCGTCCCATGGTTCGCCGCGGGCGCGCGCGCTACGCCTCTCTCATGAACCTTGCAGAGCAGCATGTCGTCGTCATCGGCGGCTCGTCGGGCATCGGCCTCGGCGTGGCCAGGGCCTGTCTGGAGCGCGGCGCGTCTCTGACCCTTGTGGGCCGCTCGCGCGACCGGCTCGCGGGCGCCGCGGCCGAGCTCGGGGAGCCGCGCCGGGTGCGCACCTTCGCGGCCGACGCGACGCAGGAGGCCGAGGTGCGGAGTCTGTTCGACGAGCGCTCCCCGGCGCGCCACGTGGTCGTGACGGCGGTGGAGGGCCACTATCAGCCGATCCGCGCGCTGGACATCGCGGCGGCGCGCCGCCTCATCGACTCGAAGCTCGTGGCGGCGCTCCACGTCGCCAAGCACGCGCGGATCGAGCCGGGCGGCTCGCTCATCTTCACGGCGGGGATCGCGGCGGAGCGGCCGGGGCCGGGGGGCTCGGTGGTGGCCGCGGTGAACGGGGCGCTCATGGCGCTCGTGCGCGCCCTGGCCCTCGAGCTCGCGCCGGTCCGCGTGAACGCGCTGTCGCCGGGCTGGGTCGACACGCCGGTCTGGGACTCCATCGCGGGCGGCGCCAAGCAGGAGCGCTTCGAGCAGCACGCGCGCCGCCTTCCGGTCGGGCGCGTCGGCGCGCCGGCGGACATCGCCCATGCCGCGCTCTTCCTCATGGGGAACGGGTTCACCACCGGCGAGGTGCTGCGCGTCGACGGGGGACACCGCCTCGTCTGAGCCACCCGGAGAGGCGGCTGGACTCGACAGGTGCGGACATGGGAGGACGGGAGCGCGGGAAGCGCGGCGGGAAGCGCGGGAGGCGCGAAGAACCGCGGCCGTCTCGTGCCCATTGCACACGGCATGTTCCCGGGGTTTGCCGCGGCGCTTCATCAGCGATCGCCGTGAAACGCGGTTGACAGCGACCGCGAAATATGGTTGTGCTACTTCTCCCTAGGAGTGCACAATGTACCCTCGCTCTTTCTTCCTTTTGACGTTCGCAGTCGCGGCCCTGGCGTGTTCTTCGGGGCCCGACGACGGCAATGGCGCGAACCCCGGGTCCGGCGGCAGCAGCGGGACGCCCGCGAGCAGCGGCGGCGAGACGTCGACGAGCGACGTTAGCAGCTCATCCGCCGGCGACTTCGGGAGCATCTCGGGGGGCGACATCACCGTCGGCGCCGGCGGCGCCGGCGGCGGCACCGATTGCAAGAGCGTCCTCGATGTCACCTACCGCGACTTCAAGGAGACGCACCCCGACTTCGAGATGCCCACCTTCAGGGGCGATGAACCCCGCCGCAAGCTCATCGAGCCGACGCTCGGCGACGATCGGAAGCCGGTGTTCCTCGACTCGATAGGCTGCTTCGCGGACAGGGAGACCCAGCTGGGCTGCAGGGACGGGGTCGGCACCCAGAAAACCATCACGAGCGAGGAGTCCTTCAACCAGTGGTACCGGGACGTGCCGGGCGTGAACATGACGTTCAACAAGGAGCTCGCGCTCGAGGAGTCGCCGCCCGGATCGGGGCAGTACGTGTTCGAGAGCGCGGCGTTCTTCCCGCTGGCGCCGGACGAGGGGTTCGGGGTCAGCCCGCAAGGCAGGGACCGTAACTTCCTCTTCACGACCGAGATCCACCTGATGTTCGGCTACGTCGCCGGTCAGAAGTTCACTTTCATTGGCGACGACGACATCTGGATCTTCATCAACGGCAAGCTCGCTGTCGATCTCGGGAGCATGCACGGGCCGGAGACGGGGGTCATCGACTTCGATGCCCAGGCCAAGGACCTCGGTATCTCCCCGGGCAACAACTACGCGATGGATATCTTCCACGCGGAGCGCCACACCGACGGGTCGAACTTCCGCGTCACGACCAACATCTCCTGCTTCGTGCCCGTCGAGATCCCTCTGTGAGGCCCCCGGGCTCGCGCCGCGTCTTGTCGCAGGCGTGAGCCCGGACTCCGATCGCGGACACCCCCACACGCGAGCGTGTGGGGGTCGAGGATCGCGGGCGACGCCGCCCGGATTCAGACGTCGAGCGCGATGTTGTTGGGGTTGGCGGCGTCGATCTTGATCGGCACGACCTGCCCCGGCTGCACGCGCGGGATCGCCATCTGATGGATGACCGCGAGGATGGCCGCGCGGTAGGGCGGCGCGTTCGGGCGATACACCTCGAGGTCGACCCGGCACTGCGGCTGGTAGTTGATCATCGTGCCGGTGGGCTGGACGACGAGCACGCGGGCCTGCGCGGGCAGGCCCGTCATGCGGAGGTTGGCCGCGGCCGTCTGGGCCTGGATCATCTCGTTCGCGCCCGCGAGCATCTTGTTCGCGTTCTTCATCATGGGCAGAAAGACGGTGACGAACACCACGGCCATGACGCCCAGCACGACGAGGGTGATCACGATTCCTAAGAGGGGACCAGCGATCGACATGGGAGCCTCCACACGACTGCGTTGACGGGCCGGCGGAGCGCAGGCGCGGACCCCGCGCTGCGCGCCCTACCGGCGAGGGAGCGACCGATGCCACGGGGCTCCTCCGCGATCATCAGGGGAGCACGAAAGGGAGCCAGCGACAATCGCTGGCAGGGACAGGGGGCTCCGCCGAGGAGGACGCGAGGAGAGGCGAGGCGAGGACGCGAGGAGAGGCGAGGCGAGGAGCGCGCCGGGCCGCGGGCCTGCGCGATCAGCCGGTCACATTGTCCCACGCGACGGAGGTCGGCCCGAGGAGCGAGCGTCCGCCGGTCGCGATGACCTCTCGGTACCAGGAGAACGAGTCCTTCGGGATCCGGCGCTGGGTCGCGTAATCGACGTAGACGAGCCCGAAGCGATCCTTGTAGCCCTCGGCCCACTCGAAGTTGTCGAGGAGCGACCAGGCCCAGTACCCGACGACCGGGATGCCCTCTCGGACCGCGCGCGCCAGGCCGAGCAGGTACCGGTGCATGACGTCGATGCGCTGCGGATCGTGCACCTTGCCATCGAGGAAGACCTGGTCCCTCGTCGCCAGGCCGTGCTCGGTGATCCCGACCGGCAGCTTGTACCGCTCCCAGAAGTACCTCGATCCCCAGTAGAGCGTGCTGGGGACGATCTGCAGCCAGTCGAGCGTCGCGCGCGGGTAGCCCGGCGGGGAGATGACGCGCTCCGGCCTGCCGTCCTTGCCCTGCCGCCACGTGCCCGACGAGTACATGTTGAGCCCGAGGTAGTCGATCGGCCGCTTGATCTGGTCGAAGTCGCTGGAGGGGAACTCGGGCATATCGGCGCCGAACAGCCGGAGGCCGCTCTCCGGATACTGCCCCTCGAGCACCGGACCGATCCACCAGGCGTTGTTCCACGGGTGCTTCTCGTAGACCGAGAAGATCGCCTCGCGCGCAGCCTCGATATCGGCCGCGTCCTCGGTCGCCGGGCGCTGCACCTGGGTGGCGAGCACGTAGCCGATCTTGGCCGCCTTGACCGCGGCTCGCAGCGCGTCCACCTGCTTGCCGTGGGCCCGCATCTGGTTGTGGGCGGCGGTCAGGTACTCTCGGGGCGGGAGCTTGAGCCCGGGGGCGAAGTTCCCCTCGAGGAGCGCGTTGCCGATGAACGCCTGCGGCTCGTTCTGCGTCACCCACCAGGGCACGCGATCGCCGAGCCGCCTGGCGACGACGGTCGTGTAGTCCGCGAACCAGTCGGCGACGTCGCGCTGGAGGAACCCGCCTCGGTCCTGGAGCGCCTGGGGGAAGTCCCAGTGGAACAGCGTGCACATCGGCACGATGCCGAGGCGGAGCATCTCGTCGACGAGGCGTTCGTAGAAGTCGAGCCCCTTCGGGTTGACCTTGCCCGTGCCCTCCGGGAGGATCCGCGTCCACGAGACGCTGAAGCGGTAGCTCTTGACCCCGAGCTCGGCGAGCAGCCCGAGATCTTCCTTGTAGCGGTGGTAGTGGTCGCAGGCGACGTCTCCGGTGTGCCCTTCGAAGACCTTCCCTGGGGTCCTCGAGAAGACGTCCCACACCGAGAGCCCTCGGCCGTCCTCGCTGGCGGCCCCTTCGATCTGATAGGCCGCGGTGGCCGTGCCCCACAGGAAGTCGGCTGGAAACGGCGCGGCCGTCGCGTCTGCTCGGCCTGCGCCGGCCGAGGCGGCCGGCGCAGCTGGGGGCGCGGAGGCGGGCGAGGCGGGAGAGGCGTTGCTCGCGGAGAGCGACTCGGAAGGATGGAGAGCCATGGAAGGGCATCATCCACGGCGCTCGCGGGACAGCAATGGGTTCGATGCGCGTCGAGGCTCGCGCCGGTCGCTTGACGGCCCAGCATGGCTCGACAACATGGTCGGCATGCTCGCGATCCGACCGAAAACCGCTGGTGGCCCTGAAGTGATGCAGCTGGAGGAGCTCCCCACGCCCGCGCCGGGCCCGGGGGAAGCCGTGGTCCGCGTCGAGGCCGCGGGGGTGAACTTCATCGACATCTACCACCGGACCGGCCTGTACAAGCTCGAGCCGCCTTTCCCGCTCGGCCTCGAGGGCGCGGGGCGCGTCGAGGCGGTGGGGCCGTCGGTCACCGAGGTGAGGGAAGGGGACGAGGTCGCGTGGACCGGCGGCCCCGGCTCGTACGCGACGCACGTCCGGATCCCGGCCGCGAAGCTCGTGCCCGTGCCCGCGGGCGTCGGCCCGAGGCGCGCCGCGGCCGCGATGCTCCAGGGCATCACGGCGCAGTACCTCGTGCGCTCCACGTTCCCGCTCGGTCCGGGCCACACGTGCCTTGTCCACGCGGCCGCGGGCGGGGTCGGCCTCCTCCTCTGTCAGATGGCGAAGCGGCTCGGCGCGCGCGTGATCGGCACCGTCTCGACCGAGGAGAAGGCGCGCCTCGCGCGAGAGGCCGGCGCCGACGAGGTGATCCTCTACACGAAGGCCGATTTCGAGGCCGAGACGCGCCGGCTCACGGGCGGGGCCGGCGTCCACGTCGTCTACGACGGCGTCGGGAGCGACACGTTCGCGAAGGGCCTCGACACGCTCCGCCCGCGCGGCACGATGGTGCTCTTCGGCCAGTCGAGCGGGCCGGTGCCCCCGCTCGATCCGCAGACGCTGACCCAGAAGGGGTCGCTCTACCTCACGCGGCCGAGCCTGGCCCACTACACAGCGACGCGCGAGGAGCTCCTCGAGCGCTCCGCCGACGTGCTCGGCGCGATCGCGCGCGGCGAGCTCACGATCTCGATCGGCGCCACGTACCCGCTCGCCGAGGCGGCGGAGGCGCACCGCGCGCTCGCGGGGCGGGCGACGACGGGGAAGGTGCTGCTCATCCCGTAGCGGGCGGAGCTATCGAGCGGCCTGGCGCGCCGCGCGGACGAGCGATTCGAGGCGCGGAGGAGCAGGGGAGTGCCAGCAATCCCCTGCTCGCGCTCAGGTTTTCTCTGGTTCCCTCTCCGGCGCGCATCCGTGAGCTGCCCGCGAGCGGTCGCCCGCGGATCCGGCCGTTGACCATGTCGCGCTCGGGCCGGTACGCTGCCGGCGCGGAGGCGCACACAGCATGAACGAACGTCGCACGCTTGCTCCCGAGAAGATGTCCGATGCAGTGAAGTCCCAGGTGGCCAGCTTTCACCGGGCCATCGTCGACGAGGTTGCGGAGGCGGTGAGCCGCGACCGGGTGGTCGTCGTCGGGATGGCCCAGAATCCCTTCGTGAAGAAGGCGCGGCGGCTGCTCGACGAAGAGGGCGTGAAATACACCTACCTGGAGTACGGGAGTTACCTCTCCAAGTGGAAGGAGCGGCTCGCCATCAAGCTCTGGGCAGGCTTTCCGACGTTCCCCATGGCGTTCGTCGATGGGGTGCTCGAAGGCGGCTACAGGGAGCTTGTGAAGCTCCGCGAGCAGGGCAAGCTCAAGGGGCAGCCATGAACGGACGCGGCTGACAAATCCCCCATTCTGTTGGCCTTTTTATCGGGAAATTGAACAGGGAGGCGAGGAGACCGGGAGATTGGTGAGATTTCACTCCCCGTCTCCCCGCCTCCCTGTGAATATTCCCGGATATTCGAGGGGATGCTCCAGCCGGCGGGAATGAACGTCGGGCACAGCACGCAGGCCGCCTCGGCCGCGGCGGTGCGACGGCCGCGTGAATCGCCGCGGCCGGACGGCGGTTCCGTGATATGCGGGAGGGCGCGGCGCGCCCTCGCGGCGGTCGCCGCGCTGAGGGAAGGCAGCACGGAGGCACCTCGTGACATCGCTCGGGATCCACGGAAGACGGCGGGATGACGAGGCAGACGCCGCGGCTCGACGGCCGGGAGGCGGCGCGCCGTGAGCTCCTACGCCATCAAGCGGCTGCTCTCCATCATCCCCACGCTCTTCCTCGTCGCCACGCTGGTGTTCGTCCTGGTGCGCATCGTGCCGGGCGGCCCGTTCGACCAGGAGCGGGCCGTGCCCGTCGAGGTCCAGCGGCAGCTCGACGCCAAGTACCACCTGAACGATCCGGTGCTGAAGCAGTATGGCGACTGGCTCTTTGCCCTCGTCACGAAGGGTGATCTGGGCCCGACCTTCAAGTACCCGAACCGCACGGTCAACGAGATCATCGCCCTCAGCTTGCCCGTGTCGATGCAGCTCGGGTTCTGGGCGATGCTCTTCGCCCTCGCGATGGGCATCCCGCTCGGGATCGTCGGCGCGATCCGTCAGAACACCTGGAAGGACACGGCGGCCATGGGGGTCGCCATGGTCGGCCTCAGCGTGCCGCGGTACGTGCTCGCGCCGCTGCTGATGCTCGTCTTCTCGCTCAAGCTCTACTGGTTCCCGGTGGCCCGCTGGGAGACGTGGCGGCACATGGTCCTGCCGGTCATCTGCGCCGGGCTCCCGGTCGCGGCCTACATCGCCCGGCTGACGCGCGGCGGGATGCTCGAGGTGATCCGCTCGGATTTCATCCGCACCGCCCGCGCCAAGGGGCTCTCCGAGCGAAAGGTCGTCCTGAAGCACGCGCTCCGGGGCGGGCTGCTCCCGGTCGTGAGCTTCCTCGGCCCCGGCTTCAGCGGCCTGCTCGTCGGCTCCCTCGTCGTCGAGAAGATCTTCAATATCCCCGGCATGGGCCGCTACTTCGTCGAGGCGGCCACGAACCGCGACTACAACCTCGTGATGGGGGTCATGCTCGTCTACGGCTTCCTGCTCATGCTCTTCAACGCGATCGTCGACGTGGCGTACGCCTTCATCGACCCGCGCGTGGAGCTGCGCTGACCATGCTCCTCGCCGCCCTCCCGCCGGACTCCGCCGCGTCGCCCGCCGCTCCCGGCGATCCGCCCGGCGGCGGCGCGCCGCGCCCGGCCGGCCCGCTGCGGCTCGACGCGCTGGAGCAGGGGTCGAGCCTCGGGCGCGACGCGTGGCGGAGGCTGCGCAAGAACCGCGCTGCGGTCGCCTGCGGCGTCGTGCTCATCGCGATGATCCTCGCCTGCGTCCTCGTCCCCGAGCTGTCGAGCTACCGGTACGACAAGGCCGACCTCAAGCTCGGCGCCCAGCCGCCGTCGCTCGCCCACTGGATGGGCACCGACTACTTCGGCCGCGACCTGATGGCCCGCGTCTTCTTCGGCGGGCGCATCTCGTTCGCCGTCGGCATCGTCGCGACGCTCGTGAGCTTCGTCATCGGCGTGAGCTGGGGCGGCGTCGCCGGCTACTTCGGCGGCAAGGTCGACGCGATCATGATGCGCATCGTGGACGTGCTCTACACGTTCCCGTTCCTCATCCTCGTCATCTTGCTCATGGTCTTCTTCGCGAACGACCAGACGGTCCTCTACCGCGCCTGGAAGGTGGCGCTCGGCCTCTTCGTCAAGGACCCATCGGATCCGAGCTATTTCCCCATCTTCCAGATCGTCGTCGTCTTCGCGGCCCTCGGCGGCATCTCCTGGCTCACGATGGCCCGCATCGTCCGCGGCCAGGTCATCGCGCTGCGCGGCCAGCCGTTCATCGAGTCGGCGCGCTCGATCGGCGTCGGCCACGCCGCGCTGATCTTCCGGCACCTCGTGCCGAACGCGGTCGGCCCGATCATCGTCTATACGACGCTCACCATCCCCGAGGTGATGATGACCGAGGCGTTCCTGAGCTTCCTCGGCCTGGGCACGCAGGAGCCGCTGTCGAGCTGGGGCCTGCTCGCCTCCACCGGCGCCGACGCGATGGACCTCTTCCCCTGGCAGCTCATCTTCCCGGCGCTGATGCTCGCGCTCACGCTGATCTGCTTCAACTTCCTCGGCGACGGGCTCCGCGACGCCCTGGATCCTCGCATCCGGAAGGACTGAAGGGCGGCGCGCCCTCCCTGGAGCGCGCGCCGGCAGGGACCATGCTGCCATGCTGATCGAGGTCAAGAACCTGAAGACCCACTTCTTCACCGAGGAGGGGGTGGTCCGCGCGGTCGACGGCATCTCCTTCAGCCTCGATCGCGGCGAGGTCCTCGGGATCGTCGGCGAGTCCGGCTCGGGCAAGAGCGTGACGAGCCTCTCGCTCCTCCGGCTCATCCCCGACCCGCCGGGCAGGATCGTCGGCGGCCAGATCCTGCTCGAGTCCGAGGGCGGCGTCGTCGAGGACCTCGTGGAGGCGAGCGAGGCGCGGATGGAGCGCGTCCGGGGCGACCGGATCGCGATGATCTTCCAGGACCCGATGACGTCGCTGAACCCCTACCTCCGGGTGAGCGAGCAGCTCATCGAGGTGCTGGAGCTCCACCGCGGCATGGGCCGCGCCGAGGCGCGCCGGCGCAGCGTCGAGATGCTGCAGGCGGTGGGCATCCCCGCGGCGGGGTCGCGGATCGACGACTACCCGCACCAGCTCTCGGGCGGGATGCGGCAGCGCGTGATGATCGCGATGGCGCTCCTGTGCGACCCCGATCTGCTCATCGCCGACGAGCCGACGACGGCGCTCGACGTCACGATCCAGGCGCAGATCCTGGACCTCATCCGCGAGCGGAAGGAGGCGCTCGGCGCGGCCGTCCTCCTCATCACGCACGACCTCGGCGTGGTCGCGAAGATGGCCGACCGCGTGGCGGTCATGTACGCCGGGCGCATCGTCGAGGAGGGCCCCGTCGGCGCCATCTTCCACGCCGCGCGGCACCCGTACACGATCGGCCTGTCGCGCTCGATCCCGCGCCTCGACGACGCGCGCGGCGCGGATCTCGTCCCCATCCCGGGGATGCCGCCCTCGCTCGCGCGCCTCCCGCCGGGCTGCCCGTTCCACCCGCGCTGCGCGCACGCGATCGCGGCGTGCCGGGAGGAGGCGCCGCCGCCGCGCGTCGTCTCGGGCGAGGGCAACAGGAGGGCGCTGCACGTCGTGCGGTGCCACGTCGAGGACGTCGCAGGAAGAGCGCCATGACCACCGCCGCCACACCTCCGCCGCTGCTCTCGGTGCGCGATCTCAAGGTCCACTTCCCGGTGCGGCGCGGCCTGCTCCAGCGGCAGGTCGGCACGGTGCGCGCGGTCGACGGCGTCTCCTTCGACGTCGAGCGCGGCGCGACGCTCGGCCTCGTCGGCGAGTCCGGCTGCGGCAAGTCGACGACGGGCCGGGGGATCCTGCGCCTCGTCCCGCCCACGTCGGGGAGCGTGAAGATCGACGGCCACGAGATCCTGACGCTCGATCCGCGCGCGCTGCGGAAGGCGCGCCGCGAGATGCAGATGATCTTCCAGGACCCGTACGCGAGCCTGAACCCGCGCATGACGGTCTATGACCTCATCGCCGAGCCGCTCACGACCCACGGCCTCGTCTCGTCGCGCGACGAGGCGCTCCGCGAGGTGGCGCGCCTGATGGAGCTCGTGGGGCTCTCGCCCTCGTACATGCGGCGCTATCCGCACGAGTTCTCCGGCGGCCAGCGGCAGAGGATCGGCATCGCCCGCGCGCTCGCCCTGAAGCCGAAGCTCGTGATCGCGGACGAGCCGGTCAGCGCGCTGGACGTGAGCATCCAGGCCCAGATCGTCAACCTGCTCGCGTCGCTCCAGCGCGAGCTCTCGCTCACGTACGTGTTCGTCGCGCACGACCTCGCCGTGGTCCGCCACCTGTCAAGTGAGATTGCAGTGATGTACCTCGGCCGGATCGTGGAGCGTGCTCGTCCAGACGAGCTCTTCCGTTCACCGCAACATCCGTACACGCAGGCCCTGCTGTCGGCGATCCCGATCCCGGATCCCGAGGTGGAGCGGAAGCGCCGCCGCCTGACCCTCGTCGGCGAGGTGCCGAGTCCGCTGAGCCCGCCGTCAGGGTGCCATTTCCACACGCGCTGCCCCTATGCGATGGATCGGTGCAGCGCCCAGGCGCCTCTGCTGGAGGAGCGTCGTCCTGGGCACTGGGCCGCTTGCCATCTCACCGAGTTGCCCACGACACCTACGCATCCGTGATGTGATCCGGCGGCGCGCAATGCCCCACATCGGTTGAGCCCGTTGTCCAGACATGACGGGGAATGTCCGATGACAGGATTTTCCTGACCTATGGGTGCGGCAGGGGGGTTAGGATCCGGGGACCGATGCCGCGAATCTCTGACGCCACGCTTCGCGCCCAGATCCCGACGGCCCTGCTCATCGGCGGCGATCAGGCGTTGCTCCAGCGCTGCCAGACGGCGGCGATGGATGTGGGGATCATCGTCAAGGCGTGCCCGGTATCGATGGCCGCCGCGCTCGCGGAGGAGCGTCGGCCCGTGGTCATCGTGGTCACGTCGCTGACTTACGCGCTCGCTCCCGAGAGGTTCGAGGAGATCGCGCGCGATGTGGTCAGCACGCTCGTGCGGGTCGACGAGGCGATGACGGACGACGAGCTCGGGGCGATGCTGGCCACCGGGGCGCGCGAGAGCCGCAAGCAGCGGTCGCGGCAGCTCACGCCCGGGCGCTACTCGCTGATGCCGGCGGACGAGGGGGCGTCGGTGCCGCGCTCGGAGCGCTTGACCATCGGGGTGATGAAGGCGGACCCGTCGTCGCGGCGCGACCCCGAGGCGACGCCGCTGCCACGCTCGGGGCCGCGCAGCGCGGGCGCGCAGGAGCTCGCGTACCGCGAGCGTGTGGCCGCCGCCGCGGCCGCGCAGCGGCCGGAGCGCTGGGGCGCGGAGGCGCCGGCGGAGACGCCGCACCGCCCGCGCGAGGCGCCCGTGCCGCGCTCGGAGCGCCTTGGGGTCATGGTGGGGCCGCCCTCGTCGCGTTCGCGCGGTGAGCTGCCCGGTCCGACGCCGCTCCCGCCGCCGCCGGCCGGCGCGGCGTACGCGCGCCGGGACACGTCGGCGCCGCTCTCGACGCGAGGGGGCACGCACGCGCGGCAGGAAACGTCCGCGCCGGCATCGCAGGCGGCCGGGGCGTACGCGCGGCGGGACACGCCGGTGGCGGGCTCGCCGCAAGCCGGGGCGTACGTGCGGCGGGACACGCCGCTGGCGGGCTCGCCGCAGGCCGGGGCGTACGCGCGGCGGGAGGCGCAGCCGGCGGCGACAACCGCGCGGCGGGAGTCGCCGGCGCCGCTGTCGCAGCGGGCCGTTCCGAGCTCACGGCATCCGGCCGGGGTGGCGCCGCATCGGGAGGCGCCGCCGGGCACCGCGTATCCGCAGCGGGAGGCGCTCGCGACGGGCTCACAGGACGGCGAGGCGCTCGGCGGCCACGCCACCCCGCCGCCGAGCTCGCATCACGCGCCGCCGAGCTCTCATCGCGCGCCGCCGAGCTCGCATCACGCGCCGCCGAGCTCTCATCGCGCGCCGCCGAGCTCGCATCACGCGCCGCCGAGCTCCCATAGCGCGCCGCCGTCCTCTCGCAGAGCTCAGTTCCACGTCGACATCGCTCTCCTGTTCGATGAGCGAGGTCTGCCGCGCTCCGACCCGCAGGCGAAGTGACGCCTGGTCGAGGCGCGTCGCGCGGCTCGTCCGTCGGCGGGGAGCCTGGAGATCGCCTTGTTCGCGGCGGGCCGCGCCATCCGGGTGACCGGCGGCGCGGCGGAAGCTAAGCTTCGCGCGGCCATGACGACAGGGACGAAGCAGGAGTCGATCCACACGAAGCTCGTTCGCGCGCTCGATCCGGTGCACCTCGAGGTGGAGAACGAGAGCCGCATGCACAGCGTGCCGGCGGGCTCGGAGACCCATTTCAAGGTGCTCGTGGTGAGCGAAGCGTTCCGGGGCCTGAGCCCGCTCGATCGCCACCGTCGCGTCAACGACGTGGTGCGCGAGGAGTTCCGCGCCGGGCTGCACGCCCTGACGATCCGCGCGATGACGCCGGACGAGTGGGAGCGGCAGGGGGGCGCGGACTTCCGCTCTCCCGCGTGCCTGGGCGGCTCCAAGGCGGCGCCGGAGCCCGGCGCGAAGTCGGGTTGAGCGGCGAGGCGCGCATGGAGCTCGTCGTCGCGCTCGTCTCGGATCTGCACTTCGGCCCGGAGGCCTCGTTCGGGGGCAAGCTGCGCAAGCTCACCGGCGAGGCGCCCGCGCTGGCGCGCGCCTTCGTGAGGCGAATGAACGAGATCACCCGGCCCGATCTCGTCGTGAACCTGGGCGACGACATCGAGGACGAGGGGCCCGAGGCCGACCGGGAGCGCTACGGCGCCTGCATGGCCGCGCTCAGCGGCCTGAAGGCCGAGCTCTTCCACGTCGCCGGCAACCACGACGTCGTCCACCTGAGCGAGGCCGAGCTGCTGGCCGCCTGGGGCAGGCCCGAGGTGACGCGGCTCCACTACTCCTTCGATCGCGGCGGCTTCCATTTCACGGTCCTCCACACGCGCGAGCGCAAGGATCACGACATCTCGATCGGGCCAGAGCAGCTCGCCTGGCTCGGCGAGGACCTCGCGGCGTCCTCGCTGCCCAAGATCGTGCTGATGCACCACAGCGCGGCCGATCAGGATCTCCGGGGCAACCGCTGGTTCGAGGGGAGCCCGCACATCTGCCTCGTGCGCGAGCGGCGCGCGATGCGGAAGCTCTTCGAGGAGCACGGCGTGCTCGCCGTCTTCAACGGCCACCTGCACTGGAACCACCTCGACGTGATCCGCGGCATCCCGTACGTGACGCTCCAGAGCCTGATCGAGAACCTCGACGACGACGCGCCGGGCCGCCCCGCGGCGGCGCACGCGGTCGTGCGGCTCGGACCGAAGCGCATCGTGGTGGAGATCGAGGGCGCCGAGCGGGCGCGGTACCAGTTCGACCGCAGGTAGGGGCGGCGAGCGCCCGATTCGGTCGTCGATGTCCGATGTCGAGGATCGGTTTCGCCACACGATGTGTGGCGGTACGGATCATACCTTGATGCTCCAGAACGTCGGTTATCACCTACCGGGGCGATATCCCGAGACAACACGACATCCATTGCGGGGAGAAAGGAGCGGAGTGTCCCGCTGAGGACACAGGGACGGCTCGCGGGAGCGCCGAGCGTCCGCGGATCGCGCTCTCGGCCAGCGTCCTCGCGCCGCGGAGCGCGCGACGTCAGGCGGTGGTCGGCGGGAGCGGCAGCACGCGCTCCACGAGGTACCGCAGGATGTCCTGCGGGGTGATGATCCCGACGAGGCGCCCCTCGCGCACCACCGGCAGGTGGTGGATCCGGTTCGCGCGCAGCAGGGTCATCACCTCGTCCGTGGGCATGAACTCGTCCACGCAGATGGGCGGGGTGCTCATCACGTCGGCGGCCGTCATGCCCTCGTACTCTTTGCGCAGGAGCACGCCCAGGAGATCCGTCTCGCTGACGAACCCGACGATGCGGTGCCCCTCGTCGATGACCGGCGCGCCGCTCAGGTGATGGCTGGCGAACAGCTGCAACATGTCGATGACCGCCGTGCCCTGCTCCAAAGCGATCACGCGCTCGGTCATCAGATTGCGCGCATGGCCCTTCATGGTCTGGGGCATGTAATGATCAAGGCGCGGCGGCGTCAAGGGCGCACCGACGCACCGCGCAGCCCGTCCAGTCGCCGTCCGCCCAGACAACGCCCGCCCAGCCGACGGCATCCGTCGAGCGACCGCTGCGGACGGCCACGGGGCGCAGCGCACCTGCCGGATCGGTCGAGCTCAGCGCCGCCCTCGCGGACCGGCGGCCGGCGGGCCCGCCGGGGGAGCCCAGGAAGTCGACCGCGCGGCCTGCGGCCCGAGAGGCGCAGGTCCAGACGGCGTGATCCGCTCCGATGGATCGATCGCGCCGAGCGCCTCTCGGCAGGAAGGTGGACTGGAAGCAGGAAGGTGGACTGTCAGGCAACAGACCTCCGTATCACCGCGCCGCTCTTCGGCTTACCTACATCACACCTCGAGCTCGCCCCATCGCTCCTCCGTCCCCGGTGCCAGCATCGCTGTCCATGATGCCTTGGACAGAGCGGGAGTCTCGCGCCGACAGAGCGATCGCACCTCGACACAAAAAAAGAGAGCGTTGCGTGCGTGTCGGTCTTTGCCATGCGGGTTATCAGTGACATCCTTCCATTTGTCGCTGTAGCGGAGATGGCCGCACCGGCCGCCCCGACTCGCAGGCTTCTTCGCAGCTCGTGCATTTGAACAAGATCTCGCACCGGTGTTCGATGCGCGTACCCCCTTGGCCCGCGCCTCGGCGCCCGGTCGCTTCGGGAGCTCGTGGGCCAAGCGCTCATGGGCCTCCCAGGGGGGCATTATCCATGGAGCACTCGCAGAAGCTGGCTGCACTCATCCTGGTCGTCGCCGCGCTCTTCGCGAGCGCGTGCGCGGTGCCGCTCGATCCGGAGGCTCCGGCCGACGAGGCTGGGGACGCCGCGTCGCAGGCCGCCGGGACGCACAACGCGCTGACGTCGAACGCGCTGACGTCGAACGCGCTCACCGCCGAGGCGCTGACGTCGAAAGCGCTGACATCGAACGCGCTCACCGCCGAGGCGCTCTCGGGCAATCCGCACACGGCCGAGGCGCTCCGCGACCCGGCCGCGCGCACCCTGCTCAAGTACATCGCGGGCTGCGCGCTGCCCGCGGGCGACGGATTCACCATCGCCGTCGACGGCGACGAGTTCTCCTTCGAAGGGGAGCTCGGCCTCGCGGCGAGCTGGGGCGAGGAGGGCGGCGCGTGCGACGGCGCGTGCCGGTCCTGGGTCAGCGGCTGCGTCCTCGCCCGCGTCAACTATCTCGGGCGGAAGGTGAGCATCTCCGTCCGCGGAGATCGCGCGGAGCTCCTGGCCGACAAGGTCGAGCGCACGGCGTACCCGAGGCGCGAGGCCGCCTACTACGGCGACATCTTCGCGCAGGAGCCCCGCTATTTCGCGTGCCTCCCGCCCGAGACGTCGGCGCTCACGCGCGCGTGCGGGCCCTCGCTCGAGACGTGCGCGATCCAGGTCGCCGGCTCGTGCGACAGCCTGTGCGACGACGCGAACAGCGACGGGAGCTTCCCGAACTGCCGCGGCAAGGTCCTTACCCGGTCGGGCAAGCTCATCGTCGAAAAGACGCCGCACCCCGGCTCAATCACCGTGTTCCTGCGCTGACGTGGGCCACGCGGAGGTCATCGCGGGGCGCTTCGTGGTGGAAGGCGAGGCCGCCTCCGGAGGGATGGGCACCGTCTACAAGGCCCACGACCGCCTCGGCGGCGAGGCGGTCGCCCTCAAGATCGTCCGCCTGAGGAACGAGGTCCAGATCGAGCGGTTCGAGCGGGAGGCGGCGCTCCTCGCCGCGCTCGTCCACCCGGGCATCGTGCGCTACGTCGCGCACGGCAGCACGCCGCAAGGCGATCGCTACCTCGCCATGGAGTGGCTCGACGGCGAGGACCTGGCCGCGCGCCTCGACCGCGGCGTCCTGCCGGCGAGCGAGGGCCTCGTGCTCGTGCGCCGGGCCGCCGACGCCCTCGCGTTCGCGCACGCGCGCGGCATCGTCCACCGCGACATCAAGCCGAGCAACCTCTTCCTCCCTGGCGGGGACGCCGGGCGGGTCAAGCTCGTCGACTTCGGCATCGCGCGGCCGAGCGCCGACGCGGGGCGCGTCACCGTCACCGGCGGCGTCCTCGGCACGCCGGGATACATGGCCCCGGAGCAGGTCGAGGGGCACAGCGCGCCCGATCCGCGCAGCGACGTGTTCTCGCTCGGGTGCGTCCTGTTCGAGTGCCTCGCCGGCCACCCCGCCTTCGCGGGCGCGAGCCCGATGGCCGCGCTCAGCAGGGTGCTCCTGATGAACCCGCCCCGCCTCCGCGACGTGCGCGCGGACGCGCCTGCCCCCCTCGACGAGCTCGTCGCGCGCATGCTCTCCAGGAAGCCCGGCGACCGCCCGCGAGACGGCGCCGAGGTCGCGGCAGAGCTCGACCGGATCGCCGCGATGGGGGGCGCGTGGACCGCGCGGCCCGACGCGCCGACGCTCGCGGGGGGCACGCCGCTCGACGCGACGGACGGCGCGCCGGCCCACGGCCTCGGCCCGCGCGACCGCGCCGCCCTCACGCTGGGCGAGCAGCGCGTCGTGAGCCTCATCTTCCTCGGCGAGGCCGGCCACGGCGCGGCCCGGGCGCCGCTGCTGGCCTCGCAGGCCCCGGAGGCCCTCGGCGCGCGGCCGCCCGCGTCGAGGCGGTCGCAGCCGCCCGCGTCGAGGCGGTCGCAGCCGCCCGCGTCGAGCAGGTTGCAGCCGCCCGCGTCGAGCAGGTTGCAGCCGCCGCCCGGCTCGATCAGGCCGCAGGCGCCCACGTCGAGCGCGCGGGCCGCAGAGATCCGCTCGCTCGTCGAGCTCCACGGCGGCAGGCTCACCCAGCTCGCCCCGGGCGTGGAGCTCGTCATGATGTCCGGCTCCGGCAGCGCCGTGGATCGCGCGGAGCGCGCCGCCCAGTGCGCGCTCGCCCTCCGCGCCGAGCTGCCCGGCGCACCGCTCTGCGTCATCACGGGGCGGGGCGTCTTCTCCGCGGGCCTCGCCGAGGGCGACGTCATCGACCGCGGCCTCGCCGAGCTCCGCGCGACGCCCCCCGGCGTCGTGCGCATCGACGGCGCGACCGCCGACATGCTCGGCGCGCGCTTCGTCGTCGCGCGCGCCGCCTCCTCCGCGCCGGGCGGGCCGCTCGTCCTCTACGGCGAGCGCGCCGTGGACGAGGTCGCCCCCGCGTTGCTCGGGAAGCGCACCCCGTGCGTCGGCCGCGCCCGCGAGCTCTCGATGCTCCACGGCGTGCTCACCGGCTGCATCTCCGAGTCGCTCGCGAGCGCGGTGCTCGTCCTCGGGCCGCCCGGCGCCGGCAAGTCGCGGCTCCGCCTGGAGCTCTTCGCCGCCCTGCGGCAGCGGGACGAGCCGATCGAGATCCTCTGGGGCCGCGCCGATTCGGGCTCGCCCGGCTCGCCGTTCGGCATGATCGCGGACGTGCTCTGCCGGGCCGCCGGCCTTCGCGCGCGCGACCCGGCGTGGGCGCGGCAGCGCAAGCTGAAGCAGCGGCTCGGGCGGCACCTGAGCGGCCCGGCGCTCGATCGCGCCGCGGCGTTCCTCGGCGAGATCGCCGGCGCGCCGTCGACGGAGCACGCCCGCATGGTGCGGGCGGCGCGCCAGAGCGCCGCCGGCATGAGCGACGGCGTGGGGGCCGCGTGGGAGGACTGGCTCGCCGCCGAGTGCGCCGCGCGCCCCGTGCTCCTCGCGCTCGAGGACCTGCATTGGGGCGACGCCGCCACCGTGCGCCTGCTCGACGCGACGCTGCGGAACCTCCGCGAGCTCCCGCTCGTCCTGCTCGCGCTCGCGCGCCCCGACGTCCACCGGCAGTTCCCGAGCCTGTGGGCCGAGCGCGAGGTGCAGACGATCAAGCTCGGCCCGCTGCCGCGGCGCGCGAGCGCGGAGCTCGTGCGCGCCGCGCTCGGCGAGACGATGTCCGAGGCCGTTGTCGCGCACCTCGTCGAGCGCGCCGGCGGCAACCCGTTCTACCTGGAAGAGCTCATCCGGGCGGTGGCGAGCGGCAAGGAGGAGCTCCTGCCCGACTCGGTGCTCGGCACCGTCGAGGCGCGGCTCGACGCGGAGGGCAACGAGGGCAAGCGCGTGCTCCGGGCGGCCAGCATCTTCGGCGATCGCTTCTCGAAGCGCGGCGTCGCGGCGCTGCTCGGGGGCGAGGAGCGCCTCGCCGACGTGGAGGCCTGGCTGACGGCGCTCGCCGACCGCGAGCTCGTCGCGCCGGCCTCGGCGTCGGCGGGCCTCGCCGAGGCCGCCGACTACGTCTTTCGCCACACGCTCGTCCGCGAGGCCGCGTACGCCATGCTGACCGAGCGCGATCGCGCCCTCGGCCACCGGCTCGCGGGCGCGTGGCTCGAGCGGAGCGCCGCCGCCGATCCGCGGGGCGTGGCCGAGCACTTCCGCCGTGGCGGCGAGCCCGGCCGCGCCGTGCGCTGGTACCGGCGCGCGGCCGAGCAGTCGCTCGAGGCGAACGATCTGCGCGCCGCGATCGAGCGCGCCGCGTGCGGCGAGGCGTGCGGCGCCGAGGGCGAGGATCTCGGCGCGCTCCGGCTGGTCGCGGCCGAGGCCAACGTCTGGACGGGCGATCTCGCGGCCGCCGAGGAGCTGGGCGCGTCCGCGGCGGAGCTGCTCCCCGCCGGCTGCCCCGGGTGGTTCCGGGCGGTCACCCAGATCGCCGCCGCGGCCGGGAAGCTCGGCGCCGTCGACCGCGTGGCGCGGTGGGCCGCCGTCGCCGAGGGGATGTCCCCGGGGCCGCCGTCCGCCGCGTCGGCGGGGCCGCCGTCCGCCGCGTCCGCGGGGCCGCTGTCCGCCGCGCCCGGGGCGCTGTCCTCCGGCGCGGCGGCCCTGCGCCGCGCCCGGATCGCGTGCTTCTGCGAGCTCGGCGCGCAGCTCGTCTTCGGCGGCCGCTACGCCGAGGCCGACGCGCTGCTCGCGCGCATCGACGAGGACCTCCGCGCGCTTCCGCCTCCGGACGCCGAGCTCGTCGCGATGGCGCAGCAGCTCCGCGCGATCCGCGCCTCGGCCGGCGGCGATCCCGAGGCGTGCCTTGAGGGCCTGGAGGCGGCGCTCGCGGCCTTCGAGCAGGCCGGGGACAGGCGCAGCGCGTGCGTGATCGGCGCGAACCTCGGCTTCATCTATGCCGAGCTGGGCGAGCTCGGGGCGGCAGAATCGGCCCTGCGCGCCGCCCTGGAGGCCGCCGACCGGATGGGGCTGCGCGAGCTCGAGACGGTGGCGCTCCACAACCTCGGCCACGCGCTCGGGCAGCTCGGCAAGCTCGACGAGGCGCAGCTCGTCGAGCGGCGCGCGGTGGAGGCGTTCCACCAGCGGGGCGATCTCCGCATGGAGGGCGTGGCGCGGACGTACCTCGCGAAGATCGCGCTGCTCTCGGGCGACGCCGCGACCGCCGAGCGGGAGGCGCGCGCGGCCGAGGCGGCGCTGCACGTGGCCCCGCGGCTGCGTGCGCCCGCCGTGGCCGTGCGCGCGCGGGCGCTGCTCGCCGCGGGCGAGGTCGCGGCGGCGCTCGCCGCGGCGAAGGCGGCGTTCGGCGAGCTCGCGGCGCTCGGATCTCTGGAAGAAGGCGAGTCGCTCGTGCGGCTCGCCTACGCCGAGGCGCTCGACGCGTCCGGCGCCCACGGCGAGGCGTCCGCGGTGCTCTCGGAGGCCAGGGAGCTCCTGCTCGCGCGGGCGCGGCGGATCGCGGACCCGCGGCGGCGCGAGCGGTTCCTGACGGCGGTGCCCGAGAACGCGCGCATCGTCCTCGGCGCCCCGGCGACCTCCTAGCCGCCCCGAGGGGGCGCCCTCCGCCCCGTCCGTCCGTATTCCCCCGGGCCTCGCGGCCACATGGGCGGTTGGGCGTCGCAGCGCTGATGGCCTGTCGCTCCGCCTGGACCAACGTGACTCGTGAAGGGGAGGACACCGGCCTGCCGATTGTCCAGGGTAGGCGACGTGCTTGTTGCGCTGAGAGCCTGTGAGTTCCGCTTGATTCGAATTAAAAAAATACTCTATCAGAGGTGACAGGTGATCAGACGAGCTCATTCCTCCAGCACACGCGCTGCACTACCCACCGCCGTCACACCCGCTCGAAATCAGGAGAGAGTCGAGAGAAAACGATGGGCCGGACGTCGAATGCGAATTGACGCATTGCGCTGTATGGCGGGAGCAGCCGTGGTGCTGCTCTCGCAAGGATGCGTCGCGTCGATGGATGAGCCGGTGGACGCGGAGCGCGCCGAGGTCGGCGAGGCCGCGCTGGCGGTGAAGAGCTATGCGCAGACGCGGTATCCCATCGTGCTCTGTCACGGGATGGCCGGCTTCAGGACGATGTTCGGTGTCGTCGACTACTTCGACGGGATCGCCTCGGCGCTGCGCTCCGGCGGAGCGGAGGTGTATGCCACCGCGGTGCCCCCGTTCGACAGCACCGAGGCGCGGGGGGAGGCGCTGCTCGCGCAAATCGAGGATATCGTCGCGCGTACCGGGAGCGGGAAGGTCAACCTGATCGGGCACAGCCATGGCGGGCTCGACGTCCGGTATGTCGCCGCGGTGCGGCCGGATCTCGTCGCCTCGGTGACCACAATCGGGTCTCCTCACCAGGGGGCCGAGCTCGCCAGCTATCTCCAGGACAACCTGCGAGACGGCGGGTTCGCGCAGGGGGCGCTCTCGTTCCTCGCCAACAGCCTCGGCGCGGTGCTCAGCCTGCTCAGCGGGCACTCGTCCCCTCAGGACGCGATCGCCGCGGTGAGGTCGCTCTCCGCCGCCGGGATGCGCGAGTTCAACGCGCGTTACCCTGCCGGGCTGCCCGACGGCCGGTGCGGACAGGGCCCCGCCGAGGAGGGCGGCGTGCGCTTCTTCTCGTGGTCGGGGACATCGGTCATCACGAGCCTCATCGATCCGACCGACCTGACGCTCGGGCTCATCTCCAAGCTGTATTCGGAGTCGAACGACGGCATGGTGGGCAGGTGCAGCTCCCACTTCGGGGAGGTGGTCCGCGACGACTATGGGATGAATCACCTCGACGAGGTCAATCAGCTCTTCGGGTTTATCAACCTGTCTGGCCCGAACCCGAAGTCCGTGTTCCGGTCGCACGCGAGCCGGCTGAAGGGCGTCGGTCTCTAGCTTCCTGGGAGGCCCTTCGTGGCACGTCGTGACAGGACCGCTCTGATCGTGGCAATGGCGCTCGTCGCGGCGCTCGGCGTCGGGCGGCTCGTCTCGGGGGAGCGGACCCGGCCGGCGGCGCCCTCCGAGCGGTCGAACGGGGCCGCGCGCTCCGGTCGGAAGGAAACGCTGCCCGCGCTGTCGGTGGCGCCGGCGCCCACGCGCCTCCGGCGAGCGCTGTCTGTGTCGCCGCCCCCCGCGGCGCCGCGCTCGCCGGCGATCACCGCGCCGCCCTCGCTCCGCGGCACCGACGTCGACGGCGCGGTGATCGCCGACGAGCGCGGCGATCTGGTCGTCGGACCGGAGCTGCTCGGGCTGTTCGACTACTTCCTCAGCGCGGCCGGCGAGGAGCCGGCGGCGGCGATCAGGGCCCGCATCGTCGCGGCGATCCGGGAGCGGGCGCATGGGCCCGCGGCGGAGCAGGCGATCGCGCTGCTCGATCGGTATCTCGGCTACCGCGAGGCGGCCAGCGCGGCGCTCGTCGAGCGGGACGCCGATCCGGCGGCGCGCCTCGCCGCGCTGCGCGAGATCCGGCGCGCGTGGTTCGGCGAGGCGTCCGCGGCGCGGCTGTTCGGCGACGAGGAGCGGGAGCTCGAGGCGACGATCGAGGAGTCCCGAATCATCGGGGACGGGACGCTCTCGCCGGAGGAGCGCGACGCGCGCATCGCGGACGTCGAGGCGGCGCTCCCGGAGATCGTCCGCGAGGCGCGGGAGGCCGCGACGCGCCCGCTCGCGCAGCAGGCCGAGGAGCAGGCGCTCCGGGACGCGGGCGCCTCGGACGAGGAGCTGCACGCGCACCGGGCCGCGACCGTGGGCCCCGAGGCCGCGGACCGGCTCGCGGAGCTCGATCGGCAGCGCGCGGCCTGGCAGCGGCGCCTCGACGCCTTCGCAGGCGCGCGCGCGGACCTCGAGGCGACGGTCGTCGATCCCGGCGAGCGGCGCGCCGCCGAGGAGGCGCTGCTCGGGCGCTCGTTCACGCCCGAGGAGCGGCTGCGCGTGCGGGCGATCCTGGGCCTCGCGCTGTGACGGGCGTGCCTACATCGATCCGCTGATCGAGAGCCCGAGCCCGTCGGGGGTGACGAGCGGGGCCGCGCCCACCTGGAGCACCTGGCCGCGCTGCAGCGGCACGCGCACCTGCCGCGGCATGGCGATGCCGCCGAGCAGCATCCCGAAGCCGACGGCTTGCCCGGCGCCGAGGAGGGAGAGGCCGACTGCGCCGGTCGCCGAGTGCCGCCCCGTGCTGAGGTGGATCCACGGACCCGCGAGGGGGATCAGCAGCGAGGCGGGGTTGGCCGAGGTGCGTTCGTGGCGCCGGACCAGGAAGCAGGTGCCCTGAGAGCACTGAGGCAGCAGGCGGAGGTGCAGCTCTGGCTGCGCGAGGGCGAGGGCGGCGCCGCGGATGGCCGACGCGGCCCAGAAGCCGCCCAGGGTCGACGCGCCCGCGATGATCCAGCGCGCCCTCCGCGGGTTCGCGACGTAGCTGACGGTCGCGGCCTGCTGCGGGGCGCGCTGCGTGACGGTCGCGGCCTGCTGCGGGGCGCGCTGCGTGACGGTCACGGCCCGCTGCGGAGGCCCGGCACGACCCTGCGGCGGGGCCTGAGGCGAGATGGACTGAGGTGAGGTGGCCTGAGCCGCGCCGTCGGCGGAAGCGCTGGAGATGCCGAGGCAGAGGCCGATCCCGAGAAGCCCGGAGAGCCCTTGGACGACGCCTTTCCCCCTTGTTGACCTACCGCTGGTTCTCCCCGTCTTCGAAGTCCACATGCGCCCCTCCCGGTGCCATCGACGCACCTGCGATGGAGAGAGCAAGCGTCGGGCCTCCTCCGGGAGATGCGTTTCGCCCCCGTCGATCGACTGCCCTGGATCCGGGCCATGGAGGTGCAGAGAGCACAGCGGGCAAGGAGCGCACAGCGATTCTCTTGGATCCCCTCCGAGTCCTCGACGACTCTGTGATTCCACGTCCTGGAGAAGAGGTGTTGAGCCCTGCGTCCCCGGAAGACCTCGCCAACGAGGAGCGCTGGCGCGGCGAGGCCCTACGAGCTGCCGCGTCCTCCGTCTCTCCGGGCTTCGTGCGCTCCGGACCCGAAGGTGGTGCTCGACGCGCTCGTCGACGCAGGCGCGGCGAGCGCGGCGCCGACATCCGGGCAGGCCGCCCAGCAGGCCAGGATCGAGGCGGAGCGCCGGCGGCGCTCAGCGAAGGATCAGGCACGTCGTGGTGGCGTGCGCGTACAGGGTGCCGTCCGCGTCGCGCAGCGTCCCGTCGGCGGTGGCGTGGCGCTTTCCGAGGTGGACGACCCGGCCCTCGGCGAGGAGCTCGGGCCCGCCGGCGCGCGGGGCCCGCACGAAGCTGACCTGGATCGAGACGGTCGAGTAGCCGACCCCCGCCTCCAGGGACGCGTGCACGGCGCAGCCCATCGCGGAGTCGAGCATCGTGCTCAGATAGCCGCCGTGGACCATCGCGATCGGATTCTGGTGCTGCTCGCCGGGAGATCCGGCGATGACGACCCGGCCGGCCTCCACCGCCGCGACCCGGAGCCCGAGCAGGCTCGCGATGGGCGCCATCGGCAGCTCCCCGTTCATCATGGCCGTGAGGTAGGCGAGGCCGGACATCGACTTCACCTTCTCCACGGCCGGCGCAGGATCTTGCCACGTCACCACCAGCTGTCGTTCCTGATTCGTCGTCATGATTCCCTCTCTCCCTGTTCCCGAATCTGACGTCCATGACGTCCGTGACGTCCGCGCGAGCCCGCGATCGATGGGCCTCGGAGCCTATCCGTGCAAGGAAGCGAGCTCAAGGCCGCCGCTGTCCTCCCGTCCGGCGCGGCGCGCGCCGGCGTGGGTGATCGCGACGCGCGCGGGCTGCACCTCCTCGTCGCTGATCACCGCGCGGACCATCTCGGCGATCCGCGTCCAGACGGAGCCCTTGCGGTACGGGAGCCCGACCTCCCTGCAGAGCGCCTCGACGTCCCTCGCGACCTCGGGGTACTGCCGGAGCGGCAGGTCCGGCCAGAGGTGATGCTCGATCTGATACCCCATGTAGCCGTGCAGGAAGTCGGCGGCGCGGCTGGGGCTCTCGTAGTTCACCGAGCCGACGATCTGCCGGATGTAGTATTCCTCGCGGCTGCGCGCCGCGCCCTCGAAGATGGGGATATCGAGGCCGGTGTGGGTCGGCGCGATCACCGCGAAGCTGTGCAGGTTCGACAGGAGCTCCGCCGCCACGCTGTTGACGAGCACGCCGAGCGCCGCCCCGCGGCCGAACGGCAGGAACGCGAGCGGCAGGAGCACGAAGTGCACGAGGGCATACGGCAGGTACGAGCGGAGCAGCATCTCGCGGTCGAGAAGGCCCCTGGGCGACCAGGCCGCGCGCTCGCGCCCCTCCGTCGGGGCCTCGGCCGCGCGCTCGCGCCGCCTCCGGAGGGCGCTCCGCGTGGCCGGGCCATAGTAGATCCACTTCCACGTACACGCCGTCAGGAGCAGCGCGAGCGCGCGGACGGCCTTCGGCTTGCTCTTCAGCCACGCCATGTTGACGGCGACGCGATCGGGATCCCGCTCGTCGCCGGTATAGCAATGATGAGAGACGTTGTGCTGCGCCTGCCACGCGTCGGCGTCCAGCCAGTCGAACCAGTCCCACAGGCTGCGACGGCCCCGCGCGAACGTGCGGCTGTTCCATGCCGGATCGCCGTCGGCGACCCCGTCATACGCCTTGTGGAGGACCGGATGCGCGACGACGACCCACCTGGCGAACCGGCCCAGGGCGATGAGGATCATCGAGAGCGGGTTGGGCCCGAGCGCCGAGGTCGCGTACCCGACGGCGGAGAACGCGCGCCCCAGCAGGGAGAGGCGCTTGATGTGGCGCAGATCCTCCGCGCCCGTCCGGGCCGTGGTGCGGGCGCGGATCGCCTTGATCCCCGCCATCAGCAGCCGGGCATCCTCGGCCGATAGCGCGGTGGTGCGAGGGGCCCTGTCGCTCGCCGCGGGCGCGGTGCGGGGATACGCATCATCGATCTTCATCGCAAGCTCCATCCTCTCCGTCATCTGCGTTTCCAGCGAAGCGAGGCGTGTCACGGCCATGGCGATGATCCGAGCGCTCATGACGCGCCCTCGGGGGCCCGGTGGCGGCGCAGCCAGGCGGCGATCTGCTCGTACGGGGTCCGAGGCACGGCCGGGTCGAGGCCGAGATCGAGCGTGCGGGGGAGCGCGATGTGGCCGCCGCCGTCCATCCAGACGACGCGGGCGGGCGACGAGAGCCCCCCGTGCGCGCCGAGGCCGGCGAGGGTCGCCGGGGGCACCATCGGATCCTGGCGCGAGTAGAGGAGCAGCGCCGGCGTGGTCAGCGATCCAAGGATCCTCCCGGCGCCCTGGGCCTCGTAATAGGCCGTGGGATCGCGGAAACCGAAGCGGCGGACCACCGTCAGGCGGTCCCACTCGCGCAGCGTCGCCGCCCGATCCACGGCCGACGGCGGGACGGGCACCTCCCGCCGCAGCGCGATCTCCCGGTACATCCGCTTCAGCCCCCCGAGGACGTGGCGCCGGTACACGACGCTCTCCGGGCGATCCATGTGGCTCACCGCGCGATCGAGGTAGAGGGGCGAGCAGATCGAGGTGACGGCCGCGAGCCGCGGGTGCCCCGCCGCGGCGAGGTGGAGCGCCACGTGTCCGCCCATCGAGAAGCCGACGACGAAGATCCGCTCGTACCTCCCGACCGTCGGGTCGCCGCTCAGCACGGCCGCGAGGTCCTCCCAGAGCCCAGCGTGGTGCAGGTCGTCCGGGTCGCGGGACGATCCGCGCTGGCCGAGGCGGAGCACCGACAGCCCCTGCGCGCGCAGGGCGGCCGTCGCCGGGCGCAGGTAGGCCGAGCGCACGTCCCCGCCCATGCCGTGCAGCAGGACGACCAGATCGCGGCTGCCCGGGGAAGGGAAGTACAGGCCGGTCAGCGTCGCCGCGCCGTACGGCCCGCCGGGGACGCGGAACCGCCAGGGGATCGCGAAGGAGCGCTCCGGGGTGAGACCGCTCGTCACGAAGCCCGCGATGGTCGCGATGTGGCCGCGGACGAGGCGCATGAGAGACGCGCGCTCGCCCCGCCGCGCCGCGGCCACGGGCTCGGGGCGCTGGATCGATGGTGCGCGGTCAGGGGCGTTCTGCTCGATCATGGGTCCTGTCCCTCTTCTTCTCCGCCGCGAGGCGCGCTGTCCGGCTCGAGCTCACGATCCCCGGGTGTTCGCGGAGGAGCCGAGCCCGAGCGACAGCCGGCCACGCGCTCCACGACGGCCAACACGGGGCGGCGTGGGTGCGGCGGCGAGAGGCGTCAGTGCAGCAAGGATGCCAGTCGCCAGCGGGCCTCGGTCCTCACGGCGCCGCCCTCTGAGCCCCGGCGCGGGCGCGCCCGCGCGTCCTCGGGGATCCAGCGGGTCTGGGCTGCCTCGGCGCGGACATCCGCTTGCTCGATCGAGCAACGCGCCGCGCTGCCGGCGGTCGATGCGACCGGCCGACCAGCCGGGGTAAAGGGAGCAGCCTCCAGCTGGGGGCTGCGGCCTCCATGGGAGGAGCGCCCGCGCCGCGCGGCGTGAGGGCTCCGGACGCCGAAGAGCGGCGCCGGACGGGCGGCGTCGCGCCGCAGCTGGCTGGCACCGCGGTTGCCATGCAGCAGCCGGCATAAACGACGGCATCGCGGCCGCGCTGCTGGCCGGCCGCGTCAGCGTCCCTTGCAGACCGCAGGTCTGCGCGGAGGAGCCTACCCATGAATCCCGTGGCCATGACACCAGGGGCTGTTCAGATCGTGACGGGCGTCGTGCTCGGTTATCTCACCGTCTCCATGGCGGAGTCGTTCCTCCACCGGAACGCGCTGCACGCGAGCGTCAAGGTCCGCCGCGCGGCGAAGCGGCTCGGCCGCCCGGGCCGCCCCCTCTTGCGCGCCTATACGAGTCACACCGTCGTGCATCACGGCAAGACCTACCGTGAGAGTCACGTGCGGCAGTTCCAGAGCCGCGAGGAGCAGGAGCGGCTGGATCGCTGGATCGTCGAGACCCAGGGCGACCGGCGGATGATCCGGGAGCAATACGGCGTCTCGCTGGCCGGCCTGGGGATCCTCGCGTTCGCCGCCCCCGTGCTGCCGTTCTTCGCGCTGTACGCGATCTTCCTCCCGGCGCTCGTCTTCGTCGGCGCCCTGCTACCGCTCGTGGTCTATCCGCTGTCGTCGCTCGTCCTCCACCCGTACCTGCACATGCCGCGGGCCGAGGCCATGGCCCGCGCGTCCCGGCCGATGCGGTGGCTGCTCGGCACGCGCTACGTGCGCTTCATCTCCCGCCACCACTACCTGCACCACCGGTACATGCACTGCAATTACAACCTCCTCTGGCTCGGCGACCTGCTCCTCGGGCGGCACCGCCTGCCGAGCGACGAGGATCTCGCCGAGATGCGCCGCCAGGGGATGATCTGCTGATCCGCGGGGCAGAGCTCCCGCCAGGTGCCCGGTCGACGCCGCGCCATTCAGCCCCGATGGCGAGTGCGTCGCCACCGCGTCCGACGACGAGGCCGTGCGGGTGTGGAACAACCTCGAGCCGCTCCACGGCGTCGACGCGCGCAAGTTTTGGATAGAAGAGACTATCCGCCATGCTCCATGGATGACCTCCAGCACCTCGCGCACGGCGTCTCGGACGACCTTGTCCTCGAACGCCGAGATTTCACTCGGCGCCGCCGGGCGTCATGGCTCTCCGCCTTCAGCTCTGTTTCCCGATTCCATTCTCCACTTCACGGAGTTCTATCACAACGAGGGTCGCGACCGCCCGGATGTGTGCGCGGCATGTGGACGGATCGGATCCGGAGTTTATATGATGAGTGTCGGCGACATCTCGCCGGCGCGAGATGACGCTTGCGTGGTCCTGCGCCCATCTCGACTCGATTGCATCAGCACCACATCGGGGGACGACATGACGTACATCAGGAGATTCACGGCGCTGCTGGCGATATCGGCCGCGACCGGGATGATGGGCTGCATCGCGGCATCCGGATCGAGCGACGAGGCGACGGGGGCGAACGAGGAGATCGTCGGAGAGGCCTCGAACGCCTTCACCCGGGTGCCCGTCTTGGCGGTTGGGTATGTTCGGCGTATCTTCCTGCGCTACACCCCCGACGCCAACGGCCCGGTGGCCATGTCCATTCCGGTCGGATCCAGGGTCACCCTCGTCTGCCACACGAGGGGAGATTGGGTGTATGGTAGCAACCTCTGGTACAAGCTCGACAATGGCTACTACGTGCCCGACGCGGTGGTATGGACGGGTACCAGGTACCCTGTCGAACCGGAGTGTACAGACTAGGCCGATGACAGTCTCCTGATATCTGTCGGCCTGTTACCGCTTCTCCTCCCTGGCGTGTAGGCAAAAGAAGCCCGAGCGCAGCGCAGCGCAGCGCAGCGAATGCGGGAGAGAGAGCAACCGCAAGGGCGCAAGGGGCGCAAGGGACCAGAGGCGAGATATTTTCTTGCCTTCCCTTGCGCCCCTCGCGCCCTTGCGGTTGCTCTTCCCTTCTGTTGATTTTCTCGGAACTCCAACGTGAACGGTGCGCTAGGGCCCGATCCGCGAGCGCCTCTGCGAGAGGCTCGCGGCGCTGGCCTCACGGCGGTGACGCGAAGGCCGGCGCCGGCCCCGGCGCGAGCCGCTCGGGCGCAGGGGAGCCGCTGGCCCGCGGCGCGCTGCGAGCAGCGGGTCGGCCATCGGGGGCTGGCGGGCCTGCGCAGGAGGGGGGCAAGTGTTGCATAGGACACAAAATGGGGCGCGTAGGAGGGCGGCAAGGACTGCGCAGGAGGGGCGGCGGCGCTGCGCAGGAAGGGCCGTGGGCTGCGCAGGAGGGGCGGCGGCGCTGCGCAGGAGGGTCAGTGGGCTGCGCAGGAGGAGCGGCGGCGCTGCGCAGGAGGGGCGGCGGCGCTGCGCAGGAGGGTCAGTGGGCTGCGCAGGAGGAGCGGCGGCGCTGCGCAGGAGGGGCGGCGGCGCTGCGCAGGAGGGTCAGTGGGCTGCGCAGGTGTACGAGCGGAGCCCTGGCAACACGTCTGACCGGGAGCTGCGGTGACACGTTCCTGAGCTACAGGTCCCTGCTCCGGGAGGACTGGAAACAGGGACCGGATCCTCGTCGACGCGACACGCTCGCCGCACTTTCTCGGACCGCCAGGATCTAACCACGAACAGCTCCCCGTGGTCGCGGTACACACGAGCCTCTCCTCATGATGCGGCGTGAGTTCGCGCAGGTCACCGCGCCCTGGCCAGCCTCAGCTCCTTAACAGCAAAAGCCCACGCTGAGACGAGACGCAGGTTCATTCCATCAGGATCGGCGAAGCCGCGCACTGCGTAAAGGCTCCCCGGAGAGCGCGATCACGCTGTCCGGACATCGCGCGCCATTTCGCGCGATTCCGACGCTGCCCTCGAAATAGAGGAACGAGAGGCCGGCGAGGGGGGCCCTCGCCCCCGGGCGGCGGCTACACCGCGCCGTCGCGGAGCCACTCGCCGAACCGCTCGCCGATCATCAGCGCCGTCAGGTTCGTGTTCACGCTCGGGATGGTCGGCATGATGCTCGCGTCCGCGACGACAAGGCCCTCGACGCCGCGGACCCGCCCGCGCCCGTCGACGGCCGCCGAGAGGTCCCCCTCGGGCCCCATCGGGGCCGTACCGCAGGGGTGGTAGCCCGAGCCGCAGCTCCGGGTGATCCACCGCTCGAGCGCCTCGCGCCGCATCAGCGTGCGCTCCGTGGGCCACACGAACCAGGCGAGCTCGCGCATCGGCGCGGTGCGGGCGATCTCGTACGCGAGCGTCAGCGCGTCGACCGCGCGCGACAGGTCGTCCCGGTCGACGAGCAGGTTCGAGACGATGCGGGGCCGCGCGTGCGGGTCGGCGCTCACGTGCTCGATGCGGCCGACGCCGCGCGGCTTGCCGATGCAGCACGCGAGCGCGAACGCAGGCACCGTGAGGCGCGGGTGCAGCGGGAAGAACGAGCCCGGCTGGAGCATCACGTCGTTCGGGTACGGGCTCCCGCGCGACGTGTAGCGGAGCATCGTCTGGACGAGGGGCTGGCGCAGGACGTCGATCAGGCCGCGGCGGCGCGGCCACAGGCCGATGGCGGCCCCCGGGTGATCCAGCAGCCGCGCCCCCACGGCGGGCACGTCGGACACGAGCTCGACCCCGAGGCGCGCGAGCTCGGCCCGCGGCCCGATCCCGCTGCGCAGGAGGATCCCGGGCGTCGCGATCGCGCCCGCGCTCAGCACCACCTTCCGCGTCGCGACGACCTCGACGCGACCGTCAGTCTCGATCTCGACCCCCTCGACCCGGCGGTTCCGCACGAGCACCCGCCGGACCGTCGTGCGCGGCCGGAGCCGCAGGTTCTCGCGTCGGCGCACCTCGACGGTCAGGTAGCAGCGCGCCGCGCTCATGCGCTGCCCGTCGATCTTGTTCATCGCGTGCGGCCCGACGCCGCCGGGCGCGCGCGGATCGTTCGTGTCCACGCACTCGGGGTGGCCGAGCGCCCTGCACCCGTCGACGAACGCCGCCTGCCACGGCACGAGCTCCTCCCGCCGGGCGCGGCGGATCGGCACCGGGCCGCCCTTGCCGTGCCAGGGCCCGCCGAAGTCGAGATCGTCCTCGAGGCGCTTGAAATAGGGCAGGCAGGCGTCGAATCCCCACTCGGGCAGGCCGAGCGCGGCCCACTCGTCGTAGTCGTACGGCTGGCCGCGGACCGCGATGCACGTGTTCACGGCCGACGAGCCGCCGACCACCTTGCCGCGCGGGAAGAGGAACATGATCTGCCCGGGCGTCGGCCGGTGGCGATAGCCCCAGTCGTGCGCGAGCCACGAGTTGCGGGTGCCGTCCCGCAGATCGGCGGGCAGGCGCTCCGGGTCCGGGTAGTCCGGGCCGGCCTCGAGCAGCAGGACCTCCCGATCCGCGCGCTCGGTGACCCGCGCGGCGATCACGGCGCCCGCCGAGCCGGCCCCGACCACGACGAGCTCCGCGGCGCCGGCCGGGCGGGGCGAAGAAGACAGCGACGATCGAAACACCTTGGAAACTCGACCTACACGGGATCGCGCCGCCGGGCAACGAACCCTCGAAACTGTCCTCGCTGTATGACCGTCTTGCGGCGCCAGAGCGCCGCACGCGGCGCGCGGCGTACGGCGCGCGCGCCCGTCCGATGGTCGGATGATCCGCCCGGGAGGCCACATTGGAAACACCGAGGTTCATACAGGGTGTCTACTCGTTCGAGGGGCAGGGCCTGGAGCAGCCGGTGCCCCTTCGTCCGGCGGTCGGGTACACCGTCCCGCGGGACAAACGCGCTCAGCTCATCTACCTGCGCGCGGGAAACTCCACCTCCGAGCTCATCTACCTGCTGCTCAAGCGCGACGGCCACCCGATGCGCTACTTCCCGATCGGCGCCAAGGCGGCGATCCACGTGCCCCTCGTGATCGTCGAGGACATCCACCCGGAGAGCGTGATCGAGCTGTGCGTGGGCGCGCCCGAGGGGGCGCGCGGGCTCGCGACGATCGACATCGGCCTGGCGGAGATCTGAGCCATGCAGAAGAAGCGAAAGCTCGTGTTGATCGGCAACGGCATGGCCGGCGTCCGCACCGTCGAGGAGATCCTCGCGCGCGGCGGCGCCGACCAGTTCGAGATCACCATCTTCGGCGACGAGCCCTATGGCAACTACAACCGTATCCTGCTCTCGGAGGTGCTGAACGGCTCGCAGGACGCGAGCGAGATCTTCCTGAACCCCCTGGCCTGGTATCGCGAGAACGGCATCCAGCTCCACGCGGGCGTGCGCGCGCGGGCCATCCACCGGCACTCGCGCCAGGTGACCGGCGATCACGGGGTCGTGGCGCCCTATGACAACCTGATCATCGCGACGGGCAGCTCGCCGTACATCCCGCCGATCCAGGGCGTGCGGCTGGAGGGCGGCAGGGAGAAGCCCGGCGTGTTCGTGTTCCGCAGCCTGGACGACTGCCACAAGATCGCCCAGTACGCGCGGGGCAAGCGGAGCGCCGCGGTCATCGGCGGCGGGCTCCTCGGGCTCGAGGCCGCGCGCGGGCTGCAGAACTTCGGGCTCGACGTCCACGTGGTCCACATCAGCGGCCACCTGATGGGGCAGCAGCTCGACGCCACGGCGGGCGGCATGCTGAAGACCACGCTCGAGCAGCTCGGCGTGACGGTGCACCTCGGCAAGAGCACGAAAGAGGTGCTCGGGGACGATCGCGTGACGGGGCTCCGCTTCGCCGACGACGAGGCGCTCGCCTGCGATCTCGTCGTGATCTCCGCGGGCATCCGGCCGAACGTGGAGATCGCCCTGCGCGCCGGGATGACCGTCGAGCGCGGGATCGTCGTGGACAACCACATGCGCTCTCCCGACGACCCGAGGATCTACGCCGTCGGCGAGTGCGCGCAGCACCGGGGGCAGGTCTACGGGCTCGTGGCGCCGCTCTGGGAGCAGGGCAAGGTGCTGGCCGACCACATCACGAAGCGCAACGAGAAGGCCTCTTATGCCGGCTCGAAGGTCGCCACGAAGCTGAAGGTCATGGGCATCCAGCTCGCCTCGATGGGCATCACCGAGCCCGCCGACGATCGGGACGAGATCGTGCAGTTCCTCGAGCCGAAGAAGGGCACGTACAAGAAGCTCATCATCCGCGACGGCCGGCTGCTCGGCGGCATCCTCCTTGGCGACGTCAGCAAGGCCGCGTACCTGATGCAGGCGTTCGACAAGAGCACACCGCTCCCGGAAGAGCGGCTGTCGCTGCTGTTCGACATCGGCGCGCCCTCGCCGCAGGCCACGATCGAGGAGATGCCGCCGGGGATGCAGGTGTGCAACTGCAACGGCGTCAGCAAGGAGGGCCTCGTCGCGTGTGTGCGCTCCGGCAAGCGGACGCTCCGGACGATCATGGACGCGACGCGCGCGGGCATGGGCTGCGGCGCCTGCAAGCAGCTCGTCTCGGAGGTCGTGGCGTGGGCGTGCGGGGGCGCGGCGGAGCAGGACCCAGCGGCGAGCTATTACGTGCCCGGTGTCCCGCTGAGCAAGCCCGAGCTCGTCCACGCGATCCGCGAGCGCGGGCTCAGGTCGGTGTCCGCGGTCTTCCGCGAGCTCGCCGGCGGGAACGAGGACCCGGGGAGCAAGCCGGGGCTGGCGTCGCTGCTCCGCACGCTATGGCACCACGACTACGAGGACGAGCGCGACGCCCGCTTCATCAACGACCGCGTGCACGCCAACATCCAGAAGGACGGCACCTTCAGCGTGATCCCGCAGATCGCCGGCGGCATCACGTCGGCCGCGCAGCTCCGGCGGATCGCGGACGTCGTCGACAAGTACCGCGTGCCGCTCGTGAAGCTGACGGGCGGCCAGCGCATCGACCTGCTCGGCGTGAAGAAGGAGGACCTGCCGGCCGTGTGGCGCGATCTCGATATGCCCTCGGGGTTCGCGTACGGGAAGTCGTACCGCACGTGCAAGAGCTGCGTGGGGAGCGACTTTTGCCGGTACGGCCTCGGTGACAGCATCGCGCTCGCGCTGAAGATCGAGGAGCGCTTCCAGGGCATGGACACGCCGGCCAAGCTGAAGCTCGCGACCGCAGGCTGTCCGCGCAACTGCTCGGAGGCGATGGTGAAGGACGTCGGCGCGGTCGCGGTGGAGGGCGGCCAATGGGAGATCTACGTGGGCGGCGCGGCCGGCGCCCACGTGCGCAAGGGAGACGTGCTCTGCGTTGTCGACGCGCACGAGGACGTGCTCCGGCTCATGGGTCGATTCATCCAGTATTACCGCGAGAACGCCAGGTACCTGGAGCGGACCTACGGCTTCGTGGAGCGCGTCGGCCTCCAGAAGATCCGCGCGGTGGTCGTGGACGACAGCGAGGGCATCGCGGCGCGCCTCGACGAGGAGATGCGGAAGACGGTCGAGGCGTACCGCGATCCGTGGCGAGAGGCGAATTCCCCGAAGACGACGAACCAGTTCCGATCGGTCCTGCCGATCGTGCAATGAGGGGGCGCGACATGGAGATCACGCTTGGACCCCTGTCGGCGATCCCGCCGGGCGAGGGGCGCGCGTTCGAGGTCGGATCGGAGCGCATCGCGGTGTTCGTGACGCGCGAAGGCCGCGTGTTCGCCACGCAGGCGCGCTGTCCGCACCGCGGCGGCCCGCTCGTCGACGGGCTGCTCGGCGGCTGCACGCTCATCTGCCCGCTGCACGCCCAGAAGTTCAACCTGGAGACGGGAGAGGCCCTGAGCGGCGGGGAGGGGCTCAAGACCTATCCCGTCCGCCTGAGCGCGACGAACCAGATCCTTGTGCGGATCGAGGGCGGCGTGGGCTGAGCGCCGCCCGCGTGGGTAGTGGTCCACTTTGCCCGGAGAGAGTCCACATGAAGGCGGGAAGGCGGGAAGATCATTAAGGTTTTCTTCCCGCCTTCCCGCCTTCATGTTCAAATTCGACCACTACCCCCGCGTGCGGGGTGCCCGCGCGCCTTCGGGTGCGCCGCGCCGGGTGCTCTGCTGAGCCCCTGGATAGCGCGTCTTTGGGTACGCTACCGGAGCGCGTCACGCGTCACGTGTCACGCGACGTTGCCTGGAGGGTTCCCGTTCGTCATGGTCGACCCCACGACAGCCGCACCGCTCGCCCCCGGCACCGTCCTCGGGGGCGATTTCCGCGTCGTTCGCCCCCTGAGCCAGGGGGGCATGGGCGCCGTCTTCGTCGCCGAGCAGCTCTCGACGGGCAAGCAGCGCGCGGTGAAGCTGATGCACGCGCAGCTCGCGCAGGACCCGCGCTTCCGCGAGCGCTTCGAGCAGGAGGCGAGGGTCGGGGCGCGGATCGAGAGCGATCACGTCGTGGAGGTCGTGGCCGCGGGGGTCGATCCCGCGACGCAGACGCCCTGGCTGGCCATGGAGCTGCTCGACGGGGCCGACCTTTCGGCCGTGATGGCGCAGCGCGGCGCGCTGCCGCCCGACGAGGTCCGCGAGCTGATGGGGCAGCTGTGCCACGCGCTCGGCGCGGCCCATCGCGCGGGCGTCGTCCACCGCGATCTCAAGCCCGAGAACATCTTCATCGCGCGGCCGCGGCAGCAGAACGTCCGCTTCAAGGTGAAGGTGCTCGACTTCGGCGTCGCGAAGATCGTGGCCGAGGCGCGGGCGACGACGGCGGTCACCGCGTCGGTCGGGACGCCGCTCTGGATGGCGCCCGAGCAGACCGAGCTCGCCGCCCAGGTGGCCCCGGCGTCGGACGTCTGGGCGATCGGGCTGCTCGCCTTCTACCTGCTCACCGCGCGCCTCTACTGGACCGAGCCGAGCCGTGGGCCCAGCGCCTCGGTCATGTCGCTCATGCGCGAGGTGCTGTTCGGCCCGCTGGATCCGCCGTCCGCGCGCGCCGCGCACCTCGGCTGCGCTCACCTGATCCCCCCGGGCTTCGACGCCTGGTTCGGCCGGTGCGTCGCCCGCGACGTCCGCGCTCGCTTCGCCGACGCGGCGCAGGCGATGGCGGCGCTCGATCCCGTGCTCGCCGCGGCCGCCCACAGGTCCGCGCCGCTGCCGGCTGTGTCATCCATGCCGACACCGCCGGGCCATCCCGGCCATCCCGGCCACTCCGGCCATTCCGGGCCGTACACCGCGCCGACCCAGCCGGGGATCTCCCGCACCGATGTCGGCGGCACGCTCGTCCCAGTGCCGGCGTTGCCCCCGCGCAAGGCGCCCTGGGGCCTGCTGCTCGCGATCGCCGGCGGCGGGCTGCTCGCCGTCGCCGGGCTCGCGGTCGGCGGTTTCCTGGCCGTCCAGCGCCTCCGCGCGCCCGACGGCGCTCCGACGTCGCCGCTGTACGGCGGCGACGCGCCCACGGGTGGGGCGTCCCCGCCGCCGGTCAAGCCATCGGGCCCAGCGGCGAGCAGCGACGTCGATCTGGCCGGCACGTACGACATCGTGTCGTCGCGCAACCCGGGCGGGCAGGGCAGCTACACGGGCAACGTTCTCCTGTCCCGGAGCGGCGATACGTACCGCATCGCCTGGATCATCACGAAGGGAGCGGGCTACGAGGGGCTCGCGTTCGTGCAGGGGCAGACGCTCGCCGTGGGATGGGCGAGCGGCGGCCCGTACGGCGCGGCCGCCTACCGCATCGACGGCGGCCGCCTCCACGGGCAGTGGATCGCCGCGGATCGACCTGGCCAGGTGATGGCCGAGGAGCTGGAGGGCCCTGAAGGGCTGATCGGCAGCTACCGGATCGTCGGCGGCGCTCGCAAGGGCACGGTCGTGATAGCGCCCGCGGGCGAGACGTACGCCGTGACGTGGGCGCTGAGCACCGGCGCGCTGAAGGGCGTGGGCATCCGCTCGGGCGATCAGCTCGTCGTCGGCTGGTCGCCGAGCCAGCAGGTCGGCGTCGTCAGCTATGCGATCGGCGGCCGGCAGCTCGCGGGGCGATGGGCGACCCTGGGCGGGACGCTGGAGGGGACCGAGACGCTGGTGCGCCGCTGATGACGCTGGTGTGCCGGTGACGCGCCGGCAATGCGAGGTCGCAAAGCGGTGTGTTCGGTGCCGGCAAGTGGGTCATGGGATCCGAGAAAGAGGACCAGGGCTCTCTCCGCCGCAAAAGCTCTTCGTGTCTGTTCGGGAGACACACGGGACGGACGCGCTCCTGTTTACCCCTGCGGTCGCCGACCGTCGGCGCGGCGGCCGTCTCCCTCGTGAGGGCGCTCGGGTCGGGGCCCGGCGTGGGGCGTGGAGCGCGCCGGGGGGCGCGGAAAAGGAAGGATGATGTCCCGCGGCCCCGCCCGGTCGAAGCGCTGGCGACGCGCGCCGACCATGGCAGCATGTGCCGCGCGTCACCCGCATCAGGGCTCCCGTGGGCACCAATCCCGTCTCGTCCGATCACGGGCCTTCGTCCCGTTACGCCGTCATCGAGGTCCTCTACGAGGGTTCGGACACCGTCCTTTACCGGGCTGTACGCGAGGACGACGGCCGTCCCGTGGTGCTCAAGGTCCTCCGGCGCGACCACGCGAGCTCTCGCGCCCCCGAGCGGCTGCGCCACGAATACGAGGTCGCCCGGGCGCTCGACACAACGGCCGTCGTCATGCCCTATGGGCTCGACCTGCTCGGCGATCGGCCGGCGCTGGTCCTGGAGGATTTCGGCGGCGTGTCGCTCGATCGGCTCCAGAGAGGGCCGATGCCGCTCGAGCGCTTCTTCCCCCTCGCCATCCGCGTGGTCGAGGCGCTCGCCGGGCTGCACCGGCACGACGTCGTCCACAAGGACATCAAGCCTCAGAACGTGCTCCTCAACCCCGCCACCGGCGAGGTGAAGATCACCGACCTGGGGATTGCGTCCCGGATACCCCGCGAGCTCCAGCACCTCGAGCACATCGGGCTCATCGAGGGGACCCTGGCCTACATGGCCCCGGAGCAGACGGGCCGAATGAACCGCTGGGTCGACGAGCGGACCGATCTCTACTCCCTGGGCGTCGTCTTCTACGAGATGCTGACGGGCACCTTGCCGTTCCAGGCCGGCGATCCGGTCGCGTGGATCTATTGCCATATCGCGCAGAAGCCGGCCCCGCCGCACGCGCTCGTCTCCTCGATTCCCCCGCTCCTGTCGGAGCTCGTGCTCAAGCTGCTCTCCAAGGCCGCCGAGGAGCGTTACCAGAGCGCGGCCGGCCTGCGGCACGATCTGGACGAGGCCTTCGCGAGGTGGCGGGCGAGCGGCGCCATTCCGCCCTTCGCGCTCGGTCAGCGCGACCTCTCGGACCGGTTCCAGGTGCCGCAGCGGCTGTACGGGCGCGAGCGCGAGGTGGAGGCGCTGCTCGCCGTGTTCGAGCGGGTGGTGGCGCAGGGCCGGCCGGAGCTCGTGCTCGTGTCGGGCTACTCGGGCATCGGCAAATCGTCGCTCGTCGCGGAGCTGCAGCGGCCGGTGGTGAGGGAGCGGGGCTTCTTCCTGTCCGGCAAGTTCGATCACGCCGCGAGGGACGTCCCCTACCGCGCTTTCCATCAGGCGTTCCGGGCGCTCTTTCAGGAGATCCTCCGCGCGAGCGAGGAGCAGGTCGAGCGCTGGAGACAGCGTTTCCGGGAGGCCCTCGGCCAGAACGGCACGCTGCTCGCCGACGTGCTCCCCGAGCTCACGCTGCTCCTCGGCCCTCAGCCGCCCGTGCCCGAGCTGCCGCCGGCCGAGGCCCAGAGCCGGCTGCACGCGACGCTCCAGCGCTTCGTCTCGGCGTGCGCCCAGAAGGACCACCCCGTGGCGCTCTTCCTCGACGATCTGCAGTGGGCCGACGCGGGGAGCCTCCAGCTGCTCGAGCAGCTCGCCACCTACGCCGGGTCCGAGCACCTCCTCTTGATCGGCGCGTACCGCGACAACGAGATCGGCCCCGCGCACCCGCTGCGGGTCACGCTGGCCGAGGCGCGGAAGCGCGGCGCCGCCGTCTCCGAGCTCGTCCTCGAGCCGCTCTCGGCCACCCATGTCGGGGCGCTCGTCGCCGAGACGGTCCACGCGCCGCACGCGCCCGAAGCGCAGGCCGAGCCGCTCTCTCGGCTTGTTTATGAGAAGACCGGCGGCAATCCGTTCTTCGTGCTCCAGTTCCTTATCGCGCTGCACCAGGAGGGGCTCATCACCTTCGACGCGGAGGAGGGCGGGTGGCGGTGGGACATCGCCGCGATCCGGGACAAGGAGTTCACAGATAACGTCGTCGAGCTGATGACGGGCAAGCTGAAGCGGCTCTCGGGGCCGACGCGGGACGCCCTCACGCTCGCCGCGTGCCTCGGCAGCAGCGTGGAGCTCGACACGCTCGCGGTGGTCGCGGGCCGTCCGGCGGCGGAGCTCGGCGACGCGCTCGAGGAGGCCGTGGGGGAGGGGCTGCTCCTCCGCCGGGAGGACGGCTATCGATTCCTCCATGACCGGGTGCAGCAAGCCGCGTACTCGCTCATCCCGGCGGGACAGCGCGCCGAGATGCACCTGGGGATCGGGCGGCTGCTCCTCAGGGCGCAACGCGCCGAGGAGCGCGACGACGCGCTCTTCGACGTCGTCGGCCACCTCAACCGCGGCGCAGCGCTCGTGCGTTCCCAGGCGGAGCGGGACGAGGTCGCCGCGCTGAACCTCCGCGCCGGCAGGAAGGCCAAGGCGGCCGCGGCCTTCCAGTCCGCCGCCACGCTCTTCGCGGCCGGCCTCTCCCTGCTCGCGCCGGCCTCGTGGGAGACACGTCACGAGCTGACCTACGGCCTGAGCTTCGAGCGCGCGCACATCGCGTACATCACCGGCAGCTTCGAGGAAGCCGAGCGGCGCCTGGAAGAGCTCATGGATCGCGCGACGACCCGGCACGAGACGGCCGCCGTCGTCGAGATCGTCGCCGCGCTGAACGTCACCCGCGGGCAATACGCGCGCGCGGTGGAGATCGGGCTCTCCTGCCTCCGCGCGTGCGACGTGGATCTGCCGCTCCACCCCACCGACGCGCAGATCGAGAAGGAGACCGAGAGCGTCTGGCAGGCCCTGGGAGATCGGGCCATCGAGGACCTGATCCGCCTGCCCCCCATGACACACCCGGAGATCAAGACCACGATGGGCGTGCTGCAGAGCGTGTCCCTGCCTGCGTTCTTCGTGGATCCGAACCTGTACAACCTCGTCGTCATGCGCATGGTCAAGCTCAGCCTGCGCCACGGCAACGCCGAGCACTCCGCTGTCGCGTACGCCGCCTTCGCGATGGTGATCAGCTCGAGGTTCGGGCGATATCAGGAGGCTTACCTGTTCGGCAGGCTCGGCCACGACGTGGCGGACAGGAGCGGCCTCCTCACCACGAAATCGGTGGTGGTCATCCTCTTCGGACACTATGTCATCTTCTGGACACGCCACTACCGAGAGACGTATTCGTACACGCGCGACGGTTTCAGCGCCGCGGTCGAGTCCGGTAATCTGAACAACGCGTGCCTCAACTGCATCTGGGCCGCGCTGTTCCCGCTGCTCTCTGGCGAGCTTCTGGAGGACGTGCTCCACGAGGTCGAAGAGCGCCTCGGCTTCGTGCGCGGGGTCGGCTACGGGTTCGCGCATAACGCCCTCCTCGGCGGCTACGCCATGATCCAGACGCTGCGCGGGAGGCCGGTCCGCCTCTCGATGCCGGACGGGTCCGAGCTGGATCCGCCGGCGTTCGAGGCGCGGCTGGAGGAGGGTGGGGAGCTGGAGACGGCGCGCGACTTCTATTACAGCTTGAAGGCGCAGGCGCTCTTCGTGCTCGGCTCTCCCCGAGAGGCGCTCGCGGCGGCGACCCGCGCTATCGCCGAGCACCCGCCCAGGGTCGGTCCGCACGCGCTCATCGCCGAGAGCTTCTATTATCGCGCGCTCGCGCTCGCGGCCGTCTGCGACGACGCGCACGGCGCGCATGAGGCGCAGCCATCCCCGCTGTGGGTGCTCCCCGAGGGGCTAATCGAGTGCGAGAGGCAGCTCGGCGAGTGGGCCACGAGCGGCCCCGACAACTTCCTTCACAAACACGCCCTGGTCCGCGCCGAGATCGCCCGGCTCCTGGGGCGCGAGCCGGAGGCCAGCCGGCTCTACGAGCAGGCCATCGCGGCGGCGCGCGAGGGCGGCTTCGTCCAGCACGAGGCCATCGCCTGCGAGCTCGCCGCGGAGTTCTACCGGGCGCGCGGCCTCTCGATGCCCGCCGACAGCTACCTGCGAAACGCCCGCGCCGCCTATTTCCGCTGGGGCGCCCACGCCAAGGTGGAGCAGCTCGATCGGCGCCATCCGCACCTCGCCCCGCACAAGCCGATCGCCCCCACCGCCACCTTCGCCGTACGGGCCGAGCAGTTCGACGTCCTGTCGGTGGTGAAGGCCGCGCAGAGCATCTCTGGCGAGCTCAAGCTCTCGCGGCTCCTCGAGATGCTGCTTCGCATCGTGGTCGAGCACGCGGGCGCCGAGGAGGGCAGTGTCCTCCTGATCCGGGATGAGCAGCTGTGGATCGCGGCGCTCGAGACGCCGGGGGGCGCGGTACGGCTGCTCGACGCGGGGGAGGCGCCTTCGGCTGCGCTGCCGCAGTCCGTCCTCAACTATGTTCGCCGGAGCCACGAGCGCGTGCTGCTCGACGACGCCGCCGCCCGGCACCCGTTCATGGAGGATGAGTATTTCCGGCGCAAGCGCCCGAGATCGGTGCTGTGCCTCCCGATCGTGGGCCAGGCCCGGCTCATCGGCCTGCTCTATCTGGAGAACAACCTCGCCACAGGGGCGTTCACCCCCGGGCGGCTCAGCGTCGTCGAGCTGCTCGCCTCGCAGTCGGCGATCTCGCTGGAGAACGCGATGCTCTATACCGAGGTGGAGCAGGAGAACGCCGAGCGGCGGCGGGCGGAACAGGCGCTCGAGGCCAATCAGGAGATGCTCCAGGCCATCGTCGACAACTCGGCGGCGAGCGTCTTCGTCAAGGATCACGAGGGCCGGTTCCTGCTCGCCAACCGGCAGGTAGGCGCCCTCCTCGGCATGCCGAGCGAGCAGCTCCTCGGGAGGACCGACGCCGACCTCTTCCCTGCTCCCGTCGCCGAGATGGTCCGCGAGCACGAGCGCAAGGTGCTCGAGGCGGGGGCGCCGATGGAGTGGGAGGAGACGGTGCCGCTGGAGGACGGGCTGCACACGTTCCTGTCGATCAAATTCCCTCTCGGCGAGCGGGTCATGCCCGGCGTGCTCTGCGGCATCTCCACCGACATCACCGAGCGCAAGCGGGCCGAGCAGGCCGAGCGGTTCCTGGCCGAGGCGAGCCGCAAGCTGATGACGCTGGGCTACAGCGCGACCTTCGAGAACGTGGCGCAGCTCCCGGTGCCGGAGCTCTCGGATCAGTGTGTCGTCGAGGTGCTCTCGGAGGACAGGACGCCGGGCCCGACGGCCGTCGCGGGGGTGCCCGGCGAGCAGCTGGGAGCGCTGATGGACGCGCTGCGCGCTCTGGCAGGGGCGTCGCCGGCCGGATCCGAGGGCGAAGAGGGCCGCGCCGCGCCGCTCGTGCAGCAGGTGCATTCGCTCGACCCGCGGGTCAGGCCCCCGTGGGAGCAGCTCGGCGTCCACGCGTTCCTGCGGGTCCCGCTGCTCGCGCGCGATCGGTACTTCGGCCTCATGACCCTGCTGGCGACCGCGCCCGAGCGCCGCTACGGCCCCGCCGACCTGCGGCTGGCCGAGGAGCTGGGGCGCCGCGCGGCGCTCGTGCTCGACAACGCCCGCCTGTACACAGAGGCCCGGGAGGCGATCCAGCGGCGGGACGAGTTCCTCGTCGTCGCCTCTCACGAGCTCAAGACCCCGCTGACCTCGCTGCAGATGCAGGCGCAGAGCTTCGAGCGGCTGCTGCGCCGCCGCTCGCTCGCGGACGTCCCCGCGGCGCGGATCGAGGCGATGGTCCAGATCCTCGGCCGCCAGACGTCGCGGCTCGGGCGACTCGTGGACGAGCTGCTCGACGTCACGAGGCTGCACGCCGGGCGGCTGGCGCTCGCGCGGGCGCCTGTCGATCTGGCGGCGCTGGCGGGCGAGGTCGTCGACCGGATGCGCCCGCAGCTCGCGGCGTCCGACTGCCGGACGCAGCTGGATCTGGGGGCGCCCGTGGTCGGGCACTGGGATCCGGATCGCCTGGAGCAGGTCGTCATCAACCTCCTGTCGAACGCGATGAAGTACGGCGCAGGCAGGCCCATCCACATCGGCGTGCGGCGGCAGGCCGATCGCGCGCTGCTCGTGGTCCGGGATGAGGGGATCGGGATCGCGGAGGCCGATCAGGGCAGGATCTTCGAGCGCTTCGAGCGCGCGGTGTCGGTACGCAACTTCGGCGGCCTCGGCCTCGGGCTCTACATCGCTCGCGCGATCGTGGCGTCGCACGGCGGCTCCATCCGGGTGGAGAGCAAGCCGGGCGCGGGCGCGACGTTCGTGGTGGAGCTGCCGCTGAGCCCACCGGAGAGCGCCCCGCCGGCCGGATCCGTCGTAGGGTAGGGCATGCGGTTCGCCGAAAGCCCGCGCGCTCCGGGCACGCCGCTCGCCGTCGCGGCCGCCGCCTCGCGGAGGCCCTCGTGACGGAGTCTGCCCACCGGCCCGAGATCGAGCGCGCGCTCCGCTTCATCGCCGCGAACCTCGAGAGGCCCATCACGGTCGCGGACGTCGCGCGCGCGGCGCGCCTCAGCGAGTTCCATTTCCACCGGGTCTTCCACGCGGCGGTCGGCGAGCCGATCGGGCGGTTCATCACGCGGAGGCGGCTCGAGCAGTCGGCGCTGCGGCTCGCGTACGAGCCGGATCGCAGCATCATGGATGTGGCGCTCTCGTCGGGGTACTCGTCCGCGTCGAACTTCTCGAAGGCGTTCGCGGCGCACTTCGGGTGCAGCCCGTCGCAGGTGCGGAATCCGGAGCGCGGCCTCCCCGTCGCGCTTGGCAAGCTGACGTCGCTCTACGGGAAGGACTTTCGCCCGGAGGAGCTCTACACGCTCCCACCCGAGCGCGGGAGTGACGAGCGGCGCCGCGAGGCGGCGGCGTGGAGCGCTCGCGTCCGCTTCGAGACCACGAGCGGGCTCGACTTCGCGTGCCTCGCCGGTCCGGGCGGATACGACCTCTCCCTGCTCGAGCGCCTCTGGTCGGAGCTCATCGCCGCCGCTCGGCAGCTCGGGATCTGCGAAGACGCCGTGGATGCCTGGGGCGTGCCGCACGACAGCCCGCAGATCACGGCCCCCGAGCTCTGTCGATACCACGCCTGCGTGCCCTGTCCGCCCACGGTCCCGCTGCCGCCCCCGCTCTTTCGCGGCCGGATGAGCGAGGGCCGCTACGCCGTCTTCCGCTATACCGGCGAGGTGACCGGCGTTCAGGAGGCCTACCGCAGCATCTATTCGTGCTGGTTCAGGGAGAGCACCCTCTCGCCCGACGACTTCACCTCCCACGAGCGCTACGTCACGGACGAGCCGAGAGACGGCCGCGTGGACCTCGAGCTCTGGTTCAAGGTGCGGCCGCGCCGCTGACCGCAGCAATCCAGGAGAACTCATCCGCAGCCCCGGAGATGCGATGTGGGCCCTCCCGGCCGTACGGTGCCTCGTGACCGGATGGCCCGGTCCACCACGGAGAGGGTCGCAGGGGACGCGATGGGAACACTGAGCACTTCGAAACGAATCCTTGTCACCGGCGCGTCGCGCGGGATCGGACGCGCGACCGCGCTCGCGCTCGCCGAGCAGGGGCACACGGTCGTCCTCGCCGCCCGCGACGAGGGCGCGCTGGAGCAGCTCGCCGGCGAGATCGCCCGCGCGGGCGGGCGGGCCGAGGTCGTCCCGATGGATGTCACGGACGACGCCAGCGTCGAGCGAGGGATAGCGCGGCTGCTCGAGGCGGGGCCGTGCGACGTCGTGATCAACAACGCGGGATCCTGCGATCAGGCGGACTTCCTTGTGCAGGAGATGGAGACGCAGCGCTCCGAGATGGATCTCAATTACTGGGGCGCGGTGCGGGTGACGCGCGCGCTCCTGCCGTCGATGCTCCTGCGCCGCTCGGGCGTCGTCGTGAACGTCTCGTCGCTGCTCGGGATCATCGCGTCGCCGACGACGGCCAATTACTCGGCGACGAAGGCCGCGCTCAACGCGTGGTCGCACGCGCTCCGGGGCGAGGTGGGCCGCTTCGGCGTCCAGGTCGTCGTGTTCGTGGCGCCCCATACCGATACGGCGTCTGGCCGCCGCATCCGCTTCGAAGGCGTGGTGAGCCTGCCTGTCGAGTACACGGTCGAGGCGCTGCTCCGGGCGGTCGACAGGGCGCCCCGGCAGGCCGCGGCGAGCCCCGTCTACCGGCTCCTCCTGCGGCTCGCCGGGCTCTTTCCGGCCTTCCTCGAGTCGCGGGTCGCCGCGTCGGCGCGGCCGCGCCTGCTGCCGAGCTACGGGGCTGCGCTGCGCGAGGGGGCGCGGCAGCGCGACGTCGAGGCGCTCCACGCCGGCGGCTCCGGGCGCGCTCCGGGGTGAATTCGGCATCAAGTCGCGACCGCGGCTTCCCAAGCTCGACGCGCTTCTGATACAAGCCGTCTTGTCGAGGGGGGACGTACGGGAGGGAAGATATGGCGAACGAAAAGGACGCCTCTTTGGCGCTGCTGCATACATTTCTTGCGTCCTGCCCGGAGATGCTCTTCATCGCGGATGTCGATGGAAAGATGCTGAATTCGAGCGGCGCGCTCCGTCAGGCGCTGGGGGCCGGGGTAGAGAATGGGAGTTCGCTCACAGCGCTCGTCCATGCGGAGGATCGAGCGGACTTCGCCGCTGCGTGGACCCGGCTGAACGAGCAGACAGCGCCGGTGCAAGTCGATGTGCGCCTGGTGGACGCCCAGGGGGGTTACCGGCGTCTGACGTGCAACGCGAGCCGGGCGCTCGAAGGGGGCACGATCCATGGGTCGCTGCGGCCGGCCGACGTCGGCGGCGAGCAGAGCCCTGCAGACCCGAGCCTCAAGGAGCGGCTCCTCGACGGTCTGGCAGACAGCCTCCAGGTCGTCATCTGGGCGATCGACACCGAGGGGACCGTCATCTACCACGACGGCAAGGGGCTCGATGCCGCCGGGCTCGCGCGGGGCGAGCTCCTCGGGAAGAACCTGCTGGAGCTCTATCCCGAGAAGGATGCCGCCATCTTGCGGGGAGCGATCGCCGGCGCGATGACCCATGACCACAACACGGCGCACGGCGTCCACTGGGAGAGCTGGGTCATCCCCGTTCTGAACAAGCGCGACGAGGTCGACGCGGTGATGGGGTTCTCGCTCGACGTCACCCCGGTGAAGCGCGCGCAGGAAGAGCTGCGGGCCAGGCTCACTCAGATCGAGAAGCAGCAGGAGGTGATCCGCAACCTCTCGACGCCGATCATCGAGGTATGGAACGGGGTGCTGACGCTCCCCATGATCGGCGTGGTCGACAGCGTGCGGACGGCCGAGGTGATGGATGCGCTGCTCGCGCGCATCATGGAGAAACAAGCGCATTTCGCGATCCTCGATCTGACCGGGGTCGACATGGTGGACACGAAGGTGGCGAGCCACCTCATCGAGCTCGTGGCGGCGATCCGCCTGCTCGGCGCCGAAGGCATCGTCGCCGGCATCAAGCCGAACGTCGCGCAGACGATGGTCGCGCTCGGGCTCGATCTCTCCGCGATCTCGACGCAGCGCGATCTGCGGGCCGCCCTGAGCTACTGCATCCGGCGGATGGCGCCGCAGCCGCCGCAGGCGAGCCGCGCCGGCGTGAGCGTGAGCTGACAGGGCCCCGCGCCGTCGAGCTCGCTCCGGCACCGGAGAGCGCCTCCGGCGCGATGCCGCCTTCCTTTTTCGGCGGATGTGCTCACCCGGAGGGTGCAGGAGCGCGAGAACGGAGCGATGATGCTCCGGTTGTGACCTTCAGCAGCGGGGGCCGCGCTCGGCCCTCGCATCGGTCTCACGGGGTGGGTGCGTGCACACGACGGCCGAAGATCACGCAGAGACTCTTCACATCGATCCACGTCTCCTGATCGAGTCCCTGGACGACCCCGCGCTCGTCATCGACGCGCGGGGCAGCGTCCTGTGCAAGAACGAGCAGCTCGATCGCCTCCTTTCGGGGCTCGGGGCGCCGAGCCTGCCGCTGTCGCCGGAGGGCGATCGCGTGCTCCTGTCGCTGGCGCCCGCGGCCGCCGATATCGCCCGGATCCAGGCGATCCTCTCGGGCGAGGTCGATCGCGCCGAGATCGACCTCCCGGACGAGGGCCGCGGCGCGCCGCGGTGGATGCTCCGCGGGCTCGCCTGCACGATCGCCGGCGGGCGCGGCGCCCTGCTCCGCCTCATCGATGGAGGCGAACGCAGCGTCCGGGAGCACCAGCGCCGGTGCGCGCAGGTCGTCGAGTCCATGCACCTCGGCTGCACGTTCATCACCCTCGACGACCCGGAGGATGACCGGTCGCTCCGGTACGTCTACATGAACCGCGCCGCCGAGCGGATCGCCAGCAGGCCCACCGCGTCGATGCTGGGCCGGACCCTGGACGAGAGCGTCCCCAGCCTCCGGCAGGTCGGCATTCCGCAGCGCCTGGCGGAGCTGATCCGCTGCGGCGGGACGGACGAGAGCGAGGTGATCGTCCCCCGGGAAGAGGGCACGCACGTCATGACGACGTGGTCGTTCGCCGTGGGAGATCGGTGCGCCGCCGTGGTCTACGACGACGTCACCGAGCGCAGGGCGACGGAGGCGTCGCTCGAGAGCGCGCGCCTCCTCCTCGACGGCATCATCGAGCACCTCCCGCTGATGCTCTTCGTCAAGGATGCGGCGGAGCTCCGCTATGTGCGGGTGAACAGGGCTTTCGAGGAGTTCCATGGCCACGCGCGAGGAGAGCTGATCGGCTTGTGCGCCAGCGACTTGTTGCCGCAGGCGCTGGCCGCGAAGGTCGACGCCGAGGCCCGCGCCGTGCTCGCGGGGGGCGTGCCGGTCGAGGTGCCGGAGCTCCGCGTCCCCTCGAAGCGCTTTGGCGACCGCATCGGCCGCGCCCGGTTCGTCCCCATGGAGGACGCCGTGGGCAAGGGGCGTTATCTCCTCGGGCTCGTCGAGGACATCACCGAGCGCAAGAAGGTCGAGGACGCGAAGCGCCAGGAGTCGATCCTCCTGGAGACCCAGCGGCGGCTGATGGAGCTCATCCAGGAGCTCTCGACGCCGAGCATCCCCATCCACCCGGGCATCCTCGTCGTCCCGCTCGTCGGCCAGATGGACAGCTCGCGCGGCGCCCAGCTCGTGGAGTCGCTCGTCGCCGCGGTCGAGCGGCACCACGCCGAGTTCGTCATCATCGACATCACCGGCGTCACGTCGGTCGACACCGCGGTGGCCAACCACCTGCTCCAGGCCACGCGCGCCGCGGGGCTCCTCGGAGCCGAGTGCAGCGTCGTCGGCGCGTCGCCCAGCATCGCCCGCACCGTGATCGAGCTCGGCATCGAGCTCGGCAACCTCGCGACGCACCGGGACCTGCAAGCCGGGTTCCGGCACGCGCTGGCGCGGAAGGGGTATGTGATCAGCGCGCGCGCGGATCGAAAGGCCTGAGCGCGGCGGAGCCGCCCGCGCCGCGCGAGACGGCCGCTGCCGCCCCGGTCGTTGCCGATCGCGGGCGAGGGTGGTCGAGACGATCTCTTCGATGTCGGCGAGGCTCGCCCGGTCGGGCGAGCGCGAAGCCAGGACGGCGATGGGCTGGGAGGGTCAGCTCCAGCGGGCGTGGGGCCGCGCATTGCGCCGCCGAACGCCGAGCGTGCCGAGAGCGAGGAGCGAGAGCGCCGCGGGAGGCCAGGGCGAGCCGCCCGGGGCGCCGGGAGGGGAGAGGGCGCAGGCGGTGTTGTCGAGGTTGTATGTGGCGGGCGGCCGGCGGACGCAGGCGTTGCTCCAGTCGCAGACGTAGCCGGGGGCGCAGTCGTCGACCGAGGAACAGCGATTGCGGCATTGGCTCGTGGCGCTGTCGCACCCATAGGTGCCGCAGTCCTTGGGGCTGCCCTTGCACTCGCCGACCTCGCAGCGGTCGCCGTCGCTGCACCCGTTGCCGTCGTCGCAGATGGGCCCGGACAGGAGCTCGCACTTACCGGGCTGCTTGGCGCCGTAGGGGAACGTGATCTCCGTTCGGGCCGAGCAGGTATCGCAGGGACCGGCGTCGCAAGCCGTGTCGCAGCAGACGCCGTCGACGCAGAAGCCGCTCTGGCAGTAGGTCGCCTCGTTGCACGGCGCGCCGTCGCCGAGAATCTTGTACAGCTCGGCGCTCGCCAGGGGAACGTCGCCGTCACCGAGGCCGCCGAGCACGAGCGCCGTCCCGTCCTCGAGCATGGCCCCCATCGGCTGGTTTCGAGGGGTCATCAGAGGCCAGACCAGCAGCCAGGCATCCTTGTCCGGATCATACACCTCGGCACTCGAAAGCGGACCTCCGGTATCGGTTCCGCCTGCGACCAGCACCCGACCGTCGGGCATCAGGAGTGCGACGTGGCCTGTGCGCGCATGGTGCATCGTGGCCGCGGGAGCAAAAGCCATGGTCGTCGGCTCGAACAGCTCCGCCTCGGCGAGCAGGCCATTGCTGCCAGTGCCGCCGGCGAGGAGAACCTGACCGTTCAGCAGGAGTGTGGCGGTGTGGCCGGTTCGGGCGGAGGTCATCGTTGGAGAGATGCTCGTCCAACGATCGGTGCGCGGGTCATACACCTCCGCGTCCCTGAGAACGCCGCTGTCCCCCGAACCCCCTGCGACCAGCACATGCCCGCTCGACAGCAACGTCGCGGTGAACTTCCAGCGGGAGACGGACATGTCGCTACCGGCCGTCCATCGATTGGTGGTCGGGTGGTACCGTTCGGCATCGCTCCGACCGCCGCTGTCTCCCCAACCTCCGACGACCAGCACGTCTCCATCGTCGAGTGGGACAGCCGCGTGGTATGCCCGGGCGCGTGTCATCGCGCCGGCTGGCAGCCAGCTCTCGGTCGCCGGGTCGTACAGCTCCGCGCCCGCGAGGACACCGCTGGTGCCTAGGCCACCAGCGACCAGCACCTGCCCGCTCGCCAGCGGCGTCGCTGTGTGATGCCCGCGGGCGATGCTCATGGGCATGGTGCGGCGCCAGGCGTGAGTCGTCATGGCATAGATCTCCACGCTCGCCTCATAGCCGACGGAGCCGAGACCGCCGGCGACCAGCACGTCATGATTGGAGAGCCGCGTCGCGGTGGCGTGAACACGGCCTTGACCCATCGATGCCATAATGGTCCAACGTCCCGCCGGGTCGTACAGCTCCGCGCTCGCGAGACGCTCAAAACCGGTGCCTCGGCCACCAGCGACCAGGATCTGCCCGCTCGGCAGCAGCGTCGCTGTATGCCCGTAGCGGGCGGAGCTCATCGTGCCGGCTGGCAGCCAGCTGTGGGTCTGGGTCGCCGGGTCGTACAGCTCTGCGCTCGCAAGAGGCTCATTGTCATCGCTGGTGCCTCGGCCACCCGCGACCAGCACCTGCCCGCTCGGCAGCAGCGTCGCGGTATGCCTGTAGCGGGCGGCGCTCATCGTGCCGGCTGGCAGCCAACTGTGGGTCGCCGGGTCGTACAACTCCGCGCTCGCGAGACGCTCATCGCTGGTGCCTCGTCGGCCACCAGCGACGAGGACCTGCCCGCTCGGCAGCAGCGTCGCGGTATGCCCGTAGCGGGCGGAGCTCATCGTGCCGGCTGGCAGCCAACTGTGGGTCGCCGGGTCGTACAGCTCCGCGCCCGCGAGAGTCTCATCGCTGGTGCCTAGGCCACCAGCGACCAGGACCTGCCCGCTCGGCAGCAGCGTCGCGGTATGCCTGTAGCGGACGGAGCTCATCGTGCCGGCTGGCAGCCAACTGTGGGTCTGGGTCGCCGGGTCGTATAGCTCCGCGCTCGCAAGAGGCTCATAGATGGTGACTCGGCCACCAGCGACCAGGACCTGCCCGCTCAGCAGCAGCGTCGCGGTATGCCATTCGCGGGCGGCGCTCATCGTGCCGGCTGGCAGCCAACTGTGGGTCTGGGTCGCCGGGTCGTACAGCTCCGCGCTCGCGAGATTCTCATCGCTGGTGGCTAGGCCACCCGCGACCAGGACCTGCCCGCTCGGCAGCAGCGTGGCGGTATGCCCGTAGCGGGCGGAGCTCATCGTGCCGACTGGCAGCCAACTGTGGGTCGCCGGGTCGTGCAGCTCCGCGCTCGCGAGAGTCTCATCGCTGGTGCCGTAGCCACCAGCGACCAGGACCTGCCCGCTCGGCAGCAGCGTCGCGGTATGCCTGTAGCGGACGGAGCTCATCGTGCCGGCTGGCAGCCAACTGTGGGTCTGGGTCGCCGGGTCGTACAGCTCCGCGCTCGCAAGAGGCTCATTGTCATTGCTGATGCCTCGGCCACCCGCGAGCAGGACCTGCGCGCTCGGCAGCAGCGTCGCGGTATGCCCGTAGCGGGCGGCGCTCATCGCGCCGGCAGGCAGCCAACTCTGGATCGCCGGGTCGTACAGCTCCGCGCTCGCAAGAGGCTCATTGTCATTGCTGGTGCCTCGGCCACCCGCGACCAGCACCAGCCCGCTCGGCAGCAGCGTCGCGGTATGCCATTCGCGGGCGGCGCTCATCGTGCCGGCTGGCAGCCAACTCTGGATCGCCGGATCGTACAGCTCCGCGCTCGCACGAGGCGCAGATATGGTGCCACCCGCGACCAGGACCTGCCCGCTCGGCAGCAGCGTCGCGGTATGCCCGTAGCGGGCGGCGCTCATCGTACCGGCTGGCAGCCAACTGTGGGTCGCCGGGTCGTACAGCTCCGCGCTCGCGAGACGCTCATTGCTGGTGCCTAGGCCACCCGCGACCAGGACCTGCCCGCTCGGCAGCAGCGTCGCGGTATGCCCTCCGCGGACGGAGCTCATCGTGGCGGCTGGCAGCCAACTGTGGGTCGCCGGGTCGTACAGCTCCGCGCTCGCAAGAGTCTCATCGCTGGTGCCGTAGCCACCCGCGACCAGGACCTGCCCGCTCGGCAGCAGCGTCGCGGTATGCCCGTCGCGGGCGGCGCTCATCGTGCCGGCTCGCAGCCAACTGCGGGTCTCCGGGTCGTACAGCTCCGCGCTCGCGAGACGCTCAATGCTGGTGCCTAGGCCACCAGCGACCAGGACCTGCCCGCTCGGCAGCAGCGTCGCGGTATGCTTTCCGCGGGCGGAGCTCATCGTGCCGGCTCGCAGCCAATTGTGGGTCGCCGGGTCGTACAGCTCCGCGCTCGCAAGAGGCTCATCGCTGGTGCCGTAGCCGCCTGCGACCAGGACCTGCCCGCTCGGCAGCAGCGTCGCGGTATGCCCGTCGCGGGTGGCGCTCATCGTGCCGGCTGGCAACCACAGCGGATCCACCAGCACCGACTCCCCGTTTGCCACGACCCACAGCTCGATCCGCGCCTCGCTCGCCACGAGCCGCGCCTCGATGGGCCGCCCTCCTTCTGCATACGCCCGCGGCGCCGTCACGCGGAGCCGCGCGCTGCCGGCCAGGTCGACCACCTCCACCGCTTCACCCTGTTGCCGCAACGTTGCCCCTTGCACCTCCCACGCGGCGACGGGCGCATCGCTCGACACCGCCGCGGCCTCCAGCAGCAGCCATTCCTCGGCGCCCCCGCCCGCGATCGCCGTCCAGTACGACCTTCCCCCGGCCCGCGCGTACGTCACTGCGCCGCCCTCGATCGCTGCCTCGCCCGCCGCGCCGATCTCACGCACCGCGATCGTAAACCCCCGCGCCCCCCGGAAGCGCAGCCCGTCCTCACCTCTTGCTGGCAGCACCGCCTCGATCGTCTCGCCAGCGGCCCGAAAGCCTCCGGTCGCCCCCGGCCGCGACCGGCTGGCGAACCCCTCCTCGGTGGCGATGAACCCCGCGCCCGCCTCGAGCACCTCCGTCACCTGCTCGGGGAAGCGAGCGCGCAGCGTCTCGCTTGAAAGAGACGCCGGGTCGCGCCCATACCGGCACCCGAGGAATGCGTTCAAGAGCAGCAGGAGCGAGAGCAGCACGCCCGTTGACAACCACCGTGAATGCATCATCCCTCCCGGAAAACCTCAAAAATCGAAGCGAGCGCCCACCGTCGGCGCCACGGTGACGAGCACACCGCCCACGAACGCATCGTCGTCAAAGTATCCAGCTCCGTCGGACCCGGCGCGGACCGCTGCTTCACCGCTCGTGCTCCACCTCGGCCGTGACACCGCAAAGAGCATGGGCAGCTCCAGACCGGCGTTCAGCTCGACATGCTTGCTGAGCGGCAGGCTCACGCGCACCTCGGGCGTGACGAAGGCGAAGCGTGCAGGCTGGTGCTGCACATAGGCGACACTCTCGGGGCGCCCCCCGTCGCTCGGGGTGAAGTGCCGCGCGTCGGACATCGATCCGAAAATGCCGCCGGCGCCGAGACGGAAGCGGACAGGCACGTCCGTTTCGGTCGCATAGCCGATCCACCCGCCCAGAAAGACACCGCGGAGCCTGAGCACGTCGTCGGCGTCGATATCGATGTCTTTCGGAGGTTCACTGACGATGTTCAGCGACGTGCTCCGGTCGCTCAAGTGCTGCGTTACCGACAACGCGCCAATCGAGACGCCGAAGCTGACGCCAGAGCGGAGCTCATACCCGCCGCGCAGCACGGCGTACGTCCCGACGCCCAAGCTTCGGCTGCAGCCCCCAAGGCAGCTGCCCGCCACGTCGCCCCCGAAGCTCTCCACGATCAGCGCCGCGGTGTCGAACTCCACCAGAAAATGAGGCAATCGCGGCGCCTTGCGCCATAAGGACGACCTGGGATCGCGCAGCAGCGGCAAGGAAAGCACCTCGCGCTCGCCACGCCGGAGGGAGATCTCACGCGTTTCGGGCAAGAACCCCTCGGCCGCGACCTCGACCGTGTGCGTGCCCCCGCACACCTGTCCCTCCCAGATGCCCTGGCCGAGCTCCACGGCGTCGATCGACACCCTTGCATCCGGCGGCTCGGGCGCGATGCGCAGCGTCGCCTTGAGCACCTGCGCCTCCAGCCGCAGGGACTGGACCTGGTTCAGCCGGACGGTCACCTTCGCTGGCATGGTTCCCAGGCACCCCTTGCCACGCAGGAGCACCACGTGTGTGCCTGGCGCGAGCGCCAGGGAGAGCGGCGTCGCAGAGGTCCTGCCCACGCCGACGCCGTCGACGACCACCTCCAGCTCCCGGCCGCGCGCCTCGGAGATCTGGAGCGTCCCCGCCTGCGTTAGCCGGTGCAGGCGTGCGGAGACGCGCGCGGTCTGCCCACCGGCGACCTGGACGCGCGTCTCGAATGGCTCGAATCCTTCCAGATGGACGCGCACGGCGTGGCTGCCCGCGGCGACCCGGAGCGGCGCGAGCAACGGGAACTCGCCTCGGCTCTGCCCGTCGACGGTGATCGCCGCGCCGGGCTCGGCTCCCTCGATGTCGACGGTGCCGACGAGGCCGCGCAGCTCGACGACCTCGCGCTGAACGGCAGCCCTGGTCTTCGCCTCCATCGAGCTCGGGTAGGCGCGCAGCGCGGCCTCGAACAGGTCGAGCGCCTCATCGAAGCGATGGAGACGCCTGAGGCAGGTGGCCGCGCCGATCGTGGAGCTCTCTCCCGGGTAAAGCGCCCTCGATGCCTGGAATTCCGCGAGCGCGGCACCGACCGCCCCCTCGGTGTAAAGGTCTCGGGCCTTGAAGAAGCGAGTCTCCGCCTCACGTCTCCTTTCCTCAGCGCTCTCGCTGGCAGCCGGTGCAGGCTGGGCGAGGGCGGTGCCCCGCGAGAGGAGCACGTGAGCGAGCAGGATCGTCAGCGATGCGGCTCTGCCCGGCACCATCGTGGGCCTTTCTCGCGATGCGCATTGTACGTGGCCGGACACACCTATTTGAACACTTCAGGCATCAACGGGACTTCGTGCTCAGCCAACGTCGTGGGCGCAGGCGGTGCTGTCACTCGCGGTGCTCCCATTGTTTTCACGCCCGGCGTCCCCATCGCGCTGGGCCGCGTCTTCGCAGCCGTCGGCGCCGGAGGGGCGGGCTTCTCCGGCTCGATCTCCAGCGAGTCGCGGGAGAGGCCGGTAACGGTGATGAACACCTCGACCGTGAGCTCCTTCCTCCCCTGGATCAGCCGGACGCGTTGCATGGTCCCCGGCTCGCCCTCGATCATCACCTCGCCGTCCCGTACTTCCACGGGCTTCCCGTCGATCTCGACCGACACACCGGCCGGCGCGACCCGCAGCTTCCGCTGTCGGACGGCCGGCGGCGGTGGGCTCACGGCCGGCGGCGGTTTGAACCGCAGCACGAGCGTCCACTCCACGGTCCTCGCAAGATCGCCGACCCGCTCGTTCCCCTCCCGGAGCGACGACCTCCCCAGCGCGAAGGCGATGACGCCTGCCGCCGCCACCAGCCCCACCGCGGCCGACGCCCTCCCTGGCCAGCGCGCTCGCGGAGCGCTCGAATCCCCCGCCTGCGGGCTCTTCTCCCAGTCACCGGTGGTGCTCGTGGTGATGTTCGACCCACCCGTTGTCGTGTGGAGCGGCCGGTCACCCGCCCCGGACGCCGTCCCGGGCGCGCTCTCGGACCTCGGGGCCTCCACGGTCACCGTCTCGTCCCCGCTGCCGACCCCCCCTTGCACCACGATCCGCGCGATCCGCCGGTGCGCGTCGTCCGCCGCGTGCGCCAGCGAGAGCCTCGTCGCGACCCGGGCGCGCGTCTCCGGCCTCACCGGGCCGAGGAGCTCCTCCCGGAGGGCAAACCCGCCTGGCACGAGCGGGCGGATCGCCTCGAGCATCGACGCCGCGGACGGGAATCGGTCGCCCGCGTCGAGCGCGAGCGCGCGGTGCACCACGGCCGCCACATCCGGCTGGACCCAGGGCGCGAACGCCTGGACCGAGCGCGGCGGTTGCGCGCAGATCGCCATGATCAGGTCCCCGAACGCCGAGATGTGCCCGTGCGGGAGCTCGCCCGCGAGCGCGACATAGAGCACCATGCCGAGCGACCACAGATCGGTCCGGTAGTCGATGTCGCTGAGGCCCCGCGCCTGCTCTGGCGACATGTACATCGGCGACCCGAGGATCCCTCCGGTGCGCGTCAGCCCCGTGGTCGGCCCTCCCTGGCTCGGCTCCGGCTTGATCTTCGCGATCCCGAAGTCGAGGATCTTGACAACGACCTCGCCATCGGCCTTCCGGGCGAGGAACAGGTTCGCCGGCTTGATGTCCCGGTGGACGACGCGCGCCTCGTGCGCCTTCTGGAGGCCGATGCACACCTGCGCCGCGATCCTCAGCGCGGTGTCGGGCTCCAGGCACTCGACCCGGTCGAGCAGGTGCTGGAGGTCCTCTCCCTCGAGGAACTCCATCACCATGAAGGGGACCTTGCGCTCCGGATCGGTCCCCGCGTCGAGCACCCGCACCATGTGCTCGGTGTCGATCGCGCCCATCGCCTTCACCTCGCGCTGGAAGCGATGGAGGCCGTTCTTGCCCGGAACGACGAGCGTTCCGTCAATGCACTTCAGCGCGACGCGCTCCCGCGTCTCGACGTGTTCGGCCTCGTAGACAGCGCCCATCCCACCTTGCCCAAGCAAGCGGACAACCTGGTACGCTCCGCCGAAACGCTCTCCAATCAAAGCTTCGACAGCGTAGTGGAGGCGGACGACCGGGCGCAACCGTCGTCCGTCCTCCGCCAGGGGTCACGTCCTGACGGAACCGCCGGCGCTCGGAGCACCCGCCGAGCTCTGCGCGTCCAGGACACCTGCCTCGTGTGTCTTCATCGCTCCACCCGGGCCTGAGCGCGGCGGAGCCGCCCGCGCCGCGCGAGACGGCCGCTCGCGCTATCGCGCCGGCGTCACGAGCCAGGCGAGAACATGAGGGGATACACCACGGTGACGACGCCGCCCTCGGGCGCCGGGAACGTGACCTTCTCGAACTCGCGCAGGACACAGCTCACGACGGCGCGATCCGGCATGGGCGCGCTCGCGGCCGACGGCGGGGAGCTGGCCGGCGGCAAAGCGCCCTCGGTGACGGAGGTCACCTTGCCGTCCCTGCCGATGACGAAGCGCACGGCGATCCGGCCGGCGAGGTTGGCATCGCGGCGCAGCCCGTCTTCGTAGCATTTGCGCAGCTCACCGAACCGCGCGCGCACGGCCTGCTGGATCTCCGTGGGTTGCAGCCGGCCCGAGACTTCCATCGATAGCGCGCGAAACGAGGGCGGCGACCCTGGCAGGCCGGTGAACCGGCCTTCGCGGGGGAGGGCTCCGAGCATGAGGATCTCCTGCTTCGAGCCGGGCGGTCGCTCCGTCCATTGCCGCGCGCGGCCCAGGGTGGTCGACACGACCTCGTTGATGTCGGCGAGGCTCGCTCCTGGCACGGCGCGCAGGCCGAGGCGGTCGAGGCAGGTCCGCGGCGCCTTCGCGCACGCGGCCTCGGCGAGCTCCGCAAGCGCGGCGGAGGCGCGTTCCCGCTGCGGGCCCACGACCTCGCGCTTCACGAGCGTCCGGACGAACCCGCCGCCCTCCGAGGCGCTCGGCGGGGCGACGGTCAGCTCGAAGAGGCTCACCTCCACGTCGCGTTCGCGGACATCGACGGCGATCTCGAGCCACGGCGGCTCCGAGGCGTCTTCACCCGGAGATCCGGGCACGGGCGCGCGGAAACGGAGCCCGCCCGCGCCGGTGCGCAGCAGCGCCACCGGGTAGCCCGCGAAGGCCGCCGTGCGGGAGACGCTCTCGATGACGATCCAGGCGACCGCTTCGTCCGCCACGACGGCGATCTCGCCCTGCGCGGGCGCGCCGCGGTCGCTCTCGCGGGCGCGGCGCGCGTCCAGCTGCACGAACAGCTCATCGATCTTGGTCAACCGGCCGAGCTCGACGATGCTCTTCGCGTCGCCGACGAGCCGGCCGTCCAGGAGGATCTGGCGGCCCCGGATCTCGACCTCCGGCGGCGAGGCGGCGTCGGGCGGGGCGTCCGGAGCGACGGGCGGCGGCGCGGGCGCGATGGGTACGGCGATCGGGCGCTCGGTCGGCGCTCGGTCGACGCGCGCGGGCGCAGGCGCGGCGCACGCGCAGAGCGACGCTGCCAGCAGGGCGACGGGGCACCAGGTCGGGTGAGGCATCGAGGGGTTCTCCAGGGTCGCGACGCTCGACTGCCGCGGACCGAGGAGGGGAGCATACATGTTCGGACGAGCGCGAAACGAGGCTGGCGATGCGGTGAGGGCCTGACCCTTCCGCTCGTGCCCCTTGCGATCCGGCCGGTCCGCACCAGAGCCTCCGGACACCGCTCATGCCTGAAGGCGACACCCTCTTCCGCATCGCCGCCGCCCTCGGCCCCGCGCTCACGGGCGCGCGCGTCGTCGCGCTGGAGCTGCCCCGGAGCGACCAACCGTGCCGCCGGCTCGTCGGCCGCCGCGTCGAGCGCGTGGAGGCGCGCGGCAAGAACCTCCTGATCTTCTTCGACGAGGGGACCGTCCTCCACACCCACCTGCGCATGAGCGGGGTCTGGCACCTCTACCGCGAGGGCGAGCGCTGGAAGCGGTCCGAGGCGACGGCGACGGCCATCCTCGCGGTCCCTGGCTACGTCGCCGTCTGCTTCCGCGCGCCCGTCGCGCGCCTGCTCCGCGCGAGCGCCCTGCGCGGCGATCGCCTCCTCGGCGCCCTCGGCCCGGATCTGCTCGGCGACGCCTTCGACGCCGCCGAGGCGCTCCGCCGCCTGCGCGCCCTCGACGAGGCGCCGCTCGGCGTCGCCGTCATGGACCAGCGCGTCATCGCGGGCATCGGCAACATCTACAAGAGCGAGCTCCTCTTCCGGACGCGGCTCGACCCCTTCGCCCCCGTCCGGGCGTACTCCGACGAGGAGCTCTCCGCGATGCTCGACGTGGGCCGCGCCCTCCTGCAAGCCAACGTCGAGTCGCGGGACGCCGCCAGCGCGTACCGCGGGCCGACCGCACATTACATGACCACACGCACGACGCGCGCCGGGGGAGACCGCAGGAGGCCGGTCAGCGTGTACGGCCGCGAGGGGTACGCCTGCTACGACTGCGGCGCCGCGATCCAGATGCGCCGGCAGGGGACGATGATGCGGTCGACTTACTTCTGTCCTCGCTGCCAGCCGACACGCGCCGCGCCGCCGCCGGCCGGGCCTGCTCCGTCCGCACCGTGAACTCGGCCGCCGGCGGGGCGCGCTGCGACGCGCGCGCGAACGCCAGCACCCCGGCGATCGCGCGTCGCGCGAAACCGTGCTGCCCGGCAGACCTTTCCGGCGCCGCGATCGTACGATCCGCTCCATGCGCCTCACCCTGCTCCTGATCCTCACGCTCGCGCCCGGGTGCAGCCACGCCCTGGACGAGCCCGTCACGCCGGACGACGCCGGGAGCGCAACGCCCCCTCCGGCGCCCGTCGCCTCCTCCTCGGCGGATGCGCCGGGCTCGCCTCCCGCGACGGGCACCGCCGAGTCCGAGATCGACCCCCGCTTCGCGCCGCTCATCGCCGCGGCCTTTCGCGACTACAAGCCCTGGGGGCGCGTCGACGACGAGCTCCGCTGGGCGCCCTGGCTGTGCCGGATGCCGCTGCCCGGCCGCGCCCGCATGAGCGCCGCCGAGGACGGCGGCCACGCCCGCAAGCTCTACTCGGTGTTCGCCAAGCACCACGATCGCTATCCGCTCGTCGAGGCACAGGCGCCCGTCGCTCAGCCGGTCGGGCAGGTCCTGGTCAAGGAGAGCTACATTCCGGAGCTCGTGGAGGACGGCGCTGCGGCCGCCCTCCCGGGCGCCGGGGCCACCCCGCCGGACGCCACGGATCACTTCGATCCCATCCTGCGCGACGGCGGTCGCGCCTACCGCGCATCGCGCTTCGCCGGCGCCTACGTGGTGCTCAAGGTCGCGCCGGACACGCCCGGCACCGACGCGGGCTGGGTCTACGGCACGGTCACGCCCACGGGCGAGGTGACCGCCGCCGGCCGGGTCGCGTCGTGCATGGGGTGCCACGTGAGCGCCCGTCACGAGCGCGTCTTCGGGCTCGCGCCGGCGCCATCCGCGGCGCCCTGACGGGCTCCGGGCGCCGCGGCAGAGTCGATGACCCCGGCGAGCGCATCGAGCGACATCGGCTTGACGAAGTGGGCGTCGAACCCTGCCGCCTCGGCGCGGCGGCGGTCCGACGCCTGCCCGTACCCCGTGAGCGCGACGAGCGCGCCCGAGCACAGCCCGGCTTCCCGCAGGCGACGCGCCACCTCGTAGCCGTCCATCCCAGGGAGCCCGATGTCGAGGAGCACGAGATCGGGCCGATGCTCCGCCGCCACCCTGAGCGCGTGCGGCCCGTCGCTGGCGATCCACACCTCTTGCCCGAGGGCCAGCAAGGCGTCGGCGAGGGTGTCCGCCGCGTCCACGTTGTCCTCGACGATGAGGACGCGGAGCTTCCTTGCCTCCGGCGACGGCTGCGCCGCGTTCTTCGAGGGCGCGGACGTCGCCCCGTCGGCCGCGGAGGGCACGCGCTCGTCCGTCGCGACGGGCAGGCGCACGATGAACTCGCTGCCTTGCCCGAGCCCCGGGCTCGTGGCTTCGATGCTCCCGCCGTGGAGGGCGACCAGATCGCGGACGATGGTCAGCCCGATACCGAGGCCGCCAGGCGCCCGGTCGAGGCTGCGGTCCGCCTGATGGAACAGGTCGAACACATGGGGCAGCACCTCCCCGGCGATCCCGATTCCGTCGTCGCGGACGCGCAGCTCCACCCGGTCGCCGCGCTGCTCGACCGTCACCCCGATGTGGCCCCCGAAGTCAGTGTACTTGCACGCGTTGGTGAGCAGGTTGACGAGGATCTGCTCGAGGCGGATGGCGTCCGCGAAGACGTGGACCGCGTCGGTCGGCAGCGCGAGCCGGATCTCGTGCCGCCGCGCCTCGATCTGCTCGCGCGTCGACTCCACGGCCCGCACCACGGCGGCCATGACGTCGATCCGCTCCTTGTGGAGCTCGATCTTCCGCCGGGTGATGCGCGACACGTCGAGCAGATCGTCCACGAGGCGCATCAAGGTCTTCGTCTGCCGCGCGATCACCTCGACGTGCCTGTCCGGCGGCCCGCCGCGGCTCCGCAGCCGGATGAGCTCGACGGCCACGCAGATCGGCGCCAGGGGATTGCGCAGCTCGTGCGCGAGCATGGCCAGGAACTCGTCTTTCCGGCGATCCGCGTCGGCCAGCGCGTCCTCGACGCGCTTGCGCTCGGTGATGTCCAGCGACGATCCGACGAACCCCAGGAACGCTCCGGCCGCGCCGAAGCGCGGGGCGCCCTGGGTCACGACCCACCGGCTCTCGCCGTCTCCGCGGAGCATCCGGCACTCCAGCGTGAACGGCTCGCGCGCCTCGATCGCTGCGGCGCACGCGTCCGCGACGAGCGGGCGATCTTGCACGTGGATCGCGTCGAGCCAGCCGTTCCCCTGCTCCTCTTCGAGGGAGCGCCCCGTGAAGCGCAGCCACGTCCTGTTGACGTACTCGCACCGGCCGGAGGTCCCGCACATCCAGATCATCATGGGGGCGCAGTCGGCGAGGGAGCGGAAGCGCTGCTCGCTCTCGCGGAGGCGCTCGACGTCCTCGGCGACCTGGCGGCGCAGCCTCGCGATCTCGATGCGCCCGCCGACCCGCGCGAGCAGCTCGCGGACCGAGAACGGCTTGACGAGATAATCGTCCGCGCCCGCCTCGGCGCCGTGCACGCGCAATGCTTCCCCGGATCGGGCCGAGAGGAGCACCACGGGGACGAGCCGTGTCGCCGGATCGGCGCGCAGCGCGTCGAGGAGGCCGAACCCGTCCAGGCCGGGCATCATGACGTCGGTGAGCACCAGATCGGGCACGCGCGACCGCGCGGCGCAGAGCGCCGCCTCGCCGTTCTCGACGGCCTCCACGGTCCACCGCGTCGCGAGGACGTCTCGGAGGTAGCTCCGCATATCGGGGTTGTCCTCGACGAGCAGGACGTGGCCGGCCGGGCCCCCCGCCGGGCGCGCGTCTCCTGCGCTCGCCGGCAGCCCCAGCGGCAGCGCCGCCGACGGCGCCGGCCCGGAGTCCCAGTGCGACGCCTCCTCCACGAACGCCTGGACCGTCACGGCCGTCGTGCCGAGCTCCCGCTCGGCGCCGATGCGCTCCGCGGGCACGTGCGCTGATCCGGCGGGGATGCGGACGGTGAACGTGCTGCCCCGACCGACCTCGCTCGCCGCCTGGACGTCGCCCGCGTGGAACCGGACCAGCTCCCGCACGAGCGCGAGGCCGATGCCGGAGCCCTCGTGGCTCCGCCCGCGCGCCCCGTGGATCCGGTGGAAGCGCTCGAAGATCCGGGGGAGCTCGCCCGCGGGGATCCCCGTCCCCGTATCGCGGACCTCGAGGAGCGCGTGGTCGCCGCCCCACCGGAGCGAGATCGCGATCTCGCCCTCGAACGTGAACTTGAACGCGTTCGAGACCAGGTTGAGGACGATCTTCTCCCACATCTCGCGATCGACGTAGATGCGCTCCGGAAGCGGCGGGCAGTCCACCACGAACCGGAGCCCCGCCCGCTGGACGGTCGCGCGGAACGCGTTCGCCACCTCCGCGGTCAGCGCCGAGAGGTCGAGCGCCTCGTAGGTCATGTGCATCCGGGCGGTCTCGATCCGGGCGAAATCGAGCAGGGTGTTCACGAGCTTGAGGAGCCGCCGCGCATTGCGGCGCGCGAGCTCGGCGAGCTCGCGCTGCCTGCCGGTGAGGCCGCCGGGCGCGCCGGTCAGGAGCTCGTCGATCGGGCAGAGCATGAGCGTGAGCGGCGTCCGGAACTCGTGGCTCACGTTCGAGAAGAACTTGGTCTTGAGCTCGTCGAGCCGGCTCAGCTGCTCGTTCGCCACGCGGAGCTGCTCGTTCGCGCGCTGGATCTCCTGCGCCCGCAGGAAGACCTCGGCCTCGACCCGCTCCGCCCGCGTCTTCAGCTCCTCCGTGCGCCGGCACTGCTCGATACCGCGCTGCTTCAGGCGGACGAACTCGGTCACGTCCTCGACGCGATGAATGATGTACGCGACCTTGCCGTCCGGCCCCAAGAGGGGCGAGTTCAAGGGGCTCCAATACCGTTCCTCGAAGCCGCCTCCCTCGGCTTCAGGGCGCGGGATATCGTATTTCTGCACGGCCATGCTGTCCGGGGCGCCCGTCTGGATCACACGCTCGAACGAAGCGCGCAGGTTCCTCGTGCCGGTCGCGTGCAGATCGTCCGGATTGTCGGGGAAGACATCGAAGGCGTTGCGACCCAGGAGCTCCTCGCGCCGCGTATTCGCGGCCCGGAGAAAGGCATCGCTCGCGGCGACGATGGTGAAGTCCGGACGGAGAACGACGTAGTTTCCTGGGATCCCCTCGAAAATGGCGCGAAAATCGGCGCTCGCAGGCAGCGCTCGCTCGCTCTCCGATCGCTGATGCGGCTTCGTGCGCGTGATGAGGGTCGTGGGCATAGGCAGGTTCGAGAAGAGACCTGGGGCCCGACATCACACATCGCTACCCGGATCGTCGCACCCCCGCGACGCTCGGCCGCAGCAGTGAGCTCGGCGCCGGCTCGCCGCTGACGGGCGCCGCTTCGGGCTCCTGGGGGGCGGGCTCCATGATGCGTGCGATCCACGACAGCCCCTCCACGTTCTCCAGCGTGATCTTCGCGACCATCAGGATGGGCACCGACAGCAGCGCTCCCGCAGGGCCCCAGAGCCACCCCCAGAAGAGCATCCCGATCAGGACGGCGAGCGGCGAAAGGCCCAGGGTCCTCCCGAGCACGCGCGGCTCGAGCACGTTGCCCACCAGCAGGTTGATGAGCAGGTAGCCGATGGCCACGAGCGCCGCCGTGCTGGGGCCCTGGCTGGCCAGCGCGACGAGCACGGCCGGGATCGTCGCGACCACCGCACCGATGTTGGGGATGAAGTGCAGGACGAACAGGCTCGACGCCAGGAGGAGCGCCAGGTCCACGCCCAGGAGGACCAGGAGGACATAGGCGAGCACGGCCACGAGCAGGCTCGTCAGCGTCTTCACCAACAGATACGTCTTCACCTCCCGCACGATGCGGTCGACGTGCTCGAGGCCGCGCCCAGGGGGCGAGAGCAGCCGCCGGACCTTGGCGCCCGCGCCGGCGAGCTCGCAGAGCGCGAAGAACACGACGAGGAGCACCACGCCGAGGCTCGACGCCGCGCTGGCGACCGTCACCGCGGCCCCGCCGAGGAGGGGGACCAGGGACGCCGTGTGCATCGTGCGCGAGAGGAGCTCCGGGTTCACCGGGAAGCCGCGCGCCGAGAGCGTCATCGCGAGCCCGTCGGTCATCGAGGACATCCGGACCAGGTAGGCCGGCACCTTCTCTTCCAGCTCCACCCCGGCGATGGTGACCACCGCCCCGACGAACACAAGGATCGCCAGGTCGACCACGAGCGCGGCCAGCGCCCCGAGCGCCGCGGGCAGCCCGCGGCGGGTCACCCAGGTCGCGATCGGCGACGAAATCGCAGCGAGCGCGACGCCGAACAGCACCGGCACGAGGAACGGCTCCGCGTAGCGCAGCCCCACGATGACGACGACCGTCGCCGCCGCGACCACGACCACCTGAGCTCGATGAGACAACGTGAAGATCCCCATGCCCAACCTCGCTGCTGACGGGTTCCCGCGGTACCTCCGCTCCGGAGGAGCGGAGCGTGATGCAATCCCGAGAAGAGCAAGGGATGCGCCACGCTCCGTCTCCCTCGATCCGCGGCTCCCGAGAGCCGGGATCTTTCCGTGGCGCCGGCGAGCCCGCGCGTGACGCCGCGGATCGGCGGGCCGATCCGCGGCGCGCCGGCGGAGATCGCTATCGCGCGGACACCCGTGAATCGCCCGCTTGCCCGCCGTTCAGCGGCACCGCGCCGTGCTGGGCGGCGTCCGTCTTCGGGGTCGTCCCGGTGACGTAGGCCTTGACCGCCTCGACGAGGAACCTGAGCCCAGCCGCGCCATCGTTGTCCCAATACTCACCCTCGCGCGGGCTCACGTGGATGAGCGCGAGGTCGGGATCGTCCTTGCCCTTCGGGAAGAACACCTTCGCCTCCTCCGACCACAGGGCCTCGATCTTCGCCCGGCTCCGCACGATCGAGGCGCGGCCCGAGAGCGACAGGAAGCGTCGCCCCTCCTGGAGGGTCACGTTCACCTCCGGGTGCGACTCGATCTCGTCGACCTTGCCCGAGTCGATGCTCGTCATGAACCAGACGTCCCCGGTGTCGCTATCGACCTTCGTGAGCGCCATCGGACGCGCCCGCAGCGCCCCCTGGTTGGCCTGCGTGACGAGCATGGCAGTCCGGAACTTCTTGAGGATCTCCAGCAGCTTCTCCCGCGATCCAGTTTCCATGGTTTCCTCCATCGAGTCCGGCGGTCGGTGCGAGATCCGGACCAGCGCGTGTGCGCGCGGGAGAGCGAGAGGACCAGGGCTCTGCTGTGCCGCACCGAGCGTGCGCTCGAGGCATTCCGCCACAGCCGCTGGCGCGGCCGAACCGCGCCAGCGCGGCGCCCGGAGCCGGGTGGGGGCCGCGCGGCGCCCAGCGCCGGGTCGGGGCCGCGCGGAGGGCGGGGGCTAGGCGGCGCGGGCGAGCACGAGCGCCGCGATGACGAGCACGACGAGCGCGAGCGCCCCGGCGACCACCAGCGCCACCTTGCCCCACGCGATCGGCGCCGTGCCCGTGACGTGGCTCGCGTCCTGGCCGTGGACGACGGCGCGGTAGCTGCGCCCCTTGTAGCGGTAGGCGAGCACGTACGAGGGCAGCGCCAGCCGGCGGGTCTCGAGCGCGTGCAGGAGCACCGCCACGCGCACGTTGCGGAACGTGGACCCCGGGATCACGCCTCGCTTCAGGGCGTCCTCCGCGCTGGCGGCGATCCGCTCGCTGACGATCTTCCGCGCCGCCGAGCGCTGCGCGTCGAACTGCTCCAGCACCGCGCTGGGCGGGCCGAGCTGCTGCTGCGTCCGGTGCGCGGCCGGCACCGCCCGGTCGAGCCGGAAGTACGGCGCGAGCTCCCGGGCCTCGTCGAGCGAGAGCCCGCGCGACGCCGACAGGAGCAGGTTGCGGAACGGCAGCCGCGTCTGTCCGGCGTGCGGCGCCCAGGCGCTCCGATGAGCGCCCGCGTTCGAGTCCGCCGTCCAGCTCACCACCGCGTCCGCGTTGACGAGCCAGCCCGCCCACCAGATGGGGTGCAACCCCTCGACGGTCGCCGCGCGCGAGAGATCCGACGGCCGGAAGAAGCCGAGCGTCGACATCCACTGGCGCAGCGCCTGGTCGGCCTGCTCCGGGGGCACCCCGAACGGGAGCAGCCAGTCGGCCTGATCGATCGGATCGACCGGCTGCTCGAGCCGCGTGACGGCGCCGCAGAAGCGGCACTTCGGCGCCTGCGCCTCGGCCGAATACGAGACCGCGGCCCCGCACTCGGTGCACCGCAGCACCTGCACCGCCTGCGGGGCCGGGGCGCGGCCCTGCGGCGCGGCGAGGCCGCAGACGGCGCAGCGCAGGTCCCCCGGCTCCAGCGGCCCCTGGCAGCGAGCGCAGCACGGCGCTGTGGCGCTCGCGACCGACGAGACGTCCATGCTCGCGCTCATCGCGTCCCTCCGGTCGGGGTGGGCCGGCTCCCGCCGGGGTGGCCGCGCTCGGTCGTCGCGGGGGCCGCGGCGGGGGCCGGCGGCCGCGCTGCGCCGCGCCGTTCGGTCGGATCGCCGCCCCGGTCGCGCGCCGCGGCAAGGACGAACGGCGCCGCGATCAGCGCGATCACGAGCAGGACGGCGAGGGCGATCTTGACCCAGGAGACGGGGGCCTTGCCGTAGATCACGCCGGTCTGGCCGTTGATGAGGAGCCGGAAGGGCGGCTTGCGCGGATCGTGCCGCATGGCGAGCACCCAGAGGGGCACATAGAGGAGCTCGAGCGTCTCGCGGTCGAGCCGCGTCTCGTGCGTGAGGCCGTGGTGGCTGTCTCCGGGCATGAAGCCCGAGAGGTCGCGGCCGATCTTCTCCAGCGCCTCCCGCCGCGCGAGGCCGTAACACTCCTGCTGGGTCATCGTCGGCTCCTCGGCGATCCAGCCGCTGAGCACCGCCGGCGTGTAGCGCCGCATCGTGCGGAGGTCGAACGGCTCGATCGCCTCGAGCTCCGCGTTCGGAACCGCGCGAGACGCCACGACGAGCACGTCCATGATGTAGGTGGCGTGCTGGCCTTCGAGGTGCCGGTGCTCGGTCCTGTTGACGACGCGCGTCCGGGTGACGCTGTTTCCCTTGTCGTCGGTCGTCGTGTACGTCTCGGTTTCCTGGTAGTCCTCGCCGATCTGCGCGGTGTACCGCGTCTGCGCCATCGCGGAGTACAGGTAGGCGGGCGTGTAGACGCCGCGGATCGAGTCGATCGTCGCCGTCTTGACGCTGGACTGCACGAAGAAGCTCCGCTTCCCCAGCCACGCCTTGACCGCGCCCTGCGCGTTCTCGCGGGTCGTTGTGAACCCGAGGACGAAGTGCGGCGACGGTCGATCGTTCGACGGCGGCCGCTCCACCACCGACGGCGAAGCGCAGTAGGGGCACACTGCCGTCCGCTGGTCCGCTTCGACGCGCAGTGACGCGCCGCAGGTCTCACATTCGAGTTGCACCAGCGCCCGAGAGAACCGCACCGGGGGGCGCGCCGTCAACAGGGAAGGGGTGGCGCGGCGTCGACTGGGGAGGGGTGGCGCGGCGTCGACTGGGAAGGGGGCGCGCCCTCGACAGGGCGGCGCCGCGCATCGTCAGCAGGGAACGGGCGGCGGGCGGCTCCCGAGGTCGGCGGGAGATGCCGAGTCGCCGGCGTCCTGCTGCGGTGTCTGCCGGAGCATCGGTGAGAGCGAGCTCCGCGCCCAGCGCCTGACCGCGGCGTCCGGCCAGGGCTGCCACCGCGGGCCGGCCTGCGGCGCGCGCGCGGCGACGGAGGATGCGCGCGGCGCGCGCGCCCCGGCGCGTACGCGAGCCGCGGCCCGCGGCTCGTCGAGGAAGCGGAGGAGATCGGGGGCGAGATCGACCACCGCCTCTCGGTGCGGGTAGTGCCCCGCCTTCGCGAAGCGCCGCACGGCGACGCCTTCGAGGTAACGGTCGATGTCCGCCGCGTGGCGCGCCGGGATCACCTGATCTCGCTCGCCCCAGTAGACGGCGAGCGGCGGTATCTCCGGGAGCCGATGTGCGATGTCCATGAGGTGATGGCGCTGGCCGCGCAGGTCGATCGCGTGGCGGAGCGTGCGCGACAGGGCGCGCGCCGTGCCTGGCCGCGCGTTCACCCGGGCGAGGTGCCTGCGCTCTTCCGCGTTGAACTCGCCGCCGAGCACCAGCACCCCCGCGTGGGTGCCGACACCCATGAGCACGGGCGCGGCCAGCTCGATCAGCCCTGTGACCGCGGCCACGCGCAGCGGCAGCGCGACCTCGGTCCCGATGCCGCCCGCGGCGACCAGCCCGACGCGGTGAATACGCCCGGGCCGCTCGATCGCCACGCACATTGCAATGCTGCCGCCGAACGAGTGCCCCACCAGATCGAAATCGTCGAGCCCGAGGGAGCGGATCCATTCTGCGACCACGCCCGCATACCACGCGACCGTATAGGGAGCGTCGGGCCGGGCCGAGTGGCCGTGGCCTGGCAGGTCGAGCGCGACGACCCGGCGGCCTGCCGCCGCGAGCGCGGGGGCGAGGCGGTTCCAGGTCCGACAGCTATCGGACAGGCCGTGTACCAGGACCACGGGGCGCTGGCTCGCGCCGCCGTTCCGGGAGGGGCTCCACTCTTCCCAGTGGACCTCGCCCGCGGAAAGGACGCGAACATGGCTACGACACGTGATCGACATGTTCTTCATCAAGAGTTCGCACGAAAGGCCGCATCTGTCCAGATTGCACTGCCGACCTGGGGAGCCAGGAGGAGGGGGGGCGCCGCGAAGCGCGCTTCGCGCTCAGTGTGGGTTTTGCAGCGCCGTCGTACGCCCTGCTGGGCGCACTCGAGGGGATCACGGAGGGCGCCGCCCTGCCTCTGCCCTCGCCCGGCGTGCCCTCGCCGTCGGCCGCGTTTTCGCCTTGTCCATTCCGCGTCGATGATACGCCCGATGCGCAGAGGCCCCACTGGCGCACGGACAGAATTTGTATCCGTGGTTACCGGTTGACGCCGCGCTTTACAGGGAAGAGTCTCGCGGCATCGGGAAGACATACGGCGGCGGACTTGCTCTGTTGTGAGAGCAACTGCTGTTTCCCCCAGGCTGCGCGTAGTAGCGAGAGGTGCAATGACAACTCGCAGATGCCTTGTGTTCGCGCTCATTGCCGGTATCGCTGGCGCCTTCATTGGACGCCTGGCCTCGACCAGGGCAAGACTGGATGTCTGCATGGCCATTGACACAGCGGCACCAGAGGCCGCGCCGTCCAGCGTTCCCGAGACCCCCGAGCCCGAGCCTCCAGCTTCCAACGTCGAACCGACCGTCCAAGAGATCATCGCCGAAGAGATCGGCAGCTATCACGGTCGTCTGGACAGCCTACCCGAGGCTGTGATCGTTCAAGAGGCGGATGGAACGATCGGCATCCATAAACCCGACGATTGGCCGAACGACGGTGACGCCCTCATCATCGGGCGAAAGCTCCCGAGCGGAGAGATCGGATGGTATGCTGGGCCAGATGCCGGACCACGCTCCGATCCTGCCGCATTCCGACCAACCAAGTGGACAATCGTCCTTGCGCACGACTTCGTGCGTGAAGCAGACGGGCGATTAGAGTACGTCGAGGTGCTCCCGCTTGGATAAAGCGCAGGCTCGGCGAGAGGGTCGATGACCCGGCGAGCCCGTAGCTCATCGCACATCGTCCGGGTTCGCCACCTTGCAGGGGCGGCCCTCCGTCGCCTCCCGTCCCATCGACGGGCGCCTTGATTACGCCGTCCCGGACCGTCACCCTGGCGTGCAGCGCGATCGACGGCGAGCCGTTCTCGCCACCTCGGCCGCCACAGCCGCCAGCGCCTCCAGAGCCGCCGCCGTGCACACGGCGAGCCCGCCGCGCCGACCGCCGCCTCCGCCCTGGCCCGGCATGCCCCTGCCTCCGTCTGCCGCCTTGTCCTCCCGCCTCGGTGATACGCCCGATGCGCTGGCGAGCCCCATTGGCGTACGGACAGAATTTGTGCGCCTTGTTACCCATTGACGTCACGCGCGACTGAGAAGAGTATCGAGTGGTGCAGTTCGTTAGCGAACCTGCGGCGAGCCACGGGGCGTGAGCTTAACTCTACTACGGGAAGTCGGTCTGGGAGGCAAACCGCCATGACGCCAAGAAACCAGGGGAATAGGAGGCGAAATGCCGGGACGGCCCTTACTATCTCCTCTTGGCGGCCTTGGCGTCATGACCGCCTTCCTGCTGATCTGGGGCAACCTCCGGCGATAGTGTCAAGGTGGGCATTGCACCATGCAGCGGCTCCCTATGATAGCGTCGTCTCCATGCGGGCAGATGCTCCCTGACGATATGGCGGTTAGGTCGACCGTCGGACCAGTTTTGCGACTGGAGGCGATATGAAGGCTAGTGTAGTTCTGATCTGTGGCTTCGTTGCTGCGTGCAACTACGACATGGGTGAGTGCTACCTTCGGGATGGTCGTGATGAGGGCGTCGGCGCAGGCATCATCACCCCGGGTGGGGCCGGAGGCTTCGGATATGCGCCACCGGATCCGCAAGACGAGCTGGAGCGTTCCGAGTGCAGCGAAGCGGTTGAGGCAGCAGCCCAGGTGAATTGCGCATCCCCCGGCAGCAATACGTGCGTAGACCAGTGTGAGGCGATCGGCGCCCACTGCGTTCATCACGCTTCGCATCCGTATAGCCCGAGTAGCGGAGTTGGCGATCTGTACTGGTGCAAGGGTGGCAAGCCCACGTGGACATGATCTTATCAGTATTCAAATGCAGACAACTGCACTGTCATCAATCCGATTGGAACCTGGCTTTGTCGCTATCAGTTTGACAAATAGGGGAGCGGGGGAATGACGCGTGAGCGGCAAGTGGCGCAGGCGCTCTCTGAGGGGCTCAACTGTCTATCTGCGATCGTGGAGTCGCTTGACCTCGGTGCGCCGGTGTCCGAGCTCCCGACGAATGAATGGTTAGGGACTCTGTGCGCGATGGGAGACGCCTTCGATGCGATTCTATCTAGAGAGGTGACGACGACGCTGGTCGTGCGGCAGGCTGACCGTGACTTCGTCCGAAGGTTGGTCGGCTTGGTGCTGGAGTGGACGACTACGCGCCAGCCTCCACGAGAGCTGCGGACGATGATCGAGTCTATTTTGAAGATCTTCGTTCGTCGCGGCACCGAATCTGCTCCTGATACGCAGAAGTGACGAGGCGCCCGTCAGCGTAGGAGCTCGCTTGCGATACTGCCTACTCAGGAAAGCCTTGCGACACTGCCTACTCAGGGAAGCGCAGCGTCTCCACCGCGACGCCATCCTCTCCCGTCGTCATGGTGCCGTCCTGGCTCCAGCTGACGCCGCCTGGGCCCGGCAGGCCCAGCTCGTACGTGACCCCCTCCAGCGTGAGCTGGTCCTCGTCGAGGTAGGCGATCCCGATCACGTCGCCGCCTCGCCCGGGGCCGCCGTAGCCGCCGTCGCCTCCATAGCCGCCGCTGCCACCGCGGCACGCCGGTGCGGCGTCGAAGCCGTCGCCGCCGTACCCACCTCGTCCGGGTTTGCCGCCTTGCTGGGGCGGCCCTCCGTCGCCTCCCGCCCCACCGGCGGGCGCCTTGATGATGCTGTCCCGGACCGTCACCCTGGCGTGCAGCGCGGCGATGCCGATCGACGGCGAGCCGTTCTCGCCGGCTCGACCCCCTCGGCCTCCACAGCCGCCAGCGCCTCCAGAGCCGCCGCCGGCCCCTCCCTTGTCCGCCGCCATGCACACGGCGAGCCCGCCGCGCCGGCCGCCACCTCCGCCTCCGCCCTGGCCCGGCGTTCCCCAACCGCCGTCCGTCCCCTTGTCGCCCTCCCATCCCGTCTCGGTGAGGCGCCCGATGCCCTGGCCGGCCGCCCCCGCCGTTCCCGAGGACCCGGAGAGCCCGGACTGGCCGTTCCAGCAGGCGCTCTCCTCACGCTCCGCGCCGCCGCCGAGGCCTGAGGTCGGATCGGCCACCGGCACCGGTTCGCCGGTGGCCCCGTCCTCGGCTCCCGAGGGCAGCCCATCACCGCCTTTGCCGCCGGTGCTCGACGTTCCGTCGTCACACGGGTTCGTCACCGCCGAGCCCCCGGGGATCCTGGCGGCGGAGCACGAGTCCTCACCGAGCAGGCCATCGGGGCCAGCCGCTGCTCGGCTCGGCCATGCCTCCCCGTCGTGGCCCGCAGTGCCGTAATAGAGCGTCCTGATCTCGCTGCGGACGATCTCCACCGCGGTGTTGGACTGAACGAGCACCCCGATGGGGGCCCCGCTCTGGACCCTCACGCGATCGAGCGTCGAGACCCCGTCCGCGGCCCCCGTGTCGCCGGGGCGCGCCGGCTCGACGATTACCCCGATCCGCGCATCCACCTCGGAATCGATGCGGCCGCTGTTGTCGCTGCTCCGGCGCCTCCATTCGAGGAAGTCGAAGCCGCCATGGATGTCCACGCCGGAAGGAAGCCTGATCGCCCCTACGAAGGTATCGGTGGTCACGAACACGCGACCGCGCCCGGTGCGAGCGAGCTCGATCGCCCGCTGGATCGAGCGAACCGGCCGGTCCTTCGTGCCGGGGTTCGCGTCGTTGCCGTCGAGGATCTCGCTGTTGACGAACACCCCGCAGCCGTCCATGGCGCGATCCGCGGCGAGTTCCTCGAGGCACGCCGACTCCGGGACGGCATCGCCCGGACAGGCGGACGGAGCGTCGCACGGCGGTGCGCCGCCCGGCTCGTTCACCTCCGGAGAGTTCCCGCAGCCGGCCATGGCGAGCGGCAGGACGACGAACGGAAGGAACACGGACTTCACGCGCATGGGCATGCCTCACCGGAAGCGTCCCTGGGGACGCACGTTATCCAAGGCGCTAACGGGGCAGCTCGTTCGGCCCGCTGAACGCCTGGGTCTCCGCCGAAGGACCGGAACCGCCTTTGCCAGCCTCATCGTTCGTGGCGGCGTTCCCCGCGAGACCGCCCTCGCCAGCCGGTCCGACCTTGATCACGGCGCCGGGCCGGAGGGCCAGGTTGGGGACCATGTAGGCGACGCCGACGGACGAGCCGCCGAGCCCGCCGCCGGCGTCGCCCCCGCGGCCGCCGTTGCCCCCTAAGCCGCCATGGCAGGCGTTCCACATCCCGTCCGGCGCCTTGCCACCGTACCCGCCGTGTTGGCCGAAGCCGCCCGGTTGGCCCGTTCCGCCAGTCCCCCCGTTCCCGCCGCGGCTCGCGAACACCTCGGTGGCCTCGATGGTGAGCTCCGTGCCCTCCAGCGCCACGATGCCGATGCTCGCGCCGCCGTAGCCGCCGCCCTTGCCGCCCAGGCCACCGCAGCCGCCGCCGCCCCCCGAGCCGCCGGCCGCCCCGGTCTGGGGTCGGGAGGCCGGGCACACGCGGAGACTCTCGCCGTCGCGCGATTTGCTTCCGCCCCCGCCGCCCCCGGCCTGGCCGACGCCGCCCCGCTCCCCGTCGTCACCGCGGACACCGATCCACCCGTCGTCGGTGAGAGAGCCAATGCCGGCCGCGCCGCCGGCGCGGCCACGGTCCTCGCCGGGCGCGCCATCGTTCCCGTTGCTGCACGCCATGCTGCCTGCGCCGGCTCCTCCCAGGCCCCAGTTCCCGGGGTTCGGTGCGGGCTCAGGCTGTCCCGGAGCGCCGTCGCCGCCCCGCTCGATCCCGCCGTCGCCCCCGTACCCGCCCGTCGACTCGATGCCCTCGCCGCACGCGGTCACGACCGGGAGGGCACCCGTTGCGGCGCCCGCCGTGCAGGCGTCCGCCCCGTCGTTCCCGAACTGCCCGCTCTCCGCGCGGGCGCTCGCCGCGTCCTCGCCGGGCTCCCCGTCCTTGCCGTTGCCCGCGATGACCACGCTCGACACCAGCTTCACCCTGGCGCCGTAGCTCAGGATCACCGCGATCGACGACCTGCCGTCGATCGCCGAGGCGTCCGCCGCCACGACGCGCACGCCGGAGATCGTCGACGTCGCGTCCTCTCCCTCGATGACGCGCAGCGGGACCCCCCCGGGCGGCGCGATGGTCGTCCGCCGAGCGGGCCCGCCGAACGACCAGTCGCCCCCCTCGCAGAGGCGGCCGCCCCAGAGATCGACGCCCGAGGGCAGCGAGATCGCCTCCTCGAACACCTCGCTGCACGCGTACACGCGCCGGGTCGGCAGCTCGCCGCCGCCTCGTCCGTTCGCGGCCAGCCCGACCGCGCGCTGAAGCGTCTTCACCGGCGCGTCCTTCGTGCCGGGGTCGTCGTCGTCGCCATGCTCGCTGACGAACACCCCGCACTCGTCGAGCGCCGGCGCCGTGCCGGGCTCTCCCTCGCACGGTCCGGGCGGCGGCTCCGGATCCGGAGCGCAGGTGCGCGTCTCCCAGCAGCCATCGGAGTACGTGCACGCGGTCGATGAGCTCGCGGTCCATACGCAGAGCGCAACCGCGACAACGGACGCTCCCCTGGTGGCTTTGCCCTCGATCCCCATATTCCGCGTGCACGGCCAGCGCCTCGACATGGAACCTCAGCACCGCGTGGTGGCTTTGCCCTCGATCCCCATATTCCGCGTGCACGGTAGTTGCGCCGGCCGCGCGGCGTCAACCAGCAGGAACCGCATCAAGGAGCATTTGCCCGTGGAAAATGTCTCTCGATAACGCAATGCGGCCCGCTGGTCAGCGGGTTGTGCGGGCCTTTCGCTTCGGGCGGGCGCTCGATCCATCCAGTGCAGAGGAGCGACACCGCGCCGTGACACGCGCTCACTCCAGCAAAAAGTAGTGCGCGTCTCGCTTGATATCGAAATGGAAATGGTCCGCGTGCGCCTCGTTCGCGTTGGGCGTGAGGACGACGTTGAACAACCCTCTCGTGGAAATGGCGCAGATGAGCTCCCGTAGCTCGACGGCGTGGGCGCTAGGCTCCATCGGCTCCGACCCGGGGCCGCACGGCGGCGCGCCGATGGCGCCGAGCCAGTCGGCCTTCACGTCGAGCCGGGTGCCGTCGGCCTTCACGAACGCGGCCACGTCGATGGCGAGCCCGAGGGCGTGCTGGCTTGGGCGCGCGGGCGCCGCCGCCGGCTTCTTCGCGGCGCGCTCGACCGGCTTCGCCGCCTTGCCGGCGCCCTTCGGCGTCTTCTTGCCTGCCAGCGGCTTCGCGGGAGCCTTCGCCGGCGCGACAGCGCCGGCTGGAGCGGGCCGGTGCATGCTGAAGTGCACCACCTCGACGACCCCGCGCGTCGCGAGGAAGGTCGCGAGATCGTCGAGCGCGAGGACCAGCCGGCAGTCGGCGATGTCGAACGGAGAGGCCGACCTGGGCTTCGCCACGCCGTCGCCGCGGAACGTGACCCCGTGCAACGGGCCGGTGATCCTGATCGGCCGGTCGACCAGCGGGGCGCCGCGCGCCGGGGCGTGCGGGATCCCGCGGCGCTTCATCTCCCTGTCGCAAGCGTCGGCCGAGAGCCCGCCGTAGGTGGCCGCGCGCGACGCGGCGGACCACGCGGGCAGCTCGAACCGCGCGCCGCCCGCGTCCCCGCCGCCGTCCGACATGTCGATCCCGCCGTCCGCCAGCGAGCTGGCCTCGCCGCCTTGCAGGCCGGCCCCGCCGTCCGCGAGCCCCGTCGCCGCGCCGGCAGGACCGGGCGTCGCCGCTGCTGGATCCCCCGCGTGTACATCGACCCGCTCCGCGCGGGCGCGGCGCAGGGACGCGATGCCGAGCGGGGTCAGCAGCGCGCCGCCGAGGAGCACCGCCCCGAGGGCCAGCGCACGGCGAGAGCGGGAAGGGAGCGCGCTCATCCTCGGCGCAGCTTACCTCCCTCCGGCGTGAGGGAGCACGCCTTGCCGCTCAGCGCGGAATTTGCTCGACTCGCGCGATGTCTCGCCCCCGCGTCGCCGTCCTTCATCGCACCACCTCGCTCGGGATCGCGCTGGCCGCGCTGCTCGCGGCCCGCCAGGCCCCGGCGCGGGGCGCGCCGGACAGCGGCGGGCGTGCGCGGTCTGCGCGGCACGAAACGCCGCCCGCGCTCGTCACCGAGGCCGAACGGACCGGCTTCCGGCGCACGGGGCGCTACGCCGAGGTCGAGCGGCTGTGCCGCGGCTTCGAGCAGGCCTATCCGGGCCGCGCCCGCTGCGTCCGTTTCGGCACGACGCCCGAGGGCAGGCCCATGCTCGCGATCGCCGCCTCCGCCGACGGCACGCTCGACCCCGCGGCGGCGCGGGCGAAGCGGCGCCCGGTGATCCTGTTCCAGGGCGGCATCCACGCCGGCGAGATCGACGGCAAGGACGGCGGCTTCTGGGCGCTCCGCGAGCTGCTCGACGGCGCGATGGCGCCCGGCGCCCTCGCGGCGGCCACGGCCGTGTTCGTGCCGGTGTTCAACGTCGACGGTCACGAGCGGTTCGGTCGAAACCATCGGCCCAACCAGCGCGGCCCTGAAGAGATGGGCTTCCGCGCCACCGCGCAGAACCTCAACCTGAACCGCGATTACATGAAGGCCGAGGCGCCCGAGATGCGGGCGATGCTCGGGCTCCTCGACGCCTGGGATCCGGTGGTCCAGGTCGACCTGCACACGACCGACGGCGCGAAGTTCCAGCACGACGTCGCCGTGCTCGTCGAGCCGTCGGTGCCGCACCCCGGCGGCCTCGACACCGTGGCGCGCAGCCTCTCCGGGGCGCTCCAGGCGCGCCTCTCGGCGCTCGGTCACCTGCCGCTCCCGTTCTATCCCGCCTTCCGCGAGGACGACGACCCCTCGTCGGGGATCTCCACCGCGCCGGGGCCGCCGCGCTTCTCGCAGTCCTACAGCGCTGCCCGCAACCGCATCGGCGTGCTCGTCGAGACGCACAGCTGGGCCACCCACGCGGAGCGCGTGCGCGCGGTCCACGATCTCCTCGCGGCGCTCTTCGAGCGCGCCGCGTCCGACGCCGGCTCGCTCCACGCCGCGGTCGGGCGCGCCGACGCCGCGAGCGCGCGCCTCGCCGGCGCCCCCGTCGCCCTCACGCACAGCGCGGGGCCGGTCCCGCGCATCTTCCCGTTCCGAGGGTTCGCCTACGAGAAGCGCGCCTCGGAGATCTCGGGCGGCACGTGGACCCGCTACGACGAGGCTCGCCCGGAGATCTGGCGCGTGCCGCTGTTCGACCGGATCCAGCCGGATCTGACCGTCACCGCGCCCGGGGCCGGCTACGTCGTCCCGGCGGCGCACGCGGCCTGGGTGGCCGACAAGCTGCGCCTGCACGGCGTGCGTTACCAGGTCCTCCCCGAGGCTCGCCCCGGCTTCGCCGTCGAGGCGTTCCGGGCCGACACGGCGGCGTTCGAGCAGCCCTTCGAGGGCCGGACGCGCGTGAAGCTCCAGGGCGCCTTCCGGCCCGAGCGACAGGATCTGCCGGGTGGCTCGCTGTTCATCCCCATCGCGCAGCCGCGGGCGCCCCTCGTCCTGCACCTCCTCGAGCCGCTCGCGCCCGACTCCCTCGTCGCCTGGGGCTTTTTCAACGCCTCCTTCGAGCGCAAGGAGTACATGGAGGCCTACGTCGCCGAGGAGGAGGCCCGCGCCATGCTGGCGGCAGATCCGGCGCTGCGCGTCGAGTTCGAGGCGCGCCTGCGCGATCCTGCGTTCGCGAAGGACTCGAAGGCTCGGCTCGATTTCTTCTACAAGCGCCATCCGTCCTGGGACGAGCGATTGAACCTCGTCCCGGTATTCCGCGTCGACGGGGCTCCATGACGAGCCTCTCCTCTCTTTCGCCTGCTTCGTCTGCGCTCCGGATCAGGTCGAATGTCCGTGAGCCCCGCGGGCCTCACATCAATCGATAGATTCCTGCCAGTCTGCGGCGCCGACGCCGGGCGATAACACCCCGCTCGGGTTGCGCGGAGCGCCCGAGCATCGCATGCTCGTCACGACATGTCGGCTGGCGTGCGACCGCGGTGACGCGCGCGTCGCCGACGACGCACGGCGATGTGATGTCGCCTGACGGCGAAAGGGGGAGACGATGTTCCTGCGATGGGCGTTCGGCTTTTCTTCGGCGTTTCTCTTCGCCTTTCCTGCGCTGGCGCAGAGCGCGCGGATCGAGAACTTCACCTATGCTGGCAGCGGCTGTCCCGTCGGCTCCGCCGCGGGGGTGATCACCCCTGATCAGAAGGCGCTGACCGTCATCTTCGACCAGTTCGAGGCGCACACCGGCCCGGGCACCGCCCGCGCCGCGAACCGTGCGTTCTGCCAGCTGGCCGTGGATCTGCGGTTCGATCCGGGGTGGCAAGTGGCCGTCTTCGACGCCACGTACCGAGGGTTCGCCGACCTGGAGGGGGGCGTCCAGGGGAACCACGAGACATCGTATTATTTCTCGGGATCGCCGCTCACGTCGGGGCCGCTCAGGTGGAGCATGATCGGGCCGTTCACGAGCGACTTCTCGCGCACGGACACCTTCACGACCACGGTCTGGTCCGAGTGCGGCACCGTGCGGCCGCTCAACATCAAGACGAGCCTCTACGTCACGAACCGGCTCGCGCCGGCGAACTCCGGGGTGCTCACCAACGACACGACCGACCTCCAGGTCCGGATGGAGTACGGCCTCATGTTCCGCCCCTGTCCCGGCCCCTGAGGTCGGCGCGGCGCCCGGCGGGCCTGGCGCGGCGGTGCCGCGCCAGGCTGGCTCATGCCACCAAGCAGCCCGCCGCCGCGCCCTGCATCGGCAGGATGGCCATGATCTCCCCGTCCTCCCCGAAGATCAGGAGCCGCGCGACGATCGCCTCCCTGCCTGTGCCGCAGAGGGGCAGGAGCGCGAGCCGGACCGCTGGCCCGTTGCCTTCTTTGAACTTGATGGCGAGCAGCTGCTTGTCGTCGCACGCCTCGAGGAGCTCCACGTCCGCCTCGATCTGGAGCGGCGCCACCCGCGTGCACGCCTTGGCCTCGCCGAAGCTGTCCACCGTGCAGCTGTTGGGATCGAGCGAGATCCGGACGCGAGACGACCCCTGTCCGCCCACCGAGGTGATCTGGATCTGGTGAGCCGAAATCCCCTTCTGGAGCGGTATGGGCTCCACGAGATAGCCTGTTTCCAGCCGCAGATTCTTGATTTCCATCGGACCCCCCGCCGCTCGGCCGAGCGCCCCGCGATCTCCGCCCATCGCGGCGCCGCCGCAGCGCGCCTGCCTCGAGGAGAAGCACCGGCTGTGCCGACGCGCGCGCGCGGAGCTCGCACGGGGGCGCCGGCTCGGGCGCCGCGCCCGACGGAGCGCCCTGGGACGGCGCGCCGCCGCGCGCTCATCGAGGGTCAGACGAGCCCGAACTTGTAGGTATCAAGAAGCCTGGCGAGGAGCGCCGCGTGCGCCGGATCCGTCAGGGGGCCGAGCCGGGTCACCTCGAGCTCCGCGCTGGCGCGCTCGAAGAGGGCCGCGCAGATGCGGCTCGGATCGTGGCGCGCGGCGTACGCGATGCCGTCGGGTTTCCTCGGGTGGTCATGGATCGCGAGCGCCCAGCGGCGAGCGGCCTGGTAGGATTCCCCCGAGGTCAAGCGGGCGTCCGCCCCGACCCGCGCAAGCCCCTCTCCCGTGAGGTTCACGAGCCGCAGCGGCCGCCGCGGCGCGATGCGCGCGAGCCCCCGCGCGGCCAGCTCGCTTTGCTCGACGAAGTGCACGCCGGTCGCGCTGCCGAACACCTCGATGAAGGCGCAGCGCGCGTCTTTTCCGGCGTACAGCACCCCGAACTCGCTATCAGGCGCGTCGAAGCGGTTGTCGCCCGAGCGACCGAAGTACATGGGATCGCGCGTGAGCCAGTGGATCCGGAACCAGCTCCGCCGGAAGAGCGCGATCGGGAGCGGCCTCGTCGCGAGATCGAGGGGCGGGTCCGGATGGGCCCCGAGCGTTATTTTCATGGCCAATCTGTTCCGCACGGACGATCGACAGCACGGACGACGCGCTCGACGTCCCACCCGTGCTCCGGCCCCGCATGTCCGGCGCCCCGTGCGCGGAGCGTATTCGCCTGGATCCCTGGCGAGCGCGGCGGCCTCGTCATCGCGGCGCGTTCTCAGGCCGCGCCTTGCTCACCGAAAGTGCGGGCGGCGAGCCGCACCGGGTCCAGCTCGCCGCGGCGGAGCCGGTCGAGCGGGCGCTCGCCGTCGAGGCGGTGGTTGCCGGAAAGGAAGAAGCGGACCTTCGCCAGCGGGGGGTGCGCGTCGAGGAGGGCCAGGATCTCTTCCATTCCCGGCAGCACGCCCTCGTCCGCAAATTGCCATGCGGGGTAGAGGTGGCCACGACGGCCGATGCTGACGGCCAGCAGCCTTCCGGAGGCGCGCCGTGCTTCGATCGCCTGGGGCGGGAGGTGGAGCCCCTCGCCGACCTCCTCCGCGGTGAGCGTGCCCCCCTCGGCCGCGAGGAGCGCGTCCCTCGCCTGGAGGCCGCGGAGGCGGGCCGGCGTGAGCGGATCCGCAGCGGAGAAGAGGCCGACGGCGCTCGGCTGCGTGAGCGCCGTCACCAGGGCGTCCGCGTTGCTGGGCGACGCGACCACCTCGCCAAGCTCGCTCTGATCGAGCCGCTCCGCGACCTGGGTGAGCGCGTCGATGCCGCGCGCCAGAAACTCGACCCGCAGCGGTTCACCGTCGAACTGCTGGAGTCGCTCTGCAATTTCCGAAAGGGCGCTGGAGTCCCGATCCTTGGCCATGGCCGATCCAGGGGACGATGCAGCGCGCGCGCAGCGCCGTCAACCAAGCGCACGCCATCTTTCCGCGTCATTACGACCATGCTGAACGGAACGTCAGTGAAGGCCATTCGCTGTGTCGCTGGTGTCGTTCTTCTTCGGTGAGCTCACCGCCTCCTGAGTTTGTCGGGGGCGTCGGGGAGCAGGTCAGAGCCCGACCTGTTTCAGCATCGCGCTGGTGATCGACTGGCGCACGCGCGTGAGCTCTGCCCAGGGATCCCGGATCGCGGCGAGGCGCTGCGGCACGGTCTCGATGGTGAACGAGGAAGGATCGAGCGGCGCGTCGAGCTCGTCCCACGAGAGCGGCGTCGCGACGGCTGCGCCGGGGCGCGCCCGTGTCGAGTAGGGCGCGACAGCGGTCGCGCCGCGCCCGTTCCGCAGGTAATCGACGAAGACCTTGCCGGCGCGCTTGGCCTTCGACATCGTCGCGGTGAACCGCGTCGGATCGAAGCGCACGAGCGCGTCGGCCACGGCCTTCGTGAACGACTTCACCTCGTCCCAGCTCCTGCGCGGCGCTATCGGGACCACGACGTGGAGGCCTTTGCCGCCGGTCGTCTTGACGAAGCTCTGCAGCCCCAGCGATTCAAGGAGGCGCCGCGTCGTCGTCGCGGCGTGCGCCACGCGCTCCCACGGGAGATCCGGCGCGGGATCGAGGTCGAACACCATCCTGTCGGGCTGCTCGATCCGGTCGACGCGGCTCCCCCAGAGGTGCACCTCGAGCGCCCCCAGCTGGACGAGCGACACGAGCCCTTCGGGGGTCTCGATATAGAGATAGGTGCGCTCGCCGTCGTCTTCCTCGACGGCCATCCGCCGGATGGACTCGGAGAGCCCCTCGGCCTCGTGCCTTTGAAAGAAGCAAGGTTTGCCCTGGCCCGCGGGGCAGCGGACCAGCGTGAGCAGCCGCTTCTCGGCGTGGGGCAGCATGTGCTCGGCGACCTGGTCGTAGTACCGGGCGAGAGCGAGCTTCGTGATGCCTTGCGCCGGATAGAGCACCTTGTCGGGGTTCGTCAGCGGCACCCCGGCGACGTCGACCCGTCGCCCGCCGCTGCTCTCACCGCCGCGCGGGGTCTTGCCGCCCGTCGTGCTCGCGGTCCCCCCCGGCGCCGCGCCGGCCGCCTCGGCCGGTCGCGATGGAGGCGGAGGCTGCTCGCGCTCCACGGTGACCGACTCCGGCGTGCGGTCCTCGCGGAGCCCCTCGAAGGAGGGGTGTCGCAGCCGTCCGTCGCGCGTCCACGCGGAAAAGCGGACCTCCGCGACGAGCCTGGGCTCGACCCAGCGCGCGCCGCGCGTGCGCGGCGCCCCTGAGCAGGCCGCCGTGGCGCGCACGATCGGATCGAGGCGGCTGCGCAGGGTCGTCAGCGTCTTGCTGCTGAAGCCCGTGCCGACCTTGCCGGCGTAGGCGAGCTTGCCTGACCTGTTCACGCCGACGAGGATCGCCCCCAGCCCTTTTCGGGCGCCGGACGGCTCGGTGAAGCCGACGATGACGAACTCCTGGCGCCGCCCACACTTCACCTTGAGCCAGCTATCGCCGCGCCCGCTCCGGTAGGGAGCCTCCGGGCGCTTCGCGATGACGCCCTCGATCCCGAGCCTGCACGCGTGTTGCACGACGGCGGAGCCCTCCTCCGCGACGTGCTCCGTGTAGCGCAGCGGCCCTTCCTCCGGCGCTTCCGCGAGCAGCGCCTTGAGCGCTCGCTTGCGGGTGACCTGCGTGCACCCGCGGAGATCGCGGCCGTCCAGGTAGAGCAGGTCGAAGGCGAAGTACATCAGGCGCCCCGCGCGCCCGCCGTTCCCGTCGCCGAGCGCGTTCTGGAGGGCCTGAAAGTCGGTCACGCCGTCCTGCCCCACAACGACGATCTCGCCGTCCAGCACGGCTTCCCGCGCAGGCAGCCGGGCGAGCTCGCTGCAGACGCCCGTGAACTTCTCGGTCCAGTCCTGGCCGCGGCGGGTCAGGAGCGTGACGCGACCACCGCGGAGCTTCGCGAGCATGCGGTAGCCGTCGAGCTTGACCTCGTAGAGCCACCCCTCGCCCGGAGGTGGCCCGGTGACGAGCGTCGCGAGCTGGGGCTCGATCTCGCTCGGGAACGGCCCTTTCCTGGCGCCCTCGAGCGCGTCCGCGTAGGTCAGGGTCGGGCGCGCCGCGGTGGTGTTCGCCTCTCTCGTCGCCGCGGGCGAGCGCTGGCTGTCCACGTCGGCCGCCGCCACACCACGTTTACGGCGGGCGGTCGGGGTTGCGGGTCGCACCTCTTGAGTCCGCCGCGCCGCGCTTTGCGCTTGTCTTTGTCCGGTTATCATCACGCCACCGTTTCTTTTGGTGGAAAAAGCAATTCCGATACCGCAATGGCATCTTCGTCTGCCGGCGGTTTCCCGTTCCTGGCCGTGGCGCAGCCGGCTGAGCTCGGCATTCGCGCCCCAGAGTGCGGCGATCTGCCACGCACGCATCCTCCCCTTGCGTGCCAACCGCGGCGATGCGCAGCGGAGCTCCTCGGCCCTCACGCACAGGATCCCGGCACAGCATCCCGATTCCCACGCATGTCACAGCGTCTGAAATGAACATGCGCGCAGGGCCGCGCGGGTGGGTGAGATCGAGGAAGGACGGACCCGATGAAATCGGCGACAGACCGCACGATTCAACGAGGGTGCTGCGCGTTGCCGCCGCTGCGATGGTCGGATGGTCGTTCCGGGCGGCGTGGACGGGTCAAGCCGCTGCCGCGAGGGGCGAGCGACATGGCGTACGCCCGGTGCGGGAGCGAGCTACTGCAGCGCCTCGAAGACGCTCGTCGCAGTGATGGCTTGGTCGTGCCACCGTTCCAGGGTGGCCAGCTCGACGCACGCCTCGATGCGAGCGTCTTCCACCGGGCTCAGCGCGAGCTGCCGGCGAGCGAACACACGTCGCAGGGCAGCGCGGGCCTCGGCCAGACGTCCTTTGCCGATGCCCTTCTCGATGCCCTTCTCGATCAGCCGCTCCTGGACCTGCGGGCTCGCTTCCAGCAGCACCTCGAGGATGCGCTGCCGCCGGGCCTCCACCTCCGGGTCCTCGGCCTTGCCGAACGTCCACAGGAGCTCCTCTCGGGTCGTCGCTGACATCGCCAGGTACTCTAGCATGGCCAGCACCCACTCGATGGGCCGGCGTCCAGCCACCCACCGGCCGAACTCGTCGAGGGCTCGCCCGGAGCGGGCGACCAGAAATGCGATGAGCTCGTCCCGCAGGGGGAGCTCGTTCGCCGCAACCCACAGCACGCAGTGCCCGAGCGGATCCACCCGGTAGCAGCCGGGCGCGAAGCGCTTGGGCGCGTACACCCGTCGCAGCCACTCCGGCACGTGCGGGGCGACCAGCCAGAGCGGCTCGTGGCCGGCCCAGGGGGGCGGCTCCTCCTGCTCCTCGACCCGCTGCAATTGCCTTGCCTGCCGCCGCAAGAGGGCCCTCTCTATCGCCTTCCGGTCCACGTGATCCCCGGCGAGCTTCAGCTCGACCATGACCTCCTCGTGGCCCCGCGCCTCGGGCCAAGGCGCCGCCAGCTCTACCAGGAGAGCCGGGCGGTGGATCAGGAGCAGGCCATCACACTGCACCTTCTCTAGCCGGATCTCCGGTGGATCCTGCCAGGTGATGGCACCTCGGGTGAGGCGCTCCGTCTCTTCGGCGAACGTTCGCTTGGCGAACAGGTCCGGCTGACCCATCGCGTTGCGCGGTAGCAGACGACGATCTCAGGAGCCAGGGCCAATCGCAGATCAGCGCGATCCTCTGGCCGCCGTTCTCACCACCACTCGTGATCTACACGCTCAAGGCCGCCCTGTGACGGATTCTCAAACGAAGACGACCTCGTCTCCGTAATACGCATCTCGGTATCGACGGTTCGTGCGCCCACGACGCGCGACCGGTCATTGCGCGGGCGTCTCGCTCCAGTAGCGCACCAGATCAGGCAACGCGGTCTCCGCCATCCGGGTGAGGTGCCGCACGTGGTCTGGCTTCTGGGTGCCCGGGTAACCACGAACGTGGAACGCGCCCCGGTGCGCCTCGGACAGGGGGGCGAACCGGAGCTTCGCCTCGGCCGCCTCGCCGGTCAGGTCGTAGATCGCCTGCGCGTCGGCGCCCACGCCCGGGGAGCGCTGCGCGCCCGTGAGCTTGAGGAGAGCGTCCGTGCTCTCGTGGGTGCCTGCGTAATCGCCGTTCGGGGTGATCTCCGAATGGGTGATCGACATCAGCTTCTTGCCGGCGGCCGCCAGCTCGGCGAAGCGGCTGAACGGCTTGAGGCGCTCCATGTCCAGGCTGTGGTCGAGCGGCATGTAGCCGGTGTGAATGCCGTCCAGGAGGAGCACGGCGTCGACCTTGTCGGTGAACCCGGGCTGGTTCAGGAGCCCGCGAACCGCGCCGTACCCCGCGCTGAACGCCGAGAGCGCGACGCGCCTGAGCCGGGCGCCGCGCAGCCCGCGCGCCTCGATCGCGGCCTGCGCCTTCGCCATCAACGCCGGCAGATAAGAGCGGATCGAGAACTGGGTCTCATACGCCGCGGAGCTGATCCCGAGATTGATGATCATCACGACCGCGTTGAGCCTGGCGCGCTCGAACCCCGCCTGCACAACGTCGTTGACCCCGTGGAAGTGGATCACCAGATCGTACGCCCCATCCGCAGACGCGAAGGACGCAGGGATGGTGATGATCCCATCGGGGATGGGGATCACCGCCGTTCGATCGAGCGTCGCGTCGGCGCGATCCTCGGGAGCGATGGCAGGTGCAGCCGCTCCCACCTTCGCCTGGACCGGCGCGCCCGCCTCGGCCTTCGCCTCGACCCGCGCCGCCACGCCCGTCGAGCGCAGGACGGCCGCCGCGGCCGCCGCAGGCTGGAGCGCCGAGCCCGCGCGCAGATCGAAGCCCGCCGCGCCGAGCTGCATCGAGACGAGCGCACCGACCACCGCCGCGAAGCCCAGGCCGGCAGCCGCGCTCAAGGCCAGCAGGCGCGATGTGGAGCGCCGCGTCGGAGCTGCCATGACCGGAGCCGGCGATTCGAACGGCATCGCCATGCCCCCAATCGATGGCGGCGGACGACGGAAAATTAAAGTGGGTTCATCCTCGTCATGCGGCAGTTGGACCTCCGCGCAAGGGGGCTCAGCGGGGAACATGCCAGCGATGATGCGAGGCCTATGCCACTCATGGCAAGAGCTAAAATACTACATAATAGGTTCGCATGAGCATGCGTCAAGGAGGTGGACCTGGTCTGACGTAGTCCCATGGTGGTTCGTTGATTGCCCAGGGGAGCACGCTGCCTGCCGTGCCTGCTTCATGCGACCCAACGGCCCGTGAGCGCCTGTGAGCCGGCCGCGCCCCGACAGGGCACGGCGTCACGAGGCGTGAATTATCAAGCGTCAGCAGACGAAAAATGACGCACTCCGGCAAGATCTCTCATGAGCTGGCCGCTACCGCTACCATCTTGGTCGCACTGCGTCATCGCCTGTTCCTCGTGGGAGATCGGGGTACCCGAGGGCCGAAGCAGTGAGATCGCGGCGCTGACGAGTCCCTTCATTTGTCGGCATTTTTAGCGAGAAATTGAACAGGTAGGCGGGGAGACGGGGAGGTTTTGTGGGATTTTACTCCCCGTCTCCCCGCCTCTCTGTGAATTTTCCCGAAAAATTCGAGGGGATACTTCAGATCCCGGTGGGTGCTGGAGCAGGCCAGTCCCTCTCCGACGATGAGCTGGATGGCTCCTGAGCTTCGCGTCTAACGCGTAATCGACTTCGCGCCTTCCACGGCCCGACCGCCCTTGGCCGGACTGACCTCGAGGCGTCTCGCGCCTCGCCGGCCCGCGCCCCCTCGGCGGGCCGTTGCACGTCCAACGGTCTGCCGAGGGGGCGCGCTGAGCGCGGCGCACGCCCGCCGGGCGAGCTGGTGCGTCGGGCGTCGTTCCAACGTCACGTCAACGACGGACGAAGCGGTGCCATGGTCTGGAAATGCGGCGAGACGGCGGCGGGGCGCACGTGGGCCTTGACAGCGAGGGGCGCCTCTGGATCTCCTCTATACCTCCCTACTCACCCTCACGGCCCCCCATGACCAACTTTCCCCGCGTCTACGACGACAACACACAGAGCATCGGCCGCACGCCGCTCGTCCGCATCCGTCGCGTGACCGACGGCGCGCGCGCGACGGTGCTGGCGAAGATCGAGGGGCGCAACCCGGCGTACTCGGTCAAGTGCCGCATCGGCGCGGCCATGGTCTGGGACGCCGAGCAGCGGGGCGTGCTCGGCCCAGGCAAGGCGATCGTCGAGGCGACCAGCGGCAACACCGGCATCGCGCTGGCCTTCGCCGCCGCCTCGCGGGGGATCGAGTGCGTGCTCAGCATGCCGGAGACGATGAGCATGGAGCGGCGCAAGGTGCTCGTGGCCCTCGGGGCCAAGCTGCTCCTGACGCCGGGCCCCAAGGGGATGAACGGCGCCATCGCCAAGGCCGAGGAGCTGGCCGCCTCCGACCCCAGCCGGTACGTGCTGATGCGGCAGTTCGAGAACCCGGCGAACCCGGCGATCCACGAGACCACCACCGGCCCCGAGATCTGGGACGACACCGCCGGCAACGTCGACGTCCTCGTCTCGGGCGTCGGGACCGGCGGCACGCTCACCGGCGTCAGCCGCTACTTCGAGCGCGTCCGCGGTCGCGCCCTCCACTCCGTCGCGGTGGAGCCGGTCCATTCGCCGGTCATCACGCAGACGCTCGCCGGCCAGCCGCTCACCCCGTCCTCGCACAAGATCCAGGGCATCGGCGCCGGCTTCGTCCCCAAGAACCTCGATCTCTCCTTCGTCGACCAGGTCGAGACGGTCTCGAACGAGGAGTCCATCGCCATGTCGCGGCGCCTCGCGCGCGAGGAGGGGATCCTCTGCGGCGTCTCCTGCGGCGCGGCCATGGTCGCGGCGAGCCGGCTCGCGAAGGATCCCAAGTGGGAAGGGAAGACCATCGTGGTCGTCCTCCCGGATGCCGGCGAGCGGTACCTCTCGGGGCCCCTCTTCGAAGGGATGTTCGCCGAGGTCGAGACCATGAAGGCCTCGTGAGGTCGACGTGAGCAAGAAATGTGATGCTGCCCCCTCCGAGGTGTCGGGCGATCTGCACGGCATCGTCGACGCGCTGATCGCGAGCTACCGGTCGGACGCGCGCGGGCATCACATCAACAAGCGCTTCATGCCGTCGCGCCAGGAGATCACCGACATCATCGATCTCCTGCTCCAGATCTTCTACCCGGGCTATCACGGGCGGCAGGACCTGACGGACGAGGACCTGCTCTACCACGTGGGCACGCTGGTCTTGACGCTGCGGGACAAACTCGAGCGACAGATCGAGCGCTGTCTCTGCTTTCAGGACGAGACCGTCGACGCGGGCCGCCTCGACGTCCCGAAGTGCCGGCAGCGGGGGCGCGACGTGGCGCGGACGTTCATCACCCGGCTGCCGGACGTCCGGCGGCGCCTCCTGCTCGACGTGCAGGCGGCCTACGACGGCGATCCGGCGGCGGCCTCGGTGGACGAGATCATCCTGGCCTATCCCGGCCTCCTCGCCGTGACGGTGCACCGGGTCGCGCACGAGCTGTACCTGCTCGGCGTGCCGCTCATGCCCCGCATCATGAGCGAGTGGGCGCACACCAGGACGGGCGCCGACATCCACCCGGGCGCCAACATCGGCGACAGCTTCTTCATCGATCACGCCACCGGCGTCGTGATCGGCGAGACGACCGACATCGGCGAGCACGTCAAGCTCTACCAGGGCGTGACGCTCGGCGCCCTCTCGTTGCCCCAGCATTCACGGGGCGCGCGCGGCGTGAAGCGCCACCCCACCGTCGAGGACGACGTCACCATCTACGCGAACGCCACGGTCCTCGGCGGCAAGACGGTGCTGGGGCAGGGGAGCGTGGTGGGCGGCTCGGTGTTCCTCACGAAGAGCGTCGCCGGCGGCCAGCGCGTCGCGATCGAGGCCCCGAGGCTGCGCGTCGCCTCGCCGCCCCACGGCGCGCCCGCGGTGGGCGGCTCGGAGCTAGACAACATCCTCGACTTCGACATCTAGAGCAGCGGGCCCGCTTCGGAGACGGGCCCACCTCGACGGCTTCGGTGCTCAGCGCACGTGAGTGCGCTTCCGCGCCGAAGCCGCCGATCTGGGCCCGTCTCCTGTGCGGGCAACCGCTCTGCTGTTCTGCTGTAGCGCTCGCGGGAGGTGGGCCGCTCATCGATCCGAGTGGCCTAGGGGGCGCTCGGGGGCGACGCGGTCGCGGATCGCCTGCTTGAGCTCCTTGGGCTCGGGGAAGCGGCCTTCGGCGGCGCGCGAGAAGAGGACGGCGCCGTCGAGGGTGACATCGAAGATGCCGCTCGCGCCAGGCGACAGGAGCACGTCGATCTCCTCAGGGAACGTGATGAGCAGCTCCTGAGCGAGCCAGGCCGCGCGCGTGAGCCAGCGGCATTTGGGGCAATACCGGATCGCGACGAGCGGCCGCTGCGGGGCGGGGGCGGTGTCCATGGCACGAGCGTAGCGCGAGCGATCGGCGCGCGGGCAGGCTCAGACGAGGAATGCCCTGGCCAGCCCGAGGAAGAGGAAGAACCCCATGCAGTCGGTGGTGAACGTGAGCAGGACGCTCGATCCCTGGGCCGGATCGCGGCCGAGGCGCTGGAGCACGAGCGGCACCGCGCAGCCGACCATGGCCGCGACCACGAGGTTCAGCAGGATGGCCGCGGCCATCACCAGCCCGAGCGGGACGCTGCCGTAGAGCGCGGTGGCCGCGAGCCCCACGAGCGTGCCCCAGACCGCGCCGTTCATCAGGCCCACGAAGAGCTCTTTTTTCAGGAGGTGCCCCGTGTTCGCCCGCGTGAGCCGGTCGAGCGCGAGGCCGCGGATCACGAGCGCCACCGTCTGATTGCCCGTGTTGCCGCCGACGCTCGCCACGATGGGCATCAGCGCGGCCAGCGCCACGAGATCACGAATGGTGCTCTCGAAGATGCCGATGACCCGCGAGGCCAGGAACGCCGTGAGCAGGTTGACGAAGAGCCAGAGCCAGCGGTTCTTCGCGCTCGTCCAGGCGGGAGCGAAATAGTCCTCCTCGCCCGAGAGGCCCGCGTGCAGCAGCGCCTCGCTCTGGGCTTGCCGCCGCAGGAAGTCCATCATCACATCCACGGTCAAGCGGCCGACGAGCTTGCCGCGATCGTCGACCACCGGCGCGGCGATGAGGTCGTAACGCTCGAACGCCTTGGCCGCGTCGCTCGCGCGCTCCAGGGGCGTGAAGCTCACCGCGTCCGTGGACATGACCTCGCTCACGGGCACGTTCGGCGCGCGGAGCAGCAGGTCCTTGAGCGAGAGCACGCCGCGGAGCACGTTGCGCGCGTCGACGACGAACAGCGCCTCGGTGTGCGGCGGCAGGTCGGCTCGCCGGCGCACGTCCTCCAGCGCGCCGCCGATGTCCCGGCCGTCGCGCACCGAGACGAACTCCGGGCTCATCAGGTGGCCCACCGAGCCGTCCGGGTACGCGATCGTCGACTGGAAGAGCGACTGCTCGCGCGCGTCGAGCGACTGGTACACCTCCGCCACGATCTCCGGATCGACCGACTCGCTGATGTACGCCAGATCGTCCGGATCGAGCTGGCCGAGCAGCGCGACGAGGCGAGGGCGCTCCGTCTCCGCGATGAGCCGGTCGCGGACCGACCACGAGGACTCGAGCAGCACCTGTGCGGCGTGGTAGGGCTCGAGCTCAGCCCACACCACAAGGCGGTCCGCCTGCGGGAGCACCTCGATGATGTGGGCGAGGTCCGCCGGGTGCAGGTCCCTGAGCTTCCTCTGCAGTAGCGCGAGATTTTGGCGGTGGACCAGCGCCTCGACGAGCTCTTTGTTCTTGCTCTCCTGCTTGTGCGTCAGGGCCTCGATGACGCGTTGCTTTTCGAGCAGGGTAGTCACCAGGCTCAGGCTCTCTCGCAGTCTCTCCTGGGACTTGGACGTGCTCATGGCGGCTCCGGGAGCGGGGGCGCGCCGAGCATAGCCTGGCGCGGTCGGCGCGGGCCGGCGTACGCCGCGTGCGGCCGCGCTCGGTGTATTGACCAGACCCCACGGCTCATGGTTCTGTCGGCCCAATGAAGCGCGCCTTCGATTTGTGCGTGGTTGGGCTCTCGTTCGCAGCGATGGCCTGTGGACCGGGCCTGGAACCCGAGGTGGTAGTTCATCCTCCCCGGCCCACCGTCTCGCCGGCGAGCACCGCCAGCGAGACCACCGGCGGGTGCCCGGCCATCGGCCACACCGAGCCGCTCATCGTCGACTGGCTCACGACACGCCGCTCCGATCTCGGGCTCGCGATGAAAGATGGCATCGCCGTCGTCTCCTACGACTGCACGACGCTGAAGCTCCTCGCGCAGTGCAAGCTCGCAGGGTCCTACTCCTTCGCCGGCGTGACCCGGGCTGAAAAAGTAATACAATTAACAAACCCTGCGGAGATGCGGGCGAACGTTCCCTTCGGCGCCCCTGCGCTGAGCACCGCGATCGAGGGCGGCGGCGCGGCCGCGATTGACGTGGCGCTCGTGCCCACGGGGAAGATGGCGACCACGGTGACCGCGTCCTCCGTGCAGGACCTCTCGGGCAGCTGCGACGGCGCGACGCACTTCGTGCGCGCCGCGCTCCTCGGGGCCTTCGCGATGGCGCCTGGCAGCCGGGGGGCGGCGCGGACGGTCGATCAGATCTTTGCGGCGGCCGGGCCGGCCGCGGCGTCGGGCCAGGGCGGCACCACGAGCAAGGATGGGGAGCTCGAGGCCTGCCGGACCGCGAGGCCCGACGCGCAGGCGCCGACGGAGCGCTGCCATGCGCCGCTGCGCCTGGAGCTCGTCCCGCTGCTCGCGAAGAAGGCGGCGGCGACCGAGCCGCCCGTGAAACACGCGGAGGACGAGCTGCCGACGCTGTCGAACCCGTGCCCGGCCGGGACGGTGCTGGGCGGGGCGAAGTGCTCGCCGCCGCCGCTCGCGCCCGCGCACCTGTGCGAGCCCGCCGACTCCAGGTCGTGCGCGGCCCAGTGCGGGAAGGGCGATGTTGGCAGCTGCTATCACCTCGGGATTCACTACCTGGGCGGCAAGGATCTTCCGCGCGACGACGCGAGGGCGGCGGAGCTGTTCGAGAAGGCGTGCGGCGCCGGCGTCGCGCAGGCGTGCTACGGCCGGGCGAAGCAGCACCTGCGCGATATGAAGAGCGCCAAGGTCCCCCCGGACGCCGCGGGGCGGGCCAAGGTGCGAGAGTTCGCCGACAAGGCGTGCGAGATGGGCGACGGCTGGACGTGCTTCAGCGTGGCCGAGTGGTACCTCAGCGAAGGCCCGCAGGCGGTCCTCCCGAAGGACCCGACGCGCGCGGTCGCGTTCCTCCGGCGCGGCTGCGATCTCGGGCACGGGCCGAGCTGCAGCGCGCTGGGCAAGATGCTGATCGAGGGGAAGCTCGCGACGAAGGACGTCGGGGTCGCCGTGGGCGTGCTCCAGCGCGCGTGCCAGGGCGGCCAGTCCGAGGACTGCCTCGATCTCGGGGACATCCTTCGCAAGGGGCAGGGGGCGCCGAAGGACGGGGTGAAGGCGATCGCGGCGTACAGGCACGGTTGCAACCTGGGAGACATGCGCGCCTGCAACTCCGCCGGCGCGGTCTACGCGGAAGGCGACGGCGTTCCAAAGGACGTCGCCAAGGCGTATTCGTTCTTCGAGAAGGGCTGTCCGGAAAAGGGCTTCGGCGCCGAGGCGTGCTTGAGCCTCGCCGGGATGTACGAGAAGGGGAACGGCATTCCGAAGGACATGGCGCGCGCCGCCTCGCTCTACGAGAAGGTGTGTGGCACGGGCGGCTGCCTGCGGGCCGCCGAGATCTGGCAGCGCGGCGACGGCGTGACCGCCGATCCGGAGCGGGCCTACGCGCTCTACGAGAAGGCCTGCACGCAGTGGGGAGAGAAGAAGGCGTGCGACGCGTTCGGCCCGCTCCTGGAGCGCAAAGACAAGGAGCGCGCGCGTACTTTCTACGCAGACCAGTGCATGCGGACGCAGGACAAGGCCGCGTGCGCGGCCCAGAAGCGCCTCGGCGGCTCTCCCCGCTAGAGAGCGGCGGTCACCCGCTTCGGATACGGGCCCATCTCGACGTTTTCGGTGCTCAGCGCACAGGAGTGCGCTTCCGCGCCGAAAACGCCGATCTGGACCCGTCTCCTGTGCGGGAGACCGCCGCTCTGCGGCGCGTGTAACAGAAGCCGCTTTGGAACGGCTTTATCTGGGGGAGAACGCCGCTCTGCGGCGCGTGTAACAGAGACCGATTTAGAACAGCTTCATCTGGCGATCGGCTGCGGCGCGTGATCTCCTCTGCGCCTCGGACGACGGGCCGACCCGCAGGAGCAGACGCTCCTCCACCTCGCGCACGAACGGAGAGATTTCGGTCTCCACCACCTTGCCGTGCCGCGCGCGCTGCATGGCGCGGGTGAGGAACAACCGATCTCGCGCCCGCGTCATGCCCACGTAAAAGAGCCGGCGCTCCTCGGCGATATCCCTCTCGTCCCTGCCGGGAAACCGGAGAGGGAGAAGGCCGTCCTCGCACCCCACGAGGAAGACCACCCGGAACTCGAGCCCCTTGGCCGCGTGCAGCGTCAGCAGCGAGATGCGGTCGGCCCGCGGATCCCACGCGTCGATCTCGGAGCACACCGCCAGCTCGATCAAGAAACGATCGAGGTCCCCGCCGCACCGCTCCGCGAGCGCGAGGTGAAGCTCCAGCGCCGCGTCCACGTCGGCCTCGGTGAGGTCCGCCGCGTCCGCCGCGCCGGCGAGGCCGGGCGGATGCGCCACCTCCTCCCGGAGGCGCGCGGCGGCCGCCTTGAGGCGCGCCGCGAGCGGCCCTGGCGGAGCGCCGGCGAGCGCCCGCGCGAGCGCTTCCGTGCCCGCGCGCTCGGCGACGCGGCGATCCGAGCGCCGCTGGAACGGCATGCCCGAGCGGGCGAACGCTTCCCGGAGCGGCTCGGACTGCGCCTCGGTCCGGTAGAGGACCGCAAAATCCGAGAAGGCATATTCGCCGCTCCCGAGAGGATCGCCCACCCGCCCGCTATCCATCGAGAAGAACGTGGACCCCCCGAGCATCCGCTCGATGGTGTGGACCACGCGCTCGGCTTCGGCGGCTTCCGTGGGCGACTCGTGGACAGCCACGAGCTCCACGCCCCCCGCGCTCGGCAGGAGCTCCCGCGCGCCGAGCGTCGGTGAGGGCGCGATCACCTGGAGCGCCGCCTCGACGATGGGACGCGCCGAGCGGTAGTTCCGCTTCAGGCGCACCACGCGCGCCTCGGGGAAATCCTGCTGGAAACGGAAGAAGAAGCCCACGTCCGCGCCACGGAAGCCGTAGATCGCCTGATCCGGATCGCCGATGGCGCAGACGTTGCCGCCGGGGGCGACAAGCGCGCGCACGAGCAGGTACTGGCGCTCGTCGATGTCCTGGTACTCGTCGATGGAGAGATACCGGGCCCGCGCGCGCGCCGCGGCCAGCGCTCCGCTCTGCTCCTGCAGGAGCAGGACGGCGTGCCCGATCAGGTCGTCGAGGTCGAGGAGCCCACGCGCGGCGAGCGCGTCCTCGTACACCTTCCACGCGCGATCGACGTGACGGTCGATCTCGTCGCCGGCGGCCGGCGACCGGTGCGCGTCGGCGTGGCGCGGGTAGCGCCGCTTCAGGGCGGCGATGTCGGCGAGGAGCCGGGCCGCCCGCTGCTCCGGGACGCCGAGCGCCGCGGCGAGCAGCGCCGTCCGCTCGTGCTCGCCGGCGATCGCGGGCGGTGCGCCCCCCGCGCCCTGCGCGTGCTCGCGGAGCAGGGAGAGGCCGAGCGCGTGGAAGGTCATGGCGGGCACGCGGCCGCCGTCCTCGCCGAGCAGCGCGCAGAGCCGCTCGCGCATCTCGTCGGCGGCGCGGCGGGTGAAGGTGATCGCGAGGCACTGCTCCGGCGGCACCCCGAGTTCGAGGACGAGGTGCGCGATCCGGTGCGTGAGCGTGCGGGTCTTGCCCGTGCCTGGCCCCGCGAGGAGGAGCAGCGCGCCGTCCGTGATCTCCGCCGCGGCCCGCTGCTCCGGGTCGAGCGCGTCGAGCAGCGCCGGGCCGCCCGGCGCAGGCGGCGCGCCGCGGGACGCCTCGCTGGCCGGCGCCGGGCCAGGCTCGGCGTGGGCCCTGCCGCGGCGCGGAGGCGGGCGCGACGCCGCAGGAGGGCGCGCCCCGGACGGAGGCGGCTGCGGCGCCGCGGCCTCCTGCTGGAAGAGGAGCCCGCCCCCGCGGCGCTGCTTGAGCTCCTCCGGCTGGAAGACCCGGATCGCGCCGTACTCGCCGTCGTATCCTGCGTCGCGGATCACGCGCCCTTCCCGCATGCGTGCGATCGCCTCGGCGAGGAGGGGCGTCCCGGCGCGCTCGATCTCGTCGAGCGGGGCGTCGCCGAGGAGAAACAGCTCTGGGCCGATCCGCGACAGCACCCCATCGTAGCTCCGCTGCACCACCTTGCTGGAGGCGCCCACGCCGTGGAGCTCGGCCAGCACCTCGGGCAGCGGCACCAGGTTGCGGAACTCGCTCGCGCCTTCGGGTCGCGCTCCCTCTTCTCGATCGGCGAGCTCCTCGACCCGGTGCAGCACGCCCACCGTGACCGGGTGCCCGCACGCGGGGCACGCCAGCGAGAGCGCCCGCGTCTCGGCCGGCGAGAGCACGACATTGCACTTGCGGTGGCCGTCGAGGTGGTATTTGCCCTCTTCCGGGAAGAACTCCACCGTACCGCCGAAGCCGTGACCCGTCTCCAGGGCGCGCCGGATCGCGAAGTAATCGAGCGGGGCGTCGAAGGCCGTGGCCTCGCGCCCGAGCTTCGCGGGCGAGTGCGCGTCCGAGCTCGAGACGAGCCGGTACCGATCGAGCCCGGAGACGCGCCAGTTCATCGCGGGATCGGACGAGAGCCCCGTCTCGAGCGCGAAGATGTGCGGCGCGAGATCGCCATAACACTCCTCGACCGCGTCGAAGCCCGCCTTGGAGCCCAGCACCGAGAACCAGGGAGTCCAGATGTGCGCCGGCACGAGGTAGGAGCCCTCGCCCGACTGCAGCACAATCTCGAGCAGGTGGCGCGAATCGAGCCCCAGGATGGGCCGCCCGTCGGCGGTCAGGTTGCCGATCTTGGCGAGCGCGCGGACGATCCGCTCCGCCGCGTCGAAGTCGGGCGCGTAGAGGAGGTGATGGATCTTCCGCGTCCGCTCTCCCTTTTTGTAGATCGTCGAGATCTCCACCGAGAGGACGAAGCGGGTCGCTCCGCGGCAGGCTCCGGGGAGCCGCTCCGAGACCGCGCGGCCGAGATCGTCCCGCAGACGGAAGAGCCCGGGCTCGGCGGGCACGAGGTGCTCGCGGAGCTCGGCCATCCACGCCGGATGAGTGAAGTCCCCCGTGCCGAGCACGGTGATGCCCTTGCGCTGAGCCCAGTAGCTCAGATGCGCGAGATCGCAGTCGCCGCTCGTCGCGCGGGAGTACTTCGAGTGCACATGGAGATCTGCATAGAAGCGCATGGTGATCCGCCGTGAGGTGCTGTTTACCTATCGAGCTACCTCGCGCTGTCAATCTCGGATACCGCCGGCATCGATGAATTATGGGTGAAAATTGAGGTGCGCTGATCGCAATGCGTCGGAGTGCGCGAGAAACGTCATCGTGTGGCAAAAGGCGCTCGCTCGATGCAATGCGGTTCAATCGGCTCGCTCGCGTGGTAAAAGGTGCTCGCTCGATGCAATGCGGTTCGACCGGCTCGCCTGGACGCCACGCTCATGCCGTGAAAGACCGGCGCGCCGCAGGAGTCGCGAGCGGCGTCGCAAGAGGACGCGCGGCGAGGCTCACCCGGCGTTGATCACGGCGCTTGCAGCCGCCACGCCGCGCGCAGCGGCCGGGCAGGTGCGTGTTCGCACGCCTTCGACAGGGGCCGGGCTCGAGCTTATCGCCGCGGCCTCATGCCTCGGTCCGGCGAAGACCGCCGGCCGATGCCAGGCATCACGGAGTCACGGGGCGGCCGCGGAGGACGCCTGGGGTTTGCGGGTCAGGTAGAAGAAATCGCGCAGGGAGCGCTTGCGGATGTACTCGTCTTCCGAGAACTCGAAGCCGCTCGCCAGCGCGACCGGCGCGAGGGCGCCGCCCTCGCCGGGCTCGTAGAGCAGGAACTTCGGGTAAGACCAGTTCACGTCGAGCTGCGCCACGACCGAGGCGCCGGCGTGCCTCAGCCCGAGCGCGATGGCGGGCGCCGTCGTGTGATTGCTGATCCCGACGTAGAGGACCTTGCCGTCGCGGTCGAGCCCCACCGCGGAGCGGCGGATCACCGTGTTGCCGTCCAGCGTGGCGCCCCAGTTGCGGACCTGGGGCACGCCGAGCAGCGGGTGGAGCTCGCCCTCCTCGACCATGCAGCTCGGCGTCTGCCGCCACCACTGCATGTCGCTCTCTTCCCCCGAAAGCTTCGTCCACGGACCGATCTGAAGCCGCCCATCGCGGCGCCGCGCGAGCGTGCACCCCTGGTCCCGGGCGCGCACCAGCGTCACGCCGTCGACCCGCATCCCCCACTGGCCGTGCTCGGTCATGAAGCCGCCGTTGAACGCCGCGAGCAGCTGCTCCTGGTCCGCCTCCGGGATCTTCGCTGGCCGCTCGTACGTCTTGCCCTCCTCGGTCGTCGCCGCAGGCTCCCGCGAGCCGGCCATGAGGTGGACATCGACCCTCGAGAGATCCACCGCCACGACGAACAGCTCTGCCCAGGAGCGGTTCGGATCCGGGTGGATCAGCGTCTTGTAGAGGCGTGGCGCGTCGCTGGGATGGGAGCGATCCGCGATGGGCACCCACCGCCCGTCGTCGGGGGCCGACCAGGCCGCGTGCGAGGGGCCGACGTCCGTCGGCCGGAAGGCGGCCGCCGGGCCCGTGCTGCCCGCTGCCGGACCGGACGTCGCGGCCATCGACGGAGCCGCCGCCGCGGCAGGGGCCGGCTGCTCCGGCACCTCCCAGTACGTCTTCGGCGGCTCGTTCCTGCGCCAGAGCCGCTGGACGCGATCCTCGACGGCGTAGGCGGTCTCCTCGAGCGCCGTCACGTTCTCGGCCCCGATCACCGAGCGCAGCCCGTTGGCGACGAGCGGGCCCATCCATGGAATGCGGTGCACCGCGATCCACAACCCGGCGCCGGAGAGCGCCGGGACGGCGACGGCGCCGAGGACCCAGCGCCGCAGCCGGCGACGGGGGAGCCGAAGGCCGGGGCGCTCCGGAGCGGAGTGCCCGACCTGAGCCGGCGGTTTCGAGGCTTCGGCGGTTTCGGCCATAACGTGCGGCAGCGTTGCGACGAGGCGAAAAGACGCTGGAAGTCGTGGGAAGACGCGAGGCGATGCGAGCGGCAGCGCGCGAGACGCGGGCCCTCCGCTCGGGCGACGGTCTAGCACGGTGCGCCGCGCGCGCGGAGCCGCTCCGCAAACGGCGAGCGATGCGATCGCGGCTCCGGCGGCGGCGCAAGGGCGACGACAGCGGGAACGCGGGAACGCGGGAACGCGCGTAGGCGTAGGTGGAGAGCTCAACGCTGCACGCTGGCAGGGCAACACCACGCGCAGCACGCGGCGCCGCGCAAAGCGCGACGGCTCGCCGCTGGATCGCGGTCGCTCCTCGACTTCCTCCCCACGCCGTACTAGAGTCGCGGCCTCGGACTGACCTGGCACGGGTCGCGGTGCTCGGTCGCTGTCATTGGACCTCGCAGCCTCCACTCAAGGGGGCGCGAGGCGGCAGCTCTCCGTGATCGAGCCCTCTCCAAGGCGAGGGCTCGGTGCCGCGGCGTACTTTCCGCCCTTGCTCAGGAGGGGCTGTCCTTCAGCCCGATTCCAGCCCGATGTCCATGCAATTTGCCGATCTCAAGCTCATCGAACCGCTGCTCCGCGCCATCGAGGCCGAAGGGTACAGCGCCCCGACGCCCATCCAGCAGCAGGCCATCCCGCCCATCCTGGAGGGCAATGACCTCCTCGGGTGCGCGCAGACCGGCACGGGCAAGACCGCCGCGTTCGCGCTGCCGATCCTGCAGCGCCTCGCGCAGGGCGGCAGGCCGAGCCAGGGCGGGCTCCGCGTGCTCGTGCTCACCCCGACGCGCGAGCTCGCGGCCCAGGTCGGCGAGAGCTTCACCACGTATGGCAAGAACCTCGGCCTGCGGACCGCGGTCGTCTTCGGCGGGGTGGGGCAGCGCCCCCAGATGGAGGCGCTGCGCCGAGGCGTCGACGTCCTCGTGGCGACGCCTGGCCGGCTGCTCGACCTCTGCTCGCAGGGCATCGCCCCGTTCGGTCGGCTCGAGGCGCTCGTGCTCGACGAGGCAGATCGGATGCTGGACATGGGGTTCATCCACGACATCCGGCGCGTGCTCGCGATGCTGCCCGAGCGCCGGCAGACGCTCCTGTTCTCGGCCACGATGCCGCCGGACATCCAGAAGCTCGCGAACAACATCCTGCGAAACCCGGTGCGGGTCGAGGTCGCGCGGGTCGCCTCCACGGCCGAGAACATCGATCAGCGGGTGGTCTTCGTCGAGCGCGGCGACAAGCGCGCGATGCTGGAGCACGTGCTCAAGGATCCCGCGCTCCGCAGGGCGATCGTGTTCACCCGCACCAAGCACGGCGCCAACCGTGTCGTCCAGCAGCTCAGCCGCGCGCGCATCGAGGCGGTCGCCATCCACGGGAACAAATCCCAGGGCGCGCGAGAGCGGGCGCTCGCCAGCTTCAAGCAGGGTACGACGAGCGTGCTCGTCGCGACCGACATCGCTGCGCGAGGCATCGACATCGACGACATCTCGCACGTGATCAACTACGATCTCCCGAACATCCCGGAGAGCTACGTGCACCGCATCGGCCGCACGGCGCGCGCCGGGGCGTCGGGGGTGGCGCTCTCGTTCTGCGACAGCGAGGAGCGCGCTTACCTCGCGGACATCGAGCGGCTCATCCAGAAGCGCCTCCCGCTGCTCGCCGACCCCGGGATCCCCGTCTTCCAGGCCGACCCCAGGTCCGCACCGCAGGCGCAGGGGCAAGCTCGACCGCAGGTGCAGGGCCGGCACCCGACGGGAGGTCGGCCCCACGGGCAGGGGCAAGCTCGGCCGCAAACGCAGGCTCGGCCCCAGGGGCAGGGGCAAGCTCGACCGCAGGCGCACGGGGCAGCGCGGCCGCAGGCGCAGGGTCGGCCGCAGGTGCACGGGGCAGCGCGGCCGCAGGCGCAGGGTCGGCCGCAGGGGCAGCCGCAGGCACAGCCTCCGGTGCGGTCGCAGGCGCGGCACGACACGCCTCGAGTCGATAACTGATCTCCACCTCACCGCCAGCAGCGCTCGACCCACCACGCGGCGCACCGCCCTGATGCGTGCAGCCTCGCGAGCCCGTCGCTCGCGAGGCGTATCGCGCGCCAACGAGGGTGAGGGTGCTGCGCTGGGACGCACCGCGATCGTTTGCAGGACGCACCGGCCGTTTGCGACCGGTACATGCCTGCATTCCGCGCATCCACATTCTCTCGTCGATGTGCGGAAACTCTGGCACGATCGCCGCCATGCGCGTCCCCGTCATTTTCGTAAGCCTGCTTACGTTTGCTGCCTGCGATCGCGGTGCTCCTTCGAGCTCGTCCGCCACGGGTGCCCAGGCCTCCGCCGATCCAGCGCCGGTCGCCTCCGCCGCCCCGCTCGCCTCCGCGAGCAGCGCGCCGGCCGCGGCGAGCGCGACCGTGGAGGCCGACGCCAGCGCCCCTCCCGCAGCGGCGGCCGACGCCGGCGATCCCGCGGCGCCGGCGGCGAGCGCGGCCCCGGCCGACGCCGGGCCGCCCGCGGCCGACGACAGCCGGCTCTCGGTGGAGGGGCGCGCCGTCCAGGGAGGGCTCGTGCGCGCCAAGCTGAACGGCAAGCTGCGCCGCATGGCGTTCCCCGGCCACCGCGTGACCGTCAGCGATGAAGGGGAGTTCCTGATCGCGTTCTCGCGCACCGCGCCGGCGCAGGAGAAGCTGACCATCACGTTCGACGACGGGCAGGTGCTCGAGAAGCTCTTCGACGTGGAGCCTCGCAAGTTCGAGGTCGACAAGGTCGACCACCTCCCGGAGAACATGGTCAAGCTCGACATGGCGACGCGCGTGAAGCTCACGCAGACCGAGAAGAAGCTCGACGCCATCCGGAACAAGTACACGAAGAGGAACTGTTACAAGAACGGCTTCATCTGGCCGTCGAAGGGCCCCATCACCTCGCGGTACGGCCAGCCGCGCCTGCTCAACGGCACGGACGGCGGGATCCACTGGGGCGTGGACATCGCGGTGCCGGTCGGGACGCCGGTGCGCGCGCCTGCCTGCGGCAAGGTCGTGCTCGTCGAGAAGGATCTGCCGCTGAGCGGTCACACCATCATCATCGATCACGGGCAAGGACTGACCTCCACGCTCATCCATCTGCACGGCTTCGCCGTGAAGGTGAACGATGAGGTCAAGCAGGGTCAGGTCATCGCGACCGTCGGAATGACCGGCCGAACGAACGGGCCGCACCTCGACTGGCGCATGAATCTCTTCGAGACACGGGTCGATCCCGAGCTCCTGATCCCCGCCGCGAAGTGACGCACGGCGGGGCAATGTGCCCCACCATGAGCTCTCGTGGCTGCGCTGCTCCGGGCGGAAGCGCGGCCCGGGTCCCCCGGAGCACGGCTGTCGATGCGCCCGGCGCCGCACAGTCCCGCTGACGATCCTCTCTCGTGCGCGATGGAACGATGAAATGGCCGCCGAGCTCGCCGGGGAAGACAGCCCTCTCCCCCCGAGCCTCTCGGCGGCATGCGCCTTGCAAATTCCTGGACCGACGAAGGCACTGAATCCGGATATCGATTTTGCAAGGAGTCGGTCATGAAGATGCTGTCGCCTCGAGCTCATGGGTTTGTGGACTATGCTGTTGCAGCGCTGTTCCTGCTGGCCCCCTCGCTGTTCGGCTTCGGCGGGCTGCCCGAGACGCTCTGCTACATCCTGGGCGCCGTACACCTTGGGATGACGCTGCTCACGGCGTTCCCGCTGGGGGTCGCGAAGATCATCCCGTTCCCTGTCCACGGGGCGCTCGAGGCCACGGTCTCCGTGTTCCTCGTCGCGGCGCCGTGGCTGTTCAACTTCGATGAGGCGCCCGCGGCAAGGAACTTCTATCTCGTATCGGGCGTGGCCGTCGGCCTGGTCTGGCTCGTGACGGACTACCGTTCTTCCTATGCGACGACGACAGCCGGCGCTCGTTACCGGCCGGAGCACCGATCGTTCTCCTAGCCGCACGTGAGCGGCGCTTCCATCGTCGATGGCGAGGGCGGGCGCGGCGATCGACGCGACATGGGGTGGTGGATCGCACGGAGTTACGGCAAGCTCATGCGTGGCGGGAGGACCGACGCGATGAGCGACCTGAAAAAGCTTGTTAAAGAGGGCCTGCGGGTGGGCGACTTCCTCGTGAGCGTGGTGCCGGTCGGCGAGACGAGCGACGCCCTCGATACCGAGGCGAACCGCGAGCGGGCGCGTCGGGCCGAGGAGGACACGCGAGCGATCCAGCTCAACGCAAGCGGCGAGGGGGCAGGGGAAGCCACGAAGGAGGCAGCAGAGGCTGCCGTCGACGAGGCGATCGAGGAGGCGCGAGCGCGCTTGAAGAACGCCGGCGAGGACGTGCCGATCCTGCTGCGCGATCCGGTGACGGGGGCGACGTTCAAGCACGAGTGACGGGAGACTGCGCTGCTGCGCGCTACGCCTGCGCTCGGCTCCCCGTTCCCGTGCGCACCTCGACCCGAACGGAATGGCCTCCCGGCCCGGTCGCTGAGACTCCCGTCCTCAGTGTACCCCTCATCCGGAGGGCTCCTTTCGGCCAGCGCGGCAGCGCTGGTTGCCGTTATCGTGGAGGTTCCTCCGTTTGGTTCGGCAGTCCATCCGCTCCGTCCGAAGCCCTGTCCGCTCCCCTGGATGAAAGCGCGGCGCCCCAAGCCTTCAACATTGCTCCGGTCCGGTCAGGGGGTTATTCCACTCCCCGCAACGACTGACCGAGGGGAGAGCCATGATGAACATGCCAATGAGCCCGATGCCGATGATGCCGATGATGGGCAGCATGATGCCGATGAGCGGCATGATGCCGCACATGATGGGCAGCATGATGCCGCACATGATGGGCAGCATGATGCCGCACATGATGGGCAGCATGATGCCGCACATGATGGGCAGCATGCTGCCGCACACGATGGGCGGCATGATGCCGCACATGATGGGCATGATGCCGATGATGGGCAGCATGATGCCGAACATGGCGGGCATGATGCCGATGATGGGCAGCATGATGCCGATGATGGGCATGATGATGCCGAACATGGCGGGCATGATGCCGATGATGGGCATGATGATGCCCGCCATGAAGATGGCGGCCTGAGCCAACGAACGATGGCGAGCGGCTCGGCCCCGACGGCCGGGAGCGGGCGCTCCAGGGCTGCGAGGCGCCGCGCGTGGGCGCGCGCCTCCTCCGGTCAAACCCCGGCGGATTCCTGCGGCTTCGGGTGCTGATCCCGCGATACGAACACCGCCGCCGCAAGGTCCCCCACCACGTTGATCACGGTCCGGCACATGTCGAGGAACCGATCCACCCCGAGGACCAAGCCGAGCCCCTCGGGCGGGATGCCGAGCATGCCCAGGATCATCGCGATGACGGGCAGCGATCCGGCTGGGATGCCCGCAGTGCCGATCCCGCCCAGCACCGAGATCAGCATCACCGTCGCCTGCTGCCCAAAGCTCAGCGAGACGCCGTAGACCTGCGCCAAGAAGAGCACGGTCACACCCTCGAACAGCGCCGTCCCGTTCTGGTTCATCGCGGCCCCGGCGGTCAGCACGAAGCGCGCGATGGACGGCGGCAGCTTCAGCTCCTCCTCGGCCACCTTCAGCGCGGTGGGCAGCGTCGCGTTCGACGACGCGGTCGAGAACGCCGTCACGATCGCCGTCCGGCTCCCGCGAAAGAACGCCGCCGGCGACATGCCGCCGAGGAAGCGGACCGAGAGCGAGTAGACGACGAACATGTGCAGGCCGAGCCCGAGCAGCACCGTGAGCACGTACGCCGCCAGCTGCTGCATGATGCCGATGCCCATGCGCGACGTGATCGTGAAGAGCAGCGCGCCCACGCCGATCGCCGCGAACCGGAGCACCCCCTCGATGAGCCGCATCGAGACGTCGAGCAGCCCCTGGATGCACTCGCGGAGCCGTGAGGCCGCCTCGGTCTGGGTGAGCGACAGGGCGATGCCGAAGAGCAGCGAGAACGTGATCACCGCGAGCACGTCGCCCCCTGCCGCCGCCTTGATGACGTTGTCCGGCACCATCGCGATGATCATCCCCACCGGCGAGGTGTCGACCGGAGCGGTCGCCGCCTTGATCCCCCCGCTGCGCGCGAGGCTCCGGACCGCCTCGGGCAGGCCATCGCCGGGGCGGATCAGGTTCACCAGGACGAGGCCTATCAGCACCGCGATGCTCGAGACGACGGCCGTGTAGCCCAGCGTCCGCAGGCCGAGCCGACCGACGTGCTTCAGATCGAGCTCGCAGACGCCCATGACGAGCGCCGAGAACAGGATCGGAAGCACGAGCATGAACAGCAGGCGCAGGAAGATCTGGCCCACCGGGTAGGTGATGTGATCGACGACCCACGTGAGCGCCGGGTGCCCTGCCGCGACAGCGTTCGCCGTGAGACCCCCCGCTGCCCCGACCGCGACGCCGAGCAGCATCGTTCGATGCGATGACATGACGCCACCTTACACAAGCCGCGGCGCCGTGATCCGCGGACTTGACGCGCCGCCCGCGGACCCTCCACGGCCACGGTGCGCGTGGCGGCCGCGGATCGACCGCCACGCGTGCCGTTCCCGGCCAAGGGTTGCCTGTCCAAGCCGGCGCGGATCCATTAGGCTCGCCGCCGGCCATGCTGAAGCCGGGCGATTCGTTCGAGCGGTACACGATCGAGGCCGCCATAGGGCAGGGGGGGATGGGCTGCGTCTACCGGGCGCACGACGCGCGGCTCGGGCGGCGCGTCGCGGTCAAGGTGATCGCGGGCGGCGCGGTGGACCAGGACGCCGGCGAGCGCCTGCTCCGCGAGGCGCGCGCCGCCGCGGCGCTCGACCACCCGAACGCGGTCTCGATCTTCGACGTCGGCGAGCTCGATGGGACGCCGTTCATCGTGATGGAGCTCGTGCCAGGCCGCACCCTGCGCAGCGCGATCGGCGGCGCGGACGCGCCGGCCTCGACGCGGGTGGCCTGGCTCGCCGACGTCGCCCGAGCGCTCGCGGCGGCGCACCGGCGGGGGCTCGTCCACCGGGACATCAAGCCGGAGAACGTGATGGTCCGGGACGACGGCGTGATCAAGGTGCTCGACTTCGGCATCGCGCGCCGCGCCGCCGGCGACGCCGATCCGAACGCGTCCACCGAGGCGCCCGCGCTGCCGACGCTGACCGCCCTCGGCGTCAAGCTCGGGACGCCGGTCTACATGGCCCCGGAGCAGATCCGCGGCGCCGAGCTCGACGGGCGCGCGGATCAGTTCGCGTGGGGCGTGCTGGCCTTCGAGCTCCTCACCGGCAGGCTGCCCTGGCGCGGGGCCGGCGACATGCTCGCCGTCGTCGCCTCGATCCTCACCGACGAGGCCGACCGCGCCCTGCTCGACGCCGCCTCCGTTCCGCCCGCGGTGGGCGCGGTCGTGCTGCGCGCCCTGTCGAAGCGCCCCGAGGACCGGTTCGCGTCGATGGACGAGCTCGTGCGCGCGCTCGATGCGGCCGGGAAGGGCGAGGCTTCCGCCGCCGCTGCGTCCGCGCCGCCCGCGCGGGCGCCCGGCGGGGGCGAGGCGCCTCGCGGCGGCGAGACCGCGGCGCAGCGGTTCTCGACCGAGGAGATCCGCGACGTCCTCGCGCAGGCGATCGAGCGCCAGGCCTCCGCCGATGGAGGCGAGGCGCGCGCCCCGCGGGGCGACGCGCGCCTCGGCTTCGACGACCTGCTCGCCGCGGCAGAGGAGGTGGGCGTGGCCCCCGAGGCGCTGCGCGAGGCGAGCCGCGCGCTGCGCGCGCGCGACGCGGAGCGGAAGGCCGGCGCGGCGACCGCAGCCGAGCGCGCCGCGTGGCTCCGGCGCAAGCGCCGCGATTTCTACCGGCACCTCGGCGTCTACCTCATCGTCAACGCGGCGCTCCTCACGCTCGCCTTCCTGTTCGGCGTCGTGCTCTGGGCGTCGATCATCCCGCTGGGCTGGGCGATCGGCGTCGCCATCCACGCGCTGGTCGCGTTCACCGCGCACGAGGACGACTGGGCGGAGGAGGCCGAGCGCATGCGGTGGTGGCACGAGCACCATCGCCGCAGGCACGAGGTGGCCATGGCGAGGGCGATCGGCAAGGACCGGCGCCCTGCGGCGGCCCTGCGCCAGCGCATCGACGAGGCGGAGGGGGATCGGCGGGGCAGGCTGCGGGTCGAGGCGGACACCGCGCGCTCCAGAGCGGAGCAGGCGGAGCAGGCAGAAGACGAGGCTGCGGTCGCGGTGAGCAAGCCGCAGCGGCGGCGGCGCTGACGTGGGATCCGCGCCGCCCGCGGCCTGACGAGGAGACGGCCTCATGCGCTAAGCTCGCCGTCCTTCGGAGGCCCCATGTCCCAGCAGAACTTCATCGCCCGCTCGCTCGCGCCGCTCCAGGCGCTCCCGTCCTTCCTGCGCACGCGCGCGCAGACCGTGCTGTTCCAGCGCCTGGTGCCGTTCACGGGGACCGCCGGGATCCAGTTCGACGAGGTCAGCTCGGATCGGGTGGCGCTGCAGCTCGCCAACGGGCGCAGGGTGCGGAACCACATCGGCGGGGTGCACGCCGCCGCGGCGGGGCTCCTGGCCGAGACGGCGACCGGCTTCGTCGTCGCCGTCAACCTGCCGGACGACAAGCTGCCGCTCCTTCGCAGCATGAAGATCGACTACACCCGCCGCGCCCGAGGCAGGCTGCGCGCGGTCGCGACCCTCGCGCCCGAGCAGAGGCAGTCCCTCCTGGACCTGCCGAAAGGGGACGTGGCGGTCGCCGTCACGGTGACGGACGAGAGCGGCGAGTCGCCGATGGAGTGCGAGTTCGTCTGGGCCTGGGTGACCAAGGGGGTGTGACGCCGCCGCGGGCGTCGCGACGCCCCGGCGCAGGCCCCCAAGCCGCGCTCAGAGCGTCAGGATCTCGCAGCCGCCCCGGGTGACGAGCACGGTGTGCTCGAACTGCGCCGAGAGGCTGCCGTCCTCCGTGACGATGGTCCACCCGTCGTCGAGCGTGCGGATGCGGTGCGAGCCCAGGTTGACCATCGGCTCGATCGTGATGGCCATCCCGGCGCGGAGCCGCATGCCCGCCCCGCGCACGCCGGTGTGCGAGACGTGCGGCGGCAGGTGCATCCTCCGCCCGATGCCGTGCCCGCCGACCTCGCGGACGACGCCGCAGCCCTCCGCCCGCGCGATCTCCTCGATCGCCGCGCCGATATCCCCGAGCCGCGCCCCATCGCGCACGACCGCGATGCCCGCGTCCCGGCAGCGCCTGGCGACGTCCACCACGTGCAGCGCCTCGGCGCTCGGCTCCCCGATGAAGAACGTCGCGGAGGTGTCGCCATGATAGCCGTCGAGCTCCGTGGTCACGTCGACGTTGATGATGTCGCCCGGCAGGAGCACCTCGTCGCGCCGCGGGATCCCGTGGCACACGACGTGGTTCCGGCTCGTGCACACCGCCGCGGGGAAGCCCTTGTAGCCGAGCTGACTCGGACGGCCCCCGCGCTGCGCTGTGTCCTCGCGCACCCACTGGTCGATGTCCGCCGTCGTCACGAAAGGCCGAAGCCGCGCCCCGACCGCCGCCAGCGTCGCCGCCGCCGCGCGCCCTGCGCGCCGCATCGCCTCGCACGCGCGAGGCCGAAGGATGTCCACGTCCATGCGAGGCGTATGCGCGCGCGGCGTGCGGCCATCCAATACCGTTTTGATCTCGGGCCATCGCGCGCGGCTCCTCACGCGCGCGGCGTTCGGGCTAGAATCGACCGCGTGAGCCTCTCGCAGATCCGTTACTTCATCGCTGTCGCCGAGGAGGGCCACGTCGGCCGCGCCGCGCGCCGGCTCCACATCGCGCAGCCGCCCCTCAGCCGGCAGATCCGCGGCCTGGAGGACGAGCTCGGCGCGCGGCTGTTCGAGCGCACCGCGCGCGGCATGCGGCTCCTGCCGGCCGGCGCGGCGTTCCTCGACCACGCCCGCACCATCGTCGCGCAGGTCGACGCGGCCGTCGCCGATCTCCGCGGCTACGGCGCCGCGCCTCCCCCGGGCGATCTCGACGCCGGCCCCTGCCGGCGCGCCCACACCGAGTAGGCTGTCACGGGTGGAGGCAGGGGATCGGCATGGGCTACGAAGCTGAGCTCGCGCTGGCCGTCGATGCGGCGCGCCGCGCGGGCGCGCTCCTCCGCGCGGAGTTCCACCGCCCGGGCGGCCCCCGGGGCGCCGGCACGAGCGCCGACGTCGACGTGGAGGTCGAGCTCCTGCTGCGCGACGCGCTCACACGGGCAACCCCCTACGCGTTCCTCGGGGAGGAGACCGGCGCTCGGGACGGCGCGGACCCGTCGCACCGCTGGATCGTCGATCCGCACGACGGCACCGCGTCCTTCCTGCACGGCTACCGCGGCGCCTCGGTCTCCATCGGCCTCCTCCGCGAGGGCACCCCGGTGCTCGGCGTCGTCTTCGCGTACGCCTACCCCGACGACGACGGAGATCTCATCGCCTGGGCCGAGGGCGCCGGGCCGATCCGGCGCAACGGCGCCGCCGTCTCGTCGTCGCTCGCCGGCGGCGCGCTCGATCGCTACGCCGTCGTGCTGCTCTCGCAGTCGGCGGACTACCTCCCGGCCCGCAACGCCCGCTGCGTCGCCCCCGCGCGGTTCCTCGCCCTCCCGAGCCTCGCCTACCGGCTCGCCCTGGCCGCGGCCGGCGAGGGCGTCGCCGCGGTCTCGCTCAGCCGGCCCCGCAGCTGGGACTATGCGGCCGGGCACGCGCTCGTGCGCGCCGCGGGCGGCGAGCTCGTCGACGACGACGGCGCGCCCATCGCGTACACCGCGCAGGGCGAGGGCGAGGTCTGCCGCCTCTTCGGCGGCGCCCCCGCGGTCGTGCGCGAGCTCGTGCGCCGCCCGTGGAACGCCGTCATCCACGGCCGCATCCCGCCGCCGCAGGGCACGTACGGGCTCCTGCGCCCCTCGCGCAGCCTGCTCGTCGAGGGTGCTGGCGCGCTCGCGCGCGCCCAGGGCTGCCTGCTCGGCCAGCTCGCGGGCGACGCGCTCGGCGCGCTCGTCGAGTTCCGGACGGCGGAGCCGATCGCGCAGCTCTACCCCGGCGGCGTCCGTGACCTCGCCGACGGCGGCACGTGGGGCACGCTGGCCGGGCAGCCGACCGACGACTCCGAGATGGCGCTCATGCTGGCGCGCTCGATCGTCCGCAAGCGCGGCTTCGTCGCGGAGGCCGCGCTCGACGCCTACGTGCACTGGTACGGCTCCGGCCCGTTCGACATCGGCAACACCACGGCGGCCGCGCTCAGGGCCGCAGCGGGCGCGCCGCTGCCCGACGCGCGCCGCGAGCGCGCCCGCGCCGCCGCGAGCCTGACCAGCGAGGCGAACGGCTCGGTGATGCGCGCCGCGCCGCTCGGCGTCCTCGGCGCGGGCCGCCCGCGGGAGGCCGCGGCCTGGGCGCGCGAGGACAGCGCGCTCACGCACCCCCACCCGGTCTGCTGCGCCGCCTCCGCCGCGTTCGTCGCGGCGATCGCGGCGGCGGTGGGCGGCGCCGGCGTCGAGGGCGCGTGCGCCGCCGCGCTCGACGAGGCGGAGCGGAGCGGCGAGCGCGCGGTCGTCGCCGCGCTCACGGCCGCGCGCAGCGCCCCGCCGCCGAGCTTCTCGCACCAGGCCGGCTGGGTCCTCATCGCCCTGCAGAACGCCTTCTACCGGCTCCTCCACGCGCCTTCGGTCGAGCAGGGGCTCGTCGACACGGTGATGGCCGGCGGCGACACAGATACGAACGCCGCGATCGCCGGCGCGCTGCTCGGCGCGGCGCACGGCCGGGACGCCGTCCCCGACCGCTTCCGCCGCCTCGTGCTCAGCTGCCGCCCGCTCCCCGAGGCAGGGGCGAAGCACCGGCGGCCGCCCGAGCTCTGGCCGGTCGACGCGATGCTCCTGGCCGAGGCGCTCCTCGCCGCCGGCCAGCGCGCGCAGTCGGACGAGCGTGACTCATCGGAGTTCCTATGAGTCGCGAGGATAAAATAGAAGCAATTTCGAACACTTGCCGTTTATTTGTGAGCCTCTGCAGGAGGATGAGGAGCTCCCTGGCCGAGCCGCGCGCCCAGGCGCGCGGGGAGCGCGCTCCCGGATCCTCGCTCGATCGGCGGCCAGGGACGCCGCTCAGCCCCCCGTCGGGCGCTCCAGGTGCCCGCCGAACTTGTGCCGCATCGCCGAGAGGACCTTCTCCGCGAAGGTGTGATCGTGACGCGAGCGGAAGCGCGCGTAGAGCGCCGAGGACAGCACCTCTGCGGGGACGGCCTCCTCGATCGCCGCCATCACGGTCCACCGGCCCTCGCCGGAGTCCTGCACGAAGCCGCTGTACTCGGCGAGCTCCGGGCTCTCGGTGAGGGCGATCGCGGTGAGGTCGAGCAGCCACGACCCCACCACGCTGCCCCGACGCCAGACCTCGGCGATCTCGCCGAGGTCGAGCGCGTACCGGTGCTCCTCGGGCAGGTGCTCCTTCGCCGCGTTCTTGAGGATGTCGAACCCCTCGGCGTAGGCCTGCATGAGGCCGTACTCGATGCCGTTGTGGATCATCTTCACGAAGTGGCCGGCGCCGACCGGGCCGCAGTGCAGGTAGCCCTCCTCCGACGTGCTCTGCGCGGCGCCCTGGGCCTCCTCTCTGCCCGGCGTGCGCGGGATGTCCCCCGGCCCCGGCGCGAGCGTCCGCAGGATCGGCTGCACCAGGGCGAACGCCTCGGGGGCGCCGCCCACCATGAGGCAGTAGCCGCGGTCGATCCCCCACACGCCGCCGCTCGTCCCCACGTCCACGTAGCGGATGCCCTTCGGGGCGAGCGCTCTGGCGCGGCGGACGTCGTCCTTGAAGTAGGTGTTGCCCCCGTCGATGATCACGTCGCCCGCGCCGAGCTGCTCGCCGAGCTCCTCGACGACGCGCTCGGTCGGCGCGCCCGCGGGGAGCATGATCCAGACCACGCGCGGCGACGCGAGCTGCGCCACCGCGTCGCCCAGGGAGGACGCCATCGCCGCGCCCTCCTCGCCGAGCCGCTTCACGCTGTCCTGGTTCAGATCGAACGCGACGACCTCGTGGCCGCCGCGCATGAGCCGGCGCGCCATGTTGGCGCCCATCCTGCCGAGTCCGATCATCGCGAGCTTCATCCGTCACGCTCCTGTGTGGGATCGCGGGCGTATCACAGCGGGCGGCGCGCGGCGCGCGGTCGCCGCTCCGGTCCGGGGCGCTCCTCCGGCTCCGCCGGCTACCGGCGCGCCGGCTGCGCCGGCTGCCCGAGCGCGCCCACCGCGTATTCGAGCGCGCTCTTCAGCGTGCTGAACACCGGGATCCCGTCGAGGCGGCCGCCGGACTCCAGGATGCGGCCGATCATCGCCGTCGGCACGCCGGAGACGATGCACCGGCTGCCGAGCAGCCTCGTCGCCGCGAAGATCCGGAGGAGGTGATCGATGGTCGAGGCGTCGGTCGCCTGCGCGCCGGTGAGGTCCACGATCATGAAGCGGGCGCCGTACCGGACGACCGCGTCGAGCACCTCTTCCATCATGCGGGCCGCCCTCGCGCCGTCGATGGTGCCGATCACCGGCAGCGTGAGCACGCCGTCCCACACCTGGATGATCGGCGTCGACATCTCGAGCATCGCCTCGTGCGCTGCACGGACCCGGTCGAGCTGCAGGCGCAGCTCGATCTGGACCCGCTCGAGCTCGTCGTTCTGCTCGCGCAGCTGCGCGCTCGCGGCGGCGAGGTCGAGCGAGTTCTTCAGCGTCGTGTACGTGGCGCCGACGTAGAGCGCGTACGTCGTCGCGCTCGCCAGCGCCTTCCGGTCGATCTGGCGCTGGTCTTCCAGGGCGAAGAGCATCGTGCCGATGGTCTTCTTGTAGACCTGGATCGGCACGTGGAAGACGACGTCGGGGGCCTCCGCGAGGAGCCACGCGCGCGCGCGATCCGCCTCGCGCGCCTCGGTCCAGGGCCCCTTGAACCACGCGGGGCGCTGCGCCTCCAGCGCCGCGACCATCCACGCGTCGACGACGACGCCGCCGCCCTCGGGCGCCCCGTACTCGAAGTTCCCGTGCTCGTACCTCGCCGCGATCCGGGCGCCGCCGCCGTCGTTGGCGAGCACGATGCAGAGGCGCTGGGACGGGACGATCCAGCGCGCGCTCGCGCAGACCTCTTCCCACAGCGATCTCAGGTCCGGCTGGTTGGCGAGCTTGAGGAGGATCTCGTTCAGGACGCCGAGGACGATCCATCCGCCGCCGGCTTCGGGGGGCTGGCCAGGCTCTGGCGTCAACATCAGCGATCGGCGTCGAGCGGGCGGCCCGCGGCGTTGGCCCGTGGTTCGAGGATCCGCGAGGAGGTCGCTGTCATGACGCTCTCCCCGGATCGCTGCCGCGCGGAGCCCCGCGTCGTCGACGCGAGCGACGGGCTCGGGACCAGTTCGAATCTCGCCACGGTGAACACTCCTCGCGCTCAGCGCGCGGCCGCATCCTACCGCGCAATCCGCCCGTGGTGGAGGGGCTCTCTCCGTGGGGCGAGCCGGTGCCGCGTCGCACCTACCAGCGCCGACGTCGCACCTGCCAGCGCCGACGTCGCGGCGTCCCACCGCGTTGTTCTTTGCCGCTCCTTGCCTGCGTCGTCCCCGCGTGTGCGTTCGCGCCGCGGCGGCCCGCCCGGGAAGGTGCGCCGCCCCGGGCGGCGGCGGGGTGCCCGCCGCGGCCGGAGCCGCGGGGGAACGCGGTCGGCGCCGCTGCGTGCTACCGCTAGGACATGAAGATCAAGGCACGCGACGGCAAGGTCTACGAGGTCGCCTCCGCTCCGCCCGGCGGCAGCCACGAGGTGCGGCTCGACGGCAAGGTGGTCGGCTCGTTCGTGCTCCTGCCGGACGAGACGCAGGTCACGGTGAAGAGCAAGCCCGCCACCGAAGCGCTCCTCGTGGACATCGCCGATCGGTTCGTCGCCGAGGGCGGCGCCCCCATGGGGATCAGCTGAGCCGTTCACGGCGTGCTCGCGAGCCTCACCTCGCGAAGGACCTCTGCAGGGCTGAAGCAGGCGACCGCGGGCGACGCCCCTTTGACGCGCTCGCGGAGGCGCGCCGCGAGCGCCTCGGCGCGGGCCGCGTCGGGCGCGCTCGCGCCCAGCATGCGCTGCCCGCGATGGCTGTACTCGATGAAGCGGTATTTCGATCCGTCGGCCCACCCCGAGAGCGCGTCGCGGGTCGCGGGATAGTCGTAGTCCGCGGGCGCTGACTTGCTGACGGCGAAGAGGATCACGAACGGCGACGCGCAGCTCGAGGAGAGCGCGGCCGGCGGCGCGCTCGCGGCCCCGGCGTCCTGCGCCCCGCCGCTCGGCGCCGTCGGGGCGCCCGCGTCGGGGCCCCCCGCGCCCGTCTCCTCCGAGGGGAAGGAGAGCTTCCCTGGACGAGACGACAGGATCACGGAGCGCACGTTGGACGTCGATCCCGCGAGGTACACCACGTCGGCGCTCGCGGCGGCCATCCCTGTGGGCGAGAGCCCCTGGCCTTTGGGGAACGTCGCGCGCGTATAGGCTCCCTCCTTGTTCCGGCGGAACAGCTCCACCCCGTCGCCGTCACCGAGCAGGATCCAGAGCGAGCCATCGGCGGCGAGCGCGGCGTCCGTGACCGGCTTGTTCGATGGGAGCGAGAGCGGCACGGCGGTCGCGCCGGCCTCCGCCACATCGATGCGCGCGAGGGAACTCGTCGCCTCGAAGCGCGCGAGGACGTAGCGATCGCGCTCGGTCGCGAGCACCATGGCGCGGAGCAGCTTGCCGTCCCAGGGGGGCAGGGGGATCACGGTGGAGTCGGCGCGACCGGGCGCCCAGCGCTCGACCGCGAGCCGGTCGTTCTCGTCGCCATCGCGGCCGACCACGAGCACCTCGCCGTCGGGCAGGGCCGTCATCGCCTCGGCCTGGATGCGGACGGGGCGCTTCGCTCCCGCGGCCCTGCGCGGCAGCTCGGTCGCGCTCGGCTGGGCGAGCGAGAACTGGTCCCCCGACAGCACGAGCGTGCGGCCCTGCGTCCAGGCGGTGGCCTCGACAGGGAGCGGCACCTCGACGAACCGGTCGCCCTGCTTCCGGTAGAGCGCACTTCCGAAGTTGTTCAGGCGTGCCCCGTCCGAGAACAGCCCGCCCACGCGGATCCACACGTCGGAGGGCCATCGGCCGACGATGGACACGATGTCGACGTCCGAGGCCATGAAAGGCAGCTCCGACGTGGAGGCGCTGAGGCGCAGGCGATACGGTGGGATGCCGTCTTCCTCCGTCAGCTTGCCGTCCGCGAGCGCGTAGATCGTGGTGTCTTTGAACGTGACGAGCACGCGATCGCGCAGCGGGTGGAGATAGAACGGGCGGGGCACATCGGACGGCAGCTGATTCCAGGGCACGATCTCGGCGACCTCTCGGACGTCCTCGGCGACGACGTGCAGCGCGACGGTGGCGTCGGCGATGTGTGCGGGAGGCGGAGCGGCGACCGGGGCTGAGGCAGGCTGCGACGACGCCGGAGCGGACGCCGACGCGTTCGGCGCCGGGGACGGCTCGGCCGTCGGCGCTGGCGGGGCTGGATCGCGGCGCACCTCGCTGTCGCCCCGCTTGCACGCCGCGTGGGTGAGCGAGAGGAGGAGGAGCGGCAAGGCGAGCTTCTTCATGGGGGGTTCCTCGGCAAGCTACCTCGAACGAGCGAGACCTCGCTCTCGATGATCGCGTCTTCCTCGCGGCCGTCGCTCGCGTGCGCGACGCGCTGATAGACGACCTCGTATTGGATGGGGAGCCGCGCGGCTCCAGGGCCGAGCTCCAGCTCGACGACGACGGGCATCCCGGCGAGCGCGGGTGCGCCGGGGCGATCGTCGGACACCGTGGTGCGCGCGCGGGCGCCGAGCGGTCCGGGCGTCTCTGCGAAGCCGCGCGCGAGGAAGCGGCGCGCCGAGGCGATGACGGCGTAGTCGTCCCCGAGGACCTCGGCGCGCACCAGAAGCCGCCGGAAGAGGTCCCCGGTCGGGAAGGCATGGCCTACATGCGCGGTGCGGAGCGTGAGGCGCGCGGCGGTCGGCGAGGCGCGCTCGGCCTGCACGCGGAGCGCGCGCCGCGCGGCCTCGGGATCGCGCGACGACGCGAACGCGTGAGAGCGGTGGGCCGCGGGCCCGTCTCCGGCGAGCGGCATATGGCAGCGCGAGCAGGGCACATCGGCGTAGGCGGACGCGGCGTGTTCGGCCAGCGTGAGCTGCATCGGTTCTTGCGCGCGGCGTGCGGCGTGGTCCGGAAAGGCGAACTCGTGGCACCCTCCACACGCCGCGGCCGACGCGAAGCGCGGATCGCGCAGCACCGGGTGGGGAACAGACGCGGAAGCTGGGGAGGGGGAGCGCTGGTCTTCGCCGGCCTGTGCTGGAGCGGCGAGAGGAGCGCCGTCCACCACGTGGCAGGTGACGCACGCGACGCCGAGCTCAGCGCGCTCCGGCGGAGGAGGCCGTGAAGAGCGCGCCTCGGGCGCGTGACAGCCGCGGCAGAACGGCAGCGGCTCCTTCGCGAGCGCCGCCTGGAAGGGCGCGTCGACGTAGGCGCGCTGGTGCTTCGATCCGCGCCACTCGCGCGCGATCTCCGCGTGGCACCGCTCGCAACCGCGGTTCACGGCCACGGGATCGAGGCTCCGGGACGGCTCGGGTCCGGGCATGCGCGGCGCGGCGCCGCGGCTGCTCGTCATGCTCGGCGCGAGCGTCAGGGCGATGGCGAGGAGCAGCGCGGCGGCGAGCGTGGCCGGCGGGCGTCCCTCGCGGAGCATCGACCGCAACGTCTACAGCAGCCTCTTCGGCGCGGCGAGCGGAGTTGCGGACTTGCTTCTGCCCGCTGACCTCCAGGCGTTCACGCAATCCGGCGGGCGTCGTGGGCTCTCCAGCCCACCGCGACGTCGGCAAGCTCGCCGGAGCAGGATTTTGCCGCTTCGGCTGCATCTCGATCTCGTTGTCCCTGATCAACAGGATGCGGGGGATTGCTCAACGGCGCTGACGGTCCCTCCCTGCCTATCTCTTCTCATGACCCTATCTGGGTGAACACCGATATTCGCCCGATCGTAGCGTATACCCCAGCCGCCTGTCGCGCGCCAGCGTGTTGGCCGTGCCCGCCGCAAGAAATCGTCAATAATGCCCAGCGCCCAGCCGTTCACCACACGGCGCGTGCCCTGCTGTTCACTGCGCGCCGTGTACCTCGCCGTTCACTGCGCGCCGTGTACCTCGCCGTTCACTACGTGCCGTGTACCCCGCTGTTCACTGCGCGCCGTGTACCCCGCTGTTCACTGCGCGCCGTGTACCCCGCCGTTCACTACGTGCCGTGTACCCCGCTGTTCACTGTGCATCACGCATTACGCGTTACGCCTTACGCGACGCGCGCGAGAGAACGAGAGAAGAAGAGATGCACGCAAGCGCACCTGCGAACCAAAAACCTGTCAGGGTTATTGTTAGTTGTCTAAACTAAGAATATAAGAAACATCATGCGATACTTCCATACGAGCGCTGCTAGCGCTTGCCTCTCGCTCCTCGTGCTCGCTGGGGTCCCCGGGACGGCGTTCGGGGCACCGACCGCGATCACGTACACCATCAGCCACGCCGATTGCGCCGCCGGCGCGTTCTCCCTGTACATGAACGGGGTCCACCTCGACACGGTCGCGAGCACCAACGGCTGTGATTGCACCACAGCGACGCTCCAGAGGACGTTCACCGAGCCCGACGTCCTCGCCCTCTACAATCCCGCAGCGTGCAATGATCTCCAGGTCGAGGTCATCGGCGGTAGGTCGATGGTCGTCGGCTTCGCCCGCGTGCAGGTCGAGGCGACCGAAGGCTCGTCGCTCCTCTGCCTGTACGATGCCGTCTCCGGCCCGATCCCCTGCGCGGATCGCGACGTCTGCGACGGCTACCAGGTCGGGCTGTCATCGCTCACGAGCGACGACGGGGACGGCATCGCGCCGGGCTTGGGCGCGGGCTGCGACAACTGCGCCAACCGCGACAACCCGGACCAGGCCGACGCGGACGGCGACGGGATCGGCGACGCCTGCGATCCGTGCCCTCTCGGCGATGTCGACGGCGATACCGCCTGCGATGCGACCGACAACTGCGCCAGCGTCGCCAACCGGGACCAGACCGACAGCGACCTCGATGGCGTCGGCGACGCCTGCGACAACTGCCCCGCCGCGGCGAATCCAGACCAGCTCGACGGCGATGGAGACGGCGTCGGGGACGCATGCACAAACGTGTGCGTCACGCTGCAGCGAGACGCCTTCGGCGTGGTCGAGGACGCCGAGATCTGGGAGGCCTTCCCCGGCTACGGCGACGGCCACATCCCTTACATCTCCTCGGGCACCTCCAACGGCGCGAGCAAGCAGGCGCTCTACTGGTTCGGGCTCGACGGCATCCCCGCCGGGGCCACCGTCACATCGGCCGAGTTCGGCGTAGTCGCCTTCGGCTCGGGTGACGGGGCGGCCCGCGTTCACCGGATCACCGCGCCGTGGGGCGAAGACACCGTCACCTGGCAGAGCTTCGATGCAAGCTACGATAAGGCCGTCGCGGCGGAGCTCACCTACGTCGGTCCCTATGCCATGAGCGCCGATCTGACCACCCTCGTCCAGGCGTGGGTCGACGGCGCGATCCAGAACCACGGCTTCCTCATCGAAGAGGGCCCGAACGGGCACACGTCGTACCGCTCGAGTGATCACCCCCTCCAGAGCGACAGGCCCTGGCTAGAGGTCTGCTATCTCGCCCCCTGATCCACGCCGCGCGGCCGCTCCTCTGCCCCCTGGTCCACGCCGCGTGACCGCTCCTCCGCTCCGTCATTCGCCGGGTAGGGCCGCCCGAGCGCCGCGGGAGGCGTCGCGTCGAACGCGCGCAGGAGCGGGCGGCGCGCCGCGCCGGGCAGCAGCGCCGCGGCGCGCTCCAGCAGCCCGCTCGATGTGAGCCCCAGGACCGCGATCATCAGCGCGAACGGCGCCACGCTGAAGACCTGCGTCGGCACCGACGGGAGCGCGCTCTGGCCGAGGCTCGCCGCCGACGAGAGCACGCCGAAGAGGTACGCGCCGAGCGCCGCCCGCACCGGGTGGAAGCCGCCGAAGATCACGATCGCCAGCGCGATCCAGCCGTAACCCGCCGTGTGGCGGTGGCTCCAGCCCGCCTTGAAGTCGAGCGAGTACGCCGCGCCGGCGACGCCCACGAGCGCCCCTCCGACGAGCGTCGCCGCCGCGCGCACCCGCGTCACACGCACCCCGCGCGCGTGGGCCGCCGCGGGCTGCTCGCCCACCGCGCGGAGCACGAGCCCCGCGCGCGTGCGGTAAAGGAAGAGCCACATGCAGGCGACGAGGACGTAGCTGCCGTACACCACGGGATCGCTCCGGAACAGCAGCGGCCCCACGAGCGGCACGTCCCCCAGCACCGGGATCGACGCCGCCGGCACCGTCGGTCCGGGGACGCGCACGTACGGGCCGCCGAGCACCGAGGAGAGATCCGCGCAGAGCATCGCCAGGACGAAGCCGACCGCGATCTGCGAGCGGCCGAGGTAGATTCCGCCGATCGCGACGACGAGCGCGACGAGCGCCCCGGTCGCGGCCGCCGCGGCGAAGCCGACGAGGACGCTCCCGGTCGACAGCGCGGCCGCGAAGCCCACCATCGCCGAGAGCATCATCGCCCCCTCGGCCGAGAGGTTGATGACCCCGGCCCGCTCGGTCAGCGTCTCGCCGACCGCGGCGTAGACGAGCGGCGTCGACGCCGCGAGCGCGGTCGCGAGGAGCGAGAGGAGCTCTGCGCCGCCGTCGCTCATCAGGCCTCCTCCCCTCGGAGGCGTCCTTCCATCAGGCCCCTCCTTGTCGGACCGCCTCGCATCAGGCCTCCTCCCATTCAGGCCTCCTCCGGCCGACCGACGCCGCGCGCCGCCCGGGGGGACAGGAGCGCGAACAGGACGAGCACGCCCTGGAGCACACCCGAGAGCGAGGACTCCAGGCCGAGCGTCATCGGGAGCTCCAGGCTGCCGACGTTGAGCGCGCTGAAGAACAGGGCGATCGGCGCGACGAGCGCGGCGCGCCGGCCGGCGAGCATCACCACGAGCAGCGAGAGGAAGCCGAGGTTGCTCGAGACGCTCGGGATGAGCCGGTGGAACGTGCCGAGCACCTGCAGCGCGCCCGCGACGCCGGCGAGCGCGCCCGAGATCGCGAACGCGAGGAGCACCTGCCGCGCCGCACGCACGCCGAGCACCTCTGCGGCCGGCGGGCTCAACCCCACCGCGCGCAGCCGGAGCCCGAGGTGGGTCCGCCCGAGCACGACGGCGGTCCCGAGGAGCGAGGCGACCCCGAGCAGGAGCGCGACAGGGCTGAGGTCGGTGCCGCCCAGCGTGGAGAGCCGGAGCGCGACGTCGAGCGGCTCGGTGCCGGCCATGGACGCGACGCCGGGGCGCTTCCACGGGCCGAAGACGAGGTACAGGACCGCGCCCTGGGCCACGAAGTTCATGCCGAGGCCCGCGAAGATCTCGCTCACCCGGGCGCGCGTGTGCAGCGCGCCCGTGAGGGCGCCCCAGAGCACCCCGCCGAGGGCGCCCGCGCCGAGGCAGAGCGCGACCACGGCCCCCGCCGGGAGGTGCGGCCACAGGGCGCGCGCCGCGCCCGTCGCGCAGACGGCGCCGAGGACGAGCTGCCCCTCGACGCCGAGGTGGTACAGGCCGGCGCGAAACGTGAAGAGCAGGCCGCTGCCGCAGAGGAGCAGCGGCGCCAGCGTGGCGAGCACCCGCGCGGCGCGATCCGCAGAGCCGAACGCGCCCTGCCACAGGCCCGCGGCCACCGCCGCCGGCGACGCGCCCAGGAGCGCGCAGAGGCCCGCCACGAGCGTGAACGCCAGGGCGGCCGGCAGGAGGCGGACGAGGAGGGAGACGGCCCCGCGGCGCTCCGCCCGGCGCGCGGCGGGCCCCGATCCGTCGGCCGGCTCGGCGCTCATCTGTCGGACCTCGCGGGCGCTGCGGGTGATGGAGGTGCCGGAGGCGCCGAGGAAAGGGCGTCGTCGAGCTCGCCGCCGATCATCCGCCCGAGCCGGTCCAGCGTGAGATCGGCGACGCCGACGGGCGGCGAGACGCGTCCGCCGCTGAACACGAGGATGCGGTCGCTGTAGCGCATCAGCTCGTCGAGGTCGGACGACGCGAACAGGAGCGCCGCGCCGGCGCGGCACCGCGCGAGGAGCTGCTCCCAGACCCAGCGGGCCGACGCGATGTCGAGCCCGCGGGTCGGCTGCTCCAGGAGGAGCAGCGCGAGATCCGCGGGGAGGAGCGCGAGCTGGGTGCGCTGCTGGTTGCCGCCGGAGAGCTGCTCGACGGGGGTGTCGGGCAGCCCCCGGATCCGGAGCGCCTCGATCGCCCGCTCGGCGGCGCGGCGGATCGCCCGCGGGTGCAGGAAGGGCCCAGGCGTCGGCGCGCGCAGCGCGACGTGCTCCTCGATGGAGAGGCCCGCGATGAGGCCCTCCCGGCGGCGATCGGCGGGCAGGTAGCCCACGCCGGCGCGCAGGAAGGCCGGGTAGGGGCGGCCGGTCAGGTCGGCCCCGCCGACGACGACGCGCCCCCGCCGCGCCCGGAGCAACCCCGCGCAGGCGCGCAGCAGGAGGCGCTGGCCGCTCCCCTCGAGGCCCGCGAGCCCGACCACCTCGCCGCGGCAGACGGCCAGGCGAGCGATGCGCACGTCGAGCCGGTGATCGCCGAACGCGATGCCCTCGAGGGCGAGCGCCGTGCCGCCGCCCACCGCGGAGGGCCGCTCCTGAGGCGCCAGCGCCGCGCCGCCGCCCGCTTCGGGGGACCGCTCCCGAGGCGCCAGCGCCTCGCCGAACATCAGCGCGACGAGGCGATCGGCTCCGGCCGGCATCTCCGCCTCGCCCGCCACCTTGCCGTGCCGGAGCACCGTCACGCGATCGCAGAGCGCCTCGACGTCCGAGAGCTTGTGCGACACGAGGACGATCGCCTTGCCGTCCGCCTTGAGCCGCCGCAGCGCGGAGAACAGGGCCTCCTGCTGCGCCCCGGAGATCCCCGTCGTCGGCTCGTCCAGGAGGAGCGCTCGGACGCCCAGCGAGAGGAGCCGCAACAGCTCGATCTGCTGGCGCTCGCCGAGGGTGAGCCGGGCGACGTGCTCGTCCGGATCGACGGAGAAGCCGAAGCGCGCGGCGAGCGCGAGGAGCTCCTCGCGCGCCGCGCGCCGGGGGAGGAAGAGGCCCACGGCGCGGCCGCCGCCCGGGAGCGGCGAGCGCGCGCCGCCTCCCACGCCGGCCGCGCGGGGCCGGGCGACGAGGTAGCTCTCCAGGACGGTGAGCGGCGGGAAATCGAGCGGCTCCTGGTGGAGCACGCCGACGCCGGCGGCGAGGGCGTCCGCCGGGCTCGCGAGCGCCACCGGGCGGCCATCGAAGAGCAATCGGCCTGCGTCCGGGCGGAGGAGCCCGCCCAGGATGCGGAGGAGCGTGCTCTTGCCGGCGCCGTTCTCGCCGAGCAGCCCGTGGACGGCGCCGGCCCGGATCGTCAGCGACACGCCGTCGTTGGCCTTGACGGGGCCGAACCGCTTCGCGACGCGCTCGATCTCGATCTGCATGGATCACCGCCCCGAGGCGGCTACTTGCTCGGCCCGGTGATCCCCCGGACGAGCTGCGGCAGATACCAGATCTGCTGGGGGGTCGCGGCCTCGCCGTCCTTCAGGAACTCGGTGCCATCCTGGTACTTGAGCGGCCCCTTGAAGAGGTCGAGCCCGTTGGCGAGCTCGATGACGAACGCGCCCAGCGGCGCCTGCGCCTCTCCCAGCGCGGCGCCAGGCGCGAAGCCCACGACCGACGACTCGCCGTTCAGATCGCGGAAATCCGGCCCTTGCCAGACGAAGTCGCTCGCGTACTTGCCCGCGCGCGCCTTCTCGATGGCGTCGCGGTAGAGCGGCGCCCAGTTGTAGTAGGCGACGCCGAGGCAGGCCTCCGGCGCCAGGTCGCAGCCGGCCTTGTGGTCGTAATGGACGTACTTGACCTTCTTGCCGGCGCCGCTCGCCTTCTTGGCCTGCAGCGCGGCCTCGGGCGTGTCGAGGCCGGTCATCAGCACGTCGAAGCCGCTGCCGATGAAGTCGTCCGCCACCTTGGTGGGGTCGAGGGTGACGCCCGGGATGTTGAACCAGAAGCCGATCCACGTGACCTTGAACGTGAGATCCTCCGGCTTCTTCTTCTGGTACTTCTCCCAGCAGTACCGCGCGCCGAGGTACGTCGCGGTGACCAGCCGGCGGGTCTCGTCGTTCACGAGCGGGCCGACATACCCGATCTTGCCCGTCTCGGTGCCGAGCGCCGCGGCGCACCCGGCGATGTGCTGGGTCGTCTCGATACGCCCCATGATGTTGCCCAGGTTGGGCTGAGGCTTGTGGTTCTTGCCCTCCTTCCAGGCGTAATCGCCGGAGATATGGATGACCGTGATCTCCGGGTGCTTGCGCGCGGTCTCGAGGGCGTCGTCCTTGTAATCGTCGGAGTTGTACACGACGAACCGCGCGCCCCGGGAGATGAGGTCGTCCGCGACCTGGGAACCCTTCACGTTCGGGCGGTCGGACGGGTTGACCTTGTCGACATACTCAAAGCCGACCTCGGGCATCTTGGCGAGGACCGACCGGATGCCGTCGTAATGGGCCTGGTTCCACCCTTTATCGTTGTACGGACCCACAAGCACCATGCCGACCTTGTACGCCGCGGCTGGAGCGCCCGTCGGCGCTGCGGACGCAGCGCCGGTCGGCGCCGCGGCGCTGTGGCCGGCCGCCTTCTCCGAGGGCGGGCTCGTGCTCGTCGACGAGCTCTGGCACGCGCCGGCCAGCAGCGACAGCGCGATGGCGAGCCGGCGGGTAGCAGGGCGAGGGACCGAGGGGGCCGCGGGCGACTTCGACGGGCGATGTGTCACCGAGGCATCGTGAGCGGGATTGTCGCAGGGTGTCAAGAACCGCCGCGACGGACGACGCCGAGCGCAACGGCGCTGAGCGTCGTCCGTGTTTCACTGCGGTATCACGATCACATCTTCGCAGGTGAAGTCGACCCCGAGGGCCGCCTCGGGGTCCGCCTGGATCGTGGCGCACGTGCTGTCGCAGAGCACGATCTGGGTCGGGTTGGCGGCGCTGTCGTAACGCCAGGCGCCCTCGCTCGCGCACTCCTGGTCGTAGGACAGCGCCGTCGCGTTGCCGGAGCCGCTCTTGTACGTCACGCGGACCCGCTGCGCGTCGAAGGTCCGCCCGTCGGGAGCCGGCGGGATCTCGACCGTGCACGAGACGGACGCGCCGCGGATCGCGTCGATCGCCGCCTTGAAGGCGGCCGAGGTCGCCCCGGGATTGCCGGTGTCGATCAGATAGGCGTTCTCCGTCCCGCCCGCCTCGGCGATCTGGTGCAGGTTGTCGAGATCGTGCGGCGCGTCCTCGATCGGCGGGTTATCGACGCCGATGACGTACGTCGGGACGCCGTCCTCGAGCGCGCCGGCCGCGGCCTCCGCCACGCGATCGACGCTGTTGGCGCGAGAGCCGCAGCCCGCAGGATAACCGTCCGTGACGAGGACGATGGCATACCTGCCGGGCGTGGCCTGCCGCTGCGCCTCGATGAACGAGATCGTCCCCTGCATGACGTACAGCGTGGGCGTGCCGCCGCGCCAGTCGGCGCTTGTGGCCGGGGTGACGTCGTCGATAGCCGCCGCGAAGAGCGGAGAGGGCAGCGGCGTCATCGGGACCTCCGGTGTTTCGTAGGTCTCGGCCGAGCACTTCTCGTCGCGGTCCTCGTCGTCGCTCGGAAAGAACCTGAGCGACGCGTTGATGCCCTCGGACAGCGGATCATTGAAGAACTGCTTCGTCGCCGCGACGACGGGATCCCACTTGAGCGCCTTATCGTACCAGGGCTCGTCGCCCATGCCCATGCTACCGGACACGTCGAACGCGAAGGCCAGGTACACGGGCTGGAGATCGGCGCTGGCCGACTGGGTGGCGCACGCCCCGCCTTGGCCCGAGGAAGCGCCTTCGCCCGAGGAGGCGCCTTGGCCCGTGGAGCCGCCTGAGCCCGGACCGCCCGATCCGAAATCGCCGCTTGTGCTCTGGGCGCTCCCTTGGCCAGAGCCCCCGCTCCCCGGGCCGCTCTGCGAGCTTCCGTCGCCGTCGGTGACACCGCTGCCCCCACATCCAACGCCGATCGCACCCACTGTCAGCAACACAATGGCCATCGTGGGCAATCTCATAAGTCGAACCCTCCATGAAGCGCGGCCGGCACGTCTCGCCGGCGCCAAAGCCGTCGATTCTGCGTGGGGCACCGAAGCAGACACGGCCGTGAAGCTCGCTCCCGGTGCCCCGTCGTCGAGGGAGCATAGCTGACGGCGGTGGCACGGGACGACGCGCGAACCGGAAATGATGCATTGCAGCCAGAAGGCGACGCCCCTCCATATCGTGCAATGTAGATTTCTGTCTCACCGCGGCCTCGGCTGTGGCCGGCGGAGCGAGAGGCCCGGAGCGCGGCGCGCAGCTCCCCGGGAGAATTCGCGCGGTTCGGCCGGAGCGTTCGTGTCGCTTACATTACGATATTGCAACTTCTTCCGCGGCCGAGGGCGCCGGGGCGGCGGCGCGCGCGGGGCGGAGCGGGTGCGTCTCGACGCGCCAGATACCGTCGTCCGTGAGGCGGATCGCGGCGAACCTGGCGACGGCGTCGAGGTGGCCGTCGGTCTCGTGGCCGAGCGTCGACGAGGGGTGGGCATAGACGCTGACGCGCCCGCCGGTCTTCGAGCGGTAATGGCCGAAGAACGCGAGGTGCTTGTGCCCGTGGAGCACGAGCGCGCTGTTCTTCGCCGGGTTCTTCTGCTGATACGCCGCGAGGATCTCGAGGAGGCGCGGGCCATCCATGGCGATCATGAACGTGTCGTTGAGCGAGATCGGCCCGGCGAGGCGCGCCACGTGGTGGTGCAGGAGCACGATGACGGGGCCGGACCCCCGGCGGAGCGCGCGGGCGAGGCGCCGGAGCTGAGCGCCGCCGATCTGCCCGATCGCGTTCGACCCCACGAACCGCGACCGATACCGGTTGGAGTTGAGGCCGAAGATCCGGATACCCCCCTCGATGTCGAGCCGCCTCGGATACAGGCCGGCGATCGCGCGCAGCCGCCGCCGCGCGCGCTTCCGGGCGGGGAGGTGCAGGGGAGGCTGGAAGGGGCCGCGCTCCACGCGGGTGAGCACGTCGATGAAGCGCTGCTCGCGCTCCGCCCGCTTCGTGAGGTACGGGTCCGGGGACGTGCCGACGTTGATGGCGACATCGTGGTTGCCAGGCACCATGAGCACCCGCGAGGAGGCCGGTATGCCGGAGAGAGCGGCCTCGAGCTCGTCCCACTGCGCCTCTTCCCCGAGATCGGTCATGTCGCCCGTCAGCGCGACGAGCGGCGGCGACATCGCGGCGATCTCCGCCACGAGGCGCCGGAGGCGGCCTGTGAGCTCGGCGGTGTCGGGGCGAGGGGCCCCTTCGGGCCACGCCGCCGATCCCTCCTCGATCTCGTACGGCTCGCGGCCGCCCGCCGTGATGTGGAGATCGGAGATCTGGCAGAGGACGAGCCGCCCGCCGGGGATAGCGTCGCCGGGATCGGGGAAGAGCGTCGCGGCGCCGCCGTACCTCAGGATCACGCGGGTCGCCTCGCCCAGGGCGAACGCGAGCCAGGCATAGAGCGAGAGCCCGAGGGCGAGCAGGGCGAGCGCCATGCACCCGGTCAGGACGAGCGCGGCGCCGCCGCCGAAGGAGAGCCTGCCGCCCGCGGGGAACCACGCGAGCTCGGACGAGAGGAAGGAGAAGAACGACCCGTCCAGCCATGCGGAGAGCCACGCGGGCACCCCGATCTCGATCAGGTACACGGCCAGCCCGCCGACGCTGCAGGCCGCGGCGGCGAGGAGGAACAGCAGGATCAGGCGATCGCGGACGACGTCGATGACGTCGACGACCTCGCCGAGCCTCCCCCGGAACGACGAGCGGAAGTAACGGCTCCCGTAGGAGATCTTCTTCCATGCCTCGGGCCGCCACACGCGGCCCTGGCTCACGATGCTCGAGACGACGAGGGCTGGGACGAGGACCAGCGCGAGCAGGACGAGCACCGGCAGGAGCGCCAGGTAGAGGACTCGGAGGGCCGCCCTTCGCGCCATGCCTCATTTGACGTGCCCCGGGCAGGACCGTCAAGGCGCCGCTCGGGCCGCGCGCGCCCTGAAAGTTGCCGGAATCGATGGATGCTCGTAGCAGTGAGCGCGAGCTCGCGCGCCGATGTCCTGCCCCGAGACGCCGATACAGCCGGCCTGCGCCCTGCGATCGACCACGTCGAGCGACCCCCTGCCGGCGCTCTCGACCGGCGCGCGCGCGGCGCCTGCGCGCCGGCGCCGCAGGGCCGCGGTCCTCGTCGTCGCGGGCGCGGCCGGCGCGGGAGCGGCCGTGTGGACCAGCTCGGCCGTGGCCGTGTGGACGGGGGCGCCCCCGCCAGCGGCGCGCAGCGCGGCGCCCCTCGTCACGGACGCGCTGCCGGAGCGCGCGGGGGGAGCGCCGCCGGAGCGCGTGACGCTCACGCCAGATGACGAGGACACCGAGCCCGCCACGCTGGACGAGCAGCGCCTCCGGCTGTTCTCGCGGATGCGGCGGGAGCTCGCGCTCCCCGACGAGGTGATGCGGCGGGTCGAGGCGATCTTCGCGGAGTCGCCGGTGCTCGGCCAGGGCAATCCAGCGCTGACGCGCCACCCGATGTCGCGATCGGAGTGCCGCCGCATTCGAGCGCTCTCGGGCGTCGCGCCGGCGCGCGAGCCGGCCTGCGGCGCGCCGGGGATGGTGCCGCTCTTCGATCCCACGCGCGGTCAGACCGCGGCGGACGCCCCCGTGTGCATGGATCAGCTGGAGTTCCCGAACGTGCCCTGCGAGTACCCCGTGGTGCACGTCAGGGCGCGCGAGGCGGCGCTCCTGTGCAGGGCGATCGGGAAGCGGATCTGCGATGCGCACGAGTGGGAGGGGGCGTGCGCCGGCGCCCTCCGTGATCCGGACGTCGAGTACGAGTGGGCGCGGCCCCGGAACGAGGCGAGCTGGCATCACAACCTCCTGCGCGAGAAGGTGTGGAGCTACGGTCCCACGAAGAACCACGCGCTCTGCGGGACGGAGAGCTGGCGTACGCCGGGGTGTCCAGGCGGAGGGTGGGACCGCTGCGGCTCCAACACGTATCCGACCGGCGCGTTCCCCGCGTGCCGGAGCAGCTTCGGTGTCTTCGATCTGCACGGGAACGTGGCCGAGCACATGAGCCTGCCCATCCTGCCCGAGGAGCTCGCGCGGCACGGCGATCGGGGCTTCACCGAGATGAAGGGCAGCTGGTTCGCGTTCTCGTCGATGGAGGTCCACGCCGACGACTGCCGCTTTCGCGCCCCCGACTGGCACGCGACGCGGCTCATGAGCAAGGGCAGCCACGCGAACTACCACCTTGGATTCCGCTGCTGCAAGGACATCGCGTCGCCAGACGGCGCCTCGCGAGAGGAGGGCGCCGACCGCCAGGGCGACGGAGGCGCGCAGAGATAGAGATAAGGAGATCGACGAGGGGGGCGACGTTCAGGTGTGCGACCCGCCGTGGCGGCCGGAGCACGGCGCGACGCTCGCCTCCAGCGCGGCCCGCGGCGCGCGCGTCGGTCCCTTCCGTCTCGCTCGATCGGCGCATGCGCCCTCCGGCGAAAAATCCACCAGTTCATCGGTCGCGGCTGGGCCGCCCGATGCGCATACGACGTGCGTAGAAGAGCGTCGGGGGCTCGTCACATAGATTTGACCACATGATCCCACGTGTGCGCATTCGGTGGTTCATAGGCGCACGATCTCGCCGATGCGGCGCGTTTCGAGCGCCCGCCGCGAAGTCACGATGGCGGAGGCAGACGGTTACGGCCCGAGTCGATCGATTCGTGTCGTGCCTCCGTTGATGCACAAACGGCGCAGTCTGAGCACGTCAGGCGCAGGGGCCTGACGTCGCCGGCGGGTTGCGGCCGGGTCAGACGGGGGGGCGGGGAGGCGCCGCGCGCCGTCGTCAGCGGCGCTCGATCGGGCCTCGACGGCGCTCGTTCACGACGGCCGCGGTGCGGGCGGGAGCGCAGGTGATCTGCTCGAAAGCCCGCGAGGGAGGCGCGGCTCGCGGCGCGCGGCGCACGCCGCTGAGGCGTTGAGTTCGCCATCTCCAGCATGGAGCGCGCAGCCCGCGGGCGATACTCCCTCCGATCGTGGGCCGTCCCGCCGGTCTCCGCGTCAAGAACCCGGAAAACCAAAGCCGGCGTCGATCCAGAGAATGCCTTTTTGCGGATGCGGCGAGGCCGGTGACGCGCTCTCTCAGCGGCAGTGTCTGCACACGAGGGCTGAGGCACACAGCCTGCTCTTCGATGAGCCCAAGGTGGCTCGGACCTTCCGGCCATCACGGGATATTGAGGAGGACAACACATGCTCTCGATTCATGGCAAGGTGCTGGGGCTCGCGATGGTGATGGCGGCGCTGGGCACGGGCTGCGCCGTCGACGCGGCGAACGACGCCGATCTCGATGAGGCCGGCGTGGACGACGTCGAGCTGGTCGACTCGACCGCCGAGGCGCTCGAGGCTGACGCATCGACGAGGGGCGGCTATCCGGGGCCGGTCGGCGTGCAGGGCCCCGTGGACCTCGGCCAGGCGCCGGTCGGCATTCAGGCTCCGGTCGGCCAGCTGGGGCAGGGGCCCGTCGGCCAGGGGCCGGTCGGCCAGGGGCCCGGGGGCGTGCCGGGTGTCGGCGGCGTGCCGGGCGTCGGCGGTGTGCCGTTCGGCGGCGGCGTGCCGTTCGGCGGCTTGGGTGGCTTGGGTGGCTTCGGTGGCTTCGGTGGTTTCGGCGTGCCTGCCGCGATCATCTCGAGTTGCACCACGTGCAATACCGCGTTCATTCCCGACTGCTGCCCGTTCCCGCCCAACCCCTGCTGCCACCGACCGTGCGGCCCTTGCAACGGGTTCGTGGGCGGCCCTTGCAGCGGGTTCGGGGGGGGCGCCTGCAATGCCGGGTTCGCGGGCCCCTGCAATAATGGCGGGTTCGCGGGCGGCGCCTGCGGTGGCGGGGGGGGCTGCTGCGGCGGCGGCAACGGGCTCGGCTGGTAATAACGGGGCCTCTTGCCTCGGCTGCTCGCGCTGGCCGCGGAGACGGCGCGGGGCTCGGAGGAAACCAGCCCGGCGCCGCGCGCAGGCCGCTACGGGAGAGCGTGAATCGCTCGGGCTTGATGGCCGATCTCGGGTCGGCCCATCGTCGCCGCTCTCCTGGGCGATCTCCGCCAGCGCCGCCTGGGGCCCACCACCCCGGCGGCCAGCGGACGGCGGGGGCGTGACGGCAGCGCTCGAGCGGAGGCGACGATGACGACCGGGCCCGCGCCGGCGGGGGCGACCCATGTGAGGTGAGGTCGTCGCCGCCAGCGCGGGTCGCCGGGCAGCGGGGACGGCACCTCGCTGCCGTGCCAGCGCGGGATGCGCGCGGGGAACCTGGCGAAACGCGACGAGACGGGGCAAAACAAGGCGGACCGCCCGGGGGAACACGGCGCGGCCCGCGAGATCGCACCTGAATCCAGCCAGGCCGCGCCGGCGGCATCTGCCGCGCCTTCACGGGCGTTGCTACGCCGTGAGCGATCCCTTAGAGTGGCGCTAACGCTGTGATCGGCACGATCATCGACGGCAAATATCAGATTCGCAAGCTTCTCGGCGAGGGCGCCATGGGCTCGGTCTATGAGGCCGAGCACACGGGGACGGGCCGGCGCTGCGCCGTGAAGGTGATCAGCTCGGCCGATCTCACCCGCGATCCGAAGGTGGTGAGCCGCTTCCAGCGCGAGGCGCGCGCTGCGGGCGCGATCGATACGCAGCACATCACCCAGGTGCTCGACGCCGGCGTCGATCGCGGCTCGAACCTGCCGTTCCTCGCGATGGAGTTCCTCGCGGGCGAGGACGTCCACGAGCTCATCAAGCGCACCGGGCCGCTCGCGCCCGACCTCGCGCTGCGCATCGTCGCGCAGTCGTGCATCGGGCTCCAGAAGGCGCACGAGGCGAGCGTCGTCCACCGCGACATCAAGCCGCACAACCTGTTCCTCGCGCGCCGCGACGCCGGCGAGATCCTCGTCAAGCTGCTCGATTTCGGGATCGCCAAGGTGAAGATGGACCGGGCGAACGAGACCGAGAGCGCCGATCTGACGCGCACCGGGAACCTGATCGGCTCGCCGCTCTACATGTCGCCCGAGCAGGCGCGCGGCCAGAAGGAAATCGACCACCGCACCGACATCTGGTCGCTCGGGGCGGTGCTGTACCAGCTGCTCACCGGGCGGACCCCGTACCATCACATCACCGCGCTCGGCGAGCTGATCATCGCCATCTGCTCGGATCCTCCGCCGCAGGTGCAGGACTTCGCGCCGTGGGTGGCGCCGGAGATCGCGGCGATCGTGCACCGCTGTCTCGTGCAAAATCCAGCGCAGCGCTACCAGAGCGCGCAGGAGATGTTCGGCGCCATCCGGCCGCTCCTTCCGTACGGCTGGGGCATCCACGAGAGCATGCTCGTGCCGCTGCCGGAGGCCATGCACCGGCAGTCCGCGCCGCGGCTCGCGACGAGCGCGCCGCCCGCGAACCAGGGCGGCGCGTACGCCGCGGCCTCGTCGGCGAACCAGAGCGGTGCGTATGCGGCGCTCTCGCCCGCGAACCAGAGCGGCCCCTACGCGGCGCTCTCGCCGGCGAACCAGAGCGGCGGGTACCCCGCGGCTCCGCAGGAGCACCGCGGAGGATACCCGTCGTTCGCGCCTCCGCCGCTCCAGAGCGGGCCGCAGGGCGCGGTCGTTCCAGCGGGCAACCACGCCGGCGCCGCCACGACGGGGGCGCTCACGCAGTCGCACCGCGGCACGCAGCCCGGCGCGTCGCGGATGCCGGTCATGGTCGGCGCCGCGCTGGCCGCCGCGGTCGTCGCGGTAGGCGTGTACTTCATCAGCCGGACGTCGCCGGCGCCCGTTGCGCAACCGGAGGCGAAGGCGGTCGTCGAGGTGCTCCCGACTGCGTCGGCCACCCCGCCCCCGACGCCACCGCCGGTCGCGACGCCTGCGACGCCAGAGGTCGCCGCGGCGGTCAAGCAGGAGACGAAGCGCGTTCAGGTGGTCATCCTGCCCGCCGACGCCTCGGTCGAAGTCGAAGGCCAGCGCGTGACGATGCGCAACGGGCTCCTCGACATCACCGGGCTGCCCGGCAGCAGGCACATGGTGCGCGTCTTCAAGAAGGGGGGCGGCGAGACGGTGACCGAGGTGGTGGTGACCGACACCGGCGCGTTTCCGCCGAAGGTCGAGCTCTCGCCGAAGGGCGGTCCGGCGACGCCAGCGAAGAGCGCCTCCGCCGCACCGCCGCCTGCAACGCCCCCCGCGCCGAAGAACCCGAATGGGATCATCGACAACACCGAAGAGTTCGGAAAGTAGCAGCAGGACCACAGGCTGAGTACGGTGCTCGATCGAATGGATCTGCGTACGCGGCGCGGCGGCTCTCGTCTTCTCTCCCTGGCGCGGCGCCCCCCCGCGGCGCCGCAGGTGCGCGCTCTCTCCGCAGCGCTCGCGGTCGCGGTCGCCGCCGGACCGGCGCTCGCGCAGCCGGCGCCGCCGGCCAAGGAGCCCGCCACGCCGGCCACGGGCGCCGCCGCGCCGGTCAAGGAGGGCGCTGCGCCCGCCGCGGAAACCGCCGCGCCGCCCAGGGAGGGCGCCGCGCCCGCCACGGAAGCCGCCGCGCCGGCCGAGGAGGCGCCCGTCTCCGAGACGGACCGGCAGGTAGCGCGGCTCCACTTCGAGAAGGGGTTGACGCTGCTGCGCCAGGAGGCGTGGGGCCCCGCGCTCGCGGAGTTCCTCCTCTCGCGCAAGCTCTTCCCGACGCGCGTGGCCACGAACAACGCCGCGATCGCGCTGCGCAAGCTCCAGCGCTACGACGAGGCGCTCGAGATGTTCGAGACCTTCCTGCGCGATTTCACCATGTCGGCCGCCGAGCGCGCGGCCGCGCAGCGGGAGATCGCCGAGCTGCGGGCGCTCGTGGGGACGCTCGACATCACGAACGCCGAGCCCGGGGCGTCCATCGTGGTGAGCGGCGAGGAGCGCGGGCAGTACCCGCCCGTCAAGCCGATCCGCGTGGCGGCGGGCCCGCACGTCGTCCGCGTCTTCAAGGAGGGCTACGAGCCGGTGGAGACGCGCGTCGACGTCGCCGGCGGCCAGACGGTCACGGTGAACGCGAAGCTCCGCAGGCTGACGCGCTCCGGCCGGCTGCGCGTGGTGGAGCGCGCCGGCAAGACGGTCGACGTGCTCGTGGACAACGTCGTCGTGGGGCAGACCCCGTGGCTCGGTCCGCTGTCGGTCGGCGACCACATGGTGACGCTGCGCGGCCAAGGGAAGCTCGGGACGCAGCCGACGGCGGCGCCCGTGAAGCCGCAGGAGCTCACCACGCTGTCGCTGCTCGCCGAGGATCTCGACGCGTCGCTGCGCGTCGACCCGACGCCGCCCGGCGCGAGCGTGTGGATCAACTCGGTCAACGTGGGCAACGGCGTATGGCTCGGCCGGGTCAAGGCGGGCACGCACCGGGTCGACGTGAAGGCCGACGGGTTCGTCACCGGGACGCGCACGGTGACGCTGCAGAAGGGCCAGCGACAGAGTCTCGACATGGGGCTCGAGCGCGACGAGGACGCGGAGATCTGGCGAAAGCCGCCGAAGATCACGCTCGACGCGAGCGCGTCGTTCCTCCTGGCGCCGACGCTCGGCGGTGAGATCACGGACGGCTGCGATTCGGGCTGCTCGAGCTCGCTCGGCCTCGGCGCGCTCGGCATGATCCACGGGGGCTACGAGCTCGGCTCGGGGATCGGCGTCGGCGTCGAGCTCGGCGCGCTGTTCGCGACGCAGCAGCTCGACGGACGCTCGGCGACGTTCAGGCCGGTCGGCTACCCGCAGCCGCTCGACGGCACGGCGAGCGACGCGCTCCGCCTGGGCGGCTTCCTGGCCGGCGCGACGTTCGGATACCACTTCGGCGAGGACTTGCCTGCGCTGCTCCGGCTGGGCGCCGGGGTGCTCGTGGGCGAGGTCCGCGACGAGCGGACAGGAAGGTTCAGGACGACCGACGAGGAGTGGTTCAACACGTCCCCGGTGGTCGACTTCGCCTCGGCGACGTACTTCTACGTGGACCCCGAGGTGAGGCTCGGCCTGCGGCTCGGGGAGCGATGGGAGCTCTCCGGAAGCCTGAAGCTCCTGCTCCTGATCGGCCTGAGCAAGCCGAGGTGGGACAGGACGATCCAGCTGGCGGCGGCGAGCGACGGGATCGGCACCTACGACCGGGAGTCGCTCATGGGGGACTTCGTCTTGATGTTCTCGCCTGGGGCGAGCCTGCGTCACGAATTCTGACGCGCCCCGGTGCGCTCGGCGCGCGCTGCGACGGGTTTCCCCCATCTGAGTGAGCGAGCGCCGCTCGACGCCGGCGTGTGGCGGCGCGGCTGCACCGGCGCGAACGCTGGTGCCAAGCTCCGCTGGTCCTTGTGACGCAAGGATTCCCCGTCTGAGCGAGCGCCGCTCGACGCCGCTGTATCGGGGCGCGGCTGCACCGGCGGGAACGCCGGTGCCAAGCTCCGCTGGTCCTTGTGACGCAAGGATTCCCCGTCTGAGCGAGCGCCGCTCGACGCCGGTGTATCGGGGCGCGGCTGCACCGGCGGGAACGCCGGTGCCAAGCTCCGCTGGTTCTTGGGAGGTCCGTCGATCCGCTCAGGCCGCGCGTGGGGTCCGGCTGGCCGGCCCCACACGCGGCTTGTGGCGGCGCCGCAGGAGCAGCGCGAGCCCGAGTCCGAGCCCCCAGCCGGCGCGCGAGCTCGAACCGTTGCTCATCCTGCAATCGCAACCGCCTTCGAATTTCGGCACGGACGCGTCGCCGCCGCCTTCGTCGCCGCCGGCCGCGCCGCCGCCGCCGCTCGCGTCCACCGGGCCGCCGGCGGATCCGCCATCGCCACCTGCGCCGCCTGCGCCGCCGCCACCGCCTGCGCCGCCGCCGCCCTCCGCGGACGTCGAGTCGCAGGCGTCTCCGACCCCATTCTCATTGCTGTCCGCCTGATCGTCGTTCCGATCATCAGGGCAGTTGTCACAGGCGTCGCCTCGCGCATCCCCGTCTGCGTTCTCCTGCTCGCGGTTCTGCACGAGACGGCAGTTGTCGAGCGGGTCGCCGTTCGCGTCCGCGTCGTCTATCCCATCGCCGTCGTCATCCGTATCGCAGGCGTCGCCCTGGCCGTCACGATCGGTGTCGGTCTGGACGTCCCGCGGCGCCGGCGGCGCGGGCAGAGCTGGCCCGTTGGGCGCGAAGGGGCAGTTATCGAGCGGATCGCCGCTCGCGTCGACGTCGTTCACCCCGTCGTTGTCGTCATCCTCATCGCAGTCGTCCCCGGCGCTGTCGCGATCGTTGTTCTCCTGCAGGGGGTTGGGGATGCGAAGGCAGTTGTCGCTGCGGTTCTCGACGCCATCCAGGTCGATGTCGCCCGCGTCGCACGCGTCCCCGATGCCGTTCTCGTCGATGTCGCCCTGATCCACGTTGGGCGTCGTACGACAGTTGTCGAGCACCTCGCCCCCGGTCGTCATATCGAGTCTGCCATCCGGGATCGAGTCGTTGTCTGAATCGTTGTCGCGGTAGTCGGGGATGTTGTCCCGGGTCGACTCGATCCGGTCCGTGTCTGCCGGGAACGGCGTCGCGCTCGGGTCCCCGGCCTCATCGATATCGTCGATGTGATCATTGTCGCTGTCCGTATCCCGCGCGTCGTACTCACCGTCCGTGTCCGAATCGACCGGTGTGCTGAAGTAGCAGGCACCCGAGCACGCGGTCAACGCGTCTGGCGTCGTGTCGCCATCCGTGTCGACCGGCGTGAGCTCATGGCACTCGTCCGCTCCGCACGCTGCGACTGCGTCGGGGACGCCGTCGAGGTTCGTGTCGACGCTCGGCCGGAAGCACGGCGTATCGTCCTCGGCGCAAACCTTCAGGCTGTCGGGCAGACGGTCGTCGTCGGTGTCCACCGCAACAGCGATGTAGCAACGCGATCCAGCGGCGCCGTCGATGCAGATGAGGAGCCCGTCGACGATGCCGTCAGGTGCGCCGCCCGTATCGTCGTCCCATGCCGTGCAGGTCACGCCATTGGGGCACACCTCGATCGTATCGGGGATCGTGTCCCCGTCGTGGTCGGCGTTGAACGGGCTCGTGGTCCAGAAGATCTCCAGCTGGTTGTCGATGCCGTCGTTGTCCGCGTCGCGATCGCACTCGTCTCCGACCCCATCGTCGTCGGTATCGACCTGCAGCGGATTGAACCGCAGGGGGCAGTTGTCGAGCGGAGCGCCGGCCTCGTCCACGTCGTCGATGTGGTCGCCGTCGTCATCCGTGTCGCAGGCGTTTCCTTGGCCATCGCGATCGGTGTCGAGCTGGTTGTCAAACGGCGGGGAGCTCGGGCTCAGCGGCCCGTTGGGCACGAAGTGGCAGTTGTCGAGCGGAGCGCCTGCCCCGTCCACGTCGTTCACGCCGTCGTTGTCGTCATCGGCGTCGCAGGCATCACCTTGCAGGTCGCGGTCGAAGTCGGCCTGGTCGGCGTTCGCCAGGAACCAGCAGTTGTCGTCGCCCGCGTCGATGACGCCGTTGCCGTTCACGTCGTCGACGTCGCCGTCGTTGTCGTCGTCGTCGTCGCAGGCGTCGCCCCGCAGGTCGTGGTCGAAGTCGGCCTGGTCGGCGTTCGCCAGGAACCAGCAGTTGTCGTCGCCCGCGTCGATGACGCCGTTGCCGTTGACGTCGTCGACGTCGCCGTCGTTGTCATCGTCGGGGTCGCAGGCGTCGCCTTTCAGGTCGTGGTCGAAGTCGGCCTGGTCGGCGTTCGCCAGGAACCAGCAGTTGTCGTCGCCCGCGTCGATGACGCCGTTGCCGTTCACGTCGTCAATGTCGCCGTCGTTGTCGTCGTCGTCGTCGCAGGCGTCGCCCTTCAGGTCGTGGTCGAAGTCGGCCTGGTTCGCGTTCGCCAGGAACCAGCAGTTGTCGTCGCCCGCGTCGATGACGCCGTTGCCGTTCACGTCGTCGACGTCGCCGTCGTTGTCGTCGTCGTCGTCGCAGGCGTCGCCCTTCAGGTCGTGGTCGAAGTCGGCCTGGTCGGCGTTCGCCAGGAACCAGCAGTTGTCGTCGCCCGCGTCGATGACGCCGTTGCCGTTGACGTCGTCGACGTCGCCGTCGTTGTCGTCGTCGTCGTCGCAGGCGTCGCCCTTCAGGTCGTGGTCGAAGTCGGCCTGGTCGGCGTTCGCCAGGCGCCAGCAGTTGTCGTCGCCCGCGTCGATGACGCCGTTGCCGTTCACGTCGTCGATGACGCCGTCGTTGTCGTCGTCGAGGTCGCAGGCGTCGCCTTGCCGGTCGTGGTCGAAGTCGGCCTGGTCAGCGTTCGCCAGGCGCCAGCAGTTGTCGTCGCCCGCGTCGATGACGCCGTTGCCGTTCACGTCGTCGATGATGCCGTCGTTATCGTCGTCGAGGTCACAGGCGTCGCCTTGCCGGTCGTGGTCGAAGTCGGCCTGGTCGGCGTTCGCCAGGCGCCAGCAGTTGTCGTCGCCCGCGTCGATGACGCCGTTGCCGTTCACGTCGTCGATGACGCCGTCGTTGTCGGCGTCGAGGTCGCAGGCGTCGCCTTTCAGGTCGTGGTCGAAGTCGGCCTGGTCGGCGTTCGCCAGACGCCAGCAGTTGTCGTCGCCCGCGTCGATGACGCCGTCGCCGTTCACGTCGTCGATGACGCCGTCGTTGTCGTCGTCGTCGTCGCAGGCGTCGCCTTTCAGGTCGTGGTCGAAGTCGGCCTGGTCGGCGTTCGTGAGACGCCAGCAGTTGTCGTCGCCCGCGTCGATGACGCCGTTGCCGTTCACGTCGTCGATGACGCCGTCGTCATCGTCGTCATCGTCGCAAGCATCGCCTTCGAGGTCGCCGTCGAGGTCCGCCTGATCGGCGTTCGCGAGGCGCCAGCAGTTGTCGTCGCCCTCATCGATGATGCCGTTGCGATTCACGTCGTCGATGACGCCGTCGTTGTCATCGTCAGGGTCGCAGGCGTCGCCTTGCCGGTCGTGGTCGAAGTCGGTCTGGTCGGCGTTCGCCAGGCGCCAGCAGTTGTCGTCGCCCGCGTCGATGACGCCGTTGCCGTTCACGTCGTCGATGACGCCGTCGTCATCGTCGTCATCGTCGCAGGCGTCGCCTTCGAGGTCGTCGTCGAGGTCCGCCTGGTCGGCGTTCGCCAGGAGCCAGCAGTTGTCGTCGCCCTCATCGATGATGCCGTTGCGATTCACGTCGTCGATGACGCCATCGTTGTCGGCGTCCTCGTCGCAAATGTCGCCGTCGCCATCGCGATCGAAGTCGCTCTGGTCCGAGCTCGGGATAAGCGGACAGTTGTCGCAGGCATCGCCGATGCCATCGGCGTCGCTGTCCAGTTGGTCATCCGACGTATCGGCAGGCGTCGGCGCCAGCGGGCCATTTTGCACAAAGGGGCAATTGTCGAGCGGGGCACCGTTCGCGCCTACGTCGTTCACCCCATCGTTATCGTTGTCAGGATCGCAAATATCGCCTATAAGATCGCCGTCTCTGTCCTCTTGATTTGGATTATACCTGCTTCGGCAATTGTCGCGACCGTTGCGGACACCGTCAAAGTCACAGTCTCCGTCAGGATTACTGCACGACTGCGCCCACGCCTGCTTCGGTAAGAGCAGGCACATAGGCAGCATCAAGAACAATAGGCAATATATTCGACGAATGCGCCGTTTCAGCGCGCCGGGTCTTTCGGCTACTTCGCGCATACGTCCCCCTGAGAGCATTCCCCGGCGGCACCCGTGCAGCGGCATGACGAGTCGACGCAATGATTCCCGAAGCCGGCGCAGTCCTCGTCCTCGGTACATTCGGCGACCCTGCAAAAATGGGCAGAGGTGTCATCAACGCCGATGCATTTAGAGTCTCCGCGGCAATCAGTGGATTCGGTTGCCGGAGTGCATGGAAGCACGCATTTGTTGACCCCCTCGACCGACACGCACCGGCTGCGCTCCGGAAGACCAAGCGCCACGCAATCGCTCGGCGTCGTGCATTGCGCCGGTCCGCAAACCCCGCGGGCAACATCGCATGTATAGTCGATGCTCGGGCAGTTCGCCTCACCCGGTTGACAGCAGTCAGCGGGCACGTTGCACCCCGGTAGGCAATAGCCGTACGTGGGCTCACTGCCGCCCGAGCCACCGCCGCCCGACGCGGGACCGGCACCTCCCTGACCGCCGGCGCCGCCGTCACCACCGGCGCCTCCTCCATGGCCGGCGCTGCCAGCACCGCCCGCGCCTCCCTCACCGCCAGCCCCGGCTGCGGCCCCGGCGCCTCCCGATCCGCCGCTCGACGTCGTGGCGCTGGACGTGCTGGCGCTCGACGTCGTGGCGCTCGACGTCTCCGTGCCGCCTCCGACGCCATCGCCATCCGAGCTGCACGCCGCTTGAATCGCCGTCGCAGTAACAAGCAGAAGAAGGCCGCCTCGCCGCATTGAACACGCTCCCGAGCAGGATACTCCTATCTTCGTACACCCCTCGTCTCGTACCTGACAAGCAAACACGCCGGGCAGCGCTCGCTTCGAACGATGCACGCAGCGGCGCCGTGTCAACGCTCATGTAGGCCCTTGTCCTACCCAGGCAGTTGGCGTCGCGGACCCGACGTTTTCGCCCAGGTTGCAGGAGCAACGGCGTTCTCTGGTATCGTGGCCGCGCGCATCCGGCGGTCTCCGCGTTGCGCACGGATCGACCCCTGACACAAGGACCCGGCACGTGCCCAGACCCAAGCTCCCACGAGCCGCCACGCCGCGGCGATCGATGCGGCCTCTCACCGCCATGCCGGCGGTCTTCGTCCTCGCTGCGTGCTCGAGCGATCCTTCGACCCCCATCGATCCGCCCGCCGCTCCGAGCGTCGCGGCGCCCAGGTACTCCGAGGCAGCAGCCGTCCGGGTCAAGGCGATCGGCGCCCGTGTACCCGCGTTCGACACGGCCTTCGTCGGGCGGCCCGCCCCGGCGCGACGCTTCGACGTCACGCCCGGCGGCGACCTCCGCCCGGTGCTCCCGGCCCCGCACGCCGGCCAGCGCACCACGACCGTCGAGCTCGCGGCGCGCGCAAACGCGCCCACGCGCATCACCGACGACGGCTCCGGCCTGCGGCTCGCCTTCTCTCTCGAGGGCGCGTCGGACGCGCTCGTCGCCGTGGCCGACGGCATCGCGATCCGCGCCGGCGCCGCGCCTTCGGGGGGGGATCTGCTCCACCGCGTCGATCGCCACGGCATCGAGGATCTCGCTTTTTACGAGCGCGCCCCGGCGATGGAGGAGCTCCGCTACCGCGTCGACGTCACGGGGGCCGCGGGGCTCCGCCTCGTCGCGCGGACGCTCGAGTTCCTCGATGCCGCGGGCGTGCCGCGCCTGCGGATCGCGCCGCCCTACGTGCTGGATGCGGGCGGCGCGCGCGTCGCGGCGAGCCTGTCGGTCGAGGGCTGCGCCGTCGATGAGAGCCCGCGCGCGCCGTGGCGGCATCCCGTCACCCCGCCGGGCGCGCCTGCGTGCACGGTGAAGGTCTCGTGGGGCGGCGCGGGCGTGCGCTACCCCGCGGTGGTCGACCCGTACTGGCAGCAGACGGGCGACATGAGCGAGGCGCGCGCGCGGCCCACGGCCACGCTCCTCGACCCGGACGATCCGGGGAGCGAGGTGCTCGTCGCGGGCGGCTTCGACGACGCGAACGCGCCGCTCCGGTCCGCCGAGCTCTATGAGCCGCTGCGCCGCGTGTTCGCGCGGACCGGCGACATGACCGCGCGGCGAGGCGGTCACACGGCGACGCGGCTCGACGACGGCCGCGTGCTCATGATCGGGAGCGGCGCGCCTCGCTTCAACATCACGTCGGCCGGCGTCGCGGAGACCTCGACCGAGCTCTACGTGCCCGCGGCGGGCACGTTCACGAGCGGCCCCTCCCTGTCGACGGCCCGGTTCGATCACACCGCGACGCTGCTCGACGACGGCCGCGTGCTCATCGCCGGCGGCGCGCCGACCCTCGGAGCCACGCCGCTGAACTCGTTCGTGCTCTACGACCCTTCCACGGGCTCGCTCAGCGCGTCCGGCACCATGCAGCGCCCGCGCCGGGGGCACGCGTCCGTCCTGCTCAACAACGGCACGGTCCTGATCACGGGCGGCCTCGTGAGCTCCTCGCTGGCCGCGCAGTTCATGGAGATCTACACGCCTGCGCCGGGCGGGACAGGGAGCACGGCCGCGGTGCCGTTCAACATGCGGAGCGATCGCGCGTTCCACACGGCGACCCTGCTCAACCCGGGGGCGGATCCCGTGGTCACGCCGTCCGTCGTGCTGCTCGCCGGCGGCGTCAACGCGACGAGCGGCAACGCTTATCTGAGCACCGCCGAGCTGTTCACGAGCCGCGCCACCGAGCAGTGGGCGCTCCCCTCGATGAGCACCGAGCGCGTGCATCACAGCGCGACGCTGCTGCCCTCCGGCGACGTGCTGATCGCGGGCGGCGCGAGCGCCACCGCGTCGCTGACCAGCAGCGCCGAGCTCTACGTCAGCCAGCGCCGGACCTTCTCGTCGCTGGCCACGCCCATGGGGGTGAGCCGCGCGCGGCACGCCGCCGTCCTGGTCAACGGCGGCGACTCCATCACCTCGGGAAGGGGCGTGCTCGTCGTCGGCGGCGGCAGCGGGACGGAGGGCGCCAAGGCGGAGATCCTGCTCAAAGGGCCGGGCGATTCATGCGTTCTGTCGGAGGAGTGCCGCTCCGGGTTCTGCGCTGAAGGTGTCTGCTGCGATCAAGCCTGCGACGCAGAGTGCGATTCGTGTACGCAGGAGGGCAAGCAGGATCATAGCCCGAGCGGGACCTGCGGTCCCGCGAAGGCGGGCAAGCCCTTGCTCATCCACTGCAAGACGAATGTCGCGGGCCACGGCATCGAGGTGCACAACGAATGCGACGGTGCGGGCCATGCCGTCTCGAACGCGTTGACAAGAGATTGCACACCGGGCACCTGCATCGGCAATCGCTGCCAAGATTACTGCACCCCGGACCTGCCGTGCGATTCCACCGGGTGGTGTGACTACGACACCGGCGAGGGCAATGGAGGCGGGGGCGGCGCTGGGGGCGCAGGGGCAGGGGGCGCGGGCGGGACCGGCGGCGGTGCTGGCGCTGGCGGCGAGGGCGGCGGTGCTGGCGCTGGCGGCAGGGGGACCGGAGGCGCGGGCGGAGCCGGCGGCGCTGCGGGCGCTGCGGGCGTAGGGGCAGGGGGCGTGAGCGGAGCTGGCGGCGCTACGGGCGCCGGCGGCGTGGGTGGCGATGCCGGCGCTGGCGGTACGGAGGGCGCTCCGAGCAGACCGCCGGGATCGGGGGTGTGCCGGCAGAAGTATCCGCTTGGCGCTCCTTGCACCGACGACGCGCAGTGCCTCGGTCTGTCGGGCGGCACCGAACCGGGGCACTGCGCCGACGGTGTTTGCTGCGACGGCCCGTGCGAGGGGGCATGCGAGGCGTGCACTCTCCTGAACCGCAACGGCAAATGCTCCCCGCTCGGTTCCACGGATGCGCCGGAGCAGCCCCTGCCGGGTCATCCGACGTGCCGTGACAACGGCAACGGCGACGGCGACTGTGCCGGAGTCTGCACGGGCAAGGACGACAGGACCTGCTCGTTCCCGAAGCAGGATAGGCGCTTCAAGGATCCGGAGTGCGACTGCCCAGGCGGCGATTGCGCGGTCGGCCCCGCCATCCTGACGCAGTTCCTGTGCGACGGCGAGGGCAGCTACGACCCGACGGAAGAGCGCTGCGGCGGAGAGAGCGGCGGGTACCGCTGTGCCAGCAGCACGTCGTGCAAGGACAGCTGCACCTCCGACGCCGACTGCATCGCCGACTTCATCTGCGCATCGGGCGCGTGCGTTCCGCTGGACACCCCGCTCTGCGACGGCGACCACACCGTGCGGGTCCCCGCCGGCGCCGACACCGACTGCACGCCGTACCGCTGCGACGGCAGCGCCTGCAGGAACTCCTGCAAGACGCTCGACGACTGCGTGGCACCGCATGTCTGCAACCTCGCCGGCGAGTGCATCCGCGTCGACGAGCTCCCCGTCGCGAGCGCCCCGAGCTGCTCCTGCCGCGCGGCGGGCGCCTCGGCGGACGATCAAGGCCGCTGGACGCTGCTCCTCGTCGCCCTCGGCGGCGCCATCCTCCGCCGCCGCCGGCCTGCGCTCCGCGCCTGACGCCGCGCTTCGCGCCGGACGCCGTTGCCCGGCGCGCGCGACGGCATGTTGCCCCCCACCTCACCCCCCCGCTATCGTGCCCATCCGATGAGGTCTTCCTCCGTCGCAGCGGTCGCGTCCACGGCCGTCCTCATGACGCTCGCCGGCGCCTCGCGCGGTCAATCCACCGGCGGCTTCTCCCTCGACCGGTTCGAGCCCGCGCCCGCCGGCGACGCCTTCTTCAGCGTGCCCTCGCCGGCCGCCCCCGGCCACCTCGCGCCGCGCGCTTACCTGGGGCTCGATTTCGCCCACCGCCCCATCCATTCCAGCGGCGACAACCCCGTCGACCTCGTCTCTTCGCAGGCGTTCCTCCGCCTCGACGCCTCGCTCGCGCTCTGGGATCGCCTGCTGCTCTCGATCGACGCCCCCCTCGCCGTCGCGCAAGGGGGCGACGATCCAGGCATCCCCGGCGTCGTGTTCACCGAGCTGACGGCGCCCGAGCTCGGCGATCTCCGCTTCGGCGCGCGCTTCCGCGTGTTCGGGGAAGACACAGAGCCGTTCCAGCTCGGGCTCGGCGGCTACCTGTTCGCGCCCACCGGCTCGCCGGCGCAGTACACCGGCGACCCGGAGGCCCGCGGCTCCGTCCAGGCGAACCTCGGTGGGCGCATCGACTCGGCGGGCTCGACGCTCGGCTTCCTGTGGAGCGCGAGCGGCGGCGTCGAGCTCGGAGGCGGCTCCAACCGGCCGCAGCTGTTCACGTTCGGCGGCGCCGCGGGGCTCCTGATCGCCGACGATCTCCTCCAGCTCGGCGCCGAGGCGTACGGCGGCGCGCCGCTCGGCGAGGAGCTCCTGCTCTCGAGCACGCCGGTGCAGCGCGACGGGGCCAGCGTCAACGCCGAGCTGCTCTTTGGCGCCAAGCTGCGCGTCCTCGACGGCCTCACGTTCGGCGCGGCGGTCGGCCCGGGCCTCACGAGCGCCATCGGCACGCCGCCGGTCCGCGCGGTCGGCATGATCGGCTGGACGCCGCTCCCGAAGCCGGCCCGTGAGCGCGCTCAGTCCGCCACCGCCGTCGCGGGCGACAAGGACGACGACGGCATCAACGACGACATCGACGCCTGTCCCGATGTCAAGGGCGATCCTTCGCCCGATCGCGCGAAGGACGGCTGCCCGCCGGCGGATCGCGACGGCGACACGGTGCTCGACATCGACGACGCGTGCCCGAGCACCCCGGGCGTCCGCAGCGCCGACGCCACGGAGAACGGCTGCCCCGTGGACTCGGATGACGACGGCTTCCACGACGGCATCGACGCCTGCCCCAACGTGCGCGGGACCGCGAGCGACGACCCGAAGAAGGTCGGTTGCCCTGGCGACGCGGACGGCGACGGCATCCTCGACGCGTCGGACGCCTGCCCGAAGGCCAAGGGGCCGGCGAACCGGGACCCGAAGCAGAACGGCTGCCCGGACGATCCGGACGGCGACGGGATCCGCGGCGCCGCGGACGCCTGCCCGAACGAGCGGGGGCCCTCCGACTCCGATCCACGACAGAACGGCTGCCCCAGGTTCGTCCGCGTAAACACCGAAGAGATCACGACATCGAAGCCGGTGCGGTTCGTCGTTTACGGGAAGACGCGCGCCCAGACGGTCGATCCCATCTCCGACGAGATCCTGTACGAGGTGCGCGACGCCATCCAGCAGAACCCGGACATCGAGCTCGTCGAGGTGCAAGGCCACACCGACGACAACGGGTCCGAATCCTACAACCTCGCCTTGTCCCAGCAGCGCGCGGACGCGGTCCTCTCGTGGCTCGTGGCCGCCGGGGTGCCGCGAGAGAAGCTCGTCGCCAAGGGCTACGGCTTCGAGCAGCCGCTCGGGGACAACCGCGTCAAGACGGGGCGCCAGAAGAACCGCCGCGTGCAGTTCGTGATCATCAAGCGCAAGGGAAAGCCGTAGGGAGCAGCCGCCGGCGTCGCGGCGCGACGACGACGACCGCGAGCGACACAACGCCCAAGACACCACAAATCCCGACAACCGCGCAACCGCACAAGCGCCGAGGCCTCGCAGTCCAGGGCGATCACGCCGCCGCGGTACGCCTTGCTGCGCCGCGCCCGAATGCGCCTCCGCCGTCGCCCGACCTCCGACCGTGACCGTTCCCTGACGGCCGTGGACGGGCAGGTGTGTCACATTATCGAATGCTCCATACGGTGGCGATCTCAGATATCCATCTTTGCGAGCTTGAGCCGGGTAACGGCCTGTGGATGCGCTACCGCCAGGCTCCTTACTCCCCCGACAGCGAGGTCGCGGCGATGCTGGACGCGCTTCGGGACGAGATGAAGGAGGGCACGGCGCGCGGCGCCGGGCGCCATGAGCTGACGCTCGTGCTCAACGGCGATGTGTTCGATCTCGACGCCCCGCGCGTGATCGACCAGCAGAGCGTCTTTCACGATCTCCCCCGCAGCGCCGAGCACGCGGTCCCGGCGATGGAGGCGATCCTCGCGGACCACCCGGTGTTCATCGAGGCGCTGGGCCGCATCGTCGCGGACGGGCACACCGTCGTGTTCATCTCGGGCAACCACGACGTCCAGCTCACGTTGCCCGAGGTGCGCGACCTGGTCCGCGCTCGCGTGGTCGATGCAGCGCTCGCCGCGCTGGACGACGCGTCGACCTCCCACGCCCCGAACGCGCGCGCGACGCTGGGCGCGCGCGTCGTGTTTCGCGCGTGGTTCCACAAGACGCCGGACGGCATCATCGTGGAGCACGGCAACCAGTACGACGCCTATTGCAGCTACCGCTACCCCATGGTCCCGTTCGGGCGGAAACCGGGCGAGATCCAGCCGACCATGGGCTCGCTCGTCTGCCGGTTGCTCGTGTCGCGGATGGGCTACTTCAACCCGCACGTGGACGCTTCGTTCATGCTGTCCGCGTTCGGCTACCTCGCGCACTGGGCGCGGTACTACATGTTCTCGAGCCGCTCGCTCGCGGGGGCGTGGGCGCTCGGCGCCCTCCGCACGCTCGTCGAGCTCGTGCGCCGGCGCGAGCCGGAGCGGCGCGCCCGCCTGCGCGAGTGCCTCGCCGCCGCGGCGCAGGAGACGGGCGCTCCGCTCCGCGCCGTGGCCCGCCACGCCCGCCTGTTCGCTCCCCCGGCCGAGGACAGGCTGGGGCTCGTCGCGCGCGAGCTGTGGCTCGATCGGGCCGCCCTCGGGCTGCTCGCGGTCGTGGTGGCGCTCGTCTGGCTGCTGCTCGCGCCGCTCTGGCTCGCGCCGGTGGCGCTCGTCGCGCCGGCGGCGCTCATCGTCTACGAGCGCCTCGTGCCGAAGCTCCCGCTCGACGCGACGTGGCAGCGCGTCAGCCGCGCCGCGCGTCAGGTCGCCCGCGCCCACCGCGCCAGAGCGGTCGTCTTCGGCCACACGCACACGCCCGAGGGCACCTGGGAGGGCGGGCTGTTCTTCGGCAACACCGGCTCGTGGTCCGCCGCCTTCGAGGACGTCGCCTGCACAAAGCCGGTCTTCGCCGCGCGTCCGCTGGTCTGGCTGAGGTCCGAGCCGGGGACGGGCAGCGCCGCGCGCCTCTCGGGAGGCCTCGTGACGTGGAAGAACGGCCGCTTCGAGGCCCTCACGGCCAGCGTCCCGCCCCCGGCCGGGCAGCGCAGCGAGCCGCAGGGCGCCCATCCGCCGCTGCAGGCGCCCGCGACCGCCGCGCTGCGCACGTGACGCACGTACCCGAGGAGGCCGGCGCTCTTCGCTCGAATTGAGCCCCTTCCTGACTTGCGCGAGGCGTCCCGCGGCCGGATGCTCCGGGCACCGACACGTGTCCCGCCGACGAGGAAGCTCCGTGAACCCCCCGCTCCGTATCGAAGCCGCCGGTGACAGCGACGTTGGCCGCCAGCGCGAGCACAACGAGGACAGCTTCGCGATCGATCTGGATCTCGGCCTCTTCATCGTCGCGGACGGCATCGGCGGCGCCGCCGGTGGGGAGGTCGCGTCGCGGATGGCGGTCGACATCGTTCACTCGTGCTGCAAGGACAGCGAGGGCGACATCACGCAGCCGACGGGGTACGACGAGGGTACGACGCCCCTCGAGCTGCGCCTTGTCTCGTCCATCTGGCGCGCCAACGAGCGCATCTTCGAGGTGGGGCAGCGCGACCCGCACTGCTACGGCATGGGGACGACGTTCGCGGGCGTCTACGTCGACGCGAGCTCGGCGTGCATCGCGCACGTCGGCGACAGCCGGGTCTACCGCTACCGACAGCGCCGGCTCGAGCGGCTCACCGAGGATCACTCGCTCTGGAACGAGCACCTGCACAGCGGCGAGCAGCTGCCTGACGACGTGGACCCGCTGCTCGCCCGCAACGTCGTGACGCGGGCGCTCGGGATGGGGAAGACCGTCGACGTCGCCACGCGGGTCGAGCGTCCAGAGGCGGGAGATCTCCTGCTGATCTGCTCGGACGGGCTCTCCGGCCCGGTCTCCGAGCCGGAGATCGCGGAGCTGCTCGCGCAGGAGAGCGACCTCGCCGAGGTGGCGCGCTCCCTCATCGACCGCGCCAACCTGCACGGCGGCCCCGACAACGTGACGTGCGTGCTCGTTCGGTGGAACGCCGCCGGCTGACCCCGCCACCTTCCGGCCAACTGCCCCCGCCGACGGACGTACGATCGCGGCGCTCACCCGCACAGGAGACGGGCCCGGATCAGCGTTTTCGGCGCGGAAGCGCACTCCTGTGCGCTGAGCACCGAAAACGTCGAGGCGGGCCCGTCTCCGAAGCGGGGGAGCGCCTCTAGGGCAGCGCCTTGATCCCGAGCAGATCGGCGGACCTGGTCATCTCGTAGGCGAGCGAGCCCGGGGTCGTGTCGTCGCTCTCGTGCTCCACGAGCGAGAACAGCTCTCCAAACGGCGTCGCGAGCTGCTCGGCGGTCGGCTCCGCATCGCTCCACCCCTCCGGCCGCGTCGGCAGCGCGTCGCCGTCGATCCCGTCGTACGCGCTCCTCAGCCGGTCGAAGCCGGTGAGCACCGCCTCGTCGGCCTCCGCCCCTTCGGCTCCCTTGGTGAGGATCCACGGCTGGAAGGCCTCGTAGGTCGCCACGCCGGCCGCGACGTTCGCCCGCATGTCAGCGAGCGTGTACTGGGCGTAGCGCGACTCCTCCTCTCCGGTCGCCGCCTTGCTGGTCTTCTCCACCTGCTCCGCGATGGAAGCGATGACCCCGCGGTAAGCGGACGGCGCGTCGAGCCCGAGGGGGCCGAAATCGGCTTTCATCTTCGCCGCGTCGGCCGCGAGGCGCGCGCAGAGCTCGTCCTTGAACGAGGCGGCCTCGGCCTCGTTGGCCGGGAAAGCGGCTTCGCGGTAGTTCGTGAGCGCCGACTCGAAGGCGACGACGGACTCGGGGATCGCGTCCGCCCAGAGAATGCGCTCGATCGCGTGCACCCCGGTCACCCCCTCGTCGTCGAAGAGGTCTTCGTCGGCCTCGACCTCGATGAAGGCGTCGTACCGCGCGTCCGTCGAGTAGTCGAGATCCGGAAAGACGACCGCGATGGCGCCCTCGACGCTCTCGTAGGCCTGCCGCGCCTTCTTCCACTCCGCCTTCATGGCGTCGACGGCCTCCTTGTCGCTCGTCGCGCTCCACCCGTCCGCGTCCGGCGCGGGCGCGGCCGCCTGGAGCGCGGCCGTGGCGGCGGCGAACTGATCGATGTTGCCCTGGATGAAGACCTTCACGTCGCGCACTGCCTGCCGCTCGTACTCCGCGTCGGTGAGCAGCGTCTCGTTGTCGCTTCCGCACGCAGGAAGCGAGAGGGCGGCGGCGGCGATGGCCAGACCAAACCGCAAGCGGGCGGGGATGTGCATGATCTTCGAGCTCCTTGTCACCGCTCGCCTGGAGCGAGCGCGCGATGTGGATGGGTGCGCGTGCACGCCGACGGACGTCGATCAGAGCGAGCGCACGAAGTCGATGAGGGCGCCGCGATCCTCGTAGGAGAGCGCGCGGAATGCGGCGACCGAAGCGGCGGCCTCCGAGCCGGCGCCGTCGTGGAGGAGGATGGCCTGCTCGATGGTCCTGGCGCGGCCGTCGTGGAGGTACGAGGTGCTGTGGCGCAACCCGATGAGCGGCGCCGTCCGCCAGGAGACGGAGCTGGCGGACTCGTCGGCCAGCCCGTCGGCGAGATCGGAGCCGAGATCGTGCAGGAGGAAATCCGTATAGACGGGGGCGTCGATGTCCGCGAGCTGCGCGATCGGGTAGTCGGCGCGCGTCCTCAGCGAGGGGACATGGCAGGCGGCGCAGTCGGCCTCGGCGAACAGCGCCTGACCGCGCGCGTCGGCGGGCGCGCGCCTCGGGATCTCGAGCAAGCGCATGTAGTCGGCGACCGCGTTCACCGTATCGAGGACCACGTCCTCGCCCGGCTTGGCGTCGTCCGTGAGCCCGTCGGGGTTCGGGAGCTCGTCCGGCCGGAGCGGCGAGGTGATCCCCATGTCGCCCTGGTAGGCGTCGGCCGTGAAGTCGTCGAGCGTGGCGACCCGCGCCTTGAACCCGAAGCGGCCGATGATGTTCTCGTCGCCCTCGACGAAGGCGTTGAACGACTCGTTCGCGCTCTTCTTCGAGTGGAACACCACGCGGTTGATGCGCCCGCGGATGGCGTCGCCGCGCGCGGCCTGCTCGGCCGCGACCCGCTCGATCTCGGCGTCGGCGACCGCCTCCATGTAGCCGCGCCCGAACACCGGCGGGCCGAGGCGCTGCGAGAGCTTGATCGCGGCCTCGCCCTCGGGCTGTGAGAGCGTCGTCGCCCCCCCGACCGCGTAGGGGCGCATCGTGTGGCCGTAGGGGAGCCCCGCCTGATCCGCCACCGGCGTCACGCCGTCGTCCTCGACGAACGACATCTTCTGGACCGCGCCCGGCCCGCGCGCCGCGCCGTCGTGGCAGCCGGCGCACGCCGTGCGGATGTAGAGCGGCCCAAGCCCGTCGCGCTCCCGAAAGACGAAATCGAAGAGCGCGTCGCCTTCTTTGAACCGAGCGACCTGCTCCGCAGAGGCGTCTCTCAGCGGGATATCGGTGAGATCGTCACCGATCAGCTCGATGCCGGCCAAAGGATCGTCTGTAGCGGATTCTGCGCCGCAGGCTGTGTTGAAGATCAGTGGGAGCGCAAAAAACAGGGCAACTCGCGACATGTTGTCGACCTACACCGTAACCGTAGGTGAAAGTCAATGTCAACAACAACCGTAGGTGAAAGTCAATGTCAATAACCAACGACTGCGCGCTTGCCGCGTCGTTACGCCGGATCGCGCGCGGGCGGATCGCGCCCGCTCGCGAAGCGCCTCGAAAGCTCAGGCGTTACACTGCGGGAGCCGGCGCGGACGAGGCTCACGCTGGAGGACAGCGGATGAAGCAGCGAGATGACGAGCGGCGCGCGGCCTTGATGGCCCTCCGGGACGGAGTGCGGGAGATCGAGCGGAACGAGGCGCGCCGCGCGGCTCACGAGGAGGTCAGCGCCGGCTGGCTCCGGTACATGGGCCCTGGCTACGGCAACGACATCTGCTCGATGTGCGGCGCGCTCCTCGAGCGGGGCACGTCCTACATGCACTGCGCGCCCTGCCTGGCGACGCGCGGGATCGACGAGCAGGCGCTGCTCGGCGTGTGCGCGCAGGCGATGGCGGAAGACTGGCCGTTCCAGGACCGCCGGCTCGACGGCGGGCGCTGGGCACACGCGCTGATCGCGTTCTGGCGGAATCACGTCGATCCGATGGAGTCGAAGGCGATCCCGTACCGCAACAACACGCTCGAATCGGCCTTCTACTACATGAAGCGGCGCCTCGCGCAGGCGGGGGTCGCGGAGATCTGGACCGTGCCTGACGAGAGCCAGCGTGGGCTCGATCCTGCGATGGTCGTGCGCGCCCAGGGCAGCACGCTGGCGATCGGCGTCACCACGCAGCGGCGCATCGCGACGGCCGACGACGGCGCGCGCGGCGGGCACATCGCGCTGTTCGACGAGTTCCTCCACCTCGCGGGCGAGCGGGAGGGCTTCCTGGTGGTCGAGAAGCTGAGCCGGCGCGCGCGGCGCGACACGCCCGTCCGGGAGATCGTGGTGACCACCGCCGAGGGACGGCGCGTGACGCAGCTCCGCTGCATGCAGGAGGATCGGAGTTGGCCCGCGCCGGCGGCGCTCTGAGCGCTTCGCGGCGCGGGCCTCAGGCCGCGCTACTGCCTGGATTGCTGGTCGATATCGTAGATCTCGGCCGCGACGCCGTCCGCTCCGTCATACGCGCGGCTGGCCCCGCGCCCTCCGATCCCGGCCTCGCCGTTCTCGATGCTCGTGTTCGTCAGCGAGGGCTCGAACCCCGCGTACGCGATGGCGATCGAGTGACCGCCGAGCCCGCCGCCGCCCCGACCGCCTTGACCGCCCCGGCCGCCACGACCGCCGCGACAGGCGGCGTTCAGCGCCGCGGCCTCGCCCAGGGGGCCGCCGAGCCCGCCGTCGCCGCCCTCGCCGCCCGGCTGGCCCTCGCCCCCGTGGCCGCCATTCCCGCCGCGGCCGGTCTTGAGGACCACGTCGTTCAGACGGATCACGGCGGACCCTGCGAAGAGGGCGATGCTGGCCCCGCCGGCGCCGCCGCCGCGGCCGCCGAGCCCTCCGCACCCGCCCGCGCCCCCGGAGCCTCCGCCGGCGCCGCCCGCCGTGGCCGCGAACGGGCACATCTGCGCGCCCGCACCGCCCTTTGCGCCGCCGCCTCCTCCGCCGCCCTGGCCCGGCGTGCCCGGCGTCCCATCGCCGGCGCGCGGGCCGGTATATCCATCCAGGAACAGCGAGCCGAAGCCGGTCGCCCCGGCGCCCGGCACCCCGTCGACCCCGGCGGCGCCATCCTGGCCCGCGGTGCAGCGTCGAGCGCTGGTCTCGCCCTTGCCCCCGTTCATCACGTCGGTCGGAAGCCCCTCGCGCCCGTCCTCCCCTGACGCCACAAGACCCGTCCCTCCGGTGCCGCCGCGCGAGTCGTCCGACCGGTCGTCGGGTGTGCCGCAGGTGTTGTCCACCGGGACCCCGCCGGGGACTCCCGTGGACGTGCACGCTGGGTTGCCGAAGCTGCCCGCCATGCCCTCCTCGGCAGCGCCGTCCACGAACGCCGCGCCGCTCGCCCCCGGCGCCCCGTCGCCCGCCTCGAGGATGCACCGCGTGAAGTGGACCGGGACTCCCGAGCTGTTCGCGGCGATCGCCGAGCTGCCTGCCAGCGCCGTGTGGGTCACCGGGATCGAGCGCGCGATGACGTGGAGATCCTCGATCACCGCCGCGCCCTCGCCGTTGTCGAACGAGAGCGGCGTCTCGCCTTCGGGAGCGGTGAGCGTCGTCTTCTTCGTGTCGCCTATCCAGCGCCAGCCGTCGTCGCAGTCGAGCCCGCCGAAGAGCGAGTGTCCCCCCGGCACGAGCAGCGCCTCGTCGAACGTCTGGGCGCAGACATAGATGCGCCTTCCCCTGTCCGGGGAGAGCTGAAGCGCCTTCGAGATCGTCCTCAAAGGCGCGCGCGAGATCCCCGCGTTGCTGTCGTGCCCCAGGGTGCTCGAGACCCACACCCCGCACTCCGAAGAGACCGCCTTGTTCTTGCTCGGAGTGCAGGCCTCGTCGGACAGGTCGTCTTCTATATACGGGACCGCATCGATGTCTGGCTTATTGAAGCAGCCGCTCAACGCCGCCACGACCGGAATGAACCCCAGACACCGTGCATCAATCTTGAATCGAATCCTCATACTATTCTATTCCGGTCAGCCCTCTGCGTTTTCCACGCAAAGCGACCTGCGCGTGCCGGGCGCGATCGCCACGCCTGCGGCCCCTCACGAGCGCGATCGCCGTCGCCCGGGCGGGGGCGGGGATCACGGCCGCGGCGCGCGAGGGGATCACGGCCGCGCCGCGCCGGCAGGCGCGGGCCGTGTCGGCCGAGTTGCCCATCGCCGCGGATTCCGTGCGAACATCGCCCCATGAGCGCGGACCTGAGGGACCTCGTGCGCGAGCGGATCGAGGCCGGCGGCGGTGAGTCGATCGAAGGCGGCCGCTTCCTGCCGCTCGTCACGCTCGAGTCCGGCGCTCGGGTGGGGCTCGACGGCTCGGGCGCCTGGGTCTTCGCGCCGGAAGGCGGCGGCGCGGCTCAGGCCTTCGCGCCCGAGCGCGGGCGGATCTTCTTCGAAGTGCTGGAAACGAGGCGGGACGACTTCGATGCGAGCATCGAGGCGGCGGCGACGGCCGCGGGCTTGCCCCCGGAGGAGGTGACCTTCTCGTTCCCCGCGGCGGACGTCGTCCGCGCGGTGCTCGCGAGAGGCCTGCCGAGCATGACGCGGCTCGCGCTCTCGTGGCTCCGGTTGACCGAAGTCCGCGAGCTCCGCGCCGAGATCATGGCCGTCTCGCGCGACCCGACGATGCCCGTGCCCATCCGGGACTTGGCGGAGCGGCTCACCGTCCCCGAGTGAGCCCGCGCCGCGCGGCCGGGCCCCCGCCCGAAGGCGGGGCCGGCGCGGGGAGGGAGGTCAGACGGTCGCGAACGCGTCGGCCGGGATGTCGAGCGCGGACGAGTCCTCACGCCCGAGGATCTCGGCGGAGAACTTCGCGTGCGGCAGCACGTTGGCCGCGAAGTAGAGGGCAGCGTGCTTCTTGCCCTCGTAGAAGGCGCGGTCCTTCGCGCCGGCGTCGCCGGCCGGGAGTCCCTCCATGGCCTTGAGCGCGATGACCGCGCCGTCGAGCAGGAGCCAGCCGATCGCGAGCTCGCTCATCATCTCGAGGAAGCGGTTCGCCGCGAGCGGCACCATCGGCATCTTGCCCATCTGGAACCACGAGAGCAGCCGCATGGCGCTGCCGGCGACGGCCTCGTGCGCCTCGCGGAGCTCCTTGACGCTCGCGGCGAGGACGGGGTGCTTCTCGTTCGCCTTCACGAACTCGGCCACGTCGTTGAGGAAGGCCTGCAGGTTGGACCCGCCGGCCTGGCCGAGCTTGCGCCCGACAAGGTCCATCGCCTGGATGTGGTTCGTGCCCTCGTAGATCGAGAAGACCTTCGCGTCGCGGCAGTACTGCTCGACGGGGTAGTCCTTCGTGTACCCGGCGCCGCCGAAGGTCTGGATCGCCGTCTCGCAGACGCGGAACGCCTGATCGGACGAGTAGGCCTTCACGAGCGGCACCAGCAGGTCGACCTGGCCCTGGTTGTAGGCCGCCGCTCGGTCGTCCTTGCCCTGGTAGACGGCGACCGCGTCCTGGTGGCGCGCGAGCTTGACGATGAGCGCGCGGATGCCCTCCACGCGGCTCTTCATGTCGAGCAGCATCCGCCGCACGTCCGGGTGGTCGATGACCGGCACGCGCGGCGCGGTCGCGTCCTTCCACTGGAGGATCGACGAGCCCTGCTTGCGATCCTTCGCGTACTCGAGCGCGTTCAGGTACGCCGAGGACGCGACCGACACGCCCTGCAGGCCCACGGAGATGCGCGCGCCGTTCATCATCCGGAACATCTGCGGCATGCCCTGGTGCTCGACGGTGCCGACGAGCTCCCCGAGGCAGGCGTCGCTCTCGCCGAAGTTGAGCACGCACGTCGACGAGCCGTTGATGCCCATCTTGTGCTCGATGTTGCCGACGACGACGTCGTTCGGCGCGCCGAGCGAGCCGTCGTCGTTCACCCGGATCTTGGGCACGACGAAGAGGCTGAGCCCCTTCGTGCCGGGGGGCGCGCCCTCGACGCGGGCGAGCACGAGGTGAACGACGTTCTCGGTGAGGTCCTGATCGCCGCCGGAGATGAAGATCTTCGTGCCGCGGATGAGGTACTTGCCGTCCTTCTGCTTCACCGCGGTCGTGCGCGACGAGCCGACGTCCGACCCGGCCTGGGGCTCGGTCAGGCACATCGTCCCGCTCCACTGCCCGCCGTACATTCGCTTCAAGAAGAGGTCGCGCTGCCTCGGCGTCCCGAAGTGCTCGATCACCTCAGCCGCGCCGTACGTCAGCCCGGGATACATGTTGAGCGCCGCGTTCGCGCCGCAGAGGAACTCCTCCACCACCGTATAGAGCGTGAAGGGACCGCCCTGGCCGTCGTAGGCGGGCGAGACCGAGACCGACTTCCACCCGGCCTCGTACAGCTTGTCCCACGCGTCCTTGAACCCCGGCGGGGTCTTGACCTGCCCCGCCTCGATGCGACAGCCCATCCGATCGCCGACCGCGTTGAGCGGGCCGAAGACCTCGCACGCGAACTTGTACGCCTCGTCGACGACCATCGAGACCTCGTCGCGCCCCCACGCGTCGTACGGCGCGTTGCCGAGCAGCTCGTCCAGGCGGAATTGCTCGAACAGGAGGAAGCGGATCTCGCGGAGGTCGGCCTTGTAGCGGTTCTGGTGGGTTTGAGCGTTCGACATGGGAGACCTCCTCGTTGCCGCGGCAGGGGGGCGCTGGCAGCCGGTTCCCTTCCCGGTCTTCCGCGCAGCTGCGGCACAGTTCTTCATTCGCCTAGCACGTCGCCGCGCCGCGTCAACATTCGTCCGCGACATGTGGAGAATCGCATGGAGATCCATGGAGATCGGGGCATCCGAGGCGGGGTCTCGGAGGGGCTTCCGCGCCGGGCTCCACGGCGTTGAACTGGCGAGCGGCGCGGCGTAGGCTCGCCCGCGATCGACCATGTCCGACCCGGCTTACATCACGCCCAGCGGGGCCAGGAAGCTGTCCGAGGAGCTCGCGCGGCTCCGTTCCGTGGAGCGGCCGCGCATCGTTCAGGAGGTCGCCGACGCGGCGGCGCAGGGCGACCGCTCCGAGAACGCGGAGTACATCTACGGCAAGAAGAAGCTGCGCGAGATCGACCGGCGGATGCACTTCCTGACCAAGCGGCTGGAGAAGGCGGTCGTGGTCGATCCGTCGGAGCAGCGCGGCGACAAGGTCTTCTTCGGCGCGACGGTCGAGGTCGAGGACGAGGACGGCGCGCGCCACACGTACCAGATCGTGGGCGAGGACGAGATCGACAGCGCGGCCGGGCGCATCAGCTGGCGCTCGCCGGTCGGTCGATCGCTCCTCGGCAAGCGCGCGGGGGACGTGATCACGGTGCGCCGCCCGGCGGGCGAGGCGGAGATGGAGCTCATCTCAGTGCGGTACGGCTGAGCGCCCCACGGGCGCCAAGGCCGGAGAAGGAGACGGGAATCGGCATGAGGATCTTGCACACGATGCTTCGGGTCGGCGATCTCGAGCGCTCGATCGGCTTCTACAGGGATGTGCTCGGGATGCAGCTCTTGTCGCGGCAGGACTACCCGGACGGCAAGTTCACGCTGTGCTTCCTCGGCTACGGGAAGAACCCCGAACATGCCGAGATCGAGCTCACGTACAACTGGGGCGTGGACAAATACGAGCTCGGCACGGCGTACGGGCACATCGCGCTCGGGGTCGACGACATCCGTGGGGCGTGCGACCGCATCCGGGCGGCGGGCGGGAAGATCACGCGCGAGCCGGGCCCGATGAAGCACGGCAAGACCGTGATCGCGTTCGTCGAGGATCCGGACGGCTACAAGGTCGAGCTCATCGAGGAGGCGAGCCGGAGCCGGTAGCCGGACCCGGGACGTCGAGGCCAGCAGGTCGACGTCGACGAGAGGCGTCGAGGCAGGGAAGGGCGCGGAGCGGTAGGAGGCCGGGAAAGCCTCCACGCTGCCGCGCCCTCTCTTTTTGTTGCTTGCGCTCGCCGCGCCTCGCGCTCGCGAGGCGCGGGCGATCAGGCGCTCACGACCGGCGCTGCGTCGTTCGCCGGCTCGGGGGACGAGATCGCGTCGCCCTCCGCCGCGGACGCGTCGTCGGGCGACTTCGTCGGCGGCTCGGACGACGCGCCGCTCGCGGCCGCGGCGGCCTTCTCGGCGTTCGGGCGTCGGCCGCGCGGCTTCTGCAGCAGCGACGGGGCGAGATCGCCGTCGCCGCCCTCGTGCCAGCGCAGGTACGCGACGGCGCGGCGGCACTCCTCGTACGCCTTGGCGACCAGCGAGATCGCGCGGGCGCGGCGATCGGCGGCGTCGGTGATCTTCGGCGCCGCGGACGAGCCCTTGCCGGGCTTCGCGGCGAGCGCGGCGAGGAGGCGCACGCCGAGATCCGCGGCGCGCTCGAGCTCCGCGTCCTCGACCGCCGTCTTGGCGCGGACCTTGTCCCACGAGGCGCGGAAGACCTCGGCAAGCGCGATGAGGTCGCCCGCGAGATCCGCGTGCCCCTTGCCCTTGCGGATGTCGGCGACGCGCTGCTTGTCGAGCAGGTTCCTGTAAGCGAGCGCCTCGGCGGCGACGAGGAGCCCCTCGCGCAGCGTGCCGGCCTCTTCGGTGAGCTTCTTCGTGTCGAGCTCGCTCGCGGGCGTGGTGTAGAGCAGATCGGCGTACCAGGCCGCGAGGACGTAGTCCTCGAGCTCGTCCAGCATCGCGATCGGATGGTTCGGGAGATCCCGGACGATCTCGTCGCGGAGCTCGCGCAGGTGGGGCAGGGCGGAGAGCACGGAGCTCACGGCCCTGGGGACCTCGACGTAGACGGTCACGAGGTCGTCGGGGCCGAGCTCGAGGAGCTTCGGCTCAACGCGGCCGTACGCAGCGAGCGCGGCGGCCGGCGAGGACGGGAGAACGGGAGCAGGTGCTGCTTTCGGGGGTCGCGCCATACAGGTGTCTCCAGCGGAGGGCGCGCACACTGCCAGACGAAAGCGCGAAGGGAAAGGGGGACCGCGCGATCTCCGTCGGGGGACGCCCTGGCAGGTACAGACTGTCCGACCGGGCGCGCTGTGCTCTGGTAGATTGCGGCGCGAGGACTCACGACATCATGTACGCGATTGCGATCATCCGTTACAGGCGACCGCTCGACGAGGTGCTGACGGCCGTCGACGTCCACCGCGCTTATCTGAAGGGGCTCATGGAGCAGGGCCTCGTGCTCGTGTCAGGGCCGCTCGATCCCCGTTACGGCGGGGTGCTCCTGCTCCGGGTGCCCGACGAGGGCGCCGGGGCGACGCTGGATCGGATCCGGGACGGCGATCCCTTCACCCAGAAGGGGCTGGCGCAGTACGAGCTCCTGCCCTGGGCGCCCGTGTTCGGGAAGGAGGAGCTCGACAGGGTCTTCGCCTCGAAGCCCTGACAGCGAGCGCCGCGCCAATCATCGCGAGGCGGAGGGAGGCGGAGGGAGGCGGAGGGTAGACAAGTCCGCGGATGCATGACGCAAATCCGCCGCACAGCGGCGCGGCGCCGTCGCTATACTCGGCGAAGACCAGGAGCGCTCCGCCGTATGCCGACGCCAGACTCCGCCCAGTTCCTCGGCGATCCTCAGGTCCTCCGCGAGGGGAACCTCGTGAAGGGCACGCTGATCGGCTCCCGCGCCGAGGCCCTGCGTCAGCGCTACGGCCAGCGGGTCGTGGCGGATCTGAGCCGGCAGCTCTCGCCGCAGGCGGCCCGCTACCTCGACGATCCGCCGATGCCGCTGGCCTGGCACGATATGGCGCCGCTCCTCGAGATCGACTGCGCGCTCCTGCACGGGCTCTTCGCCGGCAGGATGGAGAAGATGCGTACCTTCGGCGCGGAGATCGCCCGGCAGGACCTGACGACGACCTACAAGACGATGGCTGCGGCGGGCTCGCCGCCGGTGCTCGTCAAGCGCTTCGGCCTCATCTACAGGACCTACTTCAAGTACGGCGACTTCAGCGTGACGGCCATCGGCGACGCCGCGGGGACGGCCACCCTCTCGGGCGGCGGCGTGCCTCTCTACATGTGCAGCCACGGCATCTCGGGGTGGATCGAGGCGGGCCTCGCGCTCCTTGGCAGCCGGCGCAGCGCGGTCGAGCACACGGCCTGCAGGCACCGCGGGGCGCCGCGCTGCGCCTGGTCGATCTCGTGGTGATGAGGGGCGAGGGGGGCGGGCGGCCGTCGATCGATCGCTCCGCGCGCCCCGCGCCTTCAGGCGGCGACCCGGCCGTCGCCCCCGAACGCCGCCTGCGCGAGCAGCCGCCCTAGCGCCTCGGCGCTCTCCTCCCACGACGGCGGCGCCGCCTCGGCAAATGCTTCCTCGTCCCAGGCTCGCCCGAGCGCCTCGCGGAGCGCCAGGCCGAGCGCCCCCGCGTCACGCGGCGAGACGAGCAGGCCGGTGCGTCCCGACGTCACAACATCCGGGATGCCCCCCACGCGGGTGGCCACCACAGGCCGCGCGGCCGCGAGCGCCTCGAGCACCACGTTCGGGGTTCCTTCCGCCCAGCTCGGAAGCGTCAGCAGATCCGTGGCGGCGAGGTGGCGGGCAACCACGGAGAGCGGCCGCGCCCCGACCGCGATGATCCGGCCGCGCTCCTCGCGCAGGCCGGCCGGCTCGCGATCACGCCGCGCGGCGGCCAGCTCGACCGCAGCCCGCTCCGGGCCGTCACCCACGATCACGAGATGGACAGGCTCGCCTCCGTCCCTGCCGAGCGCCTCGAACGCGCGCAGCAGCTCGTGGATCCCTTTCTCCCGGCTGACGTGCCCGACGAAGGTCACGATGCGCCCGCGCGCCGGGAGCCCGAGCTCGCGCCGGGCAGCGCGCCGATCGGCCGGGCGGAAGAGCGCGCGGTCGACCCCGTTGCGGACCAGGATCGCGCGCTCCTTCGGTGCGCCGAGCGCGACGAGCGACTCGACCATCGGCCGGCTCACGCCGATGGCGTACGCGGCGGACCGGAGCGCGCTGCCGACGAGCGGCCGCACCGAGCGCCAGCGGGCCACGACGTTCACGTCGGTGCCGTGAGCCTTCACCGCGTAAGGCAGGCCGAGCATCCGGGCGAGCAGCGCCGCGGCGCAGGCGTCGGGGTAGAGCCACGCCCCCAGCACGACGTCGAACCGACCCCGCAGCCGCGGGACGTACGGAAGGAGCCCGGCCAGGTAGAGCGGCGCGTTCACGGGCGCCAGCACCCGACCGGCCCCCGGGAGGTACGGCGCGCGCGCGTGGACCACCGGGACGCCATCGATCTCGTCGCGCGCAGGCACCGCGACCAGCCGGCCCGGGCGCGTGCGCTCGCCCAGGAGCGACACGCCCGGGTGGTACGGGATCGCCGCGAGCACCTCCACGGAGCAGCGGCGCGACAGGGCAGCGAGCTGCTGCCGCTGGAAAGCACACGACAGCGGCTCAACCCGGTTCGGAAAGATGCGTGTCACCCAGAGGACGCGCAGCGGCCTCGACCAGTCCGCCTCCCTCTTGCCCACGTTCACACCCCACTTCATGACGTAATACATATTACGTTTCATTCCTCCCCCCTCAGCGGGGGCAGCGATGGACTCCGGGGTCCGTCTCGCCCCTTCGGCGCACGTCCACGCCGCGAGCGCGCGCCGCGCACGCCCTGGCCCCCTCCCCGGAGCGCTCCGGCGCCGCTGCGCGGGCCTGATACGCAGCGCCCCGCGGCAGGCCGAGGTCAGATTTGTAATGTTGCAAACATTATCGAACGTGGGACGCTCCCGGCGCCGGGCGTGCTGCCGGGGAGGGGCGGCCGAATCGGGTCGCTCCGCGCCGCGGGGCTTGCCGCTCGACAGCGAGGGGGCGCGTGTTCTCGTTCGTCTTGCCGATGTGGGACTCCGACGTGACGGCGCGGGGGGCGGTGGAGCACAGCGTGGCGTCGAACGTCGGGGACGTGGGCTCGGGAGCGCTGATGGCGGGCGTCGTGGGCTCGATCGAGGGCTCTCTCCGGGGCGAGGTGTCGCGTTATGGGTTCAGCGTCGATGGGAGCTACGAGCGGGTCCTTCAGGTCTCGCTCGGCGCGGATCGCGTCACGCCCTCCTCCGACAGCGCTTCGGCGCGGCTCGGCGGGGGAGCGGGCTGGGCGCTCTCACCGCTCGCGGACCTCTCCATGGCCGCGGCAGGTTACCTCGCGACCCGCCTCGGCGTGCGCGCCGACGACGCGCTCGCCGCGCGCGATCCCTTCCTGTCCGGTGATCGCCTGCAATACACGCTCTCCGCCGGACCGGCCCTCTCCATCACCGCGTCGCGGCGGTCGTCCGTGCGCCTCGGCGTCGGCTACGAGCAGGCGGGCGCGCTCTCGGCCGACGACCCCGCGGCGGTCGGCGTCGACGCGCACACGGGGCGCGCCGAGGTGAGCACCTCCGTCGACCTGGGCGCGCTCGACACGCTGACACCCGAGCTCAGGTACGAGTTCACCCAGTACCGGCACGCGCTGCTCGACACCGAGCTCACCCGCGGCGCGGCCCGCGTCCACGCCGGCGCCGCGCTCCTCTCCGAGTCTCACGAGCTCACCCGGAACGTCTCGACGCGCATCTCCGGCGGCGTGACCGTCGCGAGCCCACCGCCGGTGCTGTCGTCGCGCGACGCGGTGATCGCGCCGGCGGCGCGGCTCGGGCTCACCTACGTGGAAGAGCGCTATCGGCTGACGGCGGGCTATGCGTATTCCTACACGTCGCTCGGGCCGCGGATCGGCTTCGGACACGAGCACGAGGCGTCCGTCGAAGCGAGCTTTCGGCCCGCCCGGGGCGGCGCGACCCGCGATCTCATCGTGACGGGAGTCGTTCGCTTCTCGACCGGCACCGCCCCCGTCGCCGCCAATCCACCGCTCCATCTGGCCCTCGGCGCGCCAGCGCCCTCCAGGGAAGGGTCGCTGTCCACGATCACGGCGCTCGCTGGCGCGGAGATCTCCTATCCTGTGTTGCGTGGGGTCGCGCTGAGCGGCGGCGTCGACCTGGAATACGTGCGCGCCGCGCTCGATCCTGCGCCGAGCGCAGGCGAGGCCGGCGGCTCGCTGAGGAGCATCGTCACGGCCGGGATCTCGGGGACGCTGTCGACGGACCGACACCGGATGATCCGCCGCGAGCCCGACGGCGCGTGGGATGACGAGCGCCGCAGCGCGATGATCCAGGGAATGCCCTCCGGCCGCTGGCAGGCGCCCGAGCCGGGCCGCGAGCCCGACGACCGCGGCGATGCCTCCGGCGAGACCCCGGACGAGCCGCAGCCCACGCGCGCCGGCCCGCCCGCGACACGCGACACGCGATAAAGCCCCCTCAACACCCCCATCGCGCTCCCGGCCGGGCGCCTACCCGCGTCGCGGATCCGCCTCGGTGCACGCGGCGCTCAGGGCTCGACGTATGCAGTCCGTCGCCGGCGTTCCCGCGCCGCGACTCCCTACGACAGCCCGCACGTCATCAGCGCATCCTGGCCGCGACAGCGCCGATTTCGCCGCGCCCAGCCTCGCTCACGGCGGCTCAGTCCGCCGTCATGGAATCAGATTCGTCGGAGGCATCTGGCGATCTGCCCCGGTCTGCCCTACTGTAGGTTCAACTACAACCGTGTGTGCCCCGCCAGAGGCGACGCGCCGTGACGCGTGACCGCCCGGGGCGCGGGGCTAGACGAGTGGAGGGACGATGCTGGAGCTGTTCCGGTCGCCGCGCCGGGCCATCGTGTGGTTTGTCGAGGCCAGCCTGCTCTCGCTCCTTGTGTGCTGTGCGCCGGGCGTGCTCGTGGGCTGGGAGCACACGCTCGATGGGGAGCGCTTCGGACGGACAGCGAGCATCTCGTTGGTCGCTCTGGCGTCGCTCTACTATCATGGCCTGTACGGGCCCGAGCCTCCCAGGGCACGGGCGCTGTTCCTGACGACGTTCCGGGCGCTCGGCCTGGCAGCGGCGGTGCTGTGGCTCGCGTTCTGGCTCGTGCCGGACGCGCAGATCGGCGACCGGGTGCTCCTGACGTCGCTCGGGGCGGCGGCGCTCGTGCTCCCCGCGTGGCGCGCGGCGTGCGATCGGGTGATGAGGAGCGAGAGCTTCTCGAAGCTCGCGGTCGTGCTGGGCTCGGGCGAGCTCGCCCGCTCGTGCGCGGCCCTCATCCGGAAGGACGGAGAGGTCCTCGGGCTGCGCCTTGCCGGCCGGCTCATCCGAGATGGGGAGCCGATCGACGAGGCCGAGATCGTGGGGAGATACCGCGACATCCGGCGCCTGGTCGAGCAGCGCGGCGTCGGGGCGGTGATCGTGGCGACCTCCGATCGCCGCGCCGCCTTCCCGCTGGAAGAGCTGCTCGATCTGAAGCTCCGCGGCGTCGAGATCGAGGAGGGCATGGATTTCTACGAGCGGGTGACCGGCAAGATCTACGTGCGCGAGCTGAAGCCGAGCCAGATCATCTTCTCTCACGGGTTCAGCGTGCGGCGGCGGACGCTTGTCGCGAAGCGGATCTTCGACGTCGTCTGCGCGACGGCCGGGCTCGTTTTCGCGCTGCCGCTGATGGCGCTCACAGCCGCCCTGGTGAAGCTCGACTCCAGGGGGCCGGCGCTCTATTCGCAGATCCGGACAGGCGCTCTCGGGAAGCCGTTCAGGATCCACAAGTTCCGCTCGATGAGGACCGACGCCGAGAAGGACGGGGCCGCGTGGGCCACCGAGAACGATCCGCGCGTGACCCGCGTCGGGCGGTTCATCCGGAAGACGCGGCTCGACGAGCTGCCGCAGCTCTGGAACGTGCTCGTCGGCGAGATGAGCATGGTGGGGCCGCGGCCCGAGCGCCCCGAGTTCATCGACGCTCTGGAGAGGCAAATCCCCTTCTTCCGGCAGAGGCTCTTCGTGAAGCCTGGAGTGACGGGGCACGCGCAGGTGCGCTGCCGTTACGGCGCGTCCGCCGAGGACGCGCTGGAGAAGCTCCAGTACGATCTCTATTATATGAAGAGCTTCTCGCTCTGGTTCGATATCTCCATCCTCATCGACACCGTGAAGGTCGTGCTCTGGCGCATCGGCGCACGGTGAATGGAACCGGCAGCCGCCCCGTGCAATGGCTGCGCTCTTTAACGCCGGGCCCGGTGGCGCGCCCTCTGCAGAGAACGCCCGGGGGATCGGCGGGCGCCGGTCTCCGGGGGGTTTGGCGATGAATTTGTGGACGAGGGCGAGCGTCGTGAGCTCGGTGTTTCTGGTCCTGGGCTGCGCGGAGCTGGACCCGGAGCCGGGAGAGAGCGTCGCCGTCGCGACGAGCAGCCTGAACGGCTCGACCTTCCGCTTCATCGAAGGCGGAGAGGTGCCTTACGTGCTCGGCTTCTCGCCTGAGAGCGGCCAGATCCTCGGCGGAGCCCACCAGCTCCTCATCCCTCGAACCGACGGCCGCGAGGCGATCGACGGCGCCAACTTGCCCTCGCAGCTGCACCCTGATCTCCGCGGGTCCCTGCTCCAGCTCAACTCGACGCTCCGAGAGGGCGAGGCGCAGTCGACCGCGTTCGCCTCCAACTGGTGGCCGCAGCGGCAGAACGGCATCGCCGATCGCTGGAACTCGGCCTACAAGAACTACACCGATCGGACCTCCGACCCGGACAACATCTCTCCCGTCGAGAAATACGACGTCCTCTTCCACTCGGGGCAGATGGAGATGCTCGGGAGCATCGCCACGTGGAGCCTGGACGACCTCCGGAGACCTACGTACCTGCGCAATCCTCCCTATATCCAGCCGGCGGTGGTCGTTGCCGGTCCGGCCACGCGCTGGGAGCTCCAGCATCACGGGCTCTACCAGGGTGTCTATCCGGAGTACTGGTGGGGGCACTGCAACGGATGGTCGGCCTATGTCGCCGCCGAGGGTGCCGGTCCGCGCCGCGACGTCCGGGTGAAGCTCGTCAACGGCAAGGTGACCGAGTGCGCCGCGGACGCGCCCGGCTGCGTCTTGTTCCACATGGCGGACATCGAGGCGCTCATGAGCGAGCTCTACTTCAGCGACTCGGTGACCTTCTCGGGGCGCCGCTGCGAAACGCGGGCCGATCGGACGATGCGCGACGTCTACGGCAGGCCCCTCGACCCCGCCTGCCGCGACCTCAACCCGGCCACCATGCACGTCGCCATGACCCAGCTGCTCGGGGTCGGAGCGAAGCCGCTCCACACCGATTCGACCCAGCGAACGCGGCTCATGTTCGTCGTCGACCACACCTGGGACGTCGAGGTGTGGAGCTTCCCCGTCAAGCAGTTCTCAATCGACACCATCGAGGAGGTGGACGTCCGGCAGGCGGCGCGGCTCTTGTGCGGCGGCGCGTATGCGGGCGCCGACTGCTACAATTACAGGTTCAACCCGGCCGCGACGCGCTTCGTCCGGGTCGCGGCGCGCTTCTGGATGATCTCCGATTCGGTCACCGGCGATACGCTGCTCACGCCGCCCGAACAGCGCGACGTCCCGCTCTCCGTGTCGGAGCTGCACTACGTGCTCGAGCTCGACGACGACCTCACCATCCTGGGCGGCGAGTGGATCAAGAACCCCTCGATCGTGAACGGGGTCAACGGCAAGGAGCTCCATCCGGATTATCTCTGGATCCCGGTCCGGGCCCAGGGAGCGGGCGAGGACGACGACGATCTCGGGGGCGCCGAGGACAACCCCTACATCTCGTATGCGAAGGTCAAGGCGCTGCTCACGCTCTCGCGGAGCGACTGAGGCGATGCGCGTTACGCGCCACGAGCCCTGAGCGGCTGGCGAGGGGGGCTACCCAGCGGCCTGATCGCGGCGCGGTGAGGGCTCAGCGAGCGCCGGCGTCCGGCTCCCATGAGCAGCGGGCGACCGCGTGCGACCACGCGTCGGAGATTCTAGAAGCGTTGGCGGGGTGGACGGGACTCGAACCCGCGGCCTCCGGCGTGACAGGCCGGCGTTATAACCAACTTAACTACCACCCCAGACGTCAGCGATCCGCTCGCTCAGCGAGCGCTGAGCCTGCTCGGCTTTGCTTCCCACGAGAATGCTCGCCACGGGCCAGACCTCCTCGCCAGCCTGCATCGACTGATACAGGCCAACCGAGGGAGGCTCGGACGAGCATCGACTCAGATGACAGGAAGAAAGCTGGCGGGGTGGACGGGACTCGAACCCGCGGCCTCCGGCGTGACAGGCCGGCGTTATAACCAACTTAACTACCACCCCAAACTGACATCTCTACAGCTCACCCAGGCCCCTAAGCCCAGGAGTGGGCGGGACAGGGGTCGAACCTGCGACCATCGGCTTGTAAGGCCGACGCTCTGCCGCTGAGCTACCCGCCCCGTCGGAGAGGTGCGCGACTGTACTCGCCGAACGGAGTCCGTCAAGATTTATTTCTCGTCGCCTCCGTCCATGGCCGATCCAGCCCGCGTCTCCGCTCACGTTCCCCGTTCTCCGTGCCGTCCGCCCAGCGCTGCCTCACAGGCCGCCGCACCGCGGGGGGACGTGGGCGCTGCCGCTCGGCTCCAGTTCCGGTTCCGCCTTGCGTCGCTCCTGTGCTGCGCCTGCGATCGCCGTCACGAACACACCGGACAGACCGGCGAACAGAGCCGTCGAGCCGCGCGACAAGCGAGCTCATCGATACAATTACAGCGCAAAATTCCCATGTGTCCGCGCTACGCTGTGCGTCAGCGGCGGTGGCCGTGTGTACGCGTAGTTGAGGAGATAGCAACGTATGGCGGAGAAGATTGGCATCCTCGTCGGCTGGGAGCAGTCGTTCCCTCAGGCCTTCCTCGAGAGGTGCAACAAGGTTCCGGGCGTCCGGGCAGAGATCGCGAAGCTCAGCGGGACGCCCGAGCGGTTCGAGAGCCCGTACCGGGTGCTCATCGACCGGATCAGCCAGGAGGTGAAGCACTACCGCTTCTACCTGAAGGCCGCCGCGCTCGGCGGGGCGTTCGTGATCAACGATCCGTTCTGGTGGAGCGCGGACGACAAGTTCTTCGGCTACTCGCTGGCGTCGCAGATCGGCATCGCGATACCGCGCACCGTCATGCTGCCCCAGCGCGACTACATCCCGGCGATCGTCAAGGAGCGCAGCCTCCGCAACCTCGAGTATCCGCTCAACTGGGAGGCGATCATCGACTACGTGCGCTTCCCGGCCATCCTCAAGCCCGCGGACGGCGGTGGATGGAAGGACGTGTCGGTGGTGCGGAACCAGGAGGAGCTGCTCGCCGCCTACAACAGCTCGGGGCAGAACGTCATGACCCTCCAGGAGTTCATCGACTTCGACGACTACGTCCGCTGCATCTGCGTCGGCAGGGATCGCATCCTCCCGATCCAGTACGACCCCAAGGCGATCGGCCCCACGGGGCTCCGCGGCTGCTACGTGCAGCACGAGGACGAGCGGTGGCTCCCGAAGGCGCTGCACGACCGCGTCATCGAGGACGCGACAAAGATCAACAACGCGCTCGGCTACGACATGAACTCGGTCGAGTTCGCGATCCGCGACGGCGTCCCGTACGCGATCGATTTCACGAACCCGGCGCCGGACATGCACGTCGAGCACCTGCGGGAGCGGTACTTCAACATCGCCGTCGACTGGATGGTCGCGTTCGCCGTGGAGTGCGCGCGAGGCGACCGGCGGACGAGGGACGGCTACGCGTGGTCGAGGCTCGTCCGGCCCTCCGTGGGCAAGGTCCGGCTAGGGGCGACAAGGTCATGACCACGGTCGAGGGGCTCCTCGACGGCCAGTTCACGCTGGGCATCGAGGAGGAGTTCCAGATCGTCGACGCGGAGACGCGCGAGCTGCGGTCGTACGTGAGCCAGCTGCTCGAGGGGGGGCAGGGCCACGAGCTGCTGCGCGGCCGGGCCCGCCCGGAGATGCACCAGTCGGTCGTGGAGACGGGCACCGGCATCTGCCGGGACGTCCGGCAGGCGAGGGGAGAGCTCGTCGAGCTGCGCGGCAGCCTGAAGGCGCTCGCGCAGCGAGGGGGGATGCGGATCGTCGCGGCCGGTACGCACCCGTTCAGCGACTGGAAGACGCAGGAGATCACCGACGGCGAGCGCTACCGGTGCATCGTGGAGGACCTGCAGGACGTCGCGCGCGCCAACCTCATCTTCGGGCTGCACGTCCACGTCGGCATCAAGGATCGCGAGGTGGCGATGGCCCTCGCGAACCAGGTCCGCTACTTCCTGCCGCACATCCTCGCGCTGTCCACGAGCTCGCCGTTCTGGCTCGGCCGCTCCTCGGGGCTGAAGAGCACGCGCAGCGAGATCTTCAAGCGCTTCCCGCGCACCGGGATCCCGGGGCTCTTCGAGTCGTACGGCCACTTCCAGCGCTTCGTCGACCTGCTCGTGAAGACGGGCTGCATCGACAACGCGAAGAAGATCTGGTGGGACGTGCGCGCCCACCCGTTCTTCGACACGGTCGAGATCAGGATCTGCGACATGACCACGCGCCTCGACGACACCGTGGCGCTGGCCGCGCTCGTCCAGGCCGTCATGGGCAAGCTCTACCTCCTCTACCGGCGCAACCTCGGGTTCCGCGAGTACCGGCAGGAGCTCATCGAGGAGAACAAGTGGCGCGCCGTGCGCTACGGCATCGATGGGCAGCTCATCGACTTCGGCAAGCAGGAGCAGATCCCCGTCCGCCTCCTCGTCGGCGAGCTGCTGGAGTTCGTCCAGGAGTCGGCGGAGATCTTCGGTTCGCAGGACGAGATCGAGCGGATCCGGACGATCCTCGACGAAGGGACGAGCGCCGATCGCCAGCTCGCGGTCTACGCCCGGACGAAGAGCTTCGAGGCCGTGGTCGACGATCTGATCGAGCAGTCGAGCCTCGGGCTGTAAGGCCCCGAGCGGTCCGGCGGCGGGAGCCGCCACCGCGACGCCCGCGGCCAGGAGGCGCGCTCCTCCCGGCGGCGGGCGGCTCCGACGGGGCGCTCGGCGCGGCCGGAGCGGCGGGGAGGCGGCCGGCGGCCACGGCGAGGCGGCCGCCGGCCGGGGCGCGCGGCGGCGCCCCCGTGCGAGAATTTCTGCTCGCGCGCTGGCTCTGCTACCGTGCGGCCGTGGGAAACGCTCCGCATCGCTGCGTCGCAGCTCTCTCGGTGAGCTGTCTGCTCGCGCTGTCCGTCGCCGCGGGCGCCGCGGGTTGCGCGTCGACCGAGTACGTCAACGAAGGGCCTGGCCAGCCGACGCCGCGGGCCTCCGGCTCGCTGCCCCCCGGATCGGTGGGCGTCTGCAAGCAGCCGCTCACGAAGCGGCCGCCCATCGTGAGCGAGGAGCTCTGGGCGCACGCGAAGCCGTGCACGCCGCGCACGCCGCCCTCGACCATCCGGCTCGGCTACGCGAAGGATGCCTCCGCGGGCGCCGGCGCCGATCCGGAGGCCGAGCAGCTCGTCGAGAAGGTGCTCGCGGCGCTCGCCGAGGGGACGAAGCCCGACGGCGGCAACAACCAGGTCACGAGCGCGATCCGCGCGGTGCGGTCCTACGCGGCGAGGAAGGACGAGCTGCGCGCCCGGATCGCACGGGACTCGGCCTCGGAGCAGGCGTGCGACGTGACCTACCTGCTCAACACGATGTCCGCCGCGCGGAGCAAGCTGTCCGGAGGCGACGCCTGCACCGCGGAGGTGTTCGACCCGGAGACGCGCGCCGACGCGTGCCTCTTCGATACGAAGCGGCCCGAGGGGCTCTGGCTGTCGAGCGGCTGGTCCTGCATGACGTTCACCGGCGAGCTCGGGAACGAGGCGTCCTGCCACCAGCTCTGCGGTTACGACGACTACTGCGCGCGGCAGGTGTACTGCGCGGCAGGCGACGTCAACCTCCTGCTCTGCGCGCTCGGCGTCTGCCTGCCGGAGCCGTCCGCCGGCGTCAGGTGACCGGCCGCGTGGCCCGCGGCCGGCGCTGAACCCACGGCGCGCGGACGGGGGTGCGGGCGCGCGGAGCTCCTCCGCCAGGAGGGCGGGTCGCGGTAAGCGCGCGCGGAGCTAGTCCGCCAGGAGGGCGCTCAGCCGCTCGAGGGCGCCGCGGAGCAGCTCGCGCGCGCCGCGCAGGAGCGCGCGCCCGTCGCGCAGGGCATCGTGGACCTCGCCGGGCACGGGCAGGAGGCCCGCACGGGCGGCGAGCGCCGCCCCCGAGAGGAGCAGCAGGACCACCAGGAAGAGCAGGAAGATGGTGCGGCTCCACCTTCGCCGTCGGCGGGGCGCCGGCGTGATCAGGGCCGGAGGCGCGGACGCGACCGGCCGCGAGCGGCTGGACGGCGGCATCGACGCGGCGGACTTGGGCGGCGGCTCGTCGAGGGAGACGGGGAGGATGCCGGCGAACGTGGCGGGGAGCGGCGTGTTCCCGGCGGGCGGCCGCTTGCTGCGGGGCTCGTCTCGCCGCGCGGCCGTGGAGCGGATCTCCCCCCGCGACGACAGGCGGCTGTCCGCGAGCTGGATGGCCGTCGCGAGCTTCTTCCGGCGCTCGGTCACGGCGTCCCCGAGCGTCTCGCGGACGAAGCGGCCGATGTCGCCGTCCGTGACCGTGGCGCCGAGAGAGATCGCGATCTGGTCGAGCGTCCGCTGGAACGACGCGCAGTCGCTCCAGCGGTCTGCAGGATCCTTGGCCAGCGCGCGCTCGATCGCCACCGCGAGATCGAAGGGGATGTCCGGCACGAGCTCGCGGATGGGGACGGGGGCGAAGCGGATGATGTTCTCCATCGTCTTCGCGTCCGTCTTGCCGCGGAACGGGTGGTAGCCGCTGAGGGTCGTGTACAGGAGGACCCCGAGCGAGAAGATGTCGGCGCGCCGATCGACCTTGCCCGAGGTGAGCTGCTCCGGCGAGAGGTACGGGATTTTTCCCTTGAGCTGGCCGGCGACGTGCGTCTCGTGCAGGCGGCCCGTGGCCTTGGCGACGCCGAAGTCGACGATCTTCACGATGCCGTCGAACGACACCATCACGTTCTGCGGCGAGATGTCGCGGTGCACGAGGTCGACGAGCCTGCCGTCGTCGTCGCGCAGCTCGTGCGCGGCGTGCAGGCCGGCGCAGATGCACGAGGCGATGCGGAGGAGGATCGGCAGGGGGACGCCCCCGGTCGACTTCACCAGCTTGTTCAGCGTGGCGATCGTGTCGCCGTCGACCCACTCCATCACGATGTAGAGCACGCCGTTCTCGTCGCCGAGCTCGACGATCTCGACCGCGTGGGGGTGCCGGATGCGCGACGCGAGGCGCGCCTCGTCGAGGAACATCGCCTCGAAGGCCGGGTCGTCGCCGAACTCCGGCAGCATCGTCTTGATGGCGACGATCTTCTGGAAGCCGCGGGATCCCACGAGGCGCGCCGCCCAGACGGCCGCCATCCCTCCACGGGCGACCGGCATGAGGAGCTCGTAGCGGCCCAGCGTGTCTCCAGGCTTGAGGTCCGACAGGATCTGCACGCGGTGGTCCTACTAGATGGGGAGGCGGAGTTTGGAGGAGTAGGGCTCGAGTGCCACCGTTACGTTCGTGGAGGCCCGTAGCCTCGACGTCTGCCGGAGCGACGCAGCGCCACCGCGCCTGCACGTCACGAAGGAGGTCCCGCAAAGCCAGGGTGCCACGAAGCGTATACAGACCTCAAGCTCGGGGGCGCAGGCGCCTCGATGCATCGCAGCGGAGGGTACGCGAGCGCGGCCGCACGGAGAACGCAGCGAGCGCGGCCAGGGCGATCGAAGCGGCGGCAGGAGATGGGAACACAGGGGAACGGAGGAGAGCGGAACGGAGCGGAGCGGAAGGGAGCGGAACGGAGGAGAGCGCCGCGCGAGGGGGCGATTCGTTGGGTGTAAAGACGCGTGTAAAAGTGCGTGTAAAGGTGCGAAAAGTGCGCCAGCTCGCGTTGAAGACGCGGGCGCTGGAGTCGTGATACACGGGGAGCGACCTGCTCGACGAGGCCTCATGGAAGCCAATTTGCGCCCGATCCCGCCGCCGCACGACGAAGACAACGAAGACGTGCACTGGGCGCTGTCGACCGCGACCGCGCTGTGGGGGCGCGGAGAGCGTGACGAGGCCCTGAAATGGCTTCGGCGCGCCGCGGAGCAGGCCTCGGACGCCAACGCCGACCTGCGCGCCCTCGAGCTCTTCAAGGCCGCCGCGGAGGTCGCCCAGAAGATCGCGGCGATCGAGGGGGATCCGGCGGCGGGCGCAGAGCCTCCGACCGCGAGCGCGCCGCCGAATGCGGCCGCGAGCGCGCCCGGCCATGCGTCCGGCGCTCCTCCCGCCACGGCGAGCGCGCCGCCGCCCAGGCCGAGCGCGCCGGGGGCGGCGTCGTTCGCGGCGCGGCCGTCGTGGCCGCCGGGCGCGGAGGCGGGCCGAGCCGAGCGCAGCGGCGCGAGCGCGCCGCCGGCCGCGATGCGGGCGCCTTCGGTCCGCGCGCCTGCCGGCGATGCTCCGCCTGGGCCGATCACCTCGGCGGCGGCGATGTTCCGCGACGTCGGCGTGCCCAGGCCCGCGGCGGTGCTGGGCCGGCCGGCGTCGGTCGCGCCGGGGCGCGCCCCCGCGCCGGTGAGCCAAGCGGCCCTGCGCGAGGTGACCCCGACGCAGCTGTCGCCCGCGACGCGCGCGCCCGGCCCCACGCCGGGCCTCCCGGCGCGCCCCGCCGCCGCGACGAAGTCCGGCGCCCCGCCGGCGGCGGCTGCCTCGACGGCCGGCTCGCACGGCCGTGGGGTCCCGGCGAACGCGCGTGCGATCACCGGCTTCGCGGCGTCGCCCCACGGCAGGGTGTCGTCGACCACCGCGGTGACCGAGGAGGTCCCGGCGGTCAAGCTCCCGGCCGCGGGTGCGCTCGCTGGCCAGCAGGAGCCGGGGCAGGGCGCGGCGGACGCGGCGCGCGATAGCGCCAGCGGGGAGCAGCAGCCGACCGACGCGGATCCCCCGATCGATCAGCGCGCGACGGTGCCGACGTCGACGGCCATGGCCGCGGCGCTGGCGCGGCGGCCGGGGACGCCGCTCGGCGCGAGCTCTTCGCAGGATGCGACCGAGCGTCGCCCGCGGCTCTGGCCGGAAGGCGACGACGAGGGGACCACGCGCCGCCCCCTGACGCCGCAGGAGCAGCGGGTGCTGATGGAGCTCCGGATCGAGGATCTGGACGAGGAGACGCCGATGCTCCCGCAGGATCTGGCGGGCGACGGCAAGCCCGCTGCCGTGCCGCGGGATGCGCCGGAGGGGGCCCACGCATCCGACGACCGCGCCGACTGGACGGAGGCCGAGCCGGATGACGCCGACGACGGCATCGCCTCCGTGAATCCGCAGGGAGATCCGACGTTGGCGGGCGAGCCCTCGGACGCGGTGCAGGGCGAAGGAGCGGAAGAGGGGGCGGCGTCCTGGTCGCAGGGAGCACCGACGGACGATCGTGGCCGCTCCGCGGCGGACTCGTCGTGGAGCGAGCCGCCCTACGAAGGGGAATGGCAGGCGCCGCCGCCGCGGCTGCCCGCGTCCCAGATCGAGCCGCTGCCGGCGCTGCGGGTCGCGGTGATCGGCATCTCCAGCGCCGGGGAGCTTCGGCTCGTTCCGATGGACGGCAGGAACGCCCCGCCACGGGGCGCAGCGCTCGGGATCCTCGTGCCGTTGACCGCTGGGGACGGCGAGACGATCGCGCGGCTGCTCCAGCTGCGCGGCTGAGCAGCCGCGGCGCCGCGGGTCCGACGATCGGCAAGAAGTGGGGCATCCCGCGCATCGGCGGTAGCCTCGGGGGGATGCAAGACGAACGGTCAGCCCCGAAGCGGATCCGCGTGACAGGACTTCAGGAGGCTCAGCTGCCGGCGCTCGTCGCGCTGGAGCAGGCCTGCGCGGCGATGTCCCGTGAGGGTGGCGCTGGGACGGAAGAGGTCGAGGCGCGGACGCTCGCCGACTTCGCCGCGCTGACGCGGCGGCACGACGTGCGTGTGGCAGAGGTGGACGGCGAGGTGGCCGGCTACCTGGCCTGGCGCGACGAGGCGCCCGGGGTCGCGGTCATCGAGGAGCTCTCGGTACACCCGGACCACCAGCGATGCGGCATCGGTGGGCGGCTGCTCGCGGAGCTCCAGGAGCGGGCGCGGGAGCTCGGCATGGAGCAGATCGTGGTTCGCTCCGGGGAGAGCGCGAGCTCGGCGCAGGCGTTCTACAAGAAGAAGGGAGGCTTCGCGCCGCTCGGCGACGATGCGCCCGCGAGGGTCCGCGCGTGGCGGAGCGAGCGGGAGGCTGCGGGGGCTCCGCTGACTCGATCCGGCGAGGTCGTCCTGTGGGCGGCCATCCCGCCACAGCCGGCGGAAGCGCTGGACGAGGGCGAGGGCGACGAGATCAGCGAGGGCTGAATCCGCCGGGCTGTTCGATCGGGCCGTCGCGTGCCGGTGTGCGCCCGCTGGCGGGGGCGCGGTTTCAGCGTGGGCAGCTGGGCGGACGGGGTTCGGGTGCGACGGGGTTCGCTTGGCTGCGCTCGGCGCCAGCCATGGGGGCCGAAACGTCGGCCGGCGGCGCGAGTTGACATAATGTTTCTTATGCGATCCAAGGCCGGTGCGGGGGGCAGGGGGCTCGGCTCGATTTCATGAGCAAATTCATGAACCTGGGGCCTATTTGACGAGCGGATCTCACGGCGGTCGCCGCCCGCGCGGCCGCAACCTGGGTCGGCCTCACCGCCCGCGCGGCCGCAACCTGGGTCGGCCACGGCACCGCCCGCGCGGCCGCAACCTGGGTCGGCCACGGCACCGCCCGCGCGGCCGCAACCTGGGTCGGCCTCACCGCCCGCGCGGCCGCAACCTGGGTCGGCCTCACCGCCCGCGCGGCCGCAACCTGGGTCGGCCACGGCACTGAGGCCGCGCGATGTCGGTCGCCGCCGCAACCTGGGTCAGCCTCGCCGGCCTTGCCTCACTCGGGCCAAAACACCCCGGCCCGCCGTAGCGCTCGTCGCCGTCGCCCCGTCGGCGCAACCTGGGTCAGCCTCGCCCGCGGTCGCTGTCGCCTGGCTCAGCTGGCCGCCATGTGCCCCGGTCAGGAGCACGCCTCCGGACTCCGAAGCGTGCCCCGGAACTGCCGTCAGGAACGCCCTTCGCGCCCTTCAGCCTGCCAGCTGCGTCGAGCCGCCGCGTCCAAAACTGGACGTGCGTTCAGCCTTTCGGAACCGGGGGCGTCTCGACGTCGAGGCTCAGCAGCGAGCCGCCGTTCGTCAGGACGAACGCGCGCCGGCCATACGCCGCCGGCGTCATCGCGATGCCGCCGCCGGTCTCGATGCCGTCGATCACGGACCCGTCCAGCGGCGAGAACAGGAAGATCCCGTAGCGCGTGGTCGTCACCAGCAGCGCCCCCGAGAACGGCACGGGGGCCGAGATGCCTCCGTCAGGCAGGTCCCGGCGCCAGATCGTGCGGCCATCCTCCGGATCGAGCGCCCACAGGCCGGTCATGCCGGAGGACGCAAGCAGCACCTTCCGGGCGGGCACGATCGGACCGCCGCCGCTCCTTGGCTGGTGCGCAGGCTGCTCCCACAGCAGCAGCTCGGTGACGCCGACCGCCGCCTCGTTCACCCAGGCCCGGGTCCCGTTCTCGGCGTCGAGCGCGAAGACCCCGCCCGCATAGCCCGCCACGAAGACCACGTCGCCCGAGGCGATCTTCCCGAGGACCGGCGTGGTGTCCGTGTCGAGGTACTTCGGCGTCTGGCCGCCCGCGCTCTGCTCGGCCTCGGCGGCCAGATCCACGAGCGCCCACTGCTCGGACCCGTCCTTCTGGTCGTACGCCATCACGACCCCGTCCGAGAACGCGGTGTAGACCTTGTCCCGCCCGAGCGCCGGGCCCGCGTACCCGGCGATCTCCATGCCTCCCGCCGGCGTCCGGTGCTGGTGCCAGCGCATCGCACCCGTCGCCGCGTCGAGCGCGATCAGCGTGTCGTTCGCGTTCGTCACGTAGAGCACGCCGTCGCGCAGCGCCGGCCGACGCGCGACCTTCGCGTTGGTCATGAAGCGGTAGAGCAGCGTGCCGTCCGACGCGCGCACCTTGTAGAGCGCGCCGTCGTCCGAGCCGAAATAGACCGCGTCGGTCGCGGCGTCGTAGAGCGGCTCGCTCTGCACCGGGCCGAGCGTCTCGAAGCGCCAGAGCACGTCGCTCGTGTCCGCGCGCACCGCGTACAGGCCGTGATCGCTCGATCCGACGAAGACGCGCCGGTGCGCGACGTCGATCTCGGGGCGGCCGCGCTCGTAGGCCTCGCCGACCTTGCGCGCCTCCGCGGTGAGCTCGCGGCGCATGGTGATGCCGAGCGCGCCCCCCGGATGGTGCAGCCAGAGCGGCGCGTCGGGCGCCGCGGCGACGCCGAGGTTGCCGCAGCCGCTCAGCGGCGCGAGGCCCAACCAGACGAGCGCGACGCCCGCTGCGCGGCTAGTGCGGCGCATCGCCCGCCTTCTTCTCCGCGTTCTCACGCGCGCGGCGGAGCAGCTGCTCGATCTCCTCCGGCGTCATCGACTGGCCCTTCGGACCGCCGAACGCGGCGCGGGGCGGCACGGCGGCCGGATCGATCTTGCGCAGCATCTCCTCGACGACCGCCTCGAGGAACTGGAACGGGCGGCCCTCCGTCGACGGCGCCTGGAGCTTCTCGTGCGCGCTCTTGAGCAGCTCCTTCGCCTTGTCGGTGTCGCCCTTGGCCAGGAGGATCCGCGCCTGGTGGTACAGCGCGAGCTCCTTGTAGCCCTTCATGTCGATCGCCTCGAGCTCCTTGAACGAGGCGAGCGCCCCGTCGAGATCGCCCTTGCCCTCCCGGGCGAAGGCGATGCCCTCGATGGCGCGCCCCTTCACGTCGGGATCGGCCCCGGCCAGCGGCGACGAGACCACGACGCTGTACGCCTCCAGCGCGTGAGCGTAGTCCTTCTTGTCGAGCAAAACGCCGGCCTGCCCGAGCTTCGCCAGGGTCGCCGCCCCGGTGCCGGCGTGCTCGTCGATGACCTTGTTGTACTCGGCGAGCGCGGTGGAGGACCGTTCGTCCGCAGTCTTGAAGGTCCTCGTGATGTCGAGCTCCTTCTCCTCGTCGGTGCGCGTGTCCTCGGCGAGCACCCTGCCCCGGTCCGCGGCGACGGCCGCGACGAGCGCCGACGTGGACGCGGCGTCCTTCTTCTCGGCCCGCGACACGTAGAACAGCACGCCGCCGGTCGCGACGATCGCCGCCACGACGCCCCACTGGAGGACGTGGAAGTTGTTCTTGATCCACCGGCCCGCGCCGCTGGTCATCCGGCTGAGCGCGTCCTCGACCATCTCGCCCGGCAGCAGCTGGACAGGGCGGCGCCCCTCGGCCTGCTCCCTGCGGCGAGCGAGCAGCTCCTTCGCGCGGGCGTTCTTGTCCTTGGGCAGCTCCTCGCCGGTCGCCTTCTTCTTGCGACGGCGCGCGGTGGCCTCGTCGCGGCGGCGGGCCGCGCGGTTCGGCGCCGCCTCGACGGCCTCCTCGCTCGCCGCCTCCCGCGCGGGAGCCTCGTCCGCGTCGCCGACGCCGAGCGCATCGGCCACGCGCTGCGCGGCCTCGTCGTCGCCATCTTCGCGATCGTCGCTGGCGTCGCCGGCGTCCTTCACCGGAGCGCCGCGGGGCGGCCTCGCCGGGGCCGCCTCCGCGGTCCCATCCTCGTCGCCATCACTCCGCGTGGCGACATCTCCGTCGCTCCGTGCGGCTTTCTCTTCGGCCTGCTCTCGGTCCTTGTCCGACACGCGGCGGACTCTAGTCTCGCGGCCTGCGGCGTCAATCTGGCCGGTGAGCGGCGGGCGCTCCGTCGTCCGAGCGCGGCGGCGCCCCGGGCTCGTCGGGCGACCAGGGCGCAGGCGGCGGGGGCGGGATCTCGTCGCTGAGCGGGACGACCGCGCACGCGAGCACCTCGACGTTCTGGGTCGCGTACACCACGAAATCGCCGTAATTGCCGGCCCGCGCGCCCACCGCTGGAGGCAGCGTCGCGAACGCCTCGGTCGGCTCGCTCCCCGGCGGGATCGCGAGCGTGACCGCGCGCTCCGGATCGAGCTCCGGCGCGCTGGCCGGGACGATCGACGCCCCGTCCCGCTTCGGCGGGCGCCAGCCTCGCCTGGGGCTGCCGAACCGCACCTCGCCGGGGCGCCCGTCGTCCGTCCGCGCGCGGCAGATGACGCGTACGCCCTTGCCGTTGCCGGCCTTCGGGATCACGACGCCGAGGCCCACCCCGCTCTTCGCGAAGCGGCGCAGGCGGCCGAGATCGCGCTCGCGCGGCCCGCCGAGCAAGTCGAGGATGTCGGCCCGGAGCGCGAGCCCGAGCCCCCCCGGCAGCGGATCGGGCGTGCCGAGCATGCGCAGGAGAGGCGCCCGGAGCTCCGGGCCGGCGCCGAGCTTCACGAGGGCCTCCGCGATGGCGACCCGCGCGGTCTGGTAGGGCTCCTGGCTCAGCCGCTCGGCGAGCGCAGGCCGCGCGGCGTCCTCCCCGATCGCCGCGAGCGCGGCGGCGGCGTACGGGCGGAGCCGCACGTCGCCGAGCGCCGCGATGAGCGGCGGCAACGCGGCCTTCACCCGGATCTTGGCGAGCGCGTCCACGATCTCGCGCGCCCGCTCGAACGACGTCGCCTCGCCAGCGTCGGCGCCGCCGTCCTGCTCCGCGCCGCGGACCACCTGCCGCAGCCACGCGACGAGCACGTCGTCGCCGCGGCGATCGCCCGACTCCGCGAGCGCGAGCGCCGCGAGGCGCCGCCACTTGCGATCGGGATCGACGACGAGATCGCGGGTGAGCGGCGCGCCCTCGCCGAGCCGCGTGAGCGTGAGCGCCGCCCAGCGCCGCACCTCTTCGTCCTCGTCGCGCACGAGCGCGAGGCGCAGCGACGGAGCCGCCTCGGAGCGGCGCAGATCGAACAGCACCTCGCCCGCCTTGCGCCGGATGGCCACGTCCGCGTCGTCGAGCAGCGCCGCGACCTCCACCACCGCGTCGGCGTCGCCCGCGATGCCGCGGCGGAGCGCGTCGGGCCAGCCCTTGCCCTCCTTCCGGAGGCCGCGGACCTCGTAGCGCCCGTGCGACGCCTCGACGGCGCGCAGCTCCGACCGCAGCGCGCCGAGCTCCGCGGGGCGCAGCGCGGAGATGTCCTCCAGCTGACGCGGATCGGTCGCCACGTCGTAGAGCGCGCACGCGCCGATCTTGCGCGCGCAGACCAGCCGCAGCGTGCCCTTGGCGAGCAGCGTCTGCGTGTCCGTCTCGGCGAACGCGAAGCCCGGGAGCGAGGGCGGGCCGCCGGGCGGGGCCGCCCTGCCCTGCTCCGCCGCCTCGTCGCCGGAGGCGAGCAGCGGCCCGAGGTCGGCGCCGCGCACGCGCGCCGGCCTCGGGATCCCGAGCCCCGCGAGCACCGTCGGCAGGAGATCGACGAGCTGCACCGGCGCCCGAACCACGCGCGGCGAGAGCAGTCCTGGCGCGCTCACGAGGAGCGGCACGCGCGCCTGCTCCTCGTACACGGTGGTGCCGTGGTAGCGCCCGCCGTGCTCGCCGAACTCCTCGCCGTGATCGGCCGTGACGATCACGACAGCGTCCGGACGCCCCTTGCGGACCTCGTCGACGATCGCGCCCACGCCCGCGTCCGCCGTGGCGATCTCGGCGTCGTAGCGGTCGATGTCGCGATCGCCGAGCGGGTGCTCCGGGTGCGCTTCGTACGGCTCGTGCGGCTCGAAGAGGTGCACCCACATGAACGAGCGCTGCTCCGGCCCGAGCCCAGCGAGGTAGCTCCGCACCTGCTCCAGCCGGAGCTCCGCGCTCGCGAACTCGACCTTCCGGTACTCGAAGTCGAGCGCCCGATCGCGCAGCGCGCCGAAGCGCTCGCCGTCGATGAAGAACACCGCCGGCGGATAGAAGCCCGCCGTCCTGTAGCCGTAGCGGCGGAGGTGCTGCGCGAAGGTCTCGGAGTCGTCCCCGAGCCCCTGCAGCACGAGCGGGCGGATGTACTTGCCCGTCATGAGCGACGACACCGCGTACGACGTGTGCGGCGTCGGCGTGTACGCCGCGTCGAAGCGCACGCCCTCGGCCGCGAGCCGATCGATGTTCGGGGTGATCTTCCTTTCGTAGCCGTACGCCCCGACGTGGTCGGCGCGCAGGGCGTCGATGCTGATCAGCACGATGTCGCGCCCCCGCAGATCGATGGCGTGCCCGCTCGCGCGCTCGTCGAGCGGCGCGGCGTCGAGCGGCTCGGGCGGCGACAGCACGGCGGCGAGCTCGACCACGTGGCCGAGCAGCGGGCTGTGCGTCGCGTAGATCAGCCGGATGTTGTCCGCCAGCGCGAGCCTGTCCGCCGCGCCGGGCGCGAGCGCCGCGCCGAACGCGAAGAGGACGAGCGCGAGCGCCGCGCGCACCAGCCTGGGCGAGCGCCGCGCGTGCCCGTCCTCCAGGCGCGCGGCGCGCGCGGGCAGCGCCGGCGTCGCGAAGGTCGCCGCGGCGAGCGTGAGCGCCGCGAGCCCCAGGTGGAAAGCCGCATAGAGGCGCGGCAAGACGCGCAAGTTCGCGATCTCGAGCAGGACGATGGCGCAGATCGCGGCGAGGACGAGCCACCAGCCGGAGGCCGCCGAGCGCGCCCGCTTCAGGGCGCGCGCGGCCCGCGGCGCTGCAGCGAAGGTCGCGGCGGCCGCGACGAGGGCGAGCGCCGCGATGAAGGGCGCGCGCCGGCCTCCCTCGAGCATGCGCCCGGCCGAGACGCCGAAGGCCACCGCGCCGCCGAACGCCCCCGCGATGAGCGCCGCCACGGCGCGGAACGCCTTGCGCTCGGCGCGCATGACGATCTCGAGCACGGCGCCGAGGACGGCGGCGCACGGCGCCGCGGCCGAGAGCGCGAGCGGCACGAGGTCGCGCAGCGCGCGGCCGAGCTCGTAGGGCCCGAGGAGCTCTCGCCACCGCCACACGCCGACGACCAGGAGCTCGGCGAGCGCGAGCGCCGCGATCGCGAGGTAGGCGTCCGCCATGCGCCACCCGATCTCCGTCTCCAGCTTCCGCGGAGGCGCGTCGGAGTTGCGGCTCGGGAACGTCGAGCGGCTCGGCGCGGGCGCCGGCGTGGACGGGCGCGCCGGCCCGGCCTGCGGGCGCGGCGCCGCCGGAGCCCGGTGGCCGACCGATCCCTGCACGACGCCGCCCCCCTCCGCGGCGGCCGTCGTGTCAGGGCGGCTCCCCAGGAGGGCTCGCCCGGAGGGCACGGGCCCCGCCGGAGGCCGGCCGGCGCCCCCATGGCCCCGCGGGCGCATCGGCGCGGCCCCGTTGCGCTCGGTCATGCGAAGGAGACTTCGAGGATCTCGTATGTGCGCGGCCCGGCCGGCATATTCACGCGGACCTCCTCGCCGACCTCATGGCCGAGCAGCGCGCGCGCGAGCGGCGAGGCGATGGAGATGCGCCCGACCTTGAGATCGGCCTCCTCGGGCCCGACGATCTGGAAGCTCTGCTCCTCGTCCGTGTCCACGTTCGCGAGCTTGACCTTGGCGCCGAACTGGACCTTGCTGCCGCTCAGCTTCGACGGATCGATCACCTCGGCGCGCGAGAGCGTCTGCTCGAGGTAGCTGATGCGGGCGACGATCATGCCCTGCCGCTCCTTGGCGGCGTGGTACTCGGCGTTCTCCGAGAGATCCCCGTGCTCCCGGGCCGTCCCGATGTCCTTGACGACCTGGGGCAGGTCGACCTCTTTCAGCCGTCGCATCTCTTCGCGGAGCCGCGCTTGCCCTTCGGGCGTCATCGGTACTTTCTCGGACATGGTGGGGACGCTTTTAGCATGGCTCCCGGCCGGGAGACGACGGCCCTAGGCGCGCCGATCGCCCGAGGCGCCAGGCGCCCGGACCGCAGCGCGCTCCGCGCCCTACCCGCGCCAGCGCACGATCTTCCGCGGCGGCCGCCGCGCATGGGCGTCCGCTGACTTGGTCGCGCTCCGCACGAGGGCCGCCGCCGTCCTGGTGAGCTCCTCGGCGCGCGGCCCGCCGTGCGGGACGGCCGCGGCGTCCACCGTCGCCGTGGCCGCGCCGGTCGCCTCGGCGACCCGCACCTCGACCGGGACGTCCGCGTCCGGGAGCCGCACGAAGCCCCGGTAGACGAACTCGCCCGGCGCTTCGCCGGCGTCGGCCTGCTCCAGCACGTAGCGAGCGCCGGCGGACGGCCGCCCGACGGCCTGCGTCACAGCCGAGGCCCCGCGGGGGCGCGGCCCGACGCCGCCTTGGCAGGCGCGCGGCGGCTTTGGCCCATCTCGTCGAGGAACCGGCGCGCCGTCACGGCGAACGGGCCGCCCCAGTCCCGGATGACCGACTCGAACACGGCGCGCGCTTCGTCGGGCTTCTTCATCTTGAGGAGCGTCTCGCCCTTGAGGACGAGCGCCTCCGGATCGAGCCCGGAGCCCGGGAAGGTCCGCAGCGCGTAGTCGATCCGCGCCAGGGCCGCGTCGAACGCGTCTTCCTTGAGGTAGTAGCGCGCCACGTAGAGCTCGTGGCGCACGAGCCGACCCGTCACGACCTCGAGCATGTAGGCCGCGTCGTCGCGGTAGCGGCTGCGCGGGAACTGCCGGAGGAACGTCCGAACCTCCTTGTAGGCCTCGAGCGTGGTCGCCTGATCGCGCTCCTCGGCCGGCGGCAGGAACACCGTGTCGTCGATGTCCAGGAAGAGCGCCTTCGCCATCCGGTACTTCGCGTACTCGACGTTCCGGTCCGTGCGGTGCTCCTGGATGAACGCGCGGTACTCCGAGATCGCCTCCGGGTACTTCCCCTGCTCGAAATCGAGGTCCGCGATCCTGAGATCGGCGAGCCGGGCGTAGCGGCTGTACGCGAAGCGCCGCTTCACCTCGCCGAAGAGGGCGCGCGCGTCCTCCCAGTCCTTGGCCTGGAAGGCGGCCATCGCCTCGTTGTACGCGGCGTGCGCGTCCTCGGTGTAGGTGAGCGTGGCGGTGCGGCCGTCGTTGAGCTCGAAATCGCAGCCCGCGAGCCCGCCCAGGGCAGCGAGGCACCCGGAAAGGGCGAGGACAGCGGCGGAGGGTCTCATCGAGCAGGCCTCGTACCCAATCCGGCGCCGGCGCGCCAGGGCTTCCGCCGAGGAGGCGGGCTTGTGCTCCCCCGTTCCCCGCGTCGTGGCGCACGGCTGAGCTGGGGTATGGTCGACCCATGCCCGCTTCCTCTCCGCCACCCGCCACAGCGGCCACCGCCCCGCCCGGAGGCGCCGCCGCGCCCACCGTGCTCGTGGTGGACGACGAGCGCAACATCCGCCGCACCCTCGCGCTCGTGCTGCAAGGCGAGGGCTACCAGGTCGCGGAGGCCCCGAGCGCCGAGGCGGCGCTGGAGCTGCTCGCGCACGGCGACAGCCCCGTCGACCTCGCCCTCGTCGACCTGCTCCTGCCCGGGATGAACGGCCTCGATCTCCTCCAGCGCATGCGCCAGGACGACGCGACCCGCGAGCTCCCGGTGATCGTGATCAGCGGGCATGCGACCGTCAACGACGCCGTCAAGGCCATCAAGCTCGGCGCCTCCGACTTCTTCGAGAAGCCGCTCAACCGCGAGCGCGTCCTCGTGGGCGTGAAGAACGCGCTGCAGAACTCACGGCTCGCTCGCGAGGTCGAGGACCTCAAGGCGCAGGTGCAGGCGCGCTACGAGATGATCGGCCAGAGCGCCGCGATGCAGCGGCTGTTCAAGGAGATCGATCGCGTCGCGCCGACGAAGGCGAGCGTGCTCATCACGGGCGAGAGCGGCACGGGCAAGGAGCTCATCAGCCGCGCCATCCACCGGCTGTCGCCGAGGGCGCGGGGCCCCTTCGTCCGGGTCAACTGCGCCGCGATCCCGCGCGAGCTCATCGAGAGCGAGCTCTTCGGCCACGAGCGCGGCGCGTTCACCGGGGCGAGCGGGCCGAAGCGGGGCTTCTTCGAGCAGGCCCACGGCGGCACGCTGTTCCTCGACGAGATCGGCGACATGGACCTCGCCGCCCAGGCCAAGGTGCTGCGCGCGCTGCAGTCGGGCGAGATCTGCCGCGTCGGCAGCGAGCACAGCCGGCACGTCGACGTCCGCGTGCTCGCCGCGACGAACAAGGACCTCTCGCGCGAGGTCGCGGCGCTGCGCTTCCGCGAGGACCTCTTCTTCCGTCTCGCCGTGTTCCCCATCAAGAGCCCCGCGCTGCGCGACCGCATGGACGACCTGCGCGCGCTCGCCGACGCGTTCATGGCAGCGTTCTGCAACGAGAACGGCCTCAAGCAGAAGGCGATCGATCCGGTGGTCTACGCCGCCCTCGAGCGCCGGAGCTGGCCGGGCAACGTCCGCGAGCTCAAGAACGTGATCGAGCGCGCCGCGATCCTCTCGAGCGATGTCGTCACGATCGCGGATCTCCCGGAGGATCCGCACGAGAACCCGTTCGAGGACGACGCGCAGGGCGCCGCCGGTGAAGGCGCGACCGCGCCCCCCGCCCCCGGCGCGGCCGAGCCATCCGCGGGCGCGGCCCGCCACGAGCCGGAGCGCCCTCGCCTCACGCTGCGCGAGTTCCGCGATCGGTCCGAGCGCCGCTACATCGTCGAGGTGCTGGCCAGCCTCGACTGGAACATCTCGCGCGCGGCCGTGCTGCTCGGCGTCGAGCGCACGAACCTCCACAAGAAGATCCGCGCGTACGGCATCAAACGAGGTGAGGCGCCGTAGGCACGGCCCTGCGTCCCGCCTACGCGACCCCCTCGAGCGCCCTGCGGACGGCGCGGAGGAGCGACTCGGCCGTGAAGGGCTTCCCCAGCACCGCGGTGCCCGGACGGGCGGCGAGGGCGTCGCCCGTGTAGCCGGACATGAAGAGCACCTTCATGTCCGGCCTGAGCTTCACGAGGCGATCGGCGAGCTCGCCGCCGGTCATCTCGGGCATCAGCACGTCGGTGAGCAGGAGATCGACGCGCCCGCGCTGCGCCTCGCAGACGCGCAGCGCCTCGCGCGGTCCTTTCGCCGTCAGCGTCGTGTACCCGTTCTGACCGAGGATCCGGCTCGCGAGCGTGACCACCGCGTCCTCGTCGTCGGTGACAAGCACCGTTCCTCCATCGCCCTGGCGCGGCGCAGCGTGGAGCGAGCGCGCGCGCCGCGCGGACGCCCCGCGCGCGGAGAGCGGCAGGTAGATCTCGACGCGCGTGCCCTCCCCGGGCCGGGAGGCGAGCTCGATGTGGCCGTGCCACTGCTTGACGATCCCGTACACGGTGGCGAGCCCGAGGCCGGTCCCCTTCCCCCTCGGCTTCGTGGTGAAGAACGGCTCGAAGGCGCGCGTCCGCACGTCGTCGCTCATCCCGCTGCCCGTGTCGCTCACCACGAGGCGCGCGTACCTGCCGGGCGGGACCGCCGGGTGCGCGTCGTGCAAGCTCCCGGCGGCGCCGACGCGTACCGCGCGCGCCTCGATCGACAGCCGGCCGCCGCCTTGCATCGCGTCGCGCGCGTTCAGCGCGAGGTTCATCACCACCTGCTCGAGCTGCCCCGCGTCCGCCAGCACCCGGCAGCCCGACGGGCCGAGCGCGATCGCGAGATCGATGCCGCCGCCCACGGCGGCGCGGAGCGCGCCGTCCATGCTGCGCACGACGTCCCGCAGATCCAGCACGACCGGCTGCGCGAGCCCCCGCCGGCTCACCGTGAGCAGCTGCCGCGTCAGCGACGCGGCCCGCTGCGCGGCGCGCTGGATCTCGGCGAGATCCTTCTGCAAAGGGCTCTGCTCGTCGAGCTCCTCCATCACGAGGCTCGTGTAGTTCAGGATGATCGCGAGCAGGTTGTTGTAGTCGTGGGCGATCCCGCCCGCGAGCCGCCCCACGGCCTCCATCTTCTGCGCCTGGCGGAGCTCTTCCGAGAGCTCGCGCCGTCGATCGTCGGCGCCGCGCGCGGCGGAGAGATCGACGATGGCGCCGACCACGAGCCGCTCGCCGCGCGCTTCCGCGAGCGCCTCGGTCCTCATCACCCGGACCGCCGAGCCATCGCGCCGCGTGAGGAAGCCCTCGACCACCCCGGCCGACGGCTGCTTCGCGCCCGTGCCGCCCGCCTCGCCCCCGACCATGAGGAGATCGGCCGCCGCGAGCGCTTCCTCCCGCGAGCCATAGCCGAGCAGCCGGGCGAGCACCTCGTTGCAGTCGACGAGGTGACCGGCGGGCGAGGCGACGTAGAGCCCCGCCGGCGAGCAGGCCGCGAGCAGCGGGCTGTGCGCGCCGTGCTCGACCGAGTCCCTCGACGATCGTCCGCTGCTCATCGACGCGCTGCCGTGCAGAAACGTTCAGTCGGAGAGAGAACCCCGACAAAGAGAACTGAAGCGCGGACTCCCCTCCTTTGCAACGCCGTTCACACAAGCAGCGCCGCAAACGTCACCGCAAGGCAGCGCGGCGAGCCGCGCAGCGTGGACGGTCTCCCCTTCTCCCCTTCTATGTTCCATCGAATTGGCCTAGACCCCGCCGGGGCTCGAGCGAGCCCTCAGGAGCGCTGCATGTTCTTCCTCGACAGCTCGAACCCGGCCGAGATCAAGGAGCTGTTCTCCTGGGGCGTGCTCGCTGGCGTGACCACGAACCCCCTCATCCTCTCGCGCGACGCGGGGTGCGTCGATCTCGAGCGGCGCATCCGCGAGGTGCTCGCGGCGTCGGCGGGGCCCGTGTCGGTCGAGCTGACGAGCGAGGACGAGGCGGCGATGCTCGACGAGGCGCGCCGCTATCACGCGTGGGCGCCCGAGCGGATCTGCATCAAGGTGCCGTTCGGCGACGTCGGCCTCAAGGTGACGCACGCCCTCGCGAAGCGCGGCGTGCGCACCAACGTCACGTGCGTGATGAGCTTCAACCAGGCGTACCTCGCGGCGCTCGCCGGCGGCGCGTACGTCTCGATCTTCAGCGGGCGCATCCGCGACATGGGCTACGCCGCGACCCCGATCATCGAGCGAGCGCGCGCGAGGCTCGATCGCGAGCGGCTGGGCGCCGAGATCATCGTCGGCTCGATCCGCCACCTCATGGACGTGAACGAGGCGCTCGATGCCGGCGCGCACGTCGTGACCGTGCCTCCCGCCATCTTGCGGGCGATGCTCCACAACCCGAAGACCGAGGAGACGATCCGCGAATTCAACGCCGCCTGGGAGAAGCGTGCTAAGTAGCCGCGCGTGAACGCCGAGCCCGGCCACGCGCGAGCAGACGCAGAAGACGGGGAAATCCGAGGGCCGCGCCCTCCCGAGAGCGACGACGCCCCGGGCCGCCGCTCGCCGCCCAGCGCCGCCCCGGAGGCCCTCGCCGGGCGCAAGTATGTGGTCGAGGAGGTGAACCGGGCCCTCGTCGCCGCAGCCGGCCGGCCGCGGACGGTGCTCGACGTCGGCTGCGGGATCGGGCTCAACGGCGCCGCCGTCAAGCGCACGGGCGCGCGCGTGACCGGGATCGAGATCGCGCCCGGCTCGCTCGCGCGCGCCGGCGAGGCGCTCGACGAGGTCCTCGCCGCCGACATCACGAGCGACGCCGCCGTGCGCGACGCGCTCGGCGACCGGCGCTTCGATCTCCTCCTGTTCGCGGACGTCCTCGAGCACACCGCCGACCCGCTGGCGGTGCTCTGCCGCTTCCTGCCCCACCTCGAGGAGGACGGCCACGTCATCGTCTCGCTCCCCAACGTCGCGGCCTGGCCGGTGCGCCTCGGCCTGCTCGCCGGGCGGTTCGACTACGAGCCGAGCGGCATCCTGGACGACGCGCACCTGCGCTTCTTCACGCGCGCGTCGGCCGTCCGGCTCGTCGAGCGCGCCGGGCTCGAGGTGCTCCGCGTCGAGCAGAACCCGATGCTCGTCCGCGCCGCCAAGGGGCTCATCCTCCGCGGCCTCGGCGCGGGCGACGACCCCACCGATCTCGGGGGCTCGCTCCCCTACAAGGCGTATCACGCGTTCGTCCGCCCGCTGGAAGACGTCGTCGCCGACCGCGCGCCCGGCCTCCTCGCGTTCCAGCACGTGATCGTCGCCAGGAAGCCGCCGCGCCCCCGCCGGATGCGGCTCACGGTCGGCATGCTCACGATGGATGAAGAGGAGAGCGTCGGCGCCATGATCGGCGAGATCAGGAAGGCCGCGCCCGACGCAGAGATCCTCTGCGTCGACAGCTCCACGAGGGACAAGACGCCAGAGATCGCGGCCCGGCTCGGGGCGCGCGTGCTCCGGCAGGTGCCGCCCCGCGGCCACGGCCCGGCCATGGAGCTCCTCATGTACAGCGCCGCCGCCCGGAGCGACCTGCTCATCTACCTGGATTGCGACTTCACCTATCCGGCCGAGAACATCCCCGAGCTCAGGCGCCTCATCGAGGAGGAGGGCGCCGACGTGGTGAACTGCGCGCGCACCCGCGCGAGGCCCGCGGCCATGCCGGTCCCGAACTACATCGCCAACCGCGCCTTTGCCGCCATGACGCACGCGATGCACGGCATCCCTACGTCGGACGTCCACAGCGGCATGCGCGCCTACCGCTGCTCGGTGATTCGCGCGTTCGATTTCGACGGCGAGGGCGACGCGTTGCCCATCGACACGCTGCTCTTCCCGGCAAAGTGCGGCTATCGTGTGGTGGAGATGCCCATCGAGTACAACGAGCGCGTCGGCACCTCGAAGCTGCGCAAGCTGGCTGGCACGGTGTGGACAATGATTCGCCTGCTGCGCGCGCTCCCCGTCGGCGCTCGGCTCGGCGACCGCTACGAGCGCCGCTAGGCGTCACGCCGCGCACCGCCAGGCGTCGCGCGCCTCCCCAAGTAGTACGTGAGTGTGGCGATGGCGACGCGGTGCGGCGTCACCGCGATCGCGTGGTCATCGCATTGCCGACGCCTATACTCCGCACCTTGCAATACCAGAGGAGGCAAGAGATGCGGTTTCTGATGGGTTTTTGCGTACTAGGTCTGTCCGCGCTGATCGGCGCGGCGACGGCAGCGGGGTGCGGGGGCGACGACGCCGGAGAGACGACCTCGAGCTCAACAGCGGGGACCGGCGGCGGGGCTCCCCGCGACTGCTCGCCGACGCACCCGACCTGCACGGCTGTCGCTTCGGAGTGTATTGCCGTCCACGACGATCAGGGCTCGACAAAGTTCGGTCTGCGGATGGCGCAGCTGACGGTCACGAAGCCCGACGTGCTCGCGCACGGCTATATCGCCAACCTCGTCGCCCAGGGGCTGACGATGAAGCTGCCCGTGTGCAACTTGAATGGCACCGGGACATTCTCCTGGTTGCTCGAGTTCGACACGGCGACCGGCAAGCTGCGCACCGGCGGCGCGATGCCCACGAACGACCCGCTCGCGGGCTACTGCTTCGCCAACATGACCGCCGGCGAGTTCGAGATCGCGCCCAAGGAGCTCGACGCCCCCCTGACCGACGGCGCATGGAGCGGCGCGGCCGACATCCTGAACGTCCCGATCTTCCTGGACACGGGCGCGGGAGACACGGCCACCGAGCCGATCGTCCTGCCCCTGCACCAGGTGCAGCTCACCGACGCGAAGCTGTCGACGGACAACAACTGCATTGGACGGTACAACCGCGAGGGGCTCGACCCGATGGACGCCTGCCTCCCCGGCCCGGACGGCGATCCCCCTGCGTTCATCAACGGCGGCAAGCTCACCGCGTTCATCACGCTGGAGGAGGTCGACCGGGTGATCATCCCCGGGATCGAGCAGAGCCTCTGTGTCGTGCTCTCGGGCGATATCGGAGAATACGGCACCGGTGAGACGCCCAATACCTGCAAGCGCGACGCGAGCGACAAGATCGTGCTGAAGGGCGACTGGTGCAGCGCGACGAACTCAGCCGCGACGGACGACTGCGCCGACGCCTATACGCTTGGCGGCGAGTATGCCGCGAGCGCCGTCAAGATTACCGGTCTCTGTCCGCCGTAGCGCTTGCGGGCGGCTCTCCGGGGAGCGTACGATTTGCCGTGGCGTCCTGAAGCCCGCGCCCAGCGAGCCCAGCGCTGCGGGTCGTGCTCCCCGGAGGGTTCCTTATGCCCCGCCTCATCAAGCATTTCTCCGCCATCCTTGTTCTCCTTGTCATCGCCGGGTGTGCCGCTTCCGGCGGCGGGTGCGCCGGCTGTGGAATGACCCCCCTCCCCGCCGGCTTCAAGCCCGCGGACCGCATCGAGAACGCCGGCTCGGCGCGGCTCACGCAGTCGGGCGTCCAGTTCCTCGAGCAGAACCTGGGTGTCCTCGGGCGCGCGCTGCTCGGGGGTGGAGAGAGCGGCGCGATCACGTTCTCCGTCCCCAGGTCCTCGGGCTCCGTTGCCCTCGGGGCCATCGATTACACGCTCTGCCCGGACGGGGCCGATCCTTCAGCGACTCCCCCGAGGTGCGTGGCCGAGATCGACGCGGGGCGCGCGGCGCTGCAAATCCAGCCCAAGACGCCGCACAACCTGATCGTCCGGGGGCCTCTGCCGGTGCGCCTGCAGAGCCTGCCCATCTTCCTGGACGGCGGCCTCCTGGGCGAAAGCACCCAGTACGTCACCCTCAACGGCAACGACGTCTGCCCGCCCGAGGAGCAGACCTTCACGAACATCGATGTCGAGATCGAGCTCTCGATCGAAATCGACGTCAATCCACAGCACTCGCGGCAGGGCTACTCGCGCGTCAAGGTCGCCCGGCTCTCGATCGACGAGGACCAGCTCGTGTCGAGCCTGCACCTCGACTGCGGAGGCACGTGGGTCGGCGATGCGCTGGATTTCGTGAAGCCGATCATCACGAGCTTCATGGGATCCATGTCCAAGGCGCTGAAGGCCCAGCTCGACCAGCAGCTCTGTCAGAAGGCGGATCCGACGCAGGACCCGGCCTGCCCCGACGGCACGAACGACATCGGCGGCGTCTGCCGCTACGGCACGCACGCGAGCGACGAGTGCGCCTCGATGCTGCTCGGCGTCGAGGGCCACATCGATCTCGGCCGGCTGCTCGCGAGCATCTCCCCCGGCACGCAGGGCGGGTTCGACCTCCTGCTCGCCGGCGGCGGCACGAGCGAGCGAGACGACGGCTCCGATCTCGCGTGGGGCGACCTCAACCCCGTCGACAACGGGCTCACCCTCGGCCTTTACGGTGGCGCCGAGCCGGTGCCGACATCGAAATGTGTGCCGCTGTCGAACATGGCGCTCCCGGCGGGCATCCCGATCCCCGATGAGCTCGTCGCCAACACGGTCTCCGACTGGCCAGCCGACCTTCCCGGCCCCCACGTCGGTCTCGCGATCTCCGAGCGCTTCGTGAATTATGCCATGAACGGTCTCTACAATAGCGGCCTGCTCTGTCTCGGGATCTCCACGGAGACGGTGCCTCTCCTCAACTCCGGCACGCTGGGTCTGCTGGCCCCTTCCGCAAAGGATCTCACGCTGCAGCGCGAGTCGCAGCAGGTCGCGGTCGTCATCCGCCCGCAGGCGCCGCCTCGGGTCACCTTCGGTCACGGCACGAACGGGAGCGACGACCCGCTGATCCGTATCCAGCTGGAGCGGGCGAGCTTCGATTTCTACGTCTGGTCGCTCGACAGGTTCATCCGGTTCATGACGGCGACGTTCGACGTCGATGTACCCATGAACCTCGCGGTCACCCCCGAGGGGCTCACCCCGGTGATCGCGGCGCTCAAGGTCGAGAACGGCGAGGTGACGAACCACGAGCTGCTCCGGGAGAACCCCGAGTCCATCGCGGACGCGCTGGGAGGACTCCTCAGCGGTCAGCTCGGGCAGCTGATCGGCGGCGGCATCCCGGCGATCGATCTCGACGGGCCGCTGTCGGCGCTCGGGCTCTCGCTGATCCTCCCGGAGTCGGCCGAGGGCGCGGGCTCCCCCGGGCTGCGGAAGCTCACGAAGGGGGAGGACAACTACCTCGGGATCTTCGCGGCGTTCGGCACGACGGCGCAGCAGCGCTCGCTGAAGAGCGACACGCAGGCCGAGCTCAGCCGCAAGGAGGTGCGCGCCGAGGGGCTCCGCCTGCCGACGATGACCCGCGACAACGGGCCGACGGCGCGGCTCGTCATGAGCTCGCCGCTCGACGACGGCACGCGGGCCGTCGAGTATTCGTACCGCATCGACAGCGGCGCGTGGCGCCCGTTCACGCGCGAGCGCATCGTCGACCTGCGCGACGACTGGCTGCGGCTCCCGGGGCGCCACGTGATCTCGGTGCGATCGCGGATCGCGGGCGCCCCCCTGTCGCTCGACCCCACGCCGGCGACGGTGGAGATGGTTGTCGACGTCGATCCGCCGGTCATCTCGGTCGGCGCCGCGGTGGACGGCCGGGCGCCGCTCGAGGTGCGCGACCGGGTCTCGGACGCCGCGCGCGCGAAGGTGCGCGTGCGGCTCGACGACGGCGCGTGGTCGCCCTGGTCGACGGCGGCGGAGACGACCTCGGTGGACGTCGGCGACGCGGTCGACATCGAGGTCGAGGCCGTGGACGAGGAGGGGAACCTCGGCACGGCGCGGCAGGCGATCCTCCGCGGCCGGTTCCCCGTCGACCCGTCGGCCGGCTGCGGCTGCGTCGTGGCTGGCGGCGCCGGCGAGGGGCCGTCGGGCGGCCGCTGGCTCGCCCTCGCGGTCGCGGCGGCGGCGGCCTTGCGGCTCGCGCGGCGCGGCGGCGCCCGGGGATCGTCGCCGCGCCTCGCCGCGCGTCGAGGCGCGCGCGGCGTGAAGGGCGCGCTGACCGGGGTCGCCGTCGTCGCGCTCCTCGGCTCGCACGCCGGATGCTCGTGCAGCGAAGAGCCGGAGGTGGAAGCGCGGTGCGTCGCGCCCGACTGCATCGCGCTGGAGCACGGGCTCATCGGGGCGTACACGTCGGTCGCGGTCGCCCCCGACAAGCGCACGGTCTGGGTCGCCGGCTACGCGGAGGCCGACTGGCAGAACGCGTTCCAGTGGGGCGACCTCGTGGTCGGCGCGTGGGACGGCGAGGCGGTCGCGTGGGAAGCGATCGACGGCGTGCCCGCCGAGCCGCCGGTCGACCCGGCCAAGTTCGACGTGAGCGGGTTCCGAGGGGGTCAGACCGACCCTGGCGACGACGTCGGCCTCTGGACCTCCATCGCGGTGGGTCCGGGCGGCGAGCCGGCGGTGGCCTACTACGACCGCACGAACCGCGCGCTCAAGTTCGCGCAGCGGCAGGGCGACACGTGGGCGGTGAGCTTCGTGCAGCAGGGGCCGAGCAGCGACATCGGCCGCTACGCGAAGCTGCTCTTCGTGAAGGAGCTGCCCGTCATCGCCTACCTCGCGATGGAGCCGGGCGAGGACGGCGCGGTCACGTCGAGCGTCCGGATCGCGACCGGCGAGAGCGCCACGCCCGGGGAGGGCGAATGGCGGTTCGAGGACGCGGCGAAGGACGAGGCGACGCCGTGCCGCGCGTTCCTCTGCGGCGCCGGGGCCAAGTGCATCCGGACCACGGGGCGCTGCGTGACGCCGCTCGCGGGCGGCGACTGCGAGCCGGGGTGCGCCTCCGGGCAGGCGTGCATCGACGACGGCGGCTCGCCGGTGTGCGCCGGGATCTCCGACGGCAGCCGGCTGGAGACGTACCCCGAGGCGATCGGCGACTACATCGCGATGGCGCCCGACGCCGCGGGCGGGTTCGGCCTTGCGTTCTACGATCGCATCCACGGCGACGTGGTGATCGCGTCGAAGTCGATGGGGGCGTGGGAGACCCGCATCGTGGACGGCGCGGCGCCGGACGGGACGGACACGGGCGACGTGGGCATGGGGACGTCGCTGTTCATCGATCGCGCGGGGGACTGGCACCTCGCCTACGCGGACGGCCGCTCCGAGGGGCTGCGCTACGCGCGGGTGAAGGGCGGCACGGAGGTCGAGCCGTCCGAGGTGGCGGACGACGGGCTCGGGATCGAGGGCGTCCCCTTCGAGGACGGGCAGCACCTCATCGGCGACGACGCGAACGTGTTCGTGACGGCGGCCGGTGAGGTGCGCATCAGCTACCAGGACGCGACGAGCGGGACCCTGCGGCTCGCGATCGGGACGAAGAGCGGCGACGGCCACAGCTGGCTCGTCCAGGCGATCGAGCAGGAGGGGTTCGCCGGCGCCTTCTCGCGGATCGTGGAGGTGGATGGGCAGCTGCTCATCGCGAACTGGTGGCGCGTCGGCGGACGGACCACGAAGGGGGACGTGGCGCTCGTCGCTCCCTGAAGGGCGCGCCGGAGGGCGAGCCCCCGGGCCGCGGGACGACGGGGGCGCCGTGCGCGGCGTCTCCCGTGGAGCGCCCGGCCGACGGATCGCCGTCGAGCAGGCGATCCTGCGACTGGGTATGCTCTCGGCTCGGCGCGACCAGGGCGCGGGTGCGTCTTCTGCGAGGATCAGCAGGCAGAGCGGAGCGTCACAGGAAAGGCTTAGGACGATGAGAGCGACGGAACGAACGAGCAGCAAGGCGGTGAGCAACGCATCCCCTCCGCCGGCCGGTGGAGCGCAGGACGAGGCCGGCGCGCCCGCACGGCGCGCCGCGCGCCGGCGGCGGATCGGCATCCCGCTCTCTCTGTGGCTGTTCCCCGCCGCGTCGGCCGTCGTGGCGCTGCACCTCGCCGGGTGCTGGCCGCTGTCCTACGCCGAGGATTGCAAGGAAGACCCGAGGTACTGCCCCTCCGAAACGACGGGCGGCGGCAGCGACCCCGCCCCCACGTGCGAGCCGGACCCGACCCAGGATGCGAGCACGGTGGTGGACCGGTGCGCGGTGTTCGCGAGCGCGAGCGCGGAGTCCGGAGGAGACGGGACGAAGGCGCAGCCGTACGCGTCGCTCTCGGAGGCGATCGCGAACGCGAACGGCAAGCGGGTGCTGGCATGCGCGAGCAGAGCGTTCGAGGAGAGCGTCACGATCAATGCGGCCGTCGAGGTGATCGGCGGCTTCGACTGCGACGCAGACTGGACGTGGAGCCAGGCGGCGCGGAGCGCGATCGCGGGGCCCGCGAACAAGGTGGCGCTCACGCTGACGGACAGCGCGGGCGGGACACAGGTGCGGAGCTTCACGATCAGCGCGGCCAGCGCGACGGTGCCGGGCGGGTCGTCGATCGGCGTGGCGGTCGCGAACGTCGAGGCCGCGCTGACGGACGTCGACGTGATCGCAGGCAGCGGGATGGACGGCGCGAACGGCGAGACGCCGCCGGTCGCGCAGGGTGGCGCGAACGCGCTGGAGGAGGTCTCGAGCGCGTGCCTCGTGGCGGTCTACAGCGGACAGCCGGGCGTGACGACGTGCGAGGACGGTGAAACGAGCGGCGGCGTCGGCGGCGAGGGCGGACAGCCCACTGAAGATGAGGGGCGCGGGCAGAACGGTGGCGACGGCACGCCTCCGGCGGCCTCTCCGACCGAGCTCGGCCTCGGCGGCATCGGACACGGACAGACGGGAGAGACGGGAGAGACGACCGAGTGCCGGGGCGGTGCGAACGGCGCAAGGGGCGCCGCCGGCGAACCTGGCACGGCGGGCGTCAGCACCACGCTGACGCTGGCGACCATCACCGGAGGTGACGGCGGCGCGGGCATCAGCGGGTCGCGCGGTCAAGGCGGCGGTGGCGGCGGTGGCGCGAAAGCAGGACGTTTCTGCATGTCCGGCGGTGGCGGCCGCATCGACGGCGTCGGCGCCAGCGGCGGTGGCGGCGGGGCCGGCGGCTGCGGCGGAAAGGGTGGCGGCGGCGGCAAGGCCGGCGGGTCGAGCGTCGGGATCCTCAGCCTGGGGACCCAGCTGGCGCTGATCGACGTGACCATCGCCGTCGGCAAGGCGGGCAATGGAGGCGAGGGCGGAGGCGGAAGCCCCGGAGGCGAGGGCGGCACCGGGGGCAAGGGAGGGGCCCGTGTCGCGGTGTCCGGCTCGCTTCCGGGTTGCATGGGAGGCAATGGCGGGGCAGGCGGCGATGGCGGGGCGGGCGGCGGAGGCCGAGGCGGCCACGCGGTGGGCATCGCCTACAAGGTCACGCCGATCGCCGCGGCCTCCGAGGTGCCGTTCACAGCAGGTACGGCTGGCAAGGGCGGCTCCCCCGGGGCCGGCGGCCTCGACGACCGCGCCGGCACGGACGGGGTGAGCGGCGCGTGCTGGGATTTCGCCAGCAACACGAGCTGCCCGCAGCCGTGATCGGCGCCGCAGCGCCGTCAGGCGCTCAGGGACACCGCGCGGATCTCCGCCGTCGCCGGGCCGCTCACGCGCGCGCGCTCCGCGGCCACGAGCTCGAGGAGCTCTTGCCGGGTCGCCTGCCCGCTCTCGAGCAGCGCGCGCATCGCGCCGTCCACGCAGCCCTTCACCCGCGCCAGGCGGGGAGCGCTCTCCCCGCCTTCCCGCGCGGTCAGCATGTCGTGCAGCATCCGCCTGAGCCCCGCCATCGCTTCGGTCTTCGAGCGCATCGCCATCACCTCGCCCGATCGGCCTAGCGGGGGCGGCGCGATCTGGCCAAGTTTCAGGCGCGCGGCAGCTTGCCCAGCGCGAGATCCGCGGCGTCGCGCTCGATCCCCGCGAGCGCGACGCCGGGGCCCTTGCGTGGGACGAGCACCACGCGGCAGCGGCCGCGGGTCGCCGTCTCCAGGTGGGACAGCCCGAAGTCGAGCGCCGCGCCGAAGGCGAAGACGAGCGCGCCCATGCCGAGCAGCTCCGGCGAGCCCGCGCGCGCGCCGTCGACGAGCAGCGACACGCCGAGGTACGTCCCCAGCCCCAGCGCCACGAGCCCCGCGTAGAGGGCGAGCCGCGGGTAGCGCACCTCGCGCGTCGCGCGGAGGAGCGCCTCGACCGGGATGTACGTCTCCCGCTCCCGCAGCGTCCGGCCGAACAGCTCGGTCCGGCTCCGCACGGTCACGCCCTTCGAGCTGATCTCCAGCGCGGCGGGCCGGCGGTACCGCAGGAGGAAGCGCCCGGCGAGCTGGAGGACGTGCATCACGAGCAGGATGCCGGTCGCCGCCAGCAGCACGAGCGCCACCGGCCCGCGCGGCGGCGACGACAGCTCGCCCGCGAGCCGCCCCGGCGCCCCGCCGTCGTGCTCCGGCGCCCACCGCTCGCCCCCAGCCGCCCCGGCGCCCTCCTGCGCGGCCCCGCTGGCGCTCGGCGCGCGGCTCGGCCGCCTGACGGCGGACAGCGCGTCGCGCAGCAGCGAGCGCACGATCGGATCGCGCACCTCGTCCACGAGCGCCGCAGCCTCGGCGCGCGCATCGGGCGAGGTGCTCCCCCGCAGCGCCGCCGCGGCGATGATCGCGCCCGCCCGGCCGAGCAGCGGCAGCGCGCCCTGGTCGGCGCGCCGTACCAGCGCGGCGATCGAGCGCCAGAGGCCCGCGGCGCGCTCGCCCAGCGCGGCATCCAGGGCGGTCAGCGCGTCGACGGACGTGTACGTCGCCAGCCAGACGAGCGCCTCGGCGACGCGCCCCTCCGCCTCCGGCCCGTCGGGCGGCGAGAGCGCGACCCCGCGCGCGAGGAGCGTGGCCAGGAGCACCCGGGTCGCGCTCCCCGCGCCCTCGCTCGTGCCGCGCTCGAGCGCCCGGACCACGTTGCCGAACCGGGTCTCGGCGTCGGCGACCGACAGGCCCGCCCGGTCGACGAGCTCCGCGAGCCCGCCCTCCAGGGTCGTCCGCCGCTCGTCCGCGGCGGCAAAGGCCGCCGTGTGGACGACCCGCGCGAGGTCGTCGCCGTGAGGGTGTCCGGCAAGCTCATCGAGCACGGCGTAAGGAGAGTGTTCGGGCGTCATCGGCGCGGGCTGGTCGGATTAACTGAACGCCGCCGCTTTGGCTAGTGTTCCGCGCGGCCCGGGTGGCGCTCCGCCCCCCGGCGCGCCCGCCCCCGCCCCGCCCCGGACCCGCGCGCTACGGCTTCCGCGCGCCGCCCTGCTCCACGAGCGCCTTCTCCACGAAGCCCATGATCAGCTTGAGCTGCCGGTTCGTGACGTGGAGCTTCGACCAGATGACCTTCCCGTCGGTGCTGAAGGCGATCTCATCCACCACGTCGATCCTCGTGATCCCGAGGTCGATGGTCCGGAGCGCATTCAAGGTCTTCGTGAGCTCTTGCGCGTGAGCCAGCGCATCTTCAGGGGTTGCGTCGCCCGCCGTGAGGGCGAGGTCCGCGCCCCCGTCCTTGGTCGGCGTGACCGTGAGCCGCATCCACGCCAGGCTGCGCGGGACCGCGTGGACGCCACGGAAGGCGTTCGCCGGCGTGAGCATCGAGATGACGATGCCCGCGGCCGAAGATTTGTTGAAGCCTTTCATGGACTTCAACTTGGACAGCTGATCTTCTTCAGCAGCGGGAAGGACCACGAGGAGCCGCCGGTTCGGGACCATCGCGAAGATGCGCTTGCTGCGGTCGGCGGTGGCCCGGGCGGCGGGGACGGGGGCGTCTTCGATCCACGCGCCGTTCGAGCGTTGCACGATGACGTCGACCGCCGCGCGCATCGTCTCCTCGGGCGCGCGGTAGTCCATGACGGCGACGACCTTGCTGGAGTCGCGGAGCTGCGGCCCAGCGATGAGGAGGTGGTCGATGTCCCGGATCGGGTCGACGGCGGTGTCGCTGAAGAAGGACTGCCACTGGGGGATGGTCGTCAGGATCCGGCCGAACCACGCGCCGAGCTCGTGGTTGCGGAGCCGGTCGCCGGCGATGAGCACCTGGACGTTCGGGTCCTTCGACGCGAGCTTGCCCGGCGCGCCCGCGGCGCTCAGCGGGGTGCGGATGTCCGGGTGGTCGCCGTCGTCCTCCGTGCCCCCGTCGCCTGACGCGTCCGGGCCCGCGTCGCCCGGCGGCCTGCGGCGCGGTCTTTCGGGCGCGCCCGCGTCGGGCGCCTCCGGCGCGGCGCTCGCCGACGCGGCGGGCGGCGTCGCGGGCGGCGGCGTCGCGGGCGCCGCTGCGCCCGCTCCGGAAGGCGCCGCCTCGCCGCCGCTCGCGGAGGGCGCCGCCGCGACCGCGCTGGGGTCGTCCGCGAGGAGGTCGAGATCGATCGGCACGATCGTCTCGCCGGCGTCGTAGTCGGCCAGCTCGCCCCGGAGCGCGAACATGGCGTCGAGCCACGCGAACAGCGGGGTCGGGAACAGGGGCAGGTGCAGGAGCGCAGCGACGAAGGCCGCGGTGATGAGCGCGCGCCTCGATGCGGCGCGAACGAGCGGGACAACCCCGGTGCCACGGCCCACGCGCTGGGCCTCCGTCGTGTTGTTCAAGCCACGCCCCGGGGTCCGTTCCGCCACGGCGGTACCCTAGCAGCAGCCGTCCGAACGGCATCCGAGGCCCGGAGCGCGGCCACACCGCGCGTCGCGGCCGCGTGGCACGTCGTTCGCTCGGGCGATGATCATGCGATGTCGCCTGCCCCGGCGTCCGCTGTCGCGAGCTTGAGGGGCGCGCGCTCCGCAGAGAAGTGGATCGACACGTGAGCGACCAGGTACTAAGACCGCCGAGCCGACCCGACCCTACGGGTCGATCATCAGACCGCGAGGATCGGGAAGGCCGGTCCTCGCCCAACGCTGTGGATGCGATGAACCGCTCTCAGGCGCCCGGCCCCCGCGGGCAGAAGGACCCCGCTCGATCGCACGGCAGCGGCAATGTCCGCACCGACGACCTGCGGAACCCGCAACCTGCGCCGGGCGCCGGACGCTCCGGGGGCGGCGTCGTGCGCACCTCGATCGCCTCGAGCGCGCTCGGGTTCATCGCCGCGGCGGCCTTCGCCGGCACCGCGGCGTGGGCGAGCGGCTGCCAGGGTGAGGCCCCTCCCGGCCCCTCCACCGAAGGCAACGCGCCGCCTCAACGGACGACGTCCCTCCCCCGCCCCGCGCCCACGTCCTCCGCGCGCGTCGCCGCGTCCGCCGAGGCTCCCAAGGAGACCGCGACCGCCGCGCCCACCGAGACGCCGGAGCCGCCCGCGCCCGACAAGCCCTACACGGGGCCGCTGCTCGGCTCGATCGTGCCGCAGGCTGCGGTCTATCCGACGATGGAGTTCAGCAAGCAGCGGCTCGGGTACATCCGGCTCGGCGGCAAGGTGCCGGTCGATCCGAAGCCGATCAAGGGCGGGAGCTGCGCCAAGGGCTGGTACCGCCTCCTCGACGGCGGCTACGTCTGCGGGAGGTCGGCCACGACGGACCTGTCGAACCCGCAGGTCCGCCTCGGCATCACGCCGCCGAACCTCGACGACGTCCTCCCGTACAAGTACGCGTTCAACACGACGCACGGCACGCCGCTCTACCGCTCGGTCCCCTCGAAGGACGAGATGACGCGCTACGAGCCGTACCTCGATTCCGCGAAGCGCAAGAGGAAGGAAGAGGAGAAGCAGCGCGCCGAGGCGCTCTACGAGGAGACCGAGAAGGAGGTCGCCGCGGCGGCCGCCGCTCGCGCCGAGGCGGCCGCGAACCCCGCGCCGGTGGCCGCGGTCGCCGCGGATCCGGCAGCGGTCGAGGACAAGGCGGCGGCCGTCGCCGCGGCCGCGTCGCTCGGCATCGCTCCGGCGCCGGCCGAGGAGGAGCCCGAGAAGCCCTGGTGGGAGAACGTCGACGACAAGGGCAGGCCGCTCAACGTCACGCTCGCCGATCTCGACAAGGACGCCGACTCGACGGTCGCGAAGCGGATGGTCAAGGGCTTCTTCGTCGCGGTCGACAAGACCTTCGGCTGGAACGGCCGCAGCTGGTACAAGACGACCGCGGGCCTCGTCGCGCCGAGCGACCGCATGTACATCATCAAGCCGCCGGCCTCGCAGGGCATCGATTTCCCCGAGGGCGCGAAGTCGGTCGGCTTCATCCTCGCGAAGTCGGCGAGCAAGTACCAGTTCGACGCCGAGAAGAAGTCCGTCTCCGTCGCCGGCTCGCTCGAGCGCTTCGCGGCGTTCGGCCTCACGGGCGAGAGCCACACCCACAAGTCGACGGTCTACCGGAAGACCACCGAGGGCTGGTGGATGAAGGGCGCCGACGGCACGTACACAGATCTCGGCGCCCCGCCGCCGGATCTCGCGCCGGGCGAGAAGTGGCTCGACGTGAACCTGACGCGCAAGACGCTGGTCGCGGTCGAGGGCGACAAGCCCATCTTCGCGGCGCTCGTCTCGCCGGGGAGGCGCTCGAAGGACAAGAAGAAGGACCACCCGACGCACACGGGGGTGTTCCGCATCCGCGAGAAGCACATCGCGACCACGATGGACGGCGACGGCACGGTCGCGGGCGATCTGCCGTACAGCATCGAGGACGTGCCGTTCGTCGCGTACTACGACGGCTCGTACGCACTCCACGGCGCCTTCTGGCACGGGAACTTCGGCCGCGAGATGAGCCACGGCTGCGTGAACCTCTCGCCGCTCGACGCGAAGAAGGTCTTCTTCTGGAGCGAGCCCAGGCTCCCGCGCGGCTGGCACGGGGTCTGGGCCACCCCGGAGAACCGCGGCACGCTCGTATCCATCCACGAGTGAGCGGCCGCACGCGGAGCGGCCGCAGACGAGGGCGCGAGGCCGTGTACGGCCCCACGGAGCGGGCCGCGCGCGGAGCGGACGAGCGGCCTGACCGGGCGCTCGACGATGCATGGGGATGCATGGGGACGAGCGCGCGCCTGCGCTGGGCCTCGCCTCTCCCGGTCGCGTCGAGCCCGCCCGCCTGCCGCCCTGCCTCCGCCAGCTGCCGGAAATCCGGGCGGGTCATGCTCGGAACAGCTTGAACGGTCGCTTTAAGGGGGCTCCCTCTTGACTCGGGGCTCCCCTTCGCACACTTGTGGAGCCGCCATGGACCAGTTCTCGGCGCACCTCGACCGCGGGTGGGATCTCGTCCAGCGCGGGGACACGCGCGGAGCAGAGGCGTCGGCCCGGCGGGCGCTCGAGCTCGATCCGAACTCGCCGGAGGCTCACAACCTGCTCGGCTTCGTCGCCGCCCTCGAGGGTGAGGGCGAGGAGGCCATCGAGGCGTACCGCCAGGCGATCGCCCTCGACGACACCTACCTGGAGGCGATGCTCAACGCCGCCGAGGTGTACATCCACCCGCTCGGCGATTTCGATCAGGCGATCGAGATGTGCGACCAGGCGCTGGATTTGGCCGAGGTCGACGAGGAGATCATCGACGCGCTCCTCTTGAAGTTCGACGCGCTCCTCGGCAAGGGCGATCTCGACGAGGCGGCCCAGGTCGCGGCGAAGATCCCCGAGGGCCCCTACGACAACCCGAACCACACCTTCCTCGTGGGCCGCGCCTTCTACGAGATCGGCCAGGCGGACAAGGCCGCCACGCTCATCGAGGAGGCGGCGCTCAAGGATCCGCGGCACGCCGAGGCCCATTACTACCTCGGCCTCATCCGCGACGAGCGGGGCGATGTCCGCGGCGCGACGCAGGCCTTCCTGCGCTCGCGCGAGCTCGACGTCGAGCTCGGCATGCCCCCCTGGGCGCCGAGCCGCGACGGCTTCGTGACGCTGGCACAGAAGACGGTCGCCGCGCTCAACCCCGTGCTCCGGCGCTACGTCGAGGGAGCGGAGCTCTACATCTCCGACGTGCCCGGGATGGAGCTCGTGGCCGAAGGCGTCGACCCGCGCGCGCTGGTCCTCCTGGACGGCCTCAACGCCGACGAGCGCGAGCGGGGCCTCCGCGGCAGCGCCGACGTCCACCCGTGCGCGCGGGTCTTCGTCTACGCCCTCAACGTCGCGCGCCTCGCGGGCAGCATCGAGGCGCTGGAGCGCGAGATCAACCTGGCGCTGGAGCGCGAGATCACCGCGACGTTCCTCGAAGCCGAGCAGAACGAGCGGACCGAGAAAGAGCTCAACTGATCGGACGCGGGCGCTCTCCCGCGCCGCTTCACGGCTCGGCCGCGGGCGCTCTCCCGCGCCGCTCCACGGCGACCGGCGCCGCCTGCGAGGCGCCGCTCACTTCCACTTGACGGCGATCACCTCGGTGCTGATCCCGGGTGACGAGCGGATGATGACGGAGCTCATCAGCCGGTACACGGCGCCGAGCCCGACGCCGAGCCCCTGACCGGGCATCCTCGGCGTCAGACGCGCGGAGTTCGACGAGGAAGGGCCGCGATCGCTCTTCGGCCCGACCTCCTCGATCAGCGCCAGCTTCGGGTCCAGGCCGGGGCCGGAGTCGCGCACGATCACCTCGACGCCCCACCGACCGCTCCCCGCCTGCGTGTCGTCTCGGATCGCGCGGATGCTGATGCTCCCGCCGCCGCCGTGGCGCACCGCGTTCGACACGAGCTCGGCGATCGCGATCGCGAGCTCGTGCTGGGCGCGCTCCGAGAGCCCCGCCCAGCGCGCGATGTGCGCGCCCTCGGCCGCGCAGGCGAAGCGATCCTCCTCGCGCGTGACGGGAATGCTGAACGCGGGCGGGGACCTCTGCGTCACGCCGCGCCCCTGTCGCGGACCACGGCGACGACGCACGTCGCGTCGTCGAACGACTTCTTGTGGGCGTCGACGATCCGGCGCGCCATCTCCTCGGGATCGAGGTCGCGGAACGCCCCGAGATCGAAGGCGCTGGCGATCCCGTCGGAGTGAAGCAGGACGACGTCGCCGGGCGATATGGGGAAGCGAAAGCTGCGGAGCCGCCGCACGCGCCGCCCGAGGATGCCGGCCGAGCAGAAGCTCGGCATGGCCGTCCGCGTGATCGCCTTCATCGCGATGTTGCCGACGCCCGAGAACTCGAGCTCACCCACGCTCTCGTCGATGCGCAGGAGCGCAGCCGCCGCCCCGCGCGTCGACGCGAGCTGCTCCCCGGCTCCGGTCAAGAGATCCTCGATCGGCATCGATGCGTGCTCCTCGACGTAGCGACAGAACGCGGAGGCCGCTTGCGCGGCGTGGGGGCCGTGACCGAGCCCATCGGCGAGGCCGATCAGCACCCAGGGGGACCGTCGGACCACGACCACCTCGTCGCCGGCAACCTCCTCGCCGGCCGCGACGCAGCACGCGGTCCCGATAGCTACAGTCATCCGAGGTACTTCCTGACGGTCACGGTCGTCCCCGCGCCAGGCGCCGTCTTGACGTCGAACGCGTCCATGAGCGCCTTCGTGCCGCGGAGGCCCGCGCCCATGCCGTGGCGCGAGCGGTACTTGCCGCTCAGGATCTCCGGCAGGTTCGTGATCCCAGGCCCGTTGTCCTGCGCGACGATCTCGATCGCGCGCATCGGCGAGGTGAGCGAGCGGACGACGACCTGGCCGCTGCCCGCGTACCTGACGATGTTGCGCCCGAGCTCGGAGATCGCGGTGACGATCTTCGTCTGCAGGACGTCGCTGACGAGGTGCTCGATGCAGAGCTCGCGGCCGGCAGACCGCGCGCGCAGCACGTCCTCCTCGTTGCGCACATCGATGGTGATCTCGCGCGGCGCAGGGGCGGCGTGATCGAGCTCCCCGAGCTCGGAGATGCACCGATCGAGCTGCGCCTGGTCGCGGACGAACAGCTTCACCCCGCGCTTGACCTCGACGAGGAGGCGACGGAGATCACCCTCGCGCGCGACCAGCGGATCGACCTTCGCCTGCCGGATCCCGCAGTCGATGACGCTCTTCCTCACCGCAGGCGAGAGGAACTGCGCCAGCACCGTCTCGATCTGATCGGTGATCGAGCGGCCGACGATCTGCGGAGTCGACGGCACAGGGCCGCGCGCCGACTGCGGCGAGCCTGGCATGCGCGTCGATACCGGTCCGCCGGACCGGCTCGACGGCGGCCCCGTGGCGCCGCCGCTGGAGGGCGGTCCGTCACGAGGAGGGATCTTCATGCGTCACCTCGTTCGTGAGCTCCGGCGGCACCATGTCGTCCTCCGCGGACGGCGCGAGCATCTCGACTGCGCGCTCCAGGTTGAGCGCCGTCACCACGCCAGGGATCTCGAGATCCATCTCCACGAGGGCGATCGCGACCGCGGGGCGCAGGCCGCACACCGCCGTCCGGACGCCCATCAGCCGAGCCGTGAGCGCGATGTCACGGATGGCGCGGGTCAGATAGCTATCGAGAATCTCGACACCGGAGAGGTCGACGATGAGGCCGCGGGGCGATCGCGCTTCGATCGACCCGGTCACGTCGTCGCGCAGCTGCTCCACCTGGCCGTCGGTGAGCCCGCCCTGCACCGAGACGATTAAGTTCCCGAAGAGGCCCACGATGGGGACCCTACCCGCTTGCATCAAGTGGACGTCTCCTTCCTCGCGCTGAGCTGCAGCTGTGTCGTGGTCATGGCACCGCTGCCCGACGGATCGAAGGCGGCCCGCGGGCCGCCGGGGGTGAACGGCTGTCCTGTCTGCTTCTCGTTGTCTTTGGCCGCGCCGCGGCGGCCTCCCATGAGCGACGCGGGCGTCGGCTTCTGGCCGGCGAGCGCCATGCTCTCGCGCAGCGCGTGCTTCAGGTTGCGCGCGGCGCGCACGGTGCCGAGGTTGATGCCGAGCTCCACCATCGTCTGCGCGACGGCCGGCCTGACCCCGGTGATCCGGCAGCGCGCCCCGAGCAGCTCGACCGCCTTCATGAGCTTCATGAAATGGTCGGCCGTCCGCGTGTCGATCACCTCGACGCCGGTCACGTCGATGATGACGTAGCGCGACTGGCGGCGGACGATCTCGTCGAGCAGCCGCTCCATGATCTGGGCGCTCCTGCGCGAGTCGACGACGCCGATGATCGGCAGCGCGAGGACGTCATCCCACAGCTCGAGGATGGGCGTCGAGATCTCGTCGATCGCGTAACGGAGCCGCTCGACGAGCTCGCTCTTGGCGCTCTCGCTCTCGACGAGGTCGCGGTTCTTCGCCTCGAGATCCTCGATGAGGCGCTTCTTCTCGGTCGCGTCGCGGAACACGGCGACGGCGCCGGAGATCGACCCGTCCTTGCCCCGCATCGGGCTGGCGCTGACCGTCAGGAACAGGCCGGACACCGGGCCGTGCTCGATGCGCGGCTCGACGAACACCGACGGCACGCGGACCGACCGCGGCTCGACGTCGTCCCCCTGCGGCCCCGAGGTGGGCGCGAGGGTCTGCATCGAGCCGGCCGCCACGCCGTTGGATCGGCGGACGCCCCGGCCGTCTTGCTCGGCGGACCTCCTCGCGAAGAGCTCGATCTGATCCACCGTCTCGCCGCGCAGCGCGCGCGACAGCGGGTGCTCGGACACCGGCCAAGGGGTCGTCCGATCGGGGAAGAACAGCGTGGCGTCTCCGGGCCCCTCGTCGTCCCCCGAGGAGAGGTCGAGCGGCGCGCGGCCGAGCATGTGCTCCGCGGCCGGGTTGCGCATGAGGAGCTCGCCCCTGTCGTCGACGACGGCGACGCCGTCCGCCATGCTGTCGAGCACGAGCTTGAAGATGCCCGCCTGTCGCCGCAGCTCCTCGTCCGCTCGGGCCAGCTGCTCGCCGCGCTCGCGCGCATCGAGCGTCGCCCGATCGAGCTGCGCTGCCTGCTCCTTCGCCGCGCGCTCGTGCCCCTCGATCTGCTGCTCGAGCGTCGCGATGCGCTCCGTGAGCCTCGCAATCTCTAGCCGCAGAGCTTCTTCGCTCATCGCGAACTCTCCGTCCTAAGCCCGCGCGCGCCGTGCGTGACGCCAGGCAGCGCGTCCCTCCGGTGCGCGACGCAGCGGATCCCCTTGCTGGACCGATCGAGCCGTGCGCGCCGGGAGGATGAGCCGCGCGGGCCAAACGAGACGGCCGCGGAGCGCGCGTTGCGCTTCGCCGTCCTGTCCGTCCTTTGCACGCTCGTGACGCTCATTTCTTCTCCTCGCAGGGTGCCCTGTCCCCAACGGGGACCGTGTCCAGCACCAGTCGAGAAACACAGCTTATCGCCAACCGGACAACCCACCGTCAAGCTTCGCGTCGGCCGTGCGTGTCGCTTGTGGCGACGGCATCCACAGTCGCCCAGCCGAGGTAGCCCGTGTCCGCACAACCGCGCCCGTGCCCCACGTCACGATCGTCCACGTCGGCCGCGTCTATGCCGCGCCGCAGCGCAGCCGAGCTCGGTCGGCGCGCACCTTGTGCTTCCGATCCTCGGATGTGCGGATGCAGAGGGCCCGCGCTCACGTGAGATTCCTCCCCTACGACGCGCGCTGCTTCACCAGCGCGGATTGCGTGACCAGAGCAGCTCGCGAGCCGCGCAAGCTCAATCGCCGAGGCTCTGGCGCTCGCGAGCGCGCCGTCGCTTGGCCTTGCGCTTCGAATCGGCCGGGCGCTGAGGGCTCGGCCCGCTCTCGCCCGTGGTCGGGGCGCCGGCGTCGAGCCAGCGCCACAGCGCCATCTGGTCGGCGGTCGCCCCATGACGGATGGCGCGCTTCAAGATCTTCTTGGCGAGCACCAGCTTGCCGCACCGGGCCAGCGCGTGGGCGTAGCTCGCGGCGATGTCGGCCTCGCCCGTCTGCGCCTCGGTGGCCTGCGCCAGGAGCGGCAAGGCGTCGTGCGGGCGGTTCAGCGCGACGTCGTAGAGGTGGCCGAGGTTATGCGCGTACCACGGGTTCTCGGGCGCGATGGCCAGCGCGCGCTCGTACGCGCGCGCTGCATAGCGGTAGTTGCCGAGCAGCGACTGCGCCAGGCCGAGCACCGCCCAGGCGCCGTCGTCCTCCTCGTGGAACTGAAGCACGCGGCGCGCGAAGAGCGCGGCGCGCCACGGGTCGTGCTCCACGCCCATCTCCGCGAGGTGGCGGTGCGCGTAGAGCCACGGCTCGCTCCCGGGCGCCGTCGCGCGGGCCAGGCGCGCGAGCAGCGGGAGCACCCTGTCCGCATCGAGCTTGTCTGCAAGCGCTCGATCGATGTCCCGTCGAAGCCGGTCGATGTCCTCCGCTCCACTGCGCCCCATCCCTTCCGTGATACGACCAGTGGGCGAGCTTGGCTAGCGCGTTGCGCGCCGAGGCGCGACGCCTGGATGCGTCGCACGCGAGCCCCTACCGGCGCACCATCGACCCGCGCGCCATCTGGGCCTCATTCGCGCCTCATTCGCGCCTCATCCGCGCCTGAGCCGCGCCGGCGGGCGGCGTCTTGCGCCGCGCGGGACGGTATAAAACGCCCGCGCGGAGCCCGGTCAGCCGCCATGTGGCGGCGGGCCGACGCTTTGGCAACGACTCGCACGACCCGCGCGCCCCGCGATCAGGCGTCCTCCGCCACCTCTTCGGCGCTTGACGTGCGCTCCCGAGCCTGCTCCGCGCGCGCCTCCTTGCCCGCGATCGTCGCGCCGTTCAGCGTCGCCACGACCCGCGCGAGCTCCGCCTTCGGCACGCTGACGAACGCGTTGCGCTCGCGCACCCGGATGCGCCGGATGTCACCCTTCGCCATGCCGGCCCGCTCGATGAGAGCGCGCTGGAAATCGGCCGCGCGCGCGCCGTCACGGCGGCCGAGGTTGATGAAGACCTCGACGAACTCGCCGTCCGCCTCGTCGCGCGAGGGCTCGGCGCGCGGCGCTTCGCCGGCCTCGCCGCTCTCGACTTCGACCGCGGCCTCCCCGGGGGCCGACGGCGCCGCGCCGCTCGCGCGCTCTCGTTCGCCGCCGCGCGACACCGGCGAGCCGGGCGCCGGAGACGGAGGCTCGCCGAGGATCGGCTCGTCGTCGCCCTCCTCCTCGGGCGGCTGCCACATGGTGAAGTCGGCGTGGCGCGAGAACGGCTGGCCCGACGCGCCGCCTTGAGGCCTGCCCGGCGCGGCGCCGGCGGCGCCGGCGGCGCCAGCGCCAGCGCCGCGGCGCGCCGACAGCAGCGTCGCAGCGGGCCGGTCGCGCAGGCGCTCCGCCGGGCCGCGGCCCGGCGCGCCCTCGCCCCGCGGCGGCTCGATCCGCATCAGCGGCTCCGGCCGCGTGAGCGGCTCGACCGAGACAGGGCCGTCGTCGCGCGCCCGCGCCCCCTCGGGCCGGCGCGGCTCGTCTCCCCCAGGCGCTTCCGCGCCGCGAGGGCCCCGCCGCCCCTCGTCCCGCCGGAGGCGCAGCGATCGCCGATCGCGCTCGCGCCCGCGGTCCCGCTCGCCCTCGCGCGCGAGCTCACGCTCGCGCTCGCTGCGCTCCGTCTCGGGCGAGCGCGGCTCGGGCGAGCGCGGCTCGGCGGAGTCGGCCGCTCGGGGGCTCGAGTCCCGCGCCGCCCGCCCGCGCGCCCCGGGCTCGGGCCTGGTCGACGGATCCGCGCCGCGCCCCTCGCTCTCGCGCGCCGCCGCGCGCTGCGGCTGCTGGGCGCGCCGCGCGGCGCTCGCCTCCTCTTGCGCCGTAGGCCGCGCGCCGAGGTGGTCGCGCAGGAGGCCCGCCACGATCGCCTCGGCCTGGTCGTGCGTGAGCAGCCGGCGCGCGAGCGAGAGATCGTCGGGGTGCGTGCCCTTCGACAGGAAGGCCTCGGCGAGCATCGCGACGAGGTCCGCCTCGGCGCGCGTCTTGAGCTCCCCCTCCGTGGGCAGCTGCTTCTCGAGCGGGCGGATCTTGTACGTCAGCCGCAAGATGTAGAGCGGCCCGACGTCCTGCGGCGTGATCAGCGCGATCGCCGTGCCGGTGCGACCCGCGCGGCCGGTGCGGCCGGTGCGGTGCACGTACGCCTCGGCGTCCTGCGGGAAGTCGTAGTTGATGACGTGCGTGAGGTGCGAGATGTCGATGCCGCGCGCCGCCACGTCGGTGGCGACGAGGAAGCGCAGGCGCCCCTCGCGCGTCGCGCTCATCACCTTCTCGCGGTCGGACTGCGGCAGATCGCCGTTCAGCCAGTCGGCGTCGTAGCCCTGGCGCTTCAGCGCCCCGGCGACCGCCTCGGTCTCGTCCTTGGTGTTGCAGAAGACGACCGCGTTCTCGGGGTTCTCGACCTCGATGATGCGGACGAGGGACGTCAGCTTGTCGCCCGTGATGAGGTAGACGTAGTGCTGGATCTGGAGCGCGCCGACCGCGTCGCCCGAGAGGGTGATGAACTCGGGTGAGCGCAGCTTGCTGCGCGCGATGCGCTCGATGTCGGGCGGGAGCGTCGCCGAGAACAGCAGCGTCTGCCGCTCCGGCGGCAGCTCGGCGAGGATGGCGGTGAGCTCGCGCTCGAAGCCCATCGAGAGCATCTCGTCGCACTCGTCGAGCACGAGCAGCCGGATGTGCTTGGCGACGATGGTCCCGCGGCGCAGGTGGTCGAGCACGCGGCCCGGCGTGCCGACGATGACCTGCGCGCCCGCGGCGAGCGCGTCGATCTGCCGCTGCATCGGCGCGCCGCCGTACACGGCGACCACCTTGATGCCCTTGCGCTTGCCGAGGCGCTCGACCTCCGCGGAGACCTGGAGCGCGAGCTCCCGCGTCGGGCACAGCGCGAGCACCTGCGCCTGGGCGAGCGAGCGCTTCACCGCGTGGTCGACGATCGGGAGCCCGAAGGCCGCCGTCTTGCCGGTGCCGGTGCGCGCCTGCACGACCGCGTCGCGGCCGCGCGTGACCGGCTCCCAGACGGCGAGCTGCACCGGCGTCGGGTGCACGTACCCGATCTCCGCGAGCGTCTCGCGCAGCTCGGACGACAGGGGCAGCACGTCGAAGGTGGGCGGCGGCTGGGGCTTGTCGCTGGTCTGCGCTTCACCCGCCACTGCGGCAGGGGGAGAAGGAACGGTCATGTCGGTCATATCGTCCTGCGTGATCGCCGCGTCGGGGGATTATCTCGGGGACGCGGGCCCAAGCTGGCCATCGACGATCGCCCGGACCCGCCGCCGTAGCGGAGCCAGATCGCCTGCCTCGCGCCGCGCTGCGTGCTCCTCCGCATAGCGGAGCCGCTCGATGGCGTCGAGAGCGCGCTCGTTGTCCGCCGAGCCCCGGCACGAGGCGGCGACTCCGTCCCGGTAGGTCCACGCCGGAGCGAGCGTGCTCCTGAACCGGCCGAGGGCGGCGTCCTCCCCGTCGGTCCCGGGGGCCGCCTCCCGGGCGCGCTCGACGGCCCGGACGAGCGCCAAGAGCCCCTCCTCGCAGCTCCCGTAGGGCGACGGCGCGCTCGGCAGAAAGAAGACCTGCCGGATCAGCTGGAGGGTGCACGAGGCGATGATGAGCGCGGCGAAGCTGTAGTACGCGACCAGGGCGATGCGCCGGCCACGGGCGCGAGGGCCGCCGGGGCGGCGCCCCGCTCCCAGAGGGCGCGCTCGCGCCTCGGTCCCTGGCACGGCCGGGGCAGGAGCGATGGGCGCGGGAGCTTGAGCGGGCATTGGGAGCTGCGATTCCTCGGGCGGCCAGGGTGCGCGGCCGCCTCAGCCGGTCGGGCTCCGCTTCCGCGGTCCCTTCCGTGCGCGCCAGTGCTATCACCTCGCCGCGGGCGCGACGAGATGCTGTTGGACGGGAGCAGCGCGAGGTGACCGACAGGACCGCGGCGCTCCGCATCATCGCCCGCCGATCCGCCGCGGCGCTCGCCGCGCTGGCCCTCGTCGGCCTGCCCGAGGCCGCGCTGGCCCAGCCGCTCCAGGACAACGCCTACACGATCGACCTCTTCCAGGGGCCCATCCTGGCGCCCCTGCGCGTGACCGGGATCGCCGGCGCGTACGCCGGCTACGCCGAGGGGATCGCCGGCATGGTGGCCAACGCCGCGGCGCCCGCGCTCCGCGAGCCGTTCAGCATGCGCTGGCTCGAGTGGGACGTGGCCGCGTCGATCTCGCTGCCCATCGAGCTCTTCGAGAACAACGATTTCGACAACAGCGGCGACATCGACCTCGACTACTCGAACTTCGTGTACCTGACCCTCGGCGGCCAGCTCCAGGCGGGCGACTTCGGCGTCGGGGTCAACGCCGAGCTGCAGCGGTACTCCCTGACGGACGAGGCCGGCGCCGAGACCGTGGTCGTGATCGGCACGTACCATTTCCTAGGCGGGGCCCGCGTGCTCGGCGACGCGCTCGTGCTGGGCGCCGGCGCGCGCGCGGTGACGCTCGGCCTCGGCGCCGAGCAGACCAACCTGACCATCGCGGGCATCTCCCCGGAGCTCGGCCTGCTCGTGCGCCCCGACTGGGCGTCCTACCGGCTCGGCGCCACGTTCCGCTTCCCGGTGAACGGCGGCCGCTTGCTCGGCGAGGGCGTGGTCATGGACGGGCAGGTCCGCCGCGCCGGCGGGCTGATCCTGCCGAACGAGGTCGTGCTCCCCTGGGAGCTCGAGGTCGGGCTCGCCGTGCAGGTCGGACCGCGCCCGCTCAACCCGGCGTGGATCGACCCGCGCGCCCAGGAGCGGGAGCTCCGCGGGGCGATCGCGCGCAGGCAGGCCGCGCGGGAGGAGCGGAGGGACCGCGAGCTCGGCGCCATCGACGATCCGGAGGAGCGCGCGCGGCGCGAGCGCATCTTCGCCACGGAACGGGCGCGCGAGCGCGCCGCCGACGAGCGCGAGCTCGCCGCCGGGCCGGCCGTCCTCGAGGAGGAGCGGCGCGCCCGGTACTGGAACTGGCCGCGCGAGCACCTGCTCATCACGGCGGAGCTCCTCGTCACGGGCGCCGTGTCGAACGGGGTGAGCCTGGAGCGCTTCCTCGCGCAGCGGCAGCCCGGGAGCGAGCACGGCCCGTCGGCCGTGGGCACCTCGGGCGCGCACGTGAGCTTCTCGCCGCGGTTCGGGATCGAGACGGAGCCGATCCCGGGCCGCGTGCACACGCGGTTCGGCAGCTACTACGAGCCGAACCGCTTCGGCCGCCTGGGGAGCGGGCGCGTGGGCCGGCAGCACTTCACGTTCGGCGCGGACGTCCGCGTGCTGTCGACGACCCTCTGGGGCCTCGTCCCCGACACCGCCTTCACGCTGCAGGCGTCCATGGACTTCGCGCCCCGCTACGACAGCGTGAGCGCCGGCATCGGCGTCTGGCACTGAGCGCCGAGCGAAGGCTCGCGACGACGGCGAGCGCGCCGGCGTTTGCGCCTGGCACGGCGCGCCGCGCGAGAGCTCACGCGGACAGCGCGCGGCGGCCCTGCTCCGCGAGGAGCACGCGGAGGTGGCTCATCCGGGCGGGATCGCGCTTGCCGAACTCGTCGAGCGCCGCGGCGACCGCGACCGGAGCGCCGCCGCGGGGCTCCTTCCGGAGCGCCCTCGCCGCCAGCGCGAGCGCGCGGGGGCACAGCACCTCCTCGATGCAGAGCCGCGCCGGCGGCGGCCGCCACGCCGCGTCGCGGTAGCCCCCCGGCGCCGCGGGCTCCGCGAGGAGCGCGAGGCCGTCCGCCTTGGCCTGGAGCTCCGAGAGGATCTCGCGCTCGAGCGCGCTGCCCTCCTCGCGATCTCCGGAGCGCTCGATCGTGAATATCGGCTGGGGCGCGCCGCGCCGCGCGACGCCGAGCCAGCCCTTGCGCCAGCGCACCGCCGTGGCCCTGCTGATGGTCGCCTCGCCGCGCGCGACGAGGCCGGTGAAGGCGCTGAGCATCAGCACCTCGAACGGCGAGAACGCGTCGCCGCCCTTCGCGCCCGCGATGCGCGAGAGGTTCGCGGCGACGACGGGCAGCCCCGCCTCGATCGCGTCCGACGAGCAGAAGAGCGTCGAGCCGGGGCTCGTCGGGTGGAAGCCCGTCAGGCTCACGCCCTCGCCGGCGCCGTACCACCCGAGGAGCGCGCGCACGGTGCCCCGGCGGGCGCCGTCGGCGGAGCAGTAGGCCCACGTGGTGCCCCAGAGCTCGAACATCGATCGCACGATCCACCGCGCGACCTTCACGCCGAGCAGGAGGCTCACCGCGAGCAGCAGCGCGGCCGCGAGGGAGTCGCCCGCGGCCCCGGCCAGGCCCGAGAGGAGCAGCGTGTAGAGCCCCGCGTACGCGAAGAGCAGCCCGCTCGTGATCGCGCTCAGGAACAGCTCGATCCTCGGCGACGCGCCGCGCGGCTCGGACCGCCGCCACACGGCGCGGTGAGGCGGCTCGCCGCAGCGGGCGCAGGCATCCGCGGGGCCGCACCGCCGCCGCTTCCCGCAGCCGAGGCAGATGTCGATCGGGGGCAACCGGCTTGGCATCGGTGGTCCAGAATAGTGGCGCATCCTGGGTCCGTCGCCACGACTTGGGCCGGCCCACGCGGGCTCCCCGCGCCCACGGTTTCGCACACGCGCGCAGGGCGGGGGCGCGCCCCTGTCCGCTTCGAGCCCGCTTCGGGCCCGCTTCGGGCTTGTCGTCGCGCCCTGTCCGGCGCATCGAATCGCGCATGCCTCGTCGCCGGCCCCGCATGGTCGCTGTCCGCACCCTCGCCCTCCTCGTCCTGTGCCAAGGCGTCGCCCTCGCGCAGCCGGCGCCCCCCCAGGGTCGGCCGGGCCAGCAGGCTCAGGCGCGGCCGGGCCAGCGAGCGCCCGCGACGGCCCCGGCGGCAGCCCCGCCGGCGCCGGCCGCGGCCGCGCCGGCGGCGACGCTGCAGCGCATCGAGGTGGACGACCCGGCGCTCGCGCCGGTCCCACCGCCGGCGCGCACGCTGGCGAGCTGGAACGACGCGCGCGCGCTCATCGAACAGCGGTCGGTCGATTTCGCCATCGCCGTGCAGGAGGTCGCCCGCGCCGAGGGAGTCGCGCGGCGGGCGCTCGCCGCAGCGCTGCCGAGCCTCGATGCGCGCGGTGAAGTGAATCACGAGCTGGCGGGCGGCAGCGCCGTGAGGCGCCCGCCGCCCCCCCCTCCCGCCCCCGGGGAGCCGGCTGCGGGAGCGATCCAGGATCAGGATGTCGAGAATGCACCGACGACCTTGTCGGCGGCGCTCACGCTCCGCCAGCCCATCCTCGCCCCGCGCGCCTGGTACGGCATCGGCACCGCCAGGCGCTCGGTGGACGTCGCCAAGCTGAGCCTGGAAGATCGCCGTCGCGTCACGGTCGGCGCCGCGGCGGACGCCGTCGTCTCGATCGTCACGGCCGAGCGGGTCAGCGAGATCAACCGGGTCGGCCTGCGCAGCGCGCTCGAGCGGCTCGAGCTGACCCGGCGGCGCGAGCGCCTCGGCACCGGCACGAAGCTCGATGTCGTCCGCGCGGAGCAGGACGTCGCGCTCGCCCGCGCGACGCTCGTGTCCGGCGACGAGGCGCTGCGCAGGGCGCGGGAGGCGCTCGGGGCCGTGCTGGGCGAGCGCGGCGAGGTCGGCGTCCCGCAGGGCTTCTCGCTGAACGCGATCGCGGCGGAGGTGCAGTCGCAGTGCGCCGAGGCGCGCTCGGATCAGCGCGCCGACGTCCGCGCCGCCCGGGCCGAGCTCGAGATCGCGGAGCGCAACCTCGCCGACGCGAAGCTCGCGTTCGCCCCGAATGTCGATCTGTCGAGCACGCTGAGCGCCCGCACCTCGCTCGGGGACGAGTCCACCGTCCGGGCGCGGTCCTGGGAGTGGACCATCGGCGCCATGCTCACCATCCCCATCTGGGACGGCGGGGCGCGCTACGGCGATCTCCAGATCAACAGGGCCGCGGTCGAGCAGCAGCGGGTTCGCCTCGGGGCGGTGGAGCGCACCGCAGGGCTCGAGACGACGCAGGCGGTCCGGGGCGTCGCCGTCGCTGAGCAGTCGCGCGCGGTCGCCGAGCAGTCGCGCGACCTCGCGCGCGAGACCGCGCGCCTCACGCAGGTCGCCTTCGAGGCCGGCACCGCGACGAGCTTCGATCTCGTCGAGTCCGGCCGCAGGCAGCGCGAGGCCGAGCTCGATCTCGCGGTGAAGGAGTTCGAGGTGGTGAAGGCGAAGATCACCGCCCTGCTCGCGTCCGCCTCGTGCAAGTGAGGTATGCGCAGGACGTGCGCGGCGAACGCGACGCGCGCGGCATAACCCCCGCGCGGGGGTTGTGCCGAGCGAACGCGCGAGTAGGCTACGCGCCCGATGGAGCGGCTCGAGAGCTACGTCGGAGGGCAGTGGCGCGCCGGTCAGGGTACGCCGCACGTGCTCGTCAACCCCGCGACCGAGGAGCCGCTCGCCGAGACGAGCACGGACGGGCTCGACCTCGCGGCCGCGGTGGCGTTCGCGCGCGCCGAGGGCGGGCCCGCGCTCCGCGCGCTCACGTTCGCGGAGCGCGGCGAGCTGCTCCGCGCCATGTCGCGCGCCGCGCACGCGAGCCGCGACGCGCTCATCGACGTCGCCATCCAGAACGGCGGCAACACCCGCGGCGACGCCAAGTTCGACGTCGACGGCGCGATCGGCACGCTCGCCTACTACGCCGACCTCGGCGCCCAGCTCGGCGGCGCGCGGCTGCTCACGGACGGCGAGGGCGTGCAGCTCGGGCGCTCCCCGCGCTTCTTCGGCCAGCACATCCTCGTCCCGCGCCCCGGCGTCGCCGTGCACATCAACGCCTTCAACTTCCCCGCGTGGGGGCTCGCGGAGAAGGCCGCCTGCGCGCTCCTCGCGGGCATGCCCGTCATCACGAAGCCCGCGACAAGCACGGCGCTCGTCGCGCTCCGGCTGATGAAGCTCTTCACCGAGCGGGCCCCGCTCCCGCGCGGCGCCCTCTCCTTCGTCGCCGGCCCGCCGGGCGATCTCCTCGCGCACCTCGGCGGCGACGACGTCCTCGCCTTCACCGGATCCAGCGCCACCGGCGCGGCCCTCCGCCTCCTGCCGGGCCTCGCGCGCGAGAGCGTCCGCGTGAACGTCGAGGCCGACAGCCTGAACGGCGCCGTCCTCGGCCCCGACGCCGCGCCCGGCTCCGAGACGTACGCGATGTTCCTGCGCGACGTCGTGCGCGACATCACCCAGAAGGCCGGCCAGAAGTGCACGGCGATCCGCCGCATCTTCGCGCCCGCGGCCGTCGTCGACGCCGTCCGCGACGACCTCGTCGACCGCCTCCGCGACGCGCGGGTCGGCGATCCCTCGCAGGACGGCGTCACGGTCGGTCCGCTGACCACGGCCGACCAGCTCCGCGGCGTGCGCGCGGGCATCGAGCGCCTCGCGGCGGGGGCGGCGGTGGCGCTCGGCGGCGCCGGGCCCTTCGATGCGATCGGCGTGCCCCAGGGCAAGGGGTACTTCGTGCCGCCGACGCTGCTCGTCGCGAGCGGCCCCGACGGCGCGCCCGCCGCGCACGAGCACGAGGTCTTCGGCCCCGTCGCCACGCTCTTCCCGTACGACGGCGGCGCGGCGCACGCCGTCGCGCTGCTCCGCCGCGGCCGGGGGAGCCTTGTCTGCTCCGTCTACAGCGACGACCGCGCCTTCACGGCGGAGGTGCTGATCGGCGTCGCGCCGTACCACGGCCGCGTCCTGCTCGGCAGCGAGAAGATCGCCGATCAGGCGCCCGGCCCCGGCACCGTGCTCCCTCAGACGATCCACGGCGGCCCGGGCCGCGCCGGCGGCGGCGAAGAGCTCGGCGGCCTTCGCGGGCTCCACTTCTACTCGCAGCGCACCGCCGTGCAGGGGTCGCGGCCGGTCCTGGAGGCGATCCTCGGCGTGAAGGGCGAGCCTCGCCCCGCGCCGGCGAAGCCGTAAATCGAGAAGGCCAGGGGTAGCTCTTTCCGTGGACTTTGTGGTGAAGTCTCGCTCATGAGCGCGGGCCCGCAACTCATCGGCAAGACGATCGCAGGGCGCTTCCGCGTCACCGGGTTCATCGGCGAGGGCGCGATGGCGGCGGTCTACCGCGGCGAGCAGGACGAGGAGCCGCGCGACGTCGCCATCAAGATCATGCACCCGCAGCTGCTCGGCGACGAGACGTTCGTCACCCGCTTCTACCGGGAGGCGAAGGCGGCGTCGCGCCTCCACCACCCGAACACGGTGCAGATCCTCGACTCCGGCGTCGAAGGCCACCTGCCGTACATCGTGATGGAGCTCGTCGCCGGACAGGATCTGTTCGAGGTCCTGCTCGCCGAGCGCCGCTTCTCCGAGGCCCGCGCCGCGCGGTTCCTGATCGGCATCACCGACGCCCTCGCCGCCGCCCACGCCCGGGGCATCGTGCACCGCGATCTCAAGCCCGAGAACGTGATGGTCGTGCGCGATCCGGCGGACCCGTCGGTCGAGCGCGTGAAGGTGCTCGACTTCGGGATCGCGAAGATGGTCGAGAGGAACGGCCGGGGCGGCGACGACGGGCCGAACAGCGCGCCCATGAGCGCCTGGGCCTCGGTCACCACCGTCGGCGTGGTCGTCGGCACGCCCGCGTACATGTCCCCGGAGCAGTGCCGAGGCGACCTCATCGACGGGCGAAGCGACGTGTACGCGTGCGGCGTGCTCCTGTTCCTGCTCGTCACGGGCCGGCTCCCCTTCCCGCCCACGTCGGTCGCGTGGGAGGTGGCGATGGATCACCTCCGGAAGGCGCCGCCCGCGCCGAGCCAGTTCCTGCCGCAGATCCACCCTGCGCTCGAGGCGATCATCCTCACCGCGCTCGCGAAGTGGCCGAGCCAGCGCCAGCAGAGCGCGCGCGAGCTGCACGACGAGCTCGAGAGGCTCCTGCCCCACCTGTCGGACGCGCTGTTCCCTGCCGCGCGGACGAGCGCGCCCGAGGACGCGCCGACCGTCGAGGCGGCGATGCCGCCCTCGCTCCGGAGCACGATGACCGCCGCGCCGCCGCTGCGCGAGGGCGACCTGCCGCCGCCGGCGCAGCGGGGCGAGGCGCTCGCGAGGTCGATGTTCCCCGAGGCGTCGCTGACGGACGGCCCGCCGTCGAGCGCGATCTTGTCGCTCGCCGCGACGCTCCCTGGCAACGCCCTCCCGCGCGACGCGCTGGCCGGACCGACGTCGGACGACCTCTCGCGCACGCTCCCGCAGGCGCGGCGGCTCATCGCGCCGACGAGCGATCCGCCGGCGAGCGACGTCGTGATCCACGATCGCAAGGACTTCTTCCCCGCCGCGGCCACCCGCGCGCCGTCGCCCCGACCGGAGGCGCCGCGAGGCGCCGGCGCACCCGCCGCCGCGCGGCCGCCGTCGCGGTCCGCGGCCGAGGGCGTCATCGAGATCGCGCCGGCGCCGATCCGGCGCGATCGGCGCCCGCCGGCGCGCCCGACGGACATGTGGATGGTCCGGCTCGTGGTGCCGCTGGCGCTCGTGATCGGGCTGGCGCTCGGGGTGATCGCCTTCTTCCTAAGCCGCTGACGCCTCGCGCTCTATGCGCCGGCAGACGCGGCGGACGCTTCGACGCCGGCCCCTTCTTCGTCAGCCGCCGACGCCTCGCGCCTCAGCCGCCGGCGGGCGCCTCGAACGCGGCCCGGAGCGCCTGCGCGCGCAGCTCGACCGCCGCCGACGCGGGCGGCGGGACCGGCGCCTCGGCCTCGGCCGACAGCGCCATCGCGAACGCGTCGATCGCCGCCTCGACGACGCCCTCGATCGGGCGCGCCGCGAGCTCCTGGGGGGCGTCGTGCACCGCCACCATGCCCATCAGGACGGCGCGCACGTGGGCCGCCGCCCGCGGCGACGGCGCGGCGTCCCCTCCGGCGGCGCCGCTCGCGCCGCGCGCCCCCGGCTCCGCGCCGGCGCGGGCCGCTTTCGCGATCTCGGCGGAGAGCGGCCAGCTCAGCCGCGCCACGAGCCGCTCCTGCACGTAGGCGCGCACGCTCGCGTCCGTGCGCTTGCGCTCCTCGGGCAGCGCCGCGATCGGGCGCAGATCGGACGCGAGCTCCCGGCGCGCGGGCTCGATCGCCTTGTCGATCGCCGCGGCGAGCGCGCGCCGCTCGCGGCGCAGGTACGCCGCGCTCGCGCGGAGGCGATCGGCCTCGGCGCGCGCCCTCCGCCCGGCCTCGCGGTCCTCCGCGGCGCGCGCCGAGGCCACCTGCGCGAGCTCGGCCGCGACGCGGCCCGCCTTGCGCCGGAGCGCGCGCTCGCGGAGCGCGTCGCTCGCGTCGACGATCTGCTCTGCGAAGAGCGCCTCGACCTCGGCCCACCCGGAGGCCGCGAGCGCCGCCTCATCGCCGAGGCGCCCCTTCAGCGAGAGCCGCGCCGAGAACGCGATCGGCGGCGTCAGCGAGGCGATGGAGCTCGCCGCGAGGCTGTCGCGCACGTGCGCGAGCACCGTCTCCAGGGCGTCGGGCTTGAGCCGGTCGGCCTTGTTCGCGAGGATCTGCACGGGCACGCCGAGCGCGCTGATCTCGGAGAGCACCCGCCGCTCCGACTCCTTCATCGCCTGGGGCGCGTCGAGCAGCCAGATGGCGACGTGGGCCTCGTCGAACGCCCGCCGCGCCTCGGCGATGTGATCGGGGTCGGGCGCGTTGAAGCCGGGCGTGTCGAGGATCTCGACGCGCTTGAGCCGCTCGATGGGCGCGTAGATGAACACGCGCGCGACCTTGTCCCCGGCCGCCGCGAGCGCGCGCAGCGTGTCCTTCAGCGCCGCGTGCGGCACGACGCGGTCCTGGCCGCCGCGCACGACGATGCGCGCGAACGGATCGGGCGCCCAGGCGACCCAGTGGAGCGTCGCGGTCGTCGGCAGGACGCCGGTCGGCGCCACGTCCTCGCCGAGCAGCGCGTTCAGGAACGTGCTCTTGCCGGCGTTGAACTCGCCCACCACCGCCGCGCGCAGCGGGCGCTCCCGCTCGACGGCGAGGGCCTCGATCGCCGCGAGCAGGTCGAGCCGGTCGAGGAGCTTGGCCGTGCGCGCGAGCTCGCGCAGCACGTCGCTCCAGGCCGCGGCGGCGCGGGCCCCCGCGGCGCCGTCCGCGGGGGGCAACCACGCCTGCACGATCGCGCGGCGCATGTCCTCGGCCCACGCCGCGCCCTCGCCGGTCACCGCGTCGAGCGCGTCGAGCGCGCCGCTCCCCTGCCCCGCGGACGCCATCGCCGCGGCGTCGCGCAGCCGGACCAGGTCGGGCGGCAGCGCCGGCGCCGCCGCGCCGCGCTCCTCCTTGTCCGTGTCCTTTCCGCGCGCGACGAGCGCGTCGAGCGCGCCGAGGTCGCGCGTCTCGACGGCCATGCGGAGCAGCGCCGCCGCGGCCGAGCGGTCGCCCGCGGAGAGCCCGCGCGCGAGCGCCTGCCGCGCGTCGTCGCGCCGCCCTTCGGCGAAGGCGAACGCGGCGGCCCAGGTCGGCTCGTCGAGCGCGCCCGCGGCGCGGACGACGCGGCGCACGCGGTCGACGACGAGCACGTCGCGGGAGGCGGCGACGAGGGCGGCGCAGAGCTCCGCCGCGCCGGGGACGTCGAGCACGAGCGCCCGCAGCCCGAGGTCGAGCGCGCGCCCCACCACGGCGGGCGGCAGGGCCGCCGCGGAGGAGCCCGCCGCAGCGCTCGCCTCGGCCAGCGCGAGCCGGGCGAGCACGAGGGCGGCGCGCCCCTCGATCGCGGTGGGCTCGCCGAGGATCTCCGCGGCGGCGCGCGCGCCGTCGAGATCGCCGTACGCGAGCGCGCACTCGGCGCGGCGGAGGGCCACGTCGCGGTCGGGCACGGTCGTGAGCGGCGCCGGGATGCGGTCGAGCCAGCGCTGCGCGCGGGCCGGGTCGCCCGCGGCGAGGTCGAGGTCCGAGAGATCGAGCAGCGCGAGGCGGGCCGCGTCGCGCTCCTCCGGCGCCGACGTGGCCCGCTCGATCGCGTCGCGCGCGCCGTCCCAGCCGACGCGCTGCCCCGCGCGCCCGAGGCGGAGCCACACGTCGGCGCGCCACGGGACGCGCTTCGCGAGGTCCGAGAGCGCGGCGACGACCTCCTGATCGAGCCACGCGTCCTCCGCGGCGTCGGCCCAGAGCGCGAGCCCGACGGCCGAGTCGGGCAGCACGGAGAGGATGGTGCGCGCGTGCTCGCGGGCCTCGAGCGGCATGCCCTTCGCGAGCGCGGCCTCGGCGGCGCTGCGCTCGTTCTCGAGGCCGAGGGCGAGGATCTCGACCCGCCCGAAGAACCGGTTCAGCGCCTCGACGAGCCTCGCCATGGGCGCGATGAAAGCCTCCCTGGAGGGCGGTCGTCCAAGGAAAAGCGAAGGCCGGAGCGGCGGGCGGCCGGGCGCTGATCCGGCCGGCGGCTCCGCCGGGAGCCTCGCAGGAGGTCTCCGCCTGGATGGGGCCTCGACAACGAGGGGACCGACAGGTCAGGGTCTTGCTCGGCGGCTGGCGACGAGCGCTCGGCTACATCTCGACCTGGGCCGGACCTTGGATAATGAGGGGGCCGACAGGTCCGGACCCAGCTCAGGGCCTGACGACGAGCGCTCGGCCAGGTTTCGACCTGGACCGAACGCTGAAAGCGAGGGGACCGACAGGTCAGGACCCTGGTCAGGGGCTGGCGACGAGCGCTCGGCCGGGTTTCGATCTGGACCGAACGCTGAAAGCGAGGGGCTCGCCACGTGAGGACCCAGCTCAGAGCGTGGCGAGCAGCCGCGCTCGCTGGGGTAAGCTCCGTGGGACCCTGGAGCATCCTGATGAGCCTTGCCCGGAAGCTGGATCGCCCCGCGACGAGGGCGGACCTCGAAGCGCTGCCCAACACGATGCGCGGCGAGATCATCGACGGCGACCTTTACGCCTTCCCTCGCCCGCGCGCCGTGCACGGGAGCCTCGAGACCAGCATCGCCTCCGACCTCCACGGCCCATTTCAGAAGCGCCGCAACGGTCCTGGTGGCTGGTGGATCCTCGTCGAACCGGGCATCGAGCTCCCTCGCGCCCCGGAGATCTCGCCGGACGTCGCCGGGTGGCGGCGCGAACGGCTGCCTCGCCTGCCCGAGAAGGAGCCCATCCGCGCCGTGCCGGACTGGGTCTGCGAGATCCTGTCTCCCCGGACGCGCGCTTATGATCTCATCGTCAAGCGGCGCTTCTACGCCGAGATAGGGGTAAGCCACCTCTGGTACGTGGACCCCGAGGCGAGGTCGCTCGCGGTCAGCCGTCTCGTCGACGGCAGGTGGCTGGAGCTCGGCGTCCACGGCCCGACGGAGCGGGTGCGCGCCGAGCCCTTCGAGGAGATGGAGATCGAGCTCTCCATCTGGTGGGAAGATCTAGAGCTCGAAGGCGACTGAACGACTACGGCGCCTCTCCATCGTGACGCGGCGGGAGGGTTAGACTGGCCCCGTGCCACCGGATCTCCTCACGGCGCGCGTCGACGCGCTGATCGTGACCGCGCTGCAAGACGAGCTCGAGGCGGTCCTCGCGCTCGGCGAGGGCGGCCGACATGGCTGGCGGGAGGCGCGGGATCCGGGCGGATTCCCCTACTATGTCCGCGACCTCCCGAACGACCGCGGCGAGCTGCTCCGCGTCGCCGCGGCGTGGTCGGGGCAGATGGGCGAGAGCGCTGCGGCGGCGAGGGCGAGGGCGCAGGGGCTCATCGACGCGCTCGACCCGGGGTGCCTCGCGGTCTGCGGCACCTGCGCCGGCAAGCGCGGCGAGGTGTCGCTCGGCGACGTCATCGTCGCCGACCGGGTCTACAGCTACGACGAGGGCGAGCGCGTCGCCCACGGCGGCGGCGAGGGCGCGTCCTTCCACGACATCGAGACGTACAACCTCGAGCGCACGTGGAACATGGATGCCGCGCTCTTCGCGCGCGAGTTCGAGCGGCAGGCAGCGTTCGTGGCCGAGCGCCCGCCGTCGAAGCCGTCGCAGGCGTGGTGGCTCCGGCACGCGCTCTACGAGAGCCAGGTGGAAGGGGGACCACCGCCCGTCTCGCGGCCGGAGCGCGCCGAGCGGTGCCCCGGCTGGACCGAGCGCATCGGCGAGCTGGAGGCGGCGGGCGTGCTCCGCGTCGGCGACGGCGGCCTCGAGCTCACGGAATCGGGCATGGCGCAGGTCCGCCGGGATCGCCTGCTCTACCCGGATGGCCCGCCGCCGGCCCGGCCGTTCCGCGTACACATCGGCCCGATCGCCACGGGCAAGGCGGTGCGAGAGGACGCGGGGCTGTTCGAGCGGCTGAAGCCGATCGGGCGGAAGGTGCTCGGCGTCGAGATGGAGGCCGCGGCGATCGGCTACGTCGCGGAGCGCCTCGGGCGGCGATCGATCATCGCGAAGGCGGTCTCGGATCACGGCGACGACGACAAGGACGACAGCTTCCGCGCGTTCGCGTGCCGCGCGTCAGCGGAGCTCCTTGTCGCGTTCCTCAGGCGGTTTCTTGCGCCCGCGCGCGCCGAGCAGGCCGGCCGAGGCCCGAGGCTGCGCCGCTTCCCGGCGCGCGTGCGGGGCGGCCACGCGGATCCGCACGGCGACGACATCCTCCTGCCGGGGGAAGGGCGCAGCGACGACTTCCTCTCGCGGGTCGAGCGCGTGTGCAGGCTGCGCGAGCCCGAGGGCGTCAAGATCGAGTGGTTCGACGCGCCCCTCCCCTTCGGCGTCTACCTTCGCGTCTCGGTCAACGAGGGCGGCATCGTCCGGATCGCCCCGCTCGCGGCGCTCGAGAGCGGCATCTCGACCGAGGCGGTCTCCGCGTTCATCGAGAGCATCGACGCGTCGTACCGGCGCGAGGATCCGGGCCTCGTGTCCACGCTGGTCTACGGCGGCGAGCCCGCGCCGGAGGAGCTCGTGCGTTACGCGAGCGCGCGGCGCGTGCGCCTCGTGCGGTTCCTCGAGTACCAGGGGCTCATCGACTTCCGCGGCTACCTGGCGTGGCAGAACGCGAGCCTCGAGCGGGACCCCACGTATCCGCCGGCGCTCTACGTCGACCAGCGCGTCGCGCTCACGATGGGCCAGGAGGAGGTGCTGCACGAGCGCGCGCTCGACGCGTTTACCGAGCTGCTCGACTCGGAGCACAGCCGGTTCGTGCTGGTGCTCGGCGACTTCGGCACGGGCAAGACGTTCCTCCTGCACGAGCTCGCGCGGCGGCTGGGCAAGGCGGGCGGCCCGCTGACGCCGGTGCTCATCGAGATGCGCGCGCTGGAGAAGGCGCGCGACCTGAACGCGCTCATCGCGCAGCACCTGGCGCTCGCGGGGCTCGGCAAGATCGATCTGCCCGCGTTCCGGCACATGCTGGCCGAGGGCCGGATCGCGCTGCTCTTCGACGGCTTCGACGAGCTCGCCTTCCGCGTGACGTACGACCGCGCGGTCGAGCACTTCGACACGCTGATCCAGGCGGCGCAGGGCAAGGCGGCGAAGGTGGTGGTCACGAGCCGGAGCCAGCACTTCATCTCGGAGCAGCAGGTGAGGTCGGCGCTCGCGGAGCGGGCCGCCTTGCTGCCCGGTTATCGGCTCGCGCGGCTCTTGCCGTTCACCGGGGCGCAGATCCGCAGGTTCCTGGTGAACCGGCTCGACAGCGAGGAGGCGGCTGACGAGCGCCTTCAGCTGCTCGCAGAGGTGAAGGACCTGCTCGGCCTATCGGCGAACCCGCGGATGCTGGGGTTCATCGCCGAGATCGAGGCGGCGCAGCTGCGGCAAGCGAAGGCGGGAGACGGCGAGATCACCTCGGCGGGGCTCTACAAGCTGCTCCTGGATTGGTGGCTCGTCTGGGAGTACGAGCGCGCGCACCCGAAGGGCGCGCAGCCTGGACTCTCGGTGGCGCAGCGGTGGCGCGCTGTGACGGAGCTCGCGACGTGGCTGTGGCAGCGGACGGAGCAGGGCGTGAACATCCGCGAGCTGCCGGCGGAGCTCATCGCGGCGCTGCAGGCGCTCGGTCGGCACGAGCTCGATCTGGATGTGACGAGGCACCAGATCGGGTCGGGGACGCTGCTCGTGTGGGACGACCAGGAGAACTTCCGGTTCATCCACCAGTCGGTGCTCGAGTGGCTTGTGGCGCGGAAGGCGGCCGAGGAAGTGCAGCGCTCCGGGGAGGCGGGGGCGCTCGCGCAGCGGGAGGTGAGCGATCTGATGGCCGATTTCTTCGGGGCGCTCGCGGGAAGAGAGGCGGCGGCGACGTGGGTCCGGGCGGCGCTCGGCGGGGCGTGGGGAACCGTGGCTGCAGCGAACGCGCTGCGGATCGACCGGCGGACGGGGCTCGGGGTGTGCGAGCGGATGAACCTCGCAGGGGCGGATCTGCGGGGGCAAGATCTGTCGGGGAAGAACCTTTGCGGCTGCGATCTGCGGGGTGCTGATCTGAGGGAGGCGAAGCTCGTGGGCGCCAACCTGTGCGGGGCGCAGATGGCGGGGGCGCTGCTCGACGGGGCGGACCTCTCGGGAGCGGCGCTCTGCGGGGCGGATCTGACGGGCGCGACGGCGGTGCGGGCGCGGCTTGTGCGCGCAGATCTGACAGAGGTGAAGCTCGCATCGACGAGGCTGCGCGGGGCGAAGCTCGTGGGGGCGCGGGGGGCGCGGTTCGACGGGTGCGACACGTTCGGCGCGGCGATGCCGGATACGGCGAGGTTCGAGCCGACCTGGGTTCAGGTCGGCGAGTGCAAGGCGGTGGCGATCAGCCCTGACGGCGCGTTGCTCGCCTCCGGTCATGCTGACGGGCTCGCCCTCTGGGACGTGACGACAGGCCGCGCGCTGCGCATGCTGAAGGGGCATTCCGGCCCAGTCACGAGCGTCGCGTTCAGCCCTGATGGCGAGACGCTCGCCTCCGGCTCCCAGGACAGCGCAGTTCGGCTATGGGACGTCTCGACGGGCAATCCGCTCTGCGTGCTGAAAGGACATTCGCACCCCGTGCTCAGCGTGGCGTTCAGCCCCGACGGCGCGACGCTCGCCTCCGGCTCGCAGGAGCCGAACGCCCGTCTCTGGGACGTGACGACCTTCAATGAGATCAAGCTCCTCCAGATTCAGACGCCTGGACCGTCGGTCGTGGCCTTCAGTCCTTCGGGTGACATGCTGGCCTCGGGATCGAGCGACACCATCGTGCGGCTATGGGATACGGCGACGGCGCGGCTGCTGCTGGAGCTCGCTGGGCACGCAGGCTGGGTGACGAGCGTGGCGTTCAGCCCTGACGGCACGACGCTCGCCTCTGGCTCCATCGATAACAGGGTGCGGCTCTGGAGGACGTCGACGGGAGAAGTGCTGCGCGTGATCGAGGGCCATTCGGATTCGGTGACGAGCGTGGCGTTCAGCGCCGACGGCTCGGCGCTCGCTTCCGGCTCTCGTGACGGAACGGTGCGGCTATGGGATGCGGCGACCGGGACATCGCTGCACGTACTGACCGGGCATTCGAATCGTGTGTCGAGCGTGGCGTTCGGCCCTGAGAGCGCGACGCTCGCTTTCGGCTCCCGCGACGGAGCGGTGCGGCTATGGCAGGCGTCGACGCTGCGCGTGATCGAGGGTCGCTCCCGACTTGTCGTGAGCATGGCGCTGAGCCGTGACGGAGCGACGCTCGCCACCATCTCCGCCGAAGGCAGCATTGAGCTCTGGAGCGTGTCGAGGGGGATCGGGTTGCGCGTCCATCCGGGATACCGCGCCTATTCAATGGCTCTCGCGTTCAGCCCTGACGACGTGTTCATGGCGGTCGGCTCGCACGACAACACGGTCCAGCTCTGGCACGTGGCCACGGGCAAGCTGGCGCGCCGATTTCAAGGGCATTCCAACTTCGTATCGAGCATCGCGTTCAGTCCAGATGGCGCGACGCTCGCTTCCGGCTCGAAGGACGGCACCGTGCGGCTCTGGGCAGCGACGACCGGCGTCCTGTTGCATGTGCTCGCGGGCGCCATGCACGGGATCAGGAGCGTGGCGTTCAGCCCTGACAGCTCGGCCTTGGCCTCCGGCTCTGGCGATGGAACCGTTCGGGTCTGGCGTGTAGCGGACGGGGGCATGATCCACGAGCTGTGGGGACATGATAGCAGTGTCTTGAGCGTGACGTTCAGCGCCGACGGCAAGGCGTTGGCCTCCGGCGGCTCCGACCGCCGGGTGTTCCTGCGGCGAGCGGATACCGGTGAAATGATCCGCACGCTGCTGGGCCACTCGGCCCACATCAACAGCGTTGCCTTCAGCCCGAACGGCGCCTTGCTCGCCTCGGGGTCCTCCGACGAGACCATCCGCCTCTGGGATGCATCGACCGGTGAATTCGTTCGCGTGTTGGCAGGGCATTCGGATGCGGTCGTGAACGTCGCGTTCAGCCCTGACAGCGCGACGCTGTTTTCCTGCTCTTCCGACAACACGGTCCGCCTCTGGGACGTCCGCACCGGCGCGTGCCTCGCCGTGCTCCTCAAGCTCCCCGAGGGCTGGGTCGCCTTTCGCCCCGATGGCCGCTACAAGCTCGGCGGCAACGTCTCGGGAGGCTTCTGGCACGCCGCGAACCTCTGCCGCTTCGAGCCGGGCGAGCTCGATGAGCTGGTCCCCGGCCTTCGCATCCCGGACGACGAGCCGCTGCTCCCCGTGGATAGCCTCTCGGCGCCGCCCGCCCCCGTCCGCCTCTTCTTCAGTTATTCCCACGAGGACGAGGGGCTCCGCAACGACCTGGAGAAGCACCTCGCCCCGCTCGAGCGCGACGGCTTGGTCCGGGGCTGGCACGACCGCCGTATCGAGCCCGGCGACGAGTGGGCTGGCCGGATCGACAGGAACCTCGAAGAGGCGGACGTGATCCTGCTCCTCGTGAGCGCCGATTTCCTCGCCTCCGATTATTGCTTCGACAGGGAGATGAAGCGTGCCCTGGAGCGCCACGACGCCGGCAAAGCCCGAGTCATCCCGGTCCTCCTCCGGCCGACCGACTGGCACAGCGCCCCCTTCGCTCGGCTCCAGGCGCTTCCGGCCGATGGCAAGCCGGTCACTTCCTGGCAAAACCAGGACGAAGCCTGGACCGAGGTGGCCAAGGGCATCCGGCGCGCGGTCGACGCGCTCCGCGACCGACCTCGGTGATCGGCGGGGCGCGCGGCGAGCGCCGTCGAGCTCCTCCTACGCTGTCTCGCCGATCGCCTCGATCACGATCCCGCCGAACCGGCCCTCGCCGGCGCGGCACCTCACGCCCCGGATGACGCACGCGTGGCTGTCCCGAGGCTCGCCGGTATCGGCGTAGCGCGCACCGAAGCCGCCCTCGAACGACGTGTTGAAGAACTCGAGAGGCCGCCCGCCCTCGTCCGTCGCCTCATGCTTGCAGAGTCCGCACACCGCGCGCGGGTGGCGTGGCCACAGCTCCAAGGGATCGCCGCAGATCGGGCAGCGGTGCGTCCCGTCCGGCGTCCCGCTCCCGTCGGCGGTCACGAGGCGCGCGCCGCGCTCGCCCGCGGCGAACCGGTAGGGGCCGCTGAGCCCCGCGATGCTGGCGCGGTCCTCGCCCGCGACCGCGAGAAGGCCGGCGCCGGCGAGGGTGAGCGCTTCGAGCGCCGCCGCGAAGCCGGGCCGGTCGTCGGTGTCCGCCCCGCCATCGTCGTGCCAGGACGCGATCTCGACGCCTTCGCGCCTGGCCCAGGCCTCGATCGCATCGCGCTGCTCTGAAGCCGAGGCGCACGCGGCGTCGGTGGAGACGCGGACGTAGGCCACGGCGAGCCCGGGGCTGCCGCGCTTGAACCGGCGAGCTGTCATCCGGGACGAGAGAATCCGAGACGACGGCGGTTGTCCAGCGGCCGTGGTCGCGCGGTCGCGGGTGGCTCTCCCGCCGAGCGGCGCGCGGCGGAAGTTCGCCGCGCTGGCAGCGCGGATTGTTGGCCCCGGCCTGGACAGGCCTGTAGACGGCGCCGATGGGCTCGACCCGGACGGCCTGGCACGTGCTGCTCGTCGCGCTGCTCCACCAGCGGGGCTCGCGCGGGTTCGAGGTGCGCAGCGAGGTGCCGCTCTCGAACGAGCCGCTCCGCGCCGACTACCTGCTGCTGCGCCGGAGCGCGGGGCCGAGCGAGCCGGCCGGCACGCTGAAGAAGCTCTGGGACCTGTTGCCCAGGGACACCATCGTCGAGTTCAAGAGCATCGGCCGGCCCTACCGGCGGCGCAACCTCGACCGGCTGTGCAGCTACCTGCACCTGTACTGCGCCGACGAGCCGGAACGGATCGAGCGGCGGAGCGATCTGAGCGGCGTGCTGCTCGTCCCGTCGCGCACCAGGTCGCTCGACGGGGATGTGGCCGAGCTCGGCCTGAAATGGGGCGACCTCGGCGGCGGCTACTGGCGGCTCGAGGGTGGAGCGTTCGCGCTGCTCGTCGTCGAGATCGACACGGCGGCCGAGGCGGAGGACGACGATCTGCTACGCTTGTTCGGGCACGGCGAGGCCCGGACCGTCGAGGCCCGAAGGTGGCTCTCGCAGCAGCTTGGAGCCGAGGAGATCGCCATGGAAATCCACGATTTGGAGGGATTCGACGAGGTTGTCCGCAAGCTCCTGGCCACCCTCCCGGCGGAGCGGGTGCTGTCGGCTTACGCCCCGGAGCAGCGCATGGCGGGGCTGCCGCCGGAGCAGCGCGTGGCCGGGCTGTCGCCCGAGCAGGTGCTGCTCGCCTTGCCCGATGACGTGCTCCGTGCTCTGTCCGATGCCTACCTCGACACGCTCTCGGAGGAGACTCGCGCCGCCATCCGCGCGCGCATCGGACGGTAGGGCGGCAGCTCCGCGGACCGCGTGCAGCAGAACAGCGCGCCCGAAAGGTCGCGGCGCTTGCGTGATGAGCCCAGCCAACGCGTCCGCTGCGTCCGGGTAGACTCCGGGACCGATGCTCCTCCCGCCGAGAACGACAGGCCTCGCCGCCCCCGCGGGCGTCCTGCGCCCGTGGCCCTCTGTCCTGGCGACGTGGGGCCCAGGAGAGCAGAGCACCTTGCACGCCCACCATTGCTGGCACCTCGTGCTGGCGCTCGACGGCGAGCTCCAGATCGGGACGGCCGACAGGGGCGCGTTCCAGCGCGGGAGCGCCGTCCTCACGGCCCCGGACACCGCGCACGCGATCGACGCGTCGGGCACACGTGTGCTCATCGTGTTCATCGAGCCGGAGAGCGACGTTGGAGATGGGCTCGCCCAGGCGCTCGGGGCATCGACGATCGAAGTCCTGGGCAGCGAGACGGCCGACCGGCTGCGGTCGCGCATCGCCGAGCGTGGAGAGGCCGGGCTCTCGGCGGCGCTGCCCGGCGTGTTCGAGGCGCTGGGGCTCGCGGTCCCGCCGTCGTCACCGAGGTCGAGGCACCCGGGGGTCCAGCGGGTGCTGCGCCACCTGCGCGCGGGCGCCGGAGACGCGGACACGTCGCTCGAGGCCCTGGCCCGCATCGCGCGGCTCTCGCCGGGGCGGTTCATGCACGCCTTCACCGAGAGCGTCGGCGTGCCGCTGCGGCCGTACCTCCTGTGGCTCAAGCTGGAGCGCGCCGGGGCGGCGATCGCCGGCGGCGCGGCGCTCTCGGAGGCCGCCAGCGCGGCCGGCTTCGCGGACGCGGCGCACATGACCCGGACCTTCCGCCGGATGTTCGGGGTGAGCCCCTCCGATCTGAGACGCCGTAGCCAGCTCGTTCAAGACGGGTGAAGGGCGGGTTGCCACCTTGAGGACATGGCACCTCTCCTCGTCCTCTCGATCTCGTTCGCGCTGTTCATCGTCCTCGGGCGCCTCGGCGTCAGGCACCTCGGGAGCTGGGTCACGTGCTTGCGGTACGCCCTCGCGGCGATGTTCCTGCTGACCGGATCGGCCCACTTCGGGAGCCGGCGCGCCGAGCTCGTGGCGATGGTGCCGCCGGCGCTGCCCTACCCCGAGCTCCTCGTGGCCGCGACGGGGGTCCTGGAGATCGCGGGCGCGGCGGCGCTCCTGGTCCCGCGGCTCGCGCCGTGGGCGGCTGCGGGGCTGACGGTGCTGCTCCTGGCGATGTTCCCTGCGAACGTGCACGCGGCACGCGCGGGGCTCACGCTGGGCGGCAGCCCGGTGACGCCGCTCGGGCCGCGCACGCTGATGCAGATCGCGTTCGTCGCCGCGACGGTCGCCGTGGCGATCGGCGCTCGTGGCCGGGAGCGGAAGAAGCGTGAACGGGCTCGGGATGCGCTGCGTTGACTACACTGCACACGCAGAGATCTTCATCGGGTGTCTCGGTCAGCCGATCGATGAGCACCTGCGACCGTTGGTTGAGGAATCGAATGCAGGTGTTGCTGTCGAGGAGGTACTTCATTCGATCGGCAGCCGGGTCTCGAGGAGCGGCTGTACGGGACGCACGAGGGGATCATCTGACAGGGCGCCGGCCAGCGCCTCGATCTCGGCCCGCTTCTTCTCCACCGCCTCCGGCGGGGGTTGGGCGCCATCGATCTCCTGCCAGACGAGCACGACCTCGACTCGACGGTGAGGGGCGCCGACCTCCAGGTCAACGTGCACTGTGCCTTGCCCGTCGCTCTCGTACAGCTTGCGAACGGTGTTCATGCAGGGGGCTCCTCCGGAACGAGCGGATGGGGCGATCTTTCTAGCACGCCGACCCGAAGGTGACGCAGCGGGCTCAGCACGGCGGCTACTGTCGCTTCTCGGCGCGCTGGGTTGACGTTCGAAGCGGTTCGGGCAGGTTCGTCTGCACGACCGCTCTCGGCAGCGGGACGGATCAGCGCGACGCCGCGTCGGTCGATCGAGGCGCAACCGGAGCCGGAGCAACCCCGCAGCGGGTCGGATGTGGGGCGGAACGATCTGCGGCACAGTGGGGCCAGCGCTGCCCCGGATTGAGAGGGGTCGGGGCGGCGGTCTGCCGACTGGCGGCGGCGAGGAGGTCGTCTGTTAGACTGGCGCCGTGGCGAGAGACCTCATCGACTTCGGCATCGAGCGCAGCCGCCACGAGCACTTCTTCGGTCGAGAGGACGTGCTCGCCGCCATCGATCGCCACCTCGACGGCGCGGGCGCGTCGGGCCGCTGGGTGCTCGTCACGGGCGGGCCCGGCATGGGCAAGAGCGCGACCCTCTCGCGATGGCTCGACGTAGAAGAGCAGCGCGGCCACAGGGCGCCGCACCACTTCCTCCGGCGCGACGTCATGGACTGGGATCGCCCCGAGGCGGTCGCGCGCTCCCTCTCGGCGCAGATCGAGGCGCTCTTCCCGGCGCAGAAGGACCCCGACGCGCGGCCGGAGAGCCGGCTCATCGAGCTACTGGCGAAGGTCTCCAGGCACGAGCTCGTCCCCCGAGGCGAGCGCCTGGTGCTCGTCGTCGACGGCCTCGACGAGGCGCGGAGCGACGGCGCCGGGCAGAACCCGCTGCCGGGCTTCCTACCCTACGCGCTGCCGCCGCGCGTACACGCGCTCTGCGCCTCCCGCCCGCAGTACCCGCACCTCGGCTGGCTGGAGAGCCGCGGGAACGTGCGGCGCATCGACCTCGACGCGCCCGAGTGGGCGGGCTCGAACGAGCGGGCCTGCCGCGCGTTCTGGGCCGACCAGGCGCCGCGGTTCACGCCGCGGCTCGACCCGAGGCTCGTCGAGGAGGCGGTCGCGCGGGCCGAGGGGAACCTGCTCTATGCGGTGAAGCTCAGGGAATGGCTCGAAGAGCAGCCGGTCGAGCAGCGGCGCGTGGAGCGCCTGCCCCGCGGGCTGAGCGGGTTTCTGGAGCAGATCTGGCAGCACCTGCGGAGCCTGCCGCGTGAGCAGTTCGGGCTGGTCGCAAACGGGCTCGGGCTGGTCTGCGCGGCACGCGAGGCGCTGCCGCTCGAGGAGATCGAGGCGGCGTGGGGGCGGAGCGACGTGGAGGACGGGGAAGCCTTCCTCCGCGATGCACGGCCACTGCTCCTGGAGGAGCCGGCGTCGTGGCGGGGCGCCCGGGCGTACCGGCCGTACCACGAGGCGTTTCGCGAGTTCGTCGCGGAGAAGCTCGGGCCGAAGCGCATGGCCGAGCTGCACCGGCGGCTCCTGGAGACGGCGGCGCGGTGGCCGGTGCCGGAAGGGCAGAGCGACTTCCGGAGGCTGTACGCTGCGCGCCACGCGATCGCGCATGCACTCGCGGCAGGCGCGCGCGAGAAGGCACGGGGGCTGTGCAGGGATCTGGGGCTGCTGGAGGCGCTCTGCCGCGATGAGGGGCCGGCGGCGCTCGAGGATGCACTACGGCTCGGCGCGAAGGAGCTCGGGGATGGCGAGATCGACCTGCTCCACCGAGCGGTGAGGGCCGAGTCGCACTGGCTCCGCGGAGCTCCGAAGGCGCTGCCGGAGCTGGTCTACAACCGACTGCGCTCGGCCGGATGGGACGCGGAGCGAATCGCGCACACGCTGCGGTTCCCGCGCGGCTTGCCGAAGATCCGGCTGCGGCATCCGGTACGGATCTGGACTGCGGAGGAGCGCACGCTGTCCGGACACTCCAATTGGGTCTATGCCTGCACGATCAGCCCGGATGGCCAGCGCGTCGTCTCCGCCTCCGGCGACAAGACGCTCAAGGTCTGGGACCTTGCAACCGGGCAGCTCCTCTCCACCCTCGAAGGCCACCCCGAACAGATCAATGCCTGCGCAATCAGCCCGGATGGCCAGCGCGTCGTCTCCGCCTCCGGCGACAATACGCTCAAGGTCTGGGACCTTGCAACCGGGCAGCTCCTCTCCACCCTCGAAGGCCACCCCGAACAGATCAATGCCTGCGCAATCAGCCCGGATGGCCAGCGCATCGTCTCCGCCTCCAAAGACAAGACGCTCAAGGTCTGGGACCTGGCGACCGGCACGCTCCTCTCCACCCTCGAAGGCCACTCCAATTGGGTCAAAGCCTGCGCAATCAGCCCGGATGGCCAGCGCATCGTCTCCGCCTCCTGGGACACAACGCTCAAGGTCTGGGACCTGGCGACCGGGCAGCTCCTCGCCACCCTCGAAGGCCACTCCAATTGGGTCAATGCCTGCGCGATCAGCCCGGATGGCCAGCGCGTCGTCTCCGCCTCCAGCGACAAGACGCTCAAGGTCTGGGACCTGGCGACCGAGCAGATCCTCGCCACCCTCGAAGGCCACTCCAATTGGGTCAATGCCTGCGCGATCAGCCCGGATGGCCAGCGCATCGTCTCCGCCTCCAAAGACAAGACGCTCAAGGTCTGGGACCTGGCGACCGGGCAGCTCCTCTCCACCCTCGAAGGCCACTCCTCTTGGGTCAATGCCTGCGCAATCAGCCCGGATGGCCAGCGCATCGTCTCCGCCTCCAGCGACGAGACGCTCAAGGTCTGGGACCTGGCGACCGAGCAGATCCTCGCCACCCTCGAAGGCCACTCCAATTGGGTCAACGCCTGCGCAATCAGCCCGGATGGCCAGCGCATCGTCTGCGCCTCCAGGGACGAGAGGCTAAGGGTCTGGGACCTGGCGACCGGGCAGCTCCTCTCCACCCTCGAAGGTCACTCCGATTCGGTCAATGCCTGCGCAATCAGCCCGGATGGCCAGCGCATCGTCTCCGCCTCCAAAGACAAGACGCTCAAGGTGTGGGACCTGGCGACCGGGCAGCTCCTCTCCACCCTCGAAGGTCACTCCGATTCGGTCAATGCCTGCGCAATCAGCCCGGATGGCCAGCGCATCGTCTCCGGCTCCTGGGACACAACGCTCAAGGTGTGGGACCTGGCGACCGGGCAGCTCCTCTCCACCCTCGAAGGTCACTCCGATTCGGTCAAGGCCTGCACGATCAGTCCGGATGGCCAGCGCATCGTGTCAGCCTCTAGCGACAAGACGCTCAAGGTCTGGGAGATGTCGACAGGGAAACACATGGATACAGTGTACGGAACCAGCTTGTTCATCAGCATGGCTGTATCGCAACAAATTCTCTGTGCAGGCGACGCAAACGGCAACCTCTGGCATCTCCATTTCACGACTCCGGCGCCTCTTGAACAAGCTTTCCCGACGATGAAGGCGATCCGCCTCTTCTTCAGCTACTGCCACAAGGACGAGGCTCTCCGCGACGAGCTGGAGACCCACCTCGCCCTTCTCAAGCGCGAGGGCATCCTCCAGAGCTGGCATGATCGCCGCATTGCCCCCGGCGATGAACGGGCTGGCCAGATCGACAAACACCTCGACGAGGGCGAGGTGATCCTCCTCCTCGTCAGCGCCGACTTCCTTGCCTCCGATTACTGCTTCGACAACGAGATGCGGCGCGCCCTCGAGCACCACAACGCCGGCCAGGCCCGCGTCATCCCGGTCATCCTTCGGGAGACCGACTGGCACGGCGCGCCTTTCGACAGGCTCCAGGCGCTGCCCAGGGATGGGAGACCGGTCACCAGCTGGCGGAACCGCGACGAGGCCTGGACCGACGTGGTGAAGGGCATCCGGCGCGCGGTCGAGGCGCTCCGAGCGCGCGCCGGATAAGATGGGCGCACCGACGCCCTTCAAGGAGCACGCGATGTCCGACGCGATCACGACGTCTCAGGCTGAGCAGATCGACGACGAACAGTACCCGGCCTTCCTCGAAGCCATCCGCACCCGCTTCGGCGAGGTGACCGCCGGCGGCGCGCGCCTCTTCACGACGGACGCCACCGGCCTCTTCGACGCGTTCCTCGACGGGCTCCGTGCGGAGCGGCGCCAGCACTACACATGCAGCGCGTGCCGCCGCTTCGTCGAGCGCTTCGGCGGGCTGGTGAAGGTCGCGCCCGATGGGACCGCAACGTCGATCGCGTGGGCCCCCGAGGCCGCACCGCCGTTCTTCCGGGCCTCCGTCGAGGCCATGGCGCTCCTCGTCGCGCGCGCGAAGGTGACCGGCGTCTTCCTCTCCGAGGAGCGCACGTGGGGGATGCCGCGCAACAAGAGCCAGAAGCCGCCCTTCTCCTGGAATCACATGGCCGTCGCGCCCGGGCGGGAGCTCGTCTTCAAGCCGTCCGCCGTGCAGGCCACCTCCCAGGTCGTGGCCGAGAAGCTCCAGGATTACGGCACCCTCTGCCGAGGGCTCTCCGAGTTCCCGCTCGAGATCGTGAGGCAGGCGCACACCCTCCTGAGCACAGGGAACCTCTACCGATCGGAGAAGTGCATCGGCGTGGCGACGTGGCTTGTCGATCTGCACGAGGCGCGCGCGGCGACGAAGAACCCCGTCACCCGCGACAACATCACATGGCTCGCCGTGGCGACCGCGCCGGCGGGGTTCTGCCACGTGCGCAGCGGCATGATCGGCACCCTCCTGGAGGATATCCAGGCCGGGCTCGGCTTCGCCGAGATCAAGGCGAAGTTCGACGCCAAGATGAACCCGCTCCTCTACCAGCGCCCCCAGGCGGCGCCGAGCGCCGGCAACATCGCGCAGGCCGAGGCCATCGTGCAGAAGCTCGGCTCGGCCGGCGCACTGGAACGCCGGTTCGCCAGGCTGGAAGACATTCAGGCGCTGTGGAAGCCGAAGGCGGTAGGGGCGCAGGAGCGGGGCGGCGTCTTCGCCCACCTGAAGCCCAAGAGCTCCACGCCCGCAGTGTCCGTGGAGCAGCCGCCGGTCGTCATGACCTGGGAGAAGTTCCAGCGGACCGTGCTCGCGGACGCGGAGCGCATCGAGTTCTTCGTGCCCGAGCAGAACGCGCCGTACGCAGCGCTGGTGACGGCCGCAAACCCCGATTCGCCGCCCATCCTCCAGTGGGATCGCGAAGAGAAGCGGAACCAGGTGAGCTGGTACATGTACGTCAAGGGCTCGCTGGCGAGCGCGTGGAACCTGAAGGCGGGGCAGTTCCAACAGGTCACGGCGATCGCGCTGCAGCCGACGATGTGGGACGGCCCGGACAAGTACCCGCACCAGGGCCAGTCGGTCTTCTTCCTCCTCGATGGCGCGCACGACGTGAACCACGAGCGCAGCGGTGGCCTCTTTCCGGAAGACCTGCGAAGCGAGTACCACGGCATCCGCGCCACCATCGAGGCGTACGCGAAGAACGCGATCATCGCGGGAGCCAAGGAGGCGTCAGCCTGCGGCATCAAGCTCCGGAAGAACGCCGGCAAATGGGATTACCTCTTCCGCGTCACCACGAAAAACGGGCGGGTCACCTACAAGCTCGACCGCTGGGACTGAGGAGCGGGGCCCTGCGGGTCCTGCGCCACCGGCGGACGGGTGCCGGGAGCGTGGACACGCCGCTCGAAGCCTGGTCCGCATCGCGCGGCGCTCGCCGGGCGGGTCATGCGCGCTGGTAGACTGGCGCCGTGGCGAGAGACCTCATCGACTTCGGCATCGAGCGCAGCCGCCACGAGCACTTCTTCGGTCGAGAGGACGTGCTCTCGGCCATCGATCGCCACCTCGACGGCGCGGGGACGTCCGGCCGCTGGGTGCTCGTCACGGGTGGGCCCGGCATGGGCAAGAGCGCGATCCTCTCACGATGGCTCGACGTGGAAGAGCAGCGCGGCCGCAGGGCGCCGCACCACTTCCTCCGGCGCGACGTCATGGACTGGGATCGCCCCGAGGCGGTCGCGCGCTCTCTCGCGGCGCAGATCGAGGCGCTCTACCCGGCGCAGAAGGACCCCGAGGCGCGGCCGGAGAGCCGGCTGATCGAGCTCCTGGCGAAGGTCTCGAAGCACGAGCTCGCCCCCCGTGGAGAGCGCCTGGTGCTCGTCGTGGACGGCCTCGACGAGGCGCGCAGCGACGGCGCCGGGCAGAACCCGCTGCCGAGCTTCCTGCCGTACGCGCTGCCGCCACGTGTGCACGCGCTCTGCGCCTCGCGCCCGCAGTACCCGCACCTCGACTGGCTGGAGAGCCGCGGCAACGTGCGGCGCATCGACCTCGACGCGCGCGCATGGGCAGGGTCGAACGAGCAGGCCTGCCACGCGTTCTGGGATGATCAGGCACCGCGGTTCACGCCTCGGCTCGATCCGAGGCTCGTCGAGGAGGCGGTCGCGCGGGCGGAGGGGAACCTGCTCTATGCAGTGAAGCTCAGGGAGTGGCTGGAGGAGCAGCCGGTCGAGCAGCGGCGCGTGGAGCGCTTGCCCCGCGGGCTGAGCGGGTTCCTGGAGCAGATCTGGCAGCAGCTCCGGGGCCTGCCGCGCGAGCAGTTCGGGCTCGTCGCAAACGGGCTCGGGTTGCTCTGCGCGGCGCGCGAGGCGCTACCGCTCGAGGAACTCGAGGCGGCGGAGGGGTGGAAGGACGTGGTGGCCGGCGAGGACTTCCTTCGCGCCGTGCGGACGCTGCTCCTGGAGGAGCCGGAGGCATGGCGCGGCGCTCGGGCGTACCGGCCCTACCACGAGGCGTTTCGCGCGTTCGTCGCGGAGAAGCTCGGGCCCAAACGCATGGCGGAGCTGCACCGGCGGCTGCTGGAGACGACCGCGCGCTGGCCGGTGGCGGAAGGAGAGAGCGATTTCCGGAGGCGATATGCCGCGCGGCACGCGATCGCGCATGCGCTCGCGGCGGGCGAGCGGAACACGGTGCGGGGGCTCTGCCGGGATCTCGGGCTGCTCGAGGGGCTCTGCCGCGAGGATGGTCCGGCGGCGCTCGAGGACACGCTGCGCCTCGGCGCGAAGGAGCTCAGGGATGGCGAGCTCGACCTGCTCTACCGGGCGGTGCGGGCCGAGTCGCACTGGCTCCGTGAGGCGCCGGAAGCATTGCCGGAGCTGGTCTACAACCGGCTGCGCTCGGCCGGATGGGAGGCGGAGCGCATCGCGCGGACGCTGCAATTCCCGGGCGGCTTGCCAAAGATCCGGCTGCGGCATCCGGTACGGATGTGGACCGGAGAGGAGCGCACGCTGGCCGGTCACTCCGATCGCGTCAAGGCCTGCGCGGTCGGCCCCGATGGCCAGCGCATCGTCTCAGCCTCCGGCGACGAGACGCTCAAGGTCTGGAACCTGGCGACCGGGCAGCTCCTCTCCACCCTCGAAGGCCACTCCAATACGGTCGTTGCCTGCGCGATCAGCCCCGATGGCCAGCGCATCGTCTCAGCCTCCGACGACGAGACGCTCAAGGTCTGGGACCTGGCGACCGGGCAGCTCCTCTCCACGCTCCAAGGCCACTCCGGTCGGGTCCGTGCCTGCGCGCTCAGCCCCGATGGCCAGCGCATCGTCTCCGCCTCCTCGGACGAAACGCTCAAGGTCTGGGACCTGGCGACCGGGCAGCTCCTCTCCACCCTTCAAGGCCACTCCAACTCGGTTGTTGCCTGCGCGATCAGCCCCGATGGCCAGCGCATCGTCTCCGCCTCCAACGACGAGACGCTCAAGATCTGGGACCTGGCGACCGGGCAGCTCCTCTCCACCCTCCAAGGCCACTCCAGTTGGGTTAGTGCCTGCGCGATCAGCCCCGATGGCCAGCGCATCATCTCAGCCTCCTGGGACGAAACGCTCAAGGTCTGGGACCTGGCGACCGGGCAGCTCCTCTCCACCCTCGAAGGCCACTCCGGTCGGGTCCTTGCCTGCGCGATCAGCCCCGATGGCCAGCGCATCGTCTCAGCCTCCGCCAACAAGACGCTCAAAGTCTGGGATCTGGCGACCGGGCAGCTCCTCTCCACCCTCCAAGGCCACTCCGATGCGGTCACTGCCTGCGCGATCAGCCCGGATAGCCAGCGCATCGTCTCCGCCTCCGACGACAAGGCGCTCAAAGTCTGGGATCTGGCGACCGGGCAGCTCCTCTCCACCCTCCAAGGCCACTCCGATGAGGTCACTGCCTGCGCGATCAGCCCGGATGGCCAGCGCATCGTCTCAGCCTCTAGCGACAATACGGTCAAGGTCTGGGATCTGGCGACCGGGCAGCTCCCCTCCACCCTCCAAGGCCACTCCGGTCGGGTCCGTGTCTGCGCGCTCAGCCCCGATGGCCAGCGCGTCGTCTCCGCCTCCGACGACAGAACGCTCAAGGTCTGGGATCTGGCGACCGGGCAGCTCCTCTCCACCCTCCAAGGCCACTCCGGTCGGGTCCCTGCCTGCGCAATCAGCCCCGATGGCCGGCGCATCGTCTCAGCCTCGTACGACAGGACGCTCAAGATCTGGGACCTCGCGACCGGCAAGCTCCTCTCCACCCTTGATGGCCACTCCGGTTGGGTAAATGCCTGCGCGATCAGCCCTGATGGCCAGCGCATCGTCTCAGCCTCTAGCGACAATACGGTCAAGGTTTGGGACCTGGCGACCGGGCAGCTTCTCTCCACCCTCCAAGGCCACTCCAAGTCGGTCACTGCCTGCGCGATCAGCCCCGATGGCCGGCGCATCGTCTCCGCCTCCTCGGACAATACGCTTAGGATCTGGGAGATGTCGACAGGGCAGCTCCTCTCCACCCTCCCAGGCCACTCCAACCAGGTCGAGGCCTGCGCAATCAGCCCCGATGGCCAGCGCATCGTCTCCGCCTCCCTCGACAGGACGCTCAAGGTCTGGGACCTGGCGACCGGGCAGCTCCTCTCCACCCTCGAAGGCCACTCCAATACGGTCGTTGCCTGCGCGATCAGCCCCGATGGCCAGCGCATCGTCTCCGCCTCCTCGGACGAAACGCTCAAGGTCTGGGACCTGGTGACCGGGCAGCTCCTCTCCACCCTCGAAGGCCGCTCCGGTTGGGTCAACGCCTGCACGATCAGCGCAGATAGCCAGCGCATCGTCTACGCCTCTAGCGACAAGACGCTCAGGGTCTGCCAGATGTCGACAGGGGAACACCTGGATACAGTGTATGGAACCAGCCTATTCTCGCACGTGGCTGTATCGCAACAGCTTCTCTGCGCGGGCGACGAAACCGGCAACCTCTGGAATCTCCACTTCACGACCCACGCACCTCAAGAGAAAGGTTTCCCGACGAAGAAGCCCATCCGCCTCTTCTTCAGCTACTCCCACGAGGACGAGGCCCTCCGCGACGAGCTGGAGACCCATCTCGCGCTCCTCAAGCGCGAGGGCCTCCTCCAGAGCTGGCATGACCGCCGCATCGGCGCCGGCGACGAGTGGGCTGGCCAGATCGACAAGAACCTCAACGAAGCCGACGTGATCCTCCTCCTCGTAAGCGCCGACTTCATGGCCTCGGATTACTGCTTTGACCACGAGATGACGCGCGCCCTCGCGCGCCACGACGCCGGCCAGGCCCGCGTCATCCCGGTCGTCCTCCGAAAGACCGACTGGCACAGCGCGCCGTTCGCCAAGCTCCAGGCGCTCCCGAAGGATGCGAGGCCGGTCACCCTCTGGCAGGACCGCGACGAAGCGTGGCACGACGTGGCCCTTGGCATCCGGCGCGCAATCGAGGCGTTCCGAGCGCTCTCCGGCTAGTTTCCCCGCTCATGTCCCCGCCGACACGTCCATGGCCATGTCGCGAGGGGTCGCCTGCGGGAGCCTGACGACCTGCCCCTGCCGTCCACCCCTTAGCCCCGCCCCGGTCCCCGCCCGCGCTCCCCGCTCGCCGGTACGGCCCGCCCTGCCCCTCGCCTCGCATCTCGACGAACTAGCGTCCAGCCCAGCTCGACGAACTAGCGTCCATTTGCTCCACGCCCCTGCTCCATCCTCGGCCTGCGGCGACCACGCGGCGACACGAGGAGGTCGTCTGTTAGACTGGCGTGGTGGCGAGAGACCTCATCGACTTCGGCATCGAGCGCAGCCGCCACGAGCACTTCTTCGGTCGAGAGGACGTGCTCGCCGCCATCGATCGCCACCTCGACGGCGCGGGGACGTCCGGCCGCTGGGTGCTCGTCACGGGTGGGCCCGGCATGGGCAAGAGCTCGATCCTCTCACGATGGCTCGACGTGGAAGAGCAGCGCGGCCGCAGGGCGCCGCACCACTTCCTCCGGCGCGACGTCATGGACTGGGATCGCCCCGAGGCGGTCGCGCGCTCCCTCTCGGCGCAGATCGAGGCGCTCTTCCCGGCGCAGAAGGACCCCGACGCGCGGCCGGAGAGCCGGCTGATCGAGCTCCTGGCGAAGGTCTCCAAGCACGAGCTCGCCCCTCGAGACGAGCGCCTCGTGCTCGTCGTCGACGGCCTCGACGAGGCGCGGAGCGACGGTGCCGGACAGAACCCGCTGCCGAGCTTCCTGCCGTATGCGCTGCCGCCGCGCGTACACGCGCTCTGCGCCTCGCGCCCGCAGTACCCGCACCTCGACTGGCTGGAGAGCCGCGGCAACGTGCGGCGCATCGACCTCGACGCGCCCGCGTGGGCGGGCTCGAACGAGCAGGCCTGCCGCGCCTTCTGGGGCGATCAGGCGCCGCGGTTCACGCCGCGGCTTGATCCCAGGCTTGTCGAGGAGGCGGTCATCAGGGCGGGGGGGAACCTGCTCTATGCGGTGAAGCTCAGGGAATGGCTCGAAGAGCAGCCGGTCGAACAAAGGCGCGTGGAGCGCCTGCCCCGCGGGCTGAGCGGGTTCCTGGAGCAAATCTGGCGCCAGCTCCGGGGCTTGCCGCGCGAGCAGCTCGGGCTTGTCACGAACGGGTTGGGCCTGATCTGCGCGGCGCGCGAGGCGCTGCCGCTCGAGGAGATCGAGGCGGCGTGGGGGTGGCAGGACATGGAGGCCGGGGAGGACTTCCTGCGCGCAGCGCGGGCGCTGCTCCTGGAGGAGCCGGCGTCGTGGCGCGGCGCGCGGGCCTATCGGCCGCACCACGAGGCGTTTCGCGCCTTTGTCGCGGAGAAGCTCGGTGCGAAGCGCATGGCCGAGCTGCACCGGCGGCTGCTGGAGACGACGGCGCGGTGGCCGGTGGCGGAGGGGGAGAGCGAGTTCCGGAGGCGCTATGCCGCACGCCACGCGATCGCGCATGCGCTCGCGGCGGGCGAGCGGGAGAACGTGCGGGGGCTCTGCCGGAACCTCGGGCTGCTCGAGGCGCTCTGCCGCGAGGAGGGGCCGGCTGCGCTCGAGGACGGGCTGAGCCTCAGCGCGAAGGAGCTCGGGGACGGCGAGATCGACCTGCTCCACCGGGCGGTGCGGGCCGAGTCCCACTGGCTCCGCGAGACGCCAGAGGCGCTGCCGGAGCTGGTCTACAACCGGCTGCGCTCGGCCGGATGGGAGGCGGAGCGAATCGCGCGAACGCTGCAGTTCCGGCGCAGCGTGCCGAGGATCCGGCTACGGCATCCGGTACGGATGTGGACTGGAGAGGAGCGCACGCTGTACGGCCACTCCGATAAAGTCAATGCCTGCGCGCTCAGCCCCAATGGCCTGCGCATCGTCTCCGCCTCCGGCGATACAACGCTCAAGATCTGGGATCTCGCGACAGGCAAGCTCCTCTCCACCCTTGAGGGCCATTCCACCCGGGTCAGGACCTGCGCGCTCAGCCCCGATGGTCAGCGCATCGTCTCCACCTCCGACGATGGGACGCTCAAGATCTGGGACCTCGCGGCCGGCAAGCTCCTCTCCACCCTTGAGGGCCATTCCACCCGGGTCAGGGCTTGCGCGCTCAGCCCCGATGGTCTGCGCATCGTCTCCGCTTCCGACGACAGGACGCTCAAGATCTGGGACCTCGCGACCGGCAAGCTCCTCTCCACCCTCGAAGGTCACGCCGGTGGGGTCAGGGCCTGCGCGCTCAGCCCCGATGGACAGCGCATCGTCTCCGCCTCGGACGACAGGACGCTCAAGGTCTGGAATTTCGCGACCGGCGAGCTCCTCTCCACCCTCGAAGGCCACTCCGGTGGGGTAACTGCCTGTGCGCTCAGTCCCGATGGTCAGCGCATCGTCTCCGCCTCGGACGACAGGACGCTCAAGGTCTGGGACCTCGCGACCGGCGAGCTCCTCTCCACCCTCGAAGGCCACTCCGGTGGGGTAACTGCCTTCGCGCTCAGCCCCGATGGCCTGCGCATCGTCTCCGCCTCGGGCGATACAACGCTCAAGGTCTGGGACCTCGCGACCGGCGAGCTTCTCTCCACCCTCGAAGGCCACTCCTTTGGGGTCACGGCCTGCGCCCTGAGCCCCGATGGCCAGCGCATCGTCTCCGCTTCCAACGACAGGACGCTCAAGGTCTGGGACCTCGCGACCGGCCAGCTCCTCTCCACTCTCGAAGGCCATTCCAGTCGGGTCAAGGCCTGTGCGTTCAGCCCCGATGGCCAGCGCATCGTCTCCGCCTCCAACGACAGGACGCTCAAGGTCTGGGACCTCGCGACCAGCCAGCTCCTCTCCGCCCTCGAAGGCCACTCCGATTGGATCGGTGCCTGCGCGTTCAGCCCCGATGGTCAACGCGTCGTCTCCGCCTCCAACGACAGGACGCTCAAGATCTGGGACCTCGCGACCGGCCAGCTCCTCTCCACCCTCGAAGGCCACTCTCGTGAGGTCAATGCCTGCGCGTTCAGCCCCGATGGTCAGCGCGTCGTCTCCGCCTCCAACGACAGGACGCTCAAGGTCTGGAACCTCGCGACCGGCGAGCTCCTCTCCACCCTCGAAGGCCACTCCTTTGGGGTCAGGGCCTGCGCGCTCAGCCCCGATGGCCAGCGCATCGTCTCCGCTTCACACGACAGGACGCTCAAGGTCTGGGACCTCGCGACCGGCGAGCTCCTCTCCACCCTCGAAGGCCATTCCAGTCGGGTCAATGCCTGCGCGTTCAGCCCCGATGGCCAGCGCGTCGTCTCCGCCTCCGGTGACAGGACACTCAAGGTCTGGGATCTCGCGACCGGAAAGCTCCTCTCCACCCTCGAAGGCCATTCCAGTCGGGTCAATGCCTGCGCGCTGAGCCCTGATGGCCAGCGCATCGTCTCCGCCTCCGGTGACAGGACACTCAAGGTCTGGGATCTCGCGACCGGCGAGCTCCTCTCCACCCTCGAAGGCCACTCCGGTGGGGTCAATGCCTGCGCGCTCAGCCCCGATGGACAGCGCATCGTCTCCGCCTCCGGCGATACAACCCTCAAGGCCTGGGACAATTCCACAGGGGAATGCCTCGGCACCGTGCGCGGAGTTGGCGTATTCTCAAGCGTGGCTGTATCGCAACAGATTCTCTGCGCAGGCGACACAAACGGCAACCTCTGGCATTTCCATTTCACGGCCTCGGAACATCAAGAGAAGGGCCTTCCCACGAAGACACCCATTCGTCTCTTCTTCAGCTACTCACACGAGGACGAGGCTCTCCGCGACGAGCTGGAGACCCATCTCGCCCTTCTCAAGCGCGAGGGTCTCCTCCAGAGCTGGCATGATCGCCGCATCGCCGCCGGGGACGAGTCGGCGGGCCAGATCGACAGGAACCTCAACGAAGCCGACATAATCCTCCTCCTCGTGAGCGCTGACTTCATGGCCTCGGATTACTGCTTCGACCACGAGATGATGCGTGCCCTGGAGCGCCACGACGCCGGCCAGGCCTGCGTCATCCCGGTCCTCCTCCGGAAGACCGACTGGCAGAGCGCGCCGTTCGCCAAGCTCCAGGCGCTCCCGAAGGGTGCCAGGCCAGTCACCCTCTGGCAGGACCGCGACGAAGCGTGGCACGACGTGGCCCTTGGCATCCGGCGCGCAATCGAGGCGCTCCGAGGGGGCCCCGGGTGACTCCCCCTGGCGGTCCGAGAAAGTGCGGCGAGCGTGTCGCGTCGACGAGGATCCGGTCCCTGTTTCCAGTCCTCCCGGAGCATGGGCCCTTAGCTCAAGGAAGTGTCACCGCAGCTCCCGGTCAGAAGTGTTACCAGGGCTCCCGGTCGTTCACCCCCGCGACCCTCCTGCGCAGCCCGGGCGCCCTCCTGCGCGGCCCTGGCGGCCTTACTGCGCAGCCCCCGCGACCCTCCTGCGCAGCCCCGGCGTCCTCCTGCGCGGTCTCTGCAGCCCTCCTGCGCACCCACTTCGGTGTCCCTTCGTACAATTCCGTGGCTCCTGCGCGGTCCCTTCGGCCCTCCTGCGCACCCGTTCCGGTGTCCTTTCGCACAACTTTGTGGCTCCTGCGCAGCCCCGGCCCCCTTCCTGCGCAGCCCCCGGCCCCCTCCTGCGCGCCCCCAGCGGCTCCCGCGCAGCCCCGATCGGCCCCCTGCACGACCATGGCTCGACGCCTGCGCGTGGTCGCCGCCCCCGCTGCGCGGCACCGGCGTCCTCTTGCGCGGCTTTGCTGTCCCCTCGCGCCGTGGGCTTCGTCTCACCGGTACGGCCCGCCCCGCCTCTCCCCCCCGCATCTGCCGCGCGAGCGCCAGCATGGGCCGCAGCACCTCCCACGCCGCCGCCGGATCCGCGTTTTTCCGAACGGCGCGTCACCCCGCCGGGGACTTCAGCGCTCGTTCGAGGTGCCGCTCGATATGCGGAAGAACTTCGCCCGCGCGCTCGGAAATTAGATCATGCGTGCCGCCCGGGACGACGATCAACTCGGCTCGTGGCAGCAACTCCGCGAGCCGACGACCCACAGCCACCGGGCTGATCGGATCAGCATCCCCCCAAAGCAGCAGCACCGGCGTGGAAATTTCATGAAGCCGCGGTGAGAGATCGTCCCGCGCGTCCAAGAACCAGCGTGGCGCACCGGGGTTCCGCTGCTCGAACTGTGGACGCCAATCGACCGCGCCCAACGCACGAACATCAATGCCCCCGGACGTCACAGAAAGGACCATCGCTCGAACACGCTCCGGCCGCGCCATTGCCGCACGCAATGCGATCAGCCCGCCCATCGACTGCGCAAAGAGCACCACCGGACCGGTGATCTCGTTCACGACGCGCTCGACGAGGTCGGACATCCCACGCACCGCCGGATCTGCAGTGGCCCCAGCAAGCCCCGGCCAGCTGAAAAATCTCCGCCGACCTCGGTGCGAGAGGCCGTCACTGACCGGCTTCCACATTGTCGTGTCACCGCCCGCGCCGGGCAGGAAGAGTAATGCTTCTGAGTCTTCGTGGAGGAAGTCGGGCACGTACTGCTCTAGCATTCCTTCATTCCATTGAACAGCTCGTACCTGTCACGGTCGCCCAACGGGGCACGCTTACCTGCTCAAGCTCGAATCGTTTGCTTTTCCTTCCCCCTGCGACGAGACCGATTGCTCTAGAGCGGCAAACACATTGAAAAACAATTAAATTGCGGTAGGTTACGCTGCCTGCTGCATCAGGCGTTGGGCCGCCTCGAGATTCTGGATCGCTGCTGCGCGCCGGAGGTCGAACAGATTTCTCCTGGCGCCGATGTAGCGTGCAGTGTGGCCCTTTCGTGCCGCGATGTGGGCGAGCGCATGCTCCACAGCCACCCGCTGGCGGAGCACGGCGCGACCTGCCCCCGTCTGCTGTAGCGTCCGGAATTTGCGCTGCAAAGCCTCGTCCTCCGCGATGGACACGGTCCGTCCCCGTCCCGAGGCGGCTTGGGTGCACCTGGCTCGGAGGGGGCACGCGCCGCACTCCTCAGGATCAAACTCGACGGTGTCGCCCGGCTCGAATACCTCGACCTGTCCCGCCGGACAGGTGATCGTCTTGGTGCGCAGGTCGATCTTGAAGTCGCGCTTGCTGAACAGGTTGGGTCTGCGAGCACGCTGTCCCCAAGGCTTCGAGAACACCTGGCCACCGTCGCGTATCACGTCGTCAACGACGGGACTGTTCACATAGGCGCGATCGATATGGAGCTCGCCGAGGCACAGCCGCTGACGTTGGATGTCCTTGGCGATCGGTGCGGCCCCCTCTTCTTCGGGGCGATTCGCTGGCGTGACAGCGCAGGCGACGATGACGGGAAGGTCCAGGTCGCGTGCGATATGTTCCTTGTAGCCATCGAACCTCTTCGAGCGGCTCTTTCTTCCGTGGCGCATCTCGGCGTCCTCGATGGAGACACGGCGGTCAGCTGCAACACCTTGACGGATGCGAACGGTCCCATCCTCAACCGTTTCCAGGTCTTGGTCCCGAACCTGTGTGACCGCATCCAGATAGAAGCGGAGCGGCTGCTCGACAACGTCGTCCAGATGGCGGTCCACCCACTGCTGCAGGGACGAGACCTGCCGCTCCAGGATCTGAATCGCCGCCGCCTTCTGTCTCGGGTCGCTCCAATCGAGATCGAGCCCGGCCTTGATGCTGGGAGCCAGAAGCAGCGGGATGCCCGCCTTGCGACAGATCTCCTCGGGCGGGCGCTCCGTGATCTTCGACACGACGCGGACGATGCTGCGTGCTGCATGGCCGAGCAGGTTGATCGTGTCCTCAACCCGCCCGGCTCCCGCTAAAGGGCGGCTATCGATGGCCACGCGCAGCGCTTTGGACACCGCCCGCTTCTCGCTCTCCGTCATCGCGCCCGACCGAACGAGCGCCACGGTCCGCTCCAGCAGCATCCGGTCCATCTCATGCTCGACCATCCGCTCTCGGAACGCCTGCAGCGCGCCCTGCGCGAACGCGGGCGTGGCCGCCCCCAGGCAACCGAGCACCATCTGCCAGCGAAGGTCGACGATCGACAGCTCCACCGCCTCGGCATCTGATGCGCCGACGTAGCCTTGGAGCAGCGTGACCATGCACATCAGCGCCGGCGGATGCGGCGGCTCACCTGCTCCCGTGGTCCGGTACATGCTCTCCAGCTGCTCCTGGAACGTCTCGTCGAATAGCTCGTGCCGGTGCAGCCTGAGAAAGCCGAACAGGGCTCGCACCCGATTCAACCGTTTCATGAGCGCCTGTTCCTGCCGCGACAGCTCCACCGGCGGCAACCATCGTTCCATCCGTGCACCTCCAGGCGCGGACGAGATCATGGCCCGGCGAGGCCGTCGAGCCTTCCATCGAAGCGCTCGGGATTACCACAAAATCAAACTGATCGGTCCTCTAGGAAGGAGCAGGCCTTGGCGACCCCGTGGTCGCAAGCCGCTCTGAAGAGGGCTTCCGCCATGCCTTCCCATCCCCGCCCTCGCTCCCCCTCACCGGTACGGCCCGCCCCGCCTCTCCCCCCGCATCTGCCGCGCGAGCGCCAGCATGGGCCGCAGCACCTCCCGCGCCGCCGACGGATCCGCGAGCGGCGCCCCGATCGCCACCGCGATCGCGCCCGGCGCCACCGCGACCGCCGGCTCCGCATCCGTGACCCCCCCGAGGCGCGCCGCCTGCTCCAGGGTCGCCGCCGCGAGCGCCTGCTCCGCCGCGTTCCTCGGCCTCGACGCGCCCTCGATCGGCGGATCCAGCCGCAACGAGACCCGCGTCCTCGCCGGAACGGCCCCCTTGAACAGCGTGTCCAGCTCGAACCGCCCTCCTTCGAGCGTCCCCGAGAGCCGCATCGAACCGACCCGGAGCCGCCCGTCGCTCTCCTCCGCGAAGCGGCGCCACGCGGGCAGCCACGCCGCCATCGCCGCCGGCGGCGGGAGCGCCGCGCCGGCCTCCGCGAGCGCCTGCGCGAGCGCGTCGACCTGCGCCAGGAACGCGTCGAGCGCCTGCTCGTCCGACGCCTCCGCGGCGCTCCACACCCACGCCTCCCTGTCGTCCGCTTCGGCCCGATCGAACGCGCGCAGCGCACACCGGAGCGCAGGCCCGAGGACGGCCAGCACCTGCGCCGCCTCCCGTCCCAGCACCCGGAAGCGCCGATCGAAGCCGTCCTCCCCCGTCTCCAGCCCGCCGAGCTCCAGCACGCGCCGAAGCCGCAGGTCGAGACGCAGCCCCCAGGGCTCCGCGAACCGCACCGTCGCGCCGAGGCCGGCCCTCAACCCCTTCGCGGCAGAGGCCACCTTCACCGTGCAACCCGCGCGCTCGCCGCGGAGCCGCAGCCCCCGGTCCAGCGAGAGCCCCACCCGCTGCCCCGCGCGCGCCCAGGCCGTGCGCCAGCGATCCGCGCCGACCCGGGGGCGCTTCCCTTCGCGCCCGGTCCGCGGCTCGAAGAGGCCGACGATCACCGGCACGCGGTGGCGCACCACCTCCCCGCCCGCCAGGTGCTCGATCGTCACCTCCACCGCGTACTCCAGGGCAACCTCGCGGAGGCTGAAGGACGGCGCGAGATCGCTCGGCAAAGAGATGCGGAAAGGCACCTCCGTTCCCTCGGCGATCCCTGTGACATCCTGAAAGAACACGTTCGGGCAGCTCTCGTAGAACCCGCTGCGCGCGTTCACCCGCCCCACCCCGCTGCCGACAAGCGCGACGCGGAGCCCGAAGGGGTAGCGCCCCGGGAGACCACCGAAGGCGACGGCCCCGGTCAGGACCTCGCCCGGGGTGAGCGTCCGGCCCGGCAGCGACACCTCGACGAAGGCGCCGCGCCCCCGGTGGCTCGCGTCGATGAACGGCTCGTCTTCCGGCCGCTGAGCAGACCTGGGGCGGACGAGGACCTCCTGGCTCTCCCGGGCGTCGAGCCACCACGGAATCGAGACGTGCGCGCGGACCTCGCACCGGCACGCCTGGAAGGCACCGGCGAACGTCGGCGGGAGATCACCGGGCAACGCGAACGAGACCCGGTAGCGGTGAATCCCCTCGCCGAGCCGCCCCTCCCCAGCCACCTCCTCGCTGAGGAGGAGCAGGTCGCGAACCTCGAAGCCGCCGTCGCCCGGGAGCACCAGCTCGTGCGTGTGCCGCAGGGCCACACGCACGAAGTTGACGGGCGTCTCCGCGGCGCTCTCGAGCAAGAGCCCGATATCGAACGCCTCGCCCGGATGCACGACCCTCGGCAGGCGCAGCGTGATGAAAGGGCGGCTCCTCATCGCCGCCTCCCAGTGTAGCCAACCTGGCCGACCGCCCTCCGACAACCGGGGCGCCCATGCCGCTTGGCGCCCATGCCGCTCGGCGAGCGACGGCGCGCTTGCCCCACCCATCCGCAGCACGCCCTACCCGCCCAGCAGCGCACCTCCGCAGCACGCCCGCCCTGCAGCGCACCTCCGCAGCGCGCCGTGTACGCCGCGAACAGCGCCGGCGCGAGCGGCTTCATCGCGCGCCACGCGTGGATCACCGCCTCCCCGGAGCGGCGCGCCTCCCGCGACGACGCCGCGAGCAGGAGGTCGCGCCGGCCGATCGCTAGCGGTAGGAAATGGCCAGGTGCTGCGTCGAGGGAGGCAGCGGGTGAAACTCCGTCCGCGAGAACCCCGCGCGGCCGAACATCGCGCCGAGCTCGGCTTCCGTGTACGCGTCGCCCCGCGGCGTGTGGCTGAGCATCGTCATGGCGAACGCCGCCGCGCTCGGGGGCGAGACGCGGTCCTCGTTCGGAACGAGCTCCAGCGTGACCACCCGGCCACCGTCGGACAGCGCGGCGCGCGCCTTGCGCAGGAGCGCTTCGCACGTCGGCACGTCGAAGTGGTGCAGGAAGTTCGTGAGCAGCACGAGGTCGTACCCCTCGCCGAACGGCACGTCGAACGCGCTGCCATGGAGCGGCCGCCACCGCTCGGCCACGCCGGCGGCCTGCGCGTTCTCCCGCGCCACCTCCAGCACCGAGGGCCAGTCGAGCGCCACCACCTCGACGCTCGGATGGCGCTGCGCCAGCGTGATCCCGAAGACGCCGTGGCCCGCCGCGACGTCGAGCACGCGCACCGGCCTGCCGTCCGGCACCTCGACCACGTTCGCCATGAGCTGCGCCGGCAGCCTCATCACCGGGGCCATGGCGCGCGCAAACCTCACCCACACCGGGTGCTCGGGCGCCACCGATCCGTCATCGGGCAGCACCGTCCCGCCCTTGCGCACCGCAGCGGCGATGTCCCGGTTGGCCTCCATCACCATCGGCGAGAGGATGAACTCGGTGACCCCGCCCAGGTACAGGGGCGAGCGCCGGTCGAGAAACGCAGCCGAGTCGGCCGTCAGCCGGTAATGGCGCCGCTCGTCCTTGGTCAGGAACCCGAGGATGACCAGGTAATCGCAGAGGATACGAACGCCGCGCCCCGAAGCGCCGCAGGCGCCAGCCAGGTCCGCGACGGTCTCGTTGCCCGCCGCGATCGCGGTGAACAGGTCGAGCTCGATGGCCCCCTTCAGCGCCGCCGTACGCACGTGGGCGCTCAACGTATCCATCAACAGCGCGGGAGACGGCCGCGGTTCCTGGTGCGACATCGCGAGCTCCTTTCTCGTTCGTGCCCGTCCGCCTGCCCGCCGTAGCAGCCCACGCCCGCGAGAACAGGCCTGTCGACCCCCGGCGCAGGCGAGGAGGAAGCTACCGGATCCGACCCCGCGGTCGACCGGAGAACGCCGGCGCAGACCACCTCGGCGGCGCGGAGACGGGCGCGCCGCCCGAGCAGCGCGCCTCGCCGGGAGCAGCGCGCGCTCTGCTACTCCGCCGCCTCGCCCAGCCACGCCCGCGCGAGATCGAGCGTGCGCGCGTTGTCCTCCGCCCGCTCCAGGAAGTGCGCCCGGAACGCGCCGTCGCTGATCTTCTCGGCGCGCGCGAGCAGGCGGTCGCGGGCCTCGGCGATCGCCCGCGCGGCCTCGGCGCCGCGCCCGCAGACCGACAGCGCCTCGGCGTGGACAAGGCGCACCACGGACTCGCCCTCCTCCACGCCCACCTCGTCGAGCAGCGCGCGCGCCCGCTCCGCGGCCGCCAGCGCGTCGTCAGGGCGGCCGAGGTGGAGCAGCGCGCGCCCGAGCACCGCGGCGGCGTACGCGCGCATCGGCGGGGCGCACTCGAGCAGCGCGTCCGCGGCCCGCGCCTCGCGCGCCGCCGCGCCGGGATCGCCCGCGAGCAGCAGGATGCTCGCGAGGTAGACGCGCGCGCAGCCCTCCATGCGCACGTCGCCGTGGCGCTCCAGCATCGCGCACGCCGTCTCCTCGACGGATCTCGCCTCGTCGAGCCGGCCGCGGTGCGCGAGCACAAGGCCGAGGTTCTGGAGGACGTACGCCGTGGTGCCGCGCAGCTCCATCCGCTCCGACTCGGCCAGCGCCTGGCGCAGCGCCGCCTCGGCCTCGTCGAGCTGACCGACCTGGCCGTAGGAGTAGCCGAGGTTCATCCGCGCCATGCACGCCCGCCGCACGTCGCCGGCCCGCTCGAACGCCGCGAGCGCCGCCCCGATGCCCGCGAGGCTCGCGCCGGGATCGCCGGCCGCGTGCGCGCGGATCGCCCGCACCTCGTGGAGGTTCGCCACCGCCTCGAGATCCGGCGCCGAGGCGCCCTCGATGGCGCGCTCCGCGCCCTCGATCAGCGCGTCGGCCAGCGCGTAGCGGCCGCCGAAGACCAGCATGAGCGCGGCCGAGCTCAGGCAGACGCTCTTCGCGGAGCTGCCCTCCTCGAGGGGCGCGGGCGTGTCGCGCGCGACCGCGGCCCAGCGCTCGACGCGCTCGAGGCCGCCCGTGGCGCCCGCGGCGATGACGATCCGGGTCAGCGCGGCGAACCAGGCGGCGGATCCCTCGGCGAGGTGCTCCGCGGAGACCGCCGCGCGCTCCTCGGCGAGCGCGAGATCGCCGCGCCAGAAGTGCGCCTGGCTCTCGAGGAGGCGCAGCTCGCCGACGGTCGCGGGCGCCGGATCGCAGGCGATTCCGCGCGCCGCGCGCGCGAGCACCGCGCCGAGATCGTTGCCCCGGAGCGCCTGCCGCGCCGCCGCGAGGTACGCCGTGGCCGCGCGCGCGGGCTCGCCGCCGCGCTCGAAGTGCTCGGCGAGCGCCATGGGATCGGCCTCGCCGCGCTGGGCGAGGAAGCCGCCCGCGAGCGCGTGGCCGAGCCGCCGGTCGCCCTCGGTCAGCATGCCGTAGGCGGCCTCGCGGATGAGCGCGTGGCGGAAGCGGAGCGCGGCGTCGCCGGCCGCGCTCCGCGGCCCGATCCGCACGATCGCCTCGTGCCGCACGAGCTCGTCGAGCTCGCGCGCGACCTCCGCCCGGCCCACGAGCGCGGCGACCCCCGCCTCGGAGAACGCCTCGCCGAAGACGCTCGCGGCGCGCAGCACGCGGCGCGCCTCCGGGTCGAGCGCGTCGAGCCCGGCCTGCACCATGGCGAGCACCGTCTCCGGCGGCGCCGCGGTCCGGCCGCGGGCGGCGGCGCGGATCTGCTCTTCCAGGTAGAACACGTTGCCGTCGGCGCGCTCGACGAGCGTCCTCACGAGCTCCGCGCTCGCCCGGGCGCCGAGCGCCTCCCGCACGAGCCGCTCGCCGCCCGACGGCGCGAGCGGCGCGAGGCGGACCTCCCGGACGAGGTGAGGCCCCCAGAGCCCCGGGAAGAGCTCGTGCACGCCGGGCCGCGCCAGCGCGAGCACCGCGAGCCGCCTGCCCTTCAGGTGGCGCAGCGCCGCCTCGACGAGCGTCACGGTCGGCAGATCGCCCCAGTGCAGGTCGTCGAGCACGAGGAGCACCGGCTGCGCGGCGCACTCGGCGTCGAGGAAATCCTCCCACGCGAGGCGGAGCTGGTCGCTCATCAGGAGCGGGCGCCGCCGCGCCGCCCTGAGCTGCACGTCGTCGTCGTCCGGGAACGGCGCGCCCGCGAGCTCGCCGAGGAACGGCGCGATGCGCGCGGCCGCCGCGGCGCCGCAGCGGCGCTCGACGCGCGCGCGGATCTTGCGCCGCTTCGAGTCGATCGGCTCCCCGTCGCGCAGGCCGAGCCCGCGGCGGAGCGCGCGCTGGAGCAGGCCGAAGGCGGAGCCCGCGCTCATCGGATCCGCCTGGCCGAGCCACACCGCGAGCGGCTCGCCGCGCGCCCCGAGCGCGCGGAGGAGCTCGTAGCAGAGCCGCGACTTGCCCGACCCCACCGCGCCGGTCACAAGCACGGCGCCGGGCGCCGCGCCGCGGATGCAGGCGTCGATCTCGGCCTGGATCAGCTCGAGCTCGCGCTCGCGCCCGACGTACGGCGCCGGCCGGCCGAGGAGCGAGGGCTGCGTCTCGGGCTCCTCGCGCGCGCCGTGGAGCCAGCACCCCGACGCGTCCCGGGTCGCGTCGAACCGGGCGCCGAGCAGGCCCGCGGTCGTGTCGTCGATGCGGATCGCCGCCGGGTGGAGGGGCTCGCGGCCCTGGACGAGCTGCACGAGGCGATCGATCACCGCGCCGACCGGCAGCCGCGCCGCGACCTCGGCCCGGCCGGTGACGAGCGAGAGGCGGGCGCCGCCAAGGAGCTCCCGGAGCGAGAGGGCGCAGCGGGCCGCCTGGGCCGCGAGGTCGGTGGGCGCGGCCGAGCCCGAGAGCGTGACGAGCAGCCACCGCGCCTCCAGGAGCTCGATCCGGCCGCGGTGGCGCTCGACGATCTCGCGGATCGCCCGCGCCCTGCCCTCGCCCTCGACGTCGGAGAGCGTCGCCTCCGCGTCGGCCTGGCCCTCTCGGGCGAGGAGGAGGCACATGACCTTCCGCTCGCTCGTCGTGATCTCGCGGCCGCGCTGCGCCGGAGGGTGGGACGACGGGGGCTGCAGCGACGGCGGGCCCGCGTCGAGGCGCGCCTCCAGCGCCTCCGAGGCGAGCGCCGCCGCGACGACGCCGGCGTCGCGCGGCCGGGACTCGCGCGCCTTCGACAGCATCCGCGCGACGAGCCGATCGAGCCAGGTCGGGACGTCGTCGCGGAGCTCCCTGAGCCTCGGCGGCTCCTCGAGGAGGACCTTCATGAGCACCGAGAGCGGGTCGCTGCCGCCGAACGCGGCGCGCCCGGTGAGGCACTCGAAGAGCACGCTGCCGAGCGCGAACACGTCGGCGCGCGCGTCGATCTGCGGCTCGCCGCGGGCCTGCTCCGGGGCCATGTACTGCGGCGTGCCGCGGATCTCGCCGAGCGTGGGGAACTCTTCTTCATCCCCGGAGAAGCGCGCGACGCCGAAGTCGATGAGCCGGACGCGCTGGAGGTCGCCGCCCTCGAGGATGACGTTGCCGGGCTTCACGTCGCAGTGCACGAACCCCAGCCGGTGGACGGCGGCGAGCGTCTCGGCGGTGCGCGCGGCGAGCGTGAGGCCCTCGGCGATCGTGAGCGGGCCGCGATCGAGCCGCTCCGAGAGGGTCTCGCCGTCGAGCCACTCCATCGCGAGGTAGAGCCGGCCCCCGCTCGTCGCTCCGTGCGCGACGTAACGGGCGACGCCGGGGATCGCGAGCGTCGCGAGGGCGAGGTGCTCGCGCGCGAGGGCGCTCAGCGACGTCGTCGCGGCCGTCTGGAGGAGCTTGAGCGCGACGAGCTCGCCGGACCGGAGATCGCGCGCGCGGTACACGCGCGCCGTCGCCCCCGAGGCGGCGTGCTCCTCGATCTCGAACCGGTCGTCGACGACCTCTCCTGACTGCATCGAGCTGACGCGCTCCTTCCGGGCGCTCTGCCGCTTCTGCACAGCGTGCCAGCCGCGCGCGCCGTCCGTCCACTGTCACCTCGCTCGACGCCGCGCGGCGTGCGTGCCGGCTCACCGCGGAGGATCATCTCACCGAGGCGCCTTGGAGGGACGCGTGTCGCCGCGCCGGCGCCCGCGTCGGCGCGGCGCACACGCTGGCGCACCGGCGCGCATCGCCGGCTCACAAGGAGGCGTCAATCCGCCTGTCGCTCCAGGGGCGCTTCGCCTGCGCGCCGCCGCAGCACCACGTAGCGGAGGTGCGGGACGCCGCTCACCGCCACGGGCGCGAACGCGTCGCCCGCGCCGGGCAAGCGCGCGATGCGCTGCTCCACCCCGCGCGCGAACCGCGAGGCGGTCCACGGCGACGCGGGCGCCTCGCCCTCCGCGAGCAGCAGCACCAGCGCGTCCACCCGGCGCGCGTCCAGCAGCGCCCCGGGGATCCGCTTCGTTGTGTGCCCGCCGGGCAGCGCCGCGATGGCCGGATCCGTGACCCCCGCCAGATCGACGACGGTCGCGCCCGTCGCGGCCCCGAGCCAGCCGATGTCGAGCGCCGCGACGACCTCGGCCCCGGCGAGCGCGCCGCGGAGCTCCTCGACGACGCGCAGCCGGTCGCCGCCCACCCGCGCGGCGGTCGGCCCGACGCGGACCATCACGAAGAGCTGCCCCGCGAGCGCGAGCGCGAGCCGGAGGGCCGTGACGCGCGCGTCCGCGACCGAGGCGACGTGGGCCGCCGCGAGCGCCACGGCGGGCAGCGCCGGGACGACGAGCCGCGACAGCGGCATCCAGTCGCCGCCCGCCGCCGCGACCGCGAGGAAGTGAACCGCGATCGCCGCGAGCAGGCCGCGCGGCCACGCGGGGAGCGCGCGCCACGCGGACGGCGCGATCAGCGCCACGGGCCCGGTCAGGAGGAAGCACGCGAGCGCGTACCGGGCCCCGAGCGCCGCGTCCGGCGCCTTCGCGAGCGCGGCGAGCGGCGCCGCCCGCCCGAAGATCGCGAGGCGCGTCACGGCCACCGCCACGAAGGGGAGGCCGGCGAGCGCGAGCGCGACGAGCGCGCGGGCCCACGCCGGCCTCACGGGCCGCGGCGGCTCGCCCCCCGCGGCGTCGCGGCGCGGGGCCGCCTGGGCCGAGAGCGCCACGACGAGCGCGAACGGCAGGAGCTCCGGCCGGAGCGCCGCCGCGGCCCCGGCGCAGGCCGCGCCGGCGAGCGCGCCGCCGAGCTCCGGCAGCGCGACGGCGAGCGCCCCGAGCGCCGTGACGACGCCCGTCTCCATGCCCGCCACGCTCCAGGCGCCGAGCGGGGCCGACGCCGGAACGAGCGCCAGCGCCGCGAACCGCGCGGGCCGGGCGGAGGCCCGGTCGATCGCGAGCGCCAGCACGCCGGCGGCGAGCGTCCACGCGAGGGCGCCGAGCGCCTTCGCGGCCGCGAGCGCGGCGAGCGGCCCGCCGGCCGCGAACGGCGCGAGCACGAACGCCCACCCGAGCGGCGTCACGCCGTCGGTCACCGGCCCGGCCGCGTTGAAGCGGTAGCCCAGCCCCAGCGCGAGGTGGTGCGCATAACGCGCCGTGATCAGGGCGTCGTCGACCGTGAACCCCGAGAGCGCGAGCGCCGGGACCAGCGCCGAGAGCGCGCCGACGAGCGCGACGAGCAACGAACGTCGGCGCCCCGTCACGCCGATTGTGCGTCCGCGCGGCATTCCGGCGGGCACGAGGCGCTGACGCCCGCGCTGGACCGGAGCCCGCGCCGCTCTGCACGATCTCCATCGAGGACGCACGGGCAGCGGAGCAAGCGCTCAGGGTGTACGGCAATCAGCACACGGCGATCCTGTGGCAGGCGCACGAAGGACGCAATTGCGCTCGTCTGCTCGCAATCACATGAGATGCGAAACGTGAATGCGCGGACGCGCGGGCACGTGCGCGAACGTCGCGAACACCTGGGCTCGCCCCGGCGCGCACGCCTCGGACAGCGGCGACGCAGCAGCGCCTCGTGGCAGCCATGCGCCCTCGTGGACGGTATAGTTGCGCGCATGGCACTCCCCGCCGCGCTCCTGGCCGCCGTCGAGCGGCATTCGTGTTTTACCGGCTGCTATCGCAGCGAATCGGAGGTCCAGGTCTGCATCGATCCGACGCAGGCGCTCATGCCGACGGTGCCTGTCTGTTGCAGCGATTGCCTGAACTTCCACCCGGCGGCGCTCGTGAGCCTCCTGCCCCTCGGCATGACGTCTTACGCGCTGGCGAACGCGCTGACGGCGCATGTCCGCGCGCTGCGCGGGTACAAGTGGGCGACCGGCGGCTACCACACCGCGGGCACCGGCTTCTGGCTCAACGCCGCCTACTACGGCAATGGCCTCTTCCTGGTCGACGCCGCGCGCAACCGCAACGCCAGGACGGATGTCGACATGCTCATCGAGGCCTTCCAGCACGGGATCGTCCAGCCCGAGGACCCGCGCATGCTCGATCCGGCGCTCTACACGACGGAGCTCGCGTACATCAACATGTCGCGACCCATCGTGCCGGTCCGCACCAAGCACGATCTCCTGACGTCGCCGCAGCGCAGCGCCACGCCGAGACAGGGGTTCTCACGCGTGTCGATCGTGGAGTTCCAGCCGCTCGTCGTCGCGGGTCCCTCCGCCTCCGCGCAGGCGGCGAAGCCGGCGCCTCCACCCCGCGAGCTCAAGCTCGGCGATACCTGCCCGACGTGCGGCGCCACCGTCATGGAGCGACCGCTGTTCTCGGGCACGTTCGTGGGCTGCCTCTGCTGAGAGCGCGCCGCGGGCTACGTCGGCGACCGGCTCACGGCGACGGGAGCCCGGTCGCGCGCCACGCTGTCTCTCCGGTCGCCGGATCGATCGCGCGCAGCGCGGCGCCGCTCACCGCGGCGCCGCTCACGACGTACACGTAGGGGCCGGACGCCTTCGCCACCGAGAGCCGGTCGCCGAGGTAGCCCGCGGCGCGCTCGTAGCGGATGGCGCCGGAGCCCGGATCGAGGGCGATGATCCGCGGCTCGGTGCCGTTCACGGCGTCGACGCCGAGGACGACGGCGGCGCCGCCGCTCGCGACGAGGAACAGGTCCGGCCGCCTGCCGGAGAGCGGCGCGCGCGCGGGGAGCTCCTTCTTCCAGAGCGACTCGCCGCCGCGCTTCCCCTCGGCGGTGAGCCGCGGCGGGCCCTCGGTCGGCGCGCTGAGCACGACCTCCACGCCGCCGACCTGGACCACCTGGGGGTTCTTCTTGCGCTCCCAGAACTGCCCGGTGATCGCCGATGGCTGCGGCGCCGTCGGGCAGTCGGCCGCCGCGCCCCCTTCGAGCTTGATCCCGGTCGCCGCGCCGTCCTTCATCACCACGGTCGCGCAGCCGTCGCCCCCCGCGACCTCGTCGGGGGCCCCGGGGAGCTTCGCCACCCAGCGCTCCTTGCCGGTGCGGGCGTCGAGCGCGCGCAGCGCGGTGTCGCCCCCGCCGGCGAGCACGGTGTTCGGGTCCGCGCAGGCGAGCGCGTCCGGCCCCTCGATCTCGTGCGAGGTCCAGATCCCCTGCCCGGTGCGCCCGTCGACGACCACCACGCGCCCGCGCGTCTTGCCGTCCTGCCACACCACGGGGTCGGGCGCGTCGTCGCCGTTCGCGTCCACGAAGCAGAGGGCGTCGAGCTTCGTGGAGAGCGGGCGCGCTCGCGGCGCGGGCTCCTGCGGCGGATCGACGCGCGCGAAGAACATCACCGCGAAGCCGACCCCCACGACCGCCATCGCCGCGGCGAGGAGCACCTTCGTCACCCGCGTCGGCCCTGGCGCGGCCGCGGGCGCCTCCGGCTGCGCAGCCGCGCCGGGGGCGTCGGCGCCGCAGCGCGGGCATGCGATCCCATCACGACTCGCCTCCAGCGAGGCACCACAGCTCCTGCAGGGCCGCATCGGGACAGTCTATCGCCGCCGGGCGCCCGCGATCGAGAGCGACCGTGCGCGGCCCGCCTCGCCGCGGGAGGCCTGGAGGGGGAGGCGCGGGAGCCGACCGCCCCCGCAGACGCGGCGGCCTGCTATTTCGACCAGAGCACAGAGAGATCGAGCTCGATCGCGTCGAAGGGCTCGAGGCGCACGCGCGCGGCGCCGCGGTGGACAACCGCGGGCCCCCAGCAACGATTTGTGTCGAGCACGTACACCTCGAGGGTCCGCGCGATCGGGTCGACGAGCCACGCGTATCGCACGCCCTCGCGCGCGTAGAGGGGCATCTTCTCCGTGCGGTCGAGCTTCTCGGTCGACGGGCTAAGGACCTCGCAGATCCAATCCGGGGCGAGCGCGAAGTACGCCGTCGCAGGCAGCTCGGGCATGCGCTCCACGCGCCAGCCGGCGAGGTCGGGCACCACGGCGTCGACATCCCCGGGGGACGCTGGATCAGGGAAGTGCAGCTCGGGCTCGACCAGGAGGGTCCAGCCGCCGGGCCCGCCGCGGCCGCGGTCGAAGGGGCCGAAGAGCTCCCCCTGCAGCGCGCTCTCAGCCCTGGAATGCCGCGGCGCCGGCCTGGGCATGACGTGGAGCACGCCCCCGATGAGCTCCGCCACCTTGTTCGGTGGGACGGCTTCGAGGTCGGCGTACGTGGCGCGGCGCTGCTTCTCGGCGGGCTGGCCCATGTCCAGAGCCTGCCCGGGGGCCCGGAGCGAGGCAAGGCGCGGCGCGCGCTGGCTACTTCGCCCAGAGGACCGAGAGTTCGAGTTCGACGGCGCCGAAGGGCTCGACGCGAACGCGGGCGGCGTCACGGTGGACGACCGCGGGCCCCCAACGACGATCCTGGCCGAGCACGTACACCTCGAGGGTCCGCGCGATCGGGTCGACGAGCCACGCGTACCGCACGCCCTCGCGCGCGTAGACCGGCATCTTCTCGTCGCGATCGAAGGCCGCCGTCGACGGGCTCAGGACCTCGCAGATCCAGTCCGGGGCGAGCGCGAAGTAGGCTGTCTCAGGCAGCTCGGGCATGCGCTCGCGACGCCAGCCGGCGAGGTCGGGCACGAGCGCGTCGATCTCGCCCGGCGCGTCCGGGTCGGGGAAGCGCAGCTCGGGCTCATCCAGGATCCACCACCCGCCAGGGCCACCATCGCCAAGCCCGAAAGGGCCGCCGAGCTTGATGCCCAGGACCGAGCTCGTGTTGGCGTGCCGCGGCGCCGGCCTGGGAAACACGTGCAGGGTGCCGCGGACGAGCTCCGCCACCTTGTTCGGTGGGACGGCTTCGAGGTCGGCGTACGTGGCGCGGCGCTGCTCCTCGGCGGGCTGGCCCATGTCCAGAGCCTGCCCGGGGGCCCGGAACGAGGCAAGGCGCGGCGCCGGAACCCGAACGCTCGCGCGCCTCGGCGGGCGGCGCCGCCCCGCCGCCCCCTCCCCGCTACGGCTTCGGGAACCGAACATGCAGCGGCGGTGCGCGTCGGTGGCTACCACGACGCAGCGGCGGTCTTCACCCTCGCCGCGGGCGGAGCGCCCGGGTCAACGCGGCGGCCAGCTACCTCGCCCAGAGGACCGCGAGATCGAGCTCGATGGCCTCGAAGGGCTCGACGCGGACCCGCGCGGTATCGCGGTGGACGACCGCAGGTCCCCAGCGGCGATCCGCGCCGAGCACGTACACCTCCAGCGTCCTCTTGACAGGATCGACCAGCCACGCGTGCCGCACGCCCTCGCGCGCGTAGATCGGCATCTTCTCGTCGCGGTCGACGTCCTCTGTCGAAGGGCTCAGGACCTCGCAGATCCAGTCCGGGGCAAGCGCGAAGTAGGCCGTCTCGGGCAGCTCGGGCATGCGCTCGATCCGCCAGCCGGCAAGGTCGGGCACGAGCGCGTCGATCTCACCAGGCGCGTGCGGGTCGGGGAAATGCAGTTCCGGTTCGTCCAGGATCCACCAGCCGCCGGGGCCGCCCTTCCCTGCATCGAACGGCCCGCCGAGCTCAATCCCGAGGCGAGACGATGCCCGTGCATGCGGCGGCGCCGGCCTGGGGAACACGTGCAAGGTGCCCCCGATGAGCTCCGCCACCTTGTTTGGCGGCACGGCCTCGAGGTCGGCGTATATCGCGCGGGGCTGCTTCTCGGCGGGCTGGCCCATGGGCGAAGCCTGCCCGGGGGCGGGCGGCGAGGCAAGGCGACGAGGATCTTGGCCAGGGCGTCGCGTAGCGAGCGCCCCCCGCGACGTCGCCGCCCTGGGTGCTACGCCGAGCCCGGCGGAGAGCTCGCCGCACCACGCACCTCGCCGTAGCCGTAGGAGTACCCGCCGCGCACCGGGCATGAGTGCAAGCACGCTGCTCGGTGGAGCCATCAGGCCGCGAGTCCGAGGACATCTCTCCAGCGCATGAGTTCTCCGAACGCCTGAACGAACCGGCGCGCTGGCTCTCCCCCGACGAGGACGCGCGGCTCATGGCGTGCGCCGCCGTGCCGCTCTGCTGGCGCGTGCTGTACGGCTTCCTCGACAGGGAGGGCCCCAGGCTGAGCGAGGCAGCGCGGCTCACCTTCGCGGATCTCGACCTCGAGCGCGGCGTGATCATGCTCGACGAGAACAAGACGGACGATGCGTGCGCGTGGGCGCGCACGGCGGTAGAGCTCGGCCTCGGAGAGCTGCACCCGCTGGACGAGGCGATCCCCGAGCTCGCCGCGGCCGGCGGGGGAAAGGGCGCTGGAAAGGGCGGAGACACCGCGGCGACCCCCTCTGCTATGCCCGGCCGACCGAGCCGTAAGCGGCTGGAATCCCTCGGTAAAAAGTCGACCGAGTCCGCGGCGCGGAGCCCCCTCCCCGCTACGGCTTCGGGATCCTCAGCGTGCCGCTGACCATCGCGCTGCCGCTGACGACATAGACCAGGCTGAGCGGGTGGAACGCCCAGGGGCCGAGCGCGATGGATCCGAGCCAGAGCTGCTCGTGCACGCGCTCCGTGGCGAAGAGCACCGCGAAGAGCAGCGCGATGAGCAAGCTCGTGGGGATCGGCGTCCCCTCGTAGTAGCGCACCTTTCCGCGCTCGTCCGACAGCTCCGCCGCCGTCACGTTGTACCGCGCGAGGCGGCTGATCCCGCAGGCGACGAAGTAGACGAGGGCGGCGGCGTCCCACGGCCCGCGCAGGCCGAGCGCGTAGCCGAGCACCGCGGGCGCGACGCCGAACGAGACGACGTCGGCGAGCGAGTCGAGATCGGCGCCGAGCGGCGAGTGCTTGCGGCGCCAGCGCGCGATCGTGCCGTCGAGGATGTCGCACGCCAGCGCGAACGGCAGGAGCCCGAAGGCCACCCAGATGTAGAGGCGCTCGCGCTCGGCGACGTAGTTCAGGCAAAGCAGGATGCTCAGCGTGCCGCTCGCCGCGTTCGCCAGCGTGACGAAATCGGCCAGCGCGAACGACCGGAGCATCGAGAAATGAGGCGGTCTCTCGGGAGGCATGGCGCTCGGGGGGCGCAGTGTCGCACGTCCGGTTGAATTTCCAACCAATCTGCGCGGCGCACGTCGCCGTCGCCGGGCCGTCGCCTCGCCGCAAGGGACCTCGAGCCGCGGCGCGCCCGGCGCCGGCGCCGTCTAGCCAGGTGGCACGTGCTTGTCCACTCCGCGGCGATCCGCGCACAAAACTTAGGACCGGGCCGCGCGCTGCCTAGCATCCGTCGGCGGATGCCCGGACTGTCACTTGTCGCAGACAACACCCGATGCTCACCGGAGCCCGAGCGCACGTCGCTGCACGATGTGCTCGACTTCGTCCTGGAGGGGGCGCGCAACGCGTCTCCTCCGCTCGATGGAGCGGCGCTGCCGCTACGCGCCGAGGCCGAGGCGCTGCCGCTCCTCTGCGAGCTCGCCGAGGCCGCGGCGGAGCTCGCCTCCGGACGCCGCGCGCGCGCGGTCGTGCGCCTGTGCCTCGAGCCCGACCCCTGGGAGCTCGGGCTGGAGCGCGTGGGCCGCGACCTCCTCGTCACCGTCTTCCACGGGGGGGACGTGCCCGAGGTCGCCCTGCACGAGCGGCGCTTCGACGGCGAAGCGCTCTGCGCGCGCCTCCTCGCGGCCATGGACCGGTTCGCCGCGCACAGGGGCCCCGGCGCTCGCCGCGACGCCGCCTTCGCGGACAACGACGCGGCCCTCGGCGGGCTCGGGGAGCAGCGGCTCCCGGCCGCGCGGAGGTGCCTCGCCGCCTCCCTCCCGTTCTCGCCCGACGAGGCGGGAGGCGAGCCCGCGATCGTGGGCGTCGAGCCGACCGGCGAGATCCCCATCGCCATCGCGGCCGAGGCGCTCCTGCGCACGTCGCAGGGCGCGGCGCTCGCGCAGCCGGCCGTGCTCCGGGCCGACCTCTTCTCGCTCCTCTTCCGGGGCAAGATCCGCGTGCTCGTCGGCGAGGAGGCGCGGGAGCTGCCCGACGTCTTCATCTTCCCGTTCGCCGAGCAGCTCACGTCGCTGTCGCTCGAGTCGCTCGACGCGTGGGCGCGGCGCCAGCCCTACCACCGGCGGCTGACCGTCGGCGGCGCGATCCTCGGCGTCCGGCTGCACAGCGAGGGGGCGCTGTCGCTCACGCTCGGCGTGCCCCGCGTGGGCCGCGTCCCCTCCGCCGATCCCCGCGCGCTCGGCCCGGGCCGCGCTCCCTCGTTCGCGGCCGCCGAGGAGCGGGCGCAGACCTGGACCTTCCCGGCCGTCGACGTGGCGGCGCTCGCCCAGGGCGTCGTCGCGTTCGGGCGCGCGCTCGCGCGCAGCCTCGTGCGCCGCGATCGCGGGCAGACGTCGAACCTGCGCCTCTTCGAGTTCCGGGCGCGCGTCCGCGAGCTCGCCGAGCGGCTCCGGGAGCTCACGCGCAACGACGCGAAGATCAACGTGGCGCCGGAGACGTACCGCGCCTTCGCGGCGGCGGCGGCGCGCCCGCAGGCCGCGGCCGAGGACACGTTCGGGCGGACGCGGCTGCGCTTCACGGCCCGGTGGATCGCGGCGATCCCGTCGGTCGACCTCCGCGCCACCTTCCTCTGCGGCGACGTGCTCGTGGTGGGCTCGACGCGCGAGCTGACCTGCCTCGATCGGCGCACCGGCGAGTGCCTGTGGCGCAAGCAGGCGCCGCGCGCGGTCTCGGTGATGACGCCGGTCGGGCTCGGGCGGCTCCTGCCGGACGGCACGCTGCAGCTGCACGATCTGTCGAGCGGCGAGGTGGCCTGGTCGACGCGGCTCTCGCCGCGCGTGGGCGCGAACGCCTCGGGCGCGGTGGTGAGCGCCCCCGGGCTGCCGCGGATGCTCATCGTGAGCGAGGGGACGCGCCACCTCGCGGCGGTGGACCTCTACTCCGGCGAGGTGCGCTGGCGCTACGCCGCGCGGCGCGGCGAGAACTTCCGGCTCCGCCGCGCGGGGAAGCTCGTCCTCGTGGGCAGCGGCGAGCCGGCCCTCGCGGCGCTCGACGTGCTGAGCGGCGAGGTCGTCTGGCGCTTCTGCGACCGCCTCCCGTTCGCGTCGCCGGTGGCGGTCGATCACGACGCGCTCTTCGCGCTGGCCGGCGACGGCGCGTTCGTCGGCCGCGGCGGCGCGCGGCTGCACCACCTCGACCCGTGGTCCGGCGAGGCGCGGTGGACGGTCGATCTGCCGAAGCACGTGGCGCCGGTCGGCGCGCCGCTGCTCGGGCCCGAGACGGTGTGCGTGGTCACCCACGGGCGGCGCGGCACGGGGCTCGTGGGGATCGATCGCCGCACCGGGGCGACGCGCTTCGACCTGACCGCGTGCGCCGCGACGGCCTCGTGCCTCATGGTGGACGACGTGGTCGTGGTGAACAGCGAGGCGGGCGAGATCGTCGGGGTCGGCGCGCACGACGGCGCGGTCCGGTACCGGCACGTCATCGCGGGCGGCGTCGAGGGCGACAGGCCGCGGCGCCTCGAGCCGGTGCTCCGCTCGGGCGCGCTGTTCGTGCCGCAGAGCGAGGTGCACGTCGTCCGGCCGCGCGACGGCGCGCTGCTCGGCAAGGTGCCGACGGACCTCATCCCGGATCTCCTGCGGGTGGACGAGCGGTGCGACGTCTACGTGGCCGAGGAGAGCGGCCACCTCGCGGCCTTCGCCGCGGCCCCGCGGCTCAGCCTCGTCCAGTAGCCGCCAGCAGCCGCGGCCGCGCGCGTCAGCGCGGCCGCCGCTCCGGCTTCCAGATGAGCTCGAGCGTCACCTGGGTGATGCCGTCCTCGATGAGCCCGATCCGCTCGGCGGCCCTGCGCGACAGGTCGATGATCCTGCCGCGCTTGAACGGGCCGCGATCGTTGATCCTCACGCGCACGCGGCGGCCGTCCCGGCGGACCACATCGACCAGGGCGCCGAAGGGCAGCGTCCGGTGCGCGGCCGTGAGCGCGCGCGGGTTGTAGCGCTCGCCGCTCGCGGTGCGGCGGCCGTTGAACTTGTCGGCGTAGTAGGTGGCGCGCCCGCGCTGGATCGCTGTCCCCTTCGCCGCGCTCCGCGCGCTCGCGGGCGCGGTCGGCGTGGTGATGCTGTCGCCGTCGTCCGGATCGTCGTCCTCGGCCTGGTGCCGCGGGGACGCCGGCGGCGAGCTCGGCGCGACGCCGAGCCCGATCGGCGCGTCGGCTCCCGTGCGGGGCGCCGCGGGCTGGTGAGCCGAGCAGGCGGGGGTGAAAAAGAGGAGGAGGAAGGCGAGCATCCTCGCCGCGCCACGGCGTCCCCCGGGCGTCGTCACGTGGCCTCGGGGGCGGCGCGATCGGCCGACGAAGGGTCGAGGTCGGCCGCGGGCGGGGTCACCGCGGCGACCAGGAGGGCGGCGGGCTCTCCGCTCCCTGCCCCGTCCGAGGGCGGCGCCGCCTGGGCCGTGGCCTTGGACCGAACGAACCCGGCCAGCTCGCGGAACGGCACGCCGGTCGGGCAGATCCGCTCCTTCGCGGCGAGCACCTCCTCCGGCACGTGCGCGAGCGCGAGCGCCGCGGCGTCGAAGTCCGGCATGCTCCGCGACGACGCGAGCACCACCGTCATGAGGCCGGGGTAGGCCCCCCTGGACGCCGCGATGCGCTCGGCTTCCCCGAGGTCGCAGCGCCCGCACGCGATGCAGCGCGAGAAGCGGGGAAGGGCCGCGCGCTCGGCCGGCGAGAGCGGCGGCAGGCGATCGGCGTCGTAGTTCTCGTGGAAGAGCGCAAGTCCGCTCGGGCCGTCGAAGAGACGGCGCACCGCGACCTTGAGGAGCGACCACGCGAGGACCGCGAGGGCCAGGGCACGACCAGAGAGCACGATCCGTCCATAACCCGAAACAGGCCCGCGCGCCGAGCCGATGCGCCAGGGGTCGTCGGAACGGCGCCGCGCCCGGCGCACGGCACGTGAACCCGCGTTAACAGCGCCTCGGGCGCGCGCAGGTCCACGACGCCCCCGCCGCCGCTGTGACGACCGCTGCGACGCGCGCTCACCTCCCGGGATCCACGGCGCCCGAGATCGCGGTTCACGCCTGCGCTCTGCGGCACATCGCGCGATCACGGCCCCCGCCGGGCGAGGCCGCTGCGCATCGCTCCTCCCTGGCACGTCGGGTGCACAGGCGCCACGCATGCCCAACGACTTGCTTCTCTGTGACAAGGGACGCTCGGAAGACCTCGGCGAGATCGTCGAAGGCGTGCTTGTGGAGGCGATGATCGCGGGGGACGAGCGCGCCTGGCGCGCCTTCCACGCCCGCTACGATCGGCTCGTCCACCGCTGCATCAGCGGCGTGATCACCCGCTTCTCCGCCGTGGTCGCGCAGGACGACATCCGCGACATCCACGCGACGCTGCTCGTGCAGCTGCTCTCGAACGACATGCGCAAGCTGCGGAGCTTCGACGCGAGCCGCGGCACGCGGCTGAGCTCCTGGATCGGCACGCTCGCCGTCCGCTGCGCGTACGACCACCTGCGCTCGAGGAGGCGCGCGCCGCGCTGCGCCCCGATCGACGACGCGGCGGTCGAGCTGCCCTGCGAGCGCCCCTCGCCGCAGGAGCAGGCCGAGCGCCGCGAGCGCGCCGCGCTCGTGGGGAGCGTGCTCCACGGCTTCTCCGACAAGGACCGCGAGTTCGTCGCGCTCTACTTCGGCGAGGGCCTGCCCCCGGAGCAGATCGCCGAGCGGATGGGGATCAGCGTGAAGACGGTGTACTCGAAGCGTCACAAGATCCAGAGCCGCCTCGAGACGATGCTGTCGAGCGTCAGCCTCGCGGCGTGACGGTCCCCTCCCCCGAAGGGGGCTCGGCGGCCGGCGGCCCTGTGGTATGAGCCGGAGTGGATGGCTCGCCCGCCCCGCACCTCCTCCGCGCTCTCCGTCGTCGCGGCCGCCGCCCCGCTGCTCGGCGCGTGCGGCGGCGGCAACGGAGACGCCTCCGCGATCCCCCTCGCCGACGAGCGCGGCGGCGGCGCTCGCATCGCCGAGATCGTCGGCGACGCCGGGTGGCTCGACGCGGGCGACGAGGAGAGCCTGCGCTGCGCCGCGCCGCGCGCCCGCCGCGCCCGCGTCACCGGCGCCACGCTCGTCGCCATCGACAGCTTCGACGAGACGGGCGAGGGCGCGCGCGGCAACCACTACATGCAAGACAGCGCAGCCGAGCCGGTCGCCTACTCGGGGATGACGGTCTTCCAGCCCGCCTTCAGCCCGCCGGAGCTGCGGCTCATCCCCGGCGACGTTGTCGACGTGCTGGGCGAGCTGACCGAGTTCCTCGGCCCCTCCGCGGGCCGCTTCGGCGGATGCCGCACCCTGCCCCAGATGGGCGGGACCATGAGCTTCCGCTTCGAGGACCGCCCCGCCGTCCCGATCCACGTGCCGCTCGACGAGCTGAGAGGCTACGCGTCGGCGCGCCCGTACATCGGCATGCTCGTGCGGGTCGAGGGCGTCAGGATCGCCGGCGACCCGTCGAGCCGCGGCGGCCGCTACACGGCGTCGATCGACGTCGGGGCCGGCGTGCCCCCCGCCGACGTGCCGAGCATCTCGAACGAGCTCTACGATCTCGAGCGCGAGGGGCCGCCCCTCGCGAACGGCGCGGCCTTCCGGTCCGTCACCGGCGTGCTCACCTACTTCTACGGCTTCAAGATCGCCCCGCGATGCCCGGCCGATTTCCGGCTGGACGACGCGCAGCTGCCCTCCGACGACGCATGCGCTCCCTGAGGCCCGCGCTCCTCTCTCCGCTCGTCCTGCTCGCGGCCTGCCGCGGCGCCGCGCCCGGCGGCCCGCCGGCGGGGCACGCCCTCGCCTCGACGCCCGAGGGCAGCGTCGGGCGCATCGAGGTGCGCAACCTCGACGCCCGGCCGCGGCTCACGCTCGTCTCTCGCGACGGCGATCCAGCGCCCGCGCTCGTCGTCTCCGTCGCGACCGATCTCGGCTCGGTCGCGACGACGGCGCTCGCCAGCGTGGTCGAGGCGCGGCTGCTCGCCGCCGGCTTCGACGTGGACGCGCGCATCGATCGCAGCGCCTTCCGCGTGCGGATGCTCGTCAGGGACGCGGCGCGCGTCGCGCCGTTCCTGCGCGCGCTCTCGGCGGCGTTCGCGCAGCCGATCGCGGCCGGCAGCCCGGAGGTCGCCAGGGCGGCGGAGCGGACGCAAGCGCTCCGCTCGAGCCCGCTCGACGCGCCGGAGCTCTCGCCGATCGCGGCGTGCACCGGCCAGCTGGGCCTCGCTGGCGCCGAGCCCGTGGTCGACCTGGCGACGGCCGCGGGCGCGCGGGAGCTCGAAGCGTGGCGGACCGCGGCGCTGCACGCCGGGCGCACCTCGATCGCCGCGGTGGGCCCCGCCACGTTCTGCGAGGAGGCGGCCCGCGCGGCGGAGGGCGTCGACGCGTGGCCGGCGGGCGGCCCGCCCGCGGACGCGTGGCCGGCGGCGGACACGGTCAGCGTGTACTCGACGAACCAGCTCGCGCGACGGGCCGCCCGCGTCACCGTGGCCGCCCGCGTCGCGAGCCCCCAGGCGGCGGTCGCCGCGGCGGAGCGGCTCGGCGCGCCGGGGTCCCCGCTCCGCGCGCGGCTCTCGGCGCTCGCCTCCCCGTTCCGCACGGTCGAGGTGCTCGGGGTCGCCCGCCCGCGCGGCGGTTGCGTGAGCGTCACCATCGAGGCCGCCGACCTGCCCGCGGCCCCCGCCGTCGAGGCCTCGGCGGCGCTCGCTGTCGCCGTGGCGCGGCAGGAGATCCGCCGCGGCCTCACGGCGCCGCCGAGCCCGGCCGTCGCCACGCGGCAGGTCCTCACCGCGCAGGACCCGCGCGACGCGGGCGCGCGCGCCTCCTGGTGGGCGCTCTCGGGGAGCGCCCCGGGCGCGCCGCCGGAGCGGTGGGCGACGGCGCTCGGCGTCCCTCCGAGCGACGACCCGCCGAAGCCCGCGGCGCCGGGCGAGGCCGGCGCGCGCCGCTTCGAGGCCGAGCTCGCGCGCGCGCTCGCGCCCGGAGCCCAGCCCGCCCTGGAGCGGCGGGCGCTGGTCGAGCGGGGGCAAGGCGAGGTTTGGGTCCTGCTCGGGAGCCCGTGCGGCGTCGCGGAGGAGGGGCTGTACGACGCCGGCGCCACGGCGCTCGCCGCGCTCGCCGCCGTGCAGACGCGGCGGCGCGAGCTCGACGTCACGATCGAGCCGTGGGTCACGGCGGATGCCGTCGGCGTCATCGCGCACGCGCCGTTCCGCGACGAGCGCGAGACCCCGGCAGAGCTCGGGCGCCGCGTCGCGAGCGCCGCCGCGCGCACGGTCGCGGCGACCACGCTGGGCCCCGAGGCGCTCACGCAGGCGCGCGCCGCCGCGCTCCAGCACCTGGAGCACCTCTCCGGCGGGCGGGCCGCGGCGCTCGAGGCCTTCGCCTCCGCGCTCGCGCCCGACCACCCGTCCTGGATCGAGCCGTTCGGCGTCTGGGACCGGGTGGCGAGCGGCGGGCTCGAGACCGTGCAGCTCCGCTGGCAGGCGCTCGCGACCGGCCCGCTCCGGATCGCCGTCCTCGCGAACGCCGACGCTTCCCAGGCGGCCGCCGCGGCGGAGGCCGCCGAGCGCTGGCTCGCGCCGCGCCTCGCCCCGCGCGGGTGCGGCTCACCGGACGGCGCTGTGGTGCCCCGGCTCGGTCACCACGACGCCCGCCTGCCGGCCGGGGCGGCCCTCTCGCAGGCCGTCATCGGCGCGCGGCTCCCCGGGGCGCGCGAGGCCGCGCCCGCGGCGCGCGAGCTCGCGGAGCTCACCGTCGCCGCCCTCAACGGCGAAGGCGGCCTGCTCGCGGCCGTGCTCTCTCCCGCGGCGAGCACGGCGGCCCCAGGCCCGGCCAGCGCGGCGGCGGCGAAGCGGCCGCTCTCGGCCCGCGCGAGCGCGCGCGTCCTCGGCGGGACCCGCGCTGCGGCGCTCGCCGTCGAGATCAGGGCGCCGTCCGACGAGCTCGACGAGGCCTCGGCCCGCGTGAAGGAGCTCCTCGCCGGCCTCGCCCAGCGGGTGACCGACGCCGACCTCGGCCGCGCCGAGGCTCACCTCGCCCGGCGCGAGCGCGACGCGCTCGCGGAGCCCAGGCGCCGGCTCATCTACCTGTTCAACGGCCGCCCCTCCCGCGCGGCCGTCGCGAAGTCCACGCTGACCGCGTGGCGCGCCTTCCTCTCGGGCGCGCTCGGCGCGGACGCGATCGTGACCGTCGAAGCCCGGCCCGACTGATCACTCCCCGCCGTCGAAGTCTCCGGCGTCCTCGATCTCGGCCGCCCGCCCGGCGCTCGTCGCCTCGAGGCCCTCGTCCTCCGCGTCTCCGTCCGCGCGCGTGGCCTCGTCCTCGTCCTCGTCGACCTCGACCTCATCCTCTTCGTCGTCGTCGTCCGGCTGGGTCAGCACGGGGAGCCGGCGCTTGCCGACCGGGCCCTCGTCGACGTAATCGCGCAGCGCCGACATGTCCTTCAGCGCCTCGAGCTTCGCGAGCGCCTTCACCTCGACCTGGCGAATCCGCTCGCGGGTCAGGTTCATGATCGCCCCCACGTCCTCGAGCGTGGTGCCGCCGCGATCCGCGACGTCGAGCGCGCACGTCTCGTTCATGTCCCAGACCTCGAGATCCGGGAAATTCAGCTTGATGGCGCCCGTCCTGGCGGACACGTCGAGATAGAGGTGGTGCTGGCACGAGACGTACGGGCACGGCCTCGGGCCGTCGACGCACTCGGCGCGGGTCCGCGGCTTGTAGTAATCGGTCTCGGGGTAGAGCATCCGGCCGATCTCGAGCTCGCGCTTGGTCATGCGCTTGACGCTGATCGTCCGCGCCCGGATCTCGCGCTTCCTGCGCGACCTGCGCTGCTCGCGCGTGATCGCGTTCCCCGACTCCGAGGGATCCGCCTGGAGCGCGAGCGCGCCCTCCACGACGGGCTCCGTCGAGCCCCCTGGGTCGCGATCGCCACCCGCCGCATCCGCACCGTCTAGGCTGAAGATCTCGAGCTCGCTGTCAGACACCGTCGCCATGCGCTGCCTCCGTTTGGTAGCGTCTCCGCTCTCAAGCGCGCGCGTCTCTCCCCGTACGTCCGAGTCCCAGCTCGAGCGCAGAGGGATCCGCTCCTTATGCCCGACGTAACGCCGGATGCCGTCCCGAAAAAATTGCGACGAAACGAGCCGATGCCCGTCCCGTCGATCGCGTCAAACCCAGGTGGGGCCGCGCCAGCGGCCCCATGTTACTTCACGACGACGAAGCCCCCGCGATTCGGCCCCTCACGAGGAGGCCGCCTGTTTCGTGAGCCGCGCTTGCGCCATCAAGCGCTCTTCTATCAACGCCAGCTTCGCGACGAGCTCCCGCGCGAGCGACTCCGCGCTCGCGAGGTCCTGGGCTATCGCCCTGCCGCTCGTCTCGCTCCGCCTCTCCTTGGCAGCATCCCTGAGCGCATTGAAGACCTTGGCCATCGTGCGCTCGAGCTCCTCGATATCACCTCTCACGAACAGGAATTCACGCTGGATCTCTTCGATGGTGTAGTCCTGGGCCATCATCTCTTTGATGCGCTGAACCTGGCGGACTACCGTGGCCGGATACATCCCCTGCGAGCCCTGGTGCTTGCCCTTGCGGCCCACGCGCACGCTGCGCGGGAGCAAGCCGAGCTGCACGTACTTCCGGAGCGTCGCCTCGCTGAACTTGATGCCATGAGCCGCGAACAGCTCGAGGATATCGCTCGAAGTGATCCCCTGGGCGTGCTCCCGCTCGATGCGATCAAGCACCTCCTCGGGGATCCTCTGCACCGGTCCTCCCATCGATTGCCGGAGGCCCTACCCAACCGACGCGGGCGACTCTATTCCACTGAATGGAATACAGTCAATTGACGCGACTACGATTATTGTGTGGCTGTCGCGAGACGCGGTGCTTTGCCGGGGTTCTTGACATGCCTCGGACATTTTCCGTCCGTCGGAGCGACGCGTCGGTCCGCTCGTCATGTCGGGGTCCGGGGGTCGAGGCGGGAAAAGAGCGACGCTCGGTGCAATGGGTGCGAGCAAGGGGGTGCCCGACACCCAGCTGGGCTCGTGGAGCGACATGCCCCGTACCCTGACACACATCGGTCCTTTCAGACAAAAGGGCTGATAGTCTCGCCGCCACCATGGCCAAGGCCCTCGCCAGCGAGGGTCGGGGCGCGGCCTCCCCTGCCGCCCCCCGACCCGTCGAACGCGTCATCAGGGATGTCACCGCCCGGGGGGTCAGGATGCGGGTCCTGGTCGCGGGGGCGGGCAACGGCCCGGCGCTCCTGCTGATCCACAGCTTCCTCGTCAGCCACCTGGAGTTCGACGACGTGATCGACGCGCTGGCCCAGCGGTTCCACGTCATCGCCCCGGACCTCCCGGGCTTCGGCGAGAGCGAGAAGCCGAGCCCGGCCCGGTACGCTTACGGCATCGAGACGTTCGCCGAGGCCGTGGCCGACCTCATCGCCGCCTTCGGCGTCGGCCGGGCGCACCTCGTCGGCCACGCGATGGGCGCCGCCGTCGCCATCACGCTGGCGGCGGAACACCCGGAGCTCGTGCAGCGGCTCGTCCTCGAGGACGCGCTCTGTTACCCGTTCCCGATGAGCTTCAAGATGAAGCTCCCGCTCCTCCCGGTCGTGGGCGGCATCGTCTTCAAGCAGCTCCACGGCCGGGGCACGTTCCGGTCGTACTTCCGCGACGACGTGTTCCGGGCGGACGCCGCCGTGCCGCTGTCGCGCATCGACCGGCACTACGACCTCTTCAACGCGCCCTCGGCGCGCGAGAGCGCCCACGCGGTGATGCGCGCGGTGCTCGACGCGCGCCCCGTCGTCGCGCGCCTCACCCGGATCACGGCGCCGACCCTCGTCGTGTGGGGGCGCGACGATCGCATCTTCCCGGCCGCGAGCGCGCAGCGGCTCGCCCGCGAGATCTCCGGCGCGATGCTGGAGATCATGGACGCGGGGCACTCGCCCCACGAGGAGCGGCCGGAGGAGTTCGTCGCGCTCGCGACGCAGTTCCTCGAAGGGAAGCGGTGATCGTGACGGCGCGCTGGGCCCGGCTCGCGCGCGGCGCGGCGCGAGCGGCCGGGCGCGCGGGCCGCGCCGTCCTCGGCGAGGACGCGGCGCGGCGCTTCCTTGAGGACCGCTCGGCGCTGCTCGGCCTCGGGATCGTCGCGCTGCTCCTTGTGTTCGCCGCGGCGGGGCCGGTGGTCATCGCCCACGACCCGAACGCGAGCGACTTCACGCTGGCCCGCGACGCCTCCGGCGCGCCGCCCGGACCGTCGGCCGCCCACTGGCTCGGGACGGACCCGCTCTTCCGCGACCTCCTCGCGCGCCTCGCGCACGGCGCGCGGCTCTCGCTCGCCATCGCGCTCTCGTCGACGGCCCTCGCCACGGGGCTCGGCGCGCTCGTCGGCGTCACGGCCGGCATGGCCGCCGGCACGCGGGCGGGCGCGCTCGACAGCGCGCTCATGCGGCTCGTCGACGTGATCCTCGCCCTGCCCTACCTCCTGTTCGTGACCGCGATCGGCGTCGCCGTGGGGCGCGCGGACGTGGGGACGATCCTTCTCGTGCTCGGCCTCACGGGGTGGACGGGGGCGGCGCGGGTCGTCCGCGCCAAGACGGTGGAGCTCGCGCAGCGCGATTTCGTGGCCTCCGCGCGCGCGCTCGGCGCAGGGCCGCTGCACGTCGTCCGGCGGCACGTCCTGCCCAACGTCGGCGGGACGCTGCTCGCGCTCGCGACGATCAGCGCGGCGCAGATGATCCTCGCCGAGGCCGCCCTCGGCTACCTGGGCGTCGGCGTGCAGCCGCCGACCGCGACCTGGGGCCGCATGCTGCACGAGGCCGAGCCGTACCTCGGGGTAAGGCCGCTCCTTGTCGCCGCGCCGGGCTTCGCCATCATGCTCGCCGTGCTCGGCTTCCACCGCGCGAGCGAGGGCCTCCGCGACGCGCTCGATCCGGCCGGCGCCGAGCTCCCGCGCGGCCGGCGCCTGCCGGTGGATCTGCTCGTCGCGGGCGCGGCGCTGCTCCTGCTCTCGGGCGGCTCGGCGCGCGGCGTGCGCCCGCCCCTCGGCGGCGAGCCGGCGTCCACGAGCGCGCCCGTGCGCGGCGGGACGCTGCGCCTCGCGACCACGGTCAACGTGCGCGCGCTCGATCCGGCGATCTCCTACGACGAGCTCTCGAGCGCCGTCGCGGACCTCGTCTTCGCCCGCCTCGTCACGTGGGACAAGGACGGCCGCCTCACGCCCGATCTGGCGCGCGCGGTCGCTGTCGAGCGCGGCGGGCGGACGTTCGTCTTCACGCTGCGCGAGGGCGTGCGGTTCCACGACGGCGCGGAGCTGCGCGCCGCCGACGTGAAGCGCTCGATCGAGCGGACGCTCCACCCGAAGACGCCGAGCCCCGGCGCGAGCCAGTACGACATGATCGAGGGCTTCGCGGAGTACCACGCGGGCGAGGCGCCGCACCTCGCCGGCGTGCGGGTGCTCGGCGACCACGCCGTCGCGATCGATCTGAGCGCGCCCGACGCGACGTTCCTCCCCCGCATGACGCTCGCGTTCATGGCGCCGGTGTGCCCCTCGTCCGGGGCGGCGGTCGACGCGGCGAGCCCCCCGCCGCCGTGCGGCGCGGGCCCGTTCCGCGTCGCGCGGTGGGATCAGGACGGCGGCATCGGGCTCACCCGCCACGAGGGGTACTTCCGCCCGGGCCTGCCGTACCTCGACGCCATCGAGTGGCAGACCGGCGTACGAGCGACGACCCAGCGCTACAAGTTCGAGGAGGGCGAGCTCGACACCCTGCGCGAGCTGACCGCGATCGACACGGCGGCCTACCGCGCCGCCCCAGCGTGGGAGGGGCACAGGCGCTGGGTGACCCGGAACAGGACCAACGCCGTCTTCCTCAACACGGAGCTCGCGCCGTTCGACAAGCTCGCGGTCCGGCGCGCGGTCGCCTTCGCGCTCGACCCCTCCGTGCTGGAGAAGGTGCGCCCGGATCTGCTCGCCCTCGACCGGGTGCTGCCGCCGTCGATGCCGGGCCCCCCGCGCGACGCGCCGATGCGGCGGCACGACCTCCCGCGCGCCCTCGCGCAGATGGCCGCGGCCGGCTACCCGTACGACCCGGCGACCGGGAGGGGCGGCTACCCGGGCGTCATCGAGTACATCGCGGTGCCGGACACCCTGGAGCAGTCGATCGGCGAGATCGTCCAGCAGCAGCTCGCCAGGATCGGCCTCCGCGTCCGGCTGCGGCTCGTCAGCTGGGCGACGTACCTCGCCGAGGCCTCGCGCCGCCGCGCCATCCCCATGGGCTGGGTCGGATGGCAGGCCGATTTCCCCGACCCGGCGAGCGTCTTCGAGCCGACGCTCTCCACGCGCGCGATCAGCGACGAGGGCTCGCAGAACTACGCCTTCTTCAGCGACGAGGAGCTCGACCGCACGCTCGACGCCGCCCACGCCGAGCAGGATCGCGCGCGGCGCCTCGCGCTCTACGACCGCGCCGAGCGCATCGTCCGCGATCTCGCGCCCTGGGTGCCCACGTACACCGCGCGGCAGCTCGAGCTCTGGCACCCGTACGTGCGCGGCCACGAGGGCACCGCGACGCTCACGTCCCACGCCCACGAGATCTGGCTCGACCCGTCCGCGCAGCCCGCCGCCGGCGGCGGGCCGCGCGGGGCCGCGTCACGATCCGCGACGCCGCTCCGCGCGCTGCTCGCGCGCTCGGCCCTCCCGAGATGAGCACCCCACGCGCGCGCCCTGCCTCCACGCCCCGCCCGGGCCGAGCCGCCGCGGTGGTCTCCGCGCTCGCGCGCCTGCTCCGGCGCCTCGGCTGGGCCGCGATCCTCATCGCCGGCGTCACCGCCGTCTCCTTCGGGATAGCGTACCTCTTGCCAGGAGACGCGGCGCGGATGCTCGTCGGGCCGCAGGCCTCGGCGGCGGACCTCGAGCGCGTGCGGGCCCTCCACGCGCTGGATCGCCCGGTCCCCGTGCAGTTCGCGCGGTTCGTCGGGCGGCTCGTCCACCTCGGCCCCGCGCGGGGCGGCGACGGCGCGGCCCCTTCCCCCCACGCGGGCGCGCGCGCCGACCCGGAGCACCGCAGCTGCGCGGCGGGGCCGCTCGGCCTGCACGTCGATCTCGGGTACAGCTTCCACTACCGCAAGCCGGTCGTGGACCTTCTCGAGGCGAAGGTGCCGCGATCCGTCGAGCTCGCGCTGGCCGCGCTGCTTGTGCAGCTCCTGCTCGGCCTCTCGCTCGGGATCGTCGCGGCGGTCCGCCGCGGGACGGCCTGGGAGGACGCGGCGCTCGGCGCCACCCTGCTCGGCGCCAGCGCGCCGACCTTCGTGATCGGCCCCGCCCTCCAGTACGTGCTCGCCTACAAGCTCCGGCTCCTGCCCTACGACGGGTACGGCACCACGGCGGCCGATCACCTGCGCTCCCTCGTCCTGCCGGCGCTGACGCTCGGCGTGTTCGGCAGCGCCCTCTACGCGCGCATCGTCCGCGAGGAGCTCCGGACGCTGCTCCGCCAGGACTTCATCCGCACCGCGCGGGCCAAGGGCGCCTCTCGCCTGCGCGCGCTCGTCGTCCACGCGCTCCGCAACGCGCTCCTGCCGCTCGCGACGCTCGCCGCGCTCGATTTCGGTGCGCTGGCGGGCGGCGCGATCGTCACGGAGAAGCTCTTCCGCTGGCCCGGCGTCGGGAGCATGGCGGTCGAGGCGCTCCAGAACCGGGACGGCCCGCTCATCGTCGGCACGGTCCTCTTCTCCGCGGCCGCCATCGTGCTCGCGACCGTGGCGCTCGATCTCGCGGCCCTGGCCCTCGATCCCCGGCTCCGATCGCGGTCGCGCTGAGCGCGGGCCGCGCGCTCACTGCATGCCGGCGAGCGCGCGGCACTCGGCGCCGAGCGACGAGTCGGGTGAGGAGAGCTCGGCGCACTTGCGGAACGACGCGCGCCCGCCGCGCCCGGCCGCCTGCTCCGCGGCGCCGCGCAGGTGCCATGAGGCGGCGCTGCCCGGGGAGGCGGCCGTGAGCTGCTGCGCGAGCTGCACCGCCTTGCCGGTCTGCCCCGATTCCAGGGCGCGCATCACGCGCGCCGAGAGGGGCACGCCCTCCTCGTCCGGCGCGGCGGGCGCGGACGCAGGCGCATGCGCAGGCGCCGTCGCCGAGCGCTCCGGCTGCGCCGGCGCGGCGGCGTGGCCCGGGGTCGCCGCGGGGCTCGCCGGCGCGGCGGTGGTGGCCGGCGCAGGCAGGCCTTGATCGGAAGGCGCTCCGGCCGACGCCGCGGGGCTCGCCGCGGCTGGTCTGGCCCGCGCGCTCGCGGCGGCTGGCGCGGCCGGCTGGCCCGCCACGGTGTCGGCCGGGCTTGCCGTGGAGAGCGCCGCCGCGGGAGCGGCGGTCGGCTCTGCTTCCGGCTCCGACGAGGCCGGAGCCGCTGCGGTCGCGGCGGCGGAGCGATCCCCCCCGGGCGCCTCCTCCGGCGATTCCGGCGATGGCGCACTGACCGGCACCGGGGGCACGGGGTGCCCCGTCCGGCCGACCAGCCACACGCCGCCGGCCCCGAGCGCGATCGCCGTGACCAGGCCGGCGACGATCCGCGTGATGCGGGCCCGGCGCTCCTCCTGACGGGGCCCCGAGAGCGTGGCCTCGACCGCGCCCGCGGTCGTATCGGGGTCCTCGGCCGAGGGATGCTGCTGGGCCGCCATCCGCCCCAGCGCGCCCGCGTCGGCGCCGAAGAAGGAGCGCTCGCTCTCGCTGATCGGCCCGGCGTCGCCCGGGGGCGCGTCGTCCGGCGCCGCCGCGAGGCTCGCCGCCGGCGTGACGCCCGGCTGCGGCGCGGTGGACTCGATCGTGCGCGCCTCATCGGCCTTCGCTTCGACGGGCTGCGGCGCCTGCGCCCCGCGCGGGACGGCGACGGCCGGCGGCGCGTCGCTCGGCGGGCGAGGCCGCAGCGTGGGGCTCGTCGACGGCAGCGCGGCGCGCTCCTCGCCGGCGGGCTGCGCGGCGCCGCCGGCAGGCTTCGCGACGCCCGCCGCGGGCTCGGGAGGCGCAGCAGGCGCGGGGGGCGCCGCCGCAGGCGCGGCAGGCGCGGCAGGCGCAGCAGGCGCAGCCGCAGGCGCGGCAGGCGCAGCCGTGGGCGCCTCGGGGGGCGTCGAGCGAAGGCGCTGCTCGGCGGGTGCGACCGCGGCCGCGGGCCTGTCGCTCCTCGTGGAGCGCTGCTTCTGCGCGAAGCTGCGCGGCGTCACGAGCGGCCGCGTGAGCGGGGCCTCGTCGCTGCTGGCGAGCGTGGTGTCCTTCTCGAGCTCGATCTCCGCGCGCGACCGCGCAGCCCTGACGGCCTCGGCACCTGGCATGGCGCCCCGCGGCGGCTCCGACGGCGCTCGGCCTCCTGCCACGCCGGCGTGCGACCCGGCGCCCCGCGGCGGCTCCGACGGCGCTCGGCCTCCTGCCACGCCGGCGTGCGCCCCGGCGCCCCGCGGCGGCTCCGACGGCGCTCGGCCTCCTGCCACGCCGGCGTGCGACCCGGCGCCCCGCGGCGGCTCCGACGGCGCTCGGCCTCCTGCCACGCCAGCGTGCCCCCCGACGCTCCGCGGCGGCTCCGACGGCGCTCGGCCCCCTGCCGCGCCGGAGCGCGCCACCGCGGCCGCCACGGCGCTCCGCGGCGGCTCCGACGGCGCTCGGCCCCCCGCCGCACCGGAGCGCGCCGTCGCCGCCGCCACGGCGCTGCGCGGCGGCTCCGACGGCGCGCGCGCCCCCTCCGGCGCGAAGCGCGCAACCGCGGCGCTCGCGCTGGCCGCCCGGCCGACGGCCCCTGCCCCGTGCATCGCGCTGCGGGTCGTCACGGGGCGGCCGGGGGCCTCCGCGTCGGAGTCCCCCGCCGGCAAGTGCAGCTCGTGCCCGGGCCGGGAGCGCGGGAGCACCGCGGGAGAAACCCGGTTCGAGAGCGGCGCCGGGACCACCGCGGCGTCTTCGAGATCGTCCGAGCCGGCGTTCCCCGCGACGCCCTCGGGGTAGTTGGAGCGCCGCGCGCTCAGGGGCGACGAGAGCGGCGAGAACTCGTCGGGGAACGCCGCCTCCGGCTCGCTCGGCACCACGTCGTCGGGCGGGAGCGCGGCGGCGGGCACCAAAAGCCCCTCGAAGTAGAGCTTCGAGATGGTCGAGAGCGTCGAGAGATCCTCGAACGGGGACGCGTCGACCACCTGCATCAGCGTCCGCTTGCCGTCGAACAGGCGCAGGATCCCGTTCAGCTCGTCGGGGATCTCGTTCAGCCGCTCCAGGAGCTCCTCGCTGTCGACCTCGAAGACGGTGGCGAGCGACGGCAGCGCCTCGAGGAGCCGGCCCCACTCGTCGACCCGGCGCATGCCCTCCATGAGGAGGCCCTGCGTCGACGTCTCGATCACGTCGGGGTTGTCGACCTTGCAGAACTCGACCTCGAACGTCCCCTCGTTCCACAGGAGCGCGCGGTAGACGGCCTCCTCGCCGCAGAGCCGGCCGAGCGTCGCGTCGACGACCTTGCCCTCGCGGAAGTAGACCTGCGCCTCGTTGTCCGCGTTCGACAGGTGGACGATCCCGCTCTTCCGGCTCACCTCGAACGTCTGCAGCAGATCCACGACGTTCATGTCGAGGATCGATCCGGAGAACCTGGTCCGCCCGGTCGTCGAGAAGTGGCGCGTCGTGATCCCCTCGCGCGTCCGCCGCGCGAGGAGCAGCGTCACGCGCGCGATGAGCTCGCGCACGAAGATCGGCTTGGTCAGGTAGTCCTCGACGCCGAGCTCCAGCCCGCGGATCTTGTCCTCGATCGACCGCTGGCTCGTGAGGAAGACGACCGGGATGGCGGCCCAGTCGGAGTGCTCCTTCATCTTGCGGACGAGGGCATAGCCGTCCACGTTGGGCAGGCGCGTGTCGCTGAGGACAAGGTCCGGCGTGGAGACCTCCAGCTTCGCGAGAGCGTCCGCTCCGTCCTTCGCGGTGGTGACGCTGTAACCGGCCTTTTTCAGGCTGACCTCGAGGACCCGAACGCTGCGCGGATCCGCGTCGACCAGGAGGAGCTGTTGCTTGGCCACTAGAGGTTTCCGCCTCGCGAAGGATGGCGAGCCCGAACGGACGCTGTCAAGCGCTCCGCCCTGAGCGTCGCCGCTGCCGTCGATCGCTTGTCCCGCGGCCGCGGGCCCGATGCTCGACGGCGTCCATCGTGCACACAGGACGGCGTGGAAGGCCAGGTTTCGTCGAGCGCCGATCGGGCGATCAACGCTTCCAGGGATCGACGATATCGCCGGTAGCTTGCGGCCTTACCACGGAGGCCGTGGCCGCCGCGGTCGCCGCCGGACGGACCGTCGCTGCAGTCGGCTTCGCCGGGATCGGGGCGGCCGTCCCCTGGGTGCGGGCCGGCTCCGGCGCGAGCGGCTCCTGCGTGGGCGGCGCGGGCGCCGCGGTCGCGGTCGCGGGCGGCTCGTCGATCGCCCTGGCGGGCGCGGTCGCCGCCTGGAGGACGGCGGGAGCGGCGGGGGCGGCGGCCTCGGGCGGCGCCTTGGGCGTCGAGGCGCGCACGGCGCGGACGCCGAGGGCGATGGCGATGGGCACGAGCACCGCCGCGAGCGCGATCGCCACGCGCGCGCTCATCGAGAGCGGCTCGGACGGCGCCCTGGGCGCCTGGGACGGCGCGAGCGCCTCGTCGCGCGCGCGCGGCCGCATCGACTCCGCGCGCGGCCGCATCGACTCCGCGCGCGGCCGCATCGATTCGTGGCGAGGCAGCTCGTCCTGGGGCGCGGCCCCGTGGCCCGGCGGCGCGAGGGCGAGCTCGATGGCCTCGGCGAGGTTGGCCATCGAGGAGAAGCGCTCCTCGGGGTTCTTGGCGAGGCAGCGCATGACGATCGGGCCGAACGCGCCCAGCGCGGAGGCGTCGGGCATCACCTGCTCGAGCGGCTCGGGCGACATGTACATGTGCTTGGTCAGCACGCCCATGTACGTGTCCGCCTCGAAGGGGACGCGCCCCGCGAAGCACTCGTACATGAGGACACCGAGCGCATAGATGTCGGCGCGGGCGTCGATGCGCTTCCCCTCCGCCTGCTCCGGGCTCATGTAGTGCGGCGTCCCGAACACCATGCCGATGCGCGTGAGCCGCTTGCCGCCGGTCACCTTCGCGACCCCGAAATCGAGCAGCTTGACGAACTCCTGATCGCCGTTGCGGACGAGGTACACGTTGTCGGGCTTCAGATCGCGGTGGATGACGCCCGCGGCGTGCGCGGCCCCGAGCGCCGCGGCGCACTGGAGCATGATCTGCCCCACCCTCTCGGCCGGCAGCGTCTTCTCGCTCCGCAGCAGCGACGCGAGGGAGGTCCCGGAGAGGAACTCCATCACGAAGAACGGCAGCTCTGCCTGATCCGCCTCGACCTCGATCGCGCCGAAGTCGCTCACCGCGACGATGTTGGGGTGGCCGATCGCCGCGGCCGCCTTGGCCTCCTGGATGAAGCGGGCGACGAGCTCGGCGTCCTGCGCGATGTCGCGCCGGAGCACCTTCAGGGCGAAGAGGCGGCCGAGCGACTTGTGGCGCACCTCGTACACCGTCCCCATCCCCCCTTCCCCCACGACCGCCTGCACCTCGTAGCGGCCATCGATGGTGCGCCCGAGCATCGGATCGGCCGACGGGTTCCAGTCGGGCGCGTCGGCGAGCGGATCGCCGTCGAACGGGCAGAAGCGGGAGTCGCCGGAGAAGGTCTGGTTGCACGTCGGGCAGCGCCGCGCGCGCGGGGTCTGCTTCGCCCTCCCCCGGCGCGCCGGCCCGTCGAACCGCGCCGGCAGCGGCGGGATCGCCGGGCGCGCGTCCACGTGCGCTGGCAGCGCATCCCCGCGCGGCGGCACGTCGCTGTGCAGCGGCACGTCGCTGCGCCGCGGGGGCACGTCGCTCCGTGGAGGCACGTCGCTCCGCGCCGGCGCCTGGGCGAATGCGTCGTCTCCGTGCGACCGCGGGATCTCTTCCCGATGGAACAGCTCGGCTGCTTCGGAGTCGCCGGCGGTCATCTCGGGCTGAGCATCCCCGGCCATGCGGAGCGTCACTGGCACCCCATCGAGTCTAGCCGAAAGCGCGCTCAGTGGTTCGGACAGATGGCGCCAGTTTGGCGTCCGCGGCGGCGCGCCCCCCGGAGGGGCGCCGCGCGCGGCGGACGGCGCGCCTGGAAGGACTCAGATCTCTTCCAGAATCTTTGCCTTGCGGGCCTGGAACTCCTCGTCGGTGATGAGGCCCTTGTTCTTGAGCTCCCCAAGGCGCTCCAGGCGCTGCTCGATCGACGGCGCCCCGCCGGGGGCAGCCTGCGGCGCGCCCGGGTAGCCCTGCGGCGCACCCGGGTAGCCTTGCGGCGCACCCGGGTAGCCCTGCGGCGCACCTGGCTGCTGCATGTGCGGCGGCACGAACTGGGGCTGGCCCTGGGCCGCCAACGCGGGGTTCATCGCCTGCGCCAGGCCGGCGCCGATCGCCACCTGGGCGCCCAGCCCCGCGACGCCGCTGCCGTCGCCGCCCTGCGCCATGCCCTGGCCGGCGCCCATCATCGCCTGGCCGGCGGCGTAGTTCTGCCAGTTGCCCGCCAGCTGCTGCACGTACCGCGCGTCCTGCTGGAACCGCTGATCGAGCTCGAACTGCTTCGCGCGGGCGGAGTCCTGCGCGATGCCGATGCCCCGCCGCGCCTCGCCGCGCGCCTTGTTCGCCTCGCGGAGGAGCTTCTGGTCCTCGGCGGAGAAGTTGATGTTGAAGTTCCCGATCTCGAGGATCTTGCAGCCGATCTCCTCGAGGTTCGGCGCGGACTGCACGATGCGGGCGCCGAGCTCCATGCTCATGCCGCCGAGGTTGAGCAGGCTCTTCTGCTGCTGCGCGCAGACCTGGCCGATCACGGTCTTCACGCTCATGAAGAACTTGCCCTTGATCCAGCTCAGGACGACGTCGTTGTCGCCGCTGCCGCCGCACTGCCCGTGGTAGCCGACGACGAACCGCACCGGATCGACGACGACCAGCGAGAACTCGCCGAAGATGCGCGGCGTCACGAACTCGTAGAGGACGGGGTCCTCCATCGACTCCAGCGGACCGCCGAACGGCACGCCGCGGACCGGCTGCATCTTGACGAAGAAGATCTCGGCGATGAAGACGTCCCCGCCCGTGAACTTGTTGACGAGGTTGTTCAGGAACGGGATGTTCTGGGTCTGGAGCGTGTGGCGCCCCGTGGGCAGGTAGCCCACGTACCTGCCGTCCTTGAAGAAGAGCGCACACTCATCGCTGTCGACGGTCAGCTGCGACCAGAAGGGGACGTTCTGGTCCGGGTGCTTGTAGACGATGAGATGCTTCGCAGCGTCCGGGCGCGCGATCATCATCTCGCGGACGCCGTTCTTCACGAAATCGAAAATCCCCATGTCGCGCTCCTCTTCGGTGGGCTGGGTGGGACGGACCTGCCGGTCCGCTCCCCCCGGGACCTCGGATCATTCCGGCAGATGGCGCAGAGGTCCCGCGCCGTTCGTTCTCCGTTGACGATCGCCGCGCCTTTCAGGCACACAGCGGCCTCAGGATAATCCGCAGATCGCAGGGCAGCAATGCCCGCCGGGGAGGACCGCATGCCCGTTGCTCTGCTTCCTCTGCTTGCCCCGCCTCCACCGCCGGCGCCCTTCGGGTCAGCCGAGGCAGCCGCGTCGTCCGATGTTCCGAGCCCCGCCGCTCGGCGGTCGAAGCGCTCGTCCCTCAAGCGCGGGGCCGCGCCGGCGAGGGCGACCCGATGACCGCGCCGATCGACGTCGGCGCCCTCTCGGCGCCCGCGCAGAAGCTGGCGCAGCCGGGCGCGCCGCAGAAGCTCCGGGAGATGGCGGCGCGCGGCATCGCCCCCGGCCTCAAGCCGGGCGACGTCGTGACGCTGCTCGTGCTGCTCGCGTCGCGCGAGGAGGAGCCGGCCCGCGAGACCGCGGAGAAGACGCTGTCGGCGCTCCCCGAGCCGCTGCTCCAGGGCGCGCTCGGCGCGGAGCTGCAGCCGCCGGTCATCGATCGGCTGGCCCGCATCTACGCCGACCGCGTCCCGGTCGTCGAGAAGCTCTGCGCGATGCCGGGCATGGCCGCGGACACGCTCGAGGAGCTCGCGCGGACCGGCGGCGAGGCGGTGACCGAGCTCATCGCCGTCAACGAGGAGCGGCTGCTCAGGAACCCGCGCGTCATCGAGCGGCTCTACCTGAACAAGCACACGCGGATGTCGACCGCGGACCGCCTCGTCGATCTCGCCGCCCGCAACGGGGTCGAGCTCACGGGCATCCCGGCGTGGCGCGAGGTCAGCGTCGCGATCAAGGAAGAGCTCATCGCGGAGCCGTCGCCCGAGCCCACGCCGGACGACGTGCTGTTCAACGAGACGCAGGAGCTGTCGGAGGCGCTCGCGGCAGACGAGGCGGTCGACACCCACGTCGAGGACGAGGAGGGCAAAGAGGAGCTCAAGGAGGAGTACGTCCCGCTCTACAAACGCCTCGCCGACATGACCATATCGCAGCGGATCCGGCGGGCGATGCTGGGGTCGCGCGAGGAGCGCATGCTGCTCGTGCGCGACTCGAACCGCCTCGTGGCCAGCGCCGCCGTGCGCAGCCCGCAGATGCAGGAGGAGGAGGTCGTCCTCATCAGCCGCAACCGGAACATCTCGGACGAGGTGCTGCGGATCATCTCGACGACGCCCGAGTGGCTGAAGAGCTACACGGTGAAGCGGAACCTCGTGGAGAACCCGAGGACGCCGGTGCTCGTCGCGACGCGGCTGGTCCAGCACCTCCGCGAGTCCGATCTCCGGGGGATCTCGAAGAGCAAGAACGTGACGTCGCCGGTGAAGGACGCCGCGAGGCGGCACCTCGATCGGCGCAAGAGCTGAGCGGGCGGGAGAGCGATGAGCGACCTGGTCCGCTTCGGCGTCGCGATGGATCGCGCGCTGCTGGCCGATTTCGATCGGCGCATCACCGCGCAGGGCTACGAGAACCGCTCGGAGGCGCTGCGGGATCTGGTCCGCGCGGACCTGACGCGCGCCGCCTTGGACGAGGGGGCCGAGGTGGCGGCGACGCTGACGGTCGTCTACGCGCCCGAGGTGCGGGAGCTCGTGCAGCGGATCGCCGAGCTGGAGGAGCGGCACGCGGGGGCGGTCGTCTCCAGCCTGCTCGTCCGCCTCGACGAGGCCCGGCTGCTCCAGGTGATGGTGCTGAAGGGCCGCGGCGCCGAGCTGTCCGAGCTCGCCGGGCAGCTCGCCGGGGCCAAGGGGGTGCTGTCGTGCGCGCTCACGCCGGCCGCGGCGCTCCGGTAGGAGCGGCGGCGCGCGGGACGCCCGCCGTCACTTGCGCAGCTTCACCACCGTGCCGGCGCCCTCGTTCGCCCAGTAGACATAGCTGTCGTCGACCGCGATGCCGCGCGGGCCGTCCTGATCCGACGCGAGCACCTCGGCCTCGCCGCCCGCGACGGGCACCCTCATCACCGCGCCGTTCGCCGAGCCCTCGGCCCCGGCGTTCGTCCAGTAGACGTGCTCGCGGTCCACGGCGAGGAACGTGGGGTGGTCCTGGCCGGACGCGAGCTCGACCGGATCGCCGCCGCCGAGCGGCGCCCTCATGACGGTGCCTCCGTCGCTGGTCGTCCAGTAGACGTGGCTGTCGTCGACCGCGATGGCCCCCGGGTTGTCCTGCCCGGTGGCCACGTCGCGGGCCGCCTCGTCGACGAAGGACCACGTCCGGATCGAGTCGTCCCCCGCGTTCGCCCAGTAGATGCTCTGGCCCTTCACGGCGACCCCGGTCGGGTCGTTCGCGCCCTCCCAGACATAGATCACGCCAGGCATCTGGGTCAGCACCGCCTGGATGTGGTTGGTCCCTCGGTGCGTCCAGTAGATGTCGCCGCCGGAGACCGCGATGCCCACGGGGCCGTGCCGCCCCGGGACGACCGGGTCCGGCTTCTCGCTTCCGTCGAGCGACACCTTCATGATGGCGCCCTCGTCCGGCCTGTTCCCCGCGTAGTTCGTCCAGTAGACCCAGCTCGCGTCGACGGCGATCCGGACCGGCTCGTCGAGCCCGTCCTGGAGCGGCGGGGGCGTGGTGCTGCTCCCGTCGAGCGGCGCCCGGAACACGGAGCCGTCCTTCATCTCCGCGGTGCCGCGGTTCACGCAGTAGACGTGCGTCGCGTCCACGGCGATGCTGATCGGCCGGTTCTGCCCCTCGGCCAGGAGGAAGGGCTCGCACACGCCGGCCGGGCACCCGCCGCCTCCTCCTGATCCGCCGGCGCCGCCGGCGCCGCCCAGCCCTCCGGCGCCGCCCGAGCCGCCCGCCCCCCCGGAACCGCCGGCCCCCCCGGAGCCGCCCGCGGCCCCGGCGCCGTCGAACCGGAGCTCGTCGAGCCCCGAGAGCGCGTTGCAGCCGCCCAGCGCCCCGAGGCTCATCACGAGGAACGCCACAGCGCGCGGCGACGACAGGCGCCGCACCGTTCGTGCAACCATTGGATCAGGGCTCTCCAGAGCTCCTGATCTATGCGTCGTCGCCAGGGCTGTCAGCCACTTTCACGGTGGTCTTGGACGGGTCGACGATGAACGTCACGAGGCGCTCCTTGGCCTCGAACTCCTGCCGGTAGATCACGGCCGAGCGCTTGTACTTGAAGGGGCCGACGCGCACCCGGTGCCAGAGGCCGCGGCCCTTGACGTACGCCGGCTCGACATACGCCTTGTGCCCGCGGCGCCGCAGGGCCGCCGCGAAGCTCTCGGCGTCGGCGGGGTCCTTGAACGAGCTCACCTGGAGCTGGTAGCCGCCAGGCCCACCCCGCTCCGTCTCGGGCCCCTCCTCGCGCGACACGTGGCGGGCCATCGCGGTGAGCGTGTCGTTCGGCGGGGCCGCGCCCCCCGGGGGCCCGAGCACGTGCTGCGCCGGCAGCGGGACCACGGGGAGCCGATCCGCGGCGGGCGGCGGACCGGGCTCCGCGGCGGATGCCTCGGCCGAGGCGGCCGCCTTGGCCGCCCGCGGATCGCGCACCGCCTCGAGCGCGGTCGTCGGGTGCTCCGCGTCGGACAGGACCGCGGGGAAGGTCACGTCCTCCCCGATCGTGGCAGGGCGCGGGGCCGGCTTCACGCCGGCGGGGTGGGTGCGCGCGACGAGATCGCCGAGCGGATCCGCGGTGACCGGACGCTCGCGCGCAGGAGCGCGCAGGAGCGCCACCGCCGCGAAGACGATGCACGCCCCACCGAGCGAGGCCAGCACCAGCGCGCCCGCGCGCGACGGGCGAGCCCCGGGATCCTCTTCCTGGATCTCCTCGAGGTTCCGCACCGCCCCGGTGTCCATGCTCTCGCCTTTGCTGCGCCTCATGCTTCCTCCTCGTCCCGTCTACCCTGCCCGGCCGACGACCAACAACTTTCGTGTATTCCTTTATCCTACATTGATCGGAACGGTCCGGTCTCTGGGCGGAGCGCTCTCGGGCGAGCGCGCGCTTCGGCGGGGCCGGGCAGCCTCGCACGCGCGGCGCGCGCGGGGAAAGTTCTCGGCGGGCGTCGACGCTCCGCTGAACCAGCGTGAATCGCGACAGGCCGACCCGCTGGTCCCAGGGCGTGAGCGCAAACGATCGCGACAGGGAGAACGGCGGTCAGGGTGCAGGCCGCTCCTGGCCCATCAGCAGCGTCGTCGCTTCGGGCGCTCGCCAGTCTCTCGCGCCCGTGAAGCGGAGACCCATCCTGCCGTCCGGCTTCACAAGGAATGTGTCAGGCAGCGCCGAGACCCCGAAACGCCGCTGCACCGCGGGGAATCCGGCCCGCACGACCCCGGGAGGCACCTCGCCCCCAAAGAAGGTGCGGACGACGTCCCAGCTCTCGTCGACGCTCACCGCCACGAGCTGGAGCCTCCCGGCCTTCTCCATCTCTCGGCCGAGCTCCAGCAAGAGCGGGAGCTCGGCGCGGCAGGGGGCGCACCAGGTGGCCCAGAAGTGCAGCAGCACCGGCCGGCCGCGCAGGGCGCGCGCGTGGAGCAAGGTCCCGTCCGGTCGCTCGAAGGCGGCGTCCGGCACGGGCTGGGCGCCGTCGAGCGCCTCGTACGCGAAGGGGCGACGACCTGGCCGCTCGGCCTCACGGCGATGCTCCACGGCCCGGTAGACCCCCACGGCGAGCGCCTGGAGGAGGACCAGGACACCCACGGTGGCGGCGATCCTGCGGAATCGCGATCCCACGCGCATCGCCTACTCCGCGGCGGGCGACAGGGCCGGGCCGGAGCCCGCCGGGTGATCTGTGGCGTCCGCTTCGCCGGCAGCGTTCGCGCGGCGCCGCCCGCCCACCACGCTGTAGAGCACCGGCAGGACGACGAGCGTCAGCAGCGTGGAGGAGATCACGCCGCCGATCACGACCGTCGCGAGCGGGCGCTGGACCTCTGCGCCGACGCCCGTGTTGAGCGCCATCGGAACGAAGCCCAGGGAGGCGACAAGCGCCGTCATGAGGACCGGACGGAGGCGCCGCTCGGCCGCGAGCTCGATGGCGTCCCGCACCGGCAACCCGGCCGCGGTGAGCTGCCGGATGGTGGAGACGAGCACCATGTCCCCGAGCACCGCGACGCCTGACAGCGCCACGAACCCGACGCCCGCGGAGATGCTGAAGGGCAGGTCGCGAAGCCAGAGCGCGACGACGCCGCCGATCGCGGCGAACGGGACGCCCGTGAAGACGCGGATCGCGTCGAGCAGCCGCCCGTACGTGAGGTAGAGCAGCAGCAGGATCAGCCCGAGCGCGATGGGGACGACGACGAGCAGCCGCGCCTGCGCCCGCTCCAGGTGCTCGAACTGCCCGCCGAAACGGACGTAATAGCCGGGCGGGAGCTCGATCTCCCGATCGAGCCTCGCCCTCGCCTCCTCGACGAAGGTGCCCACGTCGCGGCCCCGGACGTTCGCCTGCACGACGATCCGGCGCTTTGCCCACTCGCGGTTGATCGCGGTCGGCCCCTCGGCCGTGCGGATCTTCGCGAGCCTCGCGAGCGGGATGCGCTCCCCACCGGCAGCGGTGACAAGGATGCGGCCGATCGAGGCGGGGTCCTCCCGGTAACGATCGTCGATGCGCAGCATCACGGGGAAGCGGCGCTCGCCCTCCTGGAGCTGGCCCACCTCCCGCGCCCCAAGGGCCTCGACCACATCCAGGACGTCGGCGGCCGCGATGCCGTGGCGGGCGATGGCGGCGCGGTCGACCTCGATCTCGAGCACGGGCTGGCCTGTGACCTGCTCGGTCACCACGTCCGCGGCGCCGGGGATCTTCTTGAGGGCGGCCTCTATCTCGCGCGCCTTCTGCTTGAGCGTGTCGAAGTCGTCGCCGAACAGCTTCACCCCCAGATCGGCCCGGATCCCTGCGACCATCTCGTTGACCCGCATCTCGATGGGCTGCGTGTAGATGACGCGCATGCCCGGCATCCCCGCGAGCTCCGACTCCATCGCCTGGACGAGCTCGTCCTGCGTGGCGGCGCGCTTCCATGCCTCTCGCGGCTTGAGCGTGATGAACATGTCGGAGAGCTCGAGCCCCATCGGATCCGTCGCCACCTCCGCCGTGCCCGTGCGGGTCCAGACGCGCTCGATCTCGTCCGGAAACCTGTCGAGGAGGACCCGCTCGAGCCGGGTGCCGTAGCGGATCGACTCGCCCGCCGAGACCCCGGAGAGCCGTACGGTGTTGGCGACGATGGTGCCCTCACGGAGGCGCGGCACGAACTCGGCGCCGAGCCGCGTCGCGAGGAAGACCGCGTTGCCGAGGAGCAGCACGGCGCCGGCGAGCACCGCGAAGCGCCACCGCAGCGCGAGCTGCAGCACGGGCCGGTAGGCCCGCTTGAGGAGGCGAACGAGCACGTTCTCGCGCTCCTTCGTGCGGCGCGGCAGGAGCAGGCTCGCGAGCACCGGCATGAGCGTGAGCGATAGGATCATCGAGCCGACGAGCGCGAAGATCACCGTGAGCGCCATCGGCCGGAACAGCTTCCCCTCCGCCCCCTCGAGGGCGAGGATCGGCAAGTAGACGATCATGATGACGAGCTCGCCGAACATCGTCGGCTTGCGCACCTCGATCGAGGCGTCGCGCACGACGTCCGTCGTGCTCCGGTCGCTCGAATCCTCGGAGAGCCGCCGGACCGAGTTCTCGACCATGATCACCGAGCTGTCGACGACCAGCCCGAAGTCGATCGCGCCGAGGCTCATCAGGCTCCCCGCCACGCCCGCGCGCAGCATGAGGTCGAACGCGAAGAGCATCGACAGGGGGATGGCCGAGGCCACGATGAGCCCGGCGCGGAGGTTGCCGAGGAAGGCGAAGAGCACCGCCACGACCAGGAGCGCGCCCTCGAGCAGGTTCTTCCTTACGGTGCCAAGCACCCTGTCGATGAGCTCGGTGCGGTCGTACACGACGGCGACGTCGACGCCTGGCGGGAGGGTCTTCTCGACCTCCGAAAGGCGCGCCTTGAGCCGCGTCGTGACGTCGTGGCTGTTCTCGCCCATCAGCATGAAGCCGAGGCCGAGCACGACCTCTCCCTGGCCGTCCGCGGTGACCGCGCCCCGCCGGATCGCGCGCCCCTCGACAACCCGGGCCACGTCGCGGACCCGGATCGGCGCCCCGCCCTTGGCCGCGACCACGATGTCCTCGATGTCGCTCACGCGCGTCGCGATGCCGATGCCCTGGATCAGGGCGGACTCGCCGGCCTGGTCCAGGTTGCCCCCGCCCACGTTGGCGTTGTTGCGCTCCAGGGCTTCGGACAGATCGTGGAGCGAGAGCCCCCGCGCCGTGAGCTCCGCCGGGTCGACGAGGACCTGGACCTGCCGCTCGTCGCCGCCCCAGGCGTTGACCTCGGCGACGCCCCGCACCGAGCGGAGCTGCGGCGCGATGACCCAGTCGTGGACCGTGCGCAGCTCGCTCAGCGGCTTGCCCTTGCCCGTGACGACGTAGTGGAACACCTCGCCGAGGCCCGTGGCGACCGGGCCGAGCTGCGGGCGATCGATGCCCGGCGGCAGCGTCACGGTCTGGAGCCGCTCCATGACGACCTGGCGGGCCAGGTAGATGTCCGTGTCGTCCTCGAAGCGGGCAGTGACCTGAGAGAGGCCGAAGCGGGAGAGCGAGCGGACCTCCTCGAGCCGGGGCAATCCCGAGATCGCCTGCTCGACGGGCGCCGTGATCTGACGCTCGATCTCGACGGGGGAGAGCGCAGGGGCGACGGTGTTGATCTGCACCTGCACCGGCGTCGTGTCCGGGAAGGCGTCGATCGGCAGGCGGCGGAACGCGAGGACGCCCGCCAGGGAGAGGCCGATCGAGGCAAGGATCACGAGGAACCGGTGGCGGAGCGACCAGGTGATGACGGCGTTCAGCATGCTCGCGCCTCAGTCCTCGCCGCAGCAGCCGGCGCCGATGCTCTCCTTGAGCGTCTCGGTCTTGAGCAGGAAGCTCCCTTCGGTCGCGACCTCCTCGCCCGGGCGCAGGCCCTTGACCACCTCGATCAGGCCGCCTTCGGTCGCCCCGATCTCGACCCGCCGCGCCTCGAACTGGTCCTCCGCGAGCCTCACGAACACGAGCTTCGCCGTCCTCGCGCGCTGCACCGCGGAGCGGGGCACCACGACCGCGGCGCGCGAGGGGGCGAGGATGCGCGCCCGGCCGAACATGTTGGCCCGCAGCGCGCCGTCGGGGTTCGTGAGCGGGACGCGCGCCTTGGCCGTGCGCGTGGCCGGGTCGATGGCCGGGGCCACGTACGTGATCTCCCCTCTGAGCTCGCGTCCCTCGATCCCGTCGACCTCGATGACCACCGGCTGCTTCAGCGAGACGGCCGGAAGATCGGTCTCGGGCACGTCGAGCTCGGCCCACATGCTCGAGACGTCGACCACCTCGAACAGGGTCTCCTCGACGCCGACGAGCCTGCCCACGGTGGCCTTGCGCTGCGTCACCATGCCGGCGAGCGGGGTCGTGAGCGTGTAGCCCCCGCTCCCGCCCGCGCTCGCGCCCACGACGGCCAAGGAGGCCGCGAAGGAGGCGCGGTCGGCGCGCGCGGCGTCGAGCTCCTGCTGCGCGGCGAGCACGCTCCGGCGCGACGCGATCCCCTCCTTTTCGAGCTGCTCCTCGCGCCGCAGGTTCTCCTCGGCGATCTTGAGGCGCGACAGCGCGCTGGCCAGCCGCGAGCGATCGGCGCCCACGTCGGCGCTGTCGATGACGGCGAGCGGGGCGCCCTTCTTGACCTCCGCGCCCACGTCCACGTGGAGCTGCCGGACGACCCCCGCGGCGCGCGCGTTGATCTCCGCCACCTTGAGCGCGTCGTAGACGATCCTGGCGGTCGCGGGGACGCCGCCGCCGCCCTGCCGCTCGACGGCCTTCTCGGTGAGGATCCCGGCCAGCCGGGCCGTGTCCTTGGCCTTGAGCTTGACCTTCGTCCCGTCCGCCGGCGCGCCGTCGCTCGCCACGTCGGCCGCCGGCTTGCCGCCGCGCTCGGGGTGGCAGATGGGGCAGATGGACTCCGGAAACTCGTGCTCTTTGCACCAGTCTCCCTTCGCCTGGAAGACGGGGGCGAGCTTCGGATTGCACTTCGTGCAGAGCGCCTCCAGCACGCCGTGCTCCTTGCACATGGCGCCTTCGACGGCCGACGCCCTGCTCGGCTTCGCCGTGGCCCTCTCCGCCGCGGCGTTGTCGGTCCCTTCGGCCCTGCAGCCTGGAAGAGCGGCGAGGAGCAGGAGCACCAGGAGGTGAACGCGGGCGGGCATGTCAGCTCCCCTTCGGCGGCCTGACGATCTTCAGGTCGGGGTTGCACTTGAGGCACTGCGACTCGGGCAGCCCGTGCTCCGCGCACCAGTCACCCGTGGCCTTGAAGGCCGGGATCAGATCCGGGTTGCAGCGGGTGCACTGGGACTCCGGCACCTGGTGCTCTCCGCACCAGTCCTCGTGGGAGCCGGGCTTCACGTCGGCCGGCGCGTGCGGCGCGTCCGCCGCCTTGGCCTGCGTCTGCGCGGGCGCGGCCTTGCCGGCGCTCGGCGCCTCCTTCGAGCACGACGCAGCGCCGAGGGCGAAGACGCAGATCACGAGCGAGATGGAACGAAACGTCATGGGTCTTTTCTCCTTGTGGTTCGCAATGTCACGTGACGGACGAGCCTCGGGCATGCTGTCGCTCTCGCGCGCCAGCGCACCGCCGACCTACCCGCGAGCGTCATGCGCACGCCGGCGAGAGCAGCGCTGAACGGGTGCGCTGGCACGAACGCGCGACGACGCGCCGCGAGCATGCGCTCCGCTCGGACCTAGCAGGGCGCTGAACCACGCTGCGATCACCTGAGTCCACCGAGGGCGGACGAGGCCCACATGGATCTCTTCGGAGCGCGATCGGCGGCTCGATCCGCCGAGCGACCATCAGCGCCGCGCTAGGCGAGGAGCCTTGGGACGTGGAGCACTTCGCGCGCCTCAGACGACGGCGGCGCGCGCTCGGGCAGGAACCGCAGGAGCTCCGAGGAGGAGGGCGCGAGCAAGACCGGAATGCTGGGCGACGGCGGGACCGCCGGGACCCTCGCCGCGCAGCAGCCCGAGGCACAATTCAGGGGACAAGGGCAGTCACGATGGTCGTCGTCCTCGGGACACGACTCGCCGCAGTCGTCCACGGCCACGAAGGCGTACGCCACGGTCAGCTGGCTCATGACGAAGGCGAGCACGATCACAGAGAGCAGCCGGACGAGCCGCCGCGTCCACAGGGATCGGGGATGTTGCCTTCGTCGCCGGGTCACGCGCCGGCGGAGCCTACCATGTGTCGCCCGCGCTCGTGGCGCGTTCGCGTCTGGCCGTTCGAAGCGCCGTGTCGCCCGCAGCGCGACACGACGGTGACGGCCGTGGTGGGCGCGCAGGCACGCGGCGCTGCCTTCACGGACCCGAGGCGCTATGACTGGGCCCCCATGGATGACCTAGGAGCTTCCCCCGGCGCGCGGCCCGCCGCGCCGTCCACGTCGGGGCCGGGAGCGACGCGCGACCCGGCGCGAGGCGGGGTGTCCGGGCATGACGCGACCGCGGCGCACGGCCACCAGGGCGGCAAGGCCGCGCTCGCCCTGGCCGCGCTGGGCGTCGTCTTCGGCGATATCGGCACGAGCCCGCTCTACGCGCTGAAGGAGTGCGTGAGCGGGACGCACGGGGTCGCGCCGACGCCCGATAACGTCCTCGGGCTGCTCTCGCTCATCTTCTGGTCGCTGATGATGGTGGTCACGGTCAAGTACGTCACCTTCATCACGCGGGCCGACAACGACGGCGAGGGCGGCATCCTCGCCCTGCTCGCGCTGGTGCCGGAGCGGCTGCGCGCCAGCGGGGCGCAGGGCGTCGGGTGGCTCGCCGGGCTCGTGGTGCTCGGCGCCGCGCTGCTCTACGGCGACGGGGTCATCACGCCCGCCATCTCGGTGCTGAGCGCCATGGAGGGGCTCGAGGTGGCGACGACCGCGCTGAGGCCGTTCGTCGTGCCGCTCACCTGCGCCATCCTCGTCGGGCTCTTCAGCGTGCAGCGCTGGGGCACGGCGCGCGTCGGCAAGGTCTTCGGCCCCGTCATGGTCCTCTGGTTCACCGCGCTCGCCGCGCTCGGGCTCGTGTACATCGCCAGGAACCCGGCGGTGCTCGCCGCGCTGAGCCCGGTGTACGCGGCGCGCTTCTTCGTCGCCCATGGCTTCCACGGGTTCGCGATCCTCGGATCGGTCGTCCTCGTGATCACGGGCGGCGAGGCGCTCTACGCGGACATGGGGCACTTCGGGCGCGTCCCGATCCGGATCGCCTGGTATGCGGTCGCGCTGCCGGGGCTGCTGCTCAACTACTTCGGTCAGGGGGCGCTCTTGCTGCAGGAGCCCGAGGCCGCCGCGAACCCGTTCTTCGCGATGGTGCCGAAGGGCCCCCTCACCTACGCGCTCGTCGCGCTCGCCGCCATGGCCACCGTGATCGCATCGCAGGCGCTGATCTCGGGCGCCTACTCGCTCACGCACCAGGCGATCCAGCTCGGGTACCTGCCGCGGACGCGGGTGTGCCACACATCGAGCGAAGCCGCGGGGCAGATCTACATCCCTCTGACGAACTGGGCCCTCGCGGTCGGGTGCCTCGCGCTCGTGCTGGTCTTCCAGGCGTCGAGCCGGCTGGCCGCGGCCTACGGCATCGCGGTGACCGGCACGATGGGGATCACGTCGATCGTCTACTTCGTCGTGATGCGGCACACGTGGCGAGCCCCGCTCGCGAAGGCGCTGCCGCTCCTGATCCTGTTCCTCTCGTTCGATCTGCCGTTCTTCGGGGCGAACCTGATCAAGTTCCTCGACGGCGGGTACGTGCCGGCGGTCATCGCCGCGGTCCTGTTCACCATGATGGTCATCTGGAAGCGAGGCCGCGCGATCCTCGCCGATCGCTTCACGCGGGCGGCCCCCTCGGCCTCTGCCTTCGTGCGCGATCTCGACGCGACGTGCCGCGCGCGCGTCCCCGGAACGGCCGTGTTCCTGAGCTCGCGCGCGGGCAAGACGCCTTATGCGCTGACGCACCACCTCAAGCACAACAAGGTGCTCCACGAGACGGCGGTGATCTTGACGGTGGTGACAGAGCACGTCCCGCGGGTCGCCGACAGGGAGCGCCTCGACGTGACGAGCCTCGACAAGGGGGTTCACCAGGTCGTCATCCGCTCGGGCTTCATGCAGTCGACCGACGTGCCGGCGCTGTTGCGGCGGGCCGCGGCGGCGCACGCGCTGCCCATCGATTTCGCGGACGTGGCGTATTACCTCGGCCGCGAGACCATCCTTGCCACCGACAGGGGCCGGATGGGCAGGATCGCGGAGACGATCTTCGCGGTGATGGCGCGGAACGCCGGCGCGGTGCCCGACTACTTCAGGCTGCCGCCGGAGCGCGTGGTGGAGATCGGCGTGCAGGTCGACCTGTAGTGGGCGGCTCACCTCGCCTGGGCTTTCGCGCGCCCGAGGCGCTATGACTCGGCCCTCATGAAGATCCCGCCCATGGGCCGTGTCCTGCCCGCGCTCGGCCTGTCGCTCCTTGGCTGCGCCTCCGAGCCGCGGATCCTCACGGTCGAGGTCGTGCCTGGGCACGAGGCGACCGCCTTCCAGGACGACCCGCCCGTCGCCCGGATCGAGGTGACCGCGACGGCGGCCGATGGCGACGTGACCGTGTCCGCGGCGGCGGCGCCGGGCGGCGAGCTCGATTTCGGCGAGATCCCGGCGGAGCGGGCGTACACGTTCGAGGTGCGCGGCCTCGACGCGGGCGGGGCGACCGTTGTGCGAGGGCGCTCCGCGGCGGGCATCTACCTCGCCGGGGTGACGGGCGATGTGCTGCCGCTGTTCGCCCAGCGGACCGGCCGGTGGGCGCGGCCACCGGGCGAGCTGGCGGCGGCGCGCGTCGGCGCTCCCGGGGCGGCGCTCGCGGAGCGGTACCTGCTCCTCACCGGCGGGGCAGCGGCCGGGGGCGGCGCGGCGGCTGACGTCGACCCGGCGCGCGTCGACGGTTACGACCTCGCGACGTGGGGCGGGAGCTCCTCCACGGGCGCGCTCCCGAGGGCGGCGCGGTCGCTCGTCGTCCGGGGAGACCTGCTGCTGACCGTGGACGACGAGGGCGCGAGCTGGACCGACGTCGCGGCCGGGCAGAGCGCCGAGGCGTCGCTGCCCGAGGGGCTCGGCTCGTTCGCGGAGGTGGCGGGCGGCCGGACGGTCGAGGCCTCGGACGGGCGCTCGTTCGTTGTCGGCGCAACGCGCGCGGGCCTGGCCGCGGGGGCGCCGGGCGAGCCTTCGGACGCGGTGCTCGTCGTCGGCGCGGACGGGGCGCTCTCCGTGGCGAGGCTCCGCCACGCGCGGGCTGGCGCCGCGGCCGTGTGGCTGGAAGGGCTGGGCCTTGTCGTCGCGGGCGGGAGCGCGGAAGGTGCAGGGCTGGAGCTGCTCGGCGACGGCGCGACCGCGTTCTCGCCGACCTCGTTTCCGCCGGATCCCTCCGAGGGGGCGGGCGCCGCGGTGACCGGTCCCGGGGAGGTCGTGCTCGTCGGCGGGGTCCAGGGCGGCGCCGCGGCGCCGACCCGGCGGCTCGCGCCGGGGTGCGCCGCGACCTGCGCGGCCGTGGAGGTCGAGGGCGCCGTGGTGACCGCGGCGATCGGGGGCGTCGCCGCGTTCGCGCTGCCCGGGGGGCGCATCCTCGCGGTGGGCTCCGAGGCCGGCGAGACCGGCCTGACGCGGAGCTTCCTCGTCGACGTCGCGGCGGCGGAGGTCGAGGAGCTGCCGCTGCGGGAGCCGCGGCGCGGCGCGGCCGTGGTGCCCGCGCCGAACGGGACGCTCGCGGTGCTCGGCGGGGTCCACGCGGACGGGACGCCGGCGCTGACGATCGAGACGTTCTTCCCGGAGTGAGCGGTCCGCGGAGGCTGTCGACAGTCGCCGGCGAGAGTTTTTTCTCTCCGCGGAGGCTGTGTGCAGCCCGTTGGCCGTGCGCTTCCGCTACGAGGCCGACCCAGCCGCTGGCGTGGTCTGGCACTGCGCGGAGGCAGGCAGCGGAGAGCTGCGGATGCCCATGCGCATCGTGCGGCACGGCCCCGGGAGCCTGCTCCTCTTCACCATCCAGAGGCCGCCGGGGTGCTCCGAGGCGGCCTTCGACGAGCAGAGAGAATGGGTGGATCAAGAGCTGGCTCAGCTGCGAGATCTGGTCGAGGGGTCTTAGAGACCACTTGAACCGAGCTAGCGAGCGCGCTTGGACCGAGCTAGAGAGCCCGCCGGAGCGCTACCGTAGGTTTTCGGGGACGCCGCCGCGCCGCGCGCCCCGTAAACCGCTCGTAGATCCTTCGCGATCGCCCTGAGCCGCGCCCGCAGCGCCGCCGGCTCGACCACCTCGACGCCCCTGCCTAACCCGACGATCTGCGAGATCGCGATCGACTCCCGCTCGAAGTCGACCGTCACGGCGCTCGTCCCGTCGCGCCCGCGCTTCCCGCGCCCCCAACGCTCGTGCTCGCCGCCGGGCCGGACCCGCCGGAGCGCCTCTTCCCCCTCCCCGGTCACGCGCAACGTCACCACGTAGCTCGCCCTGCGCTCCGCGAACCGCCGGCTCAAGGCCTTCCAGCACGCCGCCAGATCGAACCCCTCCGGCCGCTCGAACGCAGCCTCCAGGAGCCGAGCCCCTTCCACCCGCGCTCCCCGGAAGATGCTCGGCCCCCGCTCCGTCCCGGCCACGAGGTACCAGCGGTCGGCCTTGATCACGAGGCCATACGGCTCCACCACCCGCTCGCTCGCCTCTCCGTCGAAGTCCCGGTACGCGAGCCACACCTTGCGATCCTGCCAGACCCCCTCCCGCAGGACGTCGAGGTGCGGCACCACCTCCTTGCCCTGGAACCACCCCGACGCATCCACGTGGAGCCGCTGCCGCGCGTGCTCGGCCGCCGAGCGATGCACGGCCGGCAGCGCCGCCGACAGCTTGATCAGCCCGCGCTCCAGCGCCGCGGAGAGCCCGATGTCGGCCAGGGCCCCCGGCGCGGCGACCGCGGCGAGCGCCTGCGCCTCGGCCTGCGTCAGCCCCGTCAGGCTCGTCTGCCACCCCTCCGCCAGCGCGATGCCGCCGTTCGGGCCGCGCTGCGCATAGACGGGCACGCCAGCGGACGACAGCGCGTCGAGGTCCCGGTAGATCGTCCGCGCCGAGACCTCGAGGCGGCGCGCAAGATCCTCGGCCGTCAGCTGTCGGCCCTTCGCCCGCTGCAAGAGCAACATCACGCTGAGCAGCCGATCCGCGCGCATGACCGTCCGTGGCTCCTGACCCCGCCGTGACCCGCCCGAGGAGGCTACGCGCAATTCATGACAGGAGGCGTCAGGAATCCTCCCATAGCGTCGCCGGAACACCAGAACAGGCCGGCCAACGTGGGCGCGCGTCGCAGGAGCGCGCGCGCTCCCGTGACAACGCCGGTCCCCAAGAAAAGGAGACACCGTATGAGACCGCTCGAAGGACAGGTTGCCCTCGTCGCCGGAGCCACACGCGGCGCGGGGCGCGCCATCGCGCGCTCGCTCGGCGAGGCCGGCGCCACCGTCTACTGCACAGGGCGCAGCGTCCGCGGCCGGCCCGCCACGGGCCAGCGCCCCGAGACCATCGAGGAGACCGCCGAGCTCGTGAGCGCGGCCGGAGGCCGCGGCATCGCCGCGCAGGTCGACCACACCGCCGAGGAGCAGGTCGAGGCGCTCTGCGCGCGGATACGGCAGGAGCAGGGGCGGCTCGACGTCCTTGTCAACGACGTCTGGGGCGGCGACGAGCTCACCGAGTTCGGCCAGCCGTTCTGGAAGCTCTCCCTGCCGAGCGGGAAGATCCTGCTCGAGCGGGCCGTCACATCGCACATCATCACGAGCCGCCACGCGGTGCCGCTCATGCTCGAGCAGGGCCGTGGCCTCATCGTCGAGGTCACCGACGGCGACCACTTCGGTTACCGGGGGAACCTCTTCTACGATCTGGCGAAGATGTCTGTCATCCGCCTGGCCTTCGCGATGGCCTGGGAGCTGCGCCGCCACCCCGCCATGACGGCGCTCGCGGTGACGCCGGGCTTCCTGCGCTCGGAGGCCATGCTCGACCTCTTCGGCGTCACGGAGGCGAACTGGCGCGACGCGACCGCGAAGGAGCCGCACTTCATCGCCTCGGAGACGCCGCTCTACGTGGGCCGCGCCGTCGCGGCGCTCGCCGCCGATCCGCGCGTCGCGGCGAAGTCCGGCCGCGTGTTCAGCTCGTGGGATCTCGCCCGGGAGTACGGCTTCACCGACGCCGATGGCCAGCGGCCCCACTGGGGCGAGTACTTCGAGCGGACGCTCGGCCGGTACAACAAGGCCGGCGAGGCGGCCTATGCCAGCTGGTTCAACGGGCCGATGGAGCTCGCGTGCCCTGACTGGCCCAAGGAGTGACCGGCGCGCGGCATCCGCAGGGCACGGCGCCGCCTTAGAGCGGTTCCCACCCGCCTCTCGTGCGCGCGACGCAGAGCGGCGGTCACCCGCACAGGAGACGGGCCCAGATCGGCGTTTTCGGCGCGCAAGCGCACTCCTGTGCGCTGAGCACCGAAAACGTCGAGATGGGCCCGTATCCGAAGCGGGTGACCGCCGCTCTAGTGGGCGTAGGGCTCGCCGCGCAGCAGGGTCATCGCGCGGTAGAGCTGCTCGATCAGCACGAGCCGCGCGAGGCGGTGCGGGAACGTGAGCGGCGACAGGCTCCACCGGTCGTCGGCCGCGGCCGATACGTCGGGCGGCAGCCCGTCCGCGCCCCCGATCAGGAACGCGACCACGCCCTTGCCGCGCGAGCCCCAGCGCTCGACGCCGGCCGCGAACGCCTCGCTGCCGAGCGCCTTGCCGCCCACCTCCATGGCGATGACGTTCGCCCCCGCCGACGCGCGCGAGAGCAGCGGCCCGACCTTCGCCGGCGGGCCGTCCGGGATCTCGATCTCGTCGCACGCGACATAGCGGCGGACGCGGCCGAGGTACTCGTCCATCGCCGCGCGCAGCGGCTTGTCCTTCACGCGCCCGACGGCGGCGACGACGAGTCGCACGGCGCGCTCAGCTCGGATCGAACCGCGGGGCGGGCTGCGCCCCCGGCGGCAGGCTCTCCTCCGGGACCGGGACGCGGCCCGCGTCGATCCAGAGCCCCTCGATGTCGTACAGGCGGCGCGTGTCCTCCTGGAAGACGTGCACGACCACGTCGCCGAAATCGATGAGCACCCAGGTCGCCGCGGCGAGGCCCTCCATCGAGAGCGGCGCGAGCTTCTGCTTGCGCACCGCCTCCTCCAGGCCCGTCGCGATCGCGTGGACGTGCCGGTCGGAGCGGCCCGTCATGATCACGAGGTAGTCCGCGTAGTCGACGCGCCCCACGACCTCCAGGATCTCGACGCCGATCGCCTTCTTGTCGAGCCCCGCTGCGGCCAGCGTCAGCGCGAGCTCGCGCGCAGGGGCCGACGGCTCGGGGACGGGCGGCGGCGTGCTCCGGCGCGAGCCGGCGCGCTTCGGGCCGGCGAGCGGCGACTTGCTCCGCGCGGGCGAACGCCCCGCGAGCGGCAGCGCCGCCCTCGCGCCGCCCTCGCCGCCGCCCCGCGTGGGCCGCGGCGCGGGCGCGTCGCTGTCGTCCCGCGCGGGACGCCGCGCCCTCGTCGCCGGCCGATCCGCCGGGATCGGCCGCTCCGCGCGCTCCAGCGGCTCGCCCTCGCCGCTCGGGCGGCGCGAGCGGACCACCTTCTTCGCGCCGGCCTCGCCGACGCCCGCGTGGGAGGCGCGGATCCGGGGAGACGCCGGCCGCTTCGGCTTCGCCGCGGACGACGCCCGCCCGGCGGCGCCCGCCTTGGCCGTAGTCGCCTTGGTCGTGCTCGCCTTCTTCCGCGCCGGCAGGCGAGGCTCTGCGCCCTCGCCCGCCGGAGGCCGCGACTTCGCCCGCGGCTTGCTGCTCCCCTCGCCTGCGTCCTTCTTGCTCGCCAACGTTCTCTCGCTTTCTTGCGCCGGTCGATCACCGGCGCCCCTCGTCTCGCCCGCGTCAGCGGGTCTGGCCCTCGCCGTACGCGATCCACTTGAGCGTCGTCAGGCTCGCGAGCCCCATCGGGCCGTACGCGTGGAGCTTCGTCGTGGAGATGCCGATCTCCGCGCCGAGGCCGAGCTCGCCGCCATCGTTGAACCGGGACGACGCGTTCACGAGCACGCAGCTCGCGTCGACCTCGCGCAGGAACCGCTGCGCGTGGTCGTAGCGGGGCGTGCAGATGACCTCCGTGTGCGTCGACCCGTAGCGGGTGATGTGCTCGATCGCCTCGTCGAGCGACCTCACCACCCGCACCGCGAGGACGGGCGCGAGGAACTCCCGCCCGTAGTCGTCCTCCGCGGCCCTGCGCGCCGACGGCACGAGCGCGCAGGTGGCCTCGTCGCCGCGCAGCTCGAGCCCGCGCTCGGAGAGAGCGGCGACGCGCCCGAGCAGCGGCGCTGCGACGCTCTCGTGGACGAGCAGGCACTCCAGCGCGTTGCAGACGCCGGGGCGCTGGAGCTTGCCGTTCTCGACGAGCCGGTAGGCCATCTCGACGTCGCAGCCGGCGTCGGCGTAGAGGTGGTTCACGCCCTTGTAGTGCTGGATCACGGGGACGCGCGCGTTCTCGGCCACGAACCGGATGAGCCCCTCGCCGCCGCGCGGGATGGCCAGATCGATCATGCCGGTCAGGCCGAGCAGGATCCGCGTGGCCTCGCGGTCGAGCGAGGGGACCATCTGCACGGCGTCAGCGGGCAGCCCGACCGAGCGCAGGGCGTCCGAGAGCAGCGCGCCGAGCGCCGCGTTCGAGCGCGCCGCCTCCTTGCCGCCGCGGAGGATCGCGGCGTTGCCGCTCTTCAGGCAGAGCACGGCGGCGTCGACCGTCACGTTGGGGCGCGACTCGTAGATCATGGCGATCACGCCGAGCGGGACGCGCACCTGCCCGACGAGCAGCCCGTTCGGCCGCCGCTCCATCCCGACGACCTGCCCGACCGGATCGCTCGCGGCGGCGACCTCGAGCACCGCGCCTGCGATCGCCGCGAGGCGCGCCTCATCGAGCACGAGCCGGTCGACGAGCGCCTCGGAGACCCCCGCGGCGCGCGCCGCGGCCACGTCCTCGGCGTTCGCCGCCAGCACGGCGGAGCGCTTGCCCTCGCCGGCCTCGGCGCGCAGCCGCTCGGCGATGGCGCGCAGCGCGCGGTCCTTCTGCGCCCGGTCCAGGGGCGCGAGGGCCCGGGCAGCCGTCCGAGCGCGCTGGCAGAGCGCGCGCAGCGCGCGCTCGAGATCGACGTGATCGACGTTGCTCTGTTCCACAGCGGGAACCTAGCTCGCCTCCCTGCGCGGGCCAACCGTTCTCCTGCGCGTCCGTGCTAGCGTACCCGTCGTGTCCGGCGATCTCCGAAGCTCGAGCCAGGCGTCCTTCGCACCCCGCTCCCGAGAGGCCCGGCGCGCGCTGCGCGCGGCCCGACCGCGGCGCGGAGCGGCGCTGCTCGCGGGGGTGCTCCTCGCCGTGATCGCGCCGGCGTGCGGCGGCTCGGATGCAGGCGAGGACGCGCCCACCCCGGCGAGCACGGGCATCCCCCTCGCGGCGCCGGGCGCGCGGGGGGCGCCGCTCGACACGGCACCGCCGGCCCCCTCCGTCCCGTCCTCGCCGTTCGCCGATCCGGAGGGGCTCCAGGTCCCTCCCGATCCGTTCGGCCCTCCCGAAATACCGCCGTATCACGCTCCTCCCGGCAACACCGAGGGGAGCGGAGTGGAGCTATGACCCGCGTCCGCCACGCCTCCCCGATCGCCGCGCTCGCCGCGCTCCTCGCCGCGGCGTGCTCCTCCGCTTCCCCGAAGCCGCTCCCGCCAGGTCCGCCGCCCGAGTACGAGCGCCCGCGCGCCTACGACGGCGGCGTCGGCGACGCGCCGGCCGCGCCAGCGGCGCCGCCGGACGAGCCGGATGCGACGCCGGGCGCGCCGCTGCTCGCCCCATCGCCGGGCGCGCCGCCGGCGTCCACGCAGCCGCCGCCCACCACGCCGCCGCCACCGCCCACGCAGCCGTAGCGCCGGGCGCCGCGAGCGGGCGTGCGGCGAGCGCGCCGGCCGCGCGACTCTGGCGGATCCAGCACCGCCATGCTAGCGGCAGCCATGCTCTCACCCCGGCGGGACTTCGTCGTCATCCTCGATTTCGGCTCTCAGTACACGCAGCTCATCGCCCGGCGCGTGCGGGAGTCTGGCGTCTACTGCGAGATCCACCGCTTCGACGTGCCCATCGCCGAGCTGCGCCGGCTCGCCCCGCGGGCGGTCATCCTCTCGGGCGGCCCCGCCAGCGTGTACGGAGACAACGCGCCCCGCTGCTCCCGCGAGGTGCTGGAGCTCGGCGTCCCGACGCTCGGCATCTGCTACGGGCTCCAGCTCATGGCGTACCACCTCGGCGGCAAGGTCGAGCGCGCGCACACGGGGGGCGAGTACGGCCCCGCGACGGTGCGCGTCGAGCGCCCGACGGGGATCTTCTCGCGCTTCGCGGAGGGCGACGCCATCGACGTCTGGATGAGCCACGGCGATCGCCTCACCGCGATGCCGGAAGGGTTCGTTTCGCTCGGCACGACGACCGGCAGCCCGCTCTGCGCCGTCGCCCGCGAGCGCGACAAGCTCTATGGCCTCCAGTTCCACCCCGAGGTCGTCCACACCCCGCGGGGCAAGGAGATCCTCCAGGCCTTCCTCTTCGACGTCGCCGGCCTCTCGCCGACGTGGACGCCCGCGTCGTTCGTGGAGGAGGCGATCGCCGCGGTCCGCGAGAAGGCCGGGCCGCACGACCGCGTCATCCTTGGCCTGTCGGGCGGGGTCGACTCCTCGGTCGCCGCCGTCCTCTGCCAGCGCGCCCTCGGCGACCGGCTGACGTGCATCTTCGTCGACAACGGCCTCCTGCGCGAGGGCGAGGCGGAGAGCGTCGAGCGGACCTTCCGCGGCCACTTCCACATGAACCTCGACGCCGTCGACGCGTCGGCGCGGTTCCTCGAGGGGCTGCGCGGGGTCGTGGATCCCGAGCAGAAGCGCAAGGTGATCGGCCGCCTCTTCATCGAGGTGTTCGAGGAGGAGGCGAAGCGGGTCCAGGGCGCGAAGTGGCTCGTCCAGGGCACGCTCTACCCCGACGTGATCGAGAGCGTCTCGTTCAAGGGGCCGAGCGCCGTCATCAAGAGCCACCACAACGTCGGCGGCCTGCCCGAGCGGATGAACCTCGGCCTGATCGAGCCCTTGCGGGAGCTCTTCAAGGACGAGGTGCGGGCCGCCGGCGAGGCGCTCGGCATGCCGCGGGAGATCCTGTACCGCCAGCCGTTCCCCGGCCCGGGGCTCGCGGTGCGGTGCCTCGGCGAGGTGACGCCGGAGAAGCTCTGCGTCCTCAGGGCGGCCGACGCCATCTTCGACGAGGAGATCCGCGCCGCCGGGCTCTACGAGTCGCTCTGGCAGAGCTTCTGCGTGCTCCTGCCGGTGCGCTCCGTGGGCGTGATGGGCGACGAGCGCACCTACGACGAGGCGATCGCGCTCCGCGCGGTGCACTCGACCGACGGCATGACGGCCGACTGGGCGCGGCTGCCCTACGACCTCGTCGCCCGGGTGAGCTCGCGTATCATCAACGAGGTGCGCGGCGTGAACCGCGTGGTGCTCGACGTGTCGTCGAAGCCGCCCTCGACGATCGAGTGGGAGTGACGATGGCCAGCGCGAGCGCCAAGCGGACGCGCGCCACGGCGGCGCTCCTGATGCTCGGGCTCTCGGCGTGCGTCGCGCGGGCTCCGGCGACGGTCTCGCTGCGGGTGAAGGGCAACGTGCCCGACGCGTCGGTCACCATCGACGATCAGTACATCGGCGCGCTCGCCTACGTCGCCGCCCACGGCGTCGCGCTGCCGCCCGGCGCGCACCGGATCACCGTGGAGAAGGCCGGCTACTTCGCCTGGGACCGCCTCGTCGAGGCCAAGAGCGGCGCCGCGCCGATCCACCTCCAGGTGCAGCTCACGCCCGTGCCGGATTGACGCGCTCTCGCGGCGGATCCCCCTCCGGCCCTCGCGCCGCCGCAGCTCCACCGGCGCGCGCGAGACAGCACGAGACGAAATCATCTCCCAGCGGTCTCCGTAATCCATGACGGTGGGTGCACGCGGCATCCATCCCGACCTCAAGCTTACGGGGGACTGGAACATGCCGAATCGGAGCAGTCCGAAGGCGCGCGTGACGGAGACGCGCGCGCCTTCCATGAGCAAGTCAGACCGTCGCGCCCGCCGGTGCGCCACCCTCGAGGTGTGCGGTCCCGAGAGCTGCCGTCCGGGAGGCCGCCTGTTTCATGCCCTGTGCGATCTCGCCGATCGCTTCCTGCAACGCCGGGGAGATCCGCGGGCGATGCAGGTGGGCACCGTGCTGTTCTACGTCGCGTTCCACAGCGCTCGAGCTGCCGAGGACGACGACTTCCGCCTCTCTCTCCGGACCTCCCTGGACATGCTCGTCGAGCTCGAGCCGGTCGAGCGCTGGCTCCGGCCGCCGCCCGCGTTCGATCCGCCCGCGGGCCAGGGCCAGCCCGCGCCGCGCCCCTACCCCGCCAGCGCCGGCGCGGAGCTCCCGGCGACGCGAGGTGCAGGATGATGCCGCCGCCCTCGTCGCCGTCCGCGCCGGCGCGCCCGTCGTTCGAGACGGTCTATGCCGTGGGTCTGCCGTTCCTTCATCACGCGCTCCGCTGGCTGGGTGTCTCGGCGAACGATCTGGACGACATGCTGCAGGAGGTCTTCCTGGCGGCCTATCGGGGCCTGCCCAGCTACGAGCCGTGGCGCTTCCATGCGGCCCCCGCGGGCGCGCTCTCCGCAGCGGGACCGCCGCCCCTTCGCATCACGCCCGAGGCGGCGCTGCACCGGTGGCTGTTCGGGATCGCGTGGAGGAAGACGAGCCACTACCACGCGCGCGCTCACCGGCGCCGCGAGGTCCCGTCCGGGGCCGGCGCGTCCTGGCCGTTCGACGGGCGCGCCCCGGCGCCGACGCCGGAGCAGTCGCTCGCGAGCGACGATCGCGCCTCGATCGTGACGGCGCTGCTGCTGAAGGTCGCGCCCGAGCGGCGTGTGATCCTCGTCATGTACGACCTCCTCGGCGTCGCGGTGGCCGACATCGCCGGCGAGCTTTCGCTCAACGAGAACACGGTCCGCTCCCGCCTGCGCCTCGCGCGCGAGGACTTCCGCGCCGCGGTCGCGCGTCAGTCGGCCGAGCGCCGGAGCGCCCTGCGCGCCCTCACCGCGTCGGAGCGCACGCTCCGCGCCGGCGCCCCATCCATGCTCCGCGCCGCGCACGCGTTCCCGCCCGTCCCCGCGCCCGTTGCGCGCGCGCTCTGGCTCCGCCTCCAGCAACGGCTCGACGAGCCCTCCGCCACCGCAAGGCCCACCCCGCCGGCGCCGTGATAGCGGGAGCGCCAACACCACACGGACGGTAGGGGCAGAACACCGCGCACAGCAACGACGGCGCTACGAGACGAAAGCGCTACGAGATGAGAGATGACGGCGCTACAAGACGACGTGCCTACGTGACTACGTGCCCCCGTGACAACGCGACTTCGCGACTTCGCGACTTCGCGACGACCGCGAGAAATACGAAGCGGGCGACCCCACTGGTAGCTTGACGCCCCCGTACGTTTGTGTAGTCTCCGCCGCCCTCGCAGAGAAAGTCCTACGATCATGGCCAATACTCCGAAGTGGAATGTCCGTCTGCGTCACGAATGGCTCGCCACCCCGCTCAAGAAGAAGCGCCTCAAGCGCTGCCAGAAGGCGCGGATCGGCCTGCTCGATGCGGAGCAGCGCAAGGCTGCCAAGCAGAAGCCGGTGCAGGTCGAGCAGCCCGCGAGCTGACGGCTGCCAGACCCCCTGCACGCCGCGCGAACCGCGCGACACGAGCCAGACCAGCCGCGCGAACGCCTCGAAATCACGTGCCGATCACGGTTCCGCAGGTCGGCGCCCTCGCGCGGCGTGATCCGTGGTAGCGTCGCCTCGCGGTGTTCGCCCGTGCGTTGGCGACGACTCGTCGATCCCCGCCTCTGGTGAGGGTCGACCCGGATCCATGGGAGCGAGGCCCTGAGCGTGTCGGATTCGAGCTTTTCGCCCGGTCGCTCGGGCACTCCTGCCGTGCCTTCGTCCCGTTCTGGCGGGGGTGCATCCTCCACGGGAGCCGAGGAGGGCGACGGACCCACCCGCGTCATGAGCGACACGGAGCGGCAGGCCGCGCTTGCCGCCGTCCGCGGCGCACAGGCCGCGGCAGCCGCAGCAGCAGCCACCTCCACGTCCACGACCGCGGAGACGGTTCGCCCTCCTCCACCCCCTCCCCCCGCAGCGGGCGCGACGGCGCAGGAGCTGGCGGCCGAGACGGTCCGCCCTGCTGCCCTTCCCAGGGCGCTCGCAGCGGCGGCGGCGCAGGACGCGACGGCCGATACGGTCCGTCCGCCCGCTCCTCCCGCGGGGAGCGCAGCGGTCGAGCCGCCGGCGGAGGCGGACCCGCTCGTCGGCACCACGGTGGCGGGCGCGTACAAGGTCATCCGCCTGCTCGGAGAGGGCGGCATGGGCCGCGTCTACGAGACGCACCACACCCGCATCCCGGGCAAGCGGTTCGCGCTGAAGACGCTCCTCCCCGAGCTCGCCCAGCAGCCCACCGTCCTCGCGCGGTTCCAGCGCGAGGCCGAGGCCGCGGCGTCGATCCGGAGCCCGCACATCGTCGAGATCTTCGACGTGAACCGGCTGAGCGACGGCCGGCCGTGCATCATCGCCGAGTACCTGGACGGCAAGGGCCTCGACGAGGTCCTCGCGGCGTCGGGGCGGCTGCCGGCCGGCGCGGCGGCGCGGATCGCGCGCGAGGTGTGCGACGGCATAGCGGCCGCGCACGCCGCGGGGATCGTGCACCGCGACATCAAGCCGGAGAACATCTTCCTCACGGGCGACCCTGCGTGCCCGACCGTGAAGGTCCTCGATTTCGGCATCTCGAAGACCGCCGCGCCGTCCACGCTCACGAGGACGGGCATGGTGCTCGGAACGCCGGCCTACATGGCCCCGGAGCAGGCGAAGGGCGACGAGATCGATCCCCGGGCCGACATCTACGCCGTGGGGGCCGTCCTCTACCACGCGCTCACCGGGAAGCGCCCCTTCGAGCGCAGCGACCCGACCGCGGTGCTCCTCGCCGTCATGACGGAGGAGCCGCCGCCGCCGAGGTCGATCAACCCGGAGATCCCGCCGGCCCTGGAGGTCGTCGTCCAGCGCGCCATGGCGAAGGAGAAAGAGGGCCGCCACGCCTCGATGCACGAGCTCGCCAGCGAGCTCGCGCCCTTCGAGGACGCGGTCGCGCCGGGGCCGCCCAGCGCTCGCCTGTCGCTCGCGCGCCCGTCCGTGGCGCTCGGGCGACCTTACGCGCTCTCACACGCCTTCGGCCTGCCCGGCTCGGCGGCGTCCGAAGCGTACCTGACGCGGCAGATGGTCTTCCTCACGGCGAGCCTCGGCCTCGGGTGGCTGGGCGCGGGCCTCGTCAGCTGCCTCGCCGGCTTCGCCCGCGCGGCGCGCGACGACGCGGCCGCGCTGTCCGGCCAGGGCGCCACGCTGCTCACGCTCGGGATCTTGTGCGCCCTGTTCGGCGTCGGGCTGCTCGGCGGCTTCTATGTGTTTCGCAACATCTGGCGGGACGACGCCCGGTTGAGCGCGCTCGCGCCGCGGCTCACGACGCCCGTCGTGCTCGCGCTCGTGGCCTACGGCGCCGCGTCGCTGCTCGTGCGGCTCGTCGAGGCCGTGTTCCTGCAGCGCGCCATCGGCATCGCCTGGCCGGTCTGGGACGCGCTGCTCTTCCTGGTCAGCGTGCTCGCCGCGGGCGCCGCCGCCCTGTTCCAGTGGCGAGCCCAGCGGCGATGAGCCCGCGGCCGGGCCGCCGGACGCCGGACATGGGCCGCGCTCCGGGCCTGTGTTAGGGGAGCAGGGCATGCCAGCGCAGGCACCCGGGACGAGCGCCAGCCAGGCCAGCCCCCCCGAAAGGCCGGGCACCCATGCGGGTGCAACCACCGTGCTGGGCGCAGGCGGCAACGCCTCGCGCGTCTCCCTGCTCGCGCGGACGCCGCCCGCGGCGCTGTGGCTGGTCACCGGCGCGGCTGCCCTCGTGGCCGTCGTGTTCGCCGCGGCCCTGCTGCGCGACGGCGACTCCCTCTCCCGGCTCGAGGCGGCGTCGCTCGCCGAGCGCGCGCCGCGCTCGAGCGCCGCGCTCCGGCGCCCGGTCGCGCCGCGACCTGCCGATGCGGTCCCCGCCGACGAGCTCGCCGCCGCGGCCGCGGGCGGCGTGCTCGCGCTCGAGGCGCTCGCCGCGCGCTACCCCAAGGATCCGGCGATCTTCCGTGCGCTGATGCTGCGCCACGCGCTCCCGCCGCCCTACCACACCGCCGCGCTCACCGCGGCGAAGCGGCTGCTGGAGCTCGATCCGGGGGCGGCGGCCGACGACGACGTGAAGCGCATCGTCTCGAGCGCCGCCGGCGGGCCGCCCGAGGCGGCCTCGGCCGCGCTCGACCTGATGGCGAGCGGCATGGGGAGCCACGGGGCGGATCTGCTCTACGATCTCGCGGTGGGCAGCTCCGCGCTGAAGGAGCGCGCCGCGCGGCGGCTCGCGGAGGCCGCGGTCCTGGAGCGAGCGACGCCCGCGCTGCGCGTCGCCAACGAGCTCCGCGTCGCCCCCTCTTGCAAGGCGAGGCAGGCCTTGCTGGCGCGCGCGACGACGGACGGCGATCGGCGCGCCATCGACGTCCTCGCGCCGCTCATCACCAGCAAGGGCAAGGGGTGCGGCTTTCTGGGGATGAGCCGCTGCACGGCGGCGTGCGCCTCGATCGCGGGGGAGATCAAGGCGGCGATCCAGGCGATCGAGGCGCGCACCGGGCCATCGCCCAGGGCGGCCGACGCGCCTGCGAGCCGATGACCGCGCCTGCGAGCCGATGACCGCGCCTGCGAGCCGATGACCGCGCCTGCGCGTCGATAACCGCGCTCTCGAGTCGATGACGTTGACCGAGGGTTGCGCAGGTGGGAGCTTTGCCATAGTAGGGCTCGACTCATGTACGTTCCTGCTCAACCCTGGTCACCGGATTCATGGCGTGAACGGCCCAACGCTGCGCCCCTCCCTTATGACGATCCCGAGGCCGTCCAGGCGGCCGTCGAGAAGCTCAGGGCGCTGCCGCCGCTCGTGACCTCGTGGGAGGTCGAGCGCCTCAAAGGCTATCTGGCCGAGGCGCAGCTAGGCCGCCGGTTCGTGCTCCAGGGGGGAGACTGCGCGGAGACGCTCGACGACTGCCGCCCGAACATCGTCACGAACAAGCTCAAGATCCTGCTCCAGATGTCGCTCGTGCTGGTGCACGGCGCCCGCCGGCCGGTGGTGCGCCTCGGGCGCTTTGCCGGGCAATACGCCAAGCCGCGCTCCAGCCCGATCGAGACGCGCGATGGGGTGAGGTTGCCCAGCTATTTCGGGGATCTCATCAATCGCGCTCCCTTCGACGCCGCCGCGCGCCGCCCCGATCCAAACCTGATGATCGCGGGATACCAGCACGCGGCGATCACCCTGAATTTCATCCGTTCCCTCCTGGAGGGCGGCTTCGCCGATCTGCACCACCCGGAGTACTGGGACCTGAGCTTCCTCGAGCGGGCGGATCTCCCCGGCGAGCTGCGTGAGCGATACCAGCGGATGACGGAGCAGGTCGGGGAGGCCCTTCGGTTCATGGAGGCGCTCGCGGAGGTGCCCGTCGGGGAGCTCTCGCGGGTCGAGTTCTTCACGAGCCATGAAGGGCTCCACCTGCACTACGAGTCCGCGCAGACGCGGAAGGTCGCGCGCCGTCCTGGCTTCTACGATCTGACGACCCACCTGCCCTGGATCGGCGAGCGCACGCGGCAGCCCGACGGCGCGCACGTCGAGTTCTTCAGCGGCGTGGAGAACCCGCTGGGCATCAAGCTCGGCCCGAAGACGCTCCGCGACGACGTGATCCGCCTCCTCGACCGGCTCAACCCGGCGGACGAGCCGGGCAAGATCGTGCTCATCGTGCGCATGGGCGCGGGCCGCGTGCGCGACGGGCTCCCGCCGCTCATCGAGGCGGTGCGGGCCGCTGGGCGCAAGGTGCTCTGGATGTCCGATCCGATGCACGGCAATACCCAGACGACGGCAGGCGGGATCAAGACACGGAATTTCGAGGATATCCTCACCGAGATCGAGGCGAGCTTCGAGGTGCACGAGTCCATGGGATCCCACCTCGGCGGCGTCCACTTCGAGCTCACGGGCGACGATGTCACCGAGTGCATCGGGGCGGGGCTCACGGAGTCCGATCTCGACCGGCGCTACGCGAGCCTGTGCGATCCCAGGCTGAACTACCGCCAGTCGCTCGAGATGGCCTTCCGCATCGCCCACCGTATGGCGGAGTCCTCGCGGCGCGCGAAGGGCTGAGTCGAGAGCAGGAGTCCCCTGCTGGCGATCCGTCGGACCTGCCCAATGAACTGCCTCAGGGGGTAGTTCGCCATGCAGAACATTTCGACGGAACAGGGTGAGAGCCGACAGGGCGAAGAGCAAGCCACGACGAATGCCTCGCACGAGTGCCCGCAGCGCTCCGGCGCAGGCCCCACGCTGCTCGAGTATTTCCTGCCGGAAGCCGACATCGTCGTGAACCACGAGATCGTGGTGATGGCGACGCCGGAGGTGACGTATGCCACGCTGAAGAGGGTGGATTTCGCGAGGAGCCGCTCTCTCCTCTTGCGCGCGCTCTTCGCGCTCCGCCTGGCCGGCGTGCGGCGCGCCCGGCGCCGGCTCCGCCTCGCGGCGCTCCCGGCGCACGCGCGGATAACGCTCCAGAACGTCGAGGATTACGGCGAGTTCAAGCTGGCCGAGAGGGAGGGTTCCGAGATCGTCATCGGCTCGATCGCGCGTCTGCTCAACGTGGAGAGCCAGTTCACGAGGCGGACCGCCGACGAGTTCAAGGCGTTCGACTGCCCCGGGCACGTCAAGGCGGCGGCGAGCTTCGTCGTGATGCCCTACGGCCAGAACCGCACGCTGCTCTCGTACGAGGGCCGGATCCGCGCCATCGACACGCGGACGCGGCGGCGGCTGTTCCTCCTGGACGTGCTGACGGCGCCGCTCGGGAGGCTCGTTACGCACCGGATGCTCCGCGTCGTCGCCAGGGTCGCCGAGCGCCAGTGCGCGGCGCCGGCGCGCTATCGCCAGCAGGCCACGTAGCGCCGCCCGCGGCGTCGACGGCCGGCCATGGGCCGGGCCGCGCGGCTCGCCCGGGCGCCGCGGGGGCGCGCCTTGCGCCCCCGCCCGCGCTCGTGCACCCTACGCGGCGAAGGAGGCCCGCCATGCACCCCATTGCATCGACGAGCCTCGGCCTGACGCGCCGCTGAGCGCGCCGACAAGGACGAGGCTCACATCCCCGAGCGGATCTCGCGTGTCGCTGGAATCGCGCGGCCGACGCGTAGATGCGTCGCTGCGCCCTCGGGAGCATGGCATGGGCAAAGATCGATCGCGGAGCCGCGAACGCGCGCGCTCCGTCGTGGATGCAGGTTCGTTGTTCGGTGGGACGGCGGCGCGGAACGCGCAGCGCAAGGAGCGCCAGCTCTGCCGTCAGGTGCAGGAGGCGGTGAGCGACGCGCTCGCCGCGCTCCGCGATGACGTCCTCCAGGACGTCTGGGTGATGGGCGTGGAGCCGGCGCCCGACGCGAGCCGGCTCGCGGTGGTCGTGCAGGTCAGGGCTGGCACGCCGCCCGAGCTGGTCGCGGCGCGGCTGGAGAAGGTGGCGGGCTACGTGCGCGCGGAGGTGGCGGGGGCGATCACCCGCAAGCGCGCGCCGACGCTCGCGTTTCAGGTGCTCCCGCCGGAGGGAGAGCCGTGAGCGCGCGCATCGCCACGTGGCTCCCCGACGGCGCGAGCGCGGCGCTCGGCGCGTCGCTCTCGCGGCTCGCGCGCACCGAGGACGTCGCGCACATCGCGGTCATGCCCGACGCACACGTCGCCGAAGACGTGTGCGTCGGCACGGTGACCGCCACGACCCGTCGCCTCTTGCCGGCGGCGGTCGGCGGCGACATCGGGTGCGGCATGGTCGCGCTGCGGCTCCGCGCGGACGCCGATCTGCTCGCGGATCGCGATCGCGCGGCGCAGCTCCTCTCCGCGCTGTACCGCCGCGTCCCGCACCTCTTGCACCCGGCCGCCGGCGCGCCGCCGCTGCCCGGCGATCTCGTCGAGGCGCGGCTCGGCGCGCCACGGCTGGAGGCGATGAAGCGCCGCGAGGGCCGGATGGAGCTCGGCACGCTCGGACGGGGCAACCATTTCCTGGAGGTGCAGCGCGACGAGGAGGGCGCGCTGTGGCTGCTCCTCCACAGCGGCTCGCGCGCCATGGGGCCTGCGATCCGGCAGCACTACGAGGCGCTCGCGGCGCGCGACCCGTCGGGTGTCCGCGTCCTCGACGCCGACGGCGAGGCCGGGCGCGCGTACCTCGACGACGCGGCCTGGGCCGCGAGGTACGCGCGGGCGAGCCGCGCGCGGATGCTCACCGAGGCCCTCTCGCTCTTCGCCGAGCTGTTCGGCGTCGACGCCGACGCGTCGTCGCGCCTCGAGGTCGATCACAACCACGTCCGGCGCGAAGAGCACGGCGGGCGCGCGCTGTGGGTGCACCGCAAGGGCGCCATGGGGCTCCGCGAGGGAGAGCCGGGGGTCGTGCCCGGGTCGATGGGGAGCCCGAGCTTCCACGTCGAGGGGCGCGGCCACCCCGAGGCGCTCGGCTCGTCCGCGCACGGCGCCGGGCGCGCGCTGCCGCGGGGCGAGGCGCGCCGGCGCATCGGCGCGCGGCAGCTGCTGCGCGAGGCCGAGGGCGTGTGGTTCGACCACCGCCTCGCGGATCGGCTGCGCGAGGAGGCGCCCTCGGCCTACAAGGAGATCGGCGCGGTCATGCGGGCGCAACGCGACCTCGTTCGCGTCGTCCGCCGGCTCTGGCCGGTGCTCGTCTACAAGGCTCCGTGAGCGGCCCCGTCACGGCCGCTTGAGGGTGACGACCGGCGACGTCCACGTCTCCCAGTGCGCTTCGTTGCCCGGATCGCCGAGCGCGCGGAGCACGCTGAGCTTGATCAGGTACTCCCCGTTCGGGACGACGGTCGGCCTCTCGTCGAGCTTCGTCGTGCCCTTCCACCCGTACCGCGTGACCGCCATCGCGGACGAGCTCTGACCGACGTGGGACAGCATCAGCGCGCGCCCCCACGGCTTCGCGGTGGCGGCGTCGACGATGTCGAGGGTCAGGCGCTCCGCGCCGTGATCGAGGTGGACGACCACGTACGGCAGGTCGTCCGCGTCGAGCGTGTAGGCCGCGCCGCGCGGCTCTGGCGTCAGGCGCGTCCCGCTCAGCTTGCCGAGCCACGGGGCCCCCTGACCCGACAGCTTGAGCACGGGCAGGCTCTGGTAATCGCCCTTGAAGCCCGCATAGGGCACGCGCAGCAGGCCATCGGCGGCGCCGCCCCGCGGCGTGAACACGAGGTAGCCGCCGAACAGGCTGCCTTCCGCGAGCGCGTCGCTCGCCGTGACGGTGACGGAGACGGTCGCGCTCCCGGCCGCGGGCACGGTGACGCTCGCGGGGCTGAAGTCGACGCTCGCAACGCCGGCCATGGCGCTCGTCGGCGCCCAGTGATCGCCTCCCGTCGCGCACGCCGCGGGCACGTGCGACAGGTCGTAGGTGACGTCGTGCGCGCTCGAGTTCTCGAGCTTCAGCGCGCGCACGGCGGGGCCGGCCTCGCTCTCGCCGAGCGCGAGCTTGCCGGGGGTGATCAGCGTGGTCGCGCGGATCGCCCGGTCGACGCGGATCACCCCGGCTCCCTGCCGGTGCGTGCTCTCCCGCACGCCTGCGCCCAGATCGCCGCTCCACGGCGCGGGGACCGCGGTGTTCTGGAGGATGTCGCGCACGCTCGCCGCGGACAGCCCCGGGCGCGCGGCGAGCAGGAGCGCGACGGCCCCGGCCACGTGCGGCGCCGCCATCGACGTGCCGCTCAGCGTGTCGTACGAGCCTTGCTCGATCGGCACCGTCGAGTAGATCGTGCCGCCGGGCGCGGCGAGATCGGGCTTGAAGGACAGCGCCGCGCTGAGGCCGTGCGAGCTGAAGCGGGAGACGAGGCCCGCGGTGCCGTTCCGCTCGGCCACGGCCCGGTTGGTCCACTTCTGGGTCACGGGCCCCGCGTCGAGCCGCGCGTTGAGGAGCTCGCCATCGGCCTGCAGGATCCCCACGACCGGGATGGTGATCCGGTCGTCGCCTTCCACGGACGGGTTCATCGGCCCGGACCGGTCGTTGTAGAGCACCACGCCGGCTGCGCCCGCGGCCTGCGCGCGCGCAGCCTTCACGTAGAAGGAACAGCCGCCGCGCCGGATGAGCGCGATCTGGCCCGAGAGGCTGCGCGCGGGGAGCTCGACGCACGCGTCGCGGTCGCTGGTGGTCGTCCCGGTGCGCACCAGGGCGGCGCTCCCCGACAGCGGCGCGGGCGGGCTCCCGGGGGCGCGGACGTAGCCGATCGTGGCGTTGCTTGGCGCGACGGTGAACGACAGGGTGGTCGCGCGGCTGCTGTCGACGGAGGCGGTGCCGATGACCGCGTCGCCCACGCCGGGCGCGCCCGCGGCCCAGAGCCCCTTCTCGCCGCTGTTGCCGATCGACGCGACGACGACGACGCCCCGCGCGACGAGCGCGCTCGCCGCCGTCGCCGTCGGGTAATCCGGCCACTGGAACGGCGTTCCGATGCTGATGTTGATCACCTGCATGCCGTCGCTGGCTGCCCGCTCCATCGCCTTCAGGATGAGGTCGGCGCGCGAGCCGCCGTGACAGCCGAACACCCGGTAGGCGCCGAACGTCACGTCCGGCGCCACGCCCTGCACGACCCCGTTCGCCCCGATGATGCCGGCGACGTGCGTGCCGTGGCCCAGGCAATCGTCGGGATCTCCATCGGGCGCGGGCGGCTTGCTCGCGTCGCCGGCGACGAAGTCGTCGCCGACGAAATCGTAGCCGAACGCCACGCGGCAGCCCGGGCCGAAGCAGCCGCCGAGATCGGGGTGCTGGTAGTCGACGCCGCTGTCGATGATGCCGACGCGGACGTCCTCGCCGGTCACGCCGAGATCTCGACGCACGATGTCCGCGCCCGACATCTCGCCGGCGACGGCGAGATCCGGGTCGACCGCCGGCGCGGCGCGCACGGCGTCGAGCTCCACCGGCACCACGGGGTACACGGCCTTGACCCCGGGCATGTCCGGGAGCGCGGCGGAGCCCTCGGGGGCGACCCGGACGGAGAGGCCGTTCCAGAGCTCCTCGAACGAGAATCGTTGTTTGTACCGGAGCCCGCGCGCGGCGGCGGCTCGCCGGAAGAGCGCCCGCTCTTCCTCGATAAGGCCTTTGACGCTGGCGCGCCCGGCGCCCCGCGCGACCGGCGCTCGGTCGAATTCCACGAACCAGAGCTCCGTGGCCTCCTCCGGCGCGAACGTCGCTTCGCCTGGCTCTTCGTCTCCCGGAGGCGCAGTGTCCTGGCCCGCCTCCTTGTCTCCAATCTCTCCGCTGCACCCTGAAATGGCGAACCAGAGAGTTGCCAGACCGAGCCGGCATACACCACGCCTCACAAGCCCCTTCCCGCGCATGTCGCTCATCGATTCAGCTATGTTCGATGGCGCCAATCGGTCAAGCGCGAGCGGGGCGATAACGTAGGGCGGCGGGCGCCGCGAGCTGTCATTATCGCAGTCCCTGTAAGAGTGGTTGTTTCAGAGCAGCCGTCCTTTCGGGCCGGGCGTAACGAGACGCGCGCCGCGCGCGCCCTGGCGCGCACGACGGGGGCGCGGCGGCCCCGGAGTCCAGAGCGCCCCGATAGACGCCATCGAGGGTGGTCGTTATCTCGCGATGTCGTCTCTGTCCTGCCATGCCGCGGCGTCCCGGCTCGTCGCATCCACGAGGCCGCGACGGCCTCCGGCGGCGCGGGTCGGCCCCGGGCGTTGCCGGTCCTCGGGCGCTCGACTAGCGTGGCGCGGCTCTCCGGCGCGCGCCGCGCCGGGGCTCGGACGCACGATGACGGTCCTCGGGCACGCCTTGTTCTCATTGCACCATCGCCTGGTCCACGTGCCGCGCGTGGGCCGCGTCGCGCGGGCGCTGGCCGCGCAGGTGGGCCCCGCGGCGTCGCTGCTCGACGTGGGCGCGGGCGACGGCACGGTCGCGCTGGAGGTGGCGCGCCGGGTGGGCGCGCTCCGCGTCGTCGGCGTGGACGTGAAGGCGCGCCCTGGGGCCGCGCTGCCGGTCATCCCCTATGACGGCGAGCGCCTCCCCTTCCCCGACGCGGCGTTCGAGGCGGTGCTCCTCTCCGACGTGCTGCACCACGCCGCGCGCCCCGACGCGCTGCTCGCGGAGGCGCTCCGTGTCGCGTCGCGCGTCGTCGCGCTCAAGGATCATTTCCGGTTCGGCCCGGTCTCGGAGCGCGTCCTGCTCTGGATGGATCTCGCCGGAAACGCCGCGCCTGGCGTCGAGGTGCGGGGCACCTACTTCACGCCGGGCGGGCTCGTCGAGCTCGTGCGCGGCGCGGGCGCGCGCGTCGCGGGCCTCGAGTGGCCGCTCCGGATCCACGATCTGCCGTTCCGCCTCGTGACCCAGGATCGGCTCCAGTTCGCGGCGCGGATCGAGCGCCTGGCCGCGGGAGAGGGGCGATGACGGAGCTCAGGTCGTTCGTCGTCGGCGGCGCCGGGTTCATCGGCAGCCACCTCACCGATCGCCTCGTCGAGCGCGGCCCCGTCACGATCTACGATAACCTCTCGGTCGGGCGCCGCGCGTTCGTCGCGCCGCACCTCGCCTCCGGGCGCGCCACGCTCGTCGAGGCGGACGCCCTCGATCTGGAGCGGCTCACCGAGGCCATGGCGGGCCACGACCTCGTCGTCCACCTCGCGGCGAACCCCGAGGCGCGCTGGGGGCTCGCGCGGACGCGGCTCGACCTCGATCAGGGCACGATCGCGACGTACAACGTGCTCGAGGCGATGCGGCGTACGGCCGTCGGCCGGCTGATCTTCTCGTCCTCCGGGACGGTGTACGGCGACACGGCGCGGCGGTGCGCGGAGGGCGACCTCGGCGCGTTGCCCATCTCGCTCTACGGCGCGAGCAAGCTCGCGGGCGAGGCGCTCGTCAGCGCTTATGTCGAGTGCTTCGGCCTCACGGCGTGGATCTTCCGCTTCGGCAACGTGGTCGGCCCGCGCGGGACGCACGGAGCCGCGCTCGATTTCCTGAAGAAGCTGCGCGATCGGCGGACCGAGCTCGAGGTGCTCGGCGATGGACGCCAGTCGAAGCCGTACCTCGATGTCCGGGACTGCGCGGAGGGGATGCTGTTCGGCTTCGATCGGGCCAGAGAGCGGCTGAACATCTACAACCTCGCTCCCGAGGACGCGACGAGCGTCTCACGCATCGCGGAGCTGTGCGTGGCGGCGTCGCCGTACCCGGACGCGGTGATCCGGTATCAGGGAGGCGAGCGCGGGTGGCCTGGCGACGTGCCCCGATCGCGGATGGATCCTGGCAAGCTGGCCGCGCTGGGCTTCCGGGTGCGCCACACGAGCGACGAGGCGGTCCGGAGGGCGGTGGAGGCGCTGGCGAGCGAGGTGTTCGGGGGCGACGCGGCGGCGCCGTGAGCGCGCCGGCGCGCTGCCGCGCGGGTCGGCTGCGGTGGTAGACTCCGCGGATGGCTGAGCTCACCCTCTATATCGGAAATAGGACCTATTCGTCGTGGTCGCTGCGGGCCTGGCTCCTCCTGAAGCAGGCTGGTGCCGATTTCGAAGAGGTGGTGATCCCTCTCGGGGCGCCGGGCACACGCGCGCTGGAGATCCAGCGCTACTCCCCGTCAGGCAAGGTGCCGGCCCTGCAGCACGGGGCGCTCACGATCTGGGAGTCGCTCGCGATCGCCGAGTACGCGGCGGAGATCTTCCCCGCGGCGAAGCTCTGGCCGGAGGCGAGCGACGCGCGCGCCGTCGCGCGCTCGGTGAGCGCCGAGATGGCGAGCAGCTTCGCCGCGCTCCGCACCGCGCTGCCGATGAACGTGCGGCGGAAGATCCAGGGCGTGGCGATCACCGAGGCGGCGGCGCAGGACATCGAGCGCATCCAGGCGATCTGGGGCGATTGCCGGTCGCGCTTCGGCCAGGGAGGCGAGTTCCTGTTCGGGCGCTTCAGCGTGGCGGACGCCATGTACGCGCCCGTGGCGACGCGGTTCGACACGTACGGCGTCGAGCTCGACGCGGTCTCGAGGCGCTACGTGGCGTCGATCCTCGGGCTCCCCGCGATGAAGGCGTGGGTCGCGAAGGCCAAGGAGGAGCCGCACATCATCGAGGAGTACGAGGCGATCGGCGTCGTGGGCAAGTAGACGAAGCCCACCAAGCCCGCGTTATCATCGAGCGCGGCCTGGGCCGCGCTCGATGATAACGCGGGCAGCACCGCACTGCGAGGCGGCGGCTGACGATGGAAAGCGCTAGACCCGGACATGCCGCACGAACTCGACCTTATCCTCACCATCACGGGCGGGCTCACGGCAGCCCTGGCGCTCGGCTTCGTCACCCAGCGCATGCGGCTGTCTCCCATCGTGGGCTACCTGCTGGCCGGGATCCTCGTCGGCCCCTTCACGCCGGGGTTCGTGGCGCACAAGGGGCTCGCGGACCAGCTCGCGGAGATCGGGGTCATCCTGCTGATGTTCGGGGTCGGCCTGCAGTTCCACGTCCGCGAGCTGCTCGCCGTGCGCAAGGTGGCCGTGCCAGGCGCCCTCGTCCAGATCGCGGTCGCCACGGCGCTCGGCGCCCTGGTCGGCCACGCCGCGGGCTGGACGTGGGGCGCGGCCGTCGTCTTCGGCGTTGCCATCTCGGTGGCGAGCACCGTCGTGCTCACGCGGGTCCTCAGCGACAGCGGCGTCCTGCACACCCCCGCTGGCCACCTCGCCATCGGCTGGCTCGTGCTCGAGGACGTCTTCACCGTGCTGGTGCTCGTGCTGCTCCCCGCCCTCACGGACGGCGGCCCGGACGCGGACGCGGCGGGGATCGCCGTGTCCGTTGGGCTCGCGGTCCTGAAGCTCGCCGGGCTCGTGGCGTTCATCTTCATCGTCGGCCAGCGCGTCATCCCCGGGCTGCTCGGGTACGTGGCGAAGACCGGATCGCGGGAGCTCTTCACGCTGACGGTGCTCGTCGTCGCGCTCGGCGTCGCCGTGGGCTCGGCCATGCTCTTCGGCTCGTCGATGGCGCTCGGCGCCTTCCTCGGCGGCCTGGTCGTCGGCCAGTCCGACTTCAGCTCGCGCGCCGCGTCGGAGGCGCTCCCGATGCGCGACGCGTTCGCCGTGCTGTTCTTCGTCTCGGTGGGCATGCTCCTCGACCCGACGCAGCTCGCCGCGGGCTGGCCGATCGCCGCCGGGACGCTCGCGGTCGTGCTGATCGGCAAGCCGATCGCCGCGCTCGCGGTGACCCTGCTGCTAGGCCGCCCCCTGCAGACCGCGCTCGCCGTGGCCGTCTCGCTCGCGCAGATCGGGGAGTTCTCGTTCATCCTCGCGGCGCTCGGCCAGAAGCTCGGCGTCCTGCCGGTCGAGGCCGCGCAGGCGCTCGTCGTCGCCTCGATCGTGTCGATCACGCTGAACCCGGTGCTCTTCAACCGCGTCGCGCGGTGGAAGTCGACGCTCGTCCTGCGGCGCGGCGCCGCGGCCCGCGCGGAGGCCGAGGCCGCGCCGGTGGACGAGCACGCCCACCGCACGGTCGTGGTGGGCTACGGCCCGGTCGGGAAGACGCTGACACGGCTGCTCCGGGAGAACGGCATCGCGCCGACCGTCGTCGAGCTGAACCTCGACACGGTGAAGGAGCTGCAGGACCAGGGCATCCGCGCGATCTACGGCGACGCCACGCAGCGGGAGATCCTCGAGCGCGCCGGGGTCGAGACGGCGGACAGCCTGCTGTTCACGGCGGCGGGCGCGCCCGGGGCCGGCGTCATCGAGCAGGCGAAGGGCGTGAACCCGCGGCTGTTCGTCCTCGCCCGCGCCTTCTACCTGCGTGAGGTGGCCGCGCTGAAGAAGGCGGGCGCGGACATCGTGGTGACCGGCGAGGCGGAGGTCGCGTTCTCGATGACCGAGCGCCTCCTCGTGCGGCTCGGCGCGACGGGCGAGCAGGTCGAACGCGAGCGCGAGCGCGTCCGGAGCGAGTTCTTCGGCAGCGGCTCGCCAGAGCCTCACCCCGCGGCGCGCGGCGCGTGATCCCGCGCCGGGCCCGCGGCGCGGCCCCGGCGCTCGATCTCAGCGTGACTTGCCGAGCCAGGTCACCCCGCCCACGACCATCGCGAGCCCGACGACCTGCTGCCACGTGGCCGGCTCGCCCAGGATGACCCAGGAGAACGCGATCGTGAGCACCGGGCCGAGCGTCGAGAACGTCGCCGCGCGGCCCGCGCCGAGCCGCCGAATGGCGGCCGCGAGCAGCACGATGGGGAGCACCGTGCTGATCGTCGCCATCGCCGCCGCGTACCCCCACACCGAGGCCGGGAGCTCGCCCAGCCGGGCCGGGCTCCCCGTCGCCAGGTAGTGCGCGAGCACCATCAGGCACGAGGCCGCCCCGCAGTACGCGGCGAGGCGCGTCGAGCCGACCCTGGCGGCGAGCTTGCCGACGCCGATGTAGTAGAGCGCGTACGTCACCGAGCTCGCGAACACCCACGCTCCGCCGACGGCGACGATCCGCGCGTCCCCGCTTTGCTCGAGATCGTGCCAGACGGCCGCCGCGAGGCCGAGATAACACACGGCGAGCGCTCCCCAGGCCTTGCCGCGCACCGGCTGCTTCAGCCACACGGCGCCGATCAGGAGGACGAGCGTCGGATACACGAACAAGATCAGCCGCTCGAGGCCGGTGCTGATGTACGTGAGCCCGATGAAGTCGAACAGGCTGGACAGGTAATATCCGACGAACCCGACGATCAGCACACCCCCCCAGGCGCGGGGCGTGAGGGGCCCTTCGGCCGCGCCGCGCTCCTTCCAGGCGAGCCACAGGAAGAACGGCAGCGCGATGCCCATCCGCAGCGCGAGCAGCGTCACCGCGTCGACGGGGTGCGCGGCGTACGCGAGCTTCACGAAGATCGCCTTCAGCGCGAACGTCGCCGCCGAGAGGACGGCGAAGGTCCGGCCGTCGTCGAGGAGGCCAGTCCGGAGCTCGCCGGTCAACGCGCCTACGCTCTCGTGATGGGACATCGCATCCGCTTCTCTGCTCTTCACCAGGCACGCTCCGCCAAGGACCGGACATCGTCACCGACAGCCCGCCTCCGGGCCGGCGCGCTCCTCCGGCGGGAGACGAGCCAGCATTGCGCGCGGGAGCGCGCGTTTGCCGTCGCACGGGACGGCCTCGGAGCGAGGTGGGCACATTTCAGGTAGAGGACGATCTCCTGCTTGGGTAGCGGTCTCGACCTCTCGGGGCGGCAGATCGCGCCGCGCTCCTCGGTGGCCTTGGGCTAAGCTCCCGCCTCGGATGACGTCTCCTGCTGGCCCAGGCACCGCCGCGCGGCCGGGGGCGCTCGCCTCGCCCGGCGCGCCGCCCCCGCGGCGGCCGCGCGCGCCGTCCGCGCAGGAGCCCTCCGGGCTGCACCAGCTCGGCGGCTCGTTCCTCCAGATCGCCGCCACGGTGGGCGGCATGGCCGTGCTGGCAGGAAAGATCGCGACGCGCGTGGCCACGCTCCGCGTCGACGGCGCCGAGTTCATGCGCAACCTCTACAGGATGGGCGTGAAATCGACGCCCATCGTCGTCGTGACCGCCCTCTTCACCGGCGCGATCATGGTCATCCAGGCGGCGCCGCTCGTCGAGCGCTTCGGCGCGCACGGCTTGCTCGGCTGGGGCGCCGGCTTCGGCACGCTCCGCGAGATCGCCCCCCTGCTCACGGCGCTCATGATCAACGGCCGCGTCGGCGCCAACAACACCGCCGAGCTCGGCACCATGGTCGTCACCGAGCAGATCGACGCCCTCCGCGTCCTCGCGATCGACCCGGTGAGCTTCCTCATCGCGCCGCGCTTCCTCGCGATGGTGCTGACGCTGCTCCTCTCGGTGATCTTCGCCGACGCGCTCGCCCTGCTCGGCGCCGCGTTCACCGGCGATCTCCTCCTCGGCGTCTCCCCGGCCGTCTTCTACAACGGCCTCACGAGCGGGCTCCTCGACATCGGCGACGTCATGAGCGGCCTCGTCAAGAGCGTCGTCTTCGGCGTCGTCCTCGCGCTCTCGAGCTGCCAGTACGGCCTCGGCGTGACCGGCGGCGCGCCCGGCGTCGGCCGCGCCGTCAACGCGACCGTCGTCGCCTCGGCCGCCGGCATCTTCATCCTCGATTACTTCGTCTCGTTCACGCTCAACTGATCGGCGGCGCCGCGCATGCCCTCCATGGACAAGAGCTCCCCCGATCGCCAGAGCGCCGGGCCCCCCTCGAGCGAGCTCCGGGATCTCGCGCCGGAGCCGTCGGGCGTCGCCGCGCTCGGCGCCGCCGCGCTGTCCCTCTTCCGGTCGGCGCGCGAGCTCTACTCCGTATTTGTAAGGACGCTTTATTACTGCGCGAAGGGGCGCCGCGAGCCGGGCGCGGTGCTCCTGCAGATGTACGAGATCGGCAACAAATCGCTGTTCTTCCTGACGGTCGTGATGGGCTTCATCGGGATGATCATGGTCTTTCAGGCCGGCCAGCAGGCGAAGCGGGTCATCCCGGATCTGACCATGCTCGGCGCGACCTACCTCGAGCTGCTCGTCCGCGATCTCGCCGCCTCGATCGCCGCGCTGATGCTCGCCACGCGGGTCGGCGCGGGCATCGCGGCCGAGATCGGCTCGATGGTGGTGACCGAGCAGGTCGACGCGCTCCGCATGTGCGCGGCGGATCCGATCGACTACCTCATCAAGCCGCGGTTCATCGCCAGCGTCTTCATGACCACGTGCCTCATCGTCTGGAGCGCCGCGGTCTCCTTCACCACCGGGATGATCACCGCGTACAGCATGTTCGACGTGAGCCCCGAGACGTTCGTGAACGTGAGCCTCGTCGACGCGGGCGATCTCGCGACCGGGCTCGCGAAGTGCGTGGCCTACGGCGCCGCGATCCCGGTGGTCTCCGGGCACTCCGGCCTGTCGACCTTCGGCGGCAGCGAGGGCGTGGGCTGGGCGACGACGCGCGCCGTCGTGAACTCCTCGCTCGCGGTCATCGTGCTCAACATGCTGATCTCGGCGGCGGCGTTCCTGATCTTCCGCTAGCCAGGCCGCCCGCTCGCCGGGCGGCCCTGCCGCGCCGGCGCCTCACTCGATCGGCCCCTCGGCGCTGCCGGTGATGAACTGCTGCACGATCGGATCCGGTGAGCCCTGGAACGCCGCGCGATCGCCGAGGAGGCGGACGAGGCCTTGATAGAGCATGACGATGCGGTCGGCGATCGTGAAGATGCTGACGAGGTCGTGGCTGACGACGATGCTCGTCACGCCGAGCGTGTCGCTGAGCTCGCGGATCAGCTTGTCGACGCGCCGCGCGCTCACGGGATCGAGGCTCGTGGTCGGCTCGTCGAAGAGCACGTAGCGCGGATCGAGCGTGAGCGCGCGAGCGATGGCGACGCGCTTGCGCATCCCGTCGCCGAGCTCCGGCGGGAAGCGGTCGCCGAACTCGCGCATGTGCACCTGCTCGAGCCGCCGCCGCGCCTCGTCGAGCGCCTCCTTCGGCTTGAGCCCCTTGTGCTTGCGGAGCGGGAGCGCGACGTTCTCGGCGCACGTCATCGAGTCGAACAGCGTCGAGTGCTGGAACACCATCGCGCACTTCATCCGCACCGGGTACATCCGGGCCTCGTCGAAGCGGCTCACCTCCTCGCCGTCCAGCCAGATCTCCCCGCCGTCCGGGTAGAGCAGCCCCACGAGGTGCTTGATGAGCACGCTCTTGCCGACCCCCGACTGTCCGATGATGAAGAACACCTCGCCGTCCTCGACGTCGAACGAGACATCCTTGAGGACATCTTTGGGTCCAAAGGATTTTCTGACATTTCGGAACGAAATCATCTGGGCCCGAGCGATTGGGAGGGGAAGCGCTGTTGCGTCAAAGCAATGGCTGCGCGAAGCGTCACGATGCACACCGGACGATCGCGCTGCGGCAGGCGAATCCTGGCCTATTTCCCTCACCCCGCCGCCGCCAGATCGGAGAAGATAACGAACTCATGGCAAGCCCGCGATCGATCGAGGTCAAGGTCGGGATCCTCATCCTGACGGCGATCGGGCTCCTCGCCACGTTCATCCTCGTGATGGGCGGGGTCAACTTCCAGCCGAAGTATTCGATCTACGTCGACTTCGACAACCCGGGCGGCCTCCAGACCGGGGCGCCGGTGAAGGTCGCCGGGGTGGAGATCGGCAAGCTGAGCGAGATCCACTTCAGCGGCGGCAAGGTCGGCAAGGACGGCAAGCGCGAGCCGCTCGTGCGGATCCAGCTTCGGCTCGAGGAGCGCTACCGGGAGAGCATCCACGACAACGCCACGTTCTATGTCACGACGCAGGGCGTGCTCGGCGAGCAGTTCCTCGCGATCGAGCCCGGATCGACCGATCGGCCGGTGATCCCCCCGGACGCCGTCGTCCGGGGGCTCGATCCGCCGCGCCTCGATATGCTCCTCGCCGAGGGCTACGAGCTGCTGCACGCGACGGTCTCCGCGATGCGCGAGCACCGGGAAGAGGTCGGGGAGGCGTTCGACGGGCTCCGGAAGACGCTGAAGGGCACCGGCGACTTCATGCACAGAAACCAGGATCGGCTCGATCGCATCGCCGAGAACGTCGAGCAGATGAGCGTCGAGGGCACCGATCTCGTGAAGGACGCCCGGCAGCGGTACGTGAACAACCCGCAGATCGATCGCATCCTCGCGAACGCCGATCAGGTGAGCGGGACGGCCGCGCGCGATCTGCCGCCGCTCATGGCGGACGCGCGCGAGACGCTGGCGAACGCGCGCCGCCTCTCGACGACCGTGGGCGGCGAGACGGAGCAGGTCAAGATCAAGAAGACGCTGGACGACATCGCCGAGATCGCGGGCAGGGCGAGGGCCGCGACCGCCGACGCCCAGGAGGTCCTCGCCCACGTCAAGCGCGGCAAGGGGACGGTCGGCGCGCTCGTGATGGATGAGCAGCTGTTCGACGACCTGCAGGAACTCGCGCGCGACCTCAAGCACAACCCCTGGAAGTTCTTCTGGCGCGAATGAGCGCCGCCGCGCCCTCGCAAGGGGCGCGGCTCCGCGCGGCCGAGCCCCGCGCGCCGAAGGGATGACGCCGCGGCGGGCCCGAGCGCTGTGCAGGTCGGCGGGCGCGGTGAGCGCGAGCGCGGCGCGCGCTCGCCGGATCGGGCGGCCGGTCAGGCCAGCTTGATCAGCGGGGCGCCTTCCGTGACCGCTGCCCCCTCGGTGACGAGGATCTCCTCGACCATCCCCTCTTCTTCGGCCTCGACGGGCATCTCCATCTTCATGGACTCGAGGATGACGACGACGGTCCCCTCTTCGACCCTGTCGCCCGGCTTGACCTCGATCTTCCAGACCGTACCGGTGATGTGCGCCTTGATGAGTTTCGCCATGGGCGCGCGACGCTACCGGAGAGCCACCGAGAATCCAACGGGGCCGTGGGGTGAGCAGCAGCCCCGCTCTCAAGCGTTTCCTTCTCCAGCACGCCCTGGGCGCCCATGGGCGCCCTCCGCGACGGACCAGTTCGTCCGGCGACGGCGCACGCGCGCGGTGACGACGGAGGGGAACCGAGGAAGACCGAGGATGACCGAGGAGGATCGAGGGGAACCAAGGCCAACCGAGGTGGAGAGGTGGAGGAGAGGTGGAAGGGACGGAGCGCAACGATTTCCGCTGGTACCCGCGGTGCACCACGGCGATACTCTGACTGGCAGCTCCGCGGCGCCTCGACACAACGAGGGTCGCGGCGCTCGCGAATAATTGCGTCAAAGCCGCTCGGCGGGTCAGAATCGTCCTGCTCGGTGGCCCCTCCGAGGGCGACCTGCAGGTTCCCCGCACCGCCCCTTGGTAGCCAAACCGCACGCGCTCGATCGAAGGAGCCACGAGGTCATGTCGGAACAGAAGGAAAGCTCGGTCCTGTTCTCGCTCAAGGAGCTGATGAACCTCGAGGAGGATCGCATCAAGACCGAAGAGGCCCAGAAGGCCGCCGCCGTCGCCGCCGCCGAGAAGGCGCGTGTCGAGGCGGAGCGCGCCGCGCGCGAGGCCGAGGAGTCGCGCATCCGCACCGAGGAGGAGCGCCGTCGCAACGAGGAGCGCCGGTCCCGCGAGGAGGCGGCGCGGCTCGAGGCGATCCGGCAGGCCGAGATCGAGAAGGCGCGCGTCGAGGCCGAGCAGAAGGCGCGGCTCGAGGCGATGGCCGCGCAGCAGCACCACGAGCGCTCGCTCGCGGCGCTGCAGCAAGACGAGGGGAAGAAGAAGCTGCGCAAGCTCCTCATCGGCGGCGCCATCGCCAGCGTGCTGGTGATCGGCATCGTCACGATCGTCGCCGTCGACTCGGCGCAGAAGAACGAGGCGCGCATCGCGGCCGAGGCCGCGAGGGCGCGCGAGCTCGAGGAGGCGAACAAGCGCCTCGAGGCGCAGTTCAAGGAGTCCGAGGGCAAGATGGCCGGGCTGCGCGACCAGCTCGCGACCGCCAAGGACGAGGCGACGCGCCTCGCCCTGCAGAAGCAGCTCGAGGCCGAGCAGCAGAAGCAGGAGCAGCTGCGCCGCGGCGGCGGCGGGCGCCCGGCCGCGGGCGGCGCGCCGGCGAGCGGCGGCGGCACCAAGGCTCCCTGCAACTGCGCCCCTGGCGATCCGCTCTGCAGCTGCCTCTGACGCGGAACGGGGTCCCCGAATGGCCAACACCAGCTCCGTCAGGCAGAGAACGAGCCTCGGCAGCAGCTCGCTCGACGAGGCGCGCCGCAGGCTCGTCTTTCCGCTCGACTACGCGAGCCTCGACGAGGCCAGGGCGGCCGCGACCCGCATCGCCCCCTCGATCGGCGTGCTCAAGGTCGGTCTGGAGCTGTTCGTCCGCGAGGGGGCGAGGGCGGTCGAGATCGGCAAGTCGCTCGGGCTCGACGTCTTCCTCGATCTGAAGCTGCACGACATCCCCGAGACGGTGGCGCGCGCGGTGGCGGGCGCCGCCGCGCTCGGGGTCCGGTACCTGACGGTGCACGCGGCCGGCGGCACCGAGATGCTGAAGCGCGCGGCCCAGGAGGCGGCGCGCTCTCAGGAGATGATCCTGCTCGCCGTCACCGTGCTCACGTCGCTCGACGATGGCGATCTCGCCGCGCAGGGCATCCAGGGGACCGCGTCCGAGCACGTGGTCCGGCTGGCGCAGCTCGCGCGCAGCGCCGGCGTCCACGGGTTCGTCGCCTCGCCGCACGAGGTGCCCGCGCTGCGGGAGGCGCTCGGGCGGGGCGAGCTCATCGTGACGCCGGGCATCCGCCTCGGTCCAAGCTCCGGCGGCGCGCCAGGCGACGATCAGAAGCGCATCGCCACCCCCTCGGCCGCGATCTCGGCCGGCGCAGATCTCCTGGTTGTCGGCCGGCCGATCCGCGACGCGGCCGATCCGCTCGCCACGGCGCGCTCGATCGTCCAAGAGATCGCGCACACGCTCCACCCCCCGCGCTGACGTGAGCCGCCTCGTCTACGGTCTCCAGCCGGTTCGTGAGGCGATCCGCGCGCACGGCGCCCGGGTCAGCTGGGTCCTCGTCCAGCGCGACGGCGGCCCGAAGCTCGACGCGCTCGCGCGGCTCGCGGAGGGCCAGGGCATCCCGACCGAGCGCGCGCCCCGCAACGAGCTCGATCGCCGCAGCGCCGGCGGGCGCCACCAGGGGGCCGTGGCCGCGGCGCCCGAGCTTCAGATCGTCGGTGTCGACGCGATCCCGGTCGTCGAGGAGGGCCAGCCCGGCACCGGCACGATCACGGTGGCGCTCGACGGCGTGATGGACCCGCAGAACTTCGGCGCGGTGATCCGCAGCGCCGTCGCCCTGGGCGCCCGGGCCATCCTGTGGCCCGAGCACAGCTCAGCGCCGCTCACCCCGGCGACCTTCCGGGCGTCCGCGGGCGCGATCGAGCACGCGAGGCTGTGTCGCGTCCCCTCCTTGCCCGACGCCCTGGAGGCCCTCGCCGCCCGTGGCGTCGCCGCGATCGCGCTCGACGCCCAGGGTCCGGTAGAGCTCGGCGAGCTTCCCCTGACCGGCCCTGTCGCGATCGTCATCGGCGCCGAGGACAAGGGCACGCGCCGCTCGGTCCGCCGCGTCTGCCAGCACGTCGCCCGGCTCCCCATGACCGGCCCCATCTCCTCGCTGAACGCCTCTGTCGCAGGGGCGATCGCGCTCTACGAAGTCGTCCGGCAGCGCCGCGCGTCCAGCGCGTAGTCCGCCAGCGCGCTCGGCCTCTCGCGAGCCGCGCGGGTCAACAACGCCGTCGAGGCGCTCGCGCGCCGCGCGCCGTCGGACAGCGCCGCAGATCGAGCGCGAGATCACCAGAGAGCGGGCCTGGATCGGCCCTTCATCAATGCGTCCGGAGCCGGCGTGTTCGCGCGCCGCGAGCTCATCGGGCAGCGCCGCAGGCCGCTCCTTCGCATCAACAAATTAAGCAATAAATTTGGCCACTTACGAGCAACACATGAAGCAGGTTCGAGCACTCCGTCCAACGCTGAACAGGCTCGCAGCAAGACGACCGATTCGTTCCATTCAATGGATCGACAAAAAGAATCCACAGCCCCCTCAAAAAGCTCAATCTCTGCGAAGAGATACCCCTGTGGACTCACCCTTCTCTGCGCGCTTATCCGGAATGGCTCGAGGGATGGTTCAAGAATCGGCGGGGTCCCGGTAAGCGGCTGGATCGGCTCAGCTTCCGGCTGGAAATGATCGCAGGCGGGAGAGCACGCGGGCCACGCGCCGCGCGGCCTCGATGAGGTCGGCCTCGGTGGTGTCCTCGCCGATCGAGAAGCGCACGGCGGACGCCGCGCGCTCTGGCCCGAGCATCGCCGTGAGGACCGGGGAGGGCTCGGCGGTCCCGGCGCTGCAGGCCGAGCCGCTGGACACGGCGACGCCCTCGAGGTCGAGCGCGGCGCAGAGCTCGTCGCCGCGCCAGCCGGGCCAGGAGAGGTTCGTGACGTGGGGGGCGCGGACTTCGTCCCCGTTGCGGATCGGCGCTGCGCCGGCCGCGCGTCCGACCTCGACGAGCTCGGCCTCGAGGCGATCGCGGAGCGGGGCGAGCGCTGCATACCGGGCAGGGGCGCTGATCGCGCGCAGGGCGGCCACGGCGAAGCCGGCCGCCGCGAGCGGGTCCTGCGTCCCGGGCCGCAGCCCGCGCTCCTGGGCGCCTCCGAGCAGGACGGGGCGGAGCCGGATGCCCGGCCGGACCGCGAGGGCGCCGATCCCCTTCGGCCCCCGGATCTTGTGGGCCGCGACCGACACGAGATCCGCCCCGACCCACGCCTCCGGCGGCAGGCGTCCCACCGCCTGGACGGCATCCACGTGGAGGCGCGCCCCGCGGGCGTGGACGATCGCCGCCGCCTCCGCGATCGGCTGGACGACCCCCGTCTCGTGGTTCACCGCCTGGAGGCTCACGAGCCGCACGGGCGCGACGGCCGCCGCCCGATCCACGGCGGCCGCGATCGCCTCGGGTGCGACGCGGCCGGACGGCTCGGGATCGACCCAGGCGACGTGCACGCCGCGCGCGGCGAGCGCCTCGGCGGCGCGGGTCACCGACGGGTGCTCTATCCGCGAGACGACGAGCGCCCCCTGCGGCTGCCTCGAGGCTGGCGTACCGGCCTCGCCTGCCGCGGCGGCCGGCGTACCGGCCTCGCCGAAGGCGTGGCAGAGCGCGAGGTTGTTGGCCTCGGTGCCGCCCGAGGTGAGGACCACGTCGCGCGCATCGAAGCCCGTCAGCCGGGCGACCGCCTCCCGCGCCTGCTCGACGAACGCGCGCGCTCGCCGCCCTGGTCCGTGTACGCTCGCCGGGTTGGCCCACGCCACCTCCGCCGCAGCCTGCATCGCCGCAAGGACCTCGGGGTGCGGCGGTGTCGTGGCGTTCCAGTCGAGGTAGATGGCGCGAGCGGCCGGGCGCATCACACGGACGACGAGGGATCGGTGGGCGGTGACGAGGGCGGGCCGAGCCTGCCGGGCGAGCTGCCGTCGTCCTGGAAGGGCGCTCGACGGGCGACCGTCAGGTAGAACGCCGACCCGGTGAGCGTCTCGCCCTCGATGATCTCGTTGCTCGGGGATGCGACGCGCACGTCGCCGCCGAGCCCCCGGGCGGTGCGCCGCGCGATCGCGAGCCCGACGCCGACGCCGCCGTAGGCGCGCGTGGCCGAGCCGTCGACTTGATAGAAGGGCTCGAAGATACGGGACTGGCGGTCCGCCTTGACCCCGGGCCCGGTGTCCGCGACGCAGAGCTCGTAGTGCCCCGACTGGAGCACGGTGACCCGCACGCCCGCGGTGCCGCCGGCCGGCGTGAATTTCGCCGCGTTCTCGAACAGCTGGATCATCGCCCGCTGCAGGCGGCCCGCGTCGCCCCACGCGGGGAGCGGGCCGCGCGGCAGATCCTCGACGAGCTGGACCTTCCCCTCGGCGAAGCGGTCGGCGACCTGGGCGAGGGCGCGCCGCGTGGTGTCGAGGAAGTCGTACTCGGAGTGCATGAAGCGCATCCGGCCCGTCTCGATGCCTGTGACGTCGAGGAGGTTGTCGATGAGCGAGCGGAGCCTGCGGACGCAGTCCTCCATCGCGAGGAGCGCCTTCTTCTGCGCCTTGTTGAGCGGGCCGAGCTCCTCGTCGGCGAGCAGCTTCACGTACCCGACGATCGGGGTCATCGGGGTCGCGAGCTCGTGGGAGATGTTGCGGTAGAACTCGGTTCGCGCGGCGTCGAGCTCGCGGAGCCGGGCGTTGGCGCGCGAGAGCTCGGCCACCTTCTGTTCCAGGTGGGCGACGATGCGCTGGCTCTGCTCGCGCAGCCGGAGCGGCCCCTGGGACGCGGGGAGCTCCTCGCGCGCGCCGCTGAGGTAGCGGGCGATGATCGCCGGGAAGGAGCGCGCGTCGATCGGCTTCTGAAGGAAGCCGTCGCAGCCGACGGCGAGGCTCGTGTCCCGATCGCCCTCGGCGGTGATCGCCACGATGGGGACGCCGGCGAGCGACGCCTCGCCGCGCAGGCGCAGGGTGACCTCGAACCCGTCGAGACCCGGGATGTTCAGGTCGACGAGGACGAGGTCGGGGTGCTGGGTACAGGCTAGACGTACGCCTTCGAGCCCGTCGGCGGCCTCGAGGACCTCGTAGCCCGCGTTCTGGAGCAGCTTGCGGACGAGCAGGCGGTTCGCGGGATCGTCCTCGATGTGAAGGATCTTCGACATGGGCTCTGCGTGCGCATAGTAGTCGCGATTGCGGGGGTTCAGGCACGTTCTGCGCGAACTTCCACCGCCGCGCCTTGCTGCGCAGGCGTCCCCAAGGCCGGGGTCGTCCGCTCCGGGTGCTCGTTTGCGCCCAACAGGTTGCCACGCGCGCGCCGAGCGGGTTGCCAGGCGCGCGCCCAGCAGGTTGCCACGCGCGCGCCCAGCAGGTTGCCACGCGCGCGCCGAGCGGGTTGCCAGGCGCGCGCCGAGCGGGTTGACGGAGCGGCAGCGCCCCTTCAATACGGGGGCCGCCATGCTCGGCCCTTCCAGGTTCCACCCCGCCGTCGCGACGGCGCGCCGCTTCCCCTTCCTCGAGCGCTCCCGATGACGACCGCGCACCAGCAAGAGAGCGAGGCTGCCGTCGCAGACGCAGGGGGCGCAGAGGCCGCAAGCCTCCCGCTGCCTGGAGCGACGACCGCCCCGGACGCCCCCCGCACGAGCGCTGGGAGCACGGCGCGGGCGCTGCCCGCGCGCCTCGCCTATGCGCTCGCGGCGCTCTCCGGGTTCTTCTACTTCCTCGGGTTTCCTGGGATGGATCTCTGGCCGATCTCGTTCTTCGGCCTCGTCCCGCTGATCGTGGCGCTGCGCGGACAGACGCCCGGGCGCGCGGCGCTGCTCGGCTGGATCGCCGGCTTCGTCATGACGATGACCGGCTTCTACTGGCTGCTCGAGATGCTCCGGGTGTTCAGCGGATTCCCCACGATCCTCTGCGCGCTCTTCATGGCCATCCTCTGCGCCTACCAGGCCGGGAGGATCGCCCTGTGCGGCTGGCTCTACGGGCGGGCCGAGGCGCGAGGATGGCCGGGCTCGGTGGCCTTCACGCTCGCGTTCGTGACGAGCGAGCTCGTCTATCCGCTGCTCTTCCCCTGGTATTACGGCGCCTCGGTCCACAACGCGCCTGTGATGGGCCAGGTCGCGGATCTCGGCGGCCCCTACCTCGTCGGCCTGGTGCTCGTCGCGGCGAACCTCGCGATCGCCGAGCTCGTGATGCTCCGGCTGGATCGCGCGCCCGCAGGCGCCGCGCCGAGCGGGGCGGGCCGCGACGCCGGACCGCCGCTGCGCGGCCGCCCGCTGAACCGGGCGGTCCTCGCGGTGGGCGTCGCCGCCCCCGCCCTCGCGGTCGTGTACGGCGTCGTCCGGATGCGCGCCGTGGACGCGGCCGCTGCCGCGGCCGAGCCGATCAAGATCGGGATCGTGCAGCCGAACCTCGCGCTCTTCGACCGCCGGAACGCGCACAAGATCCACGTGACCCGGACCCGGGAGCTCGCGAAGGAGGGCGCGGGGCTCGTCGTGTGGAGCGAGGCGGGCGTGCCGCAAGCCTTCCGCGAGTCGGCCTACAAGACCGAGGTCCAGCGGTCGCTCACGGGCCGCCTCGGCGTCCCCACCGTCGTCGGCACGGTCATCCACCGGCTCCCGGCCAACCGGAACGAGCGCGGCGTGAGCTTCAACACGGCGCTCATGGCCAACAAGGACGGCGAGATCCTCGGTCGATACGACAAGCAGTACCTGCTCGCGTTCGGCGAGTACCTCCCGTTCGGCGAGATGCTCCCGTACCTCTACACGCTGTCGCCGAACTCGGGCCGCTTCAGCCCTGGCACGTCGCTCGCTCCGCTCGAGTGGGACGGCCACAGGCTCGCGACGATGATCTGCTACGAGGACATCCTGCCGCACTTCGTGAACAAGCTGGTCGCCGAGGGCGACCCCGACCTCCTCGTCAACCTCACGAACGACGCCTGGTTCGGCGACTCGACCGAGCCGTGGATCCACCTCGCGCTCGCGAAGATGCGCTCGATCGAGCACCGCCGCTACCTCGTGCGCGCCACCAACAGCGGCGTCTCCGCGATCGTCGACCCGGTCGGGCGGGTCGTCACGCACAGCGAGACCTTCAAGGAGCAGTCGCTCCTCGGCGAGGCCAGGTTCATGCACGGGCGGACCGTCTACGGGATTGTGAACGACATCCCGTGGTACGTCGCCGCGGTGGTGAGCGCCGCGATGGCGCTGTTCACGCGGCCGAAGCGCCTACGGCTCCGGCGCCGCGAAGGCTGAGCTTCGCGCGCATTCCAGCGGTACACGCCGACGCCGCCCGCTCGCGGCGCGGCGAACGCTCGAGCGACAAAGAGCGGCGGTCCCCCGCACAGGAGACGGGCCCAGATCGGCGTTTTCGGCGCGGAGGCGTACTCCAGTACGCCGAGCACCGAAAACGTCGAGATGGGCCCGTATCCGAAGCGGGTGCCCGCCGCTCTAGAGCTTCATCGCCTTTTTGAAGCGCTTCGCGTCGGCGAACATGTCGACGTTCGTGAACACGTACGTCGCGTCGTCGTGCTTCGCGCCTCGCGCGATCTCCGCGAGCCGCTCGATCGCCGGATCCTCGTAGCGCGACTTGTGCCCCGCCGGACCGTGCAGGCGGTAGTAGGCCACCTTCAACCGCGAGAGCCCCGCGTTCAGCGGATCGCGCGCGGCGAGCGCGCCGACCTCCTGGGTGAGCTCGTCGCTCTCGTCCGGATCCCACCCCGGCGGAGGCTCGAAGACGACGCGCTCGAAGCGCTTCTTCACGTTGACGAGGAAGTCGCGCAGGATGGCCTTGTTCGCGCGCGTCGGCGTGAACTCCGGGGGGCCGACGAAGACGGCGAGCTTCGCTTCGAGCTCGTCCGCCACGGCCTCGATGCTCTTGAGCGCCGTCTCAATGACCTTGCCGTCCCGGAAACCCTCCTGCCCGATCTCGCGCGGACCAAGAAGAGCGAAGCGAAAGCCGCCTGGAGCTTCGCGCCGCCAGCGCCGGATCGTTCCAGGTCCCGGAAGGGACACATGGGTCTCCTGCACCTCCACGAACATGAACTCGCGGAAATAGCGCGTCGCTGGGACGGGAAAACCGGCGCAGCCGACGGTGATCATCGCCCCCACCCTAGCCCACGCGCGCGCTGGCGAGAAGCCAGAGCGATGGATTTCTCGATCGGCTCGCCCGGACGCCCCGGAAGCGACTCCGCAGACACCCGGCGCGGAGCCACGCGGCGCGCGCGGTGACGCTGGGGACGCCAGCTCACTCCTCGCCCTCGCGCTGCGGCGCGGCAGCGGGCTCTGAGCGCGACCGCGCTGAATCTGGATCGCCCGCGCCCGCGTCGACCGGCCCTCCGAACGGCAGCGTGAGCACGGCGGCGCTCCGGTCGACCTTGCGCTGCAGGCGGGCCCGGCGACGGGCCTGCGCGGGCTCGGGCTCGGCGGTACCCTGGTCGGCCAGCTCGAGGGCGCGGGCGAAGGCGCGGACGTGGTGCTCGTAGAGCTTCGCGAGCTCGAGGCGCACCGAGGCGTCGTCGATCTCGGCGGCGAGCGCCTCGTAGTCCGCGAGCGCCCGCGCCTTGTCCCCGCGCGCCTTCGCGATGTCGCCGCGCGCGCGGCGCGCGACCGCGCCGCCGCCGCGCTCGACGGCGGCGTCCGCGAGCTCGGCCGCGCGCTCGAGCGCGCCCGCCCGCCGCAGCGTCGCGGCCACCCCGGCGAGATCGTCGGCGGCGAGGCTGCCGAGCGGCTCGCCGTAGAGCCCGACCAGCGCGACCATCGCGAGGACGTCGGCGGCGTTGTGCTCGACGACGCCGAGCAGCGCCTCCTCGTCACCGGTGCGCAGGAAGTGCGCGTAGCACGCGACGATCTCGCCGCCGGGCACGTCCCCGACCCGCACCCGGCCGAGCACGTCGTGCTCGAGGGCGATGAGGGTGCGGCTCTTCAGGCGCGCCTTGTGGATGCGCCGCGCGACGTGGACGAGATCGAGGTGCGGCAGCTCCGGCGGCGGCGGCAGGCGGTTCATCACGTAGCGCGTCCGGAGGAGCGGCATGTCGAACGCCTTGCCGTTGTACGTGACGATCATCGAGGCGTCGGCGAGGCGCTCGGCGAGGCGGCGCAGGATGGGCTCCTCCTCGCCGAGGCGGCGCAAAAGGAGCTGCTCCATGACGAAGCCGTCGGACGAGGGCTCGCCGAGCGGCCCCGCGCTGTCCGCCCCGGGGTCGAACCAGGCGAGGCCGATCAGGAACGGCACGGTGCCGGTACCGCCGGCGAGGCCCGTGGTCTCCGTGTCGAGGAACAGCGCCCGCCGCACGTCGCAGCCCGCGAGCGCCGGGTCGAGCGAGAGGAGCGCGAGCATGGCCGGATCGGCGTCGCGCGCGGCGACGAGCGGCGCGCGGCCGACGCGGGCCGCCGCGAGCGAGCGGGTGCGGCTCGCATAGAGAGGCCCGCCGGGCGTCTGCTCGACATGGAAGGGGAGCTCGCCTCGCGCCGGATCGGCCCTGGGCGTAGGCGGCGCGCCCCTGGCGACGATGCGGGAGATGCGCTCGCGCAGCTCGTCGAGCGACGGTCGAGCGCCGCCCGTGGAGGGCGATGCAGCCGAAACGGCCGGCGCCGCCTGAGGTGCCGCCTCACTCGGAGGCGGCGCCTCGGGCGACGGCGCGGCGGGAGCATCGTGTGCGCGAGCGCCGTCCACGGAGGGACCACGGTCGAGCGGCGCTGGCGCGGGGGCGAGCGGCGCGGCGCCGCGCCGCTCCGCCGGGAGCGGCCCGAGCCGCGCGAGCTTCGACTTGAACGACGTCATCGGCCGGTCGCGAGGTTTCCACGCCGGGCACTGCGCATCAAGTCAGTGGTCCAGCGGGCGCTCCGTCAGGGATCCTGGCGCGCGGCGCTCGGACCGACACCGTGCTTCGCCCGGATCGAGGCGAGCACCTCGTCGGCCTGCCGCTCGGTCGCGGCGCGATCGCCGGAGTTCTCGATGACGTAGTCGGCGACCGCGACCTTGCTGGCGAGCGGGAGCTGCGCTGCGAGCCGGGCGCGCACCTGGTCCTCGGTCGCGCCGTCCCGCGCCATCGCGCGGGCGATCTGGACCGCCTCGGGCACAGCGACAACGACGAGCGGGCGGAACGCATCGGCGACGCCGTTCTCGACGAGGAGCGCCGCCTCGTAGCACGCCAGCGGCTCGCCCCGGCGCTCGAGCTCGGCGGCGCGCTCCAGCGTGATCGCCGTGATGCGCGGGTGCACGATCGCGTTCAGCTGCCGGCGCTTGCCCGGATCGGCGAACACCATCGCCGCGACGCGCGCGCGATCGAGCGAGCCGTCCGGCGAGACCACCTCCGGGCCGAAGGCGCGCGCCACCTCGTCGAGCCCCTCCGTCCCCTTCGCCACCACCTCGCGGGCGAGCGCATCGGCGTCGATGACCGGAAGCCCTCGCGCGCGAAAATGAGCCGCCACCGTGCTCTTGCCGGATCCCAGGCCACCGGTCAGCCCGAACAGGACGATCCCCATCGGCGCCTCAGCCCCCGACATGGAGCGGCAGGTACGACTCTCCGCCGCCTGCTGTTGACCCGCCACCGCAACGCATTGCGTTAAAACCTACCTTCATTGCCCGGAGGTCCGGGGTTCTGGCGTCGAAGGGACGAGCGGCAGCGCCGTAGCCCGGCATCTGCCCGGAGCGCCTGCTCGCCTCGTGACCACCACGACCCGAGCCTACCCCGAAGGGGGGTCTGCGACCGTCGAGTTTCCTCGCCGTCGGCGCTTAAGAAGTCCGCTTCTCCGGGAATGCAACTACCATAACGGGGTGGTGGCAAAGATCGATGACCGGCCGGAGTCGGGCCTGCATGCCGCGTTCGATCGCTCGGACACGCACCGCGGCTCGCCGGATAAGCAGCTCACGGCGTGGCTGTCGGAGGTCGACGTCGGCGTGATCGAGGTCGACGCCGAGCAGCGCGTGGTGCGCGTGAACGGGGCGGCAGAGCGGCTGACCGGCTGGTCGATCGTCGAGGCGCGCGGCGCGCTGCTCGATCGCGTGCTCCGCCTGATCCCGGCGGCGGGGACGACGAGCGGAGATCCGGACATCGACGTCGGAGAGATGACCGAGCTGTTCGACGAGGGCGCGCCCGCGAAGGCCGCTCCGCCGCCCGCGCTCACGCCGCGGCGTGAGCCGGTGGCGCCGCTCGCGCCGGTGATCATCGACGAGGGCGCGCTGCGCACGCCGAGCGCGCCGCTCGCCGCGCCCGAGGCCGCGACGGCAAGCAGACCGACGTCCGGGCGGTACACCGCGCTGCTCGAGCGCCGCGACGGCTCCGTCATCCCCGTGCTCCACACGATCGGCACGCTCACAGGGCGACCCACGCGCGAGAGCCAGCGCGACTCGAGGCCGCCGCCCCCCGCCCCCGGGCAGATCGTCCTCTTCCGCGAGCTCGGCGCGCCGGGGCCGTTGCCCATCCACCCGGCCAAGCCGCGCTACGACGCGCTGACGCGGCTCCTCGACCGGTACGCGATCATCGATCGCATCGAGGAGGCGCTGAACGACTGCAGGGTGAACAACACGCCGTACGCGCTCTGCTACATCGACCTGGATCGCTTCCGGCTCGTGAACGCCACCTGCGGGCACGAGGCGGGCGACGATCTGCTCCAGTGGGTCGCGACGCGCGTGCACGAGATCGTCGGCCCGAAGGACGCGGCCGGGCGGATCGGCGGCGACGAGTTCGTCCTCTTGCTCGCGGACAAGAGCGAGCGCGAGGCGGAGCGGATCGCGCGCGACCTGCAGATCTGCCTGCTCGAGTTCCGGTTCGGGTGGGCGGAGAAGACGTTCTCGATCGGCGCGAGCATCGGGCTCGTGGTGCTGACCCCGCACTTCGAGCGGGCGGTCGACGTGCTCGGCGCCGCCGATCACGCGTGCCGGATCGCGAAGGAGAACGGGCGCGGGAGGCTGCAGGTCTACCTCGACGACCAGCAGATGACGACGAGCCGGCGCTCGATGCAGTGGGTCGCGAGCCTGCAGCGCCACCTCGCCGAGGGGCGGCTCCGGCTCTACTCGCAGGGCATCCACCCGCTCGTCAAGCCGGGCGCGGCGCACACCCCGCGCGGCGCGCACTTCGAGGTGCTCGTGCGGCAGCTCGGCGAGGACGGCCGGTTCTACTCGCCGGTCGGCATCATCCAGGCGGCGGAGCAGAGCGGCCTGATCCACGTGATCGATCGCTACGTCGCGCGCCAGGCGTTCCGGCTCATCGGCGCGCTCCCGCAGCACGCGCTGAGGCGCCTCGACACGTGCTCGATCAACCTGTCGGGCGTGTCGCTCCTGCGCGAGGGCCTGCTCGACTTCCTCGTCGAGCAGCTGCACCGGGCGCAGGTGCCGCCGAGCAAGATCTGCTTCGAGATCACCGAGACGGCGGCGCTCGCCAACCTCGGCGAGGTGCTGTGGTTCATGCAGGAGCTCGGCGCCATGGGGTGCCGGTTCGCGATCGACGACTTCGGCAGCGGGCACGCGTCGTACGGCTACCTGGAGAGCCTGCCGGTCGACTACGTCAAGATCGACGGCATGTTCGTCCGCGATCTGAAGGACAACTCGCTCCACCGCGCGATCGTGGAGTCGGTGCACCGCATCGGCGACACGCTCGGCATCAAGACCGTCGCCGAGCAGGTGGAGAACCAGGAGATCGCCGAGCTGCTCACGTCGATGGGCATCCACTACGCGCAGGGGTGGCACTTCGACAAGCCGCAGCCGCTCGTCGACCTCTGCGGGTCCCTGCGCGCCCAGGGCGACCCGAGCGATCCGGACGCGACGGGCTCGCCCGAGGGCCGCTGACGCGGTCGCCCCGGTAGCCCGGCCGCGCCCCGCGAGCGCAGAGCGGCGCTCTAGGCGAGGAGCGCCGACGACGTCGTGAGCGTGACGCCGGCGGCCTGCATCTCGGAGAGCGCGGCGGCGACGCCGGCCTCGGTGATGCCGGCGACGGCGTCGGTCAGGAGCGCCGTGCGGTAGCCGCGCTGGGCGAGGCCGAGGGCGGCGGCGCGGACGCAGTAGTCGGTCGCCACGCCGTAGACGACGAGCTCGGGCGCACCGCCGAGCGCCGCGGTGAGCTCGCGCAGGAACCCCTCGGCGAGGGGGTTCGCGAAGAGGCTGTAGACCTCCTTCTCGAAGTAGACGGCGTGGCTCGCGCCCGCCGCGAGCTCGCGCACCGCCGCGTCGACGGGCGCGCGCTCCACGTTCGGGAGGAAGCGATAGCGCGGCGGCAGCGTGCCCTCGACCTTCAGCCAGCCCGGCGTCCCCTTCACGCAGTGGTCGGGGAAGCCCGGCTTGCCGCCCTCGGGCGCCGGCGTGTCGTTCGACGCGAACTCCCACGCGTCCCACGCGTGCGAGTCGACCGAGCCGACGATGGGGATCCCGTGCGCGACGGCGTGCTCCGTGAGCCTCCGGAACAGCGCGTTCGGCGAGCCCTTCACGTACAGCGCGCCGGTCTCCTCGCAGAAGTCCCGCTGGACGTCGACGTCGACGAACACCCTCGGGGGCGAAGATTGCCGGGTCGATTTGCCGCTCGCCATGTCCTCGATCTCCTGTCGTGTGGCGGCGCGCGGCCGATCCCGGCGCGCGCCAGGGGGCCTCGCTCGCTACCGCTCTCCCGCGCCGGAGACGACCCGGGCGCGCACCGCCTCCACGAGCGCGCCGAGCTGCGGCGACACCTCGGCCGCGAAGGGCGCGCCCGGCCCGGGACCGTCGTCGATGGAGAGCAGCGCCTCCGGCAGCCCGGCGAGCTGCGCGCGCGCGCGCAGCCGGACGGCGTCGAGCCCCTCGGGCGGCGCGACGCGGGCGCCGCGCGCCATCACGCGCGCTAGCAGCTGCTCGGCCTCGGGGCTCATCGGCTCGCCCTCGAGCGCGATCACGTCGCGGACGAGCTTCCCCGACCGATCGCGGAACCGGTGCACCTGGTGCGCGCCGGGCAGCGTCGCCTTCCCCTCCGAGAACTTCGCGATGGGCGTGCGCTCCCCGCCCGCGCCCCGCTCGACGTCGCCGATCTCCACGAGCTTGTAGACGCCGCCCAGCGCGGGGGCGTCGATCGACGTCACAAGGTCCGTCCCGACGCCGTAGAGGTCGATGGGCGCCCCGGCGCGACGGAGCTCGGCGATGCGGTGCTCGTTCAGATCGCCCGAGGCGACGATCTTCGCCGACGTACACCCCGCGCCGTCGAGGATCTGGCGCACGGCCACGCTGAGCGCGCCGAGGTCGCCGGAGTCGAGCCGGACCCCCTTCAGCCTGTCGCGCGCGATCGCCGCGGCGCGCGCCGCGCCGGTGAGCGTGTCGTAGGTGTCGATGAGCAGGATCGCCGCGCTCGGGAAGACCGCGACGTAGGCCTCGAACGCGGCCTGCTCCGTCGGGTGGGCCATCGTCCACATGTGCGCGGCCGTCCCGAGCACCGGGATGCCGAAGCGCATCCCGGCCTCGACGTTCGATGTGCCGACGCAGCCGACCGCGTAAGCGGCCCGCGCCGCGTCGAGCGCCGCCTCCGGGTGCGTCCTCCGGGTGCCGAACTCGATGACCCCGGCGTCGCCGGCGGCCAGGACGACGCGCGCGGCCTTCGACGCGATCGCGGTGGCGTGGTTGATGGCGGACAGGGCGAACGTCTCGATGAGCTGCGCCTCGATGAGCGGCGCCGTGACGCGCAGGACCGGCTCGTTCGCGAAGAACGCCGTCCCCTCGGGGATGGCCCAGACGTCGCCGTGGAAGCGGAAGCTCCGCAGGTAGCTGCAGAACGCCGGCGTCATCGCGTCCGCGAGGGCGGGGAGCGCGCTCAGGTAGGCGATCTGCTCGTCCGTGAAGCGGAGCTCCTCGAGGTAACGCACGACCCGCTCGAGGCCCATCGCGAGGAGGAAGCGCCGGTGCTGGGGCAGCCGCCGCACGAAGAGCTCGCACGTCGCGACGCGCGAGACCATCCCGCGGTGGAAATAGCCCGCCGCCATCGTCAGCTGGTAGAGATCCGTGTGCAGCGCGTCCACAGCTCATGGCTAGAGACGCTGGACGTACGGGTCAACCGGAAGATCGCGTCGCGGGAGGCGGTGGTCCGGTCGTCCTCACGCCCGCGCCGCGGGTCCCTGGCAGGCAGCGCCCCCCCGACGGCCGTTGCTGGTCTAAGCTCCGCCGCCGTGGCAGCGAAGATCCTGGACGGCAAGGCGATCGCGCAGAAGGTCCGCGACGAGGTGCGGGAGGGGGTGGCGCGCTTCGTCGCCGCCCACGGTCGCCCCCCCGGCCTGGAGGTGGTGCTCGTCGGCGAGGACCCGGCGAGCGTGGCCTACACGCGGAGCAAGGAGAGGATGTCGAACGAGGTCGGCATGCGAGGCCGGCTCCGCACGCTCCCTGCCGCGACCACCGAGGCGGAGCTGCTCGCGTGCGTCGCGGAGCTCGACGCGGACGACACCGTCGACGGGATCCTCGTCCAGCTGCCGCTGCCGGCGCACGTGCGCGAGCACATCGTGCTCGACGCCGTGGATCCCGCGAAGGACGTCGACGGCCTCCACCCGGTGAACGCAGGGCTGCTCGCGATGGGCCGCCCGGGCGGCCTCGCGCCGTGCACGCCGGTCGGCTGCATGCGCCTGCTCGCGGAGGCGGGCGTCGAGCTGGCCGGCGCCCGCGCGGTGGTGGTCGGGCGGAGCAACCTCGTCGGCAGGCCGATGGCGCAGCTGCTGCTCGCGCGCCACGCCACCGTCGCGATCGCCCACACCCGGACGCGTGATCTGCGGGCGCTCTGCCGCGAGGCCGACGTCCTCGTGGTCGCGGCGGGCAAGGCGAAGCTCATCGGCGGCGACTGGATCAAGGAAGGGGCCACGGTGATCGACGTCGGCATGAACCGCGACGACGCCGGCAAGCTGGTGGGCGACGTCGACTACGACGCCGCCAGGGAGCGCGCCGCGTGGATCACGCCGGTGCCCGGCGGCGTCGGCCCCATGACGATCGCCTCGCTGCTCGAGACGACGCTGCGCGCGGCGGAAGCGCGTGCCGCGAAGCGGTAGCCATGGCCGCGCCAAGCTGGGGGAACGCGGAGGCCGCCGCCGCCGCCGAGCGCGCCGCGGCGTTCGTGGCGCGCGAGACGGCCGTCGCCTGTCCGCCGTTCGTCCCCGAGGTCAGGCTCCACCTGGCGACCGAGGTCACCCCGCTCTGGCACGCGACGGAGGCGGCGCTCGCGCGCGCGGGCGTGCCGCCCCCGTACTGGGCGTTCGCGTGGGCGGGCGGGCAGGCGCTCGCGCGGTTCCTGCTCGATCATCCCGCGACGGTCTCGGGCAAGCGCGTGCTCGACCTCGCCTGCGGCGGCGGCGTCGTCGCGATCGCGGCGGCCTTCGCGGGCGCGGCGCGCGTGAGCGCCGCCGACATCGATCCGTTCGCCGCCGCGGCGCTCCGGCTGAACGCGGCCCTGAACGACGTCGATGTCGACGTGATCAACGAGGATCTCACGGCGAGCGCCGAGGCCGGCGCGTGGGACGTCATCGTGGCGGGCGACGTCTGCTACGAGCGCGCGATGGTCGAGCGCGTGCTCCCGTGGCTGCGCCGCCAGGCCGCGCGCGCCGCCGCGGTGCTCGTCGGCGATCCGGGGCGCGCCTATTGCCCCTCGGAGGCCGTCGAGGAGCTCGCGCGGTACCAGGTCCCCACGTCGCTCGATCTCGAAGGTCGCGAGCGGCGCGAGACGCGCGTGCTGCGGCTGCTGCCGCACCCTTCTGGCGGCGACACGGAGCCCGTCCGCAGGTAGGCGGCGCCCCGAGGCGGCGCGCCTCGCGGACCGACGAGCCGCCTACTCCGCGCTGAGCCGCCCTCCGCTCAGCCGGCGCACGTGCCCCCCGATCGCCGCCGCGAAGGCCGCGTCGTTCGTCGTGAGCAGCGTCGCCTTCCCCTCCGCGCGGCGCTGCTCGATGAGCTCCAGCACCGTGCGCACCCCCTCGGCGTCCAGCCCGTTTGTCGGCTCGTCGATCACGAGCAGCCACGGATCGCCCACCAGCGCCGCGAGGAGGAGCGCGCGCTTGCGCTGACCGAACGACAGCCCGGAGAGCCGCTGCCGGTAGAAGGCGGCCGCGCCGATCCGCTCGATCCACGCGCGCTCGATCGGCGGCGCCTGCTTGAGCGCGCGCACGAGGGCGCAGAGCTCGGCGACCTGGAGATCGGGCAGCGCCTCGGTCGCGTCGGGCGCGTAGCCGAGCCGGCGCCGCGCCGCGGCCCCGCCGCCGTGGACGGCCTCCCCCGACAGCGTCACGGCGCCGCGATCCGGATCGAGCAACCCGACGACGACGCGCAGCAAGGTCGATTTGCCAGCGCCGTTCTCGCCCATCACGACCGCCACCTCCGAAGGTCCGCAGCGGAGGTCGACGCCCGAGAGCACGTCCCTCCCCGCAAGCCGCTTGTGGATCCCCGTCGCCTCCAGCGTCACAGCGCCCTCCCCTCTCCCGCCGCCGCGCCGCGCTCCCGGCGCGACGAGAGCCAGCGCGCGCCGGCGGGCGCCGCGGGCAGCGCCGCCGCCGGAGCGAAGGCCGCGAGCGCGAGCTCACCCAGCGTCCACGCGGCCGCGATCGACGCCGCGAGGGCGGCGAGCACCGAGAGCAGCACGCGGCTGCTGTCGCGTCCGTCCTGCCGCACGGACCACCGGACGCAGCCGAGCGCGATCCCGGAGAGGAACAGCCCCGCGAGCGCCGCGCCTCCGAGCAGGCGCAGCGCCACCGACGGCGCCGCGCGGGTGAGCGCGCCGACCGCCGCCCCGTGCGCGAGCGCGAGGGCGACGAGCGGCGCGGCGACCGCCGCCGCGGCGGCGCCCGCCCGGAGCCCGGCCGCCGCGCCGCACGCGTCGAGGAGCCACGCGAGCCGCCGCTCCTCGCGCAGCACCGGGCCGGAGAGGCCGGCGCCCGCGCAGAGCGCGACCGGCGTGAGCGCGACGAGCGACGCCGCGGCGAGCGGCCCGCCCCCGAGCTGCCCGCTGTTCCGGGACCAGACCGCCGCGGCGAGCGCGCCGATCGCCCCGAGCGCGAGGCACCGCACGAGCACCGCGCGGTAGCCGCGCACGAGCGCCGCCAGGTAGGCGAGCGAGAGCGCGACGAGCGCGCCGCCGAGCACGGGCGCGGAGGACGGGATCATCGAGCGCTCGCGGCCGGCAGGGATCTCCGGCGCCCGAGCGACGGCCGCGCGCAGCCCGACGGCGAGCGCGGGCGCGGCGCAGGCGAGCAGGATCCACGCCGGAGCCCCGAGCGCGACGGCGCCCGCGAGCAGCGCGAGCGCCGCGAGCTCACGCGCGCCGCGCGGCCGGGCAAGAAGCATGCAGCGCGCCGCGAGCGACGCGATGCACGCGGCGCAGCCGGCGAGCGCGCCGGCGCCGAGCGCCCAGAGCGCCACCCACGGGAGCTCGGCGACCGCGAGGAGCAGCGCGTGGGCCGCGAGCAGCGCGCGGCGCGGGACCGGAAGCGCGCGGAGAAAGAACGTCGCCGGCGCGCGGAGCAGCGCGCGCGCCGCAGGGGTCCCGACGAGCAACCACGCCCCCCACAGCCCGACGCGGAACGGGGGCGACTCGGCCGCGAGGCCCGTGAGCTGCGATGGGTGCATCCCGTTGCCGCCGAACACGACCGCCGCGACGAGGCCCATGCCCATGTAGAGCGGCATGGCGCGGGCGAAGGCGTCCTTGCCGGCCGTCGAGACCAGGACGCGCAGGACGAGGGCGAAGCGGCGCAGCACCTCACGTGCTTGTACCCCACGGCGGGCCGGATCTTCCCCTCGGAAGCGCATGCCAGGGTCGCGCCGCGAGGCGATCGCGGCGAGAGAGCCGGGCCCCTCGCCGCGACGGCGTTCGACTGTGATGGATTCGGACCGGCACCGGCAGCCGCGCCGCCGGCGGAGGCCGCGCGGGAGCGCGGCCTCCGGGATCACCGGCGGGCGGGTTCGCGCGGGAGCGCGGCCTCCGGGATCACCGGCGGGCGGGTTCGCGCGGGAGCGCGGCCTCCGGGATCACCGGCGGGCGGGTTCGCGCGGGAGCGCGGCCACGGTGGGGTCGAACGAGCAGGTCGAGCCGCAGACCGCGTTCGCCGCGGCGACGCAGCGGTCGTCCCACGCGTTCCCGCAACAGTAGGCGTCCTGCGCGCACACCGCCGCGACGCACCCGTCGCACGCGGCGTCGAGCGCTGCGCCGGTGTCGCACACGTCATGGCTGCAGCCGCACGAGAGCCCGCACGCCTCCCCCGCCTGCTCCACGCAGCGCGCGTCCCACGCGTTGTCGCAGCAGTAAGGATCCTGCGCGCACACCGCCTGGGCGCACGGGTCGCACGCGGCGTCGAGCGCGTCGCCCGCCGTGCACAGCTCGTGGCTGCACGACGCGCAGGTCAGCCCGCAGACGCTCTCGACCTGCTCGACGCACGCCCGATCCCACGAGTGGTCGCAGCAGTAAGGATCGGCCGCGCACACCGCCTGAGCGCAGGGATCGCACCCGGAGTCGAGCGCCCCCCCCGGCGAGCACAGGTCGTGCGAGCAGGCCTCGTCGCACCGGGCCCCGCACGACTGCTCGGCGGCCTCGACGCAGAGCCGATCCCACTCGTTGGTGCAGCAGTACGGGTCCGCGGCGCACACCGCGCCCACGCACGGGTCGCCGCACGTCGGGTCGAGCGGCGCCCCCGGCTCGCAGACCGGCTGCTCGCACGTCGGGCACGCCCCGCAGTCCTCGGGGCAGCTGCTGCAGGACTCGCCCAGCCCGCACCCGCCGTCGCCGCAGCCCTGGATCGTGCAGGCCTCGCCGCACACCATCTCGACCTCGCTCACGCACGCTCCATCCCAGCCGCCCTGACAGCAGAACGGATCCAGCGAGCAGATCGCCGCGACGCACGGATCGCACCCCGGATCGAGCGGCGCCCCTTCATCACACGTCGCGTGCGTGCAGGCGCTCCCCACCTCGCCGACGACGCGGATGTTGTCGACGTACCACCCCTCGAGCTCGTTGAAGACATCGTCGACCGTGTCGAAGCGGAACGCGATGGTGACGCGCCGGCCCTGGAAGCTCGCCAGCGACTCGATGCGCGGCTCGAAGACGCCGTTGCTCCACGAGGTGGACGTCGGGAACACCGCCGTGTGGGTCGGGTCGTCCACGTCGGTCACGATGACGTCCGTCGTGTCGAAGAACCCGCCGCCCTCGACCTCGATGAGCTGGTCGACGACGAGCAGCGGGCTCTCCACGCCGGAGAGATCGACGATCGGCAGCGTGAGCGTGCCCGCGTTCGCCCCGCCGGTGTCGTAGTTGCCGGTCGCCTCCTGGCCGTACCAGAACGAGCGAGCACCCTCGGACGCGCGGCGCGTCGTGACGTGCCACAGGCCATCGACGCTCCACGCGCCCGGATCGCTCTCGAAGCCCTCCGAGAACACGACGACGCCGGCGTCGGTGGTGACCTGGATGTTGTTCGACACGGGCCCGATGTTGCCCGCTTCGTCGATGGCGCGCAGCGCGATGAACACGGTCGATGACGGCGGCAGCCCATCGATCACGGCCTGCACCGGCGAGCCTCCCGGCTGCGCGGCCGGCGCCGACACCGCCTTTCCGGCGCTGAAGGTGCCGTCGTCGAGGGGGGACAGCGACCAGCGGATCTCGTAGGCCGCCGGCGTACCGTCGAACCCATCGTCGCCAGGCGAGGTGAACCGGATCGACGCCGAGGTGGCCTCGACCTGGAGCGCTGCCAGATCCGTGACCTGCGCCGGCGGCGTCATGTCCGCGGTGAGCGCGAACGTGAGCCCGTGGGTCTCGGCTGCAGCCCAGAGAGAAGCCCAGTGGAGCGTCCCGTTGTCCAGGTTGCCGTCGTCGTCGTCGCGCAGGAACGCCTCGCGCACGGCCGTGGGGATGTCGGGGGCGTTCGACGCGAAGGAGGGCAGCACCAGGGCGCGCGCGAGCGCGTCGCCGGCGTCCTCGCCGAGCTCGCCGATCAGGTTGGCGCGGGCGTGCCACGCGAACCCGGCCCATGCCTGCCCGAGGTTGTGCTCCTCGTCGAAGCCGCCGGCCGGGTACACGTACCCGTTGTCGCACGTGCGGCCCAGGCCGGCGCCCGGGGCGATGTCCTCGGCGATGACGGGGTTCCTGAGCAGCAAGCAAGCCAGCGTGTCACCCCACCCCTCCGAGAGGCCGCCGTCGAAGATGCCGCCGAACCTGTCGTCGACGAAATGCCCGTACTCGTGGGCGATCACGCTGTCGATCGCGGAGTTGTTACAACCGCCGCCCGAGCGGAAGAAGTTGATGCTGATCGCGCCCGGATCGTAGTACGCGTTGCACGCCTCGTTCAGGTTGACGTTGGTCGGCAGCGGTTCGCCGAGCGCGTCTGGCGCGAGGCCGTTCGCTTCGAGGAACGAGCGCGCCGCGTCCACGTAACGATAGGCGGTGGTCTGCGCGAGCTCCTGCTCTCCCGCGCTCGCCGACGAGAACAGGAGGCCGACCCCCGCGACCGCCCCGCCGGTGGCCACGAGGTTCGGCCCCGCCGTGTTCTGCACGATCGCCGCGCGGCCGTTCAGGGTCGCCGTGAGGGGCGCGCCCGGCGGCGCGTCGATGCTGAAGCCGCCGGCGGCGTCGGCGTGGACGAAGGCGCCCATGCCCGAGACGAGCGCATGAGGGAGGCTCGCCTGCGCCGGCGTACCGCCGGGCGCGCCCGGCGCGCCGCTGCTCACGGTGAAGGCCGACACCGAGCCGGTGACGACATCGAACACCCGGTCGTCCAGCGTGAGGACCCGGCCGGCCGACGGGCCGTTGGCGATCACGAGCACGCGCTCGTGGCGTCCGGCGAGGCTCACGTCCCAGACCATCTGGAGCGCGCCGGCGATCGAGCGAATCACCTTCTCGGCCTTCGCCACGGGCGCGTCCGGCCGCGCGCGAAGCGCCTTCCGGGCGAGCGCCTGCGCGCGCTGCTCGCCGAGGAGATCCTGCGTATCGACGAGGGGGTCCTGGTAGAGGTGGTGGCTCGACGCCACGAGCGCGCTCCCGCCGCGGCCATCCGCGCGCAGGGTCAGGTTCAGGTAGGTGCCGTGGATCGGCACGCCGTCGCGGAGCTGGCGGTAGCTCACATGCCCGAGGGTGGCGCGGGCCGGCGTGCGCTCGACGTGCTGGCTCGCGATGGCGAAGTCGCCCGCCCCGAGCGGGCCGAGCGCGCTCTCCAGCTCGCCCTGAAGCGCCGGCAGCACGTCGGCCGCGCTCAGCGACCGCGCCGGCGAGATCGAGAGCGTCCTTCCCTTGTGTACACGGCCGCCCTTCACCTCGCGGCCGTAGGTCTTCACTGCACGAGGGGGATTTGCGGCCAAAGGCGTGACAGCCGAGGTGTCGTCCCCACCCCCGCAGCCGATCCCCGCGCCAAGCCCCATAAGAAATAGAGTTATCAATCCACGGCAATTACGCATTCATCCCTCCGATCGTGTTTGATCAGGTGCTCGTTAGGACAAAGACAGCCATGCCAGCGACGAGCCAGCTCGTCCCTGCGTCTCTGCATGGCCGCGCCGTCCGCGCCCCGCGTCAGCCGGTCGCGTGATACCAGCATACGGCGGCGCTCCGTCGCTCCAGGGGGAGAGTCGGTATCGCCACCGCCTGCGGCCTGCGACCGCCGCGGCTACCTGCGCGCGTACGACGCACTAAAGAAGCGGCGTCGCTCCAGGAGAGCTCCGCCCCAGTCTACGCCTCTATCGCTCTACGCCTCTACGCGGTGCACACGATATACCAACGGAGTCATCCGCTCTCCCCGCGCGGCAGCCATCGCGCGTCAGAGCCGAAATCACGACCGTTGGTCGGCTCAGGCGCGCTGGCCATGAGCTGGCCGGCCAGATGGCCGGCCGCGCAGCGACATGGCACCTTGCGTAGATGAGCAAGAAATTGCGGTAGATCGCTGGAAGATCGCGCGGCGCCCTCTCCGGTGTGCCCTGCAGCGGAGAGCGGGCGGGCCAGGAGCTGCTGTCGCGGTCAGGGCGGACAGGCGCCTCGCGATCCTGCGCATGAACCACGCTGCCGCTCGTGCTCGGCGCGACGCGCCCCGTTCGGCCCTGGCCCGCGCGGCGGGCGTCCCCCCGTCCCAGCGCGGCCGGTGTCGCGGAGAGCGCGGGAAGCAGTAGACTCCACCGCGTGAGCCGCTCCCCTGGGCGCCGTGACCCCAACCCCTCGCAGCTCTCGCTGTTCGGTCCAGCGCCAGAGCCTGCCGCTGCCGAGGCAGCGCGCGAGCGCGACGCGACGACGGCGCGCGAGCGTGACGCGATGGCGGCGGTCTACGACGACGCCGCTCGCCTCGCGGCGCGGCTCCCGGCGGGGGTCCACCTCGGCACGAGCTCGTGGAGCTTCCCCGGCTGGCAGGGCCTCGTCTACGCCGCGCGGCGGAGCACCGAGGAGCTCGCGCGGGACGGCCTCGCCGAGTATGCGCGGCACCCGCTGCTCACGACGGTCGGAATCGACCGCAGCTTCTACGCCCCCGTCCCCGACAGCGACTTCCGCCGTTACGCAGCGCAGCTGCCGGACGGCTTCCGCTGCGTTTCGAAGGCGCTGCACGCCGTCGTGTCGCAGACGCTGGAGCGATCGCAGACGCCGCCGGGCGCGGACGAAGGGCGCGGCGCTGGCCCCGCGCGCCTCGAGCCGAACCCGGACTTCCTCTCGGTGCCGCTCTTCCTCTCGCGCGTCGCCGCGCCGCTGCTCTCGGCGTTCCGGGCGCACGCGGGGCCGGTGCTGCTCGAGCTGCCCCCGGTCGGCCCGCCCCACCGGCTCCCGCCGCGCGCGTTCTTCGAGCGGCTCGACGCCTTCCTCGGCGCGCTGCCGCCCGAGCTCTCCTGCGCCGTCGAGCTCAGGGAGCGCGCCTATTTCACCGGCGAGTACCGGGAGATCCTTGGCGCGCGAGGCGTCGCCCACGCCTACAGCTACTGGCGCAACATGCCGTCTCCCGGGGCCCAGGCGGAGGTCGTGCCCGTCTCGAACGCTCCGTTCGCGGTCGTCCGGCTCTCGCTCAAGCCCGGTCGCCGCTACGAGGCGGAGAAGCAGCGGTTCCACCCGTTCAATCGGGTGGTCGAGCCCGATCCTGAGATGCGCGCGGAGGTCGCGCGGATCCTGTGCGAGGCCGCGGCGCTGCGCATCGAGAGCTTCACGCTCGTGAACAACAAGGCCGAGGGCTCTGCGCCCCTCACCGTGCGCGCCATCGCCGAGGAGGTCGCCGCGGCGTGGCGTGCGCCCACGGCGCCCACCGGCCGGTGAGCCGGACCAGGGCAGGACGGAGCGGGCCAGCGCGACGCGCGCGCCCAGGCTCGTGGCCGCGCGCCAGCGCCGCCGCGCGAAGCGGACAGGCGGGAACGGGAAAGGGAGCGCCGTGCAGGCGGCCTCGGGGCCGGAGCGGCGTGCTCGTCCGGGCTCACGGTGCGCGAAAAGGCCTCTCCTCGCCGCGTCATCCGTGCAACACCATGGGCGCCACGGCCCGAGCGCCGGCGCGCCGGCCGCGGCAGAGGATGCGCACAGCACGCTTGGAGGTGCCCAGTGAAACGCAGTGAAGCTCCGGCCCGCGCCGATGTCGTGATCGTCGGCGCCGGCCACAACGGTCTCGTCGCCGCCGTCCTCCTCGCCCGCCGCGGGCTCGACGTGGTGGTGCTCGAGGAGAAGGACGAGGTCGGCGGCGCGGTGAAGACCGAGCACCCCTTCCGGAAGGCACCGGGCCTCGGCGTCTCGAGCGGCGCTTACCTGCTCGGGCTCGCCCCGCCCGAGCTGCTCCGCGAGGTCGGCGTCGCCCTCCCGCTCCGGCGGCGGGATCCGCACTATTTCCTCCCGACGACGGACCGGCGCTACCTGCTCTTCGGCTCGGACCACGCCGCGATGAAGCGGCAGTTCTTGGAGTTCTTCTCCCAGGCGGACTGGGACGCGAACAGCGCGCTCCAGGCCGAGCTCGCCGCGCTCCGGGACGACATCGCCCCGACCTGGCTCGCGGAGCCGCTCTCCATCGAGGAGACGGCGGAGCGTTACGTGCGGCCCGCCCTCCGGCAGACGTTCGTGGCGCTCTGCCGGGGCACGATCTCCGACTACCTCGCGCGGTTCGGCTGGAAGAGCGACCTCCTCCAGGCGATGTACGCCGTGACCGACGCCTTCTCGGGGCTCGCGGGCGGCTTCGACTCGCCCGGCACCGGCATGAACTTCCTCATCCACAACATGTGCCGCCTCCCCGGCGCCGACGGGACGTGGATGATCGTCGAGGGCGGGATGGGCACGATCTCCCGCCTCTTCGCCGACAAGGCGAGGGCCGAGGGCGCGACGATCGTCACCGGCGCACGCGTCGCGCGGATCGAGTCGTCCGGGGGCGCCGTCTCCGGCGTGCTCCTCGAGGACGGCTCGCGCATCGTCGCGAAGGCGGTCGTCTCGAACGCCGATCCGTACCGCACCCGCGCGCTCGCCGGCGAAGCGGCGATCGGGGCCTCGCTCTCGGCGCGGCTCGACGCGATCGCGAAGGACGGCTCGACGCTCAAGGTCAACATGGCGCTGACCGGCCTGCCCAGGTTCACGTGTCTCCCCGAGGACCGCGGGCAGTTCGGGCCGACCATCCACCTCCTGCCGGACGAGGACGTCGTGATGGACACGCTGCGGCAGGCCCACCGCGACGCGATGAGCGGGCGCCTCCCGGAGTTCCCCGCGATCGAGTGGTACTTCCACACGCCGATCGATCCGAGCCTGCGCGACGCCGAGGGCCACCACAACGCGGCGCTCTTCGTGCAGTGGGTGCCCTACGCGCTCGCGGGCGGAGAGACGTGGGACGAGGCCACGCCGCGGTACGTGAAGCACCTGCTCTCGATCTGCGATCGATTCGCGCCGGGGATGAGCGATCTCGTGCTGGAGACGTTCACGCTCGCGCCGCCGGACATCGAGCGGCACTTCGGGATCACGAAGGGGCACATCCACCACATCGACAACAGCTTCGGCTTCGCCGACCGCGTGCCCTACCGGTTCGGGCTCGCCGGGCTCTACTCGTGCAGCGCGGGCACGCACCCGGCCGGGTCGGTCATCGGCGCGGCCGGGCACAACGCCGCCAAGGCCGCGCTCGCGGACCTCGGGAGATGAAGTGGTGTCTCTCGGCGATGGGAGCGCTCGCCGTGGTGGCCGGGTGCAGCAGGGAGCCGCCTGCTCCAGACGGCTCGGCGAGCGCGCCGCCGATCAGCGAGGCGGAGGTGATCCTGCGCGAGTACCTGCAGCGACATCATCCATCGATCCGACCTGGCACGCCGGAGTACGGCGTCTTCATCAAGGACATCCTCTGGGGTGTCTACCCCGAGCTGTCCGCGCACCAGAAGGCGGATGAGATCCGAAGGTTCGCGGCCGAGTACGTGAATCGCCCCGACTCACCCGCGCGGTGAAGCTCTCCCCTTTCTGCTCGCCGAGACGTCTCCACCCACGAGCTCACACGGCCGTCCGCACGATGGCTCACACGGCCGTCCGCACGATGGTCCCCTGCGCCGTCACCACCGCGCGCTCGAGCGGGGCGCCGGCGCCGAGGACCACCCGCGCGCCCGGCCAGACCACACCCCCGCGCAGCGCGCCGGCCCCCTCGACGCGCGCCCCCGCCCCGATGACGCTGCCCGCCACGTCCACGCCCTCGGCGACGGACGCCCCCGGGCCCACGTAGCTCTCCAGGCCGCGCTGCGACAGCCAGCGCGCGCTCGCCGCGAGGTAGGCGGCCAGCGTTCCGATGTCGTGCCACACGGCGGGCGCCGCGAACGTCGCGAGCGAGCGCCCCTCGCGCAGCCACGGCAGGTACACGTCCCCCACCATGCACCCGCGCTGCGGCAGCCTCCGCCGCAGCGCCTCGCCGACGACGTGGACACCCACGAAGTCGCCGCCCGCGACCTCGTCGCCGAAACGCTCGCCCCGGAGCCGCACCACCTCGCCCCGCGCGCCGACGCCGACCGTCCCCTCCCCGGCCTGCCGCGGCGCGACCGCGAGCGTAGCGCCTGCGCCGTGCTGGCCGTTCGCCGTGTGCGCCGCCGAGAGCGCCGCCACGTCGAGGTCGATCAGGATGTCGCCGTTCCAGAGGACCACGTCGCCCACGCCGAGCGCGCTCGCCGCGTTCGCGAGCCCCCCGGCGGTGCCGAGGGGCTCCGGCTCGTGAAGGACCTCGACGGGCATGGGGAACGCCGCGAGCAGATCGCGCGAGAAACGCTCCGCGAGGTGGGATTTGTTCAGCGCGACGCGAACGACGCCGCCCGCGGCGAGGCGCTCGGCGATGTGCGCGATGAGCGGCCGATCGCCGAGCCACAGGAGCGGCTTCGGCATCTCGTCCGTGAGCGGGCGGAGCCGGGTCCCGAGCCCCGCCGCGAGGATCATGGCAGAGGCCATGGCCGCGAGGATCGCCCCTCCACGAGGAACGTTCAAGAAATCGAGGTCACGACGGCGCAACCGCGCGGCGGCGTAACCGCGCAACGGCACAGCCGCGCGACGGCGCAACCGCTCCAGGCGAGATCGAGACCATCGGGCCGCCGCGCCCCGATCCCTCGTTCAGCTCACTCGCCCCGCTCGATCAGCCCTCGCGCCGCGCGCTCGAGCAGCTCGTGCCCCGTCGCGTCATCCTCCTCGAGGTGGGCGACGCCGATGCGGAGGGTCATCCGGAAGGGCGTCGTGGCCGCTCGCCGGAAGCGGTGCTGGCGCACCTTCTCGCCGAGCACCTTCGCGAACGCGGACGCCCGTGTCCGGCCGATCCCGGGGCAGACGATCGCGAGGGTGTCGCGGCGGTAGCGCCCGAGCAGCCCGCCTTCCGGAACGTAGATCCTGACGATGCGCGCGAGGTCGCCGAGGATGCGATCGACCCCGGCCCGGCCCTGCGTCTCCTCGACGCCCTGGAGCCCCTCCACGCCGAGCATCAGCAGCGAGAGCCGCCTCGTCCGCTGCTCCTTGGCGCGCAGGACCTCCTTCTTCAGAAAGGCCCGGAGCCGCTCCTCGTGGACGACGGCGGCGAGGTCCTCGTCGCGGTGGCGCGAGTCGCCGGGCTTGGGCCCGGGCTCCGGAGGCTTGGTCCCGGGGTCCGACGGCGAGCTGCCACGCCGGTCGTCGCTGGCGCGCCGCTCGTCGCTGGCGCGCCGCTCGTCGCTGGCGCGCCGGTCGTCGCTGGCGCGCCGGTCGTCCGTCTCGACCCCGCGGGTCTCGCCCCCGCGACGGGATGACGGCGGTGGGTTCGTGGGCCGATCGGCCGCCGGTGGCGGGGTCGACGGGGCGGGCGCGCCGAGCGCCTCCGCCATCAGCGTGACGGCCGCCGTCGCGCGCTCGAACCGGTCCTTCGGATCGATCGCGGTCGCCTGCTGGAACCAGGCGTCGAAGGCCGACGACAGCCTGATGCTGCTGCGCCGCCGCGCGGCGCGGACGCTCGCCGGCTCGGGCAGCCCCGCCACCATCCGCTGGAGGAGCGCGAAGACCGACGGCAGGACGTTGGCCTCGGTCAGCCAGTACGGGCTGCCGATCAGCAACGCGAAGGCGACGTGCGCGAGCGCATAGATATCGGTCTTCGGCCCGACGGCGACGTCGCCGCGGATCTGCTCGGGCGCCATGTAGAGCGGCGTTCCGACCGCCGCCGTGCGGTCGGCCATGCCGCGGTGCGCCACGACCTTTGCCAGCCCAAAATCGAGGACCTTGACGCACGGGGAGCCGTCGTCCCGCCTGGTCAGGAAGAGGTTCGCCGGCTTGAGGTCCCGGTGGACGATGGCGGCCGCGTGCATCTTGTCGAGCGCGCGCGCGACCTGGCCCAGGTAGAGCACCACCTCGGCCGGCGGCAGCGGGCCGCGGCGCGCCGACAGGCTCGCGAGCTCCTCGCCCTGCAGCAGGTCCATGACGAGGAAGGGCATCCCGGAGTCGGCGTCGATGCCCGCATCGGAGATGTGAACGATGTGATCGCTCTCGATCCCGCCCGTGATCTTGGCCTCCTGGGCGAACCGGGCGCGTTGGGCCGGGTCCTGGATGGATCCGGGGAGCATCACCTTGAGCGCTCGGCGGCGGTCCGTGACCTCGTCGACGACCTCGTACACCGCCCCCATCCCGCCCGTCTTGATGGGGCGGACGACGCGGTACCGCCCATGGAAAGGCGTATCGGTTCTGAGCTGCGTGAGGCTCGGCGGATCCATGGGGTGATCGCGGCCCTGGGAGCATAGATCGGACCGGGCCCTGTCCGGTCGCCGTTCGCGCCCCGGAGGTAGGGTGGGTACCTCTCGTGCCTGAAAACTCGACGCCTCCGGCGGCCGCGTGGTAGCTCCGCCGGGTGGGTTCGTCTGCGCTCGCCGTCCTCTCCGCCGCGAGGCGGGGCTCCGCGCCCTGGGCCGCGGCCGCGTTGCTCGGCCTCGGGGTCGTGACCCTCATCACAGCGCCGAGCTGTGGCAACGACGCTGTCGGCGTCGACGCCTGCCGGCGGATCGAGCAGGCCCGATGCGAGGCGGCCGCCGTATGTCCGGCCTGGGTCGGCTCCGGGGACGCCGACGAGCGGGTGAAGACCTGCGTCGAGTTTTACTGGGACCAGTGCCTGCATGGCATCGAGAACGACGGCACGGGCGGCGGCCACACCGCGGCAGAGCCGACGACCGCCCAGGTCGATGCCTGCGTCGCCGCCGTCGGCGAGGCGCGCGCCTGCGCCAGCGCCAAGATCGCATCCATGGCGGAGTGCCCCGCGGCGCCGCTCGCCGAGGGCGTCGATCGCGCGATCAGCCCCTGCGAGGTGATCACCGCGCGGGCGCAGGCACTCGGGGCTTGCGCGTTCGTGGCCACCCCGAACGACGGCGGCAGCGGTACCGCCGGCAGCGGCGGCGGCAGCGGTACCGCCGGCAGCGGCGGCGGCAGCGGTACCGCCGGCAGCGGCGGCGGCAGCGGTACCGCCGGCAGCGGCAGCGCCAGCAACGCCGGCTCCGGCGGCGACAGCGCCGGCTCCGGCGGCGACAGCGCCGGCTCCGGCGGCGACAGCGCCGGCTCCGGCGGCGACAGCGCCGGCTCCGGCGGGGCCTAAGCCAGCTGCGGGAGGTCCCCACGGGCGCTCTCGGGTTGATCGCCGCCCTCGCCCCGACCTGCTAGCTTCAGGGAGGAGTTCGACCATGGCCACACCGGCAACAGTCCACGTCAATGTGGAGCTCCCTTCCGATCTTGAACAGCTCCGCCTCCCGGCTGGGGTCGATCGCAGGCTGCAGGCGCTCCTGGACAAGCAGGATCGCGGGGAGAAGCTGTCGGCGGATGAGGCCATCGAAGCCGAGGGGCTCGTCGATCTCGCCGAGCTGCTCAGCTTGCTGCGCCTCCGCGCATCGCGGAAGGAGCCTGTGCCGGCGGGATGAACCGCGACAGCGTGCCCGCGGCGCTCCAGCGTCGCGTCCGCAAGCGTGCCGCCGATCGATGTGAGTATTGCCGGCTCTCCCAGATCAGCCAGGAGGCCACGTTCCATGTCGATCACATCCAGCCGCGGCACGCAGGTGGCCTGACCACCCTGGAGAACCTGGCGCTCGCGTGTGTGTCGTGCTCCCTGCGCAAGGGAGCGCGGACCCATGGAGAGGATCCGACCACGGGCGACCACGCGAGCCTCTTCCATCCTCGCTGGGGTCGCTGGGAAGATCACTTCGACGTCACGGGCGAGCTGTTGATCGCCGGAAAAACGCCGACAGGCCGCGCCACGGTCGCGCTGCTCCGGATGAATCGGCCTCTCGTCCTCGAGATTCGACGTGAAGAGGCGTTGCGGGGTCGGTTCCCGTAGAGGGTGCCCGCTGCTTCCGCGAACGCATCACCACTGCGCCGCGTGACGCTCCGCGCCCGCCCATGGCGGCGGCGCAATCGCGCCCGCAGCGTGATCGGAGCTCTTTGCTCCGGATCTCGCGCCCGCATCGCTTGCCCCCCTCGACGCCCCCGCCGAGTCGACCGTTTCAAGCCTTGAGACGGCCCACTCGGCGACCGAGTCGCCCATTTCAAGCCTTGAAACGGCTCACTCGGTGACCGAGTCGCCCGCCTCAAGGCTTGCGAGCGCCTCCTCGGCCGCCGAGTCGCCCATTTCAAGCGTTGAAACGGCTCACTCGGCGGCCGAGTCGCCCGTTTCAACGCTTGCTTCAAGCCTTGCAACGGCCACGACCGGGCCCCCGCGGCGCCGCCTGCCGCGAGGTCCAGCGGCGCGTCCGGCAGCTCGTCCGTGAGCGCCGCCCCTGGCATCCTCCTCTCGCGGGCCTCGCTCGGCAGCGCGCCGCGCCTCGCACCCGCGAAGCGGCGCCGCGTTTCATGTGGCGCCGTTCCCCGGCTTGGACTAGTGCCCCCTGCCGATGGGCCGAGCTCGATCTGGTTTCGGAACCTTGTTCGCTGCGGATCGCGCGCCCGGGCCCGCCCCGCGGCCCCGGGCCGGCCAGGGCGCCCTGGCGCTGGCCGTGCTCGCGCTCGCGGCCTGCAACGACGGGTCGAGCGGCGACGACCTGCAGTTCACGACGAAGGTGACCATCGACCCGCTCGCCTTCCTGGGCAACGTCCAGTGCTCGGACCCGGACGAGCCGGCCCCGGACGAGCCGGAGGCGATCCCGAATCCGGAGGCCATCCAGAGCTACGTCGCCACGCTCACCGACGAGAGCGCGGAGGGCGGGCCGTCCACCCTCGCCTCGTCGCCGCCGATCTCCTGCGCGTGGCGCGTGTCGTTCACGTCCGTCGTCGAGGGGCACGAGTACAAGGTCAGGATCGACGGCTACCCGCAGCTCGCCGAGGAGCTCACGCCCGCCGGCGGCGAGACCTCCGGGAGCCCCGACATGACCTTCGAGGGCAAGAAGCAGAACCCCTGCTGGACATGGGAGTGCCCTGCTCCCGACGCCCCGGACGGCACCGGCACGCTCGTGGCGAAGGAGGGCGTCAACGTCGTCCTCCAGGGGTGCGCCCCGCCCGAGCCCGTTCCGTGCGAGCAGGCGCCACAGTGACGGCGAGCAGCGATCCGCCCGGCGCGACCCCCCTCGCCGAGCGCCTCCCCGCCCCCTGACCCTCTCCCGGCGCGCGCCCGCCCAGGGCGCTCCCGCCGCGCCGTCCGGCGCCCCTGCTGCACCCTCGCCGGCCCCTCGCGACGTCCGCCGAGGAGCCGCCGGCGCGCCGCGATCCGCGCCGGCCTCACGGCCGGCTCACGCCCGGCGGAGCAACGCCTCTGAGGCCGGCAAACCCTTTGCGCCGGCCTGCCCCTTGGAGTACCTGAACGCATCCGTCGCATCCCCTGAACAGCGTGGGTCATAGGGCGGGCGGCGAAGGCCGTACTCGACCTCGTCGCTCGTCGATCGAGGCCAGAGCCGCTTCTGCCGCTCCGCTCGACGCTCGAGCCGCGCTGGGATGGGCCTCTACGACGGGGGCCGAGCGCGCGCCGCGCCCGCCCCCCGCGCCTCGGGTGCAGGTCCCCCATGGAAGAGACGTCGAACATCCAGCAGAAGGTTCCGGTCAGCATCCAGGACGAGCTCCGGACGAGCTACCTCGACTACGCGATGAGCGTGATCATCGGCCGCGCGATCCCGGACGTGCGCGACGGCCTGAAGCCGGTGCACCGCCGGATCCTCTACTCGATGAACGAGCAGAAGATCGGCCCCACCGGCGCGCACAAGAAGTGCGCGCGCGTCGTCGGAGACGTCCTCGGCAAGTACCACCCCCACGGCGATCTCGCGGTCTACGACGCGCTCGTCCGGATGGGGCAGACCTTCAGCCTGCGCTACCCGCTCATCGACGGGCAGGGCAACTACGGCTCGGTCGACGGCGACTCGCCCGCGGCCATGCGGTACACGGAGTCGCGCCTGTCGCGGATGGCCGTCGAGCTGCTCGCCGATCTCGACAAGGACACGGTCGACTTCGTCCCGAACTACGACGACTCGGAGCTCGAGCCGAGCGTGCTGCCGGCGAAGTTCCCGCAGCTCCTCGTGAACGGCTCCGGCGGCATCGCCGTCGGCATGGCGACGAACATCCCGCCGCACAACCTCGGCGAGATCATCGACGCCACGATCGCCATCATCCGCAACCCCGACGTCACCCTGGAAGAGCTGCTCCACCTCGTCCCGGGCCCTGATTTCCCGACCGGCGGCCTCATCTACGGCAAGAGCGGGATCGTGCAGGCGTACACGACCGGCCGCGGCTCGATCACGATGCGCGGGCGCAGCCAGGTCGAGAAGACGATGAAGGGCGACCGCGAGCAGCTCGTCTTCACCGAGATCCCCTACCAGGTGAACAAGGCCCGGCTGGTCGCGAAGATCGCCGAGTGCATGAAGGAGAAGCGCATCGAGGGGATCAGCGAGGTGCGCGACGAGAGCGACCGCGAGGGGATGCGGATCGTCGTCGAGCTGAAGAAGGACATCTTCCCGCAGGTGGTCCTGAACCAGCTCTACCGGCTGACGGATCTCCAGGCGACGTTCGGCGTCATCAACCTGTCGATCGCGAACGGCCGCCCCGCGGTGCTGAGCCTGAAGGACACGCTCTCGCACTTCATCGAGCACCGGCGCGAGGTCGTGACGCGGCGCTGTCGGTTCGAGCTCCGTCAGGCCGAATCGCAGCGGGAGCTCGTCGAGGGGCTCGGGATGGCGACGAGCGACATCGATCGCATCGTCGCGACGATCCGGGCCTCGAGCGATCCGGACGACGCGCGGGAGAACCTGCAGAAGCTGCCGCTGCGCGGGCTCGGCGAGTTCCTCCGGCGTGCCGGCCGGCCGGAGCCCGAGTGCGCCGAGGCCGACACGCGCGGCGACTACTTCCTGTCGGAGCGGCAGGCCAAGGCGATCCTCGAGATGCGGCTGTCGCGCCTGACCGGCCTCGAGCGGGAGAAGCTCGCGAAGGAGTACGGCGAGCTGTCGCAGACCATCGAGCGGCTCCGGGCGATCCTGGCCGACATGGGGCTGCTCATGAACGTGATCGTGATGGAGCTCGAGGAGATCAAGGAGCGCTTCGGCGACAAGCGGCGGACCGAGATCGTGCCGGCCGAGGCCGAGATCCAGATGGAGGACCTGATCCAGGAAGAGGACATGGTCGTGACCATCTCGCACGCCGGCTACCTGAAGCGGACGCCGACCTCGACGTACCGGGCGCAGCGCCGCGGCGGCAAGGGGATGGTCGGGATGGAGGCGCGCGAGGAGGACTGGGTGAGCCAGCTCTTCGTGGCGTCGACGCACTCGTACGTCTTCTTCTTCAGCGACAAGGGCAAGGTCTTCGTCAAGAAGGTCTACGAGATCCCGCAGGCGCCGAGGAACGCGAAGGGCCGGGCGATCGTGAACTTCGTCGGGATGGAGCCGGGCGAGAAGGTCGCGGCGATCACGCCGGTGCCGAGCTTCGACGGCGATACGTTCGTGGTGACGTTGACCCGCCGCGGGCAGATCAAGAAGACGGCGCTCAACGAGTACGAGAACTACCGGGACAAGGGGATCATCGGCGTGCGGATCGAGGAGGGCGATCAGCTCTTCACGGCGGCGCTCACCGACGGCAAGCGCGAGCTCGTGATCGCGACGCGGAGCGGGATGAGCATCCGCTTCCCCGAGGATCAGGTGCGCCCGACGGGGCGCGCGACGATGGGCGTGAAGGGCATCGAGCTCGACGAGGGCGACGTGGTGGTGGGCCTCGGCGTGAGCGGCGACGGGCGCGACCGGGTGCTCGCGGTGTGCGAGCGCGGGTACGGCAAGCAGACGCCGCTCGAGGAGTTCCGGCTCCAGAGCCGCGGCGGCAAGGGCGTGATCCTGATCGACGCGAGCGAGCGGAACGGGCCGGTCGTGGGCGTCGCCATGGTGAGCCCGAGCGACGAGGTGCTGATCGTGACCGATCGCGGGCAGATGATCCGCACCAAGACGAGCGAGATCCGCGAGACGGGGCGCAACGCGCAGGGCGTGCGGATCATGCACGTCGGCCAGGACGAGCGGGTCGTCGCCGTCGAGGCGTTCGCGGCGGAGGCGGCCGAGGCCGAGGAGGGCGGGTCGACGCCTCCGGCGGCGGGCGCGGACGGGACCAACGGGGTCGCGGATCACGGGGGCGCGAACGGGAGCAGCGAGGTCAACTAGGGGTCGACCGGGCGCGGGGCTCGGGCGCCGGCCCCTAGCGAGGTTCTGGGGTCGATGGGACGGGCGCGGGGGCTGAGGAGCGCCGCGAGCTCGGTCACGTGCTCGTCGTCCGCACCCATCGCCGCGAGAGCGTCGGCGAGCCGCAGGACGTACTCGACGTTCGAGCCGCTCGGACCGTGCGACGCGAGCACCTGAGCGGCGATCTCGCAGAGCGGCGCAGCGCCCAGGTAGTCGGGGTTGTCGGGCGTGGCCAGGTACACGATGGCCGACCGGGCCGTGATCTCCGCGCGCACCGCCGCCCCGTCCACGAGGTGGAGCGGGACGTCGTGGCGCGCATAGCCCCCCTTCTCGCGGTGATCCAGAGCGCGGAGCACCTCGTCGAGCTCGGCCTCGGCAACCCGGTAGGCCATCCCCCAGCAGCGCGCGCCAGGCGACGGGATGAGCGTGACCACCCGCCCGGGCGCCCCAGGGACGCCCCGATGATCGGTGGACCCCTGCCAGAAGCGGCGCGCCCACCCCGCGATGTACCCGGGCACCATCTGCTCGAAGCGGAAGGCCGGCCGCCAGATCAACGACCCGTAACCGAAGATCCACGCCTCGCGGTCCACGGGGGGATTGTACCAAACCGCGAAGGCGGCCAGCAGCGGCAGCGCACGTACGGCGCGGGCCGACGCCAGCTGCGCGCTCGCCGCGATGGAAGCGGCGCGACAGCGTCAGCCGCCGCTCACCCCTCGAGCAGCTCGAACCGGATCCCCGCCGCCTGCAGCCGCTCGATCAGCCGCTCCCCCATCGCGACGGCCGGCGTGACGACCCCGGCGCGCGCCGGCAGCAGCTCGCGGTCGAACGCCATGCAGAGCGCCGACTCCGCCACCATCTTGGCCGTCTCCGAGTAGCCGGGATCGCCGCCGCTCACCCGCGTCACCACCTTGCGCGACGCGCTCTTCCCCTGAAAGGTCACCTGGAACCAGCCGCGCGCCCGCTCCTCCGCGCTCGGCCCCTCACCCGGGCTCCGCACCTTGCGGAGCAGCTCCCGCGTCGGCCCCACCTTCGCCAGCGCCGTGACCGCGCCGAAGCCGGCGATCCCCATCACGAGCTGCAGCCCGGACTTGACCTGCACGTTGTGGCTGTACTGAAAGTCGGGGCCGTAGGCGTCGAGCTCCCGCGCGCTCCGCAGCACGACGAGCGGATCGATGCTGGGCATCGGACAGAGCCATGCGCGCAGCCCCTTCTCGTAGCGGATGCGCGTCTTGAGCCCCCTGACCTTCCGCGCCCCGCGCGCGTCCTCGCCGCGCGCGGCGCGCTTCCTGGGGCCGGCGTGCGCCACGATCTCGAGCAGCGACTGCCAGGTGCCGCCGGAGAAGCTGCCGTGCGCGCGCACGATGCCCTCCACCACGATCGGCTCGCCCGCGGGGAGCTTCGTCACCGTGAAGAGCACCCCGAGGTCGTGCGGGATGCTGTCGAAGCCGCAGCAGTTGACGATCCGCACGCCCCGCGCGCGGGCAGCGTCGTGGTGGCGCTCGATGAGGCGGTCGACGAACCCCGGCTCGCCGGTGAGATCCGCGTAGTCGGTGCCCGCGCGGATGCACGCCTCGACGAGCGGCTCGCCGAGCGTGGTGTAGGGGCCGACCGTCGTGATGACGACGCGCGCCTGGCTGGCCATGCGCTCCAGCGACGCCGCGTCCTCCGACGTCGCCTCGATGACGCCCAGCGAGGAGCACGCCGGATCGATCGCCTCCATCGCCGCCTTCACCCCGGCGAGGCGCGCCGCGCTCCGGCCAGCGATCGCCCAGCGGATGGGGCGCTCCGCCGCGCCACCGGCAGACCTGTCCTTGCCCTTGGTGGCGAGATACTCGGCGACGAGACGACCGGTGAAGCCGGTCGCTCCGAAGACGATCACGTCGTACGCGCGGTCGCTGGTCATGGGGGCAGCCTTGATACCACGACCGCGGGCGGGAACGTCAGCGTCGGCACCACGAGAGAGACGGCGGCGCCCAGCCGCCGAACGAGCGCTCCAGGTGCTCCGCCACGGCGATCGTCACGTGATCGTTGCCGTGGATCGCCGCCACCTGGACGCCGAGCGGCAGCCCGTCGCCGTTGAGGCCCAGCGGCACCTGCGTCGCCGGCATCTCCATGACGTTGAGCACCGCGGTGTACGTCCACTGGAAGGGCGGCAGGAGCGGCGCGTAGTGCCGCGGCGCGGGCCTCGGGTAGGACGGATAGAGCATCACGCCCCGCTCGCCGATGCGCGACACGAGCTCGGCGCGCAGCGCCTTGCCGAGCTCGAGGGCGCGCTCGACGCGCGCCGGCAGCAGCCCGCCGACGTCCTCCAGCAACGTGAGCCCGAGCGCGGGCAGCGTGTGCGGTGAGCGGCGGATCGACCAGAGGGCGAGCTCCCGCGGCACGCTGACCGGGTGGCCGTCGCCGAGCAACGCCCGGAACGTGACGCCCCCGGACGTGCCCACCATCGCCGTCCAGATGTCGAGCGCCTTCGCGAGGAGGTCGATCCTCGCCTCGATCACCGTCGCCCCGCAGGCGGCGAGCGCCTCCGCCGCCTTCCGCTGCGCGGCCACGAGATCGGCGCTCACCCGGCGCACGCCGTCGTCCTCGACCGAGAGCACCGTCAGCGTGCCGAGATCGACCGAGGCCGGATCGCCGAGCGGCAGCGGCGCACAGCCGGGGTCGCGCGCGTCGGGGCCGGCGAGGATGCGGAGCACCGGCATGAGATCCTCGGCGCGCCGCGCGATCGGCCCCGTCGTCATGAAGCGGAGCCCTCGCTCGCCCGGCAGCGGGAACTGGCCCGAGGTCGGCACGAGCCCGCCGGTCGGCTTGTGGCCGAAGACGCCGTTGAAGAACGCGGGCATCCGGATGGATCCGCCGATGTCCGAGCCGAGCCCGACCGGCGCGCCGCCCGCGCCGACCACCGCGGCCTCGCCGCCCGAGCTGCCGCCCGCGGTGCGCGCCGGATCGTAAGGGTTGTTCGTCCGGCCGTAGAGCCGGTTGTTCGTCTCCATCCACATGCAGAGCTCCGAGACGTTTGTGACGCCGAGCGGGATGAAGCCGGCGGCGCGCAGGCGCGCGACCGTCACGGCGTCCTCCTCCGCGCGCACGCCGGCGCGGGCGACGAGCCCCGCGGAGTTCGGCATGCCGGCGACGGCGAAGCTCTCCTTGATGGAGCACGGTACGCCGAGGAACGGCGGCGCGCCGGCGGCCCCGCCCCGCTCGAGGAGCGCGTCGACGGCGCGCGCCTCGGCGCGGGCGGCCTCGAACCGGTCGGCCACCATCGCGTTGAGCGTCGGGTTCACGCGCTCGATGTGCCGGATATGGGCCTCCACGACCTCGACCGACGTCACGGATCGTTCGCGGATCAGCGCCGCGAGCCGGGTCGCGGAGAGCAGGAGCAGCGGTTCTCGTGACAGCATGCGTACGGCGGAGGATCAGGCGCGGGACGAGGACCCGGGTCAAGGGTCCGCCACCCCGGGCCCGTCGATCGCCGATCACCCCCGCCCCATCCGGGGCGCGAGGCGCGCGCGGCCCTCGCCTGCGCCCTAAGCGCGCGGCCTTCGCCGGGCGTCCGCTCGTGCGCCGGGGGCGCTCGCCGCCGCCTACTCGCCCGCGGCCTGCTCCACGGTCGCGGCCTGCACCGCGCCCGCGCGCTGCACCGGCGCGGCAGCGATCGCGGGCGCCCGCGGTCGCTGCGGGAAGGCCCACCGCACCGCCCCGGTCACCATCCATGTGACCGCCCCTCGGTTGTCGACCTGGATGCCGGGATCGACGTACACCTGCACCCGGTCGCTGAGCTCTGCGCCGACCTCCAGCACGCTCGTCGACGAGACGCGGGGCGCGCGGAGGTGGTTGATCGAGAACGCCTGGTCCGGGCTCACCCAGAACCCGCGCGGCAGCTCGATGATCGCGAATTCCCTTATCGTCGACGACTGGATGTCGTCCCGCCGCGGATCGCCGCCGAACGACACCGTGTGCTGCAGCTGGAACCCGAGCCGCGCAGGCCGCGCCACGCGGACATACGCCTGGACGAGGGGCGCCACCAGGTTCTTCCCCGAGCCGAGCGCGCGCTTCGTCGCCGAGTCGAGGACGAGATCCGTGCCGAGGACCAGCGCGAATCGAGGCGTGCCCACCGCGCGGACGAGCGGCCGGATCAGGATGTCGCCGAGCCCCACGTCGCGCTGGCCCTCGGTGTCGCCCACGTACGCGAGCGGCAGATCCCCGCGCAGCGAGAAGTTCCAGGTGAAGGCGTAGTCCCCCCGGAGCACCGCGGCGTTGGAGAAGCCGGTTTGGCCGCGCGAGAAGTCGTCCCGGAGCTCGAGGAACGTGCTGAAGTTGGCGGCCGCCTTCGCTTGAGTCCGGGGCGCCGCAGCGGCGGGCCGCCCCGGCCCAGCGGGCGGCGTCTGCGGACGATCGATCGGCACCGGCCGCGTGGGCTGTGCGCTCACGAGCGCCGTGGGCTCTCCTGGGTGCGCAGGATCGGCGCGGGCCGCGGCTGCGCCGGTCGAGGCGCCGCCCAGCGCGAGGAGCCCGACCGCGGAGAGAGAGGAAGCGCGGCGGAGCCGGCAACCACAGGGCGAGACCGTCCGACTGGCAGGGCGCGTCAGCGCGACGCGATGCGCTTGCATGCCGGGTTCATGGGTGCGTCGCGCGATCCAGCGGCAGTCGGTTGAAGGCAGCAGTCTGCACCTCGGGCGCGCATGAGCCGACATCCGGTGTTTGCGCACATCACCCCCGGCAACGCAGCATCCCGGCCGCAGCCATCCTCGCCGCGCGCTCACCACGACGTGCTCCGCGCGACTCGCCCGCGTCGCGCTCGAGCGACGCGTCCGTGCACATCGAGCGCGACGCCGTCGCGGACATCACCGCTCGCGAGGCCACTGGCCACTGACAGAGGAGCTCACGGACAGCGCCGGTCCGTGCTGAACATCGCGCCGTTCCCGTGCGCACGCCGAACAAAAAACTGCACGAAATGCCGCAGAAACAAGCGTTGTGTAAAGAAACAACTTGACGCGACGCAGCAGCTCTGTAGGGTAGAAGCATCTACGCCATGCAGAAGCAGATGTGCACCGCCAGCGCCCACGCCTCCGGCGATGGGACCCCCGCTGAGAAGGTTGTGCACCACGCTTCGTCGGCGTCGTCGTCGAAGCGTTCGCTCGTCGAGGGCGGCGTGTCCGTCGGGCTCCTAGCGGGCCTAGCCATTCCTGCGCTCATCGGCCTAGTCGACATCGTCGGGCTGATTCGCGTCGGGAACGGGTGCGGGCCGCCGCTCTGAGCTGAAAGAGCATGGAGATAGGCCCCCGCACCGAGATGGTCCGGGGGCTTTCGTTTTTTTCGGCCTGAGGGTTCACGGAGAGCAGCCGTCGTCTAAGGAGGATCAGGTGAGCAAGGAACATTCGAGGAAGAATCGGGAGGACGCCTCGACAGAGGCCGTCGGCCAGCGCATCGCGGAGCTCGCCGAGCTCGTCGCCGCGGGCTGTGGGGTGCCCGTCGCGTCGAGCGACGTGCGAGAGGAGTTCGAGGCGCTCGTCGACGAGATCCGCGCCCGAGTCGGCGGGGGCGTCGTCCGCGCGCCCCAGCGTTCCTCGACACGCCTCATGGGCGCGCGCTCGCTCGGCGACGCCGCGGAGGCCTCGTTCGAGTTCCATGCCGACCCGCCCTCCGCGCACGCCAGCGCGGATCAGCGCGGCGAGCAGGCGAGCGCGCCGAGCCCTTCGCGCGTCGTGTCGCTCGACGACGCTCGCCGGGTGCTCGACGCGATCCGCCGCGAAGAGAGCAGCGGCGGCGGCCCTCGGGAGGACCTGCAGCGCGCGATCGCCTAAGTTGCTGAGCCTCTGAGAAACGGCGGAACCCCGCGGCCAAGGCGCCCTGACGGGCCCCACTTCCACCCGCGTGACTCGATGGAGTCGGGAATTATGAAACGAACCGGTGCACAGATTATCTGGGAAGTCCTCGTCCGCGAAGGCGTGGACGTGGTCTTTGGCTATCCGGGCGGCGCGATCATGCCCGCCTACGACACGATCCTCGGCTACCCGATCCGCCATGTGCTCGTCCGGCACGAGCAGGGCGCGGCGCACATGGCAGACGGGTACGCCCGCGCCTCGGGCAAGGTCGGCGTCTGCGTCGCCACCTCCGGGCCGGGCGCGACGAACCTCGTCACCGGGATCGCGACGGCGATGCTCGATTCCTCGCCGATCGTCTGTATCACCGGGCAGGTGTCGTCCAAGCTGCTCGGGACCGACGCGTTCCAGGAGACGGACATCACGGGCGTCACCCTGCCCATCACCAAGCACAACTACCTGGTCACGGACGTCGAGGACATCGCCCCCACCCTGCGCGAGGCGTTCTACATCGCGCGCTCGGGCCGCCCGGGCCCCGTGCTCGTGGACATCACCAAGGACGCCCAGCAGGCGTCGATCGACTTCGAGCCGCCGAAGGGCGAGGTCCGCCTGCCCGGCTACCGGCCCTCGCACCACGCCGTCCAGACCGACATCGAGAAGGCGATCGACCTCATCGACGAGGCCGAGCGGCCGCTCATCCTGGCCGGTCAGGGCATCGTCAGGGCGGAGGCGACGCGCGAGCTCCTCGCCTTCGTGGAGAAGGCGGGGATCCCCGTCGCCTCCACGCTGCTCGGCCTCGGCGGCTTCCCGGCGACGCACCCGCTCAGCCTCGGCATGATGGGGATGCACGGCGAGGCGTGGGTGAACCACGCCATCCAGGAGGCCGACCTCCTCATCGCGCTCGGGATGCGCTTCGACGACCGCGTGACCGGCAACCTCAAGACCTACGCCGTGAAGGCGAAGAAGATCCACGTCGAGATCGACCGCTCGGAGATCAACAAGAATGTCAAGGTCGATGTCGGCCTGATCGGCGACGTCCGGGACACGCTCCTGTCGCTCATCCCCGGGTGCAAGCAGCGCAACCGGGGCCCGTGGATCGAGCGCATCAACCTGCTGAAGGGCGACTCGGCCGTCCGTGACATTCAACAATTGCCGTACAACGATAAATTGTACGCCGCGCACGTGATGCACGACCTCTGGCGGCTCACCGACGGCAAGGCGCTTGTGGTAACCGACGTCGGCCAGCACCAGATGTGGGAAGCGCAGTACTACAAGCACGATCACCCGCGGAAGCTCGTCACGTCCGGCGGGCTCGGCACGATGGGCTTCGCCCTGCCGGCGGCGATCGGCGCGCGCTTCGCGAAGCCGGAGGACGAGATCTGGGTGGTCGTGGGCGACGGCGGCTTCCAGATGACCGCGTGCGAGCTCTCGACCTGCGCGCAGGAGGGCCTCAAGGTCCACGTGGCCGTCATCAACAACGGCTACCTGGGCATGGTCCGGCAGTGGCAGGAGTTCTTCTACAACCGGCGCTACTCGGCGACCCCGATGCGCAGCCCGGATTTCGTGAAGCTCGCCGAGGCCCACGGGCTGACCGGCATCCGCGTCACGAAGCGCGAGGAGATCGCGGGGGCCGTGGCCCGCGCCCGCGAGACGCCGGGCACGGTGGTGGTCGACTTCCGCGTGGAGCAGGAGGACAGCGTCTATCCGATGGTCCCCGCCGGCGCCGACCTGAACGACATGATCCGGCGCCCGAGCCCCATCGTGGAGACCGGGGAGGACCCGTGAACGCGCCCGTAACCCCACGCGCCCAGGGCGCGCGCTCCCCAGCGAGCGTGCGCCCGTCGGACGGGCGGGGCGCGCCCGAGCGCGCCCCGGCCGGAGCCGGGCGCACCACAGACAAGAGGGACTTTCAAGAGGCATCCATGGATCGACCCATCCTGCGCACGTTCATCGCCTACGTCGAAGACCGCCCCGGCGTGCTCAACCGCGTCGCGTCCCTCTTCCGGCGGCGCGCCTACAACATCGAGTCGCTGAGCGTCGGGCGCACCCACATCGCCGGGATCTCGCGCCTGACCCTCGTCCTCGAGGCGGACGAGGACGGGGCGCGGCGCCTCGAGGCGAACCTGTACAAGCTGGTCAACACCCTCTGGGTCCGGGATGTCACCCACACCGCCTCCGTCGCGCGCGATCTCGCGCTGATCAAGGTGAAGGCGGACGCGGCGAGCCGGGCGCAGGTGCTCCAGCTCTGCGAGGTGTTCCGCGCGCGCACCGTCGATGTCGCCCCGGAGGCGCTGACCATCGAGATCACCGGGACCGGCGACAAGATCGAGGGCCTGCTCGAGGTGCTCCGCCCGTTCGGGATCATCGAGATGGTGCGGACCGGGATGATCGTGATGACCCGCGGCGCCGAGGAGGCGGAGGCCAGGTTCGACTCGATCCCCGTGCGCACGGCCGAGAACGGCGCCTCCTGACGGCGTGACCGCGGTGTTAAAGAGGGCGGGAGAGACGTGAAGGACGGGAGCCGCGAGGTGCGGATCCCTGTTGAAGGAGAGAGAGATGGCTAAGATTTTTTACGATAACGACGCGGATCTTTCGCTCATCCAGAGCAAGAAGGTCGCGATCGTGGGCTATGGCTCCCAGGGGCACGCGCACGCGCTGAACCTGCGCGACAGCGGCGTCACGGTGATCGTCGCCCTGCCCGAGGGCAGCAAGAGCCGGCCCAAGGCGCAGGCCGCGGGGCTGCAGGTGGCCACGGTGTCCGAGGCCGCGAAGGCCGCCGACATCATCATGATCCTCGCCCCCGACACGTCGCAGGCGCGCATCTACAACGAGCACATCGCGCCGCACCTCGGCCCGGGCAAGACGCTCATGTTCGCGCACGGGTTCAACATCCGCTTCAACACGATCACGCCTCCCCCGTCGGTCGACGTGTCGATGATCGCCCCGAAGGGCCCTGGCCATCGGGTGCGCGAGACGTACGAGGCCGGCGGCGGCGTCCCGGCGCTCCTCGCCGTCCACCAGGACGCGAGCGGCAAGGCGGAGGCCCAGGCGCTCGCCTACGCGAAGGGCATCGGCGCGACGCGCGCCGGGGTGCTCGTCACGACGTTCGCGGAGGAGACCGAGACCGACCTCTTCGGCGAGCAGGCGGTGCTCTGCGGCGGCGCGAGCGAGCTCGTGAAGGCCGGCTTCGAGACGCTCGTCAACGCCGGCTACCAGCCGGAGATCGCGTACTTCGAGTGTCTGCACGAGCTCAAGCTCATCGTCGACCTCATGTACCGCGGCGGCCTCAACTACATGCGGTACTCGATCAGCGACACCGCCGAGCACGGCGACTACGTGTCGGGCCCGCGGGTCATCACCGACAAGACGCGCGAGGAGATGAAGCGCATCCTCGCCGAGATCCAGAGCGGCGAGTTCGCGCGCAAGTGGATCGCGGAGAACGAGGCGGGCCGGCCGAAGTTCGAGGCGACGCGGGCGAAGGAGCGGGAGCAGCGGCTCGAGATCGTGGGCGCCAACCTGCGCAAGATGATGCCGTTCATCGATCCCGTCACCATCAAGCCCGGCGACTGAGCCTCTCCACTCGTGGGAGGCGGCGGAGAACACCATGCCTGAGATGATTGCGAATCAAGCGATGCCCCCGTCGGATTACGTCCGCATCTTCGACACGACGCTGCGCGACGGCGAGCAGTCGCCGGGCGCGACGATGACGTCGTCGGAGAAGCTCGAGATCGCGCTCGCGCTGGCGAAGCTCGGCGTCGACGTCATCGAGACGGGCTTCCCCGCCGCTTCCCCCGACGATCTGCTCGCCGTCCAGACGATCGCCGAGCGCGTGGGCGCGGCCGCGGTCTCGGGCCGCCCCGCCGCGACCCCGCCGATCATCTGCGCCCTCGCCCGCGCCACGAAGGTCGACATCGACAAGGCGTGGGAGGGCGTCTCCCGGGCCGCGCACCCGCGGATCCATACCTTCCTCGCCACGAGCGACATCCACCTCAAGCACAAGCTCCGGATGACCCGGGCCGAGGTGCTCGATCGCGTGCGGGCCATGGTCGCGTACGCGCGCGATCTGTGCGCCGACGTGGAGTTCAGCCCCGAGGACGCCGGCCGGAGCGAGCCGGAGTTCCTCTACCAGGTGCTCGAGGCCGCGATCGCCGCCGGGGCCACCACGCTCAACATCCCGGACACGGTCGGGTACACCATCCCGAGCGAGTTCGGCGCGCTCATCGCCGGGATCCGCAAGAACGTCGCGGGGATCGACCGCGCGATCGTCTCGGTCCACTGCCACAACGACCTCGGGCTCGCGACGGCCAACGCGCTGGAGGGCATCCGCGCGGGCGCGCGACAGGCCGAGGTGACGATCAACGGCATCGGCGAGCGCGCCGGCAACACGGCGCTCGAGGAGATCGTCATGGCGCTCGCGACGCGCCGGGCCGTCTTCGGGCTGCGCACCGGGATCGACACGACCCAGATCGCCACCGTGAGCCGCCTCGTCAGCGCGGCCACGGGCTTCAACGTCCAGCCGAACAAGGCGATCGTCGGCGCCAACGCCTTCGCGCACGAGTCCGGCATCCACCAGGACGGGATGCTGAAGCACCAGGAGACGTACGAGATCATGCGGCCGGAGATGGTCGGGGTGACGCAGACCCGGCTCGTCCTCGGCAAGCACTCGGGCAGGCACGCGCTCCGCAACCGGCTGGAGGAGCTCGGCTACCACCTCGACGAGGCCCAGCTCGCGGCGGCGTTCACCAGCTTCAAGGCGCTCGCGGACAAGAAGAAGCACGTCACCGATCCCGACATCGAGGCGATCGTCTCGACCACGCGGGCGCAGGTCGAGGAGCTCTACACGCTCGACGCGCTCCAGGTCGCCTGCGGGACCACCGGCATGCCCACGGCGACGGTGCGCCTCCGCGGGCCGGACGGGGCGCTGCACGTCCGCGCCGCGATCGGCACCGGGCCCGTGGACGCCGCGTACCGGGCGATCGACGAGATCGTCCGCGTGCCGAGCAGCCTGCTCGAGTTCTCGGTCCACGCGGTGACCGAGGGCATCGACGCGCTCGGCGAGGTGAGCGTCCGCGTCCGGGCGGACGCGACGTCGAGCAAGCGGCACCCGCAGCACGACGCCGCAGCGCGGGTCTTCCACGGCCACGGCGCGGACACCGACATCCTGGTGGCCAGCGCGAAGGCGTACCTCACCGCCCTGAACCGGCTCCTCGCGACCTACGGCGTCGAGCCCAAGGACGACGCGGCGGCGTCAGAGAGCAACCAGAGCGGCCATGGCGCCGCCGTCGATACCGCGAGGTAGGGCCGTGCGCCGAGCGCAGGAGGCCCCCCAGGAGGGGCGACGAGCTCGGCGACCCGACCTCGCTGCACAAGGAAGTCGAACCTTATGAATCCGCCTCACAACGGCGCGGAGCAGGGCGCCCGCGCCTCGGACCGCGTAGAAGTCTACGACACCACGCTACGGGACGGCACCCAGCGCGAGGGCATCTCGCTCGCGTGCGAGGACAAGCTGCAGATCGCGCGCCACCTCGACGCGTTCGGCGTGACCTTCATCGAGGGCGGGTGGCCCGGCTCGAACCCGAAGGACGCGCAGTTCTTCGAGCGGGCGAAGGACATCGAGTGGAAGCACGCGAAGATCGCCGCGTTCGGCTCGACGCGCCGGGCCGCGCTGGCCCCTGAGGACGACCCCGGGCTGCGCGCGCTCCTCGCCGCCGGGACGAGCGTCTGCACGATCTTCGGCAAGAGCTCGGTCCAGCACGTGACGGCGGTGCTGCGCACGACGCTCGACGAGAACCTCCGGATGATCGAGGAGACCGTCGCGTTCCTGCGCGCGCACGGGCGCCGCGTGATCTACGACGCCGAGCACTTCTTCGACGGCTTCGCGCTCGACCGGTCGTACGCGACCGAGACGCTGCGCGCCGCCGTGCGCGGCGGGGCGGAGACGCTCACGCTCTGCGACACGAACGGCGGCTCGATGCCGTGGCAGATCGAGGCGGTGGTCGCCGAGATCAAGGCGAAGCTGGGCCACCCGCTCGGCATCCACGCCCACAACGACGGCGAGTGCGCGGTCGCCAACTCGATCGCCGCCGTGCGCGCGGGCGCCCGCCACGTCCAGGGCACGATCAACGGCTACGGCGAGCGCTGCGGGAACGCGAACCTCTGCGCGATCATCCCGAACCTGGAGCTGAAGCTCGATCTCCGGGCGCTGCCGGACGGGGCGCTCCGAGGGATCACCGAGCTCTCGCACTACGTCGCCGAGGTGGCGAACCTCTCCCCCGACGATCACATGGCCTACGTCGGGCGGAGCGCCTTCGCGCACAAGGGCGGCGTGCACGTCGCGGCGATGCGGCGGGAGCCTGCGTCCTACCAGCACATCGATCCCGCGCTCGTCGGCAACGCGATGCGGACCGTGGTCAGCGAGCTGTCGGGCCGCGGCAACCTCCTCAGCAAGGCCGAGGAGTTCGGGCTCGAGGTGCCAACGGGCGCCGAGGTCGAGGTGCTGGAGCAGATCAAGGAGCGCGAGGCGCGCGGCTCGTCGTTCGAGGCGGCCGAGGCGTCCGTCGCGCTCCTGCTCCACCGGAGCTCGCCGGGCTACAAGCCGCCCTTCCGGCTGCTCGATTTCAAGGTCATCGCGGGCCAGCGCGAGGGCGTCGGCACCTTCGCCGAGGCCATGATCAAGATCGCGGTCGGTGACGAGGTGGTGATCACGGCGGCCGAGGGGTCCGGCCCCGTCAACGCGCTCGACGGCGCGCTCCGCAAGGCGCTCGCGCCCGTGTTCCCGGCCGTGCGCGACATCCAGCTCGTCGATTACAAGGTGCGCATCCTCGACGGGCGCGACGGCACCTCGGCGACGACGCGCGTGCTCATCGACAGCCGCGACGCGCAGCGCCAGTGGAGCACCGTCGGTGCGTCGACGAACATCATCGATGCGTCCTGGCATGCGCTCGCGGACGGGATCGAGTATGGGCTCACGCTCGCAGCGAGAGAGCCAGAGCAGTACACATCCACGTTGCCTGCCAGCGAGGTCGCATGAAGGCCAATATCGTTCTTTTGCCCGGCGACGGCATCGGCGTCGAAGTGGTCGCCGAAACCCGCGCCACCCTCGATGCTGTCGCCGCCCAGTTCGGCCACAGCTTCAGCTACTCGGAGCACCTCATCGGCGGGTGCGCCATCGACGCGACCGGCACGGCGCTGACGCAGGAGACGCTCGACGCGTGCCGCGCGGCGGACGCCGTGCTGCTCGGCGCCGTCGGCGGCCCGAAGTGGGACAACCCGGGCGCGAGCGTCCGCCCCGAGCAGGGGCTGCTCGCCCTGCGCCAGGGGCTCGGCCTCTACGCCAACCTGCGGCCGATCCGCCTGTTCCCGGAGCTCATCCAGGCCTCCCCGCTCAAGGCGGAGCGGCTCGCGGACGTCGACATCCTTGTCGTCCGGGAGCTGACGGGCGGGCTCTACTTCGGCAAGCCGCGCCTCCGCGAGGAGGTCAACGGGCGCCGGCGCGCGGTCGACACGCTCGAGTACACGGACGTGGAGATCGAGCGCGTCGTCGAGCTCGCCTTCCGCCTCGCGGCGCCGCGCAGGCGCCTCGTCACGTCCGTCGACAAGGCGAACGTCCTCGAGTCGTCGCGGCTGTGGCGGACGGTGGCGACCGAGGTCGCCGCCCGACATCCGGAGATCCGCATCGAGCACCAGCTCGTCGACTCGTGCGCGATGCGGCTCATCACCGCGGCCGCTGCGTTCGACGTCATCGTCACCGAGAACATGTTCGGCGACATCCTGACCGACGAGGCCGCCGTGCTGGCCGGCTCGCTCGGGCTCTGTCCGAGCGCGTCGCTGGGCGACGGGACGTGCGGGGTCTACGAGCCGATCCACGGCTCTGCGCCCGACATCGCCGGCAAGGGGATCGCCAACCCGATCGGGACGATCCTGAGCGCCGCGATGCTGCTCCGGCACTCGCTGCGGCTCGACAAGGAGGCGGCCGTGCTCGAGCGCGCCGTGGCGCAGGCCATCGCGGGCGGCGCGCGGACGGCGGACCTCGGCGGCAAGCTGTCGACCCGGGGGATGGGCGAGGCGGTCCGCGCCAAGCTCGCGGGCTGAGCGCTCCCTCTCTAGGGCGAGCCCTTGCCAGGGCTCGCCGCGCGCGTCGACGACGCGATCGCGCCCGTCTCGACCCCCTTCCCTCAAAGGCCATCGACGCGTGAGCACAAGGCCCCTTCGCGGGCTCCGCTCCGACGCGTCACTCCCACGCTCCAGCCCACCGCGTTTCTCGCTCGAATCCATCGCTCTTCGCACCCGTTCATCGACCAGGACGGGACTTCATGCGCGCACCCGTTCATCGACCAGGACGGGACTTTATGTGTCGTGGACGGGCTCTGTTCGCATTTCAGGACACCACCGCGGCAGCCTCATAAGGATGGGCCTTCCCGCGCCCGGTCCTCGCTAGCGTCGCAGTCCGGCGCGCTCACGCTCCTCTGCGCTGGTCACCCAGCGCGATGACGCCCGCGCGTTACGCGGGAGATCTGCGAAGAGCGCGCGACGCCACCGGAGGACATCGAGGGGCCGGTGAGCGCCGCGCGGCCGCGTCTCGAGCCCTCGCGGAAGGAGCGCTCGACGCTTCCCTCTCCGCGCGCCCACGGCCTTGCAGAAAGCGTCCATGGTGTCTCAGGTGTCCTTTCTGAGGTAATCGACATCACCTCCCGAACACCACACATGATCGCGCGGCGGGGGAACTCAAGTCCCCGCGTGTCAAAGCTCGTCTCCATGACGAGCAATGACTCCATTCGACATGGATTGATGTGCACAGGAGAACGGGAACATGAGCCAATTGACGAAGTTCGCATCGCTCATCGCCCTCTCGACGGCCCTCTCCGCGGCCGGTTGTATGGCCGAGGCGACGGCGTCGGACGCGCCCACCGACGATGTGATGAGCGAGACCGACGAGGCGAAGCAGGCGTTCCAGGCCGAAGAGACGGACTCCGCTGATCAGGAGTCGAGCGCGAATCCGGCGATGGACGAGAGAGCGGCGGACCCCAGCGCAGCAAGCGCCAGCGCGCCGGCCCCCGGCGCGGCGGATGTCGCCGCCGTGGACCCCTGCTCGCCGTGCCCGACGAGCGAGGAGGGCGTCAGCGAGACGCCCGATGCAGCGCGCTGGTGGGGCGGCTGGGGCGGCGGCTGGGGCTTCCGGCCCTGGTGGGGCGGCTGGGGCGGCGGCTGGGGCTTCCGGCCCTGGTGGGGCGGCTGGGGCGGCGGCTGGGGCGGCTGGGGCGGCTGGGGCGGCTGGGGCGGCGGCTGCGGCGGCTGCGGCGGCTGGGGCGGCTGGGGCTGGTAGGACGGCGCGCTCGCTCTCACGGCTACCCGCTTGACAGGGAGCCCGGCTGACGCCCGCTTTGCGCCCTTGGCAGGCGCCACCGGGGCTCGGTCCTCGCCCCGGCAGGGCGCCGTCAAGGGGTTGCGGGTGGGTGATGAAGCGACGGGCCCCCGACGGGTCGAGGCTCCCTCACGCGGCCGCGGAGGGAGCCTCGACCGCCACTGCGGCGCCCCAGGATCGCCCGCACGGGTTGGCGAGCGGTCCGGGGCACCGCTGGATCAGGCGTCGGCCTCGGCGAGGCTCGGGATGCGGCGGACGAGGAGGCGGGTCCTCATGTAGCACCACCACGTGAGGCCCATGCAGGTGAGATAGAAAACGAAGAAGTCCATGACCGCGGGGGCGATTCGCTTCCCTGTCTTCTCGCAAAACGCATCATCGTCCGGGTTCCACTCGGCAATCAAAGTCGACAGCTGTCCTCCTCACCGAGATCGGGACAATGCCACGATAAACCATGGCGAATCGGAGCGGCCGGAGCCCGATCAATTCACCCGGACGGGGCGCTGGCTCTATCGAGCGGAGGCGGTCCGCGTCGAGCCCCCCCGCGTCACGACGGGGCGCTCGGGCGGCGCTTCCGGGCGGCCGAGCTTCTCCGCGCGCTCGGTCACCCAGAAGCGCTCCGCATCGGCCGCGGTCCACGCAGACTCGTCGAGCAGCGGGAGGAGCGCGTCGAACAGCGCGCGTGCGCTCTGGAAACGGTGGCGCGGATCCTTCGCGAGGCACCGCAGGACGAGGCGGTCGACCGCGCGAGGGACGGTCGGACCGCGCCGCACCGACGGCGCGAGGGGCGCCTTGGTCATGTGCGCGGCGAAGAGCTGCCCCGACGACGACCCCTCGAACGGCAGCTCCCCGGTGAGCAGAAAGTAGAGCGTTCCGCCGAGCGAGTAGATGTCGCTGCGCGCGTCCGCGCGATCACCACGACACACCTCCGGTGCCATATAGGCGGGCGTCCCACAGAGCATGCCGCTGTTCGTCAGCTCGGCGTCCTGGCCGCCCTCGACCATCCGCGCGACGCCGAAGTCGAGCAGCTTGAGGAAGTCGTGATCGTCGCCCACGCGGGTGACGAAGAGGTTCTGCGGCTTGATGTCCCGGTGGATGATCCCGGCCTCGTGCGCCTCGATGAGCGAGCGGCAGGCCTGCATCGCGAAGCGCAGGGCGCGCGCCACGGGCATGGGGCCGTAGCTGCGCACGATCGCGGCGAGATCGGCGCCGCGCAGGTGCTCCATGGCGATGTAGTAGATGCCGTCGTCGCTCGCGCCGAAGTCGAAGATCCGGATGGTGTGCGGATCGCTGAGCTTGCTCGCCGCGTGCGCCTCTTGCTCGAAGCGCTTCGGCACCGCCGGATCCGGCGCGTCCCGCGTCCTCAGCAGCTTGAGGGCGACGTCGCGGTGGAGCGTCTCGTCCCAGGCGAGCCAGACCTCGCTCATCCCCCCTTTGCCGATCGGCGCCTCGAGCCGGTACCTGCCCAGCTTGCGCGCCTGATACACCTGCTGCTGCGCGGCCCAGACGACGTGGCTCGACAGCGCCCCGATCACCCCCGACGCGGGGACGAAGATGTAATGGCTCGCGGCCGTCAGCAGCGTCGTCGGATCGATCCACGCCGCCCGGATCGACGGGGAGAAGATCGCGGCGATGCCCATCGTCGTCGGGAAGGCGAGGAACATCGGCGCGGAGGCGAGGAACGCCTTGCTGAACGGCGCGGGGACGAGCGCCGTGCGGAGCAGCACGACGATGGAGAGCCCGTGCATGTACGCGCTCGTCAGGCCGCCGAAATCGAGCGCCATCAGCGAGATGAAGATCGCGGCGGTGAGGAACGTGGCCTCGTACCCGAGGAGCACGACGCGCCCCGAGAGCGACGGGCGCCCCGAGAGCCGGTAGACGGCGAAGGAGAGCGCCTGCTCGACGACGCGCAGGACGATGCAGCGCCACACCGGCGCAGCGGGGTACAGCACCGTCGCCATGAACATGTCGACGAGCGTGAACGCGGGCCATATCCAGAGCGCGACCCGGAAAGCGCGGCGGACCGCGCGACGGACGCTCTCCGTGTCGTGGACGCCCGGCGAGGTGCGCCGCGTGCCGAGCGGGCGAGTCTCGCGCTCCCTGAGCGCGCGCGCCGCGGCCGAGCGCTCATCGCGGAGAGCCTCTCTGACCAGCGCACGCTTCATGGGCGTCTCGAGGGTCGCCAGAGCCACGCCGAACGTCAAGCGAGCGTTGTTGTCTTCTCATGCGACCGGTTTCCTCGGCAACGATGCCGGGCTGCGCCGCCCGCGGCCTCCCACCCAGGATGTCATACCAAGTTGACCGTTCGCCGCCTCACATGCCGTGTTCGTGCGCCGCGCGCACCAACGCCCGCGACGTCATGAATCCTCGCCGGGCCTCGGCGGCGCCGCGCGACGGGGCGCTGGGCCCGGCGGGGTGACCCCCGGGCGCGGGGCTCGGCTCGCGCCTCGGCCGCTGGACGGCGGCGCCGGTCAGCCGCCGCGGCGCCGCTCGCCGCGCGACGCCGCGGGCTCGAGCTCAGCGGGCCCTTGTGCCTCGGCCTACGGCGGTCGCCCTGGTCAACCGGCCGGATCCATGCTTGAAAGCTCGCCACCGTGCCGCTCTCGCCCGAAAGCTTTCGCCGGCTGTTCGCAAGCCGCCCCGTCGTCCTCGCGCCCATGGAGGACGTGACCGACGCGGTGTTCCGCCGCATCGGCCGGGAGCTCGGCGCCGAGCTGTGCGTGACGGAGTTCGTCAACGTCGAGGGGCTGCTGCGCGGCTGCAAGACCGCGCGGCGCAAGCTCGCCCTGGCCGACGGCGATCAGCCGACGGCGATCCAGATCTACGGCGCCAACCCGGAGCGCCTCGCCGAGGCCGCGCTGGTCGCCGAGCAGGCCGGACCGGCGTTCCTCGATATCAACTGCGGCTGCTGGGTGCCGAAGATCGCCGGCCGCGGCGCAGGCGCGGGCTGGCTGCGTGATCCGGAGGCGATGGTGGCGATGGCCCGCCTCGTGACGCGCTCGGTCGCGCTCCCGGTCACCGTGAAGACGCGCATCGGCTGGGGACCGGAGTCCCACATGCCGATCGTCGACCTGGCGCGCCGCCTCGAGGACGCCGGCGTCGCCGCGCTCACGATCCACTGCCGCACGGCCCAGATGGGGCACAGCGGCGCTGCCGACTGGAGCTGGGCCGCACGGGCGCGCGAGGTCGTGTCCATCCCTGTCGTGGTGAACGGCGATATCAAGACCGCCGACGACGCGGCCCGCGCCCTCCGCGAGACGGGCTGCGCCGGCGTGATGGTCGGCCGCGCCGCCATCGACCACCCCTGGATCTTCCGCGAGGCCCGCGCCCTCCTCGACGACGGCGTGCACCTCCCGCCGCCGACGACCGAGGAGCGGCTCGCCCTGTGCCGCGCGCACCTCATCGCGAACACCGAGGCGCGCGGCGAGCCGCACGGCGTGCGCGTGACCCGCCGTCACCTCACCGGCTATCTCCGCGGCCTCCCCGGCGCGTCGGCCCTCCGGCGCGAGCTGCTCTTCTGCGACAGCCTGGCGGGGTGCCTCGACATCCTCGACAGCGCCGCGCAGCGGCTCGCAGCCTGAGGCCGCCGCGCGACCTGCCGGCGGCGGCGCCTACATGCCGACGGGCGTCGCGTCGTCGACCGGGGCGGGCTCGCCGTTGTGCCGCTCGGCGCCCGGCGGCGCACCCATGGGATCGTGCGGCAGGCTCCCGCGGTGGGAGCGGAGCAGCACGTGGGGCGTCGCCAGGAGAAAATTGGAGACGCGGGACGTATAGATGTCCGCCGAGCGCTCGATCTGCCGGGCCAGATGGCTCTTGTCGTTGCCCGTGCGGAGGAGCAGCCCCCACCTCGGGTTCAACGTCTCCGCCGACGCCTTCGCGAGCGGCGCGATCCGCGCGTCGAGCGCCGCGAGGCTCGCCTTGAGCTCGTTCATCTTCGCCTGGATCTCGCCCTCCGTCGCCCCGGCGACCGGCCCGTAGCCGGCGCGCATCCGCTGGAGCTCGAGGCGCAGCCTGGCATAAACGCGCTCCGCGTCCTCCTTCTCCCGCATCCAGAGATCGAGGCGCGCCTCGGCCCCGCGCGCCTCCTCGATCGCGCGGATCTCTTCCTCGAGCTCCCGGATGATGAGCGCCGTACGCCACCGCAGGGCGCTCTTCGACACGTGCACATCTCCATAGATGTGATCGCCGATATAGAGGATCTCGTCCCCGGACAGCCCGAGGTGGTGCTCGACGAGCGCAGCGTTGCCGCCGAGGTAGCGCCCGCCCACACGCAGCCGGCCGGCCGGGCGCAGGAGGCCGTCCTCCGTGACCACCTCGAAGAGCGGGCTGCGGCTCGAGAAGAACTCCGGCTTCCGCGCGGAGACGATGACCACGTCGAACAGGTCGCGCCACGTCATGCCGCCCGGCAGGAAGCGGTCGAACGCGTAGCTCATCATCGCGTGCGTGTAGACCCACTCCGAGTTCGTGATCAGGACGAGCTTCTTCCCCGCCTCCCGCTGGTCGAGCAGCGTGAGCGGCGTCTCCGGATCGAGCAGCACGAACCGCTCCGGATCCCCGATGATCTCGGCCTTCAGCTGCCCCTCCATGTGCGTCGCGTCGAGGCGATCCTTCACGCGGCGGTAGAGATCGCTGTAGCCGAGCACCTCCGGCAGCCGGCGCTGATCGAGCAGATCGACCAGCTTGGCGTACATGCACCCCTCCGAGAGCGAGAAGAGCGTGTTCAGGAAGACGTAGCGCCCGTCCGAGAGATCGACGATCGTCCGCGCGTAGGTCGCGCGCTGGGTGTCGAAGTCGATCGGCTTCGTGCCATGGTAGGCCCGCTTGACGTAGCCGAACCGATTCACCTTGAGCAGATTGCCGAGCTCGGTGTCCAGGATGAGCCCTCGGATCACGAGGTCCGGCTCGAACGTCAGGTCACCGACCGGCCAGCCTTCGCTCTCCAGGAGGTGCCGGAGGTGCTCATAGGCCCGACGCTCCCACGCCTCCACCCGGTAGTGGATCAGCGTGTAATCCATGTCGTATCCGATCGCCTTGATCGAACGGAGATTCAGCGTCCGGTTGCAGAAGATCCCCCGCTGCTTGGGCGGCGGGGCGGTGAGGCAATCCAGCTTGTCCATGGTGATCGCCCGGAGAGCGGTCGTGAGGCATACCAGGGACCAACGGCGTTGCCCACCCGGACCATCGCCGTCACCCGGCTGTCAGGAGGGTGCGTCCGGCGTGTCGATGTCGCCGTCTTCTACGTTCGCTGCGTTCGCTGCGTTTTCTGCGCGCCCGCGCGACCTCAGCGGCGCCTGCTGAGTCGGCTCTTCGCGCTCTGCCGCCGATCGGTGCTCACGGTAGGCCGAGGTGACCGCCCGTTCGTCGGGGATCGGCGAGAGTCGCCCCGGTCGTCCGCCTCCCACCCGTCGTCCTCGTCGTCCTCGTCGTCCTCGTCGTCGAACAGGTCGTCGTCGTCGTCCTCGTCGTCCTCGTCGCGCGCCTCGGCTCGGCGCACCTCGAGCCCGAGCATCGTGAGCGCCTGCTCGAGCGTCAGCGCCGTCTTCACGGCCTCGAGCTCGACCCCCATGGCCTGGAGCGTCATCGCGATCTCGGGGCTCAGCCCCGACAGGATGGTCGGCGTGCCCATGAGCCGCGCGGCGGAGGCCAGGTTGGAGAGCACGGCGCACAGGTGGCTATCCATGATCCAGACGGCCGTGAGATCGATGACAAGCCCCTTCGCGCCGCTCTCGTGAATGGCCCGCAGCACCTCCGTGTTCAACTGCTCCGCGAGGTCGTCGGTCACGTCCCCCTGGATGGGCACCAGGATCCGGTCCCACAGGTTGATGATGGGAAGGCGCTTGAGCTCCATGGTCATCCTAAGGTTCGATGTCGGCGATCAAGACCGTTGAATCGTCGTGCGAGCGCCGGTGTCGGCTCATGAGGGCGCGGCAGGCATCGGCGGCCTTCATCCCACGAAACAGCGAGAGATCGAAGCGAGGGGAGACCCCGTCGGAGAACACGACGAGCCGGTCGCCCCGCGCGAGCTGCGCGTCGAAGATCCGAACCTTGCTGAGCGACGCGCCGAGGATGCCCGGGCTCTGGAGCCACTGCACGCGTGTGCCCTGCGACATCAGCTCGACATTGCCGATGCCACAGCCCTGGAGCCGCCCCTCCCGGAAGCGGCAGATCATCCCGGCGGCCCCGCGGGTGCCGCGGAGCCGCACGTGGAGGCGATCGATGAGGGCGCGGACATCCTCGCCGCTCGGCGCGTCGGCGAGCGCCTTGAGCGCGACGTTCGCCGCGGCCGCCGCGTGCTCGCCGTGGCCCAGGGCGTCGATGACCGCGAAGAGCACGCCGTCCTCCCCGGCCCGCACGAACGCGGCGTCGCCGCTCACGAGCTCTCCGTCCTTGGGGAGGATCGTGTACTCCACCGAGAGCTTCACAGGTGGACCTCGATCTCCACCCGCGTGCCCTTCGGCCCCGAGTCGATGTGGAAGCGATCAGCCAGCCGCTTGACCCCGATGATGCCGCGGCCCATACCCGTCTTGCTCTTGTAGCGCCCCGCGAGGATCTCCTGCAGGTTCTGGATGCCGCCGCCCTCGTCCACGGCGACGATGAGGAAGCGGACCGGGCTATCGCGCTGCACCGCGAGCTCGATCGTCCCGCCTGGGGTATAATGGACGATATTTCGCGCGAGCTCGCTGACGATGGTCGCGACCTTGTGCGACGTGAAGCTCTTCGCGCCGGCCGCGTCGCAAACGGCCTTCGCGCTCAGGCGCGCCTCGCTGATGTCCGCCTCGACGTTGATCATCATGACCTTCGAGCGCCGCGAGGGGCGGTCGCCGCCGATCGACGAAATTTCCGATCTGAGCCGACCGAGCCGCGCCGGATCGACATAGAGGCGGGCTCGGCGCTCGATGCTCGGAAGGATGTCGGGGAGGTCGTCGAGCGAGAACTCCTCCGGTTGGATCTCCGCCTCCCGCATGGCCCGCAGCAGGACTCCCTCGGCGTTCATCGCCGAGAGATAGCCAAGCAGGACGTTGAGAATCTGTTCGTGCGCGGGAGTCATCCGAGAAGAGCCTGGACCGGCAGGGTACCGGGGCCCCGGGTCCGCGTCGAGGGCGCGGCGACGGCATCGCCGGGTTCGCCAGCTGTCACGCTGAAGACGCTAAGTTCCGGCCAGACGGCTCCAGCAGGGCTCGCTCGGTGATGCCCCGAATCACGCAGGGCGTCGGCCGCCCCGCGCCCGCTTCCCAGCCCGCACCAGCGCAGACCGCACAGCCTGCAGCCGGTACCAGCCAACATGCGGCCGGTGCCAAGCAATGCTCGTGCCCGGCTCACCGATGTCGTTCAGGCGGGGTAGTACGACGCCTGGCCTTGACGCAGCTCCTCGGTGATTTTGTTCTCCTCGAGAAGCTTTTTGAGCGGCTCCTGGAGCTCCGCTGCAGGGGTTCCCATCGCCAACGCAAGGTCGTCGATCCCCTGCCCTGGCTCGATCTCCACGTGGGCGAGCAGCGCCTCGGCGATCTCGTCCGCGGAGCTTCCGGACGGGCTCGCCAGGCTCGCGGGGCTCGCCGGGACCGCTTGCTCGGCCGCTTTCCCAGGCGCCGCGACGGCGGGCGCCGGGGTTCGTCCGGCGCGCGCCTTCGTCTTCGTCGGCGCGACCGCTGCGCGCGAGGCGCTTCCGGTAGTCCGCGACGCGGCCGCGGGCGCCTTCTTGCGCGGTGCAACGCGCTTCGGGGCCTTTTGCGACGGGGCGCTGCGGACAGGCGCGGCCGGGCGGCTCGGCGCCGGAGCGCGCTCGGCCTTGCGGACCGGCTTGGCGAGAGTCGCGGCCGGCGCGGTCGATATCCCGGCGGCGCTGATGTCGACTTCCAGGTACCGCGCAGCGGTCCGGAGAACGTCCTTACGGACCACCGCTCTCATGCCCTCCAGGAACTTGGCCACGGAAGCACGAATCTCATTCTCGATCTCGACATCGGATATCACGCAGCCGCCGTCTCATGAATCCCCCGGAATGTCAACGTCTTCCACGCACAGTGGCCCGCACAGGCCGGAGAAACCAGGCGTTCCTGCACCTGTCGGCGCTCGCGACCGGGGTCCGGATCCCTGGCTTGGGGCGGCGCGCGTCCGCTGTGAATTTGCCGCTCTATCAAATGAAATGCTGGCAAGATCTGAAACGCATCGACAGATCATGTCGGGCCCCTCCGTCCGCACGCGTGGGCCTCACGCTCGGGCAGAGGTCGACTCGCCGCTCGCGGCCGCACCGGGGGGAGGTCCTGCGGGAGTGCTCAAGCAGCCTTGACCGCGCGGAGCGACGCGCGGCGCAGCGGGCGGAGCTGCGCCGCCGCAAAGGCCGCGCCGAGGGCGAGCCCGCGGAACGTCAGCCGCATGCGGAGGACGTCGAGATAGCCCTCGCGGTGCAAGGCGGTGAGCGCCCGGCGGACGTCGGTCCGACGCACCTGAAGGGCCGTGGTCAATGTGTCGAGGGTCACCGTTTTGCCCTCGCTCTGGAGGGCAACCAGCGTCCGGAGAAGATGCGGAGCGAGGTCCTTGTTGGTCATGGCGCGCACCGTAACCGGCGCCTGAACGGCCGTACAGTTTGTGGCGCCGTTTTTCTCCGGGCCGCCTGCTGAAGCGCTGGAGGCGCCCAGAACGCAGCCGTCGTCTGTGGTAGGTCCTCCTCGTGCACGCTGGCGACTCGCCTCCTCAAGCCATCATCCTCGCCGGCGGGCTCGGCACCCGGATGCGCCCGCGGACGGAGCGCACCCCGAAATTCCTTCTCCCCGTGGCCGGACGGCCGTTCGGGGCGTGGCTGCTCGAGCGGCTCGCCGCCGCGGGCTTCGGCGACGTCGTCCTCTGTGTAGGTCACCTCGGCGACGCCGTTCGAGGAGCGATGGGCGACCGGTTCGCGGGCCTGTCGCTCCATTACGCCGACGACGGCCCCGATCTCCTGGGCACGGCTGGCGCGTTGCGCCGCGCGTTGCCCCACCTGGCTCCCGTGTTCCTCATGACCTACGGCGACTCCTATCTCCCCTTCAACTACCTTGCCCCGCTTCGGGACCTCTGCATGCACCTCGGCGCGCTCGGCACGATGGCCGTGTACCGGAACGAGGGCCGGTTCGACGCGTCGAACACCTCGGTTTCGGGCGATCTGGTGCTGCGTTACGAGAAGCGGCGCGCGGACGCCCCGCCCGACCCTGCCCTCGACCACATCGATTACGGCGCGACCGCGCTCCGCCGCGAGGTCATCGAGGCGCTGCCAGCGGACACGCCGATCGGCTTCGAGGTGGTGCAGCGCGACCTCGCGTCGCGCGGCCGCCTCCGGGCCTTCGCGGTCGCGGAGCGCTTCTACGAGATCGGCTCCGAGCAGGGGCTCCGCGATCTCGAGGCCGCCCTCGCGACCGCGCCCGCGGCGAAGGAGCAGGGATGATCGTCTCCCGCGCCCCGGTCCGCTTCTCCCTCGGCGGCGGCGGGACCGATCTGCCCGCCTACTCCGGCCGCTTCGGCGGCTACCTCGTGTCGGCCGCCATCGACAAGTACATCTACGTGACGGCCAACAAGCGCTTCCACCGCGACATCCGCCTCGCTTACTCCAAGACCGAGATCGTCCCCTCGGTCGACGCGATCGAGCACCCGATCTTCCGGGAAGCGCTCCGGATGCTGGGAATCGAGCACTCGATCGAGCTCACGAGCGTCGCCGATCTCCCCGCGAACTCGGGCCTCGGCTCGTCGAGCTCGTTCACGGTCGCGCTCCTCAACGCCCTGCACACGTACAAGCGCGACTTCGTGTCGTCCGAGCAGCTCGCTCGCGAGGCCTGCTCCATCGAGATCGAGCGCCTCGGAGAGCCGATCGGCAAGCAGGACCAGTACATCGCCGCGTACGGAAACGTCACGGCGTTCACGTTCTCTCCGGACGGCTCGGTGCACGTCGAGCCCGTCCCGGTCCGCGACGAGGTGCTGGACGAGCTCGAGAGCAACCTGCTCATCGTGTGGAGCGGCGTCGAGAGGCCGGCCAGAGTCGTGCTCTCGGAGCAGGGCCGGCGGCTGCAAGACCTCGAGCCCGAGGTGATCGAGCGGATGCACCGCATCAAGGAGATCGGCCGCGACGTGCACCGCATCCTCGTCACGGGCAGGCTCGACGACTACGGCGATCTCCTCCACGCCCATTGGACCCAGAAGCGTAAGCTCGCGTCCAAGATGACCGACGAGGTCCTCGACGAGATCTACGAGATCGCTCGGGGAGCGGGGGCGCTCGGCGGCAAGCTGATGGGGGCCGGCGGCGGCGGCTTCTTCATGTTCTACGTCCGCCCGGCGGAGCGGCGCCGGGTGCTGGAGGCGCTCGCCGCGAAGGGCCTGCGGGTGCTGCGCTTCCGCTTCGATCTCGACGGCGCGCGCATCGTCGCGAACCTGCACCGATCGTGAGCGGGCGCGCGAGCGCGCCCCTCCCGCTGGGCATTTCAACGGGACTCTGGCTATAAATCGGCCATGCCTCAGAGCACGCACGACTTCGTCGAAAAGTACCTCCGCGAGACGTCCGAGATCGCCCTCGCGACGAGCCCCGAGGACATGGCTCGCGTCATCGAGATCCTGTTCGATGCGTACCGGAGCGATCGCACCATCTACACGTGCGGCAACGGCGGCTCGGCGGCCAACGCGAGCCACCTCGCCTGCGACATCGCCAAGTTCACGTGGGTCGAGGGCAAGCGGCGCTTCAAGTGCACCTCGCTCTGCGACAACGCGGCCCTCCTCAGCGCCCTCACCAACGACGTCGGCTTCAACCGGATCTTCCTCGAGCAGCTCGACGGCCGCATCGTCGCCGGCGACGTGCTCGTGTGCCTGAGCGTGCACGGCGGCTCGGGCGCCGATCGCGCCGGCCCGTGGTCGCAGAACCTCGTCGCCGCCGCGGATTTCGCGAAGAAGGCGGGGGCCAAGGTGGTCGCGCTCGTCGGCTACGACGGCGGCGCCCTGCGCCAGATGGCCGACGCCAGCGTGATCGTGCCAAGGACGCGGGCGGGCTACACGTCGACGCCGCACGTCGAGGGCCTCCACGAGGTCTACCACCACCTCATCTGCGAGCGGCTCCTCCAGCTCGTGGCAGAGAGCTGAGCGCCGCGTGGCGAGGCGCGGGATCCTCCTCGACCGCGACGGCACGCTCATCGACGTGGTGCGCGATCCCGAGCTCGGCGTCGTCGTGACGGCGTTTCACCCCGATCAGATCCGCGTCCTCCCCGGCGCGCTCGAGGGCCTGCGGCGCCTCGCGGACGCCGGCTACTTGCTCGCGATCGCGACCAACCAGCCGGGCGCGGCGAAGGGCCAGGTCCCCTGGGGGGCGATCGAGCGCACGAACCGCGCGCTCCTCGATCGGCTCCGCGAGGCCGGCGTCGCGATCGCGGCGCTCGCGGTGTGCCCGCACCACCCCGAGGGCGGGCCTGGCGGCGATCCGACGCTCATCGGGCCGTGCGATTGCAGGAAGCCTCAGCCAGGCATGCTCACGGCGCTCGCGCGCGATCTCGATCTCGACGTCTCGGCGAGCTGGATGATCGGCGACTCGCCGAGCGACGTGGCGGCCGCGCGCGCCGCGGGCATGCGGGCGGGCCTCATCATGGATCGACGCCGCTGCGAGCTGTGCCCGCTCCGCGGCGAGGCCGATCTCCCCTGCCCCGATCGCGCGGCGCCGCGCCTCGATCTGCTGGCCTCCGAGATCCTCGCGGAGCTGCGCGGAGAAGGCTAGCGGCCTCTGGCGCGCCGCGCGGCGCGCGTCCGTCGGGCGGCGTGCTACCGTCCCGCCGTGACGCCTCCCCCGGATCACGACGGCGGCGCGCTCGAAGAACGGAGCGCCCGCGACGACGCCCCGGCCACCGCGGGCGAGCTCGACGCCCGCCTCTCGGCGGCCCGCTACATCTCCGATCCGGCGACCTCGCTCGCGCTCTGGCTCGCCCTCCGGATGGAGCGGCCGCTCCTGCTCGAGGGGCCGGCGGGCGTCGGCAAGACCGATCTCGCCCGCGCCGCCGCCGAGGCGCTCGGCCGCGGGATCATCCGGCTCCAGTGCTACGAGGGCCTCGACGAGGCGAAGGCGCTGTACGAGTGGGACTACGCGAAGCAGATGCTCTACACGCAGCTCCTTCGCGACGCCGTCGCGAAGGAGATCGCCGGCGCGGCGAGCCTCGCCGCCGCCGCGCGCGCGATCGCGGGGAGCGAGGCGTCGTTCTTCAGCGAGCACTTCCTGATCGCGCGCCCGCTCCTCGCGGCGCTGCGGAGCGCCGCCCCGGTCGTCTTGCTCATCGACGAGGTCGATCGTGCGGACCCGGAGTTCGAGGCGTTCTTGCTCGAGGTGCTCTCCGACATGCAGGTCACGATCCCGGAGCTCGGCACGATCCGCGCCGCGCACCCGCCGCTCGTGCTGCTGACGACGAACGCGACGCGCGAGATGACCGAGGCGCTGCGCCGCCGGTGCCTGCACGCGTTCCTGGACTACCCGCCGCCGTCGCGAGAGGTCGCCATCCTGAAGGTCGCCCTCCCGGGGATCGAGCCCCGCCTGGCCGCGCAGATCGTGGCGTTCGTCGGCGCCCTGCGGGCCATGGATCTGCGGAAGTCTCCCGCCATCAGCGAGACGATCGACTGGGCCCGCGCGCTGCTCCTGCTCGGCAAGCACGCGGTGACGCCGGAGATCGCCCGCGACACCCTCGGCGTCCTGCTCAAGCACCAGGGCGACCGCGGCGACGCGGAGGCGAAGCTCGGCACCCTCGTGCGGGCCGCCGAGCACGCCGGCGCGGGCGATCCGGCTACCTGAGCTCGGCCACCTTCTCGCCGAACAGCTTCTCGAGCCGCCCGAGCATGGCGTCGTTCGGCTCGACGCGGAGATCGCGCCCCAGCGACAGCACCGCCTCTGCCCCGTCGTCGAGCTGGATCACGAGCTGCACCGGGCACACCCCGGGGCTCGCCCGCAGGAGCGCGCCGAGCCGATCGATGTGTTCACGCCTGGCGCTGCGCGACTTCAACGTGATCGCCACGCTGCGCGTCTGCGCGAGGATGGCGTCGGCGAGCGGCTGCACCTCGTCGAGCAGGAGGGTCGGCTCGCGCGGCGCGGCCTCGGCCTCCTCGGCCCCCTCGTCTACCATCGGGAAGCTGACCTTCCCCGAGATCAGGACCGGCTCCCCGCGGTTCAGGAGATCCGCGTACGACTCGATCTGCTTCTCGCGCACCTTGACCTCGACCCGGCCCGTCGTGTCCTCGAGCACGAAGAACGCGATCTTGCCGCCGCCGCCCTTGAAGATGCGCTCGCGGTAGCCCTCGACCATCCCGCCGACGCGCACCCTGGACCAGGGATCCATGCCGGCCAGGGCGCTCACCGCGGTGACGTCGAAGCGGTTCAGATCGACGCCGTATCGATCGAGCGGATGCCCCGAGACGTAGAACCCGAGCGACTGCTTCTCCCGCGAGAGGGTCTCGCGCAGATCCCAGTCCTCGGTCATCGGGTAATCGTCCAGCCGCACCTCGCTCTTGGACGCGACCGCCGCGAACAGCCCGATCTGCGCGCTGTTCCGCTCCTTGCTCGCGGAGCGCGAGCGTTCGAGCGCCCTGTCGATGGCGGCGAACGCCCGAGCCCGCGAGATGCCCCGCGCGTTGAGGCTCGCGTCGAACGCGCCGCACTGCACGAGCGCCTCGAACACTCCCTTGTTGACCCGCCGCGGATCGACCCGCTCGGCGAAATCGAACAGATCCCCGAACGCGCCGCCCGCGTCCCGCGCCTCGAGGACCGCCTCGAGCGCCGACTCGCCGACGCCGCGGATCGCCCCCATTCCGAAGCGGATCTTCGGGTCGTACGGGTCCTTCACCCGCGAGCCCCCGCGCCGGGTGCCGGCCACGCGCTTGCCGTTCGTCACCGGCTTTGCGCTGTAGACGACGGTGAAGTCGGTCTTGGACTCGTTGATCTCGGGCGGCAGGATCTCGACCCCCCACGCGCGCCCCTCCGCGATGATCCGCACGACCTTCTCTATCTTGTCGCGGTCGGCCGTCATCAGCGCGCAGAGGAACTCGACCGGGTAGTGCGCCTTGAGGTAGGCCGTCTGGTAGGTGAGCAGCGCGTACGCCGCCGAGTGGCTCTTGTTGAAGCCGTAGCCCGCGAAGTACTCGAGGAGCCCGAAGATGCGCTCGGCGTCCTCGGCCTTCACCCCGTTCTTGAGCGAGCCGTCGACGAACGTCGCCTTCTGCTTCGCCATCTCCTCGGGCTTCTTCTTGCCCATGGCGCGCCGGAGCAGATCGGCGCCGCCGAGCGTGTAGCCCGCGAGCTTCTGCGCGATCTGCATGACCTGCTCCTGGTAGACGATGACGCCGTACGTCGGCTGGAGGAGCTCGTCGACGAGCGGGTGCATCTTCTCGATCGGCTTGCGGCCGTGCTTGCAGTCGACGAAGTCCTTCACCATGCCGGTGCCGAGCGGCCCGGGCCGGTAGAGCGCCACGGCGGCGACGATGTCCTCGAAGGCGTCCGGCTTGAGGTCCTTGAAGAGCTGCTGCATGCCGCTCGACTCGAGCTGGAACACGCCGGTGGTCTCACCGGACTGGAGGAGCGCGTAGGTGGCGGTGTCATCGAGGGGCACCGTGTTCACGTCGAAGCGCTTGCCCTCCTTGCCCGCGAGGTCCGGCCGCGCGTTCACGAGCCGCACCGCGATGTCGATGACGGTGAGCGTCTTCAGCCCGAGGAAGTCGAACTTCACGAGCCCGGCCAGCTCGGCGTCGTCCTTGTAATACTGGGTGACGAGCTGCTCGCCGTTCTTGAAGCAGGGGACGTGATCCCAGAGCGGCCCCTCGCTGATCACGACGCCGGCGGCGTGCATGCCTGCGTGCCGCGTCAGCCCCTCGAGCTTCTGCGCCTGCTTCAGGAGCTCCGCGACCGTGGGGTCGCTCTCCTTGAGGGCCTTGAGCTTCGGCTCGATCTCGAGCGCCTCGGGGATCGTGTACATGATCCCCGGGCTCTTCTGCGGGATGAGGCTCGCGATCTTCTGCGCCTCGTTCGCGGGGAACGCCATCGCCCGGGCGACGTCCTTGATGACGCTCCGGGCCTTCAGCTCGTGGAACGTCGCGATCTGCCCGACGGACGGCTTGTCGGCCTCCTTGCTGTACTTCTTGGTGACGTAGGAGATGACCTCGTCGCGCCTGTCCATGCAGAAGTCGACGTCGAAGTCGGGCATGCTGACGCGCTCCGGGTTCAGGAAGCGCTCGAACAGCAGGTTGTACGGGAGCGGATCGAGATCGGTGATCTCCATGGCGTATGCGACGAGCGAGCCCGCGCCCGATCCGCGGCCCGGCCCGACCGGGATGCCGTGGTCCTTGGCATACTTGATGAAGTCCCAGACGATGAGAAAGTAGCCTGGGAAGTCCATCTGAACGATGACGTTGAGCTCGATGTCGAGCCGCGCCCGGTAGGTCGCCTCGTCCACCTTCCGGCCCGTCTGCGCGATCTGGGCGAGCCGCTTCGTGAGGCCGTCGTGCGCCACGTGCCGGAAGTACGACCCCGAGTCCGTGAACCCGCTCGGCAGCGGGAACGTCGGGAGCATCGGCTTGCCGAGCTTGAGCTTCAGCGTCGAGCACCGCTCGGCGATCTCGAGCGTCGAGCGCACCGCCTGCGGGTAGTCGCGGAAGAGGTGCATCATCTCGCCGGCGGGCTTGAGGAACATCTCGAAGCTGCCGTGGTGCGCGTCGCTCGCCTCCGCGAACGTGCGGTTGGCCGCGATGCACGACAGGTAGAGCTGCCCCTCGCCGTCCTCGCGCGCGCCGAAGTGCGCGTCGTTGGTCGCGACGAGCGGCAGCCCCAGATCGCCGGCCGCCCGCGCGAGGATGCCGTTGAGCACCGACTGCTCGACCAGCCCGTGGTCCTGCAGCTCGACGTAGAGGCTCCCGGGCTGGAAGCAGTCCCTGAGCCGGCTGAGCGCCTCGCGCCCCTCGTCCTCGCCCTGCTCGAGGATCCGCTGGGCGACCACGCCGCCCATGCACCCGGTCAAGCCGATGAGCCCCGCGCTGTACTGCGCCACCGTGTCGAGCCGCACGCTCGGCGCGAGCCCGCTCGCGGGATCGACGTGCCCCTTGGAGACGATGCGGACGAGGTTCTTGTAACCCTCCTCGGACGAGGCGAGCAGCACGAGGTGGTCGACGGGCGTCTCGTCCACGCCCGAGCGCGACATCTGCCCCGCGGCCGCGCCCCAGCTGCGGGCCACGTTCACCTCGCAGCCGATGATCGCGCCGATGCCCTGGTCCTTGCAGGCCTTGTAGTGCTGAATGGCCCCGAACATGTTCCCGTGATCCGTCAGGGCGACGGCGCGCATTCCCAGCGATTTGGCGCGCGCGGCGAGGTCCTTGACGCGCAGCGAGCCGTCGAGGAGCGAGTACTGCGAGTGCACGTGGAGGTGGATGAACTCAGCGGTCACAGCGGGCTTCCAGGTGGCTTCTCATCGTGGTGGTAGTCGGGAAAGACCGGTAATCGAGGAGAGGGTACGGAGAGCGAGATCGGGAGGCGTCGGGATGATCCACCAGCGCTTGCCGGCGGGCTCACATATAGCGCATTGCGCAGCGGGGATCGCCCTTGATGAGCCGCGCAGGCCGGCGCTAGCATGTGCGCCCGTCTGAGAGCACTTGCCTGATTTGGGGTGGGGTTTCCAGAAAGTGAGGTCGATGATGCGTCAATCCCGTATCGCCGTCGCGGTGTATTTGGCGACCGCGCTCCTGTCCGTTTCCGGATGTGGCTCCGAAGCCGCGGCGCCTGCTGTTCAAGACGTCGACCTCGGTCAGCCGCCCGCGCCGGGGCCGGAGCAGGCCGGGGATGGCGAGGGCGTCGCGTTCGCGATCGACCGGCTCTTCCTGGGCGACACCGATCGCGACGGGAAGAAGGTGGCCGGCAGCTGGAAGCAGTACGGCTTCAACCTCGACGGCAAGGTGTCCAGCACCGCATCACAGGACCTCTGCAAGCCTGTCGACGACACCGCCCCTTCGGAGGTCTATCCGGATGGCGCCGACGGGATCGACAACTCCTTTGGCAACAAGCTCGTCAGCCTCATCTCCAACATCCTGACCGACCCGTCGACCAGGGCCTCCGACGCCATCGGCAACGGCGATTTCACGGTGATTTTCAAGGTCGACGGGCTCGGCGCGGCATCGTCCTACAACCCCCTCACCGCGAAGCTCTACGGCGGTGCAACGCTGGGCACGGCGCCCACCTGGGATGGGAGCGACCGGTGGCCGGTCGTACCGGAGCTCCTCGATAATGCTCAGGACGTCGAGAGCGCCAAGGTCGTGTTCCCGGCCAGTTACGTCGTCGACGACACGTGGGTGTCGGGCCCGGATTCGCGGGTCACATTCAAGCTGAACCTGACGGTCTCGGACACCATCATCGGCCTCACGATTCGCAACGTGAGGATCGCGATGGATCTCGCGCCCGATCACAAATCGGTGGTCAAAGGCACCATCGCGGGCGTGCTCGAGACGGCTGTCCTCGTCGAGGAGCTGCGCGGCGTCATCGGCGCTGTACAGCCGAGTTTCTGCGAGGGCGCGGGGCTGGAGACGATCCTCGACCAGGTGCGCCGCGCCTCGGACATCATGAAGGATGGCAGCCAGGACCCGAGCAAGGAGTGCGACGCCATCTCCATCGGCATCGGGTTCACGGCGAAAGCGGTCCAGCTGGGCGACGTCGCGCCGCCCGCAGAGACGGCCGGCGTGCCGTGCCAGTCGGCGCCCACAGACGGAGGCTGAGCGCCGCGCGACTCTCATCGATCGGCAGCCGCAGCATGGAGCCCTCCTCCTGGGCTCCGCGGGCACCTCCCGGGCGTCCGCACCCGCCGGATCCACACAACCTGCGACGTTCAGCCTGCTCCGGCCACCCGCGAAGATCGTGCTCGCGCTTGAGCCGTCGCGCCCCCTGCGAGCGTCTCAAGGAGCGACCCCACCCGTCCAGGGTGTGCGCTCAGGCGAGGGAGGCCTTGCCGACGCGCCCTCTCGGTCCGCCCGCTGGTGGGCGGGCCGCGAGGCGCCCTCTTCCTGGTTTCGTTCGTCCTGACTTTTCGCTAGAAGGCGGCATCGCTTCGAGCGTCCACCACGCAATCACCGAGGGCGATGAAGATTCATGGCGAGCTGCCGTCCAAGGGCGTCAGCCCGGCGGGTCGCCGACGCGAGCTCTGGCTCGTGCCCCTCAGAGGAGAACAAGGTCCATGCGTAGATACGTCGCTTCCGTTCTGTGCGCCGTGATGATGATTGGCGCTGCCGCCGCGACGGCGGGTTGCACGGCCAGCGCCTCGTTCGGCTCCGGCAAGGAGCCGGCGGCTGCGCCGCCGCCCCCGCCCCCGCCGGAGCCGAAGCCCGAGCCGAAGGAGGAGAAGAAGCCCCGCCCGCGCTTCAAGCTGTCGTTCAAGCTCAAGGGCAACGAGGTCGCTCTCCCCGGCCCGGTGGTCTTCGAGACGAACAGCGACAAGCTCCTGCCCGAGAGCGACGAGGTCCTCAACCTCGTCAACGACTTCCTGAAGCAGCGGGAGGACGTGACCCTGCTCCGCATCGAGGGCCATACGGACTCGGACGGTGAGGACGCCGCGAACCAGACGCTGTCCGAGAAGCGCGCGATGTCGGTCGCTCGCTGGCTCGTCGCGAAGGGCAACGACTGCAAGCGCCTCATCGCCGTCGGGTTCGGCGAGACCAAGCCGGTCGCCGACAACAACACGCCTGAGGGCAAGGCCCAGAACCGCCGCACCGGGTTCTTCATCGCGGCCATCAAGGGCAAGGCCGTCGACAAGCAGCCGGTGGATGGCGGCGGCAAGGTCGCCGGCGACGCCTGCAAGTGACGCCGCGCCGCCCGGGCGCGCTCCGGGCGGCGCACCGCGGTCGCCGCGGGCGCGCTCGATCGGGGCGCGCCCTTCGCGCTGACGGCTGACGGCGGAGCCCCGGTGGCCGGCGCGCGGCGCCCTTCGGGGCGCGCCGGCCGCCGGTGCCGCCCTGCTTTCCGCGCGGGCCGGGCGCTGACGCCGCCTTGCGATCCTTCTTTTCTTGCCTCCCCCGCCAGCTTCACTATCCGTACGTCTCCACGACATGCGGAGACGTCACGACAGGGCCCTGGGTCGCCTCCTTTCCATAACCGTCCTCTCGGTCGGCCTCTTCGGTTGCGACTCCGGGCCGGGCGACGTCCGCCAGTGGGCGCCGGCCGATCACGATCCGCCGAACCCCGGCGAGGGGCAGGGCGGCAAGGTAGCCGCTCGGCCGATCGCGTCGGATGAGACCGATCCGGGGCTGATCGAGCTCGCCTGGCAGCGCAACTGCTCCACGTGCCATGGCAGGGCCGGTCGCGGCGATGGTCCGCAAGGTCCGATGGTCCGCGCCCCGGACCTCACCGACGCGGCGTGGCAGGAGCGGGTGACCGACGCGCAGATGGCCGAGACGATCAGGAAGGGCAAGAACAAGATGCCGGCCTTCGACCTGCCGCAGCCGGTGATCGAGGGCCTGGTGAAGCGAGTCCGCACCAACCGAGCGCGCTGAAGCCGGATGAGCTCGACGCCGCAGCACGATCTCGATGAGGCGCCGGAGGAGAGGCCGACGGAACCGGAGGCGCGGCCTCCGTGGCTGAGGCGTCTCGCTCCCGCGATCCTCGTGCTGGGCGCGCTGTTCGCCGGGAGCGTCCTGTTCAAGAACCTGCCCAAGGAGCGGGAGGTCGAGCTGCGGCTCGATGATGCGGCAACGGTCGTGCGGCTTGACGTGACGTGGACGGATTCTTCTTCAGGCGACCGCCCGGACAACGCCGAGCCGGTCATCGACAGCTCGTGGCAGTTCGCCGAGGGGACGGCGCCACGGGCCGTCCTCACGAAGGTGTCGCTCCCGGACGGCCTCTACCAGGTGCAGATCGCGGTCGGCAGGAAGGATGGGCACGACGTGACGAGCCGGGCCGTCACGCTCGCAGACGCATCCCGGATCACGCTGTTCGCGCATTGAACGGCCCCGCGCGCTCTGCGGGGCCTCCTAGAACACGCTCCACGAGCCCCGCAGAGCGCGCTTCGGCGGGCCTCGCAGCGTGCGCGCAATCGCGTCCGGACGGCGGGGCACCTACCGCGGTCGGCCTGTGCACGAGACCGTTGACGCCCGGAAACCGACAAGCCAGGCGGCACCGTGAGTTGGACGCGTGTCCCTGAGGTACCACCTCGCGTCCAGCCAGCCGCACCTGCCCCTTGATGCAAGACCTTAAGCCTTACATCCAAATAACTGTTATTATTGATATTTTGTCGCTTCCAGTGACAGCGTTTCGTGTGGGAATGGAATGTGAGAACGAATTCCCTTGATGCGTTCCCCTCGAAACCGCTACTTCTTGGCCCGCGGAAGCAGGGCGTGGCACCTTATCCTACAACCACTTACACGCTCTGACTGGGACGACCGTGGTGCATCGTGGTGCCCCCCCGGAGGGAGCGACCATGCGGCCTGTACAGTGCCGCTGGAGGCGGAGAAGGAGAACCGATGAGGATCACCCCGTGGTATCTGGCTGCGCTCGCCCCGTTCGCCGCCATTGGTTGCAGTGGCGCGTATCTCGGCCACGCCACCGTTGTCGCTTTGACGATCGGCATCTTCTTCGGGACCCTCTCGCTCGGCCGCACCCCGAGCTCTCGCCCCGCCCCGCCGAACGCCCCTGTCTCCTGACTTTCTCGCCCAGCTGCCGCCTGCCGCACCTCGACGCGAGGGTTTCCCGAGCGCGCGACAGCGCTGGCGCTTACGCTCGGGGAGCGTGAGGTCATGACGCACGACGCCTCCGTCGGCCGGCTCAAGCGGCTCGAAGAGTTCACGCTGATGGACCTGGAGTCCGTGCACCTCATCCTGCGCGGCGAATCGGTCATCGACTGGCGGAGGCTCAACCTGCAGGGTGAGCAGGCCGCGCGCGATCTCCTGCTGGCGCAGGAGTTCCGCCCTGACGAGCCCGGGGATCGCGCCCATCTCGAGAGCGTCAAGAACGAAGCGATCGCGTACCTGCGACGCCATTTCGAGTTCCCGATCCCGAGCCCGGTCGCGCGCGCCTCAGTCGAGGAGATCCTGCTGCTCGCCTCCGGCAAGGGCCACCGTCAGCTGTGCGCCTGCACGATCCTCAAGGCGATGCACATCATCCATCACCTGGCCGGGCGCGAGCTCCTCTTCTCGATCCCCATGTCGGACCAGGACGTCTTCCACCTCGTCGAGGAGAAGGTGTACCGGGTGATCGGCGGCATGCTCGCGGCGGGCTTCCCGATCACCGAGTTCATCGGCGGGCGGAAGAACAAGGACTCGCTCTACACGAAGCTCCTGTCGAAGACCGACACGACCGCGGCGGCCATCTACGACAAGCTCCGCTTCCGCATCGTCTGCCGCACGGTGGACGATCTGCTGCCCGTGCTCCTGTACCTGTCCGAGCGGCTGTTTCCGTTCAACTACGTCGTGCCTGGCGAGAGCACCAACACGATCCTGCGGTTCCGGAGCTACTGCGAGACGCGGCCGTTCCTTCAGCCGATGCTCGACGCGTTACAGACAGACGTCGACGACGGGCTGACGGCAGGCGACAACAGCTTCAGCGATCGGAGCTACCGCGTGATCCACTTCGTCGTCGATCTGCCGGTGCGCCTCCCCGCCGAGATCCTCGACATGGCGCCGCCCGCGGCCTGGGCGCTCGGGCCGATCATCTTCGTCCTCTGCGAGTTCCAGCTGATCGACCGCGAGACCGAGGCGGCGAACGAGATCGGCGAGGCGAGCCACGCCAGGTACAAGGAACGGCAGAAGCAGGCCGTCATGCGCAGGCTCAAGCTCGGTGTCCGCTCCACCCGCGACCCGGCGAGCGGCGGACCCAAGCGGGATCGCTAGGCGGGCGCCCGAGCGGCGCGGACCGAGCGGCCACGGCCGCAGCGCGCAGAGGAGACGGCCACGGCCGCGGCTGGTACGCGGGGCGGCGCTGCGACGCATCGAGCGGGCAGACCCGAGGGGTCCGCAGGATCTCCGGATGCGGGTCCTTGGAGGGCGCAGCGCGTGAGCAGCGCGGCGGACGCCGCTGCGACGCCGGGAGCAGTCGGGCTGTCGGAGCAGGGGCCGCCGGGCGAGCAGCCTGGACGGCGGCCGACGGCGATCGGTTCGAGGAGATGTGCCAGCCCCTCAACGAGGCCGCCGAGCGAGCGGGCTTAGATGCGGCCCTTCAGCGCGTCACGATCGAGGACGACAATCCGACGGCGATCGATCTCGATCACCCCCTTGCGACGGAGATCGCCCAGGGTGAGCGTGACGGTCTCGCGCGTGGAGCCGATCATGCTCGCCATCTCCTGGTGGGTGAACGGCGCGGAGATGAGCACCCCGCGGGGATCGGGGATGCCCCAGCGCGTCGCGGCCTTGAGCAGGAACTCACAGAGGCGGGCCTCCACGTTGCGGAAGAGCATCGACGCCAGGCGCTCCTCGGTGTCCGTGTGCCGCTCGACCAGCGTGGTCACGATCGCGGCGGCGAAGTTGGCGTCGCTCGCCATCAGGTTGCGCACCGTCGCCAGGGGGACGAGGAGCGCCTCGACGTCCTCCGTGGCGATCGCGCTCTCCCGGTGGGCCGTGACGCCCCCGAGCGCAGCCTCGCCTAGCACGTCGCCGGCCCCTCTGTAGCCGAGCGACAGGCTGCGCCCGTCGCTCATCCCTCGCACCAGCCGGACTCGGCCGAGGCTGAGCATGGCAAGCGCGGTCGCGGCGTCGCCCTGCGTCACCAGGTGACGCCCTTTCGCGACGCGTTGGATTGTTCCGCCGTCCGCGAGCGCCGACTGCGTGGCCGGAGAGGCCGCGTTGCCGATCGCGCCGCGACGGACAACCCGCCGTTTGCGGGAGTCCAGGTCGAGTCCGCCGTCGTTCCCGAGCGCGCCAGGCTGGACCCTGACGCTCCGTGCCATCGCATCCTTACCCATCATCATCGCGGCTGCTCCTGCGGTTTGCGGTGTCGCGGTCCTACTGTTCCGGGGGGCCCCCACCGGCCGGGGGGGCCCGACTTGTGCCGGAACCTCCCACTTGCGTTGACATCCTGGATACGCGGCCCGTACCTTTCGGTTTGAGCCGGGCACGCCCCGTGAATGAACCCCTGCACGGGGGAGCCAGTTCGACCGCTCCTCCAGCTACGGACGTTGGATGCGCCTCTTTAGCGGCAAAATTACTCCCCTCACAGAAGAAATCGTCCGCGCGCTTGTGGACAACCGCGATATCGAGTGCGAATCGAAGAAAGAGGTCGCGCTCGACGTCGAGTCGGTGTTCACGAGCTACCTACACGCAGAGCGGGAAGCGAGCGAGCGGGCGAAAGAGATCCTCCAGGCACGCGGGCTGCCTCAAGGCGAGTTCAACCGGGTCAAGCGCCTGGCCGCGGAGCAGAAGGGGATCAAGACAGGCGAGGAAACGATGGATTATCTCCTCGACCAGCTGCTCGAGATGCTGATGCACTCGAACAACGTCGAGGAGGTGTTCGTCGAGGACCACGACCTGCGCCGACGGATAAGGCCCATCCTTCGGAAGTACCTCGAGATGGATGAAGCGCTCGACACCGAGGTGCGCGGCAAGCTCCGCCACGTACAGGAAGGCTCCCGCACCTGGGAAATCGAATACCAGCGGGTCATGGGCGAGATCCAGCGACGCAAGGGGCTGCTGTAATCGCCGCCATCAGGCTGGCGGGTTCTCCCCAGAGCGAGCGAGCCATCTGCGGCGTTCGCCAGTCCAGCAGGCCCGACCCGACCTGTGGAATGCCCTGTGTGGGATAGCTGCGCACCATCTACGACCGTACCCTGCGCGGAGCGTTCCTTACTGCCGGATCGGGCTTCGTCGTGGTACCGGAGGACATCATGAGCTGGATTCCGAAGGTCGAGGCGAAGCGCCACTTCTGTCATAAATGCAAGAACGAGCTCATCTTCGAGGTGAAGCTCCAGCGCGCGGACACCTGTCCCCACTGCGGTATCGACCTGCACTGCTGCAAGAACTGCGAGAACTGGGACCCGGCCGCGCACAACCAGTGCAAGGAGCACATCGCCGAGTACATCCCGGATCGGGAAAGCGCGAATTATTGTACTTTCTTCACGTTCAAGAACGGCGTACCGGAAGATAACTCCAAGCGCATCGCGGATGCGCGCTCCAAGCTCGACAACCTTTTCAAGAAAAAGTAGGCGCCCGCTGGGGGAGCACGCACATGTCCACGCCTCGCTACTTGATCACCGGCGGTGCCGGGTTCATCGGAAGCAACCTCGTCGCGGCGCTGACCGCCGCCGGCGAGAGGGTCCGCGTCCTCGATAACCTCGCGACCGGCCGGTGGGAGAACCTCGACGGGCTCCCGCACCAGTCGCTGATCGAGCGCATCACCGGGGACATCCGGGACGCGGCGGCGGTCGCGGCCGCGGCCAAGGGGGTCGAGGTCATCCTCCACCAGGCCGCGCTCGGCTCGGTCCCGCGCAGCGTCGAGGCGCCGGTCGAGTCGAACTCCGTCAACGTCGGCGGCACGGTCACGGTGCTCGATGTGGCGCGCCGGCAGGGCGTGCGCCGCGTGCTCTTCGCCGCGTCGTCCAGCGCGTACGGCGAGACGCCCGTCCTCCCGAAGCACGAGGGCATGGATCCGATGCCGCTGTCGCCGTACGCGGTCACGAAGCTCGCCTGCGAGCACTACATGAAGGTCTTCGCGGGCATCTACGGCATCGAGACCTTGAGCCTGCGTTACTTCAACGTCTTCGGGCCGAACCAGACGCCGGACGGCGCCTACGCCGCGGCGATCCCGCGGTTCGTCGACGCCGCCCTGCAGAACCGGCCGATCCCGATTTACGGCGACGGCGAGCAGACGCGCGACTTCTGCTTCATCGAGAACACCGTCCTCGCGAACCTGCTCGGCGCGACGTCGCCGAAGAAGTTCAAGGGGGAGGTCATCAACATCGCCGGCGGGCGCAGGATCGGGCTGAACGAGCTCTGCAAGGAGATCTCACGGGCCCTCGGGCGGGACGTGGCGATCGAGCACCTCCCCCCGCGCGCGGGTGACATCCGCCACTCGCTCGCCGACATCTCGCGCGCGGCGGAGCTCATCGGGTACGAGCCCCGCGTGCGCTGGGAGGACGGCATCGTCCCGACGGTCACGTACCTGCGGACGCTCCGCGAGAAGGGCCCCGCGGCCGCATCGGCCACGGTCACCTGTGGCAAGGTTCCGCTGCCCAAGGCCCACGCGGCCGCGGACATCGGGCAGAAGGCCAACTAGGTAGAGCGGGGGCGGCTCGTGCGGAGCATGACCGGCTTCGGGCTCGGTGACGCTTCGCTCACCGATGGGCGCGTCGTCGCCGAGATCCGCTCGGTGAACCAGCGCTTCCTCGACGTGCGCGCGCGGCTCCCGCGCGAGCTCGTCGATCTGACGATGTTCGCCGAGCAGGTCGCGCGCGAGCGCCTGCGGCGGGGCCGCATCGAGATCATCGTGCGGACCGAGGGCGCGGTGCTGGCCCCGAGCACGCTCGACAAATCGAAGGCCCGCGCGGCGTTCCTCGCGCTGGCCGAGCTCCGCGACGAGCTCGCGCCCGGCGCCGACGTGCCGCTCTCGCTGCTCTGCGCCGTGCCGGATCTCTTCGCCCCCGCAGGAGGTCACGAGATCGCGGCCGTCCGCGCGGCGCTGAAGCTGGCCATCGAGCGCGCGATCGACGCGATGGAGGGCATGTGCCTCCGCGAAGGCGAGGCGCTCGCCAGCGACATGCGCGGTCGCGTGGCGACGCTGCGCGCGCTCGCGTCCGAGGTCGTGGCGCGCGCGGACGAGGCGCGGGAGGCGCTCAGGCGCCGCCTGCGCGAGCGGGTCGAGCGCCTGCTCCAGGGGGTCGAGGCCGGCTTCGAGGCGACGCGGATGGAGGCGGAGGTAATGCTGCTCGCCGAGCGCAGCGACATCACCGAGGAGGTGACCCGCCTCCGGAGCCACCTCGACCAGTTCGGCTGCGCGCTCGCGGCGCCGAGCGGCGACCCTTGTGGAAGGAGGCTCGACTTCCTGCTTCAGGAGATGGTACGCGAGGCGAACACGCTGGGCTCCAAGGCGCAGGACGCCGCCATCTCCCATCACGTCGTGGCGATGAAGGTGGAGCTCGAACGCCTGCGGGAGCAGGTCCAGAACATCGAGTGACAGGAGAGCATGTCCACCGAAGCACTCAGTGACGACTTCCTCCTCCTCATCGTGTCGTCCCCGTCCGGCGCGGGGAAGACGACGCTCTGCGGGAGGCTGCGCAGCGAGTTCCCCGATCTGCGCTTCTCGGTCTCCCACACGACGCGGCGCCCGCGCCCGAACGAGGTCGACGGCCGGGAGTACCACTTCGTCGACCCGAACACGTTCGAGCAGATGATCCGCATCGGCGCGTTCGCCGAGTGGGCCCGGGTGCACGATCACCTCTACGGCACCAGCCTGAAGGAGATCGAGATCGCCCGCGCCACCGCGCGCGGCGTCCTCTTCGACATCGACCACCAGGGCGCGAGGCAGATCAAGGCGAGCCTCCCCGAGGCGGTCGCCGTGTTCATCCTCCCTCCGTCGCTCGCCGAGCTCGAGCGGCGCCTGCGCGGGCGCGGCACCGAGGACGAGCCCACGACGCTCCGCCGCCTCCGCAACGCGAAGGGCGAGATCGAGCACTACGGCTTCTTCGACTACGTGATCGTGAACGACGAGATCAACCGCGCCTACGAGCAGCTGCGGTCGCTCGTCTTCGCCGAGCGGTGCCGCCGCCAGCGCCGCGCGGCCCTCTGCGAGCGGCTGCTGTCCGAGCGGAGGTTCGAGCGATGAGCTCCAGCGCGGCGCGCGACGTGCTCGCCATCATCGGCGGCAGCGGTCTCTACGAGATGGGGTGGCTGGAGGACGTCGAGGAGGTCTCGGTGTCCACCCCCTTCGGGCTGCCGAGCGACGCGGTGCTCCGCGGCCGGGTCAAGGGCGGCGACGCGACCGTCCTCTTCCTGCCGCGCCACGGCCGGGGGCACCGCTTCTCGCCGTCGACGATCAACTACCGCGCGAACATCTGCGCGCTGAAGATGCTCGGCGCCACCCACGTTCTCAGCGTGAGCGCCGTGGGCTCCCTGCGCGAGGACATCGCGCCGGGCGACCTCGTCGTCGTCGATCAGTTCATCGACTTCACGAAGCGCCGGATCTCGACGTTCTTCGACGATGGCCTCGTCGCCCACGTGCCGTTCGCGGATCCGGTGTGCCCGATCCTCGCGAGCGCGGTCCATGACGCCGCGCTCGGCCTCGGTGCGCGCGTCCACCGCGGCGGCACCTATGTCTGCATCGAGGGCCCGCAATTCTCGACGCGGGCCGAGAGCCGCATGTTCCGGACGCTCGGCGCGCACGTCATCGGGATGACCAACCTGCCGGAGGCGAAGCTCGCCCGCGAGGCGGAGCTCCCCTACGCCACGCTCGCGCTCACCACCGACTTCGATTGCTGGCACGTGAGCGAGGAGGCGGTGAGCGTCGAGGCGGTCATCGCCGTGCTGAACCGCAATATCGTGCACGCGCGGGACGTCGCGATGTCCCTCGCCAGCAACCTCCCCGACGTGTCGCAGAGCCCAGCCCGCCACGCGCTGGAGAAGTGCATCATGACCTCGCCCGGCGCGTCGTCGCCCGACGCAGAGGCGCGCCTCGAGTGGCTCATCGGCCCTCGGCGCAAGGCTGACTGAGCTGGCCCCGGGGGCGCCGCGCCCGCTGCTCCGCGCGGCGAGCAGGGGGACCACATCGGCCTCCGCTGGCTCGCTGGTATCCGGTGTGGCGGGGTCGCGGCGGCGCCGCCACAGAAACGAAACGCGCGGCTAGCGGCTACGCTCAAACCTGGCTAAGAGGCCCCCTGTGACGACCTCATCCGCGATCCTCATCATCGGCTCGATGGCCTTCGACGACCTCGAGCTCCCCTCCGGCAACGCAAGAGACGTCGTCGGTGGCTCGGCCACCTACTCGGCGTTCGCTGCCTCGTGCTTCGCTCCGGTGCGCACCGTGGCCGTGGTGGGGGATGACTTCCCCGAGGAGACGCTCACGGCGATGCGCTCCCGAGGGATCTCGATCGAGGGCGTCGAGCGAGCACCTGGGAAGACGTTCCGCTGGGCCGGGCGCTACGACGTGGATCTCATCCACCGCACGACGCTGGACACGCAGCTGAACGTGTTCGCGTCGTTCGCGCCGAAGCTGCCCGAGAGCTACCGCGACACGCCCTTCCTCCTGCTCGGCAACATCCATCCCGCGCTCCAGCTCGACGTCCTCGAGCAGGTCCGCGCGCCGCGCTTCGTCCTCGCCGACACCATGAACTTCTGGATCGAGGGAGAGCCGAAGGCGGTCGCGGCGATGCTGCGCCGCATCGATACGCTCGTGGTCAACGACGAGGAAGCGCGCCAGCTCTCGGGCAAGTACAACATCCGCCGCGCGGCGAAGGAGATCCTGTCCCGTGGTCCGCGCCGGCTGATCATCAAGCGCGGCGAGCACGGCGCGCTGCTCTTCGACGAGGAGGGTGTGTTCGCCGCGCCCGGCTTCCCGCTCGAGGACGTCATCGATCCCACGGGCGCTGGCGATGCGTTCGCCGGCGGGCTCATCGGTTACCTGGCGTGCCAGCCGGAGATCACGCCGCTCGCGCTCCGTCGCGGCATGCTCCACGCGACGGCGACGGCGTCGTTCTGCGTCGAAGCGGTCGGCACGCGCCGGATCGCGACGGTGACGCGGGCCGATATCATGGCGCGCCTTACCGAGATCCGGGCCCTCTACGAGTTCGGCGCGAGCACCATGTGAAAGCCCCCTGGGGGAGGACCTGGCGCGAGGGCCTGCCGTGTGCGGTCGCTGTTCACCTTCCGGCGCATAGCCGTGCTAGACGACCGTCAAAGTGAACATGAACCTCACCACCCGTACATTCGCAGGCATCGCCTTGCTGGCCCCCCTCGTCTTCGGCTGCGCGGCCCGTACGGCGCCGTTCGACGAAATGGACAAGGCCCAGATCACGGTCCTCCGCCTCCAGGGGCAGGAGCTGGCCCCGACCCCCGTGGCGACGACCGGGGCCCCCACCCTCATTCCGGGCATCCCGCCCGAGCTCCAGCAGATGGGGCAAGCGGCCCTGCAGGGGCTGCAGCAGGCGATCCCCGGGCTCATCCCTCCCAACCTCATCCCGGGGCAGACCGCCAGCACGCCGGTCCTGCCAGCGCAGCCTCGGTTCAAGAACTTCGTCATCCTCCAGCAGCGTCAGCTCACGACCAGCGACGCTGACGAGGAGCTCAAGGACCAGATCCTCGACGTCTTCGGCGACGAGGGCAGCTTCACCGCGGACCGCGGCAACTGCTTCTATCCCGGCCTGGGCATCTCGATGGTGCGGCCCAACAACCCCACGCCGGTCGATCTGCTCATCTCCTTCTCGTGCAACCAGGCCATGGGAGACGGTTTCCGCTGGCCTTACGCGACAAACGGCTTCTCGTCCGAGACCCACCAGAAGCTCAGCGAGATCTACCAGCAGCTGTGGGGACAGGCGGTCCCGCCCGGCGCGTGATCCCCTGCCGCGGCGAGCACACCCGCCGGCTGATTTGTAATCAGCACCACATATCGTGACCTCACGGCCCGGATGCTAGACTCGGTCGCGCTCCCGAGGTCCCAGAGATGGGTCAGGAGCGCGCCGCACGACGTCATGATCCGCCAACCCCACCTGTTGCCGGGAAAGGAGCTCGGGCACTACGAGCTCCTCCTGCCCATCGCTCAGGGGGGGATGGCGACCGTGTGGGCCGCGCGCCGCAAGGGCCTTCGCGGCTTCCAGAAGACGGTCGCCATCAAGACGATGCTGCCGTCGCTGTCGGATGATCCCCAGTTCGAGAAGATGTTCCTCGAAGAGGCGAGGCTCGCCTCGGGGATCCATCACCCGAACGTCGCCGAGATCCTCGACCTCGGGGAGCAGGACGACGTCCTTTACATCGTGATGGAGTGGGTCGACGGCGAGGCGCTGTCGGTCGTCACCAAGGCGGCGAACAAGAGCGGCGTGGCCATCCCGTTGCGCATCGCGCTCCGCGTCCTCGGCCGCGCTTGCCTCGGCTTGCACGCCGCGCACGAGCTCCGGGACCCGCAGAACGACGACCAGCTGCTCGGGCTCGTGCACCGCGACGTGTCGCCCCAGAACATCCTCGTCACGTACGACGGCCACGTGAAGCTCGTGGACTTCGGGGTCGCCAAGGCGACGAACCGGGCGTGCAACGACACGACCGCGGGGCAGCTCAAGGGCAAGGTGCCGTACATGTCCCCGGAGCAGGCGCGCGGCGAGCGGGTCGATCGGCGCACCGACGTCTTCGCGATGGGGATCGTGCTCTACAAGCTGACGACCGGAGAGCACCCGTTCGCCGCAGAGAACGACCTCCTCACGCTGAAGCACATCACCTCGCGGCCAGCGCTCTCGCCTCGCCTGAAGGACCCGGATTTCCCGCCCGATCTGGAGCAGGTCCTGATGACGTGTCTCGAGAAGGACCCGGATCGCCGGTATCAGACGATGCTCGATCTGGAGAACGCGCTGGAGGCTGTGCTTGCCAAGGAGCCTCCGGTGACGGACCACGACGTCGGAGCCTTCGTGCGCGGGCTCCTGGGAGAGCGCAACCAGCGCCGGCGCGCCGCGCTGCGCGACACGGTCCGCATGCTCGACGAGCGCGCCTCCAACCCGCCCGAGGTGATGCTCGTTCGCGACAGCATCAGCGAGCTCTTCTTCACGCAGCTCCCCCCCGGTCACCCGAGCGCCCAGCTCCCCCCGTCGCGTCGGAGCGCCCCCGTGCCCTCGCGACCGCCGCTGCCGTCCGAGTCGCGGATCCCGAGCTGGCCTGGCCACGAGACGCAGCTGGGCCCGATCGAGGTCCCGGCGGCGCGGCGTCGCTCGGGAACGCTGGTGGCAGCGGCCGCGCTCGCGCTCGTCACGATGCTCGGCGCCGGGGTGATGTGGCTACAGCGGCCCGCGCCTCAGCAGAGCTCGTCCGAGCAGCTCACGATGCACGCCCGCGGCGCTGGCGCGGAGGCGGCCACCGCCGCGCCGGGCGCGCCGCCGGGTCTTGGCGGCGCATCCGCGCTCCTGGCCAACGGCGTCGGCGTCCGCGCCCAATCCACCCCTGGAGCGAGCGACGTCGGCACAGGTCCCGAGGCGCGCGGGGCGAGCGCTCCGGACCCCACGGCCAAGGGCGCGACGGCCGCGGCAATGCCGAGCGCTGCGGCGCCGGGCGCGACGGCCGCTGGATCAAGCGCCGCCAGCGCGCGCAGAACAACCCCGGGCAAGCGTCCATCGACGAAGTGGGTACCGACCGTGACAAATCCCGGCTTCTGAGCCGCCGCAGGGCACGGCAGCTCCGCGACGCGCTCCTCCTGGCAGCGAGCCTGGGCGTCGTCGGCGGCGCGCTGCTGTTGCGCCGGAGCCGAGCGTCCAGCGCCTCGCCGATCCCGGCGCAGGCGAGCGCGCCCACGGAGCCGTCGCCGCTGCCCAGAGGCGGCGAGCCCGAGCGCAGCGCGCCCGACGAGCGCGATGCGCAAGCGGGGTGCGACTTCGCCGACCCCGGCTTCGGTGTCTATGAACGCTGGCGCCCCCTCCCCCTGGGCAGGCTCCTCGTCCCGCCAGCACGCGCCGTTCGCGCAGACGGCGGCTACGATCTTCTGATCCACTTCCACGGCGCCGAGCCTGTCCGGAAGCTGCTGGCTCCCAAGGGCATGGATCTGGTCATCGCCGGGGTCGACCTGGGGACCCGATCGAGCGAGTACGCGCGCGCCCTCGAGGGCGGAGGCTGGGACGCGCTGCTCCAGGCGATCGATCGCGAGGTCGAGAGCGCGACCGGGAGCGCGGACGCGCGCGCGCGTCGCCTGGTGCTGTCGTCCTGGAGCGCCGGGTCCGGCGCGATCGGCAGGATCATCGAGCGCGGGAGCGGCCAGGTCGATGGCTTGATCCTGCTCGACTCGCTCTATGGCTCCTACATGCCGGGGCAGACGTCGCTCGTGCAGGGGCAGCTCGCCCCTTACGTGGCGCTGGCCAACGCCGCCGCGCGCGGCGCGCCGGTCTTCTACCTGACCCACACCGAGGTCCCGACGAGCGGCTACGCCTCCACGAAAGAGACGGCCACGTTCCTGCTTCGCGAGCTCGGAGCGGCCCCCATCGCGGTGACCTCGAGCGCAGACGACGCCCCATCAGCCACGCCTGGCAACGGCGCAGAGCAAGCAGCAGACGCGCTGCGGCTGACGCGCATGTATGACGGCGGCAGCCTCTACGTGCGCGGCTACGCCGGGGCGGGCCCCGGCGAGCACTGCGCGCAGCTGCGGCTGCTCCCCGCGATCCTGGCGGAGCACGTGCTCCCGGCCCTCCACCGCTGAGGCGCCGCTGTTGCGAGGCGGCGCGCGGCGTCTGCTCGGCGCGGGGACGCGCCGATGGGCCGGCGCGCGCCGAGCGAACCGCCGCGGATCAGTACGACTTCGCGAACACCACGCGCCGAGGGCTGGGCTTGCCGGTGAAGATGCACTGCCCTTCGCCCGTCACCGCGTCGGCCCACGGCGCCCCTTCGAACCCACCGGTCGGGATGCAGCGGATGGTCACCTTGTACGCATCCTTCACCTCCGCCTCGATCTCTGGATCGCCGGACCAGTGCGCCAGCGCGAACCCTCCTTGCGACTCCTTGCCCCCGGTCGACGCGAAGAACGCGTCGAAATCTGCGCGGCTGTTGATCACGTGCGTGTTGGCGTCGCGCATGGAGAGAGCGCGCGCGTAGAGCGACGCCTGAATGTCGGCAAGGATCTCCGTGATGCGCGCCGCGAGCTCCCCGCGCGCCATGCTCGACTTGTCCTTCGGCGAGCGGTCCCTGCGCATCACCACGGCCACCCCGCCGTCGACGTCGCGCGGCCCGATCTCGATCCGCAGAGGGACGCCCTTCTTCACCCACTCCCACTGCTTCTCGCCGCCGCGGATGTCGCGCCGATCGATCTCGACCTCGACGCGGCGCTCGCCGAAGCGCTGCGCGCGGAGCTCCTTCGCGAGCCCGTCGATGTACTCGTCGATCTTGGTGCGCGTGTCGTCGCCCCGGTAAACGGGCAGGATCACGACGTGCGCGGGCGCGAGGCGCGGCGGGAGCACCAGGCCGTCGTCGTCGCTGTGGGTCATGATCAGCCCGCCGACCAGGCGCGTCGATACGCCCCAGGACGTCGTCCAGGCGTACTGTTCGGTCTCCTCCTTTGTCTGGAACTTGATGCCGCTCGCCTTCGCGAAGTTCTGCCCCAGGAAATGGCTCGTCCCGGCCTGCAGGGCCTTCCGATCCTGCATCATCGCCTCGATCGCGTAGGTGTCGACCGCCCCGGGGAAGCGCTCGCTCGCCGTCTTCGGCCCCTCGAGGACAGGCATCGCCATGAAGTCGCGCGCGAACGTCGCGTAGACCCCGAGCATGCGCAGCGTCTCCTCACGCGCCTCGGCCTCGCTCGCGTGCGCCGTGTGCCCCTCCTGCCACAGGAACTCCGCTGTCCGCAGGAACAGGCGCGTCCGGAGCTCCCAGCGCACGACGTTCGCCCACTGGTTGATCAACAAGGGGAGGTCGCGGTAACTCTGGACCCAGCTCGCGAACGCCGCGCCGATGATCGTTTCGGACGTGGGGCGTACGATGAGCGGCTCTTCCAGCCGGGCCTGAGGGTCGGGGATGAGCCCACCGCCAGGGCCTGGCACGAGCCGATGGTGGGTGACCACGGCGCACTCCTTCGCGAACCCCTCGACGTGCTCCGCTTCCTTCTCCAGGAAGGACTTCGGGATGAACAACGGGAAGTAGGCGTTCTTGTGCCCTGTCGCCTTGAACATGCTGTCGAGCTCGCGCTGGATGTTCTCCCAGATCGCGTAGCCCCACGGCTTGATGACCATGCAGCCGCGGACCGGAGAGCTCTCCGCGAGGTCGGCCGCGCGCACGACCTGCTGGTACCACTCCGGGTAGTCCTCGTTGCGCGTGGGCGTAATGGCGGTCTTCGGCGCTTCGTTCTTGGCCACGGTCTCTGCTCTCCTCGATGGGCGGCTTGGCCGGCGGCCTTCCGATCTGGCCGCCTAGATCCCGCTGCGGACGGTCGGCTGGCGCCGGTGCCGCTCCGGGCTGAGCGCGCGACGTATCAGGAGCGCGGCAGGGTGTCGAGCGCAGCGGTCCCGGCCCCGGAGCCGCGCTGCCCCCTTGCTCGCTGGAGCGGCGCCGCTCGCGTCACGAGCCGCCACGCGCCCGGCCGCCTTCGCGGCGGCGCGCGGCCGTGGTACGCGCAGGGGAACGACGTGGAGTACGTCATCCTCACGCACGGCGGGGTGACCGCGCCGCAAAGCGGCTCGGACAGCTGCGCCAGGGCCGCCGACGAGGCGCGCGGCGCGCTGGACGCGGGCGGAGAGGCGCTCGCCGCGGCGATCGCGGCGACCACGCGCCTCGAAGACGACCCACGCTTCAACGCCGGGACGGGCTCGAACCTCCGCCTCGACGGGCAGACGGTCGAGATGGATGCCGCGGTCATGGCCAGCGACGGACGGTTCGGCGCCGTCGCGTGCATCGAGCGCGTGAAGAACCCCGTCCTGGTCGCCGCGAAAGTGATGGAGACGCCGCACCTGCTCCTCGCCGGCGCCGGGGCCACCGCGTTCGCTCGCCGGCTGGGGTTCGCCGACCAGGATCCGGTCACGGAGGAGGCGCGCCGAAAGCACGCCCGCGCCCTCGCCGCGCTGCGCGGCAGCGGCGAAGGCGACGACTACACGAACGACGCTGCGCGCTTCCATGCGCTCACGGCGACGCGGTTCTGGAACTTCGACGCCGAGCCGATCGAGTGCGACACCGTCGGAGCCGTCGTCCGCGACACGCACGGCCGCTTCGCCGCCGCGGCGTCGACGGGTGGGTCGACCTACGCGCTCCGCGGCCGCGTAGGCGACGTGCCGATCCTGGGCGCAGGGATCTATGCCGGCCCGCACGGCGCCGTGGCGGCGACCGGCGTCGGCGAGGAGATCGCCCGCCGCTTCCTCGCGCGGACGGTCTATGACTGGCTGGCCGACGGCGTCGCGCCAGCGCGCGCAGCGCAGCGCGGCGTCGCGATGTTCCCCGACGTGATCGCCATAGGTGTGGTCGTGGTCGGGAGGAGCGGCCAGGCGATCGCGTCGAACCGCACCATGCCGAGCGCGCAGCTCGTGGGCTGAGGAGCCGCAAACGACGATGCAGAGTGGAGATCCTGATGCGATCGTGGTGGGCGCGGGACCGAACGGCCTCACGGCGGCGGCGTACCTCGCCCGCGCGGGCTTCTCGGTGCTCGTCTTGGAGGCCGAGGGAGAGCCGGGCGGCGCGGTGCGCACGCGTGAGGTGACGCTCCCGGGGTTCCGCCACGATCTCGGCGCCGCGTTCTTCCCCTTCGGGCAGACGAGCCCCGCGCTGCTGCCGCTCGATTTGCCGGGGGCCGGCCTCGTGTGGCGGCACGCGCCGGTCGACAGCGCCCACCCGGCGCCCGACGGGACGTGCGCCGCGATCGCGCGCGACGTCGAGGCGACGGCGCGATCGCTCGGCGAAGACGGCCCCGCGTGGCGCCGGATCGCGGGCTGGCACGCGGCCACCCGCGAGCGGCTGCTGAACGCGCTCCTGTCCACGCCGCCCGCCCTCGGGCCGCTGCTCCGCTTCGGGCCGCTCAACCTGCTGCGCCTCGCGCAGGTGGCGCTCTCGAGCGGCCGTGGCTTCGCGACGCGCACCTTCCGGACGGAGGCGGCTCGACGCGTGGTCCCTGGGCTCGCCCTCCATACCGACGTGGGCCCGGACGATCCCTGCGGCGCGATCGTCGGCTTCATGCTCACCCTGCTCGCCTCGAGCGGCGGCTTCGCGGTGCCGGAGGGCGGCGCCGGCTCCATCACGAGCGCCTTGCTCCGGCGCGTCGAGGAGCGCGGAGGCGCCCTCCGCTGCGGCGCTCGCGTCGACCAGATCATCGCCAGCCAGGGGCGGGCGGTCGCGGTCCGGCTCGCGGACGGCCAGGAGATCCGCGCCCGCCGCGCCGTCGTCGCGGACCTCGCAGCGCCGACGCTGTACCTCCGCCTGCTCGCGTCAGAGCTGGTACCTGCGCGGGTGCAGCGCGCCATGCGCCGGTTCCGTCAGGGGTTCGGCACCTTCAAGATGGACTGGGCGCTCGACGGCCCGGCGCCTTGGTCTCACGAGGACGCCGCGCGCGCGGCGGTCGTTCACGCGGGCGACAGCCTCGACGATCTCTCGGCCTTCACGCGCCAGGTGCGCGCCGGTGCGCTCCCCGAGCACCCCTATCTCGTGATCGGGCAGCAGTCGCTGGTCGATCCGACACGTGCGCCGGCCGGTCGCCATACGCTGTGGGCCTACTCCCGCGTCCCCTCCTCGATCGAGGGCGGCTGGGCGGGCTCGCGCGAGCGCTTCGCCGATCGCATCGAGGCGCGGATCGAGGAGCTCGCCCCCGGCTTCCGGCAGAGGATCCTCGCCAGGACGATCTGGTCGCCGAAGGATCTGGAGGCGATGGACGCAAACCTCATCGGCGGCGATCTGGGCGGAGGCTCGGCCGACATCCGTCACCAGCTCATCTTCCGGCCGGTGTTCCCCTATTTCCGCTACCGAACGCCCGTCCGCGGCCTCTACCTGGGCTCGTCGTATGCGCACCCGGGCGCCGGGGTCCACGGCGCATGCGGGCACAACGCGGCCCTGGCGGTGCTCGAGGACGAGGGCTAGAGCGGGGCGCATCTTCGTGCGCTACGGGCTCATCCGCAGAGTGAAGCTCGCTCCGGCGGACTTTCGTACGCCTCACTCACTCGCCTGCCTAACGGCCGAGCCCGTATCACACGAATCTGCGCCCCGCTCTACGGGCACCGCCCTCTGGAGCGCTACTTCGACCGCGACGACGGGCCGTCGCGGTAGTCCGAGCGCTTCAGGCCGTGGCTGGCGATCTTCTCCTGGAGCGTGCGCAGCGGCATCCTGAGCCGCCGCGCGGCCATCGCCAGGTTGCCGTTCGTGCCACGGAGGGCATCGAGGATGATCTCCGTCTCCAAGCGGTCCATCTGTGCCTTGAGGCCCATCGGCGACGCGGAGCTGGGCGGCCCTGCGAGCTCGACGACAGGCCGATCCGGCGGCGGCGTGGAGCGTTTGCGCGCCGAGAGGGAGTGGATGCTCTCCGGCAGGTCGAGCGGGGTGATGACGTGCCCCCGCGCGATGACGACGGCGCGCTCGATGGCGCTGCGCAGCTCGCGCACGTTGCCTGGCCAGGGGTACTGCTCGAGGAGCGCGAGCGTCTCCGGATCGAGCGAGCGCACGTTCCTGCGGTGCACCTCGTTCGCCTGCCTGAGGAAGCGCTGCGCCAGCGGTCCGATGTCCTCGCGCCGCTCGCAGAGCGGCGGGATGCGCAGCGGCACCCCGTTGAGGCGGTAGAGCAGATCCGAACGGAACGTGCCCGCCTCGCACATCGCCTCGAGATCGCGGTAGGTCGTCGCGACGACCCGCACATCCACCTCGATCTCCTTTGTCGATCCCAGGCGGACCATGCGACCGGTGTCGAGGAGGCGCAGCAGCGCGGCCTGAGAGGATGGCGGGAGGTCGCCGATCTCGTCGAGCACCACGGTGCCGCCCGCGTACGTCTCGAAGACGCCCTCTTCCGCGTGGGTCGCGCCGGGGAAGGCGTCGGCCTCATGACCGAAGAGCGTGCTCTCCAGGAGCTGGGCCGGCACACCGCTGCATCCGACGCGGATCATCTGCTTCTTGTGGCGGGGGCCAGCCTCGTGGATCAGCCGCGCGAGCACGTCCTTGCCGGTACCCGTCTCGCCCTGGAGCAGCACGGGGGCGGACGAGCGCGCGAGGCGCATGGCGGTCTCGAGCACCGGCCGCATGGCGGGGCTGCGCATCACGAGCCCGTCGTCGCTGACCGCGCGCACGCCGCCCGCCGGCGTGGGTCCGCCCACCAGGTTGTGGATGCTTGGGAGCTTTCTCCGCTCCGGGAGGTCACGGCGCCCGTCCAGCGCATCGAGGTTGAGCACAGGCAGCTCAGCGCTCGCGATGACGCGCAGCGATGCGGTGATCTCCCCGAGCATCACCTCGTCGCCGGGCTTCAAGACGCCTTGCTCGATGCGCTGTCCGCTCAGGAAGGTGCCGTTGGTGGAGCCGAGATCCTCGATGAGCACATCGCCGCGCTGGAACGTGAAGCGCGCGTGGCGTCGCGACAGGCTGCGCTCGGGGATCGCGACATCGGCGCTCGGATCGCGGCCGATGACGACGCCGATCCCCTCGGTCAGCGGCACCGTCTCGGCGCCGTGCTGGTGGTAGATGATGAGCAGCACCTGCGGCTGCGTCCCGCGCTCGCGGCTCAGCTGCGTCAACACATCACGGACCTGGGACATGGCGATCGGGTCCGTCACGCCGAGCTCCGATTCGTACTGGACCTCAGGCGCTGCGAGCTCGTCGTGCGGCGTGGAGAACCGTACGGGCGGGGTTTCCACGGACGAGTCGACGCGAGCGTTCCCTTCCTCAGACGCGCCCGGTTCGCGGACGTCCGGCGGAGATGGACTCGTCGGAGCGGCCGGACGCGAGTGGTTCATGCGTTTTCTCTCATGCGTGCCCAAGGAGCCTCCGGCTCCGGATCCTGGCCCGCGAGCCCTGCTCGCGCTCGTCCCGTTATCCTATGACCATATGCCGCAGGTGGGCCAGCGCGCAAGGCGCGAGCAGCCCTTCGTCGGCGCTCCAGCGGTCAGCGGCACACCAGGCCACACCGCTCTCTACTCCGTCTCTCCCCGCCTCTCCCCGCCTCTCCCCGCCTCTCCCCGCCTCTCCCCGTCTCTCCCCGTCTCTCCCCGTCTCTCCCCGTCTCTCCCGCTCTGTTTCCTCGTCTTTGTCTTGCCCCTCTGCCTCGCTGCCTCGGCTTGGGCTTCGTCTCTGCTGACGCAACGCACGCAACGCACGCAACGCCCCCAGTCCTGTCTCCTTCGTTTCAGAAATGAAATCCTCGAACGCGACCTTCTGCGGGCCGGCTCCGGCGCTCCGCTCAGATCTCGCGAGCAACTTGCTCGCCCAAACCCGGTGATCGCGCCGATGACTCCTCGGCGCTGCCGTGCGCGTTGAAGCGCGAGCACGGCATGTCCTCGAGCGGCGGGAGCTCCGCATAGCCGCGGGGGCCGGCAATCTCATTGAAGCAGCGCCCGAGCCAGCCTGGAATGACGAGCGCGTAGGTGCGCGCGAGCCGCCGGGGATCGTCCAGCGTGCGCAGCATCGCGAGGTAGGTCACTTCTCCATAGGTCGCCTTGAAGGCGGCCGCCTGCTCAGGGCGCGCGACCCAGTTCATCACGCCGGCGCGGTCCGCTTCTGGATGGAACTGGACCGCCTCGACGCCGGGCGCGACCTGGAGCCCGAGGATCGCCCGGCCCTTGGAGATGCCGTCTCGGCTCTCGCGGGCAAGGAGCTGGCCGCCGAGGGAGCTCAGCAGGCGCTCGTCGAGGTTCACCGCCTCCCAGTTGCGGTGCTCGAACGCGAAGAGCCGATCCCCGAAAGGCGCCAGCAGCGGGTGTTGCTGGCCGACGGGGGTCGTATAGATGGGCATGACGCCGAACTTGCGATCGGTGCGCGGCACGACGTCGGCCAGCCTGTAGTGATGGACGACGAGCTCGAACGAGTAGCAGATCGCGAAGAGAGCTCGCCGCTGCGCGCCCCCCCGGATCGCCGACTCGACGACGCCGTCCACGAAACGCGCAAAGTCACGCGTCCAGGGCTCGCCCTCCCCATCAAAGGGAGAGCCGGGCCCGCCTGACGAGAGGTACAGATCGCAGTCCGTAGGGATGGGTGCGTTGGTGTCCCGGGGAGACACCTCGACGATCTCGCAAGACATGCCCGGATTGTAAGCCTGGACGCGTTCGAAGAACCCCATGGCGAGCCCGCGTAGACAGCGCATCGCCTGGTTCACGTGGCCATTGTTCATGTCCACGATGCACAACCGCAGCGGCCGACCGTTCACGACGGTAGCTCCCTGACCGGGCGTAGATGGAAGTGGATTCGAGCTCATCGGAAGGTGACAGGGTGCAAACGTAGACCCCCACGTTTTCTACCCATACCACCCCGCTGACCTCGCGAAAAGAATGGCTTTCTCCGTTACGTCAATTACGTCAGTCCTGTCGGCTACGTCCACTTACGTCCACTACGCCCGTTACGTCCGTTACGTCCGTTACATCGGTTACGTCCGTTACATCGACTGTTCCCACTGCTCCCGCTTGCTCAACTGATCCTGTTTGCGTCGATCATGTCCTTGATAAATGTTATGCCAATTACATTGGTTACAGCATTTACATCGATTATGTCCGTTACATCCGCTGCGTCGATTGAGCAGCGGGGGTTGTCGCACCAAGAGGAGCTCAAAACTCCTTCCTCAGCCCCGTGTTCATGGGGATCCTGTGTGTGATGAACAAACGGAATGGTTCGACACGTGATCCTCTGACCCGCCGCCATGTGCTGACGGGGCTCGGCGCTGCGATCGGCACTGCGACCTTCGGATGCAGCACCCCGGAGGGCGCGATGTCGCTCGAGAATGCCGAGCCGAGCGCGGGCAGCGCGGACGGGAGCGACGGCGCCGGAGGGGCAGGCGGCGCTGGAGGAGCGGGCGGCGAAGGACAGCCGGGCGATGGCGAGGCCGGCGGCGCGCTGGAGGATCGCTGTGCCGACACAGGAGGCCTGAGCCCCGCGGAGCTGCTGGCGCCCATCAGCACCATCGTCGTTCTCTGTATGGAGAACCGCTCCTTCGACCACTACCTCGGCTCGCTGCTGCTGAAGGAGGGCCGGCAGATCGACGGCCTGAGAGGCACGGAATCGAACCGAGCGCTCGATGGGACACCGGTGCCATCCTTCAAGCTCGACGACTTCACGCCCGCCGACCCGCCGCACAGCTGGGACGCAGCCCGCACGCAGTGGAATCAAGGGAGGAACGACGGGTTCGTCATCGCTCACGCGGGGCCGAACCAGCGCGACGTCATGGGCTATCACGTGCGGGAGCAACTACCGGTCCTTTACGCGCTCGCAGACGCGTCGGCGGTGTGCGAGCGCTGGTTCTCCTCGGTGCTCGGCCCGACCTGGCCGAACCGGTTCTACCTGCACGGCGCCACGTCGAGGGGCGTCTCCAGGAACGTGCCGGTCCCCGGGTTCACAAGCGTGTTCGAGCTGCTGAGCGACGCAGGGATCTCGAGCAGGAACTACTTCCACGACGTCCCGTGGTGCTCGGGCGCGTACTTCAGATTCAAGGGCGTCTCCGGGATCGAGCGGTTCTTCGAGGACGCGACCGCTGGGCACCTTCCCTCGTTCTCCGTCATCGATCCCCAGTTCTTCGGGGCCACAGCGAACGACGATCACCCGGACCACGACGTGCAACTCGGGCAGGTGCTCATCGCCAGCATCTACAACGCGCTGGCGAAGAGCCCGCAGTGGGGCCAGTGCCTCCTCGTGATCACCTACGACGAGCACGGCGGCTTCTTCGACCACGTCGCGCCGCCCACGACGGCGGATGACGATCCGCTGTTCACCCAGCTCGGGTTCCGGGTGCCGTCGATCGTCGCGGGCCCGTTCGTCCGGAGGGGCTGCGCGGTGAGCACCGTGCTCGACCACGCGTCGGTGATCCGCACGCTGGAGGCGCGCTTCGGCCTCCCCTCGCTGAACGCGCGCGCCGCTGGCGCGAACGATCTCTCGTGCTGCATCGACCCGGCGCTGCTCCGCGATCCCCAGAGGCCGATCGTCCTGCCCGAGATGGAGATCTCCTTGTCGCGGCTGCGCTCGCGGCCCGAGACAGGGATCTCCCAGCCGGAGCTGTGGGAGGCCGCGGAGCGCGGGCTCATCCCGCGGCACCTCGATCGCCGGAGCGAGGGTCCGGACATCGCGCGACGGGTGCTGGCGCACGCGGAGCGGCTCGGCACGGCGAGGCTCATGGACTGAGGCGCCGACCACCACCGGCCAGCCGGCGCCGAGGTCGCCCGGGGGCGGGAGGTCTGATAGAAGCGCCGCCGTGCCGCCTCATCTCGATCCGCCCGCCACCCTAAAGGCAGGGACCACGCCGGAGAGCGCAGCCCCGGGCGCACCCCCGGCGGCGAGCGCGAGCCCGCCGGCGGCGAGGCAGGAGGCGGCGCCCAGCGCGGCGCGCTCGTCGGCGATGGTCACCGCGGGGATCATCCTCTCGCGGCTCGTCGGGCTGCTCCGTCAGCGGGTGACGGCGCACTTCTTCGGCACATCCGAGCTCGCCGACGTGCTCGCAGCGGCGTTCCGCGCGGGGAACATCACCCAGAACCTCCTCGGCGAAGGGACGCTCTCGGCGACCTTCATCCCCGTCTACGCGCGCCTCCGCGCGGGCGGCGACGCGCGACGCGCGGCGCACTTCGCCCTCTCCTCCCTCGGGATCCTGCTGGTCGCCGCCGCGGCCGCGTCGCTCGCGGGCGTGCTCGCGGCGCCGTGGCTGTCCTTCCTGGTCGCCGCGGGCTTCGACGAGGACAAGCTCGCCAGCACGACCCGGCTCGTCCGGATCATCTTCCCGATGACCGGCCTGCTCGTGCTGTCGGCGTGGGGGCTCGGCGTGCTGAACGCGCACCGGCGGTTCTTCCTGCCGTACGCCGCGCCGGTCGCGTGGAGCGCCGCTCAGATCGCGGGGCTGCTCGCGTGCGGGGCGTGGCTCGGCATGCGCGGGGAGCCGCTCGCCGAGGCGCTCGCGTGGAGCGCGCTCGCGGGCGCGGCGCTGCAGCTTGCGCTCTTGCTCCCGTCGGCGCGCGCGCTGCTCGGCGGGCTCACGCCGCGCCTCGACGCGAGCGACCCGAGCGTCCGAGAGGCAGGCCAGAAGCTGCCCGCCGCGCTCCTCGGCCGCGGGATCATCCAGGTGTCCGGGCTCGTCGACACGCTCCTCGTGAGCTTCCTCGGCACCGGCGCGAACGCGGCCTTCAACTACGCGCAGACGGTCTACCTCCTGCCGATGAGCATCCTCGGCACCGGCGAGGCCGCGGTCGCCTTGCCCGAGATGGCGCGCGACACGGCAGAGGCGGACGTCGCGCGGCGCAACGAGGCGCTGTCGCGCCGGCTCGGGGCGTCGCTCGCGCGGATCACGGTGCTGACCCTGCCGGCCACGGCCGTGTTCATGGTGCTCGGGCGCGAGCTCATCACGCTGCTGCTGCAGACCGGGACGTTCGATCGGGCGTCGACGGCGCGGGTCGAGCCGCTGGTGTGCGCCTACGGGCTCGCGCTGCTCGGGAACGCCGCCGGACGCGTCCTGATCACCGCCTCGTTCGCGCTGGGGGACACGAAGACCCCGGCCCGCTACGCGCTCTATCGCGTGGTCGTCAGCACCGCCGTCGCGCTGGTCCTGATGCAGTGGCTCGACGTGCTCGGCGTGGTGCTCGGCGCTGTCATCGCGGGATGGGTCGAGGCGATCGCCCTCGGGCGCCGCGTGCGGCGCGAGATCGGCGGGCTCGGGCTGGATCAGATCCGGATCGGCCGCGTGGCCTTGCTCGCGGTGATCTCCGTCGGCTGCGGCGTGGCGCTGAGGGCGGCGCTGCCCGAAGCGATGGCCGCGACGCCGTGGGGTGCGGCGCTGATCCTCGCTGCGTGCGGCGGCGCCTTCGCCATCGCGGCGCCCGCGCTCGGCCTCTTCAGCCTGAAGTCCCTGCTGCGCCGGCGGTGATCGCGGGCGCCGCCGCGCGCGCACGGCCCCCCGCGAGCGTCCGGTGCCACGCGACGTAACGCTCGACGAACTCGCGCTGCGCGCGGTTCAGCGCGACGCGCGGGCGCCGCCGCTCGATCAGGGCGAGCGCCTCGCCCACCTCGAGGCCACCGCGGGTGGCGAGGTAGCAGAGCGCGAGCGTGACGCTCCTGCCGACGCCGCTCGCGCAGTGGACGTGGACGCGATGGCCAGCGACGATATGCCGCTCGAGGAACGCCACGCCGCGGGCGGCCTCCTCGAGCGTGGGAGCGCACATGTCCCAGCAGGGGATGCGCAGGTACTCGACCCCTGCCGCGCGCAGCGCGATCACCGGATCGTACAGCTCGCGCGAGACGTTGATCACGGCGCGGACGTCGAGGCGACGAAGCTCGGCGACATCGCCGGGGAGAAGGAACCCCCCGATCAGGAGGTTCGGGCTCACCCACGTGCGCCACGGGTGCCGTGGCCGGAGCGAGGCGGTGGCGCGGCGCAGCGCCAGGAACGCATAGAAAACAGCGGCATACGGCGCGATCAGGAGAAACACCAGCGCAGGGCGAAGGCGCACGCCCACCTCATGGCGTCGACGCTGGCGCGGCGCCAGCGGCCGGGCGGCACGCGCGCCCATGACACGCGCACCGAGCAGGCGCCGCTCGGGAACGGAGGATGCGCGTGCGTCGCGCGTCCCCTTGGGGCCCCATGGAACTTGGCCCGCCGCGCGCGGGCCGGGCATGCATCCGCAGATGCCGCCCGCTTTCCTGCCGACGGAACTCTCCCGGTCGGTTTCGCGTCCGCGTCTCCGGGCGCCCCTGCCCTGCGCGTCGCGGCGCCCCGACGACAATCCCCGCTCACGAGCCGTCGATGGGTGGCTCGCAAGCCTGCTCGTCGCGCTGACCGTGTGCGGGTGCAAGCCGGCAGGCGCGACGGTGGAACTGTCGAAGGAGGGCGCGGGCGACGACGGCGCGCTGCAGGTCGCCGCGCTGCCCGCGGATGGTCCCAAGCTTGTCGCGCTGCGCGCAGGGACGCCCGTGCTCGCGCGCCCGCAAGCGGGCGCGCGCAAGCTCGGCGAGCTCTATCCTGGCGCCGCCGTCGTGAGGTCCGCGGAGCCGTACGGACGCGCGGGGTGCAGCGGCGGATGGTATGCGGTCCGCCCACGCGGGTTCGTCTGCGCCGGCGACGGCGCGACGCTGCACACCGACGTGCTTGCGCTCTTGCCGGCTCCGCCCGACACGTCGCAGGCCCTCCCCTACCGCTACGGCCGCGCGCGAACCCAGGGCGCGCCGGTGTATTTCGGGGTGCCGAGCCGCGAGGAGCTGCAGCACGCCGAGCCCGATCTCGATCGCCATCTCGAGCGCGTGCAGCGCAGCGACGCGCAGCTCGGGGCGTCGGCCAACGACGTCCCGCTGGACGCGCGCGGCGTCTCCTCGGGGCCCCCGGTGCTGCTGCCGCGAGGAGACGGCGTCGGTGAGGACGGGCGCAGGACCGAGGCCGGATACTTCGCCTTCCCGATCGCCGACGCGATCGCGCCGCTCCCGCCCCTCGCCGCGCTCGGCATCGACATCGGCGGAAGGGACGGCGCTCGCGTCGATCTGCGCGCCACGCTGAAGACGACGGCGCTGCGCAAGGGCAGCGGGGTCGCGATCACCCGCACGTTCACGGCGGGAGCGACCGACGGACGCAGGTTCGGCGTGACGCCGGAGGGACGGCTCATCCCGACGGACCGGCTCCAGGCCGCCCTCGGATCGCCGTGGCACGGCCTCGATGTCGAGAAGGTCGGACTGCCTGTGGCGTTCGTCCATCGCCATGACGTTCACACGTGGACGCTCGGCCGCGGCAAGGCGAACGCCAATGACGAGGAGCTCGAGCGCCACACCGGCGTGCCGCTCACGGGCAAGTTCAGGACGGTGGACGGCGTCCGCTTCGAGGAGGCGCGCGACGGCTACTGGATGCGCTCGCAGGACCTCGTCGTCATCGTGCGCCGCACCAAGCTCCCCGAGTTCGCCAAAGGCTCGCAGCGCTGGCTCGACGTCAGCCTGGTGAACCAGACGCTGACGGCCTACGAGGGGCAGAAGCCGATCTACGCCACGCTGATCTCGTCCGGGCGCGATCAGCTGCGCGACCCGGAATCGAGCGCGTCCACCGCGCGCGGCACCTTCCGCGTGCGGAGCAAGCACGTGACGCGCAACATCGATCCGCGCGAGGTCGCCGACAGCTTCGACGTCACCGACGCCCCGTGGGTGATGAGCCTCGATCCGGGCCAGGCGATCACCGGCATGTACTGGAGCGCCGGGGTCGGCCAAGCACAGGGCTTCCACGACATCGCGCTGACGCCCATCGACGCGCGGCGCATCTTCCTGTGGGCCGAGCCGGAGCTACCTGAGGGCTGGCACGCGGTGTACGGCAACGACGAGGAAGGAACCGTCGTTCACGTTCGGCCTTGACGATCGCGTGAGCTACCGCTGGCGCTCCAAGGAGTGCCAGCGGCCGACTGTCACCATTTCTGGTGCCGAAGGAGGGAATCGAACCCCCGACCCGGCGCGTATGAAACGCCTGCTCTAGCCAGCTGAGCTACTTCGGCAAAAGTGAGGGCGGACTAGTACCGCCCCGTCTCCACTCTGTCAAGCGAGGTCGTGCGCGTTGCGACGCGCGGTCGTCTTCGCCATCTTCGCCATCTTCGCCATCTCGTCGCCTCCTCATCACCATCACCACAGATCGCTCGGGCTCACCGCTCGCGATCTCTGTACTTCGGCAGGACGGCGGGGTTTCTCGCCTCGAACGGCATCGACCACCGGAAGCTCTCGCCGAGCTCGGGCGGCACCGGAGGGTACGGTGAGCCGCGCAGCACCGCGCGCCGGCAGTTCTCATCGAACTCGGGGATGCCGCTCGGCCGCGTCACCGACGCGCTCCCCACGGTCCCGTCCGCGCGGATCACGAAGGTCACGATCACGATCCCCTGAAGCCCCTCGCCTGCGGCCCACTTGGGAAACGCGTCGGCCCACAGCGGGTTGAGCTTGGCCATGACCTGCCGCATGTAGAGGCTGCGCCTGCCATCGAGCGGATCGTTGTCGAGCGACCGGCCATGCCCTGAGCCGAGCGCGCTGGAACGCGCACCGCGGCCCGCGACGCCGCCCGAGCCGGTCGGGCCCGGTCCTGCCTGTCCGCCTGGGCCGGGTCCTCGCGGACCTCCTGCCGAGCTGGCATGAACGAGCGACTGGATCGCCGTCGCCACCTCCTGCTCGCTGTCCACGATGTCGTTCGGGCGCCCGACGGCGTCGGCGGGGACCGACGGCGTGCCCAGAGCGACCATCGGCCGCGCCAGCGGAACCGCCGCGCTCTCGCGGTGATCCTCGCCGGCCCGCCTGTCGCGTACGCCCAGCCCCGCGGACGCGCGCTCGCCTCCCTCGACGGCCCCGCCGGCGGCGCGCGGGGTCGCGCTCGGGGCGACCATGGCGCCGGGCGCAGCGGGCGCGTCGGTCGCGTCGGTCGCGCGCTCGATGCCCGCGGGCCGGGCCGCAGCGCCGAGCGCGACGCCGCGGCGCTGGGGCGCGCCGCCGTCGCGCGCCCCGAGCGACGGATCGCGCTCGGCCGACGTGCGTCGCTCGGCCCGATGGCCGACCCGCCCGCCCGCGAGGAACGTGAGCTCCATCGGCTCCCGGCTGGCTCGCCAGTCCTCGCGCGATGCACGATGGGACGACGAGCGGATGCGCTGGATCTGGCTCCTGTCGAGGCGCGAGCGGACCTCTGGAGAGAGGAACGCCGCATCGTCCCTGTCGGCGAGGTTCAACGCAGGCAGCTCCGCCGCATCGGTGCCGCCGCGCCCGCTCGTCCCCGTGTCCGGCCGCGGCGCGTGTTCCCCTCCCCCGCGCGAGACGCTTGCAGCCAGCTCGGGCGCGGTCGCCGCCGCGCCGTCGAGCGTGCCGTCCGAGACGACGGGCAGCTCGATCTCGATCGGCGCGCTCATCGCGGCCGGCGACGCGACCGTCCGCGCGAGCGCCACCTCCCGCTTCGAGAGCGAGCCCGCGACGAGCAGCGCTCCTGCGCCTACCAGCCCGGCGTGGGCCGCGACGGAGAGCGCCCACGCGGAGGCGATCCGGCGGCCGTCGCGGGACCTCTGCGCCATCGTGCTGTCACTATGCCTCGAGACGCGCCTGGGGCGAGCCCGGAGGCGCGGACCGCGCGGCGCTCCTCAGCCGGTGAGCGCGCCGCCCTGCGGGAGCCGCAATCGCCTGCGGGTGTTCTCCGCGGTGCGCGCGGCCAGCGCCTCGAACGGCTCGCCCCGGAGCTCCGCGACGAAGCGGGCCGTGTGCAGCACGTGCCCTGGCTCGCATCGCTTTCCCCGGAACGGCACGGGCGCGAGGTAAGGGCTGTCCGTCTCGACCAGGATCCGATCCTCCGGAGCCCAGGCGGCGACGTCCTGGATCGCGCGCGCGCTCTTGAACGTCACGATGCCGGAGAACGAGAGGTCGAAATCGAGCGCGAGCGCCCGCTCGGCGAACGCGCGATCCTCGGAGAAGCAATGGATGATGCCGCCCACGTCGCTCGCCTGCGCGCGCTCCAGGATCGCGAGCGTGTCTTCCGGCGCCTCGCGCGTGTGGATGACGATGGGCTTCTCCACCCTCCGCGCGAGGGCGACGAGGTCGGCGAAGACGCGCTGCTGTGTGTCCTTCGGCGAGTGCATGTAGTGGTAGTCGAGGCCGATCTCGCCGACGGCCACGACCTCGGGCCGGCGCGCGAGGGCCTCGAGCTCCGCGAGCATCCTGTCGTCCACGGCGGAGGCGTCGTGCGGATGGACGCCGACCGCGGCGTGCACGTCGGCGCGCCGCGCCGCGAGATCCGCGGCGAAGCGCGCCGCGGAGAGATCCGCGTCGACGCCGACGACCACGAACGCGCCCACGCCGGCGGCCCGCGCGCGGTCCAGGACGGCGTCCGCTCCCTCGTGGAAATGGCGCGGATCGACGTGACAGTGCGAGTCGATGATCATGCTTCGCTTCAGGTGACGAGCTCCGCGAAGCGCGCGCGGAGCAGCGCGCTCGCGGCGTCGAGCGCGCAGCGGTCGCAGTAGCCCATCCCGCGCAGCCGCTCGAGCGCGCGCGTCGCGTTCTTGCGCTCCTCCTCGCGCAGCTCGCCCCAGCCCTTCTCGGACTTGCCGTCGCCCTGCGCATCGCGGAGGAGCGCGACGAGATCGCGGACCAGGAGCGCCACGCCCTTGCGCCGCTCCGTGAAGACCGCGTCCCGCAGCTTGCGGATCTGCTGCGGGAACACGACCGCGTTCACGATCTTCTGGCCCGGATGGTCGATGGCCCACGCCGCGATCGCCGAGATCAGGCCGCGCCGGTGGTCGTCGTGCTTCGTGCGGACCCCGAGGAGCGCCTCCACCTCGCGCATCATGCGCTCGTCCGGGTTCTCGAAGTCGCCCGTGTGCGGGTTCCTGATCTTCTCCCCCTTCACCCAGACGCCGACGTGGGAGACGTACCGATCGAACAGCTCGGCGTAGCGGGTCTCGTCGACGAGGCCGCTGGCCGTGCGCATCTCCTCCTCCGTCGCGTCGAGCAGGCGCGTGCGCACGACCTCGCGGAAGAGCCGGTGATCGTGGTAGCCGCCCGCGAGCTGCTTCTCCTTGAGCCAGTCGTACTCCGCCTGCCGCTTGCAGAGCGCGTCGAGCTCCGAGAGGACGGCGAACGGGGAGAGGCACGCGTGGTCCTCGCTCTGCGCCGCGTCGAGCAGGAGCGTCCGCACCTCCCGCGGCGAGACGCCGAGGCGCCCCTCGAAGTCCACGGACGCGTCGCTCTCGTGGTAGATGGCCTCGATGCCCGCGCGCAGGACCTTCTGCGCCTCGGCGTCGAACCGCTCCGGCGCCGTGCCCGTCGCGAACAGCTCCATCTTCTCGACGGCGGTGAGGCTCGAGACGAGCGGCGCGAGCGCGTCGGGGTACCGCTTGGCCTCCGGCTGCCGCATGCGCGTCAGCACGGCGAACTGCGCGGCGACGCGCGTCGCGTGCGGGGCGACGTGGCGGGTCACGAAGGGGACGATCTGCGTGTCGTAGATCGCCTGCTCGTCGAGGTAGCTCCGGAGGTAGGGCGCGCGCAGGAGCTCGAAGCGCCCGCGGAAGCTCGGGAACTCGGGGTGCTCCCGGAAGGCGTTGAGGTGCACGTCGTTGGCGCTGCCGATCATGACGACGTTCGTCTGCAGCGTCTGCTGCGGCAGGCTGACCTCCCCGGTCTCCAGCGTGAGCTGGAGATACCGGAACGCGTCGAGCGGTCGCTTGAGGAGATCGCTGAACTCGAGCACGCCCCCGGCGGCCTCGATGAGCTCACCGTGCGCCTCGAAGAGCGTCGTCGCCTGGAGCGAGGTCGGGAGCGAGGCGAGCGAGCGATCCGCCGTGATCTGCCGCTCGCCGGCGTCGACCGACAGCTCCGGGCCGATCGTGACGGCGCCGACGCGGTAGCGGCGGGAGATGAAGTACCGCTCGACCTGGACGTGCCGCAACGTCTCGACGAGCGATCCGCCGCTCGCCACGAGGAGCGCCTCGAAGACCTGCTGGTTCTTGTGGGACAGCTTGCCGCTCATCAGCCACTCGGGCGGCGGCTCCGTCGCGCCGGCGTCCTCGTAGAGCTTCAGGATGAGCGCCCGCCGCTCGCGCACCGGGAGCAGAAACAGCGGGTGATCCCGGAGCTCGATCACGAGCCGGGCGTCGATCTGGTCGTCCTCGAGGTGGGCGTAGCTCGTCCCGTCCGCGGCGCTCGCCTTCACGTCGCCGCCGAAGCCGATCGACCCGCGCATCGTCTTGCGGCTCGGGAACACCCAGTGGAAGCGGTACACCGCGCCCTCATCGAGGGTCGAGTAGTGCTCCAGGGCGCGCAGGATGCAGGCGGCGAGCGTGCTCTTCGCCGACCCGTTCGGCCCGTGCATCAAGACGAGCCGGTTGGCCCTGCCCTCGCGCACGAAGTTGCAGAGCACCCGGTAAACCTCGGCTTGGAGCTCTTCGTGGCCGACCAGCGCGAAATCCCGCCCGTGGTAGGAGGCCGCGGGCGGCGCGCCCTGCTGCACGGCCTCGGTCGCGGGGAGCTCCCACGGCAAATCGAAGAGCTGGAATCGGGTCAGCTCACCCCAGGGCTTCTTGATCGTCCGCGTGCCGAAATGGTCGAACATGTCGCGGACGTAGCGAGCCGCGTCGCGTCCGAAGCGGACCGGATTGGAAGCGAAGAGCTCCAGGTACTGCTGGAAGGAGAGGACCCGCTGCTCTTCGTTGAAGCGCCGGGCCATCGAGGTAGCGATGGCGTCGAGCTCGGAGAGGGCCTTTCGGGCCCGCTCAGCCGCACTGCCTTGGACTGTCTGGCTGGGGCCGACCTCGCTGGGTTGGCCCCCCCGGCAACCGGAGGTGTCGTTGTTCACGTGGGGCTGAGTTTACCGTTCTGTCTACTGCACGTCGACGACCGCCTCGAGTTCCTGCTTCTGCATCAGGCAGTTCGCGGCGCTGCAGATGCTGAAGGAGAGGACGCCCGCCACCTTTGTCTTCCCCTTCTTGGCCGCCACGAACGGGACCTTGAGGACGCCCTTGTTCTCCTCGAACGCCCCGTCTTCGCGCTTGAGCAAGGGCTTCGGGTACGAAACGCCCTCGGCGGCCGCCTCAGCGACCTTGAACTTGATGGGGTACTTGTCGTTGATGTGGTAGTCGCCCTTCGACAGGAGCGACACCTCCACGAGCCCCTCCTGGCCGGCCTTGTACGTCCCCGTCGGCTTCATTTCGAGGGTGTAGACCGCATCCTCGACCTTCGATTGTCCGCCCTTGGGTGGAGCCGCTGGTGCCTCGGCTGCGCCGCGGGAGGTCGCCGCTTCGCTCTGGCTACACCCCGTTCCGACGAGGGAGAGCCCGGAGAGCGCGATCAGGCACATCGCGGCGGAGAGGGGCTTGCGGGTCCGAGTTGAAGGATCAGTGCTCATGGTCAACACAAATAACACAGGGGCGGCGCCAGCGCGAACGTGGGGCTCTCGTGGCGCCCGGGACGACAGCGCCTGGCACCTCGGCGCGCTACGCGTTGCGGCGTAGCGCGGTCGCGTAGCGCGCGGTCGATCGATTGCGCACAGCGCACAGCGCACGAGCGCGCGGCCCGGCGCCGCTGTCAGCGCGAGAGCAGCAGGGCGACGAGCGCGCAGAGCAGAACTGCCGCGCCCGCCGCCGCGGGGATGACCCACCGCGGCAGGCGCTGAGGCACGCCCATCACGATGTCCTCGGCGAACGCATCGGCAGCATCCGGCGAGGGCGCGGCGACCGCGGCGGCGATCGGCCCGCCGCTCGCAGCGGCGGCGCCGCTCGCAGCGGCGGGGCTCGCGCCCATGTTCGCGGGGGCGTATTGCTGGCGGGACAGGACCGACGGCGGCGCCGCACGGATCCGGGCCGCGAGCTCCTTCTGCGGTAGGTACGCCCAGTCGCGGTGCGATCCGACGAGCCCGTACGCTTGCCCCACGCGATCGGCCAGCTGACCGACCGAGGGAAGGCGCGCCTCCGGGTTCTTCATGAACGCCTCCTCCATCACCGGATCGAGCGAGGCCGGCGCCCCGTAGGCCTTGCCCGCCACGCTTGGAGGCAACGGATTGCTGCCCATGATGGCGACGAGGATCATCGGGCCGGTCGGCGCGTGGAACGGGACCTTCCCCGTGACGCACTCGAACACGATCGCCGCCACCGACCAGACGTCGGCGCGATGGTCGAGGGCGAGCAGCCCCTGCGCCTGCTCGGGGGACATGTAGAAGGGCGATCCGATCGTCGTTCCGACGACGGTCAGCTTCTTCGCGCCCTCGCTGTTGTCGCGCACGCTGCCGAAGTCGAGGATCTTCACCGTGTCGCCGTCGTGCGTGCCGACCAGGAAGATGTTGTCCGGCTTGAGATCGCGGTGCACGACCTTGCGCTTGTGGGCCTCCTCGAGGCCGAGCGCGATCTGCGACAGCATCCGCACCAGGCGCTCCGGGGGAAGCACCTTGTCGCGCTTGAGGACCGTCCGCAGCTCCTCGCCCTCGAGGTACTCCATGACCAGCGCGAAGCTGTGGTCCTCGGTCTTCTCGAAGGCGAGCACCTCGACGATGTGCTCGTGGGGCAGCGATGCGCTGACCTCGAACTCGCGGTGGAAGCGCTCGACGCTCACCTCGTCGAGCGCGACCTCGGGGTGGAGGATCTTCAGGGCGACGCTGCGGCCGGTCCGAAGATCGAGCGCCTGATAGACGCGCCCCATGCCCCCGTCGGCGACGATGCGCCAGACCTGGTAGCGCCCGCCGCAGAGCGTCGCGCCGACGCGCCGGTCCTCCGGGTGAACCGGCGGCGATGCCTCAGCGACCGGGATGAGGCGCTGCCCATCGACCGGACAGAAGCCGCTGTCGTGCGAGAAGAGCCTGAAGCAGGCGGAGCACGTCTTCAAGCCGCACCCGGGATCAGGCGCGGGAGGGATCCGCGGCCGGCGTGCTGCCCGTCGCGGGCTCCGGCGGCATGTAATAGAGGATCCGGTTGCAGTTCGGGCACCGCTCGAACTCGTCCTGGCGGCGCATCTTCTGGAACATCATCGGCGGGACGGACAGGTGACAGCCGAGGCATGTGCCGTCGTAGGTGCGGGCGATCGCGACGGGCCTGCGCGTCCGGATCGACTCGTAGCGGCGGTACAGGACGACCGGCAGCTTGCCGACCACCTGCTGGCGCGCGTCGGCGCGCTGGCTGCGCTCGGCCTCGAGCGAGGCCAGCGACGCCTGCGTCCCCGGCGCGCTGCCGTCGATCGCGCCCGCCAGCTCGACGCGCTTCGCCTCTGCCACGTCGATCGCCGAGCGCGCCCCCTCGGAGGCCGAGTTCAGCCGCTCGATCTCTTCCTCGCGATCGCGGTGCAGCTTGCGGAGCTCCTCGATCTCCCGCTGGGCCGCGTTGGACTCGCGCTCGTTCCGGGAGCGCTGCAGCTTCTCCCGCGAGCGCTCGATCTGGCTCGACATCTGGCGGAGCTCGACGACGAGCTCGGAGCGCGTCTTCTCCATCGCCGCCAGGGTCTCCCGATCGCTCTTCAGCCGGTCCTCTAGCCGCTTCAGGTCGGACCGCATCCCTTCCAGGCTGCCGCGCTGTTTGTCGAGCTGCTCATCGATGCGGCGGATCTCGCTGTCGATGGCCGACAGCTCTTCGAGGAATGCGATCTGCTCGCGGATGCTCACGTGCTTCCTTGTCTCCTTGTGTTTCGTGGCTTTCGTGGGCCCACCTGGACTCGAACCAGGAACAGCCCGGTTATGAGCCGGGGGCTCTGACCGATTGAGCTATAGGCCCTGGTACAAGGGCGAACCCCCGATCGGGTCCGCCCACTGTCGCACCGGCGGACAACGTAGTCCAAGCGGCGCGCAGTTGGAAGGGGAGCGGTTCGACCGGACCGGGTTCCACGGTTTCACGATCGCGCACGACGGCGGTCTGGGCCCTGGGTGGCGCGGCTCGGCCGAGAGGGAGCGCCGTCCGCGGACGGCGCTCAGCGCGGCGGCGGCCTCGCCGGACGTCGCGCCAGGACATCGCGCCGGCGCGCGCGGTTGGCCGACACCGCCGACGCCAGAGGCCGCACCAGAGGTCCCCGCTCGGGCGGCGGAGCTCACGGCCCCTGCCGCCCGCCCGGATCGACCATCGGGCTGCGGCGCGGGATGCGGGCCGTTTTGGCCGCCGGGGCGACGGCCTTGCCCCCGTCGAGGGCGTCGGAGCAACACCGGAACCCGACCTGATAGAAGCGGAACCACCGGTTGTGCGTCGAGGTGACCGGGCGGCATCGCGAGCGGATCGGCCCCCAGTACCCCCCTTTCAGCGTCGACCGGAACGGCTTCTCGTCCAGCGTGCCGAGCTCGTTGTTCACCCACTCGTCGACGTTGCCGGTCATGTCGCGCACGCCGAAGGGGCTCACGCACCGGTGCATCTCGCCAGACGCGACCCGGCGATCGAGCCGCTCGACCTCCGCGGAGATCTTCCATGGATCAGCGAACGTCTCGAGCACCGGCATCGAGATCTTCCTGTCGATGTTGCACGCGTCGGGATCGCGCGCGATCCCGTAGGGATAGGGCCACATCTGGGGGCCCTCGCACGCGAACTCCCACTCCTCGCCGGAGCAGAGCCGCTTGCCCTCGATCTCGCAGGCGCGCTTCGCCTCCAGCCAGTTGACCATCACCACCGGGCGGACGCCCTCGATGTTCGGGTACTCGAAGACGTCGATGCAGAAGCGCCGGTGCTGGAGGCGCCCCTCGCAGAGGACCTCCGGCTCGAACCGCGCGCAGATGTCCTTCTCCTCGTCGATGTATGCGGCGCAGTGGTGCCCGACGTAGGGGCAATAGATGCCGTCCACGAGCACCATCCCCCCGAGGCACGCCTTGCCGCTCTCCGGGTCGACGCGCACGTACGCGGGCAGCGGCGGAGGCGCCGGCGGCGCGAGCGCGGGCGCGGGCGGGGCCGGCTCCGGCGGGGTGACGCTCTCGGCAGGAGCCGCGCTCGCCGCGTCGAGCGGCCCAGGCGCCATCTGGAAGCGGGGAGCGAAGAGGAGCGCGCTCACCAGGGCGGCGACGGCGAGGGCGGCGATGAAGGCGATGCGCTCGCGCATGTCAGTCGTACACGCCGTCCTTCTCGCGGTCGCGCTCGATGAAGGGCCGCGGCGGCGGCGTGACGACGCCGTCGACCGTGTCCGCGCAGCAGCGGAAGCCGACCTGGTAGAACTTGAACGTCGGCCCGTGCCCCCCGGTCGTGAGGCGGCAGGTGTTCCGAACAGGTCCCCAGTAGCCGCCGTTGAGCGTGGCCGGGCGAGACGTGCCCGGATCATCGGCGAGGTTGTCGGTCCACTCGTCGACGTTGCCGGAGAGGTCGTACGCCCCGTAAGCGCTGATGCAGTTCGGGTGCGATCCGATGGGATCGGCCTGCCACAGCCGTGCGATCTCGCCCTCGCGGGTCGTCTCGTCGACCATGGCGTCGATGTCGAACGCGATCGCGGCGCGGTCGATGTTGCAAGGGCTGGGCGTGCGCACGAAGCCCCAAGGATACGGCAGGCGCTTCGGTCCTTCGCAAGCGAGCATCCACTCGGAGCGCCGGCACAGCCGCCTGCCGATCGAGGCGCAGAGCGACTTCGCCTCGTGCCAGTCGACGTAGACGCGCGGGAGCTCGCCCACCCGGTTCGGCCACTCGTGGCGGTCGATGCAGAAGCGCCGGTGATCCACCGCGGCCCGGCAGCGGGCGCCGCGCGCGTACTCGGGGCAGCCGTGGCCGGCCCCGTCGCCGCTGCGAGCGCAGACATACGGGAGGGATGGACAGAAATCGCCCTCCACGAGGGTCATGTCGGCAGGACACGCAGCGCTCGCCACCGGATCCGCGGCGAAGGGATCGACCAGCGGGGCCGCCGCGGAGGTCCGCGGGCTCGCGCTTCGCGAGACCGGGACCGCGTCGGGAGGCGATCCCGGAGCGGGCGCTGCAGCCTCTCCCGGGCCAGCGGTCGTGGCGGGCGCTGGCGTGGAGGACGCCGGCGCCGCGGCCCCGGTGGAGCGCGGCGCGGCGGGACGGGGCTCGGAGCGCTCGGGCGGAGACGGCGGCGTGAGGAGCAGCGCGTCGAGCTCAGGCGCGTACCGCGCCAGGAGCGCGACCGCGCCGAGCGCAACGCCGGCGCCGATCGCCATCAGGACACTCCTTGCACGCGCTTCCACATCACCCCTGCGCGCCCTCTCATAGTCCAGCTCGCAACGCAGCGACGTGAGAAGAATTGCAAGACAACCGGAAGGCCTCGCCCGCGCTGTGCGCGGCGCGTCGAGGGACACCGCACGCGACGCGCCAAGGCGGGGCAACACAGGCAACAGAGCCGACGGGGGCAACTGGGGCAGCTGGGGCAACCGGGACGACAGAGGCGACAGAGCCAACCGAGCAGCGAGCGGCGAGCAGGAGCGGCGCCACGCCCGCTTCCGTGTGTGATAGCTCTCCGGTTCCCCCTATGGATCGACTGGTCGTTCGAGGCGCCCGGCAGCACAACCTCAAGAACGTCAGCGTGTCGCTTCCGCGCGACCGCCTGGTGGTGATCACCGGCCCGAGCGGCTCGGGCAAGTCGTCCCTGGCGTTCGATACCATCTACGCGGAAGGGCAGCGTCGCTACGTCGAGTCGCTCTCCGCCTACGCGCGGCAGTTCCTCGAGCAGCTGTCGAAGCCGGACGTCGAGTCGATCGAGGGCCTCTCGCCCGCCATCGCGATCGAGCAGCGCGCGCTGGCCAAGAGCCCGCGCTCGACCGTCGGCACGGTGACCGAGATCTCGGACTACCTCCGCCTGCTCTTCGCGCGGGTCGGCACCCCGCACTGCCCCGCGTGCGGCAAGCGGATCGAGGCCCAGACCGTCCAGCAGATCGTCGACCGCATCCTCGATTTCGGCGACAAGACGCGGGTCACGATCATGGCGCCGATCGCCCGAGGCCGCCGCGGAGAGCTGAAGCTCGACATCGAGCGGCTGCGCCGCGAGGGCTTCGTGCGCGCGCGCATCGACGGCGAGATCGTCGATCTGGGCGACGAGATCGTCCTCGACCGAACGCGCGCGCACGATCTCGATGTGGTCGTGGACCGGATCGTGGTCAAGGAGGGCATCAAGGGCCGGCTCACCGACTCCGTCGAGCTCGCCCTCAAGCTGGGCGAGGGCAGGCTGCTCGTCGACATCTCCAGCGATGGCATGAAGATCGAGCCGCTCTGGATGAGCGAGCGCTTCGCGTGCATCGACTGCGGCATCTCGCTGCCGCCCATCGAGCCGCGGATGTTCTCCTTCAACGGCCCGCACGGCGCCTGTCCGGCCTGCGACGGCATCGGCGCGAGGACCCGCATCGATCCGGACCGCGTGGTCCCCGATCCTCGGCGAACGCTCCGCGAGGGCGCGGTGGTGGCCTGGGGCCGCCGCGGCTCGCTCTCGCTCGCCACGGAGACGGAGCGGGCCGTCAGCGCGCTCGGCTGCGATCCGGACGTCCCGTGGGCGAAGCTGCCGGCGGCGGTGCGGCAGGCGATCCTCGAGGGGAGCGACGCCCACGGCGCCGGCGGCCGGGGGAAGAAGAAGGCCGCCTACGAGGGGATCATCCCGCGCCTCGAGCGCCTGCTGAGCAGCGGCGAGCCCGCCCTCGCCGACGAGGAGGAGGCCGATCCCGATGAGGACAGCGCCGCGCTCTCCGACGAGATCGGCCGCTTCGTCATCACGCGGGTGTGCGACGCCTGCGACGGGAGGCGCCTGCGCCCGGAGGCGCTCGCCGTGCGCCTCGGGGATCGCAACATCGCGGACGTCGGCACCCTGCCGCTGCGCACGCTGCGCGTCTTCCTCGAGGGCCTCATGCCGCCGAAGGAAGGGGCGCCGCGGGCCTCCGCCGCGGGCGAAGCCCCGGCCGAAGGGGCGCTCGCGCCGCGCGAGCGCGCGATCGCCGAGCCGCTGCTCCGGGCGGTGATCGCCCGCCTCGGGTTCCTCATCGACGTCGGGCTCGACTACCTGACGCTCGACCGCTCCGCGCAGACCCTCTCCGGCGGCGAGGGGCAGCGCATCCGCCTCGCGACGCAGATCGGGGCCGCGCTCGTCGGCGTGCTCTACGTGCTCGACGAGCCGTCGGTGGGCCTGCACGCGCGCGACAACACGCGCCTGCTCGAGGCGCTCAGGCGGCTCGTGGACCTCGGCAACACCGTGGTCGTCGTCGAGCACGACCGCGACGCGATCCTCGCGGCCGACCACGTCGTCGACATGGGTCCGGGCGCGGGCGTGCACGGCGGCAACGTGGTGGCGCAGGGCACGCCGGAGGAGCTGAGCGCCGACCCGGCGTCGATCACGGGCCCCTACCTCAGCGGCAAGAAGCAGCTGGCGATCCCCACGAAGCGCAGCCGACCCGACGGGCGCTTCATCCGGGTGACCGGCGCGCGGGCGCACAACCTCCTCAACGTCACGGCCGAGATCCCCGTCGGCCTCTTCTGCACGGTCACCGGCGTGTCCGGCTCGGGCAAGTCGAGCCTCATCGTCGACACGCTGCTGCCCGCCGCGAAGAACGAGCTCTACAGGAGCTCCGCCCCGATCGGCGCGTGCGACGGCATCGAGGGCCTCTCGCACATCGACAAGGTCATCTCGATCGATCAAGCCCCGATCGGCCGCACGCCGCGGTCGAACCCCGCGACGTACACGGGGGTCTTCGGGCTCCTCCGCGAGCTCTACGCGGGCCTCCCGGAGGCGAGGACGCGCGGGTACAAGGCGGGCCGCTTCTCGTTCAACGTGAAGGGCGGCCGCTGCGAGGCCTGCCAGGGCGACGGCGTGCTCCGGATCGAGATGCACTTCCTGCCCGACATCTTCGTGACGTGCGAGACGTGCGGGGGCCGCCGCTACAACCGCGAGACGCTCGAGGTGCTCTACCGCGGGATGTCGATCGCCGACGCGCTCGACCTCACGGTCGAGCAGGCGATCGACCAGTTCGAGGCGCTCCCCCGCGTCCGGGAGCGGCTCGCCGCGCTCGCGCGCGTGGGCCTCGGCTACATCACGCTGGGTCAACCCGCGACGACGCTGTCGGGCGGCGAGGCGCAGCGCGTGAAGCTCGCGCGCGAGCTCGCGCGCAAGGCGACCGGCCGCACGCTCTACGTGCTCGACGAGCCGACGACGGGCCTCCACTTCTCCGACATCGAGGTGCTCACGGCGAGCCTCATGAGCCTGCGCGACGCCGGGAACACCGTCCTCGTGATCGAGCACAACCTCGACGTGATCGCCTGCAGCGACTGGGTGATCGACCTCGGCCCCGAGGGCGGCGAGCGCGGGGGGACGATCGTCGCCGCCGGCACCCCGGAGGAGATCGCGCAGGAGGAGGCGTCGTACACCGGCGCGTACCTGCGCGACGTGCTCACGGCGGCGAAGCGCCGCGCCCCGCAGCAGCCCCGCGGCCGCGCAACCGCCCGCAAATAGCAGAACGGGCGTGGCCCCCTCCGGTCCGCGCGACGTGGACCGGGAGCGGGAGCGCACGCCCGACGGCGCGGAGGCACCACCGCGCGTGGAGGCCACCGATGGAGGCCTCCGCGCGCAGCACAACGTCAGCCGTAGTCCTTCTCGACCCTCTCCTGGTCCTCTTTACAGCGGATGCACAGGGTCGTCTCGGGGCGCGCCTCGAGGCGCTTCGCCGAGATCTCCTCCTCGCACTCCTCGCACTTGCCGAACGAGCCGTCCTCGATCTTCACGAGCGCCTTCTGGATCTTGTCGAGGAACGACTTCTCGCGGCCACGGAGCCTGAACGTGAACGACTGCAGGTACTCGCTCGACGCGAGGTCCATCTCGTCAGGGAGATCGTTCGCGTCGAGCATCATGTCCTCGGTCAGCGTTTGCTTGGCCTTCTTGACGATCTCGTCGCGCTTCGTCTCAAGCAGGGTCTTGAACTTTTTCAGCTGGGCCTTGTTCATAGGTCCTCTCGCGTCGAATGCGCCGTTCGGCGCTGCCGTCTGAGCTCCCTGGCGCATGCAAGCCGCGGGGCGCTGACCCCGGCTGCCGGGACGGGGCTTACGGCTCCGCGACATGTCCGGAGAGGCCAGATAGCCCCCCGAAATTGCGAGGCGCGGGATTCTAAGCGTGGGAGCCGAGCCCGTCAACGACACCTCCGTCGTAGGCAGAGATCGCCCGGTGATCACTGCGGCCGATCGCCTCGTGATTCGTCGTTGGTCGCCCTCATGCCCGCGACCGAGCGCACGCTGCGGCATCGGTGTCGGGAGAGCGTGGAAAGCATCTGCGGGAAGGCCCCGAGCCACCGGAAAAGGCGGCGGACTTGGCCTCAAACCCGCATGCTGACCCCAGAGCACGCCGGAAATGAGACGCAGCGGACGGTTTGACGAAAGGCAGCTCACGTGGAACAAATTTATCCCATATTGCTGGATTTCGATCAGAACCGAACCCCAATCCGTCCCCGCGATGCCTCGACGGTGATCGTCCTCCGTGACGGTCACGCTGGAATCGAGGTGTTCTGCGTGCGCCGCCACGCGAGCTCGAGCTTCATGGGGGGCGCCGTTGTGTTCCCCGGTGGGAAGGTGGACGCGCAGGACGGCGCGGAAGTCTGGGGGGATCGGGCGGCCGAGCCACCGGCGCGCGCCGCTGCGTTCGCGACGGGCGAGACGACGGCGCGGGCGCTGTGCGTGGCCGCGTGCCGCGAGACGCTGGAGGAAGGGGGCATCCTGCCGACCGATCTGCCGCTGTCCGGCGACGAGGTCGACGCGGCGAGGCGGGAGCTCGCCGCCGGGGCGCCGCTCGATGCGGTGCTCGCGCGGCGTGGCCTGAAGCTCGCTCTCGCGGCGCTCGTCCCGTGGGCCCGCTGGATCACGCCCGCCGCGGAGACACGCCGCTTCGACGCGCGCTTCTTCCTGCTGCCGCTGCCGCCCGGCCAGATCGGGCGGCACGACGGACACGAGACGACGATGAGCTTCTGGGCCGCGCCGTCCGAGGTCCTGGAGCGCGCCGAGCGTGGAGAGATCTTTCTCGCTCCGCCGACTTCACGCACGCTCGAGCTCCTCGCCACGGTCGCGGACGTGCGCAGCGCCGTGGCGCTCGCGGAAAGCCAGTCGCTCTTGCCGATCTGCCCGCGCTTCGTCCCGGGCGATGGGGCCGAGCCGCCCTACCTGGCGCTGCCAGGCGACCCTTCGCACGAGGCCCGCGATCGCCGCACCGAGGGGCCGACCCGTTATGTCCTGCGCAACGGGCGCTTCGTCGCCGAAGAATGCTGCGCACATGGATCCCTGATCCACATCAAACAGGAACGAGAGCCAGATCCACCCGTGCCGACCCGCTTCGATACCCCCCAGACGAATGCCCCCTCCGTGCCGGCGACGCCTGATCTCGAGGAGTGAGCCATGGAAACGAACCCGAAAGAGAACACGACGCAGCCCGAGCTGTTCACCGCGAGCGACGTCGCGCGCTTTTGCCAGGTGGACCTCAAGACCATCCACAACTGGGCGGACAAGGGGGAGATCCGCCACTTCCGCACGCCCGGACGGCACCTCCGCTTCCGGCGGCTGGACGTGCTCGATTTCCTCCGAAAATACGGTTACCCGATCCCGGAGATCCTGCGGATGGGCAAGCCGAAGGTCGTCGTCGTCGACGACGACCCCTCCGTCCTCGCCGCGCTCCGCAAGACGCTGTCGCGGAGGTTCGACCTCACGACGTTCCAGGATCCGTTCGACGCGCTCGTCGCGGTGGGCAACCTCCAGCCCGACGCGCTCATCCTGGACATCATGATGCCGGGCCTCGACGGCGTGCGGTGCCTGGAGCGGCTCCGGTCCATCGACGCGACCTCGCACATCCGCTGCATCGTGTACTCGAACCACGAGGACATGAAGAAGAACGCCACCGAGGCCGGCGCCTACGACTTCATCAAGAAGGGCGAAGCCGGCGAGCTGCGCGACTCGCTCGAGCGGCTCATGGGCCTCGAGCGCGGGTGACGCCGACCCGGGCGACGCCTGCGCAGGCCGGCGGCGCCCGTCACTTGCCCTCGCGGTAGGCGCGGATCGCGTTCACGACCGCGTCCGCCATCTTCTGCCGGAAGTCGGCGGTGGCGAGGCGGGCCTCGTCCTCGGGGTTCGAGATGAACGCGGTCTCGAACAGCGCGGCCGGCATGTCGGCGCCCGCGAGGACGAAGAAGCCCGCGCCCCGGACGCCCTGATCCTTCGTGTCGGGGTAGCGGGGCGAGAGCGAGGCGAGCGACGACCGCTGGAGGAGCTCGGCGAAGTGGCGCGAGCGGGCCGCCATGTCGCCGACGTTGAGGTTCGACAGGATCGCCGCCACCTCGAGGCGGGCGTCGGGATCACCCAGGTCGGCGCCCTGCCCTCCCCTCTGGGCGCGGGCGGCGTTCTCGCGCGCCGCGAGCTGCGCCGACGTCGCCTCGCCGTCGTGAGGGGCCGCGAGCGAGAACGTCTGGACCCCACGAGCGCGGCCGTTGTCGCTCGCGTTGCAGTGGATCGACACGAACAGGTCGGCGTGGAACGCGTTCGCGCGCGCGGTGCGGAGCTCCAGCGGGACGTAGGTGTCGCTGTCCCGCGTGAGGAGCGTCTCGATCTTGAGCTCGCGCGCGAGGAGCGGGGCGACGCGGTGGGCGACGTCGAGCGTGACGTCCTTCTCCTTCAACCCGGTGGGGCCGACGGCGCCTGTGTCGTTGCCGCCGTGCCCCGGGTCGATCGCGACACGCCGGACCTCCCGCGCGCCGCCGGGGTTGTCCTTGTCGTCGCGAACCGGAGCGCGGGTGGTCACGTCGACGACGATCCGGAACGGATCGGGGAGGTAGAAGATCCGGCGGTGCAGGTTGGCGGCGAGATCGAGGACGACGCGCGTTCCATTCGGCTGGACGCCGACGCGCACCCGCCGCAGGACGCCGCCGACCTCGATCTCCCGAGCGATGCCGCGCGACGTCGCCCTCGCGATGTCGACGAAGACGCGCGCGTCCTTGCCGGCGCTCTGGTCCGCCGCGAGCGTGCCGACGTCGAACGTCGTCGGCGCCGAGAGCTCGACGACGACGCGCGCCCCTTTGTCCGAGCCGTGCCGCTCGATCGAGGTGATCTTCACCGGGCCGGTCGTCGCGGCCGGCGCGCGGGGAGCGACGACGAGATCGCCGGTGGCTTCGGCGGTCGTCACCTGCACCGGCGCCGCGCTCGCGGAGCTCGCGGAGCTCGCGGGCGCGGCGGAGGAGCCCGGCGCGAGCGCGAGCGCAACCCCCTCGACGCGGTGCCCCTCCTGCTCCAGCGCGCGCAGCGCGTCCCCGCTGGGCCGGTAGGCGGCGGCCTGCGCCAGCGCGACCGCGATCGCGCCCAGGCACTGCGAGCGGGGCGCGCCGCCGGACGGCGCGGGCGGGGCGAGGGCGGCGTAGCGCCGCGAGACGAGGTAGAGCTCGCGGTACGCGACGGCCGCGTCGTGGGCGAGCTCGCCGGCGAGCAGCGCGCGGCGGCGCTCGGCTTGGCACGCGCGCTCGACGTGGACCGGATCGGCCACGGCGCGGAAGGCGGTCGCCGCCGCGCCGTAGAGCTCCATCGCCTCGCGCGCGTCGGTGGCCGCCTGATCGAGGCGGAAGAGCCGCACGCGAAGATCGCCGGCCAGCTCCGCGAGCGAGGCCGCCTGCGCCGGCGCCCCGGCCCGCGACGACGCGATGGCGACGGCATCGGCCAGGGCGACCGTCTCGGCGCGGGGGGGGAGGATCGCGGCCGGATCGAGCAGCGCGGCGGCGCGCTGCTCTTCGGAGACGGCGGCCGGCGCGGCCGGCGCGTCGCCCTCGGCGCTGCACCCGAAGGCAGCGTGCGCCACCACTGCAAAAAGCGCGATCGCCGCGAACGCCGGGGCGTTACGATGCAGCCGCGCCGGGCTGGAGTGCTGTCGGCTCGCCAGCTCAGCCCCGCGCGCCGAGCGACTGGCGATGCGTCCAGGAGGTTTCACGTGCCCGACCTCACGCCCACTTCATCCACAGGACCCCTCTACGCGGACCGTGCGTCGGGGGAGAGGTTTGCCGACGCGACGAGCATGGTCAACGCGTATCTCGCCCGGTACGCCGCGAGCTCCCAAGGCGGGGCCGGATCGCCGGGCGGCGCTGGCGCGAGCACGCTCGACGAGACCGGGTACGCGCAGCTCCAGCACGGGAGCGCGACGATCGGCGTCAACGTGCTGGAGGCTCAAGGCGTGCTGATGGTCTTCTCGCCCATCATGGCCGTCCCCCTGAGCGGGCGCGAGGCCTTCTACAGGCGCCTCCTGGAGCTCAGCTTCGTCATCACCTCCGATGCAGCCTTCGCGATCGACAAGGCGCGCAACGAGGTCGTGGTGCGCTGCCTGCGACGGCTCAGCGCGCTCGAGTACGAAGAGTTCGAGGATATCGTCGCGACGGTGAGCCAGGTCGCCGACACCTGGGATGACGCGTTGCTGCGCGAAGTGCGCGGCGGATGACCCGTTCGCTGTGGTTTCCCGGGGCGCCAGGGGTCGCGCTCCCGCCGTGGAGCGGCACGCCGTGATGCGCCGATCTGTCGCGAGATTGCGGTGCAGCAGACGCGGATGGTAAGTTCCTCACCGCGATGAGTGCGGGGGAGCAACCGACGACCGCGGAACCTGGTGAGCGCTCCCTCTCTGCTGAGGAAGCGGAGCGGATCGCGGCGTCGATCCGGCCGTCCTGGGAGGCGTTCGACGAGCTGTCGGCCGGCCGGGGCGACGCGCGCGGCAGCGCCCCGGCGCCGGAGCTCGGCGCCTCCGCTGCGAAGCCGCCGGCAGCCCAGCCGGCCGCCGCCGTCGAAGCGCCGGCAGCAGGGCCTGGACCCGCGGCGGCGTCTTCCCCTGCGGCGGCGACAGCGCCTACGACCTCTGCTGCGCCGACGGCGCCTGCGACCTCTGCTGCGCCGACGGCGACTGCGACCTCTGCTGCGCCGACGGCGCCTGCGACCTCTGCTGCGCCGACGGCGCCTGCGACGCGCGTGCTCGAGGCGCCCCCAGCCGGCGCGTCCGGCGTGTCCGACACCGTCATCGAGGGGGTCCCGACCATCGCGATCGGCGACGACCCGCCGGGAGCGCCCGCAGCGGGGACGACGTCCCGCGATGCGGGAAGAGCAGCGACTGCCCGTGAGCAGGCCAGCCCCTCGCCTCAGCCGCCCACGGAGGTCCAGACGACCGGCGCCGCCGCCGATGCGAGCGCCCCGATCGCGCTGGCGGGCGTCGCGGCGGTGCAGGGCCAGCACGCCGCGCCTGCCGGGAAAACAAAGGCAGGTACGGGTGAACCGGCGGCCTTGGCTGGCGCGTCGACGGCCGAACCGGACGCCGTGGCCGGTGCACGTGCCGCTGAGCCGCAGACCCGCGTGGACCGGGCCCCCTCCCCGCCCCCGGAAAACGAACCGCCGTCGGCGCGGCCTGCACGCACGCGCTCTCGCGCGGGGCGTCCGGCCAGGGAGAGCGGCGAGCCCGTGGCCGCATCCGGCGCCCGCACGGAAGACCAGGATCCGATCGAGATCCCCGTGTCCACGTCGAGCAAGACGGCGGTGCGGGTCGTCATCGCCCTCGCGGGCGTGGCCCTGCTGCTCTTCGTTGTTCGCACGTTGCTCCAAGACGACGGTGGGGCCGATCCCAAGCCGGCTGCCTCGTCGGCAGCGGAGACACCGCCCGCTGCCGCCACGCCCACGCTCCCCACGGCCGCTTCACAGGCGCTCCCTGCGGCTTCGCCTGCTGCCGCGGCTACGGACGACGGCGCTTCCGTGGCGCCGAGCGCCTCCGCGACGGCGCCTCCTCCGTCTCCCGCGGCGACGACACCTGGTGCGACGGCGCCGACATCTGCCGCCGCGGCATCCGCCGCCTCCACCGGGAGCGCAGCGACGCCCGCGGCACCATCGGCCAAGCCAAAGGCGGCGCCCCCTGCACCGAAGCCCGCGCCTCCAGCACCGGCGCACCGCGGCACGAGCTCGACCGGAGGCAGCAAGAGCGGCGGCATCATCCGCGATGCTCCGTTCTGAAGCGCACCTCTCTCCCGCCTCGGCAGCGAGGCCTGCTGCAGTCGTCACCTTCCGCGGACGCCGACGAGGCGAAGCCCGCTCTGAGGAGCCATGAAAACACGCGCCTGCGCCCCAGTCCTCCTGCTCTCGCTGATCGGTCCTGCCGTGCTCACAGAGGCCGGGCTCCCTCCTTCTCTCCTCGGCGAGCCGCTGTGCCTCGCGCAACCGTCCGATCCCGTGACGGAGGTCGCGCGCCAGCGCTACGAGGAAGGGGTCAAGGCGTTCGACGCCGGTCGCTTCGAGGAGGCGCGTACGGCCTTCGCTCAGGTCTACGCGCTCAAGCAACACCCGGCGGTGCTGCTCAACCTCGGACAGAGCGAGCTTCGCTCCAATCACCTCGCGGACGCCGGCAAGCACCTGCAGCAGTTCCTGCGCGAGCACGCCGCGGCGACCCCGGATCAGCGCGTCGCGGCGGAGAAGGCGATCGCCGACGTGAAGCGGAAGACGGGCTTCATCGTCGTGACCGCCGACGCGAACGGCGCGGACATCAGCGTGGACGGCGTCCTCGTCGGCAAGGCGCCGCTGCTCGATCCGGTGTTCGTGACGCCGGGCAAGCACACCTTGTTCGCGACCTACCAGGACCGATCGGCGACCACCCAGGTGGACGCGAAGGTCGGCACGCCCACGCCCGCGACGCTCACCCTGGGAACGACCGGCGCGACGCCCGCGGCGCCGGCTGTCGGCGCGCCGACGCCGGCCGTGCCGCCCACGGCGCCCACCGGAGCCTCCCCGGCCGCCGTTCCGCCGCAGCCAGCCCAACCTCCAGCGACGGCGACCCCGCAGCCGGCGCCAGGCGCGGCCGCTCCCGGCGCGGTGGCTCCTGGCGCGGCCGCGCCGAGCCCAGCACCGGCGGCGCCGACGGGCACCGGCGGCTTCAGCGTCTCGACGAGCGGCACGCTGGGCTCGATGGGCCCAGCGCAGGCCTCGGGCGGGCGCGAGCCGTTCTTCCACTGGTACGCGCGCAAGCCGCTCGCCTGGGCGGGGACAGGCGTCGCCGGCGTCGGCCTGGTCATGGGGATCGTGGGCTCGTCCATCACCCTGAACGCGCGCGGCAACGCGGACGACATCGGGCGGCAGATCGAGGCGTACGTCGCGGGTCACCAGGGCGGGATCCCCGCGAACCGCAGGTCTCAGCCCTGCGGCGCGCGCGAAGATCCCTCGGGCGACCTCCCCGACTTCAGGAACGCCTGCGGACGCCTCCGCGAGGAGCTCGACAGCTTCGACGGCGCGGTCCCCTGGGCGATCACGGGGTGGGTGCTGTTCGGCGTCGGCGTCGTCGGCACCGCGACGTATGCGATGATCGATTGGTACCCCAACAAACAGCAGGCCGCTGCCACAGGTCCGCGCGTCACCGCGATCGCGCCGTTCGTGGCGCCCGGCCAGGCCAGCCTCAGCGTCGCGGGCACCTTTTAGCTCGACCCCCAGGAGCCCGGCCCGGGTCGCTACCTACTCGAGGACGGCGGCGTAGCGCCCGCCGGGCGTGACGATGACGTGGGCCTGGAGCGGGACGTTCAGCGCGTAGGGCAGCTCGCGCAGCGGACCGCCGCGCAAGCCGTCCACTTCGGTTGACCTGTGTTCGTCGCTAGGTAGCCTCGCCGTCGGTGGAGCTGCGATTCGACCTCTCGCATCTGGCTTTCGTGAGCCTCGTCGCGGACCGGGCTCCGCCAAACTTCGAGGTCCTGTCCGAGGTGCGGCTCACGATCGAGCCTCAGCGCGCGGACCTCTTGCTCCTTCGCCGGGTCGGCGCCGAGCGGAAGGATGACCAGGCGCTCGTGCTGCGCGCGCTCTGGGCGCGGCTCGGGCGGGCGGCGATCGTGGAGTACAAGAGCCCCGTCGAGTCGTCGTTCCGGCCCGGCGATCTGGTGCGGCTCGTGACCTATGGCGGACTGTACGAGACGGCCCACCTCGACGAGCTACCGGCGCCAGGGGACCTAACGCTGGTGCTGGTGGTCGCGTCGGTGACGCCGACGCTGCGCGAGGATCTGACGCGCAAGGGCTGGACTCTGAGCCCGCTCGGCGGAGGGTATGCGCGTATCGACGGGCCGATGTACGATACGTACCTCGCCAGCACGGACGAGGTGACCGAGGCGGAACGCGACGACTACCTGCGGCTCTTCAGCCATCGGCCCGCCCAGCCGGGCGAGGCAGCACGGTGGCTGAAGCAGTGGATGAGGGACACGAGGATGAAGCAGCCGGACATCGAGGAGCTCCCGGGGTACGAGGAGATGTTCCAGAAGCTGGTCGAGGCGATGCCTGTGGAAAAGCGGCTCGCCGGGCTCGCCCCCGAGCAGCGGCTCGCCGGGCTCGCCCCCGAGCAGCGGCTCGCCGGGCTCGCCCCCGAGCAGGTGATCCTCGCGCTCCCGGTGGAGGTGCTGCGCATGCTCTCCGAGGAGCATCTCCATTCGCTCCCCGCCGACGTTCAGGAGACGATCAAGAAGCGCCTCCGGGGCACCGCCCATTGACGCGCGGATCGCGAGAGCAAGGCCCACTGGATGCGCCCTCGAGGACGACCTCGCCCGCTTGATCCAGGTGTGCGATCAGCGGCCCGGGGATGGTCGCATGGTCTCGTGGAACAACGGAGGGGCAGCGATACCTGATGCGCATGAGCCAGCGCATCGAGCCATGCATCGGGTCTTCCCGGCAGAGAGCCCAGCCCTGGCGGAGCGCGACCGGTTGAGTCGGGCGTCCTGCCAGCGTGACAGCGGGGTTACGGTGCGTCCGCAGCGCTGGCACGCCGCGTTCTCGATCGGGAGTGGCTTCAGACCGGCGCGGGCTCGACGGGCTTCGGCTCGATCGGGAGTGGCTTCAGACCGGCGCGGGCTCGACGGGCTTCGGCTCGACGGGCTTCGGCTCCGCGGGCGTGGCCTCGACGGGCGCCAGCTCGTCCGGCGCGGCGGCGCTGCCGCGGCGCTTCGGGCGGAGCCTCCGCAGAGCGTTGCGGAACGAGGTGGCGCTGAAGCGGCGCTTCGCCTCGGGAATGTCCCAGCAGGCGTTGACGCCGGCGGCGCGCGCCTCGTTCCCGAGCAGCGTCGCATACGTCACGATGGAGTTGCGGAGCACCATCGCCTCTTCCCGGTTCCGCAGGCCGAGGATGCCGAGCAGGTCGCGGCCGCTCACCTCGTCGAGCAGGGTGCCGCCTTCGCGCAGGAAGTCCTCGGTGAGGCCGACGGGCGCAAGGCGGGCCTGGTGCTGCTTGGCGAGCCGGAGCAGCATGGCGAGATCGCTCGTCTCCTCGGTGAGCGTGCCGCTCGTGTTGACGTCGGCGAACTGCTCGGCGACGTCCGGCTCGAACGCGAACGCTTGATCGGCGAACGCCTTGAGCCGCGCGCGCCACGGCCGGCTCGCCTTGATCACCTGGTCGATGGGCCGCACCTGATAGGCGCCGGTGCGCTTGCCCTCGCCGAACCAGAGGTTCGCGGTGTCGAGCAGCTGGATGGCGCCGCGGAGCAGCGCGCGGCGCTCGGGGCCGTAGGCCTTGCTGGCGAGCTGCGCCTCGTACTGGACGACGGCCAGATAGAGGTCCCGGAGCTCCGTGAGGGTGGTCGAGATGGGTTGGCTCGGCTCCATGACCTCGCGGACGATGCGATCCATCTCGGGCCGCGCGGTATCGAGGAGGGCCTGAAACTCCGCGGGGGTCGCGACCGCGCGGGTCTCCTTCAGAACGGCGTGCTGCTCTTGTGAGAGTTCGATTCGCATAACCTACCTCCAGTGGGGTGGCGATCGGACAGGCGTAGCACGACGGCAGAGCTCGCCGCAGTGCGCGCAGGCTCTGGCGATCCGGAGAGCACGGTTGTGTCGTGATGGAGCTGCGCCAGCGCGCCCGGAGCGCGCCCCAGCCGACCGGCGCGAGAGTCCAGCGGCCCGGGAACGCGGCCCGCGCCGCCGAGACGGCCGGGGATCGTGTCCGCAGCGCCGGGGAGCCGTACCAGCAGCTCCGAGGAGCCGTACCAGCAGCTCCGAGGAGCCGTACCAGCAGCTCCGAGGAGCTGCACCAGCAGCTCCAGGGAGCCGTACCAGCAGCTCCGAGGAGCTGCACCAGCAGCTCCAGGGAGCCGTACCAGCGGCTCCGAGGGGCCGTACCAGCGGCTCCGAGGGGCCGTACCAGCAGCTCCGAGGAGCCGTACCAGCGGGTGCCGGCAGGCATCCCGGGGTTGCTGGGGAGCCGCTAGGAGGCGCTGGCGCGGCGCCGGGAGGTGCTGGCAGGGCACAGCGTTGCGCCGGGCGGTGCGCTCCGACGGCCAGACGTGTGCTGATTGTGTCTGGCTGCGAGCGATGGATGGACGCGTCGCCCCAGCACCTCCAGGGGGCGCGCTCCGACAGCGCGCCTATCTGCGCCGCGACCCCTACCCGCTCGAGCGCCGCGCGGCCATCGACGCCTCGCTCGCGCGCCGCGCGGCGAGCACCTGCGGGCGCATCGCAGGGGGGAGCTCGCTCAGGACGGCGAGGAGCGCGGGGACGATGGGGCGTTGCCAGTCTGCCGTCCCCTCGTTCCCCGACATTCAGCCATCGCGTATGCTGCGTGGGCTTTGATCGGGGAGCTGTTCAACAGCAAGTACCGGGTGCTCCGCCTGCTCGGCCAAGGGGGGATGGGGTCGGTCTATGAGGTCGAGCTGGTCGATACCGGCGAGCGCCTGGCGCTCAAGTGCGTCGAGAGCGAGCTGCTGAGCCGCAGCAAGAGCAGCGTCGGGCGCTTCCAGCGCGAGGTGAGGGCGATGGGAGCGCTCGACACCGAGCACATCGTCCGGGTGCGCGACGCAGGGACCGATCCTGCGACGGGGGCGCCCTACATGGTGATGGAGCTCCTGGAAGGGGAAGACGTCCAGCGCCTGCTCGACAGGGTCGGCAAGCTCGAGCCCGACACCGCCCTTCGCATCGCGGCGCAGGTCTGCGTGGGCCTCCAGAAGGCCCATGAGGCGCGCATCGTCCACCGGGACATCAAGCCCGGGAACCTCTTCCTCGCGCGCCGCGGGGACGGTGAGGTCGTGGTCAAGATCCTCGATTTCGGCATCGCCAAGATCAAGCCGGAGCCGCACCAGGGCGGCCCCACCACGGGCCTCACCCGCACCGGAGGGATCCTCGGCTCGCCGCTCTACATGTCGCCCGAGCAGGCGCGGGGCGTCAGCGACATCGACTACCGCACCGATCTCTGGTCGCTCGGCATGGTCCTCTACCGCGCGCTCTCGGGGAGGGTTCCGCACGAGCACATCGAGGCGTTCGGCGATTTGATCATGGCGATCTGCTCGGTGAGCCCCGAGCCGATCCAGGATCTCGCGCCCTGGGTCGCCCCCGAGGTGGCGGCCGTGGTCCATGGCACGCTGAAGTTCGACGCCGGCGATCGCTTCCCGAGCGCGGCGGCGATGCTCGACGCGATCCGACCGCTCCTCCCCCACGGCTCTTCGCTCCGCGAGGAGCACCTGGTCCCGATCAGCGAGGCGACGTGCGCCGTGATCGCGCCGAAGCGCCCCCTATCGCTCCCACCGGGCGACGCACGCCGGCAGATGATCACGCGCCTCGCGGTGCGCGTAGGGCGCCCGGCCTCCGCGTCGGCGACGACCGAGGATGCGTCTGGGATGCCGCGAGAAACCGCCGCCGCCGGCTCCACGACGACCGCGCAGTCGACCGTCACCACGGGTAGCGGCGACGCGAGGGCGCGGTCGAACGGCCGGAGCGATCCTCGCGCTCGCGCGCGCCGCGTGGGCGTCGCAGTGTTCGGGGTCACGGCGGCCGCCGGGGTCATCGCCTTCACCCTCTCGAGGGCGGCGAACCAGCAGGACAGCGTCTCGCCCGGCGAGGCCGCGGCGCCCTCGGTCCCTGCGATGGCGCCGGCGCCGGCCGCGCTGCCGGAGAGCACGGCGTCCATCGCCGCCGCGCCTCCCCCTGCCCTCCAGCACGCGAGGCTCGCCGTGTCTCCGGCCGACGTATCGGTGGAAATCGACGGGGCACCGGCGAAGGTCGACGGCGGCGAGGTGACGATCGAGGGCGCGCCCGGGAGCCGGCATCGCGTCCGGCTCTTCAAGGGCAAGGACGAGGTGCGGGGCGAGGTGATCCTGACCGAGGCCGGCGCCTCTCCGTCCAGGATGCAGCTCGACACGGCAAAGCCGAGGCCTGCGGCGCCGCCGGTCGGGAAGGCGACGGGAGCGCCGAAGGCGACAGCGGCGCCCGCGCCCCCGAATGCGTCCCCCACGGCGGGGTCGTTGATCCCCGACACCTTCCGATAAGCTGTATTCTCCCCCACCGTGTTTAGACGCCGAGCCAGAGCGATAGCGGTCTTGCTCGCTGCCTCGCTCGTGTCGCCGGGGTTTGCGCTCGCTCAGCCTGAGCCGCCGGCCGGCGAGAGCGCGCCGCCCGAGGACGCGAAGGACGAAGCGAGGGCGCGCTTTTTCAAGGGCAGGAAGCTCTACCAGGAGGGGGCCTGGAGCGCCGCGCTCGCGGAGTTCCAGGCGTCGAGGACGCTCTACCCGAACGAGAGCGCGACGGTCGGCGCCGCCGAGAGCCTGAAGCGCCTCCAGCGCTTCGACGAGGCGCTCGATCTCTTCGAGGTCGTGCTGCGCGACTTCTCCGAGGCCCTGGAGGCGCCGAGGCGGGACGCGATCCAGCGCGAGGTGATCGCGCTGCGCGGGCTCGTCGGCACCGTCGAGATCGCGCAGGCCGAGCCTGGCGCGACGATCACCGTCGACGGGCAGCGCCGGGGGGATTTTCCGCTGGTCGCGCCGCTCCGGGTCGCGGCGGGCAGCCACGGCGTGCGCGTGTACAAGGAGGGCTTCGAGCCGTTCGAGACGCGCGTCGAGGTCGCGGGCGGGCAGACCGCGCGCGTCGCGGCGCGCCTGGTCCGGCTGAAGCAGGTGGGGACGCTCCGGGTCGTCGAGGCGCGCGGGCGGGAGCTCTCGGTGGTCGTCGACGGCGTCGAGGTCGGCAAGACCTCGGCGGCGCCGCTCTCGGTGCCGCTCGCGCCCGGCGCGCACGTGGTGCTCCTGCGCGGCGCGGGCCGCCTCGGCACCGCGCCGGTCCGCGTGAGTCTCCGGGTGGATGAGGTCGAGCAGTTGCGGCTCGAGGCGGAGGAGCTGGACGTCGCGCTGCGCATCGCGCCGGTGCCCGTGGACGCGCTCGTGTCGCTCGACGGCGTGTCGCTCGGCCGGGGTCCGTGGGAAGGGCAGGTCCGCGCGGGGAAGCACACCGTCGAGGCCACGGCCGAGGGGTTCCTGCCCGCGACGCGCGCGATCGCGCTCGCGCGCGGCGGGCGGGAGGAGCTCTCGGTGGAGCTCGAGCGCGATCCCGGGTCGCCGTTCTGGCGCAAGCCGCCGCCGCCGCCGCGCTTCCTCGTGGAGCTGGGGACGGCGATGCTGATCGTGCCGGGCTTCGGGGGTGACGTGGCGGGCACGTGCGGGACGGGGTGCAGCGCGGGGGTGGGCGCCGGGAGCTACGGCGTGCTCCGCGGCGGGTACCAGCTGAGCTCGGGCATCGGGTTCGGGGCGTCATTCGGCGCGCTCTGGGTGACGCAGACGATGCGCGGGCGGAGCACGTCGCTCAACCTCGTCGGGGACCCAGCGCGCGCGACGAGCGCGATGGGCGCCGCGGGCGATACAACCGCCGCTGGCCAGGTCGACGACGTGCTCCGGCTGCGCGGCCTGATCCTCGGCGCGTGGGTCGGCTACGCGCTCGACGCGGGCTTGCCGATCCACGTCCGCCTCGGCGCGGGCGGCGTCTTCGGGTCGATGTCCGACGCGCGGCGCGGATCGTTCGACGCGCGCACGGCGAGCGCGGCGGATTATGGGGTGGGAACGGTCGTCGGGACGCAGGCGGCGCGCTTCGTGTTCGTCGCGCCGGAGGTGCGCGTCGGGTGGTCGCTCGGCGAGCATGTCGAGCTGAACGCGGGGCTGGAGGTGCCGGTGCTGTTCGCGGTGCCGCGGCCGGCGTGGCGCGAGGCGGACGGGATCCACGCAGGTCGCGACGGCTATGGGTGGTTCAGCGCGGAGACGCTGGTGGGCGGTGTCGTCGTGGGCGTGGCGCCGACCGTGGGTGCGCGGTTCGAGCTTTGACGCTTGCGGGAGGGGTCATGCGATTGGCGTTGTTGCCGACGTGGGGGCTGCGTGGCTCCTGGGTGGTGCTGCTCGTGCTGTCGTTCTGGGCGCTGGTCGGGTGCAGCGGCGAGGGCGAGCCTTGGCAGGGGGCGAGCGAGGTGCTGGGCGCGCGCTTTCCGGAGCAGGTGACGCAGGTGCTCGTCGCGGGGGCGGGCTTCGTGGCGACCGGCGAGGGGTTCGTGGCGAGGTCGCGGGGGGAGGTGCCCGGACGGTTCCGGCCCGCGGGAGAGACGATCGAGGCGGTGTTGCCTGCAAGGGGCGAGGAGGGGCTGCGCTTCCGCGGGCAGAGAGGGTTTGCGTTCGCGGTGCGCGAGCTCGGCGCGGCGGGCGAGGCGGCGCTCGAAGGGAGCGCGGTGACCTATGCGCGACCGGGAGGTCGGTCGTACTGGACGGCGATGGCGGGCGGGGGCGCGGAGGAGTGGCTGCTGCTCGAGGCCGAGCACGTGACGAGCGATGCGCCCGTCGCCGTGTGGGAGGTGGACGGCGCGGCGCTGCGGCAAGAGGGCGAAGCGGTGGCGGTGGTGGACGAGGGCGGCCGAGCGCGGATGCGGGTCACGGCGCCCGAGGCGCATGCCGGAGGGGGGAGAGCGATCGAGGTGCGGCTCGCGGCGCGGGGGCAGCGGATCGAGCTGTGGGTGCAGGCCAGCGGGGAGACGGTGCTGGTGGATCCGGTATGGCAGGCGACGGGGGCGATGGGCGCCCGCCGCCGTGGTCACACCGCGACGCTGCTGCCGAACGGGCAGGTGCTGGTCGCGGGCGGCCTTGACTTACTCTTCGGTGGTTTTCTCGCGAGCGCGGAGCTGTACGATGCGGCGACGGGAACCTGGCTGCCTGCCGGTGCGATGAGCACCGCCCGCGCGCGTCACACGGCGACGCTGCTGCCGAACGGGCAGGTGCTGGTCGCGGGCGGCTATGACCCCATCTCCGGTGATTCTCTCGCGAGCGCGGAGCTGTACGACCCGGCGACGGGAACCTGGCTGCCCGCCGGTGCGATGAGCACCAGCCGCGCTTCTCACACCGCGACGCTGCTGCCGAGCGGGCAGGTGCTGGTCGCGGGCGGCTGGGGCGCCTACGCTGGTGATTCTCTCGCGAGCGCGGAGCTGTACGACGCGGAGACGGGCACCTGGCGGCCCGCCGGCTCGATGAGCACCGCCCGTGGTGATTACACCGCGACGCTGCTGCCGAACGGGCAGGTGCTGGTCGCGGGCGGCGGAGACTACGCCTCCGGTGCCCGTCTCGCGAGCGCAGAGCTGTACGACCCGGCGACGGGAACCTGGCTGCCCGCCGGCTCGATGAGCACCGCCCGCCTTGGTCACACGGCGACGCTGCTGCCGAGCGGGCAGGTGCTGGTCACGGGCGGCGGCGACTACGCCTCCGATGTTTCTCTCGCGAGCGCGGAGCTGTACGACCCGGCGACGGGAACCTGGCTGCCCGCCGGTGCGATGAGCACCGGCCGCGCTTCTCACACCGCGACGCTGCTGCCGAGCGGGCAGGTGCTGGTCGCGGGCGGCGGCGACTACGCCTACGCTGCCCGTCTCGCGAGCGCAGAGCTGTACGACCCGTCGACGGAAACGTGGCTGCCCGCCGGCTCGATGAGCACCGCCCGTGGTGGTTACACCGCGACGCTGCTGCCGAACGGGCAGGTGCTGGTCGCGGGCGGCCACACCTCCGGTGTTTCTCCCGCGAGCGCGGAGCTGTACGACGCGGCGACGGGAACCTGGCTGCCCGCCGGCTCGATGAGCACCGCCCGTGGTGGTTCCACCGCGACGCTGCTGCCGAACGGGCAGGTGCTGGTCGCGGGCAGCACCTCCGCGAGCGCGGATCTGTACGACCCGGCAACGGGAACCTGGCTGCCCACCGGCTCGATGGGCACCGCCCGTGGTGGTTACACCGCGACGCTGCTGCCGAGCGGGCAGGTGCTGGTCGCGGGCGGCTATGACCCCTTCTCCGGTGTTTATCTCGCAAGCGCGGAGCTGTACGACCCGGCGACGGGAACCTGGCTGTCCGCCGGCTCGATGCGCACCGCCCGCCGTGATCCCACCGCGACGCTGCTGCCGAGCGGGCAGGTGCTGGTCACGGGCGGCGCCGACTACATCTCCCATGTTTCTCTCGCGAGCGCAGAGCTGTACGACCCGTCGACGAGAACGTGGCTGCCCGCCGGCTCGATGGGCACCCCCCGCGCGCATCACACCGCGACGCTGCTGCCGAGCGGGCAGGTGCTGGTCGCGGGCGGCGCCGACTACGCCTCCCGTGCCTTTCTTCTCGCGAGCGCAGAGCTGTACGACCCGTCGACGAGAACGTGGCTGCCCGCCGGCTCGATGGGCACCGACCGCATTTATCACACCGCGACGCTGCTGCCGAACGGGCAGGTGCTGGTCGCGGGCGGCTACGCCTCCGAAGTTTCTGCCGCGAGCGCGGAGCTGTACGATCCGTCGACGCGAACGTGGCAGCCCGCCGGCTCGATGGGCACCGACCGCGCTGGTCACACCGCGACGCTGCTGCCGAATGGGCAGGTGCTGGTCGCGGGCGGCCATAACGCGAGAGCGGCGGAGCTGTACGACCCGTCGACGGGAACGTGGCAGCCCGCCGGCTCGATGGGCACCGTCCGCTATCTTCGCACCGCGACGCTGCTGCCGAACGGGCAGGTGCTCGTCACGGGCGGCAACGATTCCGGCGGCCCCAGCGCGGAGCTGTACGACCCGGCTGGGCGCTGGGCGACCGCGGCGTCCATGCGCACCGGCCGGGTCCATCCCACCGTGACGCCGCTGCCCGACCATCGCGTGCTGGTCGCCGGGGGGCTCAGCCACGCCGGCTACGAGGCGAGCGTGGAGCAGTACGATCCAGCGAGCCGAACCTGGCTCCCGGCCGCCAGGATGAACAGCGCCCGTCATCATCACACCGCGACGCTGCTGACGAACGACCAGGTGCTCGTCGCTGGCGGCAACAGCTCCGACGGCCCTCTCGCGAGCGCGGAGCTGTACGACCCGTGGCCGGGAACGTGGCGGCCCGCCGGTGCGATGAACCGCGCCCGCGCCTACCATGCTGCGGTCCGGCTCAACAACGAGCAGGTGCTGGTCGCCGGGGGTTGGGGCAGCGGCGGCGCGCTGGGCGACGCCGAACGATACAACCCGAGCACCGACGAATGGATTCCCTGCAACGGCGCCATGCACAGGGCCCGCTGGCAGTTCACCGCGACCCTGCTGCCGAGCGGACAGGTGCTGGCTGCCGGAGGCTGGGGACCCGTTGGCGCTCTCAGAGACGCAGAGCTGTACGATCCGATCGCCGACCAATGGGAACCGGTTCCCTTGGAGATGAACGACGCTCGCACCGGCCATACGGCCACACGTCTCACACGTCTGGGGAGGGGTCAGGTCCTGATCGCCGGAGGCGCAAGCAGCGATGGCGTCCTTGCGCGGGCAGAGCTCTTCGATCCGGAGACCATGTCCTTTTCGCCTGCGGCGTCCATGCGCCATGCGCGCACGGGCCATGTGGCCTCGGAGCTGGCAGATGGACGGGTGCTGGTCGCGGGCGGCGCCGACGCCGGCGGCCCGCTGGCGAGCGTGGAGCTCTACGACCCGGCGGAGAACGTCTGGCACGAGGTCCGCTCGTTGAGGACGCCCAGGCGCGAGCCCGCGGGGCTCTTGCTCGACGATGGGACGGTGCTCGTGGTCGGCGGGGCCGGTGCGGGTGGGATCCCGCTGGCCACCGCCGAGCTGTATGAGCTCCTTCCCAATGGCACGCTGTGCCGCTGGGCAGCCGACTGCCGGAGCGGCTTCTGCGTCGACGGCGTCTGCTGCGACGCGGCCTGCGACGGCGGCCCCTGCGACGCCTGCGCGGTCACCACGGCCATCGCCCTCATTCCCACTGGCGCCCGGTTCCCCGGCACCTGCGAGCCGGTCGTCGACGTCGCCTGCGACGACGGCAACGACTGCACCCAGCACGACGTTTGCCACGACGGCGCCTGCCAGGGCACGAACCCCGTGGTCTGCACGGTATCCGATGGCTGCCACGAGCCGGGCGTGTGCAACACGAGGACGGGGAGATGCTCGCCGGAGACGCCCAAAGATGAGGGCGCCACCTGCGATGACGACAACCTCTGTACCCGGCGCGACGCGTGCCAGGTCGGGATCTGCACGGGACTCGACGAGGTCCGCTGCCCTATGCCCGATGCGTGCCACAGGCAGGGCAGCTGCGATCCGTCGACGGGGATGTGCGACAACCCGGCGAAGGACGAGGGCGCCAGTTGCGATGACGGCAACCTCTGCACCCTGGACGACGAGTGCCAGAGCGACGTCTGCGTGGGCAGCCCGGTCATTTGCCCGCCGCCCGATGCGTGCCACAAGCAAGGCAGCTGCGATCCGCGGACGGGGGCGTGCGACAACCCGGCAAAGGACGACGGCGCCAGCTGCGATGACGGCGACCTCTGCACCCTGGACGACGAGTGCCAGAGCGCGGTGTGCGTGGGCAGCCCGGTCATTTGCCCGCCGCCCGATGCGTGCCACAGGCAGGGCAGCTGCGATCCGCGGACGGGGGCGTGCGACAACCCAGCGAAGGACGACGGCGCGAGCTGCGATGACGGCGACCTCTGCACCCTGGACGACGAGTGCCAGAGCGCGGTCTGCGTGGGCAGCCCGGTCATTTGCTCGCCGCCCGATGCGTGCCACAAGCAGGGCGGCTGCAATCCGTCGACGGGGATCTGCGACAACCCGGCGAAGGACGAGGGCGCCAGCTGCGATGACGGCGACCTCTGCACCCTGAACGACGAGTGCCAGAACGCGGACTGCAAGGGCAGCCCGATCATTTGCCCGCCGCCCGATGCGTGCCACAAGCAGGGCAGCTGCGATCCGCGGACGGGGGCGTGCGACAACCCAGCGAAGGACGACGGCGCCAGCTGCGACAGCGATGGCGATCTGTGCACGGCAGACGACCGCTGCGAGGACGGCGTATGCGTGGCCGGCGAGCCGAAGACCTGCGCCTCGTATGCGTGCGACAAGACCACAGGACACTGCCTGACCCGCTGCGACTCGGTCCGCGATTGCATGGACGGCAAGGTCTGCGACCCGATGCATCAATGCGTCGATGCGCCGCGCGACCAGTACCACCACGACACCAGCGGCTGCGCCTTCGCTGATCCAGGCGCCCCTCCCCCCTCGCCTCGAACGCTGGCGGCGCTCTTCGTGCTCGCCCTCGCCGCCCTGGGTGCCCGGCGCCCGCGCGCTGGGGCGTGAAGGCGGCCGCTTCGATGCGAGTGCATGTCGATGATGTCGGCGAGGTCCACGCGGGTGACGTGGAGATCGTGCTCCCAGAGCATCTTCTCCAGCGCGATGGGCGCCGCGGTCGATGTTCGCAGTGCCGCAGCCGGCGTCGCGCGAGGCGGACGGGATCCACGCCGGTCCCGACGGCTAGGGGTGGTTCAGCGCCGAGACGCTCGGTGGGCGGTGTCGTCATCGGCGTGGCGCCGACCGTGGGGGCGCGGGTCGATCTTTGACGCTTGCACGCTTGCGGGAGGGCTCATGCGTTTCGCGTTCTTGCCGAGGTGCGGGCTGCTTGGCTGCTGGGTGGTGCTGCTCGTGCTGGCGCTCGGGGCGCTGGTCGGATGCAGCGACGCGGGCGAGCCTTCGCAGGGTCCGAGCGATGTGCTGCGCGCGCGTTTTCCGGAGCAGGTGACGCAGGTGCTCGCGGCGGGCGCGGGCTTCGTGGCGACCGGTCAGGGGTTTGTGGCGAGGTCGCGGGGGGAGATGCCGGGACGGTTCCGGCCCGCGGGAGAGACGATCGAGGCGGTGTTGCCTGTGAAGGGCGAGCAGGGGCTGCGCTTCCGCGGGCAGAGAGGGTTTGCGTTCGCGGTGCGCGAGCTCGGCGCGGCGGGCGAGGCGGCGCTCGAAGGGAGCGCGGTGACCTATGCACGACCGGGAGGTCGGTCGTACTGGACGGCGATGGCCGGCGGGGGCGCGGAGGAGTGGCTGCTGCTCGAGGCCGAGCACGTGACGAGCGATGCGCCCGTCGCGGTGTGGGAGGTGGACGGGGCAGCGTTGCGGCAAGAGGGCGAGGCGGTGGCGGTGGTGGACGAGGGCGGCAGCGCGCGGATGCGGGTCACGGCGCCCGCGGCGCATGCCGCAGGGGGGAGAGCGATCGCGGCGCGGCTCGCGGCGCGGGGGCAGCGGATCGAGCTGTGGGTGCAGGCCAGCGGGGAGGCGGTGCTGGTCGATCCGGTGTGGCAGGCGACGGGGGAGATGAGCGCCGCCCGCGGTGTGCACACCGCGACGCTGCTGCCGACCGGGCAGGTGCTCGTCGCGGGCGGCCTCGCCGAGGGTCGTGCTCTCGCGAGCGCGGAGCTGTACGACCCGGTGACGGGGATCTGGCAGCCCACCGCCTCGATGGGCTCCGCCCGCACTTATCACACCGCGACGCTGCTGCCGAGCGGACAGGTGCTCGTTGCAGGCGGCTATGACGCCTCCAATGCTTCTCTCTCGAGCGCGGAGCTGTACGACGCGGAGACGGGAACCTGGCTGCCCACCGGCTCGATGGGCTCCGCCCGCTCTGGTCACACCGCGACGCTGCTGCCGAGCGGACAGGTGCTGGTCGTGGGCGGCTGGGGCGACGGCTCTGGTGCTCACGCGAGCGCAGAGCTGTACGACGCGGAGACGGGAACCTGGCTGCCCGCCGCATCGATGGGCTTCGCCCGCTTTGGTCACACCGCGACGCTGCTGCCGAGCGGGCAGGTGCTCGTCGCGGGCGGCTTCGGCGACACCTCCAACGATGGTCTCGCGAGCGCGGAGCTGTACGACCCGGTGACGGGAACGTGGCTGCCCGCCGCATCGATGGGCTCCGCCCGCGCCGCTCACACCGCGACGCTGCTGCCGAGCGGGCAGGTGCTCGTCGCGGGCGGCTGGGGCGGCGATGGTAATCTCGCGACCGCGGAGCTGTACGACGCGGCGGCGAGAACCTGGCAGCCCGCCGCCTCGATGGGCTCCGTCCGCCGTGGTTCCACCGCGACGCTGCTGCCGAGCGGGCAGGTGCTGGTCGTGGGCGGCTGGGGCGACGGCTCTGGTGCTCACGCGAGCGCAGAGCTGTACGACGCATCGACGGAGACCTGGCAGCCTGCCGCCTCGATGCGCACCGCCCGCGATGTTCACACCGCGACGCTGCTGCCAAGCGGACAGGTGCTCGTCGCGGGCGGCTGGAACGAGGCCTCCGGCGAGTATCTCGCGAGCGCGGAGCTGTACGATCCGGCGACGGGGACGTGGCAGCCCACCGCCTCGATGGGCTCCGCCCGCGCCGCTCACACCGCGACGCTGCTGCCGAGCGGGCAGGTGCTCGTCGCCGGCGGCCTAGACCACGTCTCCGGCGATTGTCTCGCGAGCGCGGGGCTGTACGATGCGGCGGCGAGAACCTGGCAGCCCGCCGCCTCGATGGGCTCCGCCCGCGCTGCTCACACCGCGACGCTGCTGCCGAGCGGGCAGGTGCTCGTCGCGGGCGGCTGGGACGACTCCTCCGATGGTTCTCTCGCGAGCGCAGAGCTGTACGACCCATCGACGGGGACCTGGCAGCCCGCCGCCTCGATGGGCTCCGCCCGCGATGGTCACACCGCGACGCTGACGCTGCTGCCGAGCGGGCAGGTGCTCGTCGCGGGGGGCCGTGACTTCGCCTCCGGTGGTATTCTCGCGAGCGCGGAGCTGTACGACGTGGCGACGCGAACCTGGCAGCCCGCCGGCTCGATGCGCACCGCCCGCTATCGTCACACCGCCACGCTGCTGCCGAGCGGGCAGGTGCTCGTCGCGGGCGGCTGGGACGACGCCTCCGGCGATTCTCTCGCGAGCGCGGAGCTGTACGACGTGGCGACGCGAACCTGGCAGCCCGCCGGCTCGATGCGCACCGCCCGCGCTGCTCACACCGCCACGCTGCTGCCGAACGGGCAGGTGCTCGTCGCGGGGGGCCGTGACTTCGCCTTCGGTGGTATTCGCGCGAGCGCGGAGCTGTACGACGTGGCGACGGGAACGTGGCTGCCCGCCGGTTCGATGCGCACCGCCCGCGCTGCTCACACCGCGACGCTACTGCCGAACGGGCAGGTGCTGGTCGCGGGCGGCACGGACTACAACTCTTCTCTCGCGAGCGCGGAGCTGTACGACGTGGCGACGGGAACGTGGCTACCCGCCGGCTCGCCGGGCACCGGACACGGTGACCACACCGCGACGCTGCTGCCGAGCGGGCAGGTGCTGGTCGCAGGCGGTTACGCCGTCGGTCGTCGGCTCGCGAGCGTGGAGCTGTACGATCCGGCTGGGCGCTGGACGGCCGCGGCGTCGATGCGCGCCGGCCGTGTCCACGCCACCGTGACGCCGCTGCCCGACCATCGCGTGCTGGTCGCTGGGGGGCTCAGCAGCGCCGGCGACGAGGCGAGCGCGGAGCTGTACGAGCCAGCGAGCCGAACCTGGCTACCGGCCGCCAGGATGAGCAGCGCCCGTCATGCTCACACCGCGACGAGGCTGCCAAACGACCAGGTGCTGGTCGCGGGCGGCAACAGCTCCGGCGGTCCTCTCGCGAGCGCGGAGCGGTACGACCCGGCGGAGAAAACCTGGCTGCCCGCCGGCGCGATGAACCGCGCCCGCGCCTATCACGCAGCGGTCCGGCTCAACGACGATCAGGTCCTGGTCGCCGGCGGTTGGGGGAGCGGCGGCGCGCTGGGCGATGTCGAGCGATACGACCCGGGCACCGAGCGATGGACACTCCGCGCCGCCATGCAGGCGACCCGCTGGCAGCTCACCGCGACGCTGCTGCCGAACGGGCAGGTGCTGGCTGCCGGAGGCTGGGGAGACGTCGGCGCGCACAGAGACGCGGAGCTGTACGATCCGATCGCCGACCGATGGGAGCCGGTTCCCTTGGGGATGAGCGACGCCCGCGCCGGCCATACCGCCACGCTTCTGGGGACGGGTCAGGTCCTGCTCACTGGAGGCGCGAACGACGATGGCTTTCTTGCCCGAGCAGAGCTCTTCGATCCGGCGACCGGATCCTTTTCGCCTACGGCACCGATGCGCCATGCGCGCACGGGCCATGTGGCCGCGGAGCTGCCGGACGGGCGGGTGCTGGTCGCGGGCGGCGCCGATGCTGGCGGTCCGCTGGCGAGCGTGGAGCTCTACGACCCGACCGCGACTGTCTGGCACGAGGTCCGCTTGTTGAGGACGCCCCGGAGCAAGCCGGTGGGGCTCGTGCTCGACGATGGGACGGTGCTCGTGGTCGGCGGCGTCGGTGCGGGCGGGATCCGGCTGGCGACCGCCGAGCTGTTCGAGCTCCTCTCCATTGGCACGCTGTGCGACCAGGCGGCCGACTGCCGGAGCGGCTTCTGCGTCGACGGCGTGTGCTGCAACGCCGCCTGCAATGGCGGCCCCTGCGACGTCTGCGCGGTCACCACCGACATCACCCTCATTCCCACCGGCGCCCGGATCCCGGGCACCTGCGAGCCGATCGACGACGTCGCCTGCGACGACGGCAACGCTTGCACCCAGAACGACGTTTGCCATGGCAGCGCCTGCCAGGGCACGAACCCCGTGGTCTGCACGGCATCCGACGGCTGCCACGAGCCTGGCGCGTGCAACACGAGGACGGGGAGCTGCTCGCCGGAGACGCCCAAAGACGAAGGCGCCACCTGCGACGACGGCGACCTCTGTACCCGGCGCGACGCGTGCCAGGGCCAGATCTGCACGGGACTCGACGCGGTCCCCTGCCCGCCGCCCGATGAGTGTCACAAGCAGGGCAGCTGCGATCCGTCGACGGGCACGTGCGACAACCCAGCGAAGGACGACGGCGCGAGCTGCGACCGCGATCACGACCCGTGCACAGCAGACGACCACTGCGAGGACGGCGTGTGCGTGGCCGGCGAGCCGAAGATCTGCGGATCATATGCGTGCGACAAGCACACCGGGAAGTGCCTGAGCCGCTGCGAGTCGGTCCGCGATTGCGTGGAGGGCAAGGTCTGCGACCGGTCGCATCAATGCGTCGATGCGCCGCTCGACGCGTACCACCACGACACCAGCGACTGCGCCTTCGCTGCTCCCGGCTCCCCTCCCACCTCGCCCCGGACGCTGGCGGCGCTCTTCGTGCTCGCCCTCGCTGCCCTGGGTGCCCGGCGCCCGCGCGCTGGGGCGTGAAGGCGGCCGCTTCGATGCGAGCGCATGTCGATGACGTCGGCGAGGTCTACGCGGATGATGTGTCCACGCGGATGATGTGGAGGTCGTACTCCCAGGGCAGCTGCTCCAGCGCGATGTGCGCCGCAGGCGATGTTCGCGGTGTCGCGGCTGGCGTGGCGCGAGGTGGACGGGATCCACGTCGGTCCCGACGGCTAGGGGTGGTTCAGCGCCGAGACGCTGGTGAGCGGTGTCGTCGTCAGCGTGGCGCCGACAGTGGATGCGCGGTTCGATCTTTGACGCTTGCGGGAGGGGTCATGCGATTCGCGTTCTTGCCGAGGTGCGGGCTGCTTGGCTGCTGGGTCGTGCTGCTCGTGCTGGCGCTCGGGGCGCTGGTCGGATGCAGCGACAGCGACACGGGCGAGCCTTCGCAGAGGCCGAGCGAGGTGCTGCGCGCGCGATTTCCGCAGCAGGTGACGCAGGTGCTCGCGGCGGGCGCGGGCTTCGTCGCGACCGGTCAGGGGTTTGTTGCGAGGCCGCGGGGCGAGGTGCCGGGACGGTTCCGGCCCGCGGGAGAGACGATCGAGGCGGTGTTCCGTGCGAGGGGCGAGGAGGGGCTGCGCTTCGGGGGGCAGAGGGGGTTTGCGCTCGGGGTGCGCGAGATCGGCGCGGCGGGCGACGGAGCGCTCGAAGGGAGCGCGGTGACGTATGCGCGACCCGGAGGTCGGTCGTACTGGACGGCGATGGCGGGTGGGGGCGCGGAGGAGTGGCTGCTGCTCGAGGCGGAGCACGTGACGAGCGATGCGCCCGTCGCCGTGTGGGAGGTGGACGGCGCGGCGCTGCGGCAAGAGGGCGAGGCGGTGGCGGTGGAGGACGAGGCCGGCAGGGCGCGGATGCGGGTGACGGCGCCCGAGGCGCATGCCGCAGGGGGCAGAGCGATCGAGGCGCGGCTCGTGGCGCGGGGGCAGCGGATCGAGCTGTGGGTGCAAGCCAGCGGGGAGGAGGTGCTGGTCGATCCGGTGTGGCAGGCGACGGGGGAGATGGACGCCTACCGCGAGGAGCACACCGCGACGCTGCTGCCGAGCGGGCTGGTGCTGGTCGCGGGCGGCTACGACGGAGCCTCCAGTGTTGTTCTCGCGCGCGCGGAGCTCTACGATCCGGCGACGGGAAGCTGGCAACCCGCCGGCTCGATGAGCTCCGCCCGCCGCGCTCACACCGCGACGCTGCTGCCGAGCGGGCTGGTGCTGGTCGCGGGCGGCTATGACGACGGCTCCGGTGATTCTCGCGCGAGCGCGGAGCTCTACGACCCGGCGACGGGAAGCTGGCAACCCGCCGGCTCGATGAGCTCCGCCCGCCGCTATCACACCGCCACGCTGCTTCCGAGCGGGCAGGTGCTGGTCGCGGGCGGCGATAATTCCCTTGGTGTTCTCGCGAGCGCGGAGCTCTACGACCCGGCGACGGACACCTGGCTGCCCGCCGGCTCGATGAGCTCCGCCCGCCGCTATCACACCGCCACGCTGCTTCCGAGCGGGCAGGTGCTGGTCGCGGGCGGCTATGACGACGGCTCCGTTGGTTCTCTCGCGAGCGCGGAGCTCTACGACCCGGCGACGGCAACCTGGCTGCGCGCCGACTCGATGAGCTCCGCCCGCATTAGGCACACCGCGACGCTGCTTCCGAGCGGGCAGGTGCTGGTCGCGGGCGGCTATGACGACGGCTCCGTTGGTTCTCTCGCGAGCGCGGAGCTCTACGACCCGGCGACGGGAAGCTGGCAACCCGCCGGCTCAATGAGCTTCGCCCGCTATTGGCACACCGCCACGCTGCTTCCGAGCGGGCAGGTGCTGGTCGCGGGCGGCGATGACAGCAGTTCCCTTGGTAATCTCGCGAGCGCGGAGCTCTACGACCCGGCGACGGGAAGCTGGCAACCCGCCGGCCCGATGAACTCCGCCCGCGCGGATCACACCGCCACGCTGCTTCCGAGCGGGCAGGTGCTGGTCGCGGGTGGCAGGGGCAGCCCTGCGGAGCTCTACGACCCGGCGAGGGGAAGCTGGCAACCCACCGACTCGATGAGCTCCGACCGCATGTATCACACCGCCACGCTGCTTCCGAGCGGGCAGGTGCTGGTCGCGGGCGGCTTGTACTACGTCCCCGATCATTCTCCTCTCTCGCGCGCGGACGCGGAGCTGTACGACCCGGCGACGGCAACCTGGCAACCCGCGGGATCGATGAGCTCCGCCCGCGCTGCGCACACCGCCACGCTGCTTCCGAGCGGGCAGGTGCTGGTAGCGGGCGGCTATGGTTCCCTTGGTGTTCTCGCGAGCGCGGAGCTCTACGACCCGGAGACGGGAACCTGGCTGACCGCCGACTCGATGAGCTCCGACCGCATGTATCACACCGCAACGCTGCTGCCGAGCGGGCAGGTGCTGGTCGCGGGCGGCTTGCACTACGTCCCCGCTCATTCTCCTCTCTCGCGCGCGGACGCGGAGCTGTACGACCCGGCGACGGCAACCTGGCAACCCGCGGGATCGATGAGCTCCGCCCGCGCTGCGCACACCGCCACGCTGCTTCCGAGCGGGCAGGTGCTGGTCGCGGGCGGCTATGACGACGGCTCCGGTGATTCTCTCGCGAGCGCGGAGCTCTACGACCCGGCGACGGGAAGCTGGCAACCCGCCGGCTCAATGAGCTTCGCCCGCACTTCGCACACCGCGACGCTGCTTCCGAGCGGGCAGGTGCTGGTCGCGGGCGGCTATGGTTCCCTTGGTGTTCCCGCGAGCGCGGAGCTCTACGACCCGGCGACGGCAACCTGGCTGCGCGCCGACTCGATGAGCTCCGCCCGCAGCTTCCACACCGCGACGCTGCTGCCGAGCGGGCAGGTGCTGGTCGCGGGCGGCTTGTACTACGTCTCCGCTGATGCTTATCGCGCGCGCGCGGACGCGGAGCTGTACGACCCGGAGACAGGAAGCTGGCAACCCGCCGACTCGATGAGCTCCGACCGCTATGCGCACACCGCGACGCTGCTGCCGAGCCGGCAGGTGCTGGTCACGGGCGGCTCCAGCTCCAACCGTTTTGTCGCGAGCGCGGAGCTCTACGACCCGGCTGGGCGCTGGGCTAGCGCGGCGTCGATGCGCACCGGCCGTGTCCAGCCCACCGTGACGCCGCTGCCCAACCATCGCGTGCTGGTCGCCGGGGGGCGCAGCAACGCCGGCTACGAGGCGAGCGTGGAGCAGTACGATCCAGCGAACCGAACCTGGCTCCCGGCCGCCCCGATGCACAGCGCCCGTCATGCTCACACCGCGACGCTGCTGCCGAACGACCGGGTGCTCATCGCGGGTGGCAGCAGCTCCAGCGGTCCTCTCGCGAGCGCCGAGTTGTACGACGCGGCGACGAACACCTGGCTGGCGGCCAGCGCGATGAACCGCGCCCGCACCTACCACGCTGCGGTCAGTCTCACCACGGAAGAGGTGCTGGTCCTCGGGGGCTGGGGGAGCGGCGGCGCGCTCGGCGATGTCGAGCGATACAACCCGGACACCGACCGATGGACAACCCTCCGCGCCATGCAGGCGGCCCGCTGGCAGTTCACCGCGACGCTCCTGCCCGACGGGCGGGTGCTGGCGGTCGGCGGCTGGGGCGACGTCGGCGCTCGCAGAGACGCAGAGCTGTACGACCCGAGCACCGACCGATGGGGACAAGTTCCCGCAGCGATGAACAACGCCCGCGCCGGCCATACGGCCACACGTCTCACACGTCTGGGGAGGGGTCAGGTCCTGATCGCCGGAGGCGCAAGCAGCGATGGCGTCCTTGCGCGGGCAGAGCTCTTCGATCCGGAGACCATGTCCTTTTCGCCTGCGGCGCCCATGCGCCATGCGCGCACGGGCCATGTGGCCTCGGAGCTGGCAGATGGACGGGTGCTGGTCGCGGGCGGCGCCGACGCCGGCGGCCCGCTGGCGAGCGTGGAGCTCTACGACCCGGCGGAGAACGTCTGGCACGAGGTCCGCTCGTTGAGGACGCCCAGGAGCGAGCCCGCGGGGCTCTTGCTCGACGATGGGACGGTGCTCGTGGTCGGCGGCGTCGGTGCGGGCGGGATCCGGCTGGCGACGGCCGAGCTGTTCGAGCTCCTCTCCATTGGCACGCTGTGCGACCAGGCGGCCGACTGCCGGAGCGGCTTCTGCGTCGACGGCGTGTGCTGCAACGCCGCCTGCGATGGCGGCCCCTGCGATGTCTGCGCGGTCACCACCGACATCACCCTCATCCCCACCGGCGCCCGGATCCCGGGCACCTGCGAGCCGGTCGACCACGTCGCCTGCGACGACGGTAACGCCTGCACCCAGAACGACGTTTGCCACGACGGCGCCTGCCAGGGCACGAACCCCGTGGTCTGCACGGCATCCGACGGCTGCCACGATCCAGGCGTGTGCAACACGAGGACGGGGAGCTGCTCGCCGGAGACGCCCAAAGACGAGGGTGCCACCTGCGATGACGATAATCTCTGTACCCGCCGCGACGCGTGCCAGGACGGGATCTGCGCGGGACTCGACGCGGTCCCCTGCCCAGAGCCCGATGCATGCCACAGGAAGGGCCGCTGCGATCCGTCGACGGGGATCTGCGACAACCCGGCGAAGGACGAGGGTGCCAGCTGCGATGACGGCAACCTCTGCACCCTGGACGACGAGTGCCAGAGCGCGGTCTGCGTGGGCAGCCAGGTCATTTGCCCGCCGCCCGATGCGTGCCACAAGCAGGGCGGCTGCAATCCGTCGACGGGGGCATGCGACAACCCGGCAAAGGACGAGGGCGCCAGCTGCGATGACGGCGACCTCTGCACCCTGGACGACGAGTGCCAGAACGCGGACTGCAAGGGCAGCCCGATCATTTGCCCGCCGCCCGATGCGTGCCACAAGCAGGGCAGCTGCGATCCGCGGACGGGGGCGTGCGACAACCCAGCGAAGGACGACGGCGCCAGCTGCGACAGCGATGGCGATCTGTGCACGGCAGACGACCGCTGCGAGGACGGCGTATGCGTGGCCGGCGAGCCGAAGACCTGCGCCTCGTATGCGTGCGACAAGACCACAGGACACTGCCTGACCCGCTGCGAGTCGGTCCGCGATTGCGCGGACGGCAAGGTCTGCGACCGGACGCATCAATGCGTCGATGCACCGCGCGACGCGTACCACCACGACACCAGCGGCTGCGCCCTCGCTGATCCAGGCGCCCCTCCCCCCTCGCTCCGGACGCTGGCGGCGCTCTTCGTGCTCGCCCTCGCCTCCCTGGGTGCACGGCGCCCGCGCGCTGTGGCGTGAAGGCTGCCGTTTCGATGCGAGTGCATGTCGATGATGTCGGCGAGGTCCACGCGGGTGACGTGGAGATCGTGCTCCCAGAGCATCTTCTCCAGCGCGATGGGCGCCGCGGGCGATGTTCGCAGTGCCGCAGCCGGCGTCGCGCGAGGCGGACGGGATCCACGCCGGTCCCGACGGCTATGGGTGGTTCAGCGCGGAGACGCTCGTGGGCGGTGTCGTCGTCGGCGTGGCGCCGACCGTGGGGGCGCGGTTCGATCTTTGACGCTTACATGCTTGCGGGAGGGCTCATGCGTTTCGCGTTCTTGCCGAGGTGCGGGCTGCTTGGCTGCTGGGTGGTGCTGCTCGTGCTGGCGCTCGGGGCGCTGGTCGGATGCAGCGACAGCGACACGGGCGAGCCTTCGCAGAGGCCGAGCGAGGTGCTGCGCGCGCGCTTTCCGCAGCAGGTGACGCAGGTGCTCGCGGCGGGCGCGGGGTTCGTGGCGACCGGTCAGGGGTTTGTGGCGAGGTCGCAGGGGGAGATGCCGGGACGGTTCCGGCCCGCGGGAGAGACGATCGAGGCGGTGTTGCCTGTGAAGGGCGAGCAGGGGCTGCGCTTCCGCGGGCAGAGAGGGTTTGCGTTCGCGGTGCGCGAGCTCGGCGCGGCGGGCGACGCGGCGCTCGAAGGGAGCGCGGTGACCTATGCACGACCGGGAGGTCGGTCGTACTGGACGGCGATGGCCGGCGGGGGCGCGGAGGAGTGGCTGCTGCTCGAGGCCGAGCACGTGACGAGCGATGCGCCCGTCGCGGTGTGGGAGGTGGACGGGGCAGCGTTGCGGCAAGAGGGCGAGGCGGTGGCGGTGGTGGACGAGGGCGGCAGCGCGCGGATGCGGGTCACGGCGCCCGAGGCGCATGCCGCAGGGGGGAGAGCGATCGCGGCGCGGCTCGCGGCGCGGGGGCAGCGGATCGAGCTGTGGGTGCAGGCCAGCGGGGAGGCGGTGCTGGTGGATCCGGTATGGGAGGCGACGGGGGGGATGGGCACCATCCGCCGTGGTCACACCGCGACGCTGCTGCCGAGCGGGAAGGTGCTGGTCGCGGGCGGCTCTGAATACGGCTCCCATGGTTCTCTCGCGAGCGCGGAGCTGTACGACCCGGCGACGGGAACGTGGCTGCCCGCCGGCTCCATGCGCACCGCCCGCTATCGTCACACCGCGACGCTGCTGCCGAGCGGGAAAGTGCTGGTCACGGGCGGCACTGAATACGCTGAATACGCCTCCGGTGTTTCTTTCGCGAGCGCGGAGCTGTACGACCCGGCGACGGGAACGTGGCTGCCCGCCGGCTCCATGGGCACCGCCCGCGATGGTCACACCGCGACGCTGCTGCCGAGCGGGAAGGTGCTGGTCGCGGGCGGCGGTGACGCGAGCGCGGAGCTGTACGACCCGGCGGCGGGAACATGGCTGCCCGCCGGCTCCGTGGGCACCGTCCGCTATGGTCACACCGCGACGCTGCTGCCGAGCGGGAAGGTGCTGGTCACGGGCGGCAACATCTACGATGGTTCTGCAGAGCTGTACGACCCGGCGACGGGAACATGGCTGCCCGCCGGATCCATGGGCACTGCCCGCTATCGTCACACCGCAACGCTGCTGCCGAGCGGGAAGGTGCTGGTCGCGGGCGGCTACGCCTTCGAGGGTTTTCTCGCGAGCGCAGAGCTGTACGACCCGGCCACGGGAACGTGGCTGCCCGCCGGATCCATGGGCACCGCCCGCTATCGTCACACCGCAACGCTGCTGCCGAGCGGGAAGGTGCTGGTCGCGGGCGGCGGTGACTACATCTTCGACGATTTTCTCGCGAGCGCGGAGCTGTACGACCCGGCCACGGGAACATGGCTGCCCGCCGGATCCATGGGCACCGGACGCGCTGAGCACACCGCGACGCTGCTGCCGAGCGGGAAGGTGCTCGTCGCGGGCGGCTGGCCCTTCGAGCGTCCTGTCGCGAGCGCAGAGCTGTACGACCCGAACCCGGCGACGGGAACGTGGCAACTCGCCGGCGCGATGGGCACCGCCCGCCATGGTCATACCGCGACGCTGCTGCCGAGCGGGAAGGTGCTCGTCGCGGGCGGCGGTGACGCGAGCGCGGAGCTGTACGATCCGGCCACAGGAACGTGGCAGCCCGCCGGCTCCATGGGCACCGCCCGCTATGATCACACCGCGACGCTGCTGCCAAGCGGGAAGGTGCTCGTCGCGGGCGGCCATAAATACGGCTTCACTGTTTCTCTCGCGAGCGCGGAGTTGTACGACCCGGCGACGGGAACGTGGCAGCCCGCCGGCTCGATGGACACCGCCCGCCAGGTGCACACCGCGACGCTGCTGCCGAGCGGAAAGGTGCTCGTCGCGGGCGGCTATGACTACGCCTCCGGGGGTCTTCTCGCGAGCGCGGAGCTGTACGACCCGGCGACGGGAACGTGGCTGCCCGCCGACTCGATGAGCGCCGCCCGCACTGCTCACACCGCGACGCTGCTGCCGAGCGGGAAGGTGCTCGTCGCGGGCGCCGGTGACGCGAGCGCGGAGCTGTACGACCCGGCGACGGGAACGTGGCTGCCCGCCGGCTCCATGGGCACCGCCCGCTATCATCACACCGCGACGCTGCTGCCAAGCGGGCAGGTCCTGGTCGCGGGCGGCGTTGAATACCACGCCTCCCCTGGTTATCTCGCGAGCGCGGAGCTGTACGACCCGGCGACGGGAACGTGGCTGCCCGCCGAATCCATGGGCACCACCCGCGCTCTTCCCACCGCGACGCTGCTGTCGAGCGGGAAGGTGCTCGTCGCCGGCGGCTACGCCTTCAATGTTTCTCTCGCGAGCGCGGAGTTGTACGACCCGGCGACGGGAAGGTGGCAGCCCGCCGGCTCGATGGACACCGCCCGCGATGGTCACACCGCGACGCAGCTGCCGAGCGGGAAGGTGCTGGTCGCGGGCGGCTACGCCTTCGAGGGTTTTCTCGCGAGCGCAGAGCTGTACGACCCGGCTGGGCGCTGGGCGATCGCGGCGGCGATGCGCACCGGCCGTGTCCACCCCACCGTGACGCCGCTGCCCGACCATCGCGTGCTGGTCGCCGGGGGGCTCAGCAACGCCGGCTACGAGGCGAGCGTGGAGCAGTACGACCCAGCCAGCCGAACCTGGCTCCCGGCCGCCGGGATGAACAGCGCCCGTCATGCTCACACCGCGACGCTGCTGCCGAACGACCAGGTGCTCGTCGCGGGCGGCAACAGCTCCGGCGGCCCTCTCGCGAGCGCGGAGCGGTACGATCCGGCGGAGGAAACCTGGCTGCCCGCCGGCGCGATGAACAGCGCCCGCACCTACCACGCTGCGGTCCGGCTCGACAACGAGCAGGTGCTGGTCGCCGGGGGTTGGGGGAGCGGCGGCGCGCTCAGCGATGTTGAGCGATACGACCCTGACGCCGACCGATGGACACCCGGCGGCGCCATGCAGGCGGCTCGCTGGCAGTTCACCGTGACGCGGCTGCCGAACGGTCAGGTGCTGGCGGTCGGAGGCTGGGGACACATTGGCGCTCGCAGGGACGCAGAGCTGTACGACCCGAGCACCGACCGCTGGGAGCTGGTTCCCGCAGCGATGCGCAACGCCCGCACCGGCCACAGCGCCACGCTTCTGCAGACGGGTCAGGTACTGATCGCCGGAGGCGCGAGCAGCGATGGCGTTCTTGCCCGGGCCGAGCTCTTCGATCCGACGACCCTGTCCTTTTCGCCGGCGGCGCCCATGCGCCATGCGCGCACGGGCCATGTGGCCACGGAGCTGCCGGGCGGGCGGGTGCTGGTCGCGGGTGGCACCGACGCCGGCGGCCCACTGGCGAGCGTGGAGCTCTACGACCCGACCGCGAATGTATGGCACGAGGCCCGCCCGTTAGGGACGCGCCGGAGCGAGCCATCGGGGCTCTTGCTCGACGAGGGGACAGTGCTCGTGGTCGGCGGCGCCGGTACGGGCGAGATCCCGCTGGCCACCGCCGAGCTGTTCGAGCTCTTCCCCAAGGGCACGCTGTGCCACCAGGCGGCCGACTGCCTGAGCGGCTTCTGCGTCGACGGCGTCTGCTGCGACACGGCCTGCGACGGCGGCCCTTGCTACGTCTGCGCGGCCACCACCGACATCACCCTCATCCCCACTGGCGCCCGGCACCCGGGCACCTGCGAGCCGCTTGACGACGTTCCCTGCGACGACGGCAAAAAGTGCACGCAGCGCGACGTTTGCCAGCGCGGCGTCTGTCGGGGCACGTCCGTGGAGTGCACCCCATCCGACGACTGCCACAAGCCGGGCAAGTGCGACGAGACGACTGGGCGCTGCTCGCCGGAGACGCCCAAAGACGAGGGCGCCATCTGCGATGACGCCAGCCTCTGTACCCGACGCGATGCGTGCCAGGACGGGATCTGCGCGGGGCTCGACGCGGTCCTCTGCCCGCCGCCCGATGCGTGCCACAGGCAGGGCAGCTGCAATCCGTCGACGGGGACGTGCGACAACCCGGCAAAGGACGAGGGCGCCAGCTGCGACAGCGATGGCGACCCGTGCACGGCAGACGACCACTGCGAGGACGGCGTGTGCGTGGCCGGCGAGCCGAAGACCTGCGCCTCGTATGCGTGCGACAAGGCCACAGGAGAATGCCTGACCCGCTGCCAGTCGGCCCGCGATTGCATGGACGGCAAGGTCTGCGATCGGACGCATCAATGCGCCGATGCGCCGCGCGACGCATACCACCACGACACCAGCGGCTGCGCCCTCGCTGCTCCCGACACCCCTCCCCGCTCGCCCCGGACGCTGGCGGCGCTCTTCGTGCTCGCCCTCGCCGCCCTGAGTGCACGGCGCCCGCGGATTGTGGCGTGAAGGCGCCCGCAATCGATCTCGGCAGGGGCCCCGCCGACCCCCATCCACGCCCGTAGCGCCGAGGGGAGGGTCTGCGCGGCGGCCGCGGGTGGGCGCGATCCAGCACCGACCGAGGTGCCATCAGGTCCCAGCGGGCTCCACGTCTCAGGCGCGCCTTGTGTGGCGCGCGACGAAACGTCCCAGGTGGCATGGCCCGAAGGGAGACATGCCGGGTGGTGTTTCATGCGCGAGCTCCCCCGTCCCCGCCTCGGCGGATGGCGAGCGCCCCCCCGCGGCCGCCGCGCAGACCCTCCCCTCGGCGCGTGCTCCCCGGAAAGCGCCCCAGCGCCGCCCTCACCTCTCCTTCGCAACGCGCAGCAGATCCCGCATCGTCGACCGCGGGACATCCGCGAGCCGCGCCGCGGCGCTGACGTTGCCGCCCACCTCCTCGAAGGCGCGGAGCGCATCGGCGGGCGTGATCTTCCGGCGGACCGGGGGCTCGCGATCGGCGAGGACCGCCGTGATGTGCTCGGGCAGCACACCGCCGTGCGCGCGCAGCGCGGCTTGAATGAGCACGTTCCGGAGCTCCCGGACGTTGCCTTGCCAGCGGTGCGCCCTCAGCGCGGCGAGCGCCCCGGGGGACAGCTGGCGCCGGCCGATCTCGGAGCTCGCCAGGAGGTGCTCGGCCAGGAGCGGGATGTCGTCGGGCCGATCCCGCAGCGCGGGGAGCTGGATACGGCACACCGCGAGGCGCTCGTAGAGATCCGCGCGGAAGCGACGCTCGCTGACGAGGGTCTCCAGGGGCTCGCAGGTGGCGACGACGAGCCGCACGTTGACCTGCGTCGCCCTCTCCGCGCCCAGCGGACGGACCATCCCCTCCTCCACCACGCGCAGCAGCTTCGCCTGGACCTCCAGCGAGAGCGCCGCGATCTCGTCGAGGAAGAGCGTCCCATGGTTGGCCTCGACGAACGCCCCCTGACGCTCCCGAACCGCGCCGGTGAACGCGCCCCGACGGTGGCCGAACAGCTCGGACTCGGCGAGCTCGCGCAGGATCGTCGCGGCGTTCAGGACGACGAACGGCCGGTCGGCCCGGGTGCTCTCCGCGTGGATCGCCCGGGCCACGACGTCCTTGCCCGTACCCGACTCGCCGCGCAGCAGCACGGGGAGGTGGAGCGGCGCGACCCGCCGCACCGTCGCGGCGAGCTGCCGCATGGGCCGCGAGCGGCCGATGAGCCCCGGGAGCGGCGGCCCATCCTCCTCGATCACCGGCACTCTCCGCGCCGCCTCGACGTACATCGCCGTGCGGCCGATCTCGAAGCACCCGCCAGGAACGAGCATCGCCTGCTGCACGCGGACGCCGCCGACGCGAACGCCGTTGCGAGAGCCGAGGTCCGTCACCTCGATCGAGGCGCCGCGGTGCGCGACGCGGCAGTGCCGGGCGCTCACCGTGGCGTCGTCGAGCTGGATGTCCGCATCCGGAGCGCTGCCAAGGATGAGCTCTGCCCCGGGCGCGACGGCGAAGCGCGCTGGAGCGCCTCCGCTGCCGTGCTCGCAGCGGAGCCAGACGGTGGCGAGCACGTCGCGATCGTCCGCGAGCTCGAGCGTGATGTCCCGGGTCGAGAGCGCCTCGCCGGCACGGGCGCCAGGGCCCGACCGATCGCCGGGCGATCCGACGAGCTCTCCCGGAAGAGCCGCGAGCGGAGTGGCCGGCGCGGCGGGCGGCGTGACCGACCCCGCGGGTGGCGCCGGATCGCCGTGAGCAGAGGTCAGGAGCCTGGAACGGCTGTCGAGGTCGCAGCGGGTCGGTGCGTTGTCCATGTCCAGGAGGTCTCTCGTCGGCGCGCGAGGCGCAGTTGCGTCGTCCGCGCCGCCCGGGTGACATTCCTGCTCGTCGACACGCCGCCCCCTTTGCGCTCGGGAGCGCGCTGTTCTAGAGGCCGTTCGTGAGATCGCGCTCGACAAGGTGGACCGCGCCGGCCCTCGGCGTGGCGGCAGCGGCATGGGTGCTCCCGGCCAACCAGGCCCTCGCCCAGCCCGCAGATCCAGGTACGGCCGCAGCCGAGGAAGCCGCAGCCGACGTTGAAGAGGAGGCCGGACCGGAAGCCGGCGTGAAGCGCCCCGCCGGGCCTGACGAGCGGACCGGACACTTCCTGCTCCAGGGGCGGGCCGGGTACAGCTACCCCTTCGGCGGCATGGCCGCCGGTCAGCCGGTCAGCGACAAGGTCTCGGGCGGGCTCGCCTTCGGCGCCAACCTCGGCATCGGCTTGAGCCGTGTGACCGTACTGGAAGCAAGCGGCTCGTACACCCTGCTCTCGGCAGCGTCAGGGTGCAGCGACTGCTCCGGCCGAAGCCTCGACCTGGGCCTGGGGTTCGTCTACCACGTCGCCCAGGGGCTCGCGTTCGACCCCTGGGTCAGCTACGGCGTGGGATACCGGCGAGCGGCCTTTACATGGTCGGAGGCCCCCGCCGCCGGCCCCACAGGGACCGATCATGTGTTCCACGGGCTCGATTTCGCCCGCGTCGCGCTGGGCGGCGACTTCTACCCGGTGTCGACCCTCGGCGTCGGCGTGTTCGCAGAGCTCGACGCCGGCACCTACCTCTCGCGCCCAGGCGAGGGCTCCGATCCCACGGCCTACGGATTCTTCCAGTTCGGTGTGCGCCTCGCGCTGGATCCCCTACCTCGGGGTACGCGTACACCCGCCGCCTCGGCCGGTACATCGCCGAGGATCACCGCTCAGGCGGCCGGCTCCCAGCGAGCGGCCCGCCGGTAAAGCAGCCGGAATGTGGGCGGTCCTGAGCGGGGGCCAGGTATAATCTGCCGCGAATGGGCGAGTTCAGGACGAGCAGCCGCACCCGACCCGTCGCGGCTGCCGTGACCGACGTAGGCCGCCAGCGAAAGCACAACGAGGACAACGTCCTCGTGAAGTCCGAGCTCGGCCTCTTCGTGGTGGCCGACGGCATGGGCGGGCACAACGCGGGCAACGTCGCCAGCGCGCTCGCGACAAAATCGCTCGACAACTTCTTCGAGGCGACCCGCGCCGGCAGCCTGCCAGGTCCCATCCCGGCCGACGAGCAGGAGCTCGATCCGGAAGCACGGCGCATCGTCGCGGCGATCCGCAAGGCGAACCACGATGTGTTCGTCATCTCGAACACATACACCCAGCACCAGGGCATGGGCTCGACGGTGGTCGCCGCCTACGTGTCGTGCGAGACCGCGCAGATCCACGTCGGACACGTCGGCGACAGCCGCTGCTACCGGATCCGGCACGGCGAGATCGAGCAGCTGACGAAGGACCACTCGCTCATCAACGACGCCCTCGCGCTCAAGCCCGACCTGAGCCAGGACGAGCTGGCGAGGCTCCCGAAGAACATCATCACGCGCGCGCTCGGCATGAAGGACGCCGTGAAGGTCGACATCCGCTCGGAGCACACCCAGCCCGGCGACGTTTTCCTGCTCTGCTCGGACGGGTTGAGCGGGATGATCTCGGAGCAGCAGATGCTCGATGTGTTCGACATCACGCAGGATCCGCACGAGGCCTGCGAGCTCCTCATCGAGATGGCCAACGAGGCGGGCGGCACCGACAACATCTCGGCGTTGATCATCCGCATCCAGCCCGAGGTACACGACGAGCGGCAGCCGGACAGCATCGAGCTCGACGACACCCGGCCCCTCCACGTCGACGAGTTCGGCGAGACGGTGCCGCCCGCGGCGGTCCACGAGGCGCAGCTCCCGGTCGAGGAGATCGATCTGGACGCCGCCGCCTCGTCGGGCGGCGAGCGCATCGCGGGGCAGCAAATCCACGCGATCGGGGACAGCAGCTTGCGGAGCCAGGCCCACGGCGCGCCAGGCGCGGTGTCGCGCGCCGCCGCCGCTTCGTTCACGGATCGGCGCTCCCGGGCGGCCGCCGGCTCCGGCCGCTACGCCGCGGTCACGACGGCGGCGCGGCCCCCCGTGAAGGAAGCTCCACCGTCGAGGCCCGCGAAGCGCCAGACCGAGGTGCGGGTCGCGCGGTGCGCGCACTGCAAGCACGAGCTCTTCATCGGCAACCGGTTCTGCGTCGAGTGCGGCGCTCCCATCAAGCCGTGAGCAGCGCGCCGGGGGGCAACGCGCGATGCGCGACGCCCCCGCCGGCGCCGCCCGCGCGCTGATCGCGCTCAGCGGCCGGCGCCGGAGGGGCGACGCGGCACGTCACTTGACCGCGAGCAGCTCGACCTCGAAGACGAGGGTCGAGTTCGGCGGGATCACGGGCGGGAAGCCGCGAGCGCCGTAGCCGAGCTCCGGCGGGATCGTCAGCTTGCGGAGGCCGCCGATCTTCATGCCGGCGACGCCCTGATCCCATCCCTTGATCACCTGCCCGGCCCCCAGCTTGAACGAGAAGCCCTGGCCGCGGTCGCGCGAGCTGTCGAACTTGCTGCCGTCGGTCAGCGTGCCGACATAGTGCACCGTCACGAGCTGGCCGTGCTTCGCCTCTGCGCCTGTGCCTTCCTTGAGGTCCTCGATCTCGAGCCCTGCTTGCATGGTCGACTCCTTTCGGCGCGATGGGAGGAGCGCGGCGCGGTCGCGTCAAGCCGAAGCAGCAGGCGAGCCCTCCGGACGAGCGCCCGCGAGCACAAAGGCTCTCGGGAAATCGAGGCTCAGCCGCCGAACCCGGGGAACGTGAACACGGGCGCGCCCCCGGTCATCCGCCAGGTGTTGGCGGTCTGCTGGACGACAGGTTGCCGCAGCAGCGGGTGCGGGTGCGTCTGCTCGAAGGCGAACAGGATCGTGGCGGGCGTGAGCTGATCGAGCGACGCGAAGAAGCCGAGCGTGAGCATCGCGCCGCCTTCGGTCCAGCGGTAGCCCTGCTGCCGCGCTCCAGCGGAGAGCAGGTTGTTCACGCCCGCGACGTCCGCCGCGATCTCGTTCGGCTGGTTGAAGAGGGGGAGCGTGCGCGACAGCAAGCGCCCGAGATCCGCGGGCGTGACGCCCCGGCTCCCCCCCTGCCCGTTCGCGCAACCCGTGTGTCCGAGGTGATGGTGGCCGAGCTCGTGGCCGAGCACGAACGCGAGCTGCTCGTCGTAGAGCTGGCGCTGCCGCTGGACCTTGCGCGCGTCCGTGTGCTGCGCCGGATCGACGAAGCCCATCGGCGGGCGGACGATCGGCTGCCCAGGCCGCTGCTGCTGCGCGAGCATCCGCAGGAACTCGTCGAGCTTCTTCGTCCCGAAGATCTCGTCGGTCGCCTTGAACTGCGCGATCTGCGCCTGGACCTCGAGCAGCCCGTCGGTGATCGCCATGAACGGCATCCGCTGGTCGTCGCAGCCGGCAAACGCGTTCACCTCGCCCACCGTCGGGTCGGCGATGAACGGGATGCCCCTCACCTTCTGCTGCGCGGCCGACGGCAGCGCGCCGATCAACGCGCCCATGACGACGCCGGCCTCCGACTGGAGCCAGCCGATGTTGATGTCGTTGATGGGATCACCGAGCACCGGCAGCCCCGGCAGCGTGGGAACGTTGAACGTAGGCGCGGGCACAGGCCCGGTCTGCGCCGGCGGATAGCCGGGCTGCTGCGGGTACCCGGGCTGCTGCGGGTACCCGGGCTGCTGCGGGTACCCGGGCTGTTGAGGAGCTCCCTGCTGGGGCGCGCCATACGGAGGATAGGCCTGGCCGTACGATGGCTGAGCCGGAGGCCGGCGCGAGCTGCCCCGCTGACAGCCTGCGACCAGTCCGAGAGCCAGAACGAGGGCGCCGATCGGTCGAAGCAGATTCATCGCCGCGAGCATAGCGCACGGCGAGCGGGTCAACCGCGCCGCGCGCACGACCTCGGCGCGCGGCGCGCAACGACCGCGGCGCGCGGTGCGCAACGACCGCGCGGCGCCGCGATGAGCCGAAAGCCGTGCGCCGGGCGTCAGGCGCAGGAGGACCGATGAACCGACACCGTGCCTGGTCTGCTGCAGCCGCCCCCCTGTTCATCAGCGCCGCCGCGCTCTCTGGCTGCGGCGGCGCCGCCGTCGCGCACGCCCCCGCGTCCCCGGAGCCGGCCGGCGCGGCCTCCGCGGCGTCGAACGAGGGGAGCTCCATCGAGACGGCCGATGATGCGCTCGCGGAGCTCGGGCGCGCGGAGGACGAGCTCAATCAGGCCCTCGGCGCGCCCGCACGGCGCGACGAGGGCCGAGCCGTGGCGGAGGCGGCGCCGCCGGCAGCACCTGCGCCAGCGGCTTCACCGAAAGCTCCGGACGTGTCCGACGGCCGCGTCGCGCAGGCACCGCGGCCGACGGCCGCCGGCAGCGAGCGGCCTGCCAAGAAGATGGAAGCCGAGACGGCGTCCGCGCCTCCGTGCGAGACCGCGTGCCGCGCGCTCGCGTCGATGAGCCGCGCCGCGCAGCACCTCTGCGGCCTCGCCGGCGATGCGGACCAGCGGTGCGACGCCGCGCGCACGCGGGTCAAGAGCGCGACCGATCGGGTCGAGGCGCAGTGCCCGCGCTGCGCCGAGCTCTAGAGCGCGTCTTCCTCTCAGACGACGGCGTCAGGGACCCGGCGCGAGGAGCTGAAGCAACCGCACATTTTTGTACATCTCCCCGAGCGAGCCCGCCGCCGCCTGGCCGGCCTTCGCGAGCGGCTCGATCTCCTCGGGGTGGACGTCCACCTGCACCGTCAGCCGACCGGAGGCCGGCTCCACCGCGAGCGTCGCGCGCTTCGCGATCTCGGCGAGCGCTGCCCCGGGCTCCGGGCCGGCGAGCGCCTTCAGCGCGTCGACGTTCGCGCGCTTCTCCTCGAGGAGCTTCCGGAGCTCCTCGGCCGCCTCGGCCGACGCGGCGTCGATCGCGACGGTCGCCGAGAGCCCGCCCTTCAGCGAGACGCCGACGGTGACGGCGCGCGGGCCGGTGGAGCCGGTGAGGATGGCGCGGAGGCTCGGCTTGCTCTCGGAGAGCAGCGCGACGCCCAGGAGGGGGCGATCCCAGCCGATGTGGGCGAGGCGCGACGTCGCCTCGTCCCGGCTCGCGAGCGACGTCCCGGCCTCCTCGGCGTCGATGCTCGCGCGGATCTCCGGCTCGGCGCCATACAGCAGGATCGACCCGTCGCGCACGGCGATCGCGTCCTCGCCGGCGCGGAGCAGGTACCTCACGCCTTTGTACTCTGCCTGGACGTAGTTGTGCGTCGCCAGGCGCTCCGCGAGCTTCTGCTCGTTGAAACGCCCGCGCGCGACCACGAGCGACGGGGCGACGACCAGCTTGTCGACGTCGAACCCGAGATCGATGCCGGTCGCCTTCTTGATGTCGTCGCGGGTGCGCTCGATGTGCTGCCGCACCGAGCCCCCCTCCGCGCCGAGCGCCTTCAGGTCGATCTGGTGAGGGTCGACGATCACCACCCCAGGAACGCTGCCTTGGACGTACTCCAGCAGCGACTCGTCTCTCGGGAACGTGGCGGCGCGGAGGTGCGCCACGCCAAAGCCGAGGAGCCCCGTCTGCTGGGCGAGGACGACGATGAGCACGAGGCCAAGGAGCACGATGTACTTGGCCTTGCCTCGCTTCTTTGTCGCTCCGGCGACCTGGACCGGCTTCGACGCGCTCTCGGTGCTCATCTCTGCTCGCTGCGCCCTCTCTGGGATGCCGCACGCCGGAACGGCCCTGCGGAAACCGCCTCCGCAGAGCCGCGAGCGCCGCTCATGGACCCCGGGCACGGTGCCGCAGAGCATAACCGGAAGCGGGACGCAGGCCAGGCCTTCCGCCGGGGCCGCCGGACGGATAGAACCGACGCGACGTGCCTCGATCCTCGTCCTCCGATGGCGGCGGCGCGCTCGCACAGCCGGGCGACAGCTCCGTGCTGCCCGCCGCCCTCGGCCGCTACCACGTGCAGCGCCTCCTCGGCGAGGGCGCGATGGGGCGCGTGCTGCTCGCGCACGATCCGCTGCTCGATCGCGACGTGGCGCTGAAGCATCTGCGCGACGACCTCCGCATCCCGCGCGACGTCCGCGAGCAGCTCATCGTGAGGATGCGCCACGAAGCGCGCGCCGCCGCCCGCGTGACGCACCCGAACCTCGTGACGCTCCACGACGTCGGCGAGGACCCGGACTTCGGGCTCTACCTCGTCTTCGAGTACGTCGAGGGGCCGACGCTGAAGCAGCACCTCCTCGAGCGGCCGCTCTCGGCGGCGCAGGCGGCGCGCCTCGCGCGCGAGCTCGGCGAGGCCCTCACGATCGCGCACCGCGCGGGCATCGTCCACCGCGACATCAAGCCGGAGAACATCATCCTCTCCACGAACGGCGGCAAGATCGCCGACTTCGGCATCGCGCGGATCCCGGACTCGACGCTGACGCACCAGGGCGGGCTCATGGGGACGCCCGCGTACAGCGCGCCGGAGACGTTCCGCGTCGGGAAGTTCTCACCCGAGAGCGATCAGTTCTCGCTCGCCGCCGTCATGTACGAGGCGATCTCCGGGAGCCGCGCGTTCCCCGGCGACGACGCGGTCACGGTCGCGTCGAAGATCGCGAGCGACGATCCGCTCCCGATCGCGAGGGAGCTCGGCCTTCCGCCGTCGCTCGATCAGGTGCTCGCGCGCGGCCTGTCGAAGCGACCCGAGGACAGGTACGCGAGCTGCGACGAGTTCGGCGCCGCGTTCGCCGGCAGCCTCGAGTGGGCCGCGTCCAGCCAGATGCCGAGGCGGATGCTGGACACCCCCGTCACGGCGACGCCGACGCTGTCCACCGAGCCGGACGCGACGCGCGCGCATCCGATCGACAACGACTTCCCTCCCCGCGAGCGGAAGGCGGGGCAGATCGTCGTGGGCGCCGTCGTGGTCGTGGCCACGGCCGCGCTGCTCGCCCACACGGCGCTGCGATCTGCAGACGCGCCCGCCGACGAGCCCGCCGTCGGCGCAGCGCCCGTCGCGTCGTCCGCAGCCACGGTGGCGCGGCCGCGCGCCGCGCCGTCGACGCGGCCTGCGCGCCCGAAGCACGACGCCACCGACACCGGGTCGCCCGCGACGCGCGCGACGGTCAACGCAGAGCCCAGCGCCGCGGAGCCCAGCGCGACCCCGGCGGGCAGCGCCCCGAGCTCGCCCACATCGACCGCGCTCCCCGAGGACGAGCAAGCCGCGGACGCCGGGACACCGGAGACCGACGACTTCGGCGTGCCCGAGACCACCGAGCCGGGCGCGCAGGACGCCGGTGTGGCCGATGCTGCTGCGCGTTGAACGGCTGACATCGCGGATGCGTTGTCACGCGGGAAAAACTCCCGTAAAGGACCCCGGGTAAGCAACGCCGCTGCCCTGAACGGCCGACGTCAAGCGGCGCGCCGGGTCCATCAAAGGCCCCGGCGAGCCGCCCTGAAATCACGCCGACCGCCGCGCTGGCGACTGTCTCGATTGCTGTTCTGCCCCTTGAGATCTCCGCGATGACTACCCTGACAAACGGCGACGATCTCCATCTGTCGCTCTATCGAAAGATGTTTCAGATACGCCGCTTCGAAGAGGAAGCGGCCCGCGCGTACGCGCAGAGCAAGATCGGTGGGTTCCTTCACCTGTACATCGGTCAGGAGCCCATCGCGGTCGGTGCTTCCGCTGCGCTTCGCCCCGACGACTACGTGATGACGACCTACCGCGATCACGGCCTCGCGCTCGCTCGCGGGATGAGCCCGCGCGCCGCGATGGCCGAGCTCTACGGCAAGGTCACCGGGTGCTCGAAGGGGCTCGGCGGCTCGATGCACTTCTTCGACAAAGAGCACAACATGCTCGGCGGCTACGGCATCGTCGGCGGGCACATCCCCATCGCCGTCGGGACCGCGTTCGCGTCGAAGTACCGCGGCGAGGACCGGGTCTCGATGGTGTTCTTCGGCGAGGGCGCGGTGAGCATCGGCGACTTTCACGAAGGGATGTCGCTCGCGGCGCTGTGGAAGCTGCCGATCGTGTTCGTCTGCGAGAACAACGAGTACGCGATGGGGACGCCGCTCTCCCGGACGCTCTCGGTCGAGGACGTCTCGCTGAAGGCGCTCGCCTACGGGATGGAGCGCGATCGCTTCAACTCCGAGCACGTCCTCCAGGTGCGCGACCGCCTGGCCGAGGCCGTCGCGCGGGCGCGCACGAACTCGGAGCCGACGCTGGTCGAGATCAGGACGTACCGCTTCCGCGGCCACTCGATGAGCGATCCCGGCAAGTACCGGACGAAGGAGGAGCTCGAGGAGCGCAAGAAGAAGGACGTCCTCCTTCGCTCGCGCGTCGAGCTCGAGGAGAAGGGCCACAAGGCCGCCCTCGAGGCGATCGAGAAAGAGGTCGAAGACGAGATCACCGACGCGATCCGCTTCGCCGAGGAGAGCCCCGAACCTGGGCCCGAGGTGCTCGAGCCCACAACCTATGCAGGACCTTTTGCGCGATGACCGTCCTAAGATTCCGTGAGGCGGTTCGCGCCGCCATGGTCGAGGAAATGGAGCGCGACGAGCGTGTGTACCTCGTCGGCGAGGAGGTCGGGCACTACCAGGGCGCCTACAAGGTGACCGAGGGGATGCTCGACAAGTTCGGGAGCAGGCGCGTCATCGACGCGCCGATCACCGAGAGCGGGTTCACCGGCATCTCGATCGGCGCCGCGATGGTCGGGCTCCGGCCGATCGTCGAGTACATGACGTGGAACTTCTCCGCCGTGGCGTTCGACCAGATCCTCAACAACGCGGCGAAGCTGCGGCAGATGTCCGGCGGGCAGCTCAGCATCCCGCTCGTGCTGCGCGCGCCGAACGGCTCGGCGAAGCAGGTCGGCTCGCAGCACTCGCACGCGATGGAGCACTTCTACGCGCACGTCCCCGGCCTCAAGGTCCTCGCGCCGGCGATGCCTGCGGACGCGAAGGGGCTCCTGAAGTCGGCGATCCGGGACGACAACCCGGTGCTCTTCATGGAGAGCGAGACGCTCTACGGCGTGAAGGGCGAGGTGCCCGACGACCCCGATTTCACCGTGCCGCTCGGGGTCGCCTCGATCGTCCGCGAGGGGTCCGACGTCTCGATCATCGCGTGGAGCCGGATGGTCCACGTCGCGCTCGAGGCCGCCGCGGAGCTCGAGAAGGAGGGCATCAGCGCGGAGATCGTCGACCTGCGCTCGCTGCGCCCGCTCGACGAGGAGACGATCGTGCAGAGCGTCACCAAGACGCACCGCGCGGTCGTGGCGCACGAGGGCTGGCCGTACGGCGGCGTCGGCGCGGAGATCGCCGATCGCATCCAGCGGCTCGCGTTCGACGACCTGGACGCGCCGGTGCTACGCGCGACGACGCTCGACGTCCCGATGCCCTACAACGCGCGGCTGGAGCAGTACGTGATCCCGCAGGCGTCGCGGATCATCGAAAATGTTCACCGCGTTCTCTACAAAAGCTGACTGAGCGGACCCAACTCCCCGATCAAGGTTGATAGACCCATGGCGAAGGTTCTGGAACTTCCGAAGCTGTCCCCGACCATGGAGGAGGGGCAGATCAGCGCCTGGCACAAGAAGGAAGGCGACGCGATCGACATCGACGATCTGCTCGCAGAGGTCGAGACCGACAAGGCGACCATGGAGTACAAGTCCTTCGATCGAGGGACGTTGCTCAAGATCCTCGTGCCTGCGGGCAGCGTGGTGCAGCTCGGCCAGCCTGTCGCGATCATCGGCGCCCCAGGCGAGGACGTAAGCGCCCTCGCCGGGGGGGGCGGCGCGCCCGCGCCCAAGCCGAGCGCGGCGGAGGCTCAGCCGAAGGCGGAGCGCGCCGCGGAGGCGCCCGCGACGAGCCCGCCGCCCGCGGCGCGCGGCGAGGCGATCTCGCCGCCCACGCAGCCGGCGGCGCCGCAGCCGTCGTCGAACGGGCGCGTGAAGGCGTCGCCCTACGTGCGGAAGCTCGGCCGAGAGCGAGGGCTCGACCTGAGCAGCGTCGCAGGCAGCGGTCCGCGCGGGCGGATCGTCGCGCGCGACCTCGAGGGGCTGAAGCCGGCGCCGGCCGCCGGGGCGGCCAAGGCGACCGCGCCCGGCGAGCTCGCTGCGCCGGAGGTGCGGCCGCTCAGCATGATGCGCAAGGCGATCGCCCGGCGCCTCACCGAGTCCAAGCAGACGGTCCCGCACTTCTACCTCTCGATCGACGTCGACGCCGATCCGCTGAACGCGCTGCGCGAGCAGATCAACGCGGATCTCGCGGCGACCGCCGCCGAGGGGGACAAGCCGGCCAAGGTCAGCTTCAACGATCTCCTCGTCAAGGCGTGCGCCGTCGCGCTCGTACGCGTCCCGGAGTGCAACGCGCAGTTCACCGCGGACGCGATCCTCGTTCACCAGCGCGTCGACATCTCGGTGGCGGTCGCCGTCCCCGAGGGCCTCGTCACGCCGGTGGTGCGCGACGTCGATCGCAAGCCGGTGCTCGATATCGCGGCCGAGGTGCGCGAGCTCGCCGCGCGGGCCAAGGCGAAGAAGCTGCGGCCCGAGGAGATGGCGAACGGCACGTTCTCGATCTCGAACCTCGGCATGTACGGGATCGACAACTTCGGCGCGGTCATCAACCCGCCCGAGGGCGCGATCCTCGCCGTGGGCCAGGTCCGCCGCGAGCCCGTGGTGCGCGGAGAGCAGATCGTGCCGGGCCGCCGCCTGAGCATGACGCTCTCCTGCGATCACCGGGTCGTCGACGGCGCGGTCGGCGCGACCTTCCTCAAGGTCCTCCGGCAGCTCCTGGAGCACCCGACGCAGATCCTCCTCGGCTAGCTCCCCACACCCAAGCTGAAGCAACAGCCAAGACGCAGTGGACGCCGGGCAGCTTTCGCCTTGGCGTCCACGTGCGTGGCGCGCGACGGTCTCGTCAACGGCAGCGCGCGACGGCCTCGCCATTGCCAGCCGCGGCGCGCGTCGGCCGCGTGACGTTCAGGTGGCCTCGGCGCCGCCTCCGAGGGCGTCGCCGAGGCGCGCCAGGTTCCGCGCGAAGATCTGCACGGAGGGGTGCGACGGCCCGAGCGCCTTCGTGGCGATCGCCACGGCGCGCTCGATCTGCTGCCACGCGCCCGACAGGTCGCCGAGCGCCTGCAAGACGCGCCCGAGGTTGTTCACGATGCTCGCCACGACCGGGTGATCCGGACCGTAGGTGGCCTGCGCGATGCCGAGCGCGCGCTCCAGCTGCTCGCGCGCCCCGGGCAGCTCGCCGAGCGCTTGCAGCACGCTGCCGAGGTTGTTGCAGCCGATCGCCACCGCCGGGTGGTCCGGACCGTAAGTCGCCTCGGCGATCTTCAGCACGCGCGCGAAGTTCGCGCGCGCCCCCTCGAGATCGCCGAGGTCGCGCAGCACGCTGCCGAGGTTGTTGATGTCCCGCGCGACGTCCGGGTGATCCGGCCCGTAGGTGTCCTCGACGATCGCGAGCGCGCGCTCGAAGTCGGCGCGCGCCCCGGCCAGGTCTCCGAGATCGCGCAGCACGCGGCCGCGGTTGTTCAGCGCGAGCGCGAAGCGCGGGTGGTAGAGGCCGTAGCTGTGCTCATCGATCTTGAGCGCCTCCTCGAACTGCTCGCGCGCTCCCTTGAGGTCGCCGAGATCGTGGAGCAGCCGACCGAGGTTTGTGCGCCCGATCGCGACCGTGGGGTGGTCGGGTCCGTAGGCGCGGATGTCGATCGCCAGCGCCCGCTCGAGGTGAACGCGCGCCCCGGCGAAGTCGCCGAGATCGCGGAAGAGCGCGCCCAGGTTGTTGAGCCGTATCGCGACGCTCGGGTCATCGGGGCCGTACGTCGCCTCGTCGATGGCGAGCGCGCGCTCCAGGTGCTTGCGGGCGCCGGGCAGATCGCCCTGATCCATGAGCACGCTGCCGAGGTCGTTCACGTCGCGCGCGACGTCCGGGTGATCGGGGCCGAAGCTCGCGATGTCGATCGCCAGCGCGCGCTCGAGGTGCGCCCGCGCGCCCCCGAGATCGCCGAGATCGTGGAGTACGCTGCCGAGGCTGCGCAGCACGGCCGCGACCTTCGGCTCGTCGTGGCCGAACACCGCCTCGTGGAGCGCGAGGGCCCGCTCCAGGTACCCCTTCGCCTCCGCGAACGCGGCGCGCCCCTGCAGGTAGACGGCGAACCGGGCGAGGAGCCGCCCGCGCACGTCCTTCGCGACGTCGTGCGCCTCGGCGTGGCCCGCGGCAGAGAGCGCGTGCGGCAGCCAGCGGGCGCAGAAGGGCCACGTCTCCACGTCGTCGCTGCTCTCGGGGAACGCGTGGTCGACGAGCCGGACCGCCGCCTCGGCCCACACCCGCCGGTCCTCGGGCGAGAGCCGATCGCGGACCACCGCCTGGACGAGCCGGTGCACCGAGAGCGCGCCCTCGTGCACGTCGATGAACGAGTAGCGGCGGAGCGCGGCCACGGCCTCGTCGAGCATCAGCGGGTCGCTCAGCGCCTCCGCGAGCGCCGCCGGGAGGTGCGGAGCGGCGTCCGCGAGGCCCTCGCGCGGGATGTCGTCGGGCGCCAGGTACGCGCACAGGCTCAGGAGGTCGACGGCGACGGGTGAGAAGCGCTGCGCCTCCTGGAACGCGAGGCCCCACGTGGTGGCGATCGGCGTCGGGTAGTCCATCGGCACGCCGCGGAGCAGGAGCCCGCGGTGATGGTCGCCGAAGGCGGCGTGGTAGGTCGCGATCGACGATCCCGTCTCCTTGATGGTCGCCGCCGCCTGCACCAGCGCGAGGGGGAGATCGCCCAGCGTCTCGGCGAGCTTCTCCGCGGCGCGCTCGTCGCTCTGCCCGGTCCGATCGAGCAGGAACTTCACCGAGTCGGCGCGATCCAGCGCCGGCACGGTGAGCGGCGCGGCGATGCCGCGGAAGCTCGGGTTGCGCGAGGTGATCAAGGTGTGCCCGGTCCGCGGGTGCGGGAGGTACGGGGCGACGTCCCTCGGGTCGTTCACGTTGTCGAAGATGAGGAGCCACCTGTCGTTGCGCGACAGCCACGACCTGGCCGCTTCGATCGCGATCCGCTGGTCGGCCTCGTACTGCTCGGGCAGGTCGAGCGCCGCGGCGAGGCGAGCGAAGTCTTCGGCCGCCGTGGCCGGCTCCTCGGCGCGGACCCACCAGACGACGTTGTACTGGCTCGCGTACCGGTGCGCGTACTCGGCGACGAGCTGCGTCTTACCGACGCCGCCGAGCCCGCTGATGGCCTGCGTGGATGTCGCGGGCCCACCCGCCGTGAGCGCGCTCCGCAGCTCGCTCAGGAGCTGGTCGCGCCCGGTGAAGCCCGGGTTGCGCGGCGGCAGCTTCTTGATGTGCGGCTCCAGATCGGGCGAGCTCGCCGGTCGCCGCGCGGCCGGCCGCTGCGTCGGCGGCTCCGTCTCGCGGACGGCGCTCCGGATCCCCTTTGCGATCTCGGTGAACGCCTCGCTCTGGTTGGGGTAGCTCGTCACGGGCCGCGCGCGGCTCGGCAGCGGCTGCAGCTTGCCGAGCGCCGTCTTCTCCCAGGCGCAGGGCCGCAAGATGACGGGGATGACCCGGCACTCGCCCGCCTCGTGTCGAGCGATCGCCTCCCGGAGCTCCGGAGAGAGCCACGCGTCGGCGGAGAGGAAGTCCGCGCTCACGAGCAGCAGCACGACCCGCGCCTCGCGCAGCCTCGCCGCGGTCGCCTCTCTCCGCTCCCTCCCTCCGCCGAGCACGAAACCCTGGTAGTTCCGGATGACCCCCTGCCGTTTGAGCGCGTCGAGGTGGGTCTCGATCTTGGGCCGCAGGTCTTCGTCCCTTGGAGAGTAGGAGAAGAACACATCGGCGGGGCTCGTCGCCAAGGCAACCATAGTTCCTCTCGCGGGCCTTAAAGTCTCACCACGGACCTGACGCGCAACGAGAATACGCGGTCGGGAAAGACCCAGGAAGAGACGCTAGTTGACGCTCTCGGCGGATACATGCGGGTCGAACCTCCATCGTCTCGCGGGGGCTTGGCTTACCCCGACTCCGGCTCCGTCCTGCCTTCGCGATCCTCTTCTGTGCTCAGGGAGTCCTGGCCGGAAGCCTGGACGATGCGGCGCGCCGCTTCCATCCAGCGCCGCCGATCGTCCCGCCGCAGCTGGTTGCGGACGACGATCTTCACGAGGCGGTGGACGCTGAGCGCGTGCGGCCGCACCTCGAGCAGCGAGTGCAGCCGCAGCACCGCGATGGCGTCGTCGAGCGCGAGCGGATCGTATTCGCTCAGCGCCCGCCGAGGGATCGCGTCCATCGGGAGGAACGAGCACAGGCTGAGGAGCTCCGCCGCAGCCTGGTGGCTGAACACGGCCGCCAGCGCGCTCTCCCAGGCGGTCGCGACCGTGACCGGGAAGTTGACGGGGCGCTCCAGGAGCGCGGCGGGCCGCTGGCGGAACAGGGCGAGGTACTCCGCGAGCGGGCGCCCGGTCTCCTCGATGTAAGCGCCAGCCTGCGCCAGGGCGAGCGGCAGGTCGCCGAGCTCCTCCGCGAGGGCGTCGGCCGACTCCGCGTCGGTCTCGCCCGTGCGCCGGAGCAGGAAGCGCACCGACTCGGCGCGCTCGATGCCGCGGACGTTCACCGTCGTGAGACCGCGCCAGATCGGGTTCTGCGACGTCGTGAGGATGTGGCCGCCGTGGGAGACGCTCGGAACGTAGGGCTCGACCTCGCTCGGATCGCGCACGCCGTCGAAGAGGAGGAGCCAGCGTCCGCGACGCCCGAGCTTGCTGCGCACCGCCGCGACAACGCGAGCCGGATCGGGCTGTTCGTGCTCGGGCAGGCGCATCTCCGCGGCGAGCGTGACGAAGGAGGAGTCGATCGTCGCCGGGCTCTGACCGTCGATCAGGAAGACCGTGTCGTAGGCGCTGGCGTTGCGGTACGCGTACTCGATCGCGAGCTTGGTCTTGCCTGTGCCGCCGAGCCCGCAGAGCGGCGCGACGCCGCGCTTGGCGAGCGTGGCGCCGATCTCGGCGAGCAGATCTTCGCGCGCAGCCAGGTTCCGGCTGGTCGACGCGGGGATGCTCCAGATCCCGGGCGGTGGTGGCACCTCTGAATGGCTCACCGGCTGGGTGCCGGGGGTCGGTGAGCTTACGGGGGGTTTTGGGTGAGCTGCTCGACCTGCTTTCGGATGCCCTTGGCGATGTCGGTGAACGCCTCGCTCTGGTTGACCCAGCTCGTCACCGGGCGCCCACCGCGCGGCAGGCTGGACAGCTTGCCGAACGGCGCGCCTTCCCAGTCGCAGGCGTCGAGGATGACGGGGATGACGCGCGCCTCACCCCGGTTGTGGCGCTCGATCGCCTTCTGCATCTCGACGTCGTAGCAGAAGTCCGACGCGAGGAAGTCCGCGCTGATGAGCAGGAGAATGACCTTCGCGGTCTCGAGGTGCTCGGCGAGCATCCTCTCGCGCTCCTCGCCCGCGCCGACCTCGCCGTCGTGCCAGCCGCGGATGACGCCCTTGCGCTTGAGGATCGCGAGGTGCGTCTCGAGCTTGTCGCGCAGCTCGCGGTTGCTCTCCGAGTACGAGAAGAACACCTCGATCGGGCTCGCCGGAGGCTCCGATGCGCGCTCGCGCCGCGACGCTTCGAACACGCCCGGCATCGCGACCGCGTCGTCGTACGCAGCCGAGTCGGGGCGGAGGTCGTACGACGGGCCGAGGGGCGACGAGGCGGGCGGGAGCTCCAGATCGGGGATCGGGGGCGGGAGGATCGAGCGAGCGTGCGACGTCACCGCGCGCGGGCGGGGCGCGCACATGCGATCGAGGATCGCGAGCACCCTGTCGTGGCTGCCGTCGGCGGTGTCGTAGGGCAGGAGCTGGAACCCCATCTCCGAGAGCGCCTCACGGCGGTGCGGCGTCAGGCTCGCGCCCGGGGCGATGACGAAGCGGGGCGGCGGAGAGCTGCCCGAGAGCGCGTGGATGTCCGACAGCATCTCGTCGAAGTTGCTGTCGGCGCGCCCGAAGCCGATGAAGAGCACGGGGCACTTCGAGAGCACCGCCGTGAGCGACTTGCGCACGTCGGGCGCCGCGATCGACGCGTGGAAGCGCTCGCGCGCGAACACCCAGCTGTACGGCTCCTTCAGGGTGCCGTGCAGCTTGAGGATGAACCGCCGCCGCCACGCGACCTCATCGGTGACCTGCCACATGGTGTCCCACTCGAAGCCGAAGGCGCGCTCGAGCAGGTGGTTGAGGTTCGTGGTGAGCACGGCGCGCAGCTTGTCTCGCAGCGCCGCGATCGCGATCGCGATCCGCGGCGGCTCGAGCCCCTCGTCGTCGAGGGCATCCTCGACGAACGCGTTGAACTCGGCTGCGCCGAGCGCTTGCTCGGCCGCGCCAAGCGCCTCGCTGTAGCGCTGCGATCGCGCGAGCGCCGCGACCTCGGCGATCGCGACCTCGTCGCCGGCCTGCTCGCGTACCCTCTCGACGAGCAGGTCGACGAGCTGGCGCCACGTGGGCAGCCCGGCCGCGGCCGAGATGCCTCCCCCCACGAAGAGCACGAGCTCACCGCTCTCGAGCGCCTCATGCAGCTCTTCGATCACCGCGGCGTCGACCTCCGCGCTCACCGTGTTCCCGTTGTCCATAAGGGTTGACATCGAGCCCCTCGAGTCTATCGCTCCTCGCCGCCCGGCGCACTTTTGCGGCGCGTCGCGCGCTCCTCCTCGCGGAGCTCGCCGCGCGACGCGAGGTCAGGCGCTCGACCAGGCGACCCGCTGCGATCGCGGATCACGACGTCCCAGACGCGACGTCCCAGACGACCGACGCCGCCTCGGGCGAAGCCGGAACAGGCGGAAACAGTCCGCGAGGCTGGAGCATGCTACGTCTCCGACATGCGTCCGGCGGCTCTCTTCACGCTGGCCACGCTGGCCTCGATCGTCGCCGTCTCCCTGGCCGGCGTGGCAGCTCCACCCCCCCGCGCGCGCCGCGCCCCGCGCCTCCCTGCGCACACGGACGCCGCGCTCTCGGCGGGCGCCGGGGGCGAGCGCGCGCGCTCGCCCGCGAGCGTCGTCGCGCTGCGCGCGCCCGGCCCGGCCGCCGTCCTCGTGCGCGCGGGGAGCTTCATGATGGGCTCGAGCGAGGCCGAGATCGCGCACGCGGTGACGCTCTGCAAGCTCGAGCCGGCCGGTGAGCTGTGCGTCGACGAGACCGAGGCGGGCTTCGCGAACGAGCTCGTGCCGCACGAGGTGTACCTGTCGGATTTCTGGATCGACCGAACGGAGGTCACCGTCGCGAGCTACCGTCGGTGCGTCTCGGCCGGCGTCTGCACCGAGCCCCCCTATGCCTCCGGCGGGCAGCGGTTCGATCGGCCCGAGGTTCCGGTGGTGCTCGTCTCCTGGAGCGACGCGCAGCGCTACTGCGCCTGGGCCGGAGGTCGCCTCCCCACGGAGGCCGAATGGGAGCGGGCGGCGCGCGGCGTCGCTGGGCGCCGCTACCCGTGGGGCCATGTGTACAACCCCTTCCACGCGAACCACGGCAGGCTGTCGTTCGACGAGCTCGACGACGGCGACGGCTTCCTCGAGCTCGCGCCCGTCGGCTCGCTCGTGGCCGGGCGGACCCCCGACGGCATCGACGACCTCGCCGGCAACGTCGAGGAGTGGGTCGCCGATTACTACCATCCCGAGTATCCAAGCGGCAGCGCGAAGAACCCGCGGGGGCCCGACATGGGGGAGGAGCGCGTGCTGCGGGGCGGCAGCTACGTCCTGGGGCGGCCCTGGCTGCGCGGCGCCGCGCGGGGCCACGACTCGCCGGTCAGCCGCCGCGCGTGGCGCGGCTTCCGCTGCGCGCGCGACGCTTGAGCCGAGGCGGCTCGTCCGCCGCGCGAGGCCCGAGCCGAGCCGCGCGATGAGCGCGCGGCGGTTGGCCGCCGCGCGGGAAGAGCCCATACTGCGTCCGTGAGGATCGCGCACCTCTCTGACCTGCACCTCCTCTCCCTCGAGGGGGCCATCCCGTTCCGGCTCCTGAACAAGCGTCTCACGGGTTACCTCAACCTCCGCTTCCGGCGCCGCGCCATCCACAAGCCGCACGCGGTGCACGCGGCGGCGAGGGAGATACGGCGGCTCGGCGTGGACCACGTCGTCATCACGGGCGATGTCTCGAACCTCGCGCTCGAACGAGAGTTCGTCCTTGTCCGCGACCTCTTGCAGAACGATCTCGGGCTTCCTCCCGACCGGGTCAGCATCGTCCCGGGGAACCACGACGCGTACACGAAGGGCGCGCACCGCTCGCAGCGGTTCTCTCAGTACTTCGCGCCGTACCTGCGCTCCGACCTCGCCCTCGAGGCGCCGGGGAAGAGCGACGACGGCGGGGCCGGCCGAGACGGCGGGAGCTCGGCGTTCCCCTTCGTGCACCTGCGCGGGCCGGTCGCGATCATCGGCCTCTCGACCGCGTGGCCGCGTCCCCCGCTCGTGGCGTCGGGGCGGCTCGGCTCGGTCCAGCTGCGCGCGCTCGAGCGAGCGCTAGCGCACCCGGAGGTGCGACGGCGAACGCCGGTCGTGCTCCAGCACCACCCGTTCCACAACCCGGCGAGCCGGGCGAAGACCTTGCTGGAAGGCCTGGGCGACGCCGCGGACGAGGAGCGGCTGCTGCGGCAGGTGCGCCGCGGCTTGCTGCTGCACGGCCACCTGCACCGGCGCATTCACCGCAAGCTGCACACCGAGCGGGGTCACATCGACGCCGTGGGCGCCACCAGCGCGTCGCTGCTTCACGACAGCGACGAACGCATGGCCGGGTTCAACGTGTACGAGATCGACGACGCGGGGGCGATCGAGGGCATCACGTCCCACCGCTACGTCCCCGGTCAAGACGCGTTCCGCGAGGTCCCGGTCCCGGAGCGATGAGCTCGCCGCGCGCTCGGCGCTCCGCCGAGCGCCCCACCGGAGCCGCGCGCGATCCATCCGTCACACGCAGGGCCCTCCATGCGGGCGCGCGATGATCGGGGCTCGGTGATGCAGTGGCTCGAGCGCAGCGGGGGACGCTGCGCGGGCAGTCCGGTGGGGCTCTGGTCAGGAGGAAAGTCAGGCGGTGGCGCGGATCACGTTGACCGCCTGCAGACCTTTGGGACCTTCTTTGATCTCAAATTCAACGGTCTCGTCCTCGAACAGACGACGGCGCCCCTCCCCGTTGATCTGCGAATAGTGAACGAAGACGTCGGGGCCAGTCTCTTGCTTGATGAATCCCCAACCCTTCTCGTCGTTGAACCACTTTACCTTGCCAACTGCCATATTTCCTCCACTTCAGAGCTCGTCGATACCCGAGGCGCGCAGGCTGGCAGTCGGGGGAAGACGACGGCTGCGGTCGCGATCCCTGATTCCGATGCGGGCTTGGCTGCATGCAGCAAACCCCCCTCGTAGACAAATCCAGCTTGCGCAGGGCGGCTGCCCAGCCGCTGGTTGATGTGCATGCGCGGCGACTTCGACGATTCTCCCCGGTCCGAGCGGGCGCCAACGTAAACGGCTCGATACGCCAAGGTCAAGCAGCGATGATGGATCGGCGGAGCTTGCGGAAGGCAGTGCCGCTTCACCGGCAATCTCCCGTTGCAGCAGCTTCCGATGACATTTCCCCGCCGTACAGCGGATCCCGACGGCGAGTACGCCAGCAGGAGCGATGAAGGCGCGCCGCGCGGTGCGAAGCAGAATTCGCGCGACCGTCAAGATTTGCGCTCTTATCGAAGAGCCTTGTCCTCCTGGCCCGCGCAGGGCGTCGCGCGCTCCGTGAGGGCCTCGCCGTGCGGCGGGCGTCGCGCTGCGCGCGGCGATGTCCTGGCGTCCGGCGGGACGGCGCGGCGACTCGGGCGCGCTCCTCGCTGCGCGCGGCGGGGAGCGAGCGACGCAGCGCGCGCCTGGCGCTCGCCGAGCGCGGGCCAGGCGTTTACCGAGCGACTTACCGACACCATCGATCGAGCGCCGCGGCTGAGCAGGCGACCCGCGTGGAGGACGTCACGCACCTGGAGGCGGCCGGCTCAGCCTGCTCGCCGACGTGCCGCCGACGTGCCGCCGACGTGCCGATGGAACGCGGCCGGCGCAGCCCCCACCTCGAGCCCGCTCGCTGCCCCGGGAGGCAGGACAGGAACTGAAGGCATCTCGTTGACATGTCTGTTCGAGCTTGCTCGTATGGCGTGGCGAGGGCATCGGGTCTCACCTCCGCCCTGGCCCCGCGAGGCGACGAGATGTTCTCGGTGATCATCAGCGAGAAGGGGGGCGCGGAGCGCCGCGAAACCTTCGACCGGACAGAGATCAACGTCGGCCGCGTGCAGGGCAACGACCTGATGCTGCCGAAGGGCAACGTGTCGAAGCGGCACGCTCGGCTGCTCTTCCGCGACGGGCGCTTCATCGTCACCGATCTCAAGAGCACGAACGGCACGTACGTCAACGGCCGGAAGATCGCCCAGGCGACGATCGTTCGTGAGGGCGACAAGATCTACATCGGCGACTTCGTGCTGCGGATCGAGACGGCGGCGGCCGGGACGGCCCCGCCGGACAGCACGGCACCTCCGCGCCTGCCGGAGGAGATGGCCGGCGAGCCGGGGCCTCTGCCCGATCGCGGGCCACCGCCGTCCGCCGAGAAGGGGCTGCACCGGTCGGCGCCGCTGCCCCTGATCAACGAGAGGGGCGAGCCGTCGCGCACCAGCCAGGGGGTGATCAGCCACTTCCCCCTCGAGAACGATCCTGACGAGTCGGTCGACGCGGCTGCGGCCGTTCCCGTCCCCGGTCCGCCGCGCATCCCCTCGCCTCGCCCGCCCCTCTCGCCGGGCTCGCAGGGCGGCGCGTCCGTTCCGCCGCTGCTCGCGCACCCGGCGATGCCCACCGCGCCGCCGGCGCGCGACGGCCGCGCCGTCAACGCCGCCATCCCGCCCCCTCAGCCGGCGCGCCCGTACGCGACCGCGACCCCGCTGCCGGCGCAGAGCGCAACGAGCACCTCCGCGGTGTCGCCGCAGGGCGCCGCGAACGTCGCCGTCCACCCCAGCGTGGTCCCCATTCCGAGCCGGCGAGCCATCCCGCCCGTCTCGGATCGGGTCGACCGGGGACAGGGCGACTCGGCGCAAGCCGTGGCGCACCGCCGGGCGCTCGGGCGCCTCATGGATCGGCTCGCCGATGTGATCGACTTCACGCCGCTCGACAGCGGCGCTCCGCCGGACAGCGCGCTCGCCCAGCGGATCGCGCAGGCGATCGCCGCAGGCGTTGAGGCGCTGCGCGCGGCGGGCGAGCTCACCCCCGAGGTCGACGCCGAGGCGCTCATGGCCGACGCGCAGCGGGAGCTCCTCACGCTCGGCCCGCTCGATCGCTTGCTCGACGACGCCGAGGTGAGCGAGATCCAGGTGTTCCGCTACGACCACGTGATCGCGATGCACGGGCGCCGGCGCGTCATCGCGGAGGTCGGTTTCAGCAGCGAGCGCGCGGTCGGCCGGGCCATCCGCCGGCTCTGCATGATGGCCGGTCAGCCGATCGAGGCGGGCGCGAGCTTCATCGAGCGGACCCTGCCGAAGGGGCGGCGGCTGTTCGCCGTGCTGCCCCCGGCCGCGACCTCCACCCTGGTGATCCGCAAGCCGCAGCGCCCCGACGTCACGCTGGATGACCTGGTGCGCAACGGGACGATCTCGCGCGCGATGGCCGGGCTGCTCTCCCAGTGCGTGCTCGGGCGCGGCAACCTCCTCGTCACGGGGACGCGGGACGCCGGGACGGGCTGGCTGCTCGGCGCGCTCGCGGCCGCGGCGCAGCCCGACGACCGGGTCGTGGTGCTCCAGGAGGAGGACGAGCTGGCCCTCGATCAGCCGAACACGCTGTCCATCGCGCTCGGCGCCACGGCGGACGAACGCACCAGGGCGGTGCGGGCGGCCGTGCGCATCCGGCCGGAGCGGGTCGTTGTGAGCTCGTTCTCGGGCACTGTCGCGGCCGAGATCGTGGACGCCATCGGCGGCGGCATGGACGGAGTGCTCGCGGCCTCCCGGGCCCCGACGCTGCGGCAGGCCGTGACGAGGCTCCCCGCCGACATCGCCGCGACCCGCCCGGGGATCACGCCGGAGACGGCGCGCGAATGGCTGGCCTCGTCGTTCGATCTGGCGATCGAGATCGCGCTGCTCCGCGACGGTCGCCACCGGGTGCTCCGCATCGCGGAGCTCGCGGTGGAGGGCGGGCAGATCGCCATTCGCGACGTCTTCACGTTCGTGGTCGAGCGGACGGCCGCCGGCGGCGCGCTCGAAGGGACGTTCCACCCCTCCGGGCTGGTGCCGGACATCGTGGAAGATCTTCAGTCCCGCGGGCTCAGCGTCGATACATCGACCTCCTTCCGCCGAAATCGCTAACGCCAGGCCGCACGAGGGGCGGCCGCGCAGCGGGCGAGAGGGCGCGCAGCAGGCGAGAGGGCGCGCAGCGGGCGAGAGGGCGCGCAGCGGCGCTCCGAGCTCCGAGGCGGGACGAGCCCGGGCGCAGCGCGCTCGCCCAGAAAGCCGGGAGGATCTCTCGCGTGCGACCGCGCGCCAGACACGCACCCCGCGCAACCCGCGCAACCCGCGCAACCCGCGAGACGAGAGCGTCTTGACGGGCGTCAGCTAGGAACGGAGGTTATGATGCTGAGTAGCCATGGCCATCCGCACCATCCTCCACTATCCCGATCCGCGCCTGCGCCAGAAGGCGCAGCCGGTCGGGGACATCACGCCCGAAATCACGAAGCTTATCGACGACATGGCCGAGACCATGTACGCGGCGCCCGGCGTCGGCCTCGCGGCCACGCAGATCGGGGAGCCACACCGCATCTTCCTCGTTGACATCGCCGCGGACAACGAGCCGAGCAACCTCCTCGTGTTCATCAACCCGGAGATCGTGCGCCAAGACGGGCAGCAGACCGGCCCCGAAGGGTGCCTCTCGTTTCCTGGCGTCAGCGAGGACATCAAGCGAGCCGAGCGCGTCACCGTCCGCGCCCGTGGGCGCGACGGCGCGACGTTCGAGATCGCGGCCGACGGCCTGCTCGCCGTGGCCATCCAGCACGAGCTCGATCACCTCGACGGCGTGCTGATGATCGACCGGATGGGCACGCTCAAGAAGCGCATCGTCCAGCGGAAGATGCAGAAGCGCGGCGCAGAAGCCGCGAGCTGACCGGCCTGGCCGCCCCGCTCAGCTGCGCGCCGGGAAGGCGAGAGGGCCGCTGACGTAGGCGTCGCGGCCGCAGAGCTCCCAGCGCGGATCGACGATCCGGGGCGCGTCGCCCGGCGTGTCCGGGCCCGCCCAGTCGACCGCGCCCGGCCGGCCGCGGGGGCCGAGCAGGATCGGCGCGACGAAGGCGTGCAGCTCGTCCGGCAGGCGCGACGCGAGCAGGCTGCCGGCGAGCTCGGCGCCGCCCTCGACCAGGATGGAGACGATCCCCTGCGAGGCGCAGAGGCGCATCGCGGCGGTCACGTCGACCCGGCCCTCCGCCGAGGTCGGCGCGCGCAGGACGACGCAGCCCGCGTCGACGAGGACCTGCTCCGCCGCCTCTGGCGCGTCGGCGCCCGTGAGCACCCACGTCGGCACTTCCCGCGCCGTCTGCGCCAGGCGCGTGTGGAGCGGCAGCCTGAGCCGCGTGTCGAAGACGAGCCGGACGGGGCTCCGCCCCCCAGGAGCGAGCCCAGGCTCGCGCAGGGTGAGCCGAGGGTCGTCGGCGAGCGCGGTGCCGATCCCGATCGCCACCGCGTCGTGGCGCGAGCGGAGCTCCTGCACCTTGGCGCGCGCCTCGGGGCCGGTGACCCACTTCGAGGCCCCCGTGCGGGTCGCGATGCGACCGTCCAGCGACAGGGCGAGCTTGAGCGCGATGTGGGGGATGCCCGTCGTGATGAACTTGGTCCAGGGCGCGATCAGCGCGCGAGCCTCGGCGCCGGCGACGCCGAGCTCGACGGCGAGCCCGGCATCGCTGAGCCGCTGCGCGCCGCCGCCGACCACCGCGGGGTTCGGATCGGGCGCACCGACGACGACGCGCTTGATGCCGGCGCTCAGCACCGCGTCCACGCAGGGCGGCGTGCGCCCCTCGTGATTGCACGGCTCCAGCGTCACGTAGAGCGTCCCCCCGCGCGCCGCGTCCCCGGCGGCCGCGAGCGCCAGCCCCTCCGCGTGCTCCTCGCCAGCGCGCGCGTGGTGCGCGACGGCGACCACCTCCCCCGCGGCGTTCACCACCACCGCGCCGACAGGGGGGTTCGGCGACGGCATCGCCTTGTGCGCCTCCTCGATGGCGAGGCGCATCATCGAGGCGTCGAGCTCGGGATCTGGGCTAGGGGGCTTCGCAGACATCGGAAGTGCCGGATCTACTAGGGCGCCTTGGCCTTCACAAGCTTGCCAAGCTCGACCATGAACTGGTCGATGTCCCGAAAGGAACGATAAACGCTTGCGAACCGGACATAGGCGACCTCATCGAGGGTGCGCAGGTGGTTCATTACCCGTTCGCCCAGCTCGGTCGACAAGATCTCACGCCGCTCGGACTCCTGCGCCTCGCGCTCGATGGCGTCGGCGATGGCCTCGATCTGGTCGGTGGACACGGGCCGCTTGTTGCAGGCGATCCGGAGCCCACGCACGAGCTTCTGTCGGTCGAACGTCTCGCGCCGACCGTCCTTCTTGACGACGGTCGGCAGAATGTCCTCGACGCGCTCGTAGGTCGTGAACCTGCGCTCGCACGAGGCGCACTCGCGCCGACGCCGGATCACCTCACCCGCGCCGCCCGCGCGGGAATCGATGACCCGGTCCTCGAGATGGCCGCAAAATGGGCACTTCATCGAGCCATCCAGCGCAGCGCGCGATCAGCCGTCGAACTGAGAGAGCACGAGCGAGACGTTCGTCCCGCCGAAGCCGAAGGAGTTCGACATCACGTGCTTCAGGCGGCGCTCACGGGAGGTGAACGGCACGTAATCCAGGGTGCACTCGGGGTCGGGATCGTCCAGGTTGAGCGTCGGCGGCACGGCGCCGTGGTGCAACGCGAGGGCGCAGAGCGCCGCCTCGACACCACCTGCGCCCCCGAGCAGGTGACCCATGGCGGACTTCGTCGAGCTCACCCAGAGGCGCTTCGACGCCGCGTGATCGCCGAAGGTCTTGAGGATCGCCCGGGTCTCCTCGACGTCTCCCTGCGGGGTCGAGGTGCCGTGAGCGTTGATGTAGTCGATCGCGTCCGGCGCGAGCTTGGCGTCCCCGAGCGCCATCTTCATCGCTCGCTGCGCCCCGGCGCCGTCGGGCGCCGGCTTCGTGATGTGGTACGCGTCGCACGAGGCGCCGTACCCGACGACCTCGGCGTAGATCTTCGCCCCGCGCTTCTTCGCGTGGGAGAGCGACTCGAGCAGCAGCGACCCGGCGCCCTCGGCGCAGACGAAGCCGTCGCGCCCCTTGTCCCAGGGGCGGCTCGCCCGCTGCGGCTCTTCGTTGCGCCGCGAGAGCGCGAACATCGCGCAGAAGCCGCCGATGCCGAGGCCGGTGATCGTCGCCTCCGCGCCGCCCGTGAGCATGATGTGCGAGCGACCTCGGCGGATCCACTCGAACGCCTCTCCGAGCGAGTGCGCGCTCGACGAGCACGCGCTCGTGTTGCAGTAGCTCGCGCCCCGGAGGTCGAGCGCCAGCGCCACCTGTCCTGCGGCGAGGTTGGCGATGACCGTCGGGATGAAGTAGGGGCTGACCTTGTGAGGGCCCTTCTCGTGCAGCGTGATCGAGTGCTGGAACAGGTACTCGAGGCCCCCGAGGCCGACACCGATGAACGTGCCGCACTGATCGCGGTCCTCGTCGGTGAGCTCGATCCCCGCGTCCCGCATGCACATCTGCGACGCAGCGACGGAGAGCTGGGCGAAGCGGCCCATCTCCTTCACCTTCTTCTTGGGGATGTACTCCTCGGGCACGAAGCCCTTCACCTCGCCGGCGAAGCGCGTCGGAAACGTGCTCGCGTCGAAGAGGGTGATAGGGGCAATACCAGACTGACCAGCCAGCAAAGATTGCCAGGTGGCCTGCGTCCCGAGGCCGTTGGGCGTGACGAGCCCGAGGCCGGTGATGACAACGCGTTCCATGGCTCTTCTTGCCCTAGCGCCACCACAGAGGTGAGAGCACGTGCATCGGCGAAGAACAGACCCTTCGCTGGCTCACGCGCCAACCCACCTCCATGGTGACGCCGCGTCCGGTAGGGCGGTGGGGACGCTACTTCTTGTCCTTGGCATTCCTTTCGATGTAGTCAATCGCGTCCTGGACAGTCCGGATCTTCTCCGTGTCCTCGTCCGGAATGTCGATCTCGAACGCCTCCTCAAACGCGAGGACAAGCTCCACCAGGCCCAGCGAATCGGCGCCCAGATCGTCGATGAAACTCGCCTCAGGCTTGATGTCCTTCTCGTCGACGTCGAGCTGTTCCTTGATGATCCGCTTTACTTCGGCCGTGATGTCGCGACCTTCAGCCATGGTATTCCTCCCGGGAAAACGGAATCCCTAGTAGCCCATCGCCATCAGCGTTGCACCATCGAATTACCTGCGACCGCTTTTTTCGTGTGCGCCTGGTTTGCCGCTGTGCGTGACGCCTGGCAGCCGGGGTCTTCAAACCAGCGCTCTCACACGTACATCCCACCGTTGACGCGCAGCGTCTCGCCCGTCACGTAGCTCGCCTCGTCGGAGCATAGGAATGCGATCGCCGCGGCGACCTCCTCCGCTCGGCCCGTGCGCCCGAGCGGGACCATCTTGGTCAGCCCCTCTTTCATCTCCGCGCTGATCGTCGTCGTCATGTCGGTGTCGATGTATCCGGGCGCCACTGCGTTTACCGTGATGCCGCGCCCCGCGTACTCGCGGGCGAGCGACTTCGTCACGCCGAGCAGGGCCGCCTTCGTCGCGGCATACGCCGTCTGGCCCACGTTGCCCATCTCCGCCACGACGCTGGAGAGGAAGACGATGCGGCCGGTGCGCGCGCGCATCATGACCTTGGTCGCGGCGCGCGCGCACGCGATCGAGCCCTTCACGTTGACGGCGAAGAGGCGGTCGAGGTCCTCCTCCTTGATCCGCAGGAGCAGGCCGTCGATCGCGATCCCGGCGTTCGCGACGAGGATGTCAAGCCGGCCGAGGCGCTTCGCCGCCTCGGCGATGGCGGCCTCGGTCGCCGGCAGATCCGCGACGTTGAAGCCGAGCGCCTCGGCCTTGCCGCCGCGCGCGGTGATCGCCTCGACGACCGCGCGCGCCTCGGCTTCTCCGCGCACGTAGTTGACGATCACGTGCGCCCCCTGCGCCGCGAGCGCCTCCGACGCGGCACGCCCGATTCCCCGCGATCCACCCGTGACGATCGCAACTTTGCCCGTAAGGTCGAACATCGATGCCTATGCCTCCGAAAGGAACGCGCTCACGCGCTCTATCCCCGCCATGTCGCTCACGCTGAGCACCTTGATCTGCTTCGTGATCCGCTTCACCAACCCGGCGAGCACCTTGCCAGGGCCGATCTCCAGGGCGTGCGTCACGCCATCCTCCGCCATGCGCTCGATCGTCCTCATCCACTGCACGGTGCCGTCGATCTGACGCAGGAGGAGCGATCGGACCCGCTCCGGATCGGCGTTCGGGGTGGCGTCGACGTTCGCGATCACCGGGAAAGCGAGCGGCATCAGCTGCGTGCGCTCGAGCTCGGGACGCAGCCGCTCCGCCGCGGGTCGCATCAGCGCGCAGTGGAACGGGGCGCTCACCTTGAGCGGGATGGCCTTGCCGCCGCGGGCGACGGCGAGCTCGCCCGCGCGCGCGACCGCGCCGGAGTGCCCGGCGATCACGATCTGCCCGGGCCCGTTGTAGTTCGCCGGCGCGACCACCTCGCCTTGCGCGGCCTCGGCGCAGATCGCGAGCACCACCTCCTGGTCGAGGGCGATGAGCGCCGCCATGGCCCCCTCGCCCGCCGGCACGGCCTCCTGCATGGCGCTGCCGCGGATCCGGCAGAGCCTCACCGCATCCTCGATCTCGAGCGCGCCGGCGGCGACCAGCGCGCTGTACTCGCCGAGCGAGTGGCCAGCCGCGTACAGCGGCGGATCGATGTTGGGCAGGTGCTCGATGAGCGCCGCGGCCACGGCACAGCTCGTCGCCACGATGGCGGGCTGGGTGTTGCTCGTCTGCGTCAGCTCCTCCATCGGCCCCTCGAAGCAAAGCCGCGAGATCGGCTCGCCGAGCGCCGCGTCCGCTCGCGCGAACGCGCCGCGCGCGGCCGCAGAGACCTCCGCGAGGGCCTTGCCCATCCCCACCTCTTGCGCCCCTTGCCCTGGAAACAGCCAAGCGATTTTCACGTTTGCCCTCAATTCCAAGCCAGGGAGGCGGACGTGGTCCGTCCCCCCGCACCACGTCACCGACCGGCGCGCGCGAGACTACCTCAGGCCGGATCGCGCGGCGAGCGCGACCGCCAGGACGCGCAGACCTCGACCCCGACGCGGGCACACGCGCATGGCCTGCTCACATCCGGATGACGGACGCGCCCCAGGAGATGCCGGCGCCGAGCGCGCAGAACAGCACGTTGTGCCCCGGTTTGATGCGCCCGTCTCGGACCGCCTCGTCGAGGGCGATGGGGATCGATGCGCTCGATGTGTTGCCGTACTCCTCGATGTTGAGCACGAACCTCTCCAACGGAAGGCTAAGCCGCGCGGCGACCTGGCTGATGATCCGCAGGTTCGCCTGATGGGCGACGACCCAGTCCAGATCGGTGGCCGCCACGCCCGCCGCGTCGAGCGCGATGAGCGAGGCGCTGGAGAGGTTCTTCACGGCGACCTTGAAGATGTCCTGCCCCACCATGTGGACCTTGTTGCGGTTCTGCTCGATGCCCTCGGTGGTCAGGGGCTCGGCCGTGCCGCCGCCCGGGATGACCAGCGAGTTCGCGAGCGCGCCGTCGCTGAAGATCCGCGTCGAGATGATGCCCCTGCCGTCGCCGGACGCAGGCCCGAGCACGACCGCGCCCGCGCCGTCGCCGAACAGGACGCACGTCGTGCGATCTTTCCAGTTCAGGATGCGCGAGAGCAGCTCGACGCCGATCACGAGGACGTGGCGGGCCACGCCGTTCGCGATGAACTGATCGGCGATGGTGAGGCCGTAGACGAAGCCGGCGCAGGCCGCCGAGATGTCGAACGCGGGGATCTCCTGAGCGCCGAGCTTCTGCTGCACGTACACGGCGCAGGAGGGCATCGGCATGTCGCCGCTGATCGTCCCGACGATGATCATGTCGAGGTCGGCCGCCGAGAGCCCAGCGGCGTCCAGGGCAGAGCGACCGGCCGCGGCGGCCATGTCGCTCGTGAGCTCTCCCTCGGAAGCGATGTGGCGTCGGCGGATCCCCGTTCGCTCGCTGATCCAGCTGTCGGAGGTGTCGACGATCTTCTCGAGATCGGTGTTGTGCAAAACCCGGGCGGGCGCGTAGCTGCCCGTCCCGAGGATGCGGCTCCTCGGTTGTGCGGAGCTCATGCGATGGCCTCTCGCGCGTCCGCGCGAGCGGGCGCCGCGCCCAGGTGCGCGGGCGCAGCGTTCGCGCGCGCCGGCGCACCTGCGCCCGTCATGTGGCCGCGGTCGCCTTGGTCGCCTTGGCCTTGCGCCCGTTGTAGTGCCCGCAGGCGCCACAGGCGCGGTGCGGGAGACGGGCTTCCCCGCAGTTCTCGCAAGAGACGAGCTGGACGGGGGTCACCTTGTCGTGGTTGGCGCGCCGCATGTCGCGCTTGCTGGGGGTGGTTTTCCTCTTGGGGACGGCCACGGAGCTACTCCTTCTTGGTCTTCTTCTTCGGTGTCCCGGCCTTGGCCGGGGAGGTCGAGGTAGGTTGGGCGCGCTTGTCAGAGCCGCTGGGCTTCTGTCCAAGCTTCTCTCGGAGCGCGCTGAGCGGCGCTAGCCGCGGGTCGAGGCCTGGAGCGACCTCATCCTCCTCCGCCGCCCCGTGGGCGAGGGTCGAGGAGCCGCCTTCGCGGTCCTCTCGGGACGCGGCAGGACCGATACCCGGGCAAGCTTCCGAGCACAAGGGGAAGTTCGGCATCTCGAGGAGAATGGCCTCGCGGATGAACGGATCGAGCTCCACCGTCTCGCCATCGTACGTGTCGACGTCGGCCTCTTCCGACGTGAACTCGTACTCGGGCTCCTTGACCTTGGCGGCCACGGACTTCGCCGCGCCGTTGCGGGCCGCGTCGTCCCGCCGGTGGCCGTGGCCGTGGCCGTCGGCCTTCGGGGCCGGACGCAAGAGGAGCGAGAGCTCGGCGTCGATGTCCAGCGCGGCGGGGGCGAGGCACCGCGCGCAGGGCGTGGCGACAGGCGCCTTGACGCGGCCGCGCACGACGATCTCGTTCCCCGTTCGGGAGAGTCGGGCCGAGAGGTGGCCTGGCGCGCGCCCGGTGACGTCGGCGTCAGCGAGCGCCGAGTTCATCCAGTCGATCGGCAGCGCTGTGTCCAGCGAAATGCCGGAGATGTCGATGTCGTTGGCGGAAACGGCAAACTGGGACATGGGTTCCGAGCCAGTGAAAGCGGAGCGTTTAGCGCGGGGTGCGTTGGCTCGCAAGACCGACTCACGGCCGCCGTCGCATCAGGCCGCATGGTAGCGTCGCCCGCGCATGGACCGTAGCGCCACGCCCGAGGCCCCGGCCGCGGGCGCCGCCGATCGGCGGCCGGAACCTTCAGGGGACGCGCGGCGAGCAGGCCGCCGAGCGGCGGTCGCAATCGCCCTCTACGCGCTCGTGACGCTCGCGTACGCCGCGAGCTCCTCCCGCGAGATCTTCGCCGCCCACACGCCCTACAACCACTACGCGTTGCTCGCGGAGGCGTGGCTCCACGGCCGCCTCGATCTCGGCGGACCGCCTCCGGCATACGCCGGCGGCAACGACTTCGCCGTGTTCGGCGACCGTTATTACGTCAGCTTCCCCCCCTTCCCCGCGGTCCTCATCGCGCCGCTCGTCCAGCTCGCCGGCAGCGCCGAGCGCGTGCGCGACGGGCAGTTCTTCCTGGCGTTCGCCGGCGTCGGACCGGCGGTCCTGTTCCTCGCGCTGGAGAAGCTCTCGGCCTCGCGGCGCAGCCGCCGCACGCAGGCCGAGAACGTCGCGCTCTCGCTGCTCTTCGCGCTCGGGAGCGTCTACTGGTTCAGCGCGGTGCAAGGGACGGTGTGGTTCGCGGCGCACGTCGTCGGCGTCGCGCTGGCGTGCGTCTATCTCTACTGCGCGCTCGACGCCGCCCACCCGCTCGCGGCGGGCCTCGCCTTGGGCCTCGGCTTCGCGACCCGCACGCCGCTCGGCTTCGCCCTGCCGCTCTTCATCTTGGAGGCGCTCCGCGTGGATCGCTCGGACCCGCGCGCCCTCTTGCGCCGGCTCGCCCTGTTCGCCGCGCCGGCGGCGCTCGTGCTCTCGGCGCTGCTCTGGCACAACCACGCGCGCTTCGGCGACGCGGCCGAGTTCGGTCATCGATACCTCAACATCGCCTGGCGCGCGCGGATCGAGAGGTGGGGGCTCTTCTCGTACCACTACCTGCCGCGCAACCTCGCGGTGGTGCTCACCGGCCTGCCGTACACCCACGTGCAGGGCGCGCCCTTCCAGATCAACGCCCACGGGCTCGCGCTCTGGGTGACCACGCCGATCTACGCGTGGGCGCTCTGGCCCCGACGCACGCTGCCCCCGTTCTGGGCGCTCGCCGTCACGGCGTCCGCGGTCGCGCTGCCGAGCCTCCTCTACCAGAACACCGGCTGGCTCCAGTTCGGCTACCGCTTCTCCAACGACTTCGCCCCGTTTCTCTTCGCCATGATCGCCGTCTCGGGCCGCCGCTTCGGCGTGCCGTTCTACGCCCTCGGCGCGGCCGCGATCGCCGTCAACGGGTTCGGCGCGCTCACGTTCCAGCGCGCGGGTTTCGAGCGGTTCTACTTCGTCGAGCGCACCCAGCGCGTCCTGCACCAGCCCGACTGAGGCCGACCGCGTCGCCGGTCGCCGCCGGGACGCCGCGCGCCCGGCGGAGCGCGCTCCTCCCCGGCAGCTCGACCGGAGAGGGGCGCGCTCCGCTCGATCGCCCGCGCGCGCGGGCGATCGAGCGGGCGACGCACGCGGGCCTTGGGTGCAGGGCGCTCGCCGTGCTAGCCCTCGCCGCGCCATGGAAGCTCTGCTCGACCCGGCCGCCATCGGGCGCGGCCTGCGGCGCATCGCGCTCCAGATCGCCGAGCGCGGCCGCGGCATCGACGATCTGGCGCTCATCGGAATCCGGCGCGGCGGCGAGCCGCTGGCCAAGCGGCTCGCCGCGCTGCTCCTCGAGATCGAGGGGCACGCGCCGCCCGTCGGCGCCGTCGACATCACGCTCTACCGCGATGACGCCGCGACCGCCCTGCCGAACCCGCGCATCGGCCCAAGCCACATCTCCTTCCCCGTCGACGGGCAGCGCATCGTGCTGATCGACGACGTGATCTACACCGGTCGCACCATCCGCGCGGCGCTCGACGCCGTGCTCGATTACGGGCGACCGCAGCGGATCGAGCTCGTCGCGCTCGTCGATCGCGGCGGCAGGGAATTGCCGATTCACCCCGACTACATCGTCCGCGCGGTCGATCTCGCCCCCGGGCAGCGCATCGACGTCGTGGAGCGCGCGGGCGAGCTCTGGGCTCTCGTCACCGCCGCCGGCACAAAGCTCTCGGAGCCCCCCTCGCCACCGGAAGGAATGTAAGCCAGCGCATGAGGAGGATCTACCCGCACCGACACCTGCTCGGCATCGAGGGGCTCTCGCGCACCGAGATCGTGGCCCTCTTGGACGCCGCCGAGTCGCTCTTCGACGTCTCCCGGCGCAGCGTCCGCAAGGTGCCCACGCTCCGCGGCAAGACGGTCGTGAACCTGTTCTACGAGCCTTCGACGCGCACGCGGACGTCGTTCGAGCTCGCGGGCAAGCGGCTCAGCGCCGACGTGATCAACATCAGCGTCTCCACCTCGAGCGCCGTCAAGGGGGAGTCGCTGCTCGACACGGTGCAGAACCTCCAGGCGATGCAGCCGGACTTGCTGGTCATCCGGCACGCCGCGTCGGGCGCGCCGCACCACGTCGCCGCGCACACCCGGGCCGCGGTCGTCAACGCGGGGGACGGCACGCACGAGCACCCGACGCAAGCGCTGCTCGACGCGTTCACGATCCGGCGCGCAAAGGGCCGCCTGGAGGGGCTGGAGGTCGCCATCTGCGGCGACATCGTCCACAGCCGCGTGGCCCGCTCGAACGCGCACCTGCTCACGACGATGGGCGCGCGGGTCCGCTTCGCCGGCCCGCGCACGCTGCTGCCGATCGCGGGCGAGTCGCTCGGCGCGACCCTCTATGATCGGATCGAGCCCGCCCTCGAGGGGGCCGACGTCGTGATGATGTTGCGCGTGCAGCGCGAGCGGCTGAGCGGCAGCTTCCTGCCCAGCACGCGCGAGTACAGCCGCACGTTCGGGCTGAACCCGGCCCGGCTCGCGCTCGCCAAGCCGGATGCCATCGTGATGCACCCGGGCCCCATGAACCGCGGCGTGGAGATCGATCCGCGGGTCGCAGACGGCGCGCAGAGCGTGATCCTCGACCAGGTCGAGGCCGGCGTCGCGGTCAGGATGGCCGTGCTCTGGATCCTGGCCGCGGAGGCCAACGAGTTCTCCGCGACCGGCGAGCCGCGGCCAGCGCCCTGACGACCGCCCGACCGCCCGAGCGCGCCGCGGCGGTTCGTAGACAGACGGCGCGAACGGGCGCTTTGGCCCGTGTGTGCCGAGGCGCCCGGTCACGGCTCCCACCCACCCAGCTATCCGCGCGCGCGGCCGCCCACAGCGAACGGGGTTCCCTGTCGGGCCCCGTTTTAATAGGCTGGTCCATCTTTCTGAAAGGGTGGAGCAACCATGTTTTCGCGAGACGTCCTCAGGATCGATGCCCCGGCGATAGCGCAAGAGATCGAGAAGGCCATCCGGGATCAGGTGTTCGGTACGCTTCGGCGGCGCGGTGCCGTGGTCGGGATCTCGGGCGGGATCGACAGCTCCGTCGTCTCGACGCTGTGCGTCCGCGCGCTCGGCAAGGACAAGGTGCTGGGCATCTTCATGCCCGAGCGCGACACCTCCGATGACGCGCTCCGCCTCGGCAAGATGCTCGCCGAGCAGCTCGGCATCGAGGCGGTCATCGAGAACATCAAGCCCGCGCTGACCGGCCTCCGCTGCTACGAGCGGCAGGACGAGGCGATCCGGATGGTCTACCCGGACTACGACGAGAGCTGGAAGTTCAAGATCACGCTCCCCTCGATCCTCGAGAGCGACAGGCTGAACGTCTCGCAGCTGACGGCGCAGCCGCCCGGCGAGGAGCCGCGCGTGAAGCGGATGCCCCTGAACGCCTACCTGCAGCTCGTCGCGGCGACGAACTTCAAGCAGCGCATCCGCAAGATGATGGAGTACTACCACGCGGACAGGCTCAATTACGCCGTCGCCGGCACGCCGAACCTGCTCGAGTACGATCAGGGCTTCTTCGTCAAGCAGGGCGACGGCGCCGCGGATTTCAAGCCGATCGCGCACCTGTACAAGAGCCAGGTCTACGCGCTCGCCGAGTACATCGGCGTCCCCGCCGATATCCGCAGGCGCGCGCCGACGACGGACACGTTCTCGATGCCGCAGGGGCAGGACGAGTTCTACTTCGCGCTCCCGTACGACAAGATGGACCTCTGCCTGTACGCCTACAACAACAACGTCTCGGCGGCGGAGGCGGCGCCCGCCGTCGGCATCACGCCGCAGCAGGTCGAGCGCGTATTCAAGGACATCGAAGCGAAGCGCCGGGTGGCGCAGTACCTCCACGCGCAGCCGCAGCTCGTCCGCGAGCAGGGTCACGCCTGACGATCCGCGCAGTCGCACCACGCGCGCCGATGTCAACAGCATCGGCCGCGTGCGACGCCGTCCCCCGGGCGTGAAACCCACCGGAAACAGCGTGGACCCGCGCTGACCTTCGCTCACATCGACGACGATGCGACGATGCGACGATGCGACGATGACCGACGGGCTCGCGGCGAGATCGCGAGTCGCCAATCTCACCTCAGCGACGCGCCCTGACGGCGCCTTCGGACGCGGGACGCGGGACGCAAACACCAACGCGGACGGCGCGGACGGCGCGGACGGCGCGGACGACAAACAGCGCGTCCTGCCGCGATCCGCGCGTTGACCATCGCTCCGCGGAGTGTCCTCGACAGGAAAGCCGGGGGGGTGATAGACGTGGAGACTACCTCCATGAGCACTTCCAACATCGAATCGACGATTCGCAATTTCCTGGTCACCTCGTTCGGATACCGGGGCGCTACCGCCGATCTCGGGTCCGAGGTCGCTTTGCTCGATCAAGGGATCCTGGACTCGACGGCCGTCCTCGAGATCGTTCAGTTCCTCGAGCAGGACCTCGGCATCCAGGTCGCCGATGAGGAGATGGTGCCGGAGAATTTCGGCTCGATCGCCCGGCTCGTGACCTACGTGAGCGGGAAGAAGAGCAGCAACTAGCCCGAACCCCTGGGGGGCGCATGAGCACGCAGCACACCGCTCGTCGCGATCCGCGCTCGGATCGCTTCCTTATCGACTCCGGGCTGCGATCGTTCGCCGCTTCGCGCCCCGACCACATCGCGCTGGTCTCCGAGGGGCGGCGGCTCACGTACCGGGAGCTCGACGCGCTGGCCGATCGCTGCGCCGCCCTGTTCCGCGAGGCGGGCGTGCAGCGCGGCGATCGCGTCATGGTCGCGCTCGACAACGGCGTGGACGCGGTCGTCGCGTACTACGGCGCGCTCCGGGCCGATGGGGTGCCGTCGCTGCTCGGCACCGCGATGCGACCGCGGCGCCTCGGCCAGGTGATGGAGCTCGCCGGCCCCCGCGTGCTCGTGGCGGCGCGCGGCATGCGCGAAGCCCTCGCCGCCGTGGCCGAGCTCCCGCCCGGCGCGAGGCCGGCCGCGACGTTCCTGAGCGGCGCGGCTCCCCCGGCGGCGGCCGGCCCTGCGCCGGACGGGCGCGATTTCCAGGAGGCCCTGGCGGGCGCGCCCGGCGAGCCCCCCGCCCGCCGCGCGATCGAGCTCGATCTGGCGACGCTCTGCTGGACGAGCGGCAGCACGGGCGAGTCGAAGGGCGTCATGCTGACGCACCAGAACCTCCGCAACAGCACCGCGGCCATCGGCGCGTACCTCGAGCACACGGCCGACGACGTGATCCTCTGCGTGCTGCCGCTGTCGCACACCTACGGGCTCTTCCAGCTGCTCGTGACCCACGCGTTCGGCGGGACGGTCGTGCTCGAGAAGGGCTTCTCCATGCCCTGGCCCATCGTCCAGCGGATGGCCGAGGAGCGCGCGACCGGCTTCGCGGGCGTGCCGACGATCTTCGCGTCGATGCTCTCGCTCAAGAACTTCGCGAAGGCCGATCTCTCGGCGCTCCGGTACATGACGAACGCCGCGTACGGGCTCCCGGCGCCGCAGCTCCTGCGCCTCCGCGAGCTCCTGCCCAACGTCTCCTTCTTCGCGATGTACGGGCAGACCGAGTGCACGCGCGTCTGCTACCTGCCGCCCTCCCTGGCGCTCGAGCGGCCGTCCTCCGTGGGCATCGCGATGCCGAACGAGGAGCTCTGGATCGAGCGGGAAGACGGCACGCAGGCGGAGCCGGGCGAGGTGGGCGAGCTCGTCGTGCGCGGGCCGAACGTGATGCGCGGCTACTGGAGGAACCCCGACGCGACCGCGCGCGCGCTCCGGCCTGGGCCCCTCCCGGGCGAGGTCGTGCTCCACACCGGCGACCTCTTCAAGATGGACGAGGACCGGTACCTCTACTTCGTCGCGCGCAAGGACGACATCATCAAGACCCGCGGCGAGAAGGTCAGCCCTCTCGAGGTCGAGTCCGTGATCTGCAAGGTCCCGGGCGTCGTCGAGGCGGCGGTCGTCGGCGTGCCGGATCAGGTGCTCGGCGTCGCGGTGAAGGCCGCCGTGGTGAAGGCCGAAGGCGCCGCGGTGACGGCCGACGACGTCCGCAAGAAGGTGCGGTCCGAGCTCGACGAGGTCGCCGTCCCCAAGTTCGTCGAGTTCATGGATTCGCTCCCGAAGACGGCGAGCGGCAAAGTCAAGAAGAGCGAGCTCATCTGATATGTGCGGTATCGCCGGCCTCATCAACCTACTCACCGACGCGCCGAACCCCGACCGCGAGCTGGCCCTCAGGATGGCGCGGGCGCTCCGCCACCGCGGCCCCGACGGCTTCGGCATCTACCGCGATCGCCACGTCGCGCTGGCCCACTCGCGCCTGTCGATCATCGACCTCGACGGCGGCTGGCAGCCGATGGCCAACGCCGAGGAGACGCTCTGGGTCTGCTTCAACGGCGAGATCTTCAACTACATCGAGCTCCGCGAGGAGCTCACGGCGAAGGGCCACCACTTCCGGACAAAGAGCGACACCGAGGCGCTGATCCACGCCTACGCCGAGTACGGCGAGGCCATGGTGGATCGGCTGAACGGCCAGTGGGCGTTCGTCATCTGGGACGTCCAGCGGAGGCGCGCGTTCTTCTCGCGCGACCGCGTCGGCATCAACCCGCTCTTCTGGACGGTCCACCGCGGCGTCCTCCGGTTCGCCAGCGAGGTGAAGTCGCTCTTCCAGGACCCGAGCATCCCCCGCGCGATCTCCCGCGAGGGGCTCGACGAGGCCCTGACGTTCTGGGCGCCGGTCGCCCCGCTCACGCCGTACGAGGGCATCCAGCAGATCCCGCCGGGCGCGGTGGCGACGCTCGACCTCGATCGCGACGTGGCGCCGCGCGTCTCGGTCCGCTTCCGCCCCGAGTTCCCCGTCGGACGCGCGCCCGGCGGCGACGAGGCGGCCCTCGTGTCGAGCGTGCGCGAGGCGGTCCGCGGCGGCTCGACGATCCGCCTGCGCGCCGATGTCCCCGTCGGCAGCTACCTGAGCGGCGGCCTCGACTCGACGATCGTCGCGGCGCTCATCGCCTCGAACCGCGAGGTGCCGCTGCGCACGTTCTCGGTCGAGTTCTCCGAGCGCGAGTTCGACGAGGCCGAGTACCAGCGCGCCGCCGTCGCGCACCTCGGCACGTCCCACGCGTCGATCCAGTGCGGGGACGCCGACATCGCCGGCGTCTTCCCGGACGTCGTCTACCATGCCGAGTCCCCGCTCCTGCGCACCGCCCCGGCGCCGCTGTTCATCCTGGCGCGCCTCGTCCGGCAGAGCGGCTACCGCGTGGTGCTGACGGGCGAGGGCGCCGACGAGTTCTTCGCCGGCTACGACATCTTCCGCGAGGACCGGGTGCGCCGCTTCTGGGCGCGCCACCCGGGCAGCAAGCTCCGGCCGCAGCTCCTCCTCCGGCTCTACCCCTACCTGCAGCGGTCGCCCGTCGCGCAGGTCGAGATGGCCAAGGCCTTCTTCGGGCGGAACCTCGCCCAGACGGACGATCCGTTCTACTCCCACCGCCCGCGGTGGGATGCCACGGCGCGCATCAAGCTGATGCTCGATCCCGCGATGCGCGAGGGCATCGGCGACACCGCCGCGGCCGATCGCCTGAGGGAGCAGCTGCCGCGCGATTTCATGCGCTGGACGCCGCTCGCGCGCGCGCAGTACCTGGAGATCACGACGCTGCTCTCCGGCTACCTGCTCTCCTCCCAGGGCGAGCGCATGATGATGGCGAACTCGGTCGAGGGGCGCTTTCCGTTCCTCGATCCCAACGTGATGGACGTGGCGGACGCGCTGCCGGACGCGCTCAAGCTCCGCACCCTCGACGAGAAGCACGTGCTGAAGCGCGCGATGGGCGATCTCCTGCCGCCCGGCGTCCTCGAGCGGAAGAAGCAGCCGTACCGCGCGCCCGTGGTGCAGCCGTTCTTCGGGGGCGGGTCGCCGGACTACGTCGAGACGTGCCTGTCGCCGGACGCCATCAAGGACGCCGGCATCTGGCAGGCGCAGCCCGTCGCGTCGCTCGTCGCGAAGTGCCGCAAGACAGGCGGCAAGTCGATGAGCAACACCGACGACATGGCGTTCTGCGCGATCCTCTCCACGCAGCTCATGGCGCGCGACATCATCCAGGGTGCGCGCGTCGTCTCGGCCGCCGACGACACCTCAGGCCGGCTGGGCGTCGACGTCGACCGGGTGCGCGACGCCGCAGGCTGAGCAGCTGCGCGACGCCACAGGCTGAGCGGCGGGGCGACGCCGCGCGGCGCACGCGCGCCGCCCCTCAGCGGGGGAGCTTGCGTATCGTGCCGCTGCCCTCATCCGTCCAGAACACGAACCCGCCGGCGAGCGCGATCCCGCGTGGGGTGCCGCCTTTGTACAGCGTCTGCGGCCTCCCGGTGCCGTCCTTGCGCTTCCGCATCACGCGGGGCGACCCCTGATCGGTCCAGTAGACAAAATCATCGAGCGCATCCACGGCGATGCAGTCGGGAGACGCATGCGCCACGTCGTCGTCCTCGGCGGACGTCCAGACGACCGCCGCCTCCGCCGAGCCGTCCTTCGGCGCCCTCATCACGGCGGAGGACACGCTGCCGAGATCGCTGCGCGGGCTGTTGGTCCAGTAGACGTGGTCGGCGTCCACGGCGATGGCGTACGGAAACGGCTGCTCACGTGCCAGTCGCCGCGTGTCCCGGTTCTGCCGCCGCGTCCGGTTCACCGAGCCGCGCAGGCTCCGATCGACCCAGTACACGTTCTCTTGGTCGATCGCGATGAGGTGCGGCGACGCATTGTTGTCCTCGTGGAACCTGTCGTCCGCCACCCCGTCGGGCATCGTGATCTGGCCGATGAGGCTCCCCTCGCCCGGCGTGCCGACGTCGGCCGCGCGCTGCGCCCAGAACACCGCGTTATCGTCCGCAGCCACGCCGAGGGTCGCGAAGTCCGAGTCGAAGAGCACCTCTGGCGTGCGTTCTCCGTCGCGATCCACCATCAAGACGTCCTTGTCGTTGAGGTTGGCCCAGAAGACGCCGTGCTTGTTGACGGCGATCCCGTACGGATGGTTCTGTTCGACGGCGAGCGTCGTGACCGCTCCGCCAAGGACCGACACTTTCTGCACGCTGCCAGCCGTGCCTTCGCCCGCCGTCCAGTAGACCTCGGCCTGGTAGACGGTGAGGAGGTTCGCGTTCGGAGCCTCGGTGGTCGGGTACCCGCGCGCGATCTCCGTGGCCTTGCTGCAGCCGGTCGCGCCGCACGTCCCGCCGTCCAGGCACACCGCGCCGCAGGCGCCGCAGTTCTGGGGGTCGTCGCGCAGGTTCACCTCGCAGTCGCCGGGGTTGTCGTCGCAGTCCGCCCAGCCGGGCGAGCATGCGTCGGGTCCACCGGTCGAGCTCGCGCCGGCTTCGCTCACCGTGAAATCGCCGAGCACGCTGGTGCACGCCGCGGTGGTCATGATGGCAACGCTGAGCATCGAGCCGACTCCGAACGCCTGGCGCATCAGAAACTCCCCTTCGCTCCCGCGGAGCCGATCCCGATCACGGGCGTGATCGATATCCCGGCGCGCTGCGGCGACCTCGGCGCTGTGAGGAGCAGGAGCGTCCCCGCGCCGACGCCCACCGCGCCGATCGCGAACCCGATCGTCGAGAGGGTGCCCATCGCGTGGTAGCTGTCGACATCGCCCTTGAGCGACGGGTCGCACCGGCCGCCAGGGCAGCGCTCCGAGAGGTGGCTGTGCTTGCCGAGCGCGAGCACGCCGCCCACGGCGCCTGCCGCGAGCCCGGCGCCGCCGAGCCCGAGCGCGACGATCCCCAGCACGGTGCGGCTGCTGCCGCCCGAACCGGAGGTGGAAGGGCCCTGATCGGGCGGCGCGATCGGCGCGCGCGGCTTGACCGGAGGCGGCGGCGCGACCGGCTTGAGCTCGAGCGCGACGGTCTCGCTGGCGCCCTCGGCGAGGGTCACCTTCACCTCGACCGGAGCGAACCCCGCGGCCGCCGCCCGGACGACGTGGTCGCCTGGGTCGACCGGCCGCCGGACCCCGAGCGCTGCGCGCGGCACCGCCTCATTGTCGATCGTGACGGTCGCGGTGTCCGGCCCGCGCACCGAGATCAGCACCTGCGGGATCCGGGGAGCGAGCGCGTCGAGCTCCCGCTGCGCGGCCGCGATCGCCTCGAAGAACTGCTCGGGCGACTTCTCCGGCGCGCCCTCGCGGAGGATGCGGCTGTACGACTCCTGGGCGGCGATCCACTTGCCCACGCCCACCTGGGCGCGGGCGACGCCGAGCAGCAGCGTCGGCGCGTGGATGATGGCGTCAGCGCGGCTGAACCGATCGAGCGCGGCCGCGAAGTCCTTTTGTTCAAGCGCCTCCTGCCCCTCCACGGCGAGCGAGCGCGCGGTCGCGCGATCGGCGTCCGAGACCTGCGCCAGCGCGGCGGGCGCGCAGGTCAGGGCGAGCAGCAAGGAAGCGATCCCTAGTCGACGAGCCATACGAAGGAGGTCCGTGCGAAGTGCTGCAGGTGAACGTCAGATGCCGAAGTCCGTCGGCTTCGGCTTGCGGCGCGCGCTCCCCGGCGGCGCCGGGACACGCGGCTTCGCCTGAGCGGGCTGCACCGAAGGCACACGCCGGCCGCCAGGCGGCGTCGCAGAGGCCGCAGGTGTCATCGCCGAGGCCGCAGGGGTTGCAGAGGCCGGAGCCATGGGGGTCACCGAGGCGGGCGGCTCAGGCATCTTCGCGGCGTCGGTGGCCGGCGCCACGACGCCGGGCCCCTGCGGCGCATCGGACGCCGACGCCGTGGGATCCGGCTGTGCGAGCGGCTGCCCCGTCGCGTCAGGGCTCGTGCCGCGCAGGGCGAAGAACGCGACGGCCACGAGCACGACCGCGCCGGCCGCCGCGGCGGCGAGCGCGCGTCCTACGACAGGCCGCCGGACCGGAAGAGACACCACCGAGACGAGCGCGCTGGCGGTCTGCGACCGCATCTGGCGGCCGACCATCGCGGACGCGGCCTCCGCCGCTCCCGGCGAGGCCACCGTCATGCCGGGGATGCCGGGGCCGGTCGAGGTCCGCGCGGCCTCGGCCTCTGCCGAGGCGATCAGCGTGACCGCGTCGCCGAACGACGGGGCCGCGCTGTCCGGCCCCGCATCGGGGAGCGCCGCGCTCTCCCTCGAGCGAGGGGCGAACCCGATCTCCACCGAGATGCGCTCGCCGGACGGGCGGAACGGGCCGACGATGCTCGTCCTCGCCTCGAAGCTATCGCTCGCGATCTCGAGGGCGATCGCGAGCGCATCGCAGAACTCCTTCGCGCTCTGGAACCGCGCATCCGGCTCGCGCGACGCGGCTCGGGCCCACCAGGCGTCGAAGCCGGGCGGCACGGGGGCGAGCTGCGAGGGCACGGGCAGCGGCTTGACCATGATCTTGAGGAGCAGGTCGCCGAACGCTTCGCTGTTGAACGGGAGCTTGCCGGTGAGGCACTCGAACACGACGACGGCGAGCGACCAGAGGTCCGATCGGTGATCGATGCTCTTGGTCCCCTGGGCCTGCTCTGGGCTCATGTACGCGGGCGTCCCGAGCAGCGAGCCGGTCTTCGTGGTGGAGGTGACCTGCGGCGTGCTGTCCTTCGCGATGCCGAAGTCGAGCACCTTGGCGATCTCCCGGTCGTCGTCCAGGACGAGGAAGATGTTGGCGGGCTTGAGATCGCGATGGACCAGGCCGCTCGCGTGGGCCTTGGTGAGGGCGCGCGCCACCTGCGCCGTGATCGCCATCGTGTCGTGCGGGTCGAGCCGCCCCACGCGCTGGATGCGGGTATCGAGGTCCTCCCCCTCGAGGTACTCCATCGCGATGTAGGGCGTCCCCTGCCAGACGCCGTGATCGAGGATCTGCACGACGTGCGGGCTGCGGATCTGCGCGGCGATCTTCGCCTCCCGCTCGAACCGGAGCCGCACCTCCTTGGAGACGCCCTGCGCGTTCATGAACTTGATCGCGCACGGGATGTCGAGGCCGATGTGCTGGGCGAGCCACACCGAGCCCATCCCGCCTTGCCTGAGCGGACGCACCAGGCGAAAGCGATCGGCAACGGTGTTCCCCGCGGCGGGTGTCACGCAGCCTCCCAGACCTTTTGAATTATCACAGGTCGCCGTCCAGGGTCACGTTCGCGCCGTGCAAAAGTGAAATCGGATCACCAGCGCAAAGTAGCGCAGAAGTCGCACCATCTGTCGCCAGGTGTTTGCGACGTCGGCGTCGTTTGCGACGCTTCGCGGCAGAGGTCAGCGAGAGCCCGAGCTCGCGGGGGGCTCTTGCGCAGACGGCTTCGCGCCGGAGCGGCCCGGGAGCGCGCCGCCTCCCGCCGTGCCGAGCGGCGTGCCCGTCGTCTGCGCGAGCTGGCTGCCCCGCGCGTCGTCCGGGAAAGCGTCGAGGAACTTGCGCACGTGGTGGCGCGACTCGTCGGTGATGCCCGCGCGGAACGTCAGGAGCGCGAGGTTGTAGCGCGCGTCGGCGCTCCTGGGATCGGCCTTCAGGGCGGCGAGGTAGCCTTGACGTGCGCCGTTGTAGTCGCCGCGTTTGTCGGCGATGAGCGCGAGGTTGTAGAGCGCCTCGGCGTCCGAGGGGTCCTGCTCCGCGAGCGGTGTGAGGCGCGCCTTCGCCCCGTCGAGATCCCCGGCCAGGATCGCGAGCGCTCCCGCGAGGAGCTGCGCCTTCCGGCCAGCGCCGGCGTCGATCGCGCGATCTGCCTCGGCCCTGGCCTCGGCCATGCGACCCGCGCGCTCGAGCGCGAGCGCTAGCGCGTAGCGGAGCTGCGACGGGTCGCCGCCCTCCTCGAGCGCGGCCCGCGCCTCGGCCTCGGCGCGCTCGGGGCGACCGGCGACGGCGAGCGCCTCGGCCAGGACGGCGCGCGCGCTCTGCTGCTCCGGGCACCGCTCGCGCGCGGCCTCCGCGTCGCGGAGGGCGGCGCCGGCGTTGCGAGCGTGCAGCCTCGCCTCGGCGCGCAGCGCGAGGCACGCGCACGTGACCGGCTCGGCGGGCGCGGCGGCGGCGGGGTGCATCCTCAGGCAGCGCGCGGCGATACCGTCGAGCTCGTCGAGCTTGCGCCGCTCGCGGAGCGGCCTCGCGAGCTCGTCGATCGCGCGCAGGTGCGCGCCGTCGCGGCGAATCGCCGCCCACCACATCCGCTCGCGCGACCCGAGCAGCGGCGCCGCCCCGTTCAGCTGGACGACGCCGAGGCCGATCACGGCGATCGCGGCCCCCATGCGCCGGTGCTTGAAGCTCGATCCGAGCCAGCGCTCCGCGGCGGCGGCGGCGAGCGTCGCGAGCGCCGCCCACAGGGGCACGGCCACGAGCACGACCCCCTGCGCGAGCGGCGCGCGAGGCCCGCGGTAGTAGAGCGCAGCCGCGATCGCCGCCGCGATCGCGACCCACAGCAGCGCCGCGCCGTTCCTCGCGAGCCGCGTATCGAGGCGCGCGGCCAACCACGCCGACAGGCCGAGCACGGCGGCGAGCGCGGCCGCCGAGAGCGATCCCGCAAGCGCGAGCGCGCCCGGCGGGAGCGGCTCGGGCGAGAGCCACGTGGGCGCGATCGCGAGGACCAGGAGGTGCAGCGCGCGGCAGAGGTGCAGGGCGAGCTCAGCAAGCCAAGGCACGGCGTGACCTTAGCCCACCGCTCATCGCGGACCAAACGGCGGCGAGCGCATGGCGCCAGCGCGGCCGCGGCGATGAGGGCGCGCTCACGGCGACGGCGCTCACGGCAGCGTCATCTCGACCTCGACGGAGACCCGCGTTCCAGGCGGCGGCACGCCGAGCCCGAGCGGCATCATCCGGAGGCAGTGCGCCGCGTCGGGGCGGTCCATCCCTCGCACTTCGCTGATGCCGCGGGCGATCTCTTTACCGGACTCATCGAAGGTCATGTTGAAGATGTACCTGGCGCGCGCCGGAGATGGGTTCTTCCTGAACGAAGGCTCCCAGCACTGCTTCACGAAGAGCGACCGGCGCGCTTCGAGCGCCTCGGCGGCGTCCCCCTCGACACGCTTGTAGAGCTCGCTCGTCAGCGGCGAGGCCCCTGCCGGCGCCGTGTGAAGCGCGGGCTGCGAAGGGGCGGAAGCGGCCGCCGCCGCGGGCAGCGCGCCCGCGGGCGCTGTCGAGGCCTCCACGCTGGCCGATGGACGCGCAGGGGGCGGCGGTTGACGCTGCAGCCCGAGGTAGAGCCCTGCCGCGATGACGACGCTGCCGAGCAGGATCGCCGCGGGGGTCAACAGCTCCTTCTGCATGGTGGCGATCGGAGGGCAGGCGCTGCGATCTCGCGGCGCGCGAGGCTGGCCGCCCAGCCCGACCTTACTGCATCGTGACGACAGCGGAGGTGTACGAATAATCGTTGTTGGTCCAGAAGGGGCTCTCGGACTTCCCACATAGACCGACGTTGTACTGGCCGGGGGGCGGCGACAGCACCGCGCTCAGCCCCATGACGATGCTGGTGTTCGCCGGGACCTGGACGGCGTAGACGCCGGTCCCCGCGCTCTTGATCTCTCCGAGGGGCGAGAGCGGCTGGGAGCAGATCCAGAGAAAGAGCCGATCCGCTGGGGTCGAGTCCGCGCCGAGCGCCTTGTTGGAGGTGACGACGACGCGCTGCCCCGGGGCGGTCACGCTCACGGCGGCGGGCACCGCCAGGAACTGCAGCGCTGTCCGAGGATCGTTGCCCTCGCCGGTAACGGAGGTGCTCGAGATGACGCCAGGGGGTCCCTGTGGACCGTCTGCCCCCGGCACACCAGCGGGCCCCGCGACGCCGGGCGGCCCGGCTGGCCCGGCTGGCCCGGCTGGCCCGCTTGGACCGATCGGGCCGACCGCGCCGGGCGGGCCCGCCGGCCCCGGCGCGCCCTGCAGGCCGACCGGATCGCCGACCCACACGCCGCTGCTGTCGACGACGAGGCGGCCGCCGATCGAGATCGAGTTCGGCGTGATGTCGCCCGCGACGTTGCTGGCCTGGAGCGCATACGGAACGCTCGTGATCTTGGCGCGCGGCAACATCTCGGGGTCGTCCCCCACGGTGATCCCCAGGTACCGCGCCGTGCCGTCGAAGACCGGCTTGTCGACGGGCGCGGCCTCGCCGAGCTCGACGGAGAAATACCCCTGGTCGAACCTGATCGTGTGGACCTCGCTCCAGACGGGCACGGTCGCGTCGGGCGCGTCGTAGAACGCGAACACGACGTCGAGCGTGTCGTCGATGGGCTGGCCTTCCGTATCGAAGAGGCGCCCCTGATGGGTGATCGTGATGGGGACCGCCGCGGCAGCGGACGCGCACAGCGCGGTCACCGCCGCGAGGACCGGTGCGTGGATGCTTCGTGCCTTCATCGCGAGCTCCCCTCGTTCGCTCCCGCGAGCCAGCGCGAGGCGCCGGAGCAGACATCGCGCTGAGCGATCGCGGCCGGAGGCACCGGAGCGCCTCGCGCGGGCCGCGCGCCCTGCCACGATCTCGTGAAGGAGCAGCGCCTTGGATGCCGGCGGCCGACGGGTGGTTCCGATCGCGCTCACGATCTCCCGACACCGCTCGCGCGGGCCCCGCTGCGGACAGCGCCGAGGCCTCTCCGCCGTGGCGCGAGACCGTCCGAGGCGGGCGGGCCAGGCCTCGCGGCCTGCGCGCCGCGACGCGATCGCCCCGCGGCGGGGCGCCGGCTACTCGAGATCGTACGGCTCGACCTTCACCTCGGCCAGCTTCGGGACGGCCGCGGCGATCGCCTCGCCGATCTCCTCGTGCGTGCCGACGACGCCGATCACGAGATCGTCCTCGGAGATCCGGCGCCGCACGGCGGCGTTCGCCTCGTCGAGCGTGACGTCCTCGATCCGCTTCAGGTAGGTCTCGTGGTACCCCTCCGGCAGGTCGTACAGGAGCTCGTCGAGCTTCTGGTGCACGCGCTTCCTGGCCGTGTCGATCTCGAACGCGTGCGAGCGGACGAGGTAGCGCTTCACGAACGTGAGCTCATCCTCGGTGATCCCATCGCGCCGCAGCGCCTCGAGCAGCCCGAGCTGCAGGGAGAGGCAGGCGGCGGCGTCCTGCGCCGCGGGCGCGGTCCACATGGTGAAGGCGTCGCGGTGCCGATCGAAGCCCGCGCGCGACGAGGCGCCGTAGGACCAGCCACGCTTCGCGCGCACCTCCTGCATCAGCCGCGACGAGAAGGTGCCTCCGAAGGCGGTGTTCGCGACCAGGAGCGCCATGTGGTCGGGGTCGTGGGCGTCGGTGCCGAGCCCGCCGATGACCATCTGCGTCTGCGTCCGCTCGGGCTTGTCGACGAACACGAGGCAACGCCCCGGCCTCGCCCCGGGATCCGTCACCGGATCGGGGATCGCCTCGCCCTCGGGCAGGCCCGACAGGAGGCGCTCGGCGACGGCGTGCGCCTCGTCGGGCTCGATGTCTCCCGAGATGGCCACGATCGCGTTGCGCCGCGTGTAGTGCCGCGCGTAGAACGCCGCGACGTCGTCGCGCGTGATCTCCCGCAGCGTCGGGATGGTGCCCGCGATGCGGCGGCCGTAGGGGTGCCCGGCGAACAGGGTCCGCCGGAAGGCGCGGCTGCAGAGCGAGCGATCGCTGTCCCGCGCCTCGATGAGCTCGGCCTCGGCCTCGCGCAGGAGCCGCGCGAGCTCGGGCGGCGAGAACGTCGGGCGCGCGAGGAGCGTGGATCCGAGCTCGATGAACCGATCGAGCGAGCGCTTGATCACCTCGAAGTGCACCGTCGTCGCGCTCGTCGCCACGTCGGTGCCGAACTCCCCGCCGAGCGCGTCGATCGTCTCCTCGATCTCGTTCGCGCTGTAGCCCTCCGCGCCGCGGCGGAGCATGCGCGCCGTGATGCGCGCGAGCCCCTCGCGCCCCGCCGGGTCGTGCGCCGAGCCGGAGGGGAACGCGACCACGATGCTGACGATGGGGAGCGCGTGGCTCGTCTCCACGAGCACCGCGCCGTCGCGGGGCGTCGCGCGCCCGCCCGTCGCTCCCCTGCCCTGCCCCTCGGCGTCCCAGGCGAGGCCGCTCTTCACGCTCTGGCTCACGATGCCTCCTCGCTCTCCGCGTCCGTCCCGTCCTCGTCGTCCTCGGCGCTCGACTCGTCCGGGATCACGTGGATCACGGTCCGCGCCGAGCTCACCAGGTAGCGCCGCGCCACGCGCAGCAGATCCCCCACGGTGACGCGCCGGTAGGCGGCGAGCCGCTCGAACAGCGCCGCGGGATCGCCGAGCACCGTCTCGTAGAAGCCGATCTGCTCTGCCTTGCCCGCGACGGTCTCGAGCCCTTGCAGGACCGAGAGCTCGATGCGGGCCTTCGCCCGATCGAGCTCCGCCTCGGTGACGGGGGTGCGCCGCACCGCCTCCAGGAGAGGATCGAGGGCCGCGAGCAGCGCCTCGCCGGTGTGCTCGCCGCGGGCCGAGAGGTAGATGTCGTAGAGCGCCGGGTCACGGAACGAGCCGACCCAGCCGCGGATCTCGCTCGCGATCTCCTGCTCCTGCACGAGCGCGCGGTGCACGCGCGACGACCGCCCGGAGAAGAGGATCTCGTTCAGCAGGGTGAGGGGCGCGTGGTCGAAGTCCCCGAGCGCCGGCGCGCGGTAGCCGATCGCGACCTTGTGCGTGGCCGTCGGCTTCGCCACCTCGGCGCGGCGCTCCGCGATCTGCGGCGGCTCGGGGGACACCTCTTCGACCGGGATGCTCGACGGCTCCTGCGCGCCGTAGTGGTCCTGCACCCCTCGCAGCGCCTCGTCGAGCGCGACGTCGCCGACGATGACGAGCGCCGCGTTGTTGGGTGCATAGTACGTCCGGTAGAACTCGACGCAGTCCTCGGTCGTGAAGCCCTTGATGTCCTCCATCCACCCGATGGTCGGCCATCCGTAGGCGTGCTTTGTGAACGCCTCCTTGTAGAGCAGCTCGCTCACCGCGCCGTCGACGTCGTCGTCGACCCGCTGCCTCCGCTCGTTGGCGACGACCTCCTTCTCGCTCGACACCTGGGGGTCACGGAGGACGAGCCGCGCCATGCGCTCCGCCTCGAGGCGGAGGGTGAGGTGGAGCGCGTCCTTCGGCAGGTTCGTGTGGTAGTAGGTCCAGTCGAGGAACGTCGCCGCGTTCGTCTCGGCGCCGGCCTCCTCGAGCATCCGGTCGAACGCGCCGTGGGCGGTGCTCTCCGTCTCGCCGAACATGAGGTGCTCGAAGAGGTGGGCGATGCCGGTCTTGCCCACGCGCTCGTGGCGCGAGCCGACGCCGAACCAGGTCTGCAGGCAGACCACGGGCGCCGCGGCGTCGACGAGCACGAGCACCTTGAGCCCGTTCCCGAGGATGAAGCGCTCGACGCGCATCGTCGGACCGAACGCGACGGTGGCGTCGTGGCGGAGCCGGGCGAGCGGCGGGCGTTCGCGGTTCAGCTCGACGAGCATCTCGGCGAGCGGACCCATTCGAGGGAGCGCGTTGGCGCCGGGGACCGAGTAGGCAAGCGTCTCCTGCATGGCAGGCGCAGCCCATACCACGCTCAGCGCCGCGGCGCTGCGTGGCACAGGACGTCGCTCGGATCTCGCGTCGACTGGTGGCACTCCCACCGCTCGTCGTGGCAGGAGACGACGAGGATCCCCGCCTCGTACGCCTCCTTCAGAGAGGAGCCTGCCCGCTGCGCGAGCAGGTTGGACGGGGTGCGCTCGGTGCACCCCTTGCCCATGTCGACCTCGATCTTCCTGTTCCCTTTCGTGGCCTTCACGGGGTTCGGCGGGGTCTTGCCCTTGTCCGCGGTGCGCACCGCCGTGGCGAGCTTCGGCAGGATGCCCTCGAGGTAGGCCTTGTCGACGAGCGGGTCGGTCGGCCCCGGCGACACCATGGCGAGCGTGTATTGGATCGCCATCATCTGCTGCTCCGGCGGGGCGCTCGGCTGGATCGGCCCGCTCGACCCGATCGGGATCGGCCGCGGCGGCATCTCTCGCTTCGCGGCCGCCGTGGCCGCGGGGGTCGCCGCGGCGCTCGGGGCTTCCGCGGCGCTGTCCGCGCCCGGCGTCGCGGCGGCCGAGGCGGACGCTGCCGGCGCCGGGGGGCGCGGATCGTCGCATGCGAGGGCGGCGAGGCCCAGGGCGAGGGCGAAGGCGGGGTGCGCCGCGCGGAGCTCGCGCGGCCGGACGGGGGCGGGCTGCATGGGCGGCTTATACGAGCGAGCGCCGCGCGCCGCCACGCTCGCGTGGCCGCACACACGGCGCGCGGCCACCTGAGCGCCGCGCGCTTCAGTCGATCTTCAGGATGGCGAGGAACGCCTCCTGCGGGATCTCGACGCTCCCGACCATCTTCATCCGCTTCTTGCCCTCCTTCTGCTTCTCGAGGAGCTTGCGCTTGCGGCTGATGTCGCCGCCGTAGCACTTGGCGGTCACGTCCTTGCGCATCGCCTTCACGGTCGTCCGCGCGATGACCTTCGACCCGATCGCCGCCTGGATCGCGACCTCGTACTGCTGGCGCGGCACGATGTCCTTGAGCTTCACGGCGAGGTCCCGGCCCCGGGCGTACGCCTTGTCTCGGTGCACGATGACGCTCAGGGCGTCGAGCGGGTCGCCGTTCACCAGCATGTCCAGCTTGATGAGATCGTCGGCGCGGTACCCGATGAGCTCGTAGTCCATCGACGCATAGCCGCGCGACACGCTCTTCAGCTTGTCGTGGAAGTCGAAGAGCACCTCGCTGAGGGGCATGTCGTAGGTGATGATCACGCGGTCGGCCGAGGCGTACTGGATCGACTTCTGCTCCCCGCGCCGCTCCTGGCACAGGGCGAGGACCGCGCCGACGTACGTCGAGGGCACGTGGACGGTCATGCGGAAGATCGGCTCCTCGATGCGATCGGTGAGGTTCGGCGGCGGGAGCTTCGCGGGGTTCTCGATCGACTTCATCGAGCCGTCGTTCAGGTAGCAGTGATAGACGACGCTCGGCGCGGTCGTGATGAGATCGAGGTTGTACTCGCGCTCCAGCCGCTCCTGGATGATCTCCATGTGGAGCAGGCCGAGGAAGCCGCACCGGAAGCCGAACCCGAGCGCCTCGGACGTGTCGGGCTCGAAGACGAACGCCGCGTCGTTCATGTGGAGCTTCGACAGCGCGTCGCGGAGGTCCTCGTACTGGGCCGAGTCCGTCGGGAAGATCCCGGCGAAGACCATCGGCTTGACCTCCTTGAAGCCGGGCAGCGGCGTGGTCGCGGGGTGGACGGCGTCCGTCACCGTGTCGCCGATCTTCGTGTCGACCACGCTCTTGATGTTGCCGACGAGGAAGCCGACCTCCCCGGGCCCGAGCTCGGTGATGGCGGTCGCGTGGGGCGTGAACACGCCCATCTCCGTGACCTCGTAGTCGCGGCCGGTCGCCATGAAGCGGACCTTCTGGCCCTTCCTGATGACGCCGTCGACGACGCGCACCATGACGACCGCGCCGCGGTAGCTGTCGTACCAGCTGTCGAAGATGAGGGCGCGGGGCGCCGCGCTCTGATCGCCCTTCGGCGCGGGGATGCGCGCGACCACGGCCTCGAGGATCTCCGCGATGCCGATCCCCGTCTTGGCGCTGGCGGGGATGGCGCCGGAGCAGTCGAGGCCGATCACGTCCTCGATCTCGCGGGTCGTCCGCTCGACGTCGGCCGAGGGGAGGTCGATCTTGTTGAGGACGGGGATGATCGCGAGGTTGTTGTCGAGGGCGAGGAAGACGTTCGCGAGGGTCTGCGCCTCGACGCCCTGGGTGGCGTCGACGACGAGCAGCGCGCCCTCGCACGCCTGCAGGCTGCGCGAGACCTCGTAGTTGAAGTCGACGTGCCCGGGCGTATCGATGAGGTGCAGCCGGTACGTCTGCCCGTCCTTCGCCGTGTAGTCCAGGCGAACGGTCTGGGCCTTGATCGTGATCCCCCGCTCGCGCTCGATGTCCATCTTGTCGAGGAACTGCTCCTTCTGCTCCCGGGCGGTGAGCGCCCCGGTCACGTCGAGGATGCGGTCGGCGAGCGTGGACTTGCCGTGGTCGATGTGGGCGATGATCGAGAAGTTGCGGATGAGCTTGGAATCAACGGGCATAGCGAGCTTCAGGGCGCAGCGACCTGACCAGCGTTAGCGGCCGCAGCGCGCGGCCTCGACCGAGGTGCGAGGGAGCGGACTCGAAGGTCCGCACCCCTCCGGGGAGCGAGCCGCGGCACGCGGCTCTACGAGCGCCGAGGGAAATGGTGGACCGCGGCGCGCCTGCTCCTAGCGCGACCCGCGCCGCGAAGCTATCCACCCCGACAGCGACCGGCGCCCACGCGACCGGTCTCCCGGGCCCAGAGCCTCACGGCCCCCGGCGCCGGTCATTTCTTCGGGGTCGTCGGCGCGGCGACCGGCGAGCTCTCCAGGGACATCTGCCCTGGCAGCACGTGCTCGTAGTGCTTGAGGACCATATCTATCCCTTCGCGGATGTAGACGGCGATCGGGACCTTGGTGCGTTCGTGCAGGATCTTCAGCCGCTCGGCCTGCTCGGGCGTGATGTAGATGGTCGTCGAGACTTTCTTCCGCGACATGTCACGCCCGGGAGGGTAACCCGCCAGTCTCGAAGGGTACGACTGACAAGACGTTACCCTAGATGCCGGTACGTATGATGTCAATCGGAATGGCGCCACGCCCTCGCCGGCGCGGGCGTTCGGGGATCGGCCGGGCTGGGCGGCGGGCGCCGGGCGCGCCCAGGGGTCTTCTTGATGTGCGCGAGGACCGCGGTTTACACTGCGGCCGAAGCTGGTCCGCGTCGGGACGGCTCGTCCGGCGCGTCGAGCTTCTGTCCCGAGGGTCACGGGCTGGCCGGAGGAATCTCTTGATGACGCGATTCCCGCTCACCTGGCCGTCGTCCAGGTGCTGGTTCGTCGCCCTGATGACCGTCGCCGTCGCCTCCTGCGCGTCCTCGACGCCGGAGCCCTCGAGCGCGAAGAGCCACGCTGGGGAGCGGGACACGGCGGTCGTCCACGAGCCCTGCGACAAGGACTCCGCCTCTGCGGAGAAGGTCGATGTGAACGGCGACCGGACACCCGACATCATCCACGTGAAGAAAGATGGCCGGGAGATCTGTCGTGTCGTCGACCTCAACCTGGACGGCGCGATCGACGCCTTCATCTACTACGACGGCAACGGGGTGGAGCGGCGGCGCGAGTCGGACTTCGACCGCGACGGGCGGGCGGACGAGATCGCGCACTTCGAGCGAGGAGTGGTCGTGCTGAAGGAGCGCGAGACCAACTTCGACGACAAGCTCGACACCTGGGACCACTACGAGGGGTCGCGCCTCGTGCGCCGCGAGCGCGACTCCGACGGCGATGGAATCATCGACCAGTGGTGGCAGTTCAACAACCCGAACGACGCGAAGTGCGCGGTCGTGGCGAGCGATCAGAACGCCGACGGCAAGGCCGATCCCGGCAGCGTGGTGGATCTCTGCGCCGAGTCGTACGGCGCGCCGAAGGCGACCGTGCCCCCGCCGGGCGGCGCGGCGCCCGCGGAGGGCGCGGAGGGCGCGGCGGGCGCAGAGCAGCCTGCGGCCGCCGGGGCGCCAGGCGCCGCGACTGCGTCGGCCCCCGCCGCGGGTGCGGCCACGACGACGAGCGCCGCGGGTGCGGCCACGGCGACGAGCGCCGCGCCTGCCGGGTCCGCGCCGGGCCAGCCGGCCGCCAAGAAGGGACCGTGACATGAGGAGACAAGGGCTCATCGCGCTGGCCACGCTCAGCCTGCTCGGCGCAGCGTGCGGCTCGGATCCAGGGTTCGAGGGCGCGAAGGCGCCGAAGGTCGCGGCGGCTCGCAACGCCGATGGCAGCATCGACGATCGCTCGATGTGCGACTGGAAGGGCAAAGAAGATCGCGAGATGAGCGAGACCGCGGGGCCGGGCGCGATCCAGCCCAACGTGAGGCGCGTCTGGCAGATCGTGGGCACCGGCGAAGACCGTCACAAGGCGCTCGTCTGCCGCGAGATCGACACCAACTTCGACGGGGTGAAGGACGTCGTCCGCAAGTACAACGACAAGGGCGAGAGCCTTCACGAGGAGTCCGACTCGAACTACGACGGCCGGATCGACACGTGGCTCACGTTCGCCGGCGGGAGGCTGGCCGAGGTGAGGATCGACTCCGATCGCGATGGCAACCCCGACGAGTGGAAGTACTACAGCGGCGGCAAGCTCGCGCGCATCAAGCGCGACACGAACCGCGACGGCAAGCCGGACGTCTGGGAGATCTACCGCATGGGCCGGCTCGAGCGGATGGGCGTGGACGTCGACGCCGACGAGCGGGTCGATCGGTGGGATCACGACAACGAGCTGAAGCGCCGCTTCGAGGACGACGAGCGCAAGAAAGAAGAGGAAGCCGCCGCGGCGGCCGCGAAGAAGGCCGCGGAAGATCAGGCCGCGGCGGAGAAGGCGAACGAGGACGTGGGCGACAGCGGAAGCGCGGCGCCCTCCGGAGACAAGAAGAACAAATAGAGCGCGCCTCCTCCGACCGAGGAGGGGGGTCTGTCTCGCCCCCCTGCCCTCACGGCGCCTGACGCGCCCTGGAGCTCGTGCCGCCGCAGGCGCGCGCCAGGGCGGACGCGCAGGTGCACCGGCGTCGGCCTCGGGTCCCAGCAGCGCGCCGCCCCGAGGTCGGTCGACGCGGCGCGAGGGGCGTGCTTATCAGAGCCGTCGGCCGATAGCGCCGCGTCGGCGTAGGTCCCGAGCACACCATGGAAGAACGTCTGCAGAAGATCATCGCGCGCGCCGGCGTCGCCTCGCGCCGCGCATCTGAGGAGATCATCCTCGCCGGTCGGGTGCGCGTGAACGGGCGCGTCGTGACCGAGCTCGGCTTGAAGGCAGACCGGCAAAAGGACCGGATCGAGGTGGACGGCAAGCGCCTTGTCTCCGAGGCGCCGGTCTATGTCGCGCTGCACAAGCCGCGGAACGTCGTCTCGACGTTGCGCGATCCCGAGGGGCGCCCGACGGTCGCCGACCACGTGCGCGGCGCGGCCGCGCGCCTCTACCCCGTGGGTCGCCTCGACTTCGCGACAAGCGGCATCCTCCTTATGACAAATGACGGCGATTTCGCCAACGCGCTGCTCCATCCGCGCGGCGGCGTGCCGAAGACCTACGTGCTGAAGGTGCAGGGCGTCATGAGCGAGGACGACCTCACGCCGTGGCGCGAGGGGATCCGCCTCGAGGATGGCGTCACCCTGCCGGCCGAGGCGCGGCTTCTCCGCCACGAGGGCGACAAGACGTGGCTGGAGGTGACCCTCCGCGAGGGCCGCAACCAGCAGATCCGGCGCATGGGCGAGGCGACCGGCTGGCCCGTGATGCGCCTGGCCCGGACGACGTTCGCCGGCGTGAGCTCGGAGGGCCTCCGGCCGGGAGAGTGGCGCGCCCTATCGGTGGATGAGCTCCTCCGCATCCGCGAGGCGTTCGGGGTGCCCAAGCGGATCCGCGGCGCCGTGATGGGCGCGTCGTCTGGACCGGTCGACCACCGACGCGCTGCCAGCTCGGCCCGCTCGGGTGCAAAGGCATCACCTCGGCCTGCGCCGGAGACAGCTGGTCCGGCGGCGCGCAGCCGGGGCCCGGCGCAGCCGAGGGTTCGCTCCAGAGCCGACGCCGACGTCCCGAGCGCACCTGGGCAGGGCCCAGGTGGGCGGAGCGCTCGCTCCAGGACCGACGCCGCCCCGAGCGCGCCTGCCAGAGGCCCGGGTGGGCGGAGCGCTCGCTCCAGGACCGACGCCGCCCCGAGCGCGCCTGCCAGAGGCCCGGGTGGGCGGAGCGCCCGCTCCAGGACCGACGCCACCCCGAGCGCGCCTGCCAGAGGCCCGGGTGGGCGGAGCGTTCGCTCCAGGACCGACGTCGCCCCGAGCGCGCCTGCCAGGAGCCCGGGTGGGCGGAGCGCTCGATCCAGGACCGACGTTGGCCCGAGCGCGCCCGGACCGGACACCGCTAGATCTGCGCGAAGCGTCCGCTCCGAAACGAAGCCTCGAGCAGCTGAGACACGCGCGCCTCGAGCTCGCGGGCGCGAGCGTCGTTGATTCCGGCGAGCGCCTGTTTGATCTCCCCGAGCGCCTTCAGCTGACTGAACAGCTGGACGTCGCCGAGCGAGGCGCCGCCCGTGAGGATCTGCCGGATCCGATCGATCTCCGCGGCGAGCGCCTCGACGCCGACGCCGAGCGCGCCGACGCGGCGCCGATCCGGGTGCTCGCGGAAGAAGGCCTCCAGCACCGGCTGCACGATGCCCTCGAGGATCGCCGCTTGATCCTGGTTGTTCCAGATGTGCTTGAGCACGAAGAAGTCGCTCGCGTCCGTCGTCTGGCGCCCATCGAGGTACGCGCTCGCGGCGAAGAGCTTGAGCATCTTCACGACACGGCGATCCGAGAGCGATATCCCCTCCGCGCGGATCTGGAACACCAGCCCCTTGTAGGCCGATAGGAACGCATCGCCGAAGTTCATCCGCGCGCCGAACCCTCGACCGAGCTCGGCGAGCTCGCGCGCCGCGACGAGCGGGCGAAGCGGCTCACCGGCCATGTGCCGGATCTCCTGCTGGATGCCGCGCTGGAGCAGCTCGCTGAAGTGGTAGGCGTCGAGGTTGTCGGACTGCACCCGCAGGAGGAAGCGGTCGAAGATCGCGGTCAGCGTCTCGTCGCCGGGCACCTCGTTCGAGGCCGCGAAGACGCTGATGAGCGGGCAGCGGAGCACCTGGCCGCCGCTCGCGAACTTGCGCTCGTTCAGCAGCGTGAGCAGCGCGTTCAGGATGGCGCTGTTCGACTTGAACACCTCGTCGAGGAAGACGATCTCCGCCTCGGGGAGCATCCCCGCGGTGTTCCGGCGGTAGACGCCCTCGCGAAAAGCACCGATGTCGACGGGGCCGAAGATCTCGTTCGGCTCGGTGAAGCGCGTGAGCAGGTACTCGAAGTACCGGGCCTGCATCAGCTCGGCGAGCGTGCGGATGAGCGCGCTCTTCGCGGTCCCCGGCGGGCCGAGGAGCACGCAGTGCTCGCCCGCGACGACCGCGATCATGAGCAGGCGGATGATCTCGTCCTTGCCCAGGAACTGCCGCTCGAGGCTATGGGCAAGCAGGCGCAGGCGCTCGTGGAGCGGAGCCGACATGAGGCGAATCCTCGTATCACAGGCCCGCCGCCCGGCGCACCGATCGGCGCATCGCCACGTGCGTTCCCCTCGACGCCCACGCCGAGCGCTTGAGCGAAACACAGGCGAAACAAAACACAGAGGCCGGTGGGTCACACCGGCCTCGCAGGGTCTGCTCGCTGTCGCAGAACTTATATTGTGGAGCGGGAGACGGGATTTGAACCCGCGACGTCAACCTTGGCAAGGTTGCACTCTACCACTGAGTTACTCCCGCAGATGTCAATCACTTAATTCAGGAAACCACTTCTGAGGGCGTTTGTCAGAAAAATCCTGATTCACGCCCGGTCATCACCGGAGGTCCGCTCCGTCGATGCGTGGCGGATGAGTACCAATCGGCGTGGTGAGAGTCAAGCTCTCAAGAACAAAACCTCAAAACTTCCGTCGCCGGCAGGTTGCACGGCCGCTCTGGTCGAGTATTGTGTGGCCATTGCGAGCGAGGGGGCTCGCCAAGCAGCACCGGGCACGGTGCCGCTCACAAAAGCCTTCGCGTTCGCGACAGCGGCACCGTGTGGGGGGCTCTTACATCATAAGGGTGCCCGCCACTCGGCGCGCTCTTGGTTGGCCTGGGTCGACCAGGCAGGTCCTTTGGACTTGGGGGGGGAGCATGAACGAACAGACTGCTTTGCGAGTGGACGTTGCGGAGACAACGGCGCCGGTCCTTCAGAAAGACTACCGGTCCGGAGTCCACGCCAAGCGACAGGATGACGACGGCGGGTGGGGGCTCGTCCTGATCGGTCTCGACGCTCCGCCGCGGATCGTAAGCCTCATGGACGGCGCCGTGATCGGCAGCGCCGCGCGCGACGGACGCATTGAGGGCAACGGGATCGCGCCGGAGCACGCCAAGATCAGCGTCCGCTCGGACGGCTGCTACATCGAAGACATGGACACCCACGACGGCACGTGGGTGAACGGCGTCCGCGCCCGGCGCATCGGCGTGATGCACGGCGACGTGGTGCGCCTCGGACAGCAGCTCGCGATCTTCGTCGAGCGGCACCTCGCGCTGTACGACGGCGCGCCGTCTCGGCTCGGGTCGCTGGTGTTCGGCACGAAGCAGCGCAAGGACTGGATCGACCCGGTGATGAAGCTCGTTCAGTCGGGCTCCAGCGTTTGCATCGAGGGCGCACCCGGGGTCGGAAAGCGGACGCTTGCCCGCCTCGCTGCCGCGGTACGCGAGGGCCTGGGGGAGACCCTGGTCGTCGACGGCAGCGCCGAGACGAAGCCGGCCATCCCGCCGGGCGCGCGGCCGATGACCTGGCTCGTCCTCGATGCCGATCGGCTGCCGCGCCCGCAGCAGCTGGAGATCGCGCACTCGGTCGGTCGCGCGAACGGCGTCAGCATCATCGCCACGACCGGGCAGCCGCTCGACCGTGCCGCCGGCGATGGGCGCGTCGCGCCGTGGTTCGCTTCGCTCTTCTCCGGCAAGCGGATCACGATCCCGACGCTCGAGATGCGGCGCGAGGACGTGCCCCTCATCGTGCGCGACATCGCGGAGCGCAACGCGATCGGCCTCGATCGCTTCACCCCGCAGCTCCTCGAGGCGCTCGTCCGCGCCGGCTGGCCGGGCGGCGTGCCGCAGCTCGAGTCCGCCATCGTGACCGCGGCCCAGGCCTCGCCGGACGGTCCGCTCTCCGTCACGCCGATCGCGGGCTCGCTCGCGCGCGGTCCGCGCGTGAAGCCGAACCTCCCGCCCGCGACGGATCCTTCGCTCGCGCGCGCCCGCCTCGAGGACGCCCTCGCCCGGGCCAACGGCTCCGTCGCATCGGCGGCGCGTGCCCTCGGCATGTCGCGGCAGGCGATCTACCGCGAGGCCGACCGGCTCGGCCTCGACATCGCGCGCCGCAGGGTCCCGCGCGGCTGAGCTGGCGCCTGTCGCACGTCCGGGAGCCTCGCGGCGCACCAGCGTCGAGCGGGCTCTCGGTACGCCAGCGCCGCGGGGCGGCTCGGCGCGATTCATGACGAAGCGACAGCGCGCGCCAGGCGGACGCCCAGGCGCCGATCATCCACCGTAAAATCCGAGCGACGTATGGCTGACGATCGATCCCTCCTCGGGATCGACGCACTGCTCGTAGTGGAGCATCTCGCCGCGCGACGACGGCGGGAGCGCGCGGAGCAACGTGTAGATGGGGCCAAGGCCGCAGACGCGGCGGGTGGCGAGATCCTGAGCGACGTCGACGAAGAAGCCCGGCGCATCGATCGACGTCGCGCGCTCGATGGAGGCGAGGTCGCGGTCGCGCAGCGCCCTCCGCTGGCGCTCGTCGAGCGGCGCGGGATCACCGAAGCGCGGGCCGACGTGGGCGAGGTCCGCTCCTGCGATCACGAGGACGCGACCGGGACGCCTCGCCAGGGCGTCGCGGAGCGCTCTCAGGAACGACTCGGCGCCGTCGTCCTGCGCGGGATCACGACGCCGCGCCTGGCACTCCGAAAGGCCGCAGAGGATGGGCACGATCGACGCCGCGCGATCGCCGAGGAGGTGCCGGACAAACACGGCCTGGAACTCGATCGAGTGCTCGTTCTTGTGCAGGTACTGATCCTCGCGCACGTCGAAGCGGCTCGCCTCCGCGAGCTCCGCGATCATCGCTCGATCGGGCTCGAGCGGGCCGAGCGGCGTCGCGAACGTCTTCTCGCAGACGGCGTACGGACGGCGCATCGCGGCGTGCGACGTCCCGAGCAGAACGAACGTGTCGACCTGCTCCAGGCCTGGCGCCGCCAGCGCCTGCTCGAGCGCGGCGTAGGCGTGCCCGTAGCCCGCCGCGGCGCGCCAGAGATCCATGTGCGGCGCGCAGAGCCCGACCATGCGCTGCTGCGCGCCTCGCGGCGCCGCGGCGAGCGTCGCTCCGCCCTGCGGACGCGCGACCTGGAGGCACTGGCGCTCGATGAAGTCGGAGAGCCTCCGCCGATCGCCGTGGTACGCGCCGCCCGCGTGGGCAGCGACCCGGATCGGCGACGCGTCGAACGACTGCACGACGCTCCGCCGGCGCGCGTGGAATCGCGGGCTGTCGAGCATCCACGCGCGTTCCAGCTCGTCGGCCAGCTGCGACACATGGGCGGCATCCACGACCTGGCCCGTCGACCGGGCGACGTCTCGCGCGATCTCGTCGATCGATCGCCTCCCGTCGAAGCGCATGAGCACGGCAGAGCTCGCCGCGGGAACGATGACGGAAGACGGCGCGATGCCCTCGGTGTCGCGCAGCATCAACGCGCGGCCGTGGCGCTCATCCTGGATGACGACGATCTCTAGAGCTCGCAGCTTCGGGCGCAGCACCGACATCCAGCGCGAGAATAGCGCGTGCGCGTTCGTCGCCCAGCTCGCAGCACCACACGTCCCGGAACGGCGCCGACGAACTCCGCGGTCGCGGCGGGAGCTCGCTCCAGAACGGACAGCGCTGGTGCCACGCGTCAGAGCGCCTGTCAGGATCGCGAATTGCGGCTTCGCAGCGGCGCCACGTGGCACTAGGCTCGCTCCTCGGAGCTCCGCCCCGCTCCGACCCTGCCCCTGCTTTGCGGCCGCCTCGGGCCGGGCAGCACGCGCGATCACCACGACAGCGCCCCCGAACGAATGCGTCGACCCACGCCCCTCGATCCACCCGTCCGTGAAGCCGATCTGCTCGCCGAGCTCTCGGCCGTGTACCGAGAGGCGGAAGAGGTCTTCAGTGGCTGGACGTGTGAGGCCTCGACCGAGTGCTGTCGGTTCGGCGTCACGGGCCGAGAGCCGTACGTGACGTCCATCGAGCTCGCCGCCGTCCAGCGTGCGATCGCGGCTCGCGGGGGCCGCCGGGCGCTGGAAGGCATCGTGCGGGCGGACGGGGCCGGTGCGCACGCGCCGGGAGCATCCGGCGGCGAACCGAGCCGGCGACGCGCGCTGCCGCACGCGTCGGAGCGGCGGTGCCCGATGCTCACCGACGCCGGCCGCTGCGCGATCTACGCCGCGAGGCCCCTCGGGTGCCGCACGTTCTTTTGCGATCGCGCCTCCGCCGGATCCCCGGTGCGCCACCACGACGTGACCGGGCTCGTCCGCAAGGTGCAGGAGATCGCCGCGAGGCACGCACCGGGCGGCGACCTCGGCCGTCCCTTCACCCGCGCCCTGGCGGAGGCTGGACCGAGCACCGCGGGCGGGCCGCCCAGGGCGAGCAGCGCGGCGCGCTCTCGCCGCGGCCGCTGACGGCCTCGCGGCTCAGGTCCGCTCGACGGCCATCACGCCGGGGATCCGCTGGAGGCGCCGGATCACGCTCTTCAGCTGCGCGAGGTCGGAGCAGAGGAACGTGAACGTGTTCATCGCCCGGCCGTCGTCGCCCGCCCGGCAGGTCGCCTCGCTGATGTTGATGCCCTGCTCGTGGAACGTGTGGCCGACCGTCGCGAGGATGCCCGGCCGGTTCGCCGTCATCACCTTGATCTGCACCGGGCGGTTGATCTTCGCGCGCGCGTCCCAGGAGATCTCCACGCGGCGCTCCGGGTCGGTGTCGAACGCCTTGGCGCAGTTGCGGCGGTGAACCGTGATGCCGCGGCCGCGCGTGATGAAGCCGACGATCTCGTCGCCTGGGAGCGGGTTACAGCACTTCGTGTAGCGGACGAGGACGTCGTCGATGCCGTTCAGCCGGATGCCGTGGCTGTCGCGCCCGGTGACCTTGCGGACGAGCGACTCGATGCGCCCTTCCTTGATCGACTCGGGCGGCGGGGTCGGCGTGCCCTTCTCGTTCTCCTTGGGCGTGGGCGCCAGGAACTCGCACACCGCGCGGACGCTCACCTTGCCGTAGCCGACAGAGATGAAGAGCTCGTCGGCCGAGGTAACCCCGAAGCGCTCCATGACCTTGCGCAGCTCAGCCTCGTTCTTCGTGAGGCGAGTCAGGCTCATGCTCCGCTGGTGCATCTCCTTCTCGAGGAGCTCACGACCGAGCTTGAGCGACTTCTCCCGCTGCTCCGTGCGCAGGTAGTTGCGGATCTTCGAGCGCGCGCGGCTAGTCGAGACGTAATCGAGCCAGTCCTTCGACGGGTGCTGGCCTGGGTTGGTCATCACCTCGACCACGTCGCCGTTCCGGAGCTTCGAGCGGAGCGGAACGATGGCGCCGTTGACCCGCGCTCCAGAGCAGTGCTCTCCGACCTGCGTGTGGATCGCGTAAGCGAAGTCGATGGGCGTCGAGCCGCGAGGGAAGACGCGCACGTCGCCCTTCGGCGTGAAGACGTACACCTCGTCCTGGAACAGGTCGACCTTGACGCTCTCCAGGAACTCGGCCGGATCCTTGAGCTCCTTCTGGAACTCCATCAGCTGACGGAGCCAGCCGAACCGCGCGGCGTCCTTCGGGTCGATGCCGCCGGAGTTGTTCTCCTTGTACTTCCAGTGCGCCGCGATGCCCTGCTCCGCGACGCGGTGCATCTCGTGGGTGCGGATCTGGATCTCGATCCGCTCGCGCCCGGGCCCGATGACCGTCGTGTGCAGCGACTGGTACATGTTCGGCTTGGGCAGGGCGACGTAGTCCTTGAAGCGGCCGGGGACCGGGGTCCACTGCGAGTGGATGACGCCGAGCGTCGCGTAGCAGTCCGCCACCGACTCGACGAGGACGCGGAACGCGATGACGTCGTAGACCTGATCGAAGTCGCACTGCTGCGCCTGCATCTTGCGCCAGATCGAGTAGAGGTGCTTCGCGCGGCCGGTGACGTCGACCGCGAAGCCCTGCTCCGCCAGCTTGCCCGCGAGCACCTTCGAGACCTCGTGGATGTACCTGTCGCGCTCCTTCGCGGTCGTCTTGACCTTCTGCGAGAGATCCGACCAGGCCTCCGGCTCGATGTACCTGAACGACAGGTCCTCGAGCTCGCTCTTGAAGCGCGCGATGCCGAGGCGGTTCGCGAGCGGCGCGTAGATCTCCATCGTCTCCCGGGCGATCCGGTCCTGCGCCTCAGGCTTCATGAACTCGAGCGTCCGCATGTTGTCGAGGCGGTCGCACAGCTTCACGAGGAGCACGCGGATGTCGCGCGCCATCGCCACCAGCATCTTGCGGAAGTTCTCGGCTTGCCGATCTTCCTTGGAGGCGAAGTTGATCTTCGAGAGCTTCGTCACGCCGTCGACGAGGAACGCCACCTCCTGGCCGAAGCTGTTCTCGATGTCGGTGGTCGTCGCGAGGGTGTCCTCGACGACATCGTGCAGGAGCCCGGCACAGACGCTCGCCGTGTCCAGCTTGAGCTCGGTGATGATCGCGGCGACGCTCGCCGGGTGGGAGAAGTAAGGGTCGCCGCTCTTGCGGGTCTGCCCCTTGTGGGCGTCAGAGCTGTAGGCGTAAGCCCGGGCGATGAGATCGACGTCCGCAGCCGGCTGATAGGTCCGGACCCGATCGACAAGCTCCGTCAACGTCAGCATGAAGAGTTCGGTGGGCGCATTGCGCCCCCTCCCTTTCGCACGCTAACACCCAGATCTAGACCCCGCAATTGTGTCACCATGCGCCGCGCGCCCGGCGCCCACGCGCGTTGCCCGGCGCCGAGCACGCGCGCTCCGCCGCGTGACCTCGTCATCGTCGTCATGCTCGTCCTCGCCTAGGTTCATTTCAGTTATTCCGCTTCGCCCGCTCGCATCGGGTCCCCTGTTGTCACGGATTCATGGATTACATGGAGCCGATCACCGTCTACGTCCACTTCCCCTGGTGCCTCAAGAAGTGTCCCTACTGCGACTTCGTCTCTTTCGCGAAGGCGCGGGAGGCGATCGATCATCGCGGCTATGCCGACGCGGTGCTGGCCGAGCTCCGGAAGCGAGCGGATGTGCTGGGCGAGCGCGAGCTCCGGAGCATCTTCTTCGGCGGCGGGACGCCGTCCCTGTGGGAGCCGGACGAGATGGGCAGGGTGCTGGCGGCCATCACCGCGGCCGCTGGCCGGCTCTCGCCGGACCTCGAGGTGACCGTCGAATGCAACCCGACCTCGCTCGATGAGCAGCGGGCCCGAGCGTTCCGATCGGTCGGGGTGAACCGGCTGAGCGTGGGAGTTCAGGGCCTCGATGTCGAGCGCCTCCGGTTTCTCGGTCGCTTGCACGACCCAGACGGTGGGCTCAGCGCGCTCTCGGCGGCCCTCCGGTCCGGGATGCCGCGCGTGAGCGGCGATCTCATCTACGGTGTCGCGGTCGGAACGGCCGAAGCCGCGCGGGAGCAACGCCCCGAGCACGCCGCCGCCGAGGCGCGCGCCGTGGCCTCGACCGGAGTGACCCACATCTCGGCGTACAGCCTGACCGTCGAGCCCGGCACGTCGTTCGGAGAGCTCGCGCGGCGCGGCCGCCTGCCGCTGGCCGGGGACGATGGAGTGGCGGACACGTTCTTCGCCATCGACGCGGCCCTCGAGGCCGAGGGGCTCGCCCACTACGAGGTGTCGAACTACGCGAAGCCGGGCCACGAGGCGCGCCACAACCTCGGTTACTGGCGAGGCGTCGACTACGTCGGGCTCGGGTGCGCCGCCTACGGGACGGTGTCGCGCCCGGATCCGCGCTGGGGCCTCCGCTCGGCCGGCGCGGAGGGCCACGGAGAGGCGTCCGCGGTCCGGTACCGGAACATCGTGAGCCCGGAGCGGTACATGGCCGCGATGGCCGAGGGCGGCGAGGCGATCGCCGTGGAGAGCGAGGAGCGGCTCGGCCCGGAGACGCGGCTGTCCGAGCGGATCATGCTCGGGCTGCGGCTGCGCGAGGGGCTCGATCTCGAGGCCGCCGCAGAGGCGCTCGGGGTGCCGGCGTGGCCGCCCTCGCGGCGGAGGGCCGCGGAGCGGCTCGAGCGCGCAGGCCGCCTGGAGGTGGCCGGCGGGAGGCTCAGCGTCCCGCGAGCCGCCTGGGTCTTCGCCGACGGCATCGCGGCCGATCTGTTCTGAAGCGGCGCGGCGCCCGGGCGCGCGGCGCTCGCGGTGGACGCCGGGTCGCGGCCGCGCTCCGATGCTCGTCCCATGAGCCCCTTGCCTGCCATCGAGGACATCCGCGGCGCTGCGACGCGCATCGCGCCGCACGCCCACGTGACGCCCGTCATGACCAGCCGGACGATCGACGGGATCGCGGGGGCGCGTGTCTTCTTCAAGTGCGAAAACCTGCAGCGGGTCGGGGCGTTCAAGTTCCGCGGGGCGTGCAATGCGGTCCTCTCCCTCTCGGACGAGGAGGCACGGCGCGGCGTCGCGACCCACTCGTCGGGCAACCACGCTGCCGCGCTGGCGCTCGCGGCCCGCATCCGCGGCGTCCCGGCGTACATCGTCATGCCCGAGAACGCGCCCGCCGTGAAGCGCGCCGCCGTGGAGGGCTACGGGGCCCGGGTCGTGGGCTGCGCCCCCACGCTGCGGTCGCGCGAAGAGACGATCGCCCGCGTGCTCTCGGAGACGGGCGCGATCCTCGTCCATCCGTACAACGACGCGCGCGTCATCGCCGGCCAGGGCACGGCCGCGCTGGAGCTCGCCGCCCAGGTGGACGACCTCGACGCCGTGGTCGCGCCCGTGAGCGGCGGCGGGCTGCTCTCCGGGACCGCCATCGCGACCGGCTCGCTGTCGCGCGCCCGCACGATCGGCGCCGAGCCCGAGGCCGCGGACGACGCCGCGCGATCGCTGCGCGAAGGGAGGATCATCCCCTCGAACGACCCGATCACGATCGCCGACGGCCTCCGCAGCTCGCTCGGCGAGCTCACCTTCGCGGTCCTGCGAGGGCGCGGGGTCGAGATCGTCACCGTGAGCGAAGAGGACATCGTCAAGGCGATGCGCGTCGTCTGGGAGCGGATGAAGCTCGTCATCGAGCCGAGCGCGGCGGTGCCGGTCGCGGCGGTCCTGCGGCGCTCGGTCCAAGGGGCGCGGATCGGCGTCATCCTGAGCGGCGGCAACGTCGACCTGACAACGCTCCCCTTCACCTGAGCGCGCTCGCGGGGGCCGCGCCGCCTCCCCAGCCGCGCTGCGCCCGCGCGGGGAGGCTCGATCCTTCTCCCGCGCCACCGAGCGTTCGAGCCTCCCGGCGCTGGCGCGCTCGCGTTCCCGGATCGCCCTCAGGTGGCGCGCCGGTCTCCGCCGAACCGCAAGGTGGCGCGCACCACGCTCGGCCCCGGGCCGGGCGACGCCACCGCGACCGATCGCCCTCGCGCGTCGAGGATGCGCGAGCCGCCTTGGCCGTCCAGCGCGGGGCGGGACGGCCCCCAGTTGGCGTTCACGATCGAGAGGCGATGGCGCCGCGCGAGCGCGGGCAAGAGGTCGGCGCGCGCGTCCCCTTCCCCTGGCGAGTCGACCCACGCCGTCGGGAAGAGCAGCAGATCGGCCTCGTCGAGCGCGTCGCCCGCGTCCTCGGAGAGGAAGTGAACGTCGAAGCAGATCGCGACGGTGAGCTTGAGGCCGAGCAGATCGAGGACCGGGGTGCCGAGATCGCCCGGCGCTGCCCAGCGCTCCGGGAACCACGGATGACGCTTGCGGTAATGGCCCACGCGCCGGCCATCGCGGTCGAAGACGAGCAAGCTGTTGTAGAAGCGGCCCCGGCTCTCCTCGACGAGGGGGCCGGCCAGCGCGATCCCGTGCCTTCGCGCGAGCTCGGCGAGCCCCTCCGCCGACTCCCCGTCGAGCGGCTCCGCGAAGCGGCGCAGATCGCTCTCACCCCTCGGCGAGACGTAGCCCGTGAGGATGAGCTCGGGCAGGACCACGAGCTCGGCCCCCGCCAGCGCAGGCGAGCCCAGGAGGACGTCTATCTCGGCGAGCGCGCCCCGCCGATCGCCGAAGCGCTGCGGCAGCTCGAGCGCGACCACATCGAGGGAGCGAGCGCTCAACGCCAGCACCGGGCGCCCCCGCGCCGCGCCCCTGCGCCCGCGCCGCCCGGCGGCGATCCGGTCGCGTCACCCCGGACAGCGCGCCGCAAAGCCACCGCGTGCCCTCGGATCAGCGGGGGTTCCGCGAGACCTGGAGCTGGTGGAGGCTCACCGCCAGGTCGACCTGGCGGCGCAGATCCGAGGCGATCCAGGGCTTCGTGATGATCCGGAAAGCCGCGCTCTCCCGGGAGATCTTCTGGATCTGCTCGACGTCCGTCGGGGCGCAGACGAGCACCGGGACGTAGCTCAGCCCCTGCCGGCGCAGCTCGCGCAGCAGCGCGAGCCCGCTGAAGTGAGGCATCCGATAATCGGCGACGACCACGGCGGGCGGCTCCTTCACGGCGGCCGCGAGCGCGCGGCGAGGATCCCCGAAGGTGCGGACCTGGTAGCCGGAGCGGAGCGCCCGATCCATGAGGTCCAGGTTGAGCTCCTCATCGTCTACCGCGTAAAGGAGGGCTCCTTGGCCCCGACCACTCGAAGGTGGCGGCATGCTGCCGGAGTGCGGGGCATTGCCCATCAATCGCGAGGGTATCAGACCTCTCCCTCCCGCACCACGCGCTCAAGCCGTGGCGATCCGGTTGCCTGCATCACGCTCAGCGCACGGCAGCGAAGCACGCTGTGCCGCGGAACGGGCCGCGGCAAGGCTGGTGGAGGTGTGCGCCGCGTCGGCCCGGCAGCCGGCCAGCCCCCCGCCCTGCCTCGTGTCGCTTCAGCCGGGCTCGAGGCGCCGCGAGCGATCAACCTGGGCCGTCAGCGGCGTTCACGATCCACTCCGGCAGCGTTCGGCGGTAAGAGATCAAGAGATGTCCGCTCGCCATGGATTGCTCGAGGTCGGCGCGCTCGTGGACGGCCGGTATCAGGTGCTCGGCCACCTCGGGAGCGGCGGCCATAGCGTCGTCTACGAGGCGCGCCAGATCGTGACCACCCAGCGGGTGGCGCTCAAGCTGCTGCGGCCCGAGGTGCTGCGGCGCTCGCGCGAGTCGAGCTCGCAGGAGGCGCGCTTCGAGCGGGAGATGCAGGTCATCGCCCAGCTGAGCCACCCGAACATCGTCCGCCTGCTCGACGCCGGACGCCTGCCGGAAGGCGAGCTCTACCTTGCGCTGGAGTACGTCGACGGCGAGACGCTGACCGCGCGCTGCCAGCGCACGAGGGGGGTCGAGCCGAACGAGGCGAAGCGTCTGATGCTGCAGGTGCTCGACGCCATCGGCTTCGCCCACGAGCGCGGCGTCGTGCACCGCGACCTCAAGCCGCACAACATCATGGTCGCCGGATCCGGCAAGCGGACACACGCCAAGGTGCTCGACTTCGGCATCGCCGCGCTCATCGGCGAGGCCCGATCCGCCGACTACCGCGCGCTCACGCCCACCGGGGAGTTCAACGGGACCCCGGCCTACATGGCCCCAGAGCAGCTCGTGCAGTCCACCCCGACCACCGCGGCGGACATCTACGCATGGGGGCTGACCTTTCTCGAGTGCCTGATGGGCGCGCCCGTGATGCACGAGGCGACGGTCGCCGAGGTCATCTTCCGCCAGCTGAGCCCCGAGCCGGTGCCGATCCCCCGCGCCCTCCGCGGCCATCCCCTCGGCGCGCTGCTCGAGCAGGCGACCGCCAAGTCGCCGGCGCACCGCTTCCGGTCCGCCCGCGAGGCCTACGAGCTGCTGGAGGAGTGCGACGTGTCGGCGATCCCGTGGCCGTTGCCGCTCGACCCAGGTCACGCCGCCTCGCTGAAGGAGCGCGGCGGCGTGGAGCAGCGGGCGATCGCGACGCGTGCGGTGCAGCAGGTCGAGGCCGAGCAGGAGACCCAGCTCGTGCCGTCCGAGCAGCCCGAGTCGCTGCCGGGCACGGTGCGCAAATCGCCCGAGCAGCAGCGGCAGGACGAGCGGCTCGGCGCCGCGCCGACGCTCGCGATCCCAGGCCGCAGCTTCGCGCCCGCCGCGGCGCCGGCGAGGCCGATCCGCGACGCGTCGATCCACCTCGGCGCGTCCGGGAGCCCGCAGGCGCCGCCGGCCGCGAGCTTCAGCTCCCGCCCGAGCGTCGCGCCCGGAACGCGGCCGGTGGCGGCCACCGGCCGCGGCGAGCGCCGCCAGCTCACCGTGCTGGTCTGCGGGCTCGCCGGCGCCGAGCGCATCGCGGATACGGTGGACAGCGAGGCGTTCCACGAGCTCGTCCAGATGTATCAGGCGGTGTGCGCCCAGGTGATCGAGGCGCAGGAGGGGGTGTTCCTCCGCTCCCCCGGCGAGGAGACGATCGCCTATTTCGGCCACCCCGTGGCGAGGGAGGACGACGCGCTCCGCGCCGTGCAGGCGGCGCTCGATCTGGTCGAGCACATGTCCCGCCTGAGCACGCGCGAGCTCGTGTCCGTGCCCCTGTCCGTGCAGGTCGGCGTGCACACCGGGCTCGTCGTCGTGGCGGACAGCGACGCCGCGCCGTCGCTCGCAGGGCCGACCTTGAACGCCGCGACGCAGCTGAAGAGCCACGCCGAGCCGGGCACGGTGCTCGTGAGCCGCGCCACGCTGAAGCTCGTCGAGGGCTACTATCACGTGGACGCGCTCGGCGAGATCAGCCCGAAGGAGGCGCGCCAGCCGATCGAGGTCTTCGCGGTGCACGGGCGCACGACCGCGCGGGACCGGCTGGACGCGAGGATGCAGCACGGGCTCACCCCGCTCGTCGGGCGAGACAGCGAGCTCGACGAGCTCGCCGCCCGGTGGACGCGGGCCGCGGGCGGCGCGGGGCAGGTCGTGCTGATGACGGGCGAGGCGGGGATCGGCAAGTCGCGGAGCGTGCGCGCCTTCCGCGATCGGCTGGCCGGGACGCCTCACCTGTGGCTCGAGGCGCGCTGCTCGCCCCAGCTCCAGAACAGCGCCTTCTATCCGGTGATCGAGCTGCTCAACGCGCTGCTCGCAGGCGACCGCGAGCGCGCGAGCACGCTGAGCGGCTCCGCGCCGTCGACCGAGCGCGGCGCGGGGATCGCGCCGCGCGAAGACCGGCTCGCGCGGCTGGAGAAGCTGCTCGCCGACGCGGAGGCGGGGCCGCTCGCCGTGCCGCTGCTCGCGGCGCTGCTGTCGATCCCGACCGAGGGGCGCCACCCCGTGCCGGCGCTCACGCCGCAGCGCCAGCGGCAGGAGACCATCTCCTCGCTCCTTCAGCTCTTCCTCGGGCTCGCCGATCGACAGCCGCTCGTGCTCACGGCCGAGGATCTGCACTGGGCCGACCCGTCGACCCTGGAGCTGCTCGGCCGGCTCATCGACGAGGGGCGGCCGTCTCCGCTGCTGCTGCTCCTGACCGCGCGCCCCACGTTCGCGCCGCCGTGGCCGGTGCGCTCGCACTTCACCCAGATCTACCTCGCCCCCCTCAGCGCCGAGCGGATGCGGGCGCTCGTCCAGCAGCTGGCCGGCGCCTACGCGACGAGCGGCGCGTCGGCCATGCAGGCGCCGCTGCCGGACGAGGTGATCCGGACGCTCGCCGAGCGCAGCGACGGCGTCCCGCTGTTCGCCGAGGAGCTCACGCGCATGGTGGTCGAGTCGGCCGCCGCGCAGGCGGCCGCTGGGGAGTCGACCGGGGCGCCGGGCGCGGCGCGACAGTGGACGGGCGCGCTCGAGATCCCGACCACGCTCCAGCACTCGCTGATGTCGCGCCTCGATCGCCTCGGCCCGGCCAAGGAGGTGGCGCAGCTCGGCGCGGTGTTCGGCCGCTCGTTCGGCTACGAGGCGCTCGAGCTCTGCGCGGCAGGCGGCGCGAGCGCCGAGCCGCTCCTCATGGCGTCGAGCCCCGAGTCGCTGCGCGAGGCGCTCGCGCAGCTCGTCGACGCCGAGCTGCTCTTCCAGCGAGGGCGCCCGCCGCGCGCGACGTACACGTTCAAGCACGCGCTGGTGCAGGACGCGGCGTACCAGTCGCTGCTCCGCAGCACCCGGCAGGTGTACCACGCGCGCATCGCCGCCGTCCTCGCCGAGCGCACCCGGGATACGCCGCCCGAGCTGCTCGCGCGGCACTACACCGAGGCCGCGCTGATCGGCCCTGCCGTCGCCGCGTGGCAGCGCGCAGGCGAGGCCTCGCTGTTCTCGTCCGCGCACGCCGAGGCGATCATCCAGCTCAGCCGCGGGCTCGAGCTCCTCAAGCAGCTCCCCGAGACCAAGGAGCGGATGCGCGACGAGATCACGCTCCAGACCACGCTCGGCGTCCCGCTGATGATCACGCGCGGCTACGCCGCCCCGGAGGTCGAGGCGGCGTACGCGCGCGCACACGCGCTCTGCCGCGAGGCGGGCTCCTCGCCGCAGCTCTTCCCCGCGCTGTGGGGGCTCTGGATCTTCTTCCACGTCCGCGGCGACTACGCGCTGGCGGAGCAGCACGGCGAGCAGCTGCTCGCGCTCGCCGAGAGCACGGGCGACGCCGGCATCTCGCTGGGCGCCCACCAGGCGCTCGGCGCGACGCGCTTCCTCCGAGGGCGCCTCCGCGAGGCCCGAGAGCACTTCAACAAGGTGCTCGCGCTCTACGATCCCGCGCGTCACCTGCCGCTCGCCTTCCTCTTCGGCCAGGACGCCGCGGCGTTCTCCCTGTCCCACCTCGCCTGGATCGCGTTCCACCTCGGCGAGCCGGAGCGCGCCAGGTCCTCGATCGCCGAGGCGATCGCGCTGTGCGAAGAGCTGAACCAGCCCGTGAGCCGCGGCTTCGTCGAGCACTTCGCCGCCGTGCTGTGCTGCCTGCTCGGCGATCTCGCTGGCGCGGAGGCGCACGCGCACGCGCTCAGCAAGCTCTCCGGGGAGGTGGGCATGCCCCACTGGACGGCGCTCAGCCAGATCGACCTCGGCTGGGCGACGGCGGCGCACGCCGCCGACGGGCCGGCCGGCGAGGCGGCGCGCGCGCGCTTCGCGGAGGGCGCCGCGCGCATCCGTGGAGGCCTGGCGATGCTGACGGGCGTCGGCAGCCGCGTGTCGCTCACCTACTGGCGGTCAGCGCTCATCGAGGCCGAGCTGGGCGCGGGCAACGTCGACGAGGCGAGCGCGCTCCTCGCCGACACGCTCGCCTTCGTGGAGAAGAGCGACGAGCGCTACTTCGAGGCAGAGCTCTATCGCCTCGAGGGCGAGGTCGCCCTCGCGCGCGGCACGCCGACGGCCGAGGAGGCGCGAGCTCGGGCCGAGGCGTCCTTCCGGCGCGGGCGCGAGATCGCGGAGCGCCAGGGCGCGCTCGGCCTTCTGGCGCAGCTCTCCGAGCGCCGCGCGGCGTGCCCCGACGCGGCGGGCGACGCGCCGGAAGGGTAAGAGGCCGCCGTCGGGGATCCCCGCCGGATCGCTGGAGCGCGGCGCTAGAGATCGCCGTAGATGGGCATCGGCACCCGCCAGGCGACGATGTCGGCGTGCTGCTCGCTGCTGAAGGGCCGCTCGAGGAGCCGAGCGCACGACTGCCGTGAGCGGAACAGCTCGAGGATGTAGCTCATGCGCTCGCGCAGGGACGCCCAGTCCTCGGCGCCGCAGCCGGCCGTCGTCTGGTCGTGGGCGTCGTACTCGCTCAGGAGCTCGCGGAGCTCGCGATCCTCGATGGTCGCGAGCTCCGCGCAGTGGAGCGGCAAGCCGGGCGGCGCGGGCAGGTCGTGACCGAGATCGAGGATCTCGTCCGGCAAGCGCATCGTCATCATTTCCTTCGTGGCCAGGAGGCGCCAGAGCGCCTGCACCTTCTCGACCTGATCGAGGACGATGGCCTCCAGCGCCTCGGGCAGGCGCCGCCCGCGCAGGCCGATCGAGTCGAGCATGCAGCGGACGGGCGCGTTGAGCGCCCGCGCGATGTACGGCTGGAGCCGCACCTGCTCGTGCAGCCCGACGCGCGCGTTGGCGAGGAGGATCAGCTCCGCTTTCCTGTCCTTGTCCTCGGTGAGCATCGCCGCGTGGTAGTGCGCCGCGGCGCTGCGGAGCAGCCCCTGACCGCCCTCCGGAGACGGGCCTGGCTGCAGCCCATCGAGCAGGGCCGCGAGCTGCGCGTCGCCGGGCTGCGGGCACTCTCGATAGATCTGGATCATGCGCACGAACATCGGTCCGAGCTCCTCGAAGACCTTGAGGTTGCCGATAGCGATGTCCGAGCTCAGCTCGCGCAAGATCCGCTCCGGGATCTCCATCAGATCGAGCCCATGACCCCACCAGGGCGTGAGCAGGTCGATGCCGCTGATGCGCGGGGCGCGCTCCCGCTCGGGCTCGCCCTGGCCGCGCCCCCTGTTGAGCCCGGCGCGCTGCGAGATCGCCTCCCGCTCGTCCTCGTCCGAGAGGATCAGCTGCCGGAGCACCGCCGGCACCTCCTCGTTGCGGATGAACCGCCCCGCGGTCTTCGAGGCCCACGTGGCGAAGGTGCACCAGTGAGCGTTGCGCCCGCCGAGCAGCTCCACGAGCTCCGCGGAGATCTCGTAGTAGCACTGGGTGATGAGCAGATTGCGCAGCACCGGCTGCCCTTCCAGCGCGATGACCGCGTGCACCTGGTCGAGCAGCGAAGGCCGCTCGGACGCCTCCACGAACCGCACGCCGGAGTTCGCCCTCGTGGCGGGCCGCGCTGCGCGCTCCATGACGCCGCTTCGCGTCACGCGGAGCGCCGGCCCCGGCGCTTCGGCCGGCGACGAGAGGGAAGGCCGATAGACACCGTCCTGGAAATGGGCGGCGTGCTCGCTCGCTGGTGCCGCAGCCATCAGCGGCTTTACAGGGGTCGTCATTCTCCCGTGCTATCTCCAATCGCTACCAGCTGTCCATACCTGTCCATAAGTCCATGGTAAGAAAGCCCGCTGGCACGCGGGGTGCTGAACGGGCGACGCGGGTCCTCATCGGCCATGTTCGGCCCGCGTTCGGCCTGTGTTCAGCGGCGTTTGGCCGCGTCCGGCCGCGTTCGACAGGCCTCGGCGGCCTCGCGGACGTTGTTGACGCTGTTACGGAGCGGGCGGCGGGGGCGTTGAGGGGGCGGCGGTCGCAACAGTGCTTCCGCCGCGCGGCCATGTCGTGACGCTCACCCTTCGCTCTCGGCCGAACGTGCGCGCGACGACCGCGCGCACGTCGGCCGGCTCGACCTCCTCGAGCGCGCGGAGCAGCCTCGGCAAGCTGCCTGGATCGAGCGCGGCGCGCAGCCGCAGATCCGTGACGGGGCGAGGAGACGCAGGCGGCGGCGCGACCGCGGCGCGCCGCGTGAGCTCCCGCTCGAGATCGAGCTTGAGCAAGGCCTTCGCGAGGGCCAGCTCCTTCCAGGTGGGCCCGGACGCCGCGAGCGACGCGAGCTCGGCGTCGAGGCGCTGCTCCAGCTCGGCGGCGCTGCGCGACGGGGCAGGCGTGAGCTCCACCGCCGCGACGCTCGCCTGCGCGCCGAGCGACAGCCGCCCCGTCACGTCCGACGCGAGCTGCCCCTCCGTCACGAGGGCCTTCGCGAGCCGCGCGACGCGCGGGCCCGTGAGGATCTCCATCGCCACCCGGAGCGACGCCTCGTCCGCGCCCCCCTCCGGCGGCGCGATCCAGCCATAGAGCAGCCGCGGCGCTGGGACCGCGTCCTCGATGACGATCCGCTCCTCGCGCGGGTGGGGCCCGATGGGCCGCTCCGGCTCCACGACGACGCGCTGGAGCGAGCGCGAGAGCGCCTGCTCGACCGCCGCGCGGGAGACGTCGCCCGAGAGCGCGATCGTCGCCTGGGCCGCCGCGCGCTCGCGCCGGAGCGACTCGGTGAGCAGGAGCTCGCTCGCCGCGCCCGCGTCGCCGCGCGCCCCGATCAAGGTGCCCTCCAGCGGGTGGCCGGCGGGGAACAGCGCGTCCCCGAGCGCGAGCCACGATGGGCCATACGGCGTCCGCTCGAGCGCGCGCCGCGAGGCCGCGCTGGCCTCCCTCCTGAGCTCGGCCACGCGCGCCGCGCTCGCCTCGCCGAGCAGCATCCTGAGGCGCGCGGCGACCAGATCGACGCCGACCTCGAGATCGCGCGGAGGCACGGTGATCGCGACGCGCGCCTCGCTGGCAAGGGCTGGCGCCGCCGCGCCGGCGTCGCTCGCGGACCGCGCGGGGACGGCGACGGCCGCGCTGATCGAGACGAGCGGCGCCGCGGGATCTTCCCGGAGGTCGACCGCGATGCCGTTCGGGAGACGGAAGCGCTGCACCTGCTCCTGGCCGAGCCCAGCGAGGAGCCCTATCTGCTTCTCGATCGCCGCCTCGCGACCCTTGAGGGCGCGGCGCGCGCTCGGGCCTTCGACGTCGTCGAACGGCGACGTCGGGACGAGGCGCCCGCTCCTGATGCCGAGCGGGTCGTCCTCGAAGGCAGAGCGAGAGCCACCGCCGCCGCCGATCATCACGATCGGGAGCCTCGCCTCCAGCGCCTCCGGGTTGCCGAGCAGCGGCATGGGCGCCGGCGCCTGGCCGGGCGGGGTGAAGGACGGGAGCCGGTTCCGACCGAGCGACACGGGGCGGGGCGGCAGCGACGCGCCGTCCAGCGCGAGCGCGCCGAGCTCGTCCCGACCCGACGGCGCAGCGCCCGCCGCGCCGTCGCCCTCCTCCGCGTCGAGCTCCTCATGGGCGAGGTAGGCGGGAAAGAGAGCCATGGCGCGCGCGACGCGATCGGCGGGCAGCGAGATCAGGTGGTCGACGCGGCCGGGAGGGACGCGGTCGCGCAGGAGCTCCGGGTTGTGCTCGCGCAGCACGGCCGTCGAGACGCCCGCGGCGCGCGCGATGGTGCGGAGCCGCGTCCCCGGCGGCACCGCGACCTCGCCGAGATCGAGCGGCGGGAGGGGCGCGACGTCGGGCAGGTCCAGCCCGAAGCGCCCGCGGTTCGCCGCGACGATCGCGAACGCCATGATCTGCGGCACGTAGTCGGAGGTCTCCTTGGGGATGGCGCCGGCCTGCGAGAGCTCCGCGAGCCCGATGGGCCCGCGGGCCTCGAGATCGCGCGTCGCCGCGACCTTCGACAGCGCGCGGAGGACCCCCTCGTAACCGAGGTTGTACGCCGCCAGCGCGAGGTCCCAGCGGCCGAAGCGCTCGTACAGGTCGCGCAGGTGCGCGGTCGCGGCGTCCGTGGCGCGCGTCAGGCCCATGCGCGCGTCGATCCACTCGGACTGCTCCAGGCCGTAGGCCTCGCCCGTCCTCGGCATGAACTGCCAGAGCCCCGCCGCGCCGGCCGGCGAGACCGCCCGCGGGTCGAAGCCGCTCTCGATCGCCGCGACCCAGAGCAGATCCTCCGGGAGGCCCGCGTCGCGGAGCGAGCGCTCGATGATCTCGCGGTACGCGCCGGCGCGCCGGAAGCGCCGCTGGAAGACCGCGCGCCCCTCGTCGGACTGCGCGAAGAAGCGGACGAACCGCATCGTGCGGCGCGTGAGGGGCACGTCGAGATCCGGCATCGCCAGCGTGGCCAGCACCGCCCCTTCGGGATCCTCGAGATCCTCGTCCGACGCGGGCTCGAACTCGCGCACGACGAGCGCCGTGAGGGCCGGCGGCGCGTCGCCGATGGGCGGAGGGCAGGCGTCGGCCGCGGCCGCGCCAGCCGGCGCGGGGTCGAGCAGGCTGGGATCCCGGAAGGCGCGGTACGCCGCCGAGAAGGACGCGCGCACCGACGGCACCTGGCCGACGGCCGCGCCGGAGATGCACAGCAGCGCGCCGAGCCCGGTCCAGAGAGCGGCTCGCCGTGCCCTGCTCATGGACCTGGATCTTGCTCCGAAACCGCCCACCAGCGCTACGGCAAAGCGCGGAGACGACGGCCACGCTGTGCGCTGCTCGACGTCACGCGCCCTCCTCACCTTCCTCGCCTCCCCGGCTTCCCGGCGCGCCCGCGGCTCCCCGCGAGCTGCCCGCTCCGGCCCATTCATCGGTGATCCACAAGAGCGCCGCGCCCCAAGAGCGCCGCGCCCCCTGTTCGCCCCGGCGCCGGTCGCCCTCCGTGCGCCCAGCACTAGCCGCCTGCGTCCGGGCGAGCTAGCAAGCATCGGCGATGCGCTCGTCTCAAGCCGGATCCCCTTCAGAGAAGAGCTCTCGGCTGGGCGAGGTGCTCGACTTCATGAAGCTGCTGTGGGCCGTCGATCACGGCCTGCAGTCGACGTCGAAGCGCATGGAGGCGAAGATGGGCGTGACGGGCCCGCAGCGGCTCGTCATCCGCATCGTCGGGCGCTACCCCGGCATCTCCGCCGGGCAGCTCGCCGAGATCATGCAGCTGCACCCGAGCACGCTCACGGGCGTGCTCAAGCGGCTCCAGGAGCGCGGCATCATCGAGCGCCGGGTCGATCCGAACGACGGCCGCCGCGCGCTCCTGGGCCTCACCGCGCGCGGACGCGAGCTCGACAGCCTCCGCACCGGCACGGTCGAGGCGGCCGTGCGACAGGCGCTGAAGTCGGTGCCGCGACGCAAGCTCGACGCCGCGCAGGACGTGCTCGCGGCCGTCGCCGAGGCGCTGCAGCCGCAGGAAGGCGACGAGTAGCGCGTTCGGTCGGATCGACGCGCGCGGGGCGCGATCCAGTCAGGGCAGCGGCGGTCCGTGAACGCCTGGCAGGCGCGCAGGGCGCTCGGGCCCGCGCGCGCTGGGCGAGCGGCGCTTCGCGCCCGGAGACACGGCGCGCGCTGCGTCATCTGCGCGAAGCGCGGGGCTCGACCGCGACCCAGCGCCCGTCCGGACATCGAACAAAGAAACCGCGGTCGTCCCGCACGGCGACCCGCTCCGCGCCGTCCCCGAGACGGAGGACGTCGCCGCGCCGGACCCGTGAATCGAGGCGTTCGGTGTGAACGCCGCCCGGCGCGCGCCGCGCCGAGCGCCTCCCATCACCACGACGGGGGAACAATGAGGCACTGGGTTCTTGGCTCGATCAGCGCGGCGATCGTCGCCGCGGCTTGGGGCTGCGGCTCCGGAGAACGAGGCGGCAAAGCAGAAGAGGCGGGAGGCGGAGGGCACGCATCGGGAGAGGGAGGGAGCGGAAGCCATGCCGCAGCGTGCACGGTCGCGGCGCAAGGCCTGAAGATGAGCAGCGGCCGCGGGACCACGCCCTCGATCGCGTGGACCGGGTCGGGCTTCGCCATCGCCTGGCAAGAGCGCAACGCCGACGAGGGCGACATCCACCTCGCCGCCGTCGACGCAGACGGCAACATGCTGCGGGAAGAGGTGCTCGAGGACGGGCCAGGCGTCTCCAGCCACCCGAGCGTTCAGCGCGACGGGCAACGCCTGCTCGTCGTCTGGCAGGACCTGGACGGCGCGGGCAGCGTCGTTCGCGGCCGCTACGCGACGCTGGAAGGCGCCGCCGAAGGCGCGGCCTTCGATCTGGTCATGAGCGGAACCGCCGAGTCCTGGCCCATCGCGGCGGCGAGCGAGGACGGGACCCTCATCACGTGGATGGACACGGGCGGGTCGCTGCTCGGTCACCTCGACAGCGGCGCGCTCAGCAGCTCGACGCCGCTGGAGCAGGCGCAATTTCCGGCCGTCGCGACGGACGGCGAGAAGGCCGCGCTGATCTGGACGGAGGGCGACACGCTCAGCTTCGCCAGGCCGGGCCACGAGAGCGCTCCGCTCGATCCGATCGCGCACCAGGGCGTGACCGCGAAGATGTCGCGCGTCGCGCTCGGCGGAGGCGACGCCTTCCTCGTCTGGGAGGACATCCGCAGCGGCGCCGAGCAGATCCGCGCGCTCCGTATCTCCGCGCAGGACGAGGTGTCTCCCGAGACCGTCGTCTCGCGCGGCGAGGGCAGCGCGAACTGGCCGGCGCTCGCGTGGACCGGGCACGGCCTGGCCGTCGCCTACTACCAGTTCCGCGACGGCCCCCCGGGCGTGTTCGTCACGCTGCTGAGCCGGGACCTCGAGCCCATGGGCGCCGAGCTCGAGGTGAGCGGCGGCGCGACCGGCCGGTACCCGGCGGTGGCCTGGACAGGCCAGGAGCTCGGTATCGCCTACGCGGAGCAAGACGAGGGCATCCGGCTCTCGCGCGTCAGCTGCCCCTAGCTCCGCCCGCCCGCCCGGCGCGCGCTTCCGCGGCCCTTCACCACGTCGCGGGCGCGGCCCGGCGCGTCGCCTTCGGCGGTTCCGGATCGAACCCTGCAACCGCCTCGGTGTGGCCGTCCTCCCCTGCGTCGTTGCGATCCTAATCTGCACAGCCGTGCTCGGCGCCTACGCCGTGCGCGTCGCCCGCCGCGGCCGACCCGCGATGCCGCGGCTCGGCGCCTCTCCCGGGAGCGCGCTGCTCCCCGGGCCGGTGGTCGAGGCCTTCTACTGGTCGTTCCACGCCCCCGCGCGCGCGCTCGTGCGCCTAGGCGTCTCGCCGGACGCCCTCACCTACCTCTCGCTCGGACTGTCGCTCGCCTGCGCTCCGCTGCTCGCGACCGGCCGCTTCCGGTCCGGCGCCGCGCTGCTCGTCGCGAGCGCCGTCCTCGACGCGCTGGACGGCATGGTGGCGCGCGAAGGCGGCACGGCGTCGCGCGCCGGCGCGGTGCTCGACTCGTGCCTCGATCGCCTGTCCGACGCGGCGCCGCTCATCGGCCTCGCCGTCTTCTACCGCGAGCACCCCGCCGCGCTCGCGATCCCGCTCGTCGCGATGGTCGCCTCGTCGCTCGTGAGCTACGCGCGCGCCAAGGCCGACGCCTACCGGATCTCGCTGCCCAACGGGCTGATGCGCCGGCACGAGCGGCTCGCCTACCTCGTCGCGGCGCTCGTCTTCGGCCCCGCCGTGCCGAGCACGCGGCTGACCGGCGCCCTCCCCTTCCCGATCACGCTCGCCTGCCTCGCCCTCGTGGCGGGCTTCGGCCTCGCCGCGGGCCTGCGGCTCGTCCAGCGCGCGCGCGCCACGCTCGCGGCGGCCGACGCGGCAGAGCTGCCCGAGCTGCCCGAGCCAAGGACGACCGCGCGCACCGGCGGAGAGCACCCGCGCCTGCTCCGCGGCGGCAAGGCCACCAGCGCGCCCCTGTGAACCCGGCCTGGGCCGCCCAGCTCAGGTGGCCGGCGCCTTGCCGCCGCTCGCCGACGCGTCGGGCTCCCAGAGGATCTCCGGCGTGCCGAGGAGCGCGGCCCCCCAGCGGCTCCAGACGAAGAGCGCGTCGCTCAGGCGGTTCAGGTAGCGGACCGCGTCGGGATCGGCGTGGCCTGCCTGGGCGAGGCGCACGCAGCAGCGCTCCGCCCGGCGGCACACCGTCCGCGCCACATGGAGATCCGTGTTGAGCCGCGAGCCGCCGGGGAGGACGAACGAGCGCAGCGCCGGCAGGTCGGCCTGGCAACGGTCCATCTCGGCCTCGAGGAGATCGATCTCCGCCTGCGTCACACGGGGCTGCCGCGGGTGGACGTCCTCCGGGAGCGTCGCGAGGATCGAGCCGAGGTTGAAGAGCTCGTGCTGGACGCGGAGCAGCGTGCGCCCGAGCTCCATGAGCCCCTCGGCGCCCTCGCTCGGCGCGCCCGGGAGCAGCTCGATCAACGTCTGCCGCGCGGCGCCGACCAGCGAGTTGAGCTCGTCGACGGTGCCGTAGGTCTCGATCCGCGCGTCGTCCTTCGGGACGAGCTGCCCGCCGACGAGCCGGGTCAGCCCGCCGTCCCCCTGCCGCGTGTAGACGCGGTTGATCGTGATCTTCGGCGCCTTGAAGACGCGCTCGCCGCCGCTCTCCACGGCGTCCGGTCGCTGGGCACCCGTCCCGCGCGTATCGTCATCGCTCACAGGTCGTCCACGTAAAGCGTGAGCCACCGAGGGTCAAGAAACGCCGCTGGAGAGGCGACATTGACGATCCTCCAGAGGAAGTGGAAGAGTCCTGTTCCTATGCGCTCAGCAGGGCCGCTGCACCGTCCTCCCGTCCCCATCGCCCTCGTCCTCGCCGCGCTCTCCGTCGCGGCGGGCTGCGCCGCCGAGGCCCCCGCGCGACCAGCGCCACAGCCCGCCGTCACGGCCGAGATGGCGCGCATCCAGGAGAGCCAGCGCCGCGTCGACGAGGCGAGCCGCGCGCTGTCCGACAAGCGCTACGCTGACGCCCGCGCGCTGCTCGACAAGGCGAGCGCGCTCGGCGTCGACTCGCACCGGTACCAGATCGGCGAGCTCCGCGAGAAGGTCGACAGGCGCGAGGCGAAGCTCTGGGCCAACGACGCCGCCGATCTGCTCGGCCAAAAGGAGTGCGAGGCCGCGTTCCACAAGCTGTCGGCGCGGATCGACGAGCTGAAGAGCGAGGCGTTCACCCACGAGATCCGGCGGCTCCTGGCGTCGGAGGCGGTGGCGTGCGCGAGCGGGAAGGTCGACGAGGCGACGATCGCCGGCAAGCTCGCGGACGCGCGCGCGTTCCTCGCGGCGCCGCCGACGAGGACGGTCCTCGGCGACGACGCCGCGAACCGGCTCACCGAGGAGCTCGACGCCACGATCGCCGAGGTCCTCTATGGCCAGGTCGAGGCGGACGTCTCGGCCGGACGCTGGGCGAGCGTGGTCGAGAAGCTCGACGCCGCCGTCAAACGTGGAGACGCGTCCGAGGAGCAAGGGCGCGCGATCCTCGGGCGGGTCCGCGCGGCCGCGGCGCCGCGGCTGGCCGAGCTCGCCGGGAGGGCGCTCGGCACCCAGAACGCGGCGGCGACGCTGGGGCAGCTCGACGCGACCATCGCGCTCCTGCGCTGGGAGGCGCTCGGGCTGGACGTGGCCGAGCTGCCGGGGAGCAGCGCGCTGCCCGAGTCGCTCGCGCGGAAGCGCGCCGCCCTCGCGGCGTGGGTCGAGGCGCAGAAGGTCCGGATGAAGCCCATGAAGAAGCCGGAAAAGCGCTGGTCTCACGGCACCGTCGCGGTCTCGCCCGCGTCGGACAGCGACGGCGAGCCGACGAGGAGCCTCGCGCCCTCGACCCCGGTGTGGGTCATCGGCCAGACAAAGGATCGCGCGCTGGTGACCGAGGTCGATCCCGGCACGGCCGTGATCACCGCCGCGTTCGACGTCGCGATCGGGTGGGTGCCGCTGCCCCGACTCGCCCAGGAGCCGACCGACGACTGGCTCCTGCCGAACGATCAGCTGAAGGGCGAGCGCGTGTGGGGCCCGCTCCGCGAGAAGCAGCCGACGCTCGAGCTCGGCGTCGTGAGCGACGTCCAGGGGGCCGACATCACCGTCCGACGGCTCGCCGACGACGCGGAGATCAAGCTGCCGCGGAAGCAGCTCCGCAGCGGACGCCTCGCCCCCGGCACCAAGGTCCTCGCCCTCTGCAAGTCGGAGAACGAGCTGGCGACGATCGTCGACGTGCCGCCCGCAGGCCGCGTGGCGCGCATCCAGTGCGAAGGGGGCATGCAGAAGGAGGAGCCCCTCGCCTCGCTCCGATCGCGGCCCGATCTCTTGCCCCGCAGCCGCTAGAGCGGCCCCCCGCCGGACCTCCCGCCGCCGCCGCACGGCTGGCTGCGCCGCGCCGCCAGACCGAGCCGCCCCGCCTCCGCCGACGGGGGCGCTGCGCGCTGCCCCCGAGGCAGCAATCATCGACCGCCGGCCGTCCGTCGTTGACTCGTAGCGCCGGGCACCTAAGTCTCTCCATCCCTGAGGAGCCACGATGCCTACGACCTATAGCGACCTCATCTCCGACGTCCGCAAGACCATCCGCGAGCTCTCGTTGACTGAGCTTAAGCGCCGCCTCGACGACAAGGTCCCGATGGTGCTCCTGGATGTGCGCGAGAAGGAGGAGTACCGCGCCGGCTTCATCCCGGGCGCCATCTCGATCCCGCGAGCCTTCCTGGAGATGCAAGTGGAGCAGAGGCTGCCGGACAAGTCGGCCCACATCGTGGCCTACTGCGCCGGCGGAACGCGCTCGGCGCTCGCCGCAAAGACGCTCCAGGAGCTCGGCTACACAAACGTCGAGAGCGCCAACCCGGGGTTCTCCCGCTGGAAGGACATGGCCTTCCCGGTCGAGATGCCGCCCAACCTCACCGACGCGCAGCGGGATCGGTACTCCCGGCACCTGCTCCTGCCCGAGGTCGGCGAGGCGGGGCAAGCCAAGCTGCTCGCCTCCAAGGTCCTCCTGCTCGGCGCCGGCGGGCTCGGCAGCCCGGCGGCCCTGTACCTGGCCGCCGCCGGCGTCGGGACGCTCGGCCTCGTCGACGCCGACGTCGTCGACAACTCGAACCTCCAGCGGCAGATCCTCCACGCGACCTCGCGCGTGGGCATGCCCAAGGTCGACAGCGCCGAGACGGCGATCCGCGACCTGAACCCCGACGTGAAGGTCGTGAAGTTCCAGGAGCGCGTCGACAGCGGCAACGTCGACCGCATCTTCGACCAGTTCGACATCATCGTCGACGGGTGCGACAATTTCCCGACGCGCTACCTCGTGAACGACGCCTCGGTCTTCAAGAAGAAGCCCGTCGTCCACGGCTCGATCTTCCGCTTCGAGGGCCAGGTGACGACGTTCATGCCGGGCGTCGGCCCCTGCTACCGGTGCCTCTACCCCGAGCCGCCGCCCCCTCACCTCGCGCCGAGCTGCCAGGAAGCAGGCGTGCTCGGGATCCTGCCGGGGCTCGTCGGGATGATCCAGGCGACCGAGGCGGTCAAGCTGATCCTCGGCAAGGGGACGCCGCTCATCGGCCGGCTCCTCACCTACGACTCGCTGCGGATGAAGTTCGGCGAGCTCAAGCTGCGCCGCGACAAGAACTGCCCCGCCTGCGGCGAGTCGCCGACCATCACGAGCTACATCGACTACGAAGGCTTCTGCACGCTCGGCTGAGCGGACACACCCGGCGCGGCGCGCTCGAGGAACGAGCGCCCGCGCTGCGACGCGCGCTCGACCGCGATCACGAGGGCCCGCGCCGCACGGCGGGGGCGCTTCGCCGGGTCACGAGGGGTACTGGAGCACCGTGGTCTTCTCGGGCCGTTCGATCGCCTCCACCCGGCTCGTCACGATCTGCCGCTCCATCCCGTCCTGATCCATCTGGGTAAAATAGATGGGGGAGCCGATGCGCGCGTTCTGCGGCTCCGGGATCACGACGCCGTTCGGGTTGATCCGGACCGCGCCCTGGAGCTTCAGGTGCAGCGCAAGGTGGGCTGGCCTGAATTTGCGCGCGGCCCGATCGCGGACCGCGACGCAGATGTTGTCGCGGACGTGATACTCCGTGTTCCGGGTGATGAAGACCCGGTGCCTGCGGCGCTCCGTACCCGTGTAGTCCATGCTCGCTCGTCGCTCCTTCGCGCCCTTCGGCGCGGCGCGTATCGTGGCAAGGCGCGCCGCGCATGGCCAAATTCGTCGCGGCCGCGCGGCACCCGGCGTCCCGCACGAAATCGGGTGCCGCAGCAACTTTGTGCGGATCTCCGCGCGCTTTTGGGAAGCGGCGCGCAGCGGTGCCACGATCGCGATCGCCATGTCGCGCAGCGAGCGTCTACCCGGTCCCGGTCTGGCGAAGGTCCAGCGCCCCCCGCTCCTCCAGCGGAGGCACATCGAGCTCGTGAATTGCTCGACGGGGCGCCTCCACGCGCTGTTCGACAGCGCCGACGTGCTGAGCGAGGGCAGCACCCGCCACGAGGGGGGCGCGCTCGTCTACTACGGGTCGACCAGCCTGCACGTCGCGCTGCCGCCGGACGCGCCGCTGGCGGGGCTGCTCGACCGGGCGCTCACGCTCGACCCGCACCTCAGGCTGCGGGCGCTCCGCGTGGCGCAGCGCGAGGCGGCCGCGCGCGCAGGGGGCCCGCTCGGGCCGATGCAGGCCGAGATCCGCTGCGGCCTCGCGCCGCGCGCGGCCGTGGTCTCGTTCGCGCTGACCGTGGACGTCACGGCGCGCGTGATGGTAACGACGGGCAGGACGGTGCGCGCGTGATGGTGATGCGCCCCCCTTCCGAAGTCCGCTCGCCGGCGCGCGCCGCGAGCGCGAGCGCGAGCGCGAGCGCGCAGCGCCGTGCCCTCTTGACGCGCGTGTCCACGTGGAGAACGGGAGCGCTCCGGCTCGAGCCGGGGTACGCTCCCCACAACGCGCTCTGCCTCCGCCGATCCTCGGCGCGGAGCCGGTGACGCTGCGATGAGCAACAAGGACCGTTCCGCCTCGGAAAATTCCGACAAGGTGATCCACGTCGTGTTCGGCCCTGGTGGCGGGCGGGTGTCGCAGCCCCCGCCCGCGCCGCACGCGGGCGCGACGGAGGCGCCGCTCCCTGCGCCGGGCGCCCGTGAGCCGGTCACCGACATGTTCACCGGCACCGAGGTCGCGCGCCTGCTCGGCATCTCGCCCGGGCGACTGCGCTCGCTCGATCGCGCCGGCATCGCGTCGCCGAGCGGTCGGCGGCGCGGGCGGCGCGCGTACACCTTCTCGGACCTGATCGCGCTGCGCGCCGCGCGCGACCTCATCGCCCGCAAGGTGCGCCTGCGCGACGTCGCTCGGGCGATCGAGAACATCCGCGCCGCGCTCCCCAAGGTGACGCGCCCCCTCGCCGAGCTCCGCGTCGCCTTCGACGGCAAGGCGGTCGTGGTCCGGGGCGCGTCCGGCGCGTTCGAGCCGCTCACGGGGCAGATGGTGCTCGACTTCGAGGTGAAGGACCTGCGCGACGACGTCGTGCGCGTGCTCCGCCCGAAGGTGGGCCGGGATCGCGCGCGCACGGCCTACGAGCTCTACATGCAGGCCAGCCAGCTCGATGAGGATCCCGCGACGATGGACGAGGCCGAGGCGCTCTACCGCCGCGCGCTCGAGATCGACCCCTGGCTGGCTATCGCGTACACGAACCTCGGCAACATCTGCTTCCGGCGCAACGCCGAGGAGCAGGCGGAGGCGCTTTACATGAAGGCGCTCGATCTCGACGCGGCCCAGCCGGAGGCGCAGTACAACCTCGGCTACGTGATGCTCGAGCGCGGCCGGGCGGCCGAGGCGATCAACTATTTCCGCGGCGCCATCGAGAGCGACCCGCGCTTCGCGGACGCCTATTACAACCTCGCGATGGCGTACGAGCAGATCGGCGATCCGACGAAGGCGCGCCCGTGCTGGCGGAGGTACCTCGAGATCGAGCCGACCGGCACGTGGGCCGAGATCGCGCGCAGGCACCTCTGAAGCGGGCGCCGCGGGCATCGCCGACGCGCCCGCGACGTGGCAGGTCTTGGCGGTCGGAATCAGCGAGTGAGCGCGAGAGGTTGCAGCTGCGCGCTCCAATTCAGGAGAGGTGAACGAGATGAGCGACGTGGGATCGGCCCGGCGGGCCAAGGACGAGCTCAAGGCCAAGATCAGCGGCGAGCCGTGGTGTGTCGGCATCGGGGTCGAGCGGGAGGACGGGGTCGGCTTCATCGTCCGCGTCAGCATCCGGTCCGGAGGGGCCGAGGCAGCGCGCGCGGTCATCCCGGCGCGCATCGGCGGCGTGCTGATCAAGGTGATCGAGAACGACCCCTGAGCACGGCCGATCCGCGGTCTTCATATCGCCATACCGCGCAAACCGTGTAAGCTGCGCGCCTCGTGAACGAGCGCAATCTCTCCCGCCGACTTTCCACGAGCATCGTTGACGCGTTGAAGGCGCACGGGCACATCCTCGTGGCCAGGGGCGGCGCGACCGCGCTCGCGCGCGAGCTCGAGGACAAGATGTCCGCGGCCATCGCGGCCATCGCGCCCCGGCTCGAGCCGTGGGCCCTCGTCGACGGAGAGCCCACGACCACGTTCGGCACCGACGAGATCGACGACCAGGTCGAGGAGCTCGTGGCGAGCCTCACGAGCACGTTGATGGAGTCCGAGCACGTCGAGGACATCTTCACCGAGGACAACGTCATCAAGCGGGATGTCTTCCGGGTGATGCGCGACGCGCTGCTCGGCCCGCGGCCCGAGCTCGGGCTGGAGGACGACGGCCCGGTGCACGTGCGCCTGGACATGCTCGGGTACGTCGCCTCGACGGTCGGAAAGCGCGCGCCGGTGCAGGTGCTGCGCGAGTCGCTGGCGCGCGCGGCCCAGAGCTCCGGCGGCAAGCTGACGGGCTACGATCCCGAGCTCCGCGAGGCGACGTTCTCGCTCGAGAGCAGCGATCCCGACGCGCGGCTCGAGATCGAGGAGGCGGTGGCCGACGAGCTCTCCGACCTCGTCGAGGCGAAGGTGGTGACGCTCCCGATGATGGAGCGCCGCTTCGAGCTGCAGCGCAGGATCGAGGCCGGAGCGCGCGGCGGCCTGCGCCAGCGGATCGACTCCATCGCGTCCAAGATGCTGCGCGAGGGCGGCTGCGCCGCGTCGTGGGAGCTCGCGGGCGACCGCGTCCTCAGGCTCAAGCTCACGCCGCTGTCCGAGCAGGACGCGCTCGAGGTCGACAGCCACATGACCGACTTCAAGCGCGAGATCGCCGCGCTGCTCGGCGACCCGCTCGACGAGGTCGACGCTCCCAGGAAGCCGGCCGCGGCTCCGCTGCGCCAGGACGCTCCGGCGTCGCGACGCCGGGAGCCTGCTCTGGTGGCGGTGGAGGAGGACGAGGACCTCGACGGCGAGGACGAGGACCTCGACGACGAGGACGAGGACGAAGACCTCGACGGCGAGGACGAGGACGAAGACCTCGACGGCGAGGAGGGCGAGGACCTCGACGTCGAAGAGGAGGCCGAAGACCTCGACGAGGATGAGGACGAAGACCTCGATGAGGACGAGGCTGAAGACCTCGACGAGGAGGAGGCGCCCGCCAAGAAGCCCGCCTCGCGCGCGAAGCCCAGCAAGCCGCTCGAGTCGGCGGCGGAGCGGCCCGCGGCAAGCAAGCCCGCGGCCGTGGCGGTCCGAGGTGGGAAGAAGGCGCCTGCGAAGAAGGCGGCCGCCACGACAAGGAAAGCGAGCGCCTCGGCAGAGAAGTCCGCGACGGTGAAGGCCGCGGCGCCGGCTTCCGCGAAGAAGGCGGCGAAGGCCCCTGCCAAGAAGGCGGCGAAGGCCCCCGCCAAGAAGGCGGCGAAGGCCCCCGCCAAGAAGGTAGCGGCGAAGAAGCGCTGATCGCGCTCAGCGGACGCGGTTGCGGTAGACCAGGATCACCGGAACGCCATCGGGCCCGGCGATGTGATCCGGGCTCGTGGTCCCGAACGCGACCCACGCCTGGTACGCCTGCCCCAGCATGTGCTTCTCGTGATGGTAGAGGGCGAAGTCCGCGCCCGCGACCGTCCCTACGCCGCGGATGTCCTTTCGCAGGCGCCCGTCGCGCAGCAGCATCTCCCACGCCTGGCCGGCGGTGTCGTGGATGTACACCGTCCCTCGCGGCGGGACGTGCTCGTTGAGGTACGCCACGACCGCGCCCGTGGTGTAGCCCCAGAAGGTGCGGTTGAGCCCGAGGTTCGCCGCGCCGGGCGCGCCGCCGACCAGCGGCGTGTAGCTCGAGAGCGCCCAGGGGTGCGCGTGCAGCGTCTCGGCGGTGGGCGCCGCGACCACCGCCGCGCCGAGCAGCGCCGGGACCAGCGGCCCGCGCGCGAGCGCGGCCGCGCGCACGGCGGCGCCGGCCCGCGCGTCGGATCCGCGCCGGGCGAGCAGCAGCGCGCGGAGCCCGACCCGCGCGCGCCGCACGGCGGCGGAGAACGCGGCGCCGGCGAACAGGGCGATGAACGGGTAGGCCGTCATCCAGTGCTTCGTGCCGCCGAAGATCGGCGTGCTGGGAGAGAGCCAGGCGCCGTACATGGCGGCGATGGCGAGGAACCAGAGGAGCGCCGTGCCGCCTGGATCGTGCGCCGGCGGCCGGAGCCGCGCGGCGAGCGCCCGCGCCGCGGAGAGAGAGCGCGCGCGGTGCCCGCCTGCCGGGGCGAGCAACGCCGCGGCGCACGCGAGCGGATACAGGAGGCGCTCGCGCGCCGCCGCGCACAGCCCCGCGGCGAAGAGGCAGAGCGTCACGACGGGCACCGTCGCCGCGGTCATCACGGGCGCGTAGGCCCTCGGCATCGGAGGCGTCCAGTAGTTCCGGCCGAGGAACTCCATGTTGTAGTACTCGTGGTTCAGGTGGAACGACGCGTACTCGCGGAGGCGCGGGAGCGTGTCGCGCCAGATCCACGGCCAGAGCGCGTAGAAGACGAGAGGGCCGATCGTCGCCATCGCGGCGAGCGCGGTCACCGCTCGCCGGGCGCCGGCGGGCGGCTCAGGCGACGCCGCGGCGCAGGCCGCCGGCACGGCCCCCGCCGCGATCGCGCGCGCGACGATCCGATCCCTGAGCTCCAGGCCGACGGCGTGCGCGACGCAGACGATCGGCAAAAACCAGGAGTTGTGCTTCGTGTCGAGCGCGAGGCCGAAGGCGACGCCGGTGAGCACGGGCCACAGCGCGCCGCCGTCCCGCAGCGAGCGCCAGTAGGCGTAGGCGCAGAGGGCCCAGACGGTCACGATCGGCGCGTCGAAGCACGCGAGGTGCGCCTGGTAGAAGTACCGCGGCAGCATCGCGAAGAGCGCGGCCGCGGACGCGCCGGCGAGGCGATCGCGCGCCTGGGTGCCCCAGAGAACCACGAGCGCCACCCCCGCGCCCGACAGGACCATCGCAGGGAACCTGTAGCTCGTGCCCTCCATGGCGAAGAGCCCGAGCCGCTTCTGCAGGACAAGGTTGGAGAGCGCGAAGAGCGACTTGATGAGGCCGGGGTGCTCGTGGTTCACCGACCACGCGGCGTCCACGCTCTGCGGATCGAGCGCAGCGCGCGGCGCGTCGAGGAGCGCCTGAAACCACGCGCCATAGCGGTTCGCGGCGAAGAAGTAGAAGCCCTCGTCGCGCGCGTAGCCGAGATCGCCGGCGGTCGCGAGCAGGAGGGCGACGTACGCGGCCGCGAACGCGAGCGCGATCAGGCCGTCCGAGGGCGCGAGGGGCGCTGCTCGCTTCATCGGGTGTCCGCCTCGAAGCAGTAGTGGCGGTGCGTGTAGTCGGCGGATCTCACGGCGAACTCCACCTCGGCCGCGGCCGCGCCCGCGTGCGCCGCGAGCGGGAGCTCGAACGCCGCCCACCCGTCGCCGTCGGCGTGCGTCGCCTCGCCCACGGTCTCTCCGTTCACGCGCACGGACAGCGTGACCGGCGCGCCCCGCCGCTCCCGCTCGATGATCCAGTACATGCCCGCGTGCCCTCGGATCACCGAGCCGAGCGGGACGCCGTGGAAGCGCGTGACGATCTCGCCGTCCCTCGGCGGGTGCGACCAGATGCACCGGCGAGGGCGGAACTCCTCGTCCGCGATCACCGTGACGCCCACGTTGAAGAACGGGCCGCCGGGGCACTCGAAGCGCTCCGCGGGGAACGTCGGGTTCCCGCCGAGCCCGCCGGCGACGATCGGCGCGCGCGGGTTCCAGCGGCACGCGGCCGGAGGATCCGTGACGCGCACGTCCGCCGACGCCGGCGCGACGTTGTCGACGAAGTCGTAGACGACGCGCGCGGGCGACGGGTTCACGAGGCGCCGGAGCAGAAAGCGGCCGTGCTCCTGCCGCGCCTCCTCGCGGAAGCCCGCGAGCTCCTCGGCGCGCTGGCCGAGGACGCTGATCTCGACGGCGGCCACATAGCGGCTCTCGTCGGGGCGGGCGGCGTCGCGCAGGGGCATCAGCTCATCCCCGAGCGCGCGGCGCGCGGCAGGATCGGCCCATCCGGGCGCGACGACCACGAGATCCCCGGGCTGCTTCATCGCCGTGAGGGGCGCCTTCACCTCGCGCCAGGCGTCGAAGTCGGGAGCGCGCTGGCTGAAGTAGAGGTGCGCTCCGAGCTCTCCGAGGCCGAGCGCGGGCAGGCCGAGGACGGTGAGCAGGCCCAACGCGCGGCGCCGGCCGCGCGCGCTCGCCGCTTCGCCCGCGGGGGCGGTCTCGCGGGGTTGCGCCGAGATCACGGCGGCGCCTATAGCTCGATCGCGTAGACGACGCTGCCGAGCGGCATGCGCTGCATGCGCTCCTCGATCACGCCGCGGAGCGCCTTCCAGGCGCCGGCCTTGTCGACGTACGTCTCACGGAGGCGCAGCGCGCCGGCCTTGTCGCCGCGCGCCATGATCCCGAGCACCGTCTTTGCGAGCGCCTCCGCCGCGGCGGGCATCTTGTCCGCCTGGATCGCGAAGCACCCCTTGTCCGCGCCGTTCGCCGCCGTCTCGCCGCGGTAGAAGCCGAGCGCGCCCGCGTCGAGCAGGCTGCCGAGCTGGATCGCCGCGAGCTGGCCGTAGGGACGCGCCTCGCCGCCCGCGGTGTACATCCCCTGCCCCACCTGCCCGAACGCCCAGATCACGTCCCTCACCTCGGACATGCGCGCGAGCGCAGGGTCGAGGACGCCCTTCTGCGCGAGCCATCCGGGGAAGAAGAGCGCGCCGTTCTGGGCCTTGAGCTCCTCGAGCATCGCGGCGAGCGGCCCGCCGAAGAGCTCCTCGTCGGTCTTGCCGCGCACCTTGTAGCCCCGCGCCGGGCCCAGGTTATGGGAGGCCTCGTGCAGCACCGTCCCCAGCGTGGCCACGGGGCGCTCGAGGGACACGCTCTCCATCGTGGTCTTGCAGAGGAGCGATGAGGCGGCTTCCCGGAGCGCGGCGCGGCTGTCGTCGTCCTGCAGCAGGTTCACCATGGCCACGGTGCGGCCGCGGCCTTCGGTCGCGACCGGCCCCCAGTTCGGCAGGCTCTGCCCTGCGGTCCCGCCGGTCGCGGCGCGCGACTCGCCGGCGTTCAAGACGATGTCGATGAAGTCGGGCAGGTGGAACGCGACCTTGCGCGTCTTGTACGGCGCGCCTGCGAGGTTCGCGAAGGCCGCCTCCATGTCGGACTTCACCGGGTCGAGCTTCTGCTGCCAGGTGAGCGACTCCTGGTTGATGCGCGCGAAGCTCACGTGGAAGCCCGCCTTGCGGCTGCACGGCTCCCAGTAGGTCTCGTCCGGCCCCACGCGCAGGTACCACGCCGAGTTCTCGGCGTTCATCTTCGCCCAGGGCTCGTCCGCGAGCTCCCAGCGGTTGTCGAGGAACGCCTGCGACGCCGCGAGCAGGTAGGCCTTGAAGGCGGCCTCATTCGGGCTCTGGATCGCCTCGGCAGCCGCCTTGAGCTCCCGGCTCACCGCCTCCATCTCGGGCTTGTAGGCCTCGCTGTAGGGCACGGCCTTGAGGGCGCCGCGCTCCTCGACCACCACGGAGAACGGGGAGAGGAGCGCCTGCTGATCCGGCCGCGCCTCGAGCGCGGCGCAGAACTTCTTGTCCTGCTGGAGGCGCGCCGGATAGACGCCGGTGATGTGAGGCGGCCTGTCCGGCAGCGCGCTGCAGTTCGGATCGCTGCGCGTCTTGGGCTGCTGGCACCAGGGCCCCTGGTTGCGCCAGAACAGCGCCCGGCTGGCGGGGTCGTCGGGCGGGATCTTGTCGGCCATGCCGGCAGAGCCGAGCTGCTTCGCGTGGATCTGCTCGATGAGCTCCGCCACCTTGAGCAGGTGGCCGACGATGGCGCGGTCCTCGGCGGGCGCGCCGCGGAAATCGGAGCGGAGGAGCGAGGGGCGGCCGGCCGCGAGCTCCGCGAGCACGGCATCGCGGCGGCGCGCCTCGGCCTCGTCGAGGCCGGCGCGCACGTGGCCTTCGGCCTTGACCTTGGACATCGCGGCATAGGCCGACGTGAACGCCGGGGTGAACGCCCCGGCCGCGACCCAGGCTGGCGCCGGGGTGTGATACCAGAGGGCGGAGACCTCATCGGGGTCGACGGCGCCCGAGCCGTTGCGGTCGGAGATCCAGAAGAGCGGGAGATCGAGCTCCACGGCGATGCGGTTGAAGTCGAGCCGGGGGATCTGATCGAAGCGCGGCGCCGGGGTCGCGGCCTGGGCGGGTGTGGGCGCAGGTGGAGCCACCTGGGGCGGCTCGGCCGGCGGCGGGGGGTGCGGAGCGGCGCACGCGGCGAGGGCGGCGAGCCCGGCGAGGGCGGCGAGCGGGGCGCGGCGGGACGGCGGGATCGGGAGGGGGATCTTCATGGCTGGAGCTCCGAGGGGCCCTTGACCTACGAGGCGCGCGGGAAGGCCGGGAGACCAGCGAGAGGAGGCGCGCCGCGAGAGCGGCCGGCGCCCTTGTCGCGCCGCGAGGACGCCTCGCCGCGCGACCGGCGCGCCGGACTGCCAGACGTGCGGGAGCGTAGATCAACGGCGCGCGAAGAGGGGGTGTTTCTGCGCGCGGGTAGGAGCGCTGTCCAGCGGCGCGGGAGCGGCCTCATGCGGAGGGGCGGACACCTGCCGTCCTGGGCAGCCGTTGTCCGAAGACACCGGCGAGGAGCTCCCCCGCGCCGTAGTAACAGAGATAGCCGGCCAGCACGAACTTGAGCGGCACCGCCGACGCGGGCAAGAGCAGCAGGACGAGGCCGGCGAGCATCGAGCCGGCGCCCGCGGCGAAGAGCCACCTCGACTCCACCATTCCCTTGAGCACGACCGACACAGCGACGCGCAGCGCGCCGGAGATGAACGCCCAGAGCCCTACGAGGACCACGAACATCTCGACCACGTAACCGCGACGGAGCACGACGAGGCCGAGCAGGACGCTCGCCACGCCGCGCACGCGGGAGAGGAGACGTCGGACGGGCGGCTCGCGCGGCGCGCCGAGGAGCGACAGGGCGCCATCGATGAGCGCGTAGGCAGCGAAGGCCGAGACGAGGAGGCGCCATCCCGCGGAGGATCCCTGTGCGACGGAGATCGTCAGGGCGCCGGCGCCCAGGGAGATCGCGAGGGCGCCTTGCGCGAGGAGGATCCACCGGGAGCGCTCCGGGCGCGTCGGCCTCGGGAAGAGCGTCCTCACGGCGGAGATGGCCGCGGTCACCGGGTTCGCCGAGGGCGAGCGGCGAGGCGCTGCATCCGGGAGCACGACGGGCATCTCGCGCTCCACGGCGCGACCGTCCTTCCACTCGAGATAGCGAACGTGTCCGTCGGGAGAGATGCGAAGAAACGAGTTGCGGGGACCGGTCCACGAGCCGCTGTTGAAGTACCAGCCACCGATACGACCTGCCTTGTGGGTGTGCCCGAGCACCGTCACGTCATAGGCGCCCACGTCGAGCGCTGCTCGGATCCCGTCCACGTGCTCGCCGAGCCGATCCGGGCTCTGCGCCGGCGTGAGCGCCACCTTGGGGCACACGTCCCCCTTCATTCCGCGATGGTCCATCGTCGCCAGGGCGCGTCTCCAGATCGCCAACATCGAGTCGCCGAACTGCTCGAGGATGTCCTCCACGCTCTCGCCGCTCGTGAGGAGGGGAGAGCCGTTCTCGTCCTCGAAGATTCCGGCGAAGATGGTCAGCATGCGGCCGAAGCCGGGATGGTCCCCGGCGTTGAACGGATCGGTCTCGTGCCCGTGGCAGAAGCGGAACCGCTTGCCCCCGAGCTCCCGGACGAACGGCGCGCGCATGCACGTGAAGAAGGGGTGTTGGAGGAAGTCCGTCTCGATGAAGTGGATGAGGTCGATGTCGTGGTTGCCGGGCACGTAGACCAGCCTCAGCGTGGCGAGCTGGTCGAGCAGCGCCCGCCGCTTCACGAGCAGGAGGCTGAGGTTCATCTGCCAGAGCTCGAACAGGTCGCCGAGGACGAAGAGCTCGCCTCCCTCGCTGCCCACGTGGTCGAGAAATGCCCGCAGCTGCGGCGTCTTCCTGCCCGCGTCGAAGTTATCGCGCGCGCCGCCGTCGCCGAGGTGCAGATCGCTGATGACGAAGATATCCCTGGCTGCGCCATCCATTGCCCTGCTCCAGGGTCGAGCGATCCCGCCATGAGCGGCGGCCTCGTCCCCCACGCCGCACGCAACGCAAACCGCGTGCCGCGACGACCAGCGGGAGGGCGAGCGCCGGACGAACGGACGGCGCGGCCGGCGCCGACTCGCCCGTCGGCTCGCCGCCTCCCGGCGTGCGCGAGCTCGCCTGGGCGGTCACTCGCACAGGGCGGTGTCGACGAGGTCGAGGACGTCCAGGTACGCCTGCTCGGCGCCCTCTTCGCCGTACACGAAGTAGGGCAGGACCGTGATGGCGACGGTGACGGCGCGGCCGTCCTCTGTGACGCCGCCGCGGGTATGGTAGCCGGGGATATCACCCCCGTGGCCCCAGACGAGGCCGCCGCAGCTCAGCGGGGTGCTGACCACGCCGAGCCCGTACCGGGCGCCGGGCCACATGGCGGGGGCGTCGACCGTGGTACGGAGCTCCTCGAGCTGCGCCTGCTCGAGGAGCTCGCCGCCGAAGAGGGCGTTATAGAAGCGGTTGAGATCGCTCGGGGTCCCGATCACCTGTCCGGCGGCCCATCCCCAGCCCGGGTCGAGCTCGGTGATGTCTTGCAGCGGCTCCCCGGGCACGTCCGTGTGATAGCCCTTTGGATGGCACCCGCGGATGCCCTGCTCGCCGACGCCGGGGAGATAGGTGTGGCGCAGCCCGATACGATCGATGATCCGGCGCGTGATCTCCTCGTTCAGAGGGCGGCCGGAAACCTTCTCGATGATCATGCCGGCGAGAACGTAATTGGTGTTGCTGTACGCCCATTCGGTGCCGGGTGCCTTGCCTGGCTGCGTGAACGCCAGATCGAGGAGAGTGTGGGGGTCGACGTAGGAGTGCTGTACCTTGAAGACGCCCTCGGCCAGGAGCACATCGTCGTAGTCGGGCAGCCCGCTTGTGTGCTGCAACAGCTGGCGCACGGAGATCTCGTGGCCGTCGATGCCATCGCCGCGGACAAGGTCCGGCAGGTACGTCTCGATCGGCGCGTCGAGATCGACCTTGCCCTCGCCGACGAGCTGCAGGACGACCACGGCGGTGAACGATTTGCTGCTGCTCCCGATGCGCACCTGCCCGTCGACAGGCACGCTCGCCTCGGTCTCCAGGTCGGCAACACCGGCGGTGTAGTGACGGGTCTGCCCGTCTCGATCACGGACGGCGACCAGGACGGCGGGGAATTCGCGATCGCTCACCAGGTGATCGGCGCCCTGCTGCACCGGATCGTCGGGATCGGTGTTGGCGCCGCTCGTGGAATCATCGGTGCATTCGCCCGACGGTTCGCCTCTGCCGCCGGTGCCGGCGTCCTCGCCGCCGGTGCCGGCGTCCTGACCGCCGCTGCCGGCGTCCTGACCGCCACTGCCGGCGCCCTGGCCCCCGCTGCCGGCGTCCTGGCCCCCGCTGCCGGCGTCTCCGCCCACGCCGGCACCGGCGTCCGTGTTCTCCGGCGTCCCGGCGGCGTCGGAGCAGCCCGCGAGAAGGGCTGAGGACCCGAGCAGCGCCGAGACGAGGACCATCGAGAAGACGTTTCGCAAGCTCAACGCTGCTGCGCTGGCAGCCCGGGTTCTCGGAGAAGTGAAATGACGGTGCAGAGATCTCATGATCGGCTCCTGGTCGCGTGCGGGCGCCCTCGGTTCACCGCCGCGAGCCGGCAGCTTGCGCCGCCGGGCATCGCCGCGTTCATCGGAGAGCGCCCCTCGTTTTCGTAACGCTGTTCCCTGACTCGTGAGGTTCGTTCATACCTCCCACGAGTCTGTCGTAAGAACTCATCCTCTGGATCGTGCCGACGCGGCGGTCGTGACCACCGGCGCCAGAGCGCGCCCGCGGCTCACTCGCACAGCGCGGCGTCGACGAGCGCGAGGACCTTGGCGTAGGCGGCGTAGGCCTCGTCGCGCGTGTGGACGCTCGGCACGGCGGAGGGCAGCGCCGTGACGGCGACGGTGACGGCGCGGCCGTCCTCGGTGACGCCGCCGCTGGTCTCGTAGCCGAAGATGTCGCCGCCGTGGCCCCAGAGGACGCCGCCGCAGCTCAGCGGGCTGCTGCTCAGACCGAGCCCGTACCGGTAGTCGGGCCACATGCTGGAAGCGTCGACGGTCGCGCGCATCTCCTCGAGCTGCGCCGCGTCGAGGAGCTCACCGCCGAGCAGGGCGGTGAAGAAGCGGTTCACGTCGCCCGGCGTGGAGATGATGTTTCCGGCGGCGCCCGCCTGGGACGGGTCGAGCTCCGTGACGTCGCGCAGCGGCTCACCGAGCGCCGCGTGATAGCCCTTCGGGTGGCACCCCCGGATGCCCTGCTCGCCGACGTCGGGGATATAGGTGCTGCGCAGCCCGATGCGCTCGATGACCCGCCGGGTGATCTCCTCGGCCAGAGGGCGGCCGGTGACCTTCTCGACGATCAAGCCGGCGACGATGTAGTTGGTGTTGCTGTACGCCCATTCGGTGCCAGCTGCCTTCCCCGGCTGCGCCAGGGCCAGATCGAGCAGGGCGCGGGGCTGGAAGTAGGTGTGCAGGACCTCGAAGACGTCGTCGCCCAGGGCCAGCCCGACGTAATCGGGCAGCCCGCTCGTGTGCTGCAGCAGCTGCCGCACCGTGATCTCTCGGCCGTCGATGCCGTCGCCGCGGATCAGGTCGGGCAGGTAGGTCTCGATCGGCGCGTCGAGATCGACCTGGCCCTCGCCGACGAGCTGCAGGACGACCACCGCGGTGAAAGGCTTGCTGTTGCTCCCGATGCGCACCTGCCCATCGACAGGCACCTTCGCCTCGGTCTCCAGGTCGCCGACACCCGCGGTGTAGTGACGGGTCTGCCCATCGCGATCGCGGACCGCGACAAGGACGGCAGGGAACTTGTCGTCGCGCACCAAACGTTCCGCGCCCTGCTGCACGACGTCGTCGGCATCGGTGTTGGCGAGGAGGGAGGGATCGCCGGTGCACTCGACTGAGGGTCTTCCTCCGCCTTCGTCCCCGCCCCCGCCGCCGCCGGCATCTTCGCCGCCACTGCCGCTCTCATCTCCGCCTGCGCCGCTCCCGGCGCCCCCACCGCCCGCGCCGCTCTCGGCCTCCGTCCTCACCGGCGCCCCGCCGCCGTCGGAGCAGCCCGCCAGCAGGGTCGAGGACCCGAGGAGGGCCGAAACGAGGAACATCGATACCACGCTTCGCAAGCGCATCGGTTCTGCGCCGGCAATCGATGTTCTCGGAGAAGCGAAGCGATGGTGCGATGATTTCATGTTCAGCTCCTGATCGCGCGCCGGCTTCCTCGGATCACCGCCGCGAACCGGCGGATCGCGCCGCCGCACATCGCGATGTCGATCGAGGAGCGCCGCTCGATTTCGGAGCTCTGTTCCCGGGCTCGCGAGGATCGTTCATGTCCCGAGACGAAATTTCTCTTCAGGACGCCACCGATGGCGGGCGACGAACGTTTGAACGCGCCCGACAGGGTGCCCGCGGCTCACGGACCGAGGTCGACCACCTCCACGCCAGACATCCCGAGGGAGCAGATCGCGACGCCCCCGTGGAGCGTGATTTCTCTCACGTCCCCGGAGACAGCGATCGGTGTCCCGAGCGTCATGTTGTCCAGGTCCGTCGCGTCGAGCACCGAGAGAGAGGCAGGGGCATCGTCGACGAGGACGAGGCGCGCGCCGTCCACTGCGCGCGCGTCGTCGATCTCGAACTCATCCATGTTGCGCTCGGCACGCCGGATCGCGCCGTCCCGCAGCCCCCCGGCCACCAGGAGCGCTCGCTCCGTGCCGTCACGATCGCCGTTGCCCGAGCTCTCCGCGCGCTCCCTCGTGATCGGCATGAAGGCGCGATCGTCGCCGACGAGCGCATAAAACCCGGAGGCGGCATCGTCGATCGGGCTTGCGTCCCGGAGCGTCGCGCTCGCTCCGTCGATGTCCACGAGCTTGAGCGTCCGCCTGAACCCCAGGCAGGTGCCCCCGCCCCCTGAAGAGTCGCCCCGGGGCGCCGGCACGAACTTCGCGCCGTTTCCGAGGCTGCGCGAGCACTCTCCGCTCGTCGACGCCGGGCGCTCGATCCGCTCGTAGTCGGTCGTGAGCAGCCGGCTCGAGGGGCGATCGAACAGGAGGAGCGATCCAGGCACGTTGATCGGAGCGCTCACGACCGGCGAGGACGGGTCCGAGACGTCGACCCGGTCGAAATAGAAGCGCGCCTTCGAGGGGTCGCCCGGCAGGGGCGTCCAGTGCGAGGTCAGCACGGTGGTGCCGTCGAGGAGGAGCCTCGTGCGGCCGGCCCCCGCCGGCAGCGAGACCCTCGCGGAGATCGTCGGCCGCGCAGGATTTGCGATGTCCACGATCGTGAGCCACGGCGTCTCGCCCCCAGGCGAGCCCTCGACGCCTGTTTCGACGCCGCCGTGGAGGAGGACGAGGGTGCTGCCCGCCTGGACCACGCTGTCGCCCGAGTTGAGGAGCGCGTCGGGAAGTCCGAAGTAGAGGGGGCTCTCGCCGAACGGAAGATCGAGCTGGCTCGCGATGCGCGGAGCGGCCGGCTCGCTCACGTCGATGACCGCCAGGCGCGCACGCCTGTCCTGCGCGCCCGGCGACGTCAACCAGAGCAGGTAGAGGTGCTGTCCGTGCGTGAACATGTGCAAGGCGACGGACAAGGTGCTGCCACAGGACCACGGCGCGGCCTCGACGAGCACGGACGTGAGGTCGAGCGCGCCGAGCGGCTCGACGCGGCCGGGGTCGGAGAGCGGCACCACCTCGAGCCGCGGGTGGTATGACGGCCAGTCGGCGACAAGCCGCGCCACCACGTCACCGACCACCCTCGTGCGCCGGATGTCCATCGCGAACGGGATCTCCGCGAGCTCGGCCGGCGCGTCGCGGTCCGCGAGGTCGAAGGCCGCGAGCTGCTCGCCGTCAAAGGCGAGGAGCTGCCCCTCGTGCACGAGCGCGCGCCGCACGGGCGCGCGGTGGCGAGCGACGCCGCGCTTCGTGAGCGTGTCGCCCGTGAAGTCGATGAGCTGGACGCCGCCCGTGCGGACGTCGCACTCCGCGCCCTCCTGGCTCACGACCTCGGAGCTCTCGTAGGGCACGACGATGGCGCCGAGCGCGTCGAGGACGGCGAAGGCCCTGTGGATCCTTGTCCAGTCATCACCGACGCTCGCTTGATGATCGCCGAAGGCGACGTGATCAAGCACTGTGGGGGCCGCGAGGTCCGAGACGTCGAGGAGCGAGACGCCGAGAGAGCCGTCCGCGTCGCGGTCGGCGGGCCCGACGGTCAGGAGGCGGTCGCCGCGCGGCTCCAGGTAGAGGCCCCCGGCCGGCAGCGCGATCTCTCCGCGCAGCGCGGGGCTCGCCGGGTCGCTGAGGTCGATGGTGAACAACGTCTTCGCCGCCTGCGCCGTGGCCGCGTAGGCGCGATCGCCATCGAAGCGGACGCCGAGCAGGCGCTCGGCCTGGGGCGAGCGAAGCTCGGTGGTCGCAAGGGGGGCGAGCTCCGCAGAGGACGCGACGGAGAAGGTCTGCACGCTGGGCACCCTCTCGCCCGCGGGGAACCCAGGCTGGCTGATGACGCGGAGGACGCCGGCGTGCTCGTCCATCTGCCAGGGGCTCTCGATCAGCCCGTGGGCCCCCACCATCGCGCCCCCGACGAGATCGCCGCCAGGATCGGAGATGTCGATGACCTGGATGTTGGAGCGCCCTCGCGGGTTGGAGGCTCCCCGCAGCGCGCCGGAGACATACAGGCGCTCCTGGGTGGCGCTCACGGTGCTGGGTCCCCGCCGGTAGCCCGCGGAGGCATCGACGTCGTAGCGGAGCTCGTCCACGACGTGGATCGCGGTCGGGTCGGCGATCGAGAGGGAGGTGACGGTTGTATTCGGATCGCCGGTGCACCCCCAGCACGCGCCGTCTTGCGCCGTGACCGCATAGAGCACGTCGCCGACGAGGTGGACGTCGGTGAGGGTGCCCGGCAGGGCCAACGACCCGAGAGGCCGGATGTCCGTCGGGTCGGCGACGTCCAGCGCCTCGACACGGCTCACGTTCACGGTGCGGGGCCCCTCCGACCCGTCACCGGGAACGCGCTCCTCCGCCGAGGAGAACAGGGCATAGACGACGCCATCACGAACGACCATCTCGAACGGCCTGCCGCTCGACCGGCGCTGACCGAGGAGGCTCGGGTGCTCGGGCCGGGAGACGTCGACGACGCTCAGCCCACCGTAACGCGAGAGCGCGTAGAGCTTGCCGCCGTCCACCTGGACGAGATCCGCCGCCTCGATGACGTAGACCACGTAGTTGCCGTCGTCGTCATCGGCGGGCGCGGCGCCACCGGCGCCGCCGCCGGTGGCGTCGACGCCAGGAGGTGCCGGAAGGGGAGCCAATGGATTGGCCGAGATGAACCCGGTCAGATCGGTGTCCGTGGAGGGACCCGTGGATGTCGTGCCCCCGGTCGTGCTGCCGTTGCAGGCGGCCAGCGCAACCGACCCGGCGATCACAGAAAGCGCCAGCCACCTGGCGCGAGCTCGATTCACGATGATCAAGGCGACCTCGCTACCGAGGGCAAGTCGCAGGGCCGCGAAATGCTGCCATCATGTGCCACCCAGCTCGGCACCTCCGGAGCTACGCAAAATAAGTACCACGCATTGAATCCTGCCGGATTCTGATCCACGGGCAAGTGTGCCGCCCCATGCGTGCCATAATGAGCAACCCATCGGATTGCCGCGACCCCCTCACTGGCACGACTGCTCGCAGACCGCCTCCGGGTCGATGAATGCGCGAGCCCCCATCGGCGCGCGGCGCAACGACGCTCGGAGCAAGCTGCTCATCCAGCCGATGGCTGGGAGCTCATCATCACGGCAACGGGGTCACCCCTCTGCCGCTGCCGCGACCTGGCGGAGCTGCGCCCCGAGCTCGGCGCCAACGCACGCGCACAGGCGCGCGTGCTCCGGCGTTCCGCCTGCCATCGCGAAGATCTCGCCGTTCAGGAACTCGTGCTTCGTCGGGCTCGCCCGCTCCTGCTCGAGGTACTCGGCGTATGTCCGGACGATCCCGCGCGCCGGCTCGTTCATGGTCCGGCAGTATGCCACGCCAGCGCGTCGCGCCCCTATCCTCAGCGCCATGCCCACGATCCAGAGCACCGCCGAGATCGACGCCGCCTCCGACGAGCTCTTCGCGCTGTCCCAGGACTACGACCTCCGGCTCGAGTGGGACCCGTTCCTCCGCGAGATGCGCTACCGCGACGGCGCGACCGAGCCCGCCGTCGGCGTGAGGGTGTGGGTGCGGGCGAAGAACGGGATGTCCATGGAGGCCCGTTACATCACGCTGAACCCGCCGGAGCAGGTGGCCGTCACCATGGTCGAGGGGCCGCGGATCTTCCGCCAGTTCTCGGGCGCATGGCTCTTCAAGGCGCTGTCGCCGCAGCGGACGCGCGTCACCTTTCGCTACAACTTCACCGCGCGCCCGCAGGTCCTCGCCCCGGTGCTGGAGCCGGTGATGGCGGCCGTGCTGAAGCGCGACATCGAGCAGCGCCTCGCAGGGCTCAAGCAGAGCGCCGAGACGACGGACATCCTGCAGCGGCTGCCGCGGCGCGGCCCGGCAGCCGTCTGACGCGCGGCGAGGTTGCGCGGCCGGAGCTCAGCGCGATCCGCGCTCCGCGGGCGCGCTCCACCGCCAGGCCGCGCGCGTCCGGCGACGAGCGCGCGCGAGCCCGAGCCCGAGCCCCGCGAGCGCGAACGCGAGCCCGCCGCCCGGCCGCCCCTCGCCGCCGATCTGGCACTGGCATCCGGAGCCGCTCTCGCCGTCTGTCGAGCCCGGCTCGGGCGCCGCGCCGCCGCCGCCGCCCCCGGCCCCGCCGGCGCCCGTATCGGGGCCGGGCGGCACCACACAGGCGTGCGCCGCGGGGTCACAGACCTCACCGGCACCGCAGTCCGCCTCGCTCACGCACGCGACGCACGCCGGCGTCCCCTCCACGAGGGCGCAGCGCGGCGTCTGGGCGCCGCACGGGCTGCACGAAGGCCCGCAGAAGGCGTCGATGGCGCACGGCGCGCACAGCGCGGCGTCGTTGCAGTAAGAGCCCGGCTCGCAGCCGGTCGCCTCTCCAACCATGCCGGCCTGATCGCGGCCGCACTGCGAACACGTGTCCTCGTCCGACGCGGAGGCGTCGCCCGCCACGCTCCGATGGAACGCCGCCGGCTCGAGGAGCGTGAAGCCGGCCATCGCAAGGCTCGTGCCGGCGAGCTCGCCGGCACCGAGCTGAAAGTCCTGGAACTCGCCTACCAGAAGAGACATCTCGAGCTCTGAATGCTCGACGATCCCGGCGTAGAGGAGCTCTACCGGGTAAAGGCCCTCCCGGGCGAACGTGACAGTGTTCGTCATGCGCCAGCTCGGGCGGCCGAGCGCGGGGGACTGCACCAGCACCGGATAGGCGGCCTGGGCCGCGTCGTAGATCACCAGAGCCACGGCGTCGTCGGCGTAGAGGCCGAAGTGGACCGGCTTGTCGACGTTCTCGGGCGGCACGGCCAGGTAGCCGCGCAAGCGCATGCCGAACGACACGTCGGGTTCGTTCGCATTGAAGGCGCACCCTCCTGTCGGGCACCCGTCGACAGCATCAAGGAAATCGCCGAAGCGCCACTCGCTCCCAGCTTCGTAGTTGTTCGATAAATCGAGCGGTGTGCGCACCACGGAGCTCACGAGCTCTTCCTGCCCCGCATCGAAGAACGTGGTCATCTTCTCGATGAACTCCGCGGCACCGGCCAACGGGGCGTAGAAGTCGCCCTCCGGGTCCGTCGATAACCGCTGCGCGCCGCACAGGCCGGTGCCTGGCTCGGCGGGGAGCGGCGCTACCGGATCTCCGGCGATGATCACCGGCGCGGCGCTCGCGGAGCCCGATGCCCCCAGCGCAATGGAGAGGGCGAGTACGAAAGAGATCGTCAGTCTGGAAGGTCGGTGGAACATTGTCGCTCCGAGCAAGGGAGACAGCACAACTACGCGGCCGCTCGCGGACACCCCGCGGCTCACTGGACGCCACGTTATCCCGCGCTGGTAAGGCGGAGCCCAGAAATCCCCCTCGCCGGCACGATCCCGACGGTGAACAGCGGAGTGTCCGCCCTCGCCGTTCCGTTCGCCGGCGCGCGCGCCGGGCCCTCATCAACCTACTAGCCGCGCGAGCGCCTCCCGCGACGCTCCGGCCCCAGGGTGGCGCAGGCGCTCCCGCAGCGCCGCCGCCTCGGCGAGCAGCTCCCGCCCTCGCGCGCGCTCCTCGCCGCGCGCCGTCGCCGCGCGCGCCACGCCCGCCCAGTGCAGCGCGTCCGCCCGCGCCCACGCGTCCTCACCCGCCCACGCCACCGCCGCGTCGGCGAGCGCCGCCGCGGACGCCGCGTCCCCCGCGCCGCGGGCCAGCGCGCACCGCGCGGCGACGATCGCGAGCCGCGCGCGGAACGGGCCGAACCCGCACACCTCCGCGGCGTGCAGCCCCGAGAGCGCCTCCCGCGCGCCGTCGTCGAGCCGGCCGGCCGCGAGCGCGATCCGCGCCGCGAGCTCGTGGCACCGCAGCGCGACCTCCACCTCGCCCGTCGCGGAGGCCCAGCGGCGCGCCTCGACGAGGTGCGCCTCGGCCGACGCGACGCCGCCGCCGCCCTCCAGCAGCGCGAGGCCGAGCAGCGTGTGGCCGTGAGCGACGTGCCCCTCCCAGCCCCGCCGCCTGCACTCGGCGAGGTTCCGCTCCGTGGCCTCGCGCGCCTCGTCGTGGCGCCCGAGCGCGAGGTCGTGCTCCGCCTCCCAGAGCGCACGGCGCGCCACCGGCGCGTCGCCCAGCCGCCGCAGGATCGCGAAGCGCTCGCCCGCCGCGTCGACCTCGCCGAGATCGTGCAGCACTGCGCCCAGGAGCGCCTGCGCGCGCGCCGCGTGGGCGCGATCCGCGGCGCGCTCCGCGATCGCCGCCGACCGCTCGAGCAGGCCGCGCGCGCCGGTCAGGCCGCCCCGAAGCCGCTCCGTGTACGCGAGCGTGCGCAGGCCGGTCGCGAGCATCGCCGGGTCGGCGAGCGCCCCGGCGAGCTCGTTGTGCGCCTCGTAACAGGCGCAGGCGAACGCGAGGTCGCCGAGCGCGCCCGCGTAGAGCCCCGCGTCGTAGGCCAGGGACGCGCGTACCCGCGCGGGCAGCGAGGCCGGCATGCCCCGGGGGTCGTCGCCGCCGGCGAACGCGCGCAGGATGCGGGCGCCGCGGGCCATGTCGCCGAGCTTGAGCCCGAGGTGCGCGAAGCCCCCGAGGCCGAGCGCGTAGATCTCGTACGCCTCGCGCGCCCGCCCCGCGCCGAGCAGCTCGGTGAGGATGGCCTCGTACGCGTCGACCGCCCGGCCCTCCTGCGGCGCCCGGCGCGGCGCCTCGTCGAGGCGCGGCGGCGGCGCGGCGTTCCCCGCGGCGTGGACGCGCTCCGGCGAGACCCCGAGCAGCGACTTGAAGTGCTGCCGCACGAAGGGGTGCGTCGAGTAGCAGCGCTCGTCCGGGCGCGCCGCGAACACGAGCCCCAGCCGCTCGAGCCGCGCGAGCCCGCGGGCGAGCTCCGCGGCGCCCCACCCCGCCATGGCGCCCGCGATCTCGCCGCCGGCCCGGATCAGCTGGAGCAGCGCCTCCTCGCCGGCGCCGCCAGGGAACACCGAGAGGCGCGCGAGCAGATCCCGCTCGCCCGGCGGCAACGCGCGCGCGTAGGCCGAGAGCACCGAGCTCAGGCGGCGGGCGAGGACGTCGTCCTGCTCGGCCTCGGCGAGGTGCGCCGCGTGCGCCGCGGTGAGCCGGCGCGCGTCGCCGCCGAGGAACGCGCCCACGTAGGAGCCCAGGACGGCGACCGAGAGCGCGTGGCCGCCCGTCGTCTCGAAGAGCGCGCCGAGGGCGCCGTCGTCACCGCGGATGCCCCAGCGGCGCAGGAGCGACGCGGCGTCGCCCTCGCAGAGCGACCCCGGCCGGATCGTCGCGAGCCCGCCCTCGGCCCAGGCGGACAGATCGGCGAGCTCGAAGCGCGATGTGACGAGCGCCCGCGCGCCGCCGAGCCCCGCGGCGATCGCGCAGAGCAGCCGCCGGAGGAGCGCGTCGTGGAGCTCGCCGTGCGCGCGCCCGGCGCCCCCCTCGGCCTGCACGGTCTCGATCCCGTCGAGCACGATCAGGTGCGGCGGCCCCTGCCCCAGCGCCTCTTTCAGCCGCGCGAGCTGCTCTCCGGGCGCCGCCGGCGGCCGCGGCGCCGCCGGGCCCGAGGCGCCCGCGCCCAGCGCGAAGTAGGCCGCCGCCTGGTCGAGGAACGCCTCGGTCCTGGGGTCGTCGTAGAAGCTCCAGACGAGCACCCCGCCGGGCCGCGGGGCGTCGCCGAGCCCCTGGAGGAAGCGCTCGGCGATCGCGGTCTTGCCCGCCCCGCCCACGCCGAGGAGCGCGATCACCCGGGGGCACGGCGGTGATACGTCGGCCCACGCGGCGAGCCGATCGAGGATCTCCACGCGCCCGACGAAGTGCCGCGCTCGCTGGAGCGTGTGCGCGTGCAGCGGGCGCCAGCCCGGGATGGCTCCCTGCGACGCCATGGGCGCGCCGGCCGTCGCCTCCGCTGCCGGCCCGCCAAGCGTCCTCTCGGCCACGGCAGGCGCCCTGTCAGCCATCGCGAGCGCCTCCGCCGCCCGCGCAGGCGCCCTGTCAGCCGCCGCGATCGCCTCCGCCGGCCCGGCAGGCGCCCTCTCGACCCCGGCGGGCGCCTCCACGCCCTGGCTCGCTGCACCCGCTTCCTCAGCGGTGGGATCCACCGGCGCCACCCCGGCCTCGACGACGAGCAGCTCCGCCTCGGCGAGGCCGAGCTCGGCGCCGATCCTCTCGAGGATGCGCCGCCGGGACGGGCTCCGGACCGAGAAGCCGAGCCGCGGATCGTTGACGTCGCCCGACTCGTAACGGCGGTAGGTGCGCACGTCGACGCCGATCGACGCGGCGACCTGCTCCTGCGTCAGGTCGAGCTCGAGCCGCGCCCGCTGGAGGAGCGTGTGGTTGAAGCGGACCGCGGGCTCCACGCCGCGGCCCGCCCTGGAGACCCGTGCCATCGGTGCGAGCGCTCGATCATCGGCGATGCCGCGCTCTCGTGTCCACCGCGCCGCCCGGTCCTGCCCGGTCCTGCCCGGTCGCGCCCTTCCGGATCCGGTCCGCCAGGACACACGCTCCCGGCATGAGCACGATGCACGCCGAACGACCCGCCCAGCGCACCGCCTACACCGACGATCTCCGCATCTTCACGGTGACGAACGTCCTGTCGCCCGACGAGTGCGAAGGCTTCATCGAGCTCGCCGAGGCGCGAGGCTTCGAGCAGGCGCCGATCGGAGGCACCGAGATCGTCCACCTCGAGGTGCGCAACAACGGCCGCGTCATCATCGACGATGCGGACCTCGCCGCGCGCCTCTGGGAGCGGCTCGCGCGGTGGACGCCGCCGAGCTTCGGCCTCCACCGCGCCGTCGGGCTGAACGAGCGCTTCCGCTACTACCGGTACACCGAGGGCGAATATTTCAACTGGCACGGCGACGGGTCGTTCGTGCGATCCGACGGCGAGCGGAGCCTGTTCACCGCGATGATCTACCTGAACGACGGCTTCGAGGGCGGCACGACCGATTTCTGGGGCGGCCAGAGCATCGCCCCCCGGCGCGGGATGGCGCTCCTGTTCGAGCACCGCCGGCTCCACCGCGGCGCCCCGGTGACGCGGGGGAGCAAGTACGTGCTCCGCTCCGACGTCATGTACCGGCGCGGGTGACGCCCAGCGCGGCCCGCGCGGCGCCTCACCGGGGCGCGGCGCCGAGCGCGTCGGCGAGGCGCGGCAGCACCTCGCCCGCCAGGGCATCGATCTTCAGCGCGCCGAGCTCCTCGCCGCGCGCGGCGCCGAGGTTGATCATCGCGATCGGGATGCCTCGCTGCGCGGCGCGCAGCACGAAGCGGTAGCCCGAGAAGACCGCCAGCGAGGAGCCGACGACGAGGAGCGCGTCCGCCGCGTCCACGAGCGCGAACGCCGCGTCGACGATCGGCCGCGCCACGTTCTCGCCGAAGAAGACGACGCGCGGCTTGAGCAGCCCCTCGCAGCGGAGGCACGGCGGCGCCCGGAAGCCGGCCACGTGCTCGGCGGGCAGATCGGCGTCGCCGTCGGGGGCGAGGTCGGCCGCGAGGCGCAGCCAGCCGGGGTTCTGCGCGAGGAGCCGCTCCTGGACGGCCGCGCGCGGCTCCATCGCGCCGCACTCGAGGCAGGCGACCTCCGAGAGCGTCCCGTGCAGCTCGATGACGCGGCGGCTGCCCGCGGCCTGGTGCAGGCCGTCGACGTTCTGCGTGATGAGGCCATCGAGCGGCCCGCCGTGCTCGAGCCGCGCGAGGGCGCGGTGGGCAGGGTTGGGCTCGGCCCTGGAGAACCGCTCCCAGCCGATCACGGCGCGCGCCCAGTAGCGCTGCCGGATCTCGGCCGAGCGGGAGAACTCCCGCCCCTGGATCGGGTTCCGCGCGCGGCGCCGCGTCTCGGGCCCTCGATAGTCCGGAATGCCGGACTCGGTGCTGCACCCCGCGCCCGTCAGCGCCACGATCCGCCTGCCGCGCAGGAGCGCGACGAGGTCGTCGAGCGGATCGGCCGAGCGCGCTTCGCTGAGCGGCATACACCCGGGTTGTGGCCCGCCGCGGAGCGCACCGCCAGCGTTTGACGACGCGACCACGCGACCACGCCAACGAGCTCCCCCACAACATCTCGCTTGACCGGCTCACCGCACCACCATATGTAGTGCCCCATGTTGGTGCCTCGGGCTCGGCCCGGGGCTCAAAAGGGAACCCGGTGTGAATCCGGGGCTGCCCCGCAGCGGTAAGCGAGAACGATCTCCACGACGCGCACTGGCCCTCGGGCTGGGAAGCGGTGGACCGTAGGAAGCCGGCGAGAGCCGGAGCGCTCGCAAGTCCGAAGACCTGCCAACATCCTGCGTCGGGGAGACATCCCGCGCGGGTTTGACCTGGAAGCCTCGAGGGAGGCGGGTAGGTCCGAGCTGGCGCAGACTCTCGCGCTTGTCCCGGTTCCGACCCCCTCCCGCGTTGTCTTCCTTTCGCCCGCGGGGGCGAGCGGTCGGTCCGAGGGCTCCTCCAACGAGCCTGGCGCACGCGTGCGCATCGGCTGGCCTCTTCGCTCTCGCGGCATGGACGCGAGCGGTCCGGGACCGCTCGGAACGAGCACGAGGAGGATGCCATGCTGAACGAACCGTTGGTGAAGAGCAACGGCGCGGCGCCGCTGCGCGCGCTCCACGCGCCCGCCCTGAGGAGCGCCGGCGCGGAGGAGACGCTCCCGCACACGACGATGCGGGTGAAGAAGCGGAGCGGGGCGAGCGAGCCTGTCGATGTCAACAAGATCGTCCGGGCCGTGAGCCGCTCTTGCGCCGGCCTGTCCGACGTGGACGCGCTCCGCGTCGCGACGAAGACCATCAGCGGCCTCTACGACGGCGCGACGACGCGCGAGCTCGATCAGCTCTCGATCCAGACCGCGGCGTCGCTCATCGCGGATGAGCCCCAGTACGCGAAGCTCGCGGCGCGCCTGCTCGCCACGACCATCGACAAGGAGGTCCGCAATCAGGAGATCCACGCCTTCTCGCAGTCCATCGCCGTGGGTCGGCGGCTGGGCCTCATCAACGATCGGCTCCACGCCTTCGTGGCGCAGAACGCCCGCAAGCTGAACGACGCCATCGAACCGGGGCGCGACCACGAGCTCGAGTACTTCGGCCTGCGGACCCTCTACGACCGCTATCTCCTCAAGCACCCCGAGGCGCGCCTCGTCATCGAGACGCCGCAGCAGTTCTTTCTGCGCATCGCGTGCGCGCTGTCCGAGACGGCGGCGCAGGCCATCGAGCTCTACCGGCTCTTCTCGTCGCTCGACTACCTGCCGAGCTCACCCACGATGTTCAACGCCGGGACGAGCCACGAGCAGCTCTCGAGCTGCTTTCTGCTCGACTCGCCGGAGGATCACCTCGAGACCATCTACCAGCGCTACACCGACGTCGCGATGCTCTCGAAGTTCTCGGGCGGCATCGGGCTCGCCTACCACCGGGTGCGGTCGCGCGGCTCGCTCATCGAGAGCACGAACGGGCACTCCAGCGGGATCGTGCCGTGGCTCAAGACGCTCGACGCGTCCGTGGCGGCCGTGAACCAGGGCGGCAAGCGCAAGGGCGCCTGCTGCGTCTACCTCGAGCCGTGGCACGCCGACGTCGAGGAGTTCCTCTCGCTGCGCGACAACACCGGCGACGAGGCCGCGCGCACGCACAACCTGAACCTCGCGAGCTGGGTCCCGGACCTCTTCATGAGGCGGGTCGAGGCCGACGGCGAATGGAGCCTGTTCGACCCGAAGGACGTGCGCGATCTCCCCGATCTCTACGGCGAGGAGTTCGATCGTCGCTACGTCGAGGCCGAGCAGGCGGGCATCGCGAAGAAGACGATGAAGGCCCGCGAGCTCTACGCGCGGATGATGCGCACGCTCGCGCAGACGGGCAACGGCTGGATGACGTTCAAGGACAAGTCGAACCGCGCCTGCAACCAGACGGCGCTGCCGGGACGGGTCGTCCACCTCTCGAACCTCTGCACCGAGATCCTGGAGGTGACCTCGAACGAGGAGGCGGCCGTCTGCAACCTGGGCTCGATCAACCTCGCTCGCCACACGATCGCGCGGGAAGGCTGCGTGGTCGGCTTCGACTTCGAGAAGCTCGCGCGCACGGTGCAGACCGCGGTCCGGCAGCTCGATCGCGTCATCGACCTCAACTACTACCCCATCGCCTCGACGAGGCGATCGAACCTCCGCTGGCGGCCTGTCGGGCTCGGGCTCATGGGCCTGCAAGACGTGTTCTTCCAGATGCGCCTGCCCTTCGACGCCCCGGCCGCGCGGGACCTCTCCAGGCGGATCTCGGAAGAGGTATATTATCACGCGCTCTCGACCTCCGCGGACCTCGCGGCGGAGAAGGGGCGACACCCGGCGTTCGACGAGACGCGCGCCGCGCGCGGAGAGCTCCAGTTCGACGCGTGGGACGCCGTCCCGGAGGACACGGCGCGCTGGGACGCGCTCCGCGCGCGCGTCCAGGCCGAGGGGCTCAGGAACTCGCTGCTCGTCGCCATCGCGCCGACGGCCACCATCGCGTCGATCGCTGGCTGCTACGAGTGCATCGAGCCGCAGGTGTCCAACCTCTTCAAGCGCGAGACGCTCTCGGGGGACTTCCTGCAGATGAACCGCTACCTGGTCGTGGAGCTCAAGCGGCTCGGCGCCTGGAACGACGCGGCGCGCGCCCGGCTCAAGCTCGCGGAGGGCTCGGTCCAGGGCATGGACGAGCTGCCGGAGGAGCTGCGCGCCGTGTACCGGACGGCGTGGGAGATCCCGATGCGCTCGCTCATCGACATGGCCGCGGATCGCGGCGCCTTCATCGATCAGAGCCAGTCGCTGAACCTCTTCGTCGAGAACCCCACCATCGGTCAGCTCTCGAGCATGTACTTCCACGCGTGGAAGAAGGGGCTCAAGACGACCTATTACCTGCGATCGCGCCCCGCGACGCGCATCGCCAAGGCCACGGTGGAGGCGGCGCCCGACCGCGCGCCCGAGGGCGACGCCGGGCCGCGCCGCCAGGGCGGCTGGGTGACCGCGCCGCCGGCGAAGGCGGCCGCGGACGTTGCCTGCGCGCTCGAGAACCCCGAAGCGTGCGAGGCTTGCCAGTGAGCCGCGTCAGCCGCCCCGCGCGCCTCCTGGATCCGGGCCAGTGCCTCACGCTGCGCCCGATGGCCTATCCGGCCTTCTTCGAGATGTACCGCGCCGCCATCAAGAACACGTGGACCGTGGAGGAGGTCGACTTCTCCACGGACGTGGGCGACCTGCGGAGGATGACGGACGCCGAGCGGCACCTCGTGCAGCGCCTCGTCGCGTTCTTCGCCACGGGAGACTCCATCGTGGCGAACAACCTGGTGCTCAACCTGTACAGGCACATCAACGCCCCGGAGGCGCGGATGTACCTGTCTCGGCAGCTCTACGAAGAGGCGCTCCACGTCCAGTTCTATCTGACGCTCCTCGACACGTACATCCCCGATCCGGAGGACCGTCACCGCGCCTTCGCGGCCGTCGAGAACATCCCCTCGATCCGGCAGAAGGCCGATTTCTGCATGAAGTGGCTCGATTCCATCGAATCGCTCGGGCGGCTGGACTCGCGCGCCGAGCGGCGGCGGTTCCTCCTGAACCTCATCTGCTTCGCCGCCTGCGTCGAGGGGCTCTTCTTCTTCGGCGCGTTCGCGTACGTGTACTTCCTGCGCTCGCGCGGCCTGCTCCATGGGCTCGCCGCCGGGACGAGCTGGGTCTTCCGCGACGAGAGCGCGCACATGCGCTTCGCCTTCGAGGTCGTGAACACGGTGCGGCGCGAGGAGCCCGAGCTCTTCGACGCAGGCCTCTCGCGGTCGATCCTCGACATGATGGATGAGGCGATCGCCTGCGAGGCCCGGTTCGCCGAGGATCTCCTCGGCGCCGGCGTGGCGGGCATGTCGGCGCGCGACGTGCGCCGCTACCTCGAGTTCTGCGCCGACCAGCGGCTCGCCACGCTCGGCATGCAGAGGCGCTACGGGGCGAAGAACCCGTTCTCCTTCATGGATCTGCAGGACGTCCAGGAGGTCACGAACTTCTTCGAGCGCCGCGTCTCCGCGTATCAGGTCGGCGTCTCCGGGGAGGTCGTGCTCGACGCCTCGTTCTGACGTCGATCGACGTACCGCCCGCAGGGGCCGATCAGAGCCCGCCGATCCCTCGCGGCGGGAGCCCGATCTCGGTGTCGACGGTCGCGTCCTCCAGCGGCTCGAGCGCGCCGTTCGCGGTCACCTTCCAGCGCCGAAGCTTGTTCTTCTCCGCGTCGCTCAGCAGGCACACGTCGCCGCAGCCGGGCGAGCAATGCACGCCGCCGAAGGCGTACGATTGGGTCGCCTCGGCGAGCGGCGTGACCTCGCCCGTGGCGATGCTCACGGAGAAGGCGCGGTCCCCGGCGGCCGCGCCGCCCGCGAAGGCCGTCGCGAGGAGGACGTCCTCGGAGGCGAAGTCGAGCGAGGGCTGGACCGCGGCGCCGAGCGCCGTGCCCACGCCGAGCCGCTTGAGCTCCTCCGGCGGCGACGTGCGCGCGTCGAAGATCACGATATCGCTCGTCGCCGGATCGTACTCCATCGTTTCAGCGTTGAAGCGGCTCGAGCAGGCGACGGCCAGCCGCTCTCCCGAGGGCGACACGGCGACACGGCCGCAGCCGTAGAGCCCCTGGAGGTCGACCGTCCACGCGACGGCGCTCTCCTTCGGCGAGACGCCCACGAGGCGCCCTTCACCCACGGTCGAGAGGTCCGCGGCGAGCCGGCCGAGCGCCACGACCACGTCGTCGCCGACGCGCGCCATCCCCGACGGGCGCGGCAGGAGCCCCTCTTCTTCCTCCGGCAGGGCGATGCGCCCCGCGATCGAGTAGTCCTTCATGTCGACGATCAGGAGATCGCCGCCCTCGTCGAACGGCTCCGCACCCGGGCTCGGATTGCTCCCGTAGCGCGACACGAGCGCGCGGTCCGCGCCCACCTCGATGTAGTCCTGAGGGTTCGACTCGAACCCCTGCCCGACCGGGAGCTGCGCGAGGACCTCGGCGGTCTCGAGATCCATCCAGGTGATCACGTTCGTGCCGAACCGATCGAGCAGGACGACGCGGCCGGACGCCGGCGCAGCCCCCGGGACGTCCACGTCGCCGGACAGCGCGAGGCTGAGCCCCGGCTTCGCCGCGCCGCTCGACACGAAGGAGGGAGACAGGGTGGTCCCGTCGAGCTCCGACACCACGATGTTCGTCGACTCGTAGTCGCTCGTCACGATGACGACGCCGCTCTCACACGCGCCCGGACCATCGCCGGGGACGCCGCCCGTCGACGGCGGCGGCGAATCCACGTTGCACCCGAGGAGCGGAATCGAGATCGCGATCGCAAATAGACTGACCTTCACCATGTTGACTCCAGTGTGAAAAACACGCTCCGTCCTGGGAGCGGAAACCCGACGGCATCCGTACGCCGCGCGTCCAGCAGGTCCGCGACGCGACCCCTCACCGCGAGGTGCCCGCCGAGCCACATCGCCTCCGCGTCGACGTCGACGGTCGCCTGCTCCGCGATCACGCCGAGGCCGGCGGGGTCGGCGTACCGGCTCGACTGGTACACGGCCCGGAGCTCGCCGGACGCGCCCGAGAGCACGGCGCCGTCCGGGCGCTTCCACTCGGCGTGCAGGCGCGGCGCGACGACGAGGCGCGATCGGAACGGGAGGACGTCGTTCCTGATCGTCCGCCCGGGCGTCGTGTCCCGCGGATCGAGCGCCGTCGCGGCGATCTCCGCGCGGAGGAACGGGGTCACCTCGACCCCGGCCAGGAGCTCCGCGCCCACGACGCGGGCGCGGCCGACGTTGTACGGGGTCACGTACCCCTGGCCGGAGCGCGCGTACGCGACGAGCCCGGACACCGCGCTCCCGAACGCGAACACGTCGATGAAGGCGCCGCGCACAACGGCGCCGCGCCCCGTCTGCGCCCGGATCCCGGCCTCGATCGTCGCGCCGGACTCCGGCTCGAGCTCCACGTTGCCGTGGACGACGCCCGAGACGCCGTACACCTCGCCGAGCGTCGGGACGCGAACGTAGCGGCCCACGGTCGCGAGGAACCGGAGCCGGTCGCTCCCCGCCTCCACGCCGAGGCGGCCGGTCGGGACCAGCACGTCGCAGGCGCGCTCCCGGTCCGCGCCGGTGGCGTGGCACTCTCCGCTCGCGAGGGCGTGCAGCGCGAGCCCCTCGCCGAGGCGCGCCTCCGCGCTGACGGCGCCGCGCGCGAACGAGCGCCGCGCGCGCGCGAGCGGGACATCGTCCGGCGCGCGCGAGATGCCCTCGCGCGCGACCGAGACCACGGGCCGCACCCGGAGGCGGTCGGCGAAGGCGAGCGTCGCCCCGAGCGTCTGCTCGAGGCGGCGGCCCGCGAGGCGGAGCTCCGGCGTGAGGAGCGCGAGCTCGAAGAGGGGATCGTGCACCTCCGAGCGCGCGTCGATGAACGAGGTGCGCGCCTCGAGCGTGTGCTGCGCCTCGCCGCCGAAGGGCACCCGCGCCACGACGGACGCGAGCGCGCGCCGCGACTCCCCCCGCGCCCTCCGGGACGGCAGGAGCGCGAGCCTCGGCATGCCCTGCTCGCGATCGGTGCCGTTCGCGATCACGTCGACGCTCGCGCCGCCCCCGAGCTCGACGCGCGCGAGCGCCCAGGCGTCGATCGTGCGCACGTCGGCGTTCTGCCGGCGCTCCAGGGTGTCGTCGCTCGCGTCGAAGAGCGTCCCGCGATCGTTGGCGAACGCGTAGCGGTTCTCGGCGGCCTCCGCGCTCACCCCGACGATCGCGCTCACCGGGCCCGCGCTGGCGCCGGCGAACGCCCACCCGCGCCGCGCGCCGAACGAGCCCGCCATCGCGCCCACGCCGGCCGTCGTCCGGGAAGGCCGCCGCGGCTCGAAGAAGATCGCGCCGCCAGGGCCGAGGCGGTCGGCCTCGACGGGCGCGTTGCCGCGGTAGATCTCGACGCGCTCGATGAGCCAGAGGGGCACGAGCGAGAGATCCGCCGTCCCCACGACGTCGTCGTTCAGGCGAACGCCGGCGAGGTACACCGGCGTCTGCGTGGCGGTCGCTCCCCGGAGGGCGGCGGTCGCCGGCCCGCCGAAGCCGCCCGTCTCGGTCACGTGGACGCCCGGCTGCGTGCGGAGCACGTCCGCCGCCCCGAGCCCCGCGCCGGTGAGGCGATCGCGGCTCAGCACCGACCCCGCGACGGACCTGTCCTTGGGCGGCGCGGGCGCGCGCACGCGGTCCCCCTCGACGCGCACCTCCAGCGGCGGAGCGGCAGCGCGATCGCCTGCCTGCGCTCCTTCCGGTTCCGGCCCGCGCAGCTCGTCGGCGCGGGCGGCCCGCAGGCCTGCCACGGCGCAGCCGACCGCGAGCGCGAGCCCGCACGCCGCGCCGGCGCTCCGGCGGCCATGCGACCGACGATCAGAGGAATCCACCATTCACACGCCGCCTGCCCGCGTCGACCCAGCGCTGCTCCGGGTGAGCTGAGAGCCGAAGCGAGGGGGCTGCGTGACGGCTGCGGCACCGCGCGCGAGCGAGGTGGTCCAGAGCCTGCGCGCCTTCCCCTCGAAGGCTCAGGTCAGCGCGCGCCAGACCACCGGCGCGCGCACCTTCGGCAGGTCTTCGGGCTCACGGGCGCTGCGGCCGTCGCCGGCCGCTCTCCTACTGATCACCGCTTCCCAGGCCGCTCGGGTGCGTCCCAGTGCTTGTTGGTGATGGTCGTTCCCGTTCACCGCTGCGGGGGCAGCCCCGGATTCTCACCGGGTTCCCTTTTCAGCTCGCCAGGTGTTGGCCGGACGAGCACCGATGGCGGGGCGACACGTTGCACCCGTCACGCAGGATGTCAACGCAGAAGCGAGAGCCCAGCGCGCTCCGTCCCCGGGCCCACCAGCGACGCACACCCGAGACAGAACCGGAATTCGCTTGACAGTCGTGTACGCGCGTGCCGTGGGTCACTCGAAACTGATTTTCCTTATTAGAAGCAGGCCGCCCGCGACGTGACGTCCAGCGCCCGATGATCCAAGCCCGCGCGGCGGCGACGGCCGCTTCCACGTCTTCGCCAGGGGACGCGGACTGGGAGACCCGAGCGCGCCCGCCGTCAGCGCTGCTCGTCGCGGGGGCGGAGCTGGAGGTCGAGGAACCGCGCGATCACCTCGTGCGCGAGCGGCAGGTTCCCCACCTGGCAGTGGCTCGCCGCGTGGTCGGCGGCCGTGAAGATGCGGGCCGTCACCGACCGCGCGCCCGTGAGCGCCTCCATCTGCTGCGTGAGCTGGTGGAGGGGCACGATGTGGTCGGCGGTTCCGGCCAGGAGGAGCACGTCCTGCCGCACGCGCGGCGAGGCCGCGCGGGTGTTCATGGCGCGCAGCCAGCGCACGAAGTCCGCCGGCGTCCGCGAGCCGCTGATGTGCTGCCCGTGCGCAAGGGCCCACGCCACCTCCGGGCCCGCGCTCGCCAGCGATGCGAGCGTCGCGTTCACGGCGTCGTCGTCCCCGGCGTCGCTCTTCTCGGCGAGGGCGCGGGCCAGCGCCGGGGGCATGCGGGCGGCGAAGCAGTCGTAGAAGTCGAAGAGGATGTTCCAGGCGACAACGCGCTCGATCCTCGGCTCGTGGGCCGCCGCGCGGATCCCCAGGCAGCCGCCCAGCGAGAGCCCGATCAGGCTCGCGCGCTCGATGGAGAGGTGGTCGAGCACCGCCGCCACCGGCTCCTCCCAGGCCGGACTCATGGTGAGGCCGTGCCGGCGCAGCGCCGCGCCCTGGCCCGGCCCCTCGAACATGACCACGTCGAAGCCCTGGGCCGCGAGATCCGGCCCCCAGAAGAAGAACTCCTCCATGTAGGAGTCGAAGCCGCCGTGGAGCACGATCGTGTCCCGCGCCGGCCCGCGCGCGGCGAAGCGCACGGCGGGGAGGACCCCGCCCCGGAACGGGACGTCGCGCCGCTCCAGCGGCAGCGCCGCGGCCACGCGATCGAAGTGCTCCCGATAGGCGTCGTAGCAGCGACCCTTCTCCGGATCGCCGAAGGGCAAGTAGAACTCCGCCGCGCGGAAGTAGCTCGAGGCGTGGAGGTGCCGGCCCTCCGCCGCGGTGCGCTCGGCGAGCGTGCGCATCGCGCGGCTGAAGTCGGCCGCGGAGCTCACCTCCCCGGCGAGCTTCGTGACCTCCGCCTCCTCCATCACCGGGAGCCAGCGGTTGAGCTGGTAGTTGAGCGCCACGTCGCGGTGAAAGGACCGGTAACCGATCGGGTAGTCGACCAACTTCGCCTCCGTGCGCCGCAGGGGACCCGCGGGCGGCGCCAGCGGTCGGAGTCAGACACCTGTTTGAGTCTCGGGCAACCAAATCAAACAACTGTTTCAATCGACGGCGGTGTGCTACGATCCGGGACGGAGCCCATGGCCAAGGGTACGAAGGACGCGCAGCTGGACGCCGCGGAGCTGCTCTTCGCGGATCACGGCAGGGGCGGCACGACGGTGCGGATGATCGCCGCCCGAGCGCAGGCCCACGTCGCGGCGGACGCGGATCACGTAAGGTTCGACCGGCTTTCCTGGCAGGATTTCTGACCCGCGGTACGCGGAAGCAGGGTGCCGGCGCCGGCCTGCAGCGCGGCCCGCGCCCGCCCGTCAGATCTCCCCGTAGGCCCGCGAGATCACCCGCCGAGCCACGGATTGGATGCCGGTGTGCTCGAAGTAATTGGTGGCGAGATCGATCGCCGCGGCGAGGCAATCGAGCTTGCCGCCGACCGCGCCGAGGTGTCCGCTGATCCGCTCGAGCGCGCCCTGCCGCTCGATGCCCCTCTTCGCGATGAACCCGGCGATCGCCGTTTGCGACGCGCCGAGGCTCTCCTTCATGATCTCGCGCTTGGCATCGACGCTCCCGCCCGGCAGGTATCCGAGGAGGCGCGCAAAGCGGCTCTGCTGGCCGAGCTGCTCATTCGTCGCGCTCGAAACGGAGTCCAGCACCCGCGAGAGGAAGTCGGGGCCGAGCGGTATCATGCCGTCGCACACGATCCAGGCGGCGAGGCGCATCGCGTCGTCCTTCTCGTAGCTGGCGAGCGAGGCGGCAAAGTCGCCGATGCTGTCGCCCGGCAGCCCGTTGATCGAGCAGAACGCCGCGAGCTCGGCGACGAGCTTCACGCCCGCGTCGATGGCCTGGGTGGTGTCGGCCTTGGGCGTGATCTTCGACAGGAAGGAGAAGAACTCCGACGCATCGCCGATCTTGCGTGCGATCGTCGCCACGCCGGCGAGGCCGCCCGTGTCGTCGACCAGCCGGAAGATGCGGACCGCGCGCTGGTACCCCTGCTCCGAGCCCGCGTAGAGGGCGATCGCGCGCTCGCCGACCTGCTGGATGAGGCCCTGGTCCTCCTCGCCGGTGACGAGCTTGATCATCTCCTCGAAGCTCGTGACGTTCTGCCACTCGCCCGGCACGATGTAGTCGAGCGCCCCCAGCAGCCGCGTGGTCATATTCGACTTCGGGAGGCCTTCGAGGATGGAGTGAATCGATTCGCGCGTCATGGGGGGCCTTTCAGAGGCTCGCGAGACCATTCAGGTCAAATCGCTTCAGCCACGCTTTGCGCGCCTCGGGGTCCAGGGTCTGGGATGACACCTTTACCTGATAACGATCCTTGACGAGGAGCGCGGATTGGTTCTTCCCGACGGTCACGACCGGCATGCCGGCGAGGTGATCCGTAGCGTTCGCGAACTTGGCGACGGCCTGGGGATCGCCCGCCGTGTCGGAGATGGATAGGACGGCCACGTCGCCGCCGTCCTTCCGCAGCTTGGCCTCCGCGTAGCCAGGCTTCTCCGCGGTGAAGACGCGGCTCATCCCCTCGGTCCCCTCCGAGGGGAAGAGCGCATTGAACGCGGATCCTGGCTTGATGTCGGAGGCGGCGCTCACGGCAGGCGCGGGTGCCTTGGTCGCCGCCTCGTCCCAGCGCGAGGGAGGCTCCTTCTTGCAGGCGACCAGCGAGAGGGCGACGGCGAAGAGAAGGGACGGCGTTCTCGTGTTCATTGTGCCTCCGGTCCGGTGCCGGCGCTGCGTGCACCCCCGCGACGAACGCGAGCGCCGGAGCATCGGCCGTGCCACGCCGCGACGACTGCCGTGGCAAGGAGAGACACCATCTCTGAGCAAGGCGGGCAAGGCGGCAACGAGCGGCCGCCCGTTTGACAGGCGTGCAGGAAATGCTCACGACCACCCGCCGTCACCTCGTGTGACCGCGGGCCGGTCGGTGCCGCCCGCTCGTCGCGCGTGGCGTGCCGCCTACGTGTGCACCCTCGGGAGGACCTGTTCGAGGACCCCGACGGTGCCGTTGTCCCTCTCCACGTGGAAGCGGACCACCAGGTTGTTGTTCTTGTCCCAGTCTGCTCCGCCGTCGCTCGGATCCAGGATCGCAAAGTTGCGTTGCGTGACGCAGTACTTGTGCTCGGACCCCGAGATCTCCCGGAGGAATCCCTTGATGTCGCCGTTGAACAGGTTCTGACTCCCGCCGTTGGTCAACAGCGAGAGGACCATGGCGAGTATCCCCTTGGGGGCGGGTCGCGCGATGCCGGATGCGGTCACCTGATAGATGCGCGGTCGCGAGCGAGGCTGCCCGAACCCGAGGATCGTGTCGATATGCGCCATGGTGCCCACGTGGATGTCGCCGCCCAGGAGCGTCACCTGGGTGCCAGGGCTGAAGCCAGCGAAATTCATGAGGGACATCAGGAAGCGCCTGCACTCGTTCTGGTTGTTGGAGGCTGCCCAGCCGTCGCGGATGTCGTCGACAGCGGCCTTGGCGAACACGCTCGTGAGCGTCTCGGCGGCCGCGAGCGGCACGTAGACGACGGGCGTGCCGACCACGACAAGGAGGTGCCTGAGCTCGAGCTTGGCGAGCTGGTTGAGCTTGATCTCCAGGTCGTCGAGCTGTTGCTTGCCCAGGATCGTCCCGTTCTTCCACGAGCGCTGCGACCGCCCATCGACCGCGAGGATGGCCATGTCTCCATACTTCGCGATCCAGCCGAACCCCGAGCTGCTGAGGCGGTCCTTTGGGCTCAGCGCCATTTGAAACTCTTTGAAGGCCTGCTCCGCAGCCCTGTAGCGCTCCACGGCCTGGGGCGTGCCGTCGTTGTTGTTCGACCCCCAGCCATCGTAGATCTCGTGGTCGTCCCACATCATGACGTTCGGGCAGCTACCGAGGACCGCCGCCACGTCGGGGTGCGACCACGTCTGCGCGTAGTGCCTGCGGTACGCGGCGGTCCGTCCCTCCGAGGGCGACCACCCTGTGGGGTCGCCGTCGCCGTAAATCTGATCTCCGGCGTGGACGAGGAGGTCCACCTTGCCTTCGTCGACGAGCGCCCTGAGCGCGCGCCACATCGCCCCGCGCCTCTCCTTGGGAAACTCGTGGTTGTCGATGTCGTTGCAGCTCACGAGGCCGATCCGGATCGGCCCGTTCGCGATGGTGCGGAAGGAGGAGCAGTTGATGCTCAGGTTGTCCGATGGTGTGGGGAGCGGATCTCCCGCGTCGTGCTCGACGATGCCGTAACGGATCCTCTCGCCGCTCAGCCCCGTCAGCTCGAACGTGGCGAGCCCGTACGGAGGTGCGCTGGTGATCGGCGCGTCGAGCGTGTGAACGCCGTTGTCATCCACGAACGCCAACCTCGCCTTCGCCTTGGGCCTCTCGAAGACGGCCAGGATCCTGCTGGTTGTCTGCGTCGTGTGGCCGATGATCGCGCTTTTGAGTGCCATTTTCGTCTCTTGGGCGAGAGCTCGTCAGGCTCGTGTTCTCTATGCTCCGTCTTGGGCGTCCGAGCCCTAAGTTTCCAGCTCTTTCGAGGCTCTCGCAAGAGGGGCCTCGCGCGCGGCCCCTGCCCATCGCGGCCCCTGCCCATCGCGGCCCCTGCCCATCGCTTGGCCGTCGGATCGCCGGAGGCCTCGCTTCGAGGGTCGACGGCTCCGGCACGGCATCGGGCCAGGAGCGCGCGCCTCTCGTGCTCAACGCGTGGTCGTGCTCACCGCGTGGGGGGCGGGAGCGCGGCGTCGGCGGGCGCGACGCCGGCGGCGACCACGGGGTAGCCCTGGCCGTCGCGCGCCCCGGCCGCCTGCGTGACGAACAGCAGCGAGAACCCGGGGTAGATCGCCGCCGAGGGCGCGCGCGGCGAGAGCGCGGACGACGCGCCGAACACCGGCGCGACGGCGCGCTGGAGCGGGCCGTCGTAGCCCAGGCGGGCGGCCAGGCCGATGGCCGAGCGCCCTGCGCTGTCCCTTCCGGCGTAGTAGACGCGAAGGAGCGGTCGGCCCGTGGCGGAGACGGCGAGCGCCGGGGCGGGATCGGAGACGGCCGCGCTGTCGAAGGGCTCGCCCTCCCCCTCCGGCGCACCGGCGCCCTCCGGCGCACCGGCGCCGACGACGGACGCCGGCGCGAGCACCGGACCGCCTCCGATGCGCTCCCAGACGAGGCCGTCGTCGCTGCGCGCCTCGCCCAGGGACGAGGCGCCCGCCTCGCCGGCGACCTCGTAGAACATGCGCAGCGAGCCGTCGGGCAGGCGGACCACACCGGGGCTCCTCGGGACCGCGCCGCGCTCCCAGCCGTCGCCGTCGGCGCCCGGCGTGAGCACGGGCGCCGGTTCGCGCGCGAAGGCGAGCCCATCGGCGCTGCGCGCGAGCCCGATGCCGCCCGCCGCCGCGTAGTAGAGCCAGATCTCGTCGCGCACGAGCAGCGCCGAGGGGGCCGCCACCGTGCCGCCCTCCCAAGGCAGCTCCGGCGCGAGGACCGTCGCGGACGATCGCTCGAACGAGCGGCCGTCCGCGGCGTCGTAACGCACGATGGCGTTCGGCGGAGCGAGGGGGTCTGGCGCGGCGTCCTCGGGGTGGAGCGTGGCGGCGAAGAAGCCGGCGGCGGCGAGCGTCGAGGGGTCGCCGTCGAGATCGACGACGGAGGCGTCCCGCACGGAGCGCTCGTCGTCCTCCATGACGTGCGGGGCCGTCCGCGCGTTGCCGAGCTCTTCCCCCGCGATCTCCCGGAACGGTCCGGCGTGGGCGTTCGGCAGGCTGCCCTCGTCGCCCTCCGACGGGAGCGTCGCGCAGGAGGCGAGCACCCCCAGGGCCGCGAGGGCGAGCGCGCGCTCCGACGACGGGAGCGACAGGGGCAGCGCCTGGCGCAATCCAGACCCTGGATGGCCTGTGACACTACGTGTGTACCGACGTTTACAGATCTGCATGCGAAATGACACTACGTGTGCCCCAACGTTTACAGATCTGCATGCGAAATGACACTACGTGTGCCCCAACGTTTACAGATCTGCGTGCGAAATGACACTACGTGTGTGCCGAGTCTATCACGACGGCATCCTACGCTGGTGGCTGCCACCTCCCCGCACACCGAGAGGTTGACTGCACGCGCCTGCTGGAAACCATGGCGCCATGGCGCGCACGGCTCCGGTTCCGAACATCCCTGCGATACCTGGCATGAACCCCGGCACGTGGATCCTGGGCGGAGGTGGCGGTGGGGGTGGCGGTGGGGGGCGCGGAGGTCGGGGGCGTGGAGCCGGGCAAGGCGCGAACGGGGGTGGTGGCGGCGAGGCGGCGCAGGGCGGCGGCAAGAGCGCCGGCTCCTGCGGTCCGGGCAGCGGGGGCGGCAGTCCGAATCCATCGCACGGGCGCGGCAGGAGCACGTCGGCGGGGGCTCCAGTCGAGGATGAAAGTTGCCTGAATTCAATGGGTTGCGAGGCCCGACCGATCTGCCAGGAAGCGAGCTCCAAGGGCAAAGAATGCAGGAAAGAGAGAAACCGCAAGGGCGCAAGGGGCGCAAGGGACCAGAGACGAGATATTTTCTTGCCTTCGCTTGCGCCCCTTGCGCCCTTGCGGTTTCTCTTCCCTTCTGTTGATTTCCTCGGGACTCCAACATGATCGGTGCTCTAAAAGAATTCCCCTCTTCGCTCCTCTCCTGGATCCAGCACCATGCCAAATTCAGCCGCTCGTGGAACGAGCCGCTGCTCCGCGGGTTCCTCGAAGAGCGCGGCGTTCCTTGCTCCGAGATCGTTGTCGCATGGGAGCGCGCTCTTCATTCGCTCGGCGAGGGAGGATCCGTGGAGTCCCCTTATCTGCTCGAGCTGTCGGACACGTGCTTCGGGACCGTGGCCACGGGCGCCGCGCAGGCGACGCTCCCCGGAGACAGCGGGACGGTCGTCATTGTAGGCCGCTTCGTCGGTGGCGGCGCGCTCGGTCTGCACTATCGATGGGTATCGGATCAGCGAGACGGACTGGCCGAGCGGGCGCGCCGTCGAGCACGTAGCGCCTTGGGTCGAAGGTCTGCCAGATGAGGATACGACACGACTGATCCGACTTGGGTTTCGGCGTGATCTGCGGCGCACGTGCCATGTCGAGGAGCTCGACGCGCTGCTCGCGCGCCATGGACTGCCGTCGACCTCGATGGTGCATGCGCTCGAGCTCCGGCTCGGAGGGCCCCTATGTCCCCTGCGCGAGGGGGCCGCGTCGCTGTCCTTCGGTGCATTCCAATTGCTCGCATTCGAGAGAGAGGCCCAGGACCACGCGCTATGGGCAAAGGACAGCGCCACGCTCGAGGACGGCACCGAATGGCCGCGCATACGCTTCCACGGCGAGCCGCTCATTCCCGTCGGCAGCGACGTCGAAGCAACGCTCTACATGAATTCCGAGGGCACCCTCTTTCGGCACGATTGGATACTGGATGAAGTGGACACGCTGGGTGAGGACCCGATGGAGTACCTCCATCGCAGACTTCTCTCGCTCGAGTCCTCGTGACGGGGTCAAAACGCCGCCGTCACCGTCGCCCCCAGGTTCAGCATCGTCCCGCCCGCCCGGTAATCCCCCACGAAATCCGCCGGGTTGTCCTTCTCGATCACCACCTCCGGCAGCACCGACAGCTGCCCGTGCAGATCGATCCGGAGCGACCCTGGCAGCTCCTCCAGCGGCCGGTTCAGGACGACGCCCGCCCCCAGCGACATCGTGTGCCGGTCCGCGTCGATATAGTTCGTCACGCCCTCCTGCGGCGGCACCGGGGACCTCTCGTAGACGTAGCCCGCGCGGAGCGGGATCTCGATCGCGCGGCGCTCGCCCTGCCCCGCCACCTTGCGCAGACCCCCCGCCGCCGGGACGACGTACTCGACGCCCAGCCTCGGCACGACCCGATCGGCGAACCGGAGCGGCACCACGGCCGTCGGCCTCGGATCGTCGGGCAGGTCGATCGGCACCTCCGGCGGAGGCGCCGCCTCGAGGTGCGCCCGCGTCCTCGCCACCGGGCTCTCGTAGGCCGACCAGTTCACCCACGTCAGGTCCAGGTTCACGCGCAGGCCGCGGATCCGCTGGAAGCTCGCCCCCACCACGACCTGCCGCGGCACGAACGCGTCGACGGTGCGCGACTCGAGCTCGTACAGCAGCGGCACCTCGATGCCCGCAAAGTCGACGACCCCCTGCAGGCGCGCGTCGATCGCGAGGGGGAGCTTCGCCTCCCCACGGTAGGCGACGCCGACGAAGCCGAGATCTCCGGCGCGCACCCGGGCGCCGAGGTGCGGGGCGCGGATCGACGTGAGATCGGCGTCCACCTCGTGCCGGAGCGCCGAGTCGTAGGGCGACAGCGCGTCGGCGCGGCCCGTGACCGAAAAGCGGCCCCGCGTCGAGGCCAGGAACGCGACGCCGCCGCCGAGCTCCAGGAACGGGAGCGGGCGGACCGCGACGCACGCGGCGAGGAAGAGGATCGAGAGCCGGTCGTCGTAGAGCTCCCAGCGCGGCGTCTCCTGGCGCATCGCCTCGATCCGCGACAGCCCGTCGTCCGGGAGGAACGCCGCCAGGCCGAGCGCGAACGGCACGCCGAGCACCTCGCCGGGCGCGACAAGGCCGCCCGCGAGCCCGTGGACGTCGCGCACGCCGCTGTCGCGATCGTTCGTGCGCAGGCGGTTCGACGCGTAGGCGTACCCGATCGAGAGGCCGAGGCCGGACGCGCCGGCGAGGCCCGCCGGGTTGTAGTAGCTCGCCGAGAAATCGGTCGCGTCCGCCACGAGCGCGCCGCCCATCGAGGCGCCGCGCGAGCCGAAGCCGTACGCGTCGGGCGCGCGCGCGCGCGCCGGCGCCGCGGCGACCAGCGAGAGCAGCGCGGCCGCGCCAGAGGAGAGCCGGCGCATCAGAACGCCACCCCGACCGTCGTCCCGCCCGCGACGAGGACCCCCCGCGTGCGCACGGCGCCGGCGCCGCGCTCCACGTCGCCCGCCGGCGCCTCCCCCTGCTTCCGGTGCGCGCGCGGCAGGAGCAGCTGGATCTCGCCGAACAGGTCCAGCGTGAGCCGAGGCAGCGGCGCGGCGAGGGCGAGCCCGTAGCCGAGCGAGAGCGCGACGCGCGCGTTGTCGTAGAGGTTCGACGCGCCCGCCTGCTCGGGCGCGGGCGACGGCTCGAAGAACGCGCCGGCGCGCGCGTGCGCCGTGGCCCCCGGCCCCAGCGCGAGGCTGCGCTCCACGCCGGCGCGCGGCACGACCGTGTCCGAGTACCCCGGGCCCTCGACCGCCGGCGCCGCGCACGAGCCGGCGAACGGCTCGCCCGTCTCGGGGTCGACCTCCGGGCAGCGCACCGTCGCCTCGAGCGCGCCGGGGTAGTCCGACCAGCGCTTGTACGTCGCGCCGATCGCCACCTTCCACGGGCCCTTCACGCGCGCCACCTCGAGCGCGATCTGCGCGGGATCGTACTGCGCGATCCCCGCGATGTGGAGCGGCGGCACGGCGATCCCCCCGAGATCCTCGGCGTGGATGACGACGTTGAACCGCCCGACGAGCGCGCCGCGGAACGTGGCCCCGACGCGGTAAGCGCCGACGTCGTAGCTCGCGCCGAGGATCGGCCCGTAGCTCGCGACGAGCGTGTCCTCGACGAGGGTGCCCACGCGGCCGGAGGCGTCTGTCGCGACCGTCACCGCGCCGGACAGCGCCGCCAGCGCGGCGAACCCGGCGCCCACCCGGACGCCGCGGCCTACCCGCGCGCCGAGCGCCGCCTGCACCGCGACCGATTGGACGCGATCCGCCACCGGGAACTGCGGCGTCTCCGGGTAGAGGATCCGCCCGCGGACCACCACGTCGAACGGCGCGAAGAAGCCGAGGCCGATCGTCACGCGATCCGCGAGCGAGCCGCCGAACGGGATCGGCACCGTCGCGCCGATCACGCTGCCGCGCAGCGGCGCGTACGACAGCCTCCCGTCGCCAGCGCGGAGATCGAAGACCGCGCCCGCGAGCCCCAGCGTGAGCCGGCGCTCGCGCGACAGCGACAGGAGCGCCGGGTTCGCGTGGACGGCCTCGTAGCCCTCCGCGACCGCGGCGCCGGTCGCGCCCATGGCGCTCGCGCGCGCGCCGAAGCCGAGCACGTCCTCCGGCGACGCCTGCGCCGCGCCGGCCTGCGCGAGGGCGAGCCCCGCCGCCGAGAGCGGCGCGAACCCGCGCCACCTCCGGCGGATCCGGCGAAGCATGCGCGAGCGACGGTAGACTGGGCCGCCCTGGCGCGCTAGTCGGTATCCGCCGTGGATCTCAGCCCTCGAAGCAGCTCGGACGAACGCCGCCCCCGCCTCGCGCTCCAGGCCGTGCTGCCCGAGGAGCTCGCCGGCGCGTGCGGCATCGACCTCACCGACGCGCGCCGCATCGTCTCCCTGGCGCACCGCCTCGGCGAGCTGCCTGCCCGCGCGCCCGCGACCGTACGGCGCGCCGCGCTCGAGGCGGCACGCTCGGCGGGCGAGATCAGGACGCTCGCGCTCGTCGAGCGCCGCGCCAGCGCCGAGGATCCGTTCGTGAAGTACGCCTTCCGCCTCGAGGACGGCGCGACGGTCGAGTCGGTGCGCATCCCGCTCGAGAGGCCGGGCCGTTACTCGGCGTGCGTGAGCTCGCAGGTCGGCTGCGCGCTCGCGTGCGCCTTCTGCGCCACCGGGCGCATGGGCCTCACGCGCAACCTGGAGGCCTGGGAGATCGTCGAGCAGGTGCGGCTCATCCGGCGCGATCTCGGCGCCACCGTGGGCGGCGGGGCGCGCGTCCACGGCGTGCTGTTCCAGGGCATGGGCGAGCCGCTCGCCAACGCCGATCGGGTCATCCAGGCGATCCGGGTGCTCTCCGAGCCGAGCGCGCAGGCCATCGACATGCGCAACATCACGGTCTGCACGGCGGGGCTCCCGTCCGGTATCCGGCGGCTCGCGGCCGAGGTCCCCGCGGTCCGTCTCGGCCTGTCGCTCGGCTCGGTGCGCCCCGGCAAGCGGCGCCAGCTCATGCCGATCGACGGCGCACACCCGCTCGAGGAGGTCCTCGCCGCCGTCGGCGAGCACGCGCGCGCGACCGGGCACGCGCCCATGTGGGCATACACCCTCCTCGCGGATCGGAACGACGCCGACGAGGACGCAGCGTGCCTGGCCGCGCTCGTCCGCGGCTTCGCGGCGCAGCACGGCATCTCTCCCCGGCTCAGCCTCATTCCTTACAACGCGATCGGCGCGGCCGACGCTCCCCTGCCCTCGCCCGGCGGCGACGACGAGCGCGGCGCGTCAGCCGATCCGTTCGTGCGCTCGGCGCGGCTCGACGCGTTCCGCGCGGTCCTCTCCGCCGCCGGGGTCGGCTCGATCGTGCGCTACTCCGGCGGCGGCGACGTCGGCGCGGCGTGCGGGCAGCTGGCGCGGCCTTCGGCGGAGGCGCAGCGGCCGGGCGGCCGCCGGGCGTCGCCCCGCGCCGGGGCGACAGCGGGTGCGGCCGATGTCGGGCCGAGCGCGCCGCCTGGGCCAGGGTGAGCGTCGCTATGGATCCCTGCTCCCGCGCGCGCTAGCTTGCGCGCGTGTTCGGCTTCAGCTTCGGCGAAATCATGGTGCTCGCCATCGTGGGCATCATCGTGGTCGGTCCCCGGCGATTGCCCGCGATGATGCGAACGGCAGGGAGCTGGGTCGCCAAGCTCCGCCGCATGACCACGGACCTCCGGACGCAGAGCGGCATCGACGATCTCATCCGCCAGGAGGGGCTCGAGCGTGAGCTCCGCGAGCTGCGCGCCCTGTCGCGGGTCAACGTGATCGAGACGCTGGTGCAGCCCGTCATGGGCGCCGTGACCGCCGGTACGGTCATGTCTTCCACGCCTCGCGTGAGGCCGCCGGAGCCCGAGCCGCCCCCGCCGCCGGACGTGCAGCCGCTCCGCGAGCGCGAGTACCCCGTCCTCGGCTGCGACGCCTATGGAGCGGAGCTGGAGGGCGCGCCCGCCCTGCCAGCCGCACCGGAGAACGCGCCCCCCGCGGAGACCGCGGAGACCACGAACGCGGCGGACGCGACCAGCGTGGAAACCACGGCTGGCGGGGCCGGCGCGGACGCCACGGCTGGCGGGGCCGGCGCGGACGCCACGGCTGGCGGGGCCGGCGCGGACGCCACGGCTGGCGGGGCCGGCGCGGATGCCACGGCTAGCGTGGCCGGCGCGGAAAGCACGGCTAGCGTGGCCGGCGCGGACGCCACGGCTGGCGGGGCCAGCGCGGGGTCCGCGGCGGCGACAGGGATCGTGGCGGGAGAGACCGTCGCGGCGGCGCAGGGTGTGGCGACCGGGAACGGAGCAGCGTCATGAGCCAGGAGCAGGCGGCGGCGGTGAAGAACGGCTCCCCCGAGGCGACCGGCGCGTCCAGCGACGCCGCGGAGGACGCCGGCGAAGACAAGCCGATGTCGTTCTGGGAGCACCTCGACGAGCTTCGCAAGCGGCTCGTCCGGAGCATCCTTGCCTTCTTCTTGGCGTGCATCGTGGGGTGGGAGGTGCGCGAGGAGCTGTTGCACTACCTGACCATCCCGTTCGTGCAGGCGTGGCGGGAGCAGAACCTGCCGGGCAACCCCTCGCTCCACTTCGGCGCGCCCGCGGCCGCGTTCGTCGCCTACTTCAAGCTGTCGATGATCGGCGGCGCGGCGATGGCCTCGCCGATCATCTTCTACCAGCTGTGGGCGTTCATCGCGCCCGGCCTCTATTCCCGCGAGAAGCGCTACGTCATCCCGTTCGTCCTGTTCTCGACGATCCTGTTCGTCGGCGGCGGCCTGTTCGGCTGGCGCGCGGCCTTCCCGATCTCGTTCGGCTACTTCCTCAGCCTGGCCGGCACGGTCGGCGGCGACGGGGTGACGATCACGCCGACCGTGATGATGGGCGACTACCTCGACTTCGTCGCCCAGCTCCTGCTCGGCTTCGGGATCATCTTCGAGATCCCGCTCATCGTGCTCTTTCTCTCCATCGCCGGCATCGTCAACTACCTCCAGCTGATCATGTTCGGCCGCTGGTTCGTGTTCGCCGCCTTCGTGGTGGCCGCCGTCCTGACGCCGCCGGACATCACGAGCCAGCTCGTCATGGCCGTGCCGATGTGCCTGCTCTACGTGCTCTCGATCGGCCTCGCGTACGTCTTCGGCAAGCCGCCGACGGACGCCCAGCGCGCGGCGTACAAGTCACGCAAGGAAAAGGAAGTCTCCAAGGGCTGACGGGCGGCGCGGCCCAGCTCGCGCCGCCTGCGCCGCCTCCTCCACGCGCAGCCCTCGGCGGCGGGCGGTGGTCAACTTTGCCCGAGAAAGATCACAGGGAGACGGGGCGTTACTGAGGTTTTCTCCCCGCCTTCCCGCCTCCCCGTTCAAATTTGACCAGTACCCGGCGGCGACGCAGCGCATAGCAGACCGCTGCGCTGCCTCCTCCGCGCGCCATCCTGGGCGGCGGCGCAGATCAGGCGGCGGGCGCGGCTGCCGCGGGCGCTGCCTTCCGGCTCCGCGCCACGTGGATCGCGATCGCAGCGCCGGCCATCGCGAGCCCGATGAGCTGCGACGTGGACATGCCGATGAGGCCCCCCCGATCGTCGGCGCGCGCGAACTCGAGCACGAAGCGCCCGAGCGCGTAGAGGCCGAGGAACGTCGCGAAGACCTGCCCGTCGTATCGCTTCCGCCCGTGAACGTAGAGCATGCAGATCGCCGCGATGGCGAACGACATGGCCGACTCGTAGATCTGCGTCGGGTGCACCGGGTGCGACGGCAGGCGCGGGCTCGTGAGCTCGTGCAGCTTGAACTGCGCCTCGCTCGCGGGGCTGCTCGGCGGGAACGAGAGCCCGAACGCCCCCTCGGTCCGCAGGCCGAAGCAGCAGCCGGCGAGCAGGCACCCCATCCGGCCGAACCCGAGGCCCAGCGGGACGGCGAAGCCCGCCATGTCCGCCGCCTTCCAGAACGGGAACCGATCGCGCTTGAGCAGCCAGAACGCCATCGCCGACGCGCCGAGGAAGCCGCCGTAGTACGTCAGGCCGCCGGCCCAGAACTTCGCCCACGCCAGGCAGTCGCTCTCGGTCGGGTGGCAGACGCCCTTCGCGGCGTCCCAGACGCCGTGGTACCGCGACGCGCAGAGCGCCTGCTCGACCTTCCAGTCGACCTGCGACGGGTCGGTGCAGAGGTGCACGTAATCCCAGAAGTACCCGTCGGCGACGACGTGCAGGAGCCTGCCGCCGACGACGCCTGCGAGCAGGCAGGCGAGCCCCAGGTCCACGACAACGTCCGGGTCCTCGCCGATCCGCCGCGCCCACAGCGCGCCGATCGCCGTCGCGAAGAGGAAGCCTGTCAGCAGCAGCAGGAAGTAGGCGGGGAACGCGACGTCGAGCAGGCGGAACAGCTCGGGCCGCATGATCAGCCCGCGGACGCCTTCGCGCCGGGCGCCTTCCTGGCGAGCTCGGGGCGGTGGGGGGAGAACATGTCGATCGCCATCAGCCCGACGCCCACGACGATCGCGATGTCGGCCACGTTGAACGTCGGCCACACGAACGTCGAGGTGATCCGGACCTGGATGAAGTCGATGACGTACCCGTAGCGGATCCGGTCGACGAGGTTCCCGAGCGCGCCGCCGAGCACGAGCGGCAGCCCCCACCGGAGCGCGACCTGGGAGGGGTGGAGCTTGCGGTACAGCGAGACGATGAAGGCGATCGCGGCGAGCGAGACCAGCAGGAAGAACGGGCGGCGGATCGCCTCGCTCTCGTCGCCCAGGATGCCCCACGCCCCGCCGTGGTTCTTCGCGAAGATCAGGTTCAGGTGATCCTTGATCACCTCGATCTTCCGGAACGCGAGCGGCCGCGGCGCGGTGGCGAGATCCGTGAGCGCCTGCGGCTCCAACCGGTCCTTCGCCCACCACTTCGTGCCGAGATCGGCGGCCAGCGTGACGGCCGAGACGGCGAGCAGGAACACGTACGACGGGCGGTAGACCGGCTTGGCCGGCGCGACCACGTCGTCGGCGTCCCCCTCCTGCGAGGCGCCGCGCCCGTCGTGGTCGCGCTCGCCGGCGGCCAGCGGCTCGCCTGCCGGCGCGTTCACGGGGGCGGAGCGATGCGACTCCGCATCGGCACCTTCGGTCTCAACGGCAGCGTCTCGCGGCGTCGCGTCTTCAGTCATGCGGAGCGCGTTCCTGTACGACAAACCGAGCGCTCCGGCAAAGGCTTCCCGCCGCAGGCGCCGCCTCGAGCGTCTTTCACGTCTTGCGCGCCTTGCGCGTCTTGCACCGATTGCGCGTCTCGCCCGGCCCGCGCCGTACACCGCGCCTTCTGCACCGGCCGAGCCGCGCGCCTTCTGCTCCGGTCGAGCCGCCCGCTCGCGTCGCTCAGCTGGCCGGCGGTACAGGCGGAGGGGCCTCCGTCGATAACGGAGGGGCGGGGTCGCCTGGCGGGCCCTCCGAGGCGCCGCGAGCGTCTGGAGACGGCGCGTTTGCCGTTCGGGTGGCGGTGATCATGTCCTTGGACATCAGGATGACCCCCGCGACGATCGCGATGTCCGCCACGTTGAACGTCGGCCAGTGAAACTCCCGACCGCCGCGGATCACATACATGTCGATGAAGTCGATGACCCAGCCGTAGCGGATCCGGTCGACCAGGTTGCCCATCGCGCCGCCGAGCGCCAGCGCGAGCCCCCACTTCATCCCGGTCTGGTCCCTGTGGACGCGCCGGTAGATCGAGAAGATGAAGACCATCGCCGCGGCGGAGACGAACAGGAAGAACGGCCGCCGCAGGCCGTCCGGGAGCCCGCGCAAGAAGCTCCAGGCGCCGCCGGGGTTCTGCGCGAAGATGAAATCCAGGTGGTCCGGGATGATCGTGACGACCTTCGCGCCCGATCGCTTCGGGTCGAACCCGGCGAGGCGCGCGTGCGCCCACCCCTTCGTCGCCAGGTCGGCGGCGCACGAGACGAGCGCCACGACGGCCAAGAAGCCGAGCGAGGCGCGCTGCTCGCTGGGGAGGTCGTCGGGAAGGTGCGCGGCGGGCGACCCTTGCGGTGCGTCCGGGGACATCGTCTTCGCTTCTACGCGATGGCGCGGCGCGGAGCAAACGGCCTGGGGCGGTGCGACGCCCCCTCTTCCGCCTCTTCCGCTTTCCACCGTCGCCCGCGCCTCCGCCGCCGAACGCCGCGCCGGTTCACCTCCGGTTCAGGATCACCAGCGGGCGCTCCGGGGCGCGCGACCGCACCGGCGCCTTCTCCCGTCCGGGAGGATCGGCCGGAGCTTCCGGATCGACCGCCGGAGCCCCCTTCCTTCGCAGCGCGAGGTGCACCTCGCCGTATGCCTGGAGGGCCGCGCCGCGCTGCCGCTCCGTGGCCGCCGTGCGCCCCAGCGACTCGGCCAGCTGCGCCCGGCGCCCCGCGAGGTACGCGAGATCCCTCGCCTCGGCGAGCTCGTTCCCCCCGGCGAACGCGCGCTCCGCGCGCTCCATCGCCTCGCCGGCGCCGCGCAGATCGGCGGGCGCGAGCTCTGCCGCGGCGCTCGTCCGGGCGCGCTCGTAGCTCTTCCTTGCCTCGATGAGCTCCTTCGGCGGGAGCGGAGCGCTCGCGCACCCCAGGAGACCGCCGACGAGCAGAATGGTCACCGTCCCGTGATTGGTTCGCATGATTCCGCGCCTCCTCCGCGAGCCCTAGCGGATCTGCCGATGGATGGATTCGACCCCCTCGAGCGCCTCGTGCGTGCGGGCCTGGGCCCGCGCCTCGCGCGCGAGGGCGAGCGCGAGCTCCGCGTCCGCCTGCGCGCGCAGGAGCATACGCCGCGCCCGGTCGGGCACGCCGTCGGCCGACAGCCGCGTCGCTCGCTGCACCTGCTCCCGGGCGAGGCGGAGGTGGGCTTCCGCCCGCGGGTCCTCGTCGGCTCCGTCCTCCTCGGCAGCCCGGATCATCGCCTCCGACGCGCCGAGACGCTCGCCGAAGCTCGGAGCGTGCGCGGCGCACCCCGCCACCGACGCTCCGACGAGCGCCAAGAACACTGCGTTTCTCATGTGCGACACCTCGTTGCCAGCCCCGGGCGAGAGGTCGCCCGGAGGAGGCGGGTCAAAGAGCGGATGGGATCACCGACTCCGGATCTCCGTCGTCGATCGGCTCGTCCTCAGGCAACCAGCACACCAGGTCTTACGGCCCCGGGGCGGCGCCTGAGCGCGCCCGCGAGCGGCGCCGCCCTGCGTCCGTCGGTGCAGGAGGCATCACGACGACACTGAGACCGCACCTCACGCGCCGTATCCGCGCTTCCCATCCGTTGCGCGCAAACGAGCCATTCGCCGGAGCGCCCGTGTGCGGCGCGAGCAGCGACTGGACCACAGGAGAGCCCCAGACACCGGATCTCGTTCGAGGACGGGAGAGGCCCTCTCTTCGCTGTACGCCCGCCTGCCGCGGCGGCGCGCAGCGACCGCGTTCCGCGCCGGTCCGCCACGCCCGCCTGCCGCGCCGATCCGCCACGCCTGCCGCGCCGGCCCTTCGCCCACGTACCGCCCTTCCCTCACCGGCGTGCTGCCCCCTCACCCGCGTGCCGCCCTCCCCTCGCCGGCGGGCTCGGGCTGCCTGCCGCGATCCCGAACGCATGGATCATCGAAGATCCACACGATGTGCTCCTCGAGCCCGATCCGGTTGAGCGACACGGCGCATCTGTTTAGTATGCCTGCGTCATGCCGTCGCCCCCCTGGAAGATCGAGACCGGCGTCGAGACCGTCATCTCGTCGTGGCTTGCCTCCGGCTACGTCCGCCCTTGTTTCACCGCGGATCGCGAGCTGCCGCCGGCCGACGCGCGCACCTCGCCGATGCCCGACGCGCTCTCGCCGGCGCTCCGCGGCGCCCTGGAGCGGCGCGGCATCTCCCGGCTCTACGACCACCAGGCGCGGGCCTTCGCGGCCGCCCGCGCGGCGCCCACGATCCCGAGCGCCGCGGCGGAGCCGGCGCGGGCCGGGCGGCACGTCGTCGTCGCGACGCCCACCGCCAGCGGCAAGAGCCTCTGCTTCCATCTCCCGGTGCTCGACGCGCTCGCCGAGGGCGCCGCGTCGGGCCAGGGCGGCAGCGCGATCTACCTGTACCCGACCAAGGCGCTCGCCCGGGACCAGGAGGCCGGCCTGCACGCGCTCATCCGCGAGGCCGGGCTCTCGATCCCGGCGATCGTCTACGACGGCGACACGCCGGGCGACGCCCGGCGGGCGGCGCGCGAGCGCAGCCCCATCGTGATGACCAACCCCGACATGCTCCACGCGGGGATCCTGCCGCACCACGCGCACTGGGCGCGGACGTTCCAGCGCCTGCGCTACGTCGTGCTGGACGAGCTCCACACCTACCGCGGCGTGTTCGGGTCGCACGTCGCCCACGTCCTCGCCCGGCTGCGCCGGGTCGCCGCGTTCCACGGGTCGAGCCCGACCTTCCTCTGCGCGACGGCGACGATCGGCAACCCGCGGGCGCACGCCGCGCGCCTGCTCGGCGTCGCCGAGGACGAGCTCGAGCTCATCGACGAGTCAGGCGCCCCGCGCGGGCCGCGGCGCTTCTTTTTGTACAACCCGCCGGTGGTGAACGCGGAGCTCGGGGTGCGCGCCAGCACCCTGAAGAGCGCGGTGCGCCTGGCCGGGGATCTCGCCCGCGCCCGCGTGCCGACGCTTGTGTTCGGCCAGTCGCGCAACTCGGTCGAGATCATGCTGAAGTACCTGCGCGAGGGCGTCGGCAAGGAGATCGGGGCGGAGGACGCGATCATGGCGTACCGGGGCGGCTACCTCCCGGAGACGCGCCGGCGTGTCGAGCGGGGGCTGCGCGAGGGCGAGATCCTGTGCGTCGTGGCCACGAACGCGCTCGAGCTCGGCATCGACATCGGCGAGCTCGACGCGGTGATCTGCGCCGGCTACCCCGGATCTGTCGCGGAGACGTGGCAGCGCTTCGGCCGGGCGGGCCGGCGCGGCAAGACGAGCATCGCGGTCCTGTGCGCCACCAGCGCGGCGCTCGACCAGTACCTCGCGAGGAACCCGGCGTACCTGCTGGAGCGCGGGGCCGAGTCGGCCCGGATCGATCCGCAGAACACCGAGATCCTGGTGCAGCACCTCAAGTGCGCGGCGTTCGAGCTGCCGTTCCTCAAGGGGGAGCCCTACGCCGCGATGCCGCCCGACGACACCGTGGCGGCGCTCCGCTTCCTGCAGGACAACGGCGTCGTCCACGAGTCGAACGATCGCTTCCACTGGGCGACCGACGCTTACCCGGCGAACCACGTGAGCCTGCGCTCGGTGGGCTGGGACAACTTCGTCATCATCGACAAGGCCCATGGCAAGACGCTCGCGGAGCTCGACTGGCGCGCCGCGCCGACGATGCTCCACGAACAGGCCATCTACCAGCACGACGGCGAGCAGTACCAGGTCGAGCGGCTCGACTACGAGAACCACAAGGCCTTCGTGACGAAGGTCGTCCCCGACTATTTCACGACCGCGCTCACCCACCGGAAGGTGAGCATCCTCGACGAGAGCGCGGCCGCCCCGCTCGGCCGGGCGACGGCCGCCTTCGGCGAGGTGAGCATCGTGGAGAAGGTGGTCGGGTACAAGAAGATCAAGTTCTACACGCACGAGAACACGGGGTATGGCGACGTGCGGTTGCCCGACATCCAGATGCACACGACCTCGTTCTGGCTCACCGTGCCCGAGCCGCTCTGCGAGGAGCTCGGCCTCGGCCGCGCGACGGCCATCGACGGGCTGCGCGGGATCGCGCGGGCGCTCGAGACGGTCGCGACGCTCTCGCTCATGTGCGATCCGCGCGACATCGGCCAGACGCTCGAGGACGGGAGCGAGGCGCGGGAGGTCCCGGCCGGCGGAGAGGCGGCCGGGGTCTTCGATCCGACGCTGTTCCTTTTCGACAACGTGCCGGGCGGGGTCGGGCTCGCCGAGCGCATCTACGAGCAGCGCGACGAGCTGCTCGCGCGCACGCGGCAGCTCATCGCGGGGTGCGGCTGCGACGAGGCCGGCTGTCCGCTCTGCGTCGGCGCGACCGAGACCATCGACGCGAAGCGCAAGCGGGCGTCGCTCGGGCTCCTCGCGATCTTGCTCCACCAGGCGTGAGCTCTGAATCACGCCGCCGAGCGGCGGTCACCCGCTCTAGCTCCTTCTGACCGCGAAGCCGGCGAACGCCTGCATGACGGGCATCAGCTCCAGCCGGTTCACGTTGACGTGCTCCGGGAGCGTCGCGCACCAGACGACGGCCTCGGCCACGTCCTCGGCCGAGAGCGGCTTCACCCCCTGGTACACGGCGGCGGCCCTGTCCCGGTCGCCCTTGAAGCGCACCAGCGAGAACTCCGTCTCGGCGAGGCCGGGCTCGATGTCGGTGACGCGCACCCGGCTGCCCAGGAGGTCCGCGCGCAGGTTCAGCGAGAACTGCGCCACGAACGCCTTGCACGCGCCGTACACGTTGCTCCCCGCATACGGCGTCTCGGCCGCCACGGAGCCGATGTTGATGACGTGCCCCCGGTCGCGCGCCACCATGCCGGGCAAAAGCGCCCGGGTGCAGTGGAGCAGCCCCTTGATGTTTGTGTCGACCATCTGCTCCCAGTCGTCGGGATCCGCCGTGTGCGCCGGCGACAGGCCGATCGCGCCGCCCGCGTTGTTGACGAGCACCGACACCTCCGAGAGCTCCGCCGGGAGCTCCGCGATCGCCCGGTCCACCGCGGCCCGATCGCGGACGTCCAGCCGGACGAGGTGGACCGCTGCAGCCCGCGGCCGCCCGTCGTCGCTCGATGAGCCCGCTCCGCCCGTGAGCTCGGCGGCGAGCGCCTCCAGGCGCTCGTAGCGGCGCGCCGCGAGGACGAGCCGGGCGCCCAGGCCGGCGAAGCGGCGGGCGATGGCGGCGCCAAATCCAGCGGAAGCGCCCGTGATGAATACGACCGGCGCGGGATGGTTCGAAGCAGCGTGCATCATGTCCTGAGCGGACTTGTACCAGACGCACGCAGATCCAGCGACATCCACCTGGCTCTACCTCCAGGAGCACCCGGGCCACGTGTGCGATGGGCGCTCGTCGTGGACGTTTCGCCGCCGCTCGCGGCGATCGTGACAGCAATGTTTCGTGCAGAGGGGAACACCACGAGTCGATTTGTGCAATCGACCGCAGCGTCTCTGGAAGATGGAGCGCTGTCGCCTCTTTACCCCGCCCCTCGGTGCCATCTAGAGTCGGGGCACCGTGGAGAGCGCGCCATCGAGGGGAGTTGTTCTGGGGCGTTACGCCATCGGGCCGCGGGTGGCGCGCGGCGGGATGGGCGAGGTGTTTCGCGCGGCGGCGCTGGGGCCGGAAGGCGAGGAGGTCCCGGTCGCCATCAAGCGAATCGTCCCGATGCACGCCGGCAGCGACGATCTCAAGCAGCTCTTCATCGCCGAGGCGAGCATGATGACGCGCCTCAAGCACCCCAACATCGATGAGGTGCTCGACTTCGGCGTCGACGAGGCGGGCGACTTCTACCTTGTGCTCGAGCTCGTGTCCGGAACGGATCTCGGGCGCCTCTGCAAGGGGCTCTGGGCACGCGGGGAGTCCGTTCCGGTGCCGGTCGCGCTCTTCGTCGCCGCCCAGGTGCTCGAGGGGCTGGGTTATGCGCACGAGCGCTCGGCCGCCGAGGGGCGGCTGATGGTGCACCGCGACGTGAGCCCTGGAAACGTGCTCATCTCGCTGGACGGCGCGGTGAAGATCGCGGACTTCGGCGTGGCGATCGCCACGCGGGGCGACGTGGGGAACGCCGCCAGGCGCGATCTCGTCGGGAAGCCGAGCTACATGCCGCCCGAGCAGTTCGATGGGGAGCGCGTCGACGCGCGCGCCGATCTGTTCGCCCTCGGGGTGGTCCTCTTCCAGATGCTCACCGGGACGCGGCCCTTCGCCGGCAGCAGCGCCACCACGCGGATGGCGGCGGCGCGCGAGGGGCAGATGCTGCGAGCGAGCGAGCTGCGCCCCGAGGTGAGCCCCGCGCTGGAGGCGATCCTCGCGCGCGCGCTCGCGCCGCGCCGGGACGACCGGTTCCCCGACGCGCGCGCGATGCTGGAGGCGATCGGCGCGCTGCGCGAGGCAGGCCACGAGATCGGCACGCCGGAGGACCTCGGGGCGCTCGTGAGCGCGGCGCTGAAGGAGTCGCCGGAGTCGCGGCCGCCGGGCCCCCACACGCCCGAGCTCCCCGAGGACGACGACGACCTGGAAGGCGGGGAGCTGACGCGCGCCGACGCGGACAGCCCCTTCACCCTGCGCGCGACGCGGCGCCCCGGCGCAGCGTCGCAGGGGCTCGGCGGCGAGCAGGTGCTGGGCGCCGAGGGCGAGACGCTCGATGCGCGCGACGGCGTGGACGCGGCGCTCCCGGCGCCGTCGAGCGCCCCGCTGAGCGGCGGGTTCCACGCGGTGGCGCCGGTGTCCGGCGAGGAGAGCTCGCTCGATCCGCTCCTCGCGTCGGGCCATAGGGGGGCGGTCTCCTTGGCGCCGAGGTCGCGGGACGAGGTGCGGCCGCCGTCGTCGGCGCCGGGCGCGGTCCTGCCGCCCACCGGGGCGACGCGGCAGCGCCTGCTCGCGGGGGCGATCGCCTGCGTCGCGCTCGCCGGAATCGCGGTCGCCAGCGTGCGCGTCGGCGGCGGACCGAGCGTGGCTCCCTCCGCAGCAGCGCAGCGCGCCGCTCGTGCGGTGCACCCGCAGATCGCCGCCGCGGTGCATGCCGCGCTGTTGCCGCTGCGACGAGCGGCTTCCCCTGCGAGCCCCGCCGCGGGCGCCGTGCCGGCCGCGGGCGCCGCGACGGCCACCGGCGCCACCGAAGGCGCCACGCCGGCCGCCGGCGCTACCGAAGGCGCCACGCCGGCCGCCGGCGCTACCGAAGGCGCCGCGCCGGCCACCGGCTCCACCGCGGGCGCCGCGCCGGCCGCTGGCGCCCCGTGAGCCTCCCCTCGCTTGCGGCGCTCGACCCGCTCGGGTAGCAGCGCGGCATGCGACGCTCTCACGCCCTCCTCGCCCTGGCCCTCGCCACGCTCACCGGGTGCAGCGCCACGCCGCCCGCTGCTCCGCCGCCTCCGCCTGCTGCACCTCCGGCTCAGCCGAGCGCGGCGCCTGCCGCGGCGGCCGCCGCCCCAGGCGACGCGGTCGCCTCGGCGCCGTCGCAGGTCACCTCGGTCGAGGTGCCTGCTGCCGTGCGCGCCGTCGTCGATGCCGCCGATCGCGCCGACGCCGACCGGGCGCTCGATGCCGGTCGTAAGCCTGCGGAGACGCTCGCATTTTTCGGCATCCAACCCGGGATGAAGGTCGCGGAGCTCGCGGCGGGCGGCGGCTACTCGGCCGAGCTCCTGGCGCGGGCGGTCGGACCGGGAGGGATCGTCTATGCGCAGAACAACCGCTTCGTCCTCGAGCGCTTCGCCGAGAAGCCGTGGAGCGAGCGGCTCAAGAAGCCCGTGATGAAGCCGGTGGTCCGGGTCGACCGCGAGCTCGACGATCCGTTGCCGCCCGAGGCGCGAGATCTCGACGCCGTGTTCCTCGTCCTCTTCTACCACGACACGGTGTGGATGGAGGCCGATCGGGCCGCGATGAACCGCGCGGTCTTCCGCGCGCTCAAGCCCGGCGGCGTCTTCGCGATCATCGATCACGCCGGGCGCGACGGGACGGGCGTCACCGAGGTGAAGACGCTCCACCGCATCGAGGAGAAGGTCGTGCGCGAGGAGATCGAGCGGGCCGGCTTCCGGCTCGCGGCCGAGGCGACCTTCCTCCGGAGCGCCGCGGACACGCGCGACTGGAACGCCTCGCCCATGGTGGCGGGCGACAAGCGGGGCACGAGCGACCGCTTCGTCCTGAAGTTCGTCAAGCCCGGGGGCTGAGCGGCCGCGGCGGCCTGGCTCATCCGTGGCGGCGGGCGGGCGATGACGGCGCTCGCGAATCCGGTCCACCCTTCGGGGCGTGGGCGGCGCTCACCCGTCGGAGCGAACGCAGCGGGTGAGCCGCCGATCGCGGACCGTGTGGTCCTGCGATGCGCCGTTCGCGAAGTTGACGAGGACGGCCTTCTCCGCGCTGGCGATCGCAGGCGTCGACGACCAGAAGACGTCGGACGGCGTCCCCGGGAAGGCCTCCGGGTCGATCGCCGGCCCGGATCGCCGATCATCGACGATCGAGAGCAGCTCCTTCGCGCTCGGCAGCCGCCAGTCGCTCTTGCCGGCGATGGCGAGCTCCTCGCAGTGCGCGAGCGCGTCGCTCCAGATGAACCGGGTCTGGGAGGCGTGGCGCTGCCAGACGAGCCCCGTCGATTGATCGAGCACCGAGTCCTCGCCGATCGACAGCTCGGGCGGCGTGATCCCCTTCACGCCTCCGACGCACAGCGCCCGCGCGCCGGCCGTATCGTCCTTCGGGAAGAAGCCCAGGGATGCATCGCCGGCCAGCACGCCCCATGCGAACGAGCTGTCCGCGGCGACGTCGGTCACGGACCAGTAGAAGCTCTCTTGGGTGGACGTGAAGAAGATGTCTGGAAACGCCGTGGTATGGCCGAAATCCACGATGGAGACGAGCTCACGCCGCGTCGGCAGGCGCCAGTCCGAGAGGCCGCCGATGCCCTGGGCGCCGAGCGCCTCGCAGTGCTGCTGCGCGCCGACCAGCGTGAACATCCCGTTCTCCGCCACCTTTTCCCAGGTGAGCCCGGTGACCGAGTCCTTCACCGCGCCGTCGGCTTCTGTGTAGGAGGGGACGGCGATCTCGTAGTTCCCGTCCTGCCCGAAGAAGGGCGCCGAGGGTCCTGGGCACACCTCCAGCACGGCCGTCCCGTCCGAGCAGTGCGTCGTCGGCGAGTCCGGCCACGTCACCGGCACGGGCGGCGGCCCTCCGCCCGTCCCTCCGCCGGCGCCGCCACCGCCCATCGGCTCGCTGCCGCCGCCGCCTATCGGCTCGCTGCCACCGCCGCCGCCGGTCGTTCCCACGGAGCCGTTCCCGATGTGAAAGGGCTCTCCAACGCACCCTGCGAGCGTGATGGACTCCACGAGCAGCGCGGCCAACAGCCAGGTGAAGCGAAGGACGTGAGGGGTCTTGTTCGGCATGGGCAAGCGGCGGCGCCTGGAGAGGATCCGGGCCAGCAGCCTATCATCCACCGGGGCGCCGGGGTCGACTTCCTCGCACGCACCTCGCGCAGCAGCTCCCATCGCGGCCGCCTGCCGCTTCGTTCCCCCCGCGCGCCCGGCTGTCCGTGTCTGCCCTTGCGGCGCTCACGCCGCCCGCGCGGGCCGCCCGGTCCGTGAACGGGACGCGAGCAGGATAGAAGCACGACGCGCGGCGGAGAGTGGGTATGAGCCCACGCACCTCGGTGCCTCTCCGCCGCGACGATCTCTTCTGTTTCTGTCAGGTCCGGCGCCCGCTCCGCCTTTGCGGGCCGAGGGGCCGCCGCTTCACGGCGTCGTGAAGTCGACCTTCACCGTGTACGTGCTGGCCGAGTATCCCTGCACGAGGAGGAAGGCCTCCGACTGCCCTTCCGGGACCGTCAGCTCGCACGTCTCGTCCGCGCCGTCGAGGTAAGGCCGGCAGTCGAAGCTGCTCAGGGTGGGCTGCTCGCCGAACCGCACGTAGAGATCGGGATCCCCCGTGCCGCTCATCACGGCCTTGAAGGTCGTGCCCGGGACGACCGAGATCGGCCCGTGGGACGCCGTCTCGCGCCGCGCGACGCTGCCTTCGAAGCTCGTCGACGTCGCGGTGCCGCCGCCTTCGGGCGCCGCCGGCGCGGAGTAGCGCACCTCGATCTCATAGGTCGACGCCGTGAAGCCGTGCACCTTGACGAAGGCCCTCGTCTCGCCTTCGGGCACGTCGAGCGTGCAGGTCTCGTTGGCGTCGCTGAGGTAGGGCCGGCAATCGAACGATCTCGCCGTCGGCGCATCGCCGAACTTCACGAAGAGATCGGCGTCTCCGCTCCCGGTCATGGCGACGGTGAGGGTCGTCCCGGGCACGACCTCGAACCCGTCGGCGGGCCCCACCGTCTCGAACGCTCCCCGGTCGAGGTGGCCGCTGAAGTTCTCGGTGGTCGGCTTCCCAGTCGGCTCGCCGCCTCCGCCTCCGCCGCCTCCGCCGCCTCCTCCGTCGCCTCCTCCGTCGCCTCCGCCGTCTCCGCTCGAAGCGCCGTAGAGCGACTGGACGCCCGCGATGTCCTTCTCCGTGAGGACGAGCGTGCTGTCGCCGGTGCCGTTGCACTGGGGATAGTGCATGACGGACGCGCCGTCGTACTCGGTGAGGGCACGCCAGTTGTCGTCCTCGAAGCAGGTGCCGGACTCAGGACGGGTGTGCTCGTGCCGGAAGCCGAGGGTGTGCCCTAGCTCGTGGCGGAGAATGCCCGTGAGCGTGGGCCGGGTGCTGTCGAAGGCGGTCCCGTCGATCAGCACGTTCCGCGAGTACCGCGACTGGCCGGGGAAGAAGGCGCGCGCCAGGTACTGGCCGCCCGTGTTCACGGGGTTCACGTCGAACAGGACCCCGCTGGTGCTCGCCGTGCAGTTCGAGTCGGCAGATTCGACATGGATGAAGTCGACGTCGGTGACGTCCTCCCACGCCTTGACGGCATCCGCCATCGCAGTGACCACCGCCTCGTAGTTGCCCCCGAATCTCTGGCTCACGCAGTAGGAGAGGTTGCGCCGCTGCTCCGCCGTCCAGATGACGTCTTGCCCGCCCTCCTGGTTGACGATCAGCGCACCATCGCGCACATGCATCTCCCAGAACTCGCGCAGATGCTTGATATCTACGACCGGCGTGTCCCCGTTAACAATGTAGATGCCCGTGTCAGGCTCGCGGAACACCGTCCGCTCGAAGCGCTCAAATTGCAGCTGATTCGTGCCGACTTCCTCGGTGTCGGCGCCGCCGACGTCTGCCGAGCAACCGGCCGCGGCAGCGGTCAAACCAGCGATCACCAGAGCGAGCTTACGGGTGATCACATTGCTCTCTTGCGGCTTTGCAGGATGCATTTGGAGCTCCTTTCGGGGGTGGCGAATCACGCTGTCCACGCGAACTCGATGAGACCCAAATGCCTTAACCCGATTTGACCCTCAGTCGGATAGCCAAATCTGACCGCCGTTCATAAAAAGGGTTCACGAATGTAAAAAATTTCGAAGAGAGTGGACGAGGTTCTCACGTCACAGGAAAATTCTTTTCACACGCGAAATCAGCAGATCGTACCGAACAGATACACTGGAAAATAATACTCCGCGAGCTCCAGCAACGCGCACTTGCACATCGACAGGCATCAGGATCTCCCTGCCGATGTTGCGTGGATGAAAGCCTTGCCACGCACTCCTGCAACGCCATGGCTGCGGCACGGGCGCATGGGTGCAGCCGCAGGTGCAGCGGCGGCCGAAGACGCGCGACCACCTCGCGAACGCCGGCGCGGCCGGCGACGGAGGTCGACGAAGCGATCGCTGCGCGCCGCCGGTGTCGCGCAGGTCGAGCCTGGCGCGCGCAGCGCCGCGGCGTGCGGGATGAAGAAGAAAACGACGAGCGCCTGCGCCGTCGCGCCCTGCCCGGTGGACGGGATCGCCACCGATCGAGATCACACCCCGCGCGGCGCGCCGCGCGGGACGCTCACCCGCGCGCGGACAGGATCCGGCTGAACGCCTCGCCGACGGCGCCCGCGAGCTCGACCAGCCGGCGCGATCCGCTCGAGGGGTCGATGATCCGATCGGCGACCAGGATCATCGCGGGCCGGCCGACGACCTGTACGGCGACGGCGGCGACGTCGAGGCTCGGGTTGACCATGACGTCGAGCAACGGCGCGTGGGTGGGGGTGCCGGGGATCGGGCCGACGTAGAGGTGGGTCGCCACGGCCGTGGCGAGCACGCTCGGCTGATCCATCGGGAGGGTGAGCTTCCGCAGCGCCTCCTGGTCGCCGAACTCCGCGTTGCAGGCGAACCCACGAAAGACCCCGCGGTGCGCGGCGAAGATGGCGACGCGCAACGCGAACAGCCGCATCCCCCGGAGGGCGAGCCGGATGACGTCGTCGCGCGTGCGCGCGAGGTACAGGGCGTCGATGACGTCGCTCAGGTCGACGAACGGCTGCGGCGGCGGGTCGTCGTCGAGGGCATCGGTGAGCTCCGGCTCGGGCGCGGGGGGCAGCGCCGGGAGCCGCCCGGATCGCCTGCTCGACGGGGGCGCGGCGCCCTCGGGGCGACCTCCTGGACCGCCAGGCGACGGGACCTCCGCGCGCGGGTCGACCGAGCGACGGCGCGAGAGCGGCGCGAGGCCGGAGGGCGCGTCGAGCGGCAGCCGACCGACGCGTCGGGTCGAGGGCGCCGGCTCCCTCCCAGCGCTGTCCGGCGCGCGGTCGGGACCAGGCGAGGCCTGGGGCAAGATCGAGGCGAGCAGCTTGAAGGGCGGCGAGATCTCCACGGGCGGAGGCGGCGGGAACGAGACGGCGGGCGGCGGGGCCGCCGGCGCGCGCAGAGCCGCCGCCTGACGCCCGGTCGCTCCTCCGCCCGCGCCGCGCTCGGTGTCCGGTGGGCGGCGAGCGCTCGAGCGAGGGCCGCGCGCGCCAGGCGCCGCCTTGGCGTGGCGGAGCGGCAGGATCGGGTCCTCCTGCGCCGCAGGCGCGTCCGCCGACAGGGCGTGCCCGTTGTGCGCCGCCCTGCGGTGGCCTGGCTTGCCGCTCGGCGTCTCGACAAGGATCGGCTCGTCGAACGAGGGCACCGAGGCGCGCCGGATCAGCGGGATGGGCACGTCGCACGACGGCGGCGGCGGGATGGTCGACTGCGGCGCGCCGTGCGGAAACGCCGGGGTCGCGCGCCGCGCGCGGGAGGGGACCTGCTCCCGCTCGTCGAGCTCGAGGGCGCGGATGGCCTCCTCGATCGCCGTGACGGGCGCGCGGAAGATGCGCACCGGCGCGCCGAGGTGGAAGCTGAACTCGTCGGCGATGTGGCGGTCGAGCGGATCGGCCGCCGCGACGTCGACGGTGCCGGCGCCCGGATCGATGCGGATCGGGACGGCGCCGAGGCGGCGGCACATGGCGCGCGGCAAGCGCGCGACGAGCTCGCGAGCGCCAACGACCTGCCGGAGCGCGAGGCCGCCGTGGCGCTCGAGCTCCTCCTCGAGGGCGCGCTCGCTGATGGCGGCGCGATCGATGAGGGCGCGGGGGAACGGGATGCCCCGCAGGACCGCCACGAAGAGGGCGGCTTCGACCTCAGCCTTGGAGACGGCGCCAGCGGAGATGAGGAGGCGGCCCAGGTCTAGCGACACTCGCTGCACAATACCAGAAAGGACGCTGCCAGCGTGCTGCGCCCCGCGTTCGGTCGAGACGGACGCCGCGCCGTCGCGAGGACGGCTCGCCGGATCCGCCTGTAAGGAGATGCAGGCCCCCTGCATGAGGAGACAGCGGCGGCGTGAGGGTTCCGAGAGCCGCACCGCCTCGAGGTCACAGCGAGGCTGGGGAAGGCAGGAAGCCCGGAGTCGTCAGCGGGAGAACTGAAAGACCACCTCGCTCTGCCGCACGAGACCCAGGTTGTCGCGCGCGATCCTCTCCACGGCGGTCGGGTCGTCGCGCAGGCGCGCCACCTTGCCGCGGAGCGCCTCGATTTGCCGCCCGACCTCGGCATTCTCCTCCTCGACGTCGGCGAGCTCTCTCTCGAGCTCCCGCAAGCGAGGCAGCCCCTGCGGCGAGAAGATCATGATCGGGGCGCCCACGACGGCCACGATGAGCACCGCGATGGGGAGGGTCCGCTCCAGGAACTGCGCTAATCGACGCACAGACATCCGCTCGCACGTCACCTGCGCTCCTGTCAACTTTCCTCCAGGGTTCCTGCAACTCCGCGTTATCTTTCAGCTGGCCTCGCGGCCGGGCAGGCGCGGTGAGCACAGCCCCGCGCGCCGCGGCGATTTCGCCCACGTCGAGCGCCGCCGTCGCGCTGCGCGCCGCCGGAGCGCCCTTCAAAGCAGGGGAACGCCCGATGTCGCAGGAAGCCGCAAGCTTCGCTAGCATGACCCACGTCCCGCCGTCCGGTAGGTCCGCTGCGCGCGCAACGCCGGCACGAGGGCTCGGCCCGAGGAGTCCCATGTCCCTTGATATCGTCCGAGGCGAGCTCGAGCGCCTCTTTTCGCTCGATGAAATGATGGCCCTGTCGTCCGACCTCCTCGGCTTCAGCCCGGCCGAGATCGGGGGTAGCGCCTCCAAGGCCTCCTTCGCGCGCGCGCTCACGGATCATTGCGTGGAGCTCGACGCCATCGACGCGTTGATCGATGCCGTCATCGCCTCACGCGCGGAGGTCGATGCGCGCGTCCGCGCCCTCGGCGCCCATGGGCTCGGCCTGCCCGAGGAGATCGGGCCCGGCGAGGCGTTCGGCGACTACATCATCACGAGAAAAATCGGCGAGGGTCCCCGGGGGCTCGTCTACGCGGCGACCCGGGGGACCGAGCCGCGGACGCTCAAGGTGCTCCGGCGCGAGGCGGCGCGGGACGGCCGGGCGGTGCGCAGGTACCTCACCCACGTCCGCCTGGCCGCGCAGGTGCACCACGAGAACCTCGCGAGCGGCGTCGACGCAGGGATCGTGGGCGGCCGGGCGTTCGTGGCGTACACGCACGTCGACGGGCTGCCGCTCTCGGCGCGCCTCGCGCGCTCGGGGCCGCTCCACATCAACGAGGCGAAGCCGCTGCTCCGCGGGGTCCTGAGCGGCCTCGCCGCGCTCCACGAGCAGCGCCTCGTCCACGGCGCGCTCAAGCTCGAGAACGTCCTCGTGACCCGCGGCGAAGACGGGCAACCGCACCCCGTCCTCGTCGACATCGGCGGCGACCGCCTCGGCGCCGGGTGGGCAAGCCCTGAGCTCGTCAAGGCGGCCAGCCCCGAGCAGCTGCGCGGCGAGAGCGTCGGCCCCGCGACCGACCTCTACGCCTTCGGCGCGCTGCTCTTCGAGCTCCTCACGGGCAAGCCCGTGTTCTCGGGCGCCGCCGCGGTCGACATCGCCGTCGCCCACCTCATCGAGCCGCCGCCGTCGCCGAGCGCGGTCGCGCCGCGCGGCTGGGTGGGCAAGGACGCCGACGAGCTCTCGGGGCGCCTGCTCGCGAAATCGCCGGACGCCCGGCCGAGGGGGGCGCGCGCGGCGCTCGACGCGATCGAGCCGCTCGGCAAGCCGCAGCAGAAGGAGGCGGCGATCGACGACGCGCAGCTGAACGACCTCATCGATCGGCTCGTCGCGAGCCCGACGGACACGGAGCTCGCGCTCGCCGTCGAGGCGGCGGTCGATCGGGGGGCGGACCCGGGGCGCGTGGCCGAGGCGCTCGTGATGGCCTCCGAGCAGATCGACGCGGCCTCGGCGCCCGGCCAGGGCGACGACCAGGCGGCCGCGGCGAAGAAGCTCCTGCACTTCCGGGCCGCCAGGATCTACGAGAAGGGACGGCTCCACGACAAGGCGGAGGCGGTCTACCTGCGCCTCCTCGAGCTCGCCCCGGGCGACGACATCGCCTTCAGCGCGCTCGAGGAGCTCCGCAAGGCGCTGGGCAAGCACGAGGAGCTCGTGGAGATGCTCCTCCAGCGGAGCGAGCGCGCCGACGGCGCCGGGGAGCGCGCCCGGGCGCTGAACGAGATCGGGCACCTGTACGTGCGCGATCTCGACGACAAGGACCAGGGGGTTTTCGCCTTCGCCCAGGCGCTCGCCCAGGATCCGGAGCAGGACGCGTACGCCGTCGACCTGGAGCGCGCGGCCGGCAACGACATGAAGATCTGGTCCGAGGCGCTCCAGATCCTGAGCCAGGCGAGCACCGACGAGGCGATGCCGGCCGAGGCGAAGCTCGCGCTCTTCAACCGGCTCGGGCCCTGGTATGCGGAGAAGGTCGCGCGGGCGGACCTCGGGATCCCGTGCTTCCAGTTCGTGCTCGGGCTCGACCCCGCGAACGAGAAGGCGCTGGAGGGGCTCTCGCAGGTCTACCGCCGCGCCCAGCAGTGGCAGGAGCTCGTCCAGGTCCTGCTCTCGCGGGCCGATCGCGCCGCGACCCCGGGAGAGGCGCGCGACCTCCGCGCCTCGGCGGCCGATCTCCTCGAGACGAAGCTGAGCGACGCGGGCCGCGCGCGCGACCTGTACGAGCAGATCTTCACCGAGGACCCCGGGCACACGAGGGCCTGCGAGGCGCTGCTCAGGATCTACCGGCGCGCCGAGGACCACGCCGGCTACGCCAAGATCCTCGAGCGGCGCGCGGAGGCGCTGCGGGGCGAGGAGCGCGTCGACACGATGTGCAAGCTCGCCGAGCTCTACGAGGACCGCCTCGGCGATCTGGGCGAGGCGACGCGCCGCTACGAGGCGGCGCTCGAGCTCGATCCGGCCAGCCTGACGGCCCTGCGCGGGCTCGATCGCATCCACAGCCGCGCCGGGAGCTACGCGGCGCTCCTCGAGAACCTGCAGCGACAGATCGAGGTCAGCGCGACGCCGCGCCAGAAGATCAACCTCTACGAGCGGCTCGCCGGCATCTACGACGAGGAGTTCCTCGACCACGCGCGGGCGGCCGAGGCCCTCGAGGCGATCCTCGCGATCGACGGCGCCCACGAGGGCTCGCTCGCCGCGCTCGGGCGGCACTACCGCGCCCTCGATCGGTGGGAGGACGTGGTGGCCCTCTACGAGCGGCACCTCGGCATCGTGCCGGACGACAAGCGCCGGGAGGAGATCCTGCTCGCGATGGGGCGCGTGCTCCTGGAGCAGATCGGCTCGCCCGAGCGCGCCCGCAAGGCGTACGAGCGGGTGCTCGCGATCGATCCGCACCACGCCGGGGCGCTGGAGTCGCTGGCGCACGTGCGGGCGGCGACGGGCGACGCGGCGGCGGCGCTGAGCGCGATCGAGTCGCTCGCGGCGGCGGCCAAGACCGCCGAGAGCAGGGCCGATCTCTGGATCCGCGCGGCGAAGATGCTCGAGGAGAAGGGCGATCGGGACGGGGCGATCGAGCGCTACAAGATGGCCCTCGACGCGCAGCCGCAGAACGCGGGCGCGTCCTCGGCGCTGCGCGCGGCGTACCTCGCGCGGGGCGACGCGACGAGCGCCGTCGAGCTCATCGCGCGCGAGGCCGAGGTCGCGGAGGGCAACCTCGCCAAGGGCCGCCTCTACGGCGAGATGGCGCTCTTGCTCCGGGAGCGCCTCAAGGACGACGCGCGCGCCGTCGAGGCAGCGACGAGGGCGGTCGACCTCGATCCGACGAGCGTGCTGGGGCTCGTGATCTCGGGTGATCTCGCGTTCGAGGCGGGTCGCTTCCTCGAGGCGGCGCGGCACTACGAGCTGCTGGCGAGCCGGGTCGACGCCCTGCCGAAGGAGCAGGGGCTCAAGCTGCTCCTCCGCTACGTCGACGCGCTCGGCAAGACAGGATCGAGCGGCAAGGCGATCGGCACCGTGCAGGCGCTGCTCGCGCTCGCGCCGGACGACCCCGCGGCGATCTCGCGGGCCGCGAAGGTCAACCTCGACGCGGGTCGGACAGAGCAGGCCGCAGAGCTCTACGGCCGCCTCGTGGACCGGTTCGGCGCCGGCCTGCCGGGTCGCGAGCGGGCAGAGGCGCTCCTCGGGCTCGGCGAGGCGAGGCTCGCGGCCGGCGACCCGGACGGCGCGGTGGCCGCGCTGAACGACGCCGCCGATCTGCTCCCGGAGTCCCCTGCCCCGCTCGCCCTGCTCTCCCGGGTCTTCGAGGCCAAGGGGGACTGGGAAGAGGTCGTGCGCCTCAAGCACCGGCGGCTGGACGTGGTGACCGGCGAGGAGCGGAGCGCGATCCTGCTCGAGATCGGCGACCTGCTCGCGGCGCACCTCCACGATCGCGCGCGCGCCGCGAAGAGCTACGTGGCCGCGCTCGACGAGCGCCCGGACGACCGGAAGATCCTCACCAAGCTGATGCAGCTCTACAGCGAGGAGAAGGACTGGTCGAAGCTCATCGACATCGTCCTCAAGCTCGCCGCGAAGATCGACGACAGCCGGCAGAAGGCGAAGTACCTGCACACGGCGGCGATCGTGAGCGCGCGGCAGCTCGGCGATCTCGACCGGGCCGCCGCGTTCTACGACGAGGTGCTGGCGCTCGACCCGTCCCTCACGCGGGCGCTCGCGGAGGCGATCGAGCTCCGCGGCGAGAAGGGCGACCACGAGGAGGTGGAGCGCCTGCTCAAGGTCGAGCTCGACCGAGCGACCGAGGAGAACGACACGGCGAAGATGCTCGAGACGTTCGACCGGCTGGGCGCCCTCTACAAAGACAAGCTCGGCTGGACGAGCGAGGCGATCGACGCCTACGAGGCGGCGCAGACGCTCGATCCGGACAGCGAGGAGCGGAACGAGCTCCTGGCGAACCTCTACGCGAGCAACCCGGCGGAGTACCTGGACAAGGCGGTGGCCGCGCAGATCCCGATCGTAAGGCGCAACCCGTACAAGCCGGACGCGTACCGGCTGCTGCGGAAGCTGTACACGGAGGCGAAGCAGGCCGACGCGGCCTTCTGCCTCTGCCAGGTGCTTTGCTGTCTGAGCGCCGCCGAGCCGGACGAGGAGCGCTTCTTCCGGCGCCTGCGCCCCGACACGGCCGCGGCCGCGCAGCAGCCGCTCGACGACGACGCATGGGCGACCGGGCTCGTCCACCCCGACGCCGACCCGCTCCTGACCTCGGTCTTCGGCGTCATCGAGCCGGCCGTGCTCAGGAAGAACGGGCAGCCGCTGGAGGCGCTCGGCTACCAGCTCGCCTACCAGCTCGATCTCTCGCGCCACCCCTACCCGATGTCGCAGACGCTCTACTACGCCGCGGGTGTCCTCGGCCTCGAGCCGCCGCTCACGTTCCAGGACCCGAACGACGGCGGCGGCGTCTCGTTCCTCCACGCGCACGTGCCGGCGATCGTGCTCGGCGCCGCGGCGCTCCAGATGGACCTGCCCACGCAAGCCGCCGCGTTCATCGCCGCCCGCCACCTCACGTACTACCGGCCGGGCATGTACCTCCGCCACCTGGTGCCGACGGGCACTGGCCTGCGCGCCTGGCTGTTCGCGGCGATCAAGCTCATCTCGCCCACGTTCCCGATCACGAAGGAGCTGGAGGGGCCGGTGATGGACGACCTGGCGGTCCTGGAGCCCATCCTCGTCGGGCCGGCGCGCGATCAGCTCGCGAGCGCCGTGACCAAGCTGCTCCAGGCCGGCGCCATCGACCTGAAGCGCTGGGTGTCCGGCGTCGACCTGACGGCCGACCGCGCGGGGTTCCTCCTCGCCAACGACCTCGAGCTGGCGCAGGAGATGATCAAGGCGGCCGACGAGGCGAGCGCCGCCGTGCCCCAGAAGGAGAGGCTCAAGGAGCTCACGCTCTACGCGGCCAGCGAGGAGTACTTCGCCATCCGCCGGCGGCTCGGCATCAACATCGACAGCTGAGCTCCGGGCCTCGGCCGCCTCGGGCTCGCTCCCGCTCGGGAATCACGCGGTACACGCGCCGGGACCGCCGCGAGCCGGGCCTGGCGGGGCGGGTGCACTGGATCATCGACGATCCAGCGGCGGCATGTCGCTTCCTGCCCACTTCCGCACCGGACTGGTTGACGGATAAATCCTCAAATTGCTAGGCTGCTGGCCGGCATTAGGCCCTTTCGATCGTATGTTAGCTCGCCGCAGCGTGGCAGCGGGCAGCCTGAGCGATTGTGTGAAAGCACGCCCATGGCGGCAAAGAAGACCCGAAAAACTTCGAAAAAAGACCGGAAGAGAGCGACAAAGGCGAGCGCGGCAAGCTCGAGGCGAGCTGCCTCGACAGCGCGGACGCGGAAGGCGAAGCCTGCCGCCCGCTCTGCTGCCCGCAAACCGAAGCGGAAGGCCGCGTCCTCTCGTCCTGCTGCGCGACGCACCGCTGCCGTAAAGGCGGCAAAGCGCCGAAAAACCACGACGAAACGGGCAACCGCCCGCAAGTCGGCGGCCCCGGCGCGGCGCAAGGCGGCGCGCACACCGGCGCGGGCAACCCGTACGGGCGCGAGGAAAAAGGCGGCGGTGGGGAGGGCGAAGAAGGCCACCCGCGCGGCCGCCAAGCGAACCAGCGCTTCCAAGGCGAAGAAGGCAGCGGCCAGGACGAAGGCCAAGTCGACGCGCGCCGCCGCCAAGCTGAGGACCACCAAAGCCAGGGCGAAGGCCAGGGCGACGAAGGTCAAGGCGAGGGCGGCGAAGGCCAGGGCGACGCGGGCGAAGACGGCGAGGGCCAAGGCCACGAAGGCCAGGGTGACGCGCGCCAGGGTCGCGAAGCCGAAGGCGGCGAAGACCAGGGCCGCGAAGACCAGGGCCGCGAAGACCAGAGCGGTCGCCGGGCGGACACGCAAGGCGAAGGCCGCAAAGGCGAAGACCGCGCGGGTCAAGGCCACGAAGCCGAGGCTCGTGCGGGTCAAGGTCGCCAAGCCGAGGCTCGTCAGGAGGAAGATCGCGGCCCGCTCCGAGAGGGCGATCGAGGCGCCGGCGGCGGAGCCGACGAAGCTCCGCAAGAAGAAGCTGCTGCAGCTCGACGAACCGCCGAAGCTCAAGGAAAAGCTGAAGCTGAAGGACAAGCTGAAGCTGAAGGACGGCAGGGAGCAGGCCGAGCCGGTCGAGGCCGAGCGCCCGCGCCGGGCGAGCGACAGGCCGCAGCGCGCGAGCGAGAAGCCGGTCGCCGACAAGAAGAGCGTGCGGCCGGGCGGGGCGAAGGGGAAGAGCGCGGGCGCGCCGATCGAGCGCCGCCGCGTTCCGCTCCGGGAGGCGCCGCGGGTCGTCACCCTGCCCCTGCCGATGCTGCCGCCGCCGCGGCGAGCCACCATCGAGGAGCGCAGCGCGATCATCGAGCAGCGGTTGAACGCCCAGTCCGAGGACTTCCGGCGGCGCTACATCGACAGCCTCGATATGTCGTGGATTTACCACGACAGCGCGCTCGAGGGGGTGGTCTACACGTTCGACGAGCTGCGCGCGGCCCTCGCCGGCCCGGCTCCGCTCGTGACGGACTCGAGCCTTCAGCCGACGTACGATGACATCCGGCGGCACAAGGAGGCCATCGCGTACGTGCGCGAGCAGGGCGAGAACAAGCGCGCCCCGATCACGCTCGACTGCATGAAGAAGCTGTACCTGATCCTCCATCCGGAGGAGGGGGATCTCAAGACGGTGAAATACCGCAAGGATATCCCCCAGCACCGGCTCTACTTCCACGAGTACGCTCCGCCGGACAAGATCGCCTACAAGGTGCGTCAGATCATCGACTGGCTGAACGATCCCGAGACGCGCAAGACGCGGAACGGCATCCGGATCGCGGCGCGCGCGCACTACGATCTGCTGCGGGTCTATCCGTTCCCGAACGACAGCGGCAAGGTCGCGAGGCTGTTCATGAACATGCTGCTGCTCCGCACCGGCCTGCCTCCGTCGATCATCCACTCGACCGAGCGGCAGCGCTACTACGAGGCGCTGAAGGGCTCGGCGACGACGGTGCTGCAGATGGTGCAAGAGTCGGTGGAAAACGCGCTCGCAAGCGTCGAGAAGCTCCTCGATGAGCATGAGACGCGGAAGCGCGCCTTCGTCAGCTGAGACGGCGGAGGGCGGTCGCGCGCGAGACCTCGTCCCGGCTGGGCGGGGCGCGCGCCGACCGCCCGAATCCGGCGCTGTCCGCGCCGCAGGCCGCCACCGGGGCGAGCGCGGCGCCGCTCCGGTGAAGCGGCCGAACAAGGCCGCATCCGCGGCGGCAGAGACGCGCGCGCCAAAGCCCAAGAAGGCGGCCGCGGTCGTCGACGCGGCTCAGCCGACGCCAGCCCGCGCGCGGTCGAGCGCACCGCAAGCCACCTTCGCGCGGCTTCGCGCGCTGCACCCCGACGCCCACTGCGAGCTGAATCACAAATCCTCGTTCGAGCTGCTCGTCGCGACGGTGCTCAGCGCCCAGACGACGGACGTGCTCGTCAACAAGGTGACGCCCCACCTGTTCGGCGCGTATCCGGACGCCCGCGCGCTCGCCAGCGCCGATGCCGCCGAGGTGGGCGCGCTCCTTAGGCGGCTCGGGATGGGCATGTTCAACCAGAAGGCGAGGAACATCGTGGGGCTCGCGCGGGGCCTCATCGAGCGGCACGGCGGGGAGGTGCCGAGGACGCTCGCGGAGCTCGTGAAGCTGCCTGGCGTCGGGCGCAAGACCGCCAATGTGGTGCTCGGCGTCGCCTTCGGAGCGCCGGAGGGCGTCGTGGTCGATACCCACGTGCAGCGCCTGTCGCAGCGGCTCGGCTGGACGACGAGCGACAAGCCGGACCAGATCGAGCGCGACCTCGCGGCGCTCTTCCCGCGGCGTGACTGGGACATGCTGTCCCACACCCTGATCTTCCACGGCCGCCGGATCTGCTTCGCGAGAAAGCCAGCGTGTGGAGGCTGCGGGATCAGCGACGCGTGCCCGAGCGCGTTCCACGCGGAGAACGTGGGGCGCAAGCCGCCGCGCCGCCGCGACGCGGCGCCGTGAGCGTCATCCACGCTGTGCGCATTGCTGGGTGTCGAGCGCACAGACGGACGGTGGAAGCAGGCAAGCGCGGCTCACCGTCGCTCGGCCCGCCCAGCGAGCTGTTTGTCGCGCTGACGCCGACGACGCGGGATAGCCTTGGGCGAATGAAGGCCTCGCACACGATCCTCGCCCTTGCCTGCTTCTTCACTGCCGCGTGCAGCCCTCAGGAGGACGATCTCTGCGACTACAAATGCGACTGCGAGGGGTGCAGCGACCGCGAGTACGGCGACTGCCTCAATCGCTACGATGACAGGTATGCAGACGCCGATCGCCGCGACTGTGTCGACCGGTACGACGATCTCCTCGCTTGCGAGGACGATACCTGGAGCTGCGACGGCGATAAGTGGAGTACCTCCTGCAAGTACGAGAGGGAGGCGCTGGATCGGTGCATCGACTAGAGCTGCCGCGCGCTCGCCCGGTGACAGCCACCCGGCCCCCTCGCCGCTGGCTCAGGTCCCGCCGCCCGGCGCCGCCGCGCCGGCGGGCGTGACGGCGCCCGCGCTGCGGAACGCCTCGACGAGCCGCTCCGACGCCGTGTAGGGGTCGACCTCGCGCCGCGCGACGGCGTGCACCGCCGCATCGAGCGCGGGACCGAGCGCGGCGACCGCGGCGTCGGTGAGCGCGTCGCGGAGCTGCACGTGCATCGCCTCGCGCAGGCGCGCGTCACGGCGCGCCGCGCCGGCCTCGGTCCCGAACAGCCACGCCCGGTGCCCCTCCAGTTTGTCTACGAGCGCGGCCACGCCCTCGTTCCGCGTGGCCACGGTCCGGGCGATCAGCGGCTCCCACGGCCCTTCGACGGGCGCGTTGCCCGGCGGTGGCGACCCCGGCGCGCGGGCGTGGAGCGCCGCGGCGCTGTGCCCGCGCGCCCGCCCGGAAGCCGCGGCGACCTCGCCCCCGAGCGCGATCATGAGCTCCAGATCGCGCACGGCCGCGTCGGCCCCGTCCCTGTCGGCCTTGTTCACGGCGAAGACGTCGGCGCACTCCAGGATGCCCGCCTTGATCGCCTGCACCTCGTCGCCCATCCCCGGCGCCGCGACGACGAGGGTCGTGTGCGCCATGCGCGTGATCTCGAGCTCGTCCTGCCCCACGCCGACGGTCTCGACAAGCACGACGTCCGCGCCCCACGCGTCGAGCACCCGCACGACGTCCACGACCGAGCGCGACAGCCCGCCGAGGGCGCCGCGGGTCGCCAGCGACCGGATGAACACATCGGGATCGCCGAAGTGGGCCTGCATGCGGATGCGATCGCCAAGGATGGCGCCGCCGGTGAACGGGCTCGTGGGATCGACCGCCACCACGGCGATCCGGCGATCCTGCCCCCGGAACACGCTGATCAGCCGATCCGTGAGCGTGCTCTTGCCTGCCCCCGGGTTCCCCGTCACGCCGAGCACCCAGGCGCGGCCGGTATGAGGGAACAGATCCTTCAGGATCACGGCATGGTCGCCGGCCCGGTCGTCGACGAGCCGGCAGACCCGCGCCGTGGCGCGCATGTCGCGGGCGAGGACCTTCTCTGCGAGCGGATGCACGCGAGCGGCTTAGGCCCGGCGATGCCGGGACACAACCGGCCCGCGGGCGACACGGCGCCTGCCTGCCTACCCCTCTCCGCCGCCCGCCGCTCCGTCGCCGCCGGCCACACCACCGCTGCCAGCCGTTCCGTCGCCGCCGGCCACGCCGCCGCCCGCCGTTCCGTCGCTGCCGGCCACACCGCCGCCGCCGGTCTGACCTCCTTCACCGGACGACCCAGCGCCTGTTCCGCCCTCCCCGCTCGACGGCGAGCCGGCTCCCCCGGCGCCGCCCACGGCGTCGTAGAGCGGCCTCGTTTCGCCGCACGCGAGGGCGAGCAGGGCACAGAGCACAGCGCACGAGGTGAACGCGAGCGCGCGATTCAACATGGGAGCTTTCTTGAAGCGGAGCGCTCGCGAAATCCAGCGGCGAGCTCTTTTTAGGGCGCCGCAAGCGGCCGCCGCTCGAAGCGCCGCCAGCGGCCATCGATGAGCCGCTCGTGCGGCAGGTACTGGGCCTTGTAGACAAGCCGCGAGCAACGCTCGACGTACAGGCCGAGGTACAGGTACCGGAGGCCCCAGGAACGGCACAGCTCGAGCTGCTTCAAGATCGAGAACACGCCGGGGCTGAGCGGCTCCAGCTCGGGCTCGTAGAACGAGTAGACCGCAGACAGCGACTCGAGCCCCCGATCCACGACGGCGACCCCGACGAGACGGCCGCCGACGCGATAGCGCATCTCGAACGTCTCGCAGCAGCTGTCCACGAGGAACGCCTCGTACCCCGCGGCGCCGAGCGGGCCGTCGTCGCGCATCAACCCCCGGCCGTACTTGTGCCGGTTGTACAGCGTGATCTTCTCTCGCGTGGTCACGGGCGGGCCGATCTCGACGTCGACCACCTGCTCGCCGCGGCGGAGCACACGGCGCTGCGTCCGGCCGGGAACGAAGTCGTGCACGATGATCCGGATCGGCTCGCACGCGCGGCACGAGGGGCATTGGGTGCGGTAGAGCAGCTTGCCGTGGCGACGGTTTCCCGCGACGAGCCTCCGGTCGAACTCCGCGCGCGTGAGCGGACGGATGGGCACGCGCAGCGGCATCCGCGCCTCGGCCTCGGGCAGGTACGGACAGGGGCTCACCTCGTCGTGGACCGTGAGCTCGATCGGGTCTGCTCCCTCGTCCGGCCGAAGGAGCTCGGCGTCCTGCCCCGCTACCGCATCTCGCTCGCTCGATGAGCCCATGTCGGTGTCGTCCGGGCGCTCGAGCTCCCCTCGAGCTGCCGGCCGCTAGATCAAGGGGATGCCTATTGCTCGGCCACGTCAAGCAAAACCCAGAGCGGCCCGGAGCCCCTGGAGAGCCGCGCCCGCTTGCGTCACGCCGGGCCTTGTCGCACACATACCCCTGCAAACCCACCCATCACTCACGCATGCCCGGGTCTGCCGGCTCCGGTGCCTGGGGCGATTCGCACGTTGCATGCGGCGCCCGCGCGGCGCGCCCTTTTCGCTTGGCCCGGAGGCCGGTATGACCCCGCGCGCGACCGCGACAGGGGCGTCCCATCGACCATCGAGCGCCCGAATCGCGCGAGCGCCTCAAGAAAGGCCGAACGCTTTGGATCTGACAGGAAAGCAGCGCCGCCACCTCCGCGCGCTGGGGCATCACCTCGACCCGGTCGTGCAGCTCGGCAAGGCCGGCCTGACCGACGGCGTCGTTACGGCCGCCGACGCCGCCCTGGAGCGGCACGAGCTCGTGAAGATACGCCTGGGCACCGAGTGCCCGGACGAGCTCGACGACGTCGCCGACACCCTCTCCGAGCGGCTCCGCGCCGCGGTCGCGCAGACGCTGGGTCGGACGATCCTCCTGTACCGGCGCCACCCCAAGGAGCCGAAGATCACGCTGCCCGCGCGCGGCTGACCGCGAGCGCCCGCGCACGCCCGCCCCGTGCGCGGCCTCGGGCGCCTCGATCGGACGAGGCGCCGCCGAGGCCGCCTTCACACGTCCCGCGGCGGCGGGGGCCTCGGACCGCCGAGGTCCCCGCGCACCATCACACGTGCCGGAGCGTGGGGCGCTCGGCCAGCAGGTGATCGAGCCAGGCGTTCGACAGCTTCTCCTGCACCGTGTTGGCCCGGAGCCTCGCGGCGAGGTTCTTGAAGTCGACGTGGTCGATGAGCTGGTCCTGGTTGAAGCACGAGAAGACCAGCGTCTCCTTGCCCGTCTCCGGATCCACGTGCCGCTGGAGGCACTGCGCGCAGACCTCCTTCATCATGCACTGCATCGGCGAGTTGATGCTCGCGATGCCCACGTGCTTCGGATCCAGGTGCGGCGCCAGCACGCCGTGCCGCGCCTCGCGCACGGCGTTCATCATCTTGTCCGAGCCGATGGCGATGATGCGCCGGACCTCCGCGAGGGCCGCCAGCTCGCCGCCGAGCTGCCGCTCCGCGTAGGCCCTCATCGCCTGGACGATGTTGCCGCGGAAGTGGCGGTCCGTCGCGCGCCGCGGGGCGATCTCGGCGCCGCCGTCCGTGCACCAGACGACCTGGTCGGTCGCCACCTCGATCTCGTCCTGCTTGAAGAGATCCTCGCCCCGCCTGTAGCCGGCGAAGTAGATCACGCGATCGCCGCGCGCCTTCAGCGCCTTCGCGATCGAGAACAGGACGGCGTTGCCGAGCCCGCCGCCGGCGAGCAGCACGGTCTCCCCCTCGGGGATGTCCGTGGGCGTCCCGGTCGGCCCCATCACGACGACGTCCTCGCCCGGGCGCAGCGCGGCGAGCAGGCGGGAGGACGCGCCCATCTCGAGCGCGATGAGCGAGAGCAGCCCCTTCTCCTTGTCGACCCACGCGCCCGTGAGCGCGAGGCCCTCCATCGCGAGGCGCGTGCCGCGGATCACCGGCGAGCGCACCTCGTAGTTCTGAAGCCGGTAGAACTGCCCTGGCTCGAACTTCCGCGCCGCCGCGGGCGCGCGCACGACCACCTCGACGATCGTCGGCGTGAGCCGCTCGACCCGCTCGACCACCGCGCAGAGGTCGTGATCGAGGCGGGCGAACAGGTCGCGCCGCCGCGCGTCGCGCGCGGCCTGCGGCTCCTCGCCGAGCCGGGCGATGTCGCGGCGGAACAGCGCGACGACCGACGGGTACGCGTCCTTGGCGCTCGCCATCGCCTTCACGACGCTCCCCGCGTAGTGGGGGTGGTTGTCGCCGTAGAAGCTCACCGCGTGCTCGCCGTCGTTGTAGCTCGTGAAGAAGCCCTCCTTCGGCCTGGCCGGCTCCACCTTGAGCGCGCCGCCCTCGTCGACGTAGGCGCGGTGCGGCTGGAAGAACTGCCGCCACTTGTCGAACACGAACGAGCCCGGGCGCTCCTTCTCGTACGTGACGTTGGGGCTCGTCCCGGCCGCGACGCACACGGTGCGGGCGGGGATCGAGACCGCCTGCCCCGCGCTCCGCCACTTGCCGTCCACGATCTCCTGCCGGTCGAAGACGAGCGACGAGACGCACCCGCGCTCGTCGAGCACAGCCTCGACCGGGGCGAGGTTCTCGACGTAGCGGATCCCCTCCTCGAGCGACTTGGCGACCTCCTCGTGGTTCAGCCGGTACGCCGGCGAGTCGATGAGCCGCTTCCGGTAGACCAGCGAGACGCCTCCCCAGGCGTCGATGAGGCCCTGGAACCGCGGCGGACGCCCCTCGCGCGCGGCGCGCGCGCGCTCGTCGCGGAGCTCCTCCGCGTGGCGCCGCTGCTCGGCGAGGAACTCCCGCTCCTCCTCGTCGAACATCGCGAGCACGGCCGCCTCGCCGCGCTCCGCGACGAGCGCGTCGAGCCGGTCGGCCGTCTTCTCGGCCTGCACGACGTAGTACGCGGCGAGCTCCGTCGCGGTGTCGATCGCCGTGAGGCCGCCGCCGATCACCACCGCCGGCAAGCGCACCTGGAGGTTCGCGAGCGCCGAGCGCTTGTAGGCCCCGGCGAGCTGGAGCGCCATCAGGAAGTCCGACGCCTTGCGGATGCCTCGCGCCAGGTTGTTCTTGAGCGGGATGATCGTCGGACGCCCCGCGCCCGCCGCGATCGCGACGTGGTGGAACCCGACCCGGAAGGCGTCGTCGAGATCGATCGTCCCTCCGAACCGCACGCCGCCGTAGATCCGGAGCAGCCGCTGCCGTGCGAGCGTGATGTACAGGACGGTGAGGAAGTTCTTGTCCCATCGCACCGTGATCCCGTACTCGCTCACCCCGCCGAAGCCGAGGAGGACGCGCTCGTCGAGCTCGGTGTAGAGCCGCTTGAAATCCCTGACCGGCCGCGGCGGGCGCGCCTCGTCGCCCGTGAGCTCGACCGGCAGCGGCTCGATCTTCAGCCCGTCGATCGCCACGCACGCGAAACCCTGCCGCGTGAGGTGGTGCGACAGGGTGTAGCCGGCCGGGCCGAGGCCGACGACGAGCACGTTCTTGCCGTTGTACGGCAGCGCGTGGGGCCGCAGCGCGTCGAGCGGGTTCCACCGCGTGAGGAACCCGTAGATCTCGAGGCCCCACGGGAGCGACAGCACGTCCGTGAGCGCCGCGGTCTCGATCTGCGGGATGTCCACCGGCTCCTGCTTCTGGAAGACGCACGCCTTCATGCAGTCGTTGCAGATGCGGTGGCCGGTGCCGGGGCACATCGGGTTGTCGACGCAGACGAGCGCGAGCGCGGCGATCGACTCGCCCCGGCCCCGCATCGTGTGCATCTCGCTGATCTTCTCGTCGAGCGGGCAGCCGTTCAGCTCGACGCCGAGCGGGTTCGCCTTGATCGCCCCGGTCTTGTTGTCGCGCAGGCCCTTCGAGCACGAGTCCTTGTCGCGATCGTGGCAGAAGAGGCAGTAGTCGACCTGGCTCTCGACCTCGCGCGGCGGCGCGCGCCGGTCGGTCAGCACGAAGCCGTCGCGCTCCCTCCGCTCGTGCTCGGGCCCGACGAGGAGCTCGGCCGAGCCCGGGCCGCCGTCCGCGCCCTTCCTCTGGAGCTGGACGAGCTCCTGGTAGTCGAGCGTGCGCGGCGCCTTCAGCGTCGGCCACCGCCGCGCCGGATCGTGCTCGTCCGCGCGGCGCGCCGCGAGCCACGCCTCGACGGCGTCGAGCGCGAGCGCCACGACCGCCCCGTCCTCGGCCTCCGTCGGCTCCGCGCCAGCGACCGCCGCCGCCGGCGCCACGCTCTCGGCGAGCGCCGGGTCCTCCCGCAGCGCCGCGCGCACCTTCGCCGCCCGCTCGCGGAGCTCGTCGGTCCACCTCGCGCCGCCCGCCTTCGCGGCCTTGCGCGCGATCTCGTCGACCTCGATCAGGGCGAGCGTCGCGCGCGCGATCGCGAGCTCCTCCGCGGCGGAGCCGCCGTCGAGCAGGCTCGCGGGCGCGCCCATGGCCGCGAGCGACCTCCGCGCCGCGTGCGCCGCCTCGACGTGCGTGCCCCGCCACGCCTTCCCGGGGCTCGGCTTGAAAAGCCGCTTCTTCGAGAACTCGCGCTTGAAGTCCCAGAGCGCGCTCCGCTCGAGCGTCGCGTCGATCTGCGCCTGCGTCTCCCGCTCGACCCGGAAGAGCATCGCCACGAAGCGGCCGACGTGGGGCGCCGCCGCGAGGAGCGCCTCGGAGACCTGCTCCGGCGTGAGCGCTGGCCGGCCCGCGCCGCCGCCCTCGGCGCGGGAGCCCTCCGCCTGCGCCGCGCGCAGCGAGGCCCGGTACGCGTCGAAGCGCGCGAACGCGCCCTCGTCCGCCGCGTGGAAATACTCCTCGAAGCGCTCCGTCAGCTCGGCGAGCTTCGCAGGGTCGAAGAGATCGGCGTAGCCGAAACCAGGGAGCCCGAGCTCGAGCTCGGAGGCATCGGAGGTCGCCTGCACCCACGAAGAGAAGTCAGCCTGCACTCCAGCGTTCGCTTCCATACCCGCGGCAAATGCTTTCTATTTCAAGTGGTTAGCTCACCCGACGAGGGGCCTGCCCACGCAGCCTCGAGAGCGACCTAAAGTAGCACGGGCCGCACCTGCGACCTGTCGCTCGGGCAACATTCATCGGCCTCGCCCCGCGCTCACCAGCGGGGCGCGCGCGCAACGGCTGCGCGCTCATCGGCGAGGATGACCGCCGGTGCGTCGCGTCAGAATCCCTGCGAGACGACGCGCTCGATCGTGTGGGTCGAGATGTTGCCCGCGACGACGTCCGGATCGCGCAGCAGCGCCTGGTGCAGCGGGATGTTGGTGCGGATGCCGCCGATGATGAACTCGTCGAGCGCGCACCGGAGCCTGGCGATCGCCTCGGCCCGGTTCGAGCCGTGCGCGATCACCTTGGCCACCAGCGAGTCGTAAGAGCTCGGGACGCGGAAGCCGCCGTACACGCCGGAGTCGACGCGGATCCCGACGCCGCCGGGGGAGTGGTACTCGGTGATGAGGCCCGGCCACGGCACGAACGAGCGAGGATCCTCTGCGTTGATCCGGCACTCGATGGCGTGACCGCGGAAGCTCCACGGCCGCGTGTCGGGCAGCGAGAGGCGCTCGCCGGCAGCGGCGAGGATCTGCTGCGCGACGAGATCGACGCCGGTCACCATCTCGGTGACCGGGTGCTCGACCTGGACGCGCGTGTTCATCTCCATGAAGTAGAGCTCGCCGCGCTCATCCATCAGGAACTCGAGCGTGCCCAGGCCGGTGTAGCCGGTCTCGAGGATCGCGTTCCGGAGGACGTCGCCCATCTGCGAGCGCTTCTCGTTGTCCATCGCCGGGCTGGGCGACTCTTCCATCACCTTCTGGTGCCGGCGCTGCAGCGAGCACTCGCGCTCGCCGAGCGTCCACACGCCCCCGTGCTGATCCGCGAGCACCTGGAACTCGATGTGGCGCGGCGCCTCGACGTAGCGCTCGAGGTAGACGTCCGGGTTCTTGAAGCCGCTGAGGGCCTCCTGCGTCGCGATCTCGAACGAGCGCTGCACCTCGCTGGCCTCGCGCACGATGCGCATGCCCCTGCCGCCGCCGCCGCCGGACGCCTTCAGGATCACCGGATAACCGACGCGCTCGGCCTGCTCGGCCGCGTCCGCCGCGCTCTTGAGCACGCCGGTGCCGCTGAGCATCGGGATGCCGAAGCGCTTGGCGACCTCGCGCGCGGACACCTTGTCGCCCCACGTCCGCATCGCCTCCGCGGTCGGCCCGATGAAGGTGAGGCGGCACTTCTTGCAAAGCTCGGCGAACTTCGCGTTCTCCGAGAGGAACCCGTACCCCGGGTGGATCGCGTCGGCGCCCGTGACCTCGGCGGCCGCGATGATCTGCGGGATGTTGAGGTAGCTCTTCGACGCCTCGGCCGGGCCTACGCACACGGCCTCGTCCGCGAACCGGACGTGCAGCGCCGCGGCGTCCGCCTCGGAGTGGATGGCTACCGTGCGGATGCCGAGCAGGCGGCAGGCGCGGATGACACGCATCGCGATCTCGCCGCGATTGGCGATCAGGATCTTCTGGAACACGGCACCCTCGCCCGGGCAGCGCTAGCTGCTCCGCACCTTGAAGAGACGCTGCCCGAACTCGACCGGCTTGCCGTTGTCGACGAGGATCTCGACGATCGTGCCCGGAGCGTCCGCCTCGATCTCGTTCATCAGCTTCATCGCCTCGATGATGCAGAGCGCCTGCCCCACGCGGATCGCGCTGCCCACGTCGACGAACGGAGGCGCATCGGGCGACGGCGACCGATAGAACGTGCCGACGAACGGCGACGTGACGTAGGAGACCCCCTCGTCGCTCGCCGCGGCGGGCGCGGCAGGGGCCGCAGGCGCCGCGGGCGCTGCAGCCGACGCGGGTGCCGCCGCGGGCGGCGGCGCCGCGACCGGCGCGCTGTGGATCTGGAAGGCGGCTGGCGCGAGGTGCGGCGCCGCGCCCTGCGGGACGACGCCACCACGCGTAAGGCGAATGCGAACGTGTTCGTCCTCGAACTCGAAGTCGCTCACATTGCGCTTCTCTAAGATGCGTACCAGCGCCCGCAACTGCTTAAGGTTGATGTTCATGGAAGGACGTTCGGCCATCGATGTTTGCCGCCTTTCAACCAGAGTGACGGCGCATGTTCAACCTCTTTCGTCGGATCGCAGCTTCTCCAGATGCCCGAGCAGCCCGATCAGCCCGAGGACGTACGAGCTCGGGCCGAAACCCGCGACGCGCGCCATGCAAGCAGGCGCGATCCGGGAACGACGGCGGAAAGGTTCTCGGCCGTCCGGGTTGGAGATGTGCACTTCGACGGTAGGAAGCGCGCTCGCGCGGATCGCGTCGTAGAGCGCGATCGAGGTGTGCGTGTAAGCACCGGCGTTGAGGAGGATGCCGTGGAAGCCGCGATCACCAGCGTGGCTGATCGCCGTCACGAGCTCTCCCTCGCAGTTCGATTGCATGCACGACACAGAGGCGCCGCGGGCCTTCGCGGCCTCCTCGACGGCGCGGTGGATGTCATCGAGCGTGGCCGTGCCATAGATCGCTGGCTCGCGCTTGCCCAGTCGATCGAGGTTCGGCCCGGAGATGACCGAGACGCTGAAGGCGCTCAGGCGAGCTCCTTCAGCAGCACCGGCACCTTGGTGCGCAACAGGTACCGGGCCTTGCCGATGTTCGCGTCGGGCGTCATCGAGAAGGCCACGAAGTACGAGTTGTTCACGACGCGGATCAGGGTCGTGACCTTCTCCGCCTGGATCGCGATCTCGGCGGCGTTGCCCGCGTCGAGCATCTCGGCGGCGCGCTGGATCGACTTCAACACGACGCTGAACTCCGCGCCGATGGTGGTGATGTCGAACGCGGCCCCCGGCTTGGAGTAGCTGTCGACCGGGATCCCCTCGAAATCCATGAGAAGGGTCGCGATGCCGCCCTCGGTGTTCTCTACGACTTCCTTCAGCACGGCCTGGAACATGCGCCGAGATTACCCAAGCGCGGCACGATCGGGAAAACAAACGAACCTGGGTCGGCGTCCCGTGCCGCAGCCCGGGAGAGCCGGCGCTCGTTACCATCGCCCGAGCCGGCCGGCCGCGCGCGGCCGGCGTGACGCCAGCCCGCCGCGCGCGGCGGACACAGGCGGCGCGAGCGGCGGCGCGGGGCGCAGCAGCTCGGAGAAAGCGGCTCGCGCTGCCCGCCCGCCAGCGCGGACAAGCGCGAGGGACCAAGCGCGGCAAACGTTGAACCGGGAGGGCGCTTTGCCTCTTGCATCCTGGTCCCAGCCAGGCGATTCCCGCCCCAGGGGACCCGCTCCAAAGCACGCCTTGACCCTCGTCCCGGCGAGCGGCTAACGTGCGGCCGTTCTTTCGCCTCGCGGCAAGGCCCCGAGGCGGATGCCGCCGGCGCATCTCACCGGCGGGACGAAGTCAAACGTGGTCGGGAGCGGCACGCGCCGCATCCGCCATCTCATCAAGAAAAAACAAGGACGGCCCAACATCTATGCGTGCGCGAGCCGGGGATCCCCCCCGCACGATGCCCCAGAAGATCCTCGCCGGGCGGGCGACGGATCCTCAGCTGCGGGGTGATCTCGTCCAGGTCAAGGTCGACCAGGTGATCCTCTCCAGGGCGCCGTCGCGCGCGCTGGCCGAGGCCATCGCCACGGGCATGAAGAAGACGCCGGTCGAAGTCGCCGTCGCCTACGACGGCACCTGCGTGGCCGACGCGAGCTCGCTCGCGGACATCGACGAGGGGAGCCCGCACTCGGTGTCGCCCGAGTTCCCGACCTACAACATCCCGATCGCGCGGCCCGGGATCGGCTTTCCAGCGCCCGTGCACCTGGAGCGCTTCGCGGCGCCGGCGCGGCTGGCCCTCACGGACGACCCGCGCCTCACGACCGTCGGCGGCATCGGCATGCTGTCGCTCGTCGTCTCGCCGAGCCAGCTGGGGCAGGCGCTCGCCACGGGCTCGGTCTGGCTCCGGCCGCCCCGCAGCGTGCAGATCCACCTCTCGGGCAGGGTGCGGCCCTTCGTCTGCGCCAGGGACGTCGCCCTCGAGCTGCTCCGCAGGAACCTCGACGAGGTGGTGCGGCGCATCGAAGGCGAGCACCACGCGCCGGTGATCCTCGAGTTCGCCGGGCCGAGCGCGCGGCTCCTCTCCGTGGGCGACCGCGCGGTGCTCTGCGGCATCGCGCCGCAGGTCGGCGCGGCGGCGGCGCTGTTCGTGAGCGACGAGAAGACGGAGGTCTTCCTCCGCGATCAGCGCAGGTCGAAGGCCCACCGCGCGCTCGTGCCGGACCCGGGCGCGCCGTGCGAGGAGGTCGTCTCGATCGACCTCGGCACGGTCGATCCGCTGCTCATGGACGAGGACGGCGTGGTCCGGCCCGTCCGCGACCTCGCCGGCAAGCCCGTCGCGCAGGTCGTGCTCGGGGGCGACTCCGGCGTGACGTTGCGCGACATGCTCGCGGCGGCGCTGCTGCTCAAGTCGAAGCGCGTCCCGTCGCGGCTCGATCTGCTCGTCGCGCCGCCGTCGCGGCAGGTGCTCGAGGTGCTCGCGCAGTCGGGCGCGCTCGTCGATCTCGTCGCGACGGGCGCCCGCATCGTCGAGCCGGACAGGCGCGTCGTCACGTCGGAGATCTACCCGCCGCCGCCCGGCAGCCTGTCGCTGCGCACGGCCGATCCGGAGCCGCGCATCGCCGGGGCGCCGTCGTTCGTCGTGGCCTCGGCCGAGACGCTGGCCTACGCCGTGGCCACGGGCGCGGTCGGCGATCCGCGCTCGTTCAAGCGGCCGGTGCGGGTGACCGTGCCGCGGGCGCTGCCGACCGACGACGTCCTGATCCTCCGCGACAAGAAGGGGGAGCAGGTGAGCACGAAGAAGCCGCCGCCGGCGCCCGCGGCGGTGCCGTGGAAGGGGCCGCTGACGCTCGACGTGCTCGCCGGCGTGCCGAAGGTGAACGGGCACGCGGCGGTCGGCGCGCGCGCGCGCGCGGCCGCTGCCCCGGTCGAGGCGCCCGCGGCGGCCGCCGCGGACGAGCAGGGACAGGCCGCGCCGGCGGAGGGCAAGACGGCCGGCGGCGTGGCGCTCGTCCTGTCGACGCTCGACGAGGTGCGGGCGGTCGCGGAGCGCGCGACCGATCTCTCGACGGTGCGCGCGGTGGTCGCGCCCTTCGTCCCGAGCACCGCGGTGTCAGCGTTCGCGAGCGAGGGGATCGCCACGTTCCTCGTCGGCACGGAGGCGCTCGGCAGCATCAAGGAGCAGAAGAGCGTGGAGCTCCCCGCCCCCGCGCAGTGGGGCGATCGCGTCGCGGCGATCTTCGGGAGCGAGCGCGTCGAGGTGGCCTGGCTCGCGACCGGCATGGAGCGGAGCTGGACCCACGCAGGCACCGTGCGGCAGCCGCCCAGCGCGAGCAAACCAGCCAGATAGCCGGGTCGAGCGCCCGGTGGCGAGGCCGCTCCCACGCGAGCGGGGCCGCCTCTCACCGGGAAACGCCGACCCGAAGCCGAGCGATCAGGGCGCCGCGCGCACGGGGGCGAGCGGGGCGAGGAGCTTGATCTCGTTCGTGAGATCGCGGAAGCGGATCTGCTGCTCGTTGATCTGCATCTCGAGGACGATGACGCGCTTCGTGATCTCGTCGAGGCGCGCCGACGCCTTCGCGAGCCGATCCGTGAGGTCGCGGCGGAGCTCGTCGGCGGTCTTGTTCTTCTCGATGGCGCGGAGGTTCTGGCGGAGCTCGTGGCTCTGCTGCTCGAGGCGCTGCTGCTCGGCGAGGATCCTGTCGCGCTCGTCGATCGCCGGGCGCAGCTTGCCCCGGATGTCCCAGGCCTGACCGAGCTGCTTGACAACGCCCGCGTCGGCGCGCGGGTCCTTCAGGTAGCCTTGCACCGCGTCGTCGGCGAGCTGGTCGAGCCAGTCGATCTGCTGCCGGAAGAGCCGCCGCTCGTCCACGTCGAGCACCGCCGTCCCCCGCCGCGGCACGTCGATCGGCACGAGCGCGCTGCCCGTGCCGACGTTGTCCTCCGTGCCCTTCGGGGGCGCGTGCAGGCGCGTGCCGTGCAGGCGGGGGTGCTTCACGAGCGTCCTCGCGGCGAGGTCGCCGCCGTTGCGGACGGCGTACTTCGTGTGCGTGACCCAGTCGCGCTCGATCTCGAGCGCGCCTGCCTCGATCTTCGCGAGGCGCGCGCCCTCCGCGTTCTCCTCGCGCGACGTGTCGACGGCGAGGCCCCGCTCCAGCGCGAACGGCACCGTCGTCGTGGCCCCCGGCGGCAGCGGCTCGACCATGCCCTGCCCCAGGAACGCGCCGTTCTCGAAGACGGCGATGGGGCCGCGCTCCAGGAGCCCCTTCGTGTCGTTCGTGAAGCGCGCCACCCGGAACGGGTGCGAGCTCGACGCGGGCACGCCGCCGTCGGGCGCGAACAGGAAGATCGACTCGCCGGGGACCTGCCTGGCCAGGAGCAGGACCATCGTCGCGCTCTTGTCGGGGATGTCGACAGGGAACGGGATGTCGTAGCGGGTCGTGCCGGCCTCCATCGCGACCGCGGCGAGGGCGCTCATGTTGCGCGGCGGCGATGGGTTCATCGGCCTCTCCTCCATGGGCGCCGGCGCCTCCGCCGACGGCATCCGCTTCATCTGCGGCACGGCGTGCTGCCCGCCGACGCGACCGCCCACCATCGAGCTCGGCTTCGCGGCGGGCGCCGTCGCGCTCCGCCTCGCGGACCGCATCTTGCCGCCGCCCCCCTCCATTTCGGGCTCGGCCTCGTCCATGAACGCGTACGTCTCGGCGGCGTCGCCGGGCGCCGCGGGCGCGGGCGCGACGGGCGGCGGCGGCGGCGGCGCGGCCTCGGCGGCCAGCGTCGTCTCGCTCGTCGGTACGGACGCGATCACCTCGCCCTGGTCGCTGACGACGGGGCGCGGCGGGATCGCCGCCTGGTCGAGCGTCGCCTGGAAGGCGAGCGGCGCGCCCGCCACGAGCGACAGCTTCACCCCCTTCCAGTCCTCGCCCGAGAGGTTCTGCACGATGCCCCACGCCTGGAGGTGCGCCTGCTTCGCGTCCGCGCGCGGCGCGGCGCCCTGCGCCCCGCCCGCCCCCATCACGAGCCGGTACGAGGGCCGCCACACCGGCGTCTCCGCCACGTAGCCGACCACGAGATCGTGCTCCCGCCCGTCGAGCGTGAGCTTCACCTTCTCGAGCTCGTCCTCGTCCCGCTTCTTCTCGCCCGCCGCTGCGCCCTTGCCTTTCGGCGGCGGCGCGGTCGTCACCTCGGGCCCGGGCTCCGGCGGCGCCTCGTCCTCGCCGGAGCGGTCGTCGACCTCGACCGGGAACGACGCGCTCCGGACGCTGCTGCCGCCGGCCTCGATGACCGCGAGCGTCGCGAGGAAATCGCCGACCTTCTCCTTGCGGACCCTGAAGGTCACCTGATCCGCGTCGATGAGCCCCCGGCGCTCGAAATACGCGACGCCGTTCCTGTAGATGACCACGCGCTTCAGCGCGAGGCCCGATGCGTCCACATCGGGGCCGCGCACGCAGCCGGCGAGCAGCGTGAGAGCGAGGAGCAGGCCGGAGCCCGCCCGAGCGACGTCGTACCGTCTCATGAATGTCCCTTAAGGTTCGCTTGCGTCAGCTGTCGGAGGGCGCCGTCGAGGCGCGACGCCAGTCGGGCGGGAGGTCGAGAAAGCCCTCGTTGCAGAGGAACTCGTAGAGCCCCTCGCAGACCTCGCCGCAGATCATGCTGAAGAGGTGGGGATCGGTGATGAAGCGGATCGTCTCGTCGCGCTCGGCGCCCGCCGTGTCCGCGAGCTGGGCGACCAGCTCGTCCTCGGCGAAGCCGACGAGCATCACCATGAGGTGGCGCTCGAACGCGGAGCGGAAGCGAGGGAACGTCTCGCTCGTCACCTTGTACGAGTACGCCCTGCCCTCGAACGTGCGGGCGTCCTGCACGACCCGCGCGGCGATCTCGCCGAGGCTCTGGGCGAGCTGCACGCTGAAGAAGTCGACGAGCACGGCGTGCACCACCGAGACGATGCGCCTGAGCTCGCTCGATCGGCGCGAGAGGAAGGCGTCCTGCATGTCCTTCGTGAGCTTCGCGAGCAGCTCGAACGACTGCTCCCGCGCGTCCTCGGACGCGAACTCGAAGCCGTCGAGCTCGGCCTCGATCCGGTTCTTGTAGCGGGTCAGCACGTAGAAGAGCGCCTGCTCGCCGTGGTGGATCACCTTCGGCGCGCCGTCGCGGCCGCGCGTCTTCTCGTGGAGCTCGGACTGGAAGAACAGGCGAGCGAGGTTCCTGTGGATCTTCTTGAGCCGCCGCTCGACGAGCAGCGAGATGCCGTCCTCGCGGATGACCCGCTCGAGCAGGGCGCAGAGCGTCTTCTCGTGCGCTTCGCGGATCGCGTCGCGGTTCTTCGTCCCGCGCTCCGCCGTGCTCGCCGAGGCCTGGATCACCTTCAGCTGGGCGACGACCTGCGCGGTGACCGCGTCGAGCTCCGGGTTTGTCTCGAGATCGGCGCGGTAGTGGACGATGCGGGCCTGCATCTGCTCCTCGAGCAGGCCGAGCGCCATCTCGGTGATGTGGTCCTTCAGCGCCTGGCTGACGTGCTCGCCGACGCGGCGCGGCGCGTCGGGCGGAAGCGGCCTCGACGGCTCGGGCGCCGTCCGCTCGCCCGGCCTCGCCCCCGGTTGCGATCGGCCCGAGGGCGGCAGCGGCGGAGGGTTCCGAGGGACCGGGGCCATGAACCGAGAGCATACCGGAACTCGCCGGCGGTGTGCGGTTTTGGCGGAGCGGCGCGAGTCGGAGTAAGACGGCGGCCATGCACACGGTCGCTTCACCTATGTGCGCCTGGGAACCGAAGGGCCCGCGGGCGCTCTCCCCGTCGGCGCCTTCGTCCATGACGCCCCCGCGCCTCGTCCGGCGGCGCCTCGCGGCGGCGCTCGCGCTCGCGCTCGCCAGCGTCGGAGCGGGCTGCTCTCGCGACGGCGACGGCCAGCCCCCGCCCGCGCGCACGCCTGAGCCCGCGGCACGGCAGGAGCCCGCCGCGGCGGCGCCGCAGGCCGCAGCGACGGAGGGCACCACGACCGCCGCCGCGACGGACAAGAAAGACAGCACCGCGGCGGCGCCGGCAGGGCAGCGCCAGCGGCTGAACGTCCTCGTGGTCTCGATCGACAGCCTGCGCGCGGACATGCCGTGGAACGGCTACGAGCGCGACATCGCACCGACGCTGACCGCGTTCGAGAAGAAGGCCGTCAGCTACACGCGCCACTACGCGATCTCGTCGTACACCTCGATGAGCATCGGCGGCTTCCTCGCCGGCCGGTACCCGAGCGAGGTCGATCGCAGCGGCTACTTCTTCGGCAACTACCCCGACAGCGTCCTCATGTTCCCGGAGCTCCTGCAGAAGGCCGGGGTGCGGACGATGAGCGCGCACGCGCACTTCTACTTCGACCAGAAGGCGGGCTTCCGGCAGGGCTTCGACGTGTACGAGATCGTGCCTGGGCTCTCGGCCGACAACACGACCGACCGGAACGTGACGAGCCCGGCGCACCTCGATCTCGCGATCAAGATGCTCTCCGACAAGGCGAACACGTCGGGCACCTTCTTCGCGTTCTTCCACTTCCTCGATCCGCACGACGTGTACATGACGCACGAGGGGATCCCGCCGTTCGGCAAGCGCGCCCGCGACAAGTACGACGGCGAGGTCAGGTTCACCGACATGCACGTCGGCAAGCTGCTCGACTTCGTCGCGCAGCAGCCCTGGGCGAAGGACACGGCGATCATCATCACCGCGGACCACGGCGAGGCGTTCGGCGAGCACAAGATGTTCCGCCACGGCTTCGAGGTGTGGGACGTGCTCGCCCACGTGCCGCTGATGATCCAGGCGCCCGGGATCACGCCGCGCCGGATCGACGTGCCTCGCAGCTCCATCGACCTGGCGCCGACGATCCTGGAGCTGGCCGGCGCCCCGCCAGAGCCGTCGTTCCCGGGCAAGAGCCTGGTGCCCGAGCTCCACGGCGCGACGCCGGAGCCGCGCGACGTCATCGTCGATCTTCCGCGCACGAGCGACAACGACCGGCGCAGGGCGCTCATCCACGGGCAGTACAAGCTCATCGCCTACGGGGACGACGACGCGTTCGACCTGTTCGACGTCGTCGCGGATCCGGGGGAGACGAAGGATCTCAAGCGAGCGCAGGCGTCGGTCTTCGAGGAGATGAAGGCGCTCTACAAGGAGCGCTCCGCGGCCATCAAGGACGTGTGCCCGAAGAACACGGCGAAGCTGAAGGGGAAGAAGAGCAACAAGCGGTGCTAGCGCGCGGGGCGGGCCTCCGCGCCGCGGACGACTAGCGCGCGCCAGGATCGACGCGGGCGACGGTGAGCGTCACGCTGTCGTCCTCCCCCTCGTCGATCCCGGCGCGCGCCACGAGGCGGGCGCCCTCGCACTCGAGGTGGAGCACGACGGGCGCCACCGCCTGGCGGCCGCACGCCGGATCGCCGGAGACGCGCGCCGCGAAGGCGCCGCGCGCGAGCTCGACCGCCAGCGCGATCCCTCCGATGCGACCCATCGCGTCGTCCGGCGCGACCTCGCGCGCCGAGCGCGCCTCCTCGAGGCGCGTGAAGAGCGCGGGCCCGTGGATCGCGACCTCGACCGGACGGCCCGCCGCGTCCTCGAGGACGGCGACCTCGATCTCCGCCTGCCGCGGCGCGCTCTCGCCCTCGGCCGTCACGACGAACCAGAGCGCGATCCGCTTCGCGCAGACCGCTGCGCCCGGGCCCGCGCGCTCGTCGGCGGGCGCGCACCGGGGAGGCGGCAGCGACAGGCTGAACGGGACGATGATCTCCGCGGGCGCCTCTGCGAGGGGCCGCCCCCAGGCCCGCCTGTCCAGGAACCGGCGCAGCCACGCGGTGACCTCCTCGCCGACGCGCGCGCGCGCCGCGCGCTGCGTCGCGAGGTGCGCCTCCGTCTGCTGAGCGGCGCGCGAGAGCACATCGCCGGCGTCGCGCTCGCGGACGAGCTCGCGCAGCCGGTGGGTCGCCTCGCCGCGGAACGCGCCCTTCGGCAGCGTCGCGAGGTACGCGGTGAGGCCCGCGGCGGTCCCGCGCTTCGCGGCGTAATAGATCGGCTCGGCCCGCGCGAGGTACGCGCGCACCTCGCCGGCGAAGGCCCCGTCCGGGTGGCGATCGAGGTAGGCCGACGCCGCGGCGAGCCTCCCCTCGAAGGTCCTCGACACGCGGGTCGCCCGGTACGCCGCGTAGTCGTCGTAGCCCGCCAGGAGCGCCGGCTTCGAGGCGCACCCGGACAGGACCGCGACGAGCGCCGCGCACGAGAACCCCCGCGCGGACCTCGCAAGGCGCCTCCAAGATGCGACTGCGCCACGCGCGCTCACGGCGCCTCTTCCAATGGGCAAAAATTGCACTCCGTCGGGATCGACGCGCCTTCGTCGGCCATGTGGCCGCGGTACTCGTCGCAGCTCGCGAACTTGAGCTTGCGCAGGCACACCTCGCCGTCGTGGATCAGCGGATAGCAGCCGGCCGGGAGCTCCGGCGCGGCCTCGAAGGCGCAGGCGGCGTCGCAGGCGCGCGTGCGCAGGCCGCACCCGTCGCACTGGGCGCAGTCGATCTGCGCCTTCAGGGCGAAGAACTTGTAGGGATCGAGCTCCTCCGGCGACTGCCCGCAGCTGCCGATGTCCCCCACGACCGGCGCGATGCCCACGAAGAGCAGCAGCGCCGCGGCGCCCGCGATCTCACTCGCCCGGAGGCGCCCGCGTCGAAGCTCGCGCTCCGGCAGGCTCATGGCAGGAGCTCGTGATCGATCATGAGCCCGAGCTGCGCCGAGACGACGGGGTAGACGGTGTACGCCGCGTCGTACGTCGCGGCGCCATAGAAGAGATCCCCGACGATCTCGCCCGAGAGCGCGACGCCCGCGAGGAGGGAGTACCCGAGCCCCAGGGCGAGCTCGCCTCCGACGTTCGCGTCGGGCTCGATCAGGATCGCCGCGCCGAGCCGCCCGTACCCGAGCACGCGCGAGAGGCCGCGGTAAGCGACGAAGTAGCTCGGGGTGAGCGACTCCTGCGGGACGCCGTCGAGCGCGACCGAGAAGCGCAGCGCCCCGCCATGCTGAACGCCGTCGGCCGGCCCCAGCGCGAGCGCGATCCCGAGATCGAGGTACCCCGCGGTGAGCGAGGGCGACTCCGCCGTCTCGCCGAGCTGCGCCTGCAAGCGGTAGGGGTTGTTGAACCGCATCCCCTTCCCCATCGCGAGGGTCGACACGACCCGCCCCGCCATCCCCGGCGGCCGCGCGAGCGCGCGGTAGGCGTCGAGCTCGGCGTCGCCGCGATCCTCGCCGGGCAACGGCGCCGCGACCGCCCCCGGGCCTGGGTCGGCAGCGGGCTGGGCCGCGGCGGCGCGCCCCGCGGATGCCCCTAGCAGAACCGCCACCAGCGCAAGCCCGGTCCGGAGTTCCAGCATTGCCACGAGCCTTCTACCCCGAGGCAGCGCCCGCTGGCACGCTCAATTGCGTCCCGCCCGCGCGCCGCGCGGAGCGCTCCGCCTCGCCGCCGCCTGGCGACGGCACCGCGTACCCGTCGGCACGGGGCTCGGCGCCGCTGCGTATCCGCCCGCTTCACCTGCGGACCGGACCCTGCATGGTGAGACCACCGTGAGCAATTCAAGCACCCGAGGCAGGCAAGGCACCGCCGCACATTCGTCGGCGCTGCGGGCGTCGCGCCCCAGCGCGACGCGGCGTCGAGAACGAGAAGATCTCAGCGATCCGGGAAGGCCGCGCAGGCCGGCGCCGGGAGACGCGACGTGGGCCGGCGCGAGCGAGCTGGACGAGCCGTTCGTCGATATGGTCGACGCGGCGGCGGCGCCCCCGCTGCGGGGCAAGGTGAACCCGCGCAGCGAGATCAGCGACGTGATCCCGACGCTCGACGACGAGGTCCGCGGCTACCACCACCACCCGAACGACGCCGGCAGCACCGAGTTCGAGGTGAACCCCGACGCCGCCGACGCGGCCGCCGATCTGGCGAGCGATCTCGGGGCGGAGTTCCTGGAAGGCGCGACGAGGGGCCAGGACATCAGCGACGTCGTGATGTCCCACGACGACGACGACGGCGACCTGCCCTATCTCCTGGAAGACGAGGACGTCGAGTCCGTAGAGCCGGACGTCGAAGCAGAGGACGAGCAACCGGTGACCCAGCGGATGCGGCGGCACGCGGGCTGACAGGCGGCGCGCGCCGCGCGTGACGGCGCGAGGTCTCCGCGCGCCGCCACGCGTGGCGCGCGCGGAGATCTGACCCGGTCACGCCTGACCGAGCACGGGCAGCTCCGCCACCACCTCTCCGTCGATGCGGATGAAGGCCAGCAGGCCTTCGTCCTCGTAGGCCAGGACGTCGAGCACGATCCGCTCGCACAGCGGCAGCACGTACAGCGCTCCGTCGTCCGCCATCACCGTCATGGATCGCACAGGTGCGCTCGCCGTGGGCAGCGTCTCTGTGGTCCGTCGTCGCGCATCCATGTCGCTTGAGCTCCCAGGCTTGAATCGAGCTCCGGCCACCGCCGGCGCTGCGAGGCTAGAGGGCCTGCCCGCCATCACACCAAGCGCCTTCCGTGCCACGACGCTGGCGCAGCTGTGCCGGAGCCCGCGACGTTCCACGGCGACATATGGGTTTCGCCCTGGCCCGCGACGCTGCGTCGCCGCGGCTCAGCCGGAGGCGACGCCGCTCCCCGCCCGCAGCGGAGCGCGGCTCTGGCGCGGCGCGCCCGGAGCGCCGCAAGGCCGCGATTTCGAGCGGTCTCCGGCCTCTCCGAGGGCCGAGGCGCGCGGGCGTTCAGCCCGCCCGCGCGCGTTCAACGCGGTCTTCGCGCCGCTCCAGCGTCCGGCGCCGACGCCGCGGACAGGACCTTTCGCGCGAGCTTGGAAACGCCGATATCCAGCGCACCCGGATCGAGCCACGCCGCCTTCTCGTAGGGGGAGGCAAGCTTTGCCCGGAAGCGCCAGGGGGCCGCCACCTCGGCGCGCGCCACCGTCACGTCGAGGCGCCGGTGCGTGAGGATGTGGCGCACGCGGCCCACCTCGCGGAGCGGCGCGTCACCCGGGACGCCGACCTGCTCGAGGAGCGCGCGGGCGTCCGCGAGCGCGCGCGCCTCGACCATGGGCGGCTCCCAGAGCCCGCCGAAGAGACCTCCCTCGGCGCGCCGGACGAAGAGCACGCGATCGCCCGACCGCACCACCGCGGCGACCATCGCGACCGCCGGGACGTCGCGCTTCGGGGCGATCACCGGCAGATCCGCCTCCTTCCCCGTGGCGCGCGCGACGCAGACGCCGTCGACGGGACAGGCATCGCAGCGGGGATTCCGGGGCGTGCACACGGTGGCGCCGAGCTCCATCAACGCCTGGTTGAAGCGTCCGGGATGGACGCTGTCCGCGGCGCCCCGCACGAGGCGCTCGGCCGCCGACCAGAGCTTGCGCGTGCCCGAGGCGCTGCGGATGTCGTCGTCGATGCCGTCGATGCGGGAGAGCACCCGGGCGACGTTGCCGTCGACGAGCGGCACCGGCTGATCGTACGCGATGCTCGCGATCGCGCCCGCGGTGTACGCGCCGACGCCGGGCAGGGCGAGCAGCGCGGAGACGTCGCGCGGGAGCGCGCCGTCGTGACGCGCGGTGACCTCGCGCGCGGCGAGGTGGAGCACGCGGGCGCGGCGGTAGTAGCCGAGGCCGCTCCACAGCGAGAGCACGTCGTCGATCTCGGCGGCGGCCAGGGCGAAGATCGTCGGGTAGCGGGCGAGGAAGCGCTCGTAGTACGGGATCACCGTCTCGACGCGCGTCTGCTGGAGCATGACCTCGCTCAGCCAGATCGCGTAGGGATCGCGCGTCCGCCGCCACGGCAGGTCGCGCGCGACGCGGTCGAACCAGGCCCCCAGGGCGGCCGCGATCTCCCGGTCGCGCTCGCCCGGCTCCGGCGCTGCCTGCGGCGGAGCGCCCGCGCCCCGCTCGCCGGACGAGGCGCGGCGGCGCGGGGAGCGCTGCTGATCCTGATCGTCGAGCGCGCTCGCGCGCTTGCGCGCGGGGTCCTGGCGCGCGCCCGCACGGCTGCGCGTGGCGCGCTCTCGTGTGCCCGCGCTGCCGCGCGCGGGCGGGCGGGACGCGGTGCTCACGCGCGAAGGGCCCTACCCCTGCGCGGCCTTCGCTGTCGGTGCAGTCCACGCTGTCCACGCTGTCCACACAGATTGCACGGATCGCCGGGATCGCGCGGATCGCTGAGGTTGCGCGGCTGCCGCTCGCTGCGCTCAGAAAACGCTTCCATCGCGCGGGACTCTAGCGCAAGAGCCGACCGCGGTGTCGTCCCGGCGCCCCTGCCCACCCCGGCTGCTCCCTCGGGCAGCGCGCCTCTGCGCCGCGCTGCTCCTCGGGCTCGTCACGCCTGGGTGTCGCGACGAGCCGCGCCCCTGGGAGGGCAAGCCAGGCCCCGCGGTCGTGCTGTCGGCAGCTCCGCCGCACCCCGCCGTCACGGTCGGGGCCAGCGGGCTCGCGGACGTCGACGCGGGACAGGGCGAGGGCGACGCGGGAGCGCGCACGGATCTCGATCTGCCGGTCCTCCCGGTGCGCGTCGGCGGTCCCTGGGTGCGCTGCTACGGGAACTTCAGGATCAGCGGCGATCCCCTGAAGGACGTGACGCGCCTGTCGCTGCTCTGCGGCCCCGAGAACGGCATGCGCCGCGTCTCGCCCAAGCCGATCGAGGGGAAGGTCGCCGAAGGCGGCGCGATCGTCACGGAGACGCTGCAGGCGGTCCGGGGCGCATGTTACCGGGTGTTCGCCGTCGGCGGACCGGGGGTCCTCAACCTGGACGTCGCCGTGCGAAGCAGCCGCGGGACGATGATCGCGAGCGACGGCACCGAGGACGCATGGCCGATCGTCCAGCCGGATCGGCCGTTCTGCCCGCTCGAGGACGACAACGCCACCGTGGAGATCAGCGCTCGCCGCGGCAGCGGCCGGTTCGCCGCCGAGGTCTGGATGCTCAAATCCTACAAACGCGTCCGCGAAGGCGACGCCGGCGCGGACGCGGATGACACGTACGAAATGAACAGCGAGCCGGACGCTTACGAGGAGCTCTGAGCCGGCGGCGCTGCGGCCCATCGGCCGATCCACGAACGTCGTGGCGCTGCGACTTCCGTCCGGGTCACTGCAGCGTCCGCTACGGAGAGGCCAAAGGCAGAGCTCTACCGGCTGCTGGACGCGCGCGAAAGGCTCCCCATCGTCATCAAAATCCGGCAGATCCATGGACCATGGCGCGACGCCGGCACCCTGCACGCACCCCTGCATTGACGTGGCCGCCCCGTCCCGCTAGGGGAGCCCGAGCCATGGCCGACGACACCGAGCCGCTCCGCGAGGACGAAGGGGACAAGGTGGAAGGCGAAGGCGAGAAGAAGCGCCTCTTCGAGCGCGCTATTCCGGAGATCTTCAAGCGCGTGGTCGAGCGCGCCGTCGAGAGCGGCATCGACAAGCTCAGCGAGGGCCCCGAGAACCTTCGACACTTCGTGGGCGATCTCAAGCTGCCCAAAGAAGTCCTCCACTACCTCTATACCCAGATCGACGAGACCAAGAACGGTCTCTACCGGGTCGTCGCGAAGGAGATCCGGGACGTGCTCGAGCACACCCAGTTTGCGGACGAGATCACGAAGGTGCTGACGAAGCTCTCCTTCGAGATCAAGACCGAGATCCGCTTCGTTCCCAACGAGGCGGCTAAGAGAGACGACAGCCAGGACGAGCCGAGGACCGGGTTGCCGAAGCCGGAGGTCACCGCCCAGGTGAACGTCAAGGACCGAAGCAAAGAGACCGGGCGAGACCGGCGCCGCGAGGAGAAGTGACGACGAAGAAGCTTAGGACGGGCGGCGAAGTCGACGCCTGGTGCACGAAGTGCCGCCTCGATCTCACCCATCGGATCATCGCGATGGTCGGCGACGTGGTGAAGAAGGTCGAGTGCAAGACCTGCATGTCGCACCACCTTTACCGCCAGCCGAAGAGCGAGCGGGAGAGCCGCGCGGCGGCGCGCGTCGCCGCGCGGAGCAGCAGCGAGCCGAGGGCAGCGTCGGCGTCGCCGCGCGGCGGCGTGGAGCGCCTCACGGCCGCCCAGCGCGCCGAGCGCGATCAGACGCTCGCGTGGGAGCGCGCCATCGCGGGACAGCCATCCGGAGCGTTCAAGCCGTACCGCGTCACCCTGACGTTCGGCGAGGGCGAGCTGATCCACCACAGCAAGTTCGGCGACGGCGTGGTCGCGAAGGTCATCGATCGGGGCAAGATCGAGATCCTGTTCAAGGACGGCCCCCGGACGATGGCGCACGGGCAGCCTTAACGAGACCTGCGGCGCTCGCTCGCAGCCCGAAACTTGGGGCTGCCCGTTCGATCGGGTAGCCTCGGAGTCGCCTTGGACAACCCTTCGCCCCCCTCTGCGAGCGGGTCCCTGCGCAGGCGGCGATCCCGCCCACGCTTGCCCGAGCGCGCGCTGCGTTGCGTGGCGATCTGCGCGATCGCCGTCGAGGCGCTCTGGTACGGCATCCACGAGATCCGCGGCTTCGGCCCGGCGCTCGCCGACGGCGTGCGCGCCGTGGTCGGTCCAGCCCCGGTCGCGTGGGCCGAGGACGTGGCCTACGGCGTCGCCGACCGGCTGAATCAGACCCTCTACCGGCACGCCGCCCCGAAGACCTTCTGGGAGCCGCCGCCCGCGGTCGCGGCGGAGACGGTGAAGCGCCCCGAGGGCCCGGAGGCGGAGTCGGTCTCGTCGCCCTCCTCGTTCCAGCCCCCCTTCCCCGAGGTCGCGGCCACGGGCGACGGCGTCTGGGCGCCGGTCGCCGACAGCGCAGCGCGGCCCGGCGACCCCCCGGTGCTCTGGAAGAGCGTTGTGCACCCCGACCCGAAGCGCGTGTTCGCGGCCATCGCGGTGGTGGCGATCGACCTCGGGCGCGTCGACCTCCGCCTCGTCGCGGGCACCAAGGAGCCGTTCTCACCGGACATCCCGGCAGAGCGGCGCCCTGGGCTCGTCCCCGGAGCCCACGCCGCGGAGCTCATCGCCGCCTTCAACGGGGGCTTCAAGGCGATGCACGGCCACTACGGGATGATGCTCGACGGCGACACGTTCCTGCAGCCGCGCGACAAAGCGTGCACGATCGCGCTCTACCGCGGCGGCGCGGTGCGCATCCGAACCTGGCCCGAGCTGCGCGGCGAAGAGGCCCGCATGGCCGCGTACCGGCAGACGCCGCCCTGCCTGGTCGAGCAAGGCGAGCTCCACCACGCGCTGTACGACTCGAACCGCGACTGGGGCGCGACCGTGAGCGGCGAGACGGTGATCCGGCGCTCGGCGCTCGGCGTCGACGCGACGGGCAAGCTGCTGTTCTACGGGCTCGGCGAGGCCGTCACGGCCCGCAGCCTCGCCCGTGGGATGAAGGCCGCCGGGGCGCACGACGTGGCGGAGCTCGACGTCAACCACGCCTACCCGCGCTTCCTCTTGTACAGCCGCGGCGCGGGCGGCGCGGGGCCGCGCGCAGAGGAGGCGCTGATCCCGGACGTGCAGTTCAAGCCCGAGGAATACGTCGCGGAGCCAGCGCAGCGCGACTTCTTCTACCTGCGCCGCCGAACGCCGCCGGCGCCGCTCGGGATCGCCGATCCGACGCCCGCCGGCGACGTCCTCGATCGCGGCGTGCGGTGACCAGGGGGCGGAGCTAGCGGCGCTCGAGCATGTCGCGCAGGCGCTGCGCGAGGGTGTCGGGGGTGAACGGCTTCTGCAGCAGCTCGAGCTCGCGATCGGGCTCGGCGCCCGCGAGGACGTCCTCGGCGTAGCCGGAAATGTACAGCACACGGGCGCGCGGGTGGATCGCGAGGGCGCGCTCGGCGAGCTCGCGGCCGTTCATGCCCGGCATCACGAGATCGGTGAGCAGGAGGTCCACCGTGTCTTCTCCCTCGCGCGTGAGCACCGCCAGCGCTTCCTCACCGCTCGCGGCCGAGAGCACGCCGTAGCCGCGCCGCTCGAGCACATCGACGATGAGCTTGCGGACGGCGTCGTCGTCCTCGACGACGAGCACCGTCTCGTCGCCGCCCGCCGGCGACGGCCGCGCGCGGGCGGGCGTCACCTCGGCGCGCTCCTCGACGCGCGGGAGATAGACGCGGAACGTCGCGCCGCGCCCGAGCTCGCTCTCGACCTCGATCAGCCCGCCGCTCTGGCTCACGATCCCGTACACGGTGGCGAGGCCGAGCCCCGTGCCCTTGCCTCGCGCCTTCGTCGTGAAGAACGGCTCGAACAGGTGCGAGAGCGTGTCGTGATCCATCCCGTTGCCGCTGTCGGTCACCGCGAGCACGACGTAGGGGGGGCCGCCCGCGGCGGGCGCCTCGTCATCGTCCCGCTCCGCTGGCGCGAACGATCTCGCCGCTGGGCTCTGGCCAGGCTCTCCCAGCGAGGTCTCGACGACGAGCTTGCCGCCCCTCGGCATCGCGTCGCGCGCGTTCACGACGAGGTTCAGGACGACCTGCTCCAGCTGGCTCTTGTCGACCTTGATCGCGCCGAGATCCCGGCCGACGTTCGTCTGCAGATCGATGTCCTCGCCGATGAGGCGCTGGAGCATCGTCTGCATGTCGAGCACCACGGCGTTGATGTCGAGCACCTCGCGCTGCAGCGCCTTGCGGCGGCTCATCGCGAGGAGCTGCCGCGTGAGCGCCGCGGCGCGCTCCCCGGCCTTCGTGACCTGGAGGGCGTCGCGCCGGAGCGCGCTCTCGGGCCCGAGCCGGCGGATGAGGAGCTCGCCGTAGCCGAGCATCACCATGAGCATGTTGTTGAAGTCGTGCGCGATGCCGCCGGCCAGCCGGCCGAGCGCCTCCATCTTCTGCGACTCGCGCGAGCGCTCCTCGCGCTGCCTGAGCGCCTCCTCGGTGCGCCGCCGCTCGGTGATGTCGCGGACGAGGACGAGGGCGTGCCCCTCGAGGAACGGCATCACCCGCGCCTCGACGTGCCGCTCTCCGCCCGCGCTCGCGACGGCGTGCTCGAGCGCGACCACGGCGCGCGCCTCGTGAGCCTCGTGGCTCGCGCGCTCCAGCCGCTCCGCGAGATCGCGGGGGAGCACCTCGATCATGCGCTTGCCCGACGGCGCCTCCGTCGCGACGTGGAGCTCGGAGAGCCGCGGCTCGTTGTGGTCGACGATCCGCAGCTCGGCGTCGAGGCGGAAGCAGAGATCGGGGATGGCGAGGAAGAGCGCGCGGAGCTCGCCGGCGGCGCGCGCCCTCTCCCGCTCGGCGCGCCACCGCGCGATGCTCTGCCCGACCTGGCTGCCCACGGACGCAAGGACGCGGAGCAGCTGCTCATCGCCGCGGTGCGGGGCGCGGCTCCTCAGCTCGATCACCCCGGCGACACGGGGGCCGCACAGGATCGGGACGGCGCAGGCCGAGCGCTCCCAGCCCGGCGCGCGCGCGGCCTGCGCGACGGCGTCGACGGCGCCGCCCACGCTGGCGCGGAACACCGGCGCGCCGCTCCGGAGGGCCTCGCCGACGAGCTCGGACTCGGCGGCGAGGGTCGCCCCCTGGCGGAGCACCTCGGCGAGCGCCTCGCAATCCCCGTGCGCCGCCGCCCGGGCCTCGACGCAGCGGAGCGCGCTACCTCTCGCCCCGGACCGCGGCGCGTCGCCCGCGGCGCTCGGCTCCGGCTCCGTGAGCCAGAGCGCGGCGACGTCCCAGCCGAGGTGGTCGATCAGCGCGGCGAGCACGCGCGGAGCGGCCTCCGCGAGCGAGGCCGCCGCGCACAGCGCGCTCGTCGTCGCGAGCTGCGCCGCCAGCCGGGCCTCGGTCTTCGAGGCCTCTGTCTGGGCCTCGGCGGGCCCGCCTGGCGCAGCCCCGGCGTGGACCGGCCCCTCGGTATCGAGATCGTCGTGTGGCACGTGAAGCCGCGGAGCCCCCATGCGCTCAGCCGCCGGTCTTGTCCGCGGCGCCGCTCTCCAGGTTGACCGTCCAGCAGACGGCACCCGGCGCCGGCTCGCCGCCGGGCGGACCCACGCTGAGCTCGGCGCGCGCTGGCCCGACGGCCCGGACGTAGAGCCGCTGCCCCACGGCGCCGCGCCCGAGCGCGCAGACCGCGCGGCGCACGCGCGGATCGTCCGCCGCGACCTCCCCCTCGTCGTCGGCCGCCATGAACAGGAGCTCGACCTCCGGCTTCAAGCAGGCGCCGACCTCCCGCCAGATGTCGTAGTCGACGGACGGATCCAGGACGTCGGCGAGCTGCCCGTGACGGGCGCGCCCGACGCGGTAGCGGAACGCGTCGCGCTTCTCCGCGCGGAGCGTGGCCCCGATCCGGTCGAAGCGGAGCGACAGCGCGCCGAGCGCGACCGCCATCTTCACGGTGGGCGCGCCCAGGTTGGCCTTGTCCGGCTCCTTGAAGCGGTGCACCTGCACGCCCGCGGGCAGCACGCCGGCGAGCAGCTCCGCGAAGCGCGGGTTCATCCCGAGGCGCCCGCCGAGCAGGATCCGGAGCCCCTGGTACGGATCCGGCTCCCGCCCGATCTTGGCCACCGCGCCGTCCAGGTGCTGACGGACCACCTCGACCCCGTCCCGGAACCACGCGTCGATCGCGCTGCTTATCGCGCCGCGATCGATCGAGAGCGGCACGACGACCGGCCCCCCGTCGAGCCCGGCAAGCGCGAGCTTCTCAGCGACCGGCGAGCTCGGCCCCCCCTCGAGGAGAGGCCGCAGGAGCTCCTTGAGAGCCCACACGTTGGCGCGCGCGTCGGGGGACGGAGCGAGGAGATCGTCCGCGCCGTCGAGCGGCTCCTCTTCGATCGGCCGTTCGAAGGGGATCCGGTGCTCGCGCATCGCGGCCAGGCTGGACGAGTACACTCTGTAGGCGATCCGGTGGAGGAGCCGCTCGCCGCCGAGCCAGGGGATCGCCGTGGGATCGAGGTACTCGACCATCCGCTCGAGCCCCTGCGCCGCCTCGTGCGCCTTCGCGCTCCGCAGGATGCCGAACGCGAGCCCCGCCTCGCTCGCCCCGGCGTCGACGACGCAGAACGGGACGCCGCCGTCCCGCGGCTGGATTCCGAACATACGGAACGCCTGGACAGCAAAGGCGATCGCGGACGGGCCCGCGTCGACGACCTGGAAGCCGTCGAGGTCGTGGTACTCGCAGAGGCCCGCGGGCAAGCTCCGGAACAGGCCGCGGCGGAAGGCGACGAGCACGCTCTCGCGGCGCTCGGGCGACCAGCCCGTCGGCATCGTGATCGCGTAGCGCGTGGAGAGCCCCCGCGAGCGCTGGTTCAGGTGCAGGCCGACGTAGTACGCGTAGAGCTCGATCGGATCGAACGGGTCGTGGGCGCCGATCCCTTCCTCGTCGATGATGGGCGGCGCCGGCTTCTTCAGCGCCTCCGTCGTGTCGGGGTCGCCCTTGCCCCGGAGCCGGAACGGCTCGCCGCGCTCGGTGCGCTCGCGCAGCAGCGGGAGGGCCGGCAGGCAGGCCGCGGCGCGCTCGTGGACATCGGCGCCCGGCCGGAGGCGCATGTCCCGCGCGGCGTGCCCGACGAGCACGTCGCCCCAGCGCGTCATGGGCAGGATCACCCGATCGCGCCAGGCCTTCGTCGTCCGGGCCAGCGCCTCGAACCCGACCTCGCTCGGGTTCTCGTTGTCGGCGGACACCCGGAGCGGCGCGTCGGCGCCGATCCGGACGAACTCGGCGCCGGCGCGCTCGCCCCGGACGGCGACGACCGTCGACGCAGCGCCGACGTCCACGGCAACCCAGTCGCCGCGCACGTCGAGCCGGGGGTCGCGGCGTTTCACCTCGGGCGGGATCGGGTCCTTGTCGGTCTTGCCGGTGCGGCGGTGCAGCCCGACCACGCGGCCCTGGCGGAGGATGGCGATGGACGTCGCGCCGAGGAAGCGGGCGCCCGTCCAGAGGCCCTGCGCGGGATCGACGAGCGTCGTCCCCTTCACCGGGTCGAGGTTGGCAACGACCTTGGGGAAGAAGTCCGCGATGTGCTCCGGCGAGGCCACCCCGTCGTAGCGCTCGACCTTGATCGGCGGCGAGTAGTAGTTCTGGAGCCCTTCCCCGTAGATGCGCGGACTGACCTGGATCAGCTTCAGATAGGGGATCGGGCAAGTCTGCTCGTCCAGGCGGAACTCCTGGTAGAGCGCGGTCGGGGCGATCGCGTTCTCCATCTCGGGCGCGATGCGAGGCACGCTCGCGCTCATCTCGGTGCCGAAGTACATGAACTTCGTGCCGGCGCTCCCGGTGAAGGCGGCAATCCTGACCTCGTTGAACGTCGCCTGCCCGACGATGAGCGGCGGTAACGCGATCACGTAATCGAGCACCAGCGTCGTGAGCCAAGGTTGGTCGAAGAGGCGCGATTCCCAGCGCATGACGAGCGTCGGGAACTCGCGGCCCTCGAGGGAGACGATCTTCTCCGCCTCGCGAACCAGGGCCCCGTCGACGGACAGCTCGTAAACCGGCATACGTGGGCGACGTTATCACGAAGATCCCCTGCAACGGCCCGGGGATCGCGGGAGCGAGGCGTTCGTCGTCGGGCGGCCGGGCGGCGGCGCGCCTTGTCACCGACGCGCACCGACCCCATCGATCCTCGCGTTGGCCTCGCGTTGGCCTCGTGTTGGCCCCGTGTTGGCCTCGTGTTGGCCGCGTGTGGGGGCGTCCCCGCCGCACGGCGGCGGTGGGCGAAGGCGGCGCCCCTCGTGGCCCCGCGAGGGCGTAGGCCGTGCTCGGGCGACCGTGCTAGCCTGGCGACGTGATTTGCTTCTCCGGACCGGGAACGCTGTCATGAACCCGTTGGTCGGCGAGATCATCGACGGCAAGTACCGGATCATCCGGCTGCTCGGCCAGGGGGGCATGGGCGCGGTCTTCGAGGGCGAGAACGTGCGCATCCGGCGCCGCGTCGCCATCAAGCTGCTGCACGCGAACATCTCGAGCCAGGCCGAGTCCGTCGCGCGCTTCGAGCGCGAGGCCCAGGCCGCCGCGCGCATCGGCTCCGATCACATCTGCGAGGTGCTCGATCTCGGCGTGCTGCCGGACGGCACGCGGTACATGGTGATGGAGTACCTCGAGGGAGAGACCCTCGGGGCCAAGATCGAGCGGATGGGGCGGCTCGGGCCCGAGATCACCGTGCCGATCATGATGCAGGTGCTCGAGGCGCTCGGCGCCGCGCACGCCGCGGGGATCATCCACCGCGATCTCAAGCCCGACAACATCTTCGTCATCCCGTCGAAGGCCGGCCTCAGCAACTTCGTGAAGGTGCTCGATTTCGGCGTCTCGAAGTTCTCGCAGCTCGCCGGCTCGGAGATGAGCATGACGCGCACGGGCGCCGTCGTCGGGACGCCGTACTACATGTCGCCGGAGCAGGCGCGCGGCTCCAGCCCCGTCGATCAGCGGACCGACATCTACGCCATGGGCGTGCTGCTCTTCCAGGCGACGACCGGTCAGGTGCCGTTCGACGCGGCGACCTTCAACGAGCTGCTCTTCAAGATCGTGCTCGAGCCGGCGCCCCTGCCACAACAGCTCGTGCCCGACCTCGACGCCGAGTTCTCCGGGATCATCCAGAAGGCGATGGCGCGCGAGCCGGGGGGCCGGTTCCAGAGCTGCGCGGAGTTCAAGAACGCGCTCCTCGCCTGGGCTGCGGCGAGGCCCAGCCTGGCCCTGCTGACCACGGGGCGGACGTCCTTCCCACGGCTGTCGCTGCCGTCCCAGCCCGAGACGACCCCATCTGCGCCCACCCGCCCCGAGCCCGCGTGGAGCAGCCAGAGCGGGCCGGCCGCGCCCGGCATGGGCCAAACTCCCCAGCTGACCGCGAACTCGTGGGGCGCCTCGTCCGGGGTCACGGGCCGCTCGACGCGCCCCCCGTCCAGGATGCCGCTCCTCGCCGCGATCGCCGGGGTGGCGAGCCTGTTCGGCGCGGGCGTCGCCGTCTGGCTCGCGTTCGGCCACAGCGGCGGGACGGGCGCGGCGAGCGCGGATCTGAGCTCCGTCAGCGCGACGGCCATCCCGGCGCCCTCGCCACCTCCCGCTGCGCCGCCGCCGCCGCCGTCCGAGCCGATCGTCACCGCGAGCGCCACGGTCGCAGCGCCGGCGCCCTCCGCCACCGCCGAGGAGCCCGTCGCGGCGCCGACGGCCTCCTCGGCGCAGGTGAAGCCGCTCGCGCCGCGGCCGCCGCCGCCCCAGACGAAGCCCTCGCCCATCACGAGGCCGCCGCAGACGGCGCCGTCGACGAAGCCGAACGTGCCGAGCCAGAAGCCGCAAAAGCCGGCCGTGCCGGGCGACTTCGGGTACTGAGGCCGCCCGGATCCCCCGCCCCCGCGGCGCGTGCCGAGCGCAGCGCTCTGCTCAGAACGCGCCGCGCACCCCGAGCCCGGTCGGCGTTGCGTAGGGGGCGATCCAGGCGGAGCTCGATGGCTCCGGCTTGGACGTCAGCTCGAGGACGAGCAGCGTCACGCCGCCGGCGAGGAGCACGCCGCCGCCGACGAGGCCGGCCGCGCCGATCGTCTCCTGCGATGCGGCGTCAGCGTCGAGCGACTTGATCTTGGCCTGGACCGCCGGGCCGCAATCCGCACCGGCAGTGCCCTGCGCCTCGCACCCGCGCGCCGCGCTCAGATCGTTCGCTTCCTTTTGCGTCCCGCTCCCTTTGGCCAGGAACACCGAGCCCAGGACGACACCGCCGAGCCCGAGCGCTGTGGCCGCGATGCCCCCGCCCAGCATCGCCGCGTTCGTCTTTCGCTCCGGGGTGCCCGGGGGGCCGGCGGGGGGAACCTGGGGCTGACCGCCGCCCCAGGTGCCCTGCCCCTCGACCGGGCCTCCCGGCGGGGGGACCACGGCCGGGCCTTCCGGGACCGGGATCTTCACTTCCTTCCGCTCGCCGTCGCCGATGGTGACCCCCTGCTCGATCGGCGCGAGGCCGGGCGGAACCACGGTGACCACATGGTTCCCCGGATCGATCGGGCGATGCACGCCGAGCAGCGCGTCCGCGACCGGTTGACCGTCCAGCTTCACGCCGATCTTCCGGCCCGCGGCGCCCTCCAGCGCGATGCGCAGCGACGCGATCCTGGGCTCGATCGCGGCGAGCTCCTCCCGCGCGTCCTGCTGTGCCCTCTTGAAGGGAGAGGGCGCGGTGGGCGGAAGCTCCTCGCGGACGATCCTCAGGTAGGTCTCCTTCGCGGCGACGAGCCGGCCGAGGCGCGCCTGTGCGCGCGCGCTGAGCAGGAGGTGCGTCGGGGCGTGCACGAGCGCCTCGGCGCGGCCCAACAGATCGATCGCCTCCTCGAAGCGGCCGGACGTGAACGCCTCGGCGCCCTGCGTGGCCAGCGACCGGGCCGCTGCTCTGTCCTGGTCCGACTGCGCGTGTACCTCGCCTGTCGGGAGCAGCAGGAACAGCGCCGCAGCGAACGGAACGCATCGTCTCAAGAGCACTCAGGCCTCCTCGCGGCCACGCTATCACACGCCGTCGACAACGGAACAAATCAGCCCGCGGAGCGCCGCCGCCCAGGGGAAAGCGGCGCTTTCTCGCGCGAAACGCGCGCGGGCCGCCCGGCACGCGCCGCGGGCGCGCCGCACCGGCGCCTGCGGCGCGGCCGCACCCGACGCTCCGTCCGTCGGCCGCTGTGAACCGTCCGCACAGCGCGATGGCACCCATTCTGCTGCGTGGAACGCGCCATGGACTGCCTCCGCTCCTCCGCGCCCCTCGACGCGGGACTCCCGTCCTCGGAGCGATTCCTCAGGGGACGCCTGCTCGGGGGACGGTACCTCGTCGAGCAGATGATCGGCGCCGGCGCGATGGGGCGCGTCTACCGGGCGCGGCACCTCGGGCTCGGGCGCGCGTGCGCGGTGAAGGTCATCCACGAGCGCGTCGCCACGCCGCGCGCGTGCGGCAGAGCGAGCCGCCGCGTCTGCACGACGCGCGTCGCCGCGCCGCCGCGCGGAGATGGCGCCGGCCACGGAGGATCGAGCGGCGTGAGCGAGATATCGCGCTCCGACGAGAGGTCGCGCTCCGGCGGCGTCCGCGCCGGGGACGCGGTGCTGAGGTTCCATGTCGAGGCGCTGGCCGCGAGCCGGCTCGATCACCCGAACATCGTGCGCGTGCTCGACTTCGGCTGCGAGCCGGTGAGCCTACACGGCGCGCTCGGCGCGAGCGCCGGCGGACACGAGGCGGAGCCGCCCAGCCTCTGGTACCTCGTCACCGAGCACCTCGACGGCGAGGACCTCATCGATCTCCTGAACGCGTCGCCGATCCTTCCCACGGAGCGCATCGTCTCGATCATGCGCCAGCTGTGCTCCGCGCTGCAGCACGCGCACGACGCGGGCGTCATCCACCGCGACATCAAGCCCGAGAACATCCGCCTGGTGCCCCGCATCGACGACGACGGGGCGCCGTTCGAGCAGGTGAAGCTCCTCGACTTCGGGACGGCGAAGCTGCTCCACGACGAGCGGTCCGGCGCGTTCGGCGGCGCGCCCCTGCTCCCCGTGCCCGACGAGGACGGCGGCAGGCTCGTCATCGGGACCCCGGCCTACATGAGCCCGGAGCAGGCCGCAGGGCAGCCGGTCGATGCGCGCAGCGACGTCTACGCGTGCGGCGTGCTGCTCTTCGAGATGGCGACAGGGCGGCTCCCGTTCGAGCGCCCGACGCCCGTCGCGCTCGCCGCCGCGCACGTCGAGTCCCCTCCGCCCCGACCGAGCGCGCTCCACCCGACGCTCGATCCGGATCTGGAGGCGTTGATCCTCCAGTGCTTGCGCAAAAATCCGGACGACCGCCCGCAGAGCGCGCGCGCGCTGCGCGAGGCGCTCGCGCACATCGCGCTCCGCCGGGCGCGCTCCGCCGCCGGCGAGCGCGCCGCGGTCAGCTGCTCTCCGCTCCCCTCGGAGAGCCCGCGCCCAGCGATGGCATCCTCGTCGCGCACGAGCGGCTCCGTGGACGACACCGTCACGGCGCGCTCCGGGGGCACCTCGACGTGGGTGGGGTATCGATCCCCGTCGCTGCCGGAGAGCGCGCGCCTGGATCAGCCCTGCTCTCCGAAGGCCGCGCAGCCCGACGCCTCGTCCGCTCCAACCTGGGTCGGCCACCGCTCCACCCCTTGCCCCCAGGCTGCGCTCGTCGAGGTGGCCTCGCCCCCCGCGCCGGCAGGCGCGCCGCCGGCGGACGCGGCGCCCCTCCCCGCGGTGGCGTCGCTCCCCGCGCCCGCGCAGGCGAGCCCCCAGCGCACGCCGGAGCTCGACGCTGGGCTCGAGCCGCTCTTCCTGCTTCGAGCGCACCGGTCCACCGGATCTCGGAGCCTGCTCGCGCTGCGCCGGCGCCGGCGCGGGCGTCTCGCTCCGGTCGTGATCGGCACCGTCGCGGCCACGGTGCTCGGCGGATCGCTGTGCCTGCTCTTCAACGCTGCAGGCGCCGCGCTCGCCCCGCTCACCTCGTCGCCGCCGGAGCGCGACGGCGATGCGCCCCCGACCGCCGACGGGCGTGCGAGGACGGTCCGCGCGGCAGAGCCGGAGCACACCTGCCCCGCGGGCCCCCCGCGGTGAGCTCCCCTGCCCGGGTACACCCCGGGGCACGGCGGGCCGACGGGCCCGGGCGACGCGCCGGCGCTCGCTCACGCGACGCCCGGATCGAGCTCGGAGCGCCCGAGGGACGACGACAAGCAGACCGACGGCGAGGACTGAAGCGCGCGGTGCGAACGAAGCGCTCACCCCACGCTCGGAGCGCGAAGGGCGCGCCGCGATCTTCGATCTCGCCCGCGCCGCTGCGCGCCGATGTACAGCGGATGCCCAGCGCAGCGCGCCCGATGGCGATGCAGTTCACGGTGACCACCGAGTCTTCGCTCCATCGCGGTGCGAACGGAGCTCACCGCGCGCGGCACGTGGTCTGCAAACGGCAAACGCCGGATGCTGGCCTCCGCGTCGACGCGGGAGGACGGCCCTCGGCGTAACAACGCGGTGTCGAGAGGAGCGAACCATGTCGGTGCTGTTGTGGATCCTGTTTGGCCTCATCGTCGGCGTCATCGCCAAGCTGCTGACCCCTGGCCGCGATCCGGGTGGGTTCGTGGTCACAGCGCTGCTGGGCGTGGCCGGCTCCCTGCTCGGCGGCTTCGTCGGCCGGGCCATAGGGCTCTACCCGTCGTATCAGTCGAGCGGCGGCTTCTTCACGTCGATCCTGGGCGCCATCATCATCCTCGCCATCTACAACGCGACGATCGGCCGGAGAGCGACGAGGCCCTGATCGCTCCCTTCATCGACGGGCTCGCCCCGCCGCCCATCGGAGAGCTGCCCGAGGAGCGCGGCGGCAGGCACCACGCGGGCCGGCGCGGCGCGTCGATCGAGGCGGAACTCGCCCGCGACGTCCGGGGGAAGCGGCCGGATGGCGCCCGCGCCGTAGCAGCGGCGATAGACGAGATCGCCCGGCCCTGCGCCCTGCCCGCCGAGCTGGTGGCTCCACCACCGCGAGTAGACCGTCGGGCGTGCGGGATCGACAGAGAGCAAATCCGAGCGCTCGAGCCGCACCTCGCCGTGATCGCCGCGGTCTGCCGCGCCGTGCTCCGCCGTGAGCCGCCCCCCCTCGCCCACGCTGTAGACGATCCTGAACCCCTCGACGTCGCCCTTGCCGTAGGCGACCCGCTGGACTCCCGGGGCGAAGAGCAGCGCGTGCGTGTAGACGAGGTCCACGGCGAGCGCGGGCAGCACGGTCCAGGTGAGCCAGTTGTTGCCCCACGGCCGCTCCTCGGAGAAGAAGGCGTAATAGCCGACAGAGACCTCGCCGTGCTCGCCCGTCGAGCTGCGGTAGTACAGGACGTCGCCGAGCTCGCCCGCGCTCGCGACCGTCGAGCCGACGCAGATGGGCTGCCGCTCGATGGCCGCGTCGAGCGCCGTCGGCTCCGCCGGTTCACCAGCGACCGGGCGCGGCAGCGCGCTCCCGCTCGTGGAGCTCGCGAGGAGGAGAACGGCCAGCGCAGCGATCGGGAAGGAACGCCTCAGGAGACTCCGGACGGGCATCAGGGCGGGCTAGGCTAGCGAGCCCGTCGCTATCCGCGCCAACGCAAAGGGCCGCTCGCGTTCGACGCCTCACGGAGGCGACATCGAATGGAGATCTCCCGGCGCCCGCGGCTCTCCGCGCGTTCACGCCGGCGTCGGAGGGCTCGCTATGCTCGTCACTCGTGCGGCGCGCTGCGGCGCGCCGGTGAGGCGCCGCCGTCGAACGCGCCGATCGCCCTGCCCGCGAGCGCCCCGGCGGCGAAGGTGACCGCCGCGATCACGAGCCAGGGCAGAAGCCGAGCGCGCCGCAGCGGGCGCGCGTCCCTCCAGTGCGGCGTCAAGGCGCTCCTGGCCTCGCTGCGCTCGCTCTCGACCTCCGGCGCGCACGGGCGAGCGTCTGGCCCGCACGGCGCTGGCGTCGCCTCGCCGCGATCCTCCCCCGGTCGGCCCGCGGCGCTCCGCCGCGCGCCCGTGCGCCCGCGGGGCCCGGCCGGCCTCCGGCAGCCCCGCACGAGCAGCGACCGGTGCCGATCGCGCCCGCTCGCGACCTCGCGCACGAGCGCGGCGATCTCCTGACCCGCGAGCAGCCCGCGCTCGCTCGAGCTCGGCTCGTCGCCGCCGCTCGGCGCTCGGCGCAGCGAGGCGAGCACCTCGGCGAGCGCCTCTTCCATCTGCGCCGCGGTCTCGAACCGGGCCTCGGGATCGCGCGCGAGCGCGCGTCGGATCGCCTCCTCGAGCAGCGCGGGGCACGCCGGACGGAGCGGCGCGATCGCCGGCACCTCGCCGGAGAGCACCGCGCCCATCGTCGCGCCGTCGTCCTTGCGGTGGAACAGGCGACGCGCCGTCAGCAGCTCGAAGAGGATCACGCCGACCGCGAAGAGATCGGCCCGCGCGTCGACGCTCTGCCCGCGCAGCTGCTCGGGCGCCACGTAGCCGAGCTTGCCCTTCACCGTGCCGGCGCCGCTCGACGGGGCCGCGTCGGCCGCGTCCACGAACGAGCACGGGGAGCCGAGGGGCCCTGTGTCCTCCATGCCGCTCATCGCCGTCATCTGCGCGACGCCGAAGTCGATGAGCTTGATCTCGCCCTCGAGCGAGAGGAGCACGTTCTGCGGGCTGACGTCGCGGTGCACGAGGCCGACGAGCTTCCCGCCGTCGTCGCGGAGCGCGTGCGCGTGCCCGAGCGCCCGCAGCACGCCCAGGCCGATCTCGATGACCGCCTCGAGCGGGAACGGCCGCCCCTCGGCGAAGAGCGCGCGCGCGGCCGCGGCCAGATCGCAGCCCGGGACGTACTCGATCACGAGGTGATGGCGTCCCTCGTGAATGACGAAGTCGTGGAACCGGATCACGTTCGGGTGCTGAAGCCGCGCGCTGATCCAGGCCTCCCAGAGGAACATCCGCACGATCGACGGATCCCGCCTCGCCTCGGGGCGAAGGCGCTTCACGACGACGGGGTGGGCGATACCTGCCGGCCCGCGCCGGCACGCGAGGAACAGCTCCGCCATGCCGCCTGCCGACAGGCGCGCGAGCAACGCGTAGCCGCCGTCGCCCATGGGCAGGTCCATCTCTCGAGCCCTCCACGGCAGCTCCGCCGCGCTCCCCTCGTCTCGCGCCGGCATCCCGAACGCGCGAAGCGAGGACGGCCGCCGCGCCATCCACTGCCGGAGTCGCCCCACCCCGGCCAGCCCCCGGACCTGCCCGCGCCGCCACATCGTGCCTTCGCTATTCACGCTGCATGCCACGGAAAGGGCCGCGGCAGCGTCACCTCTGAGCCACAGCCATCGCGCGGCTCTGCGTGGATCCCGCCGGATGAGAGCGCATGTCGGCAGCCGCAGGGACCTGCGGCGAGCGCTGCTCCCCGCGGAAAATGCGGAAAACTCGATGGCGCCATGTTCCATACAAGGGAGCAGAGGTGCGCGCGCGCCGCGTCGGACCCGCCCGCGATGAAACGCGGGTCAGCCCACGGTGGCGGGTGAAGCGCGGACGCGGCGCGCGATCAGCGCGCGCAGCTCGCGGAAGGAGACGACACGCAGCGCGAGGAGGAGGGCGACGTAGACGGCGACGCCCACCGCGATCGACGCCCACATCCCCGCGAGGGTGCGCGCGACGTAGGCCGCGCCGAGCATGATCGCCGTCGCGGCCAGGATCGCGAGGATGCGGTCGCGCTGCACGACGTGGGCCCAGCGGGTGGTGATGCCCCACGACGCGAGCAGCGCCCCGGCGCTCACGGCCAGCGTCACGCACGCGGCGCCCATGGCGCGGTAGCGCGGCAGGAGGAGCAGGTTCAGCGCAACGTTGGCGACGAGCGCCACGGCGAGCAGCTTCACCATCGCGACCTCGCGCTTCGCGGCGAGCAGCGGCAGCGTCACGACCTGGAACGCGAACGTCACGGGAACGCCGCAGGCGAGGATCCTGAGGACGTCGACCGCCGGGGCGTAGTCGCCGGCTCCGCCGTAGACGAGCTGGATGACGTCTGGCGCGAGCAGGAAGACGCCCGCGGCGACGGGCAGCCCGAAGAGCGCGGCGACGAGCATGCAGCCGCCGTAGAGCCGCCCGAACGCGTCGCGATCCTGGGCGTACAGGCGCATGCCCGCCGCGAAGGCGGCGCCGAGCAGGACGTCGGGGAGCATCCTGAAGTTCTCGCTCAGCACCCACGCGGCGCTGTAAACCCCCACGGCATTCTCATCGCAGAGGGCGCGGAGCATCACGCGGTCGATCTGGAGCAGCGCGCTCGAGAGCGCACCGAGCGCGCCGATCGGCAGGCTGCGCTTCGCGATCTCCCAGAGCTCGGCCGGGGGCGTCGTGAGCTCGGGCCGGTAGAGGCGGGAGCAGAGGTAGTGCGAGGTGATGGCGAGCTCCAGCACGTTGCCGAGCAGGAACGCCGCGGCCGCAGCGACGACGCCGAAGCCGAGCACGAGCAAGGCCGCCGAGAGCGCGATGACGAACAGCCGGGCGCCGAGCTCCGCGTACAGGATGTACTGGAACCGCTCGTGGGCCTCGAACGAGAGCCACATGGTGGAGTAGAGCAGCGTCGCGAGCTGGGAAGCCGCGGCGAGCACGACGAGCTGCGCGCCGATGCCCGAGCGCGTCGCCAGCGCGACGGCGACGGTCGCGCCGAGCATCACCGTCCCGGTCACGCCCCGGATGGCGAGCGCTGCACCGAGGTGACGTGGCCCGAGCTCGGGCTTCACGGCGACCTCCCGGGCCAGGTACCCCCTCACCCCGACGCCGGCCGCGATCGTGACGATCCCTGCGATCGCGAGCGACGCCTGGAACTCCCCCCAGGCAGCGACCCCTACTTTCCGCGCGAGATAGCCGACGAACACGACGCCAAGGACGGCCATGATCGCCTGCTTGAGGAGCATCAGCGCCGCGTTCAGCGCGATGCGCCGGCCATCCTTCATGAACACCTCCCGGTGTCCCCATGCTGTCGGGCACCGCTGTCCACGCAGCGGGATCGGCCCCGATTCGAGCGTCGTGCGCCCCCAGAGGACGTCCGTCTCGCGCAGCGAGCGCAGCGCCGCTGCAGGCTCGCGCAGCGAGCGCCGCCTCCAGGGCTCAGCGCGAAACGCCGTCTCGGACGGCGCTCGCTCACGAAGCGCCGATCGAGGTGGCGCTTCAACGCGAGACGCACCTCTACCTCGAGGCTTCCGATCGCAGGAGGATCGCCAGCACAAAGGGGGGCCGGCGATCCTCGGAGCGGGACACGGGATTCGAACCCGCGACCCTCAGCTTGGGAAGCTGATGCTCTACCAACTGAGCTAGTCCCGCGCGAGGTGGAGGAAGCTTCTACCGAATCCTGGGCCGCATAGCAACCCCTTCATTTCGTTTTCGATCCCGGCCGCTTTCCCGAGCGCTGTCTCGAGCTTTTTCCGAGCTTTTTCCGGCCTCGTGCCCGGCCTCTTCGAACGGAGCCGGAGCTCTCTCGACGTCGCCGACTAGCGACGGGCGCGCGCGCGGAGCGCTGGCGCGTCGAGCGTCTCGCCCGGCAGCGGCGAGCGCGCGCGGATGGCGCTGTCGCAGTCGCTGGTCGCCGCCGCGATCGCGCTGGTGATCTCGATCGCCCCCGCATCCGGCGGGATCCAGGGCAACTGGTGCAGGATGGGCCTGTCCGGCGGCAGCCAGCGCAGGCTCCGCGTCACGAGCACGACCGGGTGGTTGCTGTCCACGAGATCGCTCGCGAGTCGCGCGCCGCCGAGCGGCGCCGGCGGAAGATCCAGGCAGACCAGGCACACGTCGAACCGCTCGGTCCCCGACGCGAGCAGGGCGTCGTCGATCGACGAGGCGTCCACGATCTCGACATGCGGCACCGCCTCCTCGAGCGCGCGGACGAGCGCATCACAGGTCGCGGCGCGGGCGTCGTGCGCAAGCAGGATCCTGAAGCTGCGCACCGAGCGCGGCCCAGGCCGGCGGGCCTCGACGACCGGCAACGTACCCGAGGGGGGTGTCTCGCGCTCACGAGGTGCACGTCGAACGGTCATGGACTCCCCTTCCTCAGCCACACCAAGGCAACCGTGCCCCAGGCTAACACCCCTTGAGCTCAAACTGACCAACCTTTATATGAGGGCGCGGTTCTTTCTTCGTTCGCTTCTTCGTTCGCTTCTTCGTTCGCTTCTTCGTTCGCTTCCGGGTCCGCTTCCTCGTTCGCGGTCGCGGTTTGCGTTCTCGGGTCACGTTCTCGGTTCACAGGTCACGTTCTCGGTTCACAGGTCACGTTCTCGGTTCACGGGCCACGGATCTCAGCAGTCACAGCGTCACAGCCATGCCGCGTCGCGGCTGTCGGAAGCACGCCGCGACGCGGCATGCCAGCAAGGTCTACGGAAACATCTACGAAGGACGGTCATGCATGAGTCGGTTTCTCATCTCCACTCCTTGCGAGTGCCAGGCAAGCCTGTCAGCCACCCTGGACGAGCACCGGCACGTCACCGCCGGGTGGGCCACCCGGAGTCCCCGCGGCCGGTCGGCCGCCGGTGAAGCCGACAAGGAGCTCGCGCCGGCGCACAGCATCAACGCTCACCTCGACCGGTTCGACGTGGCGTGGTTGTGCCCGTACTGCGGGCGCAACACGCTCCGGACCTTCGAGGCGGGAGCCATGAGGCGGCTGCCCGCGGCGGGCACATCGCCCGCTGCAGGGCTCGTTCCTCCTGGCACGAGCTCGTCGCCGTGAGATGCCCGACGCGCCGCGACCTCCTCGGGCGGGGCGTCGAGCAGATCCATCCGCCGCGCGCCTGAGCCTGGGCAGGCGCCGCGCGGTCGCCGCCGCAGGATCCCCGCTCGTCGCGCGGCGCCCCAGCCCGACCGGGCGCCTCCCTCCCCTCCTTGACGCGGCGGCCGCTCAGCGCGGCGCTGCTGCGCGGCATCTCCCGCGCAGGCACCAGCGTCCGAGCACGACCGGTTCATGGCCCGTCAACCCGTCGCGCTCCGGGCTCATTCCCACCCTGTCGACGATCACCCCCCATGCGCGCCGGAGCGCGCCGCTCTCCCGCTCAGCTGCCTTTTCCCGTCTGCGATGTGCCCATGGTTCCGAAGACCCAGTCCCAGAGCGGCGATGACACGCCCCACCGGGCGTTTTCCCCTGTGTGGTGGTGGACCATGTGATGGCGCTTGATCCACTTCCCCCAGCGCGAGCTCATGCGGAAGTGATGAATGGCATAGTGCGTACCGTCGTACGCCAGGTATCCGAGGCCAAAGCCGACGAACAGCGGATCCGCCGGAACTGGGCCAAAGACGGCGCGGAACAGCGTGTAGAACGCGATGCCGAGGGGGATGCTCGCGCCGAGCGGCATCACGAGCCGGTCGGCATCTTGCGGAAAATCATGGTGCACCCCGTGGAGGACGAAATGCATCCGGCGCTGCCATAGGCGCGGCCCGACGTAGTGAAACACGTATCGGTGCAGGACGTACTCGGCGAGCGTCCATAGAAACAGGCCGGCCAGCACGAGCCCGAGCCCGGTCAGGATGCCGACACCATGCCGGACCGCGCGGACGCCCAGATAGCCGTAGACCGGCAGCCAGAACACGAACGGTGTGATCGGATGGATCCGCGAAAACCGCTCGATGAGGGGCGTCTCGAACATTTGGCATGTCGCTGGACGCGCGGTGCGCTCGGTGGAGGTGACGGTCATCGTGCCCCCCTGCTACCGCATTTATCCATTGTCGGCCAGAGGTAGGCCCGCACCCAACGGCCCGCTGGACGCCGGGAACTGACCATGATCCCGTCACGGTCGGCGCTCACCTGAGCGATGGTTCCGCGGCGGCGACGCGACCGCGTCGGCCCCGCGCCAGCCACGAGCCGCGGGGCGCGTCGGGCCCGCGTGCGCCACGGGCCGCGGGGCGGCCGCGGGCCGCGGGGCGGCTGCGCCCCGCGACGCGCGCGCTCAGCTCACGAAGGAGGCTTCGTAGAGATGGCGGAGATCGTCGCGCGAGCAAGGGCGCGGGTTGCTCGTGTGGCACGCGTCCTGAGCGGCGAGGTCGGCCAGCGCGTCGAGTTTGTCGCGGGGGACGCCTGCCTTCTCGAGGCCGGCCGCGAGCCCGATCCGGGCGCGCAAGGCGCGGATGGCCTCCGCGCACGCGGCCGCGTCCTCGGCAGCGCCGAGGAGGGCGGCGACGCGCGCGAGGCGCGGCGCGGCCGCCGCGACGTTGAACTCGACGACCGGCGGGAGGCAGAGGGCGTTGGCGAGGCCGTGGTGCAGGCCGCACTCGCTCGAGAGCGGGTGCGCGAGCGAGTGGCACGCGCCGAGACCCTTCTGGAACGCGACGGCGCCCATCATCGCCGCCTTCATCATGCCGCCGCGCGCCTCGAGATCGTCGCCGTGCGTGACCGCCCGCGCGAGGTGCGCGGCGGCGAGGCGGATCCCCTCGAGCGCGATGCCATCGGCCATCGGGTGATCGCCCTTCGCGACGTACGCCTCGATGCAGTGGGTGAGCGCGTCGAAGCCCGTCGCCGCCGTGAGGAACGCCGGCATCGACCGCGTCATCACCGGGTCGAGCAGCGCCGCGTTCGCGAGCAGGTGCGGCGAGAAGATCACCGTCTTCCGGTGGTTCACGTCGAGCGTCACGACGCCCGAGCGGCCGACCTCGCTGCCGGTCCCGGCCGTCGTCGGGATCGCGAGCATCGGCGGCACGTTGGGCGTGATGAAGCGATCGCCGCCCGTGGCGTCGTCGTAATCGACGAGCGGCCGATCGTGGTTCACGCCGAGGCGGACGAGCTTGCCGACGTCGAGCGGCGAGCCGCCCCCGAGCGCGACGACGAGATCGGCGCGGGCCGCGCGGAAGGCGGCGACGCCGTCGTGCACGTTCTTCTCGATGGGGTTGCCGAGCACGTCGTCGAAGACGGCCACCTCGAGGCCCTCCTTCCGCAGCGACGCGGCGACGGGCTCGAGCAGCCCCGAGCGGACGACGCCCTTGTCCGTGACGACGAGCGCCCTCGCCGCGCCGAGCCGGCGCGCCTCTGCGCCTGTCTGCTCGACGACGCCGGCGCCGAAGAGGATGCGAGTGGGAAAGCTCCAAACCGTGAACTGGCTCATGATCACACCGCCTCGAAGTAACGCTTCAGCTCCCAATCCGTGACCGCGCGCTCGTACTGCCGGACCTCCCAGTCGCGCGTCAGAACGTAGTGCTCGACGAACCTCTCGCCGAGGATCTCGCGGGCCTTCTGGCTGCCCGCGAGCATCCGGGTCGCCTCGGCCAGCGTGCGTGGCAGCGCGAGGTGCGACGACGCGGCAGACGACGCGTCCCCGGCGGCCTGCGGCGGCGGCTCGACGCCGTTCTCGATGCCGTAGAGCCCCGCGCCGAGGCACGCGGCCATGGCGGTATACGGGTTGATGTCCGCGGCCGTCTGCCGGTACTCGACGCGCGCGGCAGGCGTGCCGAGGCCGATGAGGCGGATCGCGGCCGTGCGGTTCTCGACGCCCCAGCTGGCGGTGAGCGGGGCCCACACGCCGGGCACGTACCGCTTGTAGGCGTTGATCGTCGGCGAGTAGATCGCCGTGAGCTCGGGCATCAGCGCGATCTGGCCTCCGACGTAGTGGCGCAGCGCGGCCGGCATCCGGTCGGGCGACGACGCGTCCTCGAAGACGCTCCGGCCGTCCTTCCAGAGGCTCTGGTGCAGGTGGCCGCTCGATCCGGGGAGCTCGGCGTTCCACTTCGCCATGAAGGTGACCGCGAGGCCGTGCTCGTGGGCGATCTGCTTCATCGCGACCTTGAAGAGCGCCGCCTTGTCCGCGGCGCGGAGCACGTCGTCGTAGCGGATCGCCGCCTCGTAGACGCCGGGGCCGGTCTCCGTGTGCAGGCCCTCGATCTCGACGTCGAAGGCCCGCATCTGGTCGAGGATCGCGGCCATGAGCTTCTTGTTCTGCCCCTCGCGGACCCACGAGTAGCCGAACATGCCGGGGCTGAGCGGCGTCAGGCCGGCGAACCGCTTCTCGTGAAGCGAGCGCGGCGTCTCCTCGAAGAGGAAGAACTCGAACTCGCACGAGAACTTCGCCGAGAACCCCATCCGCTCGCCCTTCGCGATGATGCTCCTGAGGAGCGAGCGCGGGCACGCGGGGTGCGGGCCGCCGCGCTCGTCGCGGAAGTCGGCGAGCATCCCGACGGTCCCCGGCTCCCACGGGATGTCGCGCATCGTGCTCGGATCGAGGACGGCGTGCGCGTCCGGGTAGCCGGTGTGCCAGCCCGTGACCTTGGCGTTGTCGTAGAGGACATCGGCGATGTCCCAGCCGAAGATGACGTCGCAGAAACCGAAGCCGCTCTTGAGTGCGCTCTTCAGCTTCTCCAGGGAGACGTACTTCCCGCGCAGGATGCCGTCGATGTCAAAGCCGCCGATCTTCGCGCGGGTGATGCCCCGCGCTTCCAGATCGGAGAGGAGCTTCTCGGAGGTCGAGGCGGTCATGGGCCGCGACGATAGCAGGGGAACGGGCCTGCATGGCAAGGACCGGCGAAAGTCGTGATGTGACTACGCGATGACCACGCGATGACCACGCAGCGACCGCGCGACGACCGCCCCGTCTGGATGCGCGCGTCCGGCGCGCGCTCACTTCACCCTGACGACCTGGATCGGGTAGCGCTCCGCGAGCGGCACGAGCACGCGCTCGACGAGCTCGCGAACACGCGCGTAACGCTGGTGATTCGTCGCGGCCGGGTTGCGCTTCGAATCGACGACGCCGATGCGGATGTCCACCGTGCGCGCGTCCTCGACGCTTCCCGTCACGAACGCGTCCGGGTGGACCTTGTCGAGCTCGACGTTGAGCTCCGTCGCCTCCGGGGGCGCGCCGACGAAGGTCACCTCCAGCGCCTCGCCCAGGCCGTTCAGCACGGCGTTCAGGTTCTCCACCGGGAACGGCTGGCGCGCGAGCCACGCGACGACCGCGCGACGCGCGCCGCGCAGCGCCACGCTGACGACGAGCGCGACCGTGATCGGCGCGAACACGAGCGCGCCGAGAGCGCGCGCGACCTCGGGGCCCGCGTCGCGGCCGAGCGCCCCGAGGAAGGCGAGCAGCAAGACGCCGGAGGCGAGCGCGACGAGCGGCGGATCGGTGAGCACGCCCCACCGTGACGTCGACGCGTTCATCAGCCGCGTGAAGCGAGCCGAGACGCTCTGATCGGCGCGCGCCTCCAGGGCGGCGCTCCCGTGGGTCGGGTCAGGCATCGCCGGGATCTCCGAGCATGCGCCAGAAGAACAGGCCGACGCCGAAGAGGAGCAGCACGCCAGCGACCCAGAACGAGCGCACCGGGCCGAAGCTCAGCGCCCCGCCCGATTGCTTCATGATGAGGTCGGCCACCGTGACCACGCACGCGAACACGATGCAGGTCACGGGCAGCGCGAGCTGCTGGAGGAGGGTCGGCCCGCCGAGCGGCTTCGGGTCCGGCGGGCGCGGCCGTACGTCCGCCGGCGGGCGCCCCGACGGCCGGTACCTGCTCGACGGCATGTCCGACAGCGGGCGCATCGCGGCCGGCGCTATCGAGGTCGCGCGCGGCGCGACGCCGAGCGCCATCTCCAGCGGCGGCGTGCTCTCGAGCATCCCACCCATTCCGCCCCCGCGCGCGATCATGTTCGGCGGGGCGCTCTCCATCCCGCCGCCGCGCGGGAGCGCGCCCACGGGCGTCGCCTCCGCGAAGCCCGCGCGCTCATCTCTGACGGGGCGGCCTCGCGCGCTCGTCGGCACGCCCTCCGGGACGAGCGCGCCCATGCCCCGGCCCAGCGCGCTCTGGGGCGCCTCGGGCAGGTCCATCTCGAGCCCGGCCGAATCCGAGGGCGGCGGCGGGCGCACGCTGCTCGCCGGGCCGTCCCGGCGCCCTCCCCTCGACGCGCGCATCGAGGTCGGCGCCACGTCGAGATCGAGCTCGAGCGACCCGGAGTCCCTGGGCGTGTCGAGCCACACGTGCGCGGCGCGCTTGACCTGCGGGGCCGCGCGCATCGACGACGACGGCGGCGGCGGCGGCACGGAGTACGCGTCGTCCTGCGCGGAGGCCCGCCCGAAGGTGGGCGCGAGCCCCATCGCCGCCTCCAGCTCCGTCCAGAAGGCCTCGATGTCGCGCGTGCGATCGCGCGGGCTCACCGCGAGCGCGCGCTCGAACACCGCGTCGACCTCCGGCGGGATGTTGGCGCCCTCGGTGCGGGGCGTGGGCCGGCGCTTCACGTCGAGCGCCGTCCCCATCATCGCCTGCGCCTCGCCCTCGATCACCTGCCGCCCGACGAGCGCCTCGACCATGGTGAGCGCAAGACCCCAGACGTCGGTCCAAGTTCCCGCCTGCCCGAACCGCTTCGGCGCCCACTGCTCCGGCGCGCCGTACGCCGGAGAGAACGCGTTCAGCGGATCGCCGTTCGTCACCCGTCCGACGGCCTGCTCGGCCAGCGTCTTCGCCTGCGCGATGCCGTAGTCGAGGATCTTGAGGCGCTCCGTCCCCTCCTGCGTCGTGATGAAGATGTTCTCGGGCTTGAGGTCGCGGTGGATGATCGACACCGTGCCGTTCGGGCTCGGGAAGCGGTGCGCGCGCGCGATCGCCTGCGCGATGGGGCGCATCATCTTCATCAACCTGTGGAGCGGGATCGGCGGCTCCCCCTTGAGCCTGCGTCGATCGATGACCTTGTCGAGCGACTCGCCCTCCAGCCACTCGAGCGCCAGGAAGGGGACGAACTCCCCTCGCTTCAGGTGCAGCACATCGACGTGGAGCGGGCGGACGACCTCCGGGATCGAGGCGGAGAGCCGGAAGAGCAGCTGGGCCTCCTCGCGGAACTTCTCGAGGAAGAGCTGCCGCTCGCGCGGGGTCTTCGCCTCGGACACCTTCAGGCATTTCAAGGCGACAGGCGCGCGAAAACCGGCGTGGATCGCGCGATACACCACGCCGAATCCACCCTCCGCGACCACCTGCTCGACGTGGAAATTACCCGCCTGCGTGGTCCCGACGATGCCGAAGACGTCGTCCGCCATGCTCCCTGAGCCATAGCGCACGGGGCCGCCAGACCGAAGGGTGAAACCTATTTTCCTGTTCGAATGTGCCGAGCCTCAGCTCGGGATGCGCCGAGGTGACCAGATGGGCGTGGAGGACGGAGAGGGGGGCGAGGCCGTCGGCCTCGTAAAACTCGTCGGTCTCGTCGGTCTCGTCGGTCTCGTCCGTCTCGTCCGGCTCCTCGGGCTCGTCCGTGCTGTCAGCCCCGCCGGTTCCGTCGGGTGCCTCGGTTCGCCCCGCTCCGCTAATTCCGTCGGTTCCGAAGTTGGCTGACGGTGCACGGGGCGACCGATGCGCTCGCTCTCAGCTGCGGAGGTGCGAGGAGGCGTCGCGGTGCGCCTTGTCCTCCTCCTGCAAGATCGAGAAGACCAGTCCGGCGCCGATGATCGGCAGGAGCCAGACGAGCTGCGCTTGCCAGACCTTCTGCTTGGGCTCGTAGACGCGGCTTCGGAAGACGCGCACGGTGACGTAGACCTGGAAAGCAAGGACCGCCGCGAGCGCAGCGTAGATGAGGATCTCGAAGGGCGTCATAATGGCAGGGGACCAGCCTAGCCATGACGGGCGTCCCCGCAAGGCAGCGGCGTCCGCCGTCGCGCTTTCGTCCCCGGCGGGCACGGAGCCGACGCACCGGCTGGCGGGCAAACCGAGCGAGACCGTCTACGGCTGCACTACGTCGGGCACGGCTTGGCGGTTCCTGAACCGGTCGGGCTCGACCTTCCCCACGGGGTTGAACGAGTGCTCCATCGACGTCGATCGCCGCCCGGGGGGCCTCGCCGCGTTCCAGCTCGCGCCACGCGCCTCCCGGTGGCACTTCAAAGTAAGACATCTTACCTAAATCGCCGCCCGGGGGCACCTCGCCGCATTCCAACTCGCGCCGAGCGCCTCCCGGCGGCACTTCAGAGTAAGACATCTTACCTAAATCGCCGCCCGGGGGCGCCTTCGCCGCATTCCAACTCGCGCCGAGCGCCTCCAGGCGGCACTTCAGAGTAAGACATCTTACCTAAATCGCCGCCCGGGGGCGCCTCGCCGCGTTCCAACTCGCGCCGAGCGCCTCCAGGCGGCACTCCAGAGTAAGGCATCTTACTTCTAGCGCCTGCCAGGGGCGCCTCGCCGCATTCCAGCTCGCGTCGAGCGCCTCCCGGCGGCACTTCCTGCCTCCCCTGCGACTCGCCGCGCCTGCCCCTTCGCCTGTATCCAGACGAGGGACCAGTATGCCGCGCCTGATACCCTCGTCGGAGCGAGCATGGCCCACGAGCGCGAGCACAGGTTGCGCGTCCTGCACATCTCGGATCTCCACGTGCGCGGACCGCGCGAAACGGAGGGCTGGCGCCGGCGGCGCGTGCTCGGTGGGGCGTGGGATCGGAACCTTGATGACCTCGTGAAGGATGGGATCCCGATCGACCTCGTCTGCTTCACGGGCGATGTCGCCGACCACGGGACCCCGGAGGAGTACGGGCCAGCGACGGAGTTCGTGGAAGCGACGCTCGCGCGGCTCCACGTGCCGAAAGAGCGGTTCTTCGTGGTGCCAGGGAACCACGACATCCATCGCGGGACGAGCAAGGCTGCGTGGAAGCGGCTGCGCTCCCTGCTGCCCGACGTACCTGCGATCGAGAGGTCGCGCTGGCTACTGGGCGGCGCGACGCCCCGCGGGTTGCGGGACGAGCAGCGCGAGCAGGTCCTCGAGCGCGGGGCCGCGTTCCGTGCGTGGTTGTCGTCCATCGGGCGTGACGCCCTCTTGCCCGATCGCTCGCCGCACGGGCGGCTCGGCTACCGCGTACGCGTGCCTGGCTGGCCTTTCGACGTACAGGTCATCGGTCTCGACTCGGCGTGGCTCTGCGGCGACAACGCGGATAGCGGCAACCTCCTGCTCACGGAGGATCAGGTGGCGCGCCTCGTTACAGGCGAGGACGGCAAGACCCTGCCGGGTTTCCGCCTCGCGCTCATGCACCATCCGCTGGCGGACGTCGCAGATGCCGACAGTTGCCGCGACCTGCTCGCCGAGCACGTGGATCTGGTCCTGCGCGGGCACCTGCATCGTGAAGAGCTCGCCGCATGGGTGGGCCCCGGCCAGATATTGCGGCAGGTCGCGGCGGGGTGCCTCTACGAGGGGAGCCTTGGAAATACCTGGCGGAACGCCTGCCACCTCTTCGACGTGACGCTGGACGGAGCAGGACGGCCGAAGCGCTATGACGTGCGGCTGCGCGGGTTCTCCGATCACGGTGCGGGCTTTTGGTTCGATGATGGAGGCTTGTACGCAGAGGCGCCGCACGGCCGCCTCACGTGGGTGCTGCATCCTCGGTCCGAGCCTCCGCCCCCACCGTCCGCGCGTGGGCGCGTCTTCGTCGGGCGGCAAGAGGAGCTGCAACGGATTGCCGAAGCGCTGCTGCCCGGCGCGGGTGAGCGCAAGCCGGCGGCGATCTGCGCGGTGCAGGGGATGCCGGGCGTGGGCAAGTCGTACCTCGCGGAGCAGTTCCGGATCGACCGTGCGGCCGACTTCCCGGGTGGGACAGTGCTCGTCGCGCTCCAGCCGGAAGAGAGCCGCGCGGCGGATCCGCTCTCGGCCGCTTTGCTCGGGCAGATCGCGGATCGGTTGTCCCTGCGCGCGCCGCCGGAGGAGATGGCTGCGCGCGTGCGCGACCGGCTGCGTGCACCGCTGACGCTCCTGCACGTGGAGAACGTGGACAGCGAGGCGGCGGCAGGCGCGGTCGTGCGGCTCGAGAGGTGGCTCAGAGGCTGCCCGATGATCGTGACAGGCCGCTACACGGGGCTCGGAAACGATGCGGGCTGGGCGCGCGTTCCGGTAGCAGAGCTCGACGATGCGACGGCGCTGGAGCAGCTCGAGGCCGAGCTTCCGCCCGAGCGCGTACGGGGCAAGACCGAGGAGCTCCGGCGTCTGGTGCGGGAGCTCGGGCGCTTGCCGCTGGCGCTGCACCTCGCAGCCGGGTACTTGCGCGAGGGCGGGTACGATGCGGGGACGTTCCTCGACGAGCTGCGGCGCAGCGGGTTCGATCTCGACCCGAACCATCCGGACGACAGGCTGCTCCAGGGGGATCCGCGGCGGGCGAACCTGCACCGGACGTTCTCGCTCTCGCTGGCGTTGCTCGGCAGGCAGCTCCAGGCTGACGCGGACGCGCTCGTCGCAGGGCTCCTTGCGCTCGGACATGCGCCGCTCGGCGGGTTCGGACGAAGCCTCGGCGAGGCGATCGCCGGGCTCTCCGCCGTGGATTTCGGTCGGTTGATGAACGCCACGGGGAAGCTCTCCCTGGTGATGGCGGCGGAGGAGCGGGAGGACGATGCCTGGCGGATCCACCCGCTCGTCGCGGCGTGGCTGCGACGGGGCGCGGAGGAGGCCGCAGTGCTGGGTCGAATGACGGAATGGTTCGTGAAGCGGTTGCGAGAAGAGGGAGAGCAACCATGGAAGGAGGTGACACGCGAAGCGGGGGCGCTTTCGGCATGGCTTGGCCGGGTGCGTGGGGACGATCTGGTGCGCGTGGAGCGGGCGGGGTCGCAGTACGCCATCCACAATGGCCCGTTCCACGTATGGATGGAGTTCTGCGCGCGGGGGCTCGGGGAGCGGAGCGATCCAAAGGAAAGGTCCGACCTGCTCTGGACACTGGCCAACGTGGCACAGCACATGGGCGCCATAGACAGCGCCTCAGAGGCAGCAGAGCAGAAATTGGCTGTGGACCGGGCCAGAGGCGACGAGTGGGGCGCCGCGCTCGCCGCGGGCTGTCGAGCCGACATCCTTGAGGTGCGAGGCCAGCTCGACGAGGCGCTGCGCATACGACGAGAAGAAGAGCTCCCCGTGTTCGACCGGCTCGGGGACATGCGCTCGCGCGCCGTGACCATGGGCAAGATCGCAGACATCCTCCAGGCGCGAGGCCAGCTCGACGAGGCGCTGCGCATACGACGAGAAGAACAGCTCCCCGTGTTCGACCGGCTCGGGGACATGCGCTCGCGCGCCGTGACCATGGGCCAGATCGCCGACATCCTCCAGGCGCGAGGCCAGCTCGACGAGGCGCTGCGCATACGACGAGAAGAAGAGCTCCCCGTCTACGAGCGGCTCGGGGACATGCGCTCGCGCGCCGTGACCATGGGCAAGATCGCCGACATCCTTCAGACGCGAGGCCAGCTCGACGAGGCGCTGCGCATACGACGAGAAGAACAGCTCCCCGTCTTCGACCGGCTCGGGGACGCGCGCTCGCGCGCCGTGACCATGGGAAAGATCGCCGACATCCTCTGGGCGCGAGGCCAGCTCGACGAGGCGCTGCGTATACGCCGAGAAGAGCAGCTCCCCGTCTTCGAGCGGCTCGGGGACATGCGCTCGCGCGCCGTGACCATGGGCCAGATCGCCGACATCCTTCAGACGCGAGGCCAGCTCGACGAGGCGCTGCGCATACGACGAGAAGAACAGCTCCCCGTCTACGAGCGGCTGGGGGACGTGCGCGAGCGCGCCGTGACCATGGGCCAGATCACCGACATCCTTGAGGCGCGAGGCCAGCTCGACGAGGCGCTGCGCATACGACGAGAAGAACAGCTCCCCGTCTTCGACCGGCTCGGGGACGTGCGCTCGCGCGCCGTGACCATGGGAAAGATCGCCGACATCCTCCAGGCGCGAGGCCAGCTCGACGAGGCGCTGCGCATACGACAAGAAGAACAGCTCCCCGTCTTCGACCGGCTCGGGGACGTGCGCGAGCGCGCCATGACCATGGGCCAGATCGCCGACATCCTTGAGGCGCGAGGCCAGCTCGACGAGGCGCTGCGCATACGACGAGAAGAACAGCTCCCCGTCTACGAGCGGCTCGGGGACATGCGCTCGCGCGCCGTGACCATGGGAAAGATCGCCGACATCTTCCAGGCGCGAGGCCAGCTCGACGAGGCCCTGCACATACGACGAGGAGAACAGCTCCCCGTCTACGAGCGGCTCGGGGACATGCGCTCGCGCGCCGTGACCATGGGAAAGATCGCCGACATCTTCCAGACGCGAGGCCAGCTCGACGAGGCGCTGCGCATACGCCGAGAAGAAGAGCTCCCCGTCTTCGACCGGCTCGGGAACGTGCGCGAGCGCGCCGTGACCATGGGCAAGATCGCCGACATCCTCCAGGCGCGCGGCCAGCTCGACGAGGCGCTGCGCATACGACGAGAAGAACAGCTTCCCGTCTACGAGCGGCTCGGCGCCACGCGGGACATTCTCATCGCGCGCGTCAACGTCGCGCTCAACCTCCTCACTCGCAACGCCCCCGGCGACCGAGGCGATGCCGCCGACCTCCTCGAGCTCGCGTACTCCGCCGCGATCGGCCTGCGCATTCCGGAGGCCGACCAGATCCGCCGGATCCAGCAGCACCACGGCCTTCCGGCCTGAGCTCGCTGCTGGCCAGGTCCAAGCGCTCCCGAGGCGTCCGCCCGCGACGCGTCCCCCACGTCCGGGGAGCTCTCGCGCAGCTCCTCGATGACCGCGACGCCGGTCTTCGGAACGGATGCGGCCACCGAACCCAGCTGCCCCGCGGGACCGTTCGAGGGTCAGAGGCATGCTTCTTCAGCGCGCACCGCGCTCGGCTCGGTGCCAGCGGGACAACTGAGGATAGGGTTGCGAACGGGTGGAGACCGCGAGGCCGCTCACGGGCTCGAGTATCGCATCCAGTGCCCCGGCCGCCGGGCATGCTGCCGCTGTCTCCCGAGGGCTCATGGTATGCTCCGGCAGAGGGATCCCCGTGCATGCATACAAGCTCAACGTGAACGTGGCCGATGACCATCGAGTAGCCGTCACGCTTCCGGAGGACTTCCCTTCGGGACCGGCTGAGGTGATCGTCCTCGCCGTGGCGCCCAAGGAACGCAAGCTCGTGCGGGTGCTCGGGTCGCTCTGCAGCGCGGCCCCCCCCTCGGTCGAGGGAGACCCGGTCGCCGACGCACTCGCAGAGCTCCGCGACGAGCGGGCTCGGCGTTTCGATGCGAGCGAGGAGCCAGAGACAGAAACGTGATCCCGGAGTATGTGACGGACACCCACGCGCTCGTGTGGAGCATGTACTCGCCTTCCCGCCTCGGGAATGCGGCGCAGCAGGCGATCGCAGCGACCGATGCAGGCGCCGCGCGCATTCACGTGCCGGCCGTGGTGGTCGCCGAGACGCTCATGGTGGTCGAGCGCGGGCGCCTGTCGGGAATTACGCTGGCGCACCTGCTGCCACGGCTGGAGGCGATGCGCACCAGCGACAATTACCGGCTGGCGCCGCTGCTCCCGGACGTTGTTCTCGCGAGCCATACGTTGACCGCGATACCCGACATCTTCGATCGGCTGATCGTCGCCGAGGCGATCCATCGAGGAACACCGCTCATCTCGAAGGACACCGTGATCCGGCGCTCAGCGCTCGTCACCACCGTCTGGGATTCCTAGCCGTTCATGGGTCTCTCGAGCACGCCGCCTGCCGCGCGCACCGTGATCGGTTCGCAGCCGGCGGCACAGCCGACCGCCGTCCGCACCGCGGCGCCTCGCGCGAGCCGGATCCCCGAGCCCCCTCGGTCCTCGATGAGAAATCCCGGGCGGAGCTCGGTCGGCGTCGTACTACAGTGCGCGCGTGCCTCGACCTCGACCCCGGCACCGCCCGCAACGAACCCCGACGCCGGCACGCCTCGACCTCCGCCGCAGCCGGGCTCTGCTCGCCGCCCTCGTCGGCGCGGGGCTCGGGATCGCGGCGGCCTGCTCCACGCCCTCGTCGGGGGTCGACGGCGGCGACCTGCTCGGCGTGTTCGAGCGGGACGCAGGCGCAGGCACGGCCGACGGCGGGCAGGCGCGCCCGGCGGTGGCCGGGCGTGACGCCGGCGCGGCCGGCTCGGCCAGCGCGCCCGCCCCGCAGACGCCGAGGAAGCCCGAGGCCAGGCCTCCCAGCGAAGGGAGCTGCGTCGCCGAGCAGGGGCGCCCTCGACGAGAGCTCCGCAAGACGCTCGGCAGGCCGCCCTGCCGCGGGGCCCAGGTGCTGGAGGCGCGCGACGCCGATGGGTCGCCCCGCTACGCGTGCGTGATCGCGCCGAGCGGCGTGGAGACGCGCGCGCCGCTGCCGCTCATCGTCTTCTTCCACGCCGACGGCGACAACCCGACGAGCGTCGACAAGGAGACGGGCCTCCGCAAGCTCGGCGCCACCTGGAACCTCACCGGCGACCCCGCTCACGCGGGCTTCATCATCCTCGCGCCCCAGGGCCGCGCCTTCAAGAGCCCGAGCCAGGGCGAGCGCGAGCGCGGCACGAAGATGTACACCGCGATCGCGCCGTTCGACGCCGAGTTCACGGGCGAGGACAACGTCGACGTCACGACCGTCGACGCCTTCGTCGACAAGCTGCTCCAGCAGAAGCTCGTCGATCGGCGGCGCATCTACGCGCTCGGCGCCTCGTACGGCGGCCACATGGCGGCGACGTACGCGATGATGCGCGCCGACCGCGTCGCGGCGTTCGCGACCTTCGGCAGCGATGCCCCGCCGGCAGAGTGGGCGTGCCCCGGCCCCCCGCCGCCCGCGATGGCGATCTACCGCGCGTGCGACGACGTGTTCCCGTGTGAGTCTGTCGAGCGATGGCTGCGCGCGCGCGACGCGCTCTCCGCGCACACCTCGTTCCTGCGCCTCGACGAGGCCAGCAGAGACGAGCCCCACTGCGCGCTCAGGAACCGCTGCTCCGCGAAGAAGGGCGCCATCAACCATGCGCGCTGGCCGAAATCCCGCGAGGCCGACCTGCTCCGCTTCTTCGCGGGGCGCACGCTCGCCGTCAGCCCGGACGCGGCCGGCACAGCCGAGAGCGCTGCCGAACGCGGCAGCCCAAGGTGACGAACGCTGACGCCACCAACACACGCTGACGCCACCAACGCACGCTGACGCCACCAACGCACGCTGACGCCACCAACGCACGCTGACGCCACCAACGCACGCTGACACCGCTCAGCACACGTTCGCGCCCGGCTTCCCCGAACGTCCACACCGCAGCGTTGCGGTGCGGCGTTGAGCGGACCGGGCGTGTTGTCGTAGTGTTCGTCCCCGATGTCTGCTCAGGTTCAGCCCCTTCTCACCCCCTTGCCGGCCGGCATGTCCATCCCCGCCGGCACGCTCCGCGCCGAGATGGAGTCGCGGCGCGCGACCGGCCGCCGCTTCGACGTTCGCGAGGCCATCGGCCTCGCCGTGCCGCTCTGCACCCAGCTGCACGAGCTGCACGCGCAGGGGCGGACCATGTTCGTGCACCCCTCGTGCCTAGGTCACGGCGCGCACGGCACGATCCAGCTGATCGAGGAGCTCGCGCACACCCCTCCTCTCCTGCCGCGCGACCGCGCGTGCCTCGCGCCCGAGGAGCGCAAGGGCACCCAAGGCGACGCGCGCGCGAGCGTCTTCGCGGTCGGGGCCATCCTCTACGAGATGCTCACGAACAGCAGCGTCGGACCGGGGATGCGGCGTCCGGCGGACGTCATCCCCGACCTGCCGCCCGCGCTGGAAACGGTTCTCGGCAAGTCGCTCGTGGCCGATCCGAAGCACCGCCCGGCGGATCTCGCCGCCCTCGCGCAGGCGCTCTATCAGATCGTCCCGAGCGCCTCGGAGCAGCCGCCGAGCGCCGACACGTCGCACCTCGACGGCGACGGAGATTTCGAGGTCGACGTCAACCTCTCGATGATGCCGCCGACCGGCCCCGCGGAGGAAGCGCGCGTCCCGTCGGCGCCGTCCGTGCCGAGGATCCAGGCGGTCGCCGGGGACGGGCCGTTCGCGGTCGCCATCCCGGTCAACCAGCCGCAGCGCCTGCACGGCAACGATCCGACCCGCAAGCTCGCGGATCTCAAGGCCGCGCTCGAGTCCGATCCGCGGCCGCGGTACGTCGTCATCAAGGACGGCATGGACCACGGGCCGTTCTCGTCCGTGGAGCTGCTCCAGCAGATCGCGTCCGGCTCCTTTACAGGCGATCAGGTGCTGCGCGACACGTTCTCCGCGGAGGAGCGCGCGATCCAGGACTGGGAGGAGTTCGCCCCGTTCGCCGAGCAGGCGAAGCTGAACCGGGACATCGTGCAGGAGAAGCGCGCGCTCGACGCCGTGGTGTCGGCGGAGAAGCAGGGCACGCAGTACAAGGCGCTGCTCGGGCTGGCGCTGATGGGCGTCATCCTCGCCGCGGGCGCGGGCTGGTGGTACCGCGAACGCAGCCACAAGGAGCAGGAGCTCGCGGTTCAGGGCGCCACCGACCGCGTCGCGATCGAGGTCGACGCCGGCCTCGGCAGCGGCAAGACGGGGCGCGCCGGCAGCGGGGCGCGGCCGAGCGGCGGCGGCAGCTACCCGACGCTCGGCGGAGGCCTGAGCTGTGAGGCGGCGCAGGCGCGCTACGTCGAGGAGTACAAGATGGGCAACAACGGTCCGGCCGATCTCACGGCGGGCGCCTACGGCAACGTGCTGAACCGCGGCACCTACCTGAATGCGTGCAACGTGCCGTCGAGCATGGAGGTGAACGTCTGCGCCGCCGTGCAGAACGGCCGCGCCGTGGGGGTCACCGTCACGACGAGCCCGTCGAACCCCGGCGTCGCTTCGTGCATCTCGGGGCAGATCCGCGGTATGTCGTTCCCGTCCCACCCGCGGCTCGACGTCGCCCGGACGACGTTCAAGTAAAGGACTGGCGCGCCCCTCCCCGCCGAGCAACAGGGCCTGCGCGCCCCTCCCCGGCGACCGTGTCCACGCGACCGATGATCCAGATCGAGCAGCTGACGAAGAGCTTCGGGGGCATGCCCGTCCTCCGGGGTGTCGATCTCGACGTGCCCGCCGGCTGCCTTTACGGGCTCATCGGGCCGGGCGCCTCGGGCAAGAGCGTGCTGCTCAAGATGATCACCGGGCTCCTGCGGCCGGACCGCGGGCGCGTGCTCGTCGATGGCAAGGACGTCCACGCGCTCAGCGAGCTCGAGCTCCAGACGTTCCGCCTCAAGTTCGGGATGCTTTTCCAGAACAACGCGCTGTTCGACTACATGACCGTCGGCGAGAACATCGCGTTCCCTCTGCGCCGGCTCTACGATCTGAGCGAGGACGAGATCGAGGAGCGGGTCGCGGAGCGGCTCCGCGCGGTGTCCCTGGCGGGCTTCGAGGAACGGACGCCCGCTGGGCTGTCCGGCGGCCAGAAGAAGCGCGTGGGCGTCGCCCGCGCCACGATCGCGCGCGGCGAGATCGTCCTTTACGACGAGCCCGCCGCCGGCCTCGACCCGGTCACGTCGCAGCGCATCTTCGACCTGCTCCGCGCCGAGCAACGGGCGATGAACGCGACCGTGGTCATGGTCTCGAGCGATCTCGACCGGCTGCTCACGGTCACGGACCGGGTGGGGATGCTCTACCGCGGACGGCTGATCTTCGACGGCACCACAGCAGAAGCAAAGGCGAGCGACGACCCGCGCGTGAGGCAGTTCGTCCACGGGCTGACCGAGGGGCCGCTGTAGAACATCGCCCGCGTCGCGCACTGGCCGCCGAAACAAGCAAGAAAAGACACAAAGAGAACGCGGGTGGAGAGCTCTGCCCTCGTCGGTTGTGGCGTCCTTTGAACCGCCAAGTCGCCATGAGACGCCAAGATTTTGTGGATTTCTTGGCGTCTCATGACGACTTGGCGGTTCCATCCTTCCTGCAGGGTGGGAGGATTCCCCCTGCCCTCGATGTCTTTGGCCCCCGAGACCGCCAGCGCGCGGCGGTCACGCGCGCTCGAAGATGTCCATCGACGAGAAGCCAAGGCCGGGAGCCCATCGCCGGCGAAGAAAAGGACTGCACGGGATGCATGGGAAACGGCGGAGGATTCATCCATCCTTCCGCCTTTGCGCTCATCGCCCCACTTGCGGTCTTCTCCACCGTTCGGGTCAACCCGTCCCGCCCTCCGCCGGCGCGATGGGGCCGTCGCTGGTGAAGTGGAACCACTGCGTCGGGTGAGCCCGGACGAAGCGCTCCATGGCGCGCATCATCTCGGCCGCCGCCGCGTCCCGTTCCTCCTCGGTCGCCCGACGGGCGAGCCGGATGGGCGGCGCCACGACCGCCTCGTACTCGAGGAAGCCCAGGCGGTGCGTGAACACCGGCAAGATCGGCGCGCCGCTCAGCGCAGCGAGCGCGATCGGCCCCTCGGGCGCCCGCCAGCGGCCGCCGAGGAAGGCGACCTCCCGGCTGCGCATCCCGGGCGGCACGCGATCGATCTGCATGGCGACAGCGCCGCCTCGCTGCAGGTGCTTGAGCAACGGCAGCGCGTCCAGCGGGCCCTCGCCGATGTGTACCACCTGGACGCCAGCGCGCTGCCGTGCCGCGTCCTGGATCGCGCGCGCCTCGGCGTCCCGTTCCCGCTGCATGGCCAGCATGACGCCCGCCGGATGCACCACGCCGAGGATCTGGCCGGCGATATCCCAGCCACCGGTGTGCGCCGTGACGATGATGACGCCCCGGCCTGTCGCCGCGCACGCGTGGTAGTGCTCGACGCCCCGGGAGCGCCGCACCACCGTGTACCCACGATCGCTCGCGAGCAGCAGCGCCTCGGTAATGCAGCTTCCATAGGCGGCGAACACCGCGCTGCTGTCGAGCAGGTCGACGAGGCGCGACCGCGGCCCGCGGACGCGGCGGAGGTTCTCCTCGATGCGCCGGCGCAGCTCGGGGAGCGCGGCCGCGAAGAGCACGCCGAAGACCGGAGGGCTATGGCGCACCAAGGGCTCCGGCCCGCGCGTGACACCCGCCGTGAGGGCACGGCGCCAGAAGGCCGAATCGTGGCGTAGATCGGAGAAGAGAGCTCCACGCGGGCGAGGCATGAGGCAGCCTATCTACCGCAAACATAACGGCTAAGGGAGAGGCATCGACCGCGGGCCACGCGGCGCCGCGGCGAGCCCTGCCGAGGGCTCGCCACGTGGCGCGCGGGCCCCCGGCGCGCGGGCGCCCGGATCGAGGCGCGACGTCCCGATCGGGTGAAACGACGCTCCAGCGATGTCAGCCCGACTTCGATTTCCCTCCTGCGCTCGTCCAAGGCGATTCTGCGAGGAGCCCAGTCCAGCTTCACAGGAACCGAATCGCCATCGCCAGGCGAATCCCTACCGAGAAAACAGGTTCATGGAGCTCAAAGTATTCTGTTACAAGGCCCTTGGATAAGGGGGCCTTCGACATGAATATCCTGCTCGTCGATGACCAGAACGTCGTCCGGGAAGCGCTGGCGTACGCGCTCACGTCGCAGCCGGGGGTGAGCGAGGTCGTTCAGGCTGGAAGCGGGCAGGAGGCGCTCCGAGCGCAGGAGATCCACCGCTGTCAGGTGGCGGTGATCGAGCTCGGCCTCGCTGACCGCAGCGGCGTTGAGCTCATCCGGGAGCTCAAGGGCATCTCGGAGCTCCGCGTCATCGTGCTCTCGATGCACCGGGACGAGTTCCGGGTCGCCGAGGCGATGCGGGCCGGCGCCGATGGATACCTGTCGAAGCAGAGCCGGCTCGCCGATCTCGTGGAGGCGCTGCGCACCGTCGTTCGCGGGCGCACGGCCGTGTCGCCTGACGTGAGCGCCGCGATGGTGCGCGCGCTCCAGCGGCGCGACGCCGCCGCCAAAGGCGACATGGTGGCCGCGCTGAGCGACCGGGAGCGGCAGGTGCTCCGGCTGCTGGCGATGGGCCGCTCGGCCAAGGAGGTCGCCGCGCAGCTCTCGATCAGCGTGAAGACGGTCGAAACGCACCGGGCGCGCCTCTGCGCGAAGGTCGCGACGCACAGCGTCGCCGACCTGACCCGCCTCGCGGTGCGAGCGGGCCTCGTCGAAGCCTAGAGCGCCGTCGCGCGGGATCGCCCGGCGCGCTCCGGAAGCTCGCCCACCGCCGCTCGCCGCGCATGGCGAGCGGCGCTGGCTCACGCGGCCGCGGTGGAGGCCCGAGGAGCGGGCCGGAGCGCCGGCAGCGTCTTCCCGATCAGCGCCGAGCCGATCGCGAACCCGGAGAGCGTGAGTCGCATGTGGAGCACGTCCAGCATGCCCTGGCCGTGGAGCACGGTGAGCGTGCTGCGGATATCCCGGCGGCGAACGCGCACCTTCTCGACCAGCGTATCGAGCGTCTCGGAGCGGCCGTCGCGTTGAGCCATGGCCAGCGCCTGCAGGAGAGTTGCGGCTAAAATTTTCTTGTCCATGAGAGCACCCTAAAAAGGGTTCCCGTGGACTGCCCAATTTTCGATGACGATTTTTGTGCGAGATGACCCTCGCAGCTTGGACGACGGCCTCTCCAGACTCTGCTCATCCTGCGCCTGATACCCACCTCCCCGTATCAATGGTTCGTCGGTGGTGGTGTCCAAGCTGCCGTCAATCGAGGCGCGTCGCGTCGCGTCGAAAGGACGCCCTCGATGGGACGCGAGCACACCCGGTTGGGCGACCGTTCGTCGAATCCGTTCCCTCAAATGGCTCGGTGCGTCAGGGGGCCTCGCTGCGCGCAAACGATGCGCGGTGAAGCTAAGGAGCCGTGTAGGTCGCGCTGAGCTGATATGTGCTGGCCGCGTAACCGTTCACCGAGAGGAAGGCCTGCGTCTGCCCCGCCGGGACCGTCAGACTGCAGGTCTCCGCGGCGCCGTCCAAATACGGACGGCAGTCGTACGTGCTCAGGGTCGGCGCTGCGCCGAACCTCACGTAGAGATCAGGGTCGCCCGTGCCCGTCATCACGAGCCGGAAGCTCGTACCCGGAACCACCGAGAGGGGCCCGTGCGCCGCCGATGCGCCCGCCGCGACGCTGCCGCTGAAGGTCGCCGACTTGGCCGTACTGGTGCTGCTCGGTCGGGTATAGGTCACCGCCACGTTGCAGGTGGCCGCTTTATACCCCCTGACCTTGACGAACGCCTTGCTCTGCCCCGCCGGGACAGTCAACGTGCAGGTCTCGGACGCCCCGGAGAGATACGGGCGGCAGTTGTACGAGGCCGTCGTCGGCGCCGATCCGAACCTCACGTAGAGATCGGGATCACCCGTGCCGGTCATCGCCACGGTGAAGCCTGTCTCCGGCGTGACAGTGAACCCGGCGCTCGATCCGATGTCCACGAACGCACCTGCTTTGACGCTGGTGCTGAAGTTCTCGGTCACCGTCGTGCTGCCGCCGCCGCCACCACCAGCGCCGCCGCCGCCACCACCAGCGCCGCCGCCGCCACCACCAGCGCCGCCGCCGCCACCAGCGCCGCCGCTGCCGCCGCTGCCGCCGCCAGGCGGGCCGTAGAGCGCCTGGGCGCCCTGGATGTCTTTTGCGGTCAGCACAAAGTTCCAGTCGCCCGTACCGTTGCACTGAGGATAGTGCATCACGGAATTCGAATCATAGGTGGTCAGCGCGCGCCAGCTATCGTCCTCGAAGCAGAGAACGCCCGCCTCGGGGCGCGTGTGCTCGTGCCGGAAGCCTAGCGTATGGCCGAGCTCGTGCCGCAAGGCGGCCTCGAGCGCGATACCGGATCCATCGAGCTCCCTCTGGTCGATCAGGACGTTCCGCACCGATCGCTGATCGTTGGGGAAGAACGCCCGCGCGATGTACTGGCCTCCGGAGTTCGTCGGGTTCACATCGAAGACGACGCTGCTGTTGCTGGACGTGCAGCGCGAGTCCTCGGCGCTCAGGTAGATGTAGTCGACATCGGCGACCGCCTCCCAGGCGCCGGTGGCGGCGGCCATGGCCGCCACGACGGAGCTGTACCGGGCGCCGAAGGTCGTGCTCACGCAGTAGGTGATGTTCTTCTTCTGGGCTGCCGCCCAGACCACATCGCTCCCCCCGGCGCGTTGCACGATCAGCGCGCCATCGCGAACGTAGGTCTCCCAGAACTCCCGGAGGTGCTTGATGTCGGCGACAGGCGTATCCCCATCGACGATGTAAACACCAGAGTCAGGCTCGCGGAACGCGGCCCTCTCGAACGCCTCGAAGCTTTGCTGGCTGCTGGCGACGGCCTCGGCCGGTTCATCCTCGATATCCGCCATACAGGCGGCCAGGGAGAACACACAAACAATCATCACGCCACGCTTGAAGCTGGCCGCGCCGCAGACACACGATCTCACAGAGCGCATTGAGAGCTCCTTCCGCTCGAAAGACGATTCTCTGTCCCCACGAGGAGTCGGTCGGCCGGCCGGGAGGATATATAACCTGATCCGAGCGGGGCAGGATCATCAAATCGTCATGAATCAGCAAAAATGACGACTGTACTCAAGCGTTGAAGCCCTCCAGCGCTCCCGTCACAACTGCAACAGGATCGCAATTTTCCGGTCGCACAAGAAGAGCTCTTCTCGATCGTGCGGGCTGGCAAGGCTCGTCGACGCGGACGGGGACGCCGCGACTTCCTAGGCGTGCACGAGCCGTGGGCCAGAAAACAGAGCCGCCGCGAAGTCCAGCGCTCCTGGCAGTCGGTGAGTTCCTTGGCGCTCCTGGACGGACGCGGGTGCGCCGCTGCAGGTCGTTTACAGCTTGCCCCTGACGTAGGCGCGCTGGATCGTCAGCTTCGGAGGACCGGCGGAGAGCTCCAACGCTTCCGGGCGACCATCCGGAGCGAGGCTGCCCACGAGGCGCATCGTGCGCATGGAGACCGTGACGGCGCCCGAGGCGTCGCGCAGGTACTGGACATCGACGGGCTTCGTCGGATCGACGCCGGGCATGTACTCCTGCTGCTTCAGGTCGAAGGCGCCTTTCTTCTTGAGGAGACGGGCGAGCGTCGAGGCGGTGGCGACGGGCGACGTGAGCCACGCCTTGGCCGCCGGCGTGAACGTCCCTCGGACCTGCTTGCCCTCGACCTCTCCCGAGTATTCGTATTCGAAGTTCTTCTTCTGGGACAGCTCGATCCGGTGGTTCGTCTTACCTCCCGACGTCTCGATCCAGACGCCTCCCTTGATGCGTCCCTGGGGATCGATCAGCACGTTCGACGCATCATCCTCGAGGTGCAGGGTTTTGGCGTCTTGCGGCAGGAAGGTGGCCGAGCGAGAGAACCATCGCCGCTGGCCGTCTTCGTCCTCGAGCAGATCGCTCGTCTCGAATCCGACAGGGACCTTGCCGAGGCGCAGGATCAGGGTGTCCGTGTACTCGGGCTTCGGCGCCTCGCTCTTCGACTCGAACGAGTCGAAGAGCCCCTTGGTGAGCCGCTCGAACGTGCGGACATACCCGACCTCATCGTGCAGGCAGGCGATGGGGTGCGCCCTGTCCGCGTGCAGCGCGATCTTGAGCAGGCCGGCCGCCTTCCCGCCGGCCTTCGGGACGAGGTAGAGGGCCTGTACGAACACCGCGGGGCTCTCCCGGTGCACGCTCACCTCCCACGGCACGACGCGAGTGATTTCCACCTTCGCGGGGTCGAGCAGCTCGATGAAATTCCTCATCACCTCGCCCGAGTCGAGCATCGTCTTGTAGACGAAGCACTCGACATGGCTGTCCGTGCCGAGGGGGATGGAGATCGCGACGAGCTTCTCCTTCTGCTCGATCTTCGCCTCCCCTGCCCCGAACGCGCGCGCCGACCAGTCCGCGGCGCGGATCTCCCGGGCGGGCAGCTCGCCGGCCTCGCGGGCAAGCGCCTTCTCGATGTCGAAAGGCTCCTTCGCCGCGGGCGCGGGCGCGGGGCCCGGCGCAGGGACCTCCACGGTCGCCGCGCCGCCGCTGGCGCCGCCGCAGCCGGCGAGGAGCGCGAGCGAAAACGCGACCAGGCCCGCGCCGCGCGCGGATGCCGGAGAGCGGCCGCACGCGCGGTGAGGCGATGATGTCCTTTTCGGTGAGCAGGGCTGGCCCCCATCGAGCCGAGCCCCCTGGATCGCAAACGCCATCGTGAATCTCCTGCAATGTCGTCACCCCCGGCCGCGCGGAAGCCTCGGTCGTCGGGCCTAGCGCTGAAGGTGATGATGCAGTGCAACGAGAACGGCAGAGCACCGTGTTGTCAAGACGCGACCCGCCAGCGCGGCGGCCCCGCCGGAAGCCTGCCGTCACACGATCGTCAAGGTCACCCCCGGCTGTCGAAATCGAGACCGTGTCATTGCAACTTGATATTACCACGGCAATTTCACAAGCCGGCTCCTGCGGAAGGAGCGCGGGAGGCATCGTCGGCTCGGCGGAGGGAGCGCGGGCGCCATCCGTGGTCACCCGACAGATGGATCGTGAGCTCAGGCGGATCCTGAAACGCCGTCATGACCTCTTGTGTTGCGCGGTGATGACAGGTCGTCTCGCCGATCGTGCGAGGGGAAGAGACAACGGGCGATGGGGACGGCTCGCCGCGGCGTGCGGGCCTGCCACGGCTGAGCCCGCACTGGGGCGACCAGGCACGGCGGAGCGCACAGTGGGGCAGTTTGCCACAGTGAGCCCACGGGAGGAGGCGCCTGGTGATCCGATGGTCATCGATTGTCCGGCCTCGACGCATCGGCAAATTCGTCCGAGCTCTCCGGTCTGGCACCCGCGTTGCAGCATCGCCCGGCGTCGCCGGCACCGCCGGCCTGGTGTGGCCACGCAGCAGGTAGTCACGGTCGTCGAGTGGCGTTCACGAGGCAATCCATCCGAGGAGTGATTCATGGGACAGAGCAGCGAGAGCAAGCGAGGCTTCGCGGCGATGAACGCGGAGCAGCAGCGCCAGATCGCGAGCCAGGGCGGAAAGGCAGCTCATGAGAAGGGCACGGCGCACGAGTTCACGTCCGAGGAGGCACGCGCGGCGGGGCGCAAGGGCGGCGAGGCCGTCAGCCAGAACCGAGAGCACATGGCCGAGATCGGGCGCAAGGGCGCCGAGGCGCGGAGCCATGCGACAAACGGCGAAGGCCGGAGCCGGAAGGGCCGCGTCGAAGGCCATGCACAACACGTGAAGGCGGACGAGCACCCCCAGCAAAGCTGAACCGTCGCGGCGCGCCGCTCGGGATGCCGGAGGCGCGAAAGGACACGAAGAGCCGCCGAGGAACCACGAAAGGGTCCCCCTTTCCCGGTTGCTCGGCGGTCCTTCTTTGGCGCTGGACACATACGAGGCGGCGCAGCGCTCCTGCACTGTCCGCAATCGACGCCCGGCGGTCGCTGGAACGCGGGCGCGGGCACCCGAATCATCGATTCGAAGAGGGCTATTTCAGCCCTCCCGCGACGGTTACTCCGGACCGTCGTCGATGCTCGCTCCCTCGTCGAACATCGCCGGGTCGTCGTCGAGGTCGCCGTCGTCCAGCGCATCCCCCGCTGCGGCGTGCGCTCCGCCCTCGGCTGCACCGGAGGGCGACATCCGCCACCCACCCTGCGGGGGCCCAGCGGGCCACGACCGCAGCCCGGGCGGAGGCTTGAAGCCGTCGACCTCGTCCTCCGGCGCGTCGAGCCCCGCCGCCGCCGCGCGGCGAGCCCAGACTGGCGCGTTCGCGGGGGGCACCTGCCGCGGCCGCCACGCGTCCCGCTCGGGCGTGGCGGCCCGCTTGAGGTAACCGTGCGCTCCGGAAGTGAAGCCCACGTCCGACAGCGCGCGCGCGAGCGGGGAGCTGTGCGCGGGCTCGCCGTCGATCGTCGCCACGAGCACGGCGCGCCGCCGCCCCTCGTCGACGAGCGCCCCGAGCGCCGACGCGATGGCGCGGATCGCGTCGCCGCGCTCCGGCTCGGCCTCGGGCAGGAACGTGGTGAGGCTCCGCTCGGTGCGGCCCATCCAGGCGAGCAGCCGGCCGTCGTGCAGGATCACCAGGGCGCCCGCGGCCCGCTGCGGCCGGACCGGGCCGCGGACGGCGGCCTCGCCCTCGGGAGCGCCATCGCCGCGCGCGGCGAGCTCGGGCCAGCGGACGGCGGCGCCCCAGGGGTTCGCCGGATCCGTGGCCGCGAGGACGAGCGTCCGCGGATCGTCGGACGGCTCGCGGCAAGCCCGGAGACGATCGTCGGCCCCGGGCACGGCGAACTGCGCGGCGCCCAGCCCGGCGACGAAATAGCCGCGCCGCGCCTGACCGGCCTCCTCCATGGCGCGGAGCACGTCGTAGACGGCGGAGAAGCCGCCCGCGAGCCCCTCGACCGCCGCGGCCTCACGCGTGAGCACGCCGTGGCGCTCGAGCAGCGCGCGGGCGAGCGCCGCGCGGCGCTCGGTCTCCCCAGGCGCGCCGGCCGACGCGCTGGAGGACGCGCCGGCAGCAGCCCCGGACGCGCCGGGAGACGACAGCAGCGACCAGCGCCCTTCGCTCCCGGGCGGGCCGATCCGGCGCGAATGCAGCGCGGAGAGGCCGCGACCGGGCGCAGGGCGCTCGCGCCGCCGGCCGCTCGATCCGGACGCGCGGCCGAGGGCGCGCAGCGGGGCGAGCGTGTCGTTCGTGACCTCGCCGGCCCACACGAGATCCCAGAGCGCGGCGAGCAGGTCCGCGCCGAAGGCGCCCGTCTCGCGCGAGAGGTCGGAGAAGAAGAGCGCGCCGCGGCGCGCGAGCGCGGCCCGGATGCCCTCGGCGAGCGGCCCCTCGGCGCGGCCCGGCGGCGGGGCGAGGTACGGATAGGCCTCGGCGAGGTAGAGCGCGACGCGGCCATCGCCGTCGCCGACCGGCTCGACGCCGCGCCAGAGGACCTCGCCGGCCGCGCAGAGCGCGTCGAGATCGCCGGGGCGGTAGCCCTCGACGCGGGCGGGCAGCATCTCGGCCTCCAGGGCGGAGGCCGAGAGGGGCGCGCCCTGGAGCTGCTCGAGCGCCGCGAGCAGGCCGTCGAGGCCGCGCCGGCGGCGGTGCAGGCCGTGCCAGTCGGCGAGGAAGCGGGCGTAGGCCTCGGGCGGGACGGGCTCGACCTCGGCGCGCAGCCGGGCCAGCGAGCGGCGCTTCAGCGAGCGCAGCACCTCGGCGTCGCAGAACTCCTGGCCGCGGCCGCCGGGGAGGAACTCGCCCTCGACCACGCGACCTCGCTCGGCGAGCCGCGCGAGCGCGGCCAGCACCGGCGCAGGGCCGAGGCCGAAGCGCCGGGCCACGTCGTCCGCGCGGAAGGGCCCGTGCGTGCGCGCGTAGCGGGCGACGAGCTCGCCGAGCGGGTCGGCGACAGGCTCGAGGAACGCGATCGGGAGGCCGAGCGGCGGCACCACCCCGAGGGCGTCGCGCAGCCGGCCCGCGTCCTCGGCGGCGGCGAGCCGGCGCTCGCCGCCGATCTGGACCTCGATGGCGCGTCGGTCCCGGAGGAGCTCGTCGATCCATGCGGCGGCGCGCTCGCGGGCCGCGTCGTGCGGGGCGTCGGGCGGGGCGTCGTGAACGACCGCGCGCCTGGCCAATTCGTCGCGGGTGAGGTCGCCGAGCGAGAGCAGGAGATCGTGCGCCTGGTCCTCGTGCTTGAGCGGCGCTCGGCCGTCGAGGCGCTGGAGCGACGCCTCGAGCGCCAGCACGGCGTCCGCGTCGAACAGCTCGCGCAGCTCGGCCTCGCCGAGCAGCTCGCGCAGGCGGCCGTGATCGATGGCGAGCACCTGGGCCCTTCGCTCGGCGAGCGGCAGGTCGCCCTCGTAGATGAAGTTGCCGGCGTAGGCGAAGAGCAGCGTCGCCGCGAACGGAGAGGGCGAGCGGACGTCCACCGTGACGACGCGGACCTTGCGCGCGGCGATCTGGCGGAGGAGATCTTCGAGCGCCGAGAGGTCGAAGACGTCGCGCAGGCACTCGCGGTAGGTCTCGAGCAGGATGGGGAACGACCCGTAGCGCGACGCGACGGCGAGCAGGTCGGCGGCGCGCTTGCGCTGGGCCCAGAGCGGCGAGCGCTTGCCGGGGAACTTGCGCGGCAGGAGGAGCGCCCGGCCCGCGCACTCGCGGAAGCGGGACGCGAACAGGGCGGTGTCGCCGAGGGCGCGGACGAGCAGGTCCTCGACCTCGTCGGCCTTCGGCAAGAGCTGCTTCGCGTCGGGCGGCGATTCGGACTCGGGCACCCGCAGGACGATGCCGTCGTCGGTCCACACGGTGTCGACGGCGAGGCCGAGATCGAGGCGGCACCTCTCGGCGATGCAGGTCGCGAGCGGGGCGTGCACTCGGCCGCCGAACGGCGAGAGGAGGCAGATGCGGTGGTCGCCGACCTCGTCGACGAACCGCTCGAGCACGATGGCGCGGTCGCTCGGGACCTCGCCCGTGGCCGCGGCCTGATCGCGCACGTACCGGACGAGGTTCGTGGCCGCGCGCTCGTCGAGGCCGTGCTCGTCCGCGAGCGCGCGCTCCGCATCACCGTCGGGCAGCGCGGCGAGGCGCCGCGCGAGCGCGCCGATGGAGGCGCCGAGCTCTGCGTTGCGCCCGGCCTGATCGCCGCGCCAGAACGGCATCTTGCCCGGCTCCCCCGGGGCGGGGACGACGAGGACGCGGTCGTGGGTGATGTCGGTGATGCGCCATGACGAGGCGCCGAGGAGGAAGACCTCGCCCTCGCGGGCCTCGAAGACCATCTCCTCGTCGAGCTCGCCGACGCGCCGGCCGGGGCGCGCGGCGTCGCCGCCCGCGTCCAGGAAGACGCCGTAGAGGCCGCGATCGGGGATGGTGCCGGCGTTGACGACGGCGAGGCGCTTCGCTCCCTTCCTGGCGCGCACGGCGCCGCCCACCCGGTCCCAGACGATGCGGGGCCGGAGCTCGGCGAACTCGTCGGAGGGGTAGCGGCCGGACAGCATGTCGAGCACGCCCTCGAAGCTCGCGCGGGGCAGCTCGGCGAAGGGCGCGGCCCGGCGCACGAGCGAGAAGAGCGCGTCGACGTGGAGGGTATCCATCGAGGCGATGGCCACGATCTGCTGGGCGAGGACGTCGAGCGGGTTCCTCGGGTACAGGGTCGCCTCGACCTTGCCTTCGCGCATGCGGGACGCGGCCGCGGCGCACGCGAGCAGGTCGCCGCGGTGCTTGGGGAAGACGATGCCGCGCGACGTGCCGGAGACCTCGTGCCCTGCGCGGCCCACGCGCTGGAGCCCGGCGGCGACCGAGGGCGGCGCCTCGAGCTGGATGACGAGGTCGACGGAGCCGAGATCGAGGCCGAGCTCCAGCGACGACGTCGCGACGATGCACGGAAGCAGGCCGGCCTTGAGCCGCTCCTCGATCTGCTGGCGCTGCTCGCGGGCGATCGAGCCGTGGTGCGCGAGCGCGATCTCGGCGCCGGCGGTATCGTTGAGCGCCGCGGCGAGGCGCTCGGCGAGGCGCCGGCTGTTCACGAAGATCATCGTCGTGCGGTGGGCGCGGACGAGCTCGACGAGGCGCGGGTGGATGCTCGGCCAGATCGAGCGCTGCGCCGGCTCGGCGGGCGCCCCTCTCGGCCCCTCGCCGGCGCGGGCGGCCTCGCCGAGCTTTGTCATGTCCTCGACGGGCACCTCGATGCGGAGCTCCAGGGCCTTCGGGGCGCTCGCGTCGACGAGGGTCACTGGCCGCGGCGTGAAGCGACCGCCTGCGCTGCCCCCGTCGACCTCGCCGCCGCCGAGCAGCCGCGCGACCTCGTCGAGCGGCCGCTGCGTGGCGGACAGGCCGATGCGCTGCATCGGCCGCGGCGCCCCGCGGAGCGCCTCGAGCCGCTCGAGCGACAGGGCGAGGTGCGCCCCGCGCTTCGTCGCGACGAGCGCGTGGATCTCGTCGATGATGACGGTCTCGACGGCGCGCAGCCGATCGCGCGCGGCTGCGGTGAGCAGCAGGTAGAGCGACTCCGGGGTCGTGATGAGGATGTCCGGCGGCTTCTTGGCGAGCCGCGCGCGGTCTTCGGGCGCGGTATCGCCGGAGCGCACGCCGACCTGGGGGATCCTGTACGGCAGGCCGAGCCGATCGGCGGCGGCGGCGATGCCTGCGAGCGGCGCCCGCAGGTTGCGTTCCACGTCGACGGCGAGCGCCTTGAGCGGCGAGACGTAGATGACGCGGCAGCGCTCGGCCGCCTCGGGCTCTGGCGATGCCATCAGCCGGTCGATGGCCGCGAGGAAGGCGGCGAGCGTCTTGCCGGAGCCTGTCGGCGCGAGCAGCAGGGTGGACGCCCCGTCGAGGATCGGGGGAAACCCCTGGGCCTGCGCGGGGGTAGGCGCGGCGAACGCACCGCGGAACCACGCCCGGGTGGCGGGGTGGAAGCGATCGAGCGGATCGGGTGCGGGGGCGTGTTTCTTTGCCATCGGCGGCGCTTCCGTGGCCTGAGGGGTCAGCGCGGCACGTCGTCCCTCTCGCCGCGCGGCCCCTCGGTGCGAAGCCGCGGACGATG
>NZ_CP150335.1:10390000-13094084 GCF_051473855.1 Sorangium sp. So ce375
CCACCTGGGGGCAGATTACCTACGTGTTACTCACCCGTGCGCCGCTTTACCGGGGCCGAAGCCCTTTCTCGCTCGACTTGCATGTGTTAAGCGCGCCGCTAACGTTCGTTCTGAGCCAGGATCAAACTCTCCAGTTAAATCCTGTTGCATCAGACGGTGGCTAAGACCGCCTGACTTGCTCGTCATTGTATGACGTGCGAGGTCGAGCTTACGCTCGCCTTTGGGACCCACGTCACTTCGTAGGCATACAACCCAGTTTTCAAGGACCGAGCCCGGTCGGCGTCCGGTATTTGCTACCGACTTCCGTCCGGAGAACGGGGCGGTATATGCTACCGCTTCCGTCCTTAGTCAACCCGTCTTCGAAATTTCTTTGAAGCGTCGCTTCGCTGAAACCGTCCGCCTGGCGACCTGAAACATCGCCCGTTGCGCACGACGCCGGTCGCTCAGCTCGTTGAACGAGCTTTCTCCCAGCGCTTCGCGTTCGGGCCGCCGCCGAAGCAGCGCGTCCCGAACAGGGCGCGCTTTCTACGTCCCATCGCCGAGATGCGCAAGGACTTTTTTCTGGGAACGACTGGCTTGCCTGGAGATTGCCTGGAGAGCCGCTTCGGGGGCTCGGACGGCCACAGGCTCACCCGGAGAGCCCCGGCCGCGCGGCGGCGCGACGAGCCCCCTTGCTGTCCGCGCCGTCAGTCCAGGAACTGCACGCCGGTCGCTTCGAGCTCGATCTTCGCGACCCGCCCCGTTTGCTTCTCCGCTTCGCCGCGGCAGTTGTCCTTCGCGCCGCAGGCCGCGCCTTCCTCGGCCTCCCCGGGGACCATCTTGCCCTGGACGACCGCTCGGTGACCGGAGGCGTCCTTCGGGACGAAGAAGCTGTGGCCCGCCATCTTGATGTGGGCGCTGCCCGACTCGTCGGCGATCTCCATCCAGCAGCCCATCGACTTGCACACGGCCGACACCACCCCCTCGGTCCGGACGGTCTTTCCGCTGAACTTGCCCGGCTCCTGGAGGAGCACCGGCAGCGGCGTCGTCGAGCTCTCGGTGATGGGCGCGCCGAACTGCTTCTTTTCGAGCTGCGCGATCCCCGCAGCGGACGCCTGCATCGGCGATGCGCCCTCGACGGCAGGGGAAGCCGCGGCCCCGGGGGCCGGCTCGGCGTCGGGCTTGCGCTCGGCGGAACAGCCGAGCTGCGCAAGGACCAGGAGGAAGAGGGAGGCGATGTGCTTGGCGCGCATGGAGACGAGTTTGCCCGACCGGACGAGCCCCTGCCACTGGCCCAGGGGGGACGTGCCGTCTCGGGGACAGAGCACGTCCTGCGCTCCCGCGGCAGCTGGCGGGGGCGCGCGGGCGCAGCAGCTGGCGGGGACGCGCGGACACGGCTGGCGGGGGCGCGCGGGCGCAGCTGGTAGGGGCGCACGGGCGCAGCTGGCGGCTCGGACGCTCACAAAGCCTGCTACAAGGGCGGGCATGCGAACCGCTCGCGCCCGCGCGGGACGAGGCATGGCTGCGTGCGCGATCGCGCTCGCCTGCGCCGCCACCGCGCACGCCGAGGAGCCCGCAGGCGCCGCGGCCTCCCAGGATGCCGCTTCCGCCGACGAGCCCCCGGGACCTCCGCGACCGCCGCTGCCGCCCGCGCCCGCCCGGACGCGCTTGCCGTGGGCCAGGCACATCGAGATCGGCCCCGACCTGGCCCTCGTCAGCCGGGTCGGCTCGAACGACGCCGCGGGCCAGCCGACGGGCGTTCGGCTGAAGCCCGCGGTCGGCCTCGGGCTCCACGCGCGGTGGGAAATCTTCGACTACCTGCGCTTCTCCGCCTTCTTCGTGCACGCCGAGCACGAGCTCGCGCTCCAGGCGGGCGCGCTCGGCCAGCACGGCCCGCTCACGGCAGAGCCACGCGAGGACGGCGCGCCCACGGTGCGCTCGCTCGCGCTCGGCGCGCGCCTCGCGCCCACGCTTCCGCTCAGCGAGCGCGCCCGCTCGTGGCTGTCGGTGGGCATCGGCTACGACCGGTTCGACTTCGACCGCATGCGGGTCTCCGACCCCCGGGGGGAGTTCACCGTTCGCGAGCGCGGCGCCTCGTACGTCGAGATCCCGCTGGGGCTCGGGGTGTCCTTCGACATCATCCGCCGCTGGCTCACGATCGAGCTGGAGACCTCCGGCGCCTTCCTGCTCGGCGGGGGCGGCGACGCCACGCGGGATGGACAGGCGATCGACGCCCAGGGGCGGCGGCGCAACGTCGGCGCGCTGCCGCAGACCCGAGGCTCGTTCGTCCAGACCCTCGGCCTCTCCCTCGTGCTGTGATCGCCGCCGCGCGCGGGCGTGGCAGGCGGCCCTTCCTCCCGCCGCGCTCGCCAGAGCGCCGACGCTCATCCGCGCGCGCGGACAGCCCGACGCGCGGACAGCCCGATGCGCGGACAGCCCGATGCGCGCGCGGACAGACAGATCACTGCCCCCTGCGCCGCCACGCGGGCCCGGTGCGGTGAGCCGCGTCGCGCGGCGAGCTCAGCTGAGGGCCAGCATGCGATCGATCGGGACGCGCGCGCGCTCGCGCAGCTCGGGCGCCATCTCGAGGCGCGGGGCGAGATCGCGCAGCGCGAGATAGACCTTCTCGAGCGTGTTGAGCCGCATGAAGGGGCACTCGTTGCAAGCGCAGTTGCCCTCCGGCGGCCCCTCGATGAACTCCTTCTGCGGCGACGCCTTGCGCATCTGGTGCACGATGCCGCTCTCCGTCGCGACGATGTACTTCGTGGCGTCGTCCGCGATCGTGTACTTGAGCAGCGCGGTCGTCGATCCGATGTAGTCGGCCATCCGCAAGATCGGCTCCTCGCACTCCGGGTGCGCGATGAGCTTCGCGTCCGGGTGGCGCTCGCGCAGCGCGACGATCTTGCGCAGGCTGAAGGTCTCGTGGACGACGCAGCTGCCCTGCCACAGGCGCATCGGGCGACCCGTCCGCTCCACGAGCCAGCGCCCGAGGTTCTTGTCGGGCGCGAAGAGGATCTCCTGCCCCTCGGGGATCGCGCGGACGATCTTCTCCGCGTTCGACGACGTGCAGATGTAGTCGCTCTCCGCCTTCACGTCGGCGGAGCAGTTGATGTACGAGATCGCGACCGCGCCGGGGTACCGGGCGCGCCAGGCGCGGAAGCGGTCGACGGGGCAGCCGTCGGCGAGCGAGCAGCCCGCCGCGAGGTCGGGGACCACGACGATGCGCTCGGGGTTCAGGATCTTCGCCGTCTCGGCCATGAAGTGCACGCCGGCGAACAGGATGACGTCCGCGGTCGTCTTCTTCGCCTGCTGGGCCAGCTGCAGCGAGTCGCCAAGGAAGTCTGCGAGATCCTGGATCTCACCGTCTTGGTAGTAGTGGGCCAGGAGGACGGCGTTCCTCTCCCGCTTCAGGCGGCTGATCTCGTCGTGCAGATCCAGGCGCGGATCGATGGCTGCAGGCTGGGGCGCGGCGCTCGTCATGGCTCCCTAAGGTAGGCACCGCACGCCGCGCTGGCCAGGGCCCCCGAGCCGAGCGGCGCCCGCCGGCGCCCCCGAGCCGAGCGGCGCCCGCCGACGCCCCGAGCCGAGCGGCGCCCGCCGGCGCTCCGAGCCGGAGCAGCGCCCGCCGGCGCCCCCGAACCGAGCCGCGCTCGCCGGCGCCCCCGAGCTCGCCGCATCCATCGTTGACAACGGCCGGCACCGGTTCACGATCGAGGCCCGCGGTGGGCCTGGGGAAGGAGCTCTCGTCGTGGGCGGCCATGCATGTCCCTCCTGATCCCCGTCGCCCTGCTCGCCCTCGTCGTCCCGCTCGTCGTGGCGCTCCTCCGCGCGAATGAGCTATTTTGCGTGCGCGTCGAGGGGCGCAACGTCCGGCTGCTCCGAGGTCGGCTGCCGCAGCGGCTGCTCGACGACATCACGGACGTCCTCCGCGCAGCGCCGGTCGGGCGGGGCGCGGTGCGGGTCGTCGTCGAGGATCGGCGCGCCCGGGTCCACGTGGACGGCGATATCTCCCCAGAGCAGGCTCAGCAGCTGAGGAACACCGTCTCCATGTGGCCGGTTCCGAAGATCCGCGCAGCCCCGAGGCGCCGCGTGGGCGCATGACCCCCTTCGCGCCGACATTTCCACCCTAGCGAGTCAGTCCCGCATGGCCGACGACAACCCCCGAGACAATCCGCCGACCTCCAAACTGGGGCGCCTCGCGCGCCTCGCCGGCCTCGCGCCCCGCACGATCCCCTTCGCCATCGAGGGCGCGAAGCGCGTCCTCGGCGGGACCCGGACCGAGGAGGAGGAGGCCGAAGCGCGGCGGAGGATGGCCCAGGAGGTCAAGAAGACCGCCGAGGCGATGCTGAAGACGCTCGGCGAGATGAAGGGCCTGCCGCTCAAGTTCGGCCAGATGGCGAGCTACATCGACGGGCTCGCGCCGCCGGGATACGAGGAGAAGTTCCAGGCCACGCTGAAGAAGCTGCTCGACAAGGCGCCGCCGCTGTCGCCCGAGGCCGCGGAGCAGATGATCCGCGAGGAGCTCGGCGCCCCGCCCGAGCACGTGTTCGCGGCGTGGGAGCGCGAGCCGTTCGCGGCGGCGAGCATCGGGCAGGTGCACCGGGCCACGACGAAGTCGGGGGAGCGGGTCGCGGTGAAGGTGCAGTACCCCGGCATGGACAGGGCCATCGAGAACGATCTGAAGAGCGTCTCGATGCTCGAGGCGATGATGGCGCCCCTCGCGAAGAAGCTCCACGCGCGGCAGACCGTCGACGAGCTCCGCAAGGTCTTCCTGTCCGAGCTCGACTACGCCCGCGAGGCCGAGATGGCGGACCTGTTCCGCCGCATGAACGCCGGGGACGAGGACGTCAACATCCCCCGGATCCACCACAGCCTCACCACGAGGCGGGTCCTCACGCTCGAGCTCGTCGACGGCATGAGCTACGCCGAGTTCTGCGAGCGCGGCAGCCAGGAAGCGAAGAACCGCGCTGGCCTCTCCATCTGGCGCTTCACCTTCCGCTCGATGCTCAGGTACGGCTGGCTCTACGCCGACCCGCACCCGGGCAACTACCGCTTCCACGAGGATGGCCGGGTCACGATCCTCGATTTCGGCTGCGTGAAGCAGCTCCCGCCCGACCTCGTGGAGGGCATGAAGCGCTACATGCGCGCCGCCATGGACGCGGACTGGAAGGAGTTCGACCGGGCGTGCGTGGAGGTGCTCGGCTACGACCCGGCCGACGAGAGCTGGGATCTCTACAGGAGCTACACGATGGAGCTCATGGTCCCGCTGTGCACGCACGGGACCTGGAAGTGCTCCCCCGAGAAGGCGCGCGAGACCGTGGCGTACCTGACCCGCGGCATCCGTGGGCTCGCCCTCAAGGAGGGAGAGAAGATGCCCACCATCCCCCACGTGCCGAAGATGCCGCAGGACTTCACGTTCGTGAATCGCCTCCAGTGGGGCCTCGCGTCCGTGCTGGCGGGGCTCCGGACCGAGGCGGCGTTCCGGAGGACCATCGATCCCTGGGTGCGCGGCGGGGTGTACCCGATCCCCGATTGAGCGAGGATCGCTGGTAGGCTCGTCGGCGCGGAGAGGCGCGCCGAGGTCGCTTCCGCCGCGGCTCTTACCTTGACCTCGATCCCGCACGCTGTGACATTCGATCGGGGCATGGACGACGAGAGGGCGGCCTGCGAAAGGCGCGTAGGGACCACCCTGCGGGGCAAGTGGACGATCGATCGCCTCCTCGGGATCGGCGGGATGGCCGCCGTCTATGCCGCGACCCACAAGATCGGGCGGCGAGAGGCGATCAAGATCCTGCACCCCGAGGTGGCGCGCTCGAAGGACCTGCGCGCCCGGTTCGAGCGGGAGGCGCAGGCGGTCAATCGGTTCCAGCACCCCGGCGTGGTCGAGATCCGCGACATGGACGTGACCGAGGACGGCGCGCCGTTCCTCGTGATGGAGCTCCTCGACGGCGAGTCGCTCGCCGACCGGCTCCAGCGGCTCGGCAACATCGAGCCGGGCGAGATGCTGCGGTTCATGGACGAGCTGCTCGACGTGCTCGGCGCCGCGCACGAGCAGGGGATCATCCACCGCGACATCAAGCTCGACAACCTCTTCGTCGAGAGGACCGGGCGCCTCAAGGTGCTCGACTTCGGCATCGCCCGCATGCGCGACGGCGTGAAGACGGCGATGCGGACCCGGACGGGCGCGACGCTCGGGACGGTGTCGTACATGGCCCCGGAGCAGGTGCGCGGCATCTCGGTCGACCACAGGGCGGACCTCTTCGCCGTCGGCGCGACCATGTTCCGGGTGATCGCGAAGCGGCGCATCCACGAGGCGCGCACGGAGTCCGAGCTGCTCGTGAAGATGGCGACCGTGGCGGCGCCGCCGCTCGCGAGCGTCGCGCCGGAGACGCCGCAGGGGCTGTGCCTCGTCGTGGACAGGGCGCTCGCGTTCGATCGCGACCGGCGCTACCCGGACGCGCGCACGATGCAGACCGACGTGCGCGCGCTCCTGCACGGAGCGGCGCCGCCGCACGCGTCGGCGCGGCTCGCGGCGGGCGATGTGCCGTCGGCGGGCGCGCCGCAGCTCTCCCCGATGCTGCTGTCGGCTGCTGCCTCGGCGGACGTGCAGGCCGAGCCCCCGCCGCGGCCCGCCGCCCCCTCGGGCGCGAGATGGAATGAGGTGGGCTCGGCGCCCGCGACCGGGCCGGAGCTCGGCCCAGGCAACAGCGGAGCGTCCTCGTGGGACGCCGCCACGATGGCGGCGCCCCGCGCTCCGGGCGGGAGCGCCATGGATGCGGCCCAGGCGCACGGAGGTCACCCCGGCATGGCGCAGGTCGTCCCCGGCGCTCCGAACGGACCGCCGTCGGCCCTGCACCACACCGGCGCTGGCCATGCCGGAGCGCACGGCGCGCCCCCCTCTCGGCAGGGCGCCAGCGCGCCCCACGGCGCGCCCGCGTCGCTCCACAGCACCGGCTCGGGCCTGCACAACACCGGCCCGTCCTACGGCGCGCCCGCATCGGCGCACGGCGCGAGCGCCCCCTACGGCGCGCCCGCGTCGCTCCACAGCACCGGCTCGGGCCTGCACAACACCGGCCCGTCCTACGGCGCGCCCGCATCGGCGCACGGCGCGAGCGCCCCCCACGGGCCGCCTGTCTCGCTCCACAACACCGGCTCGGGCCTGCACAACACCGGCCCGTCCTACGGCGCGCCCGCATCGCTCCACAACACCGGCTCGGCCCCGCACAGCGCCAGCGCGCCCTACGGCGCGCCTGGCCCCCGGCAGAGCGCCGGCGCGCCGCACGGCGCGCCCGCATCGCTCCACAACACCGGCTCGGGCCTGCACAACACCGGCCCGTCCTACGGCGCGCCCGCATCGCTCCACAACACCGGCTCGGCCCCGCACAGCGCCAGCGCGCCCTATGGCGAGCAGCCGGCCGCCGCGTGGGCGCCGCGCCACGCTCAGCCGAAGCTGCCGTCGAAGCTCGTGATCCCGCTCGCGCTCGGCGGCGTGGCGCTCGTGCTCGTCAGCGTGATCGCGGTTTGGCTGGCGCTCCGCGACGGATCCCAGAGCGACGCGGTTCAACACGATCTGCTGCCGGCCCAGAGCGCGAGCGCCGGGCCGACCCAGCTCTCCCCGTCGGAGAGCACCGACGAATCGCGGAGCAACGTGAACGAGCCAGAGACGACGCGCCCGGACGCGCCGCGCGCTCCTGCGAGCGCGCCGCCCGCCAGCACGTTCATCATCGACTTGACCGACAAGAAGCACATCGACTTGACCGATAAGAAGCAGCGCACGAGAAAATCACGCCAGGACTGAAGCCAGAATCGCCGAACATGGAGCTCCGCCCCCTCATGGTGACGAGGACAACCCTGCGCGCTCGATCGATGCTCGTCGGGTCCGCGCTGGTGCTCACGCTCTCGGGAGCGTGCTCGGACCCGGTGCCGATCAGGCCACGCCCCGACGCCGGCGGCGACGGTGGCGGCGGCGACGGTGGCGGAGGAGGAGGCGGAGGCGGCGGCGCGCCGTTCTGCAGCGTCGGCGAGGTGCAGCCCTGCTATCCGGGCCCCGAAGAGACCGAGGGAGTCGGCGTGTGCGCGCCGGGCGTGCGGAGGTGCCAGCCAGACGGCCAGAGCTTCGGCGAGTGCGAAGGGGCCGTGGTCCCTGGGCCCGAGGACTGCGGCACCCCGGTGGACGACGACTGCGACGGCGCGACGAACGAGCCCGACGCAGGTTGCGAGTGTACCCCGGGCCAGGTCAGGACTTGCTACAGCGGCCCCGAGCGGACGAGCGGCGTGGGGCTCTGCGCGGCAGGGCTGCAGATGTGTGACGTCTCGGGCACCTCGTGGCGGCCGTGCAGCGGCGAGGTCACCCCGCAAACGGAGACGTGCACAGACGAGATCGACGAAGACTGCGACGGCTTCGCCTGCAGCGCGCCGCTCTGGGCCGCCCTCTACGGTGACCCGAACACCCAGAGCGCGACCGGCGTCGGCGTCGACGCGCAGGGAAACATCTATATCGGCGGCACCTTCTCGGGGACCATCAACCTGACCGGCAAGGAGACGGGGACCCTCGTCAGCATCGGCACCTCCGACGTGTACGTCGCGAGCTTCGACGCGTCCGGACAGCACCGCTGGAGCGCGAGGTTCGGCGGCAGCGGCGCCGAGACGCTCAACGGGCTCGCGGTGACGCCCGAGGGCAACCTCGTGCTCGGCGGGACGTTCTACGGCTCGTTCGCGTTCGGCGGCACGACGCTGAGCAGCGTCAACGCGCTCGACAGCTTCGTGGTCACGATGAGCGGAGAGAAGGGCGAGCAGGGCTGGGCACGCCAGATCGGCGACGCGGCCGATCAGACGCTGCGATCGATCGCGGTGGACAGGGCCGGAAACATCGTGATCGCCGGCTACTTCAGCGGAAAGCTGCTCTGCTCGGCGCCGCCCGTCCCGGTCTGCGCCGAGAGCGCAGGCGGCACCGATATCTTCGTGCGGAAGTACGATCCGCTCGGCGCCGTCCAGTGGACCAAGATCTACGGAGACGATCGAAACCAGTTCGCCACCGGCGTCGCCGTCGACGGCGAGGGCAGCGTGTTCGTCACCGGCCGGTACAACGGCACCCTGGCCGTCGGCTCCCGGCAGGTGAAGAACACCGGGCTCGGACCGAACCTGTTCGTCCTGAAGCTCGACAGCGGCGGAAACGGCGCCTGGCTCTCGGATTACGGAGACACGTCGTCCCAGACAGGCACCGGGATCGCCGTCGCTCCCTCGGGCGCGGTGCTCGTGACCGGGACGTACATGGGTGAGATCAACTTCGGACCGGCCGGCAGGCTCCCCGCCAACGACGTGCAGACGACGTTCGTGGCGTCGCTCGCCCCCGACGGCTCGCCCGTATGGGCGCGGTGGTTCGCCGGAGACGGCGCGCAGGAGAGCACGTCGATCGTCACGGACGCGGAGAACAACGTGGTCGTGACCGGCTCGGTCCAGGGCGTGATCGACCTCGGCGGCGGGCCGCTGCCCAGCGGCGGCGGCTTCGACGCCTTCGTCGTGAAGCTCGGCCCCGCGGGCAACCACCTCTGGGGGAAGGTGCTCGGCGCCGCCGGCAACCAGAAGTCGAACGCGGCGGCCGTGGCCCCCGGCACGAGGGCCATCGCGCTCTGCGGCGCCGCCGAGGGGAAGATCGACTTCGGCCTCGGCGAGCACGCGGCGAACGGCTCCGACGCGTTCGTCGTGCTCCTGTCGCCGTAGACCGGAGCCGCGGCGCCGGTCACGGAGCGCCGCGAGCGCCAGCGGGGACGAGGTCGACGCGGCCGAGCTCCTCGTTTGTCGCCGCGATGGCGGCGCGGATCGGCTCGCCGACGCCGTAGCGACGGCTCGCGCCGACGAGCGCCTGGGCGGCGACGTCGATCCGATACGGGCCGCCCGGCAGCGCGTCGAGCGCGATCGTGCCCGTCGCCCCGGACTCGACCATCTGGACGACGAGGCCGAACGGCTTGATGGATACGATGTTGCCCTCGATCTCCTCGCCGACGCGGGAGGCGAACAGGCGCGCCACGAGCATCCGGTGCCGCTCCGTCTCGGCCTTGGCGGCGCTCCGCGCGCGCGCGTTCAGGTGAGGGGCGAGCGACGCGAGCGCCTCGGAGTCGACGCGCTGGTCGCGGTGGCCCTGGAGGTAGCGCTTGACCACGCGGTGCACCGCGAGGTCGGCGTAGCGGCGGATCGGCGAGGTGAAGTGCAGGTACAGCGGGGCGCCCAGGCCGAAGTGCAGGCTGGGGACGGCCGTGTAGCGGGCAGGGCCGAGCGCCTTGCCGAGCACGGTGCGGATGGCGGGCGCGAGCTCGGAGCCCCGGTACTGCGCCTCGAACGCCGCGAGGCCGAGCGGGCTCAAGCGCGCGCCGAAGCCGGCCTCGACGCCGAAGTTGTGCGCGAACTGCTCGAGCGCGCGGACGCGATCCTCGGTGGGCTCGTCGTGGACACGAAAGACGCAGGGGAGCCCGCGCGCCACGAGCCAGCGGGCCACGGCCTCGTTCGCCGCCACCATCAGCCGCTCGATGAGGCGGTGCGCGCCGGTGTCGGCGCGCGGCGAGACGCCGGTCGGCTCGCGCGTCTCGGCGTCCAGCGTCACATACGCCTCCTCGCGATCGAGCTCGACGCCGCCGCGCGCCGCGCGGACCGTCGACAGCCGCGCGGCCGCGGTGCGGAGCCAGCGCACGACCGGCCGGGCCGCCTCGGGGATGCCGGCGGAGCGGCCCGTCGTCAGGAACTCCTCGACGGCGTCGTACGAGAGGCGGGCGTGCGAGCGGATCACGCTCTCGTGGAGATCGATCGACGTGATGCCGCCCTCGGGGTCGATCCGCAGCTCGACGGTGACCGCGAGCCGATCGACCCCCGGGAGCAGGCTCGCCGCCTCGCTGGAGATCGCGTCGGGGAGCATCGGGATGACGCGGCCGGCCAGGTAGACGCTCGTGCCCCGGGCGCGGGCCTCGAGATCGAGCGGCGAGCCCTCGGGGACGAACGCGTCCACGTCGGCGATCGAGACGAGGACGCGGAGCGCCCCGTCGGGTCCGGCCGGGAACACGGAGACGGCGTCGTCGATGTCCGTGGTGACGGGCGCGTCGATCGTGACGGTGACGACGTCGCGCAGGTCGCGGCGGCCGCGCGCGAGCTCACGCTCGACCGACACCGCCGCCGCCGCCGCGCGCGACGCCTCGATCACCTCGCCCGCGAACACGGCGCGCACGCCGTTGCGGGCGAGGCAACGCTCGATGCCGAGGTCGGCGCTCGACGCGACGACGCGCGCCGGGACGACCGCCGCACCCTCGATGACGGCGACCACCGCGGCGCCCTCGGGGAGGTCGTCGGCGCTGCCCGGCTTGAACGGCCAGTCCGTGTTGGAGACGAGGCGATCGACCCGGAGGTGCGGCCGCTTCGCGTGCGATACGACCGTCCCGAAGAGCTCGGTGCGATCGCGATGGACGAGGGCGAGCTGCGACGCGCTGAAGCGGCCCGGCTCCGCCTCGACGACCACCGCGTCGACGACGTCGCCGTCAAGGAACGGGTTCAGATCGGGCGGCGTGATGAAGGCGGTCGCCGAGCCCAGGGCAGCCCAGCCCGGCCTGCCCGGCCCCCCCGCCTTCTCCGGAGAGGCCTCGATGTTCAGGAACCCGAAGCCACGGGGGTTGACCGAGATGCGTCCACGAACGGGTGCGTGCATAGCCGCCGAAGGTACGTCAGATCCCGCCGTTTTCGAGCACAAGCTGTCCGCCGACCCCGCAGCAACGCCACAGATTTACTGCCGCACGGCAATTGGGACGCTGCGCGACATCGCGGCCTCGCGCCCCGTGCCGGGATGCGGCCCGGGGCTCAGGGTGCCTCGCGCGCTGCGCTGCGGCGATGGGCGCACGGGCTCGCCGTTCCACGTTCGCCGGGACGCATGTGTGCGCGAGACGCTGCGGCAAAAGTGCCCCCGTGGACGGTCCGCGGCTCCGGATCCGCTTATACTCGGCGCATCGTGGAAGATTCAGGGGACATCATCGAGCTAGCGCGTGTGATGCCTCGGGACCGCTTCGTCCGCCAGGTGACGAACCTGCTCCTCGTGGTGTCCGAGGCTGGTCCGGACAACCAGCAGATCGCCTTCAGGACGGTCGCTGCATCGCCGGCGGCACACCGGAAGCCGCCGCCTCCGCCCGGTCCAGCGAGCGAGGTGCTCCAGATCGTCAAGGCGAAGGGCAATCCCTATCTCGATCAGATCTCGGTGGGCCGCACACGCAACTGCGACGTGGTGCTGCGCCACCCCTCGGTGTCCAAGCTGCACGCGCACTTCCGACGGAACGAGCAGGGGCAGCTCGCGCTCGTCGACAACGGCTCGCAGAACGGGACCCGCGTGAACGGCAAGCTGCTCTCCGAGGGCGAGCCGCAGGAGGTCGCGGTGGGCGACGTGATCCAGTTCGGCCGGCTCACGACCTCGCTGCTCGACGCGGCGAGCCTCTTCGACCTCGTGCGCGAGCAGGCGCGCGCCGCGAGGGACCAGGCGAACCGGTGAGCGCCGCGCGCGGCGCCGCTCAGAACCGGTATCCCACGGCGACGTTCGGGAAGAACATCGTGAACGTGCCGTGGGCCAGCTCCTCGAACACGACCTTCTTGCCCGGCGCGCAGTCGACCGTGGGGTGCGCCTCGTCGCACTCGGCCGCCCCGACCACGTAGGTGTTGCCCGTCTCGAGCGGCGGGCCGTCGACAAGGAAGAAGCCGACGCCGAGGCCCGCGCTGGCGCTGAGGCGCCCGAGCTTCAGCCGGAGCCGGAGCTCGGGCATCGCGAACGGGGCGGCGGAGCGGACGGCCCTGCCCGCGCTCTGCACGGCCACGCCGACGGTCCTCTGCGCGTCGGACGCCGTGCCGGTCACCTCGTCGCGCATCTCGGCCAGCACCACGCCGAGCCCGAGCGCGCCGCCGACGTCGAGCCATGACGACAGCCCGTAGTGATAGCTGCCGCCGACGATCACCGTCACGCCGGCCAGACCGATGTCGTCGTGAAAGCTGTACCGGATGGGGAGCCTGACGTCGCCCCCGCCCGGAGCGGCGTACGTCGCGTCGAGCGAGCGATCGAGCGACGTGTGGAGGCTCAGGTACCCGGCCGTGAGCTCGATGGCGGCGCCGATCGGGAACTCGTAGCTGCCGCGCACGCCGGCGAGGACGCCGGACGGGCGCGAGATGCCCGAGCAGCTGAAGCTGCCGCAGCTCCGCTCGGCGTCGCTCTCGAGCGACGAGGCGAAGGCGTAGCCGCCGGTCGCCTCCAGCCGGAAGATGCCGACCCTCCGACCCCAGCGCGGGTGCGCGTCGTCGATGGCGAGCGGCAGGACGATGTCGCCCCTCGTCGTCTTGTCGACGGTCGCGCGGAGCGTGCGCGCGAAATAGCCCGGCTCGTGCGCCTCGAAGGTGTGGCGCCCGAGCGGCAGCGCCCCCCGCCACTGCCCCTTGCCGACCGGGACGCCGTCGATGGTCAGATCCGCGCTCAGCGGCTGGGCGACGACGCGGACCTCGTCGCCCAGCGGCCCCGCCTCGACGGTGGCGACGGCGAGCTGCCCCGCGATGACGTTCGCCTCGCGGGGCGCAGAGCCGAAATCACCTTTGCGCACCGAGTAGAAGTGCGGGCCAGGCGCGAGCGCGCCCTCCCACGGCAGCTGCCCGATCAGCGCGCCGTCGATGGTGAGATCGGCGCCGACGAGCCGCTCGTCCTCGATCTTCAGCCGGCCCGTGCTGGCGAGCGGATCGAGCTTCGCGTCCACCGACGTGGTCTCGGCGACCCTGACGGTCAGGATCCTCTCGAACGTGTGCCAGCCGTCCTTGACGACGCGGAGCGTGTGACCCCCGGGGAGCAGCCGGATCGGGCCGGCGAGCGGCAGCCGACCGCGCGGCCTCCCGTCGATGAGCACCAGGCCGTCGACGTTCGACGAGACGACGACGCTGCCGATCCGCGCCCGCAGCGCGGCGATCGCGGACGCGACGCTCCGGCGCTCCGGCTCGCCGAGGTCCGCGCGGAGCTCGGTGAGCAGCGCCTCGTAGAGCTCGAGCGCCTCGTCGTAACGCCCGAGCTGATCGAGACAGAACGCCGCGTTGAGGGTGTTGGGCACCGACGCGACGATCTCACGCGACCTCAGGTAGAGCTCGAGCGCGCGCTGGAAGTCGCCGATCTTGCGCAGCTCGTTCCCCTCCTGGAAGAGCGCCTTGGCACGGGCGAGCGCCTCGTCGGCCGACGCGGCGGAGGCGGGCGGCTCGGGTGGCGCGCCCGGGGCAGGCGCCGCCGCCGGCGCGGGCTGCGCGCGGGCCGGCGACGCGGGCGCCGCGCTCGCCGCGGCGAGCGCGCACGCCGCGAAGGCGCGCCGGATGGCGCGACGGGCGCGCGGCCTCGGGCTCACCACCGGTCGACCGGCACCACCGCGGTCGGAGCCGGCGAAGCTGCAGGCGCCCCCGTGGAGGAGGGCGTGGCAACGTCGTCCGAGGCAGGGGCGCCGCGCGGGGCGCGGCTCTTCTTGTCACGGCGCGGGGCCGGCTCGGAGACCGCGACCGATGCAGAAGCGGCCGGCGCGAGCGACGGGAGATCGATGCGATCCGGGCGGAGCCTGCCGTCGCTGAGCATGAACACCGTCTCCTTCGTGGTGGCGCCGCCGCGGCTCACCTCGATCTCGAACGTGTCGCCGGCCTTGCCCGTCAGGTCGAGCCGGCCATCGTTGACCGGGCGCGCCGCGCCGTTGACCCGCGCCGTCGCCTCCTTGGGGAGCGTCACGACCGCGGTGAAAGGCGCGGGCGTCGGCGCCGGCGCAGGCGCAACGGGCAGCGCGGGCTCGCTCGGCGCGGCGGGCGTCGCGCGACCCCCATCGCCCGTGGAGGCGCGCAGCGCGAGGCCGCCGCCGATCGCGGCGAGGGCGACCGCCGTGACAGCCGCCCCGACGAAGCGCCTCCGCGCCGCGCCGGACGGCGCGCTCACCGCCGTGAAGGAGCTGCCGCCGATGGAGCGCTCCTCCCCCTCGATCGATCGCAAAAGCTTGGACTCGCGGCGCAGCGCGGAGATCGGGGTGGCGCCGGCGCGCCGCTCCGGGTCGATGCCCCGGAGCTGATCCAGCGTGACGGGGCCAGCGCCGTCCGCGTGCGGCTCGAGCGCGGCGATCAGCTCCTCCATGCTCTGCCAGCGCTCCGCAGGATCCCGCTGGAGGCCGCGGTGAACGATGGCCGAGAGGGCCGGAGAGACCCACGGCGCGGCCCCGCCGAGCGGCGGGACGCGCTCGGTGCAGATCGCGAGGAGGAGCTCGGCGAGCGAGGCGTCGGGATCCCAGGGGCAGCTCCCGCAGAGCGCCTGGTACAGCGAGACCGACAGGCTCCAGATATCGGAGCGGTGATCGACGTCCTTCGCCATCTTCGCCTGCTCGGGGGACATGTAGATCGGCGACCCGAGCACGCCGCCGGCGCGCGTGAGCTCGTGCGAGACGCCATCGCCGGTGCGCTTCGCGATGCCGAAATCGCACACCTTGACCACGATCCGGCGATCGGTCGACGAGGGCGGGCGGATGGATCCGGACGGACGGCGGCCCGACGGCGGCGGGCGGACGGAGCCGGGTGAGCGGCGGCCCGACGGCGGCGCCGCTGCGAGCGAGCCGCGCTGGGTGGACGGCGGCGCCGAAGCGAGCGAGCCGCGCCGGGTGGACGGCGGCCCCGAAGCGAGCGAGCCGAGCCGGGTGGACGGCGGCGCCACCGAGGGTGACGGTCGCTGGGCCGCGCCCTCGTACGGCACGTGCAGGAAGAGGTTCGCCGGCTTGATGTCCCGGTGCACGATCCCCTCGGCGTGCGCCGCCGCGAGCCCGCGCGCCGCCTGGATGAACACGCGCACGGTCGGCGCCGGCTCCAGCGGCCCGCGCATCCTGAGGAGCTTGGCGAGGTCGACGCCGTGCAGGAGCTCCATGACGATGAACGGCGTCGCGAGCGTGAGATCCGTCCCGAGCTCGAACGTCTTGACCACGTGGGGGCTCTGGATCGCGGTCACCGCCCGCGCCTCGCGGATGAAGCGGCGCACGGCGTGGTCGTCCTGCCCGACGGCGCTCTTGAAGATCACCTTGGCCGCGACCCGCCGCCCCTCGGGCGACTCCGCCTCGTAGACGGCGCCCATCCCGCCGCGCCCGAGCAGCCGGCGCACCGCGTACCGGCCGCCGAGCTCGCGGCCGACCAGCGGATCGGTCTCGGCGCCGGCGCGCTCGGCGATGGCCTCGCGCAGCTCGGGATCGAGCGGCCTCAGCATGTCGATGGTGATGCGCTCCTCGCCACCCGAGACGGCGCGCAGCGCCTCGGCGAACGCCTCGATCGACGGATAACGCCGGTCCACGTCGCTGTGCAGCGCGAGCGAGAGCGCGGTCGCGAGGCGCGCCTCGATCCACGGGGCGCGATCTTGGATCGACGGGAGCTGCGTGAGGGAAGACGCCGCCGCGTCCGCCGCCGTATCGGTCGGGTCGAGCTCGGCCGTGTCCGGCGTGATGTCGAGCTCGGCCCACGGCGAGACGCCGCAGAGCATCTCGTAGAGCGTCGCCGCCAGGCCGAACACGTCACCTCGGACATCGGCGGAGCGGTCCCGCGGCCCCGACTCGTCGCGCAGAGGGCCGGTGCTCCTCGCCTTGCCAGGGGCGGAGGTGGCCGTGTCGCAGCCCTTCGAGAGCCCGAAGCCGAAGACGCGGACAAGGATCTCTCCGCTCGGGAGGTGCTCCAGGAAGATGCGCGGCGGCCGCACGTCGCGGTAGACGAGGCCCGCGGCGTGCACCGCCGAGAGCCCCGCGGCGGCCTGGAGCGCGATCCGCACGGCGATCTCGGGCGCGAGCGGGCCCGTCTCGGCGAGCAGGGCGGCGACGTCGGTCCCGTCGAGCAGCGGCATCACGAGGTAGGCGAGATCTCGCTCGAGGTCGTGGCCGGCGTCGACGATGGGGACGACATGCGCGTTGTCGAGCTTCGCGGTGACGCTCGCCTCGCGGGTGAGCCGCGACAGCGTGTCCTCGGTGACGACCTCGGGCCGCAAGACCTTCAGCGCGACGCGGCGGCCTGAGGGGCCCCGGGCCTCGAACACGACACCGAACCCCTGCGCGGAGAGGACGCGGGCGATCCGATATCCGCCGGTGAGCGCGCCCCCAACGAGCGCCGTCGGATCCGCCAGAGGTGCTGTCCGGCCCATGCGCTCAAGCATACGACGGCCCATCGCGCCCCACAAAGCATCAGTGTCGCGCGACGTCGGAGGGGCGCTGCGCAAGGGCGCCGCACGGACGCGGAGCGCCGGCCACACACCTACAGCGCCGCCACGCCCGCCGCGCCGCGGCGCGCCCCGGCGCGCCCGCCGAATGTAGGCGCGACTACCGCAGATAACGCGATGAACAGACCGCCGTATACGCAAGAACACGGGAGGGCACGCGAGGACACGCAAGAGCACGAGAGGAGACGCGAGGACACTCAGTAAGCCCTTTGAATCATGGAATATTCATCTAATTTGCCTTGCCGATCGTCAGGTCACGACGTTAGATTCCCATCATCCGATTCACCACCGCTCGGTCAGGATCTGGGCAGGACTGGTTGATCTCTCGCGCGCACACCGACGCGCGCCTCCCCCGCCGGGGGACCTGGAGGCACCATGACCCTGCGATCCCTCGGGCGCGCGCTCGCCGCCCTGACGGCATGTCTCGTTCTCACGCTCCTCCTGGCGCGACCGGCGCACGCCAAGGGCTCTTCCGTCGATGAGCGGCTCGCCAAGGTGCTCGCCCGACACGGCTTCACCGGAGAGATCGAGTCGACGCTGGAGTCGCGGCTCGGCCGGAAGCTCGACAAGAAGCTCGCGAAGCTCGGGCGTGACCTGTTCTTCGACAGCCTCCTCGGCCTGAACGACGACAACTCGTGCTCTGGCTGCCACGCGCCTTCTGCGGGCTTCGCCGACACGCAGTCGATCGCCATCGGCATCGAGAACAACGGCGTCGTCGGGCCGCACCGCACAGGGCCGCGCAACCAGCGCCGCGCGCCCACCGTCGTCAACACGGCCTTCTATCCCACGCTGATGTGGAACTCGCGGTTCTTCGCGGTGTCCGGCGACCCCTTCGACAACAGCCAGGGGTTCTCGTTCACCGCGCCGGAGGGGATGTCGCTCTCTTCCCTGCCGCACCTCCTCGACGCCCAGGCGTTCATCCCGCCGACCGAGATCACCGAGATGACCGGGCACAAGGCGCCGCCGTCGCACGACGTCGTGCGCGAGGAGGTCACGGCGCGCGTGAACGACGTGAAGGCGTACCGCAAGCGCTTCAGCAAGAGCTTCCGGGCGGTGAAGCGAGGCGACGACATCACCTACGAGATGATCGCGGCCGCCATCGCGGAGTTCGAGATGTCGCTCACGCTCGCGAACGCGCCCATCGACAGGTTCGCCCGGGGCCGCCGGAACGCGATGACGCTCGAGCAGAAGCGCGGCGCGCTGCTCTTCTTCGGCGAGGCGGGGTGCGTCAAGTGCCACGCGGTGTCGGGGGAGTCGAACGAGATGTTCAGCGACTTCCAGCAGCACGCCATCGGCGTGCCGCAGATCGCGCCGACCGACGATCCGGCGCTCTCGAACGTGGTGTTCGACGGCCCGAACGCAGATGAGGACTTCGGCCTGGAGCAGGTCACGGGCAACCAGGCCGACCGGTACAAGTTCAGGACCTCGCCGCTGCGCAACGTCGCCCTCCAGCCCACGTTCTTCCACAACGGCTCGTTCACGTCGCTCGAGGGCGCCATCCGCCACCACCTCGACGTCTACACGTCGGCCACGGAGTACACGAACGAGCACCTCGCCCCCGATCTCCAGGGTGAGATGGGCCCGCTCGCCCCCGTCCTCGCCGCCGTCGACCCGCTGCTGCAGCAGCCGATCGACCTCACGGAGGAGGAGATCGGCTGGCTCTGCGCCTTCGTGGGGGAGGCGCTGCTCGACCCGCGCGCGACCCCGGAGCGGCTCGAGGCGCTCATCCCGGAGGAGCTCCCGAGCGGGCGCGAGGTCCACGACTTCGAGTAGCCGCGGGCCGGGCAGGCGTTGCTCACCGGGTCGAGGCGCCCGCGGGCACCTCGGCTCAGCCGCGGTCCAGGCAGCTGTTCAGGGACTCCTTCTGGATGCTGCACTCCTCGTCGTACTTCGCGGGATCGCAGCTGTCCTCGGCGTGGTTGCGACACTCGAGGTACGACTCCCAGGCATCGTGGCAGCCAGCGTCCTCCGCGGCCTCCGTATCGGCGCTGCAGGTCGCGAGGCAGCTCTCCTCCGTCGTGGGGTCGCCCGGACACTCCACGGCTTGCTCACAGAGCTCGGGGCAACCCTCCTCGCCGTGACTCTCGCTGCAGCCCAGGGCGACGAGGGCGAGGACCATCATTGTCATCACCTTCATCGGGCCAGCGTATCACGAGCGCGGCGCCGCGCGCGGGCGCGGCCCGGGTGGGCGCCGGGGGGAGGCGCCGCAGCCCGGGCGGCGCGCAGGCATCGACCGGCCGCCCTCCCGCCCGGGGAGGACGCGGCTCAAGGCAGCAGCCGAGAGAGGAGGCTCCACTTCGCCGAACGACCGGACTTCATGGCGAGGACGGTGGTCACCCCGATGACCCCCGCCGTGAGGGCGATGTTGAGCGGCCCCATGGCGCCGAGGAGCTGCTTTCGCGCCGCAGCCTTCGCGGGCGGGCGCTGCGCCGGCGCTTCGCCCTCCTCGAGGAGGGGCGCAGCGCGGTCAGGCGCCTCTTCGCTCATCTGCCGTCCGCCCACCATGCTGGCGATGCTCGTCGCGAGCGTCGCGCCGAGGAGGATATCCTTCAGGCGCACCAGATCGCGGGTCTCCCGGTCGATCGATCGCCCCGAGATCATCGTCCGCCCGATGAACCAGGTCGCCGCGGCGGTGCCGAGCGAGATCGCGCTGACGAGGTTGTACCGCTGCCAGGCATCCGAGAGCACCTTGCCCCGCTCGGCCTCGGAATGGATGTCCTTGACCGCCTGGCGCAACGCCAGCCGGCCGAAGAGGGGGCCGCCGAACCCCGCGGCCAGACCGAGCTCATGCAGCACCCATGCAGACGTCGAGAGTGTAGCCATGTCGTTCCACCTCGCCGCGACGCTCCAAGCAAGATCGTGCCCAGGGCCCGACGGCGCGCCGTGATCCAGGGCGTCGCAGGCGCGCCGCCTCGGCAGCGAGCGGCGCCTTCGCCTGGTCGGGCGAGCGGACGCCCGGCCGCCCGAGCGCACGAGGCTCCGCCGCGCCGCTCCGCTCCGCGCCACGCCGGCCTGGGGGTCGACGGTACGCCCTCGCTCGAGCGCGGGCGCGGGCGAGAGGACGCCGCCCAAAGACACGCGAGCGCGCCTGGGTAAGCGGCGGCGATGGCCCCCGCCCAAGACACTTGACTTCGTGGACCGACACACCAGAACGTGCGCGCCGTGTCATCGAACGCAGCGGCCATCAAAAAGCGGTTCTCGAAAGAGCTCCTGTGTTCCATGGCGCTCTTCGCGTTCTCGGCGGGCGCCGCCTGGCTCTGCGTCCTCGATATCGTGCTCAAGCAGCCTGTCGCGGTCGATTTCAAGTCGTTCTACGCGGCTGCCGTCGCGGCCAGTCGCGGCCTCGACGTTTACGACGTCAAGGTCCTCGAGGCGATCGCCACGGAGATGCGTCTCCCGCGCGGCCCGACGTACCCTTACCTGTATCCGCCGTTCTTCGCGCACGCCTTCTCGTGGCTCGCCCGCCTGCGCCCGAGCGCCGCCCAGCAGGTCTGGTCCACCATCGCCGTGTGCAGCTACGGCCTGGCCGCGACGTTCGCCGTGGCCGCGATCCGCCGCGCGACGCCGCCGGCGCTCGGCGCGGTCCGCCGGCCGGCGATCCCGACGCTCCTGATCGCGTTCATCGCCTTCCTCGCGTGGACCCTCAACCTGCGCAACTGCGTCGGGATGGGGCAGATCAACCCGCTGGTCCTGCTGTTCATCTGCGCCGCGCTCGCGCTCTCGATCTCACGCAAAGACGCCGCCGCGGGGCTCGCCCTCGCGGTCGCCGCGGGGATCAAGGTCACCCCGGTGCTGCTCGCGATCCCCTGGGTCATCGAGCGGCGCTTTCGCGCCCTCACCGGGCTCGCCGCGGGGCTCGTCGCCCTCGTCCTGTTGAGCCTGCCGTTCGGCGCCGCGCCGGCGTGGATCGAGTTCCTTCGGCGGCTGCCGCGCATGTCCCACGGCGCCAAGATCCCAGGCCTCTTCGACCCGGGGACGACGCCGAATTTCTCGGTCGCCGGCTTCTACGCGCGGCTCTTCGGCGAGCACGCGACGGCCATCAAGGTGGCCTCGTGGATCACGCTCCTGCTCCTCCTCGGCGGCGTGCTCGCGCTGGGCGGCCGCTCCCCCTCGCCGTCGCGCTCGCTGCGGATGCTCCTGCCGCTGCTCGTCACGATGATCGTGGCGAGCCCGTTCACCTACGTGCACCACGTGCTCTTCCTCTTCCCGGCCGCGCTCTACGCGCTGGACCGCGCGGCGAAGCAGGAGCGCTCGGTCGAGATGGGCGCGCTCGTGGTCCTGCTCCCGCTCGCCACCGTCGACTTTCCGTACATCTATTCGCGCTTCAAGGGGCCTCTGCCTCAGCTCGCGCTCTCGATGAACCTGTATGTGCTGCTCGCGATCTACGCGCTCGGCATGTTGATGCTCTGGCAGGAGCGGCGCGAGGAGGCGACCGCGCGCGAGGCGCTCGCGGCGGCGGGCGACGGCGAGGCGACGGAGGCCCCGGCCGCCCCCCGCCCCTAGGACGCCCCGTCAGCGCGCGCCGGCGTTCGGCAGGGCGGCCGCGAGGTCGGCCCCGCCGCGCCGAGGAGCGGCGTTGCCCGGCGCGACCTCACGTCGACAGGGAGGTCGCGCCGGCGCGCAGCACGGCATTCCCGCGAGCGCCGTTGAACTCTCGTTCGGCGGATGAGCCCCCCTCGGCGACGAGCGCGGCGGCTGCGGGGCGGAGCACGTCGGCCAGAGCCTGCTGCCGCAGCCGGTGGAGCTCGTCCGCCGCGAGGAACCCGTGGGAGGGCGGGAGATCGCGGTCTGCGGTGCCCGCCGCCTCGGAGCCGACCTGATCGAGCGCGCGCGCGAAGACCGCGGCGACGCGCTCTCGCAGGCCCGCGCCGCCCGTCGTGACGGCCCAGCGGATGAACGCCCAGGCGAGCTCTGCGTGGCGCGCCTCGTCGCGCGCGATCGCCTGGAGCGCCATGCGCACCGCCGGAGGCTGCGCCGCTTGCGCCGCGACCTCCGCCTCGATGGCCGAGAGGGTCTCTCCGACGCAGCCCTCCACGACGGTGGCGAGCGTGAGGGCCTCGAGCGAGGCGATGTCGTCGAGCGCGCCGTGCAGGGGCAGCGGGCCGACGCCCACCGGCTCCCCCGCGTACGCCGAGGCGATCGCGAGCGCGAGGCGCGCGTGCCGCACCTCGTCGATCGCCGCGCGGTGCGCCGCTTCGAGCAGCTGGGGAGGCGCGCCCTGCGCCATCAGCGCGAGCGCGAAGCGGCCGAAGGAGGCGACCGAGGCGTGCTCGTTCCGGCCGCGCTCGGCCCAGCGCCGGGCGAGCTCGCGGCGCTCGGCCGGCGAGAGCGCGCTCCGATCGGCGTCCGCGAGCGCTCCCTGGAAGCGCTCCCACGCGGTCTCGGACCAGGCGCTCTGGCCGCGCGCGAGCGGCGCGACGCGCGGCTCGCCCCGGACCAGGAGAGGCCGCCCTTCACAGGCGATGGAGCCGACGAGGTAGCAGCAGCTCGCCGGATCCGAGGCCGTGCGGTTCGCGTACGGGCCCTGAATCCACCCGACCCCGCCCTCGCCGTCGGCGCTGCACGTGCACGTCCCCGAGCCGGGCGGCAGGTCCTGGATGTGCGGCGGAGCCTCGGAGGCCGCAGGGCAGGCGCCGCCGACCGGCGCCGTGCAATGCACCTCGTAACAGCACTGGCCATAATAGCCACCATCGTGAAACGGCCCGACGCAGGTCGGATCCGGATAGGGATCGAGCGGCGCCGAGGCGTCGGGAGGGTCGACTTCACCGCCTCCGCCGGCCGCCGACGTCGCGCCTCCAGACGAGCTCGAGCCGGAGCCGACCCCCGACGTCGCACCTTCAGGCGAGCTCGAGCTGGAGCTCGACTCCGACGTTCCACCCTCAGACGAGGTCGCGCTGGCGCCGGACTCGACGTGCGTGCCGCAGCCGGACCCGCACACGACGGCAAGGCTCGCGCCCCACTGGGACGCAACCAGGATTCGACGCAGGAAGGTTCGCATGGACGGCGCCAAGCAAGGCATGTACCGAGCGGACACACGTGTTTTAGGCCGCCGGGGGGACCCCGCCGTGCCAGCGTGTGCCATCGTCGTCCCCCGTCGCCATGCTCGCGGCCCATGCCGCAGGTGAGGCCTTATGCGGATCGTGCTCGATAGCTCCGTCGCCATCGCCTCGATGAAGCCCAGAGAGCCCGGGCACGCGGACGCGCTCGCCTTTCTCGAGCGCGCCCGCGCGGCCGTGGCCGCGGGCGCGGCGCGCGTGCTCGCGCCGCCCGAGTTATGGCTGGAGGTGTACGTCGCCGAGCAACGGCTCGCGGCGTCGCGACGGGCCGCGCCCGCGGACACGAACCCTCTGGGAGGCCTCGCGATCGAGCTGGTCGCGCCCGCGGACACGGGCGCCATCGTGGAGTTCCTCGACCAGCTGACGAGGCGCATGCGCGGCCGCAGGCCCTTCGCCAACGCGACCGACCTCATCTATCTGTGGGCGGCCCACCGCGCGGATGCGACCGTGGTGACGCTCGACGAAGGGCTCCTCAAGTACCACGGTGTCGTCAGCGACGTGACACGGCCGCAGCACGTTCGGTTCGGACGCGGATAACGCGTCGCAGCGCGTGGCAGTGCATTTCGCGACATCCGTCGTCACGGCGATGTCGAAGAACAGCCACCCTGGGCAGTCGCGTCGCAACATTACACTCTGTGCATACTCACTTGCGCACCCGGCGAGCCCAGCTATCCCTGAGCGTCGCAGCGGAGCGCGCGGAGCTCGCGAGCCTGGGCTGCGCGGCGAGGCGCATGCGGAGTACATCGCTTTCTTCACCGGTCCTCTCGGTGAGCTTGGCCCTCTTGACCACCCTGGCCGCGTCGCAGGCCCACGCCCGCCGCGCCGGACTGGCGGTGGAGGGGTGCAACGGCTGCCACACCGGCGGCGCGGAGCCGGATATCACCATCGACTATAGCCCGAAGAACCCGGCGGCCGGCGCGACGGTGACTCTGCAGGTGCAGATCCGGTCTGCCAACATCAACGCTGGGGGCTTCTATCTCCTCACCGACGCAGGTCGGCTCTCCCCCATCGGCGGTCAAGGCACCAGGCTCATCGACGAGCACCAGCTCGTCCACGACGCGCCGAAGCGGGCGAGCGGCGGAGTCGTCCGCTTCGACGCGCAGTGGACCGCGCCGGGCGCGCCGGGCGGGGTCGTCGTCGCGGTGTGGGCCCTCGCGGCCAACGGCGACAACGGGCCGCGCGGAGACGGCGCTTCGTCCGCCGACACCGCGTTTGCCTACGGGTGCGCCGGGACGACGTATTACCTCGATCGCGACGCCGACGGATACGGCGACTCCAGCGCGCCGAGGGTCGATTGCACCCGGCCGGCCGATCACGCCGACCGCGGCGGCGACTGCGACGACTACAGCGTCGACATCCATCCCGACCGGGGCGAGATCTGCAACGAGAGAGACGACGACTGCGATGGCGAGATCGACGAGGATCTCGAGGTCACCACGCATTATGAAGACGCCGATGGCGACGGGTACGGCTCGTTCTTCGGCGCGAGCGTCACGGCGAAGTGCCCCCCCGAGGGGTACGCGCCGACCTCCAACGACTGCAACGACAGGTCCCCTGACGTCCACCCGGACGCGACCGAGACTTGCAATCTCGCCGACGACGACTGCGATGGCCGGGTGGACGAGGGCGTGCGCGAGGTGTGCGGCGTCGGGATGTGCGCGCGTGAAGCGACCGCGTGCACCCCCGGATCGTGCACGCCCGGCGAGCCGAGCCCCGAGGTGTGCAACGCGCTCGACGACGACTGCGACGGCGAGGTCGACGAGGACCCAGGCCTCTGCGCACCCGGCGAGGGCTGCCCGAGCGGCACGTGCAGCAGCGGGAGCGGCGGGGGCACCGCCGCGAGCGTCGGGAGCGCCGGAAGCGCCGGAAACGCCGGGAGCCCCGCTGTCTCTGCGGGCTCCGCGGGCGGCGGCGCCCCGGACGAGGGAGAGACGAACAGCGGCGGTTGCGCCGTCGACGCCGGCGAACCCCGCGGCGGGTCTCCGTGGCGGCAGCTGCCGCTCCTCTCGCCGCTCGCTCTCCTCGCGCTGCGGCGCCTGCGGAAGACTGGCGCGATACGGTAACCCCCCTTCCGAGCCTGAGATCAACACGCATGCTCTATCGCCGTTTCGGTCGGACCGAGATCAAGATGCCTGTCCTCTCGTGCGGGGGGATGCGGTACCAGCAATCCTGGAACGACAAGGACCCCGTCTCGCCCGCGAGCCAGCGCAACCTCGAGGCGTGCATCATGCGGGCGCTCGAGCTCGGCATCAATCACATCGAGACCGCGCGAGGGTACGGCACGAGCGAGGAGCAGCTCGGGCAGATCCTGCCGTCGATGCCGCGCGAGCGGATCATCGTCCAGACGAAGGTCAGCCCCGAGGCGGATCCAGCGAAGTTCCTTGAGACATTCGAGCGGTCGATGAAGCTCCTCCGCCTCGATTACGTCGACCTGTTCGCGCTCCACGGCGTGAACGACGAGACGCGCCTCTCGTGGTCGGTGCGCAAAGGGGGCTGCCTCGACGCGGCGCTCGAGCTGAAGAGGCAAGGCCGCGTGCGCGCGGTGGGGTTCTCGACGCACGGGGCGCCGCGCGTGATCACCGCCATGGTGCAGGACGGCCGCTGCGATTACGTCAACCTGCACTGGTACTACGTGAACCAGATCGCCTGGCCTGCAATCCAGGCCGCCGCCGAGCGCGATATGGGCGTCTTCATCATCAGCCCGACCGACAAGGGGGGCAAGCTGTACGAGCCGAGCGACAAGCTGGTGCGGCTCTGCGCCCCGCTCTCGCCGATCGTGTTCAACGACCTTTTCTGCCTCGCTCGTCCGGAGGTCCACACGATCAGCGTCGGGGCGGCGCGCCCGTCCGACTTCGACGAGCACATGAAGGCCCTGCCGCTGCTCGACGGCGAGGGCGCCGCGCAGGCCGCGCTGGCGCCGATCCTGCGCAGGATCGACGAAGAGCTCGAGCGGGTGCTCGGCCGCGCGTGGGTCGACACATGGCACGTCGGCCTCCCCGACTGGGAAGCCGTCCCCGGGCACGTGAACATCCGCGAGATCCTGCGGCTGTACAACTACGCCCGGGCGCTCGACATGACGGCCTACGGCAAGATGCGGTACAACCTCCTCGGCAACGGCGACCACTGGTTCCCGGGCAACCGCGCCGATCGCGTGCGGGAGCTCGACCTCGCGCAGGCCCTCGCGGACGCGCCGCAGCGGCACCGCATCCTCGAGGTGCTGGCAGAGGCGCACGCGCTGCTCGCGGGCGGCGAGGTGAGGCGCCTCGGCAAACACTGAGTCTAGGCCTCGCGAAGGCCCCGGCGAGCGGCTCCTCGACCGGTGAGCCACGCGCAGGCCTCTCAATGCGCACACGGCCGGCAGCGCACGGTTCTTGCCGTCGCCTGCCCTCGTTCGACATCATTCCCTGGTCGGTCAGGGGCAGTCGATCGAAGGAGGCTTCTCATGCGCATTCACGGTACAGGGACGATGGCGCTCCTCTGCGCGCTCACGTTGGCCGCAGGGGCAGGCTGCAGCTCCGGCGGAGGGGACAGCGGGAGCGGCGGCGCGGGCTCGGGAACCGGCGGAGCGAGCGCCAGCGGCACGGGCTCCGGCAGCGGCGGCGCGGGCTCAGGAACCGGCGGAGCGAGCGCCGGCAGCGGCGGCGCGGGCTCCGGCAGCGGTGGAACAGAAGCCGGCAGCGGCGGCGCGGGCGCGGGCAGCGGCGGCGGAGCCGAGGAGCTGAGGTGGTATCTCACGTGCGGCGATCCGGTGTGCAGCGGTCACCGCCCCCGCGACGGGGTCAAGCCGTGCACCGACGAGAAGGAAGGGGAGCCCTGCGCCGCGCCGGACGCGACGTGCGATCCCGCGAACGACTGCAACGCCCACCTGCTCTGTACGAGCGACGATCCGAGGCAGGGGCCAGGGGGTTGCCCGAGATCCCGCGCCCGGTACAAACACGATATTCGCTATCTGCAGGAGGCCGAGCTCGAGCGCGTGCGCGACGAGCTCGTCGCGACGCCGCTCGCGACCTGGCGTTACAACCACGAGGGCGAGCGCGGCCGCGAGCACCTCGGGTTCATCATCGACGACAATCCGGCGAGCCCGGCGGTCGCGCGCGACGGCGACCACGTCGATCTGTACGGATACACGAGCATGGCCGTGGCAGCGATCCAGATGCAGCAGAAGCAGATCGCCGCCCTCGAGCGTGAGCTCGCGGCGCTCCGCAAGGAGCTCGACTCGGCACGGCAGGCGCACCCTCCGGCGTCCACGGCCGCCAGGGCAACCGGCCGAGCTGCGCGGTAAAGCGGCTGCAGGTGTCGAGCGCCCAGGTCATCCCTCGTCGAGGGCGTGCCGCTGGCCTGCACCACGAACGTGCTAGAGCAGATCGGGCCGGAGAGAGGCCATGCCCGAGAGGAGCAGCGTGCTGGAAGGCGCGAGCGGCTCGCGACGAACGGTGAGCGACGCTCTGCTGGCGATCGCGGGGGGCACGCTGCTCATGGAGACAGGAGGCCGCCATGAGATTGCAAGGCAAGATCGCGCTCGTGACAGGCAGCAGCCGGGGGATCGGCCGCAGCATCGCTGTCCGGTTCGCCCGGGAAGGCGCCGACGTGGCGCTCACGTACCACAAGAGCAAGGAGGGCGCCGAGGCAGCGCTGGCAGAGGTCGAGGCCGCCGGACGGCAAGGTCATCTGTTCGCCGTCGACGTCGCCTCCGTCCAAAGCGTGCAGGGGCTGATCCGGGACGTCGTCGCGCGCTTTGGCCGGCTGGACGTGCTGGTCAACAACGCGGGGATGGAGAAGCGAGCGCCGTTCTGGGAGGCGACCGAGGAGGACTACGATGCGGTCATGAACACCAACCTCAAGGCGGTGTTCTTCGGGAGCCAGGCGATGGTCCGTCACCTGCGCGAGACCGGGCGCCCCGGCAAGATCATCAACATCAGCTCGGTACACGAGGACCTGCCGTTTCCCCACTTCGCGTCGTACTGCGCCAGCAAGGGCGGCGTCCGCATGCTCACGCGCACGCTCGCCGTCGAGCTGCGCGGCGCCGGGATCACCGTGAATGCCATCGCGCCCGGCGCGATCGAGACGGAGATCAATGCCAACCTGCTCAAGGATCACGACAAGGTGAGCGCGCTGCTCGATCAGATCCCGCTCGGCCGCCTGGGAAAGCCGGAGGACGTGGCCGGGCTCGCCGTGTTCCTCGCCTCGGCGGACGCCGACTACGTGACCGGTTCGACGTATTTCATCGATGGCGGGCTGACCTGGAACTACGAAGAGCAGTAGCCATGACACGGCCGCCTGGTTGAGACGGAGAGGCGGGGTCACGCTGGCAGTCCATACACCGAGAAGAGTTTTCAACAGGACGCAATGCGCGGCGGCTGAGCCCGGCGCCGCTCACCTGCCGCTGCGACGCGGGCACCTTCCTCGCCCGCGCGCAGCTCGCCACGGCGCCCCGCGTTTTTGCGGCGCGCGGACGGCTCGTTGTGGCACCATGCGCACATGACGGAGCTCAAGACCTATACAGGTGGCTGTCACTGCGGGAAGGTTCGCTACGAAGTAAAGGTGGACCTGAGCGCTCCCGTGGTCGTGTGCAACTGCTCGCGCTGTTCGAAGCTGGGCGCGATGCTGGCCTTCGCGCCGGTGGACCAGCTCACGCTCAAGGAGGGTGGCGACTTCCTCACCGACTACCAGTTCAACAAGAAGGTCATTCACCATGTGTTCTGCTCGGTCTGCGGCGTCGAGTCGTTCGCGCGGGGAATCGCTCCCAACGGGCAGGAGATGTGCGCCATCAACGTCCGCTGCCTGGACGGCGTCGATATCGACGCCGTCAAGATCATGAAGTTCGACGGGAAGAGCCTGTAATCGCGCCCTGGCTGGCCGGGTCCGTGGCGGCCAGCGCGCCGGGCCGCGGGCCCGGACGGCGAGGCCGCGGCCGACCACCGCCGGCCCTGCGCTCGCGAGGAGCGCTTCTCGGTCGCGCACCGGACCAATCCGCGGGCACGAGTGCGCCGCCACGCTCAGGCCCGATGTCGTCCTCTTCGGGGAGATGCTCCCCCTGGAGAAGGTCGAGGTCCTCCGGCGGGAGCTCGCGCACGGCTTCGATGTGGTCGTCTCGACCGGGACGTCGAGCCTGTTCCCCTATATCATGAGGCCGGTCCTGGAGGCCGCGCGGTTGGGGGTTCCGACCATCGAGATCAACCCGGAGCCCACCGCGGTCTCCACGGCGGTCTCGGTGCGGCTGCCGATGCGCGCGGTCGAGGCGCTGGAGGGGATCCTCTCCCGCATCGAGCCCGGCAGCTGACCTTTTCCGCGGGCTGGTTACTCGGCCGGCTCTTCTTCCCCCAGCCGGTCGAGCTCGCCCCAGAGCTCGTCCAGGTCGACCACCAGCCCGTCACACCCTGGCACCGCCTCGACGCGCCCGCCCGCGGCTGCCTGCGCCCACACGTAGCGCCCGTCCGGACCGAGCTCGTAGATCTCCAGCATCCTCGTCGCCGGATCGAGCAGCCAGTACCAGCGCACGCCGAACGCCGCATACTCGCGCAGCTTCTCGATGCGGTCGCGGTGGACGTCGCGCGGCCGCGGCGAGACCACCTCGATCATGACGTCCGGCGGGCGCCGCATGGGACCGCGCCGCGGCGGGGGCCTCTGCCCGGGCAGCACCATGGAGACGTCCGGCTTGCGCCCGCTGCCCTTGCGGAGGAGGTACTTGAGCTCCGAGCCGGCCACGAAGCCCCCGCGGGCGGCCGCCCACGCGCCGAGCACCCGGATGAGCCACATGACGGCGGTCTCGTGGATCCAGTCCGGCACCTCTTCCTCCACAAGCACGCCACCGACGAGCTCGCCCGGCTCGTCCTCGGCGAGCTCCATCCACGCCTCATCGCTGAGGCGGTCCGAGCTATCCAGAGCAACGGCGGCGCCAGCCATCACGGCTGGTGAGGATAGCACGCTCGCCCCCCCCGGCGGCAGCAGCGCTCCCCTCGCCAGCTGCTCGCTTCCACCCCCATCACCCCGGCTCCGCCGCCGCCCCCGGCGGCGCGGCGGGCTCGGCCTTCTTCGGCCGCTTCTTCCGCCGGCTCTCCAGCCACGCCCTGCGCTTCTCGACCCACTTGGCGAGGTCCTTCGCCAGCCAGCCGCCCTTCTGCCGACCCACGATCTCCCGCAGCAGCAGCGCGGCCTGGCCGTGGCCGATGCGCATCGCGAACAGATCGTCCATCACGATCTTCGCCCACCGCGTCCGGCGCACCGAGTCCATGTGATCGACGAACTGCTCTATCCGGAGCAGCACCTTCGTCCCTACCCCCGTCTTGCCCGTCACCACGAGGGCCGCCGTCTTCTCCTTGTCGAGCGCCTCGAGCCTGCGGATCGCCCCGTCGATCAGGTTCGCGTGCTCCGCCCACCCGGCGCCGCCCTGCTCCTTGGCCGCGCGCGCCGCGGCGAGCGCCTCGCGCAGATCGATCAGGCCGAAATCCGAGTACGAAAGGAAGAACGTCAGCACCTCGCGCCGCGTCGACGCGTTGCTCTGCATGCGCTCGATCGCGGTCCTCACGCGATCCATCGAGAGCCACCGGTAAACGAAGTCGAGCCCGGTCCCCTTGATGTTCTGCGACCCCATCAGCCGCGCGTCGAACCCCGGCGGGATCTCGCGCGTGATGAAGTCGATCACCTTGTCGCCCTTCGCGTCGGCGTTCCACAGGACCGCGATGCGATCGAGGCACAGCTCGCGGTACGCCGCGCGGAACGCCTGGTTGGCCTCGGCGTCCGCGCCGCGCGTCAGCGCCGCCTCCACCTCGGCGCGCGCCTTGTCGCGGCGGGCGAGCCGGCGCGACAGCCGCGCCGCGTGGTGGATGATGTCCGGGCGGATGTCGTCCTCCCCGGCCGGCGGCGCGTGCGCCTCCAGGGCCTGCTTCACCGCCGCCTCGATCGCCTCGGGCTCCCCCTTCTTCCCCGCCACGCCGGGCCCGCCCACGATCGCCGCCGCCGCCGCCTCGTCGATCGCCGGCAGCGCGCGCAGCATCCGGGTGAGATCCTCCTCGAAGGCGCCCGCCCGCGCCGGGACGCCCAGCTTCTTCATCTGCTCGTCGAAGCGCTCGAGCGCGCGCTCCTTGCCTCCGTCGCCCGTGATCACCATGTCCCGGAGCCGCGCGTCGAGCCCCTCCGTGATGAACTGCATCATCCCGCCGAGGTTGGAGTTGATCAGCACGACGTGATCGACCCCGATGTCCTCCACGATGATCTGCGCGAACACGCGCGACCGCGCGACCCGGTCCGCGCGGTTGTTCACCACCATCACCGTCGCCTTGCCGGGCGTCGCGTCCATGTCGTGCTTGTCGAACGCGAGCCGCGTCCAGTTCGACATGAACCCGGCGCGCTCGTTCGCGCTCATCCCGTTCGAGAACGTCAGCTTCCGCCCCCGGTACTGCACCGTCGGGTACGTCTTCAAGACGCCGAGATCGAGGATCACGTGATCCGCGATCTCGACCAGCGCGAACTCGCGATCGACGCCGAAATGGTCCGCGAGCGCCAGCACCAGCGCCACGTTGCGCGGGTGCTCCTGGTACGGGAGCCGATCGAGGAGATCGACCGGCAGGAGGTCCGCGTCGATCGGCGGGATCGCGACGAGGTTCGTCCCCTTGCGCTGCGCCTGGTCCTTGAGCAGCGGGAGCATCTGCTCCTCCGTCGTGAACGACAGCCCGTCCGTGGGCATGAAGCGCGCGATCACCCGGGCGACGTCCTCGCCCCCGGGGCCCTGGATGTCCTCGTGATCCGGATAGGCGTTCGTCAGCGTCGTGATCTCGTCGCGCATCCACTCGGAGCAGAGCGTGTCCACGAAGAGCGGCTGGAGCGCCATGCACTCCCACAGGAACACCTGGGCGCGGAGGTTCCGCCCGGCCGTGAGGATGTTGCGCTGCTCCCAGATCGTGGCCTTGTCGTACGGGCGGTAGATGAAGATCTCCTGCGCCGGCAGGTCGCGCATGGCGTGGATGAACATCGCCTCGCAGCCGGTCGTCTTCACGACGACGTCGTAGCGGAGCGCGTGGAACAGCGCGGCCTTGAGCCGCTCCGAGCCGCTCTTGCCGCGCGTCCCCCAGCCGCCGATCGTGAGCGGGATGCCCCGGCGCGCGCGCTCGATCTGCGCCGCGATCCACGCGGCCCGCAGCACCATGTACGCGAGGACGAGGAACACGATCCACGCGAGCTGCGTCGGGACGTTGCCCGCCGGCGAGACGAGGTACGAGAAGAAGCCGTCGATCCAGACGGGCACCGACGGGCCAGAGAGCCAGTCGCGGCCGACCTGGAACGCCGACGGCAGCGCGATCGCGAGGTACTTGCCGGGCAGGTGCGGCTCGATCTCGTACGGGCGGCCTTCGATCTCGCCCCCGGTGTCGCCGAGCGCGACCGTGAAGCCGAGCTCGCCCGTCATCAGCGAGAACTTCTTCTGCTCGGCCGGCTCCTGCGCCACGAGCGCGCGCATGCGGGCCTGGGCGTAGCGGTCGTAGCGCAGCGTGATCAGGGCGCGGGCGCGCAGCCGGTGCGCGAGCTTGGCCGGGCCGCGCACCGTGACCGTGCCGCGCGCCGTGATGAGGCGGATCTCGCGCTGGGTCAGGCTGGCGGCGGCGAGCAGGTCGTCGATGCGGGGGACGAACGGCCCCCACCCGCCCACGGGCGGGTAGACGTGGCGCTCGCCCGGCACGCGCGTCGGCGTGACCTCCGCCATGCCGACCGGCGGCGCGACGAGCTCGCCCGCGAACAGGCGGCCGCTCGTGTGGATCCACCCCTTGCGCTTGTCCGGCATCGGGGTGCGCATCTCGTGGATGAGCCGCCACAGGCGGAAGCCGCGCGGCTCGCCGCGCGTGAGCACGTACCGGCCCCGTGCGCGGCGCCGGAGCGTGTACGTCATGTCGCCGCGCGACGCGACCGCGAGCGCGCGCTCGACGTCCCTGGGCTCGGCGTCGGCCGGGAGCTCGACCGGCGCGCTCTCGCCCTCCAGCAGCTCCGAGGCCGCGGCGAGGAGCGCCTGGCGGACGCGCTCGGCGACCGGGCGGCTCTCGACCTCGAGCAGCCGCAGCACGGCGGCCGCCTCGTCGGACAGGTCCGGCGAGATCGCCGGGCGGCTCGCGAACTCGGCGAGCAGCTCGACGAACGTCCCCGGAGGCAGCGGGGCATAAGGCCCGGCGCAGAGCGTGCGGACCGCCTCGAGGGCAGCGCGGGACGCGAGCGGCGGGCCGGGCTTCGTGAGGGCGAAGCGGACGGCGCGCTCGGCGAACGGGGCGGCGTCCGCGTGGTCGGCCGCGTGGCGCGAGAGCTCCCGCAGCGCGTAGCCGCGGACGCGAGGCGATCCGTCGCCCTCGGCGAGCTCGACGAGCGCCGTGAGGGCCTCGGCGCCGCCGAGCGCGACGAGCTGGCGCACGAGCTCCTGGCGCACGTGCTCGCTCGGGTCGTCTCGGGCGAGGAGCGCGATCGCGAGCGGATCCGCGCTCGCGGGCGCCGGGCGCGCAGGCGACGCGCCGGCGGCGGGATCGGCGCTGAGCCGGGGCGCCGAGTCGGGCGCGGGCGCGTCGGGCAGCTCGGCGCCCTCGCGGGCGCCTCCGGCGGCGGCCTCGGGCGCGACGCTGGACCGGCTGGCGCGGCTTTCGTGCGCGCCGTTCCAGCGGCGCGTGTCCCACGCCGCGCTGGAGCGGCGCGCCGCGCGGTCGAGCGGGATCGCCGGGGCGGACGGGCGCGCCGCCGCGCCGAGGAGGCGCAGGGCGTTGCGGCGGAGGATGGGGCCGTCCTTGTCGGCGGCGTCGCGCGCGCGGAGGCGCTCGGCCAAGAGCGAGAACGCCTCGTCGGGGAAGAGGAGGACGCCGATCTCGAGGGCGGCGATCTGCACCCAGCGGGACGCGTTGACGCCGCGCGACCACGCCAGCACGGAGCGGGCCGCGTCGAGCCCGAGGTGGGCGAGCCGCTCGCGCGCCGGGAGGCGGTGCAGGAGGGTGACGGCGGCGAGCAGGGCGGCGCGGCGGACGGGCGCGGGGCGGCTCGGCTCGGCGTGCGCGATGGCGAGCCGCAGGACGCCGCCGTCGCGGGCGACGTGCAGCGCGTCGGACGGGTCGTCGAGGTGCTGCGCGAGGTGGGTGAGCGCGTGGTAGGCGATCTCGACCTCGTCGAGGCGATCGGCGATGGCGGTGGCGAAGCGCTCCTGGGCCGCCTCGAGGTCGAGGTTGCGGCCGAGCGCCGAGAGGTCGCCGGCCTGCTCGAGGCGCGCGGCGGCCCAGGCGAGCATGGAGGCTCCGCCCTTCTTGGGCTCTCGCGCCCAGACGCGGAGCTGGCGGGCGAGGAGCTCGCGCCGCTCGGCGGGGGTGGCGGCCGACTGGTAGGCGAGCACGAGCGCGGACTCGGCGCTGCGCAGCCGATCGACCTCGGCGACCGCGCCGTCGGCGCACCGGGCGAGCGCGGCGAGCAGCGCGGGCCTCGGGTACTCGTCGTCGCCCAGGTCGGCCGTGACGCGCGCGACGACCGTGGCGATGGCGCGCGGGCGCAGCCGCACCTCGATCTGAGGGAGGCTGTCCTCGACGACCTCGGCGATCGACCGCGGCGCGGAGGTCCAGGGGTCGGGCGCCCCGCGCGAGCTCACGGCGCCTCCGCGCACGCACGAACGCGAAGGGTACGCGCGCGAGGGCGAAGGGTACGGCCTTGCGTCAAGGAGCGAGCGGCACCGGGCAGCGAGACCATCGGCGGGCGAGCAGGGTACACCGTCGCGCGGAGCCGCCGCGAGCCGCCGTTTTCGGGACCTGCCTCTCCCGGCGCGCGCGAGCGGACGGCTCAGCCCGCCGGGGTTCGAGGCGAAGCCCCGGGGGGGCCGGCGCGCGCAGCCTGTTCAGCGCGAGCCCTCGGCGAAGGTGTCGCAGTCCTCGACGCGGCCGCCCTGCATGCCGCGCTTGAACCAGGCGACCCGCTGCGCCGACGAGCCGTGCGTCCACGTCTCCGGGTTGACCCTGCCGGTCGCGGCCTTCTGCAGCCGGTCGTCCCCGATCGCGGACGCGGCCCGGAGGGCCTCCTCGGCGTCGCCCGCGTCGAGCAGGTCGCGCTTCGCCGTGGAGTGGGCCCACACCCCGGCGAAGCAGTCCGCCTGGAGCTCCATCCGCACGGAGAGCGCATTCTTCTCGCTCGGGCGCGCGGCCTGCAGCTGGCGCAGCTTGCGCTCGATCCCGAGCACGTTCTGCACGTGATGGCCGATCTCGTGGGCGAGCACGTATGCCTGGGCGAAGTCGCCGGGCGCGCCGAACCGCGCCTTGAGCTCGCGGTAGAAGCCGAGGTCGACGTACGCCGTCCGGTCCGCCGGGCAGTAGAACGGGCCCATCGCCGACTCGCCGACACCGCAGCCCGACCTCACGGAATCGGTGAACAGCGTCAGCTGGGGCGCCGGATAGCGCTGCCCCGTCTGGCTGAACACCTGCGTCCACACGGCCTCGGTGTCATCGAGGACGAAGGAGACGAAGTCGACGAGCCGCTCCTCCTCGGGCGAGCTCGCGCGCTCGCTCTGTGCACCGGAGCTCGCGGCCCCCTGACCGAACCCCGACAGGAGATCCTTCCCGAAGACGAGCGAGAGCACGAGCAGGATCACCGTCCCGCCGACACCGAGCTTCGCTCCGCCGGACGTACCGCGGAGGTCTCGGAGGTTTGCACTGCGTTTCCCAGGTGTCCAGCGCATGGCCAGCGCATGTATAGCGTGGACTGCGCATCGGGTGGTACCTTAGCTTTCGGTCAGGACGTAGAGCATTGCTCGCCTGGTTGTGGCGCCGGCGTGGTCACGCGGCGTACGAGCGACCGAATCGCCGCCTGCCCAGGGCCATCAAGGAGACGGGCGTCTCTCTCGATGTCTTCCGAGAAGACTTTGTCTTCAGGCGTCCTGGCGGCGCACCTCACCGACTTGCCCTGTCCTCTGGCCAGCGCTGCTCTACCGCCTGTACCACCAGCTCCCCTCCCCGAGCGCCTCGGAGATCGCTCGAGGGACAAACGGATTGAAACCACCTGAATAGAGCAGAATTTCGAACCGCCAAGCACGCGAAGAAAACCACAAACCTCTTGGCGCACTTGGCGGTTCATTTCTCGGCTGATCAATGCGATCGGCGCTCTACACGCTCGCCTCCGGCCGAGCCGCCCCCGCGGCGGCCGCGGGCTGCCAGAGCCCCAGCGCGCGCGCGCACGGCAGCACCACCTGCGCGAGCGCGGCGCTGTGCAGCGCGCGCACGTCGGCCCCACCGAGGTGGCCGTGCGCCGCGAGCGCCGCGGCGCGGCCGCCCCCCGGCTCGGCCTCCGGCGGGGGCGGGCGCCGGAGCGACGCCGCGGCGGCCTCGAACACCTCGGCCACGGCGCGGCGCACCGGCTCGCCGCCGGCTCCGATCGCCCACGCCACCGTGAGCCACGCCAGCTCGGCGTGCCGGGCCTCGTCCTCCGCGATCACCTCGAGCGCCGCCCGCACCGCGGCGTCCCCGGCGCGGACGCGCTTCTCCGCGGCGAGCAGCGCGGCCACGGTCTCGCCGACGCAGCCCTCCTCCGCGGCGGCGCGCGCCATCGCAGCGAGATCCGGGGCGATCGGCACCGCGGGCGGCATGGGGAAGGCCGCCGGGCCGACGGGACCGCCCCGGTAGGCGCTCGCGAGCGAGAACCCGAGGCGGGCGTGGCCCACCTCGTCGAGCGCGGCGATGTGGGCGGCCTCGACGAGCGACGACGGCGCGCCGAGCGCCATGAGATCCAGCGCGAAGCGCGCGAACGACGCCACCGACGCGTGCTCCTCGAGCGCGCTCCGGAGCCAGCCGCCGGCGAGCGTCTCCCGCTCCTCGCCCGTCAGATCCGCGAGAGAAGGCTGCTGCCCGCTCGCGCCGCTCGCCGTCGCCCGCGCGAGCCACCCTGCCTCGGCCTCGCGCGGAGCCGCCCTGACCCGGTGCCCCTCGAGCGTGAACGGCCGGCCCTCCATCGGGCAGATATCGCTCTGATCCTCGGCGATCACCTCGTAGCAACAGCCGCCGTTCCGCAGCTCCCCGTCGCTCTCCACCGACACGATCCTGTCGTCGCACCTCGTGTAGATGCTCTTGAGCTCGTCCAGCGCCTGCGCGCGGTCGAGGCACGCTCCCAGGGCCTCGTCCCACGCGAAGCACCGGAGATCGGCGGCCTCCGCCTCGGGCTCCGCGCAGCCCGGCGCCGCGACGAGGAGCGCAGCGGCCGTCGCGGGGCCGGCGCTCTGCAAGAGGCGGGCGATGAGCGTTTGTCGAAACGATCGGTCGAGCAGCATGATGTGCACCTCCAGCCCATGCCCGCTGCCTCAGGAGCACGGCGAGGAGCTCGGAACAGGGCGGCTTGTGCCAGGCTCTATCGCAAGCCACGTACCACCGCCGATCAGGGCGCGATCGCATCGAGACCTGCGCGCTCTGCGGGAACCACGGCGCGCTCCCCTCGATCGTCGTGCCGCAGCGCTGACACACTCCGGCACTCCGCGGCCCGGGCGCGACCGTGACCGCGCCCGGACCTGCGCGACGGCGCCGCCTACAGAGGGCTCACGTTGGTCGTGGACGACGCGTTCCGCAGGAGGCGCCGCTGGCCGAGCGGCGTCGAGAAGCCGTTCTCCTTGTGGAAGGTCGAGCCGCTCCCGCCGCAGCTCGGATCGCCCCCCGCCCATCGCTCGGGGCAATGCGCCAGGATGTAGTCGCGATCCGGGTTGCTGGCACCGAAGCCCTTCCACCGGGTGTGGCTGACGCAGGCGGCGCCGTCCACCGTCCACTCGGCCTCCAGGCTCATGCCCGAGCCCGCCGTCTCGGTCTGGATGCCGAGCGCATCCCAGATGTCGATCGCCGTCCCGGTCCGCGTGTGCGGCACGCCGTCGCCGCAGTAGTCCGCGCGCACCATGCGGATGCACGCTTGATGGAAGTAGGAGAGATCCCTGTCCTCGCAGCCGCTCGCATTGCACTCCGCCTCGGCCGCCCATTCCCTGTAGCCCCACTCGGCGCACTTCCCGATCGCCGCCCCCTGACAGGCGAACGTGAACATGCCCCCGTCGTCCGAGTGGGCCCCCGTCGCCGCGTCCCACGTCCCCTTCATCGGGATCGCCTCGAGGCCATCGCCGCAGACGTTCACCCAGACCCCGGGGCCGCCGTTGTACTTCACCGTGTAATACGTGATCCCGCCGCGCGCGACGACGTTCGTGATGCGGACGACCACCGATGACCGATCGTCCAGGACCACCGCCATCTCCGCGCCGATGAAGTCGCTTCCGACGACCGGCGCGCCGTCGCTCTCGCGCGTCCCGACCAGCGTCGTCGCGTCCAGCGAGACCCCGTTGAAGCGGACCCCGTTGAAGCGGACCCCGTTGAAGCGGACCCCGTTGAAGCGGACCCCGTTGATGTTCGCCCCGTTGAGCGCCAGGGTGTTGAGCGCCCGCAGGGCGAGCGAGCTCTCCGCCGGCTCCTCCTCGTCCTCGACGCCGTCGATCTCCGCGGCGCAACCGGCGCCGAGGAGCGCGAGCCCGACCATCGCTCCCGCCCAAAACCACCGCTTCAACATGATCGCCTCCGAGCGCTGACGCTAAAGCCTTGACGCCTTGCGCATCGACGATCTCCCCTCCGGCGGCGGGCCCCGATCACGCGAGCGACGAGGCCTGTCGCGGCTCGAGCGCCGCAGGCCTCGTCGCCCTTCACGGAGGTGGAGGGAACGAGGCACAGATGCGGAGCCCGATCACCGGGTCGAGGAAGGTGCCGTCAACGACGGTCCGATTGTCACTTCGGACCGAGGTTTGATCATAGAGATATGCACCACCTCGCAACAGGACTTTGTCGGTCTCGATGGAAGAAATGGCCCACTCCAGCACGTTCCCGGCCATGTCGTCGACCCCGAACGGACTGCGTGAGGCAGGGTGCGAGCCGACCTCATCCGGACCCATCGTGGAGCTCTCCTTGCCGTAGGTCTCATCGAAGTTGGCGTCGCCAGGAGATAGCCTGTCCCCGTGTGGGAAGATGCGGCTGTCGGCGCCCCGCGCCGCGCGCTCCCACTCGTAGTCGGTGCAGAGGCGGGCGCCGCGGACGCGGCCTGTCCTGTGGAGCCACGCGGCATACTCGGTCGCCTGAGCGAAGGAGATGCCCGTGACCGGGAAACGTAGCCAGTCCTGCTGCGCCCGGAGCTCCCGCGACGGGTAGACGAGCGGCTCCCCGGCGCGCGCCGTATAGGCCTGCACCGTGGGCTGGATCGTGAGCTGCCATACACCGCTTGGCAGGCGGCGCAGCCCGAGGGCCCCTGTCATGGCGCCATTGCCCGCCTGGATGGGAGAGCGGCCGCGCGACTCTCCCGGCAGCGCCTGGATGTAGTCGAGCCACTCCTGGAACGTCGTCTCGTGCCGCGCGATGAGGTAGGCGCCTGTGCGGATCTCGTGGATGGGAACGGTGGAGAGGAACGCCCACCGGTACATGTCGTCGAGCGCAGCGCCGAAGAGGAACCGGCCAGGCGGGATGTAGATGTACCCGGGAGGGACTTCGCCTGCGGGCGGCAGCGGGATGGAGAGCCTCAATGACTCTCCGCGTTGGACCAGAAACGGATAACGCACGATGGCGCGATTCCGCGCCTCGCAGGTGAGCAGGTAGGAGCCCTGCGCGAGCGCGATGCCCGCGAGGGGCGTCGCCCCGAGGATCCGCTGGCCGGTCAGCTGACGGCGCCCCTCCGCGTCGCTCTCGTACCGCTCCAGCGTGATGTCCGCGCCGGGGGGATCGGTCTCGATGGCGACCTCCACGGGCGCGTTCCATCGCTGCCGGCGCGCGCCGTCGGGGTCGTACGTGGTCATGCGCTGGAGCAGCTCGTCGCGCAGCGAGGCGTCGCCCCGCGCGTCCGCGGCGACCGCGCGCTCGTAGAGCACGTCGCCGAGCCGCGCGCGCGTGTCGGCGCGGGCGCCGTCGAGCGTGAGCGCCGCCTCCAGCTTCTGGCTCACCTGCAGCTGGAGCCGCTCGGCCTCGGCGGCGCGCGTGCGCGCGCGCTCCCAGAGCGCCTCCCCCTCCTCGCGGAAGCGGCGATCGAACGCCGAGAGGGCCTCCGCGCGGAGCGCCTCCGCCTCGGCGCCCTCGCGCGCCGCGGTGGCCGAGGTCAGCGCGGCCTCGTGGAGCTTCCTGTCCGCCCGCGCGGCGAGGTGCCGCGACGCCCTGATCTCCAGCGCGCCGTAGAGCAGCGCGGCGACGAGCGGCACGCCCACGGCGACGGCCCACCGGGCCACGCGCTGCGTCAGGACGGCGCGCCGCGACGCCCTCAGGAACGCCGCCTCGCGCGGCGGCAGGTCGGCCGGGTCGAGGCCCCTCGCTTCCTTCAGCTGGCGCGCGCTGAAGAGCGCGTCGCGGCGCCGGCCGAGCCGCTCCCACTCGGCGGCCGAGGCGTCGAGGCGCTGGCGCGTCGCGCGCTGCTCGCGCTGCTCCTCGAGCCAGTGGCGCAGCGTCCCCCAGCCGTGGATCAGCGCCTCGTGGGCGATCTCGTAGACCGTCCCCTGCTCGCCTTCGCGGGCGAACAGGAGGCGCCCCTGCACGAGCGCGTCGAGCGCCGCGCGCGCCGGCCCGTCGCCGCCCAGCTCCGCGAGCTCGCCCTCGGCGCGTCGCGCCCGCGTGTTCTGCGGCGTGATGAGCGCGCCGAGCAGCCGCCGCGCGGCCGCGTGGACCTCGGGCGGCATGCGGCCGAGCACGCGATCGGCGTGGCGGGCGAGCGCGCCCTCGACCCCGCCGATCTGCCCGAGGTCGGCGCTGCTGAGCGGCGCGTCGGGCGCGGCGCGGGCGTCCCAGAGCTCGGCGAGCGCGAACTGGAGGAGCGGCAGCCCGCCCTCGGCGCGCGCGGTGGACTCGACGAGCGCGTCGACGACCGCGTCGGACTCGAACGCGACGCCCTTGGCCCGCGCCGGCCCGGTGATGGCCTCGCGGAGCTTGTCCGGCGACATCGGGCGGAGCAGGTAGAGCGCGCGCTCGATGTCGTCGCCCAGTCCGGAGATCCCGGCGACGCGCGCGAGGAAGTCGCCGCGCACCGTGGCCAGCAGGCGCAGGGAGGGCGATCGCGCCGCGAAGGCGCTGAGGACCTCGCCGACGAGCGCCGCCTCGGCCGGGCTGCTCAGCGTCGCGAGCTCCTCCATCTGATCGATGAACAGCACGAGCCCCTCGCGCTCGCCGAGGCGCGCGCGGAGATCGCGCGCGAGCGAGCCGGGCGCGGCGCGCACGGCCGCGGCGATGCGCTCGGCGGGGGTGCCGAGGATCGGCTCGAGCGCGGCGGCCAGCGCGGCGAGCGGGTGCCTGCCGGGCACCATCATGGCCGCCTGGAAGGCGCGCCCTCCGCCGAGGGCGCCCTCGAGCACGAGCGAGAGCACGCCGGCCCGGCAGAGCGAGGACTTGCCCGAGCCCGAGTCGCCGGCGACGACGATCATCGGCTCGGAGCGGAGCCGATCGAGGATCGTCCCCGTCTCGGAGCTGCGCCCGTAGAACATGGCGCGGTGCTCGAGATCGAAGACGAGCAGCCCGCGGTAGGGGTTGCCCTCCGGGGCGACGGAGGCGTGGCGGCTCCTGGCGAGCAGCTGCTCGAGCGCGTCGCGCAGCTCGTCGCCCGAGGCGAAGCGGGCGGCGGGCTCGATCTCGAGGCAACGCTCGATGACGGCCGCGAGCCGCGCGTCGACGCCCCGCGCGAGGGAGGCGAGGGGCCGCGGCATCTCGCTCTGGACGACGTACGCGAGCTCGTTCATCGGCACGTCGTGGTGCGGCGGGACGCCGGCGCAGAGCTCGAACAGCAGCGCGCCGAGCGAGTACACGTCGGAGCGACGGGTCGCCATCTCGCCGCGCCACAGCTCGGGCGGCAGGTAATGGGGCGTGCCGCCGCCGACGCTCGTCCTCGCGTCGAGCAGCCGCGCCGCCATCTTGGCCGCCTCGCGGAACTCCCCTTCGAGCGGCTCATCGCCGGGCGAGATCGCCGCCTCGGCATCGCCCTGCGCCTCGCGTGGGGCCTCGCCATCGAGCGCGTCCGCGCCGAGCATGTCGGATCGCGCTCCGGGGCTGTCCGCTCGCCCTCCGGGGCTGTCCGGTCGCCCTCCAAGAGCGTCGGCTCGCGCCTCGCGCACGTCCGGTCGCGCTCCGCGCGTGTCGGGCCGCGCTGCCGGCTCGAGCAGCTTGGCGAGGCCGAAGTCGAGGAGCTTGGCCTCGCCCTCCGCGGTGAGCACCGCGTTGGCCGGCTTGATGTCGAGGTGCAGCACCCCCCGGCGGTGGGCGGCCGCGAGGCCCCTCGCGAGCTCCGCGCCGAGCTCGAGCACGCGACGAGAGGGCATCGGCACGTCGGCGCGATCGAGGCTCTGGCCGCGGACGAACTCCGAGACGATGAACATCCGCCCCCGCAGCTCGCCCACGCGGTAGACGGCGACGACGTTGGGGTGCTGGATGCGGGCGGCCGCGCGCGCCTCGGCGAGCAGCCGCGCGCGCACCTCCGCGTCCGCGGTCTCCGCGCGGATGAACTTCACCGCGACCATGCGGTCGAGCAGCGTGTCGTGCGCGAGGTAGACGTCGCCCATGCCGCCGCTGCCGAGCTTCTGGAGGAGCCGGTACTCCTCGAACCGGCTCGGCGGGTGGAAGCTCGACGGGGCGAGGCTCGGCGAGCTGAAGCTCAATGGGCCGACGCTCGACGGGCCGGCGCTCGACGGACCGAAGCTCGACGGGCCCGCGCTCGACGGACCGAGGCTCGACGGGCCCGCGCTCGACGGACCGAGGCTCGACGGGCCCGCGCTCGACGGGCCCGCGCTCGACGAGTCCGCGCTCGACGGACCGAAGCTCGACGGGCCCGCGCTCGACGGACCGAGGCTCGACGGACCCGCGCTCGACGGACCCGCGCTCGACGGACCGAAGCTCGACGGGCCTAGGCTCGACGGCGGCAGGACATCGCCCGCCCGTGGCAGCGTCTCTGCGCCGCCGGGGCGCAGGATTGCCTGCGAGAGGGTTGGAGCAATCTTCTCTTTCACGAGGGCCCGCCTCGCGCCGTGCGCCCGGCGAATATACTCGAGCAGAGCGTTCCCCGTGTGCTCCGTCGCCCGACGCCGCGCCGCGCGGCGGTTGCCCGGTGTTCGTCGGTCACGGGGGTCCTAACCGCAGATCACGCCGCGATCCCCGAAGATCGCCCCAGGGAAGCCGGAGCTCAGCGCCCGGTCATGTAGAACGTGCCGAGACACATCTCGTCGGTCGTGCCCTCTCCCCAGACGACATCCCTGGGGACCCGCGGCTGTCCATCGATGATCGGCTGGTTCTCGGGCGTGTTGTCCCAGTGGCACTCGATCGAGAGCTTGTCGCCCGGATCGAGCACCTTGGGCTCGGCGAGCTCGTAGTTTCCCTGCCAGTGGAAGCTCCACCGCGGGATGTCGAGCACACACTCCGAGCTGCCGTCGGCGCGCTCGATCGCGAGGCGCGCGCGCTTGCCGAGCGTGTGCATGTGGAGGCCCGCCCAGTGGATCTCGATCGGCTCGTTGCCCGCGAGCGCCCGGGCGGGATCGGCCGCGAAGCGGTGGACGACGTCGCGCTCCAGGGCAGGGATCAGCATGGAGTCGCCGCCGGGCCAGGCCGGGTTCGCCCACGGCTGCATCGAGCCCTCCCGCTCGACCGAGCTCTCCAGCATCACGTCGATGGCGGTGCGATCCGGCAGCTTGCCCGCCGTCAGCGTGTTGTAGTGGACCTGCATGATCAGCCTGGAGCCAGGCTCGATCCGCGTGCCCGCCCCCGGCGGGAAGATCATGCTCCCGCCGCCGGGCACCCAGCCGCCCAGCCAGCGCGGCTTGAGCCCAGGGCCCCCGTAACAGGGATAGCCCGGGCCCGGGTCGGACGCGTCGAGCGCATCGAGCTCGGCGAGCTGCTCCGGCGCCGCGATGAAGGCGATCACGTGGTGGACGATGCGCTCCTCGCCAGGCCTGATCCCGAAGCCGGTGACGTAGCGCGTGGCCTCCTCCGGCCAGTCGATCACGAAGCAGCGGTACTCGTCGGGCCCTTCCACCGGGGTGTACTCGACCGGCATCTCGAGCGTCCGGTCCACGCGCGCGAGCGCGCCGCTCGGCGGCGGATCGAGCGGCGCGCCCTCGTCCGCCGGGTCGCCGAGGGCCGCGCCGCCGTTGACCCACGCGGCGATGGTCTGGATCTGCTGCTCGGACAGGGAGCGGTCGCCCACGTACTCGGCGCACGCATCGTCGGCCGGCCAGGGGGGCATCGTGCGCTCGACGACGGCCCGCTGGATGGGCGCGGCCCAGGACGCCGCCGTCTCGTGGCGATCGAGGGCGAACGGCGCGACGCCGCCGTCGCTGTGGCACCCCACGCACCGCGCGTCGAAGATGGGTTTGACGTCCCGGTAGTACGTGACGGCGGCCTGATCGCCGCCGCCCGCCGCGGCCCCGTCGTCATCTCCGCCGCACGCGGGGAGGACCGCCAGCGCCGCGCCGAACCATGCCCATGAGCCCGTGGTACCCGCGCGCTTCGTCATGAAACCCCTACCCCGGTTCAGCGCCTCTCGCTGCCCCCGCCGCTCGCCGGCTCGCGCCGGAGGAAGAACGCGATGACCCCGGCGAGCTCGTCGCGCGCGGCGACGAGGAGGACCGTGGCGCCCCCCGCGACGACGGAGGAGCCGCGCGGCGCCTCGACGCGGCCATCCGGGCGGTAGACGCCGGCGAAGACGCACGACGCCGGGAAGCTCGCGCTGCCCGCGATGGTGCTCACCGTGCGCCCCGCGACCACCGAGTCGACCGGGATGTCGAGCTCGAACGCCACCGACTCGCCGGCGCCGAGCACCATCGCGTGGCGCACGCCCGGGTGCTCGATGGCGGTGGCCATCGCGCCGATGAAGACGTCGATCTCGGAGAGGATCCGGTGGACGCCCGCGCGCACGTACACGCTCCGGTAGGCGGGATCCCGCATGCGCACCATCACGCGCCTGGCCCCCGCGGACTGCGCGAGGAGCGCCACGGCGAGGTTGTCGGCGTCGCGGCGGAGCATCGCAACCACCACGTCGGCGCGCCCCACCTCCGCCTCCTGGAGGAGCCCGGCGTCGGTCGCGTCGCCCACGAGCGAGACGAGGCCGTGCCGCTCGAAGGCGCTGTTGGCGATCGACTCGTCGCGATCGACGATCGTCACGTCGTGGCCCGTCTTCGCGAGGTGGACCGCGACGCTCAGCCCTGCGCGGCCGGCGCCCGCGATGAGAACGCGCATGTCAGCTCTCTCCTTCGTGCTCGTGAGGGCTCTCGGCGTGCGCGGCATGCCCGCCGGGGAGCTCCACCATGGCCCTGTCGATCTCGTTCGCGTGGGCGTGCGCGGTGTCGGCGTCGATGAGGCCGCGCCTCGCCGCGTCGAGCACCGCCGCCTTCTGAGCCGAGAGGAGGGCGAGATCGGTCAGGTGATCGCGGACCACCTCGCCCTGCGGCGTCTGGAGCGCGACCTCCGCCTGGATGACCCGCCGCTGGAACGCGGCGCGGCGCTCGGCGTGCTCCTTGCGGGACACGAGGCCCGCCGCGAGCAGATCGTCGAGCTCGGCCTGGCCGCGCCGCGCCGCGATGAGCGTGGCCTTCGCGGCGTCGAGCACGGTGTCGGCCGTCGGGATCGCGACCCGCAGGAACTTGAGCAGCCGCGCGAACGGCAGCGCCTGCGCGACCAGCGTGACGAACGTCACGCCGAAGACGATCGTGATCAGGCGGTCGCGGTACGGCAGGTCGCTCGGGAGGCTGAGGACCGCGGCCATCGAGAGCGCGCCCTTGATGTTGCCGACCAGCATCACGTGCTGCCAGCGGAGGGGCACGACCTCGCCCGTGAGGGCCCGGAGCACGCCGAAGCAGCCGTAGACGGCCACCGCCCTGCCCCCGTGCAGGGCGATCAGCGCGAGGCCGATGGACGCCGCCTCGCGCACGAGCATCTCCGCCTGGATCTGCATGCCGACGAGCTCGAAGAGCACCACGTTGAGGCAGAAGCCGCTCGTCTCCCAGAAGCCCTGGAGCGCGAGCACGCGCGAGGGCTCGAGGATGCGGCGCGCGGCCTTGCCGACGATCACCCCGAGGACCACGACGGCGATGACCGGCGAGGCGTGGAGCCGCTCGGCGAGCAGGGCCGTGGCGAACACGAGCACGATGGAGGCGAGGATCGCGGTCAGGTGATCCGGCGTGCGGCGGAGGAGGCTGGCGCCGACGGCTCCGAGCGCGCCCCCGACGGCGGCCCCGCCGATCATCGCCAGGGCGAGCGCGCGGAACGTCTCGGCGCCGTCGAAGGTGCCGCTCCCGAGGACGCGCGACGCGAGCACCACGAGCACGAGCGCCGTGCCGTCGTTGAAGAGGCTCTCGCCTTCCATGATGGCCGCCAGCCGGTGCGGGACGCGGACGCTGCGGAAGGCGAGCAGCACGCTCACGGTGTCGGTGATCGACAGCAGCGCGCCGAGGAGGAGCGCCGCGGCGAACGGGAGCGAGAGCAGCTGCGTCGCCACCGCGGCGGTGCCGAGCAGCGAGATGAGCACGCCCGGCACGGCGAGCGCGAGGATCGGCCGGCTCGCGCTCCTCAGGCTGTCCGCGTCGGCGAACAGGGCGCCCTCGAAGACGAGCACCGGGAGGAACGCGATGAGGATGACCTCCGGGTCCATCGGCGCCTTCGGGAGCACGTCGACGACGACGAGCAGCAGCCCCACGAGCACGAGCGCGACGTTGTAGGGAATCGCGACGCGCTTCGCGCCGATCGCGACGGCCGAGCCGACGGCCAAGACGAGGAGCAGGCTCTCGAGCCGCTCCCTCATGCGGCGCCTCGCGGCGGCGGCACGAGCACGAGGGAGAGAGGGCACGCCCGCGGCGGGCGCGTCACGATGTGCACGAGGTCCGCGGAAAATATCACCGTAGATCCTGCGCTACCTGATCGCCCCCGGATCCGCAAGACGCGAGCGGTGTCGCCCGGCAGCCAGGCGGCTCTCCTCGTCTCCTCGCAAGCGCGCCCGAGCCAACACAGGTGGTGCACGCCCGCGCCCTGGGAGAGGCGCGATATCGCGGGGGCGACACGACACGACATGAGCGATGTCGTCGACGCGGCGGAGCTATCGTATCGGTCTTCTGCTTCCCGGTATGCCGAATAGAAGATCACCGGCACGTCGGAGCATCTCCTGCGGTTCTGATCGCAGGCCCAGAAGCCCTAATTTCTGCCCATCTTCGCGCCCAGGATGACGGCGCTGGTCCCCTCGTGAACGGCGTCGAAGCCCTCCTTCGCCGAGGCGTCATGGGCCGCCAGGACAGGCAACGGCCCGAGCGATATCGAGCCTCGCAGCGCCCCGCTCAGCCCGCCGGTAGCAGCATGGAGAACCGGCTCCCCCGCCCCCCGTTGTCCGTCACATCGATCTTGCCGCCGTGCGCCTCGATGACCATCCGACAGAACGTCAACCCCAGGCCGCGGCCGGTCGATGACGCGGGGCCCCCGTCGGCGAGCCGAGCATACTTGTCGAAGATGTGGTCGCGCAGGTGCACCGGGATCCCCGCGCCCTCGTCGCACACGTTGACCTCGACCCACCCCGGGTCGAGCCCCCGCGCCTCGAGGCGCACCGCGCCGTGCGCCGGGCTGTGACGGAGCGCGTTGTCGACGAGGTTCAGCAGCACCCGCCGCACGAGATCCTCATCGGCGCGGACAAGGCAGCTCGGCATGCTGGGGTGGAGCTCGATGCGCTGCCCGCGCGACGCGGCGAGCGGCTCCATGATCTCCGCCACCCCCTCGAACAGCGACACCGGGTTGAGCTCGGCGAGCCGCAGCACGAACATCCCGTGCTGGCGGCTCGCGACGTCGAGCAGGTTCAGCGCGGTCCGCTGGATGACCTCGGCCGATGAGAGGACGGCACTCCATCGGCGCCGCTCGGGCTCCGGGAGATCCTGCTTCTGCAGCCGCGCCTGGGCGGCCAGCATGATGCCGGCGGCGGGGCTCCGCAGGTCGTGCGCGAGGAACTCGCTCAGCGCCTCGTTCTGCCGCTGGAGCTCCTGCATCGCCTGGTGCCTCTGCGCGAGATCGCGGTTCGCCGCCTCGACCTCGCGCGCCCACGCCCGGCCCTTCTCCAGCCCGTCCTGGAGCGCGACGTTCTCCAGAGCCACGGCCGCGCTCCCGGCGAGCGCCTGGAGCAGCGCCAGCTCGCTCGGCGCGATCGCTCGAGTGGACGCCCAGTAGGTCCCGATGGCCCCGAGGGGAGAGCGCGCGCGGATCGGCACCATCGCCATGCTCCGCACGAAGGTCGGCCGATAAGCGTCGACCGGGACGCGGGGATCGAGCGTGATGTCGCCGATGACCGCCGGCTTCCGATTCAGCATGACCCAGCCGCTGACGCAGGCCGACATGGGGAACCGCTTCCCCTGCCAGAGCGGGGAGATCGCGTCTTCCTGCGCATAATAACAGAGGTCGCCGTCGCGGAGCACGAAGGACGCGCCGTCGGCGCCCGTGAGCTCCCGGGCGGCCCGGCCGACGATCTGCATGATCGTCTGGAGATCACGGGCCAGCGACAGGTCCTGCACGACGCCGATCAGGTGCTCGCAAGGATGGAGTTGCCGAAAACTCGGGTCCTGACTCCCCGGATCAGCGAGCTTCCGATGGCCGTCGGGTTCCATTCCGAGTGCTGTCTAACGCGCGGTCTCGCCCGCGACAAGGCAGGCCGGTGGAGCGCGGCAGGAGGCCAGACCCATTCCATCGCAGCTCGTCTCCGGAGCCCGCGCGCCCGCCTCGGGCTCGGCGGCCGTGCGGCTGCGGACGCTCGCCAGGCGACAAACTCCGAACCCACCTCTTGACTGACGCCCGCGCGTCCCCAGGCGCCGCGCCCGCTCGCGTCCTCGCACAAGCAGCAGAACCGTCCTTCTGGCAGGACCGCTGTCGGCCATCGCTTCATGCCGAGCGCCGAGGGGCGATGTCGTGGGGCGGCGTCGCTCGCCGTCCGACCGGCGCCGGGCCTCGATCTGCCGCGGTGCGCCAGCCGATGAGGCTGGCACCTCGGCGCCCTCAAATGATATCACCAGGATACAGCTCGCCGTGGTTCCAGGCTCGTTCGCACCAGCGCCAAGGATCAGGGCAGCATCCTACCTCGTCGCACCGGGTGTCTTGACGGCGATCGGCGCTCGCTTGTTCACCCGTCACGAGAGGCCTGGGGCTGGCGTGCCGAGGGTCGCCGCTTCTGGCCTCTTGCAAGGACCCAATGGACGATAGGCTCGCTTCGATCTCATGTAAGACATTGCTGGACGGTACTCCCACACCGCTGGCGTTGCTCTCCGGCGCGGGGGAGGTGATCGCCTGCAACGCCGCATGGGAGCGCAGCGTGGGCCCGTCCGGGCCGGTCCTCGAGCGCGTCCACGAGGACGATCGGGGCGGGCTATCGGCCCGGATCGCGGGCGCGCGCGCCGCCGCGGGCAGCGTCTCCGCCGCGGCGCGGGTCGTGGGTGCCCGCGGGAAGATCTCCCCGCTGCAATGGACGCTGTGGCGAGCCGACGACACGGCGCTCTGGGCTGCCGTGACGCCCGATCGCGGGGCGTGGGAGGCTCAGGCCCGCATCCTCGTCGACGTGTTCCAGACCATGGATGCGATCGTGTGGTGGTGCGATCGGGCGGGGACGCTCCACGTCTCCGACGGCCCCGGGCTCGAGAGCATGGGGATCAAGCCGGGTCAGCTCGTCGGGATGAACATGTTCGACCTCTACGGCGCGGACGCGGAGATCATGGGCCTGTGCAAGCGCGTCCTCGAAGGCGAGGCGGTCCGCACGGACACCGTGGCCGGGGGCGTGCACTGGATCGTGCACTACGCGCCCCGCCGCGGCGAGGACGGCGAGGTCGAAGGCGTCCAGACGTTCGGCATCAACCTGGCCGACGACGTCCGGCTCGCCGTGCGGGGGGAGCTGCTCCGCGCTTGCATCGACAGCATGCCGATCGCCATCTTGGCGTTCGACAAGGCCGGCGGGTGCGTGGTTGCGCAGGGCGGGGCGCTCGCGCAGATCGGCTGTACGGAGCAGGGCGAGCTGGGCAAGCACATGCGCGAGCTGTGCGGCGACACGGAGGAGGTGCGCGCGGCCTTCGAGCACGCCCTCTCCGGGGAGATCGCGCAGGTCGAGCAGAACCGGTGGGGCAGGATCTGGCGGACGAGGTTCGTCCCCCAGAAAGACGTCCTCGGGGAGACCACCGGCGTCGGCGCCATCTGCGAGGACATCACGCAGCAGCTCCACGTCGAGAAGCAGCTGCGGGAGCAGCTGCGGTTGACGCAGGAACAGCAGGAGTCGATCGCGCGGCTGTCGAGCCCCATCATCGAGGTCTGGCAGGACGTGCTCATCGTGCCCTTGATCGGCTCGGTCGACGCGGACCGCGCGGCGATCGTGATGGAGTCGCTGCTCGCGCGCGTGGTGGAGAAGCAAGCGGCCTTCGCCATCCTCGACCTCACCGGGCTCGATTCGGTCGACACGACGACGGCGCAGCACCTCATCAAGATCATCAATGGATTGACGCTGCTCGGCTGCAAGGGCGTGGTCACCGGCATCCGCCCGCCGGTCGCGCAGACGATGGTCGGCCTCGGCTTCGATCTCTCGCAGGTCCACACGCTGCGCAGCCTGAAGGAGGCGCTGCGCTGGTGCATGGTCGCGCGGCGCCGCTGAGGCGCCGCGCCTTACCGCGTGGAGCGCGGCTGAAGCGCCGCGCCGGCCGCGCCGCGCCCCGCGCACGGCGGGCGCGGCGCGGCGCTCGCTCCACTCAGTGGCTCGACGGATCCGCGGGATCCGTGCCCGCGTCGCACTCGTCGCCGTCGAGGACCCCGTCGCTGTCGCGATCGATGCCGCTGCGCACGCCCGCGCCCGGCGGCACGCAGGTGTACGTCACCGGGTGGCCGGTGAGCGCAGCGAGCGAGCGCAGGACGAGATCGTTCAGGGGCGGGGCCGCGGCGCGCGCCGTGGTGAACTGGCCACCTCCGATATAGAGGAGGCCGGTCTCCTCGAGGAGGAACGGGAGCTTCGCCACGAGATCGCACTCCCCGACCTCGGCGCGCTGGCGGAGCAGATCGATGCGCGGCCAGGCCGCCGTCGCGTTGTTCGCGCTGAGCGTGACCTGCTGCCCGACGATCGGCGCGAGGTTCGTGTCGAACGCGAGCATGTACTCCACGGCCTGCTCGCGGAGGAGCTCCCCGGGTGCGCCGGGCGGGAAGCCGTTCGGCGAGAACTCGCTCTGCTCGAACCCGATCGCCTGATGGAAGCGGAAGAGCGTGTCCATCACGCCGTCGTGCATGAACCCGAAGCCGCGGATCTGGTCACCCTTGAAATCGTTATCTCCCGGGTGGAAGAGGCTCGGGACGGCGGCCATGCCGAACATACCGATCTTCTGGTACATGTTGCGCAGGTGAGGGATCTTGAAGCTCTGGCCGTTCTCCTGGCCGATGCTCGCTCCGTCCGTCCCGAAGAAGCCGGGGAAAGGCTCGCTGGTACCGGCGTTCCCGTCAGGGTCCAGCGTGTGGCATGAATTGCACGAGAAGGTCCCGGCGCCTCCTTCGCGGAAGAAGTGATCGCGCCCGGCCTGCTGATCGGCGTTCAGCGAGTTGTCGAGGCTCCGGATCGGGTTCGGCGGATAACTGAGCTGGAGGATGAAGTCCGTGAACGCCTCCATGTCCTCCTCGGGGATGGGCGCGTGCCGGCCGAGCAGGTTGGTGAAGCCGCCCTGGAACTTCTTGAACGCCGCGCGCTCGTCGAAGGCCCCGCTGTCCGGCTGCGCGGTCGACGCCTCGTTGCCCCCCGTGCGGTCGCCGCGCCAGTGCATCGGCCCGTGGTTGGCCATCCCGCGCAGGCTCTGGGTCGTCATCGGCCCTTTCATGGGCTTCAGCGAGGTATCGGCGGGGAACGGCGGGTTGATGTTCGTGAACGGCCCAGGGTTCGTCGCGGTGTCCCCGTCCGGGTTGCCGAGGTCCCATGCCAGGCTGTCGAGGTCGCCGAAGACGTGGCAGCTCGCGCACGACGAGTCGCCGTGGGCCGACGAGAAGCTCGCGTCGTGGAGGAGCGCCCGCCCGCGGGTCACGCTCTCTGGCTCGGGGTTGTGGAGCGCGATGTGCGCCGTCTCGGCCTTGGTGGTCGTGTTGACGATAGAGATGGAGTTGTCGAAGCGCGTGAGCACGTACAGCCGGCCGCGCGGCTGATCGAGGGCGAGCCCGCTCGGCCCGCCGCCGGTGACGTGGATCTGGCTCGTGAGGCTCGGCGTGAAGGTGTCGTTCTCCAGCTGGGCCGTCTGGAAGACCCCGACCTTGCTCGACCCGAACGCCGCGACGTAGAGCTTGGTTCCGTCGCTCGTCACCGCCATGTCGACCGGCGTGGCCAGGCTCTTCGCGTTCTCGGCGTTGGGCACGGGAGCGCAGCACGTCGAGTAATCGATGTGCTTGTTCAGGTGCCGAGGAAGGACCGAACCGCCGCTGCCGAGCACCGAGATCCGGCTCTCGTGCAGGTGTCCCCGGACGCTCGAGCCGGCGAAGGTGCCAGGGCCCTCGAAGCGCTCGAGGTTGAACGCCTCGGTGTTGGAGACGTAGACCTTCCCGTTCGCCGGGTTGACGACCATGTTGTAGAGGACGGTCCCCACGCCGGTGAAGAAGCCGGCGCTGCCGGGCCGCTGGGCGGGGGGATTGGCCATGGCGTCGATGACGAAGACGTCCTTGTCGGGCAGCGAGAACATGATCGCGTCGTCCCAGGGGTTGCCCGCGGCGTCGATCCAGTGGGCGCCGTCGTGCTGGACGATGAGCGACGTCGTCGGCTGCGGCTCGCCGAGGTAGTTTGTGAACGGCGGCAGCATCCCGTTCTCCTCCTCCACGATCGCGCGGTGTACGGCGGTCGTGCGGTTGCCGGTCTGGAAGCCGGCGGCGTACACCGACTCCCCGTCGGGGCTGACCGCGAGCGCCCTCGGCGTGTCGGTGAAGAAGGAGAGGATCGTGAGGGGCGTGCCCCCGAGCGACGTATCGGTCGTGACGGCGTTCGCGTTGAACACCCAGACGTCGGCGCGGCCGACGCCGGGCGTCGTCAGCTGCGGATCGAAAGGCGCGTTCTGGCCCCGGTGGGCGGCGGTGATGAACGCGCGCGAGCGCCCAGGACCGGCGAAGACGATGTCCCGCGGCTCGTCCCCGACGAGGAGCGTGCGCACCACCCGCGGCCGCAAGGGGAACGAGACGTCGACGACGCTGACGCTATCGGAGAGGTGATTGACGACCCATACCTCGCCGTTGCTGCGCGCGGCGACGGCGACGGGCTCCAGGCCCACGCTCACGGAAGAGATGTGTTCCAGACCACCTGGCGTAACGTAAAAGATCTCCAGACGACCGTCGGGTGTATTGGCCGCGAAGAGCAGGTTACGGTTCGGCGAGAGCGCGAGCGGTCGGACCTGACCACTCTCGAAGAGGGTGTACGACTGAGCGGCCTCCACCTGGGATCCGAGGGTGAGGCAAGCGAGCGTGGCGGCGGTGAAGAGCAGGGCATTCTGGGAGCGCAGTGCACGATGTGGGCGCATACGGACCTCATTGCCAGCGGGGTTTAGGCAAAAGTCTTCTCAGTTTAGAAGTGCACGGTTATCCTTAAGGAATCAAGATATTCCTGATATCGGTAGTGCGCGCACTGTTGTGCAGCCAACAAGGGTGACGTCGTGATGCGGCCGTGTCGCCTTCATGTGGTGTCACGTCGCGTGGTTGCGCGAGTTGCCTACACGGTGGCTCCGTCGACGGCCGCGGTGTGCGCCGGAGGAGCCTCCGGCGCGCGGAGCGCCTGGACCGCCGGCGCGGCCCGGGACTAGGATCGTTCCCCGCAGACATCGAGCCTCGGGAGATCGCCATGTGCCGGAACATCAGGACGCTGTTCAACTTCGAGCCGCCGGCGACGGAGGAGGAGATCCGGGCGGCATCGCTGCAGTTCGTGCGGAAGCTGAGCGGCTTCAACCGGCCGTCGCAGGCCAACGAGGCGGCGTTCGCGCGCGCCGTGGACGACGTCGCGGCCGCCGCCCGCGCGCTGATGGAGTCGCTGTCCACGACCGCCACGCCGCGGGACCGGGAGGTCGAGGCGACCAAGGCGCGCGAGCGGTCGCGGCTGCGCTTCAGCCGGGGCTGAGGCGCGGGGCCGCCGCGCCGTCCGGGCGAGCGTGAGCGCGGGAGAGCGCGCCGAGCGCGGCGTTCTCCGGCGCGCGCTCGCCCGTGCCGTGCTCGGCTGGCCTTCCGGCTATCGTGACGTACGGCGTGTCTTGCGGGCCTTGCCGCGCGCCTTGCCCTCGCGGCCAGGGCTCGACGCCGCCTGCTCGCCTCGCCTCGATTGCGCGGTCTGCCGTGGTCGCCCCGGCCGCGCCTCCACGTCTCGCCGCTCCGGCAGGCACATCACGCGCGCGGCGATGGCCATGCCCTCGACGAAGGCCTCGCGCGTCGCGGCGCCGTACTTCAGGCCGCGCGCCGAGGCATAAAGGGTGTCCGCGAGCTGGCGCCCGGTGACCCCCGCGGGCTCGTACGCGGCCGCGAGCCCGGAGGCGCGCAGTGCCTCGGCCACGGCCTCGACGAACCGCCCCTCGTGCTCGGCGACGAGGGGGCCGACGAGCTCGTTCGTGGCGGTCGAGAGGTCCGCCGCGTCGGCCCCGAGCGCGCCAACGAACCGACCGACCCAGGCGTCGAACGCGGCCACGAGCCGCTCCTCCAGGGAACGCTCCGCGTCGGAGAGCGCGGCCGTGGCGGCCGCGAGCGCGGTGTCGAGGAAGTACCCCACCGACGCGCGGAAGAGCTCCTCCTTCGTGGCGAAGTGGAGGTAGAGGCCCTGCCGTGAGACGCCCGCCGCGCGCGCGACCTCGTCCATCGACGTCTTCCGGAAGCCGAAGCGCAGGAACACCGTGAGCGCCGCGTCCATCAGCTTGCGGCGGCGCAGATCCTCGGCGGGTCTCTCGGTGGCGCTCGGCTCGCCCTCGTTCACGGTGGTCAATATTGACAAATTTAGACCAAATTGTCAACAGGATGCTTGACGGTGCGTACGCGGACTGCAAATAACGTCGGGTGCGCCAGCCCGCCTCCCCGGCCGACCCCGCGCTCCCGCCCGCCAGCGGCCGCCTCGGCGTGAAGATCGGCGTGGTCGCCGCGGCCGCCGCGCTGCTCGCCGTCGCGCAGCGCATGGGGCTGTTCGAGATCGTCGGCGAGCCCGCGCGCATCAAGCAGGCGCTCCTTTCGCTCGGGCCGTGGGGGTATGTCGCGTTCGTGGCGGCGTACGCCGCGCTCCAGCCGTTCGGCGTACCGGGCACGGTGTTCATCCTGGCGGCGCCGCTCATCTGGCCGTGGCCCGTGGCGTTCGCGCTCTCGATGGCGGGCACCATGGCGGCGAGCGTCGTGGGCTTCTCGTTCGCGCGCTTCGTCGCTCGCGACTGGGTCGCTGCGCGGGTGCCGGCGCGCTTCCACGCCTACGACGAGGCCCTGAGGCGGCGGGCGTTCCTGACGGTGTTCGTGCTCCGCCTTGTCCTGTGGATGCCGCCCATGCTCCACGTCTTCTTCGGCATCTCCGGGGTGCGCTTCTGGACGCATTTCTGGGGCTCGCTGGCCGGGTACGCGCTGCCGCTCCTGGCGACCGCCTATTTCGGTCAACGGGTCTTCGACGCCCTGCGCGACGCGCCCCCGTCGGCGTGGGCCGGAATGGGCGCCGCCACGGTGGCCATCACGATCTTCCTGTGGCTCGCCAGGCGCTGCTCCAGGCGCGGCGTCGTCCCCACCTGACAAGTCCCTCATTTTTGTCGGCATTTTAGAGAGAAATTAGACAGGGAGACGGGGAGAAATGGCGCGAATCCACCTGATCATCGGCCCCGTGGGCGCAGGGAAATCGACGTTCGCACAGCGGCTCTACCGAGATCACGCCGCCCTCCGGTTGAACCTGGATGAATGGATGGCGCGGCTGTTCCGCCCCGACCGGCCCGACAACGGGATCATGGAATGGTATCACGAGCGCACCGCGCGGTGCATCGAGCAGATCTGGAGCCTGACGAGGAGCTCGATCGACGTGGGCACGAACGTCGTGCTGGAGATCGGCCTGATCCGCCGGCGCGATCGCGAGCGGCTGTATCAGCGGGTGGACGCTGCCGGGTACGAGCTCACCGTTTACGTGCTCGACGCGCCCCGCGAGCTGCGTCGCGAGCGGGTCGAGCAGCGCAACCGCGAGAAGGGCGAGACGTTCTCCATGGTGGTCCCACCGGACATGTTCGAGCTGGCGAGCGACATGTGGGAACCGCCCGAGGAGCCCGAGCGCAGCGGGCGCGACATGCGCCTCATCGACACCACGGACCGCTGATCCGAGCACGGGAGTCCCGACCGCCACGGGCGGCACGAGCGAGGGCGACGGCGCGGCCGGCGCGACCGACCCGCGCTCGGCCCTCCCGCCTGACCGCGGGGCCGCCCGTCGCGTGGTAGCTTTCTCCCCGTGAAGCTCTCGTTCAACATCGCCGGCCCCTGCATCGCCGGCGAGCATCACATGCTGCCGCCCGAGCGCCGGCTCGGGCCGGCGCTCGATGCGATCGAGGAACGCAGGTACTTCACGCTCCACGCCGGCCGCCAGACGGGCAAGACCACCAGCGCCCGCTGGCTCGTCGAGCACCTGAACCGCGAAGGCGACCGCCGCGCCACCTGGGTCGACGTCCAGATCGCCCGCGAAGAGCCCGATCCGGCGAAGGCCTTCGAGGCCGTCCTCTACGCGCTCGATACCGCGGTCGACCGCGACCTGCCCGACCTCGGCCGCCCCGCGGACGACGTCCGCCGCGTCGATCCCGCGAGCACCTTCGTCCTTCGCTACCTGCGCGATCTCGCGGCGCGCAGCGACAGGCCGCTGGTCGTGCTCTTCGACGAGGCGGACGGGCTCGTGGGGGCGGCGATGGTCTCGTTGCTGACCCAGCTCCGCCAGGGCTACCTCGACCGGAGCCGGATCCCGTTCCCATCGAGCGTGGCCCTCATCGGCCAGCGCCAGGTGCGCGACTACGCGCTCGCCTTGGAGGAGCGGCGCGCGGTCGCGTGGCTGGGCACGACGTCGCCGTTCAACATCACCGCCGAGGCGACGACGCTCGGCCCCTTCACCGAGGCCGAGGTCGCCGAGCTGCTCGCGCAGCACACCGCCGCGACCGGACAGCGCTTCGAGCCCGAGGCGGTGCGGCGGATCTGGGAGCTGGGGCAGGGCCACCCGTGGCTGACCAACGCGATGGCCGACCAGATCGTCCGACGCGACGTGGAGGACCGCGCCGTCCCGATCACGACGGCGCACGTCGACGCGGCCAAGGAGACGCTCATCCTGGAGCGCCGCTCCCACATCGACTCGCTCATCGCCCGGCTGCGCGAGCTTCGGGTGCGGCGCGTGCTCGATCCCATGCTGGCCGGCACGCTGACGGACAGCGACGTGCTCGACGACGATTTCGCGTACGTCCTCGGCCTGGGCCTGATCCGCCTTCACGGCGGGCGCTTCGAGATCGCGAACCCCATTTATCGGGAGGTCGTCCCTCGCGCGCTCACGTTCATTCGTCAGGCGCAGATCCCCGCCGAGCCCGCCGCTTACGTTCGCCCGGATGGCTCGCTCGACACGGGCAAGCTCTTCACCGACTGGCAAGCGTTCTGGCGCAAGGACGGCCACCTCGCCGCCGAGGGATTCGGCTACCGCGAGGCAGGGCCGCACCTGATGCTGATGGCCTTCTTGCAGCGGGTCGTGAACGGCGGGGGAAGGGTGGAGCGCGAGTACGGGCTCGGGCGCGGGGCGCTCGACCTGATGATCTGCTGGCGCGAGGAGCGTCATGCCATCGAGGTGAAGGTCCGCCGCGACACGGAGACCGAGGCCGAGGCGCTCGATCAGGTGGCGCGGTACCTCGAGCACGCGGGGCTCGGCGAGGGGTGGCTCGTGATGTTCGACCTGCGCAAGGAGCGTTCGTGGGCAGAGAAGCTGTTCGTGCGCGAGGTTGTGCACGGGGGAAAGAGCATCCGCCTCGTGGGGTGTTGAGGCCGCTTCGGGTCCGTGGCTTCAGAGCCGTTCAGCTCCAGATCCATGTCTATCTTCCGGCCTGGACGGCGGCGGAGCCGCAGGAAGCTGCCGAGTCGGGATCGGTGAATTGGAATCGACGAAATTTCCTCGCCTCGCCGCGCGCCGCCGGGCCCTCGCGCGTTGAAAGCCCGCCGTCGGAGGCTATGCACGAGGTATGCGTGAGCGTCGCCCCAGCCAGACTGCATCCATCGTCGCCCTGATCCGGGCGCTCGCCGACCAGGGCTTCACCGATGTCCCGGGCTTCGAGGATCCGGTCGCCCACCGGCTGCTGTCGCGCGGGTGGAGCGCCGCGCTGGCGTTGTTCGCGCGTCGGCTCCGGCGCCTGGACCCGGTGAAGCGCGCGCGCGCCCTCGCCCGGCTCTCCGCTGTCCCGCTGCGCGTGATGGCCATCGACGTCGAGCTCGAGCGCGCGGTGGAGCTCGGGTGCCGCCAGGTCGCGAGCCTGGGGGCGGGGCTCGACACGCGCGCTTACCGCATGAAGGCGCTCTCGGCGGCCCGCTTCTTCGAGGTCGATCACCCGGCGACCCAGGCCTTCAAGCAGCGCAAGGCGGCGGAGCTGACGCCTATCGTCGAGCGGCTGACGTACGTGCCGGTCGACTTCGAGCGCGACGCGCTCACCGCGCGCCTCGCGGAGGCCGGCCATCGGCCCGACGAGCCCACCGCGTGGGCATGGGAGGGGGTCGTGATGTACCTGTCGGATGAGGCGCTCCGGTCCACGCTGCGGGCGCTCGCCGACGCCTCGGCGCCAGGCAGCGTCCTGCTCGTGAACTACATGGAGCCCCTCGTGCGGCGCCGCGATCAGCGCATCTTCCGCCTGTTCACGCGGATCTGGAGCGAGCCGCTCATCGGCCTGCGCAGGCGCGAGGCCATGATCGCGGAGGTCGAGCGGGCCGGGTTCCGCGCGCTGCGCGACACGGGCGCGGCGGACTGGGCTCGGCAGTTCGGAGCCCCGTCCGCGCCGCCCGGCTCGTCCGCGAACGCGCGGCTCCTCATCGCCGAGCGCCCCGGTCCGGACGCTGCCCCGCCCCCCGCTCGCCCGCCCACCTGACCGGACGCGGCGCCTCGCTCAGCTCCACGTCGCGGAGCGCCGCGGATGACGGGTCTCGATGGCCTCGGCGTGTCCCCGCAGCCCGCGCGCGGCCGGGAGGTTGCCGTGCTCCTCAAAGACGTCGGCGAGGGAGAGCCCGAGGACGACGATCTGCTGGGGCTTCTCCAGCGCGCCGACGGCCGGGGCCACGGAGCCGAGCAGCTCGAACGCCCGCCGCCACGCCATCGCCGCGGCGTCCGGCATGTCGGCGTTGAGCGCCGCGTGACCGGAACAGCGGTGCATGTCCGCGGCGAACTCGCGGCTCCCGCGGCGGTTCGCCAGCTCGCCGGCGCGCGCATAGGCCTCGGACGCGTCCAGGAAGCGGCGTTGCTTGCTGTGCAGGCTCGCGAGCGACGCGTAGGCCTCGGGCACGATCGCGAACAGGCCGCGCCGCTCCGCGTCCTTCAGCGCGGCGACGAACACCCGATGCCCCTCCTCGACCACGCCCGCCGCGATCAGCGAGCGCGCGCGCTGCATGGCGATGTGGATGGCCTCCTCGCCCAGCCCGCGGCTCGCCAGCATCTCCTCGGCCTGCCCCTGGAGCTGCGCGGCCTCGGCGTGCCGGCCCGCATGAAAACACTTGTCCGCCTCGTGCAGGAGGCGCCGCGCGGGGAGGAGCTCGGGCGCGCGGAGGAGCGAGCCGGGGGCGATGCGTACCTCCAGGTCGGCGGGGAGGTGCCGCCCGCGGGCCGAGAGATCGCTGAGCACGCGCTCGAGCTCGGCGATCGCTGCGCCGTCGGCCTCCGGCCACACGACGCGGGACGCGCCTTCGCCGAGGCGCGCGAGCAGATCGCCGACGCTCGAGTGGGCAGGGTCGACGAGGACCCAGCGCACGAGCGCGAGCTCGGGCCGCTGCGCGAGCCAGAGGACGTCGCGGGCGTAGGCGCGCGGGTCCTCGACGTGCTGTGGTGCCAGCACGACGACGGCGATCCCATCCGGGGCGCTGCCGGCGAGGTGAGCGGCGAGGGCGTCCGCGAAGGCGTCGAGCGGCTCGCGCAGCGGGGCGGGCTCGGGCGTCGCGAGCGCCGCCGGGGCGCCGAGCTCGCGCGACAGCGAGCGCTCTCGGGCCGCCCAGCCGCGGCTGGGCCCGTAGACCGGATCTGCCAGGACCCACACGGGGCAGGGCGCCGAGCCTGCTTCGCCGAGCGCCCGCAGCAGGGCCAGCGTGTGCCCGTGGATGTGTGCCGGCACGATCACGTGCAGGAGGCGGGCTCGCTCGCCCGTGAAGATGGCGCTGAGCGCGCCGGCGAAGTCGTGGGTCATGTCGCGGTTCCGGGCGGATTCTTGCTCCGATCGCCGCGGAGGCCAAGCGGAGGCGCCTGCGTTGCCGGGTGGGGCGCCTGCGCCACGAGCGCCGTCCTCTTGGGAATCCGGGCGGGCGGCCATTGCGCGTCGCAGGACGCCACGGTCGAGGCGATGTGTCTCAGCGGATCGCTCCAGGATGCGGGGGGCGCGGCGACGAGGAGCTCGCGCAGGCGCTTGGTCGCGTTTGGCCCGGGCATTGCTGACTGCCATTGCTGACTGAAGGAAGTCTGAACGCCGAAGCGAAAGCTGAAGCCGAGCGCTGGACGAGGACAGCTCGAAGCCAGCGTCGAGAGTCGTCGAGAAGCCGCCGGACGTGCCGAGGGGGCAAAGCCGCCGGGCGCGGCCCTGCGCGGAGGAGAGGGTACCGTGAATACAGGGATTCGATCGCTGCTCCTGGGCAGCATCATCATCGGTTCCGTCGGAGTGATCGGTTGCGGAGGCAGCAAGCCTCAGCCGGAGGGACCGGCAGAGAAGGCGGGCGAGGCCGTGGACGATGCGGCGCGCGACGTCAAGGACGAGGCGAAGGATGCGGCGGAGTCGACGGGCGACGCCGCCGAGAAGGCGGGGGACAAGATCGAGGACAAGACGGACTAGCAGCCCCGAGGCATCTCGGGTTGTTCGCGCGATGAGGGGTGAGCCCGTACGCTCGCCCCTCATCGCGCGTCGAACGGTGAGCAAGGCTGGCCGGAGCGTCTCGCGCGCGGGATCGCTCCGGCGGGCGAGGAAACCCAGACGACCCCGGCCGCGCCGAGGCGCGGCGTACCGTGGAGGCACGAACATGAAAGCGACGTCATTGCTCCAGAAGCAGCACCGCAAGGTGGAGTCCCTCTTCAAGCAGCTCGAGGGCGGCAAATCGGAGCCCGCGCTCCTGGTCGCCGAGCTCGCCAACGAGCTCGCCGCGCACATGGCGATCGAGCAAGAGCTCTTCTATCCCGCCGTGCGCCAGATCAAGGAGGACCTGATCCTCGAGAGCTTCGAGGAGCACGCCATCGCCGAGCTCGCCCTGAAGCGGCTGCTCTCGACCTCGCCGGAGGACGTCTCGTTCAAGGCGCGCGTGACGACGCTGAAGGAGCTCATCCAGCACCACGTCGAGGAGGAGGAAGAGGAGCTCTTTCCGGCGGTCGAGAAGGCCATCGGCGACGAGCGCCTCACCGAGCTCGGGAGGTCGATGAAGGCGGAGTTCGAGCAGCGGCTGGCCGAGGGCTACGAGACGCTCCTGCCGGCGGGCTACAAGAAGACGTCCGCGGACAAGGCGAGCCACGCGAACGGCGCGGCGCGGGCCTGACGAGGCCCGTTCGAGGAGAGAGGGCGAGCGGCGGTCCAGCGGTGGGTCATGAAAGACGCGATCGGCTGGGTCAGCTCTGGCATCCTCGTCCTGACGGTCGGCAACCAGGTCTACAAGCAATGGAAGAGCAAGACGAGCCAGGGCGTCTCCAGATGGCTCTTCCTCGGCCAGCTGGCCGCGTCGATCGGGTTCGTCATCTACAGCTGGATGCTCGAGAGCTGGGTGTTCGTGGCGACGAACTCGCTCATGGTCGCCAACGCGCTCGCCGGCGCGACGATCGTTTACCTCCAGCGGAGGCGCGGCCCGCCGCGGCCGGCGGAGGGCGTGGAAGGCGAGGTGACGTCCCGGCGCGCCTTCACGATTCCACCGGCCGCCGGCCCGCGGGGACGACACCTGAAGGCCGGTCGCCGCTCGATGGTCCGCCGTATCCTGTCTCGCTCGAGCGGAATTCGAAGCAGAAGAGCAGAGTTTCATCCGACACAATCGCTTCTCTCCTCACAGCTACGCGGAAAGCCCACCAATCGAAGCTGAACCGCTCAAGCATGCAAAAGTGAAGCAGGATCGGTCTATGTTGAGCATGCGTCGAATGCCCCATAGACTCGACGGATGCTTAACACTTGGACTCCTTGTGCCGTCGCGCTCGCCGCGGCGTTCACCACGTCTATCCTGTCGGGCTGCATCGGTGAGATGGGAGACGCGTCGCTCGATGGCGAGGGCAGCGGGCCGTCGAGCGGCGCCGATGTCGAGATCCACGGGGGAGGCTCCAGCGGCGGGCCGACCGCCGGCAGCGGCGGCTCGACCGCGGCGGGCACCGGCGGCTCGGCGGGGGCGACGACCGGAGGCGCCGGCGGCTCGTCCGCAGCTGGCACCGGCGGCTCAGGAGGCTCGGGGCCGGCAGGCGCCGGCGGCTCGTCAGCGGAGGGCTCGGGCGGCTCAGGAGGCTCGGGGCCGGCAGGCGCCGGCGGCTCAGGAGGTTCGGGGCCGGCAGGCGCCGGCGGCTCGACCGCGGAGGGCGCCGGGGGCTCGACGCCGGCAGGCGCCGGGGGCTCGACGCCGGCGGGTTCCGGCGGCTCATCCGCGGAGGGCGCCGGCTCCGGGGGCGGCGCTGGCGGCTCGGGCGGCGCCACGGGCGCGGCGCAGCTGTGCGTCGATACGATCAACGAGCATCGCGCCACGCTCGGCTTGCCGCCCCTCGCGCGGTGGGTCGAGGCGGAGTCGTGCTCCGATCGAGAGGCCGAGTCCGATGGGAACACCGGCCAGGCGCACGGCGCGTTCGGAGATTGCGACGAGAACGCTCAGAACGAGTGCCCCGGGTGGGGAGGCCCGCCGGGATCGATGATCGTCCCGTGTTTGCAGCTCATGTGGGATGAGGGGCCGGGGGAGGACTTCGAGAAGCACGGCCACTACATCAACATGAGCAATACCCGCTACACGAAGGTGGCTTGCGGATTCCACACCTTCCCGGACGGCAGCGTCTGGGCGGTGCAGAACTTCCGGTGACGGGCGCGACGAGCGCTCACGGATCTGCCGATCCACCGGGAGCCCGGCCCACGAGGGCCTCAACGAATTCGCCTTCTCCGAGCGCCGCCGCGCCCTCCTCGAGCTTGCCGGTGAGCCGCACCCGGGTCGCGCGGTGCACCCACACGTCGAACGCCTCCATCATGCGCCGCTCGATGGCCGCGCCCTCGAGCAGCCCGAGCGCGCGCGCGACGGCCTCCAGCGTCGACAGGGCGCCCTCGTGCGGCGCGCGCCGCAGGCCATAGCGGCTCGGCGCGCCCTCGGGCAGCGTGACCGGCTCGGCGCCGCGCGCGTCAGGGTCCCGGTTGACCGCGCGGCGCGCCTGGTTCCAGTTGCCGTCGGGGACGAGCAGCACCACGGGCTCGCCGGCGGCGTCATCGGGCGTGAGGGCGCGCGCCTCGGGCGACGGGAAGAGTACGAGCCGGCGCCCCTCCGGCAGCGGCGGGCGCGGACGCGGCGCGATCTCGCCACGGACGCGCACCTCCGCGCCCTCGAGCAGGCGCGCGACGAGCCGTCCCGTGTTGGTGCTCCTGGTGCGCTCGATCCGGTGGGTGAGCAGCACGACGCGCGTGCGCACGGGGAGCCGGGGCAGCGCGCCGCAGAGGCACATCTCCTGCGGCAAGCCGCAGCCGCGGCAGCGCGGCGTCCCGCGCGCGCGGATGGGGGGCAGATCGGGCGGCTGCAGCGGGACGAAGGTCATCGGATCAGGACCGGGCGCTCTCCTCGGCGGCCGAGGGTGACAGCCCCGGCGCCCGGAAGCACGGGGGATCGTCGCGGCCGCGCCGGGAGCCCGGCGCCCGAGCGCGACGCGGGGACGCCGGAACGCCGACGTTGCGCGGCGCTCGCGATCCCCTGCCCGGCGCGCCGCGGCCTCAACAGACGTTCGTTCGTCACGCCCTCAAGGCAGCGAGTGCCGCTTCAGCGTCGCCCACCCGATCTCGGGGCTCCCCCAGGTCATGCCGCCGCCCTGCGTGGTGCACAGCGTCACCTCCGCGCCGTTTGCACAGCTCGAGTAGGTCGCGCAACCGTCGCTGTCCGCCGCGCTCGGGGATCCCGTGCACTGGTTCAGCTCGGCCCACCTCTCGAAGGTGCCCATGGCGCCGAGGAAGGTGATGTCCGCCCCGTTCGGCGCCTGCTGAGCCCCGCCCTCGTAAGGTACCAGCACGTCCGCGGTACCCCGGAACGAGATCTCGGTCACCGGCCGCGACGGCTGGCAAGGCTGCTCCGACTCCGCCAGAAGGTCGAACGCGCTGGGAGCGACCGCGGCAAAGACGTCCGCGGCGTTGCAGGCCAGGTGGTAGGCCATCCCGCCGCCGTTCGCGACGCCGACGGCATAGACCCGCTTGAGGTCGACACACGCCTCCTTCTGGACCTCCTGGACCAGGGCACGAGCGAACCCCACGTCATCGACGTCGCGCGACGTGGTGCAGCACGGACCGATGTTCCACGCGCCCTCGATGCCCTGCGGCCACGCGACGATGAACCCTTCGGTCTCGGCGAGCTCGCGGTATCCCGACGCCTCGGCCTCCTCCGCCGGGGTCCCGCCCAGCGTATGAAAATCGAGCACCAGCGGCAGGGGGCTCGCGCCCGCGTAGCTCGCAGGGAGGCGAACGACGTAGCTGCGGGTGGTGTCCCCGACCGTCACCGTGCGATCGTTGTCGCCGGGCGCCAGCGTGGTGGCCGGGCAGGCGGTCGCCGTCTCGCCATCGCCGGGCACCCGGCAGAAGCCGCCCTGACAGCGGAACGGCGCGCCGAGCGGCTCGCAGTCGGCGTCGCCGCTGCAGGAAAGATCGCAGAACGCAGCGCTCTCGGCCGCGGCGCAGGCCGCCTCGGTGGGCCGCTCCGCCACGGCCACGCACTCGGCGCCGGAGGCGAGCGCCGTACACTCGCGGGCGACCGAGCAGGCGCGCGTGCAGACGCCGCAGATGCAGGAGAGGCCGTCCGCGCAGCTGGCATCACAGCTCCTGAGAAAGTTTGTCTCGCTCCCGGTCTGAGGGCCGATGTCCCTGCAGGCCGAGCCGAGGAGCGCCCCGCCCGTGACGCTCGCGAGGAGGCACGCGGTCACGACCACCCTAGATCTCATCGCCACCCCCGCTGTCCTGCTGGATCAAGCACTGTCCGATGTACAGAATGACCTGCGTGTACCTGTCCGGCCTCTCGTGCGCCGCGTTGAACGCCTCGACCTGCTCGCGCAGCTCGACCAGCTGGGCACGCAGGCGCCCCAGCGTCTCGTAAGCCCGCTGTTCGTGCGGATGGCCGGGCCACAGGTCGAGGGTATAGGTGCTCCCCCCGACGCGGTCGCCGAGGCCGGGCGCGGAGCGATCCTCGCGCAGCCGGCACAGGATGGTCTTCACCATCGCCTGGAAATGATCGAAGATCGCCGCCTCCCACCCCACGGGTGAGCCCAGCAGCACATAGAGGCTCCCGGCGCTGTACGTCGCCCCGGCGCCCTCCCCGGTCCGCTCGACGCGCGCCGATTCCACGAGACGCCCCAGGGCGGCGTCGAGCTCCGCGCGCTCGATGTGTGTCCGCTGCAGCAGCTCGTCGCGCGCGAGCGGGCCTTCCCGATAGATGATCGCCCAGACCAGCTCGTCGACGCCTTCCCCGGAGCGGAGCGCGCCCAGCTCGTCGTCGGACACCGCGCGATACACCACCTGAGCCCCCTGCCCCGCCTGAAAGATCAGGCGGCTCTCGCAGAGGTCGAAGAGCACCCCTCGGAGCAGGACATCATCCTCGCCGGCGAACGCCCTCAAGATCTCGGCCCTCGGCGTGATCCCCCGGCGGCGGATGTGGTCCAGCACGGCCTCCCAGAGCGAGCGACCGCGCTCGACCGAGCTCTCCGTGATCCGCCGGACCCGGCGCTGATAGGTCCGGAGCCCCATGCCGAACATGTCGGCGCTCACCTTGCGGCTGACCCCTTGCCGCTCGAGCTCGGTGACCAGGTCCTGGAACACCTGGTCTGCGAGCTGGGCAAGAGGGGCACGCCAACCGCCCGAGGTCGCCAGCTGGGCGATGAGCACGGTGGTCTGACGAACGATGGCATGAATCAGCTCTACCGTCATAAATTGATAAGTATCGACGAGAAACCTCGTTGCGCGCCACAGAGTAACGCCACACAGGCCAACGGGGGGAGTGACAAACCCGACACCCCCGGACGCGGGGAGGGACGACGAGCGGCAGACCATGGGGGCCCGCAGGGGGGCTGTAGTGCGAGGAAAGCCGCTTCCCTACGTGAAGGATGGATCTGACATCAGGTGAGGCCGCGAACTGAACCAGACGCGAGGTCAAACCGAACGGATTTTTCGACGATGCTCACCTCGGAGAAGCGGGCATCGTGATGGCTCTCCAAGTCGATGAGCGGGGGATGACAAATTTGTCCAAGGGGGGAGACGACGATCTCACCGTCTATTCGCGCGGGTCGCAGCGGCAATAGAACAAGCACGGTCGGACGCGAGCCGAGGGTCCCCGCAGGTCATGACCAACGCCCCCCAACAGAAGGTGACGACGATGAATTATCCTGCTCTTTCCTCCCGATTGGTGGTCCGCTGCGCTCTTGGCATGGCCTTGCTCTGCCTCGGAGCTTGCAGCTCGGAAAGTGACGTGAACGACGGTTCGGAGTCGGACAGCGCCTCAACCGGAGGGACGACGGGCACCAGCGGTTCCACGACCGGAGGTTCGACGAGCGGTGGGACAGGTGCTGGAACCTCGAGCTCTGTCGGAGTGACCACGGGGACGACCGGAGCGGGAGGAGCCCCGAGCGGCGGCACCGGCGGCGCATCCGGCACGGGCGGAGGCGGCAGCGGCGGCGCAGACGCGAGCGGCCCAGCGTCGGTGGGCAGCACGAGCACGGGCGGCGATCCCGGGACGGGTGGCGGGGATGACGGCCTGCCCCCGACAGGCAACAACTCGGTTGCGTACACCGGCTGCTCGATGGCCAACAACATCGGCACCGGCTACAAGCGCGTTGGCGGCAAGATCATGTGGAACTCGGACAATTATCAAACGGGCGCCATGGTGGTCCAGAACTGGACCAACCCGAACAGCTCTTCTTGGCAGCTCTTCGACCAGAAGATGGCTTCGATCGGAGGGAAAGACGTCGTCAAAGCCATCATGGTCCAGATCTGCATCTTGTCCCAGAAGGCGACCGACAAAGAGCTCCGCGACATGGTCAACGCGGCGCGCCAGCACGTCAACCCGGGCACGCACATCTACATCGTCGGTCAGCCTGTCTACAACGCGGGACACGACTGCTTCATCGCGGGAACGGGCGGCGCCGATTGGACCGACATGAAGGCACAAGAGCTGGCCAAGGACCCGACCATCAACGAGAACATGAGCTACCTCGGGAAGTTCATCCTCAACAACGACGCGGGCGAGGTCAGCGACGGCTGCCACGCCAGCAGCCCGAAGGGCGAGAACGTGCTGGGAGAGCAGGCGAAGGCGTTCTTCGGGGGCTGATCGGGGCGCAGGCCCAGCGAGACCGAGCTGCGATGTCGACGGGCGCGCGCCACGCGTAGTGGCGGACCATCGTGGGTGACCTATGATTTCGCTTGCCCCTCCTTACCACACCGTCTGCATCGCATTATTCGGGCTGCTGCTCTCGGCAGGCTGCACCTGCGGGAACGATGAGAGGACCGCGGTGGACGAGACGATCGCGAAGGACCAAAGCAGCGGCCGCGCGGGCGCATGGGCTGGAGCGGCGCCAAGTTGCACCGGGCTGCCGGCGACCTGCGGGCCCTCGGGAACGAGGACTGCTGCGAGAGCCTGCTGGTCCCCGGCGGAACTTTCGCTCGAAGCTACGACGGCGTGGACTATCTGGACCGGAGCTACCCGGCGACGGTGAGCGACTTCTACCTCGACAAGTACGAGATCACCGTGGGTCGGTTCCGAGCGTTCGTGAACGCAGGCATGGGCACGCAGGCCAGCCCGCCTGGGGATGGCGCGGGCGCACATCCAAAGATCCCAGGCTCTGGCTGGAGCTCGGCGTGGAACACCAAGTTGCCGCCGAACACGGCTGCCCTAAGAAGCGCCCTGAAGTGCTTTGTCCATCAGAGCTGGACGGACACGGCGGGGGGCGACGAAAACAAGCCGAGCAACTGCCTGGACTGGTACGCGGCGTTCGCGTTCTGTGCGTGGGACGGGGGACGGCTGGCGACAGAGGCGGAGTGGAACTACGCGGCCTCCGGGGGCAGCGAGCAAAGGTACTATCCGTGGTCGAAGCCAGCGACGTCTACGGCAATCGATGACAGCCACGCGGTGTACTGCGGCGGCACCTGCAGCCTGCAGAACGTCGGTTCGAAGTCGCCCAAGGGCGACGGGAGGTGGGGGCAGTCCGACCTCGGCGGGAACGCGTGGGAATGGACGTTGGACTGGGACCCGGTCCAGTACCCAATGCCATGTCATGACTGCGCCGCCGTGACAGCAGGCTCCTACCGGGCTTTCCGGAGCGGCAGCAACGACGATCTCGCCCCGACCCTGCGGTCAGCCACCCGCCACGTCTACTACCCCGAGCTCCGAGGCAACATCGGGTCGCGTTGCGCCAGAAGCCTCCTCCCTCAACCCACGCACCGTCAGCACCAGCTCCTCCAGCGTGTCGACGATGCGATCGGCGCCCGCGGCCTCTAGCTCGGCGCGCGACCCATAGCCCCAGGTCACCCCGATCGCCACGAGGCCGTGCGCCTTGGCGCCGAGGATATCGTGTTCGCGGTCGCCGATCATGCACGCGTCGGCGGGGGTGAGCGACTCGCGCTCGAGCGCGTGCGCGATGAGCTCGGCTTTGGTCGAGCGCTCGCCGGACAGCTCGGCGCCGTAGACGCGGGGCACGTGCGAGCGAAGGCCGAAGTGGTCGATGATGCGCTCGGCGTAAACGGCCGCCTTGCTGGTGACGAGGCAGAGGCCGTGGCCCGCCTGGCAGAGCTGCGCGAGCGCCTCTGGCACGCCGGCATACACGCTGTTCTCGAAAAGGCCGATCGTGCCGAAGCGCTCGCGATAGACGCGCACCGCCTCCTCGATGCGGACGCTGTCGCGCGTCGCCAGGATCTCGGCGAACGCCTCGCGCAGCGGCGGACCGATGAAGCGGCGCACCTCGTCGAGGCTGATCGAGCCGTGCCCGAGCACATGGGCCGCGTGCACGAAGCAGGCGGCGATGCCAGGGGCCGGATCCGTCAAGGTGCCGTCGAGATCGAGAAACAACGTGCGCATGGGGGCGCACGTAGGGCACCGAAGGGGGCGGCGGCAAGGGTCGCTGCTCCCCCGCGCGCACGAGCGGCATCGCCTTCCATCACCTGAGGTGAGCGCGGCGATTCGCCGCTGATGTGCCGCTCGAGAGCCTCACATGTCACGGTCGCCGTCACGCTCTGACCGTGACGTCGCGCACCGCCGGGCCCGCCTGCGCTACGCGAGCGGCCGAGGCGGGGCCGGGCGGCTGGGCGCATAAGCTCGGAGAAATGCGCGCACCCCCTCGACGAGGATCTCTCGCATGCGGGCGTCCTTCGTGGTGATGGCCGGTCCGAACGCGTTGGCGGCGAGCAAGATGGTCAGCGCGATGAAATGATCGGCCGCCAGCCGGGGGTTCGGCGCGTCGAGCAGCCCTGCACGCGCAAATTCGGCGAACCGCTCCGCGATCGCCTCTTCCGGAGCGTTCATCATCCAGTGGTCGCGATCGCGCAGCTGGGACAGATGAACAGACTCCATCGTTACCAGTCGTATGAGGGAAAGATAGTCCACCGAGCCGAGCATCTCGGTCACGATCCGCACCGAGAAGGTGATCAAGGCGTCCTCCAGGTCCGTGACGTGCGTCAAGGTGTCCTCGATAGCCTGCCGGATCGCCGCGATGAGCAGGTCACCTGCCGACTCGACGACGGCCAGCAAGAGAGCCTGCTTGTCGCCGAAGTAGTCATACACCGTCCTCTTGGAGACGCCGGCGCGAGCGGCGACAGCATCGACGCTCGAGCGGTCGAACCCGTCGACCAGGAACAGCTCCCGGGCCGCCACGAGAATGGCGGATCGCTTTTGCGCGGACCCTTCACGAAGGGCCTTTTGTGCGCCAGTGGAGGACATGCACCTCCAAGTATAGCCCATTTCGGCCTCTTTTTGCGCTGGCCTTTGTACACTACACGGTGTAGTGTAGCTGGCGTCAGAGCTCCCTGGGCCGAGTGGACCGCGGTCGGCAGCTGCTTGCCTGCCTCATGGCAGCGGGCGGGTCGCGCCGATCTATCGAGGATGGGCCCTCCGCGGCTGCGAGCTCCCACCGAAGGAAGGCGGACACATGGCGACTTCGCGGAACAAGAAGATCCTGATCTCCGGCGCGAGCATCGCCGGCCCCGTGCTCGCGTACTGGCTTCACAGGTACGGCTTTCAGGTCACGGTGGTGGAGAAGGCTGGCGCTGTGCGAAGCGGCGGCTACCCCATCGACATCCGGGGCACCGCGATCGACGTCGTGAAGCGCATGGGCGTGTTATCGCGCATCGCAGCCGCGCACATCGACTCGCGCAAGATCACGTTCGTCGATGGCGACGGCGCGATCCTCGGGTCGATCCGGCCCGAGACGCTCACCGGCGGCAAGGAAGGCCGGGATCTGGAGCTGCCTCGCGGAGAGCTCACGACGGTGCTCTACGACGCCGTCCGAGATGACGTCGAATTCCGCTTCGGCGACTCCATCACCACCTTGAACGAGCACGGCGGCGGCGTCGATGTGCACCTCCAGAGCGGCCTGCAACGCCCCTTCGACCTGGTCATCGGCGCTGACGGATTGCACTCGAACACACGGCGGCTCGCCTTCGGGCCCGAGGCGCAGTACCACCGTTATCTCGGCTACTGCTTTGCAGGTTTCACCATCCCCAACACCCTCGGGCTCTCTCACGAGGCGTTCATCAGCAACACGCCCGGGAAGGCGGCCGTGCTGTTCGCGGCCGGCGACAGCGATCGCCTGCACGCCTTCCTGACCTTCGCCCGTCCCCAGCCTCCCTTCTCGGAGTTCGCCGACATCGAGGCGCAGCGAAGGTTGACCGCCAGTGTCTTCGCCGGCGCCCGCTGGGAAGTACCGCGGATGCTCGCCGCCCTGCAGGAGGCCACCGATGTCTTCTTCGACGTCGTCAGCCAGATCCACATGCCTCGATGGTCGAAGGGAAGGGTCGCCCTTGTGGGAGACGCGGCCCACGCTCCGTCGTTCTTGTCGGGCCAAGGTACGAGCACCGCCATGGTCGGCGCCTATGTCTTGGCCGGCGAGCTGGCGACCCATTCCGACCCCGGCGCCGCCTTCGCCTCGTACGAGCGCGTCATGAGGCCGTTCGTCGAGGTGAACCAGTCGCTCGCCGACGGCGGCGCGACCAGTCTGATCCCCGCCACATCGCGAGCGCTGTGGATCCGGAATCAAGCGCTCCGGGTGGCACCATGGCTGGCGCGCACGGGGCTGCCCGGTCGCAAGGGCCGTAAGGCCTCGACGGCGCTCACCCTCCCCCTCTACGGCGTCTAGGCCAGAGGATGGCCCGCGATCGCACGACGAGGAGGGGAGCGCCGAGGGCGGCCGGATACGAGCCTCATTTGCGTCGCGCGACGATCCCGATCACCGAGGGCGCCCCCTGCTCTTCCCAGAGCGCCTCGCAGCGCTCGACCGCGAAACCGGCCTCCGGGAGCAGCTGCTCGAGGGCGGGCATGGAGAAATAGACCCGCCGGGAGAGCCGCCGGAGCGCGGGGATCCGCTGCCAGTCCGCGTAGAGCAGGGCCGCGTAGCCCAGGCGCTCGCGCACCAGGTGAATGCGACGAAGGGGACCGCTCAACCTCCACTTGTGGCGCCAGAACCCCTCGCCTTCCACGGTGGCGATGAGCTGCCCGCCGGGCTGGATGACGCGCGCGAGCTCCCGGAGCGACGCGCGCACCGGCATGTGATTCAGGGTGACGAAGGAGAGCCCGTGCGTGAACTCGCCGTCGCCGAAGGGCAGGTTCAGAGCGTCCGCCCACCACCACTCCGGCTCGCGCTCCGACGGCGGCCCGCTCCGGCCGAGCGCTGCGACGTGGAGCGCGAACAGATCGAGGTCGACGCCGACCGCGCGGAGCGGCGGCCGCGCCGCGAGGCTCCGCAGGATGTGCCCCATGGAGCAGCCGACGTCGAGCACGCGGCTGCTCGAGTCGATGGTGGCGTTCTGGTCGAGGAACCGCACCGTCTCGCTCGTCCTGTCCGCGCCGAGCGTGCAGGTCAGCACCTGGAGCGCGTCGTTCCCCTTCGAGGTCAGTCGCGGAGGATCACTGGCCGTGATCCAGCCGTGCCCGCGCAGCTCGTCATGGAAGCGGATCTCCGCGCGCCGCTTCTGCCCAGGGTGCTTCTTGAGCCACCTGAGCGTCGCATGGACCTCGACCGCGTTGCGCATCGCCCAGCCCGCTGCGGCGGCCGACGCGGCGTCATCGCCGGCCACACACCCCAGCTCGCGCGTGGAGTTCGGCTTGTGAACGTACCTGACGGCATGGACGGCTGCCTGCTCAACCGGCCTCGCGCCGTTCTCATTGCTCATTGATGTACCCCCGACACGCCCTGTGCGGCCTGTGTCGCGCCGGGACGCGCACCCTCGCCAAATTGCCCTCCACCCGAGAGGCCCGACGCTGCGAGGAGTCTCTGTCATATGCAACAGTGTGAAGCAAATCACACTCCACGGGCTTATGTGAACGTCCGTGGCGGCTGGAGAATCGTTATGATGTGGTCGTCGGCAACGCTGGGTAACGCTCGTTCCGGCTCAGGCTCGTCCCGCACGCACCTCGCGAGGAGCATCCCGTCCTCGACGTCAGCGATGCGCCCTGGCCGGCGTGCGGCGTCGCCGCGTCCCCGATGTCACCGGCAGGGCCACCGGCCGCCGTCGAGGTCGAGCGGCATCTCCATGCTGTTGAAGCCCCAGACGTTCGCCTGTTCGCAGAAGAGCGATCTGTCGGTCATGTAACCCGAGAACGGATCGTCGTACTCCACCTCGAACACGGCCTTGCCGTTCGCCAGGAAGGCGTCGACGAGGATCTGGCACTCTTCATACTCGAAGCACTGCTCGTTCAGCGTCCAGTCGAAGTGCGGCCACAGGTCCTCCGCCTGCTCGATGTCGCCCTTGAGCCCCACGGACATGCCCATCGCGTGGGCGAGATCCGCGATGAACCGGTTGTAGGCGATCTGGTCTTCATAGGTGAGGGGGAACCCGGAGTCGTTGGCGTAACCGTCGACCTCGTCGGGTTCGATCGCGTCGAAGCCCTTGTCCTTGCAGACCTGAAACCGGGCCCGCATGATCGGCTCGAGGAGCTCGATCTGCCGGATGTCGAGCCAGAACGAGCCCTCCCAGTGGTAGTCCGGGTTGCCTTTGACCGACTCCGGGAAGTCGCCGGCGTCTGGCCGATAGTCCTCGAACGCGCCGACGTCGACGTAGCAGATGACCTTGGCGCCCATCGCGTGGAGCGCGGCCACCGTCTCGGCGGGCGTGAACTCCCAGTCGATGTCGTAGACGGTGGGAGGCGGCGACTCGATGGGCGCTCCCGTGGGATCGACCAGGCCCATGTCCCTGGGATCGTCCAGATCCAGCGGATGGTCGATCATCCAGTGCCACGACGTCTCGAGCGCCGGGATCCAGATGCCAGGGTCCCCGCCGGCGGACGTCGATGAGGTGGACGTCGACGCCGGCGCGCTCGAGCTGTCGGGCGACTCCGGGCGCGAGCCCCCTGCCCCGCCCGGATCCACGCCGGCGTCGCCGCACGCGACGTGCACTGCCGCGAGGGCGAAGATCGACGACTTGACCACCGCGGACCACGATCGATTCATGATGGCGCTCCTTCATCGCTCCGGAGCTCGCCGCCCCGGCTGGGCGCGGCGATGTTCACCCGGCCCCCTTGCGCTGAGCAGAGGGGTGTCCTGTGCTTCCGGGTCATCTCCGCCTCGTCAAGAAAGTTGCCAGTGGACGACGCTTGAGCTCGTAAAGCTTCGCTGGCATCGCTTCCACCGATCGGTGTCCCGGCAGGCTACAGGCAAACCATGCTGGGTCAAGCCCTCCCGGACGGAGAGCCCTTCGAAGGACGCGGTCGCGAGCGACCGAGATCGATGTTATTGCTGGAGAAGAGGGCTCCTGCAGGGGTATTTGAAATAGTGCAAAGCCCTCCGGCAAGCTGCGGCAAGCTGAACAGCCCCGCCACTGCTCGGCCGTTGCACGGCCACTTATTCGCTTGGGAGGAGCAGGGCATCGAGGGCTTGCTCGCGCCTTCGTCCGGCGTAGAGATCGCACGATCGTGCCCTGGTCTCCTTGACAAGGTGGGGCAGCCGTCGGCTACGCTACGTTTCCACGATGGCACGAGGAGGTGGGGTCGGGGTTCAAGGCGCTCCACACGGCTCCCAGGACCGCGAGGCAATGAATGAGCATGTATTATTCCCATCTGCTCGTCCCGCTCGATCCGAGTTTCGCCTTCAAGGCGGAGGAGATGACGGCGTTTCTCGAAGCCGCGATGAGCGCTGGGTTCGTCGGGAAGAACCCCGAACGGTTTGTGCGGACGGACCCCGAGCCCGTCGGGTCGTTCGTGTTCACCATGTCGCGCGGGATGCCGAAGGCCGGCAAGTTCCGCGGGCGCAATCCAGGCTCGTGGCTGCGCCCCGACTCAGCGGAGGAGCTCTGCCGTTCCCTGGAGAATGATGACAACGTTCAAGCTACGGTCTGGAGCGAGCTCCGACCGAAGCGACCGCCTCTGCTCGCGCTCGAAGCGCTCCAGGACGGGGCGCGGCTCGACATGACGCAAGCGCAGTTCGACGACGTCTACTACGTCGCGATCACATGCCATCGTACCCAGGTGCCCGTGTCGATGTCCGCCGAGTACGCGGCGCTCGAATTCGGAGCGCGCATGGATCTCGCGGACGTTCCGCCGTATGCTATCGCCAATTACCCATACAAGGCCGGGCACATGGAGATCGCCGGAATCGCCGCCGCTCGGTCTTGGGTGAGCCTCACCTTTGGCAACTACGTTTTGCCGCCTGCCCGGCTCTTCGAGGACCTGTTCTCGCGCGAGGGAGGTCTTCCATTTGCCGTGCCCGACTTCACGGCGCTCGCCGAGCGATGCCTCGGCTGCGATCTTCGCCAAACGTGCCATTTTTGCTGACGTGCCTCTCCGTGTCCAGAGATCCGGCTCCGCGGCCGCCCAACCCGCGGCAGCGGCCGACGCCGCTACGCGGCTGAGCCGCAGGTGGTTGGGCAGGCAGATGAGACGATCTCGGAGAACCAAATGAGCCCCGACGAACTTGCCATGTGCAGCTGGCCCGACCTCCCGCCGAGGTATGCAGCAGCGCTCCGCGCGGTCGTTGCGTTTGTATTCGAGGCGTTCGAGCCGCGGGCGATCGTGGCCGCGGGGTCGGTCGTCCGCGGCGCAGGTGATCGAAGCAGCGATCTCGACATCTTCGTTGTACAGGAGCGTCCGTACAAGCAGCGTTTACAGCGGTGGTTCGGCGACGTTCCAGTCGAGATCTTCGTCAACCCGGCACGCGCAATTCGAGCGTACTTCGCCAGCGAGCATGAGCACGGTCGCCCCTCCGCGGCGCACATGATCGCCACCGGCTTCCCTGTATTCGGCGGCCAAGCGATCGATGCCCTGCGGGTGGAGGCCGCCGAGTGGCTGAAGAAGCGCGCCGTGCTCACTCCGGATGAGGACGTTTTCGCTCGTTATTCAGCGGCGACACTCCTGGAAGACGGCGAGGACATCGTGGAGCGCGATCCCGCCATGGCCAGCGCGTTGCTCGGTGAGGCGGCCATGGCGATGCTTCGGTACCACCTCCGCGCGGAGCGCGGGACGGTGCCAGGGAACAAGAACCTGCTACTCGAGGTTGAACGCAGCGACCGTGAAGTCGCCGAGGTGGCGCGTCGCTTCTTCGGTGCCTCCACGATCGAGGAGCGCCAGCTCGCAGCGCGAGCCCTGGCTGACCGCACCATCCGTGCACGGGGCTTCTTCGAGTGGGACTCCGAAAGGGTCCCCGTCCCGGACGACTGACATGGGGCGCCGCCCAATGACGGCTTGCCGACCGACGCGCGGGTGCGCTGCGCACACCCGCACGCGGCAGAAGCCCAAGGCGCCGAGCAGACCGCGGGGAGCATTGATGACGACAATTCCCGCATATTTAGACCTGAACCACTTCATCACACTTACGAGGCTGCGGCAGGCAGGGACGGTTCCATGACGACCTGGATCAGCGGAGTCTGCGAAACGAACGGCATCAACATCCACTACCTCCGAACCGGAGGCGCCAAGCCTCCCGTCGTTCTGCTCCATGGATTGATGGGGAGCGGCGCCTGCTGGACTCCCGTGGCGCGGGCGCTCGAAGGTGAGTTCGACGTCGTCATGCCCGACGCCAGGGGGCACGGCGATTCGAGCGCGCCGCACGACGGGTACCGGTACGACGATCACGCGAGCGACGTCGTGGGCCTCATCCGCGGCCTGGGGCTCTCTCGTCCGGTGCTGCTCGGCCACTCGATGGGCGGCATGACCGCCGCGGTGGTGGCGAGCCGAGGGGCGAGGGTCATCGGCGGCCTCATCCTTGTCGACCCGACGTTCTTGAGCCCCGAGCGCCAGCGCGAGGTGTGCGACAGCGACGTCGCCGAGCAACACCGCCAGGCCCTCGGCTTGCAGAAGTCTGAGCTCGTTGCGCGGGCCCGAGCCCGAGACCCGCGTCGCTCGCCCGAGCTCGTCGAGCTGCAAGCCGAGGCGAGGCTGAAGACCCGCATGGGCGCGTTCGACGTCCTCACGCCGCCCAACCCCGAGTACCGCGACGTGGTGAGCGCGATCGACGTCCCCACCCTGCTCGTCATCGGCGACGACAGCCCCGTCGTCACGCTCGAGATGGCGACGGAGCTGCGGAGTCTCAACCCGCGCGTACGGATCGAACAGGTACAGGACGCCGGCCACGGCCTTCCATTTCAACAACCCGAGCGCCTGGGAGAGGTGGTCCTGTCGTTCTTGCGCGAGCTGGCGTAGCTGCTGCGGTCACTCCGCCTCTCCCTCGGCGAGCGCGACGGGCTGGGCGTTCTCGATCAGGACGCCGCGCCCCTGCCACACCACCAGCACCGCATAGAGCGCCGCGAGCACGCGAAAGCCGCTGAACAGGCCGAAGCGCTGCCCGAGCGAGCCGCCCGCCACCGCGCCGATCAGGCCCCCGGCCGGTCCCGAGAGCGAGAACAGACCGCCCACCCGGCCGCGGCCGAGCTCGGCGGTGAGCGCCGCGAAGCGATTGACGCTCGTGAGGTGCTGCACGCCCAGCCCGAGCCCTAGCAAGACCGCGCCGATCCACAGCGACGCGACGCCGAGGGGGAAAGCGAGCAGGAGCTCGGTCGCGAGCAGCAGCGAAAAGGCGATCGCGTAGCGGGCAGCGTCGCGCAGCGGCGACAGGGCGCCCCCGGCGAGGAGCAAGGTCAGCACGAACACGGCGCCCTGGATGGTCACCAGGCTCGCGGCCTGTGGGACCGAGAGGTGAAACTCGCGGATCGCTATCAACACCACGAACACGGCGAAGTAGGACATCGCCATCTGACCACACAGCTCGATGAGCATGCTCTGGCGCAGCTCGCGGCGAGACAGGATGATCCCGATCTGTCCGCGCAGGCGCTCGACGAGCGGCGTGGCCGAGCGCCCGCGGCCGGGGGGAGCCCCGGAGAGCACGCGATCGCCGACGAAGACCGTCGCCAGCAGCCCGAGCCCGGTCACCACGAACACGCCGGTGTAGCCGAGCAGGCCCAGGAGCTGCGCGCCGAGCATCGGGCCCACGAAGAACATGCCGAGCGAGTGGGACGCGCGCTGCCAGCCTGCCTTGCGCGGGCCGATGCGAGGAAGCAGGTGAAGAAACTCGGTCTGGGTCGCGACCATGCGAAACGGGTTGAGCAGCCCGAAGAGGACCACGCCCCCGATGAGCTGCCAGGGCCGATCCATGTGGGTGAAGCCGAGCAGGTACAGCGCCGCACCCGCGAGGCCGCCGAAGCGGAACAGCGGCCGGCTGCCGTGGCGGTCGATCAAGCCTCCGACCGGCATCGAGAGCAGCAGCATGCCGGTGAATTGCAGGCCGCCGACAAGGCCGATCTGCCAAGGGGAGGCGTGGAGCGAGGCGGCATACAGCGGCAGGGCCACCTTGGCCACGCCGTTGCTTGTGCCCGCGAGCATGCCGAGCACCATGAAGCCGAGGAGATAACGCTGGGGGAGAGGCGGCGAAGGTGTCATCACGCGAACCGAGGCGAGCGTCCGGTCGATCGACGCGTTCATCCGCCGTGCCGAACCGGGTTGTGCTGCCGCGCGGGCGCCTTGCAAGCCACGCTCCCGAGCCGGAGCAGGGCCATGGCGACCGCCTCGTCGCCCCTGGCGCCACGGAAGGAGGCCGGCGTCAGCTCGCGGCCCGCCGCCTGCTGCTCCAGCAGCACACGCGCAGCACGCGCCCGCTGCTGGCGCAGCAAGGGCCTATCCGTTATAACGGATAATCGTCTTACAAAACGAATGACCGAGGGAGGGCTCGGGCTGACGGGCATCGGCGAGGGCCAGAGGCCCGTGCGTGAAACGACGGCCGCGGATGGTCCCTTCAAGCGTCCGCGATTTGCGCCTTCCGGCTCACGCGGCTCCGAGCTCCGTGAGGAAATCACGCAGCGCGGACGCGAGCGCGAGGGGCGCCTCGAGGGGCGACAGGTGCCCTGTGCCGGGCAGGACGCGCAGGCCTGCGCCGGCGATGCGCGGCACCACGTCGCGCCGCAGGACGTCGAGGCGCTCGACCTTGTCGAGCTCACCGGCGAGCACCAGCGCCGGCGCGTCGATCGACGCAACGTCTGCGGAGATGTCCTCCAGCGACGCGACGTGCGGCCAGGCGGCCTTGGCGGCGGGCGCGCCGCGCAAGCTGTCCTCGATCACCTGCTGGCGCAGCGCGGAGCTCAGCGGACGCGCGGTCAGCACATGATCGAGCACGAAGCCGACCGATTCCGGCGAGTCATAGGCGCGGGCCATGGTCGCGCGTTGCTCGTCGCTGAGCGGCATCGGCGTGGGCGGCGCAGGGGCGACGAGGACGAGCCCCCGCAGTCCGGCAGGCCGGCGGGACGCCAGCAGCTGCGCGACCTTGCCGCCCATCGAGTGGCCCACAAGCACGTGGCGCTCGAGGCCGAGCACCTGGATCACGGCCTCCGCGTCATCGGCCAGATCGCCGATGCGATAGCCCTCTTCCGGTGCGTCGGAGTCGCCCCAGCCGCGGTGGTCGATCGCGACCGTGCGGCACCTCGGGGAGAGGGCCTCGGCCACCGCCGCCCACGTGCGCGATGAGCCGCCCCAGTAATGGAGGAAGACGAGGGCCATGTCCCCCTCGCCTCGCTCCCGGACATGGAGCTGGATCCGGTTCGCCGTGATCTTCATGAGCGCTCCGTCCAGCTCAGCTGTCGAACGGGGCGCCCTCCAGGAGGGCGCTGGCATCGAAGGGCTGAAAACCGGGCACGTAGCGGCGGCCGTAGTCCGAGAGGAAGTTGCCGGCCGTGGTGTGTGGCTTCCGCTCCACGACGCCGCATAGGGCGCGCCGCAACTCCTGCTTCATCTCGAGCCGGGGATAGGCCCTCAGGATCTCCTCGACCGCTCCGCGCGGCAGCGCCTCCAGCCCCATGCCGCCGTAATCGATCCCGATCCCGAGATGGGCGACGGCGACCTCCGACTCCTTGTGCGAGGCGATGCCCAGGCTCGTGTGCAGCGCGATGGCGTCCCACACGAGGGACGCCTTCTCGCGGGGCAGGCCGCGGTCGACGAGAAAGGCCCGGGCGGCGTTGGCGCCGTCGACCTCGAAGCGCTCGGGGCCGGCGAAGCGCTCGGTCAGGCCGAGGTCGTGGAGCACCACGGAGAGGTAGAGCAGCTCGCGGTCGAAGGCGAGGCCGTGCAGCCGGGCCGCGAGCTCGCCGAAGTAGTACGAGCGCATCACGTGGTGGAAGAGGTAAGGGGCCGAGACCTCGCGCGCGAGCGCGGTCGCGTCCTGGGCAAGGCGCGTGTCAGGGGCGTGGATTCCGGCGATCTCTTTGGTCATGGCGGGGGCTCCTGTCTGCCGGCGAAGGCCAAGCTTCAGGAGGGTGCGCGCTCGCCGGCCGGGCGCCCTGCCGAGCTGCGGTCATTTGCTGCCACGCGCGCGGGCGTTCCCGGAGAAGCGCTCCCGGTACTCGAGCGGTCCCACGCCGAGCCGGCGCAGGAAGGCGCGGCGCAGGTTCTGCTCGTCGCCGAAGCCGCACTGGTGGGCGATCCGCTTGAGCGGGAGGTCCGTGCCGGCGACGGCCTGGCAGGCGGCCTCGAGGCGCATGTCCGCGACCACCTTCGCCGGCGTCTGCCCGAGCGCGGCCGTGTACGCGCGCGCGAAGGTGCGCGGGCTCATCCCCGCCTGCGCGGCCAGGCGCTCGACGCGCAGATCGCCGGCGAGGCGGTCCGCCATCCAGGCGTGCAGGTCGGCGAAGGTGCCGCCCTCGGCCGCCTGCGCCGCGAGCGGCGCGCTGAACTGCGACTGCCCGCCAGGCCGCTTGAGGAACACGACGAGCTGCCGGGCGACCGCCATCGCCGCGCGGTGCCCGAGGTCCTCCTCGACGAGCGCGAGGGCGAGGTCGATGCCGGCGGAGATGCCGGCCGAGGTCCAGATCGAGCCGTCGCGCAGGTAGACGGAGTCCGCGTCGACGCGGACGCGCGGGTGGCGCTCCGCCAGGAGCGGCGCGGAGCGCCAGTGGGTCGCCGCGCGGCGACCGTCGAGCAGGCCCGCGGCGGCGAGGAGGAAGGCGCCCGTGCACACGGCGCAGGTGCGGCGCACGCGCGGCGCGCGGCGGGCGAGCCAGGCGACGAGATCGGGCGGCACGGCCGGGGCCTCCGGCGGCCCGCTGCCCGGCACGATCAGGGTGTCGATGGCCTCGTCGTCGAGCGCCGCGAGCGGCTCGGCGCAGACCGCGAGCCCGGTCGTGGTGCGCGCCGGCCCGCCGGCCGTCGAGGCGACGATCGCGCGATAAGGCGGAGGCGCGCCCGGCGCGCGCAAGGAGGTCGCCACGGTGAAGGCCTCGAGGGGCCCGGCGAGATCGAGCAGCGCGACGCCCTCGAAGGCGAGCAGGACGACGAGGCGGGGCTTTGTGAAGCTCGCTGGCATGAGGGGACGCGGCCGCCTGACGTCACCACGGGAACCACTCGTTCGGTATCTTCTGCCACGCCGTCGGCCGACGCGCGTCGCCCTCCGGCATCACCAGCGATCCCACCGCATCCGCGTGCTCGTACACGCCGCCGATCGATCGCGCGATCGCGTCGAGGTCCGCCTCGCTCACGACGCCATTGCTCGTCGCCTTATAGAACTGCACTGTCACGCGGACAGGGAACTTCGGATCGCGCACGAGGCGCAGCCCGCGCCCCTCGTTGTACGGTCCGAGGTTTGGCCCGTGCCCCAGCACCGCCTGCTCCACGTCGCTCTCCTCCGCGACCGAAGCCGCCTTCTTTGCCACGCTCGCCTTGGCGGGCGCCGCCGCCATAGGCGCGGGTGCCGGCGGGGGGAGCAGGCCGCCGAGCCGGCCCTGATGGGCGTGCACGAGCGGCACCTGCACCAGGAACAGCACGTCGGCCCCCTTGGCGAGCGCGCTCCGGTCCGCTTCCGTTTTGGGCCCGCCCTGGGCCTCGATCCGCGCCACGACATCGCTCCTGCGCTCGGCCGTGAAGGCGGCGCGCTGCCCCTTGTTGTTGAAGTAGATCTCCTGCCCCATACCCTGCGCCGTCTTGTCCTCGGCGCGGTTCTCGATGACGCTCACGCTCGTCCCCTCGCGCGTGATGAGGATCGTGAGCACGGCGGGGGAGCCGGGCGATGACTGGTAGTTGAAGATGACAGGGTTGAACTCCGCCTTTCCCTCCCTGGGGATGGGCAGGAACACCGCCTGTGCGCTGACGAGGAAGTGGGTGTCGCGCGGCGCGAGCAGGTTGCCGACCCCCTTGATGCTGTCCGGCTTCGACACGAACGCGCGGAGGTCCCGCAGCACGTCGGTGAGCGGGACGCTCCGCAGCGAGCCGCCCTCGCGCTCGTTGCCGACGCGCACGAAGAGCTTGTCGGCGGGGATGTCGCCGGTGCGGTCGGTGAAGTTGGGGAACCTGATCACGGGCATGAGCGCCGTGACGAAGCGCCCCGGCGCGTCTTCTCGCCGCACCTGGAGCGTCAGATCCGAGATGTTCGGCCCGAGCGCCGACCCCTCGGCGCGCCCCGTGTCTTCCCACATCACGTTGACGACCGACAGGCCGCGGCGCGACGCCCCGCTCTGGACGGCGCTGTCGCCGACCATGCTCGCGACCTGGGCGACGACCTCTGCATAGCTCCGCCGCGGCGGCGGCGGATCCCCCACGATGCCCCATTCGCCGGGAGGGTCGACCGCGACCTGGGCCGAGGTCGCCGAGGTCGACGCCGCCGGCCCGGCCGCCTTGTTCTTCGGCTCGACGTGCTCCTGCGGGGGCAGCGCGCCGACGCGATCATCCACGTTCCCTGCGCCGCTCGCGCCCCCGCACGCCGAGAGGGATGCCAGCAACGACGCCCCTACCGCGCTCCGACCCATGATCCTCATCATCGTCTCTCTTCCTTCTTCCTGCCCCGAAAACGCGCTGCGCGATGCTACCTTACACCTCGCGCGCCGCGCACCACCGCGAGCTGGTCCCGGGGCGACGACCCAGGAGTCGGGCGCGCGTGGCGTCATCGCCCCGCGGCGTTCACCACGCCGTGGTCGTCGTGCTCAGGTAGTGGCCGAGAGCGGTGTTCAGGTAGATGCGGTCGTTGGCCAGGGCCACGGCCCGAGGCGCCGTGTTGACCCCGAGCAGGCGGCTCTCCCAGGTATCACCGTCGTCGCGCGACATGGCGATGCCTTTTCCGAAGGCGAAGACGTTGCCCTTCGAGTCGACGAGCACATTCGAGCCGGCGTCTGTGACCTTGGTGAAGGAGACGCCTCTGTCGATCGAGCGGAAGATGCCCTTGTAGGAGCCGAGGAACAGGTGGCCGTTCGGGGCGGCCGCGAGCTTGACGTAGGTCTCGTCGCTGTCGAGGGGCAAGCCGCCGAGGGGCTCGAACGTCCTGCCGCCGTCGAGCGAGCGAACCAGAGAGCGTGAGCCATGAGCGTAGAGATCGCCGTTGTCGGTGAAGACGACCTCTGTCATCTCTCGTGATTCATCCGATACCCGTTCCCAGGACACGCCGCCGTCGCTCGAGAACCCTTGTTTGGAGCTGTAGAGGCGGCCGTCTGGATGGACGGCGATCGCGCCCACGCCGAGGGTCGCGTCGACAACGCTCCACGAGCCGCCGCGGTCCGACGAGCGGTACAGCCCGACGCCCGAGGTGGCGAGCATCGTTCCATTTCCCATCTGGATCACGGTGCTGATGAACGGCAGCAGCTGGCCATCGAGCTCGACGGGAGCCCACGAGGCGCCGGCGTCCGTCGACCGGTGCGTTCCCTCCTGATTGGCGAAGAACAGCGTGCCGTCCGGCGTCGCTGCCACCCATTGCATGTTCGTGAGGTTCACCTCGGCGAGGCGCCGCCACGTCGGGCACGCCGGGCAGCTTCCGCCGCAGTCGGCGCCCTGCTCACCCGGCCCCTGGGCTCCGTCGGTGCACGACGCCGGGAGGGGCTCGCCACGGCGCTCGTACTTGCCCCAGAACGTGGTTGGCCGGCTCACGAACACCTGATCGTTGTTGTCGACGACCACGAGGCGATCGTCCGGGAGCATCACCATCGACCGGAAGCCGAACATGCCGGCGTCGCCCCGCTCGGTCCAGGTGAGCCCGCCGTCCTCGGACATGTCCACGCCGGTCCCGCCCGCGAAGAGCAGATCGGTGGAGTTGAGCGCGAGCTCCCGGGCCGTGACGTCGACCGTTTCCGCTTCGGTCTGCTGCCATGAGTCGCCGCGATCGACGGACGACAGCGGAGGAGTCGCACCTCGCCCGACGAGCACGACTCCATCGGAGAGCTCGACGAGCCCGGCGCTCGTATCGCTCGCCGTATAGGCCACCTCGAACCAGGTGGCGCCGCGATCCAGCGACCGCATCACCAGGTTGTGGGAGAGCAGGAACCAGAGCCCGTCGGAGTTGACCTCGAATCGGATCAGATCGCCGCCTCCGAAGCCGCCGGCGACGGGCTCCCAGCTCACCCCGGCGTCGGTCGACCGGTAGAGCGCGTTGCCGAGCCCTGCGTAGAGCGCGTCATCCATCACCTTCAAGAACCCGGGGCGGAGCTCGGCGTTGATGACGTGCCATGTCAGCCCGTCGTCGTCGGAGCGCACGAGGCCCTCGCCCACTCCATAGATCTCGCCGCTGCTCCCGTTCGCCAGCGGCCTCACCGTGACGTTCTCTCCGTCCGCCAGCACCCGCTGCCACGCGCCGTCCAGCTGCTCCAGCCGGCTGAGCCGGTCAAACTCGTTGCTCCCCAGCAGGGTCCCCTGCCGGGTGAGGAACAGAGAGACCGCGCCGGAGGGCTCGACGCGCTGCCAGAACGCGCAGGGCTCGCACGGGCCGCCGCAGTCCACGTCGTCTTCACGCTGGTTGCGCTCGCCGTCCGAGCAGGTCCCGGGGTCGTCGAACGGGTGACCGGCGCCGGCCCCACCCTCCCCGGAGCCGCTCCCCGCGCCGCCGCCCCCGCCGGCGTGCGCGCCGCTCGTGCTCGTCTCCGCGCCGGCGGAGCTCCCGTCCGAGCAACCCGTCAAGAGCGCCAAGGCCAGCATCGAGATGGCCGTCGACAAAAGGCCGAGGTTGCCGCTGCGCCACTGCCGATCGATCGTCATTCACCGCTCCGCCGAACAACCTGCGTCCGCGAGGCCGCCGTGGCCTCGTCAGCAAATTGAACAAGGGGGCAGGAAGCCAGAGGGCGATAGGGGGGTCAAGCCTTGGGGCGACCGCCTGACCACGTCATCCGGCCATCTCCGCAAGAGTCAGGGCGAGGGCGGAGACTTCAGCCCGGCCTGACCCGCTTGGCCGCAGGCCGGCTCGTGCAGCGGGCGATCCACGCGTTCACGTTCGCGAAAGGCGAGAGGTCCACGCCGAAGCGGGCCAGGAACGGCAGCGCCGTCACGAGCGACACGTCGGCGAGCGAGAACTGGTTGCCCACGAGGTACTCCTTGCCCTCGAGCGCGCGCTCGAGGATCTCGATCCCGTTCGCGAGGTCCTGCTTCGCGCCCTCGGCTACCTTGGGGTTGCGCTCGTCGGCGGGGAAGCGCTCCAGGGTGTTGCGCAGGAGCCGTGTCGTCGCCTCGAACAGCGTGACGTTGCCCCAGGCCATCCACTTGAACGCCTCGGCGCGATCGGCGTTGAGCGGCGGGAAGAGGCCCTTGTCCACGCCGAAGCGCTCGCCGAGGTAGAGCAGGATCGCGAGCCCCTCGAAGATCGGCTTCCCCTCCGCGACCAGCAGCGGGACCTTGCCGTTCGGGTTGAGCGCGAGGTACTCGGGCTTGCGCTGATCTCCCGCCGCGAGGTCGAGCTTGACCTTCTCGTAGGGAACGCCGAGTTCCTCGAGTGCCCAGTGCACCCGGTCTGCGCTCGTCATGGGGGCGTAATAGAATTTGAGGTCGGACATGCGGCGAGCAGAGCTCCGCCGCGCGCGGGCCGCAAGGGGGCTTCGTTCGTCGCGCATGAGCTCGCTCTCGGTGGACGGCGCTCCACGACATCCGTCGAGCTGCTCATGACGTCATGTGGCGTCGGCCGGCACGTGACCGAACAGCCGGCGCGCGCAGTCATGAACTCCAGTGCCTTGCGCATCCGCTCGACCGCGAGGGCCGCGTGGTGCGTCGTCGCGGTACCTCGTGGTATCTTGCGGCTCATGCGACGAGCCATCCAGAGTCCGCCGCCCGGCTTCGACGACCTCACCGTGCACGAGCAGATCGAGTACGTCCAGGCGCTCTGGGAGCGGATCGCGGCGAGGGAAGACGAGGTGCCAGTACCCGAGTGGCACAAGGCCGAGCTCGATCGCCGGCTCGCCGAGTACGAGGCCGCACCAGATGCTGGCCGCTCCTGGGAACAGGTCGAGGTCGACCTCCGTACGCACCTCGCAACGCGTCGATGAGCCGGCTCCTCGTTCTCCCGTCTGCCGAGCTGGACATCCGGGAGGCGGCGGGCTGGTACGAGAGCGAGGAGGACGGGCTGGGCGGACGGTTCGTCGACGAGCTACGGCACATCGCATTCCTTGCCTCCGACAGGGCGGCGTCCATCCATGGGAGCGAGTACCTGATCGACGGGGGCACTGTGCCCACCGTTTGACGGCAAACACCGGACCCACTCGGCACAACAAGTGGAAAACCACCATCCGCCAACCCATGGAGTGATAGCTGACAGATCGTTCAAACCGACGCCGCTTCGCGGCACGGCTCAACTCAGGCGTTGCGCGGGCGGACGTTTGAACTTGCTGCTCTCTCATCCCATCCACGGGACGATGTCGCGCTGGCCGTGGACGACGCCTTGCTGCTCGTGAACGAGGTCGCCCTACCTTGGGGGCCAGCTCGTCATACCCCGAGGGCAAGCTCGTCCTGGGGGCAGCGTTCTCCTGCGCGGGCCGAGGGCGGCTGGTCGTGGTACAGCCCATCCCCGACGTGAACGGCGCGAGCGATCGCCCGTCTGCGTCAGACGGTGCACCTGGACCGCCGGCGTCCGCGCTCGATCGCGGGCGGCTCGGCTCGAAGGAGTGACGAATGCAGATCGGAATCATCGGCGCCGGCTTGATCGGCGGGTCGCTGGCGAAGCTGTTGGGGAAGCTCGGTCACCAGGTCGTGATCGCGAACTCGCGCGGGCCGGACACGCTCCGCGAGCTTGCCGCCGAGACCGGGGCCACCCCCGTCTCGGCCGCGGAGGCCGCGCGCGGCGGCGAGATCGTGGTCGTTACGATCCCCCAGCGCGCAGTCGTGGACCTGCCGAAGGATCTCTTCGCCGGCGTGCCCGCCGACGTGGTCGTGATCGACACCAACAACTACTACCCGGTCCGCGACGGCAGCATCCCGGCCATCGAGGCGGGGCAGGTCGAGAGCGCGTGGGTCGCCGAGCAGATCGGGCGGCCGGTGGTCAAGGCGTTCAACAACATCTACTTCGAGAGCCTGCTCGCGAAGGGCAAGCCGAAGGGCACGCCGGGGCGCGTCGCGCTCCCGATCGCGGGGGATCCGCCGGAAGCGCGGGCGAAGGTCATGCGCCTCGTCGACGAGCTCGGCTTCGATGCGGTCGACGCGGGCGGCCTCGAGGACTCGTGGCGCCAGCAGCCGGGTACCCCCTGCTACATCCACGACCTCGACGCGCCTCGGCTGAAGGAGGCGCTCGCCGCGGCCGAACGGAGCCGCGTCCCCGAGTACCGCAAGGCCTCGGACGACTGGCTGCGATCGCTCATCGCGTCACAGAGCCCGACCTGATCCGAGCGCAAGCGGAATCGTCGGTCGCAGCGGCTGCCTCAAGGACACAGTATCCTCAGATTGATCCAAGCGTCGCTGATGCAGCGAATCTTCCCGAGCCTGCCTTCACCGGCTGGGCTTCAGAGCAATAGCAATGACAGTGCTGTTCGTTGGAACCATTCCGACCGCTTGATTTTAGAGGAGACGCAGCATGGACCGATTCACCGGCGGTTGCCTGTGCGGCAACGTGCGAATCGTGGCGTCGGGACTCCCATACCGGGTCGGCCTTTGTCACTGCCTCGACTGCCGCAAGCATCATGGAGCCCTTTTTCACGCTTCTGCGGTGTTCCCTCAGGATGCGGTGACGATCGAGGGCGAACCCCGCGACTACGCCGGGCGGTTCTTCTGTCCCCACTGCGGCTCGTCTATTTTTGCGCGCAGCGCAGACGAGATCGAAGTGAACCTAGGATCCCTGGATGCCCCAGATCAACTGATGCCAACCTACGAAAGCTGGATCGTTCGTCGCGAGTCCTGGTTGCCGCCGTTTCCACTCACGAGACGATACGACCGCGATCGTGACGCCACGGGTCGCTTTGAAGAGTAGGTCGCACGAACGGTGGGGTGCGGGAACGTGCCCTCACTGTCTGGGAAGCCTTCATGCTTCCGGAGGATGGTATCTTCCGGAGCCTTGACAACCAGCTCCTCTCCGCTGGCGCGGACCTTGACTTTTCGCCGGCGACTGAACTCGACCTCATCGTAGGGGCTCGGCCCGAGAGCCAAGATATCGATCTTCGTCACCATCGGCAGGTAGAAGATGTTCGCTCAGCTTCCGCGGGTCAGGGCGTCGCGAAGCACGTCTTGATCCACCTCGAAGTCCGGGCCGAGCAGCTCCGCGAACGCGCACATGACGGGGCATCATGGCGACGACCAGATCGATATCGTTCGTCGCGCGCGGCTCACCTTGGAGGGAGCTCGCGAGGCTGCCGCCGATGAACTACTCGCAGCCGAGGCTCTCGAGCGCGGCGGCCACGCGCAACGCGGAGACGACATCCGTCGAGCTGCTCATGACGTCACGCGGCGTCGGCCGGCACGTGACCGAACAGCCGGCGCGCGCAGTCGTGCCCGTACAGCCTCACCGTGAGGCGAACGCGAAGCTCCTGGTCGTCCGCCCCTGGGTGGCGAGCACGGATGCTCGCGAGGGCGAGCTCACGGACCGCCTGGCTCAGCCGCATCGCAGCCTCGAGCCGCTTTTCCGGAGGCATGCGCCGGAGCAGCGAGCGAGCATGGCTCCCGATGCCGGCCGGCTGTCGTCGCCCTGAGCGCGTACGCCCGTCGCAGTCCTCCCGCCTTGGACGTCGCAGCGGCCGGGTGACTCCCACCGCCCGACCGCGCGAGCGCCTTTCTCGCGCGCCATCCAGGTCGAGGTCGCACGTCTGGCACACGATCGTTCAGCTCGACCTCAGCCCGCTCGTGAACGATGACCGGGAGCGTCACCAGAGCCGCGCGCGGGCGTCACGAAAGACGTCCTCGGCCGGTCGCCCCCGGGACGGATCTGCGTCGAGCTCTGCGTCCCGGCGCGTCGCTTCCTCGGTCCAGAGGCGCTTGTGCTCCTCCTCGGAGAGCTCATCCAGGCTTGCCAGAAGCGTCTCTGCGAGTCGTGCGCGCTCCGCGACGGGCAGCTTCAGGGCTTCGGCTTCCAGCTCGGGAACGTTCACGGGGGGATTGTACCGCGCGGCTCGGAGGCTGCGCAGGCGCGCTTCCCCATCGGCGAGGAGATGCCGCGACGACGGCGATGGCCGACGTCGACTGGCGTGGCGCAGGCAACGTAGGTTGACACCGCAGTCCGTCTTCTATCTCGTGGAGGGCGCGCGCTACGGAGAAGCGACCGCGTGCCCGCGCCATCGCAGGAGCCCCGCAGCGTGCGCCTTGCGGAGCATGAACAGGTCGCTCTCGTGGCGAAGACGCTCGAGCTCGATGCGCTCCCCCGGCGTGAGGAGCCCCTGGGCGTTTCGGTCGAGCAGCTCGTCGTGGCGCGCGAGCTCTGCTTCGGGCCTGTGGCTCTTTGCGATTTGCCAGAGTGCCTGGTCGTCCATCTTGTCGAGGCTGGCGAGGTCGACCTGGAACTCCGGGGGCGCGTCGTCCCAGGCGGGAGGGCTGCCGAGGCTCAGCGCCCGCAGCAGCACGGCTTCGAGCGGCTGTCGGGTCGCGAGCGCAGTCCCCCTCAGCCGCTGGTAGAGCGCCTCGGGGAGAGCGAGGGTGACGGTGGCGATCGACATCGCGCTGGGGTGGACGCCGGAGGCAAGTCCGCTTCGCCGTCGAGCCTAGCACGAGGCATGAGGAGCACCCCCGCTCCTCCCCTCCCCGGCCAACCGCGATAACGAGGGCGAACGCGCGGCGGGGCTGCTGGCCGGGGCGGTGCGCTGGAGGTGGCGGGCTGGATGCTCAGGGGCGCAGCGCGCTGGCGGCGGGGCGCTGCGCGCCGCGAGGGCCTACTCGTGGACGGCGGCGTAGCGGCCGCTGGGCGTGACGATGACGTGGGCGGTGAGCGGGACGTGCAGTTCCGAGCTGAGGTGGCGCAGCTCCAGGGTCATCGCTTCGTCCTCGCGGGTCGGCGTCGGGTCGACGCTCGGGTGGTCATGGGCCAGGACGAAGCTGTGAGCAGCCATGTCCAGCGCCGTGCGCAGGACGGTGGAGCGGCCGACGTAGAGGGCGTCGTCGGAACCGCGGGCGAGCAGGCGCGTCTCGCGGACGCGGCCGTGGGTGTCGAGCGCCGCGATCCAGAGCTCCTCGTGGACCAGGGACGCGAGCCTCGGGCCGAAGTACCGCGCCACGCGGGCGGCGTCGCTGAGGAGCGCGCCCCGGCGCGCGCGGGCGGCGTGGTAGCGGCGGCCGAGCTCGAAGGCGGCGGCGAGCCGGGTCGCGTCGAAGAGGGCGATCTGGGTGCGCTCGGCGAGCGCCGCGGGCGAGAGTCGACCGAGCGAGGGGAGAGCGGCCGTGCCGAGGATGCGCGGTCCGACGCCGGGCAGGCCGAGCACCATCTCGAGGAGGGCGGCCTCGGTCGCGGTCGGCAGCTCAGCCGCCGTCTCGGCGGGGGCATCGATGGGGGCGCGGCTCATCGGGCGCATCGGGGCCACCTCCGAGAGCGGGTGGAGGGCGCGGGCGAAGAGGCGGCGCGCGAGGCGGAAGCGGGTGGCGACCGTGGGGCGCGGGAGCGAGAGGGAGGCGGCGATCTCGTGCGAGGAAAGGCCGGTGGCGGCGAGCGACAGGATCTCGCGCAGTTCGGGGCGGAGACGGTGGAAGGCGCGGAGGAGGCCGCGGGCAACGAGGCGGGCCTCGGGAGAGGGGGCGGCGAAGGCGGAGAGGCGGTCAGGATCGACCGCGGCGAGTTCGTGGCGGCGGTGAGCCTTATCGCGGTAGTGCGCGGCCTGGCGCGAGGCGATGCCGGCGAGCCAGCGGCGGTGGGCGTCGGCGGGAGGGAGAGCGGGGGACGGGCGGAAGCGGCCGGCGCGCAGGCTGCGCCAGGCGCCGAGGAGGGGGTCCTGGGTGAGTGCTCTTGGCGTCGCACCGTGGAAGCTACTTCGCCCAGCCGTCATGCCCGAGGTCAAGCGGGGCCAGCTACGCGGGGCACGCGCGCGGCAGCCGTAGTCCGCATCCGGGCATCCTCCGCCGCCCCTTACGGCGACGGGCCTAACATCACGCCGACGGCCGCCCTCTGGCCCACGCCCCGTCTCGACCGCGCCCATGATGCCCGCGCCGGACAACGGATGCGCTCGCCGCGCCTCGATGTGAAGCCAGGGCTACATAGTAACGAGACGTACGGCGCTGTCTCAGACTTCGACCCGGCACGAACGCACCTGGGAGCGGGAGCGCGCCAGGCGAACGCGTAGGAAGCTCGATTTAGAAAGCGAGCCCCAGGGGATAAGGAAGCCAAACGCACACCTGCGTACCGTGCCGACACGGTGGTGCCGGTGGGCTGACGCCGTGCCGCTTGTGATGGCTGGCGGCCGTCCGGTTCTGCGGGCGACGGTGCGAGTCTCGCCACTTCGCCAATTTCGGTCGGAGCACTTGGTCGTCGCCTACGGGATGCTTGACAAGGCGGGTTAGCCGTCGGTTACGCTGCCCGTCCAGGATGAGCGGTTGGGCCACGACGGGCGGTCGGAGTTCTAGGCGCTCCACGCTTGAGCGGCCGTCAGTGGTAGCGGGGACTGATGAGCTCGATGCCCCGTCCTGCTGGGAAACTATCCAACCAGCGGCCGCGTCTACCTCGCTTCGATCGGCGGTCCAGCCGCGGTCGTTGGGCAGAGCCCGATCAAGCGCACATGGGAGAACGGAACAATGGACAAGATTGTTGACAAAGTTGTAGCATTGGGCGTTCCTGGGTTGGTGTTGCTGGTTGCAATGGCAGCGACGGGCTGGGCTGGTGCGGCAGCAGTAACCACCGCGCTCGCGGCACTCGGTGGCCCACTCGGCATGTTGGGTGGAATCGCCCTTTTGATTGTCCTGGCTCTTATCTCAAACGCTCTCGCCGATTACGGATTCGAAGCCATATTTAAGGCAACGATCGCGAGATTGCGCGAGCAGGGAATTTCGAACGAGGAAATCAAGAAAAAAATCGAGTCGTATCCTATTTCGGGGGACCTCAAAATCAAAATAATTCATTATATTGACACGATGGGATCAGAGCCTGCCTAATGCGGCATTGCACACCAGCAATGGGGAAGGCTTCGCGTCCGAAAAAAGCGCTAAATTCATAGATGATTCATCGATAGGGCTGATTGCGGGGAGTGACGGAGGGAGCAACAATGGTCGGAGATAGCCAGAGTGAGACTCATTCTGCGGAAGCTGCCGCCCTAGGCTTCTACTACCAGTCATTTTTCGCATTGCTTACGCTGTTGGAGCGGAGCACGGATGATGCCGCGATCGCGATCGAACAGCTGGACGACGTCGAATTGAAGGCTGATGGCCAAACGCTACTGTTTCAATTAAAGCACTCGATCCGCCCCACGCCGCCGCCCATCACGCTCAAGTCTCGTGCGCTTTGGCGCACGATGAAGGTATGGATCGACGCGCTTCCCGGGTTGACCCTATCCGAGACGACATTTCACCTCGTCGCAGTCGCCGGCATCCCGAGAGGCAGCCCGTTTACGGCTCTGACATCCCTGGCTGCGGACCGCGACGAGCTCGTTAAAGCCATGGTGAATGAGGCGCAGCGCGTCAGGGTTGCGCGCGCTGCGGCGTCAAACAAGAACAAGGAGCTACCCCATGCCGACCGTGTCGATGGATGCGAGGCCTTTCTTTCGCTCTCCGAAACCGAGCGGCTGAACCTCCTCCGCCGAACCGTTATCAGGCAGGACAGCCCTGTCATCGGAAAGATCGAGGAGCACATCGCTGAGCACCTGAAGATCGTGCACCCGGACCAGCGTCCCACCGTCGCGACGCGACTCGTCGAGTGGTGGGATCGACAGATCGTTTACTCGCTCTGCGGTAAGCGCGAGCGAGTCCTTTTGCGTGCGGAACTGCAAGACCAAATCAGCCTCATCATCGGCGACCTCGAGCAGGGCAAACTCCTCGCCGATTTTGAGACGGTAAGCGAGCCGGAAGACTACCAGCCGGACGGCATGCTGGCCCGTCAGATCCGCTTGGTCGAGGGTAAGAAGTCAGATCTGTCCAAGGCGATCCGCGAGGAGTGGCGGGCGCGCGAACAACGCTCGAAGTGGATGAACGAGAAGCCAAGCATGGCGACCGTGATCGGCGAGTACGACCGCGTTCTTCAAGAGCATTGGTCAGATCGGCACTGCCAAATGGTCGAGGACTGCGCCGGGGTCGACGACAAAGAGAAACGCGCGTCAGGCTTGAGGATCCTGCGCTGGACCCATGAGAACGCACCTAACATCGTGCGCCCGATTTCCGCGGGCTGGAACGCACCGTACTACGTGCGAGGCAGTTACCAGGTGCTTGCGATCAACCGCAAGGTCGGTTGGCACCCTGATTACGCGACGCTTCTGGGGGGCGATGAATGATAGTCGCCCATGATGTCTTTTCGGAAACGAACCCGGCGTTCTGTGCCTATGCCCTAGTTGGATTCACCGAGGCCTTCATGACCGTGAACGATGACGGTCCGGAGCTGCCGGTCGCCTACCTCTCGCTGCCGGTCGCCCTGTCCGGCGACCTTCGTGACTCCTTCGAGAGAACCAATAAGAACACAGGCCTGCTCGAGTGGCTGGAGCGGAACCCGCAAATTCAGATTGGGCTGGCCGATCGCGTGAACGGATCAATGGGAATCGTCACTGATGCGATCCGATTCGGCTGCTTCTCGCGCGTGCTGCAGGTTGATGACCGCGCCCGGCTGCGCCTAGGCCCGCGCAAAGTCAAAAGGAGCACCATCAAAGCGCTCAGCGAGGGCCTTGCTCAGCCGCTCAAGCGCGCCGAAAGGCTCGGATATTGGTTCGCCGGGGCCGGCTCGACGAAGACGATCTTCGACATGATGGGTCTCACGGTATGAAGCGCTGGAACATCTCCAAAATTTTCTTCCTCGGCGTGTCGGGGCAGCGTCGCGATGTCCAGCTCGAGCCAGGCGTTGTGAACATCATCACCGGCGCGTCTGGGACCGGGAAGTCAACGCTCATCAAGGCGATTGATTACTGCTTGGGTTCGAGCAAGTGCGAGCTGCCAGTGCACGTCCGGCGGCGCAGCGTGGCCGTCGGCGTGAAATGGACCGACGGCGATGTGGAGATCGTGGTCGGCCGGATCATTCCCCCTGTCGGACAAACCACCAGCACCCACATGTTCACCGCATCCGGATGCGATCTGCCTTTACCGGCAAGGATAGAGGAGTTTGAGGGCGCAACCACGCTTGGGGCGGCCAAAGCCTTTCTTGAGCGGGCGTTCGGGATCGGGGACCTGCCGGCCGAGCCTGATGCTTCGGGTAACACGCGCGGCCGCGCCACCATCCGGCACGTCACGCCGTACATGTTCGTGACCAAAGAGGTCATTTACAGCGAGTCGGTCCTGCTTCACGGCCTGGAGACGGCGAACAAGGCCCGCGACATCGTCGAGACGATGCCGTACTTCCTACGCGCTACAGACGAGGCTAGCGCAATCGATGAGCGGCGTCTTGGGCAGCTGCAGCGGGCGCTCGAAAAGGAGGAGGCGCGGGAGCGCGCTCGTGCGGCAGCCGACAGCGCGCTAAAGCAGCGCGCGACCAGCCTGCTTGCGGAGGCGCACCGGATCGGTCTCGTCTCGGATCCACCGGCCGACCGGCCGGAGAGTGAACTACTGGCGCAACTTAGGAGCGTCTCCGGCACCGAGCTGGAGGCCAACGCCTATCCGAGTGAGGGCGAGCTGGGCGAACTGCACGCGCGCCGGCGCGAGATCCTGAGCGCGCTCGCTGCGGCGCGACGAAGATCGCAGGCGACCCGGACCGCGATCCGAGAGGCGTCCGGTTTCGAAAGCGCTGTGATCCGCCAACGCGAGAAGCTAATGCTGGCCGAGCACTTGCAGCTGGCTAAAGTCGCCGAGACCTGCCCAGTTTGCGATGCGCCCTCCGAACGGGGACGGGAGACGGCGCGAGCGCTGCAGGCAACCTTGTCGAAGGTGCGGGCGGAAAGCGCCGCAGTGGAGCGCGTGAAGCCGAAGCTCGTCGAGCACGATCGGGCGCTCGAGCAGGAGATCGCAACGCTGGGCGCCGAGTTGCGCCGTGTCGACGACAACATCCGGACGTGGTTGCGCCAGAGCGAGGAGACCAACCGCCTGGCCGACCTCGGTCAACTCCGGGCGCATCTCTTGGGCCGCATCTCGTTTTTCCTGGAGGCGTCGATTGATGAGGTGCGTCAGCCGGGGCGTGATCTGAACGTGCTCCGTGACGAGGTCACCGAGTTGGAGGCACGAGTCAACCGGGGGGCGAAGGAAATCAAACTTCGCCGGGCCGAGCGAAAGATCTCGCAGTTCGCGTCTGAAGCCTTCTGGGAATTGCCAACTGTGGCGCCCTGCGTCGGGTCCGATCTCGAGTTCTCGGCGCGGCAGCCGGAGGTCACCGTGATCGAGGCGGGAAGTGGCGCAGTCCTGCGGATGCCCGACGTCGGCTCGGACCAGAACTATCTCGCAGTGCACATCGCGCTGTCTTTTGCGCTGCAACGCTACTTCGAGGTTGCCGAATCGCCTGTGCCAGGCCTGCTGGTTCTAGATCAGATCAGCCGTCCCTACTTTCCGACCAGCGGCGAGGATGACGAGAAGGAGATTGAGGGCCGGGAGGAGGACGAGGACGTCCAGGCAATGCGCAAGCACATCGATTTCATTTTCGCTGAGACAGCGCGCCGGACGGGCTTGCAGGTGCTTCTAATCGAGCACGCATACTTCGCCGACGATTCCCGTTATAGGGCGGCCACGCGCGAGCGGTGGACACGAGCCTCAGGGCGAGCACTGATCCCGCTAAATTGGCCGATGCGAAACGACGAGTAGTGCTCCAACAGGAGGCCTCCTGTAGAGGGGTCACAGTGGCTGACAAGGCCTTCTACCGACGACTTGACCTCGGTCGCTTCCGCTCTCTCGACCGGGCGCGGTTGAACGGTCGACCCCGGGGGGGGCATGCGCGTTGACGATCGGCGGGTGCGAGCCCGTCAAGAAAGCGGGCCATCTGGCGGACCGCGCCTCTCATTGGACCGCCCCAGGTGAAACAAGAAGGTCTCTCGCCTGTGAGATGCGCAGATAGCTTGCAGAAGATCTCGACCACCGCGGGAATGCGAAGGTATTACATGGGACGTCGCGACTCATTTGCGATAATACGAGATTACGACGCCACTGTTAGCGGCCTACGTGCAAGAACGTGAAGATATATTGTGCAGGACAACTGATTGTGACGTTGGACGGAGGAGAGCTAACTGTGCGCTCGACGTCGGCCGGCCAGCCGCCGTAGCCCGAGCGATCAGGTCAGCAGGACGTAGGCTCGCGCTTGACTAGTTCTAGGAAGAAGCTACGGGCAACCGTTGGATCGGAAGGTCGGACCAAATGGCATCACGCAAGTACGCGGTGGAGATAGCGCTGCAACTCACGACCACTCATTGGCAACTCCTTCAGCCGGATGGTTTCGCAGGTGCGCAGGCACACTCAGCATCAAGCGGGGCTGCCTTCAACGTCTACGCCATTCTTGAGAGGCCGCGGTTGGAACTGGACCCCGCGAGCCTGAGGTTCGTCGGACAGGCTGTAGAAGGAAGTTTCAAGGTATGCGGCCCACACCCAGCCGTCCATCAGTTCCGTGTGCCATTGGCGTTTGATGTAAAAGGTCGCACCGTGGATTCTCCATATCCTCATACATGTCTTCGCGTGCTCGAAGGAAATCAGGAGGTGTCGTACGCAAAGCTCCCGCTCTTGGCTCCGTGGGTGGATACGGATTACAAGCACATGTCCCACTACAGGGTCGACTATGTGGGGCAGGCGCAGGGCGGGATCCACGATCGCGACGCGATTGCGCGACTCCAGAATCATGAGACACTTCAGAAGATCATGTCGGACATTATGCTCGAGCGCCCCCACAGCGAAGCATGGCTGTTCCTTACGGATTTCGAGCCAAGTACGATGTGGCACGTGGGCGGAACCTCGGCATATGCAGAAGTCTCACTCGAAGAATCGATGGCCCATGTCGCGCAAGTAGAGCAATCCATTGTAAAAGACCGAAGCCAGTTGATAAACCTCGTAGAGGCCGGCCTGATTAGATATTTTCAACCTGCATACAACGATCGATACAAGAAGACGTTTCCGTCGCCGAATCACAGTACGTATACGTCGGCGTATGAAAGCGATATCAATGCGCTTGCTCTTGTGTTGAGCACTACCGCGCCAGGCCCGATCGTGCTATACTCAGACGCCGCAGAGCCTAATAGTGTGCACACTATTAGGTATCCGCTTCACTCTAAGACTCTTAGAGAATACATGCTTGATCTCTTTGGCATGAGTTCAGACTGAGCAGATTACGCCCTTTCGCAGCGCAGCTGAGCCGCAAGTCGTTATCTAGATCTGTCAAACACGCAACCGAAGCGGAAGTACACAATGACTCTGCCTCCACTTCACCATTTGGCGGAATCGCCCGACCGATTAGACCTTCTTCCCTCGCGCGATTTCGAGATCGTCATCGCCGAGATCTTGGCCGGGTTCGGTTGGAACGTGGATCTCACACCCCCGACGCGTGACGGCGGCTACGACATCCTCGGCTTGACTTCCGACGGCTCGTGCCTCCAAACCAGCTGGATCGTCGAATGCAAGCGGTATCGAGCGGATCGCACGATCGGAATCGAAATCATAAGATCTATTTACGGCGTGAAGGTTGCTCTAGGAGTTTCGAATGCCGTTGTCGTGACTACGTCATCATTTTCTCCGGATGCCAAGTCTTTTGCGCAAGAAAGAAATGCCGTTCAACTCGTGGATCGTGAGCGCTTGTTTTCGTGGCTCCATCACTACTGCCCTCGTGGCGACTCCTCCGCTCATATAGATGATCGCCGATTTTACTCTTGCTTTGTCAGTCACAGTAGCGCCGACAGGATTTTCGCACGACGACTCGCCCAGGCCCTGCAGAGCAATGGCATCCACACCTGGTTTGCTACTGAGGATCTGCTGCCCGGTCAGAGACTTCGGGACACAATCCTTCGAGCCGGTGACGTTTTTGACAAGTTGCTCCTCGTTGTCTCACCAAATAGCATGAATAGTGACTGGGGCAAGACGGAGATCCTGCGCGCTCGGCAAAGGGAACGAGTTGACGGTATCCAGGTCTTGTTCCCTATTCGGCTATGTCCGCTTGAGGACCTTGCGCGATGGTCTGCTGTCGACCCGGTATCGGGAGAGGATGTCGCAGCCGTAGTAAGAGAGTCCCTTGTCGCTGATTTTGCAGAGTGGCGGGACCCTTCCACGTTTGCCGAACAGCTAAGTCGTGTGATCACCGCTCTTCGCAGGGCGGACGAGTCGCGGCGAGAGTGGGACGCTGCGTATCCCTCCCTGCTCCCCGCCGTGGCCCGGGGTCAATTAGTAACAGAGGAGATGTTCTCGCATGTATATGATTCTATCATGTTTCTGGAGACGGCATTATCTCTCCCGAGTTCGTCATTAAGACGCTCAAGAAAGGGAGAGATTGTCACTGCGGAGCACATGAACGAAATTCTCAATGCGATTTCCCGAATTCGTCAGGCGCGCGGCCTTAGAACGCTTTGGCGAAATTGGCCAGCTGTCCATGGCCAGCTTGTTACGGCAGAGGCTTTCAACGAGCTACTTGCTGCGTTAAATCAGGCCCTCAAGATGGACAAACGCGGCGCACCAAGCAGCACATGACATGAGCGACCTGGCTAACTCGGCAATGATGCTTAGGGTCGGGCCACGCCCGCCCGCAGCAAACTGCCACGTTAAGGCCGCAGCACGGCGGACGGTGTCGGGGCATGTCGCACAACCTACGCGACGTGACCGCCCACCCATCGCCATGGTCGTCGACCGCGCTGAGCGCCGCATGTGGCCTGGGACGCCTGAAGAGGGCGCGGCGGACGAGCGGCCGGAGGCGCCGCGCCGAAGCGACTGCGTTCACGCCCCAGCCTGCGGACCGCCGCCTCGCGAAGGCGGCGCGGTCCGCCGGAACCTGAACGAGCGATGCCGCAACGGTTCGTCTGACGGGCCGCTCGTGGCGACTGCGATGGGCTATGGGCTATCTTCGCCCGCACCCTCAGCGCACCACGAGCGCCGCGCCGAAGCACGCCGTCGCGACCAGCATGGTCACGATCGGCGGCGGCGGAAACGCGCGGACGGCGATGGCCAGCAGCGCCAGCGACACCGCCGCGTTCAGCGCCACGACAGCAGGGAGCGCGGCGAGGGCGGGCGCGGCGAGCACGCAGACGGCGCCGTGCAGCGCGAGCACCAGGCCCATGGCCACGCTGAACCCCCTGAAGAGGCCGAGCAGGTCGCGCGACAGCCCCATCATGGACATCCGGTGCGCCCGCATCGCGTTCAGGACCGCGGTCTCCGCGGCGGGCGGCGCGGGGCGACCGAGCAGCAGCGCGGTGATCGCGAGGTGCCCGATCCCGGTGACGACCCACGCCCACGCGCCCACCTGAAACAGCACCTGTGCACGGCTACTCATGACAGCCCTCGTTTCTTTGCCGCCGGTCCCTGGCGGGTGCGCTCCACATGCTGCCGTTTGGACCTAGAGCACGGCCCTGGAGATCTCAATACGGCACCGGATGGTCTCCCCGGCCACCTGCGCCGGGTCGCCGTCGTGCCCGTCTTCCGCGCCGCCGGGCAATCCGTCACCGCCCTTGCCGCCGACGCTCGGGATCCCGCCCTCGCACGGGTTCACCACGGCGGGCCCGCGGGCCACGGTCTCCGCCGAGGACGCATCGCCGCCGTACATTCCGTCGGCGCCGTCGGCTGCGTCGCTCGGCCCGGGCAAGTCGTCGCCGTGATGCCCCCCACCCGGCGGCGAAGCGAAGCCAGCCTCGGAGGCTCTCGACCTCGGTGTTCGACTGGACGAGCATCGCAATCGGCTCCGATGAATTGATGCCCATGGCGACGATTCTCGATACCCCGTCCGCAGCGCCCATATCGTCGGCAGTCGCCGGTACGACGGTCAAGGCAATCGCTTGATCGCGCGTGGTCTTGAGCTGGGAGCTGCCTGGCATACGCTTTCAGTCCGACGATCGAGGGGAGCGGCGTGCCCGGCGCCGCGGGCAGCGGGCCACGGAGTTGGCGAAGGGGGCGCACGAGGGAGGAAGAGTCGCGCAGCAACCAGGAAAGGCGCACGAGGCGACGGTACGGACCGGTGGCCTGGGTAACGGTTCAGACCGGGAGCCTGGGTAGCACCCGGACGGACCGGGAGGGCGTCTCGCCGACGCCGACGCCGGGGTCGTCACGCCGGTCCCATGGCCGGAAGCCCGGCGCCGCATCCTGGCGGCTGCAAACGGCCGTCGTGAAGCTCCTTGAGGTCCTGCCAGCCGCACTCGCGGAAGCCGAGGAGGCTGCGGCGTGGTACGCGGAACGGGATCCACGAATAGCGGCACGGTTCGCCGAAGAGATCGAGGCGGCGTTGAACCGAATTGCGGAGGCGCCAACCCCGGTGCTCAGATCGCCCGTTGCCGATTCAGGCTCGTCTCTTGGGTTGCGTCGGGCGTTCGAAGCCGGGCAAGAGCTTTCAAGGACGGCTGCTCATGCTCGATTCCTCCACGAAACGGTCAGTCGCCAATCGTGTTCGCGCCGTTCAGGAGCGGTACGCCGAAGTTCGGCGTTCCATCTGCATTCCATTCGAGCCGCTGGACGCGCGTGTGACGGTTCGGGTCGTAGAGCGGGTCCCCCGTGATCTTCTTGTAGTTCCGCGCGTGGTACACGAGCACGTCGAGCGATCCATCCGCCGAGGTCGTGAACGAGTTGTGGCCCGGGCCATACAGCCCGTTTGCGCTGACGAACACTGGATCCTCGTTCTTCGTCCACGATCGGGCGCTCAGCAGGTCGTCCGTCGCGCTCGCCGTGAGAAGGCCGAGGCAGTAGCGGTCGTCCGTCGCGCTCGCTGAGTAGCTGATGAAGACCCGCCCATTCCGCTCGAGCACGGCAGCACCTTCGTTGACCGCGAACCCCGCAGTCTCCCAGGCGTGCTCGGGTCTGGCGATCCGCACGTTGGGGCTGGCCAGCGTCCACGGGTTCACCATGGCCGCGATGAACAAGCTGCTGTTGTCGCCCTCGACGCCGGGATCCTCCTGCGCCCACACGAGGTACCGCTTGCCGTCGTGCTCGAACGTCGTCGCGTCGAGCGCGAAGGTGTCCGATTCCGTCACGATCTGCCCTCGCTCGATCCACGTGCCATCCATCGGGTTGCCCGATGAGCTCTCGAGGGCATACATGCGAATGGCCCAGACGTTGGTCGAGCTCCCGGCGGCGAAGTAGATGTACCACTTGCCGTTGATGAAATGTAGCTCGGGCGCCCAAATGTGCGCCGCCATCGGGCCGGTCGCGTGCTTCGTCCAGACGACCTTCGGGGTCGCGTTGGCCAGGCCTCGTATCGTGGTCGCGCGCCTGATCTCGATGCGATCGTACGTCGGCACGCTCGCGGTGAAGTAATAGTAACCGTCCGTATGCCGCTTGATGTGGGGATCAGCGCGCTGCGAGATCAAGTAGCCGAGCGGCTCCAGCGCGAACGACGCCTCCGAGCTCTCGCTCGCCGTGCCGTCGAGCACGTGCGCATAGATCTGGTAGTTCAGGTGCCGGAGATAACGTGTCGGATCCGAGTACCACTGCAGCGAGACCAGCGTCGGATCCCCGTTCAGCGCGGGCACGATCCGGAACGTGGCGTCCCTCCGGAACGTGGTGGTATCCGTGAACACGTCGATCCACAGAAGGTGGCTCCTCTCCTTCGATGGGGTCTGCCAGAGCCCGTCAGCCCGGTTGGACGCCTCACTCTGCGGCGGGTACCGGGTCGAATTCGCGCTGTCGACGTGCAGGTAGCGACCGCCGAACCCCACGGACTCGAACGACACCAGCGTCGGATCATCCGGGTTCGCGAGGCCGGGAACCACTCTCCACTGGAAGTCGGCAGGAACCTGGTTGTTCGCCCTGTCGTCGAGGTCGGTGATCATCGCATGATAGTAGGAGTGCGCGACGTAGAGCGGGGCGCCCCCCATGTGCGTCGTGCGAATCTGGTACCCCCCTCCGGCGTCGTCGTCGAGATTGGAGAGCTCGAGATCGGCGGGGGCGGCGAGGGCCGCATACTCGGGGTCCTCGCTGGCCGGTGAGTCGAAGAAGACGCGTACGGGCTGAGCTCCGTCGGCCAGCCAGTCGTCGACGCTGCTCAAAGTCACGGTCTGCGCCGCGCTCCAGTTCGCCTCCGTGAACGTCAGGTCCGCATGGCTCAGCGTCGCCTCGGTCGTGTCGCTGACGCCGAGGGCGATCGTCACGGGCGCGCTCGGCTGCGAGGCGAGGCGCACGGTGAATGTCACGGGCGCGCCGCGCTCGGCGAGGGTCCCCGACGGGTCGCTGACGACGATCGCCGCCGTCCCTGCACCGTCGTCGTCCGTGTTCGTGATGTCGGCGGACTCCGCGACGAGGCCGTCCCACGCCGGGTCTGCAGAGACCGAGGGCCCGAGGTGGACGCGGAAGATCTGATCCCCGTCGCTCTCCGCATCGTCCACGCCCGTGACCGTGATCTCTCGAGGGACGCGCCAGTCCTCCGCCGTGAAGGAGACGGTCGTCGGTGAGACGGAGCCTTCGGTCGCATCCGAGCTCGAGACCGGCACCGTGACAGGCCCGCTCGGCGCGGCGTCGAGCGCCACGCTCACGGTCACCCGCCCGCCGGACTCCGACGTGTTGAGCGCCGTGCCCGCTGTCGTGATTCGCAATGAATTGCTCGGTGATCCGGTCGACGCGTCCGGCCCATCGGTCGACGCAGCCGGCGCATCGGTCGAGGGCCCATCCGAGCACCCGACCACCACGAGCAGCGCGGAGAAGGCGCAAGCCGCCGCCGTGAGCGCAACGCGCGGCGCAGAGAGGGAAACGCGCTCTGGTTGGGGAGATCTCGGTGCGCACATGATAAAGTGAGACTCCTCGCTATAGGTGCTGCGGATCCGGCAGGCTGTTCAGTAGTGGGCGATGATCGCGTCGAGCTCCGCCTGCGTGACCCGGACCGCGTTCGCGTGGCGCACGCCGGACGGAAAGCGGTACTCTGCGCTCGGGAGCTCCGTCCAAGAGCCCGGATCCGCGTCGAGGTCCGTCGTGCTCCAGCACCCGAACACACCGCCGTTCAAGTAGTAGTCGGCGAACATGTACCATCGACTCTGCCGCGGATCCTTGATGACGAACGGTCCCTCCGTCGCTCGTCTCTTGCTCTGGGTCGACCCGCGCGGGATGTAGTCCGGACTCCATCGCGTGAACGTCGCCGGATCGAGCGCGAGCGTCGAGGAGCGCGCGATCTGGATGTCCTTGCCCGATCCGGTGAGCGCGCTCCCGCTGCTGTCCGTCTCGTCCTTGAAGAAGAGGTAGTTGCGGCCGTTCCACTGCGTGATCGTCGCGTCGATGACGCTGTAGCCCGGGTCGAAGAGCACGTCGGGTGTCGGGTTGACGATCGTGACGAAGTCCTCGGTGTAGCTGACGTAGATGCGGTTCGCGCCGGTCGTGTCGTTTCCGGACCAGATGATCGCATAGAGCTTGCGATCGGGGTCGTAGTAAGCCTCCGGGGCCCAGGCGTGCATCGGGGTGGAGCTGGGGCCCGGAAGGTTCGTGAGCGTGATCAACCGGGGATTTCTGAAGGTGATGAGATCGGTCGAGTCCGCCACGAAGATCTTGGAGCTCGGATGGTTCCAGTAGCTCGCGTCGTTCTCCGAGAGCGTCCAGTCCGTGGCGATATAAACATACGTTCCATCGTTCTTGCGGAACAGGAACGGATCTCGGATGTGGTTCGTGCCCATCCCGGCGAGCCGGTACGCGGGCTGTCCATCGGCGAGGGTCGACCAGCGAAGCCCGTCGGTGCTGTAGGCGAGGTGCAGCGAGTCACTCGGCACGTCCTGTTGCGGCCCGAAGTAGCTCAGCACCCAGGCGCCCGGGGAGCAGCTGGTCGCGTTCATCGTGGCCGTGTGCTCGCCGTTCGTACACTTGAGGCAGCTGCGGTCCGTGGCGCTGCTCCCCCCCGCGCCGACGAACTCCCCTGGCACGCAGTCGGTCCACGCGACGCACGTCGTTGCGGGATCGGCGTCGTCGTCCCAGGTGCCCTCCGCGCAATCGACGAGCGCGGCGGTACCGCCTGCGCAGTACGTGCCCGGCGAGCAGGCGTCACACTGCGCGCGCGCGGAGCTCGTCCCCGGCGCGGTCTGCCTCGTCCCGGGCGCGCAGGGCGTGTGCATCGTGCAGCTCGGGGCGTTCACCGTGTCGCTGAAGGTGTCCTCCGGGCACGCCGTGCACCGCCGGTCCGCCGTGGGCGAGCCCTCGGCGCTCGCGAAGGTGCCTGCGGCGCAGGCTGTCCATGCGACGCAGCTCGTCTCGCTATCGCCATCGTGATCCCAGGCGCCCTCGGAGCACGCGGGGGCCTCGGCATCGGGTCCTGCGTCTCCGCCGGGCGTCGTCACCGGGTCGCTGCACCCGGAAGTAGTTAAGAGCGCCACCAACCATCGTGCTCTCGAGCTGCTTTTCAAACGTGCCATATCGCTAAAGGATCGTTCGGGAGCAATTGTGAACGTTCACATCTGCGGCGTCAACCGAAATGGGCCGGCGGCGAGCTCACGCTCGGTCCTGCGGCCGCCGGCGGCCGCCCTCGCGCCCCGATGGCAGGCAGGTCGCTCCCGGAGCGCCGCGTCGTCATTGGTCCGGACGGGCACAACATCGAAGTGGCTTGCCACGAACCCGAGGCCTGACCCTTCGTTGCACCCGACTGCTAAAGCCGCCTTCGGCTGCTTCCGTGAGCGGCGGAGCGTCTTCCGTGGCGTCAGAGCGACTCGAGGTACGCCACGAGCTCGTCGAGCTGCGCCGGGGCGAGCGCGGAGACGTCGCCGTGGCGGTCGCCGCCGCAGGCCGGGTCGAACCGGTCGCGGAGCGTCTTCGCGCAGCCGTCGTGCATGAACGGCGCTCGCGCGGAGAGGCCGATCAGCGAGGGCACCTGGAGCGCCTCGCCGAACCCGACATCCTCGTTGCGGTTGTTCGTGAACATCGGCCCTTCGTGGCATGTCGCGCAGCCTACCTGCGGGTCATGGAACAGGGCCTCTCCTCGCCCGACGGCGGCCTGGTCGTCGGGGGGCGAGGCGGGGACCGCCGGCACGCTGTCGAGGAAGCGCTCGAGTTGCTTGAGATTCCAATCTCCGGGCCATGAGCCGCCCATGCGCGAGACGAAGACCTCCTGCATGAGGTGGGTGAGGTCGCTCTGGTCGCCGCTCCAGTGGAAGGGAGCCGTCTTGAGCACGCCGCCCGCGACCGTCTGGGTGCGCCGGAGGCCGAGCTTGTCGAAGCGCCACGTGTGACCGTCCTCCTGCGCTTCCGGATGGCAGGAGGCGCACGCGATGCCGCGGGAGCTGAGCGGCGGCTTGTGGAACAGCGCGTGTCCCGGGTCCCTCACGCTGTCGCCGGGGAGGTCGATGCCCACGCGATCGTGCGTGTCGATGTCGAGCACCTCGATCCTCGCTGACTCGCGGAACTGGACGACCGCACGGCCCCGCGCCGTGAAGGCGACGGCGATCGGCTGGTTCGAGTGCTGCCACTGCTTGTAGCTGCCGCACGCGCCCGAGGCGTCCTCGCTCGTGATGGTGTCGAGGTCGATGAACTCGGTCGTGTAGTTGCCGGCGCCCACGACCGCGGCGCGCTTTCCGTCCGGCGCGACCGCGATGTCGACCGGGAGCGCGATCTGCCAGAGGGCCGGCGTCGGGAGCTCGGCTCCGTCCCCTGGAGCGGCCGAGGCCGGGGGCAGGACGCTGACGGCGCCGTGCAGGATGCCGCCGTCGCAGGCGGCAGCCTCGTAGTAGCCCGTGGGGGCGAGCACGACGGGCGAGGTCAACGCGCGCTGGTGGGCCATCGCCGCGCCGCCGCCGGGGAGGGCGACCATGCGCCAGGCGACCGAGGGGCGATAGTCGGAGGCGACGGCGGCGCTCGCGCTGAACCACGGGAGCGACCGCCGCGAGAGCACCTCTCCGTCCGGGCCGACGACGAGGGTCTCCGCGGATCTGAACCGGCTGACGAGCAGGCGATCGCCCTCGACGATCACGTCGCGCAGGTCGGCGTCGAGCCGTAGCTTCCGGAGCGCAGGGCCGCCCTGGGCCGGGAGCGTCACGAGCTCGCCGCCGGCGCAGGCCACATGGATCGCGTCGAGCGACGCGTCGTAGGCGAGGCCGCGCGGCGCGGGGCAGACGGCGCGCCGGTCGAGCACCTTCGCCGTCCCGACATCGATCGTCGCGAGCTCGCCTGCGCGGCGCAGGGCGACGTGGACGCGGCCGGCCCCGTCCTCGACGACGCGCCCGGGCTCGTCGCCGCGCGCGAGGGGGATCGCGCGCGGCTCGCCGCCGTCGGTGTCGACCACCCAGACGCCGTCGCGATCGGGGTCGGCCGCCACGGCGGTGTGCCCGTCGCGGGCGATCAGCAGCGTGCCGCCGCTGATGGGCGGCGGGGGCTCGTCGATCGCGGGGCTCGACGGCAACCGATTCGCGGCGTCGTCGAGGGGAGAGGAGCAGGCCGCGACGCCGGCGGCGATCGCGCTCAAGGCCGCGAGGGCCAGGTAGGTTGTCGTGCGGGAGAGGTTCCGATGCATGAGGCCTCCGGAGGTGGCGGGCTGCTCGGCGAGCGCGAGCAACAGCAAACCCAGAACGCTGTCGGGGAGTCGACGGCGCGCGGCCGAGCAAGAGCAAGGCGCGTGCGCGGGGGCGCGGGGGCGCGGGGGCGCGGGGGCGCGGGGGCGCGCGGCGCGCCCGGGAGGCGCGGTGTTCGGAGGTACGGGGAGCGATGGGCGGCGGCAGGGAGGGTGTGGTCGCCTGGCATCAGTGTTCTGGCATCAGTGTTACGGACAGCCACACTTCGGCAGCGCGGAGCGGGAGGGAGCTCCGGCGCGAGGGCGTGCGGGTGCGGCGGGCCATCGAGCTGGAGGTCCCCACATCGCCGTGCGTGGCGGACGGGGGACTCGGGCGCGCTCGTCATCGAGCCGAACGGGCTTGTCGATCTGACTTCGGGGCAGATCCGGAAGCCGCTGGTCGGTAGCGGTGCGTGCAGCCCCGTCGGCATCCCCCGCCGTCCGCTCACAGGGCGCCTCCTGATCGCAACTGACGGCCTCCTGAAGTACGCGTCGTGGGCGGCCCTCGGCGCTCTCGCCCGCACAGGCGATGTCCAGACGGCGGTCGCGGCGCTGATCCAGGCGGTGACTCTTCCATCGGGCAACCTGCCCGACGACGTCGCGGTGGTGCTCGGTGAGCACGTCGGTTAACCTGCCGCTGCTACCGACGCCGCTTCGCGGCACGGCAGAGCGGCGACTCGTTAGGCCTGGCGATGGCGCACGCAATTCAGGAGAGCTCATGTTTGACCACGTCAAATTCGGAGTCAGCGACTATGCCGCGAGCAAAGCATTCTTCCTCAAGACACTCGAACCGCTCGGCGTAGCTGTTGTCTCGGAGGGACCGCCGACGTACGGCGTCGAGCTCAGCTCGAAGGGTAAGGCTTCATTGTGCCTGTACCAAACCGAGGAGAAGCCGGCGCATCTTCACTTGGCGTTCACGGCCGAGAATCGCCAGCAAGTCGAAGCTTTCTATCGCGCAGCTCTGGAGGCGGGCGGCAAAGACAATGGTCCACCGGGTCTGCGCCCGCACTACCACGCGAACTACTATGCAGCCTTCGTCATTGGGCCGGACGGGCACAACATCGAAGTGGTTTGCCACGACCCCGAGCCCTGACCCTTCCATCGAGGGGACGTTCACAAGCGGGCTTCGCCCACTTGCGGCCCCCATCAAGTCAGACGTCAGGCGACGCAATCCAACCGAGCACCACGATGAGAAATCGCCTCGCAAGCTGCAGTTGCGGTAAGTTGTCGGCCGAAGTCGAAGGTGAGCCGATTCGCGTGTCCGTCTGTCACTGCCTGGCCTGCCAACGAAGAACCGGAAGTGTCTTTGGCGCTCAAGCCAGGTTCAGTCGCGAGAACGTGAAGATAAAGGGGCAGGGAAAGGACTTCGTTCGAATCGGCGACGAAGGAACGAAGAGCACCTTCACGTTCTGTCCTGAATGTGGCGCCACCGTCTACTACGCAACGGCCGGGGACGAGGACATGATCGCCATACCGGTGGGAGCCTTCTCGGACCCGGCCTTCCCCAGTCCAACGTTCTCGGTCTATGAAGAGCGAATGCATGGCTGGGTGGTCATGCCGCAAGACATCGAGCACATGCGCTAGAGGACCGATCAGTTTGATTTTGTGGTAATCCCGAGCGCTTCGATGGAAGGCTCGACGGCCTCGCCGGGCCATGATCTCGTCCGCGCCTGGAGGTGCACGGATGGAACGATGGTTGCCGCCGGTGGAGCTGTCGCGGCAGGAACAGGCGCTCATGAAACGGTTGAATCGGGTGCGAGCCCTGTTCGGCTTTCTCAGGCTGCACCGGCACGAGCTATTCGACGAGACGTTCCAGGAGCAGCTGGAGAGCATGTACCGGACCACGGGAGCAGGTGAGCCGCCGCATCCGCCGGCGCTGATGTGCATGGTCACGCTGCTCCAAGGCTACGTCGGCGCATCAGATGCCGAGGCGGTGGAGCTGTCGATCGTCGACCTTCGCTGGCAGATGGTGCTCGGTTGCCTGGGGGCGGCCACGCCCGCGTTCGCGCAGGGCGCGCTGCAGGCGTTCCGAGAGCGGATGGTCGAGCATGAGATGGACCGGATGCTGCTGGAGCGGACCGTGGCGCTCGTTCGGTCGGGCGCGATGACGGAGAGCGAGAAGCGGGCGGTGTCCAAAGCGCTGCGCGTGGCCATCGATAGCCGCCCTTTAGCGGGAGCCGGGCGGGTTGAGGACACGATCAACCTGCTCGGCCATGCAGCACGCAGCATCGTCCGCGTCGTGTCGAAGATCACGGAGCGCCCGCCCGAGGAGATCTGTCGCAAGGCGGGCATCCCGCTGCTTCTGGCTCCCAGCATCAAGGCCGGGCTCGATCTCGATTGGAGCGACCCGAGACAGAAGGCGGCGGCGATTCAGATCCTGGAGCGGCAGGTCTCGTCCCTGCAGCAGTGGGTGGACCGCCATCTGGACGACGTTGTCGAGCAGCCGCTCCGCTTCTATCTGGATGCGGTCACACAGGTTCGGGACCAAGACCTGGAAACGGCTGAGGATGGGACCGTTCGCATCCGTCAAGGTGTTGCAGCTGACCGCCGTGTCTCCATCGAGGACGCCGAGATGCGCCACGGAAGAAAGAGCCGCTCGAAGAGGTTCGATGGCTACAAGGAACATATCGCACGCGACCTGGACCTTCCCGTCATCGTCGCCTGCGCTGTCACGCCAGCGAATCGCCCCGAAGAAGAGGGGGCCGCACCGATCGCCAAGGACATCCAACGTCAGCGGCTGTGCCTCGGCGAGCTCCATATCGATCGCGCCTATGTGAACAGTCCCGTCGTTGACGACGTGATACGCGACGGTGGCCAGGTGTTCTCGAAGCCTTGGGGACAGCGTGCTCGCAGACCCAACCTGTTCAGCAAGCGCGACTTCAAGATCGACCTGCGCACCAAGACGATCACCTGTCCGGCGGGACAGGTCGAGGTATTCGAGCCGGGCGACACCGTCGAGTTTGATCCTGAGGAGTGCGGCGCGTGCCCCCTCCGAGCCAGGTGCACCCAAGCCGCCTCGGGACGGGGACGGACCGTGTCCATCGCGGAGGACGAGGCTTTGCAGCGCAAATTCCGGAAGCTACAGCAGACGGGGGCAGGTCGCGCCGTGCTCCGCCAGCGGGTGGCTGTGGAGCATGCGCTCGCCCACATCGCGGCACGAAAGGGCCACACTGCACGCTACATCGGCGCCAGGAGAAATCTGTTCGACCTCCGGCGCGCAGCAGCGATCCAGAATCTCGAGGCGGCCCAACGCCTGATGCAGCAGGCAGCGTAACCTACCGTAATTTAATCGTTTTCAATGTGTTCGCCGCTCTAGGCGCTGTTCTGAGGGCACAGGAACTCAACAGCCGGCAGGTCGCCTTCACGCCCCAGCCTGCGGGCCGCCGCCTCGCGATTGCGGCGCGCTCCGCCGGAACCTGAACGAGCGATGCCGCAACGGTTCGTCCGACGGGCCGCTCGTGGCGACTGCGATGGGCTATGGGCTATCTTCGCCCGCACGCGCAGCGCACCACGAGCGGGAAGATTCGACGTGCAATCGCGAAACCGCTAGCGTGGAGGCTGAACAGGACAGCGGAGGGGTGGCCGATGCGATCTGGGGATGATATCGAGCGAGACGACCGTGGTCGCGACGACGTCGGCCCGGCTCCGCGAGGAGATGGCGCTCCTCGGCATCGGCGCGCTGGCGCGCGCGCCGCGGTGCTCCTCCTCGGCACGTTCACGTTGGGCGCCTGCGGGTCCGAGGTCCTCATCCTGGATCCCGGCGGCGGCTCCACGTCGAGCGCCCAGGCCGGCTCGGGCGGCGGCGCGACCTCCGCTGGCGCGGGCCGCGGATCGACGTCGGCTGGCGCGGGCGGCGGAACGACGTCGGCTGGTCCCGGCGGCGGATCGACGTCGGCTAGCGCGAGCGGCGCATCGACCTCCGCTGGCGCGAGCAGCGGATCGACGTCGGCTGGCGCGGGCGGCGCATCGACCTCCACGGACGCGAGCAGCGGAAGCGGCGGGGCGGGAGGTGTGGTCAGCGCCGGCGGCAGTGGCGGCGGTCCGGGCAACATCAGCGACGTGTTCGATCCTGCGGAGGTCTACCTGCTGGGGACGGTCCAGCCAGGCTCCAGCGGTCGCGACGCCATGGCCCACTGGAGCGACCCGAACACGGCCGCCGTCGGGTTCATCGGCGCCTACGATGAGTTCAGCGTACGCCTCCAAGACGGCGGCAAGCTGCTCTACATGCTCGCAGGATCGGTTCGCGAGTTCGTGTGCGACGCATGTCCCTACGTGGGCACGTACCTCAACGGCTCGGACGCGAACGACCTCGTCCTGCCGACGGCACCATGCGTCCCCAACGATTCGATCGAGGACATCAAGGTGGGGCCCGGGGGATCGTGGATACACAGCTGCTCCGGCGACTGGAACAAGCGCTGGTACGACGCGAACGGCGTCATGGTGTACGGCGACGAGCAGGACATGCTCGTCCACCTCGGCTACTCTAACCTCGCGCTCACTCAGCACCGTGTCGTCGATCTCGCCAGCGCGAGCTCGGTGCCGATCGTCGGCCTGCCGGACGCTCCGCTGCTCGCCGTGCGCGCGCTCGCGCCGGACTCGTTCCGCGTCGCGCTCGCCACGGACCAGGGTAGCGGGGCAGTCGAGCTTTGGCAGATCGACGCGACCGGGACGGCGACGCGCATCGGCTCGTATCCACCGGTGCCCGCGGGGTACACGGTGCAGCCCTTCTTTCCCCACCGGCATCACGCGCTGGAGGCGACGGGCGCGCTGCTGCAGATCGGAGAGGGGCCGATGGTGTTTCAGGACGTGATCGTCCGACGCGAGATCGGAGGCTCGAGCGTGGTGGTATACGACGAGGCGAATGGTCCGCTCGTACAGATCCACATCTCGGGTCTCGTGACGGGGCCGTGACGATCCGCCGAGCGCCCCAGCGTTATTGGCCGCGGCGCCTCGCCGCCTGCATGCGATAACCCGCCTTCAGGCCCTGCGACGCGACGGATCGCGACGTTCGGCGGGCGGGCGCAGCGTCCACATGGGCCAGGTGGGAGACCCCACCTCGGTCGTCATGAAGGGGTCCTCGCCGCTCAGCCCGAGCTGGGCCTTCCCCGCGTGCCCGGGGGCCGGGCCTTCGCCGACACCGGCCGTGTTTCGCGTGCCTGGGTCGCGTAGGCACCAAGCTGCGCGACGAGGTGCTCGAAGACGAGGCGGACGCGGCGCACGGCGCGTAGATCCTCGTGCATGACGACCCAGGCATCCAGGTGGAAGGCGAGCGCGGGCAGCACGCGCACGAGCGGCACCGGCCGCCAGCTGAGCGGGAGCTGGCACACCCCGATGCCGAGGCCGGCGCGCACCGCGGCGAGCTTCGCGATGTCGCTGTCGCTGCGGAACGCATAATCGCGCGGCGTGGTGACGAGCCCGGCGGCGGCGAGCGCGTCGATGATGGCGCGGGAGCCGTCAGCGCCGATGAGGGCGTGGTCCGGCACGAGCCCCGCGAGCGACGTCGGGGCAGCGTGCGCGGCGAGGTACGCCTTGGTGGCGAAGAGGCCGAGCTCGACGCGCCCGGCGCAGCGCCTCACCAGGCCGGCCTGCGTCGGCTCCGCCATGCGCACGGCGACATCGGCGTCGCGGCGCAGCAGATCCTCGGTGCGATTCGTGGCGACGAGCTCGATCTGAAGGCGCGGATGAGCAACGAGGAGCGGGGCGAGCATCGGGGGGAGCACCTCGACGCCAACGACCTCGCTGCACGTGACGCGCACGGTGCCGCGGGCGGCGTCGGTGGAGCTCGACACGGCGCGCACGAGGGCGCGCGCGCTCGCGGCGATGGACTCGGCGTAGGGCAGCGTGGCGAGCGCGAGCTCGGTCGGCACCAGGCCGTTCGGCGCGCGGGTGAAGAGCACGACGCCGAGCTGCGACTCGAGCTGCTCGATCTGGCGGCGCACGGTGGGCTGCGCGACGTCGAGGGCACGCGCGGCGGCGGAGAGGCTGCCGGTGCGCATGACGGCAAGGAAGGCGCCGTAGAGGTCCCACGAGGGCTCGGCTGAGCTCATCAAAGGATGATGAGCGGATGGACGCATTTGTACAATGTTCATGAGCCACCGCAGCGACCATGCTCTCCACGTCGCCGGCGCCCGCGCCGGTACACACGACGAGGAGGACGACCATGACCACCGCCGCGATGCTCCCTGCGCTCGACCTTGCTCCCCCTACCCGCCGCCCCGCGCCGCAGCCCACCTGCGAGGTCTCGGCGGGCGGGGCCAGGGGCGTGCCGCGCGCGCTCCTGCGCCTCGAGGGCGCGCTCGTGCTCGGAGGAGCGCTGCTCGCCTACGCGCACCTGGGCGGGAGCTGGGGATGGTTCGCGGCGCTGTTCCTCCTGCCCGACCTGTCGCTGCTCGGCTACCTTGCGGGCCCGCGGGTGGGCGCGGCGGCCTACAACGCGGGGCACACCCATCTGGCTCCGGCGCTGCTCGCGGCCGCGTCGGTCGCGCTCGGCTCGCCGGCGCTGCTGCTCGGCGCGGCGATCTGGGTCGGGCACATCGGCTTCGATCGGATGCTGGGCTATGGGCTCAAGTACGGGACGGCGTTCGGCGACACGCACCTCGGCCGCGTGGGCTCTCGCGCTCTTTCGAGCAACGATGGTTTCGACGGTCGCCGAGCTGAAGACGGCTGCTGAAGTAACAGGGTGGATGGCAGCCCGGCTCGACAACCTCACCGAGGACCTCGAAATTCTGAAAGAGCTTCGGATCGAGCCAGGCCGGGCGTCGCCGGGGAGCAGACCAAGGACCGGGTCCGCCGCGTGCCACGGCCCCTCGCCCAGGACCCGCGCCGAGGCGAGCCCGGCTCGTGACCCGGCCGAACTTGCGGTAAGCTCCCTGCATCATGAGCGACGTCGAGAATGTCCTGGTCGCAGCGCTGCGTCTGTCGGCGGAGGACCGAGCGGCCGTGGCGGCCGCGCTGATCCAGAGCCTCGACGAGACCGAGCAGACGACCGAGGGGGTCGAGGCTGCGTGGGCCGAGGAGATCCAGCAACGTCTCGCCGACGTCGACGCCGGGGTGGTCACGCCGGTCCCTTGGCCGGAAGCCAGGCGCCGCATCCTGGCGGCTGCCAATGGCCGTCGTGAAGCTCCTTGAGGTCCTGCCAGCCGCACTCGCGGAAGCCGAGGAGGCTGCGGCGTGGTACGCGGAACGGGATCCACGCGTAGCAGCACGGTTCGCCCAAGAGATCGAGGCGGCATTGAACCGAATCGCGGAGGCGCCGGACCGCTGGCCCTCTTACCGTCACGGGACGCGTCGGGTGCGTTTGACACGGTTTCCCTATCTCGTCGTGTACCGAGACGAGCCCACGCGCATTCTTGTCGTGGCCATCGCACACGCAAAGCAGAGGCCGGGCTACTGAAGAAAGAGGTGATGTGAGCGCCGCACGCGGTCCCACCAAGCCCTTGGACGCCGCGCCGCACACGCCGAGCCCGCTTCTGCGGTCGCCGCCGCCCTGGCCCGGCGTGCCCCAGCCCCGTCGCCGGCCCAGTCCGCCTCCCAGCCGGCCTCGCTGATGCGCCCGATGCCTTGGCCGGGGGCGCCGGCGGTGCCTCGCGCGCAGATCCCGTAGTCGCCGTCCGTGCAGCCCCCGTCAGCCACGTCCCGAGCAAGCCAACCTGGCGCGGGTGCGGCGGGCCATCGAGCTGGAGGCGGCATCGCCGTGCGTGGCGGACCCGAACCACGCTACAATTCCCCTATGTCCACCGACGACCTTCTCGCGCAGGTGCTGCTGTTGCCCCGCCACGAGCGGGCCCGGCTGGCAGAAGAAGTGCTCTCCAGCCTTGAGGAGCCCGACGCCGAGGAGGTCGCAGCAGCGTGGACGGGTGAGCTGACGCGCCGAGCGCGCGAGGTCGCGGAGGGTAAGGTCCAGACGGTCGACTGGGGCACGGCGCGGGCGGAGATCCTGAAGGAGCTCGACGACCGGCGTGCGGGTCGAGCTTCATCCTGAAGCGCGCGCTGAGCTTCGTGCGGCGGCCATCTGGTACGACGAGAGGCGCCCCGGGCTGGGCGACGAGTTCATCGTCGAGGTCTCGTCGATGCTCGATAAGATTGTAGACGCCCGACATCTTTTCAGATCTGGCCAGGGACTTCTCCTGCGCCACAAAGCATTCGCAGAGCGATCGTCGACCGTTTTCCGTACGTCATTGCGTTCGAGGTGCACCCCGAGCACACGCTCGTGCTCGCCATCGCGCATGCAAAGCGACGTCCGCTGTACTGGCTCACTCGTGCCTTGTGAATGGCCCGCCCACTACGGCAATGCACCCGACGCCGCTTCGCGCTGCGGGTGATTGTCAAGGCGCTGTGCGGGCGAGGGCGAGCTCCAATCCAGCGATCCAGGAAACCGGAGCGTGTCCACGGAGACGCCGTCCTCGCCCGAGATCATCTTGCCCTGGTCGTCCCAGCTGATGCCGCCCTTGCCCGGCGGCCTCAGCGTGTAGGTCGATGTGGCGGTGACGAGGCGCTCACGGGCGATCAGTCCGGCTCGCGCGACGCTCGAACGCCCGAGCGCAGGCGTGCGGGAACGCTGCTGCTCGACCCGCGCCGACTCCGACGATGAGATGCGCCGTGCGCCGTGCGCCGGCGCCGCAGTCACACACAGATCGCGAGATCGCCGCGCACTCTTCACACAAGAGAGGGTACTCCACATGGGAGGCGATTCATGGTGCCGAGACGAGCCATGGCCGGGTGCGGTTGTCGGAGAGCACGCTCATGAGCGCGCTCCCGCGCGGCGCCGTGACGCCGCTGAGAGGCGCCGCGGCCGCCGCGATCGGCTGGCGCACGCAGGGCCGGCACTACATCACCGTCATCGCCAAGGCGAGCTTCGCCTTTGCGATCGATGCGGTGATGTGGCGGACCGATCCGCAGGAGATCCTCCGCGCCGAGGTCCACCATGGCCAAAACCCGTCGCGGAGCATCCGCTGGAGCGGGGACCTCGCGCCCTACCTCGGTCGCGCCGATGTGGTCTTCACCGGAGACGCGCACGCGCCGCGCGGCACCGAGGTCCAGTCCTTGCCGGTGCGGCTCGCGGTCTACAGCGCGGGCGGCTGGGTGCTCGACAAGCGCCTCCTCGTCCGCGACAAGGGCCCTTTCCGGCAGATACCCCTCGTGTACGAGAGGGCGGTTTGCGGCGCGAACGGGTGGGAGAATCCGTTCGATGGGGAGCCGATGGACGGCCCGGCCAGCATCCTCGACCTCCAGGATCCCGCGCGCCTCGCCGGCTTCGCGCCGCTCGCTCGCGGCTCGCCGGTGCGCCGTGGGCTGCTCGGCAGCACGCCTCGCAGGGCGCTCGAGGGGCCGAACGCCGACATTCCCGCGGGCTTCGACTGGTCGTACTTCCAGGCGGCGCCCGCGGACCAGCGGATCCCATTCCTGCAAGGCGATGAGTGGATCGTGCTCGAGCACGTGAATCCGGCGGCTCCACGGCTTCAGATGCGCTTGCCCGGGGCGCGCGGGGTGGCGCGGATCCGGGGGCTCGCCGACTCCGCAGCGGCAGACGGCGAGCTGGTCGAGCTCAACGCCGACACGCTTCGCATCGACGGCGTCGAGCAGCGCTGCACGGTCGTGTGGCGCCGGGTCTTCCCCGTCTCCGGCGAGGACGCCCTCGCGGCCGTGCGGATCGTGGCCGGCGTCGAGCTCGAAGGCGAGGAGATCGCATGGCCCGACGTGCGCCTCGAGGAGCAGGAGCGCGTGCAGCCGGCGCATCCGCCTTCCCTCCGCCTCGGCTCCCAGGAGATCGCCCGGATCGAAAACGCGCCCGACGGGGCGGGCGAGGCGCGGCTCGCCCCGGAGCTCCCGATCAGCCTCTCCGCCGAGGACGTCGAGCTCGTCGATCCACCGCTATCCGCCGCGTCGCTCTTTCAAACGCTCGCGCTCCCCGTGGAGCCGGGCGAGCCGTCGGTGCGCGCGCCGGCGCTCCCCTTCGGGCCCGCAGCCCCTGCGCCAGCGTCGCAGGGCGAGCTTGGGCCGGTGCCGGTCGCAGAACAAATCCCTGCCATCTTCACCAGCACGACGCTCCTGTCGAGCGAGGACGAGGCGCGGGCCACCGATCAGCCCGCGACGCCGTTTCCTGCCGCGCCGCCGCTTCCGCCGCGCGTCGCGCCCGAGCTGCCGATCCCTGGCGCGCCCTGGTCCGGCGAGCGCGCTGCACGGTCGCCTTCCGCGTCCGTGGGGCCCGCGACCTCCGCGCCGACGGCGGCGGCGCCCGCGTGCTCCGAGGCTCCCCTCGACACCACCGCGGCCCCGGGGCTCGTCTCGGAAGCGTCCGATCAGCCGGCCGCGTCTCGCTTGTTTCACGAGCTCCGACGCGGGGGCGACGACGTCCCGGGGCCGCTCCCGCCGCTCGGCGAGGGCGACGAGGTCAGCGTCGAGCGGTGCGCGGTCGTCGCGGCGGAGCTCGCGGAGCGGCCGGTCCCCCGGGCCGACGTGCTCCGCGCGCACGGCCTCACCGATGAGCGCTGGGAGCAGGCCGAGATGCGATGGCAGGAGGCGATGGCGGAGGAGGCCGGACGCCGGGAGCGACCGCTGCGCGATCGGTTCGATGCAGCCTATCTCGCCGCCTGGGAGGCCATCCGCGGCGTTTTGCATCCGACCGATTATGCGCGGCTCGTCGTCGCGACCGAGCGCGACGGCGCGGCCGCGGCGCTCGATCCGCTCGCCATTCGACGCACCGTGTGGGCGCAGATGAAGCGGCTCTGGGCCAGGCGGCTCGCCGGCGATCCGCGCCTGAGAGCGCAGGTAGAGGCCGAGATCGCGACGCTGCGCGGAGCGCCGCGTCAGCCCGCGGACAATGGCGCCCACGCGGCGCAGGCCGGCTGATCCACGCGATGCGATGTCAGATGTCAGGTATGCGGATCACACGATGGCGACGCGCCGTCGTGACATACAATCATCGCTTTGCTTTCCAGGAATCACCTCTAGAGTCGACGTTCTTCCGGCGCCAGGAGCCAGCGCGCACAGACAACGGGGAATTATAACCATGCAAGATGCGTTCACCGTCAGCGCCAGCGCGCTCCCTGCCGCCACGCGGGTCGTTGGCTTTCGAGGGACAGAGGGGCTGTCGAAGCCGTACGTCTTCGAGATCTACCTCGTGATGACGAACTACGTGGGCCAGGATCTCGACCTCGCCGACGCTGTAGGCGCGAAGGCGACACTCCGCCTGTCCCCGTCGGACGGCGGGCCCCCCTCTCTGGTGAGCGGCATCTTCGCGACGGTGGAGCTCGTCCACGCATTTGGCGAGCGCTCCGTCTTCCGCGCCGTGCTCGTGCCGCAGCTCTGGAAGCTCACCATCTCCCTGCATAGCCGGGTCTTCACCGACCAGACGGTGCCCGACATCATCAAGACGGTGCTCTCGGGAGCGGGGGTCTCGGACTACGAGCTCAGGCTGATCGGCAGCTACAAGCCGCAGGAGCACGTGTGCCAGTACGGCGAGAGCGACTTCGACTTCATCTCGCGGTGGATGGAGCGCGAGGGCCTCTATTATTACTTCGAGCAAGGGGACGGCGGGGAGACGCTCGTCATCACCGACGACAAAGGCGTCCACGTCCCGCTCGGCCAGAAGGCGGTCCGGTATGTCCCGCAGTTCGGCGAGCACAGGGCCAAGGGAGAGCTGCTCTGGACCTTCACGTGCCGGCACACGTCGATGCCGTCCAGGGTCCGCATGAGCGACTATGATTACAACAACCCCGCGATCGAGATCTCCGGCAGGGCGCCCGTCGCGGCGAACGGGCTCGGCGAGATCAGCGTCCACGGCGCGCGCTTCTTCACGCCGGCCGAGGGCAGCCGCCTCGCGGCCGTGAGGGCGCAGGAGCTGCTCGCGGGCCAGGTCGTCTACCACGGCACCGGGGCGGCGTTCACCATGCGCCCCGGGTACACGTTCGAGCTCGAAGAGCACCCGTGGCCGGCGTTCAATACGGTGTATCTGGCCACCGAGGTCGAGCACTGGGGCAACCAGACGGGCTGGGCGCCCGAGCTGATGCAGCTCATCGGGCTCACCTGGGACGATGTGTATCGGATGGAGGTCAAGGCCGTCTCCTCGACCATCCAGTACCGGGCGCCGCAGCGGACGCCGTGGCCTCGTATCTACGGGACCGAGCACGCCGTCGTCGACGGCCCGGCGGACAGCGAGTACGCCCAGATCGACCAGCACGGCCGCTACGCGGTCAAGCTGAGCTTCGATGAGAGCGACCTCCGGGGCGGCAAGGCCTCGACCTGGGTGCGCATGCTCCAGCCGCACGGCGGCGGCACCGAGGGGTTCCATTTCCCCCTGCGCAAGGGCACCGAGGTGATGTGCACCTTCCTCGGCGGGGATCCGGACCGCCCCGTCATCGCCGGCGTCGCCCCCAACGCGCTCACGCCGAGCCCCGTCACCTCGGCCAACAGGACGAGGAACGTCATCCAGACCGGGGGCAGGAACCGCATCGAGCTCGAGGACCAGGCGGGCTCGCAGCGCATCACCGTCAGCACGCCGACCGAGAACACGATACTGCGCATGGGCGCGCCCAACGATCACCACAATTTCATCTCCAGGACGGACGGCACAGCCCTCATCAAGACGGGCAAGTCGCTCGAGATCCAGACGGGCACCTGGAGGAAGGACAACGTCGACGATCAAATGGAGACCGAGGTCGGCGGTTACCTGAAAGAGACCGTCACCGGCTCCGTCACCCTCGAGTACAAGGACACGAAGACCGAGACCGTCACGAAGGCCGTCACGGAGATTTATAAGGACACGAAGACCGAGACGGTCACCAAGCCCGTCACGGAAACCTACCTGGACACCCAGACCACGACGGTCACCAACCTGCGCAAATCCGAGCACGGCACCGAGGAGACGACCGTCCACGGGAAGGTCACGGAGAGGTACGAGGGCCACCACGAGACGAAGGTGACGACGGGCGGCCGGTACGAGGAGACCACCGGCCTTGAGCACCAGAAGCTCAACGACGGCTGGAAGGTCGAGATCCCGGGCGGCAACGTCGAGCACATCGCGACGGGCAACTATGTTATCCAGGCAGAGCACTTCAGAGCGAAGGCCAAATCCGACTACCGCGAGATCCAGGGCCTCAGAATTCAAAACACCTTCGGCGGCCTGATCAACCTCACCTACGGCTTCGGTACCCTGAACGTCGTCACCCCGCAAAGGACGGAGCTGGTCGTGGGATTGAAGGTGGATGTCATCGCCGGGCTCAAGGCGGAGATCATCTGGGGCTGGAACTACAAGAATTCAAAAGGCAAGACCGACGTCACTCTGCTCGACATGAAGAACTCGGCCGTCAAGATCGGCAACTCGGGGATAACGCTCAGCAGGGCTGCTGCCGCCAAGGTGACCTCGACGGGGGCTCACGTCTGGCAATCCTTTCTTCACATGTTCCACTAGCGCGGCGTCGAGCAGAAGACCGCGGGAGCCAGCTGCGAACCTCATGAAGACCATCAAGCCGAACCGGCTGGGGCTGCTCACCAAGGTGTTCGAGAACGACGGCGAGCCGTACCTCGTCGTCACGCTCCTCGTCTTCTTCCCGTTCGAGGCGCCGAGGCACCTGCTCTACGAGCAGAGCCTCTGGAGGTTCGCCGGCGCGGAGCTCGGGAGCGACGCCATCCTCGACGAGTGCATGCCGAAGCTCCGGGGAGAGCTGCTCGTGAACGGCCGCTGCTTCACCGCGGGCGCCGTGCCGCGCGCCGCGTGCTCGGTGCGGGTCCAGCTCGGGGCGATCGACAAGACGCTTTACGTCGTCGGAGACCGCCGCTTCGGGCTCCTGGGGATGACCGATCCGGAGCCGTTCGCCGAGATGCCGATCACATGGCGGAACGCCTTCGGGGGCGAGGGCTACGCGCCGAACCCGATCGGCAAAGGCTTCGCGCCGGTGCGCGGCGAGGACGGCTCGGTCCATCCGTTGCCCAACATCGAGGATCCGCGCCGCCTCGTCCGGTCGCCCAGCGACCGGCCCCCGCCCGCCGGGTTCGGAGGTTACGATCCAACGTGGCCACAGCGCTTCTCCAAGGTCGGGACGTACGATGAAGCGTGGCTCAAGGAGCGCTTCCCCGAGCTCGCCAGGGACCTCGACTGGAGCTTCTTCAACGCCGCGCCGCCGGACCAGCAGATCGAGGGGTATTTCCGGGGCGACGAGGCGTTCGTCATCGAGAACATGCACCCCGGGAAGCCCCGGATCGAAGGGGCGCTGCCGGGGGTGGCGACGCGGTGCTTCATCAACCAGAGGTCCGGCGAGGGGGAGTCCTTCCGGGAGATCGCGACACGCCTTGACACGGTCCGGCTCTTCCCTCACCACGAGCGCGGGATCCTCGTCTATCGCGGGGTGCTCGCGATCCGTGAAGACGACGCGGCCGACGTGCTCCACATCGTCGCGGGCTGCGAGGCGATGGGCGAGCCCAGGCCGGTCGAGCATTACCGAACCGTCATGGCCCAGCGGCTGGACAAGGAGAAAGGGCACCTCTTCCTCCTGCGTGACGCGGATCTGATGCCGCCTCCGCCGCCGGACGCGGGGCCGCTGCCGGACGACCCTCAGGCGGAGATGACCAGGCTGCTCCGATCGGAAGGGCTCTTGCAGAAGCGCGCCCGCGCGAAGGCGGAGCGGGAGCTCGAGGAGATCAAGGCGAAGATCCGGGCGCAGGGGCTCGATCCGGCGCCGCTCGTCGCCCCGCTGCCGCCGGACGACGACGTGCTCGAGCCCAGCCTGGACGAGCTGCCGGCGTACGTCGAGCGGGCGATGACCGAGGCCGAGAAGGCCAAGGCGGACGCGGAGGCGCGCCGCGCGGCCGAGGAGCAGAGGGCGCGCGCCGAGTGCGCGAAGCACGGATTCGATTACGACGCGATCATGGGCGAGCGGCAGAAAGAAGCCGGCGGCCCGCCCCGGTTCTCGGCCAAGAAGGAGCTCGAGCGGCTCGAGGACGTGGCCCAGATGGCGCGGAACGGCGGGGTCGAGTGGCCCGAGCTCGAGGCGCAGCTCGGTGATCCGGAGCTCGTGGCGCGCCTGTTCCAGGTCGAGGAGCAGATGCGCTCTGCCTACCGGAAGTTCGCACACCACTACCCGGCGGCCTCCCGGCTGGGCGGCGAGGAGGCCGCTCGCGTGCGGGAAGAGGTGATCGCCGGGCACCGGGCCGGGGAGAGCTTCGCGGGGCGCGATCTCACGGGCGCCGATCTCTCGCACCTCGACCTGTCGGGCATCGATCTCGAGGGCGCGCTGCTCGAGGCCGCCGTCCTCACGGGCACCCGGCTGTGCGGCGCGAACATCGCCGGCGCGGTCCTGGCAAAGGCCAATCTCCTCGGCGCAGATCTCACCGGGGCGAACCTCGCCGGCGCGAACTTCGGCGGAGCGAACCTTTGCGACGTGAAGATGGGCGGCGGGCTCGACCTCACCGGCGCCGTGCTGGCCAAGGCCAACCTGGCGGGCGCCGACCTGACCGGCGCGCGCCTGTCGGACGCCGACCTGTCCGAGGCGACCTTCGACGGGGCCGACTTCAGCCGCGTGACCGCGCGCAACCTCGTCCTTATCAACGCCGACCTCTCCGGCGCCCAGCTCTCCGGCGCAGACCTCGAGCAGTGCACCTTCATCGAGGCCAACGTGGAGGGCGTCGACTTTCGCGGGGCGAACCTCCGCGCGTCGGTGTTCATCACCGGCAAGGGCGACGGCGCCGTCTTCCGCGGAGCCAAGCTCGACAACATCCGCCTCATCGCGGGCTCGTCGTTCACCGGCGCCGACTTCCGCGGCGCTTCGCTCGAGCAGGCCAACCTTCGGGGCACCTGCCTCAGAGGGAGCGACTTCACCGAGGCGAACCTGCGGAGCTCCGATCTCAGCGAGTGCGACCTCACGGGCGCTCGCCTGGATCGCGCTGTCGCGGTGGGCGCCATGCTCACGCGGGCAGACCTCTCGGGCGCCTCGCTGTCCGGCATCGATCTGATGGAGGCCGTGCTGCAGAAGGCGAAGGTCGACGACGCGAGCTTCGAGAGGGCCAACCTGTTCCGCGTCGACGCCACGAAGATGCGCGGAAACGCCGCGACGAGCCTGAAGGGGGCCAATGTGAAATACGTGCGCTTCGTCGCGCCGCCGGAGAGCCATGGACAGAAGTGATCTTGTCGAGCTGGTCCAGGGCGGCGAGATCATCTCCGACGTCGACCTCTCGGGCGTCGATCTCTCGGGCGCCGATCTCTCCGGCGCGATCTTCGACAAGGTGAGCTTCGCCGGCGCGGACCTCTCGGGCGCTCGGCTGAAGGAGTCGACGGCCACCGGCTGCAGCTTCAGCGGCGCGCGCCTGTCCGGCGCCAACCTGCACCTTGCGGCGATCGTGGACTGTGATCTCACGGGGGCGAAGCTGGACGGCGCCTCCCTGATCGCAGCGCAGCTCACCGGCGGCGATCTCTCCGGGATCGACCTGAGCGGCGCAGACATGACCCTCGCGAGCGTGATCGACACGAGCCTCTCGGGCGCCTGGCTCACGCGCGCCAACCTGGACCGCGCCGCCATCCTGGACGTGGTGACCGAGCGGATCGACCTCTCGGGCGCCGTGCTGAAGCAGACGGCGCTCGTGCGCGCCGATCTCTCGACCGCGACCCTCGGCGGCGCCGTCCTGGAGCTCGTCGTGCTCGTGGAGGGGAAGCTCGCGGGCCAGGACCTGCGCGGGATGTCGTTCACGATGACGCAGTTCACGGGCGCCGATCTCAGCGGCTGCGACTTCTCCGGCGCGACGCTGACGCAGTGCGGTTTCAAGGACGCGAACCTCTCCGGCGCCAAGCTCGACGGCGCTCTCGCGGGCCGCGCGCTCTTCGTGAATGCCAACCTCACCCGCGCGAGCCTCGCCGGGGCCGTGCTCAAGGAGTCGGTCTTCGTGGGCGCTCGCCTCATCGAGGCCAACCTCGCCGGCGCCAACCTGGAGATGTGCATCCTGACCCGGGCCGCGTGCGCGGGCGCGCGCTGGAACGGCGCCAACCTGACGTACGCCGACCTGTCCCACGCCGACGTCTCGGCCGGCGACTTCTCGAGGGCGACCCTGTTTCGGGCGCGCCTCCATCGGATCAAGGACGAAGGGGCCGTGTGGTCCAGCCGGGCTGCCGCCCTCGGCGACGACGCGGATCTCGCCGAGGCGGAGCAGTGGCAATCACGGGTTTTGGGCGGCAGCCGGGGGAGCTCGGAGCCTCCGGCCGTGGGTGTCGAGACGTCTACACGTTGACGAGGGAATCATGCGCAGTCTGGCGAGAAAGCAGGAGCCGAGGGCTCTGGTCACTCAGGAGTTCGGCACCGTGGCGCGCGCCGACGGCGCGGCGCTCGTCGTGGAGACCGACGCGGGCGAATTCAGGGCGAAGCGCGCCAAGGGGTGCCTCCTGGAGCCCGAGGCGGGCGACCTCGTGCTCGTTGCCGTGGCGAGCGACGGGCGTTGCTACGTGCTCTCCGTGCTGGAGCGGGAGGACGGCGCGCCCGGGAGCATCGTCGCGGACGGCGACCTGAACATCAAGCTGCCTGCCGGTCGCCTCGGCGTCGCCGCGCAGGACGGCATCGGCCTGGTCTCGGCCAAGGAAGTGGCGGTGGTCTCGGCGGGCCTCTCGGTGAACGCCGTCGACGGAAACATCGCGCTGCAGAGCCTCTCGTTCGTCGGGACGCTCCTTCGCGCGGAGATCAGCAAGGCCAAGGTCCTTGCCGGGAGCCTCGACTCCGTGCTGGAGCGGCTCTCGCAGCGGGTGAAGCGCTCCTACCGTACCATCGAGGAGAGCGAGCAGCTCCGGGCCGAGCGGATCGATTACGTCGCGAAGAAGACGATGAGCCTGCGCGGCGAGAACACGCTGGTGACAGCGCAGGAGCTCGTCAAGATCGACGGCGAGCAGATCCACCTGGGTTGAGGAGGCATCATGTTCGCGAACACGCAGATGGGCGGGATGAACCTGGGGTTTCCGGACGTGTGCCTCACCCCGCCGGTGCCTGTCCCGATCCCTTATCCGAACATGTCCTTTGGCCCGGTGAGCGCGCCAGCCGCGTACAACGTGCTGTTCATGTGCGCGCCCGCGCATAACCTGCTGACGACGCAGCTCATCTCCGTCGGCGATCAGCCCGGCGTCGCCCTGGGGGTCGCGTCCGGCTCGGTCATGGGGCCTTCCCGCCACATCACCGCCGCGTTCACCTGCCTCGTCGGCGGCATGCCGGCCACCCGGCTGACCAGCATGAGCCTGCAGAACTCCACGAACTGCCCCGGAATGCGGATCGTGCCGAGCCAGGTCAAGGTGCTCATCCTCTCCCCTTGAAGGATCTCGGCCGCCTGGAGCTCGACAGCCTGCGGGCGACGAAGGGCCGGAGTACGATCGTGCGATCTACGGCTGCGACACCACGATGACGACGTGCCTCCCCCCCGAGCGGGCTCGGAGCAACCGATCTCAATCGGCGCAGCAGAGCACGCCGCCGCCCGTTGCTCCAGGCTTTATGACTTGATTGGACTCGTCATAGCCGTCGCCCCCGCAGTCCCAGGGCCCTTTGAGGGCTTCGCAGAGATCGCCCGAGGTGCGGTCGAGCACGCCGCAAATGGGTGGCCTTCTGCCGACGGAGCCGCACCCAAAGAGGTCGTTCGCCGTGATGCTTGAGGTGGCGCAACCGCGGGCGCAGCTCGCTCCGGTACACACATCCGGGTCCTTGTTGTCCCCCAGAGTGCAATACGCACAGCCGGTGCTCCCCTGGCGCGTCGCGAAGAACAGGCCGGGCTCGGCCACCGCGCCGTCGCAGCCGGTAGGCGAATGGAGAGCGACGTCATCCGCGCCCTTGCAGACATGAAAACCTCTCGCGCACAGGTCGCTGGCGCTGCAGCCGAGGCCCGCCGGGTTTTGGCCGGTGTTGCCGCCGCCGAACCCACACTGGGGTAATGGATCGATCAAGATACCCGGTACGGTGAAGCCGCCTGCGCACCCGGCGATCAACGGATAGAGGTCCTCCTCGATGAACGCCTCGCGCGTGCCGTCACTGCAGCCGTTTGTCGTTGGCGCGCAGCCCTCGTCGATCCTGCCGTCACAGTCGTTGTCGACTTCATCGCCGCACAACTCGGGCACCGGCTCTATATCGGGGATGCAAGCGAGCGCGCCGCCCACACAAAAGACCCTTCCGTTCGCGCAAGGACCCGTCAGTCCCGTGAGGCAAGCGGCGCCGGAAATGGGGCTCTCTTCGTCGATCTGACCGTCGCAGTCGTCGTCGACGCCGTTGCAGAGCTCCTCGGAGCAGGGCACGCCGGCGCCGGTGCCGCTGGCTGATGCAGAGGACGACGACGACGCTGACGACGCGCCCCCCTCGCCCAGAGTATCGAGCTCCAGCAGGCTGGTGCGCGCGCCGCAAGCGACGAGCGCAAAGGCAGGGACGAGGGCGAGCGTCTGAAGGAAGGGCGCGCGCATGGTGCTGATGCTCCGTCGCATGGTAGACCCGGCGCGCGCTTCGGAGCAAAGAAAAAAGCATTGCGCTTTGCTCGGTCTTTACACGCCGCCCAGAGCCTCGCGCCACGAACTGATTTATGTCGATATGCAGCTCGAGATACTGCCCAGTCTGCGGCGGTGCATGTGAATTCGGTCCGCAGGCCCCTGACCGTCCGCAGTCGTCCCTCGTACGACATCGGCTTGGAGCCCCCGAGCGCTCCACCTCGTCAATCGGGGCCGATCGGCCAACCAAGGCCAGAATCGCTGCAGGCATAATGCACGACCGCCTTGTAAGTGCATTCGAGCCGCGCCGGGTAGAAGTCGCGCCCCACCAGCCCAGAGAGCCTTTCGCCTGCAGCGTTCCACTGGCGCGTCTCATCGGCCGCGGAAGGGTCGTGCACGTTCACCTCCTTCACCTGTTCTTCAGTCAGAGCAGCGGGGCAATCGGCGGGCATCGTGGCCAGGGCGGCATCCTGGCTCGTCACATCGTGAACGATCGTGTGGGCATAGAGCAACCCCTCCGCGTCGCACGCGATCGGATAATCAGCTCGCCCGTCCGACGATGGCGTATTGTCCGCCCAGAGATCGTCGCGTCCCGTCCCTTGAACCCGGGCGAGGCGCAGCGCTCTGGACAGCAGGCTGTCGTCCGTCACAGCGCTCTCTTCATCGGCGCAGTCGAACTCGAGAGGAGAGCCCTCGATCCGGTACCAACAAACCGTCCATGGCTCCGTGCGAATCTCCCCCGGGGAATTCTCGATTACCATGTCATCGATTGTTTTATCGCGCTCGATACGCGGCTGCATGACCTCCTCCACCTCCTGAGTCGAAGGGCAGCCGAGGTCGGCCCGAACCGCGTAGCCATAGTAATTGAATGCAGTACACTCCCCATCACCTCCGCAGGCGGAGAGCGCAATCGCGAGCCCGGCGTGCAGCGTGAGCAAGGTGCGCGAGAAGCTCGGCACGACGGCCGGAGCACAGGTCATGGACCACAACGAGCCGAGTTTTCGGACTGTTCCTTTCATCTCCGTCAACCTCGAATAAGGACATTAAGAATTCGCGACAATGGAGCAAAATTGTACGATGATATCAAGCGCTGGATCCATGCTCGTCGCGAGGGGCAGACGACCCCTCACGCGATCCGCCACCGTCCCCGAAGAGGGATGGGTTATCCACGCATCGAAGGGGGCATACAATGGCTGGGCCAACGAGCTCCGAGGCGCGCTCGGCGCCGAATGCACCGCCCTGCGCGTGGCCGGAGCGATCAGCGCGTCATACGGGGCGCCAAGATGTGCCAGACCATGACAGGGTGAGCGGGTGCGTCGTACGTGCCGTGCGCGGCCTTCGATGTCAGTCGAGCGTGAGGTAAAAGCGCACGAGAATGAAGGAGCGGCCCAACCCGCCGCTGCACCCGACAGGCGCGAAGCGCCCGCGGGTGACCGGCAAGGCGTTGGGCGGGCAAAGACCGGGGTACGGTCGTTCAGGCGCAGGTTCCGGCACATCACGCCGGGTCGAGCCGGCGCCCGCCGGACGTGTCCGCCCGGGCCGCGCACACCGGGCGGCCCGCCTCGGGCATCGCGCGTGACGCCGGGGAGCTCTGACGCTAGACTGAGATCGCCGGTAACGGAACAGGAGGAAGCACCGTGCAAGCCGCCAAGATCCCCATCGTCATCCCCGCAGACCGTCGGGTGGAACTACAGGTGCCCGCAGACCTTCCAGAAGGTCCAGCGGAGGTGATCGTCCTCATCACCGCCCCGCAGAAGGCTGCGCCACGCGACAAGCGGGCAGCGCTTGGCATGGATCGGGGTGCGGTCCAGATCGCCGACGACTTCGACGCGCCGCTGCCGGAGGACCTACAGCGAGCGTTCGATGGCGAGACATGAGGGTGCTGCTCGACACACACTGCTGGCTCTGACTCGTCGCCGACCCCGAGAGGATCAGGCGCGACGTCGTAGAGATGCTCGTCGCAGAAGGCACTGACGTCTACATCTCGGCAGCGACAGCATGGGAAATTGTCATCAAGCACGCGCTCGGAAAGCTCTCCCTTCCCATCCCGCCTGCCGAATACATTCCTTCCCGCATGGCCGCCCTCGGTCACCTTTCTCTGCCCATCGAGCAACGGCACACCCTCCAGGTCGCCGGACTTCCCCCGCATCACAAGGATCCATTTGATCGGATCCTGGTCGCGCAGGCCCAGGTCGAGGACATCCAGCTCGTCACCGCCGATCGGCTCATGACGCCCTACGATGGCCGTGTGATCTGGGCAGATGCATGACCACCACAGCTCGCGGAACGTGCAGTTCTCCTGCATCGCGGACGGCGCCGCCGCTCACCGACGTGCGGCCGTAGCACGAGCAGCGCCTCGACGGCAGCCACACGTCTCAGCCGCTCGACAGCGCTTCCCCGCCCGACAGAAAGGCGATGATGCCGTGCGGGGCGGTTTCGCCGAAGCAAAGCTCGAAGGTCGCCGCGGCTTCGGCGGCGGCCTTCGCTCCACGAGCGAACATCTCTTCTTCGTATTTGGCGAGCGCGGCTTCGAGGTCATTCGGGTGCGCGGCGATGGCCTTGCCGAGCTCCGCGCCGTCGTACATCGCGAGGTTTGCGCCTTCCCCGTCGGGCGGGCTCAGGTGCGCTGCGTCGCCGAGGAGCGTCACGCCGGGCACGCGATCCCAGCGATGCCCGACGGGGAGCTTGTGGATCATGCGCGGGACCGGATCGGTCTCGCCGTCGGTGATGAGCGCGGTCAGGGCCGGAGCCCAGCCCTCGAACTCCGCGGCGACGCGCGCCCGCGCCGCCTTCGGGTCGGTGAAGTCGATGCCCTCGATCCACGCCTTTGGCTTCGTGAGCGCGACGTAGGTGTGGAGGACGCCGTTCGTCTCACGGTGCGTGAGGATGCCTTTGCCGGGCGTGAGCGCGTAGAACGCGCCCCCGCCGACGAGCTTGGCGCTGGCGGCATGCCGCGCGTCGGGGTCGAGCAGGTACGTCTCGATGTAAGCGGTGCCGATGTATTCGGGCTTCACGTCGGAGAGGAGCGGCCGAACCTTCGACCACGCGCCGTCGGCGCCGACGAGGAGGCCGGTGGTCACGGTCGACCCGTCCGCGAAGGTGAGCTCGTGCTCTCCGTCGCCGAGCGCACGCACGCCCGTGAGCTTGCGGCCCCATTGCACGGTGCCAGGCGGGAGCGAGTCGAGGAGGATGCGGCGGAGGTCGCCGCGGAGCACCTCGGGGCGAACGCCGGTGCCGTCGTCCGGCTGGTCGAGGAGGACGGTGCCCTGCGGATCGACAATGCGCATCGCCTCGCCGCCTTCGTGGACGATGCGGCGGAACTCGTCGAAGAGGCCGGCGGCCTTGAGCGCGAGCTGGCCGTTGTAGTCGTGGATGTCGAGCATCCCGCCCTGGGTACGCGCCTTGGCGGAGGCGTCCGCCTCGTACACGGTCGCCCGGATCCCGTGGACGTGGAGGACGCGCGCGAGGGTGAGCCCGCCCGGTCCGGCGCCAATGATGGAGATAGAAGTCATCGTGATCCCTCTCGGCCTTCATTCTGGAACATCGTTCCATTCATTTACTTGGAGCGCCGTTCCAGACCTGTCAAGATGGAGCCTTGGCGAAGAAGGCGACGCGAGGGCCGGACCGCGAGAAGCGCCGCGAGGATGCGCTCTCGCGCGAGCGGATCGTCGAGGCGGCGATCGCGCTGCTGGACGCGGACGGTGAGGAGGGGCTGACGTTCCGCGCGCTCGCGACGAGCCTGGCGACGGGCTCGGGCGCGATCTACTGGCACGTCACGAACAAGAGCGAGCTCCTCGTCGCCGCGGCCGACGCCGTGATCGCGCGCACGATGGGCGCAGTGCGCGGCTCGCCCGAGCCGCGCGAGGCGATCCATCGCGTCGCGCTCGGCGTGTTCGACGCGATCGAGGCGCATCCGTGGGTGGGTGCGCAGCTCTCGCGCGCTCCGTGGGAGACGCCGATGCTGCGGATCTACGAGCGCCTCGGCCGTCAAGTCGAGGCGCTGGGCGTCCGCGGGAGGGCCCAGTTCACCGCGGCGTCGACGCTGCTCGGCTACGTCATCGGCGTGAGCATCCAGAACGCCACGGCGAGCCAGTTCGCGCGCCGCGAGCTCGGGCCGTCGACGAACCGCGTCGACGTCCTCGAGGCGGCAGCGGCGCGCTGGCGCGAGCTCGACGCCCGTGAGTACCCGTTCACGCGAAACGTCGCCGCCCACCTCCCCGGCCACGACGACCGCGAAGAGTTCCTCGCCGGGATCGACCTGATCCTCGCCGGAGTCGCGGGCTCGGAGTGAGCCGCGGACGCGGCGGTGCAAGCGCCGGTCGGTCTGCGTGACCTGCAGGCCGGGCGTCGCCGGCAGCGGACCAAGGACCGGGGTCGCCGCGAGCCAAGGCCCCTCGCCCAGGACCCGCGCCGAGGCGGGCCCGGCTCGTGACCCGGCCGAAGTTGCGGTAAGCTCCCTGCACCATGAGCGACGTCGAGAGAGCGGCTCACCGGGAAGCCGCCGACGCCATTGTCTATTTCTGCGGCAACGCGCTGGCCATCATCAGGTGCATTCGTGTCGAAGGTTGATCTCAAGAGGGAGCTCAAACACCTCTACCAGGCATCCGCGAAGGAGGTGGTCCAGGTCGAAGTGCCAACATTGCAGTTCCTCATGATCGACGGCGAGGGCGACCCCAACACATCACAGGCGTACGCCGAGGCGGTGGAAGCGCTGTTCTCCGTTGCCTACACGACGAAGTTCATGATAAAGAAGGGGGCGCGAGGGGTCGACTATGCGGTCATGCCTCTCGAAGGCCTTTGGTGGTCTGATGACATGTCCGTCTTCACCTCGAACGACAGGTCGAGGTGGAAATGGACGATGATGATCATGCAGCCTCATTTCGTGGAGGAGGCGGTGATCCGGGCGGCCATGGTGGAGGTGAGGCGAAAGAAGGCGCTCCCCGCGGTAGGCGCGCTCAGGCTGGAGAGCTTCACCGAAGGATCATGCGCTCAGATACTTCACATCGGCCCCTTCACCGAAGAAGGGCCGACCATTCAGCGAGTCCATGATTTCATTTGTGCGCGCTCGGCGCTTGCAGGAAAGCACCATGAGGTGTATCTGAGCGACATACGCCGCGCCGATCCGGCCAGGTGGAAGACCATCATCCGCCAACCCATGGAGTGATAGCCAGCAGATCGTTCAAGCCGACGCCGCTCCGCGGCGCGGCTCGACGCGGGCGTCAGGTAGCAGAAAACACGCTCTCCCTCACCACAAACCGTCCTCGGAGGTTCCATGAAGCGAGTCACTGGCATTGGCGGCATCTTCTTCAAAGCCAAAGACGCTCCGGCGCTACAGGCCTGGTACAAGCGTCACCTCGGGATCGATGTCCAGGAATGGGGCGGCGCGGCTTTTACCTGGACCGACGGCGAAGGCAAGCCGGTCGCCGGAACGACCGCCTGGTCCATTGCTCCGGCGCAGAGCGACCAGTTTGCGCCCAGCACCGCGACGTTCATGGTCAATTACCGGGTCGAGGATCTCCACGCCCTCGTCAAGGTCTTGCGCGAAGAAGGCTGCAACGTCCTCGAGAAGATCGACGATTCCGAGTACGGGAAGTTTGCCTGGGTCATCGATCCAGAAGGAAACAAGGTAGAGCTCTGGCAGCCGCCTGCCGGCCAATGACCCGCGACCACGAGCGCCTGCCGCGTGACGCGGACCTGCCGAAGGCGTGACGGTCAGCCTTCGTTCGTGAGAGACACCGGGGCCCGACGCAGCGCGAGCTTCCGCAGGAACGTCACCGGGTCGAGGTAGTACGGATTCTCGTGTACGTGGCCGCCGATGATCACGTGCGAGTGCGTGGCGAGCACATCGGCGATCACCCGGCCGCTGAAGCGATTGACGTCGTAGCAGCAAAGAAGCGTGCAGTCGTGCTCGTGCGTCAACGTGTTCAGCTTTGCTTCGTAGACCATCAGCTCCTCGGTGCCCGGCAGGTTCTTCAGCGCCCATTCCATGTCGCCGCAGGTGCGAACGGACTTGAACTCGCCTTCGGCTGCGCCCTTGAGCACGCCCTCGACGGTCGCGTACATGCGGTCCACGACGAACACGTTGTCCTGGATGTACGTCTCCTCGGAGGGCACGACCTTGAGCTGGCCACGCTGAATCGCATCCTGCACGGGCACGCCGCCCTGTTGCATCCGATTCACATGGTCGTCGTGAACGCTCGACTCGAGGATGGTCACCACCTCGTCGCCGGTATCGATTCCTTCCTGGAAGTACGGATTGAGGACGTCGTACATCTCCTTGCGCGAATCAAAGAACGCGCAGATGTGCTGCAGGCCGTGCAGCTCCTTGCCGCAGAGACTCACTTTTCGCGTACGTGTCGGCGCCATGGTGCACTCCTGGGACCCGTGCGTCTACCACCTCTTCGCGTCAGCGTCGACCCATCCTGGCCTCTAGCATCCGCGCGGTGCGTTGCGTGAGCGTGTCCGGCGTTGGTTCCGGAAGAGCCGCCTCGTTCGTTCCGGAAAATCTTGCCGGGGTGCACGGGCTGCTAGCATGATCTGGCATAACCCGTGCCACGCGGCTGCTCCTGGACGAGGTATTGACTGCTGTGTACGCTCGTCGAATGAACGACCCGACTGACAGTGACTCGAACGATCTATTCCCGCCCGCCGACCGGGCGAAGATCGAGGCGCTCACGGAGGATCCGGTGGCGAGGGTGAGCTACGAGCTGACCAAGGGGATGCTGGTCTGGTCGGATGAGAGGCCGCGCGACGTCGAATTGTCGACGCTCAAGACGCTCATCATGCTCCAGTCCTGTCGATCCATGATGTACCGGCCGGAAGAGTTCCGAGATAGCCACGACGAGCTCGTCCGTGACTGGTTCGCGGCATGCCGCGCGACTTGGGAAAAGGCGAGGGCCAGCGGCCTCCGGTGGATCGGCTTCGCGCCGTCGCGCACCGATCCCGCGAACCTCGCGCTGCTCCTCGAGCTCGAAAAGATCGATCTCCCGGACTTGTAGCCCAGCGGGTGATCCCGAGGGCCTCCTACTCGACGACCTTCAGGACCTTCAGGTACACGGCCTCGAAGCCCACGCTGCCAACCTTGGTGAGCACGGACCTTGTGTACCCGATGGACTCGAGGTAGGCGGCCCATTTGGCGTTGACGACGAGCTCGACAATGACACGGGCCTCCTTGAGGCCAGCCTCCCTGGCGACCTGAACGGCGGCGCCCTCCAGGGCGATCTGCATCATCTTGCCCTGGTTGGCGACCCTGCCGACGTTCTCGATGAAGATATACCGGACGGCGAGGGTCGTCCCCGTACGGCTGACCTGCACCGACCCCAGGTATACACCGTCCTCGAGGATCTCCACGAGCGCTCCGCCGCCCGGGAGCGCATCGGTCAATCTCTTTGCCAGCCTCGCCACCAGGCTTTCGCCCGCCTTCGACGCCGCCTTGCTGGCAGCGCTGGCCTCCAGCCTTCTGGCGACGGCGCCGCCGCCCGGCAGGAGCGACGCGATGTGCAAGATCAGCTCGGCCTTCTTGCTGATCTTCTCGCCACCGGACGCGAACGCATCGAAGTCCCTGACGAACTCCGCCTCGGCCTCCCTGAGCGCCTGGCAGAGCCGCGGGGCGGTGAGGTCGTTGATCTGCGTCGGGACGATGCGCTTGCTGGCGGGATCGCGCTTGAAGGTGACGGTGCGGTTCAAGGCCTCGATCGCCTCTCCCGCGGTCATGCTGTCCGGCAGGTGGAGGAGAGCTTCCCGCCCGCGCGGGATATAGCCCATCTTTCCCCGCTCACTGGACGAGACAAGGATGTGCTCCGAGCGGGGGGTGCGATAGTCGACGCCTTCGATGGGAGCCTTGATGTGCCGGGGTACCAGCCCCACCCTGAGCTGGCTCCCGTCCTCGTAATCGATGACCGCCAGCTCACCGGCGTAGAAGCTCACCGACTTCATGCGGTTGTCGATGTAGCTGCTGTCCTTCATGATCTCGCTCGCCGGCCGGGCGAGGAGGTCCGCTCCGTCCGCAGGCTCGTTCGACGCATCGGGAGCCTGCACCGCTCCGGCTTCAGCAGCGGCCTCCGCCTCGCGTGTCCGCTGCGCGTCCAGGTTCGAGACATACTCGTCCAGGACCCAGAGGATCTGGGCGGGCAAGGTCGACGTCTTAGAGCAGACCGACCGCCACAGCCCCCCGTAGCCGCCGGTCTCCCCGGCGTCGAGCTCCGTTCCCGCGATGAGCGGCTCGACCGGACGGCCTGGGACCTTCTCGTCCTGCTGGGTCGTCGCGTAGTACATGCGCGGGACGCCGCGGTGCGATTCGGGCTGCTCTGCGTTGACCTTCCCTCGAAATCGCCGCTTGAAGCGCGGCCCGCAGCCCGGCGACGGGCCCTCGGCCGGCTGCCGCTGGAGCAGGCCAGCGGATCCGGCAGGCGCGGCGCGCTGCTGCACGACGTGCGCGAGCTCGTGCGCCAGGAGCCGCTTCCCCGCCTCCGTGCCGGGGGCATACTGGCCGGCGCCAAAGACGATGTCGCCGCCCACCGTGTACGCCCGCGCCTGCACCGCGCGGGCCGCGTCTGCCGCCTCGCCCCCGGCGTGTACCCGTACGTTGCCAAGGTCGTGCCCGAAGCGCGGCTCGAAATACGAGCGGAGCGCGCCCGGCAGCGGCTCTCCACCTCGCCTGGCGGCGCGCACGGCGGACTCCACGTCGAGCTCCGCGCCGGGCTCGAGCGACGGCGCGCGCTCGCGCTGGACCACGCTTTCCTCCTCGCCTTCGCAGGTCGCGCACCGGCGCTGAACCACGGCCGGCGCCGCGCCGATCGGCGCCGGCTCGGCCATGCGCATCACCTTGTCGGCCGCATCGTCCGCGTCGCGCTCGTACGGGTCACCCGGCGAGCTGACGGCCGGCTTGCGCAGGATCGGTGGTCGCGTGATGGCGATACGGGCGAAGTCGAGCTGGGCACCGTGCCGGGCCGTGGCCCGGACACCTCTGGACGAGGCCGACCGAGACCAGAGCGGGCTCGTCGGCGCCGACGTCTGATCCCGAGATTCGGACATCTGGAGGGGAGAGCGCACGGAAGGCGCGGGGCGTTTCCGGTCAAGTGTCAACATGCAAAGCCTCCCGGATGATGGATCGAGTGTTATCATGTCCGAAGGCGATGAGCCCGCCGCGACGCTGCGCGAGACCCGGGCGCGATGTCGTCGCGCCGCCATCGCCCTCGCTGTCCGTCAGGCGCGTGTTTTCCGAGGTCTTATCGCGGGGAGCAGGTTCGTGGGATACGGGCTCAGCCGCTAGACAGGCGAGGGTAATGGTCAAATTTGACCATGAAGGCGGGAAGGCGCGAAGAAAACCATGATCATCTTCCCGCCTTGGGACGCCGTTGTTCTAGGCAGGAGCCGCGCGCCGCTAGGATGCCGGGAAGGGCGTGTGGGACGAAGCGCTGGACGGCGACCGGGGCGCGGGCGGTGCCGGCTCAGGGGTTGGGCGAGATCTCCAGCACGCCGAGCTGGCTGGGAAAGCGCCTCTCCAGCACGCTGTCCCTGGGGAGCAGCGCGAAGCTCTGCACGTCGGCGCAGCCTTCCTCGCAGCCGCGGCAAAGCACCATGCCGTTGGCGACCACCTGGAACTGCTCGTCTCGATCCGCTGCCAGCCGCAAGATCTGGCCGGCCTCCGGCATGACGAAGGTGCTCATGGTGTCCGGCCGGAGCCGGATGACCTCGGGCTCGGCGCACATCGCCGCGGACCACGCCGCCGTCGCATGGACCTCCGTGCGCGTGGGCACCATGGACCACTCGATGTCGCGCCCCTCTCCGATCCGCGTGAGCGCGAACCGCTCCCCGAGCGCCGGCATCCAGTGCTCCCCTCGAACCGCGCCGAGGCTGGGATCCCCGCCGCTCAGGAGCACCTCGCGTCCGCTGCCGTCGCACGCCATCGCGCGCAGCCGCAATCCCTCCGTGACCAGCCTGATCGGCGTCTCCGTGCTGAAGACGCGCTCGCCGGAGCCCGCGCAGGTCGGCCCCACCTCATCGCTCGCCGAAAGCTCGTCGGCCGCGCAGGCCCAGACAGGGCGGCAGATGGGGATGCGCTGGCGGCCGAGCAAGGTCGACCAGACGGTCTCCAGGTCGACGCCGTAGACCGCCTTGAACTTTTGCGGGAAATACAGGGCCGGGGTCGAGGGCGAGAGGCTCTGGTAGAGCTCCCGGAACTTCGACACGCCGCCGTGCTCGTCGAGCAGGTGAGTCACCAGCGCCCCCGCGAGGACGTAGGCGAAGCCGCTGTCGTTCGCCTCGTCGAACACCTCCTGCCAGCTCCGTGTCCGCTGGGCGTGGCCCCACGGGGAGCACGAGAGCGCCACGGCGAGGCCCTCGTTGAGCACCGGCGCGCTCTGCCCCCAGCGCGGGCCCACGTACGCATGGATCAGCTCGTGAGGCTCGAACGGGCGCGTCGCGCGGACCTCACCGCGGTAGTAACACCCGCTGCTCCCGTTCGGGCACCCTGAGTGCTCATTGAAATCGCTCTGGTCAAGGAATTTGTAGTAATCGATGACGGCGTCGTCCGGCCACTCGATCTCCAGCTCCGAGGTCATCCGCTGGAGGTGCCGCTCGAGGGCGGCGTGGACGTCGCTGCAGGCGTGCTCGTCCCCCTCGCGCGCGTGGTAGCGGAAATGCGCGGAGCTCGACGTCATCCCGCCGTCCCAATCGACGGCGTAAGAATCACAGCCGGGCAGCGCGAGGAGCGTCGCCGCGACACCGCAGAGCACATCTCGATTCATGACGATCAGCACCTCTCCCGCGACACCTCTCCCGGCCTCCCGACCACCGTGATCCGTCGTCCGCGGGAGGGCGGCGTCATCTGCATGCGTTGAACCCCCGCGCGCGCCCGGCGCGACGCCTCCTGTCCGAGGTCAAGGAAGGGGGTGCACGCGCAAGGCGCCGAGCCCGAGCGGCGCGCGCATCTCGAGCACGGCGCTGTCCAGCCGCGGAAGCGTCGTGAAGCCGATCACGTCCACGCAGCCGGCGTCACAGTCCTCGCAGAACGCCGCCACGCCGCCGTCGGTGATCGCGCCGAGCTGCCGCTCGCCGTCGGCGAGCACGCGCACCCTCTGCCCGGCCTCCGGCAGCACGAACGTGCTCATCGCGTCGGAGGGCAACCGGACGGCCTCGGGCTCGCCGCAGGTCGGGCTGGACCACGCCTCGATCGCGCGGAGCTCCGTGCGCGTGGGCTCCGCGAGCGCAGCGATATCGTTCATTTCTCCGATCCGCGTGAGCGCGAACCGCTCCCCGAGCGCAGGCCAGAAGTGCTGCCCTCGAACCGTCCCGAAGACGGGATCCTCGCCGCCCAGGAACACCTCGCGGCCGCCTCGATCGCACGAGATGGCGCGCAGCGGCGGTCCCTCCGTGAGGAGCACGCTCGGCGTGTCCGTGCTGAAGACGCGCTCTCCAGTCCCCGCGCAGGTCGGCCCGACCAGGTCGGTCTCCGAGAGCTCGCCGGCCGCGCAGGCCCAGATGGGGAGGCAGGTAGGGATCTGCACGCCCGCGAACAAGGCCGACCAGACGGTATCGATGTCGACGCCGTAGACACGCTGGAACGCGGACGCGAAGTACTCGGGCGGGCTAAAGCGCGGGACGCTCTGATGAAGCTGCCGGAACTTGGACATGCCGCCGTGCTCGCTGAGCAGGCGCGTCACCAGCGCGCCGGCGAGCAGGTAGCTGGAGTCGTCGACCACCTCGGTCCCTGCGAAGGCGTCCTGCCAGGCCAACCCCTGGCCGACACGTCCCCATGGCCGGCACGAGAGCGCCACCGCGATCCCCTCTCGAAGCAGCGACGCGCTGTCGCCCCACTGCGACATCGTGTAGGCGTGTATCAGCTCGTGCGGGTCCATCGCGAAGGGCGACCTGAGCCCGTCGTCCGAGTAGCACGAAGCGATCGAGCCCCCGCACCCGGAGTGCGCCCTGGAGTCCTGTACGTCCCGGAACTTGTAGTAGTCGATCACGGCATCCTCTGGCCAGTCGATCCCGAGCTCCGCCGTCATCACTTGCAAGTGTCGCTCGAGGGCCGAGTGGATGTCGCTACACACGTGCGTATCGTCTTCGCGCATGTGATAACGAAAGTGCGCGGAGAGCGACGTGACGCCTCCCTCCCATTCGACCTCAGAACAGCCAGCGCCGAGCAGCACGCTGAATGCGACTGCAGTGCCCAATATCATGGTTCGACGCATAATGGGCCGAACGTAGCTCACCGCAGATCGCGGGTCAATGCGAGGGGGTTGTATTGATTTCGTGTCGAGTGTTATGTCGAGTATTCGTCGCACGCGCGGTAGAGGGCGAGGTGTCCCACGGCGACGGGGCTCGCAGAGATTCGCGCGGCCGTGGAGTCCGATGGAATCGTGGCGGCAGGTCGGCGCTGCGCCAGGATAGGAATCCTGGCGCGCGGGTCGCCTCGGGTCATGAGCGCTGCGCCGGCCGCGCGGCGCCGCCATCCTGACGCGCGCGTCTCAGGGCGCGCTGCAGAAGACGCTGTCGTGCTTGAGGCGGACGCCCGCCTGGACATCGATCGACTTGGCATAGAAGCGCCCGCGCGCGGAGGGCGAGGTGGGTGAGCTCGCGGTCTCGATGAGCAGCCGCCCGTTCGGCACGACGGCGACCCCCCAGAAGTCGGCGGAGAGCCTGCCCTCGACGCCGGCGAAGCCGAGGTAGAGCGGGGCCGCAACGTTGGAGCCCGAGGGGCCGACGCTGGTGACGGAGCCCTGGAAGACGAGCTGGTCACGCACGAAGAGCTGCGCGCTGCCGTCGCTCGGGACCACGAGCTGGGCCTGCGGAGAGAGCTCCAGCCGCTCCATGGTGGTGACGCCGGCCGCGAGGGTCAGCTTCGCGCGCGACCTGACGACCACGTTTCCGTAGCTGCCCTGCGCGATGGCGTCGGTCTGATCCGGCTCGACGGTCACGCCGGGCCCCGTGCCGATGGCCGGCAGCACGGGCATCTGGGGCTGCGGGAAGTCCGAGTCGGCGACGACGGCGCCGATGCTGACCTGGTTGCCGAGCGTGAACGCCCCGCCGTGGTGCAGGCTCGCCAGCACCCCCCGGTCCATGACCGTCACCGAGGGCAGGCTGAAGACGTCGCCGAGCCGGACGTCGTTGCGGAGCGTGGTGGGGCTGCTGCCCACGCTCATCAGGGTGCCGCGCACGCCGCCGTCGGCGTTGACCTGGACGGCGTCGCCGACCGTGAGGGAGCTCGTGGCGAACAGCGTCGGCTGGGAGGCGACGTGTACCTCTTGGGTGATGGTCACCGACCCGTTGTCGTTGGTGGCGGTCCACTCGACGACGCTCGTGCCCGCCGGCAGCGAGACGTGCCCGTCGACGACCGGCAGCGAGGCCGGAGCGCCGTTGATCGACACCACCTGCCCCGTGACCACCGGCGCGTCGCCGTTGCACGGGCTCACCGCCTGCGGCACCGGCAGCGTCACCGTGCTCGCGCCCGGCGCGCAGCTCCACACCTGCTCCGCCGCCGCCGGCGCCACGAACTCGGGCAGCGTCTCGTCCGTCACGGTGATGGACAGGTTATCGTAGGAGTAAGCTCCCGCCGCGTCGAACGCCTCGAGCGTGATGGCGTGGTGGCCGATCGGCAAGCTCACCGGCGCCGAGCTGCCGGCTCCGATGGTCGCCCCGTCCTCCGACCAGAGCAGCCGGAGCAGATCGCCGTCCGTATCCGTGGTCGCCGAGGCGTCCAGGACCAGCTCCGCCGCGCACGAGGCGTCGGTCGCGGCGACCTGCAGATCCTCACCGGCGCGGGCGATGGGGGCACGGTTGTAGACAACGTTCGTGCCACCGAACAGCGATCCCGCCACGCTCGCGCCGAATGCCTCGCCGCTGAACTGGAGGCTGAACGTGACCTCTCCGGTCTCCGTGTCGTACGTCCCCGTGACAGCGTTGTCCGAGTGCAGCACGAGCGTGTACCGGACGCCGTCGATGAGCCCTGTCGCATGATACTCCGTGCCTGCAGGGATGGAGAACAGGAACAGGCGCGTGCCGTCGATCGACGCCGCGAAGGAGTCGACGGGCTTCGCCGTGAACACCGTCAAGTCGACGATCGACCGATCGTCGTAGTCGAAATCTTCATACTCGACCTCCAGATCGTTGATCCGGATACGGCACCCGTGGAGCGGGCTGTTCGTGCAGGTGGGGTCCGGGGCTTTCAGCGACACGTGCCCCCGCTCGAGCATCACGAAGCTGAGCCCGTCGCCGACAGTCAGTTCCCCGGTGCCCGCCAGGCCCAGATCGAAGTCCGGGCTGAACGTCGGGCCGGGAATCGCGCTGAGCGGCTGGCTGCTCTGGTCGAAGGAGTGGTCGCACTCGCCGGGGTGAACGGCGTCGCCATGGGTCTCGTCCGCCTGGGGGAAGGCCCGGCAGCCCAGCTGGCCCGGCGCGGGAGCGGGAGTGAACACAGGATTCAGGTTGTCGCACATGTCCGCGTTGCACGCGTTCTCGGGGGTGTCCGATCCTGGATCGAAGCACGTCCAGCGTTCGTTCTTCCCGAACAGCGGGGTCCACAACACCGAGCCGTCAGGGTTGGTCTCGATCTCCTGGCACTCCAGCTCGCCCTGCGCGTTCCTGCCCACGCGGGCGCAAGCGGTCACTTCGGCGCGGCAGTAGACCTTGTCGGGCTCCGGCGAGAGCGGAGGAGGGGGCAGCTCGCCGTCACACCCTGCGCCGGCCGCGGCCCATACCATGGTCGCAATCACATTCCATCGCTTTGACATGAAATCCTCTCTTACAATCTGTCGTTCGAGCCGACTGCGAGGGCGTGCGCGCGGCGACGGCCGCGCCGGGGGGGGAAAGGGGACGCGGAGAGCCGCAGGCGCCTTGCGCGCCTGCGGCTCTCCCGCGCGGATCACTGGCAGAAGACGCTGTCGTGCTTGAGGCGGACGCCCGCCTGGACATCGATCGACTGGGCATAGAAGCGCCCGCGCGCGGAGGGCGAGGAGGGGGAGCTCGCGCTCTCGATGAGCAGCCGCCCGTTCGGTACGACGGCGACCCCCCAGAAGTCGGCGGAGAGCCTGCCCTCGGCGCCCGCGAAGCCGAGGTAGAGCGGGGTCGCGACGGTGGAGCCCGAGGGGCCCACGCTGGTGACGGAGCCCTGGAAGACGAGCTGGTCGCGCACGAAGAGCTGCGCGCTACCGTCGCTCGGGACCACGAGCTGAGCCTGCGGAGAGAGCTCCAGCCGCTCCATGGTGGTGACGCCGGCCGCGAGGGTCAGCTTCGCGCGCGACCTGACGACCACGTTTCCGTAGCTGCCCTGCGCGATGGAGTCGGTCTGATCCGGCTCGACGGTCACGCCGGGCCCCGTGCCGATGGCCGGCAGCACGGGCATCTGGGGCTGCGGGAAGTCCGAGTCGGCGACGATGGCGCCGATGCTGACCTGGTTGCCGAGCGTGAACGCCCCGCCGTGGTGCAGGCTCGCGAGCACCCCCCGGTCCATGACCGTCACCGAGGGCAGGCTGAAGACGTCGCCGAGCCGGACGTCGTTGCGGAGCGTGGTGGGGCTGCTGCCCACGCTCATCAGGGTGCCGCGCACGCCGCCGTCGGCGTTGACCTGGACGGCGTCGCCGACCGTGAGGGAGCTCGTGGCGAACAGCGTCGGCTGGGAGGCGACGTGTACCTCTTGGGTGATGGTCACCGACCCGTTGTCGTTGGTGGCGGTCCACTCGACGACGCTCGTGCCCGCCGGCAGCGAGACGTGCCCGTCGACGACCGGCAGCGAGGCCGGAGCGCCGTTGATCGACACCACCTGCCCCGTGACAGCCGGCGCGTCGCCGCTGCACGGGCTCACCGCCTGCGGCACCGGCAGCGTCACCGTGCTCGCACCCGGCGCGCAGCTCCACACCTGCTCCGCCGCCGCCGGCGCCACGAACTCGGGCAGCGTCTCGTCCGTCACGGTGACGATCAGCTCGTCGAACGTGTACGCGCCTGCCTCGTCGAGCGCGGTGAGCTTCACGCGGTGCTCCCCGATCGGGAGCGACGCCTGGATGGTCGGCCCGGACCCGAGCGTCGCGGTCTCGGTCGACCAGAGCAGCTCGCTCAGGTTGCCGTTACCGTCCGCGGTCGCGCTGCCGTCGAGCGCCACGAGCGCCTCGCAGGAGCCCGTCGCCGCCACGGTCTGATCCGCCCCGGCGACGGCGATCGGAGGCCGGTTGCCGATCTGGTCCGTGGTCACCAAGGCGGTCCCGCTCACGGGCTGTCCCGCGAGGGCTCCCGCGAAGTCGATGCCGAGCGTGATGGCCCCTGTCTGCCAGTCGTAGGTGCCGTTGATCTCCGACGTGGTCTGGACCCTGAGGCTGACCCTCTCTCCATCGACCGTGCCGGTGGCGTTCAGCACCGTGCCGCTCAGCATCACGAAGGCCACCTCCGATGTCCCTTCGATCGGGAAGGCGAGGGTGTCGAGAGGCTCGACGAGGAACACCTTCAAGCCGCTGACGGCGTGCCCGTCGATCGAGAAGGTATCGTAGTGAACCTCGACCGCGTTCACCCGCATGCGGCATACGCCAGGGCTGTTCGCGCACGTCGGATCGGGCGTCTTCAGCGAGATCAACCCTCCCGTGACCTGCACGACATGGGTTGACCCATCGAACGTCATGGAGCCGGAGCCGGCCAGGTCGCCGTAGAAATCCGGGCTCGTCGGCGCCCCGGGGATCTCGTTGTCGTACTCGAGAGGCTGGCTGCTCGACTCGACGCATTCGCCCGGCTGCACGCCGTCGTTCGGGTTGGCCGGATCGTCGAGGACCTGCGCCACGCAGCGCGGCGCGCCGGAGATCACCTGCCCCTGCGCGTTCGTGACAGGAGGTTGCATCACCGGGTTCAGCCACTGGCACTCGACCTCACATGCCTCCTGCGGGGTCTGCAGGTTCGGATCGAAGCACTTGGCTTGCCCGATCCCCTCAGGATCCTGCGGGACGAGCGCGGTGACCCCGTTCGCGTCCCGGGTGACCGCGAGGCAAACCTGCGGGATACCGTCCTGGTTAACGATCCAGTCCGAGCATTGCGTCTTCTTGACGGAGCACCACACCCTGTCGGTCGGGTCCCCGTGTGGGCCCGGCCATCCGTCGCAACCAGCGCCCACCAGCGCCAACAACCAACCTGCTGCGAGAATACTGGAACGCCTCATGACAATCTCTCTTCCCCTAGGTTAGATTCAATGGATTTCGTCGTTGCACGAAGAAAACACGTGTCCCGTGCGCCGGGCCCTTGCGCCCGGCGCTTCGATGAGATCTCGATATCGGCCAGCCGCCCCCGCCGCAGGCGGAGCCGAGCTCGGCCCTGCGCGGCGCCTACTCGCCGAGCGCGCCCGGCAGCTCCGACTGGTCGAAGGCCTTTTCCTGATCCGGATCGAGCAGCGCGATCACGCGCGCTCGCGTGAACCGGTTCAACCGATCCATCAGGAAGTCGCCGCGCGGGTGGCCCACGAACGAGAGGCTGTGCCTCCGGTGCTCACCGAGCACGCGCGCGACAGCTTGCTTCGTCTCCGCCCCGACGTTCGCGCGCTCGCAGAAGGCGTCGAGCTCCCGCGCGACAGCGCCCTCCAGCGAGGCGAGCAGCCCCTCCAGGCGGAGGCTCGGCGCCGCAGACCGCGGCGCCGAGCCGTCGGCGCGGGCGCCGGTGACCGCCTCCGCGGCCGTGGCCGCCGCCGTCTGCGGCGCGTCCGGCGCGCCGAGCCTCGCGAGCTTCGCGGTGAGGCCCGCGCTCCTACCCAACACGCCCAGGCCAAGCGCAGCCGCGGCCAACCCGATGACCAGGCCAATCTTATGAATCTTCATGGTTCACCTCGGACAAGCGGGCATCCCTCGCCCGTCATTCGCGCTCCCGACGAAGCGCGTTACGCGCCTGATGTAGCTCCTGGCGGGTGGATGGTTCGTTGAATGACCGTCAGAAGCCGGTCTGTCACGCCTCCGCTCGCCATTCGTGACAAGAAAATCAAGCTCCTCGCAGCGCCGTCCCATCGTCAGCCACGCCGCGCGCGCTGGTTGACATAGAAAGACCTTGTGCGATCCGCCCCCTCCTGAAAAAGCGATGCGATATCAACAATCTATCCACGCATCGAAGGGGCCGCGTTCACTCCACGGCCTGCGGGCGCCGACGCCGCGGCGAGGGCGCCGCCGAGCCGCGAGGACCGCGGTGCGGAGATCGAAGCGGGGCGGCGACGATGCGTGGTCTCACCATGGTCATCACCGCTCTCGGGCCCCTCCACGGACGCCGGACGCAAGGCACCGAGCGATGATATAGGGCGCGAATGGGCGGGTCGCATCGTTGAACTCATGCTTTGGCGTCCGTCCTCTCGCGTGAATGGTTCAAGCACCTCGATTTGAATCCATCTCCTCGACATCGTTCCCGAGCAGGTGCTCACCGCCGCGGCCGCGAGGCGCGGAGGGGCGGTGGATGGCGTGGAGTCGCCGGTGCGACCGGGCGAGCCGTCGTCAGGCGCGATGGATCACCTTGCCTGGCGATCGTCTCCTAGAGATAATAGCAATCGTCGGGCCAGCCCTCGGCCAGCGAGATCAGGCGCATTTCCACGGCAGCGCTGGCGGCGACGAGAGAGCGGTCCGTCGTGACATGCCTCGGCTCGAGCGTGACATGTCACGGATCGAGCGTGACACGTCACGAATTGAGCGTGACATGACCGCTCTCCTGCCCCGCAGCTCATCGTCACCACCCGGGCGCCGACCGGGCAGCCTGCTTCACGGCTCTTGCCACGAGGGCTCGACGGCCGGCCGCTCCCGCTCGATACGCCCGCTCCCCTCCTCCTGCCGGTCGCGGAACGGCGTCGACGCCGGCGGGAAGTCGCGGAGGCCGCGGCGGGCGGTGTAGTCGTAACGGACGAAGACCAGCCCCGAGACGCGCGGCGAGGTCTCGGCTGGGCTCGGGACGTCGAACAGGAACGTCCCTTCCGCGCCGAGCGAGACGCGGTGTCCGCGCGCGAGCCAGCTCCAGAACGTGAGCCCCGCGGTGAACGCGTCGCGCAGGAAAGCCTCGTCGCGCGTCTCGTTCACCGGCCCGTAGCTCGCGAGCCAGCCGAGCTGGATCCACGGCCACAGCCCCCGGCCGGGGAGCAGGTCGAGGTCGAGCGTCGCGTCGATGCGGTCGAGCGTCGACGGCACCGGGCTCAGGCGCAGCGACGTGCCCGCCGTGACGAGCGCGTCGACGAACGGCCGGTACCGCAGGCGCGCCCCGAGCGAGGCCTGGGTGCCGTGCTTGGCGCCGTACGGCGTGTAGACGTCCTTGTCGGCGCCGGTGAAGCCTCGCAGCGACTCGTCGACCGCGAGCCACGTGAAGCCCGCCCACGGCGAGAGCGTTAGCCCGCCGAGCGGGATGGACCAGAACGCGCTCGCGCTCGCCCTGGCGCCCATCGCGTCGCTGGCGTCCGGCTGGAACACCACGCGGCCGCTCAGCGAACCGCCGGGGACCCAGCCGCTCGAGCTCAGGTCGAAGCGCGCCTCCGCGCCGAAGCTCGCCGGCCCGTCGCGCAGGCGACCGAACCCCGCGGCCGCGATCCAGGCGCGCCGCTCGATCAGCTCGCGGTGCGCGTCGACGCCGAGCTCCAGGAAGCGGAGCGGGAGGCGGAAGTCCTCCTCGGCGAGCTCGCTGTCGACGAGGCGCGCGTAGCCGCCGACGGTGAGCGGCCCCGCGTCCGGATCCTCTCCCACCGGGGGCGCCGGCCGGAGCGCCTCGTCCGCGGGCGCGAGCGGCGCAGGCGGCGGCGGCGGCGCGGGCGGCGGCACGCGGGGGCGGGGCGCGCCGCTCGCGACGGCGAGCTCGACGCGGAGCAGCGCCCTGCCGCCGGGCGAGGCGACGCGCAGCACGTGCGGGCCCTCGGGGAGGACGGCGACGCGGGACTCGACCTCGCCGCCGAGCCAGAAGAACGGCTCGCGCGTGACGCCCAGACGGCGCGCGGCGCGGTCCTCGGAGGCGTCGAGCGCGATGGTCCCCTCCTCCAGCGCGCGGGGCGCGCCGCTGCCGGCCTCGCCGGGCGCGCCGCTGCCGGCCTCGCCGCCGTCAACGTCGAGCGGCGCCACCGAGAAGCGCAGCTGGCCGGACGGCGTGGCCGCGGCGACCTCGGGATGGCAGGCCGGATCCCCGCCGTCCGCGGGCGCGGCGCGCACGCGGGGCGACGCGCACTCGTAGGCGGCGCGGGCGCGGATGCGCACCACGGTCGGGCCGACGAACGCGAGCTCCAGGGGGCGCGCGGGGTCGATGTCGTTCCAGGTCGAGAGGACGCGGCCAGAGAAGGGCTGCGCCGCGCCGGCCGCGGTAGCGCGGATCCAGCCGAGGACGCTCCGGTCCGCCGGAGGCCGCGCCTCGATGCGGTGGCTGCCCCGCGGCACCTGCACGACGCAGCGGTCCGCCATCGGCGCCGACGCGGCGGAGCACGCGACCGGCTCGCCGTCGAGCGCGATCGAGAACGCACAGGGCGTCTCCTCGCGGTCGAGCGCGCGGCAGAGGCCGTCGAGCACGATCGCGCCCGGCGCGGGGCGGTCGAGCCGGAACTCGGCGCGCGCGCCGTCGGTGATGAGGAGCGACGCCTCCGGCGCATCGACGAGCGCGCGCCGCACCCGCACGCGGAGCGGCAGATCGCGATCGGCCCTGGCCCGGATCTCGAGCGTCGCCGTGCCGGCCGTGGCGTCGGCGCGCGGCGGCACGGCCCAGCCGGTCACCGGGGCCAGCCGCGCGAGGGCGGCCGGCGGGAGCTGGAGCGGCGGCGACGGCGCGGCCGATGCAGCGCCGGCCGGAGGAGCGGCGGCCGGGCTCGCCGCGGTGTTCCCGGGGGCCGCGGGCGCGGTGTTCCCGGCGGCCGCGGGCGCGACGCCTTGGGCGGCGCCAGCCTCGCGGGCGGACTCCTGCACGGCGAGCTCGGCGAGCGCGAGGGCGCGCAGGGTGAGCCGCCGATCGGGCGTCGCAGCGGCGGCGGCCACGTCGGTGGCGAGGTTCGCTGCGCGCGCGAGCGCGGCGGCGGACCGGTGGGCGAGCCCGATCCGGGTGAAGGCGTCCGCGCCGATCTGCGCGTCGCCGGAGCGCTCGGCGAGGAAGCCGAGCAGGAGCGCGTCGGCGCCCGCGCTGTCACCCGCGGGGCCCGCGAGCAACGCGATGCCGCGCCGCGGGTCGCCGCTGCTGTGCGCGCCGCGCGCGGCGGCGAGGGGCGCACGGTCGTCGGGCAGCGGGAGCGGCGGCACACGCGCGGGCAGGCCGAGCGCGACGGCCGTCGGGCTGCCCGGCGGCAGGGAGAAGACGGTGCTCGGCGGCGCGCCCGCGATCGACGCGCCAGGGAGCTGCCCGGCGTCCCAGGGCTCGTCGGCGGCGGGGCGGTCGAGCGCGGCGAGCGCCGGGAAGCCGAGGGCCTCGAGCGCCGCGGCCCGCTGCGCGTGGAGCCCCGCGCGGGCAGGCGAGGGCGCGGCGCGGAGGGCGCGCGTGGCGCCCCGGATCTGCTCGAGCGTGCCGTCGACGGGCGAGCCGGCCGGCGGGCGCGCCGGCGTGACGACGCGCGGCGCTCCGGGATCGACCGGGTGCAGGCGCACCGCGGCGCGGAGCAGCGCTGGCGCGTCGGTCTCGATGCGCAGCGCGTGTGCGCCGGCGGGGACAGGGATCTCGATCGAGCCCGTGGCGCCAGCGCGCACCCACGCCTCGTGGACGGCGGCGCCAGCGCGCACGCGGAGCACGCGCGCGGGGCCGCCTGCGGCGGGCGGCGCGCCTTGCGCTCCGGGCGTCCGCGCCGCTGCGCCCGGCGCTCCGGACGCCAGCGCCGCCTCGCTCATCACGGCGGGCGGCGCGATGACGACGCGGGCCACCGTGGCGCGCTCCGGGTCGGGGAGCGCGAAGATCGCTGCGCCGTCGACCCAGGCCCACTGCACGATCTCGCGCAGGGACGCGCACGGAGCGCGCCCGCTGCGCGGGATGCGCGCGAGCACGTGCGGGGAGCCCGCCGGCCGCTGGAAGGTGCGCGCCCCGGGCGCCACGGCGACGACCGAGGTGAGCCCGGCGCCGCCGTGCACGGCGGCCGGCGTGCCGTCGATGAGCACCGACGACTCGGGGACGACCTGGCTCGAGGCGCTCCGCAGGAGCACCCGCGCGTGGGCGCCCGGCAGCGCCTCGACGTCGATCTGCGCGCGCGCGGCGTCGAGGAGCGTCCAGCGAAGCCCGGACTCCGCGTCCACCTCGCAGAGCCCGTCCGTGGCGACGCGCTGCGAGGCGCCGGCTTCGGTGGGCGGCAGCGCGTCGCGCGGGGGCGCGATCGAGCTCCACGCGATGACGCCGTCGGGGATGTCGAGCGCATCCCAGGGGGCCTCGCGCGTCCAGGCGGTGCGCGCGAGCGGCGCCGCGCTCTCGACGTCGCCGTGGCCGAGCGCATAGCGCTCCGCGACCGGCGCCCCCGCCGGCCGGCGGCCGTCGCGCTGGGGCGACAGCGCGGCGCCGAGCGCGGCCACGGCCGCGACGTCGTCCGGGTGCGCACGGCCACCGGCGGGATCGCGCGGCGTCTCGGGCCGTGCGTGCGCAGCCCAGGGCGCGTCCGCGGCGCCCGGATCCGCGTGCACCGCGGCGAGCCGCGCGAGGAGGGCGCGCTTCAGGGACACGGCGCCCGCCGCCGTGCTGCCCGGCGGCGCGGTGCTGCGCGGCGCCGCCGCACCGCCTTGCGGCGCCGCATCGCCTTGCGCCGCCGCATAGGCCTGCGCCGCGCGCGCGAACGCCGCGCCTGGAGAGGGCGCCCACCGCACCGACTCGGCGAGGACGAGCGCCCGGAGCGACGGCGGCACGGCCGGCCGCGCGGCGAAGTCGAGCGCGGCCTTCGCGGCGGCCGGCGCGGCGGCCCGGTCTGCGGCGGCGAGGAGCCGCGGGGCCTCGGCGTGGACCGGCGTGCGATCTCCGTCGCCGGTCTGATCGCGCTGCGCCGCGCGATCGAGCAGCGCGGCGCGGTCGCGCTGCGGCGTGAGGAGCTCGGCGACGCCGGCGCGCTGCTGGTGGCCGCTGGCGGCGACGGCGATCTCTCCCTCGAGGACGTCGACGGTCGCCGCGCGCGCGTCGACCGGCAGCGGTACGCGGATCCACCGCGGCTCGCTCCAGCGCGCGGCGTCCGCGAGCCGCGCGCCGGTGCGGAAGGCGAGCTCCCGGACAACGGCACCGCTGGCGCGGACAACGACGCGCGTGGTGCCGTAGGCGCGCGCCCGGAGGGCGATACGCAGCACGTCCGCGCCGGGCGCGCGGAGCTCGAGCCGCGCCCCGGCGCCGAGCGAGCGCCATGGCGTGGCGCGCTCGACGGCCGGGAGCTCGGAGCGTTCCCGGCCTCCGCGCAGCTCGACGTCGCGCACGACGAAGTACGGCTCGACGAGCGGCCGGACGAGCAGCGACTCCTCGAGGTAGCGCGCGGTGAGCCATGCGGCCGCGGCCGGGTCGAGGCGCGCGGCGGCCGGGTCGAGGCGCGCGGAGGACGCCCTCGCGGCGCCCGGCGCGGAGAGCGCCGCGCGCGCGGCGACGACCCAGCGGAGCAGCGCGCCCGCCTCGCCCGGCGCGTTGGCCGGCGCGGGCGCGCGGCCGCCGAGCCATGCGGCGACGTCCTCGTCGAGGCGGTACCAGACGAGCGGCGCGCTCTCCCGCGCGGCGACCCGCACGGCGACCTGTGTGCTCGCGGCGCCGCGCGCGGCGGCCGCGCGCAGGACGACGAAGCGCGCGCTCGACCAGGCCGGCACCGCGACGTCGCGCGCGCCCGCCCTGAGGGGCGGCAGCGGCATCCACGTGATCACGTCGGGCGTATCCGCGATGCCGGAGCCGAGCCCGATGCCCGCGACGTCGCCGCGCACCTCCAGCCGGTCGCCGGGCTCCACGGGCACGAGGAGCAGCTGCTCCGTGGTGAGCGCGACCGGCTTGCTCGGATCAGCAGCGACGGGCGCGGCGCTCGTCCTCTCCCGAGCAGGCGCGCCCTGCTGCTGGCCGCTGGTCCACGAGACGATCCGCGCGCTGCTGGGGGCCACCCAGGCGAGCGGCTCCGCGGCCGCTGCCTCGCGCGACCCCGGGGCGCCGGGGGCCACGCCAAGGGCGAGGGCAAGGGCCGCACCGAGCAGCGCGCGGCGGGCAGCGGGCGCGACCAAGGTGTCGAGATCCACGGCGATTACTCTTGCACCATGCCCATCGTGCGCTCCGTGCGCCGCGGGCTATCGGGCTAACCGATTTCCGGCGTCGAGCGCAAGCACGCGATCGGCGAGAGCGCGACCGACCAGCGCGCGCCGCGACCCTCGCGGTGGCGGGGCGCACCGCAGACGCTGCTGGGGCGGTCGTTCGAAGCGCCCCGACCGGCAGCGGGTTCCGCAGCACGAAAGGCGCGTGCGGCAGCTCTCCCGGAGACTACGACTACCTACGCCACACGGCCCTATCGGACTGACACCCTAGCGCACCGATCACGTTGGAGTTCCGAGGAAATCAACAGAAGGGAAGAGCAACCGCAAGGGCGCGAGGGGCGCAAGGGAAAGGCAAGAAATATCTCATCTCTGGTCCCTTGCGCCCCTTGCGCCCTTGCGGTTGCTCTCTTTCCCGCATTCCTTGCCCTTGGAGCTTGCTTCCTGGAAGATCGGCTGGGATTTACAACCCATTGAATTCAGGCAAGCTTCAACCCGTTCGGCGCTCTATACGTCGCCGTTGGGAGTGACCGAAATCGCCGTCACGCTCCCTTCGGTGATGCGTTGCCCTGTTTCACCAGGACGCGTGCGCCACACGCCCTTGTCGAGGCCGACGCCATAGATATCGCCTCGCCTCATCGCCCCCCAACGGGATCTATGGTTTTTTACGATGAATTGCACCCCGGCAAACCCGGACGTTCGAGTGATCGCGCCCGAGAGACCTGTCGACGGGTATGGCTGCGCCGGGACGCCGTCGACCCCCTACTCGTCCCGCGCGCAGCGGAAACCGTAGAAAGACAGCGTCCTCTCGGGCAGCTCGCCGATACGGTACGCCGGGCTGAGCGTCTCCTCGGTGTGGGAGAACGCCCCTCCACGCGAGCCCCTACCGAAGCCTCCGTCGGTCAGGGCCGCGCAGTTGGTGCACGTCCCCGTCAGATCGGCATGGTAGTCGAGGACCCACTCGAACAGGCTGCCCGCCAGATCCGCCTGCTCCCATCTCGCGTCGCCCGCCGGAGATTTCGACCCCACGTGCGGGATCGGGCACACCGTCGTCGTGGTATCGCAGCCGTACACCGCGAGCTCCTGGCTCGGAGCCTCGTCTCCCCACGGATAGGCGCGGTGATCGTTCCCCCCGACCGCGGCGTAGTTCCACTCCGCTTCCGTGGGCAGCCGGCCCTCGTCCCATGCACAGAAGGCGAACGCGAGATACCAGCTCACGCAGTTGATCGGCGCATCTTCGTTTCCGGCGGGCTCATCGGTCCACGTCCGGAAATTGGCGTCGCATCCCAGCGAGGCCCGCAGCTCGTCCTGCCCCGCGGGCAAGCTCGCATCCCACGCCGGGTCCCAGCCGCTGCCCTGGATGAGCGGGTGCGCGCCCGCGCCCGCCGTCGGCCTGATCGCCGGGTAGCCCGCGACGAACTGCCGGAACCGGCCCACCGTCACCTCGAAGCGATCGAGGGAGAAGTCGGCCACCGTGGCCGGATAGCTCACGTCGTTCAGGCGGTTGAACTGGCCGCCGACCACCTCGCCCGCAGCACAGCAGCTCTCGTCGGCCGCCGGACCGCACGTGGGCGCGACCTTGTCGCAATGCGGCAGGACGAACACGCTGGGCTCCACGTCAGGGATGCACGCGCCCATCGCGGCCAGCGGCATCGCCATCGCGGCAAGAGGCCTGAAGAACACCCTGCGTTTGCTGTCGCCCGTGCGCATCAGAAGCTCCCGGAGATGCTGGCGCCGGCGCCGGACGGCGCGATCCAGGGGAGCGCGACGGCCGCCGGCGCGCGCGCCTCTTCGCCGCCCGACCGGGTGATCCCATAGACCGCCGCCCCCATCGCGACGAGCCCCGCGGCGCCGAGGCCGGCGAAGAGGCCGAAATCGCGGTTCTTGCGCGCATTGTCGGCAGCGAAATCATAACCGGGGTCGCAGTACGTCCCGCCCGGGACCTCGCGGCAGCTCTCGCGCAGTGCGCTGATCGCGGAGAGGTCGTCGATCAGGAACCCGACCGACGCGCCGGCGAGCGCGATCCCGGCGGCTCCGGAGAGCCATGCCCAGGTCGGGGTGCCCCCGCCTCGCGCTTCGTCCGCCTTGGCGGGCGGCTTCGCGGCGCTGGCCGCGGCCGCCGGTCGCAGCGTGAGCTCGACCGTCGCCGTCTCGCCCTCCGCGAGCGTGATCGAGCGGGTCTCTGCCTCGTGCCCCGGGGCGCTCGCGCGGATCTCGTGCGGGCCAGGATCGACCGGCAGGGGCTCTCCGAGCGCGGCCACCGGGAGCGCCGTGCCGTCGCGCTGCACCTCCGCGCCGGCGGCGGCGCCCTTGACCACGATCACGAGCTTCGGCACGCGCGGATCGAGGGCCGCGATCCCCTTGTTCGCGATCTCCTCGAGGCTTTTCTGCCGCTGCTCCCCGGCCGTCTCGCGGTTCAGGACGAGGGCACGGTGGTAATCGTGCCAGGCCGTCGCGAGCTTGCCCTCGCGCTCGCGGCAACGCGCGATGTTGATCTGGGTGCTCGCGGAGGGGTTGAGCGCGAGGCTGGCCTCGAACTTCGGGCACCCCGCCGCGTCGTCCCCCTTGTCGACGAGCGCGCGCGCGGCCTTGAAGAGCGCCTCCGCGGCCACCGGGTCGCGCGCGGGCTGCTGCGCGTGCGCCGCCGCTCCGCCGAGCGCGACCGCGACAGCAGACGCCAGGCCGGCGAAGGCGCGAGCGCGCTGCGGGAGACCCGCGCCACGGCGGGTGTCGGCGAGGCGAAGAATGGGTGCCGCAACAAGGCATTTCCCGAGCGGGCTCGTCGTCGTTTCCGCCATGTGTGCTCGTTCCGCTGCAGCGAGCCGCGGGGGCGCGCGGGGAGACCCTACAACAAAAAGGGCGGCACGACCAACCTGTCGAGGCCACGCGGACGGCCAGCACGACGACGGCGCGGGCGCCGGGGCGCCGTCGGGCGCGACAGTGGCAGATCCGGCACCCCCGACCGCTGACGAGCGCTGCGCCCGGCGCTAGCCCCTGGTGCCGTCGCTTCTCGGCTCATCGAGAGCTCAGTCGACGTAGAGACCGCGCTGCTGCCGGGTCATGAAGGCACAGCCCGCAGGTCTCGATCGATCAGCCGACAACCACCTCGAGTTTGACCCCGCAGGTTGGCTCCCACCCTTTCTATTAGCAATTCAAACTCGAGGTGGTTGTGAAGAAGTTGAACCCTCACGGGCAGCGCTTGGTGGTCTTCTTCGGCTGTATGGGTCTCGCCGCCGGAGGTTCGTCCGAGGTGGGCCGGCGCGGCCGATCCCGGTCATGCAGTTTCGCGGCACCAACGACTTTGCCGTCAAGTACGACGGCCTGTCAGGTCACGACCAGGACCGGCGAGCACGCCGTCCGGGATCGTGACCCGCCGGAAGAACGCCGGGGGAACTGGACGCCGGCGGAGTAAGCGCCTGGCAATCTGCTGCGAGCGCTCGCCGGCCGACTGGTCAGCCGGCGCGGCTGCTCTCGGCGGGCGGTTGCACGCCCTCGAGCCAGGTGCCGGCTCGCGTTGACTTCGTCGACATCGCACCGGCACGAGCCGCTGGCGCCGCCCGCTTCAGATGGCCGGCTCAACCCCGAGAACCGCTGGCCGGCGGGACTCATGTGCTGTAGGCTCTGCCACAAGGGCTCCGGGAATGATCACCCGCATCGAGATAGACGGGTTCAAGTCGTTTCAGGGCTTCGCCCTCGATCTCGAGCCGTTCTCCGTTCTCATCGGCCCGAACGGAGCCGGAAAGTCGAACCTGCTCGACGCGCTCTCGCTGCTTGCGCGGCTGGCGGGTAGCCCGCTCGCCGCCGCGGTCGGAGAGGGGAGAGGGCGCATCCGCGAGCAGTTCCGTCGCCGGGACGAAGAGCCGACCGCGACGGTCGAACGCGGCTTTGGTGCCCTCGCCAGCATGGCGCTCGCGATCGAGGTGATCCTGCCGCGTTCCACCGTGAGGATCGGGCTGCGCGACGTACCGCTCGAGACGACGCGGCTCCGTTATGAAGTGGACATGGAGCTCCAGCAGCTCAGCTCCATGAGAGAGCGGCTGACGGTCGTCCGCGAGGTGCTGCGGTCGATGACGTCGGACGAGGACACATGGCTGAAGCGCCATCCGACCTTTGCGTCACGCATACGCCATGGGGACGGCGGCGCGCTCATGGAGTACGGGCGGGCTCTGACCGTGGCGGATCCGAGCGCGCCCCAGTTCTCGATGACAGCGACCGTGCAGTACGTTCCCGAGGCAACGTTCCTCTCGGAGCCGGAGATGCAGGCTCGCTCGCCGCACCTGCGCGCCGTCGCCGAGGCGCTCAGCGGCCTGCGCGTGCTGCACCTGGCGGCCCAGCGGATCCGCGAGCCGAGCGAGCCTGGCGCACCAGCGGAGCTCACAGCAGACGGCGCCAACCTGGCCGCTACCCTGGCGGCGCAGAGCCCCGGTGTGCTCGCCGAGATCCGTGCCGACGTTGCGAGCCTCGTGCCTGGAGTCCGCACCGTCGAGGTCGTCGTCGAGGGCGACACGCTCGTCGTGCAGATCGAATCGTCCGATGGCCAGCGCCTCCCCTCGCGTGTCCTCTCCGACGGGACGCTGCGCGTCCTGGCGCTCTCGACAGTGCTCCGCGCAGACGCCCCGGGCGCGCTGATCGCGATCGAAGAGCCGGAAAACGGGCTCCACCCAGCGCGCGTCCGGACCCTCATCGAGCGGATCCTGGACGCGACGCAGCGCCCGACCGCCAGCGACGGCGACTCGGATGCCGCTGGCACCGCGCAGGTGCTGGTCACCAGCCACTCTCCAGTCGTCCTCGCGGCCCTGATGGATCACCCGGAGTGCATCATGGCGCTCGACCTGGTACGGCTCGGCAGCGGACTCCGGCGCACACGGGTACGACGGGTAGCGCCCGCCGGCGTCATCGATCGCGAGCGGTACATCTCGACAGCAGAGCTCCGGCGCATCCTGGAGACGGCCAGCCCCGCGGAGCCCGCGGAGGCATGACGTACCTTTGCGCGGGGCTCTTCGCCGAGGGAAGAACGGACTATGCGTTGCTGCTGCCGCTCCTCGATCAGCTGATCCCCGCGCTCGCCGCCAAGGTGCTCCCCGAGGTGCCCATGATCGGCCCCAGCGTGGGCATCGACGCCCCGGCGCGCACGTCGCGGCGGCGCTCGATCCGAAGCGTGCGCTCGAAGAGGTCCTCACGACGAGCGGCGGCGGTCGCCTCTGCGGTTCCGATCTCTACGATTTCTTTGGCGCCAACATTGACCCCAAGACGCTCCGCCGACTGCCTGCGTTCCTCCGGTTCGAGGAGCAGCTCTCCGAAGCGATTCTCGCAGCTGCGCGGCCCCGAGCCAGACACGCTGGTCAAACTCGTACCAATTAATCGAGCTTATTCCAGTGCAGGGGCTCCTCGCCATCTCTTCGAGGAGTCGCCCCATTGTCGTCGCGGTCCCACATCCCTCCCCAACACGCACCGTCGCTCGCCAGCCGCGCTCCGTCCTGCGGCCACACCTCACGGATCGTCCTCCACCCACAGCCTCGGCCCGTCGTCCCGCCCCGGCGCCTTCTGCCCGACCAGCACCGCCCCCACCCAGACCGCCTTCGCCGGCTCCCCCGTGTCGCCCGCCTGCGGCCCCAGCAGCGACAGCCTCACCGCCCGCTCCCCCGGCGCCAGATCGTCGCCCAGCCGGATCACCCCGCGCCCCACCCCGTCCGTACCGCGCTTGTCCGTCGCCGCCTCCCACAACGTCGCGCGCGTCAGATCGCCGCCCCGGCCCGCCAGCACGCCGTCGGGGATCGTCACCCGCCGGAAGAACGCCGCCTCCCGCGACGCCGGCGTCGCCCCCTCGATCCGGTACCGGATCCGGTAGTCCGCGTTCTCCCCGGGCGTCACCACGAACAGCACCAGGTGCAGCGTCTCGCCCGCCGCCTGCTCGAACCGGTACGTCATCGGCCGGCCGCGCGTCAGCTCGAACACGTCGCGCCGCCGCACGATCGCCCCGCCCTTCGCCGGCGGTGCGTCCGTGTACGCCACCCCCGACTCGCCCAGCCCCTCGATCTCCACCCGCCGCGCCCCCGCCGGCGCCGTCACGCGGAGCGACCCCGACAGCGCCACGATCGGCTCCCTCAGCGCCACCTCGCCGTCCACGCGCACCGCCACCTCCTTGCCCAGCGACGCGCGCGCGGCCCGGTAGATCACCGACAGCCGCCCGGCCCGCGCCCCCTCCCCGTCGACCCGCACGTCCTTCGCCACGAGCAGCGGCGTCCACGCATCGCCGGGCGACGGCTCCCCCGCCGACTGCCACGCAGGCATCAACAGCCGCCTCCGCACCGGCGCGTGCTCCGGGATGAGCACCCGCTCCGGCCGATACGCGTCCGACCTCGCCCCCTCCCCCGCCCGCTCGATCCGCACCTGCTCGCGCAGATCCGAGAAGCGCTCCTTCCGCTCCAGCTCGTCGAGGTTGAACGCGCGGACGTCGGTCCACGTGCTCACGTCGAACGGCGCGTAGCGCCACGTCTCGTCCTCGGCCAGCGTCACCCGGTACGGCAGCCGGTACAGCGTCTCGTTCACGCCCGGCTCGATCGTGCGCAGCCGCAGGCGCGTCCTCGCGTCGCCGGTGATCTCGATCCGCTCCACCCCCGCCGGCGGCCGGAGGATCGCGAGCCGCGGCTCGGACGCGTCGGCCCCCTCGTTCCACCACTCGAACCGCGATCGCGGGAGCGTCACCGCGAGCTCGGCCCGCTCGGACGGCCCAGGACCCCACCGCGCCACCACCTTCGCGTCGCCCTGGTTCGCGCCCCCGGTCGCGTCGATCTCCGCCCGGATCAGCAGCCCGAGGAGCTCTTGCCCAGGCGCCATCCGCGCGATCACCGGATCGCTCGGATCCAGCGCCAGGTAGCGCACGATGCGCACGTCCGGCGGCGTCTGGAGCCGCGCCGGAGCCGCCTCCGCCGGCGCCGCGGCGGGAGCGGACGGCGCGGACGGCTCCGCGGCGGCCTCCGGCGCGGCGCCGGGGCCGCCAGCGGCCGCGGGCGACGGCATCGCCGGGTGGACGATCTCGCCTATCTGCTGCACCGCCTGCGCCTCCGACGCGCCGAACCGCACGCCGAAATCCGGGCCGACGCCGTCGATCACCACCGTCCGGATGTCCTCCCGCAGGAGGCGCACCGTCGCCCGCCCGAGCGGGCCGAGCGCGACGCTCGCGGAGGAGCTCGCGCCGTCGGCGACCCGCACCGTGCGGCCCGGCGGGCCCTCGATGTCGAGCGACAGCGGGCCGCGGAAGTTCAGGGCGGCCGCGCGGCGCTCGCCGATCACGAACTCGGACGCGCCGCGCCCCTCGGCGCGCGGGTACGGCATCCGGAACCGCCGCAAGAGGAGCCGCGACATCTCGTAGTCGAGCCCCTCGCGACCCCCGGCCTCGAGCCGCCGCGCCCAGCCCCGGAGCAGCTCCTTGCGCGCCGGCTCCGGCAGATCGGCGAAGCCGAGCGCCGACACCCGGAGCCCGAGCTGCCGCCGCTCTTCCGCGTCGAGGCTCTGCTCGTAGACCGCGCGCGACGCCTCGCTGCGCTGGTAGCGCCCCTCCAGCCGGGACAGGATCGTCAGCTCGCTCGGCACGCCCGCGCCGTCGCTCCCCACCGTGGGCTTGGCCCGGAGCCGCACCTGCCCGCCTTGCGGGAGCACGTCGTGCGTGATGAGCAGCGTCGAGCGCGGATCCGTCACCGCGCCCCCGCCGCCGGCGAGCCGCGCCGCGTACTCGCCCTCGCCGAGCGGACGATCCGGATCGCAGCTGACCCGGCTCTCCAGATCGATCGCGTGCCGCGCGACCTCCTCCCCCCGCTCGTTCACGAACGCCGCGACGAACCCGTACGGGTAGCGCCGCGCCGAGTCGCAGGCGTCGGCCTTTACGCTCCCCCAGGTCGTCACCTCCACCGCGTCGATCTCGGCCGGGACCTTGATCACGAGGTCCCGCTCCGTCTCGATGTGGTAGGCGAGGATCTCGTCCTCGGCCGGCAGCGAGCTGCCCAGCGGCGGCGCGCTCGACAGCTGCGAGAGCGCGAACGCCGTCACCCCGAGCAGCGCCATCGCGATCAGCCACCGCGGGTTCAGCGCCCTGCGCGGCGCGCCGTCGCGGGCGCGGAAGCCCCCCGTCGGAAGGCGCACCCGCGACGGCGGCCGCGCGGGGCGCGGCGGCGCGGGCAGCTCGTGGCTCGACGGCTCGCGGCGCTTCGCCGGGGCGGTCACGGCGCCGCCTCCCGCGGGGCCGCAGGAGGCCCGGCCGCCTCGACCCGGAGCGCGCTCGTGCCGACGGTGACCGCGCGCCGCAGCCGCGGGCCGACGGGCACGGCCGCGCCCGGCACCGCGACGAGCGCGCCGTCGATGGGCAGCAGCTGCGCCTCCCCCGGCCGCGCCGCGATGACCCACGGGCGCCCCGTGATCACGTCGCGCGCGACCTCCACATGGCACCGCGCCTCGCCCCGCGGCGCGGCCGCCGCGCTCGCGCGCAGCGCAGCCGCAGCCGCCGCGCGCGCCGCGGCCGCCACCCCCACCCGTGGCGCAGCCGCACCCCCTGCCCGCGACGCGTCCGCCGCCCCCGCCCGCGACGCGTCGGACGCTCCGGCCCGCGGCGCATCCGACGCCCCTGCCCGCGGCGCGTCCGTTCGCGCCGGAGCGCCCCCGAGCCCAGCCGCTTGCGTCGAGAAGTACGCCCTCAGGTAGTACGGGTTCCGCTCGGTCGTGTAGCGCCGGAAGGCTTCCATCGCAGCGGAAAGATCGCACTCTGCCGTCACGCCCCGGGTCGGGCAGACCTCGTCCCCGCTCGCGCCTGCGCCCGCGCTCCCCGCGCACGACGCGAGCGCCTGGGCGCGCGCGGCCACGTCGAGCGGCTCGGGCGTCACGCCGAGCCGCCCGAGCCGCGCCTCGAGGCGCGTCTCTCCCTGCCCCGGAGCGAAGCGCCGGAGCTCGAAGAAGCGCCGGAGCGCGCTGCCCAGGTACACGATCGCGAACCGCCCCTCGGCGAACCGCTTCGCGTAGGCCATCGCCATGTCCGTCGCGCCGCTGAACGGCACCTGCTCGCGCGCGCCGTCGAAGATCCCGACGCGCAGCTCGAGATCGCGCAGCGTCTCCAGCAGCGGCCCCGAGAACGTCGGCACGTGCCCCGGCCGCACGACCTCGTACCCGAACGAGATCACCGCGTCCCGCTCGTGGGTCCGGTCCGCCTCGATCGCCTGCACCGACAGCGCGTTGCCGCCGTCCCCGACCCAGACCTCGTGCGCCCGCTGGAAGTAGCTGCGCAGCCCCTCGGCGCGCCGCACGTCTGCGGCCCCGCCCGGCTCCGCCGTGGGCACCGCCCCGGCGAGCAGCAGCGACTGCGCCGAGAGCGCGTCGGCGAGCGCGAGCCCCGCGCCGAACGCCCCGATCTGCCACCGCGGCGCGGGCACCTCGATCAGCATCGCGCTCGAGAGCGGCGACCTCACCGCCTCCGTGGAGGGCGCCGCGGGCAAGATGCCGCCGCTCGACGCCGCGTGCGGCGGCGCGGACTGATGCGCCAGCACGAGCCACGCCGGGTTCCCGCGCCGCTCCGGGCCGCCCTCGGCCGGACCGGGCTCCGCGATGCCCCACGCCGCCGGCGCCGCGTCGGTGCCGCCGATGCGCACCTCGCGGAAGCCGAGGCGCCCGAGGATCGCCCGCTCCCACGCGGCCTCCGGCTCCGCGCCGGACGCGCCGCCGGGGCGCGTCGCCGCCGCGATCAGCCGCGGCGCCACCGCGGCGTCGAACAACCTGAGCTCCTCGAGCGACGGCGGACGGAAGCGGCCCGGCTGGACCTCCGTCAAGGAGACCATGCGCTTCGAGAGCTCCTCCTCCAGCGTCCCGCTCCAGCGCACGGCCTCCGGCGCGCCGAGAGAGCGCGCGCCGACCGCCTCGGCGACGTCGCGCGGCACCCGCAGGCGCGGCGCGTCGCCGAGGGGCACGGACGGCTCGGCCGCCGGGCGGAACGTCATCGCCGTCTCGGCGCCGAGCCCCAGGCCGATCGACACCACGGGCAGCCCCGCCGGCGAGCCCACCACGCTCAGCTCCGGCCCGTCGCCGCCGCCCGGCTCCACGATCAGCACCTGCGGATCCTCCATGGCCTCGATCACCGCGGCCGCGAACGCCTCGTCGTGGCGCCGGATCGCCCCGTGGCGCGACAGCAGCACGACCCCCGCGGCGTCGAGCAGCTCCGCGACCCGGAGCGCCACCGCCGGCAGCGCCGAGCCGATCTCGGCGGGCGCCGCCAGCACCAGCCACTCGGGCGCGGACGTCGGGCTCCGGCCGGCGCGCTTGCGGATCGCCGCCCGCGGCGCGCTCGGCGTGTCGTCCGGATCGTCGAACCGCGGGCTCAGCACGTACCACGGCCGCTCGCCGTCGCCCTCTCGCGCCACCGACACCCGCGCGCGCTCCGCCGCGCCGAGGATCTCGTCCGCGGGCCGCCCGTCGCGCAGCACGCCGCGCGCGAGCCGGTGGGCGATCCGCCGCGACTCGATGTCGGCCGCGATCGCGGCCGCCCTCGGGCGCGGGCCTGGCCGCGGCGCCGTGTCCGCGAGCACGAGCGACATCGCCGCGCTCTCGACGCGCGGCACCGGCCTGGCCTCGGCCGCGGGCGGCGGCGGCCCGCCGCCCCAGCCGAGCGCGACCAGCGCGTAGCCGACGCCGTTGCCGACGAGGAACGCCGTGAGCGACACCTGGATCGTCGGCATGATCACGATGCCAACGTGCTCCTTGTTCCACATCTTCACGGCGAGCAGGCTCGGGAGCAGGTAACCGAAGCCGAAGTAGTCGATCATCTGCAGCCCCGGCGCGTACCGCACCATGGCGAAGCCGATCCCCATCTTCACGACGAAGCCGAGCACGTACACGAAGATCATCCGCCTCGGCCCCACGAGCAGCATCCGGGAGAACGGGCGGACCGACGTGATCCAGCGCGAGAGGTAGAAGACGACGAGCGCCTCGATCGTCGTCGTGAGCAGCTTCGTCGGCTCGTACCAGGCCACCGCGAGCAGGCCGGGCACGAGGATGCCGTTGTAGTCCCACCCGTAGCGGACGTTGTTGCGCGCGCCCATCAGCGCGCCGATGACCAGGATGATGTGGGCCTTCGGCAGCTCGAGGAACTCGAGCGACAGGCTCTCGTTGAGCACCTGGAAGCGCGAGACCGAGAGGTTGGTCGTCCGGAGCAGCACGCCGAGCACGAGCGCCGTCAGCGTCGTGACGACCGCGAGCCGCGGCGCCGCGCGCAGGAAGCCGCTGTTCCAGAACGCGTTCGCGATGAGCGGCACCAGCACGAGCCCGATGCTGTAGAGCTCCCGCGAGTGCACGAAGTCGTAGCGCGCCGAGACCTCGGGCACGACGAAGCCCTCGACGAAGAGCCGCACGATCACCGCGCCGACGATGAACAGGTAGAACCGCTCGCGCCCGAACGCCGTCGACCACGCGCCGGTCCGGGTGACCCAGCGGCCGATCAGCGCGACGAACAGGTACGTCACGATCGACTCCGCGATGATGAACACCGCGGTGACCGGGGCCGCGAAGAACACCGTCGCGAGGTAGCCGGGCACGACGAGCCCCGCGTACGTCCAGCCGAGCGTCTCGGTGAAGAACGTCCCGAAGACGAGGCCGATCAGGACCGCGGTGTGGAGGCTCCGATCGAGCCCGTTCGGTGGGAAGAGCGGCAGGTTCTCGAGCATGCGGCGGGGCGGCGGCGGGACGGCGCGGCGCGCGCCGCGGCCCGCCCGGCGGGCGCTGCGCTACGGCAGCGTGGTGGCCAGGCCGATCGCGCTCGGCGCGCCCCAGCCCGTCGGGTAGTCCCAGCCGGGCGCTGCGGCAAAGAACTCCGTCTCGCCGCGCACGACGTCGCGGAACGTCGCCTGCACGGCGGGGGTCGTGTAGAGGAGCGAGTTGAGGAACCCGACGCGCGGCAGCCCCTCCGCGGCGCGGTAGCTGTTCACCACGGCGATGAGCCCCGCGAACGAGGGCGCGGCGAACGACGTCCCCCCGTACTGCCGCCACTCGCCGAGGTAGTAGACCCAGTACGGGGTCGGCGACGTCGCGGCGTGCATGGCGACGTCCGCGACCGCCCGCTTGCCGTCGGATCCCTCGACGACCCCGACCTGCCAGGAGGGGATCGGGAACGAGAGCGTCGGGCCGGAGCCGGAGCCGGTCCAGGCGAGCTCTTCCTCGACCTCGCCGTCCGCGTCGAGCCAGAGCGACGTCCCGCCGACGCCGGTCACGTACGGGCTCGCCGAGGGCGTGTCGGTCTGCCCCGAGTCGCCGGTCGCCGCGACCACGGTGATCCCGAGCGCCGCGGCCATCTGCGCCGAGCGGTGGTACTGGAGCCGCACGGCCGGCGGCTCGGAGTCCTCGCGGTGGGCGAACGAGTCCGTGATGACCGACACCTCACCGCGGCCGATGGCCTCGTTGAACGTGTAGACCATCGACGTGTTGCGCGAGTCGGGGCCCTGGTAGACGACGAGGTCCGCGCCCGGCGCGAGGCCCCCCGACCACGCCACGTCGAGCGTCGACTCCACGTAGCGCGTGGCCACCGGCTCCATGGTCAGGACGACCTGCGGGTTCGCCCGCTCCACGCCGAGCGCCCGCCAGAACGACTGCAGGTCCTTGTACTTGAAGGTCGCGCCGATCGTGACCCCGAGCTTCACGCCCTCGCCGGTGAACCCGAGCTCGTAGAGGTCGTCGATATCGTACGCGCCCGCGATCTGCGCGGGTGTCAGCCCCCGCTCGACGTTGTCCGGCGGATCCGGCTCGATCTCCCCGCCCTCGCCCGGGAGCGGCTTGGTGCTCGCCGCGAGATCCGCGGTGAGGATGCCGGTCGTGCGCTCGGACACCCACGTCGGCACGGTGAGCTGGCCGAGGGCGCCGTAGACGTCGAACGGCGGATTCCCCGCCTGCGGGTTCTCCCGCTCGAAGACCCGGAGCTCCGTATCGAAGGTCTCGTTGAACTGGCTCACCGTGCCGGTGAACTGGATCAGCAGCCGGTTCGTGGCCGTGAAGTTCACCTGCATCCCCTGCTCCTCGAGCCAGAGCTTCACGAGGTGCACGTCGAGCTCCCGCGGCGCGTACGCCGCGATCCACTCGTCCCGGGTGAGGTACTGGCGGAACCGCGGGCTCGTCGGGTCGTAGATCTCCGCGATCCTCTGCTCGAGCAGCCCCGAGTTGCGGATGGGGAAGCCCATCAGCGCGCGGACCACCTCGTCGCCCCCGGCCACGCCCTTGTCGGTGTACACGCCCGGAAGCGGGCTCGGGATGCCGTCCGTGGCCTGCGTGGGCTCGCGCTCCTCCTCGGTGAAGTCGGGCAGCTCGTCCGGCAGAGCCTGCCCACCGGCGCCGCCCGCCCCGCCGCCGCCCTCGGCCGCGCCCCCGCCGCCGGTCTCGGCCGCGCCCCCGCCGCCGGTCCCGGCCGCGCCGCCGCTGCCGGCCGCGCCGCCGGCGCCCCCGCTGCCCGAAGGATTTGCGATCTGCACGTCCGACTCGCAGCCACAGCTCGAGGTCGAGAAGACCACGCTGCTGACCAGGCTGAGCAGTCCGAGGGCGGGCGCGGCACGAAGAACGGGTGAAGCACGGCGCATACGCAGCAAGGATTCAAACGCCTTCCGACAGGCCGATCCAGCCGAATCGTCCACGGCGCGCGGACGTCGCATCACACGTACGCCGCCGGCAGCACAACGCGCCTCGTCGGAGGGTTGGGAGCACCACGTCGCACCCTGTCACGGACAGATTCGCCGCGGCGCCGCGGCCCGGTCGGAGTTCGCGGCGCGCCGGAGGCGGATAGGCGCGGGCGCCTGCCTGCGCGCGCGGCCGCAGGGCGCGACCGTCTTCGTCGGACAGCCGATGTTTTTGGCGCGGCCGAGCCGGGTGGACAATTGTATTGATTCGACCACGATGCGACGCTCTGGCTGCCCGGGGCGTCCCGCGCCCCTCGACGGCCGCGGCTTTCAGCGATTATGGCGAAGACTTACCGTCCGCGGATCCCCAAGCCCTTTCGCATCCCGCGACCGATGACCGCGCAGGCGGAAGCGGCGCGCTTCGGGTGGCTCAGGCCCGACGTGCTCTCGATCGCCGCGGGGGCGCTGATCGCCGCCGTGGCGCCGCTCGATCGGCTCGACTACGTGGCGCGCGGCCTCACCGCGTCGGCGCTCGCCGACGCAGCGCCGTCCGCGCAGGTGCTGCTCGTCACGGCCTCGCCCGAGGCGCTGCGCGATGGGCTCTGCGAGCGCTCGCTCCCCGGTCTGCTCGAGCGCGGGCGCGCGCGCGGCGCGCTGCTGATCCCCCCGGCCGACGCCTTCTGCGGCGGCGCCGCCGCGGGCGCCGCGAGCAGCGCGGGCCACGCCGCGAGCGCCGCAGGCCACGCCGCGAGCGCCGCGAGCGCCGCGGGCGCCGCGAGCGCCGCAGGCCCCGCCGCGAACGCGTCGCCGGTCGTACGGATGCCGCCCGCGCTGCTCCGCCTGAGCGCGGGCGAGGTCGTCGGCTTCTTCCCGCCGGCGGCGGAGGAGCGCGCGCCGGAGCTCGGCGCGCTCGGCGTCTCGGCGGCGCCCTGGGTGATCAAGAAGGCGCCGCAGAGCGTCCCGGCGGTCAGCCTGCGCGATCTCGCGGACGGCCAGGTCCCCGCGAGCGCGCTCGAGGGCCGCGTCGCCGTGGTCGCGGTGGGCGCCGGCGGCGTTGCGCCCCAGGCGGTCGCGACGTCGGCGCTGCCGCCGGCGAAGGGCGTCGCCGCGGTCCTCGGCGGGCTGCTCGACGGCGGCCGGCGCGCCGCGGCGCCGGCGTGGGTGCCGGCGCTGTTCGTGCTGCTCGCGGGCGGGCTCGTGAGGCTCGTGCGCCGCCGCTACGGGATCCTCGTCGCCACGGCCGCGCTGTTCCTCAGCGTGTTCGCGCTGGCGATGGGCCAGGGCGCGCTCGCCGCGCGGGCCGAGGCGAGCCTGATCGCGCTGCCGAGCACGCTGTTCGGCCTCGCGGTCGCGTTCACGGGGGTCATGATCCTCCGCGGCCTCGTCGCCCAGCGCTCCGTCGATCGCGCCGCGGAGCTCATCCAGCGCGCCGCGCTGTTCCGCATGCAGGGGGTCCACACGCTGCCGGACGAGGAGTTCTGGCCGCGCGTGGCGCGCCTCGCGGAGCAGGCGCACCCGGCCGATCTCGTGCTCGTCGCGGAGCTGCCCGCGGGGAGCTGGCACCTCCGGTTCTGGAACGATCGGCAGGGCGGCGGCGAGAGCCTCGTCGCCGAGCTCCGCCGCGACGTCCGCCGCCCGCCGTACAGCAGCGAGCAGGGCGTGCCGGCGATCCGCCTCTCGCGCCGGTTCCTGGCCAAGCAGGACATGCCGGCGGTCGTGGTCCCGCTCATCGCGTTCGGCGAGATCGAGGGGTACGTGTTCTTCTGCGGCCCGGTCGCCGAGCAGACGTTCTCGCGCGAGCCGGAGCGGGCCGAGCACGTCGGCCGCGAGCTCGCGCTGCTCCTGCGCAGGAAGCGCCTCGCGCGCACGGCGCAGGGCGGCGCGGGCGAGGCGCGCGGCGGCGGCTCGCCGGAGGACGACCTCGTCGAGGGCGCGCGCGTCGCGCTCGACGACCTCCAGCTCTTCGGCTCGATGCTGCGCAGCGCGCCGGTCGGGCTGCTGTACGCCGACGCCTTCGGCGACGTCCGCTTCGTCGCGCCGGAGTTCGCGAAGTGGCTGCGGGCGCGCGACGTCACGGTGCCCGCGGAGAGCGCGAGCGCGGCGCTCCCGCCGGGCTCGCTCACGCTGGGCGACGTCCTCGGCGCCACGTCCGCGAGCGACGCCGCCGTGTCGCTCTCCAGCGTGATGGCGAGCGACGACGGCATCGAGCTGAGCGTCAGCGCGCCCGAGCCGGCCGTGCTCTCGGTGCGCCCGCTGCGGCGCGAGTCCGACGGCTCCTCGTGGATCGCGGGCTACGTCGCCGCGCTGATCCCGGTCCAGCAGGCGGCCCCGGCGTCCGCGAACGTTCGGCCGCTCGCGGTGCGCGACGCCGCCGATCCGCTCTGCGCGTTCCAGCTCGGCGACGTCGTGGCCGATGCCGTCGCGAGCGCCGCGCGCGCGACGGGCCGCGCCGTGCGGCTCGAGCCCATCCGCGGCGCCACGCACGCGCTCGGCCACCGCGGCGAGCTCGGGCAGGTGCTCGAGGCGTTCCTGACGGACGTCGCGGGCCGCGGGCTCCCGGGCCACGGCCCGGTGGTGTCGGTGCGCGAGGCGGCCCAGGGCGTGCAGCTGTCGATCCTGGACGTCGGCTTCGGCCTGGGGCTGCCCGAGTCGGCGCTCCAGCGCGTGCTCACCGCGCCCGGCGCCGCGCCGGCAGGTCTGGAGCCGCTCGGCCGGCTGATCCTGGCGGTCGAGGACAGCCACGGCCACGCGGAGCTCAAGACGAACGACGGCTGGGGGATCACGCTCACGGTGACGCTGCTCCGGGCGCACCCGCGCGCGTTCGTGCCGGCGCACGAGGGCGGCAAGCCGGCGGCGCAGCAGAACGTGATCGCGATCGGCAGGGCGGGGCCGAAGTAGCGCCGAGGAGCGGGGGACGAGCGCGCCGTGGCGGCCCCGGGCGCGGGTTCCCGGCCGCCACGGCGTCCTGAGCTCGCTGGCTGGGCGCGTCGATCGCCCGGTTCCCAAGGTCGACCGGCGGCTCGCCCTCGGGACGCCCCTGATTGGCGTGGTTCTGCGGATTGCGCATCAGTACACCGCAGTTCGGACATACATCACACTGCAGTTCGGACATATATCGCTCTCCCCCATCCGTCCTGAGTCGATTCGACGGACTCCATGCTCCCGCGGGGCGGCGCGCAGGTGGTTGTTGTTGGTGTCGTCCGCCGGCCCGCACCTGGCTCCGGGGAGCTCGTTCCGCCGCTCGTGCTCGTCATCGAACAGGTGTTGGCAGATGTTGGCTCAGCGCGTCGGGCTCGGAGCGGCTGGCCGGGTGCCGCGTCGCCTGCGGGGACTCCCAGTGAGTCACCCCGTTTGGCGGCTGCGCCTGAACCTGGTTCGCTATGATGTTGATGATGTTGGAGGCTGGGGGCGTGGGCAGCCAACCCTGGCGGCACAGCTCGGTGCAGAGCTCCCCCTCGGAGATATAACTGGTTGAATGCACCACCTCTCACGGGCAAGCGAGCGAGGTTGAGCTATCGATGTTCGTCGAAAGAGGCTACGCGCTCCGCGAGAAGATGGAGGAACACGCTGATTTCAGCTTGTTCCGCGCGTGCCGCGAAGGCGACGGCGTCCCTGTCTTGCTGAAAGTCCTGCGCGCCGAAAGAGCGGCTCGCGCCGAGATCGCGCGCTTCAAGCACCAGTGCGAGCGCATCGCGCAGCTCGCCTCACCCCGCCTCGTCGCGCTGCACGGCGTCGAGGAGTCCGCCGGCGCCCTGATTGTCGTCCTCGAGGACTTCCCGGGCCGCGCTCTCGCGCGGATCCTCGCCGCGCGCCCGTCGCGCAGAATGCCGCTCTGCGAGGCGCTCGATCTCACGGCCGCGCTCGCCGAAGGCCTCGCCGCCGTGCACGCGGCGGGGCTCATCCACCGCGATCTGCGCCCGCACAACGTGCTCGTCGGCGCGTGCGGTGCGGTCAAGATCACGAGCTTCGGCGTCGACGCCGAGATCACCCGCGCGCACGAGCGGCTCTACGCGCCGGCGGTGATCGCCGACGTGCTGCCCTACGTCTCCCCCGAGCAGACAGGCCGCATGAACCGCGGTGTCGACTACCGGACGGACCTCTACGCGCTCGGCGTCATCCTTTATCAGATGCTCACGGGTCAGCGCCCCTTCGATGCACTGGACCCGATGGAGCTCATCCACGCGCACCTCGCCCTCGCTCCCGCGCCGCCGTCCCGCGTCGACCCGACGATCCCCGAGGCCATCTCCGGCATCATGCTCAGGCTGCTCGCGAAGAACGCCGAGGACCGCTACCAGAGCGCCGAGGGCCTGCTCGCCGACCTCGAACGCTGCCGCGAGGCCCTGCGCGGCACGGGGACGATCGAGCCCTTCGTCGCCGGCCAGCACGATCGCCAGGACCTGTTCCGGATCCACCAGAAGCTCTATGGCCGCGAGCAGGACATCGAGGCGCTGACCGCCTCGTTCGAGCGCGCGCTCGAGGGCAGCCGCGAGAGCGTCCTCGTCTCCGGCTACTCCGGCATCGGCAAGTCCTCGCTCGTGCAGGAGATCCTGCGGCCGCTCGCGCGGCAGAAGGGCTATTTCACGAGCGGCAAGTACGACCAGTACAACCGCGACGCGCCCTACAGCGCGGTGATCCAGGCGTTCGACGGCCTGGTGCGGCAGATCCTCACCGAGAGCGAGGCGCGCATCCAGCGCTGGCGGAGCGCGATCCTCGAGGCGCTCGGGCCGAACGCGCAGGTCATCTGCGACGTCATCCCCTCGCTCTGCCATGTGCTCGGCGCGCAGCCGCCCGTGCCGGCGTTCGGCCCGCTCGAGGCGCAGAACCGCCTGAGCCGGTGCTTCTTGCTGTTCGTCTCGGTGTTCGCGCGCAGCGCGCACCCGCTCGTCCTGTTCCTCGACGACCTGCAGTGGATCGATCCCGCGAGCGTCGGGCTGCTCCGCGCTCTCCTCGCCGACGACTCGCTCGAGGCGCTCTTCTTCTGCGGCGCCTACCGCGACAACGAGGTGTCGCCGGGGCACCCGTTCGTCCGTGCCATCGCGGAGCTCAAGCACACAGGGCTCGTCGTGCGCGACATCGTCCTCGCCCCGCTCGCGCGCCGGCACCTGCTCCAGATGCTCTCGGACAGCCTCAAGTGCGACGACTGCGGGCCGCTCGTCGATGCGGTGCAGAAGAAGACCGGCGGCAACCCGTTCTTCGTCAAGCAGTTCGTCCGGTCGCTGCACGACCACGGCGTGCTCACGTATAAAGCCGGGTCAGGCTGGCGCTGGGACCTCACCCGGATCGGCGCGCTCGCGTACACGGACAATGTCGTCGACCTCATGGTGCGCACCATCGCGCGCCTGCCGCCTTCGACGGTGGAGGCGCTCAAGCTGGCGGCGGCGATCGGCAACCGGTTCGACCTCGACGTGCTCGCCACCGTGAGCGAGTGCTCGCAGGAAGAAGCGTACGGCCGCCTCGATCCCGCCGTGAGCGAGGGGCTCGTGATCGCCAGGCGCGATGGCTACCGCTTCGCTCATGACAAGGTGCAGGAGGGCGCCTACGCGATGATCCCGGAGGCGGACCGGCCCGCCTTCCACCTCCGCATCGGCCGGCTGCTCGCGGGCAAGCTCGACCTGTCCGAGAGCCAGAGCCTCTTCGACGTCGTCGGCCACCTGAACAGCGCGTGCGACCTCGTGTCAGACCCCGCGGAGCGCCTTTCCCTCGCCCGCATGAGCCTCGATGCCGCCTGCCGCGCCGAGGACTCGGCCGCCTTCGACGCCGCCCTGCGCTACCTGGAGCTCGGCCTCCTGCACCTTCCGGAGGACGCATGGACGTCGCAGTACCCGCTCCGCCTCGAGTACGCGAGGAAGACGGCCCTCATGCTCTCGCTCTCGGGCCGGCACGACGACGCCCTCGCGCTCCTCTCCGGTTGCCTGGAACGCGCCGTGGGCCGGCTCGATCGCACCGAGGTGCTGCGGCTCAAGCTGAGCGTGCAGGTGCTCAAGAACGACCTGCCCGCCGCGCTCGCGGAGGGGCTCGCGGCCCTGCGCCCGTTCGGGCTCGACTTGCCCCCCTTCCCTGACGAAGCGATGGTCGACGCCCAGATCCGCGCGACGATGGACCTCGTCCGGGAAAAGACGATCGAGGCGCTGCCAGCTCTGCCGCAACTCGAGGACCCGGAGATCCGTGCCATGCAGGACGTGCTCGTGGAGCTCTTCCTCCCCTGCTGGTTCTTGAGCCTCAACAACCACAGCGTCATGCTCGCGAAGCTCGTCGAGAACACGCTGCGCCACGGGGTGTCGAAGCACGCGATCTTCGGTTACATTCAATTCGGGGCGTTCCTCTGCGGCCGCGGCGACATCGCGCTCGGCTACCGCTTCGGCCGCGCCGCGATCGACCTTTCGGAGCGCTACCCGGACAAGAAGTCCGAAGCGGTGCTCCGCGACATCTGGGGCGCCTTCGTGCAGCACTGGAGAGAGGGCTACCCCGCCTGCAAGGGTTCGTTGCTCGCGGGCATGCACGCCGGGCTCGAGACGGGCCAGTACATCTGGGCGTTCTACAGCGCGGTCAATGGCATGACCAACAGCCTCCTCCGGGGCCTCCCGCTCTCCGACCTCCTCGCCGAGGCGCAGAGCTACCAGCCGATACGAAAGCTCGACAAGTTCAACGCCATCACCTGGATGGTCGGCGCGGTCGGACAGCTCGCGCATCAGCTCTCGAACGAGACCGCGTGCCCGGCCAAGCTCAAGGGCGCATGGGTCGACATCGACGAGGTGATCGAGGAGGCCCGCCGGATCGACAGCCAGGGCTCGCTCGTCTTCGCCAACTTCTACGTCGTTCTCCTCGGCGTCTTCCAGGGCGCGTTCGAGGATGCAGCGCGCGCGGCTCTCCCGCTGAACATCGAGACCCCGGCCGTGGCGGCCTGGCACGGCATCCCCGCGTTCCATTTCTACGCCGGCGTCGCGTTCACGCGGGCGGCGGACGTGGTCTCCCCCGACGAGCGCGCACTCTTCCTCGAACGCGCGGAGCTCTTTGCTGAAAAACTCTCGCGCTGGGCGGACCTCTGCCCGGAGAACATGGCGCACCGCAGCGCCCTGCTCGGCGCCGAGCTCGCGCGCGTCCGCGGCGACGCGCGCGCGGCGGGGGATCGCTACGACGAGGCGATCTCCCTCGCGCAGCGCGGCGGCTACCTCCACGACGAGGCGCTCGCCAACGAGCTCGCCGGCCTCTCCTTCCGCGCGCTCGGCAAGACCACCATCGCCCGCGCCTACCTCACCGAAGCGCACAGCGCCTACGGCCGATGGAGCGCGACCGAGGCGATGCGCCGCCTCGAGCGCGCGTACCCCGACCTCGTCCCCGGCGAGATCCTCCGCGGCGCGACGCCTCCGGAGGCCGCCGCGCCCGCCACCACCGCCCTCGACCTCGGCTCGGTGCTCAAGGCCTCTCAGGCGATCTCGGGCGAGATCGTCCTCGACCGACTGCTCGACACCCTGATGCGCATCCTGGTGAAGAACGCCGGCGCGAGGCGGGGCTGCCTGCTCCTCGCCCGCGGCGAGACCCTGTTCTTGACGGCCGAGGCGAGGGCGGAGGGCCCCCAGATCGAGGTGCGTATTCCCCACGAGCCCGAAGCCTCCCCTCCGGATCTGCCGGCGTCCCTGCTCAACTACGTCCGGCGCAGCCGGGAGAAGGTGATCCTGGACGACGGGACGGCACAGAGTCCCATCATCGCCAGCGGCGACCTCTATCGTTACCCCAGATCCGCCCTTTGCCTGCCCATCCTGCGGCAGGCGGAGCTCGTAGGGCTGCTCTACCTGGAAAACGACCTCATCGCCGGCGCGTTCACCCCGGAGCGGCTCTCGGTGCTGGAGCTGCTCTCGGCCCAGGCCGCCATCTCGATCGCCAATGCCACGCTCTACGCGGACCTGCTCCAGGAGAACAGCGAACGCCGGCGAGCCGAGCAGGCCGTGCGGGACAGCAAAGAGCTGCTGCAGTCGATCGTCGACAACTCGACAGCGGTCATCTCCCTCAAGAATCTCGAGGGTCGCTACCTGATGATCAACCGGCGCTACGCCGAGCTGTTCCACGTCAGTGAGCAAGCGATCGTCGGCCGAACCGACTACGATGTATTTCCCAGGGAGCGCGCCGATGCCTACCGCGCCGTCGACCAAGAGGTGGTGGCCACCGGAACCGCGCTGCAAGTCGAGGAAGAGGCTTCACAGGACGATGGGCTGCACACCTACATCTCTCTCAAGTATCCCCTGTGCAACGCGGCGGGGCAGCCTTATGCCATCTGCGGCATCTCCACCGACATCACCGAGCGCAAGCAGGCCGAGGCGGAGCGCCAAGCCCGCAAGACGGCCGAAGCCGAGAGCCGAGCAAAGACCGATTTCCTGAGGAACATGAGCCACGAGCTGCGCACGCCGCTCAACGCCATCCTCGGCTACGCACAGATCCTCAAGCGCTCCCCCGATCTCGAAGACCGCCAGGCGGTGGGACTGAATACCATTCAGCAGAGCGGTCAGCACCTCTTGACCCTCATCAACGACCTCCTGGACCTGGCCAAGATCGAGGCGGGCAAGCTCGAGCTCTGCCCCGAACCGATCCATCTCTCGTCCTTCCTGACGGTCGTCGCCGACATCATCCGCGTCAGGGTGGAGCAGAAGAGCCTTCACTTCGTCTACGAGGTCACGCCCCACCTGCCCCAGGCGGTGCTGGCCGACGAGAAGCGCCTGCGCCAGGTGCTGCTCAACCTCCTGGGCAACGCGGTGAAATACACCGATCGGGGGCGGGTGCGGTTCGGGGTGCAGGTGCTGGCCCGGGACGGGACCGGGGCGCGCCTGCGCTTCGAGGTGGAGGATACCGGCGTCGGACTGACGCCGGAGCAGCTGGGAAAGCTCTTCCAGCCTTTCGGGCGGGTAGGCGATGTGCGACGCCGCGCGGGCACCGGCCTCGGGCTCATGATCAGCCGCCAGCTGGTGCAGCTCATGGGCAGCGAGATCCACGTGGAGAGCCGGCCCGATGAAGGCAGCCGGTTCTGGTTTGAGGTGACGCTGCCGGTGACCGAGATCGCGGCGCCCCTCCGGCCTTCCGAGCGGGTCGCCGTCGGCTACGAGGGGCCGCGCCGGAAGGTGCTGGTCGCAGACGATGTGGTGGGCAATCGGGCGGTGCTCTCGAACCTGATGAGCGGCCTGGGCTTCGAGGTCTGCGAGTCGGCCAATGGCCAGGAAGCCGTTGAGCAGGAGATGGCGGCGTCGCCGGATCTGGCGGTGATGGATCTGGTCATGCCGGTGATGGGCGGCCTGGAGACCATCCATTGCATTCGCCGCAATCGCGAGGCTCGTGGGCTCGCGCGGCTGCCGTTCATCGTCGTCTCCGCGATCGCCAACGAGGAAGACCAGGCTGAGAGCGTCGCCGCCGGCGCCGACGCCTTCCTCAGCAAGCCGATCGACCAGGAAAGCCTGCTGCGGATCGTCGGCGCCCAGCTCGGGCTCACCTGGGTCTATGCCAGACCGGCCGGGGAGCGAGCCGGGGACGGGGGCGCCGCGGAGCTCGTGGCGCCTCCCCGGGAGGAGATGGAAGTCCTGCATGCCCTGGCCCTGCAGGGCAACATGCGCGACATCCGGAGGCGGGCGGCCTACCTGACCACCCTGGGCGAGCGCTACCGCCCCTTCGCCGACCGCCTGGATCGCCTCGCGCAGGACTACCAGTCCCAGGCGCTCCTCAACCTGGTCGAGGAGCGCCTGCAGGGGGCCGAGCCGAAGGCGATGGTGGGGCCGGAGCTACCGCCGTGCATGGAGGGCGGTCAGCGACCATGAGCCGCGCCACGGTACCCGGTCCGCGCACCCGCGTCGTCCTGATCGTGGATGACGTGCCCGCCAACCTCGGCGTGCTGGTGGACAGCCTGGAGTGCATAGGTCATCGAGTGCTCGTCGCTCAGGGCGGCGAAGAGGCCTTGATGCGGGCCAGCCTCATGCGACCCGACCTGATCCTGCTGGACGTGTTGATGCCTGGCATCGACGGCTTCGAGACTTGCCGGCGGCTGAAAGGGGCAGAAAGAACTCGAGACATCCCGGTGCTCTTCATGACCTGCCTGACCGACGCGGCTGACAAGCTCGTGGGGTTCAGGGCGGGGGGCGTCGACTACATCACCAGACCATTCGAGATTGGAGAGGTGATAGCGCGGATCACGACGCACCTGAGCCTGCGCGAGGCGCAAAAGGAGCTCGAAGAAAAGAACGCGGAGCTGCAGCGTGTCCATCAAGAGCTGGAGCAGCGGGTGCGAGAACGCACTGCCGAGCTGGCCAGCTCGAACGCTGCTCTCCGCGAGAGCCAGCACCTGCTCCAGGCCATCGTCGACAACACGACCGCCGTCGTCTTCGCGAAGGACATCGAGGGCCGCTACATGCTCGTCAACAGCGGGTTCGAGGAGCTCTTCCAGGTGCGCCGCGAGCAGGTCATCGGCAAGACCGACCACGACCTCTTCCCGCGCGAGCAGGCCGATGGGTATCGCGCCAACGACTTGCTCGTCCTGCAGCAGAATGGGGCCATGGAGCTCGACGAGGTGGCCCCCCAGCGCGACGGCGTACGCACGTACCTCTCTCTCAAGTTCCCGCTCCGCGGCCCCGCCGGCGAGCCTGATGGCATCTGCGGTATCTCGACCGACATCACCAACCGCAAGCACGCCGAGGACGTGCTGCGCCATTCCTACTCACTCCTCGAGGCCACGCTCGAATCGACGGCGGACGGCATCCTGGTCGTCGACGGCGCGAGGCGCGTCGTGCGCCATAACCACAGGCTCGCGCAGATGTGGCGCATCCCCGACGACGTCCTCGCCGACGGATCGGCCGACGTGTGCCTCGCGTTCGCCTGCGGCCAGCTCCGTGAGCCCGAGCTCTTCGTGAAGAGCGTCCATGACCTCTGTGCCGAGCCCGAGGTGAGCGCCGTCGACACGTTCGCGCTCCTGGACGGGCGGGTCTTCGAGCGCTATTCGCAGCCCCAGCGCCTCGGTGAGCGCGTGGTCGGGCGGGTCTGGAGCTTCCGCGACATCACCGCGCGCGTGCACGCCGAACAGCAGCGCGATCGGCTCCTGCTGGAGGAGCGGCGCACGCGCGCGGCGGCGGAGGGGGCCATCCGCCTGCGGGACGAGTTCCTCCTCGTCGCCTCGCACGAGCTCCGTACCCCGCTCACCAGCCTGCAGCTCTCCATTCAATCGCTGGGGCAAAGGCTCTCGCGGGGCATGGACGCCGAGCGCGTGCGATCGGCGGTCGCGCTCTCCGACCGCCAGATCAAGCGCCTCACCAACCTCGTCGACATGCTCCTCGACGTCTCCCGGATCCAGGCAGGGAGGCTCGAGTTGCACCGGGCGTCCGTCGATCTGCGCGAGCTGGTCACCGAGATCGTCGCCCACCTCGGCGACCAGCTCGCGCAGTCGGGCAGCACGCTCGCGGTGAGCGCGGAGCAGCCGATCACCGGCTGGTGGGACCCGTACCGCCTGGAGCAGGTCGTGACCAACCTCCTCACCAATGCAATCAAGTTCGGGGAACGCTCACCGATCGAGATCACCATCACCGGGGAAGATCGGGTCGCACGGCTCTCGGTGACGGACCACGGGATCGGGATCCCGGCCGAGGTGCAGGCGCAGCTCTTCGAGCGATTTCGCCGCGGCGTCTCGTCGCAGCATTACGGGGGGCTCGGGCTCGGCCTCTATATCACGCGCACCATCGTCGAGGCGCACGGCGGACGAATTCGCGTGTCGAGCGAGGTCGGCCTGGGCTCGACCTTCCACGTCGAGCTGCCTCTCTCGTGATCGCTCATGCGAGCACGCCGGGCCAGGTCCTTGCGCCCATGGGTGCTCGAGCGGCGCCGCCGTGACGAGCTGCGCGCCGTCGGGGGCGAGGAGTGAGGGGCCACGGACTCTATTCGATCGACAGGGTGACGGCATCGTCCGTCACGTATGCCACCTCGAGGCTTCCGGTGAAGATCTCCTCGAACGTGAAGTTGCGGAGGACGAACGAATAGCTCCCCACGCTGATCGCCGCTGCCGCGGTCGAGAACGAGTGCTCCAGGCGGTCGATATGGATGTCCCCGTCGAACTCGCGCGACGCGATCCAGTAGGGATTCCCATCAACCAGCACGGGCACCAGGGCGCAATCGTCGTTCGTGGGCTCGCCGCCGATGAAGTCGGTTTCCCCGACGCCCCAGGCCCCGTCCACGAACGTCGCGCACCCCGCCGTGGCGGCTTCGTCGGAGGCGATCGCGAGCTCCGTCGTACCGAGGCCGCTGTCGCCCGCGCCGCCGCCGCCTTCCGCGTTGCCGCCCGCGCCGCCGCCGCCTTCCGCGTTGCCGCCCGCGCCCGCGCCGCCGCCGCCTTCGGCACTACCGCCCGTACCCGCGCCGCCGCCGCCTTCCGCAGCGCCGCCTGCCCCCGCGCCGCCGCCACCTTCCGCAGCGCCGCCCGCACCCGCGCCGCCGCCGCCTTCCGCAGCGCCGCCCGCGCCCGCGCCGCCGCCGCCCTCCGCGTTGCCGCCCGCGCCCGCGCCGCCGCTACCAGAGCTGGGCTCGTCGTCCCCGCAGGCAACCAGCAAGCACCCAAGAAAGACGATCGATATCCACTTCATTCGCACCTCGGCTCTCTGTGACGCGCAGCAGCGTAACATGAGCTACAGGCACGCCGAAAATATCGGTCCATACGGCTGAGTCTGCCATCTCACGACGCGTCCCCAGCCGATGTGCCGATGAGCGGGATGTCGCCCGCGCCGCTCCGTGATGGAGCCTTCGTCACCTGTCGAAGGAAGGATGCTCGCCGAGGCGGAATGACGCTCGATTGAGGCGCCGGCGCCGCTGCGCGTTCGGCGAGGACGGTCGCCGCTGCCCGCCCTCCTGCCGCTCTCTTCTCAGGCGCTCAGGACCCGATCCGGATCCGCTTCTTCAGCGCGGCGAGCTCGTCATCGACCGCCGATCCGCCGGGCTTGTCCGCGCTGCCGGCGCCAGCGCCGCCGCGGCCGTGCTCGAGCTGGGCGAACTTCGCCTCCAGCTCCGCCGCCGACAGGCCGCCGCCGGAGATCGCCTCCTCGATCTCGCGCGACGCCGCGACCTGCGCCACCTGCCCCTCGACCTGCTCCTCCATGCGCCGGAACTCGGAGAAGGCGCTCTGGCCGCCCCTCGCCCCGAGCCCCTCGGCGCCGCCGCCCGCGCGCTGCTGCTGGATCTGCGCCGCGAGCGTGCCCTTCCGCGCCTGGAACTCCTCCTGCTTGGCCTCCATGCGCTCGAGCTCGGTCTTCATCGAGAGCACGGCGGAGCGCTGCTCCGCGCGCATCGCCTCGGCGCGGTCGCGCTCGCCCACCACCCGCTTCTTCTGGACGAGCGCCTCGCGCGCGAGCTTCTCGTCGTTCGCCTTCAGCGCGAGCTCGGCGCGCTTCTCCCACTTCTCCGCCTCGGCGTCGAGCTCGTCGACCTTCTTGCGCAGCACCTTCTCGGCCGCCACCGCGTCGACCAGCTCCTTCCGCGCCGCGCGGACCTGGTCCTTCATCTCCTCGACGATGAGATCCAGCGACTTTTTCGGATCTTCCGCCTTGTCGAGGAGCGCGTTGACGTTGCTCGAGATGACCTTTCCCATCCGGTCGAAGATGCCCATGCACGCTAGCGTGCACCGCCCCGCCGCCCCTGTAAAGCGCCCGCACGCGGGGCCGCGGGCGCCCCCGCGGCCCCAGGGAGACCGGCGATCAGGGCGGCGGCGGGTACGCCGGACCGAAGCTCGACTCCACGGACGACCGCGTCGTCAGCAGCGGGGTCTTCAGCGTCTCGTCGTCGTACAGCGGCCTCACCACGCAGCTGTCCTCCCCGCACTCGCCCCCGTCGACGAACGCGACGTCGGCGACCAGCCAGTACCGGGTGCTCCCGTCCGCCGACGCGAACGTGACGGGCGCCTCCGGGTCGTAGAACCCCGTCGGGCCGAGATCCGCCCCGAGGGAGCCATTGCAGTAGATCTTGATCCGCGGGTGAACCGAGTAGTGCCGGCCGTGCGCCGAGTAGTAATGGACGCCGATCCGCGTCCACTTCCCGAACGGTGGAAAATCGACGTTGATGTTCTCGGGCGCGCAAAAGTCGTCGTCGTCCGGGTCCGTGACGTCGGGGTCGCACGTGATGTTGTCGATGTCGAGCCGCGGGTTGTGGCACCCCAGCCCGAGCTCGCGCCATGCCTGTCCGGCGCCGCGAGGGGCGAAGTAACACGTGTTCTTCGCCTCCTCCTGGTCCAAATACCAGCTCACCGGCTCCGGCGGCGACGCGGAGTCGCTGAACCACCGGAGCTCCGGATCCGATCCGAGCGTGTCCACGGTGCAGTTGTTGTAGCCGCAGTCGCTCGACGAGCCGGCGACCTTCCACGGCCGCGTTTCGCCCGGCTCGTGCAGGTGCAGATCGAGATCCACCCCTTCGTCGCCGAGGTCGTGCTCCCACTCGAGCTCGACCCGCAGGCCGGGCGCGCCGACGTAAAGGGCGTATTCGCACGAGTCGATCGTGCCGTCCGCGAGGCGCTTCGTGTAAATGACTTTGTACTCCCCCGACTGGAGCGGTTTGTAGTCATCCGCCGGGCTCACCCCGGACACGGCCGGACACGGATCGATGCCCGCCGGGCAGACGACCTCCCAGGTCTCCGAACCAGGCTCGGCGTCCACGCCGAACGTGCCTGTCCCCTCCTTCAGATCCACGTCCGCGAACGGAGGCACGCGGAGCGCGTGGCACCCGCCGGGGTTCTCGCTGAAGCAGGCCTCGGTCGCGTGGCGGCCGCCGATGCACGGCCCCCAGACGCCCACCTCGTTGCAAAGCTCGGTGCCCGGAAAACACCCCTCCGCCCCGCGGTACGACGGATCGCCCATGAAACACGCGTGCGCCTGCCCCGCGAGGCAGGAGCACGTCTCGTCGACCTGACCGTCGCAGTCGTCGTCGAGCCCGAGGTGGTTGAGATCGCAGAGCTCCTCCGTACCGCACTGGGTGCCGCAGGGGTTCACGGCCGCATCGACCCCGCCGTCGTCGGGCGGGATGAACCCGCCAGGGCCGGTCTCCGGGATGAATTCACCGCTGCCGCTGCCGCTGCCGCCCTCGGAGGCGCCCCCGGCCGCGCCGCCGCCGCCGCCGTCCCCAGACGCGCCGCCGCTCGCGACGAAGTCGATGCGCGGGGCCGAGGCATTGCAGCCGACCGCGACGAACACACCCGAGGTCGCAGCCCCAAGGAGAGCGAGAAGCGTAGAGGAGACGCCGAGATGACGCATGAAACCTCCATGTCTCGCCAGCGCGCGGTGGAGCGGCTCGGGCGGCCTGGCGCGCCCGGCGAGACACCGGCGATGAACAGCGAGGTTCCTGTTTTAGCAGACTTGGCGAGATACCAAAGCTCGCACGAGCATAATCAAATAACGCTCGTGAGAACGGATGTCCCGCCGCCCTGTCCGGGCATATGTTCACCGGACGATGGGTGTCAATCCGTCGCGCGCGGACCTCTCGCGGCCTCCGCCGCGAGCGCCGCCTGCGCCGCGGCCAGGCGCGCGATGGGGACGCGGAACGGGGAGCAAGATACGTAATCGAGCCCGGCCCGCTCGAAGAACGCAATCGAGCTCGGATCGCCGCCGTGCTCGCCGCAGACACCGAGCTTCAGGCCGGGCCGTACGGCGCGCCCTCGATCCCGGCCGATCTCCACGAGCTCTCCGACGCCGGCCACGTCCAGCGACTGGAACGGATCCTTCGCGAAGACGCCGGCCTCGACGTACGCGCCGAGGAACCGGCCCGCGTCGTCGCGCGAGATGCCCAGCGTCGTCTGCGTGAGATCGTTCGTGCCGAAGCTGAAGAACTCCGACTCCTCGGCCAGCTCGCCGGCCCTGAGCGCGGCGCGCGGGAGCTCGATCATCGTCCCGAACCGGAAGTCGACCCGCCTCCCCTTCTCGGCGAAGACCTTCTCCGCGACCTCCTCGACGAGCGCGCGCGTCAGGGAGAGCTCTCGTCGGGTCATGCTGAGCGGGATCATGATCTCGGGCTCCACCTCAATGCCCGCCGCCGCGACCTCGCACGCCGCCTCGAGGATGGCGCGCGCCTGCATCTCGTAGATCTCCGGCGACGTGATCGCCAGGCGGCAGCCGCGGTGGCCCAGCATGGGGTTGTACTCGGCGAGCTCCTCGCTCTTGTGCCGGAGATCCTCCGCGGAGACGCCCGTCGCCCTCGAGAGCTGAGCGAGCTGCGCCTCGTCCTGCGGCAAGAACTCGTGCAGCGGCGGATCGAGCAGCCGGATCGTCACGGGCAGACCGGCCATCTCCCGGAAGACGCCCAGGAAATCGCTGCGCTGGAACGGGAGCAGCTTCGCGAGCGCGCGCCGCCGCCCGAGCTCGCTGTCCGCGAGGATCATCTCGCGCATCGCCTGGATGCGCTCCTCGTCGAAGAACATGTGCTCGGTGCGGCAGAGCCCGATGCCCTCGGCGCCGAAGTTGCGCGCCGTCCTGGCGTCGTGCGGCGTGTCGGCGTTCGACCGCACCCGGAGGCGCCGGACCGCGTCGGCCCAGGCCATGAGCTCCCCGAACTCGTCGCTCAGCGCCGCCGGGACGGTCGGCACCGCCCCGAGGTAGACGGTGCCGGTGCCGCCGTCGAGCGTGATCAGGTCGCCGTCCTTCACCGTGATCGCGCCGGTCGTGCGCCCGTGGTCGTCGTAGGTCGTCACCGCCATCCGGCCCTGGCTCACGCTGATGGCCGAGCAACCGGCGACGCAGCTCTTGCCCATCCCCCGCGCGACCACGGCCGCGTGGCTCGTCATGCCGCCCCGGGCCGTCAGGATGCCGCGCGCCGCCTTCATCCCGTGGATGTCCTCCGGCGACGTCTCGGAGCGCACGAGGATCACCGCCCTGCCCTGGCCGGCGCGCCGCTCCGCCTCGTCCGCGCTGAACACCACCTGACCCGTCGCCGCCCCGGGGCTCGCCGGGAGGCCGCGCGCGAGCAGCTCCTTCGGCGCGCTCGGGTCGATGCTCGGGTGCAGCAGCTGATCGATCGAGCCTGGATCCACCCGCAGGATGGCCTCGCGCTGGCTGATCAGGCCCTCCTTGGCCATCTCGACCGCGATGCGCACGGCCGCGCGGCCCGTGCGCTTGGCGGCGCGGCACTGGAGCAGGAAGAGCTCGTTCTGCTGGATCGTGAACTCCAGATCCTGCACCTCGCGGAAGTGCTGCTCGAGCTTGCCCTGCACCGCGAAGAGCTCCGCGTACACCGCGGGCATCCGCGCCTCGAGCGAGCTCCCGTCGTCCGCGCCGCCCGCGCCGGTGCCGGTCAGCGACAGGGGATGCGGCGTGCGCACCCCCGCCACGACGTCCTCGCCCTGCGCGTTGGGGAGCCACTCGCCGTAGAAGCGCCGCTCCCCTGTCGACGGATCGCGCGTGAATGCGACGCCCGTGCCGGAGTCGTCGCCCAGGTTGCCGAACACCATCACCTGGATGGTGCAAGCCGTCCCCCAGGCCTCCGGGATATCATGAATCTTCCGGTACACCTCGGCCCGGTGGTTCTTCCAGCTATCGAATACGGCGCGGATCGCCCCCCAGAGCTGCGCAGCCGGATCATCGGGGAACGGGCGACCCGTCGCCCCGAGGACGATATCCTTCTGGCGCTGGATCAGGGCCGCGAGCGACTCCGGATCGAGCAGGGAATCGGGCACCTTGCGCTCGAGCTCGGCGGAGTTCAGGCGCGTCGCGTCGACGCCGAGCTTCGCGGCCGCCTGCCTGCGCGCGCGGCCGAGCGCATCCTCGAAGCGGTCGCGGGGCACGCCGAGCACGATATCGGCATACGCCAGGATGAACCGCCGATAGGCGTCCAGCGCGAATCGCTCGCTGCCGGTGCGCCGCGCGAGCCCCTGCGCGATCTCGTCGTTCAGGCCGAGGTTCAGGATGGTATCCATCATTCCCGGCATCGACGCGCGCGCGCCCGAGCGGACCGACACGAGCAGCGGCGCATCGGCGCTGCCGAACCGCGCGCCGCGCAGCGACTCCAGCCGACCGATCGCCGCCTTGATCTCGTCCTCGACGCCGGCGGGGAGCACCTTGCCTGCGGCGTAGTAGGCGTTGCAGACCTCGGTGGTGACCGTGAAGCCCGGCGGTACCGGGATGCCGAGGCGGGTCATCTCGGCGAGCCCCGCGCCCTTTCCGCCGAGCAGATCCTTCTGCTGTGCGTCCCCGTCCGCCTGACCTGCGCCGAAGAAATATATCGATCTCCCCATGGCGGGGGCACGCTAGATCGTCCTCGCAGTCAGGTCGAGATCCGTCGAACGGCGGAATGGACGTCCGCAGACGTCCGCAGACGTCCGCAGACGTCCGCAGACGTCCGTCGGACGGCCGACCGTCGACGACCGCTGTCAGATCCAGAGCCGTCGGAACTGCGGCGTGCGCCTCACAAAAATACCGGCTCTCGACGGCGGACGAGCTATGAAGCCGCGCATGAAGCGCTTCTCCCTCGTCCTCGTTGCAATGTTCGCCGTACCCCTCACCGCGTGCGACCAGAAGCCTGCCTCGCAGGCGACCGCCGACGCGCCGGTGAGCGTCTCGGTCAAGCCGGCCCCGCCGCCGCCCACGCCCGAGCCCGCCGCCACGCCGCAGCAGCCCGCAGAGCCCGCAGAGCCCGCCGGCCTGCCCGCGCCGCCGGACGTCGCGGCGCCGCCCGCCGACGCGCAGAAGACGGCGTCGGGCCTCGCGTTCAAGGTGCTGACGCCGGGCAAGGACAAGGCGCACCCCGGCCCCGACGACAAGGTGACGGTCCACTACACGGGGTGGACCACGGACGGGAAGATGTTCGACAGCTCCACGCTCCGCGGCGAGCCGGCCAGCTTCCCGGTGGGCGGCGTGATCAAGGGGTGGACGGAAGCGCTCCAGCTCATGAGCAAGGGCGAGAAGCGCCGCCTCTGGATCCCCGGCGCCCTCGCGTACGGCGACAAGCCGGCCCAGCCGGGCGCCCCGGCCGGAATGCTTGTGTTCGATGTCGAGCTGCTCGACTTCGCCGCCGCGCCGAAGCCCCCGCCCGTGCCGAAGGACGTGAAGGCGCCGCCGAAGAGCGCGACGAAGACCGCCTCCGGGCTCGCCTACCAGGTCCTGCAGAAGGGCACGGGCACCGAGCACCCGAAGCCGACGAGCCGCGTCACCGTCCACTACACGGGCTGGACGACCGACGGGAAGATGTTCGACAGCTCCATCGTCCGCGACGAACCGGCCACCTTCCCGGTGGGTGGCGTGATCAAGGGGTGGACCGAGGGCGTACAGCTGATGGTGAAAGGCGAGAAGGCGCGATTCTGGATACCGGCCGACCTCGCTTACGGCGACAAGCCCACACGCCCCGGCGCGCCCGCCGGTATGCTGGTGTTCGACATCGAGCTCATCGACTTTCGCTGAGCCTTCTTCGGCCGGCGCTTTACATCCGGCCGACTGCCTGGTCACATGATGGCTGCGAGCGGCCAGGCATGCTGACATCCATCCGACTCAGGAACTTCAAGAGCTTCGCCGATCAAACGGTGGAGCTGTCCCCCTTCACGCTGCTGCTCGGGGCCAACGGCTCCGGGAAGAGCAACTTCCTCGACGCCCTGCGCTTCCTGCAGGGCGTCGGGCTGGATCTGCCCCTGTGCGACGTCTTCCGCGGCCGCGTCGACGGCAGGCGCGAGGTGTGGCCCGGCCTGCGCGGCGGCACGCAGGGGGCCACGCACCGGGGGGCGAAATCGTTCACCATCGAGAGCCGATGGACGATCGGGAGGGAGGAGCTCACACACAAGATCACGTGTCAGGTCGAGCCTGACGTGATCGTGGAGCACGAGTCGCTCGAGGCGAAGTCGGCAGGGGGCCCGCTCTTCGACACGCCGGCGTCGGCGCTGAAGGGGCTGGAGGGGTTCACCTCGGGCGGCGCGATGAAGGCGGCGTCGAAGAAGGGCCGCTCGATGAGGATCGCCTCCATGGATCGCAACCCCGCGCGGCGCAGCCTGCTCGGCCAGATAGAGCACCACCGCGGGCGCGGCGACGACGTGAGCCTCTCGGACGTCATCCCGCTCTGCAACGCGCTCCAGGTCGCGATGCGGAGCACGCTGTCGCTCGACATCGATCCTTCGCGGATGAGGGGTTACGTGCCGCACGAGATCGAGAACCTCGGCGCTGGCGGGCAGAACCTCTCCGCCGTGCTCCGCTGGCTCTGTCAGGAGGCCGAGCACAAGGCCGACGTGCTCGGCTGGGTGCGCTCGATCTTCGCGCCCGAGATCGAAGATATCGAGTTCGCGGAGACGGGCCTCGGCGACGTGATGATGGTGCTCGTCGAGAGGGGCGGCGCCCGCGTCCCGGCGCCGAGCCTCCCGGACGGCGCGCTGCGCGCGCTCGGCAAGATCGCCGGCGTGCTCACCGCGCCGGAGGGCTCGCTCCTCCTCGTCGAGGACCCGGACGCCGGCATGCACCCCGAGCGCGCCGGCCTGCTCGCGCAGCTCCTCGAGGGGGCGGCGCGGCCCTCCGTCTGCCAGATCGTGGCGACGACGCACTCGCCCGCGCTGCTCCGGGGGGTGTCGAAGCAGGGCCTCAGCCGCGCGGTCGTGTTCCAGCGCGACCCCGAGACGTCCGCCACGATCGCGCGCCGGCTCGCCGACCTCCCGCGCTTCGAGGACATGGCCGAGCGCGATCCCGGTGAGCTGCTCTCCTCGAAGGCGCTCTCCGCGTAGCCGGCGAACAAAGCCCCCGTACAGTTCTATCATTGCATTGCAGCGTCGCGAGCTCGCGATAAAGATAATTATTTTCATTTCGTGAAATGCGTTGTGAACACCGGCAATGCCATCTAGGGTCCTCCGCGAGTTGACGGCGCGGCGCTCGCCGCGCGAACACAGCGTCAAAGAGGTCCTCACATGTTCTCCCATAAAACTGCACTTCAACTGGTCCTCTCTCTGACCATCGGGCTCGCGGCGGCTGCCTGCTCTGACGACGGTGACGAGACCGGCACCAGCAGCACCACCAGCGGCGCGAGCAGCACGACCAGCAGCACCAGCGCGGGCCAGGGCGGCGGCACCGGCGGGACCGACGGCCAGGGCGGCGGCACCGGCGGGACCGACGGCCAGGGCGGCGGCACCGGCGGTCAGGGCGGCGGCCCCGACGGCCAGGGCGGCGGCACCGGCGGCCAGGGCGGCGCCAGCGGCGAGGGTGGCAGCGGTGAAGGCGGCTCCGCCGCCCCCAGCGACCCCGCGTGCGGCACGGACACCGCGACCTTCGCTCAGGTGCGGACGATCCTGAACACGAGCTGCGCGGGGGCGACCTGCCACGGCAGCCAGAACGCGCCGGCCGCCGGCCTCGACCTCCGCGCGAACATGGCGCATGGCGAGCTGGTCGACGGAGCCAGCTCGACCTGCAACGGCAGGGTGCTCGTCGTGCCGGGCAAGCCGAGCGAGAGCTACCTCATCAACGAGCTGCGCGGCAAGGACCTCTGCGCCACTGGCAAGCGCATGCCCCCGGCCCCGGCACCGGCCCTGTCCGAGGCCAATATCAAGACAATCAGCGACTGGATCTGCGCCGGCGCTCCCGAGTGAGCCCGTCCGCCCGACTCAGCGCCTGTCCCGGCAGGGCGGGCTCTCGATAGGGCGGGCTTCTCAGTAGACCTTGCAGCGCGCGCCACCCACGGCGCGCGCATACGGGATCTTCGCGCTGCGCCCCTTCACGTAGATCGCCCCGCCCGGAGCGGGCCTCGGGATCACGGCCCCTGTCGCGAGCGGGCGCCCGGCGGGCAGCTCCTCGACCTCGATGACGATATCGCTCCCCTCCTGATCGACCGCCGAAATCGACGGCCGCCGGCTCTCCTCGTCGGGAGCGCCGCCTGGACAGGGCACCCCGCGCGCGCTCAGCGCGATGGCCAGCGTATCGGCCCCGGTCTCGGGCGCGCCCGCCGCCCACTGGAACCTGGGATCGCGCGCTTCCCCCACCTCCACGGCCAGGCAGCTGCAGCGCTCCTTGCGCGACTCGGCGCGCGCGAGCGAGAGATCGTGCCGCACGCCCACCCACGACGAGGGCGCCCGCTCCTGGGGCGTCGACGGGGCCCCGCTGAAATCGTCGGCCGCGCCGAGCGCCCGCCGGGGCGCCTTCTTCTTCGCGCCCGTCTCCGTCTGATCCGCCGGCGCGGCGGGATCGACGGTATCGCCTTCCCAGAACGCAGCGGCGCCCGCGTGCTGGTTACCGCTACAGGCGGCGAGGAAGACTCCGGAGAGGAGCGCAGCGAAGCGTGCAATCTGGACGCCCGAGGGGAGCATGCAGTGCGATCTTCGCACCGGCGCCGCCGGCGGCCAAGGTTTGTGCTGAGTCTGAGGTGGGAAGAGAGATGAAGCGCTTCTAGGCGCTGTCGGCCGAGACACACGCGCTGCGCGCCGGATACCCGGCGCGCAGCGCAGGAGCCGTCACTTCGGCTTGATCTCGGTCAGGACGAGCAGGTAGTCCGGCGCGTTGTTCGGCGACAGCTTCGCGTACGGGTTCTCCTTGCTGGGCCACCCGACGAAGCGCTTCGTGCTGTACTCGCCCCAGGACGGGTTCTTGAACAGCGGGATGACCGGCACCTGCGCGGCGTAGATCATCTGCAGCTCGTCGACGATGCTCTTCTGCTCCGCCGGATCCGTCGCGGCCGCGAACTTCTTGAACAGCGGCTCGGCCTCCTTGGCGGAGAAGCGGTGCCAGTTGCGGTTCGTGACCTCGCCGACCGGCTTCACGAACTCCGGGGCCATGAGATCGCGGTAGTAGTTGAACGGCGTGGGCTCGGTGTTGGTCCAGCCCATCGACATGTCGAACGTGCCCTTCTGGAGCGCCTCGAAGAACGCGCTGAAGTCGTACGTCTTCAGCGTGGCCTCGATGCCGACGGCCTTCAGGCTCTGCGTGGTGATCTGGACCGCGCGCACCCAGTCGGACCAGCCGGTCACGACGTTGATGTCGAACTTCAGCGGCTTGCCGTCCTTCGCGCGGATGCCGTCGGAGCCCTTGGCGTAGCCGGCCTCGTCGAGGAGGGCGTTCGCCTTGGCCACGTCGAAGGTCGTCCAGTCGCCGGCCGCGGCGGCCTTCTCGTTGCGCCAGCGCCCGTAGGCGTCGTCGAGCCCGGTCCCGTCCGCGCCGACCGTGTAGCCGTTGACCGCGATCTTCGCGATCTGGGCGCGGTCGATGGCCATGCTGATGGCCTTGCGCAGCTTGATGTCGTTGAACGGCTTCTTCGTGGCGTTCGGGTAGAGCGTCACGGTGCCGCCGACGAGCGGGAACCAGTAGTGGTTGTTCTCCGGGTCCTTGGAGACGTAGGTCTTGTCGATGTCGGGGACGAAGTTGCCGGCCCAGTCGACCTCGCCGTTGATGAGCGCCAGGTTCGCCTGGTCGTTGCCCGGGTACGCCGGGAAGCGCAGCCCCTCGACCGCCGGCTTACCCTTCTGCCAGTAGTTCGGGTTCTTGCCGAGCTCGTAGATCTGGTTCTGGAACGTCTTCACCTCGGTGAAGGGGCCCGTCGCGACGGGGTTCTCGTTCGTGAACGTGACCGGGTCGGCGACGTCCTTCCACTTGTGCTCCGGCACGATCGGCTGGTGGCCGATGTAGTGGAGCCCGGGCACGAAGGGCTCCTTGAAGATGAACTCGACGGTCGTGTCGTTCTTGGCCTCGACCGACTCGATGAGCTTCCAGACGCCCGTCTGATCGAGCGCGGGGAACTTCTTGAGGAGCCCGAACGTGAAGGCGACGTCCTTCGCCGAGAAGGGTTGTCCGTCAGACCACTTGACTTCGGTGCGGGTCGTGAAGGTGAGCTTCTTGTTCGCGTCGCTCCACTCGTACTTCGTGGCGAGCCACGGCACGAACTCGCCCTTCATCGTGTTGTACACGATCATGGGCTCGTAGATGCCCGCGACGGTGGGGAAGCGCGTGGCCCCCTCGCCGAGCAGGGGGTTGAAGTTGCGCACCCAGGACGCCTGCTGCTCCCTGGAGATGGTGACGAACTTCGCGCCGCCCTTCGCATCGCCCTTCGCCGCGCCCGTGGCCCCGGGCGCGGCCGTGGTGCCGCCCGCGGGGTCCTTGCCGCCGGACTCGGGCTTGGATTCGCAGGCCGCCGTGGCGCCGACAGATAGGACGAGCGCCGAAAGGGCAAAAATGCGGCGCGACATGGATCGACTCTTCATAAGCTTGCTCCCTACGCGGCGACCTCGGTCGCCCACGACGATCCTCTCACTCGACCGACAGAACGCAGCGCCGCAGCGCAGCGACAAATGCAGACCGTACGGCGGCGCCACGGATGAGCCGCGACTGCGGCAACCTGACGCCGGCGCACTCTACCGGCCGACGTAGAGAAGTGTCAACCTGACGAGTTGAGGGATTCCCCGGCCCCCGCGCCGCCCTCGACCTGCTCGGATGCGCACGCCGGCGCCCACGGCGCGCCGCAGCACGCCGCGGGCGCGCCCCTTCCCGCGCGCCCGCGCGCGCTCAAAACTCGGCCGGATCGCTGTAGGTCCCCATGACGTCGCGCAGCACGTCGCAGATCTCCTGTTCGGTCGCGTACGCGCTGGCCGCCGCGATGAGGGGCGGCATCAGGTTGTCGCGGCCCCGCGCGGCGCTCCGCACCTCCGCCAAGGCGCTCCGCACCCGGTCCTGGTCGCGCTGGGCCTTGACCCGGGCCAGGTTCTCGCATTGCACCCGCTGCACCTCCTCGTCGATGCGCAGGAGGGGGATCGTCTTCTCGCCCGCCCCGGCGTAGCGGTTGACGCCCACCATGATCCGCTCGTTCGACTCCAGCTCTCGCTGGAACCGATAGGCCGAGGCGGCGATCTCGCGCTGCGGATACCCCTTCTCGATGGCGGCCACCATCCCGCCCATCTCGTCGATCCGCTGGATGTACGCGAGCGCCTCGCTCTCCAGGCGGTCCGTGAGCCACTCCACGTAGTAGCTCCCGCCGAGCGGATCGATGGTGTTCGCTACCCCGCTCTCGTGCGCGATGATCTGCTGCGTCCGGAGGGCGATGGTCACGCTCTCCTCGGTCGGGAGCGCGTACGTCTCATCGAGCGAGTTCGTGTGGAGCGACTGGGTCCCGCCGAGCACGGCGGCGAGCGCCTGGAGCGAGACGCGGACCACGTTGTTGTACGGCTGCTGCGCGGTCAGCGACACGCCGGCCGTCTGCGCGTGCGTCCGCAGCTTCATGCTCTCGGCCTTCTTCGCCCCGTACCGCACCTTGAGGAACCGCGCCCACATGCGGCGCGCGGCGCGGAACTTCGCGATCTCCTCGAAGAAATCGCTGTGGACGTCGAAGAAGAACGACAGGCGCGGCGCGAAGGCGTCGACGTCGAGGCCGCGCGCGACGCAGCTCTCGACGTAGGCGAGCCCGTCCGCGAGCGTGAACGCGAGCTCCTGCGCGGCGGTCGAGCCCGCCTCCCGGATGTGGTATCCGCTGATCGACACCGAGTTCCACCGCGGCACCTCGCGCGCGCAGAACTCGATCATGTCGGTCACGACGCGCATCGCCGGGCGCGGGGGCACGAGCCAGGCGTGCTGGGCGATGAACTCCTTGAGGCAGTCGTTCTGCACGGTGCCGCCGATGCGGCTCCGCGGGATCCCCCGCTTGTCGGCGAGCGCGATATAGAACGCGAGCAGCACGGCGGCGGGGCCGTTGATGGTCATCGACGTCGTCACCTGATCGAGCGGGATGCCGTCGAAGAGCACCTCCATGTCGCGGAGCGTGTCGACCGCGACACCGCACATCCCGACCTCGCCGAGCGACCTCGGAGAATCCGAGTCGTAGCCCATGAGGGTCGGGAAATCGAAGGCGGTCGAGAGGCCCGTCTGCCCCTCCGCGAGCAGGTATTTGAACCGCGCGTTCGTCTGCTCCGGCGTGCCGAAGCCCGCGAACATCCGCATCGTCCAGAGCCTGCCGCGGTACATCGTCGGCTGGACGCCCCGCGTGAACGGGTACTCCCCGGGCAGCCCGAGATCCGCCGCGTGGTCGACCGGCGCGTCGGCCGGGGTCGCGAGGTCGGGCACGTCGATGCCGCTCCAGGTGGTGAAGCGCTCGCTCCGGGGCGGAAAGCGCGCCGACGCCTCGGCGACCGGGCCTGCCCGCCACGCGGCCACCGCGCGCCGGAGCGCCTCTAGGCCTGCCTCGTCGAGCGCGACCCCCTCGCCGCCCCCGCCGTTCGTGGAACGGAGCGCGTCGCCGCCGCGCTCGTCGGCGTTGTCCGGGGACCCGGGCGCGCGATCCGCCGCGGTCTCCGGAGGGGGGGTGAGCTCTCGAGACGCCATGGCCGGCATGTTAGCGCGGGGCGCACGCGATGACGCCGGGCAATGCCGGCGAACGCGGCGGCGCGGAGGGCGCGCGGCGCCTCAGGGGCAGCGCGCGTGGAACACGTCGGAGGCGAGCGGCGTCGCCCCGTCCTCCAGCGAGTCCTCGATCGCGCCCGTGATGCGGATCCCCTCCGCGGCGCAGAGCGTCGCCGCCGCGTCGGCCGGGAGCGTCCCTCCCTCGGCGCCGGTGTCGACGGTGAACGCCACGGTGACGTCGCTGCCCGGAGCGACCTCGACCGGCAGCGCCGTCGTGGTCTCGACGGGGAGCGGCTGGACGATCGAGGTCTTCTGATCGGCGCTCGTGATCGCGAAGGTGCGCACCGCGACGCTGCTGGGCCCGCTCGCACGCGAGCCCAGGTGGAGCTTGAGCGCGAAGCTCGCCGTGAGGCCGGTGCCGAGCGCGTTCGAGGAGACGGTCGCCTCGGGCGCCGCGATGGACGGCTCGACGAACACGGCGGCGTCGGTGTCGATGCAGCCGCTCGCCGCCATGGCGAGCGCGGCGGCGGCGCTCGCAACCGCGAGCGCCGCGGCGGTGAGCTGGGTGACAGCGGAGCGCCTGGCGCGGGCCTTCATGGGCTCACTCTCTCCCGGCCCGACAGGTCCTGTCCAGATCGGCGGCGCCGTGCTCCCGCTCGGGGCGACGCCGCACTTGCTCAGGGCGGCGGCGGGATGACGCCCTTGGATCGCGCCAGGGCGCAGCCGAGCTCCACGTTGGTCGGCCCCTTGTCGGTCCGCACGACCTTGAACTCGACGCGCCGGTTCTTCTCCCAGGCCGCCGCGTTGTGGGCGGGGTCGAGCGGGCAGTACTCGCCGTAGCCCATCGAGCGCACGCTGTTCTTGTTGACGCCGCGCTGCGCGAGCGCCGCGGCGACCGCGTCCGCGCGGGCCTGGGTCAGCTTGAGGTTGTACGCGTCGGCCGAGCGCTCGTCGGCGTGCCCCTGCACCTCGATCATCGTGAACTCCGGGTGGTGCTTCAGCGTCTCGGCCACCGCTTGCACGATGCCGAACGACTCCGGGAGGATCTCGGCGCTGCCGGTCGCGAACTGGATCTTCTCGAGGATGACGATGTTGTTCTCCTCGATCACGACGTTGCCCTTGTCCGGGCACCCGTCCTCGTCCTCGAGGCCGTTGAACGTCTCCGGATCGTTCGGGCACTTGTCGGCCACGTCCGGGATGCCGTCCCTGTCGTTGTCGGGCTCCGGGCACCCGTCCTCGTCCTCGAAGTCGTCCTTGTCCTCGGGGTCGTTCGGGCACTGGTCGGACTTGTCGGGGATGCCGTCCTTGTCGTTGTCCGGATCCGGGCACCCGTCCTTGTCCTGGAAGCCGTCGCGGTCCTCCGGGTCGTCCGGGCACTTGTCGCGCGAGTCGAGGATGCCGTCGCCGTCGCGATCGCCGTCGCTCCCCTCCGGGCAGCCGTCGTCGTCCTCGTCGCCGTCGCGGTCCTCCGGGTTGTTCGGGCAGCGGTCGTCGACGTCGAGGATGCCGTCCTCGTCGTTGTCCGGATCCGGGCAGCCGTACTTCCCGGGCGGCGAGTCCGCCTTCGTGTCCTGGAAGCCGTCGTAGTCCTCCGGCTCGTCGGGGCAGTCGTCCTGATCGTCCTTGATGCCGTCGCCGTCCCGATCGCCGATGGACGGCTCGAAGACGAACCCGATCGTCGCGCGCTGCGCCGCGGACTGGAACCCGGGCGTGTACCCGACGCCGGCGCCGAGCATGAGGAAGCTGTTCCGCTCGATGAAGAGCTTGATGCCGCCGATCGCCTCGGCCGACAGCTTCTGGTCGGCGCTGTCGCCGCCGCCGACCTGCTGGGTCAGGTAGGTCTCGGCCACGAGATCGAGCGGCGTGAGGACGCGGTAGCTCATCCCGAACCCGGCGGTGATCAGGTCGGAGTACTCGAGGTCCCCGTGCTTGAGCTGGAAGGTCGTGCCGTCCTCGCGCCGGCCGAACGAGGGGTTCTTCCCGGTGTGACCGCGGTAGCCGACGTTCGCCGCGATGCGGAACGGGTTGGTCGTGCCGAGCCGCTTCTCCAGCACGATCTGCGGCCAGAAGAAGAACCCCGGATCCGACGCGAAATCCTCGGACCCGCCGACCCCGACGCCGGCCTGGGCGATCACCGCGAGCCCGATCACGTCCTGATCGGGGCGGAGCACGCGCACCTTCCCGTGGACCGCCAGGTTGCCGAGCGCCTGCGCTTCGAGCAGGTCGTCGTTGTAGTTGGCGCCGGGGCCCGGGCCGATGTCGTTGATCTTCTTGCCCCCGTTGAGCACCACCGGGACCGAGAGCCCGACGACCAGGAAGTTCGCGATGCCGTAATCGAACTGGAACGTCCCCTGGAACGCGTGATTGAGCATCACGTCCGTTTTCTGGTCGTTCTCAGTGAGCGGCAGGATGTTGTGCCCGTAATCGAGCACGAGCCCGAGGCTGATGTCGTTCGCGCCGAGGATGTCCGCGCCGTTGACAGAGAAGAGCCCCTTGGAGTCGACCGCGGGGCGGAACAGGTGCAGGTCCATGCCATCGCCGTTGGCGCCATCACCCGTGCGCGTCTGGGCAGCGGCGTCGCCTGCGGAGGCGGCGGTCATCGCGGCGCCGAGGACGAAGGAGAGCAGCCCGGCGCCCAGGCGGGAGGCTCGACCGGGGCGCGCCTGGGCCGAAAGCGCCGGGAGCCGGGCGTCGTTCGCCCCAGGAGCGCCTGGGAGCGGTTCGGCGGGGAGCAACGGGGAACGAGGCGTCATGGGAGGGGTCCTCGGGGTCGTGAGGTCGCTGTCGGGCGAGCGCGTGGGGGCGCCCGGCGCCACGTACCACCGCGCGAATTCCGGTGTCAAACAGACGGCGCGGCGGGCTCGCGGCGCGAGCGAGGGTGACGCCCTGCTGAGCCCGGGGCGCGCCCACCTCCCCCTCGGCGGAGCCGGCGATCCACCGGGAATTACACGCTGACGCGCGCCGACACGCCGCGCGGCCGCGCGCCGGGACCTCCGGTGGGGTGAAGTTGTCCTGACCACCGGAGCGGAGTATTCCGTGAGAGATCGGGGCGACAGGTGCTCGGCGCGGGCTCGCGGGTCGAGGGAGGCCACCGTCGCTCGTAGACCTCGCGCCTGGAGAGATAGATGCTGATGACGAGGTGGACTGGGACGGCCGCGGTGCTCGCGGCGACGGCGCTGCTCGCGTGCGGAGAGGGAGGCGCGAGCGACGGCGCCGGCGGGACCGGAGAGGCTGCGTCGAGCGCGGACGGCTCGAGCGCGACGACGGCGGGCGCGGGCGCGGGCGGCGCTGGCGACGGCGGCCACGGCGGCGGCAGCGGCGATGGCGGCGGCAGCGGCGATGGCGGCCACGGCGGCGGCAGCGGCGATGGCGGCCACGGCGGCGGCAGCGGCGATGGCGGCCACGGCAATGGCGGCCACGGCGATGGCGGCCACGGCGGCGGCAACGGTGGTGGCGGCGCCGAGGCCGGTGGGTGCGGCGACGGCGCGGTGGGCGGCACCGAAACCTGCGACGACGGCAACGTCCGGAGCGAGGACGGCTGCGACGCGGGCTGCGCCATCGAGCCCGGCTACACCTGCAGCGGTGAGCCCAGCGCCTGCGTCCCCGTCTGCGGCGACGGCATCGAAGCGCGGCTGGAGGAGTGCGACGACGGCAACACCGCCAACGGCGACGGCTGCAGCAGCACCTGCCACGTCGAGGGCGACCGACGTCACGCCTCCGATCGCTGATCCGCGTCAGCCGAGCGGGGCGCACCCGCACAGGAGACGGGCCCAGATCGGCGTTTTCGGCGCGCAGGCGTACTCCGGTACGCCGAGCACCGAAAACGTCGAGGTGGGCCCGTATCCGCAGCGGGTGCGCCCCGCTCGCTCAGGGGGTGCGCGTTTTTAGGCTGTCGATCGCGTGGACGGGCGCCTGGTCGCCGGCCATGAGGTGGGCGATCGCCCCGTAGACCAGCCGCTGGCTCTCCAGCATGCTCTTGCCGGCGAACACCGGCGAGGTCACGACCAGGTTGAAGTGCCCCCCGCCGCCGGTCACCTCGGCGGTGGAGCCCTCGATCTTCTCTTCGATGGCGCGCTTCAGGGCCTCGGGGATCGACCCCTGAAAGGTCGTCAGGTGGCTCGGCATGGGCGATGTATAGGCGATCGCCCCGCCGCGGGAAAGCCGGAGCGCAGGGCTCGGGCCGCGGCGGGGCGCGCTGTCGACGGGATCTCCGGCGCGGGATCGGCGCGGAGCGATCAGCCGCGCGCGGTCGCGCCGGCCAGCTCGATCAGGCCGGCCGCGCCCATGCCGCCGCCGATGCACATCGTCACGACGGCGTACCGGCCGCCGCGCCGGCGCAGCTCGTAGAGCGCGGTCGCGGTGAGCTTCGCGCCGGTGCACCCGAGCGGGTGGCCGAGCGCGATCGCGCCGCCGTTCACGTTGAGCTTCTCCTCGGGGATCTCGAGCGTCCGCTGCACGTAGACGGCTTGCGAGGCGAACGCCTCGTTGACCTCGAAGACGTCGATGTCGGCCATCTTCAGCCCCGTCTTCGCGAGCAGCTTGCGCACCGCGGGCACCGGGCCGATCCCCATGACGGCGGGGTCGACGCCGACGGTCACGAACGCCCGGAAGTACCCGAGCGGCTTCACGCCGAGCGCGTCCGCCTTCGCCTTGCTCATCACGAGCGCGGCGGCGGCGCCGTCCGACAGCGGCGAGCTGTTGCCCGGCGTGACGCTCCCCTTCGCCGCGAACGACGGCTTCAGCCCCGCGAGCGCCTCCGCCGTCGTCTCCTTGCGGATCAGCTCATCGGTGCGGAAGTCGAAGGTCGCGCGCTTGCCGTTCTCGAAGCGCACCCCCTTCACGGTGACGATCTCGTCCTCGAAGCGCCCGGCCGCGCGGGCCGCCGCCGCCTTCTGGTGGCTCTTCAGCGCGAACGCGTCCTGGTCGGCGCGGCTCACCTGGAAGCGGTTCGCCACGTTCTCCGCGGTGATGCCCATCGGCGTGTACACCGTCGGACACCGCTCCATCGCCTCCGGCGACGCGCTCAGCTTGTTGCCGGTCATCGGGACCATCGTCATCGACTCGACGCCCCCGGCGACGGCGATGTCGAGCGATCCCATCGCGATGCTGCCCGCCGCGCTCGCGATCGCCTGGAGCCCGCTCGAGCAGAAGCGGTTGATGGTGATCGCGGATCCCTCCTGCGCCATCCCGCCGAGCAGCGAGACGACGCGCGCGATATTGAGCCCCTGCTCGCCTTCCGGCATGGCGCAGCCGAGGACGAGGTCCTCGACGTCCTCCGGCTTCACCTGCGGGACACGCTGGAGCAGCGCGGCGACGACCTCGCCGGCGAGCTCGTCGGGGCGCTTCAGCGCAAGCGACCCTTTGTGGGCCCGGCCAACGGCCGAGCGGACGGCCTCTGCAATTACGACGTCGACCATGGCGTTCACCTAGTTCCGGAGGGGCTTGTTGTTCATCAGCATGTACTGCATTCGCTCGGCGCTCTTGGGCTCGCCGCACAGGCTGACGAACGCCTCGCGCTCGAGCTCGAGGATCTCGTCCTCGGTGACCTCGCGCGCCCCGCCGCCCGCGCCGCCGCAGAGCACCTCGGCGAGCTTGCGCGCAATCTTCGCGTCGTGCTCGCTGGCGTGGCCGCCGGCGACGAGCGTGTCGATCATCATCTGCAGCGTCGCGATCCCGCTCTCGCCCGGCAGCTTGTAGGCGCGCGGCACGGGCGCGTGGTACCCGGCCTCGGCCAGGCCGATCGCGCGCGCCTTCACCTCGTACAGCTGGCGCGCCCGGTCGAACGAGACGCCGTCCGTCTTGCGGAAGAAGCCGAGCGCCTTCGCCTCGTCCGCGCTTGTCGCGACCTTGGCGAGGGCGATGTTCTTGAAGACCTGCGTCACGATGTCGTACGTCGGCACCGTCACGCCCTCCGGGATCCCCTCGAGCGCGCGCCAGAGCATGTTGAGCGTCCCCGCGCCGCCCGGGATCAGGCCGACGCCGACCTCGACGAGCCCCGCGTACGTCTCGGCCGCGGCCTGCACCGCGTCGCAGGCGAAGCAGAGCTCGAGGCCGCCGCCGAGCGTCATCCCGTAGGGCGCGGCCACGACCGGCACGCTCGCGTACTTCAGCCGCTGGGTCGCGTCCTGGTACGCCTTCACCATCTTGCGGATCGCGTCCCAGTCCTTGTTGCCCGCGGCCATGGCCACGAGGAACAGGTTGGCGCCGACGCAGAAGTGCTCGCCCTGGTTGAAGACGACGAGCGCGCGGAAGTCCTGCTCGGCCTTCTCGGCCGCGAGCGAGAGCATCCCGATCGAGTCCGGATCCAGGCTGTTCGCCTTGGTCTTGAAGGTGACGCCGAGCACGCCGTCGCCGAGGTCCCACGCCTCCGCGCCGTCGTTGGCGAGCACGGCCTTCGCGCCCTTCACGGCCGCGCGCGCGCCGGCCAGCGTCACGTTGCGCGGATCGACGGCGCGGGCGGCGTACTCCCCCTTGAGGAGGTCGAACACCGCCCCATCGGCGCGGTAGAACGACGTCGCGCCGCTCTGCTTCATGCGGAGGATCGACTCGGGCAGCTTGATGCCGTCCTTCTGCATCCGCTCGACGGTCTCGGCGAAGCCGAGCGCGTCCCAGGTCTGGAACGGCCCGAGCTCCCAGTTGTACCCCCAGCGCATGGCGTCATCGATCGCCACGATGCTGTCGGCGATCTCTCCGACGCGCCGCGCCGTGTACGCGAGCGAGCGCGAGAGCACCTTCCAGGCGAACTGCCCGGCCTTGCCGGGGTCGTTCGCGAGCTTCTTCACGCGCGCGGCGGGGTCCTCGATCTTCTCGCACGACCTCGTGGCCTTCTTGATCGCCTCGTCGCCGCCGTGCGGGCGGTACTCGAGCTTCGCCGGATCGAGCGTCTCCAGGCCTTCCTTGGCCTTGCGGTAGAAGCCGCCCTTTGTCTTGTCGCCGAGCAGCTTCGCCTCGATCATCTTCCGCATGTAGGCGGGCACCTTGAAGACCTCGCGGTCCTCGTCGCGATCGAGCGCCGAGTAGCAGTTGTCGGCGACGTGGACGAGGGTGTCGAGCCCGACGATATCGCCCGTCCTGAAGCTCGCGCTTTTCGGGTGGGCCATGGCGATGCCGGTGATGGCGTCGACGTCTTCCGGCGCGAGGCCGTCCTCGATCATGAGGTGGATGGCGGTCAGCATCGCGTGGGTGCCGATGCGATTGCCGACGAAGTTCGGGGTGTCCTTGCCGAAGACGAGGCCCTTTCCGAGCACGTCCTCGCCGAGCTTCCGCACGCGGGCGACGACGGCGGGATCGGTGTCGGGCCCGACGACGAGCTCGAGGAGCTTCATGTAGCGGACCGGATTGAAGAAGTGCATGACGAGGAATCGCTTGCGGAAGTCCGCGGAGCGCCCCTGCATCATCTCCTCGATGCGCAGCCCGGAGGTATTCGACGCCACGATCGCGTCGGGCCGCAAGACCTCTTCGAGCCGCGCGAAGAGGGCGCGCTTCGGCTCCATCTTCTCGATGATCGCCTCGATAACGAGGTCGCATTGGGCGAGCTCTGCGAAGTTGTCTTCGGTGTTGCCGGTGCGGACGAGGCGGGCGTTCGACGGGTGGAAGAGCGCGGCGGGCTTGGCCTTGAGGGCCTTCTCGAGCCCGCCCGCGGCGAACCGGCTGCGGGCGGCCGGGTCCTTCTTCTCGGCGTCGGTGAGGTTGGGGGGCACGATATCGAGGAGCAGGACCTCGATGCCGGCGTTCGCGAAGTGGGCGGCGATGCCGCTGCCCATGACGCCCGCGCCGATGACGCCCGCGCGGCGGATTGGTTTCGTCATGCAGATCCTCCGAGATGAATGGGGCGCAAACCATTGACGGAAAGGGCCCCGAGCGCAAGCGTATCCGGGGTGGACGGCCGCGCGGGAGAGCGATCGAGGTTACGCGTCGCTGTCGAGGGCGCGCGCTGTTCGGCGGGGCGCGGCGAGCCGTGACGGGACGCCGGGCGGGCACAGCGCGGGTGTGCGACACCGAGCGACAGCTGCGATGGTAGGCGGCGCACGTGTGATGCCGCACGGGCCAGCGCGGGTGTGTGGCGCGAGGAACAGCTGCGATGAGATGCGGCGCACTGGAATGAGCGCCGGCGCATCCGGAGCGGACGCAGCGGCGTCCCCTGGACTACCGACGACCCGTGTGTTCCAGCGGTTGGCCGTCCTCGACGCGCTTCCGTTTCCGGGAGAGCGGGAGATGGGAGTGGGTTTCTGGGGGGCCTGTCCAGGGCGCCCATCTGCGGTACGGGCGTGCTCAGGCTTGGCCGCGCGGGCGTGCTCAGGCTTGGCCGCGCGGGCGTGCTCAGGCTTGGCCGCGCGGGCGCGTCGGCTGGGGTCGGTCGCTCAGTGCCATGCCTGAGCGGACTGCACGGGCTGTCCGGTGCGGTCGTGCTCGGCGAGGAGGCGCTTTGAGATCTCGACGCACTCGACGCAGGTGGCGAAGCGCGACTTGTGCAGGCACTGGATCCACGTCGCCGTCCCCTGCGCCAGGAACTCCTCCGCGTCGAGGTGCTTGCCGCAGGCGACGCAGTGGATGTGCTTGTGCTCGTGGGGCTGCGCCGGGCGCGCGGGCGCGAGCGCCTTCCGCTCGCGCTTTGTCAGTCGCTTCTCTCGCTTCATGATCTCCTCGATGACGGGTGGCCGCACGGCCTCGTGCGGGCGCGGGTGAAGCTACCACGCGCCGCCGGGTGAGGGTCCCGGCGGGCTGTGCGGAGAGCGGCGGCGCGGCGGTGCGGGACAGACCTGCGCGAGGTCGCCGGCGGACGGCGGCGGCGTGTGGGCGTGTGGGTTGACTTCCTTCAGGCGGTGTGCGTGCCGAGCCAGGCGGCCGCGCGCCACGCGGTGGGCCCGCGCGTTACCCCTCGGCGTCCTCGCAGCCACGGAGCGCTTCCTCTTCGTCCATCTCGGCGACCTCGGTCGCGTAGTACCGAAGGGAGTGATAGGTCCGCCGCAAGGCCTTCAGGAAATCGAGCCCATCCTCGAGGGTGTAGACGCGCTCGTAGCTGGGCAGCCCTTGCTCGAGGATGTCGCCCACCGCGTTCATGCACTTCGGGTGGAGCTTCACGACCCGCACGGGGGGGCCCTCCGACCCGAGGACGAAGCGAGCCAGCGGGACGACCTCCTGGTGCGCCCTGACGAGGTGGAGCTCCACGAATTTGACCTTGGCCATCTTGCTCTCACTCTACCTTGATTGTTCCTGCCTTGACCCTGTCGAGGATCTCTTTCAACCGGATGAAGGCGCTGTCCATTTCCTTCTCGGTCAGCCATGCCTGCAAGGCTCTCCGCACGTCCGCCTGGCCGCTGGCCGTGCTCATCGCGGAGAGCCTGTCGTACAGATCCTTGCTGATGACGTCCGGGAGAGGCTCGTGGTAGCCCGGGAGGGGCTTGCCCAGGTATGGGTACCGCGTGGGCAGCGGTCCCAGCGATATGTCATTATCGAGCTGGACGATCCGGCTCGGCTTTCCGGCGCTGTCGACGAACACGATCATGTCGCCTTCGTGCGAGTCCATGGCGCCGATGAAATAATTGAAGGTGTCGAGGTCCTTCTTCAGCTGTGACGCCTTTACCTCGGCGTAGCGCGGCTGGTTGAGCGTGAGTAGCTCCTTCAGGGACTCCCCCTGGTCCAGATCATGCTGCCAGTCCTGGAGCGAGCCGATCTCCCCGCCATAATCCACGAGATCGGCCTTCGGCGTCGGGATCCCGAGCCGCTCGGCCAGCTCTGCTGCTGCAGGCGTCTTCCGGGCGCGGTCGCCGGCCAAGATGCCCATGCCCTTTCCCCAGTTGGCCTCCTGCTCCGCCGAGGCCGGCTTGAACAGGTACTCCTTGCCGGTCGATCTCTGCCGAAGCCTGACCTTGTCCGGGTTGAGGCCTTGTTTCACGTCGCCGACCTTCTCGAAGTCGGCCGGGTCCAGGATCCGCGTCTGCGGCTTGAACTCGGCGATCGGGGCAGCTCGGAGCGTTCCGGGGATGCCGTTCTGCGGGGTGCATACCGGCTTTGTCGAGTAGCGGCACCACCCGCCGCCCGGCTGCTCGATCCAGTCGTGCTCGCCAAGGCGGGCGGTGCGGCGCGGCGGCTTGCCCCGGACGACCTTGGGGTTCTTCGCGTTCCTCGCGAGGTAGTCGAGCTCCGCGGCCAGCTGCTCGCGGGTCACGTCGGCGGTCGCGGCCCTGGCGCCGCCGCCGGCGCCCCTCCCGGCCGCGCGCTCCGGCGCCATCACCCTGGCCATCGACTTGGCCTGCTTGAGCGCGACAGCGAAGTCGATGCCGCTCAGGACCAGGTCGACGAGGGCCATGTGGTAGGCCGCCTTGGCCCCGTCCGGATCGTCGAGCAGCGGGGCGCCGATGTCGCCCGCGGTCGCGGCGTCGTTCAGCGCGCCGGCGCGCCGGACGTTGTAGGTCGCGCCTGCCAGCCCGACCGTGGAGCCGATGAACCCGAGCATCACCGCCGCCGCGCCGCCGGTCACGATGGCCGCGATGCCGAAGGCGACCGCCGCGCCCGCGACGGCGATCTGGATGGTGCGCTCCCGGCTCCGCGTCTGCGCGATCCAGCCGTCGACGATCGCCTTGTCCTGCGCGCGCGCCGGGTCGTCGAGGCGCATCTCCCGCTCGACCTCGCGCACGATCGGCCCGAGCTCGTCGAGCGGCACGCTGTCGCTCAGGATCCGCTCCTTCGTCCTGGCGATGGCCTCGCGGCTCGCGCCGAACACCCGCACCCGGATCTTCGCGAGCAGCTGCTCGTTCGTGTCCGCGCCCTTCGCGCTCGCGCCCGACGCGCCCTCCTGCCCTTCGTCGTGGAGGAGATCCCCCGCGGCCAGGATCGGATACGCCGCGCGCAAGGCCTGGCTCGCCGCGCGCGCGCTCGCCGCCCTCTGCCTCCACAGCGCCGCACTCGCCTCGAGCTCCCCCAGCGCGTCGGAGACGTCCGCCTCGCGCGCGCGCTCGGCCGGCGCCCCTTCCTGGGCGCCCTGCAGCGGAGCGGCGAGCTGCGCCTGCTCGTCGAGGAGCGCGCTCACGTGGTCCATGGGAGAATCGGCGCGCCCCCCCTCGGCGCCCCCCTCTCCCTCGCTCCTCTCCACCAGGGCAGCGACCGCGCGCGCCGCCTCCTCCGCCCTCGCCGCCTGCGCGTCGAAGCCCTCCGCTGCCTGCTTGAGCTGGCGGTCGCGGGCGAGCATGGGCTTGACGATCTCGCGCAGCCTCGCCCAGGCCGCGCTCTCCTCGCGCGTGTCCGCGTACTTGGCCTCTTCCTGCTCGATCGCCGTCAGGTTGCCCGCGAGCGCGGCGAGGGCCCTCTTGCGCACCGCCTGCTTGAAGGCCGAGAGGACGCCGCCTTCGGCCGCTCCGGCTGCGCCGCTGCGCGCCTTGTCGGCCTCGGGCGAGAGCTGATGAAGCAGGATCCTGGCGTCCTCCGCCTCGGCGTGCGCCTTCAGGTACGCGACGATGGCCGCGGTCTGCGCGGTCTGTGCGATCGCCTCGACACCGCTCCTGACCGCCGCCATGCCGGCGCTGCCGCCGCCCTTGGCGATCCAGACCGTGGTGAGCGCCGCGCGCAGCCGCTCGACGAAGCGGCCGTCGGTGTGCGGTGCGTGGCAGTGCTCGATCAGGACCCCGATCTCCGCGGCGGCGAGCCGATCGAGCACGTCGAGCATCGGCTTCATGTCGCGCATGTCGAGCTCGGCGAAGACGAACGCGAAGCGCTCCTCGACGATCGCCGTGGCGATGGCGTCGCCGAGCGCGTTCGTCGCCTCGATGTCCGCGGGCTCCGCCGGCTGGCGGGCGATCCGGGCGGGGCGCGCGCCTGACAGACCCGAGGGCCGCGAGGCGAAGGAGGCTTGCTGAACGACGTGCGTCAGCTCGTGCGCGAGGAGCCTTTGGCCCTCGAGGGTGGCCGGCGCATACTCGCCGGCGCCGAACACGATATCGCGCCCCGTGGTGTACGCCCGCGCCTCCACGGCGCGCGCCGCGCTCGCCGCGTCGCCGCCGACGTGCACGCGCACATCGCCGAAATCGTGCCCGAACCGCGGCTCGAAGAGCTCGCGCACCGCCCTCGGCAGCGGCTCTCCGCCGCGCCTGGCCGCGCGGACGGCGGCCTCCCCATCCAGCGGTGCCCCGGCGGTAGCAGCAGGCGCACGCTTGGTCTGGATCGCCGCCCCCTCCTCGTCCTCGCACGCCGTGCACTTCCGCTGCACCGGCGCAGGCGCCACGCCGATGGGCGCGGGATCGGCCATCCGCATCACCCGCTCCGCCACCTCGTCCGCCTCGCGCTCGGACGCGTCTCCCGGCGCGCTGATGGCCGGCTTGCGCTGGACCGGCGGCATGATGCGGAAGCTGGCGAGATCGAGCCGGCCAGCGGCGCCGCCCTCACCCGGTGAGGCCAGCCGGAACCGGGGCGGCCTCACCGACGGCGACCGCATCGCGCGCAGCGACGCCGTCATCGGGTCGGGGGAACGGGCTGGCGAGGAGCACGGTTTTCGGTCGAACGTGAGCATGGCGGATCCTTCCCCGAGAAGGGCCTTTCAACGTGGATTTCGGTCCTACATCGCCGTTCCAATCACGGTCCGGCGCGCCCTCTCGGGCGCCTGGCCCGACATCAGAATCGCCCCTGGATGGCCAAGCCCAGGCCCAGGAGCGGCCACCCGTCGTCCTTGCCGCCGGGCCAGCCCGGGACGAGGGGGACGCCCGCCGTGCGCTCCATCGGCGTGTTCTTCCAGCGCGGGTCCTGAGGCGCGAGCTTCTGCATGGTGAGCAGCCCCATGGCCAGGTTGATCTCCATCGGATAGCCGGGGATCGCCTCGGAGCGGAACGAATGCATCGATGCAAAGGGGGGGAGAGGGAGAATGGGCCCCTGCGCCCAGCGGAGCATGCGCGCGACGCTGAACGGGCCCATGTTCGACGCCGGGTCGACCCCGCGGAACGCCTCCTGTATCCGGCGGACGTTGAAATCCGTGAGCGCTTCGGCCCACCAGCCCTCCTCGGGGGCGCCCTCCGGAAACCGGAGCCGCTCGGCGACAAGCCGCTGCGCTTCGAGGAGGTGCGCGGCGCCTCTATCTCCACGATCCCGGTAGGCGGCGGCCATCAGGCGCGCGACACCCTCGATCGTGCTCAGCGCCAGGGAGGCGGCCTGCGCGAAGCCGTGGCGATGGGGGCCGTCCTTGTTCAGCTGCGAATGCCCATCGGGCTTCAGGAGCCTGCTCTTCTCCAGATCCTCGTTCGTCCTCTTACGGCGCTCTTCGTCGCCCGCGTAGGTGGCGAGCTTCTCCTGGAAGGTGACCAGCTGGTCGTGGCCGTCGAAGCTCCCGGTGATGAGGAGGTGCTTCGCGCGCTCTTCCTCCGACATCTGGATGAGCGACAAGAAATTGGAATGAGTAAAGAAATCCTCGATGGCGTGCAGCGCGTCGCCCAGGCGAACCAGGTTGGGGCGTCCGGCGCTGCCCATGCTCTGCTCGAGCTTGTCGTTGATGTACTCGATGGGATCCCCCTGCCCCTGACCGCGGCCGGTGAACCGATTGATCGAGCGATCCCACACATAGTTGTCGAAATGCTCCACAGGCCTGTATCCACCGAAGTCGCCGTACTCGTGGATCAAGGCGGGGTTCGCTATCGCGGGCACCTGGGACATGTCCCTCATCAGATTCCCTCGATAGATCTCCGCGATCTCCTCCTCCGTGAAGACCCCACGGAGCGCCAGCTCCTCGATCACGCGGTGCACGGCGTCGTCGAAAGGAGCCCAGTACGGCGCGGGGCCAGGGCGCACCCGCGCGGGCGGTGAGAGGCCCAGGGTCGCCAGCGCGACGTGATGGGCCTCCGACTCGGCCCCGGCGGGCGCGGGGCCGCCGCGCGGCGCGATCCCGGCCTGCGCCGGGCCGACCCTCGGCTGGGCCACCGCGTGGGCCATCTCGTGGATCATGACGAGGTCCCCCTCGAGCGTCCCCAGCGACGGCGCCGAGGGGGAGAGGAAGCAGTCGCGCCCGAACGTGGCGGCGATGCTCGCCGGGGCGCCGGCAGGGAGCGCGCCGCGGAAGGCCCGGACGCCCTCCGTGGATGCCCCCGTCGCTCGCTCCACGGCGCGGCGGAGGCGGCCAGGAATGGACAGCGTGTGCCCCCCTGCGACCGGGAGCGGCGTCGCCGCCTGGCTCCTCGACGACCGACCCCGCGCCGCCACGGATCTCCTCGGCGCCCACGGCGCCGTGGGCGCCCCCTGCGTCGGGGCGCTCTGCCTTGCTCGCGGCCCACGTGCGATAACGCGCACCATCGAATCCTCCGGTCCTGACAGCGCCATGTCACCGCTGCCGCACAGACCTACTTGGGAACGACTCTAACCTATCAGCTCTCGACGGACGACGCCAAGACGAAACAGGTTTCCAACAATCGACGTCGCCCGCCATCTCGCAAGCTTCCATAAGAATTGCACAGCGCATCTCGTCATCATCCATGACGCCCCGCGCCGCGACGCGCTGCGCGCTCCGTTGCGTGAAGCAAACGTGATGATCGGCCACGCCGGCGTCGGCGCCACCAGCGACGGCCGGAGTTCTCTATCACCCGTCGCCGGCTCCTCCGCGTCGCAAAGGCGGGATCTGTTGTCTTGAGCAAACATCAGCAGAGATCGTGGCGTCACGAGCGAGACGCCACGACTCACGTGCTGATCCCGTCGTCGACCGCCTGCTCACGGCATCTAGCCTGTTTGACAACTCGACTCATGGAAGCGAATGTTCACACCATCGTTCAGCCCCGGCCGCGCGGCGGCGGGAGACACGGAGTAGCATGTTCAACGATCTGGACAGCACGCTGGCCGAGTTGCTCCGCCGCGAGCTCCCGCCGGAGATCGTGTCGCAGGTGAGCATCACGTTCGCCGCGCCAGGCAACGACTTCCCGCCGGCGTCGGTGACGCTCCCGGCCATCGATCTCTTTCTCCACGAGCTCACGGAGCACCGCGAGCTGCGCGCGACCGAGGCGTGGGTGGAGCGGAGCGCGGACGGCGCGGTGACGCGCACGCCGCCTCCGCTGCGCGTCGACTGTCGCTATCTCGTCACGGCGTGGGGGACGGCCAACGCGCCGCGGCCCGAGGAGGACGAGCACCGCCTGCTGGGCGAGGCGCTGCGCGTGCTCCACCGCCACCGCGAGCTCCCGCGCGAGGCGCTGCAAGGCAGCCTCAAATCGCAGGCGTTCCCGGTGCGGACAGCCGTGCTCGCCCCGGGGAACGAGCGCGCGAACGGCGATTTCTGGCAGGCCCTCGGCGGCAAGCCGCGGGCCGCGTTCAGCTTCACCGTGACCATCGCCGTCGACCCGCGCCCGCCGGAGGACGCGGGCCGCGTCGTGCTCTCCACCCAGGGTTGAGGAGCGAGGGAGACCATGCCGAGCCTTCTTCAAATCCAGAGTCGCGTCCACCAGGCCGCGATCGCGGGGCGCGTGATCGATCAGGAGACCGAGCAGCCGGTCGCGGGCGTCCATGTGGTCATCACCGGGATGCCCACCGCGCTCTCACGAGAGCTCGCCATGGCGGCGCTCCGCCACGGCGGCGCGTGGGGCTCCCTCGTCGAGCGGCCGGATCGCACGCGCACCGCGCGGGACGGCTGTTATCGATTCGTGGACTTGCCCGACGGAGATTACGTCCTATCGTATACGGTCCCCGGCGGCGCGCGGCGCTACGGGGACGCCACGCGGGACTTCACGATCGCGCGCGGCGCAGAGGGCGAGCTCGCGGCGCAGCTCGCGGAGATCGCCCTGCCGCCGACCGGGGTTCGAGGGATCATCCACGGGCCCGTGCAGGGGACGCCCGAGGCGCTGCCGCTCGCGCGCGTGCGCGTCGCGGGCACCGGGGAAGAGGCCTATTGCGACTCGCAGGGTCGATTCTACCTGACCGGCGTCGAGGTGGGCGAGCGCGCGCTGCAATTCAGCGCGTCAGGCTTCCTGCTCGCCACGGTCGACGTCCAGATCACGAAGGGTGTCATCGCCGATATCGGCACAGTCTTGCTCGACGCGGCTCCGGTCTAGACCGCGCCGCCGAACCAGGCAACCGTCAACTGAACGCTGGAGTGTGAGAACATGGCCAACTATAGTTCACCGGGCGTGTACGTGGAGCAGGTTCCGTCCGGCTCTGCTCCTATCGCCGGCGTCGGCACGAGCACCGCGGGCTTCGTGGGCGCATTCACCCAGACCCTCACGGTCCCGAACCCGATCTACGACTCGAGCATCACGGACACGAACGATCCAAGGCACAACCAGACCATCACCGAGACCATCCCGACGGCCCCGGGCGAGGTCAAGCTCATCACCAACTTCTCGGAGTTCAAGGCCGCCTTCAAGGGCTTCCTGGACAACAGCGCGCACCAGCCGCTCGCGCACGCCGTCAACGGCTTCTTCCTCAACGGCGGTACGCGCTGCTATGTCGCCTATGTCGTGCCCCCGGCGTCGCCGGCGTTGCCCGATATCACGGGCGTGCTCGAGCGCTTCGAGTCGATCGACGAGATCGCCATCGTCGCGTCACCCGGGCTCGCGATCAGCGCGGCGCGCACCGCGCTCAAGGATCATTGCGAGAAGATGGGGACCCGCGTGGCGATCCTCGAAACGGAGGAGTTCGGCAACGTCGCGGCCGCGCTCTCGGCGCTGGACCCGGACGCCGCGGGCAGCACGCTCCCCTCGTTCTCCGACAGCACGGCGCTCTATTTCCCCTGGATCGAGGTCTTCGACCCCGCCTCGAAGACGAACAAGTTCGTCCCGCCGAGCGGGCACATCGCGGGCATCTACGCGCGGGTCGACGCGCAGCGGGGCGTGCACAAGGCCCCGGCGAACGAGCCGATCCGCGGCGCGCTCGGCGTGCGACACGCGATCAGCAAATCGCAGCAGGAGGGGCTGAACCCTCAGGGCGTCAACGCCATCCGCTCCGTGAACGGCGCCGTCAAGGTCTGGGGGGCGCGCACGCTGGGCGGCGACGAGAACGGCGAGTTCAAGTACCTCAATGTCCGCCGCCTGTTCAACTTCGTGCGCGGGTCGATCGATCAGGGCATGCAGTGGGCCGTCTTCGAGCCCAACAACCCCGACCTCTGGGCGAAGATCACGCGCAACACCGCGGCCTTCCTCACCACCGTCTGGGCGGCAGGGGGCCTGTTCGGGGACAAGCCCGAGCAAGCGTTCTACGTCAAGTGCGACGCGGAGACGAACCCGCCGGCGCAGCGGGATCTCGGCCAGGTCGTCACGGAGATCGGCATCGCCATCGTCCGGCCAGCCGAGTTCGTGATCTTCCGGCTCGGGCAGACGGCGGGGAGCTGAGCGGGGACCATCATGGCTGCTTCGACCGAGATCCTCGCGCCGGGCGTTTACCTCGAGGAGGCGCCGCGGCGACCGACGCCGGCGCTCGAGACGGGCGTGCCGCTCTTCCTGGGGCAGCTCTCGGTCCTCGGCGGGGCCCTCGCGCCGTTCGAGGGCGGCGGGAGCGTGGTCCCGCTGGATCGCGCGGCGTGGAACGCGCTCGAGATCCGCTCCGCCGCGTCCGCGGAGGTCGCGGACCTCCGCTTCACGGGCGCGGCCAGGGGCACGGCGTGGGCCGAGGGCTACCTCGGCTTCGCGGTGCGCGGCTTCTTCGAGAACGGCGGCCGCCGCTGCTACATCGCGGCGCCTCCCGCGCCCCTCGCGGGCGCGTTCGAGGCGCTCGACGCGGTGGAGGACTTCGATCTGGTCTGCGCGCCGGATCTCCCCGCCACGGCCGGGGGCCTGCTCGCGGCGCTCGTGGGCTTCTTCGAGCAGCGGCCCCCGCGGCGGTTCTTCGTCCTCCACGCGCCCGGGGACGCGCTCACGGCCGCCGCGCTCGACGCGCCGTTCCGGAGCGAGTGCGCCGCGCTCTACGCGCCCTGGGTCCGGGTGCGCGGCTGCCCGATCTGCAAGGGATCGGGCCGGATCGAGGCCTGGGCGTGCAACGGCTGCGCGGGGACGGGCGACGGCTTCGTCCCGCCCGCCGGCCACGTGGCGGGCGTCTATGCGCGCACCGACCGGAGGGTCGGCGCGCACAAGGCGCCCGCGAACGAGGTGGTGGAGGGGGTCCTCGACCTCGCCGCCCACCTCGACGACGCGGCGCTCGTCGAGCTCAAGGGCAAGGGCGTCAACGCCCTGCGCGCCTTGCCAGGGCGCGGCGTCCGGGTCTGGGGAGCGCGCACGCTGGCGAGCAGCGACCAGCTGGCGCTCCACGGATCGAGCTTTGCCCACGTGAACGCGCGCCGCGTGCTCATCACGGTCGCCCGGTGGCTCGAGCAGACCATGGCGGCCGTCGCGTTCGAGCCGAACGACCTCCGGCTGTGGGCCCGGATCGGCCGTGAGACGTCCGCGTTCCTGGAGGCGCTCCACCGGAGGGGCGCGCTCGCAGGCGCGACGGCGGACGAGGCGTTCTACGTCCGCTGCGACGCAGAGACAAACCCGGCCGCGACGCGCGACCAGGGAATGGTGGTGACCGAGGTGGGGCTCTCGCTCGCGAGGCCCAGTGAGTTCGTGGTCGTGCGCCTGGTCTCGGGCGCCGCCGGCGCGTCTATCGCCGGCGCGCCCGCCGGCCGGTGACGCACTTTGAAGGACGCTCCGAGAGATCGTCGAAGCACTCGAGAGGGAAACCATGGCAATTGATCGCAAGGATCCGTTCAACGGCTACAACTTCGCGGTGGAGCTCGACGGGATCACCCGGATGGGCTTCAAGCAGGCGTCGGGGCTCGACAGCTCGAGCGCGGCGGTGAAGTACCGAGAGGGCACCGATCCCACGCTGGCGCAGCGCCAGCTCCCGGGGCTCCTGTCGTTCTCGAACATCTCGCTCCAGCGCGGCGTCACCGACGACCGCGCGCTCTGGGACTGGCGCGACAGCGTGGCCACGGGCACGCCGCTCCGGCGGACGATCTCGGTCATCCTGCGCGACGACGCGGGCAACGAGAAGATCCGCTGGAACATCCGCAACTGCTGGCCGATCAAGTGGTCGGGGCCGAGCTTCGACGCGGCGAGCGACGCGGTGGCCGTCGAGACGCTCGAGCTCGCGCACGAGGGCGTCGAGGTGCAGAAGTGGTAGGAGCCGCGCCCGCGGAGTTCCCGTTCACGCTGCCGCACGGGTTCACGGGCCCGGACGGCGCCGTGCACCGCGAGGGGGCGATGCGTCTGGCCACGGCCTTCGACGAGATCGCCCCGCTCAAGGACCCGCGCGTGCAGGCGAACCCGGGCTATCTGGTGATCATCCTCCTCTCGAGGGTGGTCACCAGGCTCGGCACCCTCGAGTTCGTGAACCCGAAGGTCATGGAGGGCCTGCTCTCGGGGGATCTCATGTTCTTGCAGGACCTCTATCGGCGCATCAACGAGAACGGCCACGCGCGCCTCGTCGTGAGCTGTCCTCATTGCCAGGGAGAGTTCGAGGTGGAGACGAGCCCTCTGGGGGAAGCCTGAGCTACCCCTCGGATCGCCTGTTCGAGGAGGTAGCTTATCTGTCCCATTACATGCGCTGGTCGTACGACGAGGTGATGCGCCTCGATCACCGCGAGAGGCAGCGGTGGGTGACGGAGGTCGCGCGGATGAACCAGCAGATCAACGAGGAGGCCGCGCGCCGCCCGTAACGGCGGCGCGCGGCCGGCACAACCATCCTGGAGATAAGGATACGAGATCATGGCCTTTGGTTTCGGAGTCAGCGCCAGCGTCAACGTGAACGCCACTGTGGGCCTCGGCGCCGCCGCCGGGCTGAGCGCGGTGTTCTCGGCCGCCGCAGGGACGCTCGGGGCCCGCCTCGATCCGTACCTCGGCTGCAATTTCCTGATCGAGATCGAGGGGCTGCTCTCCGGGGGCTTCCGCGAGGTGCGGGGGCTCGAGAGCAGCGTGGAGATCAAGGAGTACGCCGAGGGGGGCGAGAACGGCTTTCTGCACAGGCTCCCGGGCCCCGTGCGGCACGCGAACCTCGTGCTCGCGCGCGGGCTCGTCGATCTCGACACGATGTGGTCCTGGTACGACGACGTCGCTCGCGGGATCATCGTCCGTCGCAACCTCACGCTCATGCTGCTCGACGGGCGACGGCTGCCCGCGATGTGGTGGAACGTCCGCGAGGCGCTGCCGGTCAAGTGGGTCGGCCCGACGCTGAACGCCGGCAGCGACGGCGAGGTGGCGACGGAGACCATCGAGCTCGTGCACCGGGGCATCGTCAAGCCCACGGCGAGCCGCGCGCTCACGGCGGTGCGCGCCGGGGCCGGGCAGCTCCTCTGAGGAGCGAGGGCGAAACCACCATGAGCGCTGCAGCGTGGCAAGAGAGCGTGAATCCGGTGCTGCTCGAGCGGCTCCTCAGGCCGCTCGTCGCTCCCGGGGTGATCTCGCTCGCGCTGGTGCGGCGCATCCTGCGCGGCGTCGAGCGCTTCTCGGCGCGGCTGCCGCTGCTCGCCCACCTCGCGCGGCGGCGCGGCCAGGCGGGCGGGCTGCGCGTGAACGAGGTGCCGATCGTCCACGGCCGCTGGGTCGCGCCGCCGCGGCCGGAGCCGAGCGCGCCGGCGCTGGCGCCGGCGGCGACGCGCGAGGTCATCGTGGTGAAGGCCGCGCCCGCGGCGCGCCCGGACGAGGGCGCGGGGCGGCTCGGCGCGCCTGCCGCCCCCGCGGCCGCCGGCGCGGCGCTTGTCCATGTCACGGTCCGCGCTGCGGCGGCGACGAGCGCGGGCGCGCCGCAGGCAGGTGAGGAGCGGGCGAGGCGGGAGGCGAGCGCCGCGCCCGCCGCGCCGGCGGCGCCTCGCGCAGCGTTCGATCCGGATCGGGCGCCCTCGCCCGTCGCAGGGGGCGCGACAGCGACGTTGCCGGTCGTGACCTCGGCGCCCTTGCCCGTCGCGCTCGCGGCGCGCCCGGCCGTCGGTGCGCCGCTGCCGCTCGTCCTGGCCGCACCAGCGCAGCGGGCCGCCGCGCCGCTGCCCGCTGCGCCGCGGGCCGCCTCTGCGGCTGTCGCGCCGTCCTCGCGGCCCGTCGTGGCGCCCCGCTCGCCGGCGCGCTCGCTCGCTCCCTTGGAGGCGCGCGCGCAGCTGCCCCATGCACCGCTGTCGCGCGGCGCCCAGGCGCCCCTCCGGCCCGCGCGCAGCGTGGACGACGCCCTGGTCGCGCTGGGCGATGGGCCGCGGCGCCCCGTGGTGCAGCCGTCGCCCGCGCAGCGCGGCGCTGCTGCCGCCGCTGCGGCGCCGGGGCCCCTGCCCCATGGCGCGCCGCCGCTGCCGCGCGTCGCGCCGGCGCCCGAGCCGGCCGCGCCCCGGCCCGATCACCTGCCGCACGTGCGCGTCGCAGGCGGCCGCGCCGAGGCCCAGGCCGCGGCCGCGCCGGACAGCGCCGCTCCCGTCGCGGCGCCGGGCGCCCCGATGCTCCCGCCGCGCGCCGTGCCCGTCGCCGCGGCGACCCCGGTCGTCCCGGGATCCGTCTCCCCCCTCGCGGCGGCGCCCGGCCCTGTCGCGGGCGCCCTGGGCATGGATCTCGAGACCCTCGTCGACAAGGTGCAACGCAAGCTCGTCCGGCGCATGTCCGCGGAGCGCGAGCGCAGAGGAGGATTTCGATGACCCTCGAGAAGCTCACAATTCATCACGAGAAGGATCAGCAGAACAACTTCGTCCTTCTGGAGCCCGGGGCTTATTTCAACCCGAATCAGCTCGTCTACAGCAAGAGCGTGACGTGGGCTCCGAGCTACACCACCGGAGCCGCGAAGTACCGCCCGGGCTTCGAGATGCTCTATCAGTCCTCGGCGCCCGAGACGCTCACCCTCGAGCTCTTCTTCGACACGTACGCGCGGGGCGGCGCCGGGGGCGACCTCCTCGGGTTATTGCCCTCGTTCGGCGCGGGGCTGGGCGCGGAGAGCGTCGTGAAGGCCACGGACGCCGTCGCGAACCTCGCCAAGCAGGACATCGAGCTGCACCGCCCGCCTGTCTGCAGGCTGTCCTGGGGCGCGTTCACGCTGTTCCAGGGCGTCCTCCAGCAAGCCTCGCGCACCTACCTGCTCTTCCTCGACGACGGCACGCCGGTGCGCGCCACCATGAGCTGCACCTTCGTGGAGCACCCGGGGCAGCCCCTCGTGTCGGACGAGCAGCACTCGCCCGACGTGGCGAAGAAGCACGTTGTGCGCCCGGGCGACACGCTGATGGGCATCGCGGCCGCGCTGTACGGCGACAGGTCCGCGTGGCGCCGCATCGCCGAGGCGAACCGCATCGACGACCCGCGGCGCATCTCGCCCGGGCAGACCCTCACCATCCCCCGGATCCGCTGAGCGAGCGCCATGCCTGACGCACAGAGCAGAACCCCCGACGTCGCCGTCCTCCTCAACGGGCGCCCCTTGCCCGAGGAGGCCTATCGTGACCTGCGCGACGTGGCGGTGCAGGAGGATCTGGACGCGCCCTCGCAGCTCACCCTGCGCCTGTCGGCGTGGAACGACGAGCGGCGGAGCCTCTCGTGGGCCGAGGACGATCTCTTCGATATCGGCGGCGAGATCGAGCTCCAGCTCGGCTATTCGGGCAAGCTCGATACGATGCTCTTCGGCGACATCATGCGCCTGGAGCTCGATCTCCAGGGGGGCGAGTCGCCGTCGTTCGTGGTGAGCGCGTGCGACCGGCGCTACCGGATGCAGCGCGGCAGGAAGAAGCGTAAACCGTTCGTCAAGATCAAGGACAGCGACATCGCCGCCGAGATCGCGAGGGACAAGGATTATGGCCTGACCCCGGACGTCGTCGACAGCGGCATCCAGCTCGATCACGTCGAGCAGGATCGCGTCTCCGACTACGATTTCCTGCGGCAGCGCGCGTCGTTGATCGGCTACGAGGTGCTCGTCCGGGGCAAGGCGCTCCACTTCCAGCCGCGCAGGCACGGCGCCGCGCCGGACCTCGTCATGGAGGCGGGCAGCGACCTCCTCGAGTTCTCCGCGCAGATGTCGGTCGGCGACATCCCGAGCGCGGTCGAGGTGCGCGGCTGGGACCCCAAGACGAAGTCGCCCATCATCGGCAGGGCGGCGGCCGCGGATCAATCGTCGATGGGCAAGGTCGCCGCGGCCGCGGCCGCGCAGCGGGCGCTCGGCGACGCGCCGCTCGTGATCGCGGACAGGAACGTCGCCACGCAGGAGGAGGCCGACCGGATCGCCCGCGAGCAGCTCGAGGCGGCCGCGCTCGGCTTCGTGCAGGCGAGCGGCGCGTGCCTCGGCCGGCCCGACCTCAGGGCCGGCATCGTCATCGAGGTGAAGAGCGTCGGGCGCTTCGAGGGCAGGTATTACGTGACCTCCACGTCCCATAGCTATTCCCCGCAGCGGGGTTATCGGACCAGCTTCTCCGCGAGGAGGAACGCGACATGAACGGCTTTGAGCTGCTCGAGCCCTACTACGAGCCCGGGCGCCGTCGAGAGGCGCCGATCCACGGCGTGGCCATCGGGGTCGTGACCAACACGCAGGATCCCGAGGGGCTCGGCCGGGTGAGGCTGAAGTTCCCGTGGCTCGCCGAGGCCGACGAGAGCAACTGGGCGCGCGTCGCGGCGCCGATGGCCGGCGACGGCCGCGGGGTCTATTTCGGCCTGGAGGTGGACGACGAGGTGCTCGTCGCGTTCGAGCACGGCAGCCTCGAGCGCCCCTTCGTCGTCGGCGCGCTCTGGAACGGGAAGGACAGGCCGCCTGCCGAGAACGATGACGGCAAGAACAACGTGCGTGTCATCAAATCGCGCAGCGGACACACGATCGTGCTCGACGACACCGAAGGAGCGGAGAAGATCACGATCGCGGACGGCACCGGCAAGAACACGATCGTGATCGACGGGCCGGCGGGCTCGATCGCGATCACCTCGGACAAGGACCTTGCCATACAGGCGAAGGGCGGCGTCACCATCGACGCGGGCGACGGCGATCTGGCCATCAAGTGCAAGGCGCTCTCCGTGGAGGCGAGGCAGTCGTTCGCTATCACGGGCGGGCAAGACGGCAGGGTGGAGGCGCAATCGGGCCTCGCGCTCGAGTGCCTCGCGGGGATCGACATGAACAGCGGCGCGCTGGAGGTGCGGTGATGGACAATACGGATGACGGCTTCCTGGGCAGCGGCTGGGCCTTCGGGCTGGACGAGGGGGCGCCCGGCGTCGGGCTCGATCCGGGCAGCGCCATCGCCGCGGCGAGCGGCGAGGACAAGGTCCGCCAGTCGATATGGCTCCTCCTCTCGACGGCGCGGGGCGAGCGCATCGGGCGGCCCGATTTCGGCTGTGGCCTTCACGAGCTCGTGTTCGCGCCGCGCACGACGGGCACGCTCGGGGAGGTCCGCCGCGCGGTGACCGAGGCGCTCGATCGATGGGAGCCGCGCGTCGCGCTGCTCGGCGTCGATGCCCGGCTGCACCCCGCCGACCCGGCGGGGATCCTCATCGACATCCAGTACGAGGTCCGCGCGACGAACAGCCGCCAGAACCTCGTCTTTCCCTTCTACCTCTCGACCTGACCGGTGGTGTGATGCAGAGCCCCGACCGCCCCCTGATCGCTGGTGCGCCGCACGACGACATCGCCGCGCGGACCGAGAAGCTCGCGCAAGCGCTCTCGCCGTGGAGGCCGCCCGCGGGCGACGCGGCCGATCCCGGCCGCGCGCTCATCCGCGTGTTCGATCGCATGGCCCGCCACGCGCTCGAACGGCTCAACCGCGTGCCGGAGCGGAGCTTCGTCGCGTTCCTCAACCTCGTCGGCGTCGAGCCCACGCCGCCGCGCCCGGCGCGCGTCCCGCTCACGTTCACGCTCGTGCAGCGCTCGAGCGCGGAGCCCGTGGTGCCCGAGGGCACGCGCGTGGGCGCCGCCGCGGTCCCGGGCGACACGCGCGAGATCGTGTTCGAGACCGAGCGCGAGCTCGCCACGACGCGCGCGGAGCTCAAAGCCGTCTTCGTCCGCGATCCCGACGGCGACCGCTACGCGGATCGCACCGCCGCCGCGGCGGGCGCGGGCTTCTATGACGCGCTCGCGGGCGACCGGCCGGTGGAGCACGCCCTCTACCTGGCCGACGACGCGATCCTCGGCGCGCCCGCGGGCACCCCGGTCACCGTCACGCTCGAGATCGCGGCGGCCGAGCGGGCGCGCTTCCACGCCCTGCACGCGTTGGCGCTGCCCCCGCTCGCCGGCGACGCGGCCTACCAGCAGAGCCCGCCCGAGCCGCCGCTCGTGAGCTGGTCGTACTGGAACGGCGCCGGATGGCAGGAGCTCGTGTGCACGCCGAGCCTCGACGGCGGCTCGACCACGGCGTGGAACCTCGGCTTCGCGATCCCCGCCGACATGGCGGCCACCACCGTCGCCGGCCGGACCGCGCGCTTCCTGCGCGCCGATCTCGTGGCGTGGCCGCTCGATCCGATCCCCCAGATCCAGGCCGTGAGGATGCGCGCGGAGATCACGTGGCCCGCGGCGGGCGGGATCGCGCCGGATCTCGCGCTGGCGATCGGCCGCAAGGCGGACCTCTCGTTGGACTTCCGCCCGCTCGGCGAGCGCCCTCGCGTGGGCGACACGTTCTATGTGGCGAGCGCGGCGGTGCTCTCGCGCGCGGGGGCGCAGGTCACGGTAACGGTGACGCCGAGCCCCGCGATGGCGCCCCTCCGCACCACGGAGGACCCGACGCTCGCGTGGGAGGTGTCCACGGCGTCGGGCTGGGTGCGCGTCGTCTCCCCGGACATGAAGAAGACCGGCGCCGCGGACGCGACCTTCCCGTCGATGCACCAGAACAACGCCATTCACACGGTGACGTTCACGCTGCCGGCCAATGTCGCGCCCGCCGAGGTGCTCGGCAAACAGGCGTACTGGCTGCGGATCCGCCTCGTGCAGAACGATTATGGCAAGGGGATCCAGGTCGGCTCCACGATCACCGACGACGGGTACCGGCCGCCGATCCTCGCCGCGCTCTCGCTCCGCTACACCCAGACGGTCACGAGCAACACGCCATTCTGCGTCTCGCGCGACGATTTCGCGCTCGTGGAGCACCAGCCCGGCGCCGCGTTCGCCCCGTGGCGGCGGCTCGCGGCTGGCCGCGCCATCTACTTCGGCTTCAACCAGCCCTTCGCCAACCGGGACAACCTGCTGTATCTGCAGGTCGAGCCGATCTCGAGCGGCGCGGCGCTGCTCGAGGCCCCGGGCGGGGCGCCGGCGAAGCTCGTCTGGGAATACGCGACCGCCGCCGCGGCCGGCGGGATCGCGGCCGGCGACGACGCGCTCGGCTGGAAGGCGCTCTTCCCCGCGGACGAGACGCGCGACCTCGCCCAGAGCGGCCTCGTCGCGTTCATCGGCCCGACAGATCTCGCGCCCTGCGCGCGGTTCGGCCAGGAGCTCTTCTGGCTCCGCGCGCGGCTCGCGGAGGGCTCGTTCGCGGTATCGCCGCGGCTCGGCCGCGTGCTCACGAACACCGTGTGGGCGACGCACGCGACGACGATCAAGGGCGAGGTGCTCGGATCGAGCGACGGCGGCGCGGGCCTCACGTTCGCGCTGTCGCACCGCCCGGTGCTGGAGGGCCAGCGCATCGAGGTGCTCGAGCCGGCGGCGCCTCCTCCGGAGGAGCGCGCCGAGCTCGAGCGGCTCGAGGGGCCGGACGCCGTGCGCGCCGTCGGCGCGCCGGGCGGAGCGCAGGAGATCTGGGTGCGGTGGCACGAGGTACAGGACTTCCACGGCTCGGGGCCGCGCGACCGCCATTACCGCCTGGATCGCCGGACCGGCGAGGTGCGCTTCGGCGACGGGCAGCGCGGCATGGCGCCCCCCCGCGGGGTGCGCAGCGTGCGGGCCGCGGTCTACCGCGCGGGCGGCGGCGCCGACGGCAACCGGCCGGCGGGCGCGCTCACGCAGCTCAAGACCACGGTCGCCTACGTCGACGGCGCGCTGAACCACGAGCCCGCGACCGCGGGCACGGAGTGGGAGGCCGACGCGCGCGTGGCGGAGCGCGGCCCGCGGGTCCTGCGCCACCGGGGCCGCGGGGTCACGGCCGAGGACATCGAGGATCTCGCGCGCGAGGCCTCGCCCGCCGTGGCGCGCGCCCGGGCCATCACGCCGCGGTTCTCGCCGTTCCAGCTCGCGGAGCTGGAGGACGACGACGTCGCGTTCGAGGCGGCGATCGAGGGCGGCGGGCACGTCACCGTGCTCGTCGTGCCGAGCAGCCCCGAGGTGCCGCCGCGGCCGAGCATGGGCCTCTTGATGGATGTGGAGGACTATTTGCGAAGGCGGAGCCCCGCGACCGCCGCGCTGCGCGTCGTCGGGCCCGAGTGGCTGAAGGTGAGCGCGCACGTCCGGCTCGTCCCCGCGACGCTCGAGGGCGTGGACGATCTCCGCGGAAGGGTGCTGCGCGCCCTCACCGACTTCTTGCACCCGCTCACGGGCGCGCCCGGCGGGGTCGGCTGGCAGTTCGGGGAGCTCCCGCACGTCTCCGATATCTATCGATTGCTGTTCTCGATCGCCGGCGTCGAGAGCGTGATTTCCGTGGACCTGACCGAGACGCCGCTCGCGGGCGACCCGGAGGACGCCGCGTGGAGCGCGCGCGCCCTCGTGTACTCGGGGTCTCACGCCATCGAGATCGTCTAGCCGGAGAGGAGGCTTCGATGCCCATTGCGCTGCCTGAGCTCGACAACAAGACGTACGAGGAGCTGGTCGAGGAGGCCCGTGCGGCCATTCCCACGATCGATCCCGCCTGGACCGACCACAACCCCTCCGACCCGGGGATCGCGCTCGTCGAGCTCTTCGCCTGGCTGACGGAGATGCTCGTCTATCGCACGGGGAGGATCCCGGAGGCGAGCACGCGCACCTTCCTGCGGATCCTCGACGTGGAGGGCGCCGGATCGAGGCAGGCATTGCCGCTCGACGAGGCGGTTCACGGCGCCATCGTCGACCTGCGAGAGCGGTACCGCGCGGTCAGCCTGGACGATTTCGAGTACATCGCGCGACACCACTGGCCGATATCGTCCATAGCGGCGGCGCACGATGCGACGGCTGGGTCGCCCGGCGCTCCGGCCAGCGCGCTCGCGCAGGTGCGGGCGCTGTCCGGCTGCGATCTCACGGACGCGCTCTCACCGCAATGGGACAGGACAGGACATGTGAGCCTCGTCGTGGTCCCGCGCCATGTGCCCGGGGCGCCGCCCGGGAGCGACGCGGCCCGGTGGCCTTTGCCGGCGCAGGCGCTCCGCGACGCGATCGAGCTCTTCATGCGCTCGCGGCTGCTCGCCGGCACGCGCTTCCACGCGGTCGCGCCGGCGTACGTGAGCATGAGCCTCACGGCGACGCTCCACATCAAGGACGACGCGCGGGCGGCCGACGTGCGGAGCGCGGCGGCCACGGCGCTCGAGGCCTATTTCGACCCGCTGGAGGGCGGACGGGGGGGCGGCGGGTGGCCGTTCGGGCGCGGCGTCTATGTCTCGGAGATCTACGCGACGCTCGACGGCGTCCGCGGGGTGGAGTTCGCCGACGCGGTCGTGCTGTCCGCGCCGGGCGTGCCCCCTGAGCGGATCGTCGGCGCGCCCGGGAGCCCGGACGCCGTGCTGTTGCAGCCGCACCAACTGCCGCGCTTCGAGGTGGAGGCGGGCGATCTCGTGATCAAGGAGCGCGTCGGCGACGCGTGGGTGGAGGTAACGTGAGCAGCTACCTGCATTACTTGCCTGCCGTCCTGCGGCAGGGGTCGTTCCTCGGGCAGTTCCTGCGCGCCTTCGAGGCGGTGCTGAGCGGGCTCGATCTGAGCCAGCTCCCGGAGGGTGAGCTGCCGCTGAGCCCCGTGGAGCGAGCGGACCTCGCGGCGGCCGACAGGCAGGGCCTCTCGCTGCCGGCGGGCTTCGCCACAGCGGGCCAGATCGTCGGGCTCGAGCAGCTCCTCGGGAGCGTGCAGGCCTTCTTCGATCCGGACGAGGTCCCCGAGGATTTCCTGCCCTGGCTCGCGCAGTGGGTGGCGACCAGCCTGCGCGACGACTGGAGCGCCCAGACACAGCGCCAGTTCATCCGCTCCATCGTCCCGCTCTACAACGTGCGGGGCACCGTCTTCGGGATGGCGGAGGTGCTCCGGCTGTCCGGCGATCCCGCGCAGATCGTCGAGCCCCCGGACCGGACGCATTACTTCAAGGTGATCGTCACGGTGCAGGACGGCGACCCGCACGAGATCAACCGCAAGCTGCGCCGGGTGCGGGCGATCATCGACCGCGAGAAGCCGGCGCACACCTGTTATGCGCTGGAGACCATCGCGCCGGCGATGCAGATCAACAACAGCGGTCCTGCGGCGAGGCCCGAGTTCGGTCCGGGCATCATCGTCGGTACGAACACGCTCCTCGGGACCGAGACGGACTGAGGTCAGGCGCGCTCGTCGAGCGAGACTCAATGTAGAACGGATGGAGAAAGCACCATGCCCGATCAATGGATGTCACCCAAGTATGAGCTTCCCGGAACGGTCACCTCGCGGGTCCGCTACTTCGATGGCCAGTACCTGAAGGACCAGGACTTCATCGACGAGCAGAACCACCACACCGATCGGCGGCACCGGCACGAGCGGCTCCTCCACGTCGCGGGGATCCTCGAGGGCCTGAACGTCACCGTCAACGCGGGCGTGCTCACCGTGTCACCGGGCGCGGCGGTCGACGACACGGGGCGGCAGATCCTGCTCGAGACGGCGCGGACGGTGAACGTGACCCCGGCTGGAAACGGGACATGGTTCCTCAGGATGCTCTTTGACGAGCTGGGCGATCGGATCCCGAACGACAACCTGGGAGCCCCCGAGGCGACGCGCTTCAAGCAGACGCCGCTCATCGAGGTCGTCGCGCTGAACGCTAACGTCCCCCACCAGATCGTGCTCGGCACGGTCCAGAGGACATCGGGCGTGGTCTCGGTCGGCCCGGAGGGGCGCATTTACTCGGGCTTGCGGCTCCCCGGGCCGAGCCAGACGAGCTTCGCGCTGCGGGCGAAGGGCGACGGGAGCCCTGGCTGGGCGGAGCTGAACGCGAGCTTGAGCATCACCGGCGATGCCAGTGTCACGGGGAATTGTGCGGCACGACGGCTCGACGTCATCACGCCGAGCGGAGTGCCGAAGGGCGCCATCGGGGCGTTCGACGAGGATATCGACGGGCAAGTCTTCAGGAATTTCGTTATCTTCGCCTCGAATGCGGAAGCGTCGAACCAGATGCTCTTGCGCGCCCCCAGCTTCATCTTCGAGACGTACCAAAGCGCGAACGTGCTCGACATTGAAAGCAGCGCTTTTTCGCCGAGGCGACTCTATATCACCGACGACGGCAGGGTAGCTATCGGAGGCTCGTTGCCCCAAACGAGCGCGCGCCTCACGGTGGACGGGGACACGCGCGTTTCCATGGGGAGCCTCGCCGTCGACACCTCGACCACCTCCGGTTTGACGCTCAATTCCACTTCTGTGGCGCCGAGCGGCGGAGATACTTCGCGCTCGTTCATCGTCAACAGTACCGGTGCCACAAAGGCGCTCGTCCTCGTCGGAAATACAGGGGGAGGCAGCAGCCGGTCTCGCGTCGAGGTCCGCCAGGATCTCCGCGTCACAGGCGACCTGACGACGGTTGGCAGCGCGAGCTCCGCAACCTTGGGCGTCAGCGGCAACGCGAGCGCAGGGGCCTTGACCGTCAGCGGCAACACGACCCTCGCGAACCTGACCATCAGCGGCATAGCGAGCGCCCAGAACTTGACGGTCTACGGCAGCGTGAGCGCCGCGACCCTGAGCGTCAGCGGCAACGCGAGCCTCGGCTCGACGGCAGGCAGCACGGTCGACATCGGCAAGCTCTCTGGCACCACGGTGAACATCGGCCTCGCCGGCGCCACGGTCAACCTGCGCGGGAACGTCACGACCAATAGTGGGGTAACGGTCACCTCCGCAGCGGCCTTGAAGGACCACATCCAGGCCCTCCCGGCCGAGGAGGCCCTGTCCGTCTTCCGCAACCTGACGCCCGTCACCTACGCCTACAAGGACGACCCGGAGCAGCGCCTCCAGGTGGGCTTCATCGCCGAGGACGTGCCCGATCTCGTGGGCACCCCCGACCGGAAAGCCATTGCTCCCTTCAGCATCCTCGCCGTGCTCACCCGGGCCGTGCAAGCGCACGACCAGGCCCTCCAGGCGCTCGAGCGTCGCCTCGACGCGATGAAAGGAAACCCCGTCCAATGAAGCACCACCTCGAAGAACGAATGAAGCAGCTCCAGGCCGAATACGACGCCGGCCAGAAGGTGGTCGCCGACCTCGACGCCCGGCGCCAGGGCGTCGCGAGCACGCTCCTGCGCATCGAGGGGGCCATGCAGGTCCTCCGCGAGGTGCTCGAGCAAGAGCGCTCCGGCGAGGCCTCGGGCGGCGCCGCCGCGGAGGCGCCTCCGGCCGGCTGAGCCGGCGCGGCGAGATCGCACCCATGCCCCTCTCCCCCGTCGAGCACCGCCCCCCGATGCGCCCCGCCGCGCCGTTCGCGAGCTCGCTCGAGCACCTGCGCGCCGAGCTCGACCGCATCGCGCTGCTCCTGCGCATCGCGGTCGCCAGGCCGGCCCCGGGCGGCGGGGCGCGCGGGCCCGCGCTCTCCCCCGAGGAGGAGCTCTTCGCGCTGCTCGACCGGGGCGTGCGCCCCGGCGGCGCCGCCCCGACCCACCTCACGCCCGCCCTGGCCGAGGCCGAGGCCGCCGCGGACGCCATGGCCGCGGACATCGCGCGCCACTGCGACGAGAGCGCGCGCCGCGGCGTCCCGCTGCGCCTCGCCGACCTCGCCGAGCGGTTCGCGCTCTCTCGGCTCGACCTCGACCTCCTGCTCCTCGCGCTGCTCGCCGAGCTCGACCGCGACGCCGGGCGCCTGCTCGCCCTCGTCGACCCCGACGGCGGGGGCCAGGCGACCGCCGGCGCCGCGGTCGAGTGCCTCGCGCCCGCGCTCGAGGCGCGCCTCGCCGCGCGCGCGCGCCTCTCGCCGCGCGCCCCGCTCCTCCGTCACGAGCTCGTGCACCTGCGCGCCGATCCGTCGGCCCCCCGCGCCTCGCTGCTCGCGCACGCCGTCGTTGTGGACGAGCGCATCGCCGCCTACCTCCACGGCGACGACCAGCTCGACGCGCGCCTCGCCCCGCACGCCCGCCTCGACGAGCCCCGCGCGCGGCTCGACGACCTGCTCCTGCCCGCCTCCCTCAAGGAGGGCCTCGCGCGCTTCGTCACGGCGCAGGGCGGCGCGGGCGGGCCCATCGTGTACCTCCAGGGCCCCTACGGCGCGGGCAAGCGCGCCACGGCGGAGGCGCTCTGCCGGCTGCTCGGCGCGCGGCTCGTGGCGGTCGACTGCGCGGGCCTGCTCGCCGCGGGCGAGCCGGATCTCGCGCGCGCCGCGCGCCTCGCCGCGCGCGAGGCGCGGCTCGCCGGCGCGGCGCTGCACCTCGTCGCGGCCGACGCCGTCCTCGACGAGGCCCGCCCCGCCGCGCGCGCCGCGCTGCTCGCGGCGATCGCCGCGCACGAAGGCCCCGTCTTCCTCTCCGGCGACGCGCCGTTCGAGCCCGCCGGCGCCCTCGGCGGCCGCGCGTTCGTCCGGGCCGAGCTGCCCCGCCCGGGCGCGGCGGAGCAGGCAGAGCTCTGGTCGCGCGCGCTCGGCGAGCGCCGCGCGCCCGACGTCGACCTCGAGGCCCTGACCGGCGCCTTCCGGCTCACCGGCGGCCAGATCCGCGACGCGGCCGACGCCGCGCGGAGCCTCGCCCGGCTCCGCGGCGCGGCGGACGGGCCCGTGTCCATGGCCGACGTCACCGCCGCGTGCCGGCTGCGCCACGGCCGCAAGCTCGCCGCCCTCGCGCGCCGCATCCCGCCGCAGTTCGGCTGGGACGACCTCGTCCTCCCGCCGGATCGCAAGGCCGCGCTGCGCGAGGTCTGCCTGCAGCTCAAGCACCGGAGCCGCGTGCTCGGCGCGTGGGGCTTCGAGCGGAAGCTCGGCCCCGGCCGCCCGCTCTCGGCGCTCTTCTCGGGGCCGCCGGGCACGGGGAAGACGATGGCCGCGGGCGTCATCGCCGGCGAGCTCGGCGTCGAGCTGTTCCACATCGATCTGAGCCGCGTCGTGAGCAAGTACATCGGCGAGACCGAGAAGCACCTCGCCGAGCTCTTCGCCGACGCCGAGGCCGCGAACGCCGCGCTCTTCTTCGACGAGGCCGACGCGCTCTTCGGCAAGCGCACCGAGGTGCGCGACGCGCACGATCGCTACGCCAACCAGGAGACCAGCTACCTGCTCCAGCGCGTCGACGCCTACGACGGCGTGGTCATCCTCGCCACGAACCTCGTGAAGAACGTGGACGAGGCGTTCGTGCGCAGGCTCGGCTTCGTCATCGAGTTCCCTGCGCCCGGGCCCGCGGAGCGGCTCAAGATCTGGCAGAAGATCTGGCCCGCCGAGGCGCCGCTCGGCCCCGACGTCGATCTGGCCTTCCTCGCGGATCGGATCGATCTGTCGGGCGGCTACATCCGCAACGTCGCGCTCGCCGCGTCGTTCCTCGCGGCCGAGGAGGGCGCGCCGATCGGCATGCGGCACCTCGTGCACGCGGCGCGGCGCGAGTACCAGAAGATGGGCAAGGTGGTCGACGCGGGCCGGCTCGTCCTGCCGGCGAGCCGGGAGCCGCGGTGAGCCGCGCCCGTCGCGGCGGCGCGCGCACGGACACCGTGGAGGCCCCGCGGTGAGCCGCGCCCGTCGCGGCGGCGCGCGCCCGGACACCGTGGAGGCTCGCCGGCGCAACGGGTGCTCGACGCGAGCGCCGGGCGGAGCGGGCCGGGGCGCTCAGCCGCCCTCCGCCCTCACCTCGCCTCGCCCGAGCTTCTCGTACTCGGCCCGGGCCGCGGCGAGCACGTGATCCATCCGGATGGGCGTCCCCGCCTCGGCGGCGAGGAACGCGGCGCGGAGCGCGACGTTCCGGATGCTGCCCGCGGTCAGGCTCATCTGCGCGAGCCGCTCGACGTCGAGCCCCACGACCGGCGCCCGGGGCGGGAACGCGCGCCGCCAGAGCGCGGCCCGCTCCGCCGGGCCCGGCAGCGGGAAGCGCACCACGAACCGGAGCCGGCGCAGGAACGCGGGGTCCAGGTTGCGCTCGAGGTTCGTCGTGAGGATCGCCAGGCCCCGGTACGCCTCGATGCGCTGGAGCAGGTAGGCGACCTCCATGTTCGCGTAGCGGTCCACGGTGTCCCGCACCTCGCCGCGCCGGCCGAAGAGCGCTTCGGCCTCGTCGAAGAGGAGGATCGCGGCGCCCCGCTCGGCCGCGTCGAAGACGCGCCGCAGGTTCTTCTCCGTCTCGCCGATGTACCTGCTGACGAGCTGGCTCAGGTCGACGCGGTGCAGATCGAGCCGCAGCTCGGCCGCGAGCACCTCGGCCGCCATGGTCTTGCCCGTGCCGCTCGGCCCCGCGAAGAGCGCGCCGGCGCCGAGCCCGCGCGCGCCGCGCTCGGCGAACCCGAAGGCGCCGTGCACCGTGCCGCGCTGCCGGTGCGACGCCGCGATCTCGCGCAGCGACGCGCGCGCGGCCTCGGGCAGCACCAGGTCGTCCCACGTGGCGGCCGGCTCGATGCGCTGGGTGAGCTCGTCGAGCGCGGGCCGCGCCTCGGCGCGGCAGGCGTCCCACAGCGCGACGTCCGGATCGGCGCCGTCGCCCGCGCTCGCCGCGGCCGCGGCGGCGCTCCGGAGGGCGGGCTCGTCGAGATCGAACTGCGCGACGAGCCGGTCGATCAGGCCGCCCTGCGCCGCCGGGAGCACCTGCCGCCAGAGCGCGGCCTGCTCCTGGGCGGCGGGGCGCGACACCTCGAACGCCGCGTCCGGCGCGCGGCCGAGCCGCAGGCGCTCGCGCGCGCTCACGAGCACGGGGCCGGGCAGGCCGTCGAGCAGGCGGCCCACGAGGCCGGCCCGCGCGGCGTCGGTCGCGTCGAGATCATCGGCCTCGACGAGCAGCGCGGAGGACGAGAGCACCGCCTCACGGCCGAGCAGCCGGCACACGAGCTGGGCGTCCTGCCGCGCGGCGAGCGCGTCGGCCGAGAGCGCGAGCAGGCCGAGGCCGACCGAGGCGCACGCGGCCGCGGCGACCGCGCGGCGCGACGCCGGATCCGCGCCGGTGAGGCTCACGATCGGCCGCGCGCCGCCGGAGGCCTCCGCGCCGCCGGAGGCCTCCGCGGCGCGGAGGGCGTCGCCGATCCGCGCGGCGAGGCGCGCCTGCGAGGGGGCGAGCGGGGCCGCGACCGGCGCCACGGGCGCCACGGGCGCCACGGGCGCGACGAGCCCGACGAGCCGCTCCTCGGGGTGCTCGACGCCCGCGATGAAGTGCAGCACGCGCTCGCTGATGCGCAGCGGGCTCAGCGTCAACGTCTCTCCCTGACCGACCTCGATGAGCTGCATGCGCCTGAGGGGCGCGCCCGGCCCGAGGGCGCCCCAGTGCGCGTCCGGCAGCGCCGCGAGCGCGAGGCTGAAGGTGGGGGCGACGCGCAGCGGATCGCCCTGCGCGGCCGCGCAGCGCGCGGCGAAGGAGGCGTCGAGCTCGACCCCCGCGCAGAGCAGCAGGAGATCGCGCTCGAACGGCGACAGATCGAACAGGGCCGCCACCCGGTCGATCGCCGAGGGGGCGCGCAGGGCGTCGGCCGCCTCGGCGATGGCGCGCCGGGCCTCGTCCTCGCCGCCGGATCCGGGCGAGAGCAGGCACCCGAGCGCCGCGAGGCGCGCGACGAGGTACCGCCGGTTGGCCTCGTGCCAATCGGCCTCGTCCTGCGCGTCCGCCGCGGTCATTGCCCGCTCACCCTGGGCTGGGCGACGGCCACCACGACGCTCCCCAGAGGGGCGTTCGCCGCCGACATGCACAGCCCGACGCTGTCCGTGGTGAGCGCGCTGTCGCCGGCAGCCCTGCTGCGCGCGCTCGGCACGATCCATTTCACGGTCACGCAGGGCGGGGAGCTGCCGGCCAGGGCGCACCCGCTGACGAGGAAGGTGTCGGAGGCGCGCGCGAGGGCGCCGCCCATCGCCTGGGAGCGGACGTTGGACGAAACGATGCTCACCGTGCCGCCATGCGGGCACAAAAGGACGCTCGAAGCCGTGAGGAGCTGGGCCATCACCTTCCCTCCGGGGTTGCCGGGCACGCCGCCGCGCACCTCGCGGCGAGCGAGCGCGCGTGTGCTTGAGAAGCCTAGTTGTAGCGTGGATCCTGGCGTATCCGCAAGCAACGCGGGCCGCTCGGGCGGCATTGCGACGCCGGCGTCGAGGCATTGGTGACGCCATTCATCGCGGCATCTCTCGCCCGGAAGAAGGGCCGTCAGGCGCGGCCGACCGGCCTATCGCTGGCGTACGCTAGAGGACCGATGACGTTTGAGTCGCGAGGAAATCAACAGAAGGGAAGAGCAACCGCAAGGGCGCGAGGGGCGCAAGGGGAAGGCAAGAAAATATCTCGTCTCTCGTCTCTCGTCCCTTGCGCCCCTTGCGCCCTTGCGGTTGCTCTCCTTCCCGCATTCCTTGCCCTTGGAGCTTGCTTCTCGGAAGAACGGTTGGGCATCGCAGCTTAATGAATTCAGACAGCATTCAATCTGTTCGGCGCCCTAGTCTCGACTCGGGCACAGCTGCCTCGTGTCAGGCAGCTGTGCCCGAGTCGAGACCAGCGAGGCGCCGCGTGGCTCGAGGGCGTGAAATGCGGCGGATGGCGCGGCAGCGACTGTGGAGTGGATAATGCGCGGAGTGCCCGGGCTGAGCGTCGAGCGCGGGGGAGGAAGCGGTCGCGGCGCTCACTTCCAGAACTCCCACCATCGCCTGGCGGCTTCCGCCATACGAACCGCTTCCGCGAAGATGACGGAGGGGGCACGCTCGACGTCCGGCCCCTCCTCGAAGATCAGCTGTTCGTCGTCCAAGCGGTACAGCTGAAACACGTTGTATGACTCCCCCGACACGAGCTCGACCACGACTTGAACCGCATCGACGTCCTCCAGTGATCCGCGTGGCCGGACGCGCACGTCCCGATATACCGCGGCCGCTCGTAGGTGCTCTGTCACGGCCTTCTGCCTCAGCCGGCTGATGAGCAGGTTCGATCCATCGCTGCCGCCCTGCGCTGCGACCCCGATGTCGTACTTCCCGTTGGGCTGGACCGCGATGAATCCGGGGAGAAACGAGCCATCTTGAAGGAGCGCGCGCCGCGCCAAGTCGAGCGACCGCTCGACGAGCCGCTGGATCTCGAATCGCTTGGCGTGAGGATCTTTGCTCATGGACCGCGCCTCCTGCTCCGACGATGGGCGACGGGCCTGCCAGGATCGATGGGCCCACGCGCGTCACACGCCGACCGTTACATCAATGATGTGATCGCCAGCAAGAAGAAGGTGAACTCAGGAGAGCGGTGGGCGCGCGTTATGATCCGAGGAAACGATCCGCGGTTTTCACTCACGGCATAATGCCAAGCACGAGGAGCGCATCCGCCCAGAGCGGCCAGAGGGTGCGGGAGGGGTGGGTTGCCAGCAGGAGGCCACCACTGGGAAGGCGCCGGACGTAATAGGGCGAGTGGCGCTCGATGAACCGGACGTGCCTCCCCGTGGCGACCCTCACCTCGTAGGAGGGCTCGCCCTCCCTCATGGGTCGACGGCCTCGAGAACGCCTGGCTCGCTCCAGGACTCCGACCACCGCTCTTCACGCGCCGCCTCGCGCCTCCTGCTTCAATGCGACTCCGCGAAGATGACGGAGGGTGCCTGCTCGATCTCCGGTTTGTCGTAGACGACCTGCCCCGTGTCGTTCCTGCGATAGAGCTGGAACACATGGACCGCTTCCCCCGAGGCGAGCTCCACGACGGCATGGATGGCGTCCACGTCCTCCGATGCGCCTCGTTCGCGGACCCGCACGTCTCGATAGAGCGCGACCGCTCGGAGCTCCTCGGCCGCCGCGCGCTGCCGGAACGCGGTCGTGAGGAGCGTCCAGCCGTCAACACCGCCGTGCGGCGCCACGCCGAGGGCATACTTCCCGGCGGCGTCGACCGCGATGGAACCGGGAAGAAATGTCCCCTGTTCCTCCAGAGCACTCCTTGCAACGTCGAGCACCAGCTCAACGAGACGCGAGAGCTCGCCCATCCTTTCGTGACGTCCGTTATTCATAGACAATAGGACCGATTCTACTCGGCCGAGAGGCCTTGATGAAATGCAGTGAGCCGCGAGGCGGAGCGGACATGTCCTTTCGTCATGACGTGATACCGAGCAAGAAGAGGGTGTCCGCCCAGAGCGGCCAGAGCGTGCGGTAGGGGTGGGTCGCCAGAATGACGCCGCCGTTCGGGGTGCGCCGTACGTGGTAGGGGGCGTGGCGCTCGATGAACTGGACGTGCTTGCGCGAGGTGACGTCCGCCTCGTAGGTGGGCGCGCCCGCCTTCGTGGCTGCGATGGTCTCAAGGGCGGCCGATTCGACCGAGCGCCATGCGTCGTCCGGTACTGCAGAGGCTTCGAGCGCATCGAGGAGCAGGCTCGGAGGCGTATCAAGCGCCTTGATGACGGTTTCGCGCGTGAGCTCGGCGTCTCCCTCGATGGCGGCGCGCGCTCCGCGACGAACAGCCTCGGCGCGCGTAGGCCGCGTGTCTCTCGATGCCGCTGCGGCCCAGTCCATCCGCATGTGCTGGCGCACAAGCTCGACATCGCCTGCGATACCGACACATGCCCCATGCGGAGCAGCGTCGATGCACGCGCGTAGCGAGTCGAGCGACATGCCCGCTGTACATGGCGTCTTGTAACCCTCGTACAGATGGACCCATGAGAGGGCCAGGTCGCGCGCGATCGATGCGACGTCAGCGTGGTAGGTCGCGCACGTCTCGGCAGGGGCGCCCCAGTCCCCGACACCCACGCACGCGCCGGTCTTCACGCGCGCATGCACCTCCGGCGCGCAGAGGCGGATCAGGAGATCCTCGATGTCCTGCTGGGCTTGCATCGACGCGATCGCCGCCTCGATCTCCACGCCGCCCACGCTCCCGCCTAAGGCGATCTCGAGGCGCCACGGGAGCACATCCCTCCGGTCGAACGGCGACCCGCGCAGCGGGCCGGATGGGGACCGGTGCTCGTACTCCGCGCCGAAGCACTCGATGTCGAAGCAAGGCCAACGCCCAGACCTCAGCTGCACTCCGAAGTCGACGGAGACGTGCGTATTCGCAGCAAAGGCGGCACGTGTCACCGTGACAACCTCGTCGATGAGAATCGAGCGACGCCATATCCTGGCAGGAGTGTCGAGCGAGGTAATGTCGACATCGCAGCGCCCCTGCGGGTGGACGAGGGCGACCAGGGCCGCCTCGAACGCCTCAACTCTCGCCGCCTCGTCACACCACGCGTAGAACCAAGGACCTGAATCGCTCATAGCTGGATGACCATCACCAGATTCTTGAACCCTTTGATGGTGATGCGCTCGCCCGTGCTCACCCTCACCAAGTAGCCGTTCACTATCTTCAGATCCTCATTGTTGAGCGGCGCGCCCTTGGGCATGATCAGCTCGACCCTCTGGACATCTCCGGCGAGCCCCTTCTTCTTGAGTGCCTCCATTCCGTTCCTCAACTGCTTGAGCGCCTTATCGACGTCGATGCTCCCCTCCTCAATCGACTTCACCTCCGAGAGAGCGAGCGCGTTCCCCTTGGTGACCGACAGGAAATCGGGAGCCTTGGCAAGGTCGGTGCCAGGGGGTGACTGCTTCGGGATATCCAGCACTGTGCGCACGCCGTCATCCCCCACCCCGACGAGCGCCCGCCCGTCGTCCAGCATGAACTTGGCCGCCTTCTTCTCCATCGCGTCGAGCGACTTGCTCGTGACCGCCCCACGCAGCGTCTTGTACCAGTTGCGCCGGTTCGCGCGAATCGCTGCCCAGACGGGCTCTTCGATCTCCTCGATCTTCTTGGCGACCCGGAACGCTCCCGGCCGCAGGGCGCCTGCGGCAGCGACTCCGTGCCAAACGTGCCCGACCGCGCCGAGCCCAAACCCCACCCCCGAGAAGATCCGCTCCTCGTCGCTGAGCTCCTCCCCCGACGGCAGGCAGAACGACTTGCCCGTCACCGCCTCGCACAGGTCGAGCACCGGCCCGACCACAGGCACGAACCCCACGCCGATGCGCGTCGTCGCGTGCACCAGCGTCTGCGTCATCTCGCCGTACGCCTCGAACCCCTCGCCGATCGTCGACATCGCCCCCGCGAACGCGCTGATCGTCTGGTAGAGCTGCGTCTGCTCCAGGTCGAGCGCGTCGCCCGTCCACAGGTTGAGGCTGTCCTTCATCCGATCCGCCAGCGCCTCGAACCGCGGCTTCAGCACCGTGTCCACCTGCGCCCGCAGATCCGCCGGTACCGGCGAGTCCTCGGACCAGTCCGACGCATCCATGAACCGCCGCACGAACCCGGTCAGCCGGTTCTGCGCCTTCAGGAACGCGTTCGTCTCCGCCAGCGACACGCCCCTCCGGTCGCGCAGCGCGATCTCCAGCGCCGCGCTGTTCGCCCTCCACGCCCGCACGTTCGCCACGAAGTCCGCCCGCGCGACCACCGCTCCGCCGCTCACGTCCGCCTCCAGCGCCGCGAGCACCGCGTCCCCGTACGCCGCATACGGGTCCCTCCCCTCCTCGAACGCCCCGTCCACCTCCGAGATGTCCGGCACCTCGACCCACGGCACATCGCTCGCACCGAGCGCGTAGTTCGACGGGTCGTCCGGATCCCAGCCAACCCATCCGTCCTCAGCGCACGCACCATCGCCGGGCTCCCCCGTGACAGGGCGCCTCGCATGCTTCGCGCCGGGAGCGTCCTTCCGCGCGTCCGCCCGAGCATTTGCCCGCGCATTCACCCGCGCATCCGACGGAGTCCGCGATTGCCCCAAGTCGCCGAGTCCACCGAGCGCCGCTCGCACCGGACCGATAGAGCAAAAAACCGACGCTCGCTCACGCCCGTGCGCGCAACAATCCTCTTCCAACCGTCGAAACACCCATTGTAGCTTCTGTTCTCATTGCCGCCGTCCGGATCTCCCGGTCGGCAGGGAGGAAGTCAGCATGGAGTATTCGGATACGGTCCTGGAGACCACGCCGGAGCGCGTCACCAAGTTCCTGATGGGGATAGGCGCGGTCGCCGCGATTCGCACGTTGATGGCCGGGGCGGGGATGACCGATGACGATATCCTGGAGGGTCGCGCGCTCCTCCTCGATGTCCTGGCCGCTCCCCGCCAGCCTGGCGCGTCGGCCGATACCGACGATGCCAGAGCGCAGCGCGCAGCGACGGGTGAGCTCGATCAGTGGGACGAGCCCAACTTCGCCCGTCATGGCGCCGCGCTCCGCCGGCGTTTCCCCGAGGTGAACACCTATGTCTTCAAGGACCTCGCGCCCTCCACCGGCACTGCCGCCGTCCAGGGAGTGGCCACCTTCCTCGCGCGGCTCGATGCCCTCGAGAATGGCACCGACCCGGGCCGCACCGGGCTGAAGCAGAGCGACAAGAAGGCCGTCGCCTTCCTCGGGACCCGCGGCCTCGACAAGGCTGAGCGCAAGCGCCTCCAGGGGCTCGTCGACGTGGCGCTCGGCCCGACATCGCCTCTGCCCGAGCAAACCGAGCTCCCGGAGTCCGCGCGCCGGCGCGAGGCGCTCGCCAAGCTGCGCGCCTGGTTCGACGAATGGTCGACCACGGCCCGCGCCGTCATCAAGAAGCGCAGCTATCTCATCCGCCTCGGCCTCGCGAGCCGCAAGGTGCGCCAACGCAAGCCCACCGCCGCGCCGCCCAACCCGGGTAAGCCCACCGCCACGCCCCCCAACCCAGCAGAGCGAGGTGAAGTGACCGGCGACGCCCAAATCAAGTAATCCACAACACAGTCTCGCACCTCGGGCTCGTCTCCGAGACCTTCCCGCGCGCTCCGGAAGCTTCGCGCGCGCTCCGGAAACCTTCCGCGCGCGTTGGAGCACGAGATTTCGCGTACTTAGCGGAGTCCGCCGCCCGCCCGGCGCCGTCCAGCGGGCGCCGTGTAACGATTTTCCCGGGAATTTTGGTCTTCGCCCCGGCGCGGGAAACCTCCGGAGCGCGCGCGAAACCCTCCGGAGCGCGCGCGAAACCTCCGGAGCGCGCGGGAAACCCTCCGGAGCGCGCGCGAAGCCTCCAGAGCGCGCGCGAAGCCTCCGTACCGGCGACGAGCACCTTCGCGAGCGTGACCGCTCCCTCCCGACGCACGCCCGACGCTTCCCCGCGCCGTGGTACCGCGTCGCGGGGCGTAGGCCCTCCGATGGCCGGTCAGCTCGGCGAGACCTCGTCCCCGCCCGCGCTCCCCGCTCCCCGCTCGCCGACTGGAACCTCTCCCGCGCCCGCCCCCTCAGCGCCCTGCCGCCGACTCGAACCTGGGCGCCGCCTCGAACGTCTCCGCCAGCGTCCTCCGGTACTCGTCGGCCATCTGCACGAGCCCATCGATGAGCAGCGCCACATCGTGGTCCGCGCAGCCCTCCAGCGACGCCACGCACGACGCCGACACCTCGTCGCCCGTGAGCGACACACGGAACTCCCCCGTGGTCTGGTCGTTCATCGTGAGCAAAAACCGGTAGAACGGCTCGTGGTTCGCCCAGGGCAGGCCCACGACCGGCGCGCGCAGCGTCAGCAGGCGCCCCTCTTCGTCGATCTCGATGTCCACCTGCGTCGCCGTCTCCGCCGTCGGATACGGCCGCTGCGCGATGCGCCACGCACGCGGCCCGATGCGCGCCCGGTTGGCGATGAGCCCGAGCGACGACAGGCCCTGCCGGATCACCCGCTCGACGCCCGCGCGCGCCGGGCACGGCGCGTACGCGTGCGGCAGCAGCCGGCCGCAGCCAAGGCACCGGTCGCACTCCACGTCGAACGGCTCCTCGCACGCCGGGCAGCGGTACACCGGCGCCCGCTCCCTGAGCTCCACGAGCGGCCGGTCCACCGACGCGAGCAGCGGCTGGAACGCGCCCGCCGGCACCACCACGCTGTGCCCCGCGAGCTCCCCGGCCGCGCCCGACGGCGCCGCGACAACCCCGATCACCCGCCCCTCCGGGTCGAGCACCGGCGCGCCGAGGGGCGCCGCCACGTCGAGCTCGAACACGGGCATCTGCCCGTCGACCTTGCGCGCCACATGGCAGACCCGCGCGACCGCGAGGCGCAGGCTCTGCCCCGGCAGGCAGCTCAGCACCGCGGCGCGCTCGCCGAGCCGCGGCTCGGACGGCGCGCGGACGGCGAGCGCCGCCACGCCGGGCGGATCGGCCGGCGCGACGAGCGCCACGTCCCGGCCCACGTCCGCGGCGATCACCCGCCCCGCCATGCCGCGCCCGTCCTCGAACGCCAGCGCGACCTCCGTCGGGTAGCCGAGCCCGCGCCGGCTCGCCACCACGACGCCGTTGCCGAGCGCCACCCAGCCGGTCGTCACGAGCGCGCCGGCGCGGATCGCCACCACCGAGCGACGGGCGCGGGCGACGCGCTCGTGGAGCAGCGCGAGATCGCCGTCGCCGTGCGCCGCGAGCTGCGACGTCATTGCGCGACGATCCTCGAGAGCGCCGTCATCAGGAGCTCGATCGTGCCGGGCTTGGCGCCGTCACGCTGCGCGTAGGCGACGATGTCGCGCAGCCGCTGCTCCGTCTTGACGGGCAGCTTCGTGCGCACGAGGAGCTCGGACAGGGCGCCGATCGCGAGGAAGTGGCGGAGCATCGGGTCGGCCGGCGCGCGCTCGATCTCGCGCAGGTAGCGGCCGAGGTGCTCGCGCGCGAGCGCCGCCGTGGTGAGCGGATCGATGTGGAGCGGCTTCTCCTCGGGCACCTGGCCGCGCACCGCCACGAGCCGCTCCATCGCGAGGAGCGCCGGCTCCGCGACGCCGGCGGTGTTCCCGCGGCGCGCGCCGCCCTCGGCCTGGATGAGCTCGCGGGTCGCGGCCGCCGTGCAGCGGTAGAGGTGCGCCACCGCGTCGGGCATCGCCTCGCCGTGCTCGTAGATCGCGCGGAAGACCGTGCACCGGATAAGGAGCACCATGACGCCCGGCCGCTCCTGGAAGCTGAGCGCCGCGCCGAGCACCTGCGCGTCCCGGAGCAGCTGGCAGAACCGATCGGCCGCCGCGTTCGCCGACTCCGGGCGGGACGGGATGCTCCGGCGCGACGGAGGGTCGATCTCCACCTCCGGCAGCGCGGGCGGGCGCACCGACAGCGGCGTCGCCGCCATGATGGAGGACGGGCGACGAAAGGGCACGGTGCGCGCGCTGCGGCGATCGCTGACCTGCGCCGGCGTCTCGGCGGCCGGCGCCTGCTCGCCCGGCAGCGGCGCCGCCGTCACCGCGCTCCCCGAGGCGGGCTTCGCAGCGCCGCCCTCGGACCCGGGCGCCGCGGCGCCGCCGCCCGCCTTCGACGCCGCGCCCGCGTCGTGCGCCGGCGGGAGGATGCCGGCCTTGGGCGCGGGCGCGCCGCCGTTCTTCGACGACGCGGCGCTCGCGGCCGGCACCGACGCCAGGGACGGGGACAGGATGTCGGGGATCGCGTCCGCGTCGCGGATGGGGCGCGCGACCGACTCGGGCAGGCGCGGCAAGGGGGGCGCCGCCCACGCCGCGAGCTCCTCGAGCGGCGTCCGCGCCCCCGAGACCGGCGTCGCCGGCGCGGCGGCCCGCACCGAGGGAGCGCTCTGAGGGCGGACCGGCACGGGCGGGATGGTGAAGCTCTTGAGCGGCCGGGCGCGGCCGGCGGAGGCCCACGTGAGGCCCGCCCGCTGCTCCTCGGCGAAGGGCGGCCGCGCGTCGAACCACGCGGCCATCGTCTCCCCGAGCCGCCGCGCCGCCTCGCCGCTCTCGCGCAGCGCCCGGCGCAGCGCCTCCGGCGTGAAGGCGGCGACGCGGCCGACGCGGCGGAGCAGCAGCAGATCCTCCCGCAGGCAGAGCCGGAACGGCTCGGCGCCGCCCGACAGCTCCAGCGCCGTCCTGAGGAGCGGCACCCGGTGCCGCTCCGCGACGCGCACGACCGGGACGTCGATCGACACCCGCTCGTTCGCCGCGTCGAGCGAGACGAAGAGCGTCATCGCCCCGAGCGGAACGATCCACCCCACGCCCTCCTGCAGCGTGGTCGCCTGGAGGCTCGCCCCGGCCTCCGCGGAGGCGCAGTGAGCGACGAAGCGCACCGGGTCGCGCGAGCGCCAGGCGTCGACCGAGCTCCCGTCCCAGTCCGCGTCCGCGGGCGGCTTGCGCGAGAGGGAGAGGGCCGGCGGCCGGTCCACCCCGCACGCCTCGCACCGCGGCCCGCGCAGCGGGAACCCGCACGCGGAGCAGAAGTCGGAGGCCGGGCTGGAGGGGACCGCCACGCCGACAGCATACCTCAGCGCAAGGCCGAGGTGGCACCGCGGTTTGCGCTCACAGGAACGGATTCAGGTGGAGCGCAACCTTGGCCTCCCGCAGGTTGTGCTGGACCCTGCGGATGAAGTGGATGAACAGGTACGCCCAGACGGCGAAGGTGACCACGCTGATGACGAGCTGGACCGTCTTGCTGACGCCGATCACCATCCAGAGCGCCGTCAGCAGGAAAGCCACGAACGACAGCGGGACGAACCACTTCCAGCAGAGGTTCATCATCTGGTCGATGCGGACGCGCGGCAGCGTCCAGCGGATCCAGATGACAACGAAGACGAGCGCCCAGCTCTTCAGCAGGAAGAGGAAGACGCCGACGAGCTGGAGCCCGAAGCTCGCCTCCTGCTGGGCCGGCGAGACGCCGGGGATCTGCCAGCCCCCGAGGAAGAGCGCGCTCGCGATGCCGCACATCACGAAGACGTTCGCCCACTCGGCGAAGAAGAAGAAGAGGTACCGCATCCCCGAGTACTCGGTCGAGTAGCCGGCGACGAGCTCGCTCTCCGCCTCGGGCAGGTCGAACGGCGCGCGGTTGCCCTCCGCGAGCGCCGTCGTGAAGTAGAGGAAGAACAGCGCGAACGTGATCGGGTTGCGGAAGACGAACCAGTGCCAGGGCCAGCCGCCCACGTCGAGGAACGAGGCCCCGGTGCCGCCCTGCGCGCCGATGATGTCCTGGAGCCGCAGCGAGCCCGTCATCATCACGATGCACACGATCGCGACCGCGCCGGGGATCTCGTAGCTGATGATCTGCGCCGCCGAGCGGATCCCGCCGAGGAGCGACCACTTGTTGTTCGACGCCCAGCCGCCGGTCATGAGGCCGATGGTGACGAGCGACGTCACGGCGATGACGAAGAGGATGCCGATGTCGAGGTCGGCCGCGATGAGGTACTGGCCGAACGGCATGACGACGAACGTCGCCGACACGCCGACGAAGACGAGGTAGGGCGCGAGCCGGAAGAGCGCCTTGTCGCTCTCGGCCGGGATGACGTCCTCCTTCATGATCGACTTGATCCCGTCGGCCACCCACACGAGAAAGCCTTGCGGCCCCGCGCGGTTCGGCCCGATGCGCGACTGCATGCGCGCCGAGACGCGGCGCTCGACCCAAGTGATGATCCCCGCGGTCGGCGCCATGAAGAGCAGGATGATCGCGGCGGCGATGCCGAGGATGATCCCGGCGCCGAGCAGATCGGTCGGGGCGCTCGCGTGGAACCCCTCGGTCGAGAGCGCGATCTCGGGCAGGGCCGCGGCGCCCCGCCGGATCCCGACCGCGGACCGCCGCTCGTGGCCGCTCGGGATCACGTCGCCCTTCGACAGGACCTTCACGCCCTCGAAGCTCGTGATGACGTCGCCGCGCTGGAGCCCTGCCTGAGCCGCCGGGCTCCCGTCGCGCACGCCCGTCACGACGAGCCCGCCGGCGGGCGGCGACTCGGCCGCGACCTCGATGCCGAAGAACGCGAGCGCGCGCGCCCCCTCCTTCGTGCGCGCCTCGATGACGGCGCGGCGCGGGGTCGGCGGGAGGAAGTCCATCGTGACGCCGCGCACCGTGCCGTTCACGGGGAGCGTCCCCTGCGCGGTCGCGGGGATCTCGACGATCACGTCGCCGTGGAAGGTCGTGTGCACCGCGTCGTCGCCGCGGCCGGCGAAGCGGGCCTGCAGGCCCTCGGAGAACATCAGCGAGATCTTCGTGCTGCTGACCTGCGCGCCGTCGATCTCGATGCTCTGGCCGGTGAGCGGCGCCTGGCCGGGGCGCCGGAGGGTGCCGCGGAACGTGACGACCGCCTCCTTCGCCTCGGCCGTGGGCAGGTTCGTCCCGAGGATCTCGATGCGGTCGCCGAGGTCGACCTCGCGCGGCACGACGTCGACGACGCTCAGGAGCTCGGGCGCCGTCCTGCTCTCGGCGCAGCCGGCCGCGCCGAGGAGCGCGAGGAGGGCCAGGAGGCACGGCAGGAAGCCTCGAGAGAGAGCTCTCCAGGGTGGAGATCCGCGCATGGCGCCGCTTATAAACCGCGCCGCTCCTTCGGTCGAGAATGCGGACAAAAGCGCTCGCGCCGTCCACCTACCGACTTGCCTACCGGCCCCGGACGGGGAGGAAGTACCGGCTGCCGTCGAGCTCGTTCACGCCCACGTAGAGCTCTGCCTCGAACACGTCCTTGAGCCGGCGGTAGGTCATCACCTCCTCGACGGTGCCGTGGGCGACCAGCCGCCCGGCCTTGAGGAGCGCGACGCGGTCGGCGTACTGGGCCGCCGCGTTGAGGTCGTGCAGCACCGCGACGCAGGCGAGGCGCCGCTCGGCCACCTCCCTGCGCACGACCTCGTGGACCTCGATCGAGTGGCGGATGTCGAGGTGGGCCCCGGGCTCGTCGAGGATCAACACCTGCGCCTCCTGCGCGAGCGCGCGGGCGATGGCCACCCGCTTCTGCTCGCCGCCGGAGAGCTCGGCCACCGGCCTGCCGGAGAGCCCGACGAGATCGCAGGCGCCGAGGGCGCGGGCGACCGCCTCCTCGTCCCGGCCCGCGGCGCGCATCCACGCGCCCTGGTGGGGCGCGCGGCCCATCATGACGACCTCGCGCACCGTGAAGCCGGGCGCCGAGGCGATCCCCTGCGGCACGACCGCCACGCACCGCGCGATCGCCCGCCGGTCCATGCCGGCGAGCGGCCTCCCCAGCAACGTCGCCTCGCCCCGCGCGGGCCGCAGGGCCCCCGAGAGGACCCGGACCAGCGTCGATTTCCCCGCGCCGTTCGGCCCCAGGACGGCGCAGAGCTCGCCCGCGCGCACCTCCAGGCTGATCCCCTCCAGCGCCAGCCTCCCGGTGGGATAGCTCGCTGCCACGTCACGCAGATCGATCGCCGGCCCCTGCACGCGGTCTCTTTTGTCGAATGATTTGAGTGATATCGAGTGATCTTTCCTTGCGCGAGGTTTCTGGCGGTGGTCCAATCGACTCGAGGCGTAGAGGAGATGGAAACGGCGAAGGAGACTCTGGGAGGCGGCGAGGTACCGCGTCGCGTTATTAAGCGCTACTCCAATCGGAAGCTCTACGACACGAAGGACAGTCGTTACGTCACCCTGCAGCAGATAGGGGAGATGGTCCGGGCTGGCGAAGAGGTCCAGATCATCGACAACGCGACCAAGGAGGACAAGACCGAGGTCACGCTGGCGCTGATCATCTCGGAAGATCTCAAATCGCAGCCGCGCTCGGTCCCGCTCGGCACGCTGAGGGATCTGATCCAGGAGCGCGGCGAGCGGCTGCTCTCGCAGCTGCGCGAGGGCCCGATCGGCCGGCTCATCCCCGGCGCGGTCCCTGGAGAGGGCGGCGCGGCGGCGCCCGGAACGGCGCCGGTCCCGGGGACGGAGCAGGTGGCGTCCACGACGCCGTCGTCCCACCCGCCCCCGCCGCTCGACACGGACAGGTCGAGCCACGCGAAGGGGCGCCTGAGCGGGATCGTCGAGAGCTCGAAGCAGACGCTCGATCAGTGGCAGCAGGCCGTCGACGAGCGCATCCGCGCCATCCTCCCGGGCCTCGGGCTGGTCCGCGATCTCCAGGCCGACGTCAAGCGTCTGTCACAGCGCATTGACGAGCTGGAGGCGAAGCTCCAGGGACGCGGGGGTGAACCCATCGAGGGTGCGGCTCCGCTCCAGGCGGGCTCCGGCGCGGACGAATCCGCGGACGAGGCTCCGGGGGGCGAGAGCAAGCTGGAATAGCCCAGGGCGCTCCTCTGTTCCCCGTGTCGATCCCATGCCGTTCTTCTTCAGCAAGAAACCTGCGTCCGTAGCGCAGGACCTGTCGTTGGTCGGCAGCGACGGTGGTCGCGCCGATGCCTTCGAGATCGAGCTCCTGGGTCATCTGGACACGCTGTACGGCGTGAGCTGCCGGATGACCAAGAGCTCGACCGAGGCGGAGGACCTGGTCCAGGACACCATCGTCAAGGCGATGCGCGCCCGCGATCAGTTCGAGCCGGGCACCAACCTCAAGGCCTGGCTGCTCCGGATCCTGACGAACACGTTCATCAACCGCTACCGTCGCGGAGGCCTCGAGCGAGGCATCTTCGACGGCCCCGACGCCGAGCCGCTCACCGACGGGTGGATCGGCGCGACGACGATGCGGGCGATGCGCGATCCGGAGACCCAAGCGCTCACGCCGCTCGTGGAGGCGGAGGTGCAGCGCGCCCTCGACGCGCTGCCCGAGGAGTTCCGCCTGGCGGTGGTGCTGTCGGACATCGAGGAGCTCTCCTACAAGGAGATCGCCGAGGCGATGGGCTGCCCGATCGGCACGGTGATGTCGCGGCTGCACCGGGGCCGCAAGCTCCTCCAGAAGACGCTGCGCGAGCACGCGGTGCTGATGGGCATCGTCAGCGACGACGCGGCGAAGGACGCGCCCGCCGACCTGGACGCGTACCGCAAGCGGAAGCGGGGTGCCGCATGAACGCTGCAAAATCGATCGAGAGCTGTTCGCGGTTCGATCACGCGCTGTGCGCCTACATCGACGGCGAGCTGGATCCGGATCACGCCGTCGATCTCGAGTCCCACCTCGTCCAGTGCCCGCCGTGCTTCGAGCAGGTGAGGCTGCTCCGCTCGCTGCGGGGGAGCCTGAAGCGGGCGCGGCCGTCGGGGTGTCCGGACGCGCTCCGGGCGCGCATCGCCGCGGCGATGGCGCACGAGCAGGCGCGCGGGGCGGCTCGCGACGCGGCGCAGCAGGCCGAGGCGAGGCCGCGCCTCGTGCACAAGGGGTACGCGATCGCGCTCGCCGCGGCGGCGGGCGTCGTCTTCATCGTGGGCGTGGCGCGGCAGCGGGACGCAGCGCCGGCGGACACCGCGAAGGCGAACGCCGCGAGGGCGGCGATCGACCTCGCGTCCTCCGAGAGCGTCGAGGTCCTGCTCGACGATCTCGTCACCCAGCACGCGCAGCCGCTGCCGCCGGAGACGACAAACCCGGAGGACCTCCCGCGCTTCGATCCGTTCGTCGGCGTCCCGGTCCGCAGGCCGCAGTTCCAGTCGATCCCCGCGAACTTCATGGGCGCCCGCGTGCACACGATGCGCGATCGGCGCGCCGCGCTGCTCCAGTTCGTGGTGCGGGGCAACCACCGCGTGACGGTCTACCTGTTCAACTCGCGCGCGGTCCCGGTGCAGAAGGCGCAGCCGATCCTGCAGCCTCGCGTCGTGCGCGAGCGCCCCGTCTACGTGGGCAACATCAACGGCTACTCGGTCGCCGCCGCCGAGCGCAGCGGCGTGGGCTACGCGCTCGCGTCGGATCTCGGCGACGACGTCAGCACGCAGCTCGTCCTCGCCGCGATGCAGTGAGCGCGCCGGCGCCCGCTCTATAGATAGCGGGGTGCAGGTTCGTGTGATACGGGCTCAGCCGCTAGGCAGGCGAGTGAGGCGTACGAAAGTACGCCGCAGCGAGCCGAACGACGCGGATGAGCCCGTAGCGCACGAACCTGCGCCCCGCGATAGCGGGCGCAGTCTTCCCCTCCCTCGTCCCCCCCGACCAACCCCCACCCGCGAGAGACCGCATGCGCTTCGTCTTCGTCATGGATCCGCTGAGCCGCGTGACGCACGACAAGGACACGTCGTTCGCCTTCATCCGCGCGGCGCAGGCGCGCGGCCACGAGAGCTACCACTGCTTGCCGCGCGACCTCTCGATCGAGGGCGGCGAGGCGCACGCCTCGGTCTCGCCGGTGCTCATCGGCGACGCGCCCCCGTTCATCTCGCTCGCGGGGGGCCCGGAGCGGCTCCGGCTCGCGGACGTGGACGCCATCTTCATCCGCAAGGACCCGCCGTTCGATCGCAGCTACCTGTACGCGACGCTGATCCTGGAGCGCGCGCGGCGCTGCCCGGTCATCGTGAACGACCCGCGCGGGCTGCGCGACGCCAACGAAAAGCTCTACGCGCTGAACTTCCCCGAGTGGACGCCGAAGACGCTGGTCAGCGCCGACCGCGAGCAGATCCACGCGTTCGTGCGCGCCCTCGGCGGCACGGCGGTGATCAAGCCGCTCGACGGCGCGGGCGGCCTCGGCGTGCTGCAGATCAACGAGCGCGACAAGAACGCGCGCGCCATCGCGGACATGATGACCAGCGAGGGGCACCGCCTCGCGATGGTCCAGGAGTACCTGCCCGCGGTCGTCCACGGCGACAAGCGCGTCCTCTTGCTCGACGGCGAGCCGCTCGGCGCCATCCTCCGCGTGCCCCGCGACGACGATCACCGCTCGAACATCCACGTCGGCGGGCGCGTGGTCTCGACGGAGCTCTCGCCGCGCGAGCTCGATCTCGTCCGCGCGGTCGCGCCGCGCCTGCGCGCCGACGGCCTCTACTTCGTGGGCCTCGACGTCATCGGCGAGCGCCTGACCGAGGTGAACGTCACGAGCCCGACGGGCATCCAGGAGCTCGGGCGCTTCAACGGCGTGGATCCGGCCGCGAGGGTGATCGCCTGGGCCGAGGAGCGCGCGCGCGGCCGGGCCGTGAACGCGTAACCCGCCTCGCTCCGGAAAGTTGGCCCGGAGGTCCCGGCTCTGCGAAGGCTCCCCCATGGGCGAGTCATTCGAGCGATGTGCCGTGTGTGACGACGGCGAGCTGGGCGATCGGGAGGGCGGTGCGCCCGGGGATCCTCGCGCGAGGACGCGGATGGCGCGCGTGGTCATCCAGGGGCGCTCGCTGAGCCTGTGCCGGACGCACGCGGCGACCGTCGTCGCCGCCATGCCGGCGACGTTCGAGGAGATGCGCGCGCTGTTCGTGGGGCTCCAGCGCGGCGCGCAGCCGGCGCAGCGCGATCCGTCCGCAGAGCGCCGCTCCCCCATCCCGCGCCGCAGCCCCGAGGACCGGCGCGTCTTCCCCCCGCGGCTGGAAGGCCGGCGGCTCAGCGGGGGGCGCCGCACCACCGATCCGGTGGAGTGATCGCGATGGTCGCGCCGGCGCCCCTCCCGCGACGATGCTCCGGGAACGGAGCGCCGCTCGCTCTCGTCGACGATGCTCCGAAACGGAGCGCCGCTCGCTCTCGTCGCGGAGCGCCGCGGGACGCCGAAAGGCGCGCGGCGCATGGTAGGTTCTCGCCATGAGGTCCCGTCGTCGCGTCGTCATCGGGCTGGGGTCGAGCCTGGGTGATCGCCTGGCGACCCTCCGCGCCGCCATCGAGGCGCTCGGCGCGGATCCCGAGCTCGACGTGCTCCGCGAGGCGTCGCGCTACGAGTCGCCGCCCGCAGGCGGCCCTCCGCAAGGCGACTACGTGAACACCGCGGTGCTCGTCGCCACGTCGCTGCCAGCGCGCCAGATCCTCGACCGCACCCTCGCCGTGGAGCGCTCGCTCGGGCGGACGCGCCCGGATCCGGTGCGGTGGGGGCCGCGCACGATCGATCTGGATCTGCTCTGGATCGAGGGCGAAGTCGTCGCGGAGCCGGATCTCGTGGTGCCGCACCCGCGGCTCTGCGAGCGCGTGTTCGCGCTCAGGCCGCTGCTCGACGTCGCCCCCGACGCGCGCGATCCTCGCACGGCCCTCGCGTACGCCGAGCTCCCCGCCGCGAGCGCGCCCATTCACAAGCTCGACCCGATCTGAGCTGCCGCTCGTGCGCCGCCGCAGCGCGCGGGCGCGGCGCTCAGCGCGAGCGCGGCGGGCCGGCAGCGGCGCGGGATCGGAGGCCGGCGAGGCCTCCGGCGTACGAGGCCGCGCCGCCGATCGAGACCACCACGACCAGCAGCAGCGCCCACCCCAGCGCGCCCGCCGGCGCGCCCTCCGCGAGGGCGAGCGCCCAGGCGAGCGTCGCGACGACGGCCCCGCTCGCGGCCGCCTCGCGCCGCCCGGCGCGCCCGCCGAACCGCCCCACGAGGTAGCCGCCGGCGACGCCGGCGAGCGCGAACGCTATCGCGTTGAGCCCCACCATCGCGAGCCGCACCGAGCCCTGGACCTCGGCGTCTCCCGCCCGCTCGATCAGCCGGCGCAGCAGCGTGTTGACGAGGCCCGCGAGCGGCAGCCACGCGATGAAGATCGCCACCGTCCCGAGCGCGATCCAGTGCCACGGCGGGCGGTCCTCGCCCTCCTCGTCGCCGCTGCTCTGCAGCACGGGGAGCTTGCGCTTCTCCGGCGCTGCCGCGCCGTCGCGGGGAGGCGCCGCGCCGGCCGCGCCGCTGCCGACGACCGGGAGGCGTCGCTTCGGCGCGTCCCCCATGACGTCAGCTGGGCTTCGAGGTCGGGGGCGCGGCGGGGGCAGGCGCCTTCCGCCAGAGCTTCCGCGCTTCGTCCTGCAGGCGGACCAGCCGCCGCTGCTCCTGGATCAGGCCGCCGTAGGCGCGAGGCACCCGCGGATCCTTCGCGAAGGCGTACAGGACCTGGAGCGCCGCCTCGGCGTCGTCCGTCGCGCGGTGCGCCTTCTCGAGCGAGATCCCGAGCCGGGCGGCCATGTCGCCGAGGGCGCGGCTCTCCTCGTTCTTGTAGAGCTCGCGGGCGAACGTGAGCGGATCGACCCAGTCGACCTCCCGCCGCATGGCGGGCGGCGGCTCGCGCGGGCGCATGCCCGCGCGCTCGAGCTCGGCGAGCAGGAACGAGCGGTCGAAGGAGGCGTTGTACGCCGCGGGGATCGCCCCCTTGAAGCAGGCGAGGATCTCCTCGGCGACCTCGGCGAACGACGGCTTGCCCTCGACGTCCGCGTCCTTGATCCCGTGGATGGCCGTGCTCTCCGCCGGGATGGGCCGCCCCGGATGGATGAGCCAGTTGTAACGCGTCAGGATCTCGCCGGCGCGGCCGATGACGATGCCGAGCTCGATGATCCGATCACCGGCCGGATCGCGCCCCGTCGTCTCGACGTCGACGAAGGCGATGGGCTGGTCGATCCAGCCGCTGCCGGCGTCGATCTCGGACGCGACACCGACGGCGCGCACCTTGAGGAGGTGCGCGATCCCAGGGTAGTGCCGGCCCGTCGGGAAGCAGCCGCACGGGTCGGCGACCTTCAAGGCGTCCTCGGCTGAGCGGGCTGGGCGGGCGCAGGAGAGGTCGCGGGGCGCGCCGCGCTGCCCGCCGGCGTGCTGGTGCCGGCGGCAGGGGTCGCGCTCGCGGCAGGGGTCGCGCTCGCGGCGGGGATCGCGCTTCCGGAGGCGGGCGCGTCGGCCGGCTTCGGCGGCGCAGGCCGCGGCGTCTTGCCGAGGAGCTCCAGATCGAGCTTGACCCACGCCTCGAGATCCTCGGCGGGGTTCGTGAGGAGCTGGAGGTTGACCTCGCGGCCGTTGATGAACACGAGGGGCGTCCCCTCGAGCCCGACCCCGTCGGCCTGCAGCTTGTCTTTGTCGATGCGCGCCTTGGTGTCCGTCGAGACGAGATCGGCGCGGAACTTCACCATATCGAGCTTGAGCCGCTGCGCGTAGCGCTCGAGGTCGGCCTGCTCCAGCTTGTCCTGGTTCTCGAAGAGCAGGTGGTGCATCTCCCAGAACTTGCCCTGGTTGAGCGCGGCGGTCGCCGCGCGCGCGGCGGGCTCCCCGTGGACGTGCGCCGAGAGCGGGTAGAACTTGAAGACGAGGCGCACCTGCCCGTCGAAGCGCTTCACGAGCTCCTCGAGCAGCGGCGCCATCAGCCTGCAGAACGGGCACTCGAAGTCGGCCCACTCGACGATCGTGATCGGCGCGTCGGGCGGCCCCATGTCCGGCGAGCCATCGGTGACGAGCGTCTTCACCTTGTTCGCGTCGAAGCGCATGTGGAACGCGTCCTCGCGCTCCTTCTTCGACCTGCCGTCCTTGACCTGATCGAGCAGGAGCTGCGCGGCGGGGAGGCACGCCTTGCACGACCGCTGCTCCTTCACGCACTGCGCGATGCTCACGGGCGTGTCGGGGCAGGGGGAGAGGAGCTCGGAGACCTGGGCCGCCCACTCTCGGCGCTCGCGCGGCGTCAGCGAGGAGGTGTCCACGCCCGGTAGCGAGACCGACACCTCCGGGCTCGGGGCCGGTTTGGGCTCGCTCGAGCTCGAGTTCCCAGGACAACCCGTGACGCCGATCGAAAGCAACGCGAGGACCGGCGACATCCAGCGCAGGAATGACATCGCGGCGCGAGCTTAGTCGGACCCCTTGCGAGATGCTAGCGCGGGTGTAGCGTCATGAGGTGCGGAGCGTCCTCTACCGCTTCCCGGATCTGCAGCAGTTCGAGCAAATCGTGTGCGATCCGGAGGAGGGTGACCTCGAGCTCGGGCTGCCTGCCGGAGAGATCGTGGCCGACGGCGAGTGGGTGCTCGCCGTCTTCGAGCTGGGCGAAAACCGGCGCGCGACGTCGGCCGCGGCGTGCGCGTCGGTCTCCCCGGAGGGGGCGCGCCTCACCTTCGAGCCGCGCGACTGGCGTCGCCTCGCCCACTTCGCGCGGACGGAGGCGCCCCGCCCCGGCTCCGTGCCCGACATCGACCGCGCGGCGCTCCTCCGCCCCGCGGACGAGGTCGGGCCCGCCGCGCCGCCTGGCGTCCAGGGCGCCGGCCCGGCGGGCCGGGCGCCCCCGCTCCCGGCGCCGCCTCGGCTGAAGGGCAAAGGCGCGCGCGTCCTCGTCGTCGACGACGACCCCCACATCCGCGAGCTCTTGACGGCGATGCTCGAGGCGGTCGAGCTCGCCGTCGTCGCCGTCGGGAGCGCGGAAGAGGCGCTGGCGCGGGTCCGCAGCTCACCGTTTCACCTCGTGGTCCTCGACTGGAACCTCCCGAGGATGACGGGCATCGAGCTGTGCCGGACGCTGCGGCAGGAGCCTGGGATCGGCGATCTGCCGGTCCTCTTCCTCACGGCGCACGCCTCGTCGCAGGACATGGTCGAGGCCTTCGCCAGCGGCGCCGACGACTACATGGTGAAGCCCTTCCGCGCCCCCGAGCTGGGGGCGCGCATCTTCAGCCTGCTCCGCCGGACCCGGCGCGCTTCCTAGAGCAGGGCGCGGGCTCGTGCGCTACGGGCTCATCCGCAGAGTGAAGCTCGCTGCGGCGTACTTTCACCGCGGCGCGGGCTCGCGCTCAGGATCCGCGCTCAGAAGGCGACATCCACGTTGAGGTTGAGCACGCCGATGGTCTGCCCGTAGTGCCCGCCGGAGTCGGGAGCCCTCGAGTTGGGGTGCAGGCCCGCGGTGATGCTCTCCCCCGTCGTGTCCCGGCCGACGTAGAACAGGTGGGTGTACGACGCGGCGAGGTGCAGCTGCTTCGCGACCTGGAAGCGCCCCCCGAGGGCGAACGAGACATCGTGGAAATCGACGGCCGACGGATCCAGGGTCTCGTCCGGAATGGCGTTGGAGTCGTATCCGACGCCGCTGAAGACCTCGATCGCCGGCCGTGGCCAGTAGCTCCACCCCACGCGCACGCCGAAGGTGTCGTCCCAGCGGCGGACGATGTTCTGCACGACGCGGGACCCCTCTCCGGCGAAGCCGTCGCGGTCGATCTCGCACGCCGCGCCCACCTGGGTGAGGCACTGGTTTTCCATCGAGCTCCACCGCGTCCAGTCGCCGAAGAGACGGATCTCCATGCGGTCCTCCGGGACGAAGCGGGCGCCGAGCCGCACGATATCGGGCAGGCCCTGGTGCAGCTCCACGTCGCTCCCGCCGCTCGACACGCCGCTGAAGCGGTTCGTGAGCGTGCCTTCGAGCGTCTCTCCCCCCGTGACGTTCGGCCGCGACTGGTACGACGCGCCGATCCAGAGCTGCTTCGGCACCGCCTCGACGAGCGCGCCGACGCCGAAGCTCGCGTGGAGGCCGCTCACCTCGAGCAGCGAGCGCCCCTCGGTCTCAAGGACGTTGTCCCCGGAGGCGTTGCGGGCGCGCACGGTGTTCACCTGGGTCCGAATCAGGTTGCCTGAAACGCCGAGGCTGAGGCGGAGCTCCGGGATCTTGTAGGCGGCGGCGACCGTGAAGAACATCGCCTGCAGCGAGGACTCGATGGAGTGCCAGCGCTGCACGCCGTCGACCGGCCCGGCGAGCTCGCTATTTCCCTCGAACGCCCCGTTCGTGTCCCAGGACGCCGCCCCGCCGAAGGGCACGTAGACGCCGGCGCCCAGCGCCAGATCCCCGAGCCTGGCCGACGCGCCGAGCATCGGCGCGGCAGCCACGTTGAACAGGGTCGCCTCCCCCGTGTTCGCCTGCGGCACCGTCACGTCATCGGTCGGCGCCTGCAAGTGCGTGTAGGACACGGAGCGCAGCGCGAGGTTTCCGTCCAGGAACAGGTGAATGCCCTCGCTCTCGGCGAGGCCTGCGGGGTTGTAATAGACGGCGGTCGCATTGCTCGTCATCGGGTTGCCGTGCTCGCCGCCGAACCGCGCGGTCGCGAATCCACCGGCCGACGCGGATCCGGTCCAGACGAGACCGCCGAGGAGGCCGACGGAGATCGCGAAACAGGAGCGGTTGATGGACATATCCGGTGTTCTCGATTCTGAGGGCGGAGGAATGCGGCGCCTGCGACGGACCCTGCGTGGTAGGGTTGCAACACCTGCCACGTCGGGGGATGTTCGACCCGCCCAAGTCAAATGTCACCTTTTGCACGGTGTCAAATGCTTTTCTCCCGCACCATCCGGACAACGCTCGCCTCAGCCGCCCTCCCCTGCCTCGCATCAGCTGCGCTCTCCTGCGCCGCGCTCCTCATCGGATGCGCCGACCCGGAAGGCAGATACGATGACTTCGAAGCTCGCGATACCGCGATCCGCGAAGACCAGATGAGCGGCGGCGATGGCGGTGGTGACGGCGACGGAAATGGCGGCGCAGGCGGCGGCGGTGGTGGAGGCCCCTGCCTGCTGGAAGCGGGCGCCGTCGACGGCGATTTCTTCTTCAGCCTCTCGGCCTATCTCAAGCGGCGAGCCCCTATCGTCTTCGTGGCCAGCCTGACCACCGAGGCCAGCGACGGCGGCCTGAGCTTCTCGCTGACCTTCCAGCCGCTCGTGGCCGCCGATCGCAAGACGCCCATCGGCGAGCCGTTCGATGTGGGTCCCTTCGAGCTGTCCGCCGATGGGACGTTCACCGCCCAGCTGCCCACGCTCGTCGTACCGGGCGACGCCAACTCCATCTCCGGCAGCGAGCTCGAGGCCACCATCACGCTGGCCGGCGGCTCCCTCTGCGCGCCAGCCGACTTCGTCTGTGGCGATGTCACCGGCACCACGGCGAGGCCCGTCCCCCTGGATCTCCAGGGCTCTACCTTCGCCATGGAGCGCATCACCGATCCGAGCAGCTACCCGGCGCCTGTCATCAACTGCAAGAGGGACCCGGCGAGCCCGCTCCCGTGAGCGCGCGGTCGGGTCACGCCAAGGCCTCGGCCGCGGCGGCGCCTTCGAGCTCGATCAGCGAGATCTCGGACGGCGCGCCGACGCGCATCGGCGGCCCCCAGTAGCCGGTGCCGCGGCTCACGTAGATCTGGCTGTCGCCGTGCGAGGACAGCCCGGCCACGTAGGGCTGGTCGAGCCGCACGAAGAAGTTCCACGGGAAGATCTGACCGCCGTGGGTATGGCCGCTGAGCTGCAGGCCCACGCCCCTCTCCGCGGCCTCCAGGATCTGCTTGGGCTGGTGCGCGAGCAGCACGAGCTCCCGCGAAGCATCGCGCCCCGCGAGCGCGCGCGAGAGATCGGGGCCGTGGCCGCGGCCCATGCCGCGGGAGCTCCAGTCGTCCACGCCCGCCAGGTCGAAGCTGAGCTCGCCGTCGCCGATCGAGACGCGCTCGTTGCGCAGCACCCTCACGCCGAGCCGGCCGAGCTCCGCGATCCACGCCTCGACGCCGGAGTAGTACTCATGGTTGCCCGTCACGAAGAAGACGCCGTGCCTGGCGCGCAGATCGGCGAGCGGCGCCGTGTGCTCGCGGAGCTCTTCCACCGGACCGTCGACGAGATCGCCCGTGATCGCGATGAGATCCGGCTCGAGCGCGTTCACGCGCGCGACGACGCGCTCGAGCCACGCGCGGCCGATCGTCGGGCCGATGTGGAGGTCGGTCAGCTGAACCACGCGAAAGCCCGACATGGCCGCGGGGAGGCGGCGGAGGCGGACGCGCACCGGGCGGACGGCGACCTCGCCGAGGGCGCTCGCGGCGCCGGCGACGCCGAAGCCCATGGCGAGCACGCCGGCCGCGCCCGCGAGGGCGCGCGAGAGGAACGTGCGGCGCTCGCCGTCGAGCGGCTGGTTCAGGAGCGCGGTGACGCCGTGGGCGCCGAGGCGGACGAGCTCGGAGCCGAGCAGGAGGAAGAAGAGCAGGACCGCGAGCCCGACCCACGTGTAGACGACGCCGGCGACGACGCTGGCGATGTGCCGGGGCAGCGCGCGGGTGAGGAAGAGGCCGAGGGGCACCAGCGACGCGAGCACCACCAGGGCCACGCTGCCGGCGCGGTGCCAGAGCGGGCCGAGCTCGGGCGCGCGGATCAGGCGCTGCCACAGGTAGTAGTGGACGCCCGCCACGATGGCGCTGAAGACAGCGATGAAGAGGACGAAGGAGAAGAGCGGTCGCTGCACGCGTCCAGCATGACCACGGCGGCGCGCGCCCGCCGCTCCGATCCGCGCCGGAGCGGGACCCTACAACATTTCTTAACCGAGCGACCCGGCGGAGCGCCGCTACGACGTGCTGACGCACACGCCGAAGCCGGCGGGATAGATCGCGCTGCCGCCCTGGCACTTGGCGCCTGCGCCGCAGTCCTGCGCCCTGCTGTCGATCCGGCAGAGCTGCTTGCACTGGTTCGTGAGCATGGAGCACACGAAGCCGGGCGCGCACGGGCAACGCTCGTCGGCCCGCCCTTCGCCGGGCACCACGCAGCTCGTCGTCCCGTCCTCGCGGACGATCGTGCAGGTGAGGCCTTCGGGGCACACGCTGTCGTTCAAGAGCTCGCAGTTCATCGCGGGGACACAGACCGGTATCGGGACCGGAGCGCACCCCGCGACGGCCGATTCGGCCATCGGTCGCTCGTCGCAGTACGTCCCCGCCGCGCAGCCCTCGACGTTGCCGCAGCAATACTGCCGGCACACGCCGCCCCCGCCGTCGGCGGCCACGCACCCCAGGCCGGCCGCGCAATCGGCGCTGCTGTGACAAGGGCCGCCTGCCTCGTAGCGCCCCACCGGCCGGCAGCTCGGGATGACATCGCCGTCGTCGAGCACGAGCTGGCAGCGCAGCGTCTGCGCGCCAGGGAGCCCCGCCCCTGCCCCGTCGCCGCCGTCCGACGAGCACTCGATCGGATCACCCCCCGGCGTGCAGCCGTCGCCGCAGAGGTGAGCGAAGCGGGTGTAGGGATCCTGCGCCTCGGGGGCCGCCGGGATGTTGACGTCCTCGGTCACGGGCACGCCGCCGGCGCCACCGGCGCCGCCGCTCGCCATCGGAGGGGTGCCGCCCGATCCGCTCGACCAGTAATCGCCCCCTCCACCCCCGAACGTCGCCCCGCCGTCGTCGAAGATCCCACCCGCCGCCCCGTCGTCGGCCGAACACGCGGAGAGCGCGAGAACCCAGGTCGCCGCGAGGCCAGCAAACAGACGGGCGTGGTGTGAGCTCATTCCAGGACCACCAAAAAAGCACAAGCGGAATGAGCGTATCATGTCGCCTCCTGCATTCACAGAATGTGCCGATTCGGTGTGTCGTCGCCAGGGCGCCGAAGGCAAGCCGGGAGGGGACGCCGTCGTGCGCGCGGCGACAACGGGTGCGCCTCGCCCGCGGGCGCCCCTGGCGCAAGCATGACGCCCGTGTCGCGCCGAGCGCCGGGCCTCGCGCGACGGTGTGTGACGACGCCTACCGCGCGTCGATGTCGCGGGTGACCACGTTGCCCGCGCTGTCGTAAGCGCGCACCGCGAGCAGGTGCGCGCCAGGCGGCACGATCGCGCCGAGATCCGCTTCGAACGGCTCGACGGCCTCATCGAAGACGCCGTCACTCGGGAAGATGGGCCGCCACTCCTCCAGGCCCGCGATCGAGACCTCGACGCGCGCGATGGGGCCGAGGCCGTCCGCGACCTCGCCCGTGAGCCGGCGCCCTTGCAGCGCGAGCGCCCGGAACAGCGGCGGCGTGTTGTCGACGAGGACCGTGCCCGACTCGAGGCTGTGGCGCAGCGTGCGCTCGGGCGGGTTCGCCAGCTCGTCGCTCGCCTCGACGAGGATGCGGTACTCGCCCTCGGGGAGGGCGGTCGTGTCCCATACGTGCTCGGCGCGCGTCACCTTCTCGCCCGGCTTCAGCAGGCTGCGCCAGGTCGACTGCCCCTCCATCCGGTAGGAGAGGCGGTAGCGGAGATCGTCCTGGTCTGGATTGTCGACCTTCCACGTCAGCTGGAGCGCGCTCACGGGCTTCGGCGCCTCCCCGCCGGACGGCGGGAGGCTCGAGCGAGAGGGCTTCGTCTGCCCCTTCGGCGCCGCCTCGATCGAGGTGACCACGGCGCGCGCGTTGTCGGTGACGAAGGAGAGCTTCACCTCGCGGAGCACCGCGCCCGGATCGCGGCTCCAGCGCGCGCGGATCTGCGCGAAGCGCGCCGGCGGGCTCTTCGCGTCCCCAGGCGCGGCCAGGGCGGCGGACCACGGGCTCCAGGTGCCGTCCGGCGCGTCGGTGTTCCCGCTCCGGGTCTCGAGCGCCAGCGCGCCGTCGGAGCGCCACGTCAGGCGCCCGAACGTGGCCCGCAGCCCGGCGTCGAGCACCTTGCTCGTCCACACCGCCTCGGCGCCTCCGACGCCCTTCACCTCGTGGAAGACCGCGGGGTCGGTGGTCGCGACGAACCTGCGCCGCCCGGCCATCATGAAGGCGCCGACCTGGCGCTCGTCGGTGTCGGCGACGAGCCGCGCGACGTGGTTGTCGCTCACGGTGTAGAGCTGGCCTTCTGCGCCCGTCCCCACGAACGGCGTCAGATCGTCGCCGAGGCCGAGCGAGACGTAGTGGGTGTCGTCGTCGCTCATCATCTTCTCCGCGACGCCGTTCCGATCGAAGCGCATGAGCACGCCCTTGCCAGGCTTCTGCGTGCGCGTCGGCTGCGGCGACGGCGGCCCGCTCCGGTTGCGCTTCGGCGGGGCGAACGCCTCGGTGTACTTGTTGGCGATCGCGTAGATCGCGCCGCCCTTCGCGCCCGGCGCGACGGCGATGGCCTTCACGTCGTCGGCCTCGAAGTCGTAGAGCACGGTCGCGCGCCCGGGCGCCGTGATCTTGTAGAGGAGCGCCTTGCCGTTCGAGCCGGCGTAGACGGCGCCGTCGTCGCCGACGGCGACGCACATGAGGTGGGGCTCGTCGCTGTCGAAGTACACCTGCGCCTTGCCCGCGGCGTCGACGCGGAACAGCTTCCCATCGGAGCCGGTCGCCGCGTAGAGCGCCTTCGCCCTGGGGTCGTACGCGAGGCCCCAGACGTCCTCGGCGCCGGGGAGCTCGGCGAACAGCTTCGCCGGGCCGCCGTTGCCCGCGCCGCGCGGCAGGCGGAAGAGCTTGCCCTCGGGGAAGGTCCCCGCGATGACGTCGCCGCCTTCCGCGAGGGCGAGCGCGCTGACCGCCATCTGCCCGGTCGTGGCCACGAGCGCGACCCGGCCGCCCGAGACGCTGTAGATCTTCCCCTCGTTGCCCGTGCCGAGCAGCACCGTCCCGTCGGGCAGCACCACGGAGCTCCAGATGGACGTCGCGTCCGGCAGCGGCGTCGCGCCGAGCGTCAGCCCGGCGCGCACGGCGCCGTTCGAGTCCACGCTGACGCCTGTGAGATCCCCGCCCTTCAGGTCCTCGAGCGATCGGAGCTCGAAGCTGCGCGTGCCCACCGCGTGGGCCGGCAGCGCCACGAGCCCCGCGGCGGCGACGGCGGCGGCGAGGAGCCGGCGCGGAGAGGGAACGGCGCGGAGGGGAAGCGGTCGAGGATGGGCAGAAGAGCGCACTGTGCTCATGGGTCGTGAGGAGGAGGGGGTCTGGACAGAGAGAGGGAGGCGGGGAGACGGCGGGATCAGCGGAGGATAGGCCGGACCGTGACGCTCACGGAGTCTTTACCGACAAGGAATCGCTTGAGGGAGATCGGCACCTGCACCTGCGCGCCGAAGGTCTCGGGCGCGTCGGACGCGGAGGTCGGGCGCAGCGTGTCCATCGCGCCGGGGGGGAGCCGCGAGGCGACCTTGCCGCGGTAGGCGGCGCCGTTCTCGCGGAGCCGGAACGTCGCGACGACGCTCTCGGCGTCGTGGGTCTGGTTCGGCAGCATCGCCACGAGCTCGGCGACGTTGTTCGGGGTCGCCATCGGGCGCTCCACTTCGTAGCCGGGCGCGAGATCGATGTCCACCTGGCTGCCGGCGAGCTCGCGCGGCAACGGCACCTCGATGACGCGCGACTCCACGGCGCCCAGGTGGGGCTGGAGATCCAGGCGGATCCGCGCGGGCGCGCCCGCATCGATCTCCGGCTCGAGCACCTTCGCGCCGCGCAGCAGCACGACCTCGCGGTCGAAGGTGACCTTCACGCGGGTGTCGACGCGCTCGATCGAGACGTCCTCCCAGGGGTTGTTCAGGAGCGCCCCCATGGCCCGGACGAGCCGGCTGCGGACGAAGTCGTCGCTGCTGAGCGGGGTGCCGTTGCCGGCGCCGAAGTCGACGAGCGAGATGGTGCCGTAGCGGCCGATCTTCACCTGGCTCACCGCCCGCCAGGTCATGTCCCGCCGCTCGGCCGTCGTCGCCTCCACGGCGTTGCCGACCGCCATCGAGACGAAGGCGGGCGCGAGGAACTGATCGTGCGCGACCTCGACGTTCCACGTCGGGTGCGGCGCCCCCTCGACGCCGTCGATCTGGACGCGCATCGGGAAGACCGGCGCCTTCGCCGAGCTGTCGACGACGATCGCGGCCTGCCGATCGTTCACCAGCGTGCCCAGGGGCCGCACCGCCTCGCCGATCTTGAAGCTCCGGTTCTGGCTCGCGAGGATCCAGTGGACCCTCGCGATCGCCGTGGGGAGGTTCGTGACGCCGCCGTTCATCATCGGGTGGCCGAACGCGACCAGCTTGTCGCCCGACACGCGCGTGACCGTGCCGATGCCCATCGCGGAGATGTCGCCACGCACGAGCTCGACGCCGATCGCCCCCCCGTCGACGTACTTCGTCGGCGCGCCCGGCTCAGGATTCGCGGACGAGCCGCCGCCGGCCTGCATCGGATCGAGGCCCATCGGGCCGAGCAGGTCGCTCGCGATGCGCAGCGACGTCCCGCCGAGCCCGCCGAGCATCACCGGCGTCGAGGCGCGCGCGAGGCCCGTCGACTCGGGCGGGGCGAGCGACGACGCGACGCGCGCGGCGATCTGGCCGGCGTGGCCGGCGAGGTCGTAGGCGTCGGCGGCCCCCAGGAAGCCGCGGCTCCCGTGCAGGCGGGACGGCGCGGCGGCGCGCGGCGGCGGCGGCGGCGTCGCACCACCGGCGCGGCTCACCGGGGCGGGCAGCGGGCCGCCGACCTTCGGGGCGATCCCGCGCGGGAGCGGCCGCGCGAGCTCGTCGAGCATCGACTTGATCGGGGTGACGCCGGCGATCGCCTCCGCGCCGAAGAGCCAGCCGTACGCGTAGGCGCCGATCATCTTGCCGTTCAGGTAGATCGGGCTGCCGCTCATCCCCGCCACGGTGCGGGCGACCTCGAGGCGCGGGTGCTTCGTCTTGACGAGGACGAGATCCTGGTTCGGCCGGAAATTGCGGAGCGTCGAGATGACCTCGACATCGAATTTCTCGGGCGTGGTGCCGGAGAAGACGGTGAGGCCGTATCCCTTCATGCCCGGCTTCACCTCGGAGATGGGCAACGTATCGGGCGGAGCGGAGATCGCCTGAGCCGCGCCGACGCCGACAGCGATGCTGCACGCCGCGCCGGCGAGCAGGCTCAGGGGGATGAGGCGGCCCTCGCGGTCGACGAGGGCGCGGGCGGCGCCCGCGATCGCCCTCGCGCAGCGGGTCGCGCGCGGTGCGGCGCGCGCGGTGAGGAAGGAATCCGGACGAAAACACGGCATGTTGCGCAAAGGCACGGACCAAGCTTAGCCCGGATTTGGTAGCGCGACAGACCCGGGGCTCGGGGCGCGCCCGGAGGTCGCCGCGCTCGCCGGGGTCGCCCTTTTTCCAGAGGCGGAGCGCGCCGGCGACGCTAGGCTTGGCCCCGTGAAGGATATCGCGGCGACCGCGACCCTCGTCCTGTCATTCGCCGCCTGGGTGACCACGCACGTCGCGCTGGCCGCGCGGCTCGCGCTCCGGAGCCAGCCGCGCTGGCGCGGGCTCGTCGCGCTGGTGGTGCCGCCGCTCGCGCCGATGTACGGCTTCCGGCTGGGGTGGCGGCGAACGAGCACCCTGTGGCTCGTGTGGCTCATCGTGTACGTGCTCGCGCTCCTCGTCGCGCGGGCGTGAGGAGCGGGGCGTGGCGCCTGACATGAAGGCTGACGATCCGGTTGGAATGACGGCGAAGCGGCGGCCGGGCGCGCCGCCCGCGATCGTCGTCGGCACGATGAACTTCGGCGGCCGCACGCCGCCCGAGGAGGCCGAGCGCATCGTCGATCGCGCGCTCGAGCGTGGAATCACCGCGTTCGACACGGCCAACCTCTACCTGGACGGCGGGTCCGAGCGGATCCTCGGCCGGGCGCTCCGGGGTCGCCGGGACGAGGCGCAGATCGCCACGAAGGTCGGCCTGCGCCGCCTCCGGGGCAAGCCCGAGGGCCTCGGGCGCGACCGCGTGATCCGCGCCGTCGAAGAGAGCCTCGCGCGCCTCGGCACCGACCGCGTCGACGTCTGCTATCTCCACGCGCCGGATCCGGAGACGCCCGTCGAGGAGACGCTGTCGGCGATCGACGCCCTGATCCATCAGGGGAAGGTCCTGCGCTTCGGGGTCAGCAACTTCGCCTCGTGGCAGATCCTCGAGATCATCGCGCGCCGCGACGCCGTCGGGAGGCCGCGCCCCGCCGTCTCTCAGGTGCTCTACAACGCGCTGATCCGCCAGCTCGACGTCGAGTACGCCGCGTTCGCGCGCCGCTATTCGCTGGCCACCGCTGTGTACAACCCGCTCGCCGGCGGGCTCTTGACGGGGCGGCACGCCGGGCCGGAGGCGACGCAGGCGGGCTCGCGCTTCGAGCGCAACGGCATCTACCAGCGCCGCTACTGGAGCGGGCGCATGTTCGAGCTCGCGGCCGCCTACGCCGCCGTGGCGGCGGACGAAGGGAGGAGCCTGCTCTCGCTGTCGTACGCCTGGCTCGCGGGGCGCGACGTGGTCGATTCCGTCCTCGTCGGCCCGGTCCGGGCAGAGCACCTCGACGAGGCGGCCGACGCGATCGGGCGCCCTCTCTCGGAGGAGGCGGCGCGGCGCATGGACGCGCTCTACCGCGATCACCTGGGCACCGACGCGAGCTACGCGCGATGATCGATCTCCTGCTGCCCGAGGCCAGGGACCTCGACCTCGCGGGCCCCCTGGCCGACTACGCCGCCCGCGGCCATGCCCGCCTCGGGCGCGTGATGACCGACGCGGGGCTCGCGGCGCTCCGCGCGCGCTCGGACGATCTGATGCTCGGGCGCGTGACGTACCCCGGGCTCTTCTTCCAGCACGACGCCGCGTCGGGCCGCTACGAGGATCTGCCGTACGGCAAGGGCTACCAGGGGCCGAGCACGTCGTACCGGAAGCTCGAGAAGCTCGAGAAGGACCCGCTGTTCCTCGCGTGGATCGAGAACCCGCTCTTCGAGAGGATCGCGCGCGCGCTCATCGAGGGAGAGGTCTCCATCTACCGGGCCGTGCTCTTCAACAAGGCCGCGTCCGGCGGGACGCCGTTGCCCTGGCACCAGGACGGCGGCAGCTACTGGGGGCTGGATCGCGACCCCGAGCTGCAGATCTGGACAGCGCTCGACGACGCCCCCGCCGGCGGCGGCTGCGTGGAGGTGCTCGAAGGCAGCCACCTCGACGGGCTCGCGACGCCGCTCGGCGGCGTCGTTCCGGGCGATCGCGTGCGCGCGGCCGACGCGGACGCCCGCAAGATCGCGCTGCCGGCGCGCGCGGGCGAGGCCCTGCTGATCCACAACTACCTCTGGCACTGCTCCGCCGTGAACCGGAGCGGCCAGCCGCGGCGGGCCTTCACCGTCTGCTACATGAGCAGGGCGACCCGCTGCCTCCGGAAGAAGAAGGCCCCACGCACGTTCACGCCCGTGTTCTGAGCCCCTCCGGGCAGCCGGGCTCGGCGTGGCCGACGGCCCTCGCTCGGTAGCCCCTCTCCTTCCCGTTCCGCCCTGCTTCCCCGGCTCCCTCCCCGGCCGGCGCCGATATTTCGACGATTTTTCGCTCCGGTGTCGTGTCCAGTTCACCCCCGTGTCGTAAGGGTGGACGCCAACATCCGCGGCAAAGCGCCGCGCCCCCGCGGCGACCTGCCGCGGCGTGGAGCCTCAGTTATCCACAGCGGCAATCTGCCGCAGTCACGCGGCACTTTGCCGTCTTGTCGCACCCCGCCAGCAAGCCATAACTGCGCCCGCGCGTCCCTCCGACGCCACACACAACCCTATGGCTCGGTTCCTGTTCCCACGATGGGCCAACAAAGTGGTGCCGCTGGGGCTGCTCTTCGGAGTCCTGCCCCTCGGCGCCGCTGTGATCGGCGGATTCTGGTACTACGGTACCAACAAACACCTTGAGGTCGGATATCAGCCGGAGCAACCGGTCGACTATTCCCACAAGCTGCACGCTGGCGACCTCGGCATCGACTGCCGCTACTGTCACAGCACAGTAGAAGTCTCCAGCTTCGCCGCGGTTCCCCCCACGGAGACGTGCATGAACTGTCACGCCAAGGTGCGGCGGGACAGCGAAAAGCTCCTCCCCGTGCAGGAGAGCTGGGCGACGGATCAACCCATTCCCTGGGTGCGCGTCCACAACCTGCCCGACTACGCCTATTTCGACCACTCGGCCCACCTGGCCGCGGGGGTCGGCTGCGTGAGCTGTCACGGCCGCGTCGACCAGATGCCCAAGGTCCGGCAGGTCCAGCCGCTCTCGATGGGATGGTGTCTGGACTGCCACCGCAATCCAGGCCCCCACCTCCGCAATCCTGCCGACGTCACAAAGATGGATATGGCACCGGCGACGGCCGCCATGGCGGCCGCAGGGGTCCCTGCGAGCCACGAGCCTTACAACGATCGCGTGCCCGCGGTCACTTCCTCCGGGCGGCAGGTGCAGGCTCCGCTCCACTGCTCGGGGTGCCACCGATGAGCAAACGAACTCCTCTCCCCCTCGCTCAGGATCTCTCCGGAAAGACCTACTGGCGCAGCTTGAACGAGCTCGCCGGCTCGGCCGACTTCGTCGACGCGCTCGGGCGCGAGTTCCCGCCGGCCGCGTTCGAGCCGCCGGAGGGCGTCGGGCGGCGCACGTTCCTGAGCCTCATGGGCGCGTCGCTCGCGCTCGGCGGCCTCGTGGGCTGCCGCCGGCCGGTCGAGCAGATCCTGCCGTACTCGCACACCCCGGAGGAGGTCATCCCGGGCAAGCCGCTGTTCTTCGCGACGGCGCTCCCGATGATGGGCACGGCCTTCGGCGTCATCGTCGAGAGCCACGAGGGGCGGCCCACGAAGATCGAGGGCAACCCGAAGCACCCCGAGAGCCTCGGCGCGACAACCCTCTATACCCAGGCCACGGTCCTCGACCTCTACGATCCCGATCGCAGCAAGTCGCCGCGCGAGGGCGCGACCGAGAAGTCGTGGGACGACGCGGCGGCGTTCCTGCGCACCGAGGGCGACAAGCTCCGCGGCCGCGGCGGCAAGGGGCTCACGATCCTGACCGAGGCGCACCGGTCGCCGACGCTGGCCGCGCGCCTCGCCGATCTCCGCAAGACGCTGCCCGAGGCGCGCGTCGTCCGGTACGAGCCCTTCTCGCGCGACGCCGCCCGCGAGGGCGCGCGGCTCGCGTTCGGCAAGCCGCTCGAGACGACGCTCGACCTGACGAAGGCGCGCGTGATCGTCGCGCTCGACGCCGACCTGTTCGCGTCCGACGGCAGCCCGCTCAAGCAGGCGCGCGCGTTCGCGGCGGGCCGCGCGGTCGACAAGGACCCGACGGCGATGAACCGCCTCTACGCGGTCGAGAGCACCTTTACGATCACCGGCGCGGCCGCGGATCACCGGCTCCGCATCCAGAGCCGCAAGATCCCCGCCTTCGCCTTCGCGCTCGCGACGGAGCTCGGCAAGCGCGGGGTCTCGCTCGACGCCGAGGTCCTCAAGGCGCTCGAGGGCAAGTCGGAAGGGCTCGACGCCAAGGCGACCCGGCACGTCGCCGCCATCGCCGCCGACCTCGCCGCCAACCGCGGGCAGGGCGCGGTCGTCGCGGGGCGCTCGCTGCCGAAGGAGGTCCACGCCCTCGTGCACCTCATCAACCTCGCGCTCGACAACACCGGCAAGGCGGTCCGCCTCGTCGCGCCGTTCGACGACTCGCGCGAGGGCCCCGAGGCGCTCGTCGAGCTCGCGCGCTCCATCGAGCGCAACGAGGTCGAGACGCTGATCATCCTGGGCGGCAACCCGGCCTTCGACGCGCCCGCCGACGCGCGCTTCGCCGACGCGCTCGCCAAGGTGGCCGTGAGCGTGCACGTCTCGACGCACGTCGACGAGACGAGCGAGCGCACCCGCTGGCACCTGAACCGCGCCCACCCGCTGGAGTCGTGGAGCGACGTCCGGGCGGAGGACGGGACGGCCAGCATCGCGCAGCCGCTCATCGCGCCGCTCTTCGGCGGCAGGACCGACGCGGAGGTCATCGAGCTCCTGCTCGGCGGCTCGCGGACGGCGTACGACCTGGTGCGGGCGACCTGGCTGACCGCCGAGGGCGCGAAGCGCACCGAGGACGACTTCCGCCGCGCCCTCCACGACGGCCTCGTCGCGGGCAGCCAGCTCGCGGACGAGCAGGTGGCCGCCGCGGCGCAGGGCGCGATCGAGGCGCTGCGCGCGTTCGCGCCCGCCGCGGCCGAGGGCATGGAGGTGACCTTCCGGCCCGACGTGCACGCGTGGGACGGCCGGTTCGCGAACAACGGGTGGCTCCAGGAGCTGCCCCACCCGATGACCAAGCTCACCTGGGGCAACGGCGCGAGCCTCTCGCCGTCGACGGCGGCGCGGCTCGGCCTGAAGGACGGCGACGTCGTGACGCTGACCGGCAGCGGCGCGTCGGTGAAGATCCCCGTGCTCGTCGCGCCGGGACAGGCGGACGACTCGGTGGGCATCACCATCGGCCAGGGGCGGCGCGCGAAGCTCCGGGTCGGGCACGGCGTCGGCGTCGACACGACGCCGCTGCGGAAGAGCGACGCCTTCGAGCTCGCCGGCGGCTTCTCGCTGGAGAAGGCCGGTGAGGTCGTGGCGCTCGCGCGCACGCAGGAGCACTTCGTCATGGAGGGCCGCCCGCTCGCGCGCGAGGGGACGCTCGCCGAGCTCCAGAAGGACCCGGAGTTCGCCCAGAAGCAGGTCCACGTGCCGTCGCTCTTCAGCCTGTTCCAGGAGCCGAACCGCAGGCAGGGCCACGCCTGGGGCATGAGCATCGATCTCAACGCCTGCATCGGATGCAACGCGTGCGTTGTCGCCTGCCAGGCCGAGAACAACATCCCGGTCGTCGGCGCCGACGGCGTGCGGCAGACCCGCGAGATGCACTGGCTCCGGATCGACCGCTACTTCCAGGGCACGGATCCGAACGAGCCGGAGAGCATCCAGCAGCCGCTCCCCTGCCAGCACTGCGAGAACGCGCCGTGCGAGCAGGTGTGCCCGGTCGCCGCCACGACGCACAGCCCCGAGGGGCTGAACGACATGGCGTACAACCGGTGCGTCGGCACGAAGTACTGCGCCAACAACTGCCCTTACAAGGTCCGTCGCTTCAACTTCCTCGAGTACGGCCAGCCGGACTCGGAGGAGCGGAAGATGCAGTTCAACCCCAACGTCACCGTCCGATCGCGGGGCGTCATGGAGAAGTGCACCTTCTGCGTGCAGCGGATCAACCACGCCAAGATCGACGCCAAGCGAGAGGGGCGGGCTCACATCAAGGACGGCGAGATCGTGACCGCGTGCCAGGGCGCTTGCCCGACGCAGGCGATCGTCTTCGGCGACCTCGACGACCGCACGAGCCAGGTGGCCGCGACGTCCGCTAGCCCGCGCGGTTACAGATTGCTGGACGAGATCAACACCAAGCCGCGGGTCACGTACCTCGCCAAGATCCGCAACAAGAACCCGGAGCTCGCCGACGCATGAGCGCCACAGCACCCCTCCAGGTCGAACACCCCCGGCTCTCCGACCGCGCCGCCCTCTTGGACGAGACGCCGCTCGTGCAGGGGAAGGACGACTTCCGCTCTCTCACCGACAAGGTCTCGGGCATCATCCTCAGCAAGCGCCCCCCGGGGTGGCTCGTCCTGCTGTGCCTTGCCCTGAGCATCCTCCTTATCCTCGCCGGCTCGCTCGTCCACCTCGTCGGGACCGGTATCGGCATCTGGGGGCTGAACACCACGGTCAACTGGGCGTGGGACATCACCGGCTTCGTGTTCTGGGTCGGTATCGGCCACGCCGGCACGCTGATCAGCGCCATCCTCTTCCTCTTCCGCCAGAAGTGGAGGACGAGCATCAACCGCGCCGCGGAGGCGATGACGATCTTCGCGGTCGCGTGCGCCGCCATCTACCCGGTGGCCCACCTGGGCCGGATCTGGTTCGCCCACTGGCTGTTCCCGATCCCGAACCAGATGAGCCTCTGGCCGAACTTCAAGAGCCCCCTGCTCTGGGACGTGTTCGCCGTCTCGACGTACGCGACGGTCTCGACGCTCTTCTGGTTCGTCGGGCTCATCCCTGATCTCGCCACGATCCGCGACCGGGCCACGACCCGGACGAAGCAGATCGTCTTCGGGATCCTCTGCCTCGGCTGGCGCGGCTCGCACCGCCACTGGCTCCACTACGAGAAGGCCTACCTGCTCTTCGCCGGGCTCTCCACGCCGCTCGTGCTCAGCGTGCACACGATCGTGTCGTTCGACTTCGCCGTCTCGATCATCCCCGGCTGGCACACGACCATCTTCCCGCCGTACTTCGTCGCGGGCGCCATCTTCAGCGGGTTCGCGATGGTCGTCACGCTGATGGTGTTCGCGCGGAAGGCGTTCGGCCTCGAGGGGCTCATCACGATGCGGCACCTCGAGAACATGAACAAGGTCATCGTCGCGACCGGCACCATGGTCGGCTACGCGTACGCGATGGAGCTCTTCATCGCCTGGTACAGCGGCAACGGCTACGAGCAGTTCGCCTTCCGGAACCGCATCCTCGGCCCGTACGCCTGGGCCTACTGGACCATGGTGAGCTGCAACGTGATCTTCCCGCAGCTCTTCTGGTTCAAGAAGGTGCGCACCAGCATCCCCGCGATGTTCATCATCTCGATCCTGGTCAACATCGGGATGTGGTTCGAGCGCTTCGTCATCATCGTGACGAGCCTCCACCGCGACTTCCTCCCCTCGAGCTGGACCTACTTCCGCCCGACCATCTGGGACATGTCGACGTTCTTCGGTTCGTTCGGCCTCTTCTTCACCCTCTTCCTGCTGTTCGTCCGCTACCTCCCGATGGTCGCGATCAGCGAGGTGAAGGGGGTCACGGCGGCGGCCGATCCTCACGGCTCGCACAGCGACGACGAGGCTCATCATGCAGCGTAACAGCGATACTCGACGCCAGAAGCGCTCCGGGAAGCCCGCCTCTGCCGAGGAGGCACGGGCGCACAAGGGCCCCGCGCGCGACAGCCAGCCCGACATCGAGCCGCAGGGCCACGTGCCCGAGGACGACGCGGAGTACTCCGAGCCCCACGAGAGCGGGCCGCACGGGCAGGCCGCGCTCTCGATCGAGCGCAAGCTGGAGCGCAAGGCCGAGCACGAGGCGGACGGCGAGTCGGCCCTCTTCGGGATCATGGGCTACTTCACGACCCCGAAGGACATCTATCACGCGTGCGAGGCGCTCCGGGACGCCGGGTACAGCCGCTTCGACGCGCACACGCCGTTCCCCGTGCACGGGCTGGAGAAGGCGATGGGGCTCAAGCCGTCTCCGCTGCCGTGGCTCGTCCTCGGCGGCGGCGCGGCGGGGCTGACAAGCGCCATCCTGCTCGCCTGGTACACGCAGTACTACGACTATCCGCTCATCATCAGCGGCAAGCAGTCGTTCTCGTACCAGGCCTTCATCCCGATCTTCTTCGAGCTCACGGTCCTCTTCGCGGCGCTCACGTGCTTCTTCGGGCTCTTCGCGCTCGGGCGCCTGCCGACCTTGTTCCACCCCACCATGACGCACCCCTCGTTCCCGCGCGCGACCGACGACGCCTTCTTCATCAGCGTCGAGGCGAGCGACCCGAAGTACGATTCCGCGGAGACGCGCAACCTCCTCCAGCGCCTCGGCGCGCAGGGCATCCGGGAGGTCTCCTCGTGAAGCGCTGGTGCATTCCCCTCCTCGTCGTCCTGGCAGGCTGTCGTGGACAGGCGAGCAGCGATCCTCCGATCCACGTCTTCGGCGACATGGACTGGCAGCCCAAGTTCCAGCCCGAGGAGGGCACGCGCCTGTTCCCCGACGGGCGGGCGATGCGGCCGATCGTCGAAGGTACGGTGGCCCAGGGAGCGCTCGACGAGAGCGAGGCCTTCCGCACCGGCAAGGAGAAGGACGGCGAGACCTTCCTGGCCCTGGCGCCCATCACCGTCGATGAGACGGTGATCCGTCGCGGCCAGGATCGCTTCAACATCTACTGCGCGCCGTGCCACGACCAGAGCGGGAGCGGCAATGGCATGGTGGTGAAGCGCGGGTATCCGCCCCCCATCGACCTCGCGTCCGACCGGGCCCTCGGCCTGCCCGACGGCGAGATCTTCAACGTCATCACGAACGGCGTGCGGAACATGCCGTCCTATCGGAAGCAGATCCCGGTCCGGGACCGGTGGGCGATCGTCACGTGGGTCCGCGTGCTGCAGCACAGCCAGCACGCGCACATCGACGACGTGCCCGCGGCCCAGCGGGGCAACATCGCGAAGGAGAGCGGTACTCCATGAAGTCCCACGGAAGTGCTCTGGCCGAGGACACGAAGGTCCTCGATCCGGCGGTCGCGAAGCGGCTCGTCTCGGGGAGCATGGTGCTGGCGATCGTCGGCGTGGCGCTCTCGGCGGCGGCGGCGGTCTCCGACGCGAAGCGCTTTGCGTTCTCGTACCTCACCGGCTTCACGTGGCTCGTGACGATCGGGCTCGGCGCGCTGTTCTTCGTGATCATCCAGCACCTGACCCGCGCGCGCTGGTCGGCGGCCGCGCGCCGCCACATGGAGTGGATGAGCGGCGTCCTGCCCGCCTGCATCGTGCTGTTCCTCCCGGTCGCGGTGCTCGCCCACGACATCTACCATCACTGGATGGGGCCCGATGCGGCGAACGATCATGTGCTCCACCAGAAGGCGCCCTACCTGAACCCGACCTTCTTCTACATCCGCGCCGTGGTGTTCCTCGCGGCGTGGGCGGGCCTCGCGCTCTGGTTCATCAAGACCTCCCGCGCGCAGGACAAGAGCGCCGATTTCCGGCCCACCGCGAGGATGCGCGCCGGGGCCGCTCCGGCCGTCATCGTCTTCGCCCTGACCATCTCGTTCGCGGCGTTCGACTGGCTGATGAGCATCGACCCGCACTGGTACTCGACGATCTTCGGCGTCTACGTGTTCGCCGGCGCGGCCACGAGCTCCCTCTCGGCGCTCGCGCTGATCACGATCGCGCTCCACAAGGCGGGGCTCCTGCGCAAGGTGAGCAACGTCGAGCGCCAGCACGACATCGGCAAGCTGCTCTTCGGCTTCACGATCTTCTGGGCCTACATCGCGTTCTCGCAGTTCATCCTGATCTGGTACGCGAACATCCCCGAGGAGACGATCTTCTACCAGCACCGCTGGGAGGGCTCGTGGAAGGTCGTGAGCCTGGCCTTGCTGTTCGGGCACTTCGTCGTTCCGTTCCTCGTCCTCCTGTCGCGGCACGCGAAGCGGAGCCCGCTCGTCCTCGGCGCGGCGTCGGTGCTCCTCCTCGTGATGCACTACGTCGACCTCTACTGGCTCGTCATGCCGAACGTGGATCACCACGGCGCGCACCTGAGCTGGATCGACCTCGCCGGCCTGCTCGGCCCGCTGGGCGTGGGAGCCTGGGTGCTCTCGCTCCAGGCGGCCAAGAGCCCGCTGTATCCCCTGAACGACCCTCACCTTGCCGAAGCGGCTCGGATCGACAACCCGTAAGGAGCCGGCCATGAGCGAAGCGACCGACAACACAGCGACCGATCACGCCGAGGCCCAGGCCGAGGCGGATCGACCGAATAACTCGCTCATCTTCGTGATCGTGATCGCCACGCTGTTCTCGATCGTGGCGGTCGTGCTCTTCGTCAACGAGGTCTTCAAGTCGACGATGGAGCACGAGATCTCGACAAAGGTGCTCGAGCCGCCGAACAGCACGCTCCGAGGCCTGCGGGCCACGGAGAAGGAGCGGCTCGGCCGCTACCAGTGGGCGGACGAGAAGAAGGGCATCGTCCGCATCCCGGTCGATCAGGCCGTCGCGCTCACCCTGAAGGACTACCAGGAGCAGCGCGTGAGGCCCGCGGCCACCCCCCCGGTGATCCACACGATCCCGCACGACGCTCAGCCCGCGGACGGCGCGGCGAAGCCCGACGAGGGCGCCGCTCCTGGCGAGCCGTCGAAGGCTCAGGACGCAGCGAAGCCGGGCGACAAGGACGCGGCGAAGCCCTCGGACGCCAAGCCCGTCGATACGGCCACGCCCGCGAAGCCTGCCGATACGGCCAAGCCCGCCGACGCCGTGAAGCCGGCCAAGCCCGCCGACGCCAAGCCCGCCCAGCCTGGAGGCGCGGCGCCCAAGCCCGCCGCCCCGGCGACCCCCGCCCCGGAGCAGTGATGTCCCGCCCGCTGTCTGCCCTGCTCGCCGTTCTCGCGCTCGTGGTGGCCACGGTCACCCCGGCGCGGAGCGCGCGAGCCGCGGACACGACCATCCCGACCGAGCTCGCCGGAATCGACATCGAGGAGCGGCCGGGAGCGCTGCTCCCGCGCCAGGTCCGGCTCCGCGACCAGTCGGGGCAGGAGGTCGAGCTCGCAAAGTACGCGGCGGGGGACAAGCCCCTCGTCCTGGTGCTCGGTTATTTCGAGTGCCCGATGCTGTGCTCGCTGGTCCTGAACGGCGTGCTCCAGGCCATGAAGGAGAGCGCCTGGACCGCGGGCAACGAGTACCGCACCCTCGTCGTGAGCTTCGACCCCCGCGATACGCCCGAAGCCGGGCGCAAGAAGCGGGCGAACTATATCGAGGCGTACGGCAAGCCGGTCACCGGCGACGGCTTCGACTTCCTCGTCGGAGACGAGGCGTCGGTGCGCGCGCTCGCCGACGCGGTGGGCTTCCACTACCGGTGGGACGAGACGACGAAGCAGTACGCGCACGCGGCGGGCGCGTTCGTCTTCACGCCGGATGGACGCCTGTCGCGTACGCTCTACGGCATCTCCTTCCCACAGAAGAACTTCGGCCTCGCGCTGCGCGAAGCGGGCAGCGGGCAGGTCGGGAGCGCCTGGGATCGGGTGCTCTTGTTCTGTTTTCACTACGATCCCAACGCCCGAGGGTACGTCCTGGCGACGAAGCGGCTGATGATGGCGTCAGGCGCGGTCACCGTCGTGCTCCTCGGGATCTGGCTGATTCGCTTCTGGCGGACTGAACGCTCCCGAACGAGGGCGCGCGTAAACGAGGCTTCCTAGGTACAAGGTGGCGGAGCCACAACTATGGTGATGAAAAACCCGATCGAACTCGGCTCCTTCTGGCTGCCCCGTCAGGGCTCGACGATCGCTGAGCGAATCGACGGCGCCTGGGCTGCGGCTTACTGGGTCTCCGTCCTCTTCTTCATCCTGGTGGCGGGGGCGACGGTCCTCTTCGCCATCAAGTACAAGCGGCGCAGCGAGCGCGACAAGACGAGCCCCATCGACCACAGCACGACGGTCGAGGTCGTGTGGACGCTGATCCCGCTCGCCATCGTGATCGCGCTCTTCTTCGTGGGCCTGCGCGGCTACGTGCACGCCTCCGTCGCGCCGGCCGAGGCTTACGAGATCAACGCCACGGGCGAGATGTACCTGTGGACGTTCACCTACCCCGACGGGACGACGACCGTGAACGAGCTCGCCGTGCCGCGGGGGCGTCCGGTGCGGGTCATCCTGAGCTCGAAGGACATCCTCCACAGCTTCTTCATCCCGGAGTTCCGCGTGAAGCAGGACGTGGTCCCGGGCTCGTACACGTCGGTGTGGTTCGAGGCGACCGAGGCGCGCGAGACGGTGCTCCTGTGCGCCGAGTACTGCGGCTCCGGTCACTCGGACATGCTGGCCACCGTCAAGGTGCTGGAGCAGTCGGACTTCGAGAAGTGGCTCGAGGGCAACAACAACAGCGACCTGCCGCCCGAGGAGCTCGGCAAGCTGCTCTTCACCAAGCGGAGCTGCGCGACCTGCCACTCGCTCGACGGGACGCGGATCCAGGGCCCGTCGCTCAAGGCGCTCTTCGGCCGCGAGGAGGAGCTCGCGGACGGGGCCAAGGTCGTCGTGGACGAGAACTACGTCCGCGAGAGCCTGTTCAACCCCGGCGGCCAGGTCGTGCGCGGCTATCCGCCGGTGATGCCGTCGTTCAAGGGGCTCCTGAAGGACAAAGAAGTGGACGCGCTCATCGCTTATCTGAAGTCGGTGAAGTGAGCGCCGGGGAGAAGCAGTCATGTCGCAGACCGTAACAACCCTCGACGTCAATACGTCACCCGACGGCGGCCACGGAACGGACTACATCCGGGCCCAGAGCGGGATCATGTCGTGGCTCACCACGGTCGATCACAAGCGGATCGGCCTGATGTACCTCATCAGCACGTTCATCGCGTTCGCGATGGGCGGGGTGTTCGCGCTCATCCTCCGGCTCGAGCTCCTGACGCCGAAGGCGACGCTCATGAGCGCGAACACCTACAACCAGATGTTCACGCTCCACGGCGCGGTGATGACGTTCCTGTTCATCATCCCGAGCATCCCCGGCGCGCTCGGCAACTTCCTCCTGCCGATCATGATCGGCGCGAAGGACGTCGCCTTCCCCAAGCTGAACCTCCTCAGCCTGTATCTCTACTGGATCGGCGCCCTCTTCACGCTGTCGTCGCTCGTCACGGGCGGCATCGACACCGGCTGGACGTTCTACGTGCCGTACTCGAGCACGGTGACCACGACGTCGGTCCTGAGCGTCACGTTCGGCGTGTTCATCCTGGGCTTCTCCAGCGTGCTCACGGGGCTGAACTTCATCGTCACGATGCACAAGCTCCGGGCGCCCGGGATGGGCTGGTACAAGATGCCGCTCATGCTCTGGGCGATCTACGCGACGAGCATCGTCCAGATCCTCGCCACGCCGGTCCTCGGCATCACGCTCCTCCTGCTCATCGCGGAGCGCGCGTTCCACATCGGCATCTTCGACCCGGCGCTCGGCGGCGACCCGGTGCTCTACCAGCACTTCTTCTGGTTCTACAGCCACCCGGCCGTCTACATCATGATCCTGCCCGGCATGGGCATCATCAGCGAGCTCATCGCCGTCCACGCGCGGCGCAGGGTCTTCGGCTACAAGGCGATCGCGTTCTCCAGCATCGCCATCGCCCTGGTCGGCTTCCTCGTGTGGGGCCACCACATGTTCACCTCCGGCCAGAGCGAGTTCGCGGCGATCATGTTCTCGTTCCTGACCTTCCTCGTCGCCATCCCCAGCGGCGTGAAGGTCTTCAACTGGATCGCGACGCTGTGGCGCGGCTCCATCAGCTTCAACGCGCCGATGCTGTACGCGCTGTCGTTCCTCATCCTCTTCTCGATCGGCGGGCTCACCGGCATCTTCCTCGGGATGCTCAGCGTCGACCTGCACCTGCACGACACGTACTTCGTCGTCGCGCACTTCCACTACGTGATGGTCGGCGGCACCGTCATCGCCTTCATGGGCGGGCTCCACCACTGGTGGCCCAAGATGACGGGCAAGATGTACTCCGAGAAGCTCGCCGCCGTCGCCTGCGCGCTCATCTTCATCGGCTTCAACGTGACGTTCTTCTCGCAGTTCATCATGGGCAGCCGCGGGATGCCGCGCCGCTACTACAACTACCTGGACCAGTTCCAGCCGCTGCACGCCTTCTCGACCGTGGGCTCGTGGATCCTGGGCCTCGGCTTCCTCCTGATGATCATCGGCTTCATCCGCTCGCTGCGCTCCGGCGCGCCGGCGCCGGCGAACCCCTGGGGCGGCCTCAGCCTCGAGTGGACCACCGCCTCCCCGCCCATCACCGAGAACTTCGTCCGCACCCCGGTCGTGACCAAGGGCGCCTACGACTTCAACACGGAGAACGCATGAGCGCGCACGCCGAGGCCGCCGACCGGCCGAACAAGACAGGCGCCGTCCTGTCCCCCGACTTCCACGTCGCCCATCATTTCGATTCCGCCGACACGCAGTTCGACGCCGGCAGGATGGGCATCTGGCTCTTCCTGGTCACGGAGATCCTGCTCTTCGGCGGGCTGTTCTGCGCGTTCGCCATCTTCCGGGGCTGGTTCTTCGACTCGTTCGTGGAAGCGCACCACCACCTCGACAAGGTGATGGGCGGCATCAACACCATCGTGCTCATCTGTTCCAGCCTGACGATGGCGCTCGCCGTCCGGTCTGCGCAGCGGAGCGACAAGAAGAACACCACCCGGCTGCTCGTGGTGACCCTGCTCTGCGCGGCCGTGTTCCTTGTGATCAAGTACTTCGAGTACCAGCACAAGTTCCACGACGGCCTCCTGCCCGGGAAGTACTTCACGGCGGAGGGCTTCACCACGGCCCACGCGGGGACGTTCTTCGCCATCTACTTCATGATGACGGGCATCCACGGCCTGCACGTCGTCATCGGGATGGGGCTCATCACGTGGATCCTCATCCGCAACACGCGCGGTGAGTTCTCGAGCCGTTACTACTCGCCGGTCGAAGGGGTGGGGCTGTACTGGCACCTCGTCGACCTCATCTGGATCTATCTCTTCCCCCTGCTCTACTTGGTGGGCTGAGGCCTAGAGGACAGCATGTCGACACACGCAGAAGCAGCCGGCGCGCACGGGCACGGGCACGGCCATGGTCACGGCGGAGACCACGTGCCTCACGTCCTGCCGCTCAAGGTCTACATCGCCACGTGGCTCGCGCTGCTCGTGCTCACGGTCGTCACCGTGGGCGCGAGCTACGTCGACCTCGGCGCGGCCAACCTGGCGATCGCGATCCTCATCGCGACGATGAAGGCGGGCGTCGTGGCGCTCATCTTCATGCACCTCAAGTGGGACCATAAGTTCCACACCCTGATCTTCGCGTCGTCGCTCATTTTCCTGGCGATCTTCATCGGCTTCACGATGTTCGACACGGCCAACCGCGGCCGGGCCGACGGGATCGAGGCCGAGCGACCGGCGGACATCAAGGCGCCGTTCGACGGCAAGCGCGCCGCCGACGACTGGAGGATGAAGCGGGCGCACAAGGCGCCGCCGCCGCCAGCGCACGGCGCGCACGGCGGGGCCGAAGAAGCGAAGTGACCGGCCCGGGGCCGAGCGCCCCGCCGGCACGAGATCAGACGTAATCCAGCCAACAATTCCAGGTTGCGGTATTCAGGGGGTTTTTCCTGACACCCCCTGGAGTTGGGTCGGGGCGCACCTCGCGCGTGCTCGCGGCTTTCGTGCGCGGTACAAGGGACCGGATGCAAGGCAACGTCGGAAGGTTGCTCCGGGATGGACGCCGGGCGCCTCGACCGCGCCCTGGAAAGCCCCCCTGTCCGCGCGCGGATGCACTCCTCCTTCCAGCCATGGTCGCTTGACGCAGGCCCCGACCCCGCCAAGAGCAGCGCGCCGCCGGCCGCGCGCCGGCGGCTCGCGGTGCTGCTCTCCGGGCCGAAGCCCCCGTCCTGGGACACCGCCGACCGGTGGCTGATCCAGCTGCGGTGGGGTGCGATCACGGGGATGATCGCGACGACGGTCGCGGGCAGGGAGCTCGTCCCCGACCTCAGGCTCGCGCCGCTGATCCTCGGCATCGCCGCGATCGCGGCGGTCAACGTCGCCTGGACGTTCCGGGTCCGGCGCGCGCGCCGGCCGGACGGAGGCGAGCCCTCGGCGCGCGAGCCCGCGCAGGATCTGGCGCGCGCCCAGCTCGTGGGCGACGTGATCGCGAACGCCTGGATGCTCTGGTTCTCGGGCGGGCTAGCGAACCCGTTCGCCGTCTTCCTCGCCTTCCATATCGCCCTGTCCGGTCTCCTGTGCCCGCGGCGCACGACCGTGCTCGTGGGCCTCTTGACGCTGGCCGCGATCGCCGTGCTCACGTACGCGACGCCGATCCCGCTCGACGCGGCGCCGCTCGGCGGCGAGCGCATCCGGCGGCTCGGCGATCTCGTCTCGCTCACGTCGCTGACGCTGTTCCTCGGCTTCTTCGTCGTCGTCTACGCGCACAGGCTCGAGGAGCTCCGGCAGCAGAGCCAGCGGAACGAGCGGCTGGCGATGCTCGGGCGCATGGTCGGCGGGATGTCGCACGAGCTCAGCACGCCGCTCGCGACGATCCTCCTCGCGAGCAAGGACCTCGTCGACGTGGCGCGCGAGACCGGCTCCGAGGACGCGGCGCGCATGGCCGAGACCGTGGCCGGCGAGGCGAGGCGCGCGAGCGACATCATCGGGCTGATGCGCGGCCAGATCCGGCTCGATCAGCGGCTGGAGCCGCTGGAGCTCGCCCGCTTCGCGCGCGATCTGGCGAAGGTCGAGCTCGCCCGGCTCGGCTACCGCGGCGAGCTCGCGTTCGACACGCCGCGGCCGGTGGAGGTCGACGTGCTGCGGCCGGCGCTCCGCCAGGTGCTCGTCAACCTGCTCGCCAACGCCGCCGAGGCGACGGCCGAATCGGCCGCGCCGCGGATCGAGGTGAGCGTCGTCGAGCGCGGCGACGTCTGCGAGATCGCGGTCTCCGACAACGGGCCGGGGCTCAACCCCGACATCGCCGGGCGGCTCGGGGAGCCGTTCCAGACGACGAAGATGTCGCAGGGAGGCATGGGGCTCGGGCTCTACATCAGCTCGATGATGGCCTCCCGCATGAACGCGGTGCTGCGCATGGAGAGCGTCGAGACCGGCGGGGCGAAGGCGACCCTGCGCCTCCGCCTCGACGGCAGCACGGACCCCATGGACGCGGATCTCCCCGGCGCGCTGAAGCGCTCCGGGGCCGCTTGAGGTGAAGATGACGCGACGGATCGAGACGGCGCTCCTCGTGGACGACGACGACGCGTTCCGCACCACCCTCCAGGGCGCGCTGCGGCGCCGCGGGGTCGTGGCGAGGACCGCCGCGACGATCGACGAGGGGCTCGTGGCGCTCGAGTACGAGCCGGTGGACCTCGTGGTCATCGACTACCGCATGCCGCGCGGCGACGGGCTCAGCGCGCTCGCCAAGTACCGCAAGCTGCAGCCCGACGCGGCGATCGTGATGCTGACCGGGTTCGGGGACATCCCGCTCGCCGTGGCGGCGATGCGCGAGGGCGCCGACACGCTGCTCAGCAAGCCCGTCGACGCGGACAAGCTGCTGCGCGAGGCCGCGAGCCTCCGGGAGCGCCAGCGGTCCCCGCCGTCGGCGGCGCCGACGCCGCCGCCGGGGAGCTTGAAGCTCGACGATCTCGAGCGCGAGGCGATCCGCGCCGCGCTCAGGGAGTCGGGCGGCGTGGTGGCCACCGCGGCGAAGCTGCTCGGGATCGACCGGCGGACGCTGCAGCGGAAGCTGAAGAAGCTCGGGGGCTAGCCGCGCGCGGAGGCGCTCCCCGCGCGGGCGCGCGGGCGCGCGGCGCTAGCGCTTGCCGAGCGCGTCGAGCGCGCCGACGATGTCTTTCACGACGTCCTCGGTCTCCTCCACGCCGACGGACAGGCGGATCAGCGCGGGGGAGATGCCGATCGCCGCGAGCTGCTCGTCGCTGAGCTCGTGGAAGCTCATGATGCAGGGCTGCTCGACGAGCGTCTCCACGCCGCCGAAGCTCGGGGCGATCGCGGCGATCCGCGCGCCGTCGACGACGCGCGACGCCGCCTCGCGCCCGCCGCGCACGGTGAAGCTCACGACGCCGCCGAAGCCGCGCATCTGCTCGGCCGCGACCTTGTGATCGGGGTGCGAGGGGAGCCCCGGGTAGAACACCCGCTCCACCGCGGGGTGCGCCTCGAGCGCGCGCGCCACGGCGAGGCCGGTCGCGTTCTGCCGCTCGACGCGGAGCGCGAGCGTCTTCATCCCGCGCCCGATCAGCGCCGCGGCGTGGGGGTCCATGATGCTCCCGAGGACGCTGCGCATGTCGCGGATCAGCGAGATCAGCGCGCTCGATCCGGACACCGCGCCGCCGAGGACGTCGTTGTGCCCGGACAGGTACTTGCTGGCGCTGTGGACCACGAGGTCGATGCCGCGGCCGATGGGGTCGGAGTTGAAGGGCGTCGCGAACGTCGCGTCGACGACCGTCTTGACCCGCGCCTTCTTGCAGATCTCGGCGAAGCGGGACAGGTCGATACAGTGGAGGTAAGGGTTCGTCGGCGACTCGCTGAGCGCGAAGCGGGTGCGCGGCCGGATGGCCGCCTCGAGCTGGTCGAACGCGCCCGGGTCGATCAGCGTGTGCTCGACGCCGAGCCGCGAGAGCACGTTGATCACGAACTGCCGCGTGCGGCGGTACACGTCGCGGAACAGGATGACGTGGTCGCCCGCCTTGAGGAGCGCGAACGCCGTCGTCGTCACCGCCGCCATCCCGCTCGCGAAGAGCAGGGCGTCCTCCGCGCGGTCGAGCGCCGCGATGCGCTGCTCGACCTCGCGCACCGTGGGGTTTCCGTAGCGGCCGTACTCCTGTCGCTCCGGATCCGCGTCGCCTCCGGCGAAGTAACGCTCGAGGTCCGCCGTGTTCTCAAAGGTGTACGTCGCCGTCTGCGCGATCGCAGGCGCGAGGGTGTGGGAGGGGCGCTGGCGGAGTACGCCCGCGTGCACGGCATCGGTCGAGTTCGGCAGATCGGTCTTCATGGTGCTGGTGCTGGAGGCCAGAACTCTCGTGGAACCGGCCGTGATAATTGTCGCACTTGACGCGTCGGAAATATAGGGAATACCATCGGTTATGTCGCATCCAGTCGAGCGCCTTGCGGCGGCCATCGACGTACACGCCGAGAACGTCGCCAAATTCAAACGTGGTGAGCTGACCCCCGACCAGTTCCGTCCGCTACGGCTGGCCATGGGTGTCTACGCACAGCTCGCGCATGTGAAGCACATGCAGCGGATCAAGATTCCTGGAGGGCAGCTCACGGCTGCGCAGCTGGAAGCCCTCGCGGAAGTCACGGAGCGGTGGGGTCGCGGGCTAGCGCACGTCACGACCCGCCAGGACATCCAGCTGCACTACCTGGAGATCGAGGAGACGATCGACCTGCAGCGCGTGCTCGTGGGCGCGGGGGTGACGACGGTCGGCGCGTGCGCGGACACGCTCCGCAACATCACCGCGTCCCACCTCGCTGGCGTGGTCGAGGACGAGGTGTTCGACGTGACGCCTTACGCGCTCGCGGTCACCCAACACTTCCTCTTCCACGAGCACAACCGGCGGCTACCGCGGAAGTTCAAGGTGGCCTTCTCGGGGAGCGCGCGCGATCACGCGCAGATCATGATCAACGACATCGGGCTGTTCGCGAAGATCGGCGACCGCGGCCGCGGCTTCGCCGTCTACGTGGCCGGCTCGCTCGGCTCGACGCCCGAGATCGCGCACCTCTGGAAGGAGTTCATCCCGGAGTCCGATCTGCTGCCGGTGTGCGAGGCCGTGGTGAGCGTGTTCCACCGGGATGGTGAGCGGAAGAACCGGAAGAAGGCGCGCCTCAAGTTCCTGCTGCGCAAGATCGGCGAGGCGGAGTTCCTGCGCAGGCTCGACGAGGAGTTCGCTCGCATCAAGGCGGAGCGCGGCGAGGCGCTCGCGGCCGAGCTGACGGAGCAGGTGGCCGGGTACCGGGAGAACGATCCGCCCCCGCTCACGCCGCTGCGGGAGACGCTCGGCGACGGCGCGTTCGCGCGCTGGAAGCGGACCAACACGATCGCCCAGAAGCAGCCCGGCTATCGGGTGGCGACGGTCAAGCTGCCGCTCGGTGACATCACGGGCGAGCAGCTGAGGCGCCTGGCCGACATCTCCCGGCGCTTCGGCAACGGCGAGGTGCGGGCGACGAACACGCAGAACTTCGTGCTGCGCTGGGTGCCGGAGGGGAAGCTCCTTAGCCTGCACCGCGAGCTCTCGGAGATGGGCCTCGCCGAGGCCGACGCAGGGCACATCACGGACGTGGTGACCTGCCCCGGCGGCGACTACTGCACGCTCGCGATCACGAAGAGCATGGAGGTCGGCGCGCGCATCCGGGAGCACCTTGTGCCGAACGGCAGCCGCCAGGAGGCCGACGACTTCGTCAGCGCGCTCGGCGAGTTCGACATCAAGATCTCGGGCTGCCCGAACTCGTGCGGTCAGCACCACGTCGCGGACATCGGGATGACGGGCCTGATGGTGAAGGGCAAGGACGGCGTCGAGCGCCCGCACTACTCGCTCCGCGTGGGCGGCTGCTGCGGCCCGAGCGCGCGCGTCGGGGAGCGCCTCGACGGCCGCATCCCCGAGGAGGAGACGCCCAAGGTGATCGCCGCCATCGCGCGCTTCTACATGGCCAGCCGCGCCGAGGGCGAGAGCTTCCGCGACTTCGTCACGCGCAAGGGCGTGCAGGAGATCACCCGCGCCGGCTTCGCCGTCGCGGAAGGCGCCCTCTGAGACCCGCTGTCCCGCGCCCCGCTCAGGTGCGGCGGCGCGGGATGAGGGGGGGGTCCCCTGCAAACGGGTTCATCGAGAGCGCGGCCAGCACGCCGGCCGCGCCCGCCTTCACCTTCTCCATCGCGGGAGCGACCGGCGCGAGCTCCTCGCGCTCGTCCAGGAGCTCGGGGGGAATCTCGAGCATGAACCTGCTCGGCGTCCTCGGCACCATCTTGCCGCGCGAGCCGCGGTGCTTCGCCCGCGTGAGGTAGAGCCGATCGCGGGCCCGCGTCACCGCGACGTAGAAGAGCCGCCGCTCCTCCTCGATGCTGTGACCGCCCGTGTCGCCGCCCTCCGCGCCGCTCGGCGCGGCGTCCGTGGCGCGCTCGTCGAGGCTGCGCTGGTGGGGCATCAGCCCCTCCTCCAGGCCGATCACGAACACGTACGGGAACTCGAGCCCCTTCGCGCCGTGCATCGTCGTGAGCGTGACGCGATCGGTGGCCTCCTCCTCCTCGGAGTCCTGCCGCAGGGCGAGCAGCCGCAGGAACTCGGCGAAGCTCGCGCGGTCCCCCTTCCCCTTCTCGTCGCGGCGCGCGAAGACGTTGAGCAGCCCCTCGATGTTGCCCCAGCGGCGCGCCGCGGCGTTGGCCGTCGACGAGCCGGCCATGATGTCTTCCTTGAAGCCGGCGTCGGCGAGGAGCGCGCGGGCGACCTCCGCGGAGGGCTCGCCGCGCTCGAACCGCGCGCGCGTGGCCTCGATGATCCGGAGCAGCTGGCGGCAGCCCTCGATCGCGGCGGAGGTCAGCTCGTGGATGGCGTGCGGCCGCGACACCGCCGTCCAGAGCGTCGCGTCGTGCGCCGTCGCGTAGGCGCTGAGCTTGGCCACAGCGACGTCGCCGATGCCCCGCGCCGGGTAGTTCAGGATGCGCCGCAGACACATCTCGTCGCCCGGGTTGAGCGCGACGCGGAGGTAGGCGATGAGGTCCTTGACCTCCTTGCGCTCGAAGAACTGCTGACCGCCGATCATCCGGATCGGGATCTGCCGCTCCTTGAGGGCCGACTCGATCGCGGCCGCCTGGAGGTTCGAGCGGTACAGCACGGCGATGTCCTTCGGCCGCGCGGCCTCCCGCTCGAGGATGCGCTGCGCCTCCGTGGCCACGAAGCTCGCCTCGACGTCGGGGTCCACGCAGATGATGGACCGCACCTTCTCGCCCTCCACGCGGGTGGCGATGAGCGACTTCTTGTGCCGCCGGGCGCCCGACTTGGCGAGCACCGCGTTCGCGACGTCGAGGATCGGCTTGCGCGATCGGTAGTTGTGCTCGAGCTTGACGACCTTCGCGCCCGAGAAGTGCTCCTCGAAATCGAGGATGTTGCGCACGTCGGCGCCGCGCCAGGCGTAGATCGACTGGTCGTCGTCGCCGACGACGACCACGTTGCGGTGCTCGCCGCAGAGCAGGCGCAGGAGCTCCAGCTGGGCGCGGTTCGTGTCCTGGTACTCGTCGACGATCACGAAGCGGTAGCGCATCCGCCAGCGCTCGAGGACGTCGGCGCGCGCCTGCCAGAGGCGGACCACCTCGCAGATGAGATCGTCGAAGTCGAACGCCTGGAACGAGCGCAGCGCCGCCATGTAGCGCGGGTACACGAGCATCGAGATCTCGTCGTAGTCGTCGATGCCCTTGCCCTGCCGCTGCGCCTCGGCCCACGTCTCGGGGTCGAGGAACGCGTTCTTGGCGTTCGAGATGCGCGAGAGGATCGCGCTGACGTCGTAGCTCTTGCCGGCGCGGAGCTCGCGGAGGATCTCGCGGATGACCCCCAGGGCGTCGGACTGGTCGAAGATGGCGAAGGAGCCGCCCCGCAGGCCGAGGGCGCGGGTCTCCGCGCCGAGCACGTCGAGCCCGAAGCGGTGGAAGGTGCAGACCTTGAGCTCGCGCGCGACCTTGGCGCCGACGAGCTTGCCGACGCGCTCGTGCATCTCGGCGGCGGCCTTGTTGGTGAAGGTCATCGCCAACATGGAGCGCGCCGGGATGCCGCGATCGAGCAGGCGGGCGATCCGCGTGGTCACCACGCGCGTCTTGCCGGAACCTGCGCCGGCGAGCACCAGCATTGGCCCGAGCTCGTGCTCGACGGCCGCACGTTGAGACGGGTTCAATAAGTCCGACACCGTGCCGTGGCCTAGCCCGGCGCGCGCCGGAGCGGGAGCTTGATTTTGTCGGAGCTCGGAGGAGGCGCGAGATGCCCGCTGGAAAGGCTCAGATGCCGGGCGGCGTGGCGAACTGCCCCGGGAACGGGTTCGCCTCCCGGCGGCGCTGGACCTCATCGAACGTCCAGGGCGTCGTTCCGCGCTCGTTGAAGAGGGCCACGCCGATCACGCCGACGTTCCTCGTGTCGCCGTGCTTCTGGTTCGCGTAGGAGCCGCGGACCGAGCCGAAGCGGAAGGCGGCGACCGTGTCAACGGACTGGCGGAAGCCGTCGATCTCGAGCTCGCCGTGGGGATCGATCAGGTAACCGCGCTTGCTGAACGCCGCGGCCTGGCCGTCCATGACGTCGAGGCCGTCGACGGAGACGACGCACTCGAGGCGGTTCGGCGTGAGGTTGCGCAGCACGATGCTGTAGCGCTGGCCGGCCTCGCCGATGACGTGGTTCTTCTCGCCGGCGACGAAGCCGCTCAGGAAGCCGCCGCCCTCGCTGCGAAGCCCGACCGCGACGGCGCCGCCGGCCAGCGTGAAGGCCTGCGGAGACGTGCGGCGGAAGCCGGACGCGCTCGCCATGGCGCGGGCGCCCTCGGCGTCGTTGTAGAACAGGCTCGCGACCACGAAGGGGCGATTGACGTCGGCCCGGACGAACGGCGCGGTCGAGATGCGCGACACGCGCGTCTCACCCCACTCGGTGCCGAGGCCCGGGCGATCGATGGGCTCCGGCGCGACCTGGCTGCTCGGCGCCTTGCGCGCCGCCCCCTCGGCGCGCTCGGCGCCGCCCGCGCTCGAGGGCGGCGCGAGCTCGGCCGCAGGCGCAGCGGGCGAGGCGTCGAGCGACGGCGGCGCGGCGGGCGCGCCCGGCTCGAACGCGGCGCCGTCCTGAAACCCCTGTGTGCCGGAGGGCCCGGGAGCGCCCGTGACCACGCGTCCCCCCTTCGCCGTGGAATCCGCCGGCCGAGCCGCGGTGCTGCCGCCGCAGCCGGCGGTGCTCGCGAGGAGCGATATCGCCAAACAAGCCAGCCCGATTCGTCGCGTCCGGTTCATGGTCCCTCCACCCCGCAATTGCGGTGTCGACCGGAGAACGGGCGCGGCGAGGCTACCTTACAGACGAGCGCGCCTGCGCCGCGGCGCGCGCGGACGGCGGCGCAGGCGCGAGGTGCTCGCTCGTCGCGATCCAGCGCTGCGCGAGCGCGAGCCCGAGCGCGGCCGACGCGACGGCCAGCGCACAGACGGCGAGCGCTGAGGCGCGCGACGCGGGACAGGCGACGGGCCGCGTCGGCCGCGTCGGCCGCGTCGGCCGCGTCGGCCGCGTAGAATGCACGCGCCGCACCCAGCGCGCCCTCGGGCGGCGCGAGAGGTGCGCAGCGCCGACCGAGGCGGCGAGCAGCGGTCGGCGCTGCGCGACGGTGGGCGCCTCGCCGCGCGCAGGCGCGCGGGCCGCGGAGGCGTCGGACGCGGTCGGGGTGAGCGCGATCGCGCTGACCGCCGGCGCGACGCTCAGCGGCGCTCCGCCGAGCGATCCGCCGTGCAACCGGCGCACAGCGGCTTCCATGTCGGCGGCCGTCTGGAAGCGATGCTCCGGCGCCTTCGCGATCGCGCGCAGGATCAGCTGCTCGAGCGCGGCCGGGACCGGCTGCGGGGCGAAGCGCGAGGGAGGAGGAGGCTCCGCCTCGCAGTGCGCAAAGCGGAGCGCGTCGCCCCGGCCGCGCAGCTCGTCGAACGGGCCTCGCCCGGCGACGAGCTCGTAGAGGACGAGACCCATCGCATAGATGTCCGCGCGCGGATCGATCGGCTGGGCGGCGCACTGCTCGGGCGACATCGTCCTGGGCGTGCCGATGATGGCGTCCGGGGCGGTCAGCGAGGCGCTGGCGTGAAGGAGCTTCGCGACGCCGAAGTCGAGGACCTTGAGCGTGCCGTCATCGCACAGGAACAGGTTCTCGAGCTTGAGATCGCGGTGGACGATGCCCGCCGCGTGCGCGAGCGACAGCGCGGACAGGGCCTGGAGGACCAGGTCGAGCGCAGTGGGGACCGCGACCACGCCGAGGCGCGCGAGCTCGGTCCGGAGGTCGCGCCCCTCGAGGAGCTCCATGGCGAAATAGGGGCGGCCGCCTTCGGTCGCGCCGAGGTCGAACACCTCGGGGAGACCCGGGTGACGCAGGCGGGCGATCGAGCGCGCCTCGGCGCACAGGCGCGCCGAGAGATCGCTCCGGCCGGCGTGGCTGCGGTGCAGCACCTTCACCGCGAACCGGCGTCCGAGCGCCCGGTGCTCGACCTCGTACACCTCGCCCATGCCGCCCTGACCGAGCAGGCGCAGCACGACATACGGTGTGCCGGGGAGCGCCTGGCCCTCGCCGAGCGTGCGGAGCGGCCGCGCGCCCTCGGACGGCTCGCCCTCGCCGAGCGTGCGGAGCGGCCGCGCGCCCTCGGACGGCTCGCCCTCGCCGAGCGCGCGGAGCGGCCGCGCGATCGGCCCCCTCGGCGCGAGCGACACGCCGCACGCGTAGAGCAGCGTGCGCGCCGCGGAGCACTCGGCTGACGCGCCCCTCATCGCGCCGCCCCGCCCGTGAGGTGGGCACGCGCGCTGCGCTCGCCGTCCGGCGGCGCGGCGCGCCCCGCTCCGCCGTGAGCCGGCGTCTCCCTGCCCCCGTCTTCGCCTTGCGCCTCCATGAGCGCGGCGGCCATGGCGTCCGCTGTCTGCCAGCGGAGCCCCGGATCCTTCTCGAGGGCGCGCGCGACGGCATGATCGAGCGCCGGAGGTACCCAGAGGAGCGAGCGAAGCCGCGGCGCGGGGGTGTTGAGGTGCGCCCGCATCACCGCCATCGAATCGACCACCGGAAACGGACCGCGTCCGGTGATCGCCTCGAAGAGCAGGAGACCCGCCGCGTACACGTCGGTGCGAGCGTCGACCCCCTCGCCCCGGATCTGCTCGGGCGACAGGTAGCGCGGCGTGCCGAGGACGTCGGTGCCCGTCGACGACTCCCGCCCCTCGCAGCTCACCTTCGCGATGCCGAAGTCGATGAGCACGGCGTGCTCGGCCTCGGGCGCGCCGGGCGCGCCCTCCAGATCGGCCGCGCGCTGCTCAGTGCCGCACGCCTGCGCGAGGAAGACGTTCGCCGGCTTGATGTCGCGGTGGACGATGCCGGCGCGGTGCGTCGCCGCGAGCCCGCCGAGCACCTGGATGGCGATGCGCACGGCGGCGGGCGTCGCGAGCGGTCCGCGCGCGTCGAGCCGCTCGCGGAGCGTCTCGCCGAAGAGGCGCGGCATGACGAGGAACGGCCGGCCGTCGCTCGTCACGCCGACCTCCTCGACCTTCACGATGTGCGGATGGCTCAGCGCCGAGAGCGTGCGCCCCTCCTGCACGAGGCGCGCCCCGATCTCGCTCGATCCCTCGTGCATGGCGCGGAGCAGCTTGAGCGCCCGCAGCTGGCCGCGGCGCCCGGTCACCTCGAAGACCTCGGAGCACGAGCCTGCCCCGATCCGACGGAGCAGACGGTAGGAAGTCCCCGGCAGCGGCTGTCCGTCTTTCTTTTGCACCATGTCCGTCGACCTCCCTTGCGGGGGCGCGCGGCGGAGCGCCGGCGCCTTCGTTCGGGAAGGGAATCGTCGCGCTCGTGGCAGAAGTTGCGCGAACTAGCCGCTCAGATCATCAAAAATGCGCAATCAACGGATGTGCAGTATGGCGCGCTGCAAGCTGTTCAGGGCTGTACAGGGGGCGTGCGTCTCGCTCAGTGATAGAGGAACCACCGGACGCCCGGCTTGATCTCCATATGATAATGGTCGACGTGCGCCGCATTGAAATTGGGCGTCAGCACATATGTAAAAATCCCGAGATCCGCCGCTTCGCACACGATGGACCGGAGCTCGCGCGCCTCGGGGAGCTCGGGCTGGGGCACCCCCTCACCGCAGGTCTTGTCTCCGATGCGACCGTGGAAGTGGCGCGCGACGCTGATCCAGGTGCCGTCGCGCTTCTTGAGCGCACCGACGTCGATGGCCAGGCCGGCGGGGTGCCGCGTGCCGGGCGGAGCCCAGGTGCCGCGCGGCTTCTGCCCCGCGTCGCTGCGCAGCGCGACGTCGCCGCGATGCTTGGCCGGAGACGCCGTGGCCCGGGACGCCCCCACGGATTTGCGCCGGGCGGCGCGGCGCGCTCCGACCTTGCCGGCGGCCTTGGCCGACCCGCTGCGCGCCGCGATCGTCCGCGTCCGTTGACCAGGAGCCCTCGAAGCGGCGCTTCCATCAGCCCCCGCTGCGGCCTTCTCCTTCGGCCCGGCCTCCGCTGCGGCCCTCGCCTTCGGCCCGGCCTCCGCTGCGGCCTTCTCCTTCGGCCCGGCTTCCGCTGCGGCCCTCGCCTTCGGCGCAGGCTCCGCCGCACCCTTCTCCTTCGGCCCGGCCTCCGCTGCGGCCTTCTCCTTCGGCCCGGACTCCGCTGCGGCCTTCTTCTTCGGCCCAGACTCCGCTGCGGCCCTCGCCTTCGGCTCGGTCCCAGCTGCGGCCTTCTCCTTCGGCCCGGCCTCCCCCGCACCCTTCTCCTTCAGACGTCGCGGGCGCTCCTCAGGTGCCTTCGACGTCCCGTCGAGCGCACCCTTTTTGCCGAGCTCCACCGGCGGCGCGGCATCGACCGGCGAGGCCTGCCCCGTCGATTCCTCGCGGGCAGCGCCGTCCGCGGCCTCTGCTCGTTGCACCGCGCCGTCAGCGGCCTTTGCCTGGGCTGCCGGGTGCCCGTGCTCTCCTTCGTCGTCCACGCCCTCGCGACCGCGCATCGGCACGTTGGGTCGATACATCGTGTAATGGACGACCTCGTCGATATCGTGCCGCGAGAGCACGGCCGCGAAATCGTCGAGGGCGAGCGCGAGGCGCGCGTCCAGGATCTCGAACATGCTCGTCACGCGCTGCTCAGGCGGGAGCACCGAATGAAAGTGCACGCCGTTCAGCCGACCCGTGAGCCGGATCGGAGCCCGCACCCCGGGCGCGTGATCGACCTTGAGGTACAAGATCTTCCGACGATCCAGCTCCGCCAGCGCCTCTTCGTTCGTCATGTTGGCGTAGCGGTACGCCGGGGACGCCTCGGCGACGCCCGCCTCCGGCATCGTGAGGAACGGCGACGCGGCCGACGCGGGCGCCGGACCGAGCGTCGCGACGGACGCGAGCAGCGCGCAGGCCAGCGGCTTCAGAAGACAGTGAAATCGGGAAAACGCCACAGCGGCCGCACTCTAACGTGACCTGGCTGGAAGGCTAGAAAATGGGCGGTGGCTGGACCCGTGTGCAGCCCCCGAATCGCGCCGCCGCTGCTGACCATCGCGGAGGGACATGGTCGCGGCTAGGCTGAGCGCGCGCGGCCGCGACGCCTGGTCGCCGCGATCCTCGCGCACGCCCCCGCCCCGCGCACGACCCTCCGCGACGAACACGCCTTGCAACCGCCCACCCCCATCGAACCGAGCCGCGACGCCCACCCACGTGCCGGCGATGAGACGCCCGGCGCGCCGGCGGACGCGGACGCCGCACGCGCGAGCGTCGGCGAGCGCGAGCGCCCGCGGCCGCCCGAGCCGACCGCCGCGCGCGCGCTCGCCGCCGCCGCCATCACGACCGCCGCCGTGACCGCGGTGTCCGCCGCGGCGCCGAAGAGCTACGCCGGTACGCTCGTCGGCCTCACGTTCTTCGCGGCGACGTTCTGGCTCGTGCTGAGGTACGACGAGTCGACGATCCGCGCCCACGGCCTGTCGCTCGGTGGACTCCTGGAGCCCGTGCCGCTGTCCCCGAGGCGCCTCGTCCGCGCCGCGCTCCACGCCGTCGCCTGGGCGACGCTGGTCGCCGCGATCGTCTTCCCGCTGTTCTGGCTGGGCTACCGGCGCTACTGGGGCGCGACCTCGCCGTTCGTGCTGCGCCCGCCGCCCTCGCTCGCCGACGAGATCGCCGCGCAGCTGCTCGTGGTCGCGCTGCCAGAGGAGGCGTTCTTCCGCGGCTACCTCCAGAGCGCCCTCGACCGCGTCTTCCCGCCGCGCCTCCGCGTCGCCGGCGCGACGCTCGGCCCGGCGTGGCTCCTCTCGTCGGCGATCTTCGCGCTCGGCCACGTGCTCACGATCCAGCACCCGGCCCGGCTCGCCGTCTTCTTCCCCGCGCTCCTCTTCGGGTGGCTGCGGGCGCGCACGGGCGGCATCGGAGCGCCGCTCGTGTTCCACGCGGCGTGCAACCTCTTGTCCCTCACCCTCGCCCGCGGCTACGGCCTGTCGCCGTGAGCGCCTCGCTCGCGGGAGCGACCCGCGCCCTTCATACAGCGCCGGCGCGCCGTCGCCTCACACCGGCGGTCGCGAGCCCGGCGGCGGACGCGAGGCCGGCGGCGGCGGTCGCGACGTCGGCGACCCGAGCGAGGCCGGCGGCCGCGACGAGTGCGGGCCGAGCGGGAGGCCCGAACCGGAAACGCTCCCGCGCGTGTTGACCGCCCAGAGGACGATCGCGGCGACGACCGGGCCGATGAAGATCCCTGCCGCGCCGAACAGCTCGAGCCCGCCGAAGATGGCGAGCAGCGCGATGAGCGGGTGCATCCCGCCGTGCGAGCTCTGGACCCACGGCCGGATCACGTTGTCCGAGAGCCCGACGACGACCGCCGCGGCGCACATGCCGATGCCCGCGCCGATGCGCCCGATGACGAACAGGTAGATGGCCGCCCCCAGCGTGACCGGCGTGGTCCCGATCATGGGGACGAGCGAGAGCAGCGTGGCCAGGAGGCCGAACAGGAACGCGCCCGGCACCTTGCAGGCGAAGAGCGCGACCGTCGTCAGCGTCCCCTGGACGGCCGCCGTCGCGAGCAGCCCGAGGACGGCGCCGTGCACCGTGTCCTGGATCGACGCGAAGAGGACGTCCGTCTCCTCGTTCCTGAACGGCGACTGCGTCAGCAACCAGCGCAGCAGCATGCCCCCGTCGCGGAGCAGGTAGTAGAGCGCCACGATGAACAGGAAGGCGTCGACGATCGTCTGCGGCACCGCGGCGACCATGCCCCCTGCGAAGCCCGCGATGGAGCTGCCCACCCGCTGGAACAGGTTGCCCACGTACGTGCGGACATCGTCCCCGGACAGGCCCGCCCTGTTGAGGAGCCCCGTGATCCTCCCGTCGTTCAGGAGGCCTTGGACCCGCTCGATCGTGTTCGACCAGTCCCGCGCGAAGAAGCGGCTTATCGAGGCGGACGCCTCGATGATGATCACCGCGAGCGGGATGCACACGAGGATGATCACGCTCGCCGTCGAGATCGCGGGCGCGAGCTGGCGGAAGCGGCCGAGTCGAGGCGAGAGGCGGCGCTGGAGCGGGGAGACGAGGAGCGCGACCAGCCCGCCGAGCAGGACGGGGACGAGCAGCCCCTTCACCATCCAGAAGAACAGCGCGATGAGCGCCCCCCGGAGGGCGAACGACAGCCATCGATCGGACTGGGTCTCTTGCTGCATCGCCGGTTGCGCTCGCTCCTCGCGCCGCGCTCAGCGGCCCGTGGCGCGCCCAAGGTAGGGTCGGCCTCCGGCATACACCAGTGATTTCCTCGTTGCGCGAGCGCAGCGCCGTGGTTCCGGGATACAGTCAGGCTCGGCTGACGACCGCGGAGGCGCACGACGGCCTCCACCACCGCATCAGCTGGAGGGAACAACGATGAGCACGAGCGGGGGCGGGGTTCCGCCCGGAGGCGGCGGCTGGGGAAATGGCGGCTGGGGGTCGAGCCCGCCCGGCGGCCAGGGCGTCGCGCCGGGCAGCGGCGGCGCGTCCTCGGCGGGCGGATATCCACCGCCGGGTGGCTCCTCGGCGGGCGGATACCCGCCGCCGGGTGGGGAATATCCACCGGGCGGCGGATACCCGCCGCCAGGCGCAGGATGGGGCGCGCCCCCTGGCGGCTACGGCGCGCCCCCCGGCGGCTACGGCGCGCCCCCCGGCGGTTACGGCGCGCCGCCTGGAGGCGGCTGGGGCCCGCCGCCGGCTCACGGCGGCGGACCGCCTCACGGCGCCCCGGTGCAGGCCTATTCCGACAAGGACCAGGCGACAGCCTTCTTGCTCGCCGCGTTTCTCGGGATCTTCGGCGTCGACCGCTTCTACCTGGGCCAGACAGGGCTCGGGCTCCTGAAGCTGGTCACGTGCGGTGGCCTCGGCTTCTGGAGCCTCATCGACATGATCCTGATCGGCACCGGCTCGATGCGAGATGCCCAGGGGCTCGTGCTCAGGCGCGACGCGCCCGTCGGTCACCCGACCAAGAGCCAGTCCACGCTCTTCTTGCTCTCGTATTTCCTCGGCTACTTTGGCGCAGATCGCTTTTATCTCGGACAGACCGGGCTCGGCATCGCAAAGCTGTTGACGTGCGGCGGGCTCGGCATCTGGTCGCTGATCGACATGCTCATGATCGGCATGGGCCGCTTCCGCGACGCGGACGGCAACTCGCTCCGGTTCGACCGCTGACCGAGAGGCACGCCGGCTCAGGAGAAGAGCGGGCGGACGCGCGGAGATACCGAGCCTCGCGGACCGCCGCCGCGCGGCGCGCGACGCCGCGGCGCCGCGGCGACGGGGCTACTCCAGCGCGAGCATCCGCACGGAGCGAGGCGTGAGCCGCACCTCGAGCGCCCCGCGCCGCGCCTCGAAGTGCGCGTCGTCGAGTACGTCGCGCGCGCGCAGCGCGCTCACGGTGACACGCGCCACCACGTCCGCGTCGCCAGGGTTCAGCAGGAAGAGCACCCGCGGCGTGCCCGCCGCGTCCTCGTGCAGCGTGGCGAACACGCTGTCGGGATCACACGCGAAGGTCGGCAGGCCGAGCGCGTCGATGGCGCGCGACACCGCAGAATCGGCCGCGGCGGGGTCGTCCTGGAGGAGCGCCGGCAGGTTCTGGCCGGGGGCGAGGAGCCGCTTCAGGTCGTAGGGCCGCGGCAGCGGGCGGAAGGCGCCGTCGAAGGTGGGCTCGCGGGGGCCGAGCGTGATCAGCGTCCCCTGCGCAGACGTCGCCTCGAGCCACGCGAAGAGCTCCGGGCTCAGGCCGCCCGAGGTGGCGCAGATGACCCAGCGCGCCCCGGCGAGCGAGATGTCGCGATCCTCGCCGCCGACGTGGGCGTAGGGGACGCCGCGCGCGTCGAGCGCCTCCTCGAACGCGCGCACGAAGGTGTCGGACTCCACCGCGAGCGGGTAACCGAGCCCGAGGTCGTCCTCGAGGCAGCGATCGCGCGCGCCGAAGTTCAGGATCGAGAAGAACGCCCCGGTGAGCGGGCCGAAGGCGTGCATCACGCGGGAGAGCCGGCGCTCCGTGCGCGGCGTGACGATGCGCACCGGCGCCGGGCGGCGGAGCTCGTGGAACCTCGTGGCCTCGAGGGCCGCGGCGAGCTTCCGCCAGAAGGCGGCGAAGGGGCGAGGACGGCCGCGCGGATCGATCGGCGCGCCGATCCAGCGGTCGCGCTCGACCGCCATGTAGATGTTGTACCCGCGCAGCCCGTAGGCGAGCGCGGCCATCATCACGAACACGCTGTCGCGCTCCTCGAGCGGCGGGAAGAACGGCGGGAAGCCGGCGCCCATCTCGCACGCGAAGGGCGGCAGCGAGAGCGCCTCGCAGCGCACGGCGAGCTCGCTCGTCCGGCGGGCGATGATCTGCCGGCTGCTCGGGCTCGCGACGCTGTAGTAGTCGAGGCCGACGAGGTCGACGACGCGCGAGACGCGAGCAGGGTTGAGCGGCGTCGCGTCCTGTCCCATCGGGAAGTTGTGCATCGTGGGCAAGCCGCCGATGCCCGCCTCGGAGAGCGCCCTCGCGAAGCGCCCCATGGCGACCTCGAGGAGGTGCTCGTGGAACTCGCTCCAGTCGAGGTGGCGCGCGAGATCGGCCGGCTCCTCGGCGTCGAACGCGACCGGCGGCGTGATGGTGGCGAACCGCAGGTCGCCCTCCTCGACCTGCGCGCGCTCCCGGGCCACCCGCAGGAGCGCCGCGCCGGCGTCCTCGGCCACCGCGCCCTCCGGCGCGGGCTCCGCCCTCTTCGCATAAGCGCGCTGGAGCGCCTCGATCGTCCGGTATTTCTCGCGCAAGAAGTCGCGATAAAGGGAGATCGCGTCCGGGTGGTAATCCTGGTCGTACGCCCCGTCGCGGAAGTAGAGCGCGCCCTCGTTGTCGATCTGCAAGAGCACGATGGGCCCGTCCGGATAGAGGTGCGGCTTGAGGACCGGGGCGAGCGCGTTGAAATAGCGGGCGACCTCATCGTGGAATGCGTTGCTCGCGTAGCTCGGGACCGGGAACCCGTACGGCAACATCGGGAGCACGACCGGGTTGTTCCGCGCCGAGCGGGCCTGACAGCTCGGGTCCCAGATGATGCGCTCGGGGATGCCGAAGCAGGTGAGCTCCGCGTTGATGTGCGGGCCCGGCCGGGCGATGACGTAAAAGCCGAGCTCGTGCGCGAGGCGCAGAAAGGCGCCGACATCGCGGCGCGGATCGATCCGGCCGAAATCGAACTGGCCCGGACCGGTCTCGTGGACGGCCCAGGGCACATAGATGTCGATCAGGTGAACGCCGAGCGAGCGCGTGGCCTCGAGGCAGGCGCGCCAGTGCGGCGGGTCGAGCCGCCAGTAGTGCACGCTGCCGGCGTACAGCGGGACCAGCTTGCCGCCGATGTCCAGGCCGCCCGGGGCCAGGCGTACCCCCCGCGCGAAACGTTCCTCTGGAGAGCTCGTGTCCTGCGTGGTGGCCAAGCGCGCGCACACTAGCAAGGATCGCAGGGGGATCGATACCGCCGCGTTCGGTCCTGCGCGCGCCGGACGGGGCGACGGCGGTTACCGTTCAGGTACCGTTCAGGTACCGTTCCGTTACCGCTCAGCGCAGGATCGCCACCGAGCTCGCCACGAAATCGTAAACGGGCCCCCAGTAGACCCCGAGCAGCAGGGTCGGAATCGCGAGCGCGCACGTCGTCGCGCCGAGCAGCGGCCGCACGGGGGTGGGCTCGGTGCGCTCGCTCTTCTCCAGGTACATCACGCGGAGGAGGCGCGCGTAATAGAACAGCGAGATCACGCTGTTCAGCACGCCGACGACCGCGATAAACCAGCTCCACGCGCCCCCGGCGGCGAGCAGCGCCGAGAAGAGGTAGAATTTGCCGACGAAGCCGGCCATCGGGGGCAGACCGGTGAGCGAGACCAGGAACACGGCCATCGCCGCGGCGACGAGCGGGGCGCGGCGCCCGAGCCCACGGAAGGCGGCGAACGTCTCGTCTCCGCCGCTCTCCTCGGCCACGGCCATCACCACCATGAACGCGCCGAGGTTCATGAAGCAGTAGGTGACGATGTAGAACGCGATCGCGGCGACGCCGGCGTCGCTGAACACGGAGAAGCCGAGCAGCATGTACCCCGCGTGCGCGATGCTCGAGTAGGCGAGCATCCGCTTCACGTTCTCCTGCTCGAGCGCCGACAGGTTGCCGACGGTCATGGTCGCCATCGCGAGGCACCCGGCGAGCACCGGCCACGGCGTCGCCACGGCGGGCAACACGCTGCCGACGCCGAGCGCGTCCGAGAAGAAGCGGATCAGCACCGCGAAGCCGGCCGCCTTCGGCCCGACCGAGAGGAACGCGGTCACCGGCGTCGGCGCGCCCTCGTACACGTCCGGCGTCCACATGTGGAAGGGGACGGCGCTGATCTTGTAACCGAAGCCCGCGAGCATGCAGGCCGTGCCGACGAACACGACCTCCGGCACCTTGCCCTGCTGCGCCGTGAGCGCGGCGATCCGCGCCGCGCACTCGTCGAGCCGCATCGACGCGGTGATGCCGAAGATCCAGCTCATCCCGTAGAGCATGATCCCCGACGCTACGCCGCCGAAGATGACGTACTTGAGCGCCGCCTCGCTCGATTTCGCGTCGTTGATCTTGAAGCCCGCCAGCACGAAGCTGATGATGCTGACGAGCTCGAGCGACAGGTAGATGAGCAGCAGGTGGCGGCTCGCCGCCATCAGGTTCATGCCCAGCGAGAGCACGAGGATCAGCGTGAAGAGCTCGCCCGAGTCGCGGCGGAGCTCGGGCTCGATCCCCGGCGCCCGAGGGGGCACCGAGAAGAGGACGATCGCCCCTGTGACGAGCGCGAAGATCACGCGGAAGAGGTTCGAGAAGCGATCGAACGCGAGCAGGCCGTAGAAGAGCCCGTGAGGGCCGGCGTCCGTCGCCAGGAAGTACGCGCCCAGCCCGCCTGACCAGGCGAGCGCAGCGAGGCTGATGATCACGAGGCCAGCGAGCTTGAGGCGCGCCGGCGACGCGAGATCCCACACGACGAGCAGCAGGGCGGCGGCGATGAGGCCGAGCTCCGGCGCGAAGTAGGCGAGGCTCGCGACGTTGTCGAGGGTGCGGGGTTCCACGGCTTACCTGGCGCTGGCGAGCGCGCCCTGGCTCGGCGAGGCGCCCTCCTCCGGGCCGCCCGCGCGGGCGAACGCGGCGCCGCCCGCGCCGGACGCGCCGGCGATCTGGGACTGCCCCGGCCTGTCCACGAGGCGGTGCACCTCGAGGGCCCCGCGGTCGATGAGGCTGAGCAGCGGGCGCGGCCAGAAGCCGAGGAGGAGGACGAGCGCCGCGAGCGGCGCGATCGACGCCAGCTCTCGCCCGCTGATCTCCGGGAACTTCCCGCCGAACGGCTCGAGGTACTTGCTCTGCCGCCACGACGCGCGGAACGTGCCGAGGAACATCCGCTGGAGCGCCCAGAGGTGGTAGGCCGCGGTGAGGATCACGCCGATGGCGGCGAGGATCGTGAGGGCGCGGTAGCGCGGGAAGGCGCCGATGAACGTCATCGCTTCCCCCCAGAAGCCGGAAAGGCCGGGCAGGCCGAGCGACGCCATGAACGCGAAGCCGACGAGCGCCGTGTAGAGGGGCATCTCCGAGGCGAGGCCGCCGAACCTGTCGATGTCGCGCGTGTGCACGCGGTCATAGACGACGCCGACCAGCGTGAAGAGCATCGCCGTGATGAGGCCGTGGTTGAACATCTGGACGAGGCACGCCTGGATGCCCTGCGGCGTCATCGCACCGAGCGCCAGCAGCGTGAAGCCCATGTGGCTGACGGAGGAGTAGGCGACGAGCTTCTTCAGATCGCTCTGCGCCATGGCGCAGAAGGCGCCGTAGAGGATGTTGACCACCCCGAACGCCGCCATGGCCGGCGCGGCCCACTGCGTCGCATCGGGCAGCAGGGTGAAGTTGATGCGGAGGATGCCGTAAGTGCCCATCTTGAGGAGCACCCCGGCGAGGATCACGCTGATCGCCGTGGGCGCCTCCACGTGGGCGTCCGGCAGCCAGGTGTGGAACGGGAACATCGGGATCTTGATGGCGAACCCGATGAAGAGCCAGATCCAGACCACCTTCACCGCGGCGACGCCGAGGATCGTGAGCCCCTGCGCGGTCCACGCGACCCGCGAGAGCTCCGGGATCGAGAAGATGCGCTCGGTGGCCTGGCCGTCGACCAGGTAGGTGTGGCCGGCGTTCAGGTAGAACCAGATGAACGCGAGCAGCATGAAGACGCTGCCGGCCAGCGTGTAGAGGAAGAACTTGATCGCCGCGTACTCGCGCCGCGGTCCGCCCCAGATGCCGATGAGGAAATACATCGGCAGGAGCATCACCTCCCAGAAGACGAAGAAGAGGAACAGGTCGAGCGCGATGAAGACGCCGAACATCCCTGTGACGAGCAGGTTGTACATGGCGAAGTAGCCCTTGAGCTGGTCCTTGACGCTGTAGCTCGCGAGGGCGCCCACGAACGAGATCAGCGCCGTCAGCAGGACCATCGAGATCGACACGCCGTCGACGCCGACGAAGTACTCGACGCTCAGCGAGCGGATCCACACGCCGTGCTCGATGAACTGGTATCCGTCGTTCCCGTCGGCCCTGGTGAAGCCCCGGTCGAACTGGGCGTAGAGCCACGCCGCGAGGACGAGGTTCACGCCCATCAGCACGACGGTCATCAGCCGTAGCTTCCTGTCGTCCTTGTAACGCAGGAGGTGCGCAAGGAAGATCGCGACCACGCCGAGCAGCGGCAAGAACGTCATGATCGAGAGGATGTGGTCGCCGACGAAACCGCTCCCGCGCTCGGCGTGGATGCCCATCGCGAGGGTCCGCGCTACCTCCAGCGCGCCGGCCGCGCCGGCCGCGACCGCGTCCGACTCGACGACGACGTGCCCGTAGAGCTCGCGCGCGCGCACGCCAGCGGTCTTCCACCGCACGACGACCTTCCGGCTCGCGCCCGGCGGGAGGGTCGCCGAGCTGCCGCCGCCCTCGAGCTCCGCGCTCACGCCCGGCGGGACGCGCGGGTCCTCGGGGGACGAGCGCACGATCACCCGCGTCACCTTCAGCGGGCCGTCGCCGCGGTTCTCGATCGTGAACGAGCCGACGTGGTCCGGCCCGCTCGCGGCGAGCTCGACCGGCGCGCCGGGCGGCTCCGCGCGGAGCGCGATCTGGCCGCGCGGCCCGAGCGCCCTCGGCGCATCGAGGGTCTGCGCCGGCGCCGGCGGCGCTGCCCCGAGCACGACGCAGAGCGCGGCCAGGAGGGAAATCAGGAGCTTCATCGAGGTGGACCTGGCCGATCTCGCGAGGGCGAATCCGAGACGCATGCTGAGGATGGAGAGGTTCGACATCGGCCGTTCACCGCAGGAAGTAATGAACGATGCTGAACAAGGCGACGCCGCCCAGGAGGAAATAGACGTAGCTCTGGATGCGCCCCGTCTGGAGGGAGCGGAGCTTCGCCCCGGCGCTCAGCGTGCCCTCGGCGACGAGGTTCACGACGCCGTCGACGAGGTACCTGTCGATGGCGCCGGTGACCCAGGCGGCGGCCCGGGCCAGGACCGCGACGCCGTTGACGATGCCATCGACGATCCAGCGGTCCATCTCGGCGAAGACGAGGCGCAGCGAGAGGGCGGCGCGCACCACGGTCGCGTCGTAGATCTCGTCGACGTAGTACTTGCTCGAGAGGAGCTGGAAGCCCGGGAGCCGCCGCTCCTCTTCGGCCCAGCGCGGGGAGCGACGCGCGCCGTAGCGGGCGCGGGCGAGCGAGAAGGCGACGATCGCGCCGCCGACGGAGAGCGCCATCAGCGCGAGCTCGAGCCCAAGCCCGTGGCGCCGGAACGAGACCTCCGCGTGGGCGAACACCGGATGGAGCCACGCCTCCAGCAGGGGCTCGCCGTGGCCGCCGACGAAGTGGCTGGAGAAGCCGAACACCGCGCCCGCGCACGCCGACAGGACCGCCAGCACCGCGAGCACCCAGGTGATCGCCGGCGGCGACTCGTGGACCTGGGTCGCGATCTCCTTGCGGGCGTGGGGCCCCTCGAACGTCAGGAAGTAGCTCCGCCACATGTAGAACGAGGTGCCGAGCGCCGCCGCGAGGCCCATTCCGTAGATGAGCAGCCCCGGGATCGGGCCGGTGTTCTCGGTGCCGAACGCCTTCCAGAGGATCTCGTCCTTGGACCAGAAGCCGGCGAAGAACGGGATAGGCGCGGCGGTGATGGCGAGACACGCCGCCTGGTACGTCCGCGCCGTGAGCGGCATGACGCGGCGGAGCCCGCCCATGTTGCGCATGTCCTGGGCCGCGGCCTCGTCGTGCTCCACGGCGTGCATCCCGTGGATCACCGAGCCGGAGCCGAGGAACAGGCAAGCCTTGAAGAAGGCGTGCGTCATCAGGTGGAACACGGCGGCCCAGTACGCGCCGACGCCGACCCCGATGAACATGAAGCCGAGCTGGCTCACCGTGCTGTAGGCGAGCACCTTCTTGATGTCGTACTGGAAGAAGCCGATCGTGGCCGCGAGGAGCGCCGTCGAGGCCCCGATCAGCGCGATCACCCCGCTCGCGACCGGGCTCAGCGAGAACAGGAAGCTGAGGCGCGCGACCATGTAAACGCCGGCCGTGACCATGGTGGCGGCGTGGATCAGCGCGGAGACGGGGGTCGGACCGGCCATCGCGTCGGGCAGCCAGACGTACAGCGGTATCTGGGCGCTCTTGCCGGCCGCGCCGACGAAGAGGAAGAGGCAGGCCAGCGTGACCAGCGCGACGCCCCACACCGTCTTCGACTCGAGACCATCCTTGAGGAACGCCTTGCCGCTCGCGTCCTTGATCACGAGCTGGTCGTGGATCTCGCGGAACGTGACCGTCGAGCCCACGGTCGCCACAACGACCTCCTTGCCCGGCTCGACGCGCACCCGCTCGATCGCGGCGATCTCGACGCCATCGCCGCCGATCACGGCGCCGTCGCCCGGCACGATCACCACGGAGTGCGCCCCGGCGTCGATCTCCTTGCGGACAAAGGGGGACACGCCGAACGGCTGCGGGCGCGAGGCGAGCTGCGCGGCGTCGGCGATACCGAGGTACACGCGCGCGCCGGGATGACCGGTGAAGGTCAGAGTTCCCTTCGCCCCGGCGAGCGGCTGCGCCCTGCGCTCGCCCGCCTTGGCTCCGGCGCCGTCGCGCGCATCGGTGGTAGCGGCTCCGTGTTCGCCGTGCGCCTCCGCGGCCACCGCGACGAAGCGCGCACGGTAATCGGAGAGGAACCGGCCGTCGTCGAGCCATTTGGCGCCGAGGCCCCAGAAGAGGAGCGCTAGGCCGCACACGAAGCCCCAGTCGCCGACCCGGTTCACGACGAAGGCCTTCATGCCGGCAGAGGCCTTCTTGTAGTCCTTGTACCAGAATCCGATGAGCAGATAGCTGCAGAGGCCGACGCCCTCCCAGCCGAAGAACATCACGATGAAGTTGTCCCCGAGGACGAGGAGCAACATCGAGAAGACGAAGAGGTTCAGGTAGGTAAAGAATCGCCAGTACGCCGGCTCCGCCTCCATGTACGAGGCGGCATAGACATGGATGAGCGTGCCGACGCCGGTGATGATCAGCGTCATGAGGCAGCTCAGCGGATCCATCACGAACGCGAAGTTCGCGTCGAGCGATCCGATGCGGACCATCTGCCAGGCAAAGCTGTAGAGCGCGCGTTCCCCCGGCGCGAGCCCGACGAGCTGGACGAAGCTCGCGAGCCCGAGAGCAAAGGCGCCCAGCATGGCGCCCACGGCGACGAGCGTGACGCCGGAGCTCCCGATGTGGAGCCGCTTCGACACCTCGCGACCGAACGCGCTCCGCTGCAGCGCGCGGCCGAACAGCGCGTTCACCAGCGCGCCGAGCAGCGGCAGGAGCGGAATCCACCAGAGCGGCGTCAGCGACGTGTGGACGTGCGTGACCTGGCCGGAGTAGTCGGGCATCGTAGGGGCAGCCGGTGAGAACGTGAGCCGGCGCGCGCGTTTTGCTCTGCAAACGCGGCGAGCCAGCGTGACAGTCGGCCCTTGTGACTCCCCCGCGGAACCGGAGGAGCCGCACGTTAATGGAGGGCCACAGGGCGGGTCAATACTTCCATCGGCCCTGTTCCACGGCGAGACGCGCAGCTCCTGCGCGCGTCTCGCACCGCCGCGAGGTCACCCGTCGGTCGTCTGCTTGGCGTCGTCCTCGCGCGCCGCGCCGCTGCTCGGCGACGCGGCGGCGCTGCCGAGCAGCGTCACGCGCCGGATCGCGAGCCACAGATCCCGCCTGCCCTCGCCGGTGATCGACGAGAAGCCGACCGCGCGGCGGAGGGCGCCGCCCGCCGTGCGCGGGGCCGCTGAGGACAGCTGGTCCAGCGCGCGCCGGACGGACGAGCGCTGCACCTTGTCGATCTTCGTCGCGACGAGGAGGAGCTCCACAGGCCGCCGCGCGACGTCGCGGGACGCCTCGATGAAGCGGATGAGCTCGAGATCGTCCTCCTCGAGGCCGCGCCGCGCGTCGACAAGGAGCAGCACCGCGGCGAGCGTGACGCGCCCGCGCAGGTACCCCTCGATCAGCGACGCCCACATCGCTTGCTCGGACTTCGAGCGCCGGTTGAAGCCGTACCCCGGCAGATCCACGAGCTGGAACACCGCGCCGTCGCGCGCCCGCGCCTCATAGAGGTTGATCTGCCGCGTCGAGCCGGGGTTCGAGCTCGTCCGGACGAGCCCTTTGCGCTCGACGAGCGTGTTGATGAGGCTCGACTTGCCGACGTTCGAGCGCCCCGCGAACGCCACCTCCGCGCTGACGGGCGGGGGGAGCGACGCGAGCGAGCCCGCGCCGGCGACGAACGCCGAGTCGACGATCTGGAACGGATCGAGCTGCCGCTCGGCGCGCGCCGTCGGAGCAGCTTGAGGCTTGGGAGCGCGGCGGGAGGCTGTCACTTGGAGCGAGGGGGTTGGAACTGCGGCTTGCACTCGTCGCACTGGCAGAGCGAGCGCAGGTACCGGAAGGTGTAGATGCCCGAGTCGTGCCGATCGCCCCACGTGAACTGGAGCGCGTAGTTGCCGACCTGCTCGATCTCGCGGACGTTCAGGTCGCCGCCGGGCACGAAGTTGATCGTGCCGCCGTGCCCCTGGCAGTTCGCGCACGGGCAGTAGCCGCGCAGGATCTCGTGCGGAAGGACGCCGCGGTGGCCATCGGCCCAGTGGATCTCCATCACCCGCGCTCCGTGCGGCGCCTTGACCTGAGTGGGAGTGATCTTCGGATCCTGCGCCATCGTGCCCTTCCAGCCGACGGCAGTACCACGCCGATCCGGCGCTGCAAAGCGCCGCGGCGCGTCGACCAAGCGCCGCTCGGCTTTTCTCGGATCTCGCGACGTCTCCGAGGTTTCCAGGGCTCCCGCCGAGCCCGACCGCGCCCGCGCTCTCCGCGCTCTCCGCGCCCTTCCGGGCACCTCGGAGCGCGTCGCCCCCATGTCCGAGGCGGAGCGGGCCGCGGCTGCGCAGGGACTCAGCTCCTCAGCTACCCAAGTCACCCTGTGGCGACCACCCGCGCATCGACGGGGGCGAGCGTCGCCTCGACGCGCTCGAGGATCCTCACGACCGCGGCGCCCTCATCGAGCGGCGTCAGCGGCGGCGCGCGGTCCTCGACGCAGCGGAGGAAGTGCTCGAGCTCCACGGAGAGCGGCTCGCGCCACGGCACCTCGAGCTCGCGCCCGGCCGTCGCGAGCGCGTCGCGCCCGGCGCGCTCGCTGACCGGCGCGCCCGCCGCGGCGCCGCGCGCGTCCAGGAACACGATGCGATCGGGCGCGCGCACGTCGTCGAAGACCGCGACGCGCGCGCTGCCGGCGAGCCGCAGCCGCCGCTCCTTTGTCGGGCTCGACGAGCAGAGCTCGATCCGCGCCGCGAGGCCGCTCTCGAGGCGCGCCTCGAGCGTGACGTGCTCGCCGCACGGCGAGACGTGGGCCCGCGCCTCGGCGAGCGGGCTCGAGTCGATCGCCGAGAGCAACGAGAGGTCGTGCGGCCCGAGCGTCCAGAGCGCCGAGCGGGCGCCGCCGACGCCGCCGACGCTCATCGAGAGGCGCGCCGCGCTGAAGCTCACGAGATCGCCGAGGCGCCGCTCGCGCGCGAGCGCGACGAGCTGCACCACGGAGGGGTGGTAGCGGAGCAGGTGGCCGACCATGCCGATCCGGCCGAGCGCCGCCGCGCGGGCGGCGCAGCGATCGGCCTGCGCGGCGCAGAGGGCCAGCGGCTTCTCCACGAACACGTCGGCGCCGGCCTCGATGGCGCGCAGCGCGAGCTCGGCGTGGCTCGCCGCGGGGGTCGCGATGATCACCGCGTCCACGCGCGCGGCCAGCGCCTCGTCGATCGTGCGCACGAGCCGCGCCCGCGGCGCGAGCGCGCGCGCCCGCGAGAGGCGGCCCCGGTCGACGTCGGCCACGGCGATCACGCGCGCCCGCGCGTTCTCCGACAGCGCGCGGAGGAGCTTCTCCCCCCACCGCCCGCAGCCCACCAGCGCGACCCGGACGCTCACGGCGCCCCCGGCGCGGCGGCGGACTCGGCCGGCCGGCGCGCGAGCTCGCCGAGGATCACCTCGCCCTCGGCGTTGCCCGGGTGGATCGAGGGGCCGTTGATGTCGACGAGGAAGTCGTACCGCGCGCGCGCCTCGCCCGCGATCGTCGCGCTCACGCGGACGTGCTGGAAGCAGGCCGACTCGGTCGCGGCGCTCCAGGAGGGCGCGCTTCCCGGGTGCCGCGCGCCGATCGCCTCCGGCACGCTCCGGCCGCCCTCGGGGCGGTACTGCTGCACGATGCCGAGCGCGGCCCTGCGGTCCGAGGCGTTGAACCTCGACTGCACCCAGAGGACCGCGCCGCCGGCGACGGCGCTGGTGCCCACGAGCAGCAGCATCCGCAGCGCCTTGCCGTAGTCCATCCGCGAGCCGTATAGCCCCGGCGCTCGGGGAGAGCCAGCCGGGGCGACGCGCCGCCTAACCCACGAACGAACCGAGCCCGCGGAACCTGCGGTACCGGTCGTCGACGAGCTCCTCCGGGCCGAGCCCGTCCATCGACGTGAGCGTCGCCCAGAGCGCCTTGTCGAGCCGCGCCGCGGCGTCGTCGTGGTCCTGGTGCGCGCCGCCGGTCGGCTCCTCGACGATCCCGTCGACGACGCCGAGCTGCAGCAGGTCCGGCGCGGTGATCTTGAGCCGAGCCGCGGCCTCGTCGGCGCGGGAGCCGTCCTTCCAGAGGATGGCCGCGCAGCCTTCCGGCGAGATGACCGAGTAGCAGCTGAACTCGAGCACCAGCACCCGGTTGGCGACGCCGAGCGCCAGCGCGCCGCCCGAGCCTCCCTCGCCGATGACCGTCGCCACGATCGGCACCCCGACGCGCGCCATCGCGGCGAGCGCGGCGCCGATCGCCTCGCTCTGGCCGCGCTCCTCGGCGCCGATGCCCGGGTAAGCGCCCATGGTGTCGATGAACGTCAGGATCGGGAGCCCGAACCTGTCGGCCATCTCGTAGAGCCGGATGGCCTTCCGGTAGCCCTCCGGGTGCGGCATCCCGAAGTTGCGCTTCACGTTCTCCTTCGCGCCGCGCCCCTTCTGGTGGCCGACCACCACCACGCTCCGCCCGTGGTACGTCGCGAGCCCGCCGACGATGGAGCAGTCGTCGGCGAAGCGCCGATCGCCCCTCAGCTCGACCCAGTCGGTGAAGAGCCGCTTGATGTAGTCGAGCGTGTACGGCCGGTTCGCGTGCCGCGAGAGCAGCACCTTCTGCATCGGCGTGAGGCCCGCGAAGATCTCGCGCGCCAGCCGGCCCGTGTTGTCCTCGAGCTGGGCGAGCTCCGGCTCGAACCGCGGATCCGCCGCGGCGAGGGCGCGCAGCTCCCGCACCTTCTCGATGAGCTCTGCGACAGGTTTCTCAAAGGGTAGGATCGAAGCAGCCACGGCGCGGACCCTAACGCTGCAGCGGGCGGACGGCTACGGCGCTGTGCTGCCGCGCTGCATCGTCCATGGGATGACGCACGGGTGCGCGCGCGCCTCGACCGAACGGCCGAGGCGGCGCGTCATCGCGGTCATTCGGGCAGGGCGTTCGTCGGCTCGGCCTGGATGAAGGCGTTCGCCGGGACCTGCGAGATCGGCCGGCTCCGGATGACGTTGTAGATCGGGATCGGCTTGTCCTTGCCCTTCACCTTGGCGGGCTGGAGCTCCTCGGTCTCGAACCTGCCCCCGAGCTGCGCGTACGTGCTCTCGCTGATGACGATCTGGCCGGCCAGCGCGATCGAGCAGAGCCGCGCCGACGTGTTCGCCACGTCGCCGATCACCGTGTAGCTGAGCGCCTTCGAGCTCCCGATGTACCCGGCGACGAGCGGGCCGGTGTGGATCCCGATGCCGATCGCGAGCGGCAGCTCGCCCAGCTCGAGCCGCTCGCGGTTGAACTCGCCGAGCACCTCGCCCATCTTCAGGGCGCACTCCACGCTGCGGACCGCATCGTCCCGGTGGGCGACCGGCGCGCCCCAGAGCGCCATGATCCCGTCGCCCATGAACTTGTCGAGCGTGCCTTCGAACTGGAAGATCGTGTCGACCATCCGCTCGAAGTACTTGTTCAGCATCTCGACGAGCTCCTCCGGCCGCTTGCTCTCGGCCATGCGGGTGAAGCCGCGGATGTCGCTGTTGAAGACGGTGCACTCCTCGACGTGCTGGCCGCCCTGCTTCACGGCGAGCTGGCCGCTCAGGACGCGCTCGGCGATGTTCGGCGAGAGCAGCCGGCGCAGCTGCTCGCGCGTGACGATCTCGTTCTCGATCTTCTTCCCGAGGATGTTGATCTCGATGAACATCGCCGCCTGGTAGGCGATCGCCGTCACCAGCTCGAGGTCCTTGGGCTGGAACTGCGCGAGCGTCTCGGAGTCGAGCCAGAGTACGCCGAGCACCTCGCTGTTGTGCTGCAGCGGGGCGACGATCGCCGAGCTGATCCTGTTCAGGATCATGCTCTTGCCCTTCGACGCCGCGAAATCCATCGCCGCGTCGTGGGTGAGCACCGCGGCCCGCTCGTGCACGACGTGGTTCAGGATCGTCGACGAGACGCTGATCGGGGCCGTCGTCCCGTCGCGCCGCTGCATGGCCTGCGGCGTGAGCTCGCCGTTCTCGTTGCGCAGGAAGATCACCCCGCGGTCGGCGCGGATGAACTTGAACACGCTCGTGAGGATCTTCTCGAGCAGCTTCGTCGTGTCGCGCTCGGCGGCGATCTCGCGGGACAGCTCGTGCGACAGGCGCAGCCGCTCGTAGTCGGCGCGCAGCTGGTTCATGTCGTTGGCGATCCGATCGAACGCCAGGAACCCCTTGTCGACCGCGGCGATCTGGGTCCCGATCTGCCGGGCCTGATCGTTCACGTCGATGCGGGTGCCCTGCGCGACGTACGAGCCGCCGTGCGCCCCCGAGCGCCCCGGCAGCGGCGCCGTCCCGCCCGGCCCGGAGCCCAGCGGCGGCGGCGGCACGTACGGCGGCGGCCGCGTCACCGGCGGCGCCGCCGGCGTGCCCGGGAGCGGCGGTTGCTGCGGCTGGCGCGCGTACGGCGGCTGCTGCGGCGGATACCCGTGGCCCTGCGGCTGCGCCGGCGGCGCGCCCGGGTGGTTGACCACGGGCGGCCAGCCCGGAACGAGCGGCGGCGCCGCCGGGGCGCCCGGGTCGTCGAAGCGGCCGCGCGTGGACCCCAGGGCGATCTCGTCGCCGTGTTTGAGCGGCGCTTCGCCCCGGACACGCTCGCTGTTGATGAACGTGCCGTTCAGGCTCCCCAGATCGCGCAGGACGAAGTGATCGCCCCGCTGCTCGATGATGCAGTGCTCCTTCGAGACGATCTTGTCGAGCAACTGGATGGAGTTGTTCGGGTGGCGCCCCAGCGAGTTCACGGGTCGCAGATCGATCGCCTGCTGGCCCTCGGCGGTCTGCAGGATGAGGCGGGCCATTGGTTCTGGGAGATTACCCAGCCGGGCACGGACCGACAATCTTTCCGGCCGAAGTCCAGCACCGTCCGAGGGGAGCGGACGTGCCGGGCCGCGTGAAATGAGCCTCGGCCTGCTGGAAACACGCGCGCCGAGCTCGACCGCCCGGGGCGGCTGTCGTCGGCTGTCCTACGAATACCTGACCGGATGATTAGCCTACCGAGGCCTGCATCTCATGGAGGCGCCGCCTGGAACGGCTATGCGCCCACATGCCGCCGCGTTAGTCGGCCGCATGGATTCCGCGTACCTCCTCGCGATCGATCAGGGCACCACCGGGACGACATCGCTCCTCATGGACACGTCGGGCGCGACGCTGGGCCGCGCCTCGCGCGAGTTTCGCCAGCACTTCCCGGAGCCGGGCCTCGTCGAGCACGACCCGGAGGAGATCTGGCAGAGCGTTCAGGATGCCGTGGGCGAGACGCTCAAGGCGGCGGGCGTGGCCGGCAGCGCGATCAAGGCCATCGGCATCACGAACCAGCGCGAGACGACGCTCGTCTGGGAGCGCGCGACCGGGCGCCCGATCCACCGCGCGATCGTGTGGCAGGACCGCCGGACGGCGGCGCGCTGCGCCGAGCTCCGCGCCGCGGGCCACGAGCAGGCGGTCGAGGAGACCACCGGCCTCGTGCTCGATCCGTACTTCAGCGGAACGAAGCTCGCGTGGATCCTCGACGACGTGCCCGGCGCGCGCGCGCGCGCCGAGCGCGGCGAGCTCTGCTTCGGCACCGTCGACAGCTTTCTCATCTGGCGGCTCTCGGGCGACGCGGCCGGCGGCTCGCCGGTGCACGCGACCGACGTCACAAACGCGTCGCGCACCCTGCTCATGAGCCTCGCGTCGCTGAGCTGGGACGACGCGATGCTCGCGATGCTCCGGATCCCGCGCCCGCTCTTGCCGCAGATCGTCGGGTCGGCGGGCCGCATCGCGGCGACTCGCGGCTTCCCTCACCTGCCCGACGGCATCCCGATCGCCGGCATCGCGGGCGACCAGCAGGCGGCCCTGTTCGGCCAGGCCTGCTTCGCGACGGGCGACGCGAAGTGCACCTATGGCACCGGCGCGTTCGTGCTGGCCAACATCGGCGGTCGCCCGCTCAGGAGCCGCTTCGGCCTGCTCACCTCCGTCGGGTGGAAGATCGGCTCCGAGGTGGTCTTTGCGCTCGAGGGAAGCGCCTTTATCGCCGGCGCGGCGGTGCAGTGGCTCCGCGACGGCCTGGGCCTCATCAAGAGCGCGGCGGAGATCGAGGCGCTCGCCCGCAGCGTGCCCTCGAGCGAGGGCGTCACGTTCGTCCCGGCGCTCTCCGGCCTCGGCGCCCCGTACTGGGATCCGGACGCTCGCGGGATCATCTCCGGGGTGACGCGCGGCACGACCGCGGCGCACCTCGCCCGCGCGACGCTCGAGGGAATCGCGCTCTCCGTGACGGATCTCGTGCGGGCCATGGCCGACGACCTGGGCCACCCGCTGCGCCGGATGCGCGTGGACGGCGGCGCCGCCGCGAACGACCTGCTCATGCAGCTCCAGGCGGACGTGGCGAACGTCGCTATCGAGCGCCCCACCGACCTGGAGACGACGGCGCGAGGCGCGGCAATGCTCGCTGGGGTCGGCGCCGGCCTCTTCCTCACGAAGGAGGACGCGGCCCGCATGTCCCGTGTGGGGCAGAGCTTCCAGGTCGCGATGAGCGAAGCGGATCGATCCGCCCACCTCCACCGCTGGGCCGACGCCGTCGCCCGCACGCGCTCGCAGCGCAGCTGAGCACTCGCCGATTCCCCTGAATTTCCACGCTGTTTTCCGCTTGAACCAGGTCTTCCGAAGCTCGCTCCCGAGCCGTCATCGCGCCGCGGCTCGGCGGCCGAACGGGCTTCCGGATCAAGGAATCAACCCTAGGTTGCGAGAGTTAGGCCCAGAAGCCCCCAACCAGCGTAGAGTGCTATGACGACGGCGCATTTCCGTTCAAACTTGGTGCACTTGAACCGAGGCGCGCGGCCAGCCCACCGCCGCCTCGCTGCTTTCGATGGAGACGAGGAGGACATGCCGACTACCGAGAATGCTTCAGCCGGCGGGACGGCCGTTCGCGACATCCCGATCGACTGGGAGGCGCTGGAGGACGCCTTCGAGAACAACGCCCCAGAGGTGCACTCGTACCTGCACCTCGGCACGGGCGACGTGCTGCGGGTGGTCGACGGCGTGGCGGATCCGCAGATGCACGCGCGCATCGCCGCGGACACGAACTACCTCCGGATCGATCCCGTGAGCTCGCGCGAGCAGTACCGCTGGATGGAGCGCTACATCCCGATGGTGGAAGACATGGATCTCCAGGCGAAGCTCAGCCAGGCGATCGATGGCAAGGGCGCGTTCCGTCGCTTCAAGGATGTGTTGATGTCCTACGGTCCGGAGCGGGAGCGCTGGTTCGCGTTCCGGAGCGAGCGGCTGCGGATCTTCATGGAGGCGTGGCTCAGCGCCCACGCGCTGAACCCGGTCCCTCGCCCGCTCTGGGTGCCGGAGGTGCCGGCCCGCCCGGAGGCGGCCGTCCCGGCAGCACCTGCGGTGGAGGCGCCGGCGCGCGAGCGCGAGCGCGAGCGCGAGCGCGAGCGCGAGCGTGAGGAGACGCGGGAGCCCCGCCGCGGCGGCAAGAGCGTGGAGAGCCTGCGGAAGAACCTCCGCGACATTGCCGAGGCGCTCGGCCCGCGGGATCTCGACACGCTGACGGCGTTCGCGGAGTTCCTGAAGGCGCGCCGCGCGGCGCGGTCGTTCGCGCACCACTACCACGAGGCCCATGGGCCGGCCGATGACGATGCCGGGCCTGCCTCGCAGGAGATCGCGAGCGAGTCGCGCAGCGACACGGCGTGAGGGCGCGCCGCCGGCGCCGCGATCGCGGCGCCGGGGCGCTGGCCTGAGGGTGGGATGGGAACGGAGGGGAGCGGCGGCTTCGAGCGCCGAGCGGTCTAGAAGTACCAGTCGGTGCGCGCGCCGATGTACTGGCCGATGTTCGACCCGGTGTTCGCCGAGGCGCCAACCCGCTGCAGGTAGCCGGACAGCGCCTGCTCCTTCGCCGCGTCGTTGTAGATGGCCATCGAGTAGATGAGCTTGAAGTGCGGCCGCGCGCCGGTGCTCAGCTCGCCCGTCGGCACGAGGGTCGGGACGACCGAGAACTTGATCGCGGTGCCCATGTCGAGGTCGCCGTCCTTGCGCCCCTGGAACGAGGCCTCGACGACGGGGTGGAAGTTCTTGTGCGCGAAGATCGTGGCGTTCGCCTGGACCGAGAAGTCCATCTGCTTCTCGTGGGGGCCGCCAATCACGGGCGCAGCGCCATCGGGCGCCTCGTACGCCGCCTTCGTGTAGTGGAAGGTGGCGAGGCCTTCCAGCGCGGCGGCGTCGCCGATCCGGAAGCCGAGGTGCTCGACCGCTTCGACGCCGAAGGAGCCCGAGTAGGTGCCTTCGTCGTTCGGGTTGCCCCAGGTCTGGTACGTCTTCGCGCCGCCGGCGGCGCCGTTGGCGATGCCGGTGCCGAAGCGCACCGCCGTGTCGCTCCAGTTGCCCTGGCCGAGGCCGAGGTGGAGCTTCGCGCCGATGACGCCGCCGAAGTCCGCCGGCGCGTTGTCGGGCACCGCCCACCCCTCGCTCAGCTTCGCGGCCGGCAGGACATGGAACTCGCCGTGGACCTTGACGTGGTGCTTGGCCTCGCCGCCGAACTCCGCCTTGTAGTTACCGGCGAAGATGGTGCGGAAGCGCTCGAGGCCCCCGCCCGGCGCGTCGCCGTTCACGTCGACGTTGTAGGGGGGGGTGGTGGCTCCAAAGCCGCGATACCCGAGGATCGCGAGCTGCAGACCGCCGTACTTGATACCGCCGCCCTGGCCGCTGAGGTCGTCGAGGTAGAAGTAGTCGCCGATGGGCGCGTACTGCTCGCGGAAGAACTTCGCGCCGCCCCAGACGCTGAGGCCCGGGACGAGGAAGTTGCCGGCCTCGATGTACGCCTGGTTGAACTGCACCGTGATCGACTGGCCACCGTTCGACGAGGGCTGCATGAACGGCCCGCCGTACTGGTTCCAGATGGCGAAGGTCATCTCGGACTTCACGTAGAAGTCATCCGGCGTCGCGCCCTTCACCACGTGCGCGACGAACGACGGCTCGGAGTAATCGCCCTCTTCGTAGCGGCCGCCGATGCCGAACCCGAGCAGGTTCAGGGACGCGCCCTGGACGTTCTGCCCGTAGACCGGGGACCACGCCATGCCGAGGCGTGAGTACCAGTGCCACTCAAAATTCTCGCTCCCCACCGCGTGAGCCGACCGCGGCGCCGCCGTGAGGCAAAGGGCGGAGACGGAAAGCAGCCCGAGGGCTCGGACAGCGGCGCGCCGACCCGCGATTCGCTTGCTGGGGACCGACGACCTGTCTCTCATAAGTGATGTCATCGAACGACGCTCCTATCCATTCTCTGGGAGTGTGCTTGGGGTGATGGGAGGTGATTCGGCCTGATGGCCAAGCGCGGCAGAGGAAGCGGCCTGTCAAGAGAATCTAAGTTGACTCTGTGGGTGTAGAGCCACCCGCTGCCACACATGCGGGGCCCGCGGGGGGCACAGTTAACAGGAACGTTCTGTTCATGTCAAAGGTCTCCGAACCGTCTTCAGCAGTTTGTCACTTTCTGCGTCGCGTCATTATTAAGTAATCGAAATCACTTGATTAAGCAGGACCCGCTCTCTCCCTCGGGCCAGGAGCAGGGGGCTTGGGATGACGCATTGCACCAAAAACAGGCTCGCGCTGGCTGAAGTGTTGCCAGAAGAATTCACGTGTGCTCCGGGTGCGTTACCGGGTGCGCGCCGCGCGCGTGACACGGACAGGGAGGCTGCGTTGACGAGCCGCGGCAAGGCACGCTTTCGCGGCGCTGTGGCGCCACGGCGCGCGATGGAGCGCCGCGTGTTTCGGGACCTCGAACCTGGCTTTTCACGTCGGAGACCAGGGAAGGCGTTGCCTCGGTGCTCGCCTCTCTCTCCTAGGTTGAGCTCCAGGCGAGCCCGCGCCCCGATGAGCCTCATTGACGCTGGCCGGCGCGCCGAACGCGCCGCGCTAGCGCGCGGATCCTGCGCGCACGCGCAGGGCTAGAGCGCAGCGCGCGGCCGCGCCGGCAGATCGCCCTCAGGCGAGCAATAACGCAACGCGTTGCAACGAGGCACCGATCGACGCAGATCCGGAGCGGGTCAATCTCGATTGCAGTTCAGCGGGTGGACGCGTTCTTGTCCAGGAAGGGCGTTGCGGTGTCGCCCCCCCGGACATCCCATCTGCTTCGGCGTGGCCGCCACGCACCCCGACCGCGGCTGCGGCGCGATCCCGCCTGCTCACCGCCAGAGGCGCCTGAGATGAAAAAGGTCTCCGCCATCCGTGTAAAAACTCTTTGCGAGCCATCTTCACGAGGTCTGGTGCTGTCCTTCGATATCGAGAGGTGGAATCGGCCCGCGTGATGGACTTCTGCTCTCGTGCCGCTCGGCCGCGCAGGTACCCGGCGGCGGCTCACCGGCTCCTCGCCATGGCGAGCGGCACGGCGCTCGAGATCGTGGGTTGATCCCGCGCCCGTCGCCTGCCGAAAGGCGGAAAACGAGGCGCGACTCCCCGTCCGTTGCTTGGCTCGCGCGCTCGCGCGCTCGCCACGGCTCAGCGAGCGGACACGATGCTCAAGGAGACCCGGGCCCGCGCGTTCTGGTAGTACGCGTCGAGCGCTTGGGCGAGCCGCTGCCCGACATACCAGCGCTTCAGCGCCGGGGCGACGTCCTCGTAGCGCTGATCCTTGAACGGCGTGGCGCCGGAGCGCAGGACGATCTTGAGCTCGAAATCGGTCGGCTCGAGCATCGGCGCGACCATGCGGTCCAGGTACAAGCTCGCGCGCGCCTGACGGCGCAGCAGAGCGTCGAGCTCGTCGGAGCTCATCCCCTCGGCGGCCGCCGCGGCGAGGAGGCGCGCGCGACCGCGAGCGCGCTGCTCCAGCGCGATCCGGGCGGCCTCGGCCCGCTTCGCCACCTCTGCCGAGGTCGGCGCCGGCGAGATCGGCAAGCTGGCGAGCAGCGTCTCCGCGATGTGCCGGTCGAGCGCGGCACGGACGTGCCTGTCCCGGTAGAGGCCAGGCTCCGCGTCGGGATCCGCCAGCGCCTCGAGGCGCGCCTCGAAGGCGAGCTCTCGCTCGAAGATGAACTGAGGCCGTCGCACGCCGCCCGTCTCCGGCGCGTGCCAGCGCACGACGACGCGATCGAGCTGCACGGGCGCCGCCGGCGGCGCGACCGGGGCGATCTGGCCGCGTGCGCTGGGGGCCAGCGACGCGAGGAGCGCGAGCAGCGAGAGCTGCGTCGTGAGGGGCCCGGAGCGGCGCACGTCGGCAGGCTAGCGCAACAGCGCCGCGCATCCCATCCCGGGCGCGACCTCGGCTCGCGGGGCGCCCGGAGCGCGGGGTGCGGGTATAGGATGGCGCCATGTACAGGCAGTTCGCGCTCGAGGGCGAGGTCCACGCCTCGCTCGACTGTGTGCCCCTCTCGGTGCGGCGGAAGCTGGACCTCGCCGAGCTCAAGATCTCGCTCGCGGGGTGGCAGGCGCTCTCCCGCGCGGAGCGGCTCGCGCTGTGTCACCTGCCGGTCGACACGGACGAGGACGTCGCGGTGTACGCCGAGGTGCTCCGCGGCTTCGCGGCGCGCGCCGGGGTCACGCTCGCCCCGCTCGCAGGCGCGCCGGTGCGCCGCGCGGCCTGGGACCGCGAGAGCGTCAGCGCGCGCCTGCGCGATCGGCTCGGCCCGGACGGCGCGCTCGATGAGGGCGCGCTCGACCGCCTGGCGGAGCTGACCGAGGAGGAGCGCTACGCCATCGTCAAGCTTGCCGATCCCAAGCGCGGGCCCGAGAAGCTGCGCGCGCTGCTCGGCGAGCTCGGGCTGTCCCGGGACGCCGGCGGCGAGCGCCCGCCCGGCTGAGCAGCCGAGCGGCGCGCCGCTGTCGTCCGCTCGATCTGCTCGATTCGATCTGCTCGCTCCATGCCCGCCGCGCTGTCGCTCCGCCGTGCCACCGCCGTCGTCGCGGCCCTCGCCGCCCTGTCGCTGCTCCTTCCCGCGCGCGGCGAGGCGCCCCGGGCCGAGGGCGAGCGCGCGCCCGTCCGCGTGGGCCTCGTCTTCGACGTCGGCGGGCGCGGTGACAAGAGCTTCAACGACGCGGCGGACCTCGGGCTCGCCCGCGCCGCGCGCGAGCTCGGGGTGGCCACCGAGGTGCTCGAGCCGAGCGGCGCGGAGGATCGCGAAGCGGCGATGCGGCTGTTCGCGGCGCGCGGCTTCGATCTGGTGATCGGCGTCGGCTTCATCTTCTCGACCGACGCCGAGATCGTCGCGCGCGCGTTCCCGGCCACCCGCTTCGCGTGCCTCGACTACGCGCCGCCGCCGGCCGGCGCCCCGCCGGAGAACCTCGCTGGCCTCACCTTTCGCGAGGAAGAAGGCTCCTTCCTGGTCGGCGCCGTCGCCGGGCTCACGACGGCGACGGGGCGCGTCGGCTTCATCGGCGGCATGGACATCCCGCTCGTCCACAAGTTCGAGGCGGGCTACCGCGCTGGCGTGCGAGAGGTCTGCCCCGCGTGCGACGTCAGCGTCGCCTACGCCGGGACGACGCCCGACGCGTTCCGCGATCCGGTGAAGGGCAAGGCGCTCGCGGTGAGCCAGGCGGCGGCGGGCGCCGACGTCCTCTTCCACGTCGCCGGAGCGACGGGTCACGGCGTGCTCGAGGCGGCGCGCGACATGGGCGTCAAGGCGATAGGCGTCGACAGGGACCAGCACGACGAGATGCCGGGGACGGTGCTGACCAGCATGATCAAGCGCGCCGACGTGGCGGTCTTCGAGGTGATCCGCGCGCTCGTGGAGGGTCGCTTCGAGGGCGGCGTCTCGTCGTTCGGCCTGGCCGAGGGCGGCGTCGGCTACGTGAGCGAAGGCCCGCACGCGGCGGGGATCCCGGACGCGACGAAGGCGCGGGTGAGCGCGCTGTCCGCGCGGATCGCGCGGGGCGAGCTCGTCGTCCCCTCGCGCTGACGTCCGCGGCGGCGGAGCGTCAGCGCGCCGCGCTCACCACTTCACCATGACCTTCGACGGGTTGACCTCCGCGGTGACCCGCGGGACGTCGACGAGCACGTCGAGGAAATCGCTGCCCGGCTGGCTCAGATCCAGGTTCGCCGCCTTGGGCTCCACGCGCGCCACGATCGCGTCGGCGTTGACGGCGCCCACGTCCTCGGGCGTCCCCGTGATCCTCACCTGCACCACGGCCGGCGCGACCGTCGCGCGCGGGATACCGACCACCTCGACCTTGCGCTCGAACGTCCGCGTGGCGAGCTCGCGCCCGATCTCGAGCGTCGCCATCACGCTCTCGACGCTGTACGTCACGAGCTTCGGCGGCCGCTCGAGCGCCAGCTGCCGCTGGTAGGTGCCCTCCGTGAGCCCGCTGATGTCGAACGGCGCGGTGCGCGCGAGCTGCATCACGTCGACGACCGAGCGCGGGCCGCGGGCGCTGAGCATCGGCGGCTCGACCGAGATCGTGCCCTTCACGAGGAACCCTTGCGCGGCGTCCCCCGTGCGGGGCACGTGAACCGGGACCGCACGCGTGACGACGTCGTCCCAGCCGAGCTCGATCGTCGACGGGTACATCTGCTCGACCACCAGCCCGGCCGGCACGTGAAACATCGAGGCGTCGAGATCGATGTGCGTCACCGTGCCGTTGCGCAGGTCGAGCCGCAGCGTCCCGAGGCTCTCGGCGCGCAGGTCGTCGAGCTGCGTGCGCGAGCCCCGCACCGTGACCGCCACCTCGTTCGGGATCTGGGTCATGAGCTGGCGGTTGCTCGACTCGGGCGGGAGGATCGAGACGACGCTGAGCATCAGCGTGCGCTGCGCGTTCTCCGCGCCGTGGATGAAGGCGTAGAGGCACAGCGCGAAGGTGATCGAGAGCAGCTTGAGGCCGAGGTTGTCGAGCAGCGCCGAGCGGAGCGCCTCGCGGATGCCGGCAAGCGTCATGGCTCATCTCGCGGGGGCATCCCCTCCGCGCTCCCCTTGGGTGCGGCGGTCGGCGCGACCTGCCCCGTCGGAACGAAGGTGCGCTGCGACGGGACGGGAGAGTCGGTCGCGGCCGCCCCGGGGACATCGACCATGGCCGGCCGGCCGCGCTCGGACGGGCGATCCGCGTCCTGCTGCGCGGCCGCTCCCCCCGGGCTCCGCGCCTCGGCGCCGGCCCCGGCCGCGGCGCGCAGGTCGGCGCTGGAACCGCTCGCGGCCCGCGCCTCGGCGCCCGAGCGCATCGGGGTGGAGGTCGACATCCGCGCCATAGGCCGCGCGTCGGGGTCCGCGGCCGCCTTGATCATCGAGGACGTCTTCGAGACCGGCGCCACGGACTTGGCCTCGATCGGCGCGGGCTTCGCGGCGGCGGGCTTGCCGGGCTCGTGCGCCTGCCCGGCGGCGCCTGGCGCCGCGCCCACCGCGGGGCTGCGCGCCGGCGGCGTCGGGAGGCTCGTGCGGCCGACCTGGGCGACCTTCTTGGCGAAGCGTCGCCTGCGCGACGAGCGGCCGAAGAGCCCGAGCAGCGCGTGCCGCAGCGACTGGCCATCGAGGTTCGAGACGATGTTGCCGCTGAAGCAGAAGCTGATCGTGCCGCGCTCCTCGCTGACGACGACCACGACCGCGTCGGTCTCCTCGGTGATCCCGAGCGCGGCGCGGTGGCGAGAGCCGAGGCTGGCGTCGAGGATCTTTGTCTCCGGCATCGGGAAGAAGACGCCGGCGCGCGCGATCTTGAGATCGCGGATCAGCACCGCGCCGTCGTGCAGCTTGTTCACCGACTCGGGGACGAACAGCGAGACGAGCAGCTCCCGGGTCACGACCGAATCGATGTGGATCCCCTCGCTCTTCACGAACTCCAGCACGTTGGCGTCCTGCTCGAAGGCGATGATCGCGCCCATGCGGTGGCGGGCGAGCTCGGTCGCGGCGGCGACCACCTCGTCGATGACGCGCGACTGTTGCTCGCGGCCGCTCGTGAACCAGTTGCTCCCGCCCACGCGGATGAGGGCGCGTCGGATGTCGTTCTGGAAGACGACGACCACGATGAGGATGATCGAGGAGAGGAGCCAGGAGAGGAGGTTGAGGAGCGTCGTCAGGCCGAAGATCTTCGCCCCGAGATAGATCAGGAAGACGATGCCGAGCCCGAGGCCCATCTGCATCGCGCGGGTGCCGCGCAGCACGAGGAGCGCGCGATACACGACGTAGGCGACGATGAAGATGTCGACGAGGTCCCGGATGACCTGCGTCACCGGCCTCGCCGAGAAGAGGCGGAGGAACCCTTCAACCATCGCCGCGCGCCCCCTGGGCGAGGGGTGCATCGGGGCGCCGCCGGCCGCCGGCGCCCGCGCGCTCGATCGCGCGCATCACGTCGAGGGCCTGCCGCACAGGGCGGATGTCGTGGACACGGACGGCCGCGGCGCCGCGCGCGGCGCACGCGAGCGTCGCGGCGACGGTGCCGCCGAGCCGGTCCGCGGGCGGCGCGAGCTCGGCTTCCCCGCGGTCGCCCCGCGCCGCGACCTCCGAGGCCGCGGCCCGCGCCAGGAACGACTTGCGGCTCGGCCCGACGAGCACCGGAAAGCCGAGGGCGCACAGCTCGTGCAGCCTGGCGCACAGCTCGAGCGACTGCCGCGCGTTCTTGGCGAAGCCGAGGCCCGGGTCGAGGACGAGCTCGCCCTCCGGCAGGCCTGCCTCGATCGCCCGCGCCGCGGCGCTCGACCACTCGCGCGCCACGTCCGCCACGACGTCGCCGTAAGCGTCGTCGGGGTACGCGGAGAAGCCGGCCATCGACGACATCGGGCCGCGGCTGTGCATGAGCACGAGCGACGCCCCGCGCCGCGCGCAGAGCGCGCCGAGCTCCGCCGCGCTGTCGAGCGAGATCGAGTTGACGACGGCCGCGCCGTCGTCGAGCGCGCGCGCCGCGACGGCGGGAGACGTCGTGTCGATGGAGACCACGGCTCCCCTCCTCACCGCGTCGCGCACGCTCCCGCCGATGCGCGCGATCTGCTCGTCGTCCGGCACGGGCTGCGCGCCCGGCCGCGTCGACTCCGCGCCGATGTCGATCATGTCTGCCCCCTCGGAGAGCATCGCATCGATCTGCGCGAGAGCCGTCTCTTCATCCGCGAAGCGACCGCCATCGGAGAACGAGTCCGGCGTGCGGTTCAGGACCCCCATGATCACCACGCTCCTGCGGCGTTCGAGCAGCATGCGCAGCGGGGACATTTCCTGTGGGTAGCAACTTTTGCGCCGAACGGCAATTGTCTGCTCGAATCGATGTTTTCCAGGAGCAATTGGAACATCGCGAGGGTGGTCCGGCGCGTCGCGCTCCTCCAACGCCGGCTGGACCGGCGAGCGCGCGCCGGCGTTGGACGGCGCACCGGCGTCGACATTCGGCTCCGGGGGTCGGCTTCCAGGCGGCCGCCCCGCGCGCGGGTAGGTAGGTAGGGCGTCAGCGGGAACCATGGGGGACAGAGGGCTCCGAGGGAACCGGGGGAGCGGGGAGAACGGAGGCCGTCAGGGGATCGGCGCGCCGGGGGCCGTGCTCCGCGCGCCGCTGACTCGGCCTCGCTTCTTTGCTAGGGTCCCGCCTACACATCGACATCGGCGGCCCCCGCGGTCGTCCGGTGGCGGCGGGGAGACGCGCGAGCGTGCCCTGTCAACCGTTTCTCAGGCTGCACCCAGCGGACGAGACCGAGCGGTTCCATGCTGCGCACGCGTATCCGGGCAGGTCCCCTCGCCGGCTTCGTCTTGAGCGCCCTCTTCGCGGCGTGCTTCGCCGTGCTCGGCGTGGGCGAGCTCTTCATCCCTGCGCTCAGCCCCGAGATGGGCAAGCCCGCGCCCGTGACGCTGCGGGTCCCGTACGGGCCGCGGATCGTGCGCGACACGCACGACGGGAGCTTCACGCTCTCGTACGAGCACCGGCGCGTCATCGTGCCGCGCGGCACGGTCCTCTCGGAGCACAACGAGGATCACGACGCCGCGATGGCGTACGAGACGGTGCGGCGCATGCGGCGGCCCGGGCTCGGCGCGCGCGTCGCGAGCATGTACGCCATCTACCTCATCGTCTGCCTGATGTTGACGGTCTACCTGCGCCGCTTCGGGCAGAACCGGGTGCGGCTGCTCCGTACGCAGGTGGGCATGTTCGTCCTGATGACGGGCTCGCTGATCGTCGCGAAGGCCCTCCTTCTCTTCACGGCGCTGCCCGAGTTCTGGATGCCGGTCGCGGCGCTCCCGCTCTGGGTGGCGATCGCGTTCGATCGGCGGACCGCGTTCCTCGTCGAGGTCGGCGTGGCGTTCATCGCGTCATCGCTGCTCCGGTTCGACGTGGTCCTCCTGTCGGTGCTGCTCGTGCGCGGCATCGCCGCGACGATGTTCTTCTTCAAGCGCAAGGGCTCCAGGCAGCTGCTCGTCGCGTGCAGCCTGGCGGGCGTCGCCGGCGCGATCGGGTTCATCGCGCTGACCGTGCTGTTCGAGGGGAGCTTCGATCTCGGCGCCGATCTGAAGCGCTGGCTCGGGTCCAACGTGCTGGCCTGCATCGGCGGGGGGCTGCTCGTCGGCATGCTCGGTCGGAGCCTCCGGGAGCCGGCCGAGCGGGCGATGGGGCACGTGCCCCGCGACAAGCTGCTCGATCTCACCGACCTCGAGCAGCCGCTGCTCAAGAAGATGGCGGCGGAGGCGCCGGGCAGCTGGGAGCACGCGCGCGCGATGGCGAACCTCGCCGAGGCCTCGGCCGCGGCGATCGGCGCCGACGCCCTGCTGACGCGCGTGGGCGCCTACTACCACGACCTCGGCAAGACGGTGCAGCCGAAGTACTTCATCGAGAACCTCGCGCCCGGCGAGCGATCGCCGCACGAGGATCTCGAGCCGGAGGTGAGCGCCGACGCGATCATGGCGCACGTGGTGATGGGTACGAAGATCCTGCGCGAGGGCAACATCCCCGAGCCGGTGGTCGAGTTCGCGTACACCCACCACGGCACGCAGGTCGTCGAGTATTTCTGGCACAAGTGCGTCGAGCACGGGAACCCGAAGGATCTGACGCAGGAGCACTTCCGCTACCCCGGCATGAAGCCGCAGACGAAGGAGACGGCCATCCTGATGCTCGTCGACTCGATCGAGGCGGCGTCGCGGACCATCTGGCCGCCCGAGCACAAGAAGTTCGAGGAGATGATCCAGCGGGTGATGTTCTCGAAGCTCGCGTCCGGCCAGCTCGATCAATCTGGGCTGACGATCGAGGACCTGCGCATCATGACGAGCCGGATGGCGTCGACGCTGGTCAACATGTACCACGGGCGCATCAAGTACCCGTGGCAGCGCGAGAGCGATCGCGCCGGGCACACACCTGCGCCGCCGACGGTCACGCCGCACCCCACGCGTCCCGCCACGCCCACGCCCGTCCCGGCGTCCAGCGCGCCGGCGCGGGACGGGAGCGCTGCCCCGCCGTCCTCGTCGAGCGCGCGCGGCGCTTCCCCACCGCCGTCATCGAGCGCGCGAGGCGCTGCCCCGCCGCCCTCGTCGAGCGCGCGGGGCGGGCCCCTGCCCGCGGGCGTGGACGAGGCCGGGGGGCCCGTGAAGGACGAGAGCCCGGCGGAGTCCGTACGGACTCCGCGAAAAACCCACTGAGCAGGCCGGGCGCGCCGCGCGCTCCCGTGGAGGCCGAGCGGCCTGCGCCCGGAAAGGACGGTCCGATGCCTCCCACGATCGAGCAGAGCTTCATGAAGGCCCTCTTCCACGGCATCATCGCCGAGGACATCATCTTCCCGTATCCCGAGATGCCCGCCGAGGATCGGGAGACGACGTCGATGATGCTCGACAGCGTGCGGAGGTTCTTCGCGTCGAGCGTCGACAGCGGCCGGATCGACCGGGAGCACACCATCGATCCCGGCCTCTTGGCCGAGATGAAGCGGCTCGGCTTGATGGGCCTGCAGATCTCGGCCGAGCACGGCGGCGTCAACCTCAGCAACATGGCGTATGCGCGCGTGATGCAGGAGATCGGCGGGCTCGACGCGTCGATCGCCGTCACCCTCGGCGCACACCAGTCGATCGGCTTCAAGGCGATCCAGCTCTTCGGGACGGAGGACCAAAAGCAACGCTATCTCCCGAAGCTCGCGACCGGCGAGTGGATGGCGGCCTTCGCGCTGACGGAGCCGGGCGCCGGCTCGGACGCCGCGGCGATCAGGACCCGCGCCGAGGTGTCGCCCGACGGCTCGTATTACACCCTGAACGGGTCGAAGATCTGGATCACGAACGGCGGCATCGCCGACGTCTTCACGGTGTTCGCCCGGACCTCCGCGCTCGAGGAGGGGAAGAAGCCGAAGCTCACCGCCTTCATCGTGGAGCGGGGCATGGGCGTGAAGAACGGGCCGAACGAGCAGAAGCTCGGTATCCGGGGCTCGTCGACGACGGAGCTCTTCTTCGACGACGTGCGGGTGCCGCGCGAGAACGTGCTGGGCGAGGTCGGCAAGGGCTTCAAGGTCGCCGTCGAGGTGCTCAACAACGGGCGCCTCGGGCTCTCGGCGGGGTGCGTGGGCGCGTGCAACACGCTGATCCGGATGGCGCTCGACCGGGTCCAGGAGCGGCGCGCGTTCGGCCGGAGCATCGGCGACTTCGGGCTCATCAAGGACAAGATCGCGACGATGCTGGCGCACACATACGCGCTCGAGTCCGTCACCTACCTGACGGCGAGCCTCGTCGACGCCAAGGTCCCCGACTTCTCGATCGAGAGCGCGATCTGCAAGGTCATGGGGAGCGAGACCCTGTGGTTCGTGGTCAACGAGACGCTCCAGATCGCGGCCGGCATCGGCTACATGGAGGAGTACCCCTACGAGCGGCACCTGCGCGACGCGCGGATCAACATGATCTTCGAGGGGACGAACGAGATCTTGCGCTGCTTCATGGCGCTCTCCGGGATGAGCGGCCCGGGCAAGGCGCTCGCCGACGTCGCGAAGGCGATGCGAGAGCCCATCAAGGGCTTCGGGCTGCTCAGCGACTTCGCGCTCCGCAAGGCGCGCTCGGTGCTCGGGCGCGAGCGGATGTCGAAGGCGCACCCGCTGCTCAGCCGGGAGGCGGTGATCTTCGAGGACTGCACCGCCGAGCTCGCCACCCACAGCGAGGACATGCTCAGGAAGCACGGGCGGGAGATCGCGGAGATGCAGTATGCGCAGCGCCGCATCGCGGAGATGGCCATGGACCTCTACTGCATGGCCGCGTGCATCTCGCGCACGACCCGGGCCATCGAGCGGCGCGGGGAGGACGGGGCACGGAGGGAGATCGATCTCACGACCGTGTTCACCGGCATCGCGCAGAAGCGGCTGAGGCAGCACGTCGCTGACTTCCAGAAGAACGACGACGAGCTGCGCAAGGCCATCGCGGTGCGAGCGTATGCGGATCGCGCCTACCCCTTCGACATTCTATAATCGCAGTCTGCCGTACCTCGACAGACATCGATTCACCTCAAGTCACATCAAGTCACATCAAGTCACACGAGCGCCACGAGCGTTTCGGCGCGATACGCTCATTCTCTGTGAGCTGCGCTCTATTTCGGGACGTTTTCAGCTCACCGTCCGGACGGATTGCTCTATAGTTTGATCAGGCGTAGTATCTGGGGTGGACCCTTCGACAGGAATCGGGTGATCACTTGTCCCAGGCTAGAGCATTGGGTGGCAGGTGCGGAGCCATGCAGGAGACTGCTGAAGGTCGTGCCATCATGGACAAGTACCGCCTCGAGCGCAGGCTCGGCGGCGGTGGGATGGGTGATCTGTGGCTGGGCTTCGATATCAAGCTCAGACGGCGGGTCGTCATCAAGTTCATCCGGAGCTTCGCGGCGACGGAGCCGGAGCTCATCGCCCGCTTCGAGCGCGAGGCGCGCGCGTCCGCGCGTGTCCGGAGCCCCTACGTCGTCGAGACCTACGATTACGGCGTCGATCGCGGCTGCGCGTTCATCGTGATGGAGTACCTCGAGGGAGAGGACTTGAATCGTCGCCTCGAGCGCGAGGAGCGGCTCCCGCTCGCGCAGGCGACGACCTTGTTCACGCAGCTCGGCAAAGCCCTCGACGCGATCCACGCCGCGGGGGTGATCCACCGGGATCTGAAGCCGGGGAACATCTTCATCACATCTTCGGCCGGCGACGATCTGGTCAAGGTCGTCGATTTCGGCGTCGCGAAGTCGTCCTGCTCGCGCGATCGGATCACGAAGACGGGCATGGTCCTCGGGACGCCCAGGTACATGAGCCCCGAGCAGACCATGGCGCCCAAGCAGGTCGATTACAGGAGCGATCTCTGGTCGATGGCGGTGATCCTCTACCGCGCGATCACCGGCCAGTGTCCTTTCGCGGGCGCCAACATCAATGAGCTCGTCAGGCACATCTGCCAGACGTCGTTCCCGAAGGCGTCCGCGCTCGCGCCGGAGCTCCCGCCCGGGATCGACGCGTTCTTCGCCAGGACGTTCGAGTTCGATCCCGACGCGCGGTTCCAGTCGGGCAGGGAGATGATGGAAGCGTTCTCCGCGCTCGTGCAGATGCCGGTCTCCCTGAAGTCGCCGGAGTCGCTGCCGGCGTTCCCCATCCCGCCGCCGTCCGAGCGGAGCGCCATCGTGAAGCGGAGCGATGTGGGCGCGGTCGCGGCCCCGCTTCGCTGCGCGATGGATCAGACGACCATGGCCGCCATGCTGGCGAAGCCGGCGAACGATCTCGGCAGCACCACGTCGCCAGGCGCGGTCGTCGAGCCCGCTCCCGCATCGTGCGACCGGCAGAGCGAGGTCGTGCTGGACAGCAGCGTCCTGCCGCCGCTCCGGGTCCCCTGGATGGTCGCCATCGCCCTGCTCATCGGGGCCGTCTCCGTCGTTTGCCACAGCGTGGCTCAGGGCGCGCCGTGGTCGCTGGAGGCCGCAGAGAGCGAGGGGCCGACGGGACCTTGATCCCGCGGGGCGCCACGCCGCCGTCGCGAAGATCGCCGCGACGGGCGTCGCTGCGATCTTCGCGACGGCGGCGCTACCGCGCGCTGGTGGCGGGCGCCTCGGTGATGCGGGAGGTCCACCTGAGCTTCGGGGCGCCCTCGTCGATCCAGCGGTCGCGCACCCGGCGCGCGAGCTCGGGGTGCTGGCTCGCCTTGACCGCCATCGCGGCCACGAGGCACGTCCCTGGCCACGACTCGTAGACGGCGATCGCTCCGACGTACTCGTCGCTCGCGAGCACCGACTCGACGCTGCCCTGGAGGACCTTGAACACGAGCGGCCGCACCTCGCCGTCGATCTCCTGCGTCGTCCGGATGATCTGCGCCTCCCCGAGCCGCACGCCATAACCGTCGGCGAGCGGCGCGGTCTTGGTCCAGAACTCGTCGAGGCAGCTGTCGGGATCGCTCGGCCCCGAGGTGTCCGTGTAGAGGAGCGACAGGGCGGCGTAGTGCTCGTCGCCGTACCGGAAGGTCGCGCGCGTCGGGTAGGTCAAGATCCGCACCCTGCGCCAGCTCTTCCAGTCGACGAGGGGCACGTCGAGCGTTTTGAACCGGTCCTGCTGCCTCCCCCAGGGCTCGACAAGCAGCCGCTCGAGCGCGGCCCGCTCAGGGTCGGCCGCGTCGCCCCCCGGGTTTTCGCGGGTGACCGACGCCGGCGTCGGAGGCGATCCCGGGGGCCTCGTCGGGGGCGCGCTGCCGCAGGCGAGGAGCGCGAGGGACGCGAGGAGCGGGACCGCCGACGCGATCCCCCGGCGTGTGGACGAGCGCGCAGTCGGCCTGGAGCAGGACATGGGCAACACGAGCCTCGGCGAGCGATCTCATCGACGGCGGTCACGCGGGCGGGTCCCGCGGCGCCGCTACAATCCGACCTCGCGCATCGCGATTTTATTCTTGTCGAAGATGCCCAGCCCGAGCTCACCCGCGATGCGGATGTACGAAGGTTCACGGCTCGCCTCTTTCAGCGTGGGCAGCCCGTTCTCCTTGCGCCACGTCTCGACAACGCCCCAACCGATCACGTCCATGGCGACCGGATCCGTCGTCGCGTAGACCGACTCGTGGAGGACGCGCCGCTTCGGGTTCTTGTCGAGCGGGCCCTGGTCGTAGATGAGCTTGAAGCCGTCCGTGATGTGCAGGCGGACACGGCTCTTCACGACGTCCTGCCCGTAGAGCTCCGCGATCTGCGGGCTCGCTGTGTGCTCGTGGAAGGAGTGCGGGTTGATGGTCGCGCCGTGGGTGATGTTCTTGAGGCAGCCGGTATAGCCGCAGATCGAGTGGTCCTTGATCAGCGAGACGTTGATCACCGCCGTCGCCTCGGTGAACGGGCGCACGAACTTCGTGGGGATGCCGCAGACCGAGATGCTCTGCATCACCGCGTCCTTGTTCTCGTGAACCGCGGCGCGGATCCCGGCCGGGAACTCGGCCGCGGGCTTGGCGCTGCGGTCGGCGCAGCGGGTGCCGGCGAGGAAGGACGGGTACTGCTCGAAGATCTCCACGTTCTCCGCGGGGACGCCCGCCGCGAGCACCCCGCGCACGATCTCGACCACGAGCTCCTTGTTGGTGGCCATGGTCGCCCCCTTCTGGCCGGCGATCCCGTTGGTCTTGATCGCCACGCGGTCGTCCTTGTGGACGAACCGCGCGAAGGCGTCCCCGAGGTCGGCCTTCCCGGTGAGCTCGGCCATGGCCCGCTCGAGCATCATCTTCGCCGCCGACGCGTCGGGCCAGAGGCCGTTCGGCTGCATCGAGTTCGCCTTCGTGACCTTCACGATCTTCCCCGGGATGGAGAGCGGCGTGAAGCCGGGGGGCGGCGAGGCCGCGAGGCTCAGCGGCGCCTCCGCGAACGCCGCGCGCGGGCCGAGGAGCGCGGCGCCCGCGGCACCGGCGACGAGCCCGCCGAGGAAGCCTCGGCGCGAGCGCCCCGCGGGGCCGGGATCAACGAAGCGACGGGGATCGTAGGGCATAAGACCTCGTGGTGAGCACCTTGCGCAGGTGGCGGATGCCGCCGGTCGCCGGGCGCCGGGGCGCTGATGGTAGCCGAGCTTCTCGCTCGAGACACGGCGCCCGGCCGCCCGGCGGCGAGGTCGACCGCGCCGCTTCGGCCCCGCCGCGCGCCTCCGCCATGGCGGCGCCAGGCCCCGGAGCGCCTGGCACCCGGGATTTGCTCGGGTTTCCAAGCAAACGCGCGCCGGCACGCCGCTCGCTTGGCGGCGACGCCGAGGAGACGAACGCCGCCGGCTGGTGCGCGGAGGGCGACGTCCTTGGCACGAAAAGGAGATTCGGCACGATGCAAGCGACATCGAAGGGGACAGGCTCGCCCGCCGGGCCGGCCGATGCAGCGCAAGGCAACGAGGTGGGTCGCCCGTGGCGGGAGCGGGCGCTGGAAGCGCTGAGGGACTCGGCCTGGACCGCGCTGGGCGGCAAGGTCGCGGCCTACGTTGCGGGGTTCTTCGCGCTGGCGCTCGTGGGCTCCGGGCATGCGCTGAGCCTGCTCCCGGCCCGCCCGGCGGACCCGGCCCGCCCGGCGGACCCAGCCGCAGGGCTGGCGATGGTGGCCGGCGATCCAGCGCCGCTCGCCTCCGCCGGAGGCCCCCCGCCCCAGGCCACCGCCGTGCCTGCCGCCGACGCGGGGGCCACAGCCGTAGAGCCGCCGCCGGGCGACGGCGGGGCGGGCGCCGCGGCGGGCGGCGGCGTGACCGCGGATGGAAAGGTCGTGCTGAACCTCGCGACCGAGGCGGACCTCCTGCGCCTTCCGGGCATCGGCCCAGCGAAGGCGGCGGCGATCCTGGCGCTGCGCGCCAAGCTCAAGCGTTTCCGGAAGGTCGACGACCTGCTCCGGGTCAAGGGGCTGGGCCGGCGGTCGCTGAAGCGGCTGAGGCCGCTCGTGCTCGTCGATCCGCCTTGATGGTGGACGCGACCCATCGCGCGGCAGTCGGCTGCTTGGATCCGGTCGAGCCGCCTCTTCGGCCGAGCCGCGCTCTCGGTCGAGCCGCCTCCTCAATGAACCGTTCAGACAAGGAGTCTGCCAGGTCCGGTAAGCGCGGGGAGCGTGAGATGTTGAGTCGAGGCGCGCTGGCTCTCTTCTCCCCGCGGCGAGGCCGCGCGCACGACTCCAGGCCTCGGGGACGCGGCGCGCGGCGACTCCGTGGATCAGCACGGTCTGGCGAGCTCTCGCGCGGATGCCCCCTTGCTCCCCCGGGGCGCTCGGGCACACTGCGCCGCGATGCACGTCCACTTCGTCGCCGTCGCGGGCACCGGCATGGGTGCGCTGGCGGGGCTCTTCAAGGCCGCGGGGCACGAGGTCTCGGGCTCCGACGTCTCGTTCTACCCGCCCATGGGACCGGCCCTCGAGCGGTGGGGCATCCGCCTCCTGACCGGGTTCGATCCCGCGCACCTCGACCCTCGGCCCGATCTCGTCGTCATCGGCAACGTCTGCCGCCCGACGAACCCCGAGGCCCGCGCCGCGATCGAGGGGGGCATGCGGGTGACCACGATGGCGCACGCGCTCGCGGATCACATGCTCGCCGGCCGCTCCCCGCTCGTCGTGGCCGGCACGCACGGCAAGACGACAACGAGCTCCATGTGCGCGTGGATCCTCCACGAGGCGGGCAGGGACCCCGGCTTCCTCATCGGCGGCCTGCCGAAGAACTTCGAGGCGAGCTTCCGGCTGCCCCGGAGCGCCTCCTCGGCGGGCGACCGCCGCGGCCTGCCGCTCCTCGGCGAGACGGGCGCAGGTCGCCGCAAAACGCCGTTCGTCGTCGAGGGCGACGAGTACGACACCGCGTTCTTCGAAAAGACGCCGAAGTTCTGGCACTACCAGCCCGAGGTCGGCGTCGTCACGTCGATGGAGCACGACCACATCGACATCTACCCCGACGCCGCGTCCTACGAGGCGGCGTTCCGCGGGTTCATCGAGCGGCTCCCGGAGACCGGGCTCCTCGTGGCGGCGGCGCACGATCCGCGGATCGTCGACCTTGTGTCGCGATCGGCGCGCGCGGAGGTCGCGTGGTTCGCGCTCGAGGGCGACGACACGCACGGGAAGCCGCCGCACTGGCTCGCCGCGCCCGTGGAGGCCGACGCCAGCGGCCAGTCGTTCGACCTGTACGCCGGCGGCGTCATGGCGGGGCGCTTCGCCCTGAAGATGCCGGGGCACCACAACGTGCGCAACGCCATCGCCGCGATCGCGGCCACGGCGCAGGGCTTCGGCGTGCCGCTCTCGACCGCGACCTCGGCGCTCGCCGCCTTCGAGGGCGTCCGGCGGCGGCAGGACCTCCTGTTCGAGGCGCGCGGGATCCGCGTCTACGACGACTTCGCGCACCACCCGACCGCGGTGGACGAGACGCTGCGCGCGCTCCGGTCGAGGCACCCGGGCGGCGCGCTGTGGGCGGTGTTCGAGCCGCGCAGCGCGACCGCGTGCCGCGCCCTCCACCAGGAGCCTTACGCGCGCGCCTTCGGCGCGGCCGACCGCGTGGTGCTGGCGCCGCTCGGGCGCCCGGACATCGCCGCCGGCGAGCGGCTCGATCTCGACAGGCTGGTGCGCGACATCGAGCGCGGGGGCCAGCGCGCGGAGGCGGCGGCCTCGGTGGACGCGATCGTCGACGCGATCGCGCGCGACGCGCGGGAGGGCGACACGATCGCGCTCCTGTCCAACGGGGCGTTCGGCGGCATCTACGAGAAGCTCCGCGGCGCGCTGTCGGCGGGGGCGCGATGAGCGGGCGCGGGTCGGCCGAGCTGCTCGAGCTCTCCGGGATCGCGCTGCGCGTCGCCGAGGAGGCAGCCGCGCTCGTGCAGGCCGGGTTCCGCGCGGGGCCGCGCGGCCTGCGCGTGGAGGAGAAGGGGCCGCACGATCTCGTGACCCAGTTCGACCGGGCGAGCGAGGAGCTGCTCGTCGCGCGGCTCGGCGCGCTCACGCCCGGCGTCGCCGTCGTCGGCGAGGAGCAGAGCGCCGCGTGCGGCGCGGCGCCGGGCGGGGGGCTCGTCTGGTATGTCGATCCGCTCGACGGCACGACGAACTTCGTCCACGGCCATCCGTTCTGGTGCGTGTCCGTCGGCCTGATGGAGGACGACACGCCCGTCGCCGGCGCCGTCGTCGCGCCCGCGCTCGGGCTCCGCTGGACGGGCTTCCAGCCGCGCGAGCCAGGGCCGCGCGGCGCCGCGGCGGAGCCGGCGGCGAGCGCCGGAGAGGCGCGCCGCAACGGCGAGCGATGCGCGGTCAGCGCCACGGCGTCATTGCGGCACGCGATGGTAGCGACCGGCTTCCCGCCGATCCGCGACAGGGCGCCGGACAACAACTTCGACGCCTTCATGACCGTCAAGCGCAACGCTCAGGCCGTGCGTCGTTGCGGCAGCGCGGCCATCGATCTCTGCATGGTCGCGGACGGGACCTACGACGCGTACTGGGAGCGCCGGCTGCATGCGTGGGACGTCGCCGCCGGAAGCGCGATCGTGCGCGGCGCGGGCGGCGTCATCACCGCACTCGATAGCGGCCCGCCCAACTACCACACTGGCAACATCGTGGCATCGAACGGCCTCGTCCATGCCTCCATCGCCGCGCTGTTCTCCCACCCGGGCTCGCCGACCCGCTAGGCGCCAGCCAGCTCGGGGCTACCCGTACGGCATCACGCGCTCGTGCAGGACCCGTGCGCAATTCGTGCGCAGTTCGTACGTGCCCCCCTACCCATACCATGCGGGGATGCGTGCGGACGAGACACGTGCGGCCGAGGCGAACGGCGAACCGCGAGCGGCAAGCGACGAGCGACGAACGCGACTCGCAAAACATGAGAACGTGAGAACGAGCTGTTGACGGAGCCGCCCAGCGAACTATCCTATGGTTGTTCCCTCTGCCGACTTCGTGAGGCGCTGGACGATTGAATCCCGAGTAAGCAAGAACCAGGGAGCCAACAACGATACCGTGGTGAGCTAGGCCCGGAACCATTCACCGGGAAGCCTGAAGCGGTACTTAGGCTCCCACCTAGCAGCTATGCTAGGGGTTCAAGTCCTTCTGCCCACGTCCTCGGCGGTACGGAACATCTCTCCCCTGCGGGCCGTCCATACGGCCCGCAGTTTTTTGATGCCCTCGACATGGCCGCCCACGGCTGGCGCACCGTGGGGTCACCGGAGGATGGGGGTTGCCCCACCTGGGGCCCGACGCCGTGCCGCTCGCGGCATGAAGCGTGGTGCTGCAAAAGATGGGGCACACCGCATCAGGCGCGGGGGCGGACAGGGCCGCGGGCGCGGCGACGTAGACGCAGCCGGCCACGGCGGAGCCTAGCCCGGTGGGTGCCGGCTGGGGCGGGGCGCGCGGCGTCTGCGTGCGGCGTCTGCGTGCGGCGTCTGCGTGCGGCGTCTGCGTGCGGCGTCTGCGTGCGAACCTCGGCCCGGCTTTTGTTTCCGTTCTCATCCCCCTTCCGGTAGCTTCGGCCCTGCGATGGATACGAGATCCCCTCGATCTGCAGGTGCGCAGCACGACGAGCGGCGCCCGCTCGTCGGCGCAGCGCGGTTTGGGTCGTCAAGCCACCTCGCGCGCCGCCTCTCCGGCAGTTCGCGCTTCGTCCGGCGCCTGGCCTTGACGCTCGCGATCCTCACCGTGCCCGGGGCCGCCCTGGCCGCGGTGACGATCAAGGGCAGGGCGACGGGCATGCCCAAGCTCCTGAACCCGGTCTGGAACGAGGCCAAGGACCCGAAGGCGAACCGGTACACCTTCCGCGAGCCGTCCCCGACCGTCCGGGCCGATGTCCGCGCGCTCTTCGGCTACGCCCCGAAGGAGCTGTGCATCGCCGCGCTGGGCGAGAAGGGCGCGCCGCTCAAGACGCCGCGCTCGATCGTCATCTCGGGCGGCCGCACCTCCCCCGTGACGATCGTCGTCGCCGAGGGCCAGCAGATCCAGTTCGAGAACCAGGATCCGTTCCCGCACAAGGTCTACGACGTCGGCAACAAAGGGCTCCAGCCTGTCGAGATCGCCGCCGCCAAGACCCGCGCCTGGACACCGCCGGGACCCGGCAAATACGAGCTCCGCGACCAGCTCGCCCCGAGCGTCCGGTCGTGGATCGTCGTCGAGCCGAGGGCGGTGGCCGTCGCCTACCCGGATCGTCAGGGCAACTTCGCCATGGAGATCGAGGCCGGCACGTACACGCTGCAGGGCTACTTCAACGGCGAGCCGGTCGGGAAGCCCATCGAGGCGGTCGTGAAGCCCGGACCGGACGAGCAGTTCATCAAGGACCCGGTCGTCGTGGGTGAGTCCGGCGCGCCGAGCGCGGAGGCTGGAAAGTAGGCCATGCTGCTGTCGCGTTTCTGGTACGGGGTGCTCGCGCTCGCGCTCGGCGCCGCGGTCTTCGTCCTCTTCGTCGCCGCGCAGCTCTACAACCGCTCGAGCCACCGCGCGATGAGCGAGGCGCTCAGCGCCGACTCCAGCGCCGTCGAGTGGTTCCTCAACGATGACGCCCGGAAGCGCTCCAGCGCGCTCATCCGGGTCGCGCTGAACCCCGCGTTGCGGACGGCGCTCGCCAAGTCGTCGACCGAGGCCAAGCCCGGCGCCGAGCTGCGCGAGAAGGCCCGCACCGCGCTGCGCAGCGCGACCGCCGAGGTGCCGCCGGAGCTCAAGTTCGACCACGTGTGGGCCGTCGACGCGACGGGCCGGGTGATGGCGTCGGTGGACTTCGAGCACCGCGAGGACTGGGAGCTCGGCGGCTACCCGCTTGTCGCCGACGCTCTCCACGGCTGGATCCGCGATGACGCGTGGGTCTGGAAGGGCCGCATCCTCCGCGTCGTGGCGCGCCCCGTCGAGCAGGAGGTCAACGGCGAGCCGGTCGGCGCCGTGATCGGCGCCAAGATCATCGACGACACCTTCGCCCGCGCCGTCACGAAGCGCACAGGCGCCGCCGTCGGCTTCTACGCCGAGGGGGCGCGCGTCGCCTCCGGCGCGCCCGAGGGGTTCGACAAGGCGAACCTCGACCAGATCACGCAGGATCTGAAGCTGCTCGACGACAACAAGGACTACGTCGAGAAGGGGCGCTCGGAGGTCCGCGTCATCGGCCAGCACCTCGGCGTGGTGTACGCGCGGCTGCCCGGCGAGGCGTGGGAGCTCGGCGCCGGCTACGCGGTCGGCCGCCTCGCGGCGTCGGTCGACTCGCCCCTCAACTTCCTCGACAAGGCGAACAACGACGACAAGAGCGAGGTGCCCACGGTGCTGATCCTGGCCGGCGTCCTCGGCGCCGCCGCCATCGGCCTCGTGCTCTCGTTCCTGGAGCACACGCGGCCGCTCCATGTCTTCCGCAACGAGGCGACGCGCTTCTCCAAGGGCGAGGTCGACGTGCTGGCGCCGAGCCGCTTCCGCGGCGCCTACCGGAAGATCGCGGCCGACATCAACGACGGCGTCGAGAAGGTGGCCGCGAAGGGCGGCGCTCCCCGGAAGGCCGCCGACCTCGAGCAGGTGCTCGGCCCGATCCCGACGCAGCCGGCGATGAGCGCGTTCTCGGTGCCGCTCGGCCCCGGCGAGCCGCGCCCCGACTCGCGCCCGTCGTACCCGAAGCCCATGGTGAGCCCGCGCGGCCCGACCCGGCGGCCCGGCTCGCACCCGCTCAGCGGTCCACCGCCGGCCCGCGACTCCGTGGAGCCGGTCGAGGCGATCGAGGAGGTCTCGGACGCGGGGATGGCGATCTCCGCCCTCGAGCCCGCGGGCGCTCCCGGGCGCCCGCCGCCGCCGCGGCGCCCGCCGCCGCCGCCGCCGCCGCCCAGGGCGCCGGGGGCGCCCGCCGCGCCGAACCCGCTCCCCGAGGCGGCAAGCGCGCCGGAAGCGCCGGCCGCGCGGCAGGACGGCGCGCCGGACCCGGACGAGCTCACCGAATGGAACGCCGTGTACGAGGAGTTCCTGTCGGTCAAGCAGCAGTGCGGGGAGCCCACGAACGCGCTCACCTTCGAGAAGTTCAAGGGGACGCTTCAGCGCAACAAGGACGCGCTCGTGGCTCGCCACAACTGCTCGCGCGTGCGCTTCACGGTCTACGTGAAGGACGGCAAGGCGGCGCTCAAGGCGTCTCCGGTGAAGTGAGCCTGAGCCGCCGGCATCGCCGCGCGGCGGGGACGGGGGGTCATGAGACGAGGATCTGCCGGCGCCGCGGGCGCCGCGTTCGCTGCGATGGTGGCCGCCGGCGCGGCGCGCGCGTCCTCGGGGCTCGACTCGCCTGACATCGGGGTGCTCCAGCTCGGCCGCGGCGGGGCGTGGGTCGCGCGGGCGGACGATCCGCTCGCCGCCTACTTCAACCCGGCGGGGCTCGCCGCGCAGCGGAGCGGCGCCCACGGCGGCGTCCACTTCATCCAGCTGGCGCAGTGCTTCACGCGGCTCGGCCCGGACGGGCGACCCGTCCCGCCGAGCTACACGACGGCGATCCCGGCGCCCGGCAGCAACGGCGGCCCCGACCCGAAGGTGTGCGCCGAGGGCGGCCTGTTCCCGAACCCCCAGCTCGCGGCGACCTTGCGCCTGAGCGACGCGCTCGCCGTCGGCGTCGCGGTGCTCGGCCCGCACGGCGTCGGCGAGCGGGCATGGCCCGAGTCGCTCCGGTACACGCACCCGAGCTTCGGCGACATGATGCAGCCGTCGCCCCAGCGTTACCTGCTCACGTCGCTCGACGCGCTGATGTTGATGCCGACGCTCTCGGTCGGCTTCACCCCGGCGGAGGGGGTCTCGATCGGCGCCGGCTTCATCTGGGGCATGGCGGCCATCGATTTCGTCAATTTCAGCGAGGCCCTCTCGGCCGAAGGGGGCGACGACTTCAACGCGCACGGCGACCTGCGCACGCGCGCGAAGGCGAGCGACTTCTTCATCCCCGGCTTCGTCCTCGGCGCGCGCTGGGCGGCGACGGATCACCTCGATCTGGGCGCATGGTTCAAGTGGCAGGACGCCGTGCGCGCGAAGACCGACCTCACCATCGAGTCTCGCTACTGGACGCCGGCCGGGGCCAAAAACGAGGACCCCTGCAAGGGCGAGGCGCCGAAGTGCAATGTCACCGAGGAGCGGGGCGCGGGCGATCTCAGGATGCCGATCCCCATGGAGGCGAAGCTCGGCCTCCGGTACCACCGGCCGCGCGCGCGCGCTGACGCGCGGCGCGCGGCGAGCGCAGGCCTCGCCTCTGCCGCCGGGCCCCGCGTCCGCGACCCGATGGTGGACGACCTCTTCGACGTGGAGCTCGACTTCACCTGGGCCAACAACAGCGCGGTCGACGCGATCGAGGTCCGGTTCCGCAAGGGCATCCCCGTGCGCGGCACGACCGTGGGCACGGTGCCGCCCAACGCCGACGTCCCGCACCGATGGCGAGACGTCCTGGGGGTCCGGCTCGGCGGCGACTTCACCGTGCTCCCGGGCCTCCTCGCGCTGCGGGCCGGCGGCTTCTTCGAGAGCAAGGGGCAGGACGACGCCGATCTGAACCTCGATTTCCACCTCGGCCATCGGATCGGCGTCGGGGCCGGGGTGACCGCGCGTGTCGGGCCGGTCGACATTTCCGCCGCGTTTCAGCACACGTTCTTCGGTGCGCTGGACAACGGCGGGAACGGGCGCCTCAAGGCCGTATCGGGCGCTGCGCTGAGCGGCTACCGCAGCCTCCAGAGCGTCAACGGCGGCCGCTTCGAGAGCAGCCTGGACGAGTTCGGTCTGAGCGGAACGATGCGCTTCTGAGCGAGCGGCCGCTCGAACGTGGCACCGGCGTGCCTCCGACTGCCTCAGACGTGCCTCAGACGTGCCTCAGACGTGCCTCAGACGTGCCTCAGACGTGCCTCAGACGTGCCTCAGACGTGCCTCAGACGTGCCTCAGACGTGGTAGCGCGCAGGAGGCGCGGAGCCGCAGCGCAGCGGGAGGCGCGCCGGGCCGCCGGGGCGGTCGACGCGGAAGGCGGTCGCGCCTATAAGATGCCTCCACCATGAGTGAATCGAACGTCCGCAACCTGGTCATCATCGGCTCCGGCCCCGCCGGGCTCACCGCCGCCATCTACGCGGCGCGCGCCAACCTGAAGCCGCTCCTCATCGAGGGCTTCAGCGCCGGCGGCCTGATCCCGGGGGGCCAGCTCATGTTCACGACCGACGTCGAGAACTACCCCGGCTTCCCCGAGAAGATCACCGGCCAGGAGCTGATGCAGCGCTTTCGCGATCAGGCCGCTCATCAGGGCACGGAGATCGTGACGGCGGACGTGACCAAGGTCGAGCTCACGGGCCACCCCTTCAAGGTGTGGGTGGAAGACACGCTCTACCTGGCGAAGGCGGTGGTGATCGCGACGGGCGCGCGCGCCAACTACCTCGGCCTCGAGAGCGAGGAGAAGCTCAAGAACAAGGGCGTCAGCGCCTGCGCGGTGTGCGACGGCGCGCTCTTCCGCGGCCAGGACGTCGTCGTCATCGGCGGCGGCGACACGGCGATGGAGGAGGCCTCCTACCTGTCCGGGCTCTGCAGCAGCGTCACGCTGGTGCACCGCCGCGACGAGTTCCGGGCGTCGAAGGCGATGGTCCAGCGCGTTGTCGAGAACCCGAAGATCAAGATCCTCTACAGCCACGTGGTGGAGGAGGTGCTCGACGTGAAGGCCGATATGGTGACGGGCGTCCGCGTGAAGAACACGAAGACCGGCGACAGCCACCTCGTGCCGGCGGCGGCGATGTTCGTCGCGATCGGCCACACGCCGATGACCGATCTGTTCGTCGGGCAGCTCGACACGCACCCGAACGGCTACCTGAAGACGGTGCCCGGCTCGACGCGCACGAACATCCCCGGCGTCTTCGCCGCGGGCGACGTGCAGGACTGGAACTACCGCCAGGCCGTCACGGCCGCTGGGACGGGCTGCATGGCCGCCCTCGACGCGGAGCGCTGGCTCGCGCAGCAGGGCGGCCACTGAGGGGACGACGATGGTCGAAGCGCTGCGCGAAGAGCTCGCCGATCTGACCGCCTCGGTCCGGGCGTTCCTGGAATGGCACGCAGCGACCGGCGCAGACGGAATGCCGGGCCATCCTGCGGCGCTCCACGAGGCGCTGGGCGCGGCTTCTTCGGACGGCGCTCCTCCGGCCCCTCGGCGGCCGGAGCGCGCTTTCGCCGGGCTGGATGCGCCCTCGCCGCCGGTGCCGCGCGGGGGCATCGGCGCGCCATTCTCGCCGCCTGAGCAGCGCGGCGGCGCCGCGGGCGCCTCCCCGCAGCAAGCGGAGCAGCGCGGCGGCGTCGCGGGCGCCTCCCCGCAGCAAGCGGAGCAGCGCGGCGGCGTCGCGGGCGCCTCCCCGCAGCAAGCGGAGCAGCGCGGCGGCGTCGCGGGCGCCTCCCCGCGTCCGGAGCAGCGAGGCGGCGCCGAGGTGCAGGGGGCGTGGTCTCCGGCGCAATCGCCGCGGGGTCCCGAGCCGTCGCCCCGGCCTGCGATGAGCGCCGCACCAGCGCCTCGCGCCGAGACGGTTGCACGCGCGAGCGCACCGCTGCCGGACACGAAAGAGGAGCGCGCGGCGCGGCTCTCGCTCATCGCGGAGGAGGTCCGCACCTGCCAGAAGTGTCCGCTCCACGAGGGCCGCACCCACACGGTGTTCTCGCGAGGAGATCCGAGCTCCGACATCGTGTTCGTCGGCGAGGGTCCAGGGGCGGACGAGGACCTGCAGGGGCAGCCGTTCGTCGGCGCGGCGGGGCAGCTGCTCGACAAGATGATCGCGGCGATGGGGTACCACCGCGACGCGGTCTACATCTGCAACATCGTGAAGTGCCGGCCGCCGAAGAACCGGAAGCCGGAGCCGGCCGAGATGGCGGCTTGCAGCCCCTACCTCACGGCTCAGCTCGCGCTGATCAAGCCGAAGGTGATCGTGGCGCTCGGCGCCACCGCGGTGCAGGGGCTGATCGGAACGAGCGAGGGGATCACGAAGCTCCGCGGCACGTGGAAGCTCTACAAGGGCTCGATCCCGATCATGCCCACGTTCCACCCGGCCTACCTGCTGCGCCAGCCGGGCGCGAAGCGAGAGGTCTGGAGCGATCTGAAAGAGGTGATGCGCCACCTCGGCAAGAGCGCGCCCGACAGAGGCTGAGGTGGCCGCAGGCGCTTCCGGGCACGGGCGGCCGGCGGCGCGGGCGCCCGGCGAGTCGAGCCCAGCCGAACCGCCCTCGCTGCTCTCGGCTGTGCGCTGCACGCTGGTGCTCCTCGGCGCCCTGCCCTGGTGCCTCCCTTTGGCGCGGAGCCGCGCGCCGCTCGGAGCGCTCGGAGCCGCGCTCGATCGCGTCTTCGCGCCGATGTGCCACCGCCTGCCCGAGCGATCGCTCGCGCTCGACGGCGTCGTCATGCCGCTCTGCAGCCGCTGCGCCGGCATCTTCGCCGGGCTCGCGGCGGGCGCAGCGATCGCGCGGCCTCACCTGGCGATGACGGCGTGGCGCCCGATCCTCATCGCCCTCGCCGCGCTGATGACGATCGACGTCGCGACCCAGGACCTCGGGCTGCACCCCGTCTGGCACACGACCCGCCTCGCCACGGGCCTGGCGTTCGGCTATGCCGCGGCCGCAGCGCTCCTCGCGCAGATCGCTCGCCGCCCGGGCTGAGCGCCGCGTGCGACCGCCCATGGCCCTGCGCTCGCGCTACTTGCGGCCGCCCATGTCCCTGCGCTCGCGCTACTTGCGGCCGCCCATGGCCCTGCACTCGTGGATGGGGCCCTTCGTGGCGTTGCGAACGCAATCGCTGTACGCGGCAAGGCCATCCTTCCACTTGCCCGTGTCCTGGAGCGCCGAGCCCAGGTAGAGATAGGGCAGCGCGTCCGTCGGATCGACCGCGATGGCCGCACGGGACGCCTCGATCGCGTCCTTGTACCTGCCGCGGTTGAGGAAGCTCAGCGCCTCCTTCTTGAGCTTGCCTGCGTCCTCCGGGCTGGCCGCCGGCGCCTCGGCTTTCTCCGCCTCGGCCTTCTCCGCCGCAGCCCTCTCCGCTTCGGCCTTCTCCGCCGCAGCCCTCTCCGCTTCGGCCTTCGCTGCCGCAGCCTTCTCTGCCGCAGCCTTCTCCGCCTCGGCCTTCTCCGCTTCGGCGGCCGCCTTCACCGGATCGGGAACGGCGCCCGCCCCCTTTGCAGCGGGCTCCGTCAGCGCCGGGTCGACCTGCGCGGGCGCCTTTGCCTGAGCCGGAGAGGGTGCTCCCGCCGCCGCAAGGAGCTTCGCCTCGACGGGCGAGGGCCTCGGAGCCGGCGCGGCCATCGTGACCGGCGCAGGCGAGGACGGCTTGCTCGAGAGCACGGCCTTGGCGACAACCGCCACGGAGATCACCCCGGCGAGCCCGGCGACCCCCGCGACGATCCGACGAAGGCGCGCCCGCCGGGCGAGGGTCTCGGGCGACAGCTGATGAACCACCACGAGGCGCTCGTCAGCGTGATCATCGGGGTTGCTGGCCACCTCGGCGAGCGGCGGGAACGACTCCTCCTCGCGCCGGAAGAACGCCGCGGTGGGCGAGGAGGGATCGATGAGATCGAGCGCATCCGCGTCGGACGCCGGCTCGTCGGGGGCGGACGCGAGCGCAGCCGGCTGGTCCAGGGAGCCGGCTCGTGGAGACACGGTCGACGGGTCGAGCTCCAGCGCGTCGCCGGGCGCCGCGTCGCCTGTGTCGCCTGGAACGGCCTGCGGCGCGGCGAGCACCTCGAACGCCGGCTCAGCAGCGGCGGCCGGCTTGGCAGCGGCGGCCGGCTCAGCGCGGGCCGCCTCCGCGACCCGTGGCACAGCGAGCGCCTCGAGAACCGGCGGCGCAGCGGATGCCTCGAGAGACTGAGACGCAGCGAGCGCCTCGAGAGCCGGCCGCGCAGCGAGCGCCTCGAGAACCGGCGGCGCAGCGGGCGCCTCGAAACACGGAGACGCAGCGAGCGCCTCGAGAGCCGGCCGCGCAGCGGGCGCCTCGAGAGCCGGCGGCGCGGCCGGCACATCACTCTCGGCGCCGGTGGCCTGTGCAGGAGCAGCGGAGCGCTCAGCCGCCTCGGCGACGACGTCCGGGTCGCTCGCGACCGGGCTCGCGGAGTCTCGAGTCGCGACGGCCAGCCCCTCCGGCGCCGACGACACGCGCGGCTGGGAGGCCCGAGGACGGAGACTTCGGCCCCTGTTCGCGCGGGCCGATGCAAGAAGTCGCTTCGACATGTCCGAACCATCCTCCCGTGATTGTCACGCCCCCGATGGCGCAGGGGACCGGCGACTCGCTCTATTCATGATCCAGGCCGACCCCATCGGCGAGCGCCCGCCCACGCATTTCCGTGCCCTCGCGGCACCATCACGTGTGCCGGATCGTGCCGCGGCCACCCCCGCCAACCCTGCCCGCGCTCAAACGAACACACACGACATCTCGCCCCAACCCCAATCGACAGCTTGTTCGCAAAAATGCAGACCGAGCGCACCACCTTCCCGCTCGAGTGGATGCGCGCCCCGAGGGCACGGCGGTCCAGGCGAGGGATCCCCCGGGGCAACACACGTCAGCCGCCACCGAGCTGCACCGGCCGCCCCGCGACCGGGGCAGCGCGGAGCAGGACGAGCGTACCGAGCTTCTTCTTCGCGTCGGAAGTTATGAGCGTGCCCGCCAGGTTGTGCGCCATCTCCCAGGGCACCTCGTCGTCTGCCGAGAAGAAGGCCACCGTCGCGCTGCACGCGGCGATGTCCTTCGTGAGCTGCTCGCCGGTGTTCGAAAGATCCGGGCCGGCGAGCCCCTTGCGCTGCTTCTTGCCCAAGCCGCCGCCGAACGGCCAAATCGCCGTCGCGAGATCCTTCAGCACCATCGTGCTGACGGCGCAGGCGGGGGGCTTCGACACGCGCCCCTCGGGGACCACCGTGATCTCCTTCGGGAGGTCGTCGCGCCCGTCGGTCTTGATCACGACCTTCGGCGCGCCGGCCGCGCCGAGCTCCGTCACGACGGCGGCGACCGCGCTCGGCTTCGCCCTCTTTTCGGCCAGCAGCGTGACGGGCTTGCCCTCGATCGGCAGCTCACGGATCACCTTCGCCAGCTTCTCCGGCCCCTCTTTCTGCGCCAGATCCACGCGCTGGCCGCCGATGTAGGGGCCCATGGAATCGACGAGCAGCTCGGGCATGCCCTTCGGCTTCGGCGGCTCGACGGGCGCCTCGACGCTCGTGGCCGCCGTGACGGCGGCGCCAGGCCCGGAGGGCTTCGGCGCGCTCTCGCACGCCGCCGCGGCCAAGATCAGGCCGGCGGCGATCGCGAGGCGCGGCGAGGCGCTGACAAGGAGGCAGGAAGCTCTCATGGCGCGGCAGTGTAACCAACCGGCCTGGCTCCGCGCACGTCCGCCGTGCGAGAGTTCGCGCGATGGCTTCCCCGCTCGTCGAACGGCTCGCTCAGCTCGGCTCGTCCGCCCGAACCGCCGTCGAGGACGAGCGGGGGCAGACCCCCTTCGCGGCGCTCCTGGAGCGAGCCCTCCGCGTCCGCGGCGCGCTGCTCGCGGGCAGCACGCGGCGCGGCCTGGGCGAGGGAGGGCGCCCGAGCTCCCTGGAGGGGGAGCGGATCCTGCTCCTCGTGTCGCCCGGCGCGGCGTGGGTCTCGGCCTTCCTCGGCGCCATCCTCGCCGGCGGGATCGCGCTGCCGCTGTCGGCGCTCTACCCGCCGGCGGAGCTCGCGTGGCTCGCGAGCGACGCCGGCGTGCGGAGGATCATCGCCGACGACGACCTCGCCCCCCTCGTCGCCCCGATCGCGCAGGGCCGCGTCGTCCTGCGCGTGGAGGACCTCGAGCGCGCCGCCCCGGGGTCGGACGCGGCGATCTCCGACCTCGCCGCGGACGAGCCGGCGCTCCTGCTCTACACGAGCGGCACGACCGGCAAGCCGAAGGGGGCGCTCCTCACGCACCGGAACCTGGCCGTGCAGGCGGAGCTCCTGCGCGCGGCCTGGGGCTTCTCCGATCAGGACGTGCTGCTGCACGCGCTGCCGCTGCACCACCTCCACGGCGTCGCCATCGCGCTCACGACGTCGCTGCTCGCGGGCAGCGCGACGAGGATGCTGCCGCGCTTCGACGCCCAGCGCGTCGCCGCCGAGATCGCGCGCCGCTCGGTGACGGCGTTCATGGCGGTGCCGACCATGTACCAGCGGCTGTTCGAGCACGTCGACCGGGGCGGCGCGCCCGGGTTCGCCGCGGGGGCGCAGGCCCTGCGGCTCGCGACGAGCGGCTCCGCGGCGCTGCCGGTGACGCTCGCCGAGCGCTGGCGCGACCTCACCGGCACGATCCCGCTCGAGCGCTTCGGGATGACCGAGATCGGCGTCGGCATGAGCAACCCGCTCGATCCGGGCGCGCGGCGGGCAGGCTGGGTCGGCTCCCCGCTGCCGACCGTCGAGGCCCGCATCACGGACGACGCGGGCAACACGTCGGCGTGGGCGCCGGGCGAACGACCGCCGGACGAGCCGTCGGCGCGGCACGGCGGCGGCGCGGTCGCGCGAGGCGAGCTCTGGATCCGCGGGCCGAGCGTCTTCAAGGGATACCTCGGGCGCGAGGACGCCACCGCCGCGGCCTTCCAGGACGGCTGGTTCCGCACCGGCGACGTCGCGGAGCGCTCCAGCGACGGGTGCTTCCGGCTCCTCGGGCGGACCTCGGTCGATATCCTCAAGAGCGGCGGGTACAAGCTGTCCGCCCTCGAGATCGAGGAGGCGCTGCGCGAGCACGGCGCGATCGCCGAGGTCGCGGTGGTCGGCATCCCTGACGAGGCGTGGGGAGAGCGCGTCGTCGCTGTCGTCGTCGCCGCGCCGGGGCGAGAGGCGGAGTGCGCCACCGGACCGCTCCGCGCCTGGGCGAAGGAGCGACTCGCGCCCTACAAGGTCCCACGCGAGTCGCTCGTCATGCGGACCCTGCCGCGCAACGCGATGGGCAAGGTCGTCAAACCAGACCTCGTGAAGGCCATCACGGCGGGTATGACCGTCGATGGGCGCGGCCCGATCGAGCGGTAGGCGGCAGGTCGGTAGGTAATAAGTAGGTAAATCGAGCGGTGGACCGAGCGGTACACGCCGCTTGACCGACGCGCTCGGCTCCGGCCTACTCGACGCCAATGCAGACTGCCAGCCCCATGGTCCAAGCCGCGTACGGCGGCCTCGCGGTTCAACCGTTTGCGCACCCCACCTACACGATCAAGCGGCCTTTCTGGTCGCTGCTCGGCCGCAAGTTTCACGTCTACGCGCCCGACGGCTCCCTCGTCTGTTTCGTCAAGCACCCGCTGCTCAAGCTGCGTGAGGAGTTCACCCTCTTCGCCGACGAGTCGGAGTCGCAGCCGCTGCTCACGATCCGCTCGCGGCAGGTGATCGCCCTCAACAGGTGCCTCGACGTCCTCGACGCGCGCACCGGCGAGCGCGTCGGCACCATCCGCTCGCGCGGGCTCAAATCGATCATCCGCGACACGTGGGACATCCTCGACCCCGCGGATCAGCCGGTCGGGCTGATGCAGGAGGACGGCGCCGCGATGCTCCGCCGCATGTTCCCGCTCCTCGTCGGGAAGTGGCACATCGAGCTCAACCAGCAGGAAGTCGCGAAGGTGAAGCAGGTGTTCCGGTTCTTCGTGAAGGAGTTCACGCTCGACCTGTCGATGAACCAGGGGCGAATCGACGCCCGGTTCGCCATCGCCTGCTCCCTGCTCGCCCTCATGGCCGAGACCGCGCGCGAATCCCGCTGAGGCCGGGCCCATGGCCCGCTCGGGTCGCGCCCGGCCATAACGCGCTCGCTCGCCGAAACTTGGCCCATTTCCGCGAGCTCTGCGAGGGTCCCGCGCGATGCGCCTCGATCCTGTCTCCCGCCTCGACTCCACCTCCGAGGAGGGCCGACCGACGTCCCCCCCTGCGCCCCCATCCGGCACGGCCCGCTTCGCCCCGAGCGGGCAGGGCGCCGACGCCGAGCGCGAGCTCAGGGCGCAGCGCTTCCTCTGGGTGAGCGCCCCGGCGGCGCCTGAAGGGCAGCTCCGCGTGGCGCTCGAGGAGGCCGTCGAGCTCGCGCTGGCCATGCGCGGCGCGCTGCCGCCGCGGGTCCAGGAAGGCGCGCCGGTCGAGGCGGTGATCGCCGACCAGGTCTTCCGCGCCAGGGCGCTCGGCGCCGCAGGCCTCGCCGTCGCGCTGCCGCGGCTCACGGGCGGGCGCTCGGCCTCGCCGCGCGCGCTCCCCCTGGAGGACAGCGCGACGCTCCTCGCCTGGCTCGGCGCGGCGCGCGAGGCGCCCGTCGCCCTCGTCTTCGACGCGGACGACAGGTCCACGCAGCTGCTCGCGCCGGTGCCCCTCACGGACCTCGTGGAGAGGAGCTCGCGCGACGGGTATGGCGCCGTCTCCTCCTTGTACCCGCGCGGGCAGGCGCGCGGCCTCGCGGCGCGCGGGGAAGAGCGCCCCGTCGGGCCGGCGCAGCCGAGCGCCGGACCGATGGCCACGGACGAGGTGCTCCAGGCCCGCTCGACGGCCACCGACGAGGTGCTCCAGGCCGGACCGGCGGCCCCGTTCGAGGCGCTCCAGGCCCGCTCGATGGCCACGGACGAGGCGCTCCAGGCCCGACCGACGGCCCCCGAGGCACACGGAGCACCGGCGTCGCCTGCCTCCGCCGAAGGGCGGACCGACGGGAGGCCGCGCGGCGTGCTGCCCCCCCGCTCCTCGAGGATCCGCCGCGCGGATGCGCCGGCGGTCGTCGCCGGGAGGGGCGCCGGCGTCGCGCGAGCGCCGGGGGCGCCGACCGCCGCGAACGAGACGGCCGCGATGGCGCCGGCCAGCGCCGACCCCGGCGCAAAGGCCGAGGAGCCGGTCACGCCGCGCGAGGAGCGCGGCGCAGGGCCGACGCTGAGGCCGCCGCGAGCAGCGTACGAGGCCGCGCCGAGCGCGCCGAGCGCTGACGCGGCCCAGGCGGACGCCGACGCGCCCCCGCAGGCGCGGCAGGAACGGAAGGCGCCGCGCGACAGGGTCCTCAGCGCGGCGGAGTGGCGCGCGCTCGCCGTCGAGCTCGACAACGCCCGCGGTCCGAAGCCGGTCCGGGTCATCGAGCAGCTGTTCGCGACCCACTACACGCCGCTGCTCGGCGCAACGCTCGCCGGCGAGACCGACGCGGCCGTGCGCGGCGTTGTCGACACCTGGAGGACCAGCTTCGAGCACAGCTACCGCGAGGCGTTCTCGGCGCTGCGCGTGACCGGCAAGCGGCCGCCCATGGTGTTCGATGCCCCGGACATCGCCGCGCGCATCGCCCGGCTCAACGGGGCGCGCGGGGTGAAGCTCCTGCTCGTGGACGCGATGCGCTTCGATCTCGGCGAGCGGGTCGCCGCCCATCTAAGGGAGATCCTGATGGATCGGGCCATCCTCGTGGAGCGATCGCTGCTCTGGGCGGCGCTGCCGCCCACGACGACGGCGCAGATGTCTCTGCTCGCCCGCGGGCCGGACGGGCTCCGCGAGACGATGCCCCCGAGCGAGGCGGAGCCGGCCATCGCCCGCGGGCGCGCCGTGGCGACGCTGCGGCGCGAGCGGGTCGGGTCGCGCGAGCTGATGAAGCTCGACCTCGTGGAGGCGCGCCTGCGCGCCGCGGGGCCGCCGTTCGCCGAGCGGATCGAGGCCATCGCGGAGGAGGTCGCCGACGTGGTCGCGCGGTTCATGGCCAGCCTGCCGCCGCGGACCTTGCTGCTCGTGTTCGGCGACCACGGCTTCCGCATGGCGCCGATGGGAGACGGCAGCACGACCGGCCCGGCGTCGCAGGGCGGAGGCTCACCGGAAGAGGTGCTCGTCCCGGCGCAGGCGTGGCTCGTCGGCGGCGTACACTGAGCGGCCCTCGACCGCGATCCTCCCGTCCCGGGCCCCGATCCTCCCGTCCCGGGCCCCGATCCTCCCGTCCCGGGCCCCGATCCTCCCGTCCCGGGCCCCGATCCTCCCGTCCCGGGCCCCGATCCTCCCGTCCCGGACCGCGATCCTCCCGTCCCGAGCCGCGATCCTCCCGTCCCGGGCCCCGATCCTCCCGTCCCGGACCGCACGGCGATGTCGTGGCGTCGCACGAGGGCTACGGGGGTGGCGCGGCTCCCGGCGAGAGGAAAGCGGTGAGCGCCGGGAGGACGAGCGCCGGATCCTCCAGGTGGGGCGCGTGCCCGAGCGGCACCATGCGCAGCGTGGCGCGGGGGATCGCGGCGGCCGCGGCGATGCCGAGCGGCGCCGGGAACACGTCGTCGCGCTCGCCCCAGAGCACCAGCGTCTCCGCGTCGATCTCGCCGAGCCGCGAGAGGCGATGGGGCACGGCGCCGAAGGCAGGGAACAGCGCGTTGAACGCGGCGACAGGCGCGACCCGGCCGTCAGGGACGGCGTAGAGCTCGCTGTGCAAGGCCGCCACGCGCTCGCCGAGCGCGGTGGGCCCCGGAGGGTGGATGCGGCGGAAGAGCGCGGGGCCGAGCACCCGTACGAGGCGCTCCGGCGGAGCGCGGAAGTAGGCGCGGCTCCGCGCGGTCATGATGGGACCGACCCCCATCGCGCCGATGAGCACGAGCCTCCGCGGGCGCGCGCGCTTGCGGAGCGCGATCTCCGCCGCGACAAGCGCGCCGAGGGAGTGGCCTACGAGGGCGGCGTCGCCGAGGCCCAGCTCGTGGAGGAGCTCCTCCACCGGCTCCACGAAGAAGCGAAGGCCTCCCTCGAAGCCTCCTCCCTCGAAGGGGGGCGACGACGCGTGGCCGAAGCCCGGCAGATCCACGGCGACGACGCGGTGGCGCCGCGCGAGCTCGGGGAGCAGCGGGAACCACGTCGTCGCGGCGTTCCCGCGGCCGTGCAGGAGGACCACCGGCGAGCCGCCGCCGCCCTCCAGGTAGCGGAGCGTCGAGCTCAGCGCGGCGCGGCGGTGCACGGTGAAGGGAGGCGTGCCCGAGGTGAGCTCCGCGAGGATCGCGCTCTCGACCGGGCCCAGGCGGGAGACGACGGCGTGGACGTTCGTCACAGGCACATGCCGTAGCGCGATCGAAACGGCGCGGGAATGCCGCAGCCCAGGAGCCGCCCAGCGGGAGAGCGCCGCCGCCGCGCCGGGAGCCGCCCAGCGGCAGAGCGCCGCCGCCGCGCCGGGAGCCGCCCAGCGGGAGAGCGCCGCCGCCGCGCGGCGCCCCCGTCAGTCCCTGCCGTGCCCGGGCCCGAGGATGAGCTGCATCTTGGACATGGGCTCGAACCCTTCGACGTGCGGCGAGTGGTGACACTGCGTGACGCAGCTCTGGGGCGGGGGCGAGAGCACGATGAGCCCCTTCTTCTCGGGATCCTTCGCGTGCAGCGAGCCCGGGCCGTGGCACTCCTCGCACTGCACGTTCTGCAGCGAGGCGTTGTGCGTCACCGTGGAGCCGCCCGGCTTGCCGTACCCGGTCACGTGACAGCTCACGCAGTCCAGGTTGAACTCCTTGAAATCCTGCTGCAGCGTCGCGTAGGCCCGCGCGTGCGCGGTGCCGTCGAAGACCTTGCGCTCCTCGTCGTGGCAGTTCGTGCAGGCGTCGATGCCGATGTAGCTGGCCTCGCCCTTCGCCGGCTTCTCGGGGACGCGATCCGCGAAGGCCTGCTTGTTGTGGTCGTTGACCCGCTTGTAATAGGCGAGGAGCTGCCCGGAGACGTCCTTGTCGGCGCCGAGCTTCTCGCGCACCTCGACCGAGCTGTAGCGGAAGAAGCTGCCGCTCACCTTCGTCTCCGCCGCCTCGAGCTGCGCCTTCTCGGCCCGCAGCTTCTCCAGATCCGCCTTCCGCGCCTCGACGTCCTTCGCCGAGACCTGCTTGTCGCCCTCCCAGCCGTTCAGGCGGATCTCGAGCTCCCGGATCCGCGAGGACAGGCTGATGAGCTCCCCGGCCTTCGCGACGCCGCCCGCGTCGGCGAACACGAGCGGGCCGGCGCCGCCGCCTCGAACGAAGAGATCCACGATCGCCACCGACTGGAGGTGGTTCGGCGTCTCGACGACAAGCGTCGACCCGATGATCTCCGGCGGCTTCGGGCCGTCGTTGCCGTCGCCGCGCTCGCTGGGCTTGCCGAGCACCAGCACGTGCAGCGCCGGCACGTTGTCCGCGAGCCGCAGCGCCTCGCCCCGGGGCAAGGCCGCGAGCCCCACGAAGACGCTCGCGCCCTGCTTCCTCGCCTCCTCGACGCCCGCCTTCATCGCGTCGATCGCCGGGCCGGCCTTGACGCCCTCGGGATACGTGCCGGCGCGGCCCTTCGGGTCGCTCACGCCGATGAGGCCCACCTTCACGCCGGAGACGTCGCGCACGACGACGCCCTGGACCCCCTTCGCGCCCTCCAGGTTCTTGCCGAGCAGCGCCGCCCCGGACTGCTCCTCGTACTTCCCGAGCGCGTCCGCGCCGAGCGCCCAGTCGTTCTCCCCAGGCGCCCACGCCGTCAGCCCGATCTCCTTCGCCGCCAGCGCCATCGCCTCGGCCTTCCAGGCGTCCTGGGACGAGCGCTCCGCCTTCACCTCGGGGTCCGTGAACAGCATCGGCCCCGCGCCGACGACGAGCCGCTGCGGGGCCTCCTTGCGCTGGCTCTCGATCAAGGCCGCGAGGTGGTCGATGCCGCCCAGCTGATCCTTCGTGCAACCGCACGGCTCCAGCGCGCCCGCCACGGTGCTGAGCACGTAGAGCCGCACCGTCGGCGTGTTCGCGTTCGCGTCCACGTCCGCGTCCGCGCTCACGGCGGCCGTCGCGGGGAGCTTGCACCCCTGGCAGGCCGAAGCGAAGCCCGCCGCGGCGATCGCGAGGAAAGGAATCAAGAGCGCGTATCCGCGACGCACTCCGCGAAGAAGCGAGCGCTTCATGCTCGCGCTATAGCACAGGGGCTCGGGCGCACCGCCGGGGCCGCGCCGAGAGGGCGCGCGCGCGATCAGAACGACGGAGCGAAGGGCAGGACCGTCTTCAGGTCCGCGTCGTTGAACCGGAGCTGCAGGCCGATGAAGTAGTCCCGGCGATCGCCGTTCAGGATGTCGTCGATCCCGCCGAGCAGCCACAGCTTGCGGATGAACTCGTACGCGAGCGCGACCCGCCAGCGCGGCGACAGCTCCTCGCCGAAGCCGAAGAGGTCCTGGCGGAGCTCGAACCGGTCGTCGAGCAGGTGGAGGTCGAGGCCGAGGCCGCCCGTCGACTCCTTGATGCCGAACCGGCCCGTGAACGGGCCGAGCCGCTTCGCGAACTGGAACGAGAACCGGAAGGCGTTCGTCGTGATCGTGCGGATCTCCCGGTAGTGCGCGGGCTCGTTCGGGTTCGTCGTGTCGACGTCGATCTGCTGGAAGTCCGTCTTGCCGCGCGGGTCGTTCACCAGCTCGACGAGGTAATACTTGTCCTCCGCCGGCTGGAGCCTGAGCTCGACGTAGCTCTTGATGGTGTTCGCCAGGAAGTTGTAGTCGGTCCGGAGCCCGACCACGGTCTGGAACCGGTTGAGCCCGCCGACGAGGTCACCGACGTTCTCGACGACCGTCTCGACCTCGTTGATCAGCGTCTCGTCCCGGGTGATGCGGCCGAGCGTCCCCTCCCCGCGGTCCACGCGCGCGGCGACGCTGTCCACGTGCTTCAGCGCCGACTCGAGGCTCTCTGTCGCGCGGCCCACCCGCTCCGCGGCGCTCCGGAGCTCGCCGGGCTGCCCGTTCCGGCCCGGCACCTCGGCCGCGGCGGTCATCGTGCGGATGTCGCGGCTCACCTGCTCGACGTTGCGCAGGATCTCCCGCAGGCGCGGGCCCGAGTCGCCCGTGATCTGGTTGATGTTGTTGATCGTCTGCGTGACGCCCGCGCGGTTCTCTCGCACGGTCGCGTTCAGCTGCTCGGTGACGTCCGCGAGGTTGTCGAGGATCTGCGCGAGCCGCTCCTGCCCGCCCTCGGAGCCGACGGTCTGCTTCAGCGTCTCGGTGACGGCCTTGACATCCTTGAGGATGTCGGAGACCTGCCCCTGCATCGACTGGATGGTCGGCTCATCGATGTAGTAGAGGACCCGCCCCTCGTCGGGGATGCGCGGCTTGCCCTCGGTGCCGGGCGAGAGCACGACGAACGACTCGCCGATGAGGCTCGTCGCGCGCTTGCCGATGGCCGCGTCCTCGTAGAGCGGGACGTCGGGGCTCATCTTGATGTCGATGCGCGCCTGGCCGTTGTAGAGCGAGATCTTGTCGACGACGCCGACCTGGATGCCCGAGATCATCACCCGCGATTGCGGCGACACGCCGATCGCATCGGGCAGCGTGGCCCAGACCCGGTAGCCGCTCCCGCCGCCGACGTCGCGCGAGACGAAGCGGTACCCGCCGTAGGCCGCGCCCGCGAGCACGATCGTCATCACGCCGACCTTCGCGGCCTTGGAGACCTCCGCCATGCTGCGCAACGGCCACGGTAGCACGAGCCGCCCCGAGGACCGCGCGGCTTTCGCGTGGACGCGCGTCCATGCGCCTAGACGCGCGTCCACGCGCCTCGACGCAAGCTTGCCCACGGCGCAGGCGGCAAGCCTGCCCCGGCGCAGGTGCACGAGCGCCGGGTCGGGAAACCTGCTAGCCGAGGCAAATGCGGTCTTTGTGGGCCAGTGGGGTGTTCGGCGCGGCGCTCGCCTCGGCCGGCACGGCGACGGCGGAGCCGCCGGCGCTCACGTGGGAGACGACGACGCGCTCGCCCCAGCCACCCAAGGCGGTCTCGCCGGAGATCGCCGCGCTCGCGGCGCGCTGCGGGAGCGCGGACGCGGCGCTCGCCGCCGTCGCCCAGCGCAACGTCGAGCGGCAGCTCCAGGGCGGGGAGATCATGCCGCCCGACGAGCTCGCGTTCACGCTGCGCGCCGCCGGCGCGCCGCACGCCTGGCCGAGGGGCTGGTCCATCTCCGGCCGGGGGCTCGGGCCGGCGGAGGTCGGGGCGCGGATCGACGGGTGGCTCTCGGGATGGACAACCCTCGGGGTGCGGCGATGTGGGGTGGCCCAGGCGAAGAGGCCGGACGGAACGGTGATCGTGTCCGCGATCGGGGTGGACGCGCTCGCGGATCTGTCGCCGCTGCCGACGACCGCGCGGGTGGGGCAATGGGTGACCCTCGAAGGGACGATGCGGGTCCCGGCGACCGCGGCGAAGGTGGTGCTGCTGGGGCCGCGAGGCGCGCCCAAGACGGTGCTGAGCTCCCTGTCGGGCGCGCGGCTCCGCTCGAGCTTCGCGGTCGATCAGCCGGGGAGCTGGCTTGTGCAGGTGCTGGCCACGGTGTCGACCGGGCCGAGGCCCGTGCTGGAGGCGATGATCTTCGCGGGGAGCGCGCCGCCGGGCCGGTTCGTCCGCACGGCGGCGCCGGGCGAGGAGGCCGCGAAGGGGGCGCAGGGGGACGAGGACGCGATGCTGCGGATGATGAACGCCGCGCGCGCGTCGGAGCGCCTGCCCGCGCTCGCGCGGGACGCGGCGCTCGCCGCGCTGGCGCGCGCGCACTCCGAGGAGATGATCAGGGCCAAGATGGTCGGCCACGACGTGGGCTCGGGCGATCCGGCGGCGCGCCTCAGGGCGGCCGGCTACGAGGCGACGATCGCGGGGGAAAACGTGGCCAGCTCGAGCACGACCGAGGGAGCGCACCGCGCGATCTGGGCGAGCCCGTCGCACCGGGGCAACCTGCTCGACGGGCGCTACCGGAGGACCGGCGTGGCGGTGGTGCGCGACCCGAGCGGCCGGGTCTGGGTGACGCAGCTGTTCGCGGGGTGACCGCGGACGTCGCGGAGCTGCGCCGACGTACGCTGTTCCCGTACCCTGAGGGCGGACGCGCCTTGCGGCGAGCGGGCGCTCGCGGCGAGGCTCCACGCGGGCGCTTCGCCGGGCGCTCGCCGGGCGCTCGCCGGGCGGTCGCCGGGCGGTCTAGGGGGGCTCGCCGGGCGGTCGCCGTTCCGCGCGTGTATCCTTGCAAGCGATGGCTGCACGCCCGCTTTACGTCGGTATCGACCTCGGCACCACGAACTCGACCGCGGCCGCCTTCGACGGCGAGAAGGTCACCCTCGTCAGGAACTCCCAGGGCGCGACGCTCACCCCGAGCGTGGTGCGGATCGACGCGCGCGGGACAGTCACGGTCGGCGCGCGCGCGCGGCGGTTCCTCGAGAGCGATCCGCAGAACACCCGCGCGGAGTTCAAGCGGCTGATGGGGACGGCCCAGCCGATCGAGTTCGCGGCGGCGAGGGTCACGAAGAAGCCCGAGGAGCTCTCCGCCGAGGTGCTCCGCTCCCTGCGCGCCGACGTCGCGGAGCACCTCGGGGTCCTGCCGGCCTCGGCGGTGATCTCGGTGCCCGCGCTGTTCGAGCTGCCCCAGAGCGCGGCGACGTCGGACGCGGCGCGGCGCGCGGGGTTCGAGCGCGTGGAGCTGATCCAGGAGCCGGTGGCCTCGGCGCTGGCAGCCGGCTGGACGGTCGAGGAGTCGACGGGCAGCTGGCTCGTCTACGACCTCGGCGGCGGGACCTTCGACGTCTCCCTGCTCGAGACGCGCGACGGGCTGCTGCGCGTCGTCGGGCACGACGGCGACAACTTCCTCGGCGGGCGCGATTTCGACTGGGCGATCGTCGACTGGGCGCTCGCCGAGATCGCGCGCACCCAGGGCGTCACCGTGAGCCGCGCCGACCCGCGGCACGCCGCCGCGCTCCGCAAGCTCAAGCTCGCCGTCGAGGAGATCAAGATCGAGCTCACCCGCGCCGAGGAGGCGGCGCTCGCGGTGCCCGCGGCGTTCGAGGTGGACGGCGCGCCCATCGACGTCGACCTGGTCCTGCAGAGGTCCACGCTCGACGCGCTCTGCGCGCCGATCATCGACCGCTCGATCGAGGTCTGCCGGCGGCTGCTCGCGGCGCACGGCCTGGAGGCGTCGCAGCTCGCGCGCGTCGTGCTCGTGGGCGGACCGACGGTGATGCCGGCGCTGCGCGATCGCGTCCGGGACGCGCTCGGCGCGCCCTTCGGCGAGGGGCTCGATCCGATGACGCTCGTCGCGCAGGGGGCGGCGATCTACGCGGCGACGGCGGGGCTCGACGCGCGGGCCTCCTCCTCGCGCGCGCTGGCCAAGGAGGAAGGCCGCCGGCTCTGGCTCCAGTACCCGGCCATGTCGAGCGACCTGACGCCCCACGTCGTGGGCCGCGTCATGGAGGGGCCGGGGGCCGCGCCGGAGCGGATCCGGCTCACGCGTGACGGCGACGGGTGGACGAGCGCCGAGGCGCCGCTCGACGCCGAGGGGGCGTTCGTTGTGACCGTCGACCTGCTCCCGCGCCGGCCGAACGTGTTCAGCATCGAGGCGAGCGCGTCCGGCGGCGCGAGGGTGCCGGTGCACCCGAAGGCGATCACCATCGTCCAGGGGCTCACGATCGGCGATCCGCCGCTGTCGCGCACGATCGGGGTCGCGCTCGCGGACAACTCCGTGCGGGTCTACTTCGAGCGGGGCGCGCCGCTGCCGGCCCGGCGGACGTTCGTGCACCACAGCGTGGAGAGCGTCCCGAAGGGCTCCAGCGCGTGCGTGCTGAAGATCCCCATCGTGCAGGGCGAGCTCGACGTCGCCCACCTCTGCCGCGTTGTCGGGGCGCTCGAGATCGACGGGAGCGGGCTCACCCAGGCCCTGCCCGCGGGCTCGGCGATCGAGCTCACGCTCGAGCTCGATCGGGGCGGGCACCTCTCGGCGCGCGCGCTGATCCCGTCGCAGGGGCTCGTGTTCGAGCGCGTCGCGCACCTCCTCGTCCCGGAGGCGGCGCCCGAGGTGCTCGACGCCTCGATCACGGCCATGCGCGAGCGGCTCGCCGCGGTGCGCGAGGCCGCCCTGCGCAGGGACGCGCCGCACGCGCTCGGCAAGGTCACGTACGTGGAGTGCGCGCTCGCCGAGGTGGAGCGCGACGCCGCCGCGGCGCGCGGCGGCGACGCGGACGCGGGGCAGAAGGCGCGGCGCGCGCTGCTCGAGCTCGACGTCCTGCTCGAGCAGGCCGAGGCCGACAAGCGCTGGCCGGAGCTCGACGCCGAGGCCCAGGCCGCCGTCGCGAGCGCGTCGACGTGGATCTCCCAGCTCGGCTCGGGCACCGAGAAGGCGCTCCTCGAGGAGGCCGCGCAGGGCGTGGCGCGGGCGCGCGCCGAGAAGAACCAGGTCGAGCTGCAGCGGCAGCTCCGCCTCGTCCGCAACCTGAGCAGCGCGGCGTTCCACCGCCACCCGCAGGCGTGGGTGTGGATGTTCGAGGAGGCCGCCTCCGAGGCGCACCAGGCCTCGGATCTCGTCCGCGCGCAGCGGCTCGTGCGCGACGGGCGGGGCGCGGCGGAGCGCGGCGACACGGCGGCGCTCAGGACGATCACCGAGGAGCTCTGGCGCCTGCTGCCGGTCGACGCGAAGCAGCGCAGGCTCGGGCACGAGTCGGGGGTGCGGTGATGGACGACGCGCTCGGCCGCATCCGCGACAACCCGTTCTACGTGCTCGGCCTGCGCCCGAGCGCGAGCCGCGCGGAGATCGAGCGCGAGGGGCAGAAGCTGCTCGGGATGCTCGAGCTCAAGCTCGCGAGCGCCGCGACGTACCCGACGCCGGTCGGCCCTGGCGCGCGGACGGCCGACAAGGTGCGCCAGGCCATGGCGGCGCTGCGGGACCCGGAGCGCCGCCTGGCGCACGAGCTCTGGGCGCGGCTCGACCCGAGGCCCCCGCCGAAGGACGAGCTCGACGACGACCTCGGCGAGCTGCCGCCGCCGGAGCCGCCCGGGGAGGACCCGCGCGCGCCGTGGCCGGGGGCGCTGGCCGCGCTCGGGTGGAGGGCGCGATGAGCTGGGGCGGCCTCCTGGCGCTCGCCCTCGCCGCGCGGATGCTCACCGAGGCCGCCGCGCGGAGGGCCTCGCCCGGAGCGCCGCCGCGCCCCGAGATGCTCGGCGTGGGCCTCTGGAACACCGTCGTGGTGATCGTCCTCGTGCCGATCGCGCTCGTCCTCGCGCTCGCGCTCGCCACGGGTCAGCTCTGGTGCGCGCTGCCGCTCGCGCCGCTCACGCTCCTCATGGCGCCCTGGCCCTTCGCTCGCCACGTGATCATCCCGCTCGGGCTGCCGCGGACCGCGTACTGCGTCGCGTGGCTGTCGGACTGGACCTTTCGCGCCGACCGACGCGGCGGCGCGGCGCTCGCGGCCGCGTGGGCGCTCTGCCGCGCGCGGAGGCCGGACGCCGCGGTGGAGGCCTGGGTCAGCGAGCTGATCGAGCGGAGCGGCGAGCGCGCGGGCGCGGGGCCTGCGCCGGCGCCCTCCGCTCCGCTCCGCGGCGCGGGGATCGCCGCCGGCGCGATGCTCGCGGCGCACCGCGGCGACGTGGAGGGCGCGCGCGCGCTCTTCGACAGCGTGACAAGCCTCGACGATCGCGCCTGCCCCAGCGAGGCCCGCCGCATCGCCGCGGGCTGGCTCGCCGCCGAGGCGGCCTCGCGCGGCGACTGGGCGGCCGTGGCCGGGCACGCGTGCGTGGGGGGCGGCCGGGCGCTGTCGCTGCTCGGCGCCGTCGCCGCGCGGCTTCTCGGGGAGGAGCCCGCGCCGGGGGCGCTCGCGCTCTGGCTGCGCTGGCTCATCGCGCCCCGCCGCCGCGCGACGCTCCCGCTCCTGCGCCGCGCCCTGGCCGCGGGCGCGGGCGCGCCGCGCCCGGAGCCGGAGGCGCCCGAGCCCTGCGCGGCGAAGGTCGCCGAGGGCGACCTGTGGAGCCGGGCGGTGCTGCTCCACGCCGCGCTGCTGCTCCGGCCTCGGGGCCAGGTCTCGGGCGACGATCTCAGGCGGCTCGGCGGCGCGTGGGACGCGGCGCTCGACGACGAGCGCGCCCAGGCCGAGCTCCGCGCGAGGGCGGCGTCGCTCGGCGCCTCGGGGGCGCAGGCGGCGCTCGGCCCGCTCGCGCGCGCGGTCGAGGAGGACCTCGCCGCGACGCTGCGCGCGGCGCGCGTGCCGCGCGCGGAGTGGGATGACCTCGGCGCGACCATCGGCCGCACGCGCCGGCGCCTCCGGGACGAGCTCCTGTCCGAGGTGGAGATCGCGTGCGACGCCCTGCGCCGCCGCGTCGACGAGCGGCGCGAGCTGCCGGCGCTGTCGGAGTGGCGCGAGTGGACCTCGCTGCGCGCGCAGTACGAGGCCGCGGCGGTGCTCGTCGGCACGGAGCTCCGCCGCCTCGCGTTCCCCAAGCTGCACGCCGACGTGTGCCACGCGGCCGTCTGGCTGTTCAACACGCGCAAGGAGCGGGCGATCGCGAACGCGATGTTCCGGTGGCTCCTCGCCGAGGCCGAGGCGCTCGGCGACTCGCGCCTCGCGGGGCTCCAGCGCGGCAACGTCGAGTGCGGGGTGTGACGAGGGCGGAGCGCCTGTCGCGGGTGAGCGCTACGCGCCGCCCCGGTCGCCCGCGGGGCCGTCCCCGCGCGGCGCCGCGGCGCCCGGCCGCCTGAGCGTCACCAGGTGCTCTTCCTGGAGCGGCTCCGGCTGGATCGTGCAGTGGTTGAGCGCGTGCTTCTCGCGCAGCTGGCGGGCCACCGCGGCGGCCACGTTCGTGCCGTGGTGCCCCTTGGCGAGGACCACGTGCACGGTGAGCACGTTGAAGCCGTCGGAGATCGACCAGACGTGCAGATCGTGGAAGTCGACGACGCCCGGCACGCCGCGGATGGTGTCCTCGACGTGGGCGAGATCGATCTCGATCGGGCTGCCCTCCATGAGCACGCGGGACGTGTCGCGCACGAGCCGCCAGCCGCCCCAGAGCACGAGGCCGCCGATGGCCGCGCTGATCACCGGATCGGCCCGCGTCCAGCCGAAGGCGATGATGAGCACGCCCGCCGCGATGGCGCCGATCGAGCCGAGCGCGTCCGACACCACGTGGGCCAGCGCGGCCCGCGTGTTGATGTTGTGCCCGTGCTCGCCGGTCGATAGCAGCAGCGCCGCGACAACGTTCACGAGCAGCCCCAGCGCCGCGGTGACCGCCAGCGCCTCGGCGTGCACCGCCTCCGGCGCGCGCCACCTGCGGGCCGCCTCGATGAAGATCCAGATCGCCGTCAGCGCCAGCGCGATGCCGTTGGCGAACGCCGCGAGCACCTCCGCGCGCCGGAAGCCGTACGTCCGCGCGCGCGTCCGCGCCTGCGCCGCGATGCGCTGAGCGATGATGGCGAGGCCGAGCGCCGCGGCGTCCGCGAGCATGTGGCCCGCGTCGGCCAGCAGCGCGAGGCTCTTCGACCACCACCCGACCGCCGCCTCGACGACAAGGAACGACGACGTGAGCGCGAACGCCGCGATCAGCCGGCGGAGCGGCGCGTGCCGGTAGTCGTGGCTGTGGTCGTGGTGCCCCGAATCGCCGTGGTCGTGGTGTCCCGGACCGCCGTGGTCGTGCTCGTGGTCGTGGCCAGGACCGTGCCGATGGCCGCGTTCGTGCCCCTCACCGCGAGCGCCGCGCCCGTGCTGGTGCTCGTGAGGAGCGCTCCCGTGATCGTCGGGCGCCCCCATCACCGCGCCGGAGCGGCTCACACCCGCTCGATGATGGTCGCCACGCCCATCCCTCCGCCGATGCAGAGCGTGATCAGCGCGGTGGCCTTGCCTTCGCGCTCGAGCTCGTCGAGCGCCGTCCCGATCAGGCAGGCCCCGGTCGCGCCAAGCGGGTGCCCGAGCGCGATCGCGCCGCCGTTCACGTTGACGCGGTCGAGATCGATGTCGAGCTTGCGCGCCGTCTGCAGCGGCACCGCCGCGAACGCCTCGTTGATCTCCCAGAGGTCGACGTCGCGCGCCTGCATGCCCGCCTTCTTGAGGGCGCGCTCCGACGCGGGCGCGGGGGCCGTCAGCATGATGACCGGCTCGGCCCCGGCCGTCGCCGTGGCGCGGATCCTCGCGCGCGGCGTGAGCCCGTGCGCCTTCACGTAGTCGCCCGACGCGAGCAGCACGACCGCCGCCCCGTCGACGATGCCGCTCGAGTTGCCCGCCGTGTGGACGTGCCGGATCGACCCGACCTGCGGGTAGCGCGCCAGCGCCAGCGCATCCACGGTCTCGCCGCCGGGGCCCATCGGCGTCGACCCCAGGCTGGCGAACGCCGGCTCGAGCTTCGCGAGGGCCTCCATCGTCGCCCCGGCCCGCGGGTGCTCGTCCCTGTCGAGCAGGGGCTTGCCGTCGAGATCGACGACCGTGAAGAGGCTCTTCGCGAAGCGCCCCTCGCCCGCGGCCCGCTCGGCCTTGCGCTGGCTCTCCAGCGCGAAGCGGTCGACGTCCTCGCGCGAGAAGCCCTCGATGGTGGCGATGAGGTCGGCCGAGATGCCCTGCGGCACCATCGCCAGCTTCTTGCGGAGGGCGAGGTTGTTCCCGTCGAGGGGCGCGCCGTCCGAGCCCATCGGCACGCGCGACATGCTCTCGACGCCGCCGCCGATGGCGACCTCCTGCTGGCCGGACATGACGCCCATCGCCGCGAAGTTCACCGCCTGCGCGCCCGAGCCGCAGAAGCGGTTGACGGTCACGCCGGTCACGTCGTCCGGCCAGCCGGCCGCGAGGATGGCGGTGCGCGCGATGCACGCCCCCTGCTCGCCCGCCTGGGTCACGCACCCGACGACCACATCCTCGACGTCCTGCTTGCGGATCCCGGTCTTCTCGGCGAGGCGATTGAGCGTTTGCGCGAGCAGCTCTTGAGGGTGCACGCCCGAGAGCGCTCCCTTGCCCGCCTTGCCGCGCCCGCGCGGCGTGCGAACGGCATCCACGATGAAGACGTCTCGCATGACAGGCCTCCGAGCTCGATGTCCGGCCCGTGCTTAGCACACCCCCCGTTTCCGGGGCAGGCTGGTCGCGACGGGTCTCGGTGGACCTGAGCCGCTGCGGATCGGCTATGCTCGCGGCCGATGACGGACCGGTCTCAGCGCATGGCGTGGGTCGATCTCGAGATGACGGGGCTCGACGAGGGCTCGTGTGCGATCGTGGAAATCGCGACCATCGTGACGGAGCCCGACCTGACCGTGGTCGCCGAGGGGCCGTGCCTCGTCATCCACCAGCCCGAGAGCGTCCTCGCGGGGATGAGCGACTTCGTCCGCGATCTCCACGAGCGTTCGGGGCTCCTCGAGCGCATCCGTGCGTCCACGCTCTCGGTCGCCGACGCGGAGTCCGAGACGCGCGCGTTCCTCGAGGCGCACTGCGACAAGGGGACGGCCGTGCTGTGCGGCAACTCCGTGTGGAAGGACCGCGCCTTCCTGCAGCGCTACATGCCGGAGCTCCTCTCCTTCCTGCACTACCGCATCGTGGATGTCTCCACCCTCAAGGAGCTCGTGCGCCGCTGGTATCCGCTGCGCGCCGCACCCAAGAAGCGCGAGATCCACCGCGCGCTCGACGACATCCGCGAGTCGATCGAGGAGCTCCGGTGGTACCGGGCGAGCGTGTTCCAGCCGCTCCCGGGGAACGAGCTCCGCTGAGCGGCCGCTGTGAGCCGAGGGGTGTCTGAGGAGCGGTCGCCTCCTCGGGCCTGAGGCACAGCACCCACGCTCGCCCCCTCACGACCACGCGTGCATCCCGGAGGCGAGCTCAGCCGGGCGCGCTCGACCCAGGCCACCCCACCCCAGGCCCTCGAGGTCCTCAACCCCGGTCGGCCGCTCAGGGCCATGAACCTCGGTCTGCCCGACCCTCAACCTCGGTCTGCCCGACCCTCAACCTCGGTCCACCGCCTGCCCAGCCCCCCATCCACCCCTCCCTTCAGGCCAGGAAAACGGCGCGCTGGGAGCGAAGACAAAAAAATCGTTCGCGAAGTGAGAAAATACGATCGATCGAGGCAATGCATTGGGTAGGGTAGCCATGCGTCCAGGCCTCCGGCACGAGGTCTGTGGCGTAGACACCCCGGCGGCCCCAATCCGCCGGGGTGTCGTTTGCTACGGGACTTGCTGGATTGCCTCAGAACAGCTGGTCGCCGTACCACGGCCGCCCGGGGCCCCCCTTGGCTCCCACGGCCGGCGTCGCGATGAGAGGGGCCTGCTCGGCACGGCGTGTCGCCCCGGACTTCGGCCCAGGCGCGTCGACGGCAGGACCCCCCGCCGCAGAGGCGCCGGGGTCGCACTGTACCGGTGAGGCGGCCGAATCGCTGTCACGAGAATTATCTACCTGCGCCGGCGGCTCGACCGGCGGGGGCGGCATCCCACGGTGGGCGATGTACGAGCTCAACGGCACCGCGACGGCGGCGCTCGTCAGCGCGACGAGCACGAGCAGCAGCGCTCCCCCAGCCCACAGGATGCCGTGGCGCGAGCGCGGTGCGGCGATCTCGACGATGGGGTTGGGGTGCCGCATGGCCTCGGGAGGGAGGGTCCCGGTGGGCAGCGTGTTGCGGGACGCCGGAGCAGGCACGCTCCGCTCCGTGTCAGGCGCCTGCTCCTGGTCCGGCGCCTGCGCCTGCGGCGGCGGGGCGGCCCCCTCGAGCGGCCCCTTCGGCTGCAGAGCGCCCCCCGCGCGCGGCGCCGCGCCCGCAAGGAGCGGCCGCACGGCGGTCATCAGCTCCTGGACCGTCTGGAAACGCTCGTCAGGGTCCTTCGCGAGCGCCCGGGCCAGCGCCTTGTTCACCTGGGCCGACACCCCCTCGAGCGGCGGCGGCACCTCGTCGAGCGCGCACACATCCAGATCGTCGCGGCCGTCGAACGGGCGCTCGCCCCCGAGGAGGCAATACAGCAGCATCCCGAGCCCGTAGACGTCCGTTCGTTGATCGATCGCGCGGGCGTGCGCGTCGTGCGCGTCGCTGAAGAGCTCCGGCGCCCTGTACCGCGCCGCATCCGCCACGGCGTCCTCGGGCGCCCCGAACAGCCGGTGCAGCCCGAACGCCTTCAGGCCAGCGGCCCCCTGGCCGGTGATCACCACCGTGTGCGGGCCGAGATCCCCGTGCGAGAGACCCAGCGCGTGCGCCGCGCCGAGCGTCCGCGCGACGTCGACGACGATCTCGTAGGCGACGGAGCGAAGCCGGGGCAGCAGATCCTCCACCGAGGGATCGTCGCACTGCCGGGCAGCGATCCACCCGGCGCCTCCCTCCATCCCGCCCGCGATCACAGGCACGATGCCGTGAACCCCCGCAGACAGCGAGAGGAGCCTCTCCAGCGCGCCGCGGAACGCATCGGCGTCGATGCCGATGCCCTCCTGGACATAGAGCGTCACCTCGCGGCCATCTGCGTCGAGCGCGCGATACGCCTCCGCCGGAGCGGGAGAGTCGATGCTCGCGACGATTGTGTACCCCGCGAACTCCTGGCCCAGGATCACCATGGCCCCTCCGCGCCGAGCCGCACGACAGAAACGGCGGAATCAGGAGCTCCGCGCGGGGAGAGGACAGCGCGGCGCGCGGTCTGCGGTGTTGGATCAGCCCAAAAGATTTCGCTCACTGCGTCGGACCTCCGGCACGAGGTTCGAGTTCATGACACCCCCGGACACGGCGCGGGGAACATCGGTTGGCGGCGACAGTAACAGAGGTCTCAGGCGCGCGGAAGCCGTCGCCAGCGCGAGCCGGCCTCACGAAGCGCGCGAGGCGGCTCTCTCATTTTCCGGAACGACGGCCCGAAGACGGCGTAATTCGACCTGAAACAGCGCGCTCCGGCCGGGGCGACCTCGGCGGAGCTGCGGTACGGGCGCGCTCCGGATCCTCGCTGGCCAGGGCGAGCATTGCTTGCTTTCGAGGGGAATCGTCAGCCTCCATGAGCAGAAAGAGGATGGCGCTCTGGAGCGTCTCCTCGGCTTGATCAAAGAGCTCTGCCACGATGGACGCGACAGGGCTGCGCCCGTCGCCGGGGAGCAGGAGGCGCGGATCGCACTGGAGCCCCTGGGCGATGAGACCGAGCGCGCCGAGCCCGAGATCACGCTCGCCTCGCTCGACCTGCCGCAGGTAGGTGGCCGAGAGCTGCGCCCGCTCCGCGAACTCCTGCATGCTGAGCCCGCGGAGCAACCGGAGGATGTGGACCGCCTGGCCGACCTCCTTGGGGAGCGTGTCGCGCATGGGCGCGAGCCTAGCAGGCAGAGCTCGCCCGAGCCCCAGAGAAGACAGGCCGCCCCGCGTGGGGAGCGCGCCCGCCCGCGTGCCGCTCTCCGAACGGCCGCGGCTCCGCCGGCGTCACAGGTACCCTTCCGCCTGCAGCGCGAACATGCGGGCATAGCGCTGACCGCGGGCGACGAGCTCGTCGTGGGTGCCCTCCTCGACGATGCGCCCGCCGTCGAGCACGACGATGCGATCGGCCATGCGCACGGTCGGGAAGCGGTGAGAGATGACGATGGTCGTCCGCCCCTTCGACAGCGACCGGAACCGCTGGAAGACCGCGTGCTCCGCCTCGGCGTCGAGCGCCGCGGTCGGCTCGTCGAGCACGAGGATGTCGGCTTGCTCGCGCATGAAGGCGCGCGCGAGCGCCACCTTCTGCCACTGGCCGCCGCTCAGCTCGACGCCCCCCTTGAACCAGCGCCCGAGCTGCGCGTCGAGGCCCCCGGGCACGGCCGTCACGACCTCGTCGGCGCCGCCCTCGGCGACCGCGCGCGCGACGCGCGGCTCGTCCGCGAGGTGCTCGACGCTGCCCAGCCCCACGTTCTCGCGCAGCGTGAGCTGGTATTGGTTGAAGTCCTGAAAGACGACACCGATCCTCCGCCGGAGCGCCTCGGGCTCCCAGGCGCGGAGATCCTTGCCGTCGAGCAGGATTCGCCCCTCGGTGGGCTCGTACAGCCGCGCGAGCAGCTTGATGAACGTGGTCTTTCCAGCGCCGTTGTGCCCGACGAGCGCCAGACTCTGTCCGCTCGGGATGTGGAGATCGATCCCCCGGAGCGCCCATCGCGACTGGCCAGGATACCGGTAGCCGACGCCCTCGAACCGCACGCCCTGGTCGTGCGCGTCGCCGGGCGACAGCGGAGCCGCGCCGCCGGACGACAGCAAGGGCGCGTCTCCGGACGACGGCGCGGGCGGCTCGCCGGTCGGGATGGCCAAATACTGAAAGAGATTCGACATGTAGAGGTTGTGCTCGTACATGCCGCCGACGCCGGCCAGGACGGCCTGGAACGCCTGCTGGCCTTGCCGGAAGGCGGCGACGTAAAGGACCATCTCGCCGAGCGAGATGCGCCCCGCCGCGGCGCCGGCCGCCATGGCGCCGTAGCAGCCGTAGAACGCGGCGGTGCCGAGGAGCGACAGGCCATACGACCACCCGGCGCGGCGGACGGCGAGGGCGCTGTCCTCCCGGTAGAACGACGCGGCGAGCGCCTTGTACCGCTCGAGGAACGTCGGCCCGAGCCCGAAGAGCTTCACCTCCTTGGCGTGACCGTCGTTGGCGAGCACGTATTCGAGGTAGTTGAGCCGGCGGGCCTCGGGAGAGCGCCAGTTCCGGAGACGGAACGCCGCGCCGGAGAAGCGCGCCTCGGCGACCGTGGCGGGGATGGCCGCGAGCACGAGCGCGAGCACCGCGAGGACGCTGAACCCGACGAGCAGCGCGGCGTACCCCGCCAGCGTGATGAGGTTCTGCACGAGGGAGAAGCTGTCGGTCACGACGGAGGCGGGGCGCGACGACGCCTCGCGCCGCGCGCGCGTGAGCTGGTCGTAGAACTCGGGGTCCTCGAAGTGGAACAGCGAGAGCGAGAGCGCCTTCTCGAGGATCATCGCGTGGATGTCGATCGAGAGCCGCGCGCCGAGCAGCTGCCGCGTCAGCGAGAGCCCGCGCTGCGCGAGCGCGAGCGCGGCCACGAGGCCGAGCTCGACCGAGACCCACACGAGCGCCCCGCGCTCGTCGCGGGCGACCACCGCGTCCGTGATCGCCTTTCCCACGTAGGCCACCCCGAGCGGCAGCACCGCCGAGGCGAGCGTGAGCGCGCCGAGCGCGACGCCCGCCGCCTTCGACGAGCGCCAGACGAGCCGGAGCGTCCGTGGGGTGTAGGCAAAGCTGTCCCGCAGCCGGGAGAGGCCGAGCATGGAGCGCGGATTCTAACCACGCCGCGGCGATCCGCCCGCGAGGCCCCCGTCCGCCCGCGAGGCCCCCGTCCGCCCGTGAGGCCCCGGTCCGCCCGTGAAGCCGCCGTCCGCCCGCGAAGATCCGCGAGGGCACGATGGCTGACGAACGCGAGCGCGGCGACCGCTGGCGTCCGCCCGCCGGACCGGCCATGGCGGGCGGACGGGTGGCCCTGGCGGAAGGCGCGCGCCGGACGGGCGAACGGACGAGGTGGCGGGCACGCGCTGGCCGCGGTATCCCGGGGCTCCGAAAAAGGAGGCTCTTCATGTCGAGCATGTCCACTGTGACCATGGGCTACGGAGCGCTGCTCGCCGCGCTCGGCGTCGGCGGGTTCGCGGCGACGAGCGCCCCGACGGCGCTCATCCCGGCCGGCTTCGGGGTCGTCGCGTTCGGGCTCGGCCTGCTCGCGAGACAGGAGAGGTTCCGCATGCACGCCATGCATGCGTCGGCGATGGTCGGCGTCCTCGGCTTCCTCGGCTCCGCCCGCGGCCTGGCCCAGCTGCCGACGCTGCTCTCCGGCGGCCACGTGGCGCGCCCGCCGGCCGTCATCGCCCAGTCCCTCATGGCCATCCTCTCTGCCGGCTACGTCGCGCTCAGCGTGCGCTCCTTCGTCACGGCGCGCCGCGACGCCGCCCGCACCTGAGCGCGAAGCGCGACCCGAGAGCGCCGCCCCGCCGTGAGCCCAGGCGCCCTCACAGCCCCTCCCCGCCCCATCGTGGTCGAGCCAGCGCGCGCCGTGCGGGCCTGTCGGCGCGAGCTCCATCGAACGACGCGCTCCTGCCGATCCGTAGAGAACGGCCGCTGCGGCCGCTCTCGCGTGGTGGATGAGCCCCCTACCCTCTCCTTACCCTCTTTACTCTGCACGTCCAATCTCTGTGTGTGCGATCTCCGCGCGTCCGATCCAGGCGCGCGTACACCGAAAGCCTCTTCATGTCGATTATTTGGCAATCCGGGCCGGCAGTCCGGAATGCTATAAATCCGCGCGCAAACAGCCAGATCGGTGCCCTCGATGCCCGTGCATGATGTACTGTCATCGTCACCAGGCCATCAACTACGAGAAGAGTGAGCACCATGCTTCGACGCGTCATTGCATTGGGGCTGACGGCGCCTTTTTTCCTTTCGTGCCAGGGGAATGGTGTCATCAAGATCTGGAATTGCGCGGAGTGCCTCGACGGGTGGACCTGCACGGCAGACAGCTGCCTCCCCCCGCACTGCGGCAATGACGTCACGGATGAGGACGAAGGGGAGACCGACCGGGACTGCGGCGGCTCGTGCGAGCCTTGCGGCCTCGGCGCCTCTTGCGAGACGGGCATCGACTGCAAGGAGGGCGTCTGTCTGCAGGGGGTTTGCAAGGCCCCGACCTGCACCGACGGCGTGGCGAACGGCTTCGAGACCGGCATCGACTGCGGTACGCGCTCGTGCCCGCTCTGCCCCGCGGGCGAGGGGTGCCTCACCGGCGAGAACTGCGGGTCGGGCGTGTGCAGGGAGCGTGTGTGCCAGGCGCCCTCGTGCGACGACGGGGTCTTGAATGGAAGCGAGCTCGCCGTCGATTGCGGCGGGGACTGCCGGACGTGCCGGTAGCCCGGAGCGCGCGGCGAGGCGCAGAGACCTCGCGACGGCGCCACGAGGCGTCGGCGCGAGGCCTCTGCGCGAGGCCTCTGCGCGAGGCCTCTGCGCGAGGCCTCTGCGCGAGGCCTCTGCGCGAGGCCTCTGCGCGAGGGAGGAGCGCCCCTCGCCTCAGAGGGGATTGACCGCGGGCGCCGTCTCCAGGCCGACCGTGCCGCCGGTCGCGATCCAGCGGAAGCCATCGATGAGCGCGGTCGAGTCGAAGCGATCGTCACCGGTGTCGAAGAGGACGAACCGGAGCGAGATCTCCTCGCCGCCGCGCACAGGCGCGCGGGTCTTGAGCCACCGGGTGCCACCGTCGTTGCGCGGGCTGAACCCCGTCCCCACGAGCTCGTCCGAGCCGAGCGGACATCCGTCGCAGACATCGAAGAACGCGATATTGACGCTGACGGGCCGGCCCTCCCCGTCGAACGAGAGATTGCCGTTGTACGACCCCGGAGGCGCAGGCGCCGCGAGCGCGACGAACTGATCGTTGAAGTCCTCGCAGACCCACTCCGGATACTCGAACGTATAGAACTTGAAGAGGAACTCGTAGCCGGTCGCGTTCGTCGGCGCGCGGAGGACGACCTCGAGGCCGATGTCGTCGTTGATGAAGCTGGACGGAGGACAGGCAGGGTTGTCCTGAGGGAACCCGGGCGGCGCGGTGCCGGCACCGTAGCTCGAGCAGCTCCCGGACCAGCAGGCGTCGGGGTGGCCGGGCAGGCGTGCGCTCCCCGTCGAGAGCGCGAGCAGGCGCGCGCCGCCCTGCACGTGCACGTTGGGGCCGAACCCGTCGAAGAGGCCGACGGCGGGCGAACGCGCCGCAGGCGAGCCGTCCCCGCGGACGTACCGCGCAGAGAGCACGCCCCACCGCCTGTCCTCGCGGGACGCAACGGCGCAGAGGTCGATCGCCTTCGCCCCGTTCACCGGATCGAAGTCCTCGAGCGAGAGGCCCTCGTCACACGGAGGCGGCACGTTGTCGATCCCACCGTCGCAATCCTCGTCCGCCGGCGCGGGGATCTGGCCGCTCGCGTCAGGCTCCGTGACCTTCACCTCGATCGCGCCGGGATTCACATTGCCATCGGTATCGTTGCAGTCGCCCTCCGCGGGGGTGAACCCGTCCGCGTCGCCGTCCGCGTTGGGATCGGTGATGGGGACGGCGCCGCCAGGGCCGAGCCCTGGTTCGCCCGGCGCATCGAGCCCTTCGGAGCCGTCCTCGCCGATCGTCCCCGAGGGCTCCCCGCGCCCATCACCGCCACCCCCCCGCGCGGACGAGCCGCCCACCGCGGAGCACCCGAGCGAGACGGCGAACGCCGCGATCGCGGCCATGCCGGCGCAGGGGAGGGCGAGCCGCCGTTCGATCATGCTGTATTTTGCCATGAGGCGCGCGACGATACCGCGCGCCCCATCGGGCAGTCGCGCGCTGCATCGAGCGGGCGAGCGCAGCCTCGGACGGACGTGCGGCCGCCGGGCCCAGCCGTGGTCGGCCGCCGCTGCCGGACGCGCTACATCCGCTCCGGCGCCTCGATCCCGAGCAGGTCGAGGCCCTTCGCCAGCACCTCCGCCGTCAGATCGCACAGCGCGAGGCGCGAGCGGCGCACCTCGTCGCTCTCGGCCCGGAGCACCGGGCAGCGCTCGTAGAAGGTCGTGAACGAGCCGGCCAGCTCGAACAGGTAGCCGCACAGGCGGTGCGGCTCGAGCGAGGCGGCCACGTCCTCGAGCACCGCGCCGAACCGGAGCAGCTCGAGCACGAGCGCGCGCTCGGCCGGCTCGCCCAGCACGATCTCGGCCTCGCGCGGCGACTCCACGCCGGCCTTCCGGAAGATCGATCGGATGCGGGCGTGCGCGTACATGAGGTAGGGCGCCGTGTTCCCCTCGAACGCCAGCATGCGATCCCAGTCGAACACGTAGTCCTTGATCCGGTCGCTCGAGAGATCGGCGTACTTCACCGCGCCCACGCCGACCGCCCGCGCCACGGCGCCCGCGGCCTCGGCGTCGAGCTCCGGGTTCTTCTCCCGCACCACCTTCGTCGCGCGCTCCACGGCCTCGTCGATCAGGTCCGAGAGCTTCACGGTGTCGCCGCTCCTCGTCTTGAACATCTTCTTGTCGGCCCCGAGCACGGAGCCGAACGCCACGTGCTCGGCCCGGGCCGGCGGCGCGAGCCAGCCCGCCTCGCGCGCGGTCGCGAAGACCATCGCGAAGTGCTGGCTCTGCGGCGCCCCCACGACGTAGATGATCCGCCGCGCGCCGACCGTCGTGAGGCGGTGGCGGATCGCCGCGAGATCCGTCGTGGCGTAGCCGTAGCCGCCGTCCTGCTTGCGCACGATGAGCGGCAGCGGCTCGCCGCCCTTGCCCGTGAAGCCGGCCGGGAAGACGCAGAGGGCGCCCTCGCTCTCGCGCGCCAGCCCCTTCCGGCCGAGCTCCTCGAGGACGTCGGTCAGCATCGGGTTGTAGAAGCTCTCGCCGGCGAAATCCGCGTCGGTCAGCGTCACGCCGAGGCGGCGGTAGACCGACTCGAAGTAGCGCGTCGACTCGCGCACGAGCTGCCGCCAGAGCGCGAGGGTCTGCTCGTCGCCGCCCTGGAGCCGCACGACCCGCCGGCGCGAGCGCTCGGCGAACGCCGGATCGCCGTCGAACTTGGCGCGCGCCTGCCGGTAGAACGCGTCGAGATCGCCGACCGAGAGCTCCTGCGAGGCCGCGGCCTCGCCGAGATCGAGCATGTGCTCGATCAGCATGCCGAACGGCGTGCCCCAGTCGCCGAGGTGGTTCTGGCGGATCACGCGGTGGCCGAGCGCCTCGAGCACGCGCGCGAGGGCGTCGCCGATGATCGTGCTGCGGAGGTGGCCGACGTGCATCTCCTTCGCGGCGTTGGGGCCCGAGTAGTCGACGATCACCGTCTCGGGCTGGGCCGCGGGCGCGATCCCGAGCCGCCCGCCGCTCGCCGTCTCGGCGAGCTCGCGCGTGAGGTAAGCGTCCTCGAGCGTCAGGTTCACGAACCCGGGGCCGGCGATCTCCACCTTCCGGCAGATCCCGTCGAGCTGCAGCGCCGCCACGATCGCCGCCGCGACCTCGCGCGGCGGCTTGCCGAGGCGCTTGCCGAGCGCCATGGCGGCGTTCGCCTGGTAGTCGGCGTGGGTGGAGCGGCGCAGGGAGGGATCAGCCGCGGCGTGCTCGGCGCCGAACGCGGCGGTGATCGCCGCCTGGAGTGCGCGGGCGAGGGCGTGGACGGGATCGGCCATGGCGCATCCTTTGGCCTGGGCGCCCGGCCAATTCAATAGGCAAGCCTGCGAGGCGCCGCCACATCAGCGCACCTTTGACAAAAATCGGGGTAGGCCGGACAGTTCACGCCCCACGTGAGCGCTCCCCCGACCCCTGCCCCCGGCGATCCGCCGCCCGCCGCGAGCAACGCGCCCGCGGACAGCGCGGCGGCCCAGATGGTCGGGACGGTCATCTCGGACCGGTACCGGATCGTCGAGCTCGTCGCGACGGGCGGGATGGGCGCGGTCTACAAGGCCGAGCACCTGCTGCTGCGCAAGTGGCTGGCGGTGAAGCTCCTCCTGCCGGAGGCGAAGGGCTCGCCGGAGCTCACGGCGCGCTTCGAGCGCGAGGCGATCGCGGGCGCGCACATCCAGCACCCGAACATCGCCTCGGCGACCGACTTCGGCACCCTCCCCGACGGCTCGCGGTTCCTCGTGCTGGAGCACGTCCGCGGCACGACGCTCGATCGCATCATCAAGAAGGGCCCCTTGCCCGCCTCGCGCGCCGCGGAGATCGCGCGGCAGATCGCGGCGGCGCTCGCCGCGGCGCACGAGCGCGGCGTCATCCACCGCGATCTGAAGCCGCGCAACGTGATGGTCGAGGACGGCACCGACGCCGTGAAGCTCATCGATTTCGGCCTGGCGAAGGTGCCGATCGAGCGCCTCTCCACGACGGACGCGCACAGCAGCGAGGCGCGGCACGACGCCGGCCGGATCACGCTGAGCGGCATGGTCTTCGGCACGCTCGCGTACATGGCGCCCGAGGCCGCGCAGGGCATGGATCACGTCGACGAGCGCTCCGATCTCTACGCGCTCGGGCTCATCCTCTACGAGATGCTCGCCGGAAAGCACCCGTTCGACGCGATCCTCCCCGTCGAGATCTTCCGCGCGCAGTGCAACACGGCGCCGCCGCCGCTCCGGCTGCGCGCTCCGGGCACCTCGGCGCCGCGCGAGCTCGAGGCGCTCGTGATGCGCGTCCTGCGCAAGGACCCGGCGGAGCGGCCCGCGAGCGCGCGCGCGCTGCTCGCCGCGCTGGACGCGGCCGTGCCGAGGTCCGAGGCGCTCGGCCTCCTCCCCTGGAAAGAGCCGCTCTCGAGCGGGGCGTGGCGGCTCAGCGACCCGCTGCGCGCGATCCAGCACGCCACGCCGCCCGAGCTGCTCGCAGGGCAAGACCGCGCGGGCGCGGCCTTCGGCGCCGCGGCCTTGGGCGCGGCGGCTGGCGGCGCTGCGATCGGAGGAGCCGCGGCCGGCGGCGCGGTGATCAGCGGCGCCGAGGCCGATGCGTTCGGCCTGCAGCTCGGGGCTGCCGGAGCGGACGGCGAGGCGCCCGGGAAGGCCGCGCGCGGGGCGGCAGGAAGCCGGCCGCGGGCGCGGAGGCGCGCGTGGGGCTGGCTCGTCGGAGTGGCCGCAGTGGGCGCGCTGGGCGCGGCGGGCGCGCTGCTCCTCGGCTGGCTGCCCGCGGGCGCCGGCTGGCTGCCCACGGGCGCGCCGGCGGCGGCTGGCCCTGGGCTCCGGGCGGCGCCCACGGCGGCGCAGGCGGCCCCCGCCGGGGCGCCGGCCGTCCGGGTGCCGGACGACGTCCTCGGCGCCCCTCCGCGAGCCGCCTCCGCGGCGCCCGTCGCGAGCGCCTCGGCCCCGGAGCCGGCCGGCTCCGCGGCGGCGGATACGGGCGCGACGGCGCCGGACGCGGGCGCGACGGCGGCGGACGCGACAGCGGCGGACGCGGGCGCGGCGCTCGCCGGCCCGGGGCCGGCCGGTGGCGCGGGCCTCCCGGCCGAGCGGGAGCGCCTCGTGGAGGCGGTCCGGGTGAAGCGGTGGGACGACGCGGAGGGCGCGCTGCTCACGCTGATCGAGAAAGATCCCGCCGCCTTCGAGCAGCGCGACGTGATGACGGCCGCGGCCGCCGTCGCGGTGAAGAGCTCGTACCGGACCGACGGCCGCGCCGACGCGATCTTCGACGCGCTGGAGAAGCGCCTCGGCCCGGAGGGCCTCGACGTCGCCTACGAGATCATGAGCGGCTACGGGGGCACGCAGGGCGGAAAGCGCGCGGCGGCGCTGCTCCGCCGCCCCGAGGTGCTGAAGCGCGCGAGCGCCCCGCTGCGCGTCGCCGTGGCGCTGCGCGAGGCCCCTTGCCGGCGCAAGGAGGCGCTCTTCGAGCGCGCGGCGCTCGAGGGGGACGCGCGCGCGCTCGTGTTCCTGGAGATGCTCCGCTCGTCGCAGTGCCAGCCGCGCATCGGGCAGTGCTGCTTCCACCACCACGCGGGGCTCGAGCGCGCGGTGCGCACGCTGCGCGACCGGCTGAACCACTGATCCCGCAGCGCCCCGCGGCGCGTTCCCCCGGGCGAGCCACGGACGCCCCCCGGGAGGCGCCGGGATGGGCTAGGCTCGCGCCCCGCGGGATTCACGGCGCCCAGAAGGCCAGAGCACGGCGACGGGCGGCGCGCGGACGACAAGGACGAAGGAACAGGAATGAGCGACAAGACGAATGAGGAGATCTACAGGGCTTACCTGCTGGCGTACGCGTGCAGCGGCGATGCCTCGAAGGTCGCGGTGTTCGAGGCCGCGCGCCCGCTGACCTCGGTGATCGCCGCCGCGCTCGCCCTCGCCGAGCGCGACCGCCAGGCGAGCGAGCCGCCGGACACGTGGGATTCCCTGAACGAGCGCCTGCAGGCCATGTTCGAGGGCTTCGATCCGCACGGGTACGACCTGGCGGGCGGAGACGACGAGTCGCTCGAGGATGAAGACGAGGACGAAGACGAGGACGAAGACGGCGACGAGCCGATCGCCTCCTGAGCCGCCCAAGGCGCTCCTTCGAGGCACGGGCCGCGCAGCGCGCGGCGGCGACACGGCCACTCGCCCGGCGATCCGGGCGAGTGGGCGCCCCTCACACCGCCTTCGCGCGGAGCTCGGCGGAGACCACGACAATCCCATCCTGCGCCTGGGCCGCGCCGTTCGGCCGGGGTGGGTGACGTCCTATCGAGGTGCAGCGCGGAGCGCTGCACCGCTCACCCCGCATGGGTGTTCACAAACCGCGTTCAAGGCCCGACCGAACGAGCTTTGTGAACACCGATCGCTCACCCCCCGAGCGTCGCGCCGTTCGAGGCGATGACGTCTCGATACCAGTGCGCCGAGTCCTTGAGCACACGCTTGCCCGTCGGGTAGTCGACGAAGACGAGGCCGAACCGGTGCTTGTAGCCGTGGGCCCACTCGAAATTGTCCAGGATCGACCAGTGGAAGTAGCCGTTCACGGCCGCGCCCTCGGCGATCGCCCGGCGCAGCTCGATCAGGTGGCGCGCCATGAAGTCGATGCGCTGGGGGTCGTGCACCTTCCCGTCGAGCGAGATCCAGTCGCGGGTGGACAGGCCGTTCTCGGTGATCACGATGGGCCGCTTGTACCGCTCGTAGAAGAACCTGGGCCCCCAGTAGAGGCACTCGGGGGTGACCGACCACTCGAACGCGGTGATCGGGTGCCCCACCGGGTGGGGCACGACCTCGGCCGCGCCGTTCGCCCCGGCGCGCACCGGGACTCCCCAGTAGACGTTCACGCCGCAGAAATCGACCGGCTGCGCGATGATCTCCATGTCGCCGCTCCGGACCTCCGGCAGCTCCTTCGCGAACAGGCGGAGCCCATCCTCGGGGTACCTGCCGAAGAACACGGGATCCATCCACCACGTGTTGGTCCACGTGGTGCGAGCGTTCACCGACCACGTGGCCGCGCGCGCCGCCTCCAGATCCTCCGGTGACGAGGTCGCGGGGTATTTGACCTGCGCGACGGGCGCATAATAGACGTTGCACCGCCCGGGGCTCGCGGCGCGGATGGCCTGCACCGACTTGCCGTGTGCGAGCAAGACGTGGTGGCAGACCCGGAGCACCTCGGCGAAGCGCAGTTTGTCCCCGGGCGCGTGACGCCCCTCGTAGTGGCCGGCGCCGGCGAACACCTGCGGCTCGTTGAGCGTCATCCAGTCCTTCACCCGGTCGCCGAGCTTCCTGACCACGACGCTCGTGTACTCGGCGAACCAGTCGGCGCTGTCGCGGTTCAGCCACCCGCCCTTGTGGTAGAGCGCGAGAGGGAAATCCCAGTGGAACAGCGTGGCATGGGGCTCGACGCCCGCCTCGAGCAGCGCGTCCACGAGGCGATCGTAGAACGAAAGCCCGCGCTCGTTGACGGCGCCCGTGCCCTCCGGGAGCACGCGCGGCCACGAGATGCTGAGTCGATAGGCGCGCAGGCCGATGTCGCGCATGATGCCGACGTCCTCCTGGTATCGGTGGTAGTGGTCGCACGCCACGTCACCGGTCTGGCCGTTCCACACAGCGTCCGGCTTCCTGCAGAACATGTCCCACACGGACGGCCCCTTGCCGTCCTCGTGCGCGGCGCCCTCGATCTGGTACGACGCCGCGGCGGCGCCCCACAGGAACCCTTCCGGAAAGCCCTTCTCGCTCTGCTGTCGCGTCATGGTGGCCGCCACCATACCAAAGGCGGCCGAGCTCCGGCACCGCGGCGTCAGCCGGCGTCGCGCGCCTCGTAGCCCTCCTCGCGCACGGCCGCGAGGAGCGCCTCCACCGTCGCGCTCCCCTCGACGACCGCCTCTCCGCGCTCGAGGCTCACCTCGTTCACCCGCGTCACCCCAGGGACCTTCGCGAGCGCCTTCGAGACCGCCTGGACGCAGTGGCCGCAGGTCATTCCTTCGATAGCGATTCTGCGCATCTCCCCCTTATGCCCGCTCGAATCAGCAGCGTCAACGAGGGCACGCCGGCCGCGCCTGCGCAGGTCGCCGTCGCTCCGTCGCTGGAGGAGTCGCCAGGAACCACCCAGGAGATGGCCTCTCTGGCCTCTCGCGCGCGCGGCGGGTCTCCGCGGCTGCGCGCTTGCGCCGCCCGCGCCCGGGTGGTTCGCTCTCTCGCGTGACGGCTCGCGAGCACACGGCGCTTGTCGGCCACGGCGGCGTGCACATCGTCGAGGGCGCCGGGGCGACGCGCCGCCATGCGCTCCACCTGGTCAAGCTGGTGGTGCCGGTCGACGGCCCTCTCGAGATCGACGCCGAGGGCGGGCGGCCGCTCGGGGTGCGCGCGCCCGTGCTCACCGGCGCCGGGGTCGCGCACTCGATCGGCTCGCCCGGCGCGACGGTCGCGATCTTCCTTCCGCCCGACGGGCTCGGCGCCGGCGCGCAGGCGGCCGCCCGCGGGCGGGTGCTCGCCCTCGAGGGGGCGCAGGCCGAGCGGGTGCGCGCGGCGGCGCTCGACGTGCTCCGTGGCCGGCTCGATCACGCGGCGGCGCACGAGCTCATGAGGGCGTGCGCCCGCGCGTTCGCGCCGGGCGGCCCGCGCGTCGATCCCCGCGTGCTGCGCGCCATGCGCCGCCTGGCAGAGCAGGCGCCGGCGCGCCCTGCGCTGGGCCCGCTCGCCGCCGCAGAGGGCCTCTCTCGCTCGCGGCTCTCCCACCTGTTTCAGGGCGCCTTCGGCCACCCGCTGCGCGATTATGTGACCTTCCTGCGGGTGATGACGGCCGTCCGCGCGCTCGAGGACGGCACCACGCCCGCCCGGGCGGCGCTCGAAGGCGGCTTCCACGACCAGGCCCACCTGGCGCGCGCCGTCGCCGCCACGCTGGGCCGCACGCCGGGCTCGGTCGCTCGCAGCCACTTCGTACAAGCCACGGCCACACCCAGGGCCATGCTGGTCCCCTGAGACAAAGGAGGATCCATGCCCCCCCGCGCTGTCGGCGCAGCCCGCGTCGCCCTCGGCCTCATCGTCCTGCTCGGCGGCATCAACGGGTTCGTGCGCATCGTGCCGGTCCCCGAGCCGCTCCACCCGTTCGTCCAGCTGCTCGTCGACAGCGGCTACATCTATGCTGTCAAGGTCGTCGAGATCGCCGCCGCGGTCCTGCTCCTGCAGGGCCGCCGCCGCCCCCTCGCGCTCGCGCTGTTATGGCCGGTCGTGGTGAACATCGCGCTGTTTCACCTGCTGCTCGACCCCCGCGCCGGCATCAACGCGGTCGTCCTGCTCGGCCTGCTCGGCGTCCTCACCTGGAACGACCGTCACGCGTTTGCGCCCCTCTTCGCCGAGGGGCGCTCCGGATCGCCCGCCCCTGCGGGGGACGCGGCTCGCGGAGAGCACACCTCGCCCGCGTAGCGCCGCTCGATCCGAGGAGACGCGTAGCGCCGCTCGATCCGAGGAGAAACGGAATCACGCCGCAAAGGCACGATGGGCCACAGGGAGAGGGAATGTTCCGTCTCTCCTTCTCTCTCCTCCCTCTGGTTTCTCTGGTCCTGCTGGCGCCTGTGTCTGCTGGGTTCGAGCTCCTCTCGATGGAGCACAGGCGGCCGGAGAGAGCATTGCCGATCACCCCGGCCCATCGTGTCCTGGACGAACTTGGCACCGGTGAGCTCTGGCGACCCTCGGGCCGTGGGTGGACATCGGGCCGTCCGCCCCTGACCCGCGCTTCGAAAAATCTCTTGACGAAGCCCTGCGGGCCCGTGCGCCGGCGCCGCTGACCTACGGCGCGGTGTCCTGGAGCACGCCGTCGGGTTTGAGGCGGAGCGAGCGCACCGCGCCCTCGCGCGCGAGCAGGAGGGCGCCGAGCACGCCGGCCTCGCTGCCGAGCGGAGAGGCGACGACCGGCACGTCCGCACCGCGGACCGCGTGGCGCGGCAGCGCCTCGCGCACGCCGGCGATGAGGATGTCGGGCGCGGCGAGCAGCTCGCCGCCGAGCACGACGAGCTGGGGGTTGAGCAGGTTGAGCAGGACCGCGATGCCGCGCGCGAGCTGCGCGCCCGCCTCGTGGAAGATCGCGCGGGCGCTCTCGTCGCCGGCGAGCGCCGCGCTCGCGACGGCGTTGACGGCGTGCGGCCGGGCGAGCGCGGCGAGCTCGGGCGAGCGCGCCGACGCCAGCTCGGCGGCGCGCCGGAGCGCCATGACCGAGGCGAACGTCTCCAGACATCCGCGGCGCCCGCAGCCGCAGGGCGGGCCGTCGTCCGCGACGCGGCAGTGGCCGATCTCACCGCTGTAGCCCTGCATCCCGAAGAACAGGCGCCCATCGACGACGAGGCCCGCGCCGACGCCGAGCCCGACATACAGCCACACATACGACGCTTGCCCCCGCGCCGCGCCGAGCTCCCCCTCGGCCACCGCCGCCGCCTGAGGCAGGTTGTACACAGACACCTGCATGCGGAGGGCGCGGCTGAGCTCCGCGCGCACAGGGAACCGCTCCCAGCCCAGGTTGGGCGCGAGCACGCAGACGCCGCTCGGCCGCTCGATGAGCCCAGGCAAGACGGCGCAGGCGCCGCGCAGCCGCTTCCGCGGCACCCCGCTCAGCTGCAGCACCTTCGGCAAGAGCTCGACCACGTCACGGACGCTCCGCTGCGGATCGCGAAGGACCGTGGGCTGCTCCAGGCGCGCCCGCAGCCGCCCGCGCGCGTCGGCCACGGCAACGGCCGTCTGCTCGACGCCGATCTCGATGCCGAGGAACGCCGCGCTGTCGTCGTTGAACTCGAGGAGCCGCGCGGGGCGCCCGCCGCGCGACTCGGACCCGACATCGCGGACGCTGCCGCTGTCGAGGAGCTCTTCGATGATGGCCGAGACCGTCGGCTTGGTCAGCCCGCTCAACCGCGCGAGGTTCGTGCGGGAGATCGGGCCGTGCTCTTGCACGAGGTCGAGGACGAGGGAGCGGTTCAGCTCCCGAGGGGTGCGGTTGTTCGCCGTCTTGTCGTTGGCACGGACCATTCGAGCAAACCAAGACTTAGCCGCCCTCACGCCGCAAAAGCAAGGGGGCTCGCCACCTAGCTGTCACGAAAGGCGTGGCGAGCGCTCGTGGTCTCCCGCGCCTCCTTACGCGCTTCCCGCTTCCCCCGTTCCCGCTTCCCCCCTTCCCGCTTCCCCGCGCTTCCCCGCTCCTCACGCGCTCCCCTGCGCTTCCCTGCACGTCTTCCCGCTTCCTCTCGCTCACCGCGCGCATCACTGCCCTCCCCCGGGGCGCGTGAGCGCGGCTTATGTCAGCATCACAATCGTCGCGGCCCCCGGAGCGCCACCTCCACAGCGCCCTCCAGCCCCCCGCGTAGCAAACTGCCCCGCTGCGGGGGATGGGCTCCTACAGCCCGCGCCCGCCTGTGGCGGAACGCCTCGTTCCCACGTGTGAGGTAGGAACACGGAGTGCGCGCGGCGTTCTCGCCGTCCGGCCCGCCCGGACCTGACGATCGCCGCGCTCCGCGCGCTCGCGACACCGCAACGTTCCGCGGCGGGCGGCCTCATCTCTTCTCGCGGGGAACACCGATTGCAAACAGCGACGAACAGTGGGTGACAGACCGCAACGGCTCATCGGCAATCGATGCTCAACGAACGACAAACGGTAAACGTGGGAAGCGAGCAGACATCGAGTCGATGAGCGCTGACGCCGTGGGGCGTGAGCGTGAAGAAGAGCGCTCGTCGAGGCGTTTTCGTCCGGACGTGCCGACGCCCTGTCACCCCAGGTCGAGCGAGGGCTCGGCGACATCGAGGACATGACGACATCGCAGGCGACGCGTTGTCCAGCTCGCGCGCGATTCGCATTGCCAAGGAGACGCCCGGCGCGCCGGCCGTCTCTTCACGAGGAGTTTTCACGATCATGAAGATGGCCGACGTTCTGAGTGCAGTGTTCGCTGTGACGCTCGCCGCCTGTACAGCGACATCCGATGAGTCCGACGTCGCGGAGGTCGCGGATCCGGAGGAGACGGGGGCAGCCGAGGGCGCGCTCAGGGTGAGCGACGTCACGCCTGTCCCGGCGTACTTCGATCACGAGAACCGCTTCACGGTGGGCCGCGAGGGCCCGGTCTACGCGCAGTTCACGAGCCATCCTGGCAAGACGATCTCGCTCTATCTGCAGTCGATCGCCGGAGGCAGGAACGCCGCCGTCGACTTCAGGCTCTATGAGGTGACGAGCGCCGGGATCCTGCAGCAGGTCCGGCAGGTCAGGGGCACTCGAGGGCGGGCCGCGGCGAGGTGGGCCAGCCGGGGCACCGGCTCGTACGTCGTGCAGCTCGCCTCGTCGCGGACCCTCGTCGAGCTGGAGCTACGGCTCTCGTGCGGCGGCGACGCCTGCTCGCCCCTAGCGCAGCCCGGCGACATGTGCGCGGGCATCGCTGGCATACGCTGCGCGGCGGGCCTGTACTGCGACTTCGCCCCCGAGGCGAGCTGCGGCGCCTACGACCGGAGCGGCACGTGCAGGGTCATGCCCGAGGCGTGCCGGCAGGACGACGATCCGGTGTGCGGCTGCGATGGCCGCACGTACAGCAACGCCTGCGTCGCGGCCACGGCCGGCATCTCGGTGAGGAGCTCGGGGGAGTGCGGCCCCACGGTCGTGGGGCTCGGCGAGAGCTGCGGCGGCTTCACCCTCGGCGGGCCGCGCGTGTGCGGCGAGGGACTCTACTGCAAGTACGCGCCTTCCGCGATCTGCGGGCGCGCGGACGCGTCCGGGAGCTGCGCGGAGAAGCCCGAGGTTTGCACGAAGGAGCTCGCGCCCGTGTGCGGCTGTGACGGCCAGACGTACGAGAACGCTTGCACGGCGGCCGCGAGCGGCACCTCCGTCGACGCGCGGGGCGCGTGCGAGGACAGGCCTATCGAGTGAGCGACGCCGCCGCGCCGCTCGCGGCTCCTGGAGGGCGAGGGGCGCAGGCGGCGCGGCGCGCGGTCACGGCTTCTTCTCGACGGATTGCACGTCGAGCTGGATGAACTGACCGTTGAACGGCGCGGGGGCGACGCCTTCCACGACCAGGTGCTTGAAGTTGGCGATGCTGATGTCATTGGGATCCTCCCCCTTGAAGGACACCTTGGCTCCGCCCCGGATCGGGATGGTCTTCATGTGGTCGATCTTGAACGTGTCGTGCCCCACGTTGGGGCTATCGTTGAGCCAGTAGACCTCGGCCGGATCGGAGACAGAGATGCTGTAGCGGTTGTACTCCCCGTGGTCGGGCATACCGCCCACGCGGAAGTGCATGCCGTCGGACGTGCCGCCCTTGTAGGTCTCCGGCTCGACGACGCCGCGGATCCGGACGGTCACCAGGTAGACCGTGTCGGGCGAGCCGCCGAACGTCTTTGTCGCGTCGACCTGCGCCGAACACGCACACTCGTCGCTGTTGCCCGGGTCCTTGTCGCACGGCATCTCCCAGCGGAAGCCGTCGATGCTGTCGGCCGCGGCGAGCAGGTTCTCTTCTTCGCCGCCGCCGCTGCCGCCGGCCCCGCCGTTGCCGCCAGCCCCGCCGCTGCCGCCGCTGCCGCCGGCCCCGCCGCTGCCGACGGAGGTCGCGCTGCTGGAGGCGCTCGTGCTCGCGGCCGTCGTGGCTCCCCCGCCCGAGCCCCCAGCGCCGGTCGTGCTGGCGCTGGTCTGGTCGTCCGCAGGCGGGTCGGCGTCGGAGCCGCAGGCAAGAAGGACCATCATCGCAGGAACAACGATCAGAGAGACTCTCATTTTACACCAGTCCGGCGAGAGCGCCGGCAGTTAAGGCTGGGGACGCGATACGTGGTTGCCCAGGTATCGCGCCTCGTTCGCGTGGCCAGTTCAGGTTCGTGAGCGGCCCGGTACCCTACCGGACGAAGCCAAAGGAGGATGTGCGCGACCCCAAATGTGAACGTTCACATGGCGGGCGTCAATTCCAATCGACCGACCCGCGGGGTTCCTCGAGCGTGCGCGGGGAGCGAGACCGAGGACACGGCGCTGCGCGCGCTGTACGCTGCCGTGCCGCCCTCAAGCGCCGCGCTCCGCCGCGCCGCCTTCACGCTTTGCAGCGAGGTTGCAAGTGAGGTCCTGGATCTCTGCCCGTCGAATCCTGTGCGTCATCCTGCTCACGCCGCTCGCCCTCGGGATGGGCATCGGCGAGCAGCAGTTCCTGTGCGAAAACGCGGCGGCGCACCTCGAGGAGTGCTGTCCGTCGTTCTCCGCGACTCCGGCGCTCTGTCAGAACGTCGGCTGTAACGGTGGTGAAGAGCTGTGGCTCACGGCCGACGAGAGCCGCTGCATCCAGGGCAGGGAGTGCGACGACCTCGTCGCGGGCGACGTCTGCGAGCGGGCCGCCACGCGCATGAGGCTCGCCGAAGCAGGAGCGGGGAGCGCCGACGTCGCGCGCCCGGAGGTGTGTCCGTGAGGCGGCGTATCCGCTCCTCGAGGCGGCGATGGGGCGTCGCCGCGGCGCTCTCCGCGCTCCTCGGCTCGGCCCTGGCCAGCGCTCAGCAGCCGCCGGCCCCCGGGGCCTCCCAACCCGAGGGCCCGGAGGGGTGGAAGCGCGGCTTCGGCGTCAAGCTCCACGCCGGCGGCTCGTGGCAAAGCTTCTATTCCGTCGCCATCTATGGAGCAAACTTCGGCGCCGCCGCCGGGGGCACGCTCGAGCACGTCGCGCTCTGGGGCGCGTTCGAGGGATTCATCGGCGTCACCGAGTTCGGCCTCCCCGCGCGCATGATCCGCCCGAGCTTCGAGATGGAGACCCACCTCGGCGATTTCCGGATGGGCGGGGGCGCTGGGCTGCTCCTGCTCGCGGTGAACCGCGCGACGTCGACGTCGTCCATGAGCTCCGCGGCCCTCGGGCTCAGCGCGCACGTGAGCTACGATCTCGCCACGGTCGATCAGCACGCGCTCTACCTCGCGGGCCGAATGAACGTCGATTTCGCCTCGGCGATCCTCTGGGGGCCCTCGGGATCGCTGGGCTTTCGCTACTAGCGCGCTGCCGGACGACCCCAGTGCGCCGCGGCGCTACGCCTCTCCGCCGCCGGCGCTCCCCTCGCCGTGCCGGTGCACCCGCGCCCGCCGCTCCCGGTTCCTCGCCACCTTCGCCGCGCGGCTCGCCATGAGCTCCGGCGTCGGCTTGCGTCCCCGGTGCGGCGCCTGCTCCGCGTGGTGCTCGTCGAACGACCCGGGCTCGCTGCCGAGCTCGAAGATCGCGACCTCCCGCTGGCCCCGCTCGCCGAGGCGCAGCGGCATCACCGCCGCGCCGATCCCCGCCCCGACGTAGACCGCCCCCTGGCCAGGCTCCCCCCGCTTGCGCGTGCCGTAGAGCCCGTGAATGTACCGGTGCCCCGCGATCTTGCCGATCGACAGCTCGTTCAGGCGCGCGACCGTCACCTGGCCCGCGTGCGTGTGGCCCGACAGCACCAGCGGGACGCCATGGCGCCAGAGCCCGTCCGCCTCCTCGGCGATGTGCGAGAGGCCCAGCGTCGGCAGGTCGCGCCGCATCCCCTTCACCGCCTTCTCGCGCGAGGCATGGCCGGTATACGCGTCATCGAGCCCCACCACCTGGAGCCGCTCATGGCCCAGCGTGATCACCGTGCTCGCGTTGCAGAGCACCGCGGCGCCGCCCCGCTCGAGCGCGCGCTTCACCGCGTCGGCGCCCGACCAGTGATCGTGATTCCCCAGCACGGCGATCACCGGCGCATCGAAGCCGCGCACCACCGTTTCCAGCTGATCCAGGTAGAGCTGGCTGTGACACACGAAATCGCCCGTGAGGACGACGAGATCGGGCCGCTGCAGGTTCGTCAGCGCGACGGCCGCGAGCTGGACCCGCGCCGGCGTCACGCGACCGACGTGCTGATCCGTCAGGTGGGCAATCCGGAGCGACGACACCTGATCGAGGTAGGCCGCCGGCCCCGCGAACCGCCGGAGCCGGATCCCCATGGTCGGGTCCGCTCCTCCCGCTCCGCCAGGCGCTGGCACACCCCCGGAGGCGCCGGCGCCTCGCGTGAAGAGCCCCCGCCACCGCTCCCTCGCAGGTACTGCTCTGCTCACGATGGGCGAGTGTACGGGTGAGGCTGAGTGGCCGCCACCTTTTCTTTCGTCGAAGACGCCTTGACTCCTCGATGACGCTCGGTTCAGCGGAGCGCGGCAATGGGTCGATCGCTCGGCGAGATCGGCGCGTGATCGTCGTGATCTCCGCCGCCGTCACCCTCCGCCGCGGTGCACGCGGGGACAGCGCCGATCTTGGAAAACTCCGGGCTCGTGCGACTCAGGCATCCATCACCGCGCCTGAGCTCGTCGGATCAGGTCGCGATCGATGGATGCCAGGGTGGGACAACCGGCGAGCGCCATGGCGATCGAGAGCTCATCGCGCAAGCCCGCGAGCACACGCGCGACGCCCTCGCCGCCGAGCGCGGCGAGTCCCCACAGGACTGGGCGTCCGACCAGCACCGCGCGGGCGCCGAGCGCGATCGCCTTCAGCACGTCGGTACCCCACCGGATACCGCCGTCCATCAGCACCGGGCACCTCCCGGCGATCGCGTCGGCGATCGCCGGGAGGGCCTCGATCGTCGCGGGGGCGCCGTCGAGCTGCCGCGCGCCGTGGTTGGAGACGATGACGCCGGCCGCGCCGGCGTCGAGCGCGCGGACCGCGTCGTCGGGCCTGACGATGCCCTTGAGCAGGATGGGGAGCCTCGTCAGCGAGGCGAGCCAGTGGACGTCGCGCCAGGTCAGCGAGGCGTCGTGTCGCGAGGCGACGTAGGATGCGAGCAGAGAGCCCCGCTCCGCGGCCGGCGCGGCCGCCGCGGCGTCGACGAGGTTCGCCATCACGAGCCCCTCGGGCAGCGCGAAGCCGTTGCGCACGTCCGCTATCCGGCGGCCGAGGACCGGTGTGTCGACGGTCAGCATCAGCGCCCGGTAGCCGGAGGACTCCGCCCGCTCGACGAGGGCGCGCGTGAGGCCGCGATCCTTGTGGACATAGAGCTGGAACCACTTCGGCCCTGATGACGCGTCCGCGACCGCCTCGAGGCTCGTCGTCGAGAGGGTGGAGAGCGTGAAGATGGTGCCGAGCTCGGAGGCCGCCCGCGACGAGGCGAGCTCGCCGTCGGGGTGGGCGAGGCGCTGATACGCGGTCGGCGCCACGAGGATGGGAAACGGCACCCTCGTGCCCAGCACCGTCGTGCTCATGTCCCGCTCGGCCACGTCGACGAGGACACGGTAATGGATCTCGAGGCGGCGAAAGGCGCGCCGGTTCTCGCGGAGCGTGCGGCCCTCGTCGGCGCCTGATCGGTAATAGTCATAGGCCATCTTCGACAGCCGATCGCGCGCTGCGCGCTCGAAGTCGTCGACGGTGAGCAGCGACGGGGCGGGGCGAGGGTCTTGCACGGCGTTCTCCTGGAAAGCCCGGCGGCGCGTCCGCCCGCAGGGGGCGGCCATCCTACCAGCAAGCCCCGCGAGCAGCCGGCACGCAAGCGCGCTCCGCCGCAGCCCGAGCGCGGTCGCGGCGCCCGTGGGAGCTCGGCCGCGCCGCGCGGAGAGGCCACCCCCAGGGCGAACGGGCGGCCGCCCTCGGGCGATAGAGCGTAGGCCTCGGGCTCAGTTGCAGGCGGGGAACTGCGCGCTCGCAGGTTGATTTCCAGCCTTGAGCTCCAGCTTCGCTTCCACGATGGATCCGTTGATGTCGGTCGCGCGGACGTGGTACGGCGCATTTCCCATGTTCCCGTCGCCGACGACGAAATAGTTGTACGGCTCCCGCGTGGCCGTCTTCCACGTGCCGTTGATCTCCACCTCCAGCTTCTCGATCGGGTGCGCGTGCCCCTCGACGAGGATCTGGTTCCAGTTCTTGTTGGTCGGCTCCTTGAGCCGGAAGGAGACTGCACCCGTCGTCGGGCACGGGATGTACCGCCACGAGATCTTCCCCGCCGCGCCGCCGTGGGTTGTCCCCAGATACCCCTCGCGCTCTTCGCCGATCTGGAGAAAGGCGTTCTTGCTGAGATCGATGTGGCCCGCCGTGCACTTCGGGTTCGTGCCGATCGGGCACTGGTCCACGACCATGGCTTGCACCTTCTTGCGCCCGTCGTCCCGGGAGACCTCGACGCACGCGCCGCACATCGCCGCAGCGTTGTAGTCGGCGGTGTTCATGGCGGCGAAGTACTGGCCTCCGCCGAACGGAACGTGCCCGACGACATCCGGGTTGCGCCCTACGATCGGATAGCTGCAGTTGACCTCGGTCGAGCCCATGTCGAGCGTGTAGAAGGTGACGGAGCCGTTCGCGTACTCGGCGGGATAGTCGCAGCTCACCTCCGGCTCGCCGCCCGCCGCCGCCGTCGTCGTCGTGGTCGCGCCGGTGGTCGTGTCGCCGGGCTCGCCGCTGCTCGCCGACGTGGTGCTTGTCGTCGTGGAGCCGCCCGGGCCAGCGCCCGCGCCCGTCGTGACGCCGCCCCCGCCCCCGTCCCCTGCGCCGGAGCCGGCGCTGACCGCGCCCGCGCCGCCCGGCCCGCCGGCGGCGGACGAGGCGCTCTCCGCGCTGCCAGCGTCACCGCCGTCGCTGCAGCCAGCGACGAAGAGCGCGATCAGCGACGCGAGCGGCCATGAAATGCCCTTGGGCATATAATCTAGCTTCATCTCGACTCCTTAAGATTTACGATAGGGATGAATTCGCGAATCCACGCGATTGGCTTATCACGGCCCCGCGGCGCGCTGCTCGATGAAGGTGCCGGCCGCCGTCGTGTACGCGATCCACAGCGAGCCGTCGCGATCGGCCTCGATCGCCACGTGCTTGAACGACTTGCCCTCCACCGCGACGCAGCGCGCGTGAAACCGCCCTTCGCCGTCGAGCTGCCCGAGCTCGAGCGCGTGGCGCGCCCCGGGCTCGCGCGAGACGGGCCGGACCCGCGCCACGTGGATCGGCGAGACGCCCTGCGTGGCCGCGATCGGCGCGGGGCTGAGCCCGTTCGGGTAGAGCGACCAGACCGCCGGCATGTCGTCGCGCGGCCCCTCGTCGACGCGGATCGCCGCCATGCCGAACGCCGAGATGTCCTTCGCCGCCGGCAGGAGCACGTACGCAGGCCCGCCGGCGCCGATGGCGAGCGCGCCGCCCATCCGCGATTCACCGGCATCTCCGACGAAGACGACCGCGTCAGGGCCGAGCTCGAGCTTGCCTTCCGCGGTGAGCGCCAGCGTGCGGGCGTGCACCGGCGTCAGCGCCGATCGCGCGTCGATGTACATCGCGAGCGCGCCTCCCTTCCAGGGCGACAGCGCGACGAAGGTCGCGCCGCTGCCCTCCTCGGAGAGCGGCACGGCGGCCCTGTCGTCGAGCACCGCGAAGGCCTGCGTCACGGCGCCCTCGCTCGTCTTCCGATCCGAGAGGAACGCGAGCAGCGTGTGCCCTCCGGGCAGCGCGATGGCGGAGATCCCCGAGCCGCGGCGCCCGGCGCCGATGGGCGGCCCCTCGCCTCCGCCGAGCGGGGTCCTCCGGATCGTGCCGCCGTGATCCATGCAGAACACGAACCGAGAGGCCACCGCGCACGCCGGCCACGAGGCGCGCGGTGGATCGTCGCTGCCAGCCCCGGCGTCGGGCGCCTCCTCCGCAGGCGGCGAGACAGGCGCGGTGAGCCCGCCGAACGACGGCGCGACGTGCTGCGCCACGCCGTCGCGGTTGAAGATCACCCGGAAGTCCGCGCGCTCCGCCTCGTCGGGAGACCAGAGCAGCGCCGGCCCCCGGAGCGTGAGCGCGAGCGGCCCTCGGCGCAGCTTGCAGCCCGCGCCCGGCGCGGCGGCGTCCGGCGTGGCGGCGTCGGGCGCGGCGGCGTCGAGCGCAGCAGCGTCCGCCGTCGCCGACGCTCCCGCGTCCACCGGCGCCTCGCTCACCGCCGGCGCCGCGCTCGCCGGGGCCGAGGTGGGCGCGACAGGGGACGCCGACGCGGCAGGGCCCGCATCCGGCGCCGGCCCGGCGCCCGGCGCGCCGGAGCTGCCACGGCAGGCCGCGAGCGCTGCCACGACGACCACGCACGCTCGGAGATGCGGCTGGCTCACCACCGCGGCCCGACTCCGAGCGGGGCCCGGATGTTCCCCGAACGCATGCGAGAGGTATCGGGCCGACGACGTGTAGCGTCAACCCGGGAAGCACCGCCGGATACCGTGACGACGAGCGCGTCGCGCCGAGTCGAGATCCATGGCTCGGTGAGAGAGGCCCAGAGAGCGCAACACCACATTCCGCTCCGCTGCCTCTGGGCCTCTCCGGCGCAACCTGCCTGAACCGTCAGAGCACCTGGAGAGCTCGCTGCCTCCCGGGGAGGCGCACGATCATATCGAGTCGTTCGAGAACACCGGCTCCCGCGGCGACGCCGTCGGTGCGACGCGGGGGAGCTCGACGGTGAACGTGGCGCCGGCGCCGGGCGCGCTCTGGACACGGATCGAGCCGCCGTGCGCCTGCGCGATCTGGCGGCTGATGTACAGGCCGAGCCCCAGCCCGCCGTAGTGCCGGTCGGACACGGCGCGCTCGAAGCGATCGAAGATCCGCTCCTGGCGCGCCGGGTCGACGCCGATCCCGTGATCCTTCACCGACAACCGCGTTGTCCCGGCCTCCTCGCGGAGGACGATCTCGATGGGCTTGCCCGCGCCGAACTTGATCGCGTTGGCGACGAGGTTCGTCACGATCTGGTCGACGCGGGAGCGATCCCAGCGGCCCACGTTCAGGCCGCTCGTCCTCAGCGAGACCGAGCACCCGGCGCGCGCCAGATCCAGCTCGAATCGCGCGATCACGTCGCGCACGACCACGCAGAGGTCGACCTCCGCGACGTCGAGCGACACCCGATCGGTGTCGATCCTCGAGATCTCGAGGAGCTCGCGGTTCAGGCGGGCCAGGCGCGTGGCCTGCCGCAGCGCGCGGTCGACCTGCCTGCCCATCGCGGGCGGGTCGCAGGGCCGACCCGAGCGAAGGCTCCGATCCATGGCCTCGAGCGAGAGCGTGAGCGACGTCATCGGCGTATTGAGCTCGTGCGTCGCCACGGTGAGGAACTCGTCCCGCATGCGGATGGCCTCCTGGGCAGCGCGGTACAGCCGCGCATTGTCGATCGCGAGCGCGGCCCTGTGCGCCACGTGCTGCACGAGCTCCAGGTCGGCCTCCGCGTAGCGGCGCGCCGCGGACGAAACGACGCTGAGCGCCCCGATCGGCCGGCCCCGCGCCATGAGCGGCACCGCGATGAGGCTCTGCAACCCGAGCTCGCGAATGAGCCTCGCATGGTCGTCGTCCTCGCAGTATCTCCGGAGCTCTTCGTCGGAGCACGCGGAGACCAGCAGCGGCCCACCACACCGCAGCGCCCTGGCCGCCGGATGGGGCGAATCCAGGCCAGGGGAATACCGCCGCCGTAGCTGCTCGAGCAACGACTCCTTCGCAGGATCCGTGTGCGCCCAGATGCTTCGCCGGATCTGCTCACCTTCGACGATATCGGCAACGCACCAGTCGCAGAGCGATCGCACCGCGAGCCGCGCGACGCGCGCCAGCGTCTCCTCGTAATCGAGCGACATGGAGAGGATCTCCCCGGCCTCGGCCAGGAAGGCCGCGCGCCGCTCCGCTGCCTCGGCCACGGTCCTCGCGGCCTGCTCCTTGGAGAGGAGCCGCGCGTTCTCCAGGGAGATGGCGGCCTGCGCGGCGAGCAGCGACAGGGCGGTGAGCCGCTCCGGCGGGAACGCGCCGGCGAGCAGGTCGTTCTCGAGATAGAGCAGAGCCGCCACCTCCGCCTGCCTCAGGATCGGCATGCAGAGCACCGATCTGGGCTTGTGCCGAGTGAAGTACTCATCGCCGGAGAACTTGCCGGCGAATGCCTCGGTATGGCTCAGGATGACGCGCTCCTTCGTTCGTTGCACGTAGCGGACGAGCGACAGGGGGACGCGCTGTAAAGCGCCTTCCGCGGAGCGGGAGAGGAAGGTCCTTACCTCCCCGCTCTCCTCCAGAGAGGCCTCGACTCCGATGGAGAGGCGCTCGTCCTGATGCAGGACGAGACAAGCTCGCTGCGCGCCGCCCTGCTCGAGGACCACCGTGAGCAGCGTCCGCAGGAGCTTGTCGAGGACGATCTCGCTCGAGATGGTCTGCGACGCCTTGATCACCGAGAGCTGGTCGAGCTGCTCGAACCGCGCCGCGAAGGAGGCGGTCGGGGCGAGCGGCCTCGCGTCCCAGAGACACGGACTCTGCTGATCGATGTGCCGGACCTTGCCGTCCGCCCCCCAGCGGACATAGCAGGAGCGGGCCTCACGGAGGTAGGTGTCGGCGATCAGCTCGAACCCTCGCTCCCGGTAGAACCCCGACGCGCTCTCGTAGGCCAGCGCCTCGCTGTGGACGAAGCCGTTCGCGCGCGCGGAGCGGATCGCCTGCTCGTAGAGCTGCGCCGCGTCGTCCCATGCGCCGCGGAGACGCGCCACCTCGGCGCCGATCAGCGCCGCCCGGTCGCCGAAGTTATCGGGGCAGCTCGCCGCCCAGGTGTCGATCTGCCTCTGGTGGGCGGCGAGCGCCTCGAGGTGCCGACGCCGCTCGGCGGCGTCCGCCGCGCGGCAGCGCGCCGCCCGCGCGAGCGCTCCATAGAAATGATACTCGGCCACCTCGAAGAACGAGCCCGACGTCCAGAGGAGCGGCCGCGCCTTCTCCGCGGCATCGAGCGAGCCGTCGAGGTCGCCCGCGAGGAAGCGCGCTTGCAGCTTGCGTATCCAGTACCAGCAGGTGGCGATCGCGAGGCGCGGATCGCCCTCCAGGCGCTGCTCGAACCGGCGCTCGTCGAAGTCGGCGTCGTTGAACGAGGAGAGATCGGGCGAGAGGCCCCGGAGGGCCCGGATCAGCCTGAGCTGCACGGTGATGATGTCGACCTCGAGGCCGAACCGCGCCCGCTGCACGAAGTCGAGCGCGCGCTCGGCCTCTCGCTGCACTTCGCCGAGGGGCTCTCCCGCGGCGAGGAGGATCGTGATCAGGCAGTTCTTGTTGTACGACGCATACGTGAGGTCCCCTGTCTCCTGCCCCGCCTCGAAGCCCCGTCGCAGGAGCTCGACGCCGGTGCGCATGTGCTTCACCCACGGGTTGACCCGGTGCCCGAAGCCCAGGTAAACGCGGGACTTGAAGCGCAGGGCCCCGCGGCGCTCCAGGAGGTCGAGGCCGAGCCTGGCGAAATGGTAGGCCATGCGGTAATCGCCGAAGCGCGGCCCGAGGAGCATGCCGAACCAGGTGTAGGCGATGCACGATGCATCGCAATTGCCGCGCTCGAGGCTGAGGTTCGTCATGCGCATCACGACGAGGCAATTCAGGTTCGCGTCGGTGAACAGGGCCGGCGACTGGGCGTGGGTCAGGACCTCGAGGGTCGCGCGGCACTCCGGGTCCGTCATCTGGGGTGAGTCGATGAGGTCCTCGACCGGACGGCTCCCGAGCAGCTCCCAGACTCGCTCGTATTCCTTCCGCACCTCCTCGTCCGTGGGGTGCGGCGACCACGTGATTCCGACGCGGCGAAGGTAGTCGAGGCCCACGTCGACGCCGCGATCGCTGCGGTCCATGGTCGTGTAGAGGCCGAGGCGCACGCACGTGACCGCGGCCAGATCGACGACGCCCCCGGCGCGGCGTGAGAGCGCCGAGAGCCGCTCCTCGGCCGCGGAGAGCTCGCCGGTGAGGTACTCGCACTCGGCCCGATGGAGCTCGATCTCGAAGGTGAGCTCGTACCGTCGCTCCCAGCGGTCCTCCGGGAGCAGCGCCCTGCCGGCGGCGAGATACCTCAGCGCCAAGGCGCAGGCGTTCGACGCCTTGGCGCGCTTGCCCGCGATGAGGTTGAGCTCGGCCACCCGCTCGCGCTCCTCCTGCGAGGTGATCAGCGGAGCGCCGCGGTCGAGCTGATTGACGATCTCGAAGATCTTCTCCTCGAGCTCCTCCGGCGCCGCGCGCGACGCGAACAGCCAGCCGATTCCGAGGTGCATCGCCGGCCGCTCGCCTTCGGGGATGAGCGAATAGGCGGCCTCCTGGACCCGGTCATGGAGGAACCTGTACGAGGCATCCCTGCGCAGGAGGAGCCCCGCGCGGACGGCCTCCCAGAGGTCGGCGTGCGTCTCCTCCGCCGAGCTGCCGCGGACCATCGCGAGGAGGTCGACGCCGGCGGTGCTCCCGAGACAGGCGAGGTGCTTCAGCGCCCCCTGGGTGCGCGGAGGGAGCCGCACGAGCTTGCCGACCATCAGGTCGATCACGTTGTCCGTGAAGCCCTTTTCGCGGATCTTCGCCACGTCCCATCGAAAGATCCCGGCGCGCTCGTCGAGCTCGATGAGCCGCTCGTCGCCCAGCGCGGTGAGGAACTGGATCGCGAAGAAGGGGTTGCCGGCCGTCTTCTCGTGCACGAGCTCCGAGAGCTGCGCGGCGTCCTCGCTGCGGCAGCGGACCGCGTCGCTCACGAGCGCGCCCAGGTGCTCCCGGGAGAGCGGGCCGAGCACGATGTCCGAGACGCGGGCGCCGTCCTTCCGCGCCTCGTCGAGCGCCATCATGAGCGGGTGCGAGGGCGTCACCTCGTTGTCGCGGTACGCGCCGACGACGAGGAGATAACGCATCTCGGGGTGGGTCACCATGTCATGAAGGAGCCCGAGGCTCGCGGGGTTGGTCCACTGGAGATCGTCGAGGAAGAGCACGAGCGGGTGCTCCTTCCGGGCGAACGCCCCGATGAAGCTCCGGAACACGACGCGGAACCGGTGCTGCGCCTCGGCCGGCGGGAGCTCAGGGACCTGCGGCTGCCGGCCGATGACGAGCTCGACCTGCGGGATGACATCCACGATGAGCTGTCCGTTGGGCCCGAGCGCGTCGAGCAGCCGCCGCCGGAAGGCCGCGATCCGGTCCTCAGGCTCGACGAGGATCTCGCTCACGACCTCCCGGAAGGCCTGTACGAGCGTAAAGTGAGGGACGTCGCGCTTGTATCGCTCGAATTTCCCAGAGAGAAACAGGGCTCGTTCCCGGACGATCGGCTTGCAGAGCTCGTGAACGAGCGCCGACTTTCCGCTGCCGGAATAGCCAGAGACCACGACGAGCTCGGGGCCCCCCGTGTCCACGACACGCTCGAACGTGCGCCACAGGGCGCTCACCTCGCGCTCGCGGCCGTAGAGCCTCTGCGGGAGCTCTACGCGGCCGGAGATGTCGCGCTCGCCCAGGGAGAACGGCTCGATCCTGCCGCGCGCTCGGTGCTCCACGAGGCACCGCTCGAGGTCGTGCTTGAGGCCGCGGGCGGTCTGGTAGCGATCCTCCGCCATCTTGGCGAGGAGCTTCAGGACGAGCGCCGAGAAGATCTCGGGCAGCCCGGGGACGACCGCGGAGGGCGGCGGCGGGGCGAGGGCAACGTGGCAGTGCACCCACTCGAGCGGATCCCGCGCCTCGAAGGGCAGGCGCCCCGTGAGCATCTGATAGAACGTGACGCCGACCGCATAGAGATCTGCGCGGCTGTCGATCGCCCGGTTCATTCGCCCCGTCTGCTCCGGAGACAGGTACGGCAAGGAGCCTTCGATGAGCCGGGGAGCCCCCATCGGCCGCTGCTCGCGCGGGAGGCGGGAGGCAAGACCGAAGTCGGTGAGCTTCACCTCGCCTGTGGTCGCGTTGAAGAGGATGTTCTGGGGCTTGAGGTTCTTGTGGACGATGTCCCGCTGGTGGAGCTCCGCCACGCAGGTGACGATACGGACCGCGAGCTCGAGGAACCGCCCGGCGCTCATGGGCGCGTCGATGACGATGAGGTGATCGAGCGACTCGCCGCCGAAATCCTCCATGACGAGCGCCGGCAGTCCCTCGAACGTCTCGATGGCGAGCGGCTCGACGAAGGCCTCGTGGCGGAGCATCGTGCCCATCGTGTACTCGCGCCGGAGGCGCTCGATGTCCTGCGAGCAGCCGCTCCGCGGGTCGATGACCTTCAAGATCACCGGGCGGCCATCGGCGTTCCTGACCGCGCGAAGCAGGCGTGTTCTTCCGCCCTCGTGGGAGGTCCCGGTGATCGTGTACCGGGAGCGAGCGCGCGTCTCCAAGGGCAGATTCACGAGGACGACACGCCGCGAAGCGCTGAGGCCGGGCGGCCGGGCGGGAGATCGAGGCCGTCGGCGACCCCGGAACGGCCGAGCCCGCGCGCCGCTCCAAGGCGGCTCAGCCAGCCAACCGGCGCGAGCGCACGGCTCCCGCCGGACACAACGCCCCCCGCCCCATGCTCCCGCGACCGCGCCATCGTCAGGTCCCTCCCGTATCGATACCATATCGATACCACGGCAACCCCGCCGCGCTCGTCCCTGGGCGGACGCGCCCCGCAGAAGGGGATTCACGAAGCGATCGATCGCCTGCTCGGGCCGCCGGTCGCGCCGGACGAGCGAGCCAGCTTGGGTCGATTGTCGGATCGGGATGGGGAATCTAGAACGCGAACGGCACGTCGATCTGCAGGATCTTGTGCTCCGACGCCTTCATCGGATCATCGAGCCCCATCGCGAACGCCACGCCGGGGCGCAACCACATCTTCTCGCCCAGCTTGAAGTGGCCGCGCGGACCGAAGGCCACGGTCGTCGTCTCGCGCGTCGCGCGGGAGGCGTCCTTCTGCACGGCCGCCGGCGTCGAGAGCCAGCGCTGGTGCCGGAGCTCGGCGCCGATCGACAGCATCGGGACGACGAAGTAGCCGAGGTGCACGCCGGCGGTGAAGTTCGTCTTCGACGAGTCCGGCTGCACGTCCTCCCCGCGGACCCGCACGAGCTGGAGCACCGTGGCCTCGACCTGCGCGGTGAAGCCGTGCGCGATATAGGCGAACCCGACGCCCGGGAAGACCGTGAGGTCGTTGACGGCGAACATCGCATTATCCATCGCCGAGCGGGCGTAGATCCCGGCCGTCCTCGTCGGTCCCATCTCGGGGCTCGGCGTGTTCCCGCCGCCAGAGCCCACTGGCACCGTGAGGCCAAGGAACAGGCCGAGGCGCAGCTCGGGCGTGAGCTTCAGCGCGTAGGTGGCGCCGACGACAGGGTTCAGGAACCCGAAGCCCGAGTCGCCCGCAGGCGGGGAGTTCGAGACGATGCCGAGCCGCACGAGCGGGGCGAGATCCTCTGTGACCTTGTAGCTGAAGAGCAGCGTGGATGCGACGGTCGAGCCGGAGGAGCTCGCCCCGGGAGCGCTGTAAAAGGCGATCGCCGTGTCCGAACGCACGACGGACGCCGCGACCACCGGACGGAGCTGAAACGGCAACGAGTAAGGAGGCGGCTTGGGTTTGTCCGCCGGCGGAGGCGCCGCCAGCGGCTCCGCGGCGGCAGGCTCCGTCGCGGGCTGGGCCGCCGCCTGAAACGCAGGCAGATAAACGAGGCTCGCGCCGAAAAACACACAAAACAACGGACGACATGGATGCTTGTTGGTCATGGGCAGAGCAGGGGGGTGGGCTGGAGGACAACCGCTGTGGCCTCGTCGCCAGCGCAACGAGGCGACCTTCGGAACTGCCGTCGGCTCTGCCGAGCCTGCTCCCACTCTCCGCGCAGAGAGGTTTCGCAAAGATGACAGGGACGAAATTGTGGCGCGTGTTCGACACCTCGATTCGCGAGAGATGTCGTCCCCTGGGCGCCGCGGAACCTCGGAGAAACACGCCTGCCATCCAGAGGAGCCGCGGGAGCGCTCCGCGACAGGCTCCGCGCGGAGCCGGCGCCCCGCCCCCCGCGCCGGGGCTACAGCTGCTCGAGCACCGTGACCGATCGGTCCCAGTACGACGCGACCACCGCCCGCGCGCCGTCCTTCGAGACCGCCACGGCGCACGCGCCCTTGCCCGTGGGCAGCGACGCGACGACGCTCGGCGGGTCGCCCGCGATGACCGCGACGCCGCTGCCGACCGGCGGCCACTGGGTCCCGCCGAGCGCGACGAAGAGCGTCTTCCGGTCGGGCGACGTCACGCCCGTCAGCGGCACCCCGCGGAGCGGCAGCGTGCTCTTCACCGCCATCGTCGAGAGGTCGATGACGCTCGCGGTCCGCGCCTCGGCGTTGAGCGTGATGCCGTACCGGTCCTCATCGAGCAGGAAGCCCGCGGTCGGCCCGACGCCGACAGGCACCTTCCTCGTCTCGGTCACGCCGGCGACGCTCAGCAGGATCGCCGTGTTGGACAGCCGATCGGGGAAGAACACGGCGCCGCCATCCCTCGTGATGTCGCCCTCGCGCGGCTCGCGCCCGACCGCGATGCTCCGCCGGGTCGCGCCGAACGGCGACTCGCTCGGATCGAACAGGTCTATCCATGCGCCCGCCGGCCGGCCCGCGTGCGTCAGCGCGCCGAGCGCCGCGATGTAGGGGCGCCCCTCGGCCTGAACGAGGAACAGCTGCCCCGTGGCGTGCGGGAGCGTGATGTTCGCGAGCCGCACCCCCGTCGGCAGCTCGAACTTCGTCACGCGCTTCGTGTCCGTCGTCGCCGCGACCACCGTCCTGCCGTCCGGCAGCGCCACGATGTCGCCCGGCGTCCGGCCGACGTCGAGCAGGACCGGATCGCGATCCCACGCGGTCGTGTCCATCACCGGGATCCGCGCGGCGTCCTCGTGCCGCAGCACCGCGACGTAGCGGTCGAACAGGAGCCGGATGTGGTCGCCCTGCGCCGGCACCGACGCCTTGTGGATGAGCTCGCCGCTCTGGAGCTTGTACTCGCGCAGCGAGGCGTCGTCGGCGCTGACGTAGATCGACGCGCCGCTCGGGTTGAAGACAACGTCGAGCGGGTGCGCGTCCCCGATCCGGAACTCGCGGGCGCGCCAGCGGCCCTTCGGCTCCGCCGGCGGCGGCGGCGCGGGCTCCGCGCTGTCCGGGCCGAACGCCGCCGGGTTCGGCGCGTCGTCCGGCGTGTCGCGCGCGGGGCGCGAGGCGGCGCCCTCCGGCGTGAGGTCGGTCAGCGGCGGGGCCTCGCCGACGGGCGACTTCAGGCTGGTCAGCGTGGCGATGATCACGGCCGCGACGCCGCTCGCCACGGTCACCGCGGCCCGCGCCAGGCGCGGCTCGCGGCCGGAGAGCGACCCCGCGGAGCCGCGGTGACGCTCGCCGAGCCACCCCTTGCAGGCGCGGCACTTGCGCGCCCCCTCGACGATCTTGGCGCCGCAGCTCGGGCACGGGACGCGACGCTCGCTCATTGCAGCACCCATGCGACCTTGGCGCGATCACCCAGCGCGAGCGCCGAGCCGCCGTCCGGGGCGAGCCGGATCCGCGTCGGCTCGCCGCCGAGCGGGTGGATCTTCGCCGCGTAGCTCTTCAGATCGACCATCGCCACCGAGCCTGTCCCGTCGCCGCTCAGCGCGACGACCGCCTGCGCCCCGTCCGGAGCGACGGCCATGTCGAGCGCGCGGCCGGGGAACGTGACGGCGCGGAGCAGCTCGCGCTTCGACAGATCGAGGACCTGGATCGCCCGCCCCTCGTTGCACCGGACGATGGCGCGCCGGTCGCTCCGGACGAGCTCGAGCTGCTCCGGCTCCCGGCACGTCGTGATGCGCGCCTCCTGCCGCACCGCGCCCGACGGGAGCCAGGTGAGCGGCACAAGGGTGTTCTCGGCCCGGAGGGCCACGAAGCCCGCCGATCCGTCGGGGATCATGAGCGCGCTGGCGGGGTTGCCCACCATCGAGGTGCGCACGCGATCCTGCTCCGAGCCGAGCCGGCTCGGGTCGAACGGATAGGCGACGCCGCCCGAGGGCTCGCGCTGGCCGGGCAGCGGGAGCTGGCCCGTCGTCGTGATCGCCCGGCTGCCGGAGTCGTCCACGGCCACCGGGCCCACGGCGTCGTCGCCGAACTGGATGCGCTCGATCTCGGCGTGGTACTCGGTCGCGAGGATCGCCACCGCGTGCGCCGCCGGGAGCGAGGCGAGCGCGCGCCGGCCCGAGGCGCCGACCTGGATGTCGCCCACGGCCTCGCCGAGCTCGATCGTCTTGAGCAGCCGCGTCGTGGCGGCATCGATCACGTAGATGCGCGAGGGCGCGGTCGCGTAGACGACGTCGCCCACGCGGTGCAGCCGCCGCACGTGGGGCGCCTCGGTGAGGAGGCTCAGCGCCTCGCCGGTCCGGGAGCTGCGCACCTCCAGGCCGGCGGACAGCGCGACGACGAAGCGGTCGCGGTCGAGCGGGAGCGCGTCGAGCGCGTCCTTGGGCAGCGAGAAGGGCCCGAGGACCGAGGGCGCGTCGGAGAGGTGGCCGACGTTGTTCGGGCGCTGCCAGACGCAGCGGCCGAGCTGGCACGACTCGCCGCTCCAGCACGGCGCCCCGCACACGGGGGCGGGGGGAGCGACCGGCGACGCGGCCCTGGACGGCGCGAACCGGTGGGGCGCCAGGTAGCGGAGCGCCCCGCCGGTACAGATGAGCCCCAGGATCGCGCCGATCGTGACGAGCGGGCGCCAGTGGAGGGCGAGCCAGCTCGCGTCCTTCGGGGCATCGGGGATCGAGGGCGCCGTCGCCGGCCGCCTGGGCGCGTCTGCCGGCTCCCCGCACTCGGGGCAGAGGGAGACCCCGGCGGCGATGCGCTCGAGGCAGACAGGGCAGGTCGCCTCGCCGGCGCCGGGCGACCGGCGGGGCGGCGGCTCCGTCCACGGGACAGGCACCGGGCTCGCCTCGGCGGCGTGGAGAGCCTCCCGCGCGTCAGCAGCGCTGGAGCCGGGCTCGATATCGCTCCGTGTCTCGTGGTCCACTGCGCACCTGCGTCTCTTCCGGGTCCGTGACGAGCGGTCCTCGCGTAACCCGAGCGTGCCCGGAAGTCGAGCCCTTCGTGCCAGCGCAGCGGCCGCGGCGATGTGGCCCGAGCCACGACCACCTCGCGCTGCGGACGAAACTACGCAGCTGGAGATCGCGCCGCCACGAAAGATGCCTCGCGCGGCGGGCGAGGGCCGCCGGCGCGGCAGAGGGGAACATGGTTGTGGCCGTCAGCTCGGCAGTCGGCCGTTGGACGTCAGCTCGGGAGTCGGCCGGCGGCCGCCGGGCGGCCGAAGCGTCGATATCACCGAATTGACGTGCTCCCTGCTCCCGGCGCGCTTGCGCGCCATGATTCGCCCAGCGAACACCATCAAAAGAAAATCGCAGCACCATCAAAAGAATAGGCACATTTGCCGGGTGCAATTCCACCAGATAACGCGCCACGTCAACACGCCGGGAGGACACCATCATGCTAATTTACCGGCGGGATCTTGGGACGGCATCTTAACACGAGGTTGGCGATGAAAAGGACGGCTTGGTGCGTGGCGGGGCTTGCGCTCATGGGTGTGCTGAGCGCGTGCGGAGCGGAGAGTCAGCGGGTCGGCAGCAGCGGAGGCGACGCGTCATCGCAGGGCGCGGGTGGGCCCGGTGGGCCCACCGGGACCGGTGGGCCCAGCGCGACGACCGGCTACGATGACACCTTCGGCTCGGGCGAACCCAACGTCGGCAGCAGCGGCGCTGGCGGGAACCCCGGGGAGGACCAGGGAACAGGCAAGTCGTGCGACGGCAAGTTCACCGGCCGGGTGCGCGACTTCCAGGAGGCGCACCCCGACATGGAGCCGCAGGACGAGGGCAAGTGCGTCAACTGCGATGATCACATGATCGTCACCGACACCCTCGGAGAGGACCTGAAACCCGTCTATGCCGGCGGGGCCGAGGGCACCATGACCACGACCGGCAAGGAGAACTTCGACGTGTGGTTCCGCGACACCGAGGGCGTGAACATGCCGCAGAACATCACGCTGCAGTTCGAGGACCCCGACGGTGACGGCGTGTGGTCGTACAACGACCAGGAGTTCTTCCCGATCGACGGGGTGCTGTACGGCAACGAGGGGCGGCCGCACAACTACCATTTCACCTTCGAGATGCACATGGGCTTCCAGTACAAGGGCGGCGAGCGGTTCACGTTCGCCGGCGACGACGACGTCTTCACGTACATCAACGGGAAGAAGGTGGTCGACCTCGGGGGCGTCCACGTCGAGGAGACCGAGGTCGTCGACCTCGACGACCTCGGTCTCGAGATCGGGAAGACATATCAGCTCGACTTCTTCTTCGCCGAGCGCCACGTGACCGACTCCCACTTCCGGATCGACACCTCGATCGAGTTCATCAACTGCGGCATCGAGGTCAATTAGCGCCCTGGTGAAGGGCGCGTGCCGAGCGCGCCCTAGGCGAGCCACGCCCCCGCGGCGCCCTTGCTCGTGAAGCGCCCTCTCACTCTGCGCAGGTGAACGTCTGCGGGCACGCACCCGACGGCTCGCAGGCGTCGCCGCACTCCTCGTAGCAGCTCACACACGCATCGTGGCTCTCGTCGGTGGAGCAGGACGGCACCGCGTCGCGCAGCTGAGCGCACCGCTGCTGCGCCTCCTCCGTCGAGAGCCCCCCGCAGCCTGCCGCGAGCGCGACAAGCGAGAGCAGCACCGCGCCAACACCCAGCCTCTTAGCCATCGTCGCCTCCCTTCGAGCCACCCGAGCCTATCCGAAGCGCCATTGCGGGGCGCGGCTTTCCGCCGCGCGCGCTCAGCCGCCCGCCGGCCTCGGCACCGCGGCGAGCCCGTACGTCCCTGCGCCGCTCACCTGGATCCACGCGCGCACCACCTGGATCGGCCGCCCCGCCCGCGCCACGGCGGCGACCGCGTCGCCGAGGTCGCGCGCGCACGCGGCGTGCAGGTCGTCGGTCGTCTCGTGGTCCTCTGCGGACCGGCGGATCCAGACCGCGGTCGACGGCATCGCCGCGCCCTCGTGCCTGTCCTGCCAGCGCCTGCCGACGAGGTGCGCCCGGAGGAGCTTCCTCGCTTCCGGGGGCGTGTCCGGGTGGAGCTCATAAACCATCGTCGCGATGAACGACCTCATGCGCCCGAGCGTGCCGGAGCGGCGCGCGCCCGTCCAGACGGCGCGCCGCGTGCCAGTCGGACGGGCGGGCGGGCTCGCGCGGAGTTCCCGTGAGCCGGGGCGGCGAAAGGGTGAAATAGTGTCCCGCCGATGCCTCCAAGCGACCTCGACTCCCGGCGCATCCTGCCCATCGCGGACCGGCTCCACGCGGACCCGGGCTACGCCGGCCGCGGCGTCACCATCGCCTTCCTCGACTCCGGCTTTTACGCCCACCCGGACCTCGTCACGCCCGAGAGCCGCGTCCTCGCCTACCACGACCTCTTCGCTCCCGAGGCGGGCACCTCGGCGCTCGAGCACGGGGACGCCTCGTCGTGGCACGGGATGATGACCTCGGTGGTCGCCGCCGGGAACGGCGCGCTCTCCGACGGGCGCTTCCGCGGGCTCGCCTCGGAGGCGAACCTCGTGCTGGTCAAGGTCGGCTTCGCGCACCGCATCGTCCACGACGACATCCGGCGGGGCATCGAATGGGTGATCGCGCACCGCGAGCGGTACGGGATCCGCGTGCTCAACATCTCGTGCGGCGGCGATTACGAGGAGTCGTACCTGACAGGGGGCCTGTCCCGCGCCGCCGACGACGCGACCCGGCACGGCATCGTGGTCGTGGCGGCCGCGGGCAACGCCGGGCACGACCCGGGGCACCGCGTCCTCCCGCCGGCCAGCGCGCCGAGCGTCATCGCCGTCGGAGGGCTCGACGACGGCGGCGCCGGCGAGCAGACGTGGAACTACCACTCTTCGTACGGCCTCACCCTCGACGGGCTGCAGAAGCCGGAGCTCATCGCGCCGGCGATCTGGCTGGCGGCGCCCATCCTGCCCGGGACGCCGACCGCGGCGCAGGCGCAGCTCCTCTCGCTGCTCGACCGCGCCCGGGACGACGAGCTGCCTCGGCTGCTCGTCGAGCACGCGTCCGTCGATCCGGACCTCGACGCCATCGCCGGCCGCGAGCCGTACCTCGTGCGCCAGCTCGCGGCGGCCAAGCTGCGCGACCAGAAGGTGATCTCCGGCCATTACAAACACGTGGACGGGACGAGCTTCGCCGCGCCGATCGTGAGCAGCGTCGTGGCGCAGATGCTCGAGGCGAACCCGCGCCTCTCCCCGCAGCAGTGCCGGCGCATCCTGATGAAGACCGCGCGCGGGCTGCCCGGCATCGCGCCGGAGCGGCAGGGCTTCGGCGTCGTGCAGCCCCGCGCCGCGGTGGCCGCGGCGCGCGCCGCCTGAGCGGGAGGCCGGCGAGCGCGAGCCCCTCGACCGCGCCGCCGCCCGAGGAGCCGCCTCCGCCCCCGCCCGCCGGCGCGCCGGCTTCACCCCCCCCGAGGAGCACGCCGCTGCGGACGCCGAGGCGCCTCGTTCGTCCACATCGCACGGAACTTCTCTGCGCGAGGCGCAGGGCGCGCACCTTCATCGTCCAGCGTGAGCGCGCGCGGTCGCCGGGGCCGGCTGCCGACGCGCGGCGGCGCGCGGTGAGGAACAGGCAGACGCGGCCAGCTTGGGGGAATACCTTGCGTACCCCGTCGCCGGCCGGTAGCTTCCGGAGCGCCTCAAGGCTCGTTCGTCCTCGACCTCTGATCCGGCCGCCTGCTGCAACGTGGTTGCCTCGTCCGAACGTGGGGTGACGGCCGGTCGTCGGGGAGCGTTTTCGCGTGCGGCCCGCGGCACGATCCGGGCCGTTCGCGAGGGAAGCGGGGATCGTGCAACGGGATTGGCGGCAGACATGAGCAAGCGGCTTTATGTGGGGAACCTGGCGTTCCATTCGACCGAAGACAGCCTGCGCACTGCGTTCGAAGCGGCCGGCGTCGAGGTGCTCGGGATTCAGTTGATGACGGACCGGATGACCGGGCAGTCTCGCGGGTTCGGGTTCGTCGAGGTGAGCGACGCCCAAGCGCAGGCGGCCATCAATGCGCTGCACGGCAAGGACCTCGACGGCCGTACCCTGACGGTCAATGAGGCGCGCGAGCGCACCGGCGGCCCCGGCGGGGGCGGCGGTGGCGGCGGCTTCCGCGGGGGTGGCGGCGGCGGCGGCGGCGGCGGCGGGCGCGGCGGTGGCCGCGGCGGTGGCCGCGGGGGTGGCGGCGGCGGGCGCGACCGCTGGTAGCACCGGGAGATCGACCCCCGCGGCGCGATCCGCGCCGCGCGGGGCCTCTCGCCACACCGACCACGGACCCCGGCGCGAACGCCGGGGCGTGGTGCGCCGTGGAATCCCGCAGAATATAACGCAGGGAACGCCAGCGCGAGGCGCGGCGACGCGCGCAGGAGCCCGGCCAGCTATGGCCGGGCTCCTCGCGGGCGGGGTGCTTCCTCGAAGCGGCGCAGAGGTCCCCGGCCATCCACGGCCGGACCTCTCGCCGGGCGGGACTAGCTGGCGCGCTTCGCCCCGGGGCGGCGGAACGGCGCGCGGCCGGCGAAGACCTGGCCGTCGCCGAGCGCGTACGAGATCCGGAGCAGCTGGTTGTACTTCGCGACGCGATCCGAGCGGGACGCGGAGCCGGTCTTGATCTGGCCCGCGTTCGTCGCGACGGCGAGGTCGGCGATGAACGTGTCCTCGGTCTCGCCCGAGCGGTGGGAGATGATCGACCGGTAGCCGCCCTCGCCCGCCTGGCGGATGCAGTCGAGCGTCTCCGTGACGGTGCCGATCTGGTTCAGCTTGATGAGGATGGCGTTGGCGAGGCCGTCCTCGATCCCCTTCGCGAGGCGCGCGGGGTTCGTCACGAAGAGGTCGTCGCCGACGAGCTGGACCTTCTTGCCGAGCCGCTCCGTGAGCAGGCGCCAGCCCTTCTCGTCGTTCTCGGCGACGCCATCCTCGATGGACACGATCGGGAACGCCTTGGCGAGCTCGTCGTAGATGGCGACGATCTCCTCGCGGGTCTTCTGCTGCTTGTCGAAGGTGTACCGCTCGGTCTTCGCGTCGTAGAACTCGCTGAGCGCCGAGTCGAGCGCGACGCCGACGTCCTCGCCGGGGCGGTGGCCGGCGGCCTCGATGGCGCGCACGACGTACTCGAGCGCCGCCCGGTTGGACGCGAGGCGCGGGGCAAAGCCGCCCTCGTCGCCGACGGCCGTGACCATGCCGTCCTTCTTGAGCAGGCCCCTCAGGGTGTGGAAGATCTCGGCGCCCGTGCGCAGCGCCTCGGCGAACGACTCGGCGCCGTAGGGGACGATCATGAACTCCTGGATCTCGAGGCCGTTGTCGGCGTGCACGCCGCCGTTCAGGATGTTCATGAGCGGCGTCGGCAGCACGCGCGCCGCGGCGCCGCCGAGGTAGCGCCAGAGCGGCAGGTCGACCGTGTCCGCGGCGGCGCGGGCGGCGGCCATCGAGACGGCGAGGATGGCGTTGGCGCCGAGCTTCGACTTGTTGGCGGTACCGTCGGCCTGGATGAGCACCTTGTCGAGCTCGGCCTGATCGAGCGCGTCCATCCCGAGGACGGCCGGACCGAGGACGGTCTCGATGTTCTTCACCGCGGTGAGCACGCCCTTGCCGAGGAAGCGCTTCTTGTCGCCGTCCCTGAGTTCGACGGCCTCGTGCTCGCCGGTCGACGCGCCGCTCGGCACGGCCGCGCGGCCGGTGCCGCTCAGCGTGGTGACCTCGGCTTCGACGGTGGGGTTGCCGCGCGAATCGATGACTTCGCGCGCGATGACGCTCTGGATCTCCGACATGACCTCTCCTCAAGGGGACCGCCTTCGCGCGATCCCGGCTGCTCTCGAAGGGGGCTCGAGAAGCGGCGGGAGCATAGGCACGGGCCCCGCCGGTTGTCGACGCTCCGGTGCACCCGCGGCCCCGGCGCCGCCAGGCCGCGACGCACGGCGCCGCCGGGCGGCGGGGGCGCGGCCCGCCGGTGACGCAGGGTCGACGCGAGCTCGACGCGGGGCCGCTGCGCCTGGTGCGCCTGGACGGAGGGCGGCGCGCCGCCGTCGACGCGGGCCGCTCGCAGCGGCCGCGGCGCGCGGCGTGCGGCGTGCGGCGTGCGGCGTGGACGCGCGCCCGGGTCGACGGTCGGTGCGCGCCTGGCGTAAGCTCGCGCCCGCGTGGAAACCTCCATCGGCGTCTTCGGTGAGGAGATGCTCCTCTGGCTCTGCATGCTCCGCCAGTCCCCGCGGCGGCCGCCGGCCGATCACGTGCTGCGGCAGGCGAACCTGCTGCTCGAGGAGCTGAAGGGGTCCAGGCTTGCGCAGGAGATGCCGGTGGTGTCGGTCGACGACGGGATGTTCGCGATCGCCGCGTGCGCGGACGAGCTCGCGATGTCGCTGCCGGACCTGCGGCCGGTCTGGGCGCAGCGCCCGCTCCAGGCGTCGCGGTGGACGACCAACAACGCGGGCGTCGAGTTCTTCGAGCGGCTGGAGCGCGTCCGGAAGGGCCCGCTCCCGGTGATGGCGACGTACGCGTGCGTGCTCGGGATCGGCTTCCGCGGCCGCTACGGGCTGCCAGGGCAGAACACCGACGAGCTGCTGCGGATCCGCCGCGACCTGTCGCTGAAGCTCGGCGTGGATCCGGATCGCGACTGGAAAGGCGGGGTGCTCAAGCCGGTGCAGGTCGAAGGCGTCGCGGTCCAGCACCTCCCCACCTCGTCGCCCCTGCGGTCCGTCCTGATCGGGCGGATCCTGGCGTCGCTCGTCGCGATCACCGGCGCGCTCGCGCTCGCGTGGGCGATCGCCCGAGGGGTCGGATGAGCGGCTCCTTCGTTTACGAGCTGGCGAGCGTCCACGCGCTCGTCGAGCAGGCGAACCCGGACAGTAACCAGGGGATCTACGCGGTCCCCTGCTACCTGGTGCTCGGCGAGCCCGGCTCGGGCCGCTCCACGGTGGTCCGCTCGATGAACCTGACGTGGCCCGCGAGCGGCGGCCAGCTCCCGATCGGCGTGCCCGGGGCGCGGTGCTCTTACTGGCTGGCGAAGGAGGCGCTCTTCATCGAGCCGGAGGCGTCGGTGCTCGGCCCGCGGCGGGAGCCGGCCGAGCTCTCGCGGCTCTGCGACGAGCTGCGCCGCTCGCGGGAGCGCGAGCCGATCGACGGCATCCTGCTCGTCCTGAGCATCGCGGAGTTCGTGGAGCTCGACGAGCAGGGGCTCGACGCGTACGCGAACCGCGTGCGCGCGTACCTCGTCGAGGTCGGCCGCGCGCTGCGCGCCGACGTGCCGACGTACGTGGTGCTCTCGCGCTACGACACGCTCTGGGGCTTCGCCGAGGTGTTCCAGTGGACCGCCGAGCGCGGGCGCGAGGAGCCCTGGGGCTTCACGCTCCCGCTCGAGACGAGCCCGGACCAGGCGGCGCCGCGGATCCTCCAGGAGCTCGAGGGGCTGAACGCGCGGCTGGAGTCGACCTGCCTTGCGCGGGTGAGCTCGGAGGACGCGCCCGAGGCGCGGACGCGGGCGTTCCAGCACCTGGCCGAGGTGCGCGCGCTGATGCCGCGGCTGCGGCAGCTGTTCGGGGTCATCGCGATGGCGAACGCGTTCGAGCGGGCTCCGTGGCTCCGCGCGGTGGCGATCGGCAGCGCGATGCCCGGCATGGGCGACCGGCTCCGCGCGGGGGTGACGCGGTTCATCAACATGGGGCTGGCGCAGCCGCCGAACGTGGCGGTGGCGCCGCGGCCGGGCGGGCTGCCGATCCACGCGACCCTGAGGGCGGTCGTGCTGCCCGAGCGGGACATCGTGCCGCTCCGGCAGCGGTGGCGGGACGACCGGTTCACGCTGATCTGCTTCGTGAGCGGGCTCCTGCTCTTGCTCGCGGCGGGGATCACCGAGCTCATCCTGCGCTACGCGATGTGAGCCGGCGCGGAGGGTGGCCTGGAGACGGGTCGAGTGACATGGCGGCGGCGACGCTGGCTGCTGTGATCTCGCGCCGGGCTTGAGCCCGCGCAGCCAGGGTTACGGCGGCGCGGTCCGCGGCTCTGGCTGTCCAGTTGACATGGCGAATCGTGGGCTCAACCGCATGGATATGTGGGGGACGTCCGAGGCATGGAATCGATGCGCTGCCCAGGAGGCTCGCTCCGTTGAGCCCGGCCGCGCGCCCTCTGGACGGCAGACGACGGCCGCCGGCTGTCAAATGAACAGACGCCTTCGCCGGGCTCTCCCCTGGAGAGCGACCAGCACAGCCGGTCCTGCCGGTGCACCATGACCGGCCTCGCTGGCAGCTTCGCGAGGCGCCGGGCGACAGGGCTATCCGGGCGAGACCAGGAGAGCGAGCCCCGGCGCGACGGCGCGAGCGGCAGGCCCATGAGACCCCGCGCGACGCGGTCGGGCACAGCCCAGCTCAAGGGGTATCACGTCATCGAGAAGACCGGCGAAGACGCGGGCTCCACCACGTATCGAGCCCGCCGGGACGCCGACGGCGCCGATGTGGCGATCAAGGTGCTTCACACCGATGACGCTCGAGCCGGCGATATCATGCGCTTCAAGCATGCCTACCGCGCGATACGGCAGATCGACTCGGCGAGGGTCATCAAGGTATACGCGGTCGAGGAGCACGGGGACGCCCTGGCGCTCGTCACCGAGGTTTTCCCGGGCGCCCCGCTGTCCGCGAGGAAGGCGAGCAAGCTCGGCGCCTGCGGGTCGCTGGACGCGTTGATCCCCGTGGCCGAAGCGCTGGCCGACATCCATCGACATGGCATCATCCACGGCGACGTGCGGCCTCCGAACATCCTGCTCGGAGACGACGGACAGGTGAAGCTCACCGGCTTCGGCGTCGATTCCATCGTGACGCACGAGAAGGAGGAGATCTATTGCCAGCACGTCCTCTCGGAGGTGCTCCCGTATACATCGCCCGAGCAGACCGGCCGCATGAACCGCAGCGTGGACTACCGCACCGACCTGTACTCGTTCGGGGTCATCCTCTACGAGGTGATCGCCGGGCGAAGGCCGTTCGAGGCGATGGATCCCCTCGAGCTGATGCACGCCCACATCGCCGTGACGCCCGTCGCCCCCTCGGAGATCGACCCGGCGGTGCCCGGCGCGCTCTCCGCCATCGCGATGAAGCTCCTCAGCAAGAACGCCGAAGATCGATACCAGTGCGCCGAGGGGCTGAAGGCCGATCTGGAGGAGCTCCGGTCGCGATGGCAGTGCAGCGGCCAGATAGGGACGTTCAGCCCTGGCCGCTACGACAGGACAGACATCTTCCTGCTTCATCAGAAGCTCTACGGCCGCGAGGGAGACATCCAGAAGCTCGTCGGTTCGTTCGACGACGTGCGCCGGGGCAAGCGGACGATCGTCCTCGTCTCGGGCTATTCGGGCATCGGCAAGTCGTCCTTGGTGCAGGAGATCTTGAAGCCGCTGGTGCGCGAGAGGGGCTACTACATCAGCGGGAAGTTCGATCAGTACAACCGCGACACGCCTTACAGCGCCATCGTCCACGCGTTCGACACCCTCGTCAAGCAGCTCCTCTCCGAGAGCGAGGAGCGGATCACGAGGTGGCGGGAGGCCATCCTGAGCGCGCTGGGGACGAACGGCCAGGTGATCTGCGACGTCCTCCCGTCGCTCAAGCACATCATCGGCGAGCAGCCGCCCGTCCCGGCGCTCGGCCCGGTCGAGGCCCAGAACCGCTTCATCCTCACCTTCCACAACCTCGTGTCCGTATTTGCCCGGCACGCCCACCCGCTGGCCATCTTCCTCGACGATCTGCAGTGGGTGGACTCGGCCAGCCTGAGCCTGATCACGAGCGTCCTCGCGAAAGAGGACGTGGAGTCGCTCTTCTTCTGCGGCGCGTACCGCGACAACGAGGTGAGCCCGACCCACCCCTTCGTCGTCGCGCTGGAGCAGCTCACGGAGAGCGGCGTCGAGGTGCAGAGCATCGTCCTCGAGCCCCTCGGGCTGGCCCACGTGACCGAGCTCATCAACGACAGCCTGCAGATCAGCGGCGGAGAAGCGCTCGCGGGCGCGATCCTGAAGAAGACCGGGGGCAACCCGTTCTTCGTGAAGCAGTTCATGCGGCACCTCTACGATACGAAGGCGCTGGTCTTCGATCCTGCGGCGGGCTGGTGCTGGGACCTCTGGCAGATCGAGAGGCTGGGGTGCACCGACAACGTCCTGAGCCTCATGGCGGAGACCATCCGGCGCCTGCCGCAGGCGACACAGCGGGTGCTCCGGCTGGCCTCGGCGATCGGCAACACGTTCGAGGTCGACGTCCTGAACACCGTCAGCGAGCGGCCCTCCGACGACACGTACGCGAGCCTCGACCACGCCCTCGCCGAGGGGTTGATCGTGAGCGCGGACGAGCAGTATCGATTCGCGCACGACAAGATCCAGGAGGCCGCGTACTCGCTGATCCCGGAGGGGGACAGGCCGGCGTTTCACTACCGGATCGGGAAGCTCCTGCTCGGCAAGCTGCGCTCCGACAGGGGACACGATCTGTTCGACGTCGTGAGTCACCTGAACAGCGCTGGCGATCTGGTCCGCGCCCCGGGAGAGCGCATGGAATCGGCCAGGCTCAACCTGCAGGCCGCCGAGCGCGCCAAGGAATCGGCGGCCTTCACGGCGGCGCTCAGGTACCTGGAACATGGCATGTCCATGCTGCCCGGAGATGCGTGGACTTCCAGCTACGAGCTCACGTTCACCTACCATACGAAGAAGGGGTTGTTGGAGTCGCTCTGCGGACGCCACGACGACGCGCTCTCCACCCTCGCGGAGAGCTTCGACAGGGCGGTGGGGCGCCTCCACAAGACGGAGGTGCGTCGCCTGAAGATGAACGTGGAGATCCTGAAGAACGATCTGCCCGCCGCCATGGAAGAGGGGCTCGCCGCGCTCCGAGCGTACGACATCGATCTGCCGTCTTATCCGGGCGACGACGCGCTCATGGCCGAGCTCCAGCGCACGATCACGATGATCGGCGGCCGCCCGATCGCGTCCCTGGTCGATCTACCCGCGCTCGACGATCCCGAGATCGCCGCCCTGCAGGACATCCTCCAGGAGATGTTCTCGCCGACCTACCAGCTGGGCAGCAACAACTTCGGCATCACGGTGATGAAGGCGCTCCAGAACTCGCTGACACATGGCATTTCGAGGAACTCGATCTATGCCTACGTGAACTTCGGGACGTTCCTGTGCGCCAGGCTCGATATCGAGAAAGGGTACGAGTTCGGGCGGGCGGCGGTCCGCCTGAACGAGCGCCACCCGGACGCGAAGTCCGAGTCGATGCTGTGCAACATGTGGGGAGCGTGGGTCCAGCACTGGATGGACACCTACGAGAGCTCGAAGGCGTCCCTGCGCAAGGGCGTCCACGCCGGCATGGAGACGGGGCAGTACATCTGGGCGTTCTACAACGCGTGCAACGCGAGCATGAACGGCCTCCTCCGCGGGGAGCACCTCCACGACATCATCGAGGAGGCGAGGCTGTACGCGCCCCTCTGCAAGCTCGACAAGTTCAACGCGATCACGTGGATGATCGGGGCCGTCGGGCAGCTCTGCGAGCACCTCGGTACGACGGACGAGGGCGATTGGACGCGCGGGCCCTGGGTCGACATCGACGCCGTAACCAGGGACGCGCGCAGCATCGACAACCGGGCGTCCCTCTATTTCGTGAACGTCTTCAAGGTCCTCGCCGGCGTGTTCGAGGGCGCGTACGAGGAGGTGGCCGACATCTGGGGCTCCACCGACCCGGGCAGCCTCGGCATGCTCGCCGCGTGGCACGCGAGCCCTTGTTATCACTTCTACGGCGGGCTGGCCTTCTCGCGGGCCGCGGGCACCGCCGCCCCCGCGCTCCGGGCGGCGTACCTGGCGAGGCTCGGGGAGTGCGCGCGCAAGGTGGCGTCGTGGGCAGCGCTCGGCCCGGAGAGCCACCGCCACCGCAGCTTGATCCTGAACGCGGAGGTCGCCCGGTGCGAGCGGCGAGAGGGCGCGGACGCCCTCTACGACCAGGGGATCGCGGCCGCGCGGGAGGGTCGTTTCCTGCACGACGAGGCGCTGGCCAACGAGCTCTGCGCTCGACACTACCTCGACCTGGGCAGGACCTTCGTCGCGCGCGCCTACATGACCGAGGCGCACAGGCTCTATGCGCGCTGGGGCGCCGTGCGACCGATGTTGCGCCTCGAGAGGGACTTTCCGCACGCGCTCCGGCCGGAGGCGCTGCGCAGACAAGCCGGCCTCGGGCGGGACGGGTACGCCGACCTCCACGGCGCGACCGAGGATCACGGCGCGCGGCCGGGGCTCGACTTCGTCACCGTGCTCAGGGCCTCGCAGGCGGTCTCGGGCCAGCTGAACCTCGACCGGGTCATCGAGGCGCTGCTGACGATCGCGGTCGAGCACGCGGGCGCCGAGCGTGGCCTGCTGATCCACCCCCATGACGCCGCGCAGGACATCGAGGCCGAGGTCGTCACGGAGCGCGGCCGGGTCGAGGTCACGCTCCGCCAGGCGCCGGTCACCTCGTCCGATCTCCCCACCGCGATCCTCCAGTATGTGGTCCGCACGCGGGAGAGCGTGATGCTGGACGACGCCGCCGTACCCAACCTGTTCTCGGAGGACGCCTACGTGCGCGGACGGCGCCCCCGCTCCGTGCTCTGCCTCCCCCTGGTGAAGCAGGGCACGCTGGTCGGCGTCCTCTATCTCGAGAACAACCTGACGCCGCGCGCCTTCACCGCCGATCGGATCGAGATGCTGGAGCTCTTGGCCTCCCAGTCTGCCATCTCGCTGGAGAACGCGCGCCTTTACACCCAGCTGCAGCGAGAGAACAGCGAGCGCAGGCGGGCGGAGCAGGCGCTGCGGGAGAGGGAAGCGCGCATCCGGCGCCTCGTGGACTCCGACATCATCGGGATCGCCGTCTGGGACCTCGATGGCGGGGTCATCGACGCGAACGACGCGCTCCTGTGCATGCTCGGCTACAGCCGTGAAGAGCTGACGTCGGGGAGTATCCGCTGGACCGATCTCACGCCGCAGGAGTTCAAGGAGATGACCCGGCGGACGCTCGATCAGGTCCGTTTGACGGGTGAATTCGGGCCGCAAGAGAAGGAGTTCTTCCGGAAGGACGGCAGCCGCGTCCCCGTCGTGGTCGGCGGCGCGCTGTTCGAGGGGTCGGAGAGCCAGGGGGTGGCGTTCTGCCTCGACGTGACCGAGCGCAAGCAAGCGGAGGAACGCCAGAGGCTCCTGATGAACGAGCTGAACCATCGGGTGAAGAACACGCTGGCGATCGTGCAGGCAATCGCCCTGCAGACGCTCCGCATGGCGGGCTCGCCCAGGGCGTTCGCGGACGCGTTCCTCGCCCGGTTGCTCGCCCTGTCCCAGACCCACAACCTCCTGAACCAGACCTCGTGGCAGGGCGCCGACCTCCACGACGTCGTTCGCGCCGAGCTGGCGCCGCACGCCGACGGCAACGTCGATCGCGTCCGCCTGGTCGGCCCAGACGTCCGCCTCCGCCCGGAGGCGGTGGTGACGCTCGGCATGGTCTTTCACGAGCTGGCCACCAACGCGATCAAATACGGGGCGCTATCGCAGCCGTCCGGCCGCGTCGCGGTCACGTGGAACGTGACCACGCAGGCGCACGAGCGGATGCTCCGCCTCGAATGGCAGGAGACGAACGGACCTCCTGTCCGGCCGCCGCGCCGCAAGGGCTTCGGCTCGCGGCTGATCGAGCGCGACCTCGGGCGCCAGCTCGCGACGGAGGTGAGCCTCGATTACCTGCCCGAGGGCGTGCGTTGCGTGATGCTCCTGCCCCTCTCGCGCGTGGGCGTAGGATGACCTCGGCTCCAGGAGACGCGCGTGGACTGGAGGGGCTGCGCGTCCTCATCGTCGAGGACGAGCCCATGATCGCCTCGTCGCTCGAGGACGCCCTGACCGACCTCGGCTGTGTGGTGATCGGCCCGGCGCTCAACATGAAGGACGCGATACGCCTGGCCCGCGCGGCCGAGATCGATGGGGCGAGCCTGGACGTCAACATCGCAGGCGAGAAGGTCTATCCGGTGGCCGACATCCTGAGCGAGCGAGGTATCCCGTACGTCTTCCTGACCGGCTACGGGAGAGCGGGATTGCGCGAGTCCGATCTCAGCCGTCCCGTGCTGCAGAAGCCGTGCAGTCTGGAGCGCTTCGAGGCGATCTTGGCGCGGTGGCGGTGAGCGCCTCCACCGGGCGCAGCGGCGCGCGCGCGAGCCCAGCCCGGGGCGCGCTTTGCCGGCGGCGCGGCCCGCGTGGCGCTCTGCAACGGCCTGCTCGGCGCGCCGTGACGGACGCGACCAGCAGCGCCGCGTCGACAGGCCACGTCATCTACGCTGGTTCACGCTCACGACACGGCACCACACTTGCACGTCTGACGTTTACGGACGTTCGCGACGTTCGAAAGGAGGTTCTTATGGCGGAACAGCAGCGTCAGCCGACAGGTCAAGACGTGTCGGCGACCAAATCGCAGCAAGGCAAGCCCGGCAGCCAGACGACAGGTCAGACCCCTCCCCAGGGTCAGTCCACCGGGATGCAGCGTCAGCAGGGCGGCGGCCAGCTCGGGCGGTACGGCGCGGCAGGCGGCGTCTTCAGCCCCTTCGCGATGATGAGCCGCATGATGGAGGACATGGATCGCATGTTCGATGACTTCGGCCTCGGAGGGATGCTCGCGCCGTCCCGGCAGGCTCGCCCGATGGGCGAGATGGGCGGCGGGCGAGGCCTCTCGTCCCTCTGGTCACCGCGCATCGAGCTGGGCGAGCGCAACGGTCAGCTCGTCGTCAAGGCCGATCTCCCCGGCGTGACGAAGGACGACATCCGGGTGGAGCTCCGCGAGGACACCCTGATCATCGAGGGTGAGCGCCGGCAGGAGCAGCAGGAGCAGCGCGAGGGCGTGAGCTACACCGAGCGCAGCTACGGGTCGTTCACACGCGCCATCCCGCTGCCTCAGGGCGTGCAGGCCGACGACGTGGACGCCAGGTTCGAGAACGGCGTCCTGGAGGTCTGTCTGAAGCTGCCGCAGCAGCAGCAGCGCGGCCGCTCGGTCGAGATCAAGAGCGGGTCCTCGGCCCAGATGGCGAGCGGCCAGGGGACGAGCGCGGGCGGCAGCCAGGTGTCCGAGAAGGCCAATCGGCCCAGCTAGCCGATCTCGGCCCGTGTCCCCCGGGGCGACGGAGCGCCGTCGCCCCGGTGTCGCCCGCGGCGGAGGACGTCCTCGAGGGCGACTCGCAGGCTCGCCGTGCGACCCTACCGCGCGTCGCCCTGCGCGCCGCCCCCGGACGCCGCCGCCTGACTCCTCTCGATGATCGCGCGCTCGGTCTCGATCCACCGGTCGAGCTCGCCCTGCAGGCTGAACAGCGCCAGATCGAACTCCCGCCCGTTGATGACGATGAACGGTGTCCCCGAGAGCCCGGCGCGGTCGGCCTCGGCCTTGTCGCGTGCGACGACCTGGGCGGCCGGCTCGCCCGCCATGTCGGCGCGGAACCGGGCCATGTCGAGGCCGACCTTCTGCGCATAGCCGAGCAGGTCCTTCTCCTCGAGCCGCTGCTGGTTCTCGAACAGGAGGCGCTCCATCGGCCAGTAGCGGCCCTGGCGGTGCGCCGCGACGGCCGCGCGCGCAGCGGCCTCGGCGTGCGGGTGCGATCGCAGCGGGTACACCTTGTGGATCAGCCTGACGTACGGCGCGTGGCGGTCGACGACCTCGTCGAGGATCGGCACCGCGCGCCCGCACGAAGGGCACTCGAAGTCCGACCACACGACGATCTGGATCGACGCGCGCTCCGGTCCACGAGCAGGCGAGTCGGCGAGGTCGATCTGCCTCACGTTCGGACCGAACCTCACGCCGTACGCGGCTTGCGCCTCCGCGCCGCTCGCGCCGCCGCGGATCTTGTCGGCGAGGAGCTGCGCGGCGGGCGCGCAGGCCGCGCAGGCGCGCGCCTCGCGCACGCACTGCGCGAGCGACACCGCCTGATCGGGGCACGGCGCATAGAGCTGCGAGACGAGCTGCCACCAGGTGCCGCGCTCGCGGCGAACGAGCTCGGCCGTGTTCACGCCGGGCAGCTCCTCCGGCTCGCCCCCTACGGCGTCCAGCGGCGCGGCGCCGGGGGGCCCGGGGAGCGGGACCGCGGGGGAATCGGCGAACTGGGGTTCCTGCTGCTCCGCGCCGCCGCACCCCGGGAGCGCGGCGAGCGCGGCGAGCGCGGCGAGCGCGAGCCGTCGTACACCTGAGGTCGGAGTCAACACGCGAGGATGCTACACCCCCGCCGCGGCCGGACCAGCCCGAAGCGTCGCCCGAGGCGCGGGGCCGGCGCCGCTGCTCCCCTCAGAAGGCGCCGCCGAGGCCGAAGGTGGTGAGGCCCGGCGCGACGGCGACGTGCGGCGCGAGCCGGAGCCGGAGCGGGCGGAGGCGAACGTAATCGTAGCTCTCGGCCGGCGTGGGCCCCCGCTCCTCATCCTCGAGGAACGCGATGTCGACGACGTTGGCGGTGAGCGCTCCGAGGGTGCCGCCGATGATCATGCCAAGGATCTCGCCATCTCTGGCGAAGTCCGAGGAGCTGCCGACGAGCACGCCGGCCATGCCGCCGCCGATCGTGCAGCCAGCGTTGAGGCCGAGGCTAGCGAAGCCCATGCCGACGTGGCCGTTGGCCCAGTGGGTGACCGGGCCGCCGAGCGCGAAGGGGCTGGCGGCCATCCAGCCGAGCGCCGCGTTCTCCGTGGCGACAGCGATGGGCGTGAGCACGACGCTCCCGCCGAGCGCGAGGAGGTGCTGCCAGCCGTACCAGACGCGTTTCGGCTCGGCCTGCTCGTCCACGGGAGCGCTCCCGCGCTTCCAGGGATCCGGGCTCATCGTCCACGCCAGGGGCGCCTGTGGAGCTCCGGGCAGCGCAACCCCGGTCGGCGGCGCGCTCCCATCGCCCGGAGCCGGCGGCGGCAGGGGCACGGCCGCCGCGTCGCCCGGAGCCGGCGCAGGCAACGCGCCGGCCGGACCGCCCTGCGGCGCATCAGGCGCCGGCGAGATCCCGGGCGGCGGCTGCATGGCGGCCGCCGGCGCCGCCGCGAGCACCACGGCCGCCGCGCAACCGATCCGCAATCCATCGCGAAGCACGCAGGTCATCCGGCGATCCTCGCTTCGTTCTTTCTACGTTCGCAACCTCTTTTGCTCCCTCTCGCTCGCCCGCTGCGCTCGGATCCGGCCCCGCACTCCTGCGGGCGGCGACGGCCGGTCCCCCTCGCCGCGGCACCGACGCGCGCCGAGCGCCCCGCGGATGGTTCATCTATCCGATCTCGATCCAGCCCCGGTGCCTCATGGCTCGCAGCAAGACGACGAAGTCGCCCTCGGAGAGCGCCTCGCCGACGGCCGGGTCGAGGGCGGCCAGGACCTCGCGAGCGGTCCGCTTGCCGTCGATGGACGACAGGAGCCTGCGCAGGAAAGCACCCAACGGGCCCGGGATCGACGTCGTTTTGCTGTTCGCGAAGCTCAGCTCCACACGAGGCTCCGCGCCTCCAGGACCGAAGAACAACCCCTCGAGCAGATGGATGCGTTGGCTCGCGATGAACCGCGGGATCATGTCCAGGATCGTGCTCTCGCGCCGGGCAGCGTGGTCCTCGAAGGCGCGTGCGACGGGATCGGGCTCGAGGTCTCCGCGCTTCTGGGCGGCGAAGAAAATGGCGGAGTGAACCGACACAGGGAGCCACTCGTCGAGCGCCGAGAGGTCGTGGAACATGGCTCTCCGCCGGCGGATCTCCAGCGCGTCGAACGCGAGCTCATCGAGAAAAGCCGGCATGTCGTCGCTCCTCAGGGGCCCGACCTCCGGTGGATCCGTGGAGCGGCGGAAGGGCAAGCAGAGGTTGAGCCATACGCCCCCTGGGGACAGGACCCGGTTGATCTCCCGCGCGATCAACGTCGGCGCCCCGGCGATGTCCAGCAGGTACTGGGTCACGACGAGCGATATCGATCCGGGAGCGAAGGGCAGCGCGGCGGCGTCCGCCACGATGAAGCCCGCCCCTCTGGGAGGCGTCGTCGGCCCTCGCATCGAGATCTGGCGCCAGCGCGCCTGTGGGAGCTGCAGCGAGAGCGTGCCGCCCCGCATCAGGTGGTCGGCGAGCAGCAGCTGCGGCAGCGAGATGTCGAGCCCGAGGCTCGCGGTGAAGGCCGTAGCCAGGCTCGCGACGAGCCCTCCGGCGCCGCAGCCGAGCACGGCCGCGACGCTCCGATCCCGGCAATGCCGCAGGACCGCGTCGAGGAAGAAAGCGCGGTCGGCGCGGAATTCCTCTGTGTCGGCCCAGTCGATGTACAGGTACGGGAGCCTGGTTTCCCAGCCGGCCATCCGCGCCGTCATGAAGTCGCTCATGCCGATCGGGCGCTGAGGGAGGCCCGCCGCTTGCGCGAGCGCGGGATCCAGGACGCGCTTCAGGGCCTCGCGGTTCACCGGCTGCCCCGCGTCGGGCTCGGGCACCGTGGCGAGCTGCGTCCGCAGCGCATCAATCGACACGTGCGGCTTGAACGTCAGGATGGGAATGCCGAGAATGGATGGGGCCTCGGTCCCGCATGCGACACAAGCATCAGGCCGCGCGGCGCCGAAGACTCGGCCGCAGCACACGCAGGACCACGAGAGTTCGCCGCTTCCCACGTCGATGCTCCTTGGACAGCTCGATGACGGGCGTAAGGGGGCGGCTGGCGATGCTCGCCAGGGCCATAGCAGAGCTCATCTGGGCCAACCGCTGCAGGCGCTCCAGGCGCTAAAGCATCCGCCGTGCCACGCGGCGACGTTGCCATGGCGGCTCATCACGTGCGTCGGACGGTGCTCCGGTCTGTTCGGCGCGTGTCCGAACATGACGTGGATGCGCACGCAGAGCATGCAGCGATCCCGTCATCGGTAGGTTGAGGACGCGCCCCAGACGTGCAGCGCGGTCACAAGTCTCACCGCCGCACGGAGGCGACGGGAGTGGCTCTATCGAGCCCCCTCCGGCCCCGGGCCCGCGCAAGAGTCTGCCGCTCCCCGAAGGGCGTGGCAGAGCGCGTCCGGGCCCGGTGACCTCCTGGGCGGCTAGGCGGCCGCGCTCCCGCGGCCGGATGCGCCGTTTCCCCCTTCGGTGAGCTTCGCTTCGTGCTTTGCGACCCACTTGCGGAGCCGCTGCGAGAGCGGTGACCGTCCGTTTTCGTAGTTGGCGACCGAGCTGCGCGCGAGGCCGAGCTTTTCGCCGAGCTCGGCCTGCGAGAGCCCGAGCTTCTCTCGAAGCACCTTCAGCGTCGTCGAGCCCGCCGGCGCTTGCGCACGCGCCGGTGCGCTCGGAGGCTGAGGCGGCACGGCCTCGATCGCTCGCCCGGGCCGCTGTGCGCGCTCGACCACCGCCGGCGGCGACTCGGTGCGGGCGCCTTCCGAAGCGGTGCGCCGCGCGACGGTCGCCCGGACGCTCTTCGCGCTCCCCGCGAGCTTCTCGCCGCAAAACGGGCAGTAGTCGAACGCGAGGACCTTGCCCGAGTCGGTGCGGAGCTCGACGCCTTGGATCGACGCTGGAAGCCCTTGCGCGCGGCGCTCCTCGCTCGACCACCCGTACACGACCGTGAGCCCGGGCTCCTCTCGATTCACTGGCAGACCGGCCTCACTCATGCGAAGGCAGACCGTCCTGCCATCGCGCGTGCACTGTCGTCCGATCATGGGCATTGTCATCTCCTCGTTTCGAAGGGCGTGCGGGCGCAGGGCATACCCGCTCGAACTTTTGCGCAGCACTGTTCATCTGTCAAGGTGGATAAACGGAGCGCGATGGCCAAGCCTCGGCGAGGAAGAGGCGGCGATGTAGGACAAGCCACACGGCGGGTGCGTCTGCGAGCGCGTGGGAACGTCCGATGGCGTCCGATGGCGTCCGATAACCTCCGAATTTGCAGCAGGCGCATGCTCGAGTGAAGGCTCTAAGAGGGGGCCTACGACATTCCAACCCACGAGATCGCGCAGTTCACCCAGAGCGAGCTCCCCGAGATCGCGAACTGAGAGCCGGGGGCGCATCGACGGGCGCACAGCGAAAGACCGATCGGACGGTCACTGGCCCCCAACCTCCTCCCCCAGCAGCGACGCCGCCACCCTCGGCGCCTCCCGCGCCGGGCACCCCATCCAGCCCGAGAGCCGCTCCGCCGGCTCACCGCTCGCGAGCGCCCGGTGGACCCGCTCCGCCACGTCCGCGCGGAGCGCCCGCGTCCCGAACACCGGGTAGCCGATCGCCGCGTACGCCCGCGGATCCACGCCCCTCGCGACCGCCATCGACACCGCGCCGGGCGCTGGGCACGCAGGCACCCGGCCGCGGTCGAACCAGGCGGCGCACAGCGCGAGGCGGCGCTCCAGCGCGCCGCGCCGGAGCAGCGGCTGCACGTAGAGCACGCGCTCGCCCACCTCGATGCCGTGCGCCTCGAGCAACGCCCGGCCCTCCGGCGCGAGCTCCGCGACCTGCTCCTCCGCGTCGCGCGCGGCCGCCGTCCCGAGCCCCTGCTCCAGCTGGTAGACGATCCCGCGCGCCGCGCCGGGGAGCGCGCGCACCTCGGGCGAGCGCAGCGGCGCGAGGAGCTCCTCGACGAGATCGCGCGCGAACGCCACGAGCCGCCGGAGGACGCGCGACCGCGCCCCCGCGCCGAGGTCGTCGCGCGCGGCCAGCCGCACGTCGGGCAGGAGCAGCGTCGGGCCGCGCGCGAGCTGCCCGAGAAGCCGCTCGCCGTCGAAGATCCGCCCGCCCACGTCGACCGAGAACCGCGCGTGCGGCGCCCCGACGAGCGCCTCGACCCAGCGCGCCTGGTCCTCCTCGGGCGCCGGCGCCGCGGGCCCCGGCGCGAGCCGGGCCCGCAGCGCCGCGATCCGCGCGAACGGGTGCCCCTCCGCCACCACAGGCGGCTCGTCCTCCGCGCGGCGCTGCGCCGCACGCGCGCCCGAGGACGACCGCGCGCTCGACGCCGCCCGCGCGCGGGGCGCCGCGGCGCCCCGCTCGACGAAGCGCTGCACCAGCCGCTCGTGGAGCGCGTCGCTCAGGCGATCCTCGATCGCCCGCGTGCGCTCCTGCCACCCCGCCGCGTCGCGGACCCAGCGCGCGTGGTTCGAGATGTAGGTCCACGTCCTGATCGACGCGATCCGCGTGATCAGCGTGTCGATGTCGCCGCCCACGTCGTCGATCTCGGCCACCCGGGCGGCCATCCAGCCAGCGTCGAGCGCCGCGCTCGGGCCCGAGAGCTGCCCGTAGATCTCGGCGAGGAGCGCGACGTGCGACTCGAAGAGGAGCTTGCGGAAGTCGGGGATGCGGCAGACCTCCCAGAGCAAGCCCACCGCCTCTTCGCCCCGCGCGCGCGCTCGCACCTCCGGGTCCTCGGCGAGCCTCGCCAGGGCGGCGGTGTCCTCGGCGTCGTCGACGAGCCTCAGCGAGCGGGCGCGCGGGCGCGCCCGGAGCGACGCGAGGAGCGCGTCGATCGAGCTCATGTCGAGCTCGCTGCTCCGCCAGAGCAGCCTCCGCACCGGGGGGAAGCGGTGCGCCTCGATCGCGGCGGCCACGCCGTCGGGGAGCGACAGCGGCGCGACGGTGCCGAAGGTCCCGTCCGCGAGGTGCCTGCCCGCGCGGCCGGCGATCTGCGCGAGCTCCGCGGGGTCGAGATCGCGCACGGCGCGCCCGTCGAATTTGCGCAGCGCCGCGAACGCGACGTGGCGCACGTCGAGGTTGAGCCCCATGCCGATCGCGTCGGTCGCGACGAGGTAGTCGACCTCGCCCGACTGGAAGAGGGCGACCTGCGCGTTGCGGGTGCGCGGCGAGAGCGCGCCGAGCACCACGGCCGCGCCGCCCCGCTGCGCGCGCAGCCGCTCGGCGATCTCGTAGACCTGCGGGGTCGAGAACGCGACGACGGCGCTGCGCGGCGGCAGCCGCGAGAGCTTGCCGGCCCCGGCGCTGGCGAGGCGCGAGAGCCGCGGGTGCTGGACGATGCTGGCGGTCGGCACGAGCTCGGACACGAGCGGCCGCATCGTGTCGGCGCCCAGGAACCAGGTCTCGCGCCGGCCGCGCGAGAGGAGCAGGCGCTCGGTGAACACGTGGCCGCGCTGGTCGTGCGCGGCGAGCTGGATCTCGTCGATGGCCAGGAAGTCGACCTCCAGATCGATCGGCATCGCCTCGACGGTGCACACCCAGTAATCCGGCCGCCTCGGGACGCGCTTCTCCTCGCCGGTCACGAGCGCGACGCGCGCCTCGCCGACCCGGGTGGTCACCCGGTCGTAGACCTCGCGCGCGAGCAGCCGCAGCGGCAGGCCGATCATGCCCGAGTCGTGCGAGAGCATGCGCTCGATGGCGCGGTGGGTCTTGCCGGTGTTGGTCGGGCCCAGGACGGCGGTGATGGGGGAAGCGTCGACCATGGCGCACGCAGCTTAGTACCGGACGCCATGAAGACGCCCCCGCGCGACGGGCGAGGGCGCGCGCCCGGCGCCCTGCGGCGGAGCGGGCTCTTCCTCGGGCGCGCGGCGGCGGGACCCCCGCGGCGGCGGAGCATCCCCGAAGCGCCAGGGCGCCGAGCGCCCCCGGGGACGCAGGGCTGCCGCGGCAGGAGGCGCCGCGGCAGGGAGGAGGTCGTGCGACAGCAGCCCGCTCGCGCTCGGCCTTCGTCGCGCCACCGGACCCGTGGCATGATGGGGCGAGATGCCGGCCGCTGTAAGACGCGCGACACGGGGCCCGGCCTCTGCTAGACCCCGGAGGCCCGAACGCAAGGACGCTGGGACGCAGAAGGCTCGAACGCATGCTGTCGCTTGAAGCGGGGAGCGTCGTCGGTGGGAAGTATCGCCTGGAGCGGCCGCTGTCGGGCGGCGCCATGGGCTTCCTCTGGGTGGCCCGGCACCTCCAGCTCGACGTCGAGGTCGCGCTCAAGTTCATGATGCCGCAGCACGCCGACTCCCCCGTCGCGCGCGCGCGGTTCGAGCGGGAGGCGAAGGCGTCGGCCCAGCTCCGGACGCCCAACGTGGTCCACGTCTACGACTACGGCCTCGAGGGCGACACGCCCTACCTCGCGATGGAGCTGCTCGAGGGCGAGGACCTCGCGGCGTACCTCGCGCGCCACGGGCGCCTCACGCCGGAGGAAATGGTCGGCATCGTGAGCCAGGTGTGCAAGGCGCTCCGCCGCGCGCACGAGGTGGGGCTCATCCACCGCGACCTCAAGCCGGCGAACATCTTCCTCGCGCGGCAGGGCGAGGAGATCGTCAAGATCCTCGATTTCGGGGTCGCCAAGGCGACCGGCACCGGGCTGGCCGCGGACGCGACGAAGACAGGCACGCTCATCGGCTCGCCGCACTACATGAGCCCCGAGCAGGTGCGCCGGAGCAAGACGATCGACTTCCGCAGCGATCTCTGGTCGCTCGGGGTGATCATCTTCCAGTGCCTCACGGGCCAGCTGCCCTTCCCCGGCGAGGAGCTCGGCGACGTGCTCGTCGAGATCTGCACGGGCGACATCCCGGTCGCCTCGCAGCTCGCGCCTGCGCTCTGGCCCGAGCTGGATCGTTTCCTGGAACGCGCGCTCAAGCGCGAGCCCGCGGAGCGGTTCCAGAGCGCGAGCGAGCTCGCCCGCGCGTTCGCCGCGGCGGTGCAGCGCACGGCGGTGCCGGACTCGCGCGACTCGCTGGACTCGACCGAAGCGCTGGCCCACGGCGGCGCGCCGGCCCGTGGCAGTTCGCCGGGCTCGGGCGGCGCGCCCGCTCAAGGCAGCGCGCCCGCTCAAGGCAGCGCGCCCGCTCAGGGTGCCGTGCCGGCGCTCGGGGGTGGCACCGTGGCCCTGGAGAACGTGGTGGCCGCCGGCAGCACGCTGGTCGCGGGCGGGACGGTCGTGGCAGACCGCACGCAGGTCCCGGGTGGCATGATGGGCCCGGGCGACACGCTGGCCGTGGGCGGCACGCTGGAGGCCGTGGGCGGCGCTCTGACCCCGCCCGTGGCTCGTCGCGCCCCGCCCCGAGGGTTGCTCGTGGCTGCCAGCGTGCTCATGGTCGGCCTGGGGATCGCCACCGTCATCCTGCTCCGCTCGCCTGCGCCCGAGGTACCCGCCGCGCCCGCGACGGCGTCTCCGTCCGACGCTCCGGTGTCGGCCACGCCGCCATCCGCGCCGCCGTCGCGCGCGGAGGAGTTGCCAGCGCCGCCTCCCCCGGACGCGAGCGCCCTCCCCGCCACATCGGCTTCGTCGGCCCCGACCGGCGCAGCCGACGCCTCGGCAGCCCCTCCGGCCGCCTCCTCAGCGGGCGCTGCGAGGGCCACGAGCAGGCCGACACGTCCGCAGGCGCCTCCCCCGGCCAGGCGGCCCTCTCAGGCTGGGCCCTCCAGCAGGGGCGCTCCCGAGAAGGATCCCACCTTCGGCTTCTGAAGAGCCTGGCTCACAGGGTCGCGGTCGTCAGCCAGTGGGGGTTCTTCGTCGTGCCGTCGAAGCGCTCCGTGGTCTTGAACTGCTCGTGCTCCCCTCTGGCCCCCAGCGCGGCGGTGCGCGCGAGGATCGCGGAGACGCGCTCGCTGCCGAGCGGCTGGAACGTATAAGCCGCCTTGAGCGCCTGCTTGAGGACACCCAGGCTGTCGCAGCCGGTGATGACCACCGACGTCGGCAAGCTCATGGGATAGTGCAGGCAGGCAATCGGTGAGACCACGCCCGTCTTCGCGATCTCCCCGCCGGCGAACGGCTTCATCCCCAGCACCCCGATGCCCTGCTGCGTCAGCGCGGGCAGCACCGCCTTCTCGAAGCTCCGGTAATGCGGATCCAGGACGTTGAGCGGCATCTGCACGGTGTCGAGCGGGACGCCCTGCCGCTCGGCCATCTTCAGCATCGCGAGGTGGATGTCCGGATCCTTGTGCCCCGTGAAGCCGATGAACCTGATCTTGCCGGCCTTCTTCGCGGCCACGAGCGCCTCCATCGCGCCGCCGGGCCCGTAGATCTGCTCGGGATCGCTCATCCGGATGATCTCGTGCATCTGCACGAGATCGATGACGTCGGTCCGCAGCCGGCGCAGGGACTGCTCGAGCTGCGCCTCAGCGGTCGCCCGGGTGCGCCCGTCGAGCTTGGTCATCAAAAAGACCTTGCTGCGGTATCCGTCCTGGAGCGCCTTGCCCATTCGCTCCTCGCTCTTGCCGTCGTTGTAATCCCAGCAGTTGTCGAGGAAGCTGACCCCATGATCGATCGCGAATCGAACGATCCGGATGCTCTCCTGCTCGTCGCTGGGCACCGCGATGTGGTACCCGCCGAGGCCGAGGAGGCTGACATTCACGCCCGTCCGCCCGAGAGGCCTCGTCGGCATCACACCGCCCGCCGGCAGCTCGACGTCCTCTTCCTCTGGCGCCCCGGACGAAGGCCCCTCAGGAGGCTCCGAAGAGCCCTTGCCCGAAGATGTGGCGTTTTGCCGCAGCTGTGCGCTCTCCGCACACGCGCCGAGCGCGATGCTGGCACCCGCGGCGTGGAGGAAGGTCCGCCGAGAAGGTCGCTTCGTCATGACTGGGCAACGCTCCTTTTCAGGACGAAGCCCGAGTGCAGAGGACGTGCCACGCGGGCAGAGGCACGGGTGCGGCGGGCCCGTGCCTCCCGACAGGCGACGAGCCCGCTCAGGCCTTGAGCTCGTCGAACTCGCCGGGCTGGCCGTAAGAGCCGAAGTTGGCGATGGGCCCCCCGCCCTCCTCGGTGCAGCCGACCGCGTTCGCGAGCGTCGTGAGCAGCTTGTTGTGGGGCGCGTCCTTGTCCTGCACCGTATTGGACTGCCGCGTCACCTTGATGTACTGCCCCGTCTTGAAATAGCCGCCGCAGCCCCCCGCGATGATGTACGGCAGGTCGCGGAAATCGTGGCGCTTGCCGTCGGAGAGCTCGTTCATGAACACGACCGCGCTGTTGTCGAGCACCGTGGCCCCGCCCTCCTCGTAGCCCGCGAGCCGGTCGAGCAGATAGGCATACTCGCCCATGAACCAGCGATCGATGTTGAAGAGCATCTCCTCGTAGCCGTCCACAACGCTCCCGGTGTCGTCGTCCCTCGTGTTTCCGTGGGAGAGCTTGTGGTGATTGTACTCGTGGGCCATCCCATCCCACTTGAAGATGGGCCCCGCCGCGCCCGAGCCCCATTGCAGCGTCGCCGACCGCGTCGCGCCGGTCGCGATCGCCAGCGCGAGGATGTCCATCTGCATCCGACCGACCTTCTTGAACTCGGCGTCGAACGCCACGGTGTCGGGGTCGATCCCCTCGATCTCCGCCGCTCGCTCCGGCGAGAGCTCGCGCGGGATGATCCCCGAGCCGCCCATGCCCACCTCGAGGTCGCGCACCGTCTGGAAGTGCTTGTCGAGCTTCTCGCGATCGGCCTTGCTGAGCTTCTTCTTGAGCAGGGCCTCATACTCGACCGAGACCAGGTCGAGCACGCTCTCGCGGCGCTTCGTGAGCCGCACGAGCGCCTCCTCTTCGATGTCCGTCCCGCCGATCAGGTCCCGGTACGCGAGCCACGGGTTGTTCTCGCCGCTGACGGGCGCCTCGCTGGCTGTGTACGAGATGTGCCCGCGCACGTTCGGCGTCTTCGCGCCGACCATCAGCGTGAGCGCGGGCGTGCCCTGCGGGTTGAGCTTGTTCGCGATGAGCTGGTCGAGCGAGATCCCCGCCGCGTACTGGCTGCCCGCGACGAGCGGCTGCGCCGTGAGCTTGCAGCCCATCCCCTTCGCGTGATCGTCGCCCGCGCTCGGGTCGAACCCGTAGCCGCGCGGCGCCATGTGGATGCCCCGCGGGATCAAGAGCTTGTCCCGGTACGCGGCGAGCGGCGCTATCGCGCGATCCGACCCGAACGAGGCGGCCGTCAGCGCGCCGTACTGCGTGCTCGGGAAGAACCGGGCCATGTTCACGCCGTTGCACATGAAGAACGCGATGAACCGGCGCGGCGCGCTCGCCGGATCGGCCTTGGCGTCGCGCGGGCGCAGCGACTCGAGGAGCGGGAGGCCGAGCATCACCCCGCACGCGCCCCGCAGGAACGTTCTGCGATTCATTGGTCCACCTCTTCCACGGCCCGAAACCTGAACGTCTTCGTCTGCGTGAGCGCGACGAGAAGCTCCTTGATGTTGTACCCGGACGCGCCGAGCTTCGCGTCGAGATCGGCGATCGTGCACGCGTCCTCGCGCGAGAGCTGGCGGGCATTGCCGTAGCGGTACCAGTTCGTCAGATAACACCGCTGCGCCACGGGGCTCTCCGCGAGCTGCGTCGCGAGGTCCACGGCGCCGTCGAAGCGGATCTCGGCGTCCCCGACGGCGATCGTGCCGGTCGCGTCGATGGGCTCGCCGTCCTCGTCGGCGCGGTAGCGCCCGACCGCGTCGAAGTGCTCCAGCGCGAAGCCCGGCGGGTTGATCACGCCGTGGCACTTGTTGCACGCATCCGGCGACGTGTGCGCCTCCACCTGGTCGCGCGTCGTCTTGATCTCGCCCTGGAGGGGCGGCAGCGTTGTGTTGATGTTCGCCGGCGGGTCCGGGAGGTCGGTGCAGAGGATCTGGCGCTGGATGAACACGCCGCGGTGGATCGGCGAGCTCTTGTTGAAGAACGCGTGCGAGCTCAGGAAGCCGGCCTGCGTGAGGAGCCCCGCCCGCTCCGCCGGGTCGAGCGGCGTCTCCACGAGCTCGCTCGTGAACGGCCCCTCCACGCCGTAGATCGGGGCGAGCTTGTCGTTCACGAAGCCGACGGGCGCCGTCATCAGCGTCCTGAAATCGCCCTCCATCTCGAGGACGACGTGCCGGATGAACTGCCTCGTCTCGGCCATCATGGCCGAGGACACGCTGGCGTCGAAGTCCTCGTAGAGCGCCGGATCCTTCGAGAGATCCGCATAACGGCTCATGTGGAGCCACTGGTCGTGGAAGTCGTCCAGGGCGCTCACGGCCTTGGGGTCGGCGACCATGCGCCGCGCCTCGACCTCGATGCCCTCGGGCGTGCCCAGCGCGCCGCCCTCCGCCGCGTCGAGGAGCGCGCCGTCGGGCACGCTGTTCCAGAGCAGGTACGAGAGCCTCGTCGCGACCTCGTAGCCGTCGAGCGGGATGATCCCCTCGCCGTCGAGCTCCTCGCTGAGCTCGATGCGGTAGAGGAAGTACGGCGACTGGAGCATCGCCTCGATGACGTGGCGCACGCCCTGCTCGAACGGCGTGCCCGCGTCGAAGAGGCCATTGCCGCGAGCGTAGGCGGCGGCGTACGCCTCCTCCTGCTCCGCCGAGAGCGGCCTCCGGTAGACGCGCTTGCCGAGCTCCCGGATGAGCTGCCGGGCGCACGCCGCGCCGTCGCCCTCCGGCGCACACGGCAGGATCTTGCCGAGCACGGCCTGGTCGACGACCACGTCGGCCGCGATGGTCTCCGCGGCGCGGCGGTAATCGCGGGCGAGGCGGTCGGAGACGAGGAGCCCCTTGGCGTTGTTGTCGAACCCCTCGAACGCCGGGTCCGCGAGGAACGCCGCCGCGGCCTTCATGTCCTTGCCGAAGAGGTCCCGGATGGTGTTGTCGTACTGCGCGTGCGTCAGCCGCGTCAGGCGCGGGGTCGGGCCAGGCGCGGTGACGCCGGGCGCGCACTGCGCGCTGGGGTCGGGGCCGGGACCGGGACCGGGACCGGGACCGTCGACCGGATCCGACCCGCCATCACCTGACGTTCCCGAGCACGCGGCCGCGCTGAAGAGCGCGATGGCCGCGAGCAGCATCCTCGGGGTGCTTCGATTCACGGGCAGCTCCCTTCGTGAAGGAGGTCGAAGAAAGAAGAGTCTACGAGCGCTCCATCGAAGAGGCTATCGGTGCCACGCGCCCAGCGTCAATGCGAGGCGGCGGTGGAGCGGTTGGTTTCGGTCGGTTTCGGTCGGTTCGTCGGTTCCGGTCGGTTCCGGTCGGTTCCGTCCTTTGCGCCCAATGCGCCGGATCTCGTCACCGGAATCGGCGCAGCGCGGCGATGATGCGCCGAGCCCGGGGAGGCGCCCGGGTGGGCGCAGGAAAGTGCCTTGTCCACGATTCAGGAGACAGCGCCTGACCGCGCACGCCGGGAGCGCTGGTCGTTCCTGTTCGTTCAAGGCGTCGCGGGCATCTGAGGCTGACACCTGCCCGAGGAGCAGACCGCCGTCATCCCGGCCGGGTACACGGGCGCGCACGGAGGGCACGCGGCGCCGAAGTTGCCGGGACAGACCATGCCTTGGAGATCCGCGCTCTTGTTGAGGGCGACGATGCCTCTCCCGTCGCACCCCTCGCAGCAGTCGATGCCGTCGCGCAGGACGCAGTCCGACGCGATCGCGCATTCTGTCAGCGGCGACTCGCGCACGTCGACGACGACGCAGCGCCCGGCCTCGCACGTCGCGGTGAAGTACTGAGAGGTGCGCTTAGATTCTTCGACATCCGGGCACGGCCCGCACGCCACCCCCTCGCACTCGGTCACCCTTTGGTAGTCGCGTACGTTCGCCCGGTTGAGCGCGACGAACGCGCGGGCATCGACGGGATCGCAGGCGCCGCAGCAGCCCGGCGATGCGAGGATGCAATCGCCCAGCGTATCGCATGCGTCCATGTCAGGGACGCCGCCCTGACAGGCCTCCTGGCACTCCTCGAGCGACTCGAAGCGATTCTCGTTGCCCTCGCAGCCGCCATAAGTGAAAGGGACGCACACGCCTGTTCGCGGATCGTGCCAGTAGCGGGGGATCGCGCCATCGCAGGGCCCGATATCCTGCGGGAGCGCGCATCGGGCAGGCAATCCCCCACCGGCGCCTCCCGCTCCGGCAATCCCCGCGCCTCCGGTCCCCGCACCGCTGGTCCCCGCGCCGCCGGTCCCCGTGCCCGAGCCGGAGCCGCCCGTGCCCGCGACCGAGCCGGAGCCGCCCGTGCCCGCGACCGAGCCGGCGCCGGCCGGATCCCCGCCGCCCGTACCTGTGTGGTTCACCGTCCCGGAGCAGCCCCCGGCGAGAAGAAGGGAGGTAAGCAAGCCAAGACCCAGGGATAAGCGCCGAGGCATGCCGGGGGAACTGCAACAGGCATGCCCCGGGCGTCCGGTCGGTTCGCCCGCGGATCGCAGCCCGAATCCAGCGGGCGCTGGGCCGCGGTGTGCCAGGCGGCGCGGCACACCATGACGGCGTCGTCGAGGGGACCGGTCCCTGAGCCGATCGCCGTCAGGGGTCGCGCGTCAGCCGGACGTTGTAAAAAATGGCGCTCTCGATCGCCATGCTGCCGTTCGCCTCCTGTTGATCGAATTCAAGATCGAAGTCGACCCGTTCCTCCGCGAGCTCCGCGTCCACTGTGCACCCGGACTCGCCACAATGGCAAACCTCCTTTATGCAAAGATCGATATAGGCACAGTCGACGGGCTGTTCGGCCAGGAAGCAGCCGTCACTGCCTTGCAAGTAGCCCTGTTCAGACTCGCAGAAATAGGTGCGCTCTCGGCCGCCCGGGGTGACCACAAGGCGCGGCGTCTGGAGCTCGCACCAGCCCTTCCAGAGCTCTGTGGGTGCGATCGAGAAGCGCAGCCGGCTCTCGCTGAGCTGCGCGCCCAGTAGCGTAAAATCGAAGCCCTCGTAGGGCAGGCCGAGCGCGTAACCAACCTCTATCCCGGGGTTCGGGGGATAACCCACGTCCGGATCCGTGGGCGGGGGCATCGATGGCCCCGCCCCGAAGCGCACCGTCCCCTGGATCGCCGACCCCTCCACCGTATCGATGTCGAGCTGCACCGCGTCCGATCCCGAGCGGAACTCGAAGTTCTCGACGTATCCCTCCCAGTGCGCGACGAGCAGCGCGGCCGCGTCGGATCCCTCGCCGCCAGAGCTGGCCTCACCGCCGCCCGAGGTGGCCTCATCGCCGCCGATGGGCAGGTCCTGCGACTGACAGGCGGTGTTCCCTATCGAGGCAGCCGTGAAGAGCAGCGCGAGCGCGACGCGAGTCGAACGATTCATGGGGTTCCTCCTGTCTCTTGCGGTCCATCGGTACATGGCCGGAGCGAGGAACATCCGTCTCTGTCAGTCGAGATTTTCTCGGAACGCGCACGAGGCGCGGACGCGGCCCGCGTGCACCGAGCCCGGCGCGTCGCCGAGGAGCCGCTCGGCCTCCGCGCGCGCCTCCCGCGCCCGCCCTGCAGCGCAGAGGGCGAGCACGCGCGCAGCCATGCGCTCCTCGCGGAGCTGACCCTCGGGAAACCGGGCGCCGAGGGCGTCGAGGCGATCGAGCGCGGCCGACGGATCGCCGCCCCGCACGGCGTCCTGCGCCTCGCGCAGCAAGGCCATCTCCGCGGCGAGCGTGCTCGGCCTCGCCGGCTGTCCGCCGCGCGGGCGCGCCGGCTCGCGTTCGCCGCCGCCTGCCGAGGGCGCTCGCGCGGCGTCCTCCGCGCCCGGGTCCAGCGGCCGCGGCGGCGCCGGCGCGACCGCGCGGGCGGCGCGCGGGCTCGCGGGCGCCGTCTCCGGCGCCGGCGCGGCGACGGGAGCCACCACGAGCGGCGTCGCCACGGGCGGAGCCGCCACGGGCGGAGCCGCCGCGGGCGGCGTCGCCGCGGTCGCGCTCGCCGGCGGCGCGACGCCGGCCGGCGGAGGGGCGTCGACGGTCGCCCTGCCGGTGAGGAAGCCGCCGGCGAAGGCGACGGCGCCGATCAGCGCGCCCGCCGCGATCAGCTTGCCCGAGAGCACACCGCCGGCCGCCTTGCCCGCGAGGACGCCGCCGCCTGCGCCGCTGCCCGCGAACGGCGGCGGGGGCGAGGTGGGCGCCTCTCCGGACGGCGCCGGCGGGGCGGCGGCCAGCTTCGCCGCGAGCGCCGTGCGGAGCCGCGCCTTGTCGGACGGCGCGAGCCCGTCCGCTCGGGCCGCCCTCAGGAGCGCGCGCGCCCTCTCGCCCGGATCGCTCATGGCCATCCGCCCCCGCTCCTCGCCAGCGCCAGCTCGAACTCGCGGCGCGCTGCGCGCAGCCGCGAGTAGACCGTGTTCAGCTTCACGTCGAGCGCCGCGGCGATCTCCGGCGCGCTCAGCTCCTCGATCTCCGCCATCACGAGCACCGCACGCTTCTCATCGTCGAGCTCCGCGAGGAGCGCGTCGACGAGCTTCAGCGCCTCGACCTGCTCGAGCCGCTCCGCCGGCCCCGGCGCGCGGTCCGCCACGCCCCCCGGCAGCTCCTCGAGCCCTCCCTTGCGCCGGACGAGGCGGCGGTGATCGTGCGCCACCCGGCAGAGGATCGCGAACAGCCACGCCTTCACGCTCGACCGCGGCTCGAACTCGACGAGCCGCCGGTGGACCACGACGAAGACATCCTGGAAGGCGTCGTCCAGGCTCGCCTCGCGGACACCGAGCCGGCGCAGGTTTCGCCAGACGAAGTCGGCGTGCTCTTCGTAGACCGCGTCGAAGTCGAGGGCGACGGGCGCACCAGGGACGCCGAAGTGCGGATCGAACACGGACCCCGCGAAGGGGAGCGCCGACGCGGGGGACGTCCTCGTCACGCGCAGTACATGGCCGGCGCTGTCCGGATCCGTCACGGAAATCGCACCTCGACCCCCAGCGAGGCGCGGAGCGTGGCGGCGGCGCTCCGGTGGACCGCGCCGATGCCGACGAGCACGAAGCGGTCGCGCATCACCGGGAACGGCACGTCGATCGCGAGCGGGACGCGGAGTCGGTCCGAGAGGGCGAGGGTCGCGAGCGCTCCGGGGTGCGGCGCGACCCAGAGCGCCCGGTTCGAGCCGGGCGACGCCGCGCCGAAGCTGGCCGCGCTCATGACGCCGACCTCGATGCCGGCGCAGGGTCCGAGCTCGATCGAGCGATAACGCATTGCGTAACAAAGGCGCAGTCCGCCGGTGGTGAGGTGGATGTCGCCGCCCATCGTCGTCCGCGCGACGAACGCTTGCTGCGCGCCGAAGTAGGTGCCGGAGAGCTCGGCGCGGACGGCTCCGATCAGCACGCCCGCGGAGAGGCTGGCGCCCGGGGCGACCGCCGGGAGCGAGGCGGTGTCGAGGACGCCGGATGCCCTGAGCGTGCCGCGCACCTCGAGGGGGCGCGACGGGCGCTGCGCCGGGGCCGCGGGGGCGCCCGGCGGGGTCGAGGCCGCGGGCGCCGCCTCGGCGGCGTTGGGCGGGTCCGGATCCGCGCCGGCGTCCGGCTCCGCGCCGGCGTCCGGCTCCGCGCCGGCGCCCGCATCCGCACCGACGCCCGGATCCGCGCCAGCGTCCGGATCCGCGCCCACGATCGCGCCTGGCCCCGCGCCGGCGTCCGGCTCTGCCTCCGGGGTGCCGCGGTCGGCTGCGTCGGGATCGATGGCGAGCGCGATGATCAGCGCCGCCGCATCCGCGAGCTCGGCGCAGGTCTCGCCGTGGAGCTCGCGCGCCCGTGTCGTCTCGCCGAGCGTCGTCGTGAGGCGCAGGTCCCACGCTCCGCGCTCGTTCCGGGATACCACCGCGCGCGCCTTCAGCGGCGGCTCGCCGTTCGCCTCGGACGGCCGTCCGAGACGCGGCTCGATCTCGGCCAGCACGCGCCTTCGATCCGCACATTCCCTGGGCGCGATCCAGTCGAGCTCGACACCGCTCGCCCTCGCCGCGCCCGCCGCGGTGTCGGCGCGGGCATCACCCGCCACCGCGGCGAGCGCGGCGAACGCGAGCGCGCCGAGCGCGGGCGCAGGCGCAGGCGCGGAGAGGACGAGCAAATCGGCCGCAGCGAGGAGCTCCCGCCTGCGGGGGTCGAGCGGGCCCATCACGCCCTACGGATCGAGCGGCGGCAGCTGCTCACGGAAGAACGCGTTGTACTTGGGGTCGTTGTACCGCTCGTACTCGATCGCGAACGGGGTCAACTGGCTGACTCCACCCTTGTACCGGATGGTGAGGGCCATCGGCGTGACCTCGCGGTAGTTGCTGGCCTCCGGAAGGTCGTCGTTGGTCTTCCCGCCCGCGGAGAACAGCGTGAGGAGCACGCCGTCGGGATCGTCGTACACGACGCGGAAGCCCTCCGGGATGCGCTCGTGGCCGCGGATCAGCGTGGTGCAGCCGAGCTTCTGCATGAAGCTCTTGAACTGACGCTTGCCGAAGGGAAAGCGAGCCGTGGACTTCTGGAGCTCCGCGGGGATCGCGTCGACCTCGCTGGGGTCGCTCCACAGCATCTGGAACCGGATCTCGGGGTCGTTGAGCGAGGACACCGACGTCCACCGGGCGGCGATCGTCTCGTCGCGGGGGATCCCCGCGTGGACGAAGAGGATCCGGTCGAAGACCAGCATGTTGGGGAGCGCCTCGAAGAGGCGCATGTAGGCGGCGAACACCTCGTTCGGCGCGATGGCCGCGAGCGAGCTCATCGCCTCCGACGGCCGCACCGGCGCGAGCACGCGGCCGTTCAGCTCGACGTAGTACTCGTGATTGCCGCGCAGCACGAAGACGTTGTCGGGCGCGGCGAGGAAGAGCTGCATCACCGTGCGCAGGACGCCGTTGTAGCTGAACCTGCCGCGATCGATGTAATCGCCCAGGAACACCAGCATCATCCGCGGGTTGTGCGCGGGGTCGTCGCGGTGGGCCTGCACCTTGGCGAAGAAGTCGGCCTGCATCAGCGCCCCCTTGAGGCACGAGTAGCAGCCGTGCAGATCGCCGATGACCAGGAGCTCGATTTCCTCGGCGGGATCGGGCGAGGCCACGTAGACGTGGCCGTCGAGGAAGGGCGCCTGCCCGGCGAAGCTCGCGAGATCCGCGGCGCCGTCGAGCCGCCCCGCGCCGCGCGCGCGCTGCTCCTCGAGCTTCGCCTCGAACCTGCGCATCAGGTCCATGTCGACCTTGGCCTGCTCCGCGAACGTGGCCGCGTCGCTGGCGTAGTCCCACTCGAACGCCTTGAAGAACGGGTGATCGACCTCGCGCGCCTGCTTGCGCGTGGCCGGATCGATCACGACCGCGCCCTGCTCGATCGTCTCGATGTCCACGTCGTCGATCTCGATCGGGGACGCCGACAGGAGCGACGAGAGCTCGTCGCGGAACCGCTGCTCGTTCGGGTGGACGACGCCGTCGGCGAGCATGAGCTCGTCGACGGTCGCGAGCAGCGCCTTCCGGTTGTCGTCGTCGAAGCCGTCGAGGAGCTCGAAGCAGCGGAGCTTGACCTTGGCGAGGACGAAGTCCTTCGGGTCCTCTCCCTCGGCGACGCTCTCGGTGAAATGGCTCTGGATCTGGTGGTCGATCTCGGAGAACACCTCGTGGAAGTGGCTGGTCCACCGGGCGACGACGTCCTGGTTCTCCTGGGCCTCGCCGCCGAGGGCGTCGCTCGCGCGCTGCCGAACGAGCTCGTGGATGTAGCCGCGGATGAAGGATTTCTCGGTCGGATCGAGCTCGCCGTCGATGTACCCGAACCCCGTGAGGTAGTAGATGATGGCGTGCATCTGCTGCTCTGCGACGCGCGGATCCGGGCTGAACGACATCATCAGGCAGCTCTCCTCTTCGCGATGGTGCCCCAGGGTAGCGCAAGACGGGCGCGCCGCGGCGGCGAGCGCGCCTGTGCGGCCGCGCGCGAGCGTGCCTCACGGCCGCGCGCGAGCGCGCCTCACGGCCGCGGCGGCGAGCGCGCCTCACGGCCGCGCGGGCCGCCCTGTGCGCCGGACGAAGGCGCGGATCCGCGCGCGGTCGGCCTCGGACAGCGCGTGCCCTGGGGGCGGCATATTCCGCTCGTCCACGACCCGGCGCGCGATGGCCTCGCGGAGCGAAGCCCACGCCACGGGCGTGGAGAGGTCGACGCCGCCCTCGCCGCGCGGGAGGTGGCAGCGCGCGCACGCGCGGGCGAACACGGGCGCGATCTCGCCCCAGGCGGGCCCGTCGCCGTCCTCCGCGGCGAAGCGCCGGAGGGCGCCCGACGCGAGCAGCCACACATCGCCGCTCGACGAGCCGATGAGCCTACCGCCCTGCGGGAGGCGCGCGCCGCGGGTCTCCCGCGCGCCTGCCTGATCGAGCACGCCGAGCTCGTCGCCGTCGGCGAACCACGCGCGGTCGCCGGAGACGGCGAGCCCGTGGAGCGCGGCGCGCGCCCGGAATCGCAGGCGCAGGACGCCGGCGCCGTCCTCCGCGTAGAGCGCCGAGGGCGTCGCCGCGAGCAGCGCGCCGGCGCCGGTCAGCGCGAGGAGCGGCGCCGCGCCGTCGGCCGGGAGCGGGTACGATCGCAGCGCCCTCGCGGCGACGTCGAAGGCGCCGAGCGCGTCGCCTCCGGCAGCGAAGGCGACGCGCCCGACCCCCGCCGCGAACGTCGCGAGCGGGCCCGTCGCGTAGCGCGTGACGGTCTCCCCGTCCGCCACCGCGATCTCGCCGTCCAGCGCGAAGGCGGCGCCGCCCTCGCCGAGGCCGATCGCGGACCGCACCGCGGCGCGCTCCAGGCCGTAGCGATCGGAGACGATCTCGAACGTCCCCTGCCCCGGCAGCCGGAGCAGCCGGCCCTCGGCGTCGACGCCGACGATCCACGTGCCGTAGCCGTCGGGCGCGGGCAGGGCCGCGGCGCTCACCCAGCGGTGGGGCGCGCGCTCGACCCTGGCGAGGGCGCCGTTCACGAAGACGGCGGCGGCGCCGTCGTGGAACACCACGACGCGTCGCCCGTCGTCGGCGACCGCCCGCACCGGCCCGAGCTCCCCCGGGGATGGCCACGCGACCTGGCGCACGACGAGCGGCGGGAGAGGCGCCGCGGCCTGCGCCGCGCAGCCGGCGAGCGCGAGCGCGAGCGCGGACGACGACAGCGCGAGCGTGGACGACGACAGCGCGAGCGCGGCGGCAGACGCCGCTCGGCGGAGGAGCGTCACGGCGACCGGAGCAGCTCCGGCACCACCTCGCCGTCGCGCAGGTGCTCGCGCGGGGGGATGCCGAAGGCGAACAGGAAGGTGGCGAGCAGGTCCGGCGGGGCGATCGGCCGCGGCCCGCCCTGGAACGTCTTCGCCGGGGCGGGAAGGAGCTGCTCCGGGTCGGTCTTGCCGAACGCGAAGCTCCCGCGGAAGCGGGGGGAGATCACCATCGCGGAGTTGTTGGGGTAGTGGTCGCGGCCCATCGCCGTGTTGAGCTGGGGCGTGCGGCAGAAGTCGCTCGTCACGAGGAGGTGGGTGTGATCCGAGAGCTTCTTGCCGGCCCGGGTCGGGTGCGGGGTCTTGTCGAGCGAGCGGAGGAGGGCGGCGATCAGGTCGAAGAGCTCCTGCTGGGTGGCCGCGTGCTGGCGGTAGTTGCTCGTGTGCGTGTCGAAGCCGCTGCTCGTGAAGCTCACGCAGCGGACCACGTTCCGCCGCATGGCCTCGATCGCGAACGCGGCGTTGACGGCCGCTTGCCTGGCGAAGCGGGCTGAGTGGTTGAACTCCGGGTGGGCCTGGATGAGCTTGCCCCTGGAGAACACCTCCTCGAGGCCGGAGCTCAGCATCTTGCCCAGCCCTTCCGCCTGGATGGCGAAGCCGCGCAGGGCGTCGGTGTGGCTGGATCGCGCGGCGAGGGACATGGCCTCCTCGGAGAGGAGCGCGGTCACCGCGGCGCGGTCCTCGTCGGTGTCGTAGTGCCGCGCGCGGGCGAGGGAGCGGCTGAGGGTGCCGATCTCCGCGACCATGAGCGGGACGGCGCGCCGATCGAGACGGTCGCCGACGAACGCCGACGGGAACTGGACCGAGACGACGGGGAAGGTCTGGCCCGCGCCGAGCTCGCTCCCGCAGATCGCGTCGACGCTGGAAGCCACGGTGCGGCCGCCGACGAGGTGCCGTCCCGTGGTCGAGAAGGCCGTGCCGTCGGGGTGGCTCACGGTGTTCATCGCGAGGCCGTTGATGATGCACAGCCGGTCGTGCATGTCCGCGAGGCCGCCGATGCCGGGGCCGAACGCGAGGCTCGATCCCTTCGGCGTCACCGGCGCGAAGCTCTTCGCGCCGCCGGCCGCGGGCGCGTCGACCCACAGGCGGAGCGCCGCGGTCTCGGTGTTGTCGGTCGTCGCGGGGCTCACGAGGCCCTTGGCCTCGTTCCGAGGATCGGCCCACAGCGTCACGTCCCAGCCGCCGGACGCGTGGAGGAAGAGGAAGAACTCGTCCTCCGCGGCCTTGCCCTGCGCGGCGATCGCGCGCGCCGGCAGGCCGAGCACGCCGGAGAGCGCCGCGCCCGCGGCGGCCTCGAGCAGCGCGCGGCGCGGGAGGGCGAGGCGGCGGGAGCGGGGGTCATGACAAGGCATCGGGCGTGCTCCTCAGGATACCCACCGGGTCCGCGCGCGCTCGCACGATATCGCCCGCCCAACGAGCTCGTGCGCGTCGCCTTTGACGGCCTCTGGATGGCGGCCGGCGCTGCCCGCTTGCTACCGAGCTCGCCCTTCTCCATGCTCCTGGTGCCCCGCCCGTCGAGCGCCTCCATGATTCAGCACGTCCCTCTCGGCGTCTCCGATTTCCGCGACCTGCGCGAGCGCGGGCTCGTCTACGTCGACAAATCGCACTTCATTCAGGAGCTCCTCGACCGTCCGGGGCTCGTGGGGCTGCTGCTCCCGCGGCCGCGGCGCTTCGGCAAGACGCTGAACCTGTCGATGCTCCGGTATTTCTTCGAGAAGCGAGGCGAGGACCTCTCGCACCTGTTCGAGGATCTCTCCATCTGGCGCGCGGGCGAAGCGTACCGGGCGCACTTCCAGCGCTATCCGGTCGTGTTCATGACCTTCCGGGACGTCAAAGCGCCGGCCTTCGAGGCGTGCTGGAAGGCCATCCAGAAGAAGATCGAGGCGCTGTTCGACGAGCACCGGGCGCTGCTCGACGGGGGCGCCCTTAGCGAGCGGGAGGCGCGCGACTACCGCGCCATCCTCGACGGCACCGCGGATGAGGTGATCTATCAGCGCGCGCTCTTCGATCTCTCCGCATACTTGCACCGCGCCTCCGGCGAGAAGGTCGTCATCCTGATCGACGAGTACGACGAGCCGATCCACGCCGGGTTCGTCGGGGGCTACGCCCGCGAGGTCCTCGACTTCGTCCGCACCTTCCTGACCGGCGGGATCAAGGACAATCCGCACCTGTCCAGGGCCGTTCTCACAGGCGTCCTGCGGATCGCGAGGGAGAGCATCTTCTCGGGCCTCAACAACATCGGTGTCTATTCGCTCCTCCGGACCGAGTTCTCCACCTGCTTCGGCTTCACCGAGCCCGAGGTGATCGCGCTCCTCAAGGACGGGGGCGCGCTCGACAGGCTCGAGAGCGTCCGCAGGGCCTACAATGGCTACGTCTTCGGCGAGACCGTCATTTACAATCCCTGGTCCGTGCTGAGCTTCCTGGCCAGCGACGACAGGCGCACCCGCAGCTACTGGGTGTCGACCAGCGCGAACGAGCTCATCAGGGATCTGCTGGTGCACCACGCGCTCGACGTCGAGGACGACATCGCGGTCTTGCTCGAGGGGGGCGCGATCGAGCAGCGGCTCGACGAGAACGTGGCCTTCGACCAGCTGCCGGGCAGCCCGCGAGCGCTCTTTGCCCTGCTCGTGTTCTCCGGGTACCTGCGCGCCGAGGCGGTCGAGGCGGGGACGACCCACGTGCCGGCGTATCGATTGTCGATCCCGAACGACGAGGTGCGCGAGGTCTATATCAGCACCTTCCGCGACTGGCTGGAGGAGCGGCTCTCCGGGCGGGGCGCGAGCTCACGGCGGCTGGTGCGGGCGCTGCTGAGCGGCGATGTGGCCACCTTCGAGGAGCAGCTCCGGGCGTTCGTCGTGAACGTCCTCTCGTACCACGAGGCGCGCCGCCTCGGCCCGGAGGAGGTCTATCACGGGTTCGTCGCGGGCCTGCTCGCCACGCTGGAGCCGGACTACGAAGTGCGGTCGAACCGCGAGTCCGGCGAAGGGAGGCCCGATGTGCTGGTGCGGCCCCGACAGCCGGGCAAGCCCGGCGTCGTGCTGGAGATGAAGGTGGCGCGGGGCGGCCAGACGCTGGAGCAAGCGCTGGAAGAGGGGTTATCGCAGATCAGCCGCAGGGACTACACGGCCGAGCTCCGCGCCGCTGGCGCGTCTCCGGTGCACGCGCTCGCGGTGGCGTTCAGCGGCAAGCAGGTGGCGGTGCGCGCAGCGGAGGGGAGCAGCCGGTGATCGTCGGAGCTGGGCACGCTCCTCGGCGCTGCTGAGCGTGTTCCCGGGACGGCTGGCAAAGCCGGAGGTGCGCAGGCAGCAAGTCCCCGCCATGTTCGGGACTGCAGCCCCCCTAATACAAATGAAACTCCGGGTGCCGCACGAGCCCGTAACAGACGGCCGCCCACCCCGCCTCCTCCGGCGAGAACCGCGACTTCGCCGCGTCCTTCGCGCGGTGCCGCGCGACCGTCCCCTCGTAGAGCGCGAAGAACCTCCCCTGCCGGTCCGGCGGCGCGAGGCGCGCCGGGTAGCTCAGGAACGTCCGGTGCAGCACGTCGAAGCGCGGGGCGAACGCCGCCTCGTCCGGGTCCTGCGCGGGCAGATCGAACGCGAAGATCAGCCGCCGCTCGATCGGGACGCGCTCCTTCGCCTTGAGATCGTGCTCCAGGGCGCGATCGCAGAGCGCGATCCCGAGCCGCTCGAACGCCGCGATCATGAGCGCGTTGGTCTGCGTCGCGCGCGGGAGATCCAGGCTGTAATCGGGGAGCCCGAGCGCCGCGAGGTAGTCTCCCCAGGTGTCGAAGAGCGCCGCCTTGTCGTCCCCCCGCGCGCGGCGCTCGACCTCGGCAGGCGCGAGGCCGCCGAAGAGCCGGAGGTACGTCCTCAAGTACGCCTCGGCCGGGATGAGCCGCAGATCCTGCTTCGGAACCCGGCTCTGCGCGACGCGCCCCGTCTCCCGGAGCGGCGCTGCAGGCCGCGGCGCGATCGCCTCCGGCGGGGCGCACGCGCTGGCCAGCGCGGCCACGGCGGCAAGGGCGAAGGCCCCCGTCCGGCCCGGCGCCCTCCCCCGGGCCTGCGTCACCGCGCCCCCTCGCCGCGCCCCGCGCCGCCGCTCCTCGCCGCTCCGCCCCGCTCCGCACCTCCCGTCGCCCCGCCGCTCCTCTCGGCGCCGCCCCGCTCCAATGCAGGCCGCACGTTGCTCGCGCGCGCATACGCCGGCGAGCGGACGATCGCCTCGACAAGCGGCCGCATCCGGTAGCCGCGCCACACGAACCGCTCGCGCAGCGCGCCGAGCAGCGCCTCGTCCTCCTCGCGCAGCGGCCGCCCCAGGAACGACTCGGCGACGCGCTCGACGGCGCACGACGCGAACTCCGGCGTGCGCGTGAGATCGACCGCGGCGCCGACCGGGCCGCGCTCGGCGTGATCCATCGAGGCATAGGCGCCCCGCAGCACGCCGCGCTCCCGGCTCGAGAACACAGGGTCGTAGAAGCGCTGGCACGATTGACTCGCCTTCCCCTCCGCGTTCAGCTTGCACACGGGGTTCTCGACCGGGAGCCGCTCGGCGGGCAGATAGGTCCACGTCGTCTCGTCGACCCGCGTGAAATACGCCGCGAGCGGCTCCAGCGTCGCATGGCAGCTCGCGCAGCCCGGCCGGACCATGAGATCGGGCTCGTCCGACGGCGGGAGCTCCGCGTGCTCGGCCGTGAAGCTCTTGCACAGGAACGCGCTGTAGAGCGCCGCCGCGCGCGCGCGGCGCGAGGCATATTTCGCGAGGAACACCGTCATCGTGACGAGCCCAGCCGCGCGCGGCCCGCGATCGGGGATGAACGTCCAGCCCGAGGCGTCGTGCGGGGCGACGACCGGCGGCACCGCGCCCGGCAAGAACAGGGGCGCCTCGTCCTCGCGCATCCCGAAGGACACGTGCAGACCACAGCACACCGCAGGCGCGATCGACCGGTAGAACTGCGCGAGCGGCCCGTTGACGAACGTGTAACGCCCCGTGAGGACCTCCCGGAAATCACGATCCGCCGCGAAGACGTGGTTCAGGTAATGAATCGCCTCCTGCGACCACCAGAGCTTGTGCCATCCGGAGACCGTCTGCGGCGCCGAGCCGATCGGATCCTGGAGGCCGAGCGGGACATGGGCCGGCAGCTCGAACGCGCGCGGATCCCTGTCGTTGTTGACGCCAGGCATGCAGTGCTCGAGGCCGATGCCGCAGCCGCAATCGACGCTCATCCTCGGGGCGAGCGCGCTCCGGCACGAGATCGGCTCGCCCCGGTGCGCCTTCGCATAAAGGTCCTCGCGCACGGGAGGGCGCGCGCGGCCCGGCGGCAGCGGAGCCCCGCTCGGCAGCGGGGGGATGCCGCTCGCGAAGATGTGGCCGACCTCCGCGGTCTGCGCCTCTTCCTTGCAGACCCGGACCTCGACCGTCGGCGTCTTGCCGTCAGGCTCGAACAGGAGCTGCGGCACCGGGGCATAGGCGCTGTCCGGGTCCTTCCACCCATCGCCATAACGCTGCGTCGGGAGGACGGAGAGATAATCACGGTAAAGCCAGTACGGGCGCACGAGCGTGGTCCGCTCGTCGAGCAGCCGCTGGGAGATGCGGACGGACGCCCCAGCGAAGGGCGCGAAATCCACCACCCGGAGCCCGCTCTCGGCCTCGGAGAAGCAGAACTCGCCGTCGATCACCGGGTTCAGGCGGCGCTGGTTGACGCGGGAATAGACGTAGATCGGCCTCCCGTCCGGGCCGGCCACCTGCGCCCGGCGGAGCGTCGTCTCCGACGGCGTGAACACCCCCACCGGGCCGAGCTCGAGCCGCAGGACATCCATGTAGATGCGCGTGAGCCGCTCGACATAACCCGGTCCGTCGAGGTGGCGCTCTATCCAGGCGTCCAGATCGAAGCCCGGCGACTCGAGCTCGGCGAGCTCCTCACGCGTCGGGAGCCGCCCCTTCAGGTCGAGGGAGAGCGCGCGGAAATACCGGTACTGCTCCAGCGTCGGGGCGGCGGCGGACGGCGGCGCGAACGAGGCCACGGCCGCCGCCGCGAGGGGCGCCGCCACGGCCAGCGCGCGGAAGGCGCGCCCCCTCATGCGTCGACCTTGTCCGCCTTGTCCGCGGCGCGCGGCGGGGCCTCCTCGCCGGGGAGCACCCCGGCCATCAGCATCCCGAGCTCCGTCCGCGACACGGCGCCCGCGTCGCGCGTCGCCACGATCTCGCCCCGGTACATGACCGCGATCCTGTCCGACAGCGCCAGGATCTCGTCGAGCTCCGCCGACACGACGAGCACCGCCGCCCCCGCGTCGCGCGCCGCCACGATCTCGCGGTGGATGTGCTCGATCGACCCGACGTCCACGCCCCGGGTCGGCTGGCTGGCCACGAGCAGCTCCACGGGGCGGCTCATCTCGCGGGCGAGGATCACCTTCTGCTGGTTGCCGCCCGACAGCGTGGACACGGGCGTCTCCGGGCCGGGCGCGCGGATGTCAAAGGTCTTTATCAACCGCCTCGCGTTCTCCTCGCGGGCGTCGTCGCGGAGCACGCCCCGCACGGCGAACGGGGGCTCGTTGTAGGTGCAGAGCACGAGGTTGTCCGCGATCGAGTACGAGAGCACGAGCCCGTGGCGCTGGCGGTCCTCGGGCACGTGCGAGACGCCGCGCTCGACGAGGGCGCGGGGCTGCGCGCCGGTGACGTCGCGGCCCCGGAGGAGCACGCGCCCGGCGCGGGGCGGCGAGAGGCCGGTGATGGCCTCGCACAGCTCGGTCTGGCCGTTGCCCTGCACGCCGGCGATCCCCAGGATCTCGCCGGCGCGCACCGACAAGCTCACCTCCCGCACCACGTCGGCGCCCGATCCGCGGCGGCCCGCGACGCACAGGCGCTGCACATCGAGCACGACGTCCCTGGGGCTCGCCGGGGCCTTGGTCACCTGGAGCGCCACCTCGCGGCCCACCATCGTCGCCGCCAGGCCGCGCTCGTCCGTCTCCGCGGGGACGGCGGCGCCGACCACCCGCCCCCCGCGCATGACCGTCACCCGGTCCGCGATCGCGAGCACCTCCCTGAGCTTGTGCGTGATGAACAGGACCGAGACCCCGCGCGCCGTCAGCCCCCGCAGCACGCGGAACAGCTCGTCCGCCTCCTGGGGCGTCAGCACGGCCGTGGGCTCGTCGAGGATCAGGATCTCCGCCTTGCGGTAAAGAGCCTTGAGGATCTCCACCCGCTGCTGCACGCCGACCGGGAGGTCCTCCACCCGCGCGTCAGGATCGACGTTGAGCCCGTGGCGCGCCGAGAGCTCGCGGACCTCCGCGCTCGCGCGCCGGCGGTCGAGCAGGGCGCCGCGCACGGGCTCGGCCCCGAGCACGACGTTCTCGGCGACCGTGAACACCGGGATCAGCATGAAGTGCTGGTGCACCATGCCGATCCCGAGCGCGATCGCGTCGCTCGGCGAGCGCAGCGCGACCGGGCGCCCGCTCCGGAGGAGCGCCCCCTCGTCCGGGCGCAGCAGCCCGTAAAGGACGTTCATCAGCGTCGATTTGCCGGCCCCGTTCTCCCCGAGCAGGGCGTGGATCTCGCCCTCGCGGAGGTCGAGATCGACCTTGTCGTTCGCCACGACGCCGGAGAACCGCTTTGTGATCCCCCGGGCCTCGAGGACCGCCGTCACCGCCGCCCCTCCCGCTCGTACGGCAGGCCGTCGGCGGCCGGCGACGTGGTCTTGCCGATGACGCCGGTCAGGAGCAGCAGCGTCAGGAGGTACGGGACCAGCCCGACGACCGACGATTGCTGCAGGAACGACCACGACGGCGGGATCTGGTCGCGGAAGAGCTGGAGGTTGATCTGGAACGCCTGCGCCGCGCCGAAGACGAGCGCCGCGGCCCACGAGCCGAACGGCGTCCAGTCGCCGAAGATCATCGCGGCGAGGGAGATGAAGCCGCGGCCGTTCGTCATCAGCGGCTCGAACGACGGCACCGACTCCAGCGTGAAATACGCGCCCCCGAGCCCGGCGATCGCGCCGCCGATGACGACGTTCACGTAGCGCACGCGGGCGACGTCGATCCCGACCGTCGCGGCCGCGCGGGGGTGCTCGCCCACGGCGCGCGCGCGCAGGCCCCACCGCGTGCGGAACAGCACGAGGTGCGCCAGCCCGACCAGCGCGACGGCGGCGACGGCGATCGGCTGCTGCTCGAACACGGGGCCTACGATGGGGATGTCCGCGAGCAGCGGGACCCGGAGGCGCGGCAGCACGCCCGGCGCGTGAGGCACCTGCCCGCCGAACGCGCTGCCCTGCCCGAAGAAGAGCTGGCGGTTGAAGAAGCCGGTGAGCCCCACGGCGAGCAAGTTGATCACCGTCCCCGCGAGGATCTGGTCCACCGAGAAGGTCACCGCGAGCGCGGCGAGCAAGAGCCCCAGCGCGGCGCCGGTGGCGACCGCGATCACGACGCCGAGCAGCAAGCTCGGCAGCGGCGGCAAGCCGAGGACAGCGCTCGCGTAGATCGACCCGAACCAGCCCGAGAACGCCGCCGCGAGCATCATCCCCTCGATGCCCAGGTTGACGACCCCGGAGCGCTCGCAGAAGACGCCCGAGAGCGCCCCCAGGGTGAGCGGGGTGGCGACGGCGAGCGTCGTGGCCGCCATGCTGGCCACGATCGTCAGGGGAGGCACCTGCGACGCGCCGACCAGCGTCACGACGAGGACCAGCACGCCCACGACCACCGCGATGAATGCGTAGCGTCGATAGCCCATCTCCGTCCTTCCCTTTTCCCCGCTCCCCGCTCTGGTCCCCGTCCCCTCGCTCGATCCGGCGGGTCAACCGCCCCAGCCGCGCGTCAGCACGAGCCGCTCGCGCTCGCCCCGGACACGGTAGATGCGCCGCACCAGGGCGTCCGCCGCGACGAAGAGCAGGATCAGCGCCTGAATGACGGAGATGACGTCGATCGGCACCTGCGTCAGGTACTGCATCCGGGTCGCCCCGCTGCGCATCACGCTGAACAGCAAGGCCGCCAGCACCGTCCCGCCGGGGTGCGCCTTGCCGAGCAGGGCGATGGCGATCGCGTCGAAGCCGTATCCCTGCGAGAACCCGAGCTCGTGCCGGTGGTGAAGCGCGCTCACCTCGATGGCGCCAGCCAGCCCGGCGAGGGCGCCCGAGAGCGCCATGGTCGCGATCACGGTGCGGCTCACCCGCACGCCGGCGTAGCGCGCGGCGTCGGGGCTCTGCCCCGCCGTGCGGATCTCGAAGCCGAAGGTCGTCCGCCGGAGCGCCCAGCCGACGAGCGCCGCCGCGAAGAGGGCGAGCGGGAACCCCCAGTGCAGCCGGAAGCCGTCCACGAGCGCGGGGAGGCGCGCGCTCTCGTCGATGAGCGGCGTCCGGGAGAGCACGTTCGACGCGCCGGGATCCTTCATCGGGCCGTTCAAGAGGAAGCTGACCGCGTTGAGGGCGACGTAATTGAGCATGATCGTGCTGATCACCTCGTGTCCCCCGGCGCGCGCCTTGATCCACCCGGGCACCGCGGCCCACAGCCCGCCCGCGAGCGCGCCGAGGAGCAGCGTCACGGGGACGTGCAGCGGCGCGGGCACGCCGAAGCCCAAGAGCCGCGGCAGCCAGTGGCCCGCCCAGGCCGCGGAGAGCGCCCCGAGCGCGAGCTGCCCCTCCGCGCCGATGTTGAAGAGCCCGCCCTTGAGCGCCAGCGAGACCGACAGGCCGGCCAGGATGTACGGCGTCGCCCACACGAGCGTCTCGCTCACCGCCCGCGGCGAGCCGAGCGCGCCCTCGAGCATGCCGGCGTACGCCTCGAGCGGGCTGCCCCCCGCCACGGCGATGAGGACGCCGCCCAGGACCATCGCGGTGAACACCGAGAGGGCCGGCAGGAGCAGCGGCCTGAGGCGCCGGATCAGCTTCTCTCGCATCCTCGGGGGCCCGGACCGATCACGGCCCCTTGGCCGGCGGCACCGCCGTCTTGAGCGTGCCGTCGAGGAGCCCTCTCCGGAGGTCCTCCATCTTCGCCTTCACCTCGGCCGGGACCTTGGCGTCGAGATCATGATACGGCGCATACCCCGACTTGCCCTGGAAGTTCCCCGACGGCAGCTTCCCCTCCTTGGCCGACTTGATGAGATCGAAGGCGCCCTCGGTGATGAGCTTGACGGCGCTGGAGAGCAGGACCTTCTGGGCCTCTGGCACCGTGTAGTACTGGTCTGTGTCGACGCCGATGGCGTAAACGCCCTTCGTGGCCGCGCCGAGCAGCGCGCCGTTGCCCGTCTTGCCGCCGCCGCCGAAGACGATATCGACCCCCTTGTCGATCATCGAGACAGCGGTCGTCTTCCCCCACTCGGGATCGGTAAACGTCTTATCGAAGCCGACGTCGTTGTGATAGACGACGCTGAGCTCGATGTCGGGCTTGACGTGGCGCGCCCCGGCGCGGAAGCCCTCGCCGAACCGGAAGACGGGCGGGACGGCGTCGGTGGCGAGCACGGCGCCGATCTTCCCCGTCTTGGTCATCATCGCGGCCAGCGCGCCGACGAGGAAGCCGCCGTGGTCCTCGGGGAAGACCAGGCCCACGACGTTCGGCTTTGTCGCCGCCTGGAACTGGTCGACGCCGATGAACTTGACGCCCTTGTACTGGTCCGCCGCGGCGTGCGTCGCCTCCGTGAGCCCGAAGCCCGACGTGACGACGACGTCGTAGCGCTCCTCGGCGAAGGTCGCGATGTTCTTGGGGTAGTCCTTCGGATCCGTCGTCTCGATGTACTGCGTCGTGGCGCCGAGCTCCTTCTGCGCCCGCTGGATCGCCTCCCAGGCCGACTGGTTGAACGACTTGTCGTCGATCTTGCCCATGTCGGTGACGAGGCCCACGCAGAACACCTCGGGGCTCGCGCAGTCGGCCTTCTTGCTGCTGCTGGTACACGCCGGGAGCGCGCTGGCGAGGGCCAGCAGGACCGCGATCGCGACGCGCCGCTTCTTCAACATGCCGGATCTCCTTGGAAGGCCCGCATTGGACACCGGGCCGCGCACCAAGGCAACCATCGCATCGCAGCAGCGCATCTTTTCCCACATTCCCCCATTCCCACATAGGCGTTCTCATCCGTGCGGGAGCACGCCGCGCCTCCGCTCGAGATCGCGATCGGGGGAGCAACATTTTTTCCTTGAGCGTTGTCACAGTCGATCGGCAGCGCCCGATGAGCGACGGAGCGCGCCGTCACAGCCTGCCCGAGGAGGTCCTCCCATGAATGGTCCCGCCGTTCGACTCACTCTTTTTTGTGCTCTCATCGCGTCCGCCCTCGTCCCCGCGACGGACGCGTCGGCCTGCGGTGGAGTCGAGATCATGCCCGCGATCGACTACCGCGTGATGGGGATCGCGCAGGCCGAGCAAGCGCTTCACAACGGCCGGTTCACCGCGGCGGCGGGGAGCGTGATCCGGATGTTCCCCGAGATCCGGCGGATCTCTTATGACAAGGACCCGCTGATCAACCGGGCCTTCCGCGTCCTCGCGGTGGCCACCGCGCGCGCGGACGGGGCGCTCCAGGTCGGCCCGGAGCTGCCGCGCGAGCTGCTCGAGACGTGGGACGGCGCGTCGGCCGAGGAGCGCAAGGGGAACATCGACTGGTCGATCCGCGCGCTGCGCCGGCTGAACGAGCAGCGGAAGAACGATCCGGCGCTCCAGACCGACCTGGGCGAGGCGCTCGCCAGGGCGCCCGAGCACCGCGGCGAGGCGCTGAAGCTGCTCGGCGGCCTGGCGGAGAAGGACCTCCTGACGAGCCCCGAAGCCTACGCGGCGCTGGCGCGGCTGCGCGCGCTCTCGGGGGACAACGCGGGGCACGACGCCGCGGCCAGCCGGTGCGAGACGATGGCGCAGAACAAGGCGCTCTGCCGGACGAGCGGCGCGGTCGGCGCGGGCGTCGCGGGCGGCGCGGTCGGCGCGGTCGGTCAACAGAGCTGACGTCGATGCGCGCCCGCCCCCTGCTCGCCGTGCTCGCGGCGCTCGCCTCGGGCGCCGCGGGGTGTACCTCCGAGGACGCGCGGGGTCCCGCGCCCGCCGCGCCGCTTCCCGCGAGCGACGCCGGCGCAGGGGCCACCGCGGCGCCATCGCTCGCGGCCACGGCGCAGGCCGGCGATCCGGCGCGCGGGGAGCGGCTCGTCGCGGAGCTTCAGTGCAACCGCTGCCACGACGGGACCGGGCACGCGCCCGCGGCGCGCGACGCCCACTGCGTCCAGTGCCACCAGGACATCGCGGCGGGGCGGTTCCAGGCGCCGGCAGCGGCGATGAAGCGGTGGAACGAGAACCTTGTGCAGCTGCGCGACGTGCCGTCGCTCGCCGCCGCCGGCGACCGGCTCCGCCGCGATTGGATCCGCGGGTTCTTGCTCTCGCCGCACGACGTGCGGCCGCGCCTTCACGCGACGATGCCGCGGCTCGCGATCGGGCCCGAGCAGGCGAGCGATATCGCGGCGTACCTCACGCGCGAGCGGCGCGAACGTCCAGCAGCGTCGCTCGAGGGCGCGAGCGCGGCCCGGGGGCGCGAGCTCTACGAGGCCAAGGGGTGCGGGACGTGCCACGCCTTCACCGGGACGGCGGGGCTGACGGCGGTCGCGCCCGTGAAGGGGATGGAGAAGGAGACGCGGGCCGCGATCGCCCTGGCGCCGGATCTGAGGCACGCGCGCGACCGGATGGAGACCGCCGATCTCGTCGCGTGGGTGCTCGATCCCGGGGCGATCAAGCCGGGCACGCCGATGCCCCAGGTGCCGATGTCGCCCGCCGAGGCGCGGGACATCGCGGCCTTCATCGTGACCGCGGAGCTCTCGCCGCGGGCGCCGGCGAGCGCGCCCGAGCGGCTGCCGCTGCTGTCGCGGCGGGTGACCTACGCCGAGGTGGATCGCAGGGTGTTCCGCGTGACGTGCAGGCACTGCCACTCCGAGCCGGATTACGCGCTCGGAGACGGCGGGCCCGGGAACACGGGCGGCTTCGGGTTCAAGCCGCGCGGGCTGAACCTCGCCACATACGAGGGGATCGCCGCGGGCTACGTCGACGATCACGGCGAGCGGCGGAGCGTGTTCTCGCGCGGGCCGGACGGCGCCCCGCGCCTCGTCGCCGCGCTGCTGGCGCGGCAGGCGGAGGAGGCGGGCCGCGCGGATCCGGCGGTGCGCGGCATGCCGCTCGGGCTGCCCGCGGTCGGGCCGGAGGAGATCCAGCTCGTCGAGAGCTGGATCGCGCAGGGCCGGCCGCAGTAGCGAGCGGGCGATCCGGAGACGGCGATCGCCAGCGCCGGTTCGGCGTTGTCGTGGTGCCCCCCTTGCTTCCACGGTCACACCGAGGGGTGGCCGATGCCTCGGTGGTCTCAACGTGCTCAGCACGCGGGCTCGCCTCCGAGCAACGGAGGCAACGGGCCTCCGATGAGGATGTCCATCGGCAGGCGCCTTTCCCTGCTCATAGCGAGCCAGCTGATCCTGGCCGCCCTGGGCATCATGACATCCATTGTCGCGTTCAGGCGGCTCACCCACGAGACCGCCTACCTGCGTCACTACGTCTTCGAGCCGTTCGTCGTCATCAGCAGCGGCATCGAGTCGTCGAACGCGCTCTTCGACCTGCTCGCTCGCCCGTCGTCGGATGTCGCGTACGACGCCCGGAGGCCGATGATGGAGCTCCGATCCTTCGTCGAGCAGTACCAGCGCGACTGGTTGACGGCGACCTCGACCCTGCCGGAAGCCCTCCACCTCCGGGCCGCGCTCGATCGGGCAGGAGAGCTCGGGCTGCTGAATGAGGAGCTCGCGGCGGTGGACACCATCGCCGCCGTCGTGGCGAGCCTCGAGCGCACGACCGGGCTCGTGGGCCCCGCGCCCACGGCGCCCTTCTTGCGGCGCGCCGACGTGGAGGACCTCGGCGCCGCCCTCGCCAAGCTGAACAAGATCAACCTGCGGTACATGGATGTCGCTTACAGCGCCTACGACCGCAACCGGCGGCTCATCCTCCTCGCCTTCCTGTCCGTCTGCCTCGCGGGCGTCGCGGCGGCGTCGCTCTTTGGCCTCGCCGTGCACCGCGCGATCGTGCCGCGCGTCCGCCGGATGGTGACCGCCGTCCAGCGCTTTCGCGAGCTCGGCACCTACGAGCCGCTCGGGGACTGGGGCAATGACGAGCTCGCCGTGCTCGCCCACACGCTGAACACGAGCTTCAAGGCCATCGCCGAGCGCGACAAGGATCGCGACCGATTCCTCGCCGTCGCGGCGCACGAGCTGAAGACGCCGCTCACCACCATGAAGGGGTTCTCGCAGGTCGCGCTCAACCAGCGGCACGACGCGGCCGTCCGCGACCGCGCCCTCGCGATCATCGATCGTCAGGCGACGCGCCTCGCCCGCCTGGTCCAGGATCTCCTGTGGTGTGCGCGGATATCCGGAGGCGAGCGGCCCTTCAACCCCCAAGCGATCGACGTCCAGGAGCTCGCCCGCCGGGTGATAGGAGAGATCGAGCCCGTGGCCAGCGATCACAGCATTCGCCTGATGCCCCGCGGAGACGCGCACATCCTGGGCGATCCCGAGCTCCTCGAGCAGGCGCTCTGGAGCCTGCTCGTTCAGGCCGTGTCGGTCGCGCTCGAGCACGAGCCGGTGCTAATGACGATCGATGCCGACTCCGCCGGGCGCGAGCTCATCACGATCGAGGTCCGGGGCGGGAAGGATCTCCCGGAGGACCTCGATAGGCTGCTGGAGCCCTTCGCCGTCATCGCGTTCGAGGGGCGGCGCGGCGAGCCGCGCGGCACGGGCATCGGCCTCCACCTCGTCCAGGGGATCGCCCGGCTCCACGGCGCGCGCTTCTCGATCGAGCGCAGGCCCGGCGACATCATGGTCTTTTCTCTGGAACTCCGACGCTAGCCAGCGGAGGGAACATGCTGCGAAACCGCGTGCTGGTCATCGACGATGACCCCGATTTCCGGGAGCTCGTCTCCCTCAGCCTGAGCGAGTGGGGGCTCCAGTGCCTCCAGGTCGCCGACTGCACCGAGGCGCTCCCGCTGATCGAGCGCGAGCGCGACCGGCTGCAGGCGGTGCTGTGCGACTACTTCATGCCCGGGCTCTCTCCCCGCGATTGCACGAACGCGATCCGCGCGCGGCTCGATCCGGTGGTGCGCGTGGTGCTCGTGAGCGCGGCGGTGGACATCTCGGAGCTCGCCGCGGATCTCGGGCTCGCGCGGTTCCTCGCGAAGCCCTTCGATCTCGAGCAGCTCCACGACGCGGTGCTCGGCCAGCAGCCGTCAGCGTGAGCGGCGCGGCGGATCGCAGAGCGGCGGCGCGCTCCGTGGTAGCCTCCCGGCCCTCGCCCGCGCGCGGGCGGACCGCACGTCGTGCGGATCGTGGAGGTTTGCGTCATGACAGGACAGCTTCTGGAAGAGGGCTTTACCAGGATCGAAATCGACCCGCGGCTCACGTGGCGCAACCCGCCGGCGCGCTGGGCGGTGGAGCCGGCGCGGAGCGCGCTCGTCGTCGAGCCCGGGGCGAAGACGGACTACTGGCAGCGGACGCACTACGGGTTTCGCAACGACAACGGGCCTTTCCTCTTCACCCGCGCAGGCGGCGATTTCGTGATGACCTGCCATGTGCGGTTCCGGCCGGCGCACCAGTACGACCAGGCAGGGCTCATGGTGCGGATCGCGGAGTCGTGCTGGCTGAAGACGTCGGTCGAGTTCGAGCCGGACGGCCCGAGCCGGCTCGGCGCGGTGGTGACGAACGCGGGATACAGCGACTGGTCGACCCAGCCGTTTCCCTCGGATCGCCGCGAGATCTGGCTGCGGATCCGGCGGGAGGGGCCGGATTACCTCGTCGACAGCTCGGACGACGGCGCGGCGTGGACGCAGCTCCGCATGGCCCACCTGCACGAGGACGACGGGGCGCGCGAGGTGGAGTGCGGGCTCTATGCTTGCAGCCCGCTGGGCGAGGGCTTCGTGGCGGAGTTCGATCTGCTCCGGATCGCGCCGGGGCGCGCGGCGTGAGCCCCCGAGCGATCGAGCGAGGGGCCTCGCCGGAGCGCCCGGCCCCCCGGGGAGGGCGCTCAGAGGAGATGAGCGTCGATCGACCCGAACACCCCGCGAGGAGCGCGCGGGTCAGCGGTCGAGCGCCGCGAGGTGCGGAGAGAGGACCTCGGTGATCCAGCTCATCACCGCGCGCACGCGGCGCGGCACGCTCCTGCCGTGCGTGTGGAGGAGCGAGACCGGCATCGGCGCGCAGGTGAGGGAGGGCAAGATCTCGACGAGCTCGCCCGCGGCGAGGCTGGCGAACTTCCCTACCCGCGGCGCCTGGATGATGCCGAGGCCCGCCAGACACGCCGCGAGATAAGCATCAGCGCTGTTGACCGTCACCACGCTGCGCATCGGCCACTCTCGGTAACCGCCGTCGTGCGGGTACTCGAACGACGGCGTGTCGGCGCCGAGCGTCGACGAGTAGTGCACGAGGAGGTGCCGATCGAGATCCTCGATTCGACGAGGCGTACCGTGCTCGCGCAGGTAGGACGGGCTCGCGCAGTTCACCATGCGCAGGGCGCCGAGCTTGCGGCCGACGAGCCCCTCGCCGCCCGGGGCGCCGACGCGCAGGACGCAGTCGAAGCCCTCGCGGAGCGGCTCGACGCGCCGATCGGTCGTGCTGATGAGCACCTCGAGCTCGGGGTGGCGCGCGAGCAGCTCGGGCAGGCGCGGGATGATGACGTCGCGCGCGAAGTTCACCGGCAGATCGATCCGCACGCGGCCGCGCAGGGCCCGCGCCGCCTGGAACATCGCGCCGAGCTCGTCGGCCTCGAGCACGAGGCGCCGCGCCCGCGGAAGGAGCTCTTCCCCGTCCGGCGTGAGGCGGACGACGCGCGTCGACCGCTGGAGGAGCCGGGTGCCGAGCTCGGCCTCGAGGGCCTGCACCCGCAGCGACACGCGCGCCTTGGGCATGCCGAGGTGCTCGCCTGCGCGCGTGAAGCTGCCGAGCTCCGCCACCTTCACGAAGATCTTCAGTGATCCGACGTCGACGGTCATTGTTTCGACTGTCGAAACAGTGTGTCGGAGACGTGGGGCTTCCGCAACCGGGATCGGATCGCTATTCACAGTCGCAGAGACAGCGGCGAGCCGCCGCGTCGCCATCGAAAGGACCGGACCATGAGCACATCCAAGCGTAACCCCGTCGCCCTCGTCACCGGCGGAAGCCGCGGGCTGGGAAAGAGCATGGCGCTCCACCTCGCCGATCATGGCGTGGGCGTCATCATCACCTACCGCGGCGGCGCGGCCGAGGCGGCGGACGTCGTGAAGCAGCTCGAGGCCAAGGGGAGCACGGCGGCGGCCATCGCGCTCGATCTGGGGAGCACCCGCGGATTCGAGGCGTTCGCCGCCGCGGTGAAGGCGGAGCTCGCCGGTCGCTTCGGGCGCGATCGCCTCGATTACCTCGTGAACAACGCCGGCATGGGCGCCCACGCGAGCTTCGCCGAGACGACCGAAGAGCAGTTCGACGCGCTCATGAACGTCCACCTCAAGGGGACGTTCTTCCTCACGCAGAAGCTCCTCCCGCTCATCGCGGACGGAGGGCGGATCCTCAACGTCTCGTCGGGGCTCACGCGGTTCAGCTTCCCCGGGTACTCCGCCTACGCCACGATGAAGGGCGGCGTGGAGGTGCTCACCCGCTACCTGGCGAAGGAGCTCGGGCCGCGGAAGATCGCGGTGAACGTGCTCGCGCCAGGCGCGATCGAGACCGACTTCGGGGGCGGCGCCGTGCGCGACAACGCCGAGCTGAACAAGATGATCGCCGGCCAGACCGCCCTCGGCCGGGTCGGCCTCCCGGACGACATCGGCGGCGCGGTCGCCCTGCTGCTCTCGCCCGAGGGCGGCTGGATCAACGGCCAGCGCATCGAGGCATCGGGCGGCATGATGCTCTGAGGAGCCCTGAGCCCGCGGCAGGTGCGTGGCCGTCGCCGCCAGCACCTGCAACGCGAGCAGGCGACCGACATGAGCATTCCGACACAGAACGGCACAAAGCATCGGGCGTGACAGCGGCTTTTGCGGAGGAGCTCGACTGGCACGCTTGGTGCTGAGTGGCAGCGCATCGCAAGGAGGCGAGCGCTCATGCTCAGGGAGTTGTCTATACACTTCACTCGAATCCTCGGGATCGGCACGCTCGCCGGCCTGTCGCTGACGCTCGGGTGCCACGGCAGCACCAGTGTGCCAGCTGGCACAGGAGGGGCCGGTGGCGCCGGGGGTGAAGGCGGCGCGGGCGGTCAAGGCGGCGCGGGCGGTCAGGGCGGCGCAGGCGGGCAGGGCGGCGCGGGCGGCGCGGGCGGCGGCCCGGAGACGTGCGATTCCCAGCGGGGCGACCACGGCGACGCCTGTCCCGCGGATGCGCCTTGCGCGATCACGCTCGACGTGGAGGTGACGTGCACCGGGTACGACTTTGCAGCGGGCGGGGTGCGGGCCGTTCCGGCGGCGGGCGCGACGTACCTCGTGACGAGCAGCAACGCCCCGACGCGGCTGTTCGAGCTCGACGATGACGGGGCGACGCAACGCGACTTCGACGTGCAGTCCAGCAGCGTGAGCGTGGCGCTCTCGCCGGACGGGAGGGCGTACGCCGCGGCGGATGAGACGGCCGGCGGCCCTGACGGTTATCCCGGCGGTGTGGTGTTCCTGCCGCTCGCCGGAAGCGCGGCCGACAAGCAGATGGTGTTCGATCGCGACGACAAATATGTGCCGGTCCTCGATCTCGCGGTGGACTCCCAGGGCGAGCCGCACATCTGGCTCATCGGGGACGCGCCGGAGAGCTTCGCGCACGCGACGCGCACGTCCGGCGGCGCCTGGGACGTCGCGCCGGCGAGCCGGCCGGCCGACAGCAGTTGGACCCGCTTCGGCCTAGCGCCCGACGGTGCGCCGCTCTCGTTCGGTATAGCCCAAGCGCGCCCCGGGAGCTGGCAGATCGAGGTGCTCGACGGAACCGCGGAGCGGAGCCTCGGCGCTCCGGTCTCCGCGAACTCGCCGCTCCGTTACGAGCCCGTCCCGCCGCCGCAGCCCGCCGCGCAAGCGACGATTCCGCGCTTCGCGGCGGTCGTGCAGCACCCCGACGGGCTGCGGCTGGCGAGCGCCGGCGAGGGCGGCGTCGACGAGGTCGCGATCCCCGGCACAGCGACGCCGACGTACAGCTGTCAGCTCGGCTTCGACCTCCCCGCACCGCCGGGCTGCCCGGCCGAATGCCACGAGGTGACCTCCGGGCTCGAGTGGTGGGCCTTCTCGGCCGCGCGCACGAGCGACGGCGACGTGTGGATCGCATTCCTGATCAGCCACCTCGACTGGACGATCGCCTACGAGCTGCAGAACACCGATCTGCCGATGTGCGTTGGCAACATCGCGGCAGACGCGAGCCGCGGCGAGCTGCGCCTCGTGCGCGTGCCTGCGGCCGGAGGGGCGCCCGAGGTCGCGGTGACGCTGCCGCTCCCCGCGATCGCAGGCGAGAGTCAGTTTAGCGAAGTGTACGATCGGCACCCGCTCGTCGACGTCTCCGCGTTCGGCACGGAGCTCACCGTGGCCATGCGCACTCAGGCGTCACGCGTGGGGCCCTTCACGGCCCGCGTGCTCCGCATCGACACCTCGCTCCTCGGTCCCGCCGCGCCAGGCGACTGAGATGCGCGCAGCACATCGACACCTCGGTCCTCGACTCAGCCGCGCAGCCGCCGGATCGGACCCGGGCGCGCTACGGCTGGCGGAGCCGGCGCGAGGACAGGAGCTCGATCCCCCCCGTGCGCTCCGCGATGCGCTGGAGCGACGCGAGCAGCGCGCCGGCCTGCTCCTCGCCGAGCAGCGCGCGGAGCCGCCTGTTCACCGCCGCGCGCGCGGCGCGCCCTGCCTCGACCGCCGCCCACCCGCGCTCCGTGAGCTCCACGAGCCGGTTGCGCTGGTCGTCCTCGGCGACCCGCCGGCGCACGTAGCCGAGCTCCTCCAGCTCCGCCACCGCCTTCGAGGCGCCCTGCGCCGTGATGCCGAGCCGCTCCGCGAGCTCCCTCACCTTCACCGGCCCCGGGATGAGGTGCTGGAACACGTATCCATGGCTCGGCCGGAGATCTCCGTGACCGGCCCGTTCCACGCGGCGCATCACCTCGTCGCTGCTCGCGGTCGCGATGGCGGCGAACAGCAGCACGAGGTCCTCGTCCGGGCGCGCAGGCTTCACGGCGGGAGCGTGTAACCCGCAACCGAGGTTGCGCAAATGACGTTGACGGCCGCGGGCGGCGGCCCTATTCATCAACCGAGGTTGCGCAACATAGGTTGCGCAGTTCCGGGGTCGGGCCCGGAGGGCCGCGCGGCCCGGAGGAAGGGACGAAGGGACGAGCGATGCACCTCGCGATCCATGGCTCCTGCGACCCGGCGTTCGCGCCCGTGCGCGCGGCGTTCGCCTCGAATTTCGAGCGGTTCCCCGAGCTCGGGGCCGCCGTGTGCGCCGCCGTGCGCGGCCGCGTGGTCGTCGATCTCTGGGCCGGCTTCAGGGACGCGGCGAAGAGCGCGCCGTGGCGCTTCGAGACGATCGTGAACGTCTTCTCGGCGACGAAGGGCGCGGTGGCGCTGTGCGCCCACGCGCTCGCGGAGCGGCGCGCGCTCGACGTGGATGCGCCTGTCGCCGCCGCCTGGCCGGAGTTCGGCGCGGCCGGCAAGGGGCGCGTCGTCGTGGCCCAGCTGCTCGACCACAGCGCCGGCCTGCCGGCGCTCCGCGCCGAGCCGAAGGAGGGCGCGCTCTACGACTGGCAAGCCATGACCGACGCCCTCGCCGCGGAGGAGCCGTTCTGGGAGCCGGGCGCCCGGCACGGCTACCACGCCGTCACGTTCGGCTTCCTCGTGGGCGAGGTGATCCGGCGCGCGAGCGGCCAGCGGGTGGGCGCGTTCCTCCGGGAGGCCGTCGCGGGCCCGCTCGGCCTGGACTTCCACATCGGCACCGGCGCCGAGCACGACGGGCGGATCGCCGAGGTGCCGCCGACCATCGCGAGCCCGAAGGGCCTGGGCGGCGCGTTCGGCGCGAGCTTCCGCGACCCGGCGTCGCTCACCTCGATGGCCTTCACCAGGCCGCGCGACCTCGTGTCGCCGGGCCTCGTCAACACCGCCCGCGCCCGGCGCGCGGAGATCCCCGCGCTGAACGGCCACGCGAACGCGCGCGCCCTCGCGCGGATGTACGGCGCGCTGGCGAACGGCGGGGCCCTCGCCGGCACCGCGCGCGTGCTGTCGCCCCGGGCCATCGAGGCCGCGCTCGTCGAGCGGTCAGCCGGGATCGACGCCGTCCTGCTCGCAGAGAGCCGGTTCTCGCTCGGGTTCATGCTCCCGAGCGCCCTGCGCCCCTTCGGGCGCGGCCCGCGGACCTTCGGCCACCCCGGCGCCGGCGGCGCGCTCGGCTTCGCGGACCCCGACGCGGGGCTCGGATTCGGCTACACGCCGAACCAGACGATCGCGAGCGGCGAGGGCGGCGACCCGCGGTGGCCCGCGCTGGTCGAGGCCGTGTACTCGTGTCTATGAGCGTTGATCCCGCGTCGCCGGAGCGCGCGCCGGCGTCGTGAACGCACGAGTCGCAGCGGCGTCGAGGTGCCCTGAGTCTGCGGCAGACGCGTGGTCGCCGGACCAGCGACTGCAACGGGAGCAGGTGAACACCGCCGGCATTCCTACGCAGAAGGGCACAATCGATCGAGCGTGACGGCGGCTCTTGCGGAGCAGTTCGACTGGCACGTTTGGTGTTAAACTGCAGCGCATCGCAGGGAGGCGAGCGCTCATGCGCAGACGATCGCGGTTGGTCATCCTTCGAATCCTTGGGACCGGTATGCTCGCCGGCCTGTCGCTGACGCTCGGGTGCCAGGGCGAGACGCGCGTGCCAGCCGGCACAGGAGGGGGCGGTGGCGCCGGGGGTGAAGGCGGCGCGGGCGGGCAAGGCGGCGCGGGCGGCGGCCCGGAGACGTGCGCCTCGCAGCGGGGCGACCACGGCGATGCCTGTCCCGCGGACGCGCCTTGCGCGATCACGCTCGACGTGGAGGTGACGTGTACCGCGTTCGACTTTGCAGCGGGCGCGGTGCGGGCCGTGCCGGCGGCGGGAGCGACGTACCTCGTGACGACAAGCAACGCCCCGACGCGGCTGTTCGAGCTCGACGACGATGGGGCGACCCAACGCGACTTCGACGTGCAGTCCAATAGCGTGAGCGTGGCGCTGTCGCCGGACGGGAGGGCGTATGCCGCGGCGGATGAGACGGTCGGCGGCCTCGACGGCTATCCCGGCGGTGTCGTGTTCCTGCCGCTCGGCGGCGGTGCGACCGAGAAGCAGCCGGTGTTCGATCGCGACGACAAATACGTGTCGGTCCTCGATGTCGCGGTGGACTCCCAGGGCGAGCCGCACATCTGGATCATCACGGACGCACCGGAGAGCTACGGGCACGCGACGCGCACGACCGGCGGCGCCTGGGACGTCGCGCCGGCGAGCCGGCCGAGCGGCACCGGTTGGACCCGCTTCGCCCTCGCGCCCGACGGCGCGCCGCTCTCGTTCGGGATGGTCGAAGCGCCCTCCTCGAGCTGGCAGATCAAGGTGCTCGACGGCACAACGGAGCGGCTCCTCGGCGCGCCGGTCTCCGCGACGTTCTCGCTCGATTACGAGCCCGTCCCGCCGCCGCAGCCCGCCGCGCAAGCGACGATTCCGCGCTTCGCGGCGGTCGTGCAGCACCCCGACGGGCTGCGGCTGGCGAGCGCCGGCGAGGGCGATGGCTTCGACGAGGTAGCGATCCCCGGCACCGCGACGCCGACGTACGGCTGCGCGTACGGCGTCGGCGACCCCGCGTCGCCGGGCTGCCCGGCCGACTGCCACGAGGTGACCTCGGGACTCGCGTGGTCGGCCTTCGCGGCCGCGCGCACGAGCGATGGCGACGTGTGGATCGCGGTCGTGCTCAGCCACATCGACTGGACGATCGCCTACGAGGTGCAGAACATCGATCTGCCGACGTGCATCGGCAACATCGCGGCGGACGAGAGCCGCGGCGAGCTGCGCCTCGTGCGCGTGCCCGCCGCCGGAGGGGCGCCCGAGGTCGCGGTGACGCTGCCGCTCCCCGCGATCGCGGGCGAGAGCCAGTTCAGCGAAGTGTACGATCGGCACCCGCTCGTCGATGTCTCCGCGTTCGGCACGGAGCTCACCGTGGCCATGCGCACGCAGGCGTCACGCGTGGGGCCCTACACGGCCCGCGTGCTGCGTATCGACACCTCGCTCCTCAGGCCTGCCGCGCCAGGCGACTGAGGTCGTTCGCGAGCTCGTCACCCACACACACGAAGTCGGGGAACGGAGCGGGCTGTACGTCCGCCGGCTGGGCGAGCGCCTGTACCGATCTCATCAAGGATTGTTCCGAGGCGCGCATCGTCGTTTACGGCGGTCCATCACCGGCGCCGACGTGCACCGGGACCCGTGGCAGGGCGGAGGCCTCCTTCAGTCAGCTCGTGAAGCGCTCCCGCCAGTGACGAGTACGTGGCGAGACTCCCTAGCTCCACGTCCATGAGGCTCCTCGCAATCTCGGGCCGCACGCCGACCAGGACGACGCGCGCGCCGAGCAGGGCGACCGCGCGGCTCGTCTGGCCCAGCACCTGGGCGACCTGGGCGTCCACCGCCGGAACGCCGGTGATATCGAGCAGCACGAAGCGCGCCTCATGCCGGTCGACCCCCTCGACCACGGCCGTGAGCACCTGGAGGGCACGGTCCCGGTCGATCGCGCCGATCAGCGGCACGAGCATCACGCCGGGCAGGAGCGGGATGAGCGGACACCCGAGCTCGCGCACCGTGTCCGAGAGCGTTCGCTCGCTCGCATAGGCTGTCTGGAGCTCCGCGTTCTTCGTCGAGAGCGACTGGACGAGCTCGTCGCGCTCGAGGGCCGCGGGGAGCAGCGACGCCCAGACCCCGACGGTGCCCTCGTCGCCGGTCAGCTCGCGGAGGGTCGGCCCCATGAGCGCGAGGACCCCCCAGTCGCGTCGCGCGGTGCGGATAGGCAGCAGGATCATCATGAGCGCGCCGCTCGCGGCCGAGGGCGGCAGCAGATGCTCAGGTGGAAACGCCTCCAGCCGGTGGCGGCTGCCGATCGGGGGCGTCGCGCTGCCGTCGCGGCCATAGGCGCCGGCGACGACGAGCGTCTTCGCGTCCTCCCAGAGCGCAAGGCAGGCCCAGATCGCGCTCGTCTTTGCGAGCCATGAGAGCGACAGGGACTCCTGCTGAGAGCCGCTGAGCAGCGCGAGGCCCACGTCGTGATTGGACCGCACGAGCATCCCGAGCTGCGCAACGAACTCGGCCTCGACGCTGAGCCGCGCCCGAGCGATCGAGAGGTGCGCGCCGTCCAGGAACGCCTCGACCCGCTGCGCGGACGCCGCATCTCCACCCAGCCGCTCGCGGCGCCGCTCGTGGGACCGGCGGAGCAGGCGCACGAGCGCCATCAAGGTGCCCAGATCGGACGAGATGCGGACGGCTTGATGGTAGGCGCGCTCCAGCGCCTTCGCCGGAGGGGGCGCGGCGCCCTCGATCGCCGCCTCATACGCTTCGAGCACCAGGGCGACCCCCGGCCATACCGCGGTAGGCGACGTATCGGGCGTCAAGGGTCGGGGCGCGAGGAGCAGCTCGACCATCCGTCGATCCAGGTCGCCGCCGGCCTGCTCGCCCGGCGCCTCGTCCTCGCCGAGGAAGCTCTGGAGCACATCACATCCGCACGAGATCCGCGGGATCAAGGTGTTTGGCGTGAGCACGAGCTCTGGCGGGGCGGTCTCGCCGGCGATCATCGAGACGACGAGCTCGCACGCGGCGCTCCCCAGCATCTCGAAATGCTGGCGCACGGTGGCCAGCGGCGGGTCGGATGTTTGGGCCTCCGGCACATCGTCGAAGCCGACGATCGCCAGCTCCTCGGGGATGCGGACGCCCGCCGCCTTCAGCGACGGCATCATTCCGATCGCGTTCTTGTCCGTCCCGAAGACCGCCGCCGTACACGCATTCCGCCGCGCGAGCAGCTGCGGAGCAGCCTTCTCGCCGCCGGGATACCAGTTGTCGTCGGTGCGGATGACCAGCTCCGGATCGAACGGTATCCCCGCCTCGGCGAGCGTCTCTCTGTAGGCGTCGAAGCGCTCGCGCACATCGGACTCGTGGAAGCAGCCGACGAACGCGATGCGCCGGTGCCCGTGGTCGATGAGATGGCGCACCACGCTCCGGATCCCGCTGTGGTTGTCCGGGATCACGGAAGGGCAGTTGCCCTTGTGGACATGGGTGCCGACGACGACGAGCGGGATCCGCTCGGCAGCGAGCTGCTCGATGCCGTCCACCCCGATCACGACGATCCACCCGTCCACCTGCTCTCTGGCGAGCGAAGGGGCCTGGAGCGAGGCAGGCGTGCCGCGCATCACCAGCGTCCGACAACCGTGCTGCCGCGCCGTCTCGTGGATGCCCGCCAGGACCGGGTTCCAGAACGAGCCGTCCAGGTAGGGGGAGATGACGCCGACGGTAGCCCCGCGCGGCGTCCCATGGGCGCCTGTTCCGCGGAGGGGAGGATCCGCGAGGCGACTCGCATCGCCCGTCGAGCGGCCGGCACCTGCTCCCGTGGCCTGCTGTCCGGCCGCGCTATCTCCGTGTAGCGAGCCGTCGGATTTGCCGCGCCGCTGCTCCGGCAGCTCGACTTCACTTCCCCTGCTGTCCTGAACCATCACCCGGCTCTCCCTGCTCCCCCGACCCACGGCCGCGCTCAGGGGCTCCAGACCGTTCGGAGGCGTTGAGCCCGAGCTGCGCGACCTGCCGAGAGCTGCCGGAACCTTCTGCGCATTCCGACACCTCCTGAAAAAGCGATGGGCGGCCCGCGCCCGCCTCAGCCGCCGTCCTCGCCCGGCTCGCCGCCGGTCCCCGGCGAGCGACTCCGCATCACCATGCGGATCTCGTTGCCCTTCTCGTTGTGCCGCACCTCGTCCATGAAGGTGCGGATCAGCATCAGGCCGCGGCCGCTCGGCTTGTCCAGGTTGGCGAGGTCGGTCGGGTCCGGCAGGTTGCGCGGGTCGAAGCCGGGCCCCTCGTCGCGCACCACGTACGTCGCCTCGGTCCGCGTCTCCCGCGCCACGACGTGCACGCGCCGATCCCGGTAGGGGCTCTCCGTCCGGCGACGCTCGACGAGCGCGGAGAAGGCGCTCGGCTCCTCGTCGAGCAGCTTCGAGCTGACCTCGAGGTTGCCGTGCACGATGGCGTTCACGAGCGCCTCGCGCAGCGCCACCGCGACCTGGATCCGGCCCGTCTCGTCGCACAGCCGCATCCGGCCGAGGCTCTGCTCGACGTGGCCCACCAGCGCGGGGACCTTCGCCACGTCGTTGTCGAGCTCGAAATGGGACTCCGTCGCCGTCAGGCACGAGAGCAGCTGCTGCTCCCGCCGATCGAGCCGCGCCACCGCGAGGACGTTCTCGACCGTGTTCACGAGCTCCGCCGCGAGGCTCCGCTTCGCCACGTAGCTCGCGGCGCCGCGCCGCAGCGCCTGCACCGCGATCTCCTCGCTGCCGTGCGCCGTCATCAGGATCACCGGTAGGTACGGGTGCTCGCGGCGGATCGCCTCGACCAGCTCCAGTCCGTCCATCTCGGGCATCTGGAGATCGGTGAGCACGATCTCGGGCATCGACTTGGCGATCGTCTGGAGCGCCTCGACGCCGTTCTCGGCGTACACGGGCTCCATCCCGGCGCGCTTCTTGAGCAGGCTCCCGGAGAGGCGCCGATCCATCGGGGAGTCGTCCACCACGAGCACCCTCACCATCGCGTCACCTCGCTATCAGAGCGCCGCTCGCCCTGCACCGGCTGCCCCGGATCCGCCGGCGCGCCCTCGCGCACGAACGCGGCGAGCTCGGGGAGCAGGCGCTCTATCTGCGCCCGCAGCGCGAACTGCGCCTCGGCCAGGCTGCCGAGCTCGTTCGCGCGCGCCATCTTCTCCAGCGCGAAGGAGGCCTCGTACGCGCCCCGCGCGCCGAAGCTGTCGACCCCGCCCTTCAGGCTGTGCGCGGCCCGCTGGAGCTTGCGAGCGTCGCCGGCGGCCACCGCGTCGTCGATGTCGCCCATCCAGCGCGGGCACTCCTCCAGGAAGACCTCGGCGAGCTCGCGCAAGAGGTCGGCGTCGCCGCCCGTCCGCTCCAGCGCCTTTGTGCGATCGAACATCGGCCGGGACGTGATCGAGGAGGGCGAAGACTGCACGCGCTCCTCCGATCGGGTGCTCGGCGGCCCGCTGTCGAACGTCGACGAGGGCGCCGACGCGTACGAGCTCGGCGCGCCGAGCGACATGCGCGCCGGGTCCTCGATCTCCAGGGCGGCGGGCCCGGCCGCGAGCCGGTCGATCATGTCGTAGAGCTCCTCGACCTGCACCGGCTTCGACACGTAGCCGTCGAAGCCCGCCCGGAGGCAGCGCTCGCGGTCGCCCTTCATCGCGTACGCGGTCACGACGATGAGCGGCATGTGCCCGCCCTCGCGCCGCTCGCGGGCGCGGACGACCCGCGCGGCCTGGAGGCCGTCCATCTCGGGCATCTCCACGTCGAGCAGGGCCACGTCGTACTGCCCGCTCGCGATCTTTTCGGCGGCGAGGCGGCCGTTCTCGACGATGTGCACGTGGTGGCCCTGCCGCTCCAGCCAGCGGCGCATCAGCTTCTGGTTGATCGCGTTGTCCTCGGCGACGAGCACGCGCAGGCCTCGGACGCGCGGCCCGGGCGCGGCGCGGCGCGGGTCGGCCGACCGGAGCGAGGTCCGCGTCGGGATGCCGAAGGCGTGGAACACGGCCTCCTGGAGGTGGGACGTCTTCACGGGCTTCGTGACCATCGCGAAGACGCCGAGATCGCGGCAGCGCGCGGCGTCCGCCTGCGCGGACGTCGAGCTGAGCATCATCAGGGTGCGCCCCTTCAGGATCTCGCGCTTCCGGCAGTGATCGACCACGGCGAAGCCGTCGACCTTGGGCATGCGGGCGTCGATGATGGCGAGGCCGAACGAGGTGCTCGGCCCGACCGCGTTGCCCCCCGGCTTGCCCCAGGGCAGCGCCCAGACGCCCGAGTCCTCCGAGAGCGCCGCGATCGCCGCCGCCCCCGAGTCGACGGGGACCGCCTTCATCCCCCAGCCCTCGATGGTGTCCGCGAGGATGCGCCGCGCGGTCGCGTTGTCGTCCGCGATGAGGATCTTCGTGCCGAGGAGGTCCTTCGGGATCTCGAGGCGGCGCGACCGCGCGGCGCCCTCGAGCGCCCGGAGCTGGAGGGTGAAGTGGAACGTGCTGCCCTTGCCGAGCTCGCTCTCGATCCAGATCTTGCCGCCCATCATCTCGACGAGGCGGGCGCAGATCGTGAGGCCGAGCCCCGTGCCGCCGTACTTGCGGGTGGTCGAGCCGTCCGCCTGGGCGAACGCGTCGAAGACGACCCGCTGCTTCTCCGGGGCGATCCCGATGCCGGTGTCGATGACGCTGACGCGGAGCACCACGGCGTCGCCGAGCGCCTCGCCCGCGTAGAGGCTCGGCGCGCCCTGGCTGTCCGCGCAGGCCTCCTCCTCGGCCGTGAGGGGCGCGCGCGAGTCGACCTGGGCGCGGACGACGACCTCGCCGACGTCGGTGAACTTCACCGCGTTGCTCACAAGGTTCACGAGGACCTGGCGCAGGCGCAGCGGATCGCCGACGAGCGCCTCGGGCACGTCGGGGCCGACGTCGTAGGCGAGCTCGAGCCGCTTCTCGTGGGCGCGGAGCGCGAGCGTCTTCACGGCGTCGCCGATGATCTCGCTCGGGTCGAAGACGACGGGCTCCATCTCGAGCTTGCCGGCCTCGATCTTCGAGAAATCGAGGACATCGTTGATGATGGAGAGCAGCGCGTCGGCCGAGATCTTGACCATCTCGAGGTACTCGCGCTGCTCCTGGGTGAGCTCGGTCTGGAGCGCGAGCGACGTCATGCCGATGATGCCGTTCATCGGGGTGCGGATCTCGTGGCTCACGCTGGCGAGGAACTCGCTCTTCGCGCGGCTCGCCGCCTCGGCGGCCTCCTTGGCCTGCTGGAGCTCGGCCTCGACCGCCTGGCGCTGCATGAGCAGGGCGCGCAGGCTCGCCGAGTGCTCGCGCTCGTTCTCGAGCGAGGCCTCGCCCATGGCGTCCGCGCGGCGCTTGGCGATGCTCGCCATGACGGCCATGGCGGGCGTGGTGACGGCGAAGACGACGACCCGGAGGAGGTTGTCCTCCTTGTACGAGAACGGCACCCCGTCCTCGGAGAAGTAGAGCGCGAAGTACACGCACGAGATGAGCGCGGTGACGATGCCACCCCAGAGGCCGCCGCTGAACGCCGCGAAGACGATGATCATCGAGAGGATCGCGGGCGGGTTCGGGATGTTCCAGTCGAGGGCGGCCTCGAGCGTGGCGACCGCGACGATGACGAGCAGCGCGAGCAGGGGGCCGAGCAGCGGGAGCACGACCTTCTCCCACGAGGGCCGGCTGAGGCGCCGCTGCCGCACGGAGGGGACCGGCAGGAACGTGCCGCGGCCGTCGGCGTCGCCGCCCAGCGACGGGCGGAGCTCGCCGCCCAACGATGGACGGGGCTCGCCGCCCAGCGACGGGCGGGGCTCGCCGCCCTGCGAGGGACGGGGCTCGCCGCCCAGCGACGGACGCGCGTCCGCGGGGGCGGTCCCCGGCGCAGCGGCTGGCGGGGGATCCTCGGCCTTCGGCATGGCTTTATGGAGATAGCGGGGTCGCGATCGGGCGTCCACGGCCGCGAGGGTGGGTCACACCGACGGGAGGGCCGAGGCGCCGACGGCGACCCAGGGAGGACGCCGCTCGACCCCGAGCACCGCGACGCCGGGCGGCGCGGGTCGCGTCGGCGGACCCGGCGCTGCCAGCCTGAGCCGCCGGCGCGCGGCGGCCGGGGCGCTCGATGGCACGCTCACCGCACGCTCACCCCTTCACGCCGCCCGTCGTCAGGCCCGCGATGAGGTGACGCTGCGCCATGTAGAACGCCGCCATGACCGGCAGCGACACGAGGAGCGCCCCCGCCGCGAACCGCTCCCACTGCGCGTCGTACTCGCCGATGTACCGCTGCAGCACCACGGGCAGCGTGAACATCTCCTCCTTGCCGAGCAGCGTCGCCGCGAGGATGAACTCGTTGTACGCCGTCATGATCGCGAACAGCGCCGTCACGGCGATCGCTGGCCGCGCCGCCGGGAGCACGACCCGGAGGAAAGCCTGGAAGCGCGTTGCCCCGTCGACCATCGCCGCTTCCTCCAGGTCGACCGGGATCGCCTCGAACGCCGCCCGGAGCTGGAAGATCGAGAACGGCACCGCCGTCGACGCGTAGCAGAGCACGAGCCCGGTCCGCGAGTTGAGGAGGCCGAGCGCGTCGAGCAAGAGGTACAGCGGGATCGCGCTCGCCACCGTGGGGAACATCTGCGTCGCGAGCAGCGCGCGCACGCCGCGGTCCTTGCCGAGGAACTGGAAGCGCGCGAGCGCGTACGCCGCCGGGACCGCGACGGAGACGCCGACCGCCGCCGTCGCGAGCGCGACGACGATCGAGTTGGCGAGCTGACGGGGGAAGAGCCAGATCTGCTCGCCGCCGACCTTCTTCGACGTCGTGACCACCGCCTCGATGTGCTCGAGCGTCGGATGGTTCGGGAGAGGCAGCACCTCCGGCACCGGCGGGCGCTCGCCGGAGAAGGCGATCGAGACGACCCAGAGCACCGGGTACAGCGCGAACGCGACCGCCGCGAGCAGCGCGGCGTGCACCGCGATCGACTCGATCGGAGCGGGCCTCCGCGTCATGTGGCCTCCGTCGCCGCCGCCGGCACAGGCGCCGACCCGGCCGCGACCCCGCCCTGCGGGATGGCCGAGACAGGCGTCCGCCGCCGGAAGCGCCAGTCCCGCGTCGCGAGGGTCAAGAGCACGAAGATGAGCACCGAGTACGCCGCGGCGTAGCCGTACTGGGCCTCGCGGGTGAAAGCCCACCGGTACGCCTCGGAGACGAGGATGTCCGTGGTTCCGTCCGGGTCGCCGCCGGACACAAGGAACACGACGTTGAACATGTTGAACGTCCAGATCGCGCCCAGCGTCACCGCCGGCGCCAGCACCGGCCGGATCAGAGGCAGCGTAATTTTCCGTAGTCGCTGCCACCGCGTAGCGCCGTCGACCTCGGCGGCCTCGAGCACGTCCTCCGGCACGGCGGTGAGCGCGCCCAGCGTGACCACCATCATGAACGGGAACCCGAGCCATACGTTGGTCGTCACGTTGGCCGTGAACGCCGTCGTGAAGCTCGAGAACCAGGCGATGGGCTCGATGCTCGTCCCGAGCGCGGAGCTCACCGCCTCGACGAGCGCGTTCACGGCCCCGAACTGCCGGTGGAACATGCCCTTCCAGGACAGCGCGGTCACGTAGCTCGGCACGGCCCAGGGCACGATGAGCAGCACCCGGTAGAGCGCCCGGAGGCGCAGCGTCGGGCGGTGCAGGAGCAGCGCCAGCGAGACGCCGAGCAGGACGTGGAGGACGAGGTTCACCGCGGTCCAGAGCACGGTCACCGCGAGCACGAGGTAGAACGAGCCGCTCGCGAAGAGCGGCCCGCCGCGGGCCGTGAGGATGCTGATGAAGTTGGCGAGGCCGACGTACCGGAGGTCCTCGCCCCTGCCGGCGAAGAGCGACGTCGCCGCGCCGATGACGAGCGGGACCATCACGAGCACGCCGATCGCGACGACCGCGTGCGCGACGTACTTGTAGGCGGGAATCGAACGTACGAGCGACCGCCGGAACGAGCGCCAGCGCGCGGCGCCGGCGGCCGCGCCCCTCGCGGCGCGGACCCACCGGAGCGCGAGGCCCAGCGCGAGCGCGCCGAGGGCGACGAGCAGCGGCGCCGGCGAGGCGGGGGGCGGGACCGGCCGGCGCACGTCGTCGAAGCGGCGCTTGGCCTCGGCGAGCGCGACGTCGGGGGGCGCGTCGCCCCGCAGCACCTTGCGGATCGCGCGCGTGGACGGCTCCCAGGTCGAGCGCATCGCCGGCGAGGTCGGCATCGGGATGGCGACCTTCGCCTGCTCGATGAACGCCGCGATGAAGGCGTCGCCGGCCGGGACCGCCACGTCGCTCCGCACCGGCGGCGTGCGCGCGATCTGGAGCCGCGTGGCCGCGGCCGCGGCGCCGGCGAGGTGGCGCGCCAGCGCCCGCGCCTCGGCGCGCCGCGCGCCCTGGGGCGAGAGCATCACCGCCTCGACGGTCAGGAACGGCCGCATCGGCAGGCCGGTCTCGCGCACCTTCGGGAGCGGGACGACGCGGGCGCGCCGCCTCGCCTCTTCCCCGAGGCCCCCCGCGAACCACGGCCCGCTGATCACGAACGCGGCGCGCCCCGCGTTGAACAGGTCGGTCACGAGCGCGCCGTTCGCGTCCTCCGGGACGACCCGCCGCGCGATCAGCGCGCGGACAAACTCGAGCGAGCGCTCCGGCCCTGGGCCGACGAAGCCGAACTGGTCGCCCTCGCCCAGCATCGCGCCGCCGAACGCGGAGAGGATCGGCATGTGCGCGTACGCGTTCGACGCCTCGTACGCGAGCGGGTACACGCCCTGCGGGAGCGAGCCGACGAGCGCCGCGATGTCCTCGAGCGTCGCGGGGGCCTCCTTCACGAGCGCGGTGTTCATGTAGAGCGCCACGCACTTCTGGCTGATCGGCAGGCCGAAGATCTCGCCCCCCTGCCGGACCGCGGCGAGCGCCGGCCCCAGGAACACGGCCTCGCCGCCCGGATCGAGCGCGTCGCCCACAGGCGCGACGAGGTCGCGCGCGCGGAAGTCGCCGAGCCGCTCGTGGGCGTCGATGAACAGGTCGGGCCCCTCCCCCATCGGGATCGCCGCCTGGAGCTTCGAGGCGTAGGCGTCGAACGGGACGGCGAGGAGATCGACCTCCGCGCCCTTGAAGGCCGCGACGATGGCGTCGAGCGCCCTGGCCTCGTCGTCGCGGTAGGCGTGCCACAGCCGGATGGGCGCCGCCGCGGCGAGCGCGGGCCAGAGGAGGATCAGCGCGGGCGCAGCGAGCGTGAGCGCGGCGAGCGTGAGCGCGGCGAGCGCGAGCGCAGGCGGCCTGGGCGCGGGGCGGAGACGGCGGCTCGGCACGGCCGCCTCACGCTTCCCGCAGGCTCAGCCCGGAGTCCGCGTCGAACAGGTGGACCTCTCGGAGCGCGACCTTCACGGTGTCGCCCTTCCCGACGCGCGCCCCCGGATCGAGGCGCGCCACGAACGGCGCCCCCGCGACGGTGCCGTGCGCGTACGACTCGGCCCCGAGGGCCTCGACGATCGCCACCTCGAACGGGGTGCCGCCGTCGCCCGAGGCGAGGTCCACCTCGTGCGGGCGCACGCCGACCGTCACCCGCCGCCCGGACGAGAGCGCGCCCGGGAAGTCGGCCGCGTCGACCTCGACGGCGAGGTCGCCCTGGGCCGCGACCCAGCGGCCGCCCCGGCTTTCCATGCGCGCCTCGACGAAGTTCATGGCCGGGCTGCCGAGGAAGCTCGCCACGAACCGGGTGCGGGGCCGGGCGAAGACCTCGAGCGGCGGCCCCGACTGCTCGACGACGCCCTTGTTGAGCACGAAGATCTCGTCGGCGAGCGTCATGGCCTCGACCTGATCGTGGGTGACGTAGACGCTTGTCGCGCCGAGCCGGTCGTGCAGCTTGCGGATGTCGACCCGCACCTGCGCGCGCAGGGCGGCGTCGAGGTTCGAGAGCGGCTCGTCGAACAGGAAGAGCTGCGCCCGCCGCACGATGGCCCTGCCCATGGCCACGCGCTGCCGCTGGCCGCCGGACAGCGCCCGGGGGTGCCGGTCGAGCAGCGGGCCGAGCCCGAGCATCTCCGACGCCTCCTTCACGCGCGCCTCGATCTCGGCCGGCGGCGTCTTGCGGAGCTTCAGGCCGAAGGCGAGGTTCTCGCGCACCGTGAGGTGCGGGTAGAGGGCGTACGACTGGAACACCATCGCGATGTCGCGATCGCGCGGCTCCAGGCGCGTGACGTCGCGGTCGCCGAGCGCGATCGTGCCGTCGTCGGCCTCCTCGAGGCCGGCGAGCAGCCTGAGCAGCGTCGACTTGCCGCAGCCGCTCGGGCCAACGAGGACGGCGAACGAGCCGTCGGGCACGTCGACCGAGACGCCGCGCAGCACATGGGTCTGGCCGAATCGCTTGTTGAGGCCGCGCACTTTGACAGACGCCATATTGGAGACTCTCTTGGAAGGGAGGAGCGCTGGAGAGATCAGAGATCGCGGAGGACCTGGTCTTCCGGGATGAGCAGGGCTCCGCTCATCGGAGGCAGCGTGACGGTGACGGCGCCGTCGGCGCCCACGCTATATGTCTTCTTCTCGGGCGAGAGCACGTCGACAAGCACGGTCCCCTGCCTCAGCCCCGTCGTCATCGCCGCCCCCTCGAAGCGCGTGGAGCTCTGCTTCCCGGGGTGCGTGTTGAGCACCACGAGCGCGTAGTCGCCGTCCGGTTCTCCCCGTTCGAACGCGAACATCCCCGCGTCCTCGTCCTCTTCGCCCGTCCGCTCCGTCGACCAGCGCACCCGCTGCTCGCCCACGGTGAGCGCCCGGTAGCCCCTGCGCAGCGCCGTGAGCCGCTGGACCCACCGGAAGAGCGGGCGCTGCGTGTCATAGCCGCTCTCCCAGAGATCTTCGCGGTTCGCCGGGTCGTCGCCGCCGCTGAAGCCCTGCTCGGTGCCGTAGTACAGGCAAGGAATGCCGTCCTCCGTGAAGAGGAGCAGGAGCGCGTTCTTCAGCGCTGCCTCGGGATCGGCCTTGAAGGGCGAGGCGCCCGGGCCGGCATGGAGGAAGCGCGGGACGTCGTGGTTGTCGATGAAGTTGACCAGCGCCTTCAGCGGCGGAACGCCGATGCCGTTCGCGTTCGGCTCGGCGCCGTAGTTGAGCTTCCGCTCCGCCCACAGTCCCTCGATCTGCCGCGTCGCCTGAGCGTCCCGGAAGACGCCGCGGAAGACCTGGTAATATTGGGGGAAATACAGGACGGAATCGACAGAGTCCCCCGTGATCGGCGCGGCGCCCGGACAGCCCCCCTCCGCCTCATCGCCGTTCTCGCGCTCGAGATCGCCGCCGAGCGCCTCGTCGTGCGGGTGGGCCGGGACCTCGTGCTTCGTGAAGCTGCCGACGAGATCGTCCCTGCCGTCGAATGCCTCGCCGAACATGAAGAAATGGGTCTTGCCCATCGCCGCCAGCCGCAGCCGGACGTTCTGCGTGAAATAACGCCAGAACTCGTGCTCGACGTGCTTCAGCGTGTCGATGCGGAACCCGTCGACGTCGGTGAGCTCGACCCAGCGGACGAACACGTCGACCATCGTCCGCTTCACGTCGCAGCGGGACGTGTCGATGTCCTTGAGCCCGCCCGGGAGGTCGCCGTGCACGAGCTGATCGACATCGTCGAAATCGAGGATGCGCCCCTTGCGGTTGTAGACCTCGGGGAGCTGGAAGAGCTCGGGCTGCGGCGGGAGGTGATTTGTCGCGGGGTCGTGACGGAAGACGATCGGCGCCGGGCCCGACGCGCCGAGCGACGTCCGCGCCTGGACGCCGTGGGGGTCGAAATCCGGATCGTACTCGCTCACGCGCTCGGGCTGGGAGCGCCAGCCCTTGCCGCCGCCGTCGAGGTCATCGTCGGGCTGCCCGTTCTGGTTGATGTCATAATAGAACAGCTGGCCGACGTGGTTCGTCACGATGTCGAGGATCACCTTCATCCCGCGCTCGTGGGCCGACGCGACGAGCCGGCGCAGCGAAGCGAGATCGCCGAAATGGGGGTTCAGCTCGGTGAAATCCTGCGTCCAGTAACCGTGGTATCCGTCGACGCCAGCGTCGGTGTCGACATTCTTGACGATCGGCGAGATCCAGAGCGCGGTGACGCCGAGCTCCTCGAGGTAGGGCAGGCTCTCCTCGAGCCCCTTCCAGTCGCCGCCGTGCCACCTGACCGGCGCGGAGGACACGCGGTAGTTGTTCCCCGCGTCGCCGTCGGCGAAGCGGTCTATCAGCACCTGATAGATGATCTCCTCCCGCCAGTCGCTCGCGTGCGCCCCGAGCGAGACCGACCGCGTGACCTCCCCGTCGAGCTCGGCGCACCCCGCCGCGAGGAGCGCGAGGGCGGCGGCCCCGGCCGCCCGCGCGAGGGCGGCCGCGCGCCCCCTACGCCAGAGCGAGGTTCTCGATCGCTGCCGGTCCATCGGGATCACCTTAGCTCGGCGTGTTGAACCACCACACGTCCCTACAAGCCACATTACGGGCCGCACGAGAGCCCATCTCGCCTGATGAGCCCGTCGGGCGGCGGCGCGGCCAACGCCGGCAGAGCCGGGTCAGACCGCCCGCGCGCTCCGGCAGGTGCTTCTGGCGCATCAGGCAAAACCGTAGTGTTCACAGGAGCCTTCTGAGCGCCGGAGCGCAATGCGCAGACCAGCAGCGACACGGCTGCAAACGCAGCCACGACGCCATTCTGCCCCGCCCTCAACGCCCCTCGCACGGCGCGAACGCTACACCAGCGTCAGTGGCCCAGTCCACGATTTCTGGACGTAAAAACTGGGTTTTCGTGGCACGATACGAGCGACGCACACGCAATCGCGCCGGCTTGACGCAGGCGCGCAGGCGCACCACCGCGCCCGGGCCACGCTTCGCCAGCGGCCTTCGCCGACGCATGCCGATCGCGTGAGCGCCAGCCCATCCGGTCGGGGCGACATTCGCGTGAACTCCACCGCGCCGTCGCGAGCCCTGTTGTTTCACCACGGACGCCATCGAAGCGGGCTGTCGTTCCGTTGACGGTCCCGGCATCACATGGCACCGTCCTATTCGTGACCTTCTCGGCGCTTCCCGACCTCGATCAGGCGAAGGCCAGTGCCGGAGATCACAGGCGCCGGTTCCAGGCGGGCGGGACCGTGGGCGATGGAGTGATCTATATCGAGCGCTCCGCGGACAGGGAGCTCTTCGAGGCGCTCCTGCGCGGAGAGCTCTGCTATGTGCTGTCGACCCGACACATCGGGAAATCCAGCCTGCGACTCCAGGTCTCGATGCGGCTCCGCGCCGAGCAGGTGGAGTGTGCGAGCGTCGATCTCGGGGCGCTCGGCCCCGACACCACCTCGCCGGTGAGCTGGTACCTCGGCATCGCCTCGGAGATCGCCGAGCAGCTCGGCCTCGATCCGCCGGACGAGTTCTGGGATGCGCACTGGCACCTCGGGCCGGTGCACTGCTGGTTGCGGTGGCTCGAGGACGTGGTGCTCGTGGAGATCTCCTCCGCGATCGTCCTGTTCATCGACGAGGTCGACGCCACGCTGGCGCTGCCGTTCTCGCGGGACGACTTCTTCGCGATCCTCAGGGCCTTCGTGAACCGGCGCGCGGAGCGCCCGGCCAACGCCCGGCTGACCTTCTGCCTGCTCGGGGCGGCGGCGCCGTCGGAGCTCGTCGCGGATCCGGCGCGCGCGCCGTTCAACATCGGCCGCCCGATCCGGCTCGACGACTTCACCCGCGCCGAGGCGCGGGGGTTCCGCGCGGGGCTGGAGGGGCTCGTGCCCGATCCCGACGCGCTGCTCGACGCGATCTTCGCGTGGACCTCGGGGCACCCCTACATGACCCAGCGGCTCTGCGCGGACCTCGTCGGAGAGCGGCGCGACCTCGACGTCGACGAGGCCGTGGCGCTGCGGTTCCTGGACCAGGGCCGGACCGAGGACCCGAACCTGCGCCACGCGGAGCGGTGCCTGGAGGCGCAGGGGCCCGGCTGCGCGCAGGCGCCCGAGCTCCTCCGGCTGTACAAGCAGCTGCTCGACGGCCACCGGGTGGCCGTCGACGCCGGCGATCCGATCCAGCGGACGCTGCGGCTCTCGGGGCTCTCCGGGGAGCGGACGTCGGCCGCGGGCCTGCCGTACCTCGACGTGCGCAATCGCGTCTTCCGCCGGGTCTTCGACCGGGCGTGGGTCGTGTCGCGCGAGGCGGAGCGAGCCACGAGGGAGCCGCTCGCGCGCTGGCTGTCGCACGGGCGAAGAGACGACTACCTCGTGGGCGGCGCGGCGCTCGCCGAGCTCACGTCGTGGTGCGACGGGCGGGGGGACCTCTCGGCCGAGGAGAGGGCGTTCCTCTCCGCCTGCGTGAGGGCGGAGGGCCAGCGGCGGTCGGCGCGGCGGCTCGTCACCGTGCTCGCCGTCGCCGTCACGCTGCTCGGCGGCCTGATCCTCGTGCTCGTCTGGCAGATGGGGAAGGAGGAGCGGGCGCTGCTCCGCGCGCAGCAGGAGTCGCGCGAGAACGACGCCCGGCGGCTCGCGGCCCAGTCGGCGAAGGAGCGCGCCGAGGGCCTCTTGCCCCGCGCGCGCCTGCTCGCCGTGGAGGCGGCCCTCGCCGCCAAGGCGAGCGGCCGCCCCGCCGGGCCCACCGTGGTGCAGGCGCTCGGCGACGCGGTCTGGGGCCCCGCCGTCGGTCAGGAGGTGCTCACCGGCCACGGCGGCGCGGTCCACCTCGCGGCCTTCAGCCCCGACGGCCGCTCCGTCGCCACCGCCTCTGCCGACGGGGCCGCGCGGATCTTCCGCCTCGGCGGGCACGACGAGCCGATCGTGCTGCGCGCCCGCACCCCCGGCGGCGTCGTCGCCGTCGCCTTCAACCACGACGGGAGCCTCCTGGCGACCGCATCGACCGACGGCGCGGTGCGCCTGTGGCGCCCCGACGGCCGCGAGGAGCGCGCGCTCGGCACGCAGGACGCCGCGCCGACCAGCGTGGCGTTCAGCCCGGATGGCAGCCGCGTCGTCGCGGGGACGACGGGCGGGGCGATCTACGTGTGGCGCCCCAGCATGGGGGACGAGCCGCCGCTCGTCGTCCCCCTCGGCGAGCGGCTCATCCGGCGGGCGGTGTTCAACCACGACGGCACCCGGATCCTCGCCACGGCCATCAGCGGGACGGTCTACGTCCTCCGCGCCGACGGGCACGGCGCCCCCGTGGCGCTGAAGGGGCTCGGGCCGGGCGTCGAGGGCGCGGACGCCAGCCCGGTCGACGACCGCATCGCCCTCGCGGCGGGCGACGGGACGGCGCGCATCCTCGACGCAGGCCGGCGTGAGCCCGTCGTCCTCCGCGGGCACGAGGGCGCGGTGCGCAGCGCCGCGTTCAGCGCCGACGGCGGCGCGATCGTCACGGCCTCCGCGGACGGGACCGCGCGCGTCTGGAGCAAAGGCGGCAAGGGCGCGCCGGCGGTCCTCGCGGGCCACGAGGGGGTCGTGAACAGCGCCGCCTTCAGCCGCGACGGCGCGAGCGTCGTCACCGCGTCGGACGACGGGACGGCGCGGGTGTGGCGGCTCGACGGGCCGGGCGAGCCGCTGGTCCTGCGCGGCCATACGGGGCCGCTGACCGGCATCGCCGTCAGCCACGACGGCAGCAGGATCGCCACCGCCGGGACCGACAAGACCGCGCGCGTCTTCCGGGCCGACGGCTCGGGCGAGCCCGTCGTGCTCCGCGGGCACGAGGAGCACCTGCTCAGCGTCGACTTCAGCCCCGACGGCAGCCGCCTCGTCACCGGCTCGGCCGACAAGACGGCGCGGATCTGGCGCGCCGACGGGCGAGGCGAGCCGATCGTGCTCGGGGTCCACGACGACCGGGTGGTGGGCGTCGCCTTCAGCCCGGAGGGCACCCGGATCGTCACGACCTCGTGGAACGGCATCCTGCGCGTGTTCGAGGACGGCGTCCCGGGCGAGCCCGTCGTGCTGCGCGACGAGCGCGCGGGGCTGCTCAGGGCGGCGTTCAGCCCGGATGGCCAGCACATCGTGGCGACGTCGGGGCCCGACGTGAAGGTGTGGCCGGCGGACGGCCGCGGAGCCCCTCGCGTCCTGCCGTCAGGGTACGAGGACCGCGCGATCGCCGCGCTCGCGGTGAGCCCGGACGGGAACCACGTCGCGATCGCGGCGCTCGACGGCGGCGTGCGGGTGCTCCGCGCCGACGGCCAGGGCCAGCCGCTCGTCCTGACCGGCCTCGGCGCGGCGGTCCGGACCGTCGCCTTCAGCAGCGACAGCGCGCGCCTCGTCGCGGTGTCGAGCGACGGCATCGCGCGGGTGCTCCCCATCGACGGGCAGGGCGAGGCGATCACCCTCCGCGCCGAGGGCGTCACGCTGACGGACGCCGTGTTCAGCCCCGACGCCACCCGCGTCGTGACCGCCGCGAACGACGGCGCGGCGCGCGTCTTCTCGATCGCGGCCGAGCCCCTGTTGATCGCGCGCGCCTGCGCCTACGCCGGGCGCAACTTCACGCGCGAGGAATGGGCGCAGCTCATGCCCGGCACCGAGTACCGCGTCACCTGCCCCGAATGGCCAGGCGCCCCCGAGCAGGACGCCGGCTCCGCGCCGCGGCTGGACGTGCGCTGAAGAGGGGAACCGTCGGCGATTGTCCGCGGTTGTCGGCGCGCGCCGCGGTGGCCCGTGATCGTGTTTCGGCTGGTTCGGCTGCACGCACGAGGCGCGAGGCGCCTGACAGCAATCCCACGGGACGCTTCTCCCACCTTTATTCCGTAAGGGCGGACGACCTTGTCCTGGTTCGCGCTTCAGCGGGAACCATGTATGCTCGGCCAGGCTTGCTCGCCCTCTGCCGCGCATAGCGCGGCCCCTGTTCGCTGCCCGGTCTATGGCCCCGCTCGACTTGCACCCCGAGGAGCCGAACCTCGTGGACACCGCCGCTGCGCGGATCGGGACAGCCCTGAACGCCAAGTGGCGGCTCGACGATCTGCTCGGCGTCGGCGGCATGGGCGCGGTGTTCGCGGCGACGCACCGCAGGGGTACGCGGGCGGCGGTCAAGGTCCTTCACATCGAGTTCGCGCGCAACGCCGAGCTGCGGGACCGCTTCCTGCGCGAGGGCAAGATCGCGAACCGGGTCGATCACCCGGCGCGCGTCGCCGTGGTCGAGGACGACCTCAGCGACCGCGGAGAGCCGTTCCTCGTCATGGAGCTGCTCTCCGGCACCACCCTCCAGCGGCTCGCGAGCAGCGCCGGCGGCACCCTCCCCCTCGCCCAGGTGCTGCCCGTCTTCGACGTCGTGCTCGACCTGCTCGAGAAGTGCCACTCGATCGGCATCGTCCACCGCGACATCAAGCCGGCCAACATCTTCGTCACGAGCGCGGGTCACGTGAAGGTCCTCGACTTCGGCATCGCCCGGATGCGCGACCCCGAGCGGCAGGCGACGCGCGCGGGGCTCACGTTCGGCACGCCGGCCTTCATGTCGCCCGAGCAGGCGATGGGCGTGTCCGGCATCGACGGCCGGTCCGACCTCTGGTCGGTCGGCGCGAGCCTGTTCACCCTCCTGTCGGGCAAGCGGCTCAACCGCGGCCGGAGCGAGTCCGAGTCGTATTTCCTCGCGGCGACGCAGACCGCGCCGTCGATCGCGACCGAGGTCCCCGACCTGCCGGTCGAGATCGTGGCGTTCGTCGACAAGGCGCTCGCCTTCGAGCGCGGGGGCCGCTTCCAGAGCGCCGCCGCGATGCGCGGCGAGCTCCGCCGGCTGACCGCCGCGCACGCCGCGGGCCAGCTGACGCCCTCGCGCGAGAAGAAGGCGCCGCGCGTGCTCGTCCGCGGCAACGACACAATCGACGAGGACCAGGATCCGCCGTCGATCGCGCTCGTCGAGCAGACCTGCCAGCGGCTCGTCGGCGTCTGGAAGCAGCTCGCGCTCGTGCTCAGCAACATCCGCCAGTACGGGTGGAACCACCCGCACGTGAACAAGGGCATCCACTTCGCGTTCGACGAGATCACGCGCACGCTCGCGCAGAACCCCCTCGGCGTCCGCTGGGAGGTCACCCCGAGCGCTTTCACCTCGGGCGGCCAGCCGATCTGGCAGCCCGACAGGTCTCCGTTCGATCGCATCCCCTACCAGCTCTTCGCCGACGGCGTCCGGAAGATCCAGATCAAGGCCGGCATCACCGAGGCCGAGCTCCGCGACTTCGCCGCCATCCTGCTCCGCGACCACAGCTTCGGCATCGGCGAGGACGACGACGCCGTGACGGCGCTCTGGGATCGGCGCTTCGAGCACATCGCGTACATGGCGATCGACCAGTTCGCCGAGGGCGACGCGGACCTGGAGGATTTCGAGGAGCAGTGCCGGGAGGTCGCGGTGGGGGCGCGGGCGCTCGCGCAGATCGAGAGCCTGTGGGACGAGAGCTCGCTCGCGGGCAGGGCGCTGCAGCGGAACGTCGAGGCCGCGCTCGCGGAGACGGGCGCGGCGGCCTCGGCGCTCGCCATCGATCCGCTGACCCGGAGCACCCTCGGCGCCCAGATCGCGCTGCCGTCGGAGCAGTGGAACGAGCGCTACATGGACGCGTTCGTCGACGGCTACGTGGACGCCGTCCGGCTCGGCGACGAGGGCCGCATGACGGGGGCGCTCACCGCGTGGACCGCCGACCAGATCGTCCTGCACAGCTACGAGCTCGCGTTCGAGGTGCAGACGATGCTGCGGCGCGCGTTCTTCGCGCGCCTCGACGGCATCCAGCGCGGCGCAGCGGGCGCGGCGAGCCGACACGGCGCCGCGCTGCCGCAGCTCTCGGCGCGCGCGGTCGACAGGGCGCTCGCGCAGGCGATGTTCCCGGTCGAGGCGCTCCGGGCGATCCTCAACGATCTCGCGACGGCTCAGCCGGAGGAGCCGGCGGCCACGGGCGCGGCGGCCCCAGGCGCGTCAACCCCTGGCGCTGCGGGCCACGGCGCGGCGGCCACCGGCGTTGCCCTCGGCGCCGGCCCGGCGGCCGCCGGTGCGACCCTCGGCGCCGGCCCGGCGGCGCAGGCCGGCGCAGGGCGCACCGCGGCGCAGGCCGGCGCAGGGCGCACCGCGGCGCAGGCCGGCGCAGGGCGCACCGCGGCGCAGGCCGGCGCAGGGCGCACCGCGGCGCAGGCCGGCGCGAGCCGGAGCGTGGCACCGCTCGACCCGGCGATCGTCGAGGGGCTGGCCCACGCGCTCGACGCGCTCGAGGACGGCGCGCTGTTCAGCGCGGCGTGCCAGTGCCACGGCGCGGTGCAGTCCGAGCGCCTGCGCGAGATCCTGTTCGCGTACATGCGGCGGTGGGCGCCCGGCCGGGAGGCCGAGCTCGGGGACCTGCTCTCGCGCGCCCCGGTCCCCCTCGCCCTGACGCTCCTCCAGCTGCTCGCGCAGCTCAAGACGCCGAGCGCTCTCGCCGCGCTGGAGGCCGGCTTCGCGAGCCCGTACGTCGAGGTGCGCATCAGCGCGCTCGCCGAGCTCCCGGACGCCGCCGTGGGCGAGGGCGCTCCCGGCGCGGGCTCCGCCGCCGAGCGCGTCCGGGAGGAGCTCCAGAAGCTCCTCGACGACCCCGCGCCGCCGGTGCGCTGCGAGGCGCTGCGCCTCATCGGCAAGCTCGGCGTCCTCCCCGCGGGCCCGACGCTCGTACGGCGGATCGTGGCGCCGTCGTTCCACGACCTCTCGGCGGCGGAGCGGCGGCAGTGGCTCGAGACCGTCGCGCAGCTGAACCCCGCGCGGGCCGAGAAGCTCGCGATCGAGCTGCTCGAGAAGCGCCAGCTCATCCCGTCCGAGGCGATCGAGCAGACCCGCGAGCTGGCCGCGCACTTCCTCTGCCAGGCGCGGAGCTACGAGGCGCTGCGCGCGGTCAAAGAGGCGACAAAGCCGCGCTGGTGGAACACGCCGCCGGTGCGCGACGCCGCCGCCCGCGCCGCGGTCGCCATCGCCGCGCGCCTCGTCGCGCCGACCCGCCCGAGCGAGCGCCCGCCGGCGCCGGCGCACCCGGACGCGAGCGCGCCGCCCTCCCGCGCCGCGCGCTCGTATTCGCCCGTCTCGGTCCGGCGCGTGAGCCCGACCGGGCCGCTCAAGCTGCCGGACCAGCTCGAGCCGTGGAGCACCCCGCGCCCCGGATCCATGGTCCCGAACGGCGGCGACGCCGGCCGATCCGCCTACAGGCCGCCGCTCGTGTCGCCGGTGCCCGCCTCGACGAATTCCACCGCGGCGCCTCCCAACTCCGTGCCGTTCAGCCGGCGCGGGCCGCCGCCGCCCTCCGCGGCTTCGTCGTCCACCCCGACGGCCGCGCCGCCGCCGATGCCGCCGTCGATGCCGCGCCCGCCCGCGCCGCCGAGGTCCCCCGCCCCGCCCTCCAGCGCCAGCGGCCCGCCGTACAGCGTGCGGCAGGGCCCCGCGTCGTTGCCGCTCGGCTCGCCGTCCCGCACGGCCGTCGAGCCTGCGCCGAACAGCGCGGTGCCGTCGACGAAGCCAGGGCCGTCCCCGTCGCCCCGGGGCGGGAGAAAGCCGTGAGCGAAGAGAAAGCCAACCTCCACGAGACCACCGGCGACACGGCGATCTCGGGCGTGAAGGCCGACGTGCGGCGCCGCGCGGCGCTCGGCCTGGTGCAGATGGTCTACCGGCTCGCGAAGGCGTGCCTCCTGCACAGCGACTCGAACCAGGCGGTGCTGTCGCTCGTTCCCTCCGCGATCGACAGCATCGTCCAGTACTGCGAGCTGTCGGGGAGCGAGGCCGCGACGATCGTGTTCGCGGGCAACACCCTCTTCATCAACGGCCAGATGCTCCGCGCCTCGCGCGAGACGTACGAGGTCGCCCTCGAGCTCGGCAGCTTCTTCGAGGCCTGCGACGTGTCCGAGCTCGTGCTCGACAAGGCGGTCCGCCGCGCCGAGCTCGCCGCCTTCGCCCGCCTCCTCGCCGACGCCCAGCGCGACCGCAGCATCGCCGCGCGGCTGCTCCAGTCGAGCCTGCGGGGCGTCCGGGTCCGCAAGCTCACGAACCCGTTCCCCGGCGGGGCCATCGACGGCGACGGCACCCGCATCGGCCGGATCAGCCGCACCTACGCGGCGGCGATCCTCGTGATGCGATCGTTCTACGCGACCCTGCGCACCTCCCAGGCGGTCCTGCCGCAGCGGGTGAAGCGCGTCGCGCAGAAGCTCGTCGCCGCGGCCGAGGAGGACGCGCGCCTCCTGCTCTCGGTCGCCGCGGGCAAGATCGCCGACCCGGACGAGGCGGGCCTCAGCGTGTCCACGGCGATCGTCGCGCTGGGCATCGCCCGGCAGCTCACGACCGACCGGCGGATGCTCGGCAGCCTCGTCACGGCGGCGCTGCTCTACGACGTGAGCCGGCTGCGGCTCACGGGGGTGCTCGCCGGCTCGGCCGACGGCGGGGAGCCTGCCGTGCGCCCGCTCCTCGAGCGCGGCCTGAGCGACGATGAGAAGGAGCGGCTGCCCGCGAGCGCGGCCGTCATGTTGACGGCGCTCGGCAAGCTGCACGCGCCGTCGATCACGCGCACGGTGATCGCCTACGAGGCGCTCTCGCTCCGGCACGGCAGCCGGCAGGGCCCGCTCTACGGCGGCCGGCGCAGCCCCACGGTGCTCGCGCGGATCCTCGCGGCCGCCCGCCAGTTCACGGAGCTCCGGACGGCGCCGTTCCCGACGATCGAGACCGCGTCGGGCGGCGCGTCGTCGCTCGACGCCGTGCTCCAGCGCATGATCAACGGCGCCGAGAGCGCGACGGACCGGGCGATCGGCAAGCTGCTCGTCGGCGCGCTCGGCATCATCCCGACCGGCACGTTCGTCCAGCTGAGCACCGGCGAGCTCGCGGTCGTCCTCTCGACGCCGCCGTCGCCCGCGCACTTCGCGCAGCCGCCGGTGCGCGTCCTCTTCGACGAGCAGGGTCACCTCCTCGGCGCGCCGTTCGACGTCGACCTGTCGCAGCGGGCGCCGGGCGCGGAGCCGTGCTTCATCGTCCGGCCCGTCGAGGTCGAGCCTCACCACGAGCGGGCGATCCGCGCCGCGTTCGGCTTCCGTTCCGGGAGGGGCGCCGCGGGGGTGGAGTCGCGCGTGACGGCCGCCGCGCCGGTGCTCTTCGGCGACGAGGTCCCGCCGACGGAGCCGGGCGACACGCTCGCGCCGCGCGGGGTCCGCGCGGCGGAGGAGGGCGCGCGCGCCGCGCAGGCGCGCAAGGAGGCGGCGTGGCTGGGCAAGCCGCTCGCGGGCTCGGCGCAGGCGGGGGCGTCGCCCACCAGCATGCAGCCCCGGCAGGCCGCGCCCGCGGATCGCCCGCCGCCGGCCGAGCGGGGTCGCGACGAGAACCTCATCTCGACGCAGCCGCCTCCCTCGACGGCGGCGGCGCGCGCGGCGATGGCGGTCCCCCCGCCGCCGCGGCTGCCGAGGGACTCGCGGCCGTTCGGGCAGGTCGCGTCGACGAGGTACTCCGTGCCGGCGCCCGAGCCGACGCGCCCGTCGCGGCAGCTCGATCGCCGGGACGACGCGCCGCCGCGGGACCAGGGCGTGGGCCAGCTGCCGACGATCGGCCCGCCGGCGGCGTTCCCGGCGTCGCGGAGGTCGGGCGATCTTCGGCTCGGCGCGTCGGCGCGCCGGTCGGATTCCCGAGTCGATCCGGAGGATTGGGACTGGGACGACGAGCTGCCGACCATCGATCCGCCGCCGCCTGGGCCGCCGCCGACCTCGCGGAGCCCCTCCTTCGCGTCCGAGCGCGCGCCCGCCAGCGGGCTCGATCACGCGCCCACGTACACTCCGCCCCGCCCCTCCAGCCACACGTCGGACCGAGCTCCCGGTTACCCGTCTCCTCGTCCTCCCAGCCACACGTCGGACCGAGCCCCTGGTTACACGTCTCCCCGTCCTCCCAGCCACACGTCGGACCGAGCTCCTGGTTACACGTCTCCCCGTCCTCCCAGCCACGCGTCGGACCGAGCTCCTGGTTACACGTCTCCTCGTCCTCCCAGCCACGCGTCGGACCGAGCTCCTGGCTACGCGCCTCCTCGTGCTTCGAGCCACGCGTCGGACCGCGCCCCTGGCTACGCGCCTCCTCGTGCTTCGAGCCACGCGTCGGATCGTGCCCCTGGCTACGCGCCGCCTCGTATCCCCAGCCCGACGCCAGCCCGTATCCCCAGCCCGATCCCGGCCCGCGCCTCCAGCCACGCGCCGGGCGGTCTGCCAAGTTATGCCCCCGAGCCTGTCCCGACGGAGCGGAACGCGCCGCGCGCCTTCTCCAGCGCCGGGTCCGGCTCGAGCCTGGACGAGGCGGACCTGACGTGGACCGACGAGCTGCCGACGCTCGATCCGCCCCCGCCGCCGAGCACGGAAGAGCTCGAGCGCGATCGCCTGCTCGCGGCGTACCTGGCCGAGCGCACGCCGTTCCCGCAGGCCGCTCTCCATGAATGGAGCTCGCCGCCCGGCGAGGCGCCGGCGCGGGCCGAGGCGGACGTCGACGGCAGGTGGCGCGGCGACGCGCTTTCCCAGCGCCCGACGTCCGACTCGAGGGCGACGGCGCCGATCACGATGGCGCCGATCAGCTCGAGCTCCTTCGGCGCCACGAGGCGCCCTCGCGCGCCGATCCCGCGGGAGGAGCCGGAGGACGACGGGGGCGATCCGCCGGCGCCGGAGGGGCGGGACCGCTGATGGCCTGGCCTGCTGCGGCGAGCCGAGGGCTCGCTGCGCTGCTGCTCGCCGCGCCGGCGTGCGCCGATGACGGCGGGGATCCTCCGCCGGTCGAGGACACCTGCAAGCTCGGGTACCTGGGTGAGGAGGGCGCCGACATCCGCGTCGAGGTCATCGCGCTCGACTCGAGCGATGCGGCGCACCCGGTGAGCGACGGCGACGGGATAGACATCATCATGCCGCCGCAGGGCGGGCGGGTGCTCTTCCTGGGCGTGCGCGCGACGAACCTGAGCGCCTGCGGTGTCCAGCTGTCCGGCTCGCTCCGCGACACCGAGTCCGGGCGGGTGATGTCGGAGTCGAGGACGGTCAACCTGAAGCCGACCGGCGACGGCTGGGGAGCGAGCGTCGACGCCGACATCTCGACCTTCGCGAACGTGGGAGTCTGCCCGAACCACTGGTCGGGGCGCGACATCTTCGATCACGACTACGAGATCGTGGTGCAGGTGAAGGACAGGGAGGGCCGGACGGCGCAGCAGGTGCGGCAGGTCCGGCCGGCGTGCAACGAGCCCGAGTTCGAGATCGAGTGCCGCTGCATCTGCAAGCACGGGTACGTGCTCGGCGAGGCGTGCGAGTAGACGTGCGAGTGGACGTCAGACGACGCCGTGCCTCACACGTCGAGGTCCTTCCACCGCCTCGAGCGCCGGGAGAAGAGCAGCATCCCCACGAGCGAAACGACCCCGATCACGGCGAATGAATACCAGATCTCGTAAGGCTGGTAGGTGTCCCATAGCAGGCGCGTGGCCTCGGTGGCGTCGATGTGCAGCGTCGCCTGAAGCGTCTTGAAGGCGTCCTGGCGCGATACGCCGAGCAGATCCGAGAGCGACGCCACATCGCCATTCCAGGCCTTCCCCTTGGCGAGATCGGTCTTCTCGGCGAGGTAGCGCAGGGCCAGCGTGGCCTTCTCGCCGCGGGTCCCGTACAGGATCCCGGCCATCAGCGCGCCGATCGCGGGGCCGATCGCCGCCGGGATGTTGACGTAGCCGAGGTAGAGCGCCTTCTTTCCCTGCGGCGCGATGAGCGCGAAATACTCGCTCTTCTTCGGGCCGGTCAGCATCTCTCCGATGGAGAAGAGCAGGATGCCCAGGAAGAGGACGTAGAGCGAGCTCGTCGTCCCCGAGACGAGGATGCCGAAGATGGCGACGAGGATGCCCAGCGTCATCGCCGAGAGCACCTTCATCCTCGCCACCAGGTACGAGAAGGGCACGAGGAGCAGGACGATGCTCACCGAGTTCACGTTGAGCACGTTCTCCTGCTTCAGCTGGACCCCGCGCGGATCCTTCATGTCGAGCCACGACGTCGGGATCCAGGGGTTGTTCTGCACGAACGATGTGCTGCTGATCCAGTCCGTGTAGAAGTTCGGCATCAGGTCCCAGAGCTGGTACATCATCAGCCAGAACCCCGAGAGCAGCAGGATCACGGTGATGAGCCGCGCGTCCCAGATGTTCTTGATCGTGTCCTTGAAGACCTTCCATGCATCGGAGGTCTTGTCCGCGCCGGAGTCGACCTCCTTGTACGTGAGCAGCATCAAGAAGTTCAGGGAGATGATGGCGGCGCAGCCGTAGAAGACCCACGACCAGCCCTTGCCGTGGAGGTAGCCGGCGAGCGGCGGGCCGATCGCCGCGCCGATGTTCACGAGCCAGTAAAAGAGACCCCAGCCGACCGACGAGTTCGACTTGTCCATCGACTGGGCCAGCGTGCCCTGGATCCCGGGCTTGAAGAGGGCCGTGCCCGTCGCGAGGATGACGACGCCGAGCAGAAAGCCGGTGAAGCTCCGCTGTGTCGCCATCAGCAGATAACCGATGATCTTCAGCCACACCGTGATGAAGATCGTGCGCTTGTAGCCGTACCGATCGGCGTAACCGCCGGTGATCATCGGGAGCAGCGACTGGATGAGGGCCCAGACCATGTAAATGGTGCCCTTGTCCTGCTGGCTGAAGTGGAGCCCTCCAGGCTCGTCGGCCTGGGCGATGTAGATGGGCATGACGACGCGCACGCCGTAGTAAGCCAGCCGTTCCCACATTTCCATGGTGCAGCCCATCCAGAAGGAGCGCGGCAGGCTCCTGATGGTCTGAGCAAAGGAAAGCTTCGGCGGCGCCTCGACGGCCGGCTCGCTCACGGCAACGTTCGTCATTTCATGCTCCTGATGCGCCCGGGCCCCGGGCAAGCCGTCGTATCACACCGCGAGCGGCAACCACATCGGGATCACGAGCGCGCGCTGCCGCCGTCCGTCACGGGCAATTGCGATTGAGCGGCTGGCGCGCAGCGAGCGAGCGGGCGTAGATCTCACGCGTCGAAACAGCCCCTCTTCGCCGCCTCGTTCGGCAATCCGAGCCACAGATCGACAGCGTAGATCAGAGATCGGCCCGGACAGCGGAGCCGGGAGCGAGCGGAGCTGCGCCATCTCGACCACCGGCTGGTGTGGTTCCCTGGTGATCCTCGGCGAGCGGTTTTTATCAGGGCGTGGCGCGACGCGCCCCGCGACCTCGGCCTGCCGCGGAACCTGGCGGCCGCGGTCCCCCGCAGGCCGGCGCCTGCCTCCCGTGCCGCCCCCGCGCAGCGGCGCGCGGCGGCGGACGAGCGGCGCTCCAGCTCCACCGCCGGCGAGTCTTTGCCTGCCGCGGCGTCCTGGTGGTAGGGCAAACCCGTGATGCATGCGCGGAGGAGCGGCGATCGATCCGGCGGGCCCACGCTGGAGCAGGCGATCGCGCGTTTCCTGACCTACCTGACGGCCGAGCGGCGGGCCTCGCGCCACACCGTGGCTGCGTATCGGCGCGACCTCGAGCAGCTCGCGCACTTCGCTCGCGAAAAGGCAGCCGCGAACGCCGATCACCGCCCCGCGCCGGCGCGCAGCAAGGCTCCGGCCGCCGGCAAGGCTCCGGCCGCCGGCAAGGCTCCGGCCGCCGGCAAGCCCCCGGCCGCCGGCAAGGCCCCGGCCGCCGGCACGGCATCAACGACCGGCACGGCATCAACGACCGGCAAAGCTCCGGCTGCCGGCACGGCATCAACCGCCGCCGGCACAGCTCCGCCCCACCACGACGCCCCCATCGGGGGCGACGCCCCGGCCGTGGACGGCCTGGACATCCTCCTCCTGCGCAGCTGGCTGGGCTCGCTCGCGCGCACCCATGCGCCCGCCTCGATCGCGCGCAAGGTGGGCGCCGCCCGCGCCCTGCTCCGCTACCTGGAGCGGCGCGGCGAGGTCGACAAGAACGCGGCTGCCCAGCTCGCCCTGCCCAAGGTCCGGCGCCCGCTGCCCACCTTCCTCGATGTCGACGCCGCCGCCGAGATCATGGAGATCCCCGGCGCCGAGACGGCCGAGGGGCTCCGCGACCGCGCCATGCTGGAGACCCTCTACGGCGCAGGCCTGCGCGTCTCCGAGCTGTGCGGGCTCGACCTCACCCACGTCGACCGGCGCCCGGCCGACAGGGCCGCGGTGCGCGTCGTCGGCAAGGGCGACAAGGAGCGGATCGTCCCGCTCGGCTCGCATGCGCTCGCCGCGATCGAGCGTTACCTCGAGCGGCGCGACGAGCTCACGGACCCGACGACCGGCGCCCGCGACCCTCGCGCCCTCTTCCTGTCCCGCCGCGGCGCGCGCATCGGGGTGCGCCGCGTCCAGGCGCTCGTCCAGCGCTACGGCGCGCTCGGCGCCGGCCGGGCCGATCTGCACCCGCACGCGCTCCGGCACACGTGCGCGACCCACCTGCTCGACGGCGGCGCCGACCTCCGGGCCATCCAGAAGCTGCTCGGGCACGCCTCGCTCGCGACCACGCAGCGGTACACGCACGTCTCGATCGACCACCTGCTCAAGGTCTACGACGCCGCTCACCCCATGGCGCGGAAGCGAGGCCCGGCGTGAAGCGAGCCTCGAGCCCGCCGGGCCCCGCGGTCCCGACGCTGGCCCGCGCGTGGGCGGGGCGGCTCGCCAGGAGCGCGCTCGGCGCCAGCGTCTTCGGCGTCGTCGCCGCGTCCCTCGACGCCGGGTGGGCCACGGCGGGCGCCGGCGACGACGCCGCCTTCCAGCTCGCCACCTACCTCGCCGACATGGGGGTGTTCGCCCCCGTCGCGCTCGTCGTCGGCCTGCTCGCGGGCGTCTCCGCGATCGTGGTCGACCCCTCGGGCCCGCCGTCGCCGGCCACGCTCATCGGCGCCCTGCGGGTGCGGGCGATCGGCCGGCCCGCCGACGTCGCGGCGTTCGTGCCGCTCGCGGTGCTCGCGGCCTTCTTCTGGATGACCCTCTGCGCGCACCTCGCCCGCGCCCTGCTCGGCCTCGAGGCGGCGCCGCTCCTCGTCGGCACCGCCGTCGCCGCGGGCGCGCTCGGCCTCGGCCTCATCGCAGGCCTCGCCGTCCTCGCCCTCACGCCGCCGCTCAGGCGCGCGCTCGCCAACGCCAGCGACGGCCGCCCCGCGTGCGTCGACCCGGCGGTCACGGGCGGCGTCGCGCTCGGGATCGCCGCGGCCCTGTTCGCGTTCGGGGTCGCCACGGGCGGCGTCTCCGGCGAGGGCGGCTTCCTCGGCGTCTACGGCATCTTCAAGCGCCCCGAGCTCGATCTGCGCGCCCCGGCGCTCCTGCTCGTCGTCGCGCTCGCCGCCTTCCTCGGGCAGGCCGCGGTCCGGACGGTGCGCGCGCCGGTCGCGTTCCTCGCCGCGCTCCTGCCGCTCGCGCTCACCGCGCGCGCCGCCACCGCGCTCAACGAGGAGCCCGCGGTGGCGCAGGCGATCGAGCGCGGCGCGCCCGTCGGGGGCAAGAGCCTCGCGGTCCTGCGCCGCGCCGCCGATCGCGACGGCGACCGCGCGGCCGCCCTCTTCGGCGGCGGGGACTGCGACGACCACGACGCGCGCGTCCACCCGCTGGCCGAGGAGATCCTCGACAACGGCGTCGACGACGACTGCTCCGGCGGCGATCTGACGGCCGCGGCGCTCGCCGCGCTCGCCCCCGCGCCCACGGCGGCCTCGCTCGCCGACTCGCGCGGGTCGTCCGCCGCGCGCCTGCCGGCGGACCTGAACGTCGTCCTCGTCACGGTCGACACGCTCCGCTGGGACCTCGGCTACGCGGGCAACCCGCGGCCCGTGTCGCCCAACCTCGACGGCCTCGCGGCCCGCTCCACGGTGTTCGAGCGCGCGTACTCGCTCGCGTCCTACACGGGCAAGAGCGTCGGCCCGATGCTCATCGGCAAGTACGGGAGCGAGACCCACAGAAACTGGGGTCATTTCAACAAGTTCGGCGAGGAGGACACGTTCGTCGCCGAGCGCCTGAAGCGCGCCGGGGTGCGCACGATGAGCGTGCACGGGCACCGCTACTTCGGCAGCTTCGGCGGGCTCGATCGCGGCTTCGACGTGGTGGACATGTCCGCCGCGCCGCCCGAGGGCGCGCCCTGGGACGTCGACAACAAGGCGACGAGCGCCGCGCTGACCGACGCCGCGCTGCGGCTGATCCGCTCGCCCGAGAACACGGGCGGGCGCTTCTTCCTGTGGGTGCACTACCTCGACCCGCACGCCGACTACCTCCGGCACGACGACGTGGCGGGCTTCGGCGCGGCCTCGCAGCGGGATCTCTACGACGGCGAGGTGGCCTTCACGGACCGGAACATCGGCCGGCTGCTCGACGCGATCGCGGCGGCGCCCTTCGGCGGGCGCACGGCGATCGTCGTGACGAGCGATCACGGCGAGGCGTTCGGCGAGCACAAGATGTTCCGCCACGGCTTCGAGCTCTGGGAGGAGCTCGTGCGGGTGCCGCTGCTCGTCCACGTGCCGGGCGCGGCGCCGTCGCGGGTCTCGGCGCGGCGCAGCCTGATCGACCTCGCGCCGACGCTGCTCGATCTCATGCGGGTGCCGGGGCCTGCCGAGGGCGCGCCCGCGGACGACTTCCTGTCGGGCGCGTCGCTCTTGCCCGACGTGTTCCTCGCCCCTGGCGAGCAGCCCCACGCGCGCGACGTGCTGATCGACATGCCGGCCGGGCCCTACAACGACGCGCGGCGGTCGTTCCTCCGCGGCGACATGAAGCTGACGATCTCGGGCGGCGCCCGGTTCGAGCTCTACGATCTGGCGAGCGATCCGGAGGAGCGGAAGAACCTCTGGGGCACGCCGGCGGCGAAGGAGATCGAGCCGTACTACGCGGCGGCGCGGGCGCGCCTCCGCGAGGTCCACGTGACCGGCGCACGGAAGTGACCGGCGCGCCGAGATGACCGGCGCACGGGAGCGACCGGCGCACCGAGATGACCGGCACACGGGAGTGACCGGCGCACGGAAGTGACCGGCGCGCCGAGATGACCGGCGCACGGGAGCGACCGGCGCACGGAAGTGACCGGCGCGCCGAGATGACCGGCGCACGGGAGCGACCGGCGCGCCTGCCCGCCCTCCGCGGCGGACGGACCCGCGCTGGCGTTCGCGCGATCGCGTCGGCAACTACTTGCATTCAAGCAACTAATGCGTAATAGACAATATTGTGACTAAGCAACGAACCCTGGGCTCGCCGGTCGAGCGGTTCACGCGGATGATGTTCTCGCGCATCATCGCGGAGCTCGCGCGCGCGCTGCACGAGGAGGACTTCAGCGTGGCGCAGGTGGCCGCGCTGCACCTCGTCGATCAGGAGGGCCCGGTGCGCGTCACGGCGCTCGCCACGTCGCTCGGGCTCTCGGCCTCGGCCGGGAGCCGGCTCGTCGACGGCCTGGTGCAGCGGGGGCTCCTGGCGCGGCAGGAGGATCCCGAGGACCGCCGCGCGAGGACGCTCGCCCTCACGCCGCTCGGCCGCCGCTTCGTCGACCAGGCGAGCGTGGAGCGGGTCCGCGTGATCCTGGAGACGGCCAGGTCGCTGCCGCCGGAGATCTCGGCGGCGATCCTGTCGGCGATCAGCGCGTTCCAGCGAGAGTGAGCCGTTCGCGGGACGTCGTGCGTGAAACCCCTTGTGTGAAGAGGAGGTCAGCATGGATATCGTGGTGTTCTTGTCGAATGAGATCCCGGCCGCGCTCGGCGCGCTCCGGGAGGTGGCCCTGGCCGACGGCGCGCTCGCGCGCTTCGACCCGAAGCAGCGCGCGGTCCTGGAGGAGCTCGCGGCCCTGCACGGGGTCCGCGCCGACGTCGACGCGCTGCCGCGCCTCGCGCCCGAGGCGGTGGCCCGCGCGATCCCGGATCCGCACCGGCGCAAGCGGCTGGTGCAGCTGGCGCTCGTGATCGCGATGGCGGACGGCGAGGTGACGGTGGCCGAGGTGGATGCGATCGAGGCGCTCGCCGGGGCGCTCGGCGTGCGCGAGCAGGGCGTGGACGTGCTCCGCCTCGTGGCGCGCGGCCACAGGGGGCTCGCCAAGGCCGCCGTGAGGCGCCGGCTCTTCGGCGCGTTCGCCGGCGAGGTCCTCAGGAAAGACGGCCTCGCCGGCGTGCGCGAGCTCGTCGGGCCCTTCTTCCGCGCGGGCGTCGAGGATCGCTCGCGGGCCTTCCGCTACAAGCAGCTCGGGCTCCTGCCCGAGGGCACGTTCGGCCGGGTGTTCTGGGAGCACTGCACCGCGCGCGGCTTCCTGTTCCCCGGCGAGAGCCGCGACGCGATCCCGGAGCGCATGGTGTTCCACGATCTCGGCCACGTGCTCGCGGAGTACGACACGGATCCCGCGGGCGAGATCCAGGCGGGCTCCTTCCAGGCGGGCTTCATCCGGCGCGACGGGTTCGCCTTCCTGCTCTTCGTGATCCTGCACTTCCACCTCGGGATCCAGATCACGCCCGTCGCCGCGCCGCAGGTGGGGCTCTTCGACGCGCACAGGGTCCTGCGCGCGGTGGCGCGCGGCGCGGCCTGCAAGGTCGATCTGAGCGATCGCTGGGACTTCTGGGACGTCGTCCGCCTGCCGCTCGACGAGGTGCGCGAGCGGTTCGGGATCCCGCCGCTGGCCGAGGGAGAGCCGCGGCAACAGGCAGCCTAAGGGCGCGCCTCTGCGGCGGCGATGAGGCCTCCGAGCGACAGCCGGAGGTCTCCCGGCGCGCGTCGAGCTCGATCGTTGCGAACGTCGCCTTGCTGGCGAGGCGCCCCCGGGGCGTTTGCCGCCCGGCCACGGTTGGCTCGACGCCCCAACTGCGGTAGCCACATCACCGATGCGTCGGCCCGCGAGACTCGAGGCGGTCGCCCGGCCGCCGCTCCTCGACCGCGTCGACCTCCGCCGCATCGAAGCCGCTCGAGCGCTGGACCCCCGCACGCGGTCCGCGCTGGGTCAGTTCCTCACGCCGCCGCCGGTGGCGTCCTTCATGGCGTCGCTGTTCGAGCGGTCCTGCGGGGAAATTCGTGTTCTGGACGCCGGCGCCGGAGTGGGCAGCCTCCTCGCGGCATTCACGGCCGAGGCCTGCGCCCGCAGGGTGCGCCCGACCGCGATCCGCGCGACGGGCTTCGAGATCGACCGGCGACTCGCAGCGTACTTGCGCCGGACTGCGCGGGAGTGTCGCGACGAGTGCGCTAGTGCCGGGATCGAGCTCACCGCCCACATCCTCGAGGCCGACTTCATCCGATCGGCCGTCGAGCGGCTCGACGGCCGAGAGGCTCGCCCGAACCTGCCGCGCTCGTTCACGCACGCGATACTGAATCCACCGTACAAGAAGCTCGGCTCGGGCTCCGAGGCCAGGTCGGCGCTGCGGCGCGTGGGCATCGAGACCAGCAACCTGTACACGGCCTTTCTCGCTCTCGCGATCCTCCTCCTGGAGCCGGGCGGGGAGCTCGTCGCGATCACCCCTCGGAGCTTCTGCAACGGCCCCTATTTTCGGCCGTTCCGGGCGCTGTTCTTCCGCGAGATGTCGCTGCGGAGGATGCACGTCTTCGAGTCGCGCAAAGCGGCGTTCGCGGACGACGACGTCCTTCAAGAGAACGTCATCGTTCATGCTGTCAAGGGCGCCGGGCGCAGTCCCATCACCATCTCGTCGTCGCGCGGCCCGGAGGGCGGGCTGCTGTCCGTACGCTCCGTGCCGTTCGACGATGTCGTCCTGCCTGGAGATCCCGAGCTGTTCATCCATGTGGTGCCGGACGACGCCGGGGAGAGGGTCGCCGCCACGTTCGCCCGCATGCCATCCCGCTTGACGGACTTGAACGTGGGCGTCTCGACGGGAAAGGTCGTCGACTTCCGAGCGCGCGAGTTCTTGCGGCAGGAGCCCGACGAGAGCACCGGTCCGCTGATCTACCCGACGCACTTCGCGTCGGGCGTCGTTCGCTGGCCCAAACGCGGCAAGAAGCCGAACGCCCTCGTCCACGCGCCAGAGACGGCCGATCTCTGGATGCCCAGGGGGAGCTATGTGCTCGTCAAGCGCTTCTCGTCGAAGGAGGAGAGGCGGCGGGTCGTCGCCGCCCTCTTCACGCCCGAGAGCGCTCCGGGAGGCAGGATCGGGTTCGAGAACCATCTCAACGTGATCCATCGAAACGGCAAGGGGCTGCCGGCCCTGATCGCGCGCGGACTGGCTGCCTTCTTGAACTCGACCCTCGTGGATACGCACTTTCGGCAGTTCAACGGCCACACCCAGGTGAACGCGACCGACTTGAGGAACCTCAGGTATCCAGCGGTCGAGCAGATCGAGCAGCTCGGGCGGCGCGTGCCTGATCCCGGCCTTCCACAGGATGAGCTCGATCACATTGTCGACGACGTGCTGTGATGGCGTGAGGTCAGATCTCACTCCACCTGTGGCTCAGGTGGCGGGGTCCTCGCGCACCGGACGCCGATCAAGCCGGAGCGAGTCGGGTATCGGTAGCTGTCGCTGCTGACCGCTCGCTGAAAAGACGCGCTCTGCTCATAGTTCCCGCCGTGGATCTGCAAGTAGGGACCCGCCGAGGGGCGCTCCAGAACGATGCAATCGACGCACGGCACCGGGAGCTCGCCCGACCAGTCCCGTGTGAACTCCGACACGCTCCCACTCAGATCCCGCTGTCCCCATCGCCCTGCGCCCGCCGGCCTCGATCCGACAGGGAGGATGTCGCTCAGCCTGCAGTCCCCCGCAATGCTCCCGTCCCCGAGGCAATCATGGGTCGTGCGGCTCGAGTCGAACCCCTGGCCCCACGGATATTCCCGATGCTCGTCGCCGCCAGCAGCCGCGTAGTTCAGCTCCGTGGCTGTCGGGAGGCGCCCCCCGTCCCACACGCAGAACGCGAAGGCCTCTGGCCAGGTGATGCAGTTTATCGGTAGGTCTTCGTTCGGCCCGGCCTCATTGCTCCACATCGCCTGCCCCGACATTACATAGCAGCGAAGCGAAGACCTCAGCGCCGCTGTGTCCTTCTTGAGCCATTGGTTCCATTCGGCAGACCAGCCGCTCCCCGGGACTTCCGGGTGCTCGCCCGCGCCGACCTCGGGCGGGCTCGCCTGCGTCCCCTGTCCGGCCTCGATGAACGCACGAAAGCGCCCCATGGTCACCTCGTAGGTGTCCAGGAGAAAGCTGCTCACCGTCGCCGGATGGGAGTCGTCGGTGAAATTCACACCATCGAACCGCCGATTGAACGTGCCGCCCGGAACGAGCCTGCTGTCACAGCAACTGATGCGCTCGGGTCCGCACAGCGCCTTCGTCGCCTGCTCCCCTGAGCCGCAGCTGCGAGACCCCGCCGGCACCCCGGCGCCCGCGCTTCCCGTCTCGATCCCGTCGCCGATTGCACCCCCGGCAACCCCGCCGCCGCCCGTATCGCCCCCGCCAGCCCCGCCGCCGCCCGCCGCGCCGTCGCCCGTATCGCCCCCGCCAGCCCCGCTGCGGCCTCTCGCGCTGCGGGGACGACCGAGCTGCTCGGGATCGGCACTGCACGCAGCCACGCAGCCGCCGGCAAGGACGACCGCTGCGATCACCCCGCTCCACGCGCCTCGTCCACGGCTCTCGCTCCTCATCGTCCGCCGCCTCTCCTCCGGTGCCCCTCGATTGCACGTCACCCGTGCAAGCGGCGCCGGGTCGAGGTCAGGATCCGGCGCGAGCAGACACAGCGTCAAGCGACGCTCATGAACAAGCAGCTTCTCGTCTCCCGGCGGGACCCACACGTGATCCAGGGGGATCGAATTCGCTCGCGCCTACTCTCCCCCGCCCTCCACCGCGTTCTGCGGTAACCTCCTGCGCCACCCATGAGCGACCTCCGCCAGCCCGCCGAGACAAAGTACGAAAACGAGCTCGCGGCCCTCGCCGCCAACGACACGGCGCCGAGGCCGCCCGGGTGGCGCCTCTCGCCGAGGGCCGTCGAGACCTACATCCTCGGAAGCGACAAACCCGTCGGCGGCGTCACGATCACCCCCAAGTACATCGGCGATCGCTCGCTCGTGCAGGTGGCCCTCGCGACCCTCGCCTCCGACCGCGCCCTCATGCTTGTCGGCGAGCCCGGCACCGCCAAGAGCTGGCTCTCCGAGCACCTCTCCGCCGCCATCAGCGGCACGAGCGCCCTCGTCGTCCAGGGGACCGCTGGCACCAGCGAGGAGCACGTCAAATACGGCTGGAACTACGCCCTGCTCCTCGCGGAAGGGCCCTCGCAGAAGGCGCTCGTTCCCTCGCCCATCCTCCGCGCCATGCGCGACGGGCGCTTTGCGCGCTTCGAGGAGATCACCCGCACCTCGTCGGAGATCCAGGACGCGCTCATCTCCATCCTGTCCGAGAAGCAGATCGCCGTGCCCGAGCTCGACCAGGTCGTCCCCGCACAGCGCGGCTTCAACCTCATCGCCACCGCCAACACCCGCGACCGCGGCGTCAACGAGATGAGCGCCGCGCTCAAGCGCCGCTTCAACTTCATCACCGTCCCCGTCGTCGACGACCTCGAGCAGGAGATCCGCATCGTGCAGAAGCGCGAGGCCGAGCTCCGCGGCGACTACCAGATCGGCGTCGAGCCGCCCGCCGAGCTCGCCAAGCTGCTCGTCACGCTCTTCCAGGAGCTCCGCGCCGGCGTCACAAAGGACGGCAAGACGAAGGTGAAGGCCCCGGGCTCCGTCCTGTCGACCGCGGAGGCCATCAGCGTGCTCTTCAACAGCGGCATCCTCGCCCAGCACTTCGGCAACGGGAAGGTGACCGCCGACGACCTCACCCGCTCGCTGCTCGGCGCCGTGAGCAAGGAGGGCGGCGACGACCTGAAGGCCGTCCGCGAGTACTGCGAGACGGTGGCCAAGGGGCGCGCAGGGCTCTGGAAGGAGTTCTACGCCGCCGCCAAGAAGCGCCTCGCGACCTGAAGGATCCCCATGGACCTCGACCGGCTCGCCGCCGTCCACCTCTTCCCGGTGCGCCACCACTCGCCGCGCTCCAGCGCGACGCTGCGCGCCTACCTCGACGAGGTGCGCCCGAAGGCGATCTTCGTCGAGGGCCCGAGCGACGCCACCTCGCTCCTCGAGGCGCTCGTCGATCCGAAGACCGTCCCGCCCGTGGCGATCCTCGGCTACCGCACCGACGGCGAGCCCGCGTCGTCCCTGTGGCCGTTCGCCGCCTACTCGCCCGAGTACGTCGCGGTGAAATGGGCCTTCGAGCACGGCGTGCGCGTCGAGCTCATCGATATCCCCGTCGGCACGACGCTCGCGCCCTTCGACGGCGCCCTGGTCGGCCACGACGACGCAGACGATCCGGGCGGGCACGAGCGCGAGATCGACGCGGACCGCGGCGAGGACGGCGCGCACGGCGAGCACGGCGGCCACGCGGACGACGACGGCGCAGGGGACGACGGCGGCGGCGGGCCGGCCAGCGCGGAGGGGGAGCAGGAGAGCATCTATGCGGCGTGCGCGCGCGCCCGGGGCTTCCGCTCGTTCGAGGAGTTCTGGGAGGCCTCGTTCGAGGCGCCCCGCTACGATCCCGGGCCGTTCCGCGAGGCCCTGCTCGCGTACGCGGACCTCGTGCGCGGCGACGGGGATCGGCTGGTCCACCGGGCGCGCGACGCGTACATGGCGCGGAGCATCCTCGAGCGCATGGGGTCGGACCTCGCCCCGCACGAGGTCGCGGCCGTGCTCGGCGCGGCGCACGCGGCGGCGTTCGCGGCGCGCGACGTCGATCCGGCGCTGGAGGCGCGGCTGCCGGCCCCGGTGCCGTGCGCCGTGACGCTCATCCCCTTCAGCTTCCCCCGGCTCTCCGAGCAGATGGGCTACGGCGCGGGCAACAGGGCGCCGCAGTACTACCAGCGCGCGCACGACGCCGGCGGCGACTTCCGGCGCGCCACGCTGGAGGTGCTGATCGACTTCACCGAGCACCTCCGCCTCCGCGGCTTCATGGCCTCGCTCGCCGACACCATCGAGGCCTTCCGCCTCGCGGTCTCGCTCGCCGAGCTCCGCGGCAAGGCGGAGCCCGGACTCGACGAGGTGCGCGAGGCGACGATCGCCACGATGTGCCGCGGCGACGCCACGCACGTCGACGGCTTCCTCTGGCCGGCCGTCATCGGGCGCAACGTGGGCCGCGTCGGGGGCAGTATCGGGAAGAACTCGCTCCAGGAGGAGTTCTGGCGCGAGGTGCGCGAGCGCAGGCTGCCCGCCACCGACGCGCCCGAGTCGTTCCGGCTGTCGCTCACGAACGAGGTCGAGGTCGGAACGAGCGTGCTCCTGCACCGGCTCCGCATCGCGAAGATCCCCTACGCGGCGTACGCCGGCACCAGAGCGGCCGGGCGCGGCGGCGCTGGCGCTCGCGGGCAGCGGCGCGGGCAGGCGGCGAGCGAGCTGCCGCCGGACGAGCTGCTCCGGCAGCTGAGCGAGACGTGGGAGGCGCAGTGGACGCCCGCGACCGACGTTGCGCTTGTCGAGAAGATCGTCCTCGGCGACACGCTGGAGCAGGTGGCGACGCGGCTGCTCGAGGAGGATCTCGCGGCGTGCCACACGACCGGCGAGGCCGCCGACGTGCTGCTGAACGCCGTGCTCGCGTCGAGCGCCCGCGCGGCGGCTTCGGCGCTCGAGGCGTGCGACCGGTTCGCCGCGGGCGACAGCGATCTGCCGTCGCTCGCCCGGGCGTGCCGCGCCTTCGCGGGGCTCGCGTCGTTCGGGTCGTCGCGGTCGCTGTCGTCGCTCGGCGACGGGGTGATAGCGACGATGCTGGAGAAGACGTTCGCGCGCGCGGTCCTGCGCGTCCACGGGGGCTGCACGGGCAGCGACGAGGCCGTCGCCCCGGCGAAGGAGGCGCTGCGCACGCTGCACGACGTGGCGCTTTCGCAGCCGATCGTCGACCGCGCGGCGTGGTTCGAGGCGGCGCGGGGGCTCGTGGACAGCGACGTGGTGAACCCCACGGCGTCGGGCCTCGCGTGCGGGCTGCTCTACCTGGCGCAGGTGATCGACGATGCCGAGGTGGCGAGGATCGTCGGCCTGCGGATCGGGAGCGCGGCCCCGCCCGAGGCGGCGGCGTCGTTCCTGGCCGGCTTCCTCGAGGTGAACGCGCTCGTGCTCGTGAAGAGCCGCCCCGTGGTCGAGGCGCTCGACGCGTTCCTCGGGGGCATCCCGCCCGAGCGCTTCAAGGACACGCTCCCGGTCCTTCGGCGCGCGTTCGCGGCGCTCGGCGCGACCGAGCGGCGGTACCTGCTCGAGAACGTGCTCGCCGCGCGGAAGCTCGGGGACAAGGCGCGCGCGGCGCAGGCGGTGCTGCTCGAGAAGGACCGCGAGAAGCTGAAGGAAATGAGCGAGGACCTGTCGCAGGCCATGGACGACCTGGACGACCTGCTCTGACGCGAGGCCCGGCCAACGGCGCTCCGCGCACCGCCCTTGTTGCGCATCCGATCGGGCCAGCGGGGCTCGCTCGGCTCACTCCCCCCGGCCAGCCCGCGACCAGCCGCCGAGCGTGACGCCCGGGTGCTGCGCCAGGAAGCTCTGCATGCCGGGCGGCGGGGACGCCCACGCTGCGAGGCGCTCCGGCGCCTTCTTGGTGGGCACCACCGCCGAGCGCGTGTAGGAGCTCCACGCGCCGTCGCCGCAGGCATAACAGGCGGAGCGCGCGAGCTTCGCGGTCAGCCGGAGCGCCCCCCGCGCGTCGTAGGCGGGCGCGACCTGCACGAGCTCCGGCGCGTCCTCCTCTTGCCGGGCGGCCTCCGGGTCGTCCTCGTCCTCGTCGAGGAGCGCCTCGGCCTCGCGCTGCAGCGCCGGCACGCTGGACACCTCGGCGAGCAGGTCGACGATCGCCCCCTTGTCGGCGTCCCACACAATGAACCCCACGCCCACGAAGCCGTGCGCGCCGCACGCGTCGCTGTACGTCCGCTCCTCGATGAACAGGTACGGCCCGATGCTCCCGATCGCCTCCGCCTCGTGCTGGAGCACGTTGCTCCCGTCCGCGTCCGACGGCGCGACCACCTGCTGGCGCACGCCCGTCCCGCGCAGCACGAGCTCCGCGCGGCTCGCGGTGCCTTCGCCCGGCTCGCGCGTCTCCCCGGGACCGAAGTCGCAGGCCGAGGTCTTCACCTCTACCTCGCGCACCTCCCAGCGCCACTCCCCCCGACCGGTCGCCACGACGATCCCGGGCTCCTCGCGGATCACCGCGCCATCCTCGGTGAGGTGCCATGTCGTCGGCGGCCCATCGCCCGGGCGACCCCAGACCAGGAGCGGCCCGCCGAGCGCGGCGTCCACGGCGCCCTTCGACTCGAACGAACGCGGGGCAGGAGCGGGCGGGACCTCGAGGGAAACGGGAAGGGCCGATTGCGGGCGGGCTGCACAGCCGGCGATGAGCGCAAGCAAAGCGATCGACGTGGCGAGTCGGGAGCGCGGCATGCCGGCCCGAGGAGCACGGCACATGCCGCGGAGCGCCGCCCGGAAAACCCACACCGCGCCGGAGGCCGGTGTCGCCGCGGGCCCACGCTGCGTGGCAGGCCGGCCCCATCACGATCCGGCCTGGACCAGCGCTGACGGAGGAGCTCCCGCCGCGCCTCACGAGCAGGTCCTCAACCGCCTTTGCCCAGGCCCGCGACCGGCTCGCACGCGACGGCGCGCTCGATGGCGGCGCGAAGCCAGCTGTGGCCCTCGTCGCCCTCGCAGCGTTCCGGCCAGACGAGCGTCAGCGTGTAGCCCCTCGCCTTGAGCGGACACGGCCGCACCACGAGCTCGAGCTTCCGGGCCAGCGCCTCGGCGACCCGCGCGGACACGGTGAGCAGCAGGTCGGAGCCGGAGAGGATGAACGGAGCGACAAGGAAATGCGACACGGTCAGGGTCACGCGCCGACGCAGCCCTCGCGCTGCCAGCTCCTGATCGATGACGTTGTGGTCCTCTCCGTGCGGCGAGATCATCAGGTGCTCGCAGGCAGCGTAGCGCGCCGCCGTGAGCGCCTTTTGGGAGGCCGGGTGGCCCCGTCGCATCACGCAGACGAGCTGCTCGGCCGCGAGCCGCGTGGACCGGCATCCGTCGGGCACCGGCCCGCCGCGCCCCAGCTTGGCGTCGAGCTCGCCGCGGCGCAGGAGCTCGGCGAAATCGGGCGGGATGTTGCGGCACCGCAGGTTGACGTGCGGCGCCTCGGCGGCGAGGAGCCTTGTCAACGGCGGGAGCACGAGCAGCTCCAGGTTGTCGGTCGCGACGAGGCGGAACGTGCGGGTCGAGCGCCTCGGGTCGAACCGCTCGACCTGGCTGAAGACCTGCTCGAGCCGCTCGACGGCCTCGGCTGTTCTCGGCAAAAGGTCCCGCGCTCGCTCGCTCAACGTCATCTGCTTGCCCACCTGGACGAGCAACGGGTCCCCGAAATGGGCGCGCAGCCGTGAAAGCGCGTGGCTCATCGAGGGCTGCGTCACGCCGACGCGGCGCGCGGCGCGCGTGACGCTCCGCTCCTGGAGCAGAGCGTGCAAGGCCACGACAAGATGGGTGTCCACCGACTGCAAGCGCATGGTCGATGGATAACACGCCGACCCATAGGCATCGTCGATGGATCGGTTCACCGATTGTCGATTCGACGATCGATCCGCCAACGCGTATCTCTGGTCTCCGGATGGCTCGTGCTGCCGCACGGCGCCCCCAGGCCCCCCAACCCAGGAAGCTGCCATGATCATCGAGTACATTCGCTACACGATCCCCGCAGAGCAGGAGCAGGCGTTCCTGTCCGCTTATCGCGCCGCGGCGACAGAGCTGTGCGGCTCGGAGCATTGCCTCGACTACGAGATCTCCCGGTGCATCGAGGAGCCGGCGAGCTTCGTCGTCCGCATCCGCTGGGACTCGCTGGACGGCCACCTCCAGGGGTTTCGCAAGGAGGCGTCGTTCCCGTCATTCTTCGCCAAGGTGAAGCCCTTCTACGCGTGCATCCAGGAGATGAGGCACTATGCCTTGACCGACGTCGCCGGCGCGGGGGGCCGCCCTGGCGGCTGAACGAGCGCGCGCACGACGCGGGCTTCCCTGGTTTCGCGCAGGCCATCGTGCGATGCTCCCTTGATGAAGCGGAAGATCGCAGCGGTCCACGCGCTCGCTCTCGGACGGTCGCTCTCGCTTCTTCTGTTCCTCGTTCACTGCACGAGCACGCCGAGCCCGACGACCTCGGCCGCGACCCCGGACGCTCCGCCCGGCCGAGGGCCTGGCTCGATGGCAGAGCTGGGGCCCGGCCCGGCGGCGGCCCCCGAGCCGGGGCCGGCGCCGGAGCCCGAGCCCGCGACCGCCGGCGCGCCGACGTCCGATCCCGACCAGAGCCCTGCTTCCGGTCACGCGCCCAGCGCGGACCTCACGCCGCCCACCAAGCCGACACGATGCGCGGCTCCGGCCCGACCTGCTCAGAGCTTCTTCGACTGCGCCGACAGCGAGGTCTTCGCCGCCGGCTGCTGCTACCCTAGCTTCGAAGCGGCCTGTGCGGGCCTCGGCTGCGCTCCGACAGCCTGCATGTACTTGAAATCAGACCCCGCGCAGGCCCGATGCACCCGTTGATGTCCATGCCCCCGGAGGGCCCGACGACGGGCAGCTCTCGACAACAGCCATGTCCGCGGCGGCAGCCCGGTCGCTCGTCGCCGTGGATGCACAGGCCCGTCGCCGCGCTCCTCGCGCTCCTCGTGGCGGGCGCCGCGCTCGCCGCCTGCTCCAGGGTCACCGGCGCGCCGAAGGGCCGCGAGGCAGCGCCGGAGCGCGACAGCGCCTGTGCAGATCCAGCGAAGCCCAGAGCGTACTTCTATCCTGCGGAGAACCGGACGGACTACGCGCCTGACGACCCCTGGAAAGACGGCTGCGCCATGCTGGTGCCAGATCACCTGTTCTGCTGCCCAGAGAAATCACCCGCCGGGCCGCGGTAACAGGTCCCATCGAAGCTGCCCACCGGGCTCCGCAGGAGAGCGCTCTTTGACGGCCCGCACGGCCCGCACGGCCCGCACGGCCCGCACGGCCCGCACGGCCCGCACGGCCCGCACGGCCCGCGCGCGGGCCATCGCCTGTGCCGCAAAATGCGGCATGTCGTACTTTGCGGCGGCGTCGAGCGGCGATGGCTCGCCGTGCTCCACCTGCGCTACGACGTCGGGCATGAAGCTGGCGCGCAAGCTGACGCTCGCCCTGGTGTTCGGGGTTTTCCTTGTGCTGGCGCTGAGCGCTTACGTGCAGATCCGCAGAGAGGCCAAGACGTTCGAGAACGATGTCCAGCGGGACCATCACGCGATGGGCCGCGCGCTGGCCGCCGCCATCACGGGGGTGTGGCGCACGGAAGGGCCCGCACGGGCGCTGCGCCTTGTCGAGGACGCCAACGAGCGCGAGAGGCAGGTGGACCTCCGGTGGGTCTGGCTCGACGAGCAGGCGGACGGCGCCCATCGGCCCCAGCTCGCGCCGGAGCTGCTCGTGCCCCTCTCACGAGGGCAGTCGGTCGTGCACAGGCTCCCTCGGGAAGACGCGGACGTGCTCGTCACGTGCGTGCCGGTGCCGGTGCCCGGCGACCGCGTCGGCGCGCTCGAGCTCTCCGAGTCGCTGGCGGGAGCCCGCCGGACCACCCACGGCATGATCCTGAACACGGCGGTCACGACGGCCGCTCTGACGCTGGTATGCGGGTTGCTCGCGACGTCCCTCGGAGTCGGGCTTGTGGGACGTCCCATGCGCACGTTGATCGATCAGGCCCGGCGGATCGGCGCCGGCGATCTCTCCCGGCGCCTGTCGCTGCGCCAGGAGGACGAGATCGGCGAGCTCGGACGGGAGATGGATGCAATGTGCGATCGCCTCGCCGCCGCGAACGGGGAGCTCGAGTCCGAGGCGGCCGCGCGGCTCGCCGCGCTCCAGCAGCTCCGCCACGCCGAGCGGCTCGCCACCGTCGGCAAGCTCGCGTCCGGGATCGCACACGAGCTGGGAGCGCCGCTCCAGATCGTCGCGGGGCGCGCGCGCATGCTCGTGGACCGGGACGTCACGGGGGATGAGGTGCCGGCCAACGGGCAGATCATCCTCGAGCAGTCGCAGCGGATGACCCAGATCATCCGCCAGCTGCTCGATTTCGCCCGGCGCCGTAGCGCGGAGAAGCAGGAAACGCCGCTGAGGAGCGTCATCCACAGCACGTTCATGATGCTGAGGCCGCTGGCCGAGAAGCAGGGCGTCGCGATGGTCCAGGAGGGAGATACGCCGGAGCTGGTCGTCCACGCGGACGCCGACCAGCTCCAGCAGGCGCTCACCAACGTGGTGGTCAATGCCATCCAGGCCATGCCGTCCGGCGGCACCCTGACCGTCGGCGTGCGGGAAGAGCGCGCGAGTCCCCCCGCCGATCAGGGAGGGGCCGAGGGGCCGTATGTCGCGCTGTCCGTTCGTGATGAGGGGCAGGGCATGCCGGCAGACGTCCTGGAGCACATCTTCGAGCCGTTCTTCACAACCAAGCCGGTGGGCGAAGGGACCGGGCTCGGCCTGTCGGTCGCCTACGGCATCATCAAGGAGCACGGCGGCTGGATCCACGTCGACAGCCGGGTGGGCTCGGGGAGTCGCTTCACGATGGTCCTGCCGCGGGGGAACTCATGACAGGGCGTGTCCTGATCGTCGATGACGAGCGCGGCGTCTGCGAGCTCCTCGACGCGGGGCTCAAGAAGCGCGGGTTCCGGACGGCATGGCGGACGTCGGCCGCCGAGGCGTTCGAGCTCCTCGGCGTGGAGGATTTCGACGTCGTGGTCACCGACATGACCATGCGCGGCATGAGCGGCCTCGATCTCTGCGAGCGGATCGTCCAGAACAGGCCCGATCTGCCGGTCATCGTCATCACCGCGTTCGGGAGCCTCGACACCGCCACGTCCGCCATCCGCGCCGGCGCGTACGACTTCGTGACGAAGCCGTTCGAGCTCGACGCGCTCCGCCTCACCGTGGAGCGCGCCCTGCGCCACCGCGCCCTCCGCGAGGAGGTGCGCCGCCTGCGGCGCGCCGTGGCCGACGCCCACGGGTACGAGCAGATCCTCAGCGGCAGCCCTGTGATGAGGAGCGTGTTCGATCTGCTCGATCGCATCGCCGACTCGGACACGTCGATCCTCATCACGGGAGAGAGCGGGACCGGCAAAGAGCTCGTCGCCCGCGCGGTGCACCAGCGCAGCCGGCGGAGCGAGGGCGCGTTCGTGGCGGTCAACTGCGCGGCGGTCCCGGACGCCCTCCTCGAGAGCGAGCTCTTCGGCCACGCGCGGGGCGCGTTCACCGACGCCAAAGGGGCCAGGAGCGGGCTGTTCGCCCGGGCCCACGGCGGGACGTTGTTCCTCGACGAGATCGGCGAGCTGCCGATCGGGCTACAGCCGAAGCTCCTGCGCGCCCTCCAGGAGCGCGTCGTCCGGCCCGTCGGCGCCGACGAGGAGATCCCGGTGGATGTCCGGCTCATCGCCGCGACGAACCGCGACCTCGAGACCGCGATCGAAGAGCGCCGTTTCCGCGAGGATCTCTACTACCGGATCAACGTGGTCCACGTCGACCTGCCGCCGCTCCGCTCCCGCGGCGCCGACGTGCTGCTGCTCGCGCAGCATTTCCTGGAGCACTTCGCGACCGTCAAGGCGAGGCCCATCAAGGGCCTCTCGGCGCCCGCGGCGGAGAAGCTCATGGCCTATGCGTGGCCGGGCAACGTGCGCGAGCTCCAGAACTGCATCGAGCGGGCGGTCGCGCTGGCGCGGTACGATCACCTCACCGTCGACGACCTGCCCGAGAAGATCCGGACCTACCGGCGCTCGCACGTCCTCGTCTCGAGCGACGACCCGACCGAGCTCGTCCCCATGGAGGAGGTCGAGCGGCGCTACATCCTGCGCGTCCTGGAGGTGGTCGGCGGGAACAAGAGCCAGGCCGCGCAGATCCTGGGCTTCGACCGGGCGACCCTCTATCGCAAGCTCGAGCGGTACGGCATGCGCGGAGGACGCTCGAGCGACCCGAAGCCGTGATCCGCCCGGCGGCCCCGCCGCATCGCCCAGCCGCGCCCCGCGCTGCCGCCCCCGGGTCGAGCGCGCGCCGCGGCCTCCCGAGGGGCGACGAGGCGCGCGACTCCGCTCCTCGTCGACCTGTTGCACAACGCGACACCCGCAGCTGCTGACGAAAAACAGGCTCGAAGGCGCGCCGCGCAGGCGCGCGCCTCCTGCGCGGCTGGCATGGGAGCTGCGTACGGGCCGGGCGCGCAATGTGCACCACCACGCCGGAATCCGCTGCTGCGAACCGGAGGATCCTCGTCGACTGGAACGCTCTCGCGAACGCCTTCGACAACAGCGCTCAGCACATCCGCTATTTCCTTCACCTCGAGACAGGCGCCGTGATCCGGCTGGTCGATGGGCTCGCCGACCCGGACACGAGCGCGCGCATCGAGGCGGATCCGGGCTGCATGCGCGTCGAGGCGATCGGCGCGCCGGAGCAGTACCGGTGGCTGCAGGCGTTCATCCCGACGGTCGACGACCTCGAGCTCCAGCTGCTGCTCCTGCAGTGCCTCCAGGGGCGGGGCTCGTTTCGGCGGTTCAAGGCCGTGCTCTCCGACAGGCCAGAGCAGCTCCGGCGCTGGCGCGTCTTCCGGCACGCGCAAATCCGTGCCACGATCCTCGAGTGGTTTCACGCCCGCGGTCTGATACCAGCTTCGTTCGAGCATGCGTGGCCCAGCGCAAGCGCTGATCCGAGGAGCTCTCGCGCCGCCGACTCGGCTCGCCAGCGGCTCCACGAGGCGGCGAGCGCCCTCGCGCCCGGTGATCTCCACGCGCTCACGTCGCTCGCGGAGTTCCTGCGCGCGACGCGCTCCGACCCGGCAATTTCCGCGAACTCATCGAGGGGCGACGCAGAGCGCCCCGGTGGTCTGGGCCCGTGACAGCGGGCCATGGAGACGCGATCATGAACGATATCCACGATAAACGAGATGTGACGAGCCGCCCGAGCCCCCGCCGCTGGCTCGTCGCATGGCGCAGCTCACGGCGGGCCTCGGGCCTCGGGCCCTGGGTCGCCGGCGCCTTGCTCACGGTGATGGGCCTGGGCCCGATCGCCTGCGGCGGCGTCACCACGTTCGAAGGGGGGAGGGCGCTCACCGTCGTGGGCCAGCCGCCCGCGCCGCCGCCCCCGCCCCCGCCGCCCCCGCCGGAGCGCGTGGTCGTGACGGACGACAAGATCGTCATCAACGAGAAGATCCAGTTCGAGTACGACCAGGCGACGATCCGGTCGGAGTCCCACAGCTTGCTGGACGAGGTCGTCGCGACGATCAAGAAGCACACGCACATCAAGAAGATCGCGATCGAGGGTCACGCGAGCGCGGAGGGGTCGGACGACCACAACCTGAAGCTCTCGGATCGCCGCGCGAAGGCCGTGATGAAGTACCTCGTCGACCACGGCATCCCCGCCGGCATGCTCACCGCCAAGGGCTTCGGCAAATCGAAGCCCATCGCGGACAACGACTCGGCGGAGGGACGCGAGAAGAACCGCCGCGTCGAGTTCAACATCGTCGAGCAGGACACCGCGGCGAAGACCGCGAACGCCGGGAAGTGAATGCTGGTGCGTAATCGGATCGTGAACGGAGCTCCCCGCAAGGAGGCGAGCATGAAGCAGTGGTTGTCGGGTCTTACCATGATGGTTTTGGCGAGCGCGTCCGCGGGCTGCTCCTTCGCCGTGCGGAACGCCGAGATGTACCGCAACGATACGGCCGCGCTGCTCGAGACGAGGAGCGACGAGATCAAGGCGTGTTATGACGCAGAGCTCGCCCGGAACCCCCGCGCGCAGGGCAAGGTCACCGTCAATTTCACGGTGCTCGAGGACAGCGGCCGCATCACGGACGTCGCCGTCGACCCCGCCGGCACCACCGCGTCGGACGAGGTGTCGAGCTGCGTCGTGAAGTCGATCGACGGGCTCGTCCTTACCCCGCCCGATGAGAAGCAAGGAAAGGGGAAGTTCGTCTGGGATTTCACCGTCGGGGCTCCGAAGGCGTAGCGCCGCCGCTGCGGCGGAGCGGCAGCGCCGCCATGCTCCGCCGTCCTGCTTGTGCCCGGCGGCTACCCCCCCTATTCTGACGCTGCGCGGCGCGTGCGGCCGCTCGCTGCTCACGCCGCTGGACGGCGGATCGGGCGTCCGTCAAACAGGCTCTCTGGAGAGCCCGCCATCCATCCGACACCCCACAACGATGAGCGCCCGCAGCCCCAGAAAAGCCCCTCCGCCCCCCTCCCCCGCCGGCGCGACGGACGACCTCGCCGACGGCGACCGCGACGCCCTCCTGCGCTGGCGGCTCGCGCTCGGGCCGGAGGCCGAGCGGGTCGATCCGCGCCTCTCCCTCGGCGGGCTCGGCGGCGCGGCGTCGGCCCTCCACGTCGACCCACGGCGGCTCGGCGACCTCGACAAGGCCCTCTCGTTCATCTACGACGAGCGCGCCGGCAACCTCGGCGGCTCGCGACCGTACGTCCCCGAGTGGCTCTCCGCGGTGCGCGAGTTCTTCAGCCACGACATCGTCGCGCTCGTCCAGAAGGACGCCATCGAGAAGCGAGGGCTGACGCAGCTCCTCTTCGAGCCCGAGACGCTGCCCTTCCTCGAGAAGAACGTCGAGCTCGTCGCCACCCTCATGAGCGCGAAGGGCCTCATCCCCGACGCCGCCCGGGAGGCCGCCCGGCAGATCGTGCGCGAGGTCGTCGAGGAGGTGCGGCGCGCGCTGGAGTCCGAGATCCGCACCGCCGTCCTCGGCGCCCTGCGGCGGAACACGACGAGCCCGCTGCGCGTCCTCAGGAACCTCGACTGGAAGCGCACCATCCGCAAGAACCTCAAAGGATGGGACGCGGAGCGGCGCCGCATCGTCCCCGACAAGCTCTATTTCTGGGCGAACCAGACGCGACGACACGAGTGGGACGTCGCCATCCTCGTCGACCAGTCGGGATCCATGGGCGAGAGCGTCGTCTACAGCTCCATCATGGCCGCGATCTTCGCGTCCCTCGACGTCCTCCGCACCCGACTCCTCTTCTTCGATACCGAGGTCGTCGACGTGACTCCGATGCTCGTCGATCCGGTCGACGTGCTGTTCACGGCGCAGCTCGGCGGCGGCACCGACATCAACCGCGCCGTGGCCTACGCCCAGGCGAACTTCATCGAGCGCCCCGAAAAGACGCTGCTCATCCTGATCACCGACCTGTACGAGGGCGGCAACGCCGAGGAGCTCGTCGCCCGCATGCGCCAGCTCGCCGACAGCAAGGTGAAGTCCATCTGCCTGCTCGCGCTGTCGGACACGGGCAAACCCTCCTACGACCACGAGATGGCGCAGAAGCTCGCCGCCCTCGGGACCCCCTGCTTCGGCTGCACCCCGAAGCTCCTCGTGAAGGTGGTAGAGCGGCTCATGCGAGGTCAGGACCTCGGCCCGCTGCTCGACGCCGAGGCGCGCTGAGCGCCCAGCGTCCGCCTCGCCCATGGCGGAGATCAGGTTCGTGTGATACGGGCGCAGAGCGAGGCGTCCGAAAGTACGCCGCAGCGAGCTTCACCCCGCGGATGAGCGCGCGGCGCACGAAGGTGCGCCACGCTCTATCTCAAGACCACAGAGGCACAGAGGACACAGAGGTTCTTTTTCGTCCTCTGCGTCGTCTGTGCCTCCGTGGTCCCTCGCGCCGCTGATCCGAGGAGAGCAGGCGGGGGCGCAGCAGCCAGCGACGTCAGCGAGAGCGCGCCTCCCGCGTCCCGCGCCGCGCCGCCCCCGTCACCGCGGGCGACGGATCGCCTTCGCCGAGCGCTCGTCCGTCCGCCGGGCGGCGGCGCGCTTTCGCGACGTCGCGCCCCGGGCAGCGCTCGCAGAGACCCGCCGACGGGACCCGGCCGCGCGAACCACCTCTTCGAGAGAGGGTGTCTCGACCAGGAGAGGACCCGCGCTGCTCACGGCGCTGATCGAAGGACCAACTAGGCTGATAGAAAGTTTCACTTGAACTACCGATATGTGGGGCGGACTGATCACGTCGTTCGGCGGAGGGCTCACCACCTATAAACCGTTTTGATCTTTTACGCAGCGTCGCAGTGCGGAGATCACGAGCCCTGAGCGCCCGTCCGGACGTGAACTTGTCCACCCGGGAGATCCACTCGCCTTCCGCCTCTCACGGCGGATGCACGCAGGCACCACGGAGGCACGAAGGCACGGGTCTGGGTTCGCTCCGTGCCTCCGTGTCTCCGTGGTGATCAGCGAGGGACTGGCCCCGGGTGTTGCACCGGGCGCTCTGTCACGGGCTTGTTGCACGATGCAGGCCAACGATGGCCGGATGCCGGCGTCGCCGCTTTTCCCGTGGGGACCGTGAGGCGCCTTTCACGGTTGAAACCACCGGTTGCAACGGTGGCGCAGCACGACGGCGTCCCTGCGCCACGGACGCCAGGTGAGCTCAGGAGAGCGCCTCTCAGTCCGCAGGACCGGTCAACGACGATCCAGGGCGCTCGCCCAGGGGTCCGGACGGACCAGCCGCTCGGGGCGGGAGCGGCAACGCCACCTGGAACCTCGCCCCCATGCCCGGGGCGCTCTCCACCTGGATGGTGCCGCCATGAGCCCTCAGGATCTGGTCCACGATGAACAGGCCGACGCCGAGACCTCCGTAGGAGCTGGTCGGCGCCGCTCGCTCGAAGCGCCCGAAGATGCGGGCGATGTACTCCTCGGCGATCCCGATACCCTGATCTGCCACCTGGAGCACCGCGGAGCGCCCATCGACCGAGATGCGCACCTGGATCGGCTTGCCACGCCCGTACTTGATGGCGTTCATGAGCAGGTTGGTGATCACCTGATCGATGCGCAGGCGGTCCCACCGGCCGACCGCGGCCACCGGCATGTCCAGGTCGAGCGAACAGCCGGCGCGCTCCAGCTCGGATTCGAGGCGGCCCGCCACCTCGCGCGCCACGTCGCACAGATCGACGTCGTCGAGGCTGAGCTCGAGGTGGCCGCTGTTGATGCGCGCCACGTCGAGCAGCGTGTCGATGAGCCGCGTGAGCCGGTCGATCTGGCCGCCGGCCTGGGAGAGCTTCGCCAGGACCTGCTCCGCCGGCAGCCCGCCATCCGCGCGGTTCAGGGCGCGGGTGAGGCCCTGGACCTGGAGCACGAGCGCGCTGAGCGGCGTCCTCAGCTCGTGCGAGGCGACCGCCACGAAATCCTCGCGGATCTGCACGGCTTCTCGCGTCATCCGCAGCAGCCGGGCGTTCTCGAGGCAGAGCGCCGCGCGCTGCGCGACGTCGAGGGCGACCGCGAAATCGGGCGGCTCGAAGCGCTCGCCCGGCTCGACCCACACCATGCTGAGCGCGCCGAGCACCTCGCCGCGCGTGACGAGCGGTACGCAGAGGTAGCTGCTGGCGCCGAGCTCCTGGATCATGCCGGGATCGTCGACGTCGAGCGCCCCGGCGACGTCGCGCGGAGAGCACTCGACGCGCAGGTCGGGGCGCCCGGTCGTGAGCACCGCGCCGACGCCGTCCGCCGTCAGGGTGAGCTCCCGCGGGGCGAACCGCCCGGCGAACCGCGCCGCGTCGCGGGCCCTGTGCGAGGCCGCGAGCCTGCGCGCGCCGCCCTCCTCCCGCAGGTCGAGCACGCACCAGGTGCAGATGCGCTCCGCGGCGATGCGCGCGAGGGCCGCCGCGACGCTGCCCTCGTCGAGCGACGCCGCGAACGAGCTCGACGCCTCCGCGAGGATCTCCGAGCGACGCACCGCGGCCTCGGCCTCCGCGCGGGCCGCCCGCTCGCGCGTCAGGAGGTGCAGGCGCTCCTGCTCGTGGCGCTTGCTGTCATCGATGTCCGTGAAGCTGCCGAGCCAGGCGACAACCCGCTTCCAGACGTCCCGCTCCGGGACCGCCCGGCACAGGTGCCACCGGTAGACCCCGTGAATCGACCTGAGCCGACACTCGCCCTGAAAGGGCTCACCCGACTCCAGACAGCGCCGCCACTTGCTGACGAACTGGTTCAGATCGTTCGGGTGCACCGCGGCCTGCCAGCCCCAGCCGCGCAGCGCCTCGAACGCGAGCCCCGTGTACTCCAGCCAGCGTGAGCTCACGTAGTCGATGCCTCCGTCGAGCTTCGCCGTGAAGACGCAGTGAGGGATGGCGTCGGCCAGGTTCTGGTACCTCGCCTGCGCGGCGCGCCGGAGGTCCTCGACCTCGGCGTCGCGCCGCCGCTGCTCGGCCTGGCCCAGGAGCTCCGCCTGCTCCTTGATCTGCTCGCCGCGCCGGTGGAGCTCGACGAACACCGCGACCTTCGCCTGGACGACCTCCGGCTCGAGCGGCTTCAGCAGGTAGTCGACGCCGCCCACGGCGTACGCCCTGTAGATGGCCGCGAGATCGTCCGTCGCCGCCGTCAGGAAGATGATCGGCGTGTGGCGCGACCGCTCCCGCTGCTTCACGAGCGAGGCGACCTCGAAGCCGTCGATGTCGGGCAGCCGCACGTCGAGCAGGATGACCGCGAAATCCTCGGACAGGATCCTGAGGAGCGCGTCCTTCCCGCTCGCGGCGGTCACGAGGCGGTAGCTCTCGTCGGCCAAAATAGCCCTGAGCGCCGTCAGGTTCTCCGGCTGATCGTCCACAAGGAGAATGCTGGTCGTCGCGGGCGCGTTGGACACCGTACGGCTCCGCGGCTCAATCCGGCCGCACCCAGTGCAGGATGACCGACATCAGCCGCCCCTCGTCCACCGGCTTCGCCACGAAATCGTTCAGGCCGGCGTCCAGGCACTTCTGTCGATCTTCCGGCATCGCCTTGGCCGTCACCGCGATGATCGGCAGCTCGTTGAAGCGGGGATCGCTCCGGATCTCCCGCGTCGCCTCGTAGCCGTCGAGCTCCGGCATCATGATGTCCATGAGGACGATATCGATGGGCGAATCGGCCTCCTGCAAGATCTCGATGCCGTGCCTCGCGTTCTCGGCCAGGACCACGTGCGCCCCGCGCCGCTCGAGCAGGCTCGTGATGGCGAAGACGTTGCGCGCGTCATCGTCGATGACGAGCACGCTCCGCCCGGCGAGCGCGACCGAGGAGGCGCCGTTCGTGAGGAGCGGCGCGACCGGCTCGGGCAGCTCGGCGCGCACCGGCCTCGTCGCCTTCGGCTCCGTGCGCTCCGCCGGCAGGTACAGCGTGAACTTGCTGCCGAGGCCGGGCGTGCTGTTGAGGGCGATCTCCCCGCCGAGCAAGCTCGCCAGCTCCCGGCTGATCGTCAGCCCGAGGCCCGTGCCGCCGTAGGTGCGGCTTGTCGACGCGTCGGCCTGCTGGAACGCGTCGAAGATGAGCGTCTGCTTCTCCGCCGGGATGCCGATGCCCGTGTCGGTCACGGCGAACGCCAGGACGGTCTTCGCCTTGATGAGCGTCTCCCGCTTGAACGTGAGCGCCTTGCTGGCCACCTCGATCTCGAGCGAGATCCGTCCGGACGACGTGAACTTGAACGCGTTGGACAGCAGGTTCTTCAGGATCTGCTGGAGCCGCTGCAGATCCGTCATGATCGACGCGGGGACGCCGGTCGCGACCCGGACCCAGAACTCGAGCTCCTTCTGCTCGGCGATCTGCCGGAAGCTCCGCTCGACGTACTCCGCGAGCTCGGAGAGCGCCACCCGCTGGGTCTTCACGTCGATCTTGCCGGCCTCGATCTTCGAGAGGTCGAGGATCTCGTTGATGAGCTGGAGCAGGTCCTGCCCCGCCGCGGCGATCGTCTTCGCGTACTCGACCTGCTTCGACGTGAGCGTGTGCTCCTCGTTGTCCGCGAGGATCCGGGCGAGGATGAGCAGGCTGTTCAGCGGCGTCCGCAGCTCGTGCGACATGTTCGCGAGGAACTCGGACTTGTACTTCGAGGTGCGCGAGAGCTCCCGCGCCTTCTCCTCCAGGGAGGCGCTGGCGCGCGCGATCTCGCGGTTCTTGATCTCGAGCTCGGACGCCTTCTCCTCCAGCTCCTGCGACCGCGAGCCGAGCTCGGTGTTGGACCTCTGGAGCTCCTGGAGCAGCTCCTCCGTCCTCATGCTGGCGCCGATCATGTTGAACACGACGCCGATCGACTGCGTGAGCTGCTCGAGGAACGTGAGGTGGATGGGCGTGAAGTTCTGGAAGCTCGCCAGCTCGATGACCGCCTTGAGGCCCCCCTCGAAGAGGACCGGCAGGACGCAGATGTTGCGCGGCGGCGCGTCGCCGAGGCCCGAGCTCACCCGGATGTAGTCGTCCGGGAGATCCGTGACGACGATGCTCTTCTTCTCCAGGCCGCACTGCCCGACGAGCCCCTCGCCCAGCGCGAACCGGTTGGAGATGCCCTTGCGCTTCTGGAACGCATAGCTCGACGTGAGCTTGAGCGCCGGGTACTTCTCCTCCGACTCGAGCACATAGAAGGCCCCGTGCTGCGCCGACACGAGCGGCGTCACCTCGGACATGATGAGGCGAGAGAGCGCCTCGATCGTCCGCTGCCCGGCCATCATCCCGGAGAAGCGCGCCAGGTTCGTCTTCAGCCAGTCCTGCTCCTGGTTGGCGCGCGTCGTGTCCCGCAGGTTCGAGATCATCTGGTTGATGTTGTCCTTCAGCTGGAGGACCTCTCCCTGCGCCTCGACCGAGATGGCCCGCGTGAGATCGCCCTTCGTCACGGCGGTCGCGACCTCGGCGATGGCGCGCACCTGCGTGGTGAGGTTGCCGGCGAGCTGGTTCACGTTGTCGGTGAGGTCCCTCCACGTGCCGGCCGCGCCGGGCACCTTGGCCTGGCCGCCCAGCTTGCCCTCGATACCGACCTCGCGCGCGACCGTGGTCACCTGCTCGGCGAAGACGCGGAGCGTGTAGGTCATGTCGTTGATGGTGTCCGCCAGCGACGCGATCTCGCCCTTGGCCTCCAGGGCGAGCTTCTGGCGGAGATCGCCGTTCGCGACCGCGGTCACGACCTTGGCGATGCCGCGCACCTGCGAGGTGAGGTTCGAGGCCATGACATTGACGTTCTCCGTCAGGTCCTTCCAGGTGCCGGAGACCCCGGGCACCTGCGCCTGGCCGCCGAGCTTGCCCTCGGTGCCTACCTCGCGCGCGACGCGCGTCACCTCCGCGGCGAACGCGCGCAGCTGATCGACCATCTTGTTGATGGTGTCCTTCAGCTCGAGGATCTCCCCCTTCGCCTCGACCGTGATCTTCTGGGACAGGTCGCCGCTCGCGACCGCCTTCGTGACGAGGGCGATGTTGCGCACCTGGTTCGTCAGGTTGCCCGCGAGCTGGTTCACGTTGTCGGTGAGGTCCTTCCACGTGCCCGCGACGCCCGGCACCTGCGCCTGGCCGCCCAGCTTGCCGTCCGTGCCGACCTCGCGCGCCACGCGCGTCACCTCCGCGGCGAACGCGCGCAGCTGATCGACCATCTTGTTGATGGTGTCCTTCAGCTCGAGGATCTCCCCCTTCGCCTCGACCGCGATCTTCTGGGACAGGTCGCCGCTCGCGACCGCCTTCGTGACGAGGGCGATGTTGCGCACCTGGTTCGTCAGGTTGCCCGCGAGGACATTCACGTTGTCCGTGAGGTCCTTCCACGTCCCGCTGACGCCGCGCACCTCCGCCTGCGCGCCCAGCTTGCCCTCCGTGCCTACCTCGCGCGCCACGCGCGTCACCTCCGACGCGAACGCGCGCAGCTGCTCCACCATCTTGTTGATGGTGTCCTTCAGCTCGAGGATCTCCCCCTTCGCCTCGGCGGTGATCTTCTGAGAGAGATCGCCCTTGGCGACGGCCGTCGTGACGAGGGCGATGTTGCGCACCTGGTTCGTCAGGTTGCCCGCGAGCTGGTTCACGTTGTCGGTGAGGTCCTTCCACGTGCCCGCGACGCCCGGCACCTGCGCCTGGCCGCCCAGCTTGCCGTCCGTGCCGACCTCGCGCGCCACGCGCGTCACCTCCGCGGCGAACGTCCGGAGCTGCTCCACCATCTTGTTGATGGTGTTCTTCAGCTCGAGGATCTCCCCCTTCGCCTCGACCGTGATCTGCTTCGACAGGTCGCCGTTCGCCACCGCCGTCGTCACGACCGCGATGTTGCGCACCTGGTTCGTCAGGTTGCCCGCGAGGACATTCACGTTGTCCGTGAGGTCCTTCCACGTCCCGCTGACGCCGCGCACCTCCGCCTGCGCGCCCAGCTTGCCCTCCGTGCCTACCTCGCGCGCCACGCGCGTCACCTCCGACGCGAACGCGCGCAGCTGCTCCACCATCTTGTTGATGGTGTTCTTCAGCTCGAGGATCTCCCCCTTCGCCTCGACCGTGATCTGCTTCGACAGGTCGCCGTTCGCCACCGCCGTCGTCACGACCGCGATGTTGCGCACCTGGTTCGTCAGGTTGCCCGCGAGGACATTCACGTTGTCCGTGAGGTCCTTCCACGTCCCGCTGACGCCGCGCACCTCCGCCTGCGCGCCCAGCTTGCCCTCCGTGCCTACCTCGCGCGCCACGCGCGTCACCTCCGACGCGAACGCGCGCAGCTGCTCCACCATCTTGTTGATGGTGTTCTTCAGCTCGAGGATCTCCCCCTTCGCCTCGACCGTGATCTGCTTCGACAGGTCGCCGTTCGCCACCGCCGTCGTCACGACCGCGATGTTGCGCACCTGGTTCGTCAGGTTGCCCGCGAGGACATTCACGTTGTCCGTGAGGTCCTTCCACGTCCCGCTGACGCCCTGCACCTCGGCCTGCGCGCCCAGCTTGCCCTCGGTGCCTACCTCGCGCGCCACGCGCGTGATCTCCGAGCCGACGGTCTGCAGCTGCTGGACGACGTCGTTCACCTCGTCGGCGATCTGGCCGATCGTCCCCGGCACCTCGCCGATCCCGACGCGCGCGGAGAAGTTGCCGGCCTTCACCGCCTTGAGCACCTCGAGGACGGCCTGGAGCTGCATCTCCCGCACATCCAGGTGGCTCCCGTTGGCGCCGCGCTTGCGGGGCGGCGGCTTCTTCTTGCTGACGCCGCTCCCGTGCTTGTCCTTCGAGGTCGCAGCGATGTTGTTCGATTGCATGACTACCTTCCTGACGACGATAGCGCGCCTAGGGAGCTTGATCCCGCTTCAGGTGTTCAGGCCTCGCCGACGCCGGGGGAGCTCGACGTCACGGGGCCCTGCAGTGCTGCCGTTTCACGACTTGCCGCGGCGCAAGACCTCTGCGACCTGGCGCTGGAGACGGGCATGCTCGATGTCGCGCGCGCGGCGCTCGAGCGCGCGCCGCATGCGCGAGCTTAGCTCATCCGAACGGAAAGGTTTGGAGAGGTAGTCGGAGGCGCCGACGCGGAGAGCGCGCATCCCGGTCTCGACAGAGCCGAACGCGGTGATCGCGATGATCGCGAGCGACGGGTCCTGCTCCTTCGCCCGCGCGATCAGCTCGATGCCGTCCATCCCCGGCATGCGGATGTCGGTGATCAGCAGGTCGAATCCCCCCGACGGGAGCAGACCGAGTCCCGATATCGCGTCTGCGACGTGCGTCGCTTGGTAGCCGTGGTCCGTAGCGATGTCAACGACGAACCGGCCGAGATCATCGTCGTCTTCCACAACCAACACGCTCGGTGAGCTCAAACTCATCCTTCTGTCCTTCCTATCTGCTCTCGTCTGCTCTCGTCCGAGCGCGCGTCCACGCTCGCCGGCGAGTCGGACACGATCGCGGGCAGGGTGATCCTAAAGCGCGCCCCGCCTGTCGACGAGGAGGCGACCTCCACCGAACCGCCGGCTTCCTGGACGATCCCGCGCACGATCGCGAGCCCGAGGCCGCTCCCGCCGCCGGTCGCCTTCGTCGTGAAGAACGGCTCGAAGATCTGGTGCAGATCCTCGGCAGGGACCCCGGGCCCCGCGTCGTCGACCTCGAAGCACACGGCGAGAGAGCCGCCGGGACCCTCGCAGTCGGGCAGGACGCGCACCACGAGCTCGCCGCCGCTCTGCTGGGCCTCGACGGCGTTCAAGCACAGATTGAACACGACCTGAAACAGACGATCGGAGTCGAGGGCGACGCGCGTCCCCGCGCCGCCCTCGCGCGGGCACACGACGCTCGCCTCGATGCCACGCTTCCTGCACTCCGGACCCAGGAAGGCGACCACATCGTCGATGACGCGCCTGAGATCGCTGTCCGCTCGCTGCGGTCTCGGCGGCCGGGCGAGGGAGACGAGGCGAGCGACGACGCGCGTGATCCGCTCGGACTGCCGCGCGATGGTCTCGAGCTCGGCGCGCAGGTGCTCCGGACAGCCGGGCAGGTCGGCCGCGCGGCGCGCGCGGCCCTGGATCACGTTCAGCGGTGAGCCGATCTCATGGCCGAGCGAGGTCGCCACCTGCCCCGCGGCGGCGAGCGCCTGCGCCTGCTGCAGCCTGCGCTCTCCGTTCACCCGCGCCGCCTCCTCCCGCACGGCGCGCTCCCGCGCCTCGCGCAGAGAGCTGGTCATCGTGTTGAAGGCGCTCGCCAGACGAGAGAGCTCCTCCGCGCCCCGCTCGGGCACGGCCGCGTCCAGATCGCCGCTCGCGACGCGCTCGGCCCCGGCGAGGATGGCCCGCGCAGGGAGCGCGACCGTGAAGCGCCCGACGAGCCCGGCGACGACCGCGCTGACGAGCAGCAGCACGACGCCAGTCACCGCGAGGCCGTGATTCAACGTGTCCTCCAGCACCTCGATGTAGTGGCGATCGCGCACCAGGACGGCGACCAGGGGCTGATTGGCGCTGCTCGGGTGGATGGAGACCGTGCGGACCAGCACGGGCTGCCCGACCAGGCTGTCGGCTTGCTCGATGTCGCCTCCTTCGAGGAACGCCTGGCGTGCGAGCTGCTCGAGGCGCTCCGCTTCGCGCTCGACTCCCTTCGTGATGAAGACCGCCTCACCTCCCCTGGTGAACGCGGCGATGCCAAGGATGCGCTCGGCGCTCGCGAAGTCCTCTGCCCGCCGCCGGACGAGCCCGAGGTCCCTGCGCTGCAGCGCGCTCTCGACGAACGCCTGGAGCAGGGTGGCGTAATTGCGGAGCTCCGCCGTGGCCTCCTCCCGCAGAACTTGCTTGCGGTGCGCCGACGCGAAGATGCCATACAGCAGGATGGCCATCGCGATGGGGAGGACGAGAGACAACCAGAACTGGTGCGCGAGCCTCATCCCCCCCGGTCGGCGCTGGTGCTGCAGTCCCATACGACGATCCACCGCGCCCCCAGAGGACACCTTCGAATTGACGCTTCGCGTTAACAGCCGCCGATCGTGCGAAGCCCTGGAATTACATCACCATTCCACCTGACCGGCAAGCGTTACCTCGAGATCGACAGAGGCGCTCATCTCGCACCCTCGCCACACGAGCGCTCGGCGTCAGGCATTGCCTGAACGCTGCTCAGGAGCGGGCGGACTCCTTCGTGACATCCGTTACGCGATTCCTACGTGGATGACGGCCGCGCACGCTTCGCCGCCGGTTCTTGCCGTGCCGCCCGTGCCGCCGGTGCCGCGCGCTTCGCCCCGCCGCGCGCCCCATGCACGGCGAGCCGCTCTCCCCACCGCGAGATCGCCTGCGACACCTCGCCGAATCCCCGCCCGGCGTCGGTCAGCTCGTACTCCACGCGCACGGGGGGCCCCGGCAGGACGCGCCGCACCACGAGGCCGAGCGCCTCGAGCTCCTTCAGCCGGCTGGAGAGCATCCGATCGCTGATCGCGTCGATCCGCTCGCCGATCTCGCCGAAGCGCAGCGCGCCCTCCTCGAGCGTCGCAATGATGAGTCCGTTCCAGGGCTTCGCGAGCACGTCCATCGCTGTCTGAAACTTCTCGCAGAGGTGCTGGCACGCGTGCTTCATGTCTCGTCCCACACACCAGCGTAACCTATCCACTTCCAAAAAGGAAGTCACTTGACATCGTGCAGCAGAGATTCATGATGCCCTCCGAACGGATGCTACTTCCCTTTTGGAAGCTACATCTTCTTTGCAAGGAGCATCGATCGTGACCACCGCCAAAGACCTGCTCTTCAGCCCCTTCGCGCTCGGCCCCGTCTCGCTGCCGAACCGCCTGGTGATGGCGCCGCTGACGCGCTGCCGCGCCGGCGAGGGCAACGTGCCGACCGAGCTCAACGCGAGGTACTACGAGCAGCGCTCCTCTGCCGGCCTCATCATCACCGAGGCGTCGCAGGTCAGCCCGCAGGGCGTGGGATATCTCCGCACACCTGGGATCCACACCGACGCGCAGGTCGCGGGGTGGCGGCTCGTGACGGACGCGATCCACCGCGCGGGAGGGCGCGTCTTCCTGCAGCTCTGGCATGTAGGTCGGTCGTCGCACCCCTCGTTCCAGCCGAACCGGCAGGCGCCCGTCTCGTCCTCGGCCGTCGCCATCCGCACGGGCCACGCGCACACGCCTGAGGGCCCGCAGCCGTACACCACCCCGCGCGCCCTGGAGACGGGCGAGATCGCCGGCGTTGTCGCGCAGTTCGAGGACGGAGCGCGCCGGGCCAAGGCCGCCGGCTTCGATGGAGTCGAGATCCACGCGGCGAACGGCTACATCATCGACCAGTTCCTCCGGAACGGCGTGAACCAGAGGACGGATCGGTACGGCGGCTCGGTCGAGAACCGGGCGCGCTTCCTGATCGAGATCACCGAGGCCGTGAGCGGGGTGTTCGGCGCCGACCGGGTGGGCGTGCGGCTGTCGCCGGTGAGCGAGTACAACGACATGAGCGACTCCGATCCGAGGGCGCTCTTCGGCCACGTCGCCGCCGAGCTCTCGGCGCGCAAGGTCGTCTATCTGCACGTCGTCGAGCAGCTCACGGATCAGGCGCTCGCCGCCGCGGATCGGGTGACGCCCCTCCTCCGCGAGCGGTTCCGCGGCGCCTTCATCGTGAACGGCGGCTATACGCTGGAGATCGCGGAGGAAGCGCTGCGGACCGGCGCGGCGGATCTCGTGTCCTTCGGCGCGCCGTTCCTCGCCAACCCCGATCTGCCGGAGCGCCTGTCGCGCCGCGCGCCGCTCAACACGCCCGACGTCGCGACCTTCTACTCCGAGGGCCCGCGCGGCTACATCGACTACCCGCGCCTCGGCGAGGGCGAGGTGGAGCGCGCCGGCGCCGCACAGCTGGCCTGATGAGCGCGGGCCCGATGGCCTGATCCCATGGACTGTCGGCCCGATCGGCTGGAGGCGGCGAGGAGCTCCGGCGCCGCCGCCCGTGATACGCTTCCGGGCCGATGCCGGCCGCCCTTCCGCTGCTCCCCGACGACGAGATTTACACGGCGCCGCGCCCGGCGCGCTCCCCCGCGGAGGCGCCGTGAGCGCGGCGCCCGGCGACGTGAAGCGCATCGGGGCCGGCGAGCTCCGGGCGTTCATCCAGGACGCGGGGGAGCTCAAGAAGGGCACGCTGCTCTACGACGGCGGGCAGCTCCTGAACCTCGCGCGCTACGAGAACAAGCTGTTCTGCGACGCCAAGGGCTCGGGGGCCTCGCCTTACAAGGTCTCGCTCGTCTACACCGACGCGCCGGCGCCCGCGTTCAAGGGGCGCTGCAGCTGCCCCGCGCGGACCTTCAACACCGCCTTCTGCAAGCACGCGGCGGCGCTGCTCGTCGCCTGGGCGCGCGCGCCCGAGTCGTTCGCCGTGAGCGAGTCGGCGCCGCCCGGCGCGCCGGGCGGGGACACCGCGCGCAAGAGCGTGAAGAAGGGCAGCGCGAACGCGCAGGCCCTGATGAAGTCCGGCGTCGAGCAGGTCGGCACGCTCGTGCGCGAGCTCGGCGTGGCCGGCGTCGCGACGATCGGGGACGACCGCATCGAGCAGATGGAGAAGCTCGCCGAGGCGCTCCGGGAGAACCGCCTCCGGCGCCTCTCGGCGCGCACGCTCGACCTGGCCGCGCTGCTCCGCAGGCAAGCCGCGGGGGGCCGGCAGGCCCGGGGCGCGCCCCGCGGCGCGCTCCCCGCGGTCGCCTACGCGAACGTGATGGCCGATCTCCTGCTCACCGCCCGCAAGCTGGAGAAGCACCTCGCGGGCGAGCCGCTCGACGACCGCCACGTCGAGGAGCTCGTCGGCAAGACGTGGAAGGCGTCCGACAGGAAGCCCGCGGGGGACCTCACGCTCGTCGAGTACGCCTTCTCGACGCGGACGACGAGCGACGACTTCGTCATCCGGGAGAGCCGCTTCATCGACCTCGAGTCCGGCCGCCACTTCAGCGAGAAGCAGATCCTCCCGGCGTTCATGGCGAAGCGGACCGATCCGAAGCGGAGCTTCGCCGGCGAGGTGCTCGCCGGGGCGCGGGCGACGACCTACCCGGGCTACCCGCCGCTGCGCGTCGACTTCACCGATCTCGGCGACAAGCGCCCGCTCGACGCCGGCGCCCTCGAGTCCGTGCTCGCGCGGGCGCTGCCCGACGTCGGCGCGGCGCTCGCGGCGCTCCAGGAGCACCGCAAGGACGTCTTCGCGCCCGACCTCGTGCCCGTCGCGGTGCTCACCGACACGCTCTTCGCGCGCGGCGCGCGGCTCTCGGCGGTCGACGACAAGGGGGAGGCGCTCCACCTGCCCGACGACGCGGCGCTCGAGGAGCGGCTCGCCGGCTCGCTCCGCGACGCGCGGCTGCGCGCGCTGCTCGGGGACGTCGGCATCGACGCCGCGCTGCCCACGCTGTGGCCGCTCGCCGCCGTCGTCGAGGGGCCGCTCGGCCTGGAGCTGCGCCCCGTCCTCGACCAGGGCGCCGAGCAGGGGATCGCGGCGCGGGGCGGGCCGCTCGAGGGCTCGGCGTGGAACGCCGCCGCCCGCGAGGCGGGCGCCTCGCCCGCGGCCATCGCGCTCGGCGAGGTCCGCGAGGAGCTCGCCGAGGCGCTCGCCACGGGCCTGACCGGGCTCAGCGCGCGCGTGACGGACCCGCTGGCCGCGCGGCTGCGCGACCTCCGCCTCGAGAAGCAGGCCGCGCTGCTCCAGGGGCTCCCGCAGCGGCCCGAGCCGGCCGATCGGCTCGACGACTTCATCAAGCTCTACCAGGTGCTCGAGATGGCGCTCGTCCGCCTGGCCGGCGCGACGCAGATCGACCGCGCGTCGACCGAGCGCGTCCCGACGTACGAGAGCGTCGCGGTGGCGCGGCCCGACGAGGCGCTCTCCCCGGACGAGGTCGCGCGGCGGCGCGCGGCGGGCGCGATGAACCGCTACGTCGCCGCGGTCCACCACGCGCGCTACTACGCGTCGCTGCCGGCGAGCGAGCTCGTGGCGAGCATCTTCCCCCTGTGGGCGGACGGCACCGCGACGCCGACCATCGCGAAGACGTTCGCGCCGCTCGGGGCCGAGGCGCTCTCCGCCGCGGAGAAGGCGCTCACGGTGAAGGCGGGCCGCGTGGCGAAGCTGACGGCGGTGCGGGTGCTGCAGGCGGTCGCGCTGCACGGCGGCCCGGCCCACGCCGAGGCCAAGGCGATGCTCGCCAAGGTCGCGGAGCACGCCAAGGACTCCGGCCTGCGGGCGCTGGCCCGCGACGCGCTCGACGTAATCGACCTGAGCGACGCAAACGACGTGCGCGACGTGAGCGACGCCACGCAGAAGGCCGGGCCGGGGAGCGACTGGGTGCGCGCGCGGCGCGCCGCGCGGCAGGAGCGGGTGCAGGAGCTCGCGAAGGCGCTCGGCGCGGCGCCGACAAAGGAGGAGCGGCTCGCGGCGCTGAAGGCGCTCGCCGAGCTGGGCGACCTCGCCGCGCTGCCGGCGCTCCGCCGCGCGTTCTACGGGGACGCCGCCCGCGGCGTGCGCGAGGAGGCGGCCTACGCGCTCGCGCAGCTCGGCGACGTCGAGATGGTCGAGACCTTCGTGCGGATGCTGGCGAGCCGGAGCGAGAACGAGCAGGAGGCGAAGATCGCCGCGTACGCGCTCGGCTTCCTCGGCGACGTCCGCGGGCTGAGCGAGCTCCTCTCGGCCTACGCCGACGGCTACAAGCCCGGCATCGTCGCGGACGCGATCCGCGCGTTCGGCCCCGTGGCGCTCACGCCGCTCGTGGACCTCATCGAGGCGCGGCCGGAGCTCGCGAAGCGCGCGGCGGCGCTCGACGCGCTGAAGAAGATGGACGACGCCGCGGTGGCGGCGTGCCTTGTCGAGCGGATCGAGGCGCGGCGCGGCGACGCCGATCTCGCCGAGAAGGCGCAGCTCTACCTGAAGCTCGCGGACGTGCACGCGCACAGCCGGCGCGAGGTCGCGACGGCCCTCATGGCGGCGCTCTCGGACGCCCCCGGCAAGGAGGCGCAGGCGGCCGTCAAGGCGGCGCAGAAGGCGCTCGGCGTCGTCAAGCGCAGCAAGTAGCCGGCCTTCGCCCGGCCGCCGCCGCTCACATCGCGATCCGCGCGGGGACCTCGGCGGACACCTGCTCTGCCGAGCCCTCCTCGGTCGCGACGACGCGGAGCACGCCGCGCGCCTCCGGGATCTGCCCCGAGGCATCCGATTGCCCGCCGTCGAGGATCTGGACGAACAGGGGCGCGATCGTCTCGGTCCACCCGGAGGCGCACGCGTTGACGGGCACGGTGTTCGACCCCTCGAGCACGGGCGGGCGCGGCAGCGCGCCCGGCTCGGGCGACTCCGGCGCCGGCGTCTCCGGCTCGAACGCGATGCGGTAGGCCCACACGCCGCCGCCGCTCGTGTGGTGCCGGATCCCCACCATCACGTGCTGCCCGCCCTGGGGCCCGTACTCCAGGTGGAGCACCGTGTCCGCGGCGAGCGGGCTCCCGCCGCCCTCCGGCGCGCTGAAGAAGAGGACGTCCGCGCCCGCCGCGGGCGGCTCGCCGGAGGCGCACGCGGTCGAAGGATCGGGCGGGCCGTTGCCGCCGCCATCGGGCAGGATGCAGAAGGTGCCCATCGAGGAGAGGCCGAGGAGCGCGGTGATCGCGACGCCGGTCCGGAGCTCGGGAAACCGCATCTTCCCACGTATCGAGCAGATCCGGGAGGAGCGCAATCCCGGTGAGGACGCAATCAGGATCCTCGATCGGCCTACACAGCGACACCGCGCCTGAAGGCGGGACGTGCGTTGTCGCCAGGACGGCGAGTGTGTGCGCACACCACGCAGCGCGCTCCTCGTACCGTCAGGGACCAGAAAGCCGATGTGTTTCGCTAGGGTAGTTCCACGAGTCTCCAGTACTTGTTGAGCGCTGCCATGAGCTCCACGAAGCTGAGGAACGTGACTGGCTTGACGAGATAGCCGGCCACGTTGAGGTTGTACGCTCCCACCTTGTCGCGGTCGTCGTTGGATGTGGTCAACACGACAACCGATGTGGCCCCGAGCTCCGGATCGGCCCGCAGCTCCCGCAGAAACTCGATCCCGTTCATCTTGGGCATGTTCAGGTCGAGCAGGATGAGCCGTCGCTCCACCGGGACGACGCCGCTGCGCAGCATCTCGAGGGCCTCGACGCCGTTCCCGGCGACCCAGAGGGGATTCGAGATGTTGTTCCGCTTGAACGCCCGGCGGACGTTCATCACGTCGACATCGTCGTCTTCAACGAGGAGGATGTTCAAGAGTTTTTCTTCGACGTCCATTGTCTCCTAGCTTCTTCTTGGCGAGGTGAGCGTGAACGTCAACTGCTGGCGAGTCGGTCGCGGCCGCCAGGTGCGAGAGGGGCGGAGTCGCTGCGCGCTCGCCGGTCAGCTCGCCCGGGGCCGCTGCCGCCAGAGCGTCATCAGCACGCGGCCGACATGGACCACGCGACCGACCCGCCCTTTCGGGCTGGTGTCCGCTGGACGGAACGGATCGGTGCGGTAGCTCGCGCTCGGGGGCGGCGCCTCACGGGGGGCGGCGGCCTCGGCCGGGGCCGCGGAGACAGACGCCGGTCCGAGGCGCTTGTCGAGGTGTACCTCGACCGCCTCGCCGACCAGGTTGCTCATGTCGCGGTCGTGCTCGATGCAATGGAGCAGCAGCCGGTCCGCGAGCGGATCGGGCAGGTAGATGGTGACCGCGCGCCGAGAGCGGCCGTCGTTCCCGAGGAGCACCGGCGGGCCGGCGTGCGGCTCCGAGGTGGTGGCGAGCGCCTGGGGCCCGACGACCGCGCTCGCCGCCTGCGGCGCCGTCGCCGCGGGCGTCTCATCGCCTGGACGCGCCTCCGGCGCTCGCTCCTGCCGCGCCTCCGGCGCTCGCTCCTGCCGCGCCTCGGCCGGCTTCTCGCGGTCGTGCGCACGCTGGTCGGCGTCGGGCCTCGACCTCACGACGTCGTCCGCCGCTTTGCCGCCTTCGCCGCCCGCGACGAACGCGTCGGCCTTTTCAGGCGACGGCGGCTTTCGTAGAGAGACCGCGACTTGCTTTTTCGCCATGGTGAAGCTTCTCCAGTTCTTCGAGAAGGTGGGTGATCTCTCTGGCCGCGGTGTCCCGCGGTGCGTAGCCCGTCACCCCTTGCCCGCAGGCGAGGGACTCCTGGTAAGCGATGCGATAGCCGAGCTCCGTGGAGAGCACCGGCAGGCCCGACGTCTCGAGCACCGCGCGCGCCGATTTGCCGAGCGCCGTGCGGCCCTGCTTGCGTGTGATGAGGATGCAGCCCTTGAGCGCGCTCCGCAGCGCGGCGGCCTCGCGGAACACCTCGAGCGCGGCGGTGAGGGCCCAGGCGTCGGCGGCCGTGGGGCCGCAGGGGTAGATGGCAATGTCGGCGACCATCAGCGCCGACCGCGCGATCTCGCCGTGGCGCGGGGGGCAGTCGATGACCGTGAGGTCGTACGCGGCGGCGACTTCCGGCAGCTGTCCCGGCTTGTGCATCGAGGCGCCCATGGCCATGACGGTCGGGGTATCGTGCCCCGCCTCGGAGGCCACGTCGCCCCACGTGCGGACGGTCCCCTGGGGATCGGCGTCGACGAGCAGCACACGCCGGCCGTTCGCCAGCGCGGCCACGGCGAGGCTCACGGCCGTGGTGCTCTTGCCGATCCCACCTTTCTGTCCGGTGAGCGCGATGATCATGATAGACCCCCCTAGCAGAACCTTCGCCGGGCGGTCCACTTTCTTGCAAGCGCCGACACGGCTTCTACCGAGCCGTCCTGAGGGGAATTCCCGACGGGGACGTTGATTTCTCGGTCCTGTCGACGCGTTGGCCGGCAGATCGCAAGAGGTTGTTCAGCTCTCTGTCCGGCGGGAGCGTCGCGCTCCCGCGCGTCGCACAGCGGTCATGATGAGGACGCTCACCAAAGCAGCGCGAGCGGCGCCTCGGGTGCGCCCGCTGCGCATCGCCGGCGCGCGCCGCGCTGGCGGGCGGGCGGGCCGGAGCCATTGCCCGATCGCGCAGGCGATTGAATCGCGCTGCATTTCGCGGAGCCGCGCTCCGGGGGCGATGACCTCCTCGGCGGAGGCCGCGACCGGTCCGCGCGCGGCCGAGGCTCCGAAGACGATCGACGCGGACGCGCTCGGGCCTACCGGCCTCATTTCGAGCGCCGAGCGAGCTACAGGTTCTCCGGCTTGAAGAGCCTCCGGTAGCTCACGTTGCGACCGGACACCATGAACACCCCGTCGCCGCGGTAGTGGACGGTCGTCGGATAACGCGGCGATGTCGCGACGTGCGCCTTGACCACCTCGAAGACGAACAAGCTGAAGCGCTTGACGGCGCTCGTGTCGATCAGCTTGCACTCGAAGCTCGCATAACACTCGGCGATGAGGGGCGCGCCGACCTTCGTCGCCGCGACGGCGGTGAGCCCGAACTTTTCGAACTTGTCGACCTCGGAGCCGTGGCTGTTCCCGATCCCGATGACGGCGCGCACGAGATCGACCGTGGGCACGTTGATCACGCACTCTTTGCTGCGTCGCACCATCTCATGGCTATCGTTCTGGTCCCAGATGAAGCACCCCACGAGGGACGGCTCCTCCATCATCACCATGTGCCAGCCCATCGTCATGATGTTCCGCTGGCCCTTGTGCGCAGAGCTCACCAAGACCACCGGACCCGGCTCCAGGAAGCGCCGGACCTTCGCCACCGGAAAATCTGCTTTCTTGTAGGTCTTCATGCGATCTCCTCACGGCCCGCACGCGGGCTGCCGCTGGTCGCGGGTACGGGTAGACGAAGGGCGACGCGAGCCGCGCGCGGGTCCGCGCACCGGCGAAATCAGAGCTTGCGGTACATCCACACGCTGGGGATCTCGACGTCGAACCCCGCCTTCCGGTACGCGCGTCGCGCCGGAGCGTGGCTCGGATCGCCCCCGGTGCCGACAATCGCGACCTTCATCCCAGCCTGCTTCAGGCGCGCCGCCGCGAACTCATACATCGCGGTGCCGATCCCCCTTCCGGCCTGCGCGGGGTCGACGGCGTTGAGGCCGATCTCGCCGACAAGCGTCTCCTGAGCGAGCCGGAGCGCCACGAAGCCGACGACCTCGTCGCCGGATTGGGCCACGTACATCTCCCAGCCCGAGTCGGCCGCCATCAGCGACGTCAGCAGCCCCTCCTGCGCATCGGCGTCTCGCCGCTGCGCCAGGTCGTAGAGCTCGTCGCCCAGGATCGAGCGGAACGACGCGAACACGGGCGCAAAGGCCGCGCGCCGGATGTCCTGAAGGCGGGCCGCGTCCTCGGGGCGGGCACGGCGGAAATGGAGCTCAGGCAATTGGCTTTCCTCCTGCAGGGCGCCGTGCACGAGCAGGGCGCTTGTGAAGCTTCACGCGGACCCACCCCCGTGAGAACTCCGCGTTCCGAGCGACGCGAAATATCCACGGAGCCACTTCATCCTTGAGCTCTCAGCCCACCCCATTGCTACCATGGCGCGCTCGATGGCGTCAAATTGCGCTTTGTCGACAGGGAGTTCGAGATCGCCGATCCAGTCGATGACGAACTCCATGGCGAGCCCCCACTCCCCGTACTTGTGAACCCAGTCGTGCGCATCGCGGAAGCGCTCCGGGGGGAGCACACCCCTGAAGGACTCGAGAGCGACAGCGCACAAGGCTTGGATCTCTTGTTTCACCACAAGATCGACGACCTCGACAAATAGCAGCTCCTGTCGAAATTCGGACTTTCGTTCTCGCCGGCCATCTCACGAACGCTGCGCGCCGGCGCGCCACAGCTGAGCGTCGCCACCGCGATGATCTCGGACAAAGAGCTGCCCGCCACCCATGCTCAATGACTTCACCGACAGGGTTGGGCGGCGCTGGAAGACCGTAGCTCATCGCTCAGGGAGCGCCGCGTGCTCGACGAGCTGCGCTGCCAACTTGGCCCATGGCGGACGCTGGCTGGTGAACAGCGCCTCCGTCGGGGAAAACGAAGCGGGATCGTCCAGACTGCCCACGTAGATGGTGACCATATCGGGCGCTGACTCAGGAGTACCAAACAGCAGGCAGCCGCACTCGGAGCAGAAATTGCGGACAGCCGGCAGGCCGCTGCCGCCCCGTACGTGCGACTGCTTCACGGGCCCAGAATAGCTGAACGATGTCTTGGGAACGCCCAAGACAGGGACGCCGCCAGTGCCCGACGCGCGCTGACAGTCGCGGCAGTGGCAGATGACGGAGAACAGGGTAGGCCCCTGTGACTTGTACTGAACTGCGCCGCAATGACAGTGACCGGTGAGCATGGATTCCTCTGCTGTTCGTCGCTTCGGGTGGCGTGGTAGGGCTGCCCAGCGTCCGCGCTCAATCGCGCGCGTCCCGCCCGTCGCTCGCAGCGCCCCTTTGGGCGCACAGGCGCAGCTCTGCCAGTCGGGTTGCGGCCACCACCATGTATACAAGGGAGGTGACGCTGGGGTCATCTTCCGGGTACGGGGTCTCCACGAAGCCCAGCCTCCGGTACAGCCGCATCGCGGGCGTGTTGTCCGCAACGACGAACAAGGAGCATTCGCCCACGCCGAGCTCCCGGACGCCGAGCTCGGCCAGACCACCGACGAGCCACCGGCCCAGCCCCGCACCCCGGTGCTCGGGCGATATCGCGAGCCGTCCGAGATGACAGCGACCGGCCCTCAGATAATACTGGCCAAAACCGAGGAGCTGGTCGTCCGCTCCGAGCATCACATAGGAGGGCAGCACATGGCTCCGCGTGTCCTCCAGGAAGGTGCTGTCCGTGAACGGGAACCTGAACTGCGGACCACCCCAGATCTGGCAGCTTCGTCGATCGGGGAACCAGCTCTTCATGGCCATCACATGGCTGTCTTCCGCGCGTGTGAGCTTCATCTGTTTGGTATTGATCCCCGCGCTAGAGTACCGATTCACATCCGGGTCCCGAGAAAATCAACAGAAGGGAAGAGAAACCGCAAGGGCGCAAGGGGCGCAACGCAAGGAGAACGCAAATATCTCTTCTCTGGTCCCTTGCGCCCCTTGCGCCCTTGCGGTTTCTCCTTTTCCGGCATTCCTTGCCCTTGGAGCTTGCTTCCTGGCAGCTCGATCGGGCCTCGCGACCCATTGAATTTAACCTATTCGATGCTCTAGAGGTCATAGACGTGCACCGACAGTCCGGCGGCACAGAGCGTCCTCTGGACGATGGACTCGACCTCTGGCCACTCCCCGCCCGCCAGTCCGCAACCGATCCTTGGCATATGAATCGAAGCGCTGACACGCTGCGCGTGCTCCGCGAGCCTGGCGAGACATCGCTCGAGCGCATCATACCGGATCGGGGGAACGCCGTGCTGCGAACGCACCCCGTGCTGGGCGATCATGTTCGCGACGGAGAGATCGCCCTCCACGCCCACAACCTGTATTTCCCCGAGCTTGAACCCAGCGGCTTCACCGCGAGCATGCCAGGCGCGGTACTGCGCCTCGGGCTCGGGCCACCTCTTCGAGAGCGCGACCACGAACCCGCGCCCCCAGCCGCCGATGTCGTTGCAGACGTGGCAGATGATCCTCGCCCCCTCTCCGACGGGATCTGTCGCATCACCCGTGCGGTAGTCGATCGCGTTCATCGCAGGCGCAGCGCCTCCTCGTCCTGTCGAACGTAACCGTTCACGATTGCGCACACCAGACGGGATTCGCGCGCTCCGCGACGCACACCACCCGCTGAAGCACTGTCCTCGCTGCACCAGGTGTGCCTCGAAGCGCTCGACCTCGCAGGCCGGCCCAGGTTGGCGGCGGGACATGGCGGCGCCCCCGCAGGCTGGAGCCGCGGGGCGATCCCAGGTTGGGCGGCGGCCGCCTGCGCACCCGCCGGCGAAGCGCATCCGGTCCCTGTCGCTGCGCGCGCCCACGCGCGGCTCACAGCAACCCGCCCCGCCGCCGGTCAGACCACGCCCGCCCGCGGACGTGAACGTTTGCGTCCCAACGAATTCATCTCACAAGCTCGGCCCTGCCCTCGTCCTCCCTGCCGGCCTGCCGTCGCTCGTCCTCGACACCAACCGGCGGCCCAGTTTACCTTGGACGAAAGATGATGAGCACAGTGACCGCTTCCGGATCTCCGGGCCTCGACGCGAGTTATTTGAGGGCTGTCCGCAGCGCGCCTTTCGCGGTGATCGAGTGCGCGGGGAACCTCGACGAGCTCGTCGTCGACGCGTGGAACGGCGAGGCAGAACGCATCTTTGGATATACCGCTGACGAAGCGGTGGGCCGCCGCCTCGCGGACACGATCGTGAGCGAGCCGGACGCCACGACCTTCGGGCGTTCGCTCGGACAGGAGAGCCCCCCGCGCCGCTACACCCATACCCGCAAGGACGGGCGCGCCGTCGTGTGCGAGTGGCGGTATGCGCCCGTGCTCGACGACGGCGGTAAGTCGATTCGGCTGCTCTGCTTCGGGCAGGACGTCACGGAGCAGGTCGAGGCCGTCGAGAAGCTCAAGGAGAGCGACATGATCCTCCGGGCCATCCTCGGAACGGTGGATACGGCCGTGACCCGGATGGATCGGGATGGATTCTGCACCTTCCACGAGGGCAAGACGCTCCAGTCGCTCGGCCTCAGGCCGGGCCAGTTCGTCGGAATGAACGTGTTCGACGACCCTCCCGTGCCGATGGACATGGAGCCGATGCGAAGGGCGGTCCGGGGCGAGCTCGTCCGCACCCGCGTCGAGGCGTTCGGGATGGCCTGGGAGACGTGGGTCATCCCGCTGACCGACGAGCGCGGCGAGCGCAACGGCGCGGTCAGCTTCACGCAAGACGCCACGGAGGCGAAGCTCAGGGAAGACGAGCTGAGGGCGCGGCTCGACCTCATCGAGCGCCAGCAGCAGGTGATCCGCGACCTGTCGACGCCGATCATCGAGGTCTGGGACAGCGTGCTGACCCTCCCGATGGTCGGCGTCGTCGACAGCAAGAGGGCCGCCGACGTGATGGACGACCTGCTCGCCGCCATCGTCGACAAGCGGGCGCGCTTCGCGATCCTGGACCTCACCGGCGTCGAGGTCGTCGACACGAAGACGGCGAGCTATCTCATCGAGCTCATCCGCGCGATCCGGCTCCTGGGCGCCGAGGGCGTCATCACGGGCATCCGGCCGAACGTGGCGCAGACGATGGTCTCCCTCGGGCTCGACCTGTCGGGCATCGCGACCGTCGGAAACCTCCGCGCGGGGCTGAAGCTCTGCATGCAGCGCCAGGCTGCGAGCGGCGCGGCGCCGCCCGGCGCGCCGCCGCGCGCCGCGCCGCCGCGCGCCGCGCCGGTGATCGCCGCGCGCGCCGCGCCGAGGCTCCCGGGAGGCGGCGGGCGCTGAGGCCCGGGGCACAAGGCCGGCCTCGGAGGTCGGGCAGATCGCGGCGGCCTGCCGAAGTTCACCTTTGCGTCGGCAATCCCAGGCCCGTGCCGAAGTTCACCTTTGCGTCGGCAATCCCAGGCCCTTAAGGAACGGCGGACAGGCACCGCCGCGCGCGGCGCCGTGGAGACGCCGATCGTGACCACCGACCCCCGCAGCCCCACGAGCGCCAGCCAGCTCCCCGCAAGCCCTCGCCTCGCAGAGCGCCCCCCCGTCGCTCGCCGCCCCTTCCTGGTCGCTCGCCGCGCCGCCCTCGCGCTCACCCTCGCGCTCGCCGCCGCGCCCGCCGCGTGCGCCCCTCGAGGCGCCGCGTCGCCGCTCCCCGGCGACGCGCCGCTCCCCGCCGCGTTCTCCGCCGCGCTGGAGGCCGAGATCACGAGCTCCGCCGCCGCCGCGCCGTACCTCGACGCCCTCGACCGCGCCGTCGACGCGCCGAGCGAAGGCGGCGCCCTCGCCACCGTGATCGCGTCGCTCGACGCGCTCGTCTTCGGCGCCGGCACCGCGGGCGGGCCCGACCCCGACGCCGCGGCCATCGCCTTCCGCTCGCGCGACGCGCTCCCCGAGGTCGCCCGCCGCCTCCAGCGCGCCTGGGCGTTCGCGGACGTCGCCGGCCGCGGCGCCCCGGAGATGCCGTTCGTGCGCGGCGCGCTCGCGAGCGCCCTCCACCGCATCGCCCTGTTCGTCGGCGACGAGGCCGCGGCGGCGACCTGGAGCGCGCGCCGCGGCTGCGCGGGCGAGGCCGCCCTCGTCGGCCCGCTCGACGCGGCGCCCCTCCACGGCCTCGCCCGGCCCTCGCCCGTGAGCTCCGCGCCGGGCGCGCCGCTCGGGAGGGCCTACCCCGGGCTCGCGCCGTTCGCGCAGAGCGCCTCGCCCATCGTCGTCCGCGCCGACGCGTGCGCCATCGACATCGACGCGGTGAGCGCCCTCCAGGGGACGCGCGCCGTGGTCGTGGACCTCCACAACCCGATCGCCCAGCGGGTGAGCCTCGCGCTCGCCTCGTCGTCCGCCGCCGTGCTCGAGGTGGGCGGCGTGCCCGCCCTCCAGCGCGACTACGCGGCGGGCGGCGCGCAGGTCACGCGCCTCGCGACGGTCGAGGCGCAGCCGGGGACGCTGCGCGTCGTCGTGCGCGTCGCGCAGAAGGGCGACGGCGACACCATCGAGCTCACCGCGTGGGGCGAGAACGGCCTGCCGCTCCGCGCCCGCGCGCCGCGTCCCGGCGCCGCCGCGACCGCGTCCGCGTCCCGGCCCGCCGCGGTCAGCCTGGCGCCGGCCCCAACGTCGCGCGGCGCCGCCGGCCAGCGCGTCGACGCGGCGAGCATCGAGGTCGCTGCCGCCGCCCTGCTCGCCCTCGGCGACGCGCGCGCGGCCGAGCACCTCCTCGACCCGGACGGCGACGGCCGCCTCCGCCCGGCCTCCGCGCCGCCCGCGGCCTCCTCCATGCCCGCGGCCTCCTCCACACCCGCGGCCTCCTCCACACCCGCGGCCTCCTCCACACCCGCGGCCTCCACACCGCGCTCGCCGGCCTCCCCCACGCCCGCGGCCTCCACACCGCGCTCGCCGGCCTCCCCCACGCCCGCGGCCGCGTCCACGCCGCGCTCGCCGCGCCTCGACCTGCTCTACGCGAGGGCGATCCGCCGCGTCGGCGACCTTCCCGAGGCCGAGGTCGTCGAGCGCACCCGCGCCGCCGTCGAGCGCGTGCTCGCCGCGCGGCCCGCGTCGTGGGAGGCGCGCCTCTACAAGGCCGAGCTCGCCGAGCGCCGCGGCGGCCGCGGCGAGGGCACCATGGACGCCCTCCGGGAGCTCGGGGTCCGGGTCGCGCCCCCCGGACCGGCCGGCCTGAGCGCGCCTGCCGTCCCCGACGCCGATCGCATGGTCCTCGCGGAGCTCGCGACGGTCGCCCGCCGCGCGAGCGTCACCGACGTCGCCGAGGCCGCCTACGCGAAGCTCGCCGCCGCGGCGCCCGGGTCGACGCTGCTCGCCGTCGTCGACGACCGCATCCACGGCCGCGCCGGCGTCGACGCGGTGAAGGCCGCCTGCGAGGGCGGGCTCGATCGCTCGAGCGCCGCGTGCCTCGGCGCGCTCCTCGACGCGAGCGACCGCGACGCGGTCCTCGCCGAGATCAAGCGGCTGCGCCGGCTCCGCCGCGCGCCGGACGCGCTGCGCGACGTCGAGCTCCGCGAGCGCGTCGCCCGCGGCGACCTGCGCGGCGCGCTCGCCGTGTACGACGCGATGCCGCCGGGGCAGCGGACGATGCTGGAGGCGCTCGGCCTCGCCGCCGGCCGCGGCGACGCCCGCGCGGTGCGGGGCCGCCTCGCCCGCGACCGCACGACGGCGCGCGACACCCCCGCCGGGCTCGGCCCCATCACGCGCGCCCTCGGCCTCGCGTCGGACCCGGCGCCGCCGCTCGAGGCCGAGGGCCGCAAGCTCGTGCTGGAGGACCAGCAGAAGGCGTTCCTCCCCGGCGCCGCGACCGCGGTGCTCCGCCACGTCGAGCAGTTCACGGTCTCGCCCGACGGGCTCGTCCACTACGTGACGTACGACCTCCGCCGCGTCTCCGGCACCACCGACGTCGCCCAGGGCGCGGCCACCTACGGCCCGCTCATCGAGGGACGCTCCACGATGCGCCTGCTGCGCCGGCGCATCCACAAGCGCGACGGCCGCATCCTCGCGCCCGACGCGGCGTCGAACGCCTCGCAGGACCACAGCGACCTCTCGCAGCTCGAGCAGGGCGACTACATCGAGCAGGTCACCGAGGGCTACGCGCTGCCGGGCGACGGCGGCCAGCTCGTCATCGACACGTGGGACCTGCTCCCCGAGCGCACGAGCGTCCGCGAGGCGACGATCGAGGTCCGCCGCCCGACGTCGCTCCCGCTCGCGGTCTGGTCGCACCCGCTGCTCGGCGCCGCGGAGCAGCGCGCCGAGGGCGCCTCCACGGTCAGCGTCTGGCGCATCAAGGACCAGCCGCCGCGGCGCATCGAGGACGGCGTGCCGCGGGTGGAGATGGGCGTCGGCGTCAGCCTGGGGACGCAGACCTGGGACCACGTGGCCGCGGCGCTCGACGAGAACATCCGCGCGCTCGAGGACCGCGATCCCACCATGACCCGCTGGGCGCGGGAGGCCGCGGGCGCCGACCGGACGCCGTCGCCCGCGCTGCTCGAGCGCGTCGTCGCGGCCGCGGGCAAGGCGGTGAAGGTCGCCGGCGGCGCCGAGCTCTCGGACATGGCGGCGCTGCTCGGCGGCGGCCCGCAGCGCACGACGGCGCGCTCGATGATCGAGCTCGGCCAGGGCAGCCGATCGTGGCTCGTCTACCGCGCGCTGCGCGAGCTCGGCGTGCGCGCGGATCTCGCCATCGCCGAGACCGAGCCGTTCAGCTCGTCGGCGGACTTCCCGCCGCACGCGGGGCGCTTCCACCACCCGCTCGTCATCGCCCGCCTGCCGGGCGGCGACGTGTGGATCGACGCCGACGTCGAGGGCCCGCCGCTGCCCCCCGGCCGCATCAGCCCCGAGCTGCGCGGCCGCGCCGCCATGCTGCCGGGCGGCGAGCTCGTCACCGTGGCCGGGACGAGCGGCGAGACCGGCGACGAGGTCGACCTGCGCCTGACGGTCGACGCGACGGGTAATGCCACGGGAACGTTCACGATTTTGCTGCACGGGCGGGCGGCGCAGGCGCTCTCGGAGGCGTTCGAGACCGTGGTGGGCACGGCGCGGCGCGAGATGCTCCGGGGCGTCGTGCTCGGCTGGCTCCCGTGGGCCGACGTCGAGGACGTTGTCGTCTCGTCGACGGAGGGCTCGTGGGAGGTCGCGCTCCGCGCCGCCGTGACGATCCACGGCTTCGCGCAGCCGGAGGGCAAGGACGCCGCGGCGTGGACGCTGCCGGGGATCGAGCCGGTGCACCTCGTGTTCCCGCGCGCGTACACGAGCACGCTCGGCGCCTCGTACGCCTCGCGCGGGGCCCGCAAGAGCGCGCTCGCGATCGAGACCGCGCTCCAGTACCACGTGCGCCGCCGGATCGAGCTGCCCGAGGGCTACGCGGTCGCACGGGCGCCCGAGGGGGTGCGCGTCGAGCACGCGGGCCTCGCGGCGTCGCGCAAGGGCAGCTACGGCGCGGCGATCGAGGAGGACTTCGCGCTGAGCTTGCCGACGGGGACGGTGTCGATCGACGAGTACAAGGCGTTCGTCGAGCGGGTGCAGGCGGTCGACAGCGGCTTCATGGCGGGCATCCGGGTGGCGCGGCCGGCGCCGCCGGCGCGGTCTCCCGGCGGCGCGCAGGGGCCGGCCGCTGTCCGCGGCGGCGCGCGGCCGCAGGCGCCGGAGAAGCCGCAGGCGCCGGAGAAGAAGCCGTGAGCCTCGACGTCCGCGAGTCGGTCCCGCTGGCCCCGCTCACGACGCTCGGCGTGGGCGGGCCGGCGCGCTATTTCGCCGAGGCTGCCGATGAGGCCGCGGTGGTCGAGGCGTTCCGCTTTGCCGAGGCCCGCGGCGTGCCGCTCTTCGTGCTCGGCGGCGGATCGAACCTGCTTGTCGCGGACCGAGGCCTCGACGCGCTGGTGCTGCGCGTGCGCGTCCGCGGGATCGAGCTCGTGCGCGGGTGCGGGAAGGCCGACGGCGGGGCGGCCGACGGCGGGGCAGCCGGCGGCGGGGCGGCCGGCGGCGACGACGAGGCGGGGCGCGCCCTCGTGCGGGCGGGGGCGGGCGAGGCGTGGGACGAGCTCGTGGCGCGCTCGGTCGCCGAGGGCTGGGCGGGCGTCGAGTGCCTGTCGGGCATCCCGGGCGACGTCGGCGCGACGCCGATCCAGAACGTCGGCGCGTACGGCCAGGAGGTCGCGGAGACGATCGCCGAGGTCCGTGCGATCGACCGCGCGACCGGGGCGGCCGCGGTCATCCCCGGGGCCGCGTGCGGCTTCGGCTACCGCGACAGCCGGTTCAAGCGCGAATGGCGCGGGCGGTACGTCATCACGGCCGTCACGTTCGCGCTGCGCCCGGCGGGCGCCGCGACGGTGCGCTACCCCGAGCTTCAGCGGGCGCTCGCCGCGTCCGCCGGGGGGGCCGCGCCGCCGCTCGGCGAGGTGCGCAGCGCGGTGATCGCGCTCCGCCGCGGTAAATCGATGGTGCTCGATCCCGCGGACGAGAACTGCCGGAGCGCCGGGTCGTTCTTCATGAACCCGACGCTCGCGCCCGGCGCCGCCGAGGGCGTCATGGTGCGCATCGAGGCGGCGGGCGTGCTCGCGCCCGGCGAGGCGATCCCGCGGTATCCGGCGGACGGCGGGCGGGTGAAGCTGTCCGCGGCCTGGCTGATCGAGCGCGCCGGCTTCGCGAAGGGGACGCGCCACGGCGCCGCGGGCATCTCGACGCGCCACACGCTCGCGCTGGTGAACCGCGGCGGCGCCACGGCGGAGGAGCTGCTCGGCCTCGCGCGGCGCGTGCGGCGGGGGGTGCTCGATCGGTTCGGCGTGGCGCTCTCGCCGGAGCCCGATCTGGTCGGGTTTGCGCCCGGCGAGATCGCCGATCTCGTCGGCGACAGAGACGCGGCCGACCCGAGCGGCTGAGCGGGGCGGGCGCGGCGAGGGGCGCCGGCGCGATCGGCGTCGAGTGAGCGCCGGCGCCCGCGACGGCCCAGGAGAGGGCGCGGCTCCGTCCTCGATCGAAGAGGCGGCTATGGGTACAATGCAGCACGGGCCATGCCCGAGCTCTTGCGCAACACCCATTTCGTCGTGACCGTCAACCCGGCCGCACAGCTCGTGAGGGTCACGCGGAGCGCGGTGCCGTCGGAGTCCGCGGTGCAATTCGAGGCGATCTGGATGGAAGTGTGCCGCGCTCTCGACCGGGCAGGCCGCAGCGGGCTGTCCCTGCTCCTGGACCTGCGAGCAGCGGTGGGAAGGAATGATCCGGAGTACGAGGCGGCAATGGAGCGGGTGCGGCCCGCCGTGATGAGGGGCTTCCGGCGCGTCGCCGTCCTCGTGCAGACGACCGCGGGGTCATTGCAGATCCATCGCCATCGCCGGCAGGACTTCATCGAGCGGTTGATCGGCAGCGACGAGGCCAAGCTGCTCGAATACCTCGACGCTGGGTCGCACGGCCGCTGAGCGGTGCGCGTGGATGGGCGACGAGGAGGCGATTCAGCGCGTCGCCTCCTCTCGAGGCGAGCTCGGCGGCGCCCTCTCGCCCTGCCTGTTCACGTCGCCGAGCGACGGGCTGCGCTCGCGGGCGACGTCGTGCAGCCCGATCCGCGCGGCAACCAGCGCGCTCTCACAGCGATGTGGACCGGCGGCCGGTACCAGCAGGTCGACGGGCACGCGAGCCGCGTAGGCAGCCCCGCGCTGGCGCGCGCTCTGGACGGTGCGACCCCTGGTCGGTGCAGTGTTCTCGTCTCGATTCCGTTTGACGCCGACCTGTGATCGCAAGAATAGCCCGCGTCGGCACGTTGCTCGCCGCGCAGCCAGCCTCAGCGAAGAAATTACGGACGATGTCGCCAACGTCATGGACTACAAACTTCCACCAGGAATATTTTGCAAATGTTTGCTATCCAGGCGGAGGCTGCGTTCAAGTCCAAGTACCCACTGCTCGGCGCCTCGGTGACGAATCCATGAAGATGACTCGCTCCGAGCTGCTCGACGTGGTCTACCGCTTCTACCCGCGGGGTGTGCAGAAGATCCAGCGCATCTATGTGCCTCCGGGCGAGCCCGTCTACGAGGACACGGAGGAGCACCGCCGCCTGGTGGAAGCCGCAAACCGCGGGCGAGCGGAGTACCCAGCGTGGGAAGCGATGATCCACCGCCTGGGGGATCGATACGGCCTTCAAAACGAGTCGCTCCACCTGTTCTCCGGGGGGGCCGACCCGGCGTACTCGGCCCGCATCTGGCTCACCGACGAAACGGCGCTCAGCTTCCACGTGTCCCTGCTCGGCCCTTACTACGGGATCCACCTCCCCGGCATCCCCGAGGAGGAGCCGGTGGCGCGCGAGATCGCACGGGAGATCGAGTCCACCTACCCCGGCTACCGGCCGATCCCACCGGAGATCGGGAACGAGGTGGTGCCGGATGTGGCGATAAGCGTTGTGTTGATGGGCGAGGCGAAGATCTACATGTGTCTCTTCTCGGAGGTGTGGACTTGGGTGGATCCATAGCTGTTCCCTTGGGTGGATGCCGCCCGCGTGGCCGAGCACGCTATCGGACGGACAGTACAGGCACACCGGTCACAGGATTGTGAGTCTATGAAACACAATGTTGATGAGCTGCTCGGTGTCGTTTATCGATACTATCCCCGTGGGGTCGGGATTATGGATAACGGCGATATCGACGTCCAGCGATGCGCGGAGACCGAGGAGCATGACCGGCTCGTGCGCGCGCGGATCCAGGCCTCCAAGTGCGACCGATGGCGCTCCCTGCACCGTCGCATCCGAGACGGATTCCCTGGTAGGTTCATGAACCATTCACTGCACCTCCCCGCCGGAGGCTGCGACGCCTGTTACTCTTTTTCGATCGACATGCCGGAGTCCACGGGTCGAACGCTGTGGTTCCATGTGAGCTTTCTGGTTCCTTACTACATCGTCCACAGCTCGCGCACGATCGACATCGTGAAGCAAACGAGGGACTCGTTCTCGGTCAAGTTTCTAGGCCTACATTTCATCGTTCCGCGCAGCCCGTTCGATCCGAGGTTCGTCGCACGTCCGGACGATGGCCAAAAGTTCGCCATCATCACGAGTGAATATGCCACCTTCGATCTGTTGCCCGACGAGCAGCCATGCGCGGAGTGGATCTCCGGTGACATCGAAGCGACCTTCGGTTGCGAACGCATGCCGCCGGAGATCGGGACCGTGCTCGTGCCCGATGTGATGACGAACCTGCGTTTCCCCGGGGAGGCTAGACTCTACGACTGCCTGTTCACGGACCAGCACAGGTGGGTGGAGCCGTCGCCGTCTGATGAACCGGCCCCCGGCGTCCAGATCGAAGCGAGCAACCTGACACAGCCGCTCATCGCGGTGCTCACGGTGCTGGCGGCGCTCTACTGCATCTTGTGGCCCCTGATGCCGAAGTTGCAGAGCGGTTCTTGCTACTGCGTGGTGAAGACGGATGGAGTCCTTCGCAAGGACGAGTTGATCGACACGCTCGCGAAGATTCGCGTGCTCCTCGAGCCGCCGAAGACTCCATGGGGCATCGCTGCCAGGCGCGAGTTCGAAGCTGCCACGCGCGAGCTCGAAGCGCTGGTCGCTTCGTGGGACGGTGAAGGCGAGCCGCCGGCCGCCATGGTCGCCTGGGCCTGGAGCTTCCTGGCGAGTTGGCCCGTGAACTCGGAGCCCGTAGCTTCGTCGTAGCACGACGGCTGGACATTGCCCCGATCAGCAGAAAAGCCGCCGAGATCGCCGAGGGGAGAGCGGGAGGGCCGTCCCGGCATGTCCTGTCCTACTCCCATGTTTTTTGGCATCACGGCGGTTCGCTCCGCTGCCTGCCTTCCTGCAATCGTGGCAGCCGTCATGGAGGTCCGTGCCGTTCTCCCATGACGTGACTTCGGCTATTCAGGGAACCGAAGCGTCTCGACGGCGATGCCGTCCTCCCCCGTGAGCACGTCGCCGGACCAATCCCAGCTCGTGCCGCCCAGGCCCGGCTGCCCGATCTCGAAGGTGACGCCCTCCAGCGTGAGCTGGTCCTCGTCGAGGTAGGCGATGCCGATCGTGTCGCCGCCGCGCCCGGGGCCGCCGTAGCCGCCGTCGCCTCCGGGGCCGCCGCTGCCACCGTGGCAGGACCACATGCCGTCCCCCGAGGCGCCTCCTGGAGCGCCTCGGCCGGCTTTGCCGCCTTCCTCCGGCTCGCCGCCGGCGCCGCCTGGGCCCGCGTCGTCGCTGACGATGAAGCTGTCGCGCACCGTCACCTTCGCGTGGAGCGCCAGGATCCCGATGCTCGGCTGGGCGTTCCCGCCCCCTCGGCCGCCCCGCCCCCCGCAACCGCCCGCGCCTCCGGAGCCGCCGCCGGCGCCACCCTGGGTGGCCACGCCGCACACCGCGAGGCCACCGCGACGCCCGCCGCCCCCGCCGCCGCCTTGGCCCGGCATCCCCCGGGCGCCGTCGCCGGCCGTATCGCCGTGCCATCCGCTCTCATCGACCCGCCCGCGGCCCTTGCCCGGTGCGCCGGCGGCGCCCCACATGCCGCTTCTGCCGGTGGTGCCGCTGCTGCAACCCCCGTCTGCCGGGCTGCCATGTCCTCCTTTCCCCTGGTGCTGTGGGTTCGGCTCGGGTACGGGCTCGCCGTCCTCCCCGTCTCCGGCGCCGTCGGCGAGCCCGTCACCTCCCTTGCCACCGACGCTCGGGATCCCTCCCTCGCAGGAGTTCACCGCCCGAGCCCCACCCGGGACCGTCGCTGCGGAGCACGCGTCTCCCCCATACTGCCCATCCGGTCCTTCCGCTGCCCGGCCCGGCCATTTGTCCCCATCGCGGCCCCTCAATCCGTAGTCGGCCTCGATCCAGCTTCCGACGATCTCCACCGCGGCGCCCGACCGAACGATCATCCCGATATGAAACTGGCTGCGGATGAACATGTGATCGATGACCGAGACCCCGTCCGCTGCCCCCGTGTCGCCGGCGCGTGCCGGCTCGACGATCACCGCGATCTGCCCGGCCGAGGGGGCAATGAGCTTGCTCATGCCCTGCGACTCGGTTTGAATCTCCGTCACCAGCTCCCATTCTAACGTGTCGAAGCCTCCGTAAATATCCACCCCGGAGGGCAGCGTGAGGGACTCGTCGAAGCCATCGTTGTTGGCGAACACGCGACCGCGTCCGGTGCGCGCAAGCTCGATGCCGCGCTGGATGGAACGAACCGGCCTGTCCCTCGTGCCGGGGTTCGCGTCGTCGCCTCCGAAGAACGGATTGTGGACGAACACGCCGCAGCCATCGACCGCCTTGCCGTTCGCAAGGTGCTCCAGGCAGACGGACTCGGGGATCGGATCGCCTCCACACGTCGAGGGTCCGTCGCACGGCGGCGCACCGTTCGGGTCGTCCACCCCCGGCGCGGTCCCGCAGCCGGCCGAGGCGAGCGGCAGAGCAACGACGAGGAGGAGCGCGGAATTCAGGTTCATGGGCATCCCTCGATGGCCGCGTGTTGCGTGGCGCGGTTCAATGGAGCGGCTCGCCTGCCGCGGGAAAGGCGACCAGTTGACCTTGTGGGCCGTTTTCCCCTTTGCCCACCTCGTCCTCCGTGCCGGCGTTCCCCGCCAGGCCACCGTCACCGGGGCGTCCGGCAATAATGGTGGTCCCGGGTCGAATGGCGAAGTTGGGCACCACGTAGGCGATGCCCACGGAGGCGCCGCCCAGCCCGCCGCCGGCATCACCTCCGCGGCCGCCCATGCCCCCTTTGCCGCCCTTGCATGCATTCCACATTGCCTCAACAAAGCCCAAGCCTCCGTGAGCGCCCAGCTGACCAGCGCCGCCCGGTTGGCCCGTTCCGCCAACCCCGCCCTGGCCGCCTTTGCCAGCGAACACGTCGGTGTTCGCGACGGTCAGCTCCGTGCCCTCCAGCGCGACGATACCGATGCTCGCGCCGCCATAGCCGCCGCCATAGCCTCCCTTGCCGCCGCAGCCCCCGCTTCCCCCCGAGCCGCCGGCCGCACCACGTTGGGGGCGGCTTGTCGGACACGCAAAATTGAGCCCGCGCGACTTGCTGCCGCCACCCCCGCCGCCACCGTAGCCGACGCCGCCCTTCGTCCCGTCCTCACCACGGATACCGATCCATCCATCGTCGCTGAGGAAGCCTGGACCCAAGGCGCCATCCGCACGACCACCGTCTGCGCCGTCTGCGCCATCGTTCCCGTCCTCGCATCGCGTTTGATCCGCGCCGAGCCCCGCGCGGCTGTCGCGATCGGGATCCCTCGCGAGCGCCGGCCGTCCCGGTGCGCCATCGCCGCCCACGTCGAGTCCGCCGTCACCGCCGTAGCCGCCCGTCGACTCGATGCCGTCGCCGCACACGGTGACCACCGGAAGGGCGCCCACCGCAGCGTCTACAGTACATGCGTTCGCGCCGTTGTTCCCTACGACGCCGTCCGTCGCCCGCTCGGTGTCCGCGTCCTCTCCCGGCTCCCCGTCCTTGCCGTTGCCCGCGACGATCACGCTGTCCTGCACGATCGCCGTGGCCCCCGTGCTCAAGATCACCGCGATCGACGACTTGCCATCCGGCGCCGAGGCGTCCGCCGCCACGACGCGCACGCCGGCGATCACCGACGTCGTGTCGTCCCCCGCGGGCTCCGCATCGTCCCCCCCGAGGACCCGCAGCGGGATCCCCTCCGGCGGAGCGATGATCGTCGGGTGATCCGGCCCGCCGAACGACCCCTCGTACGACCACGCCCCGCCGTCGCACAGGCGCCCGCCCCAGAGGTCGACCCCCGAGGGCAGCGTGATCGTCTCCGCGAACTCCCCGCTGCACGCGTACACGCGCCGGGTCGCTTCCTCACCGTGGTTTCGCCCGTGCGCGGCGAGCCCGATCGCGTGTTGCAAGGTCTTCACCGGCGCGTCCTTCGTGCCAGGGCTCCTGTCGTCGCCCGACAGCGGGCTGACGAACACCCCGCACTCATCCAGCGCGGCCGCCGTGCCGGGCTCTCCCTCGCACGGACCGGGCGGAGGCACCGGGTCGGGCTCGCACGCCTCCACCTCCCAGCAAGGGTCGGAGTACGGACACCCTGTCAGCGTGCTCGCGCCGCACACGCAGATCGCGAGCGCGACGACAACCCGCGCCACGCGCCGGCCTTCCTTCGAGCGCATCTGCTCGGCCCCCGATGTCCTCACCACAGCCCCTCGATCATCACGCCGATCTCCCGCCCGGTCGCCACGGGCGAGGCGTGGATCCGATCCTGAGCCGGCGTGGGCGCCAGGAAGGAGAAGTCCGTGAAGAAGGACGCGGCGGTCGCTGCCCCGATCACACCGCCGGCGATGAGCATGGCCGTGCCCATGCCCGCGGACAGGTTGCGCTCGTCTCGGAGGCGCAGCAGGTCGGCGCACCCCGGGCGGTCCGCCGCTTGCCAGCACCTGGACCCGCTCGCCGTCGCACCGCCGTTGAGCCCGTCGCGCCGTTCGCTCAGATCGCCGTCGAGGTTCGCGGCCCGGATCATGAGCAGGCTGCCCGCGGACAGGGTGGCCGTCGTGACGGCGATCCCCGCGATGCGCAGTGTCGTCGGCCACGACGCTGGCTGCCCGGGAGCCTGCGGGCGCGCACGGGGCGCTGCGCTCACGGGCTCGGGTACCGCGGGCGCGTCGTCCTTGGCGCTGCTCTCGGCCGCGCTCGACAACTGGAACGTCATGATGGGCTCGGTCCCCGCCTGCGCGTCCAGCGTCTGGGTGCCTTCCGCGCGGCCCGGCGCTCGGGCCCGCACCATGTGCTTGCCAGGCTCGAAGAACAGCGTGTACGTCCGCCTGGGTCGGCCGATGGGCTTGCCCTCGACGAACACCTCGGCGTCCGGCGGATCCACCGACAGATAGAGGGTGGCGAGGAACGGAACGGCCTGGGCCAGTCCATCCGCGAATCCCTTTTGCTGCTCAGGAGAAAGCGCCTTGCGCCGCTCAAGGCTCCAGGCCAGGTGCTCCGCCGCGTCACGGAACTTGCGCAGCTTGAGCTCGCAGAGGCCCAGCTCTCCAGCGACCTCGGCGGACTCTCTCTCTGAAATGGATGTCGCGTCGATCGCATCGAAGGCCGCCTTGTAGGCGGCGTGTGCCTCGGTCCACCTGCCCGATGCCCGAGCCCGTCGGGCGCGGCGAAGATGGTCCTTTACGACGGAATCGTCGCTCCGTGCCGGGGCCGGATTCCGGTCCTCCGCACGGACCGGATGCGCAGTGCCGAGCGCGACGCCGAGCACCAGGCAGCTCCAGAGCGACTGCGCGGCAAAACGCATGCGTGAACCGTACTCGCGCCAGCTGTGGCGCGTCAACGGCGCTGGAATTGTGGCAATCTGGGCGTTCGGATGAGAAAATCCCACCCGATCGGGGAATGCGGCCACCGCGGCTCGTGCGGTCGCGGACGCCGCGTCCCTACTTCTCGCGTGCGATCCGACGGACGCTGGGAACGCCCTGCACTTTTTTGAAGCCCTCCAGGCGGCTCAGGTGTTCTACCGGTGATGGGCGAGCCAGCCAGCACCCCCACTGCCTTCGAGTTCTTCCGGCGCCTCGCACGGCGCTTCGGGGTTCCTGCGCGAGACGCGGAGGACCTCGCGCAGGACGCCTTGCTGCGGGGACTGGAAGCGGATCAGCGGGTCGAGCTCGGGGAGGCCCGGGCGGCCTACGGTGCCACCATTGTCCTGAACCTGGCGCGAAACCACGTCCGGAACGCACGCCGTCGCGGGGAGGTCCTGACCTCGTTCGACGATCACGAGCTTCAGGCGGAGGGCCCGACTCCGGAGGAGATGCTCCGCAGGCAGCAGCGGGAGGCGCTCCTCCGCGACCTGATCAACCAGGTCGACCCCAAGTACCGCGACGTCTTGATCAGGCACGATCTCGACGAGGTGCCGCTCGTCGAGATCGCCTCCGAGCTGGGGCTCAACCCGAAGACGGTGAAAACCCATTATCGCCGAGCGCAGGAGGATCTCGCCGCGGCCGTGAAGCGCCGGAGGGCGCGGCAACGCTCGCGTGGATGGGACGACGCGGCGTGTGTCCCGTTCGCCTTCGATCTGCGCGGCCGCGAGGGGTGGCTGAGCAAGCTAGGCCGCCTGGGCATCAAGATCCTTGTGCAGGGAGCGATCGTCGTGCTGGCCGGCGCCGTCGTCGCGGCGTTGCCCGACTCGTTCGACCCGGAGTCGTGGTTGCGGGCGGCGGTGGAGCGCGCTCCTGCGCCCGCACCGGCGGTGGAGGAGATCGCGCCGCCTCCGGCCCAACTTCCCCTGCGCGCTTCGGCCACGCCGGCCGCGCAGGAGATCGCGCAGCCGGCGCAGGACCGAGGCGCACGGGCGCCAGCTCCGTCGGGCGCGCCGGTTCGTCGCACCTCGCTCCCCGTCCGCGCCGCGGTCCCAGCCGTCAGCGAGCGCGAGCAGAGCCTCATCGACGAGGCCCGAAGGGCCGTCGAGGACCACAACGCGGTCGCAGAAGCGCGCCGATTGCTCGAGACCCATGCGCGGGAGTTCCCGCAAGGACAGCTCGCCGCGGAGCGTGAAGCGCTCCTTTCGCAGATTCGCTGAGCCCTCGGCGTCCCTCCGACAGCGAGCAGGCGGTGACGCAAGTGATGTCGTCGGACAGCACGAGGCCGAGATCTGCCTTGCGTCCAGACAAGGACGTTCACGTCCAGGAGGTGAAACGCGATGGATAGGGTGGAGGATCTACTTTGTGCGATGTGGCTCATTTCGCCGCTCGGGCTCGCGATGATCGCCTGCGTCGCGATCGGCTTCGCGGTCACCGCGCGCGAAGCGCCGGGACGCGAGCGCGGGCTTCGCGAGGCGCACGAGCAGGCGCACGAGGACGAGGGGGCAGCCCTCGCCGATGCGTCCGATTGGGAGGAGGCAGAGCGCTCTCCCCTGAACACGACCCTTCCGGGAGTAGGGAGCCATGGATGAGCGCCGCCGAGCGTCGCATTCGGAGGGCGACGAGCGCGCCGCCGCGCACGCGCGCCTCTTTTGCCCGGCGCAGGTTCGTGCCGTGCTGCGCTGGCTGGGGACCCTGGGGGTCCCACGGTGCCATCGTACCGACGTCGCAGGCCAAGTCTGGCTCAGCGTCTGGGAGAGCTGGCCCAGGTTCGATCCGACGCGCGGCAGGCCGGAACGCTGGTTGAACGCGATCACCCTACACGTTGCTTCACACTATCACGAGCGCATGGGGCGCCGCAGGGAGGAGCTCGTCGATTTGATCGATGTCGCCGATCCGGCGACGGATGCCGCTGCCGCGATGGAATCCGACAGCATCAGGACGGGCACCCTCGACGCGGTGAACGCGCTCGATCCGAAGTTGCGCTTTGTGCTCGTGGCACATGATCTGGATGGGATCCCGATGGCCCAGGTGGCAGAAGTCGCGGGGCTACCTCTCTCTACGCTCTACAAGCGACGCACAAAGGCCATCGGCGCGCTGCGCGACCTCATCGAGCTTCAGGAAGCCATGGAGGACTTCGCCCGGAGAGTGGGTCGCAATGAGCATCAAAGGCCTGGTTGTACACTTCCGGCGCGACGTGGACGACCGTGAGGCCGAGCGAACAGTCGATGCTCTCATGATGATCAAAGGGATCGTCAAGGTGTCACCTGTCGCAGCCGGTGACGAGGACGACCTGAACCGGCAGCGGGTCGAGCGAGAGCTACTCGACAAGATCCTCGCGCTTCTGGGCGAAGAATCGGCGTCGAGCTCGGCGCGGGCGCCGCGGAGCTCGCGTCGGAGCAGCGCGGCCGGGCCATGACGGAACCGCCAACCTGTGCGCTCGGCCCCCGCGCCTCTGCCGTAGCAGGCGTCGAACTCGCGCGTGGGTGCTGCGCCCGCCAGCGCAACGCAACCGTGCTCCGCCCGTGGCCCCCGCTCTGCCTGCCGCGCGTCTACGCCTTCGGGCCTGCGAGCGTCGAGGGGGCCGGGTAGGTGTGCCTTGCCGCCTGCCCGGCTGCCCGCTCGGCGTTATCCCCGAGTAAGCCGACGCCGCTCAAGAGGAGGTCTGCGATCGCTGCCGGCTCCACCCCATCGCCGGCCGCCAGCCGTAGAGCGAGCAGGCGACCGATCGCCTTGCAGATGACGCCGGCCCCTACCTCATCCCCAAGGGAGACGCGCGGCGCGGAGCTCGCCGAGGCACTGACCAAGGTCGATGACCGCCGCATGATGTCGCTCCACTGGAGAGCCTCGTCCCAGGCGGTAGCGGTCCGAGGACCCCACGTACACATACATCGAAACGATCCAGGAGTCGCTCCCCGGTCGCGCGGCCGGCCGGTCTCCCTTCCCTTGCGGGAGGCATCCTTGCCGGAACTCCCGGCGGTACACGTTCTTGACATGGGACGTGATCTCGGATGGCCTCGCAGATCCGGGTAGCCATGGAGGTAGCCGACCGTGATGCAATGACCGGAGCGATGCCGGATGTATGGCATGGGCTCACCCAGCAAAGGCTTGGCGGCAATGACCGGCACGTCAATGAAACGCTCGTCTCGTTGACAATCGCCTACGCAAGCGCGGCCTCGTTGGCGGCGCTCGTCACACATCCAGCGGGACGGCGCATCAGCGGCATCCAGCTCTCAATTCATCGCTTGTCGCCAGGCTCGCTCGCACACCCAAGCAAGACAGCAACCGGAGACACCTAATGACAGCGAATGACATCGTCCTACTGGACGCGCTCGTTGCAAAATCAAAGGACAGGCTTGGCACGACCCTTTCGGACGACGAGCTGTTTGAGCTGTTTTGCCTCGAGCAAGGGCTTAAGCGGTACGCTTTAACATACGAAGATCTTAAGACCGGATGGGTCGACGGCGGCCACGACGGCGGCATCGACGGTTTTTTTACGCTTGTCGACGACAATTTGGCCACGATCGATGAGATTCCCGATGCGCACAAACACCACCCAACGATCGAAATTGTCGTATGCACCGTAAAGCACAGATCTTCCTTTCAGCAGGCACCACTCGACCAACTGCATGCATCACTTGCTGAGTTACTCGATCTTAGCAAGGACGACTCGGCACTTGAATACCCATACAACGACTCTGTTCTTGAGGCGCGCGAAATATTTAGACAAGCGCTCCTGGACAATGCTGGGAAGAGGTTTCAGTTCCGCGCTCAGATTCTGTATATGTGCCGGGGCGACGCAAGAGCCGTCGGCGACGACCTCCGTGCTCGGGCGACAACGTTAGAGAAGTTGATCCAGAGACAAATCAGAGAAACCGTCAGTTGCAGCGTTACATTCGTTGGTGCGTCTGAGCTACTTGATCTTGCGCGGCGACAGCCAGACTACTCAATCAAGCTCCCCTTTATTGAATCCGTTCTCTCGCGCGGCAAAACAAACTATGCGATCCTTTGTCGCCTGTACGACTATTACAGATTTGTTAGCGCGGAGGACGGTTCCCTCCGGCGCCATCTGTTCGAGTCGAATATTCGCGATTATCTTGGAGGAAAAACTGCCGTCAACAAAGACATTGCGGCAACGCTTAGCGGGCGCGGGACCGATGGAGACACCGTTGACTTTTGGTGGTTAAATAATGGCGTAACGTTCTTGGCATCTTATGCCAGTACAGTCGGCAAAGAAATGCACCTAGAGAACGTGCAGATCGTCAACGGCCTTCAGACCACAGAGACGATTTACAACTGGTTTTCTCAACTAAAGCAGCGAGACAACGGATCGAGCCTTAAGAGTGATGACCGCGCGATCCTGGTGAAGATCATCGTAACCGAAGACCGCGCGGTACTCGATCGCATCATAAAGGCGTCGAACTATCAGACGCCCGTCGATCCTGCGTTCCTGCGAGCCACAGACAAGATCCAAAGAGACATAGAGGCATACCTAGAGGGTAGAGACTGGTATTACGAGCGGCGCAATGGGTTCTGGCAGAACCACGGCAAATCGGCGGATCGAATCGTAAGCCCTCGCCAACTCGCAAAATATGTTCGCGCCGTTGCTCTTTGCGATCCGTTAGGGTCGTTGTCCTCCAAGAGCAATATCTTTCGAAGTGACCAGGTCTACAACACGGTTTTTAATTCAAGCTGGAAGCTTGACGTATATCTTGCGTGCCTACTAATCGCCCGAAACATTGAGCGCCTAGGGAAGACTGGGCAGGTACCTGCCGCAGAGTTCAATAGGGGCCATCTGCATCTAACCTTGCCCTTTGCCGCGTATTTGTATGTCGCGCTCGTTCTCGGTCGCCAAAAATGGGGGCCTGAGGAGGTCATTCAAGTCGCCAACTCGTTTGAGGACGGCGTTGCCGGCGAGGCGCTTGGCCGGGTAAGTCAGCAACTGCTTCGGTACATCGCTGGCAAGAATGCAGCAAATAAGGCGAAGAGAATCATCAAGAAGCGTCGCTTCTTCGAAGAGCTGATAGCTGCTGCTGGACTTGATGCGCCCCAACTTGATCCGACTCTCGCCGATGACCATGATGATACCGACGAATAGTTGCTACCGCAGTCGATTGGCTGCTTCGAAAATGCGCGCAACCGCTGCGCCCTCGGCTACCCGCCGCGCCGGCTGCGCTCGGCGGCGAGGTCGATGACGCCGGCCGCGTCGACCCCTGGCGCGCCGAGCAGGCGCCCGATGGTCTCGTGGGCGATGCGCGCCGCCTCCACGTCGCCCGCCGCGAGCGCGGGGCCCAGCCGGGGCTACCCGCCGCGCCGGCTGCGCTCGGCGGCGAGGTCGATGACGCCGGCCGCGTCGACCCCTGGCGCGCCGAGCAGGCGCCCGATGGTCTCGTGGGCGATGTGCGCCGCCTCCACGTCGCCCGCCGCGAGCGCGGGGCCCAGCCGGGGCTACCCGCCGCGCCGGCTGCGCTCGGCGGCGAGGTCGATGACGCCGGCCGCGTCGACCCCTGGCGCGCCGAGCAGGCGCCCGATGGTCTCGTGGGCGATGTGCGCCGCCTCCACGTCGCCCGCCGCGAGCGCGGGGCCCAGCCGGGGCTACCCGCCGCGCCGGCTGCGCTCGGCGGCGAGGTCGATGACGCCGGCCGCGTCGACCCCTGGCGCGCCGAGCAGGCGCCCGATGGTCTCGTGGGCGATGCGCGCCGCCTCCACGTCGCCCGCCGCGAGCGCGGGGCCCAGCCGGGGCTACCCGCCGCGCCGGCTGCGCTCGGCGGCGAGGTCGATGACGCCGGCCGCGTCGACCCCTGGCGCGCCGAGCAGGCGCCCGATGGTCTCGTGGGCGATGCGCGCCGCCTCCACGTCGCCCGCCGCGAGCGCGGGGCCCAGCCGGGGCTACCCGCCGCGCCGGCTGCGCTCGGCGGCGAGGTCGATGACGCCGGCCGCGTCGACCCCTGGCGCGCCGAGCAGGCGCCCGATGGTCTCGTGGGCGATGCGCGCCGCCTCCACGTCGCCCGCTGCGAGCGCCGCCCCAGCCGGCCCTACCCGCCGCGCCGGCTGCGCTCGGCGGCGAGGTCGATGACGCCGGCCGCGTCGGCCCTCGGCGCGCCGAGCAGGCGCCCGATGGTCTCGTGGGCGATGCGCGCCGCCTCCACGTCGCCCGCGGCGAGCGCCGCCCGCATGCCTTCCGCGAGCTGGCCGAGAAGCACCGTCCGCGGGTCCGCCGGTTTCGTCTGCGATTCGTCTGCCTGACGCGGTTTCGCGCACTTAGCCGCCGTCGTCGGCACGCTTGCCGCTCCCGTCTCATCCGGAAACCTACGCGATCCCTGCGGATCACCACTCTCGGCAGGCGTTTCGATTCCCGGCGCCTCCACCACGAAGACACGGTGAGAGCCCTGGTAGAGTAGCCCAGGGATCGCACGTGCGATCCCTGCCGCGCCGAGGCTGGCGAAGAAGCGGGCCTCGCGGAAGGCCAGGACGATGGGGCCCAAGCGCGGGCGGCGCGCGGCGCCAGGGGTGACTGTTACCGAGCACGGCACTTGATGGACAGCAGGCCCTCGGCGATCCGGTTCTTTGATAGGAGGGGCGCGTAAGTACGCGTCACCTGGTCGAAGTGGATCGGCGGGTGCCACCTTCGATGATGGGCTCGCGTTCGGGCGGATCCACCGCCCGAACGCGTAGCTGCCTCACGCTGGGGATCCCCGGCCGTGTCAAGGCTGCCCCGCAGGGGCACCGCCGGAGGCTGCCGCAGCGCCTTGACATGGTTGGAGATTCCCAGCACGCCATCACAGAGCCGGATCGCACGCCCATCAAAGAGCGTGCTCGGTAACACTCCAAAGAGCGTGCTCGGTAACACTCCACCCCGATCGCATCGCGGCGATCCGCGAGGACATGGTCATCGTCCTCCAGCACCGCACCCGCCACGCCGGGTTGCACCTCCGCCTCTGCGCCGCGGCGAGGTCCTCGTTCCGACGATCCCCGGGCGGCGGCGAGCACACGCTCCGATGCGCCTAGAAGCGGCCCCACCGCCGAATGGGACGCAGATCTCTCACCCCCTCGACGGGTCACCCGCCGCTCCAGGCGCAGATCTGTAAGACAGCCAACGCTATCCCCGCCGAGCGGGCAGCAGATCTGTAACGGATATTACGCTCCTCCCGTCGCCTCGCTCTCGGGGCGCGGCAGGCGGCAGGCCCCTTCGGTCCGGCGGCATCGCGGCAGCCGCGCGCAGCCGGGCAGCACGGTCTCGGCGGCGCTTGCCCTCCGAACGACCGGGCGAATTAAACAGGATGCTGGTTTCATGGCAGCGTCCGCTGGGCGAGTCGCCCCACGCGATCCGCTGGGCGAGTCGCCTCTATGTGAAGGGAGACCCATGGGCGGGAACAAGGAAAAAAAGGCGAGCAAGGCCGACAAGGCGAGCAAGGTCGACAAGAAGGACGCGCGGCGCCTGCGCAAAGGCAGGCCCAGCGACGCCGATCCGGCTTCGCTCATCGCGGGGGCGCGGCGGGACGCGTTCGTCGACGAGATGCCCGAGCGCGCCTTCGCGCACTTCCGGCCGCTCGCGGAGCAGGTGCCGACAGCGGACCTGCCGATCTTCACGGGCCAGCCGCTCCTCATGCGCGCGAACGTGAAGACCGCGCTCGCCGCCGTCGAGCCGCACCTGCCCGCGGCGGTCAGCGCGCTGCGTGAGCCCAGGCTGAAGGACGTCTTCGAGCTGCCCTCCCTGGTCATGGCGCTCGACTTCGCCGCGGGGCGGGTGCCGGTCGCGAAGCTCAGCGCGGGCGAGATCGAGAAGATGCTCACAGAGGGCGCCCCGTGGCGCGAGCTGATGCTGACCTTCCTCGAGGTCGCGTCGCACCCGCTGCTCGGCCTCCTGCCGCGCGAGCGCGTCGCCGCGGTGCGCGCGGGCTCGGGCAAGCTCGACAAGGCACGCGATTTCGTCGCCCTTCCAGGGCTCTTCGCCGAGTTCTCCAGCGCAATCGAGGGGAAGCACCCGTTCCCCGCCGACAAGCTCGACCTGCTCGCCACCCTGGGCGGCACGCTCGTGCAGCAGGTGCGACCCGGCAACGCCGCGGCGACGGTGGCGAAGCGCACCCCCGAGTCGATCCTGCGCGACCAGCTCGCGTCGCTCGTCGTCGCCCGCTACGACCAGCTCCAGGTGCTCGCGACCGTCGCGCTCGGCAAGCGCAAGGCGGACGAGCTCCTCCCCGCGCTCCGCTCGGCGGTCTCGTTCGGCGCCACGGGAATCGCCGATGCACCAGAGGCCCCGCCAGCAAACGCAACGGCGGGGATGCCGGGAGCAAACGGAACGGCGGAGAGCCCAGGGGGATGATGCCTGTCCGGGCTGGCGTTGCGCCTGGTCGCGAGGGAGGCGACCCACAGGCATTCACCAAGCTCGTTCGGTCATCGGTCACCAACGTAAACGTTGAGGTGGACGTGGACGTGGTCGTCAACGATAGGCCGTGAACGACCACGACCACGTAAACGTTCGGATGTAGGAGAACGCGGCGCGAAGTCGACGTCGCCTCTCACGCGCTCTTCCCGCAGCACCGCTTGTACTTCTCGCCGCTCCCGCACGGGTACGGGCCCTTGCGGGACGGTCCTTCCTGCCGGGGCGCCTGCTCCTTCGGATGGTAGTGCTCGCGCAGCGGCGCGAGCAGGCCCATCGTAGCCTCCGGCGTCCAGCGGGTATGAACGACGCGGATGAACTCGCGCGGAAGATAGAGCTGTTCCGGCTCGGCGCGCACCGTCCGGGAGAGGAAGAGCCTTGTCAAGGCCATCACCTCCGCGTCGTCGACGAACGATTGCCGGGTGTTCACCGCAAGGGTCATCGCGAGCGCCTCGGGCACGTCCTCCTCGCGCTCGAAGCGCAGCTGGCCGCCCGCGGCGAGCCCGCGGGGAGGTACCGGACAAGGCCGTGATCGCGGTAGAGCGTGAGCGCGAGCTCGACGTGAGGGAGCAAGACGCGATCGAGCCTGGACAGGAAATGATGTCGATGCCCCACGGTGGCGTGCGGATCCTGGCTTCTTCCTCTCCCCCTTACCGGCTCTCTCTCGCCCATCCGCGCCGCGCGCCGAGCCCGCGCGAACGCCGCTCCGCCCCTGACGCCCCTCTCCGTCGCGCGCGTTCCTGGCATTCCCGGCCGCATTCCCGCCGCCGAGGCGAGCCTTGCGCGGCGGCGCCCCCTGCGCTTTGATGCCGCCCTTCCCCATCCGAGGTGGAACAGCACATGGCGACCCTGGGCGAGCTTCGCGAACGCATCGACAGCATCGACGACCGGATCCTCGAGCTCCTCGCCGAGCGGGCCGAGGTGGCCGTCGAGGTCGCGCACGCGAAGCGCGCCGCGAACGCGACGCAGTTTCACGACCCGGAGCGGGAGCGGCGCGTGCTCACCCGGCTGCAGGCGAAGGGCGCGGGCCGGTTCCCGTGCGACGCCATCCGGGTCGTCTTCCGGGAGGTGATGAGCGCCTGCCTGTCGCTCGAGGAGCCCATGAAGGTCGCCTTTCCGGGGACGGAGGGCGCCTTCGCGGAGGTCGCGGCGCGGCACCTGTTCGGGCTGGCCGCGCGCTACCGCGAGACGGGCACCATCGAGGGCGTCTTCGACGCGGTGCGCGCGGGCGAGGCGGCCTGCGGCGTGGTCCCGGTCGAGAGCTCGACCGACGGCTCGGTGACCCTGACGGCGGACGCCCTGATCGAGAGCGATCTCCAGATCCGACAGGAGCTCGTGCTCGACGTCGCCTACTGCCTGTTCAGCAAGGCGGACGGGCTGAGCGGCATCACCCGGGTCCACGGGCACTCGCACGCGCTCTCGCAGTGCCGCCTGTGGCTCGCGAAGCACCTCCCCGGCGCGCAGATCGTCCAGACCGTCTCCGCCGCCGCGGCGGCGCACGAGGCCCTCGGCGACCCCGCCGCAGCGGCGATCGGCAGCCGCGGGGCGGGCGAGCTCTACGGGCTGCCGCTCCTGCGGGAGCGCATCCACGACCGCGCCGAGAACGCGACCCGCTTCATCGTCATCGCCCCGAACGACGCGCCCCCAACGAGCGCCGACAAGACGTCGTTCGTCTTCTCCGTGCAGGAGGAGCCCGGCGCGCTCCGCCGGGTCCTCGCCATCTTCGACGACGCGGGCATCAACCTGACCCGGATCGAGTCGAGGCCCAGCCGGCAGAAGCACTGGGACTACGTCTTCCTCGTCGATCTGGAGGGGCACCGGACCGATCCGCGCGTCGCCGACGCGATCGAGCGGCTGCGCGCGCGCTGCGAGATGGTCAAGGTGCTCGGAAGCTACCCGCGGTCGACCGGAGCGCGCTGAGGCGCAGTCGCGGCGCGCTGCGGCGCTGGCGCGGCGCCCTGCGGCGCTGGCGCGGCGCCCTGCGGCGCTGGCGCGGCGCTGAAGCGCTGGCGCGGCGCGCTGCGGCGCTGGCGCAGCGCGCTGCGGCGCTGGCGCGGCGATCCCGCCGAGCTCCGGCAAGGGATGGTGCCCCGCCGGAAAGGGTGATAAATTTCGGCGCCCGTGCCGGCCGCGTCGCTCGAGCTCGCCCTCCGCGCTGCCCGAACGGCCGCGAGCGCGGTCGCCGGCACCCTCCTGACCGCCCTCGCCCTCCCCGCCGCGGCGGGCGAGCCTCGCGCCGCCCGCGACCCGGTGCTCGTCCTCGCTGCCTTCCCGGGCGCCGGCGGCATCGACAAGCGGGCCCTCGACCTCGTCGTGGCCCATATCCGCCCCGTCGGCGTCCGCCTTCAGATCGTCCGCCCCGGCACCCCGAGGCCGGTGCTGCAGACGCTCCTCCCCGAGGCCAACGCGCTCGCCGACACGTGGGACGCGCGGGGCGTGATCTGGATCGACGCCGGGTCGAGCGACGAGCTCGCCTTGTACGTTGTCGAGCGCGACGGCGAGCAGATCTACGGCCGCCGCATCCCGGTCTTGCCCGGGCAGACGGCGACCGCCCTCGAGTCGCTCGCCAACATCGCCGGCGCGGTCGCCGAGGAGCTCCGCGAGGGCCACGTCGCCGGCCTGGCCGAGGTGAAGGTCACCGCGGCCCCGGCGGCTCCAGCGGCTCCGCCCGAGCCCGCCGCCGCCCCGGCGGCGCTCGCCGCTGCCCCGGCGGCGCCCGCCGCGGCGCCCGCGGACGCAGCGCCGCACCTGCGGCCGCCCGCGGGCCCGCCGTCCATCAGCGCCCGCCACGAAGCGCGCCCGCTGCCCACGTTCGCCGTCCTCGCCGGCTACACAGGCGCGAACTTCAGCAGCGACGCGCCCTGGCAGAGCGCCGCCGCGCTCCGCGCCTCCTGGGCGCCGGTGGACTACGCCGTCCTCGGCCTGGGGTACGAGCTGATCCCCTCGACCACCCTCGGCGGCGACCAGTCCACGTTCCAGCTGTCGCGTCACCCGGTGATCACGACCGGTCAGGTCCGGCTCCGGCTCCCGCTCGGCTTCGACCTGCAGCTCGGCGCGCGCGCCACCGTCGACATCATCGAGCGCGTCCCCCAGGAAGCCACGACCCAGCAGGCGCTCGAGCAGCCGGAGCCGTTCCCGCCGCCGCAGGGCCACGGCCCCACGCCGCCGCCGCTCCCGCCGTGGCGGTGGCCGCGGATGTTTCCGCAGCAGCTGCCGCCGCCGGAAACCCGGACCGATGTGCTCGTGAGCGTCGCGCCGGTCGCGGAGCTCGGGTTTCCGCTCACCGGGTGGCTTCGCCTCAAGACGATGGTGGGTGTGGACGTCCTCCTGACGCAGCCCGACGCTTCCGTACACCCGGCCCTGGCGCTCTCGCCCGATCCGGTGCGGATCCTCGCCGGCCTCGGGCTGGAGCTCGGCCTCGCGATGCCGGCCCCGCCGGCGCCCGCGGACATGGTCAGGCGATGACCACCCGCGCCGCATGACCCGACGCGAAAGGAAAATTGACCCGCTTCGGGCCGTGCGCCGCACCAGGTCCCAGCGATGGACGCTGAGCACACGCGAGCGCTCTCCAGGAGCCTCGGCCCGCTGCCCGAGCCGCTCCTGGCCAGCGCCATGACGCGTCCCATCCCTGCCCCGCCGCCCGCGCCGCCCACGCCGCCGCCCGCCGTGCCCGTACCTCCCGACCTCGAACGGATGCGCCGCGCCGGCGCGGGGGACCCGGAGGCTCAGGCCTGGCTCATGACGCACGTGATCTCGCGGGTCCGCCGGGTCGCGCGGACGTTCCTCCGCAGCGCGGCCGACGCCGACGACGCCGCGCAGCTCGCCCTGCTCGCGATCCTCGAGAGCGCGTCGAGCTACCGCGGCGAGGCCGCCGTCGATGCATGGGCCAGGCGCGTCGCCGTCCGGACGATCCTTCGGTACGCAAGGCAGCAGCGGCGGGAAGGCGCCCCCGTGGCCCCGGAGAGCGCGATCGACGAGGAGATCGCCCAGGCGCCGCACCAGGCCCCGTTCGAGGCCCTCCCGCGTGAGGCGCGCGCGTACCTCGACGAGCTGCCGGAGGCGCAGCGCACTGCGATCCTCCTGCACCACGCGCTCGATCATTCCATCGAGGAGATCGCCGCAATGACCGAGGTCAGCCCCGATACGGTGAAGAGCCGGCTGCGCCTCGGCATCGGCGCGCTCCGCAAGCAGGTGCGACAGGACCTCGCCGTCGGCCGGAAGAGAGCATCATGACAGGGACGCAGAAGTCCGAGATCGATCTGGACCTCCTGCCCGCGATCCTCGCCGCGGAGGCGCGCGGCGAGCCGATCCGCCCCGAGGACGCGGAGCTCCTCCGCCGCGCCGAGCAGGACGACCCCGAGCTCCGCGGCGAGGCGCCGCTCTGGGCCGCGATCGGCAGGCTCGGCGACGCGCGCGGCGACGGCCGCGAGCTCAGCGACGCCGCGATGCTGCAGCAGGTGCTCGCGCGCGCCCGCGTCGAGCCCGCGCGCGCCCGCGTCGAGCCGGGGGGCGCTCGCGTCGAGCCCGCGCGCGCCCGCGTCGAGCCCAGGAGCGCCCGCGTCGAGCCCGTGCCCGAGAGCACGGCGAGGCTGCGCGCAGCGCCTCGACCGATGCTGCGGCGAGGGATCGCCGGGTCGCTCGCGGGCGTCGCCATCGCGGCGACGCTCCTGGCCGCGCTCGCGGCGGAGCTGTTCGACGGGCCCGCGCAGGCGCCGCCGCCGGCGCCGAGCGGGATCGAAGCGATCGAGCCGAACGGCGCGCCGGGCGCGGTCCTGAGCCTCCCCGCGCCCTCGCTGCCGGAAGCGCCTCCGCCAGGCGCCGGCGCGCCCTCGCCTGGCGCCGATGAGCCATCACCTGGCGCCGGCGCGCTCACCGGCGCGCCTTCACCTGGCGCCGGCGCGCCCGCCGGCGAGCCCTCACCTGGCGCCGGCGCGCCCGCCGGCGAGCCCTCACCTGGCGCCGGCTTGCCTGCAGGCGAGCCCGCGGCCGCCAGCATTGTCGGGGCCCGGGATCGCGCGCCGCAGCCGCCCAGGCCGCGCGCGGAAGAGCCTGCGCTGGGCCCGCAAGCGCTGCTCCTGCGCGCGCAGGCCCAGCTCGGGCAGGGGAAGAGCGCCGAGGCGAACGCCTCCTACCGCGCCCTGCTCGCACAGCACCCGTCGAGCCCCGAGGCGCGGGCAGCGCTGGTGTCGCTCGGGCAGATCGCGCTCCACCAGGGCAAGGCGGCGGAGGCGCTCGGCTATTTCGATCGCTACCTCGCCGGCGCCGGCGGCCCCCTCGCCGCGGAGGCCCGTGTCGGCCGGGTGCAGAGCCTGCGCCGGCTCGGGCGGGCGGCCGACGAGCGCGCGGCCATCGCCGATTTCCTCGCCCGTCATGGCGAGAGCGTCCACGCGCCGCGGCTGCGCGCGCGCCTGTCCGATCTCGGCGGCGGCTGAGCACACGGCCTGACGGCGGGTCGCCGGCGTCTGCGAGGTGGGGCTTCTGCAAAAAAGATTGACCCCCGATCCCGCAGCGCCGCCACCTGGCCATCGAGATGTCACAAAACCTTTGCCGAATTGAAAAATTCCTCTCCAGAGGCGGATGGCGCGCCGGCGCCCTTGGCGGGGTCGTGGCCCTCCTCTCCGTCGCCTGCTCGAGCTCCGCGGATGGCACCAACGACACGTCGGGCTCTGGGGGCTCCGGGGGGTCTGGGAGCTCCGGGAGCGCCGGCGGCTCCGCGGGGACGGGCGAACCGACCGGCGACCCCACACGGCTCGTCGGCGCCTTCCAGGTGCGCTCGCTGCCAGCTGCCGAGCCGGGGACGGCGGGCAGCACGTCGGTGATCGGAAAAATCTACGACGGCCCCACGCCCTCGCAGCTCATCTGGGAAGTGAAGACGGAGGAGGGGGGCTGTCAGCTCCTCACGCCGCGCGTCCCGTTCTGCAACGAGCCCTGCGGGGGCAGCGCCGTCTGCGTGGAGGACGACACGTGCCAGGCCTACCCGGCCGCGCACAGCGCCGGAGACGTCACGGTGACCGGCTTGAACCTCGAGTCGGGCGCGGCCTCCCTCGTCATGAGCCCCACGGCGAACAACTACCAGCCTCCCGCCGGCGTGAAGCTCGCGTATCCGCCCGCCGACGAGGGCCAGGTGGTCCGCGTCGAGGCCAGCGGCGATTACTTCAGCGCCTTCACCGTGGAGGCCAAGGGCGTGAGCCCCCTCGATCTCCTGAACGAGACGATCACGCTCGATCCCGCTCAGCCCCTTCCGCTCACGTGGACCCCGCCGGGGCAGGCCGGCATCTCCACGATCCACGTGAAGCTCGACATCAGCCATCACGGGGGCACGAAGGGGATGATCGAGTGCAACGTCGAGGACACCGGCTCGCTCGATCTGCCGGCGTCGCTCGTCAAGCAGCTCCTCGACCTCGGCGTCGCAGGCTTCCCGACGATCATCGTCACGCGCAAGTCCGTGGGCTCCGCGACGATCCCGCCCGGCCGGGTCGATCTGGTCGTCTCGTCCCAGATCGAGCAGGCGGTGGTGATCGCGGGGCTCACCTCGTGCAACGACGACTCGCAATGCCCCGAGGGCCAGACCTGCCAGAGCGATCTCACCTGCAAGTGAGCCTCGCCGATCCGCGGCGCGGCCGACCGTCTAGCTTAACAAGGAAAAGGACACAGAGACCATGACACGCACTTATCGCCCGTTGCTGTTGCCCCTCACCCTCGCGCTGCTCTCGCACGTGGTCGGCTGCTCCGGTTCGGACTCGGACGTGGGCGCCTCGGGCGACGACTCGACCAGCACCTCCTCTTCGTCCGGCGGAAATTCCACATCATCCTCCGGCGGCAACTCCACATCATCCTCCGGCGGCAACTCCACATCATCCAGCTCCGGCGGCAACACCTCCTCGACCGGCGGCGACACCACATCGTCCACCTCCGGCGGCGACACCACGTCGTCCACCTCCGGCGCCGACCCCACCTCGTCCAGCTCCGGCGGCGGGACGACCGAGAAATTCAGCTTCTTCGTGACCAGCCTCGTCGCCCTGCAGGAGCTATCGGGCTCCCAGGACGGCTTCGGCGGCGATCTCCGCTTCGGAGAGACGGGCGCCGGCGCCGGGCTCCGCGGCGCGGACAAGATCTGCGCGACCATCGCCGAGAAGAGCCTCCCGGGCGCGGGGAAAAAGCAGTGGCGCGCCTTCCTGAGCGCCGTCGCAGGGGAGGACGGCAAGCAGGTCAACGCGATCGATCGGATCGGCACCGGTCCCTGGTACGACCGGCTCGGCCGGCTGCTCGCCAACAGCAAAGAAGAGCTGCTCAACGACCGCCCCACCGCGGCCGACCCTGCGATCATCGACGATTTTCCGAACGAGGATGGCGTCCCCAACCACCAGCCCGATCCGAGCCAGGGCGAGGTGGACAACCACGACATGCTGACGGGGACGAACGACAAGGGACAGCTCTACAGCGCGACCGCGACCTGCAAGGACTGGACGGCCAAGTCGGGCGACACGAGCGAGGGGCGGCCGCGCGTCGGTCACTCGTGGCCCAGGAACTTCGGAGGTGGCGGCTTCCCGACCGGCGGCGGCAGCACCGGCGCCGGCTTCCCGACCGGCGGCGGCAGCACCGGCGCCGGCGGGCCCGGCGGCAACATCAACATGGCCAACTGGATGTCATCGCTCGACGAGTCGGGGTGCGCGCCGGGCATCAACCTCCTGGAGCAGGGGGGGCCGCTGCCCGGCGCCGTCACCGTCGGGTCCGGCGGCGGCTACGGCGGGTTCTACTGCTTCGCACTGACGCCCTGACCCCCTGAACCAAGCGGACCAGCGCGCGCCGTTCCTCGCTCAGCTTACTTGTCTCAGGAGAAATCATGTACAAAGGCACTCGCATCACGTCGATCCTCGCGCTCGCCTTGCTCGCTTCGGCGCTCCCGGGCGCGTGCGGCGGCGGCGGCTCCGAGGACCCCGGCGTGGCCGGAGAGGTCTGCGAACGCACGGACGACAAAGCCACGGAGTTCCTGAAGCGCGTGGGCTGCGCCGCGGACTTCGAGGCGCTCGCGTCGGCGCCCATCGACGCCAGCTTGCCCGGCGCGCGGTCCGTCAAGGTCGTGCTGGATCAAGCCGATAAGAACGCGCTGTATTTCCAGAACAGCGTTCTCTATCAGATCCACTACGACTTCGCCTCATCGCACCTCTCCGGCGGCGACCTGCCGATCGTCCCGCCCCTCGCCGAGTTCAACGCGACCGAGTACTTCACGCCGGATCGCCGCTTCGTCCTCGGCGCGGTGACGCACTACGAGGGCCCCGACGCGTGGGTGCTCGAGCTCTCGCCGTACGACACCGCGCCCGCGGACATGATCGCCACCCTGTTCCGAGCGGCCAAGGCGGCCACCTTCTTCGGGGCGAAGCTCGCCTTCCACCCGACGTCGGAGGCCGTCGCGGCCGAGGCGAAGAAGCTCCCGGCCGACATCCCCGTGGTCAGCACCGGCGATCTCTACGCCGGGATCGACTACCAGCCGCTCTCGCTGGGCACGGCGGTGGGTCGGCTCCACTTCGCGAAGGCGGCGGATCTCGACTCGGAGTACCTGTCCCACCAGGACATCGTCGTGCTCGACGAGGCGCCCAACGACATCTCCGTCGTCCAGGGGATCATCACCGAGGAGTTCCAGACGCCGCTCTCGCACATCAACGTGCTCTCCCAGAACCGGCGCACCCCCAACATGGGGCTGCGCAACGCAATGAACCACCCCGACTTGCTCGCGCTGAAGGACAAGCTCGTCGAGCTCACCGCGGGGCCGTCGTCCTGGAGCGTCCGCGAGGTCACCCAGGCGGAGGCCGAGGCGTTCTGGGAGGCGCACAAACCCACACCCGTCACGCTCCCCGAGATGGATCTGACAGTCACCGATCTGCGCGACATCGAGGAGGTGACCCCCGATCCGCCGGAGGGCGAGCCGCTCCGGGACGCGATCAAGAAGGCCGTCCTCGCCTTCGGCGGCAAGGCGGCCCACTACTCCATCCTGGCGAGGATCCCCGAGGTCCCCATCCTGAAGGCCTTCGCGATCCCGGTCTACTACTATGACCAGTTCATGAAGCAGAACGGGTTCTACGACCAGATCGAAGCGCTGCTCGCCGACCCGGAGTTCAACACCGACGCCGCGACCCGCGACGAGAAGCTGAAGGAGCTCCGCGACGCCATGAAGAGCGCGCCGATCGACGCCGATTTCCAGGAGCTCCTCAGGGCGAAGATCGAGGCGGATTACCCCGGCCACGCGATACGCTTCCGCACCAGCACGAACAGCGAGGATCTCGACGGGTTCCCGTGCGCCGGCTGCTACGACTCGCACACCGGCGATCCGACGGACTGGCCGGACGTCCTCGATGCCATCCGCAAGACGTACGCGAGCGCCTGGAAGCTCCGCACCTTCGATGAACGCACCTTTTACGGCATCGATCACCGGACCATCGGGATGGCCTTGCTCGCGCACAACAATTTCCCGTCCGAGGAGGCGAACGGCGTGGCCGTGACAAACAACCCGTTCGACACGGCGGGGGTCCAGCCCGCCTTCTACGTCAACGTGCAGAGCGGCGGCGACGTCGAGGTGGTCGCCCCGCCCGCCGGCGTGACGAACGACGGGTTCCTCTACTTCTTCAGCCAGCCGAACCAGCCGATCACGTACCTGACGCACTCGAGCCTCGTGCCGGAGGGCGAGACCGTCCTCTCGACGGCGCAGGTCCATCAGCTCGGCGTGGCGCTCGACGCCATCCACGACCGGTTCTCCCCCGCTTACGGGCCCGCGGCCGGCAATGACGGCTGGTATGCGATGGACGTGGAGTTCAAGTTCGACGACGACGCTAACCCCGGCGAGCCGCCGACGCTCTACATCAAGCAAGCACGCCCCTACCCTGGCCGCGGGGCTGCCTCCGGGGCACAGTGACGCGGACGCGCGCGCGTCCGCGCGCACCACATCGCGCGATCGCGCCGGGAAAGAGCGGCTTGCCATGATAGACTGGCTCGGATGGGTCACCCAGGGGAGCGCCATGGACGTCCGCAGGGCGATGGTGTCGCTCCTGCTCGCGTTCGGGCTCGGCCAGGCGGTCGCGATCGTCTACATGGCGACGTTCCGGGGGCTCTCCTACTCCCGCTCGTCCGTGCACAGCATGGCGATGGGCAGCGTCATCACCTGCATGCTGATGCTCGCCGTCGGCAGCAGCATCGCCGCCGGCATCGGCGTCGCCGTGGGCCTGAGCGCGGTCCGCTTCCGCACGACCATGCGCGATCCCCGCGACGTCATGTTCGTGTTCGCGGCGCTCGGCGTCGGCGTCGCCTGCGGGCTCCAGGCGTTCGGCGCGGCCCTCGGCGGGACGGCGATCTTCGCAGTCGGAACCTTGCTCCTCCATTTCACCGGCTGGGGCTCACGACGACAGCCGGACGGCTTGCTCCGCTTCACCGCGCCCGTCGGGCCCGAGGTGGAGGAGCCGCTCGCGAGAGTGCTCCGCGCGCACTGCCGGACCTTCTCGCTCGTGACCCTCAGGGAGGCTGCGCAGGGGACGGTTATGGAGCATGCTTACCAGATCACCGTCCTCGCGCCCGAGCTCCGCTCGGCGCTCGTCGCCAAGCTCCAGGCCATCCCGGGCGTGCAGGACGTCTCCCTCATGCTCCAGGAGCCAACGCTGGATCTCTAGCGGCCGAGGTCCGTCGCCGAGGATGCCTGTCGTTCGCGCCCTCGCGGGCCCTCTCGACTCGTGGATACGATCGCACACCGCCGCCGACGTCATCACCGTGCAAGGATCATCGATGTACAGCTACCAGCGACTCCGCGCGGCGCTCCAGGACGCCGCCCCCGCGATCACCTTCGTGCTCACGCTCGGAGCCGCCCTGTGGCTCCACCTGGGCAGCGGCCCGCGCGGGCGGGTCTTCGGCTTCGCGGAGGCGCTGCCTGAGATGATCTCGCCGGTCGAGACCGCCCGGGTGGCCTCCATCGAGGTGACCGTCGGCCAGCAGGTCGAGGCCGGGCAGGTCATCGCGACGCTGGACACCTCGGTGATCGACGCCGAGATCGCCGTCGCCAAGGCGGAGAAGACCCAGGTCGAGGCCGATCTGCAGATGGAGATGGCCGTCCTCGAGCAGGAGCTCGACGCGAACCGCGAGACGGTCGAGCGCCACCTCGCGGTGCACCGCGAGGAGCAGCGCCGGGCGATCGCCGAGGCGAAGGTGCTGGACAGCGAGATCTCGAGGGTGAAGCAGCTCGTCGAGAACCGTCAGGCCGTCCTCGACGACCTGACGAAGCTCGACCTGCAGCACGCGTCGGTCACGGCGATCGCCAGCGAGAAGCCGCGGACGCTGAGCGTCCTCACGGAACAGCTCAAGGCGACGGAGCGGCGGCGGAACGGCCTCCGGGATCGGACGTCCGGGCTGGCGGCCAAGCTCGACGCGGACGTGCGCGTCAAGGCCGAGTACATCGCGATGCTCGAGCAGCGGCGCGCGACCTACGTGCTGCGCGCCGCGAACGCGGGGCACGTCACCTCCATCGACAAGCAGCCCGGCGACGTGGTCCCGGCCGGCGAGCCCCTCGTGCAGCTCCTGAGCGCGCGCACGGGCGCGCGCGCCGTCGCCTGCGTCCCCGAGCGCTTCGCCCTCGGCGTCAACGACGGGGACGCCGCGGAGCTCTGGATCCGCGGCCAGCTCGGCGACGCGATCCCGGGCACGGTCGTCGCGGTGGGCCCGCTCGTCTCCCAGCTCCCCCCGCGCTGCTGGCCCACGCCGGAGATGCCGGCGTGGGGCCGCGTGGTCACCATCTCGCTCGACGCGCCGATGGCGCTCGTCCCCGGCCAGGCCTTCGACATCACGTTCGACGGCCCGAGGAAGGCCGGGGCGCCGCCGAAGACCACCGGCACCGCGCCGAAGCCCGACGCCGCACCGAAGCCCGGCGCCGCGCCGAAGGCCGGCGCGGTCGCGTCCCAGTCCCTCATGAAGCTGCCCCCGACCCTGGCGAGCCGAACGCGCTTCGAGCCGTCCGGCGTCCTCGCGCGCCCCGGCGAGTCCCGGTATCTCATCGTCAGCGACGACACGGGCCACGAGCAGAACAACGAGGGCGCGCCGTGGCTCTTCACGATGTCCGCGAGCGGCGCCGTCGCCGCGGATCCGGTGCCGGTGAGCGGCGTCGACGAGCTGAACGACGTCGAGGGGATCGCGGCCGGGGACGCGGGCGAGACCTACCTCCTGTCGTCGCAGAGCTACAGCAAGAAGGGGAAGCGCAAGCCGGAGCGGACCGCGCTCCTCCGCCTCCGCCAGGACGGCCAGGGCTTCCGCGTCGACGGCGAGATCCACCTGGCCGAGGTCCTCGACGCGGATCCGGCGCGCGCCGCGGCGCTCGGCCTGCCCGACGGGACGCGGGCGCTCGACATCGAGGGCCTCGCCTTCCGCCAGGGCGCGCTGTACCTCGGGCTGAAGGCGCCGCTCGATCCGCAGGGCAACGCGATGATCTGGCGGGTCTCCTCCCCCGCCGCGCTGTTCGGCGGGGAGGACGCCGCGGCGGTCGAGGCCGCGAGCGCGAAGAAGAAGCAGCGGACGGCGGTTGAGGCGACGCGCTTCGACGCGGCCCGCGTCTCGCTGTGGGCGCGCGCGCGCGTCGACGTCGAGCTCGCCGGGCGGCCCGCGCCGGGCGGCATCTCGGAGCTCGTCTTCATGCCGGACGGCGCGCTCGCCATGACGTCCACGCCCTCGACGGCGGACGGCGACGCCGGCGCCCTGTGGCGGGTGGATCACCCCGAGGGCGGCGTCCTCTCGCCGCGCCTCGTCCAGCGGTTCCCGGGGCTCAAGCCCGAGGGGATCACGCCGTCGCTCACGCCGGGCGCGCTGACGATCGTGTTCGACACCGGCAACACCGCCGCGCCCTCGTTCCAGGAGCTCTCGTGGGGCCCGTGAGCCAGCGCCGCCGCCGCGCGGCGATCCCCGTCATGCTGATGTGCGCGGCCCTCTCGGGCTGCACTTCCCCGGCGAGGCCGGCGGCGTCCGACCGCGCGATCGCCCTCTACCGCGAGGGCCGCGCGTCCGCCGGCGCGCCCGCGCTCCGCCGCGCTGGCCCGAGCGCGCGCCCGGGCGGCGCGGCCAGCGCGGCGCCGCTCGCGATGACGGTGGAGGACGCCGTCGCCTGGGCGAGAGACCACAGCGCCGAGCTCGCCGCGCAGAACGCGCGCGCCGAGGCGGCCGCGGCGCAGGTCGACGCGGAGGACCACTGCGACAACCCGGAGCTCCGCATCACGAACATCGAGCTCCAGCGCATCCGCGAGCGCGAGCCGCGCGTGAGCACCGCGCTCCGCTTCCCGGTGACCCGCCCTGGCGAGGTCGACGCGAACGTGGCGGCCGCGCGCGTGGACGAGGCCAAGGCGCTCGCCGACGCGCGCGAGGTCGAGATCGCCCTCGAGGCCGACATTCGGTCGCTGTTCGACGAGGTGCTGCTCTTCGACGCCGAGATCGAGGCCGCCGACGCGGTGGCCGAGGCGCGAAGATCGCTCGCCACCTGGATGAAGGGGCAGCTCGCCGCCGCGCGGACGACGGCGGTCGACGAGGCGATGACGGAGCTCACCGCCGTCGACGCGGAGCAGGACGGCGTGGATCTGCGCGCGCAGCGGAGCGCTGCGCTCGCCGCGCTCCTCTCGCGCATGGGGCTCGATCCCGCGGTGCCCGTGCGCCTCCTCGGCGCGCCGAAGAGCGCGTGGCCTCCCCCGGAGCTCCCCACGGAGGAGCAGGCGGTCGAGCTCGCGCTCAAGCGCCGCCCCGAGGTCGAGCTCGCGGCCGCGCAGGGCGACGCGGCGGACGCGGCGCTCCACGCCGAGCGCGCCGCGCGGTGGCCCTGGCTCTCGTTCGTCGAGGTCGGCTACGACTTCCGGCCCGAGAACGAGCTCGGCCTCGGGTGGACGTTCGGGCTCGGCGTCGAGCTGCCGCTGTTCGACACGCACCGCCCCGCCGTCGCCGCGGCGGACGCGGCGCGCAAGGCGGAGCAGCGCTCGCTCGGCGCCGCGGTCGAGCTCGTGACGCGCGAGGTGCGGACGAGCCTGAGCGAGGCGCAGTCCACCCGGGCCCTCGTGACCGAGCTCCGGCGCCGGATGACCCCTGCCGCCGAGCGCGCGGGCGCCGAGGCGCAGCGGGCGATCGAGGGCCGCAACGTCGACGTGGGTCGGGCGCTCGAGGTCGACGAGCGCCGCGTGCGCCTGGAGCTCCGGCTGCTGCGCTTCGTGCGCCGCTACTGGACCGCGGTCGGCGAGCTCCGCCACGCCGTCGGCGGCCGGCTCCCCGGCGAGTCGGGCGAGCATCGAGGGAACGCGGAGCCCAGGAGAGGTACGGAGCGGTAGGCCTGGAGCGATGAGGTCCTCGCACGCTTCCGCGGCCCTCCCTCTCCTGCTCGTCGCGGCGAGCCAGGGCGGCTGCGTGCCCATCGACCCGGGCAGCGACGTGGTCTTCGACCGGACGGCGCTGCACGAGATCGCGATCACCATCGACGAGGCGCACCTGGGGCAGCTCCGCACGAACCTCGACGAGCGCGTCCCGTGCACCCTCGTCTACGACGGCGAGGTCGTCAGCGGCGCCGGCATCCGACAAAAGGGCAACTCGGCCGTGGAGCTGTCCGACAAGCCGAGCTTCAGCCTCAAATTCGACGAGTTCGATGAAGAGACGACCCTGCACGGGCTCAAGAAGCTCCTGCTGAACGGCTCCAAGCAGGACCCGACGTTCCTTCGCGAGCAGGTCGGCGAGGATCTGCACGACCGCGCCGGCGCCCCCGCGGCGCGCACCGCGCACGCGGTGGTGAGCATCAACGGCGTGGACAGGGGGATCTACGTCGTCACCGAGGCCATCGACAAGCGGTTCCTGCGGCGGCACTTCGGCGAGGAGAACGACGAGGGTGTGCTCTACGAGGGCCCGTGCTGCGGCGACTTCGCGGAGGACATCGGCGCCGTGGAGCTCGACAGCGGGGACGACGGCGACGCGACCGAGCTCCGCGCGCTCGCCGCTGCCATCCAGGACGCGCCGGACGAGCAGCTCGCGGCCGAGGTGAGCGAGCGCCTCGATCTGGATCGGTTCCTCACGAGCTACGCGCTCGAGACGCTGCTCGGCCACTGGGACGGCTACGCCTACCGGGCGAACAACTATTATCTTTACGAGAACCCGGTCGACGGGCGCTTCGTGTTCATCGCCCACGGGATGGACCGCATCCTGGACGACCCGTATTTCGACACCGAGACCGAGCCCGTCGCCGTGCTCCCGCGCCGGATCCGCGAGATCCCGGCGCTCGACGAGCGGTACCGCGCCGAGCTGGCCCGCATCGTGACCGCCGCGTGGGATGAGGGCGCCGTGCTCGCGGCCATCGATCAGGCGGAGCAGGTGCTCGGCGAGGCCAGCGCCGGCGACGCGACTCGAAATGACCTGAGCGATTTCAAGGCGCGCGTGGGCGCCCTGCGCAGCGACCTCAAGCTGCGCCGCACGCTTGTCGATCCCGCGATCGTCTGCGGCGACGGCGACATTGCGGGGCTCGAGACGTGCGATGACGGCAACACGGCGTCGGGCGACGGGTGCAGCGCGAGGTGCCGCGTCGAGCCTTGACGGGGGGCGAACGAGCTCCGTGTGTCAGAAATCCCGACAGAAACACCGGTCGACGGCGAGCGGCCGCCGGAAACAGTAGCGACTTTCATAGTTTCCGCCTGTTTCGCCGCCGAGGGCGGCTCCGGTGTGGCCGCGGGCGCCCTCCGCCGCCGCGTCGCCCGCGTCACCGGTCCCACCGTGCGGCCACGCTGCACACGCTGGTTGACATAGAACACCTCACCCGATCCTCATCGCTCCTGGAAAAGCGACGCTGTATCAATAACTTATCCATGCATCTGAGGGGGCTGCGTTCACTCCCTGCGGGGCAATCGGCCGCGCGCATGCATCGTTCGAGCCTCCAGCTATCTCCGTGGCCGCTTCAATGCGGCGTGAGAAAGCCCCGACCCATGAAGCGGCGGCAGCGAAACCGCCTGGCAGCGGCGCCGTAATAGCCTGCAACCAGCGCGGAGCGTGCGGCCATGAGGGACGCTGCTCCGCGAAGTCCACGGCGCGGCTCTGGAGTGTGGGTGGCAGTGGCGCCCGCGAATCCCGGAGCGCGGGCGTGCGCAAAAGGGGCATCGACAGTGACAACTCCGACGACAGTGATTGTTGACAGAGGGTTGACCGCATCGACCAGGCGCATTCGCATCCAGACGCCGCTCGAAGGCGGCATGGTCCAGCTCATCATGCGGCCCGACCGCAGCCCGCTGCCTAACCCCGCCGACGAGCCGGTGATCGGCCATTGGCCCGTGTTCGTGAGCGATACATATTACGATGTCGCGGGGCTGAAGGCGGGCTACTGGCTCGTCGCGCGCCAGGTATTCGGTACCCGGTTCGGTGACCTGTCGGAGCCCGTCCAGGTGCGCGCGGACGACGCCCCGCTCAGCGACCCGGTGTTCGACCTCGGTCAGCTCTACGCGTGCTCGGCGTGCGTGTACCTGTTGCACGGCACCCCGGGCGCGAAGCTCACGATCGAGGCGAGCGGGAGGGTGATCGGTACCGGAGAGGTGGCGAGCGACGGTGTGTCGCGGGTCGAGCTCGCCGAGCTGCCGCGCGACGGCGACACGCTCTCGGTGGCCCAGGAGGCGGCCGGCGCGCTGCGCACCACGAAGGGACCGGTCGTGCAGCGTCCGTCGCTGCCGCTGCCCGCGCCGATCGTGCGGCCGCTGTATGAGTTCCAGAGAGACGTCACGGTCGACGGCATCTTGCCCAGCGCCAACGTCAAGATCTTCGTGGATGGCGCGCCCGCGTGGTCGGGCTGCACCGCGGGATCGCAGACGGTCCGCCTGTTGTCGTCGCTCGAGGCGGGTCAACAGGTCACGGCCAGCCAAGACTTCAGCGTCTGTCAGTGGGCCAGTCCGCTGTCCACGGCGGTCGCGGTGAGCAAGGACCCACCGCCGGCGCCCACCATCGCCAGCGCGTGTGTCTCGTCCTACGTCAACGGCGTGTATCTCGACATCAAGAACCTCGTGGCCGGCGCGACCGTGCAGCTGCACGTCACGCGGAAGGCCGACGGCGTGGTCGAGGAGGTCCCGTTCGTTGCGCGTACACCGGATGGCATCGCGGACGACCGCTATCTGTTCCGCAACGTCCCCGAGGGCACGATCACGGCGAGGCAGGGCTTCGCCGATACAATGGGCGTGGTCCACCGCTGGAGCGACGACTCCCCCCGGGCGTCGATCTCCTATCGAGCCCGGTCCCCGCTGGTCAAGCCCATCATACCGGATCTGCTCTACCAGTGCTCGCGAGCCATCTATGTCTATGCGCCGCACGGCGCGATCGTCCGTGTGTTCTCCACGATGCTGCGGCGAGAGATCGCGCTCCCGACGCGGGTCACCGAGCTGCGTGGCGGGGTCGAGATCCTGACCGAGCCGCTGGTGCTCCCGGACACCATCTACGCCGTGGCCGAGGGCTGCGACGGCGAACGCAGCCCGTCGTCGGACGTGGTGCCCGTACAGCCGATCTCGCGCGTCGCGCTCGCCCCGCCGGGGCTGGTCGGCACCCTGTCCGTCAACGGGCGATTCCGACCGCTCGTGGTGTCCGACATAGTTCCCGGTGCGGTGGTGACGCTGAGCCTAAACGGTAAAGAGATCCCGGGGATATCGATCCCGTCCGCCGCGTCCAGCCGGGACATCGAGCTACCGCACGCGATCGACATCCATCCCGGGGACATCATCCGCGCGCGGCAGACGCTGTGCGATCAGACCACGGCGTGGAGCGCTGGCTACGCTGACGTGGTCGCGTAACCGGTAGCTCGGGCGTCGCGCAGAGCGGCGAGCGGCGAGGCTCCTGCTGCGAGTCGACCCGAGCGGCGGGGTCGACGTTCGGCCCGAGCCTGCTCACCCCTTCGGCGCCACCGGCAGCCCGAGCAGCCTCCCTTTCGCCTCGTGAGCAACCCGGGCCGCCACCCAGACTCATTGGCCACGAGATTCCACTTACGGTCATAAGAGATGTGGCCCCTCGGACATTCATGCCCGGCGGCAGGCCCCCCGGTTCGGATACAACCCCGGTAGTGTCCCGGCCGCGCCGGCGCCGCGATAGGGAGCGATCGGCCACGGCCTTGTCCGCCGCTGCCCCCGGCGCGCCGCGGCGGCGGCCAGCGCGGGCCGAAGCGCGGCGCGTTCGCAGGGGTGAGGCTCCGCCGCCTCCATGCTATGGGGCCGCCATGCCGAACGCCGCCGGCGACATCGATGTGGAGGCGCTGAACGATCGCCTCGCCCGGGAGCACCCGATCGACGACTACTACGAGCGCTCCCCGCTGCCGATCCGGCTCATCGAACGAAAGCGGCTCGCCATCCTCCGCGACATGCTCGGCGACTGCGCCGGCCTCGATCTCGCCGAGGTCGGCTCGGGCGGCGGGCACGTGCTGCGCCTGTTTCCGCGGGCGCGCATCACGGCCATCGACGTCTCCGACGTCTTCCTCGACACCGCCCGCAAGAACCTCGCGGGCTACGACGCCCGCTTCCTCAAGGGCGAGGTCGACAAGCTCGACCTGCCCGCCGCGAGCTTCGACCGCATCCTCTGCACCGAGGTCCTGGAGCACACGGTGGACCCTGCGGCCGTCCTCGCGGCGATCGCGCGCCTGCTGCGCCCCGGCGGCGTGGCCGCGATCACGGTGCCCAACGACCCGCTCATCGCGCGGCTGAAGGGCATCGTGCGGCGCACGCCGGTGGGCTATCTCCTGCGCGACCGGGTCCAGTGGGGCGGCGACGTCTACCACCTGCACCAGTGGACGCCAGATGAGTTCGGCCGCCTGCTGGCGCGCCATCTGCGCGTGACCGAGCGCCGCGCGGCGCCGCACGACGCGCTGCCGATCCGCGCGTGCTTCCGCTGCGTGCCCCTGTAACTCCGGCCCGCCTCCGGGCCGCGCCGCGCGCCTCTGGCCCGCCCGCGCTCCACGTCCAGTTCCAGGTAAACTAGGTGAACACGCCATGACCGACGCCCATCGTGAGCTTGCTCCGGAAATGCCGATCGAGCTCTCCGTCATCGTGCCCTGTCTCAACGAGGAGCTGAACATCCCCGAGCTCACCGACCGCATCCTCGGCGTCTTCCGCGAGGGGGCGCTCACGGGCGAGCTCATCCTCGTCGACGACGGCTCGACCGACGGCACCGCCACGACGATCCGCGCCCTCATGGCCGCGCACCCCGGCCTCGTCGCGGGGTGCTTCCACCCGCAGAACCGCGGCATCACGGCGGCGTGGCGCACCGGCGCCGCCGCCGCGCGCGGCAAGCTCGTCGCCATCATCGACGCCGACCTCCAGTACCAGCCCGAGGATCTCCTGCGCCTCCGGCGCGAGCTCTACGAGCACAGCGTCGATGTCGTCCAGGGCTGGAGGAGCGCCGTCGGGCGCCGCAGGGACCGCCGTTACCACCTGAGCCGCGGGCTCAACTACCTCTTGAACACCACCTTCGGCATGTCGCTCCACGACAACAAGAGCGGCTTCGTGATGTGCGCTCGAGAGGTGTTCCAAGATCTCTTGACGTACAAGGGCAGCTATTTCTACTGGCAGTCCTTCATCCTTGTCGCCGCCCACGCCAAGGGTTACTCGTACAAGGAGGTCGAGACGCTCTTCGAGCAGCGGCGACAGGGCGTCTCCTTCCTCGACCAGGCCGCGGCGCGCGCCGTGGTCAAGTCGTTCTACGACCTCGGCAAGGCCGCGTGGGAGTACCGCGTGGACCGGATCCCGCCGGACGTGGCCACCCAGTACCTCCGCCGCAACCCGGTGGTCGACCGCTCGCCGGAGCGCGACCCGCTCGCCGCGGCGAGGTGGCGCGCGTACCTGGCCGCGTTCAACCACACCCACTGGATGATCACGCGCGACGTCGAGCACTACTACGAGACGCTGCGCAAGACACAGTGGCTCACGCCGGCGCAGACCCGCGAGCTCCAGGACGAGAAGCTCAGGCGGCTGCTCCGCCACTGCTACCGCAACGTGCCCTACTATCGCGCTCGCATGCAGGAGCTCAAGCTCCGGCCCGAGGACATCCGCGGCCAGGAGGACCTCCACAAGCTGCCGTTCCTCACCAAGGCGGATATCCGGCGCCACCTCTATTTCGACATCATGTCGGAGAACCACGACAAGGCGCAGGTCCTCAAGATCACGACGAGCGGCTCCACCGGCGAGCCGTTCGTCTGCTACGCGGACCGGGCGCAGCTCGAGTTCCGCTGGGCGGCCACGCTCCGGGCGCAGGAGTGGACGGGCTACCGCTTCGGCGACCCCACGGTGCGGCTCTGGCACCAGACGATCGGCATGACGAAGTCGCAGGCGGCCCGCGAGCGCGCGGACGCCGTCCTCTCGAACCGGACGTTCATCCCCATCTTCGAGCTGTCCGACGACAACCTGAGCGAGATGATCGCGAAGATCGCCGGCGCGCGGCCGGTGCTCATGGATGGTTATGCCGAGGCGCTCGATTTCCTGGCCCATTACGTCAAGAGCACCGGCAAGGTCGCGGCCCGGCCGCGCGCGATCATGTCGAGCGCGCAGACCCTGCCGCTGCCGAGCCGCCGGCTCATCGAGGAGGCGTTCGGCTGCAAGGTCTTCGACAAGTACGGCAGCCGCGAGTTCTCGGGCATCGCGTACGAGTGCGATGCACACGAGGGCCACCACGTCGTGGCCGAGGGGTACATCGTCGAGGTCCTGCGCGACGGGCGCCCCGCCGAGCCGGGGGAAATAGGAGAGGTCGTGATCACCGATCTCAACAACTTCTGCATGCCGTTCGTCCGCTACCGCATCGGCGATCTCGCCGAGGCGATGTCCCCGGCCGCGCCCTGCCCCTGCGGCCGGGGGGCGCCGCGCGTGGGCCGCATCGAGGGGCGCGTCCAGTCCATCATCCGGGGGACGGACGGGCGCTACCTGCCCGGTACGTTCTTCGCGCACTATCTCAAGGAGTTCGATTACGCGATCAAGCGCTTCCAGGTGGTGCAGGAGGAGCGCGACGCCATCACGTTCCGCGTGGTCAAGGGCGGGAGGTTCTCTCAGCAGGTCCTGGACGAGGTGCTCGCGACGTTCCGCCATCACCTCGGCGAGCGGATGCGCATCGACGTCGAGTTCACCGACGACATCGCGCTCGTCCGCACGGGCAAGCACCTCGCGAGCGTCTCGCGCCTGAACGTCGATTTCCAGCGCGCCGCGCCGGCGGTGATCCTCGCGCCCGGCCCGAGCGGCGCGGACGCTTGACCGGGGCTCCCGATGGCAGCGACGAAGAACCGCGTGGTGACGGTATCGAGGCCGGGCGTGAGCTACGGGGGCAGCGCTCCGTACGGCCCGCCGAGCCCGGTCTACGAGGCCGTCGAGGCGCTCTTCCGCCGGCTCGGCCTCGACGCGGCCCGCGCCGGCACGCCGGAGTGGAACCCGCTCGGCGACCTGATCGCGCCGGGGGACCGCGTCGTCGTCAAGCCGAACCTCGTCTCGTCGAAGAACCTGCACCAGAAGATCACGGGCGAGCGGCTCGCCGCCTCCAGCACGCACGGCTCGCTGCTCCGCCCCGTGCTCGACTACGCGCTTCGCGCCGCCGGCCCGCGCGGGAGGGTGCGCGTCGTCGACTCCCCGGTCGAGGGGTGCGAGATCGAGAAGGTCGCCGGACCGCTCGGCATCTTCGATGTCATCGATCACCTGAAGTCCCAGGGCCACGACGTCGATTTCATCGACCTGCGGTATTTCCGGATCGCGCCGGTGTTCGCGCTCGACGACGTGCGCCGCTTCGGCCGCTCGTGGAACCTCGGCCTGCTCCTCCGCCGCCCCCTCCCCGGCGATCCGCGGGGCTACCGGGTCGTCGATCTCGGCCGGAGCAGCTCCTTCGCCGGCGCGGGCGCCCCGCGCGGCGCCGCGCTCCGGTTCCACCGCAGCCATTACGCGACGCCGGTGCCGCACCACAGCGGGGAGCGGCACGAGTACAGCATTCCCCAGACGCTCCTCGACGCCGATGTCGTCATCAACCTTCCCAAGCTGAAGACGCACAAGAAGACGGGAGTCACGCTCTCGCTGAAGAGCGTGATCGGCCTGACGAACGAGAAGTACTGGCTCCCGCACTTCACCGAGGGAGATCCGTCGGTGGGCGGCGACGAGTTCGATCGGCCTCAGGGCCTCGGAGAGGCGGTGGAGAACAAGCTCAGCCGGCTCCCGCTCCCCGGCGATCACTCGCTCGTCGCCCGCGCGCCGCGGCTCGCGGCGCCGCCGAAGGTCATCGATGGCAGCTGGGAGGGGAACGACACGCTCTGGCGGACCATCCTGGATCTCAACCGCATCCTGTTCTTCGCCGACCGCGGCGGCGCGCTGCGCGGGGAGCCGCAGCGGCGGTACCTGACGATCGTGGACGGCATCGTCGCGGGCGAGGGCGAGGGTCCGCTGGGCGCGACGCCCGTGCGCGCAGGGCTCCTGCTCGGCGGGTTCGACCCGGGCCTCGTCGACGCGATCGCAGCGCGGGTGATGGGCTTCGATCCGGCGCGGATACCGCTCGTGCGGGAGTCGCTGGGCGGGGTGTTGCTCCCTGGCAGTCACATCGAGGGGGTCGAGCACCTCGTCGACGGGCCCGCGCCGACCCACAGGTTCAAGCCGCCGCGGAGCTGGCCGTCGCTGCTGCCGGACGCGGCCGGCGCAGCGGCGTGACGCGAACGAGGGCGTTGGCCGGCGTCTCGCGCCCTGCGCCAACAAGACGGCAGAGGCGTGGGGTGGTGGTCGACGTTGCCCGAGAAAGATCACGGGGAGACGGGGGAGACAGGGAGATTTACTCCGCCGCGGGCGCGAGCGTCCGGTGGATCGCGTCGATCGCGAACGTGACGTAGGCCCGGCCCTCCGACTCATCGAACCGCTGGTCCGAGAGGTGCTGGTGGAACGGCCGGAAGTGCAGCGCGCCGAGGAAGAGGTCGGCCGCGTGCTCCGGGCGGACCGGACGCAGGAGGCCGCGGGCGATCGCCCGCGAGAACCACGCGACCACCTCGCGCCGCGCGCGGACCGGCGGCAGGTCCTCGCGCCGATCGGCCATGGACTCGACGTGCATGCCGGCCGAGCGGAGCACCGCGAGGCACGGCACGATGCGCTCGAGGTAGGCGGAGATCTCCTCGCCGAGCTCGAGGAGCTGGCTCCGCGCGTCGCGGTCGTCCGGGCCCGCCCGCGCGCGCGCCATCCACGGCGGCTCGAACGGCGGCAGCAGCGCGGCGCGCAGGAGCTGCTCCTTGGTGCCGAAGCGCTGGAACAGCACCCCGTGCGAGACGCCGAGCCGCTCCGCGATGAGCGTCGTCGAGACGCCCGCGCCGTGCTCCAGAAAGCACGCGCGTGCCTCGTCGAGGATCTGCGCGTCGGTGATGTTACGCGGCCTTGCCATTTATAAGTATCATGATACTTACTTCGTGACGTCACAATGACTTTCAGGTGACGATCGAGCGGACGCTGTCGGCTCGAGCGAGGCGCTGCCCGGAGGGCGGGCGGGCGCCGGGAGCGCGGGACGCAGCAGAAGCAGCCTTTCTTGGCCGAAGGAGATGCCTGATGCTTGTTCATCGCTTGAGCCAGCTATCCCGAGCCGACCTCGCCACGGCGGGCGGCAAGGGCGCCAACCTCGGTGAGCTGATCCAGCTCGGGCTGGCCGTGCCGCCCGGGTTCGTTGTGAGCGCTGACGCGTACGGGGAGCAGGCGCGCGCATGGGGGCTCGCCGAGCGCCTCACGGCGCACCTCGCCGCGAGCCGCTGGGAGGCGGCGGCCTCGGAGGCCGCGGAGCTCTTCGAGCGGGGCGCGATGCTGCCCGGGATGGAGAGCGCGGTCCGGGACGCGTACCGCGAGCTCGGCGCGCCGCCGGTCGCGGTTCGCTCCTCGGCGACGGCGGAGGACCTCGCCGACGCCTCGTTCGCGGGCCAGCACGAGACGTACCTCGACGTGGCGGGGGCGGACGAGCTGCTCCTCGCGCTGCGGCGGTGCTGGGCGTCCCTCTGGAGCCCGAGGGCCCTCGGCTACCGGGCGGCGCGGGGCATCGATCACCTGGGGGTCAACATCGCCGTGGTGGTGCAGCGCATGGTCCCGGCCGAGTTCGCCGGCGTCCTGTTCACCGTCGACCCGGTGGCCCATCGCGCCGACCGCATGCTCCTGGAGGTCGCCCCGGGCCTCGGCGAGGCCGTGGTGTCAGGGCACACGACCGGCGACGTGTACCGCCTGCGGCGCGCGCCGTTCGCCGGGGCCGCCGCGCCCGGCCCGCGCCAGCCGAACGGGGCCGCGGGCCCCGGGACGGACGACCTCGCGATCGACGATCGCGACCGCCGGGAGGCCGGCCGCCCCGCGCCGAGCGACGCGCTGGTGCTCGATCTGGGCCGCATCGGGCTCCGCCTCGAGGCCCACTTCGGCTGCCCGCAGGACGTGGAGTTCGCCTTCGCCGGGGGCTCCATCCACCTCCTCCAGTCGCGCCCGATCACCACGCTCGGCGCGGCCGAAATCGAGCCCATCCCTCCGCTCCCGCAGCTCAACCGCATGCAGCGGAGGATGCTCGAGGCCAACGACAACGACCGGTTCCCCGTCGCCCCCAGGCCGCTCGATCAATGGGGCTTCCGGACGACGCTCCCTGCGCTCGTGCGCATGATGCGCTTCCTGGGGCTCGACGTGGACGAGGCCGAGGAGCGCGCGTGGGTCGACCAGCTGTGGCGTCCGCTCTTCGTCCCACCGAAGGTGCGACCCACCCTCCGGTTGCTCCGGCTGCCGCAGAAGGTCGCGGCCAGCCTGCGCGACGATGCGATGGCGTGGTGGGAGGGCGACGGGTTCAAGCGGATCCAAGAGGCCTGCGCGCCGGTCGATCTCCGCGCGCTGGACGACGCCGCGCTCCTCCGCCGCGCCGACCGGATCACGGAGACCACGACCGCGGTCCTTGGCGAGCGGTTCGAGAGGAGCGCCAGCCAGCTGGCCGCGATCGCCCTCCGCGTCCCGATCGCCCTCGCCGTGGGACCGAAGCGGACGGCGACCGTCATGCGCGACCTCGTCTCGGGCCTGCGCACCCGGACGTCCGACGTGAACCTCGCGCTCTTCCACCTCGCGCGCAGGGCGGCGAGCGCCGGGCCGGAGGTCGCCGGCGCGATCCGGGAGGGGCGCCCTGAGGCCCTCCGCGACTCGGAGGCCGGCCGGTCCTACCTGGCCGAAGTCGACGCGTTCCTGGACGAGCACGGGCACCGGGAGAGCACCGGTTTGTACCTCTCGGCGCCGACGTGGCGGCAGGATCCCGCGCCGCTGTGGGGGCTCCTTCGCGGCCTGCTCGACGCCGCCGAGCCGCCGTCCGAGGAGGCCGGGCTCGCGCGTTACCGGGCGGCGCTCGACGAGGTCACCCGCGCGCTCCGCCTCGTGCCGGGCCTGCCCGACGCGTTCGGTCGCACCCTCGAGCGGCTGCGGGGCGCGATCGTGTTCCGGGAGCGCACGCACTTCGATCTGGTGCGCTCGTACTCCGCGCTGCAGGCGATCGTGGCCGAGATCGCGCGCCGCCTCTGCGAGCGCGGGCGCCTGCCGCGCCCTGACGACGTCTTCTACCTGACCGAAGCCGAGCTCCGGGGGTGGCTCCAGGGGGCGGCGCCGCCGCTCGACGAGGTGGAGCGGCTCGTTCGACGGCGGCGCGCGACGTACGGGGTGGTCAACGCGAGGTGGCAGAAGATGTCGTCCGGGGCGGGCGCGGGAGGCGCCTCGGGCGACGAGCTCCGCGGCATCGGGGCGTCGTCCGGGGTGGTCCGCGGCAGGGCGCGCATCGTGCGGGACGAGCGGGAGTTCGAGCGGCTGAAGGCGGGGGAGATCCTTGTCTGCCGCTACACGAACCCCGCGTGGACGCCGCTCTTCACGCTGGCCGCGGGCGTCGTCACGAACGTCGGAGGCGCGGTCTCCCACGCGGCCATCGTCGCGCGCGAGTACGGGATCCCGGCGGTGCTGGGGGCAGCCGGGGCGACCGAGCGCATCACGGATGGCCAGGAGATCCTCGTGGACGGGACGGAGGGCCGGGTGACGCTCCTGCGCCGGGACGACCGTCGGGACGGCGCGGGCGAGCTCGCTCGTGGCTGAGCCTTCCTCGCGCCTGCCGGTGCGGCTCCTCGCCGCCATCGCCCTCTCGACGGCGCTCGCGCCGCTCAACTCCACGATGGTCGCCGTGGCGCTGCCGGAGATGGCGCGCACGCTCCGCGTCGACTCCGGCGCGCTCCGGCAGGCGCTCGTGACGAGCTACCTGCTCACGAACATCGTCCTGCAGAGCCCCGGTGGGAAGCTCGGAGATCGCCTTGGCCACCGGCGCGCGCTCGGGCTGGGCCAGCTCCTCCTGGCGGTCGGGGCCGCGCTCGCCTACCTGTGGCCGGCGCTCCCGGTGCTCGCGGTGTCGCGCGTCGTGATGGCCGCGGGCGGCGCGATCGTGGTCCCGAGCGCGACGGCCATGCTCCGCACGGAGCTGCCGCCCGAGGTGCGCGGGCGCGCCTTCGGCGCCTTCGGGGCGGTGATGGGGCTGTCGGCGGGCACCGGACCGACGATCGGCGCGCTGCTCGTGGGGACCTTCGGGTGGACCTCGATCTTCCTCGCCAACGTCCCGGTGCTGCTCCTGTCCGCCGCGCTCGCGCACATCGGCGCGCCGCCGCGTCCCGCGGCCGCGGCGCCTGCCGCGCCGCGACCGCGGTTCGACGTCGTGGGCTCGGTGCTGCTGGGTGGGTCGCTCATCGGGCTCGTCCTTGGCCTCGAGGCCGCCCACCTCCGCTGGGCCGCGGTGCTCGGCGCGGTGGGCCTTGTGCCCTTCGTGCTCTGGGAGCGGCGCGCCGCGGACCCCGTCATCGACTTCTCCCTGTTCAGGCGGCGCGCGTTCCTCGGCGGAAGCCTGCTCATCTCGCTCCAGAACTTCGCCATGTACTCGACGATCTTCGAGCTGCCGCAGGTGGCGGGGCGGCTGTTCCACGTCGGGCCGCGCGACGTCGGCACGACGCTGCTGGCCATGATGGGGACGATGGTGGTCGTCTCGCCCCTCGCGGGGCGCGGCTCCGATCGCTTCGGGCCGCGCGCGGTGGCGCTCGCCGGCTGCTCGCTCGCCCTGGCCGGCATGCTCCTGCTCGCGGCGCGGCCTCTGAACGCGCTCACGGACGCGATCCCCGCGCTCGTGATGCTCGGCGCCGGCCTCGGCCTGACGTCCGCGCCGTCGCAGTCCGCGGCGATGAGCGACGTTCCGCGCGAGAAGAGCGGGATGGCCGCAGGCCTCACCTCGACGATGCGGTACATGGGGGGCATCGTCGGCCTCACCGTGCTCGGCCTCGTCCTCACCGACAGCCCGGCGGGCGACGTGGTGAACCGCGAGCACACGATGGCCACATCCATCTTCAGCGCGGCGCTGCTCCTGACGATCGGCTGCGCCTTCCTCCTCCCCGGCCGCGCCGCCGCGCCGGTGGCAGCCGCGGGATCACGGTAGAGCGCATCACGAGGAGCGGCGCGCGACCGACGCGCAAAGGCAGGATGAAGCTGGCCGTCGCTGCTGCCGGACGCGGCAGGCCGCGCGCCGGTTTTTGATTGACGCCGGCAATGTGAACGTTCACAATTTGGTCTCCGGGTATCCTTCTGCTTCGCCCTGGGTAGGCCGTCATGCGCCCCGGCTTCTCGTCCTCATGCGCGTTCACCCTGGCGGTCGGGCTCTGAGGAGCTCGCTGGCCCGATTGGGCATCCCTTTGGAGACTAGCATGATCACTCACCTCGATTTGCCCTCCCACGCTCTGGCTCCGTGCCGTTCCCTCCTTCGTCTCTCTGCTCTCGGCTGTGTGCTCGCGGCGCTCACCGGCTGCGGCGGCGGCACGACCGACGACCAGCCCTCCCCTGATGGGACGGGTGGCTCGGAGAATCCGGTGACCGGCGCCAGCAGCGCCAGCAGCGCCAGCAGTACGACGGGCACCGGCGGTAGCACTGGTACGTCGAGCTCCGTCGGGAGCGGGGGAAGCGGTACGACGGGTACCGGCGGGAGCACGTCGGCCTCGGGGAGCGGCGGAGATCCAGGGGACGGTGGTGGAGGCGCAGGCGGCTCCACGCCGACCTGCGACTTGCCCACCACGTTCAAGTGGAAGTCGGGGCCTCCGGTGATCAGCCCCAAGCCGCCTGCCGGCCGCAGCTGGGCATCCGTCAAGGACCCGACGATCGTGTTCTTCGACAACAAGTACCACGTGTTTGCCACCGTGTTCGACACCACGTCGGGCAACGGCGGATGGCAGTCCATGTACTCGAACTTCACGGACATCCCTCAGGCGAACGCCGCTGAGCAGCACTACATGGCGAGCTGGCCCACCGGCAGCACGGTCGCGCCCCAGGTCTTCTTTTTCCAGCCGCACAACAAGTGGTACCTCATCTACCAGTGGAACGGCCGGTACTCGACCAACGATGACATCAACAACATGAACGGCTGGAGTCGGCCCCAAGGGCTGCTCCGAGGCGAGCCGAACGGCGCGCTGGACTTCTGGAACATCTGCGACGACAAGAACTGCTACCTCTTCTTCTCGCGGGACGACGGAAAGCTCTACCGCTCCAAGGTCAGCATCGACAAGTTCCCGAATTACGACGGTTACGAGACCGTCATGTCGGCCCCCAGCGCGAGTCTCCTGTTCGAAGCCAGCAACGTCTACAAGGTGGATGGGTCGAACAAGTACCTGCTCATGGTGGAGGCGTACGACAACAGCCCTCGCTTCTTCAGGTCGTGGACGTCCGAGAGCCTCGACGGCCCCTGGGCTCCCCTGGCGGACACCAAGCAGAACCCTTTCGCCGGCCCTGCCAACGTGACCTACGAAGGCCAGGACTGGAGCGACGACATCAGCCACGGCGAGCTGATCCGCTCCGGGCACGACGAGAAGATGACCATCGACCCGTGCGACCTGCGGTTCCTCTACCAGGGCAGAGATCCGAAGGTCGGGGGTGATTACGGCAAGTTGCCCTACAGGCTCGGGATGTTGACGCTCCAGAAGTAGCTCCGCTCCCCTCCAGTTGTGGTTTTACCACCCCGGTAAGCCTGGCGGCCGCTCGGGCCGCCAGGCGGACGCCACCTGGATTCCACCCTCCCATGACCGCCTTTCGTCGCGACGCAAAGACCGCGCTCGACTCGCTCGCGGCGCACACGTTCCCGGGCGGGCAGGTCTGGCAGGACCGCTCGGAGCGCTCATGAAAATCATCCGCTACCTGGACACGAACGGACGCGCCCGCTACGCGAGCGAGCAGGGCGATGGCACGGCCCTGCGCATCGAAGGCGACCCCTTCGCTCACTACACGGTCACACAAGAACGTGCGGAGGTCGCGCGCAGGCTCGCCCCGATCGCTCCCACGCAGATCCTCGGCATCGGCCTGAACTACCGCCGGCACGCCGAAGAGACCAAGGCCAAGCTCCCCGAGCACCCGATCGTCTTCATGAAGGGACTGAACGCCGTCCAGGATCCTGGCGCGCCGATCGTGATTCCGCGTCAGCTGGCGAGCGAGGAGGTCGATTACGAGTGCGAGCTCGCCGTGGTCATCGGCAAAGCGTGCAAGAACGTGAGCCGCGCGCGCGCGCTCGAGCACGTGCTCGGTTACACGTGCGCGAACGACGTGTCGGCTCGCGACTGGCAGCTCCGGCGCGGCGGCGGGCAGTGGTGTCGCGGCAAGACGTTCGACACGTTCGCCCCGCTCGGCCCCCGCCTCGTCACCGCGGACGAGGTCGGAGATCCAGGAGCGCTCCGCATCGCCACCCTCCTGAACGGCGAGCGCGTGCAAGACTGGACGACCGGCGACATGATCTTCGGCGTGCCCGAGCTCATCGAGTTCTTGAGCGGCAGCACGACGCTGCTGCCGGGCACCGTGATCCTCACGGGGACGCCGCATGGCGTCGGCATGGCCCGAACACCGCCGCGCTGGCTGCGCCCGGGAGATCGGGTCGAGATCGAGATCGAGAAGATCGGCGTGCTCGAAAACCACGTCGTCTCCGAAGGGGAAGCGTGAATGACGGCGGCCCCGCCGCGCTCGACGCCGGGCAGCTCGCGGCCCGCTCCTGGGAGCTCCTCGATTTCCTCAGCCAGCCGACCGTCTGGCGCGCGGCGCTCGCGCCCGGAGGTCGGGTCCAGATCCTGCCGGTCGAGCGCGCCGCCGGCGCGATCGCCGAGACGGGCACCGTCATCCTCGACGACGCGACCACCTCGACGCGCCTCAGCGCGCTCGCCCCCTGGATCCACGTGGCGATCGTTCGCCGCGCCGACATCCACCGTTCGCTCTGCGCCGAAATCTCCGCGCTCGGCGGCGACCCCTACGTGGTCAGGTGTACGGGGCCATCCAAGACGGCCGACGTGGAGGGCATCCTGATTCAGGGCGTGCACGGACCGGGCGAGCCAATCGCCCTGATCGTCGATGCCTGGTAGAGCGACGCCGGGAGCGCGTTCTGAGGAGTTTCCGGCGATCGGCATCGTGGCCGGCGAGTCCCGCGCGCCGGTTTTCAATTGACGCCGTAGATGTGAGCGCTCACAATTTGGCTCGGAGATTGCTCCGCTTTGCCCTGGGTAGGCCGCCGTGCGGCACCGGGCCCTTCGTCCTCGTCCTCGTGCGCGTCAACCTTGACAGTCGGGCTCTGAGGAGCTCGCTGCCCGATCGGGCATCCCTCTGGAGACCAGCATGATCACTCCCTTCGATTTGCCTCGCCAATATTTGACTCCGTCCCGTTCCCTCCTTCGTTTGTCTGCCCTCGGCTGTGTGCTCGCCGCGCTCGCCGGTTGCGCCAGCGACACGGGGGACGACCAGCCGTCCAGTGGTGGTACGGGTGGCTCGGAGAACCCGACGACGAGCGCCAGCAGCACGACAGGCGCGGGCGCGAGCACGAGCACAAGCGGCACGGGTGGATCAGGCCCCGGCACGAGCACGAGCACGAGCAGCGGAAGCGACCCGGGCACGGGCGGCGACCCGACGGGTGGGACCGGGGGGAGCGGCGGCGCTCCGGGGGACGGCGGCGGCGGCGCGGGCGCGGGCGGCTCGCCGCCCGTGACCTGCGACTTGCCCACCACGTTCAAGTGGAAGTCCGGGCCTCCGGTGATCAGCCCCAAGTCGGCTGCCGGTCGCACCTTCGTCTCCATCAAGGACCCGACGATCGTGTTCCACGACGGCAAGTACCACGTATTTGCCACCGTGTACGACACGGCGGGCAACGGGGGGTGGAGCTCCGTGTATTTGAACTTCACCGACTTCGCTCAGGCGAGCTCCGCGCAGCAGCAGCACATGGCGAACTGGCCCACCGGCGGCACGGTCGCGCCCCAGGTCTTCTTTTTCCGGCCGCACAACAAGTGGTACCTCATCTTCCAGTGGAACGGCCGGTACTCGACCAACGACGACATCAACAACGTCAACGGCTGGAGCCGGCCCCAGCCGCTGCTCAAGGGCGAGCCAGGCCAGATGGGGAACACCCTTGGCGCGCTGGACTTCTGGAACATCTGCGACGACAAGAACTGCCATCTGTTCTTCTCGCGGGACGACGGGAAGCTCTACCGCTCCAAGGTCAGCATCGATAAATTCCCGGCTTTCGATGGGTACGAAACCGTCATGTCGGCCCCCAGCCAGGGGCTCCTGTTCGAGGCCAGCAACGTCTACAAGGTGGATGGCACGAACAAGTACCTGCTCATGGTCGAGGCGTTCGACAACAGCCCTCGCTTCTTCAGGTCGTGGACCTCCGAGAGCCTCGACGGCCCCTGGGCTCCCCTGGCGGACACCAAGCAGAAGCCCTTCGCCGGCCCTGCCAACGTGACGTTCGAAGGCGGAAAGTGGAGCGACGACATCAGCCACGGTGAGATGATCCGCTCCGGGAGCGACGAGCGAATGACCATCAACGCGTGCAACATGCAGTTCCTCTACCAGGGCAGGGATCCGAGCGCCGGAGGGGCTTACGAAAGATTGCCGTACAAGCTGGGTCTGATCACGCTCGAGAAGTAACACCGCTCTCCGCCTCGATCTCTCGGCAGCTCCGAGGCCCTCCCGCTCGACCAGGGACGACCCTGGGGAACGTCGGTCAACACCCGCCCATCCATCCGCTGATGGGTCCGATGTTCTACCTTTTCCCGCATTAACGGCTTTCGTGCGCTCGCTCAGCCGAACGCGCTCCGGCTTTATTCCGCTGCCATCGAGCCCCCAACGCTAACCGGGAGACTGGGAATGCGTCCAAACGCTCGGGTGGTATGATCCAGAGCCTCGGTGACGCGCACTGGCAAGAGCCCCGTCGCGCCCCTTAAGGATCAAGAATCATCTCGACAAGAACGTGGGGGGGCGATGCGGACGATCAAGCAGATCATCGCGGCGCACGCACCAGAGATCGTCGAATCCTGGGCCAACGAAGCGAACAGGGCAGCGGTGGCGAGGGGGCTGGAGCGCCCCGAGCTGACGAACATGATGCCCAAGTACGTGCGGTCGCTCGCGCGTGGATGGGACGGGGAGGAAGTGTGCCGCGAGCGAAACGAGCTCATCGAGAGCCACCTGTCCTCACGCTTGCGTGCCGGCTTCAGCCTCGAGGAGGCGCTGGAAGAGTTCGCCATCCTCGGGCGCGCGATCGTGCGCACCTGGTCCATCACAGCCACCGAGGAGCGGCCGAGCTTGGAGGAGATCGATCGCCTCTTCGCCGAGATCCACGCCCGTTCCATGTTCGTAACGCAAGCGTTCCGGCAACACCTCCTGGAGGACGAGCAAACCGAGAAGCGCTACCTACGGCTGCTCCATGAGCCGTTCTTGCAGCCTTTCGGCGGAGAGGCGCCCCTGTCGTCGGGGCGTTTAAGGAAGGTCCTTGAGGTCGTCATGGACTCGATGGACGCCGATACGGCTGCGCTGCTGTTGCACGACATCAGGACCGGGAAGCTGGAGATGGTCGCGTCGGTGGGCCTGGCCGATGAGCCGTTCGTCGAGTACGTGCGAGCTGTCGACGCCTCGTCCTTCGCAGGCGCCGTCGCCTTGCAGGACTATGCGATGTCGATGCGCGACGTGGAGACCACGTTGCTCGACGTGCCGGATAAACTCCGGCACAGCGGCATCCACTCGCTGCTCGGCATCCGTCTCCCGCCGCAGCGTTCTCTCATGGGCGTCCTGTACATCGGCCTCCGTGAAAAGCGGACGTTCACCGCCCGTGAGACGCGGCGCATCGCGGCGGTCGGCGAGCGGCTCGCGCTCCACCTCGACAACGCCAGAATCTACACGGAGCTGCTCGACCAGCTCGATGCCCTGCGCGTCGCGCGCGAGCTACGAAACCGGTTCGTCTCGGTCCTGGCGCACGATCTCCGCGGTCCGCTATCGGCCGCGAGGATGGCCGCGACGCTGCTCGCCGCGCAGCCGGACGCGAACGGGCCGGACGTCGCGAAGCGGGTCGAGGTCGTCGTCCGCAACCTGGATCGGGCGGACCGCATGGTGACCGATCTGCTCGACGCCGATCGGATCCACGCCGGCCGGCGTCTCTCGCTCACGCTCGCGGAGTGCAACCTGAGCGAGCTCGGCCGCGAGCTCGTCAACGAGCTCGCGGCCGATCACCCAGGCCGCATCGTGCTGCACGCAGACGAGGGCGCCCGAGGGTTCTGGGGTGCCTCGGAGCTGCGACGCGCGCTCTGGAACCTCATCTCGAACGCGCTGAAGTACGGCGCGAAGGACGCGCCGATCGCCGTCGCCATCACGAAGCGGCCGGACGGCGTCGAGGTGAACGTGCACAACGAGGGCGAGCCGATCCCGCCGGAGGCACAAGAGACGCTGTTCGATCCATTCATGCGCGCCGCAGGCGAGCACCGCGCACACGGATGGGGCCTCGGTCTGATGCTGGTACGCGCCTGCGCAGAAGCCCACGGCGGGAGCGTCCATGTGGACAGCGCTCCCGGTCGCGGTACGACGTTCACGATGCGGCTGCCAGCGGACGCGCGGCCAGCCCAAGGCTGGACGTGAGGCGCTCACCGCCCCCTGCTTCGCTCTCTCGGGAGCTACGTTGGAACAGGAGCGGCGACCTCCCAATCGGAGCACCGCGGTTGTCGAGCTTGCCAGCACCCTGAGCCACGCCGAGCGCGGCGGCGGGGAAGTTGGCTGGGCGCCGGGTGCGCCGGTAGAAGCGTGCGCGGGTAGACGTACGGCGATGAGCAACGGGACGCGAGGTGGCCAAGGCCGCGGGCGATCGGTGGCGCAGCCGAGGGCGCCCCACCCGGCCACGGTGGCGCAGCCGAGAGCACCCCACCCGGCCACGGCGGCGCAGCCGAGGGCGCTGACTCCGACCACGGTGGCGCAGCCGAGGGCGCCCCACCCGGCCACGGTGGCGCAGCCGAGGGCGCCCCACCCGGCCACGGTGGCGCAGCCGAGGGCGCCCCACCCGGCCACGGTGGCGCAGCCGAAGGCGGCGGTTGGCCTGACAGCGCCGGGGACCGTGGCCCAACGCGCGAGCTGGGTACCGAGCTATTTCCGTGCGGGCTTCTGGCAGCGGATGCGCGATGGCCGCCACGTCTGGCGCGCGGGTGAGCCTGGAGGGAGGTATCGGCCCACCGGAGAGCAACACAGCAGGTGGCACGACGTGTTCAGCAACCCGGTGTACGAGACGCTGAGCGATATGCTGTACCGCATCTTCTCGAAGGCGTCGGCGGAGCGGGAGGCGGTGCGCTACGCGGAGATATACCAGCTCATCGTGGCGGCGTCGCCGCAGGAGATCACGGAGGCCGCCCGCGATGAGGAGATGCTGGAGGCCGGTGCGCGCGTGCTGGCTCCCCCGGACAACTGGATTCCGTACCCCGAGCCCGTGCCGAACGACTTTCCCGATCTCGTGAAGGCGTTGAAGGTTCGACTGGTCGGGGCCGTGAGGCCCCACGATCCGGGGCCCGTGGACGACGCCGTTCGCAAGGTGCTCGGCGACTACGTGCGGAGGCGGGTCGACGCGGGCGTGAACATCGCCGAGCACTACGTGGTGCTGAGCGCGAACCTGTTCAAGGCCGCTCAGCGGAAGTACGCGGCCTCGCTGCCTGGAGGCGGCCAGGTCAACGCGTTCACGGAAGAGGGAACCATCTACCTCAGCACGAGCCGAGGAGAGCCGAGCACGATCATCCACGAGGGAATCCACCTGTACGCGTCCGGAAATTTTCGTCGACTCTTCGGCGATTCGCTCGACGAGGGGGTGACGGAGTATTTTGCGCGACGGGTCGCCATCACGCTGAACTATCAACGGGACAGGTATCGGGACGAGCACGCCGCGGCGCTGCGCCTCGTCCAGATCTTTGGAGAGCTCGCGGTGGGAAGCGCCTACTTCCGAGACGATCACTCCTTGATCTCTGCCCAGTACTTAAAAAAGCTGAAGGCGATGGGCGTGAGCAAGCTCGCGCAGCGAGAGGCGTCGTGGCTCCCCTTCCTCCAGAGGCTGAAGGAGAAGAAGTGGGACGAAGCGTTTCGCCCTCTGGAGTAGGTTGTTACCGCCCCCTCCCAGAAGAGGAGGGGGCGCTATCTCGCGAGCCGCCGCGGCGCGTCGGTCAGGGCAAGGCGGTGGTGATCACCTCCTTCGTGGTCGCGGTGCTCTGGCCAGGGCGGTCGACACAGGACGGGTAGTACTGGCCGGCCCCGTTGAGGGACTGGCAGACCCGGCTGCACGCCCCGACGATGCGGATCACCCCGCACTCCACGATCTGGCCCTCGGAGGTCATGTGGCCCGCGGCGCAGTCGCGCTGGTGGGCGCGCGAGTTGTCGACCGTCGCGCTGTTGTAGCAGGTGTTGAGGTAGGGCTGCGCGGCGAACAGGTTGCCCCAGAAGGCCCCCTCGACGTCCGGATAATCGATGAGCTCCTGGCTGGAAGAGAGCGTCTTCAGCGGATCCCGCAGCGAGCGGGCGGAGAGGAGGACCGGTGTTTGATAGTAGTTCACGCGCGCCGCCACGCAGCTCGTGACCATGCGCTGCCCGAGCTCGTCGAGCGGCCCGCTCGCCCAGGTGGGCGCGACGCCGAGCAGACCGGGGTACTTCTCGTTGTGGATCTTGCCGCTGGAGTCCGTCCACGAGAAGTTGAAGGACCCCGTGCTGTTCAGGGCGCAGCTCGTCGCATAACGCATGAACTCGCGCGCCAGCGTGCCGTTAGGACCGGGATCCCGGATCACGGCCAGGTTCTGCGCGCTGAGGCCGTTGAGGTTCAGGGCGTTGAGGTTCAGGGCATTGAGGTTCAAGGCGTTGAGGTTCAGGGCGTTCGCGCTGAGCGCGTTGCCGCTCAGGAGCGCCCCCTGGGATTCCCCGACAAGCTCATCCTGCGCACCGGTGTCCCCGACCTCGGCGGCGCAGCCCGACAGCACCCCAGCCCAGCCAAGCACGATGAATGTCCGCTTGAGAGACATGGGTTCCCCCCCATTTCTGGCGCACGACCCGGCGGCTCCCTGCGCGCGGCGCGCGAACGCACCAACCATCATCCATAGGTTCGCTATGGGTTCAATGTTCTACCTTTTCCGGCATTGTCACGCCCGTGAAAGGTGATTCAGCGGCGGCGAGGGTGGGTGTCGCGAACGTCCGTTTCTGTCCGCTTCGTCAGCTCCGCGTGCCAGCGACGGAGGCGACCGCCCATGACGGTCGGAATGGTGGAGGCGGCCGCGAGGGCGCGCTCGAGCTGCGACAGGGCGTCGGCGTGCCGGCCGCGGCGGAGGGCGGCGAGGGCCCGCGCTTCGAGCACCTCGATCCGCTCCTGCCCTACCGAGCAGCGCGCGGAGCGCTCCTCGAGCGCGGCCCACGCGGCGCGGTCGTCGTCGCGCGTCGCGAGCTCGATCATCGCGCAGAGCACGTCCTCCGAAGGCTTCAGCGCCTCGCAGCCGGCTTCCTCTTGCGCCGGGCGGAGCCGCAGGGCGATCTCGCGAGCGCCCGCCTCATCGCCCTGGTAGAGCCGCAAGCGCGCGCTCAGGAGCGCCAAGGCGATCGACGCGTGGCGATCGCCGCAGCGGGGCGCTATCGCCTCGACGGCGCGCGCGTGGGACGCCGCGGCCTCGAGATCGTCCATCAAATACAGGTACTCGGCGAGGTTGTAGCGGCCGACGAGCTCGATCGCGAGCTGGCCGAGGTCGCGCCCGAGCGCGATGGTGCGCTCGAAATCGGCGATCATCCCGGCGCGGTCGCCCAGGAGGGCCCGCGCTAGCGCGCGGTTGTTGAGCGCAGCGCCGAGGTGCATGAGGTCGCTGCGCTCCTCGCAGCTACGGATCACCGCGTCGAGGTCCTGCGCCGCCTCCTCGACGCGGCCGAGGCTGGGCAGGATGAAGCCGAGCAGCAGCCGGGCGATGATGTGCGTCTCGTGGCCCTCGTCCCCGAGCGCCGCGGCGTGCTCCGCGGCGTGCGTCAGCACCATGGCGGCCTCGTCCTCGCGGTCGACGCGGTGGAGCGAGCGGCCCATGCCGAGGAGCAGGCGGGCGCCGAGCAGGGGGGAGGCCACCCAGTCGGCGAGGCGCTCGGCGGCCGCGACCCGCCCGCTTGCCGCCTGATACTCGCCTGTCCAGTCGAGGATCATGGCCTCGTCGAGGAGGAGCTCGATCTCGGCCGCTGGCTCCGACGCCGCGGCCGACTCCTCGCGCGCCGCCGCGAGGTCGGCGAGCGCCTCCGTGTAGCGGCCGAGCCGGAAGCGAACGAGGCCTCGCGCGCGGCGCGCCGCAGGAGGCAGCGCGCCGAGCAGCGCCTCGGCGCGCCCGTAGCAGCCCTCGGCGTCGGGGTAGGCCCGGCGCGCGGCCGCGAGCTCGGCGCCCCGGACGAGGAGCGACGCCGCCCGGGCTGTCAGCCCGCCGCGCTCGCAGTGCGCCGCGAGCACCAGCGGATCGGTCTCGCCCGCGGCCTCGAGCCACCCGGCGGCGAGGCGGTGGCCGAGCGCTCGATCCTCCTCGGTGAGCTGCGCATACGCGCCCTCGCGCAGGAGCGCCTGGCGAAAGGCGTACTCCTCCTCGCCGGGGAAGCGGCCCTCGCGGTGGCGTACGCAGAGCTCTCCGGTGACGAGCGCGGAGAGGTGGCTCGCGAGCAGCGCGGCCTCGCCGCCCCCGAGCAGGTGCTCGACGGCGCCTCGCCAGAACACCTCGCCGAGCACGCTGGCGGCGCGCAGGATCCGGCGCGCGGGGGGCGGGAGCGCCTCCAGCCGGACCTGCACCATCGCCACCACCGTCTCGGGCAGCGCGTCGGCCCGGCCTTCCGCGGTCGCGCGGATCAGCTCCTCGAGGAAGAAGGGCTGGCCCTCGGACTGGGTGACCAGGCGATCGATGAGCGCCCCGTCGGCCGCGTCGCCCAGCGCCTCCCGCGCGAGCTGCGCGCACGCCCTCGGCGAGAGCTGCCTGAGGCAGAGCTCCTGCCGACCGCGCTCGGCCCACAGATCGGGGTACGCCTGCTTGATCTCGGGGCGCGCCGTGGCGATCACCACGAGCGGCTGGTCCGCGAGCTCGCGCAAGACCGCGTCGATGGCCGCGACGGAGGCGCGATCGGCCCAGTGCACGTCCTCGAGCGCGAGCACCACCGGCTGGGCGGCGCACTCGGCGCGCAGGAAATCGCGGAGCGCGCGCTGCATCTGCTCGCCGAGCAGCTCGGGATCCTGCCGGGCGGCGCGGAGCGGGAGGCTGTCCTCGTCGGGGAACGGGACGCCGGCGAGCTCGCCGAGGAACTCGTCGATCCGGCGCCGCTCCGCCTCGGGAACGCGGCGGGCGACGCGGGCCCGGAGGAGCGCGCGCCGCTCCTCGACGGGCTCGCCGCCCTTGATCCCCGCCGTGCCCCGGATCGCCTCCGCGAGCAGGCCGCCGATCGATCCGGCGCGCAGCGGATCCCCCCGCCCCGCCCAGATCTCCGCGGGCGCACCGGCGCGCCGGAGGGCCGCGAGGTGCTCTTGGAGGAGGCGGGACTTGCCCATGCCCGCGCCGCCGATGACGAGCACCGCCCGGGCGGCCGGCTCGCCGGCGCACCCGGCGAAGGTCTGATCCAGCAGGCGGAGCTCGTGATCGCGGCCGACGCAGGCCGTGGGCCTGCCGAGGAGCGGGCGCCACGGCGCGGCGGCGCCCCGCTCGCCGCGGAGCTCGAGGGCGCCGGACGCGGTGCTCGCGGCCTCGAAGCGGGCCTCGAGCAGCCTGGCGGTGGTCTTGTCGACGAGGATCTGCGGCGCGCCCGCGCGGCCCACGCTCCGGAGCAGCCCCGCCGCGCGCTGGATGGCGTCGCCGACCGGCAGTCCGCACCCGAGCTCGCCCCAGCCGACGGTGATCGCGATCGGGCGATCGGGGACGCGCTCGCGAAGGGCCAGCGCGCAGCGCGCGAGCTGCGCGGCGACGTCGGTAGGCACGTGCGGGCGGCCGACGATGAGCACCGCGGTACCGTCGGCGAGCAGCTCGAGGCGCCCCTCGAAGCGGGCGGCGACCTCTCGGAGCGCGCCGGCGTCCGCGCTCACGTCGGAGACGGAGACGGTGGCGTCGAGCGCGGAAGCCGGCGCGCGGCCCACCACCGCGACGCCATGGAAGCGGCGCTCGCTGCAGGTGAGCGCGGAGCTCGTCGGCGCCGAGCTCCATCCGCCTTGGACCTCCTGCGTCGCGAGCGCGGCGTGGGCCGCGGCCCCGTCGCGCGGGCGCCGCGCCGGGTCCTTCTCGAGCATCTGCGAGAGCAGCGCGTCGAGCCACAGGGGCGCGTCGGGGCAGAGCTGCGACAGGCGCGGCGGCTCGTCGAAGATGATCCTGGCGAGGAGCGCGACGAGGTGATCCGCCTGGAACGGCGGGGCGCCTGTGAGGCACTCGAAGAGCACGCATCCGAGCGAGAAGATGTCGGCGGGCGCGCCGACCTCATCGCCGCTGCGCGCCTGTTCCGGAGCCATGTATTGGGGCGTGCCGACAAGCACCCCAGCGCCGGTGATCGGGTGCATGTCCGAGAAGCGGGCGACCCCGAAATCGAGGAGCTTGGGCTCCTCGATCCGTCCGCCGACGAGGAGGATGTTGGCCGGCTTGAGATCGCGGTGGACGATCCCCCGCGCGTGGGCGGCGCCCAGGGCCGCAGCGACGCGCGCCCCGAGCGCCACCGCCTCGGCGACGGTGAGCCGCCGTCGCAAGAGGAGGCGGGAGAGGTCCTCTCCCTCGATCCATTCCATGACCAGGAAGGGCGTGCTCTCGCGCGCGGCTTTGTAGGCGATGTACCGCACGATCCCCGGGTGATCGAGCCGGGCGAGGAGCTCCGCCTCCAGCGCGAAGCGCGCGAGGTGGTCCGGCGACGGATCGTGCAGCACCTTGGCGGCGACCCGCCTTCCGGTGGTGACGTCCAAGGCGCGGTAGACCGCGCCCATCCCGCCGGCCTCCGCGAGCGCTTCGATCCGGAAGCGCCCCCCCAAGAGCTCCCCCAAGCGCACCTATCAAGGATAGACGGAGAATGCCGTTCGTCTAGCCCGCAGCTCGGATTGTCGCCGCGCCTCCCGCGCGCGGCGCCCCGGACACATCGATGCGTTTGCCTCGATTGCGACCCGGGCCGATCATCGATCCAGGCTCATCTGGTGGGCTGCTCGACGAGGCGCTTCAGCAGGGTCGCGAAGCCTGTCCGGCCGCCCCTTGTCGCGCTTTCGGCGGCGTCCAGGGCCAGGTGTTCGGACGAGCGAAGCGCTCGCGTCGCTCGAGACGTCCGTGAGGCGGACGAACGGCTCGCGTGTTACGGCTTGGTTATCTCGAAGGACGCGACCTTCACCGAGCCACCGAGAGACTGCGTGGCGTAGTTGAAGATACCGAACCGGTAACCGAGGAAGTACTGCCAGTTCTTGTTCATGCTGAGCGTGTTGCCGAGGCTGGTGAATCGGGTGCCATCGGTGCTGTAGGAGAAGCGCGCTTGCCCACCGCCGCCGTCCGTGCGGATGTTGGCCTCCACGCGCAGCCAGATCTTGCCGCCGGACACGTCGGCGCCAGCCGCCTCGGTACCCTTGCCCGTCGTGGCCCAGGAGGTGTTCATGTTGACCCCATTGGTCATCACGACGCGCGTCGCCCCGTTCGCTCTCTTGACCCCGATCCACGCCGACACGTCACGCAGGGCGGCGAGGCCGGCCACGTCACCGTTCTGCATCTTGCTATAGTCCAGCTCGATCGTCGCGATGGAGACGGGACCTTCGATGCGGTGTGTCAGCGTGTTTCGCGCAGCATAGAGATCGTCGGTCACCGTCGCCGTCTGCAGCGTCAGCCCAGCCCCGGAGGACCACTTTGTCTTGTCGGGGTTGTGGTTCCACTCCCACTCGGGGCGCAGGGCAGCTCCCTCGAACATGTCCTTGTTCACGCGCGGCTTCACGCGGTTCGATCCGCAAGGCAGGTCCGGGAAGGGGTACGTACCTCCCCATTTGCCGTCCACCAAGGTGAGCGAGGGCCAGCCGTCGGTCCACGTCATCGGGGCCATGACCGGGATGCGGCCAGCCGGGTACGAGTCATTGAATCCGAGGTAGTACCAATCCCCGTTTTGCGTCTCGACGACGCCGCCTTGGTGCGGCGATCCACCGGAGCCCGGAGCGCCAGCGTAGGGCAGCTTGACCGCGAAGGGCCGCAGCTCGTAGGGACCGAACGGCCCCTTCGTCGAGCGCAGCACGTACTCGCCATTCGCATACTGCGTGGTGAAAATGTAGTAGGCCCCGTCCTTCTTGATGAAGCGAGATCCCTCCAGCGGTCCGGAGAGGTTAGCCGGCGTCTGGAACACGACCTGGCTCTTGACCTGGCTGAAGCCGTCCGCGCTCAGCTGGGCCACGCTGATCGTGTTGTTTCCAGAAGCGACGTACATGGTGTCGTCGTCGTCGATGAGCAGCCCCATGTCGTAGTAGCAACCACCCTTGTGCTTTTCCCACGGGCCTTCGGGGGACTTGGAGGTGAAGACCCAGCCGCCGCCCGCGTTGTGCATGCAGCCCATCCAGTAGAAGGTCTCGTTGCTCTTCCGATACTGGAGCGTGGACGCCCAGATGCCGTTGACATACGATCTACCCCTGCTCATGTCGTACGAGGCGTCGAAGTCCAGCAGGGGAACGGAGTGTGAGACGTATTCCCAATGGACCAGGTCGTAGGAGCGTAGCAGGGGCGCTCCGGGCGAATGGTGGAACGTGGACGCCGTGTAGTAGTAGGTGTCGTCGACGCGAATGACCTCCAGATCGGGGAGGTCTTCCCAGATGAGAGGATTGGAGTAGGTCTCAGGGCAGACAGCAGGCTCGATACCGCCGCCGCTGCCCCCGTCGCCACCGCCGGCGCCCTCACCGCCGCTACCGCCTCCACCGGCGACGCTGCCGGCTCCCTCACCGCCGGTTCCCGCTGCGCCGCTGCTGGCCGAGCTGCTGCTGTTGTTGCTGCTGCTGCTGCTGGAGCTCGACGACGAAGATCCCGTGCCAGAAGAGGCCGCCGAGTCCGGCTCGGGCTCCTGGTTCTCCGTACCGCCGCAAGCCCCAAGCAATGCCGAGAATACAAGACCGGTCACCAGGCTCGAACGAGCGTGATCCATGTTGAGCACCTACTTTAAGCGTTTGTCCGGTACGACAACCCGAGCGACAGCGCGCGCAACAACGCCGAACGGCACGGCTCGGTCGCGCGGCCGCCGTCCCTCACTCCGGGGGTCGACGCAATTGTGAACGTTCACATTGCGGCGTCAACCAAATTCGATCGGCGCGCGGCGCTCCTCGTCCCGCCGGACGCGCGGCGACGGGCGGCCGCGTCGTCCGCGTGAGTTGCCCAACGAGCTTGGCGCGCGCGAGCTCGTAGGTTTCGGCAGATCTGACGCCGTGTCGCACGAGCTCGTCCCCGGGAACCGGGTCAGGCAGCTGAGGCTGTGCAGTGCAGAGGTGATCTATCGCCCACCACGATCGCCCGTAAGCGAAACTCCTGCCCCGGCGACCAATCGAACAGAATCAACTCCGCCGGCTCGCCGACCTCCATCCGGCGCGGGGGCAACCCCAGCAAGGCGCGCGGCCGGTTCGACGCCAGATCGATGGTGTCCGGCAGGGATGTCTCGCCCAGCTGGAGCAGGTTGCGCACGCACAGGTCCGTGAACGCCCAGGAGCCGGCGAGGAAGCTGGTGCCGAGCACGACGATCTTGCCCGCCGGGAGGATCTCGAATTCCTGATCCCATTCGCGGTACTTCCCGGGCGGCAGCCCGGCCAGGGGGCACGCGTCGCACGTCACGATCAGCCGGGCCGGCGTCTTGACGCGCAGGATGCTGCGCATCACCGGGATGGGGAGGTGGTGCCCGTCGGCGATGATGCTGGCCGAGAGCTCATCCGCCGCCAGCTGCTCCCAGAGGTAGTTGTCGTGCCGGGGCAACATCGCATGGGAACCGTTGCCGAGGTGGGTGCTCATGCGCGCGCCCGCGCGGATCGCGTCGCGAATGCAGCTCGCCGACGCGGCCGTGTGGCCGATGGCGACGACCACGCCCGCCTTCGCCAGCTTCTCGATGAACGGCAGCGCCCCTTCCGTCTCCGGCGCCAGCGTCACCATCTTGATCATGCCGCGGGCGGCCTCGTCCTGAAAGCGCTGAAACTCCTCCCAGCTGGGTGGGCGGACATGTTGCCTCGGATGCGCCCCGCGCGGCCCATCGTCCGGCGAGATGTAGGGGCCTTCCAGGTGGATCCCGGCGATGGCCCGGCTCACGTCCCGATCCTCGTCGCACGCGGCGCGAAGGGTGCGGAGGCCGTGCATCAGGGCGTCGAACGAGCTCGTCACGAGCGTGGGGCAGAGCTGGGCGACGCCGTGGCGCTGGCACGTGTCCACGACGTGGTGGACTTGTGCGCGCGTCAGCTGGGGGGAGTTGAAGCTGATCCCCTCGCAGCCATTGATCTGCATATCGCAAAAGGCGGGAGCGACCCAGTCCGCCTCGCAATCGGCGGGCTCGGCGCCGGCGGGGTCGAGGCGCTGAATCGCGCCTCGCTCGCAGACGAGATCGAGCGGCTCGCCGGTTCGATAGTGCTTCGCCCGCACGCGCATCGCAGGGTGCCGCAGCTCCGCTTGCTCTCCCCTCTCCCGCAGGGCGAGGGGGCTCTTGTGGAACGTGTGCTCGGCCCGGACAGCGGCGTTCCGTCTTTTTATGGACTACCCCGCACGCCGATTCGACGGCATGTTGACGTGGGGGAATGGCTGGCGCAAGCGCCTCCGGGTGAATCGGTGAGAGCTTCACCGTCCGGATTGCGTGTGCTCTCGTCTTCCGTCTCCCGTCCTCACCTTCGCTCGCGTCCGCCGCCATGCGGAGACGACGAACGATCGGGCCGGAACGTCCTTACGGCAACTCCGTGAAGAAGTCGTACATCGCCTGGATGGCAAAACACGGCACGCCGTGGCTCGTGTTGCTGTACGCCGGATCGTCGTGCGAGCACCAGATCGTCGGCTCCGAGCAGCCGCTGTAGGAAACGCAGCCGGGGTTGACCGCCTTGCCGCTGCTCTGGCAGCCCATGACCTCGGAATACGGCGTCGAGCTCATCTCGCACCCATTCGCGGTGCGAAACCTGGCGACCGTGCTCGCCCCGTCTCCCCCGCGAACGGTGTCGTTCTTGCCCTGAATGTACATCACAGGAACGGACACCTGCAGCGCACCGTAGTCGGAGGCCGCGACGGGCGCGACCGCCCTGAAGCGCATGTGCTCGGCATCGGACTTGTGCGCCAGGATCTGCACGATCATCTGGGCACCGGAGCTGTGGCCGGTGGCGAACACACGGTCCATGTCGATGCAGTAGTTGTCCATGAGGTCGTCGTAGATTTTGAGGACCTTGGCGATGTCGTTGCCGTAGTTCCAGCACCCACCCCGGTCCGACGACCTTCCCACGGCGCGCACGTACTCCGCCTCGAACGCCGATCCCCGGGTGAGGTTGATGAACTGGTCGATGGGATTGCCGCAGGCGTGGAAGCCCATCAAGAGGGGGAGAGGGGTGTTGCCGTCGTAGCTGTCCGGGAACGTGTAGATGTGATCGTTGTCGACCGTGACCGTTCCGCTTTGGGGCCGCCCCGACTTGCCGCAGCCTGGGCTCGGGTTGCCCGTGGGTGTCTCGGCGCCGCCGGTCCCCGTGCCGCCGCCCCCGGCCGGCGAAGCGCCGCCGGTCGAATCCCCTGTCGTGCCGCTGCTGGAGGAGCCGCCGTCATTGCTCGTGCTCCCCGTGGAGGCGGTTTCCCCGCTGCCCGCGGAAGCGTCGGCCCCACCTGCGCCGCCCGAGGTCGGACCGGCTCCGCCGCCCCCCGCGCCGGGAGAGCCTGTCTCCGACGAGCAAGCGAGCAACATCAAGGCGACGGCCGGGAAAGAAGAATAAGCACCTGGTTTCAGCATGATCTGGCCCCTGTCGCGATGGCGCGACTCGTCTGTCGGCACTCGCCCCGTGCCGATCCCACGTATGGCGGGCTATCCAGAGCAAAGCGAAAGAACGACCGGAAGGCCGATTGTGAGCGCTCACATATCCGGTGTCAATACCCATGGACGGGCGTGCGGCCCTCGTCGATCCCGACAGGGTGCAGCAGCGGCCGGCCGCTGCACCCGCGTGAGATGCCCCACAAATTCAGCTCGTGCGAGCCCGTCGTTCCCGGGGGACCTGGGCGGTGCTCTCGAGCTCAGTTGACGACGATCGCGCAGCAGCCGACGACGCAGATGTAGCCATCGGCGCACCCGTCGCTGCAGGGGTCCGAGCACGTCGGGCCCGTCGGAGCAGACCCGCCTTCCCCGCCGCTCGGGTCACCGCCGCTGGGGTCACCGCCGCTGGGGTCGCCGCCGTCGCTCTCTCCCGTGCTCCCGTCGTGGCCGCAGCCGCCCGCGCCGTCGTCGCTCCCGCCCGGGTCGCCGGAGCCGCTGTCATCACCCGGGTCGTCAGAGCCGCTGCCGGGGCCGCCGTCGCAATGGCCAGGGCCGGTGCCGCCCTCGTTGAAGTCCGCGAGCGCACCTCCCAGCGAGACGGCCTCGTCGGCCGCGTCGCCCTGCTTGATGCCGTAAGGGAGCCGGCCATCGGCGTCCTTGTTGGCGACCATCCACGCCTCGGCGTCCGCGAGCGCCCCACCCAGGGCCGCGTCGTCCGCGCCGCTCCGCACGTTCAGCAGCGCGGCGATCAGCTGGTGGCCCAGGATCAGGCTTGTGTCGCCCCGCGGGGCCGTCCGAAAGAGATCGAGCAGCTCTTCCTGGGTGTAGTCGACCCCTCCGATGGTGAGCGTCGATGTCGGCCAGCTCTCCTCGTGGTTCTTCCAGTAGCCCTGGGTGAGCGTACAGCCGTCGCCCTCGGACGTGGGCGTACTCGTGACGACGTTGCCGCTCCCCTCGCCGAGGCGATCCGCATCGCCGTTCCCACAGGCGACGAGGGCGGATCCGACCAGCGACAGACATCCCACAAGAACCATCCTGCCAAGCGTCATGATTCCTCCTGAAGTTGCTCATCGTGCGATGTGCGCCTCTCACGAGGAGCGAGCGACATCGCGCGTGCCAAGCGGCGGGCAGGGCGCCCGATCGGGGCGCACCGGCGGCCCCCGATCCGGCGGGATCACGGTCTCGATCCACCCGAATCAGCTGCAGCTCATGAGGAGCTGCGCTCCCGGTCCCTTCAGTGCCGGCGTGAGCCCGGCGCGGCTCATGTTTTTGGGGGTGCCTGAAGATTCGATATCGTTCTTGGTCGATTGAATTTTTCTCCCATCATCATATGTACTGTCCAGCTCGCCGCGCCGGAGAGAGGTCCTCCCCCTGCAGCGCTGCGCCGAGGGCGACCGGCGTGAGCAAGACGCGTCGATCGGCGTGGACAGCCATGCGCGGCCAGGCTGGACGACCCCGGCCGATCTCCGGACACTACGGCATGACCGAGAACATCAGGACGCGGTTCAAGGACGGCTCCTATCCGTCCGACCTAGGCGTGGAGATCGAGGCCACCGACGACGCGCAATCGCGGCTCGCTCTGCCCTACGAAGAGCGGAACACCATGTTCGGGCTGGTCCACGGCGGCGCCATCGCCTCGCTCGTGTCGATCTCCGCGCACGCCGTCGCGCGTGAGCCCCCTCGCGCGGTCAAGGCGCCGCTCCGCACCGTCTCGATGCACGTCGGCTACGTGCGCGCGGCGCGCAAGGCGGTGAGGGTCGAGACGCGCGCCGTGCGCCGCGTGCGCGAGCTGGGCTTCTTCGAGACGCTCATCAGGGACGTGGACGGGAATACGGTTGCGCACGCCTCGTCGACCGTGAGCGAGGCCGGACTGGACAGCGCGCCGGCGGGCTCCCCTCCCCTCATCGATCTTCCCGAGGGAGAACGAGCCGGCGTCGCTCCCTCGGACGACGCGCAGAGCGGCCTCGCGGGCGCGATCCGCGCGGCGATGGCGGCCAGTCCCTTCCTGTCGCGAAGGCAGCTGCGCCTCCTCGGCTTGCGCCGCGGCGCGGTCGAGATGGCGATGGACGCCGCTGCGGTGAACCTCGACGAGGAAGGCGCCATGCACGAAGGGGCCGTCCTGACGCTCATCGACGCCGCCGGCGCCACGTCCCCGTGGACGGTCGCCGCGCCGTCGCCGGGGGCTTCGGGCGCGACGATCGCCCTGAGCGCGCAGATCCTCGGGGCGTTGCCGAGGGACGGGCTCGTCGCGCGCGCCGTCGTGCGCGCGCGCGACGCGCGGATCTGCTGGACCGACGTCGCCGTCGTCGACGGCGCCTCCCGGGAGGTGCACGCCTTCGGGACGGTCGTGTACCGCTTCAGCGAGAAGAACGGGTCATGAGCGATCGACCCGGCGAGCGCCGGGGCTCGTCGAGCAGCGCCTGCGGTGCGTGGGCTGCGGCGCGACCGCCGCGTGCGGCCCGGCGCCTCGGCGCGCCGCGCGCTAGCCGGCGGGGCGCGCGCACCGGACCGGCATCGACTTCACGCCGCTCACCCAGTTCGAGCGGAGCCGCACGGCCGGCCCGGCGAGCTCGAGCTCGGGGAGCCTGCGCAGGAGCTCCTCGAAGGCGACCCGCGCTTCCAGGCGCGCGAGCGCGAGGCCCAGGCACACGTGGGGGCCGACGCCGAAGGAGAGGTGCTCGTTGGGCGTCCGGCCGACATCGAACTTGTGCGGGTCAGTGAACACCGCCTCATCGCGGTTGGCCGAGACGTACCACAGCACCACCTTGTCCCCGGCCGCGATCCGCTGCCCGCCTATCTCGGTGTCCCGCACCGCGGAGCGCCGGAAGTAATAAACCGGCGGCGTGAAGCGCAGCATCTCCTCGATGGCGGTCGGGAGGAGCGACGGATCCTCGAGCAGACGCCGGCGCTCGTCGGGGTGCTCGAGGAGCGCGAGCATCCCGTTGGAGATGAGGTTCTTCGTGGTGTCGTGGCCGGCCGTGAGCAGCAAGTTGAAGAAGCCGCCGAACTCCGTATAGGAGAGCTTCTCGCCGTCCACCTCGGCGGCCATGAGCAAGCTCAGCATGTCGTCCTTGGGCGCCTTCCGCCGCTCCTCGGCGAGCGCGTGCGCATAGGCGTTCATGTTGTGGAGCACGGCGTTCAGCTCCTCGCGCGTGACGCCGTAGTCGGGATCGCTGGCCCCGAAGAACCGCGTCGTCCAGTCGAGCATCTGCTCCTGATCCTCGCGGGGGACGCCGAGCACCTCGAGGATCACGGAGAGCGGCAGCTTGCCCGCGATGTCGCTGGCGAAGTCGCACCCGCCGCGCGCGCAGGCGTCGTCGATGAGCCTCGTCACGAGCTCCCGCACGTGCCCTTCGAGGCGCTGGATGACACGGGGCGTGAACCCCTTGCTGACCAGCGCCCGGAAGCGGGCGTGCCTCGGCGGGTCCATCATGATCATGACATCGGGGTTGTCGCGCATGTCCCCCGGCGGGAGATCCTCGATGAAGAGGCCGCGCCCCGAGCAGAACGCGGCCGGATCGCGCGAGACGCGGGCGACGTCGGCGTGCCGCGTGATCGCCCAGAAGCCCCGGCCCGCCGACTCGGGGTGCCAGTGGACGGGCGCCTCCCGGCGGAGGATCTCGAAGCGATCGTGCGGCGCGCCCGCGAGGTAAAGGTCCGGATCGAGGATATCGACGGTCTCAGGGGTCATCCGGGCAGGATCTCGTCAGGAGCTCCGCGAGCGCAACCGCTTACGACGCATCCTGCCCAGCGCGATGAGCGGGCGCGCCGCCGGCCATGGCCACGGGGGCTCGTCGCCACCCGCTGGCGCGGCGGCTCTCGGGCTCACCGAGCCCGCGCCGCCGGCCGCCGGCTCAGTGCACCCGCATCCCCGGCTTCGCCCCCGAGTCGGGCGCCAGGATGTGCACCGTCTCATCCCCCGCCGCGAGCACCATCCCCTCGCTGAGGCCGAACTTCATCTTCCGCGGCGCCAGGTTGGCGCACACGATGACGAGCCGCCCGATGAGGTCCTCCGGCTTGTAATGCGCCTTGATCCCGGCGAACACCGTCCTTCGCGCGTCCCCGCCGAGCGACACGGTCAGCTTGAGCAGCTTCTTCGCCTCCGGCACGTGCTCCGCCGCCACGATGCGCGCCACGCGCAGGTCGACCTTGCCGAAGTCGTCGATCGTGCACTCGGGCGCGAGCGGCTCCTTGGCGAGCGCCGCGCCGTCGTCCTCCACGGCCGCCCCCGCGCCCGCTGCCGCTGGCGCCGCCTCCGCGGCCGGCGCCCCTGTCGCCCCGCCCGGCGCCGCCGCCTCCTCGGCAGGGCGGCCCTCCGCGATCATCTTCTCCACTGCACCCGGCTCGACCCGCTTCATGAGGTGCTCATACGCGGCCACAGGCGTCCCCACAAGCGGCGTCTTCGCGAGCGCCCACCGGTCCATCGGGCACCCGAGCAGCCGCCCGACGTCGTCGGCCAGCTTCGGCAACACCGGCGCCAGGTAGAGCACGATCTGCCGGAACAGGTTGAGCGCCACGGTGCACACCGCCTGCACCTCCGCCTTCTTCTCCGGCTGCTTCGCCAGCGCCCACGGCTGCATCCGGTCGACATACTCGTTCGCCCGATCCGCGAGCGACACGATGATCCTCGTCGCCCGCGCATAGTCGAACGCCGCGTACGCCGCCCCGATCGCGTCCCCCTCCTCCGCCGCCGCCGCGAACAGCCCCCCGTCCTCCGGGTAGGCCGCCGACAGCCCCGTCTGCGCCACGAAGCGCGACGACCGGCTCGCCAGGTTCACGACCTTGTTCACGAGCTCGGCGTTCACCTTGTTCACGAGCTCTTCCAGGTTCAGATCGATGTCGTCGACCTTCGAGCTCAGCTTGCTCGCGTAGTAATACCGGAGGTACGCCGGGTCGAGGTGCTTCAGGTACGTCGAGGCCAGCACGAACGTGCCTTTGCTCTTCGACATCTTCTCTCCGTTCACGGTGAGGAACCCGTGCACCTGCACGCGCGACGGCAGCGAGAAGCGCGCGCTCTTCAGCATCGCCGGCCAGAAGAGCGTGTGGAAATACACGATATCCTTCCCGATGACGTGGACGATCTCGGTCTCTTCGGATCGCCACCAGTCGTCGAACGCCTCGCCTTCCCGATCGCACCACTCCTTGCTCGCGGCCATGTACCCGACCGGCGCGTCGAACCAGACATACCAGTAGTTCCCGGGCGCGTCGGGGATCTCGAACCCGAAGTACGGCGCGGGGCGCGACACGTCCCAGTCGCGCAGCGGCTCCGACAGGAAGTGCCCCGCGAGGTAGTTCGCGATCTCCTTCGGCATCCGCCCGTCGCCCTGCGTCCAGGTCGACAGGAACGGCCGCTCCGGCTCGATGGCCACCATGAGGTGCTGCGCGCTCCGCAGCTCGGGCCGCGCGCCCGTCAGCGCGCTCCTCGGCTCGATCAGGTCCGTGGCGGCGTAGGTCGAGCCGCACTTGTCGCAGCTGTCGCCGTACTGGTCCGGCGCCGCGCACTTCGGGCAGGTGCCCTTGACGAAGCGATCCGCCAGGAACATGCCCTCCTGCGGATCGAAGAGCTGCGTGACCTCCTTCGTGGTCACCATGCCGCGCTCGCGCAGCGACGCCCAGATCTGCTGGCACAGCGCGCGGTTCGCGGGGGAGTTCGTGCTGCCGTAGTGGTCGAACCGGATCTGGAACGCCGCGAAATCGCGCTGGTGGGCCGCGCTCATGTCGGCGATGACGTCGGCCTCGCTCCGCCCCTCCTGCCGAGCGCGCATCATGATGGCCGTGCCGTGGGTGTCGTCGGCGCACAGGTAAATGCACCTCCGCCCGGTCATGCGCCAGTAACGGGCAAAGATGTCGGTCTGCGTGTACTCGACGAGGTGGCCGATGTGGATGTGCCCGTTGGCGTAGGGCAGCGCGCTGGTGAGCAGGAGCCGTTTCATGCTGGGCTGGACTTTGCACGAAATCCCGGCCGGATGCGAGCCGCGGATGCGGCGCGGCGCGCGCTATCCAGCGGACGCGCGCGGAAAGCTGCCCCGCGCGGACACGATACCGGACGTGCGGCCGTGGACGGAGCCGGCCGCAGCCCTAGATACGCAGTGAACCAGTCGACGAGGAGGGGATCATGTCATCGAAGCACCAGCAACAACGTGGCAAGGATGGACAGACGCGAATCCACGAGGCCCAGCCGCTACTCCGGCAGCGAAGCCCCGAGATCCAGCCTTTCGGGACGCTCGTGGAGTATCAGCTGGCGCTGAGCGTAAAGACTCGCACGGCGAGCGTCAGCGCGTTGAATCAGATCCTGGCGGACACGCTCGTCCTGCGCGACATGTACAAGAAGCACCACTGGCAGGTCTCCGGACCGACCTTCTACCAGCTCCACCTCCTCTTCGATAAGCACTTCAACGAGCAGAACACGCTCATCGACCTGCTCGGCGAGCGGGTGCAGACGCTGGGCGGCATCGCGGTGGCCATGGCGCACGACGTCGTGGAGATGACGAGGGTCGAGCGGCCGGCCCGCGGCCGCGAGCAGGTGCCGGTGCAGATCTCGCGCCTGCTCGACGCCCACGAGGTGGTCCTCGCGGACACGCACGAGGCGTTGAAGGTGACGGCGACGGGTGACGACGCCGGCACCGCCGACCTGCTCATGGGCGAAGTCCTCCGCATGAACGAGATGCACGTGTGGTTCCTCTCGGAGCACCTCGTCGATACACCGCTCGTCCGCGCCACCTGAGCGCCGACACGCCGCTCGTCCGCGCCGCCTGAGCGCCGACACGCCGCTTCCCCCTTCCCCCGACCAGCCCTCCGAGCCCGCTCCGAAAAATCGACGGGGCGCACGTAACCTTTCCGGGCCCTCGATCGTGATACCGCCAGGAAAGGGCACAAGTAATGAAGACCACAAAAGACGTGGTGGTGATCGGCGGCGGGCTCGCTGGGCTCGCGGCGGCGGCGTACCTGGGTCGGGCGGGCCGGTCGGTCGCCCTCGTCGAGAAGGCGCACGCGCCGGGCGGCCGCGCCTCCACGCAGGAGAGCCACGGCTTCTCGCTGAACCTAGGCGCCCACGCGCTCTACCGCGGCGGCGCGGCGCTCGAGGTGCTCCGCGAGCTCGGCGTCCGGTACACCGGCGCGACGCCGCCCACGTCGGGCGGGCTCGCCCTCGACCGCGGCGCCCTGCACACCCTGCCTTCCGGCGCCCTGTCGCTCCTCACGACGGGCCTCCTCCCCCTCGCCGCGAAGATCGAGATGGGCCGCGTCTTCGGCGGCCTCGCCGCGGCGAACCCCGCGCCGCTCGCGTCGGTCCCGGTCTCGACCTGGCTCCGCGACGCCTTCCGCGCGCCCGAGGTGCGCCGCCTCGTCGGCACGCTCGTCCGGCTGTCGACCTACTGCGCCGACGACGATCGCCAGAGCGCCGGCGCGGCGCTCGCCCAGGTACAGCACGCCCTGGGCCACGGCGTGCTCTACCTCGACGGCGGCTGGAAGACGCTCGTCGAGGGCCTGCGCGACGCCGCCGTGGCAGCGGGCGTGGAGATCCTCACCGGCGTGCGGGCGACGCAGATCGCGGCCGAGGGCGGCGCCGTCTCCGCCGTGGAGCTCGCGAACGGCGACCGCCTCGGCGCCGGCGCCGTGCTCGTCGCCGCGAGCCCGCGCGCCGCGGCCGCGCTCGCGCCCGCGAGCACGGCGCTCGCGGCGCACGCCGAGCGCGCCGTCCCGATCCGCGCCGCGTGCCTCGACGTCGCCCTGTCGAGGCTCCCTCGCCCGCGCCCGCTCTTCGTGCTCGGCGTCGACCGCCCGCTCTACCTGTCGGTCCACTCGGGCGCCGCGCGCCTCGCGCCCGGCGGCGGCGCCGTGATCCACACCGCCCAGTACAGCCCCGAGCTCGCGGGCCGCGACGCCGAGCGCGAGCTCGAGGATCTGCTCGACCGCGTGCAGCCCGGCTACCGCGACGCGCTCGTCGAGCGCCGCTTCCTGCCCTCGCTCGTCGTCTCCAACGCCGTGGTCCCGGCGGAGGGCGGCGGCTACGCGGCGCGCCCCGGCGTCCGCGTCCCGGATCTCGACGGGCTCTTCCTCGCGGGCGACTGGGTCGGGCCGACGGGCATGCTCGCCGACGCGAGCTTCGCCAGCGCGCGGGACGCCGCGGGGGCCATCCTCTCGCGCCGCGCCCTCGACCGCGCGGCGTGACGGGGCTACCCGACGCTCCATGAGCAGCTCCACGGCCTCGCATCCTTCCTGCCCGCGCGCGGGGCTCGCCGCCGCGGGCTTCGCCGCCGCGAGCTACCGCGAGCACGAGCGCTTCCTCTGGGCCCTCTCCTACCGGCTCACCGGCAGCGCTGCCGACGCGGACGACATCGTGCAGGAGACGTTCGTCCGCGCGCTGGAGCGCCCGCCCGCTCGCACCGGAGAGCCCGTCCGCCCGTGGCTCGCGCGCGTCGCGCTGAACCTCGGCCGCGACGCGCTCCGGCGCCGCAAGCGCCTCGCCTACGACGGGCCGTGGCTCCCCTCGCCGATCGAGACGGAGCCCGAGCCCCCGTCGTTCGAGATCCCCGGCCGAGACGGCACCGAGGGCCGCTACGACCTCCTCGAGAGCGCGTCCTTCGCGTTCCTCATCGCGCTCGAGGCGCTCACCCCGCAGCAGCGCGCCGTGCTCCTCCTCCGCGACGTCTTCGACTACTCGGTCCAGGAGACCGCCGCCGCGCTCGACCTGTCGGAGGCCAGCGTGAAGACGACGCACCACCGCGCCCGCCGCGCCCTCGAGCCGTACGATCGCGAGCGCTGCCGCCCCTCGCCCGAGCTCGTCGAGCGGTCGGGCGCGGCGCTCGTGCGCTTCCTGCAGACGCTGGCGACGCAGGACGTCGCCGCCGTCGAGGCGCTCCTTAGCGAGGAAGTCCGGGTCATCAACGACGCGAACGGCGAGTTCAAGGCGGCGCGCCGGATCGTCGTCGGCCCGAACCGGGTCGCGCGGTTCTACGTCGGCCTGCTGAGGATCGACGACCCCGGAGCGCTCCGCCACGAGCTGCGCCTCATCAACGGCCTCCCGGCGGTCGTCATCGAGCGCAGGACCACCGTGGAGAAGCTGGCGCCGCGGTTCGTCATGCGCTGCGACATCGACGCGAGCGGCCGCATCACGGCGCTCCACAGCGTGCTGGCATCACACAAGCTGACGGCCGTGAGGGCGCTCGCTCCGTGAGCACGACAACAAGGCCGGCAGGGCGCGCGGTGAGACAGCCCCCTGCCGGCCGAGCACTGGAGTGAGTCGTGTCGCGGGGCGTACTTCGGCCGGCGAAGTAGATACTGTTGCAGCAACATAGCGCCGGCCGGCGCGCATGTCCATAGCGGAACAGTCCGCCCGCTCAGGTGGCTTTGCCGCCTCCCTGTGCCCGTTCGCGCTTCGCCTGTTCGATGAAGTGACGAACCTCTTTATCGATCGCGCCGATCGCTACCCCCTTGAAGGGGCGCATCAGGAGGGGCACGTCGAGGTCCACGTCCACGGCGCCGGGCCGGAGCTCCATGCTGCCTTTCAGCTTCACGCCCTTCACGGAGAAGCCGAGCTCGGCGCGCCGCTCGTCGCGCCACACGAGGAAAGGCTCGTACTCGGCGTACCGCTCTCGGTATTGCGCGATCGCGCGTTCGGTCGCCAGCTTCGCCTCGCTGTCGCTCAGATCGTGCTCAATCGTGTGCTTCATGATGGGACCTCGCAGTTCGTATCAGGGCACATCGCGAGAATCGGCCAGGGGGACCGTCCGCCGTGAGGCGCCGCTCGCGGGCGCGGCGCCCGGCCGAGTTCCATCGGTGAGATATCACGGATGCGCCGAGCCTGCGGGCTTCTGGCGGGCGCGAGCCCGGGCTTCGCGCGCCCGCGCTCTGTGACATTTCGCCACGCGGCCGAATTGCGGGTGTGTGTGGGCGGCCGACCGGGGCCATCGCCCTGAAGGCGTCTTCACGCCGGAGGACGCCTTTCCACGCGCCGCCCTCATCCGCCAGAGGCTGGCCTCCCCGCGGGAGGGCGTCGTGGCCTTGCGCCCCCTCAGTGGCCAGTGGTCACCGCGCCCGGCCTCGCGTAAAGACAACCGCCGCCGTGGACCTCCTGTATTTCGCGCTGCTCTGCTCCGTGCTCATCTTCGTGCACGAGCTCGGCCACTTCGTGTGCGCGAAGATCTTCGGCGTGAAGGTCCTCACCTTCTCGATCGGCTTCGGCCCCCGGGTGCTGCGGCTGCGGGGCCGCGAGACGGAGTACTGCGTCGCGCTCCTGCCCCTCGGCGGCTTCGTGAAGATGCTCGAGGAGAACCGGCAGGAGGCCGTGCTCCCCGAGGATCGCAAGCGCACCTTCGAGTCCCAGGCGCTCTGGAAGCGCGTGATCATCGTCATGGCCGGCCCGGCGATGAACGTGCTCTTCCCGGTGCTGCTCTACTTCGCCGTCTTCATCGGGGAGACGCGCTTCGTCCCGCCGACGGTCGGCGTCGTCCTGCCGGGGCACCCGGCCGAGGGCCGGCTGGTCCCGGGCGATCGCATCCTCGAGGTGGACGGCGAGCGCGTCAGCACCTTCGCCGAGCTCCACCGGATCGTCACGAAGAGCCCCAACCAGGAGCTCCGCCTCAAGGTGTTCCGCAACAAGGAGCACGTCGAGGTCACGGTCGTCCCGGAGGAGAAGGTCGTCCAGAAGCCGCTCGAGATCGTGGATCGGGTGGGCGAGATCGGCATCCGGCCGAGCCGCCCCGCCGCGGTGGTGGGCGTCTCGCGGCCCGACTCGCCCGCGTTCCGGGCCGGGCTGCGCACGTTCGACGTCGTGACGGAGGTGCGCGGCACGCCCGTGAAGACGTTCGCCGACCTGGAGCTCGCGCTCGAGGAGAGCCGCGGCGCGACGGTGCCGGTCACGTACCTGCGGCCGGTCACGGTGCCGCGCGCGCTCGGCGGGCTGGCCGAGCTCGCCGTCTACGAGTCGGGCGTCGCCGCGCTGACGCCGGAGAGCGGCCACGGCGACCTGCTCGCGCGGACCGGCATCGAGCCGGCCGACCTCTACGTCGCCGAGGTGCCCGAGGGCTCGGCCGAGTGGGACGCCGAGCTCCGGCCGGGCGATCGCATCACGGAGGTCGACGGGGTCGAGGTCACCGCCTGGTCGACCTTCGTCGAGCGGCTGTTCGCGGCGCCGGACCGGTCCCACGTCATCACGTGGCAGCGCTCGGGCCAGCGCAAGAGCGGCACCATCGAGCTCCGCCGCGAGGACTGGATCGACGAGTACGGCCAGCACCGCCCGCGCTTCTACCTGCGCGCGTCGAACTGGTCGCCGATGGTGGCCGCGCCCTACGTCGACAGCCCGTCGGCCTTCCAGTTCGCCCTGGAGAGCGCCGTCGACGAGACGTACGACGTCATCCGGTTCATCGTGGTCGGCATCGTCCGCATCATGGAGGGCAAGGTCAGCATCTCCACGCTGGGCGGCCCCATCACGGTGTACGACGTGATCGGCGAGGAGGGCGCGAAGGGCGTCAGCTACTTCGTCTGGGCGATGGCGGTCATCTCGATCAACCTCGGGCTCATCAACCTCCTGCCCATCCCGGTGCTCGACGGCGGCCACCTCCTCTTCTTCACGTTCGAGGCCGTGCTGCGGCGCCCGCTGCCGCTGCGCGTCCGCGAGATCGCGAGCCTGGTCGGGCTCGTGGTGCTCATCGGCCTGATGGGCATCGCCTTCAAGAACGACGTCGAGCGCCGCTGGGACGTGATCCAGGGGCAATTCAAGGAGCTCGTTGGCTGACCGGGGCAAAGAGGACGGGCGCGACGGGGGCCGCGGCGCCCCGCGCCCGCCGCACGCGACCGAGAGCGCGCCGCGCGCGGTCGCGGCGCGCGTGCTCGCGCGGGTGTGGGGCTCGGAGGCGTTCGCCTCGGCGGCCCTCGACGCCGAGCTGCGCCGCGCGCCGGCGCTCGACCCGCGGGACGCGGGCCTCGCGACGGAGCTCGTCTACGGCGTCCTGCGCGCGCAGGCGGCGCTCGAGGCGCGCATCGCCGAGTTCGCCGCGAAGAGCCGCTGGACGACCGACCCGCTGGTGCGCGCGCACGTGCTGATGGGCGCGTACTCGCTCTGCTTCCTCGATCGCGTCCCCTCGTTCGCGGCCGTCTCGGAGGCCGTGGACGGCGCCCAGGCGGCCGGCGGACCGCGCGTCGGCGCGTTCGCGAACGCCGTGCTGCGCAGGCTCGCGGCGGCCGTGGAGTCCGGCGGTCGCCCGCCGCTCGCGAGCGCGGTGGTCGCCTCCGCGCCGGGGTGGCTGCGGGGCGCCCTGCGCCGCTCGCTCGGCCGAGCTGCGGCCGAGGCGTTCCTGTCGGCCGGCCCGGTGCCGCCGCCGACCGGCCTCTGCCTCGCCCCCGGCGAGGACCGCGGCGCGTGGCTCGACGCGCTGCGGGCCGCCGCGCCCTCTGCGTCCTTCGAGGCCGGGCGCGTCTCACCGACGGCGATCGTCGCGCGGGGTGCGGGCGATCTCCGGCGGCTCCCCGGCTTCGGCGCCGCGTGGATCGGCCAGGAGGAGGGGGCGCAGGCGCTCGCCTTCGCGCTCGGCGCGCGGCCAGGCGAGGCCGTGCTCGACGCCTGCTCCGGCCGGGGCAACAAGTCGTGGCTCCTGTCGCGCGCGGTGCTGCCCGGCGGCGCGGTGGACGCGGCGGATCTGTACCCCGCGAAGCTCTCGCAGCTGCGCGCGGCGCTGGGCGCGCCTCCGGCGAGCGCGGAGGGCGCCGGCGCGCAGGTCGGCGATGCGCAGGCCGGCGCGCGTGACGGGGTCGGGCGAGCTGCCGCGTACGTCCGCGAGACCTACGCCGTCGACTGGACGGTGGGCGCGGGCGACGTCCCCGAGGGCTACGACCGGGTGCTCGTCGACGCCCCTTGCTCCGGGGTGGGCACGCTGCGGCGGCGCCCCGAAATCGCGCTCCGGCGCGAGGCGGACGACCTCCCGCGCCTGGCCGACCTCCAGGTCGCGATCGCGCGCCGCGCCGCCACGCGCGCCCGGGATGGCGGCCGGCTCGTGTTCGCGGTGTGCAGCGTGCTGCGCGAGGAGTGCGAGGCCGTGGCGGCGCGGCTCGCGGCCCCGGCGGACGACGACCTCGGCGTCCGGCTGGAGCCGGCGCCGTTCGACGCGGAGCTCGCTCGGGAGCTCGCGGGCGGCGGCGACGCGTTCCGGCTGCTGCCGCACGTCCACGGCACGGACGGGTATTTCGCGGCGATGTTCGTCGTGCGCCGCTGACGGCGCGCTCGCGCGTGGCGAAGCGGGCCCTCACCGCTGATTGAACGACCGGCGCTCGTCAGGGCAGGAGCCCGCTCGGCGCGCTCTTGATTGCGCCGCGCACCGTCAAATCGGCGGTGAGGACCCATTTCGCCAGCGGAGGACGATCGCCCTCGATAGCGGGGCGGCTTGTCGCGTTGGCATCCACGGCGACATCGAAACGCTCAATCGAAGCGCTCATGTCCTCGCGCAAAAGGCGGGAGCCATCCTTCGATCACGACCATTGATCTTCCCATGGCGGCGGCGACGGTCGCTCGACGCCCTGCCCATGCCCGCGCGATCCAGGAGCTCAGATAGATACAGTAAGCCCAGATACGTACAGTAAATGGCACGAGACGCCGGTGCCGGAGGCCGAAGGTCGCCGCTCATCGACGTCCCACCGCGCATGGAATCAGGTGGATTGCAGAATGGGCGTGACGTCGACCCATGCGTACAAAGAGGCTGTACGATGGTGGGTGGATAGGAGGCGCTTGACTTTCGGACAGCGTTTGGCCTTCCTAACGACGTTTTGGTGGCAGCTTCCCGCCTGCGAAGCGCCGCCGGCCGTAGGTGGATGTAAGGAGGTGGGGCTATTGGTGCGATAACGTCAATTTGTCTCCGCGGTGTTTCTTATCGCTAGGCATTCGCTTGGTGTCGCCGCACACTCGTACAGTCGGGCAACTTATCAAGCCTTCCGAGTAGCGTGAATCCTGCACCGAACGTCCTACCCACCACCCCGGCCGATCTCGGGCCCGGGTCCGTGTTGGGTCGTTACGAGCTGCTGCTGCCGATCGCAGCAGGCGGCATGGCCATGGTGTGGGCGGCACGGCTGAAGGGAACGCGCGGCTTCCAGAAGATCGTCGCCCTGAAGACGATGCTGCCGACGCTGTCCGAGGACGACCAGTTCGAGCGCATGTTCCTCTCGGAGGCGTCGCTCGCGTCCCAGATCCGCCACCCCAACGCCGTCGAGATCCTCGATCTCGGCGAGCAGGACGGCGTGCTGTTCCTGGCGATGGAGTGGATCGACGGCGTTCCGCTCAACCAGGTGATGAAGACCGCGAAGAAGCGGAACGGCATGCCGATCCCGATCGCCGTGCGCATCGTGGCCCAGGCCTGCGCCGGCCTGCACGCCGCGCACGAGCTCAAGGACAAGAACGGCAAGCTCGTCGGCCTGGTGCACCGCGACATCTCCCCGCAGAACATCCTGGTCACGTACGACGGCCTGGCCAAGGTGGTGGACTTCGGCGTGGCCAAGGCCACCGCGCTCAACGACAGCACGACGCAGGCCGGCCAGCTCAAGGGCAAGGTGAGCTACATGGCGCCGGAGCAGGTGCGCGGCGAGGCGATCGATCGGCGCGTCGACGTGTTCGCGATGGGCATCGTGCTCTACGCGCTCACCACCGGCAAACACCCGTTCCGCAGGGAAGCGGAGGGCGCGACGCTGTTCGCCATCTCGTCACCGGACCCGGTGCTGGCGCCGCACGAGTTCATGGAAGACTACCCGGCGTCGCTCGAGGCCGTGCTGCTGCGCGCGCTCGAAAAAGAGCGCGACCAGCGCTACGCCACGGCCAACGAGCTGCAGCGAGCGCTCGACAAGGCGCTGCCGCCCAGCCAGCGAGCCACCGACGAGGACGTCGCCAATTTCGTCCGCGAGCTGCTCGAGGAGCAGCACCGGCAAACGCGCGCGGCCCTCGCCGAAGCGCTGGAGCGCGCCGAGCGCAATCAGCTGAGCAGCAACCTCGGCATCTCCGACGTGACCGGCACGAGTCACTCGGCGGTGAGCACCTTCAGGACCGTCAACCTCCGCGGCGCGATCCCGGGCGAGGCCGGAAAGAGCACGCCCGACGACGAGATCCCGCCGTTCGCGCGCTCCAAGAGCCGCGCGCTGCCCACCGTCGTGATCCTCGGTCTCCTCGCCGGCGGCGTGCTCGCCGCGCTGCGGCTCCAGAGCGCCGACCCACCGGCCCCTCTTCCTTCCGTCGCCGCGCCCGCCGCCCCGGCGCCCGCGCCTCCCCAGGGGGAGGCGCCCCCTGCGAACGGGCTCAGCGGGCCCACGGGCGAGCCCCCTGCCCCCGTCTCGGCCAGCGCAGCGCCGGCGCCCGCGCCGGCTCCGCCCCCGGTGTCACCCGCGAGCCAGGCGCCCCGCCGCCAGAACAAGCCCGCCGAGCAGGTAAAGCCGCCGAGCCCGACGCCAAAGGCCGCGCCGCCCAAGTCGTGGAAGCACGATCCGGGGTTCTAACGCGGCAAACACATCGTGAAGAGAGCGCTGACGCCCTGGACCTCAGGGCTGCCTCATCGTCGATGTTTCATAGCGGGGTGCAGATTCGGGCGGCGGTCAATTTTGCCCGAGAAGATCACGGGGAGACAGGGAGCTTTACTAGGGGTTTTCTCCCCGTCTCCCTGTCTCCCCGTTCAAATTTGACCAGTACCCAGATTCGTGGGGTACGGGCTCAGCCGCTGGGCAGGCGAGTGGAGCGTACCGAAGTACGCCGCAGCGAGCTTCACTCTGCGGATGAGCCCGTAGCGCACGAAGATGCGCCCCGCTGTGGCTCGACTCCCTCAGAACGTCCCTGAGACGCTCGCGCCTATCTCGGAGCCGCCCGCGACGGGCACGAGCTCGAGCGAGGTCTTCTCGGGCTCTTTTGGCTTCTTCCTCTGAAGGAGCAAGATCGCGGTCGCCGTGCCGACCGCGGCGACGCCGACGCCGAGCGCGACCTGCGCCCCGTAGTGATAGAACTTGAGGTCGTCGTAGCGCGACTGCATCGAGGGCGGGCACGACTTGCCGCCCTGGCCGCAGGCGTCCTCCAGATCCTGGAGCGCTCCCTGGCGGAGCCCGAACAGCACCCCGGAGCCGATCAGGCTCACGGCGCCGACGCCCCCGATGACGTACGGCACCACCTTGGACGGCGGCTTCTCGGGCTGCAAGGCGCCCGCCTTGATCAGCAGCTCTTGCGGCAACGCTTCGAGCGTCACCTCGACGCGCGTCACCCCCTCCGCCTTCAGCTCCACCGTTTGTTGGAACGGCTTGTAATTGGGAGCCTTGGCGGTGAGCGCGTGGGGCCCGGGATCGAGCGGCACCTCGACGCCGATCGACGTGCCGCCGAGGGCGATGCCGTCGAGCGCGATGGCCGCGGAGGCCGCCCCTTTGCCACGTACGATGACGAGCTTCGGGATCCGGGCACGCAGCCGGCCGATCGACTGCTCGACCTCGGCCCGAAACTCGGGCCCCACGGCGTCGGCCTCCGCGAGCGCCAGCTCGTAGCCACCGAGCGCGGCCACGAGCCGCCCCAGATTCTCCTCGCACACGGCGATGTGGAAGCGGACCTGCGGCGTCATCCGCACCTGGCCGACTTCGCGGAACCGCTGCAGGGCCGCGGCCCAGTTACCAGCTTGCTCGAGCTCGGTCGCCTGCTGAAACTGCGCGCGAGCTCGCGTGAGCTCGTCGGGCTCCTGGGCGAGCGCGGGCGCCTCGAGCAGCAGCAGCACCGCTGCGACGCGGAACATTCGTGGAAAATTCCTCATGCGGCGCTCACCCAAGTGACTGGCCGCCATAGTGGCTTGCCGCCTCCGCTCCTGTCAATGCGGCGGCGCGACGCCGCGCCGCGTCGTGGTCGGAGGTGCGAGCGTGCCGGCGGAGCTCCGCGCGCCCCCCGCGCGCCCCGTACGAATCCCGGCGCTGTCTCGATTTGTGGCCGCGAAATGCGCCTGCGAATGATACTTTTGTCGTTGGATGTCGACCCCTAGCTTTCTGCGTTGTTTCGCGCTGCTGCGCGCGTTCTCGGCCGCCGCGCTGACGGCGGGGCTCTTCGCCGCTTCGTGTAGCGTGCCGGACTTCGAGTTCCCGGGCGACCCCGGCCCGCCGGCGCACTGTACGGACGAGACGCAGTCCGACGGCGAGACGGGCCCGAACTGCGGCGGCGAGTGCGACCCATGCCCGCTCGGCTCCGGCTGCGCCGCGAGCCGCGACTGCGCCGAGGGCGAGTGCATCGACGGCGTCTGCCAGGAAGCGGGTTGCATGAACAACGCCCGCGACGGCTCGGAGTCGGACGTCGATTGCGGCGGCAGCTGCGACAAGAAGTGCACGACCGGCCAAGACTGCAACCGGGCCGGCGACTGCGAGAGCGGCGTGTGCCAGGAGGGCCAATGCGTCGCGCCGACGTGCACCGACGGCGTGCCCAACGGCACCGAGAGCGACGTGGACTGCGGCGCCAGCTGCGGCGGCTGCCAGGACGGCAAGAAGTGCCGCTCGAGCAGCGACTGCCTCAGCAATGATTGCATCGACGGGGCGTGCGGCCCTACCTGCTCGGACGGCTATGCCAACTGCGATCGCCAGGCCGGGGGTGAGTGCGAGGTGAACCTGCGCACCGACGTGGACAACTGCGGCAACTGCGGCCTGAAGTGCGCGCTGCCGAACGCGACGGCCGAGTGCCAGGGCGGCGCCTGCAAGGTCAAGGAGTGCGAAGCGCCTTACGCCGACTGCGACGGCGATCCCGAAAACGGCTGCGAGGTGAACACCTCGACCGACTCGAGCCACTGCGGCGGGTGCGACGAGCTGTGTCCGGCCGCGAACGGCGACGCCTATTGCGAGAAGTCGGAGTGCAAGGTCGAGTGCGACGAGGGCTTCACCGACTGCAACGGCCGGGTCGACGACGGCTGCGAGAGGGCGATCAACCGCGACGTGCTGAACTGCGGCGAGTGCGGCCACGAGTGCGTGCCCACGGCGGGCGGCAGGCCCTGGTGCCGCGACGGCGTATGCGGCGAGACGGTTTGCCCGGCCGGCAGGGGCGACTGCAACGGCGACCCCGAGGACGGCTGCGAGGTGGATCTGACCGCTGATCCGGAGAATTGCGGCACGTGCGGCGGCCTGTGCACGGTCGCCAACGGCACCGGCAAATGCACGGCCACCGGCTGCGCCATCGGCCGCTGCGAGCCGGGCTTTGCCGACTGCGGCGGCGGCTACGCCGACGGTTGCGAGACCAACACCGAGACGAGCCTCAGCCACTGCGGCGGCTGCGGCGAGACCTGCACCATCGCCGGCGGCGCCCCCAAGTGCGAGGGCGGCGACTGCAAGGTGAAGACCTGCAACAGCGGGATGGGCGACTGCGACGGCGATCCGGACAACGGCTGCGAAACGAACGTCAACGTCAACCAGACCCACTGCGGCGCCTGCGCGGCCGCCGGCGGCGTCAACTGCAACACCATCTACGCGAACGCCACCGCGACCTGCCAGAACAGCGCCTGCAGCTTCGCCGGCTGCAAGGCGGACTACGGGAACTGCAACAGCTCGCTGACCGACGGCTGCGAGGCCAACATCAAGACCGACGAGGGGAACTGCGGCACCTGCGGCACCCAGTGCAGCACCATCCACACGACCAGCAGCCAGTGCCTCGACGGCACCTGCAACCCGGTGTGCACGACCGCGCAGTACGACGACTGCGGGGTACCGAAGAACGGCTGCAACATCGACCTGTGGGACGACGAGAACAACTGCCTCGGCTGCAACCTCGTGTGCCAGAGCGGGGCCAGCGCCCACGTCACCAGCAATCAATGCAGCTCGTCGGGCTGCACCCCGGTGTGCAGCGGCCTGTGGCGCAACTGCGACGGCAACGGCATGAACGGCTGCGAGAAGGACGTCTCCGGCGACGTCAACGCCTGCGGCGGCTGCAACACCCAGTGCCTCCAGGCGCACGCGAGCGCCACCGGCTGCACGGCCGGCACCTGCGTGCCCACCTGCGACACGGGCTGGAAGGCTTGCGGCGACCCCAGCGCCGGCTGCACGACCCAGCTCGGCACCGCCAGCAACTGCGGCGACTGCGGCCACGCGTGCTCGGGGACGAGGTCCATCTGCTCGAACGGCAACTGCGTCGTCTCGCCGAACATCGTCGTCGTCAACTCGGGCACGATCGGCACCTTGAGCACCATCGGGAATTCGGCGTCCATCATCAACGTGACCCACGCCCTGCAGACACCGCGGGACAACGATCGCATGGTCCTCGTCGGGATCGTCGCCTCCGAGAACTCGCTCGTGCCGGTGAGCGTCACCTACGACGGCACGCCGATGACGCTCTTCAACGCACGGCAGGCCGACAACAACTCCGCCGCGCACATCTACTACCTCCTGGACAGCCAGCTTCCGGCCGCCACCGGCAACAAGCCCGTGGTGGTGCAGATGGCGAACGCGAACACCTGGGGCGTGTACTTCGCCAACGTGGTGGAGCTGAAGGCCGTGCACCAGTCGAACCCGTTCGCGAGCGCCAACACGACCGGCATCCACACCAACACGATGGACTGCGGCAACAGCGCCGTGCCCCGAGGGGTGACCACCAACTTCAGCGCGAGCGGCTCGTTCGTGTACACGGTGCTGGCGGCGCGCAACGGCAACACCGGCGCCACCATGAGCCCCACCGCGGCGACCTCCACCATGAACCGGCGCCTGACCGATCCGACTACCATGGTCGCGCTGGCCGGCTATCTCGTGGCCGACTCCAACACCACCATCTCGTGGAACGTGAGCGGCTGCTACAGCACCGCCGGCGTCGGCGTCGCCGTGCGGCGCGCCGGCGGCGGCTGAGCACCTCGAGGCGCTACGCTCCGCGCGTCGGCTCGCGCGGAGCGGCCGGCGGCGAGAGCGGCGCCGCTGAAGAAGAGCATCCGCGAGCAGCACAGCAACGTCGAGGCCGCCTGGGCGCGTCGCTCCTTGCCCCGATGACGGGCTCGCGCGGCGACGTGTGGTGCTGCGACTCCTTGCCCGGCCCGAAGTGGTATTGCCCGACCGGCTTGTGCGGCTCATGGCCGATGCCGTGTCGCCGGCAATACGCCGTCAGCGCTGGATACGAGATCGTCGCTCCGGCAGCAGCGAGCTCTTTGTGCATCGACTGTTGCGGCATGCCGGGTTTCGGCCGTGCGGCGGCGCGGTCGGGCGGGCCGACGCTCGCCCCGCCGACTCGGCCACACCGACGGCGGCAGCGCCGAGATCGCCGACATGCGTTTGGACCTCCGCGACCCGGGGCGAGCGGTCGTGGTCGCTCGACGACTGTTGTCTCCCCGCGGCGGCCCATTGTCTCCCCGCCGCAACCCCTCGTCTCGACACCGTCTTGTCTCGGCAACGGAACCGGCTCTCAAAGCCGCCCCTTTGCCGCTTCCGCGCGCGCTCACGTCCTCGAGACGGCGCGCGCCCTCTCCGGGCCCCGTGCCCGCGCCCGTCTCTGGCCGCGCTTCGAAAGCCGGCCGCCTGGACGGCCGGGCGAGCCCGATCGCCGCCATGCCGCGAGCCCCCCAACCGCTGTACCGTCCCGCGCGCGTGTGAGAGGATCGCTCTCGACCATGAAGAGGATCAAGCTCAAGCTCCACAGCGACGAGTACCACCTCAGCGCCGTCGGCTATCTGTTCGAGGACCCAGCGCCCGCCGCGGATCCGTCGGGAGTGAAGCCGTTCTCGATCCGCAACACGGTCTTCCCCGAGTTCGATCTGGATCCCGGCAACTACGTGTTCCGCTTCAGGGTCAGGAACGGAAGCGGCAAGTTCCAGATCTTCGCCTTCGATCCCAAGACGAATCAGAGCACCCGCGAGGAATACGACACGTCGATCGGCGCCGGCGACCTCACGTTCCGGTTCACGGTGGCGCCGTGAGGGGCGCCCTGCTGCTCCGGCGCGCCGCAGCGCTGCTCTCGCTCACGCTCGCCGCGCCCGCGCTCGCCCAGGGCGCGGGGCAGCCGTCGGCTCCCGTGCCGCCGGGCGTAGCGCCCCCGGCGCCCGTCCCGCCGGCTGCCACCGCCCCCGGCGCCCCCACGCCGGCCAGCGCCCCCACGGCGCCGGTCCCGCCCGCCGCTGCCCCGAGCGCGCCCGCCGCTGCCCCGAGCGCGCCCGCCGCTGCCCCGAGCGCGCCCGCTGCGCCGGGTGCCGGCGTGGCCGTGGCGCCCGCGCAGCCGGGCCGCGCCATTGCGCCGGTCGCTCCGGCCGCGTCGAGCGCTCCCATCGCGCCGCTTGCGCCTGCCGAGGGCGCGGCCATCGCGCCGGCCGCCACGGGCCGCGAGCTCGTCTACCTCGTTCCGGCCGAGGTCACGGGCAGCTCCGCGGGCGCGGCGGTCGCGCGGGTCGGCTTCGGCGTGCTGGCCGGGTTCGGCGAGGCGACGGATCCGACGGCGTGGGATGTGAGCGCCGTGATCGAGGCCGAGGTGGCGTCCGAGGACGGGCTGTCCACGCTGATCGGCCTCTCCCACGCCAGCGACTCCGCCCAGACGCCCACCGGCACCCTGCGCCTGTCCGCCTCGTTCGCGCACCTCGACTTCGAGGGAGAGGGCAGCTCGGCGTATCCTCCGCTGATCCTCTACGTCGGCGGCGCGGTCGGCCGCACCCGGTTCAGCTACCTGGGCCCGGGCCCCGAGCGGCGCGACCAGAGCCTGCCACCGACGTACGCGCCGCGCGAGCTCACCGCCGTGCCCTGGAGCGTCGGCGCGGCGGCGATCTATGTCGGCCAGGGCGGGAAGAGGCTCGCGCCCACAATCGAAGGGCAGATCGCGTTCGACTCGCGCTGGACCGCGTCGACGGACACGCTCGAGTGGTGCGAGCCCGCGGGCGACGTCGTCAGCGGCGTGGATCCGATCACCCAGTCCACCGCCTTCGTCCCTGCGACGCGCTGCAGGCGCGAGGTGCTCGGCGCGCCGGTGCAGAGCCAGGAGCTCACGATCGCGGCGCACGCCGGGCTCGTCGACAAGGTGGCGAGCGCCACGTTCCGCGCGGCGCTCGGCGCAAAGGTCGCGGTCGCGCTCAATGACGACGCGCCCGCCGACGTCCGCCTCAGCCTGCGCGCCCCGGTCCACCTGACGCTGGCGCGCGCGCCGGAGGGCACGCAGTACCGCGGGCTCGTCCGGCTGATGCCGGCGCTCAACGTGATCCGTCGCGCGACCGGAGGAACGGACGTCGGCGGCATGCTCGAGATCGCCTTCCTCGGCCAGCGCGCGATGTTCGCCGACAACTACACGGACCTCTGACGTCGGGCTACAGCGGCCGCGCTCCACATCACGGCTGCGCTCCACGCAGCGCTCCACATCACGGCTGCGCTCCACGCAGCGCTCCACATCACGGCTGCGCTCCACGCAGCGCTCCACATCACGGCTGCGCTCCACGCAGCGCTCCACATCACGGCATCACGGCTGCGCTCTACATCACGGCCGCGCTCTCGCCTCGCGCACAGCAGCGGCGCCTCCGCCCCCGCACGCCCTCCGCTCGGAGCGGCGCGCCCGGCCTACCTGCCTGCCCCGCTCGGCACCTTTCTTGGCCCACCGCGCCAGCATCCGCTACCGACGCACGAGAGCAGCGGAGGTGCACCCGGAAGCAGCATCGGGTGGGCCGCCGCGGCTCGCTAGGGAGACAGCGATGGGCCCGAGCGCAGCGTACAAGGTGGAGGGGCTTGGCGACGGCGTGCCGGCGTCGGGTGGCGCGGAGGGGTGCGGGCAGGAGCAGCTGAGCAGCCTCTGCAGCGCCCCCACGATGCCGTTCACGTCGCACGCCGGCGGCGCGGAGGAGGCACCGACGGAGTCGAAGCCCTGGTGCATCGACCGTGGCGACTTTCTCGAGGCGATGAGCACGGTCACGCTCTGGCGCGCGCTGGAGCTGGGGGAGCTCCCCCACAGCACGCGCGTCTGGCGCGAAGGCCTCGAGTGCTGGACGCCCGCCGGCGAGGTCAAGGCGCTCGGCTGGACCATTTCCCAGCCGCCCCCGCGCGACGAGGCGGCCGCCCTCTCCGCCGCAGGCGAGGGCCCTGAGTCCACCGGCCCGCTCAGCTTCGCGTTGACGCCAGACGATCTCAGCGCGGTCGCGCCCCGCTTCCATCAGGGCGCCCCCGCGAAGGCGCGCGACGAGCGCGCCGAGGCCTTCACCCTCGGCCGGTTCCCGCTGGCCGAGGCCGTGCTGCGGCAGGACGTTCCCTCGCAGCCGATCTCCCTCGAGATTCCGTCCTGCTTCCCGGCGACCCCCTCGTCCCCGCCCGACACGCTCCCGAGCGCCGTCGCCCCGAGGCTCGGCGCCGCGAGATCCGGGCCGGCGCGCGGCGCGCGCGACGCGGACCCGACGCCGCGCGCGCGCGTGTCGGGCGCCTGGTCGCGGCTCGCGCGGCGGGCTCGCGCTTCGCGCAACGCCGTCTCGATCGCCGCGGGCAGCGCGGCGATCGTGCTCGTGCTGGGCCTCTCGGTGCTGAGCGCGCTCGCTCCCGAGGGCGCGCCCGCGGCGGCCTCGGTCGCGCTGGCGGCGCGCCCCGGCGTGGCCCAGGGCGTGGCAGCGGCTGCCGCCCAGGTCGTCCTGCCTTCCTCGCAGCTCGCCGCGACCCTTGCCGTCGCGGCCCCCGCGGCGACCCCGGCCTTCGACGGCGCTCCCCCCGAGGCGATCCCGGCGCTTGCGGCGTCCGAGGCCACCCTGGCGCACGACGGCGTGGCGCCCGAGGCGACCCCGGCGCTTGCGGCGCCCGAGGCCACCCTGGCGCGCGACGGCGTGGCGCCCGGGGCGACCTCGACGCCCGGCGGCGCTGCGCCCGAGGCGACCCCGGCGCGCGAGGAAGCGGCCGCGGCCCCGGGCGAGGGCACGGGCGCCTCCGCGCTGCCGCCCTACGGGGCGGAGAAGGCCTTGGCTTCCGGCGCGAAGGCGGCGCCGGTGGGCCGCCGCGAGCGCGGGCAGTTCCGCCTGAGGCGAGGTCGATCCGAGGCAGACGCCACGCGCGGCATCAGCTATCCGGCCCGCAGAGCCGACTCTTGGATCGGGACGGGTGCTATCCTGCGCGACTCGCGCTAAGGTGCGCGCCGCGCGGCGGTCGGCTCCGTCCCGCAGCACTCCGGCGTCGTTCAAGGGCAGGACGGGGGACTTTGAATCCCCTAATCGTGGTTCGAATCCACGCGCCGGAACCATCGAGCCCCCGCGCCCTCTGAGGGGGGTCATGGCGGCCGACCTCCATCGCGCGGGCGGGAGCGCCTCCGGCGAGGTCGCACCGCCTTGCGGGTGCATCCTGCGCCGTCGTCTGCTCGCTATTGTCTGGCGCGGTCGAGCCGGGGTTGTTTACCGTGGTCTCACCGAGGGCTCTGCGCCTGCCGCGCGGCGTGCGCGAGCCCCTGGCTCCTGGAGGACCGGACGGCGTGGCGAGCGATGAAGGGGCCCGCGGACGCGGAGCCCCGACCCATGTAGATGCGGAACGCGGACGCGGAGCCCCGGCCCATGCGGGTGCGGAACGCGGACGCGGCGCTCCGACCGGTGCAGGCGTCGACCCCGAGCCCTCGGCGCCGCTCGAGGCGGGCGAGGCGCAGTTCATCGCGCGGCTCGTCGCGCGTGACGAGAGCGCGTTCAACGAGCTCGTGATCATGTACGAGCGCCGCGTGTTCGCGCTCGTCTTCCGCATGCTCGGCCGGCGTGACGAGGCCGAGGACGTGTCGCAGGAAGTCTTCGTCCAGGTCTTCAAGGCGATCGATCAGTTCCGCGGCGAGTCGAAGCTCTCGACCTGGATCTATCGAATCGCCGTGAATCTCTGCAAAAACCGAACGAAGTACCTCTCGCGGCGGCACGCGGGCGCCCAGGACGACGTGGACGCGATGGCCGAGCGGGTGCCGCTTTCTGCGGCCAAGGGCGTGAGCGTCGGCGACGTGAGCCGCCCTGACGAGCTGGTGGAGGGGATGCAGCTCGAGGCGGTCGTGAAGCGTGCGATCGGGCAGCTCGATCCCGAGTTCCGGGAGGCGCTCATCCTTCGCGACGTCGAGGACATGTCTTACGAAGAGATCGCCTCGGTGACGGGTTTGCCGGACGGGACGGTGAAGAGCCGGATCCATCGCGCGCGTGGGCAGCTCCGCGCGCTTGTCGAGAAGATGATGGGCGAGAAGGTGAGAGGCGGGAAATGAGCGGAGCGGACGACCCGAAGCGCGCGGGGCAAGCCGATGAGCCGGCCGCTTCGCCCGCGGAGAGCGGCGGCCGTCCCACGGCGCCCCCCGTGGAGCCCGCGCGCCCCGCCGCCGCGCCCCGACGCGATCAGCCCGACGACGGCGACCTCCCCGAGCACGGCGACTTGCCCGACGACGGCGACCTGCCCGACGACGGCGACCTCCCCGAGCATGGCGACCTGCCCGAGCACGGCGACTTGCCGCTCGTCGACGAGCTCGATTTGCGCGAGCTGGTCCGGGGAGCGATGCGTGCGCCGCCCGTGGCGCCGCCGAGCTTGCTTCGCGGCGTGCAGCGCCGGATCCGGGTGCGCTCGCGTGGGAAGTTCTACGGCGACGGCTGGAGCACCGCGCGTTCGCCGCGCTCGACCTACCTGATGACGAGCCTCTTCATGCTCGCCCTCATCGCCTTCGTCTTCCTGGTCCTGATCCCCTGGAGCGGCGGCGCCCTCCCCTAGTCCGTTCGCCCCTGGTCGACCATTTCGGTGAGGCCCCCGGGGAGGGAGCTCGTCGCGTGATGCGGCGACGGGCAGTTGTCTGAGCGCAAGAGCGGCCTATTGGGTCCAGCGAACGAGGACGCAGGTCACGTTGTCGGGCCCGCCGTTCTCGTTTGCGCGCTCGATCATCTTGGCGGTCGCGACCTGGATATCCTGGTGCTCCGTCAGGATCTGCGTCATCTCCATGTCGCTCACCGGGCCGGAGAGCCCGTCGGAGCAGAGGATGTACGTGTCGTTCAGCTGCGGCACCTCGAAGCGGGTGTCGACCTTGACCGTGTCCTTCATCCCGAGCGCGCGCACGATCACGTTCTTGTGCGGGAAGTTCGCGATCTCCTCGGGCGTGAGCCGCTTCATCTTGATGTAGTCGTTGAGGAGCGAGTGGTCCTCGGTGAGCATCTCGAGCCGGCCCTCGCGGAAGCGGTAGACCCGGCTGTCGCCGACGTGGGCGACGTAGACGCCGTCGTTCGCCGTGAAGATGCCGACGAACGTCGTCCCCATGCCCCGCTTCTTCGCCTCGCGCTGCGCGGTCTCGTAGATCCGCAGGTTGGCGAGCTTGATGCCCGTGATCAGCCGGTTCTCTTCGTAGCCCTTCGACCTGTCCATCTTGTAGGGCCAGGTCCGCTCCGGGTCGTCCTGCGTCTGGGCGAAGAAGTCCTGCATCGCGTCGACAGCCATCTTCGACGCGACCTCGCCCGACGCATGCCCCCCCATTCCATCGGCGACCATGAAGAGGCCGTACTCGACCATGATGCCGAAGTTGTCCTCGTTGTGGTTGCGCTTGCGCCCGACGTTCGTCTCGCCGGCCACTTCGATTCGAAACGTTTGGGACACGGATCACCCGATCGAAGGCCCCGCGCCAGGCGCGAGGCTGAATGAGAACCGCGAGCGCGCCCGTCCGAGCCGCTCGAGCCCGATCCTGGAGGTTCCGTTGACGGAGTGTCAACCGGATCGGGCCCGAGCGCCGAGCTTATAGAATCCGCGCGCAGGCCCGCATCATTTTTTGCTTACTTGCGGTACTCCTCGGTCCCCTTACCGCTCGAGCTCGGCGGCGGGAGCTCGGCCTCGGGCCGCTTCAACGCGGCGGCCGACGGCTCCGGCGCGGCGCGGAGCAGGACCGTGACCTGCCGGTACTTCCCGCGGCTCAGCAACGTGAGCGGGACCTTCTCGCCGACCGCGTGCGTCCGGATCGCGTCGGAGAGCGCCTCGGGGCTGGTGACGGGCACGCCGTCGACGGCGAGGATCATGTCGCTCTCCGCGCGATCGCCGCCCGTCAAGCGGGCCTCGTCCGCGGGGCTCTCGGGGTGCACCACCGTGATCCGGACCCCCTTGGCGACCGGCGCCGCCTCGCTGACGCCCTGGATCCCGAGCCACGCCGCGGGCTGCACCGCCGTCGACGGCACCGCCCGAAGGAACGCCCGGATCGCGCCGATCGGCGCGCCGAAGGCGACCGGCGTGCAAGGCTTGCCCTCGTTCGGGGCGCAGCCGCGGCCGAGGACCGCGACCACGCGGCCGTCCTCGTCGATGATGGGCGCGCCCAGATCGAGCGGCGAGACGCGCGACCCGAGCTCGATCGCGCGGTCGAGCGGCCGGTCGTCGCCGCCGATCAACGTCCGGTGCGATCGGAGCACGATCGCGGTGGCCGCGACCTTGCCGCGCGCCGCCGAAAACGAGCGGATCTGCGCGTCCGGCCGCACCGGATCGCGCGACGAGGCGGTGAGCCCCTCGGCCCACTTGCCGGTCTGCGGCACGAGCAGCGCGAGATCCCACACGCGGTCGTGGTGGCCGAGCTTCACCCGGACGGTGGTCCCGTCGGCGAGGCGCGCCGTGAGGTCGTTGCCCGCGCCGAGCGGCGAGAGCGCCGTCAGCACGCGCCCGTCGCCGGCGAGCACCGCGCCTAGCCCGAGGACCTGCCCGCCGCGCTCGATGACCGCCACGCCGCGCGCGGCGCGCTCTTCCACCGACGGCTCCGCCTTGTCTTTCTCGGCCGGGCCTGCCTTCGGCTCGGCGGCGGCCCCCTTCCTGTCCTTCCCGCCCGCGCTGGTCCGGGTCGGGAGCACCACACGCTTGCCGGCCGGCGGGGCCTCACCTTCTCCCTGAACCTGCGCCTCGCCCGGCGCATCCTGCGCGAGCGCCGCGGGGGTGGCGAGCGCGCCGGCGAGGGACACGGCGAGGGCGAGCGAAAGCGACCGTCTCCATCGCTTCACAGGCGACCTGTCAACGGGATCGCTCGGCGCCGCACCTCGGGGCGCGGTGGCCTTCGCGAAAACAGACGGGCTTGTCTCATTCATAAGCGCGGCTCCTGAGGCGACTGCCGATTCTGCTGCGGCGGGGATCGCATTGCAAAAGGCAAAGGCCGGACCGCCCTGTACTGTGGGATCGGGCACCGGAGTCCGCTGGGGGCGGGGGACGAAAAAAATCCGGTCACGAACTCGGGGGACGGGGGCACATGGCCGGCGATGAGGCAGCGATGGCAGCTGGGTTAGCGCTCGTTGGGTCGGGGGACGACGCGCGGACTGGGACCGACGCGCGGGCCGACGAGGCTCGGGCGATCGAGGGGCTCATCGGGGCAGGCGACTTCCGGGAAGCGCTGTCTCGGTGTGCGAAGGCCTACGCCATGCCGCTGGGCCGGCTGTGCATGGCGTTCACGGGGTCGCAGGCCGAGAGCGAGGAGCTCGTGCAGGAGACGCTGCTCGCGGCGTTCGATGCGTTCCCGCAGTACCGCGCCGAGGGGAGCGTGCGGGCCTGGCTCTTCGGGATCGCGCGGCGCCTGTGCGGGCGGCACACGGAGCTCAGAGCGCGGCGTGAGGCGCGGCTGCGCCTCGTCCACGACACCCGGCCGCGGCCCGACGCGAGCGAGCTCGCGGTGGAGCGCGAGCGGGCCGAGCGCGCCCGCGCCGCGCTCTCGCGGCTCAAGCCGAGCGAGCGCGAGGCGGTGGTGCTGCGCTTCGAGGCAGGCCTCTCCTTCAAGGAGGTGGCCATCGCGTGCGGGATCGACGAGGCGGCGGCGCGGAAGCGGGTGAGCCGCGCGCTTTCGCGGCTCAGGGCCGAGCTGGGCGAGGAGTGAGGGCGATGAGCGCGACAGGGACGGGTTCGGTTGGGCTTTGCGGCGAGGTCGAGGAGCAGCTCGCGGAGGTGCTCGACGGGACGGCGCGGCCGGCGCTGTACGAGCACATCGCCGGCTGCGACGCGTGCCGCGATCTCCGCCACGACGCAGCGCGCGCCGCGGAGGTGACCGCGGCGGCGGGCGCGGACTTCCGGCCGGCGGACGGCTTCGCGGAGGCGCTTCTCCGGCGGATCGAGGCGGCGCGCGCCTCGGAGGGCGCAACGAGCGGCGCCGTCCTGAAGGCGGCGGCCGAGGAGCAAGACGGCGCCGCCGGCGCGCGATCCAGCGTGAGCGGGGGGCGATCCGACACCGCCGAGGGGCGATCCGACATTGCCGAAGGGCGATCCGACACCGCCGAGGGGCGATCCGACATTGCCGAAGGGCGATCCGACACCGCCGAAGGGCGATCCGACATCGCCGAAGGGCGATCCGACATCGCCGAAGGGCGATCCGAAGCCTCTGGAGCGCGATCCGACATCGCCGAGCGGCGATCCGGCGCGGCCGAAGCGCGCACCGGCGGGCCGCGTTCCACGATCCCGGAGCGGACCGCGCCGGCGCCGCGCCGCGCCCGCGGTCCGGCCTTCGGGCGGCGCTCGGCGTTCGCCGCCGCCGCCCTGGCCGCGGCAGCGGCGATCACCGGCGGCATCGTCCTGCGGCGCGGCGGCGAGGCGACGCCGTCCGTCGCCGCGACGGCCGGAGCGCCGTGGTCCGGCAAGGTCGCCTCGGTGTCGCGCGCGTCGGCCGACAAGTCGGGCGGCCTCGAGGCGTGCGACGCCGCGGGCGCCTGCGCGCCGCTCGCCTCGGGCGCCGCGCTCCCGGAGGGCGCGACCCTGCGCACCGACGCGCGGACGCGCGCCCACCTGTCGCTCGCGGACGGCTCCGCGCTCGCCATCGATCGCGACTCCCGCGTGTGGATCGCCGGCGACGGCCGCCGCGCGCGGGTCGATGAGGGCGCCGTCGTCCTCGACGTCACCCCGGCACCCGGCGCGCCGCCCGCGCGCATCGAGGTGCCGCACGGCGCGATCGAGGTGCTCGGGACCAAGCTCGCGATCACCGCGGGCCCCGCGCGCGCCTCGGTCGAGGTCGCCCGCGGCGCCGTGCGCGTCACCGGTGAGCGCGGCGAGCCCGTCGAGGTGCGCGCCGGCGAGGAGGCGACGCTCGCGAAGGGCGCCGCGCCGGAGGTCGCGAGCGCGACGTCGCTCGCCGACACGCTCGCGTGGAGCGACCGCTCCGCCGAGGAGGCCGACGCCCCGGCGCTCCGCGGCCTCGGCGAGCTCAGGGCGCGAAAGCCGGGCGCGACGCAGGAGAAAGAGCGGGCCGTGCGGCTCGCCAAGCACGCCGTCAAGGTGCGGATCGTCGACGTCGTCGCCAGGACGGAGATCGACGAGACCTTCGCCAACGACACCGACGAGGAGCTCGAGGGCATTTTCCGGTTCCCGCTCCCGCCGGGCGCGCAGATCGAGCGGCTCGCGCTCGAGGTGGACGGCAAGCTCATCGAGGGCGCGTTCGTCGATCGCGATCGCGGGGCCGCGATCTGGCGCGGCGTCATCCAGAACGCCGCCCCCAAGGCGCCCAAGCCGCGCGAGGAGATCATCTGGGTCCCCGGCCCGTGGCGCGACCCCGCGCTGCTCGAGTGGCAGCGGGGCGGCCGGTTCGAGCTGCGCATCTTCCCCATCCCGAAGCGCGGATCGAGGCGCGTCGTGCTCACCTACACGCAGCTCGTCGAGCAGGCCGGCGGCGTCCGGCGCTTCACGTACCCCCTCGCGCACGACCAGAGCGGCACGACGAACATCGGCGACTTCTCGCTCGACGTCCAGGTGCTCGGCCACGACCGCGAGTTCGGCGTCTCGACGCGCGGCTACGAGCTCGCCGCCGCGCCCGCGGAGGGCGCGGCCGACCGCCGCACGCTGGAGGCCCGCGGGTTCACGCCGGCCGGCGACCTCACGGTCGAGTACGCGCTCCCCGATCGCGACCGGCCCGTCTCCGCCTGGGCCTACCGGATGCCCCCCGCCCCGGCGCCCGCCCCCGCGCCGCCCGCCGCGCCGCGGGTGAACAGCGCGCGGCGCGGCGCGGCCGGCGCGTCGACGCGCGACGGCGCGGAGCACGAGGCCTCCCTCGCCGCGGCGCAGGCCATCGCGAGCGACGCGTCGCCCTACGTCGCGATCGCGATCCGGCCCCGGCTGCCCCGCTGGCAGGCGTCGACGTCGCGGCGCCACGCGATCGTCGTCGACTCGAGCCGGTCCATGGTGGGCGAGCGCTTCGCCCGCGCGACGCGGCTCGCCTCGTCGATCGTCCGCGAGATGGACCGGCGCGACGAGGTCGTCGTGCTCGCGTGCGACACCCTGTGCCGCTCCCTCGGCGAGGGAGGCCAGGGCGGCGCCGCGCGCCCCATGGCCCCCGGCGCCGCCTCCGCGGGCGATGTCGAGCGCTTCCTCGGCGGCATCGAGCCCGACGGCGGCAGCGATCTCGCCGCGGCGATGATCGCGGCGCGCGCGGCCGCCGGCCCGCTCGACGGCAAGGAGCTCCGGATCATCTACCTCGGCGACGGCACGCCCTCGGTCGGCCCGACGCGCCCCGCCCACATCGAGGCCGCGGTGCGCGGCGCGGTCCCCGCGGACGGCGCCGCCGTGGTCGCGGTCGCGCTCGGGAGCGACGCGGACACCACGTCGCTCAGGGCGCTCGCGCGGGGCGGCGGCGGGGTGATGGTCCCCTACGTGCCCGGCCAGAAGGTCGCGAGCGCGGCGCAGTCGGTCCTCGGCGCGGCGTACGGCCTCGCGCTGCGCGATCCCGAGATCGAGCTCCCGCCCGGCCTCACGCAGATCACGCCGGCGCGGCTCGACCCGATCCGCGCCGGCGGCGAGGCGCTCGTCGTGGCGCGGATGAGCTCCGGGGCCGACGTCTCCGGCGCGATCCGCCTGCGGGGCCGCGTCTCGGGCGAGCGCTTCGAGCAGACCTACCCCGTCACGATCGCCGCCACGACCGGCGCGGGCAACGCGTTCGTCCCGCGCCTCTACGCCGCCGCGAAGATCGCGGAGCTCGAGGAGACCGGCGGCGACGCGCAGAAGCCCGCCATCATCGAGCTGTCGCGGCGCTTCTCCGTGGCGAGCCGGTTCACCTCGCTGCTCGTCCTGGAGAGCGAGGCGATGTTCAAGGCGTTCGGCCTCGAGCGAGACGGCATCACCTCCGCCTTCACGGGCGAGGAGCAGGCCGAGCGCGTGAGCGCGAACGCCGAGGGCGAGCAGCCCGACGACGCGGCGGACAAGGGCGCCGAGGAGAAGGGGGACGGGCTCGGAGCGGGCCTTGGCCTGTCGGGCACCGGCAGGGGCGGCGGCGGATCCGGCTGGCCGGACGCCGCGCCGGCCGCGAAGGCGGAGTCTCGCACGTCGGCCGGCGCCCGCCCGGCGTCGCCCGCCAAGCCGCAGCGCCGGTTCGACAAGTCGTTCGATCCCCTCTCGGGCCCGCTCGACGCCGACATGCCGGCGCCCCCGCCGGCGCCTACGGCCGCCGCGCCCGCGGAGCCGAAGCCGGCGCTCCCGCCGGACGATCGCGCCCGGAGGTCGTCCGAGGAGGGCCTCGTCGCCGCCGAGGACTTGTGGCGCCCGCGGCCGCGGCGGATGATCCCGATGCGCCGGGTGTTCGATCGCAACGTGAGCTTCGACGCGACGAACACGCTGGCGCCCGAGAGCGCCGCGAAGACCGCGGCCGCCGAGGCGGCGCTCGCGGCGGCCCCGGACAGCCGCGACAGGACGGCGGGCCTCTACGCGCTCTACGCCACGACCGGCCGCATCGGCGAGGCCCAGGAGCTGACCGCGCGCTGGAGCGGGCGCGACGCGCTCGATCCCGACGCGCTCATCGCCCGCGCCGACCTCGCGGCGCGGCAGGGCGAGCGCGACCGCGCCGCGCGCATCCTCGGGGGCCTCGCCGACGTGCGCCCCGGCGACCGATCCATCCAGGCGCGGCTCGCCGAGCTCTGGGACGCCGCGGGCCGGCCCGCGTTCGCGTGCCGGCACCGGGTGGCGCTCGCCGACCTCGCGCCCGCCGACGCGAAGCTCGTCGCCGCCGCGATCCGATGCGCCGGCGAGGGCGGCATGAGCGAGCTCGCGAGCCAGCTCCGCCTCGACGTGACCTCCGCCATCCGCGCGGACGTCGACCGGCGGCTCGCGCAGCCGGAGGCGGCGCCCTCCGCCGACCTGTCCGGCGACGTGCGGCTCAGCGCCGAGTGGACCGGCGGCGCCGACCTCGACATCTCCCTCATCGACGCGCAAGGGCGGCGCATCTCGTGGATGGGCTCCACCCTCGCATCGGTGGGTGTGCGCTCGCGCGACGCGACGAGCACGCGCTCGGAGTCCCTGGCGCTGCGGAGCCTCCCCAAGGGCAGCTACCTCGTCGAGATCGCGCGCGCGTCGGCGGCGGAGGGCGCCGGCGCCTCCACGGCCGGCGCCGGCGCGCTGGGCCCCGTGCGCGGCGAGCTGACCCTGCGCCTCGCGGGAGAGACCCGCAAGGTGCCCTTCACGCTCGATGGCGCGCGCCTCGAGCTCGGCACGGTGCGCGTCTTCTTCACCTCCCGCCTGGTGCCGGTCGACGACCGGATACCCCAGCGGTTCTGACGGAGCTGATGGGGCTGACGGGACCGAGGGGACCGACGGAACCGTCGAGACCGACCTCCGCCCACGCGCGGCGCCACTCTCTTGCGCACCCCTCCCTTCACATGTCCTGAACGACCCTCGCAGCGCGCTTCCGTAACAGCCTCTTCAGCGCACCCCCGGGCGCGCTCGCCCGGCGCTCACACCGCCCTCCCGCCGCGCTCGTGTCGGGAGGAGATCCCCGATACAGTTTCGACATGAATCCGCTCGTCCCGGACTTCATCCTCGAACAGGACGCCGAAGGGCAATACGCGGGAGCGGTCGACGCGGCCGTCCTGCACGTCTCCCTCCCGGCGATCGTGGAGCTCGCCGAGCAGATGATCGCGCGTCAGGCGATCGATCCGGACACGCTGCGCTCGCTCTTCGATCCGCTGTTCGAGGCCGTGCACCAGTCGGGAGGGTTCGTCGCGACGCTGTCGCCCGGCGGCGGGTTCACCGCGCTCTTCCCCGATCGGCCGGGGCGCAACGTCACGCGACACGCCCGCAGCGCCGCGCTCGCGATGCGGCGCAGCCTCTTGGAGCTCGCGGCGCGGCGCGCGCTCGGCGCCGGGGGCGCGCAGACGCCGTTCAGGATCGGGCTCGCCTGGGGCACGGTCCACTGGACGATCGTGCGCATCGCCGCGGATCGCGCTTACTTCCTGCTCTACGGCCCCGCGGTCGAGGCCTGCCAGGCGACCGATCGCGGGGTCGACGACAGCGAGCTCCACCTCGATCGCAGCTTCCGAGAGCGGCTCCCCGCGGCCAGCGCGCGGGAGAACGTGGCGGAGCTCGACGACGCCGATCTCCTGAGCGGGCCGCCGTCGCTCACGATCGCGTCGGCGCCGACGGACGCGGACGCGGAGGCGTTCCTGCCGCCGGGCGCGGGCGATCTCGCGCCGGAGGGCGAGATCCGCGAGGTGACGACGGTGTCGGTCTCGCTCGCTCGGGTGGAGAGCCCGACGGAGCTCCTCCAGCAGCTGCACGAGATCGCGGCGATGTACGGCGCCACGTTCGCCGGCATGACGGTGACGGAGCGCGGCTTCGGCGCGCAGTTCTACTTCGGCGCGCCCGTCGCGCACGAGAGCGACCACGATCGCGCCCTCGACTTCGCGCTCGAGCTGAAGAGCAACGGCCTCGGCGTGCCCCGGCTCGCGGTGGGCATCACCCGCGCGCGCTGCCTCGTCGGCTTCTTCGGCGCCGTGGGCCGCCGCGAGTTCGCGTGCGTCGGCCGCGCCGTCCACCTCGCCGCGCAGATCGCGCGCAAGGCCGCGCCGTCGTCGATCTGGGCGGACGAGCGCGCGTTCCTCGCCGGCGAGGCGAGCCACCAGTGGTCGACCGAGAACATCTTCCGGTTCGAGGGGTTCGACCTGCCGATCCTCGTCTACTCGCTCGAGCGGCGGCGCATCGCGGTGCAGGAGGAGTTCTACGACCTCGGCCCCATCGGCCGCGAGGCCGAGCTCGGGCGGCTCACGCAGGCGCTCGAGCCGCTGTTCACCGGGCGCTCCGCCGGCGTCGTGTACATCCTCGGCGAGGCGGGCATCGGCAAGAGCTACCTCGTGCACAGCTACCGCCACCAGCGCGCGCAGCTCATGGACATGCGCCCGCTCCTGTGGATCGAGGCGCGCTGCGATCAGACGCTGAGGACCCCGCTCTACGCGTTCGAGTTCGCGCTCAAGGAGTACCTCGGGATCTCGTCGGAGCTCGGCCAGCGCGCCAAGGAGGCGGGGCTCGATCTCGCGCTGGAGCTCCTCCTGGAGCGGCTGCCCGAGAGCTGGACCGAGGTGCGGGCCGGGATCGACCGGTCGCGCCAGGCGCTCGCGCGGCTCCTCAGGCTGCACGGAGAGGAGCCGGCGGCCGCCGGGGACGCGCGGCGCGACGACGTCCTCGGGGCGCTCGCGGCGCTGCTCGTCGCGGAGAGCTCGCTGCAGCCGGTGGTGGTGCACCTCGACGACGCGCAGTGGGCCGATCCGACCTCGCTCGACGCCGTTCGCGCCATCACGGCCGCCTGCAAGGATCTGCCGCTCGCGGTGATCTGCTCGGCGCGGCCCGAGGGGTCCGCGGGGGAGGGCGTGGACGTCCGCATCCCGCTCGACGCCGGCATCCCGTCGCAGACCATCGAGCTCGCGCCGCTGCCGCCGGAGCGGCTGATCTCGCTGGCGGAGCCTTTCTTCGGCGGCCCGCTCCCGACGATGCTCGAGTCGCTGCTCGGCCAGACCGCGGGGGGGAACCCGTTCTTCGCGCAGGAGATCCTCGCGTACTGGCTGGAGGACGGGCGGTACGGGTCGAGCCACGACGCCGTGCGATCGAGCCGCTTCATGCCGCCGCGGACGGTGAACAGCCTGCTCGTCGCGCGGCTCGAGCGGCTCGAGCCGCCGACGAGGCAGACGGTGATCTCCGCGGCGGTGCTGGGGCGCGAGTTCGACACGCGCGTGCTCGCCCGGATGATCCCGGACGCCTCGGCGCTCGTGGATCACCTGCGCTTCGGCGAGGCGCAGCGCATCTGGTCGCGGATGGGGGAGCACCGCTTCGAGTTCTGCACGGTGCTGATCCGCGACGCCGCGTACGGGATGCAGCCGAAGGAGACGGCGGAGCGGCAGCACCGCCTCGCGGCAGAGGCGATCGAGGCTGTCTACGGCGACGATCTCGAGGATCAGCGCGCGGCGCTCGACAGCCACCGGAGGCTCGCGGGCTGAGCGCGCCCGGCCGTTCTGGCCGGCGGGACGTGGGGCGAGACGTGGAAGCGCGTGGAAGGGCGTGGAACCCCCTCGACGCCGCTTGCGAAGTACGGCAACTGTCCGCGCATGAGCACGGCCCATCACGAGGCTCACGCGGCCGCGGCGCACGACGTGAGCGATCATCACGGCTTCGACGGGGAGCCCGCCCGCGCGCTGCCCGCGGACGAGCCGCCCACCCCGAACTGGGTCCCTGCGCTGGGGCTCGCCGTCTTCGTGGTGGCGGGCGTCACCTGCCTTGCGATGAGCAGCGACGACAGCGCCGCAGGGCAAGCCGCGCCGGCGAGCGCCCGCCCGGCTGCGGCCGCGGCGCGCCCGGCTGCAGCCGAGGCTCGCCCTGCTCAGGCCGGCGTTCGCCCGGCGCCTCAGCCTGCTGCGCGCCCGGCGGTGCCGGCGGGGCCCGAGGCGGGCGCCGCCGCGGAGACGCTGCGCGCCGCCGCGGCCGAGCGCGAGCGCGCGGGGGGCGCCGCCGCGCCGGGCCCGGCGAACCTGCGCAAGCTGACGCCCCAGGAGGTGGAGCAGGTGCGCAAGCGCCTGGATGCGCGGCAGAAGGACGGCGCCCCGGCTCCGGCGAAGTGAGCGAGCTCGTGGGGGACCCCGCCGCCGCGCGGATGCGCACGGTGCTGGTGCTCGGCGCGGGCACCATGGGCCAGGGGATCGCGCAGGTCACGGCGGTCGCCGGCTACGTGACGCGGCTCTACGACGTCGACGCCGCGCGGATCGGCGCGGCGATCGAGGACATCAAGCGCACGACCGATCGCCTCGTCCAGAAGGGCAAGATGCTCAACGAGGCGCGCAGCGAGATGATCGGGATGCTGGTGGCGTCGCCGGAGCTCGAGCGCGCGGCGGCGGACGCCGATCTCGTGATCGAGGCGGTGCCCGAGCAGATGGACCTCAAGGTCGAGGTGCTCGGTCGGGTGAAGGCGGCGGCGCCGGAGCGGGCGCTGCTCGGCACGAACACGTCGAGCCTGAGCGTGACGGAGCTCGGCCGCCGGCTCGGGGCGGGCGGGCGCACGATCGGCCTGCACTTCTTCAACCCGCCGCCGGTGATGGAGCTGCTCGAGGTGGTGCGGGGGCTCGAGACCGACGAGGCGACGGTGACGGCGGCGCTCTCGGTGGCGAGGCGCCTGGACAAGACGCCGATCGTGGTGAACGACACGCCCGGCTTCGCGACGAGCCGGCTCGGCGTGGCGCTCGGCGCCGAGGCGATGCGGATGCTGGAAGCGGGGGTGGCGTCGGCGGTCGACATCGATCGCGCGATGGAGCTCGGGTACCGGCACCCGATGGGGCCTCTCAAGCTGACGGACCTCGTGGGGCTGGACGTACGGCTCGCGATCCTGGAGCACCTGCACCGCGAGGTGGGGGAGCAGTTCCGGCCGCCGGTGATCCTGCGGCAGATGGTGCGGGCCGGGAAGCTCGGGAAGAAGACGGGGGAAGGGTTCTACCGGTGGACGGAGGCGGGGGCTCAGCCTAGCGACGGCTGGCGTCGTGGGTAGGGAGAGCGTCGGGCGCGCGCGGAGAGAACTGAACTTCATATAAATATCAGATATCAACCGTCCCCGCGACGGTCCTTCGCGAGGACAAGATTCATCGATATTCGTCGTACTGGGATACGAACAGTATGAAGAAGCCGTTCGCCGGATAGCAGCGCGCGCCTGGCCGCGGTGAGCACGGCGGACAAACACGTATTCAAGAAGGATTGACGGCGCGCGCTGGCCCCACCTCAAGAGCGACGTATTGCTCGTGAGCTGCTCCTCGCTCGACCTCGAGTTCGCCGCGTGGAAGATCCGCGCGCAGCCGCGCCCGTCCGAGCTGGTCGTGAGCAGAGACAGTCAGGATCTCGAGGTCGGATCCATCCGAGGTCGGCAGATGTTCCTGGGCCCGCGCGGCGCGACCCAGGGCCGCGTTGACGCGGTGTGGCCCCGGGGGTACGCGGCGCCCTGAACGGAGCTAGCATGAGCCGCACTTCGCCTGTGCACTCGGCCTTTGAAAGCGCCGCGCTGCGTACGCTCGTCCGTCTCGCGGTGCCCCTCACGCTCGCGCAGCTCGGCCTGGTGTCGATGGGTCTCATCGACACCGCGATCATCGGCCGCGGCTCGGTGCAAGATCTCGCGGCGATCGGGATCGCTCGGTCGATCATGTTCGCGCTCACCTCCGTCGGGATGGGGATAGCGTTCGCCCTGGAGCCTCTCGCCTCGCAGGCGATAGGCGCCGGCCAGTCGGCGCGGGCGTGGGCGGCGCTGCGCGCGACGATTCGCGGCTGCGCGCTCCTCTCGCTCCCGGCGGTCGCGCTCTCGTTCGCCGCGACGCTGCTGCTCGAGCCGATGGGGGTCGAGGCGGCGCTCATCCCGCACGTGCGCGCGTATCTCATCGGCCATGCGCCCGGGTATCTGCCGTTGCTCACGCACGTCGCCTGCAGGACCTTCCTGCAAGCACACGGCGAGACGCGGCCGGCGCTTGTCGCTTCGCTCGCCGCCAACGTCGTGAACGCGTTGGCGTGCGGCCTCCTCGTCCGCGGCGACGAGGCCCTGCAGTGGCTGCACCTCCCGCCGCTCGATCTGCCGCGCCTCGGCGCCCTGGGCGCCGGGCTCGCGACGAGCGCGGGCAGCTTCGTGCTGGCCGCCATCGTCCTGGCCGCGGCGCGGCGGCACCGGCAGGCGTTCGCGCCCGCGGGCGAGGCGGTCCCAGTCACGGCCGTCTTCCGCCTCGGCGTTCCCATCGGCCTGCACCTGCTGGTGGCGAGCGGCGCCTTCGCGCTCCTCGGGGTGCTCGCGGGGCGCCTCGGGTCTCACACCGTATCGGCGCACCAGATCGCCATCGGGCTCACGAGCTTCACCTTCATGGGCGCGCTCGGCGTGGCAGGCGCGACCTCGGTGCGCGTCGGTCACGCGATCGGCGCCGGCGCCTCTCCGCGGCGGTCCGCGCTGCTCGGCCTCGCCCTCGGGACGTCCGTCATGACCTGCGGCGCGCTCCTCTTCAGCCTGGCTCCGCGCTGGCTCATCCACCTGTTCACGTCGGACGCGGAGGTCGTCCACATCGGCGTCGAGCTGCTCTATGTGGCCGCGCTGTTCCAGCTCTTCGACGGCATCCAGGTGGTCGCGGCGGGGGCGCTGCGAGGCGCCGGGGATGTGCGGTTTCCCTTCCTCGCCAACATCGCCTCGTACTGGCTGGTCGGGTTGCCGCTCATGCTCCTCTTCGGCTTCGCCCTGAGCCTCGGCGCGAAGGGGCTCTGGTGGGGGCTCACGACCGCGCTCGTGGCGAACTCGGCCCTCCTCGTCACCCGGCTCCTGCGCCTCACGAGGTTCAAGCTGAACGGCATCAGCGCGAGTCCCACCTGAGCGCCGTGTCCGCAGGGGCGAGCTCGTCATCCACCACGTTGCGGGGCGGCGGCTCCTCGCCACACACCGGGCGCTCCGCGGAGCGCGGCGTGTTCTATGGCGGCGCGCGCCGCGCGCAGCCGAGGGCGCGCTACCGGTTCATCTTGTCCTTCTTGGCGTTCTCTTCGGCTTCCTTCTGGCGCTCGGCCTCGCGCTGGACGATGCGCTCCTTGACCGTGGCGTAGTCCTTCTCGTCCTTCACCCGCCGGTCGATCTGCTTCTGCCGCTCCGCCGCGGTCGCCGGATAGCCGGTCGCCTTGGGGTTGCTCGTCAGGAACGCGCTGTAGGCCCCCCACGCCTCCTTCGCCGCCTGCCAGTTCTTCTGACGCTCGCGCAGATCGGCGAGGCAGAAGAGCACCTTGGCCTGGAGCTCGTCCGGGCCCTTCTTGCCGATCGCCGTGGTCCAGGCCGTCTCGGCCTCCGCCATGTTGCCGGACTCCAGCATCGCCTCGCCGAGCAGGTAGAAGCCGAGCATCTTCGAGGCATCCTGCTTGATCGCCTCCTGGAACGCCGCGATCGCGCCGGGGATGTCGCGCGCCACGAACGACGCCTCACCCTTGAGGACCTGCTCCGTGTAGGGGCTGATGCCGGTGTGCCCGCTGGGATCTTTGCGCGGCGTGGAGGAAGCCTCGGGCGCGGCCGCCGGCTCAGGCGCGGCCGCCTGCGGCTTCTCCTTGCCCGCAGGCGGCTGGGCGGCGACCGGCGCCGCGGAGAAGACGACAGCGAGAGCGAGCGATGCGACGACAGCGAGCGAGCGGTCCTGCATGCCCGCCAAGGTACCGCAGCCGCGGCCCGGAGGGGAACGTTGCTGCACAGGGCAACGACGGTCGTCGCCGCTCGCCCAACCAGGGCGGGCTACTTCCGCCGCGGCTTGAACGGATCCGGCGGCAACCCGGCGTCCGGAAGCCGCCCCGCGTCCACCGGCGGCCAGCCCGCGTCCGGCCAGCCCGCGTCCACCGGCGGAATGCCCGCGTCCGGCCAGCCCGCGTCCACCGGCAGCCGCCCCGCGTCGGCCGGTCCACCAGCATCCGCCGGCGGCGACCCCGCATCGCTCGGCGCGCCGCCGTCCACCGCCGCCCCGCCCTGCGCGCGCAACGGAATGAGCCGGCCGTCCGGCTCCGGCGGCCAGAGGAAACGCTCCTCCGCGCCCGTCTTCCGGTCCACCAGCTTGGCCCAGCTCGCGCGCGGGTTGTCCGCCATCTGCACGCGAACCCGCGTCGTCACGCCGTCGTCGAACGTCGGCCGGCGGCGCAGGGCGCCCGACGGCCGCTCCGGCGCGTCACCCGTCAGCGGCACGTCGAAACGGATCCGATCGAGCAGCTCCTGGCCGACGTACAGCTCGATCGCGAACCGGCCCATCACGCGCGCCGTCGCCTGAGGACGGGCGAGCGCCACCGATCGCGCCTGCACGATCGAACCCCTCCCCTTCGCGTACTGCACGTCGAAGACCCACTGCTTGGCGCTGGGCCGCGCGGCAGGGTCCGGCGCATAGCCGGCGCGGGACGGCGGAACCTCCGGCTCTGCCACGGCGACCACGCCGGCGGCAGCGAGCGCAAGGCCAGCGAGGAGCGCCAGGGCGGCGCGGGCGAGAGGGCGAGGCGTGGTCATCAGATACCGGAAGGAGCCCCGGGCGGCGGAGCCGCCTCGAGCGTCGCAGGGAACACCTCTTCCCACGCCGCGCCGTCGCCGTCGAGCGCGCTCCAGAGATCGCGGAGCTCGTCCGGCACCGGCGCGAGCGCCGTGCAGAGCTCGCCGCGCTCGTCCGGCACCGTGACCCGCAAGGCGTGCAGCGCGATGCGCGAGAGCGGGATCACGCGGCCGCTCGACGTGGTCACCGAGCGGGCCCCGCCATGATCGCGGTCGCCAAGGAGCGGCGCCCCGGCGTGCGCCGCGTGTACCCGGAGCTGGTGCGTGCGGCCCGTCAGCGGATCCAGGCGCAGCAGCGTGGCCGGCGCCGCCCCGCCCCCCGCCGAGGCGACCGCTCGATAACGCGTCGCCGCGTCCCTCGCCCCGGCGCCGCCCACCGCAGGCAGGCTGCGCCCACCCCGCGAGCGCGCCGCGCCGATCGGCGCATCCCACGTGCCCGACCCCTCGATGCGCCCGAGAGCGACGCCGACGTACACCCGCGCGATGCGCCCCGCCTCGCGCATCGCCGCGAGGTGCCGCGTGCCACGCGCGCCCGTCGCGCACAGCACCGCGCCGCTCACGCCGACGTCGAGCCGCGAGGCCGCGTGCGGCAGGTCGCGCAGATCGAGCAGCTCCGCGACCTCCGTGACGAGCGAACGCGTGCCCCGGCGCTCCGGCTCGGTCGGCAGCGCCGCAGGCTTCGACGCGACGAGGAGCTCGCCCCAGCGCGCCAGCACCTCCACCGGCGGCGCCCCCGGCGCGTCGCGCCGCGCCGGCCACACGGCGAGCTCGTCGCCGACGGCCACCACGTCGCCGGGCCGCGCGCGAAGGCCGTTCAGGAACGCACGGCCCTCCGCCGCCGCGCCCGCGAGGCCCCGCGACGCGCCGCCCGCGCGCTCGAGGACGTCGGCCACCGTGGGGCCGTCCGAGGGCCCGACGCGAAGGCGCGCGGCCGTCATCCGGGCTGCGCCGCGAGCGGCTCGGCGCCGCTGCCAGGAGCTCCCCCGGCGACGACGCCCGGCGACGACGGCGCGCCGCGCTCGTCCAGGCGCTCGACCACGCCGCGATCGCCGTCGATCCGGAGCCGATCGCCCGTCTTGATCGCCAGCGTCACGCCGGGCACGTTCACCACCGCAGGGATGCCGTACTCCCGCGCGACGATCGAGGCGTGCGACATGGGGCCGCCGAGCTCCGTCACGACCGCGGCGGCCACCAGGAACAGCGGCGAGAGGCCGATGTCGGTCGTGCGCGCGACCAGCACCTCCCCCGGCCCCACCGCGTCGAGCGCCGAGGCGCCCGGCTCGAGCACGCGGGCCCGCCCCTCCACGACGCCAGGGCTCGCCGGCAGACCGAGCAGGCGCACCCCCGACGCGGGCGGCAGCACGAGCGGCGGCGGCCGGCCGATGAACGTGGCGGGCGGATCGGGGCGCGCGGCGTCGCGCAGGTGCTCGGCGCGCCGCAGCCGCACGAGGTGGCCCACGTCGGCGCGGCCGCTGGAGAGCGCCGTCACGAGCTCCTCGTAGGTGCAGAAGAAGACGCTCCCCGGCTCCAGCGAGGGGTCGAGGCGCCTGAGGCGCCGGTCGATGTCGAGCGCGACCCGCCGCAGCATGCCGAGCACGCGCGACACCCACGTGCGCATGCGCTCCCGCAGGCGCACGTAGCGCTGCGCGCGGCCGACGAGCGTGCGCAGCAGCGCGAGCTCCAGCCGCGGCACGCGCGTCTCGAGCATCGCCATCTCCCGATCGGCGAGCGCCCTCGCGCGCGCCAGGGCGCGCTCCGGATCGCCCGGCGCGCCGCGCAGCGACGCCGTGAGCATCGCGATGACCGGCGACGGGTCCTCCCGCCAGCGCGGCGTCGCGAGCTCCGCCTCGCGCACCGCGCGATCGCCGTAAGCCTCGAGGAACCGCGCGTACGCGTCGCGCGCCGGCCCCTCGGGCAGGTCGCGCGGCCACATCACCTGGCCGGCGAGGAGCCGCTCGCGCGCCGCCCGATCCTGCATGACGAGCTCGGCCACCCGGGCGAGCTCGATGCCCGGCCCCGCGCTGTCGAGCTCCCGGACGCCGCCCGCGAGCACCTGCGCCAGGTGCTCGACGTTCGTCTCCGCGCGCCCGGCCGGCGCGTCGAGGTGCGCCTCCCCGGACGCGGAGCGCGCGGAGGCGCGGCGGCCCGCGATCCGCTCGAGCGCCTTGCACAGCGCGAGGTGGCTCGCGAGCGACGCCGACGCGCAGTGCAGCATCCGCGTGCCGGTCCGCTCGAGCAGCAGGAAGACGCTCCGGAGCGTGGTGCCGATGGCGTCGTCCGGCAGGAGCGTCATGTCGAGCTCGGAGAGGGCGCGCTGCGCCCAGAGCGCCTCGCCCTCGTACGCCGCGACCTCGCGCTCGAGCCGCGCGTGCCGGAGGAGGAGCCGCGGCCCCGTGAGCGGCAGCCGGGCAAAGAAGCCGCGCCGCGAGACGCCCACGCTCTGCTCGGCGAGCCGCGCGATGAGCGGCTCGCTCGCCCCGCCGCTCATGCTGAGCAACGCGCGCGGCGAGAGCCCCGGGACCTGCGCCGCGATCCGCATGAAGGCCGTCAGGTTGAGGTAGAAGCGCCCGTGGACGTTCGCCACGAGGCGCGCGCCCCGCGGCACGCGGCAGCCGAGCGCGGCGAACGCCTCGCGGAAGCCCCGGTCGGAGAACGCCCGCGCCACCGACCAGGTGAGCGGCGTCGCCGCCCCGGGGAGCGCCTCGCCCACGTTGGCGCGCGACCAGATGGTGTCGGGGCCGCCCCCCTCGGGGAAGCCGCCGCCGCTCACCGGACGCACCTGGAGCAGCCACACCCGCTGCGCCTCCGCCTCGACCGCGAGCGCCGCGCCGCGCGAGCCCTCGCCGCTTTGCTCGACCGCCTCGACCGCGAGCGCCGCGCCGCGCGAGCCCTCGCCGGCTTGCTCGACCGCCTCGACCGCCTCGACCGCGAGCGCCGCGCCGCGCGGGCCCTCGCCGCCCGGCCCGACCGCCTCGACCGCGAGCGCCGCGCCGCGCGAGCCCTCGCCGCCCGGCTCGACCGCCTCGACCGCGAACTCCACGTCGAACGGGCCCTTGCCGCCCTGCTCTAGCCGCTCGGCGAGCTCGGCGAGCTGCCGCAGCGCCGCCTCGCCGAGCGCCGGCTGCTCGGCGCGGGGCTCAGGCACCGGGACCTCCTCGAGCCCCGCCGCGCCCACGACGAGCGCGCGCCGCTTCTGCGCCACCGCCGACGCGACGACCCTGCCGCCGTCGCGCGCGATCCGGATGGTGTCGGCCGCCGCGGCGCCGTCGACGACCGGCGCGCCGAGCCCGAGCGTCGCGTTCACGAGCCGCTCGCCGGCGTGCCAGTGCTCGCCCCCGAGCCCCGGCGGGGGCGCGGTGAACAGCACGCCCGCGGCCTCGGCGCGCACCATCACCTGCAGCACGACCCCCATCGCGACGTCGCGGACGCCGGCGTGCGCGAGGTACGCGAGCGCGCGCGGCAGGAAGGCGCTCGCCCAGACCTGACGGATCGCGGCGTCGAGCGCGGCTTCCCCGCGCGCGCCGAGCACGGTCGTCGCGAGCCCCGCCATCGACGTCTCCTCGTTGTCCTCGCACGTGGCGCTGGACCGCACCGCGAGGCCCCACGGCGCCTCCGGCTCGACGGCCTGCCAGAGCGCCAGCAGCGCGGCCGAGAGGGCCTCGGGCAGCGGCTCGTTCAGGATGCGGTCGCGCGCCCGCGCCGCCCTGTCGACGCCCGCCTTCGTGCCCGAGAGCCGGATCAGCGTGGCGAGGTCGTGCCCCGGCGGCAGCTGCTGCTCCACGAGCTCCGTGAAGCACCGCGCGTCGAGCACCCACCCGCGCGGCACCGGGAAGCCCTCGCGGAGCAGGCGCCCGAGCGACGCCGCCTTGCCGCCGACGCGCTTCGCGCTCGTGTGACGGCGCAGGCCGGCGCTCTCGAGCGGCTTGAGCCACTCGCGCACGGTGGGCGGGTCGGTCGCGCCGTCGGCGCGGGCGGTGCGTGTGGGATCGGCCACGTCGTTCCCGAGGGAGTAACACGGTTCGGCGGCCTGGGTCAGGGGCTTGTGACGGCCGGACCGCCACGATCACGGCGGCGGCAATCCGCGCTGGACGCGCTCGTGCCAGAGCACCATTTCGACGCCGCCCGGCCCTCGGTTCCAGACGTAGTCGTGCGGGCCGGGCACGACGAGCAGGGTGTGGCTCACGCCGTCTTGCCGCAGCCGATCGCTGATCGCCTGGATGGCGGGCAAGAAGGGGTCGGCCTCGCTCGACACGAGCCGGAGCGCGACCGCGCGGCGCTCCATCGCCCGGCGCGCGAGCGCGGAGAACATCTCCGCCTCGCTCTCCCGCACCGCCGGCTGCAGGGCGCCGACCGCGCCGAAGACGTCGGGGAACGACAGGCCGACGAGCAGCGCGAGGCGACCGCCGAGGCTCACGCCGTCGATGCCGGTCGCCTCCCGCGCGGCCTCGCAGCCGCCCTCCGCGCGCGCCCGCGGCAGGAGGCGCTCGACGAGGAACCGGCCGAAGCCCGCGGCCCCCTCGACGGAGCGGTCGCGGAGGTCGGGCGTGAACGGCGTGGCGATGCACAGCCCGCGGTAGGGGTGCTCCTTCAGCGAGGCGTTGAGCTGCGCGAGCCGCTCGGGCGTCACCATCTGCCCGAGATCGTCCGCCGTGAGCGGCGGCGAGCCGATCCGCTGGAGAGCGGCGTCGAGGCGGTAGTCGTCGCGCCACCCGCGCGCGCCGACCTCGAGGCCCCGCACCGCCTCGCCACGCCCGTGCAGCGCGACGAGCAGCGGCGGCGCCGGCGCGGCCTCCGGCGCGAGGAGCAGCGCGCGCTGCGGGTCTTCGCCGCCTCCCGCGGGCTCGAACGCGAGATCCTTCCAGGCCGACGGGGCCTCTTCGTCCTGCGCCGGCGGCGATGTGCCGCACCGGCACGAGGGCGCGGCGAGCGCGGCGAGGCCGAGCAGCGCGCGCCGGCGCGAGAGCGGGAAGATCGTCGTGGCGGCCATCGGGGGCGAGGTTAGCAGCGGGGCGCGGGCGCGGGCCTGGGCAGACCCACATGCCCCCATGTAGGCTGTATGGGTCCGGGCGAGGGCCCCGAGGGGCGAGCGCTCGTCGGCGAGACGCGCCGATCCTGACGAGGTCCGAAGGGCTCCGTCGGTCCCGGGCGAGAGACCCGTGACGAAAGGGGACCGCTCATGAGCCGTGAGACGAAGGGGGACGTCGGGCCGCGCGCAGGCGGTGCGCCGCGCAGCGTGGAGGGCGTGATCGCCGAGGACGTGAAGACGCTCCACAGCATGGGTTATGCGCAGGAGCTCCTGCGCCGGATGGGGGGCTTCTCCAACTTCGCGATCTCGTTCTCGATCATCTGCATCATCGCGGGCGGCATCACGTCGTTCCAGATGGGCTTCTGCAGCGTCGGCGGCGCGGGGATCGGCATCGGGTGGCCGGTGTGCAGCGCGCTCGCGCTCTGCATCGCGCTCACGATGGGCCAGGTCGCGTCGGCGTTCCCGACCGCGGGCGGCCTGTACCACTGGGCCTCGATCCTCGGCGGCCGGGGCTTCGGCTGGGCCACCGCGTGGTTCAACCTGATCGGGCTGATCACCGTCCTCGCGGCCATCAACGTCGGGGCCTACCTGTTCATCGTGAGCTCGCTCGGCCCGCTGTTCGGCGTGGATCTCGCCACGATGCCCCCGGATCGGGCGCTGATCATGCAGGCCGTCGGCGTCACGCTCATCACGGGGACGCAGGCGCTCTTCAATCACCTCGGGATCCGCGTCACCACGCTGCTCACCGACTTCAGCGGGTACCTCATCCTCGTCGTCTCGGTGATCCTCACCGCCGCGATGCTCTTCTACGCGCCCGCGATCGACCTCGGCCGGCTCGTCACGTTCACGAACTACAGCGGGCCGAAGGGAGGCGACGTGTGGCCGGAGACGGGCAGCATGACGACGCTGTTCCTCCTGAGCTTCCTCCTGCCCGCCTACACGATCACCGGGTACGACGCGTCAGCGCACACGTCGGAGGAGACGATCGACGCGGCGCAGACGGTCCCGCGGGGCATTGTCCGGGCGGTGCTCGTCTCGGGCGTGTTCGGGGCGCTCATGCTGAGCGCGATCGTGCTCGCGATCCCGGACATGGACGAGGCGGCGTCGAAGGGCGGCAACGTCTTCTTCTGGATCATGGAGCGCGTCATCCCGGAGAAGCTCCGGATCGCGCTCTACGCAGGCATCTCGGTGGCCCAGTACCTCTGCGGGCTGGCGACGGTGACGTCCGCCTCGCGCATGACCTTCGCGTTCGCGCGCGACGGGGGGCTGCCGCTCTCGGAGCAGCTGCGCAAGGTGAGCCCGAAGTTCCGGACGCCGGCGACGGCGATCTGGGTCGTCAGCGCGCTGACGATCGGCTTCACGGTATACACGCCCGTCTACTCGACGATCACCGCCGTCTGCGTGATCTTCCTCTACATCTCCTATGTCATGCCCACGATGATGGGCGTGCGCGCGTACGGCCGCACCTGGGTGAAGATGGGCCCGTGGGACCTCGGCCCGCTGTACCGGCCGCTCGCGATCGTCAGCGTCCTCGCGTGCCTGATGCTGATCGTGGTGAGCGTCCAGCCGCCGAACGACAAGGCCCTGGGCATCATGCTCATCGTGTTCGCCGTGACGGCCATCGTCTGGTTCGCGCTGGAGCGCCGCCGCTTCCAGGGCCCGCCTCAAGGGGTGATGATCCAGCAGCGAGAGCAAGAGATCGCGGAGGCCGAGCGGGCCGTCGGCCAGATCGCCGCGGGCGGCGGGCAGTAGGAAGCCGGCAGAGGGCGAAGCGGCCGCCGGAGGGCCGAGGCGGCGAATCGGCGGCTGGAGGGGCTGAGGCGGGGAATCAGCCGCCCGAAGGGCTGAACAGGAGGGGATAGGTCACGGTCACGATGCCGGCGTCCGGCGGCGGGAACGACAGCCCGTAGAACGAGCGCACCACGCAGCCGACAACGCCGGCGTCCGGCAGATCGGAGCCGCCGTTCTGGACGCTCGATACCGCCCCGTCGCGGCCGATCGCGAAGCCGACCGACACGCGCCCGGTGAGGCTCGGGTTGTTGCGCAGCCCGTTCTCGTAGCAGAGCCGGAAGCGGCCGAAGTTCTGCCGCACGATGCGCTGGATGACCTCGGGCGGGATCCGGCCCGACACCGACGGCGACCCGACCCGCATGCGCGGCGCGCTCGCCTTGTGGCCGGGGCCGCTGCCGAAGCGCGACGCGCCGACGCCAGGGCCGAAGCCCGGCCCGTCGCCGACGCCGCTCCCGTGGTTGATGGTGCCGATGGCCCCGATCCCGATGCCCGCCAAATGCCCACCGCCGCCCTCGCCGACGCCGGTCAGCCCGAGCCCGCCCACGCCGCCCGACTCGTCGATCGTCTCACCCCACATGTTGCCGATCACGCTCCTCTCGCCGTTGCCGAGCGTGTCGGCCCCGCCCCAGGGCGCCGAGAGCGCGTTGGGATCGCCGCCGGACCCCGCCTGGAGCACGCCGATCATGCCGAAGCGCGCCGCGTCGTCGAGCGCCTGCGCCCTCGAGATCCGCACGTCGCGGTTGTCCTTCGGCCCCGCGATCTCGAACCGCCCGCCCGTCTTCCGGCTCGTCTCGCTCCCGGCCTTGCCCGACTCGCCCATCGCGGCCGCGCCGGAGCCGCCGTCGCGCTCGGCCGGACGGCTCGCGTCGTCCGCATCCTTCGATTCGGGCAGCTCCTTCTCGGCGATCGCCCCGATCGCCTGCGCCATGAGGTACGCCTGCTCCGCGCTCACGCCGCCGTCGTCGGCCATGGCGAGCGGGGGCATGAACGCGGCCATGGCCCCGAGCAGGCCGACGTGGAGCAGCGTCGAGAGCGCGGTGAACGGCAGGCTGCGGCGGTCGAGGCCCGCCTTGCCCGCGACGCGGCGGCCCGCCCTGCCCACCGCCACCTCAAAGCCGAAATCGCCGAGCTCGAGCTTCGCGCGAGCGCCGGGCGGCAGCTCGATCCGCTGCGCCCCGTCGAGCTCCGCGCACGGAACGGCGCGGCCCGAGGCGATCGCCTGCGCGATCGTCATCCTGCAGCTGCCGATCTCGATGGATCCCGACGCGCCCGCCGGGATGACGGCGCTCACGCCGCCGCCCTCGCCGACGAGCACGAGCGGCGCCCGCGCCGCGCCCAGCCGCTCCGCAGGGATGAAGAAGTCGCACGCGCCCTCGACGCCGTCCGCCTCACCCACATGGAAGGCCCGGGGCGGCGTCAGGTGGGCCACGTGAAGCGGGGTGTTCCCCCACCGGATGAGCACCTCGAGCGACAGCGCATCGGTCTCGCACTCCTCGGCGGGGACGTCCGGCGCGCTCTTGACCAGCGCGTACGTATACGAGCCCTCCGGCGCGTCCGCGGGCACGTCGGCCTCGATGGCCTGATACGGGCTGAAGGGCAGCTTGCTGAGGAACGGATTCGAGGGTGCGATGCCCGGAGCCATCTTGAACGTGTCCATCGGAGACCAGCCCTTTCCCTGCTCGCGCTCGCGCGCATGTCCGCGCGGCGAGCGGTCTGAATGGAGCGAGCCCCCGAGGGCCCGCCTCTCTCGGCGCTCCTCAACGCACGCGCGGCGAGCTTCACCGCTCTCTGCGTGCGCCGCGGAGCACCGCGTCCACGCCGAGGATCGACAGCGCCGCCCGCCCCAGGTTCCGGAGCCGCGCCGCGATTTTCAGCGGCGCATGCGCGCGCCGGCGGGTTGAATACCTTGGACCGCTGCCCGGCGCTTCCGGGTGGTGGTGGCTCGCGCCATCACCCCGCGGGATCGCGCCGCCACCTCGAGCGGAACCGGACGGAGGCGGACGGAGGCGGACGGCGCTCGCTCGGGCGCAGCGCCCGCGCATCCCCGGGAGATCGCCGGAGCTTGAGGTGACGTGGCGCCCCCGGCGACGGACGCCAGCCGCTGGCACGGAAGCTGCGAATAACGTTGGGCACGTCGGCAACGTCGGGTGCGTTGGCGACGGCGTCGCGGTCGACGCCGTTGTCGACGTCAACCACGTGCGACCGCGCGGAACGGAGCGCGGCGCGCCGACGCCCGCCGGCGCTGCCCGGCGCGGGTCCACGCCCGCGGTCCTGCGGCGACGTGGCCGGGCAGCGCGCGCTGTGCGCCGGGCCGCGGCGGACATCCACCGATCGAGACAACGAAGGAGTCGAGCGTATGAGCAACAGGCGATTGTCCCATGTCCTCGCAGGGGTTCCGCTGCTCGGGTGCCTGCTCGCGATGCCGTCGACGGCGCGCGCGCAGCACGAGACGCACGTCTACGGGATCGCGAGCTTCGGGCACGCCGGAGAGTGCGAGGACGACACAAGCCTGTCGCACTCGGTGCACACGAGCACCGCCGCCGCGTTCGCGAGCACGTTCACCCTCCTCGACTCGGTCTCGCTCTGGGATGAGGTCTCGACGCGCAACAACACGAGCGCCCGCGGGAGCTACTGGACCGACTCGAGCCAGGCGGCGTCCTGCGCCTGCTCGTCGAACGACATGGCGTCCGGCGCGGGCGCGGACGAGGCCGACGTCGTCTTCATCCACACGCACGGCTGGCACGACGCCGGGAGCTCGTCGACGCCCGCCTACAGCGGCCTGGTCATGGGCAACGGCAGCTACGATTGCGGCGTCCTGACGAACGAGAACATGCTCTTCGGCAACCCGGGCACAAGCGGCGATCTCGAGATCGCCGTCGTCAAAGCGTGCCAGTCGGGCGACTACGATGTGTGGAAGAACGGCGGGTACCGGCAGCAGATCACGACCACCGACAGCACCATGACGATGTGGAACGCGTTCCACGGCGACTCGTCGTGCGGCAATCACGTGAAGGACTATGTGGGCGACTACTCGATCAGCTCCATCTCGAACGGGGTGGGAGAGAACTGGATCGACGAGGCGTACGACGACAGCGCGTTCAGCAACGACGACGACTGCCCCGTCTCCATCGTCTTCGGCTCGTCGTTCGCGTCGCGGGAGCTCATGTACGAGTACGGCGGGTGGCGCGACCGGAAGAACACCGGCCTGAAGACCGGCTCGACCATCTACTACATCGCCGGCTGCGACCCCTCGCACGGGCGCGTGTTGCCCGGCGGATGAACGACGAACGACGCGTGTTGCCCGAGGAATTCGAACGACAGGAGACATGACGATGACGACGCGAACGATTGGTTTCTGGGCCGCGCTCTCGATGACCCTCATCGCCTGCGGGGCGCCCGAGGTCGCGACCGAAGGGGGCGGCGACGACGGCGAGATAGCCGCGGCCGCGCAGGCGCTCGAGGGGTTCACGTTCAACTCGCGGGAGATCGCCACGGCGCCCGCCGCGAAGCTCCCGGATGCCCGGCTGACGCTGCGTTCGTTCGATGACGCGCTCATCCAGCGCTCGCTCATCGGGGCCGATCAACCGTTCACGCCGCTAGGTGAGCTGGGACGCCGGACGGAGCACGAGTCGGCGGACTGGACCTATGAGAAGGACCCGACGCAGGGCCAGGTGCTCGTCCTGCGAAAGACGCCGAGCGGGCCGCGCACCTCGCCGGACGAGGCGCTCCTCCGGCGGAACGCGCTGGCGCGCCTGAACGGCTGGGGCATACCGAACGACGAGATCGGGGCGGTGGTGCAGCGGAGGACGCTGCGCGAGGATCAGGACGGGACGGCGTCGAGCGCGCCGGAGGTCCATCGTTACAAGACGTTCGTGTTCCGGGCCGTCAACGGTGTCCGGGTCCAGGGGCACCGCGCGGTCGTGACCCACACGCTCGATGGGACATTCAACCGCGCCCTCATCCGGTGGCCTGCCATCGCCGCGAGTGGCCATCGGCTCCGGACCGCGCTCGCGGCGCCGGAGATCGAGCGGCGCGCCGCGGAGGCGCTCTCGGCAGAGGGGGAGAGAGGCGGCAGCGTACGGCTGCGCTGGAAGTACGTCGCCACGCCCCTCACGAGCGGAGAGGTGACCCTGACCCTGACAGTGGGCGCGATCCTGGGCGCCGAGGTCACGCGCGGCGGCGTCACCGAGGAGCCGCGCGAGGTCGACGTCGATGTCGCCGCGCTGTGACGCGCGCGCCGGTGGAGAGTCGCCCCGCGCCGGGCAGCGCGCGGGGCGAGGCGGTGTGAAACCGGATCGTAATATCTCGGCGCTCGCTGGTTAACCGCTCCGAACCCGAATGGCGAGGCCATCATGAAAACGCGCCGGCAACTCGCCGCGTCGATCGCGCTCCGCCCCCCCGGACGATCCAAGCCGCATCGTTGATCTACATCTGCGCAGTCGGCCAGGACACACGAGTTGGGGTAGCCGTGCACCCGTCCTCGCAGCTATAGTGACGACCATGGGTGCGGCCCGGAGCAACGGTCAAGACCCCCTCATCGGCGCGACGATCGCCGATCGATATCGGATCATCTCGCTCATCGCGCGCGGGGGGATGGGCAAGGTCTACAGGGCAGAGCAATTCGCGCTCGGTCGGATCTGCGCCCTCAAGCTCCTCCTCCCCGATGAGCGCTTCGAGCAAGATCCGGAGTTCTTCCGACGCTTTTCGCGCGAGGCCTCAACCGCGGCGCGGCTCACCCACCCGAACTCCGTCACCGTCTTCGATTACGGCCGGGACGATCCTCGTGGGATATACTTCATCGCGATGGAGTATATCGCTGGACGCACGCTCCACCGCGTGCTCCACGACGAGGGCGCGCTGCCGGAGGCGCGCGCGAGCCGGATCGCGCGGCAGATCTGCCGCGCGCTCACCGAGGCGCACGGCCTCGATCTCGTGCACCGGGATCTCAAGCCGAGCAATGTGCTCCTCGTCGACCAAGGTGACGAGAAGGACTTCGTCAAAGTGCTCGACTTCGGCCTGGTCAAGGACGTCTCGGGACAGCTGGACGACCTGACCCAGAAGGGCCTGTTCATCGGCTCTCCCAAGTACACCGCTCCGGAGCAGGCGATGGGCCACGAGGTCTCGCCGCGCGCGGACATCTATGCGCTCGGCGTCCTGCTCTACGAGATGCTCTGCGGCAAGGCGCCGTTCGACAAGAAGGTGGCCTCGGCGACGCTCATGGCCCACGTCAGCGAGCCGCCGCCGCCGCTCGCCGAGCACGCCCAAGGCGCGCTCGTATCGCCGGCGATGGTGGCCATCGTGATGCGTTGTCTCGAGAAGAGCCCGGACAGGCGCTTCCAGTCGATGAGGGAGTGTCTCACCGCGCTGAAGAGCGCGGTGGGCGAGCCGACCGACGCCTCGCGGGCCTCGATCCCCGACCGCCTGTCCGTTCCACAGCCCTGGGGCCCGTTGCCCTCCGTGCCGACGATCTCGGAGCCCCGCATCTCGGCCCTCTCGCCCTCTCCGGGCGAGCCGACCGTGTCGCTTCGCTCGCCGCAGCGCGACTCGCTCTCTCCGCCGCAGGCCCCCGCGACCTTCAGCGGCTCCGTCGCCCCGCCCCGTCACTCGACGGTGTCCCTCTATCTGGTGGCGCTCGTGGCGGCGGTCGTCGGTGGGGGTCTGGTGCTGGCGCTCGGCAGGCGCGGGGCGGACGCCGCGAGCCCCCGCGCCGCCGTCCAGGCCGCCCCTGTGCCGATCGCCGTGCCCGTCGAGGCATCGGCGGACAGGGAGCCCGTCGCAGCGGCCGAGTTGAGGATCGTGAGGATCGAGAGCGCCCCGCCCGGCGCCCGTGTGTCGGACCGTGGGACGGAGGTCTGCCTGGCGACGCCGTGCCGGCTCGTGTTGCAGGGCGCCGGGAGCAGGGCCGAGTACCGGCTCCAGCTGACCAAGCCCGGCTACAGGCCGGCCGTGCTGGTCGTACGCCCCGAGGACGAGACCGCCTCGGCGGAGCTCGAGGCGTTCGCGACGATCCTCCCGGCGGCCCCGCCGGGCTCGCGGACGGCCAGCGCGCCTCCAGAGCCAGCTCCGCCAGCAGAACCGGCGCCCGCCGAGCCCGGCACCGCCATCACGGCTGCCGAGCCCGGGGCCCCCACGGACGGCGCTGTCGCGGCCGGCGCTGACCAGCCGGATCCCGCGATGGCGGGCGCTGCCGAGCCCGGCGCTGCGCCGAGGGCGGCCGTCCTGCCAGAGCCTCCGAGTCCCGCGCCGGCCGTGGCGCCGGTCGCCCCCGAGATCCTGAGCTTCCAGGAGGGGATGACGCGCCCCGTGCCGCTCTCGGCGCCCGCGGTGGTCTACACGCGCGAGGCGCTGGAGGCGCGCGTCGAGGGGACGGTCCTGGCGAAGTGCGTGGTGACGACGGCCGGCAGCCTCACCGGTTGCCGGATCGTCAAGGGCGTACCCCACATGGACGAGGCGGTCCTCGCCGCGCTCGCAGCGAGCCGCTACCAGCCGGTCACCTACCAGGGCAGGCCCGTCAACGTCGGCTACGTATTCCCGATCAAGCTCGTGCTGCCCTGAGGTGGCAGCGCGCTCCGCGCTGAGCAATGACGGTGGCCGGGAGGCGAGCGACGACGTGAACGATCATGCCAGGAAGGGGCCGGCTCGCGCCGGGCTGGTTCTATGTCTCGCGGCGCTGCTCGGCTGCTCGCGGGAAGAGCCCTCTCAGCCGGCCGCGGGGAGCGGGGCCACGCGGCCGGCGGCGCAGCGGGCCGAGGTCGAGCCGGCGGCGGAGGGCGGCGAGATCACCGCGCTGGTGCAGCAGGCGCGGGAGCGCGCCCGGCGGGACGGCCGCGAGCTCGTCGTCTACGTGGGCGCGACCTGGTGCGAGCCGTGCACGAGGTTCCACGACGCCGTGAAAGCCGGCCAGCTCGACGCGGTCTTGCCCGCGCTGCGCCTGCTGGAGTTCGACCTCGACCGCGATCGGGATCGGCTCGCCGAGGCCGGCTACGCGTCGGAGATGATCCCGCTCTTCGTCGTGCCCAGCGAGGACGGCCGTGGAACGCCCCTCCGCATCGAGGGGTCGGTGAAGGGCGAGCGCGCGGTGGACGAGATCGTGCCCCGGCTCGCGGCCATCCTGAGCCGAGCGCGGACCTCGGCGCGGTGATCCTCGCCGCGCGCTGGCCGCCCCGCCCGCGCGAGCGCCGCGACGCGGCGGCCCTCGCGTCGCGGTGATCGCGTCGCGGTGGACGAGCGGAGGCCGCAGCGCCATGGAAGGGACCTCATGAGGACCGCCGCCCTGCTGCTCGCAACCGCCGCCGTGTCGCTCGCCGCGGGCTGCCGCAACGGCGCCGGCAGCGAGCCTGCCCAGCCCATGCCGAACGTCACGCCGATCGACACGCGCGCCTCCGCCGAGCCGGCAGTGGACGACGAGCCGCCCACGCCGCGGCCCCCCAAGGAGGCCGATCCCACGAGCACCGACGTGTTCGAGGGCACCGCGGGCGCCACCGACAAGCCGCGCGCCGGCGCGAAGGTCGCGGTCCTGCGCGACGTGCGGGCAGCCCGGCACGAGCACTACGATCGCATCGTGTTCGAGTTCGAGGGGGACGCGGTGCCGGGCTACCACATCGACTACATCGACAAGCCGGTGCGCCAGTGCGGCTCGGGCGAGGCCACCGAGATCGCTGGCGACGCATGGCTCGCGGTGCGCATGACCCCCGCGGCGGCGCACAACGACGCGGGCAACGCCACGGTCCCGTTCCGCGAGCGGAAGCTCGCGCTCGGCGTGACGCGGGAGATCGAGCGGACGTGCGACTTCGAGGCCGAGGTGACGTGGGTGCTCGGGGTCTCGTCGCCGAACCGGTACCGCGTCCTCGAGCTGACAAAGCCGGCGCGGCTCGTCGTCGACGTGAAGCACTGAGGCCGCGGCCTCCTGCGGCTCGCCGCGCCGCGGCCAGGCCGGAGGGCGTGGCGCGCGCCTCCGGAGAGCGCGGCGCGCGCCTCCCGCCGCTCAGCCGTCCAGCGCGGGCCCGGGCTGGCGCGCCGGCGGCGGGGGCGCGTCGGCCGCCTTGGGCGGGGGCAGCCTCCGCGGCGGTACGACGACCTGCTTCGGCGGCGGCGCGGCGGGGCCGCTGGACGGCCGCGGGATGTTGTAGACGCGCTTCGCCTGGATCGCCGTGGTTCGAAGGCCGTTGGCCCGCTTGATCGCCTCCACGGTGGTGCCGTACTGCCGGGCCAGCGAGCCCAGGGTCTGCCCCTTCTTCGCGGTGTGGCGCACGTACTGCGCCGCGGGCTTGATCGCCCCGCGCTTCACGAGCAGCGGATATGCGCGCGCGGCCGACTCCTGCGCGATGGGGCTGTAGAACCGGATGTGGATGTGGTTCGCGTGCCCCCGGGCATGGCGGATGAGCGGGCGCGGCTTCCTCGACCCGAGCTGGAAGACCTCGTCGAGCCAGTCCTTGTCCTCCCCGATCTTCAGCGCGTGCTCCTTGAGCAGCCGCTGCACGCTGCTGTCGATGAGGATGAGCTCGACGTCGGTCTCGGTGATGAGCGCCCGGACGAAGGCCCAGGTGCGCTCCCGATCGAGGTTCGCCGCCGTGGCGCGCTGGTACCAGCGGTGCCGCGCGTCGAGGAAATAGCTGATGTCGACGTCGCGCCCGGCCTGGTGGCTCTTGTGGGGAGAGAGGCGGCCGCCGTCGCGGGCGCTGATGTGCCCGATATAGAGCTTCGGGCTCGCCGGGAACTGCCGGTGCACCTCGGCGATCGCCCGGTCGAGCGCGTCGACCGTCTCGCGCGTCCCCCAGGCGTGGGCCGGATCCACGAGCTCCCACCGATCGCCTTCGGGCATCCGGACGCCGTTGAACAGCGCGCCCGCGTTGGTGGCGCCCAGCGACATCGGCCCGAGCGCCGCGGGATCCTTCGAGAACAGCTCCTCGATCTGGGCCTCGGTCATCGCCGCGAGCGGCGAGTGGACCCGCGCGCCGGTGCCGGGATCCGCCGGCAGCTCCAGGCCGTCATCGACCTCACCGCCGTCGTCGTCGACCTCCGTGTCGTGGGCGTCCGCGAGCGCAGCCTCCTCCTCGGGTGTCCCGGGCGGCGGCGCGCCGCCGCGCTGCTCGGCAGACACCGTGGAGGCGACGCGAAGCAGGCTGTCCTTGGAGCGCGCCGCCTCCGGCGCCCTCCCGGCGCAGCCCGCGAGGAGGAGGGCGCACAGGACGGAAACCAAGCTGCTGCGCCCCATCGCGCGCCACTATACTGGGACGACGGAGCGACGCCAACCGTGGCCCCCGCGCTGGCGCGGGCGCGTTCCACGCGACGCACGTTCAGCGCGAGGCTTGCCTGGCGTGACGGTGCGCGATGTTGTGCGGTGGTACGCGACGTTTTTCGGCGGCGCTCGCGTCCGCGCACGAGGGCGTTGCCGTCGCCGCGCCGGCGGCTACATGCTGCCCTCGTGCAACCGTCCCAGCGGAGCGGCCGCCCCGATCGGGCAGCCCGGGGGGCAGCCGCGACGGCGACGCCGCCGGGGCCGGACGACGCGCCGCGCCATCCCGATCGCGGCGAGCGCACCGGCGGGACCGGCGAGCGGCAGCCGGGCGGCGGGGGCCAGCAGAAGCTCTTCTCGGCCCGGGAGGCGGCGGGCAACGGGCCGGCGACGGTCGAGGGAGAGGTCGTTCGCGTCACCTACGAGAGCGAGTCGAGCGGCTTCCGGGTGCTGCGGGTGGAGGTCACCCCCGGCGCCCTGCCGGAGGTCTGGGTCGGCGTGTTCCCGCAGGTCGGCCCGGGCACACGCGTGCGCGCGACGGGGCGCTACGAGCGCGATCCCAAGCACGGCGAGCAGCTCAAGGTCGAGACGCTGCTGCCGATCGCCCCCGCCACGCTCGATGGGCTCGAGCGCTACCTCGGGTCCGGCATGGTGCAGGGCATCGGCCCGGCGTACGCGAAGCGGATCGTGGAGGCGTTCGGCGCGGAGACGCTGGAGATCCTCGACCGGTCGCCGGAGCGGCTCGCCGAGGTCCCCGGGCTCGGCCAGCGGCGAGCGCAGGCCGTCGCGAAGGCGTGGGCGGCGCAGCGGGCGATCGGCGCCATCATGATCTTCCTCCAGGCGCACGGCGCCTCCCCGGCGCTGGCGAGCCGCATCTACAAGCGGTTCGGCCCCCACGCGATCGACGTCGTCTCCCGCTCCCCGTACCGGCTCGCGCTCGACGTGTGGGGCATCGGCTTCAAGACCGCCGACCGGATCGCGCGCTCGATCGGCGTCCGGGCCGACTCGCCCGAGCGGGCGCAGGCGGGCGTGCTGCAGACGCTCGTGGATCTGTCGACGCGCGGGCACACGCTGGCGACGCGACCGGAGCTCGCGGAGCTCGCCGCGACGATGCTCGAGCGCGACGCAGCCGAGGTCGACGGCGCGATCGACGCGCTCGTGGCGAGCGGCCACGTGCGGATCGAGACGCTCGAGACCGGCGAGGTGGCCGTCTACCCGAAGGACCTCTACGAGGCCGAGGTGCGGCTCGCGCGCCGGATGCGCTCGTTGCTGGGCGACGGCGAGGACGACGCGGCGCCCGAGGCGCGCCTCGTGGAGGGCGTCGACGCGGCGATCGCCGCGTTCGAGGAGAAGACGAAGGTCTCGCTGGCGCCTGCGCAGCGCGACGCCGTGGCGCAGGCGGCGCGGAACAAGGTGCTGGTCATCACGGGCGGACCGGGCGTGGGCAAGACGACCATCGTCCGGGCCATCCTGTCGCTCTTCGATCGCGCCCGGCTCCCGGTGCGGCTCGCCGCGCCGACGGGCCGCGCCGCCAAGCGGATGAGCGAGGCGACGGGGCGCGATGCGGTCACGCTCCACCGCCTGCTCGAGTTCGACCCGAAGCAGCGCAAGTTCGGCCGCCAGAGGGGCCGGCCGATCGAGGCCGGGGCGATCGTTGTCGACGAGGCCTCGATGCTCGATCTGGCGCTCGCCGACGCGCTCCTGCAGGCGACGTCCGACGCGGCGCGGCTCGTGCTGGTGGGCGACGTCGATCAGCTCCCGTCGGTGGGGCCGGGCGCGGTGCTGCGGGACGTGATCGCCTCGGGCGAGGTGCCCACGGCGCGGCTCACGCAGATCTTCCGGCAGGCGGAGGGCAGCCTCATCGTCCGGAACGCGCACCGGATCCACGACGGCGAGCCGCCGGAGGGCGCGCGCGGGCCCGGCGGCGAGTTCTACGTCATCGAGCGGATCGAGGCCGAGGCGGCGGCGGATCTGATCCTCCACCTCGTGACGGAGCGCATCGGCAAGGGGTTCGGGCTGGATCCGCGGCGCGACGTGCAGGTCCTGACGCCGATGCACAAGGGCGACGCGGGGGCGATCACCCTGAACGCGCGGCTGCAGGCGGCGCTGAACCCCGAGGGCCCGAGCGTCACGCGCGGCGCGCGGACGTTACGGCTCGGCGACAAGGTGATGCAGCTCCGCAACGACTACGACCGCGAGGTGTACAACGGCGACGTCGGCTTCATCACGGACGTGAACACCGAGGAGCGGAAGCTCCAGGTGCGCTTCGACGATCGCGAGGTCAGCTACGAGGAAGCGGAGCTCGACGAGCTGACGCTCGCCTATGCGACGAGCATCCACAAGAGCCAGGGGAGCGAATATCCGGCGGTGATCGTGCCGATCCTCACCCAGCATTTCGTGATGCTCTCGCGGAACCTCATCTACACGGCGGTGACCCGCGGCAAGCGGCTCGTGGTGCTCGTGGCGGATCCTCGAGCCGTGTCGCTGGCGCTGGCGGAGACCCGCCGTGAGGAGCGCCGCACCCACCTCGCGGAGCGGCTGCGCGGCGCGCCGGCGCGCTCCGGCTCGGCGCGCGCGCTCGAGGCGCCCCTCGCCGCCGGCCCACGGCTCGACTAGGACGGCGCCCGAGAAGGCGAGCGACATGGGCGTCCGTGACGGCGATAGCGACAGCGAGCACGACAGGGATCACACGAGCGACCGCGAGGCGACGACGGCGACGCAAGCCGCAGCGCAGCCGGCTTCAGGCGCGGGGACGACGGCAAGGTCAGCGGCAGGTTTCACGGTCGCGACGCGTGGAATCACGGGCGGATGCGCGGGTGGAATCACGGGTGGAATCACGGGTGGAGCTTCATTCGGCCCGAAGGCCTCGACGGCGGTGAGACCCCGCGCGCTTCGAGCTCCCCCGTTGCCCGGCTGGGCCCTCCCTGCTAGCGTTCGCGCCCCTTCTACACGAACTACTGCCCCCATCATTTCGGCGCGTAGGGTACCGGGGCGAGGCTGGGCGATTCCTGCGCCTCGACGCGCGTGGGGGAGAGATCTCGGAGCATCGACGATGACGACCAACGGACAGCAGCAGGCAGCTGGGCTCAACATCACCGGAGGGGCGGCGATCGTCGCGCCCGTGAGCGCGTTTCCGAACGGCGTGCCGGGGAACGCGCTCATCGTCATCCCGATGAATAAGCCGACCGATGAGCTGAAGGGTCTCCTCGAGCAGGGTCCCGCGGCGGTGACGCTCGAGCAGATGTGGCAGCTCCTCGGCTTCAACGGGCCGGCCGTGCAGGTGCAGGACGATCAGGGGCGCCCTATCGCGATCGGCTTGGAGGACCTGCTCGCGGGGCTCGAGAAGCACTGGACCGAGCAGCCTGACGACCTGAACCGCGGGCGCATCTACGCGCAGGAGCTCCTCAAGCACAACCGGCTGGCGCGCGCCGAGCAGGTGCTCTCGAAGGTGGTCGCGAAGGGCGGCACGGGCGACGACTGGCTCGCGCTCGGCATCGCGCAGCTCTCGCAGGACAAGCACGACAAGGCCGAGGGGACGCTGAAGGGCGCGCAGAACCTGCTCAAGGACAACCCCTACCCCTCGCTGCACCTCGCGAAGCTCTACCAGGCGCGCAAGGACGACGCGAAGGAGCGCGAGTTCATCGAGAAGGCGATCGCGATCGACGTGGACTGTATCGACGCGTGGGCCTACCTCTTCCAGCACGAGAAGCAGCGCGGCGACGAGGCGAGCGCTGTCGCCGCGGTCGAGAAGTTCTCGGCCGACAAGAAGACGGCAGCGCCGTACATCGCGATCCAGGGCTTCTACGCGGCCAACGAGGAGACGCGGGACAAGGCGGTCGAGTACGCCAAGAAGGCGGTCGCTCAGAACCCGGACAACCCGCTGGCGTTGCTCTGCCTGTCGGCGCTCTACGGGCAGAAGAACGACCTCGAGGCGGTGGTCCGTCTGCTCCAGCCGCACGAGGCGAAGATGAGCCGCGACGTGCGCCTGGCGAACAACTACTTCGAGGCGCTGTTCCAGTCGCGCCAGCTCGAGAAGGTGACAAAGTTGCTGAATGCGCTCGCTGGCTCTCCGAACAAGGAGGTCAAGCAGTTCGCCATCGAGCGGTCGCGCGCCGTCGCTCAGTACCTGCAGCAGCAGCAGCAGCAGCTCGCCGCGGCGGCGCAGCCGGCAGCGCAGCGCAAGGCCTGACGCGCAGCAGCGAGCGTGGGGAGCGCGGAACGGCGCTCCTCCGCTGCCCTCCCGGCGCTCGCCGTCCGCCAGCGCTCAGCAACCGACGACGCGGCGGATGGCTTCCGCCGCGATGCCGCCCCGCAATCCGCCAGCGCTCAGCGACCGAAGGCGCGGCGGATGGCTTCCGCCGCGATGCCGCCCCGCAATCCGCCAGCGCTCAGCGACCGAAGGCGCGGCGGATGGCCTCCGCGATGCCGCCGCCCACAAGGCCGTCGGCCTTCAGGCGGTCCGTCGCCGCATGCTTCACGTGCTCGGGCGCCTGCGCCATGGCGAACGACCGCCCCGCGACCTCGAACATCGGCACGTCGTTGAGCCAGTCGCCGACGACGACCACGTCCGACAGCTCACAGCCGTGGTGCTCCGCGAGCCACGCGATCGCGGTCCCCTTCGTCGATCCTGCGGCGCGGACCATCATCGCGTAGATGCTCCTCTGATCGTCGCGCAGGAAGGGGAACGAGACGACGAAGGCCGCTTCACCGAGCTCGGACCGGACCTCCTCGACGGCCGCCGCGACCTGGAGCTCGGTCCCGATCGCCACCAGCGCGAGCAGGCCGTGCTCGTGCTCCCAGTACGGGTGCGACGAGACGCGCTCGACCTCGGCGATGGCGTGCGACCAGCCCCGGACATAGTGGACGTGCGGCGCGCCGGTCGCGTCGTGGACGATGCTGTCCTGCGCGAAGAGGAACGACGCCGTCGCGTGCCGCTCGGTGATCGAGCGCAGGAGGGACGCCTCGGCGCCGGAGATCGTCCGCGAGTACAGGTGCGCGTCGCCCTCGGTGTGCACGATGTGGCTGCCGTCGACGCACGCGATGGGACCGACCACGCCGATCCGCCGCGCGACCTCGCGCGTCCCCGAGTACAGGCGCCCGGTCGCGATCGAGACGGGGACGCCGGCGTCCTGGAGCCGCTGGATGGCGCGGAGGTCCTCTTCGTGGATGGAGCCATCACGACGGACGAGGGTGCCGTCGACGTCGAGGGCGAGGAGCTTGTAGGTCGTCACCGCGCTTGAGTAGCTCGGAAGCGCGTGGAGCGCAGCAGGCGGGACGTGATGCGACGGATCAGGACGCCCTCCCAGTGAGGAAGGCTCAGGAAGCGGGGTAGACCGACACCTGCTTCTTGGTGTTGGACTTCCACTCGTACGTCACGACGCCGTCGACGAGGGCGAAGAGCGTGAAGTCGCGGCCGGTGCCGACGTTGTGGCCAGCGTGGATCGAGGAACCGACCTGCCGGACCAGGATGTTGCCAGCGCGCACGGGCGCCCCGGCGTACACCTTCACCCCACGACGCTGCGCGCTTGAGTCGCGGCCGTTCCTGGAGGAGCCGCCGCCTTTTTTGTGAGCCATCTCTACTTCTCCTGCTAGGCGGTGATGCCGGTGATCTTGAGCTCGGTGTACGGCTGACGGTGGCCGTTCTTGCGGCGGTAGTTCTTCCGGCGCCTGAACTTGAAGACCACGATCTTCTTGCCGCGGTCCTGCCCGGTGATCTCGGCCGCGACGGAGGCGCCGCTCACGAGGGGCTTGCCAATCTTGGGAGAGTCACCGCCGACGAGGAGCACCTCGCTGAAGGTGACCTTGTCACCGGCATTGCCGACGAGCTTCTCCACCCGGAGCTTCTGACCTTCGGCGACCCGATACTGCTTGCCGCCCGTCTTGATGACCGCGTACATGGTGCGTCTTCCTCAACCTGGGGACCGCGATCCCTCACGATACGCCACGCAAATGGCCCTCGATCTGAGGGCCTGTGAGCGAGGGAGCGGCAGTATACGGACCTTCTCCGGCTTGGCAAGTGATTCGCGGCGGCGTCGCTCAGTTCTCTTGTCATCGCGCGGTTCGCCCCGGTTCGCCCTGGTTCACCTGGAGAATCCCCTGCGGCCCCGCGCCGGCAGCAACGCCCTGGAGGCCCGAGACAGAGCGCTGCACAGGCCGCGCGCCCGGCAGTCGCCAGCGTCGCGCCCGATAGCGGACGGCCGCGGCGCGTGAAGCGCGCGTCGAGCGCTTCGTTCGCCCTCACGCCTTGGTGAAGACGAACTTCTCGTCGGCCACGTCGACCTGCATCGTCTGGCCGGGCTGGTATCCGCCGGCCAGGATGGTCTCGGCGAGCGGGTTCTGGAGCTCGCGCAGGATCGCCCGCTTCAGCGGGCGAGCGCCGAGGCTCGGCTCGTAACCGAGCTCGACGAGCCGGGCCTTCGCGGCGTCCGTGAGGGCGAGGCGGATGTCCTTGTCCGTGAGCAGCTGCTCGAGGCGACGGAGCTGGATGTCGACGATGCCCCGGAGATCCTCCTTGCTGAGCGCCTTGAAGACGACGATGTCGTCGACGCGGTTCAGGAACTCGGGCCGGAAGAAGCCGCGCAGCTCCTCGAGCAGGACGTCGCGGATCGCCTCGCGCCCGTCCTCCGTGGCCCAGAGCTTCGCGTCGGTCTCGAGCACGCGCTTCGACCCGATGTTCGAGGTCATGATGACGACCGTGTTCGAGAAGTCGGCGAGCCGCCCGCGGCCGTCGGTGAGCCGGCCGTCGTCGAGGATCTGGAGCAGCAGGTTGAACACGTCCGCGTGCGCCTTCTCGACCTCGTCGAACAGGAGCACGCTGTACGGCCGGCGCCGGGCCGCCTCGGTGAGGAAGCCGCCCTGCTCGCTGTCCGCGTAGCCCGGGGGCGCCCCGATCAGGCGCTGCGCCATGTGGCGCTCCATGAACTCGCTCATGTCCATGCGCGTCAGCGCCTGCTCGTCGTCGAACAGGAACTCGGCGAGCGCCTTCGCGAGCTCCGTCTTGCCGACGCCGCTCGGCCCGAGGAAGAGGAACGAGCCGATCGGCTTGCCCGGATCGCGCAGGCCCACGCGCCCGCGGCGCACCGCCTTCGCGATCGCGCGCACGGCCTCGTCCTGGCCCACCACCCGCTGCGCGAGCCGCGCCTCCATCTTGAGGAGCTTCTCGGCCTCGCCCTCGAGCATCTTGGCCACCGGGATGCCGGTCCAGTCGTTGAGCGTCGCCGCCACGTCCGACTCCGCGACGACGTTCGAGGTCGGCGCGACCCCCTCCCGCTGCGCGGCCTCCTCGGCGGCCTGGAGCCGCCGCCTGATCTCCGGGAGCGTGACGTGCTCGAGCTCGCCGATCTTGGCGAACGCCTTGTCGCGCTGGGCGGCCTTCAGCGCCTCCGTCGCGGCGACGAGCTCCCGTCGAATGGACTGACACGCCGCGATCACGCCGCGACGCGACGCGTTGCGGCTGCGCATCGACGACGCCTTCGGCTCGATCTCCGCGAGCTCGGCTTCCAGGCGCGCGCGGGTCTGGACGCTGAGCTTGTCGTCGTCGTCGGCGAGCGCGGCGATCTGGGCGCGGAGCGCGTCGACCCGCCGGGTCAGCGTGTCGAGCTCGGCCGGCACGCCGTCGACCTCCACCCGCTTGCGGGCGGACGTCTCGTCGAGCAGGTCCACCGCCGTGTCGGGGAGCGCGCGGTCCGAGATGTACCGCTTGGCCAGCGCGACCGCCGAGGTGATGGCGCTCTCCCCCACGCGGACGCGGTGGTGGGCCTCGTACTTCGTGGCGATCCCGCGCAGGATCTCCGTCGCCTGATCGATGCTCGGCGCCTCCAGCGTGATCGTCGAGAACCGCCGGATGATCCCGGGGTCGCGCTCGTTGATCTTGCGCACGCCCTCGGGCGTCGTCGTGGCGATGATCCGGATCTCCCCGCGCGACAGGAGCGGCTTCAGGAGCTCTCCGACGCCGGCGCCCTGCACCCCCTGGCCGAAGAGCGCGTCGAGATCCTCGACGACGAGGATGCTCTCGACGTCCTGCTCGCCGCGCAGCCGGTCGACAAGGACCTTGAGGCGCTGCTCGATCTCCCCGCGGAGCTTCGCCCCGGCGACGAGCGCGCCGGTGTCGAGCTCGTAGAGGTGGGCCCCCGCGAGGTTCGTGGGCACGTCGCCGTGCGCGATCCGGTCGGCCAGGCCCCGGATGAGCGCGGTCTTGCCCACGCCGGGCTCACCGACGATGAGGGGGTGGTTCTTGAACCGCCGCTCGAGGATCTGCAGCAAGCGGCGCGCCTCGACGTCGCGGCCGATGACCGGGTCGAACCGCCCTTCGCGCGCGTCGGCGACGAGATCGCGGGTGTAGGGCGCGGGTTGACCCGGCTCGGCCGCGCTGGCCGGCGAGGGCGAGGGCTCCCGCGAGGCCGACTCCAGCGCGCCAAGGTGCGGCCGGAACGCGCCGGGACCGATGCCGAACGAGGAGAGGATCTCCCCCGCAGGCCCGCGGATCTCCTGGGCGAGCGCGTGCAGCAGGTGCTCGATGCCCACGTTCGCCGACTTGTCCCGGGTCGCCTCCCGCTCGGCGCGCCCGAGCAGATCGAGCAGGCGCGGGCTCACGTACGCGACGCCGCTGCCCCCCGCCCTGGACAGCTTCTTCAGCGCGTTCTCGGCGAGCTGAAGCACCTCGTTCGGATCGGCTCCCGCCCGCCGAAAGACCTCGGACACGCCCCGATCGCGCTCCAGCAACCTCATGAGCAGGTGCAGCGGCGTGACCTCGGCGTGCTGGCGCTCGTCTGCGATCTGCTGTGCGCCGGCGACGACCTGCTTCGCGTCGCTGGTATAGCGATCGAGGTGAATCGTCCCCTCTTTCTCGGCCATGCGCGCAGCCTACCGCAACGTAGCGCCCTGCGCGCTTGCATCTTTGGCCTCCCCGGGAAAGGAAAGAGGGCGAGATGTCTATGCAAGCAGCCGAAGTCACCATCTACGTCACCGACTACTGCGGATACTGCGCCATGGCGAAGCGCCTGCTGACGCAGAAGCAGGTGCGCTTCACGGAGATCAACGTGGAGAGCCGCGACGACCTCCGCGCCTGGCTGGTCAAGGCCTCCGGCCAGCGGACGGTTCCCCAGATCTTCATCAACGGAGCCAGCATCGGCGGCTTCAGCGAGCTCTCGGCCCTGGACAAGCAGGGGGGGCTCGATCCGCGCCTCGGCGAGGCGCCGAGCGCGGACGCACCTCCCATGCCGCGCTGAGACGGATGAGGGTGGCCGAGGTGGCGACGGAGAACCTCGCCGGACGCACCCCTGGGGCCCCGCCGGCGAAGGTGCACCCCGGCATGTGGAGGTGATAAGCTGCCGCGCGGGGACGGGGCGCAGCTTTCTTTGATACGGTTCGTCCATAGGGCTTCACGGGCTTCGTCCGCTTCCCCCAAGTCGCAACCGCCATGCCTAGCAGCACCGACACCACCGCCGCAGCGACCCAGCCGGTCGAGGGGGCGCTCGTCGGAAAGCGGGTGCAGAAGTACGAAATCGTACGGACGATCGGGCGTGGCGGGATGGGCACGGTCTACGAGGCGGTGAATACCGTCATCGGGAAGCGCGTCGCGATGAAGTTCGTCGACGCCGAGCTCGCGCAGAACAAGGACGCGGTCGCACGGTTCCACCGCGAGGCGCAGGCGGCGAGCGCCGTCGAGAGCGCGCACATCGTCGAGATCTTCGACGCCGGCTTCGCCGATGACATCCCCTTCCTCGTCATGGAGCTGCTCCGCGGCGAGGACCTGGGCCACCGCATCCGGCGCTGCGGCAGGCTCGACCTCGGCGAGGCGCTCCACGTGACCGCGCAGCTCCTCCGCGGCCTCCACCGCGCCCACGAGGCGGGCATCGTCCACCGCGACCTCAAGCCGGACAACGTCTTCCTTGTCGACCGCGACGACGACCGCAACTTCGCCAAGATCCTGGATTTCGGCATCTCGAAGGTGCGCCGGACCGACGGCACCCCGGCCCACACGTTGACCCGGCAGGGCACGGTGCTCGGAACGCCGTTCTACATGTCGCCGGAGCAGGCGCAGGCGCTGCCCGACGTCGACGGCAGGACCGACCTCTGGGCCGCCGGCGCGATCCTCTACGAGTGTCTCACCGGGCACCCACCGCACAGCGGCAGCTCGTACGAGCAGGTGATCGTCAACATTTGCATGAAAGACGCCCAGGACGTGCGGATGGGGAACCCGGCCGTCCCCGAGCCGATCGCGCGCGTCATCGCGAAGGCGCTCACGCGGGACAGGGAGGCGAGGTTCTCCTCCGCGCGTGATTTCCTGGACGCCCTCGTCGCCGGCGCCGGCGGGCTCCTCGCTTCACGGCGCAGCTCGAGCGATGAGCTCGGGGCGCACACGACGAGCGCTCCTGGCGCGTCCGGGCTGACGCCGGCGAAGCAGACGCCCGGCGATCCGAGCATCGGGCTGGATCCGACGCTCGAGGTGCACGGCAGCGGCTCGAAGGTGGGCTGGTCGAGCAGCGGGCAGACGGGCGCGCGCGACCCGCGGCGGCTCGCGCTCGTCGCGGTGGCGCTGGTGGCGCTGGTTGGCGGGCTCACCGGCGCGGTCCTTCACGCGCGCCGCTCGCCGGAGGCGGGCACGGCAGCCACCGCGCCTGCGCCGCCCGCCCAGGTCTCCGTGGAGCTCCGGACGAACGCGGAAGGCGCTCTCTTCACCGTCGACGGCGTCGCGCTCGCCGACCGCATGTTGCGCGGTCTCACGGGCGAGACGAAGCGGGTGCGGATCGAGGCCTCCGGCTACACGCCCGTGGACAAGGAGGTGACGCTCCAGGACGGCAGGTCCCCGATCGAGGTCCTGCTCCACCCGCTGCCTGTGGCCGCGACGCCGGTGCCGGCCGAGGCCGTGGCGTCGGCGCCCGCCGCGCCCACCTTGGCGCCCGCTGCGCCCACCTCGGCGCCCAAGGTCGAGACGAGCACGAACACGAAGAAGACGGCGACGCTCCCCTTCGCAGCGCGCCCCAGGGGCACGGGCACCGGCGCGAAGGCCGGCGCTCCGGCCCAGGTCACCCCGGCGGGTACGGCGTCGAAGCCGCCGGGGGTCGCGGCTGGCTTGCAGCTTAAGGTCGACTGAGGCGGGCTTGGGCAGATCGCACGGACGACTCACGCTCGCGCTCTGCGCGGCGACGCTCGGCCTGACGGTGCAGCTCTCGCCGGCGCTCGCGCAGGTCGAGCCGTACCGGCAGCACATGGAGAACGGCATCAAGCTGTTCCAGGACAGGAACTACCGGGCCGCGGTCGTCGAGTTCGAGGCGGCCTACAACGAGAAGCCGAAGGCCAGCCCGCTCTTCAACATCGCGCTCGCCGAGAAGGCCCTCTTCAACTACCCGAGGGCCATCGCGGCGCTCGAGCGCGCGCTCGCGCAGCACCGCGACACGATGGACGAGAGCGACGAGAGGACGGCGCGCAGCGCCATCGAGGAGATGCGCGCGCTCCTCGCCCGTCTCACGATCGAGCTCAGTCCACCGACCGCCACGCTGCTCATCGATGGCGAGGAACAGCCCCCCTCGTCCTCGGCGACGCGCGTCGTGGAGCTCGGGCCGGGGGTGCACCGCATCGGCGCGCGAGCCGAGGGTCACGCGAGCGCCGACCAGAGCGTCACCGTGGTGAGCGGCGAGCGCGACAAGAGGGTGAACCTCTCGCTGGTCCCGGACAGAGCCCCCGCGACCCCGGCGACGCAGCCGTTCACGCCGCCCCTACCCCCGCCGCCGAAGGCGGTGCCCCTCGCGATCCCGCCGCAGGGCTACTATGTGATCGGCGCCGCGTCATTGCTCTGGCCGCTCGGCCATCCGCGAGCATTCCCGAGGCCGGAGGCGAACAGCGGCGGGGCCGGCTCGATCCGGGTGGGTTACCGGGTGAACACCCCCGCCGCGTTCGACGTGATGCTCCAGTACGCGAACATCGCGACCGGGTCGGACGACCCGGCTTACCCGAACGCCAGTTACACGCTGGGCTCGACGCGCCTCGGGTTGAACGTCCGCCTGATGACCCCTGGGCAGACGTGGCGGTTCGTGGGCTCGATCGGGGGCGGTCTCACCTACGATTCCGTGAAGTTCGACAGCATCAAGACGCCGGAGGGGGACATCTGCAATGGCCTGTGCCAGAAGGCCGACGGGGTGAACGCGTTCGTGTTCTCCGAGGTGGGCGTCGAGCTCGACCTCGGGGGCGTGCTGCTCGGGGTCTCGCTGGACAGCTACTTCCAGTCGTCGCGCGGCATCAGCTACAAAAACAACGACCAAGACGACGTCACGCTCTACTCGGCCGTGCTGCTGCAGCTGGGAGGCAGCTTGCACGCCGGTTACGCGTTCTGGTGATCGGCCTCTGCCCATTCCGGCCGCTCGTTCCATCCTTGTTCTGCCGCTTGACGGATGTATCCTCGCACGCCCTCGCGGTGAGTCGGAGGTGGTTCGCCGTCCTCTCCAGCGGGGAGCATGGGCCGGGGATCGGCTGCTGCCGTCCTCTTCAATCAGTGTCAGTCGGGATCGGCCGCCGCCGTCCCCTCCAACGCAGGTCGGGATCGGCCGCCGCCGTCCCTTCAACGTCAGTCGGGGATCGGCCGCCGCCGTCCCCTCAACGCAGGTCGGGATCGGCCGCCGCCGTCCCCTCAAGGGGTGACCATGTCGCAAGATGCCATCACGTCGTTGCTCAAGGAGACGCGCCGGTTCGAGCCTCCGGCCGAGTTCTCGCGTCGTGCGCGCGTCGGCGCGCAGGCGACCTACGAGGCGCTCTACCGCGAGAGCATCGATCAGCCGGACGCGTTCTGGCGCCGGGAGGCGAGCGACCTCGTGTTCCGCACGCCGTGGGCCACGACCAGCGACTGGTCCCTGCCGCACGCCAAGTGGTTCCTCGGCGCCACCCTCAACGTCACGGAGAGCTGCCTCGATCGGCACCTGACGACGGCCACCAAGAACAAGGCCGCCATCATCTGGGAGGGGGAGCACGGCGCCACGCGCACGTTGACCTACGCCCAGCTCCACCGCGAGACGCTGCTGCTCGCCAACGCGCTCAAGCGGCTGGGCATCGAGAAGGGGGACCGGGTCGCGATCTACATGGGCATGGTCCCCGAGGTGGCCGTCGCGATGCTCGCCTGCGCGCGCCTCGGCGCCGTGCACACCGTGGTCTTCGGCGGCTTCGCCGCGGACGCGCTCCGCGATCGCATCCACGACAGCCAGGCCAAGCTCGTCATCACGCAGGACGGCGCGTACCGGCGCGGGCAGGTCGTGCCGCTGAAGGCGACCGTCGACAGGGCGCTCGCGCAGCCGGAGGCGAAGAGCGCGACGCGCGTGATCGTGTACCAGCACCTCGGCAAGGAGCGCTGCGAGGTGCAGATGACGGAGGGCCGCGACGTCTTCTGGCACGATCTGCTCGCCCAGGCCGCGCCCTCCTGCGAGCCGACGATCGTCGACGCCGAGCACCCGCTCTTCATCCTCTACACGAGCGGCTCGACCGGGAAGCCCAAGGGGGTGCTCCACACGACGGCCGGCTACCTGGTCGGCGCGCACGTCACGACGAAGTACGTCTTCGACCTGCGCGATGACGACATCTACTGGTGCACCGCCGACGTCGGCTGGGTGACGGGCCACAGCTACATCGTGTACGGCCCGCTCTCGAACGGCGCGACGTGCCTCATGTACGAGGGCGCCCCGAACTTCCCCGACTGGGGCCGCTTCTGGAGGCTCATCGAGAAGCACGGGGTCACCATCCTCTACACCGCCCCGACGGCCATCCGCGCCTTCATGCGGCAGGGCGACGAGTGGCCCGCGAAGAGCGATCTGTCGAGCCTCAGGCTGCTCGGCTCGGTCGGCGAGCCGATCAACCCCGAGGCGTGGGTCTGGTACCACCGGACCATCGGCGGCGGCCGCTGCCCGGTCGTGGACACCTGGTGGCAGACGGAGACGGGCTCGATCATGATGACCACGTTGCCCGGCGCGTCGTCGTCGAAGCCGGGCTCGACCGGGCTGCCGATGTTCGGCGTCGTGCCCGAGGTCGTGACGAAGGACGGCAAGCCCGTCGCGGCGGGCGAGGGCGGGCTGCTCGTCCTGAAGCAGGCGTGGCCGTCGATGCTGCGCACCGTCTGGGGCGACGACGATCGCTTCCGTAAGCAATACTTCAGCGACGTCGAGGGCTGCTACTTCACCGGCGACGGCGCTCGCCGGGACGAGGACGGCTATTACTGGGTCGTCGGTCGCATCGACGACGTGCTCAACGTGGCCGGCCACCGCATCGGGACGGCCGAGATCGAGAGCGCGCTCGTGTCGCATCCCGCCGTCGCAGAGGCGGCCGCGGTCGGTCGTCCGGACGACCTCAAGGGGCAGGCGCTCGTGGTGTTCGTCTCGCTCCGGCCGGGGAGCAAGGCCGGGCCGGAGCTCCAGGCTCAGCTCGCCGAGCACGTCGCCAAGGAGATCGGCAAGTTCGCGCGCCCCGACGCCATCCGCTTCGCGGACGCCCTGCCGAAGACCCGCAGCGGCAAGATCATGCGCCGGCTCCTGAAGGACGTCGCCGCTGGTCGAGAGCTGACCGGTGATACCTCCACGCTGGAGGACCTGAACGTCATGGCGAAGCTCCGCCAGCAAGAAGACGAGTGAGCCCCGCGGCGGCGCAGGGGCGCGGCCGTGCCCCTGCGACCGACGCGGCGACACCGGACGCAAGGGGCAGCGCTGACGCCGGCATCCCGCGGCTTACGGTCGGATCACCTGGTTCGCGCCGGAGAATTTGATCCCCCGCATCGGCACGGAGGATAATCTGTGGCGAGGCGCGCTTGGAGCTCGAAGCTGGAACCGTCGTTGCGAACCGGTATCGCATCATCCGCCAGCTCGGCCGCGGCGGCATGGGCGAGGTGTTCGCCGCGGAGAACATCCGCACCGGCCGCCAGGTGGCGATCAAGCTCCTGCGCGCCGAGTCGAAGACCAAATCGTCCGCGGCCGAGCGGTTCCGGCGCGAGGCGCGCGCCGCGGGATCCATCAACAGCGACCACGTCACCGAGATCCTCGACGTCGAGGAGGACCCCGAGCACGGCATCGTCCTCGTGTTCGAGCTGCTCGAAGGCGAGTCGCTGATCGATCGGCTGAAGCGGACGGGGCCGATCGACTTCGAGGAGCTGCACCCGATCATCGAGCAGGTCTGGATGGGGCTCGCCGACGCGCACCGCGCCGGGATCATCCATCGCGATCTGAAGCCGTCGAACGTGTACATCGAAACGCGCCCCGACGGGTCGAAGCGCGTCAAGATCCTCGACTTCGGCATCTCCAAGCTGCCGAAGGAGATGGGAGCGGAGACCCTGACCGAGATGGGCCAGAGCCTGGGCACGTTCTCGTTCATGCCGCCCGAGCAGATCGGCAAGGCGAAGACGGTCGATCATCGCGCGGACATCTACGCGTGCGCCACGATGATCTACCAGTCGCTGAGCGGCCAGCTGCCTTACCTGGCGCGCAACCTGCTCATCATGGTCGAGATGAAGCAGAAGACCAACGCGCGGACGCTGGCCGAGGCGATGGCCGGGCCGGTCGACCCGCGGCTCGAGGCGTTCCTCGCGAAGGGGTTGGCGCGGGAGCCCGCGGACCGCTTCCAGAGCGCGCTCGAGGGGCTCGCCGCGTGGCGAGAGCTACGGCCGGCGATGAGCTCCAGCCATCCGGTCAGCGGCTCACCCGTCTCCACGCTGCCCGCGAGCAGCGCCCCCGGGAATGCGCGCGGCTCGCCCGTCCCGCCGGTGCACCAGACCGTCAAGCCCCCGTCCTCCGGCACGGTCAAGCTCCCGGTTCCACCGGTCGACCCCATCCTGATCCGCACGGCGACCGACCCGGGGGCGCAACCGCTGATCGAGACCGTGCCGCGTCCGCACGGCGAGTCTGTTCGGACGGCCCACCCCTTCGCGGAGCTTCCGCCGCTCACGCAGAACGATCGCCAGCCCCCGCCCTACGCGCCTGGCGGGCGCGCGCTGGGCGGACAGCCGGCGGTGGCGCCCGGGCAATGGACCGGCCCGAACGGCACCATGGTGCTGAACAACGCGGCCGGAGAGCTCGTGCCCCACCCCGCGACGCCGCGGACGCTCCCGGATTTCTCCGAGGACAGCGGGTCGTCGACGGGGCAGGGTCCGACGCTCGTCTACAAGCCCGTGCGGCCGAGCCTGGGCTCGATGAGCCCGGCGGCGACCGTCGCCGGGGAGCCGGAGCCGATCGAGCAGCGGCCTCCGGCGCCGCCGCCACCGCGGACGTTTCGGACCATCGTCTACGTGCTCGCGGCGATCCTGTTCGCCGTCGTGGGCTTCCTTCTCATGGGGTTCGCCCTCGAGCACCTGGACATGCTGAAGTAGCCTGCGCGCCGCGGCTCCGCGTCGGACGTGCGCATCGAAGCCGCGCGATCGAGCCGCGGCCGGAGCGGCTCACAGCATTGCGCCCGAATCCGCGGCGCGACCCTGGACCGGCGAGCCCCCGGCCGGCAGGGCGATCCGGAACCGCGTGCCCCCCGCCTCGCGCGGCTCGCACGAGATCGTGCCGCCGTGCGCCTCGATGATGTCCCGCGTGACCGCGAGCCCGAGCCCCGTGCCGCGCTGCTTCGTCGTGAAGAAGGGGTCGAAGATGGACGCGCGCAGCTCCTCCGGCACGCCGGGGCCCGTGTCGTCGACCGCGATGGTCGCGGCGCCGCTCGAGAAGCTGACGCTCACGACGATCTCGCCGCCCTTGGGCATCGCCTCGCGCGCGTTGCGGAGCAGGTTCAGCAGCGCCTGACGGATCTGCGACTCGTCGAGGAGGATCTCGGGGCCCGCGTCCTCCACCTCGACGCGGACCGCGACGCCGGCGCGGTCGAGCTCGGGCCGCACGAACGCCACGAGCTCTTGCACCAGATCGTCGACCCGCTCTGGCTCCAGGCGCGGGCGAGGGCGGCGGGCGACGCTGAGGTACTGCTCCGCGATGCGGGACAGGCGGTCCACCTCGGCCCGGATGGCGGTGACCAGCTGCGCCGACTCCTTCATCACGGGCCGGAGCTCCGCGTCAGGCGTGTCCGCGGCGGAGGCGCGCGCCACCTCCTCCTCGAGCAGCTCGAGGTTCAGCCCGATCGACGACAGCGGGTTCCTGATCTCGTGCGTGACGTGCGCCGCCATCTTCCCGATCGCCGCCAGCCGCTCGGCGTTCACGAGCTCGGCGCGCGCCCGGCGGATCGCCGCGACCATGTCCTCGAACGTCGTCGCGAGCTCGCCGATCTCGTCGTTCGTCGCGAGCGCCTGCTTGGGGGTGAGATCGCCGCGCGCGACGGCGTTGGCCCGCTCGGTGACCGCGGTCAGCGGGGCGAGCACGCGCCGCGCGTACAGCGACATCATCACGCCGACGAGCAACGTCAGCACGCCGAGCCCGAGGAGCAGGTGCATCGAGCGCTCCTCGCGCCGCCTCGCCTCGAGGGTGAGGCTCTCCATCTGGTCGTCGACGCGGCTCTTGATCGCCCGCAGCCGCTGCGCGCCCTCGACCTCGCGCTTGACCAGCTCGTCGCGCGTGCGCTCCGCGAGCTTGCGGTCGCCGACCTCGAGCGCCTGGAACAGCTGGTTGAACCGCTCCGGGCTGGCGCCGACGAGCCGCTCGATGGCCGCCACCTCGGCCGCGATCTCGTCGCTGAAACGGCGCACGCCGGACGACGCGGCCGCCTGCCCGATGCGGGCGCCCCCGCCGATCGCCTTCTCATCGGCGCCGGCGAGCGCCCGCGCGGCGTCCTTGACGATCGAGAAGGCGAGCGGCCGTGTCCGCCTCGCCGTCTCGATCCACTCGCGAACGTCCCCCGGGTTCTTCGCGGCGGTGATGTGGTTGAGCTGGGCGTTGAAGACGTTCTGCTCGGCCAGGACCTCGCCGATGCGGAGCAGCAGCGGGACGTACCCGGCGCGCAGCAGCTGCGCGTCGCGCGAGGCTTCCCGCAGCGCCTGGACGCTCCAGCCGACGGTCAGCGCGAAGGCGGCGAGCACCACGAGGTAGCTCGCCAGGAGCCTCCCCGCGACCGTGCGCCGCTTCTGCGGCGCGCGCTCCTCCGGGCCCGCGGCGCCGCCGCGCGCCTCGTCCAGGGCTGGCGGCGGCGCGGTCATCGCGGCGCGACGGCCCGCGCGACGAGGCTCGCGAGGTCCTCCGCCGGCTCGCCACGCGTCCTGAACCGCCGGAGGCTCTGCGCGCAGTGCGTCACGAGCAGCGCGCCGCCGAGCGCGCGGTGCTCCGCGATCCTGGCGTCGGCGATGGCGGCGGACGACGCGGGGCGCGTCGCCGGCAGGAGGCCGCCGCCGCCGCTGCAGTCGGCGTGCTCGCGGCGGTGGATGAACTCCTCAGGCGGGCGCCCCGTGAGGCGGGCGAGGATCTCCCGGGGCGCGTCGTAGCGATCGAGGCCGCGCCCGAGCTGGCAGGGATCGTGGTAGCGCACCCGCCGCTCCGACGTCGATCGCTGCAGCCGATCGAGCGAAGAGCGCGCGAGATCGACGAACAGCTCCGGGGTCTTCACGCTCACTCCCGCGCGCGGGTACTCGACGCGCACGGCGCGCGCGCACCCGGGATCGACCGCGACGAAGCGCTCTCCGGGCGCGACCTCCGCGGCGAGCCGCCGCGCGGCGGCCTCGAAGCCCGGACGATCGCCGGCGTACAGGAGCGGCAACCCGCAGCAGGCGCGCACCGGGCGGGCCGGGGAGCCCGTCAGCGCTTCGATCGCGTCGAGCGCGTCATGAGCGACGTCCGGCGCGTGGCGGGCGTAGCCGCAGCCGAGCAGCACGTGGACGGCGGCAGGCGCGGCCATGGCCGACCGAGCGCGCGCGTCGAGCTCACCGGCGAGGCCCTCCTCGCGCACCGAGAAGCGCGCCGCGACGCCCTTGGCCCCTTCCGGCGCGAGGCCGCGCGCGAAGAGCTCCGCGCGCGCGTCGGTCAGCACCGTGGCCACCTCGTTCTTGTGATCGCAGCGCTCGCGGCACCCGAAGCACGCGGAGCACGCCCAGGCCGGGTCCGCGTGGCGCTCGTCGAGCGGCACGTCGCCGCGCGCGGCGAAGTACGCCATCGACATCTTCCCCCACGGCGTCACCGTCTCGTTCGCCTCGACGTTCGACACGGGGCAGGCGGCGCGGGAGAGCTTGGGGCAGTAGACGCACTTCTCGAGCGACGTCCGGTGCGGCTCGAGGAGCTTCAGGCGGAGCTGGGACACCGTTCGAGTCTCTCCATCGGGCGCGCCTCGCGCAAGCGGCGGAGGCGCGTCAGGCGTCCGAGTCGTTGCTGGACGAGCGTCGGCCTCGCTCGTTCACGGGGTTCACGGCAGAAGATGAGCCCGACGGCCTGCGGCGAGCGATGCCTTCGTGGACGACCGGCCCGGCGCTCGCGCCCGGCTTGGTCGCCGGGTTGCCGTCCGTCGACGCCCGCTGGGGTTGCCCCCCCGCGGCCTCGGGAGACCGCGACGGCGCGCTCTCCTGGGGCAAGCGGATCGTGAACCTCGCGCCCTTGTCGGACGACGCGACCGTGATCGTCCCGGCGTGCTCGTCGACGATCTTCTTGACGATCGCGAGCCCGAGGCCGGTGCCGCCGCGCTTGCCGGAGGTGACGAACGACTGGAAGAGCCGGCCCTGGATCTCCTTCGGGATCCCCTTGCCGGTGTCCGCGACGCTGATGGCGAGGTCGCCCTCGTCGCGGTAGGCGCGGATCGTCACCGTGCCCCCGCCTGGACGCATCGCCTCGACCGCGTTGCGGACCAGGTTGTGCAGGAGCCGCGTCATCTTCGCCTCGTCGAAGCGCGCGGTCCCTCGGTCCTCGAGCTCCAGGGAGAGCTCGACGCCGGTCCCGGCGAGCTCGTGCTCCAGCTGCTTCTCGATGTCGCCGAAGAACTTGGTCAAGTAGACCTTGCGCACGAGGATGCTCCGCTCGCCGCGCGCGAACTCCAGCACCTCGCGCTGCATCGCGCTGATCACGTCGAACTGCTTGAGGATCAGCCGCGCGTGGTCCTCCCTCGTCGCCGCGTCCGGGGCGCCGGCCATGAGCTGGACGTAGCCGCTGATCACCGTGAGCGGCGTGCGCATGTCGTGCATCACCCCCGAGAGCAGGCGCCCGATCGTGGAGAGCCGCTCGCTCTGCTCCCGCTCGAGGCGCGACCGGAACAGCCGCAGCGCGGTCGACGCGTTCGCCGACACGAGCCGCAGCAGCGCGCGATCGTCCTTCGAGAACCCGTGGGGATGCCTGGAGTTGTAGAGCGCCATGGCGCCGATCGGCACCGCGTCCTCGCCCTCGAGCGGCACAGCGATCGCCGTCCTCAGCTCCGCGCCGACGAGCTGGGCGAGGCGGGGCGACACGAGGGAGTCGTCCGGCTCCTCGCCCCGCCCCTCGCGCGAGAAGCACACGGCCTCGTTGTTCACCATGGCGTGCCCGACCACCCCTTCGCCGCGGCGCATCGCGATGCGCTTCACCGCCGGCCTCGGGGGTGCCCCGCCCACGACGCCCTCCGGCTCCTCTCCGAGGGCGGTCGCGCGGGGTGGCACGCTGCCCCCGTCGGACGCCGCGAGATCGAAGAAGTAGAGGAACAGCCCGCCCTCGATCTCGTCGACGAGCATCCCCCCCGCGCGCGCCTCGCACGCCCTGCCCGCCTCCGTGATGACCGCGCGCGCGAGGTCCTCCATCGTGGTCGCGCGGCCCATCGCGCTCTCGAGGTCGAAGAGCAGCTTGAGATCGCTCACGCGGTGCTCGAGCTGCTCCTTCGTCTCCACGAGCTGCGTGTTCTTCTGGATGACCGAGAGGAACAGCCGCGAGTTGTCGATCGAGACGGCCGCCTGCGTCGCCAGGGCGCTCAGGAGCTCCTCGTCGTGGACCGAGAACTCCCCCTCCCCGTGCTTGTTGAGGACCTGGATGACCCCGATGGTCCGGCCGACGTGGTTCTTCATCGGCGCGGCGAGGATCGAGCGCGTGCGGTACCCCGTGACCTCGTCCCAGTCGCGCTGGAACCGGCGATCGCGGTAGGCGTCCTTCACGCGGACGGTGCGCCCGATCTTGGCGACATGGCCCGCGATCCCCGCGCCGAGGGGCAGCTCGATCGCGCGCGCCTCCTCGCCGATGATGATGCGCGAGAGCAGCCGCTGGCGCTGCTCGTCGAGCAGGTAGAGGGTGGCCCGATCCGCGTCGAGCAGCTCGGTGATCTTGTTCAGGATGAGCGCGAGGAGCTGGTCGAGATCCAGGGTGCTGCCAAGGGCCAGCCCCACGTCTCTTAGCGCCTGCACCGTCTTGTCGGCGTGGGCGAGGCGCGCCTCGAGCTCCTGTATGCGAGCCTGCAGCGCCTTCGTACGTTGTTCCGCCTTCGCGGTCACAAGGAGACGCTAACACGACTTCGCCCCGAGGAGCGCGCGCGCGGTCCCCTGGACGACCCGTTCGTTCGACAGAGAGCGCCCCCGACGACCGCCAGGAGCGCCCCTAGACGTGCGGCTACTGGTTCATGCTCTCGAGGAATTCCTGATTGGTCTCGGTGCGGCTCACCTTGTCCAAGAGGAATTCCATCGAGTCGATGACGTTCAGGGGGTGCAGCAGCTGGCGGAGCAGCCACACGCGCTGGAGGATCCACTCCGGCAGCAGCAGCTCTTCCTTGCGGGTCGCGCTCTTGTTGATGTCGAGGCAGGGGAAGATCCGCTTCTCCATCAGCTTGCGATCGAGGTGGATCTCGCTGTTACCCGTCCCCTTGAACTCCTCGAAGATGACCTCGTCCATGCGCGAGCCCGTGTCGACGAGCGCGGTGGCGACGATCGTCAGCGATCCGCCCTCCTCGACGTTGCGCGCGGCGCCGAAGAACCGCTTCGGCTTGTGCAGCGCGTTCGAGTCGACGCCGCCCGAGAGGATCTTGCCGCTCGGCGGGACGACCGTGTTGTACGCGCGCGCCAGGCGGGTGATCGAGTCGAGCAGGATCACGACGTCGTGCTTGTGCTCGACGAGGCGCTTCGCCTTCTCGATCACCATCTCGGCCACCTGCACGTGCCGCGTCGGCGGCTCGTCGAAGGTCGAGCTGATCACCTCGCCCTTCACGGTGCGCTGCATGTCGGTCACCTCCTCCGGGCGCTCGTCGATGAGCAGCACGATCAGCGTCGTGTCCGGGTGGTTCGCGGAGATCGCGTTGGCGATCTGCTGGAGCAGCACCGTCTTGCCCGCGCGGGGCGGCGAGACGATGAGGCAGCGCTGCCCCTTCCCGATGGGGCAGAGCATGTCGATGATGCGGGTCGAGAAGCTCTTCGTCCCGTTCTCGATGTTGAACTTCTGCTGCGGGTAGAGCGGCGTGAGGTTGTCGAACAGGATCTTGTCGCGGGCGACCTCGGGGGGCTCGCCGTTGATCTTGTCGACCTTGAGCAGCGCGAAGTACGCCTCGCGCTCCTTGGGGGGCCGGATGGAGCCGCTGACGCTGTCGCCGGTGCGGAGGTTGAAGCGCCGGATCTGGGACGGCGAGACGTAGATGTCGTCCGGACCCGGCAGGTAGTTGTAGTCCGGCGCCCGGAGGAAGCCGAAGCCGTCGGGCAGGCATTCGAGCACGCCCTCGCCGTAGACCGGCTGGTCCTGCGCCGCGTGGGCCTGCAGGAGAGCGAAGATGACCTCCTGCTTGCGCAGCCCGGCAGCGCCCTCGATGTTGAGCCCCTTCGCCATCTGGACGAGCTCGGCCATCGGTTTCTGCTTCAGTTCCCTGAGGTGCATGAGTCGAAAAGCTCCAGGATGCGACGGCACGTGTCCTGTCAAGGACGTGGAGGCCGTCGGTCGTTGGTTTTTTGGTTGGAGGGGTCTAGCGGGTCGGACCCGAGGCGGGGCCGAGCATGTCGTCGATGTCGGCGGGTCGCCAGAGGGAAGAGGGCTCGCCTCGTAGCCGGCGCCCCTCACGTTCATGTCGCTCGATCGGCGGGCTGTGCTTGCCGATCGGGCGGCGACTCTATCAAGCACGCCTGCTCTGTCAATGCGCGCCGGGAGGCACGGTCGATGCGCCCCGGGAGGCGCGGACGAGGCACGGACGCAGCTCGTCCGCGCCGTCCTTCTGCAGGACGGCGGGGGCGAACTGCCCGTGGCACCCCGGTGCTGCCTGAAGTTGCCTCCCCCTGAATGCGCGGCTAAGTCAAGCTGGTTCCATGGGGCTCAAACAGGTTCAGCTGTTCGTCCGCGGTCGCGTCCAGGGCGTCTTTTTTCGTGCCTCCACGCAGCGCGAGGCCAAGCGGCTCGGCCTCACCGGCTGGGTGAAAAACCGCTCCGACGGCAGCGTCGAGGTCCTCGCCGAGGGGGAGGAGGACGGGCTGAAGGAGCTCATCGCCTGGGCGAACCGCGGCCCGAGCGCCGCGCGCGTCGAGCGGGTCGACGTCCGATGGCGCGGCTTCTCCGGCGATTTCTTCGACTTTCGCATCACGGATTGATGCGCTCGGCACGCAGCTCGTCGGATCCGAGGAACGCAGGCGCGCGGCCGACGCGGCGACGCCGGACGGCGTGCGCGTGGCTCGTCCTCCTCGGTCTTTTCGGGGCGACGCCGCTCGCGCCGCCGCTGGCGCGCGCCGCCGGGGAGCGCGACGCGGGCGCCTCCGCGCCGGCCTCATCGGCGCTCCCGGAGCTCCCGCGCCTCGCCCCGATCGCCCGCCCGGAGCCCGACATCACCGCGATCCGCGAGCTCGACCGGGTGCTCGAGCAGCTCACGTCGGACGACGCCCGCTCGCGGGAGAGCGCCCGCGCGGCCGTGGATGAGCCGATCCCTGGCATCGTCGATGCGGTGCGGCTGCGCGTGCAGGAGATCCGCGGCTCGCTCGATCGGGGCGCGGCGCCTCGCGTGCTCGCGGACGCGCGCAGAGAAGGCCGCAAGGCGATGAAGGGGGAGGACGCGCGCGACGGCAAGAAGAAGGCTGCCGACGCGAAGGACGCCAAGGGCGACAAGGGCGACAAGAAGACCGCTAGCGACCCAAAGAAGGCCGCTGGCGATGCCAAGAAGGCCGCTGGCGACGCAAAGAAGGCCGCCGGCGACCCAAAGAAGGCCGCCGGCGACCCAAAGAAGGCCGCCGGCGACGCGAAGAAGGACTCCAAGGCCGACCAGGGCGCGAAGAAGGCCGCCGAGGAGGCCAAGAAGGACGCGAAGGCGGACCAGGGCGCGAAGAAGGGCGCCGACGACGAGAAGGACGACGGCGACTGGCTCGATTTCATGCTCGCCATGCCGCGGCCGCGTGACAGCGCGTGGCGCGATGTCGTGAAGCTGCTCGCGATGGAGCGGATGCTCGTCGCCACGGGCACGACGCCGGCGGTCCGCGAGCTCATCGCGCTGCACGCGTATTTCGGCGAGCTGCTCCGCATCGATCTCCAGCGGCAGGTGGCCAAGCTGCGCGACAAGGCGGTCCCCGCGCTGATCGAGGCGCGCCAGCACGACGCCAAGATCGTCCAGCGGTGGGCCAGCAAGCAGCTCGACCTGCTCGGCCGCGCGATCCCCGGCGAGGCGATCGCGTCGAACGACACGCAGATCCTGGCCGACGTCCTCCGCGCCTACGGTCGCGTCCGCGACGTGGACGCCATGCGCGTGATCCTGAGCTTCTGCAACAGCGACCGCGCGCGGCTGCGCGACGCGGCGCGCGAGGCCATCTCCGCGATCGGCGAGCCCGGCATCTGGCAGCTCCGCGACGCCTACCTGGACCTCACCGGCACGAAGCCGCCGCGCGAGTGGTCGTGGGACCGCGTCGCGCGCGAGCTCTTCGGCACGTACGATCGTGCGCGCCTCGCGGAGGTGTACAAGCTGATGGACGAGGGCGTCGCCGCGGCGAGCGCGGGGAAGCTCGCCGAGGCGACCGACGCGTTCGACAGGGTCCTCGCCCGCGCGCCGCTCTTCGAGCGCCGCAAGGAGATGGTGGACGCCTACGTGGAGCAAGCGCGCTCGCTGCCCGCCGATCGGCGCGAGGACGCGCTCGCCATGCTGCGCAAGGCGCTGCGCCTCGACGCGCCCGGCGAGCGCGCGAAGAAGATCGAAGCGGAGATCGCCTACCTCGAGGGGGCGCTCCTCATCGAGCGCGGCACGCCGGACAAGTTCGTGCTGGAGCGGGCGATCGAGCTCGACCCATCCCACGCCGGCGCGAAGGCGGCGCTGGCCTCCCTCGGGGACAAGGTCGCCGAGCGGAAGAGCCAGACGAACCGCCACCTCGCAGCGGGAGCGGTAGGTCTCGCCGCGGTGCTCTCGATGTTCCTCATCGCCCGGCGTCGAAGCGCTCCGTCACCCTCTCGAGAGCGACCCGGCAGCGCTCCTCCGCAGCCGCCCCCATCGCGAGCCTCGGTGCCGTCCCGAAGCGACGACAGCACCGCCTCTTCGCAGCCGCCCTCATCCCCTGCCTCGGTGCCGTCCCGAAGCGACGACAACACCGCTCCTTCGCAGCCTCAGACGTCTCCTGAGCCAGCGTCGGCCCCGGCCTCGAAGCCGAACCCTGCCCTGCCTCCTGAGCCAGCGTCGGCCCCGGCCCCGAAGCCGAACCCTGCCCTGCCTCCTGAGCCAGCGTCGGCCCCGGCCTCGAAGCCGAACCCTGCCCTGCCGGCCCAGCCGCTCGACGAGGCGGAAGCGCGGAACGACGACGCCCCTGAAACCGGCGCGCCCGGCCGCTGAGCCGTCGCGCGCGCCGGCCCCGCGCTGCACCGGACATCGCGCGCGGCGCCGTATCGAAGGCCGGGCCCACAACGCAGAAACGCCGGGCGAGCTGAGCGCTCTCCCGGCGTACTGTCTGCAACTGCGCCGGCGCCAGGGGGCGCCGGCTGCACCCGGCTCAGCCGGCGGTCGTGGCCGGGGTGGCCGGCTCCGCCGCGGCGACCGGCTCGGCCGCCTGCGCAGGCGCGTCCGCGACCGGAGGCGCGTCGATGAACTCGATGAGGCTCATCGGGGCGCTGTCACCGCGGCGCGGTCCGAGCTTGATGATCCGCGTGTAGCCACCCGGTCGCCCCTCGAAGCGCTTCGAGAGATCGATCATCACCTTCGCGATGATGTCGACCTTCTTGCCATCGGTCGCGACCCCCCAGCGAGGGATGTAGCTGCCCACGAGCCGCTCGGCGTGGAGCCGGCGAGCCCGTTCGCCGGGGCTGAGCTCCCCGTGCGCGGTGTACGCGACCTTGCCGAGCCGCGTCGCCTTGGTGATGAGCCGCTCGGCCACGCGACGCAGCTCCTTCGCCTTGGCGTCGGTCGTCTCGATCCGCTCGTGGGTGATCAGGTTCGCCGTCAGGTTGCGAAGCATCGCCCTGCGGCTGGAGGTGTCCCGACCAAACTGCCTGCCCGCTTTCTTGTGACGCATGACGTTCCCTCAGTACCGACTCACGCCTGCGCCTGCTGCGCCTTCCAGCGCTCGAGGAGCTGCGGCCAGTTGTCGATCTTCATCCCGAGCGAGAGCCCCATGTTCGCGAGGATCTCTTTGATTTCCTTCAGCGACTTGCGACCGAAGTTCTTGGTCTTGAGCATGTCCTGCTCGGTCCGCTGCACGAGCTCGCCGATGAGCGTGATGTTCGCGTTCTGCAAGCAGTTCGCGGAGCGGACGCTCAGCTCGAGCTCCTCGACGGAACGGAACAGGTTCTCGTTGAGCGGCTCGTCGTCGCTCATCACCGCCTGGTAGCTCGTCTCCTCGCTCTCCTCGAAGTTGACCCAGATGGAGAGCTGCTCCTTGAGGATCTTCGCGGCGAAGGCGACCGCGTCCGCAGGCGAGACGGACCCGTTGGTCCAGACCTCGAGCGTGAGCTTGTCGTAATCCGTCACCTGCCCGACGCGGGCGTTCTGCACGGTGTAGTTCACCTTGCGGATCGGCGAGAACAGCGCGTCGATCGGGATCGTCCCGATGGGCATGGTCGGCGTCTTGTTGCGCTCGGCGGGCACGTAGCCGCGGCCCACGTTGACCGTGAGCTCCATCGAGAGCGGGCCCTTCTTGTCGAGAACGGCGATGAGGTGGTCGGGGTTGAGCACCGACAGGCCCTCGACGAGCTGGATATCGCGCGCGTACACGGGCCCGGGCCCCTCGCGATCGATCCGCACCGAGTACGTCTTCGGGGTGGCCGCCTTGAAGACGACCTCCTTCACGTTGAGGATGATGTCGCTGACATCCTCGACCACGTCCGGCACGGTGGTGAACTCGTGCAGCGCGCCCTCGATGCGGATGGCCGTCGCGGCCGCCCCCTGGAGGGAGGAGAGCAGCACGCGGCGCAGCGAGTTGCCGATCGTGATCCCGAAGCCGCGCTCGAGGGGCTCGCAGGTGAACTTGGCGTAGAACTGGGTCCCGCTCTCCGCGTCGATCGAGATGCCCTTGGGCCGGATCAGATCGCGCCAGTTACGGGCGATCATCGTGAGGTTCGGGTTGTTCATCGTCATGGCGATCTCCTTCCTTCATGAGGTTTGCGCGGAGGTCTCACGCCGCGGCCGCACTCGACCGATCGGCGCCGCCTCCTGCCCGCATCCTAGGCTCCATGCACCCGCGCGCGAGCGCGGGAAGGCGACGCGAAGGAGAGCCCGCAGCGAGCGAGCACACCCTGAAGGTACGCTCGCGATGCTGCCTTCCTTTGCGCCGCCCTCGCGCGATCAGCGCGAGTAGTACTCGACGACGAGCTGCTCGCGGATCTCCGGCTCGTTGAGATCCTCGCGGATCGGCGCGCCCTTGATCGCGCCGGTGAACGCCGCGCGATCCACGTCGATCCAGCTCGCGACCGGGCGCTTGTCCGCGCCGCCGACCGACGCGAGCACGCTCTTGAACTTGCGCGCCCCCTCGGTGAGCTCGATCCGGTCGCCCGCCCGCACCACGTAGCTCGGGATGTCCAGCCGCTTGCCGTTCACGTGCACGTGGCCGTGCCGGACGAGCTGGCGCGCCTCGGCGCGGGACGAGCCGAAGCCCATCCGGTGCACGACGTTGTCGAGCCGCCGCTCCAGCAGCGCGAGCATCTCCTCGCCCGTCCGGCCCTTGCGCCGGTTGGCCTCCTGGAAATACCCGCTGAACTGCCGCTCGAGCACGCCGTAGATGCGACGCACCTTTTGCTTCTCGCGAAGGCGCACCGCGTACTCGCTCAGCTTGATGCGCCCCTGGCCGTGCTGGCCGGGGGGATACGGGCGCCGCGTGTACGCGCACTTCTCGGAGTAGCACCGCTCTCCCTTGAGGTAGAGCTTCATCCCCTCGCGGCGGCAGAGCTTGCAGACCGGACCAATGTAGCGAGCCATCGTGAATTACCTCAAACCCTGCGCCGCTTCGGCGGCCGGCAACCGTTGTGGGGGATCGGCGTGACGTCGCGGATCAGCGTCACCTTGAAGCCAGCGGTCTGGAGCGCACGGAGCGCGCTCTCGCGCCCGGCCCCCGGCCCCTTCACGAACACGGCGACCGATCGCATCCCGTGCTCCTGCGCCCGGCGCGCCGCCTCTTCCGCCGCCAGCTGAGCCGCGAACGGCGTCGACTTGCGCGATCCCTTGAAGCCGCGAGCGCCAGCGGACGACCACGCGATCGCGTTGCCGTTGATGTCCGTGATCGTCACGACCGTGTTGTTGAAGGTCGACTGAATGTGCGCGATGCCCGCGGAGACATTCTTCTTGACCTTCTTCTTCTGCTTGGCCTTCGTGGTGGAGGCAGCCGTCTTCGCTTGCGCCATGGCGTCCTAATCCCCGCTCGTCACTTGGTCGCGGCAGGACGCCGCTGCAACATGCCCTTGCGCGGTCCCTTCCGGGTGCGCGCGTTCGTATGCGTCCTCTGCCCGTTCGCCGGGAGCCCGCGCCGGTGGCGGAGCCCGCGGTAGCAGCCGAGGTCCATGAGCCGCTTGATGTTGAGCTGCACCTCGCGACGGAGGTCGCCCTCGACCTTGTAGTCAGCGTCCAGGATGTCGCGGATGGCCTTCACCTCCGCATCGCTGAGCTCCTCGACCCGCCTGTTCGGCGGGATGTTGGTCTTCTCGCAGATTTGCAAGGCGAGGGTCCGCCCGATACCGAACAGGTACGGCAGGGCGTAGGCGACATGCTTCCGACGCGGGAGATCGACACCAGCGATACGAGCCATGGTTACTCCAAACCGAAACGAGGGCGGGCTTCCGCCGAAAGAGCTAGTTCCCCTGGCGCTGCTTGTGGCGGGGGTTCTCGCAGATGATCCGAACGACACCACGCCGCCGGACCACCTTGCACTTGTCGCAAATCTTCTTGACGCTCGGGCGCACCTTCACGGGGAGCCTCCAGATTCCTCAAAAAACTACGTTACTTGTGCCGGTACGTGATCCGGCCTCGGCTCGGGTCATACGGCGAGACCTCGACGGTCACGCGGTCGCCCGGCAGGATCTTGATGTAGTACTGCCGCATCCGGCCGCTGATGGTCGCGAGGACGCCGAGGCCGTTATCCGCCTTCACGCGAAACATGGCGTTCGGCAGGGCCTCTTGAACCACGCCGTCGAACTCGAGCTTGTCGCCCTTCGGTTCCTTCGGCGGTCTGGTCTGATTCTTACGCCTCATTCTCCACCCGAGCCCGGCCGGCCAATGGCCGACAGCACCCTGTGCGTCACATCTTCAGGCTTTCCGACCCCATCGACGCGATGCAGCAGCTTCTTCTGCTCGTAGAACGGAAGAAGGGCGGCCGTCATCGCCTCGTAGGCGTCGAGACGCTTTGCAACAGCCTCGGGCCGATCATCGGCCCGATGCTCTAGCTCCGCACCGGGGGGCGGCGGATTATAGACGAGATGATATATCTGTCCACTGCGTTTGTCAGTGCGGCGATGGATCAACCGTTCCTCGAGCAGGGGCCGCGCCACGTCCAGCTGGATCACCGCATCAATCCGGCTGCCGCCCTGGCTGGCGAGCAGCTCGTCGAGCGCGTCCGCCTGGGGCACCGTCCTGGGAAATCCGTCCAGGAGGAAGCCGTTGCCGCAGTCAGGCTCGACCGTCCTGCGAGCGATGAGGCCGATGACGGCCTCATCCGGCAGGAGCCCGCCAGAGTCCATGATGTCCAGATAGCGCTTCTCCAGCGTCCCGGACCGCTTCGCCTCGCGCAGCATGTCGCCGGTCGAGATCTGCGGGATGCCGAAGCGTGCGCACAGCAGCTTCGCCTGCGTACCCTTCCCAGCTCCAGGAGGCCCCACAAGAACCAAGATCATTTGCCCTCCATCACGCTTCCGGGAGCCTGCGGCCCCGGATGCGGGTGGCACCGGGGCCCGTCAGCCCCTCGTAGCTCCGCGTGATCAGGTGCGCCTCCAGCTGGTTCACGGTGTCGAGCGCGACGCCGACCACGATCATGAGCGACGTGCCACCGAAGCCGAAGGGGACACGCAACAGGTTGCCGATGATCGAGGGAACCACGCACACCGCGGCGACATAGAGCGCACCGCCCACGGTGATCCGCTGGATCACCCGATGGATGTAGTCCGCCGTCTGCTTGCCTGGCCTGATCCCTGGGATATTTGCCTGTTGCTTCTTCAGGTTCTCGGCGACGTCCACCGGCTGAAACGTGACGTTCGTGTAGAAGAAGCAGAAGAAGACGATGAGCAGCGCGTAGCCGGTGTTGAAGACCCAGTCCCCCCGGTTGATGATCGCCTGGAGGTGGTCGGCCCCGGGGACGTTCATGTTCGCGAGCGTCTGCGGGAACATCAGCAGCGACGACGCGAAGATGGGGGGGATGGTCCCGGACGTGTTCACCTTCAGCGGCAGGTGCGCCGTCTGCCCGCCGTAGACGCGACGACCGACCTGGCGCCGCGAGTACACGATCGGGATCTGACGCCTGCCGTTCTCGAAGAACGCGATGATGGCGATGACGAACACGATGAACGCGGCGACCGCGGCCATCGTCAGGGGCTGGAGATCACCCGCGTTCTGGGCGAAGTAGTTGCCGATCTCCGCCGGGATGCGCGTGACGATGCTGGCGAAGATGAGGAGCGAGACGCCGTTCGAGACGCCGCGCTCCGTGATCTGCTCGCCGATCCACATCAGGAACGCGGTGCCGGTCGTCAGCGTGATGACCGTCATCAGCTGAAAGCCGATGCCGGGATGGTTCACGATCCCGGCCCCGGTCTCGCTGCTCGACAGGCCCTCCAGCATCTTCGCGATCGAGAAGGCCTGGAACAGCGAGAGCGCGACCGTGCCGTACCGCGTGTACTGATCGAGCCGACGACGGCCCTGCTCGCCCTCTTTCCGCAGCTCGTCGATGGGCTTGTACACCATGCCCATGAGCTGCATGATGATCGAGGCCGAGATGTAGGGCATGATCCCGAGCGCGAAGATCGACAGGTTCTCGAGCGCGCCGCCCGAGAACATGTTGAAGAAGCTCAGGAGCCCGCCGGACTGCTTCGCGACGTACTGCCGCATCGCGTTCCGGTCGACGCCGGGCGTCGTCACGAAGACGCCAATCCGGTAGACCGCGAGCATCACCAGGGTGAAGATCACGCGCCGCCGGAGCTCGGGGATCTTGTGGAAGTTGGTGATTCCCGCGAGGCTGGCCATAGGCGATCCTGGACTCCGGCTTGGTGGGGTGCTGCGCCTGCGCGCTGACTACGAGGACGAGGAGTCCGTCGAGTTGCCCTGGGGTGCAGGCGACGCGAGCACGATCACCTTGCCCCCCGCCTTCTCGATCTTCTCGACCGCCCCCTTGGAGAAGCGGTGCGCCGTCACCGTGAGCTTCTTCGTGAGCTCACCGTCGCCGAGGACCTTCAGCACGTCGAACCGCCCCTGCACGAGGCGGCGCTCGTGGAGCGCGATCAGATCGACCTGCGCGCCATCGTCGAACGCCTCGAGGGCGCCGACGTTGACGTTCGCGACGATGTCGGCGAGCGGGTTGCGGAAGCCACGCTTCGGGAGGCGACGCTGGATCGGCGTCTGCCCGCCCTGGAAGTGCTTCTTGTTGATGTTGCCGCCGGCCCGCGCCTTCTGCCCTTTTTGTCCGCGGCCAGACGTCTTGCCGACACCTGATCCCACGCCACGGCCAACGCGGAGCCTCTTGGTTACGGCGCCTTCAGGGGCTTGGAGCTTAGAAAGAATGTCCATGTTTCACACTTCCGTACGCGGCGACTCCGCTGGAATGACGATCTCGCTTCTCAGGACTTCGAAGAGGTCGCGTCGTCGGCGACCTCCTCGACCTCGACGAGGTGGAGGATCTTCTTCACCATGCCACGGAACGAGGGCGTGTTCGCGACGACCACCTCGGACCCCGGACCACGCAGGCCGAGCCCTTTGATGACCTTGCGGGTGTGCTCCACCTGGCCGATGTTGCTGGCCTTCTGACGTACCCGGAGCTTCACTGCGAGCCTCCTTCACCGCCGCCCTGCGCGCCCGGCCGCCCAGGGGCAGCGGGCGGCGCCACGCTCGCGCGCCGGCGACTCGCGGTGTTCGTGCCACCGCGACGCTGGTAGTCGAGCGAGTCGAGCTGCATCGACCGCTTCCCGGCGACGCTCTCCGGGCTCTTGAGCCCGCGGAGCGCCGCGACGGTCGCATGCACGACGTTGTGCGGGTTGCTCGTGCCGAGCGACTTCGACAGCACGTCGTGGATCCCCGCCGACTCGACGACGGCGCGCACCGCGCCGCCGGCGATGACGCCCGTCCCAGGGCTGGCCGGCTTCAGCAGGACCTTGCCCGCCCCGACGTGACCGAACGAGTCGTGCGGGATGGTCACGCCGTCCAGCGGGATGCGGAACAGGTTCTTGCGAGCCTGATCGTTCCCCTTGCGGATGGCCTCCGGCACCTCGTTGGCCTTGCCCAGGCCGACGCCCACGTGCCCCGCTTCGTCGCCCACCACGACCAGCGCCGAGAAGCTGAAGCGCCGGCCGCCCTTGACGACCTTGGCGACGCGGTTGATGTGGATGACTCGCTCTTTCAGCTTCTCTTCGTCGACATGATCGAACGCCATAACCGTCCTCTATCACGTTCTCCGCCGCGGCAGTTGACCGCGCCCGCAGCCCTCACCATCAGGGCAGCGGCAGTGGGAGTCAGAAATCGAGACCTGCCTCGCGCGCAGCCTGGGCGAGGGCGCTGACGCGCCCATGATACAGATAGCCGTTGCGGTCGAAGACCACCTTGTCGATCTGCTTCTCCTTGCAGATCCTGGCGATCAGCGCCCCGACCTTCTTCGCCGCCTCGACCTTGTTGTCCTCGTCGAGGGAGCCCTTGAGGTCCTTCGACAGCGTCGAAGCGTGGGCGAGGGTATTGCCGCTCACGTCGTCGATGACCTGCGCGTAAATGTGCTTCGAGCTGCGGAAGACGCTGAGGCGCGGGCGCTCCGGCGTCCCCTCGACCTTCTTGCGGATGCGGAGCTTCCGGCGCTCCCGACCGACGATTTTCATGCCCATGACCGTCTCGTCCCTCGGTGCAGCGGCGTCTCCGCCGCTGCTCGCCTTTACTTCTTGCCGCCCTTGCCGGCCTTGCCAGCCTTCTCCCGCACGCGCTCGCCGCGGTAACGGACGCCCTTGCCGCCGTACGGCTCCGGCGGCCTGAAGCCACGGATCGTCGCGGCCGTCTGCCCGATGAGCTCCTTGTCCGCGCCCGTCAGGACGAGGACGGTGCCCTTCGAGTCCGCCGGGATCGTCGCCGTGAGCCCCGTGGGCACCGGGAACGTCACCGGATGGGAGAAGCCGAGAGCGAAGTTCAGCGTCGTGCCCTTGAGCTCGACGCGATAGCCGGTCCCCTTGAGCTCGAGCGTCCGCTCGTACCCCTCGGCGACGCCCTTCACCATCGCGGCCACGAGCGCCCGCGTGAGCCCCTGGAGGCGCGATCCGTCGCGCCCCGGCGCCACCGAGCTCACGTGCAGCTTGCTCCCCTCGAGCTTGATATCCACCTTGTCGGTGATCGCGCGGGAGAGCTGCCCCTTCGGGCCCTTGACGTCGATCTTCCGGCCGTTGACGGTCGCGGTGACCCCCTTCGGCAGGTCGATCGGGCGCTTGCCGACGCGCGACGTCTTCGGAGCGAGCCGGCTGTCACCGTTCGCGGGCTGGGCTGCGTTCGCCTGAGCTTCCATCACCACACCTCGCAGATCAGCTCGCCGCCCATCTTGAGGCGACGCGCATCCCTGTCGCTCATGAGCCCGCGGGAGGTGCTCAGGATCGAGATCCCGAGCCCGCTGAACACGCGCGGGATCCTGTCGTGACGCACGTACACGCGGCGCCCGGGGCGGGAGACGCGGCGCACGCCGTCGATCGCGCTCTGTCGATCGCGCCCGTACTTGAGCACGATCGTGAGCTTCTTGGGACCCTCGCCCTCGGTCTCGCGCACGTCGGCGATGAAGCCCTCGGACTTAAGGATCTCCGCGACCGCGGCCTTGATGCGGCTCGCGGGGACCTCGGTCCTGTCGTGCCGCGCGAGCGCCGCGTTGCGAATGCGGGTCAGCATGTCGGCGATGGGATCGGTCATCATAGAATCACCAGCTGGCCTTGATCACACCAGGGAGCTCACCACGGAGCGCGAACAACCGAAGGCAGACGCGGCAGAGCTCGAAGTCGCGGTAGTAAGCGCGCGCGCGCCCGCACACCTTGCAACGGTTCTTGTGCCGCGTAGAAAACTTCGGCGGACGGTTCAGCTTCGCAAACTCTTTTGCACGGGCCATCGAAAATCCCTCAATGCCGGAACGGGATGCCAAGCTCGGTAAGGAGCGCGCGTCCTTCTTCGTCCGTCTTCGCCGTCGTCACGAACGAGATGTTGAGCCCCTTCACGACATCGATCTTGTCGTAGTCGATCTCGGGGAAGATGATCTGCTCGCGCAGGCCCATCGTGAAGTTGCCCTTGCCGTCGAACCCCTTCGGGCTCACGCCCTTGAAGTCGCGAACTCGCGGCAGGGAGAACGAGATCAGGCGATCCACGAACTCCCACATCCGCTCGGCACGCAGGGTCACCATCACGCCGATGGGCAGGTTCTCGCGCAGCTTGAAGGTCGCGATCGACTTCCGGGCCCGGGTGACAACCGGCTTCTGGCCGGAGATCGCCCGCATGTCCTCGACGGCGGAGTCGATGATCTTCGGGTTCTGCACCGCGGCGCCGAGCCCCATGTTGATGACCACCTTCTGCAGGCGGGGCACCATCATCGGGTTCTTGTAGCCGAACTTCTTCGCCAGCGCGGCCGTCACGCTCTTCCTGTAGTGCGTGCGCAGCCGCGGGGCGTAGTTCGGGTCGCGCGGGCGATCCTCGGCCGGCCCGGAGGCCTCGGCCTCGGCGCCCTTGGCCTTCGCGCCCTTGGCTTCCTTGCTCTTGGCGGGCGCCTGCGGCTTGGCCTGCTGCGGCTTGGGCTTGTCCTTGTCCTTGCCCTTGCCGGCGTCCTTGGCCGCCTTGTCCTTGTCCTTCTTGTCCGCCATGGCTAGCCCACACCGATCGCGCTGCCGCTCTTGCCGACGCGCGTCTTCTTGCCGTCCTCACCGACGCGGACCTTCACCCGCGTCGGCTTGCCCGTCGCCGGATCGACCGGCATGACATTCGAGGCGTGAATCGGCGCCTCCTTGGTGATCTTCCCACCCTCCTGATTGCGCGGCGTGGGCCGCTGGTGGCGGGTCACCGTGTTCAGGCCTTCCACGACCACGCGCTCCTCGTCGGCGAGGATCTTCGTGATGCGGCCCTGCTTCCCCTCTTCCTTGCCGCTGATGACCTGCACGAGGTCACCGACCTTGAGGCGCTTCATCAGAGGACCTCCGGCGCGAGGGAGATGATCTTCATGAACTTCTTCGCGCGGAGCTCACGAGCGACCGGCCCGAAGATACGGGTGCCGATCGGCTCCTTCTCCTTGTTGATGAGGACCGCGCTGTTCCCGTCGAACTTGATGTAGCTGCCGTCCGAGCGCTGGTACTCACGGGCGGTGCGGACGACGACGGCGCGCGCCGTCTCGCCCTTCTTCACCTTGGTCCCCGGCAACGCCTCCTTGATCGAGACGACGATGACGTCGCCGAGGGCGGCGTACTTGCGGCGCGAGCCGCCGAGCACCTTGATGCACTTCACGATTCGGGCGCCGGAGTTGTCAGCGACCTCGAGATGCGTCGACACCTGGATCATGGCGCTACTCCTCCACCGGCCGGGCAACGAGCTTGGTCACGAGCCACCGCTTGTCGCGGGAGATCGGCCTGTGCTCCGTGATCTCGACGCGATCGCCCACCTTGTACTGGTTCGTCTCGTCGTGCGCCTTGTAGCGCTCCCGCTGACGGACGTACTTCTTGTACACAGGGTCGAGCGCGTTCCGGATGACCTCGACGGTGACCGTCTTGTTCATCTTGTCGCTGGTCACCTTGCCGACCAGCTTGCGCCGGAAGCCGTGGGCCTTCGCCTCGGTCTCGGCCTGCGCAGGCGCCGCGGCGGCCAGCTCGGGCGCCGCAGCGACCGGCTGCTGGTTCTCTGCCTTCTTCTTCGCCATGGCTACGCCTTCTCCTCGGCACGCGCGCGCTGCGTGAGGATCGTCTTCACCCGCGCGAGATCCCGCTTCGCCTTGCGGATCGTCGCCGTGTCGTTCAGCCGATTCGTGAAATTCTTGAACCGCGACTCGAACAGACCCGCGGCCAGAGATTTCTCGAGCTCGCGCAGGTGCTCGGTGGTGCGTTCACGCAAATCCTTCGCCTTCATCGCCTACCTCACGTCAGCCCGCGGGCGAGGAACTTGCACTGCATCGGGAGCTTGTGCGACGCGAGGCGGAACGCCTCCTTCGCAATCTCCTCGCTCACGCCGCTGATCTCGTACATCACGCGGCCCGGCTGCACGAGCGCGCACCACTCCTCGGGCGCGCCCTTGCCCCCACCCATGCGGACCTCGAGCGGCTTCTTCGTCACCGGGCGGTCCGGGAAGATGCGGATCCAGAGCTTGCCCGCGCGCTTCACGTGCCGCTGGATCGCCATACGAGCCGCCTCGATCTGCCGCGAGGTGACGCGGGCAGGCTCGACGCACTGGAGCGCGAAGTCGCCGAAGGAGACGTCGCTGCCCGTCATGGCGAGGCCGCGGTTGTTCCCCTTCTGCATCTTGCGGAACTTGGTTCGCTTCGGAGACAGCATTCTGCAATCCCTCTACTGGATCCGGCGCGCCTTACGCTGCAGGACCTCGCCCTTGAACATCCAGACCTTCACGCCGATGATGCCGACCTTCGTCCTCGCCTCGGCGAGGCCGAACTCGATGTCGGCGCGCAGCGTGTGCAGCGGCACCCGGCCCTCGCGGTAGGTCTCGACGCGGCTCATCTCGCTGCCGCCGAGCCTGCCGGCGCAGCGCACGCGGATGCCCTTCGCGCCGAACTTCATCGCGGTGGCCACCGCCTTCTTCATCGCCCGGCGGAACGCGATCCGGCGCTCGAGCTGCGTCGCGATGTTCTCGGCGACGAGCTGCGCGTTGGTCTCGGCCTTCCGGACCTCCTGCACGTCGATGAACACCTCGTTGTCGGTGAACGACGACACGCCGGGGAAGAGCGTCTCACCCTTGGACGCGGTGCCGACGTTGCCGCTCTTCAGCGTCTCGATGCCCTTGCCGCCCTTGCCGATCACCATGCCGGGGCGAGCGGTGAAGACGATCACCTTCGCGCGGTTGGCGGCACGCTCGATCTCCACGCCGGCGATGTTCGCGTTGTAGAGGTACTGCTTGATCGCGCGCTTGATGCGGATGTCCTGGTGGAGCCACTTCTGATACGCAGCGCCGTCCTCGTACCACTTGCTGCTCCACGTCTTGATGACACCGACGCGGAAGCCATACGGATGGGTCTTTTGTCCCATATCGGCAGGTCCTCTACTTACTTTCTCTCGTCGACTTCGATGACGATGTGCGACACGCCCTTGGTGATCCGGGTCGCACGGCCCATCGCGCGCGGCCGCCAGCGGCGGTTGAACTTGTTCGGCCCCTTGTCGACGGTGGCCTTGCTGATGAAGAGCGCGTCGATGTCGGCGCCCGCCTGCTGGGCGTTCGCGACCGCGCTCTCGATGATCTTCCGCAGGACGGGGGCTCCGCTCTTCTGCGTGAACGAGAGCAGCTGGATCGCCTCGTCCGCGTCGCGACCCCGGACGAGATCCGCGATCATGCGAGCCTTACGCGGGGCGATCCGCGAAAACATCGCACTGGCTTTGCTTACCATTCGAGACACCTCGCGACACCGGCGGGCGGAGTGACTCCGTACCGGGTTTCGGTTCGCTGCGAACCGGTTGCACCGTCGTACGCTTCCGGTCCCAGCCCGACGTCCATCGACGTGGGCCCCCTTCGCGTCACCGGGGGGGCTCCCGCGGCGGCCGAAGGGGCGGAGCTGAGATCGAAGCGCCGTTACGGCTCTTCTACTGGGAGACCGGGAGGACACCCGATCGCCCGGGAAAACGGAGCGCGGTGATTACCAGCGGGATGGGCGGTACGCAAGCGCGATCCTTCCGCTCCCTTTCAGTTTGTTTCGCAGGTCCCCGCGGCCTGAGCAGTCTTTCAGATCTTCCTGAACGGACGTCGGGGGGATCCGCGCGCGTCGAGCGGCGATGCCGGAAAGAGCGGCGATGCCGGAAAGCGGGCGGACGCCCACGAGGTTGAAAACTGTTCTTGACAAGAACGAAATGCAGCTGAAACAAGCCGTCCTCGGCGGCCTGGGCCGCCGAAGGCGGGGGTGCCCCTGGAGCGTCGGCGTCGGACGGCTGGACCGCGCCGAGGAGCAGGATTGCGAGGGGAATAGGAGAGCCCCAGGTTCAGTCGAACGTACACCAGACCGTGGAACTCTTCCCTGACATTGTAGGAGGCAACGTGACCATGCTTGCTCGCCATCGCCCTTCTTTTCTCGCGCTTTCCTTGCTCTTGCCCGCCGTCTTCACCGGCTGCGTCGTGACCACGGCGGACACCGACAACGACGTCGAGCAGACGTCCGGCCCCGGCGTCACCCACGGCTCGACGACCAGCGGGGGCGACGGCGGCCACGACGGCTCGACGACCAGCGGGGGCGACGGCGGCCAGGGCGGCTCGACGACCGGCGGGGGCGACGGCGGCCAGGGCGGCGGAGACGCCTGCATCGAGGCGTCGGACGGCAACCTCACCGTCGACGACTGCGAGGACCTGAACATCGCGCCGGCGCAGGGGGCGACGAGCCAGTGCGGCCCCAACCGCAACGAGGAGCCCAGCGGCTACGCGCTCTGCAAGCGCGGCTTCGCCATCTTCGCCCCGGGTCACGCCGCGGACCTCGTGGACTGCTTGAGCGACATCGGCGTGCAGAACGCGTGCGACGAGGATCCCCCTCAGCAGTGCGTGAGCCGCATCTACCTCAACGCGTGCCCCGACCAGGCCGTCGCGATCTGCAATGTCATCTCCGGGTCCTGTGATGCCGGCACGTTCGACGCTGCGAGTTGCGCGAAGGACATGAACCCCATCAACACGGCCACGCAGGAAGACGTCGTCGAGTGCATGAACAACAACCTCGATGTCACCTGTCAGCAGGCGTATGACACCTGCTTCGGGGAGGTCTTGTACTTCTAGCGACCAGATCGCCGCCGGAGAGGCGCGACGAGCGCCCGCTCTGCTCTCGCGGTTCTTTTCTCCCGACATTCAACGCACACCAGATGACCTCTGGCCTGCGTACCAGCTCACACCCACCTTAGCGCCGCATCGCGCGCACCCTCTCATGTAGGCCCGTTCGGGGAGCCCCCGAGCGCGCTATTCGGTTGCAAAAAAGATCGTGGGAAGGGATCCTCGCCTCCTCCGTGGCCAAGGACTCCTCCCGCCCGCGTATGGCAGCTTCCCTTCCGCGATCGTCGGGGGCGCGTCCATTCCGCGGCGGAGCGCTGCTCGGCGTGCTCGTCGCGTCGGCCGGCTGCGCGCCGGGGTCGACGACAGCGGAGCAGATCACGCCGCGCCTGATGGTGCGAGCCTCGCTCGAGGGGACCGCCGCCGTCCGAACGGAACGGCGCATCAAGGCCAAGGAGAGCGCGCTTGCGGCCGTCAAGGACAGCGCCACGCTCGCGTCGGGGATGGAGCCCGAGATCGGCGCCGCCCCGATCTCCTCCTCGACGGGCAGCACGCCCTGCCCCGCGGACATGGCCCTCGTGGACGATCGCGTGTGCGTCGACCGCTGGGAGGGCACGCTGGTCGAGCTGACGCCCAGCGGTGAGCGCCCCTGGTCGCCCTACGATCCGATCGACGGGAACGAGCGCCGCGTCCGCGCCGTGTCCTGGCCGGGGGTCATCCCGCAAGGCTACATCAGCGGGCGGCAGGCCAAGCTGGCGTGCGCGGCGTCGGGCAAGCGCCTGTGCACTTCGGAGGAGTGGGTGACCGCCTGCCGAGGGCCGGACGACACGACCTTCCCCTACGGCGCGCTCCGCCAGCAGGGCGTGTGCAACGATGACGAGCGACGGGTCCACCCCGTCGCCGAGATCGCGGCGCTGCTCGACATCAAGCCCGAGGAGCGCTGGACGACGGCGATGAACAACCCGCTCATCAACCAGCTGTCGCAGGCGCTGCTCCCGACGGGTGAGCGCGCGGGGTGCACCAACGCCTACGGCGTGTTCGACATGGTCGGCAACCTCCACGAGTGGGTCGATGACCCGAGCGGCACCTTCCGCGGCGGCTATTTCATGGACACGACGCGCAACGGCGAGGGGTGCAAGTATGCGACGACCGCCCACTCCTTCGGCTACCACGACTACTCGACCGGCTTCCGGTGCTGCATGGATCCGGAGCAGGCCGACTAGTGCTGGCCGCGCGGCGTGCGGTCAGCCGTAGGGTGGGTGCGAATCGGACGCGGAGCTCGGGGCGATGCAGCGGGGAGGCGAGGCGACGGCCGCCCGCGCATCCCGCCGTGACGCGACGGGCGCTCCGACAAGAGGGCTCGCGCGGGGCGCGAGCGCGCGTGCGAGTCGTGGAGAGGCCAAGGCCGCCGCGCAGCACACCAGGGCGATACCAGCGGAGAGATTACCGATGCTCGACTCCGTAGTGAGCGCGCCCACGCGGCGGCGTGTCGCTGCGACCGCCCTTGCCGCCCTGACCGCGCTCCTGGCGCTCGGGTGCGGGAAGAAGGAAAAAGCAGCGCCCATCACCGTCCCGCCCCCCCAAGGCGCTGCGTCCGCGGATGAGCTCAGCACCGCCATTGGCCAGGCGCGTGGCATCGATTCGGCGCTCGCGCCGTCGTCGACCCGATGGCGACGGGCGTTCGTGCTCGATGACAAGCGCGCCGTGGTGACAGGAGAGGTCGAGAACGAGGCGATCGCCCTCGTGACCGAGAACGCAGGCCGGACCTGGCGATCTCTGCGGCGCGTCCGCGAGGGGTGGTCGACCTGGTCGGTCGGCGGAGACGGCTCCACCGTGCTCACCGCCGGTCCGCGCGGCCCGGCTCTCCCGAAGGAGGCGAACGGGAATCGAGGGGGCCCGTCGGCGCTGGACCCCCCGAGTCTCTTCTTCGCTCCGTTCGACGCGACCGACCTCTCGGCGCCTTCACCGGTCGCGCTTCCCGAGCCGAGCCGCGGAGCGCGACCGCTGGTGAACGCCGTGCCCGCGGTGCTCTCCGCCGAGAGCGCCGCGCTGCTCGTGGAGCCCAAGCCCCGGCACGCGACCCTCGTCTATGCGGGGCCGGCGGGTGCCGAGCCGGTGCCTCCCGTCCCGCTCCCCACGCAGGAACAAGCGCTACCCGTGCCTTATGGCCGCCCACCGGTGCTCCTCTCGGTGCGCGGGCGCAATCTCCTCGTGCGGCCCGTCCCCCCGCCGGGAAAACCGCTCGACGCACCGAAGAGCGTCGAGGGACTCACGATGAGCCCAGCGGCGACGGCCTCGCTCTCCACGACACCCGTATGCGACTTCGCCGGGTGGTCGATCCAGCTCGTGCCTCAGCCGCCAGACAAGACCGTCGTGGTCGCCGTCTCCGCTACCCAGACAGCCGTGCTGAAGCTCCCGGCGAAAGCCGCTCCTGGAGCATCGGTCGGCTGCGCAGCCGACCGCATCATGGTCGAGGTCATCACGCCCACAACCGGAGAGCTCACGCTCGCCACGTGTACCCTCCAAGGCACCTGCGTCATCGCGGAGAAACCGCCCTTTCGCCCCTGGCTCGAGCCTCATGAGCGGTCTGTCGCCCTGGCGCCCACACGTGAAGGGGTCATGGCGGTGCTGACCTCTCGCGCCGCGGCGCGATGGGGGCTCTACATCGCGCAATCGCCGGAAGCAGGCAAAATCTACGATGTCCCCAGGGTAATCGGCGAAGGCACAGGCGAGCGCGGCCGTATCGAGCTAGGAACCCTCCTCTCGTTTGGACATCGACTCGTGATGCTCCTCCAAGCGGACGTCACCGGGACTTCGCGCCGCGGCTGGTACGTCGCGGCCTCCGATGATGGCGGGCTCACCTGGAGCCCGCCCTGAGCTCCGTCTCGAACGGGACAACCATTCCAAACGCAGCGCGTCAGCACAGCTTCCATCCCCATCTGATGCTGACGTGCGCGGTGGTCTTTGGACCTACTTCGGCGGTGCGGCAGCCGGAGCGACGCGCTTGCGCCCCTTGACGCTCGGCTTCTTCACAGGCGCAGGTCCCGCCGCGGTCTTGCGCGCGTTCGCGCTCGCCTGCTCGGCCGTCTTCGCATCGCCTGCATACCGGGCGAAACGACGATCGCCACCTTGGAAAATCCGCTTCTCCAGCTTGAGCTCCTTCAGCGCTGCGGCGGCGCGCGTCTGCGGGATACCCGCTTGCTTCGCCACCTCGCTCGCGCTCACGCCAGAGCTCGCTTTGACGACGCGCTCGACGGCATCGAGCGTCTCCTGACGCTCCGCCGAGGCGGCCGGCGACTTGCGCGGGCGACCAGGCCGACGCTTCGGCGCGGCGCCGCGCTTGGCCGCGACGGAAGACGTTTTGGACTGGACCACTGCAGCGCGGGCGCGCGAGCGGCTGCGGCGCGGGGCCGCAGGAGGAACCAACGGCGCTTCCCCTGTCACGGCGCCCAGCTGATTCTTGACGAGCGCGAGGATCGCCTCGTCCGGCATTTTCCGCACGAGGTTTACAATCTGCTGTGAAAAGGCGTCCGTTGCCATGTGCTCTCCCTCGTCGCCGAATCCAGCTCGGCGGTTGGATACGACTATGCCGTTGCCACTTGCCTGGTCAAGCGAATTGAGGATAGCGGGCCGTCTTTTCTTTCAATAGGCGCTGCGGGCGGGCTCAATCGGAGAGGTCATTGGACGGGACGGCCCCGAACGGCTGGGCTGCTTTGCTCGACAGGAACCGAGCGATGAAACCCCGGTCAGCGTCGATTGATAGCCGAGACCCCTCCCCCGCGCAGGACGGCCCAGGCCGCACCAATCCCCTCTTGGCCCCCTTGACGATGCACCGCGGCATTGGGTGTCTGGGGTGCTCGGGTCCGGTCAGGTAAGCACCGTCCGAGAACCGAGCAACCCGCGCCTCACGGCCACGCCCGTCACGGGCGGCAATGCGGGCGCGCGTACAACCGCGAGGCGCGCAGCGACCCGCGCGAGCCTCCCCACCCCAATCATTGAAGCGCCCCACGCAGGGTGCGACCGCCTGGCGACCACACACAGGCGGCCGGCGCGTGGCTACATTGCACGCCCTGGGCGCACGACTGACCTATGCCGAGGCGTGATAGGATGCCCCGCCCGAGGGGGTGGGGCGCAGCACGGGCGCTTCGCTATGAGCGCCGACGGGGGCGGGAGTCCGGGTCGAGCTCTCCACACGACATCCGCTCATCGCGCGGAGGATTGCGCGTGCCCCGGCCCTTCTGGCGTCCGGATCGAGCCAACCCGCCGAGCTCTTCGAAATGATGATTCTGCGCCCATCCCGCCGCCGAGGCGCGCTCGGGCCGCGCAGCGCAGCTCTCGAGATCTCGCGCTCACCCGACGCTGCTGCCCGCGCCAGGCGCTGGGGTAGCCGCGTGGAGGCCCTCTCGCCGCTTGAAGGCCGTCGTGTCCGTCGGACCGGCGCGCGCGCACGGCTCGGCCCGCAGGACGCCTCGTTACATGGCAGAGCGCGGAGGAGCGCTCATCGTCGTCGGCCGCTCCGATCGGGCGCTCCCGAGAGAGCTCAGCCTTCGGCCCCGCGCTCTCGAGCGCGAGTCCGCGCGTCCGCGCGTCCGCCCTGAGGGCACGTCCTCTACGACATTGGCGCCTGGCCCAATGAAAGGAGGACGACGACGGGGAGCCGGCCCGCTCCGCCTCGACTTCTTCAAACGCCTTCCTGTCCATGTATACGACGCCCGGGATCCACCCGGCCCCGATCGACCTCGGTCCGGCCGACGGCCGAGATTGGCCAGCCGCCGAGTATCGGTTGACACGCGCGCACCGGGCGAAGAAGGATGCGCGCATGTCGCTGGTGCGCGTGCTCGAGCCGGAGGTCATGGATACTGACGAGGACGCGCGGGCCTACGACAGCATGGATCACGCCGCCGTGAACACGGCGTTCTGCGATGCCCTCCTCTCTCACAACCCCGGTCTCGGATACGCCCTCGACGTCGGCACTGGGACGTGCCTGTTGCCCATCGAGCTTTGCAGGCGCGTGCCCACGGCGCGGATCAAGGCGATCGATCTCTCCGCGTCGATGCTCGATCTCGGGCGCCGCCGGGTCGAGCAGGCCGGGCTCACCGAGTCCATCGCGCTCGCGCTCGCGGACGCCAAGGCGCTGCCCGAACCGGACGAGGCGTTTTCAGCCGTGCTTTCGAACAGCATCGTCCACCACATCCCGGAGCCGCTGCACGCGCTGCGCGAGATGCTCCGGGTCCTCCAGCCCGGCGGGCTCCTGTTCGTGCGCGACCTGGTCCGTCCGGAGGACGAGGCGTCGACCGCCGCCCTCGTGGATACGTACGCAGCGAACGACACCGCGTACCAGCGAGCCCTCTTTGAAGCGTCGCTGCGCGCTGCGCTCTCGCTCGAGGAGGTGCGTGGGATGCTGCGCTCGCTCCGGATTCCCCCCGAATGCGCGCAGGTGACGAGCGACCGGCACTGGACCGTCGCGTTCCGCAGGGCGTCCTGAGCCGAGGGCGCCGCGCGCGGATCCCGGGCGCGGCGCGGGCCCGTCAAATCGACGCGACGGCCAGCCCGGCTCGTAATAAAAGCCTCCACGTGAACGCCACCGGAACACGAGCTCGCCGGGCGCGCGGCGGTGCCCCCGCGCTCTTCCTGTCCTTCGCCATCGTCCTCGCGGCATGCGAGGAGAACCCGCCTCGCCCGAGCGAGCCGGAGCGGCCCGCGCCCCCGCCGCCTCAGCCGAGCGCGGTGAGCGCGCCGCCCGCGGCGAGCTCGGTCGCCGCAGCGCCGAGCGCAGGCGCGCCCGGAGACACGGGCGAGCCGAAGGGCACGCCCGCATGGCAGGGGACATGGGAAGGGCGCTACGACGCCAAGAAAGGCAGCGTCGTGCTGCCTCCGAAGGTCAAGGATGCCGAGCGCCAGAAGGACGACGGCAAGCAGGTGGCCGGCCCCGGGACGGTGACGCTGATCATCGAGCCGAGCGGTGAGCTGAAGGGCACCGCGAAGGGAGCGCTCGGCAACGCGACGATCGGAGGAAAATTCGAGGACGGCATGCTCCGCGCATCGGTCTTCCCGGAGGATCCGCGCGCGCCGAACGCGATGACCGGCATCTTGGTCGGCGAGCTGAAGGAGAACGTCATCCACGGCAGGATCCGGGTGACCGGGCCCGATGCCCTCCTGGTGCGCGAGTCCCCCGTCGAGCTGAAGAAGAAATGATCGGCGCTGCGGGGCGAGACGTCGACGCCGGCGTCTCGCTCGGCCGCGCCGCGCGTCAGCTCGCTGCGCCGGCTCCTCCCGGCTCGCCCGGTGGCGGTCGATCCTGCGGCCCCTGCGGTGCAGCCCCAGGCTCTCCCGCGGCGCCACCGCGCGCCCCGCCGCGCCCCGCCTCCGCCCGCCGCTCCTCGCGCTGGCGGGCCACCTCGGCGTCCCGTTGCTCGTACGCCACGATGATCCGCTGCACGAGCGGGTGGCGCACGACGTCGACCTCGGTGAACGAGCAGATCGCAATCCCCTCGATCCCCGTGAGCAGATCGCGCGCCTCCGCGAGGCCGCTGCGCGCGCCGTGCGGGAGATCGACCTGCGTGACGTCGCCCGTCACCACGGCACGGGAGGCGTAGCCGAGGCGGGTGAGGAACATACGCATCTGGTCGCTCGTCGCGTTCTGCGCCTCATCGAGGATGACGAAGCAATCGTTGAGCGTGCGCCCCCGCATGAAGGCCAGCGGGGCGACCTCGATCTGGCCGCGCGTCACGAGGCCTTGCGCCTTGTCCGCGTCCATCATGTCATGGAGGGCGTCGTAGAGCGGGCGCAGGTAAGGATTCACCTTCTCGGCGAGATCGCCGGGCAGGAAGCCGAGCCGCTCTCCCGCCTCGACGGCCGGACGGGTGAGGATGATCCGCTTCACGCGGCGCTCGAGCAGCGCGTGGACCGCCATGGCCATCGCGAGGTAGGTCTTGCCCGTCCCAGCCGGCCCGATGCCGAACGTCATGTCGTGCGATCGGATCGCCTGGATGTAACGCTTCTGCGCCAGCCCCTTCGCCGAGATAGGCCGGCGGCGCGCCGAGATGAGGACGACGTCCTCGAACAGCTCCCGCAACGTCATCCCCGGGTCGTCCCGGAGCGCCTGCACTCCGCGCACATAGTCCTGCGGATCGAGGACCGCGCCGCCCCTCAACATCTGCGCGGCCTCTGCCAGGCACCGCTCGGCGAGCGCGACCTTGTCGGCGTCCCCGGCGAGCCGGATCGTGTTGCCTCGAACGCCCGACTCGATGCCAAGAGTGCGCGCGATGAGCTTGAGATTCTCGTTCCCTGGCCCGGCGAGGGCCACCAAGGTGCTGTTGTCGAGCACCTCGACATCCGCCGTGATCCGCACGCTGGTCGTCATCGCGTGATCCTTCCCCGCCTCTTCTCCGGCGCTCCGTGGCCGGCACGTGCTGTCACCCCGTCAACGAGACCTTGACGCCGCCCACCTCGCGCTCGAATGTCGCGCCCGCTCGCCGTGCGGCCTACACAGAATCGTAACGTCCTGGTCATAATTTCGCGTTGTAGTGCGTGCGAGATCCGGCGAGCGGGCGAGCCGCACACAGGGAGAACTGCATGAGGTTAGCTACATCGGCGCTGTTGGGCATGACTGTTACGCTGTCGGGCCTGTCGGCGCTAGCACAGCCTGGACCCCAGGGCCCAGCGCAACCGCCTCCGGCGCCGCCCCCCGCCGCGGTGCCGGCGCCTCCTGCCGGTGCGGCGCCGGCGCCTCCTGCCGCTGCCGCCCCGACGCCGCCTCCCGCACCGCCGCCCGACCAGACGCCGCCCGCGGAGCAGCTGCCGCCCCCTGGAGCGGCACCGACCGCCACGCCGCCGCCGCCGCCGCCAGAACAGGTGTTCGCGCCGACCGCCGAGGCCGCCGTCGTGAAAGAGCAGCAGCCGCTCGCAGGCTGGCACGGCGGCTTCTTCCTCCGGGACGCCAACGACACCTTCCGGCTCTACCCGAAGGGGAGGTTGAACCTCGACTTCGCCAGCAGCTTCGGCGCCGGCGTGTCGGACGTGTCGGCCACGGGCGGCGGGAGCGCGCTCAAGCCGCGCCTCTTCGTCCGCCGCGCGCGGCTCGAGGTGGCCGGCGAGTTCATGAAGCGGTTTTCGTTCGATGTCGACGTCGACTTCGGCGGCCAGGGGCTCGGGAACAGCAACGGCCGGACCGAGAACGCCGCCGGTCCGCCCGGACAGGCGCCGACGGCCGAGACCGCGCGCTTCGCTCCTGTCGAGAGCACCACGTCGAGCGCCGTCCTCGCCGACGTCTGGATCAACTACTCGGTCATGCCCGCGCTCAACTTCCTGTTCGGGCAGCACCAGTCGTTCTTCTCGATGGATAACCAGACGAGCGACAACACCTCGACGTTCATGGAGCGCACCATCGCGACCCGGAGCTTCGCCTACCCCGAGGGCAAGGACGTCGGCCTGACGATCTGGGGCGACGTCGCCGACAGGATGGTCGTCTACGGCGTCAGCGTGGTCGGCGGCGACGGCCAGAACCGGCCGGGCGTCGACAGCGAGCCCGATTTCATCGGCCGCGTGTTCGCGCGCCCGTTCGCCAGCGACAAGCAGGGGTTGCTCGCGAAGGCGCAGATCGGCGTCAGCGCGCGCCTCGGGGAGCGCGACCAGGACTACGTGGGCTACGACTATGCGCCCATCAGGACGGGGCAGGGCTACACGCTCTGGGGCGCGAGCTACACGGACTCGCTGAGCCGCCCGACGCACGTCATCCCGTCGGGCTCGCAGCGAGCGTTCGGCGGCGAGCTCCGGCTGCCCATCAAGATGGTCGAGCTCCGCGCCGAGGCGTACTACGTCGCGAACGAGACGCGCGAGGCCGTGGAGGGCTATCAGCTCACCAACACCGAACGGCTCGGCGAGGTGAAGGGGCTCGGCTGGTACGTGCAGCTCTCGGCGTGGCCGGTGGGCGACGCCTTCGTCAGCGGCGATCCAGGGTTCAGCCCGCGCCCCACGAAGATCGATCTGTCGAAGGAGCTCGAGAAGCCGAAGTCGGGGCTCGAGGTCGCGGCGCTCCTCGCTGGCATCAACGCGACGTACGACGGCGGGAGCCGCAAGGGCAGCACGTACGACGAGGATACTCCGGGCGCCGAGGGGGGCCCGGGCACCGACCTCAACGTCATGCAGATCGGCCTCGCCGCGAACTACTGGCACACGAAAAATGTGCGAATCGGCTTGAATTACAGCGCCTACCTGACGCCGGGCAGCGGCACCAACAAGAACCTCCTCAAGGTGCCAGGCAATACGCTGAAGCCCTCCGATCCGGACGCGCACGCGCTGCACGAGCTCGGCGCGAGGGTCAGCATGTCGTTCTGACGCGCGGCCCGCCCCACCGCGGCCGGCGTCCCGGCCGCGCCCCTCATTCTTTGTCCTCCAACGATCCGCGCCGCTCGCGCTCCTCGCGGCGGGCGAGCGGCGCGGGCGCCTCGCCGGCGAGGCGGCACGCCTCAATTTTGGCCCAGGACAGCCTGGCGGGGTACCCGTCGGGCCATGCGCGACATGCGTCAGTGGATCGCCGTCGGTGCAGCCGTGGGGCTCGTGGCTGTGACCCTCCCCATGCTGCGCGAGCACGACGTCCAGCTCGGGGGGCTGCTCGCAAAGAAGACGACGGCCGGGGGACCCACGATCACGCGGACGGTGACGCCGCCGCCGCTCACGGACGTCGACCTGACGCGCATCGACGACAGGAAGGCCCCGCCCACGGCGCCCGCGCACGGCGGCCGCGTCGCGGAGCTGACCATCGACCCGATGTACCAGCGGGCGGCGCTCGGCTTCCTGCGGGCAGGCCAGGTCCCGGAGGGGGCGGTCGTCATGACCGATATCCGCACCGGGAAGGTGCTCGTCTGGGCGAGCTACGTGAACGAGGGGGCGATGCACGACGTCGCCGCAGAGGCCACCGCGCCGTCGGCGAGCGTCTTCAAGGTCGTGACCGGCACCGCGCTCGTCGAGGCCGGCCTGAGCCCCAACACGAAGCAGTGTTATTCGGGCGGCGAGCACTCGATCCGGCAGGCGGACATGGTCGACAACAAGCGGCGCGACAAGTACTGCGCGACGCTCGCGCAGGCGATGGGCCGGAGCATCAACACCGTGTTCGCGCGGCTCGCCGCGAAGAACCTCGACCAGGAGAAGCTCGGCGCCGTGGCCGAGAAGCTCGGCTGGGGGCAGGACACGCCGTTCGACGTGAAGGTCGCGACGAGCACGATCTCGCTCCCGGAGGACGAGCTCGGCTTCGCGCGGACCGCGGCGGGCTTCTGGAACACGACGCTGTCACCGTTCCAGGGGGCGAACCTGGCGACGACGCTCGCCAACGGCGGCGAGATGGTCCGGCTCCACGTCGTGTCGAGCGTCAAGGACGAGATCGGCGAGATCTACCAGGGCCCGACCGAGCGGCAGGTGCTCAAGCGGGTGATGGACGAGAGCACGGCCAACGCGGTGACCGCGATGATGGAGTCGACGGTGGATAACGGCACCAGCTACCGCTCGTTCCACGATCGCAACGGCCGCCCCTACCTCCCGGATATCCGCGTCGCTGGCAAGACGGGGACGCTCACGAAGCCGACGCCCGAGGGGCCCTTCTACACCTGGTTCATCGGGTTCGCGCCGAGCCGCAAGCCCGAGGTCGCCATCTCCGTGATGGTCGCCAACAGCGCGAAATGGCGGGTGAAGGCGACGAACGTCGCATGCGACATGCTCCGCACCTACTTCGCCGACAAGGGCGCGCCCGGCGTGAGCGATCCGAACGACAGGACCGGCGCGACAGCTCACCGCCGCTGACACGCGGAACAGACGACGCGCCGAGCCGCCGAGCCGCAGCGCGCCAGACCAACCCAACGCGTCGCGCTGCGCCGCTGCGCAGACGCACCTGAACGCGGCGCCGTGCCCCAGGCGAGGTCCCCCTCGGCCGGCAGCGCTGCGCGCGCATCGACGGGGCGTCAGGCAGACCACCGCGTAAGCCCGCAGCGGGCTCACCGCAAGCCAGAAACGTTGGTCATGATTTCCGCCCTGACCAAGATCCGATGACGATGCGCAGCGGACCGATGTGCCTGCCTGGCGGCCCGCAGGTGTGCAGGATCATCGTACACACCGCGGCCACGATCGATTTATAGAACTTTTCCGCCCTGGGCCGGCCCCCCTCCCACCGGCTCGCCGTCCGCGGCGCGAAGGTCCGGGTCGCTCCGATGCAGCCGGACACCCTGGGCCAGGGTGGGACCTAGTTGCGAGACGCGCTGCTTGTGCAGCTTGTGCTCGGCCGAGATCTGCGTGCTAGCATCTCTGTTGTGCAGGTTGTGCTCCGCAAGCTCGGCCGGGGATCGCGCGCAGTCGTTGGCCGGCTCGTCCGTGCACCACGGAAAGGCTCGGTCATCGTCATCGAGTTCTCCGACGGAATGCATGAATATGTCACGACGCCGGTCAAGCGCGTGTTGCGCCTCGCCGGGCGCGAAGTGTTCTACATAGAAACCGTGAACTCCCGGTACCGCCTCGAGGTGCGTGGCCGCGAAGTCGCGCTGGACGGTGCGGTCGGCGGCTGAGCCCTGCCAGGTACTGCTCGGGCGGCGCGCGGTTCTTGCTCGAAAGTTGCGGATCCTGCGGATCCTGCGGAACGAGCGCGCACCTGGTACAACCACGCGACCACGCGCCGGAGGCGCCGAGCCGGGTAAGGCGGGGATCACCGGCTGACGGCGGCACGTTCTACTGCACACTCGTCTAGCACGAGAACTGCATCTCCGCGCGCATTGCCCCTTGCGCTTCCATTCGCTCTTGGGCACAGTCCCGCTCCCTTTGAGGGGCCCCGCGGTAGGCCATCCACCGGTGCAGGATGGGGCTCGCCTGGCGAGCTGTGGTCATGATGCCGCGCCCGTGCCCCCGACCGTGAGGAGATTGAAGCAGATGGGCAAGCGCGATCGCCGCCAGTCGATGAAGATGAGGCGCCGCAAGGCGCAGGCTGCCAAGAAGGAGCGCGCCAAGCGCAGCAAGCTGTCGAAGGCCACGACGGAGGTCGCTGGCAAGGCCAAGAAGCCCCGCGCTCCCAAGAGCGCCGCTCCTGCGAGCCCCTCGCCGGCTGCTTGATCGGGTGCGTGGCGCGGTCGATCGACCGCGCCCCCGTGGGATCACGCGCCACGGCGCGTTCCCAGCGATCATCGAGGTTGTGCGCGCCGAGCGCTGCGCCCGTTCCGGCGCGGTCCTCTGCGCGTGGCCGCGCGCCGCGTCCGCGGCGGCGCTCACTCGTCGCGAATCACACGTGTGTGGAGGCTCAGGCCGGGCTGCCGACCCATGTCGGCCGCGCTCGCCGCATCGCCGGCCCCGCTTTGCTTGGGCGGGGGCTCGCCGAGGAGCCCAGTGTCGCCGTCTCTTCGCTCCTCGCCGATGAGCTCCCAATGGCCCCGTTCGTCCCGCCAGCTCTGCGCGACCCGGGTGGTGCGGACCGTGACCTCGTCGTTCCGCAGCCAAAGGACGTCGAGGTAAACCTCGGCTTCGTCGCGCTGGGTCATCTCGAAGCCGCCGAACTCCACGTCGACGACCCGAAGGCGGGTGCCCCACGCGGCGTGACGGCTCATGAAATCCTGGCGCGCCTTCGAGCCCACGCGCTCGAGCGCGACATCCATGCGGCCGAACCGGGTAGCCGTGTTCATCTCGAGCGCCGCTTCGGTGAGGCGCTGGGAGTTGCTCGGGGCGATGCCGCAGCTGGCGAGGGGCAAGAGGCTCAGGGCGAGGAGGACGCGGCGCATGCCGAGCACCGTGGGCGAAGGCGTCGGCGCCGGCAAAGTTTCCAGCACGGGCGCGGCGCTCAGAACGAGTTCGTCGCGACGAAGTAGAACTGACCGCCGGGGATCGCGAGCTCACTCAGGCCATAGGCGTACCCGAAGCGCAGCTGCGAGAAGAGGACGTACCCGAGGTTCATGCTCAGCCACACCTCGCCGCCCACGGAGGCGTGCAGCTGGGGCGAGTAGAGCAGGCTCTTCCGCGTGAAGAGGGCGAGCTCGTCCATCTCGAAGTGGTTGAATGCGCCGCCGTGGTCGAGGAAGACGCTCGCGTCGATGCGGCGCAGGTAGACCGGCAGCGTCACGAGGCCGCGGTCAGGCTGCAGGACGGGCACGCGATACTCGACCGTCTGCGAGAAATACGAGCGGCCGTACATCGCGCCCGGCGCGTAGCCGCGGAGCGTGAACGAGCTATTCGTGACCCCGGTGAGCAAGGTGTCGACGAGGGTGAGGTTCTCGAGATCGTACCCGCCCACGGCATAGGCGGCGCCCCTCGGGAAGTTGCCGCCAGAGACGGCCCCGGCGACGCGGAACGCGAGGGTGTGATCACCTGACCACGGCATCGCGACGTAGGCGCTGAGGCCCGTCGAGAACGCGTAGCTCGTATAGCTGCTGCCCGTCTCCGGGCCGGCGTAATCGAGGCCAGCGTTCAGCGACACCCCGCGCGGCGCGCCGGCGGCGTCGATCGAGCCCTCGGCGTTCGAGAATGCGTAGCCGAGGTGCCCGAAGTTCAGCGTGCCCCGCGGCGGGAGGATGGTCCGGGGCGCGTACGGGTCGAGCTTGTCGCCGATGGGGAGCTGCCCCTTGAAGGCGGCGCTGCTGAACGACGCGCTCAGGGTATGCCGCGAGAACTCGCCGCGGATCGGATAGCTGATGCCGGAGGAGATCCCCATCGATCGCTCGTCGTAGGTGACGTTTCGACCGTTGAAGCGGTAGCCGCTGCGCGGCGAGATCGCGTGGTACGCGCGGAAGCCGAGGTCGATGGGCAGCCGGCCATAGTTGTACCCGAGCAAGACGTTCGGCGCCGGCGCGTCCGGCTGCACGGTGAGCTCGCCGAAGACCGTGTGGCGACCCACGATGTCGGTGCCGGTCACGCTCACCGTCAGCGCGTTGGAGCCATAGCTCCCGGGCGCGTAGTCGAGCGAGATCGCGCGCGGCGCGAGCGTAGGAAGCGGGTTGTAAGGAACGCGCTCGAGCCGCACCGCCGGAGGCTCGGTCGCGGGATCGGGTCGATCGCCCGGGGGCGGCGGCGCCGGGAGGAAGCGCGCCGGATCGAGCGGCATGACGAAGAGATCGTGGCCCCGGGAGGTATATCCGACATAGACAAGAGTCTTGCCATCGGGGCTGATCGCCGGGTGCAAGGCCCCGAGTCTCACGTTGGTGACCTGATGCAGCGCGCCGGACGAGAGGTCGTAGGCGTAGACGTTGTTGATGCCGGTGCGATCGGAGGTGAAATAGAGCGTCTCGCCGTCGGGCGACCAGACGGGGTTCATGTCGGTCGCGCGATCGCGGGTCACCTGACGGAAGCTGCCGGTGGCGACGTCCACCACGCGGATGTCGCGATAGCCGCCGGCGGTCCAGACGCTGTACGCGAGGCGCTTGCCGTCGGGAGAGAACGACGGGGAGTAGGCCTGCTCGAAGCGGGCGCTCGGCACGAGATCGCGCCGCTCGGAGAGGACGCCATCCCTGGAGAGCCGAGCGATCTCCAGGTAGCGGGTGCCCTTGCTGTTGAGGGAGAAGGCGACGTGATCTCCGGTCGGGCTCACGTCTGGAGCCGAGGATCGGAGGCCGTGCGTCAACCGGCGTCGCGAGGGCTCGTCGCCGTCGGGCGCCGCGTGACCGCGCGGAAGCAAGACCAGATCGTTTCGGTAGTAGTGGTTGCGCCACGGCGCGAGGGCCGTGAAGATCAGGTCACCCGCCGGCGTGAACGCCGGCCGCGAGGCCGCGTTGGTGCGCGCGACAAGCGCCTCTTCGCGCTCGCTCCCGGGCGCGGGCGCGGCGAGGGAGAGGCGGTAGATGCCGGGGCGCTCCTTGCCGTCGTCGCGGAAGTAGACGATCTCGTCCGCGGCGGTCCGGCGCGCGACGGGCGGAACGAACCGCGGGTAGAGCACGTTGCGCCCGTGATGGGTGAGCCGCGCGCCCTCGCGGAGCCCGCGCGCCTCGACGGCCGCCATCTGCTCTCCGTAGAGCCGACGGAGGTGGTCCTTCCAGCCCTCGTACAGCTCGACGTAGGTCCTGCCGGTCACGCGGCGGATGGCGCGGTTGATCCCCCACGGGAGGAGCGACGCCCCGTAGTCGGCGGAGACGGCGCGCATCGTGTTGGGCCCGTAGACGTCGATGATCCAGCCCAGGAACCTCGATCCGTAGAGATACCAGAGGTTGCCCTGCGGCCAGCGGAACGCGGAGCTCGAGATCTGATCGAGCCCCGCGATGTTGTCCTCGAGCACGTCGGCGCGCAGGTACATGTCGAACATGCTCGAGCGCATCCGGCCGCCGCTCGAGTGGTGGCTCTCGCTCACCACGGCGAGCCCCTCGATGATCCACCGCGGTTGCACCTGGTTGGGCGAGAACGTTTTGCCCACGATCGCGTTCAGGATCGCCGGGATCCCCGAGGTGTTATCGATGTGCGCGATGTGCGTGAACTCGTGCGTGAGGAGATCGAGGTACCAGTCGTCGTAGTCGCCGAGCGTCGACAGGTCGTCCGGACCGGACACGAGGAGGTGGATCGAGTTGTAGGGGAGCGTGCCGGCCGACCCGTTCGCTATCTCGGAGTCGTCGGTGAGCAGGATCTCTGTGGGGCTCTGCGGGGCATAGCCGAGCGCATCCTCGACGCGCCCGTAGATCGTCTCGGCGAGCGAGGCGATGCGCGCCGCGATGGGCGCGAGGTCCTGCGGGTGGTGCACGCGGAAGTGGGCGGTCTCGAACGTCCAGAACGCGAGATCGGGGTCGCCCGTCGCCTGGGCGGACCGCGGCGCGAGGAGCAGCAGCGCCGCGAGGGCGGCTGCAGAGAGGACGGAGGCTGCGCGGTGGAGCGGCCGGCTCGCTCGCGAGCCGGGGCGCGCGGGAGAAGAGTTCACCAAGATCGATGCGACGCGGCGACCTCAGAGGTCGTCGTAGAAGAGCGGCTCCCTGTTGCGCGTGAACCGGGAGACGAGCTGCCGACCCTCCGCCGAGATCTGCGTGATCCGGGCGCCGAAGCCTGGCTCGGCCGAGTCCCTCGAGCCGCCAGCCTCGCGCGTCCACCGAACGGCGGCCTGCGCGGTGAACTCGTAGTTGCCCGGCAAGCGGACACGCAAGGTCACGACGGAGCCCGTCGGCGGGATCTTGTACGTCGCGACGAAGATGCCCCCGTGCTCGATGACGTCGTTGCCAGCGAGCCCCTTGTAAAAATTCGACGGCGTCAGAGCGCCGAGCTCGACATCGACGACCGCCGCGGACGTGCGGTTGTCGACAGGCTGCCGCGTGGCCTGGGGCGGCGGTGCGCCACGTGCGTCCGCGGCCGGGTGCGATGCGGCGGGGTAAGCGGCCGAGGCGGGCGCTGGCGCATGCCGTTGCTGCTGCGGTGAGGGCATCGTGTGCTGGACGGGCGCTGGCGCTGCCACCACGACGGGCGCTGGCGCTGCCACCGCGACTACCGGCGCCGGTGCGACGGGCGCTGGCGCTGCCACCGCGACTACCGGCGCCGGTGCGACGGGCGCTGGCGCTGCCACCGCGACTACCGGCGCCGGTGCGACGGGCAAAGGCGCTGCCACCGCTACCGGCGCTGGCGCGACGGGCGCTGGCGCTGCCACAGCTACCGGCGCGGGTGCGACGGGCGCTGGCGCTGCCACAGCTACCGGCGCGGGCGCGACGGGCGCTGGCGCTGCCACAGCTACCGGCGCGCGCGCCTGCGCGGAGGCACCGGCGGCGTGCGCCCTGCTCAGCGCGTGGACCTTGCTCAGCGAGGAGGCGACGTGCTCCATCAGCACGTCGACCACCGGATCGGCCGCGGTGATCCTCTGCAGGCGGTTCAGGACGTCGCGCACGTGGCCGAGGGCGATGTCGCTGCCGTCGAGGGCCTGGCCCCCGGAGCGCTCGATGCGGTGCATGATGCCCATCGCTTGCGCTATGGGCTCGGCGAGCGCCTCGATCTCAGGCGACACCCCCCCGTTCGACTGAAGCGCATTGAGCGCCGCGGCGAGCAGTTCGCGGGCGCTTTTCGCAAGCTGCGCGGGTTCCGACATGAATCCTCCGAGGGGCGCATCCTACGCGGTCACGCGCGCGTAGGCTCAGGATTCGATGGCCACGAGCCGGCCAGGCGACCCCGCCGGCCGCCGAGCGCGCCCCGGCCGGCGGTCACCGGCGCGACGCCTCCTACACGACGAGGGCCGCGAGTTCGCCCACCGACGCCGGCTCTCCATCGATCTCCCCCTCCAGCAGCGCGACGGCCGTGTCGCCGGTCCGCACCAGGACCACCCCGCCCTGAACCACCGCCTCGCCCGGCGCGAGCGCTTCAGGGAAGCTCGCCGCCGGCGCGGCCCGCAGGACGATGACACAGGCGCCCTCGATCTCCGTCCACGCCCCCGGCGCCGGCGCCAGGGCGCGGACATGGCGGAGGACGCGCTCCGTCGGCCAGGACCAGCAGATGGCGCACGCCTCGTCGTCAGGCGCAGGCGCCTGCGTGGCGAGCGCCGGATCCTGGGCGACGCCCGCCACCTCCTCACCGCGCGCGAACCGGGCGACCGTGCGCCGCAGGACCCGGAGGCTCGGCCGGTCCAGCGCCCGGGCGAGCCGCCACGCGGTCCACCCCGGATCGATGGGGAGCCTCTCCTGGTCCAGGATGTCGCCCGTGTCGTACTCCGCCTCGATCCGGTGCGCCGTGACGCCGCTCTCGGCGTCTCCCGAGGCGATCGCCCAGTAGGTCGGGTCCGGCCCGCGATGACGAGGGAGGAGCGAGGGGTGCACGCCGACCCCCCCGAGCCGCGCCGCCTTTACGAGCGACATCGGCAGGCGCGTGGTCCAGAACCAGCTCACCAGGAGATCGGGCGCGAGCGCCTCGACGCGCGACGCGAGCTCCGGGCGGTCGACATCGGGGCGCAGCAGGAGGCGCGAGCCGAAGACCCGGCGGGCACGGCGGAGCCCCACCGCGTCGGCCCGGCTGATCGCGGCGAGGGCGATCTCGTGGCCGTCGCCGTGGAGCAGCAACGCCGCCAGCGGGAGGCCGAAAAAGGCGACCCGCAGAGGGCGCTCGCCCGGGCGTCGGCCGAAAAGTTTTCCGTGTGCGAGGAGGCTGATAGGTGAAGGCTCCGATGGCGGCGCCCCCCCCGCAAGGCTCATTTCGTCCGGCGCTCCGGCCCGGTCACCGCTACGACGCCTCCGCCGCGCGCAGGCCGATCCTCGTCTTCGAGGACGTCTACAAATCGTACCGCGCCGATCAGCCCGTGCTCCGCGGGATGTCGCTCTCGATCGAGCGGGGCGAGTTCGTGTTCATCACCGGCCCGAGCGGCTCGGGCAAGAGCACGCTCCTCCGCCTCGTGCACCGCACCGAGCGCGTCGACGATGGCCGGATCCTGTTCCTCGGCCGGGATATCGCGCGCCTGACCGACGCGTCGATCCCCGCGCTCCGGCGCAACATCGGCTTCGTGTTCCAGGATTTCAAGCTGGTCCCGAGCTGGACCGTGTTCGACAACGTGGCGATCACGCTGGAGGTGCTCGGCCTCCCGTCGCGCTTGCTCCGGACCCGGGTCGGCGAGGCGCTCGAGCGCGTCGGTCTCTCGGGGCGCGGCGGCGATCGGGCCCAGGTGCTGAGCGGCGGCGAGCAGCAGCGCGTCTCGATCGCGCGGGCGATTGTCGGGGAGCCGACGCTGATCCTCGCGGACGAGCCGACGGGCAACCTCGACCCGCAGCTCGCGATCGATCTGCTCGGGCTGTTCGAGGACATCCATGAGACCGGCACGACGGTCCTGTTCGCGACGCACGATCGGACGCTGCTCGACGTACGCCCTCGGCGCGTGGTCGTGCTCGACGACGGGAAAGCGACCGACGTGCCGCACGGCCTCGGGCCCGGAGGCGACGTCGCCGGCGGCGACGACGAGGACGAGATCGACAGCGGCGTGCGCGGCGCGGCGTAGCGCCAGGGCTCCGCCTCACGACGGAGAGAGGGAACCGGATGCAGACCAGCGAGCGTGACGATCGGCGGAGATGGCTTCGCACCTGGCGTGCAGGGAGGAGCGACTGGCGGCTGCAGGCGCTGTCGATCTTCTCGCTCGCGGTCGCGTTCGTCTGCCTCGCGTCCGCCCTCCTCGTGGTCACGAACCTCATGGCGGTGCGCGATCGCTGGTCGCGCGCCGGCCGCGCCACGGTCTACCTGCGCGACAGCGCGACCGACGCGGAGACCGCGGAGCTCACCCGCGCGCTCGAGGGCACCGAAGGCGTCAAGAAGGTGCGGCTCGTGACGAGCGCCGAGGCGCGCCGCGAGGTGGTGCACGACGACGGCGACAAGGCCCTCGCCGCGCTTCCGCCGAGCGCGTTCCCTGCGTCCCTCGAGGTCGGCTTCACCGAGGAGGTCTCCGACGAGGCGCTCGCCTCGATGACGGTGAAGCTGCGCGCCTTGCCGGCCGTGGACACGGTGGAGACGTACCAGCGCTGGACGGAGCGGCTCTCGTCCCTCCTCAGCGGCGGCGTCGCCGCGAGCGCCTGCCTCGCCGCGATCGTCCTCTGCGCCGTGGTGAGCGTCATCGGCTCGACGATGCGCCTGCTCTTGCACCGCAGGAAGATCGAGGTCGAGGTGCTGAAGCTCGTCGGCGCGACCGACGGCTTCGTGCGCCGGCCGTTCATCGTCGAGGGCGCGACGCAGGGCGCCGCCGGCGCGGCCGGCGCGCTGCTCGTGCTGGGCGCCCTGTTCATGATGGTGCGCGGCCGCTTCGATCACGAGCTCGCCAACCTGCTCGGCGTCTCGCCGTCGTTCCTGCCCTGGCAGGTCGCGTTCGGGATGGTCAGCCTCGGCGCCGCGCTCGGCGCCACGACCGCGCTGCTCACGCTGCGCAAGATGGTGGCGGTGTGAGGCGCCGCGCCCAGCTCGCGCCGCTCGCGCTGGCGCTCCTCACCGGCGCCGCGACGAGCGGCGCCGAGGTGCTGGCGCCCGACGCCCCCGCGCCGATGTCCGCCCGGACGGCGAAGGCCCCGGCTCCGGCGGCGCGCCCGGGCTCCGCGCTGGCCGAGAACGATCTCGATCGGCTGCTCGCGAAGCTCGACGCCGAGGAGAAGGCGCTGCGCGCGGAGCTCGACGCGATCGGCCCGGCGCTCGAGCTCACCCGCCGCCGGATGATCGCGCGCGGGCGCGCGTACTACCGCCACGTCCGCGCGGGCTTCCTCCCGGTGGGCGGCGGGTTCGACGCGCTGGTGGACCACGCCGCCCGCGTCGAGCGCACTCGGCTCGCCCTCGAGCGCGATCTCGCCCGCGAGGCCGAGCTGACCCGGCGCAGCGCCGAGCTCGCGGACCGGCTCACGCGCCTCGGCGCGGAGCGCGCGCCCCTCGAGGTGCACCGCGAGGCGATGAACCGCGCCCGGGTCGCGCTGGCGCAGGAAGACGAGCGGCGCGCCGCGTTCGCGCGCGCGTTCGAGACGAGCGTGCGCCCCGACTACCTCGCGATCTACGGCGCGGACACCGGGCCCGCCGAGCCCGATCGCCGCGCCGGGCTGCGCTCGCTCATGGGGCGGCTCCCCTTCCCGATCGCCGGCCGCGCGGAGGTGCGCAAGGTATCGCGCCGCGGCGCCGGCGGCCCCGGCGTCGAGCTCACCGCGCTGGACGGCGCGCCGGTCCGCAGCGTGGCAGCAGGGCGGGTGGCCTTCGCCGACACGTACGCGGACTACGGGCTCACCGTGATCGTCGATCACGGCGAGCGGCTCTACTCGGTGTACGCGAACCTCGGCGCGGCCGACGTGCGCGCCGGCGATCAGCTCCCGGGCGGGGCGCGGGTGGGCACGGTCGCGAGCGGACCGGACGGCGCGAAGCTCTACTTCGAGCTGAGGCGCGGCGCCGAGGTGATCGACCCGGGTCCCTGGTTCGGGATGTAGCGCCGCTGGCCCGCAGGGCGCCTCGCCCGCCGCGAGGCGGGCCCGCGCGACGCGCGAGTTGTGCTAAGGCGGCCCCGTGAATCGCCCTGACGGCCGCGCGCTCGATGTCCACCGCCCCGTGGAGATGATCCTCGGGTTCCACCGCAACGCAGAGGGATCCGTCCTCTACCGCGCCGGGAGGACGGTCGTGCTCTGCACGGCGTCTGTCGAGCCCACGGTGCCCGCCTGGATGATGGGCAAGGGCGCGGGCTGGCTGACGGCCGAGTACCAGATGCACCCGCGGTCGAGCCCGGCCCGCAGGGAGCCGCGGGACGGGCGTGGCAAGGCGCCGAGCGGGCGCACGCAGGAGATCCAGCGGCTCATCGGGCGGGCGCTCCGGGCGGCGATCGATCTCAAGCAGCTCGGCGAGCAGACGATCGCGATCGACTGCGACGTGCTCGAGGCCGACGGCGGCACGCGGACCGCGTCGATCACCGCCGGGTTCGTGGCGCTCGCGCTGGCGCTCGACCGGATGCGCGCGGCCGGATCGCTCGAGGCGCCGGTGCTCCGCGATCAGGTGGCGGCGATCAGCGTGGGCCACCTCCCGGGCGGGCTCGCCCTCGACCTCGTGTACACCGAGGACAGCGCGGCGCGCGTCGACATGAACGTCGTGGCGACGGCGATCGGCTCGATCGTCGAGGTGCAGGCGACCGCCGAGGACGAGGCCATCCCCCGGGCGGAGCTCGACCGCATGACCGACCTCGCGCTCGCGGGCGTGGCGTCGCTCGCGAGCGCGCAGCACCGGGCGCTGTCCAGCGCCGGCGTGGACCTCACGACGCTGTTCCAGACGGACCGCTGGAGGGTCGCGTGAGCCGGGAGCCGCTGCGCCTGCTCGCCGCGACCTCGAACCGAGGAAAGCTCGTGGAGCTGCGCTCGCTGCTCGCGGATCTCCCGATCGAGGTGCTCTCGCTCGCGCAGGTGCTGCCGGACGCGCCGCCGGTGGTCGAGGACGGCGCGACGTTCCTGGACAACGCGCTCCTCAAGGTGCGCGCCGGGGCGCTCCGCTCGGCGATGGTGACGCTCGCCGAGGACTCGGGGCTCGAGGTGGACGCGCTCGACGGCCGGCCGGGCGTCCGGTCCGCCCGCTTCGCAAGGGAGGGCGCGGCCGACGCGGAGAACAACGAGGCGCTGCTCGCGGCGCTCGCGGGCGTGGCGGACGACCGGCGCCGAGCGCGCTTCCGCTGCGTGATGGTGCTGCTCGATCCGCGGTCCGAGGCGCAGCCCATCGTGACCGAGGGGCGCTGCGAGGGGTGGATCGGCAGGCAGCCCAGGGGCACGGGCGGCTTCGGATACGATCCGCTGTTCGTGGTGGAAGGCTACGGACGGACGATGGCCGAGCTCGACGAGGCCGAGAAGAACCTCGTGAGCCACCGGGGCAAGGCGGCGCGCGCGATGAGGTCCTCGCTCGAGGCGCTTGTCGCGCGGCGCTAGGGCGATAGACGGTGCGCAGGGCCATCGCGCGGCGACGCCGGACGGCGGTTGACCCCGTCCGAGACCGCTTGTAATCGCGACCGGAGGCACCCAAGTACTGCCCGGTGATCGGATCCCCTGATGAAGCAGGACTGGAAGGCCGTCGGAAGCTACGGGACCGTCGGTCTCGAGGTGGTGCTGTGCATGCTGGTCGGCCTGTTCATCGGCCGCTGGCTCGACGCGAAGCTCGGGACCGATCCGTACCTGTCGGTGCTCTGGTTCTTCTTCGGGCTCGGCGCCGCCGGCAAGGCGGTCTTCCGGGCGTGGAAGGAGATGCAGGCCGTGGCCGCCCGCGAGGAGCGCGAGCAGGGGAACCCTGCGCCGAGGTACGACGACCGGAAGCCGCGGCCGGACGAGCGCGCGCCGGACGACGAACGACGGACGGGCTCGAGCGACAGTGCCGTCGATCCCGACGGGCGGCAGGACGCGAAGGGGAGCGATGAGCGCTGAGCGAAGGCCCGGAGCCCCCGGGGGCGAGCCGCCGCAAGAGGAGCCCGGCGCGGAGGAACGGCCCGGCGTCGGGGACGCCACCATGCGGTCTGTGCTCCGCTGGGTCGCCGGCACGGCCGCGGTCCTGTCCGTGGCCGCGCTGCTCGCGTACGGCGTCCGCGCGGCGCTCGGCGTGTGCATCGGGGGCGCCATCGCGACGGCGAACCTGTACGTCTTCGCGCGCATCGTCGACGCGTTCCTCTCGCGCCGGGGCCACACGGTGTCGTGGACGCTGATCGCGATGATCAAGCTCACCGGCCTGATGGGCGGCGTGTGGCTCATCCTGAAGAGCGAGATGGTCTCGGGCGTCGCCTTGATGGTCGGCTACGCCTCGCTCGTCGTCGGCATCAGCCTGGGGACGCTGTTCGGCCCGAAGCCCCCTGCGGACGGAAGCCCGCCGAGCGCTCACGGCTGAGCTCCCGCCGGGACCGGCGCCTCCTCGGGCGACCCGCGCGCCGAGAGGAGACTTGGCGCGCTGCAGGGTGCCCACCGTAAACGAGTTGTGGTAGAGGCGAGGCCCCTCGCCCGAGGGTGAACTCCCACAAGGTTCGCCAGCGCTCGCGGCCGTGCCGGCACTGCCGCGCGGCGGCCGGCGCGGCGCATCGACGACGAAAGCCATGCCTGAGCACACAGGGTTCCTCACGTACCTCCTGGCGCAGCTCCCCGGACTCCGGGAGAACGCTCGCAACATCGGCAAGACGTTCATCGGTCACCACACGGTGGACTACCGCGGGACCGAGCCGATCTTCATGAGCCTTCTGATCATGGTGCTGTTCGTGCTCCTCGCCAGCGAGGTCCGCGGGCAGTACCGGCGCCTGAACGAGTCCGTGATCCCGGAGGACAAGCTCACGCTGCGCACGTTCTTCGAGGCGTTCTTCGGCTACTTCTACGGGATGGCCCGCGACGTGATGGGGCCCGCGAACGCGAAGCGGTACTTCCCGCTCATCGGGGGCTCGGCCGCGTTCATCTTCTTCTCGAACGCGTCCGCGCTCATCCCGGGGGTGAACCCGCCGACCTCGAACCTGAACATCACGATCGGGTGCGCGGTCGTGGTGTTCGTCCTGTTCAACTACTACGGGCTGAAGGAGAACGGCTGGGGCTACGTCGCCCACCTCGCCGGGCCGAAGTGGTACCTGGCGCCGCTCATCTTCCCCATCGAGATCATCTCCACCTGCGTCCGCCCGGTCACTCTCTCGATCCGGCTCATGCTCAACATCGGCGTCGATCACCTCGTGGCGAGCATCTTCCTGGGGCTCATCGCGCTGTTCGTCCCGGTGCCGCTGATGTTCCTGGCGATCATCGTCATCGTCGTGCAGACGCTGGTCTTCTGCCTGCTGAGCTGCATCTACATCGGGCTCGCGACCGAGAAGGCGGACCACCACTGACCGCTTCGCCTGACCGCCTGGTCAGCCGCCCACCGGCGCCGCGGAGAATGGCGCTGGAGGTGAAGAGAAGGCTAGCCAGCCCTCGAAAATCGGATTAGAGGGGCCCCGCTGTCGATGGGTTGCCCCACGGCGGTGGGTGGATCGCGGAAGCGCGGCCCCTACCGAGCAGTAGCAGAGGTCCCTGGAGCGATCCCCGGATCTCGATGGGGGACCGCCCGCGCGGCCCCCGACCCACGCAGATGTTTCGCATGCAGCCCCGCGGGCTGTGTGGCTTGAAAGGAGCAGATTCGGATGTCGCTGAAGAGCAAGCTGTCGCTGTCCGCCGTTGTCGGCACTGCGCTGGTACTGGTTCCCGCTATGGCGCTGGCGCAGGATGGCGCGGCGTCGAACAAGTACGACGCGAACTCGTGGCTCGCCGTCGCTGCCGGATTCGCGATCGGCATCGCTGCCCTCGGCGGCACCATGGGGCAGGGGCGCGCGGCGGCCGCCGCCCTGGAGGGCATCTCCCGGAACCCGGGCGCCGCTGCCCGGATCCAGACCCCGATGATCCTCGGCCTGGCGCTCATCGAGTCGCTCGTGCTCCTCTCCTGGGTCATCGCCTTCTTCCTCCAGGGCAAGATCGCCCCCTGAGCCAGCGCTCGCCGCGCCCAACGGGCCCGGCTCCGCTGCTCCTTCCCGCCTCCCTCACTGCTACCCCGACGGGCCTCGCGCCTGTCGCTACCTCACGCGCACGACGGTGCCCGGCTCGTGCGCCGTGGGGAGGACGGCCGTCCATCCGGCGGGGAGCCGGGGCGACGTCCACCAGAACAGCCGCTGCGCATCGAGCGGAGCCAGGTTCACGCAGCCGTGGCTTCGCACCTGACCGAACGAGCGATGCCAGAACGCGCCGTGCAGCCCGACCCCCTTCGAGAAGTACTGCACGTAGGGGACGTCCTCCATCCGGTAGTACCGCTCGGCGGCCTCGTCCTCGAGGTTGTCCATGTCCGAGGTGAGCAGCTTGGCCCAGATCCGGTAGGTGCCGGCGGGCGTGGCGCGCGGCGACCCGGGCGCGCCCTTGCCGGTCGAGACGAGCGTCGCGAACACGGGGCGACGCCCCTCGTAGGCCACGAGCGTCTGCGTCGCGCGCTCGACGTCGATCCAGCGCTCGCCCGCCTCGACGTCGACCTCGGGCGGCGGCGCCACCGACGGGCGCCGTAGATCGCGGGTCGAGATCCACGCCGCGACGTCGCCCTCCGCGATGCGCGCGAGCTTCCCCGACGCGCCCTGCGCCTCCTCCAGGTAGGGGACGACCTCGAACCGCGCCTTGGTCTCCTCGGTCCGCGTGAAGGCTGCCCCCGTCCGCGTGTAAAGCGGAGCTCTCTCGGACACGACCCACGCCGTCGCGATCTGCGCGGCGCCCGGCGCGACGTCCACCCCGTGGAAGGCGAACGCGTGCACCGGACCGAGATCGCGCATCGGCAACCAGAAGCCGCTGTTCGTGCGGCCGTACCGGGCGCCTCCCTCGCTCCGCTCCTCGACGATCGCCACCGCGAAGCCGGGCTCGAGCTGCGCGTCCGGCTCCTCGATGTCGGCCGCCTCGGCCCGCCGATAGCCGAAGGTCCCCTCGGGGCCGACGAAGTAATAGCGGTAGGGGAGCCCGTCCGGCATCTCGCGCCACGTCCGCACCAGCGGGCTGATCGGGCTCGCGGCGGAGAGCTCGACGGCGTCGTCACAGACCCAGGCCGTGGCGCCCACCTCGAGCCAGCGCCCGAGGCAGCCGTCGGCGCGCCGCGCCGCGAAGATGGGCAGCTGCACGTTGCGATCGACGGAGCCGCGCCGGCGCGCGCCCTCACCGGGGCCGTCGAACAGCGGCTGGTCGCGCTTGAGCACGCGCGCGCTCTTGACCCATGCGGGCAGCGGGGTGTCGTCCGCGGAGACCCACGGCGGCAGCTGCGAAGCGAGGACCGCTCCGCTCCAGATCGCCGCGCCGAGGGCGGCCACCGCGGCGCCGATGCGCGGCGCGCCGCGGCGCACCCGTCGCGGCGCGCCGCGGCGCCGTTCCTGCGAGCCCGCCTCGGCGCCTCCACGCTTCCTCATCCTGCGGCGAGATCCTAAGCCTTTGCCCGCGCTCCAGCCAAACTCCCGCCCGCGATCGCGGCGGGCTCCGACGGAGGCGCGGGCGTGCCGCGATCGGCGGGATCAGCGGTAGGAGAAGCGCACTTCGTGATCGCAGATCCGGAAGAGATCGCCCTCGACGATGGCCTTCCGGGCGATGCGCTGGCCGTTGTACTCGACGCCGTTCGTCGAGCCCATGTCGACCATGTAGTACTGGCCGTTCAGGAACTCGACCATCGCGTGCTGGCGCGACACGTTCGGGTCCTTGATCGTCAGATCGCTCGACTGCTTGCCGCGCCCGATGATGAACCGGTCCTTGTTCACCACGAACCGCTGCCCCGCGTAGAACGCGGCGAGCGTCGGGCCGACGGGGACCTGGCTCGGCATCCCCATGGCCATCGGCGGCGGACCCGGCACGCTGCTGGATGCCTGCGGAGCGACGTACGGCGGCGGCGAGAGCGGGGGCGCGAGCGGAGGTGCCACCGGCGGCCCCATCGGCGAGGTATAACCCGCGGCGCTGTTCATCGGCGGCGGCGGCGGAGGCCCCGAGCGGCTCGCCGAGGCGCCGGGGAGGCTCTGGCGTCCGCCAGGGTTCGTGACCTGCGACGGGAGCGGCGGCGGCGCACCGAGGCGGCTCACGCTTGTCGGCGGAGGGGGCGGGCCGACGCGACCCGGGACGGGCGGCGGCACAGGCAGGCTGGGCCGCTTGCCGCCGGTGGTGCTGCTGCCCGGAGGCGGCGGGGGCGGAGGCGGTGCGCCCTGACGGACCTGCCCCGGAGGCGGCGGAGGCGGCGTGATCGCCGGGACCGGCGTCGGCCCCGGCCCGACAGGCGTCACGCCGTACGGCGGCGAGGACGCGCCATAAGCAGGCGCCACGGCCGAGCCGTAGGGCATCCCTGCTGTTGGCTGCTGCGCGCCGATCGCTCCGAGAGGCGGCGCCGAGCCGGGCGTCGACAGCCCGGGCGGCGGAGGCGTCGCGAGGGGAGGCGCCACGCTGGCCTGATGAGCGTGCGGGACCGCCATGTGCCCGGAGGGGGGCACCGCGTCGCCCCTGGCGGGCGGCGGGAACGGCGTGCGCGGGCTGTAGCTTCGCTGCCGCGCGTACTGCTTCATCGACTCATTGATGAGGTAGTCGATGGAGCACTCGAGCTCGCGCGCCATCTGCTCGAACGTCTCCCAAAGGACATCGCGACACTGGAACGTCCGTGCGCTTTTCTTGTTCGGATCCGCGCTCATCTCTTCCCAACGATAATGGAGGATGAATTGCGCTGGGAAGCCTCCTCCCGGCCTCTTCCCTGCAAGCAACTGACGGCTCTGGGCCGCGCGTGCCGCGCGCGGCGGACGAAGAAGCGCGTCACTTCTTCTCGCCCTTCTCGAGCTCCGGCTTCCTGTCCTGCATGGCCGGCTCGATGCAGTACTGAACGAACTCGCCGACGGTCTTCACGTCCCTGAGCTCGCGCTCGGTCGATCCCTCTTTTTGCACCTCGCACGCCCACTTGCAGTCCGGGTCGGCGTCGCATACCGGCGCGCGCGTGGTGTCGCCCTCGAGCGGCTTGACCGCCGCGAGATCGGCCGCCGTGCCGAAGGTGAAGTAGTAGGCGATCGCGCTCGTGCGCGCCGGCGCCGAGCCCGCGGCGAAGTGCTTCTTCAGCGCCTCGACGGGCGAGCCCTCCTTCAGGTCGCCGAGCGCCGCGCCGTACGTGAGCGCCTCGGGCATGGCGAACCCCTTGCTCTCCTTGTTGTCGGGGAGCCTGCTCATGAACTCGTCGATGTGCTTCACCGTCGACATCTTGAGGATGGTCGCCGCGGCCGCGCGGCGGATCTTCCACTTGTCGGTCTTGAAGAGGCCGTAGAGCTTCTCGACGACGAGCTCACGCGGCATCTCGCCGACGCGACGGAAGGCCTGGTCGAGCACGGCGTCGGGCGCATCGGCGGTCGCGATCTCGAGGATGCGCTGGATGTCGCTCGGGTTGTTGCGGTCGAGCCGGCCCTCGAGCGCGGCGAGGGCGGCCTGGCGGCGCTTCTCGGGCTGCTCCTTGTCCGCCGCGAACCCGAGGAGGAAGTCCACCGACGGCCGGCCTCCGAGCTTCTTCATCGACCCGAAGACCCGGAACAGCTCCTCTTCTTGGTACTGCGCGAGCTGCGCCTCGAACTGCTTCTCGGTCGGCGTGAGCTTCGACGCGGCGTTCGCCGCCTGCAGCTCGGGCTTCTTGACGTTGGTCCACTCGCCGGAGGTGACGAACTTGGCGATGGTCACCAGGTTCGCCGACGCGGCCTCCTTCGTCGGAGCGTCGCCGTACTCGGCCACGAGCGACGCCAGCTGGTCGAGCCGCTTCGCCTCGCGGGTCATGAGCTTCGGCAGGCCGGCCACAGCGGCCGGGCCGATGAAGCGCAGGAGCTGCTCCATCCCGTAGGCCTGCGAGCGGTCCTCGAGCCGGTGCTCGAAGTCCGCCATCGCCCAGTCGATCAGGGCGGCCTTGAGCCCCTCCTTCAGCCCCTCGTCCGCGATGATCACGGTCCGCTCCGACGTGAGCATCGCGTACGCGGCGTCCTTGTAAGGGAACGACGCGTCCTGCTGGAGCGGCTGCCCTGGCTGCGCGACGGGCGGCGGCTTTCTCAGCTCGGCGATGATCGACGGCACGAGCGCCGCCACGATGGACTGCCGGGCCTCCGGCTCCATCGTCGCGAGGGTCTCGACCATGATGCCGATGCCCACGCGCCGGCCCTGCCGCGGCTTCATGCGGATGAGCGAGGTGGCCGCCTCGATGCGGAGCGAGCTGTCGTACTTATCGTGAAACAGCACCGCCCTGAGCTTGTCCGGGCCGTGCGCCGTGGTCTCCCACCGATGGATGTCGTTCTCGTTGACGCGGCACCCGCTCGTCGCGAGCCCTGCGCCCGCGGTCGCGAGACACAGCAAAAGAAGGCCCGCAGCGCCGGCGCGCCGCCCTGCTCGTTCGACAGTTTCCATGCACGTCCCAGGAGGGTCGGGATGGTACCGCCCGCAGCGCTTTGTTTGAAAGATTTTCAAGGCCGGGAAGGGAGGAGCCTTTTCAAAGTCTGCGCGAAATCCGGCCAAAACTCCAGCGCCGGCGGCCTGCGATGCCTCCCGGCTCCCTCCCCTCGCCCCGCTGCCCGGAGCGGCTGCTCTCCACGCCACGGGGCGAGCTCAGGCGCATGCGGGCGCACGGCAGCGCCTGCTTCGCCGCTTCAGCTGCCCGCCCCGCCCCTTCCCACCTCTTCCTCTTCTTGCATTCTTGCAGCCCTCCCATACTTCTTGCCCCCGGAGTCGAGTGCGCATATGTGAGCAAAGTAGGTCCAGGTAGGTATGCACGTCCCCTTGTTCGCTCCTCGCCGTGCCCAGCCCGCCGCCGGCCTTGGCGAGCCCCTGCGGTCCGGGGCGCGCGGCGCCGCGCGCACCAGCCCAGCAGGGATCGCGGCTCCTGCCGCGCCGCCGGGGCACGGCTACGCCCGGGATGCGGCGGCGCTGGTTCTGCTGGTGTCCGCCCTGTACAGCGCGCTGGCGCTCGCCTCCTTTCGCGGGGATCCGCTGCGGCCGGAGGTCTCCGGTGACGACTGGGTGGGCCCCGTGGGCGCTGCGCTCGCGGGGACGTCGATCGAGGCGATCGGCGTCATCGCGTGGTTCGTCCCGCTCGAGCTCGCGCTGCTGGCGATGCCGCTGCTGGGGGCGAAGCGCTCGATCGCCAGCCTGTTCCGGCTGAGCGGCGACGTCGTGGTGGTCATCGTGCTCGCCGCGCTCGGGCACGTCGCGTTCCCGCGCGCGGTCGCGTTCGGCGCGATGCCGATCGGCGGGGCCGTGGGCGAGCTGTTCGGGGAGGTGCTGCGCGCGCTCTTCTCGAACATCGGGTCCTACATCATCGGGCTCACCATCGTCGCGCTCATCCTGATGGGCCGCGCGACGTTCTCGTTCATCGAGCTGGCGCATCGGGCCGAGCAGCTCGCGATCGCCATCGCCGCGCGCGTCGCCGGCTGGGCGCGCGCGCTCTTCGGCGCGTGGGCCGCGGCGCGCGACCTGGAGCGGCAGGCGGCGGCCAAGACGCAGGAAGCGCCGCCGATCATCGCGCGCAACTCGAGCCCCGACGCGATCATCGCCGCGCTGGCCGACGACGCCGACGAGCGGCCCTCCGACGCCTCGGCCAGGCACACGCCCATCGAGCCGACGCCCGTCGAGGCCCCGGCGCTCGATGTCTGGAAGAGCGCGCCGCTCGACGGCTCCCTGGAGGAGCCAGCCGCCCCGGCAAAGCCGCGGCGGGGGCGGAAGGCGCAGGTCAAGGAGCCCCGCGAGGAGGCGCAGCCGAGCGCGGCGCCGCGCGGGGCGGCGCAGCACGACGCCGAGCCGCGCGAAGCGGAGATCCACGGCGGCGAGGCGCACGAGGTGGTGACCCACGGCGCCGAGCCGCACGAGCTTGTGATCCACGGCGGTGAGACGCACGAGCTTGTGATCCACGGCGGCGAGACGCACGAGCTGGTGACCCGCGGCGCCGCTCCCCGCGAGGCAGCGCAGCGCGACGACGAGCCGCGCGAGGCAGCGTCGCTCGGCGCCGAGCCGCGCGGCCGGGCGCAGCGCGACGCCGAGCCGCGCGAGGCAGCGCAGCGCCCGGCTGCGCGGCGTCGCGCCGCGTCTCCCGCAGCGCCGCGCGTTGCTGCCACACGGGAGGACAGCGAAGAGCCGCCGTTCGAAGGCGAGGCGCACATCGACGAGGAGGAGGCGAACCTCGACGAGGACGAGCCGGTGGAGCTCGCGGCGCTCGAGCCACGCGATGACCAGCCAGGCGATGAGGACCAGCTGGCGACCGCCCTCGACGAACAGGAAGAGCTCGACGTGCCGACGCCGTCGCCCATCCTGCCCGTGCGCGACCGGCGCGAGCCGCCGGTGCGCGAGCTGCCCGCGCGCGAGCCGAACGCCAGGGTGGCTCACCGCGAGCTGCCTGCGCGCGAGCCGCGCGAGCTGCCTGCGCGCGAGGTGCCTGCGCGCGAGCTGAGCGCCACGGTGGCCCATCGCGAGCTGCCTGCGCGCGAGTTGCCTGCGCGCGAGCTGAGCGCCACGGTGGCCCATCGCGAGCTGCCTGCGCGCGAGCTGCCCGCGCGCGAGCTGAGCGCCACGGTGGCCCATCGCGAGCTGCCCGCGCGCGAGCCGGAAGCCACGATGGCCCGCCGCGAGCCCCCGACCGCCGTCGGCCCGGAGCGGGCTCGAGGCGCCGCGCCGCGCGATCCGACGATCGTCGATACGAGCCGCGAGCTCGTCAGCGAGAAGCCGGCCGTGGTGAAGGTCGTCCCGGCCGCCGGGGCGGGCTTCCGCCTGCCGATGACGGACATGCTCGAGGCAGCCGCGGGCGGGCGCCTCCAGCTCGACGCGGATCAGCTGAAGGCGACCGCGCAGCTCCTCGAGAAGACGCTCGCCGACTACGGCGTGAGCGGAAAGGTCGAGGAGATCCACCCGGGGCCGACCGTGACGACGTTCGAGGTCTCCCCTGCCGCCGGCACCAAGGTGTCGAAGGTCGCAGGCCTCGCGGACGATCTCGCGCTCGGCCTCTCGCGCAAGGTCCGCATCGTCGCCCCCATCCCCGGCAAGAACCGGATCGGCTTCGAGATCCCGAACGAGCACCGCCTGCCCGTCAACCTGCGCGAGCTCGTCGAGGATCGCCGCTTCGTCGAGATGAAGGCCCCGCTGCCGTGCGTGCTCGGCCGCGACATCATCGGGACGCCGTACTTCGCCGACCTCGCGTCGATGCCGCACGTCATCGTCGCGGGCGCGACCGGCGCCGGCAAGAGCGTCGGCCTCAACGTGATGCTGGTGAGCCTGCTCTTCCGCAAGACGCCGGAGGAGCTCAGGCTCCTGATGATCGATCCCAAGGTCGTCGAGCTCGCGCCCTTCGATCGCATCCCGCACCTGCTCCTGCCGGTCGTGACGGACATGAAGCAGGCGGCGAACGCGCTCAAGTGGGCCGTCGACGAGATGGAGCGCCGGTACCAGCTCTTCGCGAACGCGGGGACGAAGAACATCACGACCTACAACGCCTGGGTCGAGCGCGTGCAGCGCGGCGAGGCGCGCCCGCCGAAGCCCCCGGCCAAGGTGAGCGCCATCGGCGCCGATGGGCTCGAGGTGGAGATCGACGCGGCGAAGGACGGATCGGACGCGGCGCTGCCGGAGAAGATCCCCTTCATCGTGATCGTGGTCGACGAGTTCGCCGACCTCATGATGCAGCAGGGCAAGGACGTGGAGGCGAGCGTGGCCCGGCTCGCGCAGAAGGCGCGCGCCGCCGGCATGCACGTGATCCTCGCGACGCAGCGGCCGAGCGTCGACGTCATCACCGGCATGATCAAGGCGAACTTCCCCACGCGCATCGCCTTCCGGGTCGCGCAGAAGGTGGATAGCCGGACGATCCTCGACGAGCAGGGCGCTGAGCACCTGCTCGGCCGCGGCGACATGCTGATCAAGATGAACGGCTCGAACGACACCCGCCGCGTCCAGTGCCCGTTCTGCTCGGAGGAAGAGGTCCAGCGGATCACCGACTTCCTCCGGCTCCAGGGCGAGCCGGTCTACGACGAAGCGATCCTTCGGCCCCGGGACGACGAGGGCGAGGAGCCCGACACGTCCGACGCGGAGGCCGATCCGATGTACGACGCCGCGGTGCGCATCGTGGCCGATACCCGGCGCTGCTCGACCTCCTGGCTGCAGCGCAAGCTCGGCGTCGGCTACAACCGCGCGGCCAAGCTGGTCGAGGCGATGGAGAAGCGCGGGCTCGTCGGGCCTGCAAACGGCGCCAAGGATCGCGAGGTGCTGATCGCGCCGATCTGATCCATGTGATTTGTCTTGACGCTGTTACACAACGGGTGTTGGCGCGCCGTCGACCCGGGCAAGCGGGACAGACGGGATGTCGAGGAGCCTACGGCCCCGAGGTTGCCGCCGACGGGGCTGCGCGCCGGCATGGCGGTTCTTTTGACTTTCCCGTTCGAATGCTTCATGGAGCACCCAGGATGGCGCCCGAGGAAACGCGCACGCGTCTGATCGCCCAGATCGCGAGCCTCCTGAACGACGGGACGATGCCCGCAGACGCCCGCGCAGCGGGTCTGACGCTCATCGGCTGGCTGGCGAGACGCATGCCCGGAGAGGCGGCATCGCGGGATGGTGTCGATGAAATGTGCCGTCGCGCCGCGGTCCTGGGCTGCCGACCGCGGCGCATCGGCGGACGGCGCTCCACCTGATCCGGCGCCGCTGAGGGGGCCACGGACATCCGGCCGAGCCGCGCGCAACCGGGGCCGGCCGAGCGCTCCGCGCGGGCACGCGGCGTTCGCTACTTCACGTCGGATTCACGTCGGATTCGCGCCGGAGCGTCGCCCTGGACCCGCGCCCGCCTCGCGGATGTGTGCCAGCACCGGGTCCCAGCGGCCCCAGACGGCGACGCGAGACGCAAAAGCGACATCCGTACCGTAATTTGTACGTGCCGTAGCGAGCGCGGCTAAGCTCCTGGTCGAGCGGCTTTCTGCGCCGCGGGGCTCGCGCGACGCCCGATCCGGGACGTCGGCTCGCTCGGTACCATGGGGTAAACGGCCGCAGTCGGGCCTGTGATAGGTGGTGTTGCTCATGGCGAACCGCGTGGTCGCCCTCCCCGAACCGCACCCGAATGACGATGAAGATGTCGTGTGGGGGATCTCCACGGCAAGCGCGCTGTGGGCCCGAGGCGAGCGGCGCGACGCCATCGTGTGGCTGCGGCGCGCGGCCGACGCGGCGGGGGCGGCTGGGCAGCCGTTCCGCGCCTCGGAGCTCGGGCTGTGCGTGACGGCGCTCGAGGAGGTGATGGCCTCGGAGATCGGGCAGCCGAGCGATCCCGATCTCCTGGAGACCATCGAGAGCGAAGGCGACGAGCCGCCCCCGTCCTCTGACAAAGCGCCGCCGTCGGACGAGCAGACCTGGCGCCGCCGCATGTCGCTCACCCAGGAGTTGCGCGCCTCGATGCCCTCGATCGAGATCGACATGTTCGAGCCGCTCTCGCAGCCGGAGCTGGAGGCCGAAGCGGAGCGACTGACGGGATCGTCGCGGCCGTCGCCGCCGCTCCACCCGGGCGCGGAGGGCGGGCCGGGAGCCGGAGCCCGACCGATCGCGCCGTTTTCCACCGCGCCCGCCGGCCATGCGCAAGGCAGCCCATCGCACCCCGCGCCGCCGATCGCGCAGCGACCGATGCCGCAGCCTTCTGGGGGTGCCGTCCCGCAGGCTGCGCCGACCCTCCAGCAGCCGCCGCCCTTGGCTCCGGCAGCGCCGCCTGGTGTGTCGCGCTCGCAACCGCCCCCCGCCGCGTACCCGCAGCGGCTCGATCCACCGCACGCTCAGCCCCCGGCGCAGACTGCGCCCTCCGCGCCGCCGATGACGGTGCCCTCCGCGCCGCCGATGACGGTGCCCTCCGCGCCGCCGATGACGGTGCCCTCCGCGCCGCCAGCGGCCGCGGCCTTCGCACCGCCGGCGGCCGCACCCAACGTCCAGGCCGGCGCGATTTACCGGAGTCAGCCGCCGCCACCGGTTCCGGTGCCTTCGAGCGCCATTCCGCCGCCTCCTCCTCCACCGGCGGTGCCGTCGCTACGGCAGCAGCTCACCTCGGACCCGTATCGGCCGGCGGCGCAGGCGAAGACACAGAGCGCGCCGCCGCCCGCCCTGATACCACCGCTTCCCGTACCGCGGGGAGCATCGCGGCAGCCTTCGTCGGCTCCCCCTCGCCCTTCCTCCGCACCTGCGCCGCAGGAGCCGCAGGTTGCCCCGACTCCGTCGCCGGCGCGCCGCCGGTCCGACGCTGCGGTGAGCCCCCTCCCCCTGCAGCCTCCTCGCCCCGCCGGTGCACGGACGCTGAGCGAGCCGCCGCCCGCGGCGCCGCTGCCTCCGCCGGCATCGGCGCTTCCGGCCGCACCGCCACCTGCTCCACCGCTGCCGAGCCTCGTCGCGGAGCTGCAACCGCCGCCAGCGCCAGGAGTTGCCGCGCCCGCGGCGTATCCGCCCTCCGTCGGGCCTCCGCCTGCGTCGCATCCGCCGTCCTTCGGGCCTCCGCCGGCGCCGCATCCGCCCTCGTTCGGGCCTCCGCCGGCGCCGCATCCGCCCTCGTTCGGACCTCTGCCTGCGCCGCATCCGCCCTCGTTCGGGCCTCCGCGCCCGCAGCCTGCGCCAGCACCGCATCCGGCGTCTTTCCAACCTCCGCGCCCGCAACCTCTGCCTCCGCCCGGCGCGCTGGCACCCGCTGCGCTGCCAGCCGGCGCGCCGCCGCACGCTCAGGTGCTCCCGCCGCCAGTGTCGCCGCCGTCTTTCGCGCCACCGCTGCCGCCGACCGGCGCGCCGCCCCCGCAGGCGCTACCTCCCCCGACGCCGCCGCCACACCCGCAGGCGCTACCTCCCCCGACGCCGCCGCCGCCAACGCTGGCCTCCGCTCCACTTCCGCCGCCCGGCGTTCTTCCGCCGCCCGCTCCACTTCCGTCGACCGGCGTGCTTCCGCCGCCCGGCGTGCTTCCGCCGCCCGGCGTGCTTCCGCCGCCCGGCGTACTTCCGCCGCCCGCTCCACTTCCGTCGCCTGCCGCGCGTCCGCCGTCACACGCGGCCCCTGCAGCGCCGCCGTATTCGACACCCCTCGCGCCTCCTCCATCCGCGGCGCCAACGCTGGCAGGCTCGATGCCGATCGCGCCGCCCGCTCCATCTCCCGAGGCGCCCTCGACGGCCACCGCGCCGCCGTTCGTCGCGCCACCTCCGTCGCCTGCCGCGCCGCCGCCGGCGTCTGTCCCACCGCCCGCCGCGCCCTCGTTGCCGGCGTCCGTCCCGCCGCCTGCCGCGCCCTCGTCGCCGGCGTCCGTCCCGCCGCCCGCGCCACCCGCCGCGCCGCTGGCCGCCGCGGGACCGCACCCGGCCTCCGCGTCGCACCAGATCCCGAGCCCTCCAGCCCCCACCGACGAGCGCGCGCACAAGGACGACGTCGGGGAGATCCTTGTGGATGCTCAGGCCTCGACGCCCACCCCGGCCCGCACAGGCACGGCGTCACCCGCGCAGGGCGCGAGCAGCTCGAAGCGCAGGCCGCGCGAGCCGATCCTCGACCCGTGGTCCGAGGACGCGGAGCCCGCCGCGCCACCTCGGCCTCCCCAGGAGATCGTCACGCCGAGCGGCGATACGTACCTCGTGGCTCGCAGGCATCCCTCGACGCCACAGACGAGCAACGAAGACGAAGACGAGGTCATCACCTCGGCAGCGCCGCTCGATCTGACGCTCAAGCGGACGCCGGTCTCCGCGCGACCTCCGGTGCCGCCGACCCCCGCGGCGCGCGTCCGCGCGGCGGCGCCCACCGGAAACGAACCCCCAGGACACCTCGGGGCCTCCGCCGACAGCGTCCCCGCGAAGGGCGCCGTAATTTCCGCGGACCCCGGCGAAAACGTCGAGGCTCCTGCGAGAGCAGACGCGTCAGCCCCGGAGTCGACGACCGAAGGGACCGTCGTCATCGAGCTCTCCGACAGCGACCTCGAGGCGCCGAGCTCGTCCCGGCTCGCGAGCCTTCCCCCGCCGCCGCAGGCAGCGGAGCAGGACGACGACCAGCAGGCGAAGGCCGACCCGTCCCGCGGCGCCGAGGAAGGCGGCGCCGAGGTCCAAGCGCTGCACCCGCGCGCGCTCGATGAGGCGTCGGGCGAGACCGCGCCGGAGCCCGAAGAAGAGCTGCTCGACGACGCGGATCTCGCGCTCGACGAGGAGCCCTCGGCCCAGCCGCCCGCCGTCGAGCCGCGCCCGGCGTCCACCGCTGGCGCCCGGGTGCCGGCCACGGTCGACACCCCGCTCGCCGCGGCGCCGCTCGCCGATGTGCGCGCGGTCGAGCCGCACCAGGCGGCCGCAGGCGAGACCGTCGACCTCGCCGCGATGGTGCTCGACGCACCGCCCGAAGCGCCGCCGGCGAGGGGGGCGGTCGCGGCCCTCGGTATCGAGCCGGGCCTGCTGAAGCCCGACGCAACAAGCGCCGCGCCGGCCGTCGCCGAGCCGGCGGCCCTCACCGGCCGCGACATCGAGCAGATCGATGCGTTCGCCGACCTGCCCGAGGAGATGCACGACGAGCTCGCGCTCGCGGCGCACGTGGAAGACCTCGCGTCCGACGAGGAGCTCGCCGTCGACGGGGCGGCGCTCGTGCTGCGCGGGGGCGCCGCCGTGTGCGCGAACATCGTCGATGTCCCCGCCGAGCGCGCCGCGATCAGGACGCTCGTGCCGTCCCGCGGGACGCTCGAGGAAGGCATCCCGCTGCGCGTCGTCGCCGGCGCGGACGGCGCGCGGGTGGCGATCTGGAAACAGGCGACCATCGACAACGCGCTCCGCAGCTGCCCCTGGGTGCTCGACGAGCTGCGCGCCGTCGCAGACCGGCTCCAGGCGCTCGCCGGCGCCACGATGGGGCCTCTGGGCGAGCTCGAAGAGACGCTCCTGCGCCGCGTCCTCGGCCGGCTCCGCGTTCGCAACCTGGCGCCCGGCGAGCACCTCATCCACGCCGGCAACCCCATCCCCGGGCTCGTGATCATCGGCGCCGGCGCGCTGGAGCTGGTCACGGAGCGATCGCAAGAGATCGCCGGCGCCGCGAGGCCCGGCGAGCTCCTGTTTGCCTCCGAGCTGCTCGGAGGCCAACCGGCGCCGTCGATCGCTCGCGCGGCCGGGAGCGGCGCGCTCGTGCTCATCGCCGATCACCCCACGCTGCGGGAGCTGTTCGAGAGCACGCCCGAGCTGCTCTCCATCCTGGCGCAGTCCGTCTCGCTGCACGCTCAGGGCGGCTGAGGCGGCGCGCGGGCCGGCGCCCGCCGCGCGGCGCTAGAGCCGCGCGGGGCTCGGCCAGCGCCGCGTGTCAGCGAGCCCCGACGGGGTGCCCTGCCGCGCGGCGCTAGAGCCGGCCGCGCTCGGGCCGCGACGGCCGCTCGATCCCTTGCTCCAGCTCGGCCGGATCGACCGGCTCCGCTTCCTCGTTGACCTGCCAGACGAGCTCGCTGTTGCCCTGCGCCCCGGCGAAGCGGAGCCCGAACCACCTCGCGTTCGGCGAGATCGTCGGCTTCCCGTCCGCGGTCGCGCGCGGGAAGCGGATGCGGAACGCCTGCCGCCACACCGTGTTGTACGGGAAGTAGGTCCGCTCGAGCGCGTTCGGCTTGTTGATCGCGACGATCTCCTCGGGCGCCGTCTCGTTCCCTGTGTCGTCGATGAGCCGCACGATCCACGCGCTGTTCGGCGTCGACAGGTCGTTGTACTTGCGCTCGCCCCCGAAGATCGCGACGAAGAACTGGTGGCGCTGGCGCGTCTCCTCGAGCGTCTTCTCGAGCAGCTTCTGGCGCTGCTCGATCGTGAGCCGGTAGTCCTGCGCGTAGCGGACCACGTAGGCCCAGCGGAAGTCCCACGACTCGAAGGTCGCGGTGGCCGTGAGGAAGTTGTCGAGCTCCGAGAGCGCGAACAGGTGCTCCGTGCGCGTCCAGTTGCGCAGCACGTTCTCGTAGTCCGTCGCCACGTACTCGCGGGGCCCCTCTTTCAGGCTCACGAGCTGGGTCGAGCAGCCGGTCAGGCCGAGTAGCGCCGCGAGAGCCAGACCGCGCCGGAGCCGTGCTGCGTTGACCACGCGGCCAGGGTACCCAGCGCCCGCGCTGGATGCACGCACACTCGAAGGAGATCCCGCGCCTTCGGCCGCAGGCGCGCCCGCCGCGCTCACCGGGGCGGCCGCGGAGCGCCTGTCGGGAAGGTGAACCCGACGCTGAACCGCGCGGCGTAGTACGAGGCGACGTCGCCGCGCAGCGGCGTCGTGACCGGGAAGAGCACGCTCAGCGCCGGCTGCACGTTCGCCAGGATGAAGCGGACGCTCGGCGAGATCGCGAACGTCGCGCGCCGGTCGTCCGGCAGGTCCTGCGTCAGCTGGTAGACCTCCCACAGCTCCAGCCCCACCCCGACCGGCCTCGCGAGCCGGTAGCCGAAGTAGAACGCCGTGCGCGCCGTGATGTCGGTGCGGCGCTCCCCGGCCCGCAGGCCGCGCACGACCAGCGACCAGTCGAGGCCCTGCCTGAGCTGGAAGATGAACGGCCCGGTGATGTGCCGCATATCGAACCAGGGGCGGAACGTGAGCGTGAGCTCCCGGAAGCGCGTCTCGTCCCACGGCCGCACCACGCGCGCCGTCCGCAGCACCTCGGCCCGGTCGCGCGAGACGTCGCGCGGGACCGGGAGCACGACGCCGAAGCCTCCGCCGGAGGCGAGCCCGCGCACGCTCGACCAGACGCCCCGCGCATACACCTCGGGGCTCCCGAGCAGGATGGATCGCTCGACCCCCGGGACGCTCGCCGCGGCGCTGTCGTGCACGGCGCCGACGAACCACTTGCGCGGGACGAGCGGCGTCTCCATCTCGCCGTGCGAGTACCAGGCGAAGGCGCTCCTGCCGCCGGCCCGGCTCGCCGCGTCGGTCTCGATCACGGCCGCCGTGTACTCGAAGGTGAAGGTCGGATCGCGCGCCGTGAGCCCGGGGAGCGTCGGAGGCGCCGGGACGTCGAAGACGGCCTCCTCTTCCTCGTCGGACCACGCGCCTGGACCGGGCGGCGCGGCCTCCGCCGCGCCCGCCACGGAGACCAGCGAGAGCCACGCCGCCGCGCGGGCGAGGCGCCTCGACGACGCCGGAACCCGCGCAGGCGGCCTCGATGCCACGGGGAGCGCCGGCTCGACGCTACTTCGACCCGAGGCCGAAGTCGTTCGCCGTGACGTAGAGCATCAGCCCGATCAGCATGAACACGCCGACCAGGTGGATGTGCGCCTCGATGCGGGCGTTCGGCCGGCGCCGCGTGGCGGCCTCGTAGAACAGGAACATCAGGCGGCCGCCGTCGAGCGCCGGGAACGGGATCAGGTTGAACGCGCCGAGGTAGGCCGAGAGCAGCCCGAGGAACTCGAGCCCCTCGGCCCACCCGCGCTTGGCCGCGTGCGCGGTCTCCTCGATCATCCGCTTCGGACCGCCGAGCTCTCCGTCGACCTTGCCCGTCAGGTACTGGCCGAGGCCGACGACAAGGCTCTGCACGACCTTCGGCGGCTTGGTCACCGCGAGGATCGCCGCCTCCTTCGCGGTCACCGGCGCCGACTGGACCGCCCCGATCGCCATCACGCCGATCTTGCCCGCGCCGTTCTCGTTCGCCGGCGTGACCTTGGCCTGGACGCGCTCGCCGGCGCGCTCCACGACGATGTCGAGCGGCCGGCCCGGGCTGTGGGAGATGATCTCTGCCATCTTCTCCCAGTCCTGGACCGGGGTTCCATCGATCTCGACGATGCGGTCTCCGTCCTTGAGGTTGGCCGCCGCGGCCGGCATCCCGGCCACCACGCCGATGTCGGTCAACCGGTAGGGCTTGCCGCCCGTCATCAGGCTCGCGAAGAAGAGCACCGACGCGAACAGGTAATTGGCGAGCGGACCGGCGAAAATCGCGGCGATCCGGCCCATCAGGCTCGCATTCGCGTAGCTGCCCTTGTCCTCGGGATCGACCTCCTCGAGGGGATTCATCCCCGCGATCTGCACGTACGCGAGGAAGGGGATCATCGCGACCTGGAACACGGTGGGGCCGTGCTTCACCGGGTCGTGGCGAAAGAGCCGCACGCGGACTTTGTCCGCGGCGGTCGTGAACCAGTAGTACCCGTCCTTCGGGATAACCTTGAAGAAGGTGGGGCCGAAGCCGATCGAGAACTTCAACACGCGCATGCCGTAAGCGCGCGCGGCGAGGAAGTGCCCTCCCTCGTGGACCACCATCAGCAGGGCGAGACCGAGGATGCCTACGAAATACCAGCCGACCATCTCCGGCTAGTCTAACCAGGGCGGGCCCCGTCCGCACGCGCCCGATGCCCGCGTCGTACGCCCGCATCGGCAAGGAGCCGCCCGCGGCGGAGGCCGGGCGCTCCCACCCGCCCCGGCGCCGGCAGGAGAGCGCGACAGCAGGGCAGCGCCCGGGGCTGCTCAGCCCGCCAGAGGGCCAGAGCCAGCGGGGAGCAGGTCAGCCGACGAAGAACGAGACGCCAACGCTGAAGAACGGATAGCCGATCCGCATCGTGAGCGACATGTTGTCGTTGAAGTGGTAGCGGCCGCCGACCATGCCGACGAAGTCGAGCCACACGTCGCGATAGAACCCGTCGGTCCGGAGGGTAGCGCCGAGATCGGCGAACGCGCTCCACTGATCGGTGAAGAAGAAGTTCCACTGCATCGTCACCGGACTCCAGATGGTGAAGTCGCGGCGGCAGTACCTGCAGTTGGTGAAATCCAGCCCGAACGAGATGGCGACAGTGTTGTTGAGCTTCGGGATGAACGCCGGATCGGCGAGCTCGATGCTCGCCCTGAAGCCGAGACCGAACTCGGGGTCGCCGAAGTCGTCGTAGTACCTGGGCCCGTACCGCCGCAGGCCGTAGTCGCGGTGCATGAAGACGAAATCCCCGTGCGGCTCGAGCTCGGCGAAGTAACGAGGATGGTCGTTCGGATTCTTGATGTTCGCCTGCGCTTCGGGCGCGAGCGTGAGGAGGGTGGCGCCGGCAAGAGCGACGCTCACGAGCGAGGGCAGCGCTTTCATGAGCTCTTCGTACCAAAGGAAGGGCAGCGACGGAAGCAAACGGGCACGTGTCGGCCGCATGACGGCCGCCGCTGGAAGGCGATGTCGCACCTCGCGCCGCGCTCGGCGCGGGCCGTGCGCGAGCGCGGGCCCTGGCCGAGGCGCGGGCTCGCCTGGCTGAAGCGCGCGTTTTGGGGTAAGCCCGGGTTAACAGAGCCGGGCGCCGCACGTGCGGCGTGCCTCGGATGGGCGGCCTTTCCCCGGAGCGTCGAGATGAGAGGATCGAACCGCGTCATCCAGCTGACCCGAGGCTGCGCGCGCATCGGCGGCGTGCTCGTCGCGCTCGCCGCGCTCGCCTGCAGCGCCACGATCCAGGTCGCGGGGCCGCCGTCCGAGGAGGCGGCGCCCCCGCCCGGGCAGGCGAAGAAGCCGCCCGCGCCAGCGAAGGCTCCCGGGGCGCCGGAGTCGCCGGCGCCCGCGGCGGTCGAGCCGTTCGTGGCCACGAGGGACTCCGACGAGTGGGTGCGCCAGACGATGAAAGTGCAGGCGCGGTACGAGCGCGTCCTCGTCGTCGGCGCGCCGGCCCCCGCCACGATCCGCGTGGCCGCGCTCGATCTGAACGCGCGCGGCGCCGCGGCCGAGCCGCGGGAGCTCCCCGTCACGCGCGCGTTCGCGACGCTCCAGGAGGCCGCGGACGCGGCGCGCGGCGGCGATCTCGTCGCCGTGTTGCCCGGGACGTACGCGGGGTTCTCGGTCGGCGACAAGCCGAGCGCCGGCCAGGAGCGGTACATCCATTTCAAGGCGATGGGGAGCCCGGGCGAGGTCGTGATCGACCGGGCGTGCGCCGCCGACCCGAACTGGATGATTTACCTGAAGGCGGCGCACCACGTCGTGATCGAGGGCTTCCACCTCGCCGGCAGCAGCGCGCCTGGCAAGCAGAGCGCGGCCGCGCCGAGGGCGGGGATCATGATCGACGGCGCCTTCGGCGAGACCAGCAGGCTCGCGCACCACATCGCCGTCGTCGGCAACTTGGCTCATCACCATCGGACGTGGGGGCTTCACTCCACCGACAGCCACACGGTCCTCCTGCAGGACAACCTGTTCGCCTTCTCGGCGGGCGAGCACGGAGCCTACATCTCCGACGGCTCGGACAACTACGTGGTTCGTCGCAACGTGTTCTTCGGCAACAGCGCGAGCGGGTTCCAGGCGAACCTCGATCCGGAGGCCTCGCTCGACGCGGTGCTGGAGCACCCGTCGTTCCGGGATTATCCGCGGAGAGAGCCGACCCGCGCCTGGGCCGCGGAGCTGATGAAGCGCGCGACGGAGCGGTTCGGCGAGCACGGGTTCCCGGACGGCCGCGGCGTGAACTTCATCATCGAGCAGAACGTCATCAACGGCAACGGGCGCATCGGCGGCGGGGCGATCAACCTCGCGGGGGTGTCGGACTCGGTCATCCAGAACAACCTCATCTACGGCAACCTCGCCAGCGGGATCGCGCAGTGGGACAACGGGAACCCGTTCGACCGGGCCTATGTGGAGCCCGGCCCGCGCGCCCCGGAGCAGGTGAGCGGGCCTGACGCGCTGCCGCTCTGGGGCTGCCGCAACAACCTGATCCGCAACAACACCGTGGTGGTGAGCGCGAGGGGCCGGGCCGCGCTCCAGTGCGGCAATGGGAGCTGGGGTTGCCGGCTGCGGAACAACGTCCTCGTGAGCGACGCCTCGCCGTCGATCGAGGTGCTGAGCACGAGCATTTACCGGTTCGACGCGGGCCACAACGTGGTGACCCAGGTGAGCTACGGCGGAATGCCGGAGGGGCTGAAGCGCCTCGCGGCCGCGCTTCCGGAGACGAGGGCGATCACGGGCATCACGCGCGCGCGGTTCGCGGCGGAGGTGGTGCGCGCCGGCGAGGAGCCGTGGGTGCTCTTCGAGGGGGGCTGGTGGAAGCTCAACCCGAGCCGCCCGGATTTCAGGCCGAAGCGGTCGTCGAAGATGCTGGTCGGGCAGGGCGACGCGCGCGAGGTGCCCGCGCGGGATCTGCTCGGCGTGGAGCGCAAGGGCGCGGAGCTCGGGGCCCTGTCGCCGGGGCCCGGCTGAGGGGGCGGCGGCGAGGGAGTCGAGGGCTACCGGCGGCGAGGGCTCGTCGAGCACGGCGTGTGGGCCGGGCCGGGGGGCGCGCCGGGGGTGGCCGCGACGCGGAGGGCGACGTCGGGGCCGGCTCCGGGTGGGCGACGGCGTCGCCGGGAGCTGGTCGCGGGGATGCGCGTGCCCGCGCATGGGCTCCTCGGCGAAAAATCTTGCCGGGGGAATGAAGCAGGCGAACGATCCCGCGCCGTTGGGGCAATTACGTGGAACACCCGCGGCATGCCCAAGGAGAACGGCGATGCGCAGCAGGACTTCTTCTTTGGTGTTCATCTTCTGTCTCGCGGCGGGCGCCGCGTTCGCAGCGTGCTCGGGCGAGACGACGGAGGACCCCGGCGGCGACGGGGGCAGCGGAGCGAGCGGCAGCGCGGGAACGACGAGCAGCACGACGGGGGCGAGCACGACAGGGGCGAGCACCAGCTCGACGGCCGCGACGTCGAGCGGAGCTGGCGGGGACGGCGAGGGCGGCAGCGACGGCGGCGCCACCGTGTGCGATCAGGCCTGCGACAAGGCCGACGAGTGCGGCTCAGCCATCTGCGAGCAATACGCCATAGACTGCTCTAACCCACAGTATGAGTGCGTTGCGCAATGCGTTCTCGACGCGGAAGAATGTGACGATCTCGCCACCACCAACCTGGGGTTCGTCGCGTGTGTCAGCGCATGTGCGGGTGAGCAGGGCGCTGGCGGCGGCAACAACGGTTCAGACTGCCGCGCGTGTGCGCTCACAAGCGGCTGCTTGACCAGCTGCCTAGGCAATCCCGGTTGCCAAGAATGGCTTGCATGTACCCAGGGGTGCTTCATGGACGACCCTCAGCCCGAGTGCTTCAGGCGCTGCGACACGGCTGCCGCTGCCGACGGTGAAGAGGAGGTGGTGGCGCTCTACCGCGCTGCCTATGAGTGCACCTGCACGAGCTGTGCGGACACGTGCGAAGCTGTCGCAGACCCATGCAGCCCATGAATTGAGCGGCACAGGGCGATCGCCCTCGCCATCTGAGGCCGCGAGACACCGGAGCACTCTCGGGCGCCTCACGGCTTGAAGCTCGCGACGAAGATATCCACGTCGCCCTGTGGGGTCATCGCTCCGGCACCGAAATCAATCTTTCCCCTCGCAGTGCCGGCAATCAGCAGCTCACCGCGACTGCCGAGCGCGCTCGCGATCGCGCTTGTGCCGTCCTCCCCCATCAAACCGAAGGTCCTAGTCCAGAGAGGTTCACCTTCGAGCCCAACCTTCATGAGCACCAAATCTCTCTCGGATTTCGCGCGAAGCAGTTCGCCGCCCAACTCCACAGCGCCGACCAGGCCACCGACGATCACCACATCACTCGCGGACTCGGCCAAGATTCCCCCAACACTCAGGCCCGTATCGAAGACTCGGCCCCACTCGTAAACGTTAGAGGTCGTATATTTCAGCAAGGCCCCCGCACGTTGATTTGCCACGACCTCACCACCGCCAAAATCAACCGTCCCTTGGAACCCTACCGCGATAGCCGGACCGCCCAGTCTATCTACAGCGATGGACCACAGCGACTCGTCGTCGGTGCCTCCCACAACCCTCGCCCAGCTCACGAGGCCACGGCTCGTGAGCTTCATCAGGAATACATCGGTACCACCGGCGGACGCGTGGGAGAGGTCACCCAGAACCAGCTCGTCATAAAAGATCCCCGCCAGGATGATATTGCCAGCTGCATCGACGATCACGCTTTGGACAATCTGCGCATCTTCACCGCCCCACACACGAACCCAGCCGCTCTCTGGGTCGACGGAACCGTCAGAAGATCGCAACCTGGCGACAAACATATCCTCCCGATCGGTCTCGTTGGAAATGACGTGCTCGTCATCGAATCGGATCGTCCCACAGAAGTCCCCCACGAGCACCACGTCCCCATCTAGAAGGAACTTCATCCCCCTCACGGCGCTCGGCACGAGCCCGCAGATCTTTCCGCCCAGCGGTTTCCGCCACAGCAACCGCCCATCCGGGTCGTACTTGTGCAGCACCATGTTCATCGCGGCCAGCTGACTTTCGAGCTCCAAGCTCGTGACCATGACTTCGCCCTTGGAATTAACCGCGAGCGCGTACACGGTATCTCCTTTTACGTCGCCCACCTGCCGACTCCAGACGTACTCCCCAGAAGCAGAGAATTTGGCCAGGAACGCGTCGTTACCTCCGGCAGCGATGAGCACATCGTCTCCGAACGACATCGCTCCCGTGAACTTGCCACCAACATAAACATTGCCCGCTGAGTCAGTAGCGACGCCGGTCACGTTCTCCTCCTCGGCCCCGCCGATGAGCCTCGCCCACCTGACGCAGTCCTTCCCGTCGCAGTCCTCGTCGTCCGTGCTCGCGCACGTCTCCACCGCCGGCGTCACCTCGCCCTCGCACGCCTCGTACCCGGAGCCGTCCTGCTTGCACGCCTGCGTCCCGGCCTCGCAGATCCCGATGCCCTTCGTCCCGGGGGGGCCGGAGTAGCACTTGGCCACGCTCTCAGGCTCACACGTGGAGCCTCCGCCTGTCCCCGTCGCCGTCGTGCCGCCGGCAGGCGCGGCGTCCTCGAAGTCGTCTAGACCAAGGACGAGCCCACAGCCGGATACGGCCATGATGCCGATACCAGTGAGCCATCGGAGCGACGTGCGCATTCTCATGCGTGCCATCGTAGTGCGAAACACGCGGGGCGTCAGCCCCAACGCTTCTCGCGGGCCGTTGCGTCGAGACGAGACCATCGCTCCGCCGATCGAGCGCGACAGGCTCCTTGACTTCGACGCTTCGCTCCTACCCTCAGCGTGATCTCAGTTACGACGCGAGCCCACCGGAGCGACGCCGCCGCGCGGGCGGGCAAGATGGAAGGGCGCACCGCAATCTCACGCCGCCGCGCGGAGCGCGTGTACACTCCGCCCCGTGCCGTCTGAGCCGCCCCGCGATCGCCTCCGTGCTCGCCTGTCGAAGAGATCCTCGCTGCCCCAACGCCGCCCGTCACGCCCCGCAGGTTCAGCCTTGCTCGTCGCCCTCGTATGGCTCACCGCGTGCACCGCTCCGAACGACGGCGGCACCAGCCCGGCGAAGAAGGCAGACGCCCCCGGCGCCTTCCCGATGACGCCCGCTGCCGAGGCGACGGCTCCCCCCGCCGGCGAGGCGACGGCTCCCGCCGCGGCTTCCGCGCTCACGGCGCCGGCATCTGCCGGCAGCGCGCACGACGGCACGGCCTTCCTGGGCGGGTCAGCCCCCGGTCCCGCGCCGACCACTATCACCCCGAGCGCCTCCCTCGCAGAAGCGCCCCCGCTCGGCTCGACCGCCGTCCCGCCGTCCACCCACCCCGCGCCGTCCCCGGGCCCCTGCCCCGACGACATGGTCCTCGTCAGCGGCTTCTGCATCGATCGCTACGAGGCGCACCTGGTCACCGACGCCGGCGGCGAGCTCGCCGTCCACCCGCACTTCAAGCGCCCCGAGCCGGGCGTCCGGTACCTCGCCCGCAGCGCAGCCGGCGTCTTTCCGCAGGCGTACATCAGCCGCGTCGAGGCCAAGGCCGCCTGCGTCGCCGCCGGCAAGCGCCTCTGCACGCGGCGGGAATGGCAGCGCGCCTGCCGCGGCAACGGCACCCACCGCTACCCCTACGGCCCGCGCGGTGAGCGCGGGCGGTGCAACACCGGCAAACCCCACCTCCTGCGGGAGGTCTTCGGCGAGCACCCCCCGGGCGGGTGGAGCTACGAGCGACACTTCAACAGCCCCGACCTCGACCAGAAACCAGGCTTCCTGGCGAGGAGCGGCGAGCACGCCGGCTGCGCCAGCGAGCTCGGCGTCCACGACATGATCGGGAATCTGCACGAGTGGGTCGGCGACATGGTCGATGGCGAGCTCGTGATTCGGATGAGCACCGAAGGCGTCGAGCGCCGCGACCAGCCCTGGCACGAGGGCAACGGCGTGTTCATGGGCGGATTCTTCAGCACGACAACCGAGCTCGGCCCCGGCTGCTACTTCACCACCATCGCCCACGAGCCGACGTATCACGACTACTCCACGGGATTCCGCTGCTGCGACGGCGCCGACCTGCCCACCGCTCCCAGGGCGACCGACGCGAGCCAGCGAGACGGCGGCTGACGGCGCGGCCAGCCGCGGCGCGACGCGAGCCAGAGGCGGCGGCTGACGGCGCGGCCGGCCGCGCCGCGACGCGAGCCAGAGGCGGCGGCTGACCGCACGGCCGGCCGCGACGCGCAGCTCGGAGCCGGTTTCCCGGCGCCTGGAAGCCCCGGCGACATCCCCTGCGGCGCCGATCCCGGCGACCCCGCGCCGTGGGACGGCCGCTGCGTGCTCATCGCGGGCGGCCGTCTCGGAGATCGCCGTCGATTCGTGCCCACGCCAGGAACAGGGCACCGCCCTCAGCTGTCCTCTGCTCTCGATGACCACGGGCGCAGCGACGACCACGGAAGACGCTCGCGCGATCCCAGGGCTTCGCCCCCGCTACGGCCGGTATGCCGCGGCCGCCGCGGCGCTGCTCCTGTCCGGCCTCGCGGCCCTCGGAGCCTGCGTCAGCCAACCCCTCGTGGCGGCGCTCCCGCCGCCCGCTCCGGCGCTCTCCGCGGACCCCGCTCACGTGGAGCGCGACGTTCGGATGCTCGTGGAAGAGTTCCGCCCGCGGGGCCACCGGCAGATCGCGCAGCTGGACCGCGCCGCGGCGTACTTGCGCGACGAGCTCAGGGCCGCTGGCGGGCGCGTGACCGAGCAGCTCTACGATGTAGAGGGACGGACGTACCGCAACGTGCTCGCCCGGTTCGGCCCGGACTCGTCGGAGCGCGTCGTGGTCGGCGCCCACTACGATGCGGCGAACGACCTGCCCGGCGCCGACGACAACGCGAGCGGCGTGGCAGGGCTGCTCGAGCTGGGGCGATTGCTCGGCCAGGCGCCGCTCCGAGGCGACGTCGAGCTCGTGGCGTTCACGCTGGAGGAGCCGCCCTATTTCCGCTCTGCGGAGATGGGCAGCGCCCATCACGCAGGCGCGATGCGAGCGGCAGGCGTGAAGGTCCGGGCGATGATCAGCCTGGAGATGATCGGGTATTTCACCGACGAGGACGACAGCCAGGCGTTCCCGCTGGCGCCGCTCGCGATGCTCTATCCCACGAAGGGCAACTTCGTGGCCGTGGTCGGCAACCTGGAGGGGCTCTCGCTCGTTCGCACCGTCAAAGGGGCGATGCGCGGCGCGACCGATCTGCCCGCGTATTCCCTAAGCGCTCCGGCGCTCGTTCAAGGCGTGGACTGGTCCGACCATCGGAGCTACTGGGAAGCGGGATATCCGGCGGTCATGATCACGGACACGGCCTTTCTGCGCAACCGGCGGTACCACACCGACAAGGACACGCCGGACACGCTCGATTACGCGCGCGCAGCAAAGGTCGTCACCGGCGTGGCCCAGGCCGTCGTCGCGCTCGCAAACGAGTGAGCGCTTCCTCGTTATCGCGCCTCACGCCGCGAACATCCGATCGAGCACCGCCCTCGGCGCGCCGCCCTTCAGGATCGTCTCGAGCGCCTCGAACACCCCTCCATCCACCTTCCGCGCCTTCGCGAACGCCACGACGCGCGGGATCAGCGGGATGGCCTCCACCCGCAGCCTGGCCTCCGCGACCGCCTCGTCGAGCGTCCGGCCGCGCGCGAGCGCCTTGCCGAGCACCACCTCGGGGCGGCCCTCGAGCCGGATCGAGGCGAGCAGGTCGCCGTAGCCGCCGAGCCCCAGCATCGTCCGATCCTCCGCGCCCGCCGCGACGGCGACGCGGGCCGCGCTGTCGACCGCCCTCGAGATGAGCGCGGCGAGCAACCCAGGCCCCGCGCCCGCCTGCTCGGCGAAGCCGACGCCGATGGCGAGGCAGCCGACCAGCGCCGACGCCCACTCCAGGCCCCGGAGATCCGGCGTGGTGTAGACGCGGAGCGCCTCGGACTGGAACGCCGCCGTCACCGCGGCGTGGACCTCCGGGAAGCGCGAGCCGCACACCATGGCCGAGGGGCGGCCCTCCCGGAGCTCGTCCTCCTGCACCGGGCCGCCCAGCGCGCCCACCCGGCGCGCCGGGGTCTCCTCGCGCACCAGATCCGAGACGGTCTTCAGCGCCTCGCCCTCGAGGCCGCGCACGCCGTGGATCACGAGGTGCGAGCCGTCGATGTGATCGCCGAGCGCGCGCAGCGCCGTCCGGGCCGCGTTCGACGGCACCGCGATCACGAGCAGCCGCGCCCGGGCGACCTCCGCGTGGTCCCGCACGATCCGCGGGCCGTCCTTGAGGATCTGCGGCTGCTCGCGGCGCGAGTACAGGAGGACCTCCGCCCCGGTGCGGCTGGCCGCGAGCGCCAGCGCGACGCCCCAGAATCCGCCGCCGATGACCCCCACCGAGGGCACCGCATGCGCGCTCGCCCCGGCGCTCACTGGCCACCCCCGGCGCCGTTCATCGAGCCCACATGCGCGTCCGCCGCGCCCGCGCGGGGCGAGGACGACGAGGCCGGCGAGGACGACCCCCGCTGCTCCTCCGGCGCCCGCTGCTCCTCTGGAAACGGCGGCGACGAGGCCGGCGCGAGCGGCGGGAGCGGCGGCTGGATCTGCAGGCCGGAAGGGACGCCTGGCGGCGCGATGACGTCCCACGCCACCCCGTGGGCGGCGAGGCGGTTCTGGTAGTAGAAGAGCAGGTTCGTGTCGCAGAGCGCGATGCCGTCGGGCCGCGAGTCGAGCACCGGCGACGAGTGGTAGCCCGCGAAGGCGCGCATCGCGCGCTCGACGATGTCACCGCCCGAGCCGAGCCGGACGTCCTCCCCCAGCACGATGCACCCCCGCTGCTCGAGCTCGCGCAGCCGATCGCAGAGGGCCACCACGTCGGCCGCGAGGTCGTCGCGCGGCACCGTGACCACGTCGCGCTGCCGGAGCACCGTGAAGAGATCCGCGGCGGGCGAATGGCTGCGGAGCCGGGCGAAGCTCGCCGCCGCGACGACGTGCGTCGCCATCACGACCGTGTCGCGCGCGTACGCCCGGCAGATCTCGTCGCCGAGCTCGCGGGCGTACTGGGTGTCGCGCGCCGCGTCGATGACCGCCCTGCCGCCCTGATCCCTCACGTAGCTCGCCGGATCGACCTCACGACCGCGGGCGTCGAACGAGCGGCCCAGCTCGTCGACGCGGTTGCCGAACGGATCGAGCGGCTCCGAGAAGCGGATGACCACCGCGGCGTTCATCGCGAGGAGCTTGCGAAGGAACGAGGCGATCCGGCCGATGCGGCTCGACTCGTCGTCCTCGATGATGAAGCGGCCCTTGCCGGCCTCGGAGAGGAAATCGGCGATCAGCGTCTCGGCCTCGAGCGTGATGAGGTAGTTGATCGTGGCCGGGACGAAGAAGATGCGGCGCTCTCGGCCGTTGATCAGCGTCCGCGTGTAGGCCTCGAACGCGCTGCCGACGAGGCCCAGCTTGAGCCTCCGCTCCACGCCGCCCGAGCGCGACCGCGTGCCCCCGGGGAAGAACAGCGAGTGGTAGCCGCGCTCCAGCAGCACGCCCGAGTACGTCTTCAGCACGTCCTTGTAGAGGTTGTGCCGGATGCGCCGGTCGACGCGGTAGGCGCCGAGGTTGTGCATGAAGAACGAGAGGACCGGGTTCGTGAACAGGTTCTTGCCGGCGCCGTACGTGGCGGGCGGCAGGCCGGCGCGCTCGAGGGCATAGCCGAACACGATCGAGTCCATGTTCGACAGGTGGGTCGGGACGTAGACGGCCGTGCCGCGCTGCACGAGCGACCGCAGCTTCGCGAGCGGGCCCTCCACGAGCACCCGGTCGGCCAGGAGCTCGAGGCTGACCAGCTTGCGCGGGTCGCGGACCACGGTCATGAGCTTCCGCGGCGCGAGCAGCGCGCTCACGACCGGCGGCAGCAGCCGCGAGGACAGCTGGTAGACGCGCGGGTCGAAGTTCCCCGCGATGTCCCACGCGTACTCCTCCGCGAGCTCCGTCAGGCGGCGGCGGCGCTCCGCGTCGTGCATGCGGCCGAGCGAGCGGGCGAGGCGATGCCACTCGGCGAGCTCGCGGACGTCGTGCGGATTCCGGGAGCCCTCGAGCCGCTTCGCCTCCTGATACGCCGCCTCGTTCATCGCGAGCAGCGGATCCCTCGTGGCGCCGATGACCCGATCGACCACGGTGCGCACGATCTCGTCGCGCGCGTCGTTGAACCCGAAGATGGGAGCGCGGGAGTCCATGGGCCTAGTCGTATAGAAATCGGAGGGCGGCGGCGAGCGGAATACGGCCGCGCGCGACGCCGGAAGTCAGCGGTAATCGTCCTTCGCGCGACGCACGGCGGCGAACACGTCGGACGGCGTGGCCCCCGGGAAGCGGGCCTGCAAACGCGGCTCGCCGCAGCGCAGGAACGGGTTCGTCGCGAGCTCGTCGGCGATGGTGCTCCCGACCGTGGGCTCGCCCCGCTCCCGCGCCGCGCGGGCAGCCGCGAGCTTCTCGCGGACAGCCTCGTTCTCGGGCTCGACCGTCTCGGCGAAACGGAGGTTGTTCACGGTGTACTCATGACCGCAGAAGACGCGCGTGTGCGCCGGGAGCGCGGCGAGCTTGGAGAGCGAGGCGTGCATCCCCTCCGGCGTCCCCTCGAACATGCGACCACAGCCGGCGATGAAGAGCGTGTCTCCGGTGAACACGACGTCCTCGACACAATACGAGACGGCGCCGAGCGTGTGCCCGGGGACGTGGAGCGGCTGGAGCGTGAGGCCGGCGACCCGGACCGGCGTGCCCTCCTCGACCCGTTCCGTCTGCGCGGGAACACGCCCGACGTCGCTCGAGTGCGCGTAGACCGGGAGCTCGCCGTAGCGCTCGCGGAGCGCCTCGTTGCCACCGACGTGATCGTGGTGGTGGTGCGTGTTGACGATGGCGACCAGACTGAGCTTCTCGCGCTCGAGCGCCGCGATGATCGGCTGGGCCTCCGAGGGGTCGATGACGATCGCCTCGCGCCGCCCGTCCGCGGCCACGAGGTAGGCGTAGTTGTCGCTGAGGCAGGGCACGGGGAGGATGCGCATGAGGCGTCGACTATAGCGGCGGCCCCGGCGGGAGCCGGGGAAAAGGTGGGCGCGGCGCCGCGGCTCACGCATGAGCTCGAGAAAGCTTGAGAATTTTGCGACCGAACCGGCAAGTGGTCCCGAGCAGGACGGCGGGTGGCGTGCCGGAGATGCGCGCGGTGACGCGAGCGCCATGGTGTGGCAGAGGGGCCGTGATGACGTCCGCCGCCCCCGCCGTCCGCTACCGCATCGGCGTCGATGAGAACGGCCTCGGCCCGAGGCTCGGTCCGATGGTGGTGACGGCGGTCCTGTCGCGCGTCACGGAGGCGGGCTGGCAGGTCGCCGGCCGCGCCCCTCGCGGCGCCCTCGCGCAGCGGCTCGGCGACTCGAAGCAGCTCGTGGCGCACGGGGACGTCTCGCTCGGCGAGGCCTGGGCTCGCGCGCTCGTCGCGCGCGGCTGCGGCCGCGCGGGGGCGGCCAGCGGCGCGCCCTCGGTCGACGAGCTGCTCCACGCCGTCGCGCTCGACGATCGCGCCGCGCTGCGCGCGCTCTGCCCGGGCCACGTCGAGGAGCAGTGCTGGTCTGCGGAGGGCGAGGCGTTCACCGCGCCCGACGAGCTGCTGCGCGCGATCGGCAAGGACCTCGACAAGCTCGCGGAGAAGGGGGTCGAGATCGTCGCCGTGCGCTCGGTGCTGCTCTGCGCGAAGCGGATGAACGACGGGGCGCGCGCCGGGAAGAACAGGTTCGTGCTCGATCTCCACGCGATGGAGCGCCTCATCCTGGAGCTCGGCGGCCTCGCCGGCGCGGAGGTCTCCGCGGTGTGCGGCAAGGTCGGCGGCTTCGGCAAGTACGGGTCCGCATTCGGCCCGCTCGCCGGGAGGATGCACCTCGTGCTCGAGGAGGGCCGCGCCCGCAGCGCCTACCGCTTCCCCGGCCTCGGCGAGATCGCGTTCGTCCGCGATAGCGACGCCTCGGATCTGTGCGTCGCGATGGCGTCGATGGTGGGCAAATACGTCCGCGAGGCGCTGATGGCGCGGGTCGCGCGCCATTACCAGCGCGCGATCCCGGGCCTGCACGGGGCGAGCGGCTACTACGATCCGGTCACCTCGGCGTTCATCGGGGCGACCCGCCTCGTCCGCCGCGCGCGCGAGATCCCTGCGGAGTGCTTCGACCGAGGCGACGCCGGAGGCGATGCCTCGCTCGAGAGCGGCGGCCCGTAGCGCCGAGGCCGGCGCTGCGCGAGGGCCGCGCGCGCCGCGCTCGCCGAGCGAAACCAGGGGCGCCGCGCGGCGTAGGACGGGTAGGTGCGCTACCCTCGACAGGCCAGGTGGATCATGAAACGGCTCCGCGCTGCTGGTCTTCTCTTCGCGCTCGTCCTCGTCGCGTGCGCCGCCGTGTTCGCGTGCTTTCGCGCGGGCGGTGCGGAGAGGGCGAGCAAGGTGATTCCGGGGTCCAAGGAGGCTGTGACGATGTCGGACAGAAGCTATCGCAAACCGTCGGATGAGGAGCTGCGAAAGCGGCTCACGCCGCTCGCGTACGAGGTCACCCAGCGCGACGCGACCGAGCCGCCGTTCCGCAACGCCTTCTGGGACAACCACGAGGTGGGCCTCTATGTGGATGCCGCGAGCGGCGAGCCGCTCTTCTCGTCGCTCGACAAGTTCGACTCGGGCACCGGCTGGCCGAGCTTCACGCGGCCCGTCGAGCCGGCGCGGGTCGTGGAGCGCTCGGACAGGGCATACGGGATGGTCCGAACGGAGGTGCGCTCCAAGGACGGCGACTCGCACCTAGGGCACGTCTTCGAGGACGGGCCCGCGCCCGGCGGGCTGCGCTACTGCATCAACTCCGCGTCGCTCCGGTTCATCCCGCTGGATCGCCTCGAGGCGGAGGGCTACGGCGCCTACCGGGCGCTGTTCGAGGGCCGCGGCGGCGCGCCTCCGGAGCAGGCGAGCGCGAACGCCTGCGCCGTGCCGGCGCCGGGGGAGGCGCCTGGGTGCAAGACGACGCTGGAGACGGCCGTCCTGGCGGGCGGCTGCTTCTGGGGGATGGAAGAGATCCTCCGGCAGATCCCCGGTGTCCTCGAGACGGAGGTCGGTTATGCCGGCGGCCGGACGAAGGCGCCGACCTATGAAGACGTGAAGACCGGAGCGACGGGTCACGCCGAGTCGGTGCGCATCACCTTCGATCCCGCGAAGCTGTCCTATGCCGAGCTGCTGGAGAAGTGGTTCTTCCGCATGCACGATCCGACGACGCGGAACCGCCAGGGCAACGACGTCGGGACGCAGTACCGCTCAGCGATCTTCGTCACGACGCCCGAGCAGCGGCGCATCGCCGAGGAGGTGAAGGCGCGCGTGGACAAGAGCGGCAAGTGGCGCGCGCCGCTCGTCACCGAGATCGTGGAGGCGGGGCCGTTCACGCGCGCCGAGGAGTACCACCAGAAGTACCTGGAGAAGTACCCGGCCGGGTATACGTGCCATTTCATGCGCGACTGACGTAGAGCGCCACCCCGTCAAGAATCAGCGAAAAATCGAGAGCTTGCGAGAAGGCCGAGAAACGCGCGCCTCCGCGAGCTCTCTGCTGTCTTCGAGGTTTCGAGCCTTCCGGTGCGCGACAGCGGCTTCCGCCCACCTCTCTACACAGAGAGCAGAGCGGCGGTCTCCCGCACAGGAGACGGGCCCAGATCGGCGTTTTCGGCGCGCAAGCGCACTCCGGTGCGCTGAGCACCGAAAACGCCGAGGTGGGCCCGTATCCGAAGCGGGTGACCGTCGCTCTAGCGGTTGGCGATGTGGATGGCTGCGCCCATGGCGTGGGCGGCGGCTTCCATCAGCGACTCGCCGAGGGTCGGGTGGGGGTGGATCGTGAGCGAGAGATCCTCGAGGAAGGCCGCCATCTCGAGCGAGAGCGACGCCTCGCTGATCATGGTGCTGGCCTCCGGGCCGACGATGTGGACGCCGAGCACCTGCTTCGTCTTCTTGTCGGCGACGATCTTCACGAAGCCCTCGGTCTCGTTCATGGCCATGGCCTTGCCGAGCACCGAGAACGGGAACTTGCCGATGCTGACCTCGAGGCCCTTCGCCTTGGCCTCCGCCTCGGTGAGCCCCACCGTGGCGATCTCCGGATCGGTGAAGATCGCGCCCGGGATCGCGACCCAGTCCTTCTCGGCCTTGTGGCCCGCGATCACCTCGGCGGCGATCTCGCCCTCCTTCGTCGCCTTGTGCGCGAGCAGGGGCGGCCCGCTGACGTCGCCGATGGCGTAGATCGACGGCACGTTGGTGCGGCAGAACTTGTCCGTCGGGACGAACCCGCGCTGATCGACCGTCACGCCGACCTTCTCGAGGCCGAGCCCCTTGCTGCTCGGCCGCATGCCGACGGCGACGAGCACCGTGTCGACGACGATCGTCTGCTCCTTGCCTTCGGCCTGGATCTTCACCCCGACCGAGCCGTCCTTCTGCTTCTCGTACCCGAGCGCCTTGGCGTTCTTGTGGATCGTGCCGCCGCGCTTCAGGATCTTGCGCTCGACGATCTTTGTGCAGTCGGGGTCGACGCCCGTGAGCAGCTCCGGCAGCGCCTCGACGACGATGAGCTCGGCGCCGAACGCCTGGTAGACCATCCCGAGCTCGAGGCCGATGACGCCGCCGCCGATCACCATCAGCCGCTTCGGGACGCGGCGCAGGCTGACCGCCTCCTTCGCGCCGATGATGGTGTCGCCGTCGAACTTGAACGTCGGGATCTCGATCGTCGTCGAGCCCGTCGCGATGACGATCGCCTTTGTCGCCTCGAACTGCTCCACCGAGCCGTCCGCCCGCGTCACGTCCACGCGCTTCGGCCCGACGACCGTGGCGGTGCCGTTCACCACGTCGGCGCCGTTGCCCTTGAGCAGCGACCCGACGCCGCCGGTGAGCTTCTTGACGATGCCTTCCTTCCAGTCCTGCATCTTGTTGGCGTCGAGCTCGACGCCGCTGACCTTGATGCCCATCGCAGCGCCGGCCTGGGACTTCTCGTAGAGATGCGCGGCGGAGATCAGCGCCTTGGAGGGGATACACCCCCAGTTGAGGCAGACGCCGCCGACGTTCTCCTTCTCGATGCAGAGCACCTTCTGCTTGAGCTGAGCGAGCCGGATGGCGCAGGGGTAACCGCCGGGGCCGGCTCCGATCACGATTGCGTCGTAGGTCTTCATCCTTGTCCTTTTGTGCGCTTCGGAGACTGGAACTAGGGGCGCCGGGGTTGGTCAGGCAAGCCCCTCGCCGACAGCCCTGAGGCCGCGCCCGCAACCGCGAGCCGTCCCTGGGTGCCCGGGGCTTACACGACCTCGCAGCGAGGGGAAATCCCTCCCCGTGGTCAGCGCCCGCCGTCGTGCGTCGGCGCTTTCGGGGAGCGCAGGAGCTCTGCGCGCTGGTCGCGAAGGTGCCAGGGCAGCTCCGCGTAGACGTCGTCGAACAGCGTCTCACGGGCAGGCGGGGCCATCCCCTCGACCTCGGCGACGGCGGCCGCGATCTCGGCGTTGAGCTCCGCCTCGAGGGAGGCCTCCGACGCGTCGTCGACGAGCCCTCGGCCGGCGAGGTGGCGCCCGAGGCGCAGCAGCGGATCGCGCTGTGTCCAGCGATCGACCTCCTCCTGGGACCGGTAGCGGCTCGGGTCGTCGCTCGAGGAGTGCGCGCCGACGCGGTACGTGAGCGCCTCGATGAAGCTGGGGCCGCCGCCGGCACGGGCCCGCGCGACCGCCTCGGAGACGGCGCGGTAGACGGCGATGACGTCGTTGCCGTCGACCCGCACGGACGGGACGCCGTAGGCCCGCCCCTTGATGGCGATCGTCCTCGAGGCCGTCTGCCGGTCCGTCGGCACGCTGATGGCCCAGTGGTTGTTCTGGCAGATCATGACGCACGGCGCCTTGAAGACCGCGGCGAAGTTCATCGCGCTGTGGAAGTCGGGCTCGCTCGTCGCTCCGTCACCCATGAACCCCACCACCACCGTGCTCTCGCGCCGCAGCTTCGCGGCCCACGCGGCGCCGACCGCGTGGGAGATCTGCGGGCCGATGCAGCTCGACCACGACACCTGGTTCACCTGCCGCCCGCTCATGTGCGACGGCATCTGGCGCCCCTTGAGGAGGTCGCCCGAGTTGCCGAACACCTGGGCCACATAGGCGCGGAGCGGGAAGCCGCGCACCAGCATCATCACGCTCTCGCGCAGCGCGGGGAAGATCCAGTCCGTGGGCTCGACCGCGAGCGCCGTGGCGATCGGCGTCGCCTCCTGGCCGGTGCACGCGCCGTAGAAGCCGACCCGCCCCTGCCGCTGGAGCAGGAGCATGCGCGCGTCGAGCAGCCTGAGGCGCTTGATCTCGCGGTACGCGCGCAGCAGCAGCGCGTCGCTCAGGCCGGGATCGGTCGCGGGATCCAGCGATCCGTCGTCGCGGAGGACGCTGAGCAAGCCCTCGTCGCCCCCCTCCCCTGGTCGGGACGTGGGCGCGTGAGGTGGAGGGGCGTCGGCGGCGGACCTCGTGGAGGCGCCGGACGGCGTGGCTTCCAGCTCGCTCATGGCCGGACCATACCGCGAAATGACGGCGCCCGCGGCCCCTTCGGCCCGCGGCGACGCCCGTCCCGCGCCTGCCGCACGCCGTAGCGAAGCGGCTCACATCCCTCGCGCCCGAGCTCAGCCGAGCAGGACGCGGAACATCCGCTTGCTGTCGGAGAGGTAGTAATAGGCGGCGCGATCCGCGTCGCCCATCAGATCGAGGATGGCGCGCTCCATCTCATCGGGGCTCAGCGTGTTGGACACTTCCCAGGTGTCGGGCGTGACCTCGTCGCCCTGCCACGGTCCGGCGCAGAGCGCGACGAGGCGAGCCCGGTTGGCCTCGTCGGCGATCGAGAAGGTGAGGATGTAGTCGTGATTGACGAAGCCGCTATAGAGCTTGTTGTCACGCGGCATCGGATCCCTCCGTGCCGAGGGCGCGATCGCGATCCGCGACGGCGGATCGAGTGCCGCGCCCCACGGCGGCTCGATCGGCGCCCCCGCGGCGGCGCTGGTGCGGCAGGCCCGGCGTCCTCACCCCGGGCCGGGCGGCAGCGGGGCGGCCGCTTCCTCGTCGTCGTCCTGCTCGGGGCGGCGCGCGCCGAGCGTGAAGACGTGCAGCAGGACCAGGCTCGCGCCGAGGAACACCTCCGACTTGCTCACGAGCTCGGCGCGGCGATGGACGCGCTCGAGCTCCATGCCGAGCTCCCCCTCGCCGCGCCGGACGCCCTCGCGGTGGAGCGCCGCGATGCGCGGCGTGAGCAGCAGGCCGACGTACGCGGCGCACCCGGCCATCACCATGGCGAGGAGCCGGCGCACGCGGGCCGCGCGGCCCGCGCCCCCTCGGTAAGCGGCCCAGGTGCGCGCCACCTCTGCGCCGAGGAGGATCACCGCGGCGCCGAGCGCGAACTGATCGAAGCGGGCGAACGCCGCGCTCATCGCGTCACCGGAGAAGGGGGCCGGGGCGAGCCGGAAGACGAACGGGGCGGCGCAAGCGCCCAGCGCCACGAGGCCGCCGGCCCAGGCGCCCGCCGCGAGCGCGGCCACGCTCGCGGCCACGCGATCGATCAGGAAGCGGCGCGACGCGGCGCGCTCTTCGGGGCTCGGGGCGAGGTCGGCCTCGCTGAACTGGGCTTCATCGTTCATGCATCCACCTCGGAAGCGATGGCGGCGAGCGCCTCCTCGACGGCCCCCTGATCGGCCTTCCGCTCGTCTCCCCGCATCGCCGCGATCACGGAGCGGGCAGCCGAGAGGCGGGCGCGACCGGCGGCCGCGACCGCGAGCGTGCGCCGGTGGCGGTCCCACGCGCCGAGCTCGCTGAGGATCTCGCGGATGGCGCGCTCATGGCCCATCCGCGCGAGCGCGACGCGCGCGTGCCAGCGCAGCGGATCGCGGCCAAGGCCGAGCCTGAGCCCGAAGGCGCGCCGCTCCAGGGCGCTCCGGGAAGCGTCGAGGCCGAGCTCGCCGCAGAGCTCGATGGCCGCGGCCTCGTCCTCGTGATCGACCCCGCGGAGCTTTCCTCCCACGATCTCGGCGAGCACCGGGTGGCCCACCGCATCGCCGAAGCGCGTGGTGACGACCGCCGCCGCTGCCCGGACGAGCGGGGACGCGTGGTCGAGCAGCGCGCGCGCTCGCGCCATGCCCGACGAAGGCAGCTCGCCGCTGGACTCCCCCAGCTCCTCGAACATCCGCAAGGCGATGTGGCAGACGAGCGGGTCGTCGTCGTGGGTGGCCTGCATGACGGCCTCGAGCGCGTCGACCTGCTGGGCGCAGACGCGCGGGAACGCGATCACCGCCTGGAACCGGACCTCGGGCCGCTCGTCCGAGAGGGCGCGGCGGAGCCGGCCCGTGGCTCGCACGTCGCCGATCTCACCGAGCGCGGTGATCGCCATCTGCCGGACGTGGGGATCCACGTCCTCGACGGCGAGCAGCAGCGAGGGGAGCGCCTCGACGGCCTTCGTGTCGGCGAGGGCGATGGCCGCCGCCGCGCGGACCGCCGCGTGCTCATCGGCGCGCAGCGCGCCCTCGATCGCGCGCACGACCTGCTCCCGCGCCGTCGCGACATACGGGACGAGGTCGCTCACGGCCTCGGCGCGCACGGCGGGCTTCTGCGAAGCGATGTCGCGCAGCGCCGCCTCGAGCGTCCTCTTCGCGGGGGCCGATCCGAACACGCGGCCAACGCTAGCACGCTCGACGCGCAACGCCGGACCGCACCGAGCGGCGCTCAGCCGCCGCCAGAACCGCCGGCGCCGCCTTCGCCCTGCGGGCCACCAGCGCCACCGCCTTCGCCGCCCGAGCCTCCCGCGCCGTCCGAACCGCCAGCGCCTCCCGCGCCGTCCGAGCCGCCGACGCCACCCCCTTCACCGCCCGACCCGCCGGCGCCTCCCGCGCCCGAGGCGCCCGGCGTCCACGGCTCCTGTTCAGGAGCGGCCCTGCACACCCCAGGACTGCCCTCGGCGTCGCCCGGCGGCTCGCTGGCCGCGCTCGGCGAAGGCGGCGGGTTCGGCAGGCAGGCCTTCGATCCTTCCGGGTCGGCGTCGATGATCGCGGCGTTGCGTTCGCCCGGCGCTCTCCCTGCGACACCCTGGATGCGGCCCAGCGAGACGCACGAGTAGCCGCTGCGGCAATCGTCGTCCTCATCGCAGGTGGCCATGCAGAACGTGCGCTCGAAGCGCGGCGAGCGGACGTTCTCCGCCTCGCTGCACGCCTGATCGAGCACCGGGTTGAACGCGACACAGACGCTGCTCCCGTAGCAGCTGTCCGGCCCGCAGTTGAAGACCGTGCAGTAGCCGCCGGGCTGCGTCCCATCGCAGAAGAGCTGCTGCTCTTGCTGGATGCAATCGAGCGACGTGGTGCACGGATCGCCGATCTGGGGGCCGCATCCGGCGAGCAGCGAGGAGGCGCCGAGGACGACGAGCAGGAGGGCGGGCCCAGTGAGGCGAAGCATCGAGGAGGCCGCTTAGTACCGGCAGGGGCGCCGGCGCGCAAGCACGGGCCCGCGCCGACCACGACACCGTGCCGGAACCGGCGCTCGCTTCCGCCCGAATTGACACCTTGCGGTCAGGCCTCTACAAACGAGCGGACCGGGGCTGACCCCGGAGAACGAAGCGAAGGCCATGGCGACTTACATCACCGAAGACTGCATCAACTGCGGCGCCTGCGAGCCGGAATGCCCGAACGAGGCCATCAGCGAGGGCGACGAGATCTATGTGATCGATCCGGAGCTCTGCACCGAGTGCGTCGGCTTCTATGATCACGAAGCGTGCCAGGCCGTGTGCCCGGTCGAGTGCTGCCTGCCCAACCCGCAGATCGTGGAGACCGAGGAAGTCCTCATCGCGCGCGCCGTCAGGCTGCACCCCGACGATGGGGAGCTGACGAAGCGGGCCGCCGCCAACGATTACCCCTCGCGCTTCCGCAAGTAGAGCGCCGCTTCGAGCACGCTCGCGTCGCCTCTCCGGCCGCGCCTTCCATGCCTCCGCCGGCACCGTCGGTTCAATGCGGCGCCCGGGTCACAGCGTGATCCGGCGCTGGGCCGCAGCGCTCCTCGCAGGTGCCTGCGCGGGCTGCCATGGCAGCGGTCCGCTGCTCCATCCGGCCCACGTCCTCCGCCCGGGCGCCGTGCGCCTCGGCGGGGGCCTGTCGGGCGACATGGTCGTCGCCGGAGCGACGGGCGTCGCGTCGAACGCAGGCGCGAGCGCCGACCCGGCGACGGCGAAGGGCGCCGCGCGGCGGAAGCTCTCCGAGATCACCGTATCGCCGGGCGTTGCGCCCTGGGCCAGCGCTCGCGTCGGGATCGAGGGAGAGAACGAGGCCGGGCTGACGTACACGGGGCGAGCGATCCGGCTCGACGGGCGCCACGCGTTCCCGCTCGGCGAGGCGGCCCTGTCGATCGGCCTGGGCGCCTCGGCGCTCCTCGCGGGCGGGCCGGGCCCCAGCGCAGAGGGGATCGACGTCTACGGCGCAGGGGTCGACGTCCCTGTCCTGCTCGGCTTCCGGTCGGACGCGGATCTCTATGCGCTCTGGTTCGGTCCCCGGCTCGGCCTCGAGTTCCTCGGCGGCGAGGTGCGGCTGCCCGGCGCCGGAGCGGCGCCCCGGGGACCGGTCGTCGACGCGTCAGGCCAGCACCTCCAGCTCGGGTTCGTGCTGGGCGTCCGCGCAGGGTTCCGCCATGTGCACGTCGCGCTGGAGGCCACCGCGACCTACCACCACGCCGTGGGAGAAATCGCCGGCGAGCCGGTCTCGATCGATCAGGGCACCATCGCCCCGGGTGGCGGCCTCACGGTCGCCTTCTGACCCCGCCGTGGCAGACGCACCGCGCGTAGAAGCGCGAGAGCGCGAAAACGTAAATGCAAACGGAAAAGTGTAGCCGCGCTACGACGTCAAAAAACGTAACGAAGCGGATTCACGACCATTCTCGGTGGTCAGCGCAGGCGCTTGCCCGGCCGGAGGACCCGACCTAGACTCGGATCTATGCGTCCCCATGGCGCCCTCGCCACCTCATGCCTGCTCGCCGGTGCGGCTCTCGTCGGCTGTTCGGCGCCTGTCGCCGGCGACGCGACCGAGGCCAACGGGGTGGTGACCCAGGGGGTCGTGCGCGTCGAGCGCGCGATCAACCTGAGCCGGGACGCTGGCTCGACCGCCACCCCCGTCGAGCTCGACGACGCCGCGCTGCCTAGCGCGGACGTCGAGGGGCCGGGGGCGGGGGCGGTCACCAATGTGCTGGCGAAGTTCATGCGCCTCTCGTCCGCCATGGATCCCGAGCTCGCCGAGGGGGCGGTCGGCAAGCCGTTCGTCCTCCCCTCCGCCGGCAGCTGCATGGTCCTCTCGCCCGCCGCCGATGACGAGGCGGCGAGCAGCTTCAGCTCGCTCAGCCCCATCGAGCTCCTCGACGCGGGCGACGTGACGATGAGGACCGAGAGCACCGAGATGCCGCTCGCCGCCCGCGCGTTCCCGGACGTGGGCGCCCTGGTCTTCGGCGTGTTCTATACGTCGCGCGACGCCACCAGCGATCTGCCTGCGCCGGCGCGGTACGTGTTCGAGAGCTCCGGCTCGGGGCAGCTCGACCGGTTCGCGTTCGAGGCCAACGCCCCCGCCGGTCCCGAGGAGGTGCGCATCGGCGACGCCGAGCTGGCCGACGGCGTCGATCTCGACGCCGGGGTCGGCGCGGTCGTGCAGTGGCGCGCGGACGAGGGCGGCGAGGCCGGCCGGACGCGGGACATCATCTACGTCGACGTGACCTCGACGCACGGCGCGACCGTGCGGTGCGCGTTCAGGGACACGGGGAGGGGCGTGATCCCCGGCTCCTTGCTGGATCCCTCGACGCTCGGGCCCCTGCCGGCGAGCGCGACGCTCGCCGTGCACCGCACGCGGCAGGTGCCGTTCAACGCCCCGGGGATCGACCTCGGCGAGGTGCGCTTCGACCTCTCCGTGAACGGCCGAGCGCGCATCGCCGCGCGCTGACGGCGCTGCGACCGACGTCGGCGTGGCGTACGAGGACCTGCGACGGCGCGCGGCCGAGCTCGCCGCGATCGGGCAACGTGACAGCGGCACCGCGCTCCTCGTGGCGGCCGGCGATCACGCGGGCGCCTCGGAGCTGCTCGAGCGGGTCTGCGATTTCGCCGGCGCGGCCCGGGAGGCGCTCGCGGCCAAGGACCCGGCCCGCGCGGCGCTGATGGCCGCGCTCGGCGGCGACGAGGCGCTGGCGCGCGAGGCGCTCGAGCTCGTCTCCGCCGCGTCGCCCCGGGACGCCGCGCTGCGCGTCGCCGCCGATCTCGCGGCGCGCGGGTTCCCGCGCCACGCAGGCGCGCTGTTCGCGGCGCTCGGCGCTCACGCCGCCGCCGCAGAGGCGTTCACCGCGGCCCAGGATGCGTGCCGCGCCGCCGAGAGCTTCGAGCTCGCCGGCCGCCCCGCCGACGGCGCGCGGGTGCTCGAGGCCGCGCTCCGCCGCCGCCCGGGCGACGCGGCGGCGTGGCTCGCGCTGGGCGAGCTGCTCGCGCGCCACGGCCGCACCGAGGCCGCCGTGCGGGCGTTGCAGCAGCTGCCGCCCTCCGCCCCGGAGTGGGCCCGCGCGCTGCCGCTGCTCGGCCGCTGCCTGGGCGAGCTCGGGCTCGAGGACGCCGCGCGGACGGTGCGCGACGAGCTCGCCCGGCTCGATCCACCCGGCCACGAGGCGCTCTCGTCGCGAGGCGCCGCTCCCCTGAGCGCCGCCGCGGGCCCTCCCCCGGCGGGCTCCGCGCCCGTCGGGCCGCTCCTCTTCGGGCGCTACGAGACCCTGCGCGAGGTCACGGCGACGCCCCACGCGCGCGTGGTGGAGGCGCGCGACCGGATCACGGCGGAGCGCGTCGCCGTGAAGATCTTCGCGGGCGCGGCGTTCGGCGCTGGCCGCGACGCGCTCCTCAGGTTCGAGCGCGAGGCGCGCGCCCTCGCCCAGCTCCGGCACCCGAACGTCGTCGCGCTCCGCGCCTACCACCCCGAGGGGCCCGCGATGGTGCTCGCCTGGATGACCGGCGGGTCCCTGATCGAGCGGCTGCGGGGGGAGCCGGTCACGCCCGCGCGCGCCGCCGAGATCGCGTGCGCCCTCCTGTCCGCGCTCGGCGAAGCGCACCGCCTCGGCATCCTCCACCGCGACGTGAAGCCGAGCAACGTGCTCTTCGACGAGATCGGGACGGCTCACCTCGCGGACTTCGGCGCGGCGCACCTCGGCGATCTCTCGTCCACCGCCACGGCCGGCGCGATCGGGACGTTCGCGTACATGTCGCCGGAGCAGCGCATGGGCCGGCCGGCGACGCTGGCGAGCGATCTGTACGGCGTCGGCGCGGTGCTCGCCGAGCTGCTCACCGGAGAGCCGCCCGCCCCCGCCGTGCGCGGGCAGCTCGATCCCGCGCCGAGCGACGTCCACCCGGACCTCACGGCGGCCCACGACGCGACCGTGGCGGCGCTGCTCGCGGAGGACCCCGCCGCGCGGCCGGCCGACGCCTTCGAGGCGCGGCGCGCGATCACGGCGCTCGCCTGGCCAGAGCGCGCGCGGCCGCCGCGCTCGCGCGCGAGCGCCCGGCCTCGATCGAGCGAGGCGCCGCCCGCCACGGCAGCGCGGCTCGCGGCGACCCTGGAGGTCGGCGACGGCCGGGACACGGAGGGGCGATGGCACGACGTCTGGCTCGACCGCGACGTCCTCGTGCTGCAGCTCGACGACGCGACGCTCGCCCGGGCCCGAGCCTTCGCGCGCGCCGGCCACGCGGCGTTGCCGTCCGTCCTCCGGGTCGATCTCGCCGAGGGCGAAGTCTGGGTGGCGCCGCCCCTGGGCCGCGCCCTCGCCGACGAGGCGCGCGCCCTGACCCGGGGCCAGCGCGCGCGCCTCGGCGAGGCCGTCGCGGCGCTCCACGCGGCCGGAGGCGCGCACGGGTGCATCGACAGCCAGCACGTCTACCTCCACGACGGCGAGATCGCGCTGGCCTACCCGCGCGAGGCCGTCGGCGACGTGGAGGAGCTGGCAGCGCGGGATCTCGCGGCGCTCCAGGAGCTCGACAGGAACGCGCTGGACGAGCGCTAGCAGGGAGGGCCGAGAAGGGTCTGCCTGGCGCTCGCCCGGGCCCTGACCTGGCTGGCGCGGGCCGCGAGGTGTCCTGTGGTGCGGCTCAGTTCGGCGGAGGCGACGGAGGCGACGCGGGCGGCGGAGCGGGCTGCGGCGGCGGCGCCGCGCGCCCGTCGGGCGTGGTGCAGATGCCATCATCGTTCCGCTTGGTGATGTCGTAACAGCAATAATCGCCGTCGTACTCGGGCTCGCTGTCGACCGACTCGACCTGGCCACCGCACGCGTCGCTGCCGAAGTAAGCGAGCGCTTCGTCCTGGGAGGGGCACGCCCCCTCGATCTCGGTCCAGTCGAAGCAGCCGACCTTGTCGCACCCCGTGGTCGCGACGGCGAGCACCAGGGCTGCGAACGGAAGGGCCGGGATTGGACAGTGCGCTAGAGCCGAACGGATCCTCGAGATCATGAGCTCTCCCGGATGCGGGCGCTGCGCGCGCCCCGGGCGAGCATACTCCGGTTCGGACGAAGCAGGCTGCCCCGGAGGGCGGTCGGCTACGCGGAGCAGGCTTCCGTCACGCCGCGGCGTCTGACGTCGCGCGTCGCGCGCCGCGGCGAACGCCGCGCCTTCTGGTCGATCCGGACCGGCTGGAGTACACGACAGCATGGCGACCGGAGAGAAGGGGGCCCGGGTGGTGCGCGCGCCGCGCGGGAGCGAGCGGAGCTGCAAGGGGTGGGTCCAGGAGGCCGCGCTCCGGATGATCCACAACAACCTGGATCCGGAGGTCGCGGAGCGGCCCGACGATCTCGTGGTCTACGGCGGCACCGGGAAGGCGGCGCGATCGTGGGAGGCGTTCGACGTGATCGTCCGCGAGCTCCGGGAGCTCGCGGACGACGAGACGCTGCTCGTGCAGTCGGGCAAGGCGGTGGGCCGCTTCCGCACGCACCCGGACGCTCCCCGCGTGCTCCTCGCGAACTCGAACCTCGTGGGCCGGTGGGCGACGTGGGACGAGTTCCGCCGGCTCGAGGCGCTCGGCCTGACCATGTATGGGCAGATGACCGCGGGCTCCTGGATCTACATCGGCTCGCAGGGCATCGTGCAGGGCACGTACGAGACGTTCGTCGCCGCGCGGAAGGCGCACGCGGCGCGCGCCCCGGGCGGCGGGCGCTGGGTGCTCACCGCGGGGCTCGGCGGCATGGGCGGGGCGCAGCCGCTCGCCGCGACCATGGCGGGCATGGCCTGCCTCGGCGTCGAGATCGACCCGGCGCGCATCGAGAAGCGGCTCCGCACCCGCTACGTCGACGAGCGCATCGACGATCTCGACCGCGCCCTCGACGCCGTCCTCGAGAGCGTCCGGCGCGGGGCGCCGCGCTCCATCGCCCTCTGCGGCAACGCCGCCGACGTCTACCCGGAGCTCGTCCGCCGCGGCGTCACGCCCGACCTCGTCACCGAGCAGACCGCGGCGCACGGTCCGCTCGTCGGCTACATCCCGCCAGGGCTCACGCTGGAGCAGGCGGCGGAGCTCCGCGGCCGCGATCCCGGGGAGTACGTCGCGCGCGCGAAGGCGGGGATGCGGATGGAGGTCGAGGCGATGATCGCGATGCAGCGCCGCGGGGCCGAGGTCTTCGACTACGGCAACAACATCCGCACCTGCGCGATGGAGGCGGGCGCCGAGGACGCGTTCGCGATCCCCGGCTTCGTGCCGGCGTACGTGCGCGAGCTGTTCTGCCAGGGCAAGGGCCCGTTCCGGTGGGTCGCGCTCTCGGGCGATCCCGAGGACATCCTCACCACCGACCGCGCGGTGCTCGAGGCGGTCCCGGGCGACCCCGATCTCCGCCGCTGGATCGAGCTCGCGGAGCAGAAGATAGCGTTCCAGGGGCTCCCGTCCCGGATCTGCTGGCTCGGCTACGGCGATCGCGCGAAGGTCGGGCTCGCCTTCAACGAGCTCGTCCGCACCGGCCAGGTGAAGGCGCCGATCGTGATCGGGCGCGATCACCTCGACTGCGGGTCGGTCGCGTCCCCGTTCCGGGAGACGGAGGCGATGAAGGACGGCTCGGACGCGATCGCCGACTGGGCGATCCTCAACGCGCTCGCGAACACGGCGGGCGGCGCGTCGTGGGTGAGCTTCCACCACGGCGGCGGCGTCGGGATCGGCAACTCGCTGCACGCCGGGATGGTGATCGTCGCCGACGGCACCGAGGCCGCTCGGCAGAGGCTCGAGCGGGTGCTCACCATCGATCCCGGGATGGGGATCATCCGGCACGCCGACGCGGGCTACGAGACGGCGATCCGCGTCGCGGACGAGAAGGGCGTCCGCGTGCCGCACCGGGCGGGGTGAGCGCGCAGGACGCGCGGAGGACGGCCGCGCGCGGGCCGGGACCGTGGCCAGCCGGGGCGTCGGGTCCTGCGCGCGCGCTGGTCATGCGCGCGCGCCGCGCGGCTTTCCCTTCCTCGCGGGCCGCGTGTCGACGGGGGGCGGCGAGGCCGCCGGCGGCTCTGCCGCGCCCTTGAGGCCGCGCAGCCGCGCGATCTCCTCCATGTAGCCGCGCCGCTCCTTCGAGAGCGGCGGCAGCTCGATCACCGCCGGCACGCTCGCGAGCCGCGCGTCGTTCGCGAGGCGCCAGAACGGCGCGAGCCCCATCTCCCCATCGCCGATGCGCTCGTGACGATCGACCCGCTGGCCGAGCGCCGCCTTCGAGTCGTTCACGTGCATGCACCGCAGCCGCTCCATGCCGAGCAGCCGGCCGAAGTCGCTCCAGAACCGCTCGTAGCCGGCCTCGCTCCGGAGATCGTGCCCCGCCGCGAAGGCGTGCTGCGTGTCGACGCAGACCCCGATCCGCGACCCCTCCGGCCCGGCGCGCTCGATCATCGCGGCGATCTGATCGACGCGCGCGCCGAGGGTCGACCCCTGCCCGGCCGTGTTCTCGATGCACAGCTGCGCGCGGAGCCCCTTCCCCCGAGAGAGCACGATCGACAGGCTCTCGCCGATGCGGTCGAGGCCGGCCTCCTCGCCCAGGCTGCGGGGCGCGCCCGGGTGGAACACCACGAAGTCGATCCCGAGCGCGTCGCACCGCGCGAGCTCCTGGAACAGCGCTTCCCGCGAGCGCTCGAGGATCGCGGCGTCGTCCGCGCACAGGTTGATGAGGTAGCTCGCGTGGGCGAGCGTCCGGCCCACGCCAGCCCAGCCCGCGCGCGCGGCGCGGAACGCGGCGATCTGCTCCGCGCTCAGCGCCGGCTCCCGCCACTGGCCCGAGACCTTGGTGAAGATCTGCACCACCTCGCAGCGATCCTCCCCCGCCAGCGCGATCGCGCGGTGAAGGCCGCCGGCCACGGACTCGTGCGCACCGAAGATCATGGGCCGCACTGCTTGGGTCGCCTTCCGCCCGTCGGCAAGGCATTGCCCCGAGCCCACCGGATCTGCCACGGCCCCCGCCATCCACGCGCGACCACGCGCGAACGTGACCCGGACCGCCTCGCCGGTCCCCGGCGGAAACGCCGATTCCTCGACCAAATCGAGCAAACCGCATGCCGGGACGGCGCGAACCCCGGTTCGCGGCACCTCACCCTTGACGCGTTCCTGCCCAGGCGCGAATTGAGCGGCCTTCCTGGAGTCTCGATGAGCCATATGGGTGTTACGAACGGGGCCGGCGCCGGAAAGGCAGAGCCGGGGTCGCCGGGTGGGGCCAAGGGCGAGGAAACCGTGGCGGCCCCGCCGCTGGTGCCGTCGCACGTGCTCTCGGGCAAGCGGCTCGTGGTGGTCGGAGGGACCGGCTTCCTCGGCAAGGTCTGGCTGGCCATGCTGCTCGCGAGGTTCCCGGAGATCGGCCACATCTACCTGCTCGTCCGGTCCAAGGAGAGCCAGTCGCCGGAGGAGCGCTTCTGGTCGCAGATCGCGACCTCGCCGGTCTTCGATCCGATCCGCGAGCAGTACCCGGGGCCCGCCTTCGAGGAGTACCTGCGGCAGAAGATCACCCCCATGAACGGCAACGTCGGCCTGCCGCTGCTCGGGCTGGGCGACCGCGTTGGGGAGCTCACCGGCACGATCGCCGCGGTCGTGAACGTGGCCGGCGTCGTCGACTTCAACCCCCCGCTCGACGAGGCGCTCGAGGTCAACGCGTTCGGCATCAGCAACCTCGTCGAGCTCGCGCGGACCCTCGGGGCCAAGGTGATGCACACGAGCACCTGCTTCGTCGCAGGCTACCGCTCCGGGCTCATCGAGGAGAACCACCCGGCCGAGATCCCCTTCCCCCGCGCCGCGGGCGAGACGTGGTTCGGCGCCGCCTGCCCGAAGCGGACCCTCGATCGGTCGCACTGGGATCCGCAGCGCGAGATCAGCGAGTGCCTCGACCTCGTGCAGCAGGCGCGCCAGCGGTGCGAAGACGCCTTCCGGCAGAGCGCCTTCCTCGACGAGGCCAAGGCCAACCTGGCCTCGCGCGGCGAGCCGTGCCGGGGCAGCGCGCTCGACAACGAGCTCGCCAGGGTGAAGCGCAAGTTCATCAAGGACCGGCTCATCGAGGCCGGCAAGGAGCGCGCGCTCTTCTGGGGGTGGACCAACATCTACACCTACACGAAGAGCATCGGCGAGCAGGTCCTCGCGGGCTCGGGGCTGCCCTTCACCATCGTCCGCCCCGCCGTCGTCGAGACCGCCGTCGAGTTCCCGTTCTGCGGCTGGAACGAGGGCGTCAACACCTCGGCGCCCTACCTCTACCTCGCCTCGAAGGGGCAGGTGCAGTTCCCGGGCGACCACGACGTGCGGCTCGACCTCATCCCGGTCGACATGACCGCGAGCGGCATGATCGCCTCGCTCTGCGAGCTCATCGAGGGCCGCGCGCCCGCCGTGTACCAGTACGGCACGACCGACACGAACGGCTGCCGCGTGACCCGCTACCTGGAGCTCGCCGGGCTCTACAAGCGGCGGCAGGTGTTCGAGGGGAAGAAGACCGCGCTCTTCGACATCGTGTCGTCCCGCTTCGAGCCGCGCGGGCTGACCCGGCAGCAGTACGGCGCGCACGGCGCGCGCGCCATCGAGGGCGCGCTCCGCGGCCTGGGAGGCCTGCTCAAGACGGCGAGCATCGGCCCCGCCGCGGCCCTCCTCAAGCCGGCGGCCGCCGCGCTGGAGAGCGCCGCCAAGACGGAGCAGAAGACGGCCACGCTCCTCGAGGTCTTCATGCCGTTCGTCGCGGAGGGCGACTGGATCTACTCCTGCGCCAACACGCGCGCGGCGATGGACCGGATGCCCCCCGAGGAGCGGGCGCGCTTCGTCTGGGCGCCCGAGAAGATCGACTGGCGCGACTACATCTGGAACGTCCACCTCCCCGGCCTGGAGAAGTGGGCCTTCCCGATCCTCGAGGACATGCTCCGCCGGGAGATCAAGCCGCTCCGGCCCTACGACAGCCTTGTCGACCTGCTCGACGAGGTCGCCGAGCGCTTCGATCACGCGCTCTCGGTGCAGCGGTTCGAGCAGGACGGGCTCTCGCGCACGAGCTACCGCGAGCTGCGCGACGCGGCCTGCATGACGGCCGCGCGCCTCGCCGCGCTCGGCGTCCGCCGCGGCGACCGCGTGGCGCTCTCCGGATCGAACCAGCCGGCGTGGCCCGTCGCCTACTTCGGCATCCTCCGCGCGGGCGCCGTCGCCGTCCCGATCGATCCCGGGCTCGACGCGAAGGCGTTCGCGGACGTCCTCCGCTCGTCGACGGCGAAGGTCGTGCTCTGGGACAGCGGCGTCGAGGAGAAGCTCGGCGCCGACGTGCGCGCGGCGCTGCCGAACCTGTACGCCTTCGACATGGTCGGGTTCGCCGAGGGCCAGGTGGCCGACCTGGGCCCGGCGTCCGGCGATGGGCTCGCGCCCCCGGACGTGCGCGTTGGCAGCCAGGACGTCGCGAGCGTCGTCTACACGAGCGGCACGACCGGGGAGCCGAAGGGCGTGCTGCTCACGCACGGCAACTTCACCGCGCTGCTCGCCTCGCTGGCGCCGCTGTTCCCGCTCAAGCCGAGCGACCGCGTGCTCAGCGTGCTGCCGCTCCACCAGACCTTCGAGGCCACCTGCGGCCTGCTCCTGCCGCTGTCGCAGGGCGCGAGGATCATCTACCTCGACGAGATCTCGGCCGATCGGGTGAGCGACGGGCTGAAGAAGGCGCGCGTCACGGCGATGGTCGGCGTGCCGGCGCTCTGGCAGATGCTGGAGCGCCAGATCGTCGCCAGGGTGAAGGAGCAGGGGCCCGCCGCGGCCGCCGCGTTCAGCTGGGCCATGGAGCTGAACCGCATGCTCGGCAAGCGCTTCGGCCTGAACGCGGGGCGGCTGTTCTTCGGCAGCGTCCACGACGCGCTCGGCGGCAACGTCCGCTTCCTCATCTCGGGCGGCGCGGCGCTCCCGAGGGACACGGCCGCGGTGTTCAAGGGGCTCGGCCTGCCGCTCGCCGAGGGCTACGGCCTGACCGAGGCGGCGCCGCTCCTGACCGTCGCCAGACCGTCGCCGGCGGCGAGCCCAGGGAACGTCGGCAAGCCGATCCCTGGCGTGAAGATCAAGATCGCGAACCCGGACGCGAACGGCGTCGGCGAGGTGCTCGCGCGGGGCCCCAACGTCATGAAGGGCTACGCCGACGACCCCGACGCGACCCAGGCGGCGCTCGACGCGGACGGGTGGCTCCGCACGGGCGATCTCGGCAAGCTCGACAAGCAAGGGCGGCTCGTCCTCGTCGGCCGGCAGAGCGAGGTCATCAGCGCGGCGAAGGGCGAGAACCTGTACCCGACCGACATCGAGCGCCTGCTCGGCAAGGTCGAGCACATCAAGGAGCTCGCCATCGTCGGGATCGACAACGGCCGCGGCGGCGAGCAGGTCGCCTGCCTCGCCGTCCCCACGGCGCCGAGCGCGAAGGGCGGCGAGGACGACGAGGCGCTCGCGCGCGCCACGCAGCACGAGCGCGCGCTCGACGCGCTCCGGACGGCGATCCAGGCGCTGCCCAAGCCGTGCCACCCCATGGCCGTGCACCTCCACGACGCCGACCTGCCCCGCACCCCGTCCGGTCAGGTGAAGCGCTCCGAGGTGAAGGCGATCGTCACGCGCCTCGCCGCCGAGGCCGCGTCCAGCGCGACCGCGGCGGCCGTCTCGCACGACGCCGGCTCGGCGGCCGTGGAGCCGAAGGTCCAGGGCCTGGGCGAGCCGCCGATCCACATCCCCCGCCCGGTGGCCGACTTCGCCAAGCACTGGATGAACAAGGTCCAGTCCGGCTTCTACGGGAACGTCATGCGCCCGAAGGTCTACGGGCGCGCGTTCATCCCGCACAACCGCAACACGATCGTCGTCTCGAACCACGCGAGCCACCTCGACATGGGGCTCGTGAAGTTCGCGCTGGGCAGCTACGGGGACGGCATCGTCTCGCTGGCCGCCCAGGACTACTTCTTCGAGGGCAACCGCTGGCGGCGCGCCTACTTCGAGAACCTCACGAACCTGGCGCCCTTCGATCGCAAGGGCGGCCTCCGCACGGCGCTGCGCCAGACCGGCGAGATCCTGGACCGCGGGCGGACCGTGCTGCTCTTCCCCGAGGGCACGCGCAGCCCCGACGGCGGCATCCTCGAGTTCAAGCCGGCGATCGGGCACCTCGCGCTCACGCACAACGTCGACATCCTGCCCCTCTACCTGGGCGGCACCTTCGAGGCGCTCCCCAAGGGGCGCAGCGTCCCGATCCGCCGCGACCTCGTCGCGCGCATCGGGCCGCCGCTCGAGATCGGCGACCTCCGGCGGCTCACCGCCGGGATGAAGTACGCGGTGGCGTGCCGCAAGGTCGCGGAGCTCACGCAGCTCGCCGTCATCAAGCTCAAGGAGGGCAGCGCCCTCGACCTGCGCCGGGTCGAGAGCATCGATCAGGCCGCCACCACCAAGGAGCACCCGCTCACGGTCCTCTTCCGCGAGCTCGAGTCGAAATACGTGGCAGGCCGGGTGACCCAGCCGATCACGTACTACGTCACGCTCGGAACGGAGGAGGAGGCGAAGTGGACGCTGCGGATCGACGCGGCCAGCTGCGAGGCGCGGATCGGTAAGCCAAGCCAGCAGGCGGACTGTGTCCTCAAGACGACGCCCGAGATATTCGCCAAGATCGTCCGCGAGGCCTACACACCGAGCCCGATGGAGTTCATGACGGGCCTCGTGAAATCGAACGACATCTCCCTCCTCCAGACCTTCCAGAAGGTTTTCGACCTCGCATGAGCCGCTATCTCGTCACCGGCGCGACGGGCTTCCTGGGATCGCACCTCGTCACGGCGCTCCGTGGGGAGGGCCACGACGTGGTGGCGCTCTGCCGGGCAGAGGCGCCCGCGCTCGCCGAGCGAGGCGTGGAGCTCCGCCGCGGAGACATCCTCGACGCGGCGTCGGTGCGCGGCGCCGCGGAGGGCTGCGACGGCGTCTTCCACTGCGCCGGGCGCGTCTCGCGGCGCCGCGAGGACGCCGAGGTGCTCTACCGGACCCACGTCGAGGGGACCAAGATCACCCTCGACGCCTGCCGCGACGCGGGGGTGAAGCGCGCGGTGATCGCGAGCACGAGCGGGATCGTCGCGGTCAGCAAGGACGCGAACGACGTCCGCGACGAGGCGGCGCCGACGCCGATCGACCTCATCGCCGGCTGGCCGTACTACCGCTCGAAGCTGTACGCCGAGCGCGCGGCCTTCGATCGCAGCGGGCCCGGCTTCGAGGTCCTCGCCGTCAACCCGAGCATCCTGCTCGGTCCGGGCGACGTCCACGGCGCCTCGACCGGGGACGTCGTGAGCTTCCTCGAGCGCCGGCTCCCGTTCACCCCCGCGGGCGGCCTCTCCTTCGTCGACGCCCGCGACGCGGCGCAGGGCATGGTGCTGGCGATGGACAAGGGCCGCCCGGGCGAGCGCTACCTGCTCGGCGCCGCCAACATGAGCCTGGAGGTCTTTTTCCGCCGCCTCTCGCGCATCTCGGGCGTCCCGGCCCCCGCGCTGCGGCTGCCGCGCAGCATCGCGCTCGCGAAGGCGGGCGCGCACCTCATCGAGCAGGCGCGGAAGCGGCTCCCGTTCGATCTGCCGGTCGATCCGGTGTCGGCCGAGATGGGCCAGCACTTCTGGTACCTCGACGCGACGAAGGCCCGGCGCGAGCTCGGCTGGACGCCGCGCGACCCGCTCGAGACCCTCGCGGACACCGTGGCCGATCTGCGCGCCCGCGGCGTGGTCTGGCCGCAAGCGTAGGCAGCGCGCGGCGCACGCGCGCCGAGCCCGCCCGATCCCCCGTCCGATTCACGCGCCGGCGCGGCTCGCGCGCTACGCCGGCGCGCGGCGTGGCCTGTCGCGCGGAAGCCGGCTCAGACGGCCCGGCGCAGCGGGGTGGGCGGGAACAGGTCCTTCATGTCGAGCGGGAGCTGACCGCGGAACCCCTCGATTTCCCCGGCGGACACGCTGTCCGCGACCGCCTCGCAGATCGCCTGCAGCACGAAACCGGCGGCCTCGCGGTCCATGCGCAGCTCGCGCGCGACGTCGGCCTCGATGGTCGCGGTCGTGATGCGCTTGTCGGGCCCGTCGAGGAACGGCTCGAGCGACGGGTGGAGCTTCGAGGGGAGCTGCGCGACGAGGTGCCGCGCCTCCTGGGAAGTCACCCTGCGGCAGAGGCAGCCGAGGACGATCTGCAGCGCGAGCTCCGCGCGGTCGCGCTGCTGGAGACCCGAGTGGCGCTCGACGGCGTGGATCAGCCGGCCATACGCGCTGTCCGCGCGCGCCTTGCGCCGGGTGAGGGCGCGCACGCGGCCGTGCGAGCGCTCCGGGCGCGCGGTCCCCTCGGGGTGCATCGCGCCTTCCGGCTTGAAGCGGGCGGCCACCTCGAGCTGCGCCTTCACGACGGAGCCAGCGGTCGCCGCGTCGATGACCCCATCGGCGAGCAGATCGTCGAGGGTCACTAGGCCGACGGGCCGCCCTTGCTCGGTCACCGGCACGCGCCGACACGCATGATCGCGCATGGTGCGCACGGCGTCGTCGATCGACGCGTCGAGCTCGAGCGTCGCGATCTCGTCCGACATGATGTCGCGCAGCATCGTGCTGCGCGCGTCGAGGTCGCCTGCCACGACCTCCAGCGCGATGTCGCGGTCGGTCACGATGCCGGCGAGGCGCTGGCCGTCGTGGACCAGGACCGCGCCGACGTGGTTGTCCATCATCGCCCTCACGGCGTCATAAGCGGTCGAGCGCGGGCTAAGAACGATCATTCGCGGGCGTCGGTACTCTTCGAGCGACATGGTGAGTCCCTCCCCTGGGCAGCGTTGGCGCGTGGTTGCGTGCGAACGTCGAAGCCCGGCTAGCCAGAACGGTACCAACCGCGAGGGCGCAGCGTGGCCGACCGGTGGACGCGCGCGAACGCCGCCGCCAGCGGACGAGCGAGGGGCCTGGCGCGCCGTCGGATCGAGCGACGAAGCCGCTCGTCAGTGGCTCGATCCGCGCGCCGCTGGCCCCGCACCGGCACCGCCGCCCGCCTCGATGCCCAGCGCGCGGCGCGCTTGCTGGGGCGCCGGCGCGACAGGCACGAGCCGCACCATCCGGTGCAGGAGCCCGTCGACCCGCTGCAGCCAGCCGCGCCAGGCGGCGTACTGGGCCACCGGGATGGTCGACTGATCGAGGATCACGCGCTCCTTCACGACCACCGCGTTCTTGCCGGGCACCTTCGCGAAGGAGATCGCCGCCCGCCCGAACGCGCCGCCGTTCTCGTCGCCGCCCGGCGGGAGCTCGGCGAACGTGTACCCGGGCGGGGCGGTGATCGTGATCGTCCGGTTGTGGTGCCGCGGCGCGAAGCTCGGCGGCAGCATCACCGGCAGCGTGCGCTTCACGAGCGGCGCGAGCTGCGACGTCATCGTGGACGCGCCAGAGAGCGGCACGGAGAGCTCCGCGCCCTCGCGGCGGGCGAGCCCCTCGGAGCGCGCCTCGTACTCGAGCGTCGCCGCGCCGTGCGGGAGATCGGCCTGGAACGCCACCTTGGGCTTCACGTCGACGGTCGGGAACCAGCCGTACGCGAGGTACTGCTCGACCCACTGCGCGCGCGCGTCGGCCTCCGCCAGGTTCGACCGGAGCTCGAACGCCGCGTCGCCGATGTGCCGCTCCTTCGCCGAGAGATCGCCCGCGCCGGAGGGGAGCAGCGCGATCGTCCACTCGGCGTCGACGCCGTGATCGGCCGGCGAGCTCGCCGGCGTCTCCACGATCTTCGGCGGCCCCTCGTCGACGAACAGCGCGAGCGTGCGCGCGTCCATCGCGGGCAGCGGCCCCAGGCGGCTCTGCGGGCTCGTCGCGTCGAGCCACAGGCCCGGCGCGCCGCCCGCGCCCGGGAGGTACGCGATGCCGTGATCGAACACCGGGATCGCCGCCACCTCGCTCCGGAGCAGCGAGGGCTGAGCCGTGTAGCGCGTCTGCACCAGCACCTCGGTCGCCTCGATGCCGATCGACTTGAGCAGCGTGATGAGCAGCATCGCCTTGTCGTCGCAGTCGCCCTGGCGCCGCGCGAGGAGCTCCTGCGGGCGGTTCGGCAGCCACCACTCGCCGGACACGAAGTTCACGTACCGGATGTCGTCCGCCACGAAGTCGAAGAGCGCCCGCAGCTTGTCCTCGCGCGTGGCCTTGCCCTTGGTGAGCTCCGCGGCGAGCCGGCGGACCTGATCGTCGGGCTCCATGAAGCCGGCGACCGCGCCCCGGTACCACTCGCGGAAGTCGTGCCAGCCGTGGAACGTCGAGCCCACGACGACCGGCAGCACCTCCGCGAGGTGCGGCGCGAGCGGCTCCTCGGGCACCTCGGGCGGGTCGTCCCAGATGTACCGCGTCACCGTGCGGCCATCCTTCTCGGACCGGAGCACCCGCTCCGCCTTGCCGTTCAAGACGTCGATCGCGAGGGGATCGCTCGTCGGCGAGTCGACGACGACCTCGTTGTAGAGGATCGGCCGCGTGTCGGTCGAGCCGACGTAGTCGATGAAGTAGAACGGCGCGTCGCCCCGGCGCCCGACGGGGCCCCCGGTCCACGAGCGCACCGCGACCTCCACCACGTCCCCCGCCTTCAGCTCGGGCCAGCGCACGAACGGCTTCTGCCCCCCCGCGCCCTGCTCGTCCGGCTGCGTCACCGTCCCGTCCTTGCGGTGGACCCGCGCGAACAGGAGCTCGGTGTCCGCCCCCTCGGCGGGGATGTCGCGCTCGTAGAGATCCTGATCGGTGCGCGGCTCGATGACGATCTCGCGCGCGTAGTGCATGAGCTGAGAGACGCGCTTGTCCGGGTGGTACGTCACGACGCGCACCCAGTGGAGCTGCCGGTCGGCCACCTCCCCCTTCTTCGCCGGGGTCTGCCGCCCGCGCGCGAGGAAGACGCCGGGCGCGACGATGTGCTGCTCATCGCGCATGCGCTGCCGGCCCGGCGCGCCGGCCGAGCCCTCGCCGAGGCGGAGCGCGAGCTCGGCCTTGAGGAACGGATCGCCGGGCGTGAGGTCGCGCGCCCGCGCGAGCGCGGCCGTGGCCAGGCGCGACGCGGCGGCCACGGCCTCGGGCCGCGCGCTCGCGCCGCCCTCCCGCACCGCGGCGAGCGCCTGGAACGCGGCGGGCTGGTTCGGCGCGACCTGCGTGGCGTACGACAGCACCTCGCGCGCCCACGCGACGCGGCCCGCGTCGTGGAGCGCGCGGCCGATGCGGATGACGTCGTCGGCCGACGTCTGCTGCGCGAGCGCCCCGGCGGCCGCCACCTCCAGCGCGGCGCCGCCCTCGGGCTCGAACGCGAGCACGTAGGACGCGCCGCGCGACTCGGGCGCGATCTCGGCGAGCCTTCGCGCGGCCCGCAGATCGAGCGCCGGATCCAGCCGGGCCGCGGCCGCGATCTCCTGCCAGACGACGACCGGCGTGCGGTCCTTCTGCTCGCGCTCGACCGCGAGCAGCTCCTCGAGCCCGGCCCGCGTGAGCCCCGCCGCCGCGAGCTTCTTCTTGACGAGCGCCCTGAGGACGCGCGCCTCGGGATCGCGCGCCGCGCGCAGCGGCTCCTCGCGCAGCGCGGCCGCGGCCCAGTCGCCCCGGTCCGAGGCGAGGTGGGCGGCGACGAGCCGGCGCTGCGCGAACGCCGCGGTGGCCCGGTCCTTCTCGGCGAGGCCGCGGGCGCGCGCGGCCTCGAGCCAGCCGCTGCGGTTCGCGCCGAACGGGGAGACCCACCCGGCAAGGGCGAGCGCGTCGGCGGAGATCCCCGGCGCCCGCGTCACGCGGTCGAGCAGCCCGGGCGCGCGGGGCGATCGCTGGTCGTCGGCCCCCCCGAGCGTGCGCGCCACGACGGCCGTGAGGGTCTGATCGAGCGACTGCGCCGCGCCCGCGTCGAGCGCCCTGTCGAGCGCCGTCGGGACGGCGGTCGCGGCGCGCGCGCCCGGGGCCGCGGCCGGCGGCAGCTGGAGCGGCGTGAGGTCCGACGAGGTCGCGAGCGCCACCGGCCTGCGCTCCTCGTCGGTGAAGCGCACGCGGACGCGCCCCTCGTCGGCGATGGCCCCGGTGCACACCTTGAGGGCGAGCAGGTGATCGCCCGCGGGCGCCTCGATCCGCGCGGCGATGCGGTCGAGCACGAGGCGCGCGTGCGCCGCGTCGCTCGCGGCGACGTCGGCGCCGTCCCACAGCAGCCGCACGGCGCCGGTCGCGGCGACGTGGGCGAGGATCGGCTTGCGATCGAGCGCGGCCGGGACGGTGACGCGCGACGCGAGGTACGTGCAGCTCTCGGCGCGAGGATGGATGTAGAGATCGAGCGGCACGCCGCGCGCGGTCGACGCGGCGGGCAGCACCCTGCGCCACGCGACGTCGTACACCCCCCAGGCGTAGCGGGCGCGCATGTCCGAGAAGCGCTGGCCTTCCGCCTCGGGCCCCTCGCGGAGCGCGAGCCCGCCGCCCGAGTTGTCCTGGAACGGGCCGAGGACCGCGAACGCCTTGACGAGCCCGGACGGGTCCGGGGGCGCGTCGTACGAGACGGCGCGCGCGCCGGGCCACGTCGCCGCCGGCGGCTCCGGGGCGAGCGACGCGGCGAGCCAGCGCGCGTCGTCGGCGAGCGGCGAGGAGGACGCCCCGATCTGCGCGAGGCCTTCTCGCGCGCGGCCCTGCGCCGCGCGGTCCGCGAGCGCCGCCGCGATCACGAGCCCGGCGATCGCGTCGTCGCCGCCCCGCCGCGCCCGGGTCAGCGCGGCGCCGAGCATCTCGTCGGGCGTCGCGGCGGTCCACCGCAGCGCCTGCACGATGGGCGCGCGCTTCTCCGGTGCCGGCGCGCCTCCCGCCGCGCCCGCCTTCGCGCCCCCCGCGCGCGGCGCCTGCGCGCTGCCCGCCGCGGCCGCGCTCGCGCCGGCCTTCGCGCCCCCCGCGCGTGGCGCCTGCGCGCTGCCCGCCGCGGCCGCGCTCGCGCCGGCCTTCGCGCCCCCCGCGCGCGGCGCCTGCGCGTAGCCCGCCTCGGGCACGACGGAGATCGCGAGCAGCGCCGCGAGCCACCCGCCCCCGCGGAACGCGCGGGCGTGCGCGCGTGCAGCGCGGCGATCTCGTCCTCGTCGATCCCGTCGATCTCCCCCCGGCGAGCTGCGCTCCATCGATCCTCGCTTCCGGGCCACGGCATAGCGCGGGCCCGATCGCGGCGCGAGCGCGGCGATCGCGTGAGGGCGCGCCTGCGCCGCGCCGGGACACCCTGCGCGAACTTGGCCGGCGAGCTCTCGGCCCCCTACCCTGCTCGCATGCGCCGCGCGTCACGATGGCTGCTCTCGGCGGTGATGGCCCTGACCACGCTCACGGTCTCGCCAGCATCGACCTTCGCCCGCGACACCAAGATCGAATGGAAGAGCGTCGATGTGCCCGCGGGCGAGGGCCAGGCCCAGCGAGCGCGCGCGCTGCGCGGCCTGCTCTCCAGCGCCGCGAAGAAGGCGGACTTCGGCAAGGCGAAGTCGGTGGTGCTGAGCGCGCGCGTCGTCGAGTTCACCTCGGCCACGCGGGGCGACGTCCACCGCGTGAGCTGCACCGTCGTCGGCCGCGTCGTCGGCGGCGCCACCGCCCGCTCGCGCATCTCGTTCGGCGGCAGGCCGAGCGAGCGACAGGCGCTGGAGAAGCAGGTGCTCGCCATGGTCGCGAACGGCGTCGTCGGCCGCCTCGCCGCGATCGTCCGCGCCCGCGCGCACGACTGACGGGCGCGCGGCTGACGGGCGCACGGCTGACGGCCGCGCGGCTGACGGCCGCGCGAGGGAGCCGCCCCGCCTGGCCGCGAGGTCGCGCCGCGCCCGGCTCGACCCTCCGCCGGATCTGGACTACGACGCCCCGCACGCCATGGAACTGGACCGGATGGTGAGCGAGCTCTTCCAAGAGGAAGAGCTCGCTCGCGGCACGGCGAACAAGCTGATCGAGCTGGCGCAGCGCTCCGCGGACGAGGCGATCGCCGAGCGCGCGAGCCTGCTCGCGTTCCTGCGTGGGCCGATGGAGCGACACATGCGCTACGAGGAGACCGCCATCTTCCCGCATTTCCAGTCGCGCGGGCTCGCCGAGGAGGTCCAGGTCGCGCTGAAGCAGCACGCCGCCGTGCGTGAAGCGACCGACGCGCTGGCGAGCGTTGCGCAGGGCGGCGACGTCGCCCGCGTCATCGTCGATGTCGCCCGGTTGCTCCTGCACCATACAAATTTCGAGGGCGACTACATTTATCCAGAGCTCACCCATGACGAGTGGCGCGAGCTGATGAAGCAAACCGTTCCGCATGGCATCTGAGGTGGCACGCAGGAACTCGACACGGATGTTCCCCTCGACGTAGGCTTTTGCCGCCGTGTCTATCGCAGCTGGTCAGGTGCTGAGCGAGCGCTACCGCCTCATCCGACCCGTGGGGCAGGGCGCGCAAGCCGCGGTGTGGGTCGCCGAGCACCTGGCGCTCGGCACGCACGTCGCGGTCAAGCTCATCGATCCGGAGCTCGCGAAGCAAGAGGACGCGCGCGAACGGTTCCGCCGCGAGGCGACGGCCGCTGCGCAGCTCCGCAGCGCCCACGTCGTGCAGATCATCGATCACGGCATCGACGCGGAGCAGCCGTTCATCGTGATGGAGCTGCTCGACGGCGAGGACCTCTTCGATCGGCTCGCGCGCAGGCGCCGCCTCTCGCTCCAGGAGACGTCGAAGATCGTGACGCAGGTCGCGCGCGCGCTCACCCGCGCGCACGGGGCCGGCATCGTGCACCGCGACCTCAAGCCGGAGAATTTTTTCCTCTGCGCGAACGAGGACGATGAGATCGTCAAGATCCTCGACTTCGGCATCGCCAAGGTGAGGGGGCAGGGGAAGCGGGCCGCCCAGCGCACCTCCGTCGGCACGCTCATGGGCACGCCCCACTACATGAGCCCGGAGCAGGTGAAGGGGCTGCGGGAGGTCGACTACCGCGCCGATCTCTGGGCGCTCGGCGTGATCGCCTACCAGTGCGTGACGGGCGAGCTCCCGTTCGACAGCGAGGGGGTCGGCGATCTGCTGATCAAGATCTCGCTCGGCGAGATCCCGGTCCCGTCGAGGGTGAATCCGGAGCTGCCGCCGAGCTTCGACGGGTGGTTCGCGCGCGCCTGCGACCGCGACCCGGCACGGCGCTTCAGCAGCGCGCGCGATCTCGCGGAGTCGCTCGCCCGCGTCGCCGACCTGTCGATCGAGGCCCCGAGCAGCGTGGCCTCGCCGCGGCCTCCGCCGATGCCGCCCCGGGCCTCGCCCACGCGCCCGCCGGCGGCCCCGCCGCGGCCGGCGACGGGCTCGGTGATCCCCAAGGCCCCGCCGCTCCCCCGGGTGGCCGAGCCCGCGGGCGCCGCCTCGACGCGATCGCCCGAGCGAGCATCGGGCGATCCGCTGGTAGACGCTGCTCCGCCGTCGGCGAGGCCGAGCGCGAGGATCCCCGCGCTGCCCAGCGAGCGGCCTGCGACGCCGCCGCGCCTCACCGAGCGCCCGCCGCTCAGCGAGCGCCCGCCGCTGTCCTCTCGGCTCGGCGAGCGATCGCCGACGCCGCCGCGGCCCACCGAGCGATCTGCCGCGCCGCCGCGGCCCACCGAGCGACCCGCCGCGCCGCCGCGGCCCACCGAGCGGCCTCCCGCTCCGCTCGGCGAGCAGCCGCCGACCTCCGCTCAGCTCGGCGAGCGGCCGCTCAGCGAGCGCTCGCCGCTGCCGTCCCGGCTCGGCGATCGATCGCCAACGCCGCCGCAGCGCAGCGACGGCGCTCCGCAGGGGCCGCCGTCGCGTTCCACGGGGACGCCGCTCTCCGCGCAGCCGAGCAGCGCGTCCGCCGTGGCGGTGAGCGGCGGTGTCGAGGCCCCGGCTGGGTCGTCGCCGCTGCCGCTCGCGCCCACCGAGACGCCGCGCAAGGCAGCGGACAGCTCGCCGTCGCTGGTCGATGTCGATATCGAGGAGTTCGACGAGGAGCCGGTCGACACCGAGGTGGACGAGCCCTGGGCAGCGCCGCCGGCGCCGGCGGCGCTCGACCCGCGGGCCGCCGCCGCGCCACCGCCCGAAGCGCACGCGCCCGCGGACCTGGCAGCGCCGGCGCCCGAAGCGCACGCGCCCGCAGCGCCGGCGCCCGAAGCGCACGCGCACGCGGCGCCGGCATCCGAAGCGCACGCGCCCGCGGACCTCGCGGCGCCGCCGCCCGAAGCGCATGCGCCCGCGGCCCCGGCCTCCGGAGCGCGCGCGCCCGCGGACCTGGCAGCGCCGGCACCCGAAGCGCATGCGCCCGCGGACCTCGCGCCTCGGAGTGGTGCGGCCGTCGCTCCGACCGCGCCCGCGGACCCGCCGCCCGCCTCGCGGCCGCTCCGCGCGCTCGACCCAGACGAGGCCGATCCTCAGGCGACGGCGCGCGCCCCCGAGGCGCCGCCGCCGAGCCAGGCGCTGCCGGAGCAGCGTCGCGACGGGATCGGGCGAGCGCAACGCGAGGCGGTCGCGGCCATGGATGGCGCGCCGCCCGCCTCGAGGCCGATCGAGCAGCCGTTCGCGCCCGCCCCGACGCCGCCTGCCCCGGCCCCGCGGGAGCGCGCCGTGCCCTCCGGCCAGGGTCCGGAGCACTGGATGAAGGGCTCGAGCGTGAGCGGGGTCGCCCACGAGGGCGCGTTCCCGGAGTTCGACGCCGGCTCGCGCCGCCGACGGCTCGTTCGCTGGGTCGTGCTCACGCTGATGGCCCTCGGCGGTCTCGTCGTCTGGCAGTACGTGCGCTCGCAGGGCGTGCCGCTGAGCCTACCGACGATGGGGGGCGAGCCCACGCCGACGGTGGAGGGCGAGCCCACGCCGCCGGCGCCCGCGACCGAGCCTGCACCGCCGCAGGATTCAGCGCCTCAGCCCAGCGCCGCTGCGACGGCCGCGCCGGTGGACCTTCCTGCTGCGCAGCCTTCGGCCAGCGCCGCCGCGACGTCGGCGCCGAAGAAGCGGCGCCCACCGCCGCCGCCGCCGAAGAGGCCGCGGAAACAGCCTTCCAAGGTGGACGACCTGACGATCGAGATCCCGACCCCGGCCGAGGAAGCGCCGACCTCACCCGCCGAGTCGCCATCCCCTCAAGCCTCGCCTCCCCAGGAAGAATCGACCCCGCCGGCAGAGTGAAGAGCGGATGGAAACGACGGCATACCAGCAGTACTCCGAGGAATCTGGCGATTGGCTGAAGACGGGGAGAGCCCGGCTGCTCTCCCACCTGGTCCGCGCGTTCGGCCCTGGAGAGCGCCCGCTGGAGCTCCTGGAGATCGGCGCCGGGGTCGGCCAGAACCTGGGTGTCCTCACGGAGTTCGGGGTCGTCGACGCGATCGAGGTGAGCCCGCTCGGACAGGAGGCCATCGCCAGGACGGGCGCGGCGCGGACGCTCTACAGCACGTCCGTCCCGTTCGAGCTCGACCGGCGTTACGACGTGATTTGCGCGCTCGACGTGATCGAGCACATCGAGGACGACCGCGCCGCGCTCCGGTGGGTCCATGATCACCTGAGGCCCGGCGGGGTCTTCGTCGCCACGGTGCCGGCGTATCCGTGGTTGTTCAGCGATCACGACCGCGCGCTGCAGCACTTCCGCCGGTATACCGCGCGGACCTTCCGCGACGCGCTGCCGGCCGGCTTCCACGTCGAAGCGTGCGCTTACTTCAACCAGCTGCTCTTTCCTGCCGCCGTCGGCTCGCGCGCCGCCTGGAGCGCCGCTCGCCTGCTGCGCCCGGGCAAGACCAGCATGAAGCAGCCATCGCCGAAGTCGGGCCTCGCCGCTTCCGCGATGGGGGCCGTCCTTCGCGCCGAGGTCGATCTCATCGCGCGCGGTCGGCGGCCGAGCTTCGGGCTTTCGGTCTTCTGCGTGGCGAGGCGAAAGGCAGCCTGAGGCGGCCTCGAGTCGCCTGGTTCGCGCCCGGACTGGCGCCTTGGCGGCTCATCTCTGCCGCTCGTCTCCAGCGCCGATCAGCGCTCGCCGGGGAGGGGCTCGTCCTCGCCTGGCTCCGGGGGGAGATCGGACTCGGTGGAGGACGGCTCAGGCGCAGGCGGAGCGGCCGGCGCGCTCGGGGCTTCCTCCTTGCGAAGGTAAATGTCGAGCTGCTGCCCCTTCTTGCCCAGGAGCACGCGCCGCTTGGCGGCGAGCGTGAAGTCCCGCGTGGCCTGGGCGGGCAACGTGTGACACTTCGAGTCGACCACGGCGAACCCCGCCCGCTCCAGGAGCGCCGCGGCGCTCTCGCCGCCCGGGGGACCGCTCACCCTGGGCGCCGGGAACGCCCTGTTGTTCGGCCCGAAGACCGGCACCGTCAGATCGCCGACCTCGTAGAGGCCTGACTTGTACGCGTCGCCACAGCCCAGGTAAGCGACGGTGGTGGAGAACGGGGCTCGCGGATCGGGGGCCGGACCCATCTCGGCAAGGATCATCCCGCCGTGCTTCGAGGGCTTCACGGTACGCCGGAGCGCGAAGTCGAAGAACATGAGATCTCCAGCGACCGTGTCCCACCCCCTGCTTGTATGGTTATCCCAGGCCACGTGGGTCACGCCCATGCCCTTCAGGACGTCCCAGACCTCACGGGGCGTGCGCAGCCGGCCATAGCTGATGCCGTACTGCCAGGCGTTCCAGTCCGACACCGTCTCGGCGCCGATCCCGAGGTGGTTGTGGTTGTCGTGCAGCAGCACGCGCGCCCCCTTGGGGAGCGCCCGCGAGATGGACTGGAACGTCCGGTAGATGTCGAATCGCTGCGCGTAGCGCTTCGCGTACCCCTGGGAGAGGAGATCTATCACGGCCTTGATCGGCGACTTCACCATCGCATGACCAGGGATGAAGTACACGTCGCCCGCCCAGATGACCTGCAGCCCGACGAGCGTGCCGAGGCCCGTCCTCGCCGCGAGGACAGCGAAGCGGTGCTCGCCCGCCGCGCGCCAGACGAGCGCGACCATCGCTGCCGTCGCGGCGGCCATCTGCGGGACGATCGCCTGCAGATACCTGTCCTGGTGGTGCGTCCAGTACCAGCAGAGGAGGCCGACCTGCACGTAGCCGACGAGCGCCCAGACGCGCTTCGTCCCCTTGAGGAACGGCAGGCAGACGAGCAGCAGCGTGTAGACGGACCCGAAGGTGGGGACCTTGCCGTGGAACTTGGCGTAGTCGTTCGGAATGAAGGAGAAATCGACGAGCGCCTTGAGCGTCCTCAGGACACCGTCCGCGCTCCGCTCCGGCCGCCAGAACTGGAAGTCCTGGTAGCCCCAAACAAAGATGTTGGCCGCGTCCTGCGTCCAGGGGCGCAGGGGGAGGATCTTGTACAGCGTGGGATAGAGCGGATCCCCGTAGTAGACCCAGTTCTTCGCCCAATGCGTGGACGTGAACAGCAGGCCTGCGGAGGCCGCCACGAGCGGCCCGAGGTACCAGTTCTTGCGGATCGCGGGCGCGACCTGGCCGCGGAGCGAGCGGTAGGCGAGGACGAGCGTGCGCGCGCCGAGGAAGAGCGCGGGGAAAGGCACCAGGATGACCGCGCCGGTGTACTTGGTGAGCCCGGCGCCGGAGACCATCATCATCATCAGCGCGATGAAGCGGGGCGAGAGATCCCGGTACGCGCGCATCATCAGGGTGAACGCCGGGAGCGCGAAGATGGAGGCGATGTGATCGCCACCGACGCTCAGGCTGGAGTCGTAGAGGAAGATGCCGGGGAAGAGGAAGCGCGCCGTCCACGAGAGCCGGAGCGTGTACGGGCCGAGCCCGCGGGGGATCATCAGCCGCACGGCGGCCGGGATGGCGACGAGGGTCCAGAGGAACCCCACGAACTCCATGTGCGCGGCGAGCTCGACCTTGTCGAACAGGAGCCCGCGCGGCAGGAGGAATGCCCACGAGTACACGAAGGTCGCGAAGTGGGGATAGGTCTCGACCGTCCAGCCCTCGGGGAACCGGCGAATGCCCCCGGTGACGGCGTACTCCTCGGCCAGCGCCAGGTGCTTCCACCGCGAGTCGAACTGGACGTTCTCCGGGGTGAGGATGACGAAGTACACCATTCCCACGCCGAGCAGCCCGAGCGCGAGGATCGCGTAGGTCCAGACCGGCGGACGCGCCGCCCTTTGCTGAGCGTGGCGGACGTGACGGACGACCCGCGTCAGGTAACCCCGGAGCGGAACGAACCCCGCGCCCAGCATCGCGAGCGGCAGGAGCACGAAGAGCGCTGTGCCATAGAGCCGGAGGAGCCCGGCCACGGTCATGAGGAAGGCGAACTCGAAGACGCCTATCGCGAAGCTCGTGGCGAGCTGCTCCACGATCGGCAGAGGGCGGCCGACGACGAGCTTGATCGTCAGGTTGCCCGCAGAGACGCAGGCGGCCGTCCAGAGCCCGCAGAGGAGCCAGTAGCCGGCGTAGCGCCAGAAGAGCCAGTGCTGGATGGGGTAGAAGCGATGGACGAAGCTGGCGAAGAAGGCGACGGCCCCGAGCAGGAGGACCGGCAGGGCGATCTGCCGGACGCGCTCCCATCGATCATGCGCGCTCCCCGCGACTCTCGGCGTGGGCGGGGCGTTCATCAGCGCTTCGCAAACCAGGAGGGCTCGACCATGAGCCCGCTCCTAGCTTGCTGCGCGCTCGATGACCAGCGGGAACGTGCCCGCTCCGTCCCCGAGCAGGAATCCACACGCCCGGAGGGCTGCGCAGCCCGTGACCGTGCGCAGCGTCCCGCAGCCCACCGCGGGGCCGCAGGGCGCTGCTGCCCTAATTCAGCAACTTCTTCGAGAGGTGCTTGACCGCCTCCTGCGCCGCGTTTCGCAGCGCGACCTCGACCGCCTTCGACGACGTATCGCCTCGCACGAGGATGGCGCAATTGTCGCCCTCAGCCTCGAAGGAAGCGAGCGGGAGCTCTTTTGCCGCTTCTGCAGCGCGGATCGGCACCTGCACAGCAAGCGAACCGACCTCGAGCTCCACGAACCCCACCAGCTCCGACTTGGATAGGTTCTGCATGGCTTCGAACGTGGGTCGGCCCCTGGGGCTTAGCAAGGTCAGGTTTTTCCTGCTTGTCGCTGCGATTGAGCTCCACCTGGAGAAGCCTGCGCGGGCGCGTCCATCCCAGCGTCGGCGTCGGCGTCGGCGTCGGCGCCGCGCGGCGCGGCGGCCGCCGGGCAGGGCGCCGCGCGCGTCACGCCCAGCGCGCGCTTCCGCACGGGTGACCGCTCTCGCGCCAGCTTCAGTTCTTCAGGGATGTCAGCTGGTCGGCCATGATGCTTCGGTAGTTGCGGTAGACCTGAAGCACGATGGCCAGCGCGATCGCCGCCTCGCTCGCCGCGAGGACGATGATGAAGACCGTGAACACCTGGCCAGACACGCCGCCGGCGACGAAGTGGTCGAACGCGATGAAGTTGAGCGCGGCGGCGTTGAGGATGAGCTCGACGCCGAGGAGGATGCCCACCGCGTTCTTCCGCGTCATGACGGTGAACAGCCCGAGACCGAAGAGCGCCGCGCCGACGGTGAGGTAATGGATGAGACCGACCTCCATCGCTTACTCCCTCTCCCAGGCGCGCCTGACGGCTCGACGCGCGAGCACGACCGCGCCGATCATCGCGGCGAGCAGGACGACCGAGCCGAGCTCGAACGGGAGCAGGTACTCGCCGAGGAACGCGTGTCCGAGCTTGGCGGTGGACGGCATCGCCGGCTTGGCCTCCGCGGGCCAAGGGGTCTGGGTCGCCACCCTGCCGAGCACGAGCAGCACCGCCGTGACCAGGCCGAACGCCACGGCCGGCCCGCCGCGCGGGTTCGAGATCTTCATCTCCGCGATGCGGCTCGTGAGCATCACGGCGAAGAGGATGAGGACGAGCGTGCCGCCGACGTAGACGAGCACCTGCGTCGCCGCGAGGAAATCGGCCGAGAGCGTGACGTACAGCCCGGCGATGCCGAGGAACGTGCCGAGCAGCGCCAGCGCGGAGTGGATGATGTTCCTGGAGAACGCCACGAGCCCGGCCGAGCCGAGCGTCAGCGCGGCCAGCCCGAGGAAGACGAGTGCGCTCAGGGAGGGCATGGGATGAGGCGCGCGACGTTAGACGGCTGCCCACCGCCCATCAAGGCCGACCCCTGCACGTGGCGCGCGACGCCCCCGGACGTCGGGCCGGACGCCCTCGCTCAGGCGCCCGATCCGGCCGCGCCGTTCGCGCCGGCCGCGGCCTCCGCGCCCTCAGCGCCCTGCGCGCCCTTCTGCTTGCCGCTCTCCTTGCGCCAGATGGCGCGCAGCTCCTCCAGCGCAGCGGGGTTGTCGCGCATGGCGCGCTCGCGGGCCTCCCTGGCGTGCGGCCCGTACTCGCCGACAGGCACCTCGCCGAGGTCCTTCGGCGCCTTGTACAGCGGCACGAGGCCTTCCGGGATGAAGCGGAACGTGAGGTGATCGAGCGTCGGCGCCGCCCCCTCGAACTCGCGGGTGTGGCGGATCGCGCCGGTCGACTCCGTCTTGCACGCCTCGACGCAGAGGCCGCAGTACATGCACTTGCCCATGTCGATGTCGAAGCGGCTCATCGCCTGCTTCTTCGTCGCCGGATCCTTTTCCAGATCGATCGCGATGCACTCGATGGGGCACGCGCGCTCACAGCGCTTGCAGCCGGTGCAGATGTCCATCTGCACCTCGAGAAAGCCGCGGTACCGCGGGGGGAGCATCTCGCTGACGGGGCGGTCCGTCTTGTCGGGGTACTGGACGGTGATGGGCTCCCGGAACAGATGGGAGAACGTGACCGCCATCCCTTCGAGGATGGTATTGGCCGCGCTGGAGATGCTCTTGATGTACTGGGCGAGATCCATGGCCGGTGCCTCTCCGGGACCTGACGCGCTCGGGCAAGTCCCCCGAAGGAGCGAGGCGCCACGCCAAGCAGGATAGCAGACGCCGACCGGCCCTGGAGCGTCCGGTCCGCGCCGCGAGGCGTCCGAGCCCGCGCCGGCCCGCGCCGCGAGACCCCCGAGCTCGCGACGGCCGCGGCCGTTCGGCGTCGCGCCGAGCAGGAACCCGCGGAGAGCGTGGAGTCAGCGGCGAACCTGTCCTCTCCTGTTGACGCGCACCCGGGGTGGCGATCATGGTCGTCGGATGTCGCAGCTCCCCTTGTCGGGAACGTTAACCGCCCTCGTCACGCCATTCACGCCTGACGGCGAAGCCGTCGACTTCGACGCGCTGGACGCGCTCGTCGAGGCGCAGATCGCGGGCGGAGTCAGCGGGCTCGTGCCGTGCGGGACCACGGGCGAGTCGCCGACCCTCAGCGAAGCCGAAGCGAACGCCGTCATCCGGCGCGTCGTCGACGCGGCGCGCGGCCGCGTGCCGGTGATCGCGGGGACGGGCTCGTTCTCCACGAAGAAGACGATCGAGGCCTCGCGCGCCGCGCTCGCCGCTGGCGCGGGGGGCGTGATGGTCGTGATGCCGTACTACAGCAAGCCGTCGCAGGACGGGCTCCGCGAGCACACGCTGGCCGTGGCCAAGGCCATCCCGGCGCCGATCGTGCTCTACAACATCCCGGGCCGGACGGGGGTCGACCTCTCCGCCGAGACGACCGAGCGCATCTGCGCCGCCGCGCCGAACGTCGTCGCCATCAAGGACGCCTCGGGCAACGTGCTCCGCTGCCAGGAGCTCGTGCGGCGCCTCGGCGACCGGCTCACGATCCTGTCCGGCGACGACGCGCTGACGCTCCCGATGATGGCGCTCGGCGCGCAGGGCGTCATCAGCGTCACGTCGAACGTGCTGCCGCGCGAGACCAGCGCGGTGACCCGGCGGTTCCTCGCAGGCGATCTCGCGGGCGCGCGGGCGGCCCACCTCGCGCTCCTCGAGGTGCACGGGCTCATGTTCGCCGAGCCGAACCCCGCCCCCGCGAAGGCCGCGCTCGCCGCCCTGGGCCGCATGAGCGCCGCCGTCCGGCTGCCCCTCGCGCCGGCCGGAGAGGCGATCCGGCAGCAGATCGCCGAGGCGATGAAGCGGCTCGAGGCGAGGCGCGAGGCGTCGTGAAATCGAACGGTGATCATCGAGGCGTGCCGATGAGCGCGATCATGGGGGCCGCCCAGGGAGACGACGCCCGGCTGCTGAAGGTCGCGATCCACGGCGCGAGCGGCAAGATGGGGCAGGCCATCGTCCGGCTCGCGGCGAACGAGCGCGCGCAGGTCGTGGGCGCGATCGTGTCGCGTGGCTCCTCCCGCATCGGCCGCGACGTCGGCGAGCTCGCGGGGACAGGCACCATCGGGGTCGCGATGAGCGACGACACAAGCGCCGGGCTGCTCGGCGCTGACGTGGTCATCGACTTCTCGCGGCCCGAGGCGCTCCCCCGGCTCCTGCACCTCGCGATGCGGGCCAAGGTCGCCGTCGTCAGCGGCACGACGCGCCTCGACGGCACGTGCGAGCGCCTGCTCGACGAGACGGCGCAGCACGTCCCGGTCCTCTGGTCGCCGAACACGAGCATCGGCATCCACGTGCTCGCGGAGATCGCGGCGAGCGCGGCGCGGCGGCTCGGGCCCGGCTACGACGTCGAGATCGTGGAGGTGCACCACCGCGCCAAGGTGGACGCGCCGAGCGGCACGGCCGTGCGGCTCGCCGACGCCGTGCGCGCGGCCCGCGAGCCGTCCGCGACGCTCGCCGACGTGCACGGCCGCGAGGGCAACGTCGGCCCGCGCAAGGCGAACGAGCTCGGGATCTTCGCCGTGCGCGGCGGCGACGTCATCGGCGACCACACGGTCCACCTGCTCGGCCCCGGCGAGCGCATCGAGCTCACGCACCGCGCCACCAGCCGCGACCTCTTCGCGCGCGGGGCGCTGCGCGCGGCGTGGCACCTGCACGGAAAGCCGCCCGGCCGATACACGATGGCCGACGTGATCGGCGGCTGATCGCGGCGCTCTCGGGCCAGACGCCGGCGATCCGCGCTCGGGCGCGTCGCGGAAGAGCGACAATGTGGTCAGCCGGCTTTCGTCGCACTACGCTGCCGCGCTCGTATGGAGACGCTCGCTGCGAGGATCGCGCGCGCCGGTCCGTTGCCGGACAGGGACGCGGTGGGCTGGGTCGTCCGCCTGGCGAAGCGCGTCGAGAGCCTGCACGCGCGCGGGACGGTGCACGGCCGACTGTCGGCCGCCTGTGTGGTCATGGAGGGCGAGCCGTGCACGTCGAGGGCGTGGCTCTCGGACCCGCTCGCCACGCCTTCCTTCGTGGGATACCGCTCGCCGGAGCGGGCCGCGGGCGAGGGGCCATCGCGCCAGGACGACACGTGGGCGCTCGCGGTCACCCTGTACACGGCGCTCTCGGGGGCGCTCCCCTTCCCGGCCGAGAGCGACCAGGAGCTCCGCCGCAAGCAAGGCGCCGGCGCTGCGCCGCGGGTGACGCCGCCCGGCGCGGCGGGCGACGCGCTGTGGCGCGTGCTGGACCAGGCGCTCGCGCGCGACGCGGAGCAGCGGATCGCCGAGGTCGCGGCGCTCCGGCGCGCGCTGGAGGCGGCGCGGCCGGGCGACGGGCTGGAGGATCTGCCGCCGCTCGATGAGCACGCGCTCGCGGAGCCGGCGAGGACGATCCCAGCGCCGCGCCCCTCGAGCGGCGGGGTGCGGGGGTCGTCGAGCTCGCAGCCGCCTCGCAAGAGCGCTCCGCCGCGCGAGGGCACCGGCTCGCAGCCGCCTCGCAAGAGCGCTCCGCCGCGCGAGGGCACCGGCTCGCAGCCGCCTCGCAGGAGCGCGCCGCCGCATGGCCACACGAGCTCACAGCCGCCTCCCCTGGCGGGCGCCTCGGCCCGCCGGACGCCATTGCCGCTGCACGGGCTCGCGACCCTGGGGCTCCGGTCGACGACCGGCACGCCGGCCCCCCCGCCGCTGGAGGCGCCAGACCATCCCTCGAAGGCGAAGCCCGCGTCGCCTGCCACATCGCCGGGGTTCGCCGGCCCAACGCGGAGGGGGGCCTCGAGCGCGGGCGCGGCGGCTTCCCCGCCCGCGCCTGTGCGACCACCGCCCGTCACGCCCCCAGAGACGGCGCCACCGCCCGCCACGCCCGCAGAGACGGCGCAGCTGCCCTTCGCGCCCGCAGCGAGGGCGCTGCCGCCCGTCGCGCCCGCTGAGAGGGCGCTGCCGCCCATCGCGCTTCCAGAGAGGGCGCTGCCGCCCATCGCGCTTCCAGAGAGGGCGCTGCCGCCCGTCGCGCCCGCTGAGACAGCGCGACCGCCCTTCTCACCCACCGCGGTGCCCCTCTTCGACGCGGATGCCCCGGCGAGCCCGCGAACAATCGACGATCTCCCCTGGCTGGGCGAGGACGACAGGCACCAGCCGTCGCACCCCTTCCCGGTTGCGCCCGGCAGCGTCGCCGCGCGCATCGACGCGCCCGGCGCGCCGACGCCCCACGTCCCGGCCGTCGACCTCCCCTGGCTGGGCGAGGACGACACGCACGAGCCGTCGCACCCCTTCCCGATGGCACCCGGCAGCGTCGCCGCGCGCATCGGCGCGCCCGGCGCGCCGACGCCCCACGTCCCGGCCGTCGACCTCCCCTGGCTGGGCGAGGACGACACGCACGAGCCGTCGCACCCCTTCCCGATGGCGCCCGGCGGCGTCGCCGCGCGCGGCGGCGCGTCCGGGCTCGGCGTGCCGCCGCCTCGCGCCCCAGTCACGGTGCCAGCGCCTGGCTCGCGCCGCGAAACGCCGTCCGCGGCGCGGCGGTGGGCCGCGCTGGTCCTGGGGGCCGTGGCCATCGCGGGCGCCGTGGCCGCGGCCTGGTTCTGGCTGCGTCACCGCGAAGCCGCGCCGCCGTCCGACCCGGCGCTACCCGCCGGGTCGGAGGCCGCGCCCGCCGCCTGCGCCGCGCCCGCCGCCTGCGCCGCGCCCGCGCAGCCGAGCGCCCCGGCGCCCGGAGACGCGGGCGCGGAAGACGCGGAAGACGCGGAAGACGCGGGCACGGCGGCGCCGACGGACGCCGGCGCCGCGAGCGCGGCGATGGACGCCGCGGCCACCGCCGACTTCGCCGCGTGCGCGGCGCCTCTCTTTCCCGGCAAGAGCGTCGACGCCGCCACCGCGGGCCAGCTGTCGTCCCTCTGCGCCGAGGTCGACCCGATGAAGGGCGTCGCGGCCCTCAAAAACCACCTCATCCAGGCCGCAGGGCCCACGGGCGTCTCGGACGCCACGAAGGAATGGGCCGTGCTCGGCTGGCACGACATGGCGACCCTCGCCAGCCTCCGCGCCCGCTGCTGCCACGCCCCGCCCCCTCTCGAGCTGCCCAGCACACCCGAGGGCTGCGCCCCGCTCGACGAGGCGCTGAACGAGCTCGGCGCGGCCGTCGCGTCGGCGTCTGCTCCGGGCGATCGGGCGGTCGCAAAGGCGACACGGCGGTACACGCGAGCAGCCCAGTGCGTCGCCCGAGTCGGCGCGGCGACCCGTTACGGGCGCAAGGACAAACCGAACGGAGGCGAGACGATCGCCTTCAGGAAGGTGCTCGCGCGCGCGCTCCGGAGCACGGCACAGCGCTGAGCCGCGCGGACGTCACGGCGCGCGCTGCTCGTCCCGCGCCGTCCGCACGGCCCGGCGCGCCGTGACGTGATCGGCAACGCGGACGGCGGCGGGCGCGGACGGCGACGAACGACGCGAACGGCGAACGGCACGAACGGCGAACGGCGCGGGCCGATCGCTCGACCACCTCGCCGAACGAGCGGTTCTGGGGTAGCGTCCGCGGTCCCATGTCCAACGAAGCGAGCGATCTCCTGCTCGAAATCGGCGTCGAGGAGCTCCCCTCGTCGTTTGTCGAGGCCGCGCTCCGCGCGCTCCCGGATCTCGCAACGAAGCGCCTCGCGGAGCTCAGGCTCCGCCACGGCGCGGTGCGCGCGCTCGGCACCCCGCGTCGGCTCGCGCTGCTCGTCTCCGGCGTCGCGGCGCGCCAGCCGGATCTCGAGGAGGAGGTCACCGGCCCGCCGGTCAAGGCGGCCTTCAAGGACGGCGCGCCCACGAAGGCGGCCGAGGCGTTCGCGCAGAAGCTCGGCTGTTCCGTCGCGGATCTGCGCCGCGTCGAGGGGCCGAAGGGCGAGTACCTCGCGGGCACCCGCCGTGAGGCCGGCAAGCCCGCGGCCGAGCTCCTCCCGGAGGTCCTGACGTCGCTCATCGCGGCCATCCCCTTCCGCAAGTCGATGCGCTGGGGGCAGGGAGATTTCGCGTTCGGCCGCCCCATCCAGTGGCTTGTCGCGCTCTCCGGCGGCGAGGTCATCCCCGTCGAGATCGCCGGCGTCCGCAGCGGGCGCACGAGCCGCGGCCACCGCTTCCTCGGGTCGGGCGAGATCGCGATCGGCGCCGCGAAGGACTACGTCGAGGCGATGCGCGCGGCGCACGTGCTCGTCGACCCCGAGGCGCGCGCGCGCCTGATGCGCGAGCGCCTGCTCGCCGCGGCGCGGGACGCGGGCGGGGTGCTCATCGAGGACGACTTCCTGATCGGCGAGAACCTCTCCCTCGTGGAGGAGCCGCACGTCATCGTCGGCAGCTTCGAGGAGCGGTTCCTCGAGCTGCCGGAGCGGGTGATCCTCGAGGTCGCGCGAGGCCACCAGCGCTATTTCGGCGTCCGCGACGCGAAGACCGGGGCGCTGCTCCCGCGGTACCTGGCGGTCGTGAACACCGCGGAGGCGCCCGAGAAGATCAAGCGCGGCAACGACAACACGATGCGCTCGCGCCTGTCGGACGCGCAGTTCTTCTACCGGGAGGACGTCAAGGTCCCGCTCGCGAGCCGCCGCGAGAAGCTCGGCGGGATCGTGTTCCAGAAGCGGCTCGGCAGCGTGCTGGCGAAGGCCGAGCGGGTCGAGCGGCTCGCCCGCGAGCTCGGCCTGCTCCTGATGCTGCCCGAGCAGACGCTGGTGGCGGCGGCCTCGGGGGCGCACCTCGCGAAGTGCGATCTCGTCGCGCTGATGGTGGGCGAGTTCCCCGAGCTCCAGGGCGAGATGGGCCGCGCCTACGCGCTCTCCCAGGGGGTCAGCCCGGAGGTGGCCGACGTCATCCGCGATCACTACCTGCCGAAGGGCGCCGCGGACGCGACGGCGCCGACGCACGCCGGCGCGCTGGTCGCGATGGCCGATCGGCTCGACACGCTGGTCGGCTGCTTCGCGATCGGGCTCGTCCCCACGAGCACCGCCGACCCGTACGGGCTGCGCCGCGCGTGCCTCGGCGTGCTGCGCACGCTGCTGGATCGCGATCTCGATCTGCGCCTCGGCGCCGCGTTCCACGCCGCGTACGACGGCTACGCCGGGGTGGAGCTCAACGTCTCGCGCGAGGAGCTCGCGACGCGCCTCGGCGAGTTCTTCTCCGAGCGGCTGCGGGGCCTGCTCTCCGACCGACTCCCGCAGGACGCGGTCCTCGCGTGCCTGCGCGTCGCCGCGGATCGCCCGCTCGATCTCAGGGCGCGCGTGCGCGCGATCGACGCGCTGAGCCCGGAGGTGCGCGCGCGGGTGGGCGAGGTCTTCAAGCGGGCCACGAACATCGCCGACAAGGCGCCTGCCGGCGAGCCGGTGGCGCCGTTCGGCCAGGACGTGCACCCGAGCGAGACGGCGCTCTTCGCGGGGTACCTCAAGCTGCGCGAGCAGATCGCGTCGGACGTCCGGAGCGGCTCGTACGACGCCGCGTTCAGGGCGGTGGCGGATTTCGCGCCGCTCTTGCACCAGTATTTCATCGACGTGTTCGTGATGACCGACGACGCGGCCGTGCGGGACAACCGGCTGCGGCTGATGCGCGCCCTGTCGGAGACCTGCGGGAGCCTGGCCAGGCTGGAGCTCCTCGGCGAGGCGCCGCGCGCGGCGTCGTAGCGGGGCGGGCGCGGCGGCTTGCCGGCGCGCCCGACACCACCATGGAGGCGCCGCCCCCCAGGCTGGTGGTGGCTGGCGCCGTCATCGGCGATCGTTCGATCGGGGCGCGTGAGCACGACGCCACGTGGAGCAGCCAGCTCCTCGGCGGGAGCGCCCGGCTGCGGCGCCTGGCACCACACCTGCACCAACGCGGCAACAACACGGCACCAGCGCCACGCCGCCCGCAACAACCCCCGGCGGCGCGATCGACCAGGCGTCGGGAGCCGATCACAGGTCAGCCGAGCGGCGATGCGCTCTCGGCATGACACGAGGAGGGTGTGTAGCGATGTCTTCAATCGAGCATAACAAGTCGATCGCGCGACGGTTTCTCGATCTCGTGAGCGAACACAAGATCGACGAGCTCTGCGAGATGATCTCTCCGTCGTGGAGGATGCACGGCGGTCCGCCCGCGCTCCCCGCAGGGCCGGAAGGGCTCCGCACGCTCTTCGGGACATTCGGCGCCATCGAGCAAACATGGTCGATCGAGGACGTGATCGCCGAAGGGGACAAGGTGGTCGTGCGCGCGAAGAACACGTGCGCACAGGCAAGCTTCCTGGGCATCCCGAGCCACGGCCGGCAGCAGACGTTCACCGCGATGTTCATTCACCACATCGTGGACGGGAAGATCGTCGAGACCTGGCGGAACGCCGATGATCTGGGCCGGCTCCTGCAGCTCGGGGCGCGGCTCGAGCCGGGCGCGCCGGCTTCGACGTGAGCAGCGATGTACCCCTGAATCACGGTCCCTGACCTCCAGCTGCCACGCTCCAGTCGCCGCTCGCCGACGCGGTCGTCAATCCGTCGCGCTCGCCGCCGTTGGCTCTTGTCTCCTGTCGCCGGAAGCGAGCTTGGCCAGTCACCCTTGACATCCTCAAATCGTTTCGCCTGACCTTTCCCCTGCGATACCGTTCCTCCCCATGCCGGGATCTCCGCCCTATCCGTTCGCGTTCTTCGGGGCAGCGCCGAGCGATTGGTTCGACCTCGAAGGGGACCTGTTCTCCTACGAGCTCTGCTTCGTGGCGCCCGCGGACGCGGCCGCGCGGCGCGCCATCGGCGAGGCGTGGGAGCGGGCGCTCGACCCGCGCGCGGTGGAGCACTGCGAGCCCTTCCAGTGGGCCGATCGCTGGGCGCTCGTGCGGGTGCGGCCGGCGGGGTGGAGCAAGGCCTGCATCGACGACATGGCGCGCGCGGTCCAGCGGGCCCTCACCGCGGCGCACGGCGCGCACCCGATCGAGGTGGCCTCCCTGGCCGAGGCGATCGAGAGCGACACCGACTGGGACGCCTGGTCCGCCGAGCAACGACCCGAGCCCCCCACGGGCCCGAGGTGGCCCGTCGAGCTGCCCCGCTTCGGCGGAGGCGTGCGCTTCGAGGCCGCGTGCTCGGTGGATCCGGAGGTCGAAGCCGCGCGCAAGGCGGCGCGCGCCGCGCCTCCCGCGGAGGAGCGCTCGTCGGCGAGCGCGGCGGACGACGACCACGACGCGGACGAGGCGGAGACCAGCGACGACGACGACGACAAGCCCAGGGTCATCTCCGGCGGGCTCCGGCTGGAGCGCGTGCCGGGCTACAAGGTGCCCGAGCCCTCCGAAGAGCAACTGAAGCTCTTCGGGCAGAGCGGCGAGTGGCTGATCGCGCCGAACGGCCTCGTCTTCGGAGTCGCCAAGCCGAAGCGAAAGCCGCCCGTCGCCGCGTGGATCGAGAACGGCGAGCGCCGCACCGCTCAGGGCGATCCGCTCGCCACCACGCACGGCGTGTCCCTCGCCGCGCGCGACGACGGCGGCGCGGCGCTGATCGGGGAGGATTCGGAGGCCGTGTGGGAGGTCGTATTTGCGGCGGGCTCCGTGCGACGCCTCCTGGAGCACGACGAGCCCTTCTCCGACGTCGCCTACGGCCCGGAGGACCGGGTGCTGGTCGCGAGCGACACGATCGAGGTCTACCGCCGGGAGGGCTCGGGCCTCGCGCTCGAGGGGCGCTGGGACCTCGACAGCTACGGGATGCGCTCGGTCTTCGGCGGACGCCTGCTCCTCTTGAAGTGCTTCGACGACGAGGACGAGAGCGCGGACGGCGTCACCATCCTCGGCCACGATGGATCCACGGTGCGCCGGCTGGCTCGCGTGCGCATCGCGGTCGGCGAGATCGTGATCGACGGCGCCCGCGTCATCGTGGAGGACGGTAGCGAGTACTACGAGCTGCTCGGCCTGGAGGAGCTCGCCGCTCGCTTCGCGGCGCAGCCGGAGTCCTTCCCCGAGCTGAAGAAGCGCGAGCCCGGCGACGACGAAGGCGAGAGCGCGTCCGATGAGGGCGAGAGCGCGGCCGGCGAGGGCGACGAGGAAGAGGGCGCCCGGCCAGAGGTGCTGGAGGGCGCGCTCCGCGTGGAGCGGCGGAGGTCGCGCGAGGTGCCCTCGGAGCCCGAGATCGAGCGCGCGGAGCGCGAGCTGTTCGGGTCGACCTCCTGTGTCTCGGTCGCGCCCGGCGGCCGCGTCTACGGCATCGCGAAGCTCCGGCGCAAGCCGGTGACGGCCGCCTGGATCGAGGGCGGGGAGCTGAAGCGCGCCGAGGGCGAGGCGCTGCCCGGCCCCCACGGCTACATCGCGGCGCGCGAGGACGGCGGCGCCGCGCTGTACGGGTTCGACTACAAGCTCGTCGCCGAGCTCTCCTTCGCGGACGGCAAGCTGCGCCGCCTCTTCGAGCACGACGCGTCGATCACCGAGATTGCCTACGGCGCGGAGGACCGCGTCATCCTCGCCACGGGCGAGTCGCTCGACGTCTACCGCCGCGAGGGAGAGGGCGCCGTCCTCGAGCAGCGCTGGGGCGTGAGCGGTTACGGCCTCACCCCCGCCCTCGGCGGCCGGCTGCTCCTCGTCAAGAGCTACGAGGGCGAGGACTCCGAGGACGGGCTGACCATCGTCGGCTTCGACGGGGGCACGCTGCGCCGCGTGGCCCGCGTGAAGGCCTCCGTGGGCGAGGTCCGGATCGCCGAGGGCCGAGCCTTCATGGATCACGACGGCGACACCTACGAGCTGCTCGGCCTCGACGCGCTGGTCGAGCGGCTCGCCACGTCCCCCGAGGTCGCCGTGTACACGCCGTCCGACGACGACGACGACGACGACGAGGCGCCCGAGTCCGGCCCGAAGAGGGCGCCCGAGGAGTACGCCATCGAGCCTGCCCCGGGCCGCGTCGGCCTGCGCTACCTGGGCGAGCAGCGCCCGCTGCCAGAGGACGAGGACGACATCCCGAAGGACGTGCGCGCGCAATTCGGGCCGGGCGCCCGGGAGATCGAGCGCTACCGCCCCGCCGACGTGTACATCGGGTGGAAGAAGGAAGGCCGGCGCTCGTTCGTCTTTGCCGTGCTGAAGGACGGTGAGCTCATCGAGACCGCGGTGAAGGCGAGCTCCCCCTCATCGACAGGCCTGGTGAGCGCGGATCGGAGCGCCGCCCTCGTGGCGACAGACGGCGACACAAAGCTCTGGTGGGTAGACCTCCCGCACGGCAAGCCGCTCCTCGTGCACGACTTCAGCAAGGAGGAGAGCGAGGACGAGATCTACACGCTCGAGGCGCTCGCCTCGGGGCGGGTGATCGTCGGCACCTCGTCGGAGACCTGGATCTTCTCGGTCAGCGGCGGCGCCTCCAGGCTCGAAGCGCGCGGCGACCTGGATCTGCGCGTCGTGGAGAGCGCCGCGGGGGGCCGCGTGGCCGTGCTGGAGGCCTCCGAAGGCAAGCCGATCCGGATCTGGGGCATCTACGACGGCGGCGTTCGCACGCTCGCCGAGCTCGAGCCGGAGCCCCTCAGCTTCGAGCCGAGCGCTGACGGCAGGTTCTTCTTCGAGGCCGTGAATCGCCTCGGCTGGTATGAGCTCGTCAACCTCGAGGACGCGTGGGAGGCCGGGCGCCGTGACACCTCCGGCGAGCACTACCCGCCCGTGGTGCTCGCGCCGAAGCCCCCCGAGCAGGAAGAGGACGGCGAGGATAACGGCGAGGACGACGACAACGATGACGACGACGGTGACCCGGAAGATGTGGAGTGAGGGCGGGCCCTTCGATGCGTAGGTAGGTTGTTGAGCTAGAATTCGCGACCAACGCGCTATCGGATGGCCAGGGCGGACGGCCCCTTGATTGGTGAAGATGGGTTAACGGGCAGACCCGTAACGCAACTCACAGCCAATGAGTTGACGCTCGACAATCGACGCTCGCTTTACTCGCGTGCAGTGCCCGATATAGCCTGCCGGAATGGGGTTCTCGCTGACTCCGTGGGAGGCGCCGATGCGGTTCTCGCTGTTTCCGGTCTTGCTCGCGTTCTGTATAGGGGGCTGCTCCTGCGGGAGCGACACTGAGGTGGAGGGGGTGTCCACGGGCAGCACAGGTGTCGGTCAAGGCAGCACAGGTGTCGGTCAAGGCAGCACAAGCGGCGCAGATGGCGGAGGTGGCGCAGGTAGCACAGGCGGCGCAGGTGGCGGACACGTCGTGTGCATCCCAGGGCTGCAGTCGATCGCCCTGTCGCCTGACAACTCCACGGTGGAGATCGATGGCCGCTCCGCTGCGCCGATCACCTTCACGGCCACCGGGACGCTCTCCGATGGCACCACGAGGGAGCTTGAGCCGGGGGCGCTCACCTGGTCCGCGACGCGCGGCGACGACACGCCCACGGGGACGATCGCGGGCGGTGTTCTGGCGCCTTTCGCCTCGGCGGGCGGCACGGTGCGAGTCGCTGCGAGCGATGGATGCGTGACGGGAGAGACGACCGTCGTGCTCCACCTGAGCGCGGTCCTCGGTGCGCCGAGCGATCAAGGCGCCTGGGCGGGGCCCCCCGTCACGGGCGCTCCCGCGCCGAGCATCGTTTACCCGAGCGATCAAACGCGCTTTCCGCGCAACGTCTACCGCACCCTGTTCCAGTGGCGGAGTCAGGGGTTCACGGAGTTCCGGCTCGTATTCACGGGCGCGAGCTCCACGGTCACCGTATTCACGGACGGCGCGCACGGCCTCTGCAAGCAGGCCAGCCCCGCCGCCGGGTGCTGGGAGGTGGACGAGACGACCTGGAACTACATCGCTGGCTCCAATGCCGGCGGGACCGCCACGTGGACGGTCGACGCGCTCGATACCTCGACGACGCCCGCCACCGTGCGCCGATCGGCCGCCATCGAGATAGGCTTCTCCAAGCAGGACGTGAAAGGCGCTATCTTCTACTGGTCGACGACCTCTGCCGGCGTGCGGCGGGGCAAGATCTCTCGCCAAGCTCCGGAGGACTATATCGTGGGCAAGCCCCCGACTACGTACTCCGACGGCGACAAGGTCAAGTGTGTCGCATGCCACGTTGTCTCGCGCGATGGCAAGTACATGGCGGCCCCTGTGTCCGCCGACTCCGGGAACAGCCTGTGGATCCTCGGGGTAACGCCGGACGCGCCACCCGACCCGCTCGTCAAGAGCGTGAAGGACACGGACGGACACGTCTTTGCGACGATCTCGCCCGACGACGCGCGGGTCGTCGCCGCGTCGAAGGGAGCGATGTGGATGGTCGAGCGGGAGACCGGCGCCTATGTCAACGATCTCCCGACCGGCGCGCTGAAGGGGACGCACCCGGACTGGTCACCCCTCGGGACGGAGGTCGTCTTCGCCACGGGCGACGGCGACGCTCCCGGCGGCGCATCGCTCGCGCGTATCCCGTACAGCGACGGCACCTGGGGGCAGTCATCGGTCCTGCTCGCGCCGCCCGCCAAGAAGAGCAACCTCTTCCCGAGCTTCTCTCCGGACGCGGCATGGATCGCGTTCTCGCAGGGGAAGGGCGGCCACGGTGACAACACGGCTCAGCTCCTGGTCCTCAGCGCGAGCGGCGGCCAGCCGGTGGAGCTCCTCAACGCGAACCGCGTCACGTCGAACCAGATGACCGACGGGCAGTATCAGAACAGCCAGCCGACCTGGGCGCCGCCAGGCGATCTCAACTGGATCGCGTTCAACACGAAGCGGGAGTACGGCGTCGTTCGCCCCGAGGGGACCCAGCAGATCTGGGTGGCCGCTATCGACGTCCAGAAGGCTGCTGCAGGCCAGGACCCGAGCTACCCGGCGTTCCGCGTCCCGTTCCAGGGTCTCGACGAGAACAACCACCGCGCCTACTGGACCCTCGACATCAACGAGGACAACAGCGGCGGGGGCGGGAGCGGCGGCGTAGGCGCGGGCGGCGCAGGGGCAGGCGGCGCGGGGGGAACCACGCCGGGGTCCGTATGCTCGGAGATCCTCGACGTCGATCAGATCTGCGATCCCGTGAACGACTGTTGCCAGAGCGGCTCTTACTGCGACACAGCCGATGACGGCGTGACGTACACCTGCATCGCAGCGATCAATTAGTTAGTCGCGCTGCCGCGCATCGTCGCGCTGCCGCGCATCGGCGCCGAGACGGCGGCGCTCGCCGTCAGGCCATCGCGCTCGAAAACCCCCGCGCCGTCCGGCCGCTCGACGCCATCGAGAGCAGCCGGCTCACGCGCTCCTCGGTCGTCGGGTGCGTCGAGAACCACTTCAGCACCGAGCCAGCCCCGGCGAGCGGGTTCACGATGAAGAGGCTGGCCGTCGCCGGCCGCGCCGCCTCGGGGGGCACGAGCGCCACCCCGTGCTCCAGCTTGGACAGCGCGCTGGCGAGCGCCTCCGGGTCTCCGGACAGCTTGGCGCCGAGCTCGTCCGCCATGTACTCGCGCGACCGCGAGATGCCGAGCTGCACCAGGGTCGCTGCGATCGGCGCGACGATCGCCAGGGCCAGCCCGCCGAGCGGGCTCCCGCCCTCCTCGTCGTCCGACGATCCGCCGAACATCCCGGCGAAGCTCACGGCGTGGGCCACCCACGTGATGCCCGAGGCGAACGCCGCCGCGATCGTCGATACAAGGATGTCGCGGTTCTTGATGTGCGCGATCTCGTGCGCCAGCACGCCGCGCAGCTCGCGCTCGCTCAGGAGCTGCATGATGCCCTCGGTCACCGCCACGACGCCGTGCTCCGGGTTACGCCCCGTGGCAAAGGCGTTCGGCTGCGCGTCCGGGATGACGTAGACGCGGGGCTTCGGGATCCCCGCCCGGATCGAGAGCTGCTCCACCATCCGGTGCAGCTCCGGAGCATCGAGCGGCGAGACCTCGGCGGCCCGGTGCACCGCGAGCACGATGCGATCGGACATGAAATACGCACCGAGGTTCATCGCGAGCGCGAGCACGCCGAACAAGACGAGGTACCCCGGCCCCAGCGCCCCGCCGATGGACACCAGGATTGCCGACATGACGCCGAGCAACAGGATCGTCTTGATCTGATTCTTCATGAACTTCGTTTCCTCCTCGGAACGGAGCGCTGCAAAAGCCGCTCCCCGGAGATCGATGTGTCGCGCGCGTCGCATTGCAATCCCCCGCGCCCCCCGATCAGCAGCTGTCGTATCCAGCGCATTCCCTCCTGTGGCCATCCTGACCGCCACCCCGGCTGGCCCGCCCCGTTTCGCCCCACCGCCCCATTTCGCCCCTGCCACCACCTCGTCAGTCCCTGGTTCCGCAAACGCGGTAGCAGGTGTTTCCCTCGTCAAGCGGTTTCTGCCGGGCAGGCGAGGAGCGGCGGGCTCGCCGTGTGCGACGTGGCCTCCAAGGGAGGAGCCGGCGGCGGATCGGGCGGCGCAGGGGGCTGCGACGGTCGAGGCGGCAGAGGCGGCGGGAACGACCAGCCCAACACCGGCATCGCCGTGCTTCACGTTAAGCTGGCGGTGCGCGACAGCCCGCTGAAGACGCTCGGCGCCGGGCCGGGCGGGGACGGCGGGGAGCCGGAAGAAGGCGGCGACGGCGGCCGAGGCGCACCGGGCGGGGCCGCGGGGAACGGCACCTGGTCGTGTCGCGGCGGCGAGGGAGGACCCGACCGCGGCGGCGCCTTGATCGACGAGGACCAGCTCACGCTGGAGGGCGTCACCTACGATCGCAGACCGCCGGGCAAGGGCGGCGTGAGCTGGGATTGGTCTGGCGAAGAGATCCGAGGGGAGGACGGCACCCGGGTCGAGACGCTGCGTTTCCCTGAATAGATCACGACACGATCTCCCTGTCGTGGGCGCTTGCCGTCGTGACTGCGATCGTCCTGGTCGCAACGGTGATCGCCGACGCTTCGGTGCGGTAGCCTTCGCCCCTCAAGCTACCTCCTGAAACGACGGTCGTTCAGCAGCTTCCAAGCCTTCTTGTGGTCCGCTGTTGTTCCGCGTCGGATCTCTCGGATCGTTGTCCACAGTAGCTGGCCTGGGAACTCACGAAGAATGGATCCCTTGCAACATCTGGCGACGAACGACACCGCAATATCGCCGAGGTTTTCGTTCGTGTTGCAGCCCTGAGCCAGCGCGAGCGAGGGTCCGAACAACGGCGGGATCGGCGCAAGAGTCCCAAACAGGCTTGAGAGCACAATCCCGACAATGACGCCCCTGCGCACGCTCCACCCCCCTCCCAAATCATCTGTCAGTCGATACTGCCGCCGAGCAACGGCTCGAACGCGTGGTAAGCCTCATAGTTCTTGAAATGCCGCGCGTAGATGTCCGCGCCGTCATCAAGCGCGTCCGAAAGAACACGGCTTACATCCACAACGCGCTTCAGCTTCCAGTGAATCTCCTGCCCTAGAACATTGTTGAAGCATGTTTCATGCGCACGACTGTGTTGCTCGGCGCGCGTGCGTGCCTGCTCCTCACTTTCGGCGCGCACTAGCGCGAAGCACTCTTCGTACATGGGTGTGTACGATGGGTCCGGTGACCAAGACTCGTAGAGTATAACGGCAACATAGAGTTCGTTGTTCGGGCTGGATTCCATGGATGAACTCGCTTGTCTATGCGGCTTTGACCGGGAGTGTAACGCCACGTGATGCCGAGATCAGCCTGCCCTGTCGCGGGGCGCGGCGGTAGGGTCCTACCCGTCCGGACCCTTCTCTTTCCTCCCAGCACGTCGGCCACCTTCCGCCGCGCAGGCGGCGGCCCCATTGAAGCCGACCAACCAGGCGTAGCTGAGTAGACGCGGAATGCGCCTTCCGCGCCTCACGCCTGCCAGATCGCCAGAAGCCACACGGCGACCCCCGCCGCGCACACCGCGAGCCCCGGCACCGCCCGCGGCCACACCCACTGCCCGGTCACCGTGACCCCGCGCCGCACCACCCAGACGGCGCCCGCGATCCACGCAGCGAACGCCCCGACGAGCGCGACGACCCAGCCGACCCGCGGCGCGTCGTCGCGCGCGAGCGCCGCGAGGTGCTGCCGCTCGATCGCCGCCGCAGGCTCGGTCCGGGTGCCCGGCGGGCGCGGCGCCGCCGCCGAGAGGCGGGCGATGGCCGCGTTGGCAAGCTCAAGATCCTCCGCGTGCGGCGTCGTGAGCCACCGCGTCTCCAGGGCGGCCGTGCGCACCGCGCGCCACGCGAAGAGCGCCGTGTCGGCCTGACCGAGGCCTTCCGCCGCCGTCGCGAGCGCGATCAGCCGCTCGTACGCCACGCGGACGTGCGGCGCCCCGGGAGCGTACCAGCCCGCCGCCCGCCGCGCGTGGAGCGCCGCCGCGTGCGGATCGCCGGCGCGCAGGGCCTCCGTGCTCTCCGCGATCTCGCGCTCGCCCGCGGCCACCACGCGCAGCGACGCCGCGCCCACGAGCAGGCCCGCGACCGCGAGGCCGCGCAGGGCGCCGAGCACGACCGAGAGCTTCACAGAAAGTCGCGTCTCTTGAAGACGAACGTCGCCACCGCGAGGAGAGCGAGCGCCCAGCCGGCGCACGTGATCGCCGCCCAGCCCAGGTACACGAGGAGGTTCGCGTCGGCGATCTCGCCCGCGAGCAGCGGGCGCGGCGGCACGTAGATCTGGAGGTTCGGGACGACCTTGGAGACGACGCGCGCCCCGGCGCTGATCTGGGGGCCGAAGTACTTCACGGGCAGCCGGGCGAGCGAGTCGGCGTTCCGCCCGATGAGGAAGACGCCGAGCGTGAGCAGCGAGGACAGGAACGGCGTCGAGAACGACGAGAACAGCGTCGCGATCGCCGCGACGATGCCGACCTCGAGGAACGCGAGCGCGCCGCCCGCGAGGACGACGCGCCGCTCCGTCGACGCGCCGTCCGAGAAGAGCACGCCGAGCGCGAGGAAGACCGCCGACCACGCGATGAACCCGTACGTGCGCAGGAGCGGCGAGCGCCACGCCGCGAGCCCGAGCACCGCGAGCGAGGCGGCGCCGGCGCCCACCACGAGGGCGAGCGAACGGCCGGCCAGCACGGAGCTGATCAGCAGCACGAGCCCGGCGTCGGCCAGGATGAACACCGCGAGCGTGAGCAGCGTGCCGAGGTACTTGCCGACGAGGTACTCGCCGCGGCGCACCGGTCGCGCCAGGATCGGGAAGATCGTCTTCTGCTCGAGCTCGCGGTACAGCGACGTCGCGCCGATGATGACCGCGACCGCGATGCTGAAGAGCGAGATCGACGCGACGCCGAGATCGCTGACGACCCGCGCCGCGTTGCGGAGCGTGTAGGCGCCGACGATGATCGAGTAGAACGCGACAGCGAAGGCGACGCCCGCGAGGCCGATGAGGATGCGCGCCCGAAGCGATTCCCGGTAGGTGTTGAGGGCGATCGCAGAGATGCGGCCGAACATCGGGGCGACGTTAGCAAGGGATAGGGGGAGCTTGTAAAGGCCCGCCGGTCAGGGATCGACGTCGTCCACGGCGTCGACGACCCTCACGTCCAAAAACCACAGGCCGTACGCGAGCGCGTGGCCGTCGATCTGGAGGTAATACACGCCAGGATCGAGCACGAGATCGAGGAAGCTCCGCTGGGGGTCCGCACCGATCGTGCAGGAACGCGGCATTTCGGTGCCGGGACAGCTCGGGCCGCGGCGGACCGAGAGCAGCGTCTCGTAGCTCGATCCGGCCATGTCGAGCACGACCCGCCTGCGCGCGGTGAGCGTGAGCCGGAGGAGCTGGTCCCGGGCGCCGCCCTCCGCCGTGCCCGCGCGGTCGCAGCCGGCGTCGAAGTCCGCGGCGGCGTTTGTCGTGTTGCCCTGGAAGAAGCCGCCGGTCTCCGGGATCTCCAGCGCCCCCTCGCACGCGTCGGAGAAGGGCACCAGCGTGGGCGGCGCCGCCGGCCGGACGAACGCCGTCACGCTCACGGGCTGGCCGAGCTGCGCCTCGGCCACGACGCGGTACGACCCCGGCGGGACGTTGCGCCGCGCGCTCCGGAGCGGCGTGACCTCGCCCTCGCCGCACGCGAGCCGATCGGCCTCGCCGCCGCACGCCGGCGCGGAAAGCGCGATCGCGCCGGAGTCACCGGCCGACAGCCGCTCGACGAGGAGCACGTCGGACGCGACCGGCAGCTCGAGCGCGTACACGGCGTCGACGGCCGCCGGACCGCAGCCGAGATCCACGTCGTCCTGGTGGCCGACGAGCGACACGGAGACCGTCCGGTTCGGCGCGAGCTCGGCCGCCGCGTCGCACCGCTCGTCCGGCGGCGGCTCGGTCGGCGGCGAGAGCTCCAGCGTGACGAGCGCCGACGTCGGCGCCGTCGCGGAGACCGCGACCGTGTACACCCCCGCGGGCAGCGCGCGCCGGAAGAGGTGCGGCGCCGCCGCCGTCTGGCAGGCGAGCTCGTCCTCCGGCAGCGCGCACGCGGCGCTCCGCAGCGAGATCGAGGGATCGCCGTCGCCGTCGGCCGAGATCGCGTAGAGGTCGACGTCCCGGGGCTCCTCGAGCTCGAACGTGTAGACGAGCTCCCCGAGCTCGGTCTCGCACGCGCTCCCGAGATCCCGCGCGGCGTCCAGGATCGTCGCCAGCACCGGCGCGCCCGGCGAGAGGGGCGCCGCCGTGCCGCACGTCTCGTTCTCCGGCGCCGGCGCCTTCGGCAGGAACGCCACGTCGACGATGACCGGCGCGCCCACCTTCGTCGTCACGTAGAGCGGCAGCGCCGTCGCCCGCTCCGGATCGCCGAGGCCGCGGGCCCGGAGCTTCGCGAGCTTGCCGCCGTCCGCCGTCTCGTAGGGGCGCCCGCACGCGAGCTCGGTCGCGGCGTCGCCGCACTGGCCGGCGAGCGTCACGGCGACGTCGGTGGCCTCCGTCTCCTCGTCGGGGGCCTCCGTCCGCGCGGTCACCTCCACGTCGACCGGCGGCCCTGCCGGCAAGATCACCGCGGCCACGACGTCGTGCGTGCTCGCAGGGCGGGACAGGCCGCACGAGCTCGCGTAGTCGAAGCCGGCGCCCGCCGTCGTCATCGCGTACGAGCCCGGCGCGGTGATCTCCAGCGCGTCCGAGCACGTGTCGTGCTCCGGCGACACGCAGCCGGCCTCATCGGCGCGCCCGTCGCAGTCGTCGTCGCGATCGTTGCCGCAGACCTCGGGCTGCGCCGACGACACCGTGGGATCGGCGTCGTCGCAGTCGCCCCCGCCGCAGTGCTCGTCGGGATCGCCGTCGAGATCGGCGTCGCGCGGCGCGCTCGAGCACGCCCTTGTCGCCTCGTCGCACGCGTCGATCGTGCAGGTGTTCAGATCGTCGCACGCGATCGGCGCGCCGGGCACGCAGCCGAGCCGCGGGTTGCAGCGCTCGACGCCGTCGCAGTAGACGTCGTTCTGGCAGGCGCTGTCGTCCGGCGTGAAACGGCACCGCCCCAGGACGGTGTCGCACGCGTCGAAGGTGCAGGGAAATCCGTCCTCGCACTGATCGTCGTCGACACACGGGCCGCCCAGCGTCGGGTCCGCTGGGGCCTGCTCGCCCCCCGCGCTCCCCGCGCCGCCCTCACCGCCGGCTCCGCCCGCTCCGGCGGCCGATGGGAAGGGGCTCGGGGCGCTCGAGGCGCAGGCAGCACCCGAAGAGACCGCCGCCGCGACCGCTCCACAGAGGAGGGCGAGACGCGTCAAGGAGGAAGGCGTCAAGAAGGAGGAAGTGCGAGTCCGCATCGAACGAGGTGAGCGGCAATGAGCGTAGCAGGGCACCGCCACGTCTGGCATCATGGCGCGCGATTCCGCGGAGCGTGGCGGATAGAGGGAAAAACAGGGTGACCAGCGACAGATTGACCCGACCCGAGCTGACGTGGCTGCTGGCCCAGGAGGCGCGGAGCGCCGCCCAGAAGCTCCGCCAGGGCGTGGGGATGATCGCGACCGAGAGCGCGCCGCCGCCGTCGCCGTCGCCGGACGACAGCTCGGGCGGCGTCGAGAGCACGCTCAACCGCCTCGATGAGGCGGTGAGCATGCTCGCCTCCCTCCACGGCCGCCCCATGCCGCGCGGGCGGCGCGGCCGCGTCGACCTGACGGCGCTCCTCTGGGAGGTCGCGCCCGAGGCGCGCGTGCAGATCGAGATGGGCGAAGGGACCACCGTGTTCGGCGACGAGACCGAGCTCCGGCGGATGCTCCAGGTGCTCATCGCGCAGGGCGGCGACCCCACGAGCCTGACCGGGGCGCCCGAGGTGAGCATCCACCGCGTCGGCGACGAGGTGAGCGTCCGGGTCAACCTCGGCCCCGAGACGCCGGTGAACTTCGAGACCGAGCGGGTGTGGCTGTCGCGCATGGCGCTGCGCTACGGCGGCCGGCTCGAGCTCGACGGCCAGATGCAGACGCTGACGCTGCCCGCCGACGTCGATCTCCAGCGCCTCGAGGTCGAGAGCCTCAAGAAGGAGCTCGCCGCGGCGCAGGCGCAGGGCGAGGCCTACGCGCGCGAGCTCGCCGCGGTCTTCTCGCGGGCCGAGGGCGAGCGCGAGCGGGGGTCGCTGTCCGGCGTCCTCTCGCGGCTCGGCGGCAGCGAGCCGGTGTCGCACCTGCCCCCGAGCGGCGACAGCCTCGCGGTGCTCGTCGCCGCGGTGCGCGTGCTCGGGACGCAGCTGCGCGGCATCCTGTCGGCGATCGGCCGCGACATCGCGCCGCTCCGGACCCACGGCGGCGACGCCGGCGAGACCGCCTCCTCGGTGGGGCGCCACGTGACCGCGGCGTCCGAGATCGTCAGCGATCTCGCCAGGTTGGGCTCGTGTCCGCTCCACGAGTTCCCGCGCCACTGCGACGTCGCCGACGTGCTGCGCGACGTCGTGAAGGACGATCTCGCGCGCGCGGCCCGCCACGACGTGCGCGTGGTGGTCGAGGCGCCGGAGACCACGCAGGAGGTGGTGCCGCAAGGCGCGCTGACCGTGCTGCTGCACGCGTTGCTCGACCACGCCATCAGCGCGTCCCCGCCGGGCAGCGAGGTGCTCGTCACCCTCTCCGAGGGCCCGAGCGGGGTGGAGATCACCTTCGACGACGCCGGCCCGCCGCTCCCGGCCGCGGCGCGGAGCGTCGTGCTGAGCCGCGACTTCGAGGCGGTCGCGCAGGGCCGGCCGCCGGCGCTGCCGCTCATCGCGGCGCACGCGATCGCCGCGCACACAAACTACGGTATCGCCATCGAGGACGGGCCGCGCGGGGAGACGCGGGTGCGCCTCACGATCCCGCGATCGGGTTAGCCGCTATCGCAGGAACGAGCTCGATGGGAAGTCGACATCGAGGTTGAGCTCAGCGCCGTTCACGATGTCGATGGCGTCCAGCTTCAGCGTCGTGGTGACGGGGCGCTCGCTGCCCCGCTCCACGAGCGTCGCGATGGCGGTGTAGTCATCGGGCGGGAGATCCAGGGTCATGCTGAAGTCCTCGCATCGGGCGTACTCTCTCGCCACCTCGCGGCTGCCCCGGTAGACGACCAGCTCGAAATCCGCTCCTCCGCGGCCGTACAGGGAGCAGACCCGCGTGTCGGTCCGGTTGGCCACGGTCCACTCCACCGTGAGGCTACCGACGGCCGGCTGAGGCCGGGGCCGGCGCTGGGCGCTGGGCCCCACATCGACGAAGCAGCCCATGGCCAGGAGGCTCGATAGCGCGAGGCCGCAGAGGGGAAAGACGCTCTTCTCCTGATTCATCCTCGTACCCGTCCTTTCGATGCTGCCTCGCCGTCAGCGCGGTGTGTAGTAACGGCGCCCCCGCTCGCGCGGAAAGCTCAGCTCGCGCTCAGGCACGTACCGCGGCGACGTCTCGTACGTCTGCCTGTAGTTCCGGAGCTCCCTGGGCTCCTGCTCGAAGATGACCCAGCCCCGGTTCGTCGGGTAAAACCAGCGACCGTCGACCAGGTACGCGAACGTCCCACGGAAGTAGACGCGCGGATACGCGGCGATCTCCACCGGGACGACCTCGGCGCGCACCGCCGGAACGCCGGACACGACGAACCCACCCTCGGTCCCGACCGTGCCCATACACCCCATGAGCAGCGAGGCGCCGGCCGCGAGCGCAGCCGCGGCGAGCGAGGCCCTCGTCACACCGAGAGATCTGGACCGCCCTCGCACGGGCGGAGTCACGTTGTTGCTCTGCTTCACGTCATTGCTCCTCGGGGCGCGACTCAGCAACGCGAGTGCCAGCGCTGCGCGACTCGAGATCTCGGCCGACGCGGCGCTCAGCGGGCCGCGCGGAGCGCGCCGGCGAGCGCGAGCGCGCGCTGGATCTCCGCCGAGGTCACCAGGCCGATCACGCGCTCCCCCTCGTCGAGCACCGCGACCGCGCTCGCCTCGCCGCTCGCCAGCGCGTCGAACGAGCGGGACGCGTCGTCGTCCGCGTGCGCTCTCGGCACATCCACGGGCATCACCGCGCCCACCGTCGCCGGCGCGGCGCCGCCCTGCAGCTGGCGCGCGAGATCCCAGACCGTGACGACGCCGATCTCGCGGCGCCCCTCGCCGTCCCGGGGATCGTCGATCACCCGCGCGCCGACGAGGTTGTGGCGCAGGAGCCGCTCGGCCACCGCGCGAGGGCTCTCGTCCGCATACGCCTCGCCGAGCCGGTCGGTCATGAACCGCGCGACCGGGATGCCGCGGAGGAGCTCGTTCGTGCTGGAGCGCGCCTGCTCGGCCGAAGCCCCCATGTAGACGAACGCCGCGATGAGCACGAGGATCACGTTCCACGACAGCAGCCCGAAGAGCCCGAAGGCCACCGCCATCGCCTTGCCGATCGAGGTCGCGACGCGCGTCGCGCGGGTCCGCCCGAGACGGCGCAGGAGCAGCCCGCGCAGCACCCGGCCGCCATCCATCGGGAAGGCCGGCAGCAGGTTGAACGCGCCGAGGAGCGCGTTCGTGATCGCAAAGGCCAGGAGCCCCGCGCCGATCTCCGCCGACACCGGGAGCAGCCGATACGCGACGTAGCTGCCGAGCGCGATACCGAAGCTCATGAGCGGACCGGCGAACGCCATCCACGCCTCGTGCTCGGGATCATCGCGCTCCATCTGCGAGACGCCGCCCAGCATCATCAGCGTGATCGCGCGCACCCGGATGCCGTTCTTGAGCGCGACGAGCGAGTGGGCCATCTCGTGCGCCAGCACCGCGACGAACAGCCCGACAGCCAGGATCGCCCCCCAGGCGAGCGGCGGCAGGCGCAGCTCCTCGCGCGGGATCCCGAGCGACGTCGCGATCACCGAGAACTGCGACGACGCCACATAGGCGACATACGGCAGGAATATCAGCAATGTGATGTGCAGCCGTATCGGGATTCCACGGATCCGCAGGACTGTCAGCCCCTGGTCGAACATGTGCCTCCTGATCACGGGTACAGATGGGGCCGACAAGCACCTTCGCAAGCCGCCGAGACGGCGCCAATGCGCGGAAAACCAGGGCAGCTGCGCGGCGCCGCAGCACAATGCAGGGCACGCGGCGCCGCGCCGGCCGCCAGCGCGCGTCCGTCCCAGGCGGGAATCACGGCGGGGTGAACGATGGAGGGAGCATTCGGGGGCGCGCGGCGCAGCGCGGCACCACGCGGCGCGCGGATTGGCGTAGCTTTGTGTGACCGAGGTCGTCATGCGCCAGCGCGTCCCCGATGCATTGATGGCAGCGAGCACGGAAGAGCTGACGAAAGTCGAGCTCACGGTCCTGGACTCATCGCACTCGGGCGGCGTGCCCAGGGACCTCACGGGCCACGTGTTCGCGATCGGGCCCGTCGGCTCGGTGGACGGCGACCTGCCCAGAGCGGACGGCGCGCCGATCCTCAATGGCAATGGGATGATTTACCGGCTCGACTTCGGCCGCGGCGGCGCGGTCCGGCTGACCTCGAAGATCGCGCGCACGCCCTGCTATCACGCGGACGCCGCCTCGCGCCCCGGCACGCGCTTCGAGGCGCTCGGCTTCCGCGACGCCGGGCTGCTCCGGTTCTCGCCCCACCTCGGCCTGCGGAACCACCTCAACACGGCGTTCGTGCCCATGCACGCGCCGCGCGCGCCCGCGCGCCTGCTCGTCACGAGCGACACGGGCAGGCCCTACGAGATCGACCCGGCCACGCTGGAGCTCGTCACGCCGGTCGGGCGCAACAGCACATGGTACCCGGCCGCGCCCGTCGATCATCCCTTTCCCATGACGCTCTCGACCGCGCACCCGTGCTTCGACGCGGAGCGAGGCGAGCTGCTCACCGTCAACTACGGCCGCTCGCTCCTCCACCTGTTCGTGGCGTCGCTGCCGCGGCTCGATGAGCTCGGCGCGCTCCCGCGCTCCTGGGATCGGCTCGCGGCGGCGGCCGCGTCGATGATCGAGCAGCAGCTCGTCCGCCCGAGGGCCGATCGGATCGAGGCGTTCGCGAAGCGCGCGCTCGAGCTCCTGCCCTCGCGCTTCCGCCCGAGCGCGCCGCCGGGGCCGGGCGAGCTCCTCGCGCGGCAGGCGTCGCGCTTCGGCGGCGTCGCGCTCGACGAGCCGGCGGGCGATTTCGTGCATCTGCTGCGGTGGGACGGGCACAACGAGCCGGAGCGGCACACGCTGGTGCTGCCGAGCGGCGCGCCGCTGCGCATCGAGCAGAGCGTGCACCAGATCGGGCTGACGCGGCGCTGGGTCGTGCTCGCGGACACCGCCTTCAGGATCGGCCTGGAGAGCGTGGCGTTCCGGAGCCCCAGGGAGAGCCCCGGGGTCGAGCGCCTCCTCCGCTCGCTCCTGACGATGCCCCACGAGCCGAGCACCACGTTCTACCTGATCCGGCGGGACGCGCTGCGGCCGGGCGGCGGGCCGGTCGCCGTGAAGAAGATCGTCGTCCCGCTGGAGACGCTCCATTTCCTCGTCGACTACGAGGACGCGGGGGATCGCATCACCGTGCACGCGGCGCACAACTGCGCCACCGATCACGGGGAGTGGCTGCGGCCCTGCGACCGGCACGCGGCCGACAAGACGCCGGCGCCGCCGCGCCTGCGCGGCCTGTTCCCGCTCGGGCAGGCGGACGTGAACCGGATCGGCCGGTACACCCTCGACGCGGCGACCGAGCGCGTCGTGGATCAGGCGGTGTTCGCCGACGCGGCGCGGGCGCTCGGCGTCGGCCTCTACGCGTACCGGGAGACCGGCGCGTCGTGGATGCCGCCGGAGCGCCTGGAGAACGTCTACTGGCGCGGCGGCGGGATATGGGACGAGCTGTCGACCGAGTTCATCGACCGGCTCTACGCGGCGCACCCGCACAGGTCGCTCCCCCTCCCCGCGCTCCGGCGGATGCGCGCGGAAGGCGGCCACCCCGACAGCCTGTTCCGGTTCAACCACCGCGCCATGCGGATCGAGGATCGTTACGAGTTCCCGCGGCGCGCCGTCGGGTGCTGGCTGAGCTCGCTGCAGTTCGTGCCGCGGCGCGGCGGGAGCGGGGCCGACACGGACGGGTATGTCGTCGCGCTCGTCGCGACGCCGTGCCGCGCCGAGGTCTGGATCTTCGACGCGACGAACCTGGCCCGAGGGCCGCTCTGCAAGCTGGGACACCCGGCGTTCCGGCCGGGGCTGACCCTCCACACGGCGTGGCTCAACGCGGTCGCGCCGTGGAGGGGCGGATACCGGGTGCCGGTCCGGGAGGATTACGAGGAGTTCGTGGCAGAGGCCCCCGGGGACCAGGTGAAGGCGCTGTTCGAGGAGGAGGTCTATCCGCGGTTCGCGTGAGCCGCGGCGAAGCAAGGCGCGGAGCCGCGAGACGGGGGCGGCTCGGCGCAGCGCGGGGGGACGTCGGCCCCGAGGCCGTCGACCCGCTCGAGGAGCACGCCGCTGGCGCCGTCTCCCAGGATCTCCGTGATCTGGTGGTTGCCCCACGGCTGCCCCGCGCGCAGGCGCCGCGACCGCACCTCGCTCGCCACGATGAGCACGCGCCGACACCCCCTGTCGAGGTGCCGATTCGCCGCCTCGACGGCCGCGGCGAAGCCGCCCTGAGCGGGCGAGAGATCGATCGTCAGCGCGGGCACGAGGCCGGCCATGCACGCGGCGAGCTCTGCCCCGCCGGCGTCCCCTGCCTCGCCGTCGTCGCTCGTCATGATGAGGACATCGACGAAGGGATCGCGGAGCCGCCCCACCTCGATGAGCTCCCGCAGCACCGCCGCGGCCATGGAAAGTGTGGTCTCCGCCACACCGGCAAAGCGCCGCTCCGCGGCCCCCGTCGTCTCCTGCAGCCAGTCCGCAGAGTGAGGGACACCGTAGCTGGCGATGAGCTCTTGGTTCGTGACGACGCGCTCCGGGAGATACGCGGCGACGGCCGCAATGCGACGCTGAGACATGTTTCTGCTCTGTTGCGGCGCCGCGACCGACGCGCGCCGATCCTGCAAACCTCGCCAGGGCAGCTCGATCCGGCGCTCCGCCGCCGCCGTTCGGCCAACGCCGAGCACGCTGCCGAGGAGCCAGCGTCCCGGACGACATGAGACAACCCGCCTTCGAATTATCGAGAGCCGTGGGGCAAACTACACGTTCGGATGCGCCCTCCCCGTCTCCGACATCCACCACTGGACCATTTACAGAGCGTCCTGCGCAAGTGGGAATGACAGCCGCTGCGACTCCGTCCGTCACCAGAGCAGGAAAGCGGCGCAGGAGATAGAGCGGTCTATTGCGACGCGGGCGGCATCGTCGCCCGCTCGCCGCATCGCGTCGCACGTCGACGGACGGTTCCGACCGGGGCCGACAATTCCGCTCTCACGAGCAGAGAAATGCACAAACGTGTCGGAACGCGAGGCGCTGAGCAGGCAGGGCGCAGCGCGCGTGTCTCGCTCGGACGGCGCCCATGGGCGCGCCCGATCACGTCCGTTTGCATCCGATCACATCCGCTTGCGTTCGATCACGTCCGATCACGTCCGACGACGTCCATTTGCGTCCGAAGACGCTCGTTTGCATCCCTCGATGTCGACGCGGCGCGAGCCCGCTCTTTTCCGATTCCGGAGGGAGGTTTTACCTGTTTGAGAACACCTCCGCTCGCCGCGGCCACCGCGCGTGAGCGCGCGATCCGCGCTGCAGGGCGCCGCGCTCGCGTCTTCCTTCTTCCCGCGCGAGCGCGCGGCGCGCGGCGGGGCTCCTTCTATCCTATCCATCATGAGCGCGACGCCGCTCCGCAGAGCGCCGCGCTCGCCCGGATCCACCGCGATTGAATCGCGGAGAAATCCCAGAGGAGCGCAGATCCGAGGAGCGCCAGATTCGCGGACGCCATCCCGCGAATCCATGCTGATCGAAGCGGCAGCCTCTGCACAGAAGAGCAAGGCACACAGCCTGCTCTTGGGTGCACCAAGGTGTTCGGGGGCCGCAAGGCTCAACAGGGACACCGGGGAGGACCAATGATCTCGATTCACAAGACGATGGGTCTCGCGATGGTGCTGACGCTCGGTGCCGGCTGCGCGGTCGGCGCGGACGACGACTTCAACATGGATGACGAGAGCGTCGACTCCGCGAACAGCGCGCTGGAGGCGGACGAGCGCGGCGGGTACACGCCCTCGCAGGGTCCCGCGCAGGTCGGCCAGATGCCCAGCAAGGGTCTGCCCCCCAGCAAGGGTCTGCCCCCCAGCAAGGGTCTGCCCTCGAAGGGCATTCCGATGAGCCCCGGCAAGGGCGCGCTGCCCGGCAAGGGTGAGTTTCCGAGCAAGTACCCGTCCAAGGGCCTCCCGGGCAAGGGCGGCTACGGGCAGCAAGGGCCGGCGCAGCTCGGCCTCGGGCAGACGGGCGAGCTCTCGCAGGCGCAGATCGGACAGGGCGGCCCCGCGCAGATCGGACAGGGCGGCCCCGCGCAGATCGGGCAGGGCGGGCCGGCGCAGCTCGGACAGGTCGGCCTCGGCCAGACGGGCGCGGTCGGGCAGGAGACCGGGCAGCGTGAGGGCCGGTGCGGCGGCTTCGGCCTCGGCGGCTTCGGCCTCGGCGGCCTCGGCGGCTTCGGCCTCGGCGGCTTCGGCGGCTGCGGCTTCGGCGGCGGCGCCATCGTCTCGTCGTTCACGAGCTGCACGACGGCCATCGTTCCGTTCGGCGGCTTCGGCGGCTTCGGCGGCTGCGGCGGCTTCGGCAACTGGGGCTGGTGATCTGACCCCACAACGCCGGCCGGCGCACCAGGGGCTTTACGCCTCTGGATCCCTCGGCGCCGCGCCAGCGCCCCTCCTTCGACGGGGCTCGTGAGCGCCGGCAGTCCGGGGTTGGATATCCCGGGCTGCCGGCGGCTGCTCCCGCCCTCCCACCGCTCGCGCGCGAGCCACGCCCCGCCGATCGCCGGCGGAGCGCGCGCGAGGACCCCGCATCCGATCTTCAGCCGCCCTGACCGAGCGCGCGATCCAGGTAGAACGCCGCGCTGACCAGGCCGAGGTGGGTGAACGCCTGGGGGAAGTTGCCGAGCAGCTCTCCGCTCGGCCCGATCTGCTCGGAGTAGAGCCCGAGGTGGTTGGCGTACGTCAGCATCTTCTCGAAGATGAAGCGCGCGTCATCGAGGCGGCCGGCGCGCGCCAGGGCCTCGACGAGCCAGAAGGTGCAGATGCTGAACGTGCCCTCCTTGCCGGTCAGGCCGTCGCCTGCGCCCTTGCCGAGCTCGTAGCGGTGGACGAGCGTGTCGCTCGCGAGCTCCTCGAGCGTGCGGTCGAGCGTGCCGAGGATGCGCGGATCGGTGGGGGAGATGAAGCGCATGAGCGGCATGAGCAGGTTGCTCGCGTCGAGCGCGGTCGCGCCGAAGGCCTGCACGAACGTCCTTCGCTGCGCGTCCCACCCGCGGGCCATGATCGCCTCGTAGATGTCGTCGCGCGTGCACGCGACGCGCTGCCAGTCGAGCGGCAGAGAGCGCTTGTCGCTGAGCCGCAGCGTCCGGTCGAGCGCGACCCAGCACTGGAGCTTCGAATAGACGAACTGCTGCCTGCCGCCGCGCACCTCCCAGATGCTCTCGTCCGACTGCTCCCAGTTCTGACACACCCAGTAGGCCATGCGCCGGAGCTCGCGCCAGAAGTCATAAGAGATGGGAGAACCGTATTTGTCGAACAGGTACACCGAGTCGATGAGCTCGCCGTAGATGTCGAGCTGGAGCTGCTTCGTCGCCCCGTTGCCGACGCGGACCGGCCGCGACCCGCGGTAGCCGTCGAGGTGGCCGAGCGCGACCTCGGGCAGCTCGTGGCGTCCGTCGATACCGTACATGAGCTGGAGCGGCCCGGTGGGGCCGTCCTCCTCGCTGACGCGGGCGCTCAGCCATTCCATGAAGCGCGCTGCCTCCTCCGTGTAGCCGAGCCGGAGGAAGCCGTAGAGGGTGAACGCGGCGTCGCGCACCCAGACGTAGCGATAGTCCCAGTTGCGGACCCCGCCGATCTCCTCGGGCAGGCTCGTCGTCGCCGCGGCGACGATCGCGCCGGTCGGCTCGAACGTGAGCAGCTTGAGGACGAGCGCCGAGCGATCGACCATCTCGCGCCAGCGCCCCTTGTAGCGCGAGCGGGCGAGCCACGACCGCCAGAAGGCGACCGTGCGCCGGAGGGCGTCCTCGCCGTTGATCGGCGTGGCGAGCAGATCGGCGTTGGCCGTCCAGTCCTCGACCTGGCGCAGCGAGAACGTGGCCGACTCGCCGGGCTGCAGCACGAAGTCGGCGGTGACGCCGCCGGCGCCGTCGCTCGACAGGGGGACCGGGCTGACGAGCGCCAGGTCGAGGCCATCGGAGTCGAAGACGGCGCCGCGCGGGTCGTCGAGGATCACGCGGTGGGGGCGGCGGGCGAAGTCGATCGCGGGGCGGCAGGCGAGCCGGAAGCGCACCGCGCCGCGGACGGCGCGCGCGACGCGGACGATCTGGTGCATCCCGCGGCGATAGGCGCCGTACGTGTCCCGGTGGATGGGCATGAAATCGCAGACCTCGCCGACCCCGTCCACGTCGAGGAACCGCGTGAGCAGGACGTTTGTGTCGGGCATGTACATCTGCTTGTTGCGCGACGCGCCGTTCTCCGCCGAGATCGCGAAGCGGCCGCCGCGCTCGTCGTCCAGGATGGCCGCGAACACGCTCGGCGAGTCGAAGTGGGGGAGGCAGCACCAGTCGATGGATCCATCCATCCCGACCAGCGCGACGGAGTGCATGTCGCCGATGACGCCGTAGGACTCGATGGGTTTGTAGGCCATGGCATCTCCATAGGGCCCGCTCGATCGAGCGGAACCGCCCCTCCTCGCGGGCCGTCTCCTTTACCGCTTACCGCCCTCACGACCTCGGCGGCAGCCGCGAGAGCTTCCGCTGGAGCGAGCGGCGGTGCATCCTGAGCTTGCGCGCCGCCTCCGAGATGTTCCCCTCGCAGTCCGCGAGCACGCGCTGGAGGTACTCCCACTCCACCCGCTCGAGCGACGGCAGGTCCTCGTCGTCATCGCCGCGCGCGGCGGGGGCGAAGCCGAGCAGCGACCGCGCGCACCGGGCCGCGTCCACCGGCTTGGTCAGGTAATCGACCGCCCCGGCCCGGATCGCCGCCACCGCGTTCGCGATCGTGCCGTATCCGGTGAACACAACGATACGGATGCCGTCATCCATGCTCCGCAGCGCCCCCACGAGGTCGATGCCGCTCTGCCCCGGCATGCGGACGTCGACGAGCGCGTACTCGAACACCTGCTCCCGCGCCATCGCCGCGGCCTCCTCCGCGGTGCCGGCGAGGGACACCGCGAACCCGCTCTTGCCGAGCGCCTGCCCGAGCGCGGTCCGGAAGGTGGCGTCGTCGTCGACGATGAGCAACGTCGGCTCGCCTGCGGCCTCGGAGCTCATGAGTCCACCGGCGCGAGGCGCAGCGCGACGCGCGTGCCGCGCGGGCCGCCCTCGCCAGACACCTGCCTCGGCGACACGGTGAGGCAGCCGCCGACCTGCTCGATGAGCGTGCGCACAAGGTAGAGCCCGAGGCCCATGCCCTCGCCGGGCGCCTTGGTCGTCACGAACGGCTCGCCGAGCCGCCCTTCCAGGCCCGGCGCGATGCCCACGCCGCCGTCCTCGACGCTGATCACCGGCGCGCCCCCCTCGTCCCCGACGGTGACCACGATCGGCCCGGCGGCCGCGGGGCTCGGCCCGAGCGCCTGGAGCGCGTTGTCGAGCAGCGCGAACAGGGCCGCCTCGACGTCGGCCGCGTCGAGCGGCACCGTGCGGCGCGGCGCGAGGTCGCCGCGCACCTCCACCGCGACGCCGGGGTGCGCCGCCTGCCAGGCCTCCACGCCGCGCAGGGCCGCGTCGCCGACGTCGACCCCGGCGCGCAGGTCGTTCGCGCGGACGTCCGCCCGCATGCGCGCGATCACCACGCGGCAGCGCTCGACCTGCTCGGCGATCGTCCGGGCGCGGCGCTGCGCGGCCTCGCTCGACGCGGGGTCGCGGAGGCCCTCGCCGGCGAGCACCGCGATGGTGCCGAGCGGGGTGCCGAGCTCGTGGGCGGTGCCGGCCGCGAGCGCGCCGAGCGCCTGGAAGCGGGAGGCCTCCTCCGCGCGCCGGCGCAGCGCCGCGTTCTCGGCCGCGCTCTCGTCGAGCGCGCGGCGGACCTTCAGGAGCACGTGGGCGACGAGCGCGGCGCTCAGCACGAAGGCGAGGAGCATCCCGTAGAGGTGGGCGGAGAACGCGCCGTGCTCCGGGTGGCTCGGGCAGCACGCGCCGGTGGGGAGCGCGAAGAGCGCCGCGAAGAGGCAGGCCGCGAGCGCCGCGAGCGCGAAGGTCGTCCGCGGCGGCAGGAGCGCCGCGGCGAGGGCGACGTGCACGAAGAAGAGGGCGCTGAACGGGTTGCCCGCGCCGCCCGACGCGGCGAGGACGCCGGCGATCGCGACGAGGTCGAGCGCCACGACGCCGGCGACGAGCGCGCTCTGCGCGCCCTGATCGGACCGCACCCGCCGGTCGAGGGCGAGGTTGAGCCCGGCGGCCAGCGCCAGGATGGGCACGGCGATGCCGTACCGCACATGATAGCCGAACAGCGCCTCGTCGACGGCCAGGGTCGCCGCGAGCAGCGCGAACACCGCCCAGCGCAGTCCGACGAGCCACCGGAGGACGATCCCGCCCGCCGGCGCCCGCTCCAGGGAAGCTTCGTGCGTCACGGCGGGACTATAGCGCGAACGCCCGGGCGCCGCGCTCGATGCAGCGAGTTCCGCGCGCTGCGCGGCCCGAGCATGCCTCGTCGCCTTGGTCTTCGCCGTCCGTCGCCTCCTCGTCCGGCGCGGTCATGGTCGTGCTCGTGCTCGTGGTTGTTACTGAACGTGAATCCGGGAAGAGGGGATCCATGATCTCCCCACCTTCATGTGGACTCTCGCCAGGCACCTGCGACCATTACCGGATCCCTCTGGTCTCCGAGCAAGGCCAGGCGTAGGTTGAGCGCCATGAAAGAAGCGGCATTCGCGCTCTTGCTCCTGGCGGCGGCAGGCTGCGGCGCTGGTGGCGCGCACGTAGCGTTCTGCGTCAAGGAGTGCGAGAACGAGTAGGGCACCACCGGCGCGACTCGGGCACGCGCGTCGACGTCCATCGCGCCAGCGAGCTATCTCCGGGGGCTAGTTCGCGTCCAATTCCCGCGGATCCGCGTGGCCACCCACACTCGCGAGCGCTGAAGGATTGGGGCTCCGCCCCGCCAGCCTAGCCTTGACATTTCGGAATGCCCTCGGTTTACTCCCTTTTCCAGACATCGACAGGTAGACTCGAGGTTTTCTAACCATGCGTCGAGAATGGCGTGTAGGTGGCTTGGCAGACGCGATATTGCTCGTGCAGCGATTCAACAACCGACCTCACGAGCAGGCCGTTCCGCTATCCCCGTTGGAAGCGTCGTCGTGGGTCGATTCGTGGTTTCCCGATGACCTGAGGAGCAGGCACCTGCTTCTCGATATCTGCGATGCGCTCGGCAACATGTCGAGCGCACAGGCGCTGGGTGCCACAGCACAGTGGAAGGTCAAAGTCCGCCGGGCGCTCGAAGATGGCGCGCTCGTGGCCTACCGCATTCGGTCGGTCCAGACCGCCGCCGGCATCCTTCGACCTGATGCAGAGGTCCCTCGCCCCTCTCCAAAGAACGCACCGACAACGGACCTTCCCACTCGCTCCTTTTACGAGATAATCGTTCTCGATGAGCGTGATGTTCCAATCGTCGGCGTCAAGATCGTCGTCTCAACTCCCCTCAGCACCGCGACGCACATCACAGACGGAAGCGGGCGCGTTCGCGTGAGCGACGCGGCACCCGGTTTTGGGAGCGCGCGCATCGAAGACAAGATAGACCTCGCGAAAGCGATGCAAGGACACGAAAACCGCCCTCGGCGCAGCAGACCCTTGCCTGAAGGCGAAGGGTGGCACATCCGTCTGCCGACACGCCTCCACGAGCCAATCATCCTACCCGATGGCGAGCCGCAGCGGCTCATGATCGTGACGCGCACGGATATCGTTTATGCTTTCCAGTCCGCAGATTGGGAGAATCTTTATGTCGCTAAGGACGCAGTCCCGGCTCACTTAAGGCAGGACAAACAAACCCACCACCTTGCTCTGCACGCCAACGCACTCGACGCGGTGGCGATCGTGTATGAGAAAGTTGCAGAGACCAAACCGATAACTCCGTCGCGAGTTGCACCACCACCTTCGGCCACAAGCCCTTGGGCGCCACCTGACCTGTACACCGTGCAACCAGGCGATAACTTGAGCTTGCTCGCAAAGCGTTATTTTCGGGACGCATCGCGGTGGAAAGAAATTTGGGACCTCAACAGGGCGAATTATCCAGGACGCTCGCCGGACCTGCTATTTCCCGGCGATGTTTTGAGAATGCCGGCAGAAGCCGTCCCAAGCTGGGTTTCCTTGCCGCTCGCGTCACCTCCCCCTGAAGATTATGAGCCTCCCCCATCGCGGTCGCCGCCGGTTTGGATTGAAGCGCCTATTGACACAGTCCACCAGGCGCTGTTCGATGGTCACATGGGAACCGTTTTTCAATGGCTCGAAGGGTTGCTTCGCTCTCCGGAACCCGTGCCCGCACGCCCGCCTCCACCCTTTCTCGAGGAGTTGTGGTTCCGCGCGAACATGGCAGCACTCGTACTCGAAGGGTGGGTCGATCCCACAGAGCCCAGCAACGAGCGCGTGGAAGACGTCAAGATCGCATGAGCCTTAAGGTTTACATCACCTGGAGCGGCGAAGCATCGCCGCTCCTCCCCGACGCGCTCGCAGATGTGCATGTCGAAGTCGACAACACTCCCGTACTCCCCTCCGCAAGCGCTCTCGGGCGGCGGGAGTTCGAACTTCCGGATGGCGTGCGACGCTTCGTCCTGCGAGCACGCTTCTCCGCATCTTTTGGGCGGGTCGTTGGCATGCCTCCCCAACAACCCCAGATGGACGTGCCTCCCCAACAACATGAGGTGCTTCGCATTGACCAGCCCTTTCGTGTCGAAGACGGGACGAAAGTGGTTCCCGAATTGATCGCGGCCTATAAGGGTGTGCACCCGCTCGTGAACGTTGCCGCCGCAGCGAACAAAAATGGCGTTGCCGTGATCTCGCTACGCACGACGTTCGTGAATATTACGCCCTTCTGGGCCGCTTATGCACAAAATTGGTCCTATTACCAAAAGGAGCACGAACCTGGCACGAGCCTTTGTGTCTTGGGGTATACGCAAGGAACCCCCCTCATCTGGTTCGCGAGCATTCCTGACATCTGCCAAACATCATCCATGTCATCGATCGCCACGCTGGTGTTCTTCCGGCCAGCCTCATATCCCTACACGGCCGTAAATCAGCCCCACCAGATGAGCGCGCTCGCCCGTTACCTCCTAGCTCCTAAGAGCGACCTGAGCGTACCCTATTGGGAACGCGACTACATTGACGGAACACAGCGGTATAACTTGATTCGCTGCAGCTTCGAAAAGTCGCTCGTTGAGTCCAAGAAAGCGGTGGTGATGATACACCCATGGCCGAGCGGCGCCCAGTTTGGCGAAGCCATCAAGCCTGGCCTCCCCGGGCTCCTCAAAGCCGCGCTCCACCTACTCTGGGCCGAGCAGCGCATCGGCCGTGGAGTCAGCCAGGTTCACCTGGGGCGACTCGGATTGTCGGGCTTCAGCCGCGGCGGCGATGGGCTTTGGCCTGCGCTTCGAAGTACGATCCAACGCACCGATGAAGTGTACGGGTTCGACGCCACGGGAACTGCCGATTATGCAGGCACCATTGTACAATGGGCCATGTCACGGCCCGAGTCGCGCCTGCGCCTCGTGGGCGGCGCATACCGTATGGTCGCGAACGAGAGCATCGTGCGGACCGTGAAACAGATGGCCGGCATTACGTCACCAGACCCTCTGCCCCGCGTGACCACCGTACCACTCACCGAAGATGGCTGGAAACAAGGCGACAACCCCTACTGGGATCACGTGGTGAAGGAAGCTCCCGACATGCGTTTCGACGACGATACGCGGCACCAGTTCGCGATCTTCGGCGGATATAGGACCTTTCCGCCTCCCATACTGACGACGTTTTTGGAACGGTTCCTGCGAGATTCATTTTACGTATGAGGGTCCAAGGCATTGCGCTTGTAATCGCAGGGTCCTTGAGTCTACCTCTCGGATGTGAGTCGCCGCCGGAAGCGTTCGCGCCTAGCAGGACGATCGCAACTTCTCCGCCTCCTCTCGATGCGGCGCCGATACCGGTTCAGGCACAGGAGGACAGGCTTTCCCGTTTCCTCGCCATTGCGGCGGGAACAGCGCCGCTGCCGGCCGTAAACAGCCCTGATTGGCGAACCCTTCGGGAAGCCGCATTCGTGACGCTCGGTAGCGAAGTGACGTCTTCCACTCCGGTAGATATCGTCGCCGAGGTCCTCGCACGAACGCGGGATACGCGCGGCCTCGAAGCTCTCCGCCGATGGGTCACAAGATCGAACATTCCTCCCGACGAGCGCCGCGCAATCGTGCTTTCGTTGCTGCGAGTCCCTGGGCCTGCCCTGCGCTCGTTGCCTCGTTCGCTCCTGGAGCTAGGAGAAGCTTCTGCGCACGTCGGCGCGCCTTACCCACTTGGCGCCCTGAACGATGCGATGGGGGCGCGAGGGCAGACGTCACTCCGCGCTCTTGCGCTCGCCTTGGCACACGCCATCGGTGACGATCAATCGCGGTCGTTTCTACGTAATATTGCAGAGGATCGGACACGGTCTTTACCGCGACCGGACGTGCTCGCGCAGATCCGATGCCCGGAGGGGTGGACCCTCGATCGCTCCGAAGCAGAAGCACTCGCGAGCGATCGCCTCATCGCTCTCTCGCTCATCGGCGATCGTTCCCTCTTCGAACGAGCCGCCCACAGCCCATCTGAACCTCTGCTCGTACGCACATGGAGTCGGGCCATGCTGGCGCCCCGCGATGCAAAGCGAGCACAGGTACGGGCGGACGCGGCCGCAGACAAGAGCAACCGGAGCAGCAAGCAGCCCTGGGAGTATTATCGGGCAGGAGCGCCGTGCCGGTAAGAGCACGCAAAACGTATGAGGTCCTCGCTGCCTCCTGGCTGTGCGTACGTAGCCGCTCCGCAGACCGCGTTCCGAAGCGTGCTTGTGGAGGGGGGCGGTGTGGATAAAGTCGCCGTGCATGGGGAAGCGACGTTCCGGGGACGCAGGCGTCGAAGTTCCGAGCACGACGACGAGGGTGCTGGAGCTGTCAGCGCTGCATCTCGCTTGGCGAGGGGGCGAGGCCGCCCCGCCCGGGCGAGGCGGTCGGAGCAGCGGGAGACCGGCGTGCGGGTCGAGATGAAGCAGCGTAAGTGCGCGTCCAGTCCTTGATTTTTCAGAGTCGCCTCCGCCCTCCTCGAAGTCGCCTCCGCTCTCCTCGAAGTCGTCTCCGCTCTCCTCGAAGTCGTCTCCGCTCTCCTCGAGGTCGTCTCCGCTCTCCTCGAGGTCGTCTCCGCCTCCCGCAACCCCTTCTCCGCCTCCCGCAACCCCTTCTCCGCCTCCCGCAACCCCGTCTTCCGCGGCGCCTCGGCGGGACGGCGGGCGCACGGGCCAAGGCCGACGCGCCCGACCGCGCGCCGTCAGGCCCCACGCGTCGGTCCGCGACGGGCCGCAGGATTGCGATGCCGAGCCCCGCGTCATCGTATAGGAAAGGGAGCCCATGGCGACGTGTCCTCCCCTCCGACGCGCGCGCGCGTCCGCGCTGCCGGCGCTCCTTGGCCTCTGCCTGCTCCCTGCGGCCGCGGCGGCGCAGCCTGCGGCGTCCGGAGAGACGCCCGCCGCCGACCCGCTGTTCGCGCCCCGATCGGCCACGCGGCGCAGCGGGCTCGCCGCGGGCATCGCCGGAGGCCTCGCGCTCGGAGGGGCCGCCGGGTTCCCCAACGACGTCCAGAAGATCGGATACGAGCGCCATTACACGGAGACCGGCGTCGGGATCGGCGGCGGAGGCTACGTCTGGATCGGCGGCGCGCTCTCGGACTGGCTCACGTTCGGCGCGGCCTTCGGCGGACACAGCCTGAGCGCCGCGGATCACGCCTCGCTGGCCGGCGGGTTCATGTTCCACACCGAGGTCTTCCCGCTCTTCTCGCTCGCGGAGGGCTGGAGGGACGCCGGCGTCGCCTTCGACGCCGGCACCGGCGTCGCGTACACGACCTCCGACGCCGACGGCGGCGCCGAGGTCATCGACGGCGCCCTCCCGGCCCGCCTCGGGCTCGGCGTGTTCTACGAGGGGATCCGGCTCTGGAAGGTGGCGATGGGCCCGTGGCTCTACGCCGACTACACCTGGAGCACCTCGGTCCGCCAGCCAGGGTTCTACCTGGGGTGGCGCACCGCCCTCTACACCGGGCCCTGACCGGACGGCCCGGTCCCTCGCACAAGCCCCGCGTCGCCGAGCTCGAGCGGCCCCCGCCGCTCCCACGCGTCTCGACCCGGCGGCGCCAGCGTGAGCCGGATGCCGCTCCGGATGAGCCGCATCGCCACGAACGTCGCCATGCCCACCAGGATCCTCCGGCCGATCTCGCGGGGCATGCTCGGCTTGCCGCGCGGCGCCACCCACTCCGGGTGCTTCCAGTAGCGCACGAGCGCGCGGACGCGCTCGCTGCGCGGGCGCTGGTCGCGCGCGCGCGCCTCCTTGACGAGCGCGATCACCGCCGCGCCGCCCGCGAGCGCGAGCAAGAGCCCCACGGCGGCCACCCCGGCGCCGCTCTCACGCACCCGCGACCGCACGTCGACGAGCGCCTGGCGCCGCAGATCGATCGCCTCGATCGTGTGGAGCAGCCGGTCGCGCAGCTCGTCCGCCCTCCGCTCGAAGTCGGCGCGCTGGCCGTTCAGCCCCTTCATACGACGTGCTCCCGGACCAGCCGGACGTCCGCTCCGAGGCGGCCCCGGGTCCTCTCGAGCGGCCTCTTCGGCACGCGCCCGTAGCCGGCCACGCCCACCACGATCGCCAGCGCGATGAACGCGAGCCCGATCAGCAGCGCCGGCAGCGGCTCCGGCGCGATCGCCAGCGCGATCGCGACGAGCACCAGCGCGACCCCGAGCAGCCCCGCGGCCACCGCCGCGCCGAGCGCGATGCCTGACGCCTTCGCCCGCGAGATCTCCTGGTTCATCTCGTCGCGCGCCAGCGCGACCTCGACCTGCATCAGCTCCCTGGCCTCGGAGATCGCTTCCTTCACGAGATCGGCCGTCGAGCTCTCCGGCCTGGGATCCACTTGCCTCATGCGACACCTCTCCGCCCTCGCGGCGTGAACGCGCCCCCGGGACGCGCGGGCGAAAGCGGCGCACGGGTCGCCGCCGAACCCCGCCACCGCCTGCGCCACGCCGCCCTCGCGGTGCGTCGCAGTGCATACGGCGCGCCAGCCCCATCCTCGCGGAGGCGCGCGCACGCTGCGCGGCCCTCGCGGCGGCGCCCGCTGCGCGGCCCTCACGGCGGCGCCCGCTGCGCGGCCGCCCGCCGCCCTCGCCGGCGCGGGCCGGCGGGCGATCGGATCAGGGCAGGGCGCCGGAGACGACGCGCTCGTGCCCGCCGTAGTCGAGGTGCCTCGAGATGCCGCCGAAGCCCGCAGCGGCGAAGAGCTCGGCGACGGCGCCCGCCTTGCCGGCCTCGACCTCCACGGCCAGCACGCCGCCGCCGGCGAGCAACGCGGGCGCGCCCGCGACGAGCCGGCGCGTGAACACGAGGCCGTCGGGGCCCCCGGCGAGCGCGAGGTGAGGCTCGTAGCCGCGGATGTCGACCTGCAGCGCGGCCACGTCCTCGTCCGGAATGTACGGCGGATTCGCGGTGATCAGATCGAAGCGGAGGCCGGACGGCACGCCGGCGAAGAGATCCGAGCGCAGGAACCCCGCGTTGACGGCGCCGAGGCGGAGCGCGTTCTCGCGGGCGACGGCGAGCGCGCCGTCCGAGATATCGACGCCTACGACGCGGCTGGTCGGCCGCTCGCACGCGAGGCTGACCGCGACGCAGCCGGACCCGGTGCACACGTCGAGCACGCGCGCCGAGAGCGCGAGGTGCCTCGTCCGAGCGAGGCCGACCTCGACGAGGATCTCGGTGTCGGGGCGCGGGATGAGCACGCGCGGATCGACGCGGAACGGGCGGCCGTAGAACTCCCGCACACCGAGGAGGTAGGCGACCGGCTCGCCGGCGCGGCGGCGCTGGTGCAGCTCCCGGTAGGCGGCGAGCTCGGCCCGGTCGAGCGGCCGCTCGCCGTCGATGAGCATCCCGACCCGATCGAGGCCCAGCACCTTGCCGAGCAGGAGCTCGGCGTCGAGGCGCGCCGAGGACGCGCCTCGCTTCTTCAGGTCGCCCGTGGCCCAGGTGATCACGCGGCGGATCGTCCAGGCCTCGCTCTGCTGATCGACGTCGGGCTTTGTCACGGGAGCGGGGCTGCGGCGACGGCGTCGCGGACGGCGGCGGTGACGACGGCCTCGACCTCGGCGCGAACGGCGTCGCGGTCCGCGACGGACCGCCCCTCGAACCGCAGCACAAGGATCGGACCGGTGTTGGAAGCGCGGCAGAGGCCCCACGCCCCGCCGCCGAAATCGATGCGCGCGCCGTCGATGTCCACGACCGGACGGACGCGGCGGAAGTGCTCGGTCACGCGGCGGACGACCTCGAACTTCACGGCGTCGGGGCAGTCGACGCGGATCTCCGGGGTGGCGAACGTCTCCGGCACGTCCGCGAGCAGCTCGCCGAGGGGCCGCCGCGCCTGGGTGACGATCTCGAGCAAGCGGACCGTGGCGTAGATCGCGTCGTCGAACCCGAACCAGCGATCGGCGAAGAACATGTGCCCGCTCATCTCGCCGGCGAGCAAGGCGCCTTCCTCTTTCATCTTGGTCTTGATGAGCGAGTGGCCCGTCTTCCAGAGGATAGGGCGCCCGCCGCGCGCGGCGATGTCGGCGTAGAGCGTCTCGGAGCACTTCACCTCCCCGAGCACGGCCGAGCCGGGGCGCTCCGCGAGGAGCGACCGCGCGAACAGGAGCAGCAGCTTGTCCCCCCAGAGCACCTCGCCGCGCTCGTCGACCACGCCGATCCGATCGCCGTCGCCGTCCCACGCGACGCCGAGCGCGGCGCCGGTCGCGAGCACGCGGGCGCGGAGCGCCTCGAGGTTCTCGGGTACGGTCGGGTCCGGGTGGTGGTTCGGGAAGAGGCCGTCGATGTCGCAGAAGAGCGCGTCCGGCGTGAAGCCGAGCGCCGCGAGCGTGCGGACGCCGAGCGGGCCGGCCGCGCCGTTGCCCGCGTCGATCACGAAGCGGACGTCGGTGCCGGCCAGGCGGGCCGCGGCGCGCACGGCCGCGATGTAGTCGTCCGCGAGATCGACCTCGGTGAGCGCGCCCCGCGCCGCCGCCGGGCTGCCGCCGCCTCTGCCGCCCGCCTCGATGAGGTCGGCGAGCGCCTGGATGTCCTTGCCGAAGAACGAGGCCTTGCCGCGCATGAGCTTGAACCCGTTGTCCGGCGCCGGGTTGTGGCTCGCCGTGATCATGATCGCGCCGTCGGCGTGGAGGTGGTGCGCCGCGAAATAGAGCAGCGGGGTCGGCCCGACCCCGGCCGAGATCACGTCGGCGCCGCCCGCGAGCAAGCCGTCCGTGAGGGCGGAGAACAGCCGGTCGCTGGAGAGGCGGCCGTCCCGGCAGACCGCCACCTTCGGCCGACCCCGGCCGGGCGGCGCCCCCGCGGCGAGCTGGCGTCCGAGGAGCAGAGAGAACGCGGCGCCGAGCTCGCGGGCGAGATCGCTCGTCAGGTCGCGCTCGGCGGCGCCGCGGATGTCGTACTCGCGGAAGATGGTTCGGGGGACCTTCATGGACCGGGCAGAGAAGCGCGCGGGGCCTGCGCTGCAGCGCGGGCCGGCGCCAGGACGCTCTGACACGGCGCAATCGTGGGCGAAACGAAAAACGCCGCGCGCGCAGCGTGGGCTCGCCAGCTCGCCATGCGCCGCCGAGTTCGTCCTGCGCCGCCTCGTCATTCCCGATCGCGCCGCGGAAGCGCCTCGCCGGCTCACGGATTGCGTTCCTGGCCGCCGGACGGGTAACTTGGGCGCGTGGAGCCCAGGACCGCATGATGACGCGCGCACAGACGACCGGTCTCGCTGCCATGCTGGCCGTCCTCGCCTGCAGCGGCGCCGCGCGGGCGGCAGAGCCGTCGCCCACTGCCCTGCCGATCACCGTCGTCGTGCTCCGGACCGACGACGCGTACGACCAGGCCGGCGCGCTGACCCAGGCGCTCCGCACCGCCATCAAGGACGCCCCGGGGTGGTCGGTCGGCGAGGGGGATTTCTCGCTCGAGGTCCTCACGCTCTCGCTCCAGTGCGACGATCGGCCCGACGCGGGCTGCCAGACCCGCATCGCCGACCAGATCAAGAGCGACCGCTATCTCTGGGGCATGCTCCGCAAGAGCGACACCGAGGTCGAGGGCGATCTCCACCTCTGGACCCGCGGGAAGCCGGAATCGAGCGTGCCGGTGAAGTACAGCGCGAACCTCACCGAGGCCAACGACGAGCCGCTCCGCAAGATCGCCGCGGACGCGATCGCGGCGCTGACCGGCGGGCCGCCGAGCGGCTCGCTCCGCGTGAGGACGGGCGCCGCGCAGGCGAGCGTCTTCATCGACGGCAAGCCGGCCGGCCATGTGCAGAACGGCGAGGCGACCTTCACGGTCACGGCCGGGCCGCACAGCGTGCGCGTCAAATCGGCTGGCTTCCTCGACTCCCAGGCGTCGGTCGTCGTCCTGCCCGTCACGACGACGGACGTCGCGCTCAGCCAGATGCCGGCGGAGGCGTCGCAGGCCAACTGGAAGCGGATGGGCGGGTTCATCGGCCTCGGCGCGGGGGCGGTGTTCGGGTCCGTCGCCATCCTCAGCTCGGTTCAGGTCGCGAGCATCCAGGGCGACGCGCGGTACGCGGCGTACCGAGGGCTGTTCCCCGCCAACGTCAAAGACGTGTGCGCGCTCGAACAGCGCGAGGCCATCCGGGGGGACGTCCACGCCGACGCGAGGACGGCCGACGCGGGCATCGGGCTCTGCGAGAAGGCGGACACGTTCATGGGGCTCCAGTACGTCTTCTACCCGCTGGCGGTGGTCTCCGCGGGTGTCGGCGCCTACCTGCTCGTGACGAGCGACAGCCGGACCGCGGAGCGCACCGGCTGGAGCGTGCGCCCCAGCGTCGGCGTCGGCGCGGGCGGCTTCGACGCGACGTACCGCTGGTGAGCGCTGCCTCTCTGCCCGCGATGACCGGAGGACGACCGTGCGGGTGATCGCCGGCCGGCTCGGCGGGCGCAGGCTCGCCGCGCCGCGCGGCGAGGGCACGCGGCCGACCGCGGACCGCGTGCGCGAGGCGCTGTTCTCCTCGCTCGGCGACGTCACGGGCGCCCTCGTCTGCGACCTGTACGCAGGCACCGGCGCGCTCGGCATCGAGGCGCTCTCGCGCGGCGCGCGGCGCGCGGTCTTCGTCGAGAGCGGCCGGCCCGCGCTCGCCGTGCTCCGCGAGAACCTCGCCGCGCTCGGCCTCGACGAGGCGGCGCGGGTCGTCCCGCTCCCCGTCGAGCGCGCGCTCGATCTGCTCCGCGACGAGGGCCCCTTCGACCTCGCCCTGCTCGATCCCCCCTACGCCGTCCTGGCCAAGGCCGCCGCCGCCGCCGCGCGCCTCGCCGGTCCGCTCGGCTTGCTCGCCCCGGCCGGGCGCCTCGTCCTCGAGCACGCGCGGCGCGATCCCTCCCCGGAGATCGCCGGGCTGACCTGCGCCGCGAGCCGCGCCTACGGTGACACCGCGGTGTCGTTCTACACGCGCTGAGCCGCCTGCGCGCGGCCAGGCAGCCGCCCGCGTCCGACGCGCGGCCCTCCGCGCGGCGCCGTCATGCTCGTGTTCATCCGGCGCGCATCCAGTTTCCTGGCGCGCTTCCCTGCCTGCCCTTGTAGACTCGCCCCCGCCGGGCGCGCCCGCGTCTCGGCTCCGGCGCACGACGGTCCACCGAAGCGGCCGGACCTCGCGCGTCTCTCCGGGAGGACTTCTCAACGTGTCCGCATCGATGCCTCCGTCGTCCCAGCAGATCCCGGGAAAATCCGGCGGCCCTGGGCCTTACATCGCAGGAATGGTCGTCCTTGCCGCGCTCATGGCGGGCCTGCTCTACTGGAAGCTCCGCCCGGAGCCGGCCGCGCCGCCCGCGGCGCCGACCGCCGCTGCCCCCGCCGAGACGAAGCCCGCGGAGCCGCCGCCGCTCTTCGCGCCCCCGCCGCCGCCGCCCGTCGACGAGGTCGAGGACGCCGGCGTGGACGCCGGCAAGGTCGCGTCGGGGCAGGGCCCGGCGACCACCGGCAAGTCGCCTTGCTCCGGCAAGTGCGGCGACGGCGCGACCTCGCCTGCGCTCGACTCCGCCGTGCTGGGGCTCGCTCGCTCGGCGCAGGGTTGTTATAACCGCGCGCTGCGCACCTCGGAGGTCTCCGGCAAGCTGACGGTGAGCGTGCAGGTGGCCTCCAACGGCGCGGTGTGCAGCGCCTCGATCCTCAACGATACGGTGGGCTCGGGCGAGATTGCGTCTTGCGTCCTGGGACGTTTCCGCGGCAAATCACTGCCTCCGCCGCAGAGCGGATGCGTCGTGGTGAACGTTCCGATCAACTTCACCATCAAGCAATAGGAAGCAGCCGATGCGAACGCTCCCCCCCCGGATGGCCAGCCTGCTCCTCCTCGCGCTCGCGCCGCTCGTCCTGCACAGCGCCGCGTGCCACGTCGATGAGGGGACCACGGCGCTATGCAACAACAACCTCAACGCCGACCAGGGGATCGAGAGCGATCCGGCCGGCTGTTATCATCTCCCGCGCTGCGTGGTGGACAAGAAGGTCGCGGCCCCCGAGGAGTGCTGCAAGAACGCGGAGGGCCAGGTCAACCTGGAGTGCGTCAAGGGGTATGCGTCCCTGACCTCCTCGACGAGCAGCTCGGGCGGTAGCGACGGCGCGGGCGGCGGCGGGGCCAGCGACGGCGCGGGCGGCGGCGGGGCCAGCGACGGCGCAGGCGGCGGTGGGGCCAGCGACGGCGCGGGCGGCGGCGGGGCCGGCGGCGGCGGGGGGAGCGGCGGCTAGGCCGCGCGCGTCCATCGCGCCGTGCCGAGGAGCACCGCTTCCAGCCGGGGGATCCTGCTCTCGGTCGCCTACGATGGGCGCCCGTTCGCAGGCTTCGCCCGCCAGCGCGACCAGCGCACCGTCTCGGGAGAGCTGCTCGGTGCGCTGCGCGCCATCGACCCCGGCATCCGCGAGATCCGCGGCGCGAGCCGCACCGACGCGGGCGTCCACGCGCGCGACCAGCGCGTCGCCTTCGATACGGCGGCGCCGCTGCCGCCGCGCGGCTGGGTCCTCGCGACAGCGCGCCACCTCCCCGACGAGATCGTGATCCGGCGCGCGGCCGTGGTGCGCGTCGGGTTCTCGCCCCGCTTCGAGAGCCTCCGCAAGCGTTACCGCTACCTGATCCTCCGGGATCTGGTCCGCGACCCGTTCCTCAGCCGGCGCGCCTGGCGGGTCGAAGGGATCACGGACGACGCGATCGAGCGGGCGCGCGCCGAGGCGCTCGCCGCGAAGGGCACCCACGACTTCGCCGCCTTCCGGACGAGCGCGGACGAGCGGACGACCACGGTGCGGACGCTGTACGGCATCGAGCTGTCGCTCGATCCTGCGGACCCGCGCCTCGTCCGGATCGACGTCGAGGGGAACGCGTTCCTGCACAACATGGTGCGCATCCTCGTCGGCACCTTGATGGACGTCGCCCGCGGCCACCTCGCCCCCGGCGCGATCGCCCGCGCGCTCTCGTCGCGGGACCGGCGCGACGCCGGGATCACGGCGCCGCCGGACGGGCTCTACCTGGAGCGCATCCACCTGCGCGACGACGGCCAGGAAGCCTGGCCGGCGGGGCCTTCCGACGGAGGCTCGGCGGAGCCTTCCGACGGAGGCTCGGCGGGGCCTTCCGACGAAGGCTCGGCGGACGACGCCGCGCCCCAGGAGTGACGCCGCCCGTCGCCGCGCGTCACACAGAATCCACCGCGGACACATGGACGGCCAGCGCTCGCCTTGGTAGCACAGCGACGTGCACGTCGGACTGGACCGCCTCCCGGATCTTCCGCAGCTCCAGCGCCTCCGGTCGACTCGCCTGGGGGTCCTTGCGCACCCGGCGAGCGTCGATCGCGAGCTCACCCACATCGCCTTCGTCCTCGAGCGCCTCGGCGTGCGCCCGCGCCTCTTCTTCGGCCCGGAGCACGGCTACGGCGGCGAGGCGCAGGACATGGCGACGGTGATGAGCAGCGTCGACGCGCGCTCGCGCGCGCCCATCGTCAGCCTGTACGGCGATCGCTTCGAGGATCTCTCGCCCTCCGCGGAGGATCTCGCGAAGATCGACGTGCTCCTCATCGATCTCGCCGACGTCGGAGCGCGGTACTACACGTTCGTCTGGACGGCGCTCCTCGCGCTGCGGGCGGCGCACGCGGCGGGCGTGCACGTCGTGCTGCTCGACCGGCCGAACCCCCTCGGGGGCGCGGCGGAGACCGTCGAGGGCGCGACGCAGGCGCCGGGGTTCCTGTCGTTCGTGGGCCTCGAGCCGGTGCCGATCCGCCACTCGCTCACGGTGGGCGAGCTTGTCGCGCTCTTCGCGCGGCGCGAGGGCATCCCGCTCGGCGACGTCGCCTGTGGGCTTCAGGTCGTGGCGGTCGAGGGTCATCGCCGGGAGGTGCTCGCGTCCGGGTGGGATCGCCCGTTCGTCTTCCCGTCGCCCAACATGCCGACCGCGGACACCGCGCTCGTTTACCCGGGCGGCTGCCTGCTGGAGGGGACGAACCTGTCGGAGGGCCGCGGCACGACGCGCCCGTTCGAGCTCGTCGGCGCGCCCTGGCTCGACGGCCGCGATCTCGCCGCGCGCCTCGCGTCCACCGCGCTCCCCGGCTTCGTCGCGCGGCCGCTCACCTTCCGGCCCACCTTCCAGAAACACGCGGGCAAGATCTGCGGCGGCGTCCAGATCCACGTCACCGATCCGTGCGCCTTCCGCCCGGTCGCGACGTACGTCGCGCTCATCGCGTTCGCCTGCAGGCAGCAGCCCGAGCAGTTCCGCTTCCGCACCGATCGGTACGAGTACGTCGACACGATCCCGGCCTTCGATCTGCTCACCGGCTCTGCCGCCGCGCGCCTCGCGATCGAGGCCGGCGAAGATCCGCTGGCGATCGCCCTGGAGGTGTCGCGCGCGGATCCGGCCTGGCCCGAGGTGATGCGCGAGGCGCAGGCGGCGGTGGCCGCCTGCTGAGCGCCGCCCGCGCGGCTCAGCGATCGTAGCGGTCGTAGCGCTCCTGCCGGGAGGCGGCGCCGGCCGAGTAGTTCGTCCCGAGGGCAGCGAGCACGAGCGCGAGCCCGATGACCACGAAGAAGGTCCGCGACGCGATCTCGGCGGAGAACCCGAACAGCCAGGGCGACGCGAGGAGAACGGCGGCGAGGGAGGTCTCCAGCGCGCCGTGCACCGAAAACGGGATCTTCCTGGCAGCGCCGAGCGGCTGATCGGACAGCAGCGTCACGACGAGGTGCGCCACGGCGGCGACGTAGCAGACCGCCGTGGGCGCCGGCTCGAAGCGGAGCGCGAGCGGCGCGAGCGCGAGCACGACGACGACCGCGTAATCGACGTATCCATGGTGGCGGGCAGACAGGAGCTTCATCGGTGCCTCCTTGGAGGAGCTCGCGTCACGCCGGTGCATCGCATGTGCCGGTGAGCGGCCGTCGACGCGCACGCGAAGGCCGCTCCGGAACGCCGGGCCGCCTGGGAGCAGCGTGGTTGTCGCTCGCCCGGGACGGGCCTCGGGGGTGCTCGTCGTGCTCACATGGAGGGAGCGGAGGGCGCGAGTGAAGCCGATCCGGTACGGAGCGGGGCAGATGGCTCACGGGAGCCCTGGTCCTTCACGCGCTCTCGCCCGGCCGCCCATCCCCGAGACGGCCTCTCGCTCTCCGGCGCCTCGAGCGCGCCGCCTCCACCTCGTTCCCGTTCGAGACACACCCCGTCTCCGAGGCCTCGGGCTCCGGGATCCCCTGGGAGCCGGCGCTCAGCCCGTCGACAGCAGCTCGTCGAGCACGGCCTCGAACTCGTCGAGCAGCGGGTGCGGCGGCAGCGCGCGGCCCATCGCGCGCAGCTCTTCGAACCGGGCGATCTGCACGTCCCTGCCGCGCTTGAACATCGACCACGGATCGCCGTGCTCGCGCGCGCAGACGATGATCGACTGGAAGTTGTCGATCTTGTCAGCCAGCGTGATCGCCTGCGCTTCCCAGGGCTTCTTCGGGAACGCCGCGAGATAGAGCCGCTTGCGGTCTTCCCAGGGCAGCGACCTGTCCTGCTCGGTCACGTGGCGGACGAGCGAGGCGACGCGCTCGCCGAAGCGCTGGCTCAGCTCGTCGAAGGTGACGCCCTGGTCCTCCATGGCGTCGTGCAGCGCTCCGGCCGCGACCACCTCATCGTCGAAGCCGTGGCGCGCGAGCAGGACCGCCACGCCGGCGAGGTGGCTGATGTAGGGGACGTCGGCGTTCGGATACTTGCGCTTCTGTGCTCGGTGCCAGACCGCCGCCTGGTCGAGCGCACGCTTGAGAAGGGTGCCCATCGCGATGTCCCGCCAACCATAGCCGCTCGGCGTCCGGAGCGCAGGCGCCCAAGTGCACCCCGGCGCCGTCCGCCAGGGTCTCCGTCCGGATCGGACCCTGGGCCGTTCGAAGCTCGCCCTTGAAAGGCCGCGGCGGTTCGAGCGCCGAGCGGGCCGCGAGCTCGGCGTGCGGCGCGCGTGGAGAGCGCTCGGCGTGCGGCGCGCGGTGCGCGGCGCGCGTGGAGAGCGCTCGGCGTGCGGCGGACAGGCGCCACGACGGGGCGCGCCGGGCGGACGGTGCCTCTCTTCGAGTCGCGCGGGGCGCAGCGCGCGATATCCGCGCTTCGACGAGGTCAATTGGCCCGACGCGGCGGCGCGGCGAGCTCGCGGCGACGCCGCTGCGATGAAGAGTGCGGCGCCCGCGCGCGATAGCCTCTCGTTCGTTCAGATGATCGGGGACGGGCGCTGGGGATGACCCGGGATACGATCGGCGAATGGTCCGGTGAGGTGCGCGCAAGTCCTACGAACATGCCGCCGGCGCCGCTCGTTGCTCAAGACTCCGCACTTGCCGACCTGTATACTCATCCGCGACAGCGTCTTATATCGTCATGCGAAACCCGCCGATGCAGGGTGTCACCTCATGAGACCTTGGTCTTTCCGTTCGCTGGCCGCCGCGCCGGCCGCGCTCGCCGCCGCTGCCCTCCTCGTCCTCCCCGCGCCCGCGGCCGCGCAGGACGCGCCGGCCAGGCCCGGGGGCATGGCCTTGAGCCGCTTCGTCCCGGCGCCCGCTGGGGACCGCATGTTCAGCGTGCCGTCTCCGTTCGCGGCAGGGCACCTGACGCCGCATGTAATGCTGCTCGCCGATTACGCGAGCAACCCGCTCGTCCTGCGGCGCGAGCGCGACGGTGCGGAGATGGGCGCGGTCGTCAGCGATCAGCTCACGTTCCACCTGGGCGCGTCGCTCCCGCTCTGGAACAAGGTGACCTTCGACCTCGACGCGCCGCTCACCGCGCTGCAGTCGGGGGATAGCCCGAACGGCGGCGGCCAGCAGTTCCCGTCGCCGAGCGGCGCGGCGCTCGGCGACGTGCGGCTCGGCGCGCGCATGCAGCTCCATGGCGCATACCACGACCCGTTCCAGCTCGCGGTCGGCGCGTACGTCTGGCTGCCGACCGGCGCGGACGACTCGTTCGTGAGCGACGGCAGCGTCCGGGCGATGCCGTACGTCGCGGCCGGCGGCCGCGCGGAGCGGCTCATCTGGTCGACCGCGCTGGGCACGGAGGTCCGGCGCTCCCAGTCGTTCGGCGGCGTGGCGCAGGGGACGATGCTCACGCTGGGCGGCGGCGTCGGGCTCCTCGCCATGGATGGCCGGCTCCAGGTGGGGCCGGAGCTCAGCGCCGCGATGGTGCTCGAGGACATCAGCAGTCGCTCGACCAACGCGGAGCTCCTCCTCGACGCGAGGTATCGATTCCTCCCCTTCATGGAGGCGGGCATCGGCGTCGGGCCGGGGATCACGTCGGGGATCGGGACGCCGGACGTGCGCGCCGTCGCGATGGCCGCGTTCACGCCGGAGCAGCCGACGGACCAGGACAGGGACGGCATCGGCGATCCCGAGGACGTGTGCCCGAGCGTGCCGGGCGTGCGCAGCAGCGACCCCAAGAAGCACGGCTGCCCGCCGCCGCCGGACCGCGACGCCGACGGCATCATCGACGCCGAGGACGCGTGCCCGGCCGTCGCCGGCGTGCGCAGCGACGACCCCAGGAAGAACGGCTGCCCGCCGCCGCCGGACCACGACACCGACGGCATCATCGACGCCGAGGACGCGTGCCCGGCCGTCGCCGGCGTGCGCAGCGACGACCCCAAGAAGAACGGCTGCCCGCCGGACCGGGACGACGACGGCGTGGTCGACTCCGTGGACGCCTGCCCCGACATCAAGGGGTTCCCCTCGAAGAACCCGGAGAAGAACGGCTGCCCGCGCGACACCGACGGCGACTCGTTCCGCGACGACAAGGACGCCTGTCCGAGGGAGAAGGGCTTCGCGGATCCGGACCCCGAGAAGAACGGCTGCCCGAAGGCGGTCCGGGTGACCGAGAAGCACGTCGTGATCCTCCAGCAGGTGCAGTTCGACACGAACAAGGCCACCATCAAGGCGGTGAGCGATCCGCTGCTCGACGAGGTCGCCGAGGTGCTGAAGGAGCACCCGGAGATCGAGCTCATCGAGATCCAGGGTCACACCGACAACCGGGGCACCGTCGAGCACAACAGGGTCCTTTCGCAGAACCGCGCCAACTCCGTCATGGCGGCGCTGGTCCGCCGCGGCATCGACTCGACGAGGCTGACGGCGCAGGGCTACGGCCGGGACCAGCCCATCGACGACAACGCGACCGAGGACGGGAGGCAGCGGAACAGGCGAGTCCAGTTCAACATCATCAAACAGGCCGCGTACAAGCCGCAGGCTGAGACTGGAGAGGATCGATGAGAAGGCAGTTGGGCATCACGGGGCTCGCGTCCCTCACGCTGATCGGGCTCACGACCGCCAGCGCGACGGCCGAGCCCAAGCTGCGTGTACAGGTCGATCAGCAGGGCGACTTCGCCCTCATCGGGAGCTCGCTCGGGCAGGAGTGCCGCTCCGCGACGCCGAGGCCCACGGAGGGCACGGTCGGCAGCTGCGGACAGTCGACCGTCGAGTCGGGGCCCGATCTCTTCTGGAGGTCCGACTCGCCTTCTGACGGCAAGGCGGAGGCGACCCTCGACATCACCCCGGAGATGGCGCGCACGACCGCGGTGCTGGCGCTGCCCGAGGGGGCGACGGTGACGCACGCGTACCTGTACTGGGCCGCGCGCAACGCCGCCGGCGCCGATCCCGAGGTGGAGCTCCACCATCAGGGCGGCTTCGACGGCACGGTGACCGCCATCGACTCTGTCGAGACGGTGATCAACCAGGGGAAGCCCAACGAGTCGCACAACTACCAGTCCGTCGCCGACGTCACCGCGATCGTGAAGGAGAGCGGCGCGGGGGCTTACCGGGTAGGCGGGGTGGATGTCGTCGACGTGAGGAACAGCGACGACGACGTGGTCTTCGTGGCGTGGTGGATGGTGGTGTTCTACGAGGCGCCGAAATCGCCGATGCGCAACCTCGCGCTGTTCGACGGGCTCGACCGGGTCTCCGACGTGGGCTGGCAGCAGGTCGAGCTCTCGGGCTTCAAGGTGCCTGACGCCGGCTTCGTGGCGAAGCTCGGCATCGTCGCGTTCGAGGGCGACAACTCGAACACGGGGGACAGCGTGTTCTTCAACCCCACGAACCCCGGGAAGCCCGATCTGGCCGAGGCGCTGAGCGACGAGCTGAACCCCGCGGACAACTTCTTCAACGGCACCCGGTCGATGCTCGGAAAGGCGGTGTCGGTGGAGGGCGATCTCCCGAGGATCCCGGGCACGCCTCAGAGCATGTCGGGGGTCGACATCGACATCGTGGATGTCAGCGCGAAGCTCAAGCCGGGGGACGATCGGGCGACGCTCGTCGCCACGAGCAGGGACGAGCTCTATTTCCTCGCGGGGTGGGTGACGTCGATCTCCAACTATGGGCCTGATTTCAGCAAGTCGAGCAAGGTGGCCACCGATCTCGGCGGGCTGCCGACCTACCGCGGGGATACGGTCGAATACCGCATCACGGCGACGAACACCGGCAATGACGAGGCCGTGCGAGCGGTGCTGACGGACGTGCTGCCGGCCGGGGTGACGTTCGTGCCTGGCTCGCTGTCGATCGTCGAGGGGCCGGGCGCGGGCTCCCAGACGGACGCGCCGGGCGACGACCTCGGGGAGTACGATCCCGCGACGCGGACCGTCACGTTCCGGCTCGGGGATGGCGCGAGCGGGGCGCGAGGCGGGAGCATCCCTGTCGATGGGAGCGTCACGGTGCGCTTCGAGGTGACGGTCGACGAGAACGCGCCGGACGTCATCAAGAACCAGGCGAAGATCGCCGCGGCGGGCGCGTTCGGCGCGCCGGTCAGCGATGATCCGACGGACGGCAACGGCGACGCCCCGGGCGCGCCGCCGACCGAGGTCTCCGTGGAGCCGGAGGATTTCTACGCGGCCGGGAGCGGCATGCTCGGCCCGTGCGCGACCAGCCCGCGAGGCCGGGATGGGAGCGCCGGGTGGCTCGCGGGGCTCGCGCTGGCGGGTCTGCTCCGCCGGCGGCGCAGGGCGTAGCGCGCGGCGAGGGCGTCGTCGCGGGCGTAGCGCGCGGCGAGGAGGTCGTCGCGCGGCACTCGGCCGTGTGTGTCACTCCGACGCGACGGAAGCGGCCGCGCACGGGCTCGGGTCGGCGACGTACTCCGGCTCGGCAGAGGAGGCGTCTCCGGCCTGGACCTTCGCGAGCAGGTCCTTCACGTAGACGCGCTCCTCGCACACGTCGATGGGGAAGGTCAGCGGACCGAAGCGGCAGATCGGGTAGACGCGGGCGGCGCACCGATCGGCCCCCGTGAAGTCGATGTGCTCGCGAGTGAAGACATAACCGGCGTCCTTGTCCTCGATGGCGCGGAGCGTGGCGAGTCGACTCCCACCGGCGACGCGATGGAGCATCGCCGATCCGTCTTCTGCAGCGGACACGAGCACGTTGCCATCCGGCGAGAACGCCAGTGCGGTCACCCGACCCGTGTGCCCCTCCAGAATCTCGAGCAGCGCGCCCGTGCTCGCTTCCCACAGCCGCACGGTATTGTCCGCAGCCCCCGAGGCGAGCCGCTTGCCGTCCGGCGAGAACGCCAGTGCGGTCACCCCGCGGTCGTGCCCCTCCAGCGTCTTGAGCAGCGCGCCCGTGCTCGCTTCCCACAGCCGCACGGTAGCGTCCAAATCTCCCGAGGCGAGCCGCTTGCCGTCCGGAGAGAACGCCACCGCTGTCACCCCGTCGGCGTGCCCCTCCAGCGTCTTGAGCAGCGCGCCCGTGCTCGCTTCCCACAGCCGCACTGTCTTGTCCCAGGACCCCGCGGCGAGCCGCTTGCCGTCCGGCGAGAACGCCACCGCTGTCACCCCGCCGGCGTGCCCCTCCAGCGCCTTGAGCAGCGCGCCCGTGCTCGCTTCCCGCAGCTGCACGGTCGCATCCCAGGACCCCGCGGCGAGCCGCGCGCCATCCGGCGACAGCGCCACCGTGCTCACAAGGCTTGTGTGCCCCTTCAGGTCCTTGAGAAGAGCGCCCGTGCTCACGTCCCACAGCCGCACGGTATTGTCCAAGGCTCCCGATGTGAGCCGCTTGCCATCCGGCGACAACGTCACCGCCGTCACTCCATCTGTGTGCCCCTTCAGCATCTTGAGCAGCGCGCCCGTGCTCGCTTCCCACAGCCGCACCGTCCCATCATGAGATCCCGAGACGAGCCGCTTGCCGTCCGGAGAAAGCATCATCGCCGTCACCGGGCTTGTGTGTCCCCTCAGGGTGGTGAGCAGCACTCCCGTGCTCCCTTCCCACAGCCGCACGCTCCTGTCCCCGGACCCCGAGGCCAGCCGCTTGCCGTCCGGCGAGAACGCCACCGCTGTCACCCCATCGGTGTGCCCCTCCAGCGTCTTGAGCAGCGCGCCCGTGCTCGCTTCCCACAGCCGCACGGTATTGTCCGTGGCCCCCGAGGCGAGCCGCTTGCCGTCCGGCGAAAACGCCACCGTGAGCAGCCGGCGGGGGTGCCCGCTCAACGTGGCGAGCAGCGCGCCCGTGCTCGCTTCCCGCAGCCGCACGGTATTGTCCGTAGCCCCGGAGGCGAGCCGCTTGCCGTCCGGCGAGAACGCCACCGCTATCACCCCACCGGTGTGCCCCTCCAGCGTCTTGAGCAGCGCTCCTCTGCTCCCTTCCCACAGCTGCACGACCCCGCTGCTGGACCCCGAGGCGAGCCGCTTGCCGTCCGGCGAGAACGCCACCGCTGTCACCCCACGCCCCTGCAGGGTCTTGAGCAGCGCTCCTGTGCTCGCTTCCCACAGCCGCACTGTCCCATCGTCAGACCCCGAGGCGAGCCGCTTGCCATCCGGCGAGAACGCCACCGCCGTCACCCCATCGGTGTGCCCCTCCAGCGTCTTGAGCAGCGCTCCCGTGCTCCCATCCCACAGCTGCACGACCCCGCTCCTGGCCCCCGAGGCGAGCTGCTTGCCGTCCGGCGAAAACGCCACCGCATTCACCAGCGTTGTGTGCGCCCGCAGGCGAGCTCGCTCCCTCCGAGTCGTGGTATCGACGATCGAAATCTCACCTCCGTGGGCAACGGCCAGGCGCGTCCCATCGGGCGACCAGGCAACCGAGGCGACAGGTCCTGAGAATCCATCGGGCACCTCCAGCGAAAGCGCCTCCCCCGTCGCCTTCTCCAGGTCCACCATCGCCCGATCGAACAGCCGCTGCGCCATGGGCCGATCCCCTACCCTCTTCGCGCATTCCCCCGCGGCGACCAGCGCCTGCCCGTTGGGTCGCCACGCCTCCCACGCGGCGACGAACTTCTCCATCGCGCCTCGCAGCGACGCCTCATCGCCCTTCGCGTACAGCCGGTCGGCCTCCCCGTACAGCCGGCGCATCTCCGCCTTGGCCTCGTCCGTATCGGCAAAGCTCCTGTCGAGCCGCGCGCTTTTCTCCATCGCCGCCGTCGCCGCCTTCCTGGCGTCCTCCGGCGCCGACCTCGCCGCCTCGATCTCCTGCGCCACCCGCCGCGCCTCGGCGTAACGGCCCAGCTCGACCAGGGTCTCGACCTCCGCTGCCCACGTCGCCGCGGCCGTCGCGGGGCACAGCCGGTTCGCCTTTCCGATGACACGCACCGTCCGATCCAGCCGGCCCTTGCCGAGCAGCGTGGGCACGAGCTTGCGCAGCTCCCCGGCTGACTGGCATGGATCCGGCTGCATCGGTGGTGGTGGACGCTGCGCCGTCCCGGCCGCGGACGGCTCCACCGGCTGCGGCGGTGCAGATCCGGAGCAGGCGAGGAGCAGCACCAGCAGGCTGCAAAAGAAAAAGGACCAGAAGGTCGCACCCAGCGGACGCCGCATCGCGCGAGGCTACCACTGCCGTGTCAGCCTCACTGCGCCGCTTCGCTCCGGCGAATTGCACGGCGGCAGCCGTCCGGCGGTTTTACCTGCCGCGCCGGGCCACGTCCCGCGGAGCGCGGCATACCCCGCCCCTCTCCCGCGGCGATCCTTCCCCTCTGGCGCCGTGGCCAGTATCCTACATGCAGCATGCCGGAGCCGGGGGTGGATGCCGAGAAGCGGCGGGAGGTCGGAGGCTCGCCGTCGTACCGGCGGTGTTCGGGGGGTGCTCGATGCTCGACGCGCGCAAAGGCCTTCCGGGGTTCCAGCAGTCCATGAGCCACGCCGACCGCGACCGGCGCAAGCCGCTCGAGAAGCTGCTCGATCGGGCGAATCCAGGCCGCATCGGCCCGTTCCAGATCGTGAGGGAGCTGGGCAAGGGCGGGTTCGCGCCCGTGGCGCTCGCGCGGGAGCTCTACCGCGACCGCGACATCGAGGTCGAGATCCGCCGGGTGGCGATCAAGCTGTTCGTGCCCGATGAGGCGCGCCAGCCGCGGGCGCAGGTGATCGAGGAAGCGCGGCTCCTGTGCCAGGTGGAGCACCCCAACATCGTGCGGTTCCATCGCCTTGTCGAGGATCCGGAGCACCCGACGGTGATGGGCCTCGTGATGGAGCTCGTCGAGGAGGACTCGCTCGCGAAGCGCATCCGGAGGCGCGAAGCGATCCCCCTCGCCAAGGTGCTGTCCATCGGCGCCGCCGTGGCGTCGGCGCTGTCGGCCGTGCACCGGGCCGGCCTCGTGCACCGGGACGTCAAGCCCGACAACATCCTCGAGGCGCACGGCCATGTGAAGCTCATCGATTTCGGCATCGCCTTCGGGAGCACGCGCAGGAGGAGCGGCAAGGAGCGGAGCGGCGTGCGCGTGAGGCTCGGCCATCTGCCGCCAGAGGCGCTGGGCACGGACATGTCGACGCTGACGATGGCCACGATCGAGGGCGCCGAGCAGGCCGGCGGGAGCAGCGGCGGGCTCTTCCCGAGCGGAACGATGGGGTACATCGATCCGGCGTGTGTGGGCGAGGGATTGCCCGCGACGCCGGCCAGCGATCTGTATGCGCTCGGGGCGACGCTCTTCGAGTGCATCACCGGCAAGCTGCCGGCGGTCATTGCGACGGGAGAACGGGGCGGCCTGCGCGGGGAGGTGCTGGACGGCAGCGAAGCGGCGCCGCGCCTCGGCGAGGTCGCGCCGGAGGTGCCGCCGGGGGTCGCGAAGCTTGTGGATGCGCTGCTGTCCCCCACCCGCGACAAGCGCCCGCGATCCGCGGAGGTCGTCGCGATCGCGCTCGAGCGGCTGCGCGGCGAGATCGGGGGCCGGGCGCGCAGCCTACCTGCGGAGGAGTGGGGGCCTTTCCGCGGTCTCGGGCGCTTCGAGCGGGAGGATCGCGACGTGTTCTTCGGCCGGTCCGCGGAGATCGCCGCGACCGTGGAGATGCTGCGCAGCCGGGGGCTCGTGGCCGTCGTGGGGCCTTCGGGCAGCGGCAAGAGCAGCCTCGCGCGCGCGGGTGTGGGGCCTGTCGCGGCGGACGGCGGGCTCGGCGGGTGGATGAAAGCGTGGGATGTGCGGATCGCATCGCCCGGCGTGGATCCACGCGCCGCGATCGCGGCGGCGTTGAGCGACGTCGTCCCCGACGCGGCAGAGCGCTCGCCCGAGCAGGCGGCGGCGGCGCTTGCTGCGCGCGCCGAGACGGAGTCGCGCGGGACGCTGCTCGTCGTGGATCAGCTCGAGGAGCTCGTCACGGTGAGCGCCGGGGACTCGGCCGCGTGGGCCTCGCGCCTGCTCGCGGCGATCGCGGAGCCGCCCGTGCCGGGGGTGCGCGCGCTGGTGGCCGCGCGGCGGGATCTGCTCGATCCGCTGCTGGCGCTGCCGGAGCTCGGACGGGTGTTGCCGCGGGGGCTGCTCCAGATCGCGCCCGTTGGCGATAAGGGGTGGGGGGAGATCATCGAACAGGCGCTGGGTGCGTACGGATATGCCTTCGAGGATGAAGCGCTGCGCGACGATGTGTCGTGGCAACTGCGGGAAGCTGGAGCGGCTATGCCGCTCGTGCAGTTCGCGCTGACGGAGCTGTGGAAGCTACGCGATCGGGAGAAGAAGAAAATCACACGCGCGGGTGTGATGGCAATCGGTGGGATCGGTGGCGCGCTGGAGCGGCATGCGGACGCGACGGTTCGGGCGCTCTCGGCGAGGGTGCCCGCGGAGCGCGTGCGCGCCGTGCTGCTCGCGATGACCACGGTCCAGGGAACGCGCGCGGAGCGGAGGCTGGAGGCGCTGCTGCGCGAGGTGGGGCCGGAGGCACGGGACGTCGTCGGCGCGCTGGAGGAGGCGAGGATCCTGGTGCGCGAGGAGTCGGGGCTGACGCTGGCCCACGAGACGCTCCTGTCGCAATGGGGCACGTTGCGGCGATGGCTGGACGAGGCGCGGGGAGATCGCTCGCTGGCGGAGGAGCTGGAGCGGGAGGCGGAGCGGCACGCGGCGGAGCGGGACGATTCGCTGCTCCGGAAGACGCGGCGGCTGATCGCGGCGGAGGACCTCGCGCGCTCGGGGCGGGTCGCGCTGTCGGAGCGGGCGCTGGCGTTCGTGCGGCGGGGGCGCGTGGTCGAGCGGCGGGGCAAGATGGTGACGGGGGCCGTGGGGCTGGTCGTCGTGGCGCTCGCGCTGGCGGTGGGGTGGCAGTACACGCAGGACATCAAGGCCAAGGAGGCACTGGCGAACGCGCTGGCCGCGCTGGCCAAGGAGAACGAGAGCAGGGCCGTGGAGAGCGAGGCCAAGGCCAAGGTCAGCGAGGCCAGGGCCAAGGACAGCGAGGCCAAGGCGCTGGAGGCGGAGCGTAACGCAGCGATGGCGCGGGATCAGTTCAAGAAGGACCTCGATGAGCTCGAGGTGAAACTGAAAGACGCAAAGACAAAGGCGGAGTTCGAGGCCATCCAGGAGAGCATCCGCAACAAGCGGAACGAGCGCGTTGCCCCGAGTTCCCGGCTCGATCAGCCTTCGACGGTGACATCGACGGTAAATTCCGTTGCTGGGGACCCGCCGTGAGCCTGCAGGTGGCGCACGGTTGCCGCCAGCATCACTGCTCCGATGCGATGGAATCGGCCGCGCACGGGATCGGCTCGATCACGTACTCCGGTTCGGTATAGGAAGTGTCACCGGCCTGGACCTTCGCGAGCAGGTCTTTGACGTAGACGCGCTCCTCGCACGCGTCGATCGGGAAGCTCAGGGGACCGAAGCGGCAGATCGGATAGATGCGGGCGGCACAACGATTAGATCCCATGAAGTCGACGTACTCGTTGGTGAAAATGTAACCGGCGTCCTGCTCCTTGATGGCGCGGAGCGTGGCAAGTCGGATGCCATCGGCTGTGCGAAAGAGCATCGTCGAACCGTCTTCGCCAGCGGAAACGAGCACGTTGCCATCCGGCGAGAACGCCAATGCAGTCACCCCACCGGTGTGCCCCTCCAGCGTCTTGAGCAGCGCGCCCGTGCTCGCCTCCCAGAGCCGCACCCTCTTGTCCCTGGACCCCGAGGCGAGCCGCTTGCCATCCGGCGAAAACGCCACCGCTGTCACCTCATCGGTGTACCCCGGTAGGGTCTTGAGCAGCGCGCCCGTGCTCACCTCCCACAGGTGCACGTTCTTGTCCCTGGACCCCGAGGCGAGCCGCGTGCCGTCCGGCGAAAACGCTACCGCTGTCACCGCATCGGTGTGCAGCCACAGGGTCTTGAGCAGCGCGCCCGTGCTCGCATCCCAGAGCCGCACCCTCTTGTCCCTGGACCCTGAGGCGAGCCGCTTGCCGTCCGGCGAAAACGCCACCGCTGTCACCCCCAGGTCGTGCCCCCACAGGGTCTTGAGCGGCGCGCCCGTGCTCACCTTCCACAACTGCACGTCGCCGGCGCCCGCGGCGAGCCGCTTGCCATCCGGCGAAAACGCCACCGCTGTCACCCACATGTGCCCCTCCAGGGTCTTGAGCAGCGCGCCCGTGCTCACCTCCCACAGCCGCACGTGCGAGTCATCGGACCCTGAGGACCCCGAGGCGAGCCGCTTGCCGTCCGGCGAAAACGCTACCGCTGTCACCTCATCGGTGTGCCCTTCCAGGGTCTTGAGCAGCGCGCCCGTGCTCGCATACCACAGCCGCACCCGCTTGTCCTTGGACCCCAAGGCGAGTCGCTTGCCGTCCGGCGAAAACGCCACCGCTGTCACCTCATCGGTGTGCCCTTCCAGGGTCTCGAGCAGCGCGCCCGTGCTCGCATACCACAGCCGCACCCTCTTGTCCCTGGACCCCGAAACGAGCCGCTTGCCGTCCGGCGAAAACGCCACCGCTGTCACCTCATCGGTGTGCCCCGCCAGGGTCTTGAGCAGCGCGCCCGTGCTCACCTCCCATAGGTGCACGTTCTTGTCCCTGGACCCCGAAGCGAGCCGCTTGCCGTCCGGCGAAAACGCCACTGCTGTCACCTCATCGGTGTGCCCCGCCAGGGTCTTGAGCAGCGCGCCCGTGCTCACCTCCCATAGGTGCACGTTCTTGTCCCTGGACCCCGAAGCGAGCCGCTTACCGTCCGGCGAAAACGCCACCGCTGTCACCCTACCGGTGTGCCAATCCAGATCCAGGGTCTCGAGCAGCGCGCCCGTGGTCGCCTCCCATAGCCGCACGCTCTCGTCCGAGGACCCCGAGGCGAGCCGCCTGCCATTCGGCGAAAACGCCACCGCTGTCACTCTACCGGTGTGCCCCTCTAGGGTCGTGAGCAGCGCGCCCGTGCTCACCTCCCACAGGTGCACGTTCTTGTCCCTGGACCCCGAGGCGAGCCGCCTGCCGTCCGGCGAAAACGCCACCGCTGTCACCCCGCCGGTGTGCCCATTCAGGGCGGCAACCAGCGCGCCCGTGCTCGCTTCCCACACACCCACGGCCCCATCCTCGGACCCCGAGGCGAGCCGCTTGCCGTCGGGCGAAAACGCCACCGCTGTCACGTAAGCGGTGTGCCCCCACAGGCGAGTTCGCTCCCTCCATGTTGTGGTATCAACGATCGAAATCTCATCCCTGTCGGCCACGGCCAGGCGCTTCCCGTTCGGCGACCAGGCAACCGATTCAACGGGTCCTGAAAATCCATTGGGCATCTCCAGCGAAAGTCCCTTCCCCGTCGCCTTCTCCAGGTCCACCATCGCCCGATCGAACAGCCGTTGCGCTAAGGCTTTATCCCCAACCCTCCGCGCACACTCCCCCGCCCCAACCAGCGCCTGGCCATTCGGCCGCCACGCTTCCCATGCAGCGACGTACTTGTCCATCGCCCCCCGCAACGAGGCCTCATCTCCCTTCGCGTACAGCCTGTCGGCCTCCCCATACAGCCGGCGCATCTCCGCTTTGGCCTCGTCCGTCTCGGCAAAGCGCCTGTCCAGCCGCGCGCTCTTCTCTATCGCCGCCGTCGCCGCCTTCCTGGCGTCCTCCGGCGCCGACTCCGCCGCCTCGATCTCCTGTGCCACTCGCCGCGCCTCGGCGTAACGCCCTAGCTCCGCCAGCGTCTCGACCTCCGCTACCCACGTCGCCGCAGCCGTCGCAGAGCACAGCCGGTTGGCCTTCGCGATGACACGCGCAGTCCGATCCAGCCTGCCCTTGCCGAGCAACGCTGGCACCAGCTTGCGCAGCTCCCCGGAGGTCTGGCATGGATCTGAGGGCGGCGACGGGCGCTGCGCCGGCCTGGCCACAGGCAGCTTCTCCGTCGGCGGTGGTGCAGAGCCGGAGCAGGCGAGGAGCAGCACCAGCAGGCCGAATAGCAACCAGAAGCTCAGACGCAACGTACGCCGCATCGCGCCAGACTATCACCACCGCGTCAGCGTGTGCGCACCCCTGGGTCGGGGCGGCCGTGTTGACCTACCTCGGTCGGGTCACCTTGGGGGCAACGTTTACCCCGCCGCGAGCCAACGTTGCCATCCTACGGGCCAACGTTGGCCCCACTTCGGATGGCAGCGACGCAGCGCCGCGCGTCGGCGAGGTCGTGCCGGAGGTGCTGCGGGGGGTCGGCCTGTCCACACTCACGCGGTTGCCGAGAAGCATCGACAGCCCGCGACAAGCGCCCGCACTTCGCGTGAGCCGGATTGTCACGTGGCGCATGGCTGCGTGGCTCACTCCGATGCAGCGGCCTCGGCTGCGCACGGGCTCGGATCGACCACATGCTCCGGCTCCGTATAGGAGGTGTCACCGGCCTGGACCTTCGCGACCAGGTCCTTCACGTAGACGCGCTCCTCGCACACGTCGATGGGGAAGCTCAGCGGACCGAAGCGGCAGATGGGATAGATGCGGGCGGCACACCGATTGGCCCCCGTGAAGTCGATGTGCTCGCTGGTAAAGGCATAACCGGCGTCCTGTTCCTGGATGGCGCGAAGCGTAGCAAGTTGGCTGCCATCAGAGACGCGAAAGAGCGTCGTCGAGCCGTCTTCGCCAGCGGACACCAGCATGTTGCTATCCGGCGAGAACGCCACCGCTCTCACGACATCGGTGTGCCCTTTCAGGGTCTCGAGCAGCGCACCCGTGCTCGCTTCCCACACCCGCACGCTCGCATCCGAGGACCCCGAGGCCAGCCGCTTGCCGTCCGGCGAGAACGCCACCGCTCTCACGACATCGGTGTGCCCTTTCAGGGTCTCGAGCAGCGCACCCGTGCTCGCTTCCCACACCCGCACGCTCGCATCCGAGGACCCCGAGGCCAGCCGCTTGCCGTCCGGCGAAAACGTCAATGCTGTCACCCGATTTGTGTGCCCCCTCAGCGTCTTGAGCAGCGCGCCCGTGCTCGCATCCGACACCTGCACGGTCTTATCCCCAGACCCCGAGGCGAGCCGCTTGCTGTCCGGCGCAAACGCCAACGCTGTCACCGCATCGGTGTGCACCCACAGCATCGCTAGCAGCGCGCCCGTGCTCGCATCCCACACCCGCACGTGCGAGTCCCCAGACCCCGAAGCGAGTTGCTTGCCGTCCGGCGAAAACGACACCGCGTTCACCTCACCGGTGTGCCCTTTCAGGGTCTTGAGCAGCGCGCCCGTGTTCGCATCCCACACCCGCACGCTCTTGTCGTCCGACCCCGAGGCGAGCCGCTTGCCGTCCGACGAAAACGCCACCGTGTTCACCCCCTCGGTGTGCCCCTTCAGCGTCTTGAGCAGCGCGCCCGTGCTCGCCTCCCATACCCGCACGCTCTTGTCCCAGGACCTCGAGGCGAACCGTTTGCCCTCCGCCGAAAACGACACCGCTGTCACCCCGTCGGTGTGCCCTTCCAGGGTCTCGAGCAGCCCGCCCGTGCTCGCATCCCACACCCGCACGCTCTTGTCCCAAGACCCCGAAGCGAGCCGCTTGCCGTCCGACGAAAACGCCACCGTGTTCACCCGATTGGTGTGCCCCTTCAACGTCTTGAGCAGCGCGCCCGTGCTCGCATCCCACACCCGCACGCTGCTGTCCCAGGACCCCGAGGCGAGCCGCTTGCCCTCCGCCGAGAACGCCACCGCTGTCACCCCCCAGGTGTGCCCTTCCAGGGTCTCGAGCAGCGTGCCCGTGCTCGCATCCCATACCCGCACGCTCCTGTCCAAGGACCCCGAGGCGACCCGGTTGCCGTCCGGCGCAAACGCCACCGCTGTCACCCCATCGGTGTGCCCGTTCAACGTCTTGAGCAGCGCGCCCGTGCTCGCATCCCACGCTCGCACGGTCTTATCCCTGGACCCCGAGACGAGTCGCTTGCCATCCGGCGAAAACGACACCGCTGTCACGTAACTGGTGTGCCCGTTCAACGTCTTGAGCAGCGCGCCCGTGCTCATATCCCACACCCGCGCGCTCTCGTCCAAGGACCCCGAGGCGAGTTGCTTTCCGTCCGACGAAAACGCCAACGCTGTCACCGCATCGGTGTGCCCCTCGAGGGTCTTGAGCAGCGCGCCCGTGCTCGCATCCCACACCCGCACGCTCCCGCCCAAGGACCCCGAGGCGAGTTGCTTTCCGTCCGGCGAAAACGCCACCGCTCTCACCAGCTCGGTCTGCCCCCACAGGCGAGTTCGCTCCCTCCAGGTTGTGGTATCGACGATCGAAATCTCATCCCTGTGAGCGACCGCCAGACGCTTCCCGTTCGGCGACCAGGCAACCGATTCAATGGTTCCTGAAAATCCATTGGGCACCTCCAGCGAAAGCGCCTCCCCCGTCGCCTTCTCCAGATCCACCATCGCCCGATCGAACAGCCGCTGCGCCAAGGCTTCGTCCCCGACCCTCCTCGCACACTCCCCCGCCGCAACCAGCGCCTGCCCGTTGGGTCGCCACGCCTCCCACGCGGCCACGAACTTCTCCATCGCCCCCCGCAGCGACGCCTCATCGCCCTTCGCGTACAGTCGGTCGGCCTCCCCGTACAGCCGGCGCATCTCCGCCTTGGCCTCATCCGTCTCAGCAAAGCTCCTGTCCAGCCGCGCGCTCTTCTCCATTGCCGCCGTCGCCGCCTTCCTGGCGTCCTCCGGCGCCGACCCCGCCGCCTCGATCTCTTGCGCCACCCGCCGCGTCTCGGCATAACGCCCCAGCTCCGCCAGCGTCTCGACCTCCGCCGCCCACGTCTCCGCTGCCGTCGCAAGGCACAGCCGGTTGGCCTTCGCGATGACACGCACCGTCCGATCCAGCCGGCCCTTGCCGAGCATCGCGGGCACGAGCTTCCGCAGCTCCGCGGCGGTCTGGCATGGATCCGGGGGCGGCGATGGGCGCTGCGTCGTCCCGGCCGCAGGCGGCTCCTCCAGCTGCGGTGGTGCAGAGCCGGAGCAGGCGAGGAGCAGCACCAGCAGGCCGAACAGCAACCAGGAGCTCCGACGCAACGCACGCCGCATCGCGCCAGGCTATCACCGCCGCGTTAGCATGTGCGCACTCCTAGGCCGGGGCGGCTGTGTTGACCCACGTCGGTCGGGTCGCCCTGGGGGTACAGACCGGGGGCCTGGGTTACAAAGTTGACCGGGACCCTGGGTGACAGATCAGACCGGGAGCCTAGGTAACAGGCTCTCGGTTTTTGTAGGAAACCGACCGGAGGTGTCGGTGCCCTGGAAAGCGATCTGTCCCATGGATCAGCGCGTTCATTTCGTCAGTTTGGTCAACGAGTCCGACGAGACGTTCACGGCGCTTTGCGAGCGCTTCGGGATCAGCCGGAAAACAGGCTACAAGTGGGTCGCGCGCTATGAAGCGCGTGGCGCTGCCGGGCTCGCAGAGCATCGGCCGGTGGCACACTCATGCCCGCATCGGACGCCGGCGGAAGTGCTCGACAAGCTGATCGAGCTTCGCAAGGAGCACCCGAAGTGGGGGCCGAAGAAGTTGCGTGCGCGACTGGAGTCGCTAGGCGTCAAGGAGCTGCCAGCCGCCAGCACGATCGGCGACGCACTCAAGAAGCACGGGTTGATTCCGCCGCGCCGCCGTCGGGTTCATCCGCCCATGCACCCGCTGCCGATCGCGCCGACAGCGTATCCGAATGAAACGTGGTGCGTGGACTTTAAGGGGCACTTCGTGGTCAGCGACAAGACGCGCTGCTACCCGCTGACCATCACGGATCACACGACCCGTTTTCTACTCAAGTGCGAGGGTCTCGTCAAGGCAGATGACATCGCTGTAAGGCCTCACTTCGAGCGAGCGTTTCGAGAGTTTGGCCTCCCGGCGCGAATCCGCTCGGACAATGGGCCTCCGTTCGCAAGCCCGGGCATCGGTGGGCTCTCCGCGTTGTCCGTCTGGTGGATTCAGCTCGGCATTACGCCGGAGCGAATCGAGCCCGGCCATCCGGAGCAGAACGGTCGGCACGAGCGGATGCATCGCACGCTAAAGGACGAAGTGGCAAGCCCGCCGGCCGCGTCCATGCTCGCACAGCAGCGCGCGTTCGATCAGTTCCGACGGGTGTACAACACGGAGCGTCCGCATGAGGCACTCGAGATGAAGACGCCGTCGTCTCGGTACACGCCATCTCGTCGATGCCTGCCCGAGAGACCCAAGTCGCCCGAGTATGCCGACACGATGAAGGTGCGGAAACTGGACGATATGGGCCGCTTGAGCTTCGCCGGGCAGACCTCGAAGACGAGAGTGTCCCGGCTGCTCGCTTACGAACCGGTGGGGCTCGATCCGGTCGAGGAAGATGGCTGGAACCTCTACTACGGGCCGGTTCTGCTTGCAAAGGTCACGCTCAAGAACAAGGAGCTCCGCTTCGAGAAGCAGCGCTGAGCGCCTTCACAACGAACCAACAGCAAACTCACAAGTTGCCAGTCTCCCCCCCGGCCCCCCCTCGAATGAGCTTCGCTTCTAGCCTTTGGCGGCACTCGCCTCGGCACCGTCAACTGGCGCGACCGCGCGCAAAGAGAGACGATGACGGCTTTTGTCTTTGTCTTGAGACTCGGATTGCGTTAATAGGCTGCTGGTACGTGACGACGAAGAACCCCGTTCGCGTAACCAATCGTATTGGTCTGCGTCTACTCACCCCCCGGTAAGTGACGGCAGCCACCCGGACCGCGGCTCCGAGCCTCGCGGACCGCGATCCCGGGAGCCCAGAAAGTGTCACCTAGGCTCCCGGTCTAAAGTGTTACCAGGGCTCCCGGTCATTCAGGCCCAGCGACCCTCCTGCGCAGGCCCCGCGACCCTCCTGCGCAGCCTCGGCGCCCTCCTGCGCAGGCCCCGCGACCCTCCTGCGCAGCCTCGGCGCCCTCCTGCGCAGGCCCCGCGACCCTCCTGCGCGATCCCGGCGACCCTCCTGCGCGCCCTCGGCGCCCTGCTGCGCAGCCTCGGCGGCCCTGCTGCGCGGCCCCCGCGACCCTCCTGCGCAGCCTCGGCGCCCTCCTGCGCAGCCCCCGCGACCCTCCTGCGCACCCATTTTTGTGTTCTATCTTACGTTCGCGTGGCTCCTACGCGGCCCCGGCAACCCTCCTGCGCACCCATTTTTGTGTTCTATCGCACGATCGCGTGGCTCCTATGCAGCCCCAGCGCCGCTCTGCGCGCCCAGTTGGTGCCCCGCGTACGAGGGCTCGACGCCTGCTCATCGCCGTCGCCGCTGCGGCGCAGCCTCGGCGTCCGCTTGCGCGGCGCCTCTGTCTCCTTGCGACCTTGCGACGAAAGCGTCGGTATCGTGCTCTCCTGTGACCCGATGCCTCGGCGTTCCCGATTTCCCAATTGAGCGACCACGCCTCTGCTCGGAGGGGCGCTGACCTCGACAAGGAGACATTTCATCGCCATGGCACCGAACACACCCACCGCCGCTTCCTCCAGGACCAAGAACGCCAAGAACACCCGCGCTTCGAGCGACGCCGGAGGCGCGGCCCGCTCGTCGGGCGGTGCGCCCGAGTTCACGCTGAGCGCCGAGCGCGAGGCCGAGCTGCTCCGAGAGGCCGAGTCGCTCGGCGATAACGCCTCCCTCTTTCCAGGCAAGCTCGCTCGGCGCGTCATCTGGGCGAGCCGCATCCAGCTCGCCGCCGAGCGCGACGCGGCGGATCTCGTGCGCACGCCGTTCGCCGAGGGCGAGCCCGAGCTCACGCGCGAGGAGATCCGCGAGTTTCGTGAGAAGATCGAGCTCCTGCGCGTCGTGCAATCGCGCTGGCAAGCGGCGCAGCAGCGCCAGGAGCGGGCCGCCGCGGCCTTCGAGAAGCCGGCCACCGAGGCCGTCCAGATCAAGCAATCGCTGCTCCGCTTCTTCGATCTCCGCTTCAAGAAGAGCCCCGAAGGGCAAAAGCGGCTCATGGCGATCCGGGCGGGCAGCGGCGACGCGGATCTGGTCCAGGACGTCTCCGATCTCCTCTTGCTCTGCTCCGAGCACGCGGAGGCCGTTCACAAGGCGCCTCGCGGCGAGGCCGCCGCGGCGGACCGCCTCCGCGAGCTCTCGCCGGTGCTCGCGCGCATGCTCGCCGACAAGACGCTCTCTCTCGAGACGGTGCGCTCGCGCAAGCTCCGCGACGCCGCGTACACCCTCGTCGTGAACGCCGAGCGGAGGCTGCGCGCCGCCGCGGAGTACTGGTACGCGGGCACCGACAAGTTGAAGGACTATGCGCCGTTCCCCGCCTCCCGCGGCGCCTACGGCGGAGGAGAGGAGGAGGGGGACGAGGGCAGCGCGTCGGAGGAGGCCGAGCCGGAAGACGGCGTGGCGGAGGAGGGCGAGTCGGGAGACGACGAGGCGGGCGATGACGGGAAATCGCCCTGAGCTCGCGCATCACGGATCCCTGACGGGACGACCCCGAGCCCGCCCGACCGACGAAGTCCGGTCCCGGAGAACTCCCGCCAGCTGACTCACCTCGGGCGCCGTAGTCGGCCCGCTCACCGGCACACTGAGCCACGCCGTCACGAGGTGAGGGGCAGAAATCTGCGGATCGGGGTGGCTATCAACAAACCTCGGTCGGGTCGGCCCTTGGGCCAACGTTGTTGACGCCGCCCCGGGGTAAACGTTGCCATCCTGCGGGCCAACGTTGGCCGCACGCATTCTGGATGGCAGCGCAGCCGCGCCACGCGTCGGCGAGATCGTTCCGGGCGTGCCGCGGGGGTCGCGAAGCCGGTGGACGCGCTGCTCTTCACCCGCGACGAGCGCGGGCGCTCCGCGTGACCGGGGCTGTCACGTGGCCTGTGGCGGCGCGGGTCACTCCGATGCGGCGGCCTCCGCCGCGCACGGGATCGGATCGGCGGCGTGCTCCGGCTCGGTATAGGAGGTGTCGCCGGCCTGGACCTTCGCGAGCAGGTCTTTGACGTAGACGCGCTCCTCGCACACGTCGATGGGGAAGCTCAGCGGTCCGAAGCGGCAGATCGGATAGATGCGGGCGGCGCACCGATTGGCCCCCGTGAAGTCGATGTGCTCGCTGGTAAAGACATAACCGGCGTCCTGATCATCGATGGCGCGGAGCGTGGTAAGTCGGCTGCCATCGGCGACGCGAAAGAGCAACACCGATCCGTCTTCTCGAGCGGACGCCAGCACGTTGCCATCGGGCGAAAATGCTACGGCGTTCACCACGCCGGTGTGCCCCTCCAGGATCTTGAGCAGCGCGCCGGTGCTCGCATCCCACAACCGCACGCTCTTGTCCAAGGCCCCCGAGGCAAGCAGCTTGCCGTCCGGCGAAAACGACACCGCGTTCACCCACTCGGTGTGCCCTGCCAGCGTCTTGAGCAGCGCGCCCGTGCTCGCACCCCACACCCGCACGCGCTTGTCCCTGGACCCGGAGGCGAGCAGCTTGCCGTCCGGCGAAAACGACACCGCGTTCACCCACTCGGTGTGCCCTGCCAGCGTCTTGAGCAGCGCGCCCGTGCTCGCATCCCACAACCGCACGCTCTTGTCCCTGGATCCCGAGGCCAGCCGCTTGCCATCCGACGAAAATGACACCGCGTTCACCCAACCGGTGTGTCCCTCCAGGGTCTCGAGCAGCGCGCCCGTGCTCGCATCCCACAACCGCACGCTCTTGTCCCAGGACCCCGACGCGAGCCGCTCGCCGTCCGCCGAAAACGACACCGCTGTCACCTCACGAGTGTGCCCCCGCAGGCGAGTTCGCTCCCTCCATGTCGTGGTATCAACAATTGAAATCTCATTTCCGTGGGCTAAGGCTAGACGCCTCCCATTCGGGGACCAAGCAACCGATTCAATGGATCCTGAAAATCCATTGGGCACCTCCAGCGAAAGCGCCTCCCCCGTCGCCTTCTCCAGATCCACCATCGCCCGATCGAACAGCCGCTGCGCCAAGGCCCCCTCCCCGACCCTCCTCGCACACTCCCCCGCCGCAACCAGCGCCTGTCCGTTGGGCCGCCACGCCTCCCACGCGGCGACGAACTTCTCCATCGCACCCCGCAGCGAGGGCTCATCGCCCTTCGCGGATAGCCTGTCGGCTTCCGCGTACAGCCGGCGCATCTCCGCCTTGGCCTCGTCCGTCTCGGCAAAGCTCCTGTCGAGCCGCGCGCTCTTCTCCATCGCCGCCGTCGCCGCCTTCCTGGCGTCCTCCGGCGCCGACCCCGCCCCCTCGATCTCCTGCGCCACCCGCCGCGCATCGGCGTAACGCCCCAGCTCCGCCAGCGTCTCGACCTCCGCGGCCCACGTCGCCGCAGCCGTCCCAGGACACAGCCGGTTCGCCTTGCCGATGACACGCACCGTCCGATCCAGCCTTCCCTTGCCGAGCAGCGCGGGCACCAGCTTGCGCAGCTCCGCGGCCGTCTGGCATGGAGCCGGCGCCGGCGCCGGGGGCAGAGGTCTTGGCAAGCGCTGCACCGCCCTGGCCACAGGCGGCGTCTCCGGCTGCGGTGGTGAACAGCCGGAGCAGGCGAGGAGCAGCACCAGCAGGCCGCACACAAACCAGAAGGTCGCACCCAACGCACGCCGCATCGCGCCAGGCTACCACCGCCGCGTCAACGTGAGCGTACGAACCACATGGCTGGACCGCGCTCAGCCGCGACCCGATCTACGTTGAAGCACCGCGACCCGACCCACGCTGGAGAGCATCATGAACCGTCACCGCTTCTTCAACGTGCCAGCCCGCCGGCTCGCGGTCATCGCGGCTGCGATGGTCGCCAGCGGAAGGATCAGCTTGAGGGGTGCGTCGAGCAGGCGCATGGCGCCGAACCCTTCGTACCACCCGGCAGCGGAATCAATCTTGGCGTCGATGGCGAGCGCGACCCCGCCCACCACGGCGGCGACGGAGAGCGCGCGCTCCGCTGCCGCGAAGAGGAGCTGCCCACCCAGCCCCTGCTTCTGGTAGCTCCTGTCCACCGCGAGCCGCCCGAGCCTGAAGACCGGCACCTCGTAGCGACCGAGCTTGCGGGTGACCACCTCCGGCGTGCGCGCAATTCGATGGATCCGGGGCTTATCGTGTAATAACCGAGAATGTGCCCTGGCTCCCCGTCCGCCACGGCGACGAACGTCTTCGCCCCGCCGGATTCATGATTCTGCCGGGCATACTTCAACAAATACTCGTTCAGCGCGGCGACTCCGCAGTCGAAGCGCTTCCGGTCGTGTCCCTTCGCAATCGGCTCCTCGTACCAGGCGGGCGACGTCATCGGGCGCGGAGCTTCGCGCGCGCCGCCTTGAGCAAACGAGGCGTCGGCTTGGGCGGATTGTCCAGCAGCTCCAAGACGCGCTGCGTATCGCGCTCGGACAGCTTCATTCCCTCCTCGCGCTCCACGATCTCTCGCGCCACCGGGAGCACCCTGCGCATGACGAACGTCGTCACGTCCGTCCGCTCGTAGGTCGCTGCGGCCGTGAGCAATTGCTTCTCCTCGACTGTGGCACGTAGCTCGATCCGTTCTGCGCGAGCGCTCCCGCCTGCGGCCATCGTCTGACTCCTTCCAGCTCCGGTAGGCGTATATTCTAGCGTACGGACGGCATCCGTACATTGGCAGGAACCGAGCAGGCTCGCGGGCGGGGCGAGGATCACGGGGGCGCCCCTCGGGCCAACGTCGCCGCCGTGCGGACTAACGTTGGCCCCACACCTGCGCGGCAGCGATGCGGCGCCGCGGCTCGGCGACGTCGTCCCGGATGTGCCGCGGGGGGTCGCGAAGCCGGCCGACACGCTGCTCTTCACCCGCGACAAGCGCCCGCGCTCCGCGTGGCCTGGGCCGTCACGTGGCAGATGGCTGCGCGGGTCACTCCGACGCAACGGCCTCGGCCGCGCAGGAGATCGGATCGTCCACGTACTCAGGCTCCGTAAAGGAGGTATCCCCGGTCTGGATCTTCGCGAGCAGGTCTTTGACGTAGACGCGCTCCTCGCACACGTCGAGGGGGAAGCTCAGCGGACCGAAGCGACAGATGGGGTAGATGCGGGCGGCACATCGGTTGGACTCCGTGAAGTCGATGTGCTCGCTGGTAAATACATAACCGGCGTCCTGCTCCTTGAGGGCGCGGAGCGCAGCAAGTCGACTCCCGTCAGCGACGCGAAAGAGCATCACCGATCCGTCTTGTCCAGCAGACGCGAGCAAGTTGCCGTCCGGCGAAAACGACACCGCGTTCACCCCATCGGTGTGCCCCTTCAAGGTCTTCAGCAGCGCGCCCGTACTCGCATCCCACAACCGCACGCTCTTGTCCGCGGACCCAGAGGCGAGCAAGTTGCCGTCCGGCGAAAACGACACCGCGTTCACCCCATCGGTGTGCCCCTCCAGCGTCTCGAGCAGCGCGCCCGTGCTCGCATCCCACAACCGCACGCTCGTATCCGAGGACCCAGAGGCGAGCCGCTTGCCATCCGGCGAAAACGACACCGCGTTCACCCAATGAATGTGCCCCTCCAGCGTCTCGAGCAGCGCGCCCGTGCTCGCATCCCATAACCGCACGCTCGTGTCCCGGGACCCAGAGGCGAGCCGCTTGCCATCCGGCGAAAACGATACCGCGTTCACCCCATCGGTGTGCCCCTCCAGGGTCTTCAGCAGCGCGCCCGTGCTCGCATCCCACATCCGCACGCTCTTGTCCGCGGACCCCGAGGCGAGCCCCTTGCCGTCCGGCGAAAACGACACCGCGTTCACCCCATCGGTGTGCCCCTCCAGCGTCTTGAGCAGCGCGCCCGTACTCGCATCCCACATCCGCACGCTCGCGTCCAAGGACCCAGAGGCGAGCCGCTTGCGGTCCGACGAAAACGACACCGCTTGCACCCCATTGGTGTGCCCCTCCGGCGTCTTGAACAGCGCACCCGTGCTCGCATCCCATAACCGCACGCTCTTGTCCCAAGACCCAAAGGCCACCCGCTTGCCGTCCGGCGAAAATGACACCGCTGTCACCCAAGCAGTGTGCCCATCCAGCGTCTTGAGCAGCGCGCCCGTACTCGCATCCCACAACCGCACGCTCATGTCCAAGGCCCCACAGGCGAGCCGCTTGCCGTCCGGCGAAAACGACACCGCATTCACCATATGGGTGTGCCCCTTCAGGGTCTTGAGCAGCGCGCCCGTACTCGCATCCCACAACCGCACGCTCTTGTCCCAAGACCCAGAGGCGAGCCGCTTGCCATCCGGCGAAAACGACACCGCTGTCACCCAAGCAGTGTGCCCCTTCAGGGTCTTGAGCAGCGCGCCCGTGCTCGCATCCCACAACCGCACGCTCTTGTCCCGGGACCCCGAGGCGAGCCGCTTGCCGTCTACCGAAAACGACACCGCGAATACCCAATCGGTGTGCCCCTCCAGGGTCTTGAGCAGCGCGCCCGTGCTCGCATCCCACAACCGCACGCTCTTGTCCGAGGACCCAGAGGCGAGCCGCTTGCCATCCGGCGAAAACGACACCGCATTCACCATATGGGTGTGCCCCTTCAGGGTCTTGAGCAGCGCGCCTGTGCTCGCATCCCACAACCGCACGCTCTGCTCCCCGGACCCCGAGGCCAGCCGCCTTCCGTCCGGCGAAAACGACACCGCGTTCACCCAACCGATGTGCCCATCCAGGGTCTTGAGCAGCGCGCCCGTGCTCGCATCCCATAACCGCACGCTCGTGTCCCGGGACCCCGAGGCCAGCCGCTTGCCGTCCGGCGAAAACGACACCGCTCTCACCTGATCAGTGTGCCCCCGCAAACGAGTTCGCTCCCGCCATGTCGTGGTATCAACAATCGAAATATCATTCTTATGGGCTACGGCCAGACGCTTCCCGTTCGGCGACCAGGCAACCGATTCAATGGATCCTGAGAATCCATTGGGCACCTCCAGCGAAAGCGCCTCTCCCGTCGCCTTCTCCAGATCCACCATGGCCCGGTCGAACAGCCGCTGCGCCAAGGCCCCATCCCCGACCCTCCTCGCACACTCTCCCGCGGCAACCAGCGCCTGTCCGTTGGGCCGCCACGCCTCCCACGCGGCGACGAACTTCTCCATCGCCCTCCGCAGCGACGCCTCATCGCCCTTTGCAAACAGCGCGTCGGCCTCCCCGTACAGCCGGCGCATCTCCGCCTTGGCCTCGTCCGTCTCGGCAAAGCTCCTGTCCAGCCGCGCGCTCTTCTCCATCGCCGCCGCCGCCGCCTTCCTGGCGTCCTCCGGCGCCGATCCCGCCGCCTCGATCGCCTGCGCCACCCGCCGCGCCTCGGCGTAACGCCCCAGCTCCGCCAACGCCGCCACCTCCGCGGCCCACGTCGCCGCAGCCGTCCCAGGACACAGCCGGTTCGCCTTGCCGATGACACGCACCGTCCGATCCAGCCTTCCCTTGCCGAGCAGCTCGGGCACCAGCTTGCGCAGCTCCGCGGCTGACTGGCATGGGTCGGGCGCCGGCGGCACCAAGGATGGCGGACGCTGCGCCGTCCCCGCCACAGGTGGCTTCTCCGGCTGCGGTGGTGCAGATCCGGAGCAGGCGACGAGCAGCACCAGCAGGCCGCACACAAACCAGAAAGTCGCACCCAGCGCACGCCGCATTGCGCCAGGCTATCACCGCCGCCTCAGCGTGCGCGGACGGGCCGCATCAGCGCTCGGTCAGCGCGTCGTCGAGCGTAGGCGCGGTGAGCACGCGCTCGGTCCAGCCTTCGATCTGCGCGGCATCCGCGGCGCGGATGCGCGCCTCGATCGGCTCCGGCAGCTCACCGAAGCGCAGCCGGAGCTGCTTCAGCAACGTGCTCCGCTGCCCTTCGAGCCGGCCCTCTCGCTCGCCCGCCAGCCGGCCCTCTCGCTCGCCCGCCAGCCGGCCCTCTCGCTCGCCCGCCAGCCGGCCCTCCCGGCGCCCCTCTTCACGAAGGTAATCTGCGATGGTCACGATCTCCTCCTTGGCCTCCGGTCCCGCCGCCGCGAGCAGCGCCTTCAGCACTTTCTCGGGGTCGCGCGGGTCGGCGATGCTGAACATATAATGCCACAAGCGCGCGAGCGCAGCCCCTCCGCTGGGCTCCCGACGCACCTCCTCGAGTACGTCGCGCCACGCCGGCAGGAGCTTCACCAGCTCGTCGAAGTCGCGCGAATGCCGGAAGCACCACAGCACCAGCCGCCCCAGCGCCGTCATCGCCCGCGCTCGCAGCGCCTCGTCCGTCTCGTTACTGATGTCGTCCAGCACGAAACGGAACTGCGGCACATGCTCGGCCATCTGCGCCAGCGTTTCCGGCGGCACATCCAGCAGATCCTGGAACGAAACCGGCGCGTTCCAGGCAATCGCGCCGTGATACAGCACCACCGGCAGGATCCCCGGGAGGAGCGTCGCCTTGGGGTGACGCTCCAGGTAGCCCTGCCAGATCCGCACCATGTACGCGAGCAACCGGGACGCCATCAGCGGGTGCATCGTGCTCTGGTGCTCGAAGAGCACGTAGATGAACCGCGACCCTTGCTCCAGCCTCGCGGTGAAGAGCAGGTCGCTGTGGCTCGCGGCGAGCGCCTCGTCGATGAAGCTGCCAGGTTGCAACGCCAGCGACGCGAAGTCGATGCGGGCCGCCAGGGCAGCAGGCAGCGCCTGGCGCAGCGCGCCGGCCGCGTGCTCCGGCTGGCTGAACGTGGACTTGAACAGGGCGTCGTGAGGGGTGGGCGTCATCGATCCTCACACCCCGCCGGCGCGCATCTTGGCGGCGATCTCGCCGAGCTCACGCATCTCCCGCTCGTCACGGCCGATGGCGATCGCATAGCTCCGGAGCTCCGCGTTCTCGAGGAAGGCACGGCAGACCTGCGACGCGTGCAGCTCGCTGGCGCGCATGCTGACGAGCGCGATCCACCACGCGATCACGTCCGCTCTGCGCTCCGCGAGGACGCCATCCCACGCGTCCTCGGTCAGCACCGGGGAGCCCTCGGCCAGCACCCGTACGAGCAGGCGCTTCCCCCGCTCCGCGTCGTCGAGGGCCTCCACGACCTTCGGGTCCCCATCACGGAGGCCCTCGAGCACCGTCATCACGCTCCACGCCATCGCCCGCACCCAGGTTCGCTGGCTCGGGCCCATCGCGTCGGCGGAGCGGAGCACCGCGAGCGCCTCCGTGTCGTCGCCGGCAACGTCGCCCGCGCTCGCGACGAGGGAGCTCACGCCGTCCGCGAGCTCGCGGAGATGCGCCTCGATCGTCGCGCTCTTCTCGCGCAGCAGCGCTGCGAGCGCACGACCTCGAGCGCCGAACACCTCCGAGAGATCGGCGGCGATCGCGGCTGGCCCGATGGTGATCCGAAGGTGCCGTCCCATGGCCGCCTTGTCGAGGAAGAAGGAACCGAGCATCGACGCGACGGTGTACGGCGCCCCCGGCGGCTTGCGAAACGCGCCGAGCGGCTCACGCGCAGGAGGCGGCACGGCGATCCATGTCGACGCGAGGGTCGCGACGAAATCCTCCGGTGAGAAGCGCGGGCCCTCCGGCGCGAGGCACGCGAGCCGGCACGCATCCCGCAGACCGCGCCCCGCGTTGAGCCAGGCGATCACCAGGCGGACTGCACCGAGCGAAGCCGGCGATTTGCACCCGGCGAGCGCACGCTGCCATTCACGCGCGCCGTCCTCGCCCGGAAACGCGCGCAGCATGGCCTCGTGCTGCTCGCCCCCCTCCGCGAGGAACACACGCTTGAACGCGCCCGGCAACGCGCCGGCAGCGTAGGGGCCACGCAAGCGCTCGATGAGCCGCGAGGCATCGACGCGCACGGGCAGCGGCAGCTCTCGGCCGAGGAGCGGCGCGGCCAACCGCCTGGCTTCCTCGGCCTGCCGCCGATCGATGTCGCCCCACACCATGGCGTGCTGCGGGAAACGCTCCTCGACGAGCATCGCCGCCGCGAGCACGGCAAAATGGTAGGGACAGCCCTGCGTCTTGTCTCCGAAGACGCGCACGGGGCCGCCGGTGTCGCCATTGTCCGGCATGGCGGCGTTGACCACGATATCGCCGTCGAGGCCTTCATCCCGGCGCGCCGTGTACCGGCCGAGGTCGCGGTAGAGCGACTGGCACTCGGCCGTTTGCAGGCTGTCGCGGTCCCCAACCACCGACCAACATGCCCTCCTGGGGTCGTCGACATCACGACGGAGCGAGCGCATGTACATCGGCACGCGCACACCCTCGATCGAGCGCCAGCCCCAACCCAGGAGGCGCGGCTGCCACGCCTCAAGGAGCCCGAGCGTCTCGTCGTAAGCGGCTGCCCACTCGGCCTCGTCGATGCCTCGCGGATCGATGTCGAGAATCACGTGCACGCCCATGGGTCGATCCTCCTGGCCGACGTGTGCAGCCGGCCGTCGTGATGGGGCAAGCGCCTCCGCGGCGCGGAAGGACAAACGTCGGCCTTGCGCCGCCGAACACGGGCTCGGCGGCGCGCCGTCTCCGAGGCCGATTCGCTAGCAAGTCACAGATGGATTGACCATGAAAAAGAAATCTATTTTTGGATGCGATTCATGAGATGACATCGAACGGTGTCGCGCAATTACGGCGAGGCAAACCATCTCATCTCTCAATCGTCTTTCGCACGCGCAAGTGCTGCCAACCCACCCTGGTTCGGGTCGCCTCGGAGCGGTTCTCCTCGGGCCAAGGTCGCCCGAGCCGCTCTGCCCTGTTCACGAGCGCCTCGCCTGCCGTACCATCTCCCCGGTGCAGACCCTCCACATCTCCCGCCTCTCGGAGCTCATGGCCCTCCTCGAAGCCGCGCCCGGCTCGCGGTTCTGCTACCGGGGCCACGCGAGCGCCGCGTGGAGCCTGGTGCCGACGCTCTACCGCGACGTGGAGCGCACCTCGCCCCCGCTTTCGCCCGTCGACGGCGAGTGGCTCGGCCCGCGCGAGCGCGACATCGCGCGCCGCTTTCGGCTGGCGGCGCGCGGCGAGCCGGACATCCTCGCCGACGAGTGGCGCGCCCTGTGCCTCGCCCAGCACCACGGCGTCCCGACCCGCCTTCTCGACTGGACCTATAACCCCCTCGTCGCGGCGTTCTTCGCCCTCTCGGAGCGCTCGCCCGACGACGCGGCCATCTACCGACTCAACCTCTCGGACTACCCCTTTCCCGCGGCGCTCGGCCGGCGCCTCCCGGAAGGCGCCTTCCGGATCGAGAACCTCCGCTCCTTCCTCGGCGGCAGGACACCGCCCTTCTTCACGCCCGTGTCGAGCATCCTGCCCCGCGAGGACGCCACGGGCGCGCCGCCCGCCGTCGACTCCGCGCTCGTCGTGTTCCGGGCCCCGCTCGACGTGGCCCGCATCGAGCGGCAACAGGGGATCTTCTCGGTCTACCTATCGAGGAACGACCACGATTTCGCGCTCGATCACCTGGCGCCCATCCTCGGCGCCGAGGCGTCGTCCGGGCGAGAGCTGCTCACCAAGGTGATCATCCCCCGGGCGGCGGCAGACGGCATCCGCAGGCAGCTCGCGAGCCAGGGAATGACGGCGAGCGTGCTCTTCCCCGACCTGACCGGGGTCGGCCTGGAGCTCAGGGCGAAGCTGCGAGACGAGCTCGAAGAGGAGCTGCAGGACCGGCGGCGCCGGCGGGTCGAATAAGCCTTCACCCGACGAAAGGCCGCGTCGTCGCGAAATCCGCCGGCCGCAGCACCACGCCGCCGCCGAGCGCGTCGACCACACGCACCCCGGTCGGATGGAAGCCGATCGCCACAAGCCTGGGCGCGCCCTCGGGCTGCGCGTGGTACCGCTTCCAGACCGGCACCCCCGCGCCGTGCCGGCGCAGCACCTCGCGCTCGGTCACGAGCCACGGCACCCCGTCCTCGTCGAGGCCCATCGCCACAGGGCGGCCGCCGCCCTCCAACGCCTCCACCGCGGCGCCGCTCTGATCGAAGCGCATCACCACCCCGGCGCCCGCGGCCCACGCCGCGCCGTCGGCGCCGGCGACGGCCACCTCCAGCGGCGGCGCGTCGGTCATGCCCGTCGCGAACACCTGCGCCTTGCCATCGTAGCCGAGCCACATCGCCCGGCCGCGCCTGCCCCGGTAACCGCCAGCCACGAAGAAGCCGAGCGGCCCCGATGCAACGGCGTGGACCTCGCCCTTGAGCAGCAACAGCAACGGGTCGCTCCAGCGCTCGCCGTCCTGCGACAGCCACAGCTCCGGGCCGCCTTCGCCGTCGTCGGTCTCCGCCGTCACGACGCCGAACGTGCGGCCGTCGCCCAGCACGGCGACGATGGGCCCGACCGCGCCCCCACCCGCGCGACGCGGCAGGGGCATGAGCGAGAAATCCGCGTCGCGGAACAGGGTGCCGCGGAACAGGAGCACGTGCGCCGGACCGACAAGCGCGACGCCGCCGCCCGGCCCGCGCGCGAGCCACCTCGTCGCGGCCAGGTGTGGGAGCACCTCCTCCGGCACCTCCACGTCGAACAGCTGCGGCTCCCGCTGAGAAAAGCAGTAGAGGCCGCCGCCGCTGCACGCGAAGGCGAAGGTCCCCGGCTGGAAGACGACCTCGCCCGGCGCGAGGAGCAGCGCGCGACCGCCGGGGATCGACGACGGCGGGACCACCTCCACCGCGGCGTGCGCGCCCTCGTCCGACGCGACCATCCGGGTCCGCCGGAACTGCGTCACCGGCCGCTGCCCCTTGCTCTCGCGCTCGATCCACCGCGCCGCCACGGCCTCGAGCGGCGGCAAGACCGCCGCGGCGAGCTCGTCGACGCTCGCGTACCGCGCCGGCGCGTCGCCGAACATCGACGCGCCGAAGAGCTGGCGCGCCCGCCGCTCGTAGAAGCCCGCGCCCTCCCGATCCCACGTCCCCGGCGGCAGCTTCGGCGACGCGCCCGCGCGGAGCGCCCGGTCGAGCGCCTCGAGCAGGTCGACGTCCGCGAGGAACCCCCGGTGCAGCCGCCGCGACGTGCGCAGGCTGCGGCGCTCGCCGGTGTTCCAGGCCGGCTCCGAGCGGCACCACTCCTCGCCGGCGATCACGAAGAAGATCGTCGCGGCCAGCGCGTGGACGTCGCTCCACGGCCCGACCAGCGGGTTCTGGTGGCTCGGCCGCAGCGCCGAGAGGCTCTGCTCGGGCCCGCCATAGCCCGGCGTCATCGCCTGCATCGTGGCGAGCCGCAGCCCCTCGACCCGCGCGATGCCGCAGTCGGCGATCTTCGGGGTCTCGACGTCCACGGGGCCGGCGACGAAGACGTTGTTGGGCTTGAGATCGCGGTGGATGACGCCGAGCCGGTGCAGCACGCGCACGCCCTCGATCATCCCGCGCGCCAGCCGGTGAGCCCGCACCGGGTCGACGCCGCCGTCCCCGGCGAGGTCGATCCGCTCGGCCAGCGTCGTCCCGGCGTTCGAGCCCTCGACGTGCTCGAGCGCGATCCAGGGCAAGGAGAGCGCCGAGTCGTTCTCGAGCTGAACGAGCGCGCTGCCGCTGCCATAAAGGCCGATCACGAACTCGCTCGGTGGACGCAGGTTCCTCACCCGCACGAGGGCCTCGATCTCGCGGAGGGCGACGTCCATGCTGCTCATCCCGAGCTGAGCGAGCCCGTGCTCCGTCTCGGGTTTGACGATCTTCACGGCGAGGAGCGTCGGCGCGATGTCGGAGAGGTGGCTCGATCCGACCGTCGGATCGCGCTCGGCGAGGAACACCGCGGACATGCCGCCCGCGCCGATCCACCGCACGAGGCGCAGCCCGGAAGGCGCGCCGGTGCGCGCGTCGGCGAGCACCGGCCGGCTCTGGGCGAGATCACGGAGGTCCGGCGCGCTGCTCCGAAGGACGAGCGTCATGGAGCACGATGCTACGCGGAAGGGACCGCGCGCGGGAACCCGGCCGCGTGAAGGGCGCTGCCCCCGCGACGACCTGGATCAGTTGATGGTGAAGGACTTGCTGACGGAGATCGGGCCGCCGCCGAAGGCAGGTATCCGCGCGCCGCGGAACAGCCTTGCGACGCAGCCGCCGACGCTGGTCCCGGCGAACGGCGCGCCCTGGACCTCGGCCGACGTGACGCTCCCGCTGGGCGCGAAGGTGACCTTGACCCTCCCGGTCCCGGTCGGTCCGCCGGCCTTCTTGCAGCTCTTGGCAGAGCCAGCGGCGGCGCCGAGCGCCGAGCTCGCGGCGCCACGGTTGAACTCCGCGCCTCCGGAGGCCGCCGGCTTCTCCGCCGCGGCAGCGGGCGCGGCCGCCGGCTTCTCCGCCGCGGCAGCGGGCGCCGCCGCCGGCTTCTCGGCAGCGGCGGGCGTCGCCGCGGTCGAAGCCGGCGTCGCGGCGGGCGTCGCGGCGCTGGGCGCCTCGGCGATGGCGGCAGGCTCCGCGGACGGCGCCGCCGTCTCCGCCGGGGACGGCGTTGCGGCCGTTGCGGTCTCGGCGGGCGTCGGCGCCGCCGTCTCCGCGGGGGTCGGCACCTCGGCAGGGGCGGTGTTCGCCTGCTCCGGCGTGGCCGTCGATGTCTCCGGCGTCGGGCTCTGCATGAAGAAGAAGGCGACGCCGCCGATCAGCACGACCGCGGCGATCGCGGCGGCGATCAGCCCCGTGCGGCCCTTCTTCGGCGAGGCCTCCGGCGCCGTCAGCGGAGAGAGCGACGGGAGCGACGAGGGCGGCACCGACGCCTTGGAGGGGAGCGGCATCGACGGAGGCGGCCGCGAGTCCGTCACCGGAGCGAGCAACGGCGGCGGCGCGAGCATCGGCGCAGCGGCGATGGGGCCGCCGCCGAGGTTGAGCAGGTCGTCATAACCGGCGCGACCGTTGTTCTTCGAGGGGCGGTTCGAGGGACGCCTTCCCGCCGGGAGCTCGTCTTCGTCCTTCTGCTTGGCCGCCGCGTTCTCGGTCGCGGTGAGCGCCGAGAGCGAGAAGAGGACCGAGTTCTCGTTGCGCTCGCCCACCTGGCGATCGGCGCCCGGCGGCGGTGCGGATGCACCGGGCTCCTCGGTGCGCTCGGCGGCGCTGAAGACGTCGACCGCGGCCCCTCGGCCTGGGCGACGCGCAGCCGCCGGCGCCGGTGCACCCGCTGGCGACGGCATCGTGGGCGCTGGATTCGCCGGCACCACAACCGCTGGACTCGCCGGCGCCGCAGCCGCCGGGCTCGCCGGCGCCGCAGCATTCGGAGCTTTCGCCGGAACGACGGCCGCAGGCGTCGCGGCCCCGGCCTGGTTCAGGGCGCGCCGCGAGTCCTTCATGACCACGGTCCCCTCGGGCCCGAACCTGAGCCCGGCCGGCGCCGGGGCCGTGGGGATCGGCGCAGCAGCAGGCGCAGGCGTCGCTGCAGGCGCAGGCGCAGCTGCAGCTGGCGCCGCTGCAGCTGGCGCCGCTGCAGCAGGGACGGCCGCAGCAGGCGCAGGCGCCGCTGCAGGCGCAGGCGTCGCGACCGCGGTCGCCGCAGCGGCGACGGCCGCTGCGGCGGGCGCGGGCGCCGCCTCCTCCTGCGTGGAGAAACGCTCCTTGAGCTCGGGGACGCTGGCGATCGGCAACCAGTCGCCCATCCCGTCCTTCCACACGTACGTGTCGTTGCTCAGGCCTCCGCGCGCGTACTCCGCCACGAGCTCGGCGGTCGTCATGGTCCGCTCGTCGCCCTCGGCGACGTTGACGGTCCACGTGTCGGGCGCGGGCGCGCCGCCCGCGTCGGCCACGAGCTTCGCCTCGGCGTCATCCGACAGGTCGCCCTGCTGCTCCGCGGTCGCGTCCTGCGGCGCGGACGGGGCAGCCTCATTCGCGCCGTGGACCACCATCGAGTGGTTGCACTTCTTGCATTTGATCTTGACCGTCTTGCCGGCGACTTTCTCGTCGGCAATCGTGTACTTGGCCTGGCACGACTCACACGTAATCTTCATGCGACTGTCGCCCTTCCCGTTCCGGCATGCGGGCATGGGTTCAACGACCACACACGCGCATGATCACGCGGCCCGGTCGGTCGACGCAGGATAGCGGGACGTCGCGAGACCGATCAAGGCGGCGACTTCTTTTATGATCGGCGCCGTCGCAGCGCCGCGCGATGACGCAGCGCGCGCCCATCGCTCCCGCTCAGCGCGCGCAGTGTGACGGGATCAATTGAGCAGGAGCAGCTGCGTGCCATCTTTCCCGCAGAACATCGCCTCGCTCGGATAACGGTCGCCGCAGGTCGGGCAGATCTTTCCACGAGCCCGCAGCGTTGGCCGGACGGGCGCCATGGCCGGCGCTGCGACCCCCGCGAGCGAGGCCTCTGAGGGTGCCGGCGCTTCGCCCGCGCCGGCGCCGTCGCGCTCGCCGGCGGCGCCCGTCGAGGCCAGGCCTTCCAGCTCGCCTCCCGTTCGCCGGCGGCCGCGGCGGAGCAGGATCAACCCTGCAAATCCGAGGCAGGCAGCGACCCCGCCGACGATGGCGACGAACAGGTTCTTGCGCTCGCGTCCCAGGTCCTCGCCCGAGGTCGTGCGCCCGCCGATGGTGCCGGCCGCGATCACCGCGACGGCGGCCTGCTCGCTCTCGCCGGCCTCGTTGAGCCCGCTCGTCGCGAGGAGCGCGTCGTAACGATCGGGGCTCGTCACCTCGATCGCGACGGTCACCCCCTTGCCGGCGACGGACGCGACGAGGCCGAGCGTCCCCTCGCCCGCGCCGGCGCCGAGCGAGAGGGCGCCGGTCGCGTCGACCGTCGCGGCCGTCGCGAGCGGCCCGGGCGCGATCGACCACGTGGGCCTCGTCGGGAGCGCGCACCCGTCCGCATCCATGACCAGCGCGCGGAACTGAAAGCGTTCGCCCGGCCGCATGAGCTTGCGCGACGGCGTGACCTCGAGGCGCGCCGGCTCGCCGGGGGCGTCGCAGGTGCGCGAGGCCGCGGGCTTCTTCTCGGCTACAGGGGGCGCCGCGGACGTCGCGGGCGCCGCGGGCGGAAGGCTCGCGACCGGCGGCGGGGCGCTCACCGCGGGGGGCGCCTCGCCCTCGCGCCGGACGAGCGTGTAGGTCCGCGTCCTCGTCACGGACGCGCTGCAGGTCGTGTCCTGGATGATGAACTGGTACTGCCCCGTCTCCACCATGTTGATGCTGGCGTCGGTCGCCTGCGTCGTGGTGGTGACAACGGCCCGGCGGGGATCGCTGGCCGGCGTCGTGCAGCGCGTCTGCCAGGAGCGCGCGTTGCCGGACGCCGAGTGCTTGCTGCGCGCGAGCCCGGGCATCTGCTCCCAGCACTCGGCGGTGCTCCACGACCGTCCGGCGCCCGAGATCGAGAGCTCCGAGCCGTGCTGCTGGATCTGCACGGCGCCGCCCGGGGCGCCCTGCGGGCGCGGCCTGGGCCCGCACGCGTCCCCCCAGGCGGCGACCGACCACTGTTCCGTGAGCGCGCTTGCGGTCCAGGACCCGCTCAGCGTCGGCAGGTCCTGCGCGGCAGCCTCACGCGGGATGGCGACGATGGACGCGAGCGACGCGAGGCAAAGCGCGTGAAACAGGGCCGATGAAGCGAGCAGCGGGCGTCGCACAGCCGAACCGTAGCAGCGCCCGCGCACGGGCGGCACCCGGCAGGCTCGGCGCGCCGCTCGCGCGGACGAAGGCCGCTCGCGCGGACGAAGGCCGCTTGCGGGGACGAAGAAGGAGAAGGAGGGGGCACGACCGGACGCCCCCTACGCAGGATGCAGGCCCGAAGCGCCCGGTCCCCGTCCGTGCCGTGCGCGGTGAGCGGTGATGACGGCGCGACGCCAGGGCCCCTACACCGACCGCGCAACCCGACACGCACAACACACGCCCGACACGCCCAACACGCCCAACACAAAAGAACGCAGGTCACAAAAAGGATCTAGACAGTCGAAACAGAGATTCGTTATCTTGAAAAATGGTCCCGTGCGCACTCTTCAGCAAATCTCGGCAGGCACACCCGCGTACCTGATCCGATCCTGTTCGACCCTCGGCGCCTGCGAAGGCCCGGAGAGGGCTGCTGAGCGTCGCAGTGCGCCGCCATACGAGCCGCGCGGCAACCCACGAACTGCGAGCTGCGCGCTGGCCATCGATTCGGCCATCGATTCGGCCGCCGTTCTGGCCATCGAACTCGGTGCGCCAGACTGCGCTCCTCTCCACGGGTCGCGAGCAGGCCAAAAGCGTCACCACACGACCCAAAATTGTCACCGCACAACTCGATATTTTTAGCGCCACCGCCAAAAAGATCTGGACACTCTCACCCTAGAGTTGCTAACTTAAACACTGTCACCTTGCGCATCCGCTCTCCGATCGAAGCAAAAGCGCCCGCGTACTTGATCTGATCCTGATCAGCCCGCGGGGCTCATTCCGACCGGAGCCCGCGAAACCGACCTCGCCTGACCCATGTGTCATGGTGCCTGCACTTCGGATGACGCTCCAGCAATGGTTCACCCGTGAGGACCTCAAGGAGCTACAAATGAAGCAGTTCGCAATCGCATCTTCCGCCGCGCTCGCCACGCTGTTCATCACCGCCACCAGCCTCGCCAACACCAACGCTCCGTCCCCCACGTGCACCGTGATCAAGCGGGGTGTCCTGGGTGACATCTACAACGCAGAGATGTGGAGCCTCGCCCCGAGCTACCACGTCCCGACCCCCTTCGAAGTGAACACAGGGTACTCCAGCACGGTCGGCGAGAAGCGCTCCGTGTTCCGCTTCGATCTGAGCCCCATCCCCGCCGGCTCCCTCATCACATCAGCCAAGTTCTACGCCCTGACGTACACGAGCACCGCGAAGACCGTGTACGTCCACCAGGTGCTCGCCCCCTGGAGCGAGGAGCTCGTCACGTGGAACAACTTCGGCGGCATGGACCCCGCCGCGTTCACCTCGTTCGTGCCCAACGTCACCGGGTGGAGCTCGGTCGACCTCACCGGGATGGTGCAGCAGTGGGTGAACGGGACAGCGCCGAGCTACGGCATCCTCCTCGAGGAGGGCACCAGCGGCAAGACGTCGTACAAGGGCAGCGCCCACACGGAGATGTCTTACCGCCCTCTCCTCGATGTCTGTTACACGGTGCCGAAGGGCTCGATCGGCGACAAGGTGTGGTTCGACGCGAACGCGGACGGCATCGAGGACGCCTCCGAGCTCGGCATCTCCGGCGTCGTCGTCGACCTCTTCGGCGACGCGAACTGCGATGGTAGCGCCGACGGCGCCGCCCTCCAGACGACCGTGACCGGCGCGAACGGCATCTACCGCTTCTCCGAGCTCAACGCGGGCTGTTACGTCGTCGACGTCGACGACGCGACGCTCCCGCTCGGCCACCTCCTGACCAGCGACGACGAGCCGTTCGGCGTGTCCCTCGGCGCGGGCGAGAACGTGACCAACGCCGACTTCGGCTACGTGACGTACTCGTCGATCGGCGACACGGTCTGGCTCGACAGCGACGCTGACGGGCTCTACGAGCCGGAGACCGGCGAGCTCGGCGTCAACGGCGTCCGTGTCGAGCTGTTCCAGGGGGGCCAGCTGATCGACTTCACCATCACCGGCACGAGCCCCTACACCGGCCAGCCGGGCTTCTACCTCTTCGACACGCTCCCGGCGGGCACCTACTCGGTGGTCATCACGCCCGACAACTTCATGACGAGCGGTCCGCTCGCCGGACAGGAGCCGACGGCCGACCCCGATGGCGGGCTCGACAACGTGGGTGTGGTCTCGCTCGGCTGGGCACAAGACCTCCTCGACGCCGACTTCGGCTACCAGATCTCGTGCGGCAACGGCGTCTGCGGCGGCGACGAGAGCTGTTCCACCTGCGCCGTCGACTGCGGCATCTGCCCGCCCCAGTGCGGCAACGGCACCTGCGAGGCCGGCGAGGACTGCGGCAGCTGCAGCGCCGACTGCGACGTCTGCCCGCCCGTCTGCGGCGATGGCACCTGCGACGCGAGCGAGAGTTGCGGGAGCTGCGGCGCCGACTGCGGTGCCTGCCCGCCCGTCTGCGGCAATGGCACCTGCGAGGCCGGCGAGGACTGCGGCAGCTGCTCGGACGACTGCGGCGCCTGCCCCGCGGTCTGCGGCAACAACGTCTGCGAGAACGGCGAGGACTGCTCGACCTGCGCCGGCGACTGCGGCGCTTGCCCCGCGGTCTGCGGCAACAACATCGTCGAGGCCGGCGAGAACTGCTTCGAGTGCCCGAGCGACGTCGGCATCTGCCCGCCGGTCTGCGGCGATAACGTCTGCGCAATCGGTGAGAGCTGCTCGAGCTGCGCGGCCGACTGCGGCGAGTGCCCGCCGGTCTGCGGCGATGGGGTCTGCAAGGCCGGATCCGAGGACTGCCTGAGCTGCGCGGCCGACTGCGGCGCCTGCCCGTCCGCCTCACCCGGCACCGGCACCCCCGGCTACTGGAAGAACCACGAGAGCGCGTGGAAGGTCTCGCAGCTGACCATCGGCGGCAAGACGTACACGAAGTCCCAGCTCCTCGACATCATCAGCCGCCCGACCAAGGGTGACGTCACCTACATCATCGCGAAGCACCTCATCGTCGCCAAGCTCAACGTCGGTATCGGCAACCAGTCGAGCTGCATCGAGGACACCATCGCCGCGGCCGACGCCTGGCTCAAGAAGTACCCGCTCGGCAGCAACGTGAAGGAGAGCACCAGCAAGAACGCGCCGTGGACGACCGGCCAGCCGCTCGCCGAGAAGCTCGACAACTACAACAACGGCCTCCTCTGCGCGCCGCACCGTGACTGACCGAGGATCGACCGGTAACCGGTAAACCGGTAATGGCCCGGTACACCGGTTGAACGAGAGCTCTCCGAGGCCAGCGCCCGCTCCGAGCGAGCCACCTCAAGCGCGACCTGCGCTGGCCCCTCCCCCCTCTCCTCTGCCGCTTCCCCTCCTGCGCCGCTCCCTCCCCGAGCTCCTCCTACCGAACGCGCTCGTCCGCAAGGAGGAGCGGGCTCATCGCGCCGTCGGCCTGGCGACACCCTGGACGGTAGCGGTCGCACTGCCCGGGGAAAGCTCGCGGAGAGCCAGGCCCCGGTGCCGGCGAGGCACAGCGGCGGATGTGCCCCGGCGGTGGGCGTGATCTGCCCCTTCCGCGACAAATTGCCCCTGCAGCCCCGAAGGGAACCTCCGCGGGCGCCGCCTACGCCGCGGACAGCGCCCCGCCCAGGAGCGGGGTCGGACCCGTCGAGCCTGCTCCACCGCAAGGCAGGACAGGATGGCACGGGCGCTGCAAATCCTGCGGGGCTGAGCTCCGAGGATCGCAGTAGACAGTCCGAAGACGCAGCGTTGGCGGGCCAGAAGAAGGAGAAGTTGCCATGAACCTGACGGAAAGCTGGATTGGCGATAAGCCCTTGGTCCCGCCTTGCGGCTTGTTCGGCAAAGGCCAACATATCGTCCTGGCCGAAGACGACGATGACTTCCGGTCGACGATCGCCATGGCGCTCCGGAGCGACGGCTTCGAGGTGTCCGAGGCGCGCAACGGCCTCGAGCTGCTCGACAAGGTGGCGCCCTGCCTCGGTGGGAACGAGCCCCCGAAGCCGATCGACGCAATCGTCAGCGATATCCAGATGCCCTGCTTCTCGGGGATGGAGATCCTGGAGGGCCTCGCCGAGGTGAGGCGGCGGCCGCCGGTCATCCTGATCACGGCGTTCGGCCACCCGCACCTCCACGCGACCGCGCGCAGCCTGGGCGCCTCCGCCGTCTTCGAGAAGCCGTTCGATCTGGATGATCTCCGCAGCGTCCTGTTCAACCTGAAGGACGCGCCCGGCTTCGACGGCGGTTACTGACCTCTACTGACGGCGGTTGCCGAGGACGGAGCGCTCCGTCCGCGCGCGGCGGCCGCCGCTCAGCCGTCCGGCCGCGGGAGCGGGGTCGCCGCCGCCCAGCGCGCGACGCAGCCCCGCTCCTCCTCGGTCATCTCCAGCATGCTCGCCACCGTGCCGTCCAGGTGGCGCCGGGCGTCGGCCGGCAGGCCCGCGTTCGCCGGGCCGAGCTCCCGTCCGAGCGCGTCGAGCGCGGCAATCAGCGCGGCGCCCGCCGGCGGGGGCGCAGGGATCGCACGCAGGTGCGCAATCTTCACCTGCGGCATGCCCTCGCGCGCGTCCCGGTGGCGGGTGTAATGCCACCATCGGATGGGAGACGAGTTGAGGTAGCAGAGCAGCGCAAACTCGCTCCAGGTGGCGTCGCAGAAGCCGGCCAGGATCGAGTTGCGGAACGGGAGGCCGTCGCTCAGCGCGGCGATCGGATAGCGGGCGGTCTGGCGGATGAGCAGCCGCACCGCCTTCCAGTCTTCGTCCTTCCGGAAACGGCCCTTCACGCGGGCGCGATCGACGTGGTGGCGCGGCGCGCGCGCGATGAGCTCGCCCACGTCGGTGCCCTCGCGGATGGGGCAGGTGTACGGCGGCTCGGGGGCGTCCGCGCGCCGGATGCGCTCGGCATCCTCGGCCGTCGTCTGAAAACCACGCTCGCCGAACAGGGCAGCCGGCAGCGGGGTGAGCGCGCCGAGCCGCTCGAGGAGCCGGCGGGACACGACGTCGAGATCCGAGCGCGCGAGCGGCCACGAGGCGATCGCCGCCGCCCGGGGCGCCTCGGGGGCGAGGCGGGTCGAGAGGAGGCCCATGCACGGCTGGAACACGCCGTCGAAGGCGTCGCTGCCGAAGCTCGGGAGGTCGGAGTCCACCGCGCAGAGCGCGTCGTGCGCGCGCCGCGTCGGGCCGTATCCATCGAGATCCGACACCGACGTGGGGATGACGAGGCCGAGACGCCCGCCCGGCCGCAGCAGCGACGCGGCCCGGTGCACGAACAGGCCGTGCAGCGAGCGGTAGCCGTGGAATGCCGGGTTCCTCCGGAGGTGGAGGTGGAAGACCTCGGGCGCGATCGGCTGCGCCGCGCGGCCGACGTACGCGACCCAGGGCGGATTGCCGATCACGGCGTCGAAGCCCGGCTCGGAGCGATCGAAGACGGCAGGGAACGCGAGCTCCCAGTGAAGGAACCGGCGCTCCTCGGCGATGCGCCGCGACAGCGCCGCCCGCGGATCGGCCGGCTCGCGCGCGGCGGCCATGTAGCGCGCGAACGTGGCCGGCGCCGGCGCCAGGGCCGCGAGCTCGCCCTCGGGCGGCCAGAACCACAGCGCCATCCAGGCGTCGAGCGCCGCCCGATCCGCTCTCTCTGCGCCGTCGGGCCCGTCGCCGGGCGCTCCCTTGGCGCTCTCCGGCGGCGCCCCCTCCGGCGGCGTCCCCTGCGGCGCTGTCCCCTCTGGCGCCGTCCCCTCCGGCGGCGCCCCCTCCGGCGGCTGGGGCGCACGAGCCTGCCGCAGCAGGGCCCGCCGCGCTTGCCGCTCCGCCGTGCCGCGGGGCAGCTTCGCGGCGGCCGGGAAGCCGCCGACCTCCGCGCGCTCGGCGCCGATGAGGCTGTCGCCGCAGCGGAGCTTGCTGTCGAGGAAGCTCAGCGGGAGGCGCGCGTCCTGCACGACGAGCCACAGCGATAGCCTGGCGAGATCGACCGCGAGCGGATCGAGGTCGACGCCGTGCAGGCAGCGCTGCGCCACGAGCGCCATCGCGCGAGCGCGCGGCGGCTCTCCAGGGGCGAGGGGCGGCGCGGCGCCGGCGCTCTGCCACGCGTCGGCGAGGCGCGCGGCGAGCTGGCGGCACGCCTCCACAAGGAACGCGCCGGACCCCATCGCGGGATCACACACGGCGAGCGCGAGGACGTCCTCGGGCGAGGCCGGCCGGCCGTCCCTGTCGAGCAGCGGCGACAGCGTGCGCTCGACGACGTGCGACGTGATCTCCCGCGGCGTGTAGTACGAGCCCGCGCGCCGCCGGAGCTGCCCCGGCTGGAGGTAGAGCGCGCCCCGCGCGATCCGGTCCGGCTGCCTCGGGGACGCGCGGCGCGCGAGCGCCTGCGACAGCTCGATCACGCTGCCGGCCGCGGCGACGCGCGCGGCGGACCGCGCGCCGAGCTTCAGGTCCGCCACCTCCTCGAGCCGCGCGGGCCGGTCACGGCCAGGGAGGGCGAGGAGCGCCTCCAGATCGACGACGACGTGGGAGGGCAAGAGCGCCATCGACTCGCCCTCGGCGATCTCGAGGTCGAAGGCGATCAGCCCCTCGTAGAGCGTGCCGAGGTGCTCGACCTCGAGCTCGCCGTAGCAGAGCGGCGCGCCGTCGCGCACGAGGAGCGCCGAGAGCACCCGGTGGAGCGCGCCGTCGCTGAGCCAGGGTCTCCCCTCCAGGAAGGGATGGGCGTCCGGATCGCAGAGGCCGCCGCGCGCGTCCCCGGGGCCGCGATCGCGGAGCGCGCGGAAGAGCGCCGCGATCCTCGCCCACGCGCCGTGGCGGCGCTCGAGGTCGTCTCCCTGCCGTCGCCGTTCTTCCTGGAGATCCTCGAAGAGCCGAGCGAGCGGCGCGCCGCCGCCTTCCACGCCGGCGAGCAGGCCGCGCGCCTCGGCGTAGAGCAGGAAGATGAGCCGCATCAACGCGGACACGAGGCCGGCGCGGAGGCGCCGCCGCCCTTCCGCGGAGCCGGCGCGCGCGACGCCGCCGTCCTGCGGATCCGCCGCCTGGAAGCCGCGGAGGACCTCGCCGAGCGCGCCCTGCGCCTGATCCCGGAGCTGCCGCGCCACGCCGTCGGCAGGCGGCCCGGATCCGTCGAGGGGCGCGCCCGTCCCCGTCGCGCCGCCGCGCGAGGCGAAGGCGCCGCCCGGTTCACGGTCGCGGCCCAGGGCGGCGCTGAGCTGAGGGCATTCGGAGGACACGCAGGTTCCGCGCGAGCATTGCGGATGGGACCGGGTGCAGGCAAGCGCCCCGACGCGGCGTCGCGCCCGGCCTGCGCCGGCCCGCGGCCGGGCGCGACGCCGCGCGGACCGCCACGGAGGGAGGAACGCCGAGAGAGGACCTCCATGCGCTGGCCCCTTGCGGCGCTCTCGACGCTCGCCGGTGTCGCGCTTCGACCCGCACAGCCGCGCAGCCGCGCAGCCGCGCGGCGCCATGGAGAGGAGTCCTTCCTCGCCCGGAGGTCCTCACCCAACACGGTTTACCGAGATGCTCGTGAAAGCATCTCCGGCACGCGGCCCGTCGAGGTACGGTTCGTGCCGCATGCTCAAGAATGAATCCTGAGCTGTTCGAACGATACGCACTCGCTCATTCACGCAATTCACGCCCTGGCGCCGCGGCGCGGCGCGGCGCCCTGCTCGCCGCGCTCCTGCTCGGGATCTCGGCGTGCCACGACGCCGGCGAGGAGCCCGCGCAGGAGCCCACGGGCGCGATCAGCGGCGGGATTGACCTCTATTCCGGCATTCCCCAGGACGGCATCGTCCTCGGAGAGCCGAGCGCGCCGATCACGCTGGTGGAGTTCTCCGATCTCCGCTGCTCGCATTGCCGGGATTATGCTCTAGAGGTCCTGCCGGCGATCCTCGAACGCCATGTGAGGACGAAGCAGGTAAAGCTCGTATTCCGGAATCTCGCGTTCTTCGGGCCGAGCTCCGTGCAGGCCGCGCGCATGGCCGCCGCGGTCGGGATGCAGGGTCGGCTTTGGGATTTCGTCGACCGCTTCTTCCGGATCCAGGCGCGCGAGGGCGCGCCTATCACGGACGAGCTCCTGCTGCGCGCCGCCTCCGAGGTGCCGGGCGTGGACGCCGAGCAAGCGATGGCGCAGCGCGACAGCGCGGAGGTCGTGCAGCAGCTCGACGCCGCGCGGGCCGAGGCGGCAGCGCTCCAGATCCGGGGCGTGCCGGCGCTGTTCCTGAGCCGGGAGGGCGAATCGCCGCGCCGGCTCCGCCTGACCTCGATGTCGCCGGAGCCGATCTCCCAGGCGATCGAGCAGCTCCTGATCGAGCCGCGACCGCCCGGGTGACCCGCCGCGATCGCCGTGACGGGCGCCGGCTCCTCGCGCGCTTTTTGGTACGCTCGCGCGGGGATGACCGTATCACCGCTCGTGTTCCCTCCCCGCCCCCCCTCGCTGCGCGGCCGACGCCGCGAGCTCGCGACCCTCATGGCGACCGTGCGCGCGTCGCGCCCGACCCGCATCGCGCTCGTCGGCACCGGCGGCAGCGGCAAGTCGACGCTCGCGTGCGCGCTGGGGCATAAGCTCGCGCGCGAGCTCCCCGGCGGGATCCACTGGTTCCGGGTCGGCGCCTGGGACGCGCGCACGCTGCGCGGCATGCTGTCGCTCCGCTTCGGCGCGGGGCCGTCACCGTCGCGGGCCGCGCTGCGGGGCCGCCTGCGGGCGCTCGGGGAGATGCTCATCGTGCTCGACAACCACGAGCACGACCGCGCCGTCGCCGAGCTGCTCGACGACCTCCGCGGCGAGGCGGTGACCTGGGTCATCACGGCGCGGCGCTGCCTCGTGGCCGGCGTCTCGATCTTCCCGGTCATCGCGCCGCTCGTGACCTCGGGGCAGAGCCCCTTCCCCGCGGTCGCCTCGCTGACCCGCCTGCTGCGCTGGAACCCGGTCTCGCTGGAGCTCGCCAACGCCATCGTCGAGAGCGGCGCGGCCGACGTCGCCGAGCTCCACGGGTGGCTCGTGGCGGGCGGCGTCGATCGCGTGCGGGTCATCGATCACGAGGACGACCTGCCCGAGGTCGGCCTGCTCGTCGCGTGGGCCTTCCGCGGGCTCTCGCCGACGGCGCGGCGGATGCTCGCGGTGCTGGCGCACTCGAACGGCGACCACATCGACGAGGGCTCCCTCGCCGAGCTCGCGCGGGCCGGGCGGCGCGCCGGCGACGCGCTGGCCTCGCTGCGCCGCTTCCGGCTGGTGCAGGAGCCGTTCACGGGCCGCTTCGCGCTGCACGCGACGGTGCGGCACGCCGTGCTGAAGCGCACGCAGCTCGATCAGCGCCGCTTCTTCGAGCACTACATGGCGCTCCTCGAGCGCTCTCCGGAGCGGCTCGACCTCGAGCAGACCCACCTGTTCGCGGCCATGGACTACGCGCACGACACCGGGAGCGTCGCGGCGGCGCTCCGCGTGAACGATCTGCTGTCGCGACTCTCGCTCTGACGCCCGCGCGCGCGCCGGGGTGCGCGGCGAGCGCGCGCCCCTCCGGGCCCGCGCGCGCGCCTCGCCGGCGCGATCCCCGCGCGACCTCGGGTCACGGCGGCGCTTCCGGGCCCCCCACGTGCTGGCGGCAGAGCTCGACGAGGCGCTTCAGCACCCATTGCCCCGCGGGGCCCTGCACGAGGCCCGGCCTGTGGATCACGGCGAGCGGCAGGACGTGCTCGTCGTCTCCCCACGCCGCCGGCCAGATGCGGATCAGGCGCCCGGCGCCGAGGTCGTCGCGGATCATGTGCTCTGGCAGGTTCCCCCAGCCGAGCCCGGCGCACAGGAGCTCTCGCTTTGTCTGGAGATCCACGACGCGCCAGGTGCGCGGGGACAGGACGGCCTGCTCCGGCGAGCGCGCGCCGCCGCGCTCGCTCAGCACGATCTGCACGTGCTCGCGCAGCTGCTCGGTCGAGACGCGCGCGCCGCGCGGCTCTGCGGCGGCGAGCGGGTGTGTCCTGCCGACGACAGGCACCATGCGCACCGAGGTGAGGTGCTGGCGCTCGAGCCCCTGGGCCGTCGCCGTCGGCCCCACGACGCCGAGCTGGCACGTCCCCTCGAGGACCCGATCGGCGACGGCGGCCATGGTCTCGGTGTGGACGACGAGCTCCACGGTGGGGTAGACGCGCGCGAACTCGACGCAGAGATCGACGAGCGCGGACAGCGGAAAGATGGCGTCGACGCACAGCGAGACGAGCGGGTCGAGGCCGCCGGCGAGCCGCTGCGCCGTGCTGCTGAGCGCGTCCGCGTCGGCGCACACCCGCCGCGCGGCGCCGAGCAGGACGCGGCCGTGCTCGGTCAGCGCCGGGATCCTCGTCGACCTGTCCCAGAGGGCGACCCCGAGCTGGCTCTCCAGGTTGGCCATGGCGTGGCTCACGGCCGACTGGACGCGCCGGAGCTTCCTGGCCGCGGCCGAGAAGCTGCCCTCGTCGGCGACCGCGATGAACGTGCGCAGCTGTTCGAGCGTGATGGAGTCGTGCACCGCGCACCACCATGCCACGGCCCGCCGCGGCGCGGCCGCATGGCGGCCATCAAAGGCCGCGGGCCCTCTGTGCTGGGGATGATGTCGCTGAAAGCGGCGCGGCGGCCGGGGCAGGCGAGGAGCGTTTTTCCAAGGGGTCTACCCTCCAGCGGGCCGCGTCGTCCGCGGGAAGGTAGACCCCTTTTTCTCACGCTCCTCGCCTGCCCCGGCCGCCGGCCGCGCGCTCAGCCGAGCGCGCTCGTCACAGCCTGGAGCAGGCCGACCCGCCGATCAGAGCGGCGGGTTGGCGTTCTTCACGCACTCCACGAAGTAATCGTGGAACCAGACACCCGCCTGCGGCGCGCGCGTGTCCGCGTTCGGCATACCGCAGAACGAGTCATAGCGCGGCTCTCCCGCCTTGCCCACGCCGTCGGAGTCACCCGGCGGCTTGACCCACACGTAGGCGTCGAGGTTCGTCGCGCCACCCGGGCTGGCCTTGGGCCGCTGGCCCATGCCCGCGCCCTTGTTGTTGCACCAGTAGCCCCAGTCGTCCCGGATGTTGCCGACGCCGTTGCGGCTCGTGTCGATGATGAAGTGCTTGTCGCCGAGGCCCTCGGCCGAGAGCGCCGAGGCCATGGCATCGACGTAGTCGAGCTCGCCGTAGCAGGGATTGCTCTGCTGATCGTACTTCTCGGTGCTGTAGCTGAGCTGCGTGTAGTTCGCGACGTTGGTCGCGAAGCCGCGGACGTTGGCCGGGCTGCCGGCGGCCTTGATGACCTCGGCGAAGATCGCGGCGCCCTTCTTCTGGTTGTCAGGCCACCCGAGCCAGCCCGAGTGCGCCGCATCGATGTACTGGTACACGTGCGGCATGTTGAGCTCCTTGAGCGTGTGCGCGACGTTGTCCTTGTAGGACTGCCCCGTCACCTCGTCGCAGTTCTCCGTGCCCAGGTTCGTCGCGATGTTGGGGAGCGAGTCGGGCTCGATGACCGCGGCGATGCGCTGACCCGAGTGAGCGGCGAGGATCTGCTTGATCGGGGCGATGTACTCTTCACGGTACCGCTGGGTGCCGTTTTCATTGAGGTGGAGCTCGCCGTTCGACGCCTTGGCGTGGCAGTCGCGGTTCGGAAGGTCGTAGACGACGATGAGCGCCGTGACCGGCTTGCAAAGCTCGTTCTGGAGCTTGAGCGCCGCGTCGAGGTAGGCCGGGAGCTTGCTGACCGCCGAGATCGTGTCGAGCCAGAACGCGGTCTGGATCTCCTTGACCTTCTCCATCTTCGCCTTCAGGGCCGTATCCGTGACCATCGCGATCGACGAGTCGACCTTGGTCACGTAACCGGGGTCCACGAACAGCTCAGCGCCCGCGAACGGGTTGCCGTCCGGCGCCTTGATGTCGACCGCAGGAGAGCAGCTGCCGCCCGAAGCCGCGCTGGTCGTCGGGTCGACGTTGCCGCTGCTCGTCGTCGGGTCGACGTTGCCGCTGCTCGTCGTCGGGTCGACGTTGCCGCTGCTCGTCGTCGGGTCGACGTTGCCGCTGCTCGTCGGGGTGCCCGCGCCGCTGCCCGTCGGGGTGCCCGCGCCGCTGCCCGTCGGGGTGCCCGCGCCTGCGCCGCTGGTGTTGCCGCCCGTCCCCTCCGTCGTCGCATCACCGCCCCCGTCCGAGCACGCCGCGAGCGCGAGAATGACCGCAACCGACGTTGCCAACCCCAGCTGATGCGTCTTCCTTCTCAGCATATTAAGCCTCTCATTACTTCAATGAAGAAACCAGCCAATTCAACGCGTCAAATAGCGGGCCGAATTTAGACCACAGGCCTCTCTCGGGCAAGGACAAACGACGGCTATCCGAGGCCAGCACGCATGCGTCGTAGTGCGCCATGTAGGTATTTTTCCGCGCACGCTAGAACGACCGACGCCTTTCGACGCGCGTTAGGTGTGCGTTACTCGTGCGTTACTCGTGCGTTACTCGTGCGTGCGTCCTGCGTTCTACGCGCGTCCAGCCACGAGAAGCTGCGGGGATTCTGCAAGGGGAGAACGCGCCGGCGGCGGGGGCGAACGCCGTCCATCCAACGCAACGCGTAATCAGCGCGACTCCAGAGTTGCGAGCACGGCTGGGCCTGGATGTGACACGGCAGACTCATAGAAGGGTTTCAGTTCTATTTCCAACGTTGTCAGCGACGGCAAACTCCCACTCTCCGAGCCACAGCGCACACCAGGGCTCCTCGGAGCGCTGCGCCTGGCGTCATGCAAGGTGGCGACGCACGGCGCCATCGCGCGCGGCCGACGTCGAGAGGTGGAGTGCGCCGCTCGCCCGCGGCGCGCGCGTGGGCCTCTTCCCGGCCCGGCGCTCATGACGTGACAGCGAGGGAGATCGCACGCCACGCCCGCGTGTCGCGGAATGCGTCGCAGCGCGTTGCGCGTTGCCGACGCCGGGCCGTCCTGGAGCGCTCTCTGGCCGGCCGCCGCCGATCGGTTAGGCTTCCGTCCCCTTTCGTACAGAGCTTCCCATGCGTTTCCCCGCCTTCTGGCTGATCATCGTCGTCGTCCTCAGCGTCCTGGGCCTGTACGTGCATCGGCGCGCCTCCACGCTGCTCGGCCTGGGTGTGCGCGCCCGGCGCGCGCTCGCGTACCTGCTGGCCGCAGGGATCGTCGCCATGACGGTCGCGCGGCTCGGGCGCGGCGCGCTGCCCGACGGGGTGCTCCGCGGGATGGGGCTCGGCGGCAGCACGCTCTCGCTCGGCGTCCTGATCTCCGCGGTCCTGCTCGCCGTCGTGGACCTCGGCCGGCTGATCGCCCGGCTCGGAGGCGCCGCGCTCCAGCGCGCGACGGCGCCCGCACGGGCGGAAGGCGGGTCCAGCCCCGCTGCCGGCGCGGCGCCCCTCCCCGCGGAGGGCGGGGCGCGCGAGGACGGCGGCCCCACGGCCCTGCCGACCCCGCCGCCGATCGAGCTGCCGGCGCTCGCCCGCCGCGACTTCCTCGCGAACGGGGCCGCCGGCTCCGCCTTCCTCATCGGCGGCGGCAGCGCGCTATATGGCACGCTGGTCGGGAGACACGACTACACGATTGAAGAGGTCGCCATCCCGATACCGGGCCTGCCGCGCAGCCTCGACGGCTTCGCGATCGTGCAGCTGTCCGACATCCACCTCGGGGTGTTCGTCGGCGAGCCGGAGATGCGCGCCGCCGAGGATCTCGTGCGCAAGGCCCGCGGCGATCTCGTCGTGATGACGGGCGATCTCGTCGATTTCGATCCGAGGTACGCCGAGCACCTCGGGCGCCTCACGCGGAGGCTCGGCCCGCTCGCTCGGCACGGCGTCGCGGCGATCCCGGGCAACCACGACCATTACGCCGGCATCGACGCGGCGCTCGAGGCGCTGGAGCGCGGCGGCGCCCGGGTGCTGAGGAACCGCGGGAGCGTCGTGGGCGATGCCGGCGGCGCCTTCGCGCTGCTCGGCGTCGACGATGTGTGGGCGCGAGGGCGGGTCCCCGGCGGCGGCCCGGACCTCGGCCGGGCGCTCGCGGACGTGCCCCGCGATCTGCCGCGCGTGCTGCTCTGCCACAACCCCGTGTTCTTCCCGGATGCGGCCGGCGAGGTGGCCCTGCAGCTCAGCGGTCACACCCATGGAGGCCAGGTCAACCTCCTGGTGCGGCCGGGCGATCTGTTGCTCCCTCACGGCTATGTCGCCGGGCTCTACCAGCGTGGAAGCTCGCATCTCTATATCAACCGCGGCTTTGGCACCGCCGGACCGCCCGCCCGCGTCGGAGCGCCGCCCGAGGTGAGCCGCATCGTCCTCGTCGCCGCCTGACGCCACGCCGACGCCGTCGAGCTCGCACGACGCTTGGCGAGCAGGCGGACGAGCTCGGCGTCGATCTGCCGAGAGGCGCCGCGAGCTCCCGGGCGCTCGAGGATCTCCGGGATAGGCGTGTTGTCCGGTTCTTGATTCCCGTGCTGAGGGTGGTCACCCTCCGACGTGCGATGAGCGCATCCCGTGCGACCCGTACGACACGCGCGGTACGTGAGGCATCTGCGACACGTGCGACGCGCCGGCGCGCGCGGCCGGCCTCGGGCCCGCGAGCGCTCGTCCTCGGGATCGCGCTCGCGATCGGCGCCGAGGGGTGCGCGCGCGCGCCGCTCGCCGCTCCTCTCGGCCGTGTCGGCCGCAGCGATCCGCCCGCCACGCGGCAGGAGCATGCGCCGGAGAGCGCGCCTCGGCCTGCGCCGGAGCCTCCGCCGCCCGCGGACGAGCCTGCGCTCGTCGCGCTCGAGGTCCCGGACTTCGGCCCCGCGGTCGTCGTGACGCCGCGAGGGGACGGGCCGCGGCCCGTGCTCGTTGTCGCGCACGGCGCCGGCGATCGGCCGGAGTGGCACTGCGACATCTGGCGCGAGATCGTCCGAGGGGCCGGCTTCGTGCTCTGCCCGCGCGGCAAGCCGATCGACGTCCGGGCGCCGGACGATGGACGGATCTTCTACTACCCGGATCATCACGCGCTGAGCCGCGAGGTCGCCGCGGCGGTCTCGGCGCTGGCGGCGCGCTTCGGGGATCGGGTGGATCTCCGCGAGCCGATCTATGCGGGGTACTCGCAGGGGGCGATCATGGGCGCGCTGCTCTTGCCGGGGCACCCTGTCCGCTTCGCGCGGGCGGCGCTGATCGAGGGCGGATACGGCAGCTTCGACGAGTGGACGCCGGGCACCGCCCGGCGCTTTCACGGCGGCGGTGGGGCGCGGGTGCTGCTCGCGTGCGGGCGGGCCGACTGCGCGGCGCAGGCGCGCAGGACGCGGGAGGTGCTCGAGCGCGGCGGCGTCACGGCGCGCGTCGTCCACGCCGTGGGGGCCGGCCACAGCTACGGCGGCCTGATGGAGCGCGCGCTCCACGAGGCGTACCCGTGGGTCGTCGAGGGCGATCCCCGCTGGCTCGACGGCGGAGCCGCGGCGGCGAGCGGGGCCGCGTCGCCAGCGGGCGGGGCCGCGTCGCCAGCGGGCGGGGCCGCGTCGCCAGCGGGCGGGGCCGCGTCGAACGGCAGCGCCTCGCCGACCGGCGGGGCCGGCGCCCGCTCAGCAGGACGCGGCCGCGATGCTGCGCGCGCGCTCGGCCAGCCCCTGGACGACGGAGTGGAAGCTCCGCAGCTGCCTCACCTTGCCCTCGCCGAAGCGCCGCTCGATGCCGCGCCGGAGGACCGGCACCCTGGCGGTCCCGCCCGTGCAACACACGACGTCGATGTCGCCGAACGACAGGCCCGCGTCCGCCACCGTCCGGTCGAGCGCGCCGAGGATGGCGTCGATCTGCCGCTCGCTCGCGGCCTCGAGCTCCTCCCGGGTGATGCGCTCGCGGATGTGCATCGTGGGGTAATCGAAGCTGAACTCCGTGGCCGCCTCGCCGGACAGCGCGCACTTGCTGCGCTCGATCTCCTCGAAGAGCCGGAAAGCCAGCGAGTCCTCCACGAGGCAGAGCAGGTGGTCCATGCGCCGCCGATCCTCGGGGCCGAGGGACCACGCCTTCACGTCGCGGAGGAAGGCGAGGACATCGCGGTGCTGGAGCACGGTCATGTCGGCCGGTGAGCAGAGCTTCTCGACGATGGAGCGCGGCATGGTCAGCTGGTTCGAGCCGAGCGGGACGCGGTAGGTGACCTCCGCGCCGAAGTGGCGGGCGATCTTGTGGCGCATGAGGCTGCCGTCGAGCGCGTCGCCCGCCACAGAGACGCCGCCGAGCGACAGCACGTCGGACGGCGAGAACCCCTCCGGCCGCATCCGCACGATCGTGTAATCGGACGTCCCGCCGCCGAAGTCCGCGACGAGGACGACGGCCCCGCGGTCGAGCTCCAGGTGGAAGTCGTGCGCGGCGGCGACCGGCTCGGGGCAGAACGAGACCTCGCTGAAGCCCGCGATCCGCGCCGCCCGCCCGAGCCGCTCCTCGGCCAGGCGATCGTCCGCCGGATCGGTCGCGAACTTCGCCGGCCTGCCCAGCACCACCCGCGTGACGTCCGCGTCGAAGTGCCGGTTCGCCTGCTCGCGCATCTCCCGGAGGAAGCGGCCGATCAGGTCCTCGATGGTCACGAGCCGGTGCCCGATCTGCGTGCCGGAGAAGCTGCGGTCGGGGAGGTATTTCTTGATCGAGCGGATGAAGCGGCCCTGCATGCCGTTCGCGACGAAGTCGCTGATCGCCGCCGCTCCGCAGGAGAACCGCTCCTGCCCGAAGAACAAGAGGCTCCGGAGGACGGTCGGATCGGCCGCGGCGGCGTCGAGCGGGATGGGCGGGCAGGTCGCCTCCGCGCTGGCCGCCGAGAGCAGCGAGTTGGAAGTACCGAAATCGACGGCATACACCTCGGGCCTGAATCGTGCGGGCATGATCTCGCCTCCTCGTGGGGTGCTTCGCGAGCCCGCGGATCTCGCCGATCGAGCCACCTATTTACAAGCTATCGAATGCGTGAGAAAATGCTGACGGGCTCGCGGGATGGGCGGATTTTGCGGCCTCGCCCGCGCCGCTACGATACGCGGGTCACGCGACGCAGCGCCACGGCGAGCATGACGAGCGCGATAAGGGTCGGCAGGGCGATCACGCCGACGTCGATCCAGCCGAGCCAGTCGGCCGGGTCGAGCCCCAGCGCGGGGATCGGCAGCGCGAACGCGTTGTAGGCGGCGGCGCCGAGCGCGAGGGCGCCGCACGAGATGAACAGCCACACGAGCGCGCTCAGGAGGCCGCTGCCGAGGCGCTCCATGGCCGGCGCGCTCCGCCAGCGGCCGACGAGGACCCGGAGGGTGCCGACGAGGGCGAGGAACGCCAGCGCTCCCGCGGCGCCCGCGGCGATGAGGACGTGGCTCTCGCCGAGCGCCCGCCGATCGGTGATGCCGTAGACCCTGCGGAGGACCATCGCGGCGCTGGTGAAGACGGCCGCGCCCGCGGCGAGGCTCACCGCGATGGACAGCAGCGACGCGACGGGGCGAGCGCGCCGCGCCTTGCGCGTCACGTCGTCCGCGCTCTGGCCCTGGGCGTTCGGGATGACGACCGTGGCCCGCTCGTCGTTCGGGGCGCCGTCGGTCGCCGCGACGCCCACGCCGAGCGCCCGCGAGGGCGCGAGCGGATCCTGCAGATCGAAGTCCGCGAGCAGGCGATCGAGCTCCTGGGCGGACGGCGGACGGTCCTCGCGCGCCCGGGCCATGGCGCGCTGGATCAGCGCCTCGAGCCCCTCCGGGATGGTCTTGTCGATGTCGCGCGGGCGCCGCGGATCCTCGGTGAGCAGGCGGAGCATGGTCCGGGTCGGCTCCTCCTCGGGGAAGGGCCGCTCGCCGGTCAGCATGCGGTACAGCACGGCGCCGACCGCGTAGATGTCCGCGCGCGAGTCGACGTCGGCCGAGCCTCGCGCCTGCTCGGGCGCCATGTACTGGGGCGTGCCGACCACCGATCCGGTGCGCGTGAGGTCGGCGCCGTCGAGCACCTTGGCGACCCCGAAATCGAGGATCTTCACGTGGACGCTGCCCCCTTCGCGCCGGACGAGGAACAGGTTCGACGGCTTGAGATCGCGGTGGACGACGCCGGTCGCGTGGGCCGCGGCCAGGCCTCGGCAGACCTGGCGCGAGATCGTGATGGCGGTGGGGAGCGGCAGCTTGCCGACCTGGTCGAGGAGGCCGCCGAGGTCCTCGCCCTTGAGCAGCTCGGTCACCATGCACGGGCGCCCGTCCTTGAGGCGGACGACGTCGACGACGTCGATCACGTGCTCGTTGCCGACCCGCGCGATCGTCTGCGCCTCGCGCTCGAAGCGCGCCATCGCCTCCCGGTGGCTGGCGAAGTGCTCGTGCGGCACCTTGACGGCGAAGCGCTTCGGCAGGCGGATGTGCTCGGCGACATAGACGCGCCCCATGCCGCCCGCGCCGATGACGCCGGTGATGCAGAAGCTCCCCGCGAGCAGCTCGCCGACCATCGGGTCGGTCGCGGTCACGCCCTGGAGCTCCAGCGCGGTCGCGTCGATGGGGCAGACGAGGAAGTCGAGCGGGTACCGGACGCCGCACACGGGACAGCGTCGGGTGGGCCTCTCCGGGGGTACCTGCTGCCGTGCCTGGTCCGGGGCGGCTTGCCTGGCTAGGTCGGCCATCGACCGCGAGTCTAGACGAGAAGCGGGTTCCGGGCGCGACGGATCGCTCGGGCCTGGACTGACGCAGGGCGACGCCAGGGCGGCCCGCCGGCGCCGCGCGGCGCCCCGGCTGCGTCCGCGGCGCCTGCCGGCGTCACGCGGGCCTGGCTTGGAGGCCCTCCCGGCCAGGCCGCGTCGCATCGAACCCCACCCGCGGGGACCTGTCGCCTTCGTCGGCTGCGCGGATGGGCGAGTGGTCCCAGACCAGCGAGCGACCACCAGCGCCCCTGCCCCACGACACGCGCCGTGATCTGCGCGTGATCCGAGCGGGCCTGATCGCCGTGAAAGTGGAAGTCTTCAATAGACTCCTTCCTTTCCCTCTCTGGCTGACAAATCCTCTCATCGTTGGCATTTTCAACGACAGACGCGACGGAGGAAGCCAGAGGCGCGACCGTTGTGCGGATGGGCCCGCTGGGCTATATCGGCCTTCGATGGCATCTTATCACGGCGCCCCGACCGACGTCGCCTCGGTCCTTCGCCAGGTTCGCAGGCCCAGGCGGGCGGTCGTCACCGCAGGCATGCCCTACGCCAACGGCATGTTGCACCTTGGGCACCTCGCGGGAGCGCACGTCCCTGCGGACATCCACGCGCGGTGGCTGGGCCTGGTCATCGGCCGCCAGAACGTCCTGTTCGTCTGCGGTACCGACGATCACGGCTCCGCCAGCCAGATCGCGGCGCGGCAGGCGGGGGTGCCGATACGCGAGTTCATCGACGCCATCCACGAGAAGCAGCACGCGAGCCTCCGCCGATATGACATCGATCTCGACGTCTACTCGGGGACCTCGCGGCCCGAGTGCTTCCCGATCCAGCAGGAGCTCGCGCACCGTTTCCTGCGGCGCCTGCACGAGAACGGCCTGCTGGAAAAGCGCACGAGCAGCCAGTGGTTCGATCCGGAGCTCCAGTGCTTCCTCCCCGACCGCTTCGTGCGCGGGCGCTGCCCGAACCCGAAGTGCGACAACGAAGACGCGTACAGCGACGAGTGCGATCGCTGCGGTCACCAGCACTCGCCCACGGAGCTCGGCCATCCGCGCAGCGCGCTCAGCAGCGCCACGCCGGTGATGCGCGACACCGCGCACTGGTGGCTCGACATGTGGGTCGTATCCGAGACGCTGCGGGGGTGGATCCAGGGCAAGCAGGGCTCGTGGCGCCCGGCGGTGCTCGCGGACGTGCTGAACACGGTGATGCCGTCGCTCCGCTTCGAGGCCGACCTCGCCCCGACGTACAAGGAGATCAAGGCGACGCTGCCGAAGCACAAGGCCAAGTTCACGCAGGATCGCAAGGTCCTGCTGCAGCTCGGCAGCAAGCCGGAGATGGAAGAGGCCCGCGCCGCGCTGGCGCGCCACGGCGTCCCCAGCGAGCCCGTGGAGGACTGGGCCCACCGCGCCATCACCCGCGACGTCGCCTGGGGGCTCTCCTTACCGGTGGACATCGATCCGGAGCTGGCCGGCAAGACGCTCTATGTCTGGCCCGATTCGCTGATCGCGCCCATCGCGTTCTCGCAGGTCGCGCTCGCACGGCGAGGCGTCGATCCGGCCCGGTACGTGGACTTCTGGTGCGATCCCGAGGCGAGGATCTACCAGTTCCTCGGACAGGATAACGTCTTCTTCTACGTGCTCATGCAGGGCGCGATGTGGCTCGGCACGCAGCCGGATCCGCGCCGGCTGCCGGCGCCCGGCGAGCTGCAGCTCACCGACGTCCTCGGGTGCTTCCACCTGCTCGTCGGGGGCGAGAAGATGAGCAAGTCGCGCGGAAACTTCTTTACGGCCGATCAGCTCCTCGATGAGAAGGGGTATTCAGCGGACCAGATCCGGTATTACCTGGCGCTGCTCGGCCTGGCGGAGAAGCCGTCGAATTTCGATGTCGCCAAGCTCGACGAGCGCAACCGGTTCCTCGCCGGGCCGCTCAACGCGGCGTTCGAGCGGCCTATCTCGGCGGCGCACTCGAAATTCGATGGACGCGTGCCCCACGGCGCGCTGCTCGACAAGGTCGTCTCGGACACCGTGCGCATCGTCCAGCGCTATGTGCGCGCGATGGATCGCGCCGACTACCCGACGCTGCTCTTCGAGATCGAGAACTACGCGCGCGTCATCAACAGCCTCTTCGCGCAGTTCAAGCCGCACGACGATCGGCACCCGGAGGAGGGCCGTCGCGACGCCCTCTTCTCCTCGTTCTACGTGCTCAAGAACCTGATGATCATGCTCTACCCGTTCGTCCCGGCCACGATGGACCGGCTGCGCGAGTCGCTCCGCCTCCCGCCGGACGTCTTCCGCCTCGACGAGCTCGGCACCCCCATCCCCGCCGGGCACGCCATCGGCCCCAAGCAAGTCTACTTCGCGCCGGTGCCGGCAGAATAGCGGAGCGTAGTAGCGGGTGGTGTCGTCACGCCTACCTGCACGATCCGGTCTCGATCGAGCGCGGGCGCACCGAGGTCTTCTGGATGCTGTTCGGGTCGGTCACCGCGACCTCGCGACCCCAGCCGGTGAGCCCCGCGAAGGTGCCGTTTGTCGTCATGTCGAACGGTCCGTCGCTCTGACAGTCGCTGTTCTTGACAGCACCCCACGACCAGGCGAGCCACCCCACCTCGTGCTCGACGCTCTTGGCGAGGAGGGTCTTGTAATCGAACGGGTGCTTGCCGCACTCGTACACCGCGTGCTGCGCGAACTCGCCGACCATGAGCGGCAGGTTCAGCGCCACGGACTCCTCCAGCTCTCTCGTGATCGTGGCCCCGCTCCCGTCCGTCCACCACATGTGGACGCTGAGCAGGATGTTGGGGTCGTGCTTGACGAGCGCGGGGCCGACGGCCTGGAGCTGGTCGATGTTCTGCCCCCACTTGGAGGCGTCGATCACGAGCGGGACCGTGATGCCGGCGCCGCGCATCCGGGTGATGGCCTGTTTGTAGCCCGCCTCCCACGCCGCGTTGTCCACCTGGTCCCCGACCTCGTTGCCGATGTTGACAAGCAAATTCTGCTCGTGCTTCTTGATCACGGCGACGACGTCCGCCCTCGTCCAGTAGTCCACGAGGGTCGGCAGGAGATCCCATTTCCCCGTCGCGTCGTGCAGCTCGACGATCGGGATGACTTTCTGCGCGAGCGCGTTGGTGATGGCCTGATCGAGGCCCGCGGAGGACTCCGTGGCGAGCCAGACGATCCGCACCGCGTTGGCGCCGGTCTTCGCGATCTCCGCGAACTCCGGCAGGCCGTCGGGCCCCGACGACAGCCACACGACCATCTCGTTGATGCCCCGGAGCAGCACCTTCTCGCCGCAGCGATCGTAAAGGAAGCGGCCGCGCACCGAGAACCCCGGCGACTCCTCGCCACCCCCGCCTCCTGCGCCGCTGCCCGAGCTGGCGCCGCCCGCGCCCAACGTGGCGCCGCTGCCCGAGCTGGCGCCGCCCGCGCCCGACGTGGCGCCGCTGCCTGAGCTGGCGCCGTTGCCCGAGGTCACGCCGCTGCCCGAGGTGGCATCGCTGCCCGAGGTGGCGCCGCCGGCGCCAGACGTGACGTCGGTGGCCCCGCCGCCCGCGCCCGTCGCGCCCCCGCCCGCTCCGGTCGTCTCCTGCTCCGAGCCCTGCGGGTCGCCCGAGCCATCCACGCATCCCGCGGAGAGGCTCGACGCGATGAGGGCTGCTCCGGCCCAACCAGCCACCGATCCATGAAGAACGCTCATCGTGATCTCCTTCTGCCTCTCTCCGGATTGCACCTGGCGACGTACGGCTTCGACCACGCGTGAGCTCACGGCGACCCCTCCTCGTTGTGCAGGTCGACCAGAGCCCTGGCAGACCGCGCAGGACCGCGGATGGCGCGCAGATCACGCCCTGCGTGGCAAGGCCTGGGCGGGGCGCACGGCGAAGAGAGGACCTGTCCCGTGCGCGGGTTTAGAAGAAACTAAGAAACCAAGCACGCGATCGCGCAACCCGCGCGCACACTGCCCCTACGACGTGGCGGCGAGGCACGCGGGAAGCGCGGCAAGATAATCACTTAATCGGTTCATTGTCCAGCGCTTCGACGAGGGCGGCGGGGACTCGAGCACAGCGGGCATGGGGGCCGCGGGAGGCCAGGACTCCAGCCACAGGGGCGACGGACGACGACAACGGAACGCGCGACAACGGCCGCGCCCGTGCGTTGACTTCCAGTCGAATTAACCGGTAAAGTTCGTGCCGCGAGGTCGAGCGCGGCATGGGGGATCTCGTGCGGTCGCCCCTCGTTCTCTGTCTGCCGAGCTACGGCGCCGCGTGCTGTCACGGAGACTTGGCGTCGCGGGGGCCCGAGGTCGCCCGCGTGGAGAGGCTTATTATGAAGACTGGGCCGATGCCGCGTCGCATCTTCTTCCTGTCGGCGCTGGCGCTGTCCGCCAGCGCCGCCGCGGGCTGCTCTTCCAAGGAGAGGGCCGAGGCGGCGCGCGGCGCTCCGGAGGGGTCGGCGGCGCCCGCGCCGAAGCCGGCGGCGACGGGCGCGGCGATGGTCACGATCGCGAGGGAACAGCAGGCTTCGTGGGTGCGGAACTTCAACCCCCTGCTCTCCGAGGGGAGCGTGCGGTTCCCGACGCTCGCCGGCATCTACGAGCCGATGCTCATCTACAACACGATGAAAAACGAGTACACGCCGTGGCTCGCGGTGAGCCACGCGTGGAGCGACGGGAACAAGAAGCTCACGTTCGCGATCCGCCCGAAGGTCCGGTGGTCCGATGGCCAGCCGTTCTCCGCGAAGGACGTGGCGTTCACGTTCGGGCTCCTAAGGAAGCACCCGGCGCTCGATCTCTCGGGGGTCTGGAAGTTCATCGACACCGTGGCGGCGAAGGACGACGCGACGGTCGAGTTCACGTTGAAGCGGGCCTATGTCCCGGGGCTCAGCTACATCGGGCACCAGCCGATCGTGCCGGAGCACACGTGGAAGGACGTCGCCGACCCCGTCACGTACGCGAACGAGAACCCCGTGGCGACAGGGCCGTTCACCGAGGTGAAGGTCTTCCAGAACCAGGTCTACGAGCTCGGCCGGAACCCGAACTACTGGCAGGCGGGCAAGCCGGCCGTCGACGGGCTGCGCTTCCCCGCCTACCCCGGCAACGACCAGATCAGCCTGGCGCTCATGAACGGCGAGATCGACTGGGCGGGCGCCTTCGTCCCCGAAATCGAGAAGGTCTTCGTCGCCAAGGATCCGGCCAACCATCATTACTGGTTCCCGCTCGTCGGCGGCACGGCCACGCTGTATCCGAACACGACGAAGAAGCCGTTCGACGACGTGCGCGTGCGCAAGGCGATCAGCATGGGCATCGACCGGGAGCAGATCGTCAAGATCGCGGCGAACAACTACACGCACGGCGCGGACGCGACCGGGCTGGACGACTCCTACAATCGCTTCCGCAACGACAAGGCCGTGGCGGCGGGCGACTGGGTGAAGCTCGACGTGAACAGGGCGAACCAGCTCCTCGACGAGGCCGGTTATGCGAAGGGCGCGGACGGGATCCGGGCGAAGGACGGCAAGCCGATGCGCTTCGAGATCAACGTCGTCACCGGCTGGTCCGACTGGGTCCGCGCGGTCCAGATCATCGCGCAGAACCTGAAGCAGCTGGGCATCGACGCGTCGCTCAAGACGTACGACTTCAGCGCGTTCTTCGAGGCGCTCCAGAAGGGCACGTTCGACATGTCGATGGGCTGGACCACCGTGGAGCCCACGCCCTACAACTTCTACCGCGATCTCATGAGCGCGGATCTGCTGAAGCCGGTGGGCGAGACAGCCGCCCGCAACTGGCACCGCTTCGGCGCGAAGGAGGCCGATCCGCTGTTCCAGCAGTTCGAGGCCGCCACCGAGCCGGCCGAGCAGAAGCGCATCCTCGACGAGCTGCAGATGATCTTCGTGCAGGCCGCGCCGGTGATCCCGCTCTTCAAGAACCCGTCCTGGGGCGAGTACAACGGGAAGCGCTTCACCGGGTTCCCGACGCAGGAGAACCCGTACGCCAAGCTGACGCCGAACAACCCGCCGGAGTACCTGCTCGTCCTCACGGAGCTGAGGCCGAGGTGACTCGAGCGGCGTCGCCCGTCGCAGGATGAGCCGCGGCGGCATCCTCTCGCCGGGCCGCCTCGCTGGCCGCGCGTCACACCTCCTCGAGGTAGTGGAACTGCACGATCCGTCCGAGCCAGGGGACCCAGCCGGGGTTCACGTCGAGCGCAGCGGCGCGCACGCGGACGTCCGCCGCAGCAAGGGGGAACAGGACGTCGACGTGGGTGCGCGTGGCCACGACCCGGCCGGGGCGCCGGACGACCCGGCCAAGGGGGAGCCGGGCGACGCGGCGAAGCCAGAGCGAGACGGCCAGGCGCCAGGTCGCCGGCGCGCCCGCTGGGCGGCGGCTCAGCGCCTGCCACGTGGCCTCGCCGAACACGTGTCGCCACACCTCCGGCGGCTCGGCGGCAAGCTCGGGGAGCGGCTCGGCGGGCGGGTCGAAGACGGCGAGCGCCGGGTCGTCGGGGGAGACCCCGCACCACGCCCCGATGTGCGCCATCAGACGCACAGGGAACCCGCCCCGGAGCGCGGCAGGGTGGTCGCGGAGCCAGTCGGTGATGCCCAGCCGCATGAGGGGCCTGATCACGAGAGGCAGGCCGCCGGCGGCGGTGGCCATCGGCACGCCGTGCCAGAGCGGCTCGCGGCCCGATGAGCGGCCGCGGCGCGGCGCTGTCGCGCCCTCGCCGGCAGCCGGAGGAGAAGCGGCTACGGAGGGCGCAGCAACCGAGGGTGGCGCGGAAGGCCGCGTGGGCACAGCCGGCGCCGGAGATGCGGGTGAGACCGCGTCGCCGGGCTGGACGGCCGGCATGGCGGGACGTACAGGCTCCGCGCTCGGCGCAACGATGTCGGCGCTGGAGGCCGAGCCCGCCACGGGCGCGGCGTCCGGCGGGACGCCGGCCGCGCGCGGAGCCGCGACCTCCGCCTCGAGCTCCGGCTGCTCGGCCCGCGGCGCCTCGATCGGCGGCCGCGAGGCAGCAGCGTCGTCCGCCGGTTCTTCTGCCGCGCCGGCTTCGGGGAAATTCGCGGCCATCATGGCGAGCTGCGCGCCACGCGCCGAGAGCCTCGGGTCCGCGGCCAGCGACGGGCTCCCCGCGCACGCGGCGACCGCGGCCAGCCAGACGGCGCGAGCGTCGGCCGCGCCCCAGCGAGCGACCCACCTCCGCAACACCCTCGGCCACGGCGGCGCCAGGCGCGCGATCCCGCCCAGCGCGGGCGCGCCACGGACAAGCTCACGCACGACGGCCGGCGGCGCGCCCCAGTTGCAGCGGAGGAGCAAGGCCTCGCCGGTGCCGGGGCGGAGCGCGCCGCAGAGGGCGTCGAGGGCAGCCTCGCCCAGCTCGGCCGTCATCCGCACGACGGCGGCCGCGCCGGCCGGCGTGTCGAGCGCGCCCGCGAGCGTGACCTCCAGGGCCTTCGGCGCAGGGAGCGACGGCGTGTATCCACGCACGGCGAGGGGCCAGAACCACGCCGAGACGGCGGCTCCCGTCGCCACCCGCCGGGCCAGCAAGACGAAGGGCTCCACGTCGTCGTGGAAGTAGACGGCCCTGGCCGACGCCGCGCCGTCGGACTCGGCGTGGACCGCGGTCACGCGCAGGGCCTCGAAGCGGCGCTCGATCTCGACGGCGATCGCGGCCGGAGGGAGCGAGGGATCGATCGCGCCCAGAGAGAGGCGGCGCACGATGTAGAGGCGGCCGCGATCCGCGCCGGGGAGCGAGGCGGTGCGGAGCGCGTCCTCGACAAGGAGCGCCCCGCGCCGCACGGCGGCGTCGTCCGGGCCGTGGAGCCGGAGCAAACGCACCCGCCGCTCCGGTGTCACCGCGCCCCCCGGGAGAGCTGTTGATCTCGCGCGATCCGATTGCGCACGACGCCGAGCTCGGCGTTCTCCGCGGAGCCGATCGCTCGCGCCGTGGGCGCTGCCCCGCTCTGCACACGCCCCATGGACCTGCTCGCGCGCCTGATCGGCAAGCCGAAGCCGGCCACGCGATCAGCCGACCACGACGTCGCCGACCGCCGCGAGCAAGTCGCCGCCGACCATCGGCGTATAGCGGGTGCCGTTGTGCCCGGCGATACGGTTCTTGATCGCATACATGATCACCGTGAGCCAGGTGAGGAAGCGCAGGTCGACGCGATGACCGCGCCCGTCGACGTGAACGCTCGGCAGCGGTACGTGCGCGAGGCCGTACGCATCGGCGAGCGCGGCGACCGCGGCGGCCGGCTCGGTCCGCAGCGCAACCTGCAGCCGATCAGCGTCGCGGACACGCGCGGCTCCGGCTTCGACGCGCGCCATCTGCTCCGACGGCAACGCGACGATCATCCACTCGGGCACGCCGTAGGCGGCGACACCGTAGCGGAGATCGTGCGCCGTGCCGGTGAGTTCGCCTGTGATGCGCACATCGGCGCGCCACAGCACGCGATCGCCCCACGCCTGCTCGAACGCGCGCGCGGCTTCGAGGAACTCGATGACCGCGGCGGCGTGACTGACGTCGTCGAAGATCCCTTCGCAGAACATCGCGACCGCCGCGTGTGCGCGCTCGAGCCGTTCGCCGTAGGATAGCTCGCGCACCGCCCACCCTCGCGCAGCCGCAGATTCGGCCATTTCGGGCGCGCACGCGACGCGGTGGCCGGCGGTCGCCTTCTCGACCTCGGCCAGCGCTTCGGCCTCGCTCGCCGCGGCGACGCGCGCGACGACGCCGCGCCCGTCGGGCTGAGCGGCGGCGAAGGCGATCCGCTCGCCGTCGCGGGTCGGGCCACGACCGAGAGGCAGGACGATCAGCTCGCTCATAGCGTTCCTCCAAACAGGATGTCGATCACGAGTCGCCTCATCTCTTGACGCGTGCCGCCGCCGGGCATCTGGCGGGCGAGCTCCCACAGCAGCGCATGACGTCGCATCGCTTCGAGGATAGCGCGATTCCGCTGGATGACGGCCTGGGTCGTACCAGACAGAGGGAGCGGTCCACCGGCCTCAGCCCATCGCGGCGCTTCGCGCGCGCCGGTCGAGCCGCCCGCGTGTCGGGCGTCGCCTTCGGGACCCTTCGGCGCGAAGATGACCGCTTCGTCCGCGTGGACCGGGCCGCTGCCGGGACCGTTTTCGACGTGTGCGCGCATGCGCTCGATGACGGCGGGGTTGGTCGGGAACGCGTCGAGCCCCGCCGAGTGCGACGCCGGGATCACCTCCTGGAGCGCGTCGAGCGTCAGCAAACGGCCGCCGACGGTCCGTCCTTCGGTGACGCCGCTGAGCACCATCGCCAGATCGATCCATTGGGTGCGCGAACGCATGCCCTCCGTGGTGACCATCAGCCGCGACGTGCCGGGCAGCGCGCCGATGTCCTGCCCGAGCGTGCCGACCGGCCTTCCGGTCCTCGGACTGATCGTCGGGTTCTGGAGGATGTCGGGCTGGGTCCCGCGCTGGAGGAAGTCGATGAACATCCGCGCCGCGGCGGCATCGGCTTCGGCCGGCGAAGCGCCGAGGCGTTCGATGGCGATCCGACGCAGTCGCGTGACGATCATGCGGTAGTCACCGGGACCGCGAATGAAGAGATTCGTCTCGGATCGCGGTTGCTCGTGCACCCGCCATCCTGCGGTGTCGGTGCGACGCCCGACCTCTGTGTAGCGCCAGTCGCCCGGCGGGATGCCGCGCGCCGCGTCGCCCGCAAGATCGACGGCGGTCTCCGGGCGCGCAGGACTCGGGCGTTGCCGCAGATACGCGGCGATATCGGCACCGACTTCGGCCTTCGCGACCGCGTGCTCGCGCGGGCTGCCGGGGATCGGATCGGCCGGCGGCTGCGCACGCAGGCTCGGCGGTCCCGTGCGCGGCTCGATGCGTGGACCGGTCATGCGCTCGGCGAGCCGCAACAGCGCCTGGCCATACGCGCTCTCCGGACGGACGCTGCCGGCCAGGTGGCCGCGGTCCATGATGATCTGCACGTGGCCGGAGACCTCGGCGCTCGAGACCCCGAACGCCCTGGCGGTAGAGTCGACCTGGCGCAGGGTCGCGATCGTGTCGCCACCGGTGATCAGGCCTGTGCCGACAGCGCGATTGCTCTGGTTGCGCACGAACACGAGCTGCGCGTGCAGCTCGGCCGCGGCGCGCGCCTTGCCGCCGCTGCTCGGCATGGCCTCGATCTCGAGGAGGCGGCGCATCAGCCCGCCCGAGGCCAGCTCTTCGGCGAACATCAGGCGAAGCTCGCCGCAGCTCGAGCACACGATCACGCGGCCATCGCGCAGCACGCGCACGGTATGGCCCGCCGAGGTTTCGCGTCCGACCACGCCGGGCTCGATCTCGGGGGCATCGAAGTGCGAGCTGCGCTGCGACGCGTGTGGATCCTGCGCCGTCGGGGGCGGGATGTCGCCGGACGGCGGGGTCTCGCGCGGCGCGGCCGTCTCGTGCGGCGCGGCCGCCTCGTGCGGCGCGGCCGTCTCGTGCGGCGCGGCCGTCTCGTGCGGCGCGGCCGCCTCGTGCGGCGCGGCCACCTCGTGCGGCGCGGCCGTCTCGTGCGGCGCGGCCGTCTCGTGCGGCGCGGCCACCTCGTGCGGCGCGGCCGTCTCGTGCGGCGCACCGGGCGCGCGTCCCTCCGGGAAGCTGGCGTGGTAGGCGGCCGTCACCTCGTGCGGGATGGGGCGGCCAGTGCGACGGCTCATGGCCTGCCAGGTCCGGTAGGAGCTGCGCGCCGCGTAACGTTCGGCCAAGCCTTGGACGTGCTCCTGTACGCTGCCCAGGGCCCGGCCCAGGCGCGTGCGGCCGAGGCCGCCTAGCACGGCGGTTCCGGTGCGACCGACGGCACGGACCGCGGCGGCGGCGCGCGGCGCGCGGGCACCGGCCGAGCTCACCGCGCGGCCGAGGCCGCGCTCGGCAGCGGCGATGCCGCGTCCCGCGGCCGACGCCGCGCGACCGAGGCCGCGCTCGGCAGCGGCGATGCCACGTCCCACGGCGGACGCCGGGCGCCCGGCTTCGCGCGGCGCCACGTGCCCCGCTTCGTGCGGCGCTCTCGCGGCGCCGGCGTCGCCACCGCCGCGGGCACCGCGTGCGGCGTGCAAGAACGATGCGCCGGAGATGGCCCCCGACATCAGGAAGCCCTGCAGATCGAGATCGGTGAAGCTCGCGAGCCCCTTGCCCGCGACAGCGTTCATCACGACCTGCGAGGCGTACTCGCTGACCATGTCGAACGCGAGGGTGACCGTGAAGCGCGCGAGCGCTGTCGCGCCGGCTTGCCCGGCAGCGTTCACGAGCGCACCACCGAAGGCGCCGATGCCACCGCCGATGGCGCCGGTCAGCGCGCCGGTCCAGCCCGCGTGCCACAGCCCGCGGCCGGTGCTGCGCCGGCCGGCCAGCGCGTTGCCGACCAGGTAGCCGGCCATGCTCGAGAGCGCGCCGGCGATCGCGCCGACGATGATCCCGGTGATCACCGTCGCGAGCAAGCCGGCGCCGATCATCCCGCCGATCGCGGCCCCGATGACGGGGCCGAGCAGCACGCTGACCACGATCGCGATCAGGATGACCAGCAGGATCGTGACGACGGTCTCCCACGCCGGGCGCTCGTTCTGCGCCGCGACGCAGGCGTACTTGCGAATGTCGGCCGCGAGGCCGGGCTTGCGGTCTCCTCCCTGTGGGTCGACCCCACCCTGGATCTGCAGGTCGAAGCCGTTCCGCAGGCTCGTCTTCTGCTGGTCGATCCCGTCCCGGATCCCTTGGTTGAGCCGGATGTACCCGGAGATGACCGTCAAGAGCGCGCACACGAAGGTCCGCGATACCATCGTGGTGAGGCGCTCGATGGCGGTCGAGTGCTCGGTCCGAGCCTGGGTGAAGCCCTCCACCGCGCTGCTCGACGCCTGGCTCATCGCTTCGGCGAAGGCCTGCTTGAGCTGGCGGGCGGCGTCGCGCGCGGTCTCCACCTGCCGGTCGAGCGCACGCTGCGCGGTCCCGCGGCTCGCCTCGACGCCGTTCACGGCCGTGTCCAGCCCGGACCCCAGCCGCTCGCGGAGCTGGCCCAGCAGGGCCGTGATGCGGCCCTGGACACCGCGCATCGCCGCGCGCACCAGCTCTCGTCGAGGAGCTCTTGCCGCGCCGAGCACGGCGCGCAGCTGCGCCAGCGCGTCGGCGATCCCACGACCGGCCTGCGCGGCCCCCTTCAGCAGCTCACCGGCCACGCCGTGCGCGGCCGACTCCACCATCAGCCGCTGCAGATAGGCCGTGTCGCGCGCCGTCTGCCGCTGGGCGTGACGCTGCCGAGCGAGCTGGCGAAGCTGGTTCGCGAGCTGCGCGTCGACCGACGCGGCGCGCGCTTGCCGCTGAGCCGCCGCCGCGGCGAGCGCGCCCGTCATCACCTGTCCGAGCGTCTCGACAGCCTGCGTCGCACCCTGCTGGATGCCGTCCTGCGCGCCGAGCGACGAGCTGATGACCGTGGCGCAGTGACCGGCCCGCGCGCGCGCCAGCTGGCGCGCCTGAGCGGCAGCCTCGTTCACGAACCCGTCGCGGTAGCTCTTCGCGGTCTCCATCGCCGCGTTGGAGCGGGCATCCGCGCGCCGATCCGTCAGATAGCCGTCCAGGGCGCTGTCCCTCCGGTTGATGCGCCCGCGGTGGTACAGGCGCCAGTACGAGCGACCGAGGTTCATCGCCTCGCCGCCCTTGCTCGTTCCGACGCCGAGGAGCTCCGTTTGACCTCGCGAGATCAGGTTGCGCACGACGCCGAGCTCGGCGTTCTCCGCGGAGCCGATCGCCCGCGTCGTGCGCGCTGCCACGCTCTGCACGCGCCCCATCGCCGCCACGGTGGTCGTGACGGCGTGCACGACGCTCGCCACGTACTGCGCGTTGATCACCCCCTTCGCCGCGCGCGCGTCGCGATGGGCGGCCATCGTCGCGGCGCCATAGGCGGCGTCGATGTCATCGAGCGCGCGATCGCGCTTTGACTCGATGTCCGTTTTGACGCCGACGAGCGATGTCCCGAGCCTGCGAGGCACCTCCTGGTCGAGCTCGAACAGCGCATTGCGCGCCTCCGTGCTCATCTCGCGCAGCGAGCTCGATGCCACCTGCGCCGCTGCCTCGCGCGTCTCGCGGTCTCCTTCGGGGCCGAATCGGGCGTCCTCGGCGGTGGCGGCCAGCACCTCACCGCGGCTCGCTGCCATTGCGCCGCGCCCGGTGTGGAACGCGTCGATCGCTTCCGCGCGGCGAGCCGATGCCTCGCCCAGAGAAGCGCCCATCGCGTCGTCCTGAGCGGCAGCGCCACCCTCCCCTTCAGCGTCTACAGATGGACCGCCGGCACCGCCGCCGCCCTCGGCGGTTTGCGGTCCACCTCCGCCGCCTCCACCCTCGGCGGTTTGCGGTCCACCTCCGCCGCCTCCACCCTCGGCGGTTTGCGGTCCACCTCCGCCGCCGCCTCCAGTGGCCTGCGGTCCGCCTCCGCCTGCGCCACCGCCGCCCTGCGATTCGCAGCCCGGAGGAGCAGGGGGAGGTGGTGGAGCTTCGGCCTGCTGGCTTTGCTGCGCCTCCTCGGTGGTCGTGCTGCTGCTCTGGGTGTCGCCGTGGATCTCTGTGTTGGCCGGCTCCCGCGGTCGATCTTGGGTCGACGTGCCCGCGCTATCTCGCTCGGTCGGGGCGCGCCTCTCCGACAGCTCGTTTGTGTCACGGCACGACTCTCCCTCGCCGCTCGACTGGTCAGGCGTGTGCCTGGGTGGCTCGGTGGGCGCGGGGCACGCCGCTCCGGCCCGGCGCGCGACCGCTGGATTGGGAGCGGGCGCGGCTCCCGCCGCGACGGCGCCTGCACCGGCTGCATCGGTTGCGCCACCTCCACCACCGCCGCCACCGGCTGCTGCTTCACCGCTTCCACCACCACCGCCGCCGGCGCCACCGCCCCCATCCGCCGCCGGCCCGCCTCCACCGCCGCCACCTCCTGGACCGCCCGCTCCCCTTTCTCGCCCAGCTCCTGCGCCCCCACCGACGTCCAGCATCGCGGGCTCGAAGTCCCGCTCGGCGAGGGCATCGAGCTGCATCTGCACCGCCGCGCTCGTGAGATCCGCCGCGCCGCTGCAGCTCGAGCAGGTCCCGCCGCAGCTACAGGCCATCTGCACGCCGGCCTCGCCGCCGCCCCGCTCTTGGTTCAGCAGGGCCTCGGCCGACTGCCCGCGGACGACGGCATCGGCCACCTCGTCGGCCTGCCGCTCGTAGCGATCGCCGACCTTGCCGACGCCGCCGTCGAGCTGGACACCCGCCTTCTGCTGCACGACGTGCGCCGCCTCGTGCGCGGCGAGCCGCAGGTCCGGCGGCCCACGGAAGGCGATGCGATCGCCGATCGTGAACGCCCGGGCGCCCAGCCGCGACGCGGCGCTGCTCGGAGCGCCGTCGCTGCCCGTGCGAACATGACGGATGTCGTGGCGACCGAACGCCTGCTGGATCGTCGCCGCGTACGGCAAGGGCGCGGACGCGGTCGCCACCCCGTGACGCGCAATGCCGTGGATCGCCGCCGCGCGATTCCGCCCGCCGCCCTCGGCACCCGCAGCACCGCCACCCGCAGCACCGCCGCCGCCGCCGCCACCGGCAGCCATGCCACCGGGGCCCGCCGCTGCCTGCACGTAGGCCGGCGGCGACGACGGTGATTCCTCGAGGTCCGCGCGCGCCGCGGACGCCGCCCGTTCCGCCGGCGCGGCGGAAGGCGGACGTTTCTCGGCCGCGGGCGCGACGCTCATGTCACTTGCGCGCTCCCTCGCGCTCGGCGTCGGCCTCCTCGTCGTCTTGCATGTCCGCCGCCGGCGTCAGGCCCTGCCCGCGCAGCGTGTCCGCGATCGACGCCGACACCTCGCGCCGGATCTGCTCGCGCAGCGCCTGGGCGCGAGCCTCGCTCGGCGTGATGGTGCCGAACGCGGCCGCCGCCGCGCGCTCGAGGCGATTCGCGGCCGCCTCGAAATCGAGCGGTGAACCGTCGGCGAACACCTCATCCGCCGCCTCCAGGAACGCGGCGACCGAGGGGGGAAACCGGTCGAGCGGCGGCATCGCCACGCCGCGCGCGTCCAGCGCCGGTCCGAGCGCCTGCATCAGGGCGAGGACGCCGAGCTCGCCGGGCGCGCTGCCCAGCTCGGCGACCAAGCGGCGCAGCGGGTCGGCGTGCGGCGCGATCGGACGGCCCGCGGCGAGATCGGCGGCGGCGGCCGCGATGGCGTCGGCCAGGCGGCGTGCGGCGGCAGCAGGTGCAGCGTGCATCAGCGCTTCTCCTCCGGGGTGATCGACGTGGCGGCGCCGAGCTCCGACGGCAGCGTGCGCCCCAGCTTGCGGTACTCGACGGCGAGACCAGCGACGAGGTCCGGCAGGCGGATCGGCCGCCCGTCCCGGCGCGCGAGCAGGCTGGCGCAAAGGACGGCGTTGCGTACGTGACCGCCCGCGAGATCGCACGTCGCCGCGAGCTGGTTGAACGACGCCGGATCGAGCTCGTGATGAGCGCCCAGGTGCGTGCGCCAGAGCGCGCGCCGCTCCTCCGGCCCCGGCGGTGGGAAGTCGATCACGGCGTCGAGTCGACGCGTGAACGCCGCGTCGATGCGCGTGCGGCTGTTGCTGGTCAGGAGCACGATGCCGTCGAACGACTCGATGCGCTGGAGCAGGAAGTTGGTCTGCGCATTGGCGAAGCGGTCGTTGGCGTCCTTGACGTCGGTGCGCTTGCCGAACATCGAGTCGGCCTCGTCGAAGAGCAGGATGATCTCCTCGTGCTCGGCCTGCCCGAGGAGCTGGGCCAGGTTCTTCTCGGTCTCACCGATGTACTTGCTGGTCACGGCGGCAAGATCGACGCGGTAGAGCGGCGCCGACAGGCGGCTGGCCAGCCAGCTCGCCGCGAACGTCTTGCCGGTGCCCGACGGGCCGACGAAGAGCGCGCGCACGCCGGGGCGGTGGCGCGCGCGCATGGCCGCGCCCAGGCCGTCGACGAGCTCGTCGCGCGCTCGGCACCGCATCAGCAAGAGCTCGAGATCGCGCCGCAGCGACGGCGTCCTCACGAGCGCTTCATCGGACACGTCGTCGTCGATCGGCTCGGCGAGCCCGCGCAGGCCCGGGCCCTCGCTGGTCCACGCCGCGGCGCGCACGTGGGATCGATCGATCGCGGCACCGCCGGCGAGGCGAGCGGCGCGGCGCGCGGCTCGCCCCAGCTGCGCGATGCGGCCGGCGCCATGGCGATGGTCGCGAGCCAGCGCCGCGGCGAGCGCCTCGTCCCCGAGGCTCTCCTGCCACAGGCGCGACCTCTCGTCGCGTGTCGGCACGGTCAATCGCCAGCTCGGGATCGTGATGCCGTCACGGTCGATCGTCCCTTCGAGGCCCGCCAGCGCCAGCACCGGGCCGTGGTAGCCGGGAAGCTCCGGCAGCCGGCGCCGCTCGCTGGGGCCGAGCTCGTAGACGAACACGGGCACCAGGTTGCGCAGCGCCATCCAGGGCCCGAGCCCCGCGGCGGGCTCTCCCTCGACGAACCCAGCTTCGGCGCCGAGCGCCGCCGCGACCGCGGCACACACGGCGCGCCCCTCGGCCATCGAGGGCGTCCGCACGGTCAGGGCCTGTTGGTCGTCGCCGAACGCCGCCGCCTGTCGCGCGGCTTCCGCCACCGTCGAGCGCGCGAGCGGCACCGCGGGGCGCGCACCCACGGTGACGCCCGCGATCGGGATCTGCAGCCCGCGCAGCGCGGCGTGGACGGGCGCCGACAGCGCCATGCGCCGCTCGACGAGCGGCAGCTCGTCCCCGCGCAGCAAGAACACGCTGGCCTGGCGCGCCGGGCCGTCGACAAGGTCGCCATAGGCCCTCTCCGCGCTCTCGCCGGCCGCGGTGAACGCTGTCGCCAGCAGCCCGACCATCGGGCGAGATCCCGGGGCCGGCGCCTGCAGCGCGGCGACGAGCCGCGTGAGGGCGGGATCCTCCTCGAGCGCGATCAGCAGCGCGATCGCGAGCTGCTCGCTCGCGCTCAGGCCCAGCATCGCGGCGAGCGCGACCACGGGCAGATCCGATTCGGGAATGGCCGCGCCGTCCCCGAGCCGCTGCCACCACGCGCCGTTCACCTTCGGCTCGCGCGCAGCAATGGCGTCGACCTCGGGGCCGCGGATGCCGGCGCGCTCCGCGACGTCGAGGAGCGCGGCGGTGGCGAGCGCGACCAGCGGCGGGCGGGACGCGCGCGACGAGGGCGTCGGCCCGGCGCTCAACCGCGGGCTCCATCGAGGGGGTGGAAGCGGACGGCGCGGCCGAGCCATGGCCCCCAACCCGGGCCGATGTCGAGGCCGGCGAGGCGGATGCCGGCCTCCGGCTCGTTGGCGCGGGCGGATTCCATCGACGCTTACGCCTTCCGGAAGAACGACGGCGCCGTCCGCGCCATCGGGTCCACGAACCGCGCCGTCGCCCCCTTTGTGAGCACCAGCTGCGCGCTCGCCTCGGTGATGCGAGCGCGGGCCTGGTTGCCCACCAGATCCTCGACCACGCCGTGGGCGACCATCTCCTGCCCCTTGAAGAACATCACCTTCATCCCGAGGCGCACCCGGATCGGATCGATCGCGACCGGGACCGTCTTGCCCGGGTGCACCGGCGTGTCTTCGATGACCGCGCCGGCGATGATCTCGTCGACCGGCGCGTGGCTGGCGAGCAGCAGGCACACCCGGACGAGATCGTGCATCCAGGCGATCCCCTCGGCGTGGTTGGGGTCGATCCGGCTGTACAGCCAGTCGGTCAGCCCCTCGATCTCCTTGCGATCCACATAGGGGATCTCGCCCCACCGGGGGAGCACCGCCAGGTTGCGCAGGTTGACGTTCCGATCCTCGTATTGGCTGAGCCGCTCGGCCCACTCGAGGCGGATCGCGGGCAGCACGTCCGAGGCCTGCGCGTGCAGGCAGCCGGCGATCCGGCCGATCTGCGACAGCTCGCGCGCCGCCTCGTCGGCGACGAGCGAGCGCCCGTGGTTGGCCTCGATCAGGTCGCCGAGCGAGAGCACGTGTTTGGCCACCTCGCGCGTCTCCTTCCAGCCGAGGCCGGCGAAGCGGGCGAGATCGAGCTGCGCCACCTGGAGGCGGACGTTCCCCACGACCCGCTGCTGCGTCTGGGTCACGTTGACGATCGCCTGGCCGAAGCGCCCCGGGAGCGCGCGCTGCCGGAACGTCGCCGGCTGCACCTCGGTCACGCGCACGACCTGGGCGCGCATCTTGGCGATGGCCAGCGTCCCATGGAGCAGCTCCACCCGATCGAGCTTGTCGAGGATCCGGGGAACGTGGGTGAACCACGACACCGGCGCCTCGCGGAGGAGCTGCACCATCTCGTCGATTTCCTCGGGCGCGTCCGAGTGGGTGTTCAGGCAGGCCGGGACCGGGGCCGCGAACAACCCCGGGTTCAGGCTCAACATCGGCGCATCGACGAGCGCCTCGGCGAAGCGCGGGCGAACGAAGGCGAGGAAGCCCAGGTGCTCGCGCAGGACGTTGGCGCGGCGCTGGTTGATCTGACCGACCCGACCCTTCTCATCGCGCAGCAACGCGCGGGCGGTGGACAGCTTGTGCCGGGCCTCGCCCAGCTCCCCGTCGATCACGGCGAGGCGCTTCGCAGCAGCGTCCTTGTTCCGGGTGATCACGCCCAGCGCTTGCTTGCACCTGTCCAGCTCGGCCCGATAAGCGACGATGCGCGCCTCCACCGCGCGCAAGGTGGCTATCGCGTGCTCGACGATCAGCGCAGCGTCCGAGTAGAGGTTGCCCTCGTCGGCGTCTTTGCCCGCCGGGTCGCGCAGGATCCGGCTGATGCCGCCGAACGACGGGCTCTTGAGGACGCGACGCAGGCTGACCGGCGCAGGGAGCCGCTTGACCAGCCCGGCGCGGGGGTTCTCCACGGCGCCTTCCTCTTCCCTGTCGAGCTCCTCGCCTTTCGGGCCGAGGAACGGTTTGTGGAACAGCGGCTGGCGGTTCGAATCCCACTCGGGCACGCCGAAGACCGGGATATCCTCGACATTCATCTTCTCTTCGATGAGCAGCCCGAGCGCCTCGAGCGCCTCGGTCCGCGCCGCGACCGCATAGTTCTTGGCGTCACGCCCCGGCGAGGCCTCGATGCGCTCCGCGATGCTGACCGTCCGGAAGTCATAGGCGCCCTCCCCGACGATCGGCTGATCCTTCTGCACGACGTCCCGCGGCGACGGCGGCGGGAGGAAGATCGGGGGTGGCTGGAAGGTGGGCGCGAGGATCTGGAGGCCTCCACCCCCGAGGACAGACCCTGCATTGATGAGGGCCCCGAGCGCGCCGAGGTCGAACACCGCGCTCGTCGAAGGCTGGGTCGCCGTCGGGATGCCGGCGATCTCCGACGCCAGCAGCCCGGCGGCTGTCACCGCGCCGACAGGCTGCAACAGCGCCGAGCTCACGGTCCGCGTCGAGGACGGCAGCGAGGCGCGCATCGCTGCGCCGGCAGACTCGACAAGCGCCGGGCTCGCTACTCGCCCCGACGCCACAAGCGAGGCGCCCGTCAGCGCGCTGCTCAACGTCGAGCTCGGTGTCGCTCCTCCGCTGGGCGCGGTGCCGCGCAGCTCCAGGGCCCGAGTCGAGGGCTTGGGCGCGCCGCCGGACTTGGGCGGCGCGGCCGTTCCAGGCGGCACGACGGTGCCAGGCGGCGGCTTCCCCTTCACCGAGAGATAGAACTTGTTCACCTCGTCGGTCACGGCAGCGGCGCTCGCGCCCTTGGCGATCGACGTGAGGATCGGCGACGACGCGAGGCGCGTGGCGGCGATGTTGCCGAGCATGAACTGCCGCAGCCGGTAGATGTTCGCGTGCCCCTTGAGGAACGAGAAATCGATGGTGTCGTCCGCCTTCGCGAGCTTGGCCTCGATCTTCTCGATGAAGGCATCGAGCCCCATGCCGCTCTCGAAATCGTCGATCTCGTCCTTGGAGAACACCCGCCCGCGCCGGACCCTCACCGTCGGCGGTGTGGTGCCCGGATTGATGGGGTCGTAGTCGGGGTTTTCGTCCTCGTAGTCGCCAATCCCGAGCGCGGCGTAGAGCTCCTGGAACGCCTGGACGACGCCCTGATCGGCGCCGTCGACCCCGTAGCGCTCTTCACCCTCCCAGGCCTTTGTCGGCGGGTCGTCGGGCTCCGGCTTCGGCGGCACGCCACCCTCGTAGTCCCTGAGCGTCGCGGGGTCCGGCAGGCTCCCGGGCAGCGGGCTGGGGAGCGCCGGCTGCTCCGGCTGCTCGAGGGCCTCGGGATCGGGGTCGGGGTACACGGGCACGCTCTCGGCGCCATCCGCGGCGCGAACCAGCGCGGCGTGATCGCGCCGGAGCAGCGCTCGACGGAAGCGCCATCCGTGTCGCTCGTACTGGAACCACTCGATGGTGCGCTTGAAGATCGGATCCACCTGCTCGGCGAGCAGCAGGTTCGGCTCGTACACAGCCTGGGGCACGGGCGCGATGACGAGGACATCCTCGGCGCTGTCGGTCGCGAGCGGCGCGAGCGAGGCGCAGCGGTGGATCACCTGGTCGAGCTGCTCGAGCGGCAGAGGCGCCGCCTTGATCCGAAACCCCGCGGGGAAGAACCGGTTGGCGGCCGTCCCCAGCGGGTCGAACGAGAGGGCATCCCGGGGGAGCATCCCCACCGGCGGCAGGTGGGCGAAATCGGCGATGTGCTGGCCCGTGAAGACGGGATCGAGCGGCGGCATGCCGGCCAGCTGCTCGGCGAACTGCTGGATGCGCGCCTGCCACAGGAACGCCGTACCCGTGCGGAGCGCGTCGTGGGTCACGAAGGGCCGCCGGCGCTTCGCCTTGCCGCCCTGCCGCACGACCGCGTACCGGTCCACCCACAGGGGCGCATCGTCCTGGAACGCCACGAGGCCGATGGGGACGCCGAAGGCCTCCCAGGGATGTTGATCATCCGATCCCTGGAGCCGCTCGAGCTCGAAGATCGTGGTTGCGATCCGGTTGCGCCAGGCGGAGGTGCTCGCCGGCAGCGCGGCCCAGCTCGGGTTCCAGGGGAGCAGCAGCAAGCGCGCGGCGTCGATCGTCTGCTCGTCGGCGAACGCGGCCTCGCTCTCGTCGTAATCGCAGGGGTTCGTCGGATCCACGTTGCCGGCGCGGCGCACGAGGGAAGGCTGCAGCACGAGCACGCCGAGCCGCGTGCCCGGCGGGATGCGCGGCGACTCGTCGTTTGGCGAGGTCCCGAACGAACCCGGCGGCACGCGCAGGCGCGCGACGTCGACGCGCAGGGCGCGCGACACCACCACATCCTCACCCGAATGCGTGAGGCCCATCCCTGGCGCCACGTGCAGGAACGCGCGCCCCTCGGGGGCCGATCCCGGCGGCGCGCGGAGCTCGAGATCGATCTCGATCCCCGTCACCACGCCGGGAGAGAGCACCTGCCCGAGCGTGGCCAGGCGCCCCACGCGCCCTTGCTGCTCGGCCTGGAGCGCGGCGTCGCTGAGCGTGCGGCCCGTGTACAGGTGGAGCCGCCGGCGCCACCCGCCGTCCACCTGCGGCGCGAGGGCGGGGTGCACGGCCACCACCCGCTCGCCGGCCAAGGGATTCTCGATGGGCGTGACCTTCATCTCTCTCTCCCTTCAGCGAACAGCTCGGGCGCCCGCAGCTCGAGGGTGCGGCGCCGGACGAACCAGAGGAGCTGGTCGCTCACCGCGGCCAGGGCCTCGCGCCAGGCAGCCTCGATCGCCGCCTTCGGATCCACCGTGACGATGGCGTTCGGCACGACCGCCCTGCGGGTGAGGGTGTTCAGCACGTCGATGGGCTTGCGACGGACAAGGAGCGGCGGCACGAGGCGCAGCGGGCGCGGTGTCGTCTCGAGGCGCAGGCGCCGGAGCGACGCGCGCGACATCGGGATCAGCACCTGGAGCGTCGTGAAGTCCAGGTCCTCGGCGTCGCCGCGGACGTCGATCGGCGGCAGCAACAGGCTCTCCTCGACGAGCGCGGTGACCTCGTCCTCGGTGACGATGGTCAGGTCCACGGTCATCTGCGCCGGGAAGAAGTGCTGCGTGAAGTCCTTGGGATCGATGGCCGCCGCCGGCATCCGACCGGCGGGGGGCAGCACCTCGAAGTAATCCGCCGCGGCGAAGCGCAGCCCGCCGCGCGCCTGCCGCTCGGCCAGGAGCTCGCGGAGCTGGCGGTCGTACTGGGTGAGGTGGGCTTCGCGCAGCGCCCGGGACACCACGCCGAAGCCGACGACGCCGCCGTGCTCGGCCCCCACCTCGCGACGGACGAGGTAAGGATCGACCCAGCGGACGTGGCCGCGCTCGAGAGAGAGCATCGCCAGCGGCAGCGTCTCCGCGGGGATCCCGCGCGCGGCCTGCTCCAGGAACATCGTCCGCGCGACGTGGGCGCGCTGCTTCCAGGGGTCGCGCTCCGCCGTGTCGTCGCGGTAGGCGATGAGCGTGAGCGCCACGCCTTCCACGATGTCCGCGGGCTCGCGCGAGCGCCTGCCGTCCACCGTCGTCGGGTACTTGACGATCGATCGTGTCACGTACTCGATGGGCCGGAGCGCCAGCACGTAGAGGCCGGTGCGCGCGGAAGGCGGCGGCGCGGGGACGGTCGCGAGGCCGAACGAGGCGTCGAGCTGCGAGAGCTCGCTCACGTCGTCCACCTCCACGACGAGCGGCGCGTCGAGCGCCGCGAGCTCGCCGGCGAACGTGACGCCGTGCCCTCGAGAGATCGCGAGCCGGCGGGGGCCGGCGACGCTCACCTCGAGCCCGCGGATCACCCCGACGGCGCCCGCGCCCGAGAGGTCGGCCTGGCGAGACAGGGAGTAGGTCTGTTCGCGCAGGAGATCCCGCGCGGCCAGGAAGCGGCCGTCGAAGTAGTGAGAGCGGGCGCGTCGCGCGTCGACGACGAGCGTCCCTTCCGCTTCCATGGCGTGTACGTCGTCGGGGGACAGATCCTCCAGCGACGCGCGATCCGGACCGAGGGTGGGGTCAACGAGCGAGCTCATGGCGGCCTAGACCTCCGGCGGAGGGGATGTTGTGGCGGAGACGGAGTGCGACTCGTCGGCGCGGAGCTCGGCCGGCACCGTGTCCTCGCGGGCGGGATCCGCGAACCGCGGGGGCACGGACCCCGGCACGAGGCCAAGGTGCCGCCCCTGGAGCGTCCGGCGGCGCACGTACCAGAGGCGCCCCCCCATGCTGACGGCTCGATCCAGCGCCTTCCGCCAGCGCTCATCGAGCGCGTGGTTGCGCTCCGCGTCCTCGCCGTCGAGCTCGCGCTCCGCGACGATCGGCGGGCGCACCGCCGGCGTGCCGAGCCCGCGCGCCCCCGTCGTCGGCAGGCGCGGCAGGAGCTTGCGAAACACGTCGACCGGCTGCCGGCGGAGCAGCACGCCGGGCGCCGCCGGAGAGAGCTCGACGCAGAGGCGGCGGCGGTCGTCCGCGAGCAGCTCGCGCGGCGCCGGGAGGAGCACCAGGATGCTCGTGAAATCGAGATCCTCGGGCGGCGCCATGAGATCGATGGGCGGGAGCCACAGCGCCTCGTCGACGAGCGCCGACACCTCGTCATCCGGAAGCAGCGCCATCGCGCAGGGCATCTGCGGCGGGAAGAAGCACTGCGTGTAGCGCAGGTCTCCCATCCGCTCCAAGGCGTCCACGGGCAGCTGCCCGGCCGGCGGCAGGGCGCGGAACACCTCGGCGGCGGAGAAGCGGAGCCCGCCGGGGCGGCTCCTGCGCTCGTCCATCAGCGCGGTGAGGTGAGCCTCCTGCTGCAGCACGTAGGCCTCGCGCAGGCCGCGCGGGGCGAGGCCGAACCCCGCCACGCCGGCGTGCTCTCCGCCGACCTCGCGCCGCACCATGTCGGCGTCGATCCACACGACGAAGCCCCGATCGAGCTGGATCATCGCGATGGGCAGCGCCTCCGCCGGCACGCCCCCGGCCGCGCGGTCGACGAAGACGCGGCGGGCCACGTGGGCGCGCTGCTGCAGGGGATCGAGCTCGGCGTGATCGTCGCGGTAAGGGACGAGCGTCACGGCCACCGCCTCGATGATCTCGCCGTCGTCGACGGCCCGCCGCTCGTTCACCGACGTCGGATACGCGGCGATGGGATTGGCCGTGAACTCCACGGGGCGCAGCGCCAGCACGAACAGGCCGGATCGCCGCCGCGGCGGCTCGTTCGGCGCCGCGTCGATGTGGAAGGCCCGGTCGAGCTGCATCATCCGCGTGACGTCGGCGAGGTTGACGACGAGCCCGTCCGCGGTGTCGTCGTCGCGGCGGAGCACCACAAGCTGGCCGGCGGGGGTGACCCCGGTCCCGGGCGAGATGGAGACGGTCGTGTCGTCGACGCGCGTGACCATCAGGCCGTGGAGCACGCCCGGCCCCGTGGCGCGGGCCAGGTCGGCCTGGCGGTCGAGGAAATAGTCCTGCTCTCGCGTGAGATCGTGCGCGGCCAGGAACCGTCCGTCGAAGTAGCGCGGGCGCCGCCGCGCCGGGTTCACCACGAGGGTCCCCGCCCGGCGGTATCGCTCGATCTCCTGGGCGTCGAGGTGATCGAGGTTCAACCGGGCCAGGCTGCGGAACGGTGTGAAAAGAGCCTTTACATCGAACATCCACGCCTCCTGTGGGACCGTCCGAGCCCGCTTCCGGGCCCTCTCCCCTCTCAGATGAGCAGCTGGGCCAGCGCCGCCGCGGTGTAGACGAAGGCGCGATCGTCGTTCCGGAGCTCCACCGGGAGCGTCGCGTCTCGCACCGCCGGACGGTCGATCCCCCCGTCCGTGCACGGGATACGGAGCCGCGCCAGGAAGAGCCAGTGTTTGTCGTTCTGAGGATCAAGCCAGTCCGGCACGACAGGGTCTTGTGCGGACGGGTCATTCCTCTTGCGCGGGCGGAAGCGGTCCCAGGCGCCGAAGATCAGCTCGCGCAGCCGCGCGGCCCGCTCGGACTGGGGCAAAGACGCGACCCCCGCCCAGTAGTTCCTCGGCAGCGGCGGCTCCGATTCTCCTTCTCTGCGTTCTTCGTCTCCGCGCGGCACGAGCGTGAGCTCGAATCCATCGCGGAGGCGGGACGGCTGCACCGCGTCGAGCGCATCGAACGGCCCCGCCGCAAACGCCGGCGTCTTGCCGCGCCCGCAGGCGGCGAAGCGAAGGAACACGTCCACGATCAGCTGCCCCCGCGTGGTGCCAGCTTCAGGGTCAGGATGAAAGGCCTTCCGCAGCCGCTCCGATCGCTCGAACCCTGCCTGATCCACGGCGCGGCCCGCCTCCTGGTACTCCAGCCACTTGCTCAGCCGGATGCAGCGCCCCGGCAGGGCGTTCGGCATGCTCGGCACCTCGACGAGCCGGCCTATCCGATCGAGCGCCAGCCCCGGGGCCACGTGCACCTCTTCCGCGTCGGGGTGGATGCCTTCCTCCGGCGGAGGGACGATCGTGACCTCGAGCCCCGCCACGGTGCCGCTGCCGTCGAGGAACGCCAGCGCGCGGGCCAGGCGGCCACGGTGGTAGTCCTGCTCGGCGCGGAAGTCCTCCTTGTCGAGCATGACCCCCTGCTCATAGAAGACTCGGTCTGGCTCGATCGGCTGGTCCAGGCTGTCAGGACGCGTGCTCATCGTGTCTCCTCGTCATGGCGGAAAGGTGGGGCTCTACTTCTGGACGACGATCTGCAGCTCCACCGGCTGGCTCTTGTTCCCCTTCTTATCCAGCACGACCAGCTCGAAGCGGTAGACGCCGGCCTCCAGCGTGATCTGGACGTGCGGGTCGGTGGTCTCCGCGGTCTCGTTGGGCCGGATCTTCAGGACGACCATGATCTAGCGATCCACGGGCCGCCGGGGCGGCACGATGGGCGGAGTGTCGGTGGGCGAATCCGTGATGGGCTTCGTCGGAACGACATCGATGTTGGGCCGGACGACCGGCGGCTCCACGACGGGCCTCGTCGTAATGACGTCCACCGGCTTCGTCAGGACGACGTCGACGTTGGGCCGGACGACACTCAGCCGACTCGGCGCCTCGACAAGCGTCCAGATGTATCTGGCGATCTGGCCGCCGTCGGCGTCGCTCGACCCTTCGGCCGACAGCTCGAACGCCTTCCCCGACTGCGGCCACGCGGCAGGATCCTGCTTCTCGGGCACCACGAGGCGCAGAATGGCGGTCGGCGCGGTGGTGTCGCGGACGATCACCTCGATCGTCGCCGGCGCGGAGCGGTTGCCCGCCTGGTCCTCCACCACGAGCTGGAAGACGTGCAGCCCCGGCCGGAGCGGCTGACCGCCCGCGGACGTGACCTCCACGTGATTCTCGACGGTCTCTACCTGCTTTTTCTGCTCGAAATTCGCCATGAAGCCCGCCTTCCTCGCGGTGACCTCCGGTCACCGCCGGAGCATCCAATGAAATCGGACAAGCCGCCGCCCCGGGGCGGCCCGCGACGCCGAGGCATCGAGGGTGAACGGGGCCCCCACCTCCTGCGGCGGGATCGACGCGACGCGCGCGACGGGCTGCGCCGACGACGGCGAGTGGCCCAGCCGCGGATCCAGGCTGGGGAGGTGCTCGATCCGGTCGCGCACGCCGATCTGGCTCACGTCCACGCGCACCGGCTGCAAACCGGGCTTGCGGCCAAGATAGGTGTCGACGCCCACGAGAGAGGACATCCCCACAAGGAACCGCTGGCTCGCGGTGAGCACCTGCACGGCGACGTGCGCCGGCGCCTCTCGGTCCACGATCTGACGGATGAGCCCGAGATCCTGCGGATTGACCTCGTCGTGCACGAGCACCGTCGCGCGGTGCGCCAGCCGATCGAAGAGCTGCGCCACGGCCGACGCCTCGGCCTGCGTGACGGGGAGATCGGCAGAGAACAGCGCCAGGAACTCCTTGTTGTTCTCGTCGCCGAGGAACAACGTATCCCCCACGAACGAGTTGCCGCTCACGGAGAGCCCCGGCAGCAGCGGATCGTCCACGTCGGCGAGGTTGGCGCCGAGGATGGTCGCGAACGTGCGCCGCAGGCGGAAGTCCTCGAACACCACGAGATCACCGCGCTCGACCCCTCCATCGGTCACCAGATCGAGGGCGAGCCGCAGACCATCGAGCGTGCCGCGCCGGCGGTAGAGCTCCATGGCGTTCTGCAGCAGGGCGCGGCGCCGCTCCACCGGGACCGCGGCGGCGAACGTGAATCCTATCCAGCCCGCCAGCCACTCCAGTGCTCCCTCGGGCGCTCCGGAGGCGTCGGTGAGGAGCCATGCGTGCTTGATCCGGTCCTCGATGGGCGTGAGGATCCCCTCGAAGTTGCCGAGGAACCGCTCCAGGAAGTCCGCCGGGGTGGCCGCGACGTCGGGGCCGCGCGCGTCGGCGTCGGGCCCGAAGACCTGCTCGTGGTAGAGCTCGGGCAGGTAGTTTTTTACGTAGGAGCGGCGGCCGCTGTAGGCCCGCAGCGCAGCGACCTCGGGGGTGCTCCGGCCATCGCCGTGGAGCTCCATCCGCACCCACAGGTAGCGCCCGACCAGCGAGCGCACCCGGAACTGCGGGCGCTGGATGAGCGCGGTCCAGGTGCCGGCGCGATGGGGACGCCGCTCGCACGGCAGGAGCCCGGGGTGGAACGGGATCTCCGACGGCTGCGAGAGCCATACGCCCTGCGGCACGTCGGGCGAGGCGTCGCCCGCGACGGCGCCGAAGCGGTGCTCGTGCCATGCCGCCTCCGGACCGGGGACCGTGAGCTCGTTGCTCGTGGCGAGCAGGACCTTCACGCCGCACCCCGGCGGGATGGCCGCCTCGAGGTAGAGGCGGTGCCAGACCGCCTGCACGTCGCCGCTGTCGATCACGCGGTGGCCGAGGTCGTTGCGCGCCTCCCCCACGGCGGCGAAGCTCGGCCACGAGATCGGCACGAGCGGCCGCGGCCCCTCGGGGGTCGCCACCTGCGGCGTCGGCTGCGTCGTGTGGAGGAACAGCGGCCAGTCCACGAGCGGCCGGCTCGCGCGGGATGGCGACACGCCGCGCAGGGGGTACAGGTCGCCCACCGGGTCCACCACCCGCGCGCCCGCTGCCACGGGGTAGACGGGCGCCTCCTCGGCCCCCTGCTCGTCGCGCCGGGCGATGAGCACCGCGATCTTGTCGCTCCCCACCCAGACCATGCCGTACGGGTAGCGGACGCCGCGCAGGCGCACGGGCGCGCCGAACCGGTCGTCCTCGCCCAGGATCCGGAGGTGCGCGTCCGCGTCCTCCACCCACGTGAGCAGCCCGAGCTTCCCCTCGGGGCTGCAGGCGATCGCCACCGGCGACTCCGACGTCGGCCACGTGGCCCCGGCGAGCTCCTGAGCGCGGGGCGGATCGGGATCGTCCGTCTTGGGGCGGAAGGTGTCGGGCGTGTAGGCGAAGGCCGTGCGTGGCCGCTGCGGGAGCCCCGTGACCCGGGCGATCCGGTGGAGCACCCGGTCCAGGCAGTAGACGCCTCCGGTCGGGATGGGCGCGAGGCGCCAGGCGTTGAACGGCGCGAAGCTCAGGGGCACGGGCTCCCAGCGGTTGCGGAGGTCCTTGAGGATGACCCCCCCCGCCGCCAGGTAGAGAACGTCGTCGTGGCCGATGGCCACGTCGTGGATGAGGGCAGAAGGCTCTGCCGTGTAGATCGCGACCTCGTCGGGGAAGGCGCCCGTGGCGACCACGCGCCGGCCGACGGAGTCCCAGCGGGCGCGGGTGCCGAAGCGGTCGATCGATCCGGGGGTGCGCTCGACGAGAGAGCGAGCGCGGTCCGCGTCCTCCTGCCACGCCGTGGCCCGGCGGGTGGACGAAAGGCGCAGGACCCTGCGGGCGCGATCGTACTGCACGCCCGGCGGATCGCCGATCCTCGCCCAGTGCTCGTCATCGGCGAGGAGGAACGGCCGCTGGAGGTTCGCGTCCATCCCTAACAGACCTCCGGGACGACGGGCACGGCCACGCCGGCGTCCGCGTCGTCGGCGAACGGGTTCGGGATCTGCGTCGGATCGTCGGCCGGGGGCGGCGCGTCCGCGACCACCACGACCGCGAGCAGCTCGGGCAGCTGCCACAGCTCGATCGGGAGCACGAAGCCGCCCGTGGCGTTCCGCTCGGTGACCTGCTCCCACCCGCTGCCCTTCCTGCGGAACAGGTTGACGCCGATGACCTCGGACACGCCGGGCACCTGCGCGACCACCGTCTCGACCTCGCGGTCGCGCACGGCGCGGCCGAGCGGCCAGCCGGTGAAGGCCGCGCCGCCCGGCGCGAGCGGCCAGAAGAACCGGCGCACGGCCTCCTTGACCGCGAGCAGCTGCTCGTCGCGCGGAAAGCCGTCCCGGAGCGTCACCCCCACGGTGACGGCGAGCGGCACGTACTCGCAGCCGATGGTGTAGAGCTCGGTCGCGAGCGGCCGCCGCGCGTCGAGCCACGTGTGCACCGCCTCGAGGAACGGCCGATCGGCCCGCGGGTTGGGCGGCAGCCGCTCCGATTTGAACGGCAGCACCATCACCGACACCACGCCGGGCACCTCGCTCCGGCGCTGGTGCGGCTTGAACCGGGGCAGCACCTCCACGCGGGCCACCATCACGCCCGGCGCCTCGACGGCCAGCGTACGGAAGTCGTCGGCCGTCACCGCGCGGTCGCGGTGCCGGAGGATCCCGGGGATCCGCTGCTCGGCCTCCGCCAAGAGCTCGGCGTCCTGCCCGCCGTCGGTCGGCAGGCTCTGCACCACCTTGAGCTTGCGCTGGATGCGCGGATAGGGCGGCTTCGCGTCGAACGCGGTCATGGCCTTGAGGGACCCGGGCGGCAGGTTGCCCGCCCTGCCGCCGCCGGCGCGCATCACCGCCACGCGCACGCGCCTGCCCGCGCCCGGGATGCGCCCGCGCACGCCGTCGCCGAAGCGCACGGTGCTCGCCTCGGGATCGAGCTTGTAGACGGCGGAGTCCCGCCCGGCGAGGGCCAGATCGGCGATCTGCGTCCAGCGCACGAACCCGAGGTTGTCCTCCTCGACCTCCAGGACGAGGCTCTCCGGGTCGACGTTGGCGGCGGGCAGCTGCATCTCCTGATCGGCGCTGTTGTTGCTCGATCCGATGATCCGGCCGGTGACGGTCGAGCGCTGGTCGATCTCGATGGCGTTGACGCCCACCCAGCCGAGGCGCAGCGACTGCTGCCCCTTCTCGAGCGGCCGGAGGCGCAGCCAGGCGACAACGCGGCCGGCGATCTTGGCGTCATCGAGCCGCGGCGGCCGGTCCCCGAGGCCAGCGGCCGGGTCGTTGCGCACGTCGTTCTCGAGCGCGCCGATCTGCGAAGAACGAGGCAGCCCCAGGCGGATCACCCCGCGGCGGGTGAGGCCGCTCGTGTCGTCCCGGATCACCTCGAGCGCGACCATCTCCGCGCCGCCGGGGGAACCGCCGCTCGTGCGGCCCGTCGTGATCTCCCAGACGTGGGGGATGCGGGCGCGCCGGGCGAGCTGCTCGAACAGTTCCGCGTCCTCGAGCGGGCGCGGGACCTCGATGGCCGGCATGATCCCCACGTTGAGGATCCGCTGCTGTCCCTCCGGATCGTTCCCGAGCGCCTCGCGCGCGGGCCCCACGAGCTCCGGCTTGCGGGCGAGGAGCGCCAGCCAGAGCGACCTGTCGACCGTCTCCTGGATCACGTCGAAGCCGGCCGCCACGGGCGAGCCGCTCGCGAAGACGGGCGTGGTCACGTAGAACTTCGGCTCGACGGGCCTGCCCTCGCGCGACGAGAGGCCGTAGGCGAGCGGCAGCTGGGCGAGCAGCTCGGCCCCGAGCGCCTTCTCCTCCTCGGGGCGGATCGGGCGCTTCACGAAGGCGTCGGCGGTGATCGGCAGGACGGTCAGCTCGTCCCGCGTCTCGAACGGCACCGCGCCCTTGATCTGCGCGAGCGCGCGGATCCGCGGCGCCTCGGCGACGTCCTCGTCGAGCTGCACGCTCACGAGCCCTCGCGCGGCCGCCGCGGGCCGCATCGAGACGCCGAGCAAGCGCAGGAACGCGAGGCGCTGCCGCTCGGGGACGAGGTTGGCCCGGTAGAGCATCGTGTCCGCGAGCCAGGCGAACAGCTCGATGAGCGTCCGTCCCGGATCTCCGACCCGGGGGTCCGTGTACTCGGGCGTGTGCGCCGGGATGCGCGCGACAAGCTCCTCCACGAGGTCGTGGAACGAACGATCGTCAAGGGCGGGGGGCCGAATCGGCATGTCAGCCTCCGAGCTCCATCGTGAAACCTACCTTTTGCGGTACGCCGGTGCGGCGCAGGCGATAGGCGATGTCGACGCGCACGTGCGACGGGCGCCCCGCCACCTCGTCGACCTCGACCCGGTCGAGGAGCACGCGCGACTCCCAGCGCGCGATCGACGCGGCGACGAGCTCGCGGATCCGCCGGCGCGTGTCCGTGGTGTTCGGCTCGTGCAGGAACCGGTCGAGGCCGGCGCCGAAATCAGGGCGCATGAGCTGCTCGCCCGGGCGCGTGCGGAGGATGACCTCGATCATCTCGCGCACGCTCTCCTCGAGCGTGGGGTAACGCAGCCGCCCCTTCGCGTCGGGCAGCGGAAGCAAGGGCCAGCCAATCGGCCGCGGAGCCGGGAGGGGTCTGGTCATGAGTCCTCACGCCTCGAGACAGTGGGGAGGGGAAAGCAGATCCGGATGAACGGCAGCCACCAGAAGATGATGTTCAAGATGATGAGGAACATGAACATCACGATGAACGCGAGCACGAAGATGATGGATATGTTGAAGCTGCATATCCATTGCAGCCCGATATCCAGCCCCTCTTTCCCTTTTCCCTCGAGCAGGTCCTTGGGGCTGTTGCTGTTGAGGAAGTTGAAGAGCCGCCGCGGCATCTTGAACGCGACGTTGGGGAGGAGCGACTTGACGCTCTCACTCGAGACGTCCGGCAGCTCGATCTGGACCGGCGGGAGGGTGCCGTTCTCGTACCAGGGGACGATCTGGAACGCCGCGCTGCTGGAGCTCCACACGAGCTCTGGCGGGCAGCCGTCGTCCCGCTTCACGCGCACGAACGCCCGCAGCTCGTACCGCGCGGACTTGTCGTCGAAGCGCGCGACCCCGGGCTGGAGCGCGGAGAGCCGGCTGGCGACGGTCGCCTTGACCTTCGCGTAGATCTGGTCGGCGAGGTCGGCGGTGACCAGCGGCCAGCGGTACGGGAACCGGAAGACGGTCGCGCCGCCCGGGATCGGGGCGACGAGCGCGGTGCACGCGTCGAGCAGCACCTGATCGGCGGGACGCCCCGTCTTGTCCCTGTCCTCTTGCGCGTTCGCCGGCACCACGATCCTGGCAATGAGCCTTCGCAGCTCCACCGAATCGGGCGAGTTGCCCCACAGGTCCAGGCTGATGCGCAGGAACCGGAGGAAATCGAGGAACTGGTCGAGGCGGGTCCTGTCGCTCTCCAGCGCGATGGCGAGCGGCGCGATGTCGGCGGACTGCAGGGAGGCGCTCGCCCTCTCGGCGTCGTTGAAGTACCCGTATTGCGCCGCCGATCGGCCCGTGAAGAACCTCTCCGCGAGGCCGCCGAACGAGAGCCCCAGCCCGGCCTTGAGGTACCCCGGCAGCACGGCGTCCTTGAACGCGTCTCTCTCCCCGCTCTGCACGTCGAACGCGTCGGCGGCGATCGGCGGCGCGGGGGCCTCGGACATCTCCGTGCTGACCGTCGGAACCAGGCCGTAGAGCAGCGTCTTTCCGGCCTTCTCGCAGACCTGCGGCGGCGCCACGAACAGCTCGGTCACCTGCTCGGCGCCCTCCTCGAGCCGCGCCCTCAGGAGGGCCTTGCGGCCGATCTCCGGCGCGCCGCCCGTGATCACCCGCCGCCGGTCCGGATCGGGGTCGCGCTTCGGGTCGTCGAGCTTGGACCAGCCGCGCAGCTTCTTGCTGACGGACAGCCAGCCTTGCGGAAACCTGTCCGCGGAGAGGCCGTCCCTGGCGACGCGGCGGACCACGAGCCCGGCGCTGTCGATCTTGGCTGGATCCAGGCGGGGAAGCCCGGGCCGCTCACACGCCGCCTCGAGCAGCACGACGTGGAACGTGCGGTGTACCGGCTGGTAGAGGCGCACCGGGGCCTTGACCGCGCTGGGCCGGACGGCGCCGTAGGCGTCCTCGGTCTCGAGCGTCTCGAGCAGCACGCCGATCACGTTCTGATCGGTGAGCTGCAGGATGAGCGGCGGGCCCTCTCTCGCCGTCTCCCCGAGCCCGCGCAAGATGACGTCGTGGCCTACCATACGTTGCCCGCGCCCGGCGTGTAGACGCTCCCCACGACGGTCGTCGCCATGAGGGTCGAGCACTTCACGACGCCGGAGAAGTTGGTGAAGGCCGAGTTGACGTCCACGTATCCCGCCTTGACCTCCACCTGGGACGCCTGGATGGTGACCTTCGCGCTCGACTGGATGGTGATCCCCGAGGTCTCGATCTTGATGGTCCCCATGCTGGTCTTGAGCTCGATCTTCCCGCCGCTGTCCGCGGTGATGACCGCCGAGTTCATCTGGTTCGGCGTGGCGAGGTGGATCTGCTCCTGTCCCTGCGACTCCTCGACGATGGCCACCCGCGTGCCGTTCTTGCCGACGAAGGTCCAGCGATCGATCTCGTCGCCGCCGATCGTCTCGGGCGGGGCCTGGTTTCCGTTCCACAGCCCGCCGATGACGAGCGGCTGGCGCGGGTCGCCGTTCACGAACTGCACGGCCACCTCGTCGCCCTTGTTCGGTATGAAGAAGGCGCCGCGGTTCGCCCCGGCGAAGGGGACGGCCACGCGGGCCCACATGGGCGCGTCCTGCTCCCCGACCCCGTCGAAGCCGAGCAGCCGTATCTGGATACGGCCGAGGTTGTCGGGGTCGCCGGTGACGGCCACGACCTCCGCCAGGTAGACCCCGTACAGGACGCCGGGGCGTGGTGCGCCGGGCCGCGATTCGCCCATCATGCTCGCACCTCGCTCATGGATTCCCCAGATAGGCGCTCTCGGCCTGGAAGTCGGTCTCGTACTGACCGGTCGTCTTCTGAAAGCGGTGGCACGCGTGAACCACGTAATAGGTGTTGTTGAAGCGGCGGCTCATCCCCGTGAGCCGGACGAGCGTGCCGACGCGGATGAGCGGGTTGCCCTCCGCCGTCCCGCTCACACGGACGAAGCGGCGCGCGCGCTGATCGAAGGCGGCGTCGGCGAGCGCCCTTGCCTCGAGGTCGGTGAGCACCGCCGGGCTGCTCACGTGCTCGCTGCGGGCCCCGAACACGTCGGACAGGATCTGCGAGCCCAGCCGCCCGCCGCCGGGCCCCAGGTTCGCCCCCTGCGAGGAGCCGGCGACGCGCAGGCCCTGCTTGGGGTCCCAGCCCGAGGTGGTGACCTCCGTCACCTGATCGGCCAGATCCGCGCAGAAGCGCACGTGGAAGAGCTGGCTGTTCCACGCGAGCTCCACGGTGCCGCGCTGGACGTCCTTGCGGGGCGAGACGTGCAGCTCGTTGCCGACGACCTGCAGGTCTCCATCGTAGCGGGCGAGGAGCCTGCGCAGAAACGCGAGGTCGCTCTCGTTGAGCTGGACGTGTGTACCGACGTCCTCCGTGAACCCGGTGACACGGGGCGTGAGGGACATCTGCGAGGCGAGCTGGTTCGCCAGGTCGGAGAGCCGGAGGTGGTCGTGCACCTGAGTTCGCCGCGAGAGGCGCCCTTTCTGGAGCGGATCCTCTGCCAGCACCAGGAGCTCGGGCGGGCCGCTCTGCGGGAACTCGGCCTCGATGCAGCTGACCACGCCCCGGAAGATCTCCCGTGGCCGGTTCTCGTCGCCGGAGTAGAGGCTGATCTTGGTCCCGAGCTTGATATCGCGCTCGTCCTCGAGCGCCAGATCCTCGTCGCCGCCCCCCTGGGGTGTCGCCTGGTTGACGAGGCGCAGCTCCAGCGACGACAGGCCCATCTCCTGCTCCGTCACGCGGAACGCGTTGATGAGCGCGCTCACGCGAGCGTTGTCGCGGGTGCTCCCGTCCAGACGAACCGTCGGGCGGGCTCGGTACTGCGTCAGCGTGCTGAGCTGGGTCTCGGCCATGGGCGTCCTAATCCGCGATCAACCGTTCCTTGCGCCGCTTGAGGCGGTCCATCTGCTCAGCGATGTTCTCTGTGTTTGCGCCTGCCGGGGGCGCAGCGGCGTCGGCCGCGTTGTCCGCGCCAGCGGGTGTGTCCTCGGGGCTGCGCTGCACGACGCCCTCCACCTGATCGAACACGATGGGCATCGGTCAGTCCTCCTCGAAGGTGATTCGGCTGCTGAAGCTTCCGCTCTGGCCGACCTCTGCGCTGTAGCTGGCCGAGCCTTCGCCGATCACCCGGCCGCCCACCGCGTACTGGGTTTGCCTGGTGATCGAGTAGCTGGTGCTCTTGGTCCGGACCAGGAGACGGCTCGGGTCGATCGGCCTGCGCGGCTGCGCCGTGGGCGCGCGGAGAAGGGCGAACGCTCCCTGGGTCGCCGAGACGCCCGCGGACGCGAGGGAGCCGGCCATCGGGCCGCTGGAGAAGCTGCCTCCGGCATCGGCGCCGAAGGCAGCGCCGGCAGAGAAGCCGGCTCCTGCGCCCGCTGAGAAGCCTGCGCCTGCGCCCGCTGAGAAGCCTGCGCCTGCGCCCGCTGAGAAACCAGCTCCGGCACCCGCTGAGAAGCCGGTCCCTGCACCCGCTGAGAAACCAGCTCCGGCACCCGCTGAGAAGCCGGCCCCTGCGCCCGCTGAGAAGCCCGCTCCGGCACCCGCGGAGAAGCCCGCTCCCGCGCCCGCTGAGAAGTCCGCTCCTGCGCCCGCTGAGAAGCCCGCTCCTGCACCCGCGGAGAAGCCCGCTCCTGCGCCCGCGGAGAAGCCCGCTCCCGCGCCCGCGGAGAAGCCCGCTCCTGCACCCGCTGAGAAGCCCGCTCCTGCACCCGCGGAAAAACCCACTCCTGCACCGGCCGAGAAGCCCGCGCCGGCAGAGAACCCCGCCTGCGCCCCGGCGCTCGCGAACGCCACAGCCTCGAGCAACTCCGGCTCGTTCTCGGGCACGACCAGCGTGTCGGTATCCCCGGCCGGATTCCGGATGTCCTCGACGCCGTTCATCGCAGCGATGTCCCGCGTCCTGTTTGGGTCTCCCGCCTCCTGCGCTGTCTGCGTCAACGGCCCGGAGCCCGTCGGCGTCTCCACCGCCGCGCCGAGCTCCGCCTGTCCGCTGAAGGCGGCCGCCGTCCCCCCCTGGGCGAAGTGGAACACCGCCGGCGGCACCCGGTTCTCCTCCGACGGGCTGCTCATCGTCAGGCTGACCGTCGCCCGCAGGGGGATCCCGTCCTCGGAGAAGAAATCGATCGTCTCCCGGTAGGAGTCGAAGATGCCCCGGAACTTGAACGCCCCCCACACCACATCCACCTTGGGCGGGACCTTCGTGCTCTGGTCCGGCTCCATGAGGACGGCGACCTCCTGGGTCTTGAGGCGCACGTCCTGCCCCGTATCGGTGGTGTCGAAGATCAGCTCGATGTTCAGCTTGGCGCTGCTCTCGTCCACCCGCTGCGTCCGCTGCGACCCGCTGCCGCGCGCGGCGGTGTTCGTGATCGTGTACTGGAGCTGCGTCGGGTTGTACTGCGCGGTCACCGTGGGGGTGGCAGGCGGATTGCCGTTCGCGCCGAGCCGGTAGAGCTCGACCTTCTTGCTGGGTGCGGCGCCAGGGAGGCTCATGATCCTTCGACGAGCTCCAGGCCCTCGTGGGCCAGGTGCAGCTCCTCGATCGCGACGTTCGTCGTCGAGGCGTTCAGGTCTGGCGACTTGAACTTGATGGGCAGCGCCCGGTGAAGCCTGAGCGTGTAGAGGACCTGATCCCCCTTGGGGTTGCGCACCGCGATGGATGCCGTGAGCCGCCGCGCGTAGTTGCCGCCGGCCACGAGCGCGAACCACGTGTACATGTCTTGCTGCGTGGTGAGGCCGCGCTTGAGCACCACGGTCCCGAACGTCACAGGCCCAGCCCGCTGAACCGATCCATAGTTCCTTCCGCCTTCCTTGATGACCTTCGGCTCCATCGTCGCCTCGAGCCCCGTCACCTCCGAGAAGGCAGCAGAGCAGAGCATCCGATCGCCGCCGGTCTCGCGCCCCTGCTGGAGGTTGAACTCCTTGAACGTCACCTCGAAGTTGAACAGCAGAAAGGGGTCGGGGGCGCTCATGCGGCCGTCACCTGTGCTGTCGTGACACCTGAGGACATCGCCAAAACGACGCGGATCCGCTCGATCACCGCCGTCGCCTGGAACGTGATCTCCACGACGAGCCGGCCCTCGTCGAGGTCGCGCTCGCTCATGGTGCTCCGGTCGCAGCGGACCTGGAACGCCTTGGCCGGCGTCGAGCCGGAGAGCGCTCCCTCCTGCCACAGCGCGACGAGCAGGGACTCGACCGACGTGCGGATCGAGGCCCAGAGCCGGGGACTCGATGCATCGAAGAGCACGTCCTCGCCGAGCACACGGACCGCCCGCACGATGGCCGTCACGAGCCGGTTGACGTTCGCCTGACGGTAAGCCTCATCGAGCGAGGTCGTCACGTCCGAGAGCACCTCGACCCCCCGCGGCGTGGGGCCCAGGAGCGAGACCCGCTGCACGAGCGTCGTGCCCACCTCCGGCAGCGCCAGGTCCTCCCTGCGCAAGCCGGGCTCGACGTCGAAGACCTCGGCGATGGGCAGCCGCGCGGCGCTGCGATATGCCCCGCGCGTGAGGGCATTGCGCGAAAGGACGCCGGTCAGCACGGCGTCGGGGCTCTCCAGCTCGGCCGGCAGCCCGCGCGAGCCGAGCGTCTTCACCCACGGCCACGCGAGCTGCACGAAGGCGCTCGACAGCGCGTCGGGCGTGGAATCCTCCTCGTCGTTGAGCTGTGCTCCCAGCCAGCCGCTCGACGTCAGCCAGCGGAGCAGGTCCACCCGCGCCGCCGGCACCGACGGGTGGGGCAGCGGGATCGCGGCGACGAGCTGGATCTCGCGCAGCTCCCGCTGGAGCATCGTCCCGATGCACCGGATCACGGCGGCCCAGCTCGCATAACCCGCCTCGTCGGCGCGCGGCGGCTCGAACCCGCGAAGGAATTGATCCGCGGGGATCGGAGGCTGCTCCGAGCAGGCGGTGAACACCTCCTCGCTCGGGGGGGCCGAGGGCGCCGCGCTCGGCCAGGGCCGCTCCGCCGCCACGGCGTCGGCGAGGTCGGGGAGGCAGACGAACGACACCTCCGGCAGGCCATACAGGTGGCCAACCCCCTTCCAGGTGGCCCGATCCCGCCGATCCGGCGGGAGCTTCGCCCCGCCCGCTGTCGAGAACCCGAGGAGCTTGTCGAGCCCCGCGCGCCTCACCGCGGGCGCGGCGTCATAGCGCCACGGATCGCCGACGCGGACCACGTAGCAGCGGCGCCCGCCCTGCGCGAAGAAGGAGCGCACCGCCGCGCCCAGGTACGACGGACCCACGACGGTCTCGCCGCCGCCCGAGACGGTGAACGGGCGTCTTTCCCACGCGAACAGCCGATCGAATGCCTCCCAGCTGTCGATCGGGACCGGGACATCGAGGAGCAGATCCAGGTCGGCGTCGGAGAGCGTCCAGGGGAGCGGCGACGGCGGCGCGAGATCGGGTGAGGCGAGTTGCGCTGACGACGAGGCCCGGTCGTAAATCCGCTCGTTCGACCGGGCCCATCCGTGCTCCTGCAGCCAGTGGTAAAGAGGGTAGGCGGCGGCCTGGGCGCTCCTGGGAGGCAAGATGGACGGCAGCGGGCCGGACGCCCCCGTCCGCCGCGCGACGAAGCCGACGAAGCACGCCACGTCCGCGCGGTTCGGCGCCGGCGGAGCCAACGGTGCTTGCAGCTCGATGACCAGTCCTCTCATCCTGGGCGCCCTCGGAGATCGCTAGGCGGTTCCCGGCACGCCGTAGACGAGGCCCTCGCAGGAGAGGACCAGCTCCTCGGTGGCCACGTCGCCCCCTCCCTTGCCGGCGAGGGTCGGCCCGGTCCACTTGAGCGGGAGGACGTGCAGCAGAGTCCACGTCTGCACGTCGTTCCTCCCTGTCTCGTCGCGCATCTTGATGGTGACCGTCCTCTTGGCGGCTGGGCCGTCGACGCGCGCCGACTCCATCCATTGCCAGATGCTCGCGGAGTCGATGAGCCCGCGCTTGAGCGTCACGTCGCCCACCTTGTGCACGCCCTGGATCTTGCGCACATGGTTGTTGGGGTCGTTGCCGTTGCGGTACTCGGCGACGGTCAGCTCCGTCATCAGCCCCGAGACATCCGAGAACCCGCCGATCGGATCGTCCTCGAGCGCCGGGTTGAAGCTGACCGTGAAGTTGAAGTTGGGATAGGGTACTTCACGCGGCATTGGGCGTCTCCTTGTCGATTAGCTACGGGCGTCTGCCGTCTTCTGGCCGATGCGGAAGACCACGAACTCGGCGGGTTTGACCACCGCCACGCCGACGAGGCAAATCAGGCGGCCGTTGTCCAGATCGTTCTGGTCCATGGTGCTGCGATCGCAGCGCACGAAGAAGGCCTCCCTCGGGCTCCCGCCGAGCAGCGCGCCGGAGCGCCACTCGTTCACGAGGAAGCTCGAGACGGTCTCACGGATGTTCGCCCACAGGCGCTCTCCGTTGGGCTCGAACACCGCCCACTGCGTCCCGACGTCGAGGGTGCGCTCGATGTAGTTGAAATAGCGGCGCACGTTGACGTACTTCCACTCGGGGTCCGAGCTGGCCGTACGGGCGCCCCACACGCGGTTTCCCCTCCCGGGGAAGAAGCGCAGGCAGTTCACGCCCGCCGGGTTCAGGACCTCCTGCTGCGCGAAGTTCACGTCGACCTCGTAGCGGAGCGCCCCGCGCACGACCTCGTTGGCCGGCGCCTTGAACACGCCGCGGGTCACGTCGGTGCGCGCGTAGATACCGCACACGAAGCCCGACGGCGGAAGGGCGATCTCCCGTGGGATGCTCTCGTCGCCCACGCGCGCGAGCGGGTTGGAGACCACGACCCACGGGTAGTAGAGGGCGGCGTAGGTCGAGTCGATGCGCGCCTTCTCCGCCTGCGCGCCGCTGATGACGAGCCCTGGCGCGGTGTCGAGCACCGCGATCCGGTAGGCGCGCCGGCGCTCGCAATGGGTGATGAGCGCGCCCTGGATTCCCTGGTGGTCGGGGAAGCGCGACTCGCCCGGAGCCGCGACGATCGATATCCCCTCCACCACCGCCAGCTGGCGGAGCCCTGCCTCGTAGCTCGCCTGGCCGGGCGGTCCGCCGTCGGTGCCGCCGATCAGGCTCACCGTCCGGACCGGGACCGCGCGCTGGCCGATGGGCGGCAGACCGGCGTTGTTGAGCAGCGCCTGCCGGAGCTGGGCGACGGTGGCTCCCCCGTCGCGGAACGCGAACACGTTCTCCAGCTGGTCGGAGCGCCGGCTGGGGTTGTCCGCCAGCACCCTGCCGATGTAACGCGGGTGCTCGGGCGCGAGCCCGAGGTCATCATAGGTCTTCGAGATGCCGTCGGCGTCGGTGGCGATCACGCCGAGCGTGACGAACTCCGTCCCATCCGCGTTCGGCGCCGCGTTGTCGTCGAGGCCGAGCGCGAGCGGCCCGCCGGCGCCGGACTCGGGGAGCCAGCCTGTGTCGTCCTTGTAATAGAACGTCACCGCGCCGCCGGTGGTGCCGGTATCTGCGGCGTCGGCCGCGAAGCCGAGGAGCGCATTGAGGATGGGCGCGCCGCCGGTAGGCGACAGGAGCGAGAGGCCCGCGCCGGCTGTGGCGGTGGTGAGCACCAGGTTGCCGAGGGCGTCGGTGCTGGGCGTCACCTCGCCCCCCTGGAATCCGGCGAGGCGGGCCACCAGGTCCTGCAGGGTCACGCGCCGGACATTGGGCAGGTCGCCCGAGCCGGCGGCGCTCACCTCGGCGGTGAAGCCCAGCCCCGCGGCCGCGCCGGTGAACGGCACCAGCGCCCGCGAGGCGCTCCCCTGGACGTCGCTGCCGATCACGAGCCGATCGCCCTCGAGCCGAGCGTACCCGCCGACGATCGACCGGTTGATCAGGGCGACCACCTCGTCGCGCGTCTGTCCATCGGCGGCGGGCAGGACGACCGTCTGCTCGGCGCCATCGATCCGCACGGTGAGGGTGCGGTCGGCTTCGGTCGCGGCGGCCAGGTCGAGCGGCGCAGGGATGGCGTTCTGCGCCTGCGCCTCCGCCGGGCTCCCGGCGAGCGTCAGCTCGGCGCCGGTGCCCGGCGTGTTGTTCGCGCCAGCGCTGGTCAGGCGGATCATGAGGCGCCCGTCGCGCGGGAGGGACCAGGGGCCCACGCGGTTGCCGACGAGCTGCGCGCCGCGCGCCCTGGCCGCGCTCTTCGCGCCGACGCGCACGACGGTGCCCTGGGGGGCCCGGTCCATGCTGCGCTTTGTCGCGTCGGTGAAGTGCGGGATGAGCGTGATCGTCCCGTTCCCCGCCTGCCCGGGCGAGCGGGCCACGAACGAGATGCTCGCGGCCAGGTTCCCTGAAGCCGCGGTGCCGGCCGCGGCATCGACGACGCGCGCCACATACAGGCGCGATCCGCCGTTATCGAAGTAGGCGCGGACCGCGTGCGCGAGGTAGTTCGTGCCGTACTGCAGATCATCGAACCCGCCGTAGATCCGCTGGAAGTCTCCGAAGCTCGTGAGGAGCTCGGGGATCTCGGGCATCGCGTTGGGATCGCTCGGCGCGACGGGCCCGCGTCGTGTCGGCCCGACGAAGCCCGTCGTGCTCGTGCTCACGCCTTCGAGCGACTTCGCCCGGAAGCTGGTTTCCTCGACGTATACGCCTGGTGCTAGATATTCGGGCACGAGCGAGCCTCCTTACCAGAGAGCCTGTGGGGGCGGGTTTCACCTCATCGGGTGATCACCACGGACACGGCGAGTTCCCTCCCCGAAGCCAACCGCACGTTCACACTTGTCTTGGACAGCGCATTGGGATCCGGCGGCTCGAGCAGCCGCCGCGAATCGATGAGATCGGGATCCGGGGGCGAGCCGGCGTTCGCGTCGTAGTAGGCCTCGAGGACCGCCTCGATCTCCGTCGACAGGACCGGCCGCGTGTCATCCGCCTCCCAGTTGGTGACGGGCACGCCGGCGACCGGGATGAGCGCCTCGCCCCGGTCGTCGGCCATGCCGCGGGCGAGCGGAGGATTCGTGGCGGTCGGCTGCGAGGCCCGGCGCAGCCGCAGGTAGGCGCCGGGCAGGGCGGCGCCGCTGCTGTCCCGCACGCTCGCGCGAACGACGGCCCATCCCGGGTCGATCGGGGCGATGGGGGAAGGATAGAGCGGGATCACCATGGCCCGGAAGAGCGAGTTGTCGTCGGCGGCGTGCGCCGGATCCGGGTCACGCGGGAGCCGAAACGAGCTCGATCGGTCGAGGTACCGGCGGGCTGGATCGCTCACGGCAACGGCAAAAGGGAGGGAGTCGAACGGCGGCGAGTCGAGCGGCGGCGAGGGAGGCGCGTGAAACCGCTCGACGTGCGCGTCGAGGCCCGACGCCCAGGTGACGGCGTAAGCGCCCGTGCGGTTGCGGACGAACCGCGCGAGCGGCGCGGTGACACGCAGCGGCGCCTTGATACCGACCCCGGTGGTGGCATCGACGAACCGGAGGGCCCCGAGGACGCGGACGTCGATCACGTCGGGCATGTCAGCCTCCCCGCCCCCCGCCCGCTCATGGATTCCGCTCTTTCTCGGTGGCCCGGAGCCTGCGTGCCACCACGGCCGGCGGTTCGGCCACCACCTCCGGCTCGATCCGGACGACGCGGGCGATGTAGGAGATGCTCAGCCGGTACCCCGGATCCAGGGCATCCCATAACCGCATGAGATCTTCGTTGGACAGCTCCGCCGGAATCAGCTGCACCAGGTCGCCCCCCTCCCAGCCTCCCTCGGACGTGAGATCCGACTGGCTGAGGGTCTGGTGCATGTGGAGCTCGCGCACGACCCACCCGAGGATCGTGTGCTCGGCGAGCGCGCTGTCGGCCCAGATGGTGACGAGATAATGAAGATCGACCGACAGCGGCAGCACCGTCTGCTGCAACGCATTGACATGATGCGAGTTTCGCAAATGCGGGTTCACCGTCACGCGATAGAGGTAGAGCGTGACAGCGGTCCCGAAGTCGGCGCCCGCGGCGTTGATCTCACCGGACGAGATGAGGCGAAAATCGCACGGGTGCTCTTGCCTCAGCTCCTCGGGATAGGCATTTCGCAGGTATTTCACCAGCGAGAAGCCTACCGAGTGAATCGCCCGTAGATTGGCCATGCCGCTCCGGTATGCCGCTCCCAATCACTGGAGAGAGCCCCTGCTCCTGCCGGGAAGCTCTCGAGTTTTCAGATGGACGAGCGCCGTTTCCGCGTCGATTCGGCCAATGCCGAGCCCGCGCCCCCTGTGAGCCCACCGGCGGGCATGCACCGCGCAGACGCTAGGCGTCGCTATGCAGCACGTGCCGGCTGATCCGCTCGCAGGTCGGAACAATCCGCCGTCGTGAGGGAAATCGACTCCAGGCCCGAATGAACCCCCTTCGTGGAACCCCCGCTACGAAAGCCCCCAGGTCCGCCCGAAACGTTTCACGCCGAATTGTGCCCGTCAAGAAAATAAAATCTTTTGGATGGCAAGGAAAGCTCATCGCCTGCAATGCGGAACGAGGTCTTTTCGGCTGCCGGGAAAATTCGGTTCCTCCGGCAGCGGTCGACATGTTTCAAGCGGAAGAGCGCTCCGTCATCTGCATGTCATGTGCCTGTCGCTGCCTCGGTGGTTTCGGCAACAACGGCGCGACGAGGCTGGAGAGGCGCTCATGATAGTTTCCGGTCGGTCAGAACGGTATCCGCTCCCGGCGGAGACGATGCCGGAGAACTGCCATCACCCGAACAGGCTCACCCGATGGTGGGTGTGGTGTCGCCAATGGCACATCGTCGCGGCCGACCGTGGCGCTGGCATAGGAAGCTCGATGCAACTGCGATGTCCTATGATCGCCAGAGCGACAAGCAGGTCGATCTCGAAGCCGTCCTTGCTGGCGATGTTCCTGTCACCGTCGCGCCGCTTCGCGCAGCTCTTGAGGCCATAACGCATCTCGCGCCTGCTCGATCGAGACACGGCGGTCAGGCACAACGCCTTGCCGGATGCAAACGGTCCCGTCCTCGGCGACGTCCAGGTCGTGGTCTCGAACCTGCGTGAGCGCATCCAGAGAGGTGGGCAGTGGCTGCTCGACAGGGTCGTCCAGCGGATGATCGACCCATTGCTGCAGCGACGAGACCCGCTGCTCCAGGATCTGAATCGCCGCTGCCTCCTGTTTCTGGCCGCTCCGTTCGAGGTCGAGCCTGACCCGATGCTGGGGACCAGAGACAGCGGGATGCCCGCCTTGCGGCAGAGCTCCTCCGGCGGGCGTGACCGCACCCCACTCGAACGGACATGGAGGGCCCCCAGCAGCGCGCTGCGCGCGGCGCTTGGCTGGACGACGACCCGCAGAGCTCGTACGAGAGCACGAAGCCCAAGGCGCACGACGCAGGCGTATCGCAGAGCTCGCCGGAGCGACGTCGATCGGACGCGCCGCTCAAAACGCCGAAAGCCCGACACACCCCCCTGGGTCGTCGGGCTCTTGAGCCTCTGTGCCTTGCGGCTTCTTCGATTGTCCCAGCCGTCGTCCCGGCTGTCCCAGCCAGCCTCTCGGGCTGGCTGGGTTCCTCAATCATCTCGGGTGGGCCATGAAGGACTTGAACCTTCAGCCAATGGATTAAGAGTCCACTGCTCTACCAATTGAGCTAATGGCCCGAATGAATTGTCAAACCTACTGAACCTGGAACAGCTCCCGGAATCTCGCCGGATCGCTTGAGTCGCCCGTTGAGCCCGGCACGCCCGGCCTGATTCGAACAGGCGACTTTCGGATTCGAAGTCCGACGCTCTATCCAGCTGAGCTACGGGCGCTCCTGCGCGCCCCTCGGCGGGGCTCGCGGAACGCTTCTAACCGCACCGGCGGCGTTGTGTCAAGACATTGAAGCGAGATGGTGCGCAATTCTCAGGCCGCCGTCTCCGCCCAGCCCGGACGGACGCGGGCGCCGGGTGCGTCCCAGGGCTCGCCCCCCGCGGCGCACCGTCCGCCCTCGCGGCGCACCGTCCACCAGCACCAACCGTGGCCGCCGGAACGCGCTCGGTGGGCCCGCCTGGACCGAACCGGCTGGGCCTGACCCGAGGCGGCTGTGAAAGAAGTTCTCTGTCCGCGGCGCCGCAAGGTAGGGTCCTGCCCCGCCATGCCGCTGCTCCGCCCGCTCTCTCGGCGCTGCCTCGCGTCCCGGGGTCCCGTCGCTGCCCTCCTGCTCGCCCTCTCGCTCGCCGCGCCGGCCCAGGGTGCCCCTCCGGCCCAGGGCGCCCCCGCGGGCGCGCATGCGGCTGCGGCCGAACAGCAGCCGGGCAAGGGCCCGCAGAACAAGCGCCACGCCGCGCGGCGGAGCTCGGCCGATGGCAAAGGTGAAGCGCGGGCCGCGCGCAGCGCCCGATCCAAGGAGAAGTCCCAGGAGCGCGCGGGCAAGAAGCGCGCGGCGGTGCGGGACGACGCCTCCCGCGCGGAGCGCGGCGGCACCGCCGACGCCGACGAGCGGACGCCGCTGTCGAAGGGCGCTCCCAACCGCGGACGGCTCACCGGCGCGGTGCGGCTCCGATCGTCGAGGCACCTCAAGACGCGCGAGGGCGCGAGGACATGGGGGCTGCCCGTGCTCGTGAAGGCCCTGCGGCGAGCCGCCTTCCAGGTGGCCAAGAAGCACGGCGACTCCGCGCTGCTCGTCGGCGACCTCTCGGCCAAGACGGGCGGCGCGCTCGACGGGCACAACTCCCACCAGACGGGGCGCGACGCCGACGTCGGGTTCTACGTCGTCAACTCGAAGGGCAAGACCCTCCGCATGGACCGGTTCGTCGCGTTCGACGATCGAGGCGACGCCATCGGCCTCCCCGGCGCGCGGTTCGACGACGCGCGCAACTGGGCGCTCGTCCAGGCGCTGCTCGAGGACCGGCAGGCGGGCGTCAAGTACCTCTTCGTGACCGACGCGCTGAAGGCGCGGCTGCTCGCCCACGCCGCGAAGAAGCGCGTCTCGGCGGAGCTCCGGACCCGGGCCGCGGCCGCGATGATGAGCCCCAGGGACGCCGATCTGCACAACGATCACTTCCACATCCGCGTGATGTGCCCCCCGTCGATGCGCGCCGCCTGCATCGAGGAGTCGCTGGCCCGCCCCGCGTGCGCCGCCGATGAGCCGAACAAGGCTGTCGACTCCGCGGCGACGGATGCGGACATCTACGGCGTGCCTTCCGCGGCGGCGCCGACGGCGGCCGACGCAGCGCGCGCATCAGCCGCGCCGGCGGCCGCAAACGCGCCGCCAAGCGCGGCCGCGGGCGGTCGCCAGACCGACGCGGCCCGCTGACGTCCGCCCGCGCTCAGGTCCCCGGCACGGCCCCGGGCGGCGCCGCGCCGTCCGCGAGCTCCACCACGACCGGCGCGTGATCGGACGGGCGCTGGAGCTCCCGCGGGCGCGTGTCGATCGACACATCGGTGCAGCGCGCGGCGAGCGGGCGCGTCACAAGCGCGAGATCGATGCGGAGGCCCTTGTTGCGCCGGAACGCGCCCATCCGGTAATCCCACCAGCTGTACGCCTCCTTGCCGGGGTGGCAGGCGCGGAACGCGTCCACGAGGCCCCAGTCCAGCAGGCGGCCCAGCGCGGCGCGCTCGTCCGGATGGAAGAGCACCTGCCCCTCCCATTTCTTCGGCTCCGCGACGTCGATCGCCTCGGGCGCGACGTTGAAATCGCCGCAGATCAGGAGCTGCTGATCCGGGCGGTAGCGCGCCTCGAGCTCGCTCCGCAGCCGCTCAAGCCACGCGAGCTTGTACGCGAAGGCCGGCGTGCCCACCGCCTGCCCGTTGGGCACGTACACGTTGATGACCCGGACCCCCTCGATCGTCGCCGCCAGCATCCGCCGGGCGACGTCCTGCTCGTCGCCGTCGAGGCCCTTCTTCACGTCGTCGACCGAGAGTCCGAAGCGCGCGGCGATCGCGACCCCGTTGTAGGACTTCTGGCCGAAGATGACCGAGCGATAGCCCACCTCGGAGAGCGCGGCCTCGGGGAAGCTGCCGTCCTCGACCTTCGTCTCCTGCATGCAGATGACGTCGGGCGCGGCCCGGACCAGCCAGCTCGTGAGCTGCTCTAGCCGCGTGCGGATGGAGTTCACGTTCCAGGACGCGATGCGCATAGGTCCTCCGGGCGATAGTGGATGAAGCGCCGGGCGGAAAGCCCGGTCAGGGGGCACGCGCGGGGTTCACGACCTCCGGTCACAGGGCCGCCCGGATGACGTCGAAGAGGCCATCGGGGTCGTCGACCTGGAGCCAGTGGCCGGCGCGCGGGAGGACGTGGACCGAGACCCAGGGCGCGCGCGCCGGGAGCGCCTCGAAGCGATCGCGCGACGCCGGCGAGATCGACGCGGACCTGCCGCCGAGCACGACATGGATGCGCCGCTGCTCCACGCCCGGACCGGCCTGCGCCGGCGGGTCCTCCAGGACGTGCCACAGATCGCGGGCGAAATAGTCGGTGAGCAGCTCGTTCAGGATGTCGAGGTCGAGCCGGATGCGAAAGCCGTCGCCCTCGCGGCGGACGTTCATCGCCAGCCACTCCGCGATGGCGCGGCTGAACCCGGCGGCCTGCACGGCGTCGAGGAACGCCTCGCGCGACGGGATCGGCTGCGGGATCGCGCGGAGCACCTCGAGCACGCCAGGGCTCTCCGATCCGCTCTCGCCGGCGGGCTTCGCGCTCGGATCGGCGTCGAGGAGGAACGCGCGCTCGATCCCGGCGGGCCGGCGCTCGAGGTAGGCGAGCGCCACCTTGCCGCCGAACGAGTGGCCCATCACGCCGTGGATATCGAGGCCGAGGCGGTCGCCCAGGCGGAGCAGATCCTCCGCGGCCGCCGCGATGGTGTGGGGCGCAGGCGGGCTCTGCGACATGCCGTGGGCCCGCAGGTCGACAAGGATGAAGCCCCACGGCCGGGCGGAAAGGCCAGGCGCGCCGCTCTCGGCCTGCGCCTCGGCGAGGCGGCGGATGAAGGTGCGCCAGTTGGCGCCCGAGCCAAAGATGCCGTGCAGGACGAGCATCCAGCGGGCAGGCGCCGCGGAGGGCGCGGAGACGAGGGCGTGGTGGGGCACGAAGCCGGCGTGTGCGTTCATGGCTCTCCGGACCGCGCGAGCGCGCGACCTGCGCCTAGCGCTAGCATGGACCCATGGCCAAGAAGCCCCCGATCGCGCCGGCGAGCGCGGACGCCGCAGAGGACGAAGGCACCCAGCCTGCGAAGCCCGAGCGGTTTCACGGCTCGACGCTCGCCGGGGCCGCGTTCGACGACGTCGACCTGCACGGCGCCCGCTTCCACGACGTCGCGCTCGCGGAGGCCGAGCTCGACGACGTCGACCTTCGCGGCGCGCGCCTGCGCAACGTCTCGCTCGCGGAGGCCGTGCTCGATGACGTCTCGCTCGCCGGCGCGCGCCTGCACAACGTCTCGCTCGCCGAGGCCGTGCTGGATGACGTCTCGCTCGCCGGCGCGCGCCTGCGCAACGCGACCCTCGCCGGCGCATCGCTCGATGACGTCTCGCTCGCCGGCGCGCGCATCGACGACGCCGACGCCGCGGCGAGCCGCTGGTCCGACGCGAGCCTGCGCCGCGCTCGCTTCGAGGCGTCGGATCTCCGCGAGGTCGAGATCGTCGGCTGCGCGATCGATGGGCTCACCATCGACGGCGTGCGGATCGATCGCCTGCTCGAGGAGGCGAAGGGCCGAGCGAGCGTGAGCCAGGCGTCGGGGGCGACCGCGAAGGAAGCGCTGACGACGACGAAGAAGCCGAAGAAGGAGCGGAAGCCGTAGCACCCCGCCCCGCGGGGCGAGGCGGCGATGTCCCGCGCGCGAGCGCGGTCGGTTACGCCTTTACGCCTCGATGAGCCCGGTGCGGACCGCGATGCGGGTCAGCTCGACCGCGCTCTTGCACCCGAGCTTCGCGTAGATGCGCACGCGGTGGGTCTCCACCGTCTTCGGGCTGATCGTGAGCCGGGCGGCCGTCTCGCGCGTCGACACCCCAGCCGCGAGCAGCCGCAGGACCTGGCGCTCGCGCGGCGTCAGCGCGTCCAGACCACCGGAGCCCTCGCTCGCCGGCTTGCGCATCGCGCGCACGACAGCCCCGGCGATGCTCGACGAGAGCGGCGCTCCGCCGGTGGCGATCCGGCGGATGCCCTCGATGACCTCCTCTAGCTTCGAGGTCTTCACGAGATACCCCTGCGCCCCCGCGCGGAGCGCCTCGGCGACGCGGAACTCGTCGTCGTACCCGCTCAGCACGAGGAGCTTCGCCTGAGGCAGCTGCGCTCTCAGCGCCCCGAGGAGCTCGATGCCGTCCCGGTCGGGGATGTTGAGATCGACGAGCACCACGTCCGGCTTGCAGCTCGCCGTCTCGCGCAAGGCGTCGGCCGCCGTCCCAGCCTGGCCCACGACGACCATGTCGGGCTCGTCCGAGAGCGCTCGAGCGAAGCCTTCGCGAACGACGGGGTGATCGTCGATCAGATAGATGTGCAGCTTGCTAGCAGGGGTTTCCGCCATGATGACCACAGGGGGATTGGAGTGTCCTTCGGACCACAATTCGATACCCACGAGCAGTTCAAGTCAAGCTGCTGGGGTCGTCCTGGGAGGAACCTTACAGGGGTATCAGGTGCTCAACGATCTGCAAGCAGCGGCGCGGCGGCAAGCCCAATTGGTGAGGAAAACTCCGTCCTGAGCGAGTTTCTGAGCTCGGAGGAGATCCGCGCGACGCGGAAGGCACAACGGAGGACGTGACCGAAGGTGCAACGATGCGCCCAGAGCGGCCTGCCCATGCGGTCACGGCGACCGTCTGGTATCCTTCGCGCGCCGCATGCGCCGGAATCGCCAGCGATCCAGGGAAATTCGATGAGCTCGCCGGTCTCCGCTCCCGGCCCGGCCGCCGCGTCGCCGCGCGCTCCCGCGGAGATCTTCGTCGTCGACGACGACCCTGCGCTGGTCGAGTCGCTGATGGACCTGCTCTCCGACGAGGGCTACCGCGTTCAGGGCTTCACGCGACCGCTGGAGGCGCTCGATCGCCTCACCCGCGGCGCGCGGCCGCGGGCGATCCTGCTCGACTACGTGATGCCCGAGATGACCGGCGAGGAGTTCCTCACCGCGCTCGCCGCCGCGGGCGTCGAGGTGCCCGTCCTCCTGCTCTCCGGCGTGAACGATCCCAGCATCCGCGGCGCCGTGGCCGGTGTGCTGGCGAAGCCCTTCGACGTCGACCGGCTCCTCGTCGTGCTCGCTCGCCTGACCGGCGCCGTCGCCTGACCGGCGCCGTGCAACGCTAGCGCACCGCCGCCGCGGCCCTCCGATCCCGGCCCGCACAGGCGCGGCGGCACGTTCCTCGCGTCCCCCGGCCGCAGGAGGAGCCGAGGATGTCTTCGCTCGTAGACAGCGCCACCGGGCCTGCCGTCCTCGCGCGCGGCGGATCGAGCGGCCCCGCCATCGCGAACCCGCCGGCGGCCGCGATCAAGCTGCCGGCCGAGCTGCACCACCGCTTCCGCTTCATCGCGATCGACGCGAGCCTCCTCGCGGAGGCGGAAGGCGGCGCCGCGGCGCTGCTCGACGCGCTGCTCGCGATGGGCGTGCGCGTGGCGATCTTCGCCGGCGAGGCCATGCCCCACCTCGCGCGGCGGCTCGCTCGCGGCGTGCGCGCCGAGAACCGCCGGCGGCTCTTCCTCGGCGCGCTCGACGGCGCGGAGCTCCACGGCCACGATCGCCACGGCGCCGCGGTCGCGCTCGTCGCCCGCGCGGAGCCGGACGGGCGCTCGGCGATCGCCGCGCTGATCGCGCAGGTGATCGCGCCGCTCCGCATCGAGCCGCACGATCGGCTCGCGATCTCGCCGGAATCGAGGGAGCCGCGGGAACCGCGAGAGTCGACCGGCGGCGCGCTGGCGAGCGGGGCGCGCGGGCTCCACGGTGCGCCGGAGCTCGCGGGCGCCGTCCACGCGGCGGCCGGCGCCCAGCGGCTCTCCGAGATCCTCGCGCTCCAGCGGGAGCTCGACCGCGAGCTCGGCCTGCTCACGGCGCCGCGAGACGCCGCGTGGGTCATCGAGGAGCCAGGGTTCGACGTCGTGCGCGAGCACGAGATCGAGTCGCTGCTCGCGATCGCCAACGGCTACCTCGGCTCGCGGGCGTCGCTCCCGGAGGGGTCGAGCGTGTCGCGGCCGGCGACGTTCATCGCGGGCGCGTTCGAGCCCTCGGCCGACGTGAGCCGCGTCCCGGAGCTCGTCATCGCCCCCGACTGGGGCCGGCTGAGCGTCTCCATCGAGGGCGAGTCGTTCTCCGCCGAGACGAGCGGCGTGCTGCACCACCGCCGCGCCCTCGACATGCGGCGCGGCGTGCTGCTGCGCGAGTGCCTGCGGCGCGGCGAGGGAGGCCACCTCACGCACCTGCACACGCTCCACGCGGCGTCGCTCGCGGACCGCCACGTCCTCATGGAGGCGCTCACCATCGCTCCCCTCAACTTCACCGGGACGATCCGCGTCGACGCGATCCTGAGCGGCGACGTGAAGAGCGCGAGCGGCGCGGCGCACTGGGCCGGCTTCGCGGCGGACGCGAGCGCGAAGAGCCTGCTCCTCGTCGGGCAAACCCACGGCGGGCTCGTGACCGCGATGACCTCGCACCTGCGGGATCTCCCGGAGCAGGCCGCGGTGGGCTCGCCCCTGCCGGAGGCCCTCGAGGGCGCGCGCTGCGAGCGCACCACGGGCGCGCAATCCATCGCGGAGCGCTGCGACGTCGGCGTCCGCGTCGCCGAGCGGCGCCGCCTCTTCCGGACGACGACGCTGCACACGTCGCGCGACACGCCCACGCCGCGCGAGACGGGAGAGGCGCTCCAGGACGAGCTGTCGGGCCGCACCATGGCCGACCTGCTCGGCGATCACACGCGGGCGTGGGCGGAGCGCTGGCGCCACGCCGACGTCGAGATCGACGGCGCTCCCAGGATCGAACGGGCGCTCCGGTTCGCCCTGTACCACCTCATCGGCGCGGCGAACCCGGATGACCCGCGCTGCTCGATCGGCGCGCGCGCGCTCAGCGGGGAGGCGTACCGCGGCCACGTCTTCTGGGATACCGAGACCTTCCTCGTCCCGTTCTACACCCACTGCTACCCCGAGGCCGCGCGCGCGCTCCTCCTCTACAGGCACCGCACCCTCGCCGGCGCGCACCGCAAGGCCAGGGCGCTCGGTTACGAGGGCGCGCTCTACGCGTGGGAGTCTGCGGACACGGGCGACGAGACGACGCCTGCGCTGCTCGTCACGCCGTTCGGCGAGGTGGTCCGGGTGCTCTCCGGCGAGCAGGAGCACCACATCAGCGCCGACATCGCCTACGCGGTGAACGCCTACACCCGCGCGACCGGAGATCTCGACTTCCAGCGGGGCGAGGGGGCCGAGATCCTTATCGCGACGGCGCGCTTCTGGGCGAGCCGCGCCGAGCTCGGGCCGGATGGCCGCGCCCACATCCGGCGGGTGATCGGGCCGGACGAGTACCACGAGACCGTGGACGACAACGCGTTCACGAACTGGATGGCGCGGTACAACCTCCGCGTCGCCGCCGCGATCGTCCGGCGCAACGTCGCGCGAGCGGACGTGCTCGCGCGGCTCGACGTCCGGCCCGACGAGCCCGACCACTGGTGCGACGTCGCGGGCCGCCTCGTCCTCGGGATCGACCCGCAGACCGGCCTGATCGAGCAGTTTGCCGGCTACTTCGGCCTCGCGCCGTTCTCCATCGCCGACTACGCCGTGCGCAGCGCGCCTGTCGACGTCTTGCTCGGGCGCGAGCGGACGCAGGCCTGCCAGGTGGTGAAGCAAGCGGACGTCGTGCAGCTCATCGCGCTGCTCTGGAGCGCGGTGCCCCCGAGCGCCCGCCGCGACAACTTCCTCTATTACGAGCCGCGCACCGCCCACGGCAGCTCGCTGAGCCCGAGCGCCCACGCGCTCGTCGCCGCCCGGCTCGATCTCCACGCCTACGCCGAGCGCTACTTCGAGCAGACCGCCGACATCGACCTCGGCAACACGATGGGCAACGCCGCGGGGGGCGTGCACATCGCCGCCATGGGCGGCCTCTGGCAAGCCGTCGCGTTCGGCGTGGCCGGCATCACGCGCGTACCGCGGAGCGCGCTCTCGGAGGCGCTCCCCCACGCGCCGCCGTGCCCCGACGAGGACGAGGCGATCGGGATCGAGCCGCACCTGCTGCCGGGCTGGCGGCACCTCAAGATCCCGATCACCTGGCGAGGCCGCGCGCTCGAGATCCACGTGGAGGACGGCGGCGTCGAGGTCGCGCTGGAGGGGAGCGCGCCGCTGCCGATCTGCCTGCTCGACGCGGGCGAGCCCGCCTGCGCCGTGCTGGCCGAGCCGGGTCGCCGCTACGCGACGCGGCGGACCGGCGGACGGATCCGCCCGTGGGAGGAGGTCACGACATGCTGAGCGCCGTACGCGACGGGTCCCCCGTCGGGCTCGGGGCGCCGCTCGGGGCGGCGCCAGCGGCCGAGTCGCCCCCAGGGGCATACGAGGAGGCCGACGAGCACCCGCCGCAGAGCGGCTTGCAGCGCAGGAACGTGGTCGTCGCGCTCCACGGTCGCCGCGCCCACCTCGGCGCCGTCGCGCTCGGGCGGCTCGTCGCGCGCGGGCTCGACGCCCCGCTGCACGGGCTGTGCCTCTGCGCGGAGCCGATCGACGCGAGCGAGGTGCCGGCCCACTTCGGGATCGCCCCGGAGGCGCTTCAGGGCATGGTGCTGGACATCGAGGCGAGCGACGATCCGGCCGGCGCGCTCGCGTCGTCCATGGCGACCTACGGGACCACGCTCGTGATCGTGGCCTCGCACGCGGACGAGCCCATGGACGAGCGCCTCGGCGTCGGCTACCTCGCGGCGCGCGCGCTGGAGTCCGCCGCGCGCGGCGTCCTCGTCATCCGCGAGGAGCCCTCCGTCATCCACGAGGAGCCCTCCCCGCCGCGGCTGCGGCGCATCCTGCTCCCGCTCGACGGGACCCCCAGCACGGCCAGCTCGATCACGCCCGTCGGAGAGGTCGCCCGCAAGCTCGGCGCCGAGCTCGACATCGTGATGGTCGGCTGCGCCTCGCCGCGGGAGGCCGCGGACGAGGGGCCGCCCGTCTCGACGCCCGCGCCCTCCGAGCCGGGCGCGATGGTGGCTCCCCTGTACGTCGATCAGCCTCAGCACGAGTGGCCCGCGTTCACCGAGGAGTTCCTGGCCCGGTTCCTGAGCGCGATCGGCCACTGCCCCCACGGCGTCTCCACGCGGTTCTTCCTCGGCAAGGGCGAGCCGGCGGCGGAGATCCTGCGCCTCTCCTGGCAGCTGGCGAGCGACCTCGTAGTGCTGGTCTGGCACGGGCAGCTCGACGATGAGCACGGCGGCATCATCCGCGACGTGCTCGCTCGGGCGCCGTGCCCCGTGCTGGTCCTGCGGCGGTAGGGCGCCCGGCGCGGCGCGCCCCCGCGACGGCGAAGCGCTCCCTTTCGGCCTTCGATCGGGCCCGGGCGCATCGCCGGGCGGGCTCCGCGCCAACGAACGGCGAAAGGCGCTATGGTGCGCCGCCATGGTCTCCCGGAAGCTGCCCCCCAGCGAGTGCCGCAAGATCGTAGAGCCGCAGAGCTTCCGCTTCTCCACGACGGACGAGGTCGCGCCGCTCTCGGCGGGCATCGGCTCGCAGGAGCGCGCCCTCGCCGCCCTCGCCTTCGGCCTCGACATCCGCCAGCCCCGCTTCCACGTCGTCGTCGTCGGCGCGCCCGGCACCGGCCGCACGTTCTGCGCCCGCGCCGTCGCGAAGCGCATCGCGGCGAGCCGCCCCACGCCCGACGACATCCTCCTCTTGCCGAACCCGCACCGCCCGAGCGAGCCGACGGTCCTGTCGCTGCCGCCGGGCGAGGGGCGCCCCTTCGTCGAGGCGATGGAGGAGCTCCACGAGAAGCTCGTCGACGCCCTGCGCGGCGCGACCGAGGGCGAGCGCTTCAAGCAGGCGCGCGGCAAGATCCAGCGCCGGGTGAACGCCGAGGAGCGGCGGCTCGAAGAGCAGCTCAAGTCCGCCGCGCGGGAGCTCGGCCTCGACCTCGTGCGCGGCGAGGACGAGGTGCAGATCACCTCGCTCGAGGACGCCGCCAACGCGCCGGACAGCGAGGCCCTGCTCGCCATCGCCGGCTCCATCGAGGAGTTTGAGATGCGGCTCGCCACGGTGCAGGACGAGGCCGACGTCGAGCTGCGCGGCGTCGTGAAGCAGCTGCTCAGCGACGGGGTGAAGGCCTGCTTCCAGCCGGTGCTCGCGCGCTTCGAGGGGCGCAACGACATCAGCGCCTTCCTCGCGGACGTCGAGACGGTCGTGTCGAAGGAGTTCCGCCTGCTCGTCGACGAGGCGCGCGGCGAGGAGGGCGGCGCCACCCTCCCGCGCGGCGTGGTCGTCCCGACGCTCCTCACGGAGCACACGCCCGACTCCGGCGCGCCGGTCGTCGATGTCCCCTACCCCACGCTGACCGCCCTCTTCGGCCGCACGCACGCGCCGCCCGACTCCGGCTTCCCGCCGGAGCCCGGCTTCGCCGTCGCGGGCGCCCTCCACGAGGCGGCGGGCGGCTTCCTCATCCTGCCCGCGGGCGCGCTCCTCAAGAACGAGGCGCTCTACGAGCAGCTCAAGGCCTGCCTGCTCGCGGGCAAGTTCATCGTGCCCGAGCACAACCCGTCGTACTTCCGCGGCACCGCGGAGGAGCTGCTCTTCCCGCCGATCCCCATCGACGTGAAGGTCGTCCTCGTCACGAACCCGCAGCTCTACCAGGACCTGCACGACGCCGATCCGGAGTTCTCGCAGCTCTTCAAGGTGCAGGCGCGCTTCGAGACGACGATCTCGCTCGATCAGGCGCTCCTCACCTACCCCGCGTTCCTCGCCGGCTTCGCGCACGATCGCGGCCTCCCGCCGATCACGGCCGACGGCGTGACCGCGCTCCTCTTCCACGGCGGCCGCCTCGCGGAGAGCCAGACCAAGGTGAGCGCCCAGGTCGGGCTCATCGCCGAGGTCGCGACCGAGGCCGGCTACCGGGCCCAGCGCCGCGGCCGCAAGGTCGTCGACGGCCCCGAGGTCAACGAGGCGCTCGAGGCGGCGCGGCGCCGCGGCAGCCATTTCCGCGACCATGTGCACGAGCTGCTCTCGGACGGGACCATCCGCATCGACGTGACCGGCCGGCACGTCGGGCAGGTCAACGCGATCTCGGTCCTCTCCGACGGCCCGCAGACGTTCGGACGCCCCTGCCGCGTGACGGCGGTCGTCTACCCGGGCCGCGAGGGCCCGGTGAACATCGCGCGCGAGGTCGAGATGTCCGGCCCGCTCCACAGCAAGGGCGTGCTCGTCCTCACGGGCTTCCTCGCGGCCCGGTTCGCCCAGCACCGCCCGCTGTCGTTCGGCGCCTCGCTCGTCTTCGAGCAGACCTACGAGCCCATCGAGGGCGACAGCGCCTCGTCGAGCGAGCTGTACGCGCTCCTGTCAGCGCTCTCCGGCGTCCCGATCCGGCAGGAGCTCGCCGCGACGGGCAGCATCGATCAGCAAGGGAGCATCCAGCCCGTGGGCGGCATCAACGAGAAGATCGAGGCCTTCTTCGATCTGTGCGCCGCCAAGGGCCTGACGGGCGAGCAGGGCGTGCTGATCCCCAGCGCGAACCGCGACGCGCTCATGCTGCGGGGCGACGTCGTGACGGCGATCGAGGCCGGCCGCTTCCACGTGTTCGAGGTGAGCTCCGTCGAGGAGGGCATCGAGATCATCACCGGCGTCCCGGCGGGCGTCGTCGACGCGGAGGGAAGGTACCCGGAGGGGACGGTCTTCCACGCGGCGGACCAGCGGCTCGAGCGCTTCCACCAGGCGATCGCCGACACGCTGCGAGGCGGGACGAGCGCGGATCCCCGGGGCATGCTCAAGGTTCGCTGAGGGCGCCCGATGGCCGCGAAGCCCACAGCCGAGCCCGCGCCGATCCGGACCGGAGCCCGCCGATGACGCGGCGATCGATCCTGCTCGCCGCGGCCGCGGCCGGCGCCGCGGCGCCGCTGCTCGCGTGGGGCGCGCTCGCCGGGCGGCGTGCCGCGCCCCTCTGGATCGGCGCCTCCTGCGCGATCGCCGCCGCGATCCCGCTGCTGCTCCTCGTCGGCGGCGTCGTCCGGGAGAGGCTCGCCGCGAGGCCCGGCCGCTCCCATCGCCAGGCGCTCGCGCCTCGGCCCCCGCGGGCGCGGCAGCGGGCCGCGCGCTCCGCGGATCTCGCCTCGACGCCGCCGACCCGCCTCGACGATCCGCGGATCATCTACGCCTACGCGGCCCAGGCCGTCGGCCAGTCGCTCGCGTGGGAGGGCAGCTACAAGGCGGCGGCCGCCTCGGTGCGCGACCTGCCGCGCGACTGGATACCTCCGCAGGTGCGGGTGCTCGTCCTCTCCAACCTCGCCCAGTGGCAGCTCTGCGCTGGCGACATCGAGGCGGCCCGGCGGCTCCTCCCGGACCTGGACGACGAGCGCGCGCCGGCGTCGGTGTGGCCGCTCGTGCGGGGAGCGCGCGCCGCGGTGCTCGTGCGCACCGGCGACGCAGAGGGCGCGCTCTCCCTGGTCGGCCGCCGCGACGGCGAGCAGGGAGAGCCGACCGAGGTGCGCCAGCGCTACCGCATCACCCGCGCGCACGCGCTCACCGCGCTCGGCGAGCCCGCCGCCGCGCGCGCGGAGCTCCGCCGGGTGGTCGACGACGTCGGCGTCGACGAGCTCTGCCGCTGGATTCCCGCGGGCGGGCCCGCCCGAGCCACGATGATGGAGCTCATCGACGAGGGCTGAGGAACTCACGCGTTCCCCGCCCTCCCCCGCCGCGGCTGGCTGTCCGGCCCAGCCTTCGAGACACAGGAGCTCCCCTCGTTCGCTGCGCGCTCACGCCCTCTCGCGGCCATCGCGGCCGTCGCGCCGCCGCGGCTCTCCGAGCCCGGCATCCGTCTCACTCGAGTCAAGCTCACCGAGGCGAGCTGAGCCGCTTGTCAAGCATCATTTCCCTGGTTTGTAGCGCGGGAACTTCCCCTCTACCGGCTCCGGGCGTTCGAGGCCCACAGAGCGCATCGTGTGCGCTTGCGCTGGGATTCCGGACGTCGGTGGGGGCCGCAACGTTGCGAGCGCTCGGCGGCTGTTAGAAAAAGGATGCTGTACGCAAAGTGCATCGGGCCAGGTAGCCTTTTCCCGTCGGCCGGGGGAGAACGCATGCCAACCTGTATGGGTGGCCAATGAGGGTGGAGGCGCCACGGGGGGTCATCGACGGGTGCTGCACCGGTTCAACCAGTCTCACGCGCCCCGTCCTGGCGACAGCCCTCGCTCGCCGGAGCCTGCCCGGGAGGCTCCCGTGAACCGCCCCGCGGATGCACCGTCTCATCGCATCCTCATCGTGGACGACAGCCCCACGTACCTGAACCAGGTCGCGCAGGCCATGCGCGACGAAGGCTACGTACCGGTGCTCGCCCACTCGGGGGAGGAGGCGCTCGCCCGGCTCACGGTGGCGCGCGTCGACGGCATCCTGCTCGACATGGTGATGCCGGGCCTCTCGGGCCCGGCCACGTGCCTCCGCATCAAGGCGAACGCCTCGTGGCGGCCGATCCCGCTGCTCATGCTCACCGGCCGCGACGATCACAAGGCGATCCTCGACGCCCTCTCGGCCGGCGCCGACGACTTCGTGACGAAGACGGGCGAGCTCACGGTGCTGAAGGCGCGCCTGCGCGCCCAGCTGCGCAGGAAGCACTACGAGGACGAGAACCGCAGGATGCGCGAGCTCCTCCTGCGCCGTGAGATGGAGGCCGCCGAGGCGCGCGCCGACCGGCGCCTCAAGCAGAGCGAGGAGCGGTTCCGCCTCATCGTGGAGGGCGTCCAGGACTACGCCATCTTCATGCTCGACCCCGCGGGCCGCATCGCCAGCTGGAACCCGGGCGCCGAGCGCATCAACGGCTACCGCGCCGACGAGATCATCGGCTGCCACTGCTCGGTCCTCTTCCCGCCGGAGGACGTCGAGCTCGGCAGGCCCACCGCGGAGCTCCAGTCCACCGTGGAGACCGGTCGCTCGATCCAGGAGGGCTACCGCGTCCGCAAGGACGGCACCCGCTACTGGGCGCACGAGGTGATCAGCGTGCTCTTCGACGAAGCCGGCCAGCTGCGCGGCTTCGCGAAGGTCACCCGCGACGTGACGGAGCGCCGCCGCGTCCACGAGGCGCAGCGCATCCTCGTCTCCGCCGGGCAGATCCTCGGCGAGTCGCTGGATTTCGAGGAGACCTTGCGGCGCGTCGTCCGCGTCGCGCTCCCCGACTTCGCGTCGATCTGCGTGCTGCTCTTGCAGGACGAGTCCGGCGCGATCGATCGGCAGGTGACCGCCCACGCGGACCCATCCATGGCGATGGCGACCGAGCTCCTCGGCAGGATCACGGCCGACTCCGCCGGGCGTGGCATCGGCAGGGTCCTGCGCACAGCGCAGCCGGAGCTCATCCCCAAGGTGACCGACTCGTTCGTCCGGGCGATCTCCTTCGATCAGGCGCACTACGAGGCGCTGCGCTCGCTCTCGCTCGCCTCGCACCTCACGGTCCCGCTGACGGCGCGCGGCCGCACGCTGGGCACGCTCTCGTTCGCCTCGACGCACCGGCGCTACGACGCGGTCGATCTCGACCTCGCGCAGGATCTCGCGCGGCGCGCGGCGCTGGCGGTCGACAACGCGCGGCTCTACCGGGAGGCGCAGCTCGCGGTGCGCGCGCGCGACGATTTCCTCACGATCGCGTCGCACGAGCTCCGCACGCCGCTCACGCCCATGCAGCTGCAGGTCGACGGCCTGCTGCGCGCCGGCAAGCGCGGCGGCCTCACCGCCGAGCGCGCGACGCCGCGGCTCGAGATGATCAAGCGCCAGGTCGAGCGGCTCGCCCGGCTCATCACGAACCTGCTCGACATCTCGCGCATCTCCGCGGGCCGCCTGCAGATCGAGCTCGAGGACGTCGACCTCGCGGCCACGGTGAACGAGGCGCTGGAGCGGTTCCGCGAGGAGCTCTGCGCCGCTGGCTGCCCCGTCAACCTCTCGGCCCCCCCCTCGATCGTCGGCCGGTGGGATCGCCTCCGGCTCGATCAGATCGTCACGAACCTCCTCTCGAACGCCGTCAAGTACGGCGCCGGCAAGCCCATCGACGTCGCGCTGGAGGACCTCGCGGATCGCGCCCGCCTGACGGTGCGGGATCGGGGCATCGGCATCGCCCCGGAGCAGCAGGCCCGCATCTTCGAGCGCTTCGAGCGCGCCGTCTCCAGCGAGAACTACAGCGGCTTCGGCATGGGGCTGTGGATCGTGCGGCAGATCGCCGACGCGCTCGGGGCGACGATCCAGGTCGACAGCCGGCCGGGCGAGGGGGCGACCTTCACCGTCGACCTGCCGAAAGAGCCTGGCTGACGTCCCGCCGCGCGCCCGCGGCTACAGCGCCCGCCGCACCCGGCGGCGCTGCTCGATCATGTGCTGGGTGATCTGCTGCCTGCCCTCGGCGCGCTCCACCAGCGTCCACACGTTGTCGCCGCGCTCCCTGCCCGCGCAGTCGAGCAGCGCGTCGGCCGCCTGCTCGGCGGGGATGAGCCCGTCGTGTCGCCCCGGGAGCTCCACCACGGGGGCGCGCGTGCAGAGCCCGCCCATCGTCGCGAGCATCCGGCGCACGACCTCGCGGAAGATCGCCTCGTCGAACGCGTCGCGCCGGCCGGCGCCGAACAGGACGAGCTTGTCGAACGCCATGCGCGGCTTGCACGGGATCATGACGACCTCGCCGAGCTCGCCGGTGATCAGGCCCTGCCGTCTCAGGTCCGAGATCCGGCCGCCGAGCCGCCAGTCGCAGAGGCCGGCGACGCCATGGGCAGGCCGCGCGTCGCTGAACGGGGCGCACGCGAGCACCTCCGAGTCGAGCTCGTCGAGGCTCTGCAGGTCGGGGGAGATGAACCGGAGCTCCACGGGATCAGACGCTGATGGCGCCCTTGCGGAAGTCGCTCTTCGCGATCTTCACGTTGACGCAAGCGGGCCTGCCGCACCGGAACGCCTCGTCCAGCGCGGGCCCGAGCTCTTCGACGCGCTCCACGCAGGCCCCGAAGCCGCCGAGCGCCTCGACCACGCGGTCGTACCGGGTGAAGTCGAGCGACGTCGCGGGCGCGCGGCCCTCGCCGTAGAGATCCACCTGCCCCCGGCGGATCTGCGTCCAGGCCGCGTCGTTCCCGATCACGCTCACGACGGGGATGCCCTGGCGCACCATCGCCTCGAACTCGAGCGCGTGGAAGCCGAACGATCCGTCGCCGTACACGAGGACCACGTTGGCCTCTGGCCGCGCGAGCTTGGCCGCCATCGCGTAGCCCGGCCCCACCCCGAGCGTCCCGAGCGGGCCGGGGTCCATCCAGAGCTGGGGCCACTCGAGCTTCAGCACGTTCGCGGCCGTGGCCACGAAATCCCCGCCGTCGCCGATGACGATGTCGTCCTTGCCGAGCCGCCTGCCGATCTCCGCGCAGACGCGCAGCGGGTTCGGCGGGTCGCCGTCGCTCGCGATCTCCGCCAGCATCTTCGCGCGCGATCTCTCCTCGGCCTCGCGCACCGCCGAGAGCCACGGCTCGGCCGCCTTGTCGGGCACCTCCGCGAGCAGCTGCTCCAGCACGACGCCGCTATCTCCGTCGATCCCGAGGTCGACGCGGCGGTTCCTGCCGAGCTCGCTTCCGTCGAGATCGATCTGGACGACCTTGGCGGCCGGGCCGATGGCGCGGCCGTACTCGAGGCGGAAGTCGAACGGGGTCCCGAGCACCACGCACAGGTCGGCGTGCGAGAGCGCGAAGCGGCGGGAGCGGCTCATCAGCCCCGGGTGCGCGTGGGGCAGGGCGCCGCGGGCCATGCCGTTCAGGTAGAAGGGCGCCCTCACCGCGTCGGCGAAGCGGCGCAGCGCATCGCGCCGGGGCGACCAGCGGAGCTGGCTCCCGACGAGGAACATGGGCCGCTCCGCCTCCCTCAGCATGGCCGCGAGCCGCGCGACCGCGGCCGGATCCCCCCCGGGGCGGGGCGGGGCCGCGGGCGCGGTGGCCGGCGCGTCGTCGCCGGCGTAGCTCATCAGGAGGTCGAGCGGGATCTCGAGGAAGACCGGGCCGGGCACGTTCGCCTGGGCGATGCGGAAGGCCGAGTCCACGTACTCCTGGATGCGATCGGTCGACGGGACGGAGACGCTCCACTTCGAGATGGGGCGCATCAGCTCGACGTGGTTCATGTCCTGCAGCGAGCCCATGTCGGCGAGGGCGCGCGGGCCGGCGCCCCCGAGGACGACCATCGGGATCCCTGCGCGCTGGGCGTTGGCGACGGCCGTCACCACGTCCGTGACGCCCGGCCCCGCGGTGACGGCGCACACCCCCGGCCTCCCGGTCACCCTCGCGTAGCCGTCGGCGGCGTGGCCGGCTGTCTGCTCGTGTCGCACGTCGACCACCCGGATGCCGTCATCCAGGCACCCGTCGTAGATCGCCTGGATGTGCCCGCCGCACAGGGTGAAGAGGTGCGTCACCCCGTGTCTCGCGAGGGCTTTTGAGACGAGCCTGCCGCCGTGCACCTGCGCCATGGGCCCGGGCATATACCATGTGCGCCCCAGCGTCCTCCCGGTGAGCGATGGGCTCGCGGCGCCGCCCGGTCGCGAGCGCGGCGCCGCCCAGCCGCGAGCGCGCGCGGCCCGGACCGCGCCGCCGGCCCGGTCCGCCCGTCGCTCGAGTCGGCGCTCCGACGACAGGCCGCGCGGCCATGTCAGCGGCCCGACGGCCATCGCGCTGCGGCGCCGCGTGGACAGGCCCGCTCCTCGACATCACCGGCGCTGGTGCGTCGTGTCTGGGGGGAACCCCCTATTGACCAAAGGTAGGCAAGTGTTCTTCCTAACCTCTCGACCTCGTCGGAGCTCTCTCTGGATCAGCGAACCACCTCCCCTGACGGGTGATCCACGCTGTCGCCCGATCAGGTCGGCTATGCGGCCGCCGCGGAGGATAACCCCTCTTCTCAGGGCGTAGCTGTAAAAATACAGCTCGACTACAGCGCGGACTCCGACCTTGGCTTCGAGGTCGTCGTGCTCACCGCCACGATCGGCGCCTTTGCGATCGCTTGTTCTCTTCTATCTGGGCGACGAGATGATATAGTTGGGTCCTTATTGCAGGTGCCAGCTCGACACCGCCACCTCTCTCGACCTCTCCCCGGTGCCCCTGCTCCGCAGCCGCCGGCCTGGGAGAGGGCCCCGCTCTCTGTCGACGGAGCGATCGCGCCGGGGTCCGGCGCACGTCATCGTCGGCGTGCCCGTAACCTGGCGGAAACATTTCTCAGGGGGCTCGGCAGATCGCGCCCACGAGCTTCTGTGAGGAACGTAACCGGTTCACCATTGCTGCGGCGTTCCGCGAGCCCTGGGTGGTTGGCGAAAAAGAGCGTGTCGCGCTCGCCGCGCCCTCGCGGTGCGCGCGCGGCGCACCCGGTCGCGCTCTCCGTCGCGCGCCGGGGGAGGGCTGCGGCCGGCGGGTGGCAGCTCTTGCCCGTGGCCGTGTTGGCGCGGCTCGCGCACCGCGGGGTGATGACACACGATCTCCTTTACGTGTGCTCGCCAACTCCTTTGCCTCATGCCGACCTCGACGGGCTCGGGGCGGCGTCGAGCCGATGCGGCGATCTCGGCAGCGCCATCGCTGAACACGAGCCATCGTGTGCGACGGCCTCGTGGACGCTGCTTTCAAAACCTACGTCCCGAGCGGCGTCCACCATGTGTGCGCAGACTTCACCCGTCCGGGCGTGCCTGACATCCGACTGTCAACTTGCTTGCGCCGGAGCGCACCGGGCTCGTCTCCGTCCACGGCGCATTATTTCATCAATGCGCGATCGCTCAGGGCACCACGCGCTGCTGTCGCATCGCGACGAGGAGCTGATTGCTCGGCGAATTTCGCGCGCCGCCCAGCGTGGGCTCTCCCGCGCTGGCGGCGCCGTTCCCGCGGCGCCCATTTCAAATATCCTGCTCTCACAGAACGTTACCCAATACACCAAAATGACGCGTGACTGCTTACATGAGCTGGCGAGCTTGTTGTTTTCTATTTCGGGAAGGCTCTGTATCGGTTATGCGGGATAAGAGGACGCGCAATCGCGCTTCGCTGGAGTAGCATCGTCCTATGTCGGAGCCCCCTAGTAGCAGTCAGTTGATCCGGATACCCGTCGTGCTGGCGCTCGACTGCAGCCCCCATTTTCTGGCTCGTTGTCGCAGGGTTGCAGCGCGAGCTCGCTTCCTCGTCCGCTCCTGCGAGGCGGCGTCGGCGTGGGGGGTGGCCGTCCGGCTCCGCCCGCTGGCGATCGTCTTGCCGAGCCACTTGCACGATCGCGCGCCGCGGACCTTCGAGCTGCTCGCGGAGGACGCGGGAGCGCGCCTCGTCGTCGTGGAGTCCGAGCAGCTGCCCACGGGCGAGCTGGAGGGGCACATCACCCAGGCGATCGGCGAGGCATCCCGCGCGCGGGGCGCCTAGAGCGCCGAACGAAACCGGAGGTGTTGAGAGGCGCTCCAGGCAGGCGTGGCCCGTCGCCGGGCGCCCCGGCCGCGCCGCGGGCCTCGGAGCGTGTCTCGGTAGGGCGCACGGGCGCCGTACCGGACAGGCCCTCAATCGACGCGGACGCCCATCGTCAGGTGGAACCCCCACGTGTGATCGAGCGGCGGGCCGAGCTCCTCATCGACGGGCAGCAGCAGCCCCGTTCGGAGGAACGCGAGGTTGCGCTCCATCGCGAGGAAAGGCTCGATGGCCAGGACGTAGAGATTGCGCGCGACGGCGTGCCGGACGCCGACGTTGTCGAACGTGGGCAGCGCCATCCCTTGCGCGCGCAGGCCGCCGCCGATCCCGTGGCCGATCTGGAGCTCGACGGCGTGCTGGATCGCGACCTCGTACTCCTTGTTGCGGCCGAGCGGGATGTAGAGCACGGGCTCGAGCTGCAAGCGCGCGATCATCAGTTGGCCGAAGTGGGCCTCGGCGCCGAGGCGCGCGTGGATCGGGAGGATGCTCGGGAAGTACTCGTGGAGATCCCAGTACGCCCGGCTGGCGCTGACCGGCTCGTAGCTGCTGTGGTGGTGGGTCCGGCCCGAGAGCGTCGCCAGCCCGACGTCGCCGCCCACCGTGATCCAGAGCGTCCGGCCGATGCTGGCGACGTGATGCGCGCCTAACGTCGCGTTGCCGAGCACGGCGTCGGTGCGCTCATCGACCGCGAACCCGAAGGGGAGCCGGACGTCGAGGAACGTGTGCGGGGCGAACGGCACGCGGGCGAAGAGGGCGACCGAAAGCCCGGAGACGTCGCTATCGCCGCCGGTGAACGAGGAGGTCTCCACGCCGATCGCGCCACGCTGGCTCAGCGGGACGTTCCCCCAGTCGATGGCTCTTTTACCGCTCGACACGGGCGCGGGCGGCCCCAGCTCGGTGTCCGAGAGGGACAGGACCCAGGGCGTCGCCGCGCTGCCCTCGCGGCCCGCCTCCGGCCCGCCCGCCTTCCCGGCCGGCGACGCCGAGCCTGCGGGTGGCCTGGCAGCTCCCGCCGTGGATTGCGCATCTTCCGGCGCGAGCGGCGGCGCCTCTGGCTCAGGTGCGCCCGCCGCCGGCGCGTCGGACGCCGCGGGCGGCTGGGGCGCGCCGGGCAGCGGCGTCGCGGGCGGCTGCGGTGTGCCCGCTGCCGGCGGCTGTGGTGTGCCCGATGCCGGCGGCTGCGGTGTGCCCGCTGCCGGCGTGCTGCCCGGTGCCGACGTCGCAGGCGGCTGCGGTATGCCCGCCGAGGTCGCAGATGGCTGCGGCGTCGCGGGCGGCTGCGGTGCGCCGGGTGCTGGAGGCGCCCCCGCCGATGCGGGCGGCGCGGGGCGAGCTGTCGGGCGAGGCGTCACGGGCTGCGCAGCGGACGAGGTGACCACGAAGGCCGCCGCCAGCCATGAAAGCGAGGACAAGACCAGGATTCGACGTGGCATCGTGTCTCCTTGGAGCGCGCATCCTATCGTCTCCTCGGACGCGCGCGCTTACTCCGGCAAGCGCTGGACGCGTCTTCCACCCAGCCGCGGAGCGGCGGCGCCAGGATCGAGCCCCTCGCGCGCGCTACAGCAGCGCGGTGAGGGCGGCGGCGAGCCGCTCGTACTGCGGCCTGTCGTTGTAGATCTGGGCCGAGATCCGGAGGTGCCGCCTCGGCGACGCGGGCCAGGCGAACACCGGCACCTCGATCCCCCACCGCTCGAGGAGCGCGTCCTGGAGCGGATCGAGGCGCGGCGCGGACGACGGCGCGTCGGGGAGCGGCACCGTCGCGAGCGCGCCGATCATCGCGTCGGGGCTCGGCGGCGAGCAGCCGAGCGCCCCGCACAGGAGGTCGCGCGCGGCGAGCGCCGTCGCCCGGTTGTGCGCCTCGAGCGCGGGCCAGCCCCCGGGCAGGAGCCCGCCCATGAAGCGGAGCGCGTCCGCGACGCAGAGCGCCGCGCTGGGGTCCGCCGTGCCGGTCCAGTCGAACTCGAGAAGGAAACGCGACCTGTCGGTGCGCGGTGAGTTGGCGCCGTGGCTGATGGAGAGAGGGCGGACCAGACCCTGCTTGTCCCGCCGCACGTGGAGGAACGCCGCGCCCTTCGGCGAACACAGCCATTTGTGGCAGTTGCCGGTGTAATAGGCCGCCCCGAGGGCGCGGAGATCGAGCGGCACCATGCCGGGCGCGTGCGCTCCGTCGACGAGCACGTCGACGCCGCGCCCCGCGAGCTCCGCCACCAGGGAGGCCACCGGGAACACGAGCCCCGTCGGGCTCGTCACGTGGTCGACGAGGACGAGCCGCGTCCGCGGCCCCACGCGCGCGAGCACCGCCTCGACCACCTGCTCGGGCGCCTCGATGGGGAACGGCACCGGCGCGACGACGACGCGCGCGCCGGCGCGGGCCGCGACCGCCTCGGCCGCGTTGTTGCAGGCGTTGTACCCGTGGTCGGTGATACAGAGCTCGTCGTCGGGTCGGAGCGAGAGCGACCGCAGCACCGTGTTGACCCCGACGGTCGCGTTGGGCACGAACACGAGGTCGTCGGGGTCGGCGCCGACGAAGGAGGCGAGCGCCCCCTGGGCCGCCTCGAGCAGCGGCCCGAGCTCGCGAAGGAAGAACCGGACCGGCTCGCGCTCGAGCTGGTCGCGGTAGCGCTGCTGCGCCTCGAGCACCGCGCGCGGGCAGGCGCCGAACGAGCCGTGGTTCAGGAAGGTCACGGCCGGGTCGAGCGACCAGAGCCCGCGCGCGGCGTCGAGGACGCGCGACTCCGGGAAGGCGTTCGGGTTCATGGCGAGGATCGGAGCCCGGGGAGGCGGCGTGCCAGAGGGCCCGGGACAATGTCGCGCGGGACCCGACCGCTGTCGAGGGCGTCGGGTCCCGCGTTGGGCGTGTCCTTACAATCCATGATGGATCGTGCCGTCAATGTTGAATCATGGATCAACCATGACCGGATGCCGGCGGTCGTGCAGAGCCGGTCAACCCATCCATGATGGACGCCGCACCGGCTCATCGCATGACGAACACCGCACCTGCCCATCCCATGGTGGACATCGCACCGGCTCATCGCATGACGAACACCGCACTTGCCCATCCCATGATGGACATCGCACCGGCTCATCGCATGACGAACACCGCACTTGCCCATCCCATGATGGACACCTGAAGTATCCCCTCGAATTTTCCCATCAAGGATGCCGCACCCGCCCGTCACGGACGGGCAGGCAAGAGCATCGACGGACAGGCATCATCGGCGCGCCTCGACGGCCGCGCCGGATCAGCGGCCCGACCAGACCGGGGAGGCGCTGTTCATCTCGAGCGCATCCATGCGCCGGGCCGCGGGCGGGGCCGCCGCGGCCGCGCGCGCGGTCTTTCGCGCGCTCGCCACCGCCGAGGCCGCTTGGACGGCGCGCTCCTTGTCCTTGTCCGACCGGGCGCGCGCCGCCTGCTGCCGGAGCCGGTCCTCCGCTGCGGCGAGCTTCGCCTCGGCCGCGCCGAAGTTGCCCGAGCTCACCTCCTGGGCCGCGTCGAGCTGCATCATGCCCGCCTCGATCACCGCGGCGATGGTCTGGGTCTTCTCGTTCTGGCGCGCGGCGACGAGGCCCGGATCGCTCGTCACATCGTAGCGGGCGACCACCTCCTGCACCCGCGGGAGGTTGCCGGCCTCGGCGTCGCGGAAGTGCAGCCGCACGCTCGCGAGCGGGTGCGAGCCGGCCGCCGGCGCGTTGACCCTCACCCGCACGAGCATCTCGCGGTGCTGCCCCCCGAACATCGTGCCAAGGAGCACCCGGAGCGCGTCGCCAGCCCGCTCGGTGCGCTCGCTCGGGACGTCGAGCACCTCCACGCCGGGCGCCGGGACGATCTCGACGAACGCCCCCGTCGCCGCCGTCGTCTGGAGCAGGGCGAGCTCGCGCTCCAGGACGGCGGACATCTCGCGCGCCTCGGAGAGGTGGTACAGCCTGCCGCTGGAGCCGACGGCGAGCGCGTTGAGCGTGCGCTCGTCGTAGTCGGCCCCCACCCCGATCGACGTGATCTGCACCCCGTGGGAGGCCCCGCGCTGGGCGAGCGCGCCGAGGACGTCGGGCGAGGAGGGCCCGATGTTCGCCTGGCCGTCCGAGATGAGCACCACGCGCCGGACGGCGTGCGTCGACGGCGCCGTGAGCGCGTGCTGCTCCGCGAGCCGGAGGCCATCGAAGAGGTTCGTGCTGCCTTCAGGGCCGAGCGCGGCGATGGCGCGCGCCACCGCAGGGCGCGTCGACGGGCCGAGCACGGTGGGCGAGACGCGCGCCTGCGCGGTGTCGGCGAACGACGCGACAGAGACCAGATCCCCGTCGGGGAGCCTGTCGACGAACGCCTGCGCCGCCGCGCGGGCGTGCTCCATCTTGGGGCCCTGCATCGAGCCGGAGGCGTCCACGAGCAGCACGACCGCGGCCGGCGTGCGCGGCTGTCCGCGCGCCGCCCGGGCCGCCGGGACATCGATCCACACGCCGAGCTGCGTCTCGCGCGTCCCCGGCAGCACGAAATCGCTCGCGCCCGCGGCGCCGATCCAGACCCCCTGGTTCCCCGCGGGCGCCGGCTCCGGCCGGGGCGACGGCGCCTCGGCCGCCGCCGTCGGGGCCACGGCCACGGCGACCCTCTTCGCCTCGTCCTCCCCCTTCGCCCCGTCCTCCGCCGCGCTGCCCGGCGCGGCCGCCGCGGCCGCGGCGCTCGTGCCCGGAGGCGCCGCCGCGCTGGCCGCGCAGCTCAGGGCCGCCCATCCCATCAGCAATCCAGCGAGCATCGTCCGCATCGAGAAGCTCCTTCCGCCGCAAGCCATGGCGCGGCCCACGGGGGGATCGGCGTCCCTCCGCCGCGATCTCCCGGACCCCGCAGCGCGCGGCTTCTACGGACCGGGCCGAAAAAAGATCTCCGGGAGAGCCCGCCGCGGCCGGCCTCGCGCGGGCGGGAGCGCGCCGCCTCGCGGGCGGAGCCCCCGTCGAGCACACGTCCATGGGTCGTCCCTGCCTGACTCCAGGGCACATCTCGACATCTCGCGATATCGGCGACTCCCGACGTCCCGCCGTCGGTGGTTCGGCTCTTGCTCGCTCACGACCGTCGACGGGCGATCGCCGGAGCGCGGCGCCCGGACACGATGCGCCGCACGGCGCGGCGAACCCGGAGGAGGTCGATCCAATGCACTTCGCGCGAAGCAAATCTCCAGCTCTTCTCGCCGCGTTCGCGGCGATCTTCCTGGCTGTCGGGAGCCTCCTTGCTCTGCCGGGTTATACGCTCACCGGCACGGGCGTCCGCGTGAAGACCATCGGCGCGGTCAACATCGATGTCTATCGGATCAGCCATTACATGGAGCAGCTCCCTGCCACGAGGTCCAGGGAGGCCGTCATCGACATGGACACGAGCAAGAAGTTCGTCTGGACGATGCTGCGCGACGTCGACCGCGCGAGCATCGTCAAGGCGCTGCGGGACGCCTATGCGTTGAACCAGTATTCGGACACGCCGAAGATCGAGAGGTTCGTGGCGGCGTTCCAGGGAGACCTCAAGTCGGGGGCCGAGGTCACCATCGAATACGACCCGCGCGCGAAGGCGACCACCATCACGGTCGCCGGCGGCGGGAAGGCGACCGTGAGCGGCATCGATTTCATGAAGGCCACCTGGCGGATCTGGCTGGGCAAGATCGATCAGCCCAGGTTGAGCGACGAGCTCATCGGCAGGCTCCACTGAGGCAGGAGGGCCCCCGTCAGTCCGACGGCTTGTCGCGCACCACGAGCACCGATCGGTTCGTGTGGTTCACGACCTTCGCCGCGGTCGTCCCGAGCACCTTGTCGATGCCCGAGTAGGTGTCGTGCGACCCGATGACGATGAGATCGGCGTTCTCCTCGTCGGCCGTCCGGCAGATGACCTCCCAGGCGACGCCGACGTGGATCACCACCTTCGCGAGGAGCTCGGGCGGCACGTCGCGCGCGAGCTGCTCAAGCTCCTCCCGGTCGCTCCGCTCCAGGATCTCGGGGACGCGGGTCGGCGACTCGTTCAGCGCCTCCGCGGGGAGGCTGTGGTGCAGCCCGATCCCGCGCACGAGCACGAGCCTGCCGCCGAGCTTCTGCGCGAGGTCCACGCCCTCCGCCAGGACGAGCGGCGCCCTGGGAGAGCTGTCCAGTGCAACGAGGATGGTCCGGGGGTGCTTGAGACTCATGGCGTCCGCCTTTCGTGCGGTGACGTACCACCATCTTCTTTAGCCGACCTTGCGCCGGGCGCGCAGCGCGTCTCTCGGAGGCGGCGCGCCGGCCCGGCCGCCCGCGCCGGCCCGGCCGCCCGCGCCGAGCCGTGCGTCCGGCGTAGATCAGGCGCGGATCGTCACGCCATGGTCGCGATCGTCCGTGAGGATCTCGAACGCCGCGCGCCGCGCCGTCGTCAGCGTCTCGATCCCGACCTCGCGGCCCAGGCTCTTCCGCCGCAGGGTGACGGTGCAGGCTGCGATCTTCGTGTTCAGGCAGTGCTTCACGCCGCCGGGCGGGTTCCGATAGGCCAGGCCGACAAAATCGCCGGCGGACGCGGAGATCTGCCCCTCGACGCTCAGCCGATCAGTCTCCGTCCGGAAGCGCCAGGTGAAGTAGTCGAACGAGGCCTCGGCGCGGACCGACTGGACAAGCGAGCTCAGCGCGATCTCCTCGCCGCGATGCCGCAGGACCAGCGGCGTCATGTTCGGCGTCCAGAGCGGCCCGATCTTCAGGCGGGCCGTGGCGACCTCGAGGAAGCTGTCCGGGTGGCTGTCGAACCCGGCGACCTGCCCCCAGGCGTACAGGTCCGTGTGCTTCGTCCCCCAGTTGTGGTTCTGGCTGCCCACCCAGCCCGTCACGTCCACCTTGCGCCCCGCGGCGCGGAGGGCGCCGCTGTAGACGGCCATCGGGGCGCCGACCAGCGCCTTCGCCTTCGGCAGCGGGGCGCCGTAGAGGGCCGCAGGGAGCAGCAGAAGGGGCTCCCCGCCGCCCTCGTACCCGAGGTCCCAGGTGATGGCGTCCTCCCCCTCGCCCGCCGCCCCGGTGAGCCGGCCGAGGCTCAGCCGGGCGCCGTCGATGGCGACCGACAGGCCGTCGCGGGCGAAGGAGCAGCGACCGGCGAACGGGACCTCGCGCTTGGCGACCACATGGCGCCCCGTCTCGCCGTCGAAGTAGACCGCCCAGAGCTCACCCTCCGCGGCCTCGGGCCGCCCGGCCGGGCTGAAGAGCGTGTAGCGGATCCAGAAGGCGAGCGGCCGCGTCGGGTGGTTCGCGCGCTGGAAGAAGCTCTCGTAGAAGCCTCCCCGCTGCCCCGGCCGGTAGCGCGCGTGGTTCGCCTGCTCCCGGATCGTCCTCGCCTTCGCCCCCGCCATCGAACCCCCGCTCGAGCCTAGTGCCCCCGCTTCGACCCGCCGCTCAGAAGATCGGCGATGACCCGCTCCAGATCGTCGAGCGAGATCGGCTTCGCGATCTTCGGGTTGTCCACCCGCTCCACGAACTCGCGCGCGCTCGGCGTGAAGGCGCCGCCTGACATGAAGGCCATCTTCGGCAAGAGCTGCGGGAACCGCTCCGCGATCTCGTCGTACAGGGCCATCCCGCTCATCTGCGGCATCAGGAGATCGCAGACGATCGCGTCGATCCGGCCGCCGCGGTCCCGCAGCAGGTCGAGCGCCTCGTGGCCGCTCTTCGCCACGAGCACCTCGTGCCGCTCCTCGAACGCGCGCGCGAAGGCGTTGAGCAGCATCGGCTCGTCGTCGACGAACAGGATCGTCCCGCGCGACGACGCGCGCGGCGGCTCCGGCGCCGGCCGCGGCGCGGGCAGATCCGTGGGGTTCAGGCCGGTCAGGCGGATCGTGAAGACGGTGCCGACGCCGGGCGTGCTCGACACCGTCATCGTGCCGTGCTGCTCCTCGACGATGTTGCGCGACACCCAGAGCCCGATCCCCGGGCGCGCGCTCTCTTCCTTCGTCGTGAAGAACGGGTCGAAGATCCGCTCGACGACCTCCGGGGTCATCCCGCGCGCGTTGTCCTCCACCTCGACGTGGTGGACCCCGGCGTCGAAGCGCGTCGTCACGCGCACCATGTTCTCGTCGCGCGGGCGGTTCGGCATCGCCTGCGCCGCGTTGATGAACAGGTTCACGAACACCTGCGAGAGCTTGCCCGGATAGCCGACGAACGGCGGCATCGGGCCGTAGTGGCGCTCGATGCGGCAGAGCTGGCTGAGCTGCGGGCCCGTCATGCGCAGCGCGAGCTCGATCACGTCGACGAGATCGACCCGCTCGGGCTTTCGCTCGCTGCTGCTCGAGAAGAGGTTGAGGTCCGTCACGATGTCCCGCATCCGCTCGACGCCGGCGAGCGCCTCGTGACACGAGCGATCGATGAGATCGATGGCGCGCAGCAGCTCCTCGTAGGACCCGGAGGCGACCGGGCGCGCCGCCGAGACGAGCTTGTGCGCCCCGCTCCGGATCTGCTCGAGGTTCGCCATCACCCAGGCCATGGGGTTGTTGAGCTCGTGCGCGACGCTCGCCGCGACCTGGCCGATCGAGGAGAGCTTCTCGCTGTGGAGGATCTGCGCGCGGCGCGCGACCTCCTCGGTGACGTCGCGCATGAGCGCGAGCGAGGCGTCCTCGCCGTAGAGCCGCGTGATCCGGACCGTCATCACCTTGGTCAGCCCGGCGCGCGTCCCGCAGCGGATGGTGGCCTCCCGCGGCGCCTCCGCGCGCGACGCCGACATCACGAGCATGCGCAGGGCCGGCACGTCCGCCGCGACCGCGAGCGCGGTGATCGGCCGGCCGATCCACGCCTGGCGCGAGTGCCCGAAGAGCGCCTCGAACCGCACGTTCAGCCGCGTCAGCATCCCCTCCTGATCGATCGTCGCGAGGACGTCGGACGAGAGCTCGACGATCTCGCGGTAGCGCTCCTCGGAGGCGAACAGCGAGCGCTGGGCGTACGCCTCGGCGAAGCGGTGCTCGAACTGGAGGAGCAGCGCGTCGACGGCGCGGAGCACGTCGATCGACGTCGAGCCGTCCGCCTCGGCGTCGTCGTGCGTCGTGTCGAGGACGCCCGCGACCGCGGTGCGGAACTCGGACGCGGCGATCAGGGGACCGCTGATCGAGTACCCGGTCGCGTAGCGCTGCTCGACGAGGTGCGTGATGAACTCGTCGAGCAGCGTCTCGCTGCCGTCCTCGAGGATCCTGGTGAAGGCGGCGAGCCACGAGCGCACGTTCTCCGTGACCTCGCCCACGGGCCGGTCCGTGTACCGACCCCGCTCCGGCGGCAGCGCCAGGACGTTCTCGATCCAGTCGTCGATGAGCTCGTCCTTGTGCCGCTTGCAGAGGTCGAGCAGCCGCCGGCGCGCGAGCGCCATCGACGTCTCCGCGCTCGTCGCGGGCGGGTGGACCTGCGAGCGCCGCTCGCCGTCCCCTCCATTGCGCCCGCCCCGCGACTCCGGGATCTGCGAGCGCCGCTCGCCGTCCCCTCCGCTGCGCGCGCCCGGCGGCTCCGGGATCTGCGAGCGCCGCTCGCCGTCCCCTCCGTTGCGCGCGCTCTTCGCTTCCGGCAGCTCGCGCTTGGCTTGCTCGTCCGCTGCCATCGCCGTTACCTGCCGCGGAGGACCTCGCAGCCCATGAACGCCCGGAGCGGCTCAGGCACGACCACCGTGCCGTCCGCCTGCTGGTACTGCTCCAGGATCGCGATGACCGTCCGCCCCACCGCGAGCGCCGACCCGTTCATCGTGTGGACCAGCCGCGGCTTCGCCTTCGGCTCGGGCCGGTAGCGGATCTGCGCGCGGCGCGCCTGGAACTCGCCGAAGTTCGAGCAGCTCGAGATCTCGCGGTACACCCCCTGGCCGGGCAGCCACACCTCGAGATCGTACGTCTTCTGCGAGCCGAAGCCGAGATCGCCGGTGCAGAGCGCCGAGACCCGGTAGTGCAGGCCGAGCCGCTTCAGGACCTCCTCCGCGTGCGCGGTGAGCAGCTCGTGCTGGCGGGCCGAGTCCTCCGGCGCCGAGAACCGCACGAGCTCGACCTTGTCGAACTGGTGCTGCCGGATGAGCCCGCGGACGTCGCGCCCGTGGCTGCCCGCCTCGCTGCGGAAGCACGGCGTGTACGCCGTGTAAGCGATCGGCAGCGACGCGCCGTCCAGGATCTCGTCGGCGTGGAGGTTCGTGACCGGGACCTCGGCCGTCGGGATGAGGTACAGGTCGTACGCCCTCTCCGGGTCGCTCTTCTGCGTCTTGAACAGGTCCTCGGCGAACTTGGGCAGGTTGCCTGTGCCGAACAGGGCCGAGTCCTTCACGAGGAAGGGCGGCAGCACCTCGAGGTAGCCCTGCTCGCGCGTGTGCAGGTCGAGCATGAACGAGATGAGCGCGCGCTCGAGGCGGGCGGCGGCGCCCATCAGGACGGTGAAGCGCGCGCCCGAGAGCTTCGCCGCGCGCTCGAAATCGAGCAGGCCGAGGGCCGTGCCGATGTCCCAGTGGTTCTTCGGCGTGAACGAGAAGCTCGGCTTCTCGCCCCACACCCGGACGACCACGTTGTCCTCCTCCCCCGCGCCCACGGGCACCGACGGATCCGGCACGTTGGGCACGCTGGAGAGCACCTCGGTCATCCGCTTCTCGAGCTCGGAGACGACCTGCTCGGCCTCCTTGATCCTCGTCGACAGCGCCTTCAGCTCGTCGCGCTTCTGCGCGAACTCGGGCGATTTCTTGTCGAGGCGCGCCATCGCGTCGTTCGCCGCGTTGCGCTCCGCCTGCCACCGCTCGAGCGACTGGATGTTGGACCGCCTCGCGCTGACCGTGGACGCGAAGTCGTCTCCTAGGCTGGCGGCTGCGGCGGGCGAGCGGCGAGCGAGCGCCGCGCGCACCTCATCGAGGTGCTCTGCGACGTAGCGAGGATCGAGCATGCCCCAGGGTTTAGCCGAAGCCCGCACGCGCGTCAGCAGCCGCGACGCGCCGCTCCGCATTCAAAGATGGGTCCGCTCCCGCGCTCCCCGCCAGACGCGCGGCGGGGAGCGGCGCGACGGGAGGCGCTAGGCGCTGGCGCCCAGGCTGCGCAGCACGAACTGGAGGATGCCGCCGTGCTGGTAGTAGTCGACCTCGTTCGGCGTATCGATGCGCGCGGTGACGGTGAAGGTCTTCTTCGCCCCGCCTTCGCCGGTCGCGACGACGTTGAGCTTCTTGCCCGGCGTGAGGTTGTCCGAGATGCCGTCGATCTCGAACACCTCGCGCCCGGTGAGCCCGAGGGTCTGCGCGTCCTCGCCCGGCGCGAACTCGAGCGGGAGCACGCCCATGCCGACGAGGTTCGACCGGTGGATGCGCTCGAAGCTCTTCGCGATGACCGCGCGCACGCCGAGCAGCTTGGTCCCCTTGGCCGCCCAGTCGCGCGACGACCCGGTGCCGTACTCGGCGCCGGCGATCACGAGCAGCGGCACGCCCTCGGCCTTGTACTGCATGGCCGCGTCGTAGATCGTCGTCTTCTCGCCGTCCGGCAGGTGGACGGTGATCCCGCCTTCCTCGCCGGGGCGCAGGGCGTTCTTGAGGCGGATGTTCGCGAACGTGCCGCGCATCATCACCTCGTGGTTGCCGCGGCGGGCGCCGTACGAGTTGAAGTCGGCGGGCGCGACGCCGTGCTCGACCAGGTACTTCGCGGCGGGGCTGTTCTTGGCGATGTTGCCGGCCGGGGAGATGTGGTCGGTCGTCACCGAGTCGCCGAGCAGCGCGAGCACGCGCGCGGCCCGGATGTCGCTGAGCGGCGCCGGCTCCTTCGACAGCCCCTCGAAGAACGGCGGCCTGCGCACGTAGGTCGAGCCCTCGTCCCACACGAACGTCTGGCCGCCCGGGACCGCGAGCTTCTGCCACTCCTCGTCGCCGGCGAAGACGTTCTCGTACTGCACCTGGAACTGCTCGGGCCGCACGGCCGTCCGGATCGCCTCGTTGACCTCGGACGAGCTCGGCCAGATGTCCTTGAGGTACACCGGCTCGCCGTTGCGGTCCGTGCCGACCGGCTCCTTGAAGAGGTCGGCGTCGACGTCGCCGCGCAGCGCGTAGGCGACGACGAGCGGCGGAGAGGCGAGGAAGTTCATCCGCACGTGCTGGTTGATGCGGCCCTCGAAGTTGCGGTTGCCCGACAGGACGCTCGCCACGACGAGATCGTTGTTGCGGATCGTGTCGCCGATCACGTCAGGCAGCGGCCCGGAGTTGCCGATGCACGTCGTGCAGCCGTAGCCGACCATGTGGAAGCCGAGCGCCTCCAGGTACGGCAGGAGCCCCGCCTGGCGCAGGTAGTCGGTGACGACCTTCGACCCGGGGGCGAGCGACGTCTTCACCCACGGCTTCACCGTGAGCCCGCGCTCGACGGCCTTCTTCGCGAGCAGGCCCGCGCCCAGCATGACCGCCGGGTTCGACGTGTTGGTGCAGGACGTGATCGCGGCGATCACGACCGAGCCGTGCCGCAGCGTGTAGCGCGTGTCGCCCTCGGTGATCTCCGCCGGGCGCATGATCTTCTCGAGCGCGGGCACGCGCGCTGCGGCGTGGCCGGCCCCCTCCTCGAGGAACGCCTTGACCGCGGGCGCGTCGGCGGCGGCGAACTCCTTCTCGAGCATGCCCTGGAGCGAGGCGCGGAAGGCGCGCTTCGCGTCGCGCAGCGTGACGCGGTCCTGCGGCCGCTTCGGGCCCGCGATCGACGGCACCACGTCGCCGAGGTCGAGCGACAGGGTGTCGCTGAAGACCGGGTCCGGGGTGCTGTCCGTGCGGAACAGCCCCTGCTCCTTGTAGTAGGCCTCGACGAGCGCGACGAGCTGCGCGGGCCGGCCGGTGAAGCGCAGGTAGGCGATCGTCTCGTCGTCGACCGGGAAGAAGCCGATCGTCGCGCCGTACTCGGGCGCCATGTTGGCGATCGTGGCGCGGTCCGGGAGCGAGAGCGCGCTCAGGCCGGGGCCGTAGAACTCCACGAATTTCCCGACCACCTTCTTCTGCCGCAGCATCTGCGTCACCGTGAGGACGAGATCGGTCGCGGTCGCGCCCTCGGGCAGGCTGCCGTGGAGCTTGAAGCCCACGACCTCGGGGATGAGCATCGAGAGCGGCTGGCCGAGCATCGCCGCCTCGGCCTCGATGCCGCCGACGCCCCAGCCGACGACCCCGAGCCCGTTGATCATCGTGGTGTGCGAGTCGGTGCCGACGAGCGTATCCGGGTAGACCAGCGTGCCCTGCCGCATGACGGCGCCCGCGAGGTACTCCAGGTTGATCTGGTGGCAGATGCCCTGGTCGGGCGGCACCACGCGGAAGTTCGTGAACGCCTGCGCCCCCCAGCGGAGGAACGCATAACGCTCCTCATTGCGCTCGAACTCGAGCGCCGCGTTCACCTTCACGGCCGTCGAGGACGCAAATCGATCGACCTGGACCGAGTGGTCGATCACCAGGTCGACGGGCTGGAGCGGGTTGATCTTGAGCGAGTCGCCGCCGAGCTTCGCGAGCGCCTCGCGCATGGCGGCGAGATCGACAACGGCGGGCACGCCGGTGAAGTCCTGGAGCAGCACGCGCGCGGGGTGGAAGGCGATCTCCTGCGAGGGGCGGGCCTTCGGGTCCCAGTTGAGGACGGCCTCCACGTGGTCCTTGCGCACCACGCGCCCGTCCTCGTGGCGGAGGAGGTTCTCCAGGAGGATGCGGAGCGAGAACGGGAGCTTGTCGATCGACGCGCCGCCTTGCGCCAGCGAAGTGAGCTTGTAGTAGGTGAATGTTTCGGCTTGAACCGTCAGCGTGCTCTTGGTGCCAAAGCTGTCGACCATGCGGCCTCCTCCAACGTCCGGAGCGCCCTTGTAGGCGCCCCGAAGCCGCTAATCTAGTGTTATGTGCGCGCGCTTCACCCTCACCCTTCCGGACTTTGCGACCCTCGCCGCGATGCTCGAGGCGTCTCTCGGCGGGGGCCGCTCGCGCAGCGGTCCGGCTCGGTCGATTGCCGCTGATCCGGAGATAGCGGCGATGTTTCGACCTCGTTTCAACATCGCACCTGCGACCGTCCACCCGGTGCTGCGCGCGCGGGGTGGCCAGCGCGCGCTTGTGGCAGCGACCTGGGGCTTCGTGGGGCGCTTCGCCAGCGGCAGCGCCGGGCCTTCGCTGCTGGCCAACGCGCGCGCCGAGAGCGCGCGGACGAAGCCGACGTTCCGCGACGCGTTCGCGTCGAGCCGCTGTGTGGTGCCGGCGGACGGCTTCTACGAGTGGAGCGGGCCCAAGGGCGCGCGGCGGCCGACCTGGTTCCACCCTGCGGGGGGCGGGCTGCTCCGCCTGGCCGGGCTCTGCCAGCCGGCGAAGGCCCCCGACACGGGGGGGCTCGACCTCCGTTTCACGATCCTGACCACCGAGGCGAACGCCGACGTCGCGCCGGTCCACGACCGCATGCCCGTCCTGCTGGACCCCGAGGACGTGGACCTCTGGCTCGGCCTCGGCGGCGGCGCGGACGCGGATCGGGCCGAGGCGCTGCTCCGGCCGGCGCCTCGCGGCGCCCTGGCGGCGCGCCCCGTCTCGCCGCGGGTCAACTCGGTCGCCCACGACGACCCTGCCCTGCTGCACGAGATCGCGGCGGAGCACGCCGCCACGAAGGCCGCTCCTCCGAAGGCCGGTGGCACGCTTCCGCTGTTCGATCTGGGGGACGGCGCGAGGCCCGCCGCCCCCTCCGGCCGGAGCTCGCGCCGTTGACCTACCGCGACGTGGGTGAGGGTCAGCTTTGCCCGAGAAAGATCACAGGGAGGCAGGGAGGCAGAGAGATTTACTAGGTTTTTCTCCCTGCCTCCCCGCCTTCCTGTTCCAATTTGGACCAGTCCCGCGGCGTGCGCCGATGTGCGCTGGCGCGCTCGTGACGGTCAGCGTGCGGAGGCGCTGCTCGTGCGACCGCCCTTGCGGCCCGTGCGGCTGGTCTTTGCCGGCCGGCTCGCCTTCCGTGGGGTCGCGGCTCGCCCGGCCTTCGCGGGCGGCGTGGGCGACGTGGGCGCCGTCTTCTTCCGTCCGGTCGCGGCGGTGCGGCGTCCCTTCTGCGCGCGCGTGCCCCGCGCCGGCTCGGCGCGCTGCGTCGACGCGCGCTTCCCCGGTGCGCGCTTCGCGGGCGGACGCTTGGCCGCCGCCTTGCGCGCCGACGGCTTCGCTGTGCGGGCGCGGCGGCCGGCGGCGGGCATGCTCTTCGCGACGTTCCGAGCGAGGAGCGCCTCGACGTCGCTCTCGCGCACCTGGCCGAAGCGCATCGCCAGGCGGCTGCCGAGCTCCTCGAGGCGCTCGGCGCCCATGGCGCTCTCGACCTGGGGGAAGAGCTCCTTCTCCTCCTCCTCGACGTGGTGCTGCACGAGCTCCTTGAGCACGTCGAGCCTGGCGTGAAAGGTTTCGTCACCCGGCTCGGTGCTGAGCAATTTCTGCAACATGAACTCGACGAGGGCGTGCTCCTCGTACGAGGTCGGGATCAGGGGGGAGGCGCCGAGCGCCTCGCGGCTCTCGGGATAGAAGATCTCCTCCTCGATGGCCGAGTGGCTCACGAGGGTCGCCACGAGCTCGTCCCGGAGCGCGCCGATCTCGTCGTTGTCGGCCTGCGACATGCGCTCGAAGAGCTCTTCGACTTCCTGGTGATGCTCCTTCAATAGGTCGGTCGCCTTCATGCGGGGGACTCCTCTCAGGGAAAGATGAAGCGCCGTCGAGGCGCTCTTGGCCTGTGCGGTCTGCGGGGTTTGCGCGAAGCATGCCAGGCGCCTCCCGCGCGCGAAGCGAGCGCGCGACGCGCACGCGCGGGCGCGGGCGTACGTCGATCGACCCGCGCAGGGGGCGTCGCGGCGCGCGCGACGTGGGGCGTGCTGCCTCGCAGCGAGGCGTCATGTCGCCGCCGGCGCGTGATCCCGCGCGGCCTCCGCGATGTCGCGGACGCCTTTGCCCGCGCCCGGCGCACGCGCGCCGCCGGGCGCCGTCAGCGGGCTTTGCTCGGCCCGCGGGCGCGGGCGCGCGTCGATCGCGCGGGCCTCACTGCGCGCCCCATACGTTGAGCACGGCCGCCGTGTCCGCGTCGATCGTGGCCGGCTCCCGTTGCGCCGCGGGCGCGCGCACGGACAGGTCGAACGTCACGGTGCGCCGGAAGAGCGCCACGGTGGCGAGGGGCATCACCTCGCGGCGGTTGAAGGCGCAGGTCGGGTCCACGTCGAGGTCGCAGAGAAAGGGGGGAACGCCGAGCCGACCCGAAAGCACGAGGTTGCCCCAGCGCGTGGAGTAACGATCGCCGAGGGCGGCGATCTGGGGGCCGCGCTCGACGCCCTCGAGGCCCGACGCGACCGCCGCCAGATCCCTCCCGAGCGGCTTGCGGGCGAACGAGAGGCCGAGGGCGGCGAGCGCCGTGCGCGCGACGTCGACGATCTCGGTCGGGGCAGAGATGCGCTGGCCGGCGTACAGATCACCGGGAAAGTGGACATAAAGCGGGAGCGTCAGGATGGGCTCCTGGAGGTCCACGCCCTCGGCGTAGAGCGCGGCGTCGGAGCGCCCGCTGGCCAGATCGCCGGTCACGATGAAGAGGGTCTCGTCCCACAGGCCGGCGGTCTTGAGGGCCCCGATGAGGTTGCCGAGGGCGCGGTCCTGGGCGGCGAGGGCGATGGAGAACAGGTCGCGGATCCGGTCGCGATCCTCGGGGCTGAGGACATCGCGGCGCCGGCTCCGCAGCCTGGCCAGCACCTGGGCGGCGCGGCGCGGCTCGATGGGGCCGGCGTACTCGGCGGGCTTGAGGGCGTTCAGCTCCTTCGGGCTGACCTCCCAGGGCGGGTGGCCGCCGCGCGCGTGGACGAACGCGAGGAGGCGGTTGGAAGCGTCCTGACGGACGGTCTCGCTGATCCAGGCGGTGGCGGCGTCGATCGGGGTGGTGGCCGTCTCGCCGCTCGTCGGGGGGTGCTCGAGGACCCGGGACCAGCCGGGCCCGAAGCCGAACGCCCGGAAGGTGGTGGGGACGCCGGTGAAGAAGCCGGTGCGGACGCTGCTGTCGCTCGCGATGGCGCCGATGGTGGTCACGTGGGCGGGGAGGCGGGCCCCGGTGTCGACGACGGTATGGGCCGCCGGCGGGAGGCCGGTGAGCAGCGACGCGGCCACGGCGGAGACGACCGTGCTCGGCCCCCGGTGGTGATCGAACGTCGTCGCGGACGTGGCGAGCTCCGAGAGCGTGGCGAGGTGCGGCTCCGGGTGACCGCTCCACGGGGGGAGATCGGGCCGCTCGACCCCGTTCAGGGCGACGATCACGACGGCGCGCGCCGCGGGCACGGGGGGAGGGGGCTCCTGAGATCCGGCGAGGACGGGGTCGCCGAAGAGGATGCGTCCGCCGCGGGCCGCGGCGGCGGCGCGGAGCTCGAGGGAGATGAGGGAGCCGGCGAAGGGCGCGAGCGGCAGATCGACGTCGGTCCAGGTCGCTTTGTCGCCGCCCTCGACGTGGACGCGATGGATCACGAGGGGCTCCTGGCCGTCGCGGAGGACGCGGATCTCGGCGTCGCCCTCCCCCGCGCCCAGCGCGCCGATGGCGGTGCGGAGGCGGGTCACCCTGGAAGGGCGAAAGGCGCAGCGGACCGCGCCCGGGGCGCGCAGCGCGATGGACCGGTGGGGGACGCCCGACAGCGCGGCGGCGGGCGCGACGACGTCGCGCAGCGTCGGGGGGCCGTACGTGGCCGGGTCCTCGTCGGGGATGCCGACGCGCACCCAGTCGACGTCGGCGAACGACTCCCCCTCGCGGAGCCGGCCGGAGAACTGGAGCGTGAGGGTGTGCAGGCCGGGGTCGGCGGGGAGCGTGGTGGTCGGGGTCGCGGCGATGCGGATCTGGTCGCGCTGGAGGCGGAGCGTGCCGAGGAGCTGGTCGTCCAGGGAGACGGTGGCGTACTTGGAGGTGAGCCCGACGGCCCGGGCGGACACGAAGATGGGGCTCGCGGACGGCAGGACGAACGTGAGCTTGATCTGCCGCTCCGAGATGCGCGCCCAGGTGGATCCAGCGTGCTCGACCGCCTGGATGCCGGTGGGCACGGTCCCTTGCCACGCGAAGCGGCCGAGGAGCGCGCCCGCGCCCGTATCGAACAGGAGCCCTCGGTGCTCGAGATCGCAGCTCGGCAGCTCGTCGACGAGGTGCACGACGTCGCGCGCCACGGGCAGCGGCGCCGCCGGGGGGCTCGCGGCCGCCGCGGCCGGGGCGTCCGCAGGCAGATCGCGGGTCGACGTCTCGCACCCGGTGCAGCCGGAGAGGAGCGCGGCCGCGGCGGAGGCGAGCGTGAGCGCTGCAGAGGGACGGAGGGTTCGGATCACGCGGGCGCGCACGGGGCGTGCTGTACCACGAGCGGGGATCGCGCGAGGTCCTCACGGTCGTGGAGCGCGACGGCGCCCCGCGGCGCACGCCGGGACCTCTCTGCGGCGGAGGCTGCAGCGGGGTGGCGAGGGCATTCCCCCACCCTGCCGGAATGATGGAACACCAGGTCGCGTCGGAGCTTGCTCGCCGGCCGGTATCGCCCCTGTCACCGTCCCGGCGAATCGACGAGCTCGCCCGCCCTTCTTAGGCGGCCCCCGCCGTCGAGAGCCCACCGGCGTAGCGCGCCTGCTATCCGCCGGCGTAGCGCGCCTGCTACCCGCCGGCGCAGCGCGCCTGCTACCCGCCGGCGCAGCGCGCCTCGCCGATCAGCGCCGCCAGGGCGGCGCGACGCGGAGCCGGGTGAGGCGACCGGCCTTGACGACCGCGAAGCGCACGCGCTCCTCGTCCCGGAGCTTCGCCCGGATCTCGTAGGCGCCGTCCTTGGGCGCGAGCGGCAGCTTGACGCTTCCGGTGCCGACCTTCCGCCCGTCCACGAAGAGCGTGTCGCCCGCGCCGGCGATCACCTCGAGCATGCCCTGGCCATCGGGCACCTTGTGCTCGGCGGACAGCGGCAGATCCTCGGGCAGCACGGGGTTCGACGTCGTCTCGCCGATCGGCCCGGCGGCCGCCCCTGCCGGCGCGGTGGTGAGCGCCGCCGCCACGACCGCGCCCGACGAGCCGGCGACGGCCGGCGCGGCAGCGCCTGGCGAGGCCGGGGCAGCGGCCGCTGCCTCCGCCGCAGACGGTCCCGCCTGCTCGGGGGGCGGCTGAGCGCTCTGCAGCTCGTGATCCCGCGACAGCCGCGCGCCCACCGCGAAGACGAACGCCGCCACCGCGAAGAGGACCCACATCGTGGTGCGGTTGTCTCGGGCGGGCGGCTGCGGCGTCGGCACGTACGCCGACGGCCGGCGCACGCGGCGAGGCGTGGGCGACTCGTCGATGGCGGGCGCGGGCGCGGGCGCGGGCGCGGGATCCGCGGGCCGCGCAGCGGGCGGCGCCGTGGAGGCCTTGCGCGCCGCCGGCGCCTCGACGACGGGCGGCGGCGGGAGCGAGCCCAGCGTCAGCAGCCGCTCGGGCTTCGGGTACTCCAGCGCGGGCAGCGAGGCCTCCGGCCTGCGCGGCGCCGGCGCCACGCCGGGCACGGCCGGCGTCACGCCCGCCAGCGCAGCGGCCTCGACCTGGGAGGTCCACACCGGGCGCGCGCTGCTCACGTCGCCTCGCAGCTCGGCGAGATCGCTCGGGACTCGGGGGTTGACCAGGGCGCTCGCGAGCGTCCTCGCGTCTTCCTTGCGCGCGCTCGCGAACGCCGTGTCCTCGTCGTCGGCGTCCACGGACAGCACGGAGATGGACGCCGACGACTCCGGCACCGACACCGCCGGGCCGGGCAGCGACACCGCCGAGCTCGGCGCCACCGAGCCGCGCGCCGGCGCGGCCGATCGCGGCGCCACCGAGCCGGGCACCACCGTGAGCTGGTCGTCGCTGAGCTCGGCCGATGCGCGCGACGATGCGGCGGCAGCGTCGTCGCCGGCGAGCTCCGGGGGCAGCGCCACGGCAGCCGGCGGCGGGTGGCGCCGCACGCCGCGGAGCGTCTCCTCCTCGTAGGCCACGGCGGGCGCGAGCAGGTCCTCGCCCTCGCGGCCGATCACGCGGCGCACGCCGCCGCGCGCCGCGACGTCGTTCAGCACGTCCTCGACGAGGCTCGCGGCGAACTCCCCCGACGTGATGATCGATCGCGGCGACGTCCCCCGCGCGAGCGCCTTCAAGAGCGAGCGCGCCGGCTCGGGCGTCGCCTCGGTGGTCGCGCCCATCCCCTCCAGATCGAGGACGACGCGCTCCACCTGCATCAGCGGCGGCCCATGGAACAGCCGCTGGGCGGCCCGGGCCGCGGCGATCGCCGGCATGAGCTGCTCCGCGAGCGTCCCCTCGAAGCCGGGGCGCGGCGGCGCCCGGAGCTCGCTCTCGGGCGCGGGCGTCACCACGAAGCGGCCGGAGCCGACGCCGAGGAGCGCCGCGAGCACGGAGGGGCCGCGGTGGAACGTCCCGTCCTGCGCCGTCCTCGTCGCCGCGGCGGGGCGGCCGTCCTTGAGCAGCACCTCGTACAGGAACGCGGCGTCCCGGACCGACACGAGCGCGTCGGGCCGGTGCGCGCACGAGAGCGACAGCAGCGTCCGCGTCGTCATGCCGTCGAGCCGGCCGCGGACCTCGCCGCCCGTCGCGATGCGCTCCGCGACGCGCCGCCTGCCCCGCAGGACCTCGTGCATCCGCTGAACGAAGGCCGCGGCGCTCTCCTCCTTGCGGAGGTAGGCGTCGGCCTGGGCGCCGAGCTCGCGGAGCCGCTGGAGCAGGTCCTCCTTCCAGGAGAGCAGGATGACCGGCACGTCGCGCAGCACGACGTCGCGCTTGAGCGCCCGGCAGAGCGCGAAGCCGTCGAGCCGCGGCATGAGCACGTCGCTCACGACGAGATCCGGCGTCGTCTGGTACGCGAGGTCGAGCGCCCGCGCGCCGTCGTGCGCCTCGTGCACGTTCGCCCCCGCGGCCCGGAGCACGCCGGCGAGGAACCACGTCACCGCCGGATCGTCGTCCGCCACCACGATGTCCATCGCCGCGAGCGCCGCCTCGCTCGGCGCCGCGCGGGGCGCGCTGGCCCCGCGCGCCGCCCCCTTCGCGCGGATCTCGCTGTGCAGCCTCGAGCGCTCGGCCTCGGGCGCGCTGGGCGGGATCATCCACGGGGCGAGCGGCAGCGCGCCCTCCGGCCCGCTCGGCGAGAACCGCACGCCGCCCTGCGAGCGGATGGTCACGAGATCGCGGATGCGCGCCACCGCGCCCCAGAGCGCCGCGAGGACCTCGGCGCCGTCGCCGAGATCCACGTTCGACCCGCGGCTCCTCGGATCGGCGGCGTCGCAGAGGCCGCGGCGCAGCTCCTCCGCAAGGCGCGCCCCGAGCTCGTCGAGGCTGACGGCCCCGAGCGGCCCGCGCGCGGCCCGCGCGGCTTCGGAGCGAACGGAGGAGGCCGCTGCTTCCGCGGCGGCGCGCCGGAGCGCGTCGGGCGACGCGGGCTTCGGCAGCGCGCGCGCGGCGCCGAGCGCCAGGTAGGGGGCCGCGTCCTCCGGCCGAGCGAAGCGGCCGACGGCGACGACGGGGACCAGGTCCGTCAGCGGATCGGCGGCCAGCGCCTCCGCGAGCCCGCGCGCGCCCGGCATGTCGGCGTCGAGCAGGACCAGATCCGGAGCGAAGGCCCGCGCCAGATCGATCGCCGTCTCCACGTCGTCGGTGCGCTCCACCTCGAACGACGGCACGACGTCGTCGCCCCCCGGCGCGAGCGCCTCGGCGAGCGGCGCGGCGCCCACGACGAGGACCGTGATCGGCGCGTCGATCGACGCGGCCGACGCGGCCGACGCGGCCTCCGGCGCCTCGGCGGCCGGCGCCTGATCCGCGGCGCGCGACGAGGGCGCGCCCGCTTCCTCGTCCTCGTCGAGCGAGAGCGGCGCGAGCGAGCGGCCGTTGCTCACGTCCGCGATCCAGGTCGTGGCCTGACCCTTGGCGGCGCCCTCCGGCCGGGCGTCGGCGCCGCGCGCGTTCGGCTGATCCGCGGCGGCGCTCGCGCGCGGCGGGGCCGACGGCTGCTCGCGCACCGCGGCGCTCGAGCGCGGCGGGGCGGGCGCCTCGCCCATGGCCGACTGCCCCCAGGCCAGGGCGGGCAGCTCCTCGAGCAGCTTCCGCAGGGCGGCGGCGGCCTCGCCGCTGAGCCTCGCGCCGTTCGCGAGCTGCGACTCTCCTTCGGCGAGCCGCTCGGCGACCCGCACGAAGCGCAGGAGGCGCGCCCCGGCGCCGAGCGAGTGCAGGCGCCGCTTCAGCTCCTCCACGAGCCGCGGCGCATCCCCGTCGGCCTCGATCCGCCGGACCATCTCGCGGAGCTCGGCCACGCGGCGACCCAGGTTCGCCACGAACTCGGCCCGCGCCCCGCCCAGCCGCTCGTGCCGAGCCTCGCTCGCTGCATTGCTGCGCGGCCCCGCGTGCTCCACTGCCCTCGATCCTACGCCCATTGGCGGTCCCGTATCACAGGAGGATCGGACACCCGAACTTCTCGGCGATCGAGACCTCGCGCGCTCACCCGAGGCGCGCGCCGGCGCCCCCCGGTCACCTCACGGCGGTCCCAGCTCGGCGGCGATCTGCTCCCGGACCCAGGCCCCGGCGGCGCGCGTGCCAAGCGTGCCGCCCACATCGACCGTGCACATCCCCTGATCGAGCGCCCGGGAGACCCAGCGCTCGATGCGGCGCTCCTCCTCGGGCCACCCGAGGTGGGCGAGCAGCAGCCCCGCGGTGAGCATCGCCGCGAACGGGTTCGCCACGTCCTTGCCGGCGAGCGGCGGCGCCGACCCGTGCACCGGCTCGAACAGCGCGACCCGCGCCGGATCCGAGGCGTGTACGTTCGCGCTCGCGGCCATGCCGAGCCCGCCCTGCAGCGCCGCGCCGAGGTCGGTCACGATGTCGCCGAACAGGTTGTTCGTCACGATCACCTGGAACTGCGCCGGGTCCTGGATGACGTACAGGCAGAGGGCGTCCACGTAGACGTGGTTCGACTGGATCTCCGGGTACTGGGCGCGCACCTCGTGGAAGACGCGCAGCCAGAGCTCGTGCGCGTGCCGCATCGCGTTCGACTTGTCCGCCATGGTGACCCGCGTCCGCCCGTTCGCGCGCGCGTAGTCGAAGGCCGCGCGGATGATGCGCTCCACGCCCTTCCTCGTGTTCACGTCTTCGTTGATGGCGACCTCGTCGGGGGTGCCTCGCTTGAACTGCCCGCCCATCCCGACGTAGATCCCCTCGGTGTTCTCGCGGAACACGACGAAGTCGATGTCCCTGGCGGTGCGGCCCTTGAGCGGCACCAGCCGGTCCGACAGCGCGCGGACGGGCCTCACGTTGGCGTAGAGGTCGTAACCGAAGCGCATGCCGAAGAGGATGTCGCGCGCGTGCTCCAGGTTGGGCACGCGGGGATCACCCAGCGCGCCGAGGAGCACCGCCGAGCACTCGCGCTGGATCGCGACCTGGATCTGGTTCGGGAAGGTCGTCCCGTCGCGCAGGTACCGGTCGGCGCCGAGATCGAGCTCCCAGAGATCGATCGGGAGCCCTGCTCGAGCCTGGTAGAGCTCGAGCAGCAGCTTCGCCTCGGCGATGACGGACGGGCCGATGCCGTCACCACCGATGATCGCGATTTTCTTGTTCTTTCTCGCTGCCACGAGGTCGCGCTCCCGGGTCAGCCGAGCGCGCGGTCGACCGACACGTACTCCATCCGGTGGGCTGCCGCGACGGGGCCGTAGGTCACCTGGCCGCCGTAGGTATTGATGCCGAGGGCGACCGCCCTGTCGGCCTTGGCCGCGGCGACGATGCCCTGGTTGGCGATCGCCACCGCGTAGCCGATCGTCGTGTTCGTGAGCGCCCAGGTGCTCGTGTGCGAGACCGCGCCCGGCATGTTGGCGACGCAGTAGTGAACGACCCCGTGCACCTCGTAGGTCGGGTTGTCGTGGGTCGTCGGGCGGCAGGTCGCGATGCACCCGCCCTGATCCACGGCGACGTCGACGACGACCGTCCCTCTCTCCATGCGCCGGATGAGCTCTTCGGTCACGAGCAGGGGCGCCTTGGCGCCGGGCACGAGCACCGCGCCGACCACGAGATCGGCGCGCTCGCACATCGTCTCGATGTTCTCCGCGTTGGAGTAGAGCGTCTCGATCGCGCCCCCGAACACGTCTTCGAGGTAGCTCATCGTCTCGGCGCGGACGTCGAGCACGGTGACCTGCGCCCCCATCCCGACCGCGATGGTCGCCGCGTTCCGCCCGACCACGCCGCCGCCGAGGATCACCACGCGGCCGCGCCGCGTCCCCGGCACGCCGCCGAGGAGCACGCCCTTGCCGCCCCGCTCTTTCTCCAGGCACGAGGCGCCTACCTGGACGGCCATCCTGCCGGCCACCTCGCTCATGGGCCGGAGCAGCGGCAGCGAGCCGTCGTCGTGCTGGATGGTCTCGTACGCGACGCCGGTCACGCCTCGCCTGGCGAGCTCCCTCGTGAGATCCGGCTCGGCGGCCAGGTGCAGGTAGGTATAGAGCACGAGACCCGGGCGAAAGTGGCCGTACTCGGAGGGGAGCGGCTCCTTCACCTTCACGACCATGTCGGCGCTCCACGCTTCCGCCGCCGACCTGGCGATGAGGGCGCCCGCGCGTCCGTAGGCTTCGTCGGAGATCCCGCTGCCGTCGCCGGCGCCGGTCTCCACGAGGACCTTGTGCCCGTGCCCGACCAGAGCCCGGACTCCCGCGGGCGTCATGCCGACGCGGTACTCACGTGTCTTGATCTCCCTGGGAACTCCAATAAGCACGATGGCGCTCCTCTCCTCGCCGGACTGCTGAAGCGAGGCGTGTGCGACGATAGCAGAAAGCTGCCCTTGCAACGCTGCGAGCCGCGATATCGATGGCGCCGACGGCTGGTTTCCGAGGGAGAAATCCGGAAGATCCGTTCTGATGCGGTGTTTGCGTCGGCCGGTCATACGCCCGCGGCGGCTTCGAGCGCGGCGCGGACCAGCAGGGTGATCTGAGCGGGCGAGGCGAGGTCGAGCGGACCCATCATGGCCTCTGCGTCGAGCAGCAGGAGCTCCAGGGCCTCGCAGTGCGCTGCCAGCGCGCCCTGCCCGGCGTCGCCGAGGCGGACGACCGCAGCCGCGCCGTGGAGGGCGAGCGGCCAGGCCGGGGCAAAGCTCTCCTCGATCGGGAGACCGATCAGGGCGAGCTCGACGCCATCGCCGAGCCGGATCACCCCGAGCGGCCTCGGGATCGCCGCGTGCGGCGGCGGCTCGGCTGGGACGATGGCGTCGCCGATGCGGCGGACCGCGTGCGAGAGCGTCGTCAGGCGGCGCGAGCTCGCGGCGATGACGAGGTGGGGCGGCGCCGCGAAGCCCGGCCGGGCCAGGCGCGTCACGAGGGAGCGGAGGACCGGGAGGTGCTCCGCCGGGGCGAACGGCGTTGTGAGGTCGGCGAGCGAGACGCGGCGGATCTTCCCGAACGCCGTCAGCTCCATCAGGACCTCGAGGATGAGGAGATCCGGCGCGCTGATCTCGTCGAGCAGCTCGTCGAGGTTGTGCGGCATCTGGAGCAGCGCCGCGAGCTTCTCGGCCACGGCCGCTCGCTCCGCCGGCTCCCCGAGCGGCGCCGGCGGCGACGTCGTCGGGGAGCGCAGCGCTTCGAGCCGGAACATGGTCGGCTCGGCCGCGCGGAGCGTCGGCGGCGGCGGCATCGATCCGACGCGGCTGCCCTTCGCGTCGCTGGTCTGCACGGGCGCGGCGGTGATGTCGGGCACCGAGGTGACGCCGCTCGCCGACGTCGCGGCGCTTTCGTCGAAGGCCGTGTCGACGCTGAGCACCTCGTGATCCGGGAGCGGGGACAGGTCGAGATCGTCGCTCGCCGGCTCGGTCACAAGGAAGGCCTCCCCGGCCGGCGCGAGATCGGTTCGCCGCCGCTGGACCTCGTCGACCTGGCGGAGCGCTTCCATCAGGAGGCGCGAGGTCGGCGCCATGATGCGGCGCACGCTCGTCGGTTCGCCGGGTGAGAACGCGAAGTGGCCGTCACGCTCGCCGAGCAGCCGGTAGAGCGCCTTCTCCCCCTCGAGGCGGCGGTAGACGGCATCGATCACCTCCCCCGCCGAGAGCCGGAGCTCCCCTGCCCCGGCCGGCGTGGTGATGCCGAGGGTGCCGCTCCGGCGGTTCATCGCGAGCAGCTGGAGCAGGTCGACGAGCGGGACCTGCTGGAGATCGCCGCGGATCTCCTGCGGCATCGTCGGCTTGGAGCCGCGCGGCGACGCCTCGGTGATCCGCGAGACGATGTGATCGACGTCGCCGCGCGGGACCTCGTCGGGGTCCAGATCGCCCTCGGCGCCGTCGACGAGGAACAGGATCGGGGTCTCGGCGAGGTCGGGGACGGCGGCGAACGCGTCCGCGAGCGCGCTGTCCTCGTCGAGCGCCCTGGCGGCGAGCACGACGTCGGGCCGGCGCTTGAACGCCTGCTCCACGGCTTCGAACGCGCCGTTCGCGTTGGTCACCGTGAGACCACGCGCCCTGAGCGCCGACGCGAGCGCGCCGAGCGCGTCCACGTCCGAATCAACAAGCAGCACCCTGCGAGACACTGGATCGCCGTCCTCTTGGTCAGCCGAAGACCCGCAGCCCGGCCGCCCGGCCGAGCCGCTCGGCAAGGAAGTCCGCGAGCAGCGGATCGGCGGCGTGGAACCCCTTCACGATGCCCCCCTGATTGCGCCCGACCAGGGCATACGCGCCGTGCTCCGCGAGGACGCAGAGCGCCTCGATGTCCTCGCACCCTGGCGAGGAGCGGAGGTCGACGGCGTGCAGCACCACGTCGTCGCGCGGCGAGGCCAGCAGCGCCTTGACCTGCGCGCCCAGGCTCAGCCCGTCGTGGTGAGCGACAAGCAGGAACACGGCGCCCCCGCGGAGCGCGTTCCTGACGACCGACGTCGCGAGCAAGACGGTATCGGGCACCGACAGCTCGAGCGCGCGGGGCGCCGAGATCGCGGACGGCTCGCCGGAAGCGGGGGCCTCGCGGACGAGGAGGCTCAAGATCTCGCCGATGCTCCGCCGATCCTGGGAGATGCGGTGGACGATCGAGGACTTCGTGGCGTCGGCGCGCCGCCTGGCGATGCGGAGCAGCTGGGCGAGGCTCTGGCCGTCATGGGGAAATGTGGCGACGCCGACGAGCAGCCCCTTCGGCAGATAGCCGGCGCGCTTCTCGCTCTCGGCGACGTGGGAGAGCATCCGCCGATGGCAGGCGTGGGCGTCCAGGCCGGCCGTCTCGGGCATGAGCAGGTGGAACTCGTTCTCGTCGACGCGGGCCAGGATGTCGGTGTCGCGCACGGCGCGGAGCAGGTGCTCGGCGACCTGACCCGGGTTGAGCGTGTTCGCAGGGGGCGCCGGCGTGATCCTCCAGAAGGCGAGCTCGCCCGGGCGCTCCGGTGCGGCCGCCGGGTCGGGCTCGATCACGATGGTGGCGATCGTGAACCGGCGGCCGTGCCGCCTGGCCTTGTCGATCTCCCGGCCGGCCACGTCGACGTAGTAGGCGAAGGAGTAGGCGCTCGACGCCGGGTCCTTCATCGCGGCGCCGCCCGTCGAGCGCTCGCGTTCGCCGAGCAAGGCGAGCGCCGTCGTCGCCTGCGTGGCGAGCAGCTTGACGAGGCCGTCGAGGAGCGGGGCGCGCCGTGGCGTCGAGGCGGCGCTGTCCGGGCGCCTGACCGAGGGGAACGCGGAGCTGCGGCCGGGCTCCTTCTGGAGAAGGAGGTGCCCCGCGGAGAGCTTGCGGAGCGACAGCGGGACCACGATGAGCTGCTCGCGCCGGGCGAAATCGAGGATGTCGGTCTCGGTCCCGTAGGCGGGAGCGCGGTCGAGCGGCCCCGTCGCCGCGGAGCGGACCAGCTCGTTGGAGCGCTCCCCCGCGGCGAGGTACACGGCAGCAGCCGCCGCGCCGGTCGCCTCGACGAACACCTCGGCGAGCTGCTGGGCCGCCGCGGTGCGATCGCGTGCATCGGCGAGCTCGGCCAGGCGGGCGATCCACCCGGCCGCGCGCGCGCTTCGGGCGGACTCCTGCTCGAGCTGCATCCGGAGGGCCCGCTCCGCGAAGCGCAGCCGCACCGAGCCGACCGCGTTCAGCACCTCGTCCCCGCCGAGCGGCAGGAGGAAGAGCCCAGCGCCGCCGAGCGCGACCGCATGGGCGCCCGCCTCGAGCTCCGCCCTCGTCGCCAGCGCGAAGACGGTCGCCTCGGGCGCGAGGGCCTTCAGGTGGTGGACCATGGCGAGGCCGGCGCCGTCCCCGAGCCCGACATCGATGAAGGCGATGTCGGGCGCGGCGGTCTCGGCGAGGACGATGCCCTCCGAGAGATCGCCGGCGAGCATCAGCTGGTCGGACGTGATGACCCGCGAGAACAGCGTGCGGGTCGCCGCGTCGGCGATGACGGCGAGCACCTTGAGCGAGACGTCGTGCGCCGGCGCCCGGCCAGGACTCCAGACCCCCTCGAGCGAGGCGGTCACGCGATCACCACCTCGCCCGAGAACGCCCGGCGCGCCGGGCCTTGCATGAGCAGCTCCAGGGATCCGGGGGCGACGGTGATGCGCAGCGCGCCGCCCGGCAGCGCCAGGCGGAGGGGCGCTCCATACGGCGCGCGGCCCTGGGCACACGCCGCGGCCGCCGCGGCGCAGGCGCCCGTGCCGCACGCCAGCGTGCGGCCCACCCCGCGCTCCCAGACGGTCACGTCGATGCGCGCGGCCTCGCCGTGCTCGGCCGGCCGAACGCGGCAGAACTCGACGTTGACGCCCTCGGCCGGCGTGGTCGCGACGATCGGCCCGAGCTGGTCGATCGCGTCCTCCGTGTAGGAATCGAACGTCACCGCGTGCGGGTTGCCGACGTCCACGCTGGCGAACCGGTGCTCCGCGCCGAGCGCCGTGACCACGAGCGGCTCGCCCATGCGGGCCTGGCCCATGCCGACGAGCACGTCGAAGCGATCGCCCGCCCGCGTGACCTCGCACCGCTTGTCGCCGGCGTCGGTCGCGATGGTGAGCACCTTCTGGGGGGTGCCTCGGGAGACGAGGTAGGCCGCGACGCAGCGGATCCCGTTGCCGCACATCTCGGGGCGGCTCCCGTCGGCGTTCCAGACCTGCATGCGCGGCCGCTCGCGATCGATGACGAGCACGCCGTCGGCGCCGATCCCGAACCGCCGATCGCAGAGGCGCCGCGCGGCCTCGGCGGTCATCGGGACGGCTTCGACCAGGATGAAATCGTTGCCAAGACCTTCCCACTTCTCGAACCGGACGACGTTTTCCTTCATCGCTTCGCCCCGGCGAGCCGCTCTCGCGCCTCGGCTTCCTTGAGCCCGCGGACGGCGACGACCTTGCTCCTGCCGCTCGCGCCGAGGGCGATCTGGACATCGCTCTGGCGCACGTCGAGCGCGCGCGAGAGCAGCTTGACGAGCTCCGCGTTGGCGGCGCCCTCGACGGGTGGCGCGGTCAGCGACACGTCGAGCGCGCCCTCGCGCACCCCGACGATGGCCGACCGCGACGACCTCGGGCGCACCTGGATCGAGATGCGGACGCCTTCGGCGCGCTCGGTGATCGCGAGGCGACTCCAGTCGCCGACGGATCCGCTCTCCTCGGGTTTGCTCATCGGGCCGGCGGCATCGTAGCGTATCTGGGGCTCACGCGTGATTCCCGCGAGGCGCGGTGACGTCGCTCGCCGGGCGGCCATCGCGAATTTGCCGCTCTGCGGCCCGACCCGCTACTCTTTTCGCCCCGGCCGTGGATCGGCTCGCGCAGTACGATCCAGCAGGGCGACTTGCGCCAGCGGCTGTCGTTGTTCGTCGCTGATGCTCATTTCCACGGTGGAGGCGTTTGCCATGACTGATGAAGGAGAAGGATCCGTGAACGCAGCGCCCGGCCTTGCGAGGAGGTTGTGCGCGCTCGCGCTGCTCGCGACGTCGGGTGGGCTGCTCGGGTCTGCATGCGCCGACAACGAGAGCAGCCTGTTCATCCGCATGCGGATGGCGGAGAAGTCAGAAGAGGGGCGGTGCAACGCGACCTGCAGCCCCAGCGAAGGGTTCTGGACCGAGGACGCGGTGGACGCCGCGTTCCAGGGCAGCCACTCCGCGATGCTCTTGGTGGGCAACCAGATCGTGCAGCGCGGCGACTCGGACGTCCTCCGCACGGAGACGTCGCGCGTCCAGCTCTACGAGGCCGAGGTCCGTGTCACCGACATCGAGGGCAACGATGTGACGCCGGGGTACGTCGTTCCGATCACGGGCACCGTCGACCCGGGTGCATCCAGCGAGCCCGGCTACAACTGCGCCGATGTCCTTCTGCTCGACGGCGCCACGATGGACGCCCTGCGTCGGCAGGCCGCGCAGCGCGGCAACGACGTGCAGGTGTGGGCGACGGTGGTGGTGCGAGGCAGGACGCTGGGCGGCCAGGAGGTCGAGACCGCGGAGTGGACGTACCCCATCCGGGTCTGCTTCGGCTGCACGTGTGTCGACACGGCGCCGCCGGAGTGCTGCGAGAACCCTGCGGGTGAGGACTGCGAGGAGGCCGACGATGCCGAGGCTACCTGTCCTGGCGCGCTGGGCCCTGTGGACTGCCGCGCCCTCCACACGACCTGCGCGGAGTACCTCCAGAGCGTCCCCTTGTAGCGCGGCTTGTAGCGCGCTCTCCGGGGGCGCTGGCGCGAGGCGCGGTCAGCGCGCCGGTTTTGTGCGACGCACCGGGGCCGCTTCGGGTGACGGCCCTTTCGCAGCCTCGAACAAGTAGACGAACGGGAGGCTGAGCAGCGCGAGATCGAGCTGGGCCGCAAGGACGACCGCGGTCTCCTTCGAGGGTCCGAGCCCGAAGCGCAGCTGCGCGAGCAGCCCTGTGCTCATCCCGTAACGCGCGTGGAAGTTGTAGCTGCGCGCCCCCCAGAAGACAGCGGCGGCGATCCCTGGCTCCACGGCGTCGGCGTCCTCGCTCCACCGGCCGTAGACGCCGGTGGAGAGGACGAGCGGGAACGAGTCGAGGATGGGCGCGAGCACGGAGACGCCGGCGCCCGTCTGGATCTCGTCGAAGGCGTGGGTGAGGACCTCTGCGTAAGGTCCGACGCCGAAGTCGTCGTTGGCGGCGCGGCCGAACAGGACGTCTCCGCGCAGCCCGGCGTGAAAGACGGTGGAATCCCACAGCTTCCGGTCGAGGCCAGCGCCGGCGATGCCGACCGTGACGCCGGCGCTCGCCTGGGGCTCGGCGCGTGCGGTGCCGTGGGGGAGAACGACGCCAAGGAGCGCGGCGACCAAGGCGGCTGGGCGGCCCGCGGTAGCCATGATGGGCGATGCTACAGGGCGCTCGCGGTGAGCGCGCCTGAATTCTGAGGTGCGGCGCCAGCGCCGTGTGGTGAAGTTCTCCAGAGCGCGTCGCCCATCCGTCGCGGGTGAGGCTCTCCGTTCGCACGACGCAGCCCGCCCTGCGCGCCCGCTGGGGTTCATGGTAGCGTCCGGGGGCAATGGCGCGCCGCACAGTGCAGCTACGGGTAGGAGGTCAGACCTACCGCGTGGTGACCTCCGCGAGCGATGAGGAGCTCCAGCGGCTCGCTGCGGTCGTCGATCAGAAGCTCGCTACCGTTGTGCCCGCCGGCCGCGCCGTGACCCCCCAGGCCATGTTGCTCGCCGCCATCGCGCTCGCGCACGATCTGGAGCAGGAGAAGACCCGAGCGTCGGCGATCGCGGGGCGCGCGCGGGATGCCTTTGGCCGTATCCTGCAGCGGGTCGACGCGGTCCTCGGCGCCGGTTCGGAGTCGCCGTCGCCCAGCGGAGCGAACGACAGCACGCAGTGAGCTGGGCTGTCCGTACTTGGCGAGGGCGATCCCGCTGATCGGCCCTGCTGCTGACTGGAGATCGCATGCTTGCTCCCTCGGATGAAGCTTTCCAGGCCATCGATCCCATTCCTGGAGGGATGAATGCCCTTCGCCATCTGCAGGACGAGCTCTCCGAGATGGAGCGCGCCGGGTTGCTGCGCACGCCTCCTGCGGCCGCGGCTCCCGCCGGGATGCTGGTGCTGTGCTCCAACGACTACCTCGGCTACGCCGGGCTCCCCTTGCCTTCGGAGCTAGCGAGCGCGAGCGGCGCGGGCGCATCCCGCCTGGTGAGCGGAAACCACGAGGCCCATCTGATGGCCGAGCGGGAGATCGCCGCATGGCTGGAGATGGAGGCGGCGCTGCTGTTCTCGTCGGGGTATGCGGCCAACGTCGGCGCCGTCGCCGCGCTGGCCAGGCCGGGGGATGTCATCGTGTCGGACGCGCTGAACCATGCGTCGCTCATCGACGGCTGCCGTCTCTCCGGAGCGACGATCGAGGTGGTTCGCCACCTCGACGCAGAGGCGGTCGAGAGCGCTCTCGTGCGGGCCAGGGGCGCTCGCCGCCGCTGGGTGGTGACCGAATCGCTCTTCAGCATGGATGGCGACACGCCCGACCTCCCTCACCTCCGTGAGCTCTGTGATCGCCACGATGCCGCGCTCGTGGTGGACGAGGCGCACGCCCTCGGTGTCTGCGGCCCGCGCGGCACCGGCCTCTGCGCCGAGGCCGGAGTTCGCCCCGACGTGCTCATCGGCACGCTCGGCAAGTCGCTCGGTCTTCACGGCGCTTTCGTCGCCGGCTCCTCGACGCTGCGGACCTACCTGTGGAACCGCGCCAGGAGCTTCGTGTACTCGACCGGCATCAGCCCCATGGTGGCGCTCGCTTCGGTGGATCGCGTCCGCCGTGCTGCTGCGGACGACGCCGCTCGGGCGCGCTTGACGAGGGTCGCCCGCCGGCTCCGCTCCGGTCTGCAAGCGCTGGGAGCTCCGCTGCTTCCTGGCTCATCGGGCCCTATCCTTCCCTGGGTCTTGAAGTCGCCGGGGGCCGCGGTGGAGATGTCTCAACGCCTTGCGGGCGCGGGCGTCCTCGTCCAGGCGATCCGTCCGCCGACGGTGCCGGCAGGTACGTCGCGCCTTCGCATTACGGCGAGCGCGGCTCTCTCCGAGACCGACGTCGAGCGCGCCCTGGCAGGGTTCCGGGAGGCGTTGCGATGAGGGGCCGTCCTGTTTCACGTGAAACAGGACAGATCCGGGTCGCGGTGGTCGGAACCGGGACCGGAGTGGGCAAAACCCATGTGTCGGTGGCGCTTGTCGCAGCGCTGGCGTCTCGCGGCCACAAGGTCTGCGGCCTGAAGCCGATCGAGTCGGGTGTCGACGGCACCTCGACCAGCGACGCCGAGCACCTGGCGCTCGTCAGCCCGGTTCAACCCGAGCCAGCACCGTACTGCTTCGGTGAGCCGCTCTCCCCTCACCTCGCAGCGCGCCGCTGCGGGCGCGCCATCTCTCTCGATGTCGCAGCCTCGTGGGTCGACAGGCAGCCAGCTCCTCTGGTGATCGTCGAGAGCGCCGGCGCGCTCCTCTCCCCCCTCGGCCCAGGGCTGACGAATGCAGACCTCGTCCGCGCGCTCGCCCCCGATGCGCTGGTGCTGGTCGGCCTCGATCGGCTGGGCATCCTCCACGAGGTCGCTTGCTGCATGCTCGCCCTCCGCGCGCTAGCTCCTAGTTTGCCGCCGGCCATCATCGTGCTGAACCCGCCAGCAGCTCCCGATGCATCGACCGGTACGAACGCGGGAGAGCTTCATGCGCTCGGCACGACCCCCGAGTGCGTTGTGATGCCGCGCGCCGCCCCAACCGCGCCGGAATCGCTCGCCGCGGCGCAGCTCGCCGTGGCGCAGCTCGGTCTCTAAAAGGCCGTCACGGCCAATGGCGTCCGAGGTGGTGGGTACCTTGGCCGAAGGCCGGGTCTTTTGAACCGCCAAGCTCGCCAAGGACGCCAAGAAGAACACGAATCTCCCGGTGTCTTGTGGCGACTTGGCGGTTCCATCCCTCCACCACTCCGGGGCTCGCGAAGCTCACGCCGTACTCCCCGTCCTGAGCGGGCGGCGTCGAGCTGTGCAAGGCGCGAAGCTCGGCGCAGAGCCGACGTCCCAGCGGGATTGGCGCGCCCCGTCAGGAAGCTTCAGTGACGACGCGACCGCGCTCCAGGACGAGACGGGCGGCTGCGCGAGCTCGGAAGACCTCCGGCTCGTGGGACACCACAACCACCGCGGCGCCACGCGCCACCTCTGCGTCCACGACCGTGAGGAGCCGCGCCACCCCGGCGCGATCCAGGCCCGTGGTGGGCTCGTCCAGCAGCACCAACGACGGGTGGTGTACCAGCGCTCGCGCAAGCGCGATGCGCTGACGCTGGCCGCGCGAGCACGTGCGGAGCGGCCTTACCGCGAAGTTGCCCAGCTCGAAGCGCTCCTCCGCCTGACGCCACGCTTCGTGCGCGTCGAGCCCGTGGAAAGCGGCCGCCAGCTCGACGTTCTGCCGACCGGAGAGGTCCGGATACGCCAGCGACTCATGGGACAGCCAGCCGATGGTGCCGCGCGCCATCCCGGCGTCGTCGCCGAGTGGCTCGTAACTCACAGCGCCCGAGGTGGGTCGGATCACGGTGCCGAGAATCCCGAGCAGCGTCGACTTGCCTGACCCGTTCGCCCCCTCGATCAGCGTCAACCGCCCCGCCTCGATGGTCGCGTTCACGCCGCGCAACGCCGCCGTCGCTCCATACGTCTTCACGACGCCACGGGCCACCACGCGCTCGATCGTGCTCACAGCGCTCACCTCGCTCCTGCGCTCGCGTTTCCGTCAGCCTCGGTCGCCGCCTCGAGCGCGACCTTCGCCCCGGACGACGTTGGTCATGTCCTCCGGGAACGCGGGCGGATCAACGACAGTCGCCTCGGCATCCTCCGAGAGCTCTTCGTACCTCTCGATCGGGCTCAACGAAGGAATGGTCGGCCGATCCTCCGACTCGTCGTCTCGAGATTGCCCCTCGTCCAGGTCGGCGGCCGATTCGCTGGGCCCGCACGCGGCGCCACCATCGGAATCCCCCGGCGACCGCGCGCCGCGACGGGCCTGAAGTCCGTTGCTGCAGCTCGCGATCTGCGGATCGTTCCTCGCTCCCGCCTGCGCGCCGCGAGCGCCCGCCACGACGACCCCGCCCGGATCGCGCCCCTCCTCGCCCTCTCCGAGCCGAGCGAACGTCATCGTGCCGTCATCGGACTGTTCGTCGACGACGCTCCGAACGGCGACGCGCTCCGGACGGCGCTTCTGCGGCGACACCGGCGCCTGGTTCTTGAACCGACGCAGGCCTTCCTGGAACTCCCGTGCGCTCTGGAATCGCTCGTCCCGCGACTTCGCCAGGGCGCGGTCCACGAGGCGCGAGAGGCCCGGCGGAATCGTCGGATCGAGCTCCGTCACCGGACGGTGCCAGAGCGTGAGGATCTGGACGAGCAGCGCGTTGTAGTTGCCCGCCACGAAGGGGCGCTGGCCGGTCAGCGCTTCGTAGAGGATCACGCCCGCAGCCCACAGATCGAGCCGGCGGTCAAGCTCTACATCCCCGCGAGCCTGCTCGGGCGCCATGTAGTACGGCGTGCCCATCACCATGCCGGTGCGGGTTAGATCCATCACCCCATCCACGCCCGAGGCCTGGGAGATGCCGAAATCGAGCAGCTTGGCCACCGGCAACATGCCAGCGCGCTCCGAGAGGAAGATGTTCTCCGGCTTCAGGTCACGGTGGACGACCCCCCGATCGTGCGCCGTCACAAGCGCCGAGAGCACCTGCAGCATGATGTCGACGAGCTCGTTCGGCGGAACGACACCGCAGCGATCGATCCGCTGCGCCAGCGTCTCCCCGCGGAGACGCTCCATCACGAGGTAGGGGCTGCCGTCAGGGAGCCACCCCATGTCGTACACCTCGCAGATGTTCGGATGACCGATCCGCCCTGCGACCCGCGCCTCGTGCTCCAGCCTCGAGATCGCCTCGCGCCGCTGCGTCCTCTCCCGCGGATGCATCACCTTGACAGCGACAAGCCGTCCGATCTGGAGGTGCTCCGCCTCGTACACCGCGCCCATGCCGCCCTCTCCGATGATGGCGGTGACCGCGTACTTGTCGCCGATCACATGGCCGAGCAGCGAGCGCCCAGACGAGGTCGGGCTCGCGCCGTTGTTCGTCGGCCACACCGGGATCCGCGAGCCTGCCGCGGCAGCCGACGGGGCGCGTGACGGGAAGGCGCGTTGATCCGGAGGCGATACCGGAGCACCGCGCGCCGGTGAGCTCGGTGCCACGGCCGACGGCCCCCTCGGAAGAGGTGGCGCCGGTCTCGACGAAGGACGTGCTGCTGGGCGAGGGAGCGGTTGAGGCGGCGGCACGCCAGATCGAGGGCCCGCGCGGGAAAATGGAGCCTCGCTCGGCGCAATGACCAGGCCGGTCGACGGACACACGACCACCGCGAGATCGTGGTGGCTACCGCAGTGGATGCACCGCACCGAGCTCAAGTCCGTACAATTTGAAATACTCCATCCGGGTGTCGCTCGAAACTGCACAGCGCGTCGGGCCGAGCTCACAAGCTGCGCTCGGTTCCACGTCACCCCGCACACTCCCCTGGGGGAACCTTGGGGATAACCCCGTCGGCAACCCTGGGGGCAAATCGGGGGAGACACGCCCCCCGCCAGCTCTCCCCTGTCCACCTACCCCTGAGGACGGTCCATTTACCCCAGGGCGTCCGCTTCTAACTCATTGGATTCGTTGCGCATTCCGAGTTATCCCCGCCCTCCACAGCGCCTACGACGACGACGTCGTATTTACCTATCTATTTCATGGAAGAGAGAGGCGTTCCGCAAGGTCACGGGAGCGATCATTTCCGGCCCACGCCCGGGTGATAACCCTGCTAAAGGGAGCTGCTCCGGAGTCGGCTATGGACCTTGTGATCCCCAAGAAAGATCTGCTTCGCCTCGTCGCGCGCTGCCAAGGCGTGGCGGACAAGAAGAGCGCCATGCCCGCGCTCGCCAACGTCCTGCTCGCCGCCGAGGGCAACGCGGTCCGCGTCGCCGCGACCGACCTGTACCTCGGCGTCACCGGCCAGACCCACGCGGACATCAAGACCGGCGGCACCGTCGCGGTCCCCGCCAGGGACCTTCTGGAGCGCGTGAAGGCCATGCCCGATGGCCCGATCCAGATCACCACCACCGAGGGCGCACACACGTCGCTCAAGGCCGTCGGATCGCCGCGGCGCTACACGCTCCCCGGGCTCCCCGGATCGGAGTTTCCGCAGCTGCCCGCGCCGGCCGTCGACGCGCCCTCGCTGGAGCTCCCCGTCGAGCAGCTCGCGCTCCTGATCACCCGGACGCACTTCTCGATCTCCACCGACGAGACGCGCGCCCACGTCAACAGCGCCCTGTTCGAGTGGGCCGGCGATCGCGTCAGGATGGTGACCACCGACGGCCATCGCCTCTCCAAGATGGAGGCGACCGTCTCCGGCAGCTCCGCCACGGCCACCATGCTCATCCCGCTCAAGGCGATCACGGAGCTCCGCCGCCTCGCCGAAGAGGCGCGCGCCGAGAAGGAGACCCCGATGGTCGCCATCACGCAGAGCGGGCCCAACGCCTTCTTCAACATCGCCGGGATGCAGTTCTCGGTGAAGCTCGTCGACGCGCAGTTCCCGCCCTACCAGCAGGTCATCCCGTCCGTCACCGAGCGCTCGGTCCGCGCCCCCCGCGTCGCGTTCGCCGAGGCCCTCCGCGCCATCGCGCTCGCCGCCAACGACCGCACCGGCGGCGTCAAGCTGTCGATCGCGCCGGGGACGCTCCGGATCACCAGCGAGAGCCCGGACACCGGCGCGGGCTTCGACGAGATCGCCGTCGACTACAGCGGGCCCGAGGTCACCATCGGCTTCAACGCGAAGTACTTCCTCGACGTGCTCGCGTCGATCGACGACGAGGAGGTCATCCTCGGCATCTCCGGCGAGCTCGACCCCGCCGTGATCCGGCCCGGCAGCGAGTCGAACCAGCAGAGCTACGTCGCCGTCATCATGCCGATGCGGATTTGAGCGCGCCCTCCGACGAGCTCCCGGGGCGCTCCCCGAGCCTCCTCCTCGAGCGGCTCCACATCCGCGAGTTCCGGAACCTCGGCCGCGTGGATGTCGAGCCCGCGCCGCGCATCAACGTGATCGCCGGCAACAACGGGCAAGGGAAGACGAGCCTGCTCGAGGCGATCTACTTCGCCGCGACATCGAGGAGCTTTCGCACCCACCGGCTGGCCGAGCTGGTCCGCCACGGCGCCTCCGTCGCGAGCGCGCGCGCCCGCTTCGTCGAGCGCCGGGACGCGCTCCAGCCGCTCGCACGCGAGCAGACGGCCGCCGTGGAGCAGAAGCGGTGCGTCGTGCGGATCGACGGCAACCGGCCCCCGAGCCTGGCGAGCTTCGCGACGCGATCGCCGGTCGTCGCCTTCCACGCGGAGGAGCTCGCGCTGTCGACCGGGCCCTCGAGCGCGCGGCGCACGTTGCTCGATCGCCTGGCGCTCTTCATGGACCCGCGGAGCGCCGACCACCGGGCCCGCTATGCGCAGGCGCTCCGCGGGCGCCACGAGCTGCTCCACCGCGGCGGGGGCGCACCAGGCCAGGCGGGCGCCGAGCTCGACGCCTTCGAGGAGCTCTGTGCGCTCCACGGCGCGGCGCTGACGCGCGCCCGAGAGGCCGCCGTCCAGGCGCTGGCCCCGGAGCTCACCCACGCCTTCGCCCGCATCGCCGCGCCCGACCTGGCGCTGGCCGCGCGGTATGCGCCAGGCGGCAGTGGCGACGCCGAGCAGGCGCGCGCGGCGCTGCGCGAGCACCGCCGCCGCGACGCGCACCGGCCGAGCTCCGGCTTCGGCCCCCACCGAGACGACCTGCTGCTCGAGCTCGACGGCCACCCGGCCCGCGTGGTCGCCTCCCAGGGGCAACACAGAGCCCTCACGCTCGCGCTCAAGGCCGCCGAGACCGCCGCCATTGCTTCCGTCCGGGGCATAGAACCGATCCTGTTGCTCGACGACGTGTCGAGCGAGCTCGATCCCGACCGGACCGCGGCGCTGTTCATGTTCCTCGGAATGGCGCGCGGACAGGTATTCCTGACGACCACGCGGCGCGATCTCATCGTCACGCCGGGCGTACCTTCCTCGGAGCGGCGCGATTTCCACGTCGAAGGCGGCGCGGTCGGCTGACGTTCGTCGCGGGCGCGCGCCGGCGCGCCGAGCCGAGCGACGCGCGCCGAGCGACGCGCGCCGAACTAGCGCGCTGCGACCGCCGCCAAACGCGTTGATCCCGGCCCCGCAGCGCACGAGTTGGGATGCTCAGGACGCGCCCGCGACGGCCACCGAAAATACGGTGTTACGAGGCTTCCGGACCCGGCGAAACGCTTGCCCGAGCCCCTGATTTCGGCTACATTTCCGCAGTCTTTACGGGGCATCGACGAGCGGTCCGCGCATGAACGCTCGTGGCCCTGGAATCGATCCGGCGCCGCGGCCGCGGCGCCCGGGTCTCACCTGACGAGCTGCCATCGAGCCGGCCCCTCCACTGCAAGAACTCCGGCAATCCGAGCGGCCTCCGCCGCTCTGCGCCCCCGGTGAGAGGCGGCGGGCGCGCCACCAGGACCGAGATGACGGAACCCACCCTGAGCCAGCCGACCGACCTCACCAAGGCGTCGTATGACGCCCACAGCATCACGGCGCTCGAAGGCCTAGAAGCGGTGCGAAAGCGCCCCGGCATGTACATCGGCGATGTACACGACGGATCGGGGCTGCACCACCTCGTCTGGGAAGCCGTCGACAACGCTGTCGACGAGCACCTCGCCGGCGCGTGCACGGAGATCAGGGTCACCGTCCACTTCGATGGCTCGGTGTCGATCGAGGACAACGGCCGCGGCATCCCGGTCGGTATGCACGCGAAGGGCGTGAGCGCGGCAGAGGTCGTCATGACCGTCCTGCACGCCGGCGGCAAGTTCGACAACTCCAGCTACAAGGTCTCTGCGGGGTTGCACGGCGTCGGCGTGAGCGCCGTGAACGCCGTTTCCGAGTGGCTGAAGCTCGAGATCAAGCGTGAAGGAAAGCTCTGGTTCCAGGAGTACGCCCGGGGCGTGCCGAAGGCGCCGCTGAAGGGGATCGGCGTCACGGACAAGACGGGGACGAAGCTCACCTTCAAGCCCGATCCGATCGTCTTCAGCACGGTCGAGTTCAGCTTCGACATCCTCGCGAGCCGCCTGCGCGAGCTCGCGTTCCTGAACGCCGGGCTCATCATCCACCTCCACGACCAGCGCCCCGACGGGAGGGCGGAAATCTACGAGTACAAGGGGGGCATTTCGGAGTTCGTGTCGCTCCTCAACAAGACCAAGGAGCCGATTCACGATGACGTGATCAGCTTCGTCTCGCAGCACGAGGTCGGCGCCCCAGGCGACGGCGCAAACGGCCGCGGGAGCTCCGCGGCGCCGCCCGTCGGCGTGGAGGTCGCGCTGCAGTGGAACGGCTCCTATACGGAAGCCATCTTCTGTTACACGAACAACGTCCACAACAAGGATGGCGGCACCCACCTCACCGGGCTCCGCGCCGCGCTCACGAAGACGATCAACAACTACGGGAGCGCGCACAACCTCTTCAAGGAGCTGAAGCAGGGCCTGCAGGGCGAGGACGCGCGCGAGGGCCTGACGTGCGTGCTCAGCATCAAGCACCCGGACCCGTCGTTCGACTCGCAGACGAAATCCAAGCTCGTGTCGAGCGAGGTCAAGGGCATCGTCGAGGCCGCCGTCAGCGACAAGCTCGGGCAGTACTTCGAAGAGAACCCGCAGAGCGCGAAGAAGATCATCGAGAAGGCGGTCGTCGCGGCGAAGGCGCGCGAGGCGGCCCGCAAGGCGCGCGAGGTGATCCGCAAGGGCTCGCTCGACGTGACGTCGCTCTCGGGCAAGCTCGCCGACTGCCAGTCCAAGGACCCGGAGAAGAGCGAGATCTACATCGTCGAGGGCGAGAGCGCCGGCGGCAGCGCCAAGATGGGGCGCGACCGGCACTTCCAGGCGATCCTTCCGCTGAAGGGGAAGATCCTGAACGTCGAGCGGGCACGGCTCGATCGGATGCTGAGCTCCGCCGAGGTCGGCACGCTGATCACCGCCCTCGGGTGCGGGATCAACGACGCCGGCGGCTTCGAGATCGACAAGCTCCGCTACCAGAAGATCATCCTGATGACGGACGCCGACGTCGACGGCTCGCACATCCGGACGTTGCTTCTGACCTTCTTCTTCCGGCAGATGCCGGAGATCATGGAGAAGGGGTACCTGTTCATCGCGCAGCCGCCGCTCTACCGCGTGCGCAAGGGCAAGCGCGACCTGTACCTCAAGGACCAGGCGGCCCTGGACGAGTTCCTCGTGGGCAACGCCGTGGACGGGCTGGAGATCTCCGCCAGCGGGGCCCCGGCGGGCATCTCGGGGCAGCCGCTCTACCGGCTGGCGCAGCGGCTGAAGCGGTTCCGCGCCGTGCTCTCCAACATCGACAAGCGCTGTGACGCGCGGATCGTGGCGGCGGTGCTGCGGTCGAGCGGGCTCGGGCGCGACGACCTGCGCGAGACAAAGAAGGTCGCCGCGGCGGCCGACGAGCTCCGAGCCTACCTGAAGCAGCGCTATCCGGACCTGTTCCCGCTCACGCTGGCGACGCCCCGGGACACGGAGCACGGGACGAGCCGGATCGAGGTCGTGCCGCGCCCGGGCGCGAGCGCTCGGAGGAGCGTCATCGACTGGGATCTGGTGAACTCGCCGGAGTACCAGGAAGCCTGGTCGATCGAGCAGGACCTCCGGTCCATCGGCGCGCCCCCGTACCGGGCGCGCACCTCGAGCGCCGAGGAGGCCATCGAGAACGGAGAGGCGCTCGTCGAGTACATCGAAGAGCGCGGCAAGAAGGGCATCTCGATCAGCCGCTACAAGGGCCTTGGCGAGATGAACGCCGACGAGCTCTGGGAAACCACGATGAACCCGGACGCGCGGACTCTCCTCCAGGTCCGCATCGACGACGCGGTGAAGACGGACGAGCTCTTCACGATCCTGATGGGGGATCAGGTCGAGCCGCGGCGCAACTTCATCGAGCAGAACGCCCTCAACGTGAAGAACCTCGATATCTGAGCCCTCCGCCGGGCGCGGCTCCTGCGCGCCCGGCGCGGCTCCTGCGCCCGGCAGCGCGGTGCATCGCCCCGCGCCCCAGGGGTGCGGGACGCCGGGCCCCGCGCTCGAGGCGCACGGTCGGGGGTTGACACGGCGCCGCCGCTGCATCGCTCTCCGGCTAGGTTCGCTCGGTATCTCTTCGGAGGCCCTTCGGCGTGTTTGGCAAGCTGCTTGCCTGACCGTCCCCTTGCTAGGCGGGGCACCCGCCTTAGCTTCGAGGGGCCATGAGAATCGAGCGAATGACGACGAAGGCCCAAGAGGCCATACGAGAGGCTGTCGATTTCGGCAGCCGTCGGGGAAACCCCGAGCTCTATCCCGAGCACCTTGTGCGGGCGATCGTCAGCCAGGACGGCGGCGTCGGCGCACCCCTGGTGCAGAAGGCAGGCGCCGATCCGACAGCCCTGCTGCGCCTGCTCGACGCGAAGATCGACACCTATCCTCGCGTGAGCGGCGGCGCCGAGCCGAACCTGTCGAGGCGCACGCTCGCGGTCCTGCAAAAGGCCGAAGACGAGGCGAAGGCGCTCAAGGACGAGTACATCTCGACAGAGCACATCCTCTTGGCCGGGACCAAGGCCGACAAGGAGATCCAATCGATCTTCGAACGAGCAGGGCTCTCGTACGACAAGCTCCTCTCGTCGCTCGCGGCCGTGCGCGGCAATCAGCGCGTGACGGACCGGGACCCGGAAGGGAAGTTCCAGGCGCTCGAGAAGTACACGCGCGATCTCACGAAGCTCGCTCGACAGGGCAAGATCGATCCGGTGATCGGCCGAGACGAGGAGATCCGGCGCGTCATCCAGGTGCTCTCGCGACGCACAAAGAACAATCCGGTGCTGATCGGCGAGCCCGGCGTCGGCAAGACAGCGATCGTCGAGGGCATCGCGCAGCGCATCGTCGCGGGCGATGTGCCCGAGTCGCTCAAGGACAAGACCATCGCGGCGCTCGATCTCGCCGCCATGGTCGCGGGCTCGAAGTTCCGCGGGGAGTTCGAGGACCGGCTCAAGGCCGTGCTCAAGGAGATCGAGGGCTCGAACGGGCGCATCATCCTGTTCATCGACGAGCTCCACACGCTCGTGGGCGCCGGCGCGGCCGAGGGCGCCATGGACGCGGCCAACATGCTGAAGCCCGCGCTCGCGCGCGGCGAGCTCCGGTGTATCGGCGCGACCACCCTCGACGAGTACAGGAAGCGCATCGAGAAGGACGCGGCGCTGGAGCGGCGGTTCCAGCAAGTGCTCGTCTCGCAGCCCAGCGTCGAGGACACGATCGCCATCCTGCGAGGCCTCAAGGAGAAGTACGAAGTCCACCACGGGATCCGCATCCAAGACGCGGCGCTGGTCGGGGCCGCCGTCCTGTCGAATCGGTACATCACCGAGCGCTTCCTGCCCGACAAGGCGATCGATCTCGTCGACGAGGCAGCGTCGAAGATCCGCATGGAGATCGACAGCCTGCCCACGCCGATCGATCAGGTCGAGCGCGACCTGCTCAAGCTGCAGATGGAGGAACAGGCGCTCAAGCGCGAGAGCGACAAGGCGAGCAAGGCCCGCCTCGACGAGGTGCGGCGCGAGATCGCCGATCTCCAGGGGCAGCGCGACGCGATGCGGGCGCAGTGGATGCGCGAGAAGGAGCTCATCTCCGAGCTGCGCCAGCTCAAGCCGCAGATCGAGGAGCTCCGGCTCGAGGAGGAGCGCCTGAAGCGCGCGGGCGACCTCGGGCGCGCCGCGGAGATCCATTACGGCAAGATCCCGGAGATCGAGAAGAAGCTCGAGTCGATCCGCGGCACCCTCTCCCAGGTGCAGTCGAAGCAGAGCTACCTGAAGGAGGAGGTCACCGACGAGGACATCGCCGCGGTCGTCTCGAAGTGGACCGGGATCCCCGTCTCCAAGATGCTCGAGAGCGAGATGCAGAAGCTCCTGCGCCTCGAGGAAGAGCTGCGCCGGCGCGTCGTCGGACAGGAGGACGCGCTCCGCGCCGTCTCGAACGCCATCCGGCGCTCGAGGGCCGGGCTCGGCGACGAGCGCCGGCCGATCGGATCGTTCCTGTTCCTCGGGCCGACGGGCGTCGGCAAGACCGAGCTCGCGCGCGCGCTCGCCGAGATCCTCTTCGACGACGAGCGGGCCATGGTGCGGCTCGACATGAGCGAGTACGGGGAGCGCCACGCGGTGGCCCGCCTGATCGGCGCGCCGCCCGGGTACGTCGGCTACGAGGAGGGCGGTCAGCTCACGGAGCCGGTGCGCCGGCGGCCGTACAGCGTGGTGCTGTTCGATGAGATCGAGAAGGCCCACCCGGACATCTGGAACACGCTCCTCCAGGTGCTCGACGATGGACGCCTGACCGACGGCCAGGGGCACACGGTCGATTTCAAGAACACGATCATCATCCTGACATCCAACCTCGGGACGCCTGCGGCCGCGGCGATCGAGGAGCGAGCGAACCTGCCGGCGGACGAGAAAGCCGAGCTCGTGAGGAGGGCCGTCGTCGAGGAGGTGCGGAAGCACTTCCGCCCGGAGTTCTTGAATCGCCTCGACGATCTCATCGTGTTCCGGCGGCTGGCGCGCGAGCAGATGGAGCAGATCGTCGATATTCAGCTCGATCTGCTGAGGAAGCGCCTGGACCGACGCGGCCTGCTGTTCACCATCTCGTCGGAGGCGAAGGGCTACCTCATCGAGCAGGGGTGGGATCCGCAGTACGGCGCCAGGCCGCTGAAGCGCGCCATCCAGAGGAGCATCGAGGACGAGCTCGCGAAGCGGATCCTCGGCGGCGAGTTCAAGCAGGGAGACGCGGTGCGCATCGACCGCGGGGGCGGAGGGCTCACGTTCACGCGCGCAGCGCCAAACTGACGCTCGCCAGCCCGCGCCTGCGTCAGCGCTCGGCCTGCGTCAGCGCTCAGGAAGATTGCCGGCGATGCGGCGGAGGAGGTCCAGGACGGCGTAGGCGGCGCCGAGCTGGACCTCCTCGCGATCCCCGGAGAACACGCGATCGCGCACGACGAGGCCGCCGGGGTGCGATACAGCCCAGTAGCAGAGGCCGACCGGCTTTGTCGCCGTGCCGCCCGTCGGACCGGCGATGCCGGTCACGGAGATGGCGACGTCGACCTCGCAGAGGCGGCGGGCGCCCTGCGCCATCTCGGCGGCGACCTCGGCCGACACCGCGCCGTGGCCGCGCAGGGTGTCCTCCGCGACGCCGAGCAGCCGCGTCTTGGCGCTGTTCGCGTAGGTGACCGCGGCGCCAACGAGGTAGTCGCTCGCCGGGTAGCTGGTGAGCAGGTGAGAGATCAGCCCGCCAGTGCACGACTCCGACACGGCGAGCCGCCAGCCACGGGCACGCACCGCGCGCCCGACCATCTCCGGGAAGGCGTCGCCCCCCTCCCCGTACACGGCGGTGCCGAGCCGCTCACGGACGTCAGCCGTCGCCTTCAAGGCCAGCTCGTGCGCCATCGACTGCGTGCCGGCGCGGGCGTGGACCTTCACGTCGACCTCCGGGTAGTGCACGCGGTAGCCGAGCGTGACGCCGGGATAAGCCTCCTCCACGCCTTTCAGGAGCTGGCCCAGCGTCGCCTCGGGCAGGCCGTAGGTGCGAAGGCGGACCTGGAAGGTGTTGTTCGGAGCAGCCGGCCGCACGCGCGGCAGCACCTGCTCGGCGAACATGCTCTTCATCTCCCGCGGCACGCCCGGGAGGAAGAACACGGTCGACTCGCCAAGGTGGACGCCGAAGCCGGGCGCGGTGCCGGAGGAGTTCGGAAGGATCTCCGACCCGGCGGGGACCTCGGCCTGCTTCTCGTGGCCTGCGTTCATCGCCTTGCCACGGGCCTCGACGCGCCGGCGAATGGCGAGCAGCGTGCTCTCGTCGCGCACGAGGTCGGCGCCCGTCGCGCGCGCCGCGGCCCGCACGGTGAGGTCGTCGGTCGTGGGACCGAGGCCGCCGGTGGCGATCACCAGCCGGTGCGAGCTCGCGAGCTGGCGGATCGCCGTGGCGATGCGATCGACGTCATCGTCGACGGTGCTGGACTCGCTGACCGTGAAGCCCGCTGCGGTGAGCTCGGCAGCGAGCCAGGCCTCGTTGGTGTTGATGATCTCGCCGCGGGTGAGCTCGGTCCCGATCGAGAGAAGCGCGACAGTCATTGGGACTCACGACTCTAACTCCATCCGGAGCCGACGGAGCGCGTTTCCGGAAGGTTTTGCGCGCGGGAAGCGAGGTTGTTTCCCCCTCCCCTCCCCCACCCTCGCCTTGCCCGATCGTCGCCTTGCCGCCTTGCCCCATCCCACCCCGTCCCCCCGCCCCCCTCCACGGGCGCGCCGGCGAGCTGGGCGCGCTGCGAGCGCTACGGTGGATAGACACACCGGAAGCCAAGATCCGGCGCTCGGATGGATACCGGGACAAGCCGACGATTCCAGGTGCGAAGCGCCGCCGCGGCCCCATCCGTCCATGATCCGCCGTGAGTTCCCGAGAACTCGCCCTCGGGCGGCTCGGGGGCCGCCCACTCGGCGACATTGCCGGCCAGATCGAACACCCGCCCATCCGCGTGTACGGCGGCGCCGTCAGGGCGCGAACCAGCGAGCTCGGGGCCCGTCGCGCCCCACCCGCACGGGCCCGCGCGCAGGCCAAAGGCGGCGCGCCGGCAGACCGCGCCGGTGTCTCCCCACGGGTACCGGCGGCCCGAGGGGCCCGCCGCAGCGAAGGCGAGCTGATCACGCGAGGGGAGCGCCCCGCCCGCAAAGGCGCAGTACCGAGCCGATTCCGCCAGGGTGATGCCTGTCACAGGGACGCCGGGCTCACCGCGCAGCGGCAGCGGGGCGCACGCGCCGGCCTCCACGCAGGCCGCATAGCGCTGCTCGGTGATCTCGAACGCGTCGAGCGAGAACGCCGGGACGAACACCGCGCGCGGGTCGACGATTCCCTGCGCTTCCCAGTCGCTCGGCCCGAGGCGCAGCGTCCCGGCGGCGATGCGGACGATCGCGCTCTGCGCGACACAACCAGCGGCGGTCACCGTGAGGCCGGCGCTGCAGCGCGTCGGCGCGCCAGCGCAGCGGCCGGCGTCGAGGCGCTGGCCTTCACCGCAGCATCGCGGGCCGAGCGCGACCATCCCCGGCGCGCAGCGCGCGGGCGGCCCCGCGCCACGGAGCGCGAGCACGACGACGGCGCCGAGCAGGAGGGCTGCGCCCGCGGCGAGACCGGCCTTCCACCCCGGCATCGGTCCGACGTCCGGTGCCGCCCCCGCCCTTCAGGGGCGCGGGGAGCCCGCGGCGTCCGCCTTGAGCGCGCCGGCAGCCTCGCGCGCGCCAGCCGTCGTCTTGCGCGCAGCGCGCGCCGGCCTGGCCTCGATCATGGCCACGATGCGCGCGAGCGCGTCGAGGAGCGCCGCACGGACACGGTCGTACGTCTTGGGACCGACGTCGCCCCGCTTCCGCGCGCGCTCGAGCGCGACGAACTCGTCGAGCAGCGCGTTCCGCGCCTCGATCAGCTCCCGCCGCTCCTCGTCGTCGGGCCCGCGATCCTGCTCGCGCCGTCGGGCCAGGTTCAGCGCGGCCCCGGCGATCACGGTTGCGCCGGCCAGCAGCAGCGCGATCCACCGGCCCACGCCCGGCGTCGGCAGACCGCCGAGCGTGATCTCGATGACCTTCAGCCCGCCCTCCGTGCGGGTGCCCTGCATCTCGGTGATCAGGATCTTCTTCCCGTCCCGGTTCTGGGTGCGCTGGGCCGCCGGGAAGCCGGCGACGTTCAGCGTCATCGACGTCGACGCCTCGGCCATCACCCGCATCTGGGCGATGCGCGGGGGGAGCTCGATGCGGATCGTCTGGCGCTCTTCGCCCTGGAGCGGGACCTGCCAGCGGAACTGCCCTTCGTGACGGCCAGGGCTCACGGTGCCGCGCAGCGCCACGCCGGTGCCCTTGACCTCCTCGAAGCGCATCTCCTCTTCCATGCCCTCGCTCTTGTTGAAGGCCTTGTAGTCGCGCGGGAGCGCGAACGTCTCGTCGGGCAGCCAGGCGACGCGGCCGAGGTTGAAGACCTGGAACAGCTGCTCCACCGAGATCGAGTCCTGCCGCAGCTGGAGGTAGACGATGCCTTGCGTCCCGACCATCAGGCGACTCACGTCCGGCGTGGCGTCGTAGACGTGGAGCACGGCCCGCTTTCCGGCCTCGGCGTTCAGCCCGAAATGCGGGAGCGAGAACGTCGCGCCGTCGCGCGTGACCGAGATGCCGTAGCTCGTGCCGTTGCCGATCGTGAGGTTCTCGAGCCGGAGGGTGCCCGCGTCGTCCGTCTCTCGGCTCATGCGCTCGCGCGAGTCGCCCCTCGCCACCGAGCTCTGCAGGACGTCGATATCGACGGAGGTGCGAGGGACGGGCCGCCCGTCCGGGTCCTGCACGGTGAGCACGAGGACGCCGGGGGGAAGCCCGGTATCTTCCTGGACGGTGTCGTCGGGCGCATCGAACAGGCCCGTCAGCTGCTCTGATGCGCGCCGGGACGCGGCGTCTCCCGCGGGAGGCTTTCCCACGGGCGGATGGCCGGAAGGGAGCCCCTCCCCCACCTCGGGATGCCCCGGCGGAAGGGCGCTCCCGGCGTCGGCCGCGCCCGCGGCCGCGGCCGTCGCGCTCGCGGCAGGGCTGCCGGTGCCGACAGGCGCGGCTCCCGCCGACGGCTTCGCATCCTGCTTCGCCGCCCCGGGCTGCGCCGGAGCGGCCTTGCCGGCTGCGGGCTGCGCTGGAGCGGCCTTGCCGGCTGCGGGCTGCGCCGACGCGGCTGGCTGCGCCTGCACCGCCTGCGCGGCGGTCATGCTCAGCGCGGCGATCGCGGCCAGCGCGGTTCCGGTCCTGCGCATCACGAAGCCCTCCTGCCGTCGTTCTCGTCGACGCTGGCCGCGGCGTCGCCCGTCGCAGCCTGGTCGTCCTGAGGCGCGCCGGGCGCGCACTTCGTCCCGCACTTCTTGCAGAACACAGCGTCTTCGTCGTTCAGCGTGCCGCAGACCCCGCACGCCGCGGCCCGCGTCGCCGCGCGCTCCGACGTCGCCGCGGTCTCGTCGCGCTCGCCGTCCGCCGCCGGCTCCCGATTGCCCTCCGGCGTCTCCAGCCGCTTGGCCTTGGCGCGCCTCCCCTTCCCCGGCCTGGCCTCCGCGGCGGCGCCTTCCGGCTCGCCCGCGCCGGCGTCCTCGCCCGGCTCCGCCTCGGGCGCGTCGTCCTCGAGCCCAGCGCGCCGGAGGTGCCTCGCGACGAGCCCCGCGACCTGCTCGCGCCGCGGCTGCGCGTCGGCGTCCAGCAGGCGCAGGAGCCGCTTGGCCTCCGCGCGGTACTTCGTGACGAGCTCGGCGTAATCCTCGTCGCTGATCTTCCCGACGCTCCGCTCGAACTCCAGGTCCTTGAGCGCGCGCAGGACGGCCTGCTTCTGCTCCTCCTCCGTGCGCGGCGCGCCGATCGCGTACGCGTCGGCCCCGCTCAGCGGCGTCTCCCCCACCAGCACGCGGAGGCTCGCCCAGAGGATGGCGATGACCGCGACGAGCGCGCCGCCCGCGAGCACGAGGATCGCCGCGGGTGGCCCCGCGACGAGCCCCGCGACGCCGGCGCCGACGAGCGCCACGAGCGGCAGCCCGAAGCGGGCGTAGTGCACGATCTGCCGCTCCAGCGGCGAGTCAGTGCCCCGGGTCACGGTCTCGTCGGCCGTGGCCGAGGCGGCGCTTTTTGCGGACTGTTCGGCGCTCATCAGCGGTCTTCGCGGTCTTCGCGGTCGAGGCTCTTGAGCTCCTCGTCGAGCTTGTCGTCGTAATCGTCACGCGCGCCGGGGACAACGCCCTTCGGGGATCGCTGCTCGCCGGCGGCGCCCGCCTCGTCGCTGCGCCGCTTCCATCGGCGCAGCGTCGCGATGACGATGCCGGCGCCGACCACGATGGCGCCGAGCGGGAAGAGGTAGAGCAGCCGCTGGCTCCCCTTGTTCGGCGGCACGGCCAGCGCCTCCGGCCCGTAGCGCTCGGCGTAGGCGGCCTGGATGGCCTCGATCGACAGCCCCGACGCGAGCGCCGCGCGGAGCTGGTCGCGGCGCTCGTGCGCGGTGCCGCACGTACACGTCCCGAGGGTCTCGCGCGGGCAGCCGCACGTGCAGATCAGGCTCCAGAAGAGCTTGCGCTCGATGTCGTTCGCGATGCCTACGACGCCCGTGCGCTGCATCCCCTCGCCGAGCTGCTGCCCGTGGGCGAACTCCGGCGAGCGCAGCAGGACGACGAGGGCGAGGGCGCCCGCGACGAGGAGGGTGATGCCTTGGAGGAGTCTTCGCGTGCGGCTCATTCGAACGCCGGCTGCCTCGACGGGGCAGCGGTCGGGAGGATGGCACCGATCGCGGGCGCCCGCCCGGGATCAACCGACGCGCCGGAGCCCGGGGCGCCGACGTCGCCGTCCGCTGCGCCCGGCGCGAGCAGGACAGGCCGCCCGAGCCCCTCCTGGATGGAGTGCCCGTAGGCCTGCGACGGACCGCCGGCGAGCAGGAAGGCGAACACGACCGACGCCGTGACGGACCCCGCCGCCCGCACATAGCCGAACGCGCCGGCCTCCTCGAGCGAGATGTCGGGCCACATCGCGATGAGCGCCCCGAGGATGAGGATCCCCGCGCCGAACCACATGAACGAGATCAGGTTGTTCACGTGGATCTGGAACGAAGCGACCTTCGTCTGCGGGTTCGCCATCCCGATGATCACGTAGAGGTCGTTCTTGACGGTGATGTGCCGCGCGACCTCGGTCGACGGCGCCTCCGGGGACGCCTTGTAGATGAACTTCGCCGGGCTGATCCGGCCGACCGGCGCGCCGTGGCGCTCGACGTCGAGGTCGGCGAAGACCATCCGCTTCTCGCTGTCGACCTCCATGCGCGGGCCAGCGTAGGTGAGGCGGTACTCCTCGAGCTGCACGGACTCGCCCGGGTGGAGGCTGATCTCCTTGTCGACACCCCACGCGCGGCCGGCGAACCCGAGGAACATCACCGCGATGCCGACGTGCACGATGTAGCCGCCGTAGCGGCGCCGCGACCTGGCGATCAGGTTGTAGAAGGAGGCGAAGAGCGACTCGCTCCCGCGCTTCTGGCGCGCCCCGATGCCGCGGGCGAACTCCTGGACGACCACGGAGACGTTGAACGCGGCGATGGACACCGTGAAGAACGGGTAGGTCGACGCGAGCTTCGCGAGCGCGTCGCCGAGCTGGCCCGGGTAGATCGGGTCCACGGCGACGAACGGGGCGAAGCCCACCCGCTTCCCGAGCGCCAGGTGGAGCGCCGCCGTGACGACCGTGACCAGCACAGGCCAGCGGAAGCTCTTCCGGAAGAGCTCCGGCGACGTCTTCCGCCACCCGAGCAGCGGCGCGACCCCCATGAGCAGGAAGACCACGAGCGCGACCGGGGGCAGCCACATGTTGTAGAACGTCGGCCCCAGCGTCGACTTCTGATCGAGCAGCCACTCGCTGATGCGCGGCCACACCGTCGCGACCGCGATGAAGATCATGATGCTGAAGAGGCCCCAGTTGTTGAAGAGGAACGCGGCCTCGCGCGACAGCATCGACTCGAACTGCCCGTCGCTGCGCAGCCGCGGCAGGCGGTAGACGATCAGCGCGGTGCACGTCGCCACGATCACGGCCATGAAGCCGACGAACCAGATGCCGATGCCGGACTGGGCGAACGAGTGGACGCTCGCGATGAGGCCCGACCGCGTGAGCCAGGTGCCGAAGATGGTGAGGAAGAACGTCCCGCAGATGAGCGAGACGTTCCACACCTTCAGCATGCCGCGGCGCTCCTGGATCATCGTCGAGTGGACGTAGGCGCTCGCGGTGAGCCACGGGAGGAACGCGGCGTTCTCGACCGGATCCCACGCCCACGGGCCGCCCCAGCCGAGCTCCTCGTACGCCCACAGCATCCCGAGCACGTTGCCGATGGAGAGGAACAGCCAGGAGAAGAGCATCCACTTGCGCGTCGCCACGATCCACTCGCTGTCGAGCCGGCCCGTTGCGAGCGCGGCGATCGCGAACGCGAACGGGACCGCCGCGCTCGTGAAGCCGATGTAGAGGCTCGGCGGGTGGATGATCATGTAGAAGTTGCGCAGCTGGTAGTTCAGCCCGTTGCCGTCGAGCGGGGCGCCCGCCACGCTCGTCCGGAACGGGTTCACCGCGAAGATCATCAGCGCCGCGAAGAAGATCAGGACGCTCATCAGCGTCGCGATGACGTAGGGCTGGAGCTCCAGGTACCGGCGCTGCAGCCAGGCGACGCACGCCCCCGAGAACACCGCGGTCAGGAACATCCACCAGAGCAGCGAGCCGTCCTGCCCGCCCCAGAGCGCCGCGATGAGGTACGGCGTGCTCATCGACCGGTCGCTGTACTGCGCGACGTAGGCGATGCGGAAATCGTGGCTGACGAAGGCGTACGCCAGCACGAGCACCGCGAGGCCGACCAGCGCGATCGTGCCGTACGCGCCGAGGCGGGCCGCCTGGAGCAGCCGCGGCCGCCCGCGCGCCGACGCGAGCCCAACGGCGAAGGTGTACGCCGCGGTGACCAGAATGGCGTAAAGGACGCCGGTCCCGAACTCAGGTAGGGATTGCCACATCGTCGTGGCCGCAAGCTTAGGCTTGCCAGGCGCGCAGGGCCAGCACACCGCAGCGCGCAATCGAACGTTCAACCGAACGTTCGACCGAGCGCTCGCCGCACACCCGAGCCGGCCCGCGCCGCCGGGAGCCGCATCGCGCAGCGCAGCGCGCTCGTGGCCGCCTGCTCTGTCCTCGCCCCGGCGCTATTTATGGCTGGGCTGCACCCTGCCCCGCGCCCTCGTGCTCAACGCGGCGCTCGAGGTGGCGAGGTGACGATGTGACGGAGCGCTCGTTGCGGCGTTGCGACGCAGCATCGCGACGCGGAGTTGCCACGTGGAGTTGCCAGCATCTATGTCCGCGTCTTCACCAGCGCCTTGCGTCATGTCGAGCGCCCCGGAAGCGCTTCGTTTCAGGCTCGGCGTCGAGCGCGGCGCTCCTATAATAGAGCATGGCGATCACTGCCTCCGGTATCCGCCCGGCCGAGCTCATCTACGACTGGAACGAGGTGGGTCGCGTCGGGAGGGTCATTCCGAAGGACATCGGCTTCTTCGACGAGACCCTGCGCGACGGCCTGCAGAACCCTTCGGTCGCCGACCCGAACATCGAGAGCAAGCTCAAGCTGCTCCACCTGATGGCCAAGATCGGCATCCAGATCGCCGACGTCGGCCTGCCCGGCAGCTCGCAGCGGGCCTTCGAGGACGTGCTCCGGATGTGCAGGGAGGTGGCAGACAACAACCTGCCGCTCCGCGTCGCCTGCGCAGGCCGCACGGTCGTCTCGGACATCACGCCGATGATCGAGATCTCCCAGCGCGCAGGGATCCCCGTGGAGATCTACGCCTTCATCGGATCGAGCCCGATCCGCCAGCTCGCGGAGGCGTGGGACGTCGACCTCATCGCCCAGCGGAGCGCCGCGGCGATCGACGCGGGCGTGAAGGCCGGGCTCCCCGTCGCCTACGTCACGGAAGACACGACGCGTTCGCGCCCCGAGGTGCTGGCGACGCTCTTCAAGGTCGCCATCGATCACGGCGCGTCCCGGCTGTGCCTGTGCGATACCGTCGGGCACGCGACGCCGGATGGGGTCCGCAACCTCATCAACTTCACGCGGGCCATCGTCGCGGGGGCCGGGGCGTCGGTCGGCATCGACTGGCACGGCCACAACGATCGCGGCCTCGCGCTCGAGAACGCGATCTGGGCGCTCCAGTTCGGCGCGGACCGGGTGCACGGCACCGCGCTCGGGATCGGCGAGCGGGTCGGCAACGCCGCGATGGAGCTCATCCTGCTCAACATGAAGCTCCTCGGCCTCCTCGAGCACCAGGACCTCACCCACCTCCTCGAGTACTGCACGACGGCCGCGCAGGCGGTCGGCTGGGAGGTGCCCATCAATTATCCCCTGGTCGGACGGGACGCGTTCCGCACGGCGACCGGCGTGCACGCGGCGGCCATCATCAAGGCCGAGTCGAAGGGCGACTCCTGGATGGCCGACAGGGTCTACTCCGGCGTCCCCGCCGGCATGTTCGGGCGGAAGCAGGAGATCTGCGTGGGCTACATGTCCGGGGCCTCCAACGTGAACTACTGGCTCCGGCAGCGGAAGATCGAGCCCTCGAAGGAGCTCGTCGACGCCATCCTGGCGAAGGCCAAGGCCACGGACCACATCCTGTCCGAGGAGGAGATCCAGGCCGTGATCGAGCAGCACCACGGCCGCCAGGCCTGATCTCGGGACATCGGCGCGACGTCGCGAGATCGGGCCACTGCGCGGGAACGACGCCTGGACGTTCGGCGTTTTCACGGATCCGGAGTAAAAATCCAGGCCGTGGCCGAGCAGGACAAGCAACCCGCAGCGGAAGCGGACCCGCCCGAGCGCCGGTCGCGGCTGGATACCGTCCTGGCCGCGATCGCCGCGCTGATCTGCTTCCTCGCCGCGACAACGCTGCGCGATCTGGGGCCGCGGTTCCTGCCGCGGGCGCCGATCCCGGCGCCGCCGGTGCCCGCGTGGGTGGAAGGGCGCGCGGCAGAGCTCACCGCCACCGTGCGCGATGAGCAGGGGCGCCCGCTGAAGGACGCCACCGTGCGCGTCTTCGCGATGCGCGAGGACCGCGCTTACTTCGCTGGCGAGCAGGCGACCGATCCAGCGGGCGAGGCCCGGTTCGCCGGGCTGCCCTCCGGGGAGGCCTGGATCATGGCGTACGGCGCGGAGCGGGCCCGCGCCTCGACCCGCGTCGCGCTGGAGCCAGGCCCCCGCGCCGTCGAGCTCGTGCTGCGGCCCGCGAAGGTGCTGGACGTGCTGGTCGTCGACGACGCCGAGCGCCCGATCGACGGCGCCGAGGTGACGGTCGCGACCGCCGATCCCCTCCCCTTCGTGGCGACGACAGAAGGCGGCGGCCGCGCGCGGCTCGATCGGCTCGGGGCGGCGCCCTACGTCGTGCGCGCGTCGGCGCTCGGCTTCGAGGACACGGTGCGGACGGGCATCGTGCCCGGACCGGCGCCGCTCAGGCTCCGCATGGATCGGCTCGGCGCGCTCACGGTCCGCGTGGTGGACGCGGAGGGGCAGCCGGCCGAAGGCGCGACCGTGCTCGCCGCCGGCACCGGCCTGTGGCCGGCGCGCAGCACGACCACCGACGCGTCCGGCGCCGCGAGGATCGCCGGGCTCCGCGACGGGGTGTACGACCTCAAGGCCCGGCGCGGCGCCGCCGTGAGCGCGACCGCGCTGGCCGTGCCCGTGCGGCGCGGCGAGGGCAAGGAGGTGAAGCTCGTCCTCGGGCCCGGCCGCCACGTGCGGCTCCTCGTGACCGACGGCGACGGCGAGGACGCGCCGCCCGTGAAGGGCGCGAACGTCGTGCTCGTCGAGCAGGGCCTGTCGGCGTTCCCGCTGCACGGCCGCACGGGCGACGACGGGTCCGTGACGCTCGGGCCCATCGCGCCGGGGTACGCGAGCGCCTCGGCCCTGGCGGCCGGCTTCGTGCCGAGGAACGCCGTGCAGGTCGACGCCGGCGCCGTCGAGGTGCGCATCCCCCTGCTCCGCGGCGGCGCGCTCGTGGGCGAGGTCGTCGACGACCGCGGCTACCCGGTCCCGGGCGCGACGATCGAGGTCGTCGGCGCCGACGCCGAGGGGATGCCCATCGACGAGACCACCGCGATGGCCGAGTTCAGGGACGAGCAGTTCGAGCGCGCCCTGCCCGGCCCGGCGCCGCTGATCCCCGCGGGCGAGCTCGGGGTCATGCCGGGCCCCATCCCCGACCTGCCGCGCGGCGACACGGCCCTGCCGGCCGCCTCGGTGCGGTCGGGCGAGCCGTGGGTCACGCGCGCCGACGGCACGTTCCGCGCCGAGCCCGTCACCCCTGGGCGCGTCCACGCCATCGTCCGGCACCCCGAGTACGTCGAGACGCCCAGCGAGATCGTGACCCTGCAGCCGGGCGGCGAGGCGCACGTGCGCGTGGTGATGCGCCAGGGCGGCCTGCTCGAGGGCCGCGTGCTCGAGGAGGACCGCAAGCCGGTCGCCGGCGCGCGCGTCGAGCTGGCCGCGACCGCCGGCTCGCTCGAGCGGGTGACGTACTCCGCGGACGACGGCACGTTCGCCTTCGCCGCGGTCCCCGACGAGGTGCTCGTCTCGGTCTCCCGGGCCGAGTCGCCGGGGGACGTCGTGGCGCGGCTCGTCGTCGAGGTCCCGGAGCGCGATCGCAAGGAGATCGAGGTCGTGCTCCCGAAGGTGCGCGAGGCGGTCGCCATCCACGTCACCGACGATCGCGGCTACCCGCTCGATCGCGCGGAGGTGCGCGTCCTCTCGCTCGACGTCGCCGTTCCGCTCCGCAAGACGCTCTTCACGGACGACGACGGCGACGCGCTGCTGCCCGACGCCGCCGGCCTGCCGCTCCGGATCAGCCTCGTGCGCTCCGGCAAGTCCCCGCGCGTCGAGCAGGTCGACGCCGCGCCGAAGGAGCTGCGGCTCGAGATGGGCGCCGCCCTCAAGGCGACCGGCACGGTGACCGGGCGCGGCGGGCGGGAGCGGCTCGAGGGCGCGCGGATCACGCTGTTCTCGCCGACGGGACCGCGCCGCGCCACGAGCGACGCGGAGGGCGCGTTCACGCTCGGCGACCTCGCGCCGGGGCAGTTCCGCGTGACGGTGAGCCGCGACGGGTATGCGCCGGCGACGCTGCGGGTCACGATCGCGGGCGATCGGGATCGCCCGACGGACCTCGGGCGCATCGACCTGTCCGAGGCGGGCGAGGTCGCCGGCCAGGTCGTCGATCAGCGCGGCGATGCGGTCGCGGGGGCCCGCGTCGCGCGCGACCGCGTGCCGACGTACCTGCCGCTCGGCCCGCTGCCGCCGGGCGTCGTGACCACCGACCGCGACGGGCGGTTCCAGCTCGGCGGCCTGCCCGAGGGCTCGGCGGTCATCGAGGCGTACAGCGCGGATCTCGGGCGCGCCGAGTCGCAGCCGGTGCAGGTCCGGGCCGGCAGGACGACCGAGCGCGTGAGGATCGCGCTGCCGGGAGACGGCGCGCGGCAAGACCCGAAGGGCGCGGGGAGCCTGGCGGTGACGCTCGGCGAGGAGCGAAAGACCGTGACCGTGGTGTCGGTGCCCCCGGCCAGCGAGGCCGAGGAGGCCGGCATCGAGCCCGGCGATCGGCTCCTGTCCGTGAACGGCGTCGAGGTGCGCTCCATCGAGGAAGCGCGGCGGCGCCTCACCGGGCCGCTCTCGGAGGACGTGGTGGTGCTGCTCGCGCGGGACGGCGAGCGCGGCGAGGCGCGGTGGCTCACGCGGGTGCGGAGGGAGCGGGTGCGGCGGTAGGCGGCCGAGCGCGCGCTTCAGCCGGGGCGCTCGGCAGGAGCGCCCGGCAGCGGCGCCCGGCGGCAGCGCCGGGCGGACGCGGCGTCGGGCTCAGTTCTTCGCCTTCGTCAGCAGGATGGTGCGGCCGTCGCCGATCTCCCAGCGCAGCGTCTGATCCGTGGCGAAGCGGAACTCCGCTTCATCGAGCCCGCCCTCCGGACGGAGGAACGCGACGGTCACCTGATCCCCGTCGACCTTGCTCACCTTGAAGGTGCCGCTGCGCGGCGTCTCCGCGGGCACGGTCACCGTCACCTTGCTCCCGTTGAACTCGAGCGCCGTTCCCTTCACCCATCCGGTCGCCTTCGTGAGCTGCTCCACAGGAGCGTTCTCGATCGCGTCGCCATACCAGCGCCCCTGCAGGCGATCGCGAGGGGTCTTCGAGCAGCCCGCCACAGCGGTCAGCGCCATCGCCAGGGCCAGAGCGGTCTTGATGCGGTTCTGCATGGGCCTTCCTTCGGAGCCTCGAGGGGTCCCGATTTGGAAAATCCTATGAAGAACGGAATGGATTGGCCAACAATGTAGGATGTTTCGGCACACTTACCGCCGGGTCACAGGGCCTGGCGAGGGGGTGGGCGCCTCGGCTTCTGGGAAGGGCGAGTTCGCGCTACGGTGCCGCGCGAGGAGCCGCGCGGAAGATGCGCGTTTCCGCGGCGCGACGACATTGAGCACGCTGTTTTACGAGAAGCGCCTCGTCCCTCTCGAGCGGACGCGGCTCCTGGGATCCATCGTCGAGCGCGCGGCCGACCGGTCGGCGGGGCCTCCGGTGATCGTCTTCGATCTGGACGGCACCCTCATGGACAACCGGCCGCGGGTGGTGGCGATCCTCCACGAGCTGGCGGAGGAGTGGCGCCGCAAGCACCCCCACGCCGCGGCCCTCCTCGAGCGCGCGTCGCCCGACGGCATCGTGTACGGGTTTCAGGACAACCTGCAGCGGCTCGGCATCCATGACGAGGCGCTCCACCTGCACGCGTTCGATTTCTGGCGGGCCCGCTTCTTCAACGATCCGCACATCCGGCACGACGTCGAGGTGCCTGGCGCGAGCCAGTACGCGCGCGACTGCCACGCGGCGGGGGCGACCCTCGTGTACCTCACCGGCCGCGATCTGCCGAAGATGGCGCTCGGCTCGTTCGCGAGCCTGCGCGACCTCGGCTTCCCCATCGGGGTCATCGGCACCGAGCTCGTCGTGAAGCCGAGGTTCGAGATGCCCGACACAGAGTTCAAGCGGAGCGTCGCGCCGCAGCTCTCGCGGCTCGGGCACGTCATCGCGGTGTTCGACAACGAGGCGGCCAACTGCAACCTGCTGCTGGGCTGCCATCCCCGGTGCGCCGCGGTCTTCCTGGACACGCAGTGCGCGCCCGACCCGCCGCCGCTCGATCCGCGGGTCCACGTGATCCACTCGTTCGAGCGGGAGCCGTGATCGACGTCCGCGCCGGAACCGTGATCCCCACGCGCGTCGCCGCGGCCTTCCTGCTGCTCGCCGCCGCCGCGTGCGAGCCGTCGCGCCACCAGCCCGTCGATTTCGTGGAGGCCGGCGCGAGCCCGAACGCGAAGATCCTTCCCGCGCCGCTCGCGAACGAGACGCCGGACCTGCTCGACGCCTCCGTCGGCGAGGCGACCGCGAAGATCATCGCCGACGACTACGGCCGGCTCATCATGTCCGAGGCCAGCTCGCAGTCGCCGCTGCCGCTCGCGCCCGCCACGCCCCTGCCGGAGGACGCGCTCTCGCCCCGCGAGCTCCCCGGCGTCACGCTCGAGGCGGCCTTCCGCTTCCGCGACGTGCCGCAGGCCCTCAAGGCGCCCGAGGTGGCCGCCGCCGGCATCCACGCGGCGCAGAAGCTCACCGAGCTGACGTGGAAGATCGAGCTCGCGGAGACGGGCCGCATGCGGGTCCTTTTCACGTCGCGGGCGCTCCCGCTGCCCGTGGGCTCCGAGCTCCGCGCGCGCCACGATGTGTACGGCGAGGTGTTGCTCTGGCCGTCCCTGACCCAGTACCGGGTCGTGCCGCCGGGGGCGCTCCGCACGCTGCTCGGCGAGCGGCGCGTCGACGTGACGCCGCTGTCGACGGGCTCGGCGCGTCCGGTCGGCGACGGCAAGCGGCTCGAGGTCGACGTCCGCAAGGTCGAGGTGCACGCGAGCCTCGGCGCGCTGTACATCGAGCTCGGCAGGGTGCCCGAGGCCGGCGACGGGGGGCCGCTGCTCTGCCGGGCGCTGCTGGAGATCCTCGGCGTGGATCCGAAGTCGCCCGAGTGCGTGGCGGGCGAGGTGCCGCTCTACGCGAGTTATGCCTGGCAAGGCGGCGGCGGCATCGCGTTCGAGGCCACGTCGATCGCGCGGCGAACGGACCTGACCTCGACCGACATGCTCATGCCGCCCCCGAGCGCCGCGTACGCCGCCGCCGGGCTCCCGTCAGCGCAGGGCGGCGTCTTCCTGACGCGCGACGAGCTCGCGGCCATCCGAGCAGAGCCGCTCCAGCTGCCCGCGAGCGTCGACCCGGGCGCGCCCGGCGAGGGCTTCGTCGCGGTCAACCAGACCGACGCGCTGCTCTACCTGCTCGTCGACGGCATCCCCGCGGTCGCCGTGCCGCAGGCGAGCGAGCGCTACGTCATCGGGCCCCAGCGCGGGCGCTACATCGTCCAGTGGCGCACGTTCCTCGGCGAGCGCATCGAGCCGCCGCAGACGGTCGAGATGCCGGCGCGCATCGTGCGCAGCGGGGCCGAGGCCGGGGCGGCGGACGGCGACTGACGCGACGGCGGCGGCTGAACCGGAGGCGGCGGACGGCGCGGCCAGGCCCCCTGCCCTAGCGATCGGCCGTCGTCTCGGGGCTCGCCAGGAGCTGGACGATGTCGTCGGGGATCCGCGTCAGCGTCAGGTTCGACCCAAGGCACGCGAGGAGGATGTCGCCGTCGCAGATCACGTCCTCGCCCCGGAGGATCCGGTAGCTGAAGCGCGCGGTGACCCGCTGGACCTCGCGGCAGGTCGTCTCGACAACGAGGTCGTCGCCGAACCGCGCGGCCTGGCGGTACTTGATCCGCAGCTCCGCGACCGCGAGGTGAAGGTCGCGCCGCACCATCTCCTCGTAGGAGAGGCCGCGTCGCTTCAGCCAGTCGATGCGGCCAGCCTCCAGGTAGATGACGTAGTTCGCGTGGTGGACGATGCCCATCAGATCCGTCTCGCAGAAGCGGACGGACAGCGGGGTGCGCGAGGTGAGGTGCGGGGGAGCGTCGGGCAGAGAAGGGAGCGGCATCGCGGGCGGCGCAGAGACTACCCCAGTTTCGACCGGGGCAGCAGCAGAGCGACCGCGCGATCCGGGCCGCGCGATCGGGATCGCGGCGTGGCGCGGGAGGCCTGCCTCGGCGCTGGTGGCGCGGGCGCCGCGATGTTAGCGGGCACCATGGCGAATGTCCGGACGCTCCTGTCCGCCGAACAGATCGGCGCTCGCGTGCGCGACCTCGGCGCGCAGATCACCCGGGACTACGCGGAGCGCCGGCTCGTGCTCGTCTCCGTGCTCAAGGGGAGCTTCGTGTTCACCGCCGACATCGCGCGCCACATCGACCTCCCGGTGCGCATCGAGTTCCTCGGCGTGCGCAGCTACGGCGAGGGCACGGCCTCGACCGGCGTCGTCCAGATCACGCAGGACCTCACCCGCCCGATCGAGGGCGAGGACATCCTCCTCATCGAGGACATCGTGGATACGGGCCTCACGATCTCGCACCTGCTCCAGCTCTTCCGCACGAGGATGCCGAGCAGCGTGAAGGTCTGCGCGCTCCTGCACAAGCCGGCGCGCGCGCGGGTCGAGGTGCCGATCGACTACCTGGGCTTCACGATCGAGGACAAATTCGTGGTCGGCTACGGGCTCGACTGGGCCGAGCGCTATCGGAACCTGCCGTTCATCGGGGTTGTGGAGGCGACGTGAGCAAGCGGCTGCTGATGCTCGAGAAGATGACCCGGGATGGGTCGAAGGATCCGTTCCACTGGTACGCGCTCGCGCTGGAGTACGCGGGGCAAGGACGCCACGACGACGCGCTCGCCACGTTCGGAGCGCTCCGGGCGATCGATCCGAGCTACGTGCCGATGTACCTCATGTGCGGGACGATGCTGGTGAAGGCGGGCCGCCTGGACGAAGGGCGCGCCTGGCTGGCCGACGGCATCGTGGTCGCGCGTGGCAAGGGAGATCAGCACGCGCTGAGCGAGCTCCAGCAGGCGCTCGCCGGCGCGGGCGGCGACGACGACGAGCCGTGACGCCGTGAGGGCGGCGCGCGGCGGAGCTCGGGCCGCGCCTTAGCCGCCCTCTCCTTCGCCGCGGACCCGGCGAAGGCGCTCGCCGATGGTCCGCTCGTAGCCGCGGTCTGTCGGCTCGTAGAACCGGCTGCCCGCGAGCGGCTCGGGCAGGTAGGTCTCGCCCTGCGCGACGCCGCCCGGCTCGTCGTGCGCGTAGCGGTAGCCTTCGCCGTAGCCCTCGTCGCGCATCAGCCGCGTGACCGCGTTGCGCAGCGTGAGCGGGACCGGGAGCGCGCCGTGCTCGCGCACGGCGGCCTGCGCCGACTGCCAGGCGGTCTTGCAGGCGTTCGATTTCGGGGCCGTGGCGAGGTAGAGCGCCGCCTGCGTGAGCGGGTAGAGCCCCTCCGGCATGCCCATGCGCCGGAACGCGGCGTCCGCCGCGACGGCGATCTCCAGGGCGCGCGGGTCGGCGTTGCCGATGTCCTCGGAGGCGAAGATCATCATCCGGCGCAGCAGGAAGAGCGGGTCGTCGCCGGCCTCGATCATGCGCATCAGCCAGTAGATGGCGGCGTCGGGATCGGAGCCGCGCATCGACTTGATGAAGGCGCTGATGACGTTGTAGTGCTCCTCGCCGGCCTTGTCGTAGAGCAGCGTCTTGTGCTCGCTCGCGCCGGCGATGGCCTCGCGCGTGATGGTGGACGCGCCCGCGCGCGCCGCCTCGTCCGCGGCGATCTCCAGCGTGGTGAGCGCCCTGCGCGCGTCGCCCTGCGCGAGCGCCGCGATCGCCGAGAGCGCGTCGTCGTCGGCGGCGACCGCGCCGGCGAGCCCGGCGGGCGACTCGAGGGCGCGGCGCAGGAGCTCGACGAGCTCCGAGGCGTCGAGGCCCTGGAGCCGGAAGACCTTGCACCGCGAGAGGAGCGGCGCGTTGACCGCGAACGAGGGGTTCTCGGTGGTCGCCCCGATCAGCGTGATCGTCCCGTCCTCGACGTGCGGGAGGAATGCGTCCTGCTGGGCCTTGTTGAAGCGGTGGATCTCGTCGACGAACAGGATCGTCCGCTTGCCCTCGTACGAGCGCGCCGCGCGCGCCTGCGCGAGGATCTCGCGGAGCTCCGGCACGCCGCCCAGCACGGCGTTGAAGGGGACGAAGCGGGCGTTCGTGGTGTGCGCGACGACGCGCGCCAGCGTCGTCTTTCCGGCGCCCGGCGGGCCCCACAGGATCATGGAGGGGATCCGGTCGGCCGCGATGGCGCGAGCGAGCAGCTTGCCCTCGCCGAGGAGGTGGCCCTGGCCGATCATGTCCTCGAGCGAGCGCGGGCGCATGCGCTCGGCGAGGGGCACCGTGGCCTTGAGCTCCGGCTCCCGCTGCCGGGCGGCGTCGAAGAGGGTCGGCTCGTCACCTGCGGGCCGCCGTCGGGCGCCGCCGCCGCCCCGGGGCGCGCTCATTCGAAGGCCGACCGCGCGCGCGCGGGCCGCTCCGAGAGGAGGATCTCGACGGCGCGGCGCGCGCTCGCCGGATCGCGCCCGACCCAGCGCACGGTGCCCGCGTCGTCGATGACGAACGTGAGGGGGACCTGGGCGACGCCGTAGGTCCCGGTGAGCCGCTGATCGAGGTCCGCGACGATGGGGAACGTAGCGCCGAGCTCGAACGCGGCGGCCTCCGCGGCGGCCTCGGAGTCGTCGACGTTCACGCCGATCACGGCCACCCCGTCCGCCTTGCGGTCGCGCCAGAGCCGGTCGAGCGCCGGCATGGTCCGGCTGCACGACGCGCACCAGGACGCCCAGAAGTCGATCACGGTGACCCGCGTCCTCCGGGTGCCGGGCACGCCCACGGTGACCGCCGCGGTCGACGCCGCGTGGAACTCCGGCGCGGCGCCCCCGACGAGCGGGTGGCGCAGCGACGCGGGCATCGCGCCCGGCCCGCACCCGAGCGCGAGCAGCGCGCACGCGGCGGCGCCGCCGGCAGCGATGCCCGAGCCGAGGCGCGACGCGGCCGACCTCGCCGTCGCCACGAGCGCCGCGCGGACGCCGACGCCGATCGAGGAGGGCTTGCTCGCCGCCTTCGCCTGCACCACGCGGGGGAGTCTAACGTCCCGGCGCGGCTTGTCCGAGGGCCCGGAGGAAAATTCGTCGGGGCCTCGCGGCAGCGCCGCGTCCGCTTCGGCCGCGCCGGGGCTGCGGCGCGCGGCGCGGCCCGCGTTATCCGCGGGCTCCGAAGATGGCGGTGCCGACGCGGACCCACGTCGCGCCTTCCGCGATGGCTGCCTCGAAATCGTGCGACATGCCCATCGAGAGCTCGGGCAGCGCGGCCCGGCCGCCGTGCGCGTCGCGCAGGGCGCGCAGCTGCGCGAAGAACGGCTGGACGTCGCTCGGGTCCTCGAGGAACGGCGCGATGGTCATCAGGCCGATCGGCCGGAGGTGCGCGCACCGGCCGACCGCGCCGAGGAGCGTCGCAAAATCGCCGGGGGCGCAGCCGCCTTTCGAGGCCTCGTCGCCGACGTTCACCTCGAGCAGGACGTCGAGGGTGCGGTTGAGCGCGGCCGCGCGCCGATCGAGCTCCACGGCGAGCTCCTCGCGGTCGACCGAGTGCACGACCTGCGCGACGCGCGCGGCGAGCTTCGCCTTGTTCCGCTGGAGCTGGCCGATGGCGTGCCACACGATCCCGTCGAGGTCGGCGAGCGCCTCGGCCTTCTCGACGAGCTCCTGCGCGTAGCTCTCGCCGAAATCGCGCTGCCCGGCGGCATAGGCGGCGCGGATGGCCTCCGCAGGCTTCCCCTTGGACACGGCGATGAGCCGCACCTCCTCCGGCCCGCGCCCGGCCCGCACCGCGGCGCTCGCGATCCGGCGCCTCACCTCTTCGAGCCGCGACGCGACGTTCCCCAGGTCTTCAGAAATCACGCCGCACGATACCGCGAGCTGCCGTCGTGGACACCAGGGCGACGCCCTGCGCCGGACCCATCGGCGCAGGGCACGGCGCGGAGGGAAGTGTCGGATCCAACCGCCCGAGCGGCGTGCCAGAGTGTGCCTGAGCACCGCGTCAACCGCGGACCCATCGAGGCACTTCCCGGCTATTTCGCATGGCATATTGATTGCAATGCTTGGCGTACCCGCCATGCGAAGCCTGTTGTTCCTTGCTCTGTTCCTCGCGGTCGGATGCTTCAACCCGCAACCCGACCTGCCGATCGATGACAGGGATCCCTATCCCTCGGGGGCGTCGAGCGGCACGGGGGCGGGCGAAACGGTCGGCAGCTCAGGTTCGGGTGGTAGCGGCACGGGCGCCAGCAACGGCTCTTCCGCGAGCACCGGCACGGGTGGCGCTGACCCGGTTGGCGCTGGCGGTGGTGGCGCTGGCGAGGCGGGCGGCGGGGGTGGTGCCGGTGGCGCCGACGGCACGGGTGGTGCCGGCGGTGCGGGTGGCGACAGCGGCACGGGCGGCGCGGGTGGTGCCGGTGGCGCGGGTGGTGCCGGTGGCGCGGTCGGCGAGCCCTGCGGTGAAGGGGGCGCTGGAGAGGTGGGATGCCGCTGAGCGAGCCCGCGGCCCGGGCCTGACGGCGGCGCCGACTCAGCGGCGAGGGCGAGCGAGAGGAAGCGGGCGACGGATCGCGCTCGAAGAGCGTTCCCACGGACCAGGGCGCCGCGCAGGCGGGCAGGGAAATGCGCAGGGTGCTATGAGGAGGGAGCTTATGCGCCAGCTTGTCGTCCTTGTGTTCGGGGTCGTCCTCGCGGGCTGTGGCTTCAATCCACAACCCGAGCCTCCTTCTGAGGGCATCGGGTGCGGTGATTGCAGCGACCCCGGCGCGACCGGCGCAGGCGGGGGCGACGCCAGCGGTACCGGTGAAGAGGACGGAATGAGCGGCGGTGGCCTCCTGCCGGATGCGGCCGGATCGAGCACCGGCAGCTCAAGCGGGGCCGGCAGCACGGGCGCGGGCGCAGCCGGCCCGACGGGCGCAGGTGGTACCGGCAGCGCGAGCCCCGACGCCAGCGCGGGCGGCGCAGGCGGCGGTGGTGCGGGCGGCGCGGGTGGCGCAGCCAGCGGTGGTGGTGGTGCGGGCGGCGCCGGTGGCGCAGGCGGCGGTGGTGCGGGCGGCGCGGGTGGCGAAGCTGGCGGAGCGACAAGTCAAGACAGCGGATGAGGCGACGGAGGGGCCTAGCGCCCGCAGCCCTGGCGCTCGACGTCGCCCGACGCGGCGGCGCTGGCTCTCCCCCCGGCACGTCCGGGCGACGGCCCCCGAAGAGCAGCAGAGGGCCTCGGGAGCGCCGCCGCAGCGGGCTGTCTGCGGCGGCCGCCGCGCGCCGTCAGCCGTGCCCCGCGACGCGATCGTGCAGGCTCAGATCCCGGGTCGCCGTGGCCGCGCGTACTCGTCGAGCATGTTCGCTACCAGCTCGGCGAGCAGGCTGTCCGCGACGCGGAGGCGGCGCGACATCTCGCGCGCGATGTTCAGCACCAGCAGCGTGTACGACTTGAGATCGCGCCGGTAGAGGGCGTCGAGATCATGCGCGGTGACGCGCAGCAAGCGGGACGGGGCGATCGCTCGGACGGTCGCAGAGCGGGGCATCACGTCGAGGATCGACATCTCGCCAAACCAGTCGTTCGGCCCCAGGACAGCGACCCGAGCCTCGACGTCGCGCTTCGACCGCTTGAGCACTTCCATCTCGCCCGCGAGCAGCACGAACATCTCGCGGCCGTTGTCGCCCTCGCGAAAGGCGACGGCCCCCGGCTCCAGATCGAGCAGCTCGAGCGCGTCGGCGAGGCCCTGGAGGACGTGATCGCCCAGGCCTCCGAACAGGCCGATGTCGCGCAGCTGCACGACCAGCTCAGGGTTGCGGTTCACCTGGATGCACCGAGGGCGCCCGCGGCGACCGTCCTGCCGGTTGACCCGAGAACGCCTACCACCACGTCGTGCACATGCCCGCCTTCTCGCATCGCTTCACCTCGCGGCTCCGAGCAGATGTACCCCGTCGAGAGCGTACGCCGCAACACGAGCCTGCTCCGCGCGATCCGCCCTAGAGATCTTTGGTGAACACGATCCGAGGACGTCCAGGCCCGGCGTAGTCCTCGACCTCGGCCGCTGACCAGCCGACCGCGGCGTGGAAGCGCACCGAGCCCTCGTTGCCCAGGGTCGTGATCGCCTTGAGCTGCCGGCAGCCCTCGCGGCGGCAGTCCTCCTCGAACGCTGCATAGAGCATCCTGCCGACGCCGCGGCGGCGGTAGTCAGGGTGAATGCCGACGAGGTGCACGTAACCGATCGCCGCGTCCGGGCACCTGAACCCGAGCAGGAAGCCGACGAGCAGCCCGCGATCCTCGACGACGCGGGCGAGCCTGCCGAGCTCGTAAAAGAAGATCGGGTGCGCGAGCGCGCTGGTTGGGCCTGCCCACCACCGATCGATCTCGCCCACGATCCGGTCGTAGTCGGGCTTCGTCAGCGGCCGTGTCTCCATGCATCACCTCACTCGAACGGTTCGGATCCCTGCCTTCGATCTGCAGCGTCCGCGCGCACGACAGCGACGTCTCGCGCAGACCTGCGCAGCCTAGCAGCCGCGCCGGCCTCCCCGTAAGCGCGCTCGTGGATGTCCCTGGCTAGCCGCCGCGCGTCACGCCTGCTAGCGCTACTCCGTGCGTCACGAGAAAATCATCGTCGCTCCGTCGATCTTGTCGGCTGACTTCGGTCGTCTCGCGGAGGAAGTCCGGGCCGCTGAGGCCGCTGGCGCCGACTGGATCCACGTCGACGTGATGGATGGCCGGTTTGTACCAAACATCACGATCGGGCCCCTCGTCGTTCGCGCCGTTCGCGCCGCGACGCGTCTTCCCCTCGACGTCCACCTGATGATCGTGGAGCCCGAGCGCTACGTCGCCGAGTTCGCGGCCGCCGGCGCCGATCGGATCTCGGTCCACGTCGAGGCGTCGCCGCACCTGCACCGGACGATCCAGCAGATCAGGGACGCAGGCGCGAGCCCGGGCGTCGTGCTGAACCCGCATACGTCGGAAGAGTCGATCCGGCACGTGATGGGGGACATCGACCTGGTGCTGGTGATGAGCGTCAATCCCGGGTTCGGCGGCCAGCGGTTCATCCCGGAGGCGCTCGCCAAGCTGCGGAGCCTGCGCCAGGCGATCGATCGAGCGGGCCTGGACATCGCGCTCGAGGTCGACGGCGGCGTCGCGCCGTCGACCGCCGGGCAGGTCATCGCCGCCGGTGCGCGGGCGCTCGTCGCGGGCTCGGCCGTGTTCGGCGCCGTGGCGCCGGGCGAGGATCTGCCGTTCAACGCGCGGGTCGCGCGCTACGCGGAGGCGATCCGCGCGCTCCGCACGCCCGCCAAGGAGCAGCCGTGATCCGGCGCGGGGTCGTAGAGGCTGCCGCGGCGAGCCCGGCGCGCTGCGCGGCGAGCCCGGCGTGCGCTGCGTCGAGGCGCGGCGGCCGGCGCGGCGCGCCGCTCGGGGCGGCGGCGCGCGCGGCGGCCAGGCCCGTCGGGGGCGCTCTGCTGATCGGGCTGGCTGCGCTCGCGGGCTGCACGCCGGCGACCGCGCCTGCGGCGCCGCCGCGAGCGCAGGCTTCGGGGCGCCCTGCGGCGTCAGCCGCACCTCCTCCGGCTGGGGGCTCGGGCCGGGTCGACGAGGGGGAGCTCGACGAGGACGAGGCTCGCGTGACCGGCGACGAGATCGCGCGCGTGCTCGCGCGCGTGGCGAAGGCGCGAGGCCTGCCGGTGCACCGCGAGGTGCGGAGCCGCGTGCTCGCTCGCGGGGAGATCCTGAAGCGGGTCCGCGCGCACGTGGAGCGAGAGATCCCCGACGGGGTGCTCGATCATCAGCGCGAGGTGCTCGCGGCGCTCGAGCTCATCCCGGCCGACTATGACTTCACCGCCGGGATGTACCGCCTGCTCGAGGGCCGCATCGCGGGCTTCTACGAGCCGGAGGACGCGACGATGTACCTCGTCGACGATCTCAGCGACGCCGAGGCCGAGGAGACGCTGGCGCACGAGCTCGTCCATGCGCTCCAGGACCAGAGCTTCTCGCTGGGGAGGCTGCTCGACTTCAAGCTCGGCGACAGCGATCGTCTGGCGGCCACGCACGCGCTCGTCGAGGGCGAGGCGATGAGCGCGATGTTCGATGTGCTGGTCGGCTCGGCGTTCCAGGTCGACGAGTCGATGCTCAGGAAGCTCGTGGCGATGTCGACGGCGCTGTCGTCCGTGGGCGACACGCCGCTCGTGCTGCAGGAGTCGCTGGGCGCCCCGTACACGGACGGCTTCGCGTTCGTGCAGGCGCTGCGCCGGGAGGGCGGATGGGCCTCCGTCGACGCGGTCTGGCGCGCGCTGCCGGAGACCACCGAGCAGCTGCTCCACCCCGAGAAGCTCGCCGCGCGGGAGCCCGCCGTCGCGGTGGCGGTCCCGACGGCCGCGGCGCTCGGTCCAGGGTTCCGCGTCGTCTTCGACGACGTGATGGGCGAGCAGGCGCTGCGCATCGCGTTCGCGGCGTACGCCCACCGCGATGCGGCCAACGGCGCGGCGGCGGGGTGGGGTGGGGATCGGTTTGCCGTGGCGCGGCGCGATGATCCGGAGGACCCGTCGCGGCGAGAGTTCGCGCTCGCGTGGCGGCTGCGGTTCGACAGCGCGGCCGACGCGGCAGAGGCGGGGAAGGTGATCGAGCGCCGCTTCGGAAAGGCGTGCCGGCGGCGGGCGTCGCTCGGGCCGATCGCGTGGACGGCGCGAGGGAGCGACGTGGCGATCGTGGCAGGACCGTATGCGCGGCGCGGGGGAGGGGAGGTCAGCGCGGTGGGGACGTGTGCGGGCGCGACGAAGTGGCTCGCGGAGGTGATGAAGGGCGGGGTAGGGGCCGAGGCCGCAGGGACGGCAGCGACGGCGGCGGGAAGGGAGAAGTAAGGGCGGGGGGCAAAGGGCGGTGGGGGGCGCAGCGCCTGGCCGGGGCTGACGAGTTCGAGTGGATCGAGGCGCATCGCTTTATCAGCGCGACAGCGGATGACCGCAGCGCGGTGATGGGGCCGCAATGGGACAGCGGCCGGCCTCGCCTCATCGCAGCGGTTGGATTCGCCGTCGGCGCCAGAGATCTCGGATGAGCTCCGCGCGTTCTCGTCGTTCGTGCGCTGTGAATCCGGACTCGAGAATGCTGACGAATGCCACGTCATCCCCGACGGTCGCGGCGCGGCTCGGCAGGGGAAGTCCGCGGGGGAGATGGCTCGCGCGGCGGGCGGTGCGCCTGTATCGTGAGCTGGCGGTCAGCCTCTGCCATGGCCACGCAGCTCGAGACCAAGAAGCGCGAGAAGCGCTCGTCGGACGCGGCCTCACGGCGTAAGGCTCGAGGCACCCGCGCCGACGGGGCTGCCGTGGAGCTCGCTGCGGAAGCGCGAAGCGCGGGCGCGCGGGCGGGAATGCCGCTCTACCTCTCGGGAGGTCGGGGCGACGAGGCGCGCGAGGGCGCGCGGGCGGAGGAGCGCGCCGAGGAGGAGCGCGCCGAGGAGGAGCCTCGCTCGGGTGAGCGTGCCCGCGAGGCGGACGCAGCGCCGCCGGTGCGGGCCGGCGGCGACGTTGAGCCTCTGCGAGAGAGCGCCACCCCTGCGCGCCGCCTGCTCGCGCACGAGCTGAGCCACATCCTCCAGCAGGGGTCGGCACCGGCGCCCACGGCAGCGGCGGCCGCTGCCGCCGTGGCGGGGACCGCCACGACAGTGGCTCGACGCGGCGAGGAGCAGGCCAAGCCGCGGCCCCCGCAGGAAACGTCGCCCGCTGTGGCCGAGGAGCAAGGCCGATCGCCGGCGGCGCCCCATGCCGGTGCGTCGGGCGCCGCGCTTGCAACGCCGGGCGCGGCGGCTGCGGAGGCCGTGGGGGGCAAGGCAGCGGTCGAAGCTGCGGCGGGCGGCTCGGTGGAGGCCGCCGCCGGCAGCGCCCCTGCGGCTCAAGAGGTGGCGGTGCCAGAGGGGGGCGGCGCCGCGGAGAGCGCTGGCTCCACGGGCGACGCTGCGGGGGGCACGGAATCCGCGGGCGGTGCAGAGGCTGCACCCGCCGAGACGGGCGGCGGCGAAGCGCGAGCAGGCGGCGAGGCGCCTGCGGGCGGCGAGGCGCCTACGGGCGGCGCGGCGCCGGCGGGCAGTGAGGCGCCGGCGGGCGGTGAGGCGCCGGCAGGCGGCGAAGCCTCCGGTGGCGAGGAGGCCGAGCCGGCGATGGACGCGGAGCCGGCGGTTGCGCGCGAAAAGCCTGCAGGCGGCGCGCCCCCGCCGGTGCCGGCGGGCGCGCCCGCCGCGCAGACCGCGTCCGCCGTGCAGCGAGAAGCCGCGCCAGCCGGGGCCGGTGGGGGCGGAGAAGCCGCGGAGCCCGCCGGGGCGCCGCCGGAAGCCGAAGCCTCGCAGGCACCGACGCCGGCCGAAGGCGGCGCCGCGCAGGGAGCAGCCGGCGACGGCCCAGAGCCCAGGGGTGAGGCCGCGCCCGCACCGGACGAGCGTCCCGAGCCACCTCAGCCTGCCGCGCTTGCCGCGCCGCAGGCTGCGGCCGAGACGCCCGCCGCGCCTCTCGAAGCCGAGGGGAGCGCCCCCGCCGCAGAGGCCCAAAGCACCGCGCCTGCCGAGGGCGCAGCGCCTGCCGCCGAGGGCGCCGCGCCTGCCGCCGAGGGCGCCGCCGACCGGTCCCCCGCCGTCTCCATGCCCGCGGAGGCTCCGGACAACGACGCTGGCGGCGGCGGAAGCGGAGGCGGAGGCGGAGGCGGCGCAGCCGTGCAGGATCGCCCGCCGCCTCCGGCCCCCCCGATCCCGCAGGACGACCCGGCCGCGGCGCTCGGCGCCGTGGCCCACCTGCCGCCCGCGCAGCTCCAGGGCGCTCTTCGCAGCGTCTCTGCTGCCGCCTCCAGCTCGGTGGCGGCGCAGCGCGCGGAGCTGGCCGAGAACGCGCCGCAGATGGCGGCACCCACCGGCTCGCCGCTCACGCGCGAAGAGGCGGGCGCCGACGAGCCCCCTCCGGCCGAGGGCGGCTCAGCCACCGTGGAGCGCGCCCCCGAGGGCGAGGCCACCGTCGCGTCAGCGCCCGAGCCGCTGCCGCCCGAGCCCCCGCAGCCCGTGGCCGCCGTGGCCGAGCCCATCGCGCCCGCGGGCGGCCAGGTCGACGCGGCCTCGATGAGCGAGGCCCTGCGCAGCTTGCCCGCCACGGATCCCGGCCTCGACGTTCCCGCCGGCCCACCGCCGCGGATGGTGCTGGAGGGCAACGCCGACCCGGCGCGGGTCCAGGCGCAGCGCGCGGCGCTCGATCAGCGCGCCGGCGAGGCGCACGCACAGGGGCGCGCGGACGCGTCCGCGCCGCTCGGCGAGGGGCGAATCTACCCGAACGTGCCACGCGAGACGCTGCGCGCCGAGGTCGGCGGCGCAGGCGCAAGCGGCGGCGCTGGCGCGAGCACAGGCGGCAGCGGCGGTGCAGGCGGCGGCGGGGCCGAGGAGGCGATCTCTGCGATCGCGGAGGAGGAGCGCGGCGGCGAGGTCCGCGCGGCCGTGGGCTCGGCGCGCGTGGCCATGGCGGCGCGGCGGCGCGAGCACGGCGAGCGTTCGGCGGAAGAGCGGGCGCGGGCGCAGCAGCAGATCACGGCCGCCGTCGCGCAGAGCGCGGGCGAGCAGGCCGCTGCGCGCACCGAGGCCCAGGCCGACGCACGCGCGCAGCGGCGGGCGTGGACGCAGGCGCAGGATAACCTCGTCCGGGACGCGGGCCGGGACGCGGGCCGGGCGACGGCGGACGCGGGCCGCGAGGTGACGCGCCACGAGGCGGCGGCCAACCGCGAGGCGGCGGGCCACGTGCAGCAGGGTGAGCACGAGGCGGCGGCGGCGCGGCGTCAGGGTGAGCGGGAGGCCGCCGAGCAGCGCCGGAGCGCGCAGCAGGAGTCGAGCGGCGTGCTCGGCTGGATCGCCAACCAGGCGCGGGCGTTCTTCGAGCGGGTCAAGCAGGGCATCCGGGCGGCGTTCGAGCGAGCGCGGGCGGCGGTGCGTGCGGCCATCCAGGCGGCGCAGCGGCTCGCGGCCGCGGTCATCGAGCGAGCGCGGCAGGCCGTCGTGGCGGCCATCCGGCGCGTCGGCGACCGGCTCATCGCCATCGGCGATCGCGTCCTCGCCGGCTTCCCCTCGCTGCGCGACCGCTTCCGTCGCGCCGTGCGGGAGGGGGTCCTCCGCGCCTGCGCCGCGGTCGATCGCTACGCCAACCGCCTGCGCGACGGCGTGCAGCGCTTCTTGAACCTGCTCGGCCGCGGCCTCGAGGCGGCGCTCGGCCTGCTCGAGCGCGGGCTGCTCGCCGCGGTGGACGCGGTGAACCGCTCCGTGCAGGGCGCGATCCAGTTCGCGCGGTCGGTGGCGGAGGGCCTCGGCGCCTTCATGGCGCTCATCAACGACATCCGCCCGAGCCCGCTCCAGTGGCTGCGCAACCTGGGCCGCTCGGCGCTGGACGGCGTGCGCAACCACCTGTGGGGGGCGTTCAAGCGCGCGGTCAAGCAGTGGTTCAACCAGAAGGTCGAGGGCCTGCTCGGCCTCGGCCGGTTGATCTGGAACGTGCTGCGGCGCGGGGGGATCGACTTCGCCCAGATCGCGCGGATGGCGTGGGGCGCGATCAAGGCGGCTATCCCGCCCGCGTTGATCCAGCTGCTGATCGAGAAGCTGGTCTCGGCGCTCGTGCCGGCGGCGGGCGCTCTGTTGACGATCATCGAGGGATTGCGCGCGGCCTGGGGGTCGGTGAGCCGCGTCATCCAGGCGTTCGGGCTGTTCTTCGCGTTCTTGAGGGCGGTGAAGGGGGGCAACGCGGGGCCGCAGTTCGCGGCGGCGGTGGCGGCGGCGGCGGTGGTGGTGATCGACTTCGTGTCCAACTGGCTGCTGTTGCGGCTGGGCAGGGCCGCTGGGGCGGTCGCGGGGCGGGTGAGGGCGCTGGCGCAGCGGATCGGGGCGCTGGCGCGGCGTGCGGCGGGCGCGGCGCGGCGTGCGGCGGGGGCCGTGCGGCGGGGCGCGGGCCGGGCGATGGCGGCGGCGCGGCGGGGGCTTGCGCGGGCGGGGGCGGCCATCCGGCGCGGGATGGGGGCGATCTACCGGCGCCTGCCGCGGGGGGTGCAGCGGTTCTTGCAGGGGATCCAGCGGCGCGTGCAGGCGCTGCGCGAGCGTTACCGGCAGTGGCGGGAGAGGAGGAAGAAGAGGCGCGAGCAGGATGTGCAGGCGCGGGTGGAGCGCGTTCAGCGCGAGTTGCCGCCAAAGATCGAACAGCTGCTGGCGAGGAAGCCGGGACGCCTCCAGGTCGTCGCGCGGCTTGCGATCTGGCGTCTAGCCTATCGACTCCGACGGCTGGCGATCGAGGGAACGAGTGGAACGGTCAACTTCGTCGCTACCGTTAACCCGGACATCCAGGTCGCCAAGGGGCATGTATACCCCTGGCAAGATATCGTAAAGCTTATCGACGAAGTGGCGGAGGAGCTGTTCAAATCTGGTCCCTCCAAAGAGCAAGCTCGGGGTCCTGGAGCTGGAACCAACGCGGATCCAGTTGATATGCGTCAAGCGGAACATCCGACGGCACTGGCGATTCAGATGGCACACGGTAGCACCGACCCTCCAACATTCTACCGGGTTGGGACGGTCAGGAACGGTGATCAGGTGGCCCATGTCGACATCAGGCATGATACCCACGATAAATGGGGGGACGCGATCTATGCCCCGTCGGCTGCGCGGGATAGCGGGGCGCGTAGTTATGAAAAACTCCACGATGCGCTAGGGGGCGTCAACGCAGCGAGCGCGTTCGAGGCGATGCTGAAAGGCCGAGATGTCAACGACGCTGCGTTTCTTGATGCGAAGAAACGAGGCGCGCTCGGAGAGGCCTTTGGTCTGTGGTTCGGCCGGGAGGCAAGCCCACGTTCCGAGAGACCGCGTGCGACCCGTGATCTACTCTACTCCGGAATGCTCACGCAGCTCATGCTGAACAATGGTTTGACAATGAGTGAAGCGATGGGGCCGATCGGAAAGGGCCTGCATCCTGCGGCCTTTGCGGGCGCGCAAGAAGGGGCTCGGGGCGCGCTGATGCTCGCACGTGGAGAGCGTGTGGCGAGGTACGAATGGCTGGAGAAGGAGATTGCGCGAAAGGGAAATGTTGCCAAAAATAGTCCGCGTCTCGCGACCGCAATCTCGAAGGAGCTAGAGCCTCTTTTGAAGCAGAAGCAGGCATACGATGAGCGCATTCGTCGCGAGAAGGAGACGCTCAAGCGCTGGTTCATGGCCAACCAGATGACGGTGTCTGAAGGGAGCAAGCCTTCGGACGATGACATCAAGAAGCATATTCGTGACAAGCTGATGGTGTTGTGGCAGCGAGGCGATGCGGCTAGCACCGAGGGGTAATGCGCATGACGGACAGTGCTCGGCATGATGAGCGCTCGGAGGAATACTTGATTCTCGAGATGGATCTCACGAGCCGATCAGGCTTTGGTGATGCTGTTCGGGAAATGGGCCTGGAGCTGCAACGTACGGTCGAGAAAGATCCGAAGACCGGATCCTACGAAGAGATCTGGGCCACGCCGGATAAGCGCGCTGCCATCAACTATGTCGAGGACGCGATCTCCAGGCAGACATTTCTCTGGGTTCGTGCCGCTCGCGTCAAAGAACTGGTGCATGAGATCAAGAAGCGACTCCCAGTGTATGAATTCGAGGACCTCGCCGACGAGGCGTGGTCAGATCTGTTAATCCACGATCAGCGCGTTAACGTGGTTAACAGGCTCGCCGTCATCTGCCCGAAGTTCAACGAAGAGGTACTGCGTATCTTCAGAGACTATCTATCCATGCCCGACCCTCTCCTCCGTCAAGCCACGCTGTTCGCGATCGCATATCGGAGCTGGCCGGAGGTGCTGCCCCTCGTCGAGGAAGTCGCCGCGAAGGATCCGGACGAGCAGGCCCGTTCCATGGCCGCTCGCATCGCCGCCAGCCTGAAACAGCGCCCATCCTGAGCGCTTACCCCCTCCAGAGCTCCCCCGGCACGCCCTTACCCACCTTCTTGCATTCGCTCGCCGCCGCCCGGAGCACATCCGTTTGCCCGATGGCCCGCCCCTCGGCTTTCGCGGTCACCGCCGCCGAAAGCACCATGTTTCGGATATGGCCGCCCCCCAGCTCCAAGAGCGCCGCGAGCTGATTCACCTGCTGCGGCGTCAGCGTGTGCCCCTCGCCCAGGTGCGATAGCCACAGCGCCCGCCGCTCCTCCGGCCCCGGCAGCGGAAACTCCAGGATGGCATCCAGCCGCCGCATGAACGAGGGATCGAACCTCCCTTTGCTGTTGCTCGTCAAGATCGTGATCCCGTCGAACGACTCGATCCGCTGCAAGAGGTAGTTCGTCTGCGCGTTCGCGAACCGGTCGTTCGCCTCCTTCACCTCGGTGCGCTTGCCGAACAGCGCGTCCGCCTCGTCGAAGAGCAGCACCACCTCTGCCTCCTCCGCGCGCGCGAGGAGCTGGGCCAGGTTCTTCTCCGTCTCGCCGATGTACTTGCTGATCACGCTCGCCAGATCCACCCGGTAGAGCGGCAGCCCGAGCCGCGTCGCGAGCCACCCGACCGCCAGCGTCTTCCCCGTCCCCGAGGGCCCATGGAACAGCGCCCGCACCCCCGGCGCGTAGCGCGCCCGCGCCGAGGGGCCGAGGCCCTCCGCCAGGCGATCGCGCCAACGACAGCGCAGCACCAGCGCCTCCAGATCGGAGCGCAGCGCGGCCGGGAGCACCAGCGCCTCCTCCGCGATGGCCTGCGGCAGCGGCTCGGCCAGGCCTTCCAGCCCCGGGCCCTCGCCAGTCCACGAGGCCGCGCGCACGTCCTCCACCGAAGGTCGCGGCCGGCCCGCGAGGCGCGCGTGATGCCGCGCCACGCGGCCCAGCTGCGCGATGCGGCCGCTGCCGTGCCGGTGCTCCCGCGCGAGCGCCCCGGCGAGCGCCTCGTCCCCGCCGAGCGCTTCGCTCCACAAGGCCTCGCGCTCCCCTGCGAGCGGGACCGGGATCGACCACGAGAGCGCGCCCCCCGCCGTCGAGGCCACGCTCCCCTCCGCGCCGACGAGCGCGAGCACCGGACCCTCGTACCCCGGGATCGCGGGCAGGATCTTGCGTTCGCTCGGCCCGAGCTCGTGGCAGAAGACGGGCAAGAGCCCCCGCAGCAAGAGCAGCGGGCCGAGCCCCGCGAGGCGGTCGGTCTCGAGGAAGAGCGCGCGCCGGCCCAGCGCGGCAGCGATCTCCGCCGCCACCGTGCGGCCCTCGGCGCGGCCGCGGGCGCGTACCACGAGCAGCCCACCGGGCGACGCGGCGAGGCTCTCGGCGTGGTGGCGCGCGGCCTCGAGCAGCGTGGGCGGCAGCGGCACCGCGGGCGTGTCGTCGAGGCCGAGCGTCGTGCCGGGGAGCGCGGCATCGCGGCCCGCGAGCGCCAGGCAGAGCGGGAGCGGGACCGAGACCGGGCGCTCGAGCAGCGGCGCCGCGTCGTCGAGGATGGCGAGGAGCCCCGTGCCCGCTGCCTGGCCCGTGACGAGCGCGTCGATGGGCCGGATGTCGGGCGGCACGGTCTCGGCGAGCGCAGCCGACAGGAGGCCGAGTGTGGGCCGCGAGCCGCCCACGGGCGCCTGCGCGAAGGCCAGCGCGCGACCCACGCGCGCGTCGTCCTCGAGCGCGGCGGCGAGCGCGACGGCGAGCAGCTCGATCGGCGCGAGCCCGATCGCGCGCGCCAGCAGGAAGAGCGGGCGGTCGGCGGCCGCTGGCTGCGCGAACGCCGCGGGGAGCGCGCTGGCGAAGCCCTGGCCGTCGGGCGCGACCTCGGCGAGCCGGCCGCGCAGGAACGCGAGCTCGGGGCCTTCGGCGGCCGCGCCTCCCGGGACTCCAGGGAGCACGTGCGCCGCGACCGCCGCGAGCGCGTGGCTGGACAGCGCGCTCACGCCTCGTCCTCCTCGCCAACCAGGGAGTGAACGTGAACGCGCACCATGCGGCCGAACAAGGGCACAACCCCCGGGTCGACGTCCAGCCCCGCGCGCCGGATGCGCAGGTCGACCTCGCGGTGATCGAGGATCTCACCGAGGTGCGAGCGCGTGACGGCGATGCGCGCGGGGCGCAGGAGCGAGCCATCCAGCGGTTCGCTGGAGCCGCTGGAAGGAGCGGCTCGATGCGGTACCCGTCGCGCCTGGGTCTCAGTCCTTGGAGCACGCACGAGCAAGGGTCCGGTTCGATCCTGATCCGCACATGCTGTGGGACTGTCCGGCGAATCGCCGGGCAGTCTACGCTGCTCCTCGGGTGCTCGCAGCTCCCATGCGGGACTCCGCCTCCGTTCTGGGACGCTTCGGGGGGCGTGTCGGGGCCGGGATCTCGACGCTGGGCAGAGGGAAAACACGAGCCGCTGCGAGCACTCGAAGCCGAGGTCGACGGCGTTCGGGCGCGCAAGTTCGGTCGCCTCTGGCGCGTGCAGTTCTCCTGCCGCTGGTGCGCGGAGGCGACCCTGTGATGCGACCGCGTCGTGCGCGTGGCACTTCTTGTTTCCCTGGGTGCACGGCCAGGTCGGGGAGGACTCCGACATGATCGTCCGCGAGAAGATCCGGAGCGGCGAGCTCCGGTGGGTCATTGAAATCCCGCACCGAGATCGAAGAGCCGGCGAGCGCGTGCGCTACCGGAGGGATGCCCAGGTGCAGACCTCGCAGGCCGCACCATGCAGAAGAAGGGCGTCTCATCGCGCAACTCGAGGAGCTCGGGCAAATCCCGACCAGCCGCGAGCGGGCGCCGCGGTGCCGGCGCCACCCGCGTCGCCGAGCCCCACAGGCACCACCTTCGGCGACGCCGTCGGGCTGTTCCGCACATGGACGTCGACCTCGACGCCGCCCAGCCGATCGTTCGCCAGGCGATCGACGAGGGCGAGGTCGACCTGTCGAAGTCGGGCCACGAGCGGATGGTGCCGCTCACGTCCCGGCGCCTGCGCGTGCTCCGGGATGCGGCGGCGAAGCAGACCAAGGCGCCGACCGCCCCGGTCGCTCCCTCGTCGGGGCTGGCGCCCTAGCCCGCGATGGGCAATGGATGGGGATGGGCAACGGCCGGCACGGAGGCGTTGACAGGCGCCGCAAGAACGGGCAGAAAAGCAAGTCGTTCTAAGTATTTGGAGGAGTGGCCGAGCGGTCGAAGGCAGCGGTTTTGAAAACCGCCGTTGGGGCAACTCAACCAGGGGTTCGAATCCCTTCTCCTCCGCTGAATTCTTGAAGTCTTGCCGGCGCTTGGCGAGGTTTGGCGAACGTCGGGAGCGGATAGCTGGGGACACAAGGGGCCCCGAGATTTGGCAAACTTTTGGTACGCGGCCCCGTGTCCCGGCACCGGCTCCGGGACGTTCCGGTGACCGAGATGCTCGATCTGGACCCGGCGAGCTTGACGGCGGGATGTAGGCGACGCTCCTGCCCGTCGTCGGTCCTTCGCGTGCCCATCAGCAACTGGTGCCCGATCGTCCAGGGGACGTGCTCGACGCTCCGCCTCCCACGCAGTTCGGTCGCAGCGTCTGCCGGGAAAGCTCGCGACGTGTGGTCTTCCCAGGCTTTCACGAGCGGGTTCGTGATGCGGCGAGCGCGGTCACGCAGGTCTTCAATAGCAACCCGATCGGGCTCGTGTAGGCGAGCCGTGAGTGCCGTCGTTTCATAGACGCTGTCGGTGAAGTCTCCGATCGAGGCGCTGGCAGCGGCTCCAGGATGAGGATGGGGCGCGCGTGCGGGTGGAAACACGGTCGAGGAGCTGTCCCCGAATCGAGCACTGGTTCGTTCTTGAGGCACGGAGGAGAAGCTATGCAAGCCGAGCCCGTGATTTCTAATGTCCCGTCCTCGACCGGTCGTCCTGATCGACGCATCATGACACAAGGAGAGCTCGACACCGCCTGCGTGACGGCGATCACCAGCGGAGCGGCCCTCGCGGTCCGGCTGCCGGGGTTCATTGAGGCCTCCCAGTGCGGCATTATCAAGTCCCGGCTCATCGACAGCCCCCTGTTCGGCCGCTACGCCAACGCGCCCGACATCGGGAGAGTCGGACAGGCCTTCTTCGAGACGATCGAGCGCCCCGACCTGCAGGCAGCCTATTATGCACAGGCCATCGCGGCGATCCGCGCGCTCCGCATGGCCTGTGCGCCCTGGCTCGCGCCGTTCGACAAGCTGCGCGTCGAGCTCGCAGATGCGTGGACCGGCGGCGTCCGGCTCGAGACCCTCGACGATCAGCGTCCGATGTTCGCCGGGCTGGTGCGTGTGTTCGAGGGGGGTGCGGAAGCCGTGCCTCATCAAGACGTGCTCAGCTGGGACGCGCCCGGCGACCAGCGGGCCAGCTCGCTCACGGCGCAGCTCGCGGCGAACATCTATGTGTGCTCCGCTGAAAGAGGAGGGGAGCTCGAGCTCTGGCCCACCTCCTACGGTCGCGCCGAGTACGATGCGCGTCGGGCTCAGAGCGCTCGCGATAGTTACGGACTTGATCGAAGTCTCCTGGACGGGCCTGCCGCTGTTCTTCAGCCCGAGGTGGGCGAGCTCATTCTGTTCGACTCGACGCGCCTTCACGCGGTCAGGCCGAGCTTTGGCCAGCGCGTGACGGTCTCGTGTTTCATCGGTTTCCGTGGCGATCACGAGCCGCTAACCATCTGGAGCTAGCTAGTATCGCGTCACCCAAGCTCGTCCCTGGTTTGTCGCGGAAGGGCCGGCGGAGGCGGGCCACAACAGGGGCCCCATGGAACGCAGACCCCGGGAGCGGCGAACCAGGACGAGCTTGGGCGACAACGCACCAGCGGCTCGCGCGCCTGGCCAGTCGAGGGTGGCTGCCGCTACGGCCATCGCGAAGGAGGAACCATGACGATAAAGCGCTACCTGTGGGATCGCTCTCGTGAGTCGACCGCCGTGGTCACCGCAGTCGGCCGCGGCGCTGCCCCGTGGGTTCGGCTGAACGAGACCCTGTTCCACCCTCAAGGAGGTGGACAGAAGGCGGATCGCGGGGATATCGGAGGAATCCCGGTCACTCACGTCTCCATAACGGAGTCCGGCCAGGTCGACCACTTCATCGCCGGGCCTGTCGTTCCCGAGATCGGTGACGAGGTCTGCCTGCGCATCGACCCTGTGTGGCGCACCCAGCAAGAGAGCGCGCACTCGGCCGGTCATCTGATCGCTGCGCTGCTCGAGCGACGTTGGCCATCGCTGCGCGCGTGCGGCGGCCATCACTGGCCCGGCGAATCGCGCGTTGAACTCGAGGGGTCGGCTCCGCCGCGTATTGAAGAGATCCAGGCCTCCCTCAAGGAGGACCTGCTCGCAGCCGTGGCATCCGACCTGCCTGTGATCGCCGCGGTAGCGCCTGATGGCGCGAGGACGATCCAGATCGGCTCGTTTCCGCCCGTCCCGTGTGGTGGCACACACATCGAGCGGTCGGGCCAGATCGGCCGGCTCGCTCTCGGCAAGATCCGGCTCAAGGGAGGGAGGATCCGCGTCAGCTACACGACCACAAGCCCGACCTGAGCTCCGTCGCGGAAACCAAACGAGTCAGACCGCAGCCCGTTTTATGCGACATTGAGCGCCAATGTAGTTATTTGTATCACAAAACGACGGCGTGCTTGTCCCCCGCTCGAACCCGCGGATCGTTGTCTCCTCGAAGATGCCGCCCACCAGCCGAGGAGAGGGTTCCCCGATGCTCCCTGCCAGACCGATCGCACTGCTCGACGAGCACCTCAGGGTCACCTACAGCCCGTCCACCATCTCGGAGCGCTGGGAGGCCATCGCGCCCAGCATCCCCGCCTTGATACGGCGGTGCATCCCCGTAGCGCGCAGCGTCCTGCGGTGGAGCGAGGAAGCCCAGGACATCGCGCATGACTGCCTGTGCCGAATCGTCATGAGTAACTCCTACTGGAAGCTCGGCGATGACATAGGCAGGCTCATCATCGTCGCAACAAAACATCAGTCGATCTCGCTCGCCAGGCGAAGGAGTCGCGGTTGTGATCTCGTCACTGAGACGGGAGAGCTTCCCGAGCCAAGCAGCGTGGAGCCGTTCGACGGCAGGGTCCTGCTTCCGTCACTCGCCTCGGTGCTCACAGCGGTCCACCTCACCCCGTGCGAGATGCAGGCCGTGCTTCTGGTGTACCAAGGGTACGATTTCAAGCAGATCGGAACGATGTTGAAGATCGAACCTGAAAGTGCGAAGAAAAGATTTTACCGTGCGTTCAAAAAGCTCCGCGATTGGGCTGAGGCCGCAGAGCAAGGTCTAGTTTGACGCAAGCAACGTTGGTTGTCCTCCACGATCACGTCCGATTGCACGGAGAATTCTCTCATGATCACCAGAGCTACTAACATATTTGCCGTCAGGGCCAGCAAAATCGCTGCCACCATGGCTCGGCTCCGCGCCGGCTCGCACGTCGAGGTCAGCGGAGCGGCGGACGCAGCGCAGAGGCTCATCGACACAGGCAACCTGCTGCGAGCAGGCGCCGTCGATCCCAGGGAGGCAACCAAGCTCTTCCGCCACAAGATGCCCTCGTCCGCGCAGCCGGTGACGGCAGTCCTGCTCACCCGGCTGAAGCACGCCGAGGCGGCGCTCTCGAGCGGCGAGGGCCGAGAGTCGGGCGACATGGACAGCCTGGTCGCGCTGCGAAGCGACATCGAATCCGTGTTGGCATGGGGGGTTCGGGTCGCGCTCGAAGACAGGACGTCGCCCGGTAAGCCGTGGGCGTTGAGCGAGCTCGAGGCTGCCGCAAGGTCGCTCGATCGCCGGCTGACCAAAGAGCTGACACGAGATCAGGTGGACGCGGCGCTCGAACGCGTGGATCGCGACTGGATAGACATGTCGTGGGACTGGCTCGATCGATTCGAGGAGACGGCCGAAATAGAAGGCCACGCCGAGGTGGGAGAAGCGCCGTCCCGCGTCGATCCGCGGCGCGCGCTGGAGGAGATCCTGGTAAAGCTCGGCGCGCCGCTGCGCGTCGCGCTGCCGCCTTTGGCCGAGGCTGCCGGAACGGAGGTCGTCGGCCGGGAGCTCTACAGTGAGCAGGAGCTACCCCTTCCGGAGTCGCTTCGATGCAGGGCCGATCTCGTCACGTACACGGATCGGTCGATCGAGATCGTCGTGTGCGAGTCGGAGCCGCTCCGGTCGGTCACGCTCGGCGGGGAGCTGGCCCGGCGAGAAGACGGCGTCTGGAAAGCCATCGCCAACATGCACGCCGGTGGTGCGCCGATGTTGATCGAGATCGCGCCCGCCGATGGCGAAGTCTTCAGGCAGTCGATTCTGCTCGGCGAGAGCGAGCACGTCACGGTCCGCGCGACAGCCAGGGGTAAGGTGCAGGGGGTCCACTACCGCGCGTCGCTGAAGCAGCGGGCATCCCAGCTCGGGCTCGCCGGCTGGGTGCGCAACACGGAGGACAAGGACAAGGTCGAGTTCGTCGTGCAGGGCGCGCCGGACGCGGTGGACGCGTTGCTGCTCTGGGCCCGGCGCGGGCCCCAACCCACCGAGAGCGGAGCGGACCCCATTGTGCTCGAGGTCGAGGATGAGCCGGAAGAGCGCCTCTACGTAGGTTTCGAGGTACGGCCGTGAACCGCACCGCAGTAGCTCAGGAAGCGCTCGTGAAGGCGCTGAACGAGAGTCAGCGACTCGGGCCGGGAGTGCCGCTGGCTGACGCCCGCATAGCGCGTGAGCGGATCCTGCGATCAGAGGTCGTCTTCGACGCACGAGAACACGCCAGGATCGCTGCCCTGATGGCGGCGAGCGCAGCGCCCGAAGAGCCAATGACCCCCATGCCCCCATGGCAGGCGCCGTCGCTGATTCCCGGCGAGACCTTCGTGCTGCTCCCGAGCCGTGCGGTCCGCATCCGGGTAGACGACGGCGGCCTGCCCAGCGCGCCCATGGACGAGCGCGCACGGGCGGCGGTCGTGGCAGCCAAGAACGGCGCCCTCTACGAGGTCGGGCAGATGGACGCGACGCCCAGTCCGAAGCACCTGACGGAGGCGCTCTCGTTCCCCGTGCTCGAGGGCTTCTCCACGTCACGCATCGAGGGTGGTTCGCTCGGCCTCAGCGCGGCCATCGCCACGATCTCGTTCCTCTACACGCGTGCGCCCTCGGCCGAGGTCGCGGGCACGGCGGAGCTAAACGAGAAGGCCGAGCTCCTGCCCGTTGAGCCGTCGATCCTGTACAGTAAAGTAGAAAGTCTCATCGCGTGCTGGCCGCAGGTGAAAACCTTGGTGGTGGCGGATGCGCAAGCGATCGATGAGCGGACCATGGCCGCGCTGGCCGGCAGGGACGTCGTGCGCTGCAGAAGGCTGCACGAACGACGCATGGACCGCCCCGGAGCGCTGGAGGTGTTCTTCCCCGACGGCATTCAGGAGAACTTCATCCGAAGCACATATACGTATCTGAAGGAGCTCGGCGACGCTGCGCGTCGGCACAACGCAGGCTACTTTCCTGGTGCGTTCGTCATGCGGCTGGGGAAGCCGTTCGACTTCGATGCGTGGCGAGCGAACATGCCTCCCGTGACCTACGTTAGCGGGGAATTCGGCACGGGCAAGACACGATTCTGCCTGGAACTCATAACCAGGCTCTGCACTAACCCTCACAGCACTAAGCCTCTGGTCGTGGCCTACGTGGATCTGTCGCGCGTCGCACTTAAGGGCGCTGATTTGCGCAAGGTTGTCACGTCGCGACCCGATGCAGCTCGCACGTTGCTCGAGGCGTTTGACTTCGATGGCCTCAGAGGCGCGATGACAGCGATGCGCGTCCCGCCCTCCTGCGAATATCCCCTAATTGTCGTTCTCGAGGGAATCGACGAGATCACCGACCCGCTCCTCGCCCAAACTCTGATCGCCCTGGCTTCTGGCATTGCGAATGACGCGCGTGTGGCCAGTGACAGGAGCATTCGTTTCGTGATCTCGGGGCGTGTCAACATGCTTCGTCATCATTTTGCGACGATCAGCATGGACCGCAGCCTGAGCGTGCCGAAGCACTGGCTCCTCTCTAACCAAGAGGCACAAGACCATAAGCTCGTCCTGCTACGCCTGTGGAAGGACGATGAGGTCTCCGCCTTCGTGGGGAACACCCACGGACCAGCGGAAGCAGATTCGATCAGGAGAGTACTGCGCGACAACGAGAACCTGAGGGAGCTCTGCAGGAGGCCGCTGGTGCTCGACCTGCTTTGCGACGCCGTCGCCAGCGGGGGGACCATCCGCAGCCAGACGCTTCTGGGGGTGTTCGATTATGTCTGGGAAGGTTATGCGTCCAAGCTGAGGGGCGTTGATGCGGAACGAGTGCGCCGAGCGCTCGAGTTGCTCGCGTACAGAACCTGGATGTATGCGTGCCAGGTCGCACGGGAGCGGGGCGAGGCAAAAGTGAATAACGCCGCCCTCGTGTTCCGAGACGCATGGCTCGAGGGCGCACTTCTAGAACAGGGCGTCCCGCATGGAGAGCTGAAGCACTACAAGAATCAAGCGTTGATAGCGCCTCTCTTTCGCAACGACCTCGTCGCATGGGATCATCGTATGTTCCTGGACTACTTCATCGCAAGGTACGTCTCACGGAACCTGCGTGACGCGGTGGAAGAGTCGAAGGAATGTCTCCAGGATACATTTTGCAGGCTCGGGTTGCTGGACCTCCTGCGTGACGCGATCGAGCTCCCAGACGAGTTGTTCCTCTGCAAGCTCCTCGAAGGCACCGACGAGACGCGTGTGTTCGCGAGTCACCTGATTCGCCGGCGAGAATTCGCGAGATCGCTGCCAGCGCTGGAGGCGGCGTATGACCTGTGCGTCAGCGATCAAGCGAAGACGTATCTCATCTTCGCGATTCTGTCGCACCAGCCAACTCCAGGGGAACGTTACCTGAAATTTGTGATGGAGAACTCTGCGGCGCTGCTGGATACCCTGCGTCAATTTGTGGAGGGGGAAGCGTCTGATGTCTGCGCGTTCAACCTTTCCAGGATAACGAAGAAGGAGCACCGATCGAAAGCTGCTCTCTATCTGACCTCACTCGGTCATCCGGAGGTGGTGAGAACTCGGCCCAAGGAAATCATCGATACTGTCCGACGGTTCCTTCGTGATTGTAGCCCGAGAGCCGTGGAGTGGGTGCTTGCGGAAAATGTTTTGACGCTCGCCGCCGCAGTGGAGTGATAAGGTGCGATGAGCAAGACGAAGAGCTGACTCATTTCGTTCTCATTCTATTCAGGCTGCCACCTGCTCCGGCGTCGGTGGTGCTTTGATGCGCAGAACGTGCGAGCACGTGAGGCGAACTGGCGCCGTGCGAGCGTAGTACGTTGTGGCGGAAGGACGAATTTGCGATGGCGAACCGTCGCGATCTGTCGCCTTCACCGGTCTCTCGGCGGGGAGAGACGACGGATCGCTGCCCTTCGGAGGTATGGACCCAACGCGAGCCCAACCGCCGAGTCCCGGAGCTGGGAGAGCGCGACGGCCGATCGTCGCCTCGCGCTGCCGTGGTCGGCGGCTCGCGCGCACCCTGAGCCGCGCCACCGCCCTCGGTGATGAGGTGGCGACCCGGGTCGTTCACGAGGCGATCGGTTGACTGCTCAGGCTGCCGGTGGCACGCGAGGCGCGCGTAACCTTGGGCCGATGTTCGGACCCGCCGCTTGCCTCGAATCGATGCTGGAGTCTTGCCGCTCGCCAGCGCTCTCAGGCTCAGCAGCGCTGTCGCCGCAGCGAGCCGCTCCACGAGGGCACGCACCCCGCACCCGGAGGTGAAGCATGGCGGTGCGCCCGGGAGAGCGGGCGGAGTTATCCCCTCGCTCGCCTCCTCTCTCGAACCAGCCATCCGAGCCTCGGTACCGGCGAACACTCTAGTCCCACTAGCGACGCGCCCGTCAGCAGCGAGCAGCCCCAGCGCGCGGCCCGCGCCGGCGACGGGAGCGCACGGGGCGTGGTCGCGTCGAAGGACGGCGAGCTTGATCTGCCGGTCGATCCGCACACGTTCGGTTTCCACGTCGACGACGCGCCGACAGGCGAGCGCTCGGGCGCGCTCTGGCACGATATCACAGCGGCGATCTGGTCGTGCCGCACGGTGTTGTCCCTTTGCGTGTCATGGGCGAAATATACCCGAGGGGAGGCTCCTCGCGCGCACATAGCCAGCAGCTTCGACCGACACTCACTCGGCCGGCCGAGGCATCCGGCCGGACTTCCCAAGCGCCTTCCTGACGATGTCCGGCCGCAAGCGCGCCTTCACAATGTCCGATGTCGGAACCTGCCGGATCGGCAGGTCGTCAGGCCACTCCGACCATTTGCCCCCATGCCGATCGCGGAGCTTGAGCTCACCGTGGTCGAGGAGAACGTTCGCGCCGAGCTGCTTCAGGAAGTACGGCACCTTCGCCCGCCGACAGGCATCGCGTAGCCTCCGCGCCCACGCGACGTCGAACGGGCGCGCGTCCTCCCCCGACTCACCGCGCTGGATGACCCAGTCGATCGTGGGGAGCCAGGCGTCCAGGTCGATCGCTTCAACCTGCGGCTCGACGGAGAGGAACCGCACGGTCGACGCGTCGCCAACGCCGAGTAGTGCGTCGATGCGGTTCATCATCGCGGCCGAGGTGATGCTCGTGCCAGCCCAGAGGTTGGAGGGTCACCGGATGCCCCACGCGCGGAGCTGCGCCGAGAACTCGGCCATGCGCTGGGGCCGCTTCGTCAGCCAGAGCCACCGGTGCCGCTGCCCCTCGGGGCTGGTCACGTTGCGGATGATCTCCTGCTCGAGGGAGGCGAACGAGATCGCGCTCGAGAGGGCGTCGGACATGTCGGAGACGAAGATCAGGCGCGGCGAGCCGTCCAGCCAGGGTTTGTGGAGCCGGCTCCGGTCGCGAAGATTCCGACAGCCTCGCCGCTTTCGCCATGCGCCCCGCGAACCGCATCACGCGCTCGAAGGACGGCGCGAACCCCGGGTGCTTTCCGCCCTTGCGCTTGTGCAGCACGCCGGCGTAGCAGGACTTGCGCTGCGCACCCCAGTGCTCGCAGCCGTCGCAGCCCATCGTCGGGTTCACGGTGTCATCACACCACTGGATGCCGGTGCCCTGCATGTGCTGCTTCCGGCTGTACGTGCCGGCGGTGGCCGTGGTGGGTAAATATCCATCTCGGCGATCGGGTATCGCAACATCGAGACAGTTCACCGCGGGGGCGCACCTCGCCTGGCGAAGTGCGCGTAGTAGCGTTGGTACATGTCCTGCCACCTCGAGTACTCCGCCGGGTGCTCTCGGAGCCGCTCCTTCCAGGCCGCATCGACCGCTGATCGCATCTCGCCGGAACCCAGGCCGTAGCGCCGGAAGATCTCCTCGGCCGTCGTGGGGCATAGGGCCAGCTCCGCGCAGAGCGCGGCATACTGGGCGAGCGGCAGGATCGTCTCCAGCGGCTCGGAAGGGGGCGCTGTACCTCCGTCCCCGGCCGTGCTCGACGGCGTGGAAGGCGGCGATACCTTGGCGGTCTGGGAGGCTGCTCCGGTCACCGGGGCCGGCGAGGACGCGGTTTGCGTCAGCAGCTCACGGGGAATTGCGAGGTTCAGCGACGTTTCCCGGAGGTCTGCAGCGGCCGGCGGAGCGGGCTTCGATGCTGCCACAGCTCCGGCACGCCTCGTGGGGTCCGCTGCCATGAAGGGGATCACCGGGCCGCAAGGGGGAGCCTGCAACGGTGACGTCTCTGCGACCTCCGAGGGAGCTCGCGGCTGCTGCGGCCGGGCTGTCGGTGTGGACGGCACGGGAGTCCCCGATGCTCCGGCCGTGAACGGGAGAGCGGGGCCGCGGGGAATATCAGAGAGCGGTGCGGTTTCCGCGATCACAGGAGGCGGGCGCTTCACCACCTTCGCTGCACCCGATTGAGGGAACGGCAGCTCCGGCCCTCGCGGAATGTCGGGCAGGGGAGCGGTGCCGGTGAGCGACTCCGCAGCGCGAAGAGGCTTCGGCTCTGCCTTTACGGTCGCGAGCTGGGCGTGCACGGGCACGAAGGGGACCGCTGCGCCTCGGGGGACATCCAGCAGGGGCCCGGTGCCCTGCAGCGCCGCCGGGGTCATGAGGGGCGCTCCAGGACCGGCCATCGCCTCGGAAGACGGCGCGGCAGGCGCGAACGAGGCGGCGACGGATGCTGGCGAGCGCTCGACGTTGCCGACCTCCCGCGCTCGGGCGAGGAGCATCTCCAGCCGACGCGCGTGATGCGCGTGGAGCCGCTCGAGGTCCTTCGCCAGCGCCGCGTCACGCCCCAGCGCTGCCCGCCATTGCCGATCCAGCGCTGCCCGCATCTCCTCATCGGCCAAGCGGTGGCGCCGCAATACCCGTTCGCGTTGCTGAGGCAGCGCATCGAGCTCCGCGCAGAGCGCGGCGTACTCGGCCAGGCCCAGCCTGGGCTCGCCCAGCGGCACCGCCGCAGAGTGCTTATCTGCGACCGCCTTCCCCGAGCCCCGCGCCTCGGCCACCCTCGACGGCTGCAGCACCCGGGGGCCGACCCGGAGCGATCCCAGCTTCCCGGGCTTCGCGTGGAGATCCTTGAGGAGTTCGCCGATCTTCGCGTCCTCATCAACGCGCCGCACCCATCGGCGGCGGAGTCGCGCGACGTCGTTCATGCCTAGGTCCTTCTCCTGCAGCAGCTCGAACGGGGCCGGGTGCGCCGCGAAGACAGCAAGGAAGCTCGCCCAGGCGGTCGGGTCCTCCGCGAGCGGCTCGACCCGTCGATCCAGCCAGTCCTCGGCCTGTGCCAGCTCTTGCTTGTAGGCCGCGAGCAGCTCCGGCTCGGCGGCCAGCCGCTGCTTCCAGGCAAGATCGGCCCGCGCGAACGTACGCGGCGTGAGCCCCTCGACCGCGAGCACGTCCGCCAGCGGGAACCCCTCCGTCACCGCCGCCCTGATGGCTGCGTACTGCGCCAGCGAGATCCCTTCGCCCGCCTCCTGCGCCCCTGCTGCGGGCTTCGTGCCTGCCGCCATCCTCCGGCCCTAGTCGCCGACCAGCACGGTCCCGGCGGCGATCACGCTCCCGTTCGGCGCGTCGCCCGGGTCGTTGCAGGTCATCGCCGGATCCCCGAGGTGCGCGGCGGGCTTGTTGTTGATGAGCACCGTCTTGCTGCCCGCATGAACACGGGCCTGGTTCGACGGCGGCCGCTGGAACGTGCCCCCTGGAGGTACATGTGCGGGCGCATTCGCCGCGGTGCTGCCCTGGATCGCGGCCGGTTTGCCCTCGAACAGCACGTCGCGGCTCAGATCGCCGCTCAACGTCCCGCTGAAAGGCAGCGGCGTCGGGGTGGGCACCGGCCCGCCCGGCGAGGGGATCATCACCACGTGCGTGTCGATGCCGACGATCTTGTCCCCTTGCTTTGCCCCGGGCTTGCCTGCTTTCGGCCCATGCGCTGGCATGTTCGCTTCTCCCTCTCTCGCGGCAACCACCGGCTCACGGCCCGCAGTAGGGTGCGAGCGAGTTCCAGGTCTTCTCCTCATGGTGGGCCACGTGAGCCGTCACGCTGAGCGGTTTCTCCGGCTGCCCAGACAGCGCAATAGGCACGAAGGTCATGATCCATAGTGCGTCGCCGATCACGGCACGGAGTCCTCGATCGTCGACCAGGACACCGAAAAGGCCGTCCACCTTGGGAATCATGGTAAACGGTAGGTCTTTTCTCGCCTGGACGAAGATGCCGTAGAAATCGTCGTGCGCCCAGGAACATTCTTGCTCTTCCGTAGGGTAGAGCCAGGTGGCTGTAACTTCGAGCACCGCGCTTCCGCCAGCACCGGGTAGTTCACCGCCGCCCACCGCCTCCATGTAGCGGCACTCCGGCTCCTCGCAACGCTTCTGGGGAATGAGACCTTCGGGTGGAGCACGTTGGGTCAATGTCTCTTTCTTATGCAAGAGGCACCTCTCCGGCGATTCGGTCTGCTGAAACACGACCGACCGTGCCGACCGACCCTGCTCAGGGCACACCCCCTCGAGCACCCGCACGACTCTCGCGATCTGGGGTCCCCAGCTCTCGCGCTGAAGCAGATACTGCGCCGGCATCATCCGGCACGGCGGAACCCCGTCGCCCAGTATCCACACCGGATCGTTGCTAGAGGTGGCACCTCGCGCCCGCGCGCTGGCTTCGTCCAGCGGTACCTCGGAGTCCTCCTGCACGGGCTCTCTGGGCGGACTCTCCACCACTTCGGGCAAGAGCCAGCGCTTGTCATGGGTGCGTTGTTCTTCATTGAACGTGGCCACCCGGGCGCGTTGAATCGGTGGACATAGGCCGACCTGCTCCCTCGACGCTGCCGACGGACGAGGAGCGGCGTGCGCGACACCGGCTTCGGGCTGGGCTTGTCGCGCCGCTGGCCGACAGGCAGAGGAGGTCACACCGACTGCAACGAACAGACCAAGGAGAACAAGACGACTCATCTCGCGCCTCATTATACCGGATCGGAACGGCTCGGACATGGCGTCGACCTACATCGCGGCCGCCTGTTGTGCCTCGGTTTCAGCCCGCTTGGCTGCCGCCAGCGCCGCGTCTGCAGCATCCAGCGCCTTTTGCTTCTTGTTTTCTGGCATCTTCTCGCTGGCGGCTGCTCTCTTCACGGCATCACCGGCAGCGACAACCTTGCTGAGCGCTGCGTCCGCCGAGCGCACCGCCGCGCGGCATGCGTCCTCCTTCGCCGTGTTGCCGGCGAGGCTCGCCTGGTTGGCTGCTGGCCCCGCTGTCTCTGCTGCACTCTTGACTGCCGCGGCCGCATCCCTCAGCTTTTGGAGGCCGACATCGTCCTTCGTCCCCAGCATATTCAATGACTGCGATGCCTTGTGTGCGACGGCGATATCGTAGAACTCGTTGAGTACCTCGAATCCCATATCGAAGTGCATCATGTCGCCAAAGTCCTGTCCTCCCCAGCGCAGGCCCACCTTGATCAGCGCCAGCACGACATCCTTCTTGAGCATCAGAAACCCTCGGCAGGGCTCTCGGAAATTGGTCGCGCTCTCATCGATTCGGTCGGCGTTGATCTTCAAGGCGTTCTTCACCATGCCGTACCGCATCACTTTGCGATCGGCCTCGATCTGGGCATACGCCTCGCCCAGGAGCCGCTCATCAAGGCCCCCTTGCTCGTCGTATGGGCTCCGTTCAGCGAGCTTTCCGCTCCCATCGCGGAGTAAAATCTTGCAACCGCTGAGCGTTGTATCCTTCTCAGATTTGACACGGTTGATGAAGTCGCTCAGGGATGCCTCGGTCAGGTCCCCCTGTGCGCCGTTGGGATAACGGTAGGCGAGGTAGCCTGCCAGGCCATCATGGACCTTCTTGAACGTATCGTAGGAGCGTGATGCATCGCTCGACTTGCGCGGCTGAATGCTGTGGCCGAAGCAGAAGAGCGTGGCCCGCTGGCACACCTCCAAGCAAGGCTCCCACACGTTGATCCTGCTCCACTCGACGTTCCTGTTGTTGTGGATCTCGCCGGTTGGGCCATCGCCGCCGTAGATCGGTACCCACGGCGAGGCCGTATACTCGATATCGATCGCACTCCCATCTCGGTGGTTGCCCCCGCCGCGCTTCCCCTGTCCTCCGACAAGCTCCTTCGCCGCACACCACTCCTTGAATTTCTTCTGATCATCGGCATCGTCGACCGGAGCGCCCATCGATTCGCGGTACTGTCGATAGAGCTCCTCCTGCGCGCGAAGCAGCTTCTTGAGGAGCTCCCGATTGATACCCATCACATTTTCAGACAGGAAACCGACGCCAAGAAATCGGAACCAATAGAGCCGAACGGTTCGCTTGGTGGTCGGCCCGCCCTTGGGGTAGGTAAGCTCCAGATCGGCGGCGTCCTGCGTCTTGGTAATCTCGAGAACCCACTTCGGCAACGCGCCCGTGAAGGGCGTGCCGGCTGCCTGGGATATGTGGTTGTCAGGTCCCGGGCTTACGTCTGCAGCCGCGGGTGGTGGCGGATCTTTTGGCAAGGTGCTCGGGGGAGGAGGCGGCGGTGGAGGGGCCGGTGGCTGCTCGGGCGGCAGCGCCTCGGGCTCGTGGGGATCGGGCGTGTGATAATCGTACGCCTGCGGCCCGCCCTCGGCCCCATCGAATCGCGGGTCGTTCCCTCCGCTCGCTCCCCCGGCGCCGCCACCGCCATCCGTCCAGTTCATGCAACACCTCAATCAGACCTTGTTTGCCTCACTCGCGCCCGCATCACGACTTCAGTGGCCGTATGTCTCCCTCAGCTTCGCGACCGTCGCCGCATCGAGCTTACCGGTCACCTGCACGCCATGGTCTCGCTGGAAATCCTTGAGCCCTCGCACGGCTCCCTCGGGTAGCTCGGCCATGTCGTCCCGGAGCGGTCCCTCGTAGTAGCCCAGGTTGCGCAGCCGGAGCGCTGCGCCGGGCACCGAGTCCGCTGGCGCGCTCTCGCGCAGGCTGAGCGTCCACTGCTGGCGTGGCCCCTCCGGGTAACTCTCGATCCAGACGACGAGCACCGCGCTCTTTGCGGCTTCCGGTACCTCCAGCTCGAGCTCACCGCTCGGGCCCGTGGTTCCCTCGTGAACGTGACCGTCGACCGTGAGGCGATAGTTCTTTTCCGCGTAGGGCACCATCGCGACGTCCGACAGCTTGAGCCGCAGCGGCCGGGTCCTCGGCGGCTCCTTGTTTTCGTCGTCGGAGAGCAGGTCGGCCGAGTCGCAGTTGAGCTTGACCAGCTTGCCGCGCAGGTGCGCATCGTCGTCCAGATCGAGCGAGGCGTTCGGGGAGAAAATCCGGATCTTCTTGGCAACGAGCTCAGCCTCCTCGCCCAGGTCGAGCGCAGGGCCCTTGCCCTTGATGCTCGCCCCGTTCGCTCCGGCCAGCGCGAGCACGTTGCCGCCGATCTTCACGCCCTCGGGCGTGAGGGCGATGATGCTATCGCCACATTGCAGGGTGAGCGATCGGCTCGCCGTGAGTACGAGATTGCCCGCGGCTCCGGTCGTGTGATCGCCGAAGACGTAGAAGTCGCTCCGGGACGAATCACCGCGAGAACCGACGGTCACCGCTGCCTGACGCTCCACGTGGAGCGTGTAGGTGTCCTGGCAGAGCGTGACTGCGTCATCCATGAAAACCTCCTTGGATACGCCGCCCACGACGAGCCGCCGACTCCCTCCGATCTCGTTCGTCTGGTCGCGGTCCACGCGCACGGTCTGGTGGCCTTGGACCCGTTCCTCGTGATCGCCGCCGACGCTGCCCCGCCGGCTTCCTCCGATACGCTCATGTCGCTCACCAGCGACGTGATTGTGCTGGTTGCCGCGCACGTCGGTCTGTTCGTCCTCACCGATGAGTGTCGTCCGGCGCCGCTCGATCCGCTCGTCGAGGTCGCGCTGCGCATGCACGTAGATCTGCTCGTCGCCAGCGGTGTCGTCGAAGCTGAGCTCGTTGGAGCCGGCCGCAGCTGGTGAGCTCTGGGTTCGGAGGCCGCTCCTGAGCTTCTCCCCAGGGAGCTGGAAGGGCGGCGGATGCGTGGCGTTGTACAGGCACCCGAGCACGACCGGGCAGTCGGTGTCCCCGCCGAGAAAGCCGACCAGCACCTCCATGCCCACGCGCGGCACGAACTGCGCGCCGAACGACGCGCCCGCCCAGCTCTGCGCGACACGCAGCCAGGCCGAGCTCTTCTCGTTACGCTGCCCAGCGAGATCCCAGTGGAACTGCACCTTGACGCGCGCGTGCTCGTCGGTGTGGACCTCGTGCCCTGCCGGCCCGGTGACCACCGCCGTCTCGAGGACCTGCCTCGGCTTGCGTGCCGGCGCACGCGGCCGGAGCAGCGTGGTCGCCGGGATGCACTCGAACCGGTTGCGGTAGGTGCGCTCCGCGGGTCGCCCGGACAGCTCGGGTGTATGGCCCTCGTGGATGACGAGGGTCACGGCGTAGGCTCCCTCGATCCCGGGGGAGGCCTCGGCGCTGAGCTCGAAGCGACGCCCCGGCGCGAGCTCGCGCACCCAGCTCTCGCCGCTGCCCACGACCGCTCGGCGCTGGGCCTGCTCCAGGAACACCCGCGCGCGATCGGGTGTGACATCCGGCGTGTCGTAGTCAGCGTGGTGCTGGTACACCTCGAGCGGTGGCGGCCCGCTCGCCTTGGGCCCGCCCCGCTCGCTCAGGACCAGGTTTGGCCTGCGGAAGTCATAGTCCCTGAGGTGTACCGAGCTTGGCTTGATGGATCGCCGCAGACTGAAGGAGCTGATCTCGCGCCCTGTCGGCATGAGGCCCTCATCAGGACGCAGGACGAGGGCGCCGGACTCGACGCCGAACGCTGCGGGGTAGTGTGCGGGGTCGTCGAGGAAGATCACGGGGGCGCGGGTCCCCACGGTGCCTGGCGGCGCGTCTGCGAAGCAGAACGCGATCCCCTCCTCGGCAGCGAGCCGTCGCACGAACGCGAGATCGCTCTCGCGGTACTGCACACAGTAGCTGCGGACCGCATACGTCCGCGAGAGGCGGAGATCGACCGGGATGGAGGCCGCGGCAAGGACGTGCTGGAGGATCTGCGGCACGGTCTCGTCCTGGAAGATGCGGCTCGTGGTCCGGCGCCGGAGGAGCGCGAGCGGCGGAACGAGGCGCAGGTGCCAGGTCGGGCCGGTCCGCGCGATGAACGCGGCGTCTGCGCGCACTTGGTCGACGACAACTTCGATGCGGCGTTCGGCCCCGCGCCCATCGCGCAGGACGAAGGCGGCGAGGCTGCCGAGCAGCTCGGCGTCGCGGCCCTCGAGCTCGGGGGTGGCTTGCACGACGAGCTGGAACGAGAACAGCTCGGAGAGCGCCTCACGCCCGCGGAACGAGACAACGCGCAGGTCCGCGGGCGTGAACGCCCCGGCGTGGAGCTCGAAGGGATCGCTGATCACGGGCGCAATGTAACAGGAGTCGCAATGCTGTCTGCAAGGAGCACGTTGGGCGCGCGGCGCTTGTGCCTGGCGTTGCGTTGCGCATGCCAGGAGGGCGCCGGCGCTTCGCCATGCCATCGGCGAGGCCGGGCGGCCTCCCTCTGCCGGGGGGCATGTCGGCTCGAGCGGGGGCACGTCGCTGCGCAAGACCTCCGCGCTGTGCCAGGCATCGAGCGAGCTCATGGATGCCGACTGCTCCGGCTCCCACGACGGGCACGCGTGGCCATCGTCGCTCCTGCGGACCAGCTTCTTGGCGACCCACGGAGCGAAGACATGGGCGACCTCGCTCTCCTGGGCCGAGGGCTTCACCCTCGCCAGTGCAGTGAAATACGCGACGCACCGGCTCAGCTCGGGCTCGTGGTGCGGGCCGCGCATCGCCGAGGGGGCCGCTCCATCAGAGGAAGCTAGAGCGGAGGCCGGCCTTCCAGACATCCAGCATCTCCGCATTGGCGATTGGTCACAGCGAGCTCGTACAGGCGACGTGCCTGCGGTCCTCGTCGGCCAAAGCCACGGCGGCGTGCTGGCCCAGGAATCGGCGGATGCACACCATCGCGGCGTGCCGACGGATGTCACCGTGCGCCGGCACGCTCGGAATGTGGCTGCGCCAGGACGATCTTCTGGGACGCCGCAAGAGGATCGGGACAGCGGTCGCGGACATCAACCTCCTGCTGCTGGCCGCAGTCGCCTGGGCCGTCGCGCGGCGGTGAAGCATGAGGAGCGGAGAGTCTTCTTCGATCGCCTGTTCAGCCGCATTGACTTCGTGGGCACTGGGGTCGGGGCGACAGGCTTCCGAAGGAGGTGCTAAAGAAGGAGAACGGCGGGAGCATCCGCCCGTCCTCCTGCTCCCCGCGCCTGGAATCAGGCAGCAGCGTGCACCTCGTCCATCGCGGCGGCTTGGCAGTTCTCCATGTAGTCTGAGAACCACTGAGTCAGCTCCTCGAAGAGCTGCACAACGCCGATGTCACCCCGTACGAACCGGCACAGAATCTCGTGCTGCTCCGCCACGCCCTCGTGGCCGAGCGCGAGCAGCCGTTCCTCGAGCCGCTTTGCGGTGCCCTCGGGGAAGCCACAGGCGATGTACAGCCGCCGGTAGAGACCGAATCGACCGTACACCTTGAACACGGCTTCGGCCTGGATCTTGTTGATGTCGAGCATGAGCTGGATGACGTGACGCAGGATGTTCATGGTCGTCCTCCTTCACGTTTCTTATCCCCGTGCGTGTGCTGAACTTGCGTTGACGCTTGCTGCGACGCCTGAGCTCACATGTTGTGCATCCCGCCGAGCGCACCCGACAGCCACAGCCGCGAGAGCGTCATCCGCCTTTCCGCGCACCTGGCGAGCGCGTCGCTGTACCCGACCCGATCCACCGCTGTTGCACCGCTCTTGTCTCGATGCACGATGGAGAGGCGCACCCGGTCATCCCCGAGATCGAGCGCGTCGAGCACCTCTGGAGCATGATTTCTCCTCGGTTGCTGATGGGAAAGTGCGGCCTGCGCCGCGCGACGGGATCGGCAGCCGTCGCGGGGGAACTCCAGCGAGGTGCAGTCACCCGGCTGAAACCCGCTCGCGTGGAGCGATGACTGCGGGTGGATCTCGGGGCCGGGGAGACAGCCCACCGGGGAGCGCCGCGGGCTGTCCACCTGCTCTTGGTCGTCGCTGCTGAGGGCTCAGGTCCCCGCGATTTCGACCCGCTGGCGAGCCTGGGGCTCGTGCCCAGCCGCCTCGACGCCGGCGCGCACAGCGGCGGCCAGCGTTCCGTTCGCGAGCAGCGCCTCGCGAGCTCGATCGCGCCCGTGGCCGATGTGCTCGCCGCGGAAGGCCAGGTGCGCGCCGTTCTTCTGGATCACCCCGGTCGTGAGGCCGTGATCGACGAGGTCGCCGGCGGCGTCGATCCCCTTGCCCCAGCGGATGTCGAACTCCGCCTCCTTGAAGGGCGGCGCCAGCTTGTTCTTGACGATCTTGACCCGCGTGCGGGCCCCGACCGTTTCCTCGCCCGCTTTCACGATCCCGACCCGGCGCACGTCGAGGCGCACGCTCGCGTAGAACTTGAGCGCGTTGCCGCCCGTGGTCGTCTCGGGGCTGCCGAAGACGACGCCGATCTTGTGGCGGAGCTGGTTGATGAAGATCAGGGTAGTCTCGGTCCGGTGCGCGATGCCCGTGAGCTTGCGGAGTGCCTGGCTCATCAGCCGTGCCTGGAGACCGAGGTGCTGGTCGCCCATGTCCCCCTCGATCTCGGCCCTCGGCGTGAGCGCGGCGACCGAGTCGATGACGATGATGTCGACAGCCGAGGAGCGGGTCAGCATCTCCGCGATCTCGAGCGCCTGCTCGCCGTTGTCCGGCTGGGAGACGAGGAGCCGGTCGGTGTCGACGCCGATCGCACGCGCGTAGGTGACGTCGAACGCGTGCTCGGCGTCGATGAACGCCGCGACACCACCCGTCCGCTGGGCCTCGCGCATGGCGTGCAGCGTGAGGGTGGTCTTGCCGGATGACTCCGGGCCGTAGATCTCGACGACGCGGCCGCGCGGGTACCCGCCGACGCCGAGGGCGGCGTCGAGCGCGAGCGAGCCAGTGCGGATGACGCGGATCTCGGGGATGCTGTCACCGCTTCCGAGGCACATGAGGGCTCCCTTTCCGAATTGCTTTTCGATGGCACCGACCACGGACTGGACGGCGCGGGCCTTGCTGACGTGAGCGTTCATGGGGAAGGTCCTTTGCTGGTGAGGGTGTTGCCGAGACAGGAGAGCGTGCCGCAGCAGACAGAGCCTGCGCAGGCGGGCGCCCTTGCGTCTGCGGTCGTCAGGGGAGGCCGCGCTCCGCAGCGTCGAGCAGGTTGTAGATGCTCTCCGTCGCCTTCTCGATGCGGCGGCGCGCCTCGTGTCGGGAGAGAACGCGCTCTTGGACGGGGCGCGTGGCATCTTCCGCCGCGTTTAGCCCCTGGTCCACTTGCTCCCGAAGCGCCGTGATCCACTTGCGCATGTAGCTCGCGTCGTCGAGTCGGATGGAGCCGTTCGGTGGCGGGCGTTCGGTATGTCCGTCCCATGTGTCGTCGTCTGCCGGGTACTGGCGAGTCTCTGTCATGGTGGATTGCCTTCAGAACAGTGTGCGTCGTGATGGCGGGGCGGATGAAGCTTCTCGCCGTTCTCCAGCTGAGAGTGCATGGCGATCTCGCGCAGCACCTCGCCGGGCGTGCGTCCCTCGTTGTGCGCGATGACCTCGATGACCTTCTCCATCGGCTGCGAGCACAGCCGTGGTCCCCGCACGATGCGAGGCTGGATGTGGATCGGCGGGGCGCGCGGTTCCGGCCAGCTGGGCGGCAACCAGGCGTAGGGGATGCCCCTCGGCCAGTCGCGCTCTTCCGAGAGCGCCGACGGGTAGCCCTTCGACTCCAGGTAGGTCTCGATATCGTGGGGAGATACGCACTGGGTGACTGGCTTGCCGGGGAACGTGACACGCCTGCGGTGCTTGGGATCGCCGAGGTTCATCGGCCCCCCTGTCGCTTACGCATGCGCGCAAGCAGCTTGCGAGCCCGGCGGAGCCGGCTGACAGCGGTTCCGCGGTGCAGGTGCAGCACGCTCGCGATCTCGGTGCCCTCATGACCCAGAGCCGCCAGGGCGAGCACCTCGCGCGCCCAGAGCGGCATCTGCCAGAGCGCGAGAAGCGCCTCCATCTCGGCGCGCGCCTGGAGTTGCGCCTCGAGATTCAGACCCACGACGTGGCGCAGAGGACCGAGCGCCTCGTGGTGCAGGACCTCGTGACGCACGTACGCGCTCTCGAGGTAGTGCATCGCCTGCCGCCAGGCGACACCGCGGAGCCAGCGGCGAAGCACCTGCCGAGCGTTTGCAGCCGGGTCGGGACGATACCGGCCCGCCTCAATCGCCTGCCAGGCACCCAGGACGACCGCCTGCGCAACGTCGGCGCTGTCGCGCGCCGGGACGCCGCAGGAGATGAGCGTGGCCACGATGAAGGCCCGCTCCGCCATGACGGCCGCGATGCTCGGTCGGGCCGGGGGATGTGGCGCGGCGGGTGGATGGCGCGCCCCCTTGCGCCCGCGGCTCACCCGCCCCTCTCAAAGTTTCGGTAGCGGTCAGCCGCCCCGGGAGCGCGCGGCCCGCTGTGTCCTGTGGTGCCGGCCGCCTGTGCGGCGCGCGTGGCCATGGTTGGCGACGAGAGGTGCGGGTCGGCAGCGGTGTGCCGTCGGCTTCGCACGCGGACGCTCATGCCTCCTGCGGGGCAGGAGCGGGAGCCGTACAGCCCCAGCTGGTTGCTGGAGGCGGTGCGGATTGCTCCGATGTCGGTCGGGAAAGGCGGATGGGAGCGAGGGCGCCGGCGCGACGGCGCACGGCCCCCTTGGCCCGCGGAGGGCGGGCGGATTACATTCAGCATGTCGGGACCTCGGGGTACGAGGTTTCGGCCACGCAGCCCGGGCGATTGGCGTCGCCGCGGGTTGCACTACTTGAAGCGGAGATGGGCGCGCTGCTGCGTCACAGAGACGGTGTGCAGCACGCGAGAGCTGCAGGAGCAGCAAGAATGCAGCTCCGGGACCAGCCCGAAGCTGCGGTCGCCTCAATCTTCTTCCGGCAGCATGATCGTGATCACCGGCTCGGCGTTGTCGCCGGGACCGCAGACCGCCTTGAGCTCCACCAACGAGGGCTTGGCGGAATCGGTAATCACGTACAGCGAGAAGACGATCTCGTTTGCTTCCGGTGCGCGTTGGGCCGCCGCACGGAACAGCCACAGCACATCCCAGAGTCTGCCGCGCTCGTCGTTGCGGGCCCGCAGCGCTGCCGGAGTCAGCATGATGTAGCGGCTCCAAACGGAGTGCGTCACGGCGACGGGAAGCTTGACCCCCATCTCCCGCGCCGTTGACGTCACGTCCATCAGGGTGCCATCGGCGATGGCCTGGGCGCGCGTGTACGCCTCGATGACCTCGAACTCGAGCTCGTCGTTGTCCGGCATCTTGTTTTCCTCGGGTTGGGATTACGTGGCGCCGGCCAGGAGAGAGACGCTTTCACCCTTCGCGAGCTCTGCACCGCCGAGGCGCATGTAGTGCGCGGCCTTGGCCCGGAGCGGTGAGGTCTCGGGCACCTCGCACTCGATGGCCACCGTCCAGAGCCGCACCCCGAGCGCCAGGCCCTCGCTGAGCGCCGCTTCCTGAGCCGCCTGGTCCCCGTCCACGCCGTCGGTGACGAGGATGACGTCGGCGCCCTGATGGCCCCGCCGGGCGAGCTGCCGGACCTGCTGCACGGCCATGCCGAGCGCGAGGCCGATGGCCGTTCCTCCTCCGAGGAAGTGACGCACCATCCGCAGCACCGCCTCCGTGTCGCCGGGCCTGATGGCCTGGACCACGGTGGAGGTCGAGTAGTGGACCACCGCGACCGGCCGCTTCTCATCGAAGGCGACGCGGCAGAGCGCGACGGTCGCGGCTTTCGCCCACTCGTTGCGCACCGCGTGCATGCTCCCGGACTCGTCGAGTGCGATCACGAGCGGTCCCTTCGACTTCTTCGCCTCGCCGCGCACGGCGTACTGGGCTGCCCGCCGGGAGGCGATCCGCTCCAGGACCACCGTCTCGAGGACGGGCTCCATGAGCAGCACCTGCTCGGCCGGCAGCAGACGGGACACGTCGTTGCCCTGCTCGACCGAGTAGACCTCTGCGGGCACGCCGTGGACCCGGCGGGCGCGGGCCCCTCGCAGCGCTGCGTACATGCGCCCAGCGAGGCGAGCGATGCGCTCGACCTGGTGGAGGTCCCCGTGGGCAAGCTCGACGTCGCGGGCGTGGGTCCACGCCGAGCTGACGTCCCAGCCGAACCCCCCGGCAAGATGCTCGGTGCGCCGGGCCTGCGCATCGAAGGCTGCCCACCTCTCCCGGGCGATGCCGCGCAGCTCGAAGGGCGACGCCCTTGGGGGCAGGGCCGGGAGGCAGCCCCACAACCGTTCGAAGGCGTACGCCGCCGCCACGTCGTCGGACGCGAGCAGCGCGGCGTGCTCCACCGGCGCGGTGTCCTGCACCGCCTCGGCGAACGAGCCCGCGAGCGGCTCGCTCCCTGCCCCGACGATCGCGTTCCAGAGGTCCCCGGCCGCAGCGGCATCCTGGTCCGCTGCAACCGCCACGGCGCGGTGTGCGCGCCGAGCCTGGAGGAAGGTCCCCATCGCGACCTCCTACAGGGCGTAGCGCCTCGACAGATCGGCCTTGAGCGCGTCGTGGACCTTCTTCAGCTCGTCCAGCTTCGGCTGGATGCGCGCCTGCGCCCGGCGGGACACGCCCTCCTTGAGCTGCTCCTGCACGCGCTTGGCCGCGTCGGTGATGTCGGCGGCGAGCTTGGGGAGCGTCTCCAGGTAGGCCGCCACTTCCGTCGGCCGGTGGGCATAGGCGCGCAGGGCTTCGTCCACGACCGTGATCGCCTTCGCCACCGCGCTCCGGTCCACCGTCTCGAGCACGGCGACGACGCGAGCGCGATCGTCCGGCTTCTGCCAGAGGCCGTACCGGAGCACGGCGAGGTGATCGAGCTCGACCTCGGCGCAGTCGTCGAGCCAGGCGGCGGCCCGGAGCACGCGGGTGAGCGCAATCCAGCGCCGATCGGAGACGACGATCCCGTTGACCTTGAGCTCGTTCCGGATCCGGAGGAGCTCCTGCACGATGCGCTCGGGCAGCGTCACCCGGCCGACGTCCGCCCGCGCCGCGTCCCATTCGGCGAGCTTGATCTGAGCCGAGGCCGTGTAGGCGGGCGGCGTCGCGACGAGCTGCATCCAGGTCGCATCGGCCTGCACGTACTCGACCAGATCGCGCAGCAGAAAGCGGTCGTACACCGCCGCCAGGTTCTCCTCCTCGGGCAGCTCATTCGAGGCCCCGACCAGCATCCGCAGCGGGATCGGCCGGCCCTTGTAGAGCCGCTCGTTCATCGCCGACAGGAAGGCGTTGAGCACCGAGTCGGACCCCTTGAACACCTCGTCAAGGAAGGCGCACTCGACCCCGGCGAGCCGGCCGTCGAGGTTGCGCTCCCAGAGATCGTTCTTCAGGGCGCTGAGCTTCACCGGCCCGAAGTACTCGTCCTCGGTTCCGAACTTGGTGACCAGCGTTTGGAACTTCCGCGCATCGGGGAAACACGACAAGAAACCGAAGAACAAGGCGCTCTTTGCCGTTCCCGGAGGACCCACGAGCAGCGCGTGATTACCCGAGAGGGCAGCGAGCAGGATGCATTCGACGGCGTTCTCGCGCTCCCGGAAAGTGGCAAGCAAGCTGTCGCGCACGGTCCGGAACCTGTGCCGCACAGAGGTCATATCAACCGAATTGTTGGTCGTGGACTTCATCATCACCTCGTGTGTCTGCGCAGCGGGCATGCTGCGCCGGTGCCTCGCCGCGGTGTCACCCACGGCGAGGCGTTTCCCCTTCGGGCAATCCCGGCTCTCTCAGTCGTTGACCACGGGGATGGTGAACGACACGCCATCACCGCCATCGAGCTGGAGCTGGAAGCTGTGCTGGAGCTCTTTGACCCGCGCCGTGATGCGGTCAGCGACACCGGCGAGGACGCCGCGGTAGAGCTCGGCCTTGGCCGTCAGCTCCTTGCAGAGCTCGACCCGCCGAGCGAGCGCGTTGTGGCGCATGCCCTCCGAGGCCGCCTTGTCGAGGTCGGCGATGAGCTCCGCGACATCCGCCTCCAGCGCGCCCTGTGCTGCCGCCCTGGCGACCGCGACGTTGTCGGGCGCGTCGTGCATCTCGATCCGGATCGGCTTCACGCCGAGCTGCTCGAGCCCCGGCCGGAGCCGGAGCCATGCACCGCAGGTGGACGGCGGCAGCAGGTAGAACCCGCCTCGGTCCCGCAACGGCACGCCGGAGAGCGCCTTGGCCGTCGCCACCATGGCGAAGGAGATGTCCCGCGTCTCGGCGTGCGCGACGAGATGGTTTCCGTGTGCGGCCATCGCCTCGGCGTGCGCGAGGGCCTCGGCGATCGAGGGGGCGCCGTCGGGCGGCAGGCCCACGATGGTGCTCGTGTGCCGGTCGACCCGGCTGCGAGCGCCGCAGACGTACTCGTCGCCGGCCTCGCCCTCGCGGGTCTTCTGCACGTAGATGCCCACCGCGGCGCTCGTGTCGCCCTTGGGCCGCGCGAACGGCCGGACGAGGATGCCGGACGGGCGCTTCACCTCGGCCGCAGCGCGCGAGAGCGCGGTGGCCGGCTCCATGTCCGGGATGAGGTGGCCGAGCCCCTCGGTCGCGAAGACGCGGCGAGCTGCCTCGCGCGTCACATCGATGCGGTCGGTGTTCCAGGAGATGAGATCGCCGATGTGGCGACCGCCCGCGGCGGCGAGCCGCCGCTGGGCGCGCTCGAGCGTTGCCGGTGCGCTGTTCATGGTGTGGACTCCTTGTCATGGAGAGAGTGTGTGTGGCGGCGGAGAAGAAGCGGGCCCTGCGCGATCGACCCGCACGCTGCCCAGAGCAGCGGTCCACCAGAAGACGATGGACCGCGGTGACTGCTAGGCCGAGAACGCAGCTTCGGTGAGAGCTTCGGCGAGCCATCCCGCGCTGCGAGGGGCAGCTGGCGCTGCGTTCGTGGGGTTCGGGCGCGGAGCGTCTTGGATGCGACGTCCCGGGGAAGCTGACGCCGGAGCCGGCCGGTGCTTCTTAATGACAGGCGCCGGGATGCTGACGTTGAGGACCTGGGCGGACTCGCTGGCTGGCACCACCTGCGAGTAGAGGCTCAGCCCGCCACGCCCCTGGCGCCATCGAAAGTGGAGTCCGGTCCGGTCCACCCAGCTCACCAGATCAGCGAACTGCCGCGGAAGAACCTCTGCGACCTCGACCAGCTTCTTGCGGGGCAGATGTATCGCGAAGATACGGCTCACCAGGCTGATGTGCTGGATCGTCACATCCGCGAGCAGGTCGCCGAGGAGGACGTTCGACGCGAGCAGCGCCGTGCTTTCCCGCCAGACTGCCGTCATGGCAAGCCGCTGCGCTGCCGCCAAGACGGCATCGCGACGGGCAGCCTGATGACGCAGCGTGCGGGCTTCAGCTCGGTGCTGGAGGAGCGCGCGAACTCGGGGAGCCGCTGCTTCATCGAGCTGGCCCGCCAGTGCCCGGAGCTCGCTGGCATCAACGCCGAGCAGCACCGCGAGCTCCTCGTCGTGCTCGGCGACGTAGTCCCCGATGTTGTGCGATCCGGGCTCGTGTGCGCGAAGAACGCGCTCCAGCCCTGCGAGGCCGCTACGCCGCCCGGCCATGGATAATCACGCCCTCATCGGGATTCGTCGGCTCCGGGAGGTCCAGGTCCGGCGAGGGCACCGGAAGCTGGTCGGGCCGTTTCTTCGCGTTGATCAGGTTGCGGGCGAACTCGTGATCGGGGCTGTTGCCCAGCGCGGCGCGACGCAGCCGCCGGGCGACGGCGAACGGATTCATGCTGCGCGGCACGCGCAGGGAGGCGGTGCCGAGCGACAAGAGCAGACGGCGCTCGGCCAGGGTCGAGGGGCGGAGCGTACGACCGTTGATGCGCATGAGATGTTCCTTTCTTCGAAAACGGAAAGGCGCCCGGAGCACGAGAGCTCGTGCCAGCGGGCGCCCTCAGGAATGTGACCTTGTAATGTGATGAATCGTCAGCGCGGCTGTCGACCAGCGCAGCTCGACGATGCAGTCGGTACGGTCTGTCGGCAGTCTTCTTACTGGATGATGCAGAGGTCGAGCATGGAGCTGAATCCTCCGCCGCGACCTCCAATGATGATGTGGTCGACCAGAGGAATGCTCACGAGGTCAGCAGCCCTCTTCATCGCCGTCGTGAGCGCGATGTCCTCCGGGCTGGGCATCGGATCCCCGCCCGGGTGGTTGTGCACGAGGACGAACGCGCTGGCGCCGGTACGGATGACCGGCCGCAGCGCGTCGGCGACGGTGAGCGCGGCGCCGTGCCTCCCGCCCCGTGCCACTTCGAGCTCGGCCATGAACTCGTTGCGACCGTTGAGCGCGATGCCGAGCATCACCTCGTGAACGAGCCCGCCCAGCCGGTCGGCGTAGATGCGGGCAATGTCCGCCGAGCAGGAGAACTTGTGCTTCGGCAGCGAGGGGTAGCCGCTACGGACGAGCTGCTGCAACGCCAGGACGGCGCTGCGCTGGACACTCGTGAGCCCGAGCCGCTCCAGCTCGTGCTCGCTCAGGTCTCTCCAGCCGCCTGCGGCGCGGGCGAGCCGGTCCGCGATGCGCCGGCTGCGCAGCACGATGCGGAGCAACTCGTCCTCGGGCGCGGCCAGGGCGCCCCCGAGCTGCACGCCTGGGTGCTGAGCCCCGAGGACAGCCTCATCGCGGCCAGCCGGCATGGCCGTCGCGCCAGTAGGGCTCGTCGTCCTCGTCGAACAGGGACCGCTGGCCGTACGGAGAACCGTAGCGCGGTGTGCTGGGCGGCACGGACGGGCCCATGTGGATGCGTGGTGCCGGGCTCTGTCGGGCGGCAAGCATGAGGATCGGCCGGTTCCGGTCGACGATCATGATGCCGGTGAAGGCCGCGCCGTCGGCGCTGAAAAGCTCGACGCCCGGAGGCGGGGTAGCCGCCTCCCGGAGCCACTCGAGCATCTCCGCGGCCGTTAGCATGCGTCGGGGCAAGCCCTGTCGGATCAGCTCCAGCAGCGCCTCGCCGACCAACTCGCTCACCGCGGCGGCCAGAGCGCCTCCGAGACGACGGCGACGAGCAGGCCGGCGACAGCCGCGGCGGCGCCCTTCTTGGTTGAGTCGGCGCTGATCACGCGGATGATGAAGGGCGTGGTGGGGACGGGGTTGGACGGGGTGGGAGACGAGACGGACGGGGTGGGCATGGGATCTCCTTGGCGCCCGATTGGCGCGGGAAACGGGAACAAGTGAGGGAACGAAGATGAACCCCGCAGGCACGGATGCGCCGCGGAGACGGCGGGCGCCAGTCCACGCAGGCGGCGATCACCTCAGCGATCGTCATGAGGACGACGGCGGCGATGCGGAGGGCCTTGAGCCAAGTCTAGGAGCCGTTCACATATATCGTACTCCTGGAAGGGAGCGATCTTCCGCAATTCTTATTCCGCCGATTTCGCAAGGATTTTCAATATCATGCAAGCGGGTGCGGGTCGGGCGTGGGTACGCTCGCCTCCGGGCCTTGCGCTCCGACGGGCCCTAGTTGAGGCCTGTCTACGCTCCAGGCCCTCCGGCAACGTACCAAGCCCGGCCCGCACCCACTCTAAGCGCTGCAGCTCGTGTACGAGGGGTCCCCGGCGTGGAGAACATCGTCGAGCAGGGCGTGAAGCTGGCCGGCGACGGCTCCGTTCAGCTTGATCTGCATGCTCTTCTCAGTGCATCGTCAGCGAATGGTCCGCTCATGGTCCTTCCTGCCCGCCGGAGCTGTGCTGCTCGTCGCCACGTTGGCGAACCCGACAGCCGCGGAGCCTTCTTCGAAGCTTCGCGTAAGGGAAGGGCTTGCGTTCAACCTCGGGCCGCTCGGGGCGCCGGCCGAGCCTTTGGCATTCGTCGTCTCCGCCGAAAGGGAGATCAAGGATTTCGAGGTCCTCGTCGAGGAGATCAAAGGCCCCGATGGTAAATCACTGGCATCGCCGGCGGGCGTCGATGCGACCGCGGAGAGGCGTGCCTCCGATCGTGAAACGAGCTGGATGATCAAGCTCGTGGCCGACGAAAACGTGTTCGCATTGTCGGGCGATTACCAGGTCACCCTCCGTTTATCTGGTGTCGCCGTGGATGCCAACGCTCCCTCGGATGCCGGCAAGTCCTTGGCACCCGAGAGCATCGCCACGATCGTAACCTTGAAGCGTCCCGAGACACTCGAATCAGCGAGCCCGCTCGTGGTCCGGCTCCTGCGCCCGACGCCGTTTTCCTCCGCCGCGACGATATTCTCCTGGCAGGTGCGCTCGAAACGGGGGACGACGATCGAACCGTGCGCGGCAACCTTCGAATCAGTCTACGAGCGCGCGCGGCTCGACAAGGGACAGCGGCTCCTCGGTCCAGGGACAGTGCGGGTCGATGCGGATTCCAGCGCATGCAAGGCAGGTACGTTGAATCTCGTGTTCGAGGGATTCGATCGCACCGGTGAGTTCGCCAGCGCCGTCGTTCTAGAAGCCCCTGTGCTCGGCCGGGGACCGACCCGAATTCCGCTCTTGATCGAAGTGACCGACGACGTCTGGGCACCACTCGTCGCCATCACCCTGGGCGTCGGGGCGGCCTTCGGGGTGGATTATCTGAACAAGCGTTGGCGTCCGGCGCAGGAGACGATGCTCAGGATGCTGCGCCTCTCGGCCCAGCTGGAGCGCTTGCGGCGCTTGGTCGAAACCCCTGCCAACACCACCGAACTCGCCGTGCTCGCCGAACGGCTCTCCAGGATCGAGACGCAAACTGATTCGAGCAAGGCGGGCGAAGAGCTCGACGAGATCGAGAAGCGGTTGTCGGCGTTGAAGGCGCAACAGCACGACAAGATCCTCGATCTGTGCAAGCGGCTCGACGTGCTGGGGCAATCCGCAGCAACGCTCTCCAGCGTGCCGGAATTCGTCGATGAGATGAAGAAAGCACGCGAGTTCCTGCTCGCCGAGCGTGCGGACGCCGCCGAGGAATCCATGAAGAAATGCGAGGACCTTGTGGCGGCGGCACCGGTGGGCGGACCGCGGTTCGGGCGCGCACCCGAGTCGGGGGCGGCGGCTCCCCCCGAACAACGCCCGACCCTGGAGGTGAAGGACTCGCACGCGTCGCGCGTCGTCGGTTCGCGGCTCTCGTTCGTGCTAGCGGTGAGCGATCCCACCCAGATCGCGGGCGCCCAGTTCGCGTGGGAGTTCGGTGACGATCTAAGGGAAACGACCCCCGGGCCGCAGGCGACACACGAGTACGGGCGCCCCGGCCGCTTCGCGGTGAAGGTCTCTGTGCTCGCTGGGGGCGCCGAGGTGGCCAAGGCCGAGACGTCGATCTCTGTGGCGCCGTCCGCCCGCGACCGTGCGATCGCGCAGCTCGGCCGGGGCATGAGGTGGATGGATCTCGGGCTCTCGACACTCGCGCTGGGGATCGCGACCACCTCGGCCCTCACGACGACGTATTACAACGGCAAGCTCTTCGGCACCTTCGGCGATTACGTCGGAGCGTTCGTCTGGGGTTTCGGAATGGATGCTTCACTGCGCGGGCTCGCGAACGTCGTTGGAACGCTCCGGCAAGGACCTTCGCGTACATCAACATGATGACGAACGGCACAAAACGGTCGAAAGCCATCGGGAAGCGGAGATGAAGACACTGGTCATCCGGATCGGAGAAGCGAGCGCCCCTTCGTCGGACTACCCCGTGGAGCTGTTCTTCGACGACGGCCGGCAGAACTGGCAGACCCAGCCCATCGCGCAAGGTTGGCTGCCGAAGGACCTGATCCTGAAGGACAGCCCGTTCCCGCGACCGGCGTTGAGCATGCTGCCGGATCCGAGCACGACGCCCGAGGCGGTGTTCGGGGAGATCGGCGAGTATATCCACCTGCTTCTGGACAAGAGCGGAATCGGCGCGACCTGGCGAGAGCTGCGGAAGCGCCTGGAAGGGATTCGCACCATCATCGATGTCCGGCCCGCAGAGCTCGGCGCGGTGCCCTGGGAGATCATGCGCGACGATGCGCGACGCCTGTTCGCGAGCGACAAACATCCGCTGGCTCTGGGCACGATTAACTTCGAAACGCCCACGCCCACGCCGGAGTGGCCGGTCCGGGTCCTGGTCGTCGTGGGCTGCGCTCCCGACGACTCGGCCATCGACTGGCGGAAAGAGCTGCAGGAAGTGGAGACCGCGCTTCGCCAGCTCCGCCATGCGGTCGATTACGAGGTGCTTCGCCAGCCTTCACTCAAGACGCTGCGTGATCTCCTTGTCGCGTTTCAACCACACGTCTTCCATTTCATCGGACACGGGATGATCGACAGGGCGTCCGGGCGGCCGGCGCTCGAGATCTGGGATGAAACGTCCAACAGTGCGAATCTATGGAAAGCCGACGACATCCACACCATGCTCTCGGCATGCGCGCCGCGCTTCGCGTTTCTCAACGCCTGCCGCTCCTCGATCGAGGAGGCGGCGGGCTGGAACATCTCGCGCGCGTTCCTCGACGCCGGCGCCGTCGCGGTCCTCGGCATGCGCGGCGACGTGCGGGACAAGGCCGCCGCGGCCATCGCCAGGCGTGTCTACCGCGATCTGGCGCGCTGCCGCCCTCTCGACCTCGCGGTCGCCGCCGCGCGTGTCGACATCACCGCGCTCGCCGGTATCGAGCGCCACTGGACACTTCCCCGGCTCGTGCTCACTGTTCCGCCCGAGCGCGTGCTCCCGCTGGACCCGAGGATTTCAGACGAGGCGTCCCAGCAGATCAGCGGCGCCACTGACTTTGGAGATCTATACGACTTCGTGGATCGTCGGCTCGAGCGGCGCTCGCTCTGGCAGAAAGTCGAGCCCACGAGCAAGGACAAGCGCAACCTCGTCATTGTTCGCGGCGAAGACCATGTGGGAAAGAGCGCGCTTCTGCGCTGGTGTCTTCAGGGTCATGCCATCCGAGGCCGACGTGGACGCTACGTTGATCTCAATGGGCAAGAGTCGCATGGATTCCTTTCCATCCTTCACCGTATTCGTGGGGACGATCTCGACGACATCAGCTCACCGATTCGGCAGCCGCTCCCGGAGCCGGCATTTCGGCGCTTTCTTTTCGAGCTCGACCACCTGCTCGACGGCAAGGAGCCGCCGGTGTCGGATCTGCCGCTCACCGAGCCCGTCGATATCGATCCGAATCGCCGGCTCCAACGCGGAGCGGAGAACTCGATCACGCGCATCTTCCAGTCGTTCCGGAACGGCCTCGAACAGGCCGCCAAGGACGAACCTCTACTCGTCGTCATCGATCACCTGGAGTTTGCCTTTCACGAAGACTTCAAGAAATACGTCAAGCCGCTGCTACTCAAGCCCATCATGGACGGACGCGTGCGCAACGTCCGTGTCGTCCTCGCAGTCAGAGAACGTGATTTCGAGAAGCTCGACCTCGAGTCGCTCGTGCCGGGCCGTGCGGCGAACGAGCACGTCGTCCGCGTCCTGGCGTTCAGGCCGGAGGAGTTTCTCGAGCTGGCTTGCGAGTTCTGTCACTACAATGATTTCGGTGAACAAACGAATTTACTGACTGCCTATGCTGTGCAGCTGACGGATTCCTGGAAGCCCGGTAGACTGCGTCTCGTGCAACAGCTTCTGAAGCCTGTACGGACGGCACGATGATGGAATCGCTACCCATGTCGTACGAGGAGATCATCCGCCGCCTTCAGCAAGGAGAGGGTCTCGCAGACATCGCCCGTTCGCTGATTCCGCCCGAGGAGCGTGACGCGCTTCGCCGCGCCGCGCTGGTGCGCTGGTTCGACGAGGAGCTCTGGACGACCACGCTCAGCAAGGTCCCGGGGCGCGAAGACCTACCCTTCGAACGCCTTCTGAAGAATGACGCGGTCGAGGCTGTGCCGCGCAAGCCAGGTGTGTACCGGGTGAAGACCGGGGCGCGCGCCGAGCACCTCCGGGGCTGGTTCCCCAGCGGCCCGCCGGCCGCCGGCGCCGCGCTGCCCGAGGAGCTCGTGGCGATCGAGCGCACGCTGCTCCTGTACTTCATGGCCCGTGGGGGCGCCATGCGCGACGACGCGCTCTATCACGCTGCCCTCGTCGCGCCCGACCGGGCGCGTGCGCTCTTCGAGGTGCTCTACGACGAAGCGGACAGGGTCTTCGATCTCGCCCGCTGCTGGGATCTGCTCCGGCTCCTCCTCGAGGGGCACACGCTCGGCGTCGATGGTGTCGAGCACGTTCCCCCCAAGGGCGAGCTCATGGCTCTCCATGCCGATCGCTGCATCTACCTCGACGTACGGAGCCACTTCGCCGACGAATACTATCAGACCGGACGATTCCTCCAGCGACCCGCGCTGAAGGAGGCGTTCGAGGCCCTGCTCACCCGCGAGGACCGCTGGATTCTCCAGGTGTTTGCGCGCGGCGGAATGGGCAAGACGATGGCCCTGCGCTCGTTCATCGCGCGGGTGTGCGTTCCGTTGCCGCGGCGCATCCCGTGCGCGTGCATCGATTTCGACCACGATCTGGACGTGGCCTCCTCACCGGATGGCCGGCCGTGGCTCCTCGCCGCAAAGTTCGCCGAACACCTGCATCGCCAGATCGCCGGGACCGCGTTCTCGACGCTCGCCCGCGAAGCGTCCGAGTACCAACGGACCGCCGCGCACCGATCCGAGGCCGACCGCGTGAAGTTCGCTGCCGAGATCACCGATCGCTTCACGTCGGCGCTCCGGGAGGCGCGTCTCGACAAGCCGGTGATTCTGATCCTCGACACGCTCGAAGAGGCCCTCTTCTACCGGCGAGAGCAGCTCTCCAAGGCGCTCGACTACCTCGCGGAGCTGCACGCGGTTTGCCCCATGATCCGCATCATCCTTTCGGGCCGGTACGATCTCGGCGAGAACGCGGCGGGGGACGGAGGTCCGCACGAGCGCCTGCCGGGCTTCCAAACCCGCTTCGGGGCGGTGACCACGACGCTGCCGGTCGAGCCCTTCCTGCCCGAGCATGCGCGCCGGTATTTCGTCGAGATCCGCGGGATTCCGCAGAGCAAAGCCGTCGATGCAGCGATCGAGCGCGCGGAAGGACTGCCCTTCAAAGTCGCCCTGCTCGCCGACACGCTTCAGCAGGAGCCCACGCTCGGGGCACAGGAGATCCGCGACTACCCGAGCGTCGATCTCGTTTACCTCATCGAGCGCGTGGTCAAGCGACTCCCCGATCCGCAGCTGCAATGGCTGCTGCGTTATGGCGCGGTGCCGAGTCGGCTGACCTTCCCGTTCCTGCGCGATGTGATGGTGCGCTTCCTCCCGGCCGCGATGGCCGGCGACGCGAACTACGACGATCCCAGCCATGGGCTACCGGAGCGAGTCCGGAAAGAGAAAGTCTTTCCCCAGGGTCCTGAGGTGCGCTTGCCCGACGCGCCGGAGGAGGGCTTCCTCCGTGAGCTCTGGGGTCGACTCACCCGCTTTGCGGGTGGCAGCTCGTGGGTCACCTACGACAGCAAACGCGACGAGCTCACTTTCCATTCGGACGTGGTCAATCCGATGCGACGGCTGCTCCGGGAGCACGACGTCTTCCGGATGCTGCACGAAGCTGCGCTGAAGCACTTCGAGCACCTCGCCGAGATCGATCGCGAGCACCGGACCGAGTGGACGATCGAGTCCGTCTACCACGCTTTCCAGCTCCGCGGCGAAGACGCGGGGAGCTACTTTCGCTCAGCCATCGGTCGGGCGAAAGTCGAGGACGACGCGAAACGGAGATACGCCCTCGCGCGTCGCCTCGTGAGCTCGATATACGTCGACGAGTCCGGCCAGCCGCAACCGCTGCGTGAGGACCGGAAGCACGCCAAGATCCTCTCGCGCGCCACGCAGGCCGAAGCAGAATACGAGCGGGCGGCCTCGTGCATCGATCTGGCCCGAACAGCGGGCAATTCGGCGAGCCTCTACTGGAGCGAAGCAAAGAGCGCGCTCGACGCCGCCGAGCGCATCCGGAAGGAGCTCGGCCCTGACCCGCAGCTGCGGCCGTCTCCCACCGAGCTCGCGGTGGCGGGAGCGAAGGTCCTTCGGAACGAACGCAGGCTGGGGGACGCGCTCGCGATGCTCGACGGCGCCGTCCAGGCGGTCCCCGATTCACGCGATCGCTTCCTGCTGGAGTCCGAATACGCCGCAGTGCTCGGGGAGATGGGTCGGGTCGGAGCCGTCGATTACGCCTTGAAAGCGGTCGCGCGCGCCAAGGAGGGTGTCGCCGTCGCGCCCTGGGAGGTTTTGCGCGCCCTCGAGGACCTCGCGCGATTGCAGCTGGTGTTCGATCGTCACGATGCGGCTGTCGTGACCAGCGAGGAGGCCATCGCCCGCGCGAGTCGAGACGCGCAGGCGCGCGTGCTCGGATGGCACTGTTTCCGGATCGACATCGTGCTCCGCCAGGGTCGCGCCGCCCGCGCGCTCGAGCTCCTCGGTCGAGAAGAGACCGCGGGCTCGCCGCGCGCCGAGGCGATCGAGCTCGCTCATTTGCGGGCGCGTGCCTTCCTCAGCCTCGGTGATCCCGCCTGCGCTCTCGAGCCTGTTCGCTGGGCGCTGGACCAGGTTGCCAGCGAATCGGAGTCGTCTGAGAAGCGGGGGATCGATCCGCGGCGCGTGCGCGAGCTCCGCGCCTCCGGACTCGAGCTGGAGGGCATGATCCTCGCCGCGTCGCTAGACGTCGACGGTGCCATGCGCACTCTGAGCCGGGCTCGCTCCGAGTGGTACGAATGGAGCGCGCCGAGCAGTGACGAGCACGGCGCGCGTTGCCTCCAGCGCTGCGTCGAGATCTCGCTCCACCTCGCGGACGACGTGCGAGGCGCCGAGGCGATGCTGCGGGAAGCAGCGACGCTCCCGCTAGGCGATGGAAGCGAGGCAGCCGTCCATTTCGCGATCCAATATGTCGAGCTGTCGCGGCGGCGCGGCGACTTCGGTGCGGCGGAGGCGGAGCTCTCGCGTGCCGAGGCGCAACTCGGATCGGCGAGGGCTCCCCATCTGCTCGCGGAGCTCGCGCTGGAGGGGCTCGCCAGCGCCGACGCGTCCATCCGGCAGCGCTGGGGCGATCTCCTCGTGAATGCGCTCGGCCGGATGGAATCCGCGCGGGCGCGGCTCGAGCTCACCGATGCGCTGGCCCGCTGTCCGACGGGAGCTCTGAAGACTCCCGGACCAGACCTCCTGACCCTGCTCGCTCTCGACGATTTCGAGCGCGAGTCAGGTATGCGTCCGGCGGAGCTCGCGCGGTATCTTCTTCGAAGAGCGGAGTTGCTGCGCGTCCTCGGTGATGGCCAGCGTTCTTTACAGATGCTAGAGCAGGCGCGTTCTCGCGTGAACGAAGCCGGCTCTCTCGTTCTGCTGCGCGATCTTCTCCTCGCGTTCGACCGACTCGGGCTGGAATTCCCCGACTGGCCGTTCTTCGCGCGCTCCTTCTTCAACGAGAGGAGGCCGTTTGCGCCATTCATGGAAAAATCGGAAGCTCCAGGGCTCTTGGCGGGCGTGCTCGCGCTCGAGCATGCGGAGCGGCTCGAGAGGATCGCGCATCCCGCAGCCGCGGAGGTGGCTGCCGAAGCAGACGAGTACCTGACCAACGCTCCGCCGGCATGGCGAAAACGCAGCAGAGCCCTGCGCGAAGAGCTCGCCCGCGAGCCGGCGGGGCTCTCGTCGTCTCGCGCCCTCGCTCCGCAGGAGATGGGGACGGAGGCCGAGATCCGCGTTCGCGTCCGCCTCCTCGACCCCACGCAGATTCTCATGGATCAGCGCGCTCCGCGGCGACGCTTGTGGACGTACGAGACGCGGGAGTACAGTCTTCTCCAAGAGGTCGTGGCGAGCGGCTTCACCCGCGGCAGCGAGGTCGTGTCCTACGGCCTCGTGAAGGCGCTGTCCGCCGAGCCCAGGCGCGTCGTCGACGAGATGGGAGGCATTCTTTTCGATCACCTCGCCGTCGAGATGTTCCAGCACGCGAAGAGCATCACAGAGCCACTCGCATTCCATCTGGAGGTCGACGATGGCCCGCTCGCCGCGATTCCCTGGGAACTCGGCGTCCTGGTCTTCGATATTGAGGAGACTCGGAGCCCCCTCAAGGGGAGACTCCGCATCTACCGCCAGTCGGTGAACGCCGAGAGCGAATTCTTCACACGCCATCGACCCGAGAGCCAGCGCCCCGTCGTGGCGATTCTCCAGCCGAGCGCCGCGGTCGAGGAGCGGAGCCGCCGGAAGGGTTACTACGGTAATGCGATCGCCGCGCTCTACAGGCGTTTGGGGCTCGATGTCAGGATTTTCGAAGACCCATCCTTCGACGACGTCGTCAAGGTGGCGGCGCTCGAGCCTGTGCTCGTTCACGTTCGTACGGGCTTCACGGAAGCCTCGGCCCATGGCGGTGTTCAGCTCGATTTCTCCGGTGGTGGAGCGACGCGGAGCAGCTACTGGGCAGAGATGCGCAAATCCGAAGCTTTCCTTCCATCGATGCTCGCCCGTGTGCTGAACGGGATGGAGACAACTACCACATTGATTCTCGACACCTACCGACCCACCGGTGAAACGGAGATCTTCCGGCAACTCCTGCTGCGAAATAACTTCGCTGCCGCGCTCCACAGGTTGGACGCATCGACGCCGATCGTGGCGACAGGGCTGTTTCCAGCGGATGCGCAGGAGATGGCGTACGACCTATTGCTTCGTGGTCTCGCCACCGGCGACACGCTGGGCGATTCCCGGGCGAGCGTCCAGGGCATGCTCAGGGACCAGGGCATGCTCAGGGACCAGGTGGGTGAGAAGCTCTCTGTGGACTTCCACGGTCGCGGGGACATCGCTGCGTTCGCCATCGCTCTCTTCACCAGCACGCCGAACCGCCGCCCGGTACCACACCGCTGACGCACGAGGTCCCATGGAGCTCCCGAACCGCAAGACGATCGAGATCCGGCGCAAGCTCGGGGCGCTCGGAAACGAGTTCGAGCACTGGAAGAAGATCAGCGAGGCGAATGGCCCGTTCGAGAAACACCACACGCAGATTCGCCGCCTCGCCGAGATCCTGGGACGGCTCCAGGTGGAGATTGAGAAACGCATCGACGCCGGTCCGGAGTCCCTCCCCGCGGCTTCGTCTCCCATGCACGTGCTCGCCGCATGTCGCACGTTGGAGCGCATGATCCTCGAAGTCCATCGGATCTGGGAGTTCTTCCGGAGCAAGCTCGTTCTTCGCGACGTCGCGTTGTTCCGCGACTACCTGCTGGTCGCCGACGAGCTCGCGTGGGCCTGCTACGAACCGGCGTTGAAGCGCGCGCAGGGGAGCCCGAGCAGGGAGCCGCCGCTCGTCTTCTTCAACGGTGGTTCGAGCCCATTCGTGATATCCCGATACTCCTCGTTTTCAGCAGAGGCCGTGCCGGGAGAGGTCTTCAGCACGATCGCGTTCAAAAAGATCCTGGCGGCGCTGCCGATCCCGGTGATCGGCATTCCGTGGTTCCAGGCCGAATTCCTGCCTGAGTTGCTCGTCGTCGCCCACGAGGTCGGCCACACGGTCGAAGACGATTTCGGCCTCACCGTGACGCTCGGGAGGTTGCTCGATAAGGCGATGGAGGCGCGTGGCGTGCCCGCTGTCCGCCGGCCTGCGTGGCGCGCGTGGCTCGGCGAGATCTTCGCCGATCTCTGGGGTTGCCTGGCTGCAGGACCGGCATTCGCGGGAGCGCTGGGCGATTTCCTGGCTCGGGATCCGCGCTCGGTCACGAACGAGCAGCGCATCGCCCCGAATTGGGGGAGTTACCCGATCGACGCGCTCCGATTCTTCTTCAGCGCGACGGTGCTCGAAAAGACGGGGTTCACTGCGGAGGCTGCGGCTCTCCGCACGAGCTGGACGAAGGTTTATACCGGACATGCCATGCCCGGATTCGAAGCGGATCTGCCCATCGTGGCGGACGCCCTGCTCGCAGGGCCCTATCCCGAGTTCGGCGACGGCCGGCTCGACGCTGTGCTCTCGTTCACGGTCGGCCATCACCGCGAGGCGGACACGGCGGCCGAACAGGCGCTCCAGCGGCAGCAGATCGGCGCGCGGGATGCCCGGGTGCTCGCGGCGGCAGCTCGCCTCGCGTTCGACCGAGAACCGGAGAGGTACGCCGCCGGCGACGCCCAGAAGCGGCTCGTCGGAGCGATGAGGGAGGCGCAGAGCGGAGGGGTGCGGGCCAGGACCGGGCGGCGCGACACGCAGGAAATGGAGCGCATCGACACGGTCGACCAGCAAACTGCGGAGTGGCTGTTCACGAAGCTCTCGGATGTTGGGGACAACGTGCCTCTCGGCGAGGCTACCAGCGATCGTACCGGATCATGAAACTATCGCTCAGCGCGTCGGCTATCAAAAACTGGTTCCAGTATCGATGCGAGCGAAAGCTCGTATACGAGACGATGGACCACCGGCTCCGCAAGACCATTCCAATTCTAGAGCAGACCTTGCCCGCTCCCTGGGCCGACTTTGGCCGGGAGTACGAGGGGGCGGTCGTCTCGGCGTACGAGAAGATGCGCGGCGTCGGCCTGCTCGTCCCGCCCAGCGGAGAGAGCGATCTGGGAGAGCGGATGAGCCTCGAGTTCCTCCGTGGGAGCACCGGCACGACCGCGGCCTACCAGCTCGTCCTCACCGGCACGAGCGCGCTCCGGAGGGATCTTGGTCTGGAAGCGATGGATATCGAATTTCGCCGCGGCATCGTGGATCTCTTGCTCGCACAGCAGTCCGACGGGCGCCGCGTGCTTCGCCTCGTCGACATCAAGTCGACGCATGCGGCGCTGCCTTTCCACAAGATGCAGCTGGCCTGGTACGGATGGATGCTTCGCGGTGTCCTCGAGCAGAACGCGGTCGACGCTTCCGTCGATGCGATCGGAGAGATCTGGCACCGGCCCGCGGGGGCAGCGGCAGAACCGTGGGAAGTCAGCGCTTTTCCGCTCCGAAGCTACGAGGCCGTGATCCAGGATTTCGCGCGTCGCGAGCTGCGCGAAGCCGCGGCACGCACCGTCCGTCACGAGTTGGATGACACGCGGTTCCACATCTATTTCAAATGCGAGCAATGCTCGTATCTCCCGCATTGCAGCATGGCGATCGCCGACACTCTACCTCCCCGGAAGCTTGACGTCAGCGCCGTGCCGGGGCTGTCGCAGCAGAGCAAGAGCACGTTGCGCCGCATGCAAATCACGACGGTCGGGGCGCTCGTCGACGGGCGTGGGCAGGTGCTCCAGCCCACGTTCGCCGACTGGCGACTGTCGACCAATGGACGCGAGATCGTCGAGCGGGCAGTGGCGATCGTTGCCGGCGCGCCTCATCGCATTCCCGGACGTGTGACGCTGCGCATGCCGCCGAAGACGCATGTTCAGATTCATCTGGTCGCCGATCGCGATCCGATGGCGGCGCGCCTCGCCACGATCGGCGCGAGCGTGATCGAAGAGGGGACGGAGAGCGCGCGCGTCATCCGGCTCGTCGCCCGTGCGGAGGATGAAGCCGGCGCGCTCCTCGAAGCGCTCGGCGTGGTGCGTGACACCCTGCGACGCGCCCACGAAGCCAACGTTCGTGGCGCGGCGAACGTGGCGCACGTCTTCGTCTTCGAGTCGGCCGAGTCGGTGGACCTCGCTGAGGCCCTGGGGCGTAACCTGCACGATCCACGTATCATCTCGGAGCTCCTCGAGCTCGTGCGCATCTTTCCGCCCGATTTCGTCGTGCCGGAACCGTCGTATCGCGGTTACCATCATCTGCCGGCGAGCGCGCTTCGCAGCGTCGTGGAAGAGCTCTTCGCTCTGCCCGCCCGGGTCTCGTACGACCTCGCCCGCGTGAGCGCCGCGCTCGCGACGTCGCGACCGGCTCCGAAGGATCCCTATGTCCCTGCGAGGGAGTTTGCGCGGCCGTTCTCGTCTCGCCTGTCTCTCGTGCGCTGCCGGGAGCTCGCTGAAGGCGGCGCGGATCAGAAAGCCATCGTCGACGACGTCGGCGCGCGGCTCTCGGCGATGGCCGGTCTCGCGGCTTGGCTCGAGGCGACCGACGCCGCCCTCCCGCCGCCCGACCGGTTCCTGCGCCTGAAGAAGGCTCCCTTCCAGCTCCACGCCACCGTCGATCCGTTGAATGCTCCCTCGCTGGAGATCCTGCGCGCTCAGGCGCTCCTCGAAAAGCACACCGGGCTCGTCGCCACGCTGCACGAGCTAGCGCAGCCCGTCGATCGCCGCCGTTCCCGGCTGAGCTGCATCGGGCCGATGCAGCTAGTCAAGCAGGGTACAAATAAAGGAGGTGGCGTCTGGTTCCTCTTCAAAAAGCCGGCCGAGGCGATCGACGCCGACATCGCCCCCGGCGATTTCATGCTGCTACTCTCGGATGGGCATCCCGATCGCGTCCTCGATCCGTCCATCTGGGATCAGCTTAGCGTGAAACTGCACCCACCCAAGGACGATCCTTCTCTGGTCTTCCTCACCATGGGGCGCAAGGTGTTCGAGTCGCCCGTGTTCCAGGGGTGCCTTGCTCGGCTGGGGAAGGACGGGTGGATCCTCGACCGCGGATATTTCGACGTGAACAGCGAGCGGCTCGCGACGTTTCTCCGCCACCTCGCTCGGGATCGGGAGGCTCTGTGAAGGCCGAGATCATTCGCCGTTTCGTCGCCGCCCCCGCGTCGCTCGGCTCCGCCGACGAGACTTCGCAGAAGGACTGGCTCGACGGTCTCCACGCGATCGTCGGGCCCGGCATGCGCGCCGCTGGCGTGAATGCGCTGCGCGATCGGCAGGAAGCGGCTTATCTCGGCCTCGCCGAGCCTCGCTGCGCGCTCCTGCTCGGCCCCCCGGGAACTGGCAAGACGACGGTGCTCGCGTGGATGATCCTCGGCTATCTCCTCGCGCGCCGGCGCGCCGGCCGGCCGTGCCGCGTGCTGGTGACGGCCTTCACGCGCAACGCGATCCACAACGTGCTCGAGGACATCGCCGCACACGCAAAGACCCTCACCGAAGAGGTCGACATCGCCGTCCTCGGCGGCGACGCTGTCGCCGGCCCCGGCGTGTCGAAAATCGACGACGGCGAGCTCGCGACGTGGCTCGCTCGAGACCAGGCCGTCGTCGGAATGACCACCTGGGGCGCTTTTCGCGCCCTTTCCAAAGGCCATCATGGGGGGGATCCCGCGCTCGACGCGGAGATCTTCGACCTCGTCTGCCTGGATGAGGCCTCTCAGATGAAGGTCGGACAGGCGCTGATGGCGCTCGCTCCTCTGAAGGATGACGGCCGGATCGTCGTCGCCGGCGACGACAAGCAACTCGCGCCCATCGGGGTCGAGGCGTGGAGCGAGGTGAACACGACGCTCACCGGCTCGTTCTATACCTTTCTGCGCGACGCGAACGTGCCGGTCTTCGCGCTGGTCGAGACCTTCCGTCTCAACGCGCCACTCGCCCACCCTCCCTCCGAGTTCTTCTACGATGAGTACGTCTCCGCCGAGCCGGTCGCCGACCGCAGGCTCGGGCTCGTGGATGGATGGGGCGCCGAACTCACTCCCTGGTTGAAGGTGGCACTCGACCCGGAGTTTCCCGTCTGCATCCTCTTGCACGACGGGCCCCCGGCGGCGACGACGAGCCCGTTCGAAGCGGCGGTCGTCGCCGAGCTCATCGAAGCGCTCGCTCCGCGCCTCGTCGATGGGAAGGGCCGGCAGTACGGCGACCAAGTCTGGTCGAAGGGCCTCGCCGTGGTCACCCCGCACCGCGCACAGAACGTGGCCATCCGGAGGCGATTGCGCGCGGGCCGGTACGGCGACGGCTGCACCGTCGAGACGGTGGATCGCATCCAGGGCCGCGAGCGTGACGCGATCGTGATGTCGTACGGCGTTTCCGATCCCGAGTTCGCGCAGGCCGAAGCGGCCTTCTTGTACGCGCCGGAGCGCTTCAACGTGGCCATCACGCGCCCGCGCTCCAAGCTCATCGTCGTCCTCTCGAGGCGGCTGCTCGAGGTACTTCCTCCGGACGAGGACGTCTTCGACGCCGTCCGCATCCTGCGAGAGTGGGTGTTTGGCAGCCAGCTCGCCGATAGCTTCGCGCATCATGCGCTCGGCTTCGGCGTGCGGGTGGACGTCCGGCTGCGCGCGTTCGACGACACCGTGCCGCTTCCGAAGATCGAGCAGCGCGCGGTGGCCGTCGAGCCTGCTGTGATCATGACCGAGGCGCTTCAAGAGATCGACGCCAAGATCCGCGATCTCGCCACGCGGAACGAGAAGTGGGGGACGACGACGAGCGATAAGGTCGATGGCGCGCTGCGGCCGAGGAAGGTGTCCTTCGCTGAATACCGCGACCTGTTCCGACTGGGGCGCCTCACGATGACCGGGCGACCCGGATCCACGGGCTTCTTTTGGAGCCTTCAGCCGATGGTCGACGGTCTCCTTCCGCTCGCCTGTACGGGCGAGAGCGTCCGCGCGAACATCGCAGCTGTGGTCGCCGAGTGCCGTCGAGGCGAGCTGTCGCCGTATTACCTGACCTCGAAGGGGCGGCGCGGGGTGCGCGATCGCTTCATCTGGTGCGACGCGCACGAAAACGACGTACTCCTGCCGATCCTCCGGGAGCTGGCCGACGAGCACGTCATCGAGCTCGTGGAATCGGAGAAGGGGATCACCGTCGATGTCGTGAGTTCCGGTGACGCGGTTGCTGCCGTACCCCCTCCGCCCGATTCGGCGCTTTCAGACCAGGACTTCGCTCTCTTGAACTGCCTCGAAGACATCGAAGCCGGCCGCATCGAGCTCGGTGTCTTTGAAGCGTGGGTGACCTTCGCCGAGTGGCGCGCGGCGGCCGAAACCAAATCGCAGCTCGCCACGCTCCAGAGCCTGCGCGCGATCACCGACGCGGCTGCGCGCCTCGCCGAGCACGGCTTCGTGCTCGTCCGTGAAGGCCGGGTGCGCTCGCGCATGGCGGAGCTCGCTCGCGAGCTGCGCTACGTGAAGCAGCGATTCCGCGCCGGGGACCAGGACCGCCGGCCATTCCTGGTGCGCTCGCTCAAGCTGCTAGCGATGAGGCGCGATAAACCCGTGCGCGACGTGCCCATCGAAAACGCCATCGTTGCGATCGCCGCGAAGTTTCCGAACGACACCATCGTGCTCCGCGTCCTCAAGGCGCTCCCCCGTGCACTTCGACCAGTCTTCGAACTGCGAACGGAAGAGCCGCTCCGCCTCTCGGGCTTCCAGCGCCGGAGCCTTGAACACCTCGTCTCCGCTTGGCTCGGCGCAAGCGGGGTGAGCCCCGCCGCCGTCATCACGGCCGACACCGGCGCCGGCAAGACCGAGGCGGCGTGCCTTCCGCTGCTCGTTGGCTCGGCGATCGATCGGCTGCGCGGCGTCCGTGGGACCCGCGCCGTGCTCGTCTACCCGCGCATCCGGCTCGCGGTGAACCAGGCCGCGCGCCTGGTTCGTTACGCGCAGGCCCTCGGCGACGAACTCGGCATTCTCATCACGGTCGGACTGCAAACGGGCGACGTCCGCGAACGATGGCCGAGTGCCGATCAGGTGCTCGCGAACGACGATCCATGGCAGCGCATCGGTCCCACGGAATGGGTCTTTCCTTTCTTCCCCTGCCCCGTGTGCGGCGGGCGGCTCATCCTTCAGCAGGGGACGGAGGGCGACGAGGCCGATACGCTCCGTTGCAACGGGTGTACGTGGACCTATGCCGGATGGGTCGGTACCAAGGTTGGTCTCCAGCGCGATCCTCCAGCGCTCTTCCTCCCGGTGACCGAGTCGCTCCATCAATGGCTCCACAATCCACGCTATGGAGTGATCTTCGGCGACTATGCGAATCGCTACGCTCCGCCGCGGGCGCTCCTCGCGGACGAAATTCATCTCTATGCCCACATTCATGGTGCACAGATCGGCTGGACACTGCGGCGCCTGCTCTGGCGCTGCCGTGTCAACGGCCAGGAGCACCCTCTCGCCATCGGGATGAGCGCGACGCTCGGTGATCCCGTCCGTGCTTGGGCCGAGCTCTCCGGACACGCACCGGACCAGGTCGCGCACATCCGCCCGACGGCCAGCGAGCGCCTGGATAACCCGCGAGGGCGCGAGTACTTCTACTTCGTCCAGCCCGAGGTCGAGTCGCGGGGCAAGGATGTCGCCGGCACGTCGGCCACGATCCAGTCCCTCTTGCTGCTCAGCCACGGCATGCGCCGGCGCTCGGGGAACGAGGGAGGCTTCCGGGGCATCGTCTTCCTCGATTCCATCGACAAGCTGAAGCGGCTGCACGGCGACTACATCGATGCCGAGAAACAGAAGGAGCTCGCTGCATTCCGGACGCGATTGTATGGACCCGATCCGCAGGATCCAAGCCGCCTGCGTACGGCTTGTTGCGAAGAGCCGGAGACTTGCGAGCGGTTCCGTGAAGGTGAATGCTGGTACTTTGCGGCGACCGACGCGCGTCAGGTGCGCGCAGATGGGTGTCCGCAGCGGCCCGGCGACGCCTACCAGGTGTGTCGGTTGCCGGTATTCTCGGGCACCGGCGGCAACGTCGATCGGATGATCGGGAAATCCGATATCGTGTTTGCCACGTCGACGCTCGAAGTCGGATACGACGATCCGGCCATCTCCCTCGTCTACCAACACTACGCGCCGACCAACCTGGCGAGCTTCGTGCAGCGCAAGGGGCGGGGCGGGCGGCGCACCGCGGATCGGCCACTCACCGGCGTGACGTTGTCGATCCACTCGCCGCGAGACGCATGGTACTTCCGGTCTCCGCGGCAAATGCTCGACGCAGACGACTTCCGCGTACCCATCAACATGGGCAACTTCTTCGTCCAGCGCGGTCAGGCGCTGACTCTGGTGCTGGACATGCTAGCGCGGTTTTCGGCGCGGACCGGCTGGCAAGCGAGCCAGCCTGTGCCTCAGGACGCGCTTTGCGAGGCCGACCAAGCCGTGTGCGCCGTCTTCGGCCCCGGGATCTATCGGGAGCTCGACTTCTCATCACTCCAAGAGCTCTGGAACGCCGCATGGCGAGAGGCAGAGAGCAGCGACGGGCAGAGAGAGCCTATCTCGAGGTGGCGAGAACAGTTGCCGTGGACTCCGAAGCGCCTCTTCGACGCGAGCAACACTCCTCAGCTCAGCATCGCCAAACAAACGAAGCCCGAGGACGTCACGTTGGGGCTCGCGGAGTGCGCCCCGGGGCGGGTGACCATGCGCTGGGGCTTGCAGGAGGCCCACTGGCGGCCTCCCGCCGGCGTGGAAGCGTCCTGGCTGGAGCGCGGGAAAGACGAGTGGAAAGAGTTCAGCCTCGCGCCCGGCTCCGACGCTGCCAGCCGCTTGAAACTCGTCCCCGAGGACGTGCGGATCGCCTTGAAGGATTCGCTTCATCCCATGGTGATCCGTCCTACGAAGATGGCGCCGGTCGTCGCCGGGAAACTGTCGAATACGAATTGGGAGCCTTGGTGGGCCTGGGACGCCGCCCAGGAGCGCGCCGTGGAGAACTCCGCCGGTGTGCAGGGGGCCGTTTCCATCCACCACAAGACACAGGCTCGGCTCCAGGGCTTCGTCGTTGCCGTCGAGGAGCGTGCGCCCGAAGCGCTGCCCATTCCCGCGCTCGAAGGGTTTGCCGGCGGAACGCTGTTCGTCCATCGTGCGCGCGGGGGGTCGAAGCTTACCGGGCTCCGAGTCACCCAGGCCTACTGGTGCAGCGACATCGAGATCGTGCTCGATACGCCCCGCCGCGACCGCATCTATGCCCGCCAGGTCTTCGTAGATCCCGACGACGGAAAGACACCCCGCGTGGTGGGTTACGGGATGTGCCCCGAAGGCATTCGCATCTCGGTCGAACGGGGCGTGCTCGATGCGTTCCTCGACGCCGAGATCGCTGCACTCGCCAGAGACGAAGCCCGCAGTCGCTGGCACCATGGTCAGCTCCTGCGGTATCTCGTCATCACCCGGGCCGGCAGCGCGGGCCTGACTCGGTTCGAGGCGCGCCAACTTGCCGATCTCTGCACCACCGCCGCCGCCGTTCAAGCCTGTCGGGACGACCTGCGCATCGGCCTCTCGCGCCGCAACACGATCCGGCTCCAGCAGGCGCTCTGCACCGGCTGGAAGGAACACCTACGGGCGCACCCCCAACTCACCGAACGACGCGTCAAGGCGCTCCTCGACGGGCTCGCCACCTCGGGCCTCGATCGCGCCTTACAGGAAGTATGGAACGAGACGACGAAGCGTGAACGGCTGAGAGATTATCTCCGATCGGTGGTGCTCCTCGGGCTGCTCACACGTCTCCGCCAACTGTTCGTGATCCATGGCCTCGGCGACGAGCGTAACGTGATTGGGCACGCGCGTGTCCCGATTCAGTATGGCCGTGACGCCGATGACGTCTTGACCGTGTGCGAGCGCGGCGGCGGCGGCGACGGAACGACACGGGCTTTCCTCGAGCGCGCGCCCGTCGTCCTCGCTGCCTGGAGGCAAGAGGGCTTCGTTGCCTGCCCCAACGCCGCGTCGGATCGGGTCCTCGAGAGCGTCCACGCGCGCTTCGCGGACCACCCGCGCTGGCGCTCGCACGACCCGCGCGACCCTGCCTGGGTCGCGCAGCTGGCGGGCGAACTCGGTCTCGATCCGGCGCACGAGGGCGCGACGCTCCACGTCGTGCTCCGCCTGATCTACGGCGCGGAGACCATCGGCCCCGTGCGGTTCGACCTGCTCGACCTCTTCGGCGAGGTGCTCGCCGTGCGCCGGCGGACCGCGGGTGAGTTCAACCGCGAACCGACCGACTGGGAGCTGGTGAGCACAATCGTCCGGCTGGCCCGCGATCGTGCGCCTCTCGTCCCACGACTCGGGGCGCTCCTGGAAGTATACGGCAATCTCGACGATGCCCTCGACGAAGGGACGCTCTCGCCCGACGGGCGGCTCGCCGAGCTGGCCTACCGTCTGAGCGCGAAGCTCTGCGTCGATGGGTGCCCCGGGTGCCTCCAGACCGGCAACGGTTCGATGAACGACGCGCTAGCAGAGGTATGCACGAGCCGGACGATCCTCGAGCGTTTCGGCGCCTTCGTCGCAGGGCGGACGCGTGTCTCCTCCTGAAGCCTCGGTGCGTTCGGCTACTGCGGATTGCGCAGGTTGATTCGAAACGACCGGAGGGCGTCCGCCTTTCGCAGCCAATCCAGCGCTTGGTTCGAGAGATCGGCGAGGGTCGCGTTGCCCCGCATGACGGCGAGCAGGAGTTGCTTCACGTCCTCGGTCAGGCCAGCCTGCTCCAGCTTTTCGCGCTGCTCGCCGACTTCGCTCACGAGGATCTCGAGCTCCGCTCGCATACTCGGGTCCGGGAAGCGCGAGCGCAGCGCGAGCCCCTTCGACGCCGTCGTGGCCATCTGCTTGCCCAGCGAACGGGTCACCTGGAAGCCGATGAGCATCTTCGCGAGCGCCTCGTGATCGACGAAGATCGCATCGCAACGGCGGCGCCAGGCAAGCACGAGTTGCTGCTCTAGCGCCTTGCCGGCGTCGCCCACGTCCTTCCATCGGTGCTGGCGGAACGCGCGGAGCGCATCGGGCGTTTGTGCGTGGCGGAGCGCGGACGCGGTGTCGGTTAGGCGCTTGACTTCGCGGCGCACGTCGGCGCGGGGAGCCTCGCGCAGGAGAAGGGCCGCCTCCGCGATGCGGTCGAGCCGATCGAGATCGGCCTTCCCTTTGCGGAGCCCTTCCTCCAGCTCTCCGAGCTCTCGACCGAGGCGCTGCCGCTCGGCCGCTTTGGCGAGCTCTCCCCTGTCGAGCCACCCGATCAGCTCGTCGACGAGCGCATTGGTGTCACGCATCGCCGCCTCCCTTGCCCAGCGCCGAGACGACCTTCTTCGCCGCTTGCTCGATGCGTGCGGCGGCCGCCTCGATCTCGTCGGTTCCCTCAACGCCGCTCTCCGCCATCCAGCACGAAGCTTTGTCGTGTGCGTGTTGGATGGCGCGCGCCCCCAAGTCGACAGCCTTGTGCATGGTCGCGAGATTGAGGCGCGGGGCTCTCACCACCCGCATGAGCTTGGTCGGGATGTCGGCCTCGGGCGGCGCTCCCGTGAGCTCGGCGATTGCATCGTCCGCGGCCCGCACCCCCTCGCTGCCGGCGCCGAGCTCGCACTGCGACATTTCCTTGAGTGATTGCGAGAACTCGGTCGCGAGGTTCGTTGGGAGGAAGTTCGGGTCGATCTGCTTGAGACCCTCGACGGTCTGTCGCGTGCGGGCGAGGAATCCTTCCACGTCGTTGCCCCCGGTATGACCATCGATCGCCTTCACGAGAGCGAGCGTGGCATGGTCCTCGGCTTCGATCGCGCTCTCGAACTCGGCGCGGAGCTTGCCGACGATGTAGTGGACGGGTGCAAGAAATTCACGCAGCTTCTTCGCGGGAAAGGTCTTCTGCGTCGGCTGCCATCGCGTCGGGGCCTCGACCAGTTCGCGCACGGCACGCTCAATCGCTGCCGGATCGAGGAGCGCCGAATCCAAGCTTGTGTCCGTTTGAGGCTCCTGGCCGACGCGCTCGGTCTCGGCAACGATCTCCCGGAGAGCGTCGATCAACCCCTGGTACGACTCCCCCAGGCTCGTCCACGATTTCGTGAGACCGGCGCGAGAGCGCCTCGTCCTCAAGGCTAATTGCCACTGTGCTGCGGGTAGAGGCCTCTCGCCCTGCGCGGGCGGCTCGGCCCAGAGCCAGGCGAGCACCACGAGCGCTTTGGCGGCGAGTTCCCCCGGATCGCCGCCGAGATACTCTTTCACCTTAGCCTCGATACCACGGACGTGCTCGACGGCCCTCCGCGCGAGCTCGGCCTGAAACCGGGCCACATGTCCGAAGTGCTCCACAAGCTTGACCTCATCGGCCACTGTCCCGTGCCTCAGCCAGGCGAGAGAAGTGAGACCGTGATGGACCACCGGTCCTCGCTGGATCACCAACTGGAGGGTATCCGGGTTCTGACGCGTCCCCTGCAGGACGACGTTGTCTTCAGTCATCGTCCGGTGCCAGAGCCATCTCGGACTGCCGAGTTCCTCCGGGGCGAGTTTGTTGAAAGCGGAAAAGAGCAACGATTCCCACGCTGTTGGGCTCACGAGATCGTCACCGCCCGCCCATCCATCCAGGTGTTCGATTCTTTCCCTCCACTCCCTCGGAAGCACCGACTCGTGCTTCGGGGGAGGGGGCGCCGAGGGCACGGCTTCCTGGGGTTTAGTATTCTGGCGAGCCGCTGATTTCTCGGCCGGCGCCGGAGCCGCGACGGGAATCACCTCGACAGTCGCAGCCATGGCCACTGCCGGTGTCTCGCCTGCATCCGTGTCGAGCGCATCCTCGGGTGCCGGCTGGATGATTCCCTCACCCGGCCACTCCAGGGCGAACGCCGCCATCACCCCCTGGGGGATCCCCGAGTAGATGCGACCGCCAGACTCCGTACGAACGCTTCCGTCGTCCTTGTCTCCCCACCAGACGATCGCCCGCGTGAGGCGCTTGCGTTCCTCGGGCGCGGAGACTTTCTCGAGTGGCTCATTGAGCCTTGCCCCAGGCCGGATCTTGTCGATGCTGCGGTGCTCGAACTCCTCCGTCGGAAAATGCCCTCGGACCAAGTCTTCGCGTTGCTTTAGTCCAACTGAGATGACATTGATCAACAGTCCGCGGGGCGTTTGTTGAGTGCGCTTGCGCTCGGGATCCGTGAGACGACCCCAGAACCGTTCGATACTATCGCGCGTGAAAGGGTAAAGCCCAACCGGACCATGAGCTACCTTTGGAATCGTGACAGAACCGAACGCCGCGTGGCAAGGCTTGCGGCGAGGGCACGTCTCACAAGCATTCGGCCTGGGGCTGTCGGGATCGCGCTCGACCCAGGCCTTCATTCGCACATGCGTTGTGCGAACGGCGTTGAGATAGGTTGCGACGAAGCGCGCGCGGATCTCGGGATCGAGCAGGAAGCGCGCCTTCCGTTTGAGCACCTCGTCCTCATCGGAAGTCGTGAGCCGGATGTGAAACGCGAGCCGATCGCGCAGATTTCCGTGACCTTCGATGGCTTTCTGGTGGTACTCCGGCGTCACGCCGAGGACCGCGACGAGATCGCAAAGATCGCTCTCCTCGGGGGTCGCGGGTGATGGCAAAAGGGCTTCGATGAGTTGCTGATCGACACCTTGCAGATTGGTGATGTCCTCGAGCAGAAGCACTAGACGGCGGTTCGCGGCCCGCAGCCGCCTGCGCACCTCGAGGAAGCGCTTTTGCAGTTCGTCGCGCTGGATGCCCAGAAGCCCCTGGACCGCGTGCTCGCACCGAGCATCCAGGGCTTCGAGGAGCTTCGTCGTGTTCGGCGCGCCGTTTCCGAGCGCGGCGATCTGCGTGTCGACGTCGTCGTCGCGATGCTCTTTCACCACTCCCCGGACGACCGAGTTCACCTCGCGCTGGAGCTGGACGAAGAGCGCTTGGGGAGCGAGTGACCCGATCTTGCCTCCGCTGGCGAGGATGAGCTCGACCATCTGGACGACGTGCGCCGGCGCGAAGCGTGCCATTCGCTGATCGCGCTTGCCTTCCGCGCCGCCTAGGATGTTGACGATCTCTCGCGGAGCTGGCCACTCGCTGCGGAGCGCATTGTGGTTCAGGATGCGCCAGGCGGACGTATGATCGAGCCAGTCGGCATGTTTTGGGAGACGCAGGCCCTGCGCATAGCTCGTCTTCTGGCAAAACGTGACGAGCTGCCCGAGAAATGCCTGCGCACGTCCTTCCAGCGAGTGCTCGGCGACCTGTCCGAGGCCGCGCAGCGGTTCCGCGAAGGGCTCGCCGAGCTCCGTCCGAAGCCGTTCCAGTGCGCCAAGCAAGCTCCCATCGCTCCGCGGAACGACGACCACATGATCGTTGCCGTCGCCAGGCCAGCGATAGCGCAGCCACTGAATCAGATGCGACTTGCCCGAACCCGGTTCGCCTTCCACGACGACGAGCACGTGGGCACGACGCTGAAGAAGCGCCTGGAAGAGGGCTTCCTCGGTCGGCTCGGGCAGCTGCCCCGCCACACATTCGAAGCCGACAATGGGCAGGTGAACGCCCAGAAAGACGGCTTTGCCTCCCTCGAGCGCGGTGGTGCGCACGAAGGTGTTGATCTCGCCGTCGCTCCAACACGCATACTTGACGAAGCTCATCGCGCAGCCTCTCCGAGTCGCACGGTGGCGAACGCACGTACTCCGTCGGCGAGACGCCTGGCGCCGGGCCGGTCACCGCCCTCGTAACGCAGTTCCAGGTGCCTATTGCGCTCGAGATCGAGCAGCGTATACGACAGCACCCGCGAGACCTCACGCGCCGGGCGATCTTTCACCCTGAACCAGGCAGCGTCGTAGCGTTCGCCGTGATCCAAATAAGGCATTCGGCGACCGATCGATTCGAGGAAGACGTCGGCTCGCATCTCGCGACCATGGGCCAGCTCGTCGAGCGTACGCACTACGCGTGCGAGCCTCGCCGCAGGATGCGGAAGAAAGGGTGCAAGCTTGTCGGGCCCGGGGAGACCGAGCCCCATGGCGATCGCCCAAGCCCGAAAACCTGCCCAGCGAGAGGGGTTGAAGAGGGCCCCCTTCTGAGATTGATTTTCCTGCTTCACCCGATCGGCGAGCTTGTTCGCGATACTCGCTACGCTGCCCATGAGCCACCCGGTGCCTCGCAACTCGATCTCGACCACCATCGATGCATAGGTGTCGATTACGTCGTGTTGGCGTCGTTCGATGAAATTCTTGTGCAGGAGGTCACCGAACTCGTCCCAGTCCTTTGGCGCTTCTTTGACGAGCTTATAACGACCCTTGACAATGAGATCGAGATGTTCGGCAACGTGCCGTACGTCTCTGACACGCGTCGCCGGATTCTCGATCCGATCCGGAGAGGTGGTGGACGCCGTGGCGGGCAACATCCACGCGCAGACTTCTTCCTCCGTCGGCTCTGCCTTGCATTGGTCGAGAAAGCGCATGAGCGCTAGCACGGCGTCGGGCCGCACGTGGGGGTCTCCGAGAACCGTTCCGGGCGCGGTCATCGAAGCGTCTCCTTCGGCAAATCGATGGCGGGCTGATTGGTGACGATGTCTTCGAGGCGCTGGTGATCGATCTCCGTTCCGGCGGGCGCGACCCAGAGGGAGAGGAGTCCCTCGCGCGACCAGCCTTGTGCGAGCGCAAAGGGGCGGAGTCGTTCGCCCGGGGAGGTGGGCAGCACGACGGCCGTGGAAACACCGAAAGGCCGCGCAGGAGCGGTGTTGCGCAGCACCTCCGACCACGCGAGCACCCACCCGGCCCGCCTGGTCGAGCCTGCCCAGGCCTCCGCAATCGCATCGGCCAAGTCGTCTGGCGCGACAATCTGCTCGACACCGCGCGCCTCCAGGCTAGGCAGCCAAGCGTGCGGCATCTTCAGGCGGAGCTCGTCGACGAGCAGAACGCGCGCCGAGCTTTTCGCGCCGGCCGGCGTCGGCCATTGCACCGAAGCTCCCCCGTGCCCATCCGCTTTGGCCGGCAGTTCGCCCGCGTCTCGGCAAACGGTGCAGTGCCCGCACGGCGGCGCGGTCGCCCGCCCCGCCTCGACGACCTCGAAGAGGGCCGCGAGCTGGCAGCGCGTCCCATCCCGCCATAGCTCGACGAAATCATGGACTGCCGAGTTCGCCGCCCCCTCCTCCGCCGTGCGTACCTCTTGCAAGCGCTGGAGCATACCTTCGGCCAACTCGGGCTCCCAGAGGTTTGCATACGTTGGGTCGATAACGACTTGCCACGAGTCCACGTCGCATTCGCTCGCTTCGATCTCGAGCGCGCCGTAGCGCTGCAGCTGAACGAGCATCGACTCATTCCAGCGACGGTTTTGCTTCCCGGAGTGCTCGTGGGGGAGCTGGTCTCCGTGCGCCCTCGGATTCACGCGCCTGCGCTGCCTGCCGGTCCAGGGATCTTCGCCGGCATACTCGGCCGAGCGAAGAATGGCATTCCAGCGCTCAGCGGCATCGTCCAGACGGAGCGTGGCGCCGACCGCCAGCCCCACCGCGAGCCTGGCGTCCCCCGGCGCCGTGAGCAGCAAGGCGAACGCCTGGTGACCGTCGCGCCCGGCTCGGCCGATCTCCTGATAGTAGCGGCTCGCGCTCTCCGGAAGGCAGGCATGGACGACGGCACGGACGTCCTGCTGATCGATTCCCATGCCGAATGCGCTCGTGGCCACGACCAGATCGAGGGTGCCAACCCGCCACGCCTCGACGATCTGCTTGCGCTCGTCTCCCCCCGTTTCGCCCGTGAAGACCCCGATGCGCGCGTAGCCGCGTTCTTTCAGCTTCGCGGCGATGGCCTGCGCGTGCTTGACCTGCGTCGTGTAGACGAGCGCCGGACGGGGCAACACGTCGACGAGGTCGACGACGGCGCGATCGCGATCCTCGGAGGTCTCGAAGCGATGTTGCACCAGATCGAACTCGCGGCGGGCCATGCTTTCCGCGATCTCCAACCAGCGGCCGTCGCCGCGGCTGAACTGGCTCCGGAGGAGCGCGTGGGTTTCATCGTCGATGGTCGCCGAGAGCAGCACCGTCTTGAGCGCCGGATGATCGTCCCGGAGCGCGCGGATCAGGGCGGGAATCCGCTGCATCTCCGGCCGAAAGCTCTTGCCCCAGGTTGCGGCGACATGCGCCTCGTCCACGAAGATGGCGTCGAGACGCGCGCGCACGGCCGACGGCCTCTCGGGGTGGCCGACGGGCCGCGCGGCGATGCGCAGCGTGTTTCCGAGTCGTCCCAGGGCCATTTCCGGCGACACGAAGAGGAGCGGTACCTTCCCCTCCAAAAAATCGCATTCGATGCGCTCGCGCAAGGCGCGGTCGGTATCCCCGGTGATCGCCGCAGCGCCTTCGAGACCAGGGAATCGCCGGCAAGCGTTTTCGTGGGCGAGCGCCAGAGACACGGTCGGAACGAGGACGACCGCGACGGGATGGACGCCCTCTTCGGCTTGCTCGCGCCACCATCGAATGCCGAGCTCGAAGAGGAGGCTCTTGCCGGTGCCGGTCGCCATGGTCGCGAGCAGCACGCTTCCGCCGGGCATCGTGAGGACCGCGCGCGCGGCTGCCTTCTGCGTCGGGTTTCGATAATGGGTATACGGCGACAGCCGGCGCAGCAACGCGTCCGCCGCCATCAAGCGATCCGGCCGCCGGAGCCCGCGACCGACGACCAGCACGTGAGCGAGCTCCTCCCGCAGCTCGACCGGCAGCGCCGGTGGTAGATCGGCCTGGCGCACCCGCGCGCGCTGGCCCTGCAGCGTCACGAGCAGCCCGAAGCGGCGATGGTCGACGCCTGTGAGCGAGGAGGCTTCCACAACGACGTCACCGTCCGCGAGGCGCGCCAGTTCCCGAACGAGTGCGCCGCGGTCCGCGGGGGCACTCGCGGAGCGCAGTCGTTCGCGCAGCCGCTGCGAGAGCTCGTCCGGCCAAGTCATCGCAACCTCTCAGCCCTCCCCGACGACGAGCGCTAGCGCGTCGAGCCGCGGCGTGAGGGATCGGACCTTGTCCAGCAGCTTCTCTCGCAGCTGGCGCTCGCGCTTCGCCCCCTCGCGTCCAACCGGTTCGGCGAACTCCATCACAGCATCCAAGTACGCAAAGTCGTCGGCCCACGCTTCGAGGAGGTCTTCGGCGAACTCCTGTCCATTCGTGAGCGCTTCATGCTGAACCTCCGCCTGCGCATCCCGCACCGCCTGCTCTAGCGCGGAGACGTCCAAATCGTTCAAGAGCGCGTCCGCGCGCTCCGTGGCGTCGATGTCCCCACTGCCCATTGCTCGCCCGAAGGGTCGCTGCAAGCGGTCGATCACCGGCTGCTTGCGTTCGGTCTCCCAGCGCTGCTGCGGTGCATCGAAGCGCAGCACCACGAGATTGACGTCGCGTCCGATGACCGCGCGCGCGCGGTCGACGAGACCGGCCGGAAACGCCTCCGCATCCGGAAGCTCGGTCACGAAGACGAGCATGGCGAACAGGACTCCTTTGTTCGCAGGGCCCAGCCGGCGGCGGAAGAGTGCCGCTCGACCGTGAGGTGCGGTATCAAGGAGGGCGCAGAAACCGTCGATGATCCGATGCCCCGGACCAAGGAACTGGCGCGTCTCGTCCTGGAGGGCGGAGTCACGCAGCCACGTACCGGTGAACCCGGGGACGGCCAGATGTCTCGCCTCGTCCTCGAGGCGGCTCGGAAAGAGCTTGATTGTGCAACCGCCCTGCTCGTCTCTGTCAATGCTGGCGCCTAGTTCCCGGAGCCAGTAAGACGGCTCGAGGGCCCGATCCAGATCCCGCTCCTCCGCGAGGCTGTCGGCGAGTTCGCGAGCCGCGTTGAGCGCGGGGCGGGCCACGTCGTGCACAGCCTGGAAGGCCTCGTCCGCGCCGGCGCGCGAAGCTTCGACATCTTTTGCCACGTTGGACAGCAGAACGTCGGTCTTCGCCCCAGGGGCCGCAGCCTCTCGGAGGCGGCGCACGAGGCTCGGAATCACGAATTCCAATCCGCCGATGGACTCCTGATAGACATGGAAGATGTCCCGATAGGCCTTGTGGAAGACCTCTTCGTCAGGCATCGGCCCGAGGACGATCACCGAGCGGATGGGCTCTTCCGACGGGCGTCCGAGCCGATCGACGCGGCCGATGCGCTGCTCGATGCGGGCTGGCGATAACGGCAGGTCCAGGTGGACGATGGCCCACGCGACCTGGAAATTGCGGCCTTCGGCGCCGAGCGCATCGCTCACGAGCACGCGGGCGCCGCGGTGCGAGCGGGTGAACTCTAAAGCCGCCCGGTCGAGATCTTGCTCGCTTTTCTCGTGGTGGAAGGTGACGACTCGAGCGTCTTCGTCCAACTGGTCGCGCAGCGCATCGGCGAAGGCCTCGACAACGTTTGCGCTTTGGGCGAAGACGAGGAAGCGACGTCTCGCGTCCTGCGCCGCGTGTTCCTTGATCCAGGTGATCGCCTCCTGGTGGCGGCGGGGGACGGCTCCGTCGCTCTTCGCCCAAGCCTTCGCCGCGCGCTGAAGGCGCACGAGCCACCCGCGCTCGTTCTCACCGTCGACGGTTGGAGGCATGGGAGAGCAGCGGCTGGGCGCCTCCTCGAGCAGGGTCGCTTCCTCCTCCGAGCCCAGGTCGCTGTTCCAAGCGAGCGCGAGGGTCCCGTCGTCCGTCGACGGAAGCCGGCCGAGCGCGTCGATCCGCTTCTGCACGAACTCCGCAAGGATCTCCGGGGTAGAGGCTGCGAGCTGGTTGAGCATCGCCGCGAAGACACGCTGATCCGAGGTCTGCGGCGCCGCCATCCCCTTCAGCATGCGGGCGACCTCGAGCTCGAACGGGCTCGCGTCGTACTGGAGCTCGGCTTCGAGAATGCGCTTGCTGAACTCCTGATCCAATTGCATCAGCGTACGGCGGCGGGTGCGGATGATTCGGTGATCGATGCACCAGCGCTCGCGAGCCCAGACGACCGCCCGGCGCATGAGCTCGAGCGCGGCCTTGGGCTTCTTTTCTTCGCGCGCCTCCTGTAGCCAGGCCGCCATGCGCGGCTCGGCGAGAAGCTCGGCCGGCCAGCTGTCGACGACGATGCTGACGTCGACGGCGCCTTCCGAGCGGAGCTCGTCGCCCGCGGCGTCGAGAAGCTGTCGTGCCTGGTCGATGGCGATCCATGTTTCTTGTCGCTTCGACGCGAGCTCCTCGAAGCGCCTGTCATCGCCGGGCGCGTATTCGGTGGGAGAAACGAGCGAAAGCAGCGCTGCGAGGCCTTTCAACTCGCGGCGCGAAGGCGTTGCGGAGAGCACGAGCACGTGTTTGGTCGCCCTGGCGAGCCCATGCAACCAGGCATAGAGCGGGTGCGACGCGTCGATGTGATGGGCCTCGTCGATGACGAGTGCGTCCCAAGGGCGCTCCGCGATCTGCCTGCGGAGGTGCGCGTCGCGCGTCAAAGCACCGATCGTGACGATCAACTGGCGCGAGGCGATGCAGCGAGTGCGCTCCGCCTCGCCAAGCTGAACCGCGCTGATGACGGAGAACGGACGCGCTCCGAAGCGTAGATAGAGCTCGCGACGCCACTGCTCGGCCATCGACCCCGGCGCGACGACGAGCACGTGCAGATCGGGCGCACCATGCCAGAGGGCCTGCAGGACGAGCCCTGCCTCGATGGTTTTTCCGAGCCCGACCTCGTCCGCGAGGAGGAACCGCTGCTCGCGATCGCGCAGCACCCGCAAGGCCGCATAGAGCTGGTGCGCGAGCGGACGGACTCGCGCGCCGAGGAGCGAAGGGAAGCCATCGGTGTCGAGGTACCAACTCGTCGCCGCCTCGCGGAGCGTCTTGCGCGCGAAGAAGGCGCTCGGAGAGACGACGTTCGGCCGTAGACCCTTCGTGAGGAAGCGTCCCAGCAGGCTTTGTACGTCGGCAGGTTCCAGGGGTTGGCTCATGCTCGCATCTCGCCTTAGCGGACCTCCGATCAGCGACTGACAGTCAACGGGAGCTGACGCCCCGTGGGCGCCCCCGGGCGGTTCCAGACCAGCGACTTGTACTGCACCACGAGGTAGTTGGTCAGCATCTGGATGTCCTTGGTCGTGTTCTGGACCTCGTTCCACTTCCGCTGCTGCCCGGGCCCGAAATCCCAGTACCCATCGGTCCAGCGACAGAGCGGCTTGAGCGGCTTCAGGTCCTTCGCGAACATCGCTTTGGTCGGCAGCCCCTTCTTGCGGTACCGCTCCGAGATCGTGTCCATGAGAAACCCGAGGCTCACGATACCGGCGCCATGCATCAGGCGCGATTTCTTGGGGGGCTGCCCCCACGCTTCGCCGAACACCTCTTTGACAGCGCTCCAGAACGCGAAGAGGACGCCGAGCATGGTGTCCGTATCCATCTCGCTCCCGCTCCCGTCCCGCAGGCGATAGAGAACGCCGTCGCTCAGGCTGTTCTCCAGCATCTTGAGGACCGAGTTGTCCTTGATGGTGCCCGACGGATTCGTCACTGTGTGAATCATCTCATGGAGAGGAGATGCCTTGTCCTGGTTCAGCCGCGTCATGAGAAAAGCAGGCAGCCTCCGGCGCTGGAGGAGCGTCGGGAGAGCGGTATCGGTACCGGGAAGCAACTCGTAGATGAGCCCCTTCGGGAGCGGCTTCGTCGAATTGACGAGGATGAACTGCTCCGTTTGCTCACGCACGTCGTCCGTCACGAACGCGCTCACGCAAATGGGGAACGAATCCACGGTCGCATCCCGGATGGCCGCGAGGCGCTGCTGACCGTCGACGATGAAGCCGGGCCGCTCCTCCTCAGGTGCCTCATCATCGATCGGGATGAAGAGCGTCCCAGGGCGAGCATAGGGGCTGCTTGGCCCCGCCTGCGGCTCGAAGCGCACACGAGAGTCGAACGCCAGCACCACGGCGTTCGGGATCATAGGGGACTCGCTCTCCACGTAGGCTCGGATCTCCTCGATGTGCGCCAGGACTTCCGGCCGCTGGTAGCCCTGGAGCTCGTCTCCGTCCTTCCGCCGGATGCGGGACACCGTCGCGAACTTCGGCACCAGCTTAGCGTCCACCGCGAAGGTGTAGAGGGTGCGCTTAGGCGACTGGCGCAACTCGATGGCTGGGAAACAGAGCTCGGTCGTCATGAGAATACCTCAGGGGCGGACATGCGAGTTGCGCGTGGAGACTCTCGCGCGGTGGCTTCGGCGACGCCACCGCCGAGCTCCCGCGCAAGTTTTCGGTAGAACACCCACGTATTATGGAAACCGCGGCGACGGTTCCGCTCCGCGCCACGGAACAGGATCACATGATGGCCGAGCTCGCGGCAGACGTCGCAGGGGCATTGCGTCCAGGGGCGATCGGTGAGCACTTCGCGATACGCGTCGCGATGGCTCAACGGAACGCCGCACAGGTCGTCGTACCGCTGGAGGGCGTCGAGTACGACGTCGACCTTGACCTCGCCCGCGTCGAGTCTCCGCATCCCCTCGAGACAGGCACGCTCCAGCTCGCGGGCCTTGCCCTGCGGCACGTTGCCCGACGAGATCCGTTTTTGCAGCTTCGGGTTCCCCTCCACCTGGGGGACACGCACAGCCACATACGTGCGGTCCATCGTGTAATAGTTGTCCTTATCGTCTTTGAATGCCTGCCGAAGCGGCGAGGTGCTGTCGAAGCTCTCGACGCCCATCTTCGCGAAGGCCTGCATCTGCTCAGTGCGTGTGACCCCGAGGAGATGAAGCCGGGTATCCTTCCGCCGTACGCCGTCGATGGCCTCGAGCCCAGCCAGGATCTCCGGCGTCTTGAGGGGAACCATCCCGCCGACTGCGACGTGGCGATATCCCATTTTCTGGAGCTGCTGGGCGGCCCGTGCGTAAGAGCGCGGGCTCCAGCCCTGCGCGACGCCGAGCGGTTGGAACGGGAGGCGATCGTTCTTCCATCGTGTGAAGAACTCCTGCGCGAGCTCAAGCGTGATTTCCTGTCGCTCGCGCAGCTCGTCCGGCACCTTGGCGCCCGGCTTGTCCCACTCAGTGCTGTACGCGAGAATCACATGATCAACTGAGATGCCGTAATCGAAGCCGCAATCAACGTAGAATCGGATCACCTCGTCGACAGTGTACGGCGGCACCTGATCCTTGACATACGTGAAGGCTCCGCAGTCACCCATCGTTGTGATGGGCATGTTGTCTTTCCGATCGATGCGGAAGAACTCGCGCGCCCCGACGCGAAGGAGGCGGTGGCGCTGCGCCAGCGTGTAGCGGCCCCCGGAGTTTTCGGAGCCGTCGACGATGCCCTTCGAGACCAGGATGCCGTCGAGCACCCGTTCCGCGAAAATCTCGTGGGCGTAGAGGTCGTCGCGCTGGCGCAGGCGCGTCGCGGACCTTCGCTCCCGCTCGAAGTCGAAGCTCGGATCGACCAGGTCCTGGCTGTCAGGCAGGAAGTACTTCACCGCGCCACCCCCACTCGATCATGGTAGGTCCGAAGCAAGAAGTCTGTCAGGCCGCGGACGTGTGTGGGCACGTTCTGGACCTCATTCCACCGCAGGCCGAGGTCGCTCCAGGAGCCCGACGTCCAGCAACAGACGCGGGTGAGCGGTGCAAGCTCACGGAGCACGCGCCGCCGCGCGTCGGAAGCGTCGATGTCGATGGATCCCATCACCCTGTCCATCAAGCGGCCCATCGCACGCAATCCGGCGCTGTGCATCAGGCGGCTCTGGGTCGGCGGCTGCCCCCAGGCGTCGGGGAAGGTGTCCCGTACAGCACTCCAGTAAATGAGCAGGAGCTTTCGGATGCTGGTGAAGTCAGTCTGCGCGGTGGCTACGTTGCGGTAGGCGAACAGACAGCCGGAGGGGGTTGTGAGGCTCTCCTGCAGGATTTGCATGACAGACGTATCAGCGAGCACCTCGGTCTTTCGCGCCGCCTTCGTCGACGAAGCCCGGCGAATCAGGCCGAAAAAGGGAGATTTCGGATCTCGATTCAAAAGGTCGCAGAGGACTGCGGGGGCACGCCGGATGGCGAGGTTCGCCGGCAGAGTCGTGTCGATGTCCGGAAGGAGTTCAGTGATGAGTCCGCGTGGCAGCGGCTTGGTACTGTTTACTAGAAGGAATTGCTCCCGCTGCGTGGCGATATCGTCGGCGACGAAGGCGTTGACAGCGACAGGGAAATCGTTGCGCTGGCTCCGAGAAAGGGCCATCGCACGCTGCTGGCCGTCGACGATCCAGGCGGGCTTTGGGTCGTCGATGCCTGGGATCGGGATCACGATGGTCCCTGCATGGGCGAGGCCGTCATCGGCCTCGGGGCCGCGCTCTCGCTGAAAGCGTACGGACGAGGAGAGGGACAGGATGATCGAGTTCGGGAACAGCATGCCGCCTTGGCGGCCGTCGAGATAGGCCTGGATGTTCCGGATGTGCTGGCGTACCTCGGGGCGTTGGTAGCCGAGCAACTCGCCTTGAGCGTCGCGTGCGATGCGCGAGATGTCCGCGATCTTCAGTATCTCTTCAGCGCGGAGGCTGAAGAGATAGAGAGGTCGCTCTGGGTCCTGCATGATGCGCAGTGCTCTGCGACGGATCACCGCACGGCGGATGATCCCCTTGTGGGCGGTCGTCTTCTTCGCGGCGCGCGCCATCAACGTTCCTTTACCTCGAGAAAAAGTTGCCTGAACCGTGACTGTTCGCATGCGCGCCCGCTGTCACGGAGGGCCCTGAGCAACTGCGTGTGCGTGGCCGCCGGATTGCTTCGAAGGTTCTGGGCGACGAAGCTACGAACGGCCTCGTCGTCGAGTGGGGTTCGATCGTACTGCTGAGGAGGCGGCGCCGCGCGGGCTAGATCGATGAAGCGATCTCGTACCGCGGTGGCGGCGATCCCGCGTCGAGCGGCTTCCTCGAGGATGCGCCGGGCGATGCGTGCATGGAGGGAGAGTCGGCTCCCGCCGACCGTCGTCTGTAGGGACGCGACAGATGGGATCCAGTTCCGGCGCAGCGTTTCGTGGGAAGCCCCTGGATCTCCGGAGACGATGAGCAGGTCGTCCTGATCCCGCAGCGCGGACACGGCTTGCACTAAGTCGTCCGCCACCGCGCGGACGTAGCGGGGCGAGGCCACGACGAGCAGCTTCGCACCCGCAGACGCAAGCGCCAGATCCGCCAGGGTCCGGGGTGCGGTCCGGTGCGGCCCCGGCCGCCCGGCCAGCGAATGCCACCAGCGGCGCGCGATCTCATCGCTCGCGCTGCCTTCCGCGATGGAGTCGGGGTGGCCGGGCGTGAACGTCGCGCCGTACGCGCGGAGGTGCGCTTCCGCGGGCACGAGTCCGTACCCAGCGGACGCCACCCACAGGCGGGCGTCGAGTCCCGCATCGTGTGCGACGCGCGGCAGGTCGCGGACCACGGTCCAATGATCGCCGCCGTAGAGATCGACCGCCGGAACTGCCCGCGAGGTGTGCTGCTCAAGTGCGCGCCACCAAGTGCCGAAGAGGTCCCCCGGACGCTTCGCGCGGACTGCGCGAATGCGCAGATCGGCCGGGATCGGAAGCCGCTTCCGATCGGTGCAACCGGCGACAATCTGGACGATGGGACGAGTCACGTTCACCTTGGATTCTGCCCGAAATGGCGCGGCACGCTACACCTCTGCCGGATCCCTGCCAAGGGGACGCCGCGGCGGCTCCTGCCTGCCCACCCGCGCCTGCTCGACCTGCGCGAACGCGCTGTGGTTGTGGATGCTCTCGTCGCTCTTCGCGTGCACCCTGAACCAGGCGACGCGCGGATCCTCCTGTAGCTTTAGCGCCACCTCGCGCACGACATCCTCGACGAACGCCGGGTTGTCGTAGGCCTGCATGGTCACGTGGCGCTCGTCCGGACGCTTCAGGAGGGGGTACACGGGGGCCGACGCCGATGCCTCGGCGACCTCGACGAGCTCCTCGATCCAGATGAAGTTCGACGAGTCGGACATAGGCGACGTCCCACGGACCTCAATGGTTACGTAGGTTCGCTGGTTGTGCGCGCCGTAGTCGCTGATGGCCTTGCTGCAGGGGCAGAGGGTCGTGACTGGCACTCGGACGCCGAGCACGAAGTCTTCGCTCGTGCCGCTCGTCTCGCCGGTGAGTGAGCACTCGTAGTCGATCAGGCCGCAGGCGCCGCTCACCGGGGCGCGCCGCTCCAGGAAATAGGGGAACACGACCTTCATCTGCGCGGTCTCTGCATGCAGCCGTTCGCGCAGGGCGCGCAGGATCCGCGGCAGGGTGCGCACCGTCACCTCACCGCGGTGCTCCTCGAGCACCTCGATGAAGCGGCTCATGTGGGTCCCCTTGAAGTCATGGGGCAGCCCTACGGACATTGATATTTTTGCGATGGTGTGCTGCCGCTCGCGGGCACGATCGAGCACCACGATCGGGTAAGCGAGATCGCTGACTCCAGCTTGGTTGATGGGGATGCCGCGTGCATCACGGCGACCTTGCACGTCCTCCATCTCACCCCTCTCCTCGATAAATGCAGCCGGAGGTGCACGTCTCTCGAACGACGACAGCCGAGATCCCCGGCAGCGACGGGGCGAGTTGCGCCCAGATCCACCTCGCGAGATTCTCGCTCGTCGGATTTGATAAACCTTCGATCTCGTTGAGAAAATTATGATCGAGGACCTTGTGCACAGGCTCGAACGCGGCCTTGATGTCCGCGAAATCCAGCACCCAGCCCGTCTCCGGCCCTACGTCTCCGCGCACGTGGATCTCGCAGCGGAAGGAGTGCCCGTGCAGCCGGCTGCACTTATGACCGGGTGGCACGTTCGGCAACCGATGCGCGGCTTCGAAGGTGAACTCTTTGAAAATCTCCATTCATCACCCTCTCAGGGGATACCGAGCATCTTGTGCGTTTGAAGGCTGAGCCGCCACTGCGGATGCTCCAAGCAGTAGCGGAGCGCGAGTTCGGTGTTTCGTTGCCGCAACAGGCCATCCATCGGCTGCAGATAGAAGCGCGAGAAATCGAGGCACTCGAAGACGTGAGGCTCGGCGCCTTCCTGGGGAAATACGAGTTTCAACTCATCCCCGGAGCGAAGCAGCAGGTCAGTACCTGCCTTGGGGCTCACGCACGTCCAGTCGATCCCCCTTGGTGGGAGCTGGGTTCCATTGGTCTCGATCGCGACCTCGAACCCCTCGGCATGGAACGCCTCGACAAGTGCGTCATCGAGTTGAAGGAGCGGTTCGCCTCCTGTACAGACGACGTAACGCGGGGCGACACGCGCCGGATTACGAGGCCAGACGTCCGCGACGGCTTGGGCGAGGTCTCGGGCGGTTTGGAACTTTCCGCCGCCCGGTCCATCCATGCCAACGAAGTCTGTATCGCAGAAGCGACAAATGGCTCGCTGGCGATCCTCCTCGCGCCCTGTCCAAAGATTGCACCCCGTGAAGCGGCAAAAGACGGCAGGCCGGCCAGCTTGGGCTCCCTCACCCTGCAGGGTATAGAAAATCTCTTTGACTGAGTAAGTCATGCGAGTGCACGCGCGTCGACGCGGTAGGGAGCTGGGTCCGCGAGTCCGCTCTCCGCGAAACCCTTCAGGCGCAAGAGGCAGGCATCGCACCGCCCACACGCCTCGCCTTGAGCAGATGGGTCGTAACAGGTGAGCGTCAGCCCATACTCAACGCCGAGTGCCAAACCACGCTGGATGATCTGCGCCTTGGTCAGGAGGATCAGCGGGGTATGGATCTTGAGATGCTGCCGACCTTCGACACCTGCCTTCGTTGCGAGGTTTGCCATCCGCTCGAATGCCTCGATGTATTCTGGACGGCAGTCTGGGTAACCGCTGTAGTCGAGGGCGTTGACGCCGAGGAAGATGTCGCTCGCGTCTAGTACTTCGGCCCATGCGAGGGCGAACGACAGGAAGATCGTGTTCCGGGCAGGGACGTAGGTTATAGGGATGCCGGTCCCGATAGCATCGAGAGAGCGCCCCTTGGGCACTGCTATGTCGCTTGTGAGCGCTGAGCCGCCGAACGTCCGAAGGTCGATCTGTGCGACAACGTGTTGAGCGACGCCCAAGCGCTGCGCAACACGGCGCGCGGCTTCGATTTCGCCCTCGTGGCGCTGGCCATATCGAAACGTGAGGGCGTGAACGTGGTACCCCTCGCTCTGCGCGATGGCCAGGGTAGTCGTGGAATCAAGTCCGCCGCTCAGAAGTACAACAGCTTTCGGTTTACTCGACATAGTCCCTCCTCAGCGTTGGGCACGCCGACCACTGAACAATCTCAACTGGTTGGGAGGTGCATCGTTGATGGGCTCAATCCGGTGCGCGAATTCACGTATCGCGGCGAATTCCTCGGCTGTAAATACCACCTGATGTTCCCGATAGCGCCGACCCGCCGGGATCTTCCCGTCTTGTCTCCAACGCCAGAGCGTCTGGCGAGCCACGCCAATGTCGCGGACTACCTCAGCGGCAGAGAAATAGGTAGTTCCGTCGAGGACGAAACTCATTTCTGTTCGTATGTTCAGGTTGCAGAGCGTAACAACTGTCACGAACCGTCAGGTTCCGGTGCAACCTATCCCGCAGCGTCATACGACGTCAAGAGCCGGCGGGGAGCGATCAGTTGGCATACCTGGAAAATTATTCCCTGAACGAAATGACTCAGGGTCGCTTCTGAGGCGTCCGGGCTGGGTAAATGAGGCTTATCTGGATGTGAAGGTAGAAATTCGGAGAGGAAATTGTAATGAGCTTCCGACCTTCATGTGGCACCTCGTCTGGGTAAGTGACAGCACCACGGTTAGGGTGGTGCCGCGACCGAGCTCTCAGCGGGCATGGCCTTTGGCGGCTCTCGTCGGGGTTGACCGTGCTGCCGGCGCGGGGCGCCGTGGGCCCAAGGCCCAATGTCGGTCCGGCTCGAGGCGGGCATGGGATGATGCCCGGCGAGGCGATCTCCGCCCGCGTCGCAGACCGAAGCCCGCGTTGTTCGGGATCAGTCGCACTATGGTTTCAGGCCGACATCTCGCTCAACCATCCTTGATGGAGGAGGCACATGGCCGCGCCTAAGGGCCACGCAAGACGGTGATGGTCATCCGCCAGCCGGCGCGCGACGCCATCAATCAGCCTGAGCGTCAACACCCGCTCTTGTGCACGATCAAGCCACTCGGCTTCGGAACGTGGCACTGAGGACCGCACTGTCTCGAAGGAGTCGGCCTGGGTCAGCTTTGCGAACTCTGGAAATTACAGGACCTCGACCGCGAGGACATAGAGCGCCTGAATGATCTGATCGAATGATCAGCGGACGACTACTTCAAAACCGAGTTTCTGCAATATGCGTGCCGTGAACTGGCCGCCGCTGAAGGCCTTCGCTTCGATCTCCCGCTCGTTGGCGTGACGGTAGGCGTCGCGTAGGACCCGCTTGGCCGGCAGGTCGCGGCCGTCGAAGCGGACGAAATAGGACCCGCCGCCCGTCGACGCCCCGCTCGCCGTGAGCTCCCGGCATGCCTTCTCCACGTGCTCGCGCCGAACCTTCCCAAATCGCTCTCCGGTCGTCGCCATGTTCACCTCGCAGGGCTTCGGTCGCCGCCAGAATAGTCGTGACTGGAGTCGGTGGACCACCGTTGCCCCTGCCACCTTACGCTCAAGAACAGTACCAGGACGTCGGCGCGTGGTGCTGCGCGGCGTCCGAGGTGCACGCTCGGTCGGTACGCGGAGAGCTAGGTAAGCGTCTGCTCGTCCGGTTGTACGAGATTCTCGGAACCAGCGCCTGCGCTCGTGCCTGCAGCCGTGGGGGAGCTCTGCTCCTGATTCTGAGCATCGCTGAGCTCAATCTCGTCCAGCCGCACACCCGCCAGGGCGCCCGCAACGTCGCGCAAGAACGCGATCAGCCTCGTGCGGGGCTCTGACGGGAAGGGATTCCCCGGCGTTTCCAGCTGAGCCGTAGCGGCGGCAAGGTTCTCGATCACGGCAGCCAGTCGCCGTCTTGCGCCGCGCTTGGTCGCCTCCTGCTCAGCGCGCCCCAGGGTGCCGAGCGTCTCATAGAGGCCGACTCCAAGGGCATCGGCCACCGCATCGCGTACCGTGGCCTCGCTCGCCGGTGTGCCCCGTCGTGGCGTCCGCTCGTGAAGCATCGGGATGGAAGCGCGTGCGATCATCGCCCCGCTCTTCCGGCAGTTGATGCACCACGTGGTGTCGCCTCGCCGTGATCGTACCGAGCCCCACCGAACCTGGACGAACGCCTCCGGCCGCAGCACCCGCGGCGTCAAGAGCACCGTGTTGCCGCCCGCGACCGTCGCCGCATTGAGGTGCCCCCATGCGGTCGGAGGCATCTCGTCGAGCGACGGCAGCGCCGGCCGCGTCACCGGCAACCCGAGCATGAGCCGTTCGACCACCTCGTCCCACGCCCACTCACCCGACGCACGCCACCAGGCCGCGCGCAGGGGCATCCAGAGGTCTTCGCTCCGATCCGTCGTCAGATCGTAGTAGGGATCACGCCGTCGCAGCCAGGTCGCGAGCCTCCGCCCCGTCTCTGAGGTCTGAACCCCTGGAGCCTGCGTCGACGTCAGATCGAAGAGCTGCCGCCGAAGGAGGCCGAGCGCAGGCACGGGCGCCGCCCCGCTGTTGCCGCCGACGAGCGCATCGATGCCGCTCGAGCTGCAACGCAGCGCCAGGAGCTCGAGCCGATGCAGCAGCGCGCCTCCGGCGATGCGCCGGAAGCCGCGCTCGATCGAGGGAACCAGGACCTCGAAGCGGAAATCCTCGTCGAGGGACCACACGGGCGCCTCGGGGGATGGCTCCCATCCGCGTTCGCGCGCGGCCCGAAACGCGAAGGCCCTGGCCTCGCACAGGGAGAGCGGGCGGGACGACCTCGGTACGTGAACCTCGGCGACCACGATCCTGGGGTCGGTCCACGTCCGCAGCGTGGCACCGTGCTCGTCGTCGACTTCGGGATCGCGGTCGTTGCGAACGAAGAGCAGCTCGGCGAGTGGCCCCCCTGCGCTGGCCCGCCAGCGTGAACGCTCGAGCGCGTGCTGAAGCGACGCGAGGAGCCCTGCCACGCTCCCGGCCGTGTCCGTCGTGATGACGACGATGCGCAGGGACCGAAGCCTCGGCGCAGCGCCATCTCGCTCGAACGCCTCGCACAGGCGGTCGATGAACGCTTGCCGTTCGTCGACCTCCGTGTCGCTGCGGCACGTCGCCTCGATCAGGGCCGTCTCCGCGGCATGCAGCAGCCCTGGGAAGTGCGCCGCGATGGTGCCCACGGCGAGCGCCTGGTTCAGCCGCCGCTCCAGCGCCGCCGGAGCCCAGGGGTCTACACGCCAGAGGTCGATCGCGCGCGCACGGAACGCAGCTTCCTGCCGGTGATCCATCCTCGACCCATGCAGCTGCAGGAACCCTTCGATCCCGGGCGGGATGGCCTGCGCTCCGCGACAGGACAGGCGCTCCCCGTCGTGGGCGTGGTACTCGACCAAGGGTGTGAGGATTCGCCGATAACGGCGCGGTTGCGCTGCGACGAGGCGGAGGCCGAAGTCCATGTCGTTGAACGACGGCAGGCTCTCGGAGAAGCCCCCGGCTGCCCAGAAGAGCTCCCGCGTGACGACGAGGTTGCTGCCCCGCAGACCGGGGTTGGCCACCAGGAACACCCCCGCATCAAGCGTCTCCGGGGGAACCTTTTCGGGCCGCACCCCGTCGCGGTTGTGCTTCTCGAAGGCGGTCAGCGCGAGATCGAAGCCCGGTCCGTCCGCGAAGACCGCGGTGAGATAACCGGGCTTCCAGACATCGTCGTCATCGAGGAAGCACAGGTGGTGGGTGCGCGCCACGCGGGCCCCGTGGTTGCGCGCGGCTCCAGCGCCTCGTGATTCCCTCACCGCCAGGACGGTGCAGGGGAGCCCTGCGATCTGCGCGGCCACACCGGGCACGGCGTCCGCCGCCGCGTCGACGATCACGAGGATCTCGCGTGGCCTGAGGGACTGAGCGAGCACCGAAGCGAGCGCCCTCCGCAGCAAGATAGGCCGGCGCCCAGTGGTGGGCACGATGACGGCGGCGTCGATCAGGTTGCTCAAGGAGCGCGCTCTCGCCAGAAGCCGTGGATGTCGCTCGCGATCGCCGCCCCGCCCGGCGCGCCCAGCGACGACCGGAATCGGCGCCGGGCGGCCTCGCGAGAGGCGACCTCGCGGATCTGCATTGCGACGTGGCGTGCGGCTGCCTCCAGCACCGCAGCAGAGCGCAACGCCGTCCGGAGCGCTGCGAGCACCCGCTCGGTGTAGGCGCCTTCGTCGTCGATCCGCTCGGGCAGGTCCAGCGCAGGGACCAGGCCCGGGAGGTTGATGCCAGGCGGGACGAGCTCCACGGCCTCGTAGCGGGCGAGCTGGAGCACTTGCGTGGCGTTCTGCGGGGGAAGGAACACTACAGGAACGTCGAGCCAGAGCGCCTCGAAGACCGCGTTGAGCCCGGGGGCGGTCAGGAACAGCGCGGCGTCGGCGAGCGCCTGCAAGTACGCCGGCTGCGGCAGGCTCATGGCCTTCGCCCGCGGCGGCAGGATGGAACCAAGCACGGTGCACGCATCGTTCCCGGCGGCGATGAGGATCGGCCCGGGAGGCAGCAGCGGCTCCACCTCGTGCAGGATCCGGGCGACCCATTCGAGGAACATCGGCGCCCGGCCAGGATCGATGAAGCGCGAGCGCACCCCGCCCAGATTGATCAAGGTGCCCTGCGGCGCCTTCGACCGTAGAGGCATGGTCCGGATCAAGGGGCCGATCACGACCGGTCGCACGGCTGGCGGCAGGGCCTCGACCCGCTCACGGACGCCGGGGAACGCCTGCGCATAGCCGCGCTGCGCAGCCGTCCACACCGCATGGTCCTTGCGTGCGCTGTACCAGTACAGGATATCCACGAAGAAGATCGGCAGCCCGCGCCGGCGGTAGACCTCGATGTTGGCCAGGTTCGAGACCACGAGCGCCGCGTCGAAGCGCTCTCCTTCGAGCGCTCTCGCTACGGCGTCGGGATCCTTCACGTCGACCGCGATGGTGCGCGCGATCGCCGGGTCGGCGCCGAGCAGCTCGGCCGTGACGTCGCGTACCAGCGCGCTCGCCTCGGCGTCGGCGTGCTCCAGGATGGCCAGGAGCGCCGAGCTCGACCCGTAGGCCATCGGGTTGGCGTCGCAGAGCAGGCGCGGTCGCTGGGTCATGGGAGCACTCCTCCTGCGAACCGTTGCATGGTTGCCGCGTCGCGCGGCACCAACCAGCCCTCGATCCAGGCGAAGTCCAGGTGCGTCTCGTCGAGCGCGTCGAGCGCCGCGCTGGCGCGCTGGAGGAGGGGACGACCCTTCGTGTTGAAGGACGTGTTCAGCACGATGGGCGGCTCACCCTGCCGCTCGAGCGCTTCGAGCAACCGCCCCAGGAACGTCTCTGGCGCGACGATCTGCGCCCGCGCCGTCCCGTCGAGGTGCGCTGCGGCAGGGAAGCGGACGAGCGCCTCGGGGCGCATCTCGACGGCAAAGGACATGTAGGGCGAGGGGGCCGCATCCAGGAGGAACTCTCCTGCTCGCGCCGCCGCGACGGCCGGGGCCAAGGGCCGGTACCACTCCCGCGACTTGATGCGGGCGTTGATCCGCTCTTTCACCTCTCGAGAGCCGGGCAGCGCCAGCAGCGAGCGGTGGCCGAGCGCTCGTGGCCCCAGCTCGGCGCGGCCGTGGGCGACGCCGATCACGGCGCCGCGGCGCAGCAGCGACGCGATCTCCTCGACGCCGGTCCGCACGGCCCCGCGCCGCACGAGCTCGCGCTCGCCCACGTCCATGACGAGCCATGGCCCCACGAACACGTCCGGCGGAGCTGACGGCGGCTCGACGGACCACAGCGCGCCCGTCGCGATGCCGGCATCGTTGGGCGCGGGCGGCACATGGACCGGGCAACCCAACGACCGGCGGACGAGCTCATTGGCCCGCACATTGAGCGCGCACCCGCCCGTGAGCACGATCCCCTCGTCGTGCTCCGCGAGGTGCTCTCGGAGGATCCGGAGCACGAGCTTCTCGAACACCGCCTGACTCGTCGCCGCGAGATCGCGCGCCTCGTCCTCGGCGACCGCGTCGGCCTCGAGCTCCAGGCCAAGCTGCTCGCCGAGCGAGTAGAGGGCCTGCAATGGCTCCTGGAAGTTCAGGTAGTACTCCTCGACCGGGCCGAGCCACGCCTCGCGGATGCGCCCCAAGGCGGCATAGGCCATCAGCTTGCCAGCGAGGGAGAGGTGCCCCGCGCGCGGCTGAGGGCGCCGTCCCGTGACCTCGGGCATGGCGGTGGCGAGCAACCGGTACGGGGTGCCGAGGTTCAGCGGTACGCGGCGAAGGTGCGTGAGAGCCCGGTCGTACGCGCGGAACAGGTTGCACGTGCCGTCGTTCCCGCCACCGTCGAAGGACATGACGAGGGCGCGCCGAAAGGGCGCGTCGTGGATCCCGTGCAGGGCATGGGCGCGGTGATGGTCGACGGTTACCCAGCGCTCGGCCGAGACCAACTCGGCGAGGATGCGGCGGAGCGAGGGCATCACCCAGCTCGTCACGGCCATGTCGAAGCGCTCGATCCCCGTCGCTCGTACGGCGACCTCGATCGCCCGCCGCCACTGCGTCCGGAAGATCTCCGTATCCCACGCGCTCGCGAAGTACCGCTCCTCGAACAACCTCTCCAGCTCGAGTGCGAGCTCAAGCACGCCGTCGTGGGCCACGGCGAGCCCCGCGTCGTGCTGGACATGGAACGCGATGACCTTCATGACTGCTCCCCGGAGGCCATGTGCTCCAGCGTCGCGACGAGCTGGCGCGCCGTCAGCGCGAGCGTGCCGAGCGGTAGCGACTCGTCGGCGCCGTGGACATTCGAGTGCGCGTCGTTGGGTCCGAAAGCCGCATAGGGCCGCTCGTCGAAGAGCGAGCTGACGGGCCCGGCGGATGCCGCTGAGACGCGGTTCAGTGCGCGGGCTTCGAGCACCACCGAGACCGATTCCTCGCGGGAGAGCTCCCGCCAGCGGCGGCAAAGATCATCGAGGCGCTTGTCCGATCGGAACGCCAGGATGCGCTGCCGTTCCGGGACCTCGAAGTATCCGGTCTCGTCGAGCCACACCGTCACGTCGATCTCTCGCAGGGCGGCAAGGTGCCCGGCGAGCACAGGCGAGCCCGTCTCTTCCTCTCCCTCGATCACCCAGAGCACGCCGGGCCAGGATCGCACGTCTCGCGCCGCCAGGAGGCGCTGTGCGAGCGGTCCAAGGTTGTCCGCGATGCCACGCCCGTAGGCGCGCCCCGCGGCGACCCGGAGCCGCAGCGCGTCGCCGTGCCAGCTTTCGTGCACGGGTTCGACGTCGTAATGGCCGTAGAGCCCGATCGTCGGGATCCCGATCGGCGCGGGACGTCGCGCGACGAGCAGTGGAGCATGCCCGGGGCGCCGCAGCTCTTCCACGGCGAAGCCGAGACCGCGCAGCTCGGCGTGAACCTCGGTCGCCACCTCCAGGACCGACGTGCTTCCGGCCACGGGGTGGAGGGCAACCCAGCGCCCGACGCGGTCGAGCCACTCCGCTTCGCGATGCCATGCGGCGCTCATCCACGTCTCCTGAGCGCTGGCAGCAGCGTCTGCTCCACCCAGCGAGGCTCGTCCGGCACCACGAACCTGCAGATCCGCAGCGGCTGGCGGGAGGTCACCTGGTTGCCGAGGAGGAGGCCGAGACGGTAGCCATGCGCCGCGACGATTCCTTCGGACCCCTCGCACCACGCTGCATCGGGGTAAGCGATGGTCGTCGGTTTCGGAAGGCCGTTCCGAGCGAAGACCTGGTCCGTCTCGTCGAGCTCGGCCGTGAGTGCTGGAGCAGCGAGCACCGGAAACGGCCTGTGCGTCGCGCCGTGGGCTCCGATCGACCAGCCTCGCCGCACGAGGCCACGAAGCTCTTCGGCCAGTAGGTACAACCGCCGCGAGGGCTCGGCTGGCGCGTCCAGCGTCTCGCCCAGCGTGGCCAGGATCGCATCCCGCTCCTCCTCGGGAGCCTGAAGGCAACGCCGCCGCTCGGGGCCATCAACGAGCCGCGCCCGATCGTCGGGACGGTCGAGATCGAACTCCCTGCGGTGCCCACCCACCACGAGCGTGCCCCGGCGCCTCCGTGCGCGAGCGAGCGCCGAGTACCAGCGATCCGCGGGCAGCGCCCGAGGCGGCGTCGCGAGCGTGCACGTGGTGACGAAGACGCTCGCCGCAGCCTCCACCGCTGCGAGCACCGGCGCTGCGTGCTCGACGACATCTGCATAGCCGTCGTCGAACGTGATCCAGGCGGAAGGGACATCGAGCTCCATGCGGCCGTCGGCCCAGGCGGAGACTGCCGCCTCGCCCACGAGCGTGACGTGCTGCATGAGCTGCTCCACCTGGCGCGCGAAGCTGCTGAGCGAGACGGCCGTCCCGCGGGAAAAGTACGGCCACGCATCACCGGTGCGGTCGGCATCCGGCAGCACCCGGTGGTAGCAGAGGACCGCGAGCTGCCCCGTCATACGAACGAGGGCGGAGGAACGACCGCCTCGGCGAGGGTCAGGGCGAGGTGCGCTGCTTCGCGAGGTGCCAGGGGGCCGTGCACGCGATCGCCGCGCCGGTCATCTAGCGTCTCGCCGGCGAGACGCGTCGCCCATCCTTCCGAGCTGCCAACGCAGACGATGGGTCGCCCGAGCTCCCATGCGAGCGCGAGCTCTCCCAGTGTACCGGTCCGCCCCCCGACCGCGAGCACCACGTCAGAGGATGCTATCAGCACGGCATTGCGGGCGTGGTTCATCCCCGTGCAGATCGCGACGTCCGCGGCGTCGCTCGCGTCGCCCGCCCGGTACGTGGGGAGGATGGCGATGGTATCTCCGGACTGGTAACGCGCCGACGAGCGCGCGCCCCGGAGCGCCGCGGCCATGACGCCGCCGAGCCCGCCGGTGAGCACCCGGAATCCTTGGTCGACGAGAGCCGTCCCGAGCTCGTGGGCAAGCTCGAGCTGGTCGGCCGTCGCGCGAGTGCTTCCGATCACGGCGGCAACGGGTCGGCGCATCATCTGCTCCCAGTAGTGTAGGATAAGTCACGGTTGCAAGCTCGGGAAGGGCCTTTTCGCGCCTCCTAAGTCAATATTGGCAATGTGTTCCATGTACTCAGCTCTTCGAGACCATGTACGCAAAGCAAGCCGGCGAGGAGTGGCCCCGCTGTGAATCCAACGAAGCCGAGGAGGCGCTCGGGACTGCCACAAGGTCGAAGCAGGGGTGATGGGGCGAAGTAAGCGGCACTGTCGAAGGCGATGATGGGTAATGCCTATGACTGCTTCCGTTAAGGAGTGTAACGAATGAAGGAGTGGATATATAAAGCAACCAAGAGCAAGGTCGGTTATTACGAGACTCGTCATCTCGCGGTGGCAAGGCACTTTCTCTGCCGTTCGGCCGTGGAGCGTAATGGCAGCCAGTCGGATCGGGTAAGGGAGGTCGACCTCGGTGACATCATCCACTTCTACTACGCACGCGGCGACGGCAAAGTGCCAAGCTACGGTAGCTTTGTGGTAGTCCACGGAGGTAAATACTCCAAACAGTTCGGTGAGCGGATCGAGGGCACGGCACTGTTCAGAGTCAGCGAAGATCCCGAGAATTCCGGCATGATCCGGTTGCTGACGGAGGAGCACGAGAAGGATCCGAGCAGAGGCTACGCGCGAGACCCGGAGCACCGGTGCTTTACGGGGTGGGTGATCGATAGGTTGCCATCATCCGAGAAGCAACCGCCCAAGTTCGAGCAACGGAAATTGCTTCCCGGACCGATGACCAATCTCTGGCCTTACCCCGATCCAGAGCTGCCTCGTGGCCAAAATAGATGAAGCAAGGGGTTCCACATGTTCCCGATGATAGTCTCCTGAGATCCCAGGTACTTCCTACTGCGATAGGTTCTAAGGAAGACGTACAGTCGGAGCTGATGACTCCGTGTCAGCGCTCGGCATGCTGAACCTTGTCATGGGCTCTCTGCGGTCCTGTCTCGGGGAGCGGCATGTGTCAGCCATCCCACAGATGGGCGACGCGGCTGTAGCTCTGGATGCCCTCCGGTAGCCCATCGTCTTGCACGTCGACGACGAGGCACTCTGCAGTCCCCCCGTTCTCTGGGCCGCGCAGGCCGCGACCGACCATCTGCTCGTACCGCAACGCGCTCGTCGTCGGCCGCGTGATGCAGACCACGTCCGCGCGAGGAGCGTCGAAGCCCGTCGTCAGCACACCGACGTTGCAGAGGAATCGCAGGCCGTCGCCGTCGCGGAAGCGCTCGATAACAGCAGCGCGCTCGGCCCTCGGTGTCTGCCCGGTCACCACCGCGGCGCAGCCATCGTCAAGGGCGCGGTTCAGGGCCACGGCTAGGACCTCCGCGTGCGCGACGGAGCACGCAAAGACGAGTGCGCGCCTGCGCTTCCGGAGCCGGCCGAGGCGCTTGAGGATCCGGGCGTTGCGGTCGTGCTCGAGCCCGAGCTGCGCGACGTAATCGCCGGGAAGGTCCCTGAACTGCTCGAAGCGGCGAAGCTGGGCGTCCGTCATCGCGCGGGTCCCCTCGACGCGGAGCCGCTCCGCGTTGACCTGAGCGAGGATTCCCCGCTGCTGGAGGGCCTGGATTGGCTTCTGGCCCAGTGAGTCAGGGCGTAGCAGCTGCTTCTGGAAGTACCGCTGGAGCGTCGCGCTCTCCTCGTCGTCCGAGCGCCACGGCGTCGCGGACAGGCCGATGACGGGGGCCGCTCCCTGCAGCGCACGCCACTCACGCTTCGCGCAAAGCCCAAGCGCTACGAGCACTTCGCGCTGCGTGTGCGTGACGAGCGAGTGAGCTTCATCCACGACGGCGCACGCGAGCCGCCGGATCGGGAAGCTCTCAAAGAAGTCCGGCCTGTTGTCCACCCAGCTCGCGAGTTGATCGATGCCTGCGACCAGCACGGTGGGCTCGTCGCCGATCTCGATCGAATCCGGATCGCGCCCACCCCAGAGCCGCACGATGCTGAGCGGCGGCGTTCTACGGATGATCTTCCCCGCGCGCTGCGGCGGCACCTGCCAGACTTGCCGGAAGCACTCCCACGCCTGCCGCTGGAGCTCGTCACTCTGCGCGATCCAGAGCACGACATTGCACCGCTGCCGCTCCTCGGCGAGGTGATCGCAGATCGCCTCCACGGCCACGCGGGTCTTGCCGGCCCCGGTAGGGAGCGACAGCAACGCCGTTTCCCCGGTGCCGCCAAGGAGCATCTTCCGGATGGCGGCGTACACCTCGATCTGGAAGTCGTGCAGCGGCGGCAACGGCTCGACCGGCACGACCTCCTCGTCGTCGGGCAGGGGGTTCGATCGGCACTTCGCGAGCAGCTCGGGCAGCCCGGCGATCTCGCAGAAGCTGCGCGCCCAGGTGCTGCCCTGGTGCCAGTAGGCTGCCATCACGCGCGAGCCTGCGCCTTGCTGCGTCATGTTGCCGTGCAGCGGCGCCGCGCGCCGTCCTCCGACCTCGCGGTAGAGGGCCTCGAGCTTCTTGTATCTCGTCGTCGGCAGGTTCTGGAGGATCTTCTCCCGGAGCCACGGGCCGGTCGCGCCGTCGGACAGCAGCCGATGGCCCAGGAGATCGACGACCTCGGCGATCGGACGCGAGGGTGCCCCGGGCGACAGGTTTCCCGATCCACGGAGCGCCGCCCGCACGGCGTCGAGCCGCTCGCCCACCCGCGCGCCCTCGTCGCTCGCGAGGAACCCGTCCCAGTCCTCGCGCGAGAGCCGCGATAGCACCTGCTCAATCTGCGCTCTCTCTTCCTTGTCCATGGCCTTACTCGAGGAGCTTCTTGATGGTGCGCGCCATCTCTTTCAGGGTGAGCGTATCGAGCGCGCCCCGCTCGCCTTCCTGCGACGTGAACAGCGTCTTCCCCAGCACGAACCCGTTGCGCTCGTAGAAGTTGCGCTTCCAGTTCCAGCCGCGGCGGTAGTCCTCGCGGTCGAGCATGCCGAGGTGCTCCCAGATCACCAGGTCGCCGTCGGGCATGACGAACGAGAAGTCCGGGCGGACGCGACGTGCCTCGGCCTGGCCGTCGTAGGCGCGCTCGTACTCGTACTCGACGTTGAGCTCCCACAGGATGTTGGCGATGACGAGCTCGGACTTGCTGCGCACGAGGTGGCCCTTCGCGGCCCGGTGGATGAGGTGCTCGGCGTAGGGCACTTCGTCCGCGCCCTGGCGGACTGCGCCCTGGAAAAGGTTGGTGTTGCGTCGCGCCGTCTCGGAGCGCTCCGGGCGGGTGAGGTCGAACAGCGTCGTCGCGTCGTTCCCCTCGACGAGGAGCACCAGCCGCTCGCGCGAGCGCGTGAGCGCGGTGTAGACGAGCTCGCGCGTGAGAAGACGTGAGCCCTTGGGCAGTACGACGAACACCTTCTTGAACTCGCTGCCCTGGGCCTTGTGGACTGTGAGCGCGTAGGCGAGCTCGAGCGGCGCGCGACCGTCGCCGAACTGGCTGGGCCAGTAGTCAAACGTGACGTTCGGACGGCCGGCGAAGGCCACCTTGAGGTTGTCCTTCACCTTGCTGACGAGCCCCATCTCTCCGTTCGCGATGTCGAGCTCGCAGGCGTTCCGCTCCTTCCAGTCGTACGCCTTGCGCCGCTGGTTCACGGTCTGGATGACCTTGTCCTTCGCCACGATGTTCTCGTCGCCGAGGCTCGGGGCCCACCGCCTCACGGCGGCGTCGAGCTCCTTCGCGCGGAACTGCCGCTGGATCCACCGGTTCAGGTCATGCACCCCGTGGGGGTGCATGCGTACCGGGGAGAGGATCTGCCACCGCTCCGAGCCGTCGGGCTTGTCGAACGGGACCCACCCTTTGTCGTTGAGGCCCAGCGCTCCGTCGAAGCTGGCGACGTCGCTCGCGTCCTTCACGCCGAGGTGTCGTGCGAAGGCCTCGAGCAGCTTCGCCCGCAGCTCGTCGGGCGTCTTCCAGAGCACCACCTCGAGGTCGTTGAACGGCGTGCCCGCTTCGAGATCGCCGAGGACGCGGTCGGCGTCGATCGGCTGCGGCTCCCTGGTGAACCACGACGCGAGCCGCAGCGTGTCCGACGGCTCGCTCGACGATGCCAGCGTACGCACCTCCACGGTGAGCCGAGCGAGCGCGTCGCCGAGCGACGCTCCGTCGTCGGCTGCTGCGGTCGTCGTCTCCAGGAACGCGACGAGATCCGCGAACGGGCGGCCCACACCGATAGGCGGAAGCTGGTTCGGATCGCCCACGAGGATGACCCGCTGCACATGAGCGAGGTCGATCGCTTCGAGCACGGCGAAGAGATCGTCCATCGTGAGCATCGAGCACTCGTCGATGACGATCGTTTTCTCCTGGCGGTACTTCTCCTTGCCCTCGAAGCGTGGCCGCTGACGGGCGCCGTCGTAGCGCTTGAGGCGATGGAGGAACTGCGCCACCGTCATCGCCTCGGCGTTCGTCGCTTTGGCGAGGCGGACGCGGGCCTTGCCGGTGGGGGCGAGGAACAAGATCCCGTCCTTGGCGAGCGGCGGGCAGAGCATCAGTGCGCCCAGGACCGACGTCTTCCCTGAGCCCGCGCGCCCGATGAGAACGCTGAGGCGACGCGACGTGAGACGCGCGAGCGCGCTAGACTGCTCGGCGATCGCCAGCGCGTGGCGTTCGTTCTTGGGGTCGAAGCTCCCGCCCGCGCCCGTGATTGCCTCGATGAGGAGCGTTTTCCAGTCGGCCTTCACGGGCATGATCGGCTTACCAGCCCGCTTCGACAGCGTCGACCGCAGACGGTCCTCGCGCCCCTTGAGCTCGGTGAGCTGGAGGGCAGCGGTCGACGTGCCCCTGTCGTCGGTCACGACATCGACGAGCTCGATCACGTTCTGGAGCGCCGAGCGGTTCGCTGCCGGCCAATTGCTCCCGACAACGCACGGGTGCGCGAGATCCACCTTGGCGACCTCCTGGAGCGCGTCTGCGGTACCGAGGAGCGAGTCGCCTTTCTCGGCCGCCCGTCGCAGCACCGCAACCATGGCGGCCCGGATGCGCCGGGGATCGTTGGGTGACCCCACCGCTGAGGGCGCCGGCACCGGATGCTTCGCGGCGATGGTCGCCTCGGGGAGCAAGCCGCGATCGATCATGCCAACGGACACGGGCGAGTCGTTCCAGTTTCCGAGATCGACCTCGCTCATGCGATAGGGGTTCTCGAGGATCTCTCGGTCGGAGACCTTGGCCGTGGTTCCCCGCGCCCGCTCGGCCACATCGTACCAGCGCTTCGCCTGCGCGGACGTAAGCGCGAACCGGGAGAGCAGCCGGAGCAGATCCCGCTGCTCGTCGGTGAGATTCGTCCAGGTCTCGCGAACCGCCTCGAGGTCGGGAGCGTAGGCGCGCTGCGGTGGCTTCTTCTTTCCCCGGAGGATTGCGTCGACGACGGGCCACGGATCCGCGTCCCGCGCCACCGCGTTCGAGGAGAGGAGCTCGAGCGCGAGCGCCGTTCCAAGGCGCAGCCCGAGCGCTTCGAGGGCGGGTCCAAGTCCAGGGAAGGCGCCGCGGTCCTTCCAGGTCGTCGCGATCTGAGCGTTGAGCCACTCCTCGCGGCGCTCCCACGGACCCTTCGCGACGCCGTGCGTCCGGATCCGGCGTACAGCTTCGAGGCATCGAACAAGCGTGGAGAGCGCGATGTCGGCTGGCGCGAGCTCGGCCGCGTACGAAAAGACCCGCACGTGTGCGGGATCGGCAGGGGCGGCGATCTCCCTGAGCTGCGTGAGCCGCCGGGCGTCTTCGCGGGGATCGCCGGTCGGCTCGAGGTAGTCGTGGTACGGCAGCAAGAAGCCGTCATCGCCGTCCGGGCGGATCGAGTGCTGGATCAACCGGTCCCACATCACGTACGAGGGCTTCTTCTTCGCGGTATCGTAGGACTTCGGCGGCGCGATGGCCGTGATGCGCCCGACGCCCATAACCAGGCGCGAGATCGTATCGCCGAGCGGCTGCCCCTCCTTGCAGTAGAAGAACACGAGCGATCGCTCGGGAACGAGGCGACCGAAGAAGAGCTGGAGCAGCGCTTCCTGGCGCGACCTCCCGAAGGCCCAGGGGCTCGAGAACGGCGCTTCTTCATCGGGCGGCAGCGGCTCGGGGAGCTTCGCGTCGATGCCTTCCTGCTCGTTGCTGAGCATCCAGGCGAAGGGCACGACGAAGGTGGAGTACGGCGGCGCCTTGACGAGCGTGGGCACGAGGTGCCCGTGCGTCTCCTCGGCCTTCTTGATGCCGGCGTAAGGATGGGTGAAGCGCCGCGTCCACGCTTCCGGGCTCATGAACGCGCCGGACTCGGCCTGGCACGGCGGCACATCGTCGAGCTTGAGGCCGCTCCACGGTCTCCCAGCCAGGGCGTCTTCTCGCGCGTCGTCGCGCTCCTCGCGGATCCGGTCGAGCGCGGTGCAGAAGGAATTGCAGGACGGGACGCGGCAGACGCGCCCGTTCCAACGCGAGTCGTGCCAGGCGACGCGAGCGGTGAGGTGGAACATGTCTCAAGGCCCCCTTCGGATGAGCTCAGATGATGCGCCGCAGACTACCCGTCAATCAGTCCGCGAGCTCCTCAAAGCATGTCACATGAAATCCCGCCGGAGGCTGCGTCGACCTTTCCCGTAGCGCTGACCCTGCCGAGCGCCCTCGTTCCTCACAGGCCTCTTTCGTAAGAAACCATCGTTCCTCGTCATCGATATGCCAGGCCACTCGATCTACGGACCATTCACCAGGAAAGACGCGTAACGCATCTTCCGTCTTGCCAACAATAGTGTATGCGTTTGTGCAACGGTACCCGCCTCGCGATGCTCCCGTGTGCGACATGAAGTGAGGTCCCATGAGCAGAAGCTCACCGGGGCGAGTTTTTCCTGAGAGCTTATACTCCCAATTGAACGAGGGAAGCATTCGCTCTTTCCCGACGAGAACGGGGTGGCCCGTGAGTTGCCCAACGAACGCCGTTGCTCCCCCCTGCGGCCGCGCTCCCTTGAATCGCCATGGACCGCAGCGGGGGGCATTTTTCTTCGTGCTGGTAAGCCAATAGACGGTCTTGCCGCTCTTGATGAGGTCGAGCAAAACTTCCTCGTTCTCGCCGTATGCGTAGTTCGAGGGCACCGCCGAAACCTCTACCTCGTCGGCCGAGGTTCCGTCGCGGGCAATCAACTTGGACCCTCGTCTGAAAATCTCGCGGAGCTTGCAACGAAAAGGCCCTCGAGTCGCCTCGATTGGAGCATCAACCCAGCCGAGCAGCTCAACACCAGCATGGAACTGAGAGATATGTGATTTCTGCTCGTGCACGGCAAGAACGTGGATGTCTCCACATCGCGTCACAGCAAAGGGCTCCGCCCCGGCAGCCGGTGCGATCTCCACACCGGGTGGGAAATCTTCAACAAGGCGGCCCTCCGGTGCCGGAACTTCGAGCGCCACCTGCTCGGGGCCAAAGGCCCCGGCGGAGGCCAGCGCAATGACCGGCTTGCCAAGCTCGGATGGCGAGCTGTCAGAGAAGGATGGGAGGGCGAGCGAGAGGTACCCAGACTTCGCCGGAACGACACTGATCAGGGCACCCGGATGAACGCGGCCCATCAACGGACCGTCCGGGGATCGGAGGTGCAAGTCGGTCGTTCTGTGCGCATAGAGAGCCAATCCCTCCGTCTTCGCAGGGGATGCAAGAAGCGACGGGTTCAAATACCCCTCGAAATGTTCTCGGACGTCCGGGGCTGAGCGAACACGCCCATCAGGTAGTAACTCGACTAAGGTGGGGGTGTCCACTCGGTGGACGAACGTTGTGCGATCGTCTGCAAGTACAGACGTATTCCGCAACCAGAACACGGAGGCTCTCGGATCCACTGCGCCGGCGTCTTGTGACACCCTGTGCTCGTTGCTACAGCCGAGCCTGCAGTCGAACAAGCCGACGAGCAGTAGCCATGGTGCGAAGCGTCGAAGAGTTAATCTCACCATTAGAACTGAAACCCGAGTCGCTTGCCCAATTGAAGAAAACTCGGCCATGGCATCATTCCGCCACTTGGCGTGAACACCTTGGGAATGAAGCGGTCATACATGTCGATCTTTCCGAGTGGGACTTTCCTCGGTTGCCCAGACCTGGGCTGCATATACATGACAGGGGCGACAACGTAACACGTCGAGCGAACCGCCCGTTCCTTGTTTTGCTCATTGTCGTTACCGATCCCGCAAGCACCGAACCAGATGACCCCACCACCCATGGTCTGCTTCAACTTATCGAACACCTCAACGTCCTGTTTTGTCAGGCCGGTGCCAATGTTGATTATGCTAACAATCGCGCCATTCGGTTCACGTTTAATGTGGCCGTGTGAGCTGAAAACAAGGTGCTTGAGCACGCCTGTTGATGTCGCCATGGCCATGACGTCAGCCGGCCTGGCACTGCTCGAGATGAACCGGTCATACTGCATGTGATAGGTGACGGGAGTGTCGGAGGCGTTCAAGGCCATGTGCGGCTTGCTCAGTGTGATGTAGTGATCTCCGTTCGTCTTGCGCTCGAGCTTTGCGAGGACCTGTACCTGCAGGGAGACCCACGGAGGCCCGGAGCCAGGGCTCGCCTCTAACATGGTAGCGCCCATGGTGAGTCCCTTCAGGCGAAAAACGCGGAATTCCCCTGACGTCCTTTCCGCAATCGGGTTTGCAATCACACCGGGGTTGTTCGATCGAACACTGAGCCCGGCTCCCCCCCAAAGGGCGACTTCTGCGCCCTGCCCTCCAACCCCGACCTGCATCCTCCAGATTGAGCCCACGGCCAAGCGATTGTCGACATCGTATTCCCCTAGTTCCCCATCGGGAGGCGCCGCGAAGTGAGCCATGGTTCACCATCGATACAAACCTTCATCGAGTAGGCTATCGAGCTTTTCTCGGGGCCGGGAACAGTCTATAGAGGCTACCATCAATAGCAAACTCATCAGCCTGCCCTTGCGTTCTTCGTAGGCGGCCACATTGCCCGGTAGGCGCTGAGCGGTGCTCTCTGGATGGTGAACCAACCCCATCGCCACTGGCCTGCGCGGGTCGCCGCCTTCGAACAAGAGGGCCACGTCGCGTCCCACATCTTCCGTGGAGAGCACCTCCATGGCACGTGCGGTTGCGTCCCCGACTGGTTCGCCGGGGAGTACGACTCGCGCTTCACCCTCCTTTCCGAACGCGGCGAGCGCGCCGATGACGACGCCGTTGATGCGCTCCGGCAGCGTCGGCTGTTCGAGTCCGGATGCGGAGTGTTCCTCGAGCAGGAACTCGAGGAGCATCTTTGCCCCGTGCTCCACCGCATCGGTCCCATCGTCCTGCTCGACGCCCGTCACTTCCGCGACCTCATCGGCTGCGTCTCGAGGAGCGCTGCAAATTTCGTCCCAGCAGGATGCTCCTCTTTCGTCACGGCTGCGTCCCTCCACCCCTGTCGATCGTGCAGACGTTGCTCTCTTGCGCCCCGTCAAGGCGACCATGATCGGCGTATGCCGGCGCGCTGCCAATGTAAAACGTCGAAACCTCAGACCAGCCGATGCGACTGCCAGTTCCAGGCAGGTGCCGCTCCTCGTCGGGCTCAGCGGCAGCACCAGCTATCTGCAGCAACGATTCGGCCGCGTGCCTCCCTGCCCGCAAGCCTGGCACCACCACGCCGTAACCTCCCAACCCTTGGGGGACCTTGCTGCCACCCTCTTCGTAGCCATCTTCCCCGCCATATCCGCCTACGGCGCCTCTCCCCGAACTGCTCGCGAACAGCGGACAATTCCGCCCTCAACACATGCGCCTCAAGCGCGAATGAATCGCGCTCGGCGTGCGCCTGTCGCGCCTCCTCGAAAGCCGTCCGCCTTTGTTCTTCTGCGGCAGCCCGCATAAGTACCAACTCTGTCTGTGCGACGTGTCTCGCCGTACGTTCGGCCTCAGCCTCGTGCAGCGCCGTGTCCCATGCCTGGCGTGCAGCCTCAGCCTCATGCAGCGCCGCGTCTCGTGCCTGGCGCGCGACCTCAGCCTCGCACCACGCGGCCTCCGCTTTGCGAGCTCGAGCACCTGCGCCTTCGCGTGCCAGCGTCGCGTCGATCTCCGCCGCCTCGCGGAGGCTCGTGGCGCTGCCCAGCGCCGCCTCGCCCGCGGCGAGCGCACGCCGCGCTCCCTCCAGCTCTCTCCGCAGCTGCCGTCGTGCCCGTTCCGCAAAAATCCCCACGACCACCGCCGCGACGAGCAGCGCTACGAGCCCCATCATGCCCACCCCACCGCCGGCATCAGCCCGTCAGCAGAAGCCCGCGGCGCGCCAGCCGCGTGAGCTTCTGCTCCGTGATCTCCTGGAGCACAGCCGGCTCCTGCCTGGGCTTCCCATCCACTTCCACGGTCAGCCGCCCCGCTGCGATCTCTTCCGCCGTCCCAGCGGCCAACACTTCCCAGCTCCGCGACCCATCCATCCGCACGAGCAGCGCTCTGTCGAACGCGTCCACCGCGACCCGCTCATGGAGCAGCGTCGTGCACCCTGCGCGCCCCTGCGCGGCCTCGAGCCGTGCGAGCGCCGTCGTGGTGGGTCGTGGCGCCACAGCCGCCGCGCACGGCCGCGCCCATGCGTCGAGCTCCACCGCGCCCCGCGCTACCAGCCCGAGCAAGTTCTTGCCCAGCACCTCGAGTTCCTCGTCGTCCGCGCCTGTGAGACCCCGGACCTCATGACATAGTGCCTCGAACCCCACGCCCGCCGGATAACTCTCCCCAAGCCGCACGAGCGCCGCCTTGAGCAGCGGGCTCGTTGTTGTGAGCTCCGCGCCCCGCGACAGCACAAACGAGGCCTCGTGCTCGCGGTGCCCGTCCGGCCCCTCAGACGGCGCCAACGCTGCTCTAAGCCACAGCCCCTCCAGCCGCCGCCATGTCAGCTTGCGCTCGATCTGCAACTCCCGATGGCAGAGCAGCGAACGTCGGAAGAACCGCAGATCGAGGTAGTCGAGCAGTTGTTCCGTATCGATAAGTCCTCGCGAACGTTCCGCCACCTCCTGCGCCACTGCATCGCCGAGCCGGTCGGGCATCATCGTCCACAGGTGTGCGTCCGCTACGTACGAGAGCCCCTCCTTCGATGCCGCCCGCGCAAAGTCACGAAAGTAGAACGCCCGGTGTTCAGCAGCCAAGTGCTCGTGGAACAAGTCCCCGTCCGACATCCGCTCGAGTAGCTGTACCTCGTCGCGCAGGAGCGCATGCGCCCCGTCTCGCCCTGACGCGCGCGCGAGCAGCGCGAGCATGTCCCGCGCTGCTGAGATGCGCGCCGTGCGTGTAGCGGTCGCCGGCACCTCTCGCAACAGCACGTCGCGCAGCATGCCTCGGAGGTGCCAGCCGGGCAGGGTGTTGTAGCTGATGTACGCGAGCCCCTCGCGTGCAAGCAGCGCCCGGCAGATCCACAGGATCTTCTCCTGTAGCGCCGGCGCTACCCAGGAGTAGACGCCGTGGCAGACGATGTAATCGAATGCGCCGAGCCGCTCGTCGACATCGAAGATGTCCATCGTGTGAAGGTTGATGTTTTGCAGCCTGAGCGCCTCTGCGTCGGCGCGCCCTCGCGCGAGCTGGTGCGCGGATGCGTCCACGCCGATGAACGCGCTGCCCGGCAGCGCCGCAGCCATGCCGATCAGGTTGGCGCCGCGGCCGCAGCCAAGCTCGAGCAGCCGGCAGCGTTCGGGCGGCGCGGGCCGAAGGCCGAACAGTGCGGCGATTGCGCCGAGGTGCCCCGGGTGCGTCTCGGGGACGGGGAGGTCGTCGTAGGTAACGTCGTCGTAGGGATTCACGATGCACCAGCGCACGCGAGGACAGCGAGACCCTTGTCGCACACCGCGCGGCGCGCGCCAACTCTGAGCAGGATGCGCCTCGGTGCTGCGGCCTCGCCGCGCTCTGTGGTAGGCTCGCGGAGCGAAAGGCCAGAGCGCGCCATGCCCTACGACCAGGCGACGACGATCCTCGCGATCCATAGCCCTCTCGGCCCCGATGCGATCGCCCTCGCGGGTTTTCGCGGCGAGGAGCGCATCTCGAGTCTCTTCTGGTTCGAGCTCGATCTCGTGTCGGAGGAGCGCGCGATCGACTTCTCCTCCATCATCAGCCAGGGCGTCACCGCGGTCATACGCCTCTCCAGCGGCGGCGCGCGTTACGTCCACGGCATTATCAGCCGCTTTCGACAGGCCAGCCGCGCTCACGTGGGCGGCAGCGAGCCACGGACCGCCTACCGCGCCGAGCTCCGTCCTTGGCTTTGGTTTCTTACCAAGACCAAAGATTCCCGCATATTTCAAGGCAAGTCGGTCCCCGAGATCGTGAAGCAGGTATTTGACGATTTCGGCTTCCCTGATTACACGGACGAGCTGACGGGCACGTACGATCCGCGAGAGTACTGCGTCCAATATCAGGAGACCGCATTCGACTTCGTTTCACGCCTGCTCGAGGACGAGGGCATATATTATTACTTCCGCCACGAGAACGGAAAGCACACGCTCGTCCTAGCAGACGATAGCGCGGGAAATTCCCCTTGTCCCGAGCTCGGCCCCGTGCGCTACGTGGGCGCCGTCGAGAGCTCCACGCGCGGCGAGGACGCGATGACGGCGTGCGAGCTCATCGAGGAGGTCGTGCCTGGATCGTATGCCATTACCGATTATGACTTCAAGGCGCCCAGAACGTCGCTGCTGAGCGAGGCCAGCGGCAATGATCCGAAGCTCGCGATCTTCGAGTATCCAGGTGGCTATGTTGACAAGAGCGCTGGCGACGCGCTCGCGACGCGTCGGATGGAGGCGGAGGAGGCCGCAGTCCGCCGCATCTCTGGTAACACCTTGTGCCGCTCCTTAACCGCCGGGCACACCTTCCAGCTGATCCAACACGAGCGCGACGACGTGAACGGCGAGTACATGCTCGTGGCCGTCACACATCGCGCCAGCAATGACGAGTACCAGAACTCCTTCGCGGCCGTCCCCAAGGGCACCCCTTTCCGGCCCCCACGGGTCACACAGAGACCTGTCATTCCAGGAGCGCAGACGGCTATCGTTGTCGGCAAGAGCGGCGAGGAGATTTGGACCGACGAGTTCGGGCGCATCAAGGTGCAGTTCCACTGGGATCGGTATGGCAAGAACGATGAGAACAGTTCCTGCTGGATCCGCGTCGCCCAGGGCTGGGCGGGAAGAGGTTGGGGGAGCTGGTTTCTGCCGCGCATCGGCCAGGAGGTCGTCGTGAGCTTCCTCGGGGGCGATCCTGACCGCCCGCTCTGCACTGGGGCGGTGTACAACGCGGAGCAGGTGGTCCCTTACGCGCTTCCTGGCGAGCAGACGAAGAGCACCCTCCTGTCCCGCTCCTCGAAGGAGGGAGCCGCGGGCAACGAGCTCCGCTTCGAGGACAGGAAGGACAGCGAAGAGCTCTACATGCACGCTCAGAAGGACATGGTCGTGGAGGTGGAGAACGACTGGACCATCCGCGTCCAACACGACCAGTCGATCACCGTCGGCAACGATCACGACCTGAGCGTCGATAACGACCAGACGGTCAGCGTGACGAAGAACCGCGTGGTCACGATCGAAGAGGGGAACGACGCCCTGACGGTGTCGAAGGGAAACCTGGCGATTGAAGTCTCCCAAGGCAACGAGTCCCATGCCGTCAAGGGGAAGCGCGACCTCGTCGTCGAGGGGAGCGAAACCCACGTGAACAAGAGCGATTTCTCGCACGAGGTGAAGGGGAACTACGTCCTCAAGGTGAAGGGGAACCTCGTCATCGAGGCGAAGACGGTGACCTTCAAGAGCGAGCAGTCGATGAAGCTCAAGGCGGGGCAGTCGCTGACGGGGGAGTCCGGCTCAGACCTCACACTCAAGGGCGGAGGGAAGGTCACGGTCAAGGGCAGCGAGGTGAAGAACAACTGACGTCCGCACCGCGGAGGTCTTCGAGGGAGGAGGGCCGTTGTCGATCACGGAGGCGGAGGTGTTCGTGCAGGCGGTGGACAACGCAGGATTCCTGTGGTGCCAGCGCGACGGCGCGGCGCGCGACCCGCGATACGATCTGATGGGCTTGGCGGAGCTCGACGAGCGGCTCGCGGCGCAGCTCGAGCTGCTGCGGCGCGGCGGGGCGGGGGCGCTGCAGATGTCCGCGGCCGCGGCCGCGGAAGGGGGGGCGGGCGAGGTGTTCGCAGCGCTCTCGCTCGCGCTCGTGCGGCGGGATCAGGGAGACATTGCGCGGTGGATCGCTCGCGGCGCGGAGGAGCCGGCGATTGCGCGGGGCGTGGTGTCCGCGATCGGGTGGGCCGCGCCGGGGCTCGTGGTGAAGGACGTGCTGCCGGCGTTGCTCGACGCGAGGGCGCCTCCGGTGCTCAGGGCGGTGGGGATCGCGGCGAGCGCGGCGCAGCGGCGGGATCCGGGGCCGGCGCTCCGGGAAGCACTCTCGGCCGGGGAGGTGCGGCTGCGGGCGCGCGCGCTCAAGGCGCTCGGGGAGCTCGGGTTTGTAGAGGGGCTCGAGCAAACGCGGCCGGCGCTCGGAGCGGAGGACGCCGCGGTGCGGTTCTGGGCGGCGTGGTCGGCGGCGCTGCTCGGGGAGGCGCGTGGGGTGGATGTGCTGCTCGAGATCGCCTCCGGTAGCGGCGCGTTCGCCGAGCACGCAGCGGGGGTGGCCCTGCGGCGGCTTGGCCCACGCGCAGGGGCGCGGTGGCTGGAGCGGCTGGAGGGGTCGCCAGGCGCGCTGCGGGTGGTGACTGTAGGGGTGGGGGCGCTCGGGGATCCGGCGCTCGTGCCGTGGCTGATCGAGCGGATGAGCGCGCCCGGGCTGGCGCGCCTGGCCGGCCGGGCGCTGGCGTCGATCACCGGGGTCGATCTCGCCAAGGAGGAGCTCGAGGGGGTGCCCCTGGAAGAGACGGGGCCGAGCGACGACGCGGAGGACGAGGACGTGGGCCCTGATCCAGACGACGGGCTGCCGTGGCCCGATGCGGCGGCGGTGGGTCGGTGGTGGGTGCGGCAGCAGGGCGACTTCGCGGCAGGGAGGCGGTACCTGGCGGGGAGGGAGGTCGGCCTCGAGGGGCTCAACGAGGTGCTGCGGCGCGGGAGACAGCCGGTGAGGGCGGCGGCGGCGATCGAGCGATGTTTCTTGAGGCCGCGACTGGGGGTGTTCGAGGTGCGCGCGCGGGGGGGGCGGCAGCGGACGGAGCTTGGCATACCCAACACTTAGCTTAGACGAGCCGACTCGGCAGTCGAGTCGCCCGCTGCAACCATTGCATCTAAGCCTTGTAGCCGGGGAGCGCGGGCATACCGCGCTCGCGGCACCTCGCGGGGGTCGGCCGGGCGCATCGCATGAGGCCCTTGCCCTGAGGTCAAAACCGGTGCTCATCACTCCAGCCTTGCGCTGGGGACAGCCGTACGCCGGCGAGGGAGCGAACGGCGTCGGCGACCGCAGGGTGGACGACGAGGATATCCCGGTACCCCAGGAGCCGGAAGATCTTCAGATCGCCGATGGCGCGCTCGTTCAACGTGAGGGCGTCGATGCGCACGATCTGATCGTCGTCCGAAACGAGAGCAGACGCGCCCCGGTCGATGGCATCGACGAGCCCCACAACGTTCATCGCTTGGAGGCCTTCCATTGTCCGGCCGGAGGACTCGACGAGGAGCGCGGGGTAGTACTCGACGTTGTCCACCCCTGCGCCCAGCAGCGCGTTGCGCAGGCGGCCGGAGCCGATGGGGACCCGCATGAGCTCGAAGAAATCCGGGAGCGTCTCTGGCTGCACGCCCTCGCTCTCCTCTCCGTCGGTCATGTGCTCGTCAAACGGCTCTTCGAGGATGATCTTCAACCCGGCCGGGGTCACGTCAAAGGCGAAGCGCTGGCCGTGCATCCACTTGAGATCATGCCCGGGGCGTGCCTCCTCGAACGAGGCCATCACGGCGAGCTCGAGATTCATCTCCATGATATAGTACATGTCCAGCCCTCGGCGAGCTCAGCGGAAGGGTACAGTGTTCAGCCGGATTTCCGGCCACGCTGATGGCGAGAACTGGCCGCTGTGATCTCTATAGGCACCCTGGGCTTCCAGCAGCTTTTCTGGGTGGCATACCCAACCTCCTGTAGCCGTTGCGACGCATGTGAATGCATGGTTGACAGCCCGATCGGCATACCACTTCAGCTTCTCCTTGAGGCTATTCAGATCCGACTGCTCGCACCGCGTCGGGCTTGATATGAGCTCTGCAATCCTGCGGACCAGAATCTCCGACTTGGCGAAGTAGCTGGTTTTATGACGCCCGACGTGCAGCTGAAGCGGCTTTCCTGACTCTACGGAGACCCAGAACGCCTGGAAGCTCTTCTCGAGCGCTGCTGGCGCTCCAGGATCGCCACCCCGCCCGGGGAGCTGGATGATGTTCGGGCTATCGTTGGGTCGAAACCCTGCGCTGTTGAGGAAGTGGTTCAACCGCTGAAGCTCGTCCTTGCCATTCTTCACAAAGCTCGAGTAGGCGAGGCTATGGTGACCTTCCGAGGTGTATTGGGGCGGGTACGTGTTGTCCTTGTAGATCTTGCATCGCTCGGCATTGGCGCCGTCAAAGACGCCTGACATGCTCTTGTCACGCTCCCATCCGCTCTTGCCTACCGTCGGCTCGACAGGCTCGTCTTTGGGGGCCTCGTGCTGTTTGTCGCAAATAACGCACTGTTTCCGCTCGATCATGGCCTGAACGCCTGTGACCGTCTCACCGATCTCCATGTATCACCTCGATGATCGCGGCGGGTGGAAGCGCGCGGGCACGTCACCCCATGATGTTCTTCTTGTTGTGGAACAGCGGATCTCCTAGCCGGCACACGTTCTTCCCCTCGAATTTTACGTCGAACGAGTACATCATGAACTCGCATTCCCCCCGGTTCAACCCGCTCACCACGCCCCCCGCTGTCCCCGCCTCGTCGCCGCTCGACTTCGCGTACTTGGCGCCCTTCACCATCGGCATCTTCCCGTCGCACGTGACCTTCTTCGGCCCGTCCGAGGTGTCCGACGCCTGCCCGATGTTCGGGTACGGGATCGGGACCGGCCCTCCCGGCGTGGGCGTCTTGCAGACGTCGGGGAACACCATGCTCATGCCGCCGCTCTGCTTGTGCACCACGCCGCGCATGTTCGCGAACACCGTCGTTCCCATCGCTCGCTCCTCCTGCTACTGACTCAGCCCTTGTCTAGGATCGCCGCCCCGCGCGCCGCCAGATCCGACGGCGCCCACACCAGGCAGCGAGGCTGCCGGTGGCCCTCCGAGAGCGACATCGCTGCCAAGCCGACCAGCATGGCTCCGAGCGCCGCGCCCGCGTCGCCCACGCAGTCCGCCGGGTGCTCAATCACGAAATCCTCGGCGATCTTCTTCATGTGCCGCGCCATCGCCACACCCCACTCCTTGGCAAAGAAGCTCTCGCCGTTGAACCCGGCGTAAACCGTCTGCACCGGGGCCCCCGGTGCGGCCGCGAACGCGGCTTTTATCGCCGCGTCGAGTCCATCCCCGCGGTACGGCGCCGCCTCATTGTAGCGGTGCCCCTGCTCCTCCGCCGTGCCCACCGAGACGACCCGCGACAGCGGCGCGCCCCCGAGCCCAGCGCCCGGACGTGCCAGCAACAGGAACGCCGCACCTTCTCCAGGAATGAAGCCGTCGAAGACCCCGGCCGCGCGCAGCCGCTCCTCGAGGTCCAGCGTCCCGAGCAGGTAGAGATCGAGGAGCGTGTCCACGCCGCCCACCACGACGCGATCATACCGGCGCGTAGAAAGCCCCTCCAGCGCCGCGGCGAGCGCCGGGAAGACGCCCGCGCGGCCGGCGGGGAATACCCGGCTGCGGGCCAGATCGATCGCGATGTCCGCCTGCGCCGCGAGCTGCTCCAGGAAAGTCGGCCCGACAGGCGCAGGGCGACCCTTCGGGAACGCCTCGGGCCCCGCGAGCAGCACCGCGGTCGGCCCGGGCGGCGCGCCCTCGAGGCACGCCCGGAGCGGGGATCCAGCGAGCCGCAGCATCCGGATCTGCCGCGCCGTCAGCCCGGCGATGCCCTGAACCGCAGGCGTGAGCGACGGCAGATCCGGCGTCGCCACGAGCGCCATCACTAGCGGATTGAAGCGGCGGTCCAGGACCGAGCTCTCCTGGAACCGGTTGATCCCCGCCCGGATCGCCGCGCCCGTCACCTCAACGCTCAGCCCGACGGAACTTACGATCCCTACCCGCAGGATGTCCGCGCAACGCGTCGTCATCACGATCTCTGCCCGCTCAGCTCGAGGCGCGTTATGTCGATGTCCACGAGCCTCACCTTGAGCGCCCTCTTGTCGCAGCCGACCGCGCCCAGCCACACAAGCCCGAGCCGCCCCGCGCCGGGCTCGAGCGCCACTGTCTGGAGCCGCATCGGCGGCCGCTCGATGTCGCGCTCGATCGCGACCTTCACGTCGAGCTCACAGAGCGGCAGCCGCGTATCCCACGGATCCGGCCCGGCGTTCTGCACTTTCACCGGCTCGCCGCCGCGCAGGTGGCTCGAGCAGATGAGGCCCGGCGAGGCCGCGTTGAAGAAGCGCGCGTCGAAGTCCGCGGGAAGGTACGGCGCGCGCCTCTCCTGCCAGGCGTCGTCGTACGTCCCCGCGTAACGTCGGCGCGGCTCCCAGGAGGGGGCGATGAAGCCGAAGCCCGCGGGCGGCGGACGATTGCGCACGCCGGAGATGAGGTGCGCCGGGTCCTCGAGGTTGGGCAGCCGCCGCACCGCCTTCTCCACCGGGGCGCTCCGCAGGCCGAAGCCGACGCCCACGGGGTTGCGCTGATCGATCTCCAGAGGGCCCTTTTCGGGATCGTGCTTCAGCACGCCGCCGAAGGCGCGCTCGTAGACGAGCGGCATGCGCTCGAACGGGATCGGTGGAGAGATGCGGAGATCCAGCAGACCGCGCCACTCGCGATCACCGAAAACGCGGACCACCTTGGCGACGGGGCCGACCGCGAGCGAGACATCGAGCGAAGGCACCGCACGCCCGCGCGGCGCGACAGCCTCACCGACCAGCACGACGTCGGTCGCAGGTTTGCCGAGGTGCATATCGGCGGCGTGCTTCAGGCTGGTCTGTCCCGGCTCGCCCCAGTACTCGTCCGCGAGCTTCAGCGGCTCCTGCGCATCGGCGACGCGCAGCGCGCCGCCTCGGAAGGTGAAGGTTGCGCGGATCGCGACATACAACGTGTCCACCCCGTGCGCGTCCTGGAAGACGGCGATGCTGGCCTTGAAAGGGGTCTGGTTTCGGAGCTGGAGCATCGGTGTTCGGCGTCCCTCCCGGAGAATCGGAGCGCACAGCGGGCGGGCCGCTCAACCGGACCGCTTCGCGGGCACTGCCCCCACGTCGACGCCGCTCGTGCCCTGGAGCGCCGCCCCTCGCAGCCGCTTCTCGATCGGCCCTCGCCGCCGCGCGCCGCCGCCGAGGCACGCCGTCACACCGAGCCGCGCCCCGCGCCGCTGCCCGAGGCGCGCCGCCGGCGCCTCCTCGGCCCGGAGCCGCAGAAGCACGGTGAAACTCAGCGCCTCGCCCGCATAGAGCCGCGCCAGAGCGCACAGGGGCCCGAGCAGGTCTCCGCCGGGCAAACAGCGCAGGTAGTCCGCGAGCGACAGCGGTCCCACCACGAGCTCGAACCCCCCCTCCTGGTCCCACGCCCGCCGCCCGAGCCCCGCCCCTCGCCCGAGCCCTCGGTTGCGCCCCGACGGCCCGATCGCCGTCCGGTCGCTCTCCTCGATCGGGTGGTATGCCCCCGTGAGCGGCACCCCCTCGACGGGCACGCCGAGGTGGTGCTGCAGCAGCGCCGTGAGGCCCGCCATCGGCCGCACTTCTCGCGCTGCCAGCGCCGCGGGCTCCAGCAGTGCGCGGTCGCTCACCGCCAGCCTTCCGCGAAGCGACGGCAGCCCGAGGCCGATCAACGCATACAGGTACCGCGCCGCGTCGTCCTGCTCCGGAGACGCCACGCCCAGCCCGATTCGATGCCGCTTGCGGATACGGTAGACCAGCGAGAGCAGGCGGTGGTTGAAGATGTCAAGGAAATCGCGGAGCGCGTAGTCGCGACGCGCGGCCCGCTGGTACACCAGCTCCGCGAACGGAGGCGGCAGCGGCCCGAGCGCGCCCGCGAGGCTCATGAAGTTTACCGTCATCACTGCGGGCTCCCCGTCGTGCGCCCGGCGCTCGATCCCGGCCACGTCCGTCTCGGGGAACGCGAGGTCGATCGCCCCGCGAAACCGTACCGCCTCCGCTGCAGGCTCCGCGCTCTCGCCCACGCTCCGGCAGCCCTCCGACAGACCCTCCAGCAGCGCCACCGCCTGGAAGAAGTCGAAGCGCCGGGCGTCGGCGAAGATCCAGTCCCAGTCGTCTAGAGGAGCGTCTTCGCGCCTGTCATCGGTCGCCATCGCTTCCATACCTCCGCGCGCCCCGTGCTCCTCAGCACGAGCTCGGTGAAAGAGTTGACATGCGCGTGCAACGAGAGATACCGGCTCAAAACCTCCGCGAACAGCAGCGGGCTTGAGCCGACGAACTGCTCCTCGTCGAGAGTCAGCGTCACCTCGGTGCCACGACAGAAGCCGCGCCATGCGTCCACGCCCAGCCGGCGCGTCACGGTACGTGCCGACACGCCCGCGATGCCCTGAATCTGGCGCTCCGCCTCTGGAGCCGACGCGAAGAGATAAACGCGCAGCATCTCCTTCAGCGCGTCCGCGCCGCCCGGCCCCGAGATGGACAAGTGGTTGAGCGACAGGTTCGAGACGAGACGCCAGAGCGCCTGTCCTCCGAGCGGAGCACCGCGCTGCGGGGTCGGCTTGGTGAGGCAGGTGATGCGGCCCATGGCGGCGCCGCGCTCCCGGGAGAGCGACACGCCGGCGGACATCTCCTCAGGGAGGTCGCGGTTGGTGCACAGTACGGAGGCGTATACCACCCGCGATGGAGGCCTCCGAGGGGAGAAATTGAGGTCGACGAATGAGAGCATCACGTCCGTGCCGGGCACGTCGTCACGCGACGTCGGGACCCGACGGGCGTGCCAGAACGCCTGCGGGCCAGTTCCCTCGGCGTGGTGCGTGAACGAGAAGAACGGTTCGTACTCCACCTGCTCCGCCTCACCTGGCGCCGTGGCCGCGACCTTGTGAATCGAGTGGATCTCGGTCGTGCGCTCGCGGCGCGCATCCGCGACGAGGCGATACTCCGGAAATCTGTGATCAACCCGGATCGGGTCGGTCGTGCGCGGAAACAGGTTGATTATCGGCGTGCAACCGAGCCGAAACGTGTCAGACCGCAGCACGAGGCTCGTCGGCGGTCGCTGGTCCAGCAGGAACAGCAGGTCGCACGCCGTGCCCTCGGGAAAACGCGTGAACTCTACATCGAAGAACAGAAACTTCTCTGGAAAAGCGAAGTACTCTTGAATCAGTCGATGTCCTGGGGACGCGTGCACGGGGTAGGGAAGCGCTTCCTCATCGGCCCCGAAGCCGACAGGAGAAATGCGCGCCACGGCGAGATCGCGGCCGCTGCCTGTCCCGGCGCAGAGGACTCGCAGTGTGCTGCCGAAGAGCAGCTCGTACAGGCGGTAGCCGTTCAGGGCTCCACCACCCAAGAAGAAGCGCAGCCGCTGGATGCCGAGCGCGCCCAGCGGAGGGCCGCCGCTCCGCAAGCGGATGCGGACCGCGGCCATCGCCCCGCTGGTGCCCGGCGGTAGATCCAGCGCTTCCGGCGCGACGAAGTCGGCGCTCTCAACCTCGATCGGCCATAACGTGACCGGGGCGCAGGTTCGGAACCGGCAGGTCGGGCCTCCGCGCGCCTCCGCAAAGAGCGGCGTGTGACGCTCGATCACGTGGCCCGAGGTCAGCTTGCTATCCTTCGAGTTCACATCGAACGACGCGACCGCCATCGACGGCACGGGAGAGAGCAGCGGAGGGTAGAGGACGCCGAGCAGTGCGGTGGTCAGCTCGGGAAGATCGCTGTCGAGCCGGCGCTGGAGGCGTGCGGTCAGAAACGCGAACGCCTCGAGGAGGCGCTCGACGTGTGGATCCGACGCGTGACGGCCTTCGAGGCCGAGGCGCGCGGCGATCTTGGGGTACGCCGCCGCGAACTCAGCGCCGCGCTCCCGTAGATACGCGAGCTCACGGGTGTAGAGGTCAAGCAGCTCGGCGTCGTGGTCGCTCGTCGTCATCCGGTCTCCGGCAGTGGCATGGTGAAGCTGAGCGGCTCGCGGACCTGCTCGGTGACCAGCATCGCACGGATCGCGACGCGGTAGCGCGTGCCGCCTTCGGGGTCGAGCAGCTCCACCTCGACCCGGGTGAGGCGCGGCTCGTAGGCCTCGATTGCTTGCCGTACGGTCCGCGCGACGCGGAGCCGCTCCTCCTTGACATGGCTACGGCCGCCGAGCTCGAGGTCCGGCAGGCCGTAGTCGATGACCGTGCGCTGACGAGAGAGGGCCACGTCCCCTGGCACAGGGCAGCGTGTGCTGAGGAGCCTCTCGAGATCGCGGCGCACCGACGCGCGCAGCCCGTCGAGGTTATGGCTGCGCTTCGGCCGTGCCTCGATCCGCTGCGACAGGTCCTCGTCGACGAGGCGGTCGAAGAGCGGCACGCGCCCCGCTTCCGCCGCTCCCCAATTATCGTCCATCACGCGCCCTTGCCGATAAGGCCGATGCCGCGGCGTGCCGTCGGCCCTGTGCGATCACTTGCCCTTGTTCTCTTCGAGGCTGAAGCTCGCCGAGCTCTTGCCTTTTGCGCCGCCCGGGGCGTCCTGTTTTTGCTGGGAATAGTCCCAGGTCACCTTCTTGTAGTTGAAGGTGATATTCTCGATCGGCTGATCCGAACCGCCGGTTACTGAGACGGAGGTGAGGATGCAGCTCTCGAAGGTATACGTCATGTACTTGTGCGGCTTGCCGGAGGCATCAGCCTTCCATAGATGCACCTTTATCGATTTGATGTCCTCGCCGCCGCAGCACCTGAGATTCAGTGTCGGTGAAGCTATGTCGAGGTACTTGGCGACCGAGAAATCGTTGTGGACGCATCGGCCGCTCGCGCGGCTCATGTTCGATGGCCCAGCTGTCAGCGGCATAGACACGCCGTGATTGAAGGATAGGAGCTCGATCAGGTCTTTACCCTGGTCCGATGTGCTCTCGCCTTTGACGCCGTCGAACTCCATGAAGAGGTTTTGCATGTTCCTTTCTCCTCCGTCACTATCACACGATGGGGTTACCTATGCGCGGCCGCGCCTCTTCCCAGACGCGGCGGTCGGCCGGCGGCACGCGCCGCTTCAGATCAAGCGACTGGCGGCGGCAGCTCCGCCACCAGCCGCATCGAGACCGTGAGCTCGTTTAGCTGAAAATGCGGCTTGAGAAAGACCACTGCTCGGTACGCACCAGGCTTGCCGGGGACGTCCATGACGTCGATCCGCGCCTCGCGCAGCGGCAGCCGCGCTTTGGTCTCCTGGCCGGCGCTGTCGTTAAGAAGTACGTAGTCGGCTATCCAGTTGTTGAGGTAGTGTGCGATGTTTTCTCGAGAAGAAAAACTTCCGATCTTGTCGCGCATGAGCACCTTGATGTAGTGCGCGAACCGAGACGCGGCGAGAACATAGGGGAGCTGTGCGCTCAGACGGGCATTTGCGTTCGCCTGCGGCAGGCTGTACGTCTTCGGCTTGTTCGTGGTGCTGACGCCGAAGAAGGCTGCCTGCGCGCTGCCCTTCTTGGAGCAGAGCCCGATGAAGCCGAGCTCTGACAGTTCATTCTCACGCCGATCGGTAATGGCGACCTCGGTCGGGATCTTTGTGACCACATCGCCTTCGCTCGTCTTGAACGTGTGCAAGGGCAGGCTCTCGACGAGACCGCCGCCCTCGACGCCGCGGATGGCGGCGCACCAGCCATAGAGCGCGAAGGCGTTCGTGATTCGCTGGGCGAGAGCGTAGGCGGCGTTCCCCCAGAGGAAGTTGCTGTCGCCGTCGCCCACCTGTTCCTCGTAGTTGAAGCCCTCGACCGGTTCTCCTTTGGGCCCATATGGCAGGCGCATGAGGACGTGGGGGAGCACCAGGCCGACGTAGCGGGAGTCCTCCGTCTCTCGGAACTCGCGCCACTTCATGAGCTGGGTGCTCTCGAACACTTTGGCGAGGTCGCCTGGCGCAGCGATCTGCGTAAAGCTCGGCAGATCGAAGAGCTCGGGCGATGCCGCCGCGATGAACGGCGCGTGCGCTGCAGCCGCCACCTTGGAGAGCTCGGTTATGAGATAGACGTCGGGCTTCGTACCGTCGAACTCGTAATCCCCGACGAGCAGCCCGTATGGCGCACCGCCGAAGGTCCCGTACTCTTCCTCATACACCTTCTTGAACATGGCGCTTCGGTCGAAGTCGGCGACCCCCTCGAAATCCTTGCGCAGCTCGTCCTTCTTCACGTTGAGGACACGGAGCTTCAGCCGCGTCGACGTCTCGGTGTTCGTCACGAGGTAGTTCAGCCCCCGCCAGCGCGCCTCGACTCGCTGGAACTCCTCGTGGTGCAAGATGGCGTCAAGCTGTGAGCTGATCCGTGCGTCGATCTCGGCGATGCGCGCCTCAATGGCCGCCACCGTGTCGGTGCCGAGCTGTATCTTCTCATCGAGGACCTGGCTCACGAACTCGTCGATGAGGTCGCGTGCGTGCTGTCGCTGCGGCTCCGCCCCGCCGCGGATCATCCCCTGAGCGAGGATCTGGTCAATCAGGCTCATCTCTGCGGCGGGGGCTGTCCTCGCCGAGCTGACCGGTTTCGTGTTAACATCTGCCATGACTATATCCCCTTCCCGTCTGAAGCCTTTGGCTCAGCCGCCCTGGTTCTTCTCGAGCTCCTGCTTGAGCGCCTGGAGCTTGGTGGTGTCCTCGACAACTTGCTTGAGTATTCCGCTCAGGTCGTCGTTACCGTCGAGCTTCGCGAGCAGGTCGTTCAGTCGCTCTCGAGCTCGGAGCAGCTTTCGAAGTGGCTCGACCTGTTCAACGATTTGCTCGGGCCGGAAGTCATCCATGCTCTTGAAGGAGAGGCTGACCTTCAGCTTGCCGCCCTCGTCCGTGAGCTTGTTGTCGACGAGGCACGTGACCTCGGGCTTGATTGCTGCAAGAACCTCGTTGAAATTTCCGCGATCGATCTCTATAAACTTGCGATCCTTGAGCTTCGGCCGCGGCGCCTCGGAGGTGCCTGATAGGTCGGTCATGATCCCGACGACGAACGGAATCTCTCTTTTCTCAGTCGCGCCCCCTGTCTCGACGTCATAGGTGATCTGCACCCGCGGCGGACGATTTTTGCTCAGCCACTGTTGCTTGCTCTCGGTCATGGTCGTTCCTTTCTCCCGCGGCCTCGGTCGAGCGTGCATCTCGCGCTGACGCTCTCCCTGAGACCAATCCACCCTCGCGCGTCCGGGCCGATCTGATCCACGGATCGGATCGGCGCCGGTGAGTTCATGAAATCATCCAGAGTCGCCTTCCTCCCGGCCGCGCATACCTAGCAGCCGGTAGATCGCTACCAGGTCGTCTGCGCTCGACACGAACTCGCCGAGCAGCTCCGCGAGCGACATGTTGCCCCAGGAGATGGCGCGCTTCACAAGGTAGGGAACTGGGCTGTGGGGCTCTGTGCGAAGCAGGTAATCGGCTGCCTCGTTGAGCTGGCGGTATGCCTCTACCCGGCTGTTGATCGCCGCTCCGGGACCTCGCGCGGGAGCGGCGTCCAGCGCGGTCTGCGCCGGGGGGCCTCCAGCGCCGGGCGCGGGCGTATCGCCTCCGGGCTCGCCGAGGGCGGACGCCGTGGCGGAGCCGAGCAGGCGCAGCGCGCTGCGGGTCCGATGGAGGAGTGGGGGGCGGTCCATCCTCGCTGCGAGGCTTCGCTCCAGCATCTCGGCCGCCGATAGCGCGACGCGCGCGTCGCCGTGCAGTGCCGTCCACCACGACCGTTCGACCAGAGAGAGGCGAGCTGCGAGGGCTTCGGGCGAGCGCGCGTTTTCGCCTGTGCTGCCGTCGGTCCGGCCGCTCTCCCAGTCGGCGAGCGTACAGGGGGGCCGGTCCTCGCTGCCTTCGACCAGAGGCAGCATCCGGAGCTTCCGCGCGAGCACCTCGTCCAGCCAGCCGATGAGGTTACCTCGTGCCTCCATGCCGTCGTCGTCGAGCGCGGGGAACATCACGTCCCAGTAACGGTCGCAGAGCCCCGCGATCAGCCGGAGCCCCGGCGCCATCGCGCCGAGTCCGCCGAGCTGCGCCCATGCCTCGACGAGCCAGACGCCGATCTGCAGGTCCTTCGAGCGGCGCTCCAGCGCCTCGGAGCAGAGCTCGGCCACGAGCTTCCAGTCCGCCGCCTTGAGGCGCGTCACCCACACGCCTTGGGGGAGCGTGGGATCGTCCTCGCGCCGGGCCTCGCGGACTCGATCGTAGGTGCCCTCGTAGCGGAGCGGGGCACCGGCGGGCGTGGCCTGCGAGATGGGAGCGAGGAGGCGCTCTATGTCGACCGCGATCGTACCCGTAGCCATATGGTGACTCGTTGTCCGCCTGTTCCGCGCTACTCGGTGTCGAGCACCGGAGCGGCCGTTGGGAAATCCGGGTACTTGAGAGGCTTGTCCTTCTCCTTGCCGACCAGGCCGAGCCGCACGAATACGCGGGCAACTCCGCCGGTCGCACCGGCTCGCTCGACCCAGCCGCCCGCCGGGTCGGGGATTGTATTGACGACGAGCTGGAGGAGGTTCGCGGTGGCGTCTTCCTTCTTGAGCTCCGTCTCGTCGACGGAGTGCGCATGCATGGCGATGAGCCGGAGGAGCGACCATGGCCCACGCTCCTCGAAGGTCACCGTCCGCTCCTTCGCGACCGTGCCGACGCTCTGCTCGACCGAGGGGATGTCGGGGCTGTTCTTGGCCCATCGGAGCGGGAGCTGGACCGGGTCGCCGATCCGCCAGGTCGCCGTGGGCTTCGGTCCGCCCAAGAACAGCCGCTCCTCGGCGATGCGAAGGCTCCACTCGGCGATCTGATTGCCTGCCACCTCACGCGCCTGGTTGGCGCGAAAGCCGACTGTGACGTCGTACGAGCCGTCCAGCGTCGAGTCTCCCTGCGCCCACATCGGAGCGAGGAACTCACGCACCTTCTCGGTGCGATCGAGGAAGCGCACGACGGCCCGGGCGGCGGCGCCGCCGCGCAGCGACAGCGCGGGCCGGAAACGCTTGCGGAAGTCGCTGGCGTTCTGGAGGAAGAGCCGAACGTCGTCGGGGTTCGCGTCCTCCCGCTCCACGCCCGGATCGAGCCGAGCGAAGGGGAAACGGTCGGCGAGCGCCCGGTGAAAGAAGCGGCGCAGGCCCGGGTACTTCGTGCGGATTTCGTCCTCCGCGAGCGTTGCGCACCGGTCACGAAGCAGGACGAGGATACGCCGGCGCCGCTTGGCGAAATAGTCATCGGAGCGCACGTCGACCGGCACGCGCTCGAGCTGCGCGATGCAGGTCTCGAACGTGATCGCAGGGAGGTCGCTGACGAGAAATCGCTCCAGGGCGGCGATGCTGTTGCCGGCCTTCTTGCTCTCGTAGTCGCGGAGCGCCCCTGCGATGTGCTGCCACGGCGCCAGGCCGCTGACCGACTGCGCATCGGCCGCGACCTCGGCGCTCTCCAGCAGGCCGAGGACCGGCTCGGCGAGCGCGCGGGTCAGGGAGTCGGCCCGACCCCGCTGGGCGACCACGTACTCCGCGAGCTGCGCCCCGTCACCCTCGGCGACGCCGAACGCCTCGAACGCGGGGCTGCGCTCGCCGCTCCACCAGACGAACGTGCCGTTCTTCACCTCGTACAGCCCGTCGGCCTCGAGCACCCGGCTGGCGAGCGTCAGCAGGTGCGCGCCCTGGCCGCGCACGAGCGCGCGGACGCGGTCGCGCACCTCCTCCAGCCCGAGGCGCCCCGCGAACCCCAGGATTTCCCGGAGCGGCTCGCTCGCCAGCGAGAGGCTCGCGACGTCGGTTCGCACCGTTTCGACGCGCCGTGACTCGCTCGGCGGCGGAGCCATCTCCCGGCGAGCGGCCTTGCCGACCGCGACGAGGACGTTGTCCCGCAGCTCGCGCCGAGCAAGCTCTCCGAGCGTACCCCGTACCTTCTCCGGGAAGCGCTTGAGCCCCTCCTCCTGCGTGAAAGCCTCGTACTCCTTGAGGAACTTCACTCCCTCTTTCAGCTCCTCCACGTTCCAGCTCAGGCGGGCGTCGTTGAGGCTCACCGGCACCGGGTCGGCGTTGTCCGTCGGCGCCATGAAGCGCTGGCGCAGGAGCACGGCAGCGGGCGCCTTCAGGGCGGCGACGAATGGCGACAGCTCGAGCTGCACCACGCCCTCTTTACGAACGAGCAACGGCCCGGAAAGCGCGGTTTCTGCGCCACCGAGGTAGCTCTTCAGGAGCAGCAGCCGCCCCTCTCCGTCATCCTTCACGAGGTTGTAGGTTTGTGCGCCGAGCAGCTTCGAGGCGCGGACCGCGTCGAGCAGGCGGTCGAGCGCGGGGTTCGGCGGGAGCTTGTCGGCCGCCATCCATGAGAGCGTCGGCGCAGCGAGCCGTGCCTCGATGCGGACGATGGCGTCGTGGAGGGAGGAGAGATCTCCGGTTCGGTACTCCGGTCCGCCGTGCTCGAGGTCCTTCAGCCCTCGGAGGAGCGCGTCCACGTCGCCCCGCAGCGCGTCCTCGTCGAGTGTCCGTGAAACGCGCTTGAAAAGCTGGGCGAAGAGGCGATCGGACTTGGCGTGTGCGGCATCGCGGTATGCCGCGAGGTCAAAGGGAGGGAGGCGCGGGAGGGCGAGCAGCGCGCTCCGCTGGTAGGCCGTCGTGCGCGCGGGCACCGATCGATGCTGGAAGAGAGCGTCTGCCAGATCGGCCACGCTGAGCATTCGCGCCTCGCCGGCCTCCGCAGACCGCTCCTTCGGCGGTCCGGCCGCGAGCGCGTCGAAGCGGGCCACCTGACCCTCGAACGCGGCCACGTCGCGCAGCCATGCCTCGAGGACGACGTACTCCGGCGTATGCTCCAAGGTGGCCGCGGCGATCTCCGCGCCTTGGGGGAGCGGCGTGACATCCGCGAAGAGCGGGCTCGTCCTCCCTTCCAGGCCCACGCGGAACGCTTCGAGGATCACCCGCTGGTAGGCGGTCGTGATCGCTCTCGCGACGCGCTCGTCAATGCCGCTGAGCCACGATCCTGGCACGAGCATGGAGCGGAGCCGGTCGGTCTCGATCGTGCTGAGCCCTTTGAGCAGCCGGACGGACCGCTCCCTGCGCACCGTGCCTGAGGGATCGCTGTTCGGGTCCGCGAGCTGCATGTCGCGCAGATCCGAGGACAGGTCGTGGAGGAAGGGGAGAAGCGACGCGGCGTGGCGCTCTAGCCGGTTGCCATCGAGCGCGAGGAAGACGCTGTAGACAAGCGCAAGCGCCACCGTTGCCCAGTTCAGCGCGCGCAGGACGCGGCTTCGCCGCCGCAGCGCGAGGCGGGTCGGGTACGCAATGCTTGCCTCTGCGAGCACTTTCCTCTCGATGAGATCCCGCGCGAAGAGCACGGTCTCCCCCGCCAGCTCTTCCGAAGCCGCCTCGGCCTGCTCGGGCTCGGGCTTTTCCAGTCCGACCCAGGAAACGCTCCGGAGTATGACCGGCTCTTCGCCATCCTGCGGGCGGAGGAACTCTTCCACGGCCGCTCTCAGGGGATCACGCAGCGCGAAGAGTGCTTCGGGGAAGAGGAAGTACGCTTCGACGCCCTTGTCGAAGGGCCGATCCGATGCGATGCGGCGTGCCTGCATCACCGAAAGCGCCGTGCTCACGCTGCTCAACGCCTCGTCGACGATGTCGGCGGAGCTCGCCGACGAGGGCGCGCCCGGCTGAGCCCAGCCGATGGTCGCCTGGCGAAGCTCGGGATCGAGCTCCTGAACGAAGCGGTCAAACCCGGAGAGTCGATCGCTCTGCGTGATCGTGAGGTGGACAGGAAACTGCATCTCGAGGAGGCGACGGGCTTCGTCGAGCCGCTGGCGCAGAAGGGCGACCTGCCGCCGCTGGGCCGGCGCTCCGCCGTCGTCGTCGAGCAGGTCGCGGGCGGAGAGCGCGAGGAGCACGCCGTCGACAGGCCGCTCGGGTCGCGCGTGTCGCATCGCCTCGAGAACGGCGCCGAAGCCGGATGCGTGCGGTGCTGCTCCGCCTTGCGGCTCGCTTATCAGCAAGCTTCCCGTCGGCTCGACGAACATCGCCCGCTCGAAGAGCCACAGCTGGCAGCTACCTGGGGCGCCGAGCCGGCGCGCGGTCGAGCCCGGCCGCGGTCGGAGCCCGGCGCCGGCAAGCAGCGTCGATTTTCCGGCTCTGGAAGCACCTAGTACGAGGAAGCACGGGACCTTCTCGGGCGATGCTCCGAGCTCCGCGCGCGCGGCGGCGAAGAGCCGCGTCATCTCGCGCTCAATGTTGGCGTCGCTCGTCGTTCCCGTGACGGTGCGACGCCTGCGGCGCGCCCGGAGGAAGAGCCCCAGCGCGACGAGCGCCACGACGAGCAGCACGAGGGCGACCGCGAACGACCAGCTCACGATGCGCCCTCGATCCGGTCGAGTGCCTCCACCACGTCGGAGACGCGGTAGGACCAGAGCAGCTGGCCGGCGAGCACCAGGCAGAGCGCAACTGCGATGAGCGGCAGAACCCCGTGCCGCAGCGCTGGCAGCCGGCTCCGCGGCGCACTCCCGAGGGTGTGCGCGTGCATCTCGGGGCAGATCTCGGTGAGCCGCGTGCCCAGGAAAGGATCGACGCGCTGGAGGTGTCGCGCGAGTTCCTGCCGGTAGATCTCGGGCTCGCCGTATTTGCCGAGCGCGCGAAACTTTCCCTGGAAGCCGAGCGCAAGCGCAGCCAGGTAGACGAGCAGGAGTGCGGAGGGCGCCGTCGCGCGCCCGTCGAGGATGTCATCGAGCTTACGGAAGATGCGCTCGCCCGCGTCGTACGTGTGGAAGATGTGCGCTTCGAGCGGACGCTCTGTCCACGCGTGCCGGCCGGCCCAATCGGCTCGAAGCAGGATCTCATCCGCCATGGCCGTCATTACGTACTGGGCGTCGTCGTAGGCCCGGAGCTCGTGCTTGGTGAGCTTTCGGCTGAGCCCGATGGCCTGGGTTTCAAGGAAGTCGATGAGTCGTTGCCGCACCGTGTCGACGCCTGGCGTGAGCGCCCCGTGAGCGAGCGCGAGGAGCTGTCTTTGCCGCGCGACCTCGGCGTAGAAGCTGTGAAACGCGTCGAGCAGGAGCGTGCTTCCTGCGAGGCCGTGTGCGGGGCTCCCCTGGAGGGGCTCGGCGCCCTCCTTCCGCGGCGCATGCGTGGGCGTGGTGAATCCTGCCGTCATGCTCGTTCGTCGCCTACCTTCACGTAGAGCACCAGCTCTGCTGGTCCGGCCGCCGCGGTGGGATCTCCCGCGTTGAAGACGAGGAGAGGCTCATCCGAATCGAGGTACGGGCTCGCCTCCTCGAGCTGGAAGAGCACGGTCCCTCCCGGCGCGATCAGATCTTCATACCGATCCACCCGCCGGCGCCCAACGCCGAGCACCCGGCTCTGCTGCATCTCGCGTGCGCGGCGGACCGAGCCGATGAGCGCGCTCTCGACCCAGGCAATGACGTCCTTCTCCGGCGTCCCGCGCCGACCTCGCGCAGCGACGAGGACCGGCTGTCTGGCGAAGCGCCGTTGGAACTCCACCCTGTAGCGCCCCTCGCTGAAGTCGAAGGGATGCGCCGTGAACGACTCCAGGATGCCCTCGTCGACCAGCCGGAAGACATGGTCGCGTGCGCCTCGGAAGGTGGTCCGCAGGTCGTCATGCTGGTACGCAGGCAGCACCGGCGGGACGGGCATGCGGGCCAGGGCCGCGAGCTGACCGACCAGGGCTGAGAGCCCGAGGTACACGGCGTAAGGGTGGGAGCGTCCCGTGCCCAGCACGACCTCGAACGGCGGCAGCGCCGCGACGAGCGCCTGGATCTGCCGGCGTAGCTCGGCGATGAGCTCGCGTTCCTTGGTCAATGAGTGTGCGCTGAGCCTGTCGGCGAGCCGCAGCGCCTTCTCGCGCAACCGAGCAACGATCTGCCCGCAGAGAATGCCGAGAGGAGAGGCGAGGGGAACGGCCATGCAGGGCGGCAGGTACTCGGTGCGCACGAATGCCTCGCCCTCGCGCCGCACCTGCGCCAGGGGCAGGCACACGAAGCGGGCGGGGGGCGCAGCCGCGACCAGGAGCCGCGCGAGCGGGACCAGGCGCGGGATGGGGAGCGGCTCCTCTCCCGTATTCTCGTCCGGGATCGGCGCGCCCTCGATCGAACGGTAGCGCGCGAACTCCCCTCCGACCGCCGCCCCTCCGAGGTGCTCTCTCGGGACGGCGAGGTACGCCGTGAGGGGCCCCGCCGCGAGCTCGGCGGCGTGCGGCTTGAGGTCGACCTGAAGCTCGGGGTCGCACGCCGCGTGGTGGACGAGGAGGTGGTCGGGCAGCACCGCCTCGAGCTCGAGGACGCGCAGCGTTCCGCTCGCGAGCAGCCCGACGTCGATCTCGAGGTGATGGACCCCGTAATGGAACGGGTGCAGCTGCCCGAGGTGATAGTCGAGCAGCCGCTCGGATCGCCGCGCGGACTCCTGGAAATGCTGCGGCGACAGCAGCATCCCGTCGTGCCACTGGACGGCTGCGGGCACCTCTGCGGCGCGCCTCATCCCTGAGCTCCCCGAGAAGAGCAGGGCCGCCCGGGAGGGGCCTCGCACGACGAGCGGCTGCGCGGGACGTCACCGGCGGTCATCGGCTGCTCTCCATGGCCTCGAGCGTGGTCACGGAGAGGTCTTCCCCGTCCAGATCGATCCGAATCCGCTGGTGGGGACCGAGGCGGATGCGGTGCGGTCCGGGCGACCGGTAGTTGGCGAACACGAGCGCGTTCGCGTTTCGGGGGATCTCCACGACGGCAGGAGGGGGAGTGTAGCCAGGCACGAACTCCCACTCCCACTCGGTGAAAGCGTCCCCGGACGGAAAATCGCGCCGCAGCTGGTCCCTTTGCTCATACCACTGCTTCGCCGACATTTCGGAGAGCTGCTGAAAGAGTTTCTGGTCATAAATCGCCAGCAGAGTCACGGGGATAGGAGAGTTCTGGTTCGCCCGCGCGGCGACGTGGACCTCGACGAGAAGACGGAACGGTCGCAGCGAGGAGCCACAGTCGGCGAGAGCGCAGGCTGCCAGCATGGCCCAGAGGACGCGGCGGAGCGGTGTCCGGCGCCTCCGGGTGCCGGGCGCGTACGGCATATAAACGATGGTATATGCGGGCGCGCGGCGCGTGGAAGAAAATTGCGGAGCCGTCGCGGCGCCGCCAAATCGATCAACAAGTTCGTCAGGTTAGCACGATGATGCAGCGCCTCGTGATGCTCAGCGTCCGCTGGCCGCTCGTGACGACCTCAGGATGGGCTCGGCGAACCAGCAACAGTTCTCGATCTGCACGGCGCCCCTATTGAGGTACAAGGAGCACGCGCGTTCCGTAGTCAAAACGTCGAGGACGTTCCAGGCGTCACCGTTCAGTGCTCGCCGCCATCACCCGGCGGGTACCTGTCATCGATTGGATGCTGGCTCGACCTTCTTGCTGCCGCCGCGGCGACTCCGTTAATCTCGGTTCAATGTGCGCGGAGCATGCCCGATCGTTCTCCTCTCTTCCCGCTCAACGTCGACGTCGGCGCCGTGTGCCGAGGGGAATTGCAGCCCTGCTCGGGTTTGCGCTGCTTGGGGCGGCGTCAAGCGCTGCAGCGACTGAGGCGGACGAACTTCTCGACAAAGGACTGGCGGATCTCCAGGCCAGCCGATACGGCGCAGCGTGTCCTGCTATCCGCAAGAGCTACCGGCTAGAGAAGAGGCCGCGGACGCTCTATCACCTGGCCGAGTGTGAAGAGAGGGCGGGGCGCATCGCCACCGCGGCGCTCCACTATGACGAGTACCTTGATCTCTTCGAGCGTCTTTCCCCGCCGGAGCAGAAGGACGAGGCGGACCGGCAGAAGCTCGCGCTGGAGCGACGCGAGAAGCTGGACGCCGACATCCCATGGGTGACGTTCCGGTTGCCGGAGACGGCGCCGGTAGGCACCAAGGTGACGCGGGCGTCGGAGGCGAGCCCGGATCCTGTGCCGGTCGTGTTGGGGGTGCCGCTGCCGGTCGACCCGGGGCCGCAGTGGGTGAGGACCGAGCCGCCCGGGGGACCGCCGCGCGACAAACGGTTCTTCGTGAACAAGCGGGAGCGGCTCACGATCGAGCTGACCGTGGCGGAGCCAGGCGACGAGCCGAAGACCAGGCGGTATAGCCGCCCGCTCGAGCATGTTCCTGCGCTGCTGCCGCCCACCGTGGATGAAGGTCTCGCAGCGCGACGGCTCGTCGCGTACATCACGGGAGGCATCGGGCTCGCCGGCGCTGTGACATGCGCGATCACGGGTGCAATAACATGGAGCCAGAAGCGGACCATCGAGAAGAACTGCGAGAACGGCTTCTGCAACCGGGAAGGGGAGGAGGCGGCCGAGCTGGCGGGGACGATGAGCACGGTGAGCACGGTGAGCTTCGGTATCGGCTTGGCCGGCCTGGGCACTGCGGCGGTGCTGTTTTTGACCGAGCCGGATGCTGCGCGCGTGGGCAAAGTGCCGAGGTGGGTTGGGGCCACGCAACAGCCAGAGCTCAAGGTGAACTTGCAGGAGCGACAGGTTGTCGGTGAGGTGAAGTGGGTATGGTGAAGTTGGAGCTACGCGGTACAGAGGCGGTCCAGCGGGCGTCGCACGGCGCGCGGACGACGCTTTCGCGCGTTCGGCAGGCACACCGCGCGGTCGTGCTCCTCATGCTGCTCATCCTGGGCGTGGTGCCGAGTTGTGCGGATATCCTGGGAGTCGACCCGGATTTCAAGGACAACCCGTGCAACAGCTTCAGTGAAACTCAGCTGGAGCCTCTCGAATGTCATAAGAATAAAGGCGCTTGCTGGATGCTAGTCAATGCGTGCGACCAGCTGGGTCTGCCCGCGACTTGCCCGCCGCTTGCCGGGGCAGATCGCGACCAGTGTGGAGACGGGATAGACAACGACTGTGACGGTGCCATTGACGAAGAGGAATGCCCGTGCAGCGGTGATGACGAGAAGTTGTGCTATCCAGCTTCGCAGGACACGCTGGGACAGGAGAAAGGCCTCTGCCGCGGGGGACATCAGCGCTGTCAGAACGGGGTCTGGGGACAGTGCACCGACGCTGTCATCCCTAGCAAAGAGACCCGCGATGGCCTGGACGATGACTGCGATGGCGAAGTAGACGAGGGGTATTCTTGCAATGACGGAGATGAGCAGTTCTGTTACGGCGGGCCAGAGGGAACTGTCGGCAAAGGCCTGTGCGCCTATGGAAGGCAGCAATGCGTCGGCGGCCGGTGGGGCGACTGCGTGGACGATGTGCTGCCCAGGTTGGAGACCTGCGACGGCAAAGATAACGATTGTGATGGTGAAACGGACGATGTGCCGGGTGTTGGAGCGGAATGTGACACTGGCCTTCCTGCCAAATGCAAAAATGGTGTAATCAGGTGCGACAGCCAAGAGGGGAAAATTAGGTGTATTCCTGTTGCAACGGACACTCCAGAAGAATGTAACTCGGAGGATGATAATTGCAACAACGTGCTGAACGAGGGCGCATTCTGCTGCAGCATAGACGACCGCCAGAGTGGGAACGAAACGGATGTCAATTGCGGTGGATCCTGTGATGCGAAGTGTGATGTTGGCAAGAAATGCATCAACAACAATGATTGCGAAACCGGAATCTGCCAAGAAGGAATATGTTTGCCGAAGAGGCCGCAGGGACAGCCATGTGACGTAGACACAGAGTGTGAGCATGGACTTGTCTGCATGGATGACGTTTGCTGCAATGACACATGCACCGGCACCTGCGAGGCCTGCACGCAGGCGCTCCGGGGCACAGGGCAAGACGGATTCTGCGGGCCCGTCGCGCGTGGCCTAGATCCGGCGGACGAGTGCGAGCGGAATGAACCGTCCTCGTGCGGTCAAACAGGCTATTGTGATGGAGGCAAGAAGTGCGAATACTACCCGAGCCCCACCCCGTGCGGTAATCCAGCGAAATGCCAAGATAACGGGTTCATGCTCGAGCATGCCTATACCTGTAATGGGATAGGTAAATGCGAACACGCCATCGAAGATTGTAGACCTTATACGTGCGAAGAGGGCGCTTGTACTAGGCTGTTCGTGCTCGGCCATGTGTGTAGTCGCGATACGCAATGCGGTGAAATGCTTTGCGTCGACGGTGTTTGTTGCGACGAGGAATGCGGTGGCGGAGATCCAAATGATTGTGTGGCATGCAATGAGAATCCGAAAGGAACGTGTTCTCACCTCCCGAGCACCCGCCAGTGTCGCGCAGCCGAAAACGAATGCGACGTTGCCGAGCAATGTGATGGCATGAATGCCGAATGTCCAGTGAACAGATTCGAGACTATGGGGCATCGATGTGGTCCGGCAGCAACGTGTGACATCGGTGCCAATGCCGCGATTGCAGCAGGACATTGTGATAGCATGGGGGCGTGCGTCGCGGGTGAATCAACGCACTGCGATCTGTACGTCTGTGCGAATCAAGCCTGTCCGACAAGTTGTAGCGTCGATAGTCAATGTGTTGCTGGGGCGTTTTGCTCGAAGGCAGGCGATAACAGGGTCTGCCAAAAGGACACGTTACTGCTCATCGGTGGGGCGCCCAACATACTCGGCGCCCACTATCACCCCGGGGATGGTTGGACACCGATGACGATCAGCGGTACGCAGACAACGAGCCGAGTGGCAGTGGCCCTTAACCGAGAGCACGGGATTGGGTTGGTTCGTGACAGCAAGGATGCGAGTAGTTCTATCCTTTACTCTGTGCAATGGGAATACACAACCGGATGGCGTCCGGCTGGTAGGATGCCTTTATATCAGGGTAATGGACATGTAGCAATTAAAGCGTGGCCAGCGATTGACTCAAATGACGATTCTGTAAGTGCTGCGTATCTGTCTAGTAACTCTGAGTACCAACTGAGGGACTTCTCGCCGAAAGCATGGGGCATGCCTGACACGGTGTCGGAGGTATCGGATCAGATAGAACTAGCACCTGATGTCGCAGTGCTGTCGTCAGGTGATAGGGCGGTAGCGTTCACGACTTCAAAAGATGGTTACTACCTGGTTCAGGTGAAAATAAAACCCTCTGGACTTGGATTAAGAGACGCAGAGACGCTCGGTAAGAGTTCGGGATCCGTTCCACCCACAATTGCAGCGCTTCGCGACGAAACCGCCGATTTGCTAGTGGTCTTCGTTGATGCTGGAGGGGTGATCCACACGAAGCAGTACACAGCACGAACGTCGACTTGGAGCGAGTTGACCTGGAGGGGGGGGCACACTACGGATCAGCAGGTCGCGCTCACTACGCTTGACCATGGGCGCGCCGTGGTCGCCTACCGATCGAATTCTAGCGAGACAGCGGGAAGGCTCTTCACGAGTTTCTTCAACCCGGATGATGACAGCTGGTCTTTCCCGGAAGAGCCAGTTCCCGATATCCATATTGTCGGATCTCCAGCGTTGACTCGCGGTGTGGGTGCTGGCGCGCCGAATAAGGCATTCGTTGAGCTTGCCTATGTGCTTGACTCTTCCACTCACGCAACCGGTACAGCGGGGACCATCCATCACGCACGCTGCATTGCGATGCCAATGAACAACTGCACCTCCTGGACCATGCCCGAGCGAATCGGCGATGGTACGGATTACAGCTCCGTCGCGATCGCCAGCATGCCTATGACCGCGCGCCCAGATTGATGCCGCAGCCCGCCGCATCGAGCATGGTGCATGAGGGTGAAGGGTTCCGCTCTACGAGGCTGGCCATCAAGGAGAGTGCTCGCTCCGCCTGCGCAACCCGGGAGGACGACTCCGGGGCGCCGCGGTGTACGCATTACGCGCAGCGCCTCAAGATCTTCATCGCCGCCCTCTCTGAGCACGGTTGCGTCGGCTCAGAAAAGCCCTTCCCACGCGGGCGCCCCCATCCGTCGTATCCGTTCGGCAGAGCGCATTCTGACGTCGAGCAGGCCAGGGACATAGGCTTGCCGTGCGATGCGAGAGCGACGGCAGGGCACCGGCAATGGCGGCGAGACCGGACTGACGGACCCCAAGGCGACGCCGGCGAAGCGCGGGACCGGTGACGCCGGCGTGCGAAGGCGGCGCCTCGGCAAGTCGAGCGCGTCCGCCGCGATCGATGGCGCAGAGACGGCGTCGTCGCGGCAACGCCGGCGAGCGGAGCCCACGCCCAGCGCGACGTCGCCGGACGCTACCCGTGGCGCAGAGCAGGCTTCGATGCGCTCACGCGGCCAGCGTGACCGGCGCCTTCCACGGGCTGACAGCGAGCCGCTGCCGAGCGTCGGTGTTCTCGAGGGTCTGCTTCCAGGACTTGGGAGCGAGCTCGAGGACCCGATCGCGCGGCCAGCTCGGCAACAGGATCAGCACGTCGCGCAGGTAGGCCCAGGGGTCAATCTGGTGCAGGGCGCAGGAGGCGATCAGCGACACGATGACGGCGTTCCACTCCGCCCCGTCGTCGCTGCCTACGAAGATCCAGTTTTTACGCCCGAGTGCCTCTCTGCGGAGCTCCAGCTCGCTGCGATTGTTGTCCAGGCGGAGCCGCCCATCCTCAAGGAAGCGGATGAGCGCGGGCCACTGGTTGCGCGCATACCCGATGGCGCCAGCGATGGGGCTCCTGGGCAGCACGAGCAGCTCCTCGCTGTCGAGCCACGCGCGGAAGGCATCGAGCACGGGTTGGGCATGGCTTCGGCGCTGCTCGGTGCGGCGACCGGGAGCCAGGTCCTTGGTCGTCTTGTCGATGGCGAAGAGCTGGTGAATGAAGCCGAGCGCCGTCATCGCACGCTCCCGGTCCGAGGACATCGCTTCAAAGAAGCGCCGGCGGCAATGGGCCCAGCAGCCGACCTCGGTGACCTGCTCGGTCCGGAACAGCTCCTCGTAGACGCTCGATGCGTTGGCCTGGACGTAGCCCTTGTACCCGCGAAGAAACTGCTTGGGGCCATCCTGGTTGTGACGCGGCGTGAAGCGGAAGAGCACGTGGTCTCGGTCGGCCACGAGCACCCAGAAGTGTCCACGCCGGCACTTGTCCTTGGCCTGGACGAGCACTCCCGTGGCGTCGATGGCGATGCAATGGGCGGAGAGCGCGTCCTTGGCCATGGCGGCGACCAGATACCCCAGCACCTCGGCGCACGAGCTGACCCAGCCGCAGAGCGTCGAGCGCGCCAGGTGTACCCCTTGGCGCTCGTAGATCTTCTCCTGCCGATGCAGCGGCAGATGATCGCCATACTTGCTCACCAGCACGTGCGCGAGCAGCCCTGGCCCGGCCAGCGAGCGGGGCACGGGGCTGTCGGCTACATCCGCGATGACGACGCCGGCCTCGGGCTCGCCCCTGGTGGCAAACTTGGGTCGCACGATTTGAAGCCGCACGAAGCTCGCGGGCCTCCACTCCAGCGTCTCGGACACCTCTTCGCCGATGCGGACCATCTCGGCGGCGCGCTCATCGCGCACCTCCGGCGGCAGCAGCTCGATCCGCTCGACTGGCAGGTGCTCGGGCAACTTCTGCCGTCCGTGCGGGGTGCTCCTGCGCCCCTTGCCGTTGCCCCCAGAGCCGCCTCCTGGCGCAGCGCCGTCGCCTTCAGGCGTGCTCGCGGTGCCGGAGTCGGGGAGCGCCGCTGCCCCCGCGAGCATCTGGACGATGGCGTCGAAGGCGAGCTGCATCTGCCCAGGGTCGACATGCTCGGCCTTCTGGCCGAAGATGTGGCGGCGAACCCGCTCCAGCTCGATGCTGGCGAGCTCGTAGAGCTTGCGGTACTCGTCGCGCTCGTGCGCGGCGCGCGCCAGCTTGCCCTTCAGCTCATGAATCTGCTCTTCGAGCGGCTTGCTCACGAGGTGGTAAGTACTCGTGACTTTTTGCTTTTTGAAGAGGGTTGTTGCAGGAAAAAGAAGGGCTCTCGATGCAATGCAGCGCGCGCGATGCCCGACAGAGCCGGGACAGGTCGGATGAGATCACGAGCCTGGAGGCGGAGCCACCTGGCAGACGCGCACGTCTCGCCGCAGCTTCGAAGGCGTGAGCGCGATGCCCTCGAGGATCTTCGCCAGCTCGGCCGCGTCGATGACGACACTCGTAGCTCCTGGAGTGACCGCGCGCGGGGCTCGAAACGTCTCGCGCTCTAGAGCGGCGAACACATTGAAAACGATTAAATTACGGTAGGTTACGCTGCCTGCTGCATCAGGCGTTGGGCCGCCTCGAGATTCTGGATCGCTGCTGCGCGCCGGAGGTCGAACAGATTTCTCCTGGCGCCGATGTAGCGTGCAGTGTGGCCCTTTCGTGCCGCGATGTGGGCGAGCGCATGCTCCACAGCCACCCGCTGGCGGAGCACGGCGCGACCTGCCCCCGTCTGCTGTAGCTTCCGGAATTTGCGCTGCAAAGCCTCGTCCTCCGCGATGGACACGGTCCGTCCCCGTCCCGAGGCGGCTTGGGTGCACCTGGCTCGGAGGGGGCACGCGCCGCACTCCTCAGGATCAAACTCGACGGTGTCGCCCGGCTCGAATACCTCGACCTGTCCCGCCGGACAGGTGATCGTCTTGGTGCGCAGGTCGATCTTGAAGTCGCGCTTGCTGAACAGGTTGGGTCTGCGAGCACGCTGTCCCCAAGGCTTCGAGAACACCTGGCCACCGTCGCGTATCACGTCGTCAACGACGGGACTGTTCACATAGGCGCGATCGATATGGAGCTCGCCGAGGCACAGCCGCTGACGTTGGATGTCCTTGGCGATCGGTGCGGCCCCCTCTTCTTCGGGGCGATTCGCTGGCGTGACAGCGCAGGCGACGATGACGGGAAGGTCCAGGTCGCGTGCGATATGTTCCTTGTAGCCATCGAACCTCTTCGAGCGGCTCTTTCTTCCGTGGCGCATCTCGGCGTCCTCGATGGAGACACGGCGGTCAGCTGCAACACCTTGACGGATGCGAACGGTCCCATCCTCAGCCGTTTCCAGGTCTTGGTCCCGAACCTGTGTGACCGCATCCAGATAGAAGCGGAGCGGCTGCTCGACAACGTCGTCCAGATGGCGGTCCACCCACTGCTGCAGGGACGAGACCTGCCGCTCCAGGATCTGAATCGCCGCCGCCTTCTGTCTCGGGTCGCTCCAATCGAGATCGAGCCCGGCCTTGATGCTGGGAGCCAGAAGCAGCGGGATGCCCGCCTTGCGACAGATCTCCTCGGGCGGGCGCTCCGTGATCTTCGACACGACGCGGACGATGCTGCGTGCTGCATGGCCGAGCAGCTTGATCGTGTCCTCAACTGTTACTGAGCACCGTCGTTGATGCCGATGGTGCGCCTGTCGATCCAGCTCTTTGATGGCAGGGTGCTCGACCCACCGGAGAACACCATCACCGAGGCGGATCAGGTGCGATGACGGGGGTGTCCGAGGGCAGCAAGCTGCCAGGGGGCTCCCCGGCCATGCATTGCGCCGAGTCCGATAAAATTCTCAGCGTAGCTACTCCTGAGCATGCTCGCGTTGGTCGAATCCAGGAGCACAGGAAAAGAGGGAGCGCACATTCCGTTCGCCTCTCGAAAATTACCAGCACGACTCCTCGTCCGTCGGCGCAACGAACGGAGTAGGTCAGCGGCAGGAGCGGAGCATCGGCGCGGCGCCGGCCACAAAATAGGCGACGGGAGGAGCTCGTTTGGCCGCGTGCCCCCTCCCGTCGTGCTCCGAATCGCTTGAAAGAGCGGAGCCCTCAACAGATCGTCCATTTGGACCTCGATGTCAAAGGCTGGCTCGGTTCCCCGCCCACCGTAGAGCGCGCGCGGCCAGCCCGCTGCCCCCGTTGCGGCGCGGCGGGGTGCCCGCTGGGGGGCGGGTTGGGGCTGTGGGGTCACGGAACGCGGTCGCGGCAGGTGCGCGGGCCGCTGGCTGCCGGCGAGCGCGGCGGGCTCGTCACGATCGAGGCGCGCCGCTATCGATGCCGCCATTGCAGCGCCGCGATCACGGTCGTTCCGCGGGGCGTCGCGCCGCGACGGCACTTCGCCGCGACGGCGATCGGTCTGGCCCTGCTGCTCGTCGGCGTCGCCGGTGCAGCGCTCATCGATGTGCGGCGGCGCGTCAGCCCTTGGTCCGCCAGCTTCGATGCTGACAGCTGGGTGACCGTGCGGCGCTGGCTACGCGCCATCGACCAGGGGCACCTCTTTGCGGCGGTCCGCCCCAGTCCCCTCGCTTCATCGCTGCGGCAGCGGGCCGAGCGGGCCGCGATGACGCTCGTCGCGATGGCGCCTTTTGCGGCCGAGGTCCCCGAGGCCGCCGTCATGGCGGGCGCCGCGCGGGCTGCGTGATGGCAACAGGCCCGCTCGCCGGGCTCATGTCGGACCCCACCCGGTTGGATCCTCGGTCGGCGGAGCGCCTTGCGCTTGGATGGCTGTGCGGCCGGTGCGGTGTCACCGGCGCGGAAAGGACACGACGTGCAAGACCCCCTCCAGCCGAAGGACCAATCGGAAGCGGTAGCGCTCTATCGCAGCGAGATCATCGGCTCGCTCATGCACCGCGAGCTCGACCGCGGAGAGCTCGCCGAAGCGCTCGCCGACCTGAGCAAGCAGCGGTTTCGCCCACCGCGCGCCCATTCTCCGCGCACATACTCCGTCCCCACGCTCGAGCGCTGGTATTACGCGTACAAGGCGGAAGGCCTCGAAGGGTTGCGCCCCAAGCCCCGTAGGGACAAAGGCCGGGCGCGTGAGCTCACCCCCGAGCAACGACGGATGCTGCTCGATATCCGAGAGGAGCACCCGAGCGCCTCGGTCTCGCTCATCCTCGACACCCTGATCGCGGCGGGCCGGCTCGACAAAGACGCCATCTCCGCCACCACGGTGCGACGGCTGTACGCCGAACACAGCCTCGATCGCATCGCGCTGCGCGATCGCACGGGCGGCAAGGTGCGGCTGCGCTGGCAGGCCGAGCACCCCGGCGCCCTGTGGCACGGCGATGTGTGTCACGCATCGCCGATCCTCGTTAACGGCAGCCCGGCGCCGGTGCGGATCCACGCGCTGCTCGACGACGCCTCCCGGTACATCCTCGCGATCGAGGCGATGAGCGCCGAGCGGGAGGTCGACATGCTGGCGCTCTTCATCCGGGCGCTGCGCAAGCACGGCGCTCCCGACGCCCTCTACCTGGACAACGGCTCGACCTACCGCGGGCACACCTTGCACCTTGCGTGCGAGCGACTCGGCACCACCCTGATCCACGCCCGCCCGTACGACGCCCCCGCGCGCGGCAAGATGGAGCGCTTCTGGAGGACGTTGCGCGGGAGGTGCCTGGACTTCATCGGAGCGCTCGGGTCGCTCCACGACCTCAACGTCCGGCTCTACGCATGGATCGACGAGCACTACCACCGCACACCGCACGCGGCGCTCTTCGGCAAGTGCCCCGCGCAGGTCTACGAGAAGTATCCCCACGTCACCGACGACCTCGACGAGCGGAAGCTGCGCGACGCGCTCACGACCCAGGCCCGCCGGCGCGTGCGGCGTGACAGCACGCTCTCGATGGATGGGGAGGACTGGGAGACCGATCTCGGCTTCCTCGCCGGCCACCTCGTCACAGTGTCGAGGTGCCTCGTCACGCCGAACGAGCCGCCCTGGATCGAACACGAGGGCAAACGCTTCGCCCTGCACCGGGTAGATCCGGTGAAGAACGCCCAGCGGCCGCGACCGGCCTGCAACCTCGATGTCGCTCACGAGGCGCGCGTCCCCTTCGACCCGCCGAAAACGCTCCTGGACAAGGCTCTCGGACGGACGCCTCGCGGTGACGAGGAGGGATGACCATGGACTTCTGCAGCTACTTCAGCTTCACCGCAGAGCCATTTTCCAAGGAGGTCGAAGACGGCGAGCTTTGGCTCCCCCCGTCCAAGCAGATGCTCCTCGAGACGCTCATCGAGGCGGTGCACGCCAGAAAGAGCGTGCTGCTCGCCGGTGACCCCGGCGTCGGCAAGACGTGTCTGCTCCGCGCGCTCCGTCATGCCCTTTCGCCGCAGACGTTTCGCTTGACCTACTGCGCCAACGTGACCCTTGGACGCCGGGACTTCTATCGCCAGCTCTGTCTGGCCCTCGGTCTCGCGCGCTGCAGCACCGCTGGAGACGTCTTCTACGCGGTCAGCACGCACGTCGAGGAACTCGCGAAGGAGCGCGTATTTCCGGTTTTCGTCCTCGATGAGGCCCATCTACTTCATCAGGACACACTCGATCATCTTCACATACTCCTTAATTACGCCTGGGATAGCCGCGCATTGCTTTCGCTCGTGTTGCTTGGCTTGCCCGAGCTCGGCGAGCGGCTCCGCGTGCGCCGCAATCGATCCCTGTATTCACGCCTCCATTACCGATTGACCATCGACCCGCTCACGCCGGACGATACGGCCGACTATCTGCGTGTACGTCTCGGCCGAGTCGGCTGCACGAAAGAGCTCTTCACCTCGGACGCGATCGCGATGCTGCACGAGGCGGCCGCTGGCAGCCTGCGCGACACCGATCGACTCACCACCGCCGCGCTCCGCGCCGCTGCGCGCAAGAAGCGCAAGCTCGTCGAGCGCGACATCCTGAGCCGCATCCTGCAGCTGGACGCAGAGGAGGCCGGATGAACCCCGTCCCCTTGGCCGAGGGGGACACGCGGCGCGGCGACGCCGCGGGCAGCGCAGCCGCCGCCCTCGTCGCGGCCCTCGCGCTCGCCCGCGACGCGCTCACCGCGCGCTACCCGGGCGACCCGGATCCGCTTTGCCCTCGCCTCTACGCCGTCGACGTCGTGCTCCACTACCTCGATCGGCTCGACGACGCTCTCGCTCGCTATCACGCCGTCCTCGACGGCGATGACCGCCTCCCCCTCCGCATCGACTGAGAGCGCCGGCGCTCTGCGACCGCCGCAGTCACCCGACGCATCGCCTCGCTGCAATCGCGGTGAGCGGAGATCCAGCTCGATGATGGCCATCACAGAGCCGGATCTTCCGGCCATCAAACAGCCTGCTCGGTAACATCAACCCGCCCGGCTCCCGCTAAAGGGCGGCTATCGATGGCCACGCGCAGCGCTTTGGACACCGCCCGCTTCTCGCTCTCCGTCATCGCGCCCGACCGAACGAGCGCCACGGTCCGCTCCAGCAGCATCCGGTCCATCTCATGCTCGACCATCCGCTCTCGGAACGCCTGCAGCGCGCCCTGCGCGAACGCGGGCGTGGCCGCCCCCAGGCAACCGAGCACCATCTGCCAGCGAAGGTCGACGATCGACAGCTCCACCGCCTCGGCATCTGATGCGCCGACGTAGCCTTGGAGCAGCGTGACCATGCACATCAGCGCCGGCGGATGCGGCGGCTCACCTGCTCCCGTGGTCCGGTACATGCTCTCCAGCTGCTCCTGGAACGTCTCGTCGAATAGCTCGTGCCGGTGCAGCCTGAGAAAGCCGAACAGGGCTCGCACCCGATTCAACCGTTTCATGAGCGCCTGTTCCTGCCGCGACAGCTCCACCGGCGGCAACCATCGTTCCATCCGTGCACCTCCAGGCGCGGACGAGATCATGGCCCGGCGAGGCCGTCGAGCCTTCCATCGAAGCGCTCGGGATTACCACAAAATCAAACTGATCGGTCCTCTAGCACTGTGAGCGAGCTACGACCGGCTCCGGTTCGATGGGAATGATTTCATACGCTGCCGCTCAGCAGTAGAGCGCATCGTCTTGGCGCTCCAAAGCGTCAAGGCTCGGCCTCATGGACTGCGCCTGGGCCGGGCAAGCAAATCTTCAATGGCGAGCACCGTCAGCTTCGCGATGACGACCCTGGTGATCCGTCGGCCAACTGACTCGTGCGCATCCTCTCGATGCGCACATATCTTGCTCTCCTCGGATGCCTCCGCGAGCCGCGTCGCCGGCACGGCGGAGGGTTCCCGGTACAAATCGCCCTCCAGGACGAGAACGTGGACGTCATGGAGCAGCCGGCCATGGCTGCGCTGGCGAGCACCTGATCGCCGAACGTGCTGTCGCAAGTGCGCAAGTTGCAGATGATCGTCACTCACTGGGAAATTTTTCGCAGGAGCACGGGCAGGCGGCGTGTCGTCAATCGAGCCACTTCGGTATCCCCGAAGATGCTGAAGGCGAAGATGAGCGACCTGGCGACGTGCTTCTTCGTCGAGCGCAGGGAGGACGTGAAGCCCATCGGCTAGGCGGGGGTCGGCAAGTCGCAGAACGCTCACGGGATCGAGAAAGAAAAGGTGGCAGGAGTAGCACGGTTGATGAAGCATAAGGTTGTCTCTCACGCTCCTTTTGTGAGCGACCGGCTCTTCTCGTGCCGTGTCCTTCAAATCTGTCGCGGAACGATCGAAAGTCGAATATAGGACAACGCGTAGCCGCGATCGATTCAGCGGTGCGGCCTGAGTTTCAGGGCGCCGCCCGTGTCGTACTCACCGTAGTTCTCAGCGACAGGTTGGCCGGTGCTACGGCGCGTGGGAGAGCCATAGATGCCCCTTGGATCATCATCATACCTCGGGCTATCATCGTACCGCCAGCGGCAAATGAAGGGACGTCGTCCGCAACGCCGATACCCATTGTAAAAAAATCTTCGATTATGCTGCCAACAATGATAGCGCTCCCAGCCGCAACGAGCCCTCTCCCCATGACACCATCCCAATCGACTGGAGGCAGCAGGAGCGGCAGCGGCAAAGGAAACCCGGGCGGCTGCGGCCCCGGCCGCGGAAATTGCGGCCTCGGCGTGATCTGAAGTGAAATGCTCACGTTCGCGGCACAATAGCGGAAAACGCCGATGGAACCCTCGAGGACCTTCGGAAGGCGTATTTCAACACGCAATGTCGGAATCGGACTTTCAGACGACATCTCGACGCCGAAAGCTGTTGCTACGGTGTCCGGAGCATTGCTCTGGCTGACAAGCATCGAGCGAAACGTTACAATTTTTCTTTCCGGATCGAATATGTAGCGTTTGTCGCCGATCAGCTTTCCAAAATTCTGATTGGCCTCGTCTGTGACCTGAAGCTCGATCTGCTTACGCTGAGTCACGTAGATGGCAGGGTACGACTTCTTGGTCATGAGGAAAATGTCGCCGTTCGTGCGTTCGATGATGACGGCGGTGCCGACGTCGATTTCATGGCTCGGCAAATCTTCAAGTCGGTATTTGATAGATATAGGCGAATTCATGCTGGCCAGTTGGTTCATTAGCAAGTAGGAGCTGAGTGGTGGCAAATATTGTGATGATTTCGGTAAAAACGTTGTGGCCTGCCGTGAGCCGGACGACAGGCTTGCTTTGGGGCGGGTGTGCATGGAGCACCTGGGTATTGACTTTGCTGCCCCTGGAAGCACGGGAATGAGAAGGGTTTGACCAAGCCGAATGAGATCGGGATTGGGTAGTCCGCTTCCGGTAACGGCGATCACTTCACGGCGATTGTTGTACCGCCAAATACGAGGCCATTGTCCACCGTCGCCGAGTGTCTCACTCGCAATTCGCCAAAGGCTGTCGCCTGTTCTAACCACATAACGCTCGCCCAACATGGGTCATCCTCCCTCTCAAATGGCGCATTCTCGGCAGAGCGGGCAGAGTTTTACATTGATCGTGAACGTTAGCCTTCTGGGCCATCGGTTCACGCTACAATAGCTTATCCTAAACGGGTCTTCGTTGGAATACCGCAGCGACCGATTCTTGGGCCGCATGCGACCCTCCTACGCTTGCGCCTGGACGGAAATCTGCCAGTTCGCAGGGGCATGGGGCCACCTGACGGCGTTTTTCGCAGGGTCATCGGGGTATCCGTTCGGCAGAGCGCATCCTGACGTCGAGCAGGCCAGGGACATAGGCTTGCCGTGCGATGCGAGAGCGACGGCAGGGCACCGGCAATGGCGGCGAGACGTAAGCGCCCGACCATCGCCATAGGCATGGTCCCTTGCGGCTCTCGCCGTGGTCGACGATGCTGGGCGCGGGGCGGCGTCGACCCACGGCTCGGCGTGGGCACAGGTGGTCCTGAAAAAGGGTGCGGCAGCGCCGACGGCGTCGAGCAGTTGCAGCAGCCGGGCGATCGCGCTGCCGACGTTGCCGCCGCGCTCGGCCACGATGCGGAGGAATGCCTGGCTGCTGCGGGCGGCGCGTGCGAGGCGATCGAGACCGCGGTGCTCGCGGGCGCGGCGCTTCTCGTTGTTACCGAGCAGGCTGTTTGATGGCCGGAAGATCCGGCTCTGTGATGGCCATCATCGAGCTGGATCTCCGCTCACCGCGATTGCAGCGAGGCGATGCGTCGGGTGACTGCGGCGGTCGCAGAGCGCCGGCGCTCTCAGTCGATGCGGAGGGGGAGGCGGTCATCGCCGTCGAGGACGGCGTGATAGCGAGCGAGAGCGTCGTCGAGCCGATCGAGGTAGTGGAGCACGACGTCGACGGCGTAGAGGCGAGGGCAAAGCGGATCCGGGTCGCCCGGGTAGCGCGCGGTGAGCGCGTCGCGGGCGAGCGCGAGGGCCGCGACGAGGGCGGCGGCTGCGCTGCCCGCGGCGTCGCCGCGCCGCGTGTCCCCCTCGGCCAAGGGGACGGGGTTCATCCGGCCTCCTCTGCGTCCAGCTGCAGGATGCGGCTCAGGATGTCGCGCTCGACGAGCTTGCGCTTCTTGCGCGCAGCGGCGCGGAGCGCGGCGGTGGTGAGTCGATCGGTGTCGCGCAGGCTGCCAGCGGCCGCCTCGTGCAGCATCGCGATCGCGTCCGAGGTGAAGAGCTCTTTCGTGCAGCCGACTCGGCCGAGACGTACACGCAGATAGTCGGCCGTATCGTCCGGCGTGAGCGGGTCGATGGTCAATCGGTAATGGAGGCGTGAATACAGGGATCGATTGCGGCGCACGCGGAGCCGCTCGCCGAGCTCGGGCAAGCCAAGCAACACGAGCGAAAGCAATGCGCGGCTATCCCAGGCGTAATTAAGGAGTATGTGAAGATGATCGAGTGTGTCCTGATGAAGTAGATGGGCCTCATCGAGGACGAAAACCGGAAATACGCGCTCCTTCGCGAGTTCCTCGACGTGCGTGCTGACCGCGTAGAAGACGTCTCCAGCGGTGCTGCAGCGCGCGAGACCGAGGGCCAGACAGAGCTGGCGATAGAAGTCCCGGCGTCCAAGGGTCACGTTGGCGCAGTAGGTCAAGCGAAACGTCTGCGGCGAAAGGGCATGACGGAGCGCGCGGAGCAGACACGTCTTGCCGACGCCGGGGTCACCGGCGAGCAGCACGCTCTTTCTGGCGTGCACCGCCTCGATGAGCGTCTCGAGGAGCATCTGCTTGGACGGGGGGAGCCAAAGCTCGCCGTCTTCGACCTCCTTGGAAAATGGCTCTGCGGTGAAGCTGAAGTAGCTGCAGAAGTCCATGGTCATCCCTCCTCGTCACCGCGAGGCGTCCGTCCGAGAGCCTTGTCCAGGAGCGTTTTCGGCGGGTCGAAGGGGACGCGCGCCTCGTGAGCGACATCGAGGTTGCAGGCCGGTCGCGGCCGCTGGGCGTTCTTCACCGGATCTACCCGGTGCAGGGCGAAGCGTTTGCCCTCGTGTTCGATCCAGGGCGGCTCGTTCGGCGTGACGAGGCACCTCGACACTGTGACGAGGTGGCCGGCGAGGAAGCCGAGATCGGTCTCCCAGTCCTCCCCATCCATCGAGAGCGTGCTGTCACGCCGCACGCGCCGGCGGGCCTGGGTCGTGAGCGCGTCGCGCAGCTTCCGCTCGTCGAGGTCGTCGGTGACGTGGGGATACTTCTCGTAGACCTGCGCGGGGCACTTGCCGAAGAGCGCCGCGTGCGGTGTGCGGTGGTAGTGCTCGTCGATCCATGCGTAGAGCCGGACGTTGAGGTCGTGGAGCGACCCGAGCGCTCCGATGAAGTCCAGGCACCTCCCGCGCAACGTCCTCCAGAAGCGCTCCATCTTGCCGCGCGCGGGGGCGTCGTACGGGCGGGCGTGGATCAGGGTGGTGCCGAGTCGCTCGCACGCAAGGTGCAAGGTGTGCCCGCGGTAGGTCGAGCCGTTGTCCAGGTAGAGGGCGTCGGGAGCGCCGTGCTTGCGCAGCGCCCGGATGAAGAGCGCCAGCATGTCGACCTCCCGCTCGGCGCTCATCGCCTCGATCGCGAGGATGTACCGGGAGGCGTCGTCGAGCAGCGCGTGGATCCGCACCGGCGCCGGGCTGCCGTTAACGAGGATCGGCGATGCGTGACACACATCGCCGTGCCACAGGGCGCCGGGGTGCTCGGCCTGCCAGCGCAGCCGCACCTTGCCGCCCGTGCGATCGCGCAGCGCGATGCGATCGAGGCTGTGTTCGGCGTACAGCCGTCGCACCGTGGTGGCGGAGATGGCGTCTTTGTCGAGCCGGCCCGCCGCGATCAGGGTGTCGAGGATGAGCGAGACCGAGGCGCTCGGGTGCTCCTCTCGGATATCGAGCAGCATCCGTCGTTGCTCGGGGGTGAGCTCACGCGCCCGGCCTTTGTCCCTACGGGGCTTGGGGCGCAACCCTTCGAGGCCTTCCGCCTTGTACGCGTAATACCAGCGCTCGAGCGTGGGGACGGAGTATGTGCGCGGAGAATGGGCGCGCGGTGGGCGAAACCGCTGCTTGCTCAGGTCGGCGAGCGCTTCGGCGAGCTCTCCGCGGTCGAGCTCGCGGTGCATGAGCGAGCCGATGATCTCGCTGCGATAGAGCGCTACCGCTTCCGATTGGTCCTTCGGCTGGAGGGGGTCTTGCACGTCGTGTCCTTTCCGCGCCGGTGACACCGCACCGGCCGCACAGCCATCCAAGCGCAAGGCGCTCCGCCGACCGAGGATCCAACCGGGTGGGGTCCGACATGAGCCCGGCGAGCGGGCCTGTTGCCATCACGCAGCCCGCGCGGCGCCCGCCATGACGGCGGCCTCGGGGACCTCGGCCGCAAAAGGCGCCATCGCGACGAGCGTCATCGCGGCCCGCTCGGCCCGCTGCCGCAGCGATGAAGCGAGGGGACTGGGGCGGACCGCCGCAAAGAGGTGCCCCTGGTCGATGGCGCGTAGCCAGCGCCGCACGGTCACCCAGCTGTCAGCATCGAAGCTGGCGGACCAAGGGCTGACGCGCCGCCGCACATCGATGAGCGCTGCACCGGCGACGCCGACGAGCAGCAGGGCCAGACCGATCGCCGTCGCGGCGAAGTGCCGTCGCGGCGCGACGCCCCGCGGAACGACCGTGATCGCGGCGCTGCAATGGCGGCATCGATAGCGGCGCGCCTCGATCGTGACGAGCCCGCCGCGCTCGCCGGCAGCCAGCGGCCCGCGCACCTGCCGCGACCGCGTTCCGTGACCCCACAGCCCCAACCCGCCCCCCAGCGGGCACCCCGCCGCGCCGCAACGGGGGCAGCGGGCTGGCCGCGCGCGCTCTACGGTGGGCGGGGAACCGAGCCAGCCTTTGACATCGAGGTCCAAATGGACGATCTGTTGAGGGCTCCGCTCTTTCAAGCGATTCGGAGCACGACGGGAGGGGGCACGCGGCCAAACGAGCTCCTCCCGTCGCCTATTTTGTGGCCGGCGCCGCGCCGATGCTCCGCTCCTGCCGCTGACCTACTCCGTTCGTTGCGCCGACGGACGAGGAGTCGTGCTGGTAATTTTCGAGAGGCGAACGGAATGCGCGCTCCCTCTTTTCCTGTGCTCCTGGATTCGACCAACGCGAGCATGCTCAGGAGTAGCTACGCTGAGAATTTTATCGGACTCGGCGCAATGCATGGCCGGGGAGCCCCCTGGCAGCTTGCTGCCCTCGGACACCCCCGTCATCGCACCTGATCCGCCTCGGTGATGGTGTTCTCCGGTGGGTCGAGCACCCTGCCATCAAAGAGCTGGATCGACAGGCGCACCATCGGCATCAACGACGGTGCTCAGTAACACTTGTTACCGAGCAGGCTGTTTGATGGCCGGAAGATCCGGCTCTGTGATGGCCATCATCGAGCTGGATCTCCGCTCACCGCGATTGCAGCGAGGCGATGCGTCGGGTGACTGCGGCGGTCGCAGAGCGCCGGCGCTCTCAGTCGATGCGGAGGGGGAGGCGGTCATCGCCGTCGAGGACGGCGTGATAGCGAGCGAGAGCGTCGTCGAGCCGATCGAGGTAGTGGAGCACGACGTCGACGGCGTAGAGGCGAGGGCAAAGCGGATCCGGGTCGCCCGGGTAGCGCGCGGTGAGCGCGTCGCGGGCGAGCGCGAGGGCCGCGACGAGGGCGGCGGCTGCGCTGCCCGCGGCGTCGCCGCGCCGCGTGTCCCCCTCGGCCAAGGGGACGGGGTTCATCCGGCCTCCTCTGCGTCCAGCTGCAGGATGCGGCTCAGGATGTCGCGCTCGACGAGCTTGCGCTTCTTGCGCGCAGCGGCGCGGAGCGCGGCGGTGGTGAGTCGATCGGTGTCGCGCAGGCTGCCAGCGGCCGCCTCGTGCAGCATCGCGATCGCGTCCGAGGTGAAGAGCTCTTTCGTGCAGCCGACTCGGCCGAGACGTACACGCAGATAGTCGGCCGTATCGTCCGGCGTGAGCGGGTCGATGGTCAATCGGTAATGGAGGCGTGAATACAGGGATCGATTGCGGCGCACGCGGAGCCGCTCGCCGAGCTCGGGCAAGCCAAGCAACACGAGCGAAAGCAATGCGCGGCTATCCCAGGCGTAATTAAGGAGTATGTGAAGATGATCGAGTGTGTCCTGATGAAGTAGATGGGCCTCATCGAGGACGAAAACCGGAAATACGCGCTCCTTCGCGAGTTCCTCGACGTGCGTGCTGACCGCGTAGAAGACGTCTCCAGCGGTGCTGCAGCGCGCGAGACCGAGGGCCAGACAGAGCTGGCGATAGAAGTCCCGGCGTCCAAGGGTCACGTTGGCGCAGTAGGTCAAGCGAAACGTCTGCGGCGAAAGGGCATGACGGAGCGCGCGGAGCAGACACGTCTTGCCGACGCCGGGGTCACCGGCGAGCAGCACGCTCTTTCTGGCGTGCACCGCCTCGATGAGCGTCTCGAGGAGCATCTGCTTGGACGGGGGGAGCCAAAGCTCGCCGTCTTCGACCTCCTTGGAAAATGGCTCTGCGGTGAAGCTGAAGTAGCTGCAGAAGTCCATGGTCATCCCTCCTCGTCACCGCGAGGCGTCCGTCCGAGAGCCTTGTCCAGGAGCGTTTTCGGCGGGTCGAAGGGGACGCGCGCCTCGTGAGCGACATCGAGGTTGCAGGCCGGTCGCGGCCGCTGGGCGTTCTTCACCGGATCTACCCGGTGCAGGGCGAAGCGTTTGCCCTCGTGTTCGATCCAGGGCGGCTCGTTCGGCGTGACGAGGCACCTCGACACTGTGACGAGGTGGCCGGCGAGGAAGCCGAGATCGGTCTCCCAGTCCTCCCCATCCATCGAGAGCGTGCTGTCACGCCGCACGCGCCGGCGGGCCTGGGTCGTGAGCGCGTCGCGCAGCTTCCGCTCGTCGAGGTCGTCGGTGACGTGGGGATACTTCTCGTAGACCTGCGCGGGGCACTTGCCGAAGAGCGCCGCGTGCGGTGTGCGGTGGTAGTGCTCGTCGATCCATGCGTAGAGCCGGACGTTGAGGTCGTGGAGCGACCCGAGCGCTCCGATGAAGTCCAGGCACCTCCCGCGCAACGTCCTCCAGAAGCGCTCCATCTTGCCGCGCGCGGGGGCGTCGTACGGGCGGGCGTGGATCAGGGTGGTGCCGAGTCGCTCGCACGCAAGGTGCAAGGTGTGCCCGCGGTAGGTCGAGCCGTTGTCCAGGTAGAGGGCGTCGGGAGCGCCGTGCTTGCGCAGCGCCCGGATGAAGAGCGCCAGCATGTCGACCTCCCGCTCGGCGCTCATCGCCTCGATCGCGAGGATGTACCGGGAGGCGTCGTCGAGCAGCGCGTGGATCCGCACCGGCGCCGGGCTGCCGTTAACGAGGATCGGCGATGCGTGACACACATCGCCGTGCCACAGGGCGCCGGGGTGCTCGGCCTGCCAGCGCAGCCGCACCTTGCCGCCCGTGCGATCGCGCAGCGCGATGCGATCGAGGCTGTGTTCGGCGTACAGCCGTCGCACCGTGGTGGCGGAGATGGCGTCTTTGTCGAGCCGGCCCGCCGCGATCAGGGTGTCGAGGATGAGCGAGACCGAGGCGCTCGGGTGCTCCTCTCGGATATCGAGCAGCATCCGTCGTTGCTCGGGGGTGAGCTCACGCGCCCGGCCTTTGTCCCTACGGGGCTTGGGGCGCAACCCTTCGAGGCCTTCCGCCTTGTACGCGTAATACCAGCGCTCGAGCGTGGGGACGGAGTATGTGCGCGGAGAATGGGCGCGCGGTGGGCGAAACCGCTGCTTGCTCAGGTCGGCGAGCGCTTCGGCGAGCTCTCCGCGGTCGAGCTCGCGGTGCATGAGCGAGCCGATGATCTCGCTGCGATAGAGCGCTACCGCTTCCGATTGGTCCTTCGGCTGGAGGGGGTCTTGCACGTCGTGTCCTTTCCGCGCCGGTGACACCGCACCGGCCGCACAGCCATCCAAGCGCAAGGCGCTCCGCCGACCGAGGATCCAACCGGGTGGGGTCCGACATGAGCCCGGCGAGCGGGCCTGTTGCCATCACGCAGCCCGCGCGGCGCCCGCCATGACGGCGGCCTCGGGGACCTCGGCCGCAAAAGGCGCCATCGCGACGAGCGTCATCGCGGCCCGCTCGGCCCGCTGCCGCAGCGATGAAGCGAGGGGACTGGGGCGGACCGCCGCAAAGAGGTGCCCCTGGTCGATGGCGCGTAGCCAGCGCCGCACGGTCACCCAGCTGTCAGCATCGAAGCTGGCGGACCAAGGGCTGACGCGCCGCCGCACATCGATGAGCGCTGCACCGGCGACGCCGACGAGCAGCAGGGCCAGACCGATCGCCGTCGCGGCGAAGTGCCGTCGCGGCGCGACGCCCCGCGGAACGACCGTGATCGCGGCGCTGCAATGGCGGCATCGATAGCGGCGCGCCTCGATCGTGACGAGCCCGCCGCGCTCGCCGGCAGCCAGCGGCCCGCGCACCTGCCGCGACCGCGTTCCGTGACCCCACAGCCCCAACCCGCCCCCCAGCGGGCACCCCGCCGCGCCGCAACGGGGGCAGCGGGCTGGCCGCGCGCGCTCTACGGTGGGCGGGGAACCGAGCCAGCCTTTGACATCGAGGTCCAAATGGACGATCTGTTGAGGGCTCCGCTCTTTCAAGCGATTCGGAGCACGACGGGAGGGGGCACGCGGCCAAACGAGCTCCTCCCGTCGCCTATTTTGTGGCCGGCGCCGCGCCGATGCTCCGCTCCTGCCGCTGACCTACTCCGTTCGTTGCGCCGACGGACGAGGAGTCGTGCTGGTAATTTTCGAGAGGCGAACGGAATGTGCGCTCCCTCTTTTCCTGTGCTCCTGGATTCGACCAACGCGAGCATGCTCAGGAGTAGCTACGCTGAGAATTTTATCGGACTCGGCGCAATGCATGGCCGGGGAGCCCCCTGGCAGCTTGCTGCCCTCGGACACCCCCGTCATCGCACCTGATCCGCCTCGGTGATGGTGTTCTCCGGTGGGTCGAGCACCCTGCCATCAAAGAGCTGGATCGACAGGCGCACCATCGGCATCAACGACGGTGCTCAGTAACACAGCGCCAGCAGTGTGGGGTGAAACCGGATTGCGTCGCCGTGGCGCTCCACGACGGCGCTCTTGAGGTTGTCGTAGAGCAGCACGCGCGGGACGCCGTTGAAGTCGGCGAACGCCTCGACGTGCCCGCGCACGAAGAAGGGCATCGCCGCGCCCGGGAAGAAACGCAGAAAGAGCCGCTGCGAGTAACTGAGCACCATGACGAAAGCCCAGAGCGGGCGCAGCGCCCGGCCGACAGTCAGCTTGCCGAAGTGCGCCCAGTCGACCTGCGCTTGCTCGCCGGGCAACGTGCGGAGCCGCTGGAATGCCTCTGCCGGCTTCTTGGGGCGGAGACGGCCGATCACCCGGCGCAGATGATCGGGACCGCCCGGATAACCGCGCTCCTTCAGCATGCCGAAGAGGCGACTCGAGCGCAGCGAGGGATACTTGCCGAGCTGCTCGACGATGAAGGGCACGAATGGGTCGACCATCGACGGGCGCGGCGCGACGACCTTCGGGTCGACGCCCGCTTGACCGAGCACGCGCTGCACGTTGGTATGGTGCAACCCAAGCTGAGCGGCAATGGTGCCCACGGGCCACTTCTCGCCGTGGTAGAGGCGCAGGATCTCAGCCTCCTTCTCTTTCGCGATCACCGCCGCCTCCCGTCACCGGAAAGGCCCTCGTGGGACATGGGAAGCGCGTCGGTGAAGAGCTCGCCGAGCGGGCCGCTCGCGCATGGCCCAGGGCGGAAGCCGCGCTCCGCAGAGCGAACAGCGGCCAATATCTCGGATTCGATGGTCATCGTCGTCCTTCCTGCCGGGGTAATCTCCGGCGCGAGCTGGGACATCGACGCGGCCGCGGCTTCCGTCACCCCGTGGTGCGTCACTTTCTGCGTACCCGTTCGGCGACCCGCATGCTGTCTTGGAGCCTCTGCGCTGCGTAGAAAGCCGCGCCGGAGGTGCGGATGGACGAGAGCAGACTCATCTGGCGCGACCGGGTAGCGCGCTGGCACAAGAGCGGGCACTCCGCCCGCGTGTTCGCGGAGCAGGAGGGGGTCAGCGCAGGCACGCTCTACTCCTGGAGCCGCCGGCTGGGGATGAAGCGGAGCGAGTACCGGCAGCGCTCGGAGAAGGCGACGCTGCCCGCGTTGCTGCCTGTGGTGGTCGCCCCGTCGAGCGCTACGGCGTGCTCGCCGGGCACCGCGCTGGAGATCGTGTTTCCGGACGGGGCGGTCGTGCGCGTGCCGCCGACGTTCGATGAGGATACGCTGGCGCGCGTCGTTCGCGCACTCGGAGGCGTGCGGTGATCCCGGGCCGCGTCTCGATCTACGTCGCCACCGAGCCGCTCGACTTGCGCCGCTCGTTCGATGGCCTCGGCGCTGTCGTGCGCGAGGTGCTGCGGCAGGATCCGCTCTCTGGAGCGCTGTTCCTCTTTTTCAACCGAGCCGCCGACCGCTGCAAGGCCCTGTGGTGGGACCGCCGCGGGTATTGCCTGCTCTACAAGCGTCTAGAGCGCGGGACGTTTCGAGCCCCGCGTGCAGTCACGCCGGGAGCTACGAGCGTCGTCATCGACGCGGCCGAGCTGGCGAAGATCCTCGAGGGCATCGCGCTCACGCCTTCGAAGCTGGGGCGCGACGTGCGCCTCTGCGAGATGGCTCCGCCTCCAGGCTCGTGATCTCATCCGACCTGTCCGCGCTCTGCCGGGCAGCGCACGCGCTGCATTGCCTCGAGAGCCCTTCTTTTTCCTGCAACAACCCTCTTCAAAAAGCAAAAAGTCACGAGTACTTACCGCCTCGTGAGCAAGTCGCTCGATGAGCAGATTCATGAGCTGAAGGACAAGCTGGCGCGCGCCGCGCACGAGCGCGACGAGTACCGCAAGCTCTACGAGCTCGCCAGCATCGAGCTGGAGCGGCTTCGCCGCCACATCTTCGGCCAGAAGGCCGAGCATGTCGACCCTGGGCAGATGCAGCTCGCCTTCGACGCCATCGTCCAGATGCTCGCGGGCGCAGCGGCGCCACCCGATACCGGCACCGCGAGCACGCCTGAGGGCGACGGCGCTGCGCCAGGAGGCGGCTCCGGAGGCAACGGCACGGGGCGCAGGAACACCCCGCACGGACGGCAGAAGCTGCCCGAGCACCTGCCGGTCGAGCGGATCGAGCTGCTGCCGCCGGAGGTGCGCGATGAGCGCGCCGCCGAGATGGTCCGCATCGGCGAAGAGGTGTTTGAGACGCTGGAGTGGAGGCCCGCGAGCTTCGTGCGGCTGCAAATCGTGCGACCCAAGTTTGCCACCAGGGGCGAGCCCGAGGCCGGCGTCGTCATCGCGGACGTAGCCGACAGCCCCGTACCTCGGTCGCTCGCCGGGCCAGGGCTGCTCGCGCACGTGCTGGTGAGCAAGTATGGTGATCATCGTGCGCCACGACGGCGCGGAAGGGAGGCCCTCATGGCCGCCTGACCGAACCTTGCTGCACAGCCGATGAGGGCAGGCCCCTCGGAGTCGGGCAGCACGGCCAGACTCCAAACCACCTCGAGCTGCGCGGGCCTAAGGGTCCGGGTGGTGAGCGTCAAGGAAAAGGCGCGACGAGATCGCGTCAGGTGTGGTCCGAGAAGACGAACGCAAGTGAACCGCTGATGATGGGTCGAAACGTACTCGAAGACGTCGAAACCGGGCAGGATGATTGGCCCGGGAGAGAACCCAGGGGGTGCGTGCATTTCTGCCTGGGTGGCGTCCGGCCGGAAGGCGGCGTGAGCTCGGATCTGGCGGCAGTGCGGAACGTGGGAACCTCGCGCGCCGATGCCAAGGGAGAAGTCCAAGTGGGAGGCCCCCGCGAGGACCAGCGTACCGATGCGGCGGCGAGGGGCGGAGTGGCTCGTAGTAGCGGAGAAGCCGGCGAAAGCGGGTGGAGCGAAGGGGCCACGTCATCCAGCTATACCAGCGGGTCAACCAGCGATGGGAGGAGCCCGTGGGTGTAGCGAAGTCGTTCGACATTCCGAAGAAGCTCATCTGGGACGCCTACCTGCGGGTGAAGACAAACGGAGGAGCCCCCGGAGTGGATGGGCAGACGATCGAGGAGTTCGAGAGGAATCTCAAGGACAACCTCTATCGTTTGTGGAACCGCATGTCGTCGGGCACGTACTTCCCGGCTCCCGTGCTGCGCGTGGCAATCTCCAAGCGCAGCGGGGGCACGAGGAACCTCGGCATCCCAACGGTTGCCGATCGCATCGCTCAGACGGCCGTGAAGATGGTCCTGGAGCCGGTGGTGGATCCTCTGTTCCATTCCGACTCGTACGGATATCGACCCGGCCGGTCAGCGGTGCAGGCGGTGGGGCGAGCAAGAGAGCGCTGTTGGAAGTTCAACTGGGCTATAGATCTCGACATTCGCGCGTTCTTTGACTCCCTTGATCATGGGCTCATGATGCGGGCGGTCAGGACGTACACTTCGGTTCGCTGGGTGCTCCTCTACATCCAACGGTGGCTTCATGCGCCGGTACAGGTGGAGAGCGGCGCGCTGGAACCGCGGACGTCGGGCACTCCCCAAGGCGGCGTAGCCAGCCCGCTCTTGGCGAACATCTTCCTGCATCTTGCGTTCGACACCTGGATGGCCGAGCGCTTTCCAGACGTGCCGTTCGAGAGATACGCAGATGACGTGCTCGTGCACTGCCGAACGGAGCAGCAGGCTCAGGTCGTGCTGCAAGAAGTGGAGGAGCGCCTGCGGCGCGGCCGGCTCGAGGTCCACCCGCAGAAGACGCAGATTGTCTACTGCAAGGACGCGAACCGGCGTCGGTCTGCGGCTACCGAGAAGTTCGACTTCCTCGGCTTCACCTTCCGGCCTCGTCAGTCACTGAACCGCCGTGGCGAGCTCTTCGTCAGCTTCAGCCCCGCCATCAGCGGGGTTGCGGCGACGGCGATCCGCCGTAAGATGCGCCGAAACTGGCGGATACGGTGCCGAACGGACAAGTCCCTGACCGACCTGGCGAACATGTTCAATCCCGAGCTTCGGGGTTGGATCCAGTATTACGGGAGCTACCATCGTTCAGCCCTCTGCCGTGTGTTCCGCCCGCTCGATCGGGCCCTCGCGAAGTGGGCGAGGCGCAAGTACAAGCGGTTGCGCGGCCACAAGAGGCGTACGGCTCGGTGGTTGGAGGCGATCGCTTGCCGGCAACCGACTCTGTTCGCGCACTGGACGCTCTTTCGGGGTGGGGGACAACTGGGTGGCAGGAGCCGGATGAGCTGAGAGGTTCACGTCCGGTTCTGGGAGAGCCCGGGGGTGAAATTCCCCCGGGCTACTCGCCTGCCGCTGCATCGACAGGAGAAGATTTACGAGCGCCAAGGGGTGCACCTGGCGCGCTCGACGCTCTGTGGCTGGGTGGGCTCGTGCGCCGAGGTGCTGGGGTATCTGGTCGCCGCCATGGCCAAGGACGCGCTCTCCGCCCATTGCATCGCCATCGACGCGACCGGAGTGCTCGTCCAGGCCAAGGACAAGTGCCGGCGTGGACACTTCTGGGTGCTCGTAGCCGACCGAGACCACGTGCTCTTTCGCTTCACGCCTCGTCACAACCAGGATGGCCCCAAGGAGTTTCTCCGCGGGTACAAGGGCTACGTCCAGGCCGACGCATCGAGCGTCTACGAGGAGCTGTTCCGGACCGAGCAGGTCACCGAGGTCGGCTGCTGGGCCCATTGCCGCCGGCGCTTCTTCGAAGCGATGTCGTCGGACCGGGAGCGTGCGATGACGGCGCTCGGCTTCATTCACCAGCTCTTCGCCATCGACAAGGCGACCAAGGACCTGGCTCCCGGTCGCCGCACCGAGCAGCGCCGAAGCCACGCCCAGCCCGTGCTCGGTGCCTTCCGCGCGTGGCTCGACAGCGAGGAGCTGCTGGTGCTGCCCAGAAGCCCCATCGCTGGCGCCATCGGGTATGCGCGCAACCAGTGGACCGCACTCATCCGCTTCCTTGAGGATGGGCGGCTCCGCCTGGACAACAACCGCAGTGAGCTGGAGCTCCGCAGAGAGGCACTCGGGCGGAAGAACTGGATCTTCGTCGGCAGCGACGACGGGGCGGAGTGGAACGCCGTCATCGTGTCGCTGATCGCCTCCTGCGCCCTGCACCAGATTGACCCCTGGGCCTACCTGCGCGACGTGCTGATCCTGTTGCCGAGCTGGCCGCGCGATCGGGTCCTCGAGCTCGCTCCCAAGTCCTGGAAGCAGACCCTCGAGAACACCGACGCTCGGCAGCGGCTCGCTGCCAGCCCGTGGACGGCGCCGGTCACGCTGGCCGCGTGAGCGCTTCGAAGCCTGCTCTGCGCCACCGGTAGCGTCCGGCGACGTCGCGCTGGGCGTGGGCTCCGCTCGCCGGCTTTGCCGCGAGGGCGGCGCCTCTGCGCCATCGATCGCCGCGGACGCGCTCGACTTGCCGGGGCGCGGCCTTCGCACGCTGACGTCGCCGGTCCCGCGTCTCGCTGGCGTCGCTTCGGGGTCCGTCAGTCCGGTCTCGCCGCCGTTGCCGGTGCCCTGCCGTCGCTCTCGCATCGCACGGCAAGCCTATGTCCCTGGCCTGCTCGACGTCAGGATGCGCTCTGCCGAACGGATACGAACGGGTCGACCATGGGCGGTCGCGGCGCGACGACCTTCGGGTCGACACCTGCTTACCCGAGCAAGCGCTTCACGGGGGTGTGATGCAGCCCAAACTGGCCGGCGATGGTGCCGACGGGCCGCTTCTCGCCGCGGTAGAGGCGCACGATCTCGGCCTCCTCATCCTTGGCGATCATCGCCGCCTCCCGTCACCGAGGAGGCCCTTGAGTGACGCGGGGAGCGCATCGGTGAAGCGCTGGCCGCGTGCGTCGCTCGCGCAGGGCCCAGTGCGGGAGCAGCGGGTCGACCAGCCGCCTCCGGAGGTCTACTCGCGCCTCGTCGGAGGCCTATCGACAGGCAACGAAGATGCTGAGCTCGATAATCCCAGCCCTTAGAAGTGCGAAACTTGAGTTTAGAGGCCGCGCAAATAGTGGATCGCTGCCCGTTCTTCTGACGAGGTGTACCCTTCGTCGAGCAACCTGATGAGAAGCTCCCGCAATGGGCGGTTTCCCCGCAATGATTGCGCTAGCGCCGTGTCCCGACGAACTAGATCGACATATTCCAGGGCGACGTCGTCGGCGTCCGTGTGATAGTCGCTGTCGAGGCTTTGGAATACTCGTCGTGTGAATTCCAGGTTCGTCCGATGCTCCATCGCGAGCGCTCGTGCCATTCCCTCTTCATTGACCCCGGCCCAAAAGCCGGTGAACCGTGCCACGAAGCTCCGCGTCGTCGGATCGCTGGTGCCAGCTGCCTCCACATATGCATGATCGGCCAGCAACGCGCCGAGGACGCCGCCCACGAAGGCTCCTACGGCGACACCCGGGGGGCCAGCCCATATACCGCCCGCTGCACCCATCGCCGCGCCTGCCGCAACACTGGCGCCGAACCCGCCGGCGATGGTCGCCGCCTCACGCCCCGTCTGCCACCATGCATTCTCTGCCGTCCCAATGTTGTACGCCGCGATGGCGAACGTCGCCAGCCACAATCCTCGGGCCGCCCACCGCAATTTCGGTATGCCACGTGTCACGGATTGCCGTGAGTTTCCCGAGCTGTCGATCACTTTCAGGAAGACAAGTGTTTGCTCTTCTCCGGTGAGCTCGTGGAACAAGCGCCCTTGGAGGTTCAGCTTCTGCATCGCCTTCACGATCGCTTGCTCGAGTGTCAAGCCTTCGGCCTTCATGCGCTGTGCAAGCGCTCGGCCCAGATCAAGATCCCGCTCTCGTTGCATCCGCATGATCTCGTTCCGCATGCCGTTGGCGAGTTCTGCCCCTCGCTCCGCCGAGAGTTGCCCGCTATCCACGGCCTGGCGAATACTCTGGCTCATTTCGGCGATCTGCTGGAAATATGCTGTGCGTACCTGCGCCATGCGAATTAGGCGCATGGCGAAATTGTTCGCCGTCACCTCCAGCTCTCGCAGCGCCGATTCCAATTGCGGATCTGACACTATGTAGCTCCTTTCTTCAGGATGCTCAGGGTGAGTCGGTGTGATTTTAGCCAATGTTTGTACTTCCATCCTGCAGGCAATCGTAGTCGCAGCCCAGGCTTCCTCGTCACGTTCAGCTGGTAGACATTCATGTTCGTGAAGAACTCGAAGTTGACGTAGTCGCCTCCGAGCTCTCCAATCTTCAAGAGGCCTGCGGTGAAATCCGCGCCCGCCTCAAGCGCGTCCTCAATACATCCATTCTGTCCCAACAAGTAAATGTGCAGACCCTCGTCGTACGGGCTGTCTTCGGTGAGCCAGAGGAGCGCGCTGCCATCGCTCAACTCGAACTGCGCTTCTAGGCAGACCCCATCGACCGCGACCGCCAGCAGATCTCCATTTCGCGCTACCCGCGCCCGGTGCTTCTCACGATCCACAATCGCCAAGGAATAGCGCGACACCGCTCGCATCTTTGTCATCGGTCGGGCGCCCTCTTCTGGTCTACAAATACTGATGCTCGGCAGCGGGGATAGAGCCCCGTGTGCCGTGAGGCGGGTTCTGATTGCCGCACGAGGATGGCGCCGACGCCGCAGGTTTGCTCGTCAGAGACCAGAACAGCTGGAGAGCCGCCTCCTGTACATGCGCCGACCAGTCCGTGGTCCGGATTTCTTGTTCCACCCGATCCCGTATGCCGTGTTCCACGTAGCGACCGAGCACCGCGCCGAACTCTCTGTGTGCGGCAGCGGGGAGGCGCTTCGGCGTCTCGTCCTGCCTGCCTTCGCTGATAGTCGTTGGCTGCTGCTGCGCCGCCTGCTGTCGCCCAAGAGACGGCACGGGCAGCTCGGCGCCGCGCGAAGTATCGCTGTGCCTGCTCATCGGTGACGCCGGTCCGGTAACGTACGTCGATGGATTAACGCTCCAGGCGCTCACGTGGTCGGCGTAAACAAAGGCGCCGTCAAGCAGCGGCCGGCAACGCTGCGTCAAATCTCTGATGGCATGCCATACCCTCTCGGCCTCGGGCCGCACTGGCAGCCCGCTGTGCGTCTCGGCAAGTCTTTCACAGCCCTCATCCATAACCACGAGGCAGTCCCTTACGATCCCGCACATCTCTTCAAAGGAAGACTCGTTGAGCGGCGCGATGATCGACAGCTAGCTGGAGCACGCCGCGGGAGCGCTCTGGGCGGGGTTCGGCCATCGCTTTAGCTTCTCGCCCAGCGAGGCGAACATTGTGCGCGTACCCTCCGCCATCTCTCGCACGAACGCGGCCCCTGCGTCACGGAACATCGCCGAGGGCACACCTCGCTCCTCGAGATGATGAAGAAACGTGTACTGGCCGGCGACGATGGCGCTGCCGCCGTGCTGGACAAACCGGTCGATCGCGTCGCATATGGCAGCGCTCGACGGGTCGCTGGCGCGCGTCGTCGCGCGCCCATCATACGCGCGCTCGAGAACTGGCTCGATCTTGCGCAGGTACTTGCCTGTAACATCGAACACCTCGAACGCGCGCAGCACGTCCCCGTGCTCTCGGGCGAGCGCGCTGTTCTCCGGCAAGATGGGTCGCAACTCCTTCACGAAATTCGGGACGGTGACCGGGCGACGAGGAGCGGCCCGGCGGCGCCCGTGCTCCGGACGGGAGAGCCGGGCCATCACCTTCGCCATGTCCGCGAGGGGCTCGACGAGCGCCTCGCCCTCGCAAAGCTCCTCGATCCCCAGCCCGGGGATCTCCAGTACCTCGTCGTCGAGCAGGGTTCTCTGAAGGTCGATTGCGGCTTCAACGGCTGCGGCGATGTCCGCATGCGGTCCGTCTTGTCTTCGTGCCGGTGAATGTTGCTCGTTCGTTATGGCGCCCGTGATGTTGTCGTTCTGGATCGCCGGAGCAGTGGTCGTCTCGGTGGAAACCACGAACGCGACCATCTTCTGCTCGAGCGCGGCGATCTCCTCGCCGATGGCCAGCCCCTCCGCTGCGCGAGCCGGATCCAGGCCCTCTACGAGGCGTTCCCAACATTTCCTCACGTCGTGGAGGTGCTGGGCGTTCTTGCGTACGCGCGCCCTGATGTCGCCGCGCTGTGGGCGGGACAACCGCTTGCGTTGGCCGCCGAGCTCGATACCGGCCTGCCTCACCGTGCGGCAGCGCCCCGAGGCGAGCGCTTCAGCGACCGCCGTCTGCTTGTCCGGTTCGAGCCGGGTGATCTGCAGGAGCACGCGCTTCTGATCCTCGATCGGCGTGCCCCGAATGGCCTGCCTCGCAGCAGCAGGAAGCCGCGCGATCTTCACGTCGTCCTGGATGGTGCGGATCGAGAGACCTGTCCTCGTGGACGCGTCCTCGGCGAAAGACGCGACGGTCGCGTCCTTCGCCTTCTTCCCGCCGCCGCTCTTTCCCGGCGCGCCCCCGTGCCTCGTCTCGGGGTGGAGCTCCTCGTAGATCTCCTTGCGCCGCAGCAGGTGCTCGCCACGCTCGAGCACAGTCAGCTCGCTCCGCGCCAGGTTCTCGTCGAGCTCGATGAGCTCGGCCTCGAGGTCGGATACCACGACGATACGCGCGAGGATCGTCTCCCGGCCGAGTTGCCGATGGGCTTCCAGTCGGTGCGCCCCGGAGACGAGGACGATGCGGCTACCAGGCAGGCGTCGCACGACGATCGGCTCGATCAGCCCGGTCTGCGCGATCGACTCCTGGAGCGCCGTGACATCGCGGAGCTGACGGGCCCGGCGCTTCGGCACCTCGATGTTGGTGAGCGGGATCTCACGAACCTCCTCCCGTTTCTGTCGACTCACGCGCGGCCGAGACTTCGCCGCGTTCTTCCTCCCACCCATCACCGGCGGCTTCCTGCGCTTGCGTACCATGATCCTTCTCCTGGACGACGGCGTGGCGGTTGCGGCTTTCTCGCGTGTGGCTCCGTTCGCGCTGGACCCGTTGTCCGAGGCCGAGCCGCCGAACGAGTCGCCCACCTCGGCGATGCCGACGCGCGCCGCGCCCTTCGGAGCCGCAGGGACGTGCTGGCCGCCTGCCTGGTGTCTGCCTTGTAGAGCGGGGTCGATGCGCGCTCCCTCCGCCAGGTGCGCCGACACGAGCGGCAGGTGGCAACGCGTCCGCTCGAGCAGGTCCGCCGCACCCGGCTGCGAGGACGCCGCACCCGCTGCCTGCTGCAACCGAGCGATGAACGGGTTGGCGCTTCGGCCGTCAGCCGCCGGGTTCGACTGGAGCATGACGCCCTCGAGGCCGGCGAACCCTGGCGCATCGCGCTCGACGATGTTCTCTTCGTAGAGCAAGTAGCGAAGCTTGTTCGTCCAGCCGCCGTCGTGCGCCCGGGCGAGCAGCCGCACGTACAGATCCGTCGCGTACTCGCTCCACCGATCGATGTTGCGGTGCTCGAAGACGTCGGTGAACCACTGATAGCCCGCAGTGCCGGGCGCGTAGCCGTTGCGGACGACCTGCCAGTTGGTGCGGTTGTTGAACGGGTCGGCCCAGAAGTCCTCGACGAGATCCGGGCGCACCCGATCGATCAGCTCGTCCAGCGCCCCGACCTCCAGCACGTCGGGGAAGATGGGACAGGCCATGCCGAACGTGGGCACGCCTGCGCCTTGCAGGCGCGCCAGCACCCTCAGTCTCGCCGACGGGGGGGACGTGCCCACCTCGATCCGGCGTGCCCACGCGTCGTCCAGCGAGCCGATCGATAGCCCGACGGTGAACCGACCTGGGTAGCGCTCGAAGAACCTGATCCACTTCGGGGAGCCGACCGCGGCGTTCTTCGTCAGCACGCGGATGCGGAAGCGGGTGCGCTCGAGCACCATCCGCAGCGCGGCCTCGGTCGTGCCGTCCTTGAGGGGGACGGGGCTGAAGGCGTCCGTGAGCATCGAGAACACGAGCGTGTGGCCCGCTCCCCAGCCGTCACCCTTGCGATCCAGCTGCGACTTCAGGTTCGTCAGGATGTTCGGCCACACGAACGTGAGCGACGGGTCCTTGCTCGGCAGGGCGCGCTCGCCGATCTGCTCCTCGGTGAGGTCGAGGAACTCCTTGCGGCGGATGCGGAGGTAGTTGCCCTCGTTGCTCGAGCAGTAGGCGCACCCGAAGCCGCACAAGCCCATGATGTCGAGCTTGAAGTCGGACAGCCCCTTCTTCTCGAAGCCGGGCGACGGTTTAATGGGATCCTTGACGGCCGGGACGTTAACGATCCGGTTCTTCATGGCGACGTGCTCCGATCCTCGGGTTTCGGTCGTAGATCCATCTGCCGGACGACACCCGTGCGCTGGTCGTCGACCGCATCGCGCGGGTCGCCTCGGATCAGGTAGACCGCGTCGTTGCCGGGGGGATGTCGTTGCTCTCGCGGCGGTCGCCCTGCCCGGTCACGAAGCGCAGGCGCGACCGCGTGGGGACCTCGGGACGGTGCGCGACCTGCCGTCCCATGTCGTCGAACCGGAAGGTCAACGCTCATCGCCATGTGAGCGCCGCGAGGACGCCGGCGAGCAACGTGACCACCTCGTCGGACGCGTTGACCATCGGGCACACCATGCGGCACGACCAAATCGTCGCCGTGATCCTGCCCGAGCTCGCCCGATCGATCGCCCGTCAGCGCATCGTCGATGTGAAAGAAGATGGACACCGCGAGCTCCTCGCGAACGTGCTCGCTGATGATGCCGGAGAAGCCGGTGCGGCCGGATGAGCAGCGCCAGGAAGATGGCGGCCCCCGGGCGCCATCCTGAGCGCGTTCTTTGAGGGGCGACAAACGAAGCCCCCTCAGAAAACTTGTCGAAGTCCTCCGAGGGGGCTCGCCTCCGAGTTGCCAGAAACGGAGGAGCCCATGTTCGACCAGTTCACGCTCAAGGGCGAGTTCTTCGCGACGTTGGAGGCCCTGGACCGGGCGATCGCACGGCGGGTGGGGGCGAGCCGGTGCCCGGCGTGCGGGGGCCTGCTGCACGCGGGCAACTACCCCCGCAAGCCGCGAGGCGCGCTCATCGCGCCGGAGGGCGAGGCGTTCCTCGTCCGCTTCAGCTTCTGCTGCGGCCGCGAGGGGTGCCGCCGGCGCGCGACGCCCCCGTCGCTTCGATTCCTCGGCCGGCGCGTGTACCTCGGCGTCGTCGTGATCGTGGCGAGCCTTGTCGCGCAGGCGCTCGGCGCCGCCAGCGCGCAGCCGACCGGCGTTCCGCGGAGGACGACGCGCCGATGGCTCACCTGGTTGCGTGGCCCCTTCCTCGCGAAGGAGGTCCTGCTCGCGATCCGCGTCCGTCTCGTCGGCGTCGATGTCGGCGGGATCCCAAGGTCAATCATCGAGCGGCTCCCCGGCACGGCCGACGAGCAGATGCGCACGATGCTCCACCTGCTCGCGCCGCTCACGACGGGCTCGGTCCTCGATGGATCACGTTTTCTGAGGGACATCGCATGACCACGGCGCCACGCAGAAGATGTCATTCGGCGTGGATTCCGCGGTGAGATAGGGTTTCCCCGCCCGGTAGGTCCGTTCGCCGACCGCGCAGGAGACCTCATGAGCCACGAGCACCGGACGCGCGCGCGCCCGCCAAGGGCCCGTCTGCGCCTTTCGATCCGGAGGAGGAATCGATGAGCCACGACGACCAGGCGCCCATGCGCCTGCGCTGGGCGCGGATGCGCTTCTCCATCATCAGCCACCTGCTCGCCTCTCCGCCGGAGCCCGGCGAGCTCGCGAGTCGGATCGCCGAGCTCGCCGCGAAGTCCTGGCGACACCCGACCAAGGGCTCGGTGATCCGGCTCTCGCCCAAGACCATCGAGCGCATGTACTACGCGGCACGCAGCGCGGATGACCCGGTCAGCGTGCTCGCGCGCAAGGTCCCGAAGCACGCCGGCTCGCAGCCGAGAATCACGACAGCGGTCGCGTCCGCGATCGAGAGTCAGTACCGCGATCACCCGCGCTGGACCTGGCAGCTCCACCACGACAACCTCGTCGCGCTCGCAAAGACAACCCCCGCGCTCGACCCGGTGCCCAGCTACACCACAGTGCGCCGCTTCATGAAGGCCCACGGCATGTATCGCATCCAGAGGAGGCGCCAAGGCAGGGCGGTCGAATCGGAGCTCGTGCCGCGCGAGACGCGCTCGTACGAGCTGGCCTATGTCAACGCGCTCTGGCACTACGACTTCCACGAGGGCAAGCGAAAGGTCGTCACGGCCAGCGGGGAGCTGAAGACACCCTATCTCTTCGGCCTGCTCGACGACTGCTCGCGGGTGTGCTGCCACGCGCAGTGGTACCTCGACTGCGAGAACACCGAGAACCTCGTGCACGGCTTCAGCCAGGGGATCCAGAAGCGGGGGCTGCCGCGCGGCGCCTACAGCGATCGTGGAGGTGCCATGAAGGCCGCCGAGATGCGGGAGGGGCTCGAGCGGCTCGGCATCGCGCAATATCTCACGCTGCCGAACAGCCCGCATCAGAACGGCAAGCAAGAGCACTTCTGGACGCTCGTCGAGGGGCGGCTCATGCCGATGCTCGAGGGCGAACCGAACCTCACGCTCGACTTGCTCAACACCGCGACCCAGGCGTGGGTCGAGCAGGAGTATCACCGCACCGTCCACAGCGAGCTCAAAAAGACTCCGCTCGATCGCTACCTCGAAGGCCCCGACGTGAGCCGCCCGAGCCCCGACTCCGATGCGCTGCGCCGGGCCTTCCGCATGGAGATCTCGCGCCACCAGCGTCGGAGCGACGGGACGGTCACGATCGAGGGCGTGCGCTTCGAGGTCCCCTCGGCCTACCGAGTGCTCGAACGTCCCCGGATTCGTGTCGCGCGCTGGGATCTCTCCAGCGCAGAGCTCGTCGACCCGCGCTCGGGCGAGCACCTTGCAACGCTCTTTCCGCTCGACAAGGAGCGGAACGCGGACCGGGCGCGTCGCGCGCTCACCGAGATCACCGCGCCGCTGGCTCCGTCGAGGAAGCCCCCCGGAATCGCGCCGCTCCTGCGCCAGCTGATGGCCGAGTACGCGGCCACGGGCCTGCCGCCCGCCTACCTGCCCAAGAACACGGAGGACGATTGACCATGATGAGTCGACTCCTGTCTCTCTACAGTTTGAAGTACATTCCCTTCCGCGCCGATGTGCCCGCGGAGGCCCTCTACGTCTCGCCGCCCGTCGACGCCTTCCTTCGTCGCGTCGAGCTCGGTTTGGCCCACGGCGGCTTCGCCATGCTCACCGGCGATCCCGGAACAGGCAAGAGCATCGCGTTACGCCTGCTCGCTGCGCGGCTCGGCGCCCTGACCGACGTGGTGGTCGGCACCATCGAGCATCCTCAGAGCAGGGCCGGCGACTTCTACCGCGAGCTCGGTGATCTCTTCGGGGTCCCGCTCTCGTCCAGCAACCGCTGGGCAGGCTTCAAGGCGCTTCGCTCGCGCTGGGCCGAGCACTTCGCCACGACACTTCGGCGACCCGTGCTGATCCTCGATGAGGCGCAGGAGGCGAGCACGCCCGTGCTCAACGAGCTGCGCATCCTCTCCAGCAAGGACTTCGATTCGAGGCAACTGCTCTGCGTGGTCTTCGCCGGCGACTCCCGCCTCCCCCAGCGTCTCCGCACTGCCGAGCTCTTGCCGCTCGGCTCGCGCATCCGCCGCCGGCTCGTCCTCGACTACGCCTCTCGCGACGAGCTGCTCGCGTGTCTCGACCACGTGCTCGCCGCCGCCGGCAACCCCTCCTTGATGACCGCGGAGCTCAAGGCCACGCTCGCCGACCACTCCGCCGGAAACTACCGCGTGCTCATGAACCTCGCCGACGAGCTTCTCGCCGCCGCCGCCGAGCGCGAGCTGCCGCGGCTCGACGAGAAGCTCTTTCTCGAGATCTTCGGCGCGGCCCCGAAGCCCAAGTCCGCGAACCGCAAACGGTGAACCAGGAGGCGCCCATGCCACGCACCGCCAACGTCACGCTGCCGATCCCCGAGCCCCTCGCGCTGCTCGACGCCACGTTGCTTTTCCTCATCCAGGTCCTGCTCGCGCAGCACCCCGATCTACTCGCGCCCCCCGAGGAGCCCGCGCCCCGCACTCCGGGCCTGCGCGCGGCCCGCCGCATCTTCGAGGCCGTCCGCGAGCTCCACGCCGCGCTCGACGGCTACCGCGCCTTCCTCCCCGCGGATCACTCGCGGGCGCTCGGCGACGAGCGGCCCGGCGACGACATCCCGTTTTGAGACGCCCCCGCCCGCGCTCGGCTCATAACGCCGCGCGTCCCTCGATCTTCGCGCTCAAAGCCCCTCAAACTTCGTGCTCGTGTCCGTCCTGGCGTCGCGGCCCGGCCATGCCCAAGGCCGTGACGGCCATGACGCCGCGCGTCCCTCAAACTTCGTGCTCCGCACCCCCTCAGACTTCGCGAGCACGCTCAGGACATGATCGGGTCTCCCCAGTGCTTGCCCGCGAGCGTACCTCGCGGCCGTCCGTAGCGGGGTACAGGACCCTTCAGACGATCTACTTCCGTCCCGCACGAACTTGGTTCCGGGACCTTGGCGGTCGGGTTCCGCAGCCCCCGTCGTCGATCGACGTGGAGAGCTTGGCGTTGAGAGCCGGTGGACGGCACCAAGGTGGCGGTCGTGGTGTGGCGAGAGCAGAGGATAACGGAATGCCGTCGGGCATGACGCGCCCCATGCTGCGAAGCGTCAAGGCGCTGCGTGACTCGTCCCTGCTGCGCAATCGCGCTCTGCGCCCTGCTCCCCGATGTCATTCGGCGAGGTGCTCCACCCGATGACATGCGCTCACCAGCCACTCAGACCGCCCTCCCGCCATTCACACGCCATTCACACGCCCACCGTCGCGCCGGGTCGCCCCCGGTCGCGTTCCGTCGCGTTCCAGCCTCCCCACCCGAACCCCGCAGGGCTGTCCCAAGCACGCGATCAGGCTGGGTTTTTCGCCTGATCCCGCAGGGTTCGGGCAGGGGCTTCCCGTGACGTCGCCGAGGCCCCTTCCGGGTTTTGAAAACCGTCGTTGGGGCAACTCAACCAGGGGTTCGAATCCCTTCTCCTCCGCAGGAATCCTCGAGAATTCCGTCGATGGGCCCGGATAGCCATCGAGGAGCTACCGCGCCCTATTCACACGGCTAGGTTCACCGCCGGTGAAGACCTTCACCGCCTCTCTTTTCGGATTTTCATTGGTGTGTGCGTAGCGCTGGGGTCACCGAGAGGTGCAGGTGGCCGGCGAGCTGATGCACCGTCGGCGCCGAGGCGCCGCCCTTGAAGCGCTCCGTGATGAAGAGGTGCCGTAGGCCGTGAAGCGGGGTGGCCGGCACCTGCACCCTGTCGAGAGCGCGCTTGAAGGCGGCGCGCGCACCGCTTTCCGTCCAGGTGTTCCCTCGCGGGATGGGGCCACCGGATCGGTCGACCCGTGCTGCTTCTCTTCTTGTTCGCCTCGACGAGCTGCTCCTTCAGCATGGGCGCGGGGTCCACCCACCGGCCCTCGGAGGAGGGTCCCAGGTGGCGACGGAGCGAATGACCATGGCCCTGCTCGACCCGCTCGGGGCGCGCAATCCGAAGGAGCCTCCGGGTGAGCCGACGGCGGACGCGACCCAGCCGGTGCGCTGGGCCTTTGGCTTGGCAGGGGAGGGGTGAGGAGTTGGAATTCAGAGTGCCGACGAGTCCCAAGGAAGTGGTCGAATCGTTCTGCGATAACTGGATTCCATGGGTTGATGTCCCGATGTTGTTGCTGCCATTTATTACAGAGCATAACGTGGATGCGATTCTCGGCGAGCTTCCTGGGGAGCTGCGCGACTACTTCGTAGAGTACGCGGAGGCGAATCTCGTGCAGGATGATCATCCCGTAATCGTCATTAGTTCTAGCGGCCACCCGCCCGAGGAGCCGCCGCGCGAGGCCGTCCTCGCCGTCCGCGGGTGGCTTGCGCGTCGGCGGTAACAGCGCGTGGTGCCGTCGGATGCGATAAGGCACAAGTTGACGATCTTGCTCCGTGATGAGCCGATGTCGGCCCCCGCCACGCTCCCTTCCGGAAGATCACCTTCTGCTCGCGCTCTACCTTCTCGGCGAAGTCACGCCGTCAGCATGAGGTCGTGGTCCGCGCGAAGGGCCACCGCTGGAGGGTCCACGCCAGCGCTCGACGCCGCGCGTACGGCGATGGGGGCGGGACGCTCCGAGGCGAGCTAGTATGCGTCGGTCGTGGCGAAGCTACGGCGGAACCCCGATGAGGGGTGAAGCTCGGCGACGCTCCGCTGACAGCAAGGAGAGACCCCGCGATGGAGCTGAGACGCACGAAGGCCACGACGGGTCACGGCAGCCTGATCGATGCGCTCGCCTCGGTCAGCGAGGCCGAGCTGCTCGACGCGATCGTCGCGCTCGCGAGGCCGCGGCACATGTTCCGCCAGCGCGCGGAGAACCGCCGCGCGGCGCAGTACGTCGCGGGTGCGCTGGAGGAGCGGGGCTACGCCGTCGAGATCGAGGGCGAGCTCGGGAACGTGGTCGCGACCCCACGGGCGCCGCTCGATCGCCCGATGATCCTCGTCGGAGCGCACTACGACAGCGTGCCCGACACGCCGGGCGCCGACGACAACGCGAGCGGGATCGCCGCGATGCTCGCCTGCGCCAGGGCGCTCGCGCGCTTCGAGCCAGCCCCGCCGGTGGGCTTCGTGGCCTGGAACGGCGAGGAGGACGGGCTGCGCGGCAGCATCGCGTTCGTGGCGCGCCATCGATCGCAGGGCGGCGCGCCGTTCGCCGCCGTGCACGTGCTGGAGATGGTCGGCTACGCGAGCCATGAGCCGGGATCCCAGCGGATGCCCATTCCGGTCCGCGGCGCGCCCGACGTGGGCGACTTCATCGGGCTGCTCACGAACCGGCGCTCGAACCACCTCGTGGAGCTCGCCGCGAAGCAGGCAGAGGCGATGGTGCCCGAGCTGCCGGTCGTGGGTCTCAAGGTCTACCTCGGCCTCGAACAATGGCTCCCCGTGCTCCACCGGAGCGATCACTCGCCGTTCTGGAAGGCGAAGATCCCCGCCATGCTCTGGACCGACACGGCCGAGTTCCGCAACCCGAACTACCACCGCCCGACCGACACCCCCGAGACGCTCGACTACGGCTTCATGCGCCGCGTGACGCAGCTCGTCATCGCGACGGTGATGCGCCAGGTCCGTACCGGCTGAACCGACCGCTCGACGCGGACGACCGCGCGGCGGCGCGCGCCACGTCATCAGGAGAGCCGCGTGCGCCACGTCATCAGGAGCGCGGCGCCACGTCATCAGGAGCGCGGCGCCCGACCCCATCGGCGTCACTGGTCGCTCCCGTCCGGGTAAGGGCGCGTTCACCATCGGCGCGTTCGATGAGCGAATCGCGCTGGGAATTGGAGCAAGGTGAATGTCATCCCGGGAGACACGCACTCAAGTGGATCGACTGGGATACTCCCACGTTGCAGCGATCGTCGTCTTGCACGCTCGGGCCTCCGCGCGCTCCGAGGTGCCAGTTTGTCAAAGCTACTTGCCGCTCCGGTCTGGAATTTTGAAGGATGTGTGAACCGACTGCCGGCCGGTCTCGCCTCGGACAGCGCCACATAGAGCAGAGAGGGCTGCCCCTGCCGCGCGGCTGCACCGATCGGGCGCTTGCGGTCAGAGCCCTGCCGTACCGGGGCTGGTCTCACGACCTCGCTTGGGGCTCGGCCGGGTCGAGCCTGAGGGCAGGACTGCCTACTGGCGCCCCCCTCCGGGCCGTTGTAGTCACTAAGCGCGGGCCTCAGTCATGATCACAATGTCGGCTGCTGGGAGTCGAATCATTTACCCAAGGAGGAGCTGTGCATTTAACTTCACTAAAAACTTTCGCTTTGGTCTTAGGGTTCGCGGCCGTGGGCTGCTCGGGTGCGGATGATTCCACGGCGGAGCCCGGCTCGGGTGGCAGCTCGGCGGGGCCGGGCGGCGCGACCACGGGCAGCACCGGCGGTACGGGTGGCGGCCCGGCTGGGTCGGGCGGCGTGACCAGCGGCGGCGGCCCTACCACCACCAGCGGCGGCGGCCCTACCACCACCAGCGGCGGCGGCCCTACCACCAGCGGCGGCGACCCTACCACCAGCGGCGGCCCTTCCTCGAGCGTCGCGGTCACGAGCGGGGCGGGGGGCGCGGACGGGACCGGGGGCTCGGGTGGATCGGACAGCGTGACCACGGGCGGCCCTGCCTCGAGCGTGGCGGCCTCGAGCGCGGCGGCGACGACCGGAGCCGGCGGCACACCTAGGTGCACGGAAGCCGATCTGAAGGTCTGCAGCGATAAGACAGGCACCCATTGCGGGCTCACCTTCGAATACTGGAAGGACCGGGGGGACGGGTGCCTGACCAACACGGCTGATGGCTTCAACGTGGAATGGAGCAACATCAACAACCTGTTGGGCCGTAAAGGTGTGAGGCCGGGGGGGAAGGGCAATATCGTCACCTACGAGGCCGACTACCGTCCAAACGGCAATTCATATCTGGCTGTCTATGGGTGGACGAGGAACCCGCTCATCGAGTATTACATCGTCGATAGCTGGGGCAACTGGCGTCCCCCGGGCGGAATGGGACAAGTGGGCACCGTCACCAGCGACGGCGGCACATACGACATCTACAAGACCCAGCGAGTCAACCAGCCTTCCATCGACGGCAACGCGACCTTCTATCAGTTCTGGAGCGTCCGGCAGCAGAAGCGCACGAGCGGGACCATCACCGTCGGCAACCACTTCGACGCATGGGGGAAACAGGGGCTGACCCTGGGGACCTTCTATGAAGTCTCGTTGGTCGTGGAAGGATATCAAAGCAGCGGGAGCGCTGATGTGAAGCTCTCGATTGAATGAGCGCTGAACCCTGAGCATCGCCCGCCGCCAGCCCCTCCTGCCCTCCTTGCTTCGTGAGCGCCCGCGCCTCTCCAGCGCGCGGGCGGATGTGCGGTGTAAACCCGAGCTCCTTTGACAGGGCCGGAACCCCGGCTTTAGGTACCTCGACACGCTCCGCAAGCTCGGGCATCGTCGAGGCCGATCACGTCGCCTCCCACCCGCCCCATGACGCCGCAACAGGGTCGCCCCATGACCCTGAAGCGCGGCACGTTTGCTCGCCGGCGAGCTCTCCATGGCTCTGGGCGGTGAGCCTCGGCGAAGTCCCCCGACATCTACGCGTCGAACCTGCCGTTCCCGGCGAGCTTGCCGAGGGCTCGGCGGAGTCGCGGCGCAGCCATCCGACGCCGACGCTCGGGGAAGGGCGTTCCGCGGCGGCGATCTCCTCGACGGACGCAGCTCCCTGGGATAGAGATAGACAGTTGAACCGCCCCAGGGAGTGGGTCGCGTGGGCGGCGCGAAATGAGGGTCAGGGCGCGCTGGCAGAACACGGCTGGGGGAACACGAGGCACGCGCCCGGCGCGTGCGGAGGAGCTGGAAGCCTATGTTGAGCGGTGCTGATGTTTCCGTCCACCAGGGAATCATCCAGTGGGATGCCTTCGCCACACAGCTCGATTTCGTCTTCATCCGGGCGACCTACGGGCTCGAGGTGGTCGACAAGAAGTTCGCGTACAACCGAGCCGCGGCCGCCCGCTGCGGGCTCCTCCGGGGATACTACCACTATGCGCTGCCGCGCCTCGACGCCGCCGAGCAGGCGCGGAAGGTGTGCAGCGTGGTCGGCGACCTGGAGCCCGGGGAGCTCGACCTCGTGCTCGACCTCGAGGAGATGCAGCACGCGGGCAACAGCGGCCATGTCTGGACGCCGGAAGACACCCTGGCCCTCCAAGCATGGACCCGCCGCTTCGTCCGGGAGGTGAAGTCGCGCTACCCGGGCCGGTCGGTCATCCTCTATACCCGGCACAACTTCTGGCACGATCACCTGGGCGGCTCCTCCGAGTTCGTCGACTGCCCCCTCTGGATCGCGAACTATACGTATGGCCTCGACTCGGTGCGGGCGAGGCCCCCGGCCAACCCGAAGGAGTGGGCGGACTGGGCGCACAAGAAGCCGCTCAAGGCGTGGAACCCCTGGGCTGCGTGGGCGTTCTGGCAGATCACCGCCAAGGCCGTGATGCCGGGCATCCAGGGCAACACGGTGGACGCCAACCTGTTCAATGGAACCGTGAGCGAGCTGCGGCGCCTCGCGCGGCTCGATGCCGGGTCCGTCACGTCGGAGACGCTGCCCACGGCCGACGCGTTATGCCAGAAGCTGCTCTCGCAGGCCGATGACAGGTACATCTTCGGCCACGAGGTGCGCCTGACCGATCCAAACCCCTCCGCATTCGATTGCTCCGAGCTCATCGAGTGGGGCTGCGCTCAGCTCGCCGTCGAGCCCAAGATGCCTGACGGCTCCTGGATGCAGGCGCGGCACGTGAAGGAGGCGCGGCTGCTCATGCCGGTGAACACGGCGATCGCGACCCGCGGCGCCCTCCTGTTCCGCTTCTCGGACGACCCGTTCACGGGCGGGCGCCCCAGGCACGCCCACGTGGCGATGAGCCTGGGCGACGGCCGCACCATCGAGGCGCGCGACACCGCGCACGGCGTCGGGGTGTTCCCGGCGCTCGATCGGGGCTGGACGCACGCGGGCCGGATACCGGGCATCGACTACGGCGACGCGCCGCCCGGCGGCGGGCTGGCGCGCGGCGCGAAGGGGCCCGAGGTGAAGGCGTGGCAACAGCACCTGTTGAGGTGGCGCGCCGGCATCCTGCCGCGGTTCGGCGCGGACGGCGACTTCGGCGCGGAGACCGAGGCAGCCACGCGGATCTTCCAGCAGGAGATGGGGTTGCCCGTGACCGGCGCGGTCGGGCCCGAGACGCGCGACGCCATGCAGCGCGCGCTGCCGCGCCCGCCCTGCGCCCTCGAGCTGCCGCGCGCGCTGGGCCGCGCGCTCATGGGCATCGTCGCTCAGGGGCAGGGGGCGGCCGCGGGAGCCGCGATGGGCACGGCGGGGCCGCAAGCAGAGCTCCAGGGAGCAGCGGACGGGCCGCCGATGACGGCGCTTCCGGGCGCCGATGGGACCGGCGTCCGCAGCTACACGTTCGCGGAGAGCGGCTTCCGCTTCACGGTGACGGCCACTCCGGAGCCGATCCCGGCGGCTCGGCCGACCGACGGCGGGGGCGCCGTGGCGTTCTTCGCGGTCTCGGGCGCGCCGGGCCAGGCGGCCGCGCAGCCCGCGTCCGGGCAGCTGGCGACGATGTTCGACGGGACGGGCCTCGACGGGCTGCCGCAGCGCGATCCGGCCGCGATGACCGGCACGCGGTTCTACGAGCAGGCCCGGGGCCTGTCGCTCGCGGCGCGGGAGGAGCTCTTTCTCCAGGAGGTGCTGCGGGGGAACGTGCCGAGCTTCCTGCGCCGCTTCCATCGCGTCACGGTCGAGTCGCCCGACGGAAAGCGGGGCGTCGCGTACGTGTGCGCCGACTACCTGGCGATCGGCTCGGACACCGATTTCCTGCGCATGCCGCTCTCCGGCGTCACCGCCCAGCGCGTCGCGGACGCCTGCGGCTGCGTGCTGCCGACGAAGAAGCTCGTGAAGGACATCTATGCCGCCTCGCGGAAGCAGACGGCCATCCCGTTCAACCCCCAGGACGGCACGAAGATGGAGCGCTTTCGCGACCATCACCTGGCCATCGAGCAGCACCGGGTCGGCGAGCTCGGCGAGCTGCTCGCGGGACACAAGAAGGACGTCGTGGTGACGAACCGGCTGCACCACTATGCGCGCCGGCTGGCGATCTACGGCTTCTACAAGGCGGACGGCAAGCCGTGGCAGCCGCTGGACACGTCGCTCCGGCGGCGGCTGCCGCACGAGGACGCCTACGCCGACTACAGCCACGGGGTGCGGCTGATCGGCGGCCTGATGTCCCTCGGGTCGGAGCAGCGCTGCGTCGCCGACGTGCTGCTCGATCCGGCGCTGTGCGGCCTCGTGAGCGACGAGGGGATCATCAGCGTTCCGAGGTACGAGGTGCACCCGCTCGGGTGAACCGTGAGGCCGGTTTGCCGCGGCCGAACCTCGGGGAGGGGTGAGGCTCGGCGACCAGCGGGCACCTCGGGGCCGCTTCGACGTACCATCCACCGGCCGGTGGAGTGTACAAGGAGAACCCGATGGTCATCGAGCTGACCCCGAGCTTCGAGGTGATCGACGCGCGCTTCCGCAAGCTCGCGCTCCCGCACGTGCACGTCGAGAAGCTGTACACGGGCTGCCGCTGGGCGGAGGGGCCGGCGTGGTTCGCCGCGGGGCGCTACCTCGTCTGGTCGGACATCCCGAACGACCGCATGCTGCGCTGGGACGACACCGACGGCTCGGTCTCGGTGTTCCGCCAGCCCGCGATGAACACGAACGGCCACACGGTCGACCTGCAGGGCCGCCTCGTCTCCTGCGAGCACCGCGGCCGCTGCGTCTCGCGCACCGAGCACGACGGCTCGCGCACGGTGCTCGCGTCGCACTACGAGGGCAAGCGGCTGAACTCGCCGAACGACGTGGTCGTGAAGTCCGACGGCAGCATCTGGTTCAGCGACCCGAGCTACGGCATCGACAGCGACTACGAAGGCGACGCGTCGCCCAGCGAGCAGGGCGCGCAGCGCGTCTACCGCATCGACCCGGGGTCCCGTGCGCTGACGGTCGTCGCGAGCGACTTCGTGCAGCCCAACGGCCTCGCCTTCTCGCCGGACGAGTCGCTGCTGTACATCGCCGACACCGGCGCGACGCACGTGAAGGGCGGCCCGCACCACGTGCGCAAGTTCCGCGTCGACGCGGACGGCACGCTGACCGGCGGCGAGGTGTTCGCGACCTGCCCGGTCGGCGTGTACGACGGCTTCCGCGTGGACGTGCACGGCAATCTGTGGCTGTCGGCCGGCGACGGCGTGCACTGCCACGCGAGCGACGGCGCGCTCCTCGGAAAGGTGCTGATCCCGGAGACGGTGTCCAACGTCTGCTTCGGCGGCGCCAAGCGCAACCGCCTGTTCATCTGCGGCACGACCTCGCTGTACGCCGTCTATCTAAACACCCGCGGCTAGAGCGACGGTCACCCGCTTCGGATACGGGCCCACCTCGGCGTTTTCGGTGCTCAGCGCACTGGAGTGCGCTTCCGCGCCGAAAACGCCGATCTGGGCCCGTCTCCTGTGCGGGTGACCGTCGCTCTGCTCGGGATGGTGCGGAGGGGGGGCGGGGGCCGCTGTAGAGCGGGGCGGGGCGCCCGGAGGCGCCTTGGGACGGGTCAGCGTCCCTCCTGATGTTGTCGGCCGTAGACGAGCAGCATGGCGATGATCACGGCGCCGTAGATGATCTGGCGGCCGGCCTCGGGCATCTGCAGCACGCTGAGCATGCTCTGGAGCAGCACGAGCAGGATCGTGCCGAGGACGGTACCGAGGTACGTCCCGCGCCCGCCCATGATGTTGGTTCCGCCGATCACCACCGCGGCGATGGCCGGCATGAGGTAGTCGTTGCCCATGGCCTGGTAGGCCTTGTGCGAAAAACCCGCCAGCAGCATACCGGTGATGGCGGAGCACACGCCGCACATCACGAAGGCGCCGATCAGCACCAAGTGCGTTCTGACGCCCGAAAGATAGACGGCCTGCTCCTGGTTGCCCACGGCATAGATGTAGCGACCGAGCACGGTCCTCTTCAGCACGAAGGTGCCGACGCCGCCGACCAAGATCCAGACGAACAGCGAGTTCGGGATGGAGAGCGTCCTGCCCACGGCCAGGACCTCCATCCACTCCGGCGCCTCGCTGCGCGGAGCGAAGCCGCCGGTGTAGAGCACCATCAGCCCCTGGAGCACGGTGTTCGTGCCCAGCGTGAAGATCATCGAGGGCACGCGCAGGTAGGCGACCCCGAGCCCGTTCAAAAGACCCGCGGCGGCGCCGACGGCCAGGCCGCAGGGCAACGCGGCCCAGCCGCCGAGCCCCGCGGACAGCATGGCGCTCGAGGTGAGCACCCACGGCAGCGAGAGATCGATGTGACCGAGCAGGATCACGATCATCATGCCCGTGGCGGCCACGCCCAGGAAGGCCGCGATCTGCAGCTGTTGCAGGATGTAGTGCGGGCTCAGGAAGCTCAGCGTGCCCTGGGTGATCAGCGTGCCGATCGAGCCGCTCACGAGGACGACGCCGATCGACAGCAGCGCGTACCAGGTTGGCTTGTCGATCTCGCCGATACGGCTCTTGAGGGAGAGGGGCTGTTGCATCGAGCTCACCTGAAGACGTGCAGCCGGTTCTTGACGCGGACGACCCAGAGCGCGCCGAGGCAGACGGCCGCGAGCAGGATGAGGCCCTCGAACAGCGGCTGGTAGAGCGGGTTGGCGAGGAGGCCGAGCGCCGAGCCCTCGTCGAAGACGCGGAAGTTGAAGGCGACGGAGCGGAGCACCAGCGCGCCGAAGAGCGATCCTACGGCGCCGCCGATGCCTCCGTACAGCGAGGTGCCCCCGATCACGACGCTGGCGATGGAGTTCAGCGTGTAGGAGCCGGCTTGTGGGATGTCGGCGTTGCCCGACGCCGTCTGCAGCGCGAGGTAGAGGCCGCCGACGCTGGCGAAGAACCCCGACAGCGTGTATGCGGCCACCTTGACGCGCTTGATGCGGACGCCCGACATGTACGCCGCCTCCTGCGACGCGCCGACGGCATAAGCGCCGAGGCCCATGCGGGTGCGGCGGTAGTAGGTCCAGAGCAGCGCGAGCAGCGCCATCCAGATCGCGGGCGACGGGATCTGGCCGACGAAGCCCAGCGCGCCGTCGAGGGGGGCGGCGCCCGCCGCCTGCAGCAGCTCGTTGAGATCGAAGGTGGCCGCGAACGCGAGATCGCCATCGACCTGGCCGCCGGGCGTCGGTCTCAGGAACAGCGCGATGCCGAGGAAGATCGTGCCCGAGGCCAGGGTGGCGATGATCGGCTGCAGACGGCCGTATACGACGAGGCAGCCGTTGAGCAGGCCCGCCGCCGTGCCCACGGCCAGGCACAGCAAGATGCCCAGGAAAATCGTGAGCGCGCTGCCGGCAAGGACGTGCGAGGCCACGCAATTGACGAGCGTGATCACCGCACCCACGGACAGATCCAGGCCGCCGGTCAGCACGGGGATCGTCTGGGCCATGGCCGCCGCCACCAGCACGAACGACTCGTTGGCGTTCTGCCCCAGCAGCGACGCGCTGAATCCCTTGGGATGGGACAGCGAGTAGAGCCCGTAGAACAAGATGCAAAGACCGACGGCCACGAGCAGGCCCTGGTTCTGGCGCAGGCGGAGCTTCCAGTCCTTCATCGTGCCTCTGATTGCGCGCGTTCCTCTTCGCGCTTCGCGCGCTCAGGCCCGCCGCGCAGACCGAGGGCCAGGTCGAGTATGTTCTTTTCGGTGATGTCGGGCCCCACGAGCTCGCCCTGCACGCGGTTCCGGTAGAGGACGAGCACGCGGTCACAGCAGCCGATCAGCTCGTCGTAGTCCGTTGTGTAGAAGAGGATGGACGTGCCGGCGTCCGCCAGCGCGCGGAGCAGCTGGTAGATCTCCTGCTTCGTGCCGACGTCGATGCCGCGGGTGGGATCGTTGAGCATCAGCAGCCGCGGCTCCGTCATCAGCCACTTGGCCAGCACGACCTTCTGCTGGTTGCCCCCGGACAGCGACGACACCGGGTGGCTGAGCGAGCCGATCTTGATCTGGATGCGGCGCACCATCTCGTCGATGCGCGCGGCCTCGCGCCGGCGGTCGAGCACCGCGCCGGTCGTGAACTTGTCGAGCGACGCCAGCGACAGGTTCGCGGCGATGGCCATCGGCAGCATCAGGCCTTCGGTCTTCCTGTCTTCGGGCACGAGGGCGATGCCGTGCGCGCGATCCTTGGCCTGGCGCGGGCTCGTCAGCTTGACCGGCTTGCCGTCGATCTTGATCTCGCCGCGCACATCCTTGAGCACACCGAACAAGCTGAGCAACAGCTCGCGCTGCCCCTGGCCGTCGAGCCCGCCGATGCCGAGGATCTCGCCCTTGCCGAGCTTGAACGACACGTTCTCGAGCTGCTGCTCCCAGCTCAGGCCGCTCACCTCGAGCAGCGTCGCCGGGAAGCTGCGCGCCGCCGGCTTCGGCGGGAAGACGTGACCCATGTCACGGCCGATCATGAGCTCCACGATCTGGTCGTCGCTGCGCTGGCCCTTCGCGAAGGTCTCGATGTGTCGACCGTTGCGGAAGACCGACATCACGTCCGCGAGCTCCTTGATCTCGTGCATGCGGTGCGAGATGTAGAGCATGCCTACGCCCTGAGCCTTGAGCTCGGCCAAGAGATCGTAGACCTTCTTGACGTCGCTGTTGGTCAGGGCGGAGGTGGCCTCGTCCAGGATCAACAGCCGCGGGTCCTTGCCGAGCGCCTTCGCGATCTCGACCATCTGGCGGCGCGAGAGCGGCAGGTCGCTCACCCAGGCGTTCGGGTTCACGCCCTCGCAGCCGACGCGCGCCAGGAGCTCCTCGGCCCTGCGGACCTGCGCCTTGCGATCGAAGAGCCCCAGGCGGCTCGTCGGCATCGTGATGCCGATGTTCTCGGCCACGGTCAGCGTCGGCATCAGGGACAGCTCCTGAAAGACGCAGACGATGCCGGCGGCGTTCGCCTCGATCGGGTGGTCGAACCGGACCGGCTTGCCGTGGAGCAAGAGCTCCCCGGCGCTCGGCTTGACCACGCCGCCGATGATCTTGATCAGGGTGCTCTTGCCCGCGCCGTTCTCGCCGAGGATGGCGTGCACCTTCCCCGGCTCGCAGGCGAAGTCGACGCCGCTCAGGGCTGTGACTCCGCCGTAGTGCTTGGAGACGGCCCGGAGCTCGAGAAGCGGAGGGCTCACCGGTTCGATCATGATGCTGGGGCGTTACTTCACGTCTACTTCACGTCGGATTCCGACTCGTTCATGATCTTCACGCCCGAGATGTTGACCCCGCAGGGCGGGAACTCGTTGGGCGTGAAGAAGTTGTCGGAGAGCTGGGAGAAGAAGCTCTCGCCGTCCTTCAGCGTGGTGTGATCGGCGGCGGGGATCGGCACGGAGATCATCTGCGGCATCACCTTGCCTTGCAGGCCCTCGAGCGCCGCCTTCATCGCGATGGCCGCGAGCCCCGGCGACTGGCCGAGCGACAGGCCCTTCATGCCCTGTTCGTGGTGCTTCGCGATCAGCTTGCGCACGCCGTTCTCGGCCTCCGTGGCGACAGGGATCGGCTTGTGTCCGGCGTCGAGCAGCGCGCGGACGGCGCCCGTCGAGCCGCCCTGCGCGAAGAGCGCGTCGAACTGGCGGTGCACGGCCAGCGCGTCGGCCACCGCCTTCTGGGCCTTGCCGTCGTCCCAGCTGCCCACCACCTCCACGATGGTGTAGCTCTTCCCCGGCGCTTCCATGACCTGGCGGAAGCCGACGTGGCGGTCGCGATCGACGGAGTTGCCCTGCAGGCCGCGGACCTCGAGCACCTTGCCCTTCCCGCCGAGCTGCTTGTCGAGGAACTCGCCCCACTGGCGCCCCATCGCCAGCTGGTCCTCGTTGACCTGCATCACCTTGTCCGTGTCGAGCACGTTGTCGAACGGAACCAGGATGACGTCCTTCTTGTCGGCGAGCCGGATCACGCGATCGAAGCCGTCGGGGCTGACGGCGAGCGTGACGATGCCGTCGAAGCCCTGGTTGATGAAGTCCTCGATCGCACCGAGCTGGGCCGCGACGTCGGTGCCGGTCGACACCACCTTGAACTCCTTGATCAGCGGCGCGATGGCCGGGTCCTTGGCGAAGGCCTTGGCCGTCTTGACCATCTGGATGCGCCAGGCGTTGCCGACGTAGCCGTTGACGAGCGCGAGGCGGAACGGCGGCTTTCGCGCCGTCCACTGCAGATACTTGGTGTCCTGCTTCCACGGCGCGAAGCACTCGGGGTTGAAGCCAGGCCCTGGCACGACCTTGGGCCCTTGCCCGCCCGGCGCCTGCGCGGCCGCGACGCTCGGCGCCTGCGCGGCCGCGGCGCTGGCGGAGCCTCCCGCGGCCGGAGCGCTGTCGGGCTTGTCTTTGCAGGCAGAGAGACCCAAGAGCCCGAGCGCGCAGCTCAACACCGCCATTGCGCGCCGCGCCGATCCACGTGACTTCAACTGGCCAATCGACATCGTGCCGCTACCTTTCGATGAAAGAGACGTGGTCGGATAGAGACCTCTACGGCCCATCCCACGTCGTCACGTTCTCGCCCTCACGAACCACGAGGGCAATGTCTGCGTGCCGCCGCGTTGCTCACGGCAAAAACACTGGGGTACAAACGGTTCACGTTTGGCGAGCGACGGTGTCGCGCGTCATCCCCGGAGCACCACGCGGATTCCGCGAGCGCCCTCACAATTCAATGACGCGATCGGCGACGCTCGTGGGGCCTACCACGAGAGATCTTCTGGTTTCGGGGCTTAGGAAATCCAAACGCGATCCGGAAGTCAAGCTCCTCGTTGTGACCGTTCACATCGTACAGCCACGCTGCACGCGCTGGCTGAATGATGAAACTCACGCGATCCGCCTTTCTCCTGGAAAAGTGGCGCTATATCAAAAGCTTATGTGCCAGAGGAGCTCCGCTCAGCGGCGATGGCGCGACCGAGGAGCCCTATGATGCGCTCCGCGTCATAGACGCAACCACCCCAGCTGCCGCCGCTGGCATCCTGAAGCGCAGCCCACAAACGCGTATCCGGGTTCACTCGGCCGTCCGGTTGAAGGGCTGGATTGGGCGAACGGGCGGCAAGACCGCCTGCATCCACACCCACGACGTCCACCGTCCCCTCCAGCCTGCGCGTGTCGATCCGCAGCCTGACGTTGTCGCCGTCGCGCACGCGGCCGATCGGTCCACCCGCCCACGCCTCCGGGCTGACGTGGCCGATGCACGCCCCGGTGGAGACGCCGGAGAAACGACCGTCCGTGACCAGGGCGATACGGTGTCCATCCTTCACGTGCTTGAGGGCAGAGGTGATCTGGTACGTCTCCGGCATCCCGATACCGGGGCCGATGCCGATCAGCACCATCACGTCACCCGGCTGCACGGCGCCCGTCTTGATCGCCTCGATCGCCGCGTCCTCGCTGCCGAACACGCGCGCTGGTCCTTCGTGCAGATAAACGCCGTCCGGTCCGATCACCTGGGGGGCAATCGCGGTGCTCTTCACGAGCGCTCCCTCGGGCGCGAGGTTGCCGCGCAAGAAGGTCACCGTGCTGGTGAGGCCGCGCTCGCGTGCCTTCCCGGCGGACATGATCACGTCGTCCGGGTCGATGCCGTCCAGCTGCCGTAGCTTGTCGCGCAGGCGCCGGCGCCGCTCGCTGCGCTCCCACCACTCGAGGTTCTCGCCCAAGGTCCGACCGCTGACGGTGCGCGCGCCGAGCCGCAGCAGGCCAAGCTCGCGCAGATGGAGCATGACCTCGGGGACGCCTCCCGCGAGGAAGACCTGAACCGTGGCGTAGTGGCGCGGCCCGTTGGGCAACACGTCCACGAGGCGCGGGACGAGGGCGTTGATGCGCGCCCAGTCGTCCACCGTGGGGCGTCGAAGCCCGGCCGCATGGGCGATCGCCGGCACATGGAGCACCAGGTTGGTCGACCCGCCGACGGCGGCGTGCAGCACCATGGCGTTGTGGACCGAGTCGTCGGTGACGATGTCCCGCGTGGTCACCCCACGTCGCTCGAGGGCCATGAGCGCGTGCGCGGAACGGCGGGCGAGGTCGCGCCAGATCTCGGCGCCCGACGGGCTGAGCGCCCCGTGCGGGAGGGCGAGGCCGAGCGCCTCCGCCACCACCTGGCTCGTCGCGGCCGTCCCCATGAACTGGCAGCCGCCGCCCGGAGAACCGCAGGCGCGGCAGCCCATCTCGGCGGCGTAGTCGAGGCTGACCTCGCCGCGCGCATAACGCGCCGCGAGGGTCTGGACCTTGGCGGTATCCTCGGCCTCCTCCGCGAGGAGCGTGACGCCGCCCGGCACGAGCACCGTGGGGAGGTCGAGGCTGCCGGCGAGCGCCATCAACATGGCCGGGAGGCCCTTGTCGCAGGTGGCGACGCCGAGCACGCCTCGGCGGGTGGGCAGCGAGCGTATCAGTCGTCGAAAGACGATGGCGGCGTCATTGCGGTAAGCGAGGCTGTCGAGCATGCCGACGGTGCCATTGGTCCGCCCGTCGCAAGGATCGCTGACGTAGCCGGCGAACGGGATGGCCCCGCTGGCCGCAAACGTGCGGGCGGCCTCCTCCATGAGCAGCCCCACCTCCCAGTGCCCGGTGTGGTACCCGAGCGCGATCGGCGTGCCGTCGGGCGCGCGGATTCCCCCCTGCGTGCTGAGCACGAGGAACTGCTTCCCTTGCAGGCGCGCGGGATCCCACCCCATCCCGGCGTTCTGAGTCCAGCCGAACAGCTCGCCGCTGGACATGGCGCGCAGCTGCTCGGCCCCGAGCGGGAGGCGCCCCGACGGTCCGGGCGCGGTGGTGCGCAACGTGTAGATCGCCTCGCCGCCGGACTCGAACACCGGGTCGTGGGTCATGCGCGGGGTGCGACGGGGTCGCGGGTGGCCTGGCCGTCGACGAGACGTGATATCCCGAGCGGGTTCTCGTCGCGCAGCTCCAGCGGGAGCAGCGCGGGCGGACACGACTGGTAGCAAACGGGACGTGCGAAGCGGAGGATCGCCGCGGCTCCAACCGACGTGAAGCGCGCGTCGCTGCTCGCTGGATACGGCCCACCGTGGTGCATGGCGTGCGATACCTCCACGCCCGTCGGGTAGCCATCGAAGACGAGGCGGCCTGCGACCCGGCCGAGGACATCGACAAGGTCCTGGGCAGCGGAGAGATCGTCGGCGGTCCCGTGAAGCGTGGCGGTGAGCTGGCCGTCGAGCGCGCCGAGGAGCTGGAGCAGCTCGCCGCGGTTCGAAGCGGTGACGAGCAGCGTGTACGGTCCGAAGATCTCGTGCGCGAGGTGCGGCGCGCGCGCGAAGTCGGCGGCGGAGACGCGAGCGACGCGCGCTCCGGTGTCGGTCAGCCACTCCACGCCTCTCAGCTCCCGCACGGAGCGGTCGAACGACTGCTGGATACCGGCGTGCAGCATCACACCAGGCGTGATGGCGCGGGCTCGGTCGGCGACCGACCGCGCGAACGCATCCCATTCAGGGGAGGCCAGCCCCAGGACGAGGCCGGGCTTGGTGCAGAACTGGCCGACGCCGAGCGTGCACGAGTTGATCAGCCCTTCGGCGATCGCGTCGCGGCGCTCGCGCAGCGCGCCGGGCAGCACGACCAGCGGGTTGATGCTGCTCATCTCCGCAAAGACGGGGATCGGCCGCGGGCGGGCGGCGGCGGCGTCCCAGAGGGCGCGGCCGGCGCGGGTGGACCCGGTGAAGCCCACCGCCTGGATGGCCTCGTGGCGCACGAGCGCGAGCGAGACCTCGGGCGAGGCGCCGTGCACCATGCCGAAGACGCCCGCGGGCAGGCTCGCCTTCTGGACGGCGGAGCGCAGGGCCGAGGCCGCGAGGTCGGAGGTGCCAGGGTGCGCCGGGTGGGCCTTGACCACGACCGGGTTGCCCGCGGCGAGGGCGGAGGCGGTGTCGCCGCCGGCGACGGAGAACGCGAGGGGGAAATTGCTCGCGCCGAAGACGGCGACCGGGCCGAGCGGTCGCAGCATGCGGCGCACGTCGGGGCGCGGGAGCGGCTTGCGGTCGGGCAGCGCGGGATCGATCCGCGCATCGACCCAGGAGCCCTCGCGCACGACGGCCGCGAAGAGGCGCAGCTGGCCGGTGGTGCGGCCGCGTTCGCCTTCGAGGCGGGCGACGGGCAGCCCGGTTTCCCGGTGAGCGGTCTGGATCAGGGCTTCGCCGAGCGCCATGAGCTCGTCGGCGGCGGTCTCCAGGAATCGGGCGCGCATCTCCGGCGCGAGGCCGGCGAAGGCCGGCGCCGCCGCGACGGCGGCGCGGGCGGCGGCGTCGATCTCGGCGGCGGTGGCGTCCCGGTAGGCGCCGAGCTTTTCCCCGGTGGCGGCGTTGTGGGCGAGGAATTCCATGGGGCGCCTCGTCAACCTCGAGATACCGGGTTCGCCAGCGTGCCGACCCCCTGGATCGTGATCTCCACGAGGTCGCCAGGCTCCAGGGTGAACGAGTCCGGCGGCACGATGCCGGTCCCGGTCAAGAGGACGACGCCCGCAGGGAAGCTCAGCTCGCGCGTGAGGTAGGCGACGAGCTCCTCGGGCGTGCGCCGCAGGCTTGCGGTCGAGGTCTTCCCCGCGAACACCGCCTCGCCCCTGCGCCGGATCGCGAGATCGATGGAGAGAGCGCGCAGGTCCAGCCCGGGCTCGTCCACGAGCACGACGGCGGGGCCGAGCGCGCAGCAGCCGTCGTAGACCTTCGCCTGCGGCAGGTAGAGGGGATTCTCGCCCTCGATGGACCGCGACGAGACGTCGTTGCCGGCCGTGTAGCCGACGATGCGGCCCGCCGCGGACACGACGAGCGAGAGCTCCGGCTCGGGCACGTTCCAGCTCGAGTCGCGCCGGATGCGCACCGGCGCGCCCGGCCCGGCGACCAGGCGGGGCGTCGCCTTGAAGAACAGCTCGGGGCGCTCGGCTTCGTACACGCGGTCGTAGAAGTCGCCGCCGCCGGCGCTCTCTTCTTTGCGCGCGGCGCGCGAGCGCTCGTAGGTGACGCCCGCCGCCCAGACTTCCTGCCCGTCGATCGGGGCGAGCAGCGGGACGCCGGGCGGGACGGGGTGGGCCTCGGCGCGCGCGCGCGCGTCGCGCACCGCGCCGAGGGGATCCGGCAAGGCGAGCCACGAGGCGACGGACGCGAACGCCTCCGGGGATGCCGCCGTGAGGTCGTGGCGCGCTCCCCGCTCGTCCTCGATCCCGAGGCGCGGACCGCCACTGCCCGCAAACCGAAACAGCTTCATGTCTGCACCTCTCTACAGGCTCGCCCTGTCGATCGCGATGCCAGGACCACGCCGCCCTGCGGGGCCATCCACGCACCATCGATGCAATTCTGGAGTCACTTCACAGTTCTCTCGTCGCTGTCTCCGCGGGAACGCCTCGGGTCACCGTGGGTGCAGTGGTGAAGACCATCCCGCAGTCGGGCAGCGCCGACCGCATGATCCACCATTTGGGCGCTCTGTAAAGTCACTATTTCCCCTCGCCGCTGCTCCGGTGATGCGGTGGGCTCGCACCGGCTGAGCCCGGGCTGTACGATCGGACCGCTCGATGCGCTACGGCTCCTTGTTCATCGCGCCGGCTCTAGCAAGTAATCGCGACTCCAGCGCTCGCCGTCACGCAGCCAGCATGGGCGCGCTGCGTGACGGCGAGCACCGCCGAGGCGGAGTCAGCTGGCCTGCACGGGGCGCCGCAGCGTTATTGCGGGAAGTGGGGCCGCGAAGCGAACTGCCATGGCGGTTTTTCTGCTGAATCGCGGCGACTTCCCGCGTTAGGCAGTGTCAGGACAGGATCTGCGCCGGCTCGGCCTCGCTCTCCTGTTCTCTCGCGTCCTCCCACGCCGGGAAGGGATCCTCGAGCCGGCTCCAGGCGGAAGGCCCCGCGGCCATCTCGTCCGGCGTGAGCAAGCAGGCGTCGAGCCCGGCCGTGAGCTCCTCTCGGGCCATGTCGACGCCGATGAAGACGATCTCCTGCCGCCGGTCGCCCCAGACCGGATGCCACGCGGCGTCCGGCCGGTCGTCCTCCGGCCGCTCCTCCTCCGGCAAGGCGGCGTACCAGCGCCCCGCCGCCTCGAACGATGCGGCGCCGCCCGCCTGGGACCAGGAACCCGTGATGTCCATGCGCGTCGCGAGCCAGAAGAACCCCTTCGAGCGGAGCACTCCATCCCAGGCGGCCGCCCCGTGGAGGAAGGCCCAGAGCCGCTCCGGGTGCATCGGGCGCTCCGCGGAGTAGACGAAGCTCTCGATCCCGTACTCCTCGGCCTCGGGCATGTGCTCCCCGCGCAGCTCCCGCATCCATCCGGGCGAGCGCGCCGCCTCCTCGAAATCGAAGCGCCCGGTGCCGAGGATCTCGCGAGGATCGACCCGGCCGCGGCAGGCCCTGATGATCCGGGCGCCGGGGTTCAGGTGCAGCAGCATCGCCGTGAGCCGCTCGACCTCCTCGTCGCTCACCAGATCCGTCTTGTTGAGCACGAGAACGTTCGCGAACTCGATCTGCTCGACGAGCAGATCCGCGACCGTGCGCTCGTCGTCGCCGTCCAGCGCGGCCTCGCGCGCGCGCAGGTCGTCGGCGCTCGTCCAGTCGGCGAGGAACCGCTGCGCGTCGACGACGGTGACCAGCGTGTCGAGCCGGGCGACCTCCGAGAGGCTCTTGCCCGTCGCCGGATCGTCGAAGGTGAACGTCTCGGCGACCGGGAGCGGCTCCGAGATGCCCGTCGACTCGATCAGCAGGTAGTCGAAGCGCCCCTCGGCCGCCAGGCGAGCCACCTCGACCAGGAGATCCTCCCGGAGCGTGCAGCAGATGCAGCCGTTCGACATCTCGACGAGCCGCTCCTCCACGCGGCGCAGCGCCGCGCCCCCGCCCCGGACGAGCGCGGCGTCGACGTTGACCTCGCTCATGTCGTTGACGATCACGGCGACGCGCAGCGAATCGCGGTTCGCGAGCACGTGGTTGAGCAGCGTGGTCTTACCGGCGCCCAGGAAGCCGGACAGCACGGTCACAGGAAGCCTTTGCGTCACGTCGAGGTCCTCTCTCGCCAGCGCCGGCGCGCTCCAGCGCGCGCGGGTACGCCTGCCGCGCGTGCGGCGCGGGGTGAACGAGGTGCACCCGCGGCCGCGGCGCGGCCGGCCGGGCCCCTGGCTGGCGTGGGCTCGAGTTAACGCAACACTATTGCATTTGCAATAAAATATCCCATGTGGCTTTGGACGTACGCCGGACACCTCGCGCTCGGGCCGGCGCGCCGCGGACCCGTGCGCAGAGGCCGACGCGATCACCGCGCCCGGCGCAGGTCGCCGCGAGGCTCAGGCCGCCCGGCGGAGCAGCGGCCTGCGTCGACGCGGCGCGCCTCCGGAGGGCCGGGCGCGCCGCCCCGCGCCCTCGCGGCTCAGGCCTGCTTCCGCATGTCCGGGCGCAGCACGCCCAGGAGGATCACGTCGACGACGTGAGCGAGCCGGGCCTCGTCGACGACGGCGCGATCCGCGTGCAGCCGGTGGCGGAGGTAGGCCGCGAGCAGCTCGCACGGGAGCATCGGATCCGCGCTCGGCGCGAGCTCGCCGCGCGCGACGGCGGCCTCGATGATGGCCCGCAGCCCTGCCTCCTGCACGGCGCGCAGCGAGCGGGCGATGACCATGAGCTCCGAGTCGGGCCCCTCCGACAGGAACACGTGAAAGAGGCTCTGCCCCACCGGCGACGCCTGGAACTCGATGATCGCGCGCCCGAGCGCGACGAGATCCCCGCGGAGCGAGCCCGTGTTCGGCGGGACGATCTTCTCGTCCGTGATCGCCAGGAGCGCGGCCCGCACCAGGTCCTCCTTCGTCGGCCAGCGCCGGTACACCGTGGTCTTGTTGACCCCAGCGCGCATCGCCACGTCCTCGATCCGGAGCGCGCGATAGCCCGCGCTGGCGAGCTCCTCCAGCGCGGCGGCGAGGATGCCCCGGACGACAGGCTCGCCGCGCACGAGCGCGCGCCTCTTCGGGGAGCCTCGCTTCGCCGTCCGCTTCGCCGTCGTCGCCTGCATCGGCCGCCATTGAAGTTCCGCCGGGCGGCGCACGCCAGCGCAATCTCACGGCGTAGCCGGCTATCGCACCCATTCGTTGCGATCATCGCAACCGCTGGTTGCGGTCGGCTCCGGCCGTGTTATACCCATCGCAACTGTCGGTTGCGATCGCCTGGGCGCCGGCGCGCCCGAGCGGCGAGGCCGGAGGCTTGGCGACGGGGGAACGAGCGGACGGCGCTGCGCGCCGCCGCGCGCGGCGCCCCGCTCTGCCCGGATCAGGCCGCCGCGACCGACGCTGCCCCGAGGGACCCTTGAGCCACACCACGACGAAAGGCCGCGCCCAAAGCCTCCTCCTGCTCCTCGCGCTCGCCGCCGCAGCGGCCGGCTGCGAGACAAGGGCCAGCGCCTCCACCGCCGCGGAGGCGAGCGGGCCCAAGGTCCGCGTCGAGACCGCGGAGGTGCGCGAGCAGCCCATGCCGCGCAGCATCGCGCTCACCGGCACGCTGCGCGGGGATCGGGAGACCGATCTCGCCGCGAACGCGGCAGGCCGCGTTGTGGAGACGTTCGTCGAGCGCGGCGCCGAGGTGAAGAAGGGCGACCTGCTCGCGCGCCTCGACGTCCGCGCCGCCGCGCTCACCGCCGCGGAGGCGCAGGCGAACGCCGCGCTGACCCGCGCGCAGGAAGCGACGGCGAAGCGCGAGTGCGAGCGCTACACGGCGCTGCTCGAGAGCGGCGCGATCTCCCGGGTCGAGCACGACCGGATCGCCGACCAGTGCCGGAGCGCCCCGCTCTCGGTCGCGGCAGCCTCCGCCCGCGCGCGCGCCGCCGCGCAGAGCGTCGGCGATGGCCAGATCCGCGCGCCGTTCGACGGGGTGGTCGCCGAGCGCTTCGTCGAGGTCGGCGAGTACGTCCGCCAGGACTCCAGGGTCGTCGCGCTCGTCTCGAAGGGCGCGCCGCGCCTCCGGTTCACCGTGCCCGAGGCGAGCCTCGCGGCCGTCAAGACCGGCGGCCCGCTGACCTTCACCGTGCCGGCGTACCCCGGGCGGTCGTTCCCGGGCACGGTGCGCTGGATCGGCGCCGCGGTCCGCGAGACCACGCGCGATCTCGTCGCCGAGGCCGAGGTGCAGGACCCCGACGGCGCGCTGCGCCCCGGCATGTTCGCGTCCGTCGCGCTCGCGACCGGCGAGGCGAGCGGCCCGGTCGTGCCGAGGTCCGCCGTCGTCCCGAGGGAGGGGCGCGCGCACGTGTTCGCCGTCGTGGATCACCGGCTCGAGGAGCGCGTCGTGCAGACCGGCGTGGAGAAGGGCGACGCCGTGGCCGTCCTCCGCGGCGTCCGCGCGGGCGAGAGGATCGTCATCAACCCGTCCGAGGCGCTCCAGAACGGCCAAGCCGTGGAGTGAGGTCGTCATGCAGTGGCTCGCTCGCGTCTGCGTCAAGAGGCCCGTCTTCGCGTCGGTCCTCATGCTCGTCATCGTGGTCCTCGGCGCCGCCGGCTACACCCGGCTCGGCCTCGACCAGTTCCCCAACATCGACGTCCCGTACGTCGTCGTCACGACGCGCCTCGACGGCGCCGCGCCCGAGGAGGTCGAGGCCGAGATCTCCGACCGGATCGAGGGCGCGGTGAACACCATCAGCGGCATCGAGGACCTGCGCTCGACGTCGACCCAGGGCGTGAGCCAGGTCGTCGTCGGCTTCGCGCTGGAGAAGAACGCCGACGTCGCGGCCCAGGAGGTGCGCGATAAGATAAGCGCCGTCCTGCCCAGCCTGCCCAAGGGCATCGATCCGCCGATCGTGAGCAGGATCGACCTCGGCGCGGCCCCGGTGCTGCTCGTCTCCGTGGCGTCGGATCAGCCGATCCGCGAGCTCAGCGAGCTCGCCGACAAGCGGGTGCGCCGGCAGATCGAGGGCATCTCCGGCGTCGGCCAGGTCAGCCTGATCGGCGCGCAGAGCCGGCAGATCAACGTCTGGCTCGACCCGATCGCCCTGCGGGCGCAGGGGATCACCGCGGCCGAGGTGCAGCGGGCGATCGCGGCGCAGAACCTGATGACGCCGGGCGGCAGCGTGGAGACCGGCCCCGAGGACCTCACGCTCCGCGTGATGGGGCGCGTCGAGTCGCCCGAGGCGCTCGGCCGCGTCGTGCTCCGGGAGCAGGACGGGCACGCCGTGCGCCTCTCGGACGTCGCCCGCGTCGAGGACGGCCGCGCAGACGAGAAGACCTGGGCCCAGCTCGACCAGAAGCGCACGGTCCTCCTGTCGGTGGTCAAGCAGTCCGGCCAGAACACCGTCGCCGTCGTCGACGCCGTGCGGGCGCGCCTCGACGAGGTGCAGCGCTCGTTGCCCGAGGGGACGAAGATCGAGGTCGTGCGCGACGGCTCGCGCGTGATCCGCACGGGCATCGCCGCCGTGAAGGAGCACCTCGTCCTCGGCGCCCTCCTCGCCGCGGTGGTGGTGCTCCTCTTCCTCGGCAACGCGCGCAGCACGCTCATCGCCGCGCTCGCGATCCCGATCTCGGTCGTCGGCACGTTCGCGGTGATGTGGATCGCCGGGTTCACGCTCAACTTCCTCACGCTCCTCGCGCTCGCGCTCGCCGTGGGCATCGTCATCGACGACGCCATCGTCGTGCTCGAGAACATCGTCCGCCACATCGACGAGAAGGGGATGAAGCCGTTCCCGGCCGCCGTCATGGCGACGAAGGAGATCGGTCTCGCGGTGCTCGCGACCACGCTGTCGCTCATGGCCGTCTTCATCCCTGTCGCCTTCATGCCCGGGATCGTCGGGCGCTTCCTGAAGAGCTTCGGCCTCACGATGGCGTTCTCGATCGGCGTCTCGCTGATCGTCAGCTTCTCGCTCACGCCCTCGCTCGCCGCGCGGTGGCTCTCGGGACACGCGCGTGACGCGGCGCCCGCGCGGCCCTCGGTCCTCGAGCGCGCCGTCGACGTCTTCTACCGGCCGATCGAGCGCGCGTACATGGCCGCGCTCGCGTGGGTGATGAGGCGCCGCTGGGTGATCGTCGTCGCCTCGGCGATCGCGCTCGGCTCGTGCGTGCCCATCGCAAAGACGCTTCCCGGCGGCTTTTTGCCGGAGGACGACCAGGCGCAGTTCGAGATCAACATGCGCGCGCCCGAGGGGACGAGCCTCACCTCGACCCGCCTCATCGCCGAGCGGATCGCCGGCGACGTGCGCCGGCTCCCGGGCGTCACCCGGACGCTGCTGACCGTGGGGGAGGGCGATCAGCAAGCCTCGAACGTCGCCAAGATCTACGTGATGCTCGTCGATCCGGAGCAGCGCGCGCTCGGGCAGCTCGCCCTCATGCAGCGGGTGCGCGAGGAGATCCTCGCGAAGCTGCCGCCGGGGCTGCGCGCCACGGCCGGCGAGGTGCAGGCGATCTCGTCCGGCGGCCAGTCGTCGGCGAGGGTCCAGGTGGCCATCCAGGGGCCGGATCTCGACCGGCTGAGCGAGTACGCGGCGCGCATCACCGAGGAGCTGCGGAAGGTGCCCGGCGCCGTGGACGTCGACAACAGCCTCGTCGTGGGCAAGCCCGAGCTCCGCGCGACCATCGACCGCGACCGCGCCGCGGATCTCGGCGTCCAGGTCGCGGACGTGGCCGGCGCGCTCCAGCTCTTCGTCGGCGGGCTCAAGGTGTCGACGTACTCGGAGGCGGGCGAGCAGTACGACGTCCGCGTGCGCGCGGCCGCGGAGCACCGCGCCGACGCCGAGGGCCTCTCGTTCCTGACGGTGCCCTCGTCCAAGCACGGCGCCGTCCCGCTCCACAGCGTGGTCACGCTGGAGCCCGACAGCGGCCCGTCGTCGATCGGCCGCCTCGGCCGGCGCCGGCAGATCACGATCAGCGCGAACGCCGCCCCCGGCGTCGGCGACACGGCGGTGCAGGCGGCGCTCGACAGGATCATCGCCGAGCAGCGGATGCCGGCGGGCTACTCCGCGCAGGCCGTGGGCAGCTCGAAGAACACGGCGAGCACGGTGGTGAGCTTCGCCGTCGTCATCGGCCTCGCGTTCGTGTTCATGTACCTCATCCTCGCGGCGCAGTTCGAGTCGTGGCTCCACCCGATCACGATCCTGCTCTCCCTGCCGCTCACGGTGCCCTTCGCGCTGATCTCGCTCAAGCTCTTCGGCCAGTCGCTGAACCTCTTCTCGGGGCTCGGGCTCCTCGTCCTCTTCGGCGTGGTGAAGAAGAACGCGATCCTCCAGATCGATCACACGAACCACCTGCGCGCGCAGGGGATGCCGCGGCTCCAGGCGATCCTCCAGGCGAACAAGGACCGCCTCCGCCCGATCCTCATGACGACGATCGCCTTCGTGGCCGGCATGATCCCGCTCGTGCTCTCGCACGGGGTCGGCTCGGGGCAGAACCGGACGACGGGGGCGATCGTGCTCGGCGGGCAGTCGCTCTCCCTGGTCCTCACGCTGCTCGCGGTGCCGGTGGCCTACTCGCTCTTCGACGATGCGGCCGAGTGGATCCGGCGCCGGCGCAAGGTGGCGGAGGACAGGGGCGAGGCCGAGCTGGACGCGCTGCTCGGCGGCCCGGAAGCGAGCGCGCCGGCGGGCGGCGAGTAACGGGGCAGGGGCGCGGGGGAGCCGCGCGGCCGCGGCCCGCGCGCGGCGCGCCGTCCGACGCGGCGCGCCGCCTCAGAGGATGGGATCGACGCGGTAGACGCGGCTCGACAGCGTGTCGACGAGGTAGAGCTTGCCGTCCGGCCCGAAGGTGATCCCCGCGAGCGAGCCCGCGGGCAGGCCCGTGTCCAGCGTGCGGACCACCTGCCCCGCCGGGTCGAAGGCGTAGATCCGGCTGGTCGCGTGATCCGTGACGTAGACGAGGCCTTCGTACACCTCGAGCCCGCTCGGGGCCTCGAGCGTCCCCGGCGGGACGAACTCGATGAGCGCGGCGCCGTCCATGTGCCTGCGCACCTTGACCGGCTCTTGCCCGTCGAAGCTCGCTCCGGGCACGCCGCTCGTCGGATCCAGCTTGAGCAGCCGCTTGTGGCCTGTGTCGGCGACGTACAGGCGTTCTTCCTTGGCGCTGTAGAAGATATGGCTCGACGTGTTCTCGACCCCGAGCACCTCGCCGACGGCATAGCGGTAGATCTCGCCGTCGGAGTGGTCGTCGTGGCCGGGGCCGTGATCGTGGGCGAAGTCGTACCGGTCGAGCGCGTGGTCGTAGTCGTTGAAGACCCAGTAGACGTTGGCCTGCTCGTGCGCGATTCCCTTGCAGAAGGGGCTCGAGTGGAGCATGTCGAGGTGCGATCCGAGGCCGTCTGGCGTCTCCTGAGCGAAGATCGAGAGATCCGAGGAGAAGAGCGACGGGCCCATGAAGTAGTTGCCGCCGTTGTCGTTGTCGCCGCAGACCCCGAACGTGCCTGGGTGGCCGAAGGCGAGCGCCGGCGGTTGATCCATGAAGTGCGCCGCGGCGGGGTCGCGGAGGCGGACCGACGTGCTGTCCGGCGCGCCTGGCCTCGTGATGATGATCACGCTGTCGTCCCAGCGGTTGACGACCCAGAGATCCTCGGGTCGCTCCGGGTTGAAGGCGAGATCGGTCGGCTCGCGCTTCCGGCTCGGCTCGAAGACGGACACGAGCGCGACCGAGGACGGACTGCCATCCTTCACGCCGATCGGAGACCCCGGCGGGAGCTCCACGCACTCGCCGCGCGCCTGGTCGCACAGCGGCGTCTCGGGCGTGGCGGCGCACTCCGGCGATGCACTACAGCGCGGCGTGGACGCCAGCGGGGCGTCGGCGTCTGCCCCTGAGCACGCCGGCAGGAGCCCCACGCTGGCCAGGACGATCACCCTCTGAAGCGTCATTCAAGCCTCCCGGTGAACGGTGAAGAGGAGGACATTCTGACCCGACCGGTCACGCCGGCCATGCCTTTGTGCCGTGGCAAGGTGGCGTAGGGCGGCCCTCGTGGATAGCCTGGTGCGTCATGAGCGAGCCAGAGCGAAGCCAGGAAAGCGCCGAGCCGTCCAGGGAAGGGGCCGAGGACGCGCGGCCTTCGGCGGTCGTCGCGACCCTCGTCGAGAGCCATCGCGAGTTCCTGCGCTTCTTGGAGCGGAAGGTGGGCAACCGGGCCGTCGCCGAGGACATCCTGCAGGACGCCTTCGTGCGGGGCATAGGGCGCATCGACAGCCTGCGCGACGAGGAGTCGGCCACGGCGTGGTTCTATCGGACCCTGCGGAACGCCGTGGTCGATCATTTCCGGCGAAAGGGCGCGTCGGAGCGGGCGATGGCCGCGCTGGCCGCCGAGCTCGACGAGGCGGCCGAGCCCGACGTGGAGCACCGCTCCGTGTGCCAGTGCGTCCGGTCGCTGGCCGGCACGCTGAAGCCCGAGTACGCCGCCGCGCTCCAGCGCGTGGAGGTCGACGGGCTTTCGGTGCAGGCCTTCGCCCAGGAGGCGTCGATCACCGCGAACAACGCGGCGGTGCGCCTCTTCCGCGCCCGCGAGGCCCTCCGCAAGCAGGTGGCCGCGTCGTGCGGCAGCTGCGCGGAGCACGGGTGCCTCGACTGCACGTGCGGGCCGCCGGCGAAGGGCGAGGGCGGCCCATCTCTCGTTCGATCAGGGTGATCGGTGTCTCAAGGGGATGATCGGGCGGCCAGGCGCCACACGAGCGTACGCCACGAGCCACGCTCGAAGATCTCGGGTCGACGCCCGTCGAGGAGCGGCGCATAACGCGCCACGATCTCCGGGACGTCGGTGGACACGAGACCCGAGAGGATCAACGTCCCGAGCGGGGCCAGGCGAGCGACGATCGAGGGGGCGAGCTCCAAGAGCACATCGCGGAGGATGTTGGCCACGACGATGTCGAACGTCCCCTCCGGCCACGTCGTCGCGAAGCTCACGCGAGCCACCACGGCGCTCCGCCGCGCGTTGTCCTCCGCGACCGCGATCGCGCTGGCATCGATGTCGACCCCGATCGCCTCGCCCCCGAGCTTCGCGGCGCCGATCGAGAGGATGCCCGTCCCGCTCCCGACGTCGAAGAGGCGGAAGCCGCTCCGCGGCGCGAACGACGCGAGCGCTTGAAGGCACATCCGCGTGCTCTCGTGCCGGCCATCGCCGAACGCGTGGCTTGGACCGAGGACGATGGTGCGCTCGTCGACCTCCGCGTCCCACGGACCGGCGACCACGCGAAAGCGCGGCGGAACATCGATGATGGTTGAACGGTCGCTCATGCGTCGGAGGACCTTGCCACCGCGCGGCCCGCGCGTCACCCGAGCCGGGGGCTCGCGGCGATCGCGCGCATCACCTCCCGGCGGACGGCGAAAGGACCATGGGCAGGGACTTCAACCCGTGCATCGCCAGGTTCTTGCGCCAGATCAGCTCCTGCCGGGGCACCGCCAGGCGCATCTTCGGAAAGCGCTGCACCAGCTTGAGGAACGCGCTCCGGCCCTCGTACCGGGCCAGCGGCGCTCCCACGCAGTAGTGAATGCCGTAGCCGAGCGCCACGTGCCGGTTCGGGGTCCGCTCGATGTCCAGCCGGCCCGGGTCCACGAACGCCGCCTCGTCGCGGTTCGCCGACTCGAACAGCATCAGCACGAGGCTCCCCTTCGGGATCCTGTGGCCCTGGATCTCGATGTCCTCCCGGGCGAACCGCGGCGCCGCGTGCCCCACGGGGCCGCTGAAGCGCAGCAGCTCCTCGACGGCGGAGTCGATCAGCTCGGGCCGGTCGTAGAGCTTCTGGAGCTGGTCGGGGTGATCCAGCAGCGCGAGCGTGCCATTGCCGATGAAGTTCATCGACGTGTCGTGCCCGGCGAGCAGCAGCATGAAGATCATCGAGACGAGCTCATCCTCGGTGAAGCGATCCCCCGCCTGCTCCGCGCGGATGAGCGCGGACGTCAGATCGTCGCCCGGCCGCTCGCGGCGCAGCGCGAGCAGCCGGCCGAAGAAGCGAGCCAGTCCGATCGCCGTGGGAAAGGCGAGGACGAGCCCGGCGACGTTGGCGCCCGCCAGGCCTTCGACGAGCCGGCTCTGCGCCCGAAAGAAGCCCAGCCGCTCCTCCTCGGGGACGCCCAGCATCTCGGAGATGAGGTTCAGCGACAGGGGCAGCGCGAAGTCGGCGATGAGATCGACGACGGGCTTCTTCGCGGCCTTGTTCAAGAGCTCGTCGACAAGCTCGTCTATCCGGGGGGTCAGGCGCTCGATCATGCGCGGGGTGAAGGCCTTGTGGATGAGATCCCGGAGGCGGCGGTGATCCGGCTCGTCCTGCATCAGCATGATCTTCTGGAGGAGCCGGAGGATCCGCGGTATCCACCACTGGTCCAGGAGGCCGGCGCCTCCCTCCACGGCGTTGGCGCGATTGTTGACGAGCCGAGGATCCTTCAGACCGCTGAATACATCCTCGTTCCGCGTGATCAGGTATCCCTTCCCGAGCACGGGGTGCTTGATGGGGATGACGGGCCCCATCTTCCGCAGCTGGGCGTAGAACGCGTAAGGATCCGCCAGGACCTTGGGTGAGGGTGACGAGATTTCGCGACCGATGTCCATCTTGGGCATCGATTCTAGTGGATAGGAAGAGGTGCGTCCAAAGCCTTGCGACCGGGGTGCACGCTCCTGGCGATGGCACGACGGGCTGATGAGCCCGTTCAGAACCCGCGCTGCCTCAGGGCACCGGCGGGTCCGCGAGGCGCGCAGGCACGCCCGCGAACCCGGGGGCTCCGCGCTCCCGTCCCTTCGACCAGAAATAATACCCAATCACGCCGATGCTCAGAAAGACGAGCATCACGATGACCTCTCGGAGGTTTCTGTGGTGATTCAGGGTGTCGGTGCCCGACCGGACGGCGACGTAGTTGAAGAACGAATTGTTCACGATGTGCGCCGTCCAGGAGCTCCACGAGCTGTTCGTGATCGTGTCCACGAGGCCGAACGCGAATCCAATGATGGCGGCCGCGATGGTGATGCCTATCGACAGCGCGATGAAATGGCCCAGGTCCAGGCGGCCATCGTGATAATCCTTGAGGGTCCAGACGATCTGCCACAAGCCAAAGAAGAGCGCTTGGGCGAGGTTCGTCTTGAGGGTCCTCTCCCGGAGCATGATCCCGCGGAACAGCCCCTCTTCCATCGCCGAGTTGATCAGGTTCGAGGCGAGCAGGGTCAACGCGAATGTCAGGCCGCCGCTGACCGCATACTTCGTTTGCAACGACAGGCCCAGGGCCGTGATGATCACCCTAGGGTTCTCGCCCGCCATGTGCAGCAGGAGGAGCTCCGTCGAATAGGCGAGGAAGAAGCTGAACAGGATCGCGGCGCCGCCGAACCGCAGGCCCTTCAGCATGTCGCGCCCTGCAAAGCCGATCTTGCCGGGCGTTTGCTTCGTGATGACGAGATAGGCGATGATGACCAAGACGCCGAACATCTTCGTCAGGTTCAGCGTCTCCCAGGTCTGGGACGCGTGGATCAAGAAGACGTCGATCAGGCGAAAGCTGAAGCAGATCGTGAACAGCAGGGCGTTGACGCCCAGGAAAGAGACTCGCATGCAGGCCCCAGTCGTAAGTGTCCGGATTGAATGGACTATTCCGTGTCAAGCTCAACCGTGCGCTGGACTCGGAGTCCAGGTGGTCGGCTGAGATCGCCCCGCTTCGGTGAACGGCGGGGGCACGCCGTCTCGACTACGCCATGCCCTGCCGGGACTTCAGGAAGGCCAGCTGGTTCAGGGGCGTCGCGAGCAGCGTCTCCATCGCCCCCATCGCCTCCTCGGGCTCGATCGAGCCCATGCCGATCTGGGCCATCCTCGCCCGATAGACGTCGGAGGCCACGACGCCGATGCTCCCCCAGAAGCCCCAGTTGATCACCTTGACGGCGCAGGGCCACTGCCTGGCCAGCTGAGAGGCGAACGCGTCCTTGAACGTGCAGCCCGCCGCGTAGTTGCTCTGGCCCGGCGGCTTCAAGAACGAGTTCAACGACGAGAAGAACACCACGAAGTCGAGCGGCTCCTCCCGGAAGACCTGCGCGATGCGCACGCTCACGTCCACCTTCGCGGACAGCGCGGCCTCGAACTGGCTCTCCGGCATGTTCGCCAGGGAGTAGTCGCTCAGCACGATCGCCGAGTGGAGAACTCCGTGCACCGCCGCGTGGCGCCGCTTGATCTCCCGGTAGGCGCGGCGCAGATCCTCCTGGTCGGTCGCGTCGGCCGAGATGTACAGCGGCGCGGGGCCGAGGGCGGCCAGGCGATCCAGCTTGCCCTGGATCTCCGCATCCTTGGCGCGGCGGCCGATCCAGACCACATGGGCGCGGTGGTTCCGGATCATGTACTCCGTCCACGCATGGCCGATGCCGCCCGCGCCCCCGATCACCACGTAGACGCCCCCCGTGCGGTACGGGACCTTGTCCGCGAGCGACTCGGACGCTTCGAACGGTAGAAGCTGCTGCGCGTGCCACCTGCCGTGGCGGTACGCCTGCGCGTTGCCCTTCTCGTCCGGCGGCAGCCTGAACACCTCCGGCAGCGGCCAGGCACCCTCGCGCGGAAGATCGACAAGGCGAATGCGCCAGCCCGGGTGCTCCTTCGCCAGCGAGCCGATGAGCCCGTGGACGCTCGCGTGCGCCGGGTTGACCGCCTCGCGCGCGTGGAGCGCCTGGCTCTGGACCGTGATCACCGTCCAGCCCAGCGAGCGTGCCCCGTAGCCCAGGGCGAGCAGCGCCTTCACCATCCGGAAGCACTGCAGGACGCCACCCCGCTGCGACGCGATGATCGCCTCGTCATCGGCGCCGCTGACGGGCGCATCCGGCGCCACCCAGATCACGTGCTCGATCGAACCGCACGCGCGCAGCTTGCTCGTCACCGTCTCGACCGTATCGTGACGGCCGAGCTCCACGATCTGCGCCGCGGGGTGGTGTTGCTCGATCATCGCTCGGCTGCGTCCCGGCTCGGCGATGAGGACCACCCGCTCGGTCGGCGCGGGGTGCTGCGGGCCGCCTTCCACCTGCACCGGCGCCCAGACAGGGCTGAGCATGACGGCCTGCTCCTGCGCTTGCGGGCGGGCTGCTTCGGCGCTCGGCTGCTCCTCCAGCACGCGAGAGGCGAACCCCTTCATGCGCACGCACACCGTGCCGTGCTCGTCGCACAGGTCGATGTCCAGCTTGCGGGTGCTGGCATCCGAGTCCGAGCTGTCGGTCAGCACCGCCCACATGTTCTGCGGACAACGGGAGAAGATCTCCAATCCATCCAGCGAGAACGGCAGCACCGTCCGGCGCACCCGGTGCGGGTCGGCGGCGAAGTCCAGCGCGATGCCGATCCCGACCTGGATCGGCGAGTCCAGCATGCTCGGGTGCAGCACGAAGTCGTGCTCGGTCGGCTCGGCCGGCGCCGGCAGCGAGAACCTGGCGAGCGTCTCGCCCGCTCCGAAATAGACCGCCTCGACGCCTTGCAGCGTGGGGCCGTGACGGTAGCCCTTGGCCTGCATGGTCTCGTAGAACTGCTCGTGGGTCATCGCCTTCCTCACGCAGCGCGCCCGGACGGCCGCGAGATCGACGAACGGAGCCGCCTGCGCTCCGGCGATCGAGACGAGCCCCTGGGAGAAGGGGGACTCCTCTCCTTCCACCGCGTCCTCCGCGCCGTCATGGATCGAAAACCGGAAGGTGTGATCCCCTTGCGGCTCCAGCGCGACGTGAACGCGCTGCGCCTTCGTGTGGACGACGATCGGCTGGATCCAGACCACATCGTGGAGGCGAATCGCCCTGGCCTCGGCGCCGGCAGCCTCCACCGCCTGGGCGATGGCGGCGCGCGCCATCTCCAGGTAGGCGACGCCCGGGAGGATCAACCGCCCGCCGACGATGTGATCGGCAAGGAAGAACTCCCGCCCATCGAACGTCGACGAGAACCGGAGCTTGTCCACGCTCGAGGTGTTCTCGTGCACGAGCGGGTGAAGGACGGCCCTAGCCACCGAGCCCGGCCGCGTCGCGGCCCTCTCGGGCAGGGCGCGAGCGGCGCTGGCGCTCGGGGCCCCCGTCGCCGTCTCCGGCAGCCAATAGCGCTCCTTGGCGAACGGATAGACCGGCAGGGAGATCCGCCGAGGCTTTGCTTCGCCGTAGAGCCGGCTCCACCCCAAGGACAGGCCGGATGCCCAGAGCTTGGCCAGCTTCGCGTGCTTCTTCTGGCGCAACCATTTGTCGACGATCTCCTGGAGATCCTCTTCCTCGTCGCCGAACACGCCAAGGAGCCCCCGGCCACCGTCCGCCTGACCGCGAACCACGCCGTCGGTCTCCGGACGGCCCTCAAGGAAGCCGTCGAGCTTCTCCGCCACCTCTCGAACAGAGCTCGCCACCAGCGCCAGGCGCTCCTCCATCTCCTCGCGCCCCACCTGGAGCGTGTAGGCGATGTCCACCAGGTCTTCGTCCGTGTATCGGCCGGACTGGATCGCCTCGGCCAGCTGCCTCGCTCGTTCGCGCAGGCGGCCCTCGTTCCTGGCGGACAGGACGATCACCACCGGCAGGGCCTCGGGGGCGCTCGCGCGGCCGCTTTTCGCCGGGGTGTGCTCCTCGACAAGGACGTGGGCGTTCGAGCCGCCCGCTCCGAACGAAGAGATCGCGGCGATGCGCGGGTATTCCTTCTCGACCCCGTCGATCGCCACCACGGGTCGTCTCCACTCGGTCAGCTCTTGCGGGACGACGAACGGGGTGTGCGCCAGATCGAGGTTCGGATTCTTCACCGCCGAGTGCAGGGACGGCGCGATCTGCCGATGTTGCATCTGGAGCAGGACCTTTGTCAGCCCCGCGATGCCCGCGCTGGCCTCGAGGTGCCCGATGTTCGACTTGACCGAGCCGATCGCGCAATACGCTCGCTCGCGGGTCTGCCTGGAGAAAGCCTTTGTCAGCCCGGTGATCTCGATGGGATCGCCCAGGGCCGTCCCGGTTCCGTGAGCCTCGATGTAGGAGATCGCGCGCGGGTGGACCTGACCCTGCTCCAGCGCCTCCCGGATCATCTCGGCCTGGGCGTTCGGATTCGGCACGGTGTAGCCGTTGGTCTTGCCACCGTGGTTGACCGCCGTCGCCTTGATCACGCCGTAGATGTGATCGCCGTCCTGCACGGCCTTGTGCAGCGGCTTCAACAGCACGGCCCCCACGCCCTCGCCGGGCACGTAGCCGTCGCCGCCCGCGCCGAAGCTCCGGCAGCGGCCGTCGGAAGAGAGGAAGTTGTTCTGGCTGAGGAAGAGGTACTTGCTCGCTCCGACCGACAGGTTCACCCCGCCCGCGATCGCCAGCTCGCTCTCGCCGCTCCGGATGCTCTGGCAGGCCAGGTGCAGGGCCGTGAACGACGACGAGCAGGCCGTGTCGATCGCCATGCTCGGACCCCTGAAGTCGCAATAATAGGAGACGCGGTTGGCGATGCTGTAGAGCAAGGTGCTCGGTCCGACCGGATCGCCGTGCTGGCGCGCCAGCACGGCCAGCTCCAGGTACGGCTGCCAGAGCGCGCCGACGAACACGCCCACCTTGCTGCCGCGCAGGCCCTGGCGGGTGTACCCGGCGTCCTCCAGCGTGTGCCAGACCGTCTGGAGGAAGAGCCGCTCCTGCGGGTCGAGCAGCTCGGCCTCGCGCGGCGAGATGTTGAAGAACAGCGGGTCGAACTTGTCGACGTCGTCGATGAAGCTGCCCCACTTGCTGTACAGCTTCCCCGCGCCCCGGTCCGGGTCATGGAACGGGGCGTAGTCGAAGCGATCGGGCGGGATCTCTTCGATGCTGTCGCGGCCCGCCTTCAGGTTCGCCCAGAAGGCCTCCAGCGTGTCGGCGTGCGGATAGCGCCCGGCCACCCCGATGATCGCGATCTCGCTGGGGGCGGGCGCCGCCGCGACGGGCGCCACCGGGACGGGCTCGATCTGCTTCACCCGCGCGGGGAGCGGGGCGAAGATCGGCTCCGCAGCGCGCGTCGGCTCTGCCGCACGCGCCGGCTCCGCAGCACGCGCCGGCTCCTCGCTCGCCGGCGGCGCCCCGAGCTTGCTGGAGAGCGCCTGCCGGTGCTCCTCCACGAAGTAGTCGGTCAGCTCGCCGAGGTTCTTGTATTCGAAGAAGAGCGTCTTCGATAGCTCGCCGCCGAGCTCGTTCTCCAGCACCTTGTTCAGCTCCAGGATCATCACCGAGTTGATCCCGTACGACTCGAACGACTCTCCCGGCTTGAGGGCGGAGGGCTCGATGCCGATCGCCGGAGCGAGCAGCCTGCGGAGGAGCTCCTGCGCGCGCTGGCGGAGGTCCGCTGCGCCCGCCGCCGCGGCGGGCTCGCCCGCGGCCGCCATGGCTGGCGCCGGCCCCGGAGCCGGCGCGGACGCGCCCGGCGGGCGGAGCTTGCCGGCGAGCGCCTCGCGATGCTCCTCCGCGAGGTAGCTGGAGAGCTCGGCGAGGTTCTTGTATTCGAAGAACAGGGTCCGCGACAGGTCGCCGCCGAGCTCGGTCTCCAGGACCTTGTTCAGCTCCAGGATCAGCACGGAGTTGATGCCGTACGCTTCGAACGACTCGTCCGCTTTGAACGCGGCCGGCTCGATGCCGAGGACCGGAGCGAGCAGGTTTCTCAGGTACGCCAGCACGCGCGGCCGGAGGTCGGCCGTGCTCGCTGCGGGCGCGGCCACGGCGACCTGCGGGGCCGTCTCCCTGGAGGAGACGGTCGTCTTCAACACGAAGTCCGTCAGCTTGGCGAGCACGTGGCCGGACTCGTCGCACACGGTCAAGTCGAACTTCTTGATGTCCCGGTTGCTGGCGGTCTTCGGGCTGACCTGCGAGTACACGAGGCATCGCCTAGGAATCGGGCGCAGCACCTCGATGCGCTCGATCGCGATCGGGATGAAATCGCGCTGATCGTCGCCGTGGAACCGGTTGTTGATGATCGCTGTCTGGAAGACGCCCGTCAGCATGGTCGGGTGCAGGAGGTAGTCCCAGTAGGTCTCCTCTATCGACTCCGGCAGCTCCAGCGTCGCCAGCGCCTCCCGCTCGCTGAGCACGATGTCCTGCATCGGCATGAACGTCGGGCCGACCTTCAAGCCCTCTGCGTGGATCTGCTCGTACACCTCCTCGCGCGTCCGGCGGGCGATGCAGCGCCTTCGGATGGCCGCCAGGTCCAGGACGGCGGCCGCCCCGCCCCCCTCCTCGAACGAGGCATAGTGGATGGAGCCGGTCGCGTGGGTGACCTGCTGCCCCGCCTCGTCCTTGCTGTAGATGGTGTAGTCCGCTCTCCCATCCTTCCGCTGCAGATCGAGGTACGCGATGAACGGCTCGCCGCTGGAGGACAGCTGCTTCGCCCAGTAGTTGTTTGTCAGCCTGACGACCTTCTCGCCGGGCTGCGCCAGGCAGCCGGCCTGGCGCGCCATCTCGATGTAGCAGGCGCCGGGCACGTTGTACTTGCCGCCCACCACGTGGTCGACCATGTAGAACTCGCGGTTGTCGTAGCGGCGCTGGAAGGCCCCCTGGCTCGCGTCCGACCTGTCGAGATCGATCAGCCCCGTGCTGCGGTAGAGCGCGCCCGTGGCACCGAGCCTGGCATAACTCTGCAGCGCCTCGTCCCGCTTGTCCTTCAGAATGTGATCCTCGATCTGCTGAGGTGTCCCGTAGTCGAACAGCAGCGTCGGCTTGAAGTCGATCGCGAAGGTGTGGTTGAGGAGCCGTGTCATCGTGAGCAGCGCGAGCGACTCGGCCCCGAGCTCCGCGAAGGACGTGTTGCCCCGGACCTTCCCGGGCGGGATCCGGAAGGCCTGGGCGACGATGCCGTGAAGATCTCTCCGGACGAGCTTCGGGAGCAGCTCCTCCGGCGCTCCGCCCGCCGCCGGGCGCTCCTCGACGTGGAAGTGATGGTCGATCTTGGCCTTGTCCCCCTCGATCCCGGCGAGCTGTCCCAGGCCCTGGCCTCCGGCCATGCGGAGCGCCTTCTCGAACAGGGCGAGGCCGCTCTCCGTGGAGAGCGGCTGCATGCCGAAGACGCGCAGCAGGTGCTGCTTCTCCTCGGCCGTGACCTGCATGCCGCCGCTCGCCCAAAGCGGCCAGTTGATCGCCAGCGTGAGGCCGCTCCGTCGGTTCTCCGCCGCCAGCTGCCCGCGGTAGGCGGCGAAGTGATCGATGAAGCCGTTGCCGGAGGCGTAGGCGCACTGCCCCTGGTTCGGCATCAGCGAGGCGACCGACGAGAACATCACGAAGAAGTCGAGGCCGTCCTCGGCCGTCGCGCGATCCAGAAGCGCCGTCCCCTGGATCTTCGGGTTGATGACCCTCTCGAACGACTCGGCCGACTGGCGCAGGATGAAGCTGTCCTCGATGACGCCGGCGGCGTGGAGCACGCCGTTGATCGGTCCGAGCTGCTCCCGCGCCGCGCCGACAGCGCTCATCAGGGCTCGCTCGTCTCCGATGTCGGCCTGTAGATAGATGGCCGACCCACCGAGCTTTCCGATCGACTCCAGCAGGGCGTCGATCTTTCCGTCCCGCGCCCGCCGGCCGATCAGGGCCAGTCGCGCCTGCGAGGTCCGCGCGAGGAGCTCGGCGAAGACCTGGCCAAGCCCGCCCGTTCCTCCGGTGATCAGGTAGACCCCGCCTCTCCGGAGCGGGACGTCTCGCTCCGGACCGGTCACGGCCACGCTGGTGATCGCGCGCGAGAAGCGCTGGCCACCTCGGTAGAGGACCTCGTGAAGGGGCGCGGCCTGGAGGCGCAGCTCGTTGCGCAACGCCCCCCGCCAATCGACGCCCTCGTCGAAGCCGACCACCTCGAGATCGATGCGCGGATACTCGTACTTCAAGGTGCGGGCCAGGCCGCCCGCCGCGAACAGGTACGGCAGCTCCGCGGCCCCGAGATCCGCGCCGACATAGAGGAGCTTGATCGCGTGCTTCAACCTGGCCTTGATCAGCGCCTGAGCCAGCACCAGCAGCGTCCGCAGATCTCCACGGCCCGGATCGACCGCCCGGACGATGACGTGGCTGAAATCGAACTGGCTCGAGCGCAGGCCTGCGAGCGCGCTCGCGACCTCCTCCGGACCATCGGCCTCGCCCAGCTGCAGCGCGCGGTGCGGGGTGCCGGCGTCGAGCTCGACCTCGCCGTTGATCAGGAGCGCCCCCGAGACGGCGGGGGCGCCGGCGGCTCCCGGGTCCTCGCGCCATCCGGCGGTGTAGTAGTGGATCGCGTCCCGGTCCTTCTCCAGGGCACGCTTTGTGAGCTTGCGCAGCACGGCGAGCACCTGCCCGCGGCCGTCGCAGTAGTACACGTCGAAGGCGATAACGCCCTTCGCGGCGGTCGGCTGCTGCTTCACGTAGTAATGGCGCACGTCCGAAAGGCGGCTCGCCCTGTGGAAGCTCTCCGCGAGATAGGGCACGAACTGCGTGCCGCCCGTCGTCTCGTTGCTGGCGCTCAGCCCGACTGCCGACTGAAAACCGCCGTCCAGGATGCCCGCCGCGCAGCGGCCCGCGTTCTCCAGGTCGACCGTGCCGACCGCCTCCTGCTCGTTCCAGCGAAGCGTCTCGAGGACCTGGAACGATGGGCCGTACTCGAGGCCGTTGCGGGCGAACAGACGGTAGAGCTCTTCCTTCCCGCTCGATGACGTGCAACGCGCGAGGATCGCCTGGAGATCGAGCGTCTCGCTCGGCGGGAGCGCCGGCTGCGCTTCCACGCTGCCGCGGCAGTGCACCTCGGCGCCGGTCTTGATCGTGAAGATCCGGCCCGCCCGCTCGATCGTCAGCGCCTGCGGGGCGTCGCCGAAGCGGGTGGGCTTCAGCCAGTACACGTTCGAAAAGTTGAAGGCCTGCGCCTCCGGCGGCAGGTCCTGGCGGACCAGCTCCAGGTACCCCACGGCGGGGAGCATCTTCTCGCCCCGAACGACATGGTCTCGGACCATCTCCTCGGCGGGAGAGACCGTGACCGCGCGAGCACCGGTCGCCGCGGGCCGCTCGGCGGGGCCTTCAGCGGGTGCCGGCTTGCCGGCAGGGGCAGGGGCAAGCGCGGGGGCAGGGGGGCTCTCCTCGAACCAGCAGCGCTGCCTGGCGAACGGATAGCCGGGGAGGGAGACGCGCTGTCCATGGAACGACGCGACATCCCACTCGACCTCGGCCCCGTTCACCCAGCCCTCCGCGAGCTCCGCGAGGTCGCCCGTCATCGGGGCGTGGCCCTGGCTCTCGGACGCCGTCCCCGCGTAGCACGACGCAGGGAGCTCGCCCCGGAGGAAGCGCTCCAGCTGGTCCGCGAGCTCTTCCGTGCTCGTCGCGATGCACGCGAGCCGCTCGGGGAACTCGGCTCGACCGAACATCAGGGTGAACGCGATGTCCCCCAGCGGCTGCTGCTTGCCCTCCTCCGAGCGGAGGTGATCGAGGAGCTGCTGCGCCTGCGCGCGGACCCGCCCCTCCCTGGCGGAGAGGAGGAGCAGCTCCTTCCCGGCGCTCTTTTCGCGGCGCGGGGTCCTCTTCGGCGGCTCTTCGAGGATGACGTGCGCGTTCACGCCGCCCATGCCGAACCCGCTGACGGCCGCCTGCCTCGGCTGCACCTCGCCATCGAGCTCCCGCGCCCTCCACTCGGCGCTCCGCTCGAGGATGTAAAACGGCGACCCCTCCAGGTTGATGTAGGGGTTGAGCTCGTTGAAGTGCACGACCGCCGGGAGCACGCCGTGCTTCATCGCGAGGAGGACCTTGATGATCGAGGCCATGCCCGCGGCGCTCTCCAGATGGCCGATGTTCGTCTTCACCGACCCCAGCCCGCAGGTGTGGTCGAGCGGCGCGATGCCCTTGTCCTCGAAATACTGCGCGTACGCCTTCTTCAGGGCGTTGATCTCGATCGGGTCCCCCAGGGGAGTTCCCGTGCCGTGCGCCTCGATGTACGTGATGTTGCGCGGGTCGACGTCGGCCTTCTTCAGGGCGGTATAGACGACCTCCGCCTGCGCGGACACGTTGGGCGCGGTGAGGAAATTGGCCTTCCCGCCGTGGTTCACCGCCGTCGCCTTGATGACGCCGAGGATGTGATCCTGGTCCACGAGCGCCCGGTCGAGCGCCTTCAGCACCAGGACGCCGACGCCCTCGCCCCGCACGTACCCGTTGGCCGCCCGGTCGAACGTCTTGCACTGCCCGTCCGCCGACAACATGCCTGACTTCGCGTGGGAGATGTACATCCGGGGGCTCAACAGCGCGTTGACGCCGCCCACGAGGGCCACCTCGCACTCGCCGTCCCGGAGGTCGCGGGCGGCGTTGTGCAGCGCGACAAGGGAGCTGGAGCAGGCCGTGTCGATCGCCTCGCTGGGGCCGCGGAAGTTGAAGAAGTACGAGACCCGGTTGGCCAGGATCGAGTGCACGGTCCCGGTGGAGACAAACGCGCTGATCTTGGTCCCGATCAGCTCTGCGTAATCGTTCTTCGAGACGCCGGCGTAGACGCCGACGCTCTTGCCCGACAGCTCCCTCGGCGCATAGCCGGCGTCCTCGATCGCGTGCCAGGCCGCCTCGATGAACAGGCGGTGCTGCGGATCGATGTAGTTGGCCTCTTTCGGCGAGATCGAGAAGAAGCGCGGATCGAACTTGTCCACGTCCTCGATGAAGCCGCCCCACTTGCTGTTGGTCTTGTTCTCCTCCTTCTGCGGATCGCCGAAGTAGTCCTCCCACCGCCAGCGATCCGGCGGGACGGTGCGGATGGCGTTCTTGCCCTGCGCCAGGTTGCGCCAGTACTGCTGAGGGCCCGCCGCGTCGGGAAACCGGCAGGCCATCCCGATGATCGCAATGTCCTGTTTTCGTCCGGTGGTCATGACCGTGCTTCCCGGCGGATCGTCGCGGTGAGCTTGGTCAGGACGTTCCCAGGCCCGACCTCCTGGATGTCGATCTCGCCCAGCGCGAGCAGGTAACGCATGCTGTCGAACCAGTTGACCTGGTGCGTGAGCTGCTTGACGAGGTTCCGCTTGGCCTCGGCTTGCTCGTACGGCCTGGCGTGGATGTTCGAGATGACGGGGATCGACAGGGGCGAGAAGGTGAAGGTGTCGAGGTACTCCTCGAAGCTCCGCTCGGCGATCGCCATGTAGCGCGAGTGGAACGCGCCGCTCACCTTCAGCGGGATGTACGCGCGCACGCTCGCGGCCTCGAAGACCGGCTGGGCCTTGACGATCTCGTCCTTCAGCCCGGCGATGACGATCTGGCCGCTCGAGTTGTAGTTCGCGATGTCGATGCCGGTCAGCCCGTTCTTCACCAGCACGTCCTGCACCTGGCCCTTCGTCAAGCCGATGACGGCGGCCATGCCGCCGCCCCGCGCCTGGCTCATCAGCTCGCCGCGCTTCTTGACGAGCTTCAGCCCGGTCTCGAAGTCGAAGACCCCCGCCGCGAACAGCGCGTTGTATTCGCCCAGGCTGTGGCCTGCCACGTAGTCCGGGGTGACCCCCGTCTCCCTCACCTTCTTCAGGTAGCTCAGCGCGTTGACCACGTAGAGGGCCGGCTGGGTGTACTGGGTCTGGCCCAGGCGCTCGTCCGGGTTGTTCAGGCAAAGGTCCTTGATCGAGTAACCGAGGATCCGGTCGGCCCTCGCCGTCAGGTCGGCGAGCTCGTCGAACAGGGCGCCGCCCATGCCACGCGCCTGCGAGCCCTGTCCCGGGAACACGCAGGCGGTCAGCTGGCGCGCCGGCTGCGCCTTCACGGGGGCGGCGGCTGGAGCCACGGGGGCGGCGGGAGCCACGGGGGCGGCGGCGGGGGCCGGGGGCCGCGCGGGCGCCGGGGCCTGTCCTGAGCGCGCCCACTGTTCCACGATGAGGTTGAAGTTCCTCACGTCCTGGTGGAACATCGTCATCGTCGCGAACCCCGCCGACTGCGTACGCGGCGTGATGTTTCGCTTGATCACGGTCGCCAGCGTGCCCGCCGGGCCGAGATCCAGGTACACGTGGTTCTGCTGCCGCTCCAGCTCCATCAACGCCTTGGGCAGCTGGATCGGCTGGCGGATGACGTCCCAGAAGTAGCGTTGCGGCACCCGCCCGAGCGGCCTCCCGTCGACCGACGAGATCATCGGTATGCGCGGCGCGCCGAGCGCGGCCGCGTCGAGGATTCGCTGGAAGTGGGGGCCCGCCGGATCGATCAGCGATGAGTGGAACGCCTGGGTGACGGGGAGGGAGACGCAGACGATGTCGTGCCTCTTCAGGTGGCCCTCGATCTCCAGCAGGCGATCCTGCGCGCCGCTCACGACGAACTGGGCGTCGAACATCACCGCGCCCAGCTCGCTGTTCCGGGAGAGCACGGGGTCCCGGTGATAGAGCTCGGGGTCGTGGATGACGGCGAGCATCCCGCCGGGTCGAGCGTGGGTCTCCAGCGCCTTGGCTTGCTGGATCAAGAGGTCCAGAGCATCCTCGGCCGGCAGGGCGCCCGCCACCGCCGCCGCCGCGAGCTCACCCATGCTGGTGCCGACGACGTAGTCCGGCCGGACCCCGCGCTCGATCAGCGCCTGCGCCAGGGCGTACTCCACCATGAAGATCGCCGGGTGCGTGTACAGCGTGCGGTCGAACCTGTCGCTGAGCCGCTTCTTCTCGTCGTACAGGTGGTCCACGAGGGAGACGTCGATCGTCGACTTCACCCGCTCGTCCAGGCGGAGCAGGCACTGCCGGAACGCCGGAACCTCCCGGAATAGCTCCTTGCCCATCTGGTAATACTGCGAGCCTTGACCAGAGAACATGAAGACGATCGGTCGCGTTGTCATTGTTCGATTCGCCTTTCGGAGGATGGCTGCGTCGCTTTCCAGAGGGTCGAACGCAACCACGGCCGCCCGGCGCTGCACCATGTGGCCACGGAGGTCCTCGATCGGGGCGGCTGCGAGGGGCCTCCTTTCATGACGTGGGCACTCGAGGTTACAATCGGCTTACGGTCTCGCTCCCTACCCTCGTGGCGTTCGCGGTCCCGCCGCCGGAGAGCTCACGTGAGGAGCCGGTCCTTGAGCTTTTGCAGCGTGTCGTGTTCGAGCCCGCAAGCCTCGCGGAGGTAACCCTCGATAGCACCGTACTGTTTCACGATGTTTTCGTGCACCTCGTTCAGGAACTCGGGGTGCGCCATCAGGATCAACCTTAAGCGCTCTTGCGAAACCTGGGCCAGCGTCGCGACCCGCATCACCTTGATGAGCTTCTCCAGGCGCGGCCCGAAGTAGTCGTTCGTCCGCAGGTAGTCCTCCATCACCACCTCGTAGGGCACGCCGACCAGCAGCTGGATCACGGCCGCCAGGAAGCCGGTGCGGTCCTTGCCCGCGGTGCAGTGGATCAAGGCCGGGAGGTTCTGCTCCTCGGAGAGGAGCGTGATGATCTCGCGGACGCGACCCGTCTGCTCGAACGCCATGTGGTGGTAATAGCCTCTGCTGAACTCCCGGAACCGGTCGTCGCCGGTCTTGCCGAACAGGAAGCCGAGCAGCTTCTTGCGGCTGCCGTCCTGGGTCGCCTGCTCGTGGAGGGGGACACAGACCGTCCGGATCGATCCATCCGGCAGGCGCAGCCGCTTCTTCTGGCTCTCCTCTGGAGAGCGCAGATCGCAGATCAGCTTGATGCCGAGCCCCCGCAGCTTGACGAGGTCTCCGGCGTCCAGGCGATGCGGCGCGTCCGAGCGGAACAGCACGCCGGCCCGGACCGCCCGGCCGTCCGCCGTCTTCAGGCCGCCGATGTCGCGGAAGTTCGATAGCTTCTGGAAGGGGTGAACGACCTCTTTGATCTCGCGGGCGGCCGCCATCTCTCGTCTATCTCCCAAACAGCGCGTCGATGCGCTCCTTGACCTCGGGCGAGTGGAACGTCGCCTCGTGCATCTGCACTTCCCGCGCGATAGCGGCCGGCAGCTCCGCGCGCAGGCTGGCGACCAGGTTGTCCTTGAGCAGGATGAGCGAGAGGCGCGGCTTCTCGGCCAGGGAGCGAGCCACCTCCAGGGCCAGGGTCAGCGCTTCGTTGCGAGGTACGACTCGGAACGGCACGCCGCGCCGCTCCAGCTCGGCCCCCATGTACCGGCCCGCCGTGAACAGCATCTCCTCGCCCAGGCTGAGGCCCAGCTTCTTCGGCACGATGTACGTGGCCCCCATTCCCGGGGTGAACCCGAAGTTCATGTAATTGCACGTGTAAACGCTCTCCCGGCTCAGGAGCACGACGTCCGCGAAGAGCCCCATCGCGAAGCCCGCGCCGATGCCGTGCCCCTGCATGGCCGCGATCACGGGGACCCTACAGTCCAGCGCGAGGCTGTGGAGTTTCAGGTCGGTGAACTGCAGGTCTCCGCCCTGTATGCTGAGCAGCCCGTCCTTCGTGCCGCCGGTGCAGAAGTAGCTGTCGTAGCCGGTGAGGATCACCGTCTTGCAGCGCTCGTTCTCGCCGATCGCGGCGAACGCCTGGTGCAGCGCCGTCACCAGCTCCCGGGAGAGCGCGTTTTTCCGGACCCGGTCCTGCATCGTGACCTGGACGATGCCGGGCTCGATCTCTCGCGCGTCGATGACGGGGTCGGACATGGGTGCAAGATCCCGCTCGGCTGAGCAGGTTTTCGACGGGGAGCGTGGCTGGGTGAGGCGTAGAGGCCCAGATGCCTCGATGATTGCGTCGTTCAGACGTACCGACGCGGCCCCAGGTTCCCGGTTCGCCCCGATCGCGAATGCCAGGACAAACCATAGTACCACAGATAAAGGAGCAGGTTCAAGCTTGGCCGCTGCCATTAAATAATTTCATTGAAAGCGGATGGTCTTGACAAGAGACTGTAACACGGGTAGCACGTGCGATCTGCGGGCGTGTACTCAGTAGAGTACCTGACATTCGCAGAAGCAGAGTGGAGGCGGTACCCCGGGAGGACCTCGTGATCGGGTCATCCGGGGTGGAGGCTGAAGTGCCACAGATGGCGTGGCGCGGGCGTGCGCAGCGGGCGCGGGCTGATGCCGGCGATTCAGCGATTGGGCAGGTCAATGCCTGGGGCAGCGACGGGACCATGCTCTCTCCCGGAGGACGACCGGCCGCGGCCATCCCCGATCCGAAGCTGGACCCGATCGCGGAGGCGTGGTTCGGATGATCTCACTGAATGAGGCTCTCGGAGTTGACATAAGCGAACGACTCTTTGCTTTCGGGGAGCGTTATCCCTCGGTCATCGAGCAGCTGGTCAAGCGCCTGACCGAGTCGTCCCCCGGCGTCGACCCGGCCAAGCCGAGCCTGGGTGCCCAGCTCCGGGAGCTCGACGAGCTCCTCTACGAGCTGCTGGTGCACCAGCTGCTGTCGATCGACCTGATCGAGCAGCCGGGCCGGCTGGATCCCCGCCATCAGCTCTGGTTCCGGGAGACGTGGCGGCGCCTGCGCGATCGAGGCGTCCTCGTCGCGCAGGGCGGCCGGTTCACGGTCCCGGCCCTCCGCGCCGCGAGCGGAGCGGCCGCCTGGCAGCGCTGGGACCAGCGCAAGCCCGCGTGGCTGGCCGACCCGGATCTGAAGAGCAAGGTGGTCCTGGCCGAGGCGATGTTGCGGGCGCTGCCCGACATCCTGACGGGCCAGCGGCTCGCGACCGACGTGATGTTCCCCAATGCTTCGATGGAGCTCGTCGAGGGGGTGTACCGGGACACGTTTCCGGCCCGCCTCTTTAATGAAGTGCTGGCCGACGCGGTGGGGATCTTCATCCAGCAGCGCATGCAGCAGAGCGCGTCGGCAGAGGTGCGGATCCTCGAGATCGGCGCTGGTACCGGCGGTACGAGCGCCATCGTCCTCCACGAGCTGAGGCCGTATCGCCAGCATGTGGCAGAGTATTGTTACACGGACGTTTCGCGTGCGTTTCTGCTTCACGCGGAGACGAAGTTCGGGCGGGATAACCCGTTCCTGAGGTGCCAGCTCTTCAATGTGGAGCTCCCGGCCGCGGGGCAGGGCGTCGCGCAGGGGCAGTACGACCTGGTGATCGCGACCAACGTGTTGCACGCGACGAAAAACATCCGAAACACGCTGCGCAATGCGAAGGCGCTCCTGAAGAAGAACGGCCTGCTCCTTGTGAACGAGATCAGCGACGGGGCGCTCTGGCTGCACCTGACGTTCGGGCTCCTGGAGGGGTGGTGGCTGTCCCAGGATCCCGAGCTGCGCCTGCAGGGCAGCCCGGGCCTACCGCCCTCCATGTGGCGGGAGGCCCTCGAGATGGAGGGATACCGCTCGGTCCGCTTCCCGCTCGAGCGGCTGCACGAGTACGGTCACCAGCTGATCATCGCCGAGAGCGACGGTATCGCCCGCCAGCCGGCGCCGAGCGCGGCGGGCGCGAGGCCGCGCCCCGCGCCGCCGCCTCCACCCGGACCGCCGGCGCCGAGCGCGGCGCTGTCGGAGGAGCAGCTGCTGGACCAGGTGCGCGGGATCGTCCGTCAGGGCGTGAGCGAGGCGCTGAAGCTGGACGAACGCAGCATTCGCGACGACCGCAGCTTCGCCGACTACGGGGTCGACTCGATCATCGGCGTTCGCATGATGAACGCGCTCAACAAGAGGTACGGCGTCCAAATGCAGACGACGTCGCTCTTCGACCACGGCAGCGTGGACAAGCTGTCGCGGTTCATCGTGCGTGAGCTCAAGCACCAGCCGGCGCAGGCGTCGGCGCAGGTGCAGGCGCCGGCGCCGGCGCAGGCGCCCGAGCGACCGGCGCGGGTCGCGCGCAGCGCGCCGGGCGAGGTGGTCCCGGAGGGCTCCCTGCTCGATACGGTGAAGGCGGTCGTGCGCGAGAGCGTCGCCGGAGCCCTGAAGATGGATCCAGGCGGCATCCGGAACGACCGCAGCTTCGCCGACTACGGCGTGGACTCGATCGTCGGCGTCCGTCTGGTCAACACGCTCAACAAGCGGTGCGGCATCCAGATGCTGACGACATCGCTGTTCGACCACGGCAGCGTGGACAAGCTGTCGCAGCACATCGTCCGGGCGCACCGGCCCTCGCTGGCCTCGCCCGGACCCGAGGCGCCGCCTTCGGCCGTGCCAGCGCCCGAGGCGCCCCCGAAGGCGCCCGTGGCGCCCCTGCATTCGCCCGTGGCACCCCCGCAGGCGCCCGTGGCACGACCGCGGTGGGTCGAGAGCCAGGCTGCGAGCCCGCCCCCCGCGCCCGCTCCGCCCGTACAGGCGTACGCCGCGAGCGAGCGAGACATCGCGATCATCGGAATGAGCGGCAGGTTCGCTCGATCGCAGGACCTACGCGAGCTCTGGAGCCACCTCTCGGCCGGCGCGGACCTGGTCACCCCCATCACGCGCTGGGACCTGGCCGAGCGCTACCAGGGGACTCCGCTGGCGGAGAAGAAGAGCATCTGCAACGCGGGCGGCTTCCTCGATGACATCGACAAGTTCGATCCGCTCTTCTTCAACATCTCCGGCCTCGAAGCGACGTACATGGACCCGCAGCAGCGGGTCTTCCTCGAGGAGTCGTGGAAGGCCCTGGAGGACGCTGGCTATGCGGGCGACTCCGTGCAGGGCCTGCGATTCGGCGTCTACGTCGGGACGGCGGGCAGCGACTACAAGCGCCTGATCGACGAGAAGAGCAAGCTCCCGGCCCAGGTCTTCTGGGGCAACTCCAGCTCGATCCTCGCGGCCCGGATCTCCTACTACCTGGACCTGCAAGGCCCGGCGATCGCGGTCGACACCGCTTGCTCGAGCTCGCTCGTGGCCATCCACCTCGCGTGCCAGGGGCTCTGGTCGGGCGAGACGGAGGTCGCGCTCGCCGGAGGGGTGTTCATTCAATGCACGCCCGAGTTCTACGAGTCGACCGAGCGCGCCGGCATGTTGTCCCCGACCGGGCGGTGCCACACGTTCGACGAGCGGGCCGACGGGTTCGTTCCGGGCGAGGGCGTGGGCGTGCTCGTGCTGAAGCGCCTCGCGGACGCGGTCGCCGCCGGTGACCACATCCACGGCGTGATCCGCGCGTCGGCCATGAACCAGGACGGCCAGAGCAACGGCATCACCGCGCCGAGCGCGAAGTCGCAGGAGCGCCTGGTGCGCTCGCTGTACGACTCGTTCCAGATCGACCCCGAGAGCATCCAGATGGTCGAGGCGCACGGGACCGGCACCAAGCTCGGGGATCCGATCGAGCTCAACGCCTTGACCGATGCGTTCCGCTACTACACCCGGCGAGAGGGGTTCTGCGCCATCGGCTCGATCAAGACGAACATCGGCCACACGGCCACGGCGGCGGGCGTCGCGGGCATCCTCAAGATCCTGCTGTCGATGAAGCACGAGCAGATGCCCCCCTCGCTGCACTACCGCAACACAAACCCGAACATCCAGCTCCAGGGCAGCCCGTTCTACGTGAGCGACCGCCTGCGGCCATGGACGGTCGCGCCGGATCAGAAGCGGCGCGCGGTCGTCAGCTCCTTCGGCTTCAGCGGGACCAACGTCCACATGCTGATCGAGGAAGCGCCGACGGCGGAGCGCCGCCGCGCGCGCCAGCCGGCCCATCTGATCGCGCTGTCCGCGCTCAGCCACGCGCAGCTGCGGCAGCAGGCGGAGCGCCTCGCGGCGCGCTGCGAGGGGGAGCCGGGGCTCGACTGCGTCGACGTGAGCTACACGCTGATGGCGGGGCGCAAGCACCTGAATCACCGCCTCGCCTGCGTGGTGGGCTCCACGGGCGAGCTGGGCCAGGCCCTGCGGGAGTGGCTCGCGACCGGCCGCGCGCGGCAGGTGTTCCACGCGCAGGTCCCCGAGAACGGGGCGCGCGAAGAAGCGGAGCGCCGCCGCCACGGCAATCAGTGCATCGCGGAGTGCGCCGGGGCGGCCGAGGCCGCGCGCCGCGAGCGCCTCTCCGCCGTGGCCGAGCTGTACGTGCAGGGCTACTCGCTGGAGTACGGAAAGCTGTTCGAGGGGGAGGCCTACGGCCGGATCCCGCTGCCCACCTACCCGTTCGCCCGCGAGCGCTACTGGGTCCCGGAGGCATCCGCCCACTCGAAGACGCTGCAGAACGGCACGGCGCAGAACGGCGTGCTGCACAACGGGACATCGCACAACGGGGTGCTGCACAACGGCACGGTGCAGAACGGGGCGCTGCACAACGGCACGGTGCAGAACGGGGCGCTGCACAACGGCACGGTGCAGAACGGGACACCGCAGAACGGGGTACTGCACAACGGTACGGTGCAGAACGGGACACCGCAGAACGGGGCGCTGCAGAACGGCACGGTGCAGAACGGGGCGCTGCACAACGGTACGGTGCAGAACGGGACACCGCAGAACGGGGTGCTGCAGAACGGGCGGGCACACTCGTCCCTGGAGCAGCTCCTCGACGGCGTCCTGGACCAGTCCGTATCCATCGACGTCGCTGCTGCAGAGGCAAGGAAAGCCCTTCATTGGGGAGAGCTCTAGAGTGGATTTCCTGCGCTATGTCTTTGGAGAAGTTCAAAGCAAGCGGTTGTCCAAGGCCGACGCCAAGGAGCTGATTGGCCAGCTCCAGGCCGGCCTGGGCTCGCCCCGAAGCAGCGATCTTCACCCGCTCCTCCAGCAGAACACCTCGGATCTCTCCGAGCAGCGGTTCACGTCGACCTTCACGGGGCAGGAGCTCTTCCTCGCCGATCACGTCGTCGGAGGGAGGCGGGTCCTGCCCTGCGTCGCCTACCTGGAGATGGCGCGCGCCGCCGTGCAGCAGGCCGCCGGCTGGGACGGCCTCCGGCTCAAGGACCTCGTGTGGCCGCATCCGCTCACGGCCGCGGGTGAGCCGGTCCGCGTTCATCTCGGCCTCTTTCCGGAGGAGAACGGGGAGCTCGCGTTCGAGGTATACTCCGGATCACACGTCCACGGCCAGGGTCGAGCGGCGCGCGCCCCGCTGGCCGAGGCGCCCGTCCTGGAGCTCGCGGCGCTGAAGGCGCGCTGCCCGCCGACGCTGTCCGCGGACGCGCTCTACGCGGCATATCGCTCCATCGGCATCGAGTACGGGGCGAGCCATCGAGGTGTCGTGCAGCTGCACGCAGGGGCGGAGATCGTGCTCGCGGAGCTGCAGCTGCCGGCCTCCGCGCAGGGCTCTCAGTCCGACTTCTACCTGCACCCCAGCCTGATGGACTCGGCCCTGCAAGCCGTCGCGGGGCTGTGGATTGCAGCCGGGGAGATGAGGCCGGCGCTGCCGTTCGCCATCTCCGAGGTGGCGCTGTTCGGCCCCTGCACCTCGCGGATGTGGGCGCTCATCCGCTCGAGCGAAGGCAAGCTGCGGACTTACGACATCGACCTCTGCGACGCGGAAGGCCGGGTTCGCGTGCGGATCAAAGGTTATGCGGTCCGCGCCACCGGCGAGGGCCCCAGGGCTGCGTCGGCGCAGGCGCAGGCGCCGGCGGCCGCGGCGGCCACCGCGGCCCCGGCCGCCGTCGATCAGAGCGGCGCCACGCTAGAGGACAAGGTCATCCAGCACCTCAAGGGTGTGCTGGCCAGGTTCCTCCAGCTGCCCCTCGATCGCATCGACGCGGACGGCTCGATGGACCGGTACGGGCTCGACTCGATCATGATCACGCAGCTCACGCGAGAGCTGGAGCAGACCTTCGGCACCCTGCCGAAGACGCTGCTCTTCGAGTACCAGAGCCTCCGCGAGCTGGCGGGATATTTCCTCGACGCTCACCGGGAACGGCTGGGTGAGCTGTTCCGAGACGAGGAGCCGCGGGCTCCCGAGCCGCCCGTCCAGCCGCCACAGGGCGCGGCCCTCGCCCCGCAGACCACGGCGAGCCCGGGGAGACGCAGGCGCTTTGACGCCGTGCGGGCCGCCGCCGAGTCGGGGCCCGCGGACATCGCGATCATCGGCGTGGCCGGGCGCTTCCCCAAGGCGCGCAACCTCGAAGAGCTTTGGCTGAACCTGCGAGAGGGCAGAGACTGCCTGACCGAGATCCCCAGAGAGCGCTGGGAGCACGGCGCGTACTTCGACGAGGACAAGGACAAGCCGGGGAAGACGTACACAAAGTGGGGCGGCTTCCTCGACGACGTGGATCGGTTCGATCCGCTCTTCTTCAACATCTCCCCGCGCGAAGCGGAGCTGATGGACCCGCAGGAGCGGCTCTTCCTCGAGTGCGTGTACGAGGCGCTGGAGGACGCCGGGTATACGCGGGAGGCCCTGCAGCCCCCGCGAGGCTCCGGCATGCCGGGGAACGTCGGTGTGTACGTCGGCGTGATGTACGAGGAGTACCAGCTCTTCGGGGCGCAGGAGCAGGTGCTGGGCCGACCGGTCGCCATCCCCGGCAATCCGTCCTCCATCGCCAATCGCGTCTCCTATTTCTGCAACTTTCACGGGCCGAGCATGGCCGTGGACACGATGTGCTCCTCCTCGCTGACGGCCATCCACCTGGCCTGCAAGAGCCTGACGCGGGGGGAATGCGAGGTCGCGATCGCGGGTGGCGTGAACGTCTCGATCCACCCGAACAAGTACCTCTTCCTCGGCCAGGGCAAGTTCGCGTCGAGCAACGGGCGCTGCGAGAGCTTCGGCGTGGGCGGGGACGGCTACGTGCCGGGCGAGGGCGTCGGCGCGGTGCTGCTGAAGCCGCTGGCCCGAGCGATCGCCGACGGGGATCAGATCTACGGCGTCATCAAGGCGACCGCCGTCAACCACGGCGGCAACACGAGCGGCTATACCGTCCCCAACCCCAACGCGCAGGCGGACGTCGTCGATCGGGCCCTGAAGGAGTCCGGCGTCGCTCCGGAGCAGATCTCCTATATCGAGGCGCACGGAACCGGCACGGCGCTCGGCGATCCGATCGAGATCGCGGGGCTGACAAAGGCGTTCCGCCGCCACACGGACAAGAAGCAGTTCTGCGCGATCGGCTCGGTCAAGTCCAACATCGGCCACTGCGAGAGCGCGGCGGGCATGGCCGGGCTGTGCAAGGTGCTGCTGCAGCTCAAGCACGGCCAGCTCGCGCCGTCCCTGCACTCGAAGACGCTGAACCCGCTCATCGACTTCGCGAGCTCGCCGTTTCATGTGCAGCAGCAGCTGAGCGAGTGGAAGCGGCCGGCGGTCGACAGACAGGGCGCGATCCAGGAGCTCCCGAGAGCGGCGGGGATCTCCTCGTTCGGCGCGGGCGGCTCCAACGCGCACGTCATCGTCGAGGAGTTCATTCCGCGGGCGACCCAGGAGCGGCCGGCCGCGGCCTCTCAGCACGCGGCCATCGTGCTGTCGGCGAAGGACGAGGAACGCCTGCTCGAGCGAGCGAGGCGGCTGCTGCACGCGATCCGTCAGCGGGAGCTGGGCGAGGCGGACCTCCTCGACATCGCCTACACACTGCAGATCGGCCGCGAGGCGATGAGCGAGCGGCTCGGCCTCGTCGTGCGCTCGCCGCAGGACCTGCAGGACAAGCTGAGCAGGTTCGTCGCGGGTGACGTCGGCCTCCCCGATGTGGTCCGCGCGCAGGTTCGCCGTACCAAGGACGGGACGCCGCCGCCCGCGCCGGGAGATGCGCTCTCGGCCAGGCAGGCGGTGGAGCGTTGGTGCAACGGCGACGCGGTCGACTGGAAGCGGCTGTACGGAGGGTGGCAGCCGCGCCGTGTGAGCCTGCCGGCCTACCCGTTCGCCAGGGAGCGCTGCTGGTTGCCGCAGCACGTCCCCGGCACCAGCGTGGCCGCATCGAGCGGGCTCGGAGCGGCCGAGGCGGTCGAGACCGGCGCGCCGCAACGCGGAACGCTGCTGTTCGAGCCCGTCTGGAGCGAGCGGCCCGCGCCACCCAAGGCCGACCGCCCGGCGTACGCGAAGCGCCACATCCTCCTGTGTGAGCTGGCCGGCGTCGATCCGCAGCGCATCCGCTCGGAGCTGGACGGCGTGTACTGCACGGCCCTGCGCGCTCGCTCGCAGGGGAAGGCAGCGCGCGCCGAGGAGCACGCCCTCGAGCTCTTCGACCAGATCAGGGCCCTCCTGGAGGACAGGTCCACGGGCAAGGCGCTGCTCCAGGTCGTCGTCCCGGACAGCGACGAGGAGCCTCTCTTCAGGGGCCTCACCGGGCTGCTGCAGACGGCGCAGCAGGAGAATCCGAAGCTCTTTGGCCAGGTGATCGCGGTCGATCCGGGAGACACCGAGCTGCTGAGCGAGAGGCTCGACGCCGACAGCCGCGCTCCTCACGATCGCCAGATTCGATATCGGAGCGGAAAGCGCCTCGTCGCCGGGTGGGCGCCCGCTCGCGGCGAGCCGTCTCGCTCGCCGGTGCCGTGGAAGGACGGCGGTGTCTACCTGATCACGGGCGGCGCGGGCGGCCTGGGGCTCATCTTCGCGGAGGAGATCGCGCGCAGGGTCCGGCGAGCGACGCTGTTCTTGACGGGCCGCTCCGCGCTCGACGAGGCGAGGCAGTCGCGGCTCGCCCGGGTGCGGGAGCTCGGCGCGACGGTCGTCTACAAACAGGCGGACGTGGCGGACAAGGCCTCTGTGGAGCGCCTGATCCGCGAGATCGAAGCGGAGAGCGGCGCGCTGAGCGGCATCCTCCACAGCGCCGGGGTGAACCGGGACAACTACGTCATCAAGAAGACCCGGGCCGAGTTTCAGGAGGTCGCGGCGCCGAAGGTGGCGGGGGCCGTCCACCTGGAGGAAGCCACGCGCCATCTGCGGCTGGACTTCTTCATCCTTTTCGCCTCGCTCGCCGGAGCGCTGGGGAATCCGGGGCAGGCCGACTACGCCTTCGCCAACGCGTTCCTGGACGGGTACGCGGCCTACTTGAACCAGGAGGCCGCGCGCGGGCGGCGCTCCGGGAGGGCGCTCGCCGTCGACTGGCCGCTCTGGAAGGACGGCGGCATGCACGTGGACGCGGCGGTCGAGCGCGTGCTGGAGGAGACCCTCGGCATGAGCGCGATGAGGACCCCGGCGGGGATCCAGGCGCTCTACGACAGCCTGTCCAGCGGCGCCGATCAGGTGCTGGTGCTCGAAGGCGACGTGGAGCGGCTGCAGCGCCGCCTGCTCGGGGCTCCCGCTCCGGCGGCCGCCGCCAGCGACCGGCAGCCGGCTTCCAGCGACCGGCAGCCGGCCGCCGATGCCGACCGCGCGCTCCTCAAGGAAAAGGTGATTCACAGGCTGAAGGGGCTGCTGGGCGACGTCGCCAAGCTGCCGGTGCAGCGGATCGACGCGGACGAGCCGCTCGGGTCGTACGGCATCGACTCGGTGATGATCGCGAAGATGAATCAGCAGCTGGCTGGCGTCTTCGGCGAGCTGTCCAAGACGCTGTTCTTCGAATACCAGGCGCTGTCCCCGCTGGCCGACTACCTGCTCCGGGACCATGCGCCCGCCTGCGAGCGCTGGACGGGGCTTTCGCGACAGACACCGGTCGTCGAAGCGGCGCCCCCTCGCGCCGAGCCTGCGCGCCCCGCCCTCACCTCGCTCAGCGACGGCGAGGCAAGGAGCGCCCTTCCCGCGGACGGCGGGACGCGCCGCGAGCCGATCGCGATCATCGGCATGAGCGGGCGCTACCCGCAGGCGCCGGACCTGAACGCGTTCTGGATGAACCTCCGGTCCGGAAAGGACTGCATCGGCGAGGTCCCGAGCGACCGCTGGCCGCTCCAGGGGTTCTTCGTTCCCGACGTTGAAAGCGCCGTGGAACAGCGCAAGAGCTACAGCAAATGGGGCGGATTCCTCGAGGGGTTCGACAAGTTCGATCCGCTCTTCTTCAACATCACCCCGCTGGAGCTGCTCAACATCGATCCGCAGGAGCGCTTGTTCCTCGAGTCGTGCTGGAGCCTGCTGGAGGACGCTGGTTATACGAGGGACCAGCTGGCGGCCAGGTTCGGGCGACGCGTCGGCGTGTTCGCCGGCATCACAAAGACCGGGTTCGAGCTCTACGGTCCCGATCTGTGGAAGCAAGGGGAGACGATCTCGCCCCGCACGTCCTTCTCCTCGGTGGCGAACCGCGTCTCGTACCTGCTCAACCTTCGAGGCCCGAGCCTGGCGATCGACACCATGTGCTCGTCGTCGCTCATTGCCATCCACGAGGCCTGCGAGCACCTGCTCCGCGGCGAGTGCGAGATGGCCATCGCGGGCGGCGTGAACCTCTATCTCCACCCGGCCACCTACGTGGAGCTGTGCGCTCACCGGATGCTGTCGCCCGACGGGCAGTGCAAGAGCTTCGGCGAGGGCGGCGACGGCTTCGTTCCGGGCGAGGGCGTCGGGACGGTCCTCTTGAAGCCGCTGTCGAAGGCGCTTCGGGACCAGGACCGCATCTATGCGCTGGTGCGCGGCACGCAGACGAACCACGGCGGCAAGACGAACGGCTACACCGTCCCGAACCCGGTGGCGCAGGGCGAGCTGATCCGAGAGGCGCTGGACAAGGCGGGCATCAGCGCCCGCGCGGTCAGCTACGTCGAGGCGCACGGCACCGGCACGAAGCTGGGTGATCCCATCGAGATCACCGGTCTGACGCAGGCCTTCCAGAAGGACACGACGGAGACGGGCTACTGCTCGATCGGCTCCATCAAGTCGAACATCGGCCACCTGGAGGCCGCGGCCGGGATCGCCGGCGTGACGAAGATCGTCCTGCAGATGCAGCACGGGCAGCTCGTCCCCAGCCTGCACGCCAGGACGCTCAATCCGAACATCAACTTCGAGCGGACGCCGTTCGTCGTGCAACAGGAGCTCGCGGAGTGGAAGCGCCCGCACCTCGAGGTCGGCGGCCGGCTGCGGGAGTCTCCGCGCCTCGCCGGGATCTCCTCGTTTGGCGCGGGCGGCTCGAACGCGCACGTGATCCTCGAGGAGTACGTCCCGCCGGAGGGGTCGCCCGCCGTCGCCGTGACGCGGGCCAACCCGGCGATCGTCGTGCTCTCCGCGAAGAGCCGGGAGCGGCTGGAGGAGTACGCAAGGCGGATGATCGCGGCGATCCGCTCCGGGTCAACAACGGACGCGGACCTGGCCGACCTCGCGTACACGCTGCAGGTGGGGCGGGAGGCCATGGAGGAGCGGCTCGCGCTGCTCTGCGGATCTCTCCAGGAGCTGGAAGAGAAGCTGCAAGCGTTCCTCGACGGCAAGGAAGCCATCGAGGACGCGTTCTACGGGCAAGCCAAGCGCAACCACGCGACGGTGTCGCTGGTCTCCAACGATGAAGACATGTTGGAGGCCATCGACAGGTGGGTGGAGAAACGCAAATTCTCGAAGCTGCTGGAGCTCTGGGTCAAGGGGCTCGCGTTCGACTGGAACCGCCTGTACGGAGAGCGCAAGCCGCGCCGGCTCGGCCTGCCCACCTATCCTTTTGCCAACGAACGTTACTGGCTCCCCCAGGTGAATGCGGCGGCCGCCGGACAGGCGACGAGCGGCGCGGCCGCGCTGCACCCGCTCCTGCACCGGAACACGTCCGAGCTGTTGCAACAGAGGTTCAGCTCCACGTTCACAGGGCAGGAATTCTTCCTGGCTGGCCACATGGTCAAGGGCGAGAGGGTCCTGCCCGGCGTTGCCTATCTGGAGATGGCGCGCGCGGCGGTCGACGCCTCCGCCGGGCGCATGAAGAAGGGGAAGACAGCGGTTCAGCTCCGCGACGTGGTCTGGTCGCGTCCGCTGGTCGCGGGCGCGGCGCCCGTCACCGTGGACATCTCCCTCGCGCTGGACGATGGCGGGAAGAAGATCTCGTTCGAGATCTCCAGCTCGAGCGATCTGCACGATGAACCGACGCCCCACTGCCAGGGGAGCGCGCTGCTCGTCCCGGCCCACGAGGCGCCGGCGCTCGATCTCGCCAAGCTGCGCTCGGCTTGCGATAGGGACGTCATCTCTTCCGAGCGCGTGTACGGCGCGTTCGCGGCGATGGGCATCGACTACGGTCCGGTGCACCGCGGCGTCAACGAGGTGTACGTCGGCTCCGACGAGCTGCTGGCGAGGCTGTCGCTGCCCGCCGCGCTCTGGGAAGAGGGACGTTACGTCATCCATCCGGGGGTGCTCGATTCTGCATTTCAGGCATCGCTCGGGTTCCTGCTGATCGATGGTGGGAGCGAGGCGTCCCGCAAGCCGATGATGCCGTTCGAGCTGAACGAAGCGGAGATCTTCGGCCCGTGCGCTGCTTCCATGTGGGCGCACATCACGCTGGCAGACCGCGATCGGGCGACCGGCAAGGTGCAACGAGTCGATGTCGATCTCTGCGACGATCGCGGGCGCATCGCCATCCGCATCAAGGGCCTCTCCTCCCGGGTGATGAAGGGTGAGCTCTCGGCTCGGGCGGACGTGCGGACGATCGCGCTCACCCCGGTCTGGGAGGCGATCGCTCCCCAGCTGGCGCGCAGCTTCCCGCCGCCGTCCGCCTGCGTGTGGATCGCAGGCGGAACGGACGCCCAGGTGCGCGCGATCGAGCAGCGTTTCCCGCGAGCGCATGTGCTCGACCTCGGAGCGGCCGACACGGTCTCGAACGTGACCCGACAGCTTGAGGCGCACGGGGCGATCGATCATCTCGTGTGGTTCGCGCCCGAGAGCCCGGCCGCGTCGGTCGCCGACGAGTCGATCATCGAGGAGCAGGAGCGCGGGGTTCTCCCGTTGTTCCGCGCGGTGAAAGCCTTGCTGGCGCTCGGGTACGAGGCGAGGGAGCTGGGCTTGACGGTCGTGACCACGCAGGCGCAGCTCGTCCACAAGGGCGATGCGGTCAACCCGACCCACGCGAGCATCCACGGCTTCGTCGGATCCATGGCGAAGGAGCTCCCGTCCTGGAAGGTGCGCCTGCTCGACGTCGCCGGCGAGTGGAGCGTCGACGAGCTGTTCGCCCTCCCGTCGGATCCGCAAGGCGATGCCCTCGCCTACCGGGACAGGCAATGGCACCGGCAGAAGCTCGCGCCGATCGCGGGGCTGCCTGGCGAACGCAACCTGTGCCGCCAGGGCGGGGTCTATGTCGTGATCGGCGGCGCCGGTGGGATCGGCGAGATCTGGACCGAGCACATGATCCGCACGTATCAGGCGCAGATCGTGTGGATCGGACGCCGTGAGAAGGACGCGGCGATCCAGGGCCAGCTGGACAGGCTCGCGCAGCTGGGGCCCGCGCCGCTCTACATCGCGGCGGACGCGACAGATCAGGGCGCGCTCGGGGGCGCATACGAGCAGATCAAGCAGCGGCATCCGCACATCCACGGGCTCGTCCACTCGGCGCTGGTGCTGCTGGACAAAACCCTGCTGAACATGGATGAGGAGCGCTTCAAGGCAGGTCTGGCCCCGAAGGTCGACGCGACCGTCCGGATGGCCCAGGTGTTCGCCGCGGAGCCGCTCGATTTCGTCCTGTACTTCTCGTCGATGAGCGCCTTCGTGAAGGCGTCGGGGCAGAGCAACTACTCCGCGGGCTGCACGTTCAAGGACGCGTTCGCCCTCCGCATGGCCCGGGAATGGCCGTGCGCCGTGAAGGTCATGGACTGGGGCTATTGGGGCACGGTGGGCATCGTCGCCTCGAAGGAGTACCAGGACCGCATGGCGCAGCAGGGGGTCGGCTCGATCGAGCCGCCCGAGGCGATGGCGGCGCTCGACGCGCTGCTCGCCGGTCCGGTCGAGCAGATGGCGTTCGTGAAGGCCATCGATGGCGAGAAGGTCCTCCAGAGGTTCGGAGCGGAGACGCTCACGGCGTACCCGGAGACGACGCCCTCCGCGATAGAACGTCTGAGAGACAGCATCGTCCTCCCCCGGGTCCCCGAGGTGGCGGGCTCCCAGAAGCTGGACGAGCTCCTCACAAAGCTGCTGTGGCTCCAGATGCGGTCCGTCGGCCTGTTCGCCGAGGAGCGGACGGCGATCGCCGATCTCAAAGCCAGGCTGCACGGCATGTACGGCAGGTGGCTCGAGGAGACGATCGCCGCGCTGGCTCGCGGTGGTTACCTGACGTTCGACGAGACGCATTGCTCTCACGACGACGCGGGTCAGCTGGATGGCGCCGCCGTCTGGAGCGAGTGGGACGAGCACATGCGGTCGTGGGTGCAGGACCCGAACCGCAAGGCCCAGGTCCTTCTCCTCGACGCGACGATGCGCGCGCTCCCCGACATCGTGCTCGGCAGGCTGCCTGCCACGGATGTCCTGTTCCCGAACGCCTCGATGGAGCTGGTCGAGGGGATCTACAAGCACAACGAGGTCGCCGACTACTTCAACGAAGCGCTCGCCACGACGATCGTCGCGTACGTGGACGAGCGGCTCAGGCGAGACCGGTCAGCGCGCGTCCGCATCTTGGAGATCGGCGCAGGCACCGGCTCCACCAGCTCGTTCCTGCTGCGCAAGCTAAGGCCGTACCACGCCAGCATACAGGAATACTGCTACACCGACCTGTCCCGCGCGTTCCTGATTCATGCAGAGAGGGAGTTTGGCGCGGAGAACCCGTTCCTGACGTACAAGATCTTCGACGCGATCGAGCCGCTCGCCGGGCAGGGCATCGACGCCGGTCAGTACGACATCGTGCTCGCGGCGAACGTGCTGCACGCGACGCGCAATATCCGCCTGACCCTCCGCAATGCCAAGGCGGTGCTGCGCAAGAACGGGCTGATCGTTCTCAACGAGATCATCCGCAACAACCTCACCTTCCACCTGACGTTCGGGCTCACGGAGGGGTGGTGGCTGCACGAGGACGCGGAGGTGCGCATCTCGGGCTCCCCAGCGCTCGATCCGGCGATGTGGAGGCGGGTCCTGGAGACCGAAGGGTTCCGTCCTGTGCTCTATCCGGCGGAAGCGGGCATCCATCTGGGCTCGCAGATCATCGCGGCGGAGAGCGACGGACTTGTCCGCCAGCAGGCGCCGGCGGAGCGAGCGGCCGTGGCGCCGGCGCCGAGGCGCGAGCAGCAGGCGAAGAAGACCCGGAAGGCCAAGGCCGACGCCGCGGCGCGACCTGGCGTCGTCACCGATGAGCTGCTGCGCGAGAAGAGCGTCGCTTTCTTCAAGGAGCTGATCGGCGACACGCTGAAGATCCCGAGCCAGAAGATCGACCCGGCCGAGCCGTTCGAAGATTACGGCATCGACTCGATCCTGGTGGTGCGCCTGACCGGCGTCCTCCGAAAGTACATCGAGGATGTCAGCAGCACCTTGTTCTTCGAATGCCAGACGGTCGACGCGCTGGTCGACCATTTCATGACGACGCGGCGGCCAGCGCTGGTGAAGCTGGCCGGCGCGGCGGAGCCGGAGGAGGCTCCGGCAGACGAGGCGTCCGAGGACGAGGGCCCGGACGCGAGGCCCGAGCTGCCCGTGATCTCGCGGCGAACCGCGCGGTCCGTGGCCGCGCCGCCCGCGGCCGCGCCTCTTCGCGGTCGATCCCAGCCCGTCGCTGCCCAGGGGGTCGCGATCATCGGGATCGCGGGTCGTTATCCTCGAGCGAAGAACGTCGCCGAGTTCTGGCGCAACATCAAGGAAGGGCGCAACTGCATCCGCGAGGTCCCGGGCGACCGCTGGGACTGGAGAGCCTATTTCGACGAGGAGAAGGGCAAGCAGCGCTCGACGTACACAAAGTGGGGCGGCTTCGTCGAGGACATCGACAAGTTCGATCCGCTGTTCTTCAAGCTCTCTCCCCGCGACGCGGAGTCGATGGACCCGCAGGAGCGGCTGTTCCTGGAAGCAGCGTACGAGTGCCTCCAGGACGCGGGATACACCCCGGGCGCGGTCTCGGACAGCCGCAAGGTCGGCGTGTTCGCCGGTGTGATGAACGGGATCTATCCGGTCGGCGCGAACTACTTCTCGATCGCGAACCGCGTGTCCTACCTGTTCAATTTCCATGGACCGAGCCTGGCGGTGGATACGGCGTGCTCCGCTTCGCTGACGGCCATTCACCTGGCCGTGGAGAGCTTGTCTTGCGGGACCAGCGACTGCGCGATCGCGGGCGGGGTCAACCTGATCCTCGACCCGGTGCACCTCATCAAGCTGTCGCAGCTGCGCATGCTCTCGTCCGGCGATCAGCTGAAGGCGTTCGGCGACCACGCCGACGGGTTCGTCGCCGGGGAGGGGGTGGGCGCCGTCCTCCTGAAGCCGCTGGAGAGGGCGATCGCCGACAACGACCGCATCTACGGCGTCATCAAGGGGAGCATGATCAACGCCGGAGGGAAGACCAACGGCTACTCGGTCCCGAACCCCGAGGCTCAGGCGCGCGTCGTCGCGGATTGTTTGCAGCGGGCAGGCGTCGATGCCAGGGCCGTCAGCTATGTCGAGGCGCACGGAACGGGTACGTCGCTCGGCGATCCGATCGAGATCGCAGGGTTGACGAAGGCGTTCGGCGCGTACACTCAGGACAAGCAGTTCTGCGCCATCGGCTCGGTCAAGGCGAACATCGGCCACTGCGAGAGCGCGGCGGGCATCGCCGGCTTGACCAAGGTGCTGATGCAGATGAGATACGGGCAGATCACGCCGTCGATCCACTCGGCCGTGCTGAACCCGAACATCGAGTTCCCGAAGACGCCGTTCGCCGTGCCGCAACAGCTGTCCGAGTGGAAGCGCCCCGTCCTGGAGCAGGACGGCGTGCGGAGGGAGCTCCCGCGCATCGCTGGCATCTCCTCCTTCGGAGCGGGCGGCTCCAATGCGCACCTGATCGTCGAGGAATACGTGGCGCGCGAGGAGCGCCCGCGATGGACGTTCGACAGCGATCATCCGGCGCTGATCGTGCTGTCGGCGAAGAACCGGGCCCGGTTGCAGGCGCTGGTCGAGCGGTTCGTGGACGCGATCCGCGAGGGCCAGTGGACCGACGAGGATCTGGCCGACGTGGCGTACACGCTTCAGGTGGGCCGCGAAGCCATGGAGGAGCGCCTGGCGCTGACCTGCGCGTCGTTCCGGGAGATGGAGGACAAATTGACCGCGTTCCTCTCGGGGAACGAAGCGGTCGCAGGGCTGTTCGTGGGTCAAGCCAAGCGTGGTCAGCCTTCAGCGCGGTTGGACGAGGGTGGCTCTGGGCAGCACGCAGAAGCGTTGAACAAGTGGGTGAACGGCAGCTCGTACGACTGGAACAAGCTCTACGGCGGCCGTGTGCCCCGCCGCGTCAGCCTCCCGACCTACCCGTTCGCTCGCGAGCGCTACTGGGTCCGACCGGAGAATGAGCTGATCCGATCTGCAGTCGGCCGGGGCGTTACGCCGGACGTCGCGCCGGCTGCTCCGCGGAGCGGACGAGAGCGAGCGGTCCTCGTGAAGGAATGGAAGGCCAGCGGTGCGCTGCCGGCGGGCACGACGCCAGCCGGCGCCGTGATCGTGTTGACGACGGCAGCGACGTCCCACCTGGCATCCGCGCTCTTTGCCGGTCGTCAAGGCGTTCATGTAGCGCACGTGGCGATCGATTTTTACTCTGCAGGAGCGGGAGAGATCGCCTACGAGCAAGTGACGAGCCAGCTCGGCGAGCGCAAGCTCCTCGGCGTCATCGATGTCACCGCGTACGATCGGCTGTACGAGCGATCGACCGCTGTCGAAGAAGGAAAGATCGCCTTCCTGCAGACCTGCGTCGAGCGTGGCCGCCGGGACGGGCTGACCCTGCTCCAGGTGACGTACAATCTGCAGGCGTGGCGAACGCCCGCGCCGACCTTGCAGGGCGCGCGGACGGCCGGCCTCTACCGCATGCTGGGGGCCGAGTACAAACAGGTCCGCTCCGTCACCATGGACAGCGACCGCTCGCTCTCCGACCCTCTCGAGCTGGCGGCGCAGATCGAAGCGGAGTTCCTCGGGGCTGCTCGGTGGGACCTGTCGGAGTGCTGCTATCGCGACGGCCAGCGCTTCGTGCCGCAGCTGTCCGCGACCCCGATCGCGGACGCGGCGCCGACGACCTACGGGGCCGATGACGTCGTGCTGATCACAGGCGGAACGCGCGGCATCGGCGCGGCCGTGGCCGAGAGCGCCGTGGCGCGAGGCTGCCGCCGCCTCGTGCTCATGGGGCGTGAAGCCCTCGCCTCCCTGGGTCAGGACAAGGAGCTGCGGCTGCGGAAGCTCGCGGACCGAGGGGTCCAGGTACTCTACTACGACACGCCTCTCGCCGATGCGAACGGCCTTCGCGCCATGATCGAGGACGTCCATCGCAGGGTCGGCCGTGTCACAAGCGTCTTCCATTGCGCCGGGGCGGTGGGAAAGAACCCCGCCTTCGTCAGCAAGACCGCGGACGAGATCCGCGGCGTCTGCGAGCCGAAGGTGGCCGGCCTTGCCGCGCTCCATGAAGCATTGAGCCAGGAGCCGCTCGTCTCCTTCGTCCTGTTCTCCTCGGTCTCGAGCGCGTCCCCCGCCCTGGCAGCCGGACAGAGCGATTACGCGATGGCGAATGCGTACATGGACCATTACGCCGCTGCGCAAGCCGGGCAGGGGCGCCGGTACTTCAAGTCGATCCAGTGGCCCGCATGGGGCGAGATTGGCATGGTGGCCGGCCAGGGCGCGACCGCCGCTTACACGAAAACCGGGCTTGTCCCGATCACCACGGCAGAGGGGTTGTCTCTCCTCGACCTCCTGATCGGCTCGTCTTCCACGGTCTCGTTGCCGTTCGTGAGCGAAGAGAAGCGAGCGGCGCTCGAAGATCTGCTGCGCACCGAGCACCAAGCGGCGCCGCAGGCCCTGGCCGCGGCGGCTCCAGCGGCGGAGCCCCCGCGGAGGGAGCCGCAGGAGGACGCCTCCAGCGAGATCCGCCGGTGGATACGCGACATCTTCATCGCGGAGCTGAGGCTGTCGGTCGAGCAGCTGGAAGAGGACAAACCCTTCGATGAGTACGGCGTCGATTCGATCGTCCTCGCTCAGGTCGTCCACTCGCTGGAGAAGCGAGTGGGCGCGAAGCTGAGCCCATCGTTGCTCCTTGAATATACGACCATCGCCGCCCTGACCGATCACTTCAAGGCGCACCACGCGGGCGCGTTCACCAGCCGCTCCGAGGCGCCTGCACAGGCCGCTGAGCTCGTACCCGCGCCGGTGCCTTCGTCTGCGCCTGAGCCCCTGGGTGCCCCGGTCGCTCCGGCTCCCGTGACGCCGGCGCCTGCCGCCGCGCCGGAGGACGCGATCGCCATCGTGGGACTTGCCTGCCGGATGCCGGGCGCTCCGGACAAGGACGCCTTCTGGCGGCTGCTGACCAGCGGCGATTCGGCGATCCGGCCCATCGCGGCGGCCCGGCAGACGACCCGGGGGCGCCGCGTGGACTTCGGCGGCTGGATGGATGGCGTGGATCGCTTCGATCCCGCCTTCTTCAACGTCCACGAAGCGGACGCGGCCATCATGGACCCGCAAGCGCGCGTCATCCTGGAGGAGAGCCTCGCCGCGATCTACGACGCGGGATACGAGCACAGGGAGCTGTCCGGCGCGAAGGTCGGCGTCTACATCGGCGGCCGCTCGCAGCCCAACGCTGACACGAAATCCGTATTTGCGGCGCCGAACCCCGTCCTGGGCACCGGGCAAAACTACCTGGCCACCAACATCTCGCGCTTCTTCAACCTCCGCGGGCCGAGCATGGTCGTCGACACGGCCTGCTCTTCTGGCTTGGCCGGGATGACCATCGCCTCCGACGCCTTGAAATGCGGGCGCATCGACATGGCGCTTGTCGGAGCGGTCAGCGTCCTGCACACGCAGGACGCACACGACCTCTTCGCGGCCCGCAACATCCTCAGCCGCGAGGGCAAGTTCTGCATCTTCGACAAGGAAGCTTCGGGTGAGGTGCTGGGTGAAGGCGCCGGCGTCGTCGTCTTGAAGCGGCTCCGCGACGCGGTTCGGGACGGAGACACCATCTACGGCGTGATCCGCGCGATCGCGTCGAACAACGACGGACGCACCCTCGGTCCCGGCTCCCCGAACATGGCGGCGCAGAGGCAGGTCATCCAGGAGGCGCTGGCCGAAGCGGGCAAACGCCCCGAGGACGTCGGCTATATCGAGATCAACGGCGGCGGGTCGCCGGTCGTCGACACGATCGAGATCAAGGCGCTCTCGGAGGCCTATCGACTCGACGACCCGACGCTCCCGCCCTGCCCTGTCGGCTCGGTCAAGCCCAACGTGGGGCACCTGCTGGCCGCATCGGCGATGGCTGGCTTCATCCGCTGCGTGCTCAGCATATCGCGGGCGCAGATCCCGCCGTTCTTGTCGGCGTACCAGCCTTTCGAACATTACGACTGGGCATCCTCCCGCGTCGCGTTCAACCGCGAGACGAGCTCATGGCAGACCGGCGCTGGCAAGACGCGCGTGGCCGCTCTGAGCTCCTTCGCCGATGGGGGCACCAATTTTCACGTCCTGCTCGAAGAGTTTGTGATGAACGGACATTATCGACACGAGAGACGACCGCTCGCACCTCCCACGCTGTCTCGCAAGTCCTTCCCGTTGAGACGCGGAAGCCTGGAGGCCGCTCGGAACTCTGCTCCGTCGATTCAGAACGTCTGGGGGGACTACCGTGGAACGAGCGTTTGAGACCGTTTTCTCGGTCGAGAATCCGATCATTCAGAACCACATCGTCCACGGCCAGCGGATCCTCCCCGGCCTGGCCTACATCGATCTCTTGTATCAGCTGGCGCAACAGGCGCTCGGGATCGACCATGCGTCGTACGCCTTGCAGCGCATCGCCATTTTCCATCCGCTGGCGGTCGATGTGGACCGCCCGGTCCGGCTGAAGATCGCGTTCGCAGAGCAGCCGGACGGCTGGAGCGTCAAGGTGGACGGCTCCGAGACGGAGCAGGGCGAGCGGAAGATCTACATCACCGCGGAGCTGCGGGCCCACTCCGCGACCTTCTCCCAGGTGCTGGCGGTCGATGCGGTCCGCGCACGCGCGACCCGCCGCCGCGACCTGGAGAGCATCTACGCGGAGTGCAGAGGGCGCGGGCTCGTTCATCAAGGGATGATCAAGGCGCGAGGCGACGTGGTTCTCACGGGCTCCGGCATGCTGTCGGAGCTCCGCGTCGACGATCGCTATCGTGAAGAGGCGAAGGGCTATCTCCTCCACCCGACCCTGATCGATGGGGCGGCGGTCGCCACCTATGCCCTGGAGGGGATCGTGGAGAACGGGGAGCTGTTCATCCCGCTCTTCTACGAGGAGTTCTACGCGGTGGAGCCGCTCCAGACGGGTTGCTTCGCCTCTGTCGACCTGTCCTCCGTGCGCAAGAGGAACGACGTCACCACGCTGGATATCGTCTTTTACAATCAGGCCGGGAAGCAGGTCGCCCTGCTGAAGGGCTTCACCTCCAAGAAGGTCCGACAGGAGGGCGATCTCGATCCCACGTTGAAAAGAGGCCAGCCGACGGCCGCTGCAGCGAGCGGGCCCCTCCCTGCTTCGAGCGGGGATCTGGAGGCGAAGCTCCGCGGCATCGTCGCTCGGCAGCTGAACACGAGGCCGGAGGAGATCAACCTCGACACCGTCTTCTTCGAGATCGGCTTGCAGTCGGCGCAGCTGATGCACGTGGTCAAGGAGATCGAGACGCTGTTCGATCTGCGGCTCAGCCCCACGTTGCTGTTCGAGACGAACAACCTGCGCGAGCTGATCGCCTACCTGGCGCCGAAGGTGAAGGCTACCCAAACGCCGAAGGTGAAGGCGGAGACGAAGGCCGAGGCGAAGGCCGCGTCGCCGGAGGGCTACGCGTTCTACGGGCACGAGCCTTACCTGCAGGATCACCTCGTGTTCGGCAAGCCGGCGTTGATGGGGGTGACGCACCCGTCCCTGGCCCTCGAAGCATTTGTAAAGGCTCACTCCTATCCGGTGGAGCTCAACCGGATCGAGTTCGTGGGGGGCCCGATCACGCTGGAAGCGACCGAGACCGCCCACATCGGCGTCCACTTCCGCGAGGAGGGCGGCGAGACCCACTTCACCACCGATTATTATGTGAACGACCCGAGCGACCGCAAGGTGTGCTGCCGGGGCACGGCGGCCGGGTCGGCGACGCCGGCGGCCGACAGGTTCGATCTGGCGGCCATGCTCCAGCAGGTGAAGCCGCTGGATCGTCAGACCGTCGCGGGGTGGTACGAGCTGGTCCAAGGCTTCCAGATCGGACCGATGCTCAGGACCATCGAGGCGGCCTACCTCGTGGACGACTCCACGCTCTTGATGAAGGTGGATCTGAGAGGCAAGCTGCAGAAGGGGAGCGTCGCGCGGCTCGCGTTCGATCCGCTGCTGTTCAACACCTGCTACATGGTCTTTCACCGCATCGACCGGAGCAGGCTCGGCAACATCTTCATCCCCCTGGTGGTCGAGAGGCTGACCGTCTACAGGCCGATGACCGAATCGGTCTACGTGGTCAACACCATCCGCACGATGAAGGATGGCTTCGTCTCCTTCGATGCCGTGGTCTTCACGGAGCAGGGGGAGCGGATCGCCGAGGTCTACAATGCGTCGGTGAAGGAGGTGGTCAACCCGTCCTTGCTGGCCAACGCGTCCTTCGACGACAAGAAGCCGCGCACGGACGCGCCGGGCGCCCTCGACATCGCCATCGTCGGCATGTCGGGCCGGTATCCCCAGTCCTACGACGTCAATGCGTTCTGGGACAACCTGCGGCAGGGGAGGGACTGCATCACCGAGATCCCGCAGGATCGCTGGAACTGGCGGGACTACTACGCCGAAGATCGCGCCCAGCCCGGCAGCGTGTACAGCAAATGGGGCGGCTTCATCCAGGATCACGATCGCTTCGATCCGGTGTTCTTCAACATCGCGCCCCGGGACGCCGAGCTGATGGACCCGCAGGAGCGCCTGTTCCTGGAGCACAGCTGGATGGCCCTGGAGGACGCCGGTTATACGCGGGAGGTCCTGCAGAGCCCGCGCGCGCGGAGCCTCCCGGTGCGCGTCGGCGTCTATGCCGGTGTGATGTCGCAGGAATACCCTCTGTTCGCGGCCGAGGCGAGCCTGCGAGGCCAGCGCATCGGGTTGCCGTCCGGCATCTCCGGCATCGCAGCGCGCGTGTCGTACTTCTTCAATTTCAACGGTCCGAGCATGGCCGTCGACACGATGTGCTCCAGCTCGCTGACCTGCATCTACCTCGCGTGCCAGGCCTTGAAGGAAGGCAAGATCGACGCGGCGCTCGCCGGCGGGGTGAACGTCAGCCTGCACCCGAACAAGTACCTCATGCTCTCCCAGGCGCAGTTCATCTCCTCCAAAGGCCATTGCGAGAGCTTCGGCGTCGGCGGGGACGGCTATATACCGGGGGAAGGCGTGGGCGTGCTGCTCCTGAAGCGGCTGGCCGACGCGATCCGCGATCGCGATCACATCTACGGTGTCATCAAGGGCGCGGCGATCAACCACGGCGGCAAGGCCAGCGGGTTCACCGTGCCCAACCCCAGGGCGCAGGGCCTCGTCGTGTCGCAGGCGATCGAGGAGTCGGGCTTCGACGCGAGGACGATCTCGTACGTCGAGGCGCACGGCACCGGCACGCAGCTGGGCGATCCGATCGAGATCACCGGCCTGACCGAGGCGTTCGGGCGAGGGCGGAGCGAGACGCAGTATTGCCGTATCGGATCGGCCAAGTCCAACATCGGCCACTGCGAGGCCGCGGCCGGTGTTGCGGGCGTGACGAAGCTGTTGCTTCAGCTGAAGCACCGCCAGATCGCGCCGTCGCTGCACTCGGCGGTGTTGAACCCGAACATCGACTTTGGCGCCTCGCCGTTCGTTGTGAACCAGGAGCTGTGCCCCTGGGAGCGCCCGATCGTGGGCGGCAAGGAACAGCCCCGCCGCGCCGGGATCTCCAGCTTCGGCGCGGGGGGCGCCAACGCGCACCTGATCATCGAGGAGTACGCGCCCTCCGTCGCGGAGCGGCCGCGCGTCGCGCTCGCCCCTGTCGCGCTCGTCCTCTCGGCGAGGGATCGCGATCGGCTCATCGAGCAGGCGCGACGCCTGCTGAACGCGGTCCGAACGCAAGGGTGGAGGGATGCGGATCTGGCCGACATCGCCTACACGCTGCAGGTCGGCCGAGAAGAGATGGAGGAGCGCCTCGCGTTCACGGCGGCCTCGCTCCCGGAGCTGGCAGAGAAGCTGGCGCTGTTCCTCGATGGCGGAGACGCGGGGCTGTACCGGGGCCAGATCAAGCGCTCCGGCGACGTGGCTCCCTCGGTCGCGAGAGGGGAGCTGACGGACGTTCTGAGAGCCTGGGTCCAGGGGGTGAAGGTCGACTGGAGCCAGCTTGTCGGCCCGGACAGGCCGCGGCGCATCTCCCTGCCGACCTACCCGTTCGCCCGCGAGCGCTACTGGCTGCCGGTGACCGTGGCGAACGGCGGCGTGGCCGTCGCCGCGACGATTCACCCGCTGCTCCATCGCAACACCTCAGGGCTCGAGGGGCTGCGCTTCAGCTCCACGTTCACGGGGCAGGAGCCCTTTCTGGCGGAGCACGAGGTGAACGGAGAGCGGCTCATTCCGGGCGCCGCGTACCTCGAGATGGCCAGGAAGGCCGTCGTCCACGCGGGAGGGCTGGAGGACGGCGCTCCGCTGCGGCTCGAAGACGTCGTATGGAGTCAGCCGCTCGCCGTGGGCGGCGGCGAGACGACCGTTCACGTGGGGCTCGCGCAAGGAGAGGACGGAGCCGTCGAGTTCGACATCTACACCGACGCTCGGGACGGCGACGGTGAGGCGGCGCTGCGCTGCCAGGGAAGCGCCGTGGTGCTCGCCGCCGAGCCCGTGCGGAAGGTCGATCTCGCCGCGGCGCGGGCGAGGTGCAACGGCGCCAGGGACCTTCACGTCGGAGCGCTCCAGTCCCTGCAGGAAGGCGACGGGCTCGTGCTGGCCAGGGTGGCGCTGCCCGAGCACCTCGCGACGCCGAGCGACTTCGTCCTGCACCCGAGCGTGCTCGAGGCGGTGTTCCGCGCGGCGTCGGGCCTGAAGGCGTCCGTCGCGGCGGCTGCCGTGAAGGAGCTGGCCATCTACGGCCGCTGCGCCTCGGAGATGTGGGCGGTCGTCCGGGGCGCGGACGTCGACCTGTGCGACGGCGAGGGCAACGTCGTCGTGGCCATGAAGGGCCTCTCCTTCGAGGCACAGGCGGCGGACGAAGACCTCGTCGGCCTCGTGCTCCTGCGGACCGCCTGGGAGCCGGCGCGCGTCACGATGGGGGCCATCACCCCGGCGCCCACGGCGCGCGCCATCATCCTCGGCGGCACCCCGGCCGCGCAGGAGCGCATCCGCGAGCAGCTGCCCGGGGCCCAGCCGCTGCACCTGGGAGGTGCCGCGACGGTCGAAGAGATCGCGCGCGCCGTCGAGCGCGCGGGCTCCATCGAGCACCTGATCTGGATCGCTCCCGAGGTCGTCACCTCCTCCGCCATCGACGAGCGAGTGCTCGCGGCCCAGGAGCAGGGCGTCCTCTCGTGCTACCAGACGATCAGGGCGCTGCTCCGCCTGAAATACGACGACAAGCGGCTGCACTGGACGGTCATCACGACGCAGGCCCAGCCCGTCCACCCCGAGGAGCGGATCCAGCCGGCGCACGCCAGCCTTCACGGCCTGATCGGCACGCTGGCGAAGGAATATCCACAGTGGCCGGTGCGCCTGCTCGATCTCGAAGCGGGTCAGGAGTGGCCCGTCTCCGACCTGTTCCGCGTCCCCGCCGATCCGCAGGGCAACGCGCTGGCCTATCGCAACCGCCAGTGGTTCCAGCAGACCATGGCCCGGCTTCCGGAGGCTCGAGTCAACGAAGGTGTCTATCGCCCGGGAGGCGTCTACGTCGTGATCGGCGGCGCCGGCGGGATCGGCGAGGTGTGGAGCGAGCACATGGTGCGGACGCACCAGGCTCAGCTCGTCTGGCTCGGGCGTCGCCCGAAGGACGAGGCGATCCAGGCGAAGATCGATCGCCTGGCGGCACATGGCCCCGCGCCGCTCTATGTCTCGGCCGACGCGGCGGACGAGCGGTCGCTGAAGCGCGCTCACGCCGAGATCAAGGAGAGGTTCCCGAGGATTCACGGGCTGGTCCATTCGGCCGTCGGGACGCTCGATCAGAGCCTGGCGGCCATGGAGATCGAGCGGTTCCGCGCCGTCCTCTCCGCGAAGGTGGATGCCAGCGTGCGGATGGCCCAGGTGTTCGCCCGAGAGGATTTCGACATCGTCCTGTTCTTCTCCTCAGTCAACTCGTTCGGGAAAGACCAGGGGAAGAGCGGGTACTCCGCGGGCAGCGTCTTCGAAGACGCCTTTGCCCATCAGCTCGCGCTGGAGTGGCCGGGCAAGGTGAAGGTGATGAACTGGGGCTTGTGGGGCGGGATCGGCTCTGCCGGCTACGTCCCCGAGGCCCAGAAGAAGCGCATGGCCGCGGCCGGGATCGGCGGGATCGGGCCGGACGAAGCGATGGAAGGGCTGAACAGGCTGCTGGGCAGCGCCGCTTCCCAGGCGGTGCTGCTCAAGACCACCCGCGCGCTGTCCGTGGAGGAGCTGCTCCGCAAGCCGGCCGCCACGCCCGCGCCGCCCGCGCAACCGGCGAGACAGACCGAGGTGGCCTCGAGCGGCCGGCTCCGCGAAAAGAGCACGACGTACTTCAAGAAGCTCGTCGGAGAGACGCTGAAGCTGCCTTCCCAGAAGATCGACGCCTCTGTTCCCCTGGAAGAGTACGGTATCGAATCGATCTTCATCGCGCAGCTGAACCGGAAGCTCGTCGAGATCTTCGGCGAGGTCAGCCGCACGGTGTTCTTCGAGTGCCAGACCATCGACGCGCTTGTCGAGTACTTCATCGCGAAGCACGGCGACGCTCTGGCCCGAGAGGTGGGCGTCGTCGAGCCGGCGGAGGCGCCGGTTCAAGCGCCGCAGGAGGTCGTGCGGGCAGCGGAGGCGCGGCTCGCCACGAAGCCCGCGTTCAAGGAGCGACAGCGCCGCTCGCGCATCCAGACGGCGGCCAGCGAGGGCCGTCCGGCGAGGGCTCGGGAGCCGATCGCCATCATCGGCATGAGCGGGCGTTATCCGCAGGCGCGCGATCTCCACGAATACTGGGCGAACCTGAAGTCTGGCAGGGACTCGGTGACGGAGATCCCGGCCGATCGCTGGTCCGCGGACGAGTTCTTCCACCCGGACATGGAAGAGGCCGTCGAGCTGAGGAAGAGCTACTGCAAGTCGGGCGCATTCGTCGACGGGTTCGCCGAGTTCGATCCGCTGTTCTTCAACATCTCGCCGACCGACGCCATGAACATGGACCCGCAGGAGCGGTTGTTCATCAAGGCCTGCTGGGAGGTCTTCGAGGACGCCGGGTACACGCGGGAGCAGATGCAGGCCAGGTTCGGCGGGCGCGTGGGCGTGTTCGTGGGGATGTGCCGCACCGGGTTCGATCTGTGGGGGCCGGACGTGTGGGCGCAGGGCGAGGTCGTGCACCCGAGGACGTCGTTCGCGTCGGCGGCGAACCGCGTGTCCTACCTGCTCGACCTGAACGGGCCGAGCTTTCCGGTCGACACGGGTTGCTCGTCGGCGCTGACGGCGATCCACCTGGCTTGCGAGCACATCTATCGCGGCGATTGCGAGATGGCGGCGGTCGGGGGCGTGAACCTGTACCTCCACCCGTCCAGCTACATCGAGCTGTCGGCGATGCAGATGCTGTCCACGGACGGACGATGCAAGAGCTTCGGCGACGGCGGCAACGGGTTCGTACCCGGCGAAGGCGTGGGGGCCGTCCTGCTCAAGCCGCTCTCGAAGGCGCTCGCCGACGGCGACCAGATCTACGCCGTCATTCGTGCCACGGAGATCAACCACGGTGGCAAGACCAACGGCTACACGGTGCCCAACCCGGTGGCGCAGGGCAAGCTGATCCGTAAGACCCTGGACAAAGCGGGCATCAACGCCCGTGCCGTGTCGTACATCGAGGCGCACGGGACGGGCACAAGGCTGGGAGACCCCATCGAGATCGCGGGGCTCCAGCAGGCGTTCGAGCGGGACACGACCGACACCGGCTTCTGCGCGATCGGCTCGGTCAAGTCGAACATCGGACACACGGAGTCGGCCGCCGGCATCGCGGGCCTCACAAAGGTGGTCCTGCAGATGAAGCACGCGCAGCTCGTCCCGAGCCTGCACACAAGCCGGCTGAATCCCAACATCAATTTCGCGAAGACCGCGTTCGTCGTGCAGCGGGACCTGTCCGTATGGACGCGTCCGGTGCTGGAGATCGACGGCGAATCACGTGAAGTCCCGCGAATCGCCGGGATCTCGTCGTTCGGAGCGGGCGGGGCGAACGCGCACGTGATCCTCGAGGAGCACGTTCCGGCGCCTCGCGGCGCGCGCCCCGCGGTCACCGAGGCCCGCCCCGCGGTCATCCTGCTCTCGGCCAGGGACCGGGAACGGCTGACCGAATATGCGCGGTCGCTTGTCGACGCCATCCGGCAGCGGCCGCTGACCGACGCGGACCTGGCGGACGTGGCGCACACGCTCCAGGTGGGGCGGGAGGCGATGGAGGAGCGCCTGGCCCTGACGGTCACGTCGATGAGGGAGCTGGAAGAGAAGCTCACCCGGTTCGTCGCTGGTCAGTCGGATATCGAGGGTCTGCTCCTCGGGCGGGTGAAGCGCGGCCGCGACGTGCTCGCCGTGCTCGCGGCCGACGAGGACATGGCGCGCACGATCGACGCATGGATCGCCAAGGGCAAGTTCGCCGAGGTCCTGGAGCTGTGGGTGAGGGGCGCGGCGATCGACTGGACAAAGCTCGTTGGCGAGGTGAAGCCACAGCGGCTCAGCTTGCCGACCTACCCGTTCGCCCGCGATCTCTACTGGTATCCGACGGTGTTGAAGAAGAGGCCGGCCGGGGCGGCGCGCGCGGAGACGGCGGCTCATCCGCTGCTGCACCGGAACACGTCCGATCTGCTGAAGCAGAGATTCACCTCGATCCTGACAGGTCAGGAGCAGTTCCTCGCCGACCACGTCGTGAAGGGCAAGAGGGTGTTGCCGGCGGTCGCCTACCTGGAGATGGCGCGTGCGGCGGTGGATTCCTCGGCCGGCTTCATGAAGAACGGGGCGACGGCGGTTCAGCTCCGCGACGTTGTCTGGGTCCGTCCGATCGTGGTGGAGGCGAAGCCGGTCTCGGTGAGCATCTCCCTCACGCTGGGAGAGGACGGGAAGATCTCGTACGAGATCTACAGCGAGCGCGACGACCGGAAGGAGCCGACCGTCCACAGCCAGGGGAACGCTGCTCTCGTTGAGGTTGGCCGGGTGCCGGTGCTGGATATCCGCCAGCTGCGCTCCGCCTGCAACCGGGCAAGGATCTCCTCTGAGCAGCTGTACGACGCGTTCGGTGGCATGGGCATCGCGTACGGCCCCTCGCATCGCGGCGTGCGCGAGGTTCATGTGGGCTCCGACAGGCTGCTGGCGAAGCTGTCGTTGCCTGAGGCGCCGTCGGAGATGGGCGACGTCGTGATCCATCCGGGCATGCTCGACTCGGCGATCCAGGCGTCGCTCGCATTCCTGCTGGCGAACGAGAGGAGCGACGCCGCCCGCAAGCCGATCCTGCCGTTCGCGCTGAAGCAGGTGGAGATCTTCGGTCCGTGCGCTGCTTCGATGTGGGTGTACATCACGCTGGCAGGCGGCGCCGGGGCGACCGAGCCGGTACAGAAGATCGACATCGATCTCTGCGATGACGAAGGCCGGATAGCCATCCGTCTCAAGGGCTTCTCCTCCCGGGTGATGGAAGGCGAGCTCGCCGCCAAGACGGACGCGCAGAAGATCACGCTGACGCCGGTCTGGGAGTCATTCATTCCGGAGCGGGTGCACGACTCTCCGGCGCGCTCTGCCCGGGTGTCGATCGCGGGCGGAACCGCCGGTCAGGTGCGCGCGATCAAGCAGCGCTTCCCGCAAGCGAAGGTGCTCGAGCTCGATGCTGCCGATACGATCGGAGACGTCACCGGACACCTGAAGGCGCACGGAGAGATAGACCATCTCGTGTGGATCGCGCCGGAGAGCCCGATCGCGTCGATCGCCGATCCGTCGATCATCGAGGAGCAGGAGCGCGGGGTCCTCTCCTTGTTCCGCACGGTGAAGGCCTTGCTGGCGCTGGGATACGAGGCGAAGGAGCTCGGCTGGACGGTCGTGACCACGCAGGCACAGGCCGTTCATCCGTCCGATGCGGTCAATCCGACCCACGCCAGCTTGCACGGCTTCATCGGATCCATGGCCAAGGAGTACCCGAGCTGGAGCGTGCGCCTGCTGGACGTGGCGGGCGAGTGGAGCGTCGACGACCTGTTCACCTTGCAGCACGATCCGTCGGGCGACGCCCTCGCAACCCGGGAGAAGCAATGGTACCGCCAGAAGCTCTTGCCGGTCACGGGGCTGGCCGCCGGCCGAGATCTGTACCGTCGAGGCGGGGTCTACGTGGTGATCGGCGGCGCCAGCGGGATTGGCACGATCTGGACCGAGCACATGGTTCGGACCTACAAAGCCCACGTCGTCTGGATCGGACGGCGGGAGATGGACGCCAGGATCCTGGCCCAGATCGACAGGCTCGCACAGCTGGGGCCCGCGCCGACCTATATCGCGGCGGACGCCACCGATCTGCGCGCGCTTGAACAGGCATATGCACAGATAAAGCGGCGGCATCCACGCATTCACGGGCTCGTTCACTCGGCGCTGGTGCTGCTGGACAAAGGCCTGGCGAGCATGGATGAAGATCGCTTCAAGGCAGGCCTGGCGCCGAAGGTGGAGGCGACCGTCCATATGGCCCAGGTGTTCGCCGCGGAGCCGCTGGACTTCGTCCTGTACTTCTCGTCGATGGGCGCGTTCGTGAAGGCCGCCGGACAGAGCAACTACTCGGCCGGCTGCACGTTCAAGGACGCGTACGCCCTGCGCATGGCCCGGGACTGGTCGTGCGCCGTGAAGGTCATGGACTGGGGCTACTGGGGGACGGTGGGGATCGTCAACTCGAAGGAGTACCAGGACCGCATGGCGCAGCAGGGGGTCGGCTCGATAGAGCCGCCGGAGGCGATGGCCGCTCTGGACGCGCTCCTCGGCGGCCCGCTCGATCAGGTGGCCTTCATGAAGGCCCTCGGTGGGGATCAGGTCTACCGGCGGTTTGGAGCGGAGACGATCGAGGCGTACCCCGAGACGACAGCGTCCGCCATCGAAGGGCTGAAAGACCTCATCGTCCTTCCGCCGGTGCCCCCCCAGCCGGACTCCCACAGGTTGGATTCGCTGCTCACCAAGCTGCTATGGCTCCAGATGCGGTCGGCCGGCCTGTTCACGGAGAAGCGAGCGGCGATCGCCGACCTCAAAGCCAGATTGCACGGCATGTACCGCCGATGGCTGGACGAGACGATCGCCGTCCTGGTCCGCGGCGGCTACCTGACCGCCGACGAGACACACTGCTATCACGACGGGGCGGGCGAGCTGGATCGCGACGCCGCCTGGAGAGAATGGGACGAGCTCGTGCGTTCGTGGAAGCCCGATCCGAACCGGAAGGCCCAGGTCGTGCTCCTCGACACGACGATGCGGGCGCTCCCGGATATCGTGCTGGGCAAGGTGCGGGCCACCGACATCATCTTTCCCAACGCCTCGTTGGAGCTGGTGGAAGGGATCTACAAACGCAACCAGATCGCCGACTACTTCAACGAGGTGCTCGCGAGCACGATGGTGGCCTACATGCAGGAGCGGATCAGGCAAGACCGCTCGGCGCGGGTCCGCATCTTCGAGATCGGCGCCGGCACCGGCGGCACCAGCTCGCTGCTGTTCCGGAAGCTGAAGTCGTTCCACGCCAATATCCAGGAATACTGCTACACGGACCTCTCCCGCGCGTTCCTGTTCCATGCAGAGAAGGAGTACGGCCCGGAGAACCCCTTCCTGACGTACAAGATCTTCGACGTGACGAAGCCGCTGGCCGGCCAGGGCGTCGACGTCGGTCAGTACGATATCGTCGTCGCGGCGAACGTGCTGCACGCCACGCGCACCATGCGGCGGACCATGCGCAACGCGAAGGCGCTGCTGCGCAAGAACGGGCTGATCCTGCTGAACGAGATCGTCAGCAACACGCTCTTCCTCCAGCTGACGTTCGGGCTCACCGAGGGCTGGTGGCTGTTCGAGGACCCGGAGCTGCGTATTCCGGGCTCCCCGGCGCTGGACGCGGCGACGTGGAAGCGGCTCCTGGAGACGGAAGGGTTCCGGTCCGTGAGTTATCCGGCCGAGGCGGGGCAGCATCTGGGCGTGCAGATCGTCGTCGCGGAGAGCGACGGCGTCGTGCGCCAGCACCATTCAGAGAAGCAGGCGGCCCTGGAGCCGCCGCCGAAGCGCGAGCCGAAGGCGAAGAAGAACGGGAACGGTGAGGGCAAGGCGGCGGAGCGGGGCGCCGTCGCCGACGCGCAGCCGCGCGAGGAGAGCGCCGCGCTCATCAAGAGGCTGATCGGCGAGACCATGAAGACGCCGAGCCACAAGATCAACGGCCACCGTTCGCCCCCTCAAGCGATGTCCGCCGGAAATAACGGAACGCATCAAGGGCCTCTGGGGAGAGCGAAAGGATGACGCCCGTCAACGAAATGCAGCGGGAAGTCGTTCATCGATTCGAGCGGTTGTCGAACTTCCGTGACGTCGGCGGCGTGAAGACGGTGGACGGCCGTACCTTCAAGACGGGCGTGCTGTTCCGCTCGGATGAGCTGTCCCGCATGACGCCCCAGGACGTCGTGAAGCTGCAGGAGCTCAAGATCAACGTGATCTGCGACCTGCGGGCGCCCAAGGAGAGCCGGAAGAAACAACCGCGCGTCGCGCCGAGCAAGCCGCTCCCGGTGGTGAACATCCCGCTCGTCGAGCAGGCCACCGAGGACGCCCTCTTCCGCCGCAGGACGATGTTCAAGTTCCTGTTCGCCAAGACAGGCGGCGAGCAGTACTGGGAGTTCACAAAGGCGTACTACCATCACATCGCCTTCAATCAGACGTACCGGATTCGCGAGGTGATCACGTTCCTCTCGAACGAAGAGAACCTCCCCGCGCTGATCCACTGCACCATGGGCAAGGATCGCACCGGCTTCCTGGTCGCCGTGATCCAGCTGCTCGTCGGCGTCCCGTACGAGACGGTGCTCGAAGACTATCTGCGGACGAACGACTACCTGGGACCGCGCTGGGAGAAGGTCGTCAAGACCATGCGGATCATGACCCTGTTCCAGGTGTCCCCGGAGCGCATGAGGCTGATGGTGAAGGCGCACCCGGAGTTCCTGTACGAGGTGCACGACAACATCATCAAGAGATTCGGTTCTATCGAAGCGTACCTCTGTGACGGTTGTGGAATCGACCTAGACACTCAGCAGAGGCTGAAGGATCGGCTCCTGGCGTAGCGGCGCCGCGTGTTGAAGGTCGAGCTTTCTTGAGGAGTGAAGGAAACGTGAGCGAACAAACATTCTGGTTCATCGTCCAGCAAGCAACCGTCATCGCCGTCATTTACGTGGCCTCGTACGTCGGCGGGACGCTCGTCGTAAGGAAGGGCCTTAAGGTCAACTACTCACGGAAGATCATCCATTTTTCCGGGTTCCTGGCGCCGGTCCTGGTGACGGCGATCATGCCGGTGCAGACGATGTATTCGATCAGCAATGTCCTCTGGGGCACGGCCGTATCGCTGCTCTCCATGGCCGTCTACACGAAGCCTGTCCGCGAGCGCAGCGCGATCGCGATGCGCATGTTCCACGCCATGGATCGGCCCGAGGACCGGCCCCACACCTTGCTGTGGCTGTACACGCAGATGGTGGCGGGCGCCCTGGTCCTGATCCCCGTCGTGATTTACTTCCAGAACCGGGGTTTGATGATGCTGGCGACGATCCCGATCCTGATCAACGGCCTCGGTGACGGCCTCGCCGAGCCCGTGGGCGTGAGGTGGGGCAAGCACAAATACAACGTGCGCGCGCTCTTCACCAAGCAGACGTACACCCGCAGCATCGAAGGCAGCGCCTGCGTCTTCATCACCTCCATCCTGGCGCTCGTGCTCTTCCGGGACAGCTTCACCGGCACGCAGCTCCTCATCCTGCTGCTCGTGGTCCCGCTGGCGTCGACGCTCGCCGAGGCGTTCTCGCCGCACACCTGGGACACGCCGTTCATCCTGCTGACAGGCTCTATCCCTCTCATCTTGGTCCGAGCGATCTGATCCGAGCTGGGCGCGAGCCGAGGATGAATCGATGCGATCTGCAAACGACATGACCGTTTTCCCGAACGCCGTGCCGACGCCGGGCGAGAGAGAAGAAGCGGTCCTCGTGAAGGAATGGAGAGCCAGCGGTCCTCTGCCGACCGATGCGCTCCCCTCCGGCGCGGTGGTCGTGTTGCAGACGGCAGCGACGTCGCACCTTGCAGCCAGCTTGTTGGTCGGCCACCAGGATCTTCAGGTGGCGCACGGGGCGGCGGATTTTTATTCGGCCGATGCCGGCGAGCGCCTGTACGACCAGGTGAGGGACCAGATCGGCGGCCGCAGGCTGCTCGGGGTCGTCGACATCACCGCGTACGATCGTCTGTATGAGCAGTCGACGGCCGTGGAGGACGGCAAGATCTCCTTCCTGCGGGCCTGCATCGAGCGCGATCGCCGCGACGGGCCGATCCTGCTGCAGGTGACCCACAACCTGCAGGCGTGGCAGGCGGCAGCGCCGACGTTGCAGGGGGCGCGGACCGTCGGCCTCTACCGCATGCTGGGCTCCGAGTACAAGCAGATCCGCTCCGTCACGATGGACAGCGACTGCCCGATCTCGGACCCTCTCGCGCTGGCGGCCCAGATCGAGCGGGAGTTTCTCGGCGCCGGTCAGTGGAGTCTATCCGAGTGTTGTTACCGAAATGGTCAACGCTTCGAGCCGGAGCTCGTCAGGATCCCGGTCACGGCGGCGGGGCGGATGTCCTATGCGCCGGAGGATGTCCTCCTGATCACGGGGGGGACGCGCGGCATCGGGGCGGCGGTGGCCGAGCACGCGGTGGCGCAGGGCTGCCGTCGCCTGGTGCTGATGGGCCGTGAAGACCTGGCCTCTGCGAGCGAGGACAAGAGGCGGCGGCTTCAGCGGTTTGCCGACCAGGGCGTGCAGGTGCTCTATCACAACACGCCGCTCACCGACGTGGACGGCCTGCGATCCATGGTCGAGGACATCCATCGCAGGGCCGGCCGGATCACGGGCGTTTTCCACTGCGCCGGCGCGGTCGGCAAGAACCCGCCGTTCCTCGAGAAGACGGCCGACGAGATCCGCGCGGTCTGCGGACCGAAGATGACCGGGCTGGCCACGCTGCACGAGGCGCTCGGTCAGGAGCCGCTTCGCTTCTTCGTGCTGTTCTCCTCGGTCTCGGGCGTGGCCCCGGATCTGGCGGCCGGGATGAGCGATTACGGGATGGCCAATGCGTACATGGACCATTACGCCGCGGCTCAGGCGGCGCAGGGACGCACGTACTTCAGGTCGATCCAGTGGCCGGTGTGGGGCGAGGTCGGGGCGGCGGCTGGTCAGGACGCCACACCGGCCTACAAGAAGACGGGTCTTGTCCCGATAACGACCGCGGAGGGGCTGTCGCTCCTCGACCGTCTCGTCGGCTCTCCCTCCACGGTCTCGCTGCCATTCGTCAGCGAAGAGATGCCGGCCGGGTTCGAGAGGCTGCTGCAGATCAGACATCGAGCGGCCCCGATGAGCGTGCCAGCGGCTTCGGTGGCCGTCCCGCTGCGCCAACGCGAGCAGGTGGACGCTTCCCCGGACACCCGCAGGTGGCTGCGCGAGATCTTCCGCGCGGAATCGAGGCCCTCGGCCGAGCGGCCGGCAGAGGCGTCCGCTCAGGCTGATGAGCCTGCGCCCCCGTCGGCGGCGGCGCCTGCACCCGCAACGGTGCGCGCGGTGGGCGCTTCGGCTTCGTCTTCTCGGGCGCCTGCCGCCGCTCGGGGCGACGAGATCGCGATCGTGGGACTGGCCTGCCGGATGCCGGGCGCCCGGGACAAGGACGCCTATTGGAGGCTCCTGACAAGCGGCGAGGTGGCGCTCCGGCCGGTCGATGCGGACCGCTGGGCGCCCCGCGGAAGCCGGGTGGACTACGGCGGCTGGATGGATGACGTGGATCGCTTCGATCCCGCCTTCTTCAACATCCAGGAAGCGGACGCGGCCATCATGGATCCGCAGGCGCGCGTCCTCCTGGAGGAGAGCCTCGCGGCGATCTACGACGCGGGGTACCAGCACAAGGAGCTCTCCGGCGCGAAGGTCGGCGTCTACGTCGGCGGCCGCTCGCAGCCGAACCCCGACAAGCCCGCCGTGCTGGCCGCACCGAACCCGATCCTGGGGAGCGGGCAGAACTACCTCGCGACCAACATCTCGCGCTCCTTCAACTTCAGGGGGCCGAGCATGGTGGTGGATACGGCGTGCTCCTCCGGCCTGGCCGCGATCGCCATCGCGGTCGATGCCCTGAAGTGCGGGCGCATCGAGCTGGCGCTCGCCGGGGCGATCAGCGTGCTGCACACGCCGAGCACACACGACCTCTTCGGAGCCCGCAACATCCTCAGCCGCGAGGGCAAGCTCGAGCTCTTCTGCAAGGACTCCTCGGGCGATGTGCTGGGTGAGGGCGCGGGCGTCGTCCTCTTGAAGCGGCTTCGAGACGCGCTCCGGGATGGAGACGCGATCTACGGCGTGATCCGCGCGATCGCCTCGAACAACGACGGCCGCACCCTGGGGCCGGGCTCCCCGAGCATGGCGGCGCAGAAGCAGGTCATCCAGGAGGCGCTGGCCGAGGCCGGCAAACGTCCGGAGGACGTCGGCTACATCGAGGTCAACGGCGGCGGCTCGCCGGTTGTCGACACGATCGAGATCAAGGCGCTGGCCGAAGCGTATCGGCTCGGCGATCGCTCGCTGCCGCCGTGCTCGCTCGGCTCGGTCAAGCCCAACGTCGGGCACCTGCTCTGCGCGGCGGGGATGGCCGGGTTCATCCGCTGCGTGCTCAGCGTCTCACGCGCGCAGATCCCGCCGTTCTTGTCGGCCCACGAGCCGTTCGAGCACTACGACTTCGCGTCCTCTCGGATCGCCTTCACCCGGCAGACGACTCCATGGGAGCCCGGCTTCGGCGGAACACGCGTCGCCGCCCTGAGCTCGTTCCCCGACGGAGGGACCAACTTTCACGTCCTCATCGAGCAGCTGGTGCCGGACGGAGAGTACCGGCAGAGGAGGTGGCCGGCCGCGCCCCCGCAGCTGGCCCGCAAGTCGTTCCCTTTGACTCAAGCGCGCCGAGACGTGGCCGACCAGCCTCCCTCGTCCATTCAAAACGTCTGGGGTCGCTATGATGGAAAATGTCTTTGAGGACGTCCTGTCAACCGACTCAACCGACTCAACCGACGATCCGGTCATTCGAGGCCATGTCGTCCATGGCGTTGATCCGGCGTTGCCGCTGGCCAGGGGCCCGTTGACTATGTACGAGGATCGATTTATTATGCTACCCGCCGATGAACGCGCGGGTGATGGCCGCGGTGCAGGGCGACGACTCGGCCCTGTGTACCTGCGAGGATGCGCACGCGCGGCGCGGAGGACGTCCGTGATCGGGCTGAAGAAGCGCATCGTCATTCTGCCGGCCCCGCAGCTCTCGGGCTCCCCCAGGGAGTGCCCCCTATGAACGACCTGGACGAGCTGCTCACAAAGCTGCTGTGGATACAGATGCAGGCGGCCGGCTTCTTCGTGGAGCGGAAGACCGCGGCCTCTGAGCTGAAGGCCAGGCTGCGCGGGGTCCATGGCCGGTGGCTTGAGGAGACGATCGCCTCGTTGGTCCGCGGGGGCTACCTGAGGTTCGAGGGCACGTCGTGTGTCCGCGAAGAGTCGACGCCGCTGGAGCGCGCTGCCGTCTTTCGCGCGTGGGACGAGCACGTCCGCTCCCAAGGGCAGGACCCGCACCGGAGAGCGCAGATCGCGCTGCTGGACGCCACGATGCGCGCGCTCCCCGAGATCGTGCTCGGCAAGGTGCCCGCCACCCAGATCCTGTTCTCGGGCGTCTCAACAAACCAGGCCGAGGGGGGCCACGAGCGCGACGAGGTCGCCGACTACCACAACGAGGTGCTCGCCGACACGGTCGTGGCCTATGTGGAGGAGCGGATCGCGCGCGAGCCGTCGGCGCGCATTCGCATCTTCGAGATTGGCGCGGGCACCGGTGACACAAGCGCGCTCCTGCTGCGGAAGCTCGGGCCGTACCACCGCAACCTGCAAGAGTATTGCTATACCGATCTCTCCCAGGCGTCGCTGCTGCACGCGCAGACGGAGTACGGCCCGGGGAACCCGTTCCTCACGTACGAGATCTTCGACCCGATGGCGCCGCCGGCCGAGCAGGGGATCGACGCCGGTCGATACGATATCGTCGTCGCGGCCAACGTGCTGCACGCGACGCGCGATGTCCGCCTGGCCATCCGCAACGCCAAGGCGCTGCTGCGCAAGAGCGGGGTGATCGTCCTCAACGAGCTCAGCCGCAACTCGCTGTTCCTCCACTTGACGTTTGGCCTCACGGAGGGCTGGTGGCTCTACGAGGACGAGGAGCTGCGCGTCCCGGGCTCCCCGGTGCTCGACCCGGCCGCCTGGAAGCGGGTCTTGGAGATGGAGGGGTTCCGCTCCGTCAGGTATCCGGCGGAGGCGGGGCATCATCTCGGCCTGCAGATCATCGTGGCCGAGGGCGACGGTGTCGTCCGGCAGCAGCGCGAGGTGATGCCGGCGGCCGCGCAGCCGGAGCCGCCGGCGCCCGAGGGCGCGCGGCCGCGGGCGAAGAGGACCAAGACGGTCAAGGTCGAGGTCGCCGCCGCCGCCGCCGCCCAGGGGAGCGCCGTGAGCGACGAGCTGCTCCGCGAGAAGAGCGTCGCGTTCCTCAAGACGCTGATCGGCGAGACGATGAAGGTCCCGAGCCACCGGATCGATCCCGCCGAGCCGTTCGAGAGCTACGGAATCGACTCGATCCTGGTGGTGCGGCTGAGCAGCGCCCTCCGGAAGCACATCGAGGATGTGAGCAGCACCCTGTTCTTCGAGTGCCAGACGATCAACGCGCTGGTCGAGCACTTCATGAAGACGGCGCGGCCAGCGTTGATGGCGATGACCGGCCTGACGGAGCAGGCCGACGGCCCCGAGTCGGTCTGGACCGAGGTCGAGGCGGGCGAGGAGCAGGAGGAGGAGGACGAGGCGCCGGGCGAGCCCCCCGCGCCGCCCGCTATCGCGCGCTTCGTGCCGCGGTCCAGGGTCGCGCCTCCGGTGCCTGCGCGCGCTTCCGAGCAGCCGCAGCATGCCGCCTCCCGGGGCGTCGCGCTCAACGGCATCTCCGGTCGCCATCCCCAGGTGAAGAGGACCAAGACGGTCAAGGTCGAGGTCGCCGCCCGGGGGAGCGCCGTGAGCGACGAGCTGCTCCGCGAGAAGAGCGTCGCGTTCCTCAAGACGCTGATCGGCGAGACGATGAAGATCCCGAGTCACCGGATCGATCCCGCCGAGCCGTTCGAGAGCTACGGAATCGACTCGATCCTGGTGGTGCGGCTGAGCAGCGCCCTCCGGAAGCACATCGAGGATGTGAGCAGCACGCTGTTCTTCGAGTGCCAGACGATCAACGCGCTGGTCGAGCACTTCATGAAGACGGCGCGGCCGGCGCTGATGGCGATGACCGGCCTGACGGAGCAGGCCGATGGCCCCGAGTCGGTCTGGACCGAGGTTGAGGTGGACGAGGAGCAGGAGGAGGTCGAGCCGCCGAGCGAGCCGCCCGCCACCTCGCACCTTGCCCCGCGGTCCACGGCCGCGCCCTCGGTACCCGCGCCCTCGGTACCCGCGCCTTCGGTGTCCCCGCCTTCGATGCCCGCGCCCTCGGTGCCCGCGCGCGCTTCCGCGCAGCCGCAGCGTGCCGAGCCCCGGGACGTCGCGATCATCGGCGTCTCGGGCCGCTATCCCCAGGCGAAGAACGTCGCCGAGTTCTGGCGCAACCTCAAGGAGGGGCGCAACTGCATCCGCGAGATCCCCGCCGACCGCTGGGACTGGAGAGCCTACTTCGACGAGCAGAAAGGCAAATTCGGCTCGGTTTACACCCGGTGGGGCGGCTTCATCGAGGACATCGACAAGTTCGACCCGCTGTTCTTCAAGATCTCTCCTCGCGACGCGGAGTGGATGGACCCGCAGGAGCGCCTGTTCCTGGAGGTGGCCTATGAGACCCTCCAGGACGCGGGCTACACGCCGCGGAGCATCTCGCCGGCCCGCAAGGTCGGCGTCTTCGCCGGGGTGATGAACGGCAACTACGCGACGGGGCCGAGCTACTACTCGATCACCAACCGTGTCTCGTACCTCTTCGACTTCCAGGGGCCGAGCGTCTCCGTGGACACGGCCTGCTCGGCGTCGCTGACGGCCATCCACCTCGCCCTCGAGAGCCTCAACAGCGGCACGTGCGAGTGCGCGATCGCGGGCGGGGTCAACCTGATCGTCGATCCGGTCCATTACGTGAAGCTGTCGGCGGTCGGCATGCTCACGCCGGGTGATCGGTGCCGGTCCTTCGGTGAACACGCCGACGGGTTCGTCGATGGCGAGGGCGTCGGCGCGGTGCTCCTGAAGCCGCTGCACAAGGCCCTCGAGGACGGCGATCAGATTTACGGCGTCATCAAGGGCAGCATGATCAACGCCGGCGGGAAGACGAACGGTTACTCCGTCCCGAACCCGCAAGCGCAGCGGCAGGTGGTGCGCGATGCCCTGGTTCGCGCCGGGGTGGACGCCAGAGCCGTCAGCTACATCGAGGCGCACGGCACCGGGACCTCGCTCGGCGATCCGATCGAGATCGCGGGCCTCACCGGCGCCTTCCGCGAGTTCACGGCGGCGACCGAGTTCTGCGCGATCGGCTCTGTGAAGTCGAACATCGGCCACTGCGAGAGCGCGGCGGGCATCTCGGGCCTGATCAAGGTGCTCATGCAGATGAAGCACGGGCAGCTGGCGCCGACGCTCCACGCGCGGTCGCTGAACCCCAATATCGACTTCGCCCGGACTCCGTTCGTCGTTCAGCAGGAGTTGGCCGAGTGGAAGCGCCCCGTGGTCGAGGTGGGCGGCGTCGAGCGGGAGTTTCCTCGCATCGCCGGCATCTCCTCCTTCGGGGCGGGCGGGGCGAACGCACACGTCGTCGTGCAGGAGCTCGTGCCTGACGGTGCGGAGCACGCCACCCAGGCCATCGACGAGCGCAATCCGGCGGTGATCGTGCTGTCGGCCAGGAACGCGGAGCGCCTCCGTGAGCTGGCGCAGCGGCTTGCGGCGGCGCTCCGCGACGGCCAGCTCAGCGATGCGAACCTGGCCGATGCAGCCTATACGCTCCAGGTCGGCCGCGAGGCGATGGACGTCCGCCTGGCGCTCGTCGTGAGCTCCGTGAAGCAGCTGGAGGAGCGGCTGCACGCCTTCGTGCAGGGGCAGGAGGGCCTCGAGGGGGTGTTCTCGGGGAGCGTCCGGCGCGACCGCGACAACCTCGCTGCGCTCGCCTCCGATGAGGACATGGCGCACACCATCGAGACGTGGATGGCCAAGGGGAAGCACGCGAAGCTGCTGGACCTCTGGGTCAACGGCCTCGATGTGGAGTGGAGCAAGATGTACAGAGGCGCAAGGCCGCGCCGGATGAGCTTGCCCACGTATCCGTTCGCCCGCGAGCGCTACTGGATGAGCGCGCCGATCGCGAAGCGGCCGCAGGAAGGCTCCCGCAGGCGCGTCTTCCTGGAGAAGCAGTGGGAGCCGTCGCCGATCGGATCGACTCGAGCGCTCGGCGGAAAGGTCGCCATCCTGGCGAGCGCAGAGACGGCCGAGCTGGCGGGCCGGCTCTCCGAGGTCCTCCCCCGGAGCGAGATCTTCCGCATCGACGCGGAAGGCGCGGACCTGTCGGAGCAGACCCTCCGGGAGGTGTGCGCGGTGGTGGACGTGGCGGCCTCCGGAGCGGACGAGGCAGGCCTCTCGACCGGCTGGATCCCCTTTGCTCAGAAGGTGATCGAGCGCGGGCCTCGCGATCTGGTGCCGATCCTGTGCGTCACGCGCGGCCTGGAGGCGTTTCGAAATGAGCGCGTCAATCTGGCCGGAGCTGCCTGCGTGGGGGCGTACCGCACATTGCAGAGCGAATACGGTCACGTCCGCTCGCGCCACCTGGATGTCGACGCGTTCCTGAACGCAACCGAGCTGGCGCGCCTTGTCGCGGGTGAGCTTCATGCGGACTCGCAGGAGTCCGAGGTCTGCTACCGAGACGGGATCCGCTTCCGGTCGCGCCTCGCCGAGCACGCGGGCCAGTCCGAGCCGGCCGATGGCGGCGGGCTCCCCGAGGACCATGTCCTCTTGATCACCGGCGGGACTCGGGGGCTCGGCCTGCTGTGCGCTCGGCACTTCGTCTCCCGTCACGGGGTGAAGCGCCTGGTCCTGACTGGACGAGACGCGCTCCCGCCGCGCGACGCGTGGGACCGCGCGTCGCAGGAGGACTCCGCCGCGGCGGAGAAGATCCGGGCGATTCGCGCCCTGGAGGCGCAGGGCGTCCAGGTCGAGCTGCTGTCCGTATCGCTGGCCGACGAGCAGGCGCTCCGTCAAGCCATCGTCGACGTCAAGCAGCGCATGGGCCCCATCGAAGGCGTCATCCACTGCGCCGGGATGTCCGACCGGGAGAATCCCGCGTTCATCCGCAAGCCGCTCGACACGTTCGAGCAGGTGGCCGCACCGAAGGTGGCCGGTCTGAATGCCCTGTACCGGTGCCTGGAGCAGGAGCCGCTTCGGTTCTTCGTGCTCTTCTCCTCCGTGTCGGCGGCGATTCCGGCCCTGGGAGCCGGCCAGATCGACTACGCGATGGCCAATGGGTACATGGATTACTTCGCTGCCGCGAAGGCGCCGCGCGCTCGGGTGGTGAGCGTCCAGTGGCCCGCCTGGAGCGAGACCGGCATGGGCAAGGGCGGTCACAGCAAGCCGTACGATCAGACCGGCCTGCTGACCCTTTCGGACGCGGAGGGGCTCGCCTTGCTGGACGAGATCCTCTCCCGGCGAATGGGCCCCGTCGTCCTGCCCGCGCTCGTCGATGCGTCGCGGTGGGACCCGGAGCGGCTCCTGCACCGTGCCAAAGAGACCGCAGCGCCCTCCGACGCGCTGCCGAGGCGAGAGGCCGCGACCTCCGCGCCTGCGCCCTCGTCCGGAGTGGACGAGGTGCAGGCCTGGGTGGCCTCGATCCTCGCCGAAGAGCTGCGGCTGGATCCGATCAAGCTCGAGGCGAACGTGCCGTTTCAGGAATACGGCATGGACTCGATCCTTTTGCAGCAGGTGGTCACAAAGATGGACCGCAAGCTGCCGGGCGTCTCGGTCGAGCCTGGGATGCTCCTGGAGTTCCCGACGCTCGGGCGGTTGTCCGAGCACATGGCCTCTCGCTACGCGGAGGCGTTCGCAGCGGTGTTTACGGCGGGAGCGCCGGTGCGCGCGGTGGAGCCGCCGGTGCGCGCGGCCCCGCCGCGCCACGTCGTGCAGGCGGAGCCGCCGGCGCCGCCGGCGCCGATGGCCCGAGCGACCGCGAGACCCGCGGTGCAGGAGGCCCCGCCGGGCGACAAGGTGGCGATCATCGGCATGGCCTGCCATTTCCCGGAGGCGGACGACATCGCCCAGTTCTGGGAGAACCTGCGGTCCGGAAAGGACTGCATGCGGGAAGTCCCGACGTCTCGATGGGACTGGAGGCAGCACTACGCCCCCGGGTACGTACACGGGAAGAGCGCGACAAAGTTTGGCGGGTTCCTCTCGTCGATCGAGGAGTTCGACCCGGCTTACTTCAAGATCCCCGAGTCGCAGGCGCACGAGATCGATCCGCTGCAGAGGCAGTGGCTCGAGGTGAGCGTCGAGGCGCTGGCCGACGCCGGCCAGTCCAGGGAGCGCCTCTGGGGCAAGCGCGTCGGTGTCTTTGCCGGCGCGCGAGCGGGCGCCTTCGCCGCGAAGTTCGCCAAGCAGCTACCGGCCGCGCTCGTCGGTACGGGGCAGAACTTCATCACCGCTCACCTCGCCCACATCCTCAACTTCAGGGGGCCGAACATGGTCGTGGACGCGGCGTGCGCCAGCGCCCTGACCGCGATTCACCTCGCGGCGCAGAGCGTCCTGCGGGGCGAGTCGGAGATCGCGCTGGCGGGCGGCGTCGACGTCCTGCTCGACGAGGCGGCGTTCGTGGCGATGAGCATCAACAAGATCCTCTCACCCGAGGGGCGCTGCAGGACGTTCGACTCGCGAGCCAACGGGATCGGCATCGGCGAAGGCTGCGGGGTCGTGGTCCTCAAGTCGCTGCGCAGGGCGATCGCCGATCAGGACAAGATCTACGGCGTGATCGACGGCTCCGCCATCAACAACGATGGGAACACGATGGGGGTCACCACGCCGAACCCCGATGTCCAGCGCGACGTGATCCTGGCCGCCATCGAGGACGCCGGCGTCCACCCGGAGACGATCTCGTACGTGGAGGCGCACGGCACGGGGACGCTGATCGGCGATCCGATCGAGCTGAAGGGGCTCAGCCAGGCGTTCGCGCCGTACACGTCGCGCAAGCGGTTCTGCGGCGTCGGCAGCGTCAAGAGCAACATGGGGCACCTGCTCAGCGCGGCGGGCGCGGCCAGCCTGATCAAGGTCCTGCTGGCGATGACCCACCGGCAGCTGCCGCCCACGCTGCACTGCGAGCAGCCGAATCCCCGCTTCAACTTCGAGGAGTCCGCGTTCTACCCGGTGCAGGCGCTGAGGCCGTGGACGCACGACGGGCAGGTGCTGCGGGCCGGGATCAGCGGCTTCGGGCTCGGCGGCAACAACGCGCACCTCATCGTCAGCAACGAGGGGATCCCCGCTCACCTCGTCGCGTCCCTGACGCCGAGAGGCGAGAGGGTCGTGTTCAACCGCCGGCGCTACTGGCCTGTGGACTCGGTCGCCGTCTGGCAGCCTCCGGATGACGGAGACTTCATCGAGTTCTTCGAGATCGCGGAGGCTTGACGCACGTGCAGAACGGTCGGGAAGCCAAGACATTCATCCAGGCGATCAAGAACGCGAACTTCATCGTTCGCGATCACCTGGTCCACGGCGTGCGCATCCTGCCGGGCGTGGCCCTGCTGGACATGATCTACCGGCTGGCCGGGGTGTACCTGGGCACGCGGGAGATCGCGCTGGAGAACGTGCTGTTCAAGCAGCCGATCTCCACGTCGGAGGACTTCGACCAGAGCGTCTATGTCACGTTCGCCCCCCGGGGAGCGAAGTGGTCGGTGACCATCGCCAGCCAGAAGGTGAAGGGCGGGGCGCCGGTCGAGGCGAAGAAGAACGAGGTCCTGGAGTGCGTGCTCGCGCTGCGAGCCTCGGGCGCCCCCGGCCGCAAGGTCGATGTCCAGGCGCTCGTCCGCGAGGCGGACAGGAGCTGGGACCTGGACGAGTTCTACCGTTTGGCGAGGGAAGGCCGGATCGAGCACTTCGAGTTCATGAAGACGCTGGGCACGGTCTACCAGCGCGGCCAGGAAGAGCTGATGGTGATCCGCCTGAGCGCCCTGGCGGAGAAGTACCGCAGCAACTTCCACGCTCATCCGGCCTTGCTGGATGCGTCCACGCTCTCGGGCTCGTCGTTCCTGTTGAGCGGGGATCTGCGCGGAGGGAGCGGGCAGGGCACGCCGTTCATCCCGTTCCTTATCCATCGGTTCTGCATCTATCGCCCGCTCCCGCAGACGGTCTACACCTACGCGACCCGGCTGCGCCGTCCGGACGAGCACGGGGCGGGACACGACGACTTCTTCGCGACCGACCTGGCGATCTGCGACGAGCAAGGCGAGGTGCTCGTCGAGTTCCAGAAGCTGACCGTCAAGCGCGTGCGGGAGTCGACGCTGATCACGCGGCTGGCCTCGTCCGCGCGCGGCGCGCCTCCGGCGCCGCCCTCGGAGCGCGCGGCGCCGCCTCCCGAGCGCGCTGCACAGCCCTCGGAGCACGCGATCGGCGCCGCCATGCAGGCGAAGATCGCGGGCATGCTGGGCCGGAGCCCGGCGGAGATCGACCCTCAGACGGGCTTCTACGAGCTCGGCCTGGATTCGACGCAGCTGCTGAGCCTCGTCAAGTGGCTGGAGCAGGAGCTGGGCGCCGAGCTGTATCCGACGCTGCTGTTCGAGTACGCGACGATTCGCCGGCTGACCGGGTATCTGCTCGAGCACCATCCCCACGCCTTCGCTCGCGGCGACAAGGCAGCCCCTTCGGAGACACCGGACGTCCCGGATGCCAGGCAGGCCATCGTCCGCTACCTGCAGGAACAGATCGCCCGTGAGCTGGGGAGAGAGCCGGAGGCCGTCGACGGTCGGATCGGGTTCTACGACCTGGGGCTGGATTCCGCCCAGCTGCTGAACCTCGTCGGGGTGCTGGAACAACGGGTCGGCGATGCGCTGTATCCAACGCTCCTTTTCGAGTACGCGACGGTCGAGCGGCTTGCGGACTACCTTGTGGAGAAGCACGCGGCTGCCTTCCAGGGCAGAGCGCAGGCTCCGGCGGCCGAGGCGCGGGGGCCGGTCGCGTCCGTGGAGTCGGCCGGCCAGCTGATGACGTTCCAGCCGGTGTGGGTGGACTCGCCGCCCCTCGACGCGGGTCGAACGGCGAGGCGACCGGACCATCGCCTTGTGGTGCTGCACGGCTCGGCCGCGGCCCATGAGGCGGGCATTCGAGAGGCGCTCCGCGGCTCCGAGGTGATCCGGCTCTCCTCGGGTGGACCGAGCGTGGCCGCTCGCTTCGAGGAGTCCTTTCAGCAGCTGTTCCGGCGGGTGCAGGCGCAGCTCAAGGAGCGCTCGGGCGCCGAGCTGCTCGTGCAGATCGTCGCAGGCTCCGGTGAAGAAGGCCGCTACGCCTATGCGTTAGGAGCCTTGCTGAAGACGGCTCACAAGGAGAACCCGAGCGTCCACGGCCAGGTGATCGGCATCGAGGGCGTCGAGCGCGATCCCGCGGAGATCGTTCGTTTGCTCGAGCGCGAGTGCTCGTCGCGCGAACCGGGGTGCTCCGAGATCCAGTACGTGGGAGCCCGGCTGGAGCGGCGGGTGCTGAAGTGGCGCAGGAGCGCGCCGGCCGGCGTGCCGGCCGCGCCCGCCTACCGCGATGGCGGGGTGTACCTGATCGCCGGCGGTCTGGGTGGTCTCGGGTACCTGCTGGCGGAGCACCTGCTCCGTCGAGCCAGGGCCCGAGTGGCCCTGCTCGGCCGTTCGCAAGCGGAGCCATCGAGGCTCGACGCCCTCCGGCGCCTGGGGGGAGAGGTCTTCCACGTCCGAGCGGATCTCGGCGACGAGGGCGAGCTCCAGCGCGCGGTGCAGGCCGTTCACGAGCGGATGGGGCCGGTGAACGGGGTCCTGCACCTGGCGGGGTTGCTCAAGGATCAGGTCATCGTCCAGAAGGACCCTTCCGAGATCCTCGACGTCTTCCGCCCGAAGGTCCGAGGCCTGGAGCACCTGGACACGGTCCTGCGCGACGAGCCGCTCGACTTCTTCGTGACCTTCTCGTCGCTCTCCGCCGCGTTCGGCAACCTGGGGCAGTGCGATTACGCGACCGCCAACGCGTTCATGGATTGCTTCATCGAGCAGCGCCGGCGGCTGGTCCGCGAGGGCGCGCGCTTCGGAAAGAGCATTTCCATCGGCTGGCCGCTCTGGCGCGAGGGCGGCATGCAGATCGACCGCGAGCTCGAGCGGATGATGCAGAAGGCCTCCGGCATGAAGGTGCTGCCCGCCGGGGAGGGGCTGCGGGCCCTGGACGAGATCGTCCAGCGGGACGAGGGGCGGACGCTCGTCGTCTATGGCGACGAGCAGCAGGTCGAGGAGCGCATGGGCGCGTTGTTAGCCGCTCGCGCCGATCGCGCCGCGCAGGACGAGCGGGCGAGCCTGCTCGCCAGCGGGCCGAAGGACATCGCGGTCGTCGGGGTGTCGGGTCGCTATCCGATGGCCGGATCCATCGACGAGCTCTACGAGAACCTGCGGGACGGCAGGGACTGCACGTCCAGCATTCCGAAGGAGCGCTGGAAGGATCACCCGCTCCCGTACGACGTGGAGCAGCTCTACAAGTCCGGCGGGTTCATCGACAAGATCGACTGCTTCGATCCGCTCTTCTTCAACATTCCGCCTCGCCACGCGGAGGTGATGGATCCGCAGGCGCGTTTGTTCCTGCAGGCGGCCTGGGAGGCGTGCGAGGACGCCGGGTTCTACCTGGACCGGTCGGAGCACCACTACCCGATGTCCGCGCGGAAAAGCGTGGGTGTGTTCACGGGCGTGTTCTGGAGCCACTACGAGCTGCTCGCCGCAGACCGGACGCAGGGCGGCTCGCCGATGTCGTTCGGCGTGACGCCCGCGGCCATCGCGAACACGGTCTCCTATTGCTTGAACCTCCACGGCCCGTCGATGGCGGTGGACTCGATGTGCTCCTCCTCGCTCACGTCGCTCCACCTGGCCTGCGAGAGCATCCGAAGGGGCGAGTGCGAGTATGCGCTGGCGGGCGGGGTCAACGTCGTCACCCATCCGCACAAGTACATGTTCCTCACCCGCGCCGGCTTCCTGTCGTCCGACGGGAAGTGCCGCAGCTTCGGCGAGGGGGGAGACGGGTATGTGCCGGGCGAGGGCGTCGGGGCCGTGCTCTTGACCACGGTGGAGGAGGCGGAGCGGCAGGGCTACCCCATCTACGGCATCATCAAGGGCTCGGCGCTGAACCACGTCGGCAAGACCTCGGGGCTCACCGTCCCCGATCCTGTCGCCCAGGGCGAGGTCATCGCGCACGCGCTCAGGAACGCGGGGGTCGACGCGGCGACCCTGTCGTATGTCGAGGCGCACGGCACCGGCACGTCGCTGGGGGACCCGATCGAGATCCAGGGCCTGAACCGGGTGTTCCGCCGATCGACGGACCGCACGCAGTTCTGCGCGGTCGGCTCGGCCAAGTCGAACATCGGCCACCTGGAGGGTGCGGCGGGGATCGCCGGCCTGACAAAGGTCCTGCTCCAGCTCCAGCGCGGGCAGCTCTTCCCGTCGCTCCACGGGACGCCGCGCAACCCCTTCATCCCGTTCGAGAGCACCGCTTTCTATGTGGTCGATCGACTCCAGGAGTGGAAGCGGCCCGTGGTCGTGGAGGACGGGGAGCCGGTCGTCTACCCGAGGCGAGCGGGTCTGAGCTCCTTCGGGGCCAGCGGCAGCAACGCGCATGTCGTGATCGAGGAGTACATCCCGAGGGCGGCTCGCGCCTCGGGGCCCGCGGTCGTCTCCGCCGTGGTCGTCCCGCTGAGTGCCCGCACCCGGGAGCGCCTGACGGCCTATGCGCGCAAGCTCCATCGCTTCCTCGGCGAGCGGCAGGTCGATCTGGCCGAGCTTTCGTACACGGCTCAGGTGGGGCGCCAGCCGTTCGAGCACCGTGTCGCCTTCCTCGTTCGCACCCGGGAAGAGCTGCTGCAGAAGCTGTCGGCGTTCGTGAACGGCGAGAAGGACATCCGCGACTGCTTCACGAGCGAGGAGAAGGGCAGCGCGCAGGCCGCCCCCGCCCGTGGACCGGACGCGGCCCGGCTCGCGAGGCGCTGGGCGGACGGAGAGGCCGTGGATTGGTACGAGCTCTATCCAGAGCACAGGCCTCGCAGGATCAGCCTGCCGACGTACCCCTTCGCGGAAGAGCGCTACTGGGTCCCGCAGGGTGGGGCGGAGAAGGCGGAGAAGGCGCCGGCGGTCGCGGCCGAGCCCGAGGCGGCCATCTTCGCGAAGGAATGGAAGCCGCAACCGGCTGGGGCCGCGGCCCGTCCGTCCTCCGGCGTGCTGCTCGTGCTGCAGACGCCGGCCACCGCATCGCTGGCCGCTGCCTTGATTGAGCGCATGGATGGGGTGGAGGCGTTCCACGCCGTTCATGGCGACACGGATTTCTACTCCGCGGAGGCGGGCGCGGCGCTCCATGATCGCGTGAAAAGAGGGCTCTCCGGCCGGACCTTCCTGGGAGTCATCGATCTGACCGCGGTCGACGCCGAATACGAGCGCTCGCTGGACCTGGAGGCGGGGAAGGTCGCGCTCCTGAAACGGCTGATCGAGAACGACAGGGCGGCCGGGTTCACCCTGCTTCAGGTGACCCACAACCTGAAGGACTGCCAGACGCAGGCGCCCACGATGCAGGGCGCGCGCCTCGCCGGCCTGTACCGGATGCTCGGCGCCGAGTACCGGCAAGTCCGCTCCCTCTCCGTGGACAGCGACGCGCCGCTCGGCCAGCGCGAGGTCCTCGTCGAGCAGATCGTCTCCGAGCTCTTCAACGCCGATCCGGCAGGGCCCTCCGAGGTCTGCTACCGGACCGGGCGGCGGCACGTGCCGGAGCTCTCGCTGAAGCGGACGAACGAGGATATCCGCCGGGCCGCGCCGCGTCGCTACACGCAGGACGACGTCATTCTGATCACCGGGGGCACACGCGGGATCGGGGCGGCCGTCGCGGAGCACGTCGTGGCGCAGGGCTGCCGCCACCTGATCTTGATGGGTCGAGAGGTGCTGCCGCCCGCTCCGGAGTGGCGGGGGCTCGTCGCCCGCCCGGACGGCGCGGAGCAGCACGAGAAGCTCGCGCGGCTGCAGCGCCTGATCGAGCAGGGGGTCGACGTTCGCTACTACGCCACGCCGCTCACGGACGCGGGGGCCTTGCAGGAGATGGTGAAGGAGATTCACCGGCATGCGGGCCCCATTCGCGGCGTCTTCCACTGCGCCGGGGTCATGGGGAGCAATCCGGTCTTCTTCCAGAAGGAGGTCTCGGAGATCCAGGCCGTTTGCGAGCCGAAGATCAGAGGGCTGGCCACGCTCGCCGAGGCGCTGCGGGGAGAGCCGCTGTCGTTCTTCCTCCTGTTCTCCTCCGTCTCGAGCCTGTCACCGACGCTGGCGACCGGTCAGAGCGACTACGCGATGGCGAACGCCTTCATGGATGCTTTCGCCGCCCACCAGGCCGGCCAGGGGCGCGCCTGCTTCAAGTCGCTGCAATGGCCCGCGTGGGGCGAGACCGGCATGGCGGCAGGAGAGGGAAGCACCCCGGCCTTTGCGAAGAGCGGGCTCGCCGCGGTCGGCACGGCGGAGGGGCTCAGGCTCCTGGACGCCGCGATGGCGAGCGAGCACGCCGTCAGCTTCCCGTGCGTGCGGAGGCCGAGCGCGTTCTCGGCCGAGGCGCTCCTGCAAGCGAAGCCGGCGAGCCCCGCCCGGGAGAGCGGAAAGCCGGCGGTCCGAGCGGCCGCGCAAGCGGAGGGCCGCGAAGCCATCCGCTCCTGGCTGCGCGACGTGTTCATGTCGGAGCTGAAGCTGACCGAATCGCAGATGCAGGACGACAAACCGTTCGACGAGTACGGCGTCGACTCGATCATCCTCGCGCAGCTCGTCAAGGTCCTGCAGACGAGGGTCGAGAAGAAGCTCGCCCCGGCCCTCCTCCTCGAGCACGGCTCCCTCACGGCGCTCACAAACTACTTTGCGGAGCACCACGAGGGGCTGGTCCGCCAGGTGAGCTCCCCGGCGCAGGCGGGGCTCGCCTCCAGCGCGTCGGTCCATGCTCGGGGGCTCCGCGAGGACGAGCCCCGCTCCGCCCCCGAACCCCCGGCGGCGCCGGAGCGCCAGGCCGCCGCGGCCCCGGCGCGCCAGGCTGCGACCGGCTCGGACGACATCGCGATCGTCGGGATCTCCTGCCGCCTCCCGGAGGCTCCGACAAAGGAGGCGTTCTGGGCGCTCCTCGTGGACGGCCGATCCGCGATCGGGCCGGTCTCCGGGCGCTGGGCGCCCAGGCACGGCCGCGTCGACTACGGCGGCTGGCTCGACGATCACGAGATGTTCGATCCGGGCTTCTTCCGGATGAACGAGGCCGACGCGGCCGTGATGGATCCGCAGGCGCGCGTCATCCTCGAGGAGAGCCTGAAGGCGGTCTATGACGCGGGGTACGACCACAAGGAGCTGTCCGCCGCCAAGGTGGGCGTGTACATCGGCGCGCGCCCGCAGAACCAGGCGGAGCTGCAGGCGGTGCTCGACGCGCCGAACCCGGTGCTGGCCATCTCTCCGAACTACCTGGCCTCGAACATCTCCCGCTTCCTCAACCTGAGAGGGCCGAGCCTCGTGGTGGACACCGCCTGCTCGTCCGCGCTGACGGGCATGTCCTTCGCCGTGGATGCGCTGAAGGCGGGGCGCATCGAGATGGCGCTTGTCGGCGCGGTCTCGCTGACGCTCACGCCCTTCTCACACGACCTCTTCGACGCTCGCGACATCCTGAGCAAAGACGGAAGGTTCGAGCTGTTCGACAAACGCTCGGGCGGCGAGGTCCTCGGCGAGGGAGCCGGGATCGTCGTCCTGAAGCGGCTCGGCGACGCGATCCGCGACGGCAACCAGATCTACGGCGTCCTCAAGGCCGTCGCGTCCAACAACGACGGCCGCACGCTCGGGCCCGGCTCGCCGAACATCGAGGCCCAGAGGCAGGTGCTCCAGGAGGCGCTGGACCTGGCCGGCAAGCAGGCCCCGGAGATCGGGTACATCGAGGTCAACGGCGGCGGCTCGCCCCTGCTCGACTCGATCGAGATCAAGGCGCTTTCCGACGTGTACCAGCTCGGCAACACGGCGCTGCCGGCCTGCGCGGTCGGCTCGATCAAGCCGAACGTCGGGCACCTGCTCCTGGCATCGGGGCTCGCCGGGTTCATCCGCTGCGTGCTCAGCGTGCACTACAAGCAGATACCGCCGTTCCTGTCGGCGAAGGATCCGTTCGAACACTACGACTTCGCGTCGTCCCGTATCCGCTTCAACCGAGAGGCCATCGCGTGGAAGGTGGCTCCCGGCACGGTGCGCGTGGCCGCACAGAGCTCGTTCCCTGACGGAGGGACGAACTGCCACGTTGTGATCGAGGAGTTCGTGGCCGGAGGGGCCTACGAGCAGCGGTACTTCCCGAAGTCTGCGCCCAGCCTGGCGAGGAGGCGCTTCCCCTCGCGAGCCGAGCGACCTGAAAAACGAGCGCCGGAGCCAGCCCCGGCGACCCAGATCTTCTGGGGAGCGGTGGAGGTGGCCTCATGAGCTCGGCCATGGAGAAAGTCGCGCGGCTCAGCATTCGGTCGGATCACCCGGTCATCAAGGATCACGTGGTGCAGGGGACGCCCATCCTGCCGGGGCTCGCCTACATCGATCTGCTGGTTCAGCTGGCGCAGAGCGCGATCGGCGTCTCGTATCGCGCCTGCACCCTGAAGCGGGTGGTGATCTACAGGCTCCTCACGGCGCCCGCCGAGCTCGAGATCGCCTTCAAGAAGGAGGCCGGCGCCTGGAGCATCACCGTCCGGGGCCGCCAGCCCGACACCCTTTACGTCACCGCCGAGCTGCACGAGGCGCCTCTCCCTCTCGACCGGCGGATCGATGCGCGGGCGTTGAAGCAGGCCGCGGTGCGCTCCCGTGATCTCGACGAGGTGTACGCGGGGGCTCGGGACCACGGCTTGGTTCACCGAGGGATCATCAAGGCGCAGGGGACGATCCACGTCACTCCTGCCGAGCCGCTCTTCGAGCTGCGCGTGGACGAGGCGTATCGCGAAGGAGCGAAGCAGCTGCTCTTCCATCCGACGCTTCTCGACGGCGCGGCGATGGCGGCCGCCACGCTCGGAGGCGAGTCGCCGGACGGGGACGACCTGTTCCTGCCGCTGTTCTACGAGGCCTTCTACGCCTCGGAGCCGCTGCAGACCGAGTGCCTGGCCTCGGCCACCATGAGCAAGCGGGGGGATCTGCACACGCTCGACCTCGCCTTCTTCGACCTGGAAGGCAGGCAGATCGCCGAGCTGAAGGGGCTGACGACGAAGCGGGTGCGAGAGCAAGGGCTCATGGCGTCGAAGCGGGAAGACGCCCCGCCGCAGCCCGCGCGGGTGGAGGCCCCGCCGCAGCCCGAGCGGGTGGAGATCCGAGGCGCTGGCCGCGAGGCTCCCGATCTGGAAGCGGTGCTGAGGAACGTCTTCGCCAAGCACCTCAGGCGGCCGCCGGGCGACCTCGAGCTCGATACCGTGTTCTTCGAGCTAGGGCTGGAGTCGGCGCAGCTCCTGATGGTCGTCAGGGACCTGGAGAACGCGCTCTCGCTGTCCCTGAACCCGACCCTGCTGTTCGAGACGAACAGCCTCCGGGACCTGATGGGCTTCCTGCGGGACATGCTGGAGCGGGAGCCGCGAAGGGCGGTGGAGCCCGTCGCCGTGGCCGCCCCGCCGCCGGTCGCCGCCGTTGCGCCGGTCGTGCCGGTCGTGCCGGTCGCCGCTGCTGCGCCGGTCGCGCCGGTCGCGCCCGCCGTCCGGCTGGCCGCCTCGAGCGGCATCGACATCGCCGTCGTCGGGATGTCGGGTCGCTATCCGAGGTCGTACGATCTGCACGCGTTCTGGAAGAACCTCGAGGCGGGCCTCGACTGCATCACGGAGGTTCCGAAGGACCGCTGGGACTGGCGGGAGTATCACTCGGACGACCGCACAAAGCCGGGGCACATCTTCAGCAAGTGGGGCGGCTTCATCGAGGATCACGACAAGTTCGACCCGATGTTCTTCAACATCGCTCCGCGCGAAGCGGACGCGATGGACCCGCAGGAGCGCCTCTTCCTGGAGCATTGCTGGGCCGCGCTCGAGGACGCCGGGTACGTGCGGGAGGATCTGCAGAAGCGCGGCGGTCGCTATCTGCCCGGTCAAGTCGGCGTGTTCGCGGGCGCGATGTTCCAGGAGTATCCCCTGTTCGCGGCGGAGTCCTCCGTGCGGGGAGAGCGCTTCGGCCTGCCGGGCGGCATCAGCTCGATCACGTCGCGCGTCTCCTATTTCTGCAACTTCCACGGTCCGAGCCTGGCCGTGGACACGATGTGCTCCAGCTCGCTGACCGCCATCTACCTCGCCTGCCAGCTCCTGCGGGGAGGCCGCATCGACTCGGCGCTCGCGGGAGGCGTCAACCTCACCATTCACCCCAACAAGTACCTTGCGCTGAGCCAGGGGCATTTCATTTCCTCCGAGGGTCAGTGCAAGAGCTTCGGCGTCGGCGGCGACGGCTACATCCCCGGAGAGGGCGTCGGCGTCCTGTACCTGAAGCGCCTGGAGGACGCGGAGCGGGACGGCGACCACATCTACGGGGTGATCAAGGGCGTGGCCGTCAACCACGGCGGCAAGGCGAGCGGCTACACCGTGCCGAGCCCTCGGGCGCAGGGCGCCGTCATCGCCCAGGCGCTGGAGGAGGCGAAGGTCGACCCGCGCACGATCACGTACGTGGAGGCGCACGGCACGGGGACGAAGCTCGGCGATCCGATCGAGATCGCCGGGCTGGCGAGCGCCTTCGGCGACGGCGCGCCGAAGCAAGCCTGCCGCATCGGATCGGCGAAGTCGAACATCGGGCACTGCGAGTCGGCCGCGGGGGTCGCCGGCGTGACGAAGGTGCTGCTGCAGATGAAGCACGGCAAGATCGTGCCCTCGCTGCACTCGGCGGAGCTGAATCCGAACATCGACTTCGCGTCGACGCCGTTCGTGGTCAATCAGGAGCTCGTCGCGTGGGCGCGTCCGGTCGTTGATGGCCAGGAGCAGCCGCGCCGCGCGGGCGTGTCGTCGTTCGGCGGGAGCGGCGCCAATGCTCACCTCGTCATCGAAGAGTACGTGCCCGCGGTGCGCCCTCCGGCGCCGGTTCAACCGGCGATCGTCGTGCTGTCCGCGAAGAGCCCGGACCGCCTTCAGGCGGTGGCGCAGCGGCTCGTCGGGTGGATCGATCAGGAGCGGCCGACGGACGCCCAGCTCGCGGAGGTGGCGTACACACTTCAGGTCGGGCGAGAGGCGATGGACGTGCGCCTCGGCTTCATCGCCCGATCGATGGCCGAGGTGCGCGAGCGGCTGCAGGACTTCCTGGATGGCAAGGAGAGGGCCGATCTCCACCGCGGCTCCGTGAAGGAGCGACGGGACGTCCTGTCCGTGTTCTCGGGGGATGAGGACGTGCAGGCGCTCCTCGATGTGTGGGCCGCGAAGCACAAGCACGCGAAGATCCTCGAGCTCTGGGTCAAGGGGCTCGGCTTCGACTGGAGCAAGCTCTACACCGCGGGCACGCCGCGCCGCATCTCCCTGCCGACGTACCCCTTCGCCCGCGACCGCCACTGGGTGACGCAGATCCAGGCGAAGGCGCGGATCGCGCAGGCTGCAGCGACGGTGTTGCACCCGCTGCTGCACAGGAACACGTCCGACCTGAGCGAGCAGCGCTTCTCGTCCGTGTTCTCGGGCGCCGAGCCCTTCCTCGCCGATCACGTCGTGGCGGGCAGCAGGGTGCTCCCGGGGGTGGCCTCTCTGGAGATGGCCCGCGCGGCCGTCGAGCAGTCGGCTGGCCTCGAAGGGCAGGGGCAGGCAGGGGTGCGCCTGAAGGACGTGGTCTGGGTCCGCCCGATCGCGGTGAAGGACCGGCCGGCCTCTGTGCACATCGCCCTCGCTCCGCAACAGAGCGAGAAGGGCGGCGAGCTTGCGTTCGAGGTGTACAGCAAGGAGGGCGAGCGCGCCGTCCACTGCCAGGGCCGCGCCGAGCTGGTCCCGGTGCCGGGCCGTCAGACGCTGGACCTGTCGTCTCTGCGGGCGGCGTGCGCGCAGGGCAGGTTCACCGCCGACGAGTGCTACGGGGCGTACCGCTCGGCGGGCATCGAGTACGGACCGGCGCATCGAGGCATCGAGGAGGTCCTCGTCGGCGCGGGCCAGGTGCTGGCGAGGCTTTCGCTGCCGCCTTCGGTGGCGCACACGCAAGACCGGTATGTCCTGCACCCGAGCCTGCTCGACTCCGCCTTCCAGGCCGCCGTGGTGTTGATGAAGGCCGAGACCTCCTCGAGGCCGTCGCTGCCGTTCGCCCTGGAGCAGGTGGAGATCTTCTCGGCGTGCACGCCCTCGATGTGGGCGTATCTCCGGCCGAGCGCGGGAGCCCAGCCCGGTGACAAGGTGCAGAAGCTCGATATCGACCTCTGCGACGCAGAGGGGGCGATCTGCGCGCGGATCCGGGGCCTGTCCTTCCGGGTGCTCGAAGGGGAGATCCAGAAGGGCGTTGGTCTGGCGCTGCTGGCCCCGCGCTGGACCGAGCGCGCCGCTGCGCCGGCGGGGACGAGGGCGGAGATCGCGAAGCACCTCGTGCTCCTCTGCGGCTGGGAGCCGTCCGTTGCAGGGTCCGTTGCAGGACGCGTGCAAGCGAGCCTGCCGGGCGTCGAGTGCCTGGCGCTGCAGGCGGACGGCCTCGACTTCGAGGCGTACGCCGCTCAGGCATTCACGCTGATCCAGGACATCCTCCGGGGCAAGCCCTCGGGCGACGTGCTGGTGCAGGTCGTCGTGTCGGATCTCCTCCTCACCGGGCTGAGCGGGCTGCTCCAGACGGCGGAGCGCGAGAACCCGCGGGTGAAGGGGCAGGTCATCCTCCTCGATGCGGCTTCGGAGCCTCAAGGCTTGATCGACGCGGTGACCGCGAACAGCGGTGTGCCGGGAGAGCGCCTGATCCAGGTTCGAGACGGGAAACGGTCGATCCGCGAGTGGCACGAGGTGACGCCGGGAGAAGACGCTTCGGGCCTCTTCCACCGCGACCGGGGCGTGTACCTGATCACGGGCGGCGCCGGCGGGCTGGGGTTGATCTTCGCGAAGGAGATCGCCGCGCGAGCCTCCGAGCCGACCGTGATCCTCACCGGGCGGTCTCCGCTCGACGAGGAGAGGCGGGCGCGGCTCGCGGAGCTCGAAGGGGCCGGCGCCAGGGCCGTCTATCGCCAGGTGGACGTCGCCGACGCGCGCGCGGTCGACGCGCTGCTGGAGGAGGTGCAGGCGGAGCACGGCTCGCTGAACGGCGTGATCCATTGCGCCGGCGTGAAGCGGGACAGCTTCATCCTCAAGAAGACGACGCAGGAGCTCCGGGAGGTGCTGGCCGCCAAGGTGGCCGGAACCCTCCACCTGGACCGGGCGACGCAGGGAATGCGCCTCGACTACTTCCTCCTGTGCTCGTCCGTCGCGGGCGCGGTGGGGAACATGGGGCAGGCCGACTATGCGATGGGCAACGCCTTCATGGACTCGTTCGCGGCGCACCGCAACGGCCTCGTTCGGCGCGGAGCTCGTCACGGCCGCACGCTCTCCATCAACTGGCCGCTCTGGAGAGAGGGCGGCATGCGCGTCGATCCGGAGACGGAGAGGCGGATGATGGAGACCACGGGCCTCGTGCCCATGGAGACGAGCTCGGGCCTGCGCGCGCTGCACCAAGGGCTCGCGTCGGGCCACGATCAGATCATGGCCCTGGAGGGCGATCGGAGGGCGCTGCGCGTGCCCGGGGCCACGCCGACCACGCCGGCCGCGGCGGAGCGGCCCGCGGCCGAGGCGAGGCCGGCGGCGGCGGCGGGGAAGGCTCGGCCAGCAGGCGGCGAGGCGCTGCTCCACGAGAAGGCTGTCCGCTATCTCAAGGAGCTGCTCTCGTCCGTCATCCAGACCTCGGCAGACCGCATCGACGCCGACGCGCCGATGGAGGCGTACGGCATCGATTCGGTCATGATCATGGAGCTGACGAACGTCCTGGAGCGGGAGTTCGGCTCGCTCTCCAAGACACTGTTCTTCGAGTACCAGACCATCGAGGCGCTCACCGGCTATTTCGTGGCAGCGCACCGGGCCAAGCTGGTCGCGCTGCTCGGCGGGGACGAAGCGAAGAGCGAGCCCGCGCCGGCGTCCGTGCAGGCGCCGGCCGCTGCGGCGCCGCGCGCCGCCCCCGCGCTGGCGAACGGCATCTCGGGGCGTCAGCGCTTCGCGGACGTGGCTCCTCCTGCCAAGGTGAACGGCATCTCGGGGCACCAGCACTTCGCGGCGGTGGCTCCTCCTGCGCTGGCGAACGGCGTCTCGGGGCATCACCACGTCGCGGCGGTGGCTCCTCACGCCGCAGACCCTGCCGTGGAGCGGCAGGGCGGCGCGCTCGACATCGCGATCGTCGGCGTCGCCGGGCGCTACCCGCAGGCGTCCGATGTGGCGCAGTTCTGGAAGAACCTCTGCGAAGGCAGGGACTGCATCACCGAGATCCCGCGGGAGCGCTGGGATCACAGCAAGTACTTCGACCCCGACAAGGACAAGCTCGGAAAGACGTACGCGAAGTGGGGCGGCTTCCTCGACGGGGTGGACCTCTTCGACCCGCTCTTCTTCAACATCTCCCCGCGCGAAGCGGAGATGATGGACCCGCAGGAGCGCCTGTTCCTGGAGGTGGCCTTCGAGACGCTGGAGGGAGCGGGCTACTCCCGCGACACCTTCACCGCGCGACAGCGGGCCGGGCTCACCCGGAACGTCGGTGTGTTCGTCGGGGTGATGTACGAGGAATACCAGCTCTACGGGGCGCAGGCGCAGCTGCTCGGCGAGCCGTTCGCCACGTCCGGCAACCCGTCGTCGGTGGCGAACCGCGTCTCGTACTTCTTCGACTTCCACGGCCCGAGCATGGCGGTCGACACGATGTGCTCGTCCTCGCTGACCGCGATCCACCTGGCGTGCCAGAGCCTCTTGCGCGGCGAGTGCGAGATGGCGATCGCGGGCGGCGTCAACGTGTCGGTTCACCCGAACAAATACCTGCTGCTCGGACAGGGAAAGTTCGCCTCGAGCAAGGGGCGCTGCGAGAGCTTCGGGGTGGGCGGCGACGGGTACGTGCCGGGCGAGGGCGCCGGCGCGGTCCTGCTGAAGCCGCTGGACAGGGCGATCGCGGATGGAGACCAGATCCTCGGCGTCATCAAGGCCACCGCGATAAACCACGGAGGCAAGACGAACGGCTACACCGTCCCGAATCCGAACGCGCAGAGGACCGTGATCCAGCGCGCCTACGACGGCGCGGGCCTGAACCCGCGCGCCGTCAGCTACATCGAGGCGCACGGGACCGGCACGTCCCTGGGAGACCCGATCGAGATCACGGGGCTCTCCAAGGCGTTCCTGCCGATGACGCAGGACAAGCAGTTCTGCGCGATCGGCTCGGTCAAGTCGAACATCGGCCACTGCGAGAGCGCGGCCGGCATCGCGGGGATCACCAAGGTCCTGCTGCAGATGAAGCACGGGCAGCTGGCGCCCTCGCTCCATTCGGAGACGTTGAACCCCAACATCGACTTCACCCAGACGCCGTTCTATGTCCAGCGAGGGCTCTCCGAGTGGAAGCGCCCGGTCCTCTCGGTCGACGGCGCAGCCCGAGAGTTTCCGCGGCTGGCAGGCATCTCGTCGTTCGGGGCCGGCGGCTCGAATGCCCACGTGGTCATCGAGGAGTACCGGGCGGAGCCGCGAGCCCCTGAGCACGCGATCGACGCGGAGCACCCCGCCTGGATCGTCCTCTCCGCGAGGAACAAGGAGCAGCTGAGGGAGCTCGTGCGGCGGTTCGTGGACGCGGCCCGCGACGGCCGGCTCACCGACGCGGAGCTCGCCGGGGTCGCGTACACGCTCCAGACGGGCCGCGACGCGATGGATGAGCGCCTCGGGCTGACGGCGGCGTCGGTCCAAGAGCTCCAGCACAAGCTGGAGCAGTACCTCGCCGGCGACGAGGGCGTGGCGGGCCTGTTCCGCGGGGCTGCCAAGCGCGACAGGGACCAGCTGGCGCAGCTGACCGCGAATCGAGACGTGGAGAGGTCGTTCCGCAACGGCGAGCTGCTCGCCCTGTGGACGAAGGGGCTCGCCGTCGACTGGAGCCAGCTGTACGGCGCGCACAAACCCCGGCGTGTGGCGCTGCCGACGTATCCGTTCGCGCGCAAGCGCTACTGGGTCCCCACACTGTCCGTGCAGGCGCCCGCCGCGGCGGCCACCGCCGCGCCGGCCGTCGCGATCCTTCATCCCCTCGTGCACCAGAACACGACGGATCTGGACGGGATCCGCTTCTCCACCACGTTCTCGGGACGAGAGTTCTTCCTGACCGATCACCGGATCAAAGGTGATGGAGTCTTGCCGGGCGTGGCGTACCTGGAGATGGCGCGGGCCGCTGTCCATGCGGCGGCCGGCTCGATGAAGGAGCGCAAGGCCCTCCGGCTGTGCAACATCGTCTGGGCCAGGCCGATCGTCGTGGGGGAAGCGCCCGTCGACGTGCAGATCGGCCTGGAGAAGAGGAAGAACGGCGATATCGTCGTCCGGGTCTCCCAGGACGGCGCGAGCGTCAACAGCCAGGGTATCGCCGTGTTCCGACCGGTGCAGGGCGCGCCCGCCGTCGAGCTGGCAGCGCTGCGGGCCGCGTGCAGCGGGCAGATGTCGGCAGCGCAGTGCTACGAAGCCTTCGAGTCGCTCGGCATCCAGTACGGCCCGGCCCACCGAGCGATCGAGGCGATTCACCTCGGCGCGAACGAGGTGCTGGCGAGGCTCGTCCTCCCTGCCTCGGTCGCCGAGACCTTGCCCGAGTTCGTCCTGCACCCCAGCCTGCTCGACGCCGCGCTCCAGGCCTCCATCGGCCTGGCGGCCGGCAAGGGCAATGGCGAGGGCAAGGCCATGCTCCCGTTTGCCCTGGATCAGCTCGATGTCTACAAGAACGTGTCGCCCACGATGTGGGCCCATATCCGGTTCAGCGAGGGCAGCCGCGCGGACGCGCCGGTCGCGAAGATCGACATCGATCTGCTGGATGACGGCGGAACCGTCTGTGTCCGCATGAAGGGCCTGTCGTCGAGGGCCCTGGAAGGGACCCGGCCGCACAAGGATCCCTCCCTGGCCATGCTGGTCCCGCAATGGAACCCGAGCGCGGTTCGCGTGGGCGCCGTGCAGCCGGCGCCGACCGACCGCCTCGCGGTCGTGGGCGGGACGACGGAGCAACGGCTCCGCGTGAAGCGAGTCTTCCCCGAGGCGCAGGACGTCGAGCTCGCGCCGGGAGACTCCATCGACGACATCACGGCGAAGCTGCAGGCGCAGGGCTCCATCGACCACGTCCTCTGGATCGCTCCGGAGCCTTCCGGCTCGGCGCTCCTCGCGGACGCCCTGATCGAGGAGCACAACGGCGGGGTGCTCCTCTGCTTCCGGTTCGTGAAGGCGCTGCTGGGCCTGGGCTTCGGCAGCCGCGCGCTGGGCTGGACCGTGATCACCACGCAGGCGCAGAGCGTCGGCGCTCACGATCCCGTCGATCCCACACACGCCGGGCTTCACGGGCTGATCGGATCCATGGCGAAGGAGTACCCGGGCTGGAGGGTCCGCGTCCTCGACATGCCGCGCGGGGGCGAGTGGCCCCTGGCCGAGCTGTTCACCCTCCCGGCCGATCCCCAGGGGAACGCGCGGGTGTACCGGGATGGACGCTGGTACGAGCCCAAATTGGCGCCGATGGAGGCCGCGCCAGCCGGCAAGCCGGTGTACAGGCGCGGGGGAGTCTACGTCGTCATCGGCGGCGCGGGCGGGATCGGCGAGGTCTGGAGCGAGACCATGATCCGCCGGTATCAGGCGCAGATCGTCTGGATCGGCCGGCGCCCTCAGGACGCCGCCATCCAGGCGAAAATCGACAAGCTCTCGGCCCACGGCCCGGCCCCCGTCTACCTGTCAGCCGACGCAGCGGACCTGGAGCGGATGCGGTGGGCGTGCCGGGAGATCAAGCAGCGCTTCGGGCAGATCCACGGCGTGGTCCACTCCGCCATCGTGCTCCTGGACCAGAGCCTCGCCAACATGGATGAGGGCCGGTTCCGCGCGAGCCTGTCCGCGAAGGTGGATGTCACCGTGCGCATGGCGCAGGCCTTCCAGGGGGAGCCGCTCGACTTCGCGCTGTTCTTCTCGTCGCTCAACTCGTTCACCCGAGGCCCGGGGCAGAGCAACTACGTTGCTGGCTGCGTCTTCAAGGACGCCTTCGCGCAGGCGCTCGCCGGCGAGTGGCCCTGCGCCGTGAAGGTGATCAACTGGGGCTACTGGGGGAGCGTGGGGGTCGTGGCGTCGAAGGCCTATCGCGAGCGCATGGCGCAGGCGGGCATCGGCTCGATCGAGCCTGCCGAGGCGATGGAGGCGCTGGAGACGCTGATGTCGGGTCCGGCGAGCCAGGTGGCCTTCGTCAAGACGGCCTCCGCCGCGGCGCCCGCGGCTAACACGGCCAAAAAAGCACCCGGTTCGATGATCAGCAGGATGCGGCGCCACCTCTCGGCGCAAGACGGGAACTACGAGCATGCATGAGATTCCCCTGAAGTTGTTCCTCGGGCAGCTGCAGTCGATCGGCTTGTTCCAAGAGAAGCAGGCGACGGTCGCCGATCTTCGGAGCCGAGTGATCGCACCCTATCAGCGATGGCTGGACGAGACGATCGCCGTCTTCGAGCGGAGCGGCGAGCTCAGCTTCGATGGCCGGACGTGCGTGCTGCGCGACCCATCCGCCGTCGACCTCGACGCCGCATGGGCGGACTGGCACGCGAGGAAGACCAAAGCGATGGACGACCCGAGCGCGAAGGCGCAGGCGGAGCTCGTCGAGGCGACCCTGCGAGCGCTCCCGGCCATCCTCACCGGCAAGCAGCCGGCGACCGACGTGATGTTCCCCGGATCGTCGATGCGGCTCGTGGAGGGGATCTACAAAAACAACCCCGTCTCCGACCACTTCAACGAGGTGCTGGCCGACACGGTCGTCGCTTATCTGAAGGAGCGCGTGCTGGAAGAGGCGGGCGCGAAGATCCGCATCCTGGAGATCGGGGCGGGGACCGGCGGGACGAGCGCCATGCTCTTCCGGAAGCTGACGCCGTACCAGCAGCACGTGCGGGAGTATTGTTATACCGACGTCTCCAAGGCGTTCCTGATGCACGCGGAGCGGGAATACGGGCCGCAGCGCCCGTTCCTCTCGTACAAGCTGGTCAACGTGGAGCAGCCCCTCTCGGCCCAGGGCGTCGAGGTCGGCGGGTATGATCTGGTCATCGCCGCCAACGTGCTGCACGCGACGAAGAACGCGCGCCAGGCCCTCCGTCACGCCAAGGAGGCTCTACGGCCGAACGGCCTCTTGCTGCTGAACGAGATCAGCGTCAACTCGCTGTTCACGCACCTGACCTTCGGGTTGCTCGAGGGCTGGTGGCGATACGAGGACCCGGAGCTGCGCATCCCGGGCTGCCCGGGCCTCTCTCCGCAGGGCTGGCAGCGTGCCCTGGAGGCGGAAGGGTACCGGGAGGTGTTCTTTCCGGCCGAGCGCATGCACGATCTCGGGCAGCAGATCGTCGCGGCGGAGAGCGACGGGGTGGTCGCCGCGCAGGCGCGCCGGGCGGCGCCGGCCCCGGACGCCCCGGCTCGCCGAGCCGCGCCGGTCCCGGAGGCGCCGGCCCATCGCGCCGCGCCGTCCGGAGCGGGCGCCGCGCCGTCGAGCGTCGTGGCGGAGCAGGTGCGCGCGGCCATCCGCGAGAGCATCTGCGAGACGCTGAAGATGACCGAGGACGAGATCCAGGACGATCTCTCCTTCGCCGAGTACGGGGTGGACTCGATCCTCGCGGTGAACCTGATCAACCAGGTCAATGACAAGTGCGGGATCACCCTTCAGACGACCGTGCTGTTCGACTACAACAGCGTGGACCGCTTGAGCAGGCACATCGTGGAGTCCCATGGGGCGGCTCTTTCGGCTCGCGGACGAGAGAGCGCGCCGCGGGGAGCGCCCGCGCCCGTCGCGCACGACGCCGCGCTCGGCGACCCGGGGCGGGTGGAGCCGGCGGAGGCCGCGCGCCCTGGCCTGGCGGCCGTCGCGTCACAGGCGACGCCGCAGCAGAGCCTCGCCTCTGCTCCGGCGGAACGCGCCGTTCGCGCCGCCGTTCCCGCGGTCGCCGCGGCCGCGCCGGCTCGGCCTCTGACGCCGACCGTCGTCGAGCCGCTGGAGCGGAGCGCTGATCTGCCCACGTACCACAAGGTGGTGATCGACCGCCCGGGGGCGATCGACGACCTCCGCCTTGTCGAGGCGGTCGTGCCGGGGCTGAAGGACGGCGAGGTGCAGATCGCCGTCCGCGCCTTCTCGTTGAACTTCGGGGACATCCTCTGCGTCCGAGGGCTGTATCCGACCATGCCGCCGTACCCGTTCACGCCGGGGTTCGAGGCGAGCGGCGTGGTGGTCAAGGTCGGGCGCGCCGTCACGGGGGTCGCGCCGGGTGATGAGGTGATCTTCGGAGCCGCCGAGGCGTTCGGCGGACAGGCGACGTTGATCACGTGCAACCAGGAGCAGGTCTCGCCGAAGCCGGAGGGCCTGACGTTCGAGGAGGCCTGCGCGCTCCCGACCGTCGCCCTGACGATGATCGACGCCTTCCGCAAAGCCCAGCTGAAGAAGGGTGAGCGGATCCTCATCCAGACGGCGACGGGCGGCACCGGCCTGATCGCGGTCCAGCTGGCGCTGCACCTCGGCGCGGAGATCTACGCGACGGCGGGCTCGCAGCACAAGCTCGATTACCTGAAGCGCATGGGCGTTCACCATGTGATCAACTACCTGGAGTCCGACTTCGAGCGAGAGGTGAAGCGCCTGACGAACGGTCGAGGCGTGGACGTCGTCATCAATACGCTGTCCGGCGACGCGATCCAGAAGGGGCTGAACTGCTTGCGGTCGGGCGGGCGTTATGTCGAGCTCGCGATGACCGCGCTGAAGTCGGCGAAGTCGATCGACCTGTCGGTCCTCAACAACAACCAGGTCTTCTACAGCGTCGACCTGCGCAAGCTCTGCTTCGAGAGGCCGGAGACGATCGCCGACTATCAGGCCGAGCTGTCCGAGTACGTCCAACAGGGCGTCCTGCGCCCCACGATCTCCCGCGAGTTCTCCTTCGAGCAGATCAAGGACGCGTACCGGTGCATGGATAACCGGGGCAACATCGGCAAGATCGTCGTCTCGATCCCGGAGGCGTACCAGTACCGGGAAGCCGAGGGCGCGGGGGCCGCGGTTCACGCTCGAAAGCAGGCCGTGTTCAAGGAGCCGATCGCCATCATCGGCGTGAGCGGCCGGTTCGCCGGGTCGAGGGACCCCGGTGAGCTCTGGGAGCACCTCGCCGCCGGCAGGGACCTGACCGGCGAGGTCAAGCGCTGGGATCTGTCCAAGCACCTTCCGGCGGACAAGCCGTTCTGCAACCACGGCAGCTTCCTGGACGACATCGACAGGTTCGACCCGGTGTTCTTCAACATCTCCGGGCGCGAAGCGACGTACATGGACCCGCAGCAGCGGCTCTTCCTCGAAGAGGCCTGGAACGCGCTGGAGAACGCCGGGTACGTGGGCGAGCAGGTCAGCGGGCTCCCGTGCGGGGTGTACGCGGGGTGCTGCGTCGGCGACTACCAGGTGCTGTTCGACGGCGAGCCGCCTGCCCAGGCCTTCTGGGGCAACCACAACTCGGTGATCCCGTCCCGCATCTCGTATCACCTGAACCTGCAAGGCCCCGCGGTGGCGATCGACACGGCGTGCTCGAGCTCGCTCGTCGCGATCCACAACGCGTGTCAGGCGCTCTGGACGCACGAGATCGACATGGCCCTGGCCGGCGGTGTCTTCGTGCAGTCCTCTCCGGGGTTCTACATCTCCTCGAACCGGGCGGGCATGCTGTCGCCGACGGGGAAGTGCCGCGCGTTCGATCAGGGCGCGGACGGGTTCGTCCCCGGAGAAGGGGTCGGCCTCGTCGTGCTGAAGCGCCTGAGCGAGGCGATCGCGGACGGGGATCAGATCCACGGCGTCATCCGCGGGTCCGGCCTCAACCAGGACGGCACGACCAACGGCATCACGGCGCCGAGCGCCCTGTCGCAGGAGCGGCTGGAGCTCCGCGTGTACGAGTCCTTCCAGATCGATCCGGCGCAGATCCAGATGGTGGAGGCGCACGGCACCGGGACGAAGCTGGGCGATCCGATCGAGTTCGACGCGCTCAACAGGGCGTTCAGGGCCCACACGGACAAGAAAGAGTTCTGCGCGCTCGGCTCCGTGAAGACAAACCTCGGGCACACGTCGGCCGCGGCCGGGATGGCGGGTGTGATCAAGATCCTGCTCGCCATGAAGAACAAGCAGATCCCTCCGTCGCTGCACTTCAGCGAGGCGAACTCGCACATCACGTTCAAGGACAGCCCGTTCTACGTGAACACGACGCTGAAGGAGTGGCAGGTCGCCCGGAACGAGAAGCGCCGCGCGGCGGTGAGCTCCTTCGGGTTCAGCGGCACCAACGCGCACCTGGTGATCGAGGAGGCCCCGCGCGTGGCGCGCAGGCACGCCGCCGCGCCGGGTTATCTGATCGCGCTGAGCGCGCGCACCGAGGAGCAGCTCAAGCAGCAGGTGGAGCGGCTCGTCGCTCATTGCGAGCGGAATGAAGGGCTCGACCTTGGCGACGTCAGCTACACGCTGCTGGTGGGGCGCAGGCACTTCAAGCATCGGCTGGCGGTCGTGGTCCGGGATCGGGGCGACCTGCTGAAGGTGCTCCGGAGGGTGCTGGAGAAGGGCAAGGCACCGCAGGTGTTCACGGCGAACCTGCAAGAGAACCCGCGCCGTGAGGTCCAGTCGCTCAAACGGTACGGAGAGCAGTGCATCCAGGAGTGCAGGTCGCCGGGCGACGCGGACCGGTACGTCGAGAACCTGGCTGCGATCGCGGAGCTGTTCGTCCAGGGGTACGGCCTGGAGCTCGCGAACCTGTTCCCGCGAGGGGCGTATTCGAAGCTCTCGCTCCCGACCTACCCGTTCTCCCGCGAGCGCTACTGGGTCGCGGAGGCCCGGCAAGAGGCACCCGCGCTCGCCCCGCGAACGCCGAGCGCGATCGCGGCGCCGCCTCCGCCGCCGAGCGCGGTCGTCGCGCCGCCTCCGCCGCCGAGCGTGGCCGTGGCGCCGCCGGCACCGCTGAGCGCGGTCGCGACGCCGCCGCCGCCGAGGGCACCGGCCGCCGCCGCGTCAGCCTCGGTCTCGGCCCAGCAGCTGCGGGAGGAGCTAAGGAAGAGCCTGGCAGAGATCTTGTTCGTCAGCCCGGCCGACATCGACGTCAATGCGAAATTCATCGAGATGGGCCTCGATTCCATCATCGGCGTCGAGTGGGTCCAGTCGCTCAACAAGAAGTACGGTATCACGCTCACGGCGAACAACGTCTATGCGCACCCGAGCATCGCGGAGTTCGCGGAGCTCCTGGCGCGCGAGCTGAGCGCGGCCCAGGGCCAGGCCGCGGCGAGCCCTGCGCAGGATGCCGGCCTCCAGCCCGTCCGGACCGCCCCGGCGGCGACGCCGCCTGCTCCGGCAGCGCCGCCTGCTGCGGCAGCGACGCCGCCCGCGGCGCAGGCCACGGCGACCGCCGGAGCGCCGGGCGCCCCGGCGAGCGCCCCGCGGCGGGCGGTGGTCTCGCCGACGGAGCTGCAGGAGCAGCTGGTAGCGAGCCTCGCGGAGCTCCTGTTCCTCGCCAAGAGCGATATCGACGTCAACAAGAAGCTCATCGAGATGGGCCTCGATTCGATCCTGGGCGTCGAGTGGGTGCACTCGCTCAACAAGAAGTACGGGGTGTCGATCACCGCGAACAACGTCTACGAGAATCCGACCATCGCGGAGTTCGCCAGCTTCCTCGCCGGTGAGCTGAACGGGACCGCGGCGCCGGCCGCGCCCGCGCCGCGCGCACCGGCCCCACCGCCCGCGGAGGCGGCCGCGCCCGCGCCGCGCGCACCGGCCCCGCCGCCTGCGCCGGCCGCGCCCGCGCCCAGCAAGCCGGCGGCGGTCACCTTGCAGCCGGTCAGCACGGTGCTGCAGCCGGTCAGCACGGTGCTGCAGCCGGTCAGCACGACGCCGAGCTCACCGCCCCAGGCAGGAGCGCCCCCGCGGCTGACCTTGACGCCGGTATCGACCGTCAAGGCGGTCTCGGCCCCCGGCCCGCAGCCCGAAGCGCCGCGGCCGCTCCAGCTGTCGTCGCTCCAGCCTGTTCGGACCGGCCGCTCCGGACCGGAGCCGGGCACGAATGGCCTGAAGCCCGTGACCTACAACGGTAACGGCAACGGCAACGGCAAAAGCGCCTCGGCCAATGAGCCGCTGCCGCTCCCAAAGACGCCGGCGCAAGCCGCACCGTCGCAGATCTCGGAGCTGGTGGCCCTGAACCGGGAGACCGCGGGGCGGCCCGTCTTCTGGGTCCACGCCGCGCTGGGCGGCGTCGAGCTCTACCAGCCGCTCGCTCCGAAGATTCAGCGCCCGTTCTACGGCATCCAGGCGCGCGGCTGGCTCAACGACCAGCCGCCGCTGCACGGGATCCGGGCGATGGCCGCCTACTACGTGCAGATCATTCGCACGGTCCAGCCCCAGGGCCCCTACGATGTCGGCGGCTATTCGCTGGGCGGCATGCTGGCCTACGAGGTCACCCGCCAGCTGCAGGAGATGGGCGAGGTCGTGAGCTCCATCGTCATGCTGGATACCTTCGACTCCATCGGCGCGAAGAAGATCGACATCCCCGACGCGCTGTTCGGAAAGAGCCTTGCGCTCCAGACTGTCAACGCCTCCCTGTTCCTCCCCATCGTGCAGCACCCCGAGAAGATGACGTCGACGCTCATCCACCGCGGCGAGGTCGACGTCGATCTCGACTACGAGGAGTTCGTAAAGCGTCTTATCCAGCTCGCCCAGTCGCGAGGCCTGACCCGCTCGGAGAGCCTGATGCACGAGATGATCAGGCAGTGCACGAAGGTCCAGGAGGCGTACAAGATCACCGAGTACGCGATCGAGCCGCTCCCCCGGCCGGCCGAGGTCGCGTGCCACTACTTCCGCAACAAGAACGGCCACTTCTTCGGCGAGCTCGATCCGTACTTCGCGATCGCCGACGGCATCTTCGCCGTCGATCAGGAGAACTACTGGAGCGAGTGGGAGCAGCTCCTGCCGAACCTGAGCATGGTCGACGTCGACGCATCGAATCACATGTGGTTCCTGTCGGAAGCCCAGGTGTTCGAGACCATCTCGCGGTTCTGCGGCGCGCTGTACTCCCTCCAGGGGTTGCCGCCTGAGTTCCACGAGGCGTTCCGCCGGGAGGCGGAGAAGATCCACGGAAGCGCGCCCGCGCGCTCGCAGCTCGTCGACTCGGTATAGGTCCACCCCGGTGATCTCTCAAAGGAGCCACGTCTCATGACCGCGCAGGAAGTGTTCGAGCTCGTCGTCAAGCACACGTGCCAGGTTCTTCCCGAGCTCGAAGGGCGCACGTTCTACCCCACCGACCAGCTGAAGGATCTGGGCGCGAACTCGCTCGATCGCGTGGAGATCGTCATGATGACGATGGAAGCCCTGAGGCTCAAGTTCGACCTCGTCGAGCTGGGACACGTCCAGAACATCGGAGGGCTGGCAGAGGCGTTCCATGCAAAGCTCACAGCCGCCTGAGCTGGTCATCTCGGGGATCGGCGTCACCGCCTCCATCGGGCAAGGCAAGGAGGCGTTTCGCTCCGCCTTGTTCGAGGGGCGGCACTCGTTCCGCGTGATGGAGCGCCCGGGCCGCCAGCGCGGCACGGCGTTCCTCGGGGCGGAGCTGCCGGAGCTGTCCATCCCGCCGTCGATCGCGAAGCGCACGCTGCGGACCGCCTCGCTGACCGGGCAGGCGGCGCTCGTCACCCTCCAGGAAGCCTGGCAGGACGCGGACCTGGCGTCCGTGCCTCCCGAGCGCGTCGGCTTGATCGTCGGTGGCTCCAACGTGCAGCAGCGCGAGCTTGTGCAGACGTACGAGTCGTACCGCGATCAGGCCGAGTACATCCGCCCGAACCACGCGCTGGCCTACATGGACAGCGACGTCTGCGGGCTCTGTACCGAGCAGCTCGGGATCAAGGGGCTCGCCTATACCATCGGCGGGGCCTCGGCCAGCGGGCTCCTGGCCGTCATCCAGGCGATCCACGCCGTCCGGTCCTCGCAGGTGGACGTCTGCGTCGCGCTGGGGGCGCTGGCGGATCTGTCGTGCTTCGAGCTCCAGGCGTTTCGCTCTCTCGGCGCCATGGGCTCGAGCCGGTATGCGGGCGACCCGAGCGGCGCTTGCCGCCCCTTCGACGCCTCGCGGGACGGGTTCATCTACGGTGAGTCCTGCGGCGCCGTGGTGATCGAGCGCGCCGAGTCCGCGAGGCAGCGGGAGCGGGTCAGGCCGTATGCGAGGGCCTCCGGCTGGGCGGTGGCGATGGACGGCAACCGCAACCCCAACCCCTCCTATGAAGGAGAGGTGCGCGTGATCCAGGGGGCCCTGCGCGAGGCCCGCCTCTCGGCGCGGGACATCGACTATGTCAATCCGCACGGCACCGGCTCGATCATCGGAGACGAGACGGAGCTCCGGGTGCTGCACGACTGCGAGCTCTCGCACGCGCCCATCAACGCGACAAAGTCGATCATCGGCCATGGGCTGAGCGCGGCGGGGACGGTCGAGCTCATCGCCGCCTTGCTGCAGATGCAGGCGTCGCGCCTCCACCCGACGCGCAACCTGGACGAGCCGATCGATCCCCGCTTCCGCTGGGTTCGGGGCGAGCCCGTGGCGCACGAGATCGGCCATCTGCTGAAGATGAGCATGGGGTTCGGCGGCATCAACGCGGCCGTGGTCTTGAGTCGGTACAACTCTTGATGAGCTCGGGGTTCCATCCATGACCGTCGGAATTGAGGCAATGAACGTGTTTGGCGGCTCCGCGTTTCTCGACGTGACCGCCCTGGCCCGCCACCGCAAGCTGGACATGCAGCGGTTCGACAACCTGATGATGAAGCAGAAGGCGCTGGCCCTGCCGTACGAGGACGGGGTCTCCTACGGCGTCAACGCCGCCAGGCCCGTCCTCGACGCCTTAGCGCCCGCCGAGCGCGAGCGGATCGAGCTCGTGATCACCTGCACGGAGTCCGGCATCGATTTCGGGAAATCGATGTCCACGTACATCCACCATTACCTCGGCCTCGGCCGCAATTGCCGCCTGTTCGAGATCAAGCAAGCCTGCTATTCGGTGACCGCGGGGCTCCAGATGGCGGCCAGCTTCATCCTCTCCGGCACGTCGCCGGGGGCCAAGGCGCTTGTCATCGGCACGGACATCTCGCGCTTCCTCGCCGCGGAGGGCGGCGACGGCCTGACGGAGGACTGGTCCTACGCGGAGCCCAGCGCGGGGGCGGGCGCCGTGGCGATGCTCGTCAGCGACACCCCGCGCGTGCTCCAGCTCGACGTCGGCGCGAACGGCTATTACGGCTACGAGGTGATGGACACGTGCCGCCCGATCCCGGACAGCGAGGCGGGGGACGCGGACCTGTCGCTGATGTCCTATCTCGACTGCTCCGAGAAGTCGTTCCTGGAGTACAGGAAGCGGGTCAGCGACGTCGACTACCGCGAGACCTTCCAGTACCTGGTGTTCCACACGCCGTTCGGGGGCATGGTCAAGGGCGCGCACCGCGCGATGATGCGCAAGATGGCGAGGGCGGACCCCGCGACGGCGGAGGCCGACTTCCGGCAGCGCGTGATGCCGGGGCTCACCTACTGCCAGCGCGTCGGCAACATCATGGGCGCGACGGTCTACATGGCCCTCGCCAGCACCATCGACAACGCGGTCATCGACTCGCCCAAGCGCATCGGCATCTTCTCGTACGGCTCGGGCTGCTGCTCCGAGTTCTACAGCGGGGTGGTGACGAGAGAGGCCCAGGAGCACCAGCGCCAGTTCCACATCAAGCAGCGGCTCGACGAGCGCTACGAGCTCTCGATGGAAGAGTACGAGTCCATCGTGCGCAGCAGCGGCGTCGTCCGTTTCGGCACCCGCAACGTGAAGCTCGACACCGACATGGTGCCCGGCGTACGGAAGGCGCTCTCGGGCACGAAGGCCCTTGTGCTCCGCGAGATCAACGGGTTCCACCGCGAGTACGAGTGGATCGGATGAGCTACGAGACCGTCCGCGTCCGGTTCGAGGAGTCGATCTGCTTCCTGCAGCTCCACCGCCCGGAGGCCAACAACACGATCAACGATCGCCTCATCGAGGAGTGCCGTCACGTGCTCTCGATCTGCGAGCAGTCGGCGACCGTCGTCGTGCTGGAAGGGCTTCCGGAGGTGTTCTGCATGGGGGCGGACTTCAAGGAGCTGCGGGAGCACCACGCGCGCGGCGGCGTCGCGCAGAGCCCGGAGCCGCTGTACGACCTGTGGCTGCAGCTGGCGACCGGGCCGTACGTCAGCGTCGCGCACGTCCGGGGAAAGGCCAACGCGGGCGGCGTGGGGTTCGTCGCGGCCAGCGACATCGTGATCGCGGACGATACGGCGCAGTTCTCGCTCTCCGAGCTGCTGTTCGGTCTGATGCCGGCCTGCGTGATGCCGTTCCTCGTGCGCCGCACCGGCTTTCAGAAGGCGCACTACATGGCGCTCTCGACAAAGCCGGTGTCGGTGCAGCAAGCGCTGGAGTGGCGGCTCGTCGACGCGCACGCCGCCAACAGCGGCTCGGTGCTGCGCATGCACCTGCTCCGCCTGCGCAACATGTCCAAGGTGGGGATCGCGCGTTACAAGCGTTACATGAACGCGCTGGGCGGGGCGCTCGAGCAGGCCAAGCCGGGTGCGCTGGCGGCCGCCACGGAGGTGTTCTCCGATCCGGGCAACCTCGAAGGGATCTTCAGGTACATGGAGACGGGGCAGTTTCCGTGGCAACGCTGACGACGGGAACCTCGACGAGCGCGCGCGCGAGGGGTCGAGGGGCGAGCGAGCGCGACGACCGAGGACCCAGCGGATCGAACGGACGGCCCTACACGGTGGCTGCGGCGAGCGCCTGTCCGAAGATCCTGGCCACCTCGTCGATCTGGGCGGCCGTGATGACGAGGGGCGGGAGGAAGCGCACGACGCTGCCGTAGCGGCCGCCGAGCTCCACGATCATCCCCCGGCGGAGGCACTCGCGCTGCACGCGCCCGGCGAGGTCGCGGTGGGCAGGGCGCGCCCCGAGCGCGTCGGGCGCGGCCGCGGCGTCCACGAGCTCCACGCCGACCATCAGGCCGCGGCCGCGCACGTCGCCGATGCTCGCGTGCTGCTTGCCGAGCGCGGTGAGCTGCGCCGTGAGCCGCGCGCCGAGCTCCGCGGCCGCCGCGTCGAGGCGCTCGGCGCGCAGCACCGACAGCGTGACCGAGCCCGCGGCCATCGCGAGCTGGTTGCCGCGGAACGTGCCGGCGTGGGCGCCCGGACGCCAGGTGTCGAAGCGCTCGTGATACACAACCACCGAGAGCGGCAGTCCGCCGCCGAGCGCCTTCGACAGGACCAGCACGTCCGGCTCGATGCCGGCGTGCTCGAACGCGAACATGCGCCCGGTGCGGCCGAAGCCCGTCTGCACCTCGTCGAGGATCAGCGGGATATCGTGGCGCGTCGCGAGCTCCCGCAGCCCCTTCAGCCAGGCGACCGGCGCCGGGATCATGCCCCCCTCGCCCTGCACCACCTCGACGATGATGGCGGCGGGTTTGGGCACGCCGCTCTCCGGGTCGGACAGCACGTTGCCGATGTACGCGAGCGAGGCCGCGATGCCGGCGTCGCCGCCGATCCCGAACGGGCAGCGGTACTCGTACGGATACGGCAGGAACTGCACGCCGTTCAGGCTGGTGCCGAGCGCCACCTTGGGGCCGAGGTTGCCCATCAGGGTGAGCGCGCCCTGCGTCATGCCGTGGTACGCGCCCTGAAACGCCAGCACCGTGCCGCGCCCGGTCGCGGTCTTGACCAGCTTCAGCGCGGCTTCCACGGCGTCCGCCCCGGTGGGGCCGCAGAACTGGATGCGCGCATGGCGGGCGAAGGTCGCCGGCAGCACGCCGAGCACGTCCTGCGTGAAGCGATCCTTGACCGGTGTGGTGATGTCGAGCGTGTGGAGCGGTAGACCGGAGTGCAGCATCCGCACCAGGACGTCGGTGACCGCAGGGTGGTTGTGCCCGAGCGCGAGCGTGCCGGCCCCGGCCAGACAATCGAGGAACACGCGCCCTTCGACGTCCTCCACATACACGCCCTGCGCGCGAGAGAGCGCCAGCGGCAGCCGCCGCGGGTACGAGCGGGCGTTCGACTCGCGCTGCCGCTGACGCTCGAGCAACGGGTGATCCCCGAGCTCGTACAGCGCTCGACGCCGGTGGCGCTCGCCGAGCTCCGCGGCGAGGCCCGCGTGGAGGGGCGATCTGGAGGCCGCCGGCACCTGATCCGACAGAGGCAAAGTGGAAGCTGCGGACAGATTCATGGGGTACTCCCTAGCGGAGAAGCGTTGTTCGACTCCGCGCGCTCCCGGGCGCGCTCTGCGGTGTCCAGCACCTCCAGGGCCTCGCGGACGCGCGCGTGCACATCGGCTCCCTGCACCACGGCGAGGTGATCGCCGGAGACCATCGCCGTGCGCACCGCTCCAGCCGTGTAGTGCTGCCAGTCCACGGGCGGGCCGCCGTGGCGCTCGATCGTCTCGTTGCTCCACCACACGTGGATGGGCGCGCCGAGGCTCCGCGGCGGCAGATCGTTCAGGAACAGCGCCGCGTCGCGGAGCAGCGCGTACCGGGGGTGGAAGGCGGCGGGCGGGACGTCGGCCGGCAAGAAGCCGTGGGCCTGCGCCCACCGCACAGCCTCGTTCACCCGGTCGATCTCGCCGAGGCCCCGCAGCCGCTCACGCAAGCCGTCGAGCTCCGCCGGCGAGAGCGCGAGCAGCGCCGCCCTGCGGTCCGACGAGACGTACTCCGCGAGCTCCTCCACCGCGTCCGGCTCGCCCGTCGCCGCGTAGACGCGCGTTCGCGGCTGCGTGTCCAGGATGCCGAGGAAGGCGACCGGCTCGCCCTGCTCCTCCAGCGCCCGAGCGATCGCGAGCGCCAGCACGCCGCCCAGAGACCACCCGAGGAGCCGATAGGGCCCGCGCGCCTGCCGCTCCCGGATCTCGCGCGCCAGGTGCTCGGCGATCCGTCGGATCGACACGGCGCCGGCCTCGCGCGCGAGCGCCGGGCCCAGATCGAGCCCGAGCGCGGGCCGGCCCTCGCCGAGGGCGTCGGCGAGGCCCTGGTACGCGGCGACATGGTGGCCCGTGGGATCCACGCAGAAGAGCGGAGGGCGCGAGCCGCCCGCGCGGAGCTCGACGACGCTCGACGCCGGGCGCCCGGCGTCGAGGAGGCGGGCCAGCCCCGCCACCGTCGGCGCCTCGAAGATGGCCATCAACGACAGCGATCCGCCGAACGCCTGCTGGATCCGGTGCATCAGCGGGATCGCCATCAGCGAGTGCCCGCCGAGGTCGAAGAAGTCGTCCTCCACGCCGACCTGCGGGCGCCCGAGGACGTCGGCCCAGATCGCCGCGAGCGTCTCCTCGACCGGCGTCCGCGGCGCGACGTACTCGCGCCGCCGGCGCGCGGCAGGGCTGGGCAGCGCCTTGCGATCCACCTTGCCGTTCGCGGTCAGCGGCAGCGCGTGCAGCAGCACGAAGGCGCTCGGGTGCATGTACTCGGGGAGCCGGTCCTTGAGGAACGCGCGCAGCGCGGCCTCGTCGAGCGCTCCCTCCCGGGGGACGACGTACGCGACGATCGTCGGTCCGACTGCGCCGTCCTGGCGTGCGGCGATGACGACCGCCTGCCCGACGGCGGGGTGCTCCCGGACCCGCGCCTCGATCTCCCCGAGCTCCACGCGGAAGCCGCGGATCTTCACCTGGTGATCGCGCCGGCCCATGAACTCGATGGCGCCGTCGGGCCGGTACCGCGCCCGATCGCCCGTCCGGTAGAGGCGCGCGCCCACGCCGAACGGGTGCGGCACGAACCGCTCCGCGGTCAGATCCGGCTGCCCGAGGTAGCCGCGCGAGAGGCCGGCGCCGCCCAGGTACAGCTCGCCCACCGTGCCGGCAGGCGCCGGCTCCAGGCGCTCGTCGAGCACGTACGCCTCCGCGCTGGCGAGCGGGCGGCCGATCGGCACCGAGGCGCACCCGCGCCGGTCGCGCAGCGCGCGCAGCGGCAAGACCAGCGCGCCCACCGTCGTCTCAGTCGGCCCGTAGTGGTTCGCCACCGCGCAGCCGCTCGAGAGCGCCGCGATCCGCTCGACGAGCGCGAGCGGCAGCGCCTCTCCGCCGAGCACCAGGAGCCGCCGCGGCAGCACCGCCGATCCCTCGCCCGTGTCGAGCAGCGCGCTCAGGTGCGAGGGCACGATCTTCAGCACGTCGATCGGCCAGCGCCGGTAGTACTCCGAGAAGAGCCGGCCGTCGGTCGCCGTCTCGTAGCCGATCACGTGGAGGCACCCGCCCGAGGCGAGCGCGCCGAAGATGCTCGTGTTGCCGAGATCGGCGCTCAACGTCGAGACGGTCGCGAAGTGCAGCCCGGCCTCGATGATGCCGAGCGCCTCGCACACAGAACGGGTGTAGCTGGCGATGCCCCGGTGCGTCACGCCTACGCCCTTGGGCTCGCCGGTCGAGCCCGACGTGAAGACGACGGACGCGAGATCGTCGAGCAGCACCGGCGCGGCCGGGTCGCCTTCGGGCGCGCCGTCGAGCAGCGCCGCGTCGTCCAGGGAGAGGACGGCGCACTCGGTGTCCGACAGGTCCGGCAGCCGGGCGCGGACGGGCGCGTTCGTGAGCAGGACGGAGAAGCCCGCGCGCCGGATCTGCTGGGCGAGCCGCTGCACGGGGGCGTGCGGGTCGAGCGGCACGTAGGCGCCGCCGGCCTTCAGGACGCCGAGGAGGCCCGCGATCATGTCCACGGATCGCTCGCCGCAGAGGCCGACCGGGCTGCCGCCGCCGACGCCGCGCCGGCGGAGGTGGTGGGCGAGCCGGTTGGCCAGCCGGTTCAGCTCGCCGTAGGTCAGCCGCCGGTCGCCCGCGACGACGGCCAGCGCGTCGGGCTGCCGCGCCGCGTGCTCCTCGAACGCCTCGTGCAGGCACCGCGCGGGCGCGGCGTCGTGCGCCGCCCCCCGGCCCTCGGAGAGCCGCCGCGCCCGCTCCGCGGGGCCGAGCAGGCCGAGGCGCGAGGCGGGCTCCGACCAGGCCTGGGCCGCGCTGCCGAGCAGCGCCCGGTACTGCTCGGCCATTCCCACCGCGGCCTCCGCCCCGCAGCGGCGCGCGTCGTGCCAGAGCGAGACGCGCACGCGGCCCCGCCCGCGCTGCGCCGAGAGCGCCAGCTTGAGGCCGCCCGCGCCCGTGCACTGGCGCTCGACGTGCCATGCGAGGCCGCCCGCGACCCTGGGCTCGGGGAGCGAGGAGAACTCGAAGCCGACGGTGCTCCCGGGCCCCGCGCCGTCCGCGGGCAGATCGGGGTTCCAGTGCTCCTCTTCCTCTGTCGCCTCCTCGACGCCGGCGTGCGCCCGGCGCACAAGCTCGGCGAACCGCTGCGCGTCGTCCGCGCGGCACGGCACCGGGAGCCACTTGGCCACAGGGCCCATGACCTCCTGGACGTCCTCGAGCCTCCGCACGGCCGAGGCCACGGCGACGACGAGCTCCCGCGCGCCGGTGAGGCGCGCGAGGTGAACCTGGAAGGCCGCGAGCAGCACCGACGAGAGCGAGGCCCCCTCGCCGCGGGCCAGCGCCTCGAGCCGGCCGAGCAGCGCCGCGTCGACCTCGATGTCGACCACCTCGCCGGAGGCGCCGCCCTCCTCGGCGGCGCCCTCGAACGGGAGGACGACGGGCACCCCCGCGGGGGCCGGCGCGCTCTCCGCCGCGTCGACGAGCTCGTTCTGCCACTCGGCGAACTGTGCGTACTGCACGGGCTCCTCCCCGTCCTCCCGCCGATCGCCGGCGTAGGCATCGGCCAGCTCGCGGAACAGGAGGTCCAGCGTCCACGCGTCGGCAGAGAGCGCAGGCGCCGCGACGAGCAGGTCGTGCAGCCGGTCGGCGCGGCGCACCAGCCACACGTGGAGCAGCGGCCCGCGCTCCAGGTCGACCTCGAGCCGCGCGGCCTCGCGCCAGAGCGCCTCGACGTGCGCCTGCTGCTCGCCGGCCGCGCGGCCGCCCAGATCGACCCGGTGCCACGCGGGCGCCGCACCGCTGACGGCCTGCAGCGGGAACTTGAGGCGCGGATCCCGGCGGAACGTCGTCCTCAGGATCTCGTGGCGCGCGACGACCCGGTCGAGCGCGCCCGCGAGCCGCGCGGGATCGAGGTCTCCCTCCAGCCGGATCGACGCGCGCGTGAACACCGTGGTTCCGCTCCGGTGGAGCGCCCACAGGCGTCGCTGCTGCGGCGACAGGCGCACGCCCTGCACGCTCGGCCCGAGCTCGGTTGTCTGCATCGTCATGACGCCACCGCGCCATCCGACGCCCGCGCCGCCCGCTCGGCCGTCATCATCTCGCCCATGGCCACCACGATCTTCCGCGGGCCCGAGAACGGATCGCGGCCGTGGGCCACGAGCATGTTGTCGAGCAGGATGATGTCGCCCTCCTGCCACGGGAACCGCACGGCGCAGCGCTCGTAGGCCTCGCCGAGCGCGCGCGTCGTCTCGACCTCGATCGGCGCGCCGTCGCCGTAGGTCACGTTGCGGGGCAGCCACTGCTCGCCGACCATGGCCAGGAGCGACTCGCGCACCGGCGCCTCCAGGTACGCCGGGTGGTGCAGCTGGATCTGGTTGAAGAACACCTGCTCCCCCGTCTTCGGGTGCGAGAGCACGGCCGGCCCGCGCTGGCTGATCCGCAGCCGATCGCCCGCGAGCCACTCGCACCGCATGCCGCCCGCGCGGCAGCGCTCCTCCACGACGGCGCGATCCGTGGTGTGGAAGAAGTCCTGCCAGCTCACGTCGAAGCCTGGCGTGAAGTTCCGCACGTAGAGCAGCCCCGACCGCCGGAAGCGCTCGCGGACGTCGGGCGCGAGCGCCTCGTGGAGCCGCCGGCAGTCGACGATCGGCGTCGCGCCGCCCTCCGGCGCGGCCTGCACGCAGAAGAACCACTGCTTGAGCGGCCAGCGCGGCAGGTGCGAGCTCTCGTTGTGGAACAGGATGGCCTTGTCGGCGGGGTAGGGCGTCGAGCTGTAGATGTGCTGCCCGGTCTTCTCCCGCGGAAGATCGCCGTACTCGCCGAACAGCTCGCCGCAGATGGCCTGCGCGACCTGCTCGAACTCCGGCGCCGACCGGATCGGGAAGCCGCGGAACAGCAAGGCCCCGTGCCGGAGCAGCTGCGCCTCGACGAACGCCCGCTCCTCGCGGGCCCAGGCCGCGAGCTCCACGTCGGCCACCGCCGGCTTCACGACGAGCGGCAGCGGGCCGTCCCCGAGCGTGCTCGTCGCGACAAGCGCGCTCGGACCCACGTCCACCTTGCGGGGGGTGATGCGCTTGAGGCTCCGGAGCCGGCCCTCGTCGCGCGCGCGTCCTTCCATGATGCGTTCCTTCCTCTCCGCTGCCGCGAGCGCCGTCACGCGGCGGTCGGGGTCGTCCACGATGGCCCGCAGCACGGCCATGAAGTGGGCCGCCATCGCCTCGATCGTGGGCGGCTCGAACAGATCGGCGCGGTACTTCCACGCGCACGTGAGCCCCTCGTCGGTCTCCTCGACGAACACGCCGAGGTCGAACCGCGACACCTCCCGGTCGAGCTCCACGGCGCTGAAGCGGACGCCGGGCAGCGAGATCTCGGACGCCGGCACGTTCTGCAGCACGAACAGCGTCTGCACGAGCGGGTGGCGGCCGGGCTCGCGGGCGGGGCGCAGGGCGTCGACGACCTGCTCGAACGGCAGATCCTGGTGCGCGTACGCGTCGAGCGTGACCTCGCGGACCCGCTGAAGGAGCTCCCGGAACGTGGGCAGGCCGCCGAGATCCGTGCGCAGGACGAGCAGGTTCACGAAGAACCCGATCAGCCCCTCGATCTCGGCGCGGTTGCGGCCCGCGACGTCGGTGCCGACGAGGAGATCGCTCTGGCCCGTGCGCCCGAGCAGCACGACCTTGAACGCCGCGAGCAGCGTCATGAAGAGCGTGGCGCCCTCGCGCCGGCCGAGCGCGCGCAGCGCCTCGGAGAGCGCGCGGTCCACCGCGATCGTGTGGCGCGCGCCGCGGTAGCTCGGCGCGGCGGGCCTCGGGTGATCCGGGCGCAGATCGAGCGGCGGCGGGTGCCCGGAGAGCCGCTCGCGCCAGGCGCCGAGCAGCGCCTCGCGGGTCGCGCCCTGCATCCACCGCCGCTGCCAGACCGCGAAGTCCGCGTACTGGACCGGCAGCGGCTTCAGCGCCGGCGGCCGCGCGGCCCTCGCGGCCGCGTACAGCTCGGCCAGCTCCGCGACCAGCACGTTCATCGTCCAGCCGTCCGCCACGATGTGGTGCACGACGACGACCAGCACGAGCTCGTCGTCGCGGAGCTTGATCGCGGTCACCCGCAGGAGCGGCCCGCGAGCGAGATCGAACGGCCGCTCGGCGCGCTCCGCGGCCAGGCGCTGGACCTGCGCGCCGCGCTCCGCGGCGGGCGCCGTCGACAGGTCCACGACCTCGAACGCCGGCGCGGCCTCGGCGGCGATCACCTGCACCGGCTCGCCGGAGGCCACGCCGAACGTGGTCCGCAGCGACTCGTGGCGCTGGACGAGCGCGGCAAGGCTCTCCCGGAGCAGCGCGACGTCGAGCGCTCCCTCGACGCGCACGGCCGCGGTCATGTTGTACCCGGCGCTGTCGGGCTCGAGCTGGGCCAGGAACCACAGGCGCTGCTGCGCGAACGAGAGCGGCAGCTCGCCGTCCCTCGGCTGCCTTGTGATCGGCGGCAGCGCCGCGCCGCGCTGTCGCTTGGCGGCGTCGTCCACGGCGCCGGCGAGCCGCGCCACGGTCGGGTGATCGAACATCGACCGGAGCGGCAGCTCCACCTGGAACGAGCCGCGGATGCGGGAGATCGCGCGGGTGGCCAGGAGCGAGTGCCCTCCGAGCTCGAAGAAGCTCTCGTGGACGCCGACGGCCTCGAGGCCGAGCACCTCGGCCCAGATCGCCGCGACGATCTCCTCCGTCGCGGTGCGGGGCCGCGCGCGCTGCTCGCGCGCGACGAGCCCCGGCGCGGGCAGGGCCTTCCGGTTCACCTTGCCGTTCGGGGTCAGCGGCAGCTCGTCGAGCCACACGTAGGCCGCGGGCACCATGTAGTCGGGCAGCCGCTCCTTCAGCCACGCGCGCAGCCCATCCGCGGTGAGCGCCGCGCTCCGCTCCGGGATGACGTACGCGGCGAGGCGCGGCGTCCCCGCGTCCTCGCGGGCCACGACCACGGCGTCGCGCACGTCCGGGCAGGTCCGCAGCTGCGCTTCGATCTCGCCGAGCTCGATCCGGAAGCCGCGGATCTTGATCTGGTGGTCGCGCCGCCCGAGGAACTCGAGGGTGCCGTCGCGCCGGAACCGCGCCAGGTCGCCGGTCCTGTACAGGCGGCGGCCCGGCTCCTCGCTGAACGGATCCGGGATGAAGCGATCGGCCGTCAGATCGGGGTGATCGAGGTACCCCCGCGCGAGGCCCGCGCCTCCGATGCAGAGCTCGCCGGCCACGCCGAGGGGCGCCGGGTAGAGCTGCCGATCGAGCACGTGGAGCTCGGTGTTGGCGATCGGGGTCCCCAGCGGGATCGGCCCGTCGCCCGCGGTCACGCGGTGGATGCTCGACCAGACGGTGGTCTCCGTCGGCCCGTAGAGGTTCCAGGGAGCCACGCCCGCCTCGAGGAACCGGCGCGCCAGCTCCCGCGGGAAGGCCTCGCCGCCGCACAGCACGGTCAGGCCGGCGAGCCGGGGCCGGCCGTTCTCCAGCAGCACCTTCCAGCCCGTCGGCGTCGCCTGCACAAGCGTCGCGCCGGACGCGCGGAGCAGCGCCGTCAGGCGCTCGCCGTCCGCCGCGTCCTCGCGGCGGGCGAGCTCCACCCGCCCGCCCGTGAGCAGCGGCAGGAACAGCTCCAGCACCGCGATATCGAAGGAGATGGACGTTGTCGCGAGCACCGCGACGTCCCGCGGGGGCGAGAGGTGCTCCTGCATCGACAGGAGGAAGTTCGTCACGCCCCCGTGGCGGACCATGACGCCCTTGGGCCGGCCCGTGGATCCGGACGTGTAGATGACGTAGGCGAGGCTCTCCTCGCTGAAGAGCGGCGCCGGAGCCCAATCGGGCTCACCGGCGATCGAGGGCCAGTCCCGATCGAGGCAGAGCGCGCGCGCGCCGGTGTCGGGCAAGGCGTGGAGCAGGCTCTCCTGCGTGAGGAGCAGCGGCAGCCGCGAGTCCTCCAGCATGGCGCGGAGCCGCTCGCGCGGATAAGCGGGATCCAGCGGGACGTAGGCGCCGCCCGACTTCAGGATGCCCAGCAGGCCCACCATCATCTCCAGCGAGCGCTCGACGCAGAGCCCCACCAGCGTCTCCGAGCCGACGCCGCGCCGCCGCAGGGCGTGCGCGAGGCGGTTGGCGCGGGCGTTCAGCTCTCCGTAGGTCAGGCGCTCTCGCCCGCACGTCACCGCGACGGCGTCGGGCGTCCGCGCCGCCTGCGCCGCGAGCATCTCCGGCAGGCAGGGATGCGATCGGTAGTCCCGCCGGGTCGAGCGCCGCTCCGCGGCGAGCCGATCCATCTGCGGATCGCCGAGGGGCGCGAGCCCACCGAGCCGCGCCTCGGGCTGGCCCGCCATGCGCTCGAGCAGCGCGCACATCGCGGCCGCCATGCGGGCGACGGTGCCCTCGTCGAGGCGCTGCGCGTCGAACGAGAGCGTCAGCGCGAGCTCGTTGCCGGGGACGACGTAGACCGTGAGCGGGTAGTTCGTCCAGGCCTCCGCCGTGCTCACCTCGATCCCGAGGGCCCGCCGGTGCTCGTCGACGGCCTGGTCCACGGGGTAGTTCTGGAACACGAGGAGCGAGTCGAAGAGCGGCGTGCCCCGCTCCACCTCGCTCCATCGCTGCACCTGCACCAGCGGGCTGTACTCGTACTGCCGCAGCTCCAGGTTGAGCGCCTGGATCTGCTGCAGCCAGTCCGCGAGCCGCGAGGCCGGGGGGACGCGCAGTCGCAGGGGGAGCGAGTTGATGAACGCGCCCATGATGGAGCCGGCCTCCGGCAGATCGGCGGGGCGGCCGGCCACGGTGATGCCGAAGAGCACGTCCGGCTCGCCGCTGTAGCGGGCGAGGAGCAGCGCCCACGCGGCCTGCACGACGGTGTTGAGCGTGACGCCCTGCGCCCGCGCGAACCCCTGGAGCGCGCTCGTCGCGTCCGGCGAGAGCAGCGCCCGGTGCTCGCGGAAGCCGGCGTGGCCCTGCGGCTGCGGGGCCTCGGCGAGCTCCGGCAGCCGGGTCGGCGCCGTCAGCCCCTTCAGGTGAGCTCGGAAGAAGGCCTCGGCGGCCGCCATGTCCTGCCGCTCGAGCCACGCGATGTAGCTCCGGTAGGGGGGCGCCGCTTCGCGCTCGCCGAGCGCGCCGCGCCGCGCCTCCTCGTAGAGCGTCAGCCACTCCTTGAGGACGAGCCCCTGACACCAGCCGTCGAGCAGCGCGTGGTGAACGCTCCAGACGACCTTGTCGACGTGCCCCGGGAGGCGCATCACCGCAACGCGCATGAGCGGCGGCTCCTCGAACCGGAAGCCCCGGTGGCGATCGTCGCGGAGGTAGCGATCGAGCGCCGCCGCCTGCTCGGCGCTCGAGAGCTCCCGCCAGTCGAGGACCTCGAGCGGCAGGCGCGCGGCCCGCCGCACGATCTGGTGGGGCTCCGCGACGGCGGTGAGGAAGCCCGTCCGCAAGATCGCGTGGCGCGCGCTGAGAACCTCGAAGGTCCGCGCGAACGCCTCGACGTCCAGGCCCCGCGCGAACGTGCAGACGATCTGGTTGAAATACGGGCTCGCCTCCGGCGTCAGGAGCGAGTGGAAGAGCATGCCCTGCTGCACCGGGGACGCGGGGAGCACGTCCTCGATGCCGTCCTCGGCCTGAAGCAGGGCGTCGAGCTGCGCCCGCTCCAGCCGGGCGAGCTGGAAAGGCTCGATCGCGGGCGGCGCCGGCGGGGCCGGCGGCTCCGGCGCGGCCGGCGCGCCGGCCAGATCGCTCGCGAGCGCGGCGATCGTCCGGCGCTCGAAGATCTGCTTGGGCGAGAGGCGCAGCCCTTCCCGGTTGGCGCGGGCGATGATCTGCAGGCTCATGATGGAGTCGCCGCCCATCGCGAAGAAGTCGTCGTGCACGCCCACCGGCCCGCGGCGCAGGACCTCGGCCCAGATCCGGGCGAGCGTCGCCTCCACGTCGTTGCGCGGCGCGACGTGCTCGTCGCCGCGCGGCGCTCGGGCCGCGTCGGGCTCCGGCAGCGCCGCGCGGTCGATCTTGCCGTTCGCGGTCAGCGGCAGCGCGGGCAGCGGCACGATCGCGCTGGGCACCATGTAGTCCGGCAAGCGCTGCGCGAGCCGCGCGAGGAGCGCGGCAGCGTCGACGGCCGCCGCCTCCCGGCCCACCACGTAGCCCACGAGGCGCTTCGTCCCCCCGTGATCCCGCGCCACGACGACGGCCTGCTGCACCTCGGGTTGCTCGCGCAGGAGGGCCTCGATCTCGCCCAGCTCGACGCGGTGGCCGCGCAGCTTGATCTGGTGATCCGTTCGCCCGAGGAACTCGATCGCGCCGTCCGCCCGCAGGCGCGCCCGATCCCCCGTGCGGTACAGCCGACCTCCCGGGACACCTCCGAACGGATCCGGGACGAACCGCTCCGCTGTCAGCTCGGGGCGCGCGTGGTAGCCCCGCGTCACGCCGGCTCCGCCGAGGTAGAGCTCCCCGGGCACGCCCACCGGCACCGGCTCAATATTTACACCCAGGACATACGCCTGGGTGTTGGGGAGCGGCCGACCGATGGGCACGGTCGCTCCTGCGCGGCCGTCCGCCGGGTCGACCTGCCATGTGAGCGAGCCAACGGTCGTCTCGGTGGGGCCGTAGTGGTTCACCACGGCGCAGCCCGGCGCGAGCGACCGGATCCGCTCGATGAGCTCCCAGCTCGAGGCTTCCCCGCCCAGCACGAGGCAGCGCCGCGGGAGCACCCGCGCGGGCTGCGCCGCTTCGAGGAGCGCGGCGAGGTGGCTGGGGACGATCTTGAGCGCGTCGACCCCGTGGCGGCTCATGTGCTCGGCGGTCGCGTCGGGATCGAAGATCTGCGCCTCGGACAGGACGTGCAGGGTGCGGCCAGAGCAGAGCGCGCCGAAGAGCGACGTGTGCCCGAGATCCGCGGCCACGGTCGAGACGAGCGCCATGCCGCCGCCCTCGGCGAGGGGCAGCCGCGCGAGCACGCCGCGCACGTAGCTCACGAGGTGGCGGTGCTCGACGGCCACGCCCTTCGGCCGCCCGGTCGAGCCCGAGGTGTAGATGAGGTAGGCGATGTTCTCGGGCCGGGCCGTCCTGTCGAGCGGCGCGTCGGGCTCGGCCGCGAGGGCGCCCGCGTCGCGATCGAGGAAGAGCAGCGCGGGCCCCGGCCCGTCGAACGCGCCGGCCCATCGCTCCTGCGTGACCACGACGCGCGCGCCGCCGTCCTCGACCACCGCGCGGAGCCGCTCGCGCGGGAACTTCGGGTCGACGGGCACGTACGCGGCGCCGGCCTTGAGCACGCCGAGCAGCGCGAGGACCATCTCCGCCGATCGCTCGATGCACAGGACGACCCGGCTCTCGGGCCCCACGCCGAGCGCCCGCAGCCTCCGCGCCAGCTGGTTCGCCTTCCGGTCGAGCTCCCCGTACGTCAGCGCCGTCTCCTCGCAGACGACCGCGAGCGCGCCGGGCTGCGCGGCGGCGTGCGCCTCGAACAGCTCGTGGACGCAGGCCGCCGGCGGGGAGGCCGTGGCCGTCGCGTTCAGGTCGGTGAGCAGGCGGCGCCGCTCGGCGGGGCCCACGAGGGGCAGCTCGGCCAGGCGGGCGCGCGGCCGCGCCGCCATCGCCTCGAGCAGCGCGCGGCACTGGCCGAGCAGGCTGGCCGCGGCCTCGTGCGTGAGGCGGCGGCGCTCGTACGAGAGGATGAGCCCGAGCTCGCGCGACGGCTCGACGATGAGCGACGCGGGGTAGTTGTTGCGCCCCGTGGTGAGCAGGGCGTCGCCGACGCGCCCGCCGCCGGGCCGGGGCAGGGGATGGACGCGCACGTCGCGCGCGTTGCCCGCGCCGGCCACGTCGGGCACCTCCTCCTCGGGGTAGCTGTCGAACACCACGAGGGTGTCGAAGAGCGCCCGCCCGCCCGGCACGTCGCTCCAGCGCTGGACGTTGGAGAGAGGGGTCCACTCGTGCTGGCGCAGCTCGCTGTTCTGGTCTTGCAGCCGCGAGAGCCAGGCGGCGAGCGGCTCGTGCTCGTCCACGCGGACCCGCACCGGCAGGGTGTTGATCAGCATGCCGACGATGGCCTCCGCGCCGGGGAGCTCCGGGGGACGGCCCGAGACCGTGGCGCCGAAGACCACGTCGGGCTCCCCGCTGTGCCGGGAGAGCAGGAGGGCCCACGCGCCCTGCACGAGGGTGTTCAGCGTGATGCGCAGGCGGCGCGCGCAGGCCGCGAGCGCCTCCGTCTCGGCCCGCGAGAAGCGCAGCGCCTGCTCGGCGCAGGGGAACGCGTCGCCGCCCGCCGCGGCCGCCGCCGGGCCGGCCTCCATCGGGAGCGGCGTCGGCGCCCGGAACCCGGCCAGCGCGCCGCGAAAGAACCGCTCGGCCGCGCCTTCGTCCTGCGCCTGCACCCACGTCAGGTAGTCCCGGTACGGGCGCGCCCGCGGCAGCTCGGGCACGGTGCCCCGCGCGAGCGCGCGATACACGAGCAGCGCCTCTCTCAGCAGGAGGGCGAAGCTCCACCCGTCCAGCAAGAGGTGGTGATGGCTGTTGATGAAATAAAAGGCATCTTCCTCGGCCTGGACCACCGTGAGCCGCATGAGGGGGGCTCTCAGCAGGTCGAAGCCGGCGCGCCGGTCCGCGTCCATGAGCGCGGCGAGGGCCTCTTCGCGCTCGCCGGCAGAGAGCCCGCGGAGATCGTGGCGCGCCACCGGGATCGTCACCCGCGGGCGGACGACCTGCACGGGCCTCGAGACGCCCTCCCAGACGAACGCGGTGCGCAGGATGGGGTGCCGCTCCGCGAGCGCCTGCCAGGCCCGCTCGAAGGCGTCGAGATCGAGGCGCCCCTCCAGCAGGAAGGCCGTCTGGACGAAGTACGGGTCGGCGGACCTGTCCGAGACCGCGTGAAAGAGCAACCCCTGCTGGAGCGGGGAGAGGTAGTGAATCGACTCAACGTCTTTCTTCTTGTTCGTCATGGCGTCAGTCCAAGGCTTCCAGGATGGAGTCCAGCTCGTCCGACGCGAGCGCGACGTCCGTGAAGTCCGACGGCGTGTAGCCGCCGGCGTCCGGTGACAGGCAGTGCGCGATCAGCTCTCTCAGCGCGTCGCGCCACAGCGCGCTGACCGCCGCGACGGTCTCCTGCCGGTACCGCGCGGCGCTGTAACGGAAGGTCGCCTCGAGCCGGCCGTCGTACACGGCCGCGTCGATCTCGATCTCGTATGCGAGCGGGCTGCGCGGGTCGTGCTCGGCGCCGGGCGACTCCGCGGCCAGAGAGAACCGCGCGCCGGCGCCGACCACCTGATCCCACTGGCCCAGGTAGTTGAACGCGATGCCCGGCGTCGGCAGGCGGCGCAGCCCTTCGGCGATCGCCCCCGCGCCCAGCTCCCGCACCGCGCCGTAGGGGAGGCCGCGCCGCGGGACGCGGCGGAGCTGCTCCTTCACCGCCTTGAGCACGTCGCCCGGCGCCGCGTCCTTCGCGACGTCGAGCAGCACCGGGTAGGCGCTCGTGAACCAGCCGACGGTGCGCGACAGGTCCAGCTCGTCGCCGTCGAGCGCCTCGCGCCCGTGGCCTTCGACCTCGATCGCCGTCACGCTCTGCCCGGTCCACCGCGCGAGCGAGAGGGCCAGCCCGGCCAGCAAGACCTCGTCGATGCGCGTCCGGTACGCGTCCGACACGGCCTCCAGCAGCGACCGCGTCTCGGCCCCGCTCAGGCCCGCCTTGAGCGTGGCCATGGCCGTCTCCGCGCGATCTCCCGCCGGCGTGTCGACAGGCAGCGGCGCCGCCCGGTCCCAGGGCAGCCCGAGCCAGAAGGCCGCTTCGTCCTGGAGGGTGGCCCCCTGCGCGGCGTCCTCCAGGCGCTCTGCCCACCGCTTGAACGAGGTGGTCCGCTCGGGCAGCTGCACCGGCGCCCCGCGGCGGGCCTGATCGTAGGCGCTCTGGAGATCGTCGAGGAGGATCCGCCACGACACGCCGTCGACGACCAGGTGGTGCGCGGCCAGCAAGAGCCGCGCGGGCCGGCCGGCGCCCAGGTCGAAGCCGACGACGCGGAGCACCGGCCCCGTCGTCAGGTCCAGGCTGGCCTGCCACCGGGACGCGTGCGCCTCGATGGCCCGCGGCTGATCGGCCTCGGGCACCCGGGTGAGGTCCGCCCGGTGCGCGACGATCTCGGGCTCGTCGGGCGCCTGCGTCTGGCGCCACCCGCCGCCCTCGGGCACGTAGCGCAGCCGCAGGGCGTCGTGGTGGTGCACGAGCGCCTGCACCGCCGCCTGCAGGGCCGGCCAGTCGAGCGGCTCATCGACCGCGAGCAGGAGCGCCTGGTTCCAGTGGTGGGGGTTCGGCAGATCGCGCGCGAAGAACCGCCGCTGGATCGGGGTCAGCGGGACGTCGCCCGTCGCCGGCTCGTCCCCGGCCGCCGCGGCCGAGGCCACGCCCACGACGGCCGCGAGCTCCGCGACGGTCTGGTGCTGGAACATCTGGCGCGCCGTCAGGCGCAGGCCCGCCTGCTTCGCGCGGGACACGACCTGGAGGCTCAGGATCGAGTCGCCGCCGAGCTCGAAGAAGTTGTCGTCGCGGCCGACGCGCTCGCGGCCGAGCACCGCGGCCCAGATCTGCGCGAGCGCTGCCTCGACGTCCGTGGCGAGAGCGGCGTCCTGCGCCGCGGCAGGTGACGCTCCTCCCGCGCCGAGAGGCGGCGCCGCCTCGAGGGCCGCGTCTGCAGGCGCCGCCGCCTCGAGGGCCGCATCCGCAGGCGCCGCCGCCTCGGACAGCGCCGGGGCCGGCGGCTCGGGCAGCGGCAGCTCGCCGAGCCGCGCGGTCGGCCGCGCCACGACCGCCGAGAGCAGCGCGCGGAGGTCGTCCGCCATGCGGCGGATCGTGCGCTCCTCGAAGAGCTCCGTGCTGTACTCGAACGAGCCGCTCAGCCCTTCCGGCGCGGTCGCCATGTGGAGCGACAGGTCGAACTGGGCGCTGCCCGGATCCACGTCGACGGGCCGGAGCTCGAGGTCGGCGAGCGGCAGCGCGCGCCGCGACGCCTCCTGGAGCGAGAACATCACCTGGAACAGCGGCGTGCTCCCGAGATCCCGCGCTGGCCGGAGCGCCTTCACGAGCTGCTCGAACGGCAGGTCCTGGTGCGCCTGCGCGGCCAGCACCTCTTCCCGCGTCCGCGCGAGGAGCTCCGTGAAGCGCGGGTCCCCCGCGAGGTCCGCCCGCAGCACGAGCGTGTTGACGAAGAGCCCGATGAGCCCCTCGAGCTCGACGCGCGTGCGGCCCGCGACCGGCGTCCCGACGCACAGGTCCGTCTGGCCGCTCCGCTGCGCGAGCAGCGCCTGGAACGCGGTAAGGAGCAGCATGAACGTGGTGACGCCCTGGCCGCGGGCGAGCGCGCCGAGCTCGGCGGAGAGCTCGCGCGGGAGCTCGAAGTCGAGGCGGGCGCCCCGGTAGGAGCGCGCGGCGGGGCGCGGCTTGTCGGTGGGCAGCCGCAGGACGGGCGGCTCCGCGGAGAGCCGCTGCCGGAAGTACGCGAGCTGCTTGTCGAGCGCCGCGCCCGCGAGCCACGCGCGCTGCCAGCCGGCGTAGTCGCCGTACTGGATCGGGAGCGACGGGAGCGCCGCGGCGCGCCCCTCCGCGTCGGCGGCGTAGAGCTCCGCCACCTCGCGGACGAGCACGTTCATCGACCACCCGTCCGACACGATGTGGTGGACGACGACGAGCAGGACGTGCTCGCGCTCCCCGAGCCGCGCCAGCGTGATCCGGAGCAACGGCCCGCCGCGGAGGTCGAAGGGGCGGCTGGCCTCCTCCTCGATCCGCCGCAGCGCCTCGGCCTCGCGCGCCTCCTCGGGCGCGACGCGGAGGTCCACGATCGAGAGCGTCACCGGCTGCTCGGCGTGGATGACCGCCACCGCCCGGCCGTCGCGCTCCTCGAACGTGGCGCGCAGCGACTCGTGGCGGCGGACCACCGCGGCGAAGCTGCGCTCGAGGCGGGCCACGTCGAGCGGCCCGAGCAGGCGCACCGCCGCCGGGATGTTGTACGACGCCGCGGTCTCCTCGAGCTGCGCGATGAACCACAGGCGCTCCTGGGCGAAGGAGAGCGGCGGCGGGCCGCTCCGCGGCGCGGCGAGGAGCGGCGGCGCCGGCGGGGCCAGCGGTCCGCGCCGCGCCGTCTCGACGGCGCGCGCCTGGGCGGCCACCGTCGGCGTCTCGAAGAGCGCGCGGAGCGGGAGCTCGACGTCGAGCACGCGGCGCACGCGCGACAGGACCTGCGTCAGCAGCAGCGAGTGGCCGCCGAGGTCGAAGAACGAGTCCTCGACGGACACCCGCTCCACGCCCAGCACCTCGGCCCAGATCCCGGCGAGCAGCTCCTCGGTCGCGGTGCGCGGCGCGACGTGGCTGCGCGCGTCGCCGGTCTCGGGGGCGGGGAGCTCGCGCCGATCCACCTTGCCGTTCGCCGTGCGGGGGAGCGCCGGCAGGAACACGAAGGCCTGCGGCACCATGTACTCGGGCAGGCGCTCCGCGAGCCACGCGCGCAGCGCCTCCGAGGCCGGCGCTTGAGCGCCTGCGGCCACGTCAGCGCCTGCGGCCACGTCAGCGCCTGCGGCCACGTCAGCGCCTGCGGCCACGTCAGCGCCTGCGGCCACGTCAGCGCCTGCGGCCACGTCAGCGCAGGCGGCCGCGTAGGCGACGAGCCGCCGCACGCCCGGCCGGTCCTCGCGGACGAGCGCCGCGGCCTCCTTCACGGCGGGGTGCTCGGCGAGCCGCGCCTCGATCTCGCCGAGCTCGATGCGGTAGCCCCGCAGCTTGACCTGGTGATCCCGCCGGCCGACGAACTCGATCGTGCCGTCGTCGCGGTAGCGACCGAGATCCCCGGTCCTGTAGAGCCGGCGCCCCGGCGCCTGGCTGAAGGGATCGGGGAGGAACGCGGCGGCGGTCCGCCCCGGCTCGCCCAGGTAGCCGCGCCCGACGCCGATGCCGCCCACGTAGAGCTCGCCGGTCACGCCGACCGGCGACGGGACGAGCAGGTGATCCAGCACGTAGAGCCTGAAGCCGTCCACCGGCCGCCCGATCGGGACCTGCGCCTCGTGCGCCGCGGGCGGGGCCGTGATCGCGTGCAGCGCCACGTCGTCCGAGCACTCCGCGGGCCCGTAGGCGTTCATGAGGGGCACCGCCGGGTAGCGGTCGAGCCACGCCCGGGCGAGCGCCGCGGGGAGCGCCTCGCCGGTCGGCAGGATCCAGCGCAGCCGCGCGAGGGCCGGCGGCGCGGCGTGCTCCAGGGCCGCGTCCAGCATGCCCTGGAGCACGGCGGGGACGAGCTCGGCGACGGCGATCCCGCGGCGCTCGACGTGCTCGAGCAGGCGGGCCGGATCGCGCGTGATCTCGTCGGGCACGATGTCGACCGTGCCGCCGAAGAGCAGGGCCGTGAGGAACTGCCAGACCGAGATGTCGAAGCACGGCGACGCCGTCTGCGCGATGACGTCGCCCGCCGTGAGGCCGAGCCGCGGGATCTTGCTCAGCATGTTGTTGAGCATCCCGCGCCGCTCGACCATCGCGCCCTTCGGCACGCCGGTGGAGCCGCTCGTGTAGATGACGTAGGCGAGGTGCCCCGGCCCGCCGCGCTCCTCAGGGTCCTCGTTAGACGAGGCCTCGTCGAGGGCGCCCTCGATGGTCGCGATCGCCGGCCGGCGCGCCTCGGGCAGCAAAGAAATGGCTCTTTCCAAAGCGCCGCGGTGCCTGTCGCGCGTCATGACGACGCGGGGCTCGCTCGACGCGAGGATCTGCGCCACGCGCTCGGCCGGGTAGGTGGGGTCGATCGGCACGTACGCCCCGCCGGCCTTGAACACGGCGAGGATCATGGTGAGCAGCGGGATGCCCCGGTCGTCGAGCAGCGCCACCCGCTCTTCGGGGCCGACGCCGCGCGCGAGCAGCGCGTGCGCCGCGCGGTTCGCGTCGCGGTTCAACGCGGCGTAGGTCAGCCGCCGATCCGCGGAGGACACGGCGATGGCGTCGGGCGTCCGCGCGACCTGGGCGTGGAAGCGCGCGGCGTAGGACGAGAGATCCTCCGGGGGCGGGGGCGTCGTGTTCCACGCGACGAGCGCCTGTTGCCGCTCGGCCGGCGTGAGGAGCGGCAGTTCGCCGAGGCGCGCGTCGGGGCGCGCGGCCATGCCCTCGAGGAGCGCGCGGAGGTGCCCGAGCAGCCGCGCGGCGAGCTCGGGCCGGACGCGCGACCGGTCGTACGAGAGCTTGAGGGGCAGCTCCACGTCGGGCCACGACATGATGGTGAGCGGGTAATTCGTGTGGACGCGGTCGCGGACGTCCTCGACCCGGAAGACGATCCGCCCCTCGCGGAGCGCGGGGTCGACAGGCGCGTTCTCGAACACGAAGAGGCTCTGGAACAGCGGCTGTCCGCGCTCGATCTCGCTCCAGCGCTGGATGTCCACGAGCGGCGTGTGCTCGTGCTGCCGCAGCCCGAGGTTCTGATCGAGCAGCGCGGCGAGCCACGGCAAGAGGGGCTTGTCCGCGGGGACGGGAACGCGCAGCGGCAGCGTGTTGATGAAGAGGCCCAGGATGGACTCGACCCCTGGCAGCTCCGGGGGACGCCCGGCGACGGTGACGCCGAAGAGCACCTCGGGCTCGCCGCTGTAATGGCTGAGCAGCAGGGCCCAGGCGCCCTGCACGATCGTGTTGAGCGTGAGGCGATGGCGCTGGACGAGCGCGCGCAGCGCGGCCGAGGGCTCCGCGCCGAGCCGGACCGTGAGGTCGTCGATCTCGCCGTGATCCGCGGCCGCCGGGCCGTCGGAGCGCTCCTCGAACCCGAGCGGCGTCGGGGCCCCGAAGCCCTCGAGGGCGCCCCGCCAGAACGCCTCTGCGGCCTGGGCATCCCGCCGCCCGAGCCAGTCGATGTAATCGCGGTAGGGGCGCGCGGGCGGAGGGCGCGACGCGTCGCCCCGGACAAGCGCCTCGTAGTGAGCGAGGAAGTCCATCACCAGGAGCGACGTGCACCACTCGTCGAGGAGGATGTGATGGAAGCTGTGAACGAGCTCGTGAGTCCGGTCGCCCAGCCGGATAAGGCGGATGCGCATCACAGGCGCCTTGCCGAAGTCGAGCCCTCGGTCGAGCTCGTCGCGGAGCTCCTCGGCGATGCGCGCCTCCTGGGCTTCCCCGGTGAGGCCCCGGTAGTCGAGCAGCTCGAACGGCAGCTCCACGCTCCTGTGGACGACCTGGAGCGGGCGCTTCTGGCTCCTCCAGACGAAGGAGGTGCGCAGGATCGCGTGCCGCGCCACCACCTCTCGCCAGCCCCGCTCGAACGCGTCGAGCTGCAGATCGCCCTCGATGCGATAGCGGTTCTGCATGAGGTAGACGCCCGAGGAGGGGCGGAGGAGCGTGTGGAACAGCATCCCCTCCTGCATGGGTGAGAGGGGATAGACGCTTTCGATGTTGGCGGAGGGATCAGGCTTTGTAGACACGGTTCACCTTTGGAGCTCGTCCAGCAGATCGCTCCACTCTTCCGCGGAGAGGCCGGCGTCAGGGGGCTCGGGGGCGGGCGGCGGCGCGGGCGGGGCCTCGATGGGCGGGGCCGCCACGGTCAGCCGCGCCGCGGCCTCGGCCACGGTCGGGTGCTCGAACAGCAGCTTGGGTGAGAGGTGCAGCCCGCGCTGGGCGGCGCGCGCGATGACCTGCAACGTGACGATCGAGTCGCCGCCCAGCTCGAAGAAGTTGTCCTCGACGCCGATCTGCGGGCGGTGCAGCACCTCCGCCCAGACCTCCGCGAGGATCCGCTCCGCCTCGGTCCGGGGCGCGACGTAGGGGCGATGGCCGAGCCCCGCCGCCTCCGGCGCCGGCAGGGCGCGGCGGTCGACCTTGCCGTTCGGGGAGAGCGGCAGTCGCTCCAGCGCGACGATCGGCGAAGGCACCATGTAGGCCGGGAGCGCCTCGCCCACCCACGCGCGCAGCGCCTCCGGCTCGGGCGCCGACCCGTCGCGGCCGGCGACATAGGCGACGAGGCGCTTGCCGCCGTGGGCCTCGTCGCGCGCGACAACGACGGCCTCGCCGACGCCGGGGTGCTGGAGCAGGCGCGCCTCGATCTCGCCGAGCTCCACGCGCAGGCCGCGGATCTTCACCTGGTGATCGAGGCGGCCGAGGAACTCGATGGCTCCGTCGGGCCTGTGGCGCGCGAGATCCCCTGTCCGGTACAGCCGCCCGCCGGGCGCGGACCCGAACGGATCGGGCACGAAGCGCTCGGCGGTCAGCGCGGGCCGCTCGTGATAGCCGCGCGCGAGCCCGACGCCGCCGATGTGGAGCTCCCCGGCGACGCCCACCGGCACCGGCTGCCCGTGGCGATCGAGCAGGTAGATCTGCGTGTTGGCGATCGGGTGTCCGATGGGCACCGAGGCCGAGGTGTCGTCCCGCCGGCACGCCCAGGAGGTCACATCGATGGATGCCTCGGTCGGGCCATAGAGGTTGTGGAGCTCGGCACCCAGCCGCTCGAAGAACCGCCGCGCGAGCTCTGAGGGCAGCGCCTCGCCGCTGCAGATCACCCGCCGCAGCGAGACGCACGACGGCGCCCCGGGCGTCTCCAGGAACGCCTGGAGCATGGGCGGGACGAAGTGCAGCGTTGTCACGCCGTGCCGTGTGATCAGCTCCACGAGCCGCTCGCCGTCGCGGTGGTCGCCGGGCCTGGCGACGACGAGGCCGGCGCCGGTCATGAGGGGCCAGAAGAACTCCCAGACCGAGACATCGAAGCTGAAGGGCGTCTTCTGCAGCACCCGGTCTCGCGCGGTGAGCCCGTAGCGCTCCTGCATCCACTGCAGCCGGTTGAGCAGGCCACGGTGGCTGTTGCCGGCGCCCTTGGGCCGCCCGGTCGAGCCCGAGGTGTAGATTGTGTAAGCGAGGTTGTCCGGCGACACCGGCACCGCGAGGTTGCCTGTCGGCTCCCTGTCGATCTCGGCGCGGTCCGTGTCCAGGCAGAGCACCTCGGCGCGGTGCGCTGGCAGGCGCGACGCGACGGGCCACTGGCTCAGGAGCACCGGCGCTCCCGCGTCCTCGAGCATGAAGGCGATGCGATCGGCGGGATACTCCGGGTCGATCGGCACGTACGCCCCGCCCGCCTTCAGGATGCCGAGCAGCCCGACGACCATCTCGACCGAGCGCTCCGCCGCGATGGCCACGAGCCCGTCCGGCCCGACCCCGCGCCGCCGCAGCGCGTGCGCCATCTGATTGGCACGCTCGTTCAGCGCTCGATAGCTCAGCCGCTTCTCGTCGAAGATCACGGCCACGGCGTCCGGCGTCCGCTCGGCCTGCGCCTCGAAGAGCTCGTGCACACGCAGGTCGTCCGGATACGCGCGCTCCGTCGCGTTCCACGCGGCCACCACGCGTCTGGACTCCAGATCACCGAGGAGCGACAGGTCGCCGACCCGGGCCTCGGGACGGCCGATGATCTGCCGGAGCGCCCCTTCCACGAGGGCGAGCAGGCGGGAGGCGCCTTCGTCATCGAAGCGCCGCCGGTCGTACGCGAGGCGCAGCTCCAGCCTTTGCCCCGGCAGGATGGTCAGGGTGAGCGGGTAGTTTGTCTGGTCCGCGAACGCGACGTCGCGGACGCCGAGCCCGGGCAACCCCTGCTGCGCGCGGGGGTCGGTGGGATAGTTCTCGAAGACAAGGAGGCTCTCGAACAGCGGCTGTCCCGCCGGGACCACGCTGAAGGCCCGCGCCTGCGCGAGCGGCGTGTGCTCGTGCTGGCCCAGCTCGGTCGTCGTGCGCAGGAGATCGCGCAGCCAGTCCGCGACGGTGGCCGCCTGCGGCACGGCCACGCGCAGCGGCAGCGTGTTGATGAAGAGCCCCACCATGGACTCGATCCCGGCCAGCGGAGCCGAGCGCCCGGCCATCGTGACGCCGAAGAGCACGTCGTCGGTCCGCGCGGTCCGGCTGAGCAGCAGCGCCCAGGCGGCCTGGACGAGCGTGCTCGACGTCACGTGGTGCTGCTGCGCGAAGCGCGAGAGGCGCGCCGTGACCGGCTCCGGCAGCGAGACGGTCCTCGTCCCCTGTCCGCTCGCCTCTTCGACCGGCGCCGGCGCCGCCCGCTCCAGCGGCAACGGCGTCGCCGCGCCGAACCCCGCCAGCGCGCCCCGCCAGAACGGCTCCTCGGCGCTCGCGTCCCGCTCGCGCAGCCAGGCGATGTACTCGCGGTAACGCCTTCGGGCCGGCAACGCGACCGCGCGGCCGGCGCGCAGGGCGTCGTACGCGGAGAAGGCGTCCTGCAGCACGAGGGCCGCCGACCACCCGTCGAGGAGGAGGTGGTGATGGCTCCAGAGCACGAGGTGGACGTCGTCCTCCACGCGCAGGAGCGAGAGGCGCATCAGCGGGCCCCGGGCCAGATCGAAGCCCCGCGCGCGGTCGGACTCGAGGCGAGCAGCCACCCGCGCGCGTTGCTCTTCCGCGTCCCCGCCGCGCCAGTCCTCGACCTCGATCTCCACCGCCGCCGCCGCGCCGGCGCGCCGCACGACCTGGAGCGGCTCGTCGGCCCCCTGCCAGACGAAGGTCGTGCGCAGGACGCCGTGGTGCTGCGCCACGGCCTCCCAGGCCCGGCGGAAGGCGTCGGTGTCGAGCGCTCCGAGCAGCCGGCAGGTCACCTGCTCGACGTAGACGCCGGTGCCGGGCTCCCACAGGCTGTGGAACAGCAGCCCCTGCTGGAGCGCGCTGAGCGGCATCACGTCCTCCACGTCGCGGCCCGGCCCGAGCAGGCGGTCGAGCGTGGGCTGGTCGAGCCGCGCCAGGGGGAAGTCCGACGGCGTGCACCCTCCCGCGCCGGGCTCGAGGCAGCGGGCGACCAGGGCGCGAAGCCGCGCCGCGAAGTCCTCGCTCAGCCGCTGGATCGTCTCCGGTCGAAGGCGAGCGCCGCTGTAGCTCCACGTGACCCGGAGGCGCCCGCCGACGACGGCGGCGTCGACCTCCAGCTCGTAGCCCCGCGGCGCCCGCGGATCGCGCTCCGCCCCGAGGTCTTCCTCGGCGAGGGCGAAGAGCGGGCTCGCCGCGAGCAGATCGTCCCACTGCCCCAGGTAGTTGAAGCTCACCGCGGGCGCCGGCTGGCCCGAGAGCCGCGCGCCGCGCTCGCCCTCGCTCAGGGTGCGGAGCAGGCCGTAGGTGGCCCCGCGGCGCGACGCGCCGCGGAGCTGCTCCTTCACCGCCTTGAGCGCCTGATCCAACGCGGCGTCGGGCTGGACCTCCAGCCGTACGGGGTAGAGGCTCGTGAACCACCCCACCGTGCGAGAGACATCCACGTCGCCGAGCGCGTCGCGCCCGTGGCCTTCCATGTCGACGAGCACCGCGGCGTCCCCCGTCCACCGCGCGAGCGCTCCGGCGAGGGCCGTGAGCAGCAGCTCGTCGACCCGTGTCCGGTACGCGGACGTCGCCGCGAGCAGCGCGCGGGTCTCGCCCTCGTCCAGGCGATCCGTGCGGCGGACCGTGTCTCCCTCGAGCCCGGCGCCGCCCGGATCGTCCGCCGGGAGCTGCGGCGTCGGCCGCGCGGCGGCGATCCACGCGTCCGCGTGCCGCGCCACCTCGTCGGACTGGGCGTGCGCCTGCAGGCGCCGGGCCCAGGACGCGAAGCCGGTCGTCCTCTCGGGGAGCCGGATCTCCTCGCCGGCCGCGCGCTGCTGGTACGCCGCCTGGAGATCCTCGAGCAGGATCCGCCAGGAGACAGCGTCCACGACGAGGTGATGGGCGGCGAGCAGCATCCGGCCGCGGCGTGTTGAGCCCAGGTCGAAGAGCACCGCGCAGAGGAGCGGCCCGTCGGTCAGGTGGAGCCGCGCCTGCCACTGCCCTGCCGCGCGCGAGAGCGCCGCCGCCTGCTCCGCTTCCGGGACCTCCGAGAGGTCCACCCGCGCGACCGCCGCGCCGGCCGCGCGCCCGTGGCGCTGCCGCCACGCGCCGCCCTCGCGCGTGAACCGCAGCCGGAGCGCCTCGTGGTGCTCCGCCACCGCCGCGACCGCGGCCTCGAGCGCCTCCGGCGCCACCGCCGCCCGCAGCTCCAGCAGCACGGACTGGTTCCAGTGGTGCGGCGTTTCCCCGACGTGCTCGAAGAACCAGCGCTGGATGGGCGTGAGCGGCACGTCGCCGTCGATCGGCTCCGCGGCCGCGCTCGTGGCGGAGGCCGCCTCGGCCACCGCGGCCAGCTCGGCGACGGTCTGGTGCTGGAAGATCTGCCGCGGCGCGATCGACAGCCCCGCCGCGCGCGCGCGCGCCACCACCTGGAGCGCCAGGATCGAGTCGCCTCCCAGCTCGAAGAAGTTCTCGCGGACGCCGACCGCGGCCCGGCCGAGGAGCTCCGCCCAGATCCCCGCGAGGGCCGCCTCGGCCTGCGTCCGCGGGGTCGCGGCGTCGCCCGCGCCCTCCACGGCGGGCGCCGGCAGCGCGCGCCTGTCGATCTTGCCCTGCGCCGTGCGCGGCAGCTCGTCCAGCAGGACGAAGGCCGACGGCACCATGTAGTCGGGCACCTGCTCCCTCAGCGCCCGCCGGAGCTGCTCCGGGGCCACGCCCTCACCGGCGGCGACGTACGCGACGAGCCGGCGATCCTCCGGCCGATCCTCGCGCACGACAACGACCACCCCGCGCACGCCGGGCTGCTCGGCGAGCCGCGCCTCGATCTCGCCGAGCTCGATCCGGAAGCCGCGGAGCTTCACCTGGTGGTCCACGCGCCCTGCGAACTCGAGCTGCCCGTCCGCACGCCACCGCGCCCGGTCGCCGGTCCGGTACATCCGCTCGCCGGGCCGATCCGCGAACGGGTCGGGCACGAAGCGCTCCGCGGTTAACGCCGGCCGCGCCCAGTAGCCGCGCGCGAGCCCCTGACCTCCGAGGTACAGCTCGCCCACGACGCCCACCGGCGCCGGCAGCCCCGCGACATCCAGCACGTAGGCCCGCGCGCCCGCGATCGGCCGGCCGATGGGGACCGCCGTCTCGCGCCCCGCGCCCGCGCCGGCGTCGGCGCTCGCCGCCGTCAGGTCGCAGGCGGTCGCGACCACCGTGGCCTCGGTCGGCCCGTAGGTGTTGACAAGGCGCACCCGGGTCGGCACCGACGCCCGCCAGGCGCTCACGCGCTCGGGCAGCGCCGCCTCGCCGCCGACGATGACGAGCCGGAGGCCGGGCGGCAGGGCGAAGCCCCCGTCGCGCGCGACCTCCGCGGCCACGCGGTGCCAGTACATGGTCGGCAGGTCCAGCACCGTCACGCCCCACGCCCCGCACGCCTCGAGGAACGAGGCGACGGACGCCAGCATCTCCTCGGTGCGCAGCACCAGCGCGGCGCCTCGCGTGAGGCAGGGGAAGATCTCCTCGGCGCTGGCGTCGAAGCTCAGCGACGCGAACTGCAGCACCCGGTCCGACGGCGCGATCTCGTAGAGCGCCGCCGCGGTGTCGACGAAGCCCGCGAGCGCCCGGTGAGGGACGACGACGCCCTTGGGCACGCCCGTCGATCCGGACGTGTACAGGATGTACGCGGCCTGCTCCGGCGCCGGCTCCCCCGCCGGCGGCGCCTCCGGCTCGCCAGCCACGCAAGCCCAGCGTGGATCGAGGCGGATCAGCGCGAGATCGCGGCTCTCCACCGCGCCGTCCACCGCGTCCTCCCCGGTCACCACCGCGCGGACGCCGGCGTCCGCGATCATCGCGGCGATCCGCTCCCGCGGCGTCGAGGGATCGATCGGGATGTACGCCCCACCGGCCTTGAGCACCCCGAGCACGGCGGCGACCATCTCGATCGAGCGAGGCAGGCAGATGCCCACGCGGACCTCGGGCCCCACGCCGAGCCGCTGCAGCCGCTGCGCGAGCTGGTTCGCCCTCCGGTCGAGCTCTCCGTACGTGATCGACCGCCCCTCCTGGACGACGGCCACGGCCGAGGGCGCGAGCGCCGCCCGCGCCTCGAAGCCCCTGTGCACGGCGCGCGGCGCGCGGTCCGGCGCCGCGGCCACGCCCCAGCCGAGCACGCGCCGCTGCTCCTCCGGCGCGAGCAGGGGCAGCTCGGACAGCCGCGCCTCCGGGTTCGCCGCGGCGCCCGCGAGCAGCCGCTCGAGGTGCGCGGTCAGCCGCTCGATCGTGCCTCGATCGAAGAGATCCGTGTCGTACTCGAACGCCCCGGCGATGCCGCCGTCGTCGACGGCCATCTCGAGGGACAGATCGAGCTGGGCCCCGCCCGCGTCCAGGTCGAGGAGGCGCACGCCGAACCCCGGGATCTCGGGGGCCTCCCGGAGCGCGGGCTGGAGCGCGAAGAGCACCTGGCAGAGCGGCGCGTGGCTCAGATCCCGCGCCGGGCGCAGGGCCTCCACGACCTGATCGAACGGCGCCTCCTGGTGCGCCTGCGCCTCCCGGACGGTCTCGTTCACCCGCGAGAGCAGCGCCAAGAACCGGGGATCGCCGCCGAGATCGGTGCGCAGCACGACGGTGTTGGCGAAGCAGCCCACGACCCCTTCCAGCTCGGCCCGGCTCCGGTTCGTCACCGGCGTGCCCACGCTGAGGTCGAGCGCGCCCGTGATGCGCGCGAGGAGGGCCTTGAACCCTGCCACGAGCACCGCGTAGAGCGTCGTCTCCTCCCGCCGCGCCAGCGCGCGCAGCGCGTCGGCGAGCGCCGCGGGCAGCCGGAACGAGTGCCGCGCCCCGCGGTAGCACTGCATCGCCGGCCGGGGCCGATCGGTCGGCAGCTCCAGCAGCGCTTCCTGGCCGGCCAGCCGCCGGGTCCAGTAGGCGAGCTGGGCTTTCAGCGCGCCCGACTCCAGGCGCTGGCGCTGCCAGTGGGCGAAGTCCGCGTACTGCAGCGGCAGCTCCGGCAGCGGGGAGGGCCGGCCTCCCGCGAACGCCGTGTACAGCGCGGCGAACTCCTGCAGGACGAGGCCCGTGGACCACCCGTCGAAGACGATGTGATGGACGACCCAGACGAGGACGTGCTCGTCCTCCCTCATCCTGAGGAGCAGGAGCCGGAGCAGCGGGCCGCTCGCGAGATCGAAGGGGCGCCGCGCCTCGCGCTCGATCAGGCGCCGGCCCTCCGCGTCGCGCTGCGGCTCGGGGAGCCCGGTGAGGTCCACGCGCGGGACCCGCGCCGCGCCCTCCGGCCGGATCACCTGCGACGGCTGGCCGTCGATGACGTCGAACGTCGTGCGCAGGACCTCGTGACGGCGCACGATCTCGGCCACGCACCGGTCCACGAGGCCAGCGTCGAGCGACCCGGTGAGCCGCACGGCGGCGGCCAGGTTGTACGAGGCGCTGTCGGGCTCGAGCTGGGCCAAGAACCAGAGCCGCTCCTGCGCGAAGCTCATCGGGAAAACGAAGACGTCATCGCTCATGAAAGAACCTCAGAGGGCCTTGGCCCCGTAGGGCTCGGCCATCGCCACAAGGACCTTGCGCGGGCCCCGGAACGGCGCGCGCCCGTGGGCGACCCGCATGTTGTCGACGAGCAACACGTCCCCTTGCTGCCAGGGGAACTCCACGGCGAGCTGCCTGTGGACGTCGCGGATCTCGTCGAGGACCGCGCCCTCGATGGGCGAGCCGTCGCCGTAAAACGCATTGCGGGGCAGCTCGTCCTCGGAGAAGACCGCGAGGAGCGCCTCTCGCACCGAGGGCTCCAGGCTGGAGACGTGGAACAGGTGAGCCTGGTTGAACCACACCACATCGCCGGTGCGCGGGTGCGTGGCCACGGCCTGGCACACCTCCCGTGTGCGCAGCTCGCCGTCGGCCTTCCACTCGCACGTTATCCCGCGCTGGCGGCAGAGGCGCTCGACCTCGGCCCGGTCGGTCGTGCCGAAGACCTTCTGCCAGGGCACGTCGAGCCCGCCGCCGTAATTGCGGACGTACATCACCTTCTTGGCCGTGAACCGCTCTCGGATCCGGGCAGGGATGCGCCGGAGCACCTCGCGGCTGTCCGCGAGCGGCGTGCTGCCCCCCTCGGGCGCGGCCTCCGCGCAGTGGAACCAGATCTTCAGGGGCCACTCGCGCGTGTACGACTGCTCGTTGTGGAGCGGGATGTGCTGGTGCGCCGGGTACTCTGTCGACGTGTAGATGCGACTCTGCAGGTGAGAGCGCGGCGTCGACCCGAACGTGTAATCCAGCAGATCCGGCGTGACGAGCTTCACGAAGGCCTCGAAGTCGGCCAGCCCGCGGACCGGGAACCCGCGGAACAGCACCGCTCCGCGCGACGTCAACTCGGCTTCCGCGCACGCCCGGATGGCCGCCGCGAACGTTGTTGAGACGTCGCCGCGCCGGAGCGGGCTCACGACGAGCGGCAGCGCGGCGCCGGGGAAGCTGGACCGCGCGAGCCCATCGGCCTCGCCCCGCGCCCCCGCGGGCGACACGGCGTCGAGCGAGCTCACGACGACCGGCCCGCCTGCGCCGCCATCTGCTTGCGCAGGCTCAGCGGCCGCATATCGGTCCAGACCTCCTTGATGTGCTCGAGGCACTCCGCCTTGGTGCCGGCTTTGCCCGCGTCCCGCCATCCGAGCGGGTTCTCGCGGTACTCGGGCCAGATCGAATACTGCTCCTCGTGGTTCACGACGACTTTGTAAATTGTGCTGTCTTCCTGTTCCTCGTTCGCCATGTCTTCCTCCGTTCGAGATGGGATGAGCGGTGTTACCGGCGCGCCGGCTGATCCCCGCGCGGCGCGCGGCGCTCCGCCCGCTCGGGCGAGAGCGTGAGCTTCTCGACGGCCGGACCTGCCGAGAAGGGCAGCGGGCGGCCGTCGACCCAGGCGCGCTGCTGATCGCGGTAGTGCGGCGAGCGCGGGTCGCCGGACTGCCCTGCTGGCATGTGCAGGATGCCGTCCGGCTCGTGCCCCGGCGAGACGACGAGCCGCTCGCTGGCGCCGAGCGTGCCTGCCGCGAGGCGCACGCAGAAGCCGCACCCGGAGAGCGGCTCGACGGGCATGTTGAGGAGCGCGCCGAGCTCCGGCGTCACGCCGAGCGGGTGCGCGATCTTCACCCGGCTCACGGCGCCCCACTCGAGCGCATCGAGCGGCCGTCCGCCGTGCCGCTGCTTCACGTCCGCCATCGCCCTCTCCAGCGCGGCGAGGACGAACGCGTCCCAGCCGCCCGCCGGCGCCAACACGAGATCGGGCGACCGCTCGCTCAGCGCGCGCTGCAGCGGCGTGTCGATGTCGGTCAGCGAGAGCTCGAGGGTCGGGTCGGCGGCGCGGGACGTGTCCAGCCACGCCGCGAACACCTCGTCGGCCAGGACGCGCCGGAAGCTCGTGATCAAGGGGAGGCCGATGCCCGACGCCTCCGCGCGTCCGTCCCACGCCGCGATCGCCGCCCGCGCCTCCGCGAGCGCCGGCCGCCGCGACACGGCCTCTTCCGTGAGCGCGCGCTGCGCGAGGTCGCGGTAGAAGTCGAAGAACTCGGTCCGCGTATCGAGCTGCAGCTCGAACATGTCCGCCTCGGTGACCGGGCGCGCGGCGCGCAGGCGCTCGCTGATGCGGTAGGCGCGGTAGCCGTTCGCGTACTCGCGGCCGAGCGCCGGCGCCCCCTCGCCGAGCGGCATGCGGTTGTTGGCGTTGACGACGAACCCCGACGGCGGATCGACGACGCGCGGCAGCTGCGGGGGAGGCACGAAGCCGTCCCAGCCCGCGCGCCCGTCCGCCCACGGGACGCTGAGGGCGCCGTCGAGGCCGCGGCGCCGCGGGATGCGCCCGGTGATCGTCCACGCGACGCGGCCGCGGCGATCCGCGAGGAGGGCATTGCACGCCGGCCCGCCGGCGGCGTTCATCGCCCGGGCGGCCTCCTCGAGGCTCCGGGCCCGGTCCATCTCCATCAGCCCGAAGTCGACCGCCTCGGGATCGAGCGCTGTCCAGCGGACGGCGACCGGCCGCCCGAGCAGCGGCCTCGACGCGACAGGGCCCCAGATCGTGGCGCGGACCTCGACGGCGACGTCGGGCTCGCCGCGGACCTTGATCGTTTCCCGCGCGACGTCGAACCGCCGCCACCCGGACGGCGTCCGGTACTCGTCAGGGCGCTCGGGATGGACCTCGAGCTGCACGAGATCCATCACATCGGCGTCGAGGTTTGTCAGCCCCCAGGCGACATGGCCGTTACTCCCCACGACCACGACGGGCATCCCGGGCAGCACGACGCCCGCGATCTCGGTGTCGCCATAACGGAGCTCCGCGCGATACCAGACGTTGGGCACCCCGAGATCGAGGTGCATGTCGTTCGCGAGGATGGCGCGCCCGTCGCGGGTGCGCGAGCCGGCCACCGCCCAGCCGTTCGAGCCGGGGGGCGCCTCGCCGGCGGCGGCGCTGAGCACCGCGGTGCGCGCGCCGCGGCCCCGCGACAGGAGCGCTCGCAGCTCCTCCCGTGGCAGCGGCGGAGACGCGGCCGCCTGCGCGCCGAGCAGCGCCTTCGTGTAAGGGTCGGTGCCCTCGAACAGGAAGGCGACGACGCTCGGCGGCAGGCTGTGGGAAAGGACCGTGCGGGTTCGCTCCACGTCCTCGCTCCCGCCGAGGGCCTGGAACATGCCCAGCTCGACGAGCACGCTGTCCTCCGGCCGCCACGGCTCGGGCCTGTAGCCGAGCTCGCGGAGCTCGATCGGCAGCGTCTTCGCGCTCCGGAGATAGGCGTTGACCCCCTCAGCATATGCGTCGAGCGCGGCGCGCTGCCCCTCCGGCAGGCGCGAGAGGATCGCCTTCGCGGCGCGCGGGACGCCGTAGCGCCGCTGCCGCGTATCGGCCTCCAGGAGCTCGCGCCCGAGGATCTCGGCGAGCCGTCCGCCGCTGCTCCGGCGGAGCAGATCCATCTGGAAAAGCCGGTCGCGCGCCGTCAGGTACCCGAGCGCCCTGAGGGCGTCCTGCCGCGAGGCGGCGTCGACGGTGGGGATCCCGAGGTGATCCGACGTCACCGTCACCGCGTGCTCCAGGCCGGCCAGGGTCACCGCGCCGTCGGCTTGCGGCGACGGCGACCGGATCGCGCCCGGCGCGCAGCCGGCGGCCGCGAGCGAGACGAGCGCCGAGACGAGGAATGAGCGCACAGGTCGTTTCATGCGTCTTGCTCCGTGGCCTTCACGGCCTCGCGCCTGCGAGGGCGGGTTTCGAGCGCGTTCCGCGGGGCCGCGCCGCTCCCCAAGGGGGCGCCGGACGTCTGCGTCAGGACGCCGAAGTCGAGGCGCAGGCAGCGATCCGCGAGCGCGAAGTACTGATCATCGTGCGTGATGACGAGCACCGTCTTGCCCATCGCGCGGAGCTCGGGCAGGAGCTCGGTATAAAAGACCCTCCGGAACTCGGGGTCCTGGTCGGACGCCCACTCGTCGAAGACGTAGAACGGCCGGTCCTCGAGGCAGGCGGTGACGAGCGCGAGGCGCTTGCGCTGCCCCTGGGACAGCCCGCTCACGTGGAGGGCGCCCTCCTCGACGCGCACGCGGTGATCGAGCCGCAGCCGCGCGAGGTAGCGCCGGGCGCGCTCGTCCAGGTCGGCGTCGGAGAGGCCGAGAAGGTGCTCGAAGAGGTGGTAATCCGCGAAGACGACCGAGAAGAGCTGTCGATACTGCTCCCGGTTCCCATCGTCGATGGGCACGCCGTCGAGCCGGATCTCGCCGGACTCCGGCGCATGGAGCCCGAGGAGCAGCAGCGCCAGCGTCGTCTTGCCGCTCCCGTTGCCGCCCACGAGGAACACGAGCTCTCCGGGCTGGAAGCTCAGGTCGATGGGCCCGAGGCGGAAGCTCCCGTCCTCCTGCTCCCGGTAATAACGGTGCGTGACGCCGACCAGATCGAGGCGTGTCCACGCGCGCGAGCCATCGAGTCCATCGCGTTCATCGCGCCCGCCGAGCGGCTCCGCCGGCCGCGCTCCGGCGCTCGGCGCCTCGGCCCCGGGCGTCAGGGCGAGCCCGAGATCATTCACCTTCGTCAGCGCGACGCCGGCCCGGCCGATCAACGGCAGGAACTCGATGCTCTCCGCGAACGGCGCCATCAGGTAGAGCATCGCCAGCGTCACGCCGGCCGCGGCCGTGGCCGTCAGCCCTGTCCAGGCCGGGAGGGCGAACAGCGTGAGCCCGAGGACGGCGTGGAAGAGCAGCGCGCCCCAGCCCAGCGCGATGGCGTACTCGGTCGTGCCCGCCACCTGATCGCGCTGGTACGCCGTGACGCTGCGGCCCGCGTGCGACAGGAACGCCTGCCCGCGGTCGCGGTGCATCTTGAGCTCCTTGATGCCCCCGGTCAGCGCGCGGAAGTGCTTGAACAGGGCGTCGCTCGTCTCGCGGGCGCGCGTGAAAGAGCGGAGCGCGCGGCGCGAGTGCGTCTGGAAGAGCAAGGCCCCGACCCCCATCGCGCCCAGCGTGACGAGGAGCGCCGGCCACGAGAGCCACCCGATGTACAGGAGGCAACCGACGACGGTGGCGCCGTTCACGCACAGGAGCGGCAGGTAGACGTAGGCCTGCGTGATCACGGCCGGATCGTCGTTGAGCGCCGCCAGCAGCCGGTGGGCGCCGAGCTCCTCGATCTGGCGCAGCGGCGCGCCCAGGATGCGCCGGCTGAGCTGCATGCGCAGCTCGGCGATCATGGCCTGTCCGAGCCGGGTCAGGACCACCTGGGACACGACCCTGGTCAGCACGCCGACGAGGGCGAGCCCCACGAAGGCCCCCACGAGCCGCGCGGTGGGGCGGCCGTCCGCCGAGAGCGCCTCCTGGATGAGCGCGATCAGGCCGGCGCCCGCGAGCCCGCTGAGGACGCCGGCCGCGATCGCGAGCGCGAGGAGCCGGGAGGCGTGGCGCAGCAGGAAGCCGAGGGCGCTCATTTCCCCTCTCCCTTCGCGACGCCCTGCTCGCCGCGACTGCCTTGCTCGCCGCGACTGCCTTGCTCGCCGCGCCCGCCTTCCGAGCGCGCCTGCGCCTGCGCTTGCGAGCCGTCCGCGCCGGGGAGCTGCCGCGCCTTCCGGGGCAGCGCGATCAGCGCCGGCTCCGGACCCGCGGGCCGCTGTCCTCGCGCCATGAGAACGCGCTCCGCGAGCGCCGCCTGGGTCGGCCGCTCGAAGAACTCGCGGAGCGACAGCTCCACCGCGAACGTGTCCCGGACGCGGTTGAGGATCTGCAGGGCGAGCAGCGACTCTCCGCCGAGCGAGAAGAAGTCCCTCTGCGGATCGAGGTGCTCGATGCCGAACGCCCGCGCCCAGATCGCCGCCACCTGCGCCGTCACCGCCTCGGGGGAGAGGCGCTCGCCTTGCGCGGCGATCGGGGCCTCGGAGCCCCGTCGGGCGCCGTCGACGCCAGAGGACGGGGGCTCGCCGATGCCGAGCCGCCGGGCCAGGGCGGCGCCCTCGTCGTCCCTCGGCAGGCCGCGGAGCGGGCGTACCGAGACGACCACCTGCGGCAGCGCCGCCTGGCTCAGGACGCGGTGAACGACCTCTTGCCCCTGCGCCGGGCTCATGCCGCCGAGGATCACGCCCTCGATCCCGAGGGCCAGGAGGCGCGCCTCGGCGCGGGCCGCCATGCCCACGTCGCGCCAGCGGTCGAGGTTCACGGACACGGTGTACGGTCCTCCCCGGCGCGTGGAGGCGTGGGCGAGCGCGTCGAGGAAGGCGTTGGCGGCCGCGTACCCGGCCCGCGCGAGGCCGCCGCTCAGCGCGGTGACCGAGGAGCAGAGCAGGACGAAATCCGCCCGGTGCTCGCGGGCGATCTCGTCCACCACAAGCGCGCCGAGCGCCTTGCCAGCGAGCTCCGCGGAGAGCGCGTCCGCCGTCAGCCGGTCGATGAGCCCGCCGGCCGCGACCCCGGCGGCGTGGATCACGCCGTGCAGCGCGCCGAACCGCGCCAGCGCCTCGCCCACCGCGGCGCGCATCGCCGCGGCGTCGGCGACATCGGCGCGCACCGCCAGCACCTCGGCGCCGGCCTGCTCGAGCGCCAGGAGGTGCCGGCGCTGCTCCTCGCTCGGCGCCGAGCGGCCCGCGAGGATCAACCGCGCGCGCGCCGTGCGCGCGAGGTAGTCCGCCACCTGCAGCCCGACGCCCCCCAGCCCGCCGGTGATGAGGTAGACGCCCCGCTCTCGCAGGAGCGAGGGCAAGCCGTCCGCCGCCTTCAGCGCGACCGGCTCGACGGTGGGCACCCAGCGGTGGAGCCCGCGGTACGCGACGACGGGCTCGTCGGCCTCGGACCGCACCTCGTCGAGGATCCGCTCGACGAGCCGCGCTGCCTCCGACGTGTCCGGGCCGTCGGCATCGAGGTCGAGCACGCTGCAGCGCACGCGCGGGTACTCCAGCGCGATGCTCCGGCACACCCCGAGCAGCGGGGCGTGCTCGGGGCGCAGCGCCTCGCGCCCGCTCAGGTCGTGCAGGCCGCTGGCGAGCGCGACGAGGCGGCACCCTCCCGGCTGACCTGCCAGCATCCGCGCGAGCCACAGAAGGCTCACCGAGCCCCGGCGCTGCGCCTCCTGGAACGTGCCGGCGTCGAGCTGCGCCCCGGCCGCGCTGCCGAGCCCGAAGGCGTGCACGATCCGCTCGGGCAGCCCTGCGCCGGCGCCGAGCTCCCGGGCCAGCGCGGCGTAGTCCTCGGCGTGATCCGGGCGGAGGGTGAGCTCGCTCTCCGTCACGCGCTCGAAGCGAGCGCCGCTCCTGACCCGGACGACCCGCCGGCCAGCGCCCTCGAGCCGCGCCAGGATCCGGAGGCCGAGCGCCTCCTCGTCCGCGAACACCAGCCAGCGCGCGTCGTCGGTCCGGGGCGCGATCGGCTGGAGCGGGGAGCGCTTCCAGGACGGGACATAGAAGAACCCCTCCAGATCCGCCGCCGTGCTCGCCCGCTCCACCTCGGGCTCGGCCCGCTCCGGCGCGGCCGCGGCTCCGGCGCCGGGGCGCTCTATCCAGTGGCGCTTCCGCTCGAACGGCGTCGCCGGCAGCGCGACCCGCCGGCGCCCTCGCCCGGCTTGCAGGCCGGTCCAGTCCACCGATGCGCCGGCCACCCAGAGCTGCCCGACCGCGTCGAGCAGCGCCGCGCCCGCGCCGCCCGGATCGCGGGCGGCGGACAGCGATGGAACCACGAGCGATCCCGCGGCGAGCTCCCTGCACAGCGCGGTGAGCGTCTGTCCCGGCCCGACCTCGAGGAGGATGCGCTCCGGCCGCGCCGCCAGCGTCTTCACGCCGTCCGCGAACCGGACCGTGCTCCGGAGGTGCCGGACCCAGTAGCCGGGGTCCTGCGCCTCGGCCGCGGTGATCCAGGTCCCGGTGACGTTCGAGATCCACGGGATGCGCGGCGCCCGCAGCGTGACGCGGGCCACCGCCTCGCGGAAGCCGGCCAGAGCCGCATCCATCAGGGGGGAGTGGAAGGCGCGGGACGTGCGCAGGCGGCGGGCCTCGATCCCTCGCGCCGCGACCTCGCGCTCCACCCGCTCGATGGCCGCTCGCGATCCGGACAGCACGCACTGGCGCGAGGAGTTTGTCGCGGCCAGCGCGACCTCGTCGCCGAGCCACCCCGCGACCTCGTCTTCCGGCGCGAACACGGCGAGCATCGCGCCGTCCGGCGTCGCTTCCATCAGCCGCCCGCGCGCCGCGACAAGCGCCAGGGCATCCTCGAGCGACAGGCACCCGGCCACGCAGGCGGCCACGATCTCGCCCACGCTGTGCCCGATCATCGCGTCGGGGGTCAGGCCCCACGATATCCAGAGGCGGGCGAGGGCGTACTGGACGGTGAAGAGGGCCGGCTGCGTCATCGACGTGTGATCGAGGCGCGCCGCGGCCGCCTCCCGATCCGCGGGCGCGGGGAACAGCAGCGTCCGGAGGTCCACGCCGAGGTGCGGCGCGAGCCCCTCGGCGCAGCGGTCCACCTCGGCCCGGAACGTGGGCTCGGCCTCGTACAGCGCGCGGCCCATGTCGACGTGCTGGCTGCCCTGGCCGGGGAACAGGAACGCGACCGGCCGCGCTCCGGCCACCGGCTCGCCCGAGCTCCGCGAAGCGCTGCGATCGCGGAGCGCGCGGGCGGCCTCCTCCCGCGTGCGGCACACGACCGAGCGGCGGTACGCAAAGGCGCGCCGGCCGAGCTGCAGCGTGAACGCGACGTCGGCCAGGTCGAGATCGGCGTCCGTCTCGAGGCGCGTCGCGAGCGCGTCCGTCAGCGCGTCGAGCCCCCCGCGCGACCGGGCCGACAGCACGAGCAGCTCGCCCTGCGAGGCCCGCTCTCCGGCCGGCAGCGGCGGCGGCGCCTCTTCGAGGACGACGTGGGCGTTGGTGCCGCCCAGGCCGAAGGAGCTCACGCCGGCGCGGCGGGGCGTGGCGGAGGGCGCCCACTCCGCGAGCTCGGTGGCCACGTAGAAGGGGCTCGAGGCGAAGTCGATCGCTCGGTTGGGCTCGCGGAAGTGCAAGCTCGGCGGGATGCGGCCGCGCGACAGGCAGAGCGCCGCCTTGATGAGCCCCGCGACGCCCGCGGCCGCGTCCAGGTGCCCGATGTTCGTCTTCACCGAGCCGATCGCGCAGAACCCCGTCTCGTCGCTGCTCTCCCGGAACGCCCGGGTCAGCGCGGCGATCTCGATGGGATCGCCGAGGGGCGTGCCCGTGCCGTGCGCCTCCACGTAGGTGATCGAGCCCGCGTCGACCCCGGAAGCCCTGTGGGCGGCCCGGATCACGCTGGCCTGACCGTCGATGCGCGGCGCGGTGTAACCGATCTTGGCGCGACCGTCGTTGTTGACCGCCGAGCCCTTGATGACCGCGACGATCACGTCCCGATCGGCCAGGGCATCCTCGAGCCGCTTCAACAGGACGACGCCGACGCCGCTGCCGGCGACCGTGCCTCGGGCCTCTGCGTCGAACGCCCGGCAGTGGCCGTCGGGCGAGGCGATCGCGCCTTCCTGGTACAGATAACCGGCCTTCTGCGGGACGCTGATCGAGACGCCGCCCGCGAGGGCGAGATCGCACTCGCCGCCGAGGAGCGCCTGGCAGGCGAGGTGCACGGCGACGAGCGAGGTCGAGCAGGCCGTCTGCACCGCGATGCTGGGCCCCTCGAGGTTCAGCTTGTAGGAGACGCGGGTGGTCAGGAAGTCCTTGTCGATCGCAAGGAACGCCGCCATGTCGGCCGCCGACTCCAGGCGCGTACCGCGCGGGAGCACGTGCTCCAGGTACCCGTTCAGGCTCGATCCGGCGTAGACCCCGACGGCGCCGCCCGCGCGCTCCGGATCGTAACCTGCGCTCTCGAAGGCCTCCCACGCGCACTCCAGGAAGAGCCGGTGTTGCGGATCCAGCGCGGCGGCTTCGAGCGGCGTGAACCCGAAGAACTCGGCGTCGAAGCGATCGATATCGTCGAGCACCGCGCGGGTCCGCACGTAGTCTGGCCGCGCGAGCAGCGCCGGGTCGACACCCTCCTTCAACAGCTCGTCGTCGCGGAGGACGGAGATCGACTCGACGCCCGCAGAGAGGTTGCGCCAGAACGTCTCCACGTCGCGCGCGCCCGGGAACCGGCCGGCCATACCGATGATCGCGATGTCCAGCCCCGGACGGGGCTCTTCGCTGCTCCCACTGCTCATCGCTTGTTCTCCTGGCTGCCGCGCCGCCGCGCGAACATCTCTCCGCGCCGCTGCTGAGCGGCCCGCGCTCGCGCGGGATCCTGCGCGCCCTCGTCCGCCTTTTGCGCGGGCGGAGCGCCTGGGTCGCCGCTCAGGGCCGCCGCGAGCGAGGCGACGGTGGGGTGCTGAAGCAGATCCATCATCGGGATCTCGCGATTCAGCTTCTCGCGCAGGCGGGCCCGGACCTGCGCGAGCAGGAGCGAGTGCCCACCGAGGTCGAAGAAGTTGTCGTGGAGGCCCACCTGCGACGTCGGGAGCACTTCCCGCCAGGCCTCCGCGATCGCGAGCTCGAGCGGGGATCGAGGCGGCGCGGCGGCGCTCGCCGCCGCCTCGGCCCGCTCCGTGGGCGCGGGCAGCGCGCGCCGGTCCACCTTGCCGTTCGGCGAGAGCGGCAGAGCGTCGAGCCACGTGAAGGCGGACGGGATCATCGCCTCGGGCAGGTGCGAGCGAAGGAACTGCCTTACCGCGGAGCTCTCCGGGGCGGGCTCGCGCGCCGGGACCAGGTAGGCCAAGAGCCGCTTGTCGCCCTCGGCGTCTTCCCTGAGCACGACAACCGCATCTCGGAGGTCCGGGTGCATCCGCAAGCACGCCTCGATCTCGGCGGTATCGATGCGGAGCCCGCGCAGCTTCACCTGATGATCGACGCGCCCGAGGAACTCCAGCGTCCCGTCCGGGAGCCAGCGCGCGCGATCGCCTGTGCGGTACAGCCGGGCGCCCGCCTCGCCGCTCCACGGGTCGGGGATGAACCGCTCGGCGGTGAGGCCCGGCTGCCGAAGGTACCCGCGCGCCACGCCCGCTCCCCCGATCGCCAGCTCCCCGGGGACGCCGACCGGCAGCCGCTGGCCGTACCGATCCAGCACGTAGAGCCGCGTATTGGCGACGGGGCGGCCCAGGGGGACGCTCCGCTCGGGAGACGGCTCCGCGTCCACGTCGCCCTCGAACGAGGCGTTATCGATCGTCGCCTCGGTGACGCCATAGCAGCTCAGGAGGCGGGTATGGGGCGCGCATCGCCGGCGCAGCTCCAGGTAATCCCGCACCGACCACGCGTCCGACCCCACGATCAGCAATCGAAGGCTGTCGACGCCTTGCCCTTCGCGATCCCAGTGCGCCATGAGCGGCTTGATCACCGCGGGCACCACGTCGACGAGGGTCACCTGCTCGCGGCGTATCACCGCCGAGAGCGCCGCCGGATCGAGGAACACGTCGGTGGACGCGATCACGAGCGTGCCACCCGCGCACAGCGCCCGCACCCAGTCGGCTGTCCAGACGTCGAACGCCGGATTCGCGATCTGGAGGAGCCGCAGATCCGCCGCCGGCAGCTGATAGAGCCGCTGCCACGCCGCGAAGACGCTGGCGAGCGTCCGGTGCGTCACCATCACGCCCTTCGGCCGGCCGGTCGAGCCTGACGTGTAGATGATGTACGCGAGGTGGTCGAGGTTCCCTGTCGGTCGCGGCTCGTCGTGATCGACCGTGTCGGTATCCGCGGCCCAGTCTCCCTCGCGATCGACGCAGAGCACGGTTTGCGTCGCGGGGAGGCGCCCGCTCAGCTCCGTTCGCGTGATGAGGACCGCGGGCGAGGCGTCCGCGAGCATGAAGGCGATCCGGTCCGCCGGGTGCGTTGGATCGATCGGCACGTAGGCGCCCGAGGCCTTGAGCACGGCCAGCACGGCGATGACGACGTCCGCCGAGCGATCAAGGCAGATACCGACCCGCGTCTCCGGGCCGACGCCGAGCCGGACGAGGCGGCGCGAGAGCCGGCGCGCCCGCTCGTCGACCATCGCATAGGTGAGCCGCTCCTCCTCGTGGATCAACGCCACCGCCTCGGGCTGGCGGGCGACCTGCGCCTCGAAGAGCTCGTGGACGCACACCGGCGGCACGGCCACGCGCTCCGACTCCCCCAGCGAAAGGAGCCGCTCGCTCTCGGTCAGCAACGGGAGCTCGCCGAGGCGGGCCTGCGGGCGCGCGGCCACCATCCCTTCGAGGAGCAGGAGCAGGCGCTCCGAGAGCCGGCGGATCGTCGCGGCCTCGAACAGGTCCGTGTTGTACTCCCAGACGGCCCGCACACCCTGGCTGTGCGGAACAAGGTCGATCGCGAGGTCGAACTGGGCTGTCCCCGTATCCACCTGGGAGAACGTGAGATCGAGGCCCGGTATCTCCGGCGCGGGCGCCTGCGGCGGCTGCATGGAGAGCATGACCTGGAACACCGGCGAGCGGCCGAGGTCGCGGGAGAGCGGCAGCTCCTGCAGCACGCGCTCGAACGGCACGCCCTGGTGCGCCTGCGCCTCCGTGATCGCCGAGCGGACGCGCGTCAGGAGCTCCTCGATCGCGGGGTTCCCGGACACGTCGACGCGCAGCGCGAGCGTGTTCAGGAAGCACCCGAAGACGCCCTCGAACGCCACCCGCGATCGCGCCGCCACGGGCGTCCCGATGCACAGATCGGTCTGGCCCGTCGTGCGGTGCAGCAGGGCGAACAACCCAGCGGCCACCGCCGTGAACAGCGTGGCTCCTTCTCGCCGCCCGAGCGCGGCCAGCCTCTCCAGGAGATCCGGAGGGAGCTCGAGCTCCTCGCGCGCGCCGGCGTAGGTCTGGACGTGGGGCCTCGGCCGGTCGGTCGGGAGATCCAGCGGCGGCACGGCGCGCGCGAGCCGCTCTCGCCAATAGGCCAGCTCCCTCCGCTGCCCCTCTGACTCGGCCTGACCGCGCTGCGAGAGCGCGTGATCGGCGTACTGGAGCGGCAGCGGCGCGAGGGCAGGGGAGCGCCCGGCGGCGAACGCGCCATAGAGCAGCGTGAGCTCGCGCAAGACCACGTGCAGCGACCAGCCGTCGGCGATGAGGTGATGGCAGGTGAACGAGAGCACGTGCTCGCGCTCGCCCACGCGCAGGAGCATCCAGCGCACGGGCGGCGCCTCCGCGAGATCGAACGCGCGCCGGGCCTCCCCGCGGAGGCGCTCCTGCAGCGCGGGCGCTCGGTCCTCCTCGGGCAGATCGAGCAGATCGTGGAGCGGCAGACGGACCGGCGCGGGCGGCGCGATCCGCTGGATCGGCTGCCCCGCGACCGAGGGAAAGCTGGTGCGGAGGCCTTCGTGGCGCGCCGAGATCGCCGTCACGGCCTGCTCGAGGGCGCTCCGATCGAGCGCCCCGGAGAGCCGCAGGGCCGCCGCGATGTGGTAGACGGGCGCGCCTGCGACGAGCTGTTCGAGGAACCACAGCCGCTCTTGGACCAAGGACAGCGGCAGTCGCTCCGGCCGCTCCACCGGCGTCATCGTCGCGGCCCTGCCCGCCGCGCCGTCCGCGGGCGCCCCGGCCTGCCTCGCCTCGATCCAGGCCGCGAGCGCCGCGACCGTCGTCGACTCGAAGAGCTGCGCCGGCCCCACGTCGATGCCGAGGGCCTCGCTCACCCGCCCGCTCACCTGCATGGCCCGCAGCGAATCGCCGCCCAGGCTCAGGAACTCCTCGCTCCGGCCGACCCGCGCGCGCCCCAGCACCTCGGCCCAGATGCCTGCCAGCGTGCCCTCCAGCGCCGACCGCGGCGGCTCCGCGGTCTCGGCCTCGACGCCCGCGCGCGCTGCGGGGTCGCCGCTCGTCGACCGCCACACCGCGTCCAGCGACCCATCCAGGAACCGCGCGCGGCACGCCCTCCGCTGCACCTTGCCGCTCGTGGTCCTCGGCAGGCTCCCCGGCTTGATGAGCACGACCGCGTGGACCGCGACCTCGTGCCGGTCGGCCACGGCGCGCTCGATCGCCGCGCCGAGCTCCGCCGGATCCGTCGCCGCCGGCGCGCGCCGACCGAGCTCCTGGACGACGACGACGCGCTCCTCGCCGTCGACGTCCACCGAGAACGCCGCGCCGCCGCCGGCGCGGAGGCCCGGGTGGCTCTCCTCCGCGGTGAGCTCGATGTCCTGCGGGTAGAGGTTGCGCCCGCGGACGATGATCAGGTCCTTGAGCCGGCCCGTCACATACAGCTCGCCGCGCGAGAAGAACCCGAGATCGCCGGTCCGCAGGAACGGCCCTCCTCCCGTCGATAGCCGCGCCTCGAACGTCGCCGCCGTGTCCTCCGGCCGCTCCCAGTAGCCCTGCGCCACGCTCGCGCCGGCCACCCAGATCTCCCCGACGCGCTCGTCCTCGCAGGCCCGGAGCGTCTCGGGATCGACGATCCGCACCTCGTCGCCGGCCGGCGATCCCCCGCAGCCCACGAGGGACACGCCGGCCTCCGGATCGCGCGGATCGAACGCCGCGCGCCCCTGCGCCAGCGCGGCGCGGTCGACCGCGCGCACGACCGGCGGCGCCTCGGCCGCCCCGCCGCTCACGAGCAGCGTCGCCTCGGCCAGGCCGTAGCAGGGATAGAACGCCTCGCGCCGGAACCCCGCCGGCGCGAACGCCTCGGCGAAGCGGTCGAGCGTCGCCGCCCGGATCGGCTCGGCCCCGTTGAAGGCCACCTGCCATGAGCCGAGGTCGAGCCCTTCGCGCTGCTCCGGGGAGATCTTCCGGATGCACAGCTCGTAGGCGAAGTTCGGCCCGCCGCTCGTCGTGGCCCGGTAGCGCGAGATCGCCTCCAGCCAGCGCCGCGGCCGCATCAGGAAGTGCTCGGGCGAGAGCTGGATGCACGGCACGCCCACGTAGAGCGGCTGGAGGATGTTGCCGATGAGCCCCATGTCGTGGTGCGGCGGCAGCCACCCGACGATCACGCTCTCCTCGGTGTGCGCGAACGCGCGCTGGATCATGAGCTCGTTGCGCAGCAGGTTGCCGTGCGTGAGCACCACGCCCTTGGGCGTCCCTGTGGAGCCCGAGGTGTACTGGAGGAACGCCACCGTCTCGGCCGTCACGCGCGGCGCTCGCCACGCGTCTTCCTGGCCGTCCCGGATCGCGTCGACGGCCATGCAGCGCAGGTGGCTCAGCTCGGCGAGGCTCGGATCGTCGCGGAGCATCGCCACCGCGCCGAGGAACGCGTCGGTGGTGAGCACGACGCTCGGTCGGCAGTCGCGCACGATGGCCAGCACGCGGAGCAGCCCGCTCTTGCGCTGCGGCAGCGGGACGGGCACCGCGACGAGCCCCGCGTAGAGGCAGCCGAAGAACGCGGCGATGAAGTCGAGCCCTGGCGGCACCAGCAGGAGCGCGCGCTCCCCCGCCCGCGCGCCGGCCTGGAGCTCCGCGGCGAGCGCGCGCGCCCGCCGATCGAGCTCGCCGTACGCCATCGAGCGAGCGTCCGTCTCCCCGTCGAGCAGGAAGGTATAGGCGTGCCCTGCCGGGCGCTGCTCCGCGCGGCGCCGCAGCAGCGCGACAAGCGTCGCGGGCTCGGCCGCGCCGCGATCGCCAGTCGCACGCCCACGGGATCGAGTCGACTCCATCGCCACCTCAGCTCCAGACCGAAAAAGTCAGACCGCGGAGTGGGCTGTCTCACCATGAACGGCGCACGGCGTTGATGACGCTTGGCGTCATCAACGCGGGGTGCCGAGGTGGTGTCGTGGCAGCCGCCGCCGCTTGTTGTCTCGTTTTTGAAAATGAAAACGATTATTAATTTCTCGGAGGCGGTTGTATGGAACACGGTGAAGGGGGAAGTCAAGGAAAAAACCTCCGTGGACGGGACGCCCCGGCGAGAAAGTGAAATTGATTTTGGTTTTCATTTCGAGTACCGACATCAACACAGCCATGGACGCCCGCCCGGTTTTCCCGCTCATGGCGCGACGCGTCGCGTTCCAGGCCGAAGGTTGATGCGGTGAAGCGACGCTCTCTTGCTCGTCGAGGCCTGCTCGCAGGCGTGATCGCCCTTTCGCTGCTGCCGGGCCTGCCTTCGCCGGCGCACGCTCAGGACCGCGGCGCGCCGGACGGCCCTGGACGCGCGGAGGGCGACCGCGACGCGGGCGCACACGCGCCTGCTGCCGGCGCGACAGGCGGCGAGCGTTCGCCGCCCGCCGCCGGTGTCCCGGGGATCGAGCCGCCGCGGCTCCTCGAGCTCGTCGAGGCCGAGGTTCCGCCGGAGGCACGAGCAGCACGACAGGGGGGCACGGTCGTGCTGAAGCTCCTGATCGACGTGGACGGGCGCGTGACCGAGGCCGAGGTCACGAGCCCTCTGGGTCACGGCCTCGACGAGGCGGCCCGCGCGGCGGCGCTCCGGTTCCGCTTCGCGCCGGCGCGCCGTGGCGGCACGCCGGTCGCCTCACGGATCCTCTACGGCTACGAGTTCCAGCTCCCCGAGGAGCCTCCGGCTGCACCGTCGTCTGGCGCGGCGGGCGGCGCCGGGGTCGCAGCGGCCCCGACGGCCCCTGCCGCGCCCGCGGCTCCGGCTGCGTCCGCGGTCCCGGTCGCGCCCGCGGTCCAGGCCGCGCACCCGGCAGGCGCGGCGCCCCCGCCGGCGCTGGCCACGGCGCCCGCCCAGGCGAACGACGCAGCGCCCGCCGAGGTGACCGTGCGCGGCGCCGCGATGGCCGAGCGCCTCCGGCAATCCGCGCAGGCGATCACGGTCCTCGAGACCGAGGAGGCGCAGCGGAGGACCGCCGACATGGGCGAGGTGCTCGCCCGGACCCAGGGCGTCGGCGTGCGGCGGAGCGCGGGGCTCGGGTCGTGGGCGCGGTTCTCGCTGAACGGCCTGACGGACGATCAGATCCGCTTCTTTCTCGACGGCGTGCCGCTCGAGCTCGCGGGGTACCCGTTCGGCGTCACGAACGTGCCTGTGAACCTTGTCGAGCGCGTCGAGATCTACCGCGGCGTGGTCCCGGTGCGCTTCGGCGCCGACGCGCTGGGCGGGGCCGTCAACCTGGTCACGGATCGGGACGTCCGCGGCACCCATGGCGCGGTGTCCTACGAGGTCGGCTCCTACGACACCCACCGGCTCACCCTCTCGGCGCGGCACCTGCACGAGCCGAGCGGCTTCTTCGCCCGCGTGAGCGGCTTCTTCGACTATGCGAAGAACGATTACCCGGTGGATGTCGTCCTCTGGGACGACGCGACCGGGCACAAGGACACCGAGCCCACCCGCGTCCGCCGCTTCCACGACGCCTACCGGGCGGCGGGCGGGAGCGCCGAGCTCGGCTTCGTGAACCGGCCCTGGGCGCGGCGGCTGCTCCTGCGCGCCTTTCTCACCGATTACGACAAGGAGCATCAGCACAAGTTCGGCGTCGTGGACGTGCCGTATGGCGAGGTCACGAACGGCGAGACCGCGCCCGGCGCGACGCTCCGGTACGAGCAAGGGTTCGGCCGAGGCGTCGCCCTCGAAGCGCTCCTCGGGTACACGTACGGGCGCGCCAACTTCCTCGATGTCAGCGAGTGCAATTACGCCTGGAGCGGTCGCTGCACCCGCAAGCGCACGGTGCCAGGGGAGGCCGGGTCGCTCCCCAGGGATCAGGTGTTCTGGGAGCACAGCGGCCTCGGCCGCCTGAACCTCCGTTACCGGCCCCACCCGGAGCACGCGCTGCAGCTCTCCGTGTCTCCGACGTTCATCACGCGGACGGGAGAAGAACGCAGGCAGGACAACCCCCAGGCCCACGATCAGCTCAGGGCCGTGCGCAGGCTGTTCACCTCGGTGCAGGGCGTCGAGCACCAGCTCAACCTGCTCGACGATCGCCTGGAGAACAGCCTCTTCGTGAAAGACTATGTGCAGCTCGTCCGCTTGAAGAGCCGCCTCCCGGGGCTCGAAGGGCGCTTCCGTCAGCAGGAGCGCAACACCCACCGTCTCGGCGTCGGGGACGGCCTTCGCTATCGCCTCTCCGAGGAGCTCTACGCCAAGGCGTCCTACGAGTGGGCGACGCGGCTCCCGCGCCCCGACGAGGTGTTCGGCGATGGGGCGATGTTCCTCCAGAACCTCGAGCTCTTGCCCGAGACGAGCCACAACGGAAACGTCGGTGTCACGATCGACGCGCGCGACACCCCTTGGGGCGCGTGGCGGCTCGACGCGAACGGCTTCGTCCGCGGGGTCGAGCGGCTCATCGTGCTGCGCAACCGCCCGAACGACACAAGGTACATCAACGTCCCGGGGGCCCGGTCGCTGGGCGTCGAGGCCGCCGCCGGCTGGACGTCGCCGGGAGAGCACGTCTCCCTCGACGGCAACATCACCTATGACGATTTTCGCAACACGTCCGACGAGGGGGACTTCGCCAGGTCCAAGGGCGAACGGATGCCGGACCGGCCGTGGCTCTTCGCCAACGGCTCTGCGCGCGTGCAGCTCCAAGAGGTCTTCGCGCCGCGCGACACGATCTCGCTCACCTGGGACACGCGCTACGTCCACGAGTTCTACGTCGGCTGGGCGAACGTCGGGCTGCCCTCGTCCAAGGCCAAGGTGGATTCGCAGCTCCTGCACTCGCTCGCGCTGACCTACGTCGTGCGCGACCAGCCGCGCGCGGTGAGCTTCACCATCGAGGCTCACAACCTCACCGACGAGCGAGCCTTCGATTTCCACGGTGTCCAGCGGCCCGGACGGACGCTCTCCTCCAAGGCGACGCTGGAGATGTGACGACGACGATGTCGAGGCGAGCCCCTTCGCTCGCACGACAGGAGCAAACGCAGATGAGTGGGATTCAGCGAAAGCAGCGGCCATCGAACAGCACGAGCGCCACGACCCTCGTGCTCGTGCTCCTGACCGGCGCGCTCGGCGGCGGCTGCGCCGACGATGAAGCGACGGCCCCTGTCGTGCAGGGCGGCGACGGCGACGCGTTCATCGTCGCGACGCGGGTCTGGGACGACACCGCGACAAACTCTTACTTTTACGTGCTGCCGTCGCTCGAAGCGGGCACGGCGGTCGACCCCACCCAGGCGCTCGAGGTCACTGGATCGGCCAGGCTCTTCGCGTTCGAGGAGCAAGGGTGGTTCGGCGTCGGTGACGCCGAGTCCCCGACGATCTCGCGCTACACGCTCGATGGGAGCGGCGCGCTCGCCAAGGGAGACGCGGTCAGCTTCCAGCCCTTCGGCGTGGAGAGCCTCTGGCCCACGAATTACGTCCTCTCTCCGACGAAGGTCTACCATCCTGATCGCGCGGGCGAGCAGATCGTCGTGTGGAACCCCACGACGATGGAGGTGGAAACGACGATCCCGCTGCCGGACACGCACCGCGAGGGCTATCTGGCGCTGTACGGATACGGGTCTGTCCTGCGCGGCAAGACGCTGCTCGTCTCGGTGGGGTGGGTCGACTGGAACACGACGGACACCTGGCTCCCGGAGACCGGGCTCGTCGCCATCGACACCGAGACGGACACCGTCGTGCGGTTCGACGTCGACGACCGGTGCGGCGGGATCACGCAGCCCGTCGAGATGGCCTCGGGCGACGCCTACTTCGTGAGCTCGGCGCTCGGGGCAGCGGCCCATCGAGTCGAGCGGCTGGAGACCGAGCCCTGCGCGCTGCGCGTCCTGAAGGACGCGGACGCCTTCGACCCGGACTTCCACCTGCTCCTGAGCGAGCTGGCGGACGGCGCGATCGCGGGTGATCCCATCCCCGCGGGCGGGGACAGCCTCTTCCTCCGGGTGTTCGACGAGAGCCTCGCCACGATCGAAGAGGAGACAAAGACCTTCGAGGTCACGAGCCAGCCGGCGTGGCGCTGGTGGCGGTGGGACACCGCGACGAACGAGGCCGCGGTGATCGACGCGCTGGCTCCCTCGCCGTCGAACGTCTCCTACTTCGAGGTCGACGGCCGGGTCTTCACGATCGATGAGGGGAGCGGCTCCGCGGAGAGCACGCTGATCGAGCTCACGGCCGAGGGCGGCCCGAAGCTCGGCCTGAAGGCGCCGGGGTACCTGCACGGTTTGGCGAAGGTGAGATAAGCTCGCGCGGCGCGCGGCGCTCCGCGCGAGGGACAGGGTGACTCGCGATATGGCCAAGAAGCTCTCCCGCCATGCCTTCACGACCTTCTGGGACGTGCACGCCTGGACAGGCGTGATCGGTGGGCTCTTGCTCTACGTGATGTTCCTGTCGGGGGGGATCACGCTCTTCCGGCGACAGCTCGCGGTGTGGGAGGAGCCCCTGACCCAACAGCGCTCCTCCGTCGAGCAGGTGGGGCTCCAGGCCACGCTCGATCGGGGGCTCGCCGCCGCGGGGACGACGCCCGATCAGCTCTGGTTCGACCTGCCGGAAGGCGGGCTGGGCTCCGCGCGGCTCCTCTACTTCTCGCAGGGCGAGGCGGTCTCGTCGTGGGTCGACGAGGGGCTCGTGCCCGAGCGAGAGCGGCTGTCCGACTTCCTCTACGACCTGCACTATCTCTGGCACCGAGCGACGGGCGAGTGGCTGTTCTATCTCGCCGGTCTCCTGTGCGTCGCGCTCCTGCTCGCGCTGACGACCGGCGTTCTCATCCACCTGAAGGACATCGTCCGGCAGTTTCATCAGTTCCGGCCGGACAAGACGCGCCGTGTCCTGTGGTCGGACATGCACAAGGTGCTCGGCGTGATAGGGCTGCCGTTTCAGCTCCTGTACGCGTACACAGGCGCGTTCATCGTGTTCCTGGGGGTGCTCGTCGGGGTGTTCACGGGGCCCGTGTTCGGCGGAAACGCCGCGCGGGCGGACCTCGCGGCCTGGGGTTCGTCGTACGCGGACGAGCCGGCGCCCGGGGCGCCCGCTCCCGGCCTGACGCTGGACGAGCTGATGGCCCGCGCGCGCGCCGCGGAGCCCCGGCTCGTGCCCGAGAGGCTCCGTGTCCGGCACCTCGGCCTCGACAGCGGGACCGTCGATATCCGCGGATCGCTCGAGGGCGTCCCGTTCACGCGCGGCGCCGTGCGCCTGCGGCTGCGGACGATCGACGGAGCGGTCCTCTCGCGCAACGCGCCGGGCGCCGAGGGCGCGCGCGGCGAGCTGTTTCGCTGGGTCTATGGCCTTCATTTCGCCGATTTCGGCGGCACCACGCTCCGCGTCCTGTTCTTCGTGCTCGCCCTGGCGACGTGCGCCACGATCCTCACCGGCAACTGGATCTGGCTCGCTCGACGGGAGGCGCGGCGAGAGAGCCTCGGCAACCGCCTCCTCGCGCGGCTCACCGTGGGCTTCGGCGCGGGGACGGTCGTCGCGACGGCGGCGCTCTTCCTGGCGAGCCGGGTGTTCCCGTTCGACTGGGGCGCGCGCGCGGCGGCCGAGGAGCTGACGTTCCTCGGGGCGCTCGGGCTCTGCATCGCCTGGGCGCTCGCCGCGCGTGACGGCGGGCGCCTCTGGTCGCGGCAGATCGGGCTCGCGGGGCTCCTGCTGCTGCCGGTCCCCGCGCTCGCGGCGCGCTGGTCGGGGGCGGGGCTCTTCGGCGCCGGGCCGAAGCTCGGGGCCGTCGTCGCCGTGGACGTCGCGCTCCTGCTGACGGCCGCGGCGCTCTGCGCGTCGGCCTGGGCGCTTCGCCGGACGACCTCGCGACCCGAGGCGCGGCTCCTTTCGACGCGCGGCGCGCCGCCTCCGTCGTTGGTCCACGGCGGGGCGGGGCTCGTGGCCAGGCGGCAGACGGCGTCCCATGGTTGAGACCGCGTCGGTCCTCTCGGCGTACCTCGCCTTCGCGCTGCTCCACGGGGCGCGGCCGGAGCGCCTGCCGTTCGGCCTCGCGGCGCGGCTGCGCGCGAGGCGCGCGTGGCGCGCATCGGCCCGGGTCCTGGCGATGGCCGTCTTCTCGCTGTCGGTGTGGCTGTGGAGCCGAGCCGAGGCCGGCGCGGCGGCGCTCCTCGTCCCCGTCGCGGCGCTCCTCGTCGCCGCGAGCGCGTTCGTCCTGCTCGCGCCGCTCTGGCCGCGCGCCGTCTGGGGCCTCGCCGGCCTGTGTCCGCCGGCGATCGCCGCGCTCTCGCTCCTCGGAGCGCTGCATGGCTAGCCGCCGTCGCGCCCGGCTCGACGCCGCGCTGCGGGTGCTCGCGGCGCTGATCGGGACCCTCCCGCTCGCCGTCCTCGGGAGCGTGTGTCTCGCGCGATTCGCGCCGTTCGGCGAGGCCACGCGGTCTGCCGTCGGCTTTTCGCTCGTGGTTCCGCTCTGGCTCGCGGCCATGTGCGTCGCCTTCCTGGCCCGCAGCGCGGCCCGCGCGTGGGGGGGGTGCGCGGCGCTCGGCGCCGTGCTGCTCGCCCTGGCCTACTGGGTGCCGCAGTGACGGGCGCGCGCGCCCCTGGCCACCCGAGCTGGCCCGGCGCCTTCAGCGCTTTTCGTTCGTTCGAGGGTGATCGGCGACCCGAGCACCAACGGCCGAGCCCGGTGGTCCGCTTTCCGGGTCGTCCGTCCCGCCCATCGGGATCCGTCGCCGTCGGCATCCCCCTGCACGATCTTTTGTGCACGGCGACAACCTCTTTGGTATGTTGCCGCTCCCTCGACCGCCGCGCTGAGCGTCGGACGGGCCAGCGTTCTTTTTATCGTCAAGCATCCAGGTCCGCGCTGCCCCTGCGCAGAGCACAGGGCGGGCGGACCATCCTGGGTACCAGGAGAGGTGGCCGAGTGGCTGAAGGCACACGCTTGCTAAGCGTGCGATCGGGAAACTGATCCGCGGGTTCGAATCCCGCCCTCTCCGCCGCGAGAACGCTCAGCGCTACGCCCGTCGTGCGGCGGCCTGAGCACCGCGATCACAATCAGACGACCCGCACGCGTGCGGGCCGCGCGCTCGCGCTGCTGCGGCGGCGCGCGGGTAGCCATCGCGTTTCGTGCCGCTGCGGCGAGCCGTGCGTGTGCGGCGATCGCGCCGTCGCGGCCTCGCGCGGGCCCCGTGGTCCTCTCGGCCGCGGCGCTCAGGCCGCCCTGGTCCTCAGCACGCGCGACTGCAGGAACTGGTAGATCGTCTTGATCGCGTCGAACGAGCCGACCGCGCTCTCCTTGATCACCTCGTTCACGGTGCGCGAGCCGTTGACCGCCCCGAGCACGAGCTGCTCGGTCCGCGTCAGCTTGCCGGAGCCCACGCCGTCGAGCGCGACCTGATCCACGACCACCACCTGGTCGAAGTTGATCGTCCCCTCCATGAGCCGCCACTCGTCGACGCGCCGGAACCCCTCGAGCACCAGCGCGGACACCGGGAGGCCGAGGTGCGCCTGCTCGACCTCGGGGCGGAACGGCTCGCGCGTGAACGAGAAGCGCCCGTACGGCCAGCGCAGCACCTCGTAGATGAGCTCGCTCGACTGTCGCTCCAGCACGGCGGTGAGGTCGTCGTCCGTCGCGACGCCCGCCTCCACGAGCACCTGGCCGAGCAGCGCCTGCGGCCGCTTCGCGCGGAGCAGCGCCTCGAGCCGCTCCCGCGTCAGGAGCCCGCGCTCGATGAAGTAGCGCCCCAGCTTGAACTCGTCCGACGAGTTGCGCGCCTGCACGAGATCGATGAGCCCATGGCGGAGCGAGATCGTGACCGACGCGCGGTTCGTGGTCACCCGCAGCACGCCCGTCTGCCGCTGCATCTGGAGCAGCTGGAGGATCTCGGCGAGCGGGATCGCGGAGACGTCGCCGCTCATCACCTCCTTCGCGTCCGGGGGCGTCTCGTCGAGATCGCGGAGCGTCAGCGTCAGCTTGGCGACCACCTCGCTCGTCATCACGCGGGCGACCGCCTGCATCACCGCCGCCTCGTTGGTCCGCGCCTCGGGCGAGAGGGTCATGATCGCCGGCGTCATCACCGTCGCCAGCTGCTGCGCGAACTCCGCGCCGGTGCGCTGGCGCATGTTCCTGGCGAGGAGGCTCGGCCGCACGCTCTCGGCGATCGTGTCCTCGTCGGGCATCTTCGCGCCCTCGGGCACGGGCCGCGCGCGCCCCTCCGCCGCCTTCGAGAGCGCGCCCTCGATCACCGCGACCAGCGCGCGCGCGTCGAACGGCTTGGTGATCGCGTCGACGGCGCCGGTCTGCTGGACGAACTGCCCCCTGAGCTTGTCGCCCTTGGCGCTCATCAGGACGACGGGCACGTTGCGGTGCGACGGGTTCGATCGGAGCTCCCGGCAGAACGCGTAGCCGTTCATCCTCGGCATCACGAAATCGAGGAGGACGACGTCGTACTTCGGCCCCTTCTTGATCAGCTCGATCCCCGCGAGCCCGTCGCGCGCCACGGTCGGGTCGAACCCGTTGCGTGCGAGGATGGCGCTGACGACCTTCAGGATGGTCGGGCTGTCATCGACAACGAGGACTCGCGCCGGGGAGGCCATGGCGAAGGATACAGGCCCTACCCTATCAGAAGTGCGCGGCCTGCAAACATAAAGGCCAAGGGGAACGGCGGCGCGCGGCGAGGCAGAGCACAGCGAGCGCGGAGGCGAGCCTCTCGCCGCGCGCCGCGAGAGGCTCGCCGCGCCGTCGCGCCACCGGAGACGCGTCCGATCGCGGGCGCGTCCCCGGGGCCGGCATCAGGCGCCGGCGCTGCCGGTGCCCGCCGCGCCCGGCCGGGCGTCCGTGCCCGGCGCCGCGACCGTCGTCTTCACGTGCAGCTCGGTGAGCTGCGCGGCGTCGACGGTCACGGGCGCGCCGGTCATCTGGTCGGTGCCCTGGTTGGTCTTCGGGAACGGGATGACGTCCCTCAGCGTCGGCGCGCCGCTGAGCAGCATCGCGAGCCGGTCCATGCCGAGCGCGATGCCGCCGTGCGGGGGCGCGCCGCTGCGGAGCGCGTCCAGGAGGAACCCGAACTTGTCGCGCGCGTCGCCCTCGTCGATGCCCAGCGTCTTGAAGACGCGCGCCTGCACCTCGGGATCGTGCAGCCGGATCGAGCCGCCGCCGATCTCGAACCCGTTCAGCACGAGATCGTAGCGGTAACACTCGACGCGCGCCGGATCGCTCTCGAGGAGCGGCACGTGCTCGTCGATCGGCCGGGTGAACGCGTGGTGCGCGGCGGCCCAGCGCCCCGTGTCCTCGTCGAACTCGAACAGAGGTGGGTTCGTCACCCAGAGGAACCTCCACTGGTCGCCATGCCCGTACTCCGGGATGAGCCCCATCTTCTTGGCGACGTCGATGCGGAGCTTCGCCATCACGGTGTGCACGATGGCTTCCTTGCCGAACTGGAAGCAGAGGACGTCGCCCGGCTTGGCGCCGAGCGCCTCGTTCAGCTTCTGGCGGAGCTCCGGCGTGATCGACTTCGTGAGCGGCGACTGCGTCCAGGAGCCGTCCTCGGCGAGCTTGGCGCGCGCGAGGCCGCGGAAGCCCTTCACGTCGCGCAGCCCGCGCTCGAGGTCCTCGGTCTGCTGGCGGGACAGGTTGGCGCTCGCCGGGATCACGAGCCCCTTCACGATCTCGGCCGGCAGGTCGCGCCGCAGCTTGCCCGACTTGAACTTCTCGGCGAGCTCGACCCAGAAGGGCACCCCGCCGCCGTTGTGCTCGATGATGAGGTCCGTGAGGTCGGTGTGCTCGATCCCGAAGCGGAGATCGGGCTTGTCGTTGCCGAAGCGGCGCATCGACTCGGCGTACGGCATGCGCGGGAAGCGGCCCGTCGGGTAGAGCTCGGTGAGATCCTTGCCGAGGGCCGCCTTGAAGACCGCGAAGACGAGCCCCTCCATCAACCCGAAGACGTCGTCCTGGTTCACGAACGACAGCTCGACGTCGATCTGGGTGAACTCCGGCTGCCGGTCGATGCGCAGGTCCTCGTCCCGGAAGCACTTCACGATCTGGAAGTAGCGGTCGAAGCCCGCGACCATGAAGAGCTGCTTGTAGAGCTGCGGGCTCTCGGCGAGCGCGTAGAACTTGCCGGCCGAGATCCGCGACGGGACGAGGAAGTTGCGCGCCCCGCCCGGCGTGTACTTCACGAGGAACGGCGTCTCGAGCTCGAGGCAGCCCTGGTCCGACAGGTAGTTCCGCGTCGTCCGGTTGACCTCGTGGCGCATCCGCAGCGCCCGCTGGAGCGGGGCCCGGCGCAGGTCGAGGTACCGGTGCTGGAGGCGGATCTCCTCCCGCGTCTCGATCTCGTCCGCGATCTCGAACGGCGGCGTCTCCGCCCTGTTGAAGATCGTCGCCTCGGCGACCCAGACCTCGATGGCCCCCGTGTCGATCTTGTCGTTCACGTTGCCTTCGCGGCTTACCACGACGCCCCGGACGCCGAGGACCCACTCGGACCGGGCCCGCTCGGCGGCGGCGTGCGCGTCGACGAGGTCCTTCTCCTCCGCCTTCAGGCCGCGCTTCCTGATCGCCTCGAGGTAGCTGCGATCGAAGACGATCTGCGTCACGCCGGTGCGGTCGCGGAGGTCGATGAAGATGCAGCCGCCGTGATCGCGGCGCCGCGCGACCCAGCCGAACAGCACGACCTGCTTGCCAATGTCCGCCTCGCGCAGATCGCCGCAGCGGTGCGTCCTCTTGAGCTCATCGATGAAACGGGACACGAGCCGACCTCCGATTTTCCGTGGAAGCGGCGACTCTAGCCCAGGTCGCCGCCCACCGCCTCTCCGGATGCTCGCGCGCCGCCGAGCCGCTCGGATCGGCCCCCGCGCGCGCGGCTCGGCGGCGGCGCGGCTCGGGCCACGCGCCGCCGCCGCGGCGCTGGAGCGCGCCGGAACTTGGCCCGGCCACGACCGATCTGGCATGGCCGCTCGGTGGGCTCCGGAGAGAAACGCTGCTGGCTCGATCGGTCGCTCGCCTTGCTGTCGGCCGCGCTGCCCTTCGGGCTGTCGCTGGCCCGCGCCGCATCCTCCGGGCAATGGCGGGAAGATCTCACGGCTGTCCGGGATCTCGGCCTCGTCGCCGTCGGCGTGGGCGGCGGCCTGTCGACGGCGCTCTCGCAGGCGCTGAGCCTGCTCCCGCTGGGCTCCCGGACCTTCCGCACCGCCCTCGGATCGGCGCTCGCGCTCGCGCTCGCGTCGCGCCTGCTCTACGAGATGGTCCGCCGCCTCCTCCTGGAGTCCGCGCAGCCGGCGCCCCTCCCCGGGCTCGCGCTCTGGCGCAAGCTCCGCGGCGGCGCGGCCGAGGCGACCCCCGCCGGCGCGCGATCCACGCCAGGCGCGCAAGCCGCGCCTGGCGCGCCCGTCGGCGCGCAAGCCGCGCCGGGCGTGCTCGGCGGCGCCGTGAGCCCGCGGCTCGCGTCCGTGCTCTCCGCGATCGCCGTCCTCACGGCGGCGCTTTCGCCGACCTGGCAGCGCGAGGCGACGGTCGGCGGCGGCGCCATGATCGCCACCTGCTGCGCGCTCGTGGCGATCGCGCTCGCGTCGACGTGCGCCGAGCAGGGGCGGCACGCCGGGCGCGCGTGGATCGCGCTCGGCGCGCTCCTCGGGGCCACGTTCGCCGAGAGCCCCCCCGCCGGCCTCGCCGCGCTGGCCGCGTCGTGCGCGATGTTCCTCGCGCGCGGCGGTCACGGCGGGCAGCCCGCCGAGGCCTCGCCTGGCGGCCCGCCCCGGCGCGTGCTCGGCGCCGCCGCCGCCGCAGGCGCGCTCACGGCCGCGCTCCTGCTCGCGCCGCTCGTGCTCAGGCCGCTCGCGCCGCGCGCATGGGCCGACATCGGCCGCGCGCTCACGGCCGGGAGCCTCGCCGCCATCGACGTCGCGAGCGCCCGCACCACCGCGCTCGCCGCGTGGAGCCGCGAGATCGGCGTCGCCTCCCTGCTGATCGCCGCGGCCGGGCTCTCGCTCTCGCTCTTGCGCCCGCGCGCGCGGTGGCTCGTCGCGCCCTTCCTCGTCCTGCTCGCGCTCGACACCGTCCTGCCCGCGCGGGCCGCCGGCGTGCTCTCCGCGGATCCGCTCACCCCGCTGCGCTCGCTCGCGGTCGCGGCGATCGCCGTCGGCTCGGCGCTCGGGGCGCACGCCGCGGTGCGGGCGCTGCTCCACACGCGCGTGCCGTTCTCGCGGAGCGGCGCGGCGCTGCTCGTCGTCTTCCAGCTGACGCTCGTCGCGCTGACGAGCGAGGAGGCCGGCTTCGCCGCCGACCGGAGCGAGCAGACGGCCGCCGAGGTCTGGACCGACGAGGCGTACGGGAGCCTCGATCCCGGGACCGCGATCCTCGTGCGCTCCCCGGCCATCACGTGGCGCGCGTGGGCGGCGCGGATCACGCGCGGCGAGCGGCCGGATGTCCTCGTCGTCCCGATCCCGCTGCTCGATCGCGGCCACGTCGCCGCGAGCCTGCTCGCCGACGAACGCAAGCTCGCGCCGCTCCTGCGCGACTTCGCGCTCGCGGGCGAGCCCAGCGAGTTCGCGCTCTCCACGCTGGCCGACGTCCGGCCGCTCTACGTGGAGCTCGATCCGCGCTGGTCGAAGAAGCTGCTCGGCCACCTGAACGTCGCCGGCATCTGGCTCGAGTACGCCCCTCAGCCGCTCGGCGCCTCGGATCGCAAGCTGGCGACCGCGCAGTCGATCGTGCCGCTCAGGCGCGTGCTGGAGTCGCTCTCGATCGCCGCGGTGCCGGACACGTCGACCGCGGCCGTCCTCGCGTCGACGATGCGGGGCCAGTCGGACGTCGTCACCCTGCTGGGCGAGCGCGTCGTGGCGCAGTCGTTCCTCGACCGGCTGGGCGAGCTCGCGCGCGACGATCCGTTCGTGTCCGGCGGCCCGAGCCGCCGCGCCGTCACCGGCATCCGGCAGGCGTTCATCGCGAAGCGGCCCGTGCGCCGCCGCTGACGCGGCCGCGCGGCGCGGCCTCGAGCGCGCCGCTCGCCTCCACGACCTCGATCAGGGCGACGCGGTGAGCCCGGCCTCGCCCGACGCGCGCGCCCGCCGGTCCGTCGAGCGGAGCGCCTTGACCCGCCGCTCGAAGTCGCGGCTGTCGTCCTCGGTGAGCGCCTCCCCGCCGAAGCGGGCGCGCAGGTAGACGTGCGTGAGCGTCAGGATCTCGCGCGCCAGCGGGTGCTCCGCGAGCTCCAGCGCCTCGGCGTGGCGCAGCGGCGGCATGCTGGGGGGGCGCGCCACGCCCTGGACGAGCATCGCGGCCTCCAGGCTCTCGTAGAGCGCGGTCGCCAGGATCGCGCTCGGCGTGCGCCCGGAGTCGGCGCGGCGCTCGTCGCGCCCGCGGCGCGTGCGGCGGAAGCGCCAGTAGAGCAGGCCGCCGCCCAGCGCGAGCGCGACGGCGGCGACGGCGAGGATCCGCGGGCGCGACAGCGCGGCGATGTCGCCGCTCGACCCGGATCGCCGGTACCGCGACGTGAGCGTCTGGAGCAGGCTCACCTGCTGGTTCAGGTCGTAGCCGACGATGTGCCTGTCCCAGCGCTGGCTCGTCGCCTCGATGAAATCGCGGAGGTACGCCCAGACCCCGACCAGCTCGCTCTTCGGCGCCGCGTCGGCCGGCGGCGTCGGGTCGAACGTCAGCCACCCCTCGCCGTCGAGGTACACCTCGACCCACGAGTGGGCGTCGCCCTGGCGCACCGCATAGAACCGGCCGAAGCGGTTGTAGGTCCCGCCGACGAAGCCGGTCACGTTGCGCGTCGGGACGTCCACCGCGCGCAGCAGGATGGCCATCGCCGTGGAGTAGAACTCGCAGTGCCCGCGCTTCGACTCGAACAGGAAATGGTCGAGCGGCTGCGGGTCCGCCCCCGAGGGCGACGCGAGGTCGTACCGGTACTCCGTGCGCAGGTGGTCCTGGATCGCCCGCGCCTTGTCGGCCGGGCGCTCCACGCCTTGCGTCCACTGCTGCGCGAGATCGGCGACGCGCGTCGGCAGATCCTTCGGGAGCTCCAGGTAGCGCTTCCGCTCGACCCCCGGCAGGCGCTGGAAGGTCGGCGACCGCTTCCGCGACAGAAAGACGTCGTAGACGAGCCCGCGATCGTCCGTAGGCTGGTACCGGAGCTCTCCCTCCGGTCCGCGGTGGGCCATCGTGTTCGCGTCGACCCCGAGCTGCCCGCGGTGCTTCAGCCGGAGCCCCGTCGCGTTCGGCGGGAGGAAGATCACGGGCGGATCGATCGGCTCGAGATCGATCCGCATCACCGGGTCGACCGCCGGGTCCGGGTACCGCTCGATCGGCACGAGCCCCGCGTCGCTCTCCGTCGGCCGCTTGAAGGTCTCGCTCTGGGTCCAGCTGCGGCCGTCGTACGCGTCGAGCGCGGTGCCGCGCAGGTGCATGGTGAGGCGCGGGGGCGGCGGCTCCGGGAGCTCGGGGACCTCGACCCGCATCGCCAGCTTGGGGTCGCTGCGCAGCACGCCGACCGCGCCGAGATCGACCTTGCCCGAGAAGCCGATCATCCGCCCGGTGTGGCCGCGGTTGAGCAGGAGCAGCGAGAGGCCGACGCGCGGGAAGATGACGAACAGGAGCGCCGTGAAGACGAAGATCGGGATCGAGAGCAGGCACGTGACGGCCAGGAACGAGCGCCCGACGACCCGCCTCGAGCGCAGGATGCGCGGCACGTCCACGGGCAGCCCCGTCCGGTCGCGCGCCCCTTGCCGGTAGTTGCCCTCGACCTCGCGCCGCAGGTGGCTGAGCACGAGCGCGCCTGGCGCGACGACGAGCACCCCCAGGAAGCACAGCCCGTAGCCGATGCCGCCGCCGAGGACGGTCCCGGCGATGAGGTGCAGCAGCGCGAGCACGATGACCTGCTGGTCGTGCGCCGCCCCTTTGCGCGTCGCGAGCCGGATGATCTGCAGCGCGGCGGCGAACTCCACGAGCACGTCGAGCACGCTCGCGTCCGTGGCGACGATGCGGACCACCTGGACGGCGATGACCGCCAGCAGGACGCCCGTGTCGAGGTGGCGGAGCGCCGGGTGCCGCTGCCAGGACTCGCGCATGACGAGCGCGATCCCGAGGCCGATGAGGACGGCCCAGCTCACGTAGCGGTTGAACTGCCCGCTCGCGACGAGGGCGATGACGCCGAGCGCCGCGAGCGCGTCGGTCATGACCCGGTGCACCATCCCGAACCTCACGACGCGGTCCTCGTCGTGCTGGCGCGGCGCTCGCCGCTGCTCGGGCCCGGGCTCGACGCCTCGCGCCGCGACGCGCGGGCGGCGCCGAGCGCGGGCGCCCGGCCGTCATCGACCGCGTCGAGCAGCGCCAGGAACCGGAGGATCGCGTCGGAGCCGATGTTGCGATCGCCGCGCACGCGCTCGCCGAGCGTCGTCGCGACGACCACGGCGTCGCCGCGCTTGATGTGGGCGACGGCCCGCGACGCCGCCTCTCGGATCCTGCGCTCGAAGACCGGCGCGAACCCGTCGCCCTCGCCGGCGGGGCGCACCGTGTCGACGACGATCTGCACGTCGGGCCGCGTCTCGCGCGTGCGCTCCCGCAGCACCAGCTGGTCGCGCATCGTGCTCTTCTTCCAGTAGATGTCGCGCGGATCGTCCCCGTCGCGCATCGGCCGCAGCCCGAAGGTCTCGTCGCCGCCCCCGCGCCCGCTGAGGCTCGCGCCGCCCTCGCGCCGGCCCGCTTCCTCGACCGGGAGCCGGACCGGATCGACCGCGGGGTAGATGATGAGATCGCCCTCGGCCTCGACCTCCCGCGACTTCTCGAACAGCCCGAAGGGGAAGCGGGTCGCGATGCGGAACCCGGTGTGCCGGTCGCGGCCGCGCCGCGCCGGCGTCCGCCGGTAAGCGGCCACCTGCGCGCTGGAGGGGCTGATCTTCAGGAAGAAGCAGCGCTTGTCGGCCGGCTGGCCGGCGCGCAGGTCCTCCACCTCGATCGCGTACGACGGCACGCGCTTCTTGTGGTTGTAGACCTCGATCTCGACGAGGTGAGCCCGCCCCACCTGGGCGCGGGCCGGCAGCCGCCGGGTCACGGTGAGGTGCCGCAGCGACAGATCGCTCATCACGCCGGAGACGACGATCAGCGACAGCAGCATCCCGAGCAGCAGGTAGAGGAGGTTGTTGCCCGTGTTGATCGCCGCGAAGCCGACGCCCAGCGTGATCCCGAGGTAGTATTTTCCTTCCCGGGTGAACTTGAGCTTTCGGGGTGGCCTGAGCGAGAGCAGGAACCTCGTCCACGACGACGCCTTCTCCCCGCGCTGGGGCAGCAGCGGGCGCTGCTCGACCAGGGGCCTGTCGCGCCTCGGCTTGCCCGGCCGGACGGCGCTGCGCGCCGCTGCGTCGGCGCCGCGGGAGCTGCCGCTGAGTGATCCCCGCTCCCTGTCCTCTGCGCCCATCGCCCACCCCTCAGAGGGGGACCGGCACCCGCGCCACGAGGTCGCGCACCGCGGCCTCGCACTCGTCGCGGGTCGGCATGTAGCCCTCCGCGTGGGCCGAGAGCCGGACCCGGTGCGCCAGCACGGCGACCGCGAGGTTGTGGATGTCGTCCGCGATACAGTACGAGCGTCCGTAGAGGACCGCGCGCCCCCGGGCCGCGCGCGCCAGGTTCATGCCGGCGCGCGGCGACGCGCCCAGCGACAGGGTGGGGCTCGATCGCGTGGCCGTGAGCACCGCCTGCAGGTAGGTCGCGAGCGACGAGTCGAGCTCGACGCGATCGACCTCGCGCTGCAGCGCGACGAGCTGGGCGGGATCGATGATCTGCGGCACGTTCCGCGCCCGGTCGGGCTCGCCGCCCTGAAGGAGCAGCCGCATCTCGACCTGGGGCGGCGGGTACCCGATCCGGATCCGCACCATGAACCTGTCGAGCTGCGACTCCGGCAGCGGGAACGTGCCGGCGAAATCCTGCGGGTTCTGGGTCGCGAGCACGAAGAACGGATACGGCAGCGGCGTCGCCGTCCCCTCGATCGACACCTGCCCCTCGTTCATCGCCTCGAGCAGCGCCGACTGCGTCCGCGGGCTCGCCCGGTTGATCTCGTCGGCGAGCAGGACGTTCGCGAAGATCGGCCCCTGCCGGAAGACGAACTGCCCGAGCCGCTGGTCGAAGACGCTGACCCCGAGCACGTCGCTCGGCAGGAGATCGCTTGTGAACTGAACGCGACGGAGCTCGCCCCCCACGGCCTTCGCCAGCGCTCGGGCCAGCGTCGTCTTGCCGACGCCGGGTACGTCCTCGATGAGGACGTGGCCCCGGGCGAGCAGCGCGATGAGCGCCAGCTCGACCGCCTCTGGCTTCCCTTCGAGGGCCTGCTCCACGGCAGAGCGAAGCTTCAGGAGAAGAGGCGAAGCTTCACGCGCGACCGAGAGCGCCGATGTCATCGGGGGCGATGGTAGCACGAGGTTACGGCCCGCCTGCGCGGATGCGCATTTAGCGTTCCACGAGCTGGGCCGGCGGGTGCGAACGCAAATTCGCGACCTCGAGGCCAGGCCGCTGGCTCGGGTGCGCTGCGCCACGTTCTTCCGGGTTCGTTGCGTGGCGGGGGCTTCGGATTCGCCGCTAGCGCCCGGTTTCGGGCGCCCGGGCCTTCTGTTCTTTTGCTTGCCGCGGAATGGCCGGGACCTGTGCGCCCGAGTATGCTCCGCCCGCCGTGACCGCCTCGGGGCCCCTATTTCGCAACAGTGCCGCATCCTTTCCTGCTCAGGAGGCGTCCGGCGCCGATGCTCGCTCGGACGCGGGCGCGCCGGAGGCGTCGGCGCCCGCCGAGCAGGGCGGCTCGCCCGCGTCGGTGAGCTCCGTCCCCGCGGGCAAGCCCCCCTCGTCGCCTCCGCGGAGCGCCGGCGCGCCGAGCTCCCGTTCGCCGGAGAGCGGGCCCCCCTCGGGCGGCTTGATCGCGCAGCCGCCCCTCTTGCCCGACTCTCCGAAGGGGACGCTGCTCTGGCGCGTGCGCGGGATGATCCGCGCGATGCGCCCCCACCAGTGGGTGAAGAACCTCTTCGTCCTCGCCCCCGTGGTGTTCGCGAAGCACCTGACCCACCCCTCGATCATCATGAGCGCGATCGGGGCGTTCGCGATCTTCTGCCTGCTCGCCGGCGCGGTCTATATCCTGAACGACATCGTCGACGTCGAGGCCGATCGGGTCCACCCGGTCAAGCGCTTCCGGCCGATCGCCTCGGGCCGCGTGCCGATCCCGGTCGCCAAGGCGATGGCGGTCGGCCTCGCGGTCATCGCGCTCGGCGCGAGCCTGCTCGGCCCGCCGCTCTTCGCGGTCGTCGCGGCCAGCTACTACGTCCTCAACGTCGCCTACTCGTTCCGGCTCAAGAAGATCGCGTACCTCGACGTCGGCTGCATCGCGATCTTCTTCGTGCTGCGCGTGCTCGCCGGCGGCTTCGCGACGAAGACGCCGCTCTCCGGCTTCATGATCGCGTGCACCGCCCTGCTCGCGCTCTTCCTCGGCTTCGGCAAGCGCCGCCACGAGCTCGCCTCGGTCAACGCCTCGAAGCAGCGCGCGGCGCTGGACGGCTACACGCCTTCCGCCCTGACGGCGGCGCTCGCCGTCACGGGCCTCGCCACCTTCGCCACCTACCTGGCGTACACGCTCGATCACGACACGCAGCGGTTCTTCCAGAACCCGTACCTCTGGCTCACGGCGGTCCACCCGCTCTTCGGCGGGATCCGGTTCCTCCAGCTCGTGGCCGGCAGCGCGAAGGCGGAGAGCCCCACCCAGGAGATCCTCCGGGACACGCCCTTCGTGCTGAACGTCGTCATGTGGTCGGCCGAGGTGCTGGTGATCGTGTATCGCCTGAGGCCGTCCTGATGCTCGGCGCCGGACCGGAGCTCGCCCGGCCGGGGGCGGCCCCCGCCGGCGACAAGCCCACCGCGAAGAGCGATGCGCTGACCGATCTCGCGCTGACGATGCCGATCTTCGTCCTGTACCACCTCGGCGTCGCCTTCCTCCCCATCCGCAACGCGGCGGATCCGGTCACCGCCGAGCTCCGCGCGCTGGCCAAGCACAGCCTCCCGCTCTACGCGGGCCTCACCGTCGCCGTCGGCGCCGCGTTCGTCCTCGTCCTTTCCATCCTCGGCCGCGGCCATGCCCTCCAGACGAGGCGCTTCGCGCTGCTCGCCACCGAGGGCGCGCTCTACGCCATCCTGATGCGCTTCGCTGGCTCCTACGTGGTCGGCTCGCTGCGGCTCGGCCCGCCCGCGGCGTCGAACGACATCTTCACAGGGGTCGTGATGTCGCTCGGCGCGGGCTTCTACGAGGAGATCGCCTTCCGCGCCGGCCTCTATGGGCTGGGCGCGCTCGGGATCAAGCTCTTCTTCGGCAGGGGGGTCCAGGGGGTTGTGCTCATGGTCGGCTGGGCGGTCGTGGCCGCCGCCGTCTTCTCCGGCTGGCACTACGTCGGGTCGCTGGGCGATCCCTGGAATCTCCCCTCCTTCGTGTTCCGCATGGTGTGCGGGCTCGTGCTCACGGCGATCTACGTCTTCCGCGGCTTTGCGCCGGCCGTCTGGACCCACGCGCTGTACGACGTCTGGGTCCTCGTGCTCCGCTGAGCCCGAGGCCGCCCCGAGCCCGGGGGGCGAGCGCGCGGCGCCGAGCCCGAGGCCGCCCCGAGCCCGGGGGGCGAGCGCGCGGCGCCGAGCCCGAGGCCGCCCCGGGCCCGGGGGGCGAGCGCGCGCCGGGCGCGGGGGCGAGCGCACGCCGTCGAGCCCGAGGCCGTCGCCCCAGGCGCGGGGGCGAGGTGCATCGCGATCGACGGCCGTTTGGCGCTATGCTTTCCGCCTCGACGCATGCGGCTACCTCCCTTCCCGAAGCTCGCGCTCAAGCTGGTCCGGACGATCCCCTCGCTGGACGGTCCTGGTTTCCTCAACGTGCGGCGCCAGGTGTTCCGCGTGGAGTTCCCGGACGGCTCGCTGAGCGACGCGTTCACCTACGACAGTGTCGATCGCGCGCGCCTCGACGCGGTGGTCATCGCCCCGCACTACCGCGACGCGGACGGGCGCCGTCACGTCTTCCTCCGCTCGGCGCTCCGGCCTCCGGCCGCGACCCGCTCGCCCGAGGTGTGGCCCGTCCCGGAGCCGCCGACGCTCGGCGCGATCTGGGAGCTGCCCGCCGGGCTCGTCGAGCTCGACGAGCGGAGCCCGGAGGGCTTGCGGCGCTCGGCCGCCCGCGAGCTGCTCGAGGAGGTGGGCTTCGACGTGCCTCCGTCGGAGCTCCAGCCGCTCGGCCCGTCGACGTTCCCGGCGCCGGGCATGGTGGGCGAGCGACACTTCTTCTTTCATGTCGAGGTCGACCCGGCGCGCCGCGGGACGCCGCTCGAGGACGGCTCCCCGCTCGAGCGGTTCGCCACCATCGTGGCGGTCCCGCTCGACGCGGCGATCGAGCTCACCCGGCGCGGCATGATCGAGGACGCGAAGACGGAGGTGGCGCTCCGGCGCCTCGCGGAGCTCTGATGGCGGAACGACCCCCCGCGCCCGCGTCGCGGCGTCCGCCCCGCGTCGCGCTCGTCGTGAAGCGCTCCGCCTGGAGGATTTACCGCGAGGAGCGGAAGGACCCGCGCATCACGCGGCTCATCGAGGCCGGCGACTCCGCGGTCGCTCGCCTCAAGGCATCCCACGACGCGCACGAGCAGACCGTGCGCGAGGTCAAGGCGGCGCTCGACGACCTCGGCGCCCAGATCGACGTCGTCGCCAGCGCGGCGCAGTCCTTCGACGCGGGCGATCTCGATCTCGTGATCACGGTCGGCGGCGACGGGACGCTCCTTAGCGCGTCCCACAACGTCGGCGACGTGCCGATCCTCGGCATCAACAGCGCGCCGGGCCACTCGGTCGGCTTCTTCTGCGGCGCGACGAGCCGCGACGCGGCGGACGCGATCGCGGGGGCGCTGAGCGGCTCGCTCCGCAGCACCGTGCTCGCGCGCATGCAGGTCACGGTGAACGACAAGCTCGCCACGGGGCGCGTCCTGAACGACGCGCTCTTCTGCCACGTCTCCCCCGCGGCCACGTCGCGCTACGTGCTCCGGCTCGGTCGGACGGAGGAGGAGCAGAAGTCGAGCGGCTTCTGGATCGGCCCCGCGGCCGGGTCCACGGCCGCGCAGCGCTCCGCTGGCGGGCGCGTCCTGCCGCTCACCTCGAAGCGGCTCCAGCTCGTCGTCCGCGAGCCCTACACCCCTCACGGCGAGGAGTACCGCCTCCGCCACGCCCTGATCCAGCCGGGCGCCTCGCTCGTCGTGCGCAGCAAGACGCACGACGCGAAGCTCTTCTTCGACGGGCCGATCCACTCGGTGAACGTCGGCTTCGGCGACGTCATGGAGTTCGCGCAGGCGCCTCAGTCGCTGACGATCCTGGGCCTCTCCGCCAAGAGGAAGTGGGGCGCGGGCTCGGCGGTGAGCCGCCGCTAGCTCCGCGGAGCGGGCGCCGGGGCTGCGGAGCGGCGCGGAGCCCCGGGGAAGACGGGCGCCCCGGGACCGCGCCGCCGTGCTGCGATCGCGCGCCGGGGCGAGGCGAACGCGCGCCGGGGCGAGGTGATCTCGCGCCGGGGCGAGGTGATCTCGCGCTCGCGGGCCTGGATCGAGCGGGCCTTTGCGGCGCGATCGCGCCCGCGGGCGAGCCGCGCGGGGCCATCGACCGAGGAGGCTCGACCCGGCGGGGGCTCCCGGCCAGCCTCGATCGCCTTCAACGGAAGGGGTTCGGGTGATCTCCTACGTCGAGCGCCTGGCATACGACCTCCCTCGCGGCGGGCGCGTGAGGCCTGAAAAAGGGTCGATTTCGGCTGTTTTCCCGCGGTTTTGGCGGCCCGCGCCAGGGCCCCCCGGCCGTCCTTCCGGCGGAGCGACGCGCCCCCCGGGGCATGAAACCCCTTCTTTTGTAGCTCCGATCGACGATTCGACACTGGATCTGCGGCGGCCGTTGTGGTTCCTTTGGCCCGCAAGAGGGCACAAACCTCAGGAGGAATGAACATGGCGGCCAAGAAGGCGGATGGGAAGAAGAGCACGTCGCTCAGCAAGAGCGCGCTGATCAACGCGGTGGTCGAGGCCAACGAGAACGAGATCTCGCGCAAGCAGGTCAAGGCGATCCTCGAGTCGCTGACCGACATCGCGTACAAGGAGCTCAAGAAGAACGGCATCTTCACGATGCCCGGCTTCGCGAAGTTCCGCGTCGTCAAGAAGCCCGCCACCAAGGCGCGCGAGGGGATCAACCCCTTCACGAAGCAGCCGATGACGTTCGCGGCCAAGCCGGCCAGCAAGTCGGTCCGCGCCCGCCCCATCAAGGCGATCAAGGACTCGCTCTCCTGAGCCTCTCCGGCTCGCCGGAGGGCTCCTCTGCGCGGCGGAGGCCCGCGGCGGCCCCCTCGCCGGGGCTCACCCGTCCCTAGAGGGCGAGCACCGCTGGCCCCGCGCGGCCCCTGCGGTAGCATGGTGCGGCTGCTTTGCCGCACATGACGCTCGCCGTCCGACTCTTCCGCGCGCTGCTCGCGTTTTCGATCATCCTGACGAGCTACCTCGTTCAGCTGGGGCTCGTGCGGGTGTTTACGAGGCGCCTGGGGAGCGGCTCCCCTGCGCGGGAGCCGCCCGGCTGGCTCGTCGCGCGCCGCGCCCGCGTCGATCAGAACAACGCCCGGCGCCTGCTGCGCGTCATGCTCCAGCTGCGCGGCGTCTTCATCAAGCTCGGCCAGGTGCTGTCCATCATGGGCGGCTTCTTGCCTCGCGCTTACGGCAAGGAGCTCGAGCAGCTCCAGGACCAGGTGCCGCCGCACCCCTTCAGCGCTCTCGAGGCCGCGCTGCGCGCGAGCTTCGGCCGCTCGGCGGGCGAGCTGTTCGCGTCGATCGAGCCCACGCCGCTCGCGGCCGCGTCGCTCGGGCAGGTCCACGTCGCTCGCCTCCACGACGGCCGCAAGGTCGCGGTCAAGTTCCTCTACCCCGGCATCCGGGGCATCATCGCCGTCGACCTGCGCGTCCTGCGCCTCGCGATCCTCGTCTACAAGCGGTTCGTCCCGGTGGGGCGCATCGAGCGGGTGCACGAGTCGCTCGTCGATCTGCTCCGCCGCGAGACCGACTACCTGCACGAGGCCGCGTGCATGGAGCGGATGGCGCAGAACTTCGAGGGGGATGCGGGCATCGCGCTCCCGGAGGTCGTCCACGAGCTCACGACGCGCGACGTGCTCACGATGACGTTCATGGAGGGCATCAAGATCACCCGCCTCGATGCGCTCCGGAGCGCGGGCGTCGAGCCCTCCGACGTGGCGCTCAGGCTCGTGCAGGCCTTCTACAAGATGCTCTTCGCGGATCGCTTCTTCCACGCCGATCCGCACCCGGGGAACTTCCTTGTCGCGGCGCGGAGCGCGGAGGAAGGCGGCGGCTTTCGCCTCGTCGTCCTCGACTTCGGCGCGATCTGCGAGGCCCGGGACGAGCTCATCGACGGGCTGCTCGACATCCTGAAGGGCATCTTCGCGCAGGACGACGCGGCGGTCGTGCGCGGCTTCCGGAGGATGGGCTTCGTCGCGCCCGGGGGCAACGACGCGCTCCTCGAGCGGACCGTGAAGACCTATTTCGCGAAGCTGCTCAAGATCCAGGATCGCACGCCGGCGGCGCTGATGCGCGCCCGCCCCGAGCAGCTGGAGCGGCTGGCGGACCCCGAGCTGGAGCGCGGCGAGCTCCAGGAGCTGATGCGGTCGTTCGAGTACCCGGAGGACTGGTTCTACGTCGAGCGGGCCTGCGTGCTCCTCTTCTGGCTGGCCGCCCAGATCGATCCCCACCTCGACACGATGGCGGCCGGCTTCCCGTACCTGATGCCGCTGCTCGCCCAGCGCGAGGCAAAGGCCGGCTCCGACGGATCGAGTCCAGCGCCGCCCCGCTCGCCCGCGGGTTGAACCGAGTGCCAGCGAGGCGCCGAGATCTCGTGTTTCGCACGCGTTTCGCGTGCGTTTAATGTGGGTTTCGCGCGCGACAGACCGCGCCGTTCGGCTGCGCGCTATCGCGGCGGGATGGGGTCGAAGCGCGGACCGGGGCGGCTCAGACCGAGCCGCGCGAGCGAGGGCGCATAACTCGAGTCCCGATCTGCCATGATCTCCTCGAGCCTCATCTTGACTGCGGCGATCCCAGCCCCTTGAAGCCGTCGGTAATTGTCCTCAGCGGGGTCTTCCGCGGGCTCGACGCCCGCCCCGGCGAGGACGGTCCCCGTATGGTTCAGCCCCTCTGGAATCGTTTGCACAAACGGATCTGGTGCATGTCGCAGGAGACCGACGAGCCGGTGCGAGCTCGTCTCGTCCCCTGCCATCTCGGGGTGGAACGCGGCCAGCACCGGAGCGGGGCTGAGCCGCCGCCGCAGCTGTTCGCCCAGGCGCGACGCGAAGCGCTCGAACTGAGGCGACGGAGTATGGATGCACGGGAAAACCAGGTGCACGACCGCGGAGTCGGCCTCCTCCATCGCCGCCAGCGCCGTCTCCAGGACGGGCTCGCGATCGAGCAGGACGTAAAAGCGTCCGAATCCGGTTGCAGCGTCGCGCATGAACGGGCAGAGCCGGTAGCGAGCGACGACCTCGTCGGCGTAACGCCCGTGGACTCGACGCACCTCGGCCGCGAACCGAGGCGCCTCCGGGTGGTGGGCCAGCTCCCCCCGCACGACCGGCTCGCTCAAATGCATCACCTCATTTTCTCGGGGAAGCATTCTTCCCTTGGCCCGTGATAGCTTACGCCGCGCTGCGGCGGAAGGAGGAGGCGTGCAGGAGACCGCGAAGTTAACGCTGAAGAAGAACGGTGGGGAGCAGACGATCGAGCTGCCTGTGATCACGGGCACCGAGGGGGAGAAGGCGATCGACGTCGCATCCCTTCGCGCGAAGACCGGGTACGTCTGTATCGACCCGGCCTTCGTCAACACGGCCTCGACCACGAGCTCCATCACGTTCCTCGATGGCGAGAAGGGCATCCTCCGCTATCGCGGCATCCCGATCGAGCAGCTCGGCGAGAAGTCGACCTTCGTGGAGACCTCGTACCTCCTGATCTACGGCAAGCTGCCGAGCAAGAGCGAGCTGTCCCGGTTCTCCACGCTGCTCACCCGGCACTCGCTGATCCACGAGGACATGAAGCGCTTCTTCGACGGCTACCCGTCGACGGCGCACCCCATGGCGATCCTGTCCGCGATGGTGCTCTCGCTGTCGAGCTACTACCCGGAAGCGATCGACGTGAAGAACACCGAGCACCTCGACATCACCATCGCGAGGCTGCTCTCGAAGGTGCGCACGATCGCCGCGTTCTCGTACAAGAAGTCGATCGGCCAGCCGTTCGTCTACCCGCAGAACTCGCTCTCGTACTGCGCGAACTTCCTCAACATGATGTTCTCGGTCCCGGCGGAGCCGTACGAGATCGACGAGGACATCGTGAAGGTGCTGAACCTGCTCCTGATCCTGCACGCCGATCACGAGCAGAACTGCTCGACGTCGACGGTGCGCCTCGTCGGGAGCTCGAAGGCGAACCTCTTCGCCTCGGTCGCCGCGGGCATCTGCGCGCTCTGGGGCCCGCTCCACGGCGGCGCGAACCAGGAGGTCGTGACGATGCTCGAGGCGATCCGCGCCGACGGCGGCGACGTCTCGAAGTTCGTCAAGCTCGCGAAGGACAAGACCTCGAACTTCCGCCTGATGGGCTTCGGCCACCGCGTCTACAAGAACTACGACCCGCGCGCCGTCCTCATCAAGGCGGCCGCCGACAAGATCCTGGCGAAGCTCGGCATCAAGGATCCGCTGCTCGACATCGCGCAGCGCCTCGAGGAGACCGCGCTGAAGGATCCGTACTTCGTCGAGCGGAAGCTCTACCCGAACGTCGACTTCTACAGCGGCATCATCTACCGCGCGCTCGGCTTCCCCACGAACATGTTCACCGTCATGTTCGCGCTCGGACGCCTCCCCGGCTGGATCGCCCACTGGAAGGAGATGAACGACGACCCGACCGGCAAGATCGGCCGTCCGCGGCAGATCTACACGGGCGAGAACGCCGTCGACTACACGCCGCTCGACGAGCGCGAGTGACCGCGGCGGGGCCCCGCTGCCCCGCCGGCACCTTCCCCCGACGATCCCTCCACCTGACGAGCGCGCCCCCTGCGGCGCGCTCGCGGCCCATCAGCGGCTCAGCAACAGCGCGACGACGGATCCTCCGACGCTCCCCTCCACGTCGACGAGCGCGCCCCTGGCGGCGCGCTCGCGGTCCATCAGCGGCTCATCACCAGCAGGCCGACGAGCACCGCCACGATGACGCCCGTGACGAGCGAGGCGCTGCCGACGAGCAGGAGCAGCTTGCCCGTCGACAGCTGCGAGAGCGGCGCGCCGGCGCGGCGATGCGAAGGCTGGTTGTCGTCGAGCGTTCGCTCCGGTCGGCTCATCGAGTGGCCAGGGGCCGCGGGCGGCTCCACAACGGTCGGCTGCGGGCGCGCGCTCGGCGAACCGCCGGCGTGCAGCGGAGGCGCCGGCTGAGAGATCGGCTGGCCGGCGCGGATGCGCCCCTCGATGACGGCCTGCGCGTACGGAGGCAGCGCGCCTGCGCGTACAGCGCGGACGTCCGCGCGCATGGTCTCGGCGTTCGGGTAGCGATGGAACTTGATGAACGCCAGCGAGCGATCGACAACGGCCGCGACGGCGGGCGAGATCCCGGGCGCGACCGAGGCGAGCGGCGGCGCGGCCTCGGTCGCGGCGGCGATGACCTCCATGGCCTCCGTGACCTCGCCGTGCACCTGTCGGCCCGAGAGCAGCCGGAACATCGTCGCCCCGAGCCCGAAGAGATCCGTGCGCCCGTCGATGTCGTGGATGAGCCCCGTCGCTTGCTCCGGCGCCATGTACGTCGCCGTGCCCATGATCATGCCCGTCTTTGTGGCGGTCTTCTCGGGCAGGCCCGTGAGCCCGTCGACGACGCGCGCGATGCCGAAGTCGAGCATGCGCACGCGCCCGTCGTTGCCGAGGTGGATGTTCTCGGGCTTGAGATCGCGGTGCACGACGCCGCGCGCGTGCGCGATCGCCAGCGTCTCGAGCACCTGGTCCGCGAGCGCGAGCACCTCGCCGGCAGGCATCGTCCCGGTGCGCGCCATCCGATCGAAGAGCGTCTCGCCCTGGAGCGCCTCCATCGTCAGGTACGCGAGCCCCTCCGGCGTCTCGCCGGAGCCGAGCAGGCGGACCACGCCGGGCACCGCGTCCGTCCCGCCGAGCGTGTTCCCGATGAACCCCTCGCGCAGGAAGCGCTTCCGCACCTCGGCGATCGCGTTGAGCTCCGGGTGCAGCACCTTGAGCGCGACCTGCGAGCCGTCCGCCGCCCGCCCGAGCAGCACGCTCCCCATGCCGCCGGTGCCGAGCACGCGCTCGATCCACCACGTCCCAGCGAACGTCTTGCCGACCCAGTGCTCCGCGTCGTCGTCGTACACGAAAGGCGCCTCTTTCTACCAGCGGCCATCCGAGGAGAGAGAGATCTCAGCGGCGAAGCCACTGGTAGGCCGCTCCGCAGCGGGCGCGCAAGCTAATTGATGGAGGTCGTGCCGAAACGCGCGTCGTCGTCAAGCCGCTCGGCCGCTGCCTTGAGCCCGGAGGCGACGCCGCGGAACGCGTCCGCTGGCATGCGAAACGTCACGCCAGGACCGATGAGTGTCACGTGGACGGTGCCACACGTGCACCGGGTGATGCGCGTCGCCTCGTTCGAGGCGAGCTCCGTGTGTGGACCGCATTTCTTGGGCGCCGCCATGGTTGAACCTCTCCCACATCCTAGCAGCACCTGCCCCCGCTCGGCCACGACGCCCCGGCGCCCGACGGAACCATGCCTGCCCGGTGACACGGGCGCCCTGAAAATGTGCAGCCGTGTATATCTTTCATCATCGCTGCGCGATTGCCTGGAGGGATTCATGGCTGCTCGATCGCTGACGCTTGGTTTGCTTCCTCTCGTGCTGGGGGCCGTGGCCTGCGTCGACGGGGGCGGGGGCGAGACGCCCGCGCCGGTCGACGAGTCGCTGCTCGATGTGCCGCCCGCGGGCCAGGGCTTCCAGATGCAGACCGAGGAGACCGAGGTGCCGCCGGGGGTCGAGCAGCAGGACTGCTACTTCTTCAAGGTCAGCGAGCTCGCCGCGTCGAACGGGCTGGACCCGAGCGCGCCCGTGAACCTCCACCGCGTGCAGATCGCGCAGCGCGACGGCTCACACCACATGAACATCTTCCGCGTGAAGACCGTGAAGGGGCTGGGGCCGGAGGGCGGGCGCATCCAGAAGAACCAGAACGGGGTGGGGGAGTGCTTCAAGAGCCCCAACTGGGCCGACTGGCCGCTCATCGCCAACTCCCAGCAGAACGGCCACCTCGACTGGGAGTTCCCCGAGGGTGTCGCGAACGTCCTCGCGCCCGACGAGTGGCTGATGCTGCAGACGCACTACGTCAATGCGGCGTCGCAGAAGACCCCCACGGCGGTCGGCCGCGTCCGGGTGAACTTCTGGGCGCTGCCCGACGCCGAGGTCAAGGCCGAGATGGGCACTGTCTTCGCGACAAAGCAGTCCATCCGTGTCTGTCAGTCGAACCCGCGGCCCACGTTCGAGGGCTCGTGCCAGATCAACAGCCCCTCGCCCGTGAAGATCATCGGCGCCAACGGCCATTTCCACAGCCGAGGCACGCGGTTCGACATGTACGCATGGGACGGCAAGACCATCGGCACGCCTCCGGCCTCGGATCGCTTCTACACATCGAGCGCGTGGGACGATCCGCCGATGCTCATCGCGCCGGAGCTCGACAGGGAGCTCCCGATGAACGGCGGCGTCTGGTACGGGTGCACCTATGAGTGGCAGCCGCCGGACCCGTCCGTGGGGTGCAGCGGCCTCGACGAGTACGACGTGACAAAGAACGGGACCGCCGACGAAGCGCTCGATTGCTGCTACACGTTCGGGCCGATCGTCGAGAAGAACGAGCACTGCAACATCTTCGTCTATTACTATCCGAAGCAGACCGACGTGTTCTGCAACTGAGCCCCTCCACAGCGGCGCTCCAGGTGGATGCTCGCCGGATGCGTGCGTGGCCGACGTCGGCGGCGCGACGGCAGGGCCTCTCCAGGCTGGTCTTCTATCCCATGCGCACCCGCTTTCACTCCATTGCCGTGGCGGCGCTCGGCGCGGTCGCCCTCGCCGGCTGCCCCGACGATCCTGTGAGTCCGCCCGAAGAGGAGCCGCCGGCGTGGCGCGTGCTGCTCGACGAGGGCGATCTCGATCGCGCGGTCCTGTCGATCTGGGGGACGGCGCCCGACGACGTGTTCGCCGTGGGGGGGCCGCTCGGCAACACGGGGCTCGCGACGCTCGCGCTGCACTACGACGGGGCGACGTGGCGCGAGCTCCCGGCGGGCGGGGACGAGACCTTCTGGTGGGTGGCCGGCTCCGGTCCGAACGACGTCTGGATGGTCGGCGAGCGCGGCCGCGCCGCGCGGTGGGACGGCGCGACGTTCACGGAGCACAAGACGGGGACGGACGCGACGCTGTGGGGCGTGATCGCGTTCTCTCCCGACGACGCCTGGGCCGTCGGCGGCATGCCCGGCAGCGGCGCGGACGCACAGAAGGATATCGTCCTCCGCTGGGACGGCAGCGCGTGGTCGCCAGAGCCGCTGCCGGTGGCGACCGGCCGGGCGCTCTACAAGGTATGGGGACAATCGTCCGACGACCTCTACGTCGTCGGCGAGTTCGGCGTGATCTGGCACCGCTCGGGCACGACCTGGGAATTGCAGTCCGATCCGCCGCTCGCGCAGGGCACCCTCTTCACGACCGCCGGCTGCAGCCGTGAAGAGGTGTACGCGGTCGGCGGGAGAGACGTGCTCCGCTCGGACGGCGCGGCGTGGCGCCGGCTCGAGATAGAGCTCACCAACGACGTGAACGGCGTCGCCTGCGGTCGCCCGGGGGAGGTCGCGATCGTCGGGTATGGAGGTCTGAAGCAGCGCCTCGTCGACGGGGCCTGGATCGATGAGTTCACCGACGAGCCCTACGCCGATCTCCACGCCGTGTGGGCCGACGGGGAAGGGGCCTTCTGGGCCGTCGGCGGGGACTTCCTTAGCCAGCCGACCCCGGGCAGAGCTCGCAAGGGCGTGGTGGCGCGCTACGGAACGGGGCAAATCGCCGACACTGTGAGCCGCTGATCACCACGTCGCAGATATCCGCACCTGTGCGGACATGCGCTCAGTGTGGCATGGCGCAACATGAGACCGTGAACTTAGCGATACGCCATGGCCGAGCAGGCACGACCGGCGAGACTTTTTTCTTGGGAAATGCTTCAAAGGGTGGCGCTGGTCGTCCGATTGCAACACCTGCGGAGACCACACGCGGATACCGCGCTCTGAACCCAGGAGAATTGGCATGCGACGGACCATTGCTCAGCTTTTTGTGAGTGCGTTTACTTTTGCGATCCCTCTGGCCATCACCTCGTCCGCGTGGGCGGCGCCCGGCCCGGAGGCATGTGGAAACATCCAGCTCGCGGCGAGCGCAAACTGCGAGTTCAGAACCTCGGGCGGCTGCACTGCGAGCTGCGAGCCGGTCAGCCTGACTGCGGCGTGCGCCGGGCGGTGCGAGGGCTCGTGCAACGCCAGCGCGAGCGCCGACTGCAACGTCGATTGCTCCGGGGAATGCACTGCGAAGTGCGACGTCGATCCCGGGAGCTTCGACTGCAGGGCGAGCTGCTCGGGGAGCTGCAAGGCGGACTGCAGCGCCAAGTGTTCGGCGAGCGCCAACTCCAGCGGCTCGCAGGCCGAGTGCGAGGGGGCCTGCAAGGCGAGCTGCGACGGCGAGTGCAGCGCCAGCTGCGAGGGGACGCCGCCGAGCGCAGATTGCCAGGCAAAATGCGACGCGAGCTGCCAAGGGGAGTGCAAGGCCGAGGCGAACTTCGACTGCGATATCGACTGCAATGCGAACTGCACGGTCGAGCTCCAGGGCGGGTGTGAAGCGAAGTGCACGGAGCCGGAAGGCGCCCTGTTCTGCAACGATCAGTATGTCGATGTCGCCGGGAGCCTGCAGGACTGCCTGGACTACCTGAGCTCGCTCGAGATCCAGGTGGACGCTCACGCCGAGGCCGAGGCCAGCGTCTCCTGCGCCGCCGCGCCGGGGTCCTCCTCCGCGCCGTTCGCGGGCACCGGGCTCGCGGCGCTCGCCGCCGGCGTGGGCGTGGCCGCCGCGCGCCGCCGCAAGCGCTCCTGAGCCGGAGCCCGGTGTTGCTGACGGCCCGCGCTGGAGGCGCCTCCGGGCGGCTCCAGCGCGCGCCGCAGCGCACCCTCGCACCCTGAACCACGTCCCCGGGCCGGGTCGCCCTGCGCGGCCCGGCCCGGCTCTTTCCGGCACCGTAGTAGATTCGCGCCCACCCTGATGACCCTGCTCCGTCGTTCGAGGCTGCGCTGGGCGCTCGCCCTCGCGCTGCTCGCGGGCTGCGAGACCCGCACGCCGCCCGCACCGCACCCGGAGGCGCCCGCGACCTCGGGCGCGCCGGCCGTCGCCAGCGCGAGCGCCGCGCCGCAGGCCGCGAGCGCCGCCGCGGCTCCCGCGAGCGCCGCGGCGCCGGAGCCGCTGCCGCCGGAGCCGCCGATCGCGCTCGCCTCGGGCGGCCCGCGGGCGGTGCGCGGGGACGCCGGGCTCGTGACCTCGGTCGAGGAGCACGCGACGCACGCCGGCGCCGACGTGCTGCGGCACGGCGGCAACGCGGTCGACGCCGCGGTCGCCGTGGCGTTCGCGCTGGCGGTGACCCACCCGAGCGCGGGCAACATCGGCGGCGGCGGCTTCATGCTGGTGCGCCTCGCGAACGGCGAGACGCAGGCGATCGACTTCCGCGAGGCCGCGCCGGCGTCGGTGACCACCGAGTCGAACATGGCGATGGTGCGCGCCGGCGCGCACGGCTATGCGTCCGCCGGCGTCCCGGGCTCGGTCGCCGGCCTCGCCCTGGCGCACCAGCGGTTCGGCGCCCGCCCGCTCGCCGAGCTCCTGGCCCCGGCGATCTCCCTCGCGCGCAAGGGGCACCGCCTCGGCGCGCGGCAGGCGCTGACGCTGCGCTGGGCGTGGCCGCGGCTGAAGGCCGATCGGGCCGCGAGCGCCATCTGGGGGCGGGGCAAGGGGCCGGTCGCTCAGGGCGAGCTGGTGCGCCAGCTCGACCTCGCCCGCACCCTGGAGACGCTCGCCGCGGAGGGGCCGCGCGCGTTCTACGAGGGCGCGATCGCCCGGAAGATCGCCGGCGCGATGCGCGAGCGCGGCGGCCACATCAGGGAGGCCGACCTCGCCGCCTACCAGGCGAAGTGGCGCGCGCCCCTCCGGTTCTCGTACCGCGGCTTCACCGTCGACACGATGCCGCCGCCCTCGATGGGCGGCGTCGCCTTCGCGGAGATCATGCTCACGCTCGAGCGGCTCAAGGCGCACGAGGCGCCCGTCGACTCGGCCCTGTCGCTGCACCTGTTCGTCGAGGCGGCGAAGCGAGCGTACGCCGATCGGCGCAAGGTGAGCGCCGATCCCGATTTCGTCGGGCCCGAGACGGCGCCGCTGCTCGCGCAGCTCCTCGACGGGGCCTACCTGATGCGCCGCAGGCCGCCGGTCGACCCCGAGCGGGCCACGCCGGCGGCCGACATCGCGGCGCCCTCGAGCGCCGCCGCGCCGGAGTCCCCGCAGACGACGCACTTCTCGGTGATCGACGCGCAGGGCAACGCGGTCTCGTGCACGACCACCCAGTCGGCGAGCTTCGGCGCGAGCGTCGTGATCCCCGGCACCGGCATCCTGCTCGGCAACGCGATGGGCGCGTTCTCCGAGACGGGCATCAACGCCGTGGCGCCGGGCAAGCGCATGGCGAGCTCGATGACGCCGACCATCGTGAGCCGCGACGACAAGGTCGCGCTCGTCCTCGGATCGCCCGGCGGCGACACGATCCCGAACACCGTGGCGCAGGTCCTCCGCAACCTGGTCGACCACGGGATGACGATCGACGAAGCGGTCCGCCACGCGCGCATCCATCACCAGTGGATGCCGGATCGCGTGCGCGTCGAGCGGCTGACGCCTCCGCCGCAGGCCGCCCTCGACGACCTCGCGCGGCGAGGGCACGTCCTCGTGCTCGACCCGATGCCGATCGGCGACGCGAACAACCTCCTCGTCGACGCCGCCGGCGTCGCGTGGGGCTACGCGGACACGCGCGAAGGGGGCAAGGCCGAGGGCGTCAGCGCGCCCGGCGAGCTCGGCCCGGCGGCGCAGGCCGGCGCGCAGCCCCCCAGCGCGCAGCGACGGTGATCCGCGCGCGGGCGACGTCGAGCGCGCGGCGGGCCGCCGCGCGCCTCCGCCTCATCGCAGCCTGGGGTCGTAGTTGGCGGCGTCGGCGTCGTCGTCCTCCTTGGGGCGCACCACGACGACCGGGCACGGCGCGTTCCGCGCGATCCGATCGGCGGTCGAGCCGCCGAAGAGCCGCTGCAGCCGCGACTGCGGGTGCGTGGCCACGACGATGAGATCGGCGCTGAGCTCCCGCGCGAGCGAGACGATGGCGCGGTCCGGCCGGCCCGTGCGGAAGTGCATCGCCATGAGCCGGGCCTGGCCATCCGCGAACCGGTGCTGGAGCACGCGCAGCGACGGCGGCGACGACGCGCCCGGCGTCGTCACGTCGCGCACCGCGGGGGCGACCTGCCGCGGGCCGACGACCACGGCGTGGATCTCCGTCTCGCCGCGGAGCGCCGCCAGATCGAAGGCGAAGCGCCACGCCCGCCCGCCCGGCTCGGACAGGTCCATCGCGACCACCACGATGTACGATCTCACCCGGCGACCCGCGCGCGCGCTCGCGCGGGCCGGCTCGCTCACGGGCGCCGGCTCGCGCACGGCGGCCGGCTCGCTCGCGTCGGCGGCCGCGCCGCCGGCGCGCCCCGCGGGCTCGCGGCGCCCAGGCTCGCCCCACGGGACGCGCGGCGCTTGGCCGACACCGCTCGGCTCGCTCGCCCCGGCGGGCAGCGTCTCTGGCCCGGCGTCGCCCGCCGCGTGCGGCGTGCGGGCGAACGGCCTGCCCTGATCGGCGCGCGCGGGCGCCGGTGCTTCGGTTGGCATCGCGCCAACGTTCGCCGCGCGCCGCGCCTCCGCAAGCGCCCCGCCGCGCGCGGCGCGCGCGCCATGCACCGCCGTGCACAGGCGGACGCTCGCGCGGGCGAGCAGCGCGAGCCGGCGCGAACGTCCCAGGGCGCGCGCCCGGACCTCCCGGGACCACTCCATCCTTGACGCACCCTCCAGACCTTCGCAGCGTCCCGCCCATGATCCCCCGCTACACTCCCGCCGAATTCGAAGAGCTCTGGTCGCCCGCCACCCGATTCTCGACCTGGCTCGAGGTAGAGCTCGCCGCCTGCGAGGCGATGGAGGCCGAAGGGCTCGTGCCCGCCGGCATCGCGAAGGGGATCCGGGCGAAGCAGCTCTCGCTCGATCCGGCGCGGATCGATGCGATCGAGCGCACGGTCAAGCACGACGTCATCGCGTTCCTGACCCACGTCGAGGAGCTCGCGGGCGAGGGCGCGCGGTGGCTGCACCGGGGGATGACCTCGAGCGACGTGCTCGACACGAGCCTCGCGTTGCTCCTGGTCCGCGCGGCCGACATGCTCTTGGCGCGGCTCGACAACCTCTGCGGTGCGCTCGCGCGGCGCGCGGACGAGCACCGGCGCACGCCGATGATCGGCAGGAGCCACGGCATCGCCGCGGAGCCGATCACGTTCGGCCTGGCGCTCGCCGGCCACCTCGCGGAGATGAAGCGCGGGAAGGCGCGCCTGCTCGCGGCGCGCCAGGCGATCGCCGTCGGGAAGATCGCGGGCGCCGTTGGCACGTACGCGCACCTGTCGCCGCGCATCGAGGAGCGCGCGCTCGCCGCCCTGGGGCTGCGCCCCGAGACGGTCTCGACACAGGTCGTCGCGCGCGACCGCCACGCCGAGCTGTTCGCCGCGCTCTCGCTCATCGCGGCGGGCATCGAGCGGCTCGCGACCAACGTGCGGCACTGGCAGCGCACCGAGGTCCGCGAGGCGGAGGAGCGCTTCTCCGTGGGGCAGAAGGGCTCGAGCGCGATGCCCCACAAGCGCAACCCCATCCTCAGCGAGAACCTGTGCGGCCTCGCGCGCATCGTGCGCGCGGCCGTGATCCCGGCGCTCGAGAACGTGCCGCTGTGGCACGAGCGCGACATCTCGCACTCGTCGGTCGAGCGGATGATCGCGCCCGACGCGACCTCGACGCTCGGGTTCATGCTCGACCGCGCCGCGGGGCTCGTGGAGGGGCTCGTCGCGTACCCCGAGAAGATGCGCGAGAACCTCGACCGCACGGGCGAGCTCTTCTTCAGCGAGGCGGTGCTCCTGGCGCTCGTCCAGAAGGGCAGGCCGCGGCAGGCGGCTTACGAGCTGGTGCAGCGCTGCGCGATGCGCGCCATCGCGGGCGAGGGCCGCTTCCGCGACAACCTCGCCGCCGACGCCGACGTCGCCGCGCTGCTCGCCCCGGACGAAATCGCGCGCTGCTTCGACCTCGACCACGCGCTCTCGCACGTGGACACGATCATCGATCGCGCGCTCCGCGACTGACCTGCGCCGTTGACCTGCGCGGGCCGCTTTGACAGGCTCGCGCGCGTCATGGCCGCACCCGCCCCCACACCACTCCGCCGCTCGCGCTGGCGCCGTCTCGCGCTGCTCGCGCCGTTCGCGGTCCTCGCCGCCTGCGGCGGGAGCGTCTCGACGCCGCCTCCGCCCCCCGGCACGGCGCTCGCTCCGGCCGCGGCGCCGCCTCAGGCTGCGACGGCGGAGCCCGCGCGGCCGGCGGACGCGCCGCGCGAGCCGTTCACCGCGCTGCGCGATCGGATCTTGCGCGAGTGGGTCGCGGACGAGCCGGCCTTCGCGCGCTCGCGCGGGCTGCACGAGCAAGACGGCAAGGTCGGCGACTACGCCGCCGCGGCGATCGAGCGGCGGCTCGCGCGCCTCGAGCGCGACCGCGCGGCGCTCGCCGCCGTCGACGCCGCGGCGCTCTCCCCGGACGAGGCGCTCGATCGCGCGCTCCTCCTCCAGCAGATCGATCTCAAGATCTTCGGCGGGAGGGACATCGAGGAGTGGCGCCGGCGGCCGCAGTTCTACAGCGACCTGTTCGGCGTGAACCAGTACCTCGATCGCGCGTACGCGCCGCTGCCCGAGCGCGCGCGGCGCCTCCTCGAGCACGAGAAGGCGGCGCTCGTCCAGGTGCCCCGTATCCTCGAGAACCTCGCGAGCCCGATGCCGAAGCCGGTGATCGAGGTCGCCGTGAAGATCTTCCGGGGCTACGCCGAGTACCTGCGCGGCGACGTCGTCAAGCTGCTCAAGGGCGTGGGCGACCCCGCGTTCCAGGCCGATTTCGAGAAGACGAACGCCGCGTTCGCCGCCGCGGCGGCGGAGCTCGCGGAGCACCTCGCGAAGGTCGAGCTGCCGAAGGGCGACGCGAGCCACGTGCTCGGGGAGGCGCGGTACAGGAAGCTCCTTCTCGCGCAGGAGGGGCTCTCGATGCCGCTCGCCGAGTTCAAGAAGATGGGCGAGGACGACCTCGCGGCGAACAAGGCGGCCTACCAGGAGCTCGCCAGGAAGGTGAAGACCTCCCGGCCGAAGGCGGAGCAGCTCCTCGCCGAGGCGACGCGGCTGATGGAATCGGCGCGCAAGTTCATCGTCGACAAGGAGATCGTGAGCCTCCCGTCCGACGAGCGGGCGATCGTGAAGGAGACGCCGCCCTACATGCGCTGGAACGCCGCCTTCCTCGACGCGCCGGGGCCGTTCGATCGGAAGGGGCTCGAGGCGTTCTATTACATCACGAAGCCGGACCCCTCCTGGCCCCGGAAGGAGCAGGAGGAGTACGTGATGCTGCGGGGCACGCTGCTGTCGACGACGGTGCACGAGGTCTACCCGGGGCACTTCGTCCAGGGCCTGTGGGAGAACCGCGCGCCGACGGACACGCAGAAGATGTTCGGGAGCTACTCGTTCGTGGAGGGCTGGGCCCACTACGTCGAGCAGATGATGATCGAGCAAGGGTTCGGCAAGGAGGACCCGCAGAACCGCCTCGGCCAGCTCGCGGACGCGCTGCTGCGCGACTGCAGGGTGGTCGTGTCGCTCGGGGTCCACGCCGAGGGCATGACCCTCGACGAGGCCGAGCGCCGCTTCGTCGACGACTGCTTCCAGGACCGCGCGACGGCGCGGGAGCAGGCGGTGCGCGCGACGTTCGACCCCGGCTACTTCGCCTACACGCTCGGCAAGCTCCAGATCCTGAAGCTCCGCGAGGAGGCGAAGGCGGCCCTGGGCCCGGCGTTCTCGCTGCGTGGCTTCCACGACGCGCTCCTCTCGCACGGCTCGCCGCCGATCTCGCTCATCCGCGAGCGCGTGCTCGCCGAGCTCAAGGCGCCGGCGAGGAAGCTGCCTTAACGAAGATCGCCGGAAGGCTCTAAGGTGCCCAGCGCGTCGGCCGCGACTTCAGCGTGCGCACGTCCATCGCGTCGCACCACGCCTCGAAGCGGTCGCGCGGCACGCCGCGGAAGCGCAGGTCGTCGAGGCCCTCCTCGAGCGGCACGTCGGTCCGGAGCGTCGCCAGCGTCCGGTAGAGCAGCGCGTCCTCCCGCTGCGCTACCAGCGCGCGCCCGATCCGGTCCGCGCCGCGCACCGCCACCGACCACGAGGCCGGGTCGTCCGGGATCCGCTCGAGGTGCCCGTACGCGCCGAGCAGCGCGGCCGCCGTCCGCTCGCCGATGCCCGGGAGGCCAGGGATGCCGTCGGCGTCGTCCCCCGTGAGCGCGAGGAAGTCCGGGATGCTCGCCGGCGAAACGCCCCGCGCGGCGCGCATCGCCGCCTCGTCGATGACCTTCTCCTTCCGGCGGTCGACCTGCACGACCCGATCGCCGGCAAGGCACTGCCCGAAATCCTTGTCCGGGCTGAGGATTCGCACCTGCTCCACCGCGCCCCGGAACCGCGCCGCCGCCGTCGCGAGCGCGTCGTCCGCCTCGAAGGCGTCCATCGACCAGACGACGACCCCGAGCGCGCGCACCGCCTCCTCGACCGGATCGAACTGCCGGCGCAGCTCGGGATCCATCCCCTCGTCGCTTTTGTACCCGGCGAACAGGTCGTTCCTGAACGAGCGGATCGGGTTGTCGAAGGCGACGGCGAGGTGCGTGACCTCCTCGTCCACGCCGTGCAGCAGCGCGAGGAGCGAGGCGGCGACGCCCACGGTCGCCTTCGCGTCCCAGCCGCCGGGCGCGCGGTGCTCGGGCCGCTTGGAGTAGTGCGCGCGGAAGAGCTCGTAGGTGCCGTCGACGAGGTGCAGCCGCAAGGTGGCTCCCCCCGCGGGCTCGCTAGGCCGTCACGTCGGCCATGAAGATCGGCGGGCTGTGCAGGGCCATGATCTCCGGCGTGGGCGGGGCCGACTGCTTCGCCATCCGGAGCGCCTCGTCCATCGTGCGCGCCGTCTCCCAGCCGAGCAGCTGCGGGATGTACTCGTTGTCGGCGCCGACCACGATCATCCGGCCGATGTGCTGCCGCCCCGCCTCGCCCCAGTACCACATGAAGAACGGGTGGGTCGGGTGGTACGCGTGCCCGAAGCGGTACATCTCGATGTACGCGGGGTTCTCCGAGAACTTCTTCTCGTACCGCTTGTGCAGCTCCATCGCGTCCCGCGTCTCCGGCAGGAGCCGGTGCACGAACTCGATGTACGGGGCGTGGTGCTCGTTGTCGAACAGGTCGGTGCAGGGGTGGAGGATGATCATCGTCCCCCCCTTCTTGAGCATCGGCGCGCCGCGGTAGAGGTTGAACATGTAGCCGTTCGCCATCACCTGCACGAGCAGCGGGTTCAGGAACGAGTTCACGTTGTACGGGCTGATGTACGGGATGCCCGTGATCAGGATGTCGGCCTGGCCCGTGACCGGGACGAGGTACTGGTCGAAGCTGCGCTTCAGCGTGTGCTCGTGGACGGCCTCGGTCTCGCCGGCGAACACCCCCGTCACCCCGAACGGCGAGGGGACGCGCTGGAAGATCGCCTGGCGCGCGGGCTGCGGCACCTTGGAGAGCGTGAACCGGAGGGCGCGCAGCGCGCTCTTCTCGCCCGCGCTCAGGTCGTCCTCGTTCTTCGCGAGGAACTCGAGCGGGCGATCGAACATGCGGTTGTTGATCGTCGTCTCGATCGTGAAGACGTTGAGCTTCTTGTTGGCCACACGGCCCATGCGCTCGACGCTCGTGTGCAGCGCGGAGCTCTTCGGGTCCATGTACGAGTAGCAGTCGCGCATCACCCGCGGGTTGTGGTGCGCGCGCAGGCTCCGGTACCCGCACAGGCCGACGGTGACCGACTTGTGCCCGCCGTCCATCGGGACGAGGTTCAGGTTCACGTAGATCACGAGGTCGCTGTCGACCGCGCGCTTGTTGAGCTCGACCTCCTCGCCGAGGTCGGTCGTGCCGACGTGCTTCATGTTGGCGAGGTTCTCGGCGTCGTGGTTGTAGAGCTTCTTCGGCCAGTAGGCGTTGAAGATCCGGTCGCCGACGATGTGGCGGACCTCCCAGTCCTTCATCCGCCGGTGGACGCTCGTCGCGATGATGATCTCCACGTCGTCGACGCCGTAGTCGGCGAGCAGGTCGAGCACGATGGTGAGCACCCGCTCGCGGATGTCGGGGCGCTTCATCGGGGGCAGCGGCAGCGAGATGTCGTCCACCGCGATCGTGACCTTCATCCCCGGGCGGAGCTTCGCGTAGAGCGGCTCCGAGTTGTACGGGTGGTTGATCGCGTAGCGGATCGCGGCGTCGACGTCCTTCAGCGGCTCGAGGGGCGGCTTCGCGTAGAGCACCCGGGTGCCGGTGGGCAGGTCGACCTCGACCAGCTGGTCGCCTGAGAAGAGCACCCGGGGGGCGCTGCGGCTGTCTAGCGTGACGACGCAAGGATGGCTCATGGGACCTTCAGAGCAGGGGGTGCGACGTGTTGGGCTGGGTCGTGGTGGCCTCCCGCCGTCGTCCGGGGGAGGCGGGGGTCATGCGGCGAGATCGAGGATCGGCCAGTGGTACGCCTGCGCGAGCAGCTTGAGCTTGCGGTCCGGGTTCACCGCCGCCGGGTAGCCGACGACCGAGAGCATCGGGACGTCCGAGTAGCTGTCCGAGTAGGCGAAGCACTCGTCGAGGTCGTGCCCGTGCGCGTGGGCGTGCTCGCGGATGAGCCGCGCCTTCTCGGGCCCGGCCACCACGGGGCGCAGGAGCTTGCCCGTCGCGAACCGATCCTTCACCTCGAGGCGGTTCGCGATGATGCCCGTCGCGCCGAGGTGATCGGCGAGCAGCTGCATCAGGAAATCCAGCGCGCCGGAGATGAGGATGACGTCGTGCCCCTTGTCGAGGCTGCACTTCACGAGGTCCCGCGCCTTCGCGTAGATGGCCGGCTTGAGCACCTTCGCGAACGCCTCCTCCGCGAGCGCCACGAGGCGATCCTCGGAGACGCCCTCGAACGAGCTGAAGAGCAGCTCGTTGAAGAGGCGCCGATCCTGGAGCTCCGCCATCGCCATCCACGGCGCCTTCACGAGGGCGCGGCCGAGCTTCGCGAGGCTGTGCATCGGCGTTGGCTGGTTCAGCATGTAGAACACCGTCGGGTGCACGAGGTTGGTCGTGACCAGGGTGCCGTCTACGTCGAAGTAGCTCGCCGGCATGCGGGGCAAATCTCCCTGCATGCCGTTTGAGTCAAGATCGAGCTGCCGCGAACCGCTGTTCGCAGGCGATCATCACGCCGCGAACAGGCCCTTGTAGCGGTCGTCGAGCTCGACGCCGCCGTCTGTGTCTCCCCGGTCCACCGGGTTGATCCCGCAGTACTCGACGCTGGCCAGGTGGCGCCAGCGCCCGGCGCGCTCGGGCTCGTCCGGCAGCACCGGCGTCGTGCAGGGGAAGCAGCCGATGGTGCGGAAGCCCATGGAGTGCAGCGGGTTCTCGAGCGCGTCCTTGTGCTCGGCGAAGTACGCGTCGAGCTCCTCGCCCGTCAGCGACGCGAAGGGGTGGACGCGGAGCGTGTTGTTCGCCGGGTCGAGGCCGAACGGCGCGACCTTGGCGCGGGCGCCGCCCTCGCCCCGGCGCAGCGCCGCGACGAGCGCGTCGTAGCGGCCCCGGATGGCGCTCAGCGGGGCCGATTTGCGGAGGTCGCAGCAGCGCTCCTGGCCCTCCTTCGAGAGGTAGAGCAGCCCTTCGTCGCGCGTCTGCTGCGCGAAGCTGCGCTCGGGCGAGAGCGTGACGACGCGCAGGTTCGGGTGGGTCCGCGCGAGCTCGTCGCGCGTGGCGAGCGTCTCGGCGTGGAGCACGCCGGTGTCGACGAAGACCACGTCGAAGGAGAGCCCGGCGCGGTCGGCCATGTGGCACAGCGCGGTCCCGGCGCGCTGCATGCTGCTCATGATGGCCGCGCGCGGGCCGAAGGACTCGCGGACGAAGCGGAGTAGCTCGACGGGAGACGCGCCCTGGAAGCGTTGGTTCAGCGGTTCGAGGTGTCGCTCGGTGATGCGCATGAGCGATGCATAGCAGAGGCCGTTTCCTTGATCCGGGTTGCCTTCGCCTGAGCTTGCGCCTAACTCCGCTGACGAGGAATGACCAGCGTCCATCAAGCCTCAGAAGCGGGCGGGCTCGGCCAGGACCTGCCGGAGCTGGAGCGCCGGCGCTTCCTGTTCGTGACCGGCAAGGGAGGGGTCGGGAAGACGACGATCTCCGGCGCCCTCGCCCTCGCCTTCGCCGCCCGCGGCAAGCGTGTGCTCGTCGCGATGTGCCACACGAAGGAGCGGCTCTCCGCCATCCTCGGCTCGAAGCCGATCGGCCCGGAGGTCGCCCAGGTCGCCCAGCGCGTGTGGGCGGTGAACATCGCGCCGGACAGGGCCCTCCGGGAGTACGGCGAGATGGTCCTCAAGATGCGCGCCGCGGCCGATCTCGTCTTCGACAACAAGTACACGCGCACCTTCTTCCGCGCGGTGCCCGGGCTGTTCGAGTGGGCGATGCTCGGCAAGGCGTGGTTCCACACGACCGAGCTGCTCCCGGACGGCTCGAACCGCTTCGACGTGGTCCTGCTCGACGCGCCCGCCACGGGGCACGGGGTGGACATGCTGCGGGTGCCGAAGGTGATCCTCGACGTGGCGCCGCCGGGCATCCTGCGCCGGGACGCCGAGGCGGCGTGGGCGATGTTCAGGGATCCGGAGCGGAGCGGGGTCGTCGTCGTGACGCTCCCGGAGGAGATGCCCGCCACGGAGACCGTCGAGCTCGTGGCGGAGGTCCGTGGCGATCTCGGCCTGCCCGTCCACCGGGTGATCATCAACGGCGTGCTGCCGACGCTGTTCTCGCCCGAGGAGCAGCGGGCGCTGCTCGTCGATCCGGCGCACCTCGACATCCAGGCGCCGGCGCGCGCCGCGGACACCGTCGAGAGCGCCTTCGTGGCCGGCGCGCGGCGGGCGATCCGCGAGTCGGTGCAGCGCGAGAGCCTGGCCCGCCTGCGCCGCGCGCTCGACCTGCCCACGGTGATGCTGCCGTTCCTCTTCGACGAGGCCTCGACGGTCGCCGGCACGCGGATGCTGGCCGAGCGGCTCTGAGCGGGGCCGATGCCGGCGTCCATGCTGCGAGCGAGCCCGCTGCTCCGCGACGGACGCGCGCTGCTCGACGCCGATCGCCTCGTCCACGCGGGGGTCGGAGGCCGTCGCGCGAGCTTCGAGCTCGCCTTCACGGCGATGCCGCCCCACACGGGCTTCCTCGTGGTCGCCGGCGTCGAGGCGGCGCTCGAGGCGCTCGCGACGGAAGGAGCGCGCTTCGACGGGGCGGCGGTCGCCGCGGCGCGCGTGGCGTGCGGCCTGAGCGACGCGCTCGAGGAGCGGCTCGCCGGCGCGCCGCTGTCGGTCGACATCGACGCGATGCCCGACGGGACGATCGCGTTCCCGGGCACGCCGGTCGCCTCGGTCGAGGGGCCGTTCATCGAGGCGCTGCTCGTGGGCGCGCTGCTCGTGCCGGCGCTCCGCCGCGGCACGGCCGCGGCGACGCGGGCGGCGCGGCTGCACATCGCCGCGGGCGGCGGCGACGTCGTCGACGGGTCGTCGGCGCTCGCGCCGTTCGCCGAGGAGGCGCTCGCGCTGGCGCGCGCGGCGCACGTGGGCGGCGCGGCGGCGACGACGAGCGCGCTCGCGGCCACGGCGCTCGGCATCCCGTTCCGCTGCGAGGCGGGGATCGACCTCGGCGAGCTCGCGCCGCCGCCGTCGCCGCTCGAGGGCCGCTGGCCCTGGTACGCCGATCGGATGATCGACCTCGGGGGCCACGACGAGGAGGCGCTGCTCCTCGAGGCGAGGCGCGTGGGCACGAGCGCCGGCGGCTGGGTCGCGTCGGGGCTCGCGGAGGCCGCCGAAGGATCGCCGGCGGCGCGCTGCGAGCTCGTGGCGCTCGAGGAGTCGGGCGCGTGGGCGCTCCGCCAGGGCACGAGCGATCGCGGCGAGGTGATCCCGGGGCGCAAGCTGGTGGCGCGCTACTACGACGACGCGGGGCGCGCGGCCTTCGACGTGATCCACCTCGCGCACGAGCGGATGCTGGCGCCGCGCGCGCTCGGGGTCGCGAGGCTCGCGCCGCTCGCGCGCGCGGCGATGCGCGGCGGGCGGGCGCTCGAGTCGCCCGAGCCGCCTGGCGCCGGGCGCGAGCGCTCCATGGCGGGGCGCCAGCAGCTGCCAGACGCGGTGGCACACCTGCGGGGGCCGGCGAGGTATCCGGTGCAGCTCTCGCCGGCGCTGATCGCGCTGCGGGAGCCGGAGCCGCCGGGGGGGCTGCGGTAGCTCGCGGCGGGGGCGGGGGCCTGGCGGTGGCGCCGGAGCAGGGGGGATCGACTCATTCGAGTTGGCCTACTCGATTGGAGAGAGCGCGAGGGAGTCGGGGGCGATGGCTATTGGAACTGCATCCGTGTCAGCCCTCGTTGAACGGGTCTGACAACAGATCACCGAACCTACATCGAGGCTGGCCGCGGCGCAGGATCGGATGGAACACAGCCTGCAACGCCTCGAAGCCAGGCTGCCACACTGTGCCAAGACGGGTTGCTCCAGTGCTGGGGCTCAAAGGTGGATGCATGCGCTTCGCACTTCTCTCGCTCCTGTTCGTGCTCGGCTGTGGTTCCACGATCCGTGATGGTTCGGGGACAGGACCGGATGATGCCGGAGGGTCGCCTGAGGCCGACGGCACCGGCGGCAGCGGCCCGTCCGGGGCCGGGGGCAGCGGGGGCACGGCGCTCGGAGCGGAGGATCATGTCGGCGGTAGCGGCCCATCCGGGGTCGGGGGCGGAGAGGACACGACGGCCGGAGTAGGCGGTGACATCGGCGTGGGGAACGACGGGTGTTTGACGAAGGCGTGCTTCAGCGAGAGCCATATCCTCACGTCGCTGAAGCCCGGCTCCACCTGGACACCCAACGGTGACCCCACCGTGGACTGTCCTCCGCTCTCCGAGCTCCAAGACCCCGAACCTGGTGTTTGCTTCCAGAGCGAGCCGACCGTCGAGGATCCAGGTGACGGGCTGATGTGCTGCTACACAATGAGCGTCTGCTGCCGGTAGCCGTGGACCCCGTGCCCGGACGCTCGCGTTCCACCTCCAGAGTGGTCCGCGTGGTGAGTCACGTTGCGCCAAGCGTCGCCCGCTGGCCGCCGGTCGAGGCCGGACCGCCGCTTACGGCTGCGGTGCGCCCGTGGCCCTGTTGCTCGACGGCGATCAAAGACGGGTAGGCCTATCGCGTGGCCGCCGCGGGGGCGCGAGGAGGGATACCGATGTTCGTGCTGATCTCGATCGATCTGGAGGGGTGCGCGGGGGTGGTGCACGTCGACCAGACGCGCCGGGGCGGCGGCGACTACGAGCGCGCGCGGCGGTGGATGAGTCGCGAGGCGAACGCCGCCGCGATCGGCGCGTTCGAGGCGGGGGCCACGCGGGTGGTCGTCAACGACAGCCACGCGGACATGCGCAATCTGCTGTTCGAGGAGCTGGATCCGCGCGTCGAGGTGATCTCGGGCGCGCTGAAGCCGCTGTCGATGGTCCAGGGCGTCGACGCGGGGCGGCCCGACGCCGCGTTCTTCGTCGGGTACCACGGGGGCGCGGGGCTGCGCGCGAGCGTGCTCGATCACACCTACTACGGCGCGGTGGTGGGCGAGATCCGGCTGCACCCCGCGAACGGCACGGCGGACGATCCCGGGCTGTGGGTCGACGAGGCCGCGATCAACGCGCTCGTCGTGGGGGAGGCGGGGGTGCCCGTCTCGCTGGTCACGGGGGATGAGGCCCTGACGGCGCACGCGCGCGAGAGGTTCCCGGGCGTGACGACGGTGGCCGTGAAAGAGTCGATCACGCGGTACAGCGCGCGGTCGATCCACCCGGACGAGGCGTGCCGGCAGATCCGGGCCGCGGCGAGCGAGGCGCTGCGGGGGCTCGCGCGCGTGAGGCCGTACACGCTGCCGCTGCCGATCGGCGTGACGGTGGCGCTGCTGACGACCGCGTACGCGGACGCGGCGGAGATCGTGCCCGGGGTGATCCGCCTGGACGCGCGCCGCGTGCATTACGTGGCGCCGAGCGCGCGCGAGGTGCTGCGGGCCGTGCTCGCGATCACGAAGATCGCCGGGACGGTGGTGGTCTGAGGAGACGGGGGCCAGGCAGGAGAGCGATGGATCCCCGCGCGCACGATCGCCCTATTCGACTCGACGTCGATCGCCTCTCCATCCCCGGGGTGATCGGCGTCCGCGCTCGGGCGAGCCTCTCGTTCGGAGGCGCGCTCCACGTGGCGCTCGGGCCCGACGCTGGCTTTCCGGAGTTCCAGCAGCTCGACGACTGGAAGTCCGATCTCTCGCTCGTCGACGCGCGCGCCCTGGCGCCCGAGCTGAGGGCTGAGGCCGGGATCCGGCTGCCCGAGGAGCACCTCGCGGAGATCGAGGCGCTCGATCGCGAGATGGCGGAGCTCGATGTCCCACCGGTGAGCGACCCCCGAGAGCTCGACGCCCTCGCCCTGCTGAGACGCGCGCGGCTGCACGCGCTCGACGCCGCCCAGCGCCGCGCGCTAGAGGCCCGCGGGGCGCCGTTCTGGGTCGCGGGGTACACGCGGAACTCGGACACGCTCTGGGCCCACCGGATCGGTGGGTCCGCGCCGTTTCAGGCATCGGTGCTCCGCTTCGATACGGAGCGCCGCGCCGCGGAGGCCGCGGGGGAGCCGCCCGGCTGGATGGGTCGCGTCCGCTTCTTCGATCTCTGCCGGACGCGCTGGGCCGATCGGGCGCTCCGCGCGCTGACCGGAGGGGCGGTGAGCGAGCCAGGGCTGCTCTTCGCGCGGCGATGCGCGGCGAGGTGGGGCTGCGAGGAGATGGTGGAAGACGAGATCGCGCGCGCCGGGCTCGACGCGGCCGCGGCGATGGCGGCCGGAGCAGAGGCGGTGGCGCTCCCCCTGCACGGGCCGGCGCGGCGCGTGCGACTGCGCGCGTTCGAGATGGAGGTGTGGTCGATTCACCCGCTCGACGCGCCGAGTGAAGGGCCGTGGCCGACGCGCCTGATCGAGGTGCCGGCCGAGGACGTTTGGGTGCCGGTGGCGGGCTGAACTCACGTGCCAGCAGCTCAGTCGACGTAATTTTAAGAATGAATCTGGTTGTCTAGATAAATGGGCCCTCAGCCCAGAATCTACTCGCTCGAATCGGGTTAATCGAAGGCAGCATCCAGAGAATCGACTCTAACATCCAGGTGATCACAGCCTGGATCCAGAGAATGGACTCTAACATCCAGGTGATCGCAGCCTGGATCCAGAGAGTCGACTCTAACATCTAGGTGATCTGTGCGCCGGGAGGGCGGCGGTCCGCCGCAGCGGCTCACATGTCGAGCAAGAGCTGCGTCAGGATGTAGTTCGTGACGAGCACGGTGACGCAGCTCTCGACGACCGCGCGCGTGGTCGCGACGCCGACGCCGCGCGCGCCGCCCGAGGCGTAGAAGCCGTGGCGGCACGAGATCGCCGAGAGGATGAAGCCGAAGACGCACGCCTTGATGAGCCCCATGGAGATGTCCTTGGGGAGGGCGAAGTCGCGGATGCTCTGGAAGAACGCGCCCTCGTCGCCGCCGAGCCAGACCACGGCCACGAGGTACGAGCCGCACATGCCGACGCTCGTGTACAGGATGCAGAGGAGCGGGAGCATCACCGTCGCGGCGAAGAGCCGCGGCGAGAGCAGGTACTGCACCGGGCTCACGCCCATCGTCGCGATCGCGTCGATCTGCTCGGTGACGCGCATGTTGCCGAGCTCCGCGGCCATGGCGCTGCCGGCGCGGGCGGTGACCATGATGGCCGAGAAGACCGGCGCGAGCTCGCGGGCGAGCGAGACCGCGACGAGGCCGCCGACGCGGCCCTCGGCGCTGAACGCGCGCAGCGCGTAGGACGTCTGCAGCGTCACGACCATGCCGCTGAAGACGCCGGTCAGGCCGACGATGAAGACCGACTGCGCGCCCATGAAGTCCATCGCCGCGAGGAACTGGGCGGGGCGGTACGGCGGGCGCACGAGCCAGACGATCGTCTGGAAGGTGAGCGTGACGATGTTGCCGATGTTGTCGAGGAACGCGAGGACCGGCTCCAGCGCCCTGTTGAGCAGCTGGCCGCGGCTGGTCTCAGCGCCTTCCTTCACCGTCACCGTGCACCGTGCGCTCTTGTACCACGCAACGCCGCCGCGCACGGGGCCGGGCTCGCGACGACCCCGCGCGCCCGCTCGCCCGCGCTGCGACGTGCGCTTCGCGCCGGCGCGCGTCCAGGCCGGCGGTCGAGCCCGCCAGAGAGCGCAGCGGTCCCCGCGCGTCGTCGCCTGCCCACGGCCGCTCGACGCCGGTCACGCAGCGCCGGGCCCGGCTCCCCGCGATCCCCCGGAGCCGCTCCGCAGCTCGTCACCCAGCGCCGCGAGCACCTCGCCGCTCCGCGCGCCAGTCGCCTCGATCTCGGCGGCGCGGCCCGGCGCGGCCGGATCCTCCGGCGCGGCGAGGCGGATCAGGAGCGCGTCGCCGCCGAGGGCGTCCACGAACGGCTCGCCCCACTCGACCAAGACGAGCGCGCCCTCGGCGCGGCGCTCGCGCAGCCCGAGCTGGGCGAGCTCCGCGGCCGCGTCGCCGCGCGCGCCCTCCCCAGAGGACGCGCCGCCGAGGCGGTAGGCGTCGGCGTGCGCGATCGGGAACCGGCCCTCGTGCTCGTGGACCAGCGTGAACGTCGGGCTGGTGATCGGGAGGTCCGGCGGGACGCCGAGCGCCCGGCAGAGGGCGCGGGCGAAGAACGTCTTCCCGGCGCCCAGATCACCGGCGAGGACGACGAGATCCCCGCCCGCGAGGCGCTCGGCCAGCCCGCGCGCGAGGCGGATGGTGCTGCGGCGGCTCGGCAGCTCGACGCGCATACGTCAGAACCGCGCCCCGGCGCCGAGCGTCGCGCCGAGCAGGAACAGGGAGCCGTCCCCCGTGGGAACCCACCGGAGGTTGCCGAGCTCCGCCTCGAGCTGCACCGAGGGGCTCAGCGCCAGCACGACGTCGAGCGACGCCCCGAGCACGGGGTAGACGTCGAGATCGCTGCGGTACGTCGCGAGGTCGGGGCCCACGACGCCGGCGCTGGACCGGAAGAACGCGCCCGCGTGGAGCGCCGGGCCGAGGTGGAGCGGGAACGCGCGCCACGCGCCGTCGTGCGGCGTCAGGCTGGGCGTCAGCAACAGGCGTGCGCCGGCCTCGATCCAGCCGGCGAACGGGCCGGCCAGGTTGCCGCCGCCGCCGGCGAACAGCTCGAGCCCGCGGTCGCCGGGCGCGTAGGCGAGGCGCGCCTCCCCGACCAGCGAGGCCGCGCTGCCGCTCGCGCCCGGAAGGCGCGCCGCCGCGACGGCCAGCCCGAGCGACGCGGACACGGCGACCCGGCGCCCGCCCGAGTACGCGGGCCACACGCGCTCCGGCCCGAGGGGGTACGCCATCAGCACCTCCTTCGCCGGCGGCGCGGGCGGCGGCGCGGGCACCGGGGGCAGCACGATCGCCCCTCCCTCGGATGGGGGCGCGGCAGGAGGCGGGGGCGCTGAGCGCGCGGCGCGCTCCCAGGGGAGCTCGCCGACGCCGATGCCCTCCGGGCGGAGGAGCACCGCCAGCATCTCCTGCGTCTGGCGGGCTCCCTTGTCCCTGTCGATCTCCCTGGCGACCGACTCGACCCGGCCCGTCGAGGCGAGATACGCGGTGAGCTCGATCCGGGTCGTGGTGACCGCAGGCTCGACGGTGCCGGTCAGGACCCAGTCCGCCCCCGTCCGCGCGCTCACGGCGCGGTACTCGTCCGCGCTGTCGGCGACGCCATCGGGGACGTCCTTGAGCGCGGCCGCGACCGCGCTGTCCGGCGCCGTTGTGTGGCCGAGCGCGGCGAGCCCGCGCGCGACCTCGGCCTGGGCGGCGCTCCGGGCGGCCTCGTCGGTGCCCCCGCGCGCGGGTAGGAGCGCCACCCGATCGGCGAGCGCGGCCGGGGCGATCGCCAGCAGCGCGGCGGCGGCGGCACAGGAGAGGGCTCGGCGGATCATGCGGCGCCATGCTACGCCGGCCGGCAGGTCGGAGCAGCCCCACGGCGACGCGCGGGCACGGTCTCCACGCTCTGGCTCGCGCATCGTCCCCTGCGCCGAGCGGTCGCCGGCCAGGCGATCGGTCCCGCTCATCGCGCTTTCGCCCCGCTCATCGCGCCATCGCCCCGCTCATCGCGCCTTACCGATCTCGCGGTAGCCGATCACCCGCGGCAGCACGCGCTGTCCGCCGAAGCCGGCCGTCGACGTCGTCCAGAGCTCCGCCTTCGCGCTGCTCATGGCGCTCGCCGCGGCGAGGCGCCGGGCCTTCACCTCCGCCGGATCCTCGGTGCCCGTCTTCGGCAGCCGCTGCACGCCGGCCCACGCGAGCACGCCGGCGTCGCGCCCGAGCGCCGCCCAGAAGCTCGGCGGCGACGGATGGGTGGCGAGCCACGCCGCGAGCGCGGCCCCCGCGCCCGAGGGAAGCGGCGCCCTCGGATCGCCCGCGCCCGTCGACGGCTGCGCGCCGGACGGCGCCGCGAGGAGCGGGAACAGCCCCGCCGTCGCGACGAGCGATCCCGGCGGCGGCGCGATCTCCGCCTCGAAGGCGAGCGCGATCGTCACCGAGCGGGGAGCTGCGCGGGCCGCCTGCTCCGCGCAGCGCGCGTCGCCGGCGAGGACCACCCCGCGGATGGCTGGCGGCCGGAGGGCGCGCGGATCGAGGGCTCCGTCGCAGGGGAGCGCGAGCGCGATGCCGTGCTCGGCCAGCGGTGTGGCGAGCGCGCCCGCGGCGTCGCCGCCCACGAGCGCCACCGGCTTCGCGCCCCGCTCCGCGAGCGCGGCGGCGAGCACCTCGATGCTCCTCGCGGGCTCCTCGCCCACCACGAAGACGAACGCGCCGTCCAGCGCCGCCGGCTCCGGCGGGTGGACGAGCAGCACCGGGATCGCGTGCGTCCGCGCGAACTTCGCCGCCGCGGTCGCCTGCTCCCGATCGGAGCCCGCGATGAGCACCGCCGCGCCCTCGGCGGTGAGGCTGCTCAGCGCCTCGTCCACGCTGCCCTCGCCGCCGTCGTCGCGGCTCACGAGCCGCGCGTCCGACCCCGGCCGGAGCAGGCCGAGCCCGTGCGCCACGCCCGCGGCGATCTCGACGCCCCGGCGTCGAGACGCGGGCGTGCGCGTCGACAGCAGCAGGCCGACCGTCGGCGGCTCGACGCGCGCGGCGCCCGCGCCGGCCGCGAGCTCGAAGATCGCGTCGCGCTGGGTGCCGAGCGACGCGTCGGCCCGATCGAGCAGCTCCTTCGCGAGCGCCACGTCGCGGCGCTCGCGGGCGACGATCGCGAGCCGCTCGGCGACCAGCGAGCGCAGATCGATCTCCGGGCTCACGACCTCGCTCGTCGCCCGCCCGGCGCGCAGCGCCCGGACGAGGTGATCGATCGGCACCTCGCGCAGCTCCGCCCCGATCTGCGCCCGGACGGAGGCGCGCCGATCGTCGTCGACCTCGCGCAGCCAGACGCTCATCAGCTCGAGCGCCTGCGTCCACGCGCCCGCCTCCATCGCGGCGGCGGTGACCTCCTCGTTGAGGAGCGAGCGCACGTACGCGTCGATCATCTTGCTGACGAGCGGGCGCAGCACGCCGAAGGCAGGCCGCGGCTTGCCTGCGCGCCGGAGCGCCGCGCCGCGGACCACGCGCGCGAGATCTCCGGTCGCGCTCCGCCCCAGCGCCTCGATCTCGGCCGCGAGCGCCTCGGCGCGGCGGAGATCCCCTCGCTCGAGCGCGATCCACGCGAGGTGGACGCTCGCGACGCGCGCGAGGTCGTCGGAGGCGTGGCGCTCCCGGAAGGCGAGGAGCTCCGGCTCGAGCGCGATGCGCTCCGCGCGCGCGCCGTTCGCGAAGCGCGAGAGGAGGGGGCGCAGCTCGGCCTGGGCCGCCGGCGACCCGGCGAGCAGCGGGCTCACCGGCTCTCCGCCGTCCTGCGCGCCGCAGCCGGCGCCGGCGGTGGCCGCGGCCACCGCGAGCAGGCCCGCGGCCGCGATCGCGGCCGCGCGGGCGAGGAGCGGCCGCCGCCGCCGGACGGCGCGGGGGCGCGGGTGAGCCGCGGCGCCGTCGAGCGACGCGCCAAAGGCAGCGGAAAACCGGCCGGAACCGTTGACTTCGTTCACCTTGACGTCACCCGGGGCATCCCATACACCCGCCGCGCCCGCCTTCCATCGAGGTCAGTGTGTCCGAGGCAACCCCCGCGAGATCGCTCTTTCACCAGAGCCGCCGGTCCTTTCTCCTGCGCAAGCTGCATTCTCTCACCGGCGCCCTCCCCGTGGGCGGTTTCCTGCTCTTCCACTTCTGGACGAACGCGAAGGCGCTCCAGGGGCAGGAGCGGTTCGACGCGGCCGTCGCGGAGATCTCGCACATGCCGTACCTGCCCGTGCTCGAGATCGGGCTCGTCGTGCTGCCGCTCGCGTTCCACGCCCTCTACGGGGTCAAGCTGGTGCTCGAGGGCAAGCCGAACGTCGGCAGCTACACGTTCTCGCGCAACTGGATGTACACGCTGCAGCGGGTCACCGGGGTGCTCGCCTTCGCGTTCATCGGGTTCCACCTCTGGGCGTACTGGGCGCAGAAGTGGCTGGGCCGGATGTCGCCCGACGAGTTCTACCCGCGGCTCTGCGCCGACATGGCGTCGACCGTGGGCGGCGTCCCGGTGATCGCGCTCGTCTACCTCTTCGGCATCGCGGCGAGCGTGTTCCACTTCGCCAACGGCCTCTGGGGCTTCTGCTTCTCGTGGGGGGTCACCGTGTCGCGCCGGGCGCAGCGGATGGCCGCGGTGGTCTTCGGCGCCGTGGGCCTCGTAGCCTTCCTGTTCGGCGCCAACACGGTGATCTATTTCGCGACCGGCGCGCCGTTCCCCGGGACGCCGGGCCCGTCCGCGGAGGGCGGCCGCACCTGCGCGGACATCGCGTCGTCCTCGACCGGAGGCACGACCGGCGCGTCTGTCGGCGCCGGCGCGGCCGCGCAGGCCTCGCACTGACCATATCGGCCGCGCCCTTCGGGGGAGCGGCGCGGGAGCATCGGGATCGAATATGGCCGCGAAGAGCACGACGAGGAGCGAGGGGGGGAAGGTTCGGCGCGTGATCGTCGTCGGGGGCGGGCTCGCCGGCCTGATGACGGTGATCAAGCTGTGCGAGGCGAAGGTCCCCGTCGACCTGATCTCCCTCGTGCCGGTGAAGCGCTCGCACTCCGTGTGCGCGCAGGGCGGCATCAACGCCTCGGTGAACACGAAGGGCGAGGGCGACAGCCCCCAGGTTCACCTCGAGGAGACGGCGTACGGCGGCGACTTCCTCGCGAACCAGCCGCCCGTCAAGGGGATGGCCGAGGCCGCGCCGGGCATCGTGAACATGCTCGATCGCATGGGCGTGCCGTTCAACCGGACGCCCGAGGGCCTGCTCGACTTCCGCCGCTTCGGCGGCACGCTGTACCACCGCACAGCGTTCGCCGGCGCGACGACGGGGCAGCAGCTGCTCTACGCGCTCGACGAGCAGGTGCGGCGGTTCGAGCTCGCCGACGTGACCGACGAGCACGGCGTGGCGATCCCGGGCGAGAAGATGGTCCGGAAGTTCGAGTTCTGGGACTTCCTCGAGGCGATCCTCGACGACTCCGGCACGTGCGTGGGCTGCGTCGCGCAGGACCTGAAATCGATGCAGATCCGCGCGTTCACGGGCGACGCGGTCGTGCTCGCGACGGGCGGCTGCGGCATCGTGTTCGGCCGCTCCACGCTGAGCGTCATCTGCACGGGGACGGCGGCGTCGGCGGTCTACCAGCAGGGCGCGGTGTACGCGAACGGCGAGTTCATCCAGGTGCACCCGACGGCGATCCCCGGCGCCGACAAGCTGCGGCTCATCTCGGAGAGCGCGCGCGGCGAGGGCGGCCGCGTCTGGGTGCCGAAGGACAAGACCGACGCGCGGAGCCCGCGGGACATCCCCGAGAAGGAGCGCGACTACCTGCTCGAGCGGATGTACCCCGGCTACGGCAACCTCGTCCCCCGCGACATCGCCGCGCGCGCGATCTTCAAGACGTGCTTCCACGAGGGGCGCGGCATCTGGAACGCCGCGACGGGCCGGAACGAGAACGAGGTCTACCTCGACCTGACGCACAAGGACGAGAAGTTCCTCCGGTCGAAGCTCGCGGGCATCCTCGAGATCTACGAGAAGTTCGCGGGCACGGACCCGTACAAGAACCCGATGAAGGTCTTCCCTGCGGTCCATTACTCGATGGGCGGCCTGTGGGTCGACTACGAGGCCGACGCGCGGGGCTCGCTCAAGGCGGGGTCGCCGCGCAACCACGCGACGAGCATCCCGGGCCTCTACGCGGTGGGCGAGGTGGACTACCAGTACCACGGGGCCAACCGGCTCGGCGCCAACTCGCTGCTCTCGTGCATCTACGGCGGCATGGTGTGCGGGCCTGCGGTCGCGACCTATCAGCGGAGCATCAAGCGGAGCGCGCTCGACCTGCCGCGCTCGATCTTCGACAAGGCCGAGAAGCGCGCGGAGGCGAGCTACCAGCGCATCCTGACGCAGAACCAGGACGCGAAGCAGCCGGAGAACGCGTACCGGCTGCACCAGGAGCTCGGCGAGACGATGCTGCGCGACTGCACGATCGAGCGCGACAACGCGGCGCTCGACCGGGTGCTCGAGAAGATCGGCGAGCTCGAGGAGCGGGCGGGGCGGATCAAGTGTACGGACACGGCCCCGCGGGTGAACCAGGGCGCGCAGTTCGTGCGTCACCTCGAGAACATGCTCGTGCTCGCGCGGGTCATCGCGCAGGGCGCGAGGAACCGCGACGAGTCGCGCGGGGCGCACTACAAGCCGGCGTTCCCGGCGCGGAACGACGCCTCGTGGCTGCGCACGACGCTGGCGCGCCACGAGGAGAAGGGCGCGGTGAAGTTCGTCCGCGAGTTCGACTACGCGTGCGCCGGCCAGTCGATCCACGTGACGGACGCGGTGGACACGTCGCTCGTGACGCCGCGGGAGCGCAAGTACGAGCAGGCGGGCGCGGCGAGCGCAGCGAGCGCCGCCAACGTCGCAAACGTCCAGACCACGACGGGCAAGCTGTCGCAGAAGAGCGTGTAGGATGGCCAAGGCGAGCGGAGACGAGGCGAACGGGGCGGCGGCGCCGGCGCAGCCGAAGGGCGAGGGCCGGCTCGTGCACCTGCGGGTGCGGCGGCAGGACACCGCGGACCGGACGGAGTCGCGGCGCTGGGAGGAGTTCAAGGTCCCCTACCTGCCGCAGATGAACGTGATCAGCGCGCTGCAGCAGATCCAGAGGGATCCGCGGACCGTGGACGGCAAGGAGGTGGCTCCTGTCGTCTGGGAGGCGGTGTGTCTGGAGGAGGTGTGCGGCTCCTGCACGATGGTGATCAACGGTCGAGTCCGTCAGGCCTGCTCGGCGCTCATCGATCAGATCGCGCCGAAGGGCGAGGTGATCACGCTGGAGCCGATGTCCAAGTTCCCGCTCGTGCGCGACCTGCTCGTCGACCGGAGCCGGATGTTCGAGGACATGAAGCGCGTGCGCGCGTGGATTGACATCGACGGCACGCACGAGCTCGGCCCCGGCCCGCGCGAGTCGCCGGAGCGGCAGCAGGAGCGATATCCGCTCTCCCGCTGCATGACGTGCGGCTGCTGCGTCGAGGCGTGCCCGCAGTACAACGACGGGACGAAGTTCGTCGGCGCCTTCGCCATCAACCTGGTGCGGCTCTACAACATGCACCCTTCGGGGGCGATGCACGAGGGAGAGCGCCTGGAGTCGGTGATGAGCGAGGGCGGGATCACCGATTGCGGCAAGTCGCAGAACTGCGTCGAGGTGTGCCCGAAGGAGATCCCGCTCGTCGACTCGCTCGCCTCCGTCGCGCGCGACACGACGAAGCGGATGCTGTTCGGCTGGCTGCTGAAGTAGGCCCGCTTTACGGAAAGGGCGACCCGTTGCCAAACCCGAGCCCGTTCCCGAGCCCCATCTGCAACGGGTCCGGCGCGCGCGGCCGCGCCAGCTTGCCAAGGCGCATGCCGATCACGTGTGTGATCAGCGTGCAGGCCTGGTGCGCCCGCGCCGTCGCCTCGCATCCGATCCAGGTGCCGAGCGGCTCCCGCTCGCCGTCCTCGGCGTAGCGGATCACCGCGCCGCCCTCGGCCACCGTGATCCAGGCGTTCGCCTGGCGCGGCAGCGAGGCGTGCAGCACGCCGACCTGGCCCAGCGGGTCGTCGTTCGGGCCCATGACCCGGCCGTCCGGCTCGAGCAGCGCCACAGGCTCGGCCTCCAGGCCGAACACGCGCCCGCCGCGATCGACGCTGAGCTGGTGCTCGCCGTTCACGAGGATCTTGCCGTCCGGCATGACGTCGATCGTGAGGTCGGCGAGCGCCCAGCGCGCGCGGGGGATGTCGAGCAGCGCGCCGCCGCGGACCCAGTCGGCAGGAGGCACCGGGGCGCACGCCGCGAGCAGCGAGAGCGGCACGACGAGAGCGAGGCGTCGCATGCGCCGAGCATACCGCAAGGAGGCGCGGCGCGTCGGCCGGCGGGCCAGGGCGGCCTGCTCGTTCTGGAGGATGGGGCTTGTTCCGGAGGCTGGAAGCGCGGCGTTTCGGGCAGCGGGCCGGGGCGGCCCTACACCTTCTCGGTGCCGGTCGTGCCGAGCAGCCCTGTCGGCTTCACAAGGAGCACCCCGATCAGCACCGCGAACACAAGGACGTCCTGCAGGCCGGAGTAGGGCGTGAGCTTCGTCATCTCTCCGATGACCCCGATCAGCATGCCCCCGAGCATGGCGCCCGTGATGTTGCCGATGCCGCCGATGACCGCCGCCACGAACGCGCGGTTGCCGATCACCACGCCCATCGTGGGGTACACCTGCGACTGATCGAGGCAGTAGAGCACCGCACCCACCGCCGCGAGCATCGAGCCCGTGAGGAAGGTGAGCGCGATGATGCGGCTCGTGCGGACGCCCATCAGCCGGGCGGCCTCGACGTTCACGCTGAGCGCGCGCATCGCCTTGCCCGTCCAGGTGCGCCGCACGAGCAGCTCCAGGCCGATCATCACGAGGATCGAGGTGACGAAGATCACCTGACGCGTGTGCTCGATCGGCAGGAGCTGCGGATAGCCGCGGTAGCGCGCGGTGAAGAGGAGCTGCGCCAGGTTCTGGAGGAGCACGCTCATCCCGAGCGCCGTCACGAGCGGCGTGATCCGGGTGTTCGCGAGGCCCCGCCCCCGGGAGCGCAGCGGCGCATAAGCCACCTTCTCCACGAGGACCCCGAGGACGCCCGCGAAGGCCATCGCGCCGAGGGTGCCGGCCACGCCCGCGAACAGCGGCGCGCTGTCGCCGCCGAACGCCGCGATCCCGAAGAGCCCCGCGAAGGCGCCCATCATGAAGATCTCGCTGTGAGCGAAGTTGATGAGCTTGAGGATGCCGTAAACCATCGTGTAGCCGAGGGCGACCAGCGCGATCATCGACCCCTGGGCGAGCCCCGTGATCAGGGCATTCACGATCTTCTCCATGGAGACCTCTTCACCGCACGTTTCGCACGTTCCGCATATCCGGCGAGCGCGCGGGTACAACCGCTACTGCTTCGCAGCCTTCTCGTTGACCGTTGCGTAGTAAGTAAACTGCTTGTCCTTGATCCGGACGATCACGACCGGCTTGTCCGCGTTGCGCTCCGCATCGATGGTGATGACGCCCGTCGCGCCCTGGAACCCCTTTGTGTCCTGGATGGCCGCCCGGATGTCGTCCGGCGTCATCTCCTTCGCGCGGCCCATCGCGTCGGCGAGCAGCCTGGCCGCGTCATAGCCCTGGGCCGCGATGCTCGACGGCGTGCGGTTGTACCGATCCTTGTACTTCTTCACGAAGGCCTGCGAGTTGGGCCACGGGACGTCGGGCGCGTAGTGGTTCGTGAAGTACGCGCCGTCGAGCTCGTCCGCGGCGTCGCGCAGCAGCTCGTTCGCGTCCCACCCGTCGCTGCCGACGAACATGCTCCCCGGGACGCCCGCGGCCTTGGCCTGCCGCGCGACCGGGGCCATGCTCGTGTAGTAGATCGGCGCGTAGATCATCTCGGGGTTCGCCGATTTGAGCTCGTTGATGTACGTCGTGAAGTTTGTCTCCTTCTTGAGGAAGCTCTTCTCCATGACGATCTCGCCGCCTAGTCGCTTCACCTCGTCGCGGAACTCCTTGGCGAGGCCCGACGAGTAGAGGTCGTCGGAGGCGAAGAAGAGCCCCACCTTCTTCTTGCCGAGCGTGTTCACGATGAACTGCGCGCCCATCTGGCCCTGCACGTCGTCCGTGAAGCAGGCGCGGAACACGAACGGGCCGACCTTCGTCACGTCCGGGTTCGTGGAGGACGGCGAGATCATCGGCACCTTCTTCTTGTTGGCGACGATGCCGCCGGCGCGCGACCGCGACGAGGCGACCTCGCCGAGGAGGGCCAGCACGTGATCCCGATCGATGAGCTGGAGGACCTTGTTCGTCGCCTCCTCGGGCTTCGACTTGTTGTCCTCGTAAAGGACGTGGATGGGCTTGCCCTTGACCCCACCGGCCTTGTTGACCTCGTCGATCGCGAGATCGATACCCTCCTTCGAGTCGACGCCGAACGCCGTCTCCTCGCCCGAGAGGCTGAAGTAAGCGCCGACCTTCCACTCGGCGTCATCCTGGGCGTGCTTGGCCGCGTCGCCGGCCGAACCCTCGCTCTTCTTGTCGCAACCGAGCGTCATCGCGCTGAGCGCGAGCGCCCCGGCGATCATCCCCACCAAACCCCGTCGTCCGAGCATGTCGTCGTCCTCCCTGTCGCCGGGCTGCCTCGCGTGGGAGTCGCCCGCGGTGGCCATGGCCGCCCACGCAGCGGCTCAGAGCGCGTGTACTCATCGCGTCTACCATTGTCTACGCGGCACGTCAGCACCGTCCGGCCGCCGCGCGGTCGGCATGGAGCACTTTAAGTATTCGATTTTCCACGGATTCCACCGGCCGAGCCCGACGTCGCGCCGCGTCGACGTCGCGCGTCGCGGTGAGGCGCGGCACACCGACGCGGGGCGCGCGGCGGCTGGCCGACGCGGTGCGCATGAGGGCTAGCCAACGACGGGCGGCTAACCGACGCGGCGCGCGTGGACGAAGTGCTCGACGTTCCCCTTCGGCCCGCGCACCGCGCTGTCGACCTGGCCGACGACCGTGAAGCCCGCGGCCTCGATGGCCTGGCGCGCGTCGGCGATCGCCCCGAGGCGGGTCGCCTCGTCGCGGATGACGCCGCGGCCGCGGGCGGCGGCCTCGCGGCCCGCCTCGAACTGCGGCTTGATCAGCGCGACAAGGTCCCCCGACGGGCGGAGCAGGCGGGCGATCGCGTCGATGAGCCGCGAGATGCTGATGAACGACGCGTCGACGACGACGAGATCGATGGGGACGTCGAAGTCCTCCCGCTGGAGCTCGCGGGCGTTGACCCGATCGCGCACCTCGACGCGCGGATCGGCGCGGAGCTTGGCGGCGAGCTGGCCGTAGCCGACGTCGACGGCGAACACCCGCGCCGCGCCCCGCTGGAGCAGGCAGTCGGTGAAGCCGCCGGTCGAGGCGCCCACGTCGACGCAGGTCTTGCCGGCGACGTCGAGGCCGTGCGCCGTGAACGCCGCGAGCGCGCTCTCGAGCTTGTCGCCGCCGCGCGAGACGAACCGGGGGCCCGAGGCGACGTGGACCTCGGCGTCCTCCGGGAGCAGCGTGCCCGGCTTGTCGATGCGGCGCGGCCCGGAGGTGACCTTGCCGGCCATGATCAGCGCCTGCGCCTCGGTCCGCGAGCCGGCGAGCTTCCGGGCGACGAGCAGGGCGTCGGCGCGCACGCGGGTCATGGCGCCGTCCGGGGCAGGGGGGTCGCGAGGCCCGCGCCGCTGCCCGGGGAGGGAGGGAGGGCCGCGGCGTCGGAGAGCGCCAGCGACTCGCCGTGGAGCGCCCGCGCGACGGTCGCGAGGCCGTCGCCGATGCGCGGGCCCGGGCGCAGCGCGACGTCGATGTTCAGCGGGCGCAGGCGCCCCTCGCGCACGGCGCGCAGGGATCTCCAGCCGGGCGCGTCCCTGAGCACCGCCAGCCTGGAGGGGCCGTGCGCCTCGGCGTCGTTGGACGTGCCGTCGAGAAGGACATCGGGATCCAGCGCGAGCAGCTGCTCGACGCTGATCGACGGGTAAGCGCCGCCGCGGGTGATCACGTTCTCGCCGCCGGCCATCCGGATGAGCTCATCGACGAAGCTGCCGGGGCCCGCGACGAAGACGGGCGAGGTGTCGAACAGCAGGGCGGCCCGGACGCGCGGCGCGCCCTTCACGGCCTGCTCGACCGCGAGGCGCCGGGCGCGGATCCGGCCGATCGCCTGCTCGGCGCCGGGCGCCGCGTCGAGCCGCCGCCCGAGCTCCATGAGCATGTCCTCGATCTGCGCGAGCGACTCGGTCTCGGGGAAGAACGTCGCGATGCCGTGCCCGCGCAGCGTCTCGTCGAGCGCGGGCCCCGCGGGGCCGCGGGCGCCGACGACGAGGGTCGGCGAGAGCGCGATGATCGCCTCGATGCTCGGATCAGCGTAGCCGCCGACGCTGGGGAGGCGGAGCACCTCGGGCGGGTGGTCGCAGTGGCGGGAGCGGCCGACGAGGGCCGCGCCGGCGCCGATCGCGAAGACCGCCTCCGTGGTGCTGGGCGACAGGGAGACGACCCGCGCTCCCGTCGCGCGCGCCGGGGCGGCGCGCCCGCACGCCGCGAGCCCGAGCGCCGCGAGCGCGGCGAGCGCGGCCCGCCGCGAGAGCGCGTGGTCCGGAGCGCCCGGCAGGAGCGCAGGCCCCGGAGAAGCCGGCAGGAGCGCGCGGCCGGCGGCGCTCCGCGTGGAAGGGCGCCGATCGTCAGCCAAGCTGCTCCCGGCCGCGGCGCCGTCGCAGGCCCGCGAGAGCGCCCAGGCTCGCCGCCCCGAGCACCCAGGGGACCGGCTGCGTCGGATCGGGCCGCGGGTTGGCGCTGCTACAGGAGCCGCTCCACGCTTCGTCCTCGGACGGCTCGGGGACCTTCGCGCAGACGCCGAGCTCGTCGTTGCAGCTGTAGCCGCCAGGGCACGCCGCGGCCTCGCTGCAGGGCCGCGTGCAGTAGCTGTCGAGGCACGCGTTCGCAGGGCACTGCTCCGGCTGCCAGCACGCGGCGCCGACCTCCGCCGAATAGACGGGATCGGTGGGGTAGCCGGTCGCCCAGGAGGGCGCCTCGTATCCTCCGGCACGGGCGGCACGCACGGTCGTCTCCTTAATCCATTCCGCCCAGCGGTACACATAGCCGTAGATCGGGTACTCGCAGCCCGCGGCCCCGCGCGAGGTCACGCCGATCACGCGCTGCATCAGATCGAGGCTGGGTCCGCCCGAGTCGCCCTCGCAGATGCCGGTGTCTCCGACCCACTCCGTCGCCTTCACCAAGGACGACGGGCAGCCGTCGGCCACGCAGTCGATGAACAGCCTGTCGCGGCGCCGCCGCAGGCCCGCGCCGGCGCTCTCGTCGTTCGTCGCTCCGAAGCCGACCGCGTAGTACTCCTCCCCCTCTTGGAGGGGGAGGTCGACGCGCGGCACGAGCGGGACGGCCTCGCTCTCCGGGATCGGCTCGGCCAGGATCAGGATCGCCTGATCGTTGCCGCAGAACTCGTCCGTCTCCCCGCCGGGGAGCAGCACGATCTCGCTGCCGGCGTAGTAACGCGCGAACGTGCCGATCTCCGCGTCGGTCGTCACGAAGATCCGCCGCGCCAGGTGCGTGTCCGTGAACCTCGTGGATCGACAGGTGATCTGGCCGTTGAGCTCATTGGCCATGTCCGACACGCAGTGGCGCGCGGTCAGCACCACGTTCGGGGCGATCAGGCTACCGGTGCAGATCGCGCCGATCTCTTCGTTGTAGATGCCCACGACAGCCCTGTCGTCGTTGTCGAGATATCCGTCCTGAATGGCGTCCCGCGCCTCGCCGATCGGGTCAGTGGGCTCGTCCCATGCCGAGCTGCACGCTGTCGCAGCGAGTCCCAGGGCGAGAATCAAGGTGACTCTGGGCAAGCAAAAGGACATCGAGAGCCTCCAAATGCTGCAATGTCTGCGCGTGCCGCGGGGCGCCGCAACGAGCGGAAGATTCTAGAGGCGAAGTCGCGGTCATGCACGCGTACCGGGTGCGATGACCGACTCGGCTCGTTGCTTTCACTACACAAGAGAGAGCTCTTGCAGGATTCGCGCGGTGCGCCGGCGCGCCCGGCGCCGCCATGGCGGCGCCAGGGACACGGCGCTCGCTCCGGCGTGAAATGCCGCGGGAATGCGCGCGGCCCGGGGTTTGCGGGGCGGTGCGGCCGTGATCGATCCCGTCCTGCTCTTCGGGCTCGCGCTCGCCGCGGGCGCGCCGCTCGCCCTCTCTCCGCTGGCCACGGCGCTCGGCGCCGCGCTCGCCGCGGCGGCGCTCCGCCGCCGGGCCGGCCGCGCCGCGCTCGCCGCCGCCGGGGTGGCGCTCGTCGTGAGCGGCCTCCGCGCCCGCGCGCTGCTCGACGGCGCGGGCGCCGCCTACGATGGCGCCCTCGCGCTGCTGCACCCGCCGGCGCGCTGCGAGGTGGCGGGCGCCGTCGTGAGCTCGCCGGTCGTGGTCGGGGCGGCGCAGCAGCGCTCGGCCGACCCGCGCGCGGCGCCGGACGCGGGCGAGGCGCCGGAGCCGCCGGCCTCGCGCATCGACGTGGAGCTCTCCTCGGGGACGTGCGGCGGACGAGCGCTGCCGGGGCCGCTCCGCGCGCGCCTCTACGGCGCGCCGCTGGATCTCGCGCGGGGCGACCGGATCGAGGTCGCCGTGGACCTCGCGCCGATCCACCTGTTCCGGAACGAAGGGCTCCGGGACGCGAGCGCCGCGATCGCGCGGAGCGGGATCGTCGCGAGCGGAACGATCGTCGAGGCGCGGCGGACGTCGGAGGGGCGCTCGATCGGCGCTGCCGTCGACCGCGCGCGCGCCTTCGTGCGCGGGCGCATCGAGGCGACGTTCCACCCCGACGCCGTGGCGCTCGGGCGCGCGCTCGTGCTCGGCGAGACCGACCTCGCGCCCGAGGACCAGCAGGCCTTCCGCGAGAGCGGCCTCGCGCACCTGCTCGCGGTCTCGGGGACGCACCTCGTCCTCGCGGTGGCGGGCTTCGCCGCGGCGCTCCGCGCGATCCTCGTCCGCGTCGGGCCGATCGCCGCCCGGTGGGACGCGGGCCGCATCACCGCGGCGCTGTGCGTGCCGGCCGCGTGGCTCTACGCCGACTTCGCCGGCGGCGGCGGCTCGGCGATGCGCGCCGCGGCGATGCTCAGCTGCGCGATGGGCGCCCGCCTCCTGGGCCTCCGCCCGGTGGGCGTCCGCTGCTTCGCCCTGTCGCTCGCGGGCGCCGCCGCCGTGGATCCGCTCGTCGCGTGTGATCTCTCGTTCGGCCTGTCCGCCGCGGCGACCGCCGGGCTGCTCTGGCTGCAGCGGCCGCTCGCCGCGCTGCTCGTGCCCTCCCCGGGGGAGCGCGGCGACGGCGGCGCCGAGGGCGGGCCGGGCGGGTCGTCGCCGCGGGAGCTCGCGCGCAAGGTCCTCGCGCCCCTCGCGACGACGCTCGCCGCCATGTTCGGGTGCGCGCCGCTGCTGCTCATGAACAGCGAGACGTTCCCGCTGCTCGGCGTGGCGGCGAACGTGGTCGCCGCGCCGATCGGCGAGCTGGCGGCGCTCCCGTTCTGCCTCGCGCACGCGGTGCTCTCGTGGGCGCCGCCGGTCGAGCGCGGGTGCGCGCTCGTCGGGTCGGGCGCGCTGCTCGCGGTGCGCGCCGTGGCCCGCGCCTCGGCGGAGACCGGCGTCGTGCTGCGCCTGCCCGAGCCGTCGCCCGCCCAGCTGGCCGCGCTCGCCGCCGCGATCGCGCTCGCGTGGGCCGCGGACCGCCGTGGCCGCCGGCTGGCCGCGCTCGCCGTCGGCGCCGCCGCGTGGCTGCTGCTCGAGGGCATCGCCTCGCGCGCGGGCGCGCCGCGCGGCGTGCTGCGCGTCAACGTCCTCGACGTGGGGCAAGGCGACGCCCTCCTGATCGACCTCCCCGAGGGCGGCGCGATGCTCGTCGACGCCGGCGGGTTCGTGGGCAGCCCCGTCGATACGGGCGCGCGCGTCCTCCGGCCGCTGCTGCGATCGCGCCGCCGCGTGCGCCTCGACGCCGTCGTCCTCTCGCACCCGCACCCGGATCACTTCGGCGGCCTGCCCGCCACGGTGGAGGGCGTCGAGGTCGGCGAGCTCTGGGACACGGGCCAGGGCGAGGCCGAGGGCGCGGGCCCGGTCTACCGGAAGCTCCTGTCGGATCTGCGCCGGCGCGGCGTGCCCATCGTGCGGCCCGCCTCGCTCTGCGGCAGGCCGCGGGTCCTCTCGGGGGCGACCATCGAGGTGCTCGCGCCGTGCCCGGAGCTCCACCCCGACCGGGGCGCCAACGACAACTCCTTCATCCTGCGCATCAGCTACGGGGCTCGCTCCGCGCTGCTCGTGGGCGACGCGGAGCACGAGGCCGAGGACGCGCTCGTGGCGCGCTACGGCGCCGCGCTCCGGGCCGATCTGCTCAAGGTGGGGCACCACGGCAGCCGGACCTCGACCGGCGCGGCGCTCCTCGCGGCCGTCGACCCCTCGATCGCCGCCGTTTCCTGCGGCGTCCGCAACCGCTTCGGGCACCCGAGCCCCGAGGTGCTCTCCCGCCTCTCGGCCGGCGGCGTCGCGATCGCGCGCACGGACCGCGGCGGCGCCCTGACCTGGGAGACCGACGGCGAGCGCGTCCTCTGGTCCCGCCCGGGCGAGCCGCCGCGCCCGGCTCCCGGACCCCGCCGCGCGGGTGTGGCCGCCGGACACGACCCGGAGAACGGCGCGCCGTGAGCTGGAAAAAATCCCCGCTCCGGGCGGCTGTCAGCTGGCCTCCCATCCTTGCGCCTGGACGTCCCCTGAGCGACGCTGGAGCCGATGTCTCGTAGCGCGATGACGACCACCATCCGCCGCCGCCTCGCGGGGGAGGTCGGTCGTATCGACAAGCAGGCGCCCTTCCGCGTCGCGCTGTCTTACCCCTCGCCGTACCGGGCTGGAATGAGCTCGCTCGGCTTCCTCCAGATCTACAAGACCATCCAGGCCGAGCCCGGGATGGCGTGCGAGCGGGCCTTCCTGCCGGACGACGAGGGCCAGGGCTCGGACGGCCCTCCGGTCACGTACGAGGGGCTCCGCCCCATCTCCGATTTCCCGGTCATCGCGCTCTCGGTGGCCTACGAGCTCGAGCTCGCCGGGGTCGTCCGCCTGCTCGAGCTGGCGGGGATCCCTCCGCTCCGGGAGGAGCGCTCCTACCGCGACCCGTTCGTCCTCGCGGGCGGGCCGCTCACGTTCTCGAACCCGCTGCCGCTCGCCGTGTTCGCCGACGCGATCATCATGGGCGAGGCGGACACCCTGGCCGTGGAGGCGCTCCGCGTGCTGCGGGACGCCCCGTCGCGCGAGGCGGCGCTCGACGCGCTCGCGGGCCTCCCTCACGTCTTCGTCCCCGCGCGCCACGGCGCGGAGATGCCCCCGGTCGCGCGGTGCGACGACGCGCTCCTCCCCGCCTGGTCGCCGATCCGCGCCGAGGAGACGGAGCTCTCGAACATGTTCCTCATCGAGGCGGAGCGGGGCTGCTCGCGCGGGTGCACCTACTGCGTGATGCGCCGCTCGACAAACGGCGGCATGCGCATCGTCCCGAAGGAGCGCCTGCTCGGGCTCGTCCCCGAGGACGCGCGGCGCGTCGGCCTCGTCGGCGCCGCGGTCAGCGACCACCCGAAGATCGTCGAGGTGGTCCGGACGCTCGCCGAGCGGGGCTGCGAGGTCGGGCTGAGCAGCCTCCGGCCCGACAGGCTGACCGACGAGTTCGTCGGCGCGCTGCGGCTCGCTGGCTACAAGACGCTCACGACGGCGATGGACGGCACGAGCGAGCGGGTCCGCGAGACGCTCGAGCGGCGCGCGCGGCCCAGGCACCTCCAGCGGGCCGCAGAGCTCGCGCGGCAGCACGGGATGAACCGGCTCAAGCTGTACCTGATGGTGGGCGTCCCCGGCGAGACCGACGCCGACGTCGACGAGTGCGTCGCGTTCGTCACGGAGCTGTCCCGGATCGTGCCGGTCGCGCTCGGGATCGCGCCGTTTTGCCCGAAGCGCAACACGCCGCTCCACGGCGCGCGCTTCGCTGGGATCGACGTCGTGAACAAGCGGCTCGACCGGCTCCGCCGCGGGCTGCGCGGCCGCGCGGACGTGCGGGCCACGAGCGCGCGCTGGGCGTGGGTCGAGGCGGTGCTCGCCGCCGGCGGCGAGGCCGAGGGGCGCGCCGTGCTGCAGGCGGTGCACGCGGGCGGCTCGTTCCGCGACTACGAGCGCGCGTTCGAGAAGATCAAGCGGCCGGAGCCGCCGCGCCAGAAGAGCCTGCCGCTGCTCGCGGCGGGGTGAGCGGGGCGGCAGCCCGGCCCGGAGGACGCCACGTGACGATGAAGTCGCTGACCCTCTTCACGCGCGAGCGCTGCCACCTCTGCGAGGAGGCCCACGCGGCGCTCGAGCGCGTGCGCGCCCGGCTGCCGTTCGAGCTCGCCGTCGTCGACCTCGACCGGGAGGCCGGCCCGGAGAAGCGAGCGCTGTACGACTGGGAGGTCCCCGTGGTCGAGCTCGATGGGCGGAAGATCATGAAGTACCGCGTCGACGAGCGGCGGCTCGAGCGGCTGCTCTCCGGGCCGGAGTGAGGCCGGAGTGAGGCCGGAGTGAGGCCGCGCGTCGGCGGGGCGTTTCGGCGCGCTTTCGCCCTGCGCCGCGCTACGCTATGCGAATCCCCGTGAAGTGGACGTCGATCGCGCAGATCGCCTTCATCCTCGTCGCTGCCGTCGCGGTCTACGGCTTCGTGCACGCGGCGCAGAACGACCAGCGCACCACCGGCTGCGAGGCCATCTGCGCCCTGCGCCCGGCGTACGCCGGCCGGAACCGGCTCGCGCCGGACTTCGAGCTGCCGGACATGAACGGCAAGCCCGTCCGGCTGTCGTCCTTCCGGGGCAAGACGGTCTTCCTGAACTTCTGGACCAAGACCTGCGCTCCGTGCCTGCAGGAGATGCCGGCGCTCGCGGAGCTCGGCCGGATCGCTCAGTCGCGGAAGGACATCGTCGTCCTCACGGTCTCGACCGACGAGGGGCCGGACGACGTGCGCGACGCGCTCAAGGTGGCCCTGAACGGGGACCCGCCGTTCCCGGTCCTCTTCGACCCGGAGTCCAAGGTCGTGATGGACCAGTACGGCACGCAGCTCTACCCGGAGACGTGGATCATCGACCCGAACGGGATCATCCGGGCCCGCTTCGACGGCGCCCGGGACTGGTCGAGCAGCCTGGCCCTCGAGGTGGGCGAGATGGTCTCGCGCTGGGGCAGCTGCCCGGCCGACATCTACAAGAGCAAGCCGCGCGCCGGGGCCGTCGACGTCTGCGCCGACGATTCCTGAAGGGCTCTCCGGCGCGCGGGTGATCGGGCCAGGCGCGCGGGGCGTACAGGGCGCGCTCGCCGCTTGGCGCATTCGCGAAAGATCGTTATGTGAGTCACCCATCATGACCGCCCGGAGGCCGACGTCGCCGACAGCGCACCCGCCGCAGACGCCCGCAACGGTCGAGGGGGGCGACGGGAGCGCCTCGGACGAGCGGGTCGCGGCGGCGCGGCAGGCGCTGCTCGAGGGGGTGGGCGCCGAGATCGCCGCGTCGTTCCCCGGCATCACCCGGCTGGGGGGGCAGGTCGTGGCGGCGCTCTACCTGGCGGACGAGCCGCGCTCGATGGATGAGCTGAGCCAGGAACTCGGCCGCTCCAAGAGCAACATCTTCGCGAACCTGCGCGGCCTCGAGGCGGCCGGGATCATCGAGCGCCGGCGGGAGTCGGGCGCGCGGCACGACTCGTTCGCGCTGCGCGGCAAGTACCCCGACGTGATCGTCGGCGCCTACCTCGGCCGCCTGCGCCGCGTGGTGCAGGACAAGCGCGCCCTCGCGCGGCGCGCCCTCGCGCTGCTCGGCGACGCGCAGGGCGCGGAGGCCGACGCGATGCGCTCGCGGCTCGACGACCTGTCGCGCAAGTACGACCTGTTCGCCGACCTGATGGAGCAGCTCCTGCCGTCGATCGACGGCCCGGTCGATCTCGAGCGGCTGATCGCGCAGGTGCCCGAGGCGATGGTCCGCTCCCTGAACGCGGCGGCCCGCGTCGCCTGGGCGGCGGGCGACGCGATCAGCCGCCTGAGCGGCCGATCGGGGCGCAAGAAGTAGCGGCGGGCCGCGTCACCCGCGCGGCGGGCAGTCCCGCATCTCGATGAGGATGCCGGTCGAGGTCTCGATCCGGTGCATCAGGTTCACCTCCCGGGTCACGGGGGACGGCGTGATCGGGTTGGGCGCGGCGCCCACGATCATCGGGCGGTCGGGGTCGCCGTCGACGAAGACCATCAGCACCTCGATGCCGGGCTTGAGCGGGAAGTGGATCCCGTAGTTCGGCCCGGCGTGCGCCTGGATCATCCGCACGAGCCGCGAGGGGAACGCGCGCGACGCGGGATCCCCTGCGTCGAAGTGGAAGCGCACCCGGTAGCGCCCCTGCTCGTCGATGGGCGAGACCTCCCCGATCTCGCCGTCCGGGAGCGGCTCCACGAGCGCCGTCACCACCCCGTGGATCTTCGGCCGCGGCGCCGTCCGCGGCGGGCGGTAGGCCTGCTCGGCGCGCACGAGGCGCGCGCGGTTGACGTACTCCTGCTCGCCGCCGCCGCTGCCCTCGATGGCCACCGGCTGCACCGCGCGGTGCTCGACCTCGACGGCCAGGAACCGCTCGCCGTCGAGCCGCGGGTGGCCATCGAGCGCGAAGACGGCCCCCGGGATCAGCCGGAGCTCGTCGCTCTGGCACTCGAAATAGCGGCTGGACGAGGCGCGCTCCTCCGCGCGGATCTGCGCCAGCCGCTGGCCCTCCTCCGGCGTCTTGTGGTGGGCGCCGTACTCGACCACCCCGCCCCCGAGGCCCGCCGGCGACTCGTGCGCCGCCGTCATGTCGAGCCTTGGCGTCCGGTAGTTGTACTCCTGCATCACGTACGTCGCGGGGAAGGCCCTGGCCTGCTCCTTGAGCTCGAACATGTCGCGCCGCTCGCCCCGCGGCCGGAACACCACCTCGTCGCCCCCCGGCAGCGGCTGGAAGCCCCTCTGCTCGTCGGTGAACACCATCACGTCGCGGCCCGACCCGTGCTCGAAGAAGAACGAGATCCCGAGGTGCTCGGCGAGCCGCGAGATGAAGGCCAGATCCGTCTCCTTGTACTGGACGATCATCTCCCGAGCCGGGTGATCGCGGTAGAGGCGCATCACCACGTCCTCGGGCCCGAGCCCGATCATCGCGAGCTTCTGCTGGATGAGCTCCGGCACGCTGATGTCGAGGAAGACCTGCTGGAGCTCCACGAGCGTCGCGCGGAACGCCCGCGGCACGAGCCGGAGCCGGTAGGAGCGGAAGGCGGCCTCCGTCTCGTGGCGGTCCTCCACCTCGGCGATCATGCCGTAGACGGTGCGCTCCTCCGCGCCCTGGACCTCGAACACGAGCGACGCCGTCGCCCCGAGCACCTGCTCGATCGAGAGCTCGGCGCCGTCGCTGCACACGACGTCGATGTCGTACGAGAAGAGCTGGCCGATGGCCTCTTTGCCGTGCACCCCGCGAACCCGGGTGAGGTCGCAGGAGAAATCGTCGGAGTCGAGCCGCAGGATCGGCGCCTGCCGTGCCCGGTCCCGGAGCGCGGCCTTCGCCGCTTGGAGCGCTTCCACCGGCGCCCCGCGCGCGGCGTAGAGCGCCGATCCCGCTGCGCCGAGCTCGCGGGACGGCAGGTGATCGGCCGCGTGAGGGCTGCCCTGGGACGGCGGGAGCCCCCGCGGCCCTCCGGCGCTCGCGCCCGGCTGCTGCTGCGGCGCATCCCGCGGTCCTCGGAGGATCGCGCCCGGCTGCTGCGGCGGCGCTTCCCGCGGCCCTCCGAGGGTCGCGTGCGGTGGCGAGAGAGGCAGCCCCCGCGGTCCTCCGGCGCTCGCTCGCGCCGGAGCCGCGAGGATGCCTCCGTCGTCCGGATGCGGCGCCGGGGGGGCGTCCTCCACCGGCTCGGCCGCCTCCTCCGCGCTCGCAGGGCACGCCGCGCGCGCGATCGGCTCGTCGCACGGGGGGCCTGCGTCGGGGGCCTCGTGGGGGCGCGCGACAGCGGACGCCGCAGCGGACGCCGCGCCCACCGTCACGGCGCTCTTCGCGTGGTGCGCCGTCGCAGCCGCGTGCTCGCCGCACGGCTGGGCTGCGCTCGGCTCGCTGCACCTCAGGGATTGCGTCGGCTCTCGGTTCATCGTCGCGCCTCCTCCGCGGCTCGCCTGGTACTGTACCTGACGCGGAGGCACACATGGGTACGCGCGAGGGTGAGGGGATCAACGGGAAATACCTCCTCATCGAGGTCCCCAATTTCAACGATGCAGCGTCCGAGGCCGAGGCGATGGGCTCGTATCTGCGCCTCGGCGCGGTCAAGGACCCGAGCCTCGCCGCCAACCCGAACGCGCCGAGGGCGACCGGCGAGGACCTCGCCTCCCGGGTCACCGAGTTCATCGACGACACCCGCAAGCGCGACGGCTGCCCCGCGTTCATCCCCGAGGCCGAGCGGCAGGCCGAGACCGCGAAGCTCCACACAAAGGGTGGCTGGCGCGACCACTCCGACGGCAACCGCATCACCACCACGCGCGGCGACAAGGTCGAGGTCATCAGGGGCAATTACCGCATGCTCGTCCTCGGCCGGCAGGAGGACACCGCCGGCTGGGACGTCTCCGGCGGCCATATCCAGGACGCCACCGATCTCTGGACCGCCGCCACCACGATCGAATGGGTCCAGAACTACAACGGCACCTGGAAGGTCACCGAGAAGACCGAGAAGGGCGACGTCGACACCACCTATCACGGCGACACGTTCGATCGATTCTACGGCAACAAGCAAACAAGCATCACCGGCTCCGAGGCCCCCACGGCCGAGCGACCGAACCCCACCTGCCTGAGCTCCACCTGGGCGCAGCGGATCGAGTCGTACACCGGCTCAGCGGCCTGCCCGGTGCCGCTGATCTCCGACGAGACCTGGGCCGGGCAGATCGCCAGCAAGACGAACGCGATCTCGATCAGCGACGAGACCACCGCGCAGACCATCTCCAGCACCACGAACGCGACGTCGATCAGCGACGAGACCACGGCGAGCACCGTGTCCAGCACGACGACCGCCTCGCTCGTCTCGGACACCACCATCGGCGAGGTCCAGTCGGTGACCGTCGGCAATATCAGCGACGTCACCGTCGGCAACACGGCGTCGATCACCGTCGGCGCCACCGAGGAGGTCACGATCGGCGGCCTTGTCGAGCTGACGATCGCGGCCCTGCTCGAGGTCTCGCTCACGGCGGGGGTCTCGATCAACATGGGCCCCAAGGCCGAGCTCAACCTGACAAACCGGCAGGAGCTCTCCCAGTTCCGCACCAACGTGAAGAACATCTGCTCGAGCGTCTCGTCGGCCGAGTCGGTGAGCACCGGGGCATACAACCTGATGTCCGGCGTCATCAACCTGTTCTGATGCAGATCCGGAACCTCACGCCCTTCCCCTTCGGCGCCAAGGTCTGCTCGCGGAGGCCGCCGCAGCCCGAGGTGGTCCTCGTCGTCCGCGGCCGCTTCTCGCTCCGCCTGGGCGAGCCGCTCGCGCCGCTCGAGGGCCAGCTCGCGCAGGGGGCGCTGACCGCCGCGACCTTCGAGGGAGGCGACGGCGAGCGCGACGGTGAGTGTACGTACCCCGGCGATTTCGCCGACTGGAAGCCGGCCGCGGATCTCCTGCTCCGCGGCGCGTGCCACCCGCCTCCCGGCGATCCGCAGCGCGAGCACCCCGTGGGGTTCGCGGTCGGGAGCTGGTCGAAATCGCTGCTCGTCCCGGCGCCGCGCGAGGGCCGCCAGGTGCCCGCGCCCTTCGGGCCGATCCACCCGGATTCGCCCGAGCACCGCCGGATGCTCGGCAACGAGTACGGCCCCTCGTACCGGAAGACGCGCGCTCCCTGGTACGCCGAGGACTTCGACTGGGCCTATTTCCAGGCCGCCCCGCCGGATCAGCGCCTCGCCGGCCACCTGCGCGGCGACGAGGAGGTCACGCTCCTGAGCCTCCACCCCGCCGCGCAGACCGCGTCGTTCCGCCTGCCGGGCCTCCGGATCCGCGCGGTCGTCGAGGACGCCCAGGGCCGCGTGCAGGACGCGCGCATGAGCCTCGACACCCTCTTCGTCGAGCCGGACGCGGGCCTCGTGACCCTGACCTGGCGCGGCCACGCCGAGGTGGCCGAGGACGATCTCGCCGACGTGCGCGCCGTCGTCATCGCGGCCGAGCCGCTGGACGCCGCGCCGCTGCCGCTCGACCACTACCGGGAGAAGCTCGCACAGCTCGCCCGCGATCCGCGCGGCCTCGAGGATCTCCCGCCGGAGATGCGCGACGCCTACGACCTCGTCCGCGACGGCGCGCCGCGGACGCCGCGCGCCGTCGCAGACGAGGAGGATCCGGTATCGAAGCTCCTCGCCGACCGGCTAGGCGACCTCCACGCGCCGGACCAGGACCGCGTGCGGCAGCTCGTCGCGAAGCTTCGGGACCTGCGCACCCCCGAGGGCGTCGACCTCGAGCGCACCCTCGCGCAGGCGCTCGCGCGGCTCCCGGCGCAGCGGCAGGCCGCGTACCTCCCGGCCACGCCCGCGGGCGCGCCGCGCGTCCCGATGGGCGGCGCGCTCGACGCGCTCGTCGCGCGCGTCGAGAAGCTCCGGCGGGACGCGGCCGCGCGTGGGACGGAGCTCCAGGGCGTCGACCGCCTCGACGAGCTGCTCCGCGATCCCCGCCTCCGCGAGATCGTCCCCGGCTACCGGCTCCCGGGGGAGGCCGCGGCGCCGCCGCCCGAGCCCGGCCCCGGCGTCGACCTCTCGGGGCGGGATCTCTCGGGGCAGGACCTCTCGGGCCGCGACCTCTCCGGGGCGAAGCTCTCCGGCGCGCTCCTGTCGGGCGTGAACCTCTCGGGCGCGAACCTCTCGAACGCGGATCTCTCGCGCGCCGTGCTGTTCGAGGCGAACCTCGAGGGCGCCGATCTCTCGGGCGCCGACCTCTCCCAGGCGAACCTCACCGGCGCGCGCGCCGCCGGCGCCGATCTGCGCGGCGCGACGCTCGACCAGGCCGTCTTCACGCGCGCCGATCTCGCCCGCGCCCGCCTCGCCAGGGCGCGCGGGCGCGGCGCGCTGCTCGACGAGGCCGACCTGCGCGAGATCGACGGGGAGGAGCTCCACCTCGACGGCGCCGTGCTCCAGGGGGCGAAGCTCGATCGCGCCTCTTTGCGGGGCGCGGCCCTCATCGGGTGCATGTGCGCGGGATCCTCCGCGACGGGCGCGGATCTCACGGGCGCGTCCCTGCCGCGCACGAGCTTCGCCGACGCCGATCTCGAGCGCGCGACGCTCGTGGAAGCGCGCGGCGAGGGCGCAGCGCTGCTCCGGGCGAAGCTCGACGGCGCCGACCTCCGGTACGCCTCGCTCCCGCGGGCGCACCTCTCCTGGGCTTCGGCCCGGGGCGCGCGCTTCGCGTGCGCCGTCCTGCGCGGGAGCCGGTTCTACCGCGCCTCGCTGGAGCGCGCCGATCTCGCGCAGGCCGACCTCTTCGGCGCCGACCTCTGCAAGGCGCGCCTCGACGGCGCCTCCTTCGCCGGGGCCAGCCTCTACGGCGCCCGCCTCGAGGGCGCGAGCGCCGCCGGCTGCGACTTCAAGGGGGCGAACCTGCGGCGCTCCAGCCTGGAGGGCGTGTGAAGAGCGTCGAGGAGCTGCTCGAGCGCCTCCGCGCCGGCGCGCCGCTCCGCGGCGCCCGCATCGACGGCCTCGACCTCTCGGGCCGGGATCTCACGAACGTCGATCTGGGCCGCGTCAGGTTCCTCCGCACCAACCTGCGCGGCGCGCAGCTCGCGGGGAGCGCGCTCTCGGGCGCGCACTTCGTCGAGTGCGACCTCCGCGACGCGGACCTCGCGGGCTGCGCGCTCGACGGCGCGCTCGTGCTCGGCTCGAACCTCGAGGGCGCGCGCCTCCCCGGCGCGAGGCTCGCGCACGCAAAGCTCTCGTACCAGCGCCTCGCCCGCGCGGATCTCTCCGGCGCGACGCTCGCCGAGGTCGAGGCGGTGGGCTCGGACTGGTCCGGCGCGCGGCTCGTCGGCGCGACCCTCGAGGGCTCGCGCCTCGACCTCGCGAACCTCGAGGGCGCGGATCTCACGGAGGCCCGTATCACGCGCGCCTCCTTCACCCGCGCCAACCTCCGCCGCGCGCGCCTCGCCCGCGCCCGCGTCGAGGCCGGCGCCTTCGTGGGGGCCGATCTCGGCGGTGCGGACCTCGACGGCGCGGAGCTCGATCGCGCGGTCTTCGTCAGGGCCGACCTTCGCGGCGCGCGTTTCCCGAGGCGGATGCACGGCGTGGTCCTCGACGAGGCAAAGCTCGGCCGGCCCGAGCTCGCGGGCAAGGACCTCGCCGGGACGGACCTCACGGGCGCGGATCTCTCCGGCCTCGACCTCACGGGCGCGGACCTCTCGCTCTGCTCGCTGCGCGGCGCGGATCTCCGGGGCGCGAGCCTCCGCGGCGCCCGGCTCGAGCGCTCGATCCTCTCGGACTGCGATCTCACCGGCGCGGACCTCCGCGGCGCGAGCCTCCTCGGCTGCGATCTCTCGCGCTCGATCCTCCGCGGCGTGGACCTCTCGGGCCGCGATCTGGAGTCGGTGATCCTCATCGAGGCCGATCTCGAGGGGGCCGATCTCACGGCCGCGCGCCTCGTCCGCTGCATCCTCGACCGCGCGCGGCTCTCGCGCGCGAACCTCACGCGCGCGGTGCTCCAGCAGGCGCTCCTCCGCGGGGCCGCGCTGGAGGGCGCCGTGCTCGGCAAGACGATCTTCGATCGCGTCGACTTCACCGGCGTGGATCTCCGCGCCGTCTCCTTCGCCGGCCTCACGGTGCATCGCTGCGCCTTCATGGAGGCGAACCTCGAGCGGATGAGCCTCCGCGACTGCGATTTCATGGGCAGCGATTTCTCGAAGGCGAACCTTCGCGGCGCCGATCTCGAGGGATCGATCCTGACGCAGGCCAGGCTCCGCGAGGCCGCGCTGGACGGCGCGAGCCTGCCCGGGGTCGTGGCGAAGGCCGCCTATTTCGGCGGCGCCTCGCTGCGCGGGGCGAAGCTCTCTCGGGCGATGCTCCGGTACGCCACGTTCACCCGGGCGGACCTCGACCGCGCGAACCTCGCCGCCGCGGATCTGCGGGACGCCATGCTCGATCAGGCCGAGGCCCGCGGCGCGCTCTTCCTGTCCGCGCGCCTCGAGCGCGCCAATCTGTCGCACGCGCGGGTCGAGGAGGCCGACTTCAGCGAGGCCGATCTCGGCGGCGCCAACCTGCACGCCCTCCACGACAAGGGCGCGCGCTTCTCCGGCGCGAGGCTGCTCGGCGCGCGCCGGACGGACGTCGATCGGCTGGAGGCGGAGGCGTACACGCCCCCGCGGCCGCCGCGATAACAGCGGGGGGAAGGAGCGGACGAATGCTGCCTGCGAGCAACAACGGCGCCGGGATGAGCATCGGTTTTCCGGACGTGTGCCTGACGCCGGTTGGGCCGGTGGTGGTGCCGATTCCGTATCCCAACTTCGCGCTCAACGCGATGGCGGTGAATTTCTCGGTGAAGGTGAAGGTATCGATGATGAACGCGCTGAACCTCGGCACGACCATCCCGATGACCTTCGGGATGGAGCCCGGGGTGGCGCACCCGCTCTACATGGATGTCGGGGCGTATGTGGCGGGCAACTCCAAGGTGATCATCGAGGGGTTGCCGGGGATCAACCTCACTTGCCCCACGACCGGAAATGCCGGGAACAACGCGGTGGGCGCGGTGCTCGTGCCGAGCGCCGTGAACGTGTTCTACACGTGCGCTGCGGCGCCGGAGGACGTGCTCCCGGGCGTGGGGAACGTGGCGCACGCGCTGCTGGCCGATGGGATCGGGGTGATCCGGATCCGGGTGTTCTCGCTCGACGTGCCGGCGCTCGTGTACCGGGCGGTGCGGGCGCTCGAGGCGGAGGGGATGCGCGAGCTGGTGATCGACGTGCGCGACAACCCGGGGGGAGAGCTGCGGGCGTTCGTGGAGCTGGCGGGGGATTTCCTGCCCGCGGGGAGCGTCGTGGCGACGGTGACGGACGGCGACGGGGACGAGGTGGTCTATCGCTCGCGGCAGGAGGAGCCGTATGCGGTCCCGGTGACGATCCTTGTGAACCGCGGGACGGCGTCGGCGGCGGAGCTGTTCGCGGGGTGCCTCAGGGCGCACGGGCGGGCGGCGATCGCGGGGGAGAGGACTTACGGAAAGGGAGTGGGGCAGGCGCTCTGCGCCGGAGGACGTGGAGCGCGGATGATGACGGCGGTGCGGGTGATGCTGCCGGATGGGGCAGAGGTGCAGGGCGTGGGGGTCGGGCCGGGGGAGGGATGATGCCGTGCCCAACTGGCTGAGAGCCCTCCTGTGCTGCGGCAATCCCAAGAAGCGGGCGACCGCATTCGGCGGTGATCCTCCGACCATCACGGCGTCGAGCCATGATCACGGGGCTTCGCTGCCAGCGATGAGCGACGGCGGACCGGAGCTCTGGTCCCCCAGCGCGCGTCCCCCCGCGCGGGCCGACGATCCGGGGAGCGCCATGACGCGCGCGTATCACCGAGACGACGCCCGCCCCGCGATCTTCGAGTGCGGCGCCGCGGGCGATCGCCCGACGCAGACGCGGGTGACGATGCTCCCGTTCACGCACCCCTACGATTACGAAGGCTCTGTGAAGGACAGGCTCGCATTGCTCGGCCAATGCCTCGACCGCACCGACCAGCTCGGCGCAGGCGACGACGCCGGGACGCTGCCGATACTCCTGGCCCCGGAGGGATTCCTCTCCAACCAGGACGGCGGGGCGCTGACGGATAAGGAGCGCCGGGACGCATTCAAGCGCATCGCGCAGTACAGCAAGGAGCACCCCGGGGTGCTGATCATCCCCGGGACATGTTACTTCAGGACCAAGACGCAGGTATTCAACGTCGTCCCCGTGTTCTACGGCGGCGAGCTGCAGTGCGTGTACTGCAAGCGATGGCCGGGCGGCAATGAGAGGATTGAGGGGCTCACCTGGGGAACGCTGTACCCCGACGCCTCGAAGGACACGAGGGCGCTCTTCCGGTTGCGTGGCCTCACCTTCGCGACCGAGGTGTGCAACGATTATCGGCGGAACCACGTCCTTCGATTCTACGATGAGCACGTCGAGGACAGCGGAGCGTACCCCGATATGGAGGGTGTCGATGTCCACATCCTCCCCTCGCTCGGCGTGCTCCCCGAGACCGACTGGCTCAGCACCTACACCGACAAGGCGGAGGGCGCGACAAAGGAACAGCGGGTGATCAAGTTCACGCACTCCCGCGCGCGGAAGGGCGGGTATTTCCTCCACTGTGACGCAGGCGCCTCGGGCGAGGCCCGCCCTGACGAGGCGCAGATCAAGGCGACGAAGTGTACCGTCCACAGGCGAGAGGGCGATGACGCGGATCACACGGGCTACACCCCGATCCCTGGGACCATACAGAGCGGATCCGGGCTGATATCCTTCGGCCCCTTCCTTTTCCCCTAGCCCGTCCCCGATGGATCTTCGTTCGAGCGTCATCGTCTCCTCGACCAGCGCCGCCGCGCGTGTCGCCGCCGATCCGAGCTTCACGCTCGACGCGAGGGCGCAGGGGGGGCGGCCTCATGCCGGACGCTGACGTGGACGCGCGCAGCGCGCTGCCGCGCCGTGTGGGGGCGGCGGGAGGCCACCGGGATGACTGATTCGCCTCCCCGAAAGCGGAAGAGGAAGAGGACAGCGTCGAATCCCGTGCAGCGTGCCACCGCGGCTCACGGCAAGCCACCGACCGTCACCACATCGGGCCGGGGGACGGAGCGCGCATCCGACCTCGAATCCGGCGGGGAAAATCGCCGCGTCCCGGAGCCTGCCCCGGTGCGCGTCTCGGAGCCCGGACAGCGGGCGGCGATGGATTCGGCGCTCGTCGGCAGCTACAACAGCTCGGAAGCTGAGCGCGATCGCCCGCCGAGCGCCGAGCAAGCGACCCAGCGTCGCGGTGGCTACGCCAGGGAGGCGACCCGCTGGATTCGCGAGAGTGAAGCCGAGCTCACGAAGAACGACGAGTACCGACAGGCTTTCGACAAATTCGACAAGGGCGATCGCGCTCCGCTGGAGGCGCTGGAGAAACGGCTGCTGAGGGACGCGGCGCGCCAGTTCATGCCCGAACTGCTCGACTACCTCGACAGCGACAACATCGCCGTCAGCATCAAGCAGGGCCTACACTGCAACAAGGCGCGCAACGTGAAGTACGAGGCCGAGCGGGAGCCTCACCAGACGATCACGATCACCGCCCTCGGCGGGATCAAGGGCTGCACTTTTCATGTCGTCTACACGATCTCGAAGGGAGCGATCACGCCCACGCGCATCGATCAGACGACCGTGAGCGCGCGGGACCTCGCGAGCAAGGTCGAACCGGACCTCAAGTTCAGGCAGCGGGACCGCGCCGGACTCGACGTCGATGCGGCCATGAAGCTCGACTACCGGAACCTGGGCTCCGTGACCAACAATGTCGGTGTGCTGAAGGAGCTGATCGGCACCCTGTGGGCGAACGAGGACGAGGGCCGTCTCCGGATCTTGCAGCAGAGGCTCGTGGAGATGGGCAATCACGACTTCGCGGAGGACATCGAGGCACTCCTCGACTGAGGGCCACGAGAGGCTCTCCATCGCCCGGTGTCAGGACCCCAGGCCCGAGCTCGGGGGGGTTAGCCCAGGTGGATCTCCTTCCCGTTGATCGTCATCGTCTCCTCGGTCAGCACGGTCGCGCTCTTCGCCTTCGTCGTCGCCGACCCGTCCACCACGGTGTGGCTCTCGCGCGCGTGCAGGCTGAACAGGTCGGTCACGCGCTGGACGAGCGACGCCGCCTTCTGCACCAGCGACCCTGCGAACACCCGCACCTTGTCGCCGTAGAGGTCCACCTCCGGCCCCCGGAGCTCCACTCCCCGGTCCCCGGACAGCCTGAGCGCCCCGCCCGCGGCCCGGACGTCGACGTCGCCCTGGAGCTCGAGCGTCACCTTGCCGGTCCCGTGCAGGACGCCGATGACATAGAGGCGCGCGCCGCGGCCGATCACGAGGAGCACGTCGCCCACCGCGGGCGCATACGGGAGCGCCAGCGCCATCGTCGCCTCGCTGCTCTCGCCGTCCGGCAGCTCGACCACCACCGCCTGCCCGCGGGCCTCCAGCACGTGCGCCGGTCCCAGGTACTCCTCGGCGCGCGCGGACGTGGCGCGCTCCCGAACCACGGCTCCCTCCGACATGGTGGTCCCTCCATCCTCGCTCCGGCTCAGTCCTTGCGAAAGCGCTTGTACAGGCTGCCGAGGAGATTGGGCCGCTCTCGCTTCGACGCGGACGGCGACGGGGTCGGCGCGCGCGGCTCGGGTGAACGCTCGACCTGCGGATCGCGCTCCGGCGCGGGCAGCGGCTCGGGGGCGCGCGGGGGCGCGGGCGTGGCGACCGGCGCTGGCGCGGCGGCGTGCGTTGGCGCAGGTGCAGGCGCGGCGGCGTGCGTTGACGCAGGCGCGGCGGTTTGCGCGGGCGCAGGGGCAGGCGCGGCAGCGTGCATTGGTGCAGGCGCGGCGGCTTGCGCAGGTGCAGGCGCCGCGGCTTGCGCGGGCGCAGGTGCGGCGATCTCCACGGGCGCAGGCGCAGGCGCGGTGTCTTGCGCGGGGCCAGCCGGCGCGGGCGCCGGTGTGGCCTCCGGCTCGGTCAGATCGACCGTGCCCTCCAGCGGCGACGCGATCGCCGGGATCGCCGTCGCGCGGCCCGCCGCCCACGGCGCGCTCGGACGCTCGCCGCTCTCCCGCTCGCCGTGCGCCCCGGCAGGCGCGATCGGAAACGGCGCGCTCACCGCATCGTCCTGACCCGGGCCTCGGACCCTCACGGGCGGCGGCAGGGGCACGGTGCGCGCCTCGCGCGGCCTTCGCTCGCTCCCCGCCGGCGGCAACGTGTCATCGAGCGGGAACGTGCCCTCCAGCGGGTGCGCCCCGTCGCGCGGCCGCTCTCGCGCGGCCGCGACGCTCACCGGCGCATCCACGACGTCGCCCTCCCCGAGCCGCACCGTGGAGCTCCAGTCCGTCCGCTTCGCGCTCTCCCCCGCCGCCGCGTCCGTCGCGCTCGCCGCGCCCGCGGGCGCCTCGCTCAGGTCCGGCCAGGGCACCGGCTCGTCCCCCACCTCCACGCCCACCGCGACGCGCAGCGCCGAGAGCACCTCCTCCGAGGCCACCTGGAAGCTCCCGCGGAACACGATCGCGCAGCGCTCGGCGTCGGGCTGCACGATCAGCGTGTCGCCCGCGAGCGGCAGCCACCGCGCCGCGCCGTTCGGCAGGAGGATCGTCGCGAGCGCCCGCAGCGCCGGCAGGCGCGTCGCCAGCGTCGGGTGGCGCTGGCTCAGGCCCTCCAGCACGATCTCCTCGCCGCCGAGCACCCGATCGAACCGCTGATCCGCGGGCGCGGACTGGAAGTACGACCAGTCGAAATCGTCCGGGATCGACGCGATCCCCTCCAGCTCGGCGCGCGCGAGCCCGCGGAGCAGGCGCGTCCGGCTCGGCACGATCGGCGGGATGGGCCCGAGGCCGACCGGCGCGCGCCCCCCGCCCAGCGGCAGCAGGTTGGGAAGCGCGCCGCCGCCCGCGCGCTCGTCGATGACGGCGCCGACGCCGAGCGGGTTCTCCGGCTCACCGGGGCCGCCGAAGGCGCGCTGGTACTCGATCGGCATCTTCACGAACGGCTCGGGCTGCGCGCCCGCAGGCGCCGCGCCGCCCGTCCGATCGCCCACGACCTCGAGGCGCTTGTCCACGAGCGCCGCCCCCGCGCGCAGGATCGCGAGCCGCACCGCCATGCGCCGGACCGGCGCCCCGCCCGTCGCCCACGCGTGCCCGGTGAGCACCACCTCGGCGCGCGGAAGCCACGGCGCGAGCTCGCTCGCCGCGAGCAGCGGCTTCATCGGGTTCCCCCGCGTGTAGACCTCGCTCCGGATCACCTCGAGCGGCTCGATCCGCCGCACCTCGCCGCCGGGGACCATCGCGAACGTGGCCTTGGCGACGAGGGTCACATGGAGCTGGCCGCGGCTGCGCCACAGCGCCGCGGCCGCCGCGACCGGGCCGGCGCGGAAGACGTCGAGGGCAGAACGCGCAGCAGTCATGGGCGAGGGGCGTCGAGCCCGCGGGCCAGCGCTAGTTCGTGTTGAGCTCGACGCGCAGGAGCTTGCGGCCGATGAAGAGGTAGTCGCCGTGGGCGAGCTCGCGCTCGCTCTTGATGCGCACGTAGGTGCCGTTGCGGCTGTTGAGATCGGTCAGCGTGAACTTGCCGTTGTGCTCTTCGAGGCGGCAGTGCGAGCCCGACATGTACAGGTCGACGGGGAAGTTCAGATCGCCCCCCTCGCGCCCGATCTGCAGCGAGGTGCCGCGCGCGCAGACGGTCATGCCGACCGCGCCGCCCTGGAGCACCTGCGTGAGGCGGAACGGGCTCGGGTGCTTCGGCGACGAGTAGAAGTAGGTCCCGTCCGGATCCTGGCCGTCGGAGGCGCGCGGCGTCGGATCGAGCCGGAAGAGCTGCTCGCCCGCGAGGAAGGTGTCGCCCGGCGTGATGTCGATGGTGCCGCGCACGCGGATGTACACGCCGTTCAGCGAGCCCTCGTCGCGCACCACCAGCTTGCCGTCGCGGTAGAAGAAGTTCGCGTGCTTCGGCGAGACGAACGGGTCGTCCGGGAAGACGAGCTGCCCGTTGCGGCCGACGATGTGCTGCTCCGCCTTGAGGTGGAACGAGAGGCCGTCCATGCCCTCGCCGCGGATGAGGATCAGCTTCGCCTTCGCCGGGTTCTGCATGTCCCCGAAGAACAGCGTCTGCGCGTTGAGGATCTCGGGCGGGACCGCCGTTCCGCACCTCCCACAGAACTTGTGGCCCGAGGGGACACCGCTCGAGCAGGAACGGCAGACGTAGTTACGGGCTTGCTCCATCAGCTCCTCCTGGGAGAGTTCGGCGAATTCGCTCTTGGGCGAGGTGGTCTTGGGGCCCCGGCCCTGACCGCGCGGGCTCGTCGGGTCGAGCCGGGCGCCTGCGCTGCCGGCCGCGGGCGTCGGGGAGCGCCGGGCCGCGATGGCCGGCGAGCTCGCCCGGCGCTGCGGCGTGAACAGGGCCAAGTCGTTCGCGCACTCAGGGCAACGCGCGGTGCCCATCGGGCTCCACAGGTCGCACTGGCCACAGACGATGCCAATCTCGTGCTGCTCGGTGTGCAAACGTCTCCTCGGTGCATTGGAGGACCGCGGATCGCGGTTCTCCGACCCGCGCCAGTGGAAGGCCGCCGTGGCGGACCTCCGACCGATGAAGCGAGCCAGGACGGGGAACCCGGGCCGCTGCTCGCGCGGGGTCCCCGACCCGGGTGGAGAGAGACACGGTTCTAGACGTCGATGAGCGGAGGGGTCAAGCTCGAGGTGACGCCGGCCGGGTCGACGGCCGGCCCTGCTCAGCGCACGAAGGTGAAGCGGCGCCGGTCGTCGCTCCAGCCGGCGCCGCCCCAGAGCCGGAAGACGATCCGCTGGTTGCACGCGGCGCGCGGCTGCAGGCCGAAGTCGCGCGAGTCGTCGTGGTAGCTCCGGTTGTCGCTCAGGAGGAAGACCGTGTCGGGCTGCACCTCGACGTGGTGGCGGCGCTCGAGCGGAGGCCTGCGCCCCGTCGCCCGGGCGTGGAGGCCGGGGCCCATCATCACCATCTCGCACGAGAGCTGCACCGGGTTGCCCGTGGCCGGGTCGGTGATGCTCACCTTGGGCTCGGCGCACGCCGTCTCGGCGTCGTAGCGCTGCCCGTTCACGACGAGAGAGGTGTGGTCGACGTCGACCGTGTCGCCCGGCACGCCCGCGATCCGGCCGACGATGTGGCTGCCGGGGGCCTCGGGATCCGGGCACCGCACCAGCTCGCCGAAGCCGGGGGTGCCCCGCGTCAGCACGACGACCGCGTCGCCCGGGGCGAGGCTGGGCGCGATCGAGGCGCCGAGCATCGGGTCGTTCGGCACCACCCAGACGTCGAGGACCAGCGCGCGGAGCACGACGCCGAGCACCAGCAGGGTTCCGACGATCCAGAGCAGCCCGTTGAACAGCTTCCGCATGCAGCGGCGCAGCCTAGCGCAGCTCTGGCCGCGGGCGACGGGCAAGCGAGGTTGCCCGTCGCCGCGGCGCCGTCAACGCAGGCACCCCCGGTACGGCGGCAGCTCGCTCGGGCTCGCGCCCGCCGCGATCTCGCGGGCGGCGGAGAAGAGCTCGGGCCACACGTCGAGGCGGCTGAAGTACGAGGTCCCGGTCGTGTGCTCGTCGCCGTCCATCACGCTCGACGAGATGACGCCGACGACGTCGCCCCCCCGATCGCTGCGCGCGGGCCCCCCCGAGTCGCCGGGGCAGATCGAGGCGGTCGCGACGAAGTGCCCCGGGTTCACGGCGTCGATCGTGCCGCCCAGCCGCGGCACGAGGTGGATCGGGTCGCGCGAGAGCGCGCAGCGGCCGAAGCCGTAGGGCGTCACCTGCTCCTTGGACACCGGCTCGGCCTCGATCCGCGGCGGGAGCGTCGGGATCCCGATGAGGCGACGCGACAGCACGAGGATCGCGATGTCGCCCTCGCCCGACGTGTACCCGCAGTCCGGCGACACCACCGCGCGGACCTTCACGTCGCCCCACGGCAGGTGATCGCCCCCGAGCTCGACCGAGATCGCCTCGGGGTCCTGATCGCGCCGCAGCGTCCTGCCGTTGTCGTCCCGCGACGCGACGCAGTGGTGCGCGGTGAGCACCAGATCCTCGGTGATCAGCGTCCCCGTGCACGTCACGTCGGTGACGATCCGGACGATCGCGTCCTCGTTCGTCGCCAGCTCGAACGGCGGCCGCAGCCCGACCTCGCGCTGCTCCATGCCCGGCTTCGCCGCGGGGATCGGCAGCCCCGCGTTGGTGATCGGCGGCGCGCAGCCCGCGGCGACGGCGAGGGCGAGGGCGAGCGCGGCCGCTACGGCGGCGCCGCGTCGGTACAACCCTGTCGATGCGGTCGCCAGGGCGCCCAGCGTGCGAGCTTGCGGCTGTTCCACCTGAGGGAGACCCTCCCAAGCGCAACCGGTTGTTTTATCGGACAGCGCCCCCGGTACGGACGCGCCGAGCATTGCCAAAGGCTACGGCATAAGACGGTGACCGTCATTCGACATCGACAGGGTTTCCAAGCTTGGATATGGCCTCGACGATCGCATCCGCATCGCGCGTCTCGTGGCCCTGTAGCTTTACGTTGATGCTTGCGCGCACACTTTGTTGCTTGTGTTGCCTCGGTTGCCTCGGTTGCCTCTGTTGCTTCCGACGACGTTCCGCGTGACGCGTTAGCGCACCGCGACGAGGCGCACCTGGCTCGCGCTGCGCTCGTAAGCGGCGCGGGCGGCGACCGCGTCGACCTGCGGATCCTCGACGCCCGCGGCGACGAGCTGCTCGAGGAAGGCGCGCTGGTGCTCGGACTTCGCCGCGAGCCACGCGGGGCAGGCGCCGGCCGCGCACGCCGCCGACGCTTGCTCGGCCGCGGCAAGGGCGTCCCGGACGCGGCCCCGGCGCAGGAGCGCCCGCGCCGAGAGGTGCGCCGCCTCCGGAAGCGCGCGCACCTCGCTCGGTGCCGCGTCGAGGGCCGAGGAGGCGAGGCCGGGCTGATCGCGCTCCAGGTACGCCGCGGCGAGGGCGGTGACGCTGGCCGGCGTCCTGCCCTCGGCGTAGCGGGCCTCGAGCGCCGCGAGCTCGTCGAGCCCCGCCGCGGCGCGCGGCGGCAGGAGCTGCGACGCCCGGACGCTCGGCCCGAGCCCGATCGTCCAGGCGACCCCCGCGAGAACCAAGCCGTTCGCGACGAACAACCCGAAGCGCATCACCCGACCTCCAGGAACCGGCAGGGGCTGCCGGCCGCCGGCGGCGGCGGCCGTCGGTGACGGGCAGTCACGTGCGGTAACATGCGGTGAACGAAGCGACAGCGGGGCGGCGCAGAGGTTCCCGCGAAGCGCGAGCGGCGCGCAGTTGGGTAACTGGCGGGAGCTGGCCGGGCGGTTGGCCGTGTGGTCGGCGCGCCTACAGGACGGCCATCGGCTGCGGGGCTACTCGCTCGGGAGCACCACCAGGTCGTCGCGGTGGACGACGACGTCGTCGTCGCCGGCTTCTTCGCGCTTCTTCCGCGCGGTGCGCGCGGCGTCGCTGGCGGACATCCGCGCGAGCCCGCGCGCGATCTCGGTGCCGTCCGGGTCGACGACGGCCACGGCGTCGCCGGGGAGGAAGGTGCCGCGCACGCCGAGGACGCCGACCGCGAGGATGCTCCGGTTCTTCGAGCCGATCGCCTCGGCGGCGCCGCGGTCGACGAGGATGGCGCCGCGCGGGCGCAGCGTGTACGCGATCCAGTGCTTTCGCGCGCTGAGCCGCTGCGGCACGGCGGCGAAGAGGGTGCCGACGTCCTCGCCCGAGACGATGCGCGTGATGATGCCCGGCTCGCGGGCGGCGCCGATGACCACGTGCGAGCCCGCGAACGTGGCGCGCCGGGCGGCCTCCACCTTGCTGGCCATGCCGCCGGTGCCGACGCCGGAGGTCGACGCCCCGGCGAGGTGCCGCGCCTCGCGGGCGACGCTGCGCACGAAGGGGACCCGGCGCCCGTCGCCGTCGAGAAGGCCCTCGACGTCCGAGAGGAGGATGAGGAGATCGGCCTCGCAGAGCGGGGTCACCATCGCCGCGAGCTGGTCGTTGTCGCCGAACTTGATCTCCTCGACCGCGACGGCGTCGTTCTCGTTGATGATCGGGATGGCGCCCGCCTCGAGCAGCGCGGCCAGGGCGTTCCTTGCGTTGTTTGTGCGCGTGCGATCCGCGAGATCGGCGTGCGTGAGGAGCACCTGCGCGACGAGCAGGCCGACCTTGCCGAAGGCCTCCTCGTAGCGCTGCATCAGCACGCTCTGGCCCGCGGCGGCGGCGGCCTGGAGCCACGCCATGTCCTTCGGGCGCGACTTCAGCCCGAGCTTCGCCACGCCGAGGGCGATGGCGCCGCTCGACACGATGACGAGGCTCCGGCCGGAGCGGGCGCGGAGCGCGGCCACCTCGGCGGCGAGCCGGTCCCAGGCGTCGCCGGAGAGGCTCTTCGAGCCGATCTTGACGATGATGCGGCGGCAGCGCCGGAGCGCGGCGCGCGCGCCCTGCGGATCGAGCTCCGGCGCGGCGTCGGCCGCGGGGCGGCCCGCGGCGGCGCCCTTCGCGGCGGTGCGGTCCTCGGGTTCAGTCATGGGGGAGGCCGGCGGCGGCGATCTCGTCGAACGCCGCGTCGAGGCGGCGCTCGATGTACTCCGGGACGGAGGCGCCCGCGAGAAGGAAGGCGTCGATCCAGCGCGTGAACTCGTCGCGCAGGTCCTCGGTGCCGCTCGGCAGGACGGTGAAGCTCGCCTGGAGGGAGGGGGACAGCGCGCGGCGCACGGCGCGATCGACGGCGTCGCGGACCCAGCGCGCCTCGTCGGCGTGGACGCGCACGGCGCTGGTCCGGCGGAAGCGCGTGATGTAGCGGTCGAGGAGGTGGCCGAGCGCGTAGACCTCCAGGCCGCGCGCGGCCGCGGCGAGCGCCAGGGCCGGGTTGAGCCGCCGGAGGACCTCCTTCGTGACGAGCTGCGCGGCCTTGCGGAGCGTGGTCTGCTCCGATCCGGGCTCGACGAGGAGCGCGCGCGCGTCGGTGGTGAGGCTGAGGCCGTGGCGGGCGACCGTGTCCTGCACGATGGCGCCGCGGATGCGCAGCAGCATCCGCGCGGGGAGCACCGGGACCGGGATCCACGAGGCGCCCACCGCGAAGGCGGTGAGCACGGCGAGTCGACCTCCGGGAGGCGGGCCGCCCGGGGTGACCTGAGCGGCGGTCGGCTTGTTCGCGGCGGGTTCGGATGACATCGGGCGCACGGTACTACGGCGGCCGGCGGGTCAGAAGAGGGGGGTGAGCTCGACGATCGCGGCGCGGCAGCGCGTCGCGGCGAGGACGACGTCGCGGGTGGTCGCGCCCTCGGGCAGCGCGGCGGCGAAGCGCGCAGGCCCGCCCCGCAGCGCGATCCCCCGGGCGGCGAGCTCCTCGCGGAGGAGCTCCGCGTTCGTGCGGACGGTGATGGCGTAGAGGCGGCTCCCGGCGGCGATGTCCGCGAACGTGCCCGAGAAGGCGAGCTCGCCGCCGGTGAGCACGAGGACATCGGTGGCGCCGCGGACCAGACCGCCCCGCGGGCCATCGACGTCGAGCCGCGCCGCCGTGAGCAGCGCGCCGCGGCCGTCGGTGGCGCCCGCGAGCGCGGCCAGGACGAAGGCGGCCGCGGCGCCGTCGAGGCCGACGAGCGGATCCTCGGCGATCAGCACGGCGGGCGAGGTCACGATCGCCTGGGCGAGGACGAGCGCGCGGCGCTCGGGCAGCGCGAGCGTGCTCAGCGCGCGCTTCCGGAAGGCCGCGAGGCCGACCCGGGCCAGGGCGGGGGCCACCATCTCGGCGGCCGCGCGCGAGGAGGCCCCCGCGAGCCGCGCGCCCCAGCCGACGTAGGCGTCCACGGTCCAGGCGAGCGGCAGCGGCGGATCGAGCGGCGCCGCCCCGCTCGCCGCGCGGTGCGCGGAGCGCGCGACGTCGCGGCCGGCGATCTCGAGGCGCCCGGCGACGACGCGCGCCTCGCCGGGCGCCGCGTCGCTCGCGTCGTCGCCCGCGCCTGCCTGCGCCTGCCCGCGGAGGGCCGAGAGCGGGATGCCCGTGATCGCCGCGAAGAGCGCGCCCCCGTCGCCGGCGCAGAGCACGCGATCGCCGCGCGTCGCCGCGGTGAGCGCCTCGACGGCGACAACGTCGTCCACCGCGATGCGCGCCGCGCGGGCGTCGAGCAGCGGCGGCGCCGCGGGCGCGGCGTGCTCCGCGGGATCGGCGGTCCTCGGCGACGCGGGCTCGGCCTGCTCCATCGGCTCAGCGGTCCTTCGACGCGGGCCACGCGGGCCCTTCGCGCTCGTCCTCGCGGGCCGTGGCGGGGGCGCCGAACGAGATCTCCCCGGCGAACTCGCTGCGCGCGAGCGGCCTGTCCGCGCCGAACACGAAGAACGGCGTGAGGGCGCGCGCGGCGTCGAGCATCACGGGCGGGATCGACGCCTTCGCGAGCTCGCCCTGGGCCTGCGCCGAGAAGCCGACGAGGCTGAGGGCGTAGCCGAGGAGCGACGTGTCCTCCTCGGGGAGCGACAGGACGGGCGCGTCGTCGGGCAGCTGCCCCATCCGGCGCGCCTCGGCGATCGCCTGCCGGAGCCCGCCGATGCGATCGATGAGCCGGCGCTCGACGGCCTGGCCCCCGGTCCACACCTGCCCGCGCCCGAGCGCGTCGACCTCCTCGGCCTTCATGTGCCGGTTCTCGACGATGCGGGCGACGAACCGATCGTAGAACTGCTTCACCTTGATGCCGAGCTGCTCGCGCTCGTCGTCTGTGTACGGCCTGTAGATCGACTCGGCGTCGGCGCGCGGCGTCGAGCGGAACGTCTCGATGTTGACGCCGAGCTTCTGCAGGAGCCCCGTGACGTCGACCTTCCCGTAGAAGACGCCGATGGATCCGGTGATCGACGAGCGGCTCGCGAAGATCGGGGCGCCGGCCAGGGACGCGTAGTAGCCGCCGCTCGCGGCCGACGAGCCCATCGAGACGATGAGCGGCTTCACGCGCGCCGTGAGGATCGCCTCGCGGAGGATGACGTCCGCGGCGAGCGTCGAGCCGCCGCCCGTCTCGACCCGGAGCACGACGGCGCGGACGCTCGCGTCTTCCCGCGCGCGGCGCAGCGCGCCCGCGACCGTGTACGAGCCGGCGAGCTTGACGCCGACGAACGGGATCGACCGGCTCTCGCCGTCGATCATGTCGCCGTCGAGGTAGACGAGCGCGAGCTTGGGCGCGTGGCCCCAGCGCTCGGGCGCCTCGTCGCTCGGGCTGTCGTCGACGACGCGGGAGGCGCGCCCCATCACCTCGTCGACGGCGCGGCCGAGCTCGTCGTCGTAGGCGAGCAGGTCGACGAGGCCGCTCTTCCGCGCCTCCTGCGCCAGGAACGGCCCGCGCGCGAGCCGGCGCTCGAGCTCCGGGGCGGGGATGCGGCGCCCGGCGCTCACCTCGGCCAGGAAGGCGTCGTTGAGCTGATCGAGCAGCGCCTGGTGGTCTTCCTTGCCGACCCGCGTGCTGGTCTCGCGCGCGAACTGCTCGGCGGCGAGCTTGTGCGCGCCGATGCGGACGATGTCGGCCTGCACGCCGAGCTTCTTCAGGAGGCCGCCGAAGTAGAAGTAGCTCGACGAGATGCCGGAGAAGCGCAGCCCGCCCGCGGGGTTCATGGCGATGGCGTCGGCGCTCGAGCACACGTGGAGCGCGCGCCCACCGGCGTCCTCGAGGTGGCAGAGGACCTTCTTGCCGTGGCTCCTCAGGTTGCGGATCGCGTCGGAGACCTCCTCGGCGTGGGCGAGCGAGCTGGCGGGCTCCGCGCGGAGCACGAGCGCGACGCCCGAGACCTCCGGGTCCTCGGCGAGGCGCCAGAGCTGCTGGAGGAGCCGCGTGTGCCTGCGGACGCCCGGGGTCGAGTCGAGGCGGACGCGGACGACGCGGGCCGGCAGCTGGACGCCCGGCTCGGAGAAGCTGCGGAGCGCGACGCCGGCGTAGAAGCCGGTGCCGCTCTTCGTGATGGCGTTGCCGAAGACGCCGCCGGCGGAGACCTGCACCTCGTCGACGTTGACGTCGAGGCCGGCCATGGCGGCGATCTGCGGGCCGCCGCGCTCCGTGAGGTCGCGCAGCGCCACGTCGCCCCGGAGCGTGCCCACGTAGGGCACGCGCAGGCCGAGGGTCGCCCGAGGCGTCCAGGCGCCGCTCTCGTCGGGATCGCTGTTCTCGACGTAGGAGGTCTCGAGCCCGATCTCGAGCGCGCGCCTGCCGCTGACGGGCCGCACGGCGATGCCGAAGTCGTAGCTGCGCTCGATGGCCTCGCGGAGGCGGTTCTCGGGGCGGTTCCAGTCGCGCGCGACGGCCGAGAGCGAGAGCCAGGTGGCGGGCCGGAGGGTGATGCCGCTCGTGAGCGAGAAGTACCCGTCGAGCGCAGGCGTGTCGGAGCTGCCCCAGCCGAGCGTCGTGCCGAAGGCGAAGGACGGGCCGGTGTCGAGGGCGAGCCCCCAGCGGACCCAGCGCGACGGGCTGTCGAACGGCGCCGGCGCGGCGTCGGGCGGGTCGAGGAAGTCGAAGCGCAGGCCTGTCGACACGAACCAGAGCGGCGCGCCGAGCGAGATCGAGTGGCCGCGCGCGGGCAGCGGCGAGGCGGAGCCCGTGTTGACCCACGTCCACCGGAGCTCCGTGCCTGGCAGGAAGGAGAGGTTCGCGGGGTTCAGCGCGATGGCCGAGGTGTCGTCGCTGCTGGCGACGGCCTTGCCGGGATCGGGGAGCGGTTGCGAGGGGCCGTCGGTCGGCGCGGCGTGCGCGGCGGTCGCGCCGGCGAGTACGCAGAGGCCGAGGAGCGCGGCGGCGACGCTGGCGGGGCGAGCGACGCCGCTCGCGCGAGCGACGCTGGCCGAGCGAGCGACGCTGGCGGGGCGAGCGATGCCGGCGGGGCGAGCGGCGCCGGCGGGGTGAGCGATGCTGGCGAGCCGCCCCAGCCGGGCGGGACGCGGGGAGCGGGCGAGGCTTTCGGGGCGGTGTAGGTTGTTCATGCGCGGATGAGCTCCCGGAGCGTATCCGCTTCCGCGTCGTACGTCCGCTGGACCTCGGCGAGGGCGAGGCGCTCGACGAGCGGGCCGAGCAAATGCAGCCGGATCTCGATGTCACCCTCGACGCGGCGCCGGGTGCGGCCCTGCGGCAGGCGCTCGAGCCGGTACGTCCCCGCGGAGCGGAAGTAGCTGCGCCACTGTTCCTTCGGGCTGACCTGCCACGTGGAGGCGTGGTCCGAGAGGCGGTAAGTCGAGCGCTCCTCCCAGGACATCGCGTCCTTCGCGACGGGGTAGCTCCGGAAGATCGGCAGCGGCGCGCTCGCCTGGAAGCGCAGGACGCGGAGGAGCTCCCCGTCGCGGAGCGCGTGCTCGACGGTCACGACGCTCTCGAGGGACGCGACCCGCGTGGCGAGCCGCGGCCCGAGATCCGGCGAGAGCACGGCGAGCTCCACGGCGTCGAGGGGCGCGTCGAGCTCGTGGGCGATGGTGAAGTGCACGCGGCCTTGTAACACGCCCGCTTCGAGGACCAGGCGCGAGGGCGGGAGGATCGAGCGCGGGCGTGGGAGGATCGAGCGCGGGCGTGGGAGGATCGAGCGCGGGCGTGGGAGGATCGAGCGCGGGCGTGGGAGGATCGGGCGCGGGCGTGGGAGGATCGAGCGCGGGGGCCGGTTATGCGTCCGGGGCGGGCTCCGGGACGGCGACGGGCGCGGCGGCCGTCACTTTTCGGTGGGAGCGCCGCTTCACGCTCGCCCGATAGCGGGAGACGAACTTCGCTGCGAGCTTGGGCTGATCGCGGAAGGCATAGCGGCCGCCTTCGCGGATCTCCCTGGCGAGCTCGTCCGCGGCCCAGAACGCGCGGTTGCGGAGCTCCAGCGCCTGCGCGGCGCTCGCGTCCGAGGCCTCGTTGGCGGCGGCGTCCTCGAGGGCGTCGGCGAGCGCGCTGGCCCTCGAGAGATCCTTGCTCGTTATATCGGTCACCCCGAGTGCGCCCTCGTGGTCAGCCCAGAAATCGACGAGATCGCGCAGGTCCTGGATGGTGTCGGCCAGGCCGGAGCCGTCGGCGATGCGCGAGAGCTCCGCCTGGGCGGCGTCGTCGTTGCGGCAGCCCCAGCGGCCGCCGGCCAGGAGCTTCGCATCGAGCGCCTCGGCCTCGTCGCGGAGCCTCCGCTGCGCGGACGTGAGCTTCACGGCGCCGCGCGCCTTCTGCCACGCCTTCTCGATCGCGCCGAGCCGCCGCGCGAAGCGCGCGAGGAGATCCACCTTGTCGGCGGTGACACCGATCTTCGCGAGGCGCGCCTGCTCAGCGCCCGCGAGGCGCGAGAGCGAGGCGAGCTCGCGCTCGGCGACGCTCAGGGGGATATCGGGCGGGGACGCATAGCCCGGATCGAGCGCGAGGAGCGCCTCGTCGGTGGTGGGGTCGTGGGTCTTTGCGGCTGGGCGCTTCGTCTTCGCGGCCGGCGTCCCGCTGGACGACCTGGGTTTGCGAGACGTGGAGTCGGGCGTGTTCTTCACGGTGCGTGTCGGGGGCATGAGCTCCCTCCTGGTTGAGAGGTACCGGAGGATGGTCGCTTATCGAGAGTGGCTGTCAAGGACGTTTGGCGCGCTGATGCGCCGGAATCCTGCTGCGAGGAGCCCTTGGCGCGACATTGAGGGAGAGGCGGCCGGCGAGGAGAGGGAAGGGCGGCGCGCTGTAATCGGCTGTAATCGAGCGGGTGTTGACACGGTGGGTCGTGCCGGACATGGGTGGCCGCGAGTTCAATAGACCTTGCGTCGGGGGTGTCTCTAATGCGACACGCGGGCTGGTTGTGTCGTCTTGCTTTGTTTTGTGCTGTGCTTCTGCTGCTCGGGCGGGGGCATGAAGGCCTCGCGCTGGCAGGGCCTCCGGAGCCGCGGCTCGTGCCGCTGGCGCCGCCGGGCGGCGGGGTAGCGCTCTCCTCGATTCCCTTCCGGCTGCCGAGCGACGGTGTCGGGGGGCTATCCTTCGGGCCTCGGGTGGACGTGCCGCCGGTCGATGACGTGGGGGCGCCTCATGGTGAGGTGGTGCTCCCCGACAAGGCACGCGTGGTGGCGTTCGAGGGGGCCGTGCTGGAGATCCCTCAGGGCGCGGTGGACGAGCCGGTGCGGATCACGATTCGCCCGCTCGACCAAGGCGAGGTGCGTCCGATGGGGCGCGCGATGGTCAACGTCACGCCCAAGGGGAGGGCGTACCGATTCGGGCCGCACGGGCTCAAGTTCAAGAAGCCGGTGCGGCTGACGTTGCCTTATGACGAGCGCGCGATTCCCCCGGGGATGACCGCGCAGCACGTGACGGGCTTCTACTTCGACGAGGCGCTGGGCCAGTGGCAGCACGTCGCGCGGGACGGCGAGGCCGAAAAGGGCAAGCTGGCGAGCCTGACCGACCACTTCACCGACTTCGTGAATGCCACGCTCGCGATGCCGGACGCGCCGGGCACGCGCAGCTTCGATCCGAACAGCATCAAGGGGCTCGCGTTGGGCAGCCCGTTCGCCGCGGTGACGGTGGTCGCGCCGCCGGAGGCGAGCTCCAGCGGCGCGGCGCGGCTGAGCCATGCGATCGAGGTCCCGCCGGGGCGCAACGGGATCCAGCCGGCGCTCGCGATCGCGTACGACAGCGAGCACCGCAACGGATGGCTCGGCGTGGGGTGGGATCTGAGGCTGTCGAGCATCGAGATCGACACGCGCTTCGGGGTGCCGACGTACGCGGCGGGCGAGACGCCGCGCTACTTGCTCGACGGGAGCGAGCTCGTGCAAGCCGAAGGCGGCGCCTGCGGCGACCCGTGCCTGTTCCGGCGGCGCGTGGAGGGGCGGTTCGACCGCATCGCGCGGCACGGTACCGGGGCGACCGACTACTTCTGGGAGGTGACGGACAAGGACGGGACAACGGCTGTCTATGGCCGCGACGCGAACGCGCGGCTCGACGATCCCGAGCCGGGGCCGGACCAGCCGCGCAATGTGTTCCGCTGGTACCTCGACGAGGTGCGCGACACGTTCGGCAACCAGATGCGGGTCCACTATGAGCGCGAGGTCGAGGCAGGTCCGCCGCCGCGCATCGAGGTGCACCCCGAGCGCATCGAGTACACGGCGAACGCGTCACGAGGGGTCGAAGCGGCCTATGCCGTGGACTTCGTGTCCGAGAGCGGGCGGCCCGACGTCATGCTCAGCGGCAGGCCCGGCTTTCTTGAGCAGACAGCCAAGCAGCTCTCGCGTGTGGACGTGCGGTTCGGCGACGTCGTGGTCCGCAGCTACGCGCTCCATTACATCGACGGCGATTTCGGCAAGCGCCTGCTGCAGGCCATCGCGTTCCACGGGCGAGGCGCGCGGCGGGCGGGCGGGCAGGTGACGCTCGGCGAGGAGCTTTACCGGCATACGTTCGAGTACTTCACGGCGCCGCGCACCGCGTCCGGCGAGGTGGCGGCGTTCGCGCAGGCGGCCGAGGCATGGGGACAGGCCAAGACGAAAGACGGCCTGTCGCGCACGGAGGACTCGACTGCGGGTGGCAGCGCGTCCGTCGGACTGGGCATCGGCATGTTCTCGATCTCGGTCGGCGGGGGCGGCTTCTTCGGCGACGAGACGGTGCGCAAGAGCGTGTTCGATCTCAACGGCGACGGGATGCCCGACTTCCTGGAGGACAGCGGCGATGTCGGGCTCAACCTGCTTCGCGCGGCATCCGGGAACCATGTGACGGCGGCGAGCGCGCTCGGCTCGTTCGACAGGGATCTCGGCCTGACGGACCGCTCGGGGTGGAGCGTTTACGCGGGGCTGAACATCGCGGCGGTGAGCGGCTCGGTGGGGTACACGCGGAGCAGCACGGAGGACGAGCAGATCGTCACGGACATCAACGGCGATGGCTACCCCGATCTGGTGTCGGGCGGTCCGCTCGGTGGCGTCTACGCCGCGCTCAACGACCGGCGAGGCCGCTTCGGGAGCAAGCAGCCGTGGGGCGCGCTCGACACGAGCGGCGCGCCCTCAGGGCGCCCCGACTTCGCGGCGGCGGCGCGCAAGGACTTGCACCCGGCCGATCCGCTGCTGCGCTGGATCGCGCCGTTCGAGGGAGACATCCGCATCGGCGGGGCGCTGCAGAAGCAAGAAGCGGGCGGCGACGGGGTGCGGGTGCAGATCGTGCGGAGCGGCGAGGCCGAGCCGCTCTTCGACGATGTGCTCGACGGGGACGAGCTGACTCCGTGCCTCCTTGGCGCGCATCGGTGCGGCAGCGAGGTCCTCACGACGCATGTGGCCGCGGGCGATCGGATCTATTTCCGGGTGAGCGCGGCGCCGGCGATCGACCCCGAGCGGCCCGTGGACACGGCGGCCGACCTGATCTCGTGGAGCCCGTCGATCACCTACGAGGCGAGCGAGGAGCAGCTCGCGCAGGTGGGGCCGGATGGAGCGCCGATCCACCGCTTCGAGTACAGCCAGGACCACCGGCTCGCGGGGCGGCCCGACGTGCCGTGGGTGGCGCCTGCTGACGGCAGCGTCCGGATCACGGGCGATCTCACGAAGTGGGCAACGAGCGATGAGCTGCGGGTGGAGATCGTGCGGGAGCGCGGCAGCGCCGCGGCGGAATCGATTCTGACGCCGCAGCGCGTGGACGCGGGTGCCGGCGGGCTCGGGCTGGGCGCGCTGCTGCCCGAGGCGATCCCGGTGCTCGCGGGCGATCGCCTTCGGTTCCGGGTGAAGGCCGAGTTGCCAGATGACCCGGCGCGCATCGCGTGGAGCCCGGTGGTCCGTTACGAGGAGTACACGCGCGTGGATCGTGCGACGGGCGCGCCGCGGCGCGGGCAAGTGCAGTGCAGCGGACAGCCGAACGGCCGCACTGGCTGCACGCTGCACAACGACGGGCCCGGGGACGCGCCGCTGCCGCTCGCGCTCATCGAGCAGCGGGCGCACGTGTCGATGCCTGTCGCGAGGTGGTCGCATACGACGCGCCCGAAGCCGTGGATCGCGCCGAGCACGGGGACAGCGCGGCTCGAGGGAATGCTGTTCGTGCCGGGGACCTATACTTTCTCTCAGCCGTTGACCCTGGTCGTTCAGGGCGTGCACCGGCTGCTCTTCAAGCAGGCGTATTCCGCGCCGAGCGCTGCTGGCACCGCATACCCCGTGGACCTCGACCTCGAGGTCCAGGCCGGCGAGCCCATCTTCGTCACGGCCTTCGCGCAGGAGCCGCCCACGGGCGCCGCCCTGCACGCGACGATCGACGGGGAGCCGGTGTCGCTCGGCGTCTTCGCGCCCGAGGCGGCGATGAGCGGCGGGTCAGAGGACCCGATGGCCGGCGGGTTCCATGGCTGGTCGGTCGGCTTCCTCGACGGAGATCGCGCGTTCTCGGAGGCGGACATCGCCTTTCCGACGCTCCACCCGGAGCGCGGCTTCACGCTCGCCGTGCCGCTGCCGCAGGGGAGCGCGCCGGTGTGGGGCGCGGCCGCGTCGGAGGCGTTCGTCGGCGGCAGCGCGGTCAAGCCGTCGATCGTGGGCAAGGTGAGGCGGGGAGAGGGGCAGCTCGGTCGGCTGCGCAGCGCGGAGACGTGGAACGCGGAGATCAGCGCCAACCTCGGGCCGCTGGGGGCGGGCTACAGCTGGGGCAGCACCACGTCGGACCTGGACCTCATCGACATCAACGGCGATCGATTGCCCGACAGCGTGACGCGCGAGGGCGCGGTGCTCAACACGGGGCGAGGGTTCGGGCCGCGGGACAGCTGGTCGCTGCCGGAGGCGCTGCGGCGGATCGAGCACCGTGCGATCCGGCTGGAAGGGAGCGCATCGGTCACTGTCGACAGCGAGATCCAGACGATCTCCAAGACCACGAGCGAGGGGCGCTTCGAGGGGTACCTGCACACGCAATTCCGCGTTGGGACGAGCTACGGCCTGTCTGCCACTCAGGTGGATCTGGTGGACGTCAACGGTGACGGCTTGGTGGACCAGGTGACGCAGGATCCCCGGAGCGGGGTGATGAAGGTGGCGTTCAACCTGGGGCATCGGTTCGCGGGGCCGGCGCCGCTGGACCGGGCGCGCTTCGAGAAGAGCGACTTCGATGCGGGGACGCTGCGCGAGACGCTCGGCGACATCTTGAGCGAGTTCACGGACGCGGCCGGGGTGGACGCGGTGCGGCTGGAGGACACGGGCGCGAACAGCGTCGGCGTCGGCGTGGACGCGACCGTGGCCGCCGCCGGCGCGGGGTACACGTACACGACGGCGCGGACCGTGGTGGACTTCGCGGATGTGAACGGCGACGGGTTGCCGGACAAGGTGATGAAGGCGCCGGAAGAGCCGTGGTTCCGGGTGCAGCTCAACCTCGGGAGCCGGTTTGCGCCGGAGGAGCCCTGGCCCGCGGGGGCGTGGGGCGTGTCGATCGATCCGCCGGAGTACGCGTTCATGGGCGGGGGCGACGCGGTGAGCTTCCGCAGGTCGGAGAGCTACGAGGGCAGCTTCAAGGTCGATGTCTGCTACTTCGTGTGCGTCGGCGGGTCGGTGTTCTACTCGGAAGGCGCCGGCTCATCGCACCTCGCGTTCGAGGACATCGACGGCGATGGGCTTCAAGATCACGTGCTCAAGCGGGACGGCGACGCGACGGTGTACGCGCGGGTCAACGCGCTCGGCAAGACGAACCTCTTGCGGCGGGTGAGCCGGCCGCTCGGCGGGAGCATCGAGCTCGACTACCGGCGCGAGGGCAACCTGGTCGTGCCGAGCGAGGGCGCGCTCGGGGAGATGGATAGGGCACCTCAGGTCGACATGCCGTCGAGCCAGTGGGTGCTGAGCGAGGTGACGGTGCACGACGGCGTGGAGGGAGCGCCGGGGGTGTACGGGGTGCACGCGTACCGGACGAGCATCGCGACGCACGCGGATGGGGTCTACGACCGGGACGAGCGGGTCGAGCTCGGGTACGGGCTCGTGACGACGACGGCGCTCGGCGAGGATGGCGTCACGGCGATGTCGAGCGAGGAGGTCGAGCACCTGAACGACAGCTTCTACCGGCGCGGGCTTGTGGTTCGGTCGACGCTGCGCGACGGCGACGGGCTGCTCTACACGGTGAACGAGGTCGACTACGCGCCGCCGCCCGAGGGGCTGGAGCCCGGGGTGGGCTCGTTCTTCCCCAAGGAGACGGAGAGGAGGAGCGCGTTCTACGAGGGGACGACCGACGACCCGAGCGCGCCGCACAAGAGCACGCGCGAGACGCGGGTCTTCGACGAGCTCGGCAATCTGATCGCGCTGCACGCCGACGGCGAGGCCGATACGTCGGACGACAACGTGCATCAGCGGGTGGACTACACGGAGCCTGGCTCGGCCTACATCGTGAAGCCGGAGCTCGTCGAGACGACGGACGAGCAGGGTCGCGTGCTGCGCCGGCGCACGGCGACGTACTGGCCGGGAACGGGCGCGCTGCGGACGGTCACGAACGTCATCTCCGGCGGCAAGCGGGCGGATGGGACGACCTACGCGAACGCGGAGGCCACGTGGAGCTATGTGTTCGACGACTTCGGCAACCTCGAGACGTCGACCGACCCGAACAGCTACAAGTTGACCTACAGCTACGATGAGGTGACGCACAGCTACCGCACGTGCGCGAGCGATAGCTTCGGGTACCGTTCCAACAGCGTGCCGAATCTGCTGTATGGCACGGTGGCACAGGAGACCGACGTCAACGGGCACACGATGGTGCACCGGGTGGACGACTTCGGGCGGCTCACCGAGGTCTGGGGGCCGAGCGACCTGGCGGAGGACGGCGAGGACGCCGGGCCGGTCGGGTGCACGCCAACGACGGTGTACGATCCGGAAGCGCTCGTGGGCGAGGGCGAGCCGACGATCGGGTTCGAGTATGCGCTCCAGCCGGATCAGACTGCCGCGCTGCCGGCGTGGGCGAAGACGAGCCACAAGGACGTGGAGCACCCGGGCGACCCGATCGTGACGGTGATGATCGCGGACGGGCTGGGGCGGGCGCTGCAGACAAAGAAGGACCACGAGCGGGACACGGGTACGGGCACGGAAGTCGGGATGACGGTCAGCGGGGCGGTGGTGTTCGACGCGCTCGGTCGCGTGGTGGAGCAGGGGCAGCCGGGTTTCAGCGCGGAGCCGGACACGGCGTTCGTGAACCTGCCGCTGGTGCGGCCGACCCTCACGCGTTACGACGCACTGTCGCGTGTGCGGGAGGTCGCCACGCCGGACACGAGCGCGCCGGGCGGCTACGCGCGGACGGCGATCGAGCACGACCTGGTGGCGCTGGAAGGACAGCTGCTGTTCCAGGAGATGGTGATCGACGCCAACGGGAAGGTGCGGAACACGTACCGGGACGTGGGTGGGCGGATCGCGGCGGTGGAGGAGTTCAACCGGATCAAGGGGGTGGAGACGCGGATCGTGACGCGTTACCAGCACAACCCCCTCGGGGAGCTCGTCCGGGTGACGGACGCGCGCAACAACGCGACGACGGCGAGGTACGACTCGGTGGGCCGGATGGTAGAGCTCGTGAGCCCCGACGCTGGGCACACTGGGTGGCGCTACGATCTGGCCGGGAACCTGCGCGCGAAGCAGACGGCGGAGCTCGCGGCGCGGGGGCAGCTGATCCGGTACGAGTACGACTTCAACCGACTGCGGAAGATCGACTATCCGGTGACGCAGGATGTTGTCTACACGTACGGCGAGCCGGACGACGCCGGGGACGAGGACGGCAACCGAGCGGCGCGGCTGGTGGAGGAGACGAGCGCGGCGGGCAAGCGCAGCTTTCGTTACGATCGGTTCGGCAACACGGCGGAGCTGACCTCGGAGTTCCCGCGGCTGCGGGAGCCGCACAGGGGGCCGTACCAGGCGACGATGAAGTACGTGTTCGACGCGCTGGGCCGGATGCAGGAGCTCCACTTCCCCGGCTCGGGCGAGGAGATCGTGCGCTACGGGTACGACCGCGGGGGCGCGGTGGTGTCGGTGGTCGGGGAAAACCAGCGCGTCAATCCGCAGCACCCGAGCGAGCCGAGGACGACGGAGTACCTGAGGCACATCGGGTACGACGAGCTCGGGCAGCGGGTGCGCGTGGTGGCGGGCAACGGGATCGAGACGAGGTACCGCTACGACGAGTCGACGCGGCGGATGGCGGAGGTCGACGCGGACCACCAGAGCGCGCAGATGCGGTCGATGGGGCGGCCGCCAAGGCCGTTCCAGCGGCTGCGGTACCGGTACGACCTCGTCGGCAACATCCGGCAGCTGAACAACGAGGTGCCGTTCGACGAGTCGCTGGGCGGGGCGGTCATGGTGGCGCGCACGCAGCAGCGGTTCGCGTACGACGACCTGAACCAGCTGACCGAGGCTTCGGGGATTTACCAGGAGCGGGGAAACGAGCAGCAGCGGTACACGCTGGGTATCGACTACGATGTCCTCGGAAACGCGACGACGAAGCGCCAGGAGGTCGCCCAGTACGCGCGGGTCGGGGTGGACAACTGGCAGATGCAGTATCCGATCCGGGAGAGGACGTACCGGAACGACTATCGCTACGCCGGGCCGAGGCCGCACGCGGCGAACCAGGTGGACGAGTACGTGCCGGCAGAGTCGCAGCCGCGGCTGAGGGAGCTGTTCTACGACGCGAACGGCAACCACAAGCAGTGGAAGTACCGGAACAGCCTGCAGCGCACGCTGAGCTGGGACGAGGACAACCGGCTGGTGTCGGTGAGCGAGAACGGGCAGGAGATGTCGCGTGCGCTGTACGACGGCGCCGGGGAGCGGCGGGTCCTTCTGCACCGGGTCGCTGGCGAGGAGGAGACGGCGTACGTCGACCAGCACCTCGTGGTGCGCAACGGAGTGATCGCGACGAAGCACCTGTTCGCGGGGGAGACGCGGATCGCGAGCAAGATCGACGCGGACTGGTTCCAGAGGCCGCCGGTCTTGTACTACCACCCGGACCACCTCGGGAGCACGCAGTACGTCACCGACCAGGACCAGGCGCTGAGCCAGCACGTGGAGTACCTGCCGAGCGGGGAGCTGTGGGCGGACCAGACGGACTCGCGGTACCAGAACCGGCAGCCGTACCTGTTCAACGGGAAGGAGCTCGACCTGTCGACGGGGCTCTATCACTACGGGGCGCGGAGCTATGAGCCGCGGCTGGGAGTGTGGCTGAGCCCGGATCCGGTGCTGGCAGGGTACATGGCCGGCAGGATCAACGGCGGGGTGTACCGGCCGATCAACCTGGGGCTGTACACGTATACGTGGAATAACCCCGTGGTCTTCATCGATCCGGATGGCAGGTATTCAAAGGAAGCTGCGCAGGTTGTGGAAACCGCCGTGAAGGCAGTCGGTCCGGCCGCCGCGGCGGCGGTGGCTGAGCCCACGCCCTTTGGGGAGGTGATCGTCGTTGGCGCGGTCATTCTGGGAGGCGTAGGCCTCGCGGGCTATCTGATCTACGATGCCGTCACGGATGGAGACCCGCCCAAGGCATCGGAAGCTGCGCCTGCGCCAGCGCCTCCCGCGGCAGTACCGGCGCCACCCCCACCGCCAGCAGCGGGAGGGGGCGGGGCGAAGGAGCCTCCCAAGCCGCCTGCCGCAGTTGCGGCGGAGCCGCCGAAGAAGCCGGCAGGAGACGGAGCAAGGGTTACCGGGGATGCGCTGAAAGCGGCGCGGGTTGAGTTTAACGCAATCAAGCCGAGATTTTGGCAGAATGAAGCCGCAGTTAACGCGGGCTCGTACTCGGCGGAGAATATCGCACGGATGAGGCTGGGGAAAGCGCCGCTCGGGCCTGATGGGTATCCGATGGAACTGCATCACATCAGGCCTCTAGCCGAGAGCGGGACCAACAGTTTTAGTAACCTGAGAGCCATGAGTCGGACTGAGCACCGATTGGGTCCGAGTTACAAGAAAAATCATCCAAATTTGCCATGAGGAAGATGAAGAAATGAGTATTGATGAATTGCGAACGTTGTTTGATGAGAGTCCGAGTCGGTCGGTTGGTCGCGGAGCAGAAGATTCGGAAGTTGCGGCAGCAGAGCAACGGCTCGGGATAAAGTTGGATGGGGGGTATCGCGAATTTTTGAGAATCTATGGATGGGGGGGTATTGGGTCTGTTGAGCTGTATGGGCTAGGTAGTGATGTGCCTTCGTATCTTGATCTTGTGTGCATTGCGGAGAGCGAGCGAAGGGAGATGAGTCCGCGACTTCCGGAGTATTTGGTGCCGATTATGAATGATGGTGGAGGTAATCTTTACTGTTTGGATATCCGGGTCGAGGAGCCCTTGGTAGTTCTGTGGGACCATGAGGCTGGAGAAGGCCAGGAGCCCTCTGTTGAGGGGTCCAGTTTTGTAGAATGGTTATTGGCGTTCCTGAAATCTATTCAATGAAGCGAGCTCTGCGTGGATAGTGATGCGTTACGAGAACAACCCGCTGTACGAGCTTGTCCGGGTGACCAAGGCGCGCAACAACGCCGGGGACGAGGACGGCAACCGAGCGGCGCGGCTGGTGGAGGAGACGAGCGCGGCGGGCAAGCGCAGCTTTCGTTACGATCGGTTCGGCAACACGTCGGAACTGACGTCGGAGTTCCCGCGGCTGCGGGAGCCGCACAGGGGGCCGTACCAGGCGACGATGAAGTACGTGTTCGACGCGCTGGGGCGGATGCAGGAGATCCACTTCCCCGGCTCGGGCGAGGAGGTTGTGCGCTACGGGTACGACCGCGGGGGCGCGGTGGTGTCGGTGGTCGGGGAAACCCAGCGCGTCAATCCGCAGCACCCGAACGAACCGAGGACGACGGAGTACCTGAGGCACATTGGGTACGACGAGCTCGGGCAGCGGGTGCGCGTGATGGCGGGCAACGGGATCGAGACGAAGTACCTCGACGCGGACTGGTTCCAGAGGCCGCCGGTCTTGTACTACCACCCGGACCACCTCGGGAGCACGCAGTACGTCACCGACCAGGACCAGGCGCTGAGCCAGCACGTGGAGTACCTGCCGAGCGGGGAGCTGTGGGCGGACCAGACGGACTCGCGGTACCAGAACCGGCAGCCGTACCTGTTCAACGGGAAGGAGCTCGACCTGTCGACGGGGCTCTATCACTACGGGGCGCGGAGCTATGAGCCGCGGCTGGGAGTGTGGCTGAGCCCGGATCCGGTGCTGGCAGGGTACATGGCCGGCAGGATCAACGGCGGGGTGTACCGGCCGATCAACCTGGGGCTGTACACGTATACGTGGAATAACCCCGTGGTCTTCATCGATCCGGATGGCAGGTATTCAAAGGAAGCTGCGCAGGTTGTGGAAACCGCCGTGAAGGCAGTCGGTCCGGCCGCTGCGGCGGCGGTGGCTGAGCCCACGCCCTTTGGGGAGGTGATCGTCGTTGGCGCGGTCATTCTGGGAGGCGTAGGCCTCGCGGGCTATCTGATCTACGATGCCGTCACGGATGGAGACCCGCCCAAGGCATCGGAAGCTGCGCCTGCGCCAGCGCCTCCCGCGGCAGTACCGGCGCCACCCCCACCGCCAGCAGCGGGAGGGGGCGGGGCGAAGGAGCCTCCCAAGCCGCCTGCCGCAGTTGCGGCGGAGCCGCCGAAGAAGCCGGCAGCAAGAGGCGGAGCACCTGGAACCCGTCCGGGGCAACCGTTCACGAAAGCGGGCAAGGATGAGGTGTGGAGGAAGAATGCCGCAACGAACGATGGTGTGAACAAGTGTGACAACTGTGGCACAGAGCTCGTTCGGCCCCAAAAGCACACGAGGGGGGTTAGACCTCCCGGGGATGAAGGGCACGTTGACCGATCTCGATGCCGTCGAGCAGCGTCTCGAGCGTCGCGTCGTCCACCTCGACGTGCGTGGCGCCCTCGGTCGGGGGGTCGGGCAGCACGAACGCCCCGCGATCAAGGCGTTTTGAAAACAGGCAGAGTCCGCTGCCATCGAAGAAGAGGATCTTGATGCTGGTCCGCCGCTTGCCGATGAACGCGAACAGCGCTCCGCAGCGGGCCTCATACCCCACACGCTCGCGAATCAGCCCCGAGAGCCGCTCGAAGCCGTAGCGCATGTCCACCGGCTCCAGCGCGACGAACACCTGCACGCCGGCCGGGATCATCGCGCACCTCCGCCGAGGGCGCGGACCACGTCGGCCAGCAGCGCGGCGTCGAAGCCTGCTGCCACGCGCACGCGCGCGCGCCTCCGACCTCGACGACGAGCTCCGAAGCGCTGCTCGTCACGGCGGGCGCCTTCGGCACCAGCCGCAGAAAGCGCGGTTGCTCGGTCCGCGACAGCCGGCTCGACCAGCCGTGCAGCGTCGAGGCCGCAAATCCGCGGCTCCGTGCGAACTCCTCCGCCGTTTGACCGCTCTCGCGCCACGCCCGAACGCGCTCGGACCACATCACTTCGGTCGCCTTCGTCCTTGTCATGCACGCCATCATGAACTGGACAGCGCGGCCAGGGGGAGACGGCGCTTCGCGCAGCGCTTACAAGGAATCGATCATGGCTCCCCTCCTACGAGAGCCCGGGATCCCTGACCAAACTTTTGGCGGGCGGCACTAGCCAGCTGCTGAGTCCGACCGCATAGCCGGGACCGACGATCATAGGATCCCACGTGCGCTCCGCGCGATCCGTGCCGCTCGGTCGATCGAGCCCAACACCCGACGTTCAGCCCAGAGCCAATGCTCGACCTGCGACCCCTGGTGAGTCGTGCCCTCCTCGATCCAGCGATAATAGGCCGCCTCTTCGATCATGCGGTGAATTCCCGCCTGCACGAAGGCCAAACAGGACTTCATGAGCAGGTGTCCAATACCGTCGGCCTCGGGTGCGCCGAAACGCACGACGCCGCCATGCGCCAGCGCGTTCCTGGCCTTGACTGTCAGATCGATCACATGCTCAGCGGAGGCTCGGTGGGCGCTGTCGACGCTGCTCAACAACCTGCGCCGAACCTCAGGCTTGTGAAGCCCTCGCGAGTCGAGCATCAGGTACTGGTAGACTCCTCCAGCCGGATCCTTCTGCAAGATGTCGATACCGTGCAGATGCACCGTCATTCGGTACAGCGCCTCAAAGACCAACATGGATGCCATAAAGTACACGAGCGCATCAGGCATGCGTCGCCCCACCCACCCGACGAACCCCACCCGAACGAACTGCCCCACGGACGGCAGCATCACTGTGAGGTAGTCGCTCATCTGCTGCCGAATCTCGAGCCCTTCGGGATCCGTGAAGTCGAACACCAAGCGCCGCCCCAGCTCAACCTCGGATTGCTCCAGCGCGACCTTCGGAACCCATGCGAGATCGGCCTGAGAGAGCGTCGTAGTGCTGGCTATCTCGGAGTCGATTTCGCCGAGACACGACAGACAGATGTTTGCAATGTTCGAGGGCGAGTACTCGTCCTGCCTCGCTAGCGTGGCCATCACACTGCCGGAGACTCCGATGGTGGCGATGGTCTGCTCCATGCGCTTCGATTCGACGTCTAACAAGCCGCCGTGCATGATTCGGTTCCTGACGTTGCCCCCACGCGTACCGTACAGATCTCGAATCGCAGTCTCCAGACCGGGCGAGCAACCGAGCCTCGCCAGCCACTTGAGCACCGGCGACGGATGCCCGTCGGCGCGGATGTGATCGATGCCCTTGTTCGTGGCCCACGCCCGCAGCAACTGCTCTATGCACGAGAGTGCCATGTAAGCCAGCAGTGTGTACTCGTACTGGCGATATGCCGTGCTCCTTCCTGCGCGAAACTGCGCCTCGGTGATCCGCCCATGAAGTTTCTGCATCATTTCCGGTGGGATGGGATCATTGACCTTAAGCACCCTGTGCATGATCCCGGAGTCGTTGATGATCCTCCCATATTCGTCCGAGGTTGTCTGGAGCAGATCGGACAGGTGAGCATGGCGAAGTACGAAGGATCGCGGCGCCGGGCATCTCGGAGGTCGTGCATCGACGATGCCGCCGTCCGAGACCTGCTCCACGATGCGCACGAAGGTCCCCCTGATGGACAGCATCCTTTGAGGAATGTCACGAATAGAGTCACGGACGAGCTTGGCGCTCACGAGCTTGCACGCGTGGAAGTACGCCGCGAGGAGCAGATCGTTCAGCAGCCGCCACTCAGCGGATGATGCGCCGCTATTCGCCCGACCGTGCACTTGGCCGGCGATCGTGTCGCCCACCATGGGCCACATCTCGGGGAACGGGTTCTCCAGTTGTTTTTCGCTGCTGCGATCGGCGAGGAGGGAGGGCAGGATTTGGCTCAAATATCTCCTCAGCACAGGCCCTGTCATCTTTTGATGACCAGCGCCGACAAGTTTCCCGTTGATGTGCTGCCTGTGGCGAAGCAGTTTATCGAGACACTCCTCTTCCAGCGACTGCCGCGCCGCTCGGATGATACGGCCTCGCTCGCCGATATCATCCAACCGATCCCAATCCAACCCCAGAGCGGCGCTGTCGAAGTCGATGCGACGAACGGCTTCCTTCGCCAGCGCCCGTAGTACTACTTCGCGCCATGCCCCTTGCCAGATGCTCTCGGGCGGGCGCAAGACAATGTCTCGAAGCGCATCCATGAAGTTCGGCATGTTCGCTCCTGCTGCTGCGTTGCTCCGAACGTATCCAGCGAGGCCCGCCCATGTCCAGCCCAGGCTCGAGGTATCCGCTCGGCAGCCTCCGCTAGGAAGGTGCATGCAGCCAGGCCCGACCTGTGGCTGGCGTGCTCGGTCGCGGGGAACTGAGTGGTCGACGGTCTATGCCGGCCGGACCATCTCGAAGTGGAGCGGACGACGATCTGGAATCTCTGCCGACGGTACGAGCAGGTCGGGATAGACGCCGTCAAGGACGCGCCTTGCGAGGGTCGGCCCCGGGCGATCTCCCCCTCATGTAGCGCGTAGGCATCGAGCGGCTCGCGTGCTGCGACCTGCTCGGGTTGGGGGCATGGTCGTAGCGGAGGGCGCACGGCGCCGGCCCGCTCTCGACGTCGCTGAAGTACGCGCACGTCAGCCGCTCGAGCGGGTCGTAGCGAGAGCGTTCGAGGCCGTTGCCGACGGTATCCTCGCGGAGGCGGCCTGCGTTGTCCATGCCGGTCAGGCGCTGGTAGGAAGCGAGCGCAGCGCTGGGTAGATCAGTGTCAATGCGTGGGCGAATAACGCAAAGGCGACGCACTCCTGCGGTGTTCATGCGCTGGACGTGGCGGCTGGGGAGAGACGGCGCTTCGTGCAGCGCTTACGAAGCGGGCGCTCCGCGGATCGTGATGCGTTACGAGGACAACCCGCTCGGGGAGCTCGTCCGGGTGACGGAAGTGCGCAACAATGACGGGGACGAGCAAGGTAAGGCCGCGCGGAGCGGCTGGTGGAGGAGACGAGCGCGGCGGGCAAGCGCAACAGGCTGGGCAATGTGCTCCTGTCCGCACCGTTCAGCGGGAGCGTCGATCTCGGGGGTGGCGCGCTGACGACCGCTGGAGCGCTCGACGCCTTCGTCGCGAAGCTCACGCCCTAGCGACGGCGTGCTCCTTCCCCGTGCGGCGGCTCGGCGCGCGATCGGCGGCGCGCGGGAGGCGTTTGACAGCGCGGCCGTGTGAGGAGGGCGCGCGGCGCGCAGCCCCGGTGGGCTCAGGGCGCGAGCTTCACGAGGAAGATGTCCGTCCCGCCGAGGCTCGCGGTGGGGCCGTTGCCGAGGTCGAACGGCTCGCCGAAGGCGCCGAAGGCGCCCGAGAGGACGACGTTGCCGGTGCGGTCGACCGCGAGGTGCGGGACCGCGCTGAGCGTCCGGCTCCAGATGTGATCCCCCGCGGGGCTCAGCTTGCCGACGTACGCGCCGCCCGTCGTGAGCGTTGCGCCCCCGAGGTCGACCGTGCCGTAGAAGCCGCCGGAGACCACCACCTGATTCGCCCCGTCCGTGACCACGTGATCGACCGACCCCGACGCCGGCGACCGCGTGAAATAGCGGTCCCAGAGGGGGCTGCCTCCGGGGGTCAACGCGTGCAGCCTTGCTCTCGAATACGAATCCGAGCCAGAAGACGTCTCGGATTCGCCACCGGCGATGATGTTGTGATCGCGGTCCACAGCAACGGGCCCAACCCAGGCTGGATCAAAGCCGTTCGAATTGATGACCCTTCGACCCCATGCGATGTCGCCGGCCGGATCGAGCTTTGCCACGAAGACAGAATCGGCTTTGCTGTTGCCGATCGGACCGTTGCCGAAATCGAGTCCCTCGAGGACAGCGCCGATGGCCACGAGGCTTCCGTCGCTGTCGGCCACGACCTGAGCGACGGACGCGCTGCCCGGCACGCAGCTCTTCCAGAGCGCGTGGCCAGAAGGATCCAGCTTCGAAAAGAGGACGCCATTGCTGGTCATGTCGCCGCAGAGCGCAGGATCGTCGCCGCTGTCGCCGGTGTAGATGTTGCCGGCGGCGTCGACGGCGAACCTCGCGGACGCGCCGAACGGCTGGCTCCACAGCAGACGACCGTCGCGATCGAGCTTTAAGAGGAAGCCGCCCTCGAGGGAGATCTCGCCCTGCCCGAAGTCGACAGAGCCGGTGCCCGTCCCGGCAATGACCAGGTTGCCGGCGCCGTCGATCCCGACCGCGGTGGCTTCTTCTCCTCCTGTCGCGCTGCCGAACCGCTTGCTCCAGAGGTGCTTGCCGTCGCGATCGAGCTTCGCGACGAACATGTCGGCCAGGCCGACGCTCACGAGCTCGGTGCCGCCGAGGCCGAGCGTCGCGCCAAACCCGCCGACGAGCACGATGTTGTCGTCCGGATCGACGGCGGCCACGGCCCGCTCACCGGCGGAGCTGCCAAACCGCTTGCTCCAGAGCACCGCGCCCTGGCAGAGCGTGAGCCCGTCGCAGCTCTCGTCCTCGGGGGTGTCGCACACCTCGACGGCAGGCGTGCGCTTCGGGCTGCACACCTTGCCGGCGTTCACGCACGCGGTGACCCCGTCCGCACAGGCGCCCAGCAGCCCGGTGCTGCACGGCTCGCCCGAGCCCGGGGTGTCCTCATCCAGCTGGCCGTCACAGTCGTCGTCCTCGTTGTTGCACGTCTCGGCCACAGGGGTGATCTCCCCCTCACACGTGCCCCACGACTGCGTCGCTTCGTCACAGCGCTGGACGCCGGCGTGGCATCGGCCAACCCCCTTGGTGGCGGCAAGGTCCGAGTAGCACGGCCTCGTCGGCGCGGTGCACGTCTCGTCCGGGGCGCTGCCGCCACCCCCGCCGGCGCCGCTGCCACCTCCGCCGGTGCCGCTCCCGCCGGTGCCGCTGCTGCTGCTGCCTCCGCCGGTGCCATCGAGCACGCCGACGTGGAGATCCGGAGCGCATCCGAGCGCGATCACCCCAGCCGCGCACAGCAGCACCGTCTGCGATTGCAGGCTGCCCATCCATGCCGTTCGCCTCATCACGTCGCTCTCCTTGTGTGGCCGGCGTTCAGAAGGTGCCCTGTACCGCCCCGCCCAGCGTGCCCCCGATCCACGGCACGACGGCGATGCTCTCGCGGGCGCGGGGCGCGGCGTTCGCCTTCTCTGCGAGCGGGAACGCGAACCCGACCACCGCGATGGAGGCAGCGACGGCGCCCACGGCGCCAAATCCGATCATCAGCCCGGCGTCTCGATTCCACCGCGCCTCGAGATCGGCGACGCGCTCCTCGTCGTATCGCCGCGGATCGCAGGCGCCTTCGGGGCACTCGCTCGATGCGATACCGCGCACCGTCGCGTAGTCGACGGCGAACCCGATCGCCGCGCCGAGCGACGCGACGCCGACGGCTCCGGAGATCCAGGCCCAGGCAGGGGCCGGGCGCCCGGCACCGTCCTTCGCCGGTCGCGTCGCTTCGCCGGCGCCTGGGGGCAGGCGGACGTCCGCGCCCTGGCCTGCTCCCCCCGGCGCTGGTCCGCCGGGCAGCGCCGCGGGTTTCATCTGGATCTCGACCGCGAGCTCCTCTCTCTCCTTCAGCTCGGCGGTGCGCCGCTCGGGCGCGTGCCCGGGCGCCTCGACGTCGATGCTGTGCTGCCCCGGGTTGGCCTTGCGAGCGAACCCCAGCGCCTGCGGCGGAATCACGACCCCGTCGACCGTCACCTTCGGCGACGCGCCCGCCGGGAGGCCGGTCACGCGAATGAAGAGCGACGGGATGCGGCCGGCCAGCTCTTCCGCGAGCTTCTCCGCCTCCTCTCGTGCGTACGCGAACGCCTCGGGCTCGTTCGGCGCGGCCGTTGACGCGGCCACGCCGAGCGCCGTCGCGCGCGCGCCCACGAGATCGCCCAGCGCCGCCTGCGCCCGCGCGAGATCGAGGCCGGTCGTAGGAACGCCCATGATCGCGTGCGCCGCCTGGAACGATTGGAGGGCGCCCTTCGCGTCGCCGGCGCTCAGCTTCTCCCTGCCGTCGATCAGGAGCGTTCGCGCCGTTTCCCGGTCGGCGGCGGTGGGCTCCGCGGCGAGCGCCGCGCCCTGGACCTGCACGCCCGCCAGCGCGAACAGCAGCACGCCCGCGCCCCTCAGTTGCCTACGCATCGTGCATCTCCTCACAATCCCATCCTATCCTTCGGCCTCTTGACCTGCGCCGGCGCCATGAGCTTCACCGCGACCTGCGTGCCGAGCGCGAGGTGGTCGGCGACCCGTACGCTGCCCATCGCGCCCTGCCCGAGGGGCGGTACCAGCCTGAGAATAGCGTGAGCTGTTGTCCCGCGATCATGGCAAGCTCGGAGCCTCCCGGCGCTCTTTCGGGCGATGCGGCACGGCGCACGCCGAGGGGCGTGCGAGGTCGTCGAAGCTAACACGAGCTCGGAGAAATTCTCCGAGGCAAGGCCCCCTGGTCCGGTCCGCACAGCCGCACGGTCGACCGTGTGCCGCGTCCGGCGATACCGCCGCGCCTTCCGAGGAGCGTCGCCGGGTGATGCGCCGACAGTCCTTTTGTTCGATAAGGACGAAATCGGGCGCACGCGGTGAAACCGAGCCGCTGGCCCGTCGAGCGCGCGCCGCGGAGGAGAGCACGCCCGTGGTGAAGGGGCCGCGGGATTTCGGGCGCTGGCCCGCCGCAGTGAAACCGACCGGTCGGGACTGCGTAGGTAGCCACGAGTCCGCGAGGCTGGCTCGCGGAAATCGACCCCAGCGAGGCACATCGTGATCGTGAAGCTCGTTCGCAAGGCTCTTTCGTACAGCGTGGCCCTGAGCCTCCCTGCCCTCCTCGCCGCCTGCGCCCTGGCGCCGGCCGTCGAGGGCGAGGACGTCGCCGAGGGCCAGGACGTCGCCGAGACGCGGCAGGCGCTCCCGCTCAACGAGGTGCGCAACATCTACTACGCCGACGAGACCTTCACGACGAGGGTGGGGCAATCGTTCCGGAGCTGCGTCCCCGGCCCCATCGTCTACAGCGGGAAGACCACGGAGTACTACATGCAGTACGAGCAGCGGTGCCCCAGCGGAAGTGGACCCCTCATCGTGTACGAGTGCATCGACGGCTTCTGCACGGAGTTCTGAGCTCCCGAGTGCGTCGACTGCGATTGACGGCGGCCTCGTCTGGCGGCTTCACCGCGGGGCGCACGCGCGCGGCGCCGCCCGCTGGCGCGGCAGGCCAATGTTTTCGTCGCGTTCGGCCAATGCGGGGGCGCGCTCGCGTCTTTATATCCGACCTCGTGAACGACGGATCTCCCGTTCGAAGGAGGCAGGACATGAGACGTGAGGTGCATCGAGGAGCGTTCGTGCGTGGGGTGATCGCGGCGTCGGCGGCTGCGTGGCTCGGGCTCTCGCTCGGCTGCGGCGTCGAACCCTCGGCGGACGCAGGCGACGCGAGCGCTGAAGCCGGGAGGATCGTCCGCAAGAGCGCCTCGGCGATGACGAGCGCAGAGATCGACAGGTTCAAGCGAGCCTACGAGTACGCCGTGGCGGAGGGCTTCTTCGACGTCTTCAACGACGAGCACTACGACCACCACCGCAATCGCCACCACGGCGCCGACCTCCAGGCGACCTCGCCCATCACCGTCAAGGTCATGGACGAGGCGTCGGGGTACCGGCTCCTGCCGTGGCACCGAGCCTTCCTCCTCGAGGCCGAGCAGATGCTCCGCGCCGCCCTCCGCCAGCGGGACGAGGAGGAGGGGGTCGACCCGAGCGAGGCCGACCTCCTGTTCCTTCCGTACTGGGACGCGGCCCACGATCAAGATCTGCCGCACTGGGTCCACGGGTTCGAGCCCAAGGGCGGGACGGCCATCGTGCCGCCCGGCCTGCCCGAGGGGCACGCCGGGTACGGCAAGGCGGTGGGCGAGCGCTACGGCATCGTGTTCGGGCGCTGGCCGGGGCAGAACCAGGTCTTCGATACGCTGCAGGCGCCCGAAGATGTCGGGCGCATCCTTGCCAAGGCCACGTTCGCCGATTTCTACGATGCGCTCGACGTCACCCCCGAGCTCCGCCTCGAGAACTACCCAAGGGCGCTGTCGGGGCTGGATGTGCTGGAGATGAAGCTGCCGGACAGCGCGGCCGTGCAGACGCTCGTCGACACCTTCTCCCAGCCCCCGAGCGGCTCGCAGGGAGGCGCGGAGACGACAAATGCCCTCTTCGAGATCGGCTGGATCGGGGCCGTCGAGGCGCGGAAGGCGGCGCCGGACATGGAGCTCTTCGACGCCGTCAAGGACGTCTATTCCCTCTTCAATTTCATGCCCCACGTCCGGATGCACCTGTGGGCGGGCGGGCTCGATCCGGCGAACGCCGACGTGCGCGGCACCGTGACCTATTTCAACGAGCTGACGGTCGATCCCGTGTTCTGGATGCTCCACAGCGAGCTCGATCGGTACTGGTACACATGGGAAAAGACGCACGCGGACAAGCCGCCGCTCGAGGGCGACGACCGGAGCTTCAACCCGCTCACCGCGAGCGAGGGCGCCTGGTACGGCGGCGGCGAGACGTACACGCTCGACGATCTCACCGCGCACGACGCGCTGCCTTACGCCTATGACGCGCTGTTCGGCGAGTGACGCGGCGCCGCGCGCGCGGGCCTTCGCGGAGGGCTCCCCGCGCCGCGGCGGTAGGCCGCCGGCGTCACGCCGGTCCAGCGCTTGAAGGCGCGGTGGAACGTGCTCACCTCGGAGAACCCGAGCAGGAACGCGACCTCCGAGATCGCGTCGCGCGACTCGCTCAGGTAGCGCACGGCGAGATCGGCGCGCAGCCGATCGAGCACCGACGAGAGCGAGGCGCCCTCCTCCTTGAGCCGCCGCTGGACGCTGCGCGGGCTCATGCGCAGGCGCGCCGCGATCGCCGGCAGCGTCGGCTCGCCGTGGGCGAGCTCGGCCGCGATCGCCGAGCGCGCGCGGTCGAGGAAGCTCGCCTCCGCCGGCACCGCGGCGGCGAGCGAGGCGAGGTGTTGATCGAGCACCTCGCAGAGCAGGGGCTCGGCGTGCGCCTGAGGCCTCGAGAGGAAGGCGCGCTCGATCTCGAGCTCGTCGTGCGCGGCTCCGAAGCGCAGGCCGGCGCCGAAGAGGCGGCGGTGCTCGTCGACCCGCGCGGGCGCGGCGTGGCGAAAGCGCGCGGCGCGCGGGGTGAACGCCGGGTCCGCGCCTCTCCTGGCGAGGACGACGAGGTTGCCCAGGAAGAACTCGACGGCGTGGCGCGAGGGCGCGGGGCCGCTCGGGGGCGGCTCGTGGCGGAGATGGGCGGTGTCGCCGTCGATCCGGATCTCGAGCGAGGGGCCGCGGGCCACGACGCGGAGGTAGCGCGCCGCTCGCGTAAGCGCTTCCCCGACGGTGGCGCTGCTCCGCACCGCGAACCCGAGCGCCCCGAGGCTGCCCACCTGCAGCCGCTCCGCGAGGTGCAGGCCGAAGCTGTCATCGCCGAGGAGTCGGGCGGCTTCGCACCAGAGCCGGGCCTCGACCGGGCGCGGGAACCGCATGTCCGGATCGGCGAGGTCCGCCGGATCGACCCCGGCGGCAGCGAGCAGCTCCGCAGGCGCTACGCCTCCGGCCGCCGCGCCGGCGACGATGGCCTGGAAGACCTTCACGGAGATGTCGCTCATGGCACCCCGCGGATTCAAGCGCACCCGGCAGAGGCAGCGCAAGGAGGCCGGCGCGCTCCGGGCGGGGCGACGATCTGGACGAAGGTCGCGACGGCCGCCAGGACTCTGCTGCTACGTTTCCCACGTTCGGCAAATACCCGCCGGCAAATTCTTGCCGGGCACCGCGCGACGGCAATCGCTTGCGGGCAAGATCTTGCCGAAGAGGCCATGGGCGGGCGCGGCGCTCCCCCTGAAACGGACGGGCGCCGCTCGCATTCTTCCCGCTGACATAGGGGGCCCAGCGCTTCCGAGGATGACGCGCCCTGCTGGCATGCACGCTGCAATCAAGCAGACAGAATCAGTCCACGCACAGGACATGATCCCTGGACGAGGCTGCGCCTGCGCGCATCCCGGACGATTGAGGAGAAGCCAATGTCGAATTTGAAGGTGAACGGGTCGAACTGGATGTCGGGCGTCGAGGACAGCACCCCGCTGCACGCGCTGAGCATCGTCGGCAGCCACGAGTCCGCCGCCCTGTACGGCGGCGGCATGAGCCAGTGTCAGGCCCTCAGCATCACCGAGCAGCTGGCGCGTGGCGTCCGGTTCCTCGACATTCGTTGCGTGAACGCCGACGGCCTGCCCGACGATGATTTCCTCATCTTCCACGGCGTCACCCCGGAGTTCACCACCTTCCGGGCCGTGCAGCGCGAGTGCGTGAAGTTCCTGTCCGACAACCCCGGCGAGATCATCCTGATGAACGTGCAGCAGGAGAACGACCCGCTGCTGATCAACCGCCCGTCCTCGGAGTTCGAGGGCAAGTTCCTGCGCTTCATCGACCGCGCCCGCTGGTCGTTCCCCGACTGGATCCCGCAGCTGCACGAGTTTCGCGGCCAGATCCTCCTGGTTCGCCCCTGCGATCCTGCCAGCAACGCCGGCTGGACCGGCGGGAACCTCCCCGGAGGCGCCGGCTTCGAATGGAACGGATTCCACATCGACGGGCCGTCGTACAACAAGCTGTTCGAGACCCAGAACGGCTGGGAGCGCTGGACAAAGAAGAGCTGGGACCAGAACAACCAGGACAAGGCGACGGCCGTGGTGCGGTGCCTTGAAGACGCCGCCGGGGGCAAGGTCGGCGCCGACAAGTTCTACCTGAACTTCGCCAGCTATGCCGCCGGCGCGTATGTGGGGACCGCCGCCTCCGTGGTCAACATGGACGTCCTGAACTACCTCAAGACCCACCTGACGAACAGCGCTCTTCGGCTCGGCATCGTGGCCATCGATTTCGTCGGGAACACGGGTGATGGCGAGTGCCTGGAGTCCCTGATCCTCCGCCACAATCGGTTCAAGCCCGGCTATACCTTCGCCTGCTCGTGAGCAGGCGCTGAGCCCGCACGTGGAGCACCTGCCGAGCAGCGCCTGAGCGCCCTTTGCTGGCGGCGTGGATCAGGGGACGTCTGTCGGATCCCAGCTCGCGCGGAAGCCGATATCGAGCCCGTCGAGCGTGCGCATCGTGTCGGCGTCGAGCGCGAAGTCGAAGATCGCGCCGTTCTCGGCGATACGCGCGGGCGTCACCGACTTCGGCAGGACGATCAAGCCGTGCTGCACGGCCCAGCGCAACATCACCTGCGCTGGTGTGCGCCCGACCTTTGCCGCCGCGGAGACGATGTCTTTGTGCCCGAGCTTCACGCCCTGCGTGAGCGGGCTGTACGCTTGCACGAGGATCCCGTGCTTTGCGCAGAACGCACGCAGCTCGGTTTGCCCGAGGAACGGGCTGAGCTCGACCTGGTTGATCGCCGGCACCACCGCGCTCTCGCCGAGGAGCTCCTCGAGGTGCCGCACGGTGTAGTTGCTCACGCCGATCGATTTCGCGAGGCCTCGCTTCTGCGCGTCGACGAGCGCGCGCCAGGTGTCGCTGCGCTTGCCGGTGACGGGAAAGTGGATCAACACGAGATCGTAGGCATCGAACGCGGCTTCCTTCAGCGAGCGCTCGAGCGAGCGCTGCGTCGCGTCGCGCCCCTGGTTGAAATTCGCGATCTTCGTCGTGACGAACACCGCGTCGCGCCCGAGGCCGCTCTTGCGCAACGCGCTGCCGACGTCCGCCTCGTTGCCATAGAACTGGGCGGTATCGATGTGGCGATAGCCGAGGCGCAGCGCCTCGAGGACGGCGCCTTCGGTCTCTGCGCCAGGCGCTGATTGATACACCCCGAGCCCGAGCTGCGGAATGTAGCGACCGTCGATCATCTGCAGGCGTGGTGATTCGATCATTGGCGGACCCCCTGGCTTCGTTCCTCGCTCCGCTTGGGCGAGCGCAAAGAGTGAGCTGACGAGGCCGAGAAGTTAGTCGCGGTGAAGGTCGACGGCAAGCGCAAGAGGACGCCGTGAAGACTGCCGAAAGGACTCACGCGGCGCCTGGCGCAAATCCCGAGCTCCTCGTCTCGACAGCCCAGCACGGCAGTGCTACAAATCACGTATATCCAGCGCTGAGGGGGAGGATATGTCATTACATCGCGACCTGTCAGCGATGCACGCAGGAAAGGATCTTAGCATGCGCACCGATCGAATCCGGGGTCTGCGGGCAGCTCAGCTTGCGTTCGCGTCCGCGTCTGCGGGAGCAGCCTTCTCCTTCGCGGCGTGCTCGGCCGACACGATCCCCACGGCCGAAGACACGAGCGAGATGGACCAGAATCTTGCAGCCTGTTCGTATTCGGTCACGGCGAGCTCGTACAAAGGAGCACCGGAGTACTGGGGGACGATCAAGGTCAAGAACACGGGCGCGAGCGCGCTGAAGAAGCCGACCGTTGCATTCGACGTGCCGGCCGGCGTCACGTGCGATCATCACGAGCCGGGTTGGGCCCACACGCAAGCCGGCTCGAGGTGTACCTATTCGAGGACATCGAACGTGTCCGTCGCGCGCGGCGCGTCATTCACACTCAATTTTTCCACTACTTCGACGTCCTCGTTCAACCCGTCCCGCATCGAGCTCCGCGACACCAGCTGCTCCAGCAGCGGCACGACGGGCAGCGGCGGCAGCGCCACCTCGAGCGGCGGTAGCACGACGGGCGGCGGCGGCAGCACCACCTCGAGCGGCGGCAGCACGACGGGCACGGGTGGCGGCAGCACGACGGGCACGGGTGGCGGCAGCACGACGGGCGGCGGCAGCACGACGGGCGGTGGAGGCAGTGGCGGTGGCTCGGCCGTGGTGTGGCAGACGGCCAGCCTGACGGAGTTCGAGTCTTACCCCGACCCCGGCAGCGAGGAGTGCATCGAGTACAACGGGTGCACGTGGGCCGGTCAGTTCGCGGCCCTCGACGGAAAGCAGCCGGAGAGCTGGGTCAGAGAGAACAACATCGCCGCGGTGCACTCCAAGGATTTCGAGAGGTACAAGCTCAAGACCCTGCGCCTTCGGAAGGATGGCAAGGAGATCGACGTCAAGGTGTATGACATGTGCTCCGACTCCGATTGCAGCGGGTGTTGCACGCAGAACGCCCGGCCGTCGGGGTACCTGATCGATATCGAGAAGTACACCGCTCAGCGGTTCGGGGTCTCAGCGTCTGGACAGGTCGAGTGGAGGTGCCTCGACTGCAATTGACGGCGGTCTGGTCTGGCCGAAGGCGGGGGCCCGGGCGCTCCCTTCCTCACCCGCCGAGCGCGCTGTCGATCGCCTGCGTGAGCTTCGGATCGTCCGGCGCCACGGCCGATTCGAACCGCGCGATCACAGACCCGTCCTTGCCGATCAGGAACTTTGTGAAGTTCCACTTCACCTCACCGGCAGGCGCGGCCTGCGTGAGGAAGGCATAGAGGGGGTGCTTGCCGCCACCCTTGACCGGGATCTTCGAGAACATGGGGAAGCTGACGCCGAACTTCGTGGAGCAGAAGGCGGCGATCTCGGCGTCGGTTCCCGGCTCCTGCGCGCCGAAATCGTTGGATGGGAAGCCGAGGACGGCGAAGCCACGATCCTTGAGCCGATCGTGGAGCGCCTCGAGCCCCGCGTACTGGGGTGTATAGCCGCATTCCGATGCGGTGTTCACCACGAGCAGCACCTTGCCCCGGTATTCGCCGAGGGAGCGGTCCTGTCCGTCGATGGTCTTCACGGTGAAGTCGTAGAGCGACATGGCCTTTCCTTCCTGAGCAGCGCCGGGCGTGCGCTCCGGCGAGGGGCGCTCGACGTCCTTTCCACAGCCCGACACGCAGGCGAGGGCGAGCGACGTGGTCAGGGCGAGTCGGCATCGGAGCATGCGCGGCGAGCGTTCCATGACGGCATGGATAGACGCGCGCCCGGGCCGCGTCGAGCGGTGCGCGTACACAACGGGACCGTCATCCTGCAGACTCCCAGGCCGAGAGCTAAGGCTACGAGGCGGACACGCCGACGCGCTCGACGCGCACCCGCACATCGGCGGCCGCGGGCGCCGCATCTCCAGCCGCCGTGGCGGCGCCGCGCGCCCCCGAGCCGCCCTCGATCTCTGCAACAAGGAGCGGCCCCGTCGCCTTCACGATGCGTCGCGCCTGGTCCAGCACGCGCGCCCGCTCTTGCTCCGTCGCGCCGGCGAGGACGCCGCTCAGGATGACCCCGCAGGCGCGGTTCGCGGGCAGCGTGGCGAGCCCGGCCACGGTCGTCGCGCGGGCCGCGAGGCCGCACACGTGCGCGACGTCCTGCGCGAGGAGCTCGGCGGCCTCGCCGACCACGACGACGCCGCCGTAGAGCCCGCGCAAGGTGGGCGCGGCGACCGCCCTCACGCCGCGGACGAGCCGCGCGCGCGCCTCGATGGCGTCCGGAGAGCAGTCCGGGAGCGGCTCCCCCGTCGACGCGCCCGGGGCCGCAGCCGTGATCGCCGACGGCAGCGCCGCCCGGATCGCGGCGAGCCGCGTTCGCCACCACCGCGCGCCATGGCCGATCTCCCGAGCGCGGCGGTCGCGCTCGTCCCGCCCTCGCTGGATGTGGACGTGAAACGCCTCCGGAGCGGCCTTCTGCGGCTGGCGCAGGGCGCGCACGCTCGTGAGCAGGCGCAGGTCGATGAGGTCGGCGCGCCGCGCGCCCTCCAGCAGATCGACGAAGGCGCCCTTCTCGGCGCCCCCGCCGATGAACCACTCGTCGAAGCCGCCGAGGGCATCGACGAGGCCTCGCCAGACGATGGGCATGCCGTCGCGCAGATCGGAGAGCGACTCGGAGCTCGGGGCGCCGGGGCGGAGCCGGTCTCCCTGGACCCCGGGCACGCCTCCGTCGAGCGGCGTGGCCGCGAGGAGCGGGGCGAGCCCCTCGGCCGCACCGGAGGCCGCCCACGCGGCCGAGCGCTCTATCCACGCGGCAGGCGGCACCGCGACGCGGGTGAGCACCGGCGTGAGCACGGCCGGCACGCCGCGCGCGAGCGCCGCGTCGTGCTCCGAGAGCGCGTGCTCGACCGCCTCGGGCGAGAGCAGGACATCGGCGTCCAGGAACCAGATCAAGGGCGCCCGGGCCGCGCGAAATCCCGCGTTCCTGGCGTGGCTGCAGTGCGGGAATTGCCCGCGCGGGCGCGGGCTGTCGACGATCTCGACCCGGAAGGCGTGCGAGCCCGGCTCCAGCGCGGCGCGGATCGCGCCGCCCGGGTCGTCGCCGTCGCACACCACCACGACCTCGAAGGACGACGGGGCGGCCGTCTGCGCGCGCAGCGCGAGCACGGCGCGCCGCACGAGCGGCGCGGTCGACGCATGGCACGGGATCACGAGGGCGATGCGCGGCGGCGCGGCGGTCCTTGCGCGAGCCTCCGCCGCGGAGCCGTCCGCGCCGGCCGCGGAGCCGCCTGCGCCGGCCGCGGAGCCGCCCGCGCCGGCCGCGGAGTCGCCTGCGCCGGCCGAGGAGCCGCCCCTCAGCGCCGGCCGCTCGCCAAGCACCTCCCACAAGCTGGCGAGGCACCGCTCGCGCTCGCTCAGGTAGGCGTCCCGCGCCGCCTCCTGGATGCGCCGGAGATCCGCCTCCGTGAACGCCATGCACCGCTCGACCGCATCGCGGATGTCCTCGGGAGCCACCGCGTGCGTGCGCACCAGGCCCTGCACGCCGTGCGGGGCGGCCGGCATGCGCAGCGCGCAGCCGTCGATCTCGCTCATCGCCTCGGTATCGGGCACGAGGACCGCGGCGCCGGCCGACAGGCCCTCGTGGATCACATGGCCCCAGCCCTCATAACGAGACGGACAGAGGTGGAATCGAGACGCGTTCTGGTAAAATCGGAGCCGCCGCTCGTCGACGCGCCCCGCGAACTCGACGTTCCGCGGCCGCAACGGCCAGCCGAGCGACGACACGACCGTCAGCGGATAAGGGATCCGGTGGCGCTCCCAGGCCAGGAGCACGGAGTCGGTTCCCTTGGCGTCGGAGCCGCCAGGGACGTGCAGGAAGCGCCGGGCCCGAGGCACGGCCGGGTCCCAGCGATCCTCCGAGAAGAAGCCGAGTTGGCGGGCGCGCGGCGTGAGCGGGGCGAAGTGCGACAGCGCGTCCCGGGTCTTGCACAGGACGAGCTCGAAATCGTCGAGCGCGGACCGGGCCTCCGGCCGCCACCACTCGGCGTTGGGGATCAACCAGCGGCGCGGCGCGCCCTCGGCGAGGCGCGGCTCGTAGACCTCGAGGAAGATGACCAGATCGGCGCCTCCAGCGCTCTCGGGCGACTGGAAGTGAACGCCGGTGACCCGGTGCCCCCAGCTCTCCAGGAGGCTGCTGAGAAGACGGTAGTCGCGCTCGAGCCCCTTGCCGTTGTCGATGTTGGTGACGATGTGGATCCGCATCTCAGCTCGATACCGCCCCGCCTGGAGCACCGACCACGTCAAGATCCATAGAAATTCAGCAGATGGGAAGAGAACCGCAAGGGCACAAGGGACGCAAGGGGGAGAGGGGAACAGATTTTATCTCTGTTTCCTTGCGCCCCTCGCGCCCTTGCGGTTTCTCTCCTTCCCGCACTCCGCGTCGTTCCAGCTTTCTCCCCGGCGTATACGGCGGGGGCGCATCCTGTTGAATTCACGCGATTTCAACCTGCGCGGTGCTCCAGGCGGAGTCCCGGCGTCGCGAGGGCCCTCCACCAAGCCAGGGTCACACCCAGCCCCTCAGCCCCGCGTGGTGCTCGCCGAGGACGCCGAGCATCTGGCGCATGCGGTGCACATAGGTAGAGCCCTCCTTGACGCGCGCGTGCCCGGCGCGCCGGATCGCCTCGCGCTCGTCGTCGTGCTTCACATAATAGTCGATGAGGCGGCGCAGGGCCGCGAAATCGCCGAACGGGTAGAAGACCACGTGCTCGCGATCCCGGAACTCCTCCTCCAGGCCGAAGATGTAGGGGTGGATCATGAAGCCCCCCCGGCCGAGCGTCTCGTAGATGCGATCGGACCAGTAATGCGGGTGATCGAAGCCGACACACAGGCTGTCGCCCACAACGACCTTCGCGGAGGCGTACAGGCGGTTGAGGGCGTCGCCGCGCACGCAGCTCTCCGGCGCCCCGTGCTTCACGAAGCGGCGGCCGTAGGTGTCCGACAGGAAATCGACGAGCCGCCTCCGATAAGGCCACTCCGGATGATAATCGTAGGAGCCCACGAAGCACACGTCAGCGGCGAACTCGGGGTCGGCCTTGGCGAGGTAGCACTCGGCGCCGTACACGCCGGGCTTCAAATAATGGTGGCGCACGCCCTGCGCCCGGAAGAAGGCCTCGCTCCCGCCGTCGGGCGTGAACACGTGCTGCGTGCGCCAGAACGGGTCGAGCCGGAGATCGCGGCCCCGCGAAAGGCCGGCGTACAGATCGAGGTGGTACGAGACCGTCGGGATGGGCAGCTGCGTGATCCAGCGCAGCGCGTCCCCGCCGCGCAGGCCCCAGGTGCGGGTGTAGAGCAGCAGATCGACGTCGCGCGCCATCCCGTCGAGCTGCTCCAGGGTGAGGTCGCTCTCCTGGGCCTTCACGACCTCGACGCCGAGCTCGCGCAGGCTCTCGCCGACGTGGTTCTCGGTCGAGAACGACGGTCCGAAATTGCCGATGTACAGGACGCGACGGCGCATGGGCGAGGGGGGCGAGGGTGGAACGACGGCCGCGCCCGTCACGGCGGCGGGTCCAGCGGCCACGTGGCCGCGAGCGCGCGCGCGTCGGGCGTGCGCGCCTTCGAGAGCACCGCGACGGTCACGGTGCGATCCGTGACGAGCACACACGGCGCCGAGAACGTCCCCGGATCGGCGCCGCCTGGGTCCACGGGGAGCACGCGGAACGCGGCGCCGGGCGCCGGGCGGTGCGCGACGAGCAGGTGGGAGGCCGACGTCGCGACGATCACGAGCCCGCCGCCCGCGCGATCGGCGTCGAGCTCGAAGACGCGGCGCTCGCCGAACGGCGCTTCCTCGGCGCCGGCAGGGCGGTAGGCCGGATCGAGCGGCGAGACGCGCACGGTGCCGGGCAGCGCGCCGCCGCGCGAGGCGCCCGGAGCGACGCGCTTGCACACCGCGGTGGGGCCCGGCGGGCCGGCGAGGACCACGACATCGATGCACTCGCCGATCGGGCGCTCCACCGCGGCCCCATCGGCCGCCGGGGCCTCCAGCACGACCGCGGTCGCGTTGTCGACGACGGCGGACACGGCGCCCGCGCCGCGCACGAACCGCGGCCCGCTGAAGCTCGCGAACGGCCGGTGCGCGGTGAGCGAGGTGCGCTGACCGGAGGCGCCGTCGAGCCGGACGAGCGCGTTCACCGCGCCGCCTGCGACCTCCACGACGAACGACAGGGCGCCGTTCTCCGCCGCCGCGGCGTCCCAGCGGGGCAGCGCGGGCAAGAGCTGCGGGATCGTGGCGACGGTGCCCGACGGACCGCCGCCCGCGAGCGGCAAGGCCCAGATCTCCGTGTGGTGCGGCGGCGACGCGCTGTGCGTCGACGAGGCGAGCAGCACCGGCGCGGCGCCGATCGCGACGAGGCGCAAGGTGTCGGCGCGCGGGGCGTCGGGCAGCGCGGCGGGAGAGAGCGCGAGAGGCGGAGGGGGCGTTTCGTTCATGGGCGCAGATCCGGGGGCAGGGCGACACGCGGCGGCCGCGAGGAAGGCGAGGAGCGCGGCCGCGGGAGGCCCGCGTCGCGGCCTCCAGGGAGCATGGGTCGAGCGAGGCGCGCTGGTCGAGAGGGGCGCGTCGGTCGAGAGGGGCGAGGGCATGCCGGTCGACCTGCGCGCCGCGCTAGATGCGGGCGTTCGTGCGCATGTTCCACAGCTGCACGAGGGCCTGCGGGTTCGACGATTTCGGATAGCCGGCGAGCGCGGCCGCGAAGAGCCCGTCGATCGCGCCGGTCTCCCACGAGGCCGCGTCGGCGAACGGTCCGCCGCCATACGACGGGTCGTAGAGCTGACCGCCGTGCACGACGATGAAATGGTTGAAGAACGCGGGCGGGGGCTCGGGGTTCCGCTGGCCGGGGATCCCCGGCAGGTTGACGACGTCGGTCCACATGCGGTGGGTCCACGGCGCGGGCTGCGTGGCCGCGTTCCACTGCCAGTTCTTCACGAGGAACCCTTGTGATCCCGAGGTCCACGCCGGCACCGTGACGACGACCACCACCTTGTCGGCGCTCGTGATGCCGTGGACCTTGAGCATGTCGACGAAGAGCTCGGCCCACGAGCCGCACTGCCCGCTGCCATCGGCGCTCGCGAGCAGCAGGCGCGTGTTCGTGCACGTCGTCGTGTTCGGGTTCCAGTACGTGAGGCCCACGCCGTCGCGCTTGCGCGTGAGCGCGCGCGTCGTGAACGGCGCGAAGCTCTGCGACACGACGCGCCCCTCGGTGGTCTCGCCCTGCGCCGCGCGGCACGAGATGTCCACGAGCGTCCAGTACACCGTGCCCGCCGGGGCGCCGAGCACCGCGTACACGAGGTGCGTGGTCGTGCCCGCGCCGACCCAGCCGGTGCCGGCGGCGTTCGCCTCCCACGCGATCGTCAGGGGATCGTAGCAGGCGACGACGTCCGGCAGCGGCGCGCTGCTCGTCATCGTGGGCGTGGAGACGTCGACCGAGCTGGGCGACACGCTCACCGTGCAGGTCCACTCGAGCGTGGCGCCGCCGGCCATGGCGCGGCCGCGCAGCTGCACGGGCTCGGTCCCGGTGGGCGGCCGGAGCACGCGCAGCACCACGGCGAGCGGGACGCGCGCGCCGCGGGCGTAGCAGACCGGCGACTGATCCGCCGCCTGCCGCGTGCTGAGCCACTCGGGGGAGGCGAAGTTTCCGAGAGAGTCCCGCTCCACAACGTGGTTCGCCGAGAAGTCGACCTGGATCACGCCGACGAGCGCATGGACGATGTCGGGCGCCTTCGGCGACGGCTGCGCCGGCGGCGGCACGTCGAGCGGCCTGCGCGCCTCGGGGGCGCGGGGCGGCGGGCCGCGGAAGGCGAGGATGCACCCCGTCCGGAGCAGCTCGGCGACGCGCTCGCGGAGCAGATCGAGCTCGCGCGCCGCGTCGAGCGACACGATGCCGGCGCCCGCGGCGCACAGCTCGCTCAGGAGATCGACGCGCTCGCGGTCGGGCTCCTCGGAAGGGAACCACGCGGGCACCTCGAGCGCGGCCAGGTGAGGCTCGATCGGCTCCGCGCCGTCGGGGAGGACGGCGCCGGCCGCGCGGACGAAGCCGACGTCTCCGTACGCATCGACGACCTGCCAGACGTTGCCCATGAATCCGCGCGATCCGCTGTCCGATGTTCCCCCGGCGCCCGGTCTGACTATGCCCGCGCTTGCCGTGCGTCAAGGTGCGTAACCCGTGCGTCAACGCCGTCGACGCGCGTGAAGACGCGCGTCTTCACGCGCGTGAATGTGCCCCCCCGGCCGGCGAGCGATGGTAGCCTCGACGGCCGGGCTCCGAGACGGGCGAGGCGGTCGATGTCGGACGGTGCGATCGAGTTTGATTTCGCTGTAGAAGGCGCGACCGATCCGTGGCGCGTCGCGCGGATCGAGGGCCATGAGGGCATATCGCGGCTGTTCCACTTCCGCGTGACGCTCGCGTCGATGGACGCCGCGCTCGCGTTCGACGGGCTGGTCGGGCAAACGTGCCTGCTCACGATCCGGACCGACGCGTCGACTCGATATATCCACGGCATCGTCGCGCGCTTCGAGCAGCACGAGGAGGGCCGCACGGTCACCACGTACCTGGCGACGGTCGTCCCGCGGGCGTGGCGCCTGCAGCACCGCCACGACTACCGCATCTTCCAGGAGGCGACGGCGCCGGAGATCATCGACAAGGTGCTCCGCGCCGCCGGCCTGTCCTCCGACGATTTCCGGGTCGCGACGACGATGACGCACGACCGGCGAGAGTACAGCGTGCAGTACGCCGAGACGGACTGGGCCTTCATCAGCCGCCTGATGGAAGAGACAGGCATGTTCTGCTTCTTCGAGCACAAGGCCGACAACCACGTCCTCGTCTTCGGCGACGCCCCGTTCGTCCACGAGCCCATCGCCGGGCCGAGCGTCGTGCCGTACCGGGCGGTCGGCGGGGCGCTCTCCGCGCACGAGGCGATCTCCCGCTTCTCGATGGCCGAGGAGGTCCGGCCCGGCAAGGTCACCGTCCGCGACTACAACTTCCAGAAGCCCAGCCTGAGCCTCCAGGGGGAGGCGGCCGCCGACCGCGACACCGATCTCGAGGTGTACGTGTACGCCACCGAGCACGACCTGCCCGAGGAGGGCACCCAGCTCGCGAAGCTGCGGCTCGAGCAGCTCCAGCTCGTGCGCCGCACGGCCGAGGGGCAGGGGAGCGTGCTCCGGTTCACGCCCGGGACCACCTTCACGCTCGAGGACCACGGCCGCGAGAGCTTCAACCGCGGATACCTGATCACGCGCGTCGACCATTTCGGCTCGCGCGCCGTCGGGGGGGAGTCGCAGGAGAGCGTCGTCGGGTACTCCAATCGATTCCAGTGCATCCCGGACGACGTGCCCTACCGGACGCCCGTGCAGACGCCCAAGCCGACGCCCCGCGGCATCCAGACGGCGATCGTCGTGGGCCCGGCCGGCGAGGAGATCTACACGGACATCTATGGCCGGGTGAAGGTGCAGTTCCACTGGGATCGGCAGGGGCGCCGCAACGAGCAAAGCTCGTGCTGGATGCGCGTGAGCCAGATCTGGGCGGGCGCCGCGTGGGGATCGATGTACATCCCGCGCGTCGGCCACGAGGTGGTCATCGACTTCCTCGAGGGCGACCCGGATCGCCCGCTGATCGTCGGGCGCGTCTACCACGGCGCGAACGTGCCGCCCTACGCGCTGCCGGCCGAGAAGACGAAGAGCACCATCAAGTCGGACACCTCCCCCGGCGGCGGCGGCTCGAACGAGCTCAGGTTCGAGGACAGGAAGGGCTCCGAGGAGATCTACCTGCACGCGCAGAAGGACTGGAACATCGAGGTCGAGAACGACAAGACCCAGTCCGTCGGCCACGACGAGCGCCTGACCGTCGGCCACGACCGGAAGAAGCGTATCGACAACAGCCAGTGGGAGTCGATCGGCGCCTTCAAGACCACGGAGGTCGGCCGCGATCACAACGAGAAGATCGGCGCGAACCGCACGCTCGGCGTCGTCCAGAGCGAGAGCGTGGACATCGGCGAGAACGCGACGCTGAAGATCGGGCAGAGCAGGAAGACCGATGTCGGGAAGGACGACATCGAGTCGGTGGGCGGCAAGCGCGAGCTCACGGTCGGCGGCGAGGAGACCGTCAAGGTGAGCGATCGCGCGACGCTGGAGGTCGGCACGAAGCGCAACACCACCGTCGGCGGCGACGACACGCTGTCGGTCGGCGGCACCGAGACCCGGAACATCGACGTGGATGCGACAGAGTCCGTCGGCGCGAAGAAGACCGTCAAGGTCGGCGAGAAGTTCACCCTCGAGTGCGGGAGCGGCAAGATCATCGTCGACAGCTCCGGCAAGATCACGGTCGAGGGGTCGGACATCACCGTGAAGGGCTCGGGCACCGTCAAGGTGGAGGGCGCGAAGGTCGAGGTGAAGAGCGACGGCGACGTCAGCGTCAAGGCGGGCTCGAACATCAAGCTCTCGGGGAGCGGGGTCGACATCAACTGAGCGGCGTCGCGCAGGATCGGAGCCGAGGCGGATGGTTCACGAGGTGGTGGCAGATCACGCGGAGATGGCGTCGTTCCTCTGGGAGCTCCGCGAGATGGCCGTGAGGTCGCACCACTACACGCTGGCCGATCTCGCGGAGCTCGAGGAGCGCGTCGAGGCCCACCTCGATGGGCTCCGGATCGCGGGGGAGCCCGGCTGGGAGCTCACGCTGGCCGCCCTCTCGACGAAGGACCCCGGCGCGTTCTTCGCGGCCGCGGTCGCCGCGATCGAGGCGCGCGACTACCCGGGGTTCGCGGCCGTGCTCGACGCGACCGAGGAGGAGGACGAGCCCGCCGCCGGCATCGCGGGCGCCCTCGCGTGGGCGTCGCCGGCCGACGCGTTCGCGATCGTGGCGCCGATGCTGTCGGTGGACCAGCCGCCGGCGCTGCGCCGCCTCGCGCTGGCCGCGTGCCTCGCGCACCGCCGCGATCCCGGGCAGATCCTTGGCTACGCGCTCTCCGACGGCGACGCGGCGGTCCGCGCGCTCGCCTTCCGCGCGGCCGGCGCGCTCGGACGCGGCGACCTGGCCGGGGAGCTCCGCGGCGCCTTTGGCTCGGACGACGAGGCCGGGCGCTTCTGGTCGGCGTGGGCCGGCGCGCTGCTCGGGGTGCGCGGCGCGGACGAGGCGCTGTGGAGCGTCGCCGGGCGGGGCGGCGCGTTCGCCGAGGAGGCGGCCGACTGCGCCGCCCGCGTGAGCCCGCCGGGCGAGGCCCGCCGGCGGATCGAGGCGCTGACGCGCTCGCCGGGGCTCGAGCGGGTCTGCCTGGTCGCGGCGGGGGCGCTGGGCGATCCGGCGCTGCTGCCGTGGGTGATCGAGCGGCTGGACGCCGCGCCGCTCGCGCGGCTCGCCGGCGAGGCGCTGTCGCGCATCACCGGCGCGCCGATCGAGGGGGCGCTGCGCGGGGCCCCGGCGCCCGGCTTCGACGCCGGGCCGAGCGACGATCCGCGCGACACCAGCGTGAAGATGGACCCGGACACGCAGCTCGCGTGGCCTCACGGGCCGAACGGGCGGGCGTTCTGGGCGGCGCACCGCGGGCGCTCCGCGTACGGGGTGCGCCATGTGGAGGGCCAGCCGCTGGAGGACGGGGCGCTCGATCGCGTGCTCCGGCTGGGCGGCCAGCGGCGCCGCGCGGGCGCGGCGTTCGAGCGGGCGGCCCGCGCGCCCGGCCGCCCGCTGTTCGACGTCACCGCGCGGGTCGAGCGGCAGAGGGCCGCGCTCGGGGCCTCGCGGTGAGGGCGCCGCCCGCGCCGCGCGCCCTCGGGCACGCCGCGGTCGCGGTGCGCCCCTTCCGCTCCCGGGGGCAGGTGATGCTCGCGGTGATCGTCAAGGCGACCTTCCAGCTCGATCACAAGCGCGCCATGTCCCCCCTCCCGCCCGCGCCGATCGTCGCGGCGGACGTGCTGCGCGCCGCCCCCGCCGCGGCCGACCCGCGCGCCCCCGTGGCCGCGGCCGACCCGCGCGCCCCCGTGGCCGCGGCCGACCTGCGCGCCCCCGTCGCCGCGGCCGCGGAGATGGCCCCGTACCTCCCGCGCGCCGACATCCTCCTCGGCGGTCACGCCTGGGCCCGTCACCGGAGCCCGGCGCCGCTCGTCCCCGTCCGCCTTCGTGTTGGCCTCGACGCGGCCGTGCTGCTCGACAAGACCCTGCACGTCTACGGCGACCGCGGCGGCAACGGCCGCGGCGCCCCGCAGCCGTTCCTCGCCATGCCGCTCGGCTACGATCGCGCCCCCGGCGGCCCGGCCGACCCCGACAACCCGGCCGGCGTCGATCCGCGCGCCGGCCGCGCGCCCAACATCATCGATCCTCGGCAACCGACGCGCGCCGCCGGCTTCGGGCCGATCGCGGCGCGCTGGCCCTCGCGGCAGCGCCGGCTGGGCAACGCCGATCCGCGCGGCGTGCAGGCCCCGTGGCCGGTGATCCCGGACGGCTTCGACTGGGCCTATTTCCAGGCGGCGCCGGCCGATCAGCAGACGCCGTTCCTCCGGGGGAACGAGTGGATCCTGATCGAGGGGATGCACCCTGATCTCGAGCGCATCGAAGCCTGGTTGCCCGGCCCAGTCGCCGAGGCGCGGGTCGCGTTCGGGGGTGCGGCGCGGCCGCGGGCGGTGCCGCTGGTCGCCGACATGCTCGTGATCGACGCCGACCGATGGCTGTGCTCGCTCGTGTGGCGCGGCAGCGCGCTCCTGCCGGGCGAGGAGGCCCTCGCCGGCGCCCGTGTCGAGGCCAGGGTCGCGCTCCCGGGCGAGGACGTGCCGTGGGACCCCGCGGCAGCGCCGCCGCTCCGCGCGGAGCGGGCGCAGGCGGCGCCGCAGCTGGCGCGGGCGGCGCAGGCAGCGGCGAGCGTGCAGCGGGCAGGGCGCGGGGCGGCGGAGCATCCGCTGGCCGGGACGGTGGCGCTGGATCCCGAGGAGGCGTCGTCGGCGGCGGCGAGCGTGCAGCGGGCAAGGCGCGGGGCGGCGGAGCATCCGCTGGCCGGGACGGTGCCGCTCGATCCGGACGAAGGGCAGCCGAACCCCGCCTTGCCGTTCCGGCCGCCCGCGGCCTCCGCGGGAGCACCGCGCCTCGCGAGATCTGGCACGGCGGAGATGCCTGCCGCAGCGGGGACGCCGCCTGCGGAGCCGCGGCGCGGCGGCCTGCCCTTCGTGGCGCCGACGCCGGCGGTTGCAGCTCCCGGGGTGCTGCCGTTCGCGCCCGCCGCCCCGTCTTCCCCTGGCGCCCGCGACGGCGCGGCGGTGTCCGGCGTGCTGCCGTTCGTCGCCCCCGCGGCGGGATCGCCTGCGCCGCCGGTCCGAGCGCCGGCGGCGGTGTCCGGCGTGCTGCCGTTCGCGCCGGCACCGGCGGCGGTGTCCGGCGTGCTGCCGTTCGCGCCAGCAGCACCGGCGGCGGTGTCCGGCGTGCTGCCGTTCGCGCCGGCACCGGCGGCGGTGTCCGGCGTGCTGCCGTTCGCGCCAGCACCGGCGGCGCCCGAGCTCGCTGCTCCCCAGGCGCCGTCCGCGCACCCTCCCGCGCCGCCCGCGCACGAGCGCTCCCTGCCATGGGTGTCGGGCGCGGCGCTGCACGCCGCCCCGGAGCCGCAATCGCCGTGGGCGTCGGGCGCAGCCGCGGCCTCGGCGCTCGTTGCCTCGCCGCCCTCGCCGCCGCCCGGCGCGCCGTCGTACGCCCTCCCCCAGCCGCGCATCGCGCCGTCCTACGTCCTCGAATCGTCGCCCGCCGCCTCCCCGTGGCCCGCCGCGGCACCCACCGCGGCCGCCCCTGCCCGGCGCCCCGCGCGCCCGCGCCGGCAGCGCGTCGCCCCGGACGCGCGCCCCTCGTCGGAGCCGCTCATCCCCCCGCGCAAGCGCCGCCCCGCGAAGGTCGCGGCCGACGGCCTCGGCGCGTCGTTCCTCCGCTCGGTGCCCGACGCCGCGCCCGCACCCACCTGACCATGGACCTCCGCAACCGAACCCCCTTCGTCGCCGAGCGCATCGTCCACGTCGATGCCGCCGGCGCCGAGGTGCTCGTCGTCCTCGTCAAGGCGACGCTCGCCATCCACGCCGGCGGCCGCCTCGCGCCCGCGGCCGAGCAGGTGCCGCTCCAGCACGCCGACGCCTTCTACGGCGAGCCGGGGCTCTCGAGCGTCCGCTACGAGAGCGATCTCGCGCCCCACAAGGTCGGCACGGACGTCGTGGTGCTCGGCCACGCGTACCCGCCCGGCCGCCGCGACGCCGAGGTCCAGGTCTCCGTGCGCGTCGGCCCGATCCGCACCACCCTCGCCGTCTTCGGCGACCGCACCTGGGCGCACCCCGCGTCCCCGGCCCCCTTCGAGCGGATGCCGCTCGTGTACGAGCGCGCGTTCGGCGGACGGGACGAGTCCGCCGAGGCCGCCGCCGATCACGAGGTCGAGCCGCGCAACCCCGTCGGCCGCGGGTTCCGGGCGCGGCGCTCGCGCGTCGACCTCGCGCACCTCGCCATGCCGAACATCGAAGATCCCAGGAAGCCGCTCCGCTCCCCGGACGATCGCCCCGAGCCCGTCGGCCTCGGCTTCATCGGGCGCAGCTGGCAGCCGCGCCTGCGCTACGCCGCGACGGCGCCCGACCCCGCGTCGCCGCCGCCCCCCGCCGGGGCGCCGTCCCCCGCCGCGTCGCCGTTCCTGCCCGCCGCCTTCGACGCTCGCTACCACCAGGGCGCGCACCCGCGCCTCGTGGCCACGCCGCACCTCCGCGGCGGCGAGCCGGTCGAGCTCGTGCACCTGAGCCCCCTCGGCCCGCAGCGCTTCTCGCTGCCCCCCGCGTCGCCTCGCGCCGTCGTGCTGATCGACTCCGAGCGCCGCCCGCTCCCGCTGGTCCTCGACACCGTGATCCTCGAGCCCGACGACCTCCGCGCCGTGCTCGTGTACCGGGGCGCCATGCCCGTCGGTCGCGACCTCTTCCGCGTGCGCCGGATCGAGGTGGAGCCCGCATGAGCACCGGAGCCGTCATCACCGCCGCCGGCATGGTCACCGCGCTCGGCGACACCGCGGCGGCCACCACCGCCGCGGTCCGCGCCCGCCTCACGCGCTTCCGCGAGTGGCCGAGCTACCCCTGCCTCCCCGCCGACCCGCCGCGCCCGGAGGAGCCCTTCTCCGTGGTCGCGGCCCACACAGATCTCCCCCGCGCGTTCGACCTCCCGGTCCGCCTGCTCGCGCTGGCGCTCCAGGACCTCGTGACCTCCGCCGACCTCGCGCGCGCCGACCTGGAGGACGCCTCGTTCTTCCTGGCGCGCCCCTCGCCCGGCCCTTCCGCGCACCACCACGAGCTGCGCGACGCCTTCCGCGAGCGGGTCGCGGACGCCGCCGGGATCGACGCCGTGACCCGCGGCTTGCTCGCCCCCGACGGGCACGCCGCCATGCTCCTCGGCCTGGCCCACGCGGCGCGCGCCGTCGAGGCCGACCCCGGCAGGCCCTGGATCGTGGCCGGCGCCGACTCCCTCGTCGACGTGGGGCTGCTCGAGGCGCTCGACCACGCGCGCCGGCTCAAGAGCCGCCGCAACCTCGACGGGTTCATCCCGGGCGAGGCCGCCGCCGCGCTGCTCGTCGAGCACCGCCGCCGCGCCGAGGCCCGCGGCGCCCCCATCCTGGCCGAGATCGAGGGCTCCGGTACCGGCGCGGAGCCCCACCTCATCGAGAGCGGCGAGCCCCCCTCGGGCGCGGCCCTCGCCGCGGCGCTCGCCGGCGCGTGCTCCGCGGGCGGCCCGCCCGCGTGGGTCCTCTGCGATCTCAACGGCGAGAGCTACCGGGCCAAGGAGTGGGGGCTCGCGCGCGTCCGCGAGCCCGGGGTCCTCGGCGGCGTCCGGGCGCTGTGGCACCCCGCCGACGGCTACGGCGACGTCGGCGCCGCGACCGGCGGGTGCCTCGCGGCCGTGTGCGTGCGATCGTTCGAGCGAGGCGCGGCGCCCGCGTCGTCCGAGGCGCGCGCCGCGCTCTTCGCGGGCTCCGGCGACGGGACCCGCGCCGCCGTGTGCCTCGTCTCGGCTGCAGCGAAGAGGGCGTGAAGGAGGACCGATATGCCTGTCACCGTAGGAGTCAACTCGCGCACGGTCGTCCACGCCGCGAGCAATGGAATGACCATCGCTTTCCCGGACGTGTGCCTCACCCCCGCGCCGCCCGCCCCGCCGGTCCCTGTTCCCTATCCCAACATCGCCATGTCGTCCGACGCCGCGAGCACCGCGAAGAACGTCAAGGCCGACGGCAACCCGCTCTGCCATCAGGACAGCAACTTCTCGCGCAGCAGCGGTGACGAGGCGGGCACGAACGGCGGCGTCGTCTCCGGCGTGAACATGAACAAGGCCGAGTTCATCAGCTACTCGTTCGACGTCAAGGTCGAGGGGAAGGGCTGCGCCCGCGCGCTCGATCTCATGCTCCACAACAGCAAGAACACCCCGCCCACGCCGGTCATTCAGCCGCCGCTCATCGTCATCGTCATGGAGGAGCCGCCGCCCGCGCCCGAGAACCCGAAGGACTGGGGCGTCGACAAGATCGAGGTGCTCTGATGGGGCGGCCGCGGAGCGAGCCTCGACCCGCGCTGCCCCCCGCGCCCGCTGATGGACTGATGGACCGGACTCCCCGCTGATTCGCCTGGAGCTCTCGCATGGCGACGATCAAGCAATACGTGAACCTCCCCGCCGCCGCGACCGGCGTGAACGGCCCTGTGCGGCAGCTGCGCGTCACGCCCAACCAGGTGCCCAACGTCGCGCCCGGCGATCGCGTGGACTGGTGGATCGAGCCCGACCCGGGCAACGAGAGCCTCGCCTTCCAGTCGCTCACCGAGCGCACGCGGCTCGCGCACGGCGCCGCCCCCGGGGTGACGGTCGGCGCGGGGCACCACTTCGACAACACGCTCACGTTCACGCACATCGGCGGCGACAAGTACACGGTCAAGGCGTCGCGCGACGGGCAGCGGGCGCAGTTCCTCGCCACCGACGAGTTCCAGACGTGGCGAAAGCTCTATTATACGGTCTGGTACTCCGGCGCGCAGACGCTCGCCACGTACAACAACATCGATCCGCGGTTCGTTGGCGAGTTCGCGCGGCACTTCATCGAGCTGGAGCGCAAGGCCGTCCTCCCGGCGCTCGCGGTCGTGGACTCGGCCCGCGTCGATTTCCAGAGCCTGTCGCAGCAGGCCGTCAGCTCGCCGACCTTCGACTGGCCGTTCATGAACGGCGGCCCGAACGCGCTGCTCAACCTGCGCGTCGGCGGCGCGCCCCCCGCGGGAGGCACGCTGTCCGACAAGCCGCTGCACATGGCCTTCCTGCTGGTGCCGAACTGCTATTACACGCAGCTCGAGCGGCGCGCGTTCCCCACGGCGAACAACGCGGTCGGGAACGTGACCACGTTCCGCAACGTGTGGCGCGACCCCGTGAACGGCAACAACTTCATGTGGACGGCGCAGGCGTCGTGGCCGGCGGCCGGCGCCACCGACGTGCGGTCGTACTTCACCGTCACGTACGGGTCGCCGAACCGCGTCAACTGGAACCTCACCACGCTGCCGGGCCTCACGGCCCACCTCGCCACGCCGGGCAACACGTTCAACCTCACCTTCTCGTTCATCTGGAAGAGCTCGATCAACGGCTATAGCTGGGGCAATTTCTGCGTCGTCGGGTGCACGGGCCCCGGCCGGAGCGAGACGGCGGTCCTCGGCACCTTCGTCCACGAGATGGGGCACGGCATCGGGCAGACCGTCCGGCAGGAGCCGCAGTACAGCGCGGCCGGCGTGGCGCTCGCCACGCAGCTCGCCAACCCCACCTGGTACACGGACCAGTTCGGCGGGCAGGGCCCGCACTGCAACACAAACGCAGGCCTCACGCCGGACCCGTCCACCACGTCGACCCAGCGGTACGACTGGTGGCCCGCGCTCGGCGCGGGGCGGCTCTGCACCATCTATCACGCCGGGCACAGCAACCGCGACGACGGCGTCTTCTGCCCCGTGTGCGCCCCGCGCATCCGCCGCGTGCGCCTCGATACGCCGGCGCAGACCTCCCGCAACTGGAACCACTTTGGCTGAACCTCGCGGGCGGGGCGGGGGCGCGCTGCTCTCTCGACCCCGCGCCCCGCGCCGCACCCACGTCGAGAGGACCCCATGGAGATCGAACCCCGGACACCCTTTGGCTTCGCCCCCCACGCGGGCTCGCCGGAGATCGCGGCCGGCAAGGAGGCCATCCGACTCGCGATCTCGCGGGTGTCCTTCGAGGCTGGCACGGTGGAGCTCGACGTCTCGGCGTCGTTCCTGTTCCCGGACGCCATCGCGAGCCGCTACCGCGACGTCGAGGAGGCGATGGTCCTCGTCGTCCACGACATCGAGCAGGCGGACGGCGGCGCGCTGCTCGCGCGCAACACGTTCATCGAGTTCCCGCCCGGCGAGCGCGACGGCCCGAACCAGCTCGCCGAGCCCCCGCTGCCGATGCCGGGCCGCGGCAGCCTCGCGTCCGAGGGCTATCAGGGCGCCTGGCTCAACGTCACCGTCGCGTTCCCGTGCGCCGTGGCGGTGCCCCGTTACCGGCCGAGCGTCTATGTGTACCTCATCCTCGAGAACTACGTGTCGAACGTGATAGGCATCGATCTCGTCGACAAGAAGGCCATCGAATTCTGACCGGCGGTGAACTCATGCTCGTCCGATCCGTCTCTTTCGGCCTGACCGCGGAGACGCCCGCGACCTCCGGCGCGGGCGTCGTCCTCGCCGAGCCGGGCCCGCCCACCTTCGAGGGCGGCGCCCTCGTCCACGTCGTCCACGGCAGCTCGCGTGTGCCTGCCGTCGATATCGAGGTCGAGCGCGCCGAGGTGCTCCGCGGCGTCTTTCTCACGCTGATCTACGCCCCCGCGCAGGGCGGCGTCACGGTGCCTCTGCTCGGGCCGAGGCTGGTCTTCCCCGACGACATCGACGATGTGGGCGCGGACCTCGTGGGCAGCTTCCGGTGCGAGATCGTCCTGGCGGCCCGGGCGGGGGCGTTCTATCTGCACGCGGCGTATCGCCAGTACGTCTCCAACGTGGTTCGCCTGATGGCTCCGCCCGGTGCCCGATGACGCCTGTCTATTCCGTTATCGTCGTCTCGTGGAATAACCTCCAGTACACGGCGCGATGTGTGGACGCCCTCCTCCGCACGCTCCCCTCGGACGCGGAGGTCATCTTCGTCGACAACGGCTCGGAGGACGGCACCCCCGCCTACCTGGCCGACGTCGCGCGCCGGTTCGGCGACGCCGCGAAGACGGTCTTTCTGGACGAGAACCGCGGCCTCGCCGGCGGCGCGAACCGGGGCCTCGAGATGGCGCGCGGGGATTACCTGGTGCTCCTCGACAACGACGTCGTGGTGACCCCGAGGTGGCTGGAGGGGCTGCGGGAGTGCATGGAGGAGGCGCCGCGGGCCGTGCCCGGCGTGCGGCGCGTCGGGCTCGTCGGGCCCGTGACGAACAGCGCGCGCGGCCCGCAGAAGGTGCAGAACCCGCCGCCGTTCCAGCCCGAGGCGCTGAGCGAGCACGCGGCGGAGCACCGCGAGGCGTTCCGGCGGCGGTGGGCGCCGTCGTTCGTCCTCTCGACCTTCTGCCTGATGATCCGCCGCGAGGCGTACGCCGAGATCGGCGGGCTCGACGAGCGCTTCTTCCCGCTGGGCCACGAGGGCGCCGATCTCGCCTTGCGGGCGCAGGAGCGCGGCTTCGAGTGCATGATCGCGAGCGACGTCTACGTGCACCACGAGGGGAGCGCCACGCTGAGCAAGGCGTTCCCCGGTGCGCAGGGCGGCCTCGGGAGCGCGGACCTCTTCTTCGAGAAATGGCGCGCCCGGCGCGCGGGGCGGACGCGGCTCGTGGCCGCGTACCGGGTCAGGGACGCGGAGGCGACGCTGCGCGAGAGCCTCGACGCGACGGCGCGGTTCGCCGACGCGATCGTCGTGCTCGACGACGGGTCGACGGACGGGACGGCGGCGATCGCGCGGTCGCACCCCGCCGTGGCCAGGTACGAGCGAACGGAGCTGCCGTCGGGCGTCGACGATCGGCGCGATCGCGACCGCGCGCTGCAGATGGCGGCGGAGCTCTCCCCGGACTGGATCCTCGCGGTCGACGCGGACGAGCTGTTCGAGATGGACCGCGAGCGCGCCGAGCGCCTCATGCAGCTCGCCGATCCGCACATCAAGGCGCTCGGCTTCCACTGGTACACGTTCTGGGAGCCGACGCGCACGTACTTCCGGGCGGACGGCGCGCTCGGGGCCATGTCGGGGTACCGCATGTACCGGCACGAGCCGGGCCTGCGCGCTTTCCGGGGGGCCGAGGGCGGCCTGCCTGGCGGCGGCATCCCCGAGGTGCCGGACGGGTGCGCGCGCTTCACCGACGTCCGCGTGCGGCGCATCGGCTGGGAGACCGAGGCCTCGCGGCAGGCGCGGCTCGCGCTGCTCGGGCGGCCGGATTCGTACGCGGCGCCGCGCGCGGGCGCGCCCCCCGAGCTGGCCGATCTCGCGAGCAACACGGTGACGCTGCGCAGGGTTGCGCCCGCGTCCGGCGTATCGCTGTGCATCATCGCGAAGAACGAGGCGGAGCGGCTGGAGCGGTTCCTCGCGTTCCTCGAGCCGTTCGTCGACGAGATCTGCGTCGTCGACAACGGCAGCGACGACGCGACCGTCGAGATCGCGCGGAGGTTCACCGACCGGGTGCGCGTCCACCGGACGGACCGGCTGGATCTGGCCGAGGTGCGCAACGTGGGCCTGGAGATGGCCACGAGGCCCTGGATCCTGAGCCTCGATCCGGACGAGGAGCTCGCGCACTGGGATCTGCCGCGCCTCGTCCGGCTCATGGACGACCTCGACGTCCACGCCTATTCCTTCGAGATCGCCAATCATCAGAAGGACGGACCGCCCGTCATGACGATCGCGGTGCGGCTGTTCCGCAACGACGCGCGGATCCGGTACGGGCGCGCCGTGCACGAGACGGTGCAGCCGAGCCTCGACCGGCACCCGGAGCTCGTCGTCCGCGCGTCCGGCGTGGAGATCCAGCACTACGGCTTCCTGAAGGACGACGGCATCATGGAAGAGAAGCTGTCGCGTTACCTCGAGGCGAACCAGCGCATGCGGGAGGAGGATCCGGCGGATCCCATGCCCTGGTACAACGAGGGGCTCCACCTCCTGAACGACGGCCGCGACGACGAGGCGATCGCCTTTCTGGAGAGGGCCATGGTGCTCGGCCAGCGCTTCCTCTCGCCGCGATCGAGCCTGGCGCAGATCTACCAGCACCGGGCGCTCGCGCTGTGGCAGAGCATGGTCGCCGAGCTCCCGCCGGGTCACCCCGTGCGGCCGACGGCGGAGGAGAGCGCGGCGGCGCTGGGCCGCATCACGCCGGCGCGGATGCTGGTGGGGCAGGCGCGCAGGCGCAGGTTCCAGGGGCCGTCGCATGGCGATTGAGGGGCGGCGCGCGTTCATCGCGCAGGTCACCGCGGGGGCCGGCCTCGTGGTGCTCGGGGGGTGCGGCGGCGCTCCCGGGACGGGGGGCGCGATCGCGGGGGCGAAGGGCGCGCCTGCGGGGGCGAAGGCCGCCCCTCCGGCGCCGGCCGCGGCGGCGGCGCCTGTCTTCGAGGCCGCGCTGCGGGGCGCCGTGCTGGCGCTCCGCTACAGGTACCCGAGCTCCCTTGGCGAGCGCCTCGCCGCCGCCCCGTGGGCTGCCACGCTCGTGGTCGCGATCCACCCCGCGTCGGCGTCCCCGGCCTGCCGGAGCCTCGCGAGCGGGGCGCTCCGCACGGAGGCTCCCGTGCTGGATCAGGGGATGTTCCGCGCGGCGGCCGAGGTCGATCTGGCGGCCTTCTTTGGCTTGAAGGCGCCGTTCGTGCGCTATGTGCACGCGTCGTTTCTTCACCTCCGGTCCGACGTGCTGCGCGTCGCGGCCGGGTGAGCCAAGAGGCCCCCACCCCCCCGGCGGTGCGCTAGGCGGACTGGTCGATTTCCCGCAGCGTGTCGCGGAGCGCCTGGGCCTCGGCTCCCTCGATAACCACGGATGCCGACAGGGGCGTGGGCACGTGTTCGCGAAACTCCACGGGCTGGAACGCGGCGAGGGCACCGGACGCGGTGTAGGCGAGATCCAGGCGCACAGCGGAGGTGTCCGGATCGCCGTCCTCGTCCAGGGCGAAGGGGAGCTTCGCGATGGCAGCGAAGTCCCGCCTCTGCAGGGCGGCGGTGAGGGCTTCTACGGGGCAGGTGAAGTAGCGGAAGCCTTCCTCCACCTTCTCACCCGTCGGAGTATAGACAAGCTCGCTCAGGATCAGCCATTTGCGACGGGTGGCGAAGCGAGGGTCGGCACGCAGGCAGTCCGACAGGTCTTGGATTTCCATCGTCCATCCATACTGCAATCGAGCCCAGGAATCTTCCCTCCGTTGCAGGATCGGGTCACGCTCGGCTCGCGCTCACTGGCCGTAGACGCGCTCGGCCGCCAGCTCCTTTAGGAGCACCTCGCCACCTCTGTCGCACACGCGGCGCGCACCTACACGGCCCCACTGCCAACGTAGTTTGTCGCCGCCCTCGGGGGCTACCTCGCGTGCGGCGATCTCGCGGACGGGGAGTCGTTCGCAACGTCGCGCTGCCTCGAGTGGGCCGTGCTCATGAAACGCACCTTCGGGTTCGGTGTTTTGCGATGCCCGAGGTGCGAACACGACACGATACAAACAATTTATCTATGCCTCGAAGGGGCCGTCTTCACTTCACCGTTCCACGGTCTGCGGGGGGCCGGGCGAGAGTTCGCGGCGCCGCCCGCCTGTGCCGGGCGAGAGTTCGCCGTGCCGCCCGCCTGTGCAGGGCGAGAGTTCGCCGTGCCGCCCGCCTGTGCAGGGCGAGAGTTCGCGGCGCCGCCCGCCTGCGCTGGGCGAGTGTTCGTCGCGCCGCCCGCCTGTACCGGGCGAGTGTTCGCCGTGCCGCCCGCCTGTGCCGGGCGAGTGTTCGCGGCGTCGCCCGCCTGTGGTCCCTGAGCGTTCCGTCGCGCGCGGTCTCGCGGGCCGCTCGGTAGAATCACCACCTCGACCTTGCGAGGCGGGGACGATACGCCCCGCATGCTCAGCCCCTGCGTCTCACGGCGGCGGCGCTCGTCGTGGTTGGCATCGTTGATGAGCTCCAGGACCGCCTCGGTGTCGGCCCGCCTCGAAGACGCCCGGAAACGGCCGCTCAGCCGTGTCTCGGGCGTGAGCTGGCTGCACGAGTAGAGCTCCCACATCTCCTGCGCGTAAGGGCGGGGCTGTCGATTGGGAGCGAACCGAGAGAGGAAGCGCTGGAGGTTGTCGACGTCGCGCAGCAGCAGCTTTCGCGCGTTCTGATTGCTGGAAGCGTCCACTGCCTGCGGGAAATCGATGACGACAGGCCCGTCCGCCCCCATCAACACGTTGAAGTCGGACAGATCGCCGTGCACGACCCCGGCGCTCAGCATCCGGACCGCCTCTGCCAGCAATCGGTCGAAGACCCTCACCGCCTCGTCGGGGTTCAGGCTCACCTCGGCGAGCCGCGGGGCCGGGCTGCCGTCGGCGGCGGTGATGAGCTCCATGATCAGCACGCCGTCGACGAAATGGTGGGGTATCGGGACGCGCACCCCCGCGTCGCGCAGGCGGAAGATCATGTCCACCTCGGTCGATCTCCAGGCGGCTTCGTCCTGCGCACGACCATGGCGCGAGCGCTTGTTGATCGCGCGCTGATCGCGGCTGTTGCGCACCTTGCGCCCCTCCGTGTACTCCGCCCGGTTCTTGAAGGTCCGGTGCTGCGCCTCTTTGTAGACCTTGGCCACCCGAAGCTCGCCGCCGGAGCGCACCAGGAAGACCTCCGCTTCCTTGCCGCTCATCAGCGGGCGCACGACCTCCTCGATGAGCCCTTCGTCGGCCAGAGACATCAGGCTGCTGGGAATTCGCATCTCGTTCTTGCTTCTCCGCCGGGGATCGTTCGCCGCCCTTTTAGCCGCACCACCTGGGGCGCCGCAACTGGATTGGTCCTCCCCGCTTCCTCGGACACCCCGGACGACGCCAGGAAGCAAGAACGGGACGGTGAATCAAGGATGGCGATGATCGCCGTCGGCTCGGCGCTCTCGGCCAGGATCCTCCGCCGCCGACCGCACGGGCAAGCCGAGCACGCCTTCGTTCCTACTCCGCCAGCACCGGCGCCATCCACGGCACATCGGCCGGCGGATCCTCACCCAGCTTCCGAGCCCATTCCTGGTCGGTGAGCCGGGTGAGGCCCTGTGCCAGGTGCTCGTGGTAGGCGAACACTGCGCCCGCGTACGCGCGAGGACCCTGACACGTATCGACCGTCATGACCATCATGCGTGGATTGCCGGTGCCCACGTGCAACACCGACGGAGATCGCGGGACCGGCAGGTCGCCTCCGATGTCCGTGTGTACATCGGCGATGGTCGGGTCGCTCTTCAAGCCGTCGACGGGGTTGAAGAACAGATCTTTGTACCAGCCCGTTTGCCAGGGGTCACCGCTGCCACCGCCCTCGATGTGAATTGCCTGTTTGATGAAGGTGATGTGCTCCGCCGAGTGCGGCATGCCCGTCCGCTGCGCTTCCGCCATTTCACCCAAGGTGGCCGCGATACGTGACAGGGTGCCGAAGTAGGCGCTCACCTGCTCCGCCAGCGTGTTGTTTCCGTTCAAGCTGAAGTCGAGGGTGTCGACCAAGGCCTGGCCCTGGTCGGCGAATTTGGCGATCCTTTGAAACAGCTCGGGGTAGGGCTCGACGTACGCATCCGGAAAGTCGCAGCCATCGCTGCCGGTATACGACTGCTTGGCATACAAGATCGTGTCGTGCCTGAGCTGTGCCCACGATCCGAGCTGCGTGTTCAGCAAGCGGCGCCCCCACGCTTCGCTGCGCGCCACGCTGGGTAGACCTTCCGCGGCCGGCCCCAGGGTCGTGGCGTTCGCCGAGAGCGTCTGTAGCGCCCCGAGCCATGACGTGTACAGGCTGCCTTCCCAGTACGACGGCGGGTGGGCGTCGGCGATGACGCGAACGGCCGCCAGATCGCCGGCGTAATTCCATTCTTCGAGCTCACTCGCAAGCAGGCTCACCGCGTGGTCGTTCTTCAGGGCGGCGAACGCGGCGTCGAGCGGGTTCGGAACCACACGTGTCGCGGTGCGGTCGTACACCACGTTGGAGAACACGTGACTATCGATCACGTAGCGCTGCCCGAAGAACGCAAAGCTCGCGTTGAGCGGGAACGTGGAATCGCCGCCAGTCTTGCGCATGATGTGGCTCGCGATGCGCTGCTCGCCGTAACGCCCGTCGATGATCGCCTGAGCGATCGTCGTGTCATCGATGGCAGCGAGCCCGCTCGCGTCAGACACCCCCAGGCCTTTCAACAGCTCGTCCAGCTCGGGCACGATCATGTAGTCGTGCTCACCCACGAACGCGGTGATGGTTCGATCGATGCCCGACCAGTCTTCCAGCGCCGCGGCATCCATCAAGTCACGCATCGCCAGCGCTGCCTCGAGCTGACGGCGCCAGAAGACGCGCGAGCCGTCGGGCATGGTCTCGATGAGCCGAAAATCGATGCGTCCCATCCACATCATGGCGCGAAAATAGCGCTCGAGCTCCACCGTGTCCGTGTAGTGGCCCCGAGGCTTGAACTGAGAGAAGTCGAAGCGGCGCGGGACGCCGAACATGGACTTTTCCTGTTCTCCGCCGGCCGCTTCGGCGTGCGTCAGGAAGGACGCGACGTCAGCTTTGCTGGCTCCCGCCACGGGGTCGCTCGGCGCTCCCATCAGCAGGCTGCGCGCGACGGTCAGGTAGAAGTCCGCGTCGGCCGCTGCCTGCTGCGAGAGCCCGGGACCTCCAGACGCCAGGCGAGCACGCATCGTGTCGAGCAAGCGGGTGACACGCGGGATCAATACGGCTTGTTCGAGGGCCTGCAGGATGTCGTCGTACGAACGGTGCATGGCTTCGAGCACCATGTCGCCGCTCACGAAGACCGGCAAATCGTGCACGTAGATGGCAGCGTAGGCGTAGGGAAAGCTGGGGTAGGCGAGTCGACTGGAGACTACGAAGCCGTTCGCGGCCAGGACCGCGAGCTCCGCGTCATTCAGACTCAACTCCGATCCCTGGATCAGATCGAGGTTCTGGACGTCCTTGAGACCGTAGCCCAGATCGTTCGAGAACGAGACGGCGTAGGCCTCCTGGAGGGATGCCGCGTCGTGTTGTCTGGCGGTGGCCACCTGGGCTTCGATTTCGGTCGCGGCGACCGAGCTGAGCTCGAGCTGCACTTGGGTTCCGACGTCATCGGGACGCTCGTCGCCGGGACCCGCGGGGCCTGGCCCGCCCTGTTCGGTGGAAGCCGAACACGCCGTCAGCAAGCCGACGCTGACCAGGGTGGAGACAATTCGTCGGGTGTACACGGGTTTCCCTACTCCTTTGGCGGCACGAGGCTGGTGTGCCGGTGTGCCAAACCCGGATCGTCGTGCCGCGGCCGCAGGCGGAACGACGCTCGAATTGCGGGTTTCATCTACTCCATGTGTGCCAGCGCCGCAGGCTGAGCAATCGGCGTGCCAGTCCCAAGGGCCATCCACGTCTTCGAATGCGACGCGGAAGTCAAGGGACGAGCCCCGCAGGCTGTGGAGCGATCACGGGCGCTCGTGCTCGCGCGCGAGCGCCCGGAAGCCCTCGTCCACGAGCTCGAGCAGATCCTCCGCCGCGCCGCGGGCGATCCACGCCTCGATCGCACACTCCATGATGGCGATCGCGCAGTTTGCCAGCACGCGCGGCGCCAGGTCGCGCTGCGGGTCCAGGTTCATCCGCGCGGCCAGCGGCTCGCAGATGGCCTCCGCGCAGTGGCCGAGCCGCTCGCTCTGCCTCGCGCGGACCGGCGGCGTCTTCGCGACGAACCGCTGGACCGCGACGAACCGCGGCAGGTTCCCCTCGTAGAGCCGGCCGAGCGTATCCCGGATCGCGCTGCGTATCGCGACGAGCGGCGGCTCGCTCGGAGGGCGCGCGCGGACCGCGTCGCACGCCACCTCGATGAGCTGATCCATCCACGCGATGAGGAGGTCTTCCTTCGACTCGAAGTAGCGGAAGAACGTCCTCCGCGAGACCTCGACCGCGCCGAGCACGTCGTCGAGCGTCGTCTGCTCGTAGCCGTTCTTCAGAAAGAGGTCGATCGCGGTCTCGATGATCTGCGCGCGCGTCCGCTCCTTCTTGCGCTCTCGGAGCCCTGGTGCCTCGCCCTCCGCCATGCCCGCAAGCTACCACGCGCAGGATCCCGGTGCCCCTCCTTGACAAATGCTACTCAGTAGCACATTCTTCTTCCTGTCGCGGCTCCCCGCCGATTGGAGCGATTTTGGGCGGAGGAGCGCGCCTTCACAGGCACGGAGTCCATCCATCGCCGTCGCCCTGGGCGACGACCGAGGCCTCGGCGCGGCCGTTGCGCACAAGAGCCCTCGCGCGCGGGCGCATCGCGGGAGACCGCCTTGCGGCGGACGCCGACATTTGCGCGCGCGCCGGTCGGCTCGGGCGATCGGCGCGCCCACGGCCGTTGTCCGCCGGCGGATGGAGGCGGCCACCACAGGATCTACGAGGAGCATCATGGAACACGACAAGGTCGCGCTCATCACGGGCGCAAGCCACGGTATCGGGCTCGAGCTCACGCGTCGTCTGCTGTCGGAGGGCTTTCAGGTCATCGCGCTGAACCGCTCGAGGTTCCCCGAGGACGATCCGCTGATCCGGGAGGGCCTCGCGCGCCGGAGGCTCCGCGTCCACGAGGCGGATCTGTCCGATTTCGATGGCCTCAGGCGCGTGCTCGGCGCGATCAAGGCGAGCGAAGAGAAGATCGACGTGCTGTTCAACAACGCCGGGGGGAGCGTCCCGGAGCTGACCTTCTCCAGGCAAGGGCGCGAGCTGCACTTCGAGCTCCAGACGGTGGTGCCGTATGTCATCGCGATGGAGCTCAGAGGGCTGCTGCGGAAGGGAGCCTTGAAGACGGTCGTGAACACATCCTCCGATGCGTTCAAGATGACGAGGCGCTTCGACCCCGACGCCCTGGAGCGCCCGGCGTCGTTCAAGCAGCTCTTCGGCCCGTATGCGACGTCGAAGCTCGCGCTCTCCCTCTGGACGCGCGAGGTGGCGCCGCTGCTCGAGGGGGACGGGATCAAGATCCGGAGCGTGGATCCTGGGCCCAACAACACGCTGAGGAAGGGAAAGCGGTCGGGGCTGCCGTTTTACGTGCAGCCGCTGATGAGGTTCCTGTTCCCGCCCCCGAGCCAGGGGGCTTCGCGGCTTTACGAGGCGGCGTTCGGCGCGAACCGGGAGCTCTCAGGCGTCTATTTGAAGAAGGACCGCGCGATGGATCTCCCGTTCCGAGAGCACGGCCCGAGGGTGCTGGAGAAGGTGCGATCCATCCATGAGCGGGAGTTCGCCGCCGGCTGATGTTCTCGAGATAGCCGCGCGTCGCTGACACACGTCTCCACTCGCCAGGCGCAGGGGCTCTCGTTGACGGCGGTGTTCGCTGAACCAGAACCTCGGATTGGCATCCGAGCGCGACAGCGCTCAAGCGCTACCGCTCACCTTCGCTGCGCGGGTGCTGCCGTCGAACGATGACTCGATCGTATACAGCGCTCCATAGAAGGAGATGCTCCCGTCCTCGCTCAAGCTTCCGCCGCGCAGCACGTTGGCGGCGCTCTCGTACAGAAGAAAGGGCGCGAGGCCGACGGGCAGCTCGCTCGCGAGCGTCCAGGTGCCCTCCGCGCCGCCAGAGGCGATCACGAGGTACTGCTGAGCGCCGGACGCGTTGACGAGCACGCCGAGCGTCGAGCCGCTTCGGTCGCGGGACGTCGCGCGGAAGTTGAGGTGGGCAGCAGTGGCGAGCAAGGTGGCGGAGGTGACGGGCTTCTGGGAGGTAGACATGGCTGTGTTGCACAACTCGGTTGCTAGCTGGACGACAAGTTCACGGTCCCGTGTCATGCCGAAAATGGATGATGTCCTCGCTTCCGGCCGCCACGGTCCAGTCGCTCTCTTACGGACCGGATCGGTCGTTCGAGCTCTTTGGCTGCCAGAAGAGCCCATCGTACTTTCGGGGAGAGCCCGAGCGGTCCAGCCGCTGGAACGTCTCGCCCAGCTTGAGGTTGCGCTGGCGGTCGCGATCGAACGGACCGTGCGGGCCGTCCGCCGGCTCGTACATGGCCTCGCTCCTCCCGTGCACCTGGAAGCGCCAGCAGAGCCTCTGTTCCACGCCATCCACGACCCGCGATAAACACGCATTCATAGCGACCACTTTCCTTGTGCTCAGCCGCATGTTGGAGAGACGGAATCAACAAACGCGATGGCCCCAGCCGGCGCGGTCTGCCCGTCCGCCCTCGACCGCCGCGCGCGCTTCCCTGAGCTCCGCCTCGACCTCCGCGACCAGCCATTGCTCCTCCTGGTCGGAGAGCGACGGCGCGTCCTCGGCGTGGCGAAGCGCGAACAGCGCGCTCAGCAGGAAGCGAGGCCACGCTCGCAGGCTGTCACCGGCGCCCGGGAGCTGTCCCTCGGCCTGGAGCAGCTCGGCGAAGCTGTCGCAGAGGAACGCGAGGCGCCGCCGCGCCGCCCTCGAGAGACCAGCGAAGGGGCTCCCGAGGCAGAGCGCCAGCGCGCGCAGATCGGCCGGCATCTGCGCGGCGCGCGGCGTCGCGCCTTCCACCGCCGTCGTGGTACTTGGCGCGGTCGTGGTACTTGGCGCGGACGCGTGGCTCATACAGAGTTTCTCTCGAACGCGGAAAGCACGCCGGGCGCGGCTTTCCGGATGGGCATGCAGGAGCTGCCTCGAGCGGCTCTTTACGGCCTTTTTTGCCGCTCGAGCCCGACAGGTCCAGGCGGCATCTCTATCAACTTCGCTGCGCGAGCGCCATCATATACCAGAGAACGAGCCGCGGCACCACGAAAGTTGATAATATAGAGGCCGATCTTTTCGATGCGGGGCTTTTTCACGATCCTGCGCTTCAGGCATCAGGGAAATCCCCTCGGCCAGAGACGACTGTGGACCCCTCGACACGCGTGGCCGCGGGCTGCAGGCGGGCGACCTGGCGCTCTTCCCGGGCACCTGGAGGATGCCCCTCCAGACGAACAGGCAGATGACCTGATAAGCCGGCTCGATCTCGAACCAGCGCACGCCCAGTTCGGGCTCATCGAGTGCTTGTGGTGGTTGCTTTGGAAGAGCTCGCCGAGCGTCACGATATCGAGGACCAGCGTGGCGCGCGAGTCGTCGTCGCTCTTGAAGTCGCGGTAGCCGTAGCGATGGCCGAACCAGTTCACGATGGCGCCGTGCAGCGGCCCCATGGTCCAGTGGAACGGGAGGAACAGGAACTGCCACCACTGCGTGCGAAGGCGATGTAGAAAAGGGCGTAGCCCGTGCCCCAGGTCGCTCGCCTCGAACGTGTGCTGCTCGCACGCGCCGGCGTGCGGCTCGAGCGTCTTGAAGACAAAAAAACGGCGGGCCTTCATGGCCCGCCGCGATTTTCCGACTCGACGAAGGAGCGATCAGTAACGACCGCGACCGCCGCCGCCTGCCGGACGCTCCTGCGCCTCGTTTACCTTGAGCGAGCGCCCATCGAGCATCATGCCGTTGAGCTGCGAGATGGCGTTGTTCGCCGCCTGGGCCGAGCCCATCGTGACGAACGCAAACCCGCGCGGCTGGCCCGTCTCCCGATCGGTCGGCATCGAGACCTCGCGGACCTCGCCGCTGCCAGCGAACGCGGCCTCGAGGGACTCGCGGGTGGTGTTGTACGAGAGATTTCCGACATAGAGACGATTACCCATGACACGTTACTTTCACGGCTTGCAGCTGCGCTCGTGAGCGCTCTTCGCCTGCCATTCGATGAAGCCGTCGCGGATCGAACGGGGACGTGCCGCGCAGCGAACCCGCGCAGGCACACGGTGCGTCGTCCAGTCATCCGCGCGACCAACGATCTCCCTCGCGTGGATGGAGAGAGAACGCATCGTGTCGAGAGCCAGTGACGTCGTGAGGGGCCCAGGCTACTCCCTTGGGGCACCAACAGCAAGGAGTGTCTCCGCAATCTTTTCTCTTTCCGCCCGCAGCGGGACCAGCGCGTGATCGCGCGATCGCGCGATCACGCGCTCACCCAATGCGTCCGGGGGCGCTCAACAGCGTCTCCCGGTGCGCTCCGTCGGCGGCCTCAGCGGCGTCGCTCGCGCATGCCGAGCCTGCGGTGCGAGTTGAGCACCTGCGCAGGCGGCGCGCTGATCCTCGGCTCGGCGCTCTTGGAAGCGCTGCGCTCCGAACGGGCATCGGCCGCCGCCCTGGGTGCGTCCTAACTTGCGGCGCTTTCGGCAGACCCAGGAACGGGGTCGGGTTCACGCCCAGGGGTGACTGAGGGCTCGACGGCATGGGTCGCAGGCGCCATTCGGCGCGCTAGCGCGCCCCACGCGCGGCACCCGCGCGCGCGATCGTGCCCATCCACCCGAGCACCGAAAGCGCCGCGAGCTTCTGGAGCGCTGGCAGAAATACGTGGCAGCCCGGCGCCGCGATCGCATACGCGTAGTACGCGGCGTTCGCGCTGCCGAGCGCGAGCGAGAGCGCACCGAGCCCCGCCGAGGAGCGCAACGGTGACGAGCGGCTCTCGCCCGCATTGCCCCGTGCAAACGCGCCGGTCACGCCCAGGAGCGTCGCCAGCAGCCCGGGGATCGCCGCGACGAATACGGACACTTCGTGGAGCAGCGGTGAGACCACGGACGGCAGCCACGCGATCAGGTTCGTGCCGGCGGCGGAGAGCAGTCCAAACACGCGAACCGCGCCGCCGAGCCGGCCGCCGAGCAGGGCGCCGTGAACCCACCAGAACGGGACGAGCGCGAGGGAAAAGCAGACGAACGAGGCCTGCGCGAGCGAGCGCGCGCGCGTGTTGTCCACCCCGCGCTGGGTCACGGGCTGCGTGAGGTCGCAGAAGAAGTTGCCCCAGAATTCGTAGCCGGGCGCGCTCGCGTCGCAGAAGGTGCCGCCCGGGTACGCGGCCGCGGCGAGCGCGGTGAGGACGAGAAACGCGGAGACCCCGACCAGGATCAGAGCGGGTGCGACGCGGGTCATCGCGGCCTCGACTATTTCGGAAATACGGTGCACTGGTTCGCGCTCCAGGAAGCGCATACGCACCTCAACGTGACGGCCGTCAGCGAGATCGATGTCTCGCCGTACGTGGCGGTTCGCCGGGCGCCGTCCCCGCGGGCTTGTCATGGGCGAAAGTCCTGCGGTTTCCTATCCGCTGGAGCTGTCGGTTTTTGTAGGCGGATCAGTGAATCGTACCTTTTGTATGTTATGTCAACTGCCGGTCGTTGGCGAGAAATTCTTGACAGGTCGGAATGGCTTTGCGCGGGCTATCCTCTCGAAAGCACGCTGCTCCCGACCACGACCCACCCGTCCCCGCCTCGCTGAATCTTGATCATCGCGACACGTTCATTCGAAACGCCTAAGGGGGAGTGGCCGGTATTTCGTCATTTTAATGATCAAGTGGTGAGTATCCTCGTGGCGCGAGAGCGTCCCGTTGTCGCGCCTCTCCAAAGGCTAGTAATCTTATTCTGAGATAGCGAACACGACATGAGCACGTACGAACTTTTCCAATGGTTGGGGCTCGGGGCGGGCGCCCTCGTCCTGGTCGCGATCGTGGCGGGCGCGATCAAGCTCTCGCGCGCGACGGACGCGGTCTGGCCGAACTGTGCGACGAGGTACGGGCTGACCTTCGATCAGCAGAACGAGGGCAGCGCGCTCACGTCACAGCGCCGCGTCAAGTCCCTCACCGGCGCCGTGCAGAACGTGCCGCTCCGCGTCATCTCCACCTGGAGCATGGTGGGCAACACCAGAACCACCTCCACGGCCTTCTATGCGCGCTCGTTGTATCCGGCGCCGCATCGCTTCTCGCTCCAGATCACGCGCGGGGCGGGTGGTCCGCAGCACCACCTGGTCCCGACGGGCGACCCGAACTTCGATCGCATGATTTCGCTCAGGAGCGACTCGCCCGCCCTCTCTCGTGCGCTCATGAACTCGGCGGTGCAGGCAGCGCTGCTCAAGCTGCCCATGAATCAGGTCGGGCTCTCTTACGACAACGGCGAGCTCTGTCTCTCCTACGGCGGTCAGCCGCTGAAGCCCGCCGAGCTCGAAGCACCCATTGACGCCCTGGTCGCCCTGGGTCACTCGAGGCTCGCATGATGACCTCACCCTCCGACCCGCGGCAGGCGTACCTCCGAGACCTCGGAGCGGCCCACGGCTTCACGCTCGAAGAGCTCGAAGTGAACCGGCAAGGGCGCCTTCATCCGGCGCAGGCCAAGCGCGGCAAGAGCTCCGGCATCGGCTGCGGGGTGTTCTTGCTCCTGCTCGGGTTACTCGTCGCCGCCGGAGGTGTCGGAGGTGCGCTCTACCTCCACGACGATTACTCGAAGCCGATTTCCGACACCGACATGAACGGGCTCTACGCGCTCGGCGGGGGCGGCGTCGTGCTGGGCGGGTTGCTCGGTATCGGCGCGCTGTTGATGTTCCGGAAGGTCAGCGCGAGGCGCAAGGCGTACGCCCAGAGCCCCGCGCTGGTCGCCCAGGGTCCGCTCCAAAAGGTGCACGTCGACGGCCGCGGCGGCATGCCGAGCCAATGGCGCTACGTGATCGGCGGAGTCGCCTTCGTCGTCTCGCAGAAAGCGTGGGAGCTCACGACGCACGGCGCCCACTACCGTGTGTATCACCTGGCGGGCGATCTTCTGAGCATCGAGCCGCTGTGAGAGCTCGGGGCTTCGGCGGGCCGGGCTTCGCGTGCTATGCGGAACTAGGCTAATTCATTACGGCACCCCGGGCGGCATCGCACCGGCGCCGGTGCGATGACGGCCAGCGCGCGCGTTGCCGCGGCGCCTCGCGCTCACGCGCGCGGGGCGAGCACCTGAAAGCGCCGTCCGCTGGATAACACGTACGGGTCCTCGCCGGTTGCGAGCACGTCGTGCTGCTGGCTCAGCTGATGACCTGGCTGGCAGCAGGCGAGCGTGTACGCGACGTTCCAGCGCAGCCGGGCGAGGACGTCGTCGATGGGGACGTGGGCGTGCACGAACGTGACGAGCACGGGCATGTCGGGCAACGCGTTGAGCCGTTCGATGGCGGCGAAGACGTCGGCGCGTTGCCAGGCGAAGCGGCGGATGCCGAATTTGGCGCGCCAGGCCTCGACCAGCGGCTCGTTGAGCACCGGATCGACGCTGACGTTTTCAGCCTCCGTTTTCAGCGCGAACAGCGCCCCGGTGCGGGCGTGGGCGCCGTCACCGACGTGGATGACCCGGCACGGCGCGCCGGACATGAAGGGCCGCAGGTGCTCGAGCGCCGAATAGCTCTCGGTCATTTCTTTGGCGGGGCGCGTGGCTTTGGCGAAGAGCGGCCACAGGGCTTCGAAAGACCCTCGACGCATCAGGCGATCCAGGTAGTCGCTGCTCGCTGGGCCAGCGTCCGCGTGCGGATTCACGGCGGTCATTCTATCACGGGGCGCCGGAGCGCGTGGCCCGAAGCGCCAGCTCGGCCGTTCGCCGTCAGCTCCGCGCGAAGCTCCACAAATCCGAGCTTTTCGTACAATCGCTCTGCCGGCGCGTTGTCAGGGATCACCGACGAGATCTGCGGCCGCGATCCCTCGCCACCTAACCAGCGTCGCTCGGCGATGAGGAGGCCTGTCGTCGCCGGAGGGCGAACGCGGCGAGGGCCGCCATCAGGAGGCCGAGGGTGTCATTCCCGCCGACGCCCGCGACGCCGCAGCTGCAGCCCTCGCCGTCACTGGAGGCGTCGCCACCCCCGCCGGCCGCGCCTGTGCCGCTGCCTGCGCCTACGCCTGTGCCGCCTGTGCCGCCCGCCTCACCCCCGCCCGCGGAACCGGTGCCGCTGCCCATCCCGCCCGAGCCCGTGGTGCCGCCGCCCGCGCCCCCTTCGCCGGAGGGCCCCGGCGGCGGCACCGTCGCGCAGTCGCCGAGCGAATGTTCGAGCGCGCCGAGCGTGAAGCTCCCGCTGCCCGGCCGCCCGCGAGCGCAGTAGTCGTCGGTCACCGCGGCCTCGGCGGGCGCTGCGCCGACGAGCGACGCCACCTCCCCTTTGAGGCGCAGGTCGCCGAGGCTTGGATTTTCGTACCACGTTTGGAACGTCGCGAGCCCTACCTCGGCCAGATTGTCACTCTCCTGGTGCGTGCTCCCGTCGCGGTCGCGGATCTTGCCCGTGAGCACGTTGCCGCGCGCGACGCCGCTGGTCGTCGCGAAGCGGAAGTCGATCCCGCTCGTCGCGATCAGCGTATTGAAATGAAGCCGCGTGTCCGTCGCGCGGTTCAGATAGATCCCGACGTCCGAGCAGCTCGCAATGATGTTGTTCCGCATCGTTCCGCCCGTGTGCTCGACCTCGCAGGGCACGTCGGGGTCGTAGGCCGGGGCGCAGTACTGCGCCCCCGTGCCGCCGCCGCCGAACGACAGCCCGATGCGCACCCCGTCCGGCGAGCCGGCGGTGGTGCAGACGACGAGGTTGCGCTCGAAGAGCCCGTCCGATCCGCCGCTCTTCATGAACGCGCCGTAGCTGACAGCGTCGCCGTCTTTCTGGAAGTCGTGCAGGTAGCTGTCGCGCACGGTCCAGCGCTTGCCGCCGTCGATGTTGATCTTGGTGACGGGATTGCTGGTCCTGCGCGGGTGGGTGTCGAACAGCTCCGATCGCTCGATCAGCCCGTCGTCGGGGGCCGTCCAGACGCCGTCCACCTGCACGGCGTTGATCTTGAGCTGGGCGTTGAAGTCCCGCACTTTCGAGCCGCGGAGGGTGAAGCGGCTGGCAGCGCCGAACACGTGGAAGGCATGCTCGCAGTCCGAGTCGTCGGCGCAGACGCCGCGGATATCGAGGTCTTCGAAGTGCCAGTTCGGGCCGCTGACCTTGAAGCCTTCGAGGCCCGACAGCTCGAGGATCGCGCCGAGCGGCTCGGCGGCGCGCACGACGATCGGCGCGGCCTCGGTGCCTGCGGCCGCGCAGGAGACGCCGTCGAAGGCGTAGGTGCCCGAAGCGAGGACGATCTCGTCGCCGGCCTTGGCCGCGCCGATCGCGGCGACGAGCTCGTCGGCGGTGCCGACCGGCACGACGGCCGCCGCGGCGGGGGCGGCGAGGAGGAAGGAGGTGAGCAGGGCGAGCGGAGCGACGTGCGCGCGGCGTATCGACATGGCTGCCAGAATGCGCGGCTGCGCTCGTCCGTCAAGACGGCGCGTGCGACGTGTGGCGCCGGCTACGCGGGCGTGACGACGCCAATCACCCCCGAGCGACTCAAGCTCGAGCGGACGCTCGCCGTGGTCGGCTGATCCCGCTGTGGGGCGCGCGAGCTACGCCGACGCGAGCGCCTTGATGTCGGCGACCTCGAGCACCTGCTTCGGCGCCCCGCTCGTCACGGAACGCACCATCGCGCGCTCCACCTCTTCGAGCTTCAGGGCCGGGAGCACGAGCTTCATGAGCGGGACGAGCGGGAGCAGGAAGCGGTAAACTCGCTTCAGGTTCTTCTGTCCCGGCACCGGCGTCATCAAGCCCGGCCGGAAGTTGTAAACGCCGCGAAAGGGTAGGCGCATCAGCGCGTTCTCGGCCTTGCCCTTCACGCGCGCCCACATCACCCGGCCCTGCTCGCTCGAGTCGGTGTGCGCACCCGTGACGTGCGTGAGCACCATGCCCGGATTGAGGCGCGCGAGCGCCGTCGCGAAGGCGAGCACCGTATCGTGCGTGATCGCCGTGTAGTCCGCCTCGCTCATGCCAACCGAGCTCACGCCGGCGCAGTAGAAGCACGCGTCGTAGCCCGAGAGCCGCGCCTCGAAGGCGCCGAGCTCGCGAAAGTCGGGGATCAAGCGCTCCTCGAGCTTCGGGTGCGCGTGCCCCGACGGTCGGCGTGCCACCGACAGGACCCGCTCGACCGTGGGATCCTCGAGACAAGCGAGCATCACGCCTTCGCCGACCATGCCGGTCGTTCCGGTAACGATGACCTTCATGGCCGTCATGTTCGACCCGAAGCGCCGACGGCGCAAACCCTAGAGCGAGCGTGCGTGCCCTTTCTTTCAGAAGAGCCTCGACGCTGTCGCCGAAGGATCGATGCTGCGAGGAGCCAGGAGAGGATCGCCTCGCGGCGGCCGACAAGCGAGCTTGCGCGACCGCGGGCGATCGCAGGAAGATGGGAAGATATTTTGGATGATCTTCCGTGCTCCTCACCTTCCCGGGGCTCTCTCGTTCGACCTCGTCACCTCGGGCGCTAGCCGCGCCCGCACCCGCCGCCGCCGCAGCGGCACCCGCCACCGCAGCGGCACCCGCCGCCGCACCCGCCGCCGCAGCGACACCCGCCGCCGCACCCGCCACCGCAGCGACACCCGCCGCCGCAGCGGCACCCGCCGCCGCACCCGCCGCCGCACCCGCCGCCGCACCCGCCGCCACAGCTAAAGCTGACGGCGGCTGGATTCGATGCTCGCAGTGCCTCCAGCCTGCTCGACAAATCATCGATCGCGTTGCGAATCTCGCTTATCGTCACATCCAGATCCTTCGGCGGATTACTCGCATTGCTCGAATCACGCATGGCAGCTCCTCCCACGAGTAAGTGGGGGTGTGCGGCCTCCTCGTCAACTCGACGGATCATGATCCAGCGACGGAAGATCTCATATGCTGCCGGCGCAGGAGGCGCGAGACTTCCGGACCATCGTGCACGGCCCGCCGTGCCTGGATCGGCGCCTTTGTCATGCTCGCCTGCGACATGGAGCGGCGTCCCGCGCGATCCCGAGAGCCACGAGGGCGTCCGCGCGAAAAGCCTCGTTTGCTCCGCCCTGATCGAGGCGAACTACCCTGGATAACCCGGCACGCTGCGCGGGCGCATCCGCCGCGCAGCGCGCCGCGCCTGGTTTGATAGCATTTCCGTATCGCCTCCGTCCTCGGCGAACCGTCGCAGCATCGCGCCTCGCAGCCCGAGCTGGATCGCCCTCCGCGCGACCGGCGCGCCCGACGGATGGTGGTCCGGATCCCACTGGAGCCGCACGTCCGAGCGCTGGAAATCTCTCTTTCACGCCTCCTGGCCCGGGTGCAGCACGGGCTCGAAGCTCGACGGCACCGCGGCCGCCTGGATCGCGTCGAACCCCGCGCGCTGGACGAGCACCAGCGGGAGCCGCGACGCCCCACACGTGGTCGTCGTCGGCGTCGCGTTCGTCTAGACTCGGAGCATGGTGGAAGCGCTGTCGGAGGTCCGTCGACTCGGAAGCCTGAGCTTCGCGAAGCGGGGGCGGGCGCTTGCCCTGCTCGCCCGCGGCTGGGATCAGGCCACGGCCGATCGGGTCATGGCCGCGTTGGATGGGGGCGACGGCGACGAGCGGCGGCTGGCGCTCGACCTGGCGACCTATCGTCGGGACGTGGCGCGCATCGAGGAGGCGCTGCGCGACCCCATGATGCGTCGGGCCGCGATTTCCTCGGCGCGCCGAGTGCCGGTGTCGGACGAAGCGTTGCTCCAGGTGCTGCGCGAGGGGAACCGCCGCGAGGCCCGCGGGGTCGTCCTGATCATGCACAGGCACGGTCTCGTCGCCCAGGCGACGGCGGTCATTCCCCTGGTCATCGCCAGGCACGGCGTGGGGCTCGCGACACGCCTCTTCGCGACATGCGATCTCGACACGCTGGAACACTACGCGGTCGAGCACGAGGCCGCGTGGCGCGAGCTGGTGACGCGTGCGCCGGAGCGGGGCCTCCGCGTGGCACTGGCGACGAGGCGTAAGATCACGGCGAACGAGGCCACGCTGTTCTGCACCCGATATCCCAGGGAGGCCCTGGCGCTGCTCGTGCGGCAGGATGCCTTGAATGGGTGGGCGATCCACGCCCTGGCGATGGCTTGCCCGGCCGAGCTGCTCGAGGTCTTGCGCCGGAACGACTGGACTGTCTCTCTCGCCAGCGGTCCGCTTCCATCCGGAGCGCTGCCGATCTCGACGCTGCCGACCGAGGATGTGCTGGAGCTCCGGAACCGGTGCAAGCCCCTCGACGCCTCCGCCGATCCGCTCTTCCGCTTCCTGCCCCCGACCGAGCGCGAACGTCTCCTTGGCGCCGAGCTGGAACAGGCCGCGACGGCGGCATGGTCGCCCCGTCCTGGCATGGCGGCGCGGCTGGCCACGATGCCGCCGGCGAGCGTCACGCGGCTCATGGCGGCGGCCCTGATTCCACCCGTCGATCCGGACACTCGGCGCAAGCGGCTTCAGGCCATCGAGAAGCACCTCGACCTTGCCCAGCTGCGATCCGAGCACGAGGCGCTGGGCGCGGCCCGGGACCGGGGCGAGCGCGCGGCGCGGATGGTTGCGCTGGTGCGTTCGCTCCGCCGCGGCGCCGACCCGGCGACGTGCGCGTCCGTTCTCGCCGAGGTGGAGCCGGCATGGCATGGCTCGAGCCGCCATCTGGTCATGGCCGAGCTGGCCCAGCTGTCCGATCGTCAGGTCTCGGAGATCCCCGTGCAGACCTATAGGGACGCCCTGCTCACCACGGTGCAGTCGCGCGAGTCGAACGCAACCACCCTGGCCCATGCCGAGCGGGCCGTGCACAAGGCCATCGGCGAAGCGATCCTCCGGGGCAGCATCACGCGCGCGGCGCAGCTGCTCGGGCTCCTGGTTCAGATTCGCCTGGATCCCCGGGTGCGCTGGCGCGCCGACAAGGCGCCGGCGCCCGGCCAGAAGCCGTCCATGGAGTATCTGCCGAGCCCGCTGCGCATCGCCGAAGGTCTCGCCGCTCAGCTCCATGCGGCCTACGAGGGCGTGCGCCTCGACGGCACCACACCCATGCTGGGACCGGTGGCGGTCGGTCGCTACGAGCCCGAGGCGGAGCGGCTCATCGTGGACCTGCTCCTCGGAAGAACACCGAAGGCGCCGCGGCCTCCGCGCAAGCCTGTCACGTGCGACGGGCCGCTGGACGAGGTGATGGGGTACGTCCCGGAGATCAGCTTGAAGGAGACTGCCCTCGTCGACGAGCTGCTGGATCGGGACGACACCACCGATCCCCACAAGACCGATCTGGTGGCGGCGATCTCACGATCGGCCCCCGGGCGGTGGACGCCCTCCCAGCGCAGGCGCTTCACGCAGCACCTCCTGCGGGTGGCGCGGGACGCCAGCCTCGATCTCTCGAGGCGCGTCAAGGCCATCGGCCGCGTCGAGGACGCGCCGCTGCTGCTCGAGCTGCTGCCGGGAGCGGCCGGGCCGGTCGCCGCCGCCATCCTGGCGCGGTGCGCCCGGATCGCTCCGCCGACCGCCGAGCTCCGGCGGCTGTTCCTGGCGCGCGCGCGAAGATCCGGCGTGGTGGGGCGCGCGGCGATGAGCGCCCTCAACGTGCTGTCCGAGCGCATGCCCGGTCCGTTCGATCTGGCGCCGTATCGTGAGCTGCTGCTGTCGAAGGACTGCGCGGTGGTCAACCGCAAGAACGCCGCTGGCAAGGTCTCGGCCTCTGCGACCGTGGAGGCTCGCGACCTCCTGATGGAGGCGTGGCGGTCCGAGGACCTGCACCCCAGCATCCGGCCGGACATCCTGGCGGGGTTGCTGCGCTTCGTCGACCAGGCCGACGTCCGACAGGTGCTCATCGACGGCATCACGACGGTGCCGGATACGTGGCCGCTGCTCAACCCCGGGTCGAGGCTCCTGTTCCCGAACGAGTCGCGGGCGCGACCCGCGGTGGCTCGCGGCTTCGTCGCCTTGGCCGAGGTGCTTGTCGACTGCGGCGACGAGCGCATCGCTGCCACGGCAGCGGGCGTCTGCATTGCCCAGCACGCCTTGTGCTCGGAAGGGCTTGGTCTGGCTACCAGGCTCCTCGCCGAGGCGCGCACCTCCGGCCGCGTCCTGGTCCAGGCTGTCGACTCATTGAGCCGCCTCCCTGACGACGCCGGACTACCACACTGGCAGGCGGCGCTGGCCCGGCTCGTCGAAGCAGCGAGCGGCGGTCGGACCTGGGCCCTGGCCCGGCTGGCACGGCTCGCGCCCAGGCCGCGGGCGTTCCGGATTGCGCTCGGCCTGGCTCAGAAGGCTGCAGGCCTGCGCCTCACGGCCGCCGCCACACTGAAGGAGATCCTCGACGTCGATCTCGTCGAGGTCAGGCTCGCCACCGAGCTATGGTCGGAGTATCTGGCCCTTGTAGACGAACAGCCTGCGCGTCGGATCCCCTCCACCGGCAAGCTGAAGGATCCCCGGCTCGCCGCCGCCCTGATCGATTGGCTCATCCAGCATGGCGGCCTTTCGGCCGCGCTGTCGGCTGCCGAGCTGTCGCTGCAGGTCGAGAAGCAGCTCCGAGACAGCCCCGCATGGCGCGCTCGGCTGGACGCCATCCGCGCGATGCACGCTGACGCCGCCGAGTGCTTGCTGCTGGCGGACACCTAGCTTCGTCGGTGTCGCGCGCTGCTCCGGCGCCGACCGCGCGGAACGAAGGGTCGGCACGGCCGCCGGACCGGCGCGCTCTCGCGTCGCGGATGGCAGCGGCCAGCACGTCGTTCGGCGACGTGCTCACCACTTCATGAGCTGGTCGCGAATCCAGCTGGCCCGCCTGCGGAGAAAGTCCTTGAGCAGGTCGATCTCGGCGTCGTAAGACCCTTTGCGAGGCGGTGAATCCGGCCAGCGCGCGAAGTTTCTCTCCACGGCCGAAGCTCCCGCCTTGCGCACCAGGCCGTCCACCATGGCGTCGAGCTTGTCGGGCGCGAGCTCGCCCTCGAGCAGCGCCAGAAATCGTGCCTTGTACCGCGCCTTGAACGCTGGGTCGCGAAACAGCGGCCCCCACCAGCCCTCCGTGAAGTAGTCGGTCCCGTCGGAGCCCTCGAGCTTCCACTCTTCCGGATCGACCGCGCGTTCGTCGTAGGGCGTTCCGAGGCTTCGGTCGAAGTCCCACACCGGACCGGCCGAAAGGAGCCCCTGTCGATCCTTGAAGAAGTACGTGCTGATCCGCAGGGCATCGACGTTCTTCGTCAGGGCGTTGATGATGTTGTGATCGATGAAGGCGTCTTGATCGATGAAGCTCGAATAGTGTTTGCCGCTGCTGGGCTGCGTGAAGTCGTCCGCGTCGACGGCCTCACCGAAGTCGTCGATGTAACGGCGAATGTAGTCTAGCTGCGGCTCTCGCGCGGGGTCCAGCATGTCCTCCGGCTTGGGGTACACGAACTGGAGGTCCTGGCCGGCGGCCGAGAAGTGACTGTCGCCCTTGTCGATGCTCAAGATGAAGCCACCTGTCACGTCCGGCTCCGTGAGATCGTCGGCCGAGAGCTTGGCCACCGGGACACGATCCTGACCGCGCTTGATCTTCTCGATCGCCGTGTAGAACCCGAGGAAGCTCTCCTCCGCCACGTCATCCCCCGAGTCGACGAGAAACACCTCGACGAAGCTCGTACGCGGCGCGTACCGGCCGATGCGGTTGCTCATCTCGAAGGCGAGCGCGTTGCGGATCAGCGAGCGGTCGAAGCTCACCGGATCGCTGAGCACCCAGTCGGAGTCCGCCGGCATCCCCAGGAGCGCCCGGTCGAAATCCGTGTCCAGCGCGTCGTCACGAAATTCGACGGCGTATTGCTTCTTCGGAAACTCGCGAGACGTCGCGCCGCGGACGTGGATGCCGATGCGGCCATCGAAGCTCGCGCGGCCCAGGAGCTTCGTTTGCCCGGCTTCGGGCTCGAGCAGCATGAACGTGGCCGGGACGAACTCGGTCCCCTCCGGGTCGAGCTGCTTCGACTCGAAGGTGTGGATCACGACGATCGGCAGCTCCGAGCTGAACTCCGCGCTATCGGCGGCGACCTTGAAATACGCCTCGGTCGCGACCGGCCCGAGGAGGTCGGCCCCGTCGCTGCCCTCTCCGCCGTTGCCCCCGTCCCCGGAAGGCGCGGCGTCGGGGACGACGGCGAGGGCGCGCACCCGCGTGGACGCGGTGAGCACGAGCGGCTCGACGTAGACCGGCGAGCTCGCGGTGGGCAGCGAGCCGTCGGTCGTGAAGTGCACAACGGCGCGCTCGTCCTCGACCGTGAGCTCCACGGGCTCGGACGCCTGGAAGGTGCCTCCCTTCGGCGTGAACACGACGGCCAACGACTTCGGGGCAGGCGCCTTCGCGTCATCCCTCGCCTCGCTCGAGCAGCCCCCGAGCGAGGCCAGCACGAACACCCCCGCGATCCGCAGCGCCGCGAGCTTCGACATGTCGAACATTCCCGCGCAGTTTACTCGGGTCGCTCGCGAATTCGAACGAGCGCGCGATGGCCTCGCGTCGTTTTCGAGTCGAGCCGAAATCCAGGCCTCTCCTGCGCGTGTCGGATGGTTCGCGATGAGTAGGTACGTTGGCAGCATCGACGCCAATCGAGCGGAGCGCCTCGGGCCAGGGCGAGCTGGTACGCCCAGTGGCACGACCGTCGAACGAGAGTACCCTCGGGTTCGAGGACGCGGGCGCGTGGACGCTCGACGGCGGCGCCGCGCAGGCGAGCCCGGGGCCGGAGCGGCGGGGCCGGCTCCTGTCCCGTGACTGTCACGTGACACTGTCACGTGACAACGGGCCGTTGTACCGTGACATCGCGCCACCTCACGCCCGCCCTCGCGAGAGGAGCCGGCCGAAAGACATGGCCGCGCGTGCAGAGCCGGCGGCATGAGCATTGCCATGCCTGCCTCGCGCCCGGTGGACGCCCGACACGCGGCCCGGCGTCAACCGGGACGGCGACAGGCACGTCATGCAGCACGTCCCCTGGATGCCTTCCATCGTGGACCCGCCGACTTCTATCTTGGTTCAACCTTCGGGCATTAGCGAGGCAATGAGATGAAACGTGGACTATGGGTCGCCGCAGCAGCATTGATATGCGGCTGCGATGGCACGAGCGTCGCTCCTGGCGGCGCCCCGAGCGCCGGCGCGGCGCGGCCGTCGAACGAGAGCATCCTCGGGTTCGAGGACGCGGGCGCGTGGACGCTCGACGGCGGCGCCGCGCGGGCGAGCGACCAGCGCGCGCACGGCGAGAAGAGCCTCGAGGTGCCCGGCAGCGGCTACCACGAGGTTGTGAGCGCGCCGCTCAGCACCCTCGCGGCGGTCCACTCCACCCTCTCCATCAGCCTCTCGCTTCCGGAGGCGCCGCCCGGCGCGGAGCCGCTGGGGCACGTCTACCTGTTCGTGGAGCTGCCCTCCCAGGGGATCGAGCGCCAGTTCACCCAGGAGGTCGCGCTCCCCCAGCGAGCGGCAGGCCAGTTCACACGCGTCGATTTCGAGCTGCCTGCCGAGTTGGTGGCGGCGCTCAAGACAGAGTACGACGACCTGCGGCTCAAGATCGCGCTGGATCTCCCGCGGGGCGCCACGGGGCCTTGCCGGCTCGACGCCATCCGCCTCGGCGCGACGGACGAGGCCCCGAGGCTCCGCGTCGCCGAGGACTACGCGAGGTCCTCGGCGAAGGGGGACATCGTGGCTCAGGGGCCATTCACCCTGCGAGGCCGCGTCGAGGACAACACGCTGGCGCGATCGATCCGCGTCAGCATCGGCGATGCGCCGGCGCAGGCGTCGGCGCTCACGCCGGCAGGAGAGTTCTCCATCGACCTGCCGCTCCGGAACGACCCGGGTGAGTTCCTGACGCCCAACCGGGTCCACATCGTCGCGACCGACATCGACGGCAACGAGAGCGCGTCTGACATCGAGGTCGTGTCCCTGGCGCCCATGGTGCCGGGCGAGCTCATCGTGAAGTTCAGCTCCGGCACGTCGGCGGAGGAGCGCGCGAGGGTCCTCTCCGGTGTCCAGGGCGCGCTCGCGCGGCAGATCACTCCGGACATGGGCGTGGTCACCGTGCCGAAGGGGACGGAGAAGGAGGCGCTCTCGGCGCTCCTCGCGGGCGGCGAGCCGGTGCGGCTCGCCCTGCCCAACCTGATCGCCGCGCCGACCCATGTGCCGAACGATCCATCCTATTCTACGCAGCAATGGTACATCGAGGCGATGAACGTGGACGCCGCCTGGGATATCCAGCGGGGATCCCACGATGTCGTCGTCGCGGTGATCGACAGCGGCGTGATTTACTATCAGGCGGCGTACCACGACACGGACAATTGCAGCGGCCCGGGCCCTCATCCGCTTGTCGACAACGTCTACCTCAACGCGGACGAGTGCTGCGCCGCGCCCCCGTGCAGCAGCGACTGCATGCCGATGACGACGGGCGGGACCTGCCCGCGGTCGGACCTGAACAACGACGGCTGCCCCGGCGGCTGCGGCGTGGACGATGACGGCGACGGCGCGACGGATCTGCTCGATCCCGACGTCGCGCGCATCTATACGAACCACCTTGACGACGACGGCGACGGCTCGATCGCCGACGAGATCGGCCCCGGCGGCGTCGCCTGCAACGCCCTGCCCCCGGGCGCGCTGCTGGGCGCTCCCGAAGGACAGGACTGCGACGGGGCCGCGCGAGACGATGACGAGAACGGCTATCCGGACGACTGCCGCGGCTTCCAGTTCGCGCGCCCGGGACAGGACCTCGGCGGCAGCCCGCTCAGGCCGAACGACCCGTCGCCCGTGGACACCGTAACCACGCACGGAGACATCGTGGCGGGGGCTCTCGGCGAGATCGGAGACGACTGCGCCGGTTACACGGGCGTGATGCATCGGGTCAAGATCATGCCCCTGGGCAACGCGCGCCTGGCGACGCGCATCGTGAACGGCACACCGACGACCGTCGCCGCCCCGACGTACGATGCCATCCTCGAGGCGTACCAGTACGCCGCGCGCAACGGTGCGCACATCGTCAACAGCTCGTTCAGCGGCAGCTTCAACAGCTGGACGGGCATCTCGTACACGGCCGAGGACGCCCTTCGTGACATGACGGAGGCCGTCTGGGACCTCGGCGTCTCCCACCTCTTGTTCGTGACCGCCGCGGGCAACTCGGGGGCCAACCTCGACACGGTCGATTCGTCCGGGAATCCGCTCTTCGCCGACTTCCCCGCTCATCTCGGGCTGCCCAACAAGATCGTGGTCGCGGCGAGCGACCAGTCCGGCAACCGCTCCATCTGGTCAGGCACCCAGTCGTCCTCCTATGGCGCGAAGACGGTCTCGGTCGCGGCGCCTGGCACGAACACCTTCCTCGGCGCCAACGGCACGTCCATCGCCGCCCCGATGGTCAGCGGCGTCGCCGGGCTGCTCCTGTCCCAGCACAGCGCGCTGCGTGGCGACCCCGTGCGCGTGGTGAAGATGATCGAGCAGACCGCCGCGCCTCTGCCCGCGTTCTCCGGCCTCACCCGCACCGGCGGCATCGTCGACGCGCACGCCGCGCTCACCGCGCCGCTGCCTCCGCGGCCGCTGTTCACCGACGGCACGCTGGGGCGCGTCCCGCTGGGCACGACGACCGCGACCGACGACATCGATCTGATCGACGTCGACAACGACGGTGATCTCGACGTGTTCATCGCGCCCTACTCGGGCGCCCTCGCGCAGCCGCGCCTGCTCAGGAACGACGGCGGCCACCTCGTGGACGTCACGGCGCTGCAATTCCCCAGCGTGCTGGTCAAGCACACCGATGTGGATTCCGGCGATGTGGACGGTGACGGCGACATGGACATCATCGCGGCAGCTTACTCCGCGACGGGCACGACGGCGTCGAAGCAGGCCGCCTTGTACCTCAACTCCGGCGGCACCTTCACGGTGGCCACGACCGGGCGCCTGCCATCGACCACGATGTCGGATCGATCGGTCGAGCTCTGCGACGTGGACGCCGACGGCGATCTCGACGCGTTCTTCGGGAACGTCGCGCCGGGCAACTCGACGCTGCTCATCAACGGGGGCAACGGCGTGTTCACCGACCAGAGCACCTACTGGTTCGGCAGCGACACGCTGGACATCACGGTGGAGAAGGCGCTGTGCGTGGACATCGCGGACGTCAACGCTTCCGCGTGCGCTGGCCGCCCTCCTGCCCTGTGTGGGATCTGCTCCGATCCGAAGCGATCGGTCGCCGGGCTCGTGGCGAGCGGCGCGGTGACGCCGGCCCAGCAGGCGGATTGCCTCGCGATCCGTCAGGCCATCTACCCCGAGCTCATCCTGGCCGGCACCAAGACCATGTTCTTGCGCAACACCCAGGGAGGCCCGTTCGTCAACGCCAACGGTCGTCTGGGCCCCAATATGGCGCTGACGACGTTCCCGTCGGTCGACGTCGAGGCTGCAAACCTCGACACCGATGGGGACCTGGATCTGGTGTTCGCCCCCACAGGCGGAAGTCATATCGTCCTGCTCTTCAACAACGGGAGCGGGTACTTCGCCAACGTGACGTCGAGCCGGATCAGCGTGCACGCCTACGACCCCGACGCTCGCGAGGTCGAGCTCGGCGACTTCGACATGGACGGCGACGTGGACATCGTCGTGCTGCGGAGCAACATCTCCTCGATGTTACCGCGCAAGCACTCGCTGTACAGGAACACCGCCGGCTACTTCTCCCAGGTCGACGCCCCCTGGCTCACCCAGACCCTCCTCTTGACGGCCGACGGGGACGTCGGCGACATGGATGGCGACGGGGACCTGGATCTCGTGCTGGGGAACTATGGCCAGGTGAATCAGCTCCTGCTCAACACGACGGTGCCCTGAGCGAGAGGCTGTCAGGGAGAAGGCATCATCGGAACGTGGCGTCCGCGAGGTCGAGCCCGCTGGCTCCCGTGCGAGGGGGGCCCGCGCGGAGCACGTGACCGTGAAACACGTTCCAGATGGCTTCTCCTTCGCTCGCGTGGTACTCGGCATCGATGGCGCTCCCCTCGACGCGAATGGATTTCCGCATCGACCTCTCGCACGTCGATCGCGGCCGCGAGGCGAGCGAGCGGGTGGTCGTCGCCCGCCACCCCTCGGAGAGCGCCGAGCACGTCGTGCTGCGGGTGCTCGCGTATTGCCTCTTTCACGAAGAGGGCCTCGCCTTCGGCCCAGGGCTCGCCGACGCCGAGGGGGCAGACCTCTGGACGCGCGATCCCGCGGGCCGCGTGCTCACCTGGATCGAGTGCGGCGCGGCGCCGTTCGAGAAGCTCAAGAGGATCGTGCAGCACAACGCGGGCGTGGCCGTTCACGCGCTCTTTTCGGACGCGCGCCGGCGCGACGAGCTCGTGTCCGGCGCGCGTGAGGCCGCCTCGCGCGCGAGCAAGGTCACCGGCGCGATCTCGATCTCCACCGTCGACCACCGCCTCGTCGCCGCGCTCGCGGAGAACACGGAGTTGCGGCGCAAATGGGCGGTCACGATCGTGGGCGATCACCTCTATATCGAGGCCGACGGCAGCACGCTCGACGGCGAGGTCGTCCGCTCGCGGCTCGACGAGTCGTGATTACGTCGAGACGAGAGGCCAGGTTCCAACCTCCGTAGCGCTCGGCTCCCCCGGTGTCGTCGGTGTTGATGCAGGCCATTCCCGGCTATCGGCTCACGAGGCTCGATCCCGGCAGCACGTCCGTCGGCTGAGGCCGGTCCGAGGACACGGCGCTTCGTCAGCCTGCCTCACTTCGCCCACGCCGCGCCGGTCGGAAACTCAAACCGATCGAGCGACTCGGGCCGCATGGTGGTGCTGTACCCCGGCGCGGTGGGCGGCATGTACCGGCCAGCCTGGACGACGACCGGATCGACGAAGTGCTCGTGGAGGTGATCGACATACTCCAGGATGCGATCGTCGAGCGACGCGCTCACGGAGATGTAGTCGAAGAGCGAGATGTGCTGCATGATCTCCGAGAGGCCGACCCCGCCGGTGTGAGGGCAGACCGGGACGCCGAACTTGGCCGCCATGAGCAGCACGGCGAGCACCTCGTTGACGCCGCCCAGCCGGGCGCCGTCCGCCTGGCAGAACCGGATCGCGTCCGCCTGGAACATCTGCTTGAACATGACGCGGTTGTGGGCGTGCTCCCCCGTCGCCACGCCGATCGGCGCGATCGCCCTGGCGATCGCGGCGTGGCCGAGGATGTCGTCGGGGCTCGTGGGCTCCTCGATCCACCACGGATCGAACGCGGCAAGGCGCTGCATGCTGGTGATGGCCTGGCCCACGTCCCACACCTGGTTGGCATCCATCATGAGCCGGCGCTGCGCCCCGATCTCCTCCCGGATGATGTGCGCCCGGCGGACGTCGTCATCGATGCTCGCGCCGACCTTGATCTTGAAATGCGAGAAGCCGCGCGCGAGCGCCTCGCGGCAGAGCTGGCGCAGCTTGTCGTCGGGATAGCCGATCCACCCTGCCGAGGTCGTGTAGGCGGGAAAGCCGTGCTGCCGCATCTCCTCTTCCCGCGCTGCGCGGGTAGGCGCGCTCCGGCGGAGGATCTCGAGCGCCTCAGCGGGGCTCAGCACATCCATGATGTAGCGGAAGGTGACGCAGCGGACGAGCTCCTCCGGGGTCATGTCCACGAGCAGCTTCCAGAGCGGTTTGCCCGCGGTCTTCGCCCACAGATCCCAGGCGGCGTTGACGACAGCGGCCGTCGCCAGGTGGATGATCCCCTTCTCCGGGCCGACCCAGCGGAGCTGGCTGTCGCCGGTGATCTCGTCCCAGAAAGCGCCCATGTCGGCCGTCATGGCGTCGACGCGCCTGCCCACGAGCATGGGGCGGAGCGCCTCGATCGCCGCCACGCAGAGCTCGTTTCCGCGGCCGATCGTGAAGGTCAGGCCGTGCCCCTCGATCCGCTCCGGGCCATCGGTCTTGAGCACGACGTAGGCCGCCGAGTAGTCCGGCCTCGGGTTCATGGCGTCCGAGCCGGCGAGAGAGCGCGAGGTCGGAAAGCGGATGTCGCGGGCGATGACATCGGTGATGCACACGGACATTGGTCCCCCTTCGTGTGGACTACGCCGGACAGCGCGCATAGCCCCGTGTGTCAGATGCCGATGGATCCCAGCCGAGCACTGGACGGGACCGTGCCGAGCTCGCCCGCGCCGCGCCCTCGCTCGCTCCGCTCCCGGATCTGCACGGTCCCCTCGCTCCCTCCCTGCCGTAGGTCTGGCATGTCGTTCGCAGCGCGGTTCCGTGCGCGACGGCATCCGTCGCGTGGATGTGGCTCGCACACACCAGGATCGGCACCGCCGTGGCCGCGCTCGTACGAAAACAGCTCGCCAGGCGCCGTCCCCCCTGGGCTTGACACGGGCGAAAGTTGTACGGTTTCCTATCCGCATGGCCCGCCCTTTGACACGCTTCTTGTCCTTGACCGCCGCGTTCTCTGCGCTGCTGCTGCTCCATTGCGGCCAGGGTGAAGAGAGTGAGGGCGCTTCAAACGCTCCTTCCTGCCCCGTCGAGTGCGGTACCGGGCAGAGCTGTGTCGATGGCGCCTGCCAGTGCGGCGCGGGGAGCCTGGATTGCGCGGGCGTCTGCGTCGATGTCGCCTCGAGCGCCGCGAACTGCGGAGCTTGCGGGAACGCGTGCCAGGTAGGTCAGGTGTGTTCGCTCGGCGCTTGTTCCGATAGCTGTGCGGTGGGCGCGACGCAGTGCGGTCAGGACTGCGTGGATCTTTCTCAGGACGTCTTCAACTGCGGGACCTGCGGAAACGCGTGTCCGGGCGGGGCCACCTGCCAGAGCGGAGCGTGCGTTGCCACGGCGGGCTCGGGCGGCGCCACCGGCTCGGGCGGGGCCACCGGCTCGGGTGCGGCGACCGGCGCCGGCGGCGACGTCTCCGGGACAGGCGCGACGAGCAGCGGAGCTGGCGGGACGGCCACGGGCTGCGACGCAGGTGCGACGACGACCGAGTGGGCTTCGGGCTGCCCGACTGCCCCCTACAAGACCTGCAAGGCGGGCAGCTGGACGGCGCCGGGCCACTCGGTCGGCACGGTCGAGAACGGGATGACCCTGCGCCACGAATCCGAGCACTTTGCCTTCTACTGGAAGGACGGGACGAACATCACGGTCGCCGACATCACGAAGGCCGGAGGCGCCGTCGATACGCTCGAAAATGAGATTTGGACGACGTATTTCGGCTCGCCGATGTTCATGCCCGAGCCCTATTGCGATCAAACGACGAAGTACAAGGCGGGCATTCACATCGACAACACCTATCCGCTGCTCGGTGGAGCGTACGACGTGGGCCAGGCGAGGCGGGTGCCTGGCATGTGGGTTGGACCGGGCGCGATGAGCGACCACTGGGGACTCGGACACGAGTTCATGCACGGTGTGCAGTCGCACGCGGGCGGCCTCGTGAACGGCGGTGGCGGGGACTACGTCGGCTGGATCTTCGAGAGCCACGCCAATTTCGCGCCGCACCAGCTCGAAGAGTACGCGGACAACGTCCACTGCAGCGAATTGCTCGCGAACGCGCCCCATCTCTATCTCGGTTCGACGCGCGATCGCTACTGCAACTGGCAGTTCATGGAGTACTTGAAGGACAAGGAGTGCTACCGCGCGGTCAACGACATCTGGACCACGCCGAACTCGAACGATCCCTTCTCCGCGATCATGACGAGCCGGGGCTGGAGCGTCTCCGAGCTCAACGACTTCATCGGTGAGTGGGCGATGCACAACGTGACTTGGGACTACAAAGTCTCGGCGGGGGCTTTCCGCGACAGCTACGGCAAGATCACGGATACGTCGTTGCCCGAACGACGCAATCGCATCACTCGACTCGCGCCGCTGGACGACACCTGGCAGGCGTCGCGCCGCTTTGCTTCGCCGTATTACTGGGCGCCGCAGCGCTTCGGCTACAACGTCGCGGAGCTCGTGCCCGAGGCGGGCTCGTCGGAGGTCAAGGTGACCTTCCGTGGGGTCCTGCAGCCTAAGGCGAACGCTGACTTCCGCTGGGGTCTCGTCGCAACGAACGCGGAGCTGACGAGCGCGCGCTACAGCGCGCTCCAGAAGGGCACGGACGGAGAGCTCACGTTCTGCATCAGCGCGGGGGAGCGTGTTTGGCTCGTCGTGGCCGGCACTCCGTCGGAGCAAGAGCACATCTACTGGGACCAGCCGTACGCCTCGATCCGGCGCTACCCCTACGTGGTGCAGGTGGATGGTGCTTGGCCTGCAGGTTTCCAGAACGGGGAGCTCGCGGCATGTCCCTCGGGGACGACTCGTCATGAGAACGGAGGCGGTTGCGCGCCGGATTCGCTCGCCGCGAGCGTCTACGTAGGGCCCTACGCGCAAGTCCTGGGCGGCACCGTCTCTGGCAACGCGCGCATCGAGGACCAGGCGATCATTCTGGCCGGCGCGACAGCGAGCGGCGGCACCGTCGGCGGACTCTCCGTGATCGGCGGAAAGGGAGGATTCAGGACGTACTCGTTCTCGGTGACCGGCACCGCGACGGTGCGCACGACCTTCGTCCCGATGGGCTATTTCGAGGGCGGTCAGGGAGCCTCGGGCAGCGCGCTTCTCCTCGGTGACATCGAGTATCGTGGTGACGGCTTGAATCGTTCGAGCGGGTCGTTCAGCGGCTTCGTGGATTCGAACACGAAGAGCATGGACGTGACCGAGGTGACCCCGAAACCGCCGTACGCGTTCCGCTGACAGCCGTGAAGGTGAGCGCGCTCGCCGTCGCCTACGACGACCGAGGCTCCTGCCCAGCACGGGTCTCGACCGGGCCCCAGGGACGGCGCCCTTCAGCTCACGGCGCTCCCGGCGCCCCGCCGGCCAGAGCAGCAGGAAAGCAGGCCCGGCGCCCTGCTCTTTTTTTCTGGACCTAGCAGTCCAGAACGGTCATGCTCTCTCCGTGGCCCGTCCCAAGGAGTTCGATCGCGACGAGGTGCTCCGGCGCGCCATCCCGGTCTTCTGGGAGAAGGGCTTCGCCGGCACCTCGACCGAGGATCTCGTCCGTGCCATGGGGATCGGCCGACAGAGTCTCTACGACACGTTCGGCGACAAGCGACGCCTGTTCCTCGAGGCGCTCCGCGCCTACAACGCCGACAGCATCGCCTCGGTGGTCAAGGAGCTCCGGGCTGGACCGACCGCGCTCGCGGCGCTCGAGCGGGTCCTCGTCGACCTCGCCGAGGAGCACGGCGCGGCGCGCTCGCTCGGCTGCATGGGCGTGAACGCCGTCTGCGAGCTCGCCCGCGAGGACGACGAGGTGCGCGCGCTCACCGCGACAAGCGCCGCGCTGCTCGAGACCGTGCTGAAGGACGTCATCGATGACGGCAAGGCGAAGGGCGACATCGGGCGCGCGATCGACAGCCGCGCGGCCGCTCGCTTCCTCGCGTCCACGCTCAGCGGGATGAAGGTGCAGGCCAAGGCCGGCGCATCGACCGAAGCCCTCCGCGACGTCGCGGCCTTCGCGGTCCAGAGCCTGCGCCCGCGCTGATCGCGCCGCGGCCGCGCCGGAGCGCGCCCTCGTCGCGCGCTATTTTTGACTGATCGTTCCAGTAAACAAAAGAACAACAACCAACGACGCAAAGGAGCTCGACATGAGCAACGACACCGGACCGCTCGCAGGGAAGAAGGCGATCGTCATCGGCGGATCGCGCGGCATCGGCGCGGCCATCGTGAAGCGCCTCGCGCGTGAGGGCGCGGCGGTCGCCTTCACCTACGTGAGCAGGCCGGACCGGGCGCGAGAGCTCGTCGCCGCCGTCGAATCCGAGGGAGGGCGCGCCATCGCCCTTCAGGCCGACAGCGCCGATGCGAGCGCGCTCGAGCGCGCGATCGCCGAGGGCGCGAGGGCGCTCGGCGGGCTCGACGTCCTTGTGAACAACGCCGGCATCCTGATCTTCGGCAATGCGGACGAATACCGTCTCGAGGACTTCGACAGGATGCTCGCCGTCAACGTGCGCGGCGTGTTCGTCGCCGCCAAGGCCGCGGCGAACCACCTGTCGCGCGGCGGGAAGATCCTTGTCATCGGCAGCAACATCGCCGAGCGCGCGATGCTCGCCGGCTCGGCCGTCTACGGGATGACGAAGGCCGCGGTCGCGCGGCTGGTGCGCGGGCTGGCGCTGGATTTCGCCCCGCGCGGCATCTCGGTCATCAACGTCCAGCCCGGCCCGACGACGACCGACATGATGCCGTCCGACGGCCCGCACATCGACTGGGTGCGCAACATGAGCCCCGCGAAGCGCGTCGCCGACCCCGACGAGATCGCGCGGTTCGTCGCTTACCTCGCTCGGCCCGAGTCGACCTACATCAACGGCGTGAGCCTGACGATCGACGGCGGCTTCTCGGCCTGAGCTGGCGACGCTGCTCGCAGAAGCCCGCCCGATGGTGTCTTCGTCGTGACCGCCACGCCCGTGGCCGGACGCATCGAGTGATCGAGCGCTGACCACCGACGATTTCCGACCATTTTGCCACCATCCCCTTTCGTCTCGGAACGCCCGTCGAAAACGGGTAGGATTGCCTGCTCCCCTGCCGGGGGATCGAGCCCTCGCGGTCGGGTCCACGCGGGTGCAAAACAGGGCAGGGGCGCTCGAGGAGAATCATGACGAAATTGGTCCTGTCTTTGGACGGTGGTGGGGTTCGAGGCGCGGCTTCGGCGCGGTTCTTGGAACGGCTCGAACAGCGGCTCGAGCGTCCGCTCAATGACGCGTTCGATCTATTCGCGGGTACGTCCACGGGCGCGATCATCGCGGGGGCGCTCGGCGTCCTGGGCATGTCGGCCGCGGAGATCTCGCCGCTCTATTCCCTCGAAAACGTCCAGCGCATCATGGACAAGTCGCCCTGGGATCGCGCCGCGGGCCTGATCCAGGCCGGACCGAAGTACGACGGAGTCGGCAAGCGCCGGACGCTCGAGCGCTACTTCGGCAACAAGACGCTCGGCGAAGCCAGAAAGCGGACGCTGATCGTCACGTACGACGTGGAGCGCCGCGAGAGCGCCATCTTGAAGAGCCATCACCCCGAGCATCGGACGCTGCGCGCCGTGGACGTGATCGACGCGAGCAGCGCCGCGCCGCTGTACTTCCCGACGGTGCGGGTGGACGGGCGCTGGCTGATCGACGGCGGCGTGGTCGCCAACAACCCGACGTTGTGTGCGTATGCCGAGGCGGTGCGCTGCTTCCCGAACGAGCCCATCCGTGTCGTGTCGGTCGGCACCGGCAAAAGAACGCGCAAGATCGCCGGCGAGACGTCCCGCGGCTGGGGTGCTGTCGGCTGGATCACGCACGACTTGCTGGGCGTGGTGATGGATGAAACCGTGGTCGAGTACCAGGCGCAGACCCTCCTGGGAGAGGGCAACTACATCCGCGTGAACTCCGATCTCGACGAGGCGAGCGACGTGAACGACGATCTCGACGAGACCAGCTCCGGCAACCTCGCCGCGCTCAAGCGCCTGGGCGACGCCTGGTTCGAGCGCTTCGGCGCGCAGACGCTCGCGCTGATCGGCCCGGGCGCACCCAACGCCTGACGGGTGCAGCGCGTCGAGCCGCGCCGGTTGGCGGACGTGGCTAGATCGCGCGACACTCCCGCGGGTGAACGACGTGCGTGAGAATCCAGGTCCGCGAACGCAACCGTTCCTCGGAACAATGGGCCGTCTCGCGCGGGCAAGACGCGGTATGTGATCAGCACTGCGCTGCCATGAGCCTGTGACGAGGGCGAGGGATGGGGCACCTCCGGCGCCGAGAAGACGCCGCGTAGGCGCTCCGCCTCGTGGAAAGCCTGTGAAGTAATGTAAACTATCTTGACGAACCGGGGCTCCGACCTTCTTAGAGGCCCAGGATCGGGCGAGCACGGCCGCGCGCCCGTTCCGCCTGTCCTGAAAGGATCCTTGTCATGAGAACCAGGTTACGCCCCTTGCCCTCTCGCCTGCTCGCGCTCTCTGCCCTCGTCCTTTCGTCCTGCGGAGTCGAGCCGCTCGAGGAGCAGCCATCCTTGGACATCGCCGAGGCTGCGTTGAACGGCGCCGTCGCGATCGCGGGGCACGTCGGCAACGACACCTCGAATGCAGGGATGAGCGGCGTCATCGTCCAGCTCAGCGGCGCTGCGAGCGCGCAGGCCGTCACCGACAGCCACGGCAACTTCCTCTTCACCGGCTTGCCCGCAGGCACGTACACGCTCAGCCCGTCCAAGCCGGGCGCGACGATCACGCCGAGCACGGTCAACCTCGGCAGCGTCACGGCCGATCGGATCGAGAGCTTCACCTGCGCAGGCGCCTGCGGCGCGGGCCCGGCCGTCGATCCTTACAAGGAGATCGCGATCGTCGATCCGTCGGTCACGCAGGACGCGCGCACCTCGAACGCGACGGGGGGGCCCTGGAGCTTCCGGTACCTGATCGAGCAGATGACCCCGAGCGGCGTCGATCCTGCGGATTTCGTGGCGGAGTGGCTGGAGGGCTTCCAGCCGCTGACGATCAACGGCTATCCCACGACGAACCGGGGGACGCTCTCGCTGCTGAACCTCTGGCCGACGCGGCCGGACGGCAAGCTCGACGTCGCGCAGGCGCCGTTCCGGCTCCTCGGCATCTTCAACCGGACCGACCTGCACGCGAGCGGCAGCGGCGAGGCGCGCTTCGTGTTCGGCATCGTTCCGCCGAATCACTTCATCGGTGGAATGACGGTGATCTTCGAGTACCGCCTGCCGACCAACTCGATCGCGCCGGATCGGCACAGCTGGATTGCCCGCTTCCACGCGCTCGGGCAGCACGCCTTCGGCGCCCAGTACAACCAGGAGCTCCAGGAGATCACGGATCTCTTCACGCAGCGCGGCGCCGAGCGCAGCACGATGGGCAACCCCAACGCGAGCGCGCTCGCCCAGCTCCGCACGAGCGAGGACCTCATGGGCGCTCCGTGGTCGTGGCGGGAGTTCCACCTCGTCCCCGAGCCGACCGGCTACCAGGCCTTCCTTCGGCTCGTGGAGACCGCCCAGACGCCGGACCAGCAGCTCAACGGCGACGCCGGCCTCGAGGCCTTCCTGCTCGCGAACCGCACCGGGATCATCGCCGGCGCGACGCCGCTCGACCCCTCGTTCCTCGGCGGCGAGGCGGAGGGCAACGTCGTGCCTTCCGCCACGAAATGGGTCTTCCCCGGCGCGGACGAGCCGCTGCGCCACGCGTTCGCCGGGCAGACCTGCAACGGGTGCCATAACGCCGAGACCCAGCAGCTCGCCACCTTCTATCATGTGGCGCCGTTCGCGACCCCCGGCCCCGACGGCACCGGCGTCCTCTCGAATTTCGTCAAGCAGGTCGAGATCCCGCGGCGGGTGAGCTTCATGCAGAACCGGCTCGGCTGCAGCACCCTCGCGGGGGACTGCTCGCCAGGATCCGAGTCGGTCGCCCCCTGACGGTCCTCAGCGCGATCGTCGCGAGCGGCCGCGATCTCCCACGCGTCGGCGCCGGGCCCGAGCGGCTGGCCGTAGGAGAGCTCGACGTGATCGCCGTCCGGGTCCTCGAGCGCGCAGAAACCCCCCCGGCAGCCGAGCAGGCGAACGTGACCTCTGGGAGAGCGTCTTTTTGACCGGCCCAGTCGGTCTCCGAGGAGGGGTGTGCGCGCGACGCGCGTACGGTTCGAATGACGTGCCGCGCGGCGGGCGAGCTCACGGGTCGTCCGCGCCCGCCGGACGAGCGAGCGCGAGGGCGTCCGACAGGATCCGCCGGTCGGGGGGTTGTTCGCAACGTCGCGCTACGTCGAGTGGGCCGTGCTCATGAAATGCACCCTCGGGTTCGATTCCCGGCGCCTCCACAAAGAAGACACGGCGAGAGCCGTGTCTTCTTGCTTTTGTGGGATCTGCGTGTGACTTGATAAATTTCGGCGCCGCTGGATCTGGGGCGGGTCCGGCGTGAGCGGGATCACCGGGAGCTGGCGCGACGGGTAACGCAGGGGTACGGGCTCCACGAAGCTCCGTAACGAGCAGCCGGCCGGCGGGGACGAACCCCGGTCCGAGCCTGCGGCGCCGGGACGCCAGCGGCGTGGCCGGGCGAGCGGGCGCGAGTGAGCGAGGATGCAGGCGGGCGGGTGAAGTCCCGACCCCGCCGGCTTGCCCTCTACCCCAGCTGCGGCCCGCTGCCGGACGGGCTGCTCTTGAAACACGGGACGGTATCTTCGCCAGCCCTCACAGCCGAGCAAGCCGGCCGTCTTCGAGCAGCACCCACGGGGCTGAAGCCGAGTAGGCCTCGGTCCCGGCGATGGGCAGGCTCGGCGCCTCCGTGAGCTGGTCGAGCCCCTTGTCTCGGAGCTGCACGCCACGCCCGGTGAGACGATAGACGAACGACTTCATCGCCCCGTCGGGCCTCGGGTCGGGTGCGCGCTCTACGAACGCGCTCGACGCGTGCCTCGCCCATTGTGCCAAACGATCCTCCAGGAACAGGTCGCCTGTACAGGAGAGGAGTTCCCGCAATTCCACTCCAGACTGCGACTTGTGACAGAACACGGCCACATCAGTTTGGTACTCCTCTGCAGAGAGGATGGTCAGGACGAGCTCGTCGAGTCGGCTAAGGCGCAGGGTGCCTTCCGTGGTCTTCCTAGGAAAGAATGAGGACAGAAGCCCCCATAGGGGGGCAAGTTCCGGAAAGCCTTCAACACCAGCTACACAGCTTTCGACGAAGGGCAAGGGGTCCTCATCGACGTAGCGCTCCCAGAGGCGAACGGCACGATCGTAGCGTTCCCCTGGCCAGGGGCGCGCCTCGCCGAGACGACCCAGAAGAACCTTGTCGAGGTGGTCGGCAACTGACGCGGAGCAGTTGAACCGCCTAGCGGCCGGTGGTGCGGGAGGACTTGTTCTTGTGCCGTACACAAGCTCCAACTCGGCGACGATGACGTCACCGCGCGCGACACCAATGTGCTTCAACCAGCTGCAGGCCCTCCACAGGTTCACTCGTTCGTGGAGGCTCACTGATACCCACAAGACCACGGGCGGCTTCCAGCGAACATCCGGGGAGTAGAGCCGATCCCACTTTTTACCAAATTCATCCCTATCGGAGTGGTCCTCAGACAGAGAACACCACGCCTCACGGAGCCGGATGTGTTCCGTCGCATCCCGACGGCTCGGCCCGATGATAAGGCAGTCTGACGCACGCACGACGTTAGTAGCACCGAGCTGGACCAGGCGGTCTGCTGTTGGTGGGTCAAAGGCGACATGCGTCGCATCAAGAAGCATAGGGGCGCCCGTCATACTCAATAAAACCCACACTCATAGCATTCACTGTATTGTATGGACGTTTATCCTGACAATCTTCGCGACAGTAATCACAAAGACTCCTGTGGCCAATCGGACGCGTGCACGGCCGCCCCATGTTCCTGCACTTTTCGTACATCTCGGTACATTCGTGAACTGGTGTGCATCCCGCCATCGCAAGTGATGCGCTACCCACTTCTTCGTCTCCGCCTTCACCTTCGTCGCCGTCTCGGAGGTAATCTCCTGCGCCTACAGATTCGGTCGGGAAACCAGCTCCCGCGCCCCCCGGCTCCGCCGTGTCGCAGGTGTAGGTCAAATCGCACGCCGACGCGAGCACCATCGCGAGCCCGCCGCACAGGACGAGCGCGCCCGCCTTCACCTTCAAGTCATGTCCCATCTCTTCTTCCCCCTTCCGGATGGGCGCACCGTTCTCCCAGCAGATGAGCCGCGTCATCAGGCGACCTGGGTTGCAGTTGTCCTTGTGGTGGCATCGAGGCGACGACCTGAGCGAGGCCGTCCGGTCGGGTCACCGGACAGGGGCCCGCAGCGGCAGCTCGGCGCCCTCTCAGACCGCCGGCTTGGTAATGACGTTCAAGACGGATCCATCAACGGACCCGGCGCTCGTTTACGGGCGTCGCCCCGGGTTCGTCACGCCGTGTGACCTCCGTGTGCCCCGACGCCAGGGCACGGGGCTCCACGAGAGGGATTCCGGGTATACAAGAGGAACCGAGTCCTCAATGGCCTCTGACACGGCTCCGACGCGTCCGACGCGGCGTCTGCCGTATCTCTCGCACATGCTGGTCATCAGTTCAGCCCCGGGTTCGACTTCCCGGAGCCGGAGGGGCTCATCACGCTGAGGAACTCGCCGCGTGCGACGTGCAGCGTGAACCCGGAGAGCGCGTGGTTCTCGATGACGCCGCGCCGTGCTCTGGCTTCCGCTCGCTGCTGAGCTGCCCCGGACGCTACGCCTCGTCCTCCACCAGCGTGACGGCGAGCAGGGCGCCCCCGGGAGCGATCGCCCGCAGCGCCGCGGGGACGGCGGCGAACGCGAGGCGCTCGACCTGCTCGGCGACCACCGAGGGTCGCACCAGGATCGAGCCCGGCGCGCGCTCCGGGGCGGGCGCATCGCCGTCGAACGCGGCGAGCGACATCCACGCGAGCCCGTCGTGGTCGCCGCTCACCGCACGGGCCGTCGGCCCGACGCAGCACTGGGCCGCGAGCAGCACGAGGCGCGCGATGTCGACGTCGACCTCGACGGCCCCGGACGCAGGATCGACGCAGGAGGCCGCCTCGACCGCGTCGGGCACGAGCGCGCCCCAGTCGACCTGCGGCGTCCACGAGGGCTGCGCGACGAGGCGCGCCAGATCGAGCTCGAAATCGATGACGGCCTCGGAGGCGCCGAGCTCGCGCAGCCCCTCCACGCGCTCCGCCGCGAGCGAGAGCGAGCTGTAAACGACGGTCGATCCCTCGACGAGGCCGGCGCCTGTCGCGCGGGCGCACAGCGCCGCCGTCACCTCGTCGCGCGAGAGCCGGAGGACCGCGGCGAGCGTCGCGAGCCGTGACGCCTCGATGGGCGAGCGCATGCCGGCGAGCGCGCGGTCGAACGCCGGCCGCCGCCGCGCGAGGAACCCGCGCAGGTCGTCGAAGGCGAACGCGCGGCGTACCTGGCCTTCGATCTCGGCCGGCGTGACCACGTGCCGCTCACGGAACGTCGCCTGGAGCACGGCGTGGAGCTCCTGAGCGACCTCGAGCTCTGCGGGAAACACCCAGGCTCCCGGAGGAAAGGGCGCGCGCCCCTCGCGATCCCGGACGGCGAAGCGCTCGGCGGAACGGACGGTCATGGCGGCACGGCTATCACGGGGGAGCCAACGCGTCCGGACTCGGGGCGAGCAGGTGCCGGCACGGTCGTCCTTCGACGCTGGGATCCCGCCGCGGCGGGCTGGCGCGCGCCCGTCTCGCGCTGCGCGCTGGCGTCGTCGCGATCGGACCGACGTGCCCGACGCGCCCGGCGCGCTTGCTCGGCCGACCTGACCCACGCTACGACCGCCGCGGGACCCATCGATGCGAACCCCGCGCTCGCCCCGCGCCGCCGCCCGCGCGCTCCTGCTCGCCGCGTGCGCCGCGCTCGGGGCCCTCTCAATGGCCTGCGGCGGCGGCCAGACGCAGGGCGAGGCGTTCGACCCGCGCTGGAAGGACGACGGCGGCGCGGGCATCGCGGCCTTCCAGCAGCGGTTCGCCGGCAGACGCATCCCCCTCGGCGCCGACGTCGCGGTCGGCGTCGTCGGCGTCGTCGGCGCCGAGGGGGCGCCCGAGCTCGTCGGGGTGCCGCTCGACGGCGGCCCGGCGTGGACCTTCGCGCACCCGCTCGACGCGCGCCCGGCCGTGGCGGGGAGCGTCGTCGTCGGGCTCGGCCGGGGCGAGCTGTTCGCCCTCGACGCGCGCACCGGGGCGCTGCTCTGGAGGCGGCGCGCGGGCGGCAGGCTCCGCGGCGCGGGCGACGACGGCGAGACCACCGTCGTGTCCCTCGTGTCGATCACCGGCACAAGGAGCGTCGTGCTCGCGGTGAGCCACGAGGGGCTGGTGCTGCGCCAGCTCGAGGACCCCGCGGCCATCGGCGTGCCCGCGGTCGTGGGGCGCTACGCGTTCCTGCCCTGGCAGGGGCGCTACGTCACGGTGTTCGACCTGCAGACCGGCGGCGAGGTGGCGCGGGCGCTGCTCCGGACCGAGGTGAGCCGCGCCTTCCTGCTCGGCGGGGCGGTCTTCTTCGGCGGCGAGGAGGCGACGCGGTTCGACGCCTCGATCGGGCTCGGCGCGGCCGGGCGCGCGTCGACCGCGCGGCTTCCGGCGCGCGAGCTGCCCGGGGCGCCGGTCTGGATGACCGCCGGGACCGAGGTGCTCGCGCCGACAGCGTCGGCCGAGGACAGGGCGCGGCTCTACGCCCGCCCCCGGCCGTCCGGCCCGCCGGGCATCGAGGGGGAGCGCTTCGTGGCGACGTACTACCGGGCCGCGGTCGGCCTCGACGCGCGCACCGGCGCGCTCGCCTGGGCCCACGCCGGCGAGGCCGACTTCCTCGGCGGCGCGGCCTACGCGGGCGGCTTCGCGCTGTGCGACGCGCGCGGCGGGATCTCGTTCCTCGACGCGCAGCGCGGGGCCGTGACGGGGCGCGCGTCGCTCGGCCGGCCGATCCAGGCGTGTGTGGTGCAGGCCGACGGGCTCACCGCCGCGGCGGCCTCCGCGAGGCCCGCGGAGGCGGCGCCGGCCGCCGCCGAACGCCGCCCCGCCGCGGCCGCCCCGCCGCTCCTCACGCGCCGACCTCTCTGACGCAGGGGGCGCTGTGGCGCTCGGCCGCTGTAAGCGCAACCGGTGTGCTATTACAGATAGGAGCGGCCCAGATCGATGAGCGGGCGCGCGTCGCCCATCTCGCTGGCCCCGTCGCCGCAGTGCGCGGTAGCGCCGGTGCAGCCCGGGCCGCCGAGGTTGCCGCCGACGCTCTCCCCCCAGCATTTGATGTGGCTCGTGTCGAGCAGGGCGCAGGTCGAGTGGCCGTTTGTCGAGGTGACGACCGCCTTGGCCCGGCGGCCGAAGCCCAGGTCGACCGTGGGAAGGTTGTTCCCCATCTCGCCGGCGCTGTCCCCGCGCGCCGTCGTGTCGCCGAGCCCGAGCTGGCCTCTGTGGTTTCTCCCCCAGCACTTGATCGTGCTGTCGTCGAGCAAGGCGCAGGTGTGATTCCTGCCCGCAGAGACGGCCTTGGCGGTGCGCCCGGAGCCCAGATTGACGGCCGTGAGGGCCGCCATCTCACCGGCCGCGTCGCCCCGGTCCGAGCTGGCCTCGAGGCCGAGCTGGCCATAGCTGTTCGCGCCCCAGCACTTGACCGTGTCGTTGTCGAGCAGCGCACAGCTGTGCTCGGCGCCCGCCGAGATCGCCTTGGCGGTGCGCCCCGTCCCGAGGAAGACCGTCGCGAGGTTCTGCATCTCGTTCGCCTGGTCGCCCTGCGCGAGCGTATCGTCACGGCCGAGCTGCCCGTGGTCGTTCAAGCCCCAGCACTTGACCGTGTTGTTGTCGAGCAGCACACACGTGTGATTGCCCCCGGACGCGACGGCCTTGGCCGTGCGGCCGGCGCCCAGGTAGATCGCGGGGAGGGTGTCTCCCATCTGGCCGGACGTGACGCCTCGGTTGGTTGTGTCGTTGAGCCCGAGCTGCCCGTTGCCGTTGAGGCCCCAGCACTTGAGCGAGTCGTTGTCGAGCACGGCGCAGACGTGGTTGTTGCCGGCGGACGCCGATTTGACCGTGCGGCCCGTGCCGAGGTTGATGAAGCCGAGGCTCGCCATCTCGGCAGCGCTGTCACCCTGGTTGCTGGCAGCGCCGCTGCCGAGCTTGCCGGCATAGGAGCTGCCCCAGCACTTGATGCCCGTGAGGGACGAGGAGGGGAGCTCCTGCAGCGCGCAGGTGAACGACTCGCCCGCGAGGATCGACTCCACGTCTCCGATCAGGCTCTCGTCGAGGCTCAACCCCATCTCGCCGGCCGCGTCGCCCCGAGCGTCGGCGTCGCCGAGCCCGAGCTGGCCGGAGCCGTTGTAACCCCAGCACTTGACGCCGCCGCTCTTCAGGCTCGCGCAGACGTGATTGTAGCCGACGGCGACCTGGTGCGCGGTCTGGCTGCCAATGAAGGCGAAGGGGAGCGAGCTGCCCATCTCACCAGGCGAATCCCCGCGGGCGGGCGGGGGCCCGGGGGCCATCACGCCGACGCCGAGCTGGCCGTAAACGTCGGAGCCCCAGCACTTGATCCGCGAATGGGTGGACTCGACGATGCACGTATGGTCCCCCCCGGCGACGAGCGTGGTCGGCACGAGAGGAGTCGAGCCCGTGATCTCCGTGCCGATGTCGACGAACGGCAGCGCGTCGCCCATGGTCCCGGCCGCGTTACCTCGCGGGGTCGAGTCTCCGAGCCCGAGCGCGCCGAGGTAGTTGTTCCCCCAGCACTTGATCCTGTCGTCGGTGAGCAGGACGCAGGTGCGGTTGCCGGTCGCGGTGATGGCCTTGGCGGTGAGGCCGGTGCCGAGGCTGACCGCCGGGAGATTGCTGCCCATCTCGTTCGGGCCATCGCCGCGCCTGACGCTGCCGGGGTCGCCGTAGCCGAGCTCGCCTGCCTCGTTGGCGCCCCAGCACTTGACCTGACCGTTGTCGAGGACGGCGCAGACGTGGTTGTCCCCGGCGGCGATGGCCTGGACCGTGCGGCCGGTGCCGAAATCGATGGGCTGGATGGTGCTCATCTCCCCCGCGTGGTCGCCGAGGTTCGCGGATTGACCGGACCCCGTGCCTCCCGGGAGACCGAGGCCTCCGAAGTTGTTGTTGCCCCAGCACTTGGCCGTGTTGTCGTCGAGCAACGCGCAGGTGAAATGCTCGAGCGCCAGGGCGAGGCTCTTGACGGTGCGCCCGGTGCCGAGCTCGATGGGCGGGAGATTGTCGCCCATGTCGGCCACGTTGTCCCCCACGTAGGTGTCCGCGGCCGTGTCCTGGCCGAGCGAGCCCATGATGTTCGCGCCCCAGCACTTGGCCCGATCGTTGTCCAGGATGACGCACGTGCGGTTCCCTTGGGCATAGATCGCCTTGGCCGTGCGGCCGGTGCCGAGATTGACGGTCGGGAGATTGTCGCCCATTTCGGAGGGCGAATCGCCGATCTTGTCGAATAGGCCCACCCCGATGCCGAGCGCACCGTTGCTGCCGCTGCCCCAGCACTTGACCGTGTCGTCGTCGAGGATGGCGCAGTTATGGTTGCCGCCCGCCGCGATCGCCTTCGCCGTGTGGGGCTGTCCGGAGCTGTGCGTCCCGAGGTTGACGAACGGGATGCTATCGTAAATCGTGCCGGTGCCGCGATTGACGTTATCACCGAGGCCGAGCTGCCCTTCGTCGTTCAAGCCCCAGCACTTGACGAAGCCGCCTTCGAAGATGGCGCACGTGTGGTTTGCCCCGGCGGTGATGGCGCCGGGCCCCAGGACGCGGAGCGCGGCTGACGCGGCGAACACGGGCTCTTCCAGATCGCCCGTCTCGGCGCCGCCGCCGCCGCCGGCGCACGCCGACGCGAGGAGGCTCGCCGCGAGCGCGGCCATGGGGACCAGAGGATGAGCCGACAGGCGGCCTGCGCGGGCCGTGACGTCCGTCGTTCGCCGGCGCGCGGCGCGGTCCATCGGATCGGAGAGCGCGTCCCGCCGAGAGACGCGCCGGGCGTTGATCGATGTGGAATGTGCACGGGGAGGCATCATGGAAAAGTCCTATTGTCGAGCAGTTGAGCAGTCCTCTTGTCGAGCGGATGGCAGGCGCGTGAGCTGTCACGCGCCGGCCAAGGACGAGCGAGGCAAGCTCGCGAGCGGCTGAAACAGCGAGCCTCCCTGGAGCCAGCCTGAACGTCAGCCCGCGGGCCCTCAGCAAGATGGATACCAGGCGATGCCACTCCCAACCTGGCCGTGCATCACGTCCGTGCCCGGCACCTAGGGGCAGACGCGCCGTGAATCCCGCCGAGGCGCGTTCTCGGCCGGGTGCGCGCGCGCCGGCGCGTCCGGTCGCGCATAGGATCTTCACGGCTGGAGCGTGACATGTCACGGCTTCAGAGCGTGACATGTCACGGCCTCAGAGCGTGACATGTCACGCTCCAGCCGGCCCGGACGCCGGAACAAGGAAGGGAGACCGCGCCGCGCTGGCTGGTATGCGTGTTGCGTGCGCGGCCCCCTCAACCCGCGAGGCCGACGGGCAGCGGCTGACACACGCACCGCGCCGCCTCGACGACGATCTCGTTGCAACCAGCGAGCCGCGAAAGGATGGTTCCGTGAAGTCTTCTTTCAAGCACTCGAATCTAGCCGGCGAGGCCCGCGCCTCCCGGCGGCGCTGTCGCCTTGTCTCCTCCGGGCTCCTTCTGGCCGCGCTCGCCGCGAGCCTGCTCGCTGGGTGCGCCGTCGACGACGGCGCGGAGACGGGTGATCTGGAAGAGCCCGTGCTCGCCGCGTCAGCCGCGCTCCGCGTCCTGGGGCCTGGCGCCATCGCCGTCGGCGCCAGCCACACCTGCGCGATCTTCGAAGGCGGCTTCGTCAAGTGCTGGGGGACGAACGACGTCGGGCAGCTCGGCTACGAAAATGAGATCAACCGAGGCACGGTCACGACCTACGATAAGCTTCCGTTCGTCGACCTCGGGACGGGGCGCACGGCCAAGGCGATCGCGGCCGGCGCGCGCCACACGTGCGCCCTGCTCGACAACAACACGGTCAAGTGCTGGGGAGACAACGGTAGCGGCCAGCTCGGCCTCGAGATCAACGGCTCGCAGGACATCGGCGATGCGCCCGGCGAGATGGGCGATTCCCTCCCGCCCGTCAACCTCGGGACGAACAGCCTCGGAGCGCCTCACACCGCCAAGGCCATCTTCGCCGGCAACAACGTCACGTGCGCCATCCTCGAGGACAACGCGCTCAAGTGCTGGGGGAGCAACGGCTACGGCAAGCTCGGCCTCGGCTGGCCCATCTGGCTGTCCGTGGGCGATGCGTCCAGCGAGATGGGCGACGACCTCCCTGCGATCGATCTCGGCACGGGCCGCTTCGCCACGAGCGTGGCCATCGCGTACGACCACGTCTGCGCGCTGCTCAACACGGGCGAGGTCAAGTGCTGGGGCGACAACGAGTCCGGGAACCTCGGCCTGATGTCCGGCGATCCCGGCTCCCCGCCTCACACCACCGACCGCGGCGACGCGCCCGGCGAGATGGGCGACAACCTCCCGGCCGTCTACCTAGGGACGAACCGCACCGCCAAGGCGATCGCCGCCGGCCTCAACCACACGTGCGCCATCCTCGATACGAATGCGCTCAAGTGCTGGGGAGGCAACAACGCGGGCGAGCTCGGCCTCGGCGACACGGACGAACGGGGCGATGACGTCAACGAGATGAGCACCCTCCCGAACGTCAATCTGGGGCTGAACCGCACCGCGAAGGCGCTCACCGCCGGCGGCAACCATACGTGCGTCGTGCTCGACAACGATAGGATCAAATGCTGGGGGAGCAACTCCGCCGCGGTGCTCGGGCTCGGCGATACGTATTCGCGAGGCGGCTCGTCCGCGACCGCGGTGAGCAATCTACCGTATGTCCAGATCGGGACGGACGCGGGCGGCGTGAACCCGCTGATCCCCGTGACGATCGTCGCCGACGTCGACCACACATGCATCATCGAGTCCAGTCACCTCAGGATCAAGTGCTGGGGCGCCGTTGGCGATGGCCAGCTCGGCTCCGGCGTGCTCTCCTACGGCAGCAACGTCGGCGACGATCCCAGCGAGATGGGCAACTCGCTCCCCTATGCCTTGATGGGCAGCCAGACGGCGCAAGGGCTCAGCGTGGGTTTCAACCACGTGTGCGCTCGCCTGATGACGGGCGCCGTCAAGTGCTGGGGCTACAACAGCTCCGGTCAGCTCGGCCTGGACGACAACCTCGCCCGCGGCGACGTGGCCGGCGAGATGGGGTCTTCTCTCCCGAACAGCCTCATCGGCGACGCGTCCGCGGTGATGGCGGGCAGCAGTTTCTCCTGCGCGCTCAAGGTGCTCCCCGCGCCGTGGTGGCCGCAGACGGGCATCAAATGCTGGGGGAGCAACTTCGCCGGCAGGCTCGGCATCGGCAGCACCGCCGCCATCGGCGACAGCGCCGGCGAGATGGCCAGCCTCGGCTTCATCAACCTGGGCACCGACCGTAGGGTCAAGTCCGCGTCCGTCGGCAACGCCCACGTGTGCGCCGTGCTCGACAACGACACGGTGAAGTGCTGGGGGTTCAACGGCAGCGGCCAGCTCGGCGTCGGCGACATGAACGATCGAGGCGACAGCTCGGGCGAGATGGGCAATCTCCTCCCGGCCGTCGATCTGGGCCTCAACCACACGGCCAAGGCCGTCGCCGCCGGAGGGCAACACACGTGCGCCTTGCTCGACGATAACACGGTCAAGTGCTGGGGAGACAACGGTAGCGGCCAGCTCGGCCTCGGGAACAAGGCGGATCGGGGCGACCAGGCCGGCGAGATGGGCGCGAACCTCCCGACGGTCGACCTGGGCGTCGGCCGCACTGCCAAGTCCATCTCTGCCGGGTACGCGCACACCTGCGCGGTGCTCAACAACAACGCGGTCAAGTGCTGGGGCGCGAACGGCTATGGCCAGCTCGGGATCGGCAACTCCGGCGACGTGGGCGACGCCGCCACCGACATGATGCTGCTCCCCACGGTCGACCTGGGCCCTGGACGCACCGCCAAGTCCGTCTCGGCGGGCGCGGACCATACCTGCGCCCTGCTCGACGACAACACGGTCAAGTGCTGGGGGAGGAACCGCTATGGCCAGCTCGGCCTCGGCGACTGGGCGACGCGCGGGGACGGCGCCGGCGAGATGGGGGGCGACCTTCCCAGGGTCGACCTGGGCGATGGACGCACCGCCAAGGCCGTCATGGCCTCCGTCACGAGCGATGTGACCTGCGCGCTGCTCGACACGAACCAGATCAAGTGCTGGGGCGAAAGCCTGGGCGGCAATCTCGGCGGCCCTGGCTGCGCCGGCACCGAGCATCACTGCGGCGACGAGGTCGGTGAGATGGGCGACGCGCTCACGATCATCGATCTGGGCCTCGAGCAGTAGGCGCCGCGCCGCCGGCCGCCCTTCGCGGCCGTGTCGAGCCCGTTTGCGATCAGCGTGTTACATTCGCTCGGTCACCAGGAGTACCGTTCGATGGCCGCGCAGCGGCTGCTGGCCGGCTGGCACGACCGCCGGCTGGCGCCGCTCGCGGCGCCCGCCGCGCGCCGACCTCCCTGAGCCACCATGCCCGCCAAGAAAAGCATCGATCTGGACGACCTGCGCCGCTATGCGGTTGCGCGCACGCTGTTCGCGCCCACCACGCTGGGGCGCGCGATCTCGCGCCTGGGTTTCGTGCAGGCCGACCCGATCCGCGCGCCAGCGCGCGCCCAGGACCTGACGCTGCGCCATCGCGTCAAGGGCTATCGCGCCGGCGACCTGGAGCGCCGCTATCCGCGGCTGGCGATCGAGGAGGACTGCCTCGTCAACTACGGCTTCCTGCCGCGCGAACACCTGGCGCTGCTGCATCCGCGCGTCGCCAGGCGCGTATGGGACGCCGCCACGCAGCGCCGCGCGACCGAGGTGCTGGCCTTCATCCGCGAGCGCGGCCCGACCCATCCGAAGGAGGTGGCGGCCGAGTTCTCGCATCACGGCCGTGTGGTGGGCTACTGGGGCAACACGCTCAACGCCAGCACCCAGCTGCTGGAGGGCATGCACTACCGCGGATTGCTCCGGGTGGTGCGGCGCGACACCGGCACGCGCGTCTACGAGGCGGTGTCGCATCCGCCGGCCGACGACAGCCCGGCCGGCCGCGCGCGCCGCGCCGCCGCGCTGGTGGAGCTGGTGGTGCGCAAGTACGCGCCGCTTCCGGCGGCCAGCTTCGGTTACCTGATCACCCTGCTGGGCCACGGCGCGCCGCAGCTGCGCGGCGAGACGCGCGCGGCGATGCGGCTTTCGCGCGAGCGGCTGGCCAGCGTCGTGATCGACGGCACCACCTGGCTTTGGCCGGCCGACGAGGACCCGGCATCGCGCCGCCATGCGCCGGAGGAGTCGGTGCGCCTCTTGGCGCCCTTCGATCCGGTCGTGTGGGACCGCCGCCGCTTCGAGCTGCTGTGGGGCTGGGCTTATCGCTTCGAGGCCTATGTGCCGGCACCCAAGCGCAAGCTGGGCTACTACGCGCTGCCGCTGCTGTGGGGCGAAAAGGTGATCGGCTGGGCCAACCTGAGCGCGCGCGACGGCGTCGAGCGGGCCGAGCTCGGCTATGTGTCGGGGCGCGCGCCGCGCGATCCGGCGTTCCGCCGCGAGCTGGCCGCCGAGCTCGAGCGCATGCACGCCTTCCTGGGACACGACACCTGAGGCGAGCAGGCGACAGCAGGGCGAGCGATCGGTCGAGTCCCGTCAAATCCGGTCAACCGCGATCAAACGAGAAAGCTCTCCGCCTCCGCGCCCATAAGGAGCGACCGCGTTCGCCGAGGCGGTAGCGCACGGGCGGGGGCTCGCCACGGGCTTGCCGCACCCGGGCGAACGACCCATGGGACGCATCGCCGACGTGCCCTGCCTGGCACGCACGACGACGAGCGGGCCGGTGCTCGCAGGAAGAGGGGAGGGGACGCGTGAAGTCGGTCGCTGCCTTGATGGCCGAGAAGGTGGTGTGTCTCGTGGAGGAAGACCGACCGGATGCTCGGCGGCTGGCGAACGGGCACGCGCTGCTCCGCACCCTCGCCGTCGGAGTGTGCGGGACCGACCGAGAGATCGCCGCTTTCACCTACGGGTCCGCCCCGGCAGGGACGGACCGGCTCGTGCTGGGACACGAGGCTCTCGCCGAGGTCGTGCAGACGGGTGAGGGCATGGTTCGCCTTCGCCCCGGAGATCTCGTGGTGCCGACCGTGCGCCGGCCCTGTGCCAGGATCGAGTGCCCGGCCTGCCGCGTCGGGCACCAGGACTTCTGCGGGACAGGCGAGTTCGTCGAGCGCGGCATCTGCGGGGCGGGCGGCTTCATGACCGAGCTCTTCGTCGAGGAGGAGCGCTACCTCGTCCCCGTCCCTCCGGCGATCGGCGAGCTCGGCGTCCTCGTCGAGCCGCTGAGCGTCGTGGCCAAAGCGTTCGCCCAGCTCGACGCCTCCCTGACGCGCCTGCCCTGGGAGGACGACGGGCCGCGGGGCCTGGTCCTCGGCGCCGGACCGATCGGCGCGCTCGCGGCGATGGGGCTCGTCGCGAACGGCTATCGGGCGGTCGTGTATTCGAGGGAGCCGGACGACGGCGATCGGGCGCTCTTCGTGCGCAGCGTCGGCGCCGACTACGTATCGAGCGAGTCCACCGACGTCCCGGGGCTGGTGAGGCGCCACGGCCGGTTCGACGTGATCATCGAGGCGGTCGGCGTGCCGGAGTTCGCGTTCAAGACCCTCCCCGCGCTGGCGGCGAACGGCGCGTTCATCCTCACCGGCATCCCTGCCCCGAGGCCCGCCATCGACTTCGACGCGTGCGGCCTGATGCGCGATTTCGTCCTCCAGAACCAGCTGATGTTCGGGACCGTGAACGCCGGCCGCAAGGCCTACGAGGAAGCCGTGCGGATGCTCGAGCAGTTCCTGATCCTGTTTCCCGACGCCGCGCGCCGCGTGATCGGCCGGCGGATCGCGCTCGACGAGGCGCCGGCCTTGCTGCGAGCAGCGGGGGGTGGAGAGAAGACGGTGATCCACATCGCAGAGGCCGGAACGGCGACGCGCGGCGAAGCGCTTCGGGCTGCCGGGTAGGCCGTGGTGCCCCCTCGTCCAGGAACCAGGAAGAAGAGCGATGAACCAGAAGCGAAAGCTGCGGAGCCAAGCGTGGTGGGACGACGCGACGAACCCGGAGATGACGGCGCTGTACCTCGAGCGCTACCTGAACTTCGGGCTGACCCGTGAAGAGCTCCAGTCCGGCCGCCCCGTCATCGGGATCGCCCAGACGGGGAGCGACCTCGTGCCGTGCAACCGCCATCACCTGAGCCTCGCCGTCCGAGTCAAGGAGGGCGTGCGTGACGCCGGCGGGATAGCGCTGGAATTCCCGGCGCACCCGCTCCAGGAGACAGGCAAGAGGCCCACCGCAGCCCTCGACCGGAACCTCGCGTACCTCGGGCTCGTGGAGGTGCTCTTCGGATACCCGATCGACGGCGTCGTCCTCACGACGGGCTGCGACAAGACCACGCCGTCCTGCCTGATGGCGGCGGCCACGGTCGACCTGCCCGCGATCGTGCTCTCGGGCGGGCCGATGTTGAACGGATATTACCGGGGAAAACTCGCCGGCTCGGGGCTCGTGATCTGGGAGGCGCGCCGGCTCCTGGCGGCCGGCAGCATCGACTACACGGAGTTCATGGACATGGTCGCCGCGGCGGCGCCCAGCGTGGGCCACTGCAACACCATGGGAACGGCCTTGTCGATGAACGTCCTCGCCGAGGCCGTCGGGATGTCGCTGCCCGGGTGCGCGGCGATCCCGGCGCCCTATCGGGAGCGGGCGCAGATGGCCTACGCGACCGGGCGCCGGATCGTGGAGATGGTGCACGAGGACCTGACGCCGAGCGCGATCATGACCAAGGCGGCGTTCGAGAACGCGATCGCCGTCGCTTCGGCGATCGGCGCGTCGACAAACTGCCCCATCCACGTGAACGCCATCGCGCGCCACGTCGGGGTCGACTTGACCAACGACGATTGGCAGAGGGTCGGGCAAGACGTCCACTTGCTCGTCGACTGCCAGCCCGCCGGGCGCTTCCTGGGAGAGGACTTCTATCGCGCCGGGGGGGCGCCCGCCGTCATGCACGAGCTGCTCCGCGCAGGCCGTCTCCACGGCGACGCTCTCACGGTGTCCGGGCGAACCGCGGGTGAGAACGTGGCCCGCGCTGTCGTCGCCAACCGCGACGTGATCCGACCGTACGAAGATCCTCTGCTCCGCACCGCCGGCCTGCTCGTCATGAGCGGGAACCTCTTCGACTCGGCCGTCATGAAGAGCAGCGTGATCGGGGAGACCTTCCGCGACCGCTACCTGTCGGACCCCGCGCAGCCCGATGTCTTCGTGGCGCGGGCCATCGTCTTCGAGGGGCCGGAGGATTACCACGCTCGCATCAACGATCCGTCGCTCGGGATCGACGAGCGCTGCATCCTCGTCATGCGCAACACGGGGCCCATCGGCTATCCGGGCTCCGCGGAGGTCGTGAACATGGATCCGCCCGACGCGCTGGTTCGAAAGGGGATATCGCTGCCGACGCTCGGCGATGGCCGCCAGAGCGGCACCTCGGACAGCCCCTCGATCCTGAACGCGTCGCCCGAGTCCGCGCTGGGCGGCGGCCTCGCGCTGATCCGGACGGGGGATCTCATCCAGGTCGATCTGCGCCGGCGTCGCGTGGACGTGTTGCTCTCGGACGACGAGATCGAGCAGCGCCGCAAGTCCCTGAAGCTGCCGGAGCTCGAGAGCCAGACGCCGTGGCAGGAGATCTACCGGAGCGCGGTCGGTCCCCTGTCCACCGGCGCGTGCTTCGAGCCGGCCGTTCGGTACCAGCACCTCGTTCAGCTCCGCGGGCTGCCTCGTCACTCACACTGATCGGCACGGGAGGGGGAAGGACCATGAGCATGGAACGGACGGGCAAGGTCGTCGTGCTGGACTACGATTTCGGCGACGTCGATATCGAGCGCTCTCTCGTGGAGCCGGCCGGCTTCGAGCTGGTCGCCGCGCAGTGCAAGACCGAAGAGGACGTCGTGGCCGTCGCGCGCGACGCCGTCGGCGTGCTCACGCAGTACGCCGAGGTGAAGGGGCGAGCCATCTCGGGGCTCCGGCGCTGCCAGGTCATCGCTCGGTACGGCACCGGGGTCGACACCGTCGACGTCGCGGAGGCGACCCGCCGTCGGATCCGCGTGACAAACGCGCCGAACGACTGGTGCGCCGACGAGGTCGCCGACCACGCCGTGGCGCTCCTGCTCACGCTCGTCCGCAAGCTGCCCGCGTACGATCGTGCCACGCGCGGTGGCTCCTGGTCCTGGCAGGATGGCCGGCCGATCCACCGGATGCGCGGCGCGACCCTGGGGCTCCTGTCGTTCGGCGCGATCGCCCGAAATATCGCCGCGAGGATGGCGAGCTTCGGTGTGCGCGTCACGACGCACGACCCCTTCCTCGACACGGACGAGATCCGCGCCGCCGGCGCTGTCCCCGTGTCCTTCGACGAACTCCTGGAGCGCTCCGATTACCTCGTCATCCAGGCGCCGCTGACCCGCGGGACCCGTGGTCTCCTCGGGGAACGCGAGCTCCGGCGCATGAAGCCGACGGCGATCCTCGTCAACACCGCCCGTGGTCCGATCATCGACGACGGCGCCCTGTTCCGGGCGCTCAAGGAGGGATGGATCGCGGGGGCCGGGCTCGACGACATCGCCGAGGAGCCGTCGAAGCGCCGGGACTGGAGGCCGACGAGCCCGCTCTTCTCGCTCGAGAATGTCGTCATCTCGCCCCACGCTGCCTACTACTCGGAAGAGTCGATCGAGTTCGTCCGACGATTTGCGGCGAGCGAGGTCGTTCGCGTCCTGTCGGGACAGGAGCCGATGTCGCCCGTGAACCTCATGGCCGCTTGAGCCCGCCGCCTCGCCGGCCCCGGCGGGTATGACGGATGCATCGGAATGGATTGGAGGGACGTATATCCATGCGACAACCAGCGCCGAACCAGCCAGAGGAGCCGTGGGTCGACGTGAGCGTGCCAATCCGCGACGGCATGGTGCACTGGCCGGGCAATCCCCCGGTAGAGATCGTCCAGACGGAGCACATCGAGCGCGGCGATCCCGCGACCGTCTCACGCCTCTCGCTCGGCGCGCACACCGGCACGCACGTGGATGCTCCGGTTCATTTCATCGTCCGCGCCGCGGGGATCGATCGCGTCCCGCTCGACCGGTTGATCGGACCCGCGCGTGTCCTCGATCTCGGAGAGATCGATCGTATCCAGCCGGCCCACCTCGAGCCCGTCGAGATCCGCCCCGGCGATCGGATCCTCTTCAAGACGGGAAACTCCGGGCGCTGGGGCGAGAAGCGATTTCGCTCCGATTACACGTACCTGTCCCTGGAGGCGGCCCAGCTCCTGGTCGAGCGAGGCGTCTGGGCCTTAGGGATCGACTACCTGTCGATCGGAGGCATGGATCAAGGGGCCGAGACGCACCGGGTCCTGCTCGCGGCAGGCGTCGTCATCATCGAAGGGCTCGACCTGTCGCGCGTCGAGCCCGGCTCGTACGACCTCGTCGCCCTGCCGATACGCCTGGAGGGGCTCGACGGGGCTCCAGCGCGGGTCGTCCTGCGTCGGCGGCGATCGAAAGAAACGTAGGAGGTGCACCATGGAGCGAGCGAACATTCGTGACGTGCCTGTTCCGGCGAGCCGGGTCGGCCTCGGGACCTGGGCCATGGGCGGGTATCAATGGGGGGGCGCCGACGACGACATGTCGGTCCGCACGATTCATGCGGCGCTCGACCTCGGGATCAACCTGATCGACACCGCGCCGGCCTACGGGTTCGGGCACTCCGAGGAGGTCGTCGGACGGGCCATCGCCGAGCGGGGCCAGCGCGAGCAGGTCGTCCTCGCGACAAAAGTGGGCCTGGAGCGACGCGGGGACGCGCTCTTCCGGAACGGGACGCGCAAGCAGATCCTGGAGGAGGTCGAGCTCTCGCTCGTGCGTCTGCGCACAGACTACATCGATCTGTATCAGGTTCACTGGCCCGACCCACAAACTCCCTACGAAGAGACGGCCCAGGCCCTCCTCGACCTCCAGCGTCAAGGCAAGATCCGCGCGATCGGCGTCTCCAATTACTCGATCGACGCGATGCGGCGGTTCCGCTCCGTCACGCCGATCGCCTCGGCGCAGCCGCCGCTGAACCTCTTCGAGAGGCAGGCGGAGGGGGACATCCTGCCTTGGTGTCGCGACAACGGGGTCGCCACGCTCACCTACGGCGCGCTCTGCCGCGGGCTCTTGAGTGGTACGATCGATGAGAAGACCACGTTCAAGGGGGACGACCTCAGGAAGACCGATCCGAAGTTTCAGCCTCCACGCTTCACGCAGTACCTCGACGCGGTGAGGGGCCTCGATCGGTTCGCGCACGACCGCTACGCTCGCGGCGTGCTCGCGCTCGCGGTGCGCTGGGTGCTGGACCAACCGGGGGTCTCGGTGGCCCTCTGGGGAGCTCGCCGGCCGGAGGAGCTAGCGCCGATCAACGATGTGATGGGATGGAGCCTCGACGATGACGCCCGCGCCCATATCGACGCCGTGCTCAACGGAGCCGTGCGCGACCCGGTGGGGCCCGAGTTCATGGCGCCGCCGGAGCGCCCCGCCGAGGCGCGCAGCGCGGCCTGACGCTACCGGCGCGGATCCTGCGAATCCATGGCGACGGCCACGCGCTGGCCGTCGCCATGGCGATTCACGCCGCCCGGAGCCCCGACTCCGGGCGCGCTCGACCGAAGGCGTCGCACCTGCCCCAGCGCCCGGGGATGTCGAGCAGTCGAATCTCCCCGAGCTCGGCAGGGACGGCCGGATCGACGAACAGGCGATTGCCCATCGGCTCCAGCCCGAGCACGACGCGCAGATAGAGCAAGGGAGCCGCGGTGGCCCAGGCCTGGGGGCTGCACGCGGTCGGATACTCGACCGGGAACTTTGTGAGCTCTCGTGGATACCCGGCGAACGCCTCCGGCAAGCGGTAGTGGAAGAAGGGCGCCGCGGCCAGGTTTCCCGTCGCGACGCGCCCGGCCTCCACGCTGAAGCCGTAACGCCGGAGCCCGAGCGCGATCAGCGAGTTGTCGTGCGGCCAGACCGTGCCCACGTGATATCCGATGGGGTTGTATCCGCCCTCGTCGTCGGCCAGGGTACGCACCCCCCAGCCGCTGAACAGATGGGGGCCGAGGAGGTGCTCCACCACGCGCTCCGCCTTGGATGTCTCGACGATACCGCTCCAGAGCAAGTGGCCGATGTTCGACGTCAAGGAGTCGACCCGGCGCTTCCGGCCATCCAGCGCGAGGGCGAAGAACCCGCGATCGTCGAGCCAGAAGTCCTGATTGAATCGACGTTTCAGCTCGGCCGCGTCTCGCTCCAGGCGCTCCGCCAGCTCGGGGTCCCCCCAGAGCTCGCGCGCGAGCCGGGCGCAGCGCACCTTCGCGTCGTAGACGTAGCCCTGAATCTCACAACACGCGAGAGGCCGCGGCGCGAGCGATCCGTCGTGAAAGACGATGGCGTCCCACGAGTCTTTCCAGCACTGGTTCTCCAAACCGGTCTCGGGGTTGCGCGTGTCGTATTCGACATACCCGTCGCCGTCCCGGTCGCCCCACTGGTCGATCCATCGAAGAGCGGCGCGCGCTGTGTGCTCCATCGACAGGACGAGCTCCGCGTCGCCGGTCCAGCGCTCGTACTCGTCCAGCAGGATCAGGAAGAGCGGCGTCGAGTCGGCAGAGCCGAAATAGGGAGAGTGCGGCCGCTCTTCGAAGGCGGTCAGCTCGCCCCAGCGAACCTCGTGGAGGATCTTCCCCGGCTCCTCGTCGCGGAAGTCGTCCCGGCGGTTGCCCTGGCGGCGCGCGAGGTAGCGGAGCGTGGAGCGCGCGAGCTCGGGGACGAAGGGCAGCGCTTGCAGGCTCGTGATGACGCTGTCGCGGCCGAAGGCCGCCATGAACCACGGTAGACCGGCGGCCGGAATGGCGGCGTCCGGCATCAGCTTGGAGAAGAAGCGCAGCGCGGCCAGGTCGATGAGGCTCCGCTCGTACGTCCGGGCGAGCGACTCGTTCGAGGTGAGGAGCCGCGGTGCGTGGTCGATCCAGCTCTCGAGGCTGATGCCGATGTTCGGGCGCGCGTGGCTCTCGCCGTGGGTGTACTTCACCCGGGTGTGCCGCTCCTCGAGGCCGTCGATCGCCGCCACGACGTCGAGGCACGTGCTCCAGCGGCCGTGCGGCGCGACGCTCACCCGGAAGGTCAAGCCGCTCGGATCGATCTGCGCGGGCTGCGAGGCGGAGATCCATGTCTCGCGCACGAAGCGCTCGCGTCGATAGCCGAGGACGAGCCGACTGTCTTCGATACGGTGATAGCGCTCGCCTTTCTTCGGGAGCATGTCCTTGACCTCGAACAGGTCGGCGAAATCGGCGGCGGCCTGGATGCGGACCTCGAGCTCGACGGGATCCTTGCCGTGGTTCATGAGCAGGAGGTCCTCGTGGAAGCCGTCGCCCGCGAACCGGCTCCGGACGATCGAGAGGGTCGATTCGACGTACATCGCGGCAGGCCTCGGCACGAGGAAGAACTGGGCCTGGAAGTACTGCACGTCGTCGGTGGACAGCGCGGCCGGGACGATGCCGTCGATCGTCAGGATCCACTCGGAGAGAAAGCGCGTATCGAGGTGGAAGAGGCCGAGCGGCCGGCTGACGGAGTGCTCGATGTTGCCGCGCAGATCGCTGACGACGAACGTGCCGCCGTCCAGAATGCTCACTTGCCGTTCCATGGGTCCCCTCCGACGATGGTGGCTCAGCGCGTCGCTTCTGGAGCTTGGTGGTCCCCCGGGGAGAAGACGCTCTGAAACATCTGGGCGACGCCCAGGTCTCCTCGCACGCCGACGCGGCCCTGCATGATCGCCGTGATCAGGTTCTGTTCACCGCGAAAGATCCGCAGGAAGTCGTCGAGCGAGCAGGAGAGCTGGCAGTCCTCGCTCGCGCCTTCGGGCGCGATGCCGAAGGACCCGTCGGCGAGCTCCACGACGACGCGCTCGTCGTCGGTGAGCTGCACGGCGCACACCTTCCGTGTTCCTCGCAGACGGGCGTCGTAGCGTCCTGCCGTGAGGGCCTTGATGAGCTCCTTTGCGTGCGACATGACCAAAGAGTGTGTTCGGGTTGCCAACCGAGCCTTCGCGCTCCCCGCCCCAGGCAATGGGTGTTCCATCTACATGGCGCGGAGGTCGCCTCCTTCACGATCGCGTGGGGAGCACGCGGGCGCCCTTCGCGATCTGGATCATCGATATGCCGCCGGTCACGAGGCTGATTCCGACGAGCAAGCCGAGCACCTTCGCGGCGGTGATGACGCCGCCCATGAGGATCAGCATCCCGAGCGCCAGCGTCAGGATGCCGTCGAACACGAGCCATGCCGAGCCCCGCGGCCCGCGGTGCTGATAGGCGCGGACGAGCTTGAGCGCGCCCTCGGCGACGAAGTACGCCGATGCGATCACCATCAGCGCGAGCTTGCCGGTCATCGGGAAGCCCACAAGGAGAAGCCCGAACGCCACCTGCACCAAGGCGCTCACGAGCTCCCAGCCGGCGCCGGCCCAGCCGCGGCTCTGGATGGCGTGACAGCCCTCGGCCACGCCGGCGATCACGATCAACCAGCCGAGGGTGATGGCGGTGACCAGAGAGGCAATGAAGGGCACGAGGAACGCGATCGCCCCGAGCACCATCATGGCCACGCCGATCGCGAGGAACCAACCGCGCTTCTCCCGCACGGTGTCGATGTCGACAGGCGCGAAGCGCAGAGGCTTCTGGGACTCTCCGAGCGGACCGACCATGGGCACCCCTCTGGTTCGTGGAGCATGCGTGTCCCGTCGGTCACTCGCCGGGCGGACGAGGTGGCCGGGACCCCGTCCGATTCGAGCATCGTCCGTGCCAGCGCGCGGGCGAGAACATTGTGCCTGGCGCTCGTGGGAGGCGTCACGGCCGAGGGCGGCCAGGAGCGCACCGCCTGATCAGCGGGCGATCGCCTTCGCGGCCCTGGCGCTCGGAGTGGACGTCTCCCGGACCTTGCGTCGCTGGAGCTTCGAGCCCTGCTTCGCCCGATTGGCGCTCTTGCGCGTCGACTTGCGCGACGGGCGGTCCTGCGCCGAGTCCTCGAGCGCCGCGCTGGCCTTCCGCGCCCTCCGCAACGTGTTTCGCCGCGCCGTCGAGCCGCCGCCCGCCTTTCGGTCGGTCGCGCTCCGCCCCGGAGCGGCCGTGTCGACAGGGACGTCACGCCGCGATTTCTCGGGCCTCTCCAGCGCGCGCTCGAGGTTCTCCTTGCTGCTCCCCACGCGCCGCCCGATGAAGCTGCCCTCGGGCGATGGATGACCGAGCGGCGCCGGAGCCGCCGCGCTCCGCTTCGCCGCTCGCGCGGTGCGCTTCGGGGCGCGCGCCGGCGCGCGTGATGCGGCGCGCGGCGCGCGCTCGAGGGCGCTCTGCACCGCACGTGCGATCCCCGGGACGGCTCTGTCGATCGTCTCGCGCGGCTCGTGACCTCGCATCTGGTAGACGACGCTGGGGAGCCCGCTCAGGACGACCTTCACGTCGCACGCGACATCGACGCCGCCGCGCGGCCCGTTCACGTCGGTGAAGCGCACCGTGAGCCGCTCGATGTGGGGCGCGAAGCGCCCGAGCTTCGCCGCGAGGCTCTGGCGCACGTGCTCCCTCGTCGGCTCGTCGACGCCGACGCCGAAGGTCCGCACCGCCAACGGCGTCCGCTCCGTCGGTGTGCGCCCGGCGCGCGCCCGGACCGGTCGCGGCACGGTGGAAGGGAACTGCGGACGTTGCCCGGTGGATGGTCGCCCCATGCGCGCTACATCGAGACCGGCCCCCCGTCGTCAAGTGTCGCGGCCACCGGCGAGATCGCGCTCCTGCTACATCCGCCGCGCCTCGGTCGGCTGTTCATCACCGCCCGCGCCCCGCCCGCGCCGGCGCTCACGAGCGGGGCCGCCGCGGGATCCCCGGCAGGCGCGACGCGACTAGCGGGGCTTCGTGTCCTTGTCCTCCGGGTCGACCGCGATGCGGAAGCCCGGGTCCTCCGGGGTGGGCCCGGCGGGCCGCGTCTCGGGCCCCTCGGCCTCTCCGTGGCCCTCGGAGCGCTCCTCGTGGTGCGGGGGCGCCGGCGACGGCCCCTTGCTCAGCTCGGCGCCGATACGGCCGACCACGTTCGTCGCGGCCCGGACGAGCTCGCGCCCGGCGTCGTCGATCGCCTTGCCGACGCTCGTGCGGTCCATGTCCTTGCGCAGGTCCTCGGCCGTCTTGCGCGCCGCGCGCCAGAGCAGGCTCAGCCCCTGCTTGAGATCCTCCTTGGGGTCGTCGCGATCGGGGTCCGAGCTCATCGCGCCTCCTTGGCTTGGCCGAGGAGGCTTATGTGCCCGCCGCGCGGGCGCCGCAAGCGGCGCGCGGGCCTCAGGCGGCCGTCTTCGGCTTGCTCGTGGGATCGAGCTCCGGCGGGCGCCTCGGCTTGCTCCGGGGCTCGGCCTCGCCGGGCGCCTTGCCCGGCGCCTGCGAGGTGGCCGCGGCGCGCTTCCCGGCGGGCGGCGCGCCGTCCTGTCCGGAGGGCGCCGGGGCGCCGCCTGCCGCGGGCGGCCTGCGCTGCGGCGCGGGCGTCCCTGCCGCGGGCTTCGCCGCCGCGGGCCTGGTCGTCGCGGGCGGCACGTGCCTGGCCGCAGCGCCCGCGTCCGCCGCGTGCCTGGCCGCGGCGCCCGCGTCCGCCGCGGGCTTCGCCGGAGCGCCGGCCTCCGCCGCGGGCGGGTGCGCGCTGTTCGACCGCACCGACGGCGACCACGCCGTCGAGCGGTTCCTGCCCGACCGTTTCGAGACGTAGAGCGACTCGTCCGCGGCCTTGAAGAGCTCTTCCCACGTGCTGCCCGCCTCGGGGTAGGTGGCGATCCCGATCGAGCAGGTCACCTGGCACTGCACCGGCCCGTTGCTCCCGGCCGCGTGGAACGTCGTCCGGCCGAGCTCCTCGCGCACGCGCTCCGCGAGCAGCATCGCGCCGCGCGCGTCCGTCTCCTCGCAGATCACGACGAACTCCTCGCCGCCGAAGCGCGCCACCGCGTCGGTCGTCCGCTTCGCGCGCCGGAGGACATCGCCGAGCCCCTTGATGATCACGTCGCCCACGTCGTGGCCGTACGTGTCGTTCACCTTCTTGAAGTGGTCGATGTCCGTGACGAGCACCGAAAGCCGCCGCGAGAACCGCCGCGCCGCGGTGATCTTCTGGTCCGCCACCTCGAGCATCGCGCGCTTGTTGAGCAGCCCGGTGAGCCCGTCCATCGTCGCGAGCTCCTCGAGGCGCCGCACCATGCGCGCGTTCGAGAGCGACACGGCCATGTGGCTGGCGAGGACCTCCAGCGTGCTGCGCACCGAGTCGGTGAAGGCCGCGCGCCGCCGCGAGCCGAGCACCAGCGTGCCGAGCGGCCGGTCGTGCACGACGAGCGGGAGCACGATGATCGACGGCATCGACGGCGGCGTGACGCGGCGGGTGAAGACGATCTGCCGCTTCTCGTCGTATTCGCCGCGGTACGGGAGCGGGTGCCGGTTCTGCAGCACCATCGAGACGAGCCCCGCGTTGTGGCGGAAGCGCTGCCCTGTCAGCTCGGCGACCCCGTCGCCGCTGACGGCGCGGATCTCGTGGACCTTCTGCGCCTCGTCGTAGAGCGTGACGGCCGCGAAATCGACCGACGTGATCTCGCGGGCGCTCGTGACGCCCGCCTCGATGACGCCGGCCTCCGTCGTGGCGGCGCCGAGCCCCTCGGCGGCGCGGTAGAGCTTGCCCTGCTCGACCTTGGCGCGCTCGAGCTGGACGAAGACGCGCTCGTTCTGGATGGCCCGCACGGCGTACCGGCACGCCTCGTCGATGAGCTCGAGCTCGCGCGGCGAGAACGGCCGGTCCTCGACGCGATCGACGACGAGCACGCCGCGGAGCTGGCCGTGCTCGAACACCGGCAGCGCGCACACGGCGCGCACCGGGGAGGGGCCGACGTAGTAGGGGAGCTTGTAGCCCGGCTTCAGGCCCCCGAGGACGACCGGCGCGCGCTGGGTGATCGCCGCGCCGAAGACGCCGTCGCCGGAGAGGAACGGGCCCTCGGAGAGGTTCGGGGCGTCGCTCGCGAGCTCGCTGATGCGCAGGTGCGTCCCGGCGTCGTTCTGCCAGAGGAGCACGGCGGTGTAGAGGTCCAGCGACTCGCGCAGGAGGCGCAGGGCGAAGAGCACCGACTGGTGGATCTCCTCGACGCCGGAGCGGGCGAGCCGCTCGTCGTCGCCTTTCTGGCCCGCGCCCGCGCCGCGCGCCTGGGCCGGGGCGGAGAGCAGGCGGTAGCTGCGCGCGTCGTCGCGGAGCCGCTCGATCTCGGCCTGGAGGCGGGTGTGCGAGGCCTTCCTGACGCGGCCGATCTCGGCGCGGAGGATGGTCGCGTTCAGCAGCGAGAAGACGGCCATGAAGCCGATGTGCGGCGCGGCGGCGCGCGCGGCGTCGAGGAGGCTCGGCGCGCCGCGCGGGGCCGCGGCCGAGCGGACGGCGATCTCGAGGGCGGCGGCGGAGATCGCGACGAGGAGCGACGCCCCGGGGCGGGCGAACGCGCTCACGAGGGCGATGACGACGTAGAGGGCGGCGTGGGCGTCGCCGTCGAGCGAGCCGTCGAGCCGGAGGACGGCGGCGAACGTGGCGACGACGAGCAGGGCGCCGACCTCGAGGTCGAGCAGGGCGCTCGCCTCGATGGCGGCGGCGCGCCGCCGCGCCTGCTGGACGAGCGCCGCGAGCAGCACGAGCAGCGCGGCCGCGGCCGCGAGCGGCGGCAGCGGCGTGGCCGCGTCGAGGACCACGAGCCCCCCGAGGGCCAGCGCGCAGGCGAGCGGCGCCGCGTTGCGCGCGATACGGCGGGCGGTGAGCACGGCGAGCACCAGGTTGGCCATCGGCTCGGATGCCGGTACCAGAGGTCGATCGCCGGGGCCCAGTTCTCTGCTGGCGCAGAGAGGAGGCCGAACCGTGGGGGGAAAGGGGGGAGAGCGGGGGTGAGGGTGTGACCTGGAGTCGTCGATCGATGGAGGACAGGTTGAGGGGCCTCGCTCGGATACGCGGAGGCGAGGGCAACGATGCTGCTCGACACGTACGCGGCTCGACGAGCGCCAGCGGGCACCGTGAACGACCTTGCGAGCGCAACTGAGCTGCCCCACGGGACCGTGGACGGTGGGTACGAGCGGAGCGCGAGATCTGCTGGGGCTGGTCGGCCTTTGGGGGGCGCGGCGCAGGAGCGTGCCAGTTGTGTGGTGGCCAACCAAGCGCTGGGCGAACACCAGGAGATCAGCGATGGAGCAACGGATCGTGTCTCAGCGTCAGCGCAGCACCGAGATCAGGGGCGGTGACAGCCTCGGGGCTGTCGCTCAGGCGGGCGCTCCTGCGACAGGGATGACCGAGGATCACTCCACGGCCACGGACCGCGGGGCGACCATCGCTGAGATCGTTCGCCCGTGTTAGCATGGCCCGCATGGTGTGGGTGGTCCTCCTGGGAGCGCTCCTCTTCGCGAGCGCCTGCGGCGGCAGCGTCATCGTTCCCGAAGACGGCAATGGTGAGAGCGACGGCGGCGGAACGTCGGCACCAGGCGCCGGGGGCAACGACACAAGCAACTCGTCCTCTTCACCTGATTGGACGGTGCCGCCGGATCGGACCTACAGCCACATCGATTGCGGCGACGACCCTGCCGCCCCGACGCTCTTCGTGGAGATCTGGCCGGAGGGCTCCGGCTGTCTGGCCTCGGCGACCCTCGTGGAGGATGTGCTCGTGTTCGGGATCCAGAGGTGGGACGGGCAACCGGGAACGTTTACGCTCGGTGTCGAGACGCCGCACGGCACGGCGCGGGCCGGCATGGTCTCGCAGCCCGATCCCATCACAGGCACGCTCACGGTCGAGCCATACGTCGGTAGGCCTTCGGCGGTCGCGTGGGATTTATCCGTAGGCGCTGGCCGCACCGACCTCTCCGTTTGCGGCCACTTCGATGACTTCCCGTGCCGGTGAGCCTCACTCGCCTTTCTTGATTGCCCCGAGATGGGGTCTTTTGCAGACTTGAAAAAGATAAAAGAAAGGGGTTTGCGGTCACGCCGCTACCCCCAGTCGGCGTCGACCGCGGCGCGCCGACGATGCCGTGCGCGGGTCAGCCGACCCTGTGCTCGACGCTCGGCGCCAGGACCTGCTGGCGGAGCTCGAAGTTGAAATGCTGGAGAACCCAGCGCTCCGCGTCGGTGATGGACGAGAAGACCCTGACGGGGTGCGGAGGTGGCTTCAGCCAGTTGAGCGCGGTCAGGATGCCGTTCACCAGGCGGGAGTCGCCCACGATGCCGGACGCGAGCATGTGCGCGCGCACCTGCCTCTCGTGGTCGACGTACATCTGCGCGATGGCTCGCCGCTGCACGGCGTTCGGCATCTGGCCGCCGCGCGTGTCGTTGATGAAGCCGAACGGCCCCGCGACGATGAGCTGAATCATGCCCCGCATCAGCAGGTCCCAATCGTCTTGGGTATAGTGCTCGCCGGCCCGCATGACGACCAGCGGGTAGCGCGAGCGGTCCAGCTCAATCCCGCGAGCCAAGGCCGCCTCCGTCTCGACGAACGCCGCGCTGGCGCCGGCCGCGGATGGATTCGTACGGGAGGGGGGTCCTGGAGCGTGCGGCGGTCATGTACGTCCCGGCCGGCTCAGAAAGGCGGCATTGCCATGAAGAGCAAAGCGATTCGTAAATGTCAATTACAAACCACGACGCGGGCCCGAGACGACCGAAATCCGGTGGCGGTCGACTTTGCGCGAGAAAGATCACAGGGAAACGGGGGGATCGACGAGGTAACCCGCCGGGCTCGCGCGGCGTTTCGCGGCGTTTCGCGGCGCTTCGCGGTGATGGAGCGCTCGCATCACCTCGTCCCACATCGCCTGACAGCGGCGGTGAGGCGGCGCCGTGTCACCAGCCGTCAGCGGGCCCCAGGAACACCGGCCCTGGCGCGAGCAAGTCGGCGCCGTCCATCAACCAGACCGCCGCCTGGTTCGTTCCTGTGGCGTACCAGAGCACGTCCGCCATGCCGTCGAAATTGGCGTCGGCGGCGGGGCGCGCTTCCCAGCCGCTGCCGAGCGGCCCCGGGATCACCGGTCCCGGCGCGACGACCAGCGTGCCGCCCTCCATCAGCCAGACGGCCATCAGGTTCCGTTCTGTGTCGTTCCAGAGCACATCTGCCATGCCGTCGGCGTTGTAGTCCTGCGCGGTGACGACGTGAAAGCCGGGGAGCCCAGGGAGAATCGGCCCTGGCGAGAGCAGCTGAGCGCCGTCCATCAGCCAGACGGCTATCAGGCTCTGCTCTTCGTTGTCCCAGATCACGTCCGCCATGCCGTCGCGGTTGAAGTCCCGTGCGCTGCGCGCCACCCAGCCCTCGCCGATCGGCCCCGGGATGACGGGCCCCGGCGCGAGGAGCTGAGGCCCATCCATCGTCCATGTCGTCATCACATTCTGCTCTTTGTCGTTCCAGATCACATCCGCCATGCCGTCACGGTTCAGATCGGACAACGAGATCACCTTCCAGTTCTGGCCGATCGGCCCCGGGATGATCGGCCCCGGCGAGAGCAGCTGGCTCCCTTCCATCAGCCATATTGCCACCAGGTTCTGTTCCTTGTTGCGCCAGAGCACGTCCGCCATGCCGTCGGAATTCAAGTCTCCCGCGTTGACCGCCTCCCAGCCCTGGCCGATCGGCCCCGGGATGACCGGCCCCGGGGCGACGAGCTGGCTCCCCTCCATCAGCCAGATCGCCGCCAGGCTCTTCTCGGGGTGCTCCCAGAGGACATCCACCATGTCGTCGCGATTGAAGTCATTCATGCGAACGGCCTTCCACCCGTACGCGCTCGCCCTCTGCGACGCGCGTCCCAGGGACGGCGCCGCCCGCTCGGCCGACCAGCGGTCGCGGTCCAGATCGATGCCCGGCGTGCAGGCCACCATGGTGTGAATCGCAGCGATCGCGCACGGCGCAGCGCCTGTAGCCGCAGACCTCCTCACACTCGCCTCGCTTGCGCCTCGGGCGCGGGCGCAGACGCCGGTCCGGGATATCCGATCCGGCCGCGCCCCTGAGCACGCCGAGCACGCGCGCCGGCCGATAGCAAGCGCAAGGCCATCGAGATCATGTTGGGCGCCCAATCTAGGCGTGGCCACCACATGGTGCCTCACCAGGCCATTCCCCGCTTCTTGCATCGAGCGCGTCATAGACCTCCTCTACTCATCGAGCAGGGAGCGCTCCAGGGCGCCGGGCGCTCGCCGCACCGACTGACCTCGCTTCCGGCCGCTTGTCGCCGCCCTCTCGGAAGATAAGGCCTCCCGGGACACAGCGACGTCGAGGGAGACAATCCGTCCCTCGGCGTGCTCATGGGATGAGCGGCTCGGCTCCTGAGCTCGTTCGCCGATCTGACCGCGATCAAGGAGACGGTATATGTCGATTCGTCACACACATGTCTCGGTTGTCACGATAATGGCACTTGCTTCTCCTTTCTCCTGTGGAGGCCAGCGGGAGGTGCGCGACGTGCGGGAGAGCGCGGACGGGAGCGGCGTGCCGGCCGAGGTCGGCGTGGCCCGTGCGGCCCTGTGTCAGGGGCAAGCGATCGTGAATGTGACGGCTCTACCGGGGACATACTACTGGGACGATCCTGCCCACGTGCTCACGCTGGCGGAGGGATTCGGCCCGCGGGCGCTCCAGGTCGCCGTGGCGTCGAGCGTCTCACCCTCGGTGAGCATCGAGACCAGCGTCACGCCCACGATCCCGGAACCCCCGTCGCTCACGAATTTGGAGCCTTCGTCGAGGTCGAGGGGCATTCGCGCCCCCACGGGCCTCCTGCCTTCATCGGGTCTACCTGGCGGTGGCATGCCGTGGGGTACTCTGCCCTCCTCGGGCACGCCGGGCGGCAACGCGCCCTGGGGCACGCAACCCTTGCCGGGCATGCCGGGTAGCGGCACGCCCTGGAGCCCCCGACCGATCCCGATGCCCGGCAGCGGGTCCTGGGGCTCCGCGCCTTCCTCGGCAATGGCGGGCGACGACGAGCCCTCGGGCTCCGCGATCCCATCGGACGTGCTGGGCGGCTGCACGCCGTCGATCAACGAGCTCTCCACGGCGGTCGGATTCGACGTGAGCGAGAGCGTCGACCTGGAGGCCTCCACCATTTTCTTGGTGCCCACGGGGGCGTATGCGCGGGTCTCCGCCTACCCGGTCTTTCAGCAATACTCCTGGGATGTCGTCGGCGCCGTGGGCATGGGCTGGGACGGCAGTCCAGTGAGCCTCGTCATCGCCCACGGCGTCGCGCTCAGACCGATCGGTGTCTATTTCGATACCTACCGCGCGTACGACTATGCCGCGATCGGCGGAGGGCTCGTCAGCCCGGGCCCGATCTGGCCGGGAGGCGGCGTGGGCGGCGCTGGCGGTGCCGGTGGCGCGGGCGGCGCGGGTGGCGCTGGCGGCGCCGGTGGCGCGGGTGGCGAAGGCGGTGCCGGTGGCGCCGGCGGCCAGGGTTGGTTCATCAACCCCGGCGACCAAGGCAGCCCCGGAGGCCAGGGCGGCGCGGGCGGATCGTAGAGTCGAGAGCCCCGGAGCGACGCGATCCGAGCGGGCCCCCTCGCTCCTGCCCGAGACGATGGACGGGCCGCATCGTGGGAGGATGCCTGTCGCGGAGAGCGTCAGTTGAGGCCAGCGGCGACGCTGGCGAGGCCGACCGTGAGATGGACGGCGGTGACGCCGACGAGGGTGCGGTGGCGCGCGTAGAAGAGGCCGAAGAGGACGCTCGCGGCGAAGGTGATGAGCGCGAAGGCGAGCGAGACATAGAGGTGGAACACGCCGAAGAGCACCGAGGTGACCACGACGGGCGAGAGGCGTCCGGCGTCGGGCAGGAGCCGCTCGAGCGAGGTCTGGATCACGCCGCGCGCGATGAACTCCTGGAGCAGGCAGTGGGGCCCATAGCTCGCGAGGAAGATCGCGAACTCGAGGCGCGAGTAGCCCGCGACGGAGCCCCAGTCGAGCCACGGCTCGCCGCGGAGGGCGGGCCCCGCGCGGAGCGCGGCACACGCCGCGAAGGCGACGGAGGCGACGACGAGCGCCTCGCGGAGGCTATGCCCCGCGCCGGAGAGCGTCACGCCGAGCCGCGCGAGCGGCAGCGGCTGCCGCCGCACGAACCACCCGATCGGGACGAGGAGCAGCAGCAAAAGGCCCCACGATTGGCCCATCTGGAGCAGCGGCGGCAGATCGGCGCGCATGAGATCCCGGACGAGCTGCGCGACGCCGAAGAGCGCGATGACGACGAAGAAGAACGCCGCGAGCTCCCGGCGCAGCTCCAGGGCGTCGCGACCGCCGCGGCGCAGGAGCTCGATCTCGAGCCGGAGCAGCTCGCGATCGGCGTCGCTCGACGGCGGCAGTCCAGCGCGCTCGGTCGAGCGGTCGCGCCGGCCGGTCGACGGGCGCGCGTCGCGGGCGGCAGCGCCTGCGAGGATGGGATCGTGGTGTGGCTCGAGCAGGTCGGACGAGGGTTCGATCAAGCTCATAAGAATGTCGCCATTGTAACGGCCGGTGTGCCGCGATCTGTGGAGAGCCTCGTAGCACCCTCGGCGCGGCGGGCACCAGCTCGGCGCGGCGGGCACCACGCCGGACGCCGCACACGACACCCCAGGCCGGCCATCGGCCGGAGCTTTGCCGTGGGCGCGTGTGCCGCTATCAGAGAGGTCGTTCCTCCGAGCCCGGCTCGCTGCTACGGACCAGCGGGCGCAGCGCTGGGCGAGGGCGGGACGACAGGGGGCAGACCACACCGTGCGGCTCGGCATCCGGCTTCAGCTCTTGTTCGCGCTCGGCGCGCTGCTCCTCCTGGCGTTCGTGCCGCTCTTCTTCGCGGTGGCGAGCCTCACGCGCGCCACGATGAGCGGCGCGCGCGCGTCGAGCGCCCGCGCGATCGGCCGCGCGATCGCCGGGCACGTGGCCGCGGCGCGGGCGACCCGGTCCGCCCCGGAGCTCTCGCTCCTGCTCGAGGCGCAGCTCGGCCCGGACGGGGCGTCGGCGATCGGCGTCTACGACGCGGCCGGGGCGCTCTCGGTCCGCGCCGGGGAGCCGGAGGTCGCGGCGGCGCTGCCGGCCTCGGTCGAGGCCGGCACGGAGGTGCTGAAGACGGTGCGCACCGCACGCGGCGGCGCGATCCTTGTCGTCGTCCCGGAGCCCGCGCGCGAGGCGGCGCCGCTCGCGGAGCCCGCGCGTGAGGCGGCGCCGCTCGCGGAGCCCCCGCGTGAGGCGGCGCCGCTCGCGGAGCCCGCGCCCGCGGCGTCGACCGGCTCGGTGGCCGTGCTGGTGCCGACCGACCCGTCGACGGTGCCCGCCGCGCCGCTCGTGCGGATCGTGGCGCTCTACACGGGCATCGTGGCGCTGGCGCTGCTCGTGTTCGCGTACATCTCCATGACGCACCTCGTGGTGCGGCCGATCGACGCCGTCTCGGAGGCAGCGCGCCGCGTGGCCGGCGGGGCGCGCGATCTCGATGTGCCGCGGGCCGGCGCGCGCGAGCTCGCGGAGCTCGGGGCGAGCCTTGCGCTCATGACGAGCCGCCTCCGCGCCGACGAGGAGTCGCTGCGGGCGAAGATCGCCGAGGTCGAGCGCTACGCGGCGGACCTGAAGAGCGCGCAGGAGCGGCTGGTCCGCTCGGAGCGGCTCGCGTCCGTCGGGCGGCTCGCGGCGGGGCTCGCGCACGAGATCGGCAACCCGATCGCGGCGATCCTCGGCCTGCAGGATCTGCTGCTCGCCGGGGGCCTCACGCCGGCCGAGGAGCGCGATTTCGTCGAGCGGATGAAGCGGGAGACGGAGCGGATCCACAAGATCCTGCGCGACCTGCTCGACTTCGCCAGGCCGGCGGCGCGCGGCGCGGCCGAGGCCGGCGCCGACGGGCAGGAAGGGCACCACCCCTCGGGGTCGGTCGCGGAGGCGATCGACGATGTCGTCTCGCTGGTGGCGCCGCAGAAGACGTTCCGCGCGATCGAGCTCGTGCGGGACGTCGCGCCCGACGTGCCGCCCGTGCCGCTCTTGCACGGGCAGCTGGTGCAGCTGCTCCTGAACCTCCTCCTGAACGCGGCCGACGCGGCGCCGCGCCTCGGGGGGCGCGTGGCGGTGCGCGCGTCGCGGGGGACGTCCGGCGGCGCGCGGATCGAGGTCGAGGACAACGGGCCGGGGATCGCGGAGGCGGTCCGCGAGACGCTGTTCGAGCCGTTCATCACGACCAAGGAGGTCGGCGAGGGGACGGGGCTCGGGCTCGCGGTGTGCCGGGGGCTCGTGGAGGCGGCCGGCGGCACGATCGGGGTCGAGCGAGGCGCGGAAGGCGGGGCGCGGTTCGTGGTGCTGCTGCCGGGGGCGGCCGACAGGCATGGCTGATGGGAAGGCCAACGCGCGCTCCCACACGACCGGAGCGATCGGCAATGGCCCTCGCTTCCCCCGCCTGGCAGCGTGCCCGCCCTCCCTGGGCGGGAGCGCTCTACTCCTCGACGGCGCCCGGGATCCACCACGAGGCGACCGCGAGCTCTCCGTTGAAGGGCGGTAGCACGACGCGCTCGTCGTCCTGCGCCGTCGCCGTGAGCGCCGGCCTCCCGCCGACCGTCTCGAAGACCTCGACCAGCCGGCGCATCGGGTCCACGATCCAGCTCCAGCCGACGCCGGAGCGCGCATAGAGCGGCAGCTTCACCGCCACGTCGTCGCGGGCGGTCCGCGGCGACAGGACCTCGCAGCACCAGTCGGGAAGGATCGTCAGCGGGTTCTCGTCCGGCAGCTCGGGGACCCGCTCGACCCGAAAGCCGCACAGGTCAGGCACGGCGAGCCGGCCGCCGGGGAAACGGATCTCCGTCTCGGGCTCGATCCACCAGCCGGCGCCGCCGACGTTCGCGTCGAACGGGACGAGGCCGTGCAGGCAGAGCCTGGCCGCGCGGCGGTGGCGCTTCTCGGGCCGCGACGTCGTGCGGAGGACCCCGGGCTCCAGGATCTCGCCCGTCAGGTGCTCGGGCAGGGCGCGGATGCTCTGGTAGAGCTCCTCGAAGGTCGGGGGGGTCGTGGCGGGTTGACCCATGCCGACGAGCGTATCCGATCGCGCGCGGTGCGCGAGCGGCGAGCGGGCCGCGTCAGTTCACCTCGCGCCCCACCGACGGCCACGGGCGCTCGCCGCCGAGCTGATCGAGCTCTTTCCGAAGCTCTTCGGTCGGCGCGAGCACCTGCATCCGCTCGAGCACGCTGCGCAGCCGCGACGCGTCCGAGCGGCTCGAGTAGATCGACCGCAGGTTGTTCAGCATGCGCACAAGGATCTGCCGCTTCTGCGCCGGCACGAGCAGCCGCGGATCCGGATCGCGCGTGGCGCCGGTGGCGCGGGTGTGCAGCGCGCGCAGGTCGTCCCGGCCGAGCAGGCGGCCCTCGAAGGGGTCGATGAGCAGCACGCCGCCGCGGACCGGCGTCCTCACGAGGAAATGGCCCGGGAACGAGACGCCCTGCGCCTCCATGCCCGCGCGCCAGCACAGCTCGAGGAGCACGACGCCGAGCGTGATGGGGATGCCCGTCCGGCGATCCAGGACCTCGTGCAGGTAGCTGTTCTTCGGGTCGTAGTAGTCCCCGGAGTTGCCGTGGAACCCGAGGTCACCGTAGAACCACCGGAGCAGCTGCTCGATGGGGCCGCTGCCCGGCGTCGCCTCCGCGGCGCGCAGGGGGCGCTCGATCGCGCGCCGCGCCTCGCCGCCGAGCCGATCGAGCACGCCGAGGTAGTGCGGGATGTCGAGCCCCGGGTAGGCGGCGTCGTCGATGAGGAGCGCCGCCTCGGCGAGGTCGAGCTCGTCCTCCGGTCTCCCGGCGACATGCGCAAAGAGCGTCAGACTCACCGGTGCGGGCATCGGACCGAGCGTAGCGCCACCCGGCGCGGCCGGTCTAGCGCCGCCCGCCGGAAGCCCCGGCCATCGAGGGCCGGACTGCTGCGCGGCTTCACGGAGCCTTCACGCGGGCGGCCCGGACTTGTTTCCTCGGGGCTCCGCCCCGCTCCGCGCCCCGGCGTAGGTTTCGCCTGGCTCTGTAGTTCCGTGTGTCAGAAATTCCGCCAGGGACTGTTCCGCGATGCCAAGAGATCTCGATTTATCGCATTCCCGTGGATTTGTGGAGAACGTGGCGACGGAGCGCACCCCCTCGAAAGGCATGGCCCCCGGCCGAACGTCGAGCCCGACGCTCGCGTGGACTCGCTGCCGGAGCGTGCAGCGTCGCGCCGGACGTGCTCGCCCGGCTCAAGAGCTCCCGACGAGCCTCGCCCACGAGGGCGCGTTGCCGAATGCCGTGGGCGGGGGCTTGCCCCCCTTGCCCCCCTTGTCTTCGTCTTCCTTCTTCTTGGAAGATAGATTGAACGGACCAGGAACCGAGGACTTCTCGCGCTTGCGGCCGTTCCTTGCCCTCATGTAGCTACCGATCTCTGACCGCGAGAACGTGGTGATCACCCTTCCGTTCGCCGTGGCGACGAAGTCCCCCTCCCCCAGCGTCTGATTCCACCACCAGTAGCCCACCCGCGCCTGTTCGTTGTCCTGGTAATCCCAAACCTCGGTTGCATGATCGATGACCCACTGCGGATCGATGATGCGCTGCTCCGCTCTTGCGCGAGCGTGGGAGGTGAAATTGTAGGACGCCTGCGCGGCCTCATAGCGAGCCTGTGCCTCCGCTCCGTGGGGGGGGCCCGCCGGCGCCCGGCGCGCGAGGGCCGGATGGGGCGGCAGCGTCTTCGCTCCTCCGAACGGCGCCTCGCGCCGCTGGGCCACGGTCGCCGGATGGGGCGGCAGCGTCTTTGCTCCTCCGAACGGCGCCTCGCGCCGCTGGGCCACGGTCGCCGGATGGGGCGGCAGCGTCTTTGCTCCTCCGAACGGCGCCTCGCGCCGCTGCGCCACGGTCGCCGGATGGGGCGGCAGCGCCTTTGCTCCTCCGAACGGCGCCTCGCGCCGCTGCGCCACGGTCGCCGGATGGGGCGGCAGCGCCTTTGCTCCTCCGAACGGCGCCTCGCGCCGCTGCGCTACGGTCGCCGGATGGGGCGGGCGCTGCGCCGCCCCGCCGCCGAGCTGCAAAGCCCTTCTCTCTTGCAGCGCTGTCGGGGTTGGCGGGAGCGAACGCGAGGGCTGCATGGAGGGGCGGCCGTTAGCGTACATGGTGACGAGATCCTACCACGGCTCTCCAATCGCCGCATGGCTCCGGTGGACGCGAGCAGCCAGCGCCGGCATCACAGCCTCGACCGCTCCGGTGGATATCGTCATGCGGTGGCGATAGCCGGGTCCCCGGGCTCCTGGACGCAGCCACGTCCAGCCGGATGTCCCTTGGCTGGTGAAAGCGCGAGCTGCCGCATCGCTGCGGCGCGACGTCCCCATCGACCGGCGCTGGCGCGGGCAGCCCGCCCGCGCGCGTCACGGCAGCAGGATGATGCCGTTGCACGAGCTCGGCGGTGTCACCGTCGAGATCTCTGTTGCCGGAACGTCCCAGTCCGAACAGGGCTTGGCCTCGACGTCGTCGAGGCACTGGTCGTAGCTGGAGCTGACCGCGACCGCGTCCTCGCAGCGCGCCGCCGCGAACGCCACGTTGACGCAACTGTCCTGTTCCTCGGCTTGCTGGGACTCGGGGAGCGTCCCGACCGTCACCAGGCAACCGACGGCGCGGCTGCACCAGGTACTGGCGAACGCCAAGCACTTCGCCGTCGCGGTGTCCTCGTCGCCCTTGGTGCTGTCGGCGCTGTCGTCGCCGCAAGCCGGCACCGTCGTGATCGCCGCGATCAATCCCCACGCTGCCCATTTTGTCATGCGCCCCACGATACCCGATGTTCGCCGGAGCCGGCTACCCACCGCCGCGTCGGCCCTCACCGCCGGTGCAGTGGCCCGCTCAGCCCTGCTCGGGCGACCTCCTGCGTGCGCAGCGCGGATCCAGGCCTCGGCAGGCGCCCGCGCAGCGGGGCGAAGCGCCTTTGGGCGCGCGCACCGCGCCACCCAGCCCGCGCCCCAAGCACGTTGTCGCCGCCTTCGAGGGCTACGCGTCTGTGGCGATCTCGCGCGAGGCGTCGTCCGATGTCACCGCGATGGCTGGGCGCACGGCGCGCTCGTCGCCTTCAAAGGCTGATGTCGGAGAGGTAGCGCGGCGCGTCCGCGTTATGCCGCGCCGTCGTCCCGGGCGCCGTCGTCGAGCCACGCGTCGACGCGGACCCCGACCAGGTTGCGCTGCTCCATCGCCGCCAGGATGCGCGGGAGCGCCAGGGGCCCCGCGGGCGCGTGGTCGTCGCGCTCGGCCGCATCGTGGAGCAGCACGATGGCCCCGTCGCGGAGCCCCGGGATGATCCGCGACGCCACCCGCCCGGGGTCGGCCCCGGGGAGCCCGTCGAACCCCCGCGCCGACCAGCCGATGACGTCGAGATCGAGCGCGTCGACTACGCGGGCGATGCGCGGGCTCGTGTGGCCGACCGGCGGGCGGAAGAGGGTGGGGCGGGCGCCGGTGATCCGCTCGATGACGTCGAGGTTCTGCCGGAGGTCGCGCTCGACCCGGCGGGCCGAGCGCAGCGAGAAGAGCCGGTCGTGCGCGTGGCTGTGCAGCGCGATGGCGTGGCCCCGCGCCGCGATCTCGCGGACGAGCTCCGGGTGGGCCTCGGCCTTGCGGCCGATCACGAAGAACGTGGCCTTCGCGCCCGCCTCGTCGAGGAGATCGAGGACCGCCGGCGTGTGCTCGGGGCTCGGCCCGTCGTCGAACGTCAGCGCCACGCCCCGCGCGCCGGGCGGGCCGCGCTTCACCACGTCAACGAACATCCCGAGCCCGAGGAAGAAGACCCCGCACAGGACGAGCGCGAGGTAGCCGATGATGGCTGCGCACGCGACCGCCATGGACACCGGCGCGACGAGCAGCGAGCGCGCGACGAGCGCGAGCGCGCCGAGCGACACCGCGTAGAGGAGGGCCCGCGCGAACGGCACGGGCTACTTCTTCGCGCGCTTCTTCTCGGGCTCGACCTCGAGGTCGTCGTCGAGCTCGTCCGCCGCGGCGGGGGCGGCGATGCGCTTGTTGTTGCCCCCGGCCGCCGCCTTCACCGCCGGCTTCGCGCCCGGCTTCTCCTCGTCCGAGGGGTCGTTGTCGGCCTCGTAGAAGCCGCCGAGCAGCGCGGCGATCGCCGCGAGCGACGTGACCGCCAGGCCGCCGAACGTCCCGGCGCTCCCCGCGGCCTCGCCGAGCGACAGGTTCGCGCCCCCGAGCTCGCCGAGCGGCACCGGCACCGGCACGGTGAGCCACCGGCGCGCGGCATACATCAGGCCGGCGCCGAGCAGCGCGCCGACGAAGGCCTTCATCCCCGCCTCGATCTTCGCGTCCTTCGCCCAGATGGGCTTGCCGGCGACGAGCCCCACGAGGACCCCGGCGAGCGCCGCGGCCAGGTAGGCGACGATCGCGATGGGCGCGCCGTAGCCGAGCTTCGCCAGCCCGAAGCCCAGCAAGCCCCCCACGATGAGCCCCTTCACGACCCCGATGATCAGGCGACCCAGCATCGGCTCCATCCTTGGCACGACGCGGGGCGCCGTTCAACATGGCGCCGCGCCATGGCGCCGTCGAAACATGGCGCCGCGCGGTTGCGTTCCCGGCGCCGTACCGCGCTGTTCCACGCCGTACCGCGCTGTTCCGCGCCGTTCCGCGCTATTTCGCGCCGTACCGCGCTGTTCCACGCTGTTCCGCGCTGTTCCGCGCTGTTCCGCAGGGCGCCGCGTTGTGAGCGTGACCGCGCGGCGCGATCGGGCAGCGCCAGGAGCGCGACCGCGCGGCGCCCCCTGTGGTAGACGGCGCCCACCGCCCGGGTAGCCCGCTCCTCCTCGACAACGCGCTCGGCCCTGCCGCGCGCCGATCCCTCCGCCGCTGCCTGACCCGGGCGCCGACCGGCCGTGCTCTTCAATACCCTCCGTTACGCCGAGTTCTTCGCCGCCGTCTTCGTCGGATCGTGGGCGCTCGTGCGGTACGCCGGCGCCTGGCCGCGCCTCGTGTTCCTGCTGCTCGTGAGCTACGGGTTCTACGCGGCCTGGGACTGGCGCTACCTGCCGCTCATCTTCGCCTCATCCACCGTCGACTTCCTGCTCGCGCGGGCGATCGCCCGCGAGGAGCGGCCCAGGGCGCGGCGCTTGATGCTCATCGCCACCGTGGTGCTGAACCTCGGGTTCCTCGGGTTCTTCAAGTACTGGAACTTCGCGCTCGAGAACGCCGCGGCGCTGCGCGCCCTGGTCACGGGCGAGCCGGTGAGCGTCGGCCACGCGTTCCGGGTGCTCCTGCCCCCGGTCGGCATCTCGTTCTTCACGTTCGAGTCGATGAGCTACGTCGTCGACGTGTACCGGGGCGAGCTCCCGCCCCACAAGAGCTACCTCCGCTACCTGCTCTTCGTCGCGTTCTTCCCGCACCTCGTCGCCGGACCCATCGTTCGCCCGCGGGACCTGCTCCCGCAGTTCGAGCGCGCCCCGAGCCTCACCCCCGAGGAGGGCGGGGAGGCGCTGTTCCTCGTCGCGATCGGCCTCGTGAAGAAGGTCGTCCTCTCCGACCAGCTCGCGCTCAACCTCGTCGACCGCGTCTTCGAGCGCCCGGAGAACTACTCGGCCCTGGAGGTCCTCGCGGGCGTCTACGGTTACGCCGCGCAGATCTACTGCGATTTCTCCGGCTACACGGACATCGCGATCGGCTCGGCGCTCCTGCTCGGCGTGCGGTTCCCGAAGAACTTCGACGCGCCGTACAAGGCGCACAACCTCGCCGATTTCTGGCGCCGCTGGCACATCTCGCTCTCCACGTGGCTCCGCGACTACCTGTACATCCCGCTCGGCGGCAACCGCGGCTCCGAGCTGGCGACGTACCGCAACCTGATGATCACGATGCTGCTCGGCGGCCTCTGGCACGGCGCCTCGTGGAACTTCGTCTTCTGGGGCTTCCTCCACGGCCTCGGCCTCGCCGTGACGCGTGCCGTCCAGCGCGCCATCAAGCGCCGGCGATCCGCCGGCGAGGGCGAGCGCGGGGGCGAGGCCGCGAGCTCGCCCGTCGCCCGCCTCGCCGTCCGCGCGCTGTGCGTGCTGCTGACGTTCCACTACGTCTGCCTCGCGTGGATCTTCTTCCGCGTGCCGACCTTCTCGCAGGCCGTGCTCATCCTGCGGCAGATCGGCACGCTGACGACCTTCCACCCGAACCTGCCGCCCGTGCTGATCGCGCTCCTCGGGATCGCGCTCCTGTCCCACTACGTGCCGGAGCGCCTCTACGAGCGCGCCCGCGGCGCGTTCATCGCGGCGCCGGCGCCGGTGCAGGGCGCGCTGCTGTTCGTGATCGCGATCGGGCTCCACGAGGCGGCGAGCGCGGCCGCGGTCCCGTTCGTCTACTTCCAATTCTGAGAGCGGCGGTCACCCGCTTCGGATACGGGCCCATCTCGGCGTTTTCGGTGCTCAGCGCACCGGAGTGCGCTTCCGCGCCGAAAACGCCGATCTGGGCCCGTCTCCTGTGCGGGTGACCGCCGCTCTGCGGCGCCTGTGCAGAGGGGGCGCGACGGGGCGGAGGGAGCGGGGCGCGATCAACGCAGGTGGGGCCCTTTCCATAACGATGGATCGAACGGGGGGAATGCCGGGGGCGCGGGCGCCGGCTGCTCCTGCGTCCTGCTGCACTTCATCAAGGCTCTTTCCCTGCAGAGCCTGATTGCAGAGGGGCCGATGCTCGAACTCGTCGAACCGCCCGTGCCGCGAGGAAGGAACTGTACCTGGGCCGCCGAACAAGGCGACGGAGCGCGGCGCCGAGCGAAGCGAGGCTCCGCGCCCCGCGCGTGAAGCTCCAGCCGTTCGGCGGGCGATGGCGGAGAGCCTGGTTCAGCCGCCACCGAGGGCCGCACTCGAACGGCTTGCTCCCACTGTGGGAGCATGATATACCTCCACTCCGTGAGGGTCTTCAGCCGCAGCACTCTCGTTGAGTTCTGGACTCGGCACGCCGATGCAGAGATTCCGCTGCGGCTCTGGTTCTCCATCGTCCAGAATGCCTCCTGGACGGGGCCCGCTGACATAAAATCCGTCTTCGGAAGCGCCGACTTCCTCCCGAACAACCGGGTTGTGTTCGACATCAAGGGCAACAACTACCGCTTGATCGCTCAAGTCAAGTACGGCCCATTGTATCTGGTCTATGTCCGATTCGTCGGCACCCATGCCGAATACGACAAAATTGACGCGACGAGCGTATGAGGGCACTTCGATGATCGAGCCTGTTGTGAATGAGGAGAGTCACGGTCGGGCGCTTCGCAGGATCGAAGAGCTCTGGGACGCCGAGCCTGGCTCGCCCGAGGCGCAGGAGCTCGATGCGCTCGCGACGCTGGTCGACGCATACGAGCGCAAGCAGTTCCCCATTGAGCCGCCAGACCCGATCGCAGCGATCGAGGCGCGCTGCGAGCAACTCGGGTGGACTCGCAAGGAGCTTGAGCCGCTGATCGGTTCCAGGGCACGCGTCTCGGAGGTCTTGGGCCGCAAACGGGCGCTGACGCTCCCGATGATCCGAAAGCTCCACGCGTCGATGCAGATCCCGGCCGAAGTGCTGATCGCGCCTCCGCCTCATTCGCGTGGGAAGCCGCCGCCTCGGCGAACGTCGGGACGGAGCGCTCATGGCAAAGGCGCGAAACGTGCCGCGTAAACGGTGCCCTCCATCTGACTCGAATCAGCTGGCGAACAAGCGCATCTGCCGTCCGCGCTTCTCGGCAGCAGATGGGCAAGTCGTCAGGCGGAGCAGAGAGGCGGACGGATAGGCATCGGTTAGCCGCGGCGCGTCGTGCGCCGCCCGGGACCCGTTGGCACACCGCTGCCGTCGCCTCGACCGCGAGCAGCCCTCGCCCCACAGATCAGGCGGCTGGATTCGTCCGCGTCTCGTCGATCGGGGCGTGGCGCGGGCCACGATCAACGCAGGTGGGGCCCCTTCCATAACGACGGATCGAACGGGGGGAATGCCGGGGGCGCGGGCGCCGGCTGCTCCTGCATCCACGCCGTGGTCTCGACCCAGAGCGCGAGGTACGGAATGGGTGCGGAGCGGCGGATCAGCATCAGCAGGAAAGGTCTTCGGACGATGAAATAGCGCTTCCGCGCCGGCACCCCATATCCGTGCATGACCGCCTCCGCGGTTACGCTGGCGCCCACCTCGTCGAGCCTGAACTTCACCCGCTGCTGCACTTCATCGAAGCTCACGCCCTGAAGAGCTTGATTGCAGAGAGGCCGATGGGTGAGCTCGTCGAACTGTCGGAAGACCTCCAACTGGAGCCGTGGAACGCACAGCCCCTCGTCGGATCGGAGCGCGCGGTCCTCGGGCCGCAGCCGCTCGAGCCGGTCGAGCGCAGCCCCCACCGTCACGCCGAGCCGACTGCAGGGCGGGATCTGGGCGATGAGGATGCGATCCTCGGTGTCGCCCGCGCAGAGCTCGATGACGAACTCGTCCTCGGACACATAGTCGTGCGCGATGACCTGCGCGTAGCGGGCGGGGTTGTCGGGATGGGGGCCGTCGTTGATCCCGAAGGCACGGACATTCCGCCCCTGAAACCAGAGATCTCGCACGGCGAAGACCGTCGGGAACTGGAGATCGCGCGAGAGATAGCCGTACGCGAGCAGGTCGTCAGGCGCCACGCGGCTGGGCAGCAGCTGCGCATCGGCATCAGGGAACTTGGCCTGGAGCTCGCCGCGCAGTTGCTCGAGGACTCCCTCGCCGCCAAAGCCAGCCCCAGTGACGCACCACGCGGGGTTGACGACCTCGTCGAGAGGAACGCGGTTCATTGCGTCGGCAAGAGACGTCTGCGGGTCGAAGCGCAGCGGGCCGAAGCGATCTTGTAGCTTGCGCCAGGCGAGCGCGAGCGGAACGCCAAAGACGAGATCCGTCCCCGAGGCGTGGGGCTCGGCGAGGTTGGCGCACATCGTGATGGGCATTGATCCAGCGAGCGTAGCGGGTGGCCGGAGCGGCAGTCCACGCGCGCGTGAGGTGGGCTACGTCCCCGGATGGCGACGGCATCGGCCGGGATGACGACGCGCCCCGCCGGCATGAAGACAGCACCCGGCCTGGATGAGGATGGCCGCCGCCGGCGCAGAGATGAGTCGGCGCGAGCTCCCGCTGTGATCTACGCTCTCGCCGTGCGTCCACCTTCTCTCGCCCTCGCCCCCTTCGCCGTCCTGCTCGCCGGCGCGCTCTCGCTGGCGTGCAGCGTGGCCAACGTGCCGTCGAACGCGGAGCCGATGGTCCGGGCTCGCGCCACCTCCGACCTCGACTGCGCCGACAAGGAGGTCCGCGTCGAGGAGCAGCTCGGCGGTCGTTTCAAGGCCGTCGGCTGCGGCCGCAAGGCCTACTACCGGGCCGCCTGCGAGGCGCTCCGCTGCGTGGTGAGCGGCGAGGGCGAGGCGCTGGTCCCCTGGAGAGACCGCCCGGATCCGGCCGAGGTCGACCGGCAGCGGGATCGGCTGCCGCTGCAGTAGGCCGGGGCCTCGGCGCCCTCCGCCTCGCTGCGCCACGGAGCGGTGTGCTCTTCCGCGCCGGGCCCGGGCGGCCCCGGCGGCGGAAAGCGCCGGCGGAGCGCGGGTTTTCCGGCCTTTTTCGGGCACACGCGGCCGGGCTTGAGGTAGCCTGCGCCGTCCCGGGATCTGCCGCGGGAATTCGGCCATGGCCTTCATCACCACCGAGCGCTGTACGTGACGGACACGGAGCAGGCCGACAACGACGCCCGGCCCGAGCCGGATCCGAGCTCGCCGCCGGACGCGCAGGCCGACGCCGAGCCGCGGCGCCGGACGAAGAAGCGCGGGAAGCGGCGCGACGAGAAGGCGGCGCCGGCCCCCGAGAACGCCGCGCCGGCGCGCCAGCGCGATCCCGAGATCGAGGCCCTCGAGCAGGCGTTCGAGCGCGGCGATTACGCGCGCGTCCGCGCGGACGCGGGGCGGCTCGCGAAGGAGGCCGAGCGCGACGAGGTCCGCCGCGCAGCGCGGGAGCTCCTGCGCCGGATCGACCCCGACCCGCTCGCCGTCGTCCTTCTCTTCGCGGCCATGGGTCTGCTCGCGTTCCTCGCGCTCTGGTACTGGTCCCAAGGCCACACGGCCCCGTGACGATCGAGAAGGCAGCGCGGTGAACGCCGAGACCGGACGCCCTTCAGGCGGCCTCCCCGCCGTGCGGCGCGCCGCGCTGGCGCTCGCGCTCGCGTCGACGGCCTGCGGGGGCGCCCCCGGCCCGGGTCGGCCCGCGGCGTGGAACGCGGCGCCCGAGGGGCAGCGGGGCGCCTCGTCGGGCACGCGGGCCGAGCGCTACTTCCCGCTCGTCGATGGGCACATCTACCACTACGCGACCATGAGCGAGGGCGGCGAGCAGGGCCTCCTCGTCGCGCGCGTGCACCGCGCGGACGCGCGCCGCGGCGAGCTCCGGTTCCCCTCGGGGGTGAAGCGCTTCGAGTTCACCGGCGAGGGCGTGATCCGCAGCGACACGGGCGTCTTCGTGCTCAAGGAGCCGCTCGCGCCCGGCACCACGTGGACCGGCGAGCACGGCGGCCGCGCGCGGATCACCGCGGTCGACGCGGCGATCGAGGTGCCCGCGGGGCGGTTCACGGGCTGCGTGCAGACCGTCGAGGAGCGCCTCGGCGACAGGCCTGCGCGCTACGTGTCGACGTTCTGCCCGGACGTCGGCGTGGTGGCGATCGAGGCCATGGGCGGCGCGAGCTACGAGCGGGCCGAGCTGAAGAGCTACGCGCCGCCCATCGACATGGGCCCCGACGGCGTGCGGCGCGCCCCGGCCGATGCGCCGCCTGACGCAGCGAGCGCGCCCTGAACGCGCCGCGAGCTCGCCCACCGCGCGCCGTGCGCTCGCCCCGAGCACGGCGCGCGCTCGCTCGAAGCGCGCGCCGCGCCGCGCCGCGCGAGCGCGTTGCGGTGGAGGCCGCCCGCGCGCGCCACACCGCGCCGCGCGCGCTCGACCGGCGCATCACGTCGATTTTTGCGCCGACGCGCATTCCGTGCGACCTGTGCCAGGCCCTTCCGTTTCCGGGGGGGCGGGAAGTAGACTCCCGGCGCTGCTCGTGGCGCGGGCGCACCGCTTGCTGCGAACACACCGCGCGAGCTCCGCTGGCGGCGCCTCCCGAATCACCAACGACATGAATTACTGGGATTACATCCACGTCGAGGAGCTGCTCGCCCTCCAGGGTGGATTCGACGACGACGAGCAGAAGGTCGGCAACGACGAGGCCCTGTTCATCGTCGTCCACCAGATCTACGAGCTCTGGTTCAAGCTCATCCTCCGGGAGCTCACCTCGGCGCGCGAGCTCTTCCGCCAGAACCCCGTGCCCGATCAGAAGCTCGCCTCCGCGGCGCGCTCGTTCCGGCGGGTCGTCACCATCTTCGAGCAGGCGATCGAGCACTTCCGGGTCATGGAGACGCTGACGACCCGCGATTACCTGGACTTCCGCGATCGGCTCATCCCCGCGAGCGGCTTCCAGTCGGCGCAGCTGCGCGAGATCGAGCTCCTGATGGGCCTCGACGACGCGCTCCGGATCCCGCTCGGCCGCGAGGGGAGCTACAAGGAGGCGCTCAAGACCGCGGACGGCCTGCCCTCGGCGGCCACGCGTCGCGTGGAGGCGCGGCTCGCGAGCGGGCCGAGCCTCAAGCACTACCTGTACGAGTGGCTCTCGCGCACGCCGATCGACGGATCGAGCGAGCCGGAAGGCGTCCTGTGCTTCCTGCGCAGCTACACGCGATCGATGCGCGAGGAGAACGAGCGCCGGGTCCAGATGGCGATCGACAGGGCGCTCACCCCGGCGGACGTCGAGCGGCTCCGCGCGCGCTACGAGGCGGAGAGCGCGTGCGCCGAGGCGTTCCTGCTCGCCGAGGACGACCCGGCGGCCGACGAGCCCACGCGCGAGAAGCGCAGGGCGATCCGCGCGGCGATCGTCTTCATCGAGAGCTACCGCGAGCTGCCCCGGCTCGCGTGGCCGCGCGAGGTGCTCGACCGCATCCTGGAGATGGAGCAGGCCATGCTCATCTGGCGGCAGCGCCACGCGCGGATGGTCGAGCGGGTGATCGGCCGGCGCACCGGCACGGGCGGCTCCGCGGGCGTCGACTACCTCGACCAGACCGCGCTGCGCTACCGCGTCTTCGGCGATCTCTGGAGCGTGCGCTCTCTGCTGTTGCGTAAGCCGAGCGTCCCTGAGCTCGATCACGCATCGGATTACGGATTCCGTGTCGAGGACTCTCCGTGAAATCACTTCGCGATCACTTCTTGCGTCTTGATGCCCGTTCGCTCGGGTTGTTTCGCATCACCTTCGGGCTGGTCCTTATCGCCGACCTCTTCGGGCGGTGGCGATGGGTGCGGGACTTCTACTCGAACGAGGGCGTCCTCCCGAACCACAACCACCTCTTCAACCTCCGGGGCAAACAGCAGGTCTTCAGCCTGTTCCACGCCTTCTCGACGGAGGGAGAGGCCCACTTCGCCTTCTCGCTGGCGCTCATCGTCTACGCCCTGTTCCTCATCGGGCACCGGACGCGCGTCTTCCACGTCCTCTCGCTGCTCGTGCTGGTGAGCCTGACGTCGAGGAACATCCTGCTCGAGAACGCCGGCAACTACGCGGCGATCGCGATCCTCGCGCTCACCGCGTTCCTGCCGTGCGGGAGCCGGTTCTCGCTCGACAGCCTGCGCGCCTCGCTCTCCCTCCGGGACGAGAAGCGCGACACCGAGCTGAACGACAGGTCGAGGGTCTCGGAGGCCGAGATCGCGGCCGAGCGCCGGCCCGGGTGGTCGCCGACGTCGCTCGCCGCGCTGGCCGTGCTGCTGCAGCTCGCCCTCATCTACCTCTGTACGGCGCTCCAGCAGCGCGGGGAGGCGTGGCGCGACGGGACGGCGTTCTACTATGCGCTCCACGCCGAGCGCCTTGCGAGCGACGCGGGCGTCTGGCTCCGCGACGCCCTGCCGCTCGGCACGCTGCGCGGGCTGACGTTCGGCACGTGGGGCATGCAGCTCGCGATCCCGGCGCTGCTCTTCGTCCCGGCGCTCTTCCGCTGGACGCGCGGGGTCGCGGCCGCGCTGATGGTCTTGCACGGGCTGATCCTCGGGATCTTCTTCGACCTCGGGCTGTTCGGCTGGGGGCTCGCCGCCGCGGCGCCGCTCGTGCTGCCCGGCGAGCTCTGGGACGCCTACGAGCGCAGCTGGAGCGAGGGCCGGGCGCGCACGCTCGTGTACGACGCCGACTGCGGCGTTTGCCTCCTGCTGGCGCGCCTGGTCAAGCGGCTCGATCTGCGCGAGCACCTGACGTTCCAGGGCAATGTCGCGCTCGACGAGCTCTACGTCCGCAACCAGACCGGCGCCACGGAGCGCGTGCCGATGCCGAAGGAGGTCACGCCGGAGCTCGTGGAGCGGACGGCGCTCGCGATCGACCGGAAGGGGCGCGTGTACACGCGGGGCGCCGCGATCACCGAGGGGCTCCTGGCGTTGCCGCTCGGCTGGCTCGCCTGGCCGCTCAAGCTGCCGGGCATCTCGCACCTCCTGAACGCGCTCTACGACGTTGTCGCGGCGTGCAGGCACCGCATCAGCGAGCTCCTTGGCCGGCAGGCGTGCGGGGTCCCGCTGCCCGACGAGGACGACGCGGACGGCGGCGCGGGCCCGGTATCGGACGGCCCTGCGCCGGCGGTGCGGACGACGCGGCTCGTGCTGGGGTCGCTGCGGGAGGCGGCGGTGCTCGTGGTGCTCGCCGCGGTGCTGGCGCAGACGGCGAAGGAGAACCCGCTGCCCGGCGCGGCGGCCGTCCCGCAGGGGGCGGTGCTCGCGGGCGTGGCGTCGTGGCCGCGCATGCTGGCGAAGTGGGACGTGATGGCGCCCGAGCCGCCGCGGAGCAACGAGGTGATGGTGATCGACGGCCAGACGCGCGCGTCGCAGCCGATCGACCCGCTGACCGGGGAGGAGCCGCAGCTCCAGCCGGCGGGGAACCCCGGGGCGCGGCTCGGCCAGCTCTGGTCCGATTACCTCGATCGCATCCGGCGGCCGGAGTGGTCCGACTACCAGCGCGCCTTCCGGGACTACCTTGCGAAGGGCGGGCCCCAGGCGACCGGAACGGGGCGTGAGGCGGCGCTGTCGGGCTTCGACGCGTACTGGGTCTCGGCGCCGACCCCCGCGCCGGGTGAGCCCGCGTCGACGAGCTTCGAGCGGGACAAGCTGTTCTCGCACTCGCGGGGCGGCACGGGAAGGCTGGGCGAGGGGGGCCTGCCCCTCCTGCCGACCCTCCGCCATCACGGCAAGCCGAACTGAGGCGCTCGCATGCGTCAGCTTGACGAGGACCCGAGCGCCGCGGCACCCGACGCGGCGCGCGGAACCGGCGCGGGCGCGCCGGACGATGACGGCGCACCGACAGGGGATGTGACTTCCGACGAAGGCGCGCCGACAGGGGATGTGCCGCCCGGCGAAGGCGCGCCGACAGGGGATGTGCCGCCCGGCGAAGGCGCGCCGACAGGGGATGTGCCGTCCGACGAAGGCGCGCTACGGGAGAGCGCGCCGCCCGATGAGGGCGCGCCGCAGGAGAGCGCGCCGCGCGGTGAAGGCGCGCCGCCAGCGCCCGAGGGCGGGGCCCCGAGGCGGCCGGCCGAGGGCCGACTACGGCGCGTGGGGCGGTGGATCAAGGAGCACTACTGCACCATCGACGTCCGCACGCTCGGCCTGTTCAGGCTGGTGCTCGGCTTCCTCCTCTCGGCCGACTGCGTGCGCCACTGGGCCGAGGCGAGCTGGATCTACAGCAACGACGGGGTGCTCACCAACCACTATCACCTCTTCCACCCGAGCAGCGGATACAACTTCAGCCTGTATCACGCGTTCTCGTCGACAGGAGAGGTCCACGTCGCGTTCGCGCTCTCGCTCTTCTGCTTCCTCTGCTACTTCGTCGGCTGGCACACTCGGCTGTTCGCGATCCTGTCGTTCGTGCTCGTGGCGAGCCGGGACAACCGGATCGTCATGATCGAGAACGGCGGCTATGTCGTCGTGAACATCATCACCTGCTGGGCCATGTTCATGCCGACGGGCAGGCGCTTCTCCGTCGACGCGCTGATTCGCTCCTACCGCGAGCGGCGGGAGCGGACGGCCGCCGATCTCGCGGATCGGAGGCGCCCCGAGTGGGCCGAGCGGCCGTACGTCTCGGGGATCGTGCTGCTCGCGATCCTGAACCTGGCGACCATCTATTATTTCAACGTCGTCAACAAGTCGGGCCAGATCTGGCATCGCGGCGAGACGGTGCACTACGTCTTGCACCTCGATCGCATGGTGACCGGAATCGCCGTCATCGCGCGGGAGCTCATCCCTTTCTGGGCGATGAAGGGGCTCACCTGGGGCGTGCTGGTGGTCGAGGCGCTGCTCGTGACGTGGATCCTCTCGCCGTATGGCCGCCGCTTCACGCGGGCGCTCGCGATGGGCGGGATGTGGGCCCTGCACGGGAGTTTCGGGGTGATGATGCGCCTCGGCCCGTTCTCGTGGTTCATGATCGGCTGGTCGTTCCTGCTGCCGACGGCGCAGCACTGGGACGCGCTCGCGCGCTGGTATCGCCGCGGCGCGGCGCCCCGGGTCGTCGTCTATGACGGCGATTCGCCGCTCGCCTTCGCCCTCATGCGGTTCCTTGTCCGGCTCGACAACCTCGAGCTGCTCCGGTTCGAGGAGGCGCGCGCCGTCCCGGCGGGCGGCGCGGAGGCGGCCGGGGGAGGGGAGCCTAGGGCGGAGCTCTTCGAGGTGCGCGACCCGAGCGACCCGGCGGATGGGCGGGTGTTCCGCGGGGCGGCGGCGTTGCGCGAGGTCGTGCGGGCGCTCCCTGGAGGTCGTTTTGCCTGGCCGTTCCTCTGGGCGCTGACCCTCGGCGCGCCGGGCGCGCTGCTCGGGGTCGTGTCGCGTCGGCGCGACGGCATCGCGCGGTATTTCGGGCTGACGCGGGCGCCGCGCGGGAGGGCTGTCGGCGTCGTGGAGAGCCCGTCGCCGCTCCGGGAGCGGCTCGCCCGTGGCCGGGTGATCGCGCGGGAGGTGGTGATTGCGTACCTCGGGCTCTGCGCGGTGAGCCAGGCGCTCAACGAGAACAAGAGCGTGCCTGCGTTCCTCAAGCACACTCAGCCGAAGTTCGTGCAGGCGACGATCGTGTATCCGCGGACCCTCCAGGGGTGGGGGATGTTCGCGCCGAACCCGATCACGGAGGACGGGTCGATCAGCGTCGACGCGATAACGGTCGATGGCCGGCACGTGGATCCGTTCACGGGGCTCCCGCCCGATCTGAACCTCTCCGACGCGCGGGGGCTGGGGCTCGGGCAGATCCAGCAGGACTATTTCAACCGGATCCGGCTCGACCGGAACAAGCCGTTTCGCAAGCCGGGCCTCCAGGACTACCTGCTCAGGTACCATGAGCGGACCGGGCGGCCGGAGGACGAGATCGTGGCGTACGACGTGTACTGGGTGCGAGATCAGTGCCCGAAGCCGGGGGAGATCGCGCCGTACAAGAACGAGGCGATCCCGATCCTGTCGTACCGGAAGCCGGGGTATCGGCCGCGTCCAGGGCTGCCGGCGTTGCCGCCGCTGCTCAAGGAGGCGAGCGCGGAGAAGTAGGCTGGTGCAGGGGACGCCCTGCACCGCCGTCTGGCGATGGGAACGGCGCGCTCGGCGGCTCCTGGGGCCCGGCGCGTCGGTTCAGGAGCCGGTCGCGGCGAGGAGCTCCCGGGCGTCGGTGATCACGGCGGAGCGGCGGATCCAGCGGTCCAGCTCGTCGAGGTCGGTGCTCGCGAGGACGCGTTCCCGCACCTCGACGGGGACCTCGAGCCCGCGGGCCTCGAGGAAGGCGAGCACGTCGTGCGCCTTGGCTTCGAGGATTCCCTGCTCCCGACCCTTCTCCACGCCTTTTGCCACGTAGCTGCGTGCGAACTCGCTCTGAAATTCGTAACCGCTCTTCATCATCGCCTCCAACTTCCGCCTCGCCGCTGCGTTCAGCGAGGATAGCACCAGGTCCCCGTAGACGGCCCGGCGCTCCTCATCGAGCTCGTCCGCCGCCGCCAAGAACGCCAAGCCGATCGCCTCCGCCGCCTCGCTCTCTCCGTGCGCCATCGCCGAGCTTCATGGGTCACCGAGGGCGTGGGGTCGTCTCACGAGTGGTTGCAATCATGCTGAATTTGCGTGGCCTACCACGCTCGCGCGGTGGAGCCCGCACGGGCCGAGCAGCGTCCTCCCACCCGTGAATTCCGGGCAGCTCCTCGGGGTCATCACGCCTCGTGATCCGCGGGGCCCCTGGTACTACAGCCGCACGTCGCGGAATCTCAGCGGATCTCGATGGGCGGGCGGGTGCTCGTGACGCTTGGCTTGTCCGCACTCCGGTGGAGCCCAGCTCGTTCGTCGCTCACCGACGTGCGGCTGTATTACTAGCGCGCCGAACAGGTTGAAAGTTGTCTGAATTCAAGAAGTTGCGTGGTTCAACCGTTCTTCCGGGAAGCAAGCTCCAAGGGCAAGGAATGCGGGAAGGAGAGCAACCGCAAGGGCGCGAGGGGCGCAAGGGACCAGAGACGAGATATTTTCTTGCCTTCCCCTTGCGCCCCTCGCGCCCTTGCGGTTGCTCTTCCCTTCTGTTGATTTCCTCGTGACTCCAGCGTGATCGGTGCTCTAGGGGCTGTGCGGCTCCGGCAGGCCTGCTGCGCGGCGGGTACAGACCGGGGGCCTGGGTTACAAAGTTGACCGGGACCCTGGGTGACAGATCAGACCGGGAGCCTAGGTAACAGGCTCTCGGTTTTTGTAGGAAACCGACCGGAGGTGTCGGTGCCCTGGAAAGCGATCTGTCCCATGGATCAGCGCGTTCATTTCGTCAGTTTGGTCAACGAGTCCGACGAGACGTTCACGGCGCTTTGCGAGCGCTTCGGGATCAGCCGGAAAACAGGCTACAAGTGGGTCGCGCGCTATGAAGCGCGTGGCGCTGCCGGGCTCGCAGAGCATCGGCCGGTGGCACACTCATGCCCGCATCGGACGCCGGCGGAAGTGCTCGACAAGCTGATCGAGCTTCGCAAGGAGCACCCGAAGTGGGGGCCGAAGAAGTTGCGTGCGCGACTGGAGTCGCTAGGCGTCAAGGAGCTGCCAGCCGCCAGCACGATCGGCGACGCACTCAAGAAGCACGGGTTGATTCCGCCGCGCCGCCGTCGGGTTCATCCGCCCATGCACCCGCTGCCGATCGCGCCGACAGCGTATCCGAATGAAACGTGGTGCGTGGACTTTAAGGGGCACTTCGTGGTCAGCGACAAGACGCGCTGCTACCCGCTGACCATCACGGATCACACGACCCGTTTTCTACTCAAGTGCGAGGGTCTCGTCAAGGCAGATGACATCGCTGTAAGGCCTCACTTCGAGCGAGCGTTTCGAGAGTTTGGCCTCCCGGCGCGAATCCGCTCGGACAATGGGCCTCCGTTCGCAAGCCCGGGCATCGGTGGGCTCTCCGCGTTGTCCGTCTGGTGGATTCAGCTCGGCATTACGCCGGAGCGAATCGAGCCCGGCCATCCGGAGCAGAACGGTCGGCACGAGCGGATGCATCGCACGCTAAAGGACGAAGTGGCAAGCCCGCCGGCCGCGTCCATGCTCGCACAGCAGCGCGCGTTCGATCAGTTCCGACGGGTGTACAACACGGAGCGTCCGCATGAGGCACTCGAGATGAAGACGCCGTCGTCTCGGTACACGCCATCTCGTCGATGCCTGCCCGAGAGACCCAAGTCGCCCGAGTATGCCGACACGATGAAGGTGCGGAAACTGGACGATATGGGCCGCTTGAGCTTCGCCGGGCAGACCTCGAAGACGAGAGTGTCCCGGCTGCTCGCTTACGAACCGGTGGGGCTCGATCCGGTCGAGGAAGATGGCTGGAGCCTCTACTACGGGCCGGTTCTGCTTGCAAAGGTCACGCTCAAGAACAAGGAGCTCCGCTTCGAGAAGCAGCGCTGAGCGCCTTCACAACGAACCAACAGCAAACTCACAAGTTGCCAGTCTCCCCCCCCGGCCCCCCCTCGAATGAGCTTCGCTTCTAGCCTTTGGCGGCACTCGCCTCGGCACCGTCAACTGGCGCGACCGCGCGCAAAGAGAGACGATGACGGCTTTTGTCTTTGTCTTGAGACTCGGATTGCGTTAATAGGCTGCTGGTACGTGACGACGAAGAACCCCGTTCGCGTAACCAATCGTATTGGTCTGCGTCTACTCACCCCCCGGTAAGTGACGGCAGCCACCCGGACCGCGGCTCCGAGCCTCGCGGACCGCGATCCCGGGAGCCCAGAAAGTGTCACCTAGGCTCCCGGTCTAAAGTGTTACCAGGGCTCCCGGTCGTTCAGGCGTCGGCGCCCTTCTGCGCAGCCCCAGCGGTTGTGCTGCGCGGTCCCGGCGGCCCGGCTGCGCGGTCCCGGCGGCCCTGCTGCGCGGCCTCGACGCCCTCCCGCGCGGCAGGGCCGCCGGGGCTGCGCAGCCTCGGCGCCCAGCTGCGCAGCCCCGGCGACCCTGCTGAGCAGGCCCGGCGACCTTTCTGCGCGGCCTGGGCGCCCAGCTGCGCAGCCCCGGCGGCCCTGCCGCGCAGGCTCGGCGACCTTCCTGCGCAGCCTCGGCGCCCAGCTGCGCAGCCCCGGCGAGCCGCCTGCGCACCCATTGATGTGTCCTATCGTACGATCGCGTGGCTCCTATGCGGCCCTCGCGACCCTCCTGCGCACCCATTTGGGTGTCCTATCGCACGATCACGTGGTTCCTGTGCAGCCCCAGCGCCCCTCTGCACGCCCAGTTGCTGCCCTGGGTCACCATGGCCCGACGCCTGCGCAGGGCCGTTGCCGCTGCTGCACCGCTGCTGCGCAGCCTCGGTGTCCGCTTGCGCGGCGCCTCTGTCTCCTTGCGACCTTGCGACGAAAGCGTCGGTATCGTGCTCTCCTGTGACCCGAAGCCTTGGCGTTACCGATTTCCCCATTGAGCGACCGCGCCTCTGCTCTGAGGGGCGCTGACCTCGACAAGGAGACATTTCATCGCCATGGCAACGAAGGCACCCATCGCCGCTTCCTCCAGGACCAAGAACGCCAAGAACACGCGCGCTTCGAGCGACGCCGGAGGCGCGCGCCGATCGTCGGGCGGTGCGCCCGAGCTCACGCTGAGCGCCGAGCGAGAGGCCGAGCTGCTCCGAGAGGCCGAGTCGCTCGGCGATGACACCACCCTCTTTCCAGGCAAGCTCGCTCGGCGCGTCATCTGGTCGAGCCGCATTCAGCTCGCCGCCGAGCGCGACGCGGCGGATCTCGTGCGCACGCCGTTCGCCGAGGGCGAGCCCACGCTCACGCGCGAGGAGATCCGCGGGTTTCGTGAGAAGATCGAGCTCCTGCGCGTCGTGCAATCGCGCTGGCAAGCGACGCAGCAGCGCCAGGAGCGGGCCGCCGCGGCCTTCGTGAAGCCGGCCGCCGAGGCCGTCCAGATCAAGCAATCGCTGCTCCGCTTCTTCGATCTCCGCTTCAAGAAGAGCCCCGAAGGGAAAAAGCGGCTCATGGCGATCCGGGCGGGCAGCGGCGACGCGGATCTGGTCCAGGACGCCTCCGATCTCCTCTTGCTCTGCGCCGAGCACGCGGAGGCCATTCACAAGGCGCCGCGCGGCGAGGGCGCCGCGGCGGACCGCCTCCGCGAGCTCTCGCCGCTGCTCGCGCGCATGCTCGCCGACAAGAAGCTCTCTCTCGAGGCGGTGCGCTCGCGCAAGCTCCGCGACGCCGCGTACACCCTCGTCGTGAACGCCGAGCGGAGGCTGCGCGCCGCCGCGGAGTACTGGTACGCGGGCACCGAGAAGATGAAGGACTATGCGCCGTTCCCCGCCTCCCGCGGCGCCTACGGCGGAGGAGAAGAGGAGGGGGAGGAGGGCAACGAGTCGGAGGAGGCCGAGCCGGAAGACGGCGCGTCGGAGGAGGGCGAGTCGGGAGACGGCGAGGCGGGCGATGACGGGGAATCGCCCTGAGCTCGGGGTTCACGGATCCCGCTTCCCGCGTCCGATGGGTGAAGACCGCGGCCCCATAGGAGCGCCAGCGTTCACCGTTCACCGCCGGCACCCTCGCCGATCTGGGCCACGCTCGCGTCCGTGGCTACCGCCACTGACGCCGGCGCTGAAGGAGGCGAGGGCGGAGAAGTAGGATGGTGCCCGGCCGGCCTGCCATCGCCTGCCAGGACAGGAGCCGCGCGATCGTCTGCTCCTGAAGCCCGCGGCGTCGGTTCAGGAGCCGGTCGTGGCGAGGAGCTCCCGGGCGTCGCTGACGACGGCGGAGCGGCGGATCCAGCGGTCCAGCTCGTCGAGGTCGGTGCTCGCGAGGACGCGTTCCCGCACCTCGACGGGGACCTCGAGCCCGCGGGCCTCGAGGACGGCGAGCACGTCGTGCGCCTTGGCTTCGAGGATCCCCTCCTGCCGACCTTTCGCTACGTAGCCGCGCGCGAATTCGCTCTGAAACTGGTAACCGCTCTTCATCATCGCCTCCAATTTCCGCCTCGCCGCTGCGTTCAGCGAGGATAGCACCAGGTCCCCGTAGACGGCCCGGCGCTCCTCATCGAGCTCGTCCACCGCCCCCGAAAAAAAGGCCACGCCGATCGCCTCAGCCGCCTCGCTCTGTCCGTGCGCCATCGCGGAGAGCACGGCCACCTCGGGCGCCGCCTTCGCCTGCGCGGCGTCGATGACGACCGGGACGCCCTGGGGCCCGAGCACCAGCGGCGTCAGCGTCCAGCCAGGGTGGCCCGTGTCGATCGGCCGCGAGCTCCACCGCGCCATCGCCGCGTCGATGGTCACGACCAGCAGTCCGGTCGGGCAGCGGTGCCGAGCGCGCGTCTGGGTGACGTACACCGGCCAGACGTAGGACTTGTCCGGGTCCACCCCGAGCTGGACCTCGACGACGATGGCCATCGCGGGCTGCTGCTGCTCGCCGACCAGCAGCACGACGACGACGTCGGCGCGGCGGTCGGAGGGGACGATCTCGGTGAAATCGGAGGACTCGACGCGCGCCTCCGTGAAGGTCGGGACCGGATGGCCGAGCGCGTCGTGCAGCAGCTCGGCGGCCAGCGCCGGCCGGTTCTTGAACAGCTCCACCAGGGCTTCATGGGTCACTGAGGGCATGGAGTCGTCTCACGAGTGGTTGCAGTCATGCTGGATTTGCGTGGCGCGCCAGGCTCGTGCGGTGGGACCCGCAGGGGCCGAGCAGCGCCCTCCCACTCATGAATTCCGGGGAGCTCCTCGGGGTCATCACGCCATGTGAGGCGCGTGTGCCCCGACGATCAGGGCACAGGGTGGCGCGTCAGAGCTCTCGGCGACACGAGCGGACTCAGGTCCCTGAGGAGCGCCGACGCCGTAGCGAGGCTTCGGCCATTGTGTCCGCTGTGGTTCTTGCGCAGCTGGCCCTCCGATTCAGCTCCGGCTTGGACTCCCGGTGGCTTCACTCGGACGACATGGCGGGAGCCGTGTGTTTTCGTTCTGAAGAGCGAGGTGATGCCGATCGTGTCGTACCGGAAGCCCGGGTATCGCTTGCGTCCTTGGCTGCCGGCCCTCCGCGGGCGCTGAAGGAGGCAAGTGCGGAGAAGCAGCCTGGCGCACGGGCTACCTGCCATCGCCTTCCAGCGACGGGAGCAGCTTGCTTGTCCGCTCCTGGGGCCGGGGCGCTCTCAGGAGCCGGTCGTGGCGAGGAGCTCCCGGGCGTCGCTGATGATCGCGGCACGGCGGATCCAGCGGTCCAGCTCGTCGAGGTCGTTGCTCGCGAGGACACGTTCTCGCACTTCGACCGGGACCTCCAGCCCGCGGGCCTCGAGGCAGGCGAGCACGTCCTGTGCCTTCCCCTCCCGGAACCCTTCCTCTCGCCCCTTCGCTATGTGGCTGAGCGCGAATTCGCTCTGGAACTGGTAACCGCTCTTCATCATCGCCTCCAACTTCCGCCTCGCCGCTGCGTCCAGCGAGGATAGCACCGGGTCCCTGTAGACGGCCCGGCGCTCCTCATCGAGCTCGTTCGCCGCCGCCAGGGAGACCCGCGCTCACGAACGAGCGAGCCGTCCGTCGTCGAGCAGCACCCAGGGGGCCGCGGGCGAGTACGCCGCGGTCCCCGCCATGGGCAGGCTTGGTGCGTCCCCGAGCTGATCGAGCCCCGTCTCTCGAAGCGCATCCCACGTTCCGTGAGACGGTACACCTTCGAGAGCATCGGGTGGCCAGGCGGCTTCGGGCCAGGAGCGCGCTCGACGGCGGCGCTCGAATCATGCTTTGCCCATTGATCCAGACGAGCTTCCAGGAACCGGTCGCCTGTGCAGGAGAGGAGATGCCACAGGTGCATTCGCGTCTCCGATTGATGAACGGCCAACGCCAGGGCCGTCTGCCACTCGGACGAGAGGAGGGAAAAGACCATCTCGTCGAATCGGCTGAGGCGCAGGCGTCCTTCTGCGGTCTTTCTCGGGAAGAAGCACGAGAGGAGCGCCCACAAGGGAGCGAGCTCTGCAAAACCTTCGACGCCGGTGATGCAGCTCTCGACGAACGGCAAGGGGTTCTCGTCGACGTAGCTGTCCCAGAGGCGGACGGCCTAATCTCGGCGGGCACGACCCCGCCATCTCAAGCTGTCCGCTGCCCACATCTTCGTCTTCCGACTCGTCTTCTCCTCCGTGGCTTGGGTAGTCCCGCCCCTACGGATTCCTTCGGGTATCCAGCTTCCGCGCTTCCCGGCTCCAGCGTGTCAATTGTCATTTTGAAGAGCGAGGCGACCCCGAGCCCGTCGTACCGCAAGCTGGCATAGCGACAGCGTCCGGGGTGACGGCGTTGCCCGCCGGCGGTCAGGCAGGCGAGCGCGGAGAGGTTGGCTGGCGCAGCATGAGCCATCGCCGTAGGCACCGCGGCGACAGGAGCAGCGCGCTCGTCTGCTCCTGAAGCCCGCGACGTCGGTTCAGGAGCCGGTCGTGGCGAGGAGCTCCCGGGCGTCGCTGACGACGGCGGAGCGGCGGATCCAGCGGTCCAGCTCGGCGAGGTCGGTGCTCGCGAGGACGCGTTCCCGCACCTCGACGGGGACCTCGAGCCCACGGGCCTCGAGGAAGGTGAGCACCGCCTGCGCCTTGGCTTCGAGGATCCCCTCCTGCCGACCTTTCGCTACGTAGCCGCGCGCGAATTCGCTCTGAAACTGGTAACCGCTCTTCATCATCGCCTCCAATTTCCGCCTCGCCGCTGCGTTGAGCGAGGATAGCACCAGGTCCCCGTAGACGGCCCGGCGCTCCTCATCGAGCTCGTCCGCCGCCGCCAAGAACGCCAAGCCGATCGCCTCCGCCGCCTCGCTCTGTCCGTGCGCCATCGCGGAGAGCACGGCCACCTCCGGCGCCGCCTTCGCCTGCGCGGCGTCGGTGACGACCGGGACGCCCTGGGGCCCGAGCACCAGCGGCGTCAGCGTCCAGCCAGGGTGGCCCGTGTCGATCGGCCGCGCGCTCCACCGCGCCATCGCCGCGTCGATGGTCACGACCAGCAGCCCGGTTGGGCAGCGGTGCCGGGCCCGCGTCTGGGTGACGTACACCGGCCAGACGTAGGGCTTGTCCGGGTCCACGCCGAGCTGGACCTCGACGACGATGGCCATCGCGCGCTGCTGCTCGCCGACCAGCAGCACGACGACGACATCCGCCCGGCGATCGGAGGGCACGATCTCGGTGAGGTCGGAGGACTCGACGCGCGCCTCCGTGAAGGTCGGGACCGGGTGGCCGAGCGCGTCGTGCAGCAGCTCGGCGGCGAGCGTCGGCCGGTTCTTGAACAGCTCCACAAGGGCTTCATGGGTCACTGAGGGCATCGGGTCGTCTCATGAGTGGTTGCAGTCATGCTGGATTTGCGTGGCGCGCCAGGCTCGTGCGGTGGGACCCGCAGGGGCCGAGCAGCGCCCTCCCACTCATGAATTCCGGGGAGCTCCTCGGGGTCATCACGCCATGTGACGTGCGTGTGCTCGCCGGCGACCAGGGCACGCTGCCGCGCGTGAGAGCTCTCGGGCACACGAGCGGACGCCGGTCCTCGGGAAGGCGCCGACACCGTTCCGATACCTCCTGTCATCCCGCAAGCTGGGGTATCGGCCGCGTCCGCGGCTGCCGGCGTAGTAGCCGGTGCTCAGGGAGGCGAGCGCGGAGAGCTAGGCTGGCGCATCGGCTACCGCCGTCGCATTTCGTCGACAGGAGCAGCGCGCTCGTCTGCTCCTGAAGCCTGCGGCGTCGGTTCACGAGCCGGTCGCGGCGAGGAGCTCCCGGGCGTCGCTGATGATCGCCGCACGGCGGATCCAGCGGTCCAGCTCGTCGAGGTCGGTGCTCGCGAGGACGCGTTCTCGCACGTCGGCGGGGACCTCCAGCCCGCAGGCCCCGAGGAAGGCGAGCACGGCCTGGGCCTTGGTCTTCAGGGGGCCCTCCCGCATCCCTCGTGCTGATGAGCCTGCGCGCAGGACCATGAGCCAGCGTGAGCGTCAACAGTTCTCACCCCGCGTGGGCTGCCCACCTCCTCGGGGTCAGTGATTTCCTTGTCCAGCGGGGGGCGTGTCGCTTCCTTGCAGCGCTCGCGCGCATCGTTCAGCCAAAGCATGTATCTCTCGAGCCGATTGACGCGCTTCGTCGCTGTCGAAGCCCGGCGCGATTAGCTGGTTGATGCGCTTGACCACGTCGAGGTTCTCCGCTGAGAAATCGGCCGCTCCGGCGCCGAGCTTCCCCGCTGCGCGAAGCTCGACGAGCTGCTCGTATGCCCGTTCGAACGACGCGAGATTCTCAAGGACCATCTGTCGGTTTGCGACCACAAAAGCCCATTTGTCGACGATGTCGACCATGTGTGCCCCGTTGTAGAAATCGACCAGCAGCTTCTCGATGTCCGCCATGCTGCCCTCGGCAATGTTCCTGGTTCGTCGGCGTTGCAACGGTCGATTGCAGAGACCTAGTCATTCCCAGAGTAGGAACAGACCTTCGGGAATGGCAGGCCGCCAACTGGATAATAGCAGTCGTCGCCATTCGGGTAATGATATCCGCACATGAACCCGATTGTTAAGTCGTTGCATGAAAATAGCTTGCCGTTTCCGCCGTCGGGCTTGTATGGGTGTACGGCGAGCGCAACGCATCCGATTCCCTTCGCGAAGCACCGTTCTGAGCATGTGGCACCATGGTCTGGCGTGGTGCAGAATACTTTCAGTCCTGCTTCATACGGATCGTCATCGTGCGACGGACCGCTGTCGTCGGGGCGATTCGGCTCCGTGCTGTTGCACTCGGTTGGTTCCTCGGCGTTCTGCCGTTCGGGTGGCGCGTCGTCGAAGTCTCCGGAACCAGTCGTAGGAATAATGCTGCCAGCGCCGGCTCCGCTCGTCTCCTCACCGCGGACCCAGCATTCCCCCATGTCATAGTTGCAAGCTACAAGACCAAGAAGCAGGATGGCAAAGACTTTTCTCATTTCGACTCTCCCCCGATCTACAGAGAGGCCCAGCGGTAAGGCAACCCGGCGAAAGGATTGACCGCAAGCCTGGGGCCAGCCCCGATCTGGTTCGCGCCATGCGAATGCCAACGCCGAACTCGACTGCCTTGGCGGGTGCCGAATCGACAAAGAGCGCACAGGAACAGCCGCAACGCACGGGCATGCGCGTCTCCACCTTCAGCCGGTGCCCCATCTTCTTCCCCGACTCCGGATGCGTCTCCCATGGGAGGGCGGCGTCAACAGGCGACCCAGCTCCCAGTTATGTGCGTACTGCATCGAGTCCGCGATCCTGGCGTCGCCGGCCGCGTCCCTGGAGCGGCGGCGTCCGCAGCGCACGTAGCCCGTTGGAGGCGCGGGCCGTCTTGGGAGAGCGCGCCCTACCAGAACGAGGCGATTCCGATCCTGTCGTACCGGAAGCTGGGGTATCGGCCGCGCCCGGGGCTGCTGGCGTTGCCGCCGGCGCTCAAGGAAGCGAGCGCGGACGGCGCCGGGGCCGCGGCGGAGATCCCGGCGAATGAGGGGGTGAACGGGCCGCAAGCGGGCGCGGCGATGGCGGAGCAGGGGCCACGACAAGGAGGAGGAACTCGCCGTGCTCTCGGCGGTGGCGCACGGCAACAGGCCGAACTGGATCAGGAGTGTCAATTGTCGTTTTGAAGAGCGAGGCGACCCCGAGCCTGCGGTACCGCAAGCTGGCATAGCGACAGCGTCCTGGGTGACGGCGTTGCCCGCCGGTGCTCAGGGAGGCGAGCGCGGAGAGGTTGGCTGGCGCATCGGCCATCGCCGTGGAGGGGGAGTAATGGCTGACGCGCGCCGCCATGGCGCCGCCACCCCCGAGTCGGCACTGTCACCGAGTTTTCCCGTCGTTTCGTGCCGGCATGGGGGGTGCTCAAGGCCGAACGTCATGCCGACGCTCGAGCACAACGCCCTCGTCGAGATGTTCCGCGAGCACCCGGAGCTCGCGCCCCACTTGCTCGTGACGCTCTTCCACGTCGAGGTGCCGCCGCACGCGTCGGTCGCGGTGGTCGAGTCGTCGCTCGACCAGCTCATCCCGGTGGAGTTCCGCGCTGACCTGGTGCTCGAGCTTCGAGACGCGAACGGCGCGCTCGTGCTGGCGATCGTCATCGAGGTCCAGCGCGACGTGGATCCGGACAAGAAGTTCTCGTGGCCGACGTATGTCACCGTCGTGCGCGCCAAGAAGCGCTGCGGCACGGTCGTCCTCGTGATCGCGACGGATGCCGGCGTGGCCGCCTGGGCGGCGGAGAACATCGACCTCGGCCTGGGCCTGGGCCACGTCGAGCCGCTGGTGCTCGGTCCGGCTGTCGTCCCCGAGATCACCGACCCAGCCGACGCGGAGCAGGACCCCGAGCTGGCCGTGCTCTCGGCGGTGGCGCACGGCAACGGGCCGAACGGGCTCACCGTGGTCCAGGCGGCGCTCGTCGCCCTGGCCCGGCTCGACCAGGAGCACGCGATGGTCTATTTCAGGTCATCTGGAACGCGTTGCGTGAGCCCATGCGGCGGGCGCTGGAGGCGTTGGTCATGGAACGGCAGATCGAAGACGAGGAGAGGTTTCCGTTCGTGCGGGAGCTCATCGATCGCGGCAAGCTCAGGGGCCTACGTGAGGGCGAGCTCAAGGGCATGCGTGAAGGGAAGCTCGAAGGCAAGAGGGACGCCCTGCTGCGGTTGCTCGCGCGGGCCGGGATCGTGCTCAGCGAGAGCGAGAGAGAGCGCGTCCAGGCATGCACGGACATGGCGACCCTCGACCGCTGGATCGATAACGTCCTCGGGGCGACGACGGCCATCGACGTTCTCTCGTGACGGTTGACGGATGCGGCTCATCGGGCTGGCGGTGAATCAGGTGGGCTTTGGCCGAGGATGATCGCCGGGCCGATGGGCGCTCTCGGTCGCGGCCATGATGGCCGGCGCATCTGGCAACGAGGCTGTCAGAGGCGGACAAGCGCAGAGAGGTTGGCTGGGGCAGCATGGGCCACCGCCGTAGCACCGTGGCGACAGAAGCAGCGCGCTTGTCCGCTCCTGAAGCCCGCGCCGTCGGTTCAGGAGCCGGTCGTGGCGAGGAGCTTCCGGGCGTCGCTGACGACGGCGGAGCGGCGGATCCAGCGGTCCAGCTCGTCGAGGTCGGTGCTCGCGAGGACGCGTTCCCGCACCTCGACGGGGACCTCGAGCCCGCGGGCCTCGAGGAAGGTGAGCACCGCCTGCGCCTTGGCCTTGATGCTCGCCTCCCGGAACCCTTCCTCTCGCCCCTTCGCTATGTGGCTGAGCGCGAATTCGCTCTGGAACTGGTATCCGCCCTTCATCATCGCCTCCAACTTCCGCCTCGGCTGCGTTCAGCGAGGATAGCACCAGGTCCCCGTAGACGGCCCGGCGCTCCTCATCGAGCTCGTTCGTCGCCGCCAGGGAGACCCGTGCTCACGAACGAGCGAGCCGTCCGTCGTCGAGCAGCACCCAGGGGGCCGCGGGCGAGTACGCCTCGGTCCCCGCCATGGGCAGGCTTGGCGCGTCCCCGAGCTGATCGAGCCCCGTCTCTCGGAGGCGCATCCCACGTTCCGTGAGTCGGTACACCTTCGAGAGCATCGGGTGGCCAGGTGGCTTCGGGCCAGGAGCGCGCTCGACAGCCGCGCTCGAATCATGCTTTGCCCATTGATCCAGACGAGCTTCCAGGAACCGGTCGCCTGTGCAGGAGAGGAGATGCCACAGGTGCATTCGCGTCTCCGATTTATGAACGGCCAACGCCAGGGCCGTCTGCCACTCGGACGAGAGGAGGGAAAAGACCATCTCGTCGAATCGGCTGAGGCGCAGGCGTCCTTCTGCGGTCTTTCTCGGGAAGAAGCACGAGAGGAGCGCCCACAAGGGAGCGAGCTCTGCAAAGCCATCGACGCTGGCGATGCAGCTCTCGACGAACGCCAAGGGGTTCTCGTCGACGTAGCTGTCCCAGAGGCGGACGGCTTGATCATAATGTTCGGATGACCAGGGTTGTGCTTTGTCGAGACGGTGCAGAAGAACCTCATCCGGATGATCGGACACCGACTCAGAGCAGGTAAACGGACGAGTCAAGACCTCTTGGCTTGCTGCTCGCGATGGTGGAACTGGTTCAAAATCGAGAACGAAGATGTTTTGATGCGAGAACCCGAGATGACGCAACCAGCTACAAGTCCTCCAGAGGTTCACCCGCTCGTGAAGGCTCGCCGACACCCACAAGACGATGGGGGCCTCCCAGTGGACGTCCGGCGAATAGACCTTGTCCCAGTCTTCGGTCGAATTCCACCACGCGCGACGTGCCCTGACGTGTTCCATGGCATCCCGGCGACTCGGACCGACGATGAGACGGTCCGATGCGCGCACGACGTTGCTCGCGCCGATCTGGAATAGTTGTTCCGTGGTCAACCCATCGAAAGCAACGTGGGTGGACCCGCCGATGTCAACGGTGGCTCCCATGGTCAATAGAACCCGCACTTGTAGCATTGCCTGAATTTGTAATCATGGCCTTTGAGGCAATTCTCCTGGCATATGGCACAAAGTGTTATCCCTGGGTCAACAAAGCGCGAGCAGGGCCAAGGCATACTTTGGCAGTCGGTGTACATGTCGGTGCATGTCTTGCTCGGCGAGCACGACCCGGCCATCTCAAGCTGTGCGCTGCCCACCTCTTCGTCGTCCGGCTCGTCTTCTCCTCCGTTGCTTGGGTAATCTCCCGCCCCTACGGATTCCGTCGGGTATCCAGCAGCCGCGCTTCCCGGCTCCAGCGTGTCACAGGCGTACTGCATCTCACATGCCGATGCGAGCAACGTCACGAGCCCACCGCACAGCACGAGCGCGCTGGCCTTCAGCTTCAACCCGTATCCCATGTCATTCTCCCCGTTCCGGATGCGCGCGTTCGTTCTCCCGGCGGGGAAGCGGCGTCAACTGGTTGCCCAGACCACGATTATGTTCGTGCGGTAGTGCGCGCGGCTCAGGTGCGGCCGGCCGCATTCCGCGATCGGGGCGTGCGCAGCGAGCGCTTCCTGCCCCGGCTCCTGGGCGTCGGGCTCATTGACGCTCACGATGGTCGCTGATCGACAGCGCGTGCTGCTTGCTGGCCATCGCGAAGGCTAAGCGATCCCGGTCGCCGCGGTGACGGTGGGCCCATTCGGCAGCGGAGGCTGCCAGATGTCTCTCACTGAGCCGATGCCAGGAGTATGGCCGCTGGTCGTGCGGCACCAGGAGCTGCTTGCTAGCCTCGAGAACGCGCCGGAGCTTGGCTTCGGCGGCTCGCAAGGGGTTTCCTTCCTGGAACGGTGGGCTCGGATTGAGCTGGGGGAGGGGATGCGGCGGCGCGGCGGCGGCCGGCGCCGTTGGTGGGCTTGCGGTTCTGCTCGCGCTCGGCGCGGAGGCGCTCTAAGAGGACGGAGGCGGGCTCGTCGTTCGGGTCCTGGGGGACGAGGTCGCCGCGGAAGGCTTTGGCGAGGATGGCGCGGTCAAGCAAGCTCATGTCTGCGACGGCGCCCTCAAGAATACCTCGCATCCTGTCAAGATGCCCGAGAGCTTGTTGGATTGCATCGACAACAGCGCGCTGCTCCGCCTGCGGTGCAAGTGGTATGGGCATTCGGCGAAAATCTCCTACATTTACACCCTGAAGTGCAATGCCCCGAGTTTCGCCACGCATCCATCGTTGGCTATGCGGCGCTTCGATCATCCTTGCAATGAACCTTCGCTCAACCTCTGGCGTGGGCGAGAGCCGAAGCACGTGCTGCGTAATGTTGCCGCCCTCCAGTTCGGGCGGCACGAATGCTACCTTTCCGATAGTACCATCCTTCGAAATAAGGATGTCGCCAGCACGCAGCGTGGCGCGGGAGAAGAGTGCGGCGCGTGCCGGATCGCAACGGGGCAAAGTCCGAACGTCAATCTGACCAGATGCCACCTCAGTCACTCGTACATAGGGTACGCCACCAGGTACATCCGGACCAGCCTTGATAATCCCATAAATGATTGGGCGGCCAGGTGCCGTGACATCATCGGTGCTTGCCCACACCCACCCCTCCGGCAGCTCCGGCAGCTCGCTCGCATCGACCGGCGCTGGCTCCTCGTACTTCTCTTTCCACCGGTCGTCCCCCGGCACTTTCCCCTTCGCCCGCATCTTGGCGAGCTCCGCCTCCTCCCACCGCCGCCGCCGCTCGGCGCGGATCCGCTTGAGCAGCTCCTCGGCCGGCTCCACGTCGGGGTTCTTCTCCCGCCAGTCTGCCGTGAGATCGCCGCGGAAGGCGGCTGCGAGCACGGACTGGCGGAAGCGATCGAGGAGCGAGGGGATGGCGTCGAGCGCCTCCTTGGCGCGGCGGCTCTTGGCGGTGAGGGCTTCGATTTTGGCACCGATACGGTGCTGCTCAGCCATGGGCGCCACTGGACACGGGTAATCCTTTAGGAGCGCTTGACTGATATTCGGCTGTGCCCCACCTTGCCCCATCGCCCTCAACTCATCTCGTTGCGAGCGCAAGAAATGGAATAGGAATGGGATTAGTTTCGAAGTTGTACCGTGTGGGAGCAGTGCGGCACACGCCTGATTGGTAGCAGCCTCGACACCGAGGATTCCGAGGCGACCGATAGTCGCCCCATACATAGCGATAAGAAGCGTTCCGAGGGGAAGCCTACGGGCGGCGCTGTTTCGGAGACCTTCTTCGGTGATTGATTCTTCTGTCCCATGAATAGTGCAATCTAGAAGCTCACCGGTCTTTACCCACGGGATCCCTGGGCCATAATACTCAGCCTTACTTCGTGAGGGGGTCCCGCCGCTCGTCCACATACCCAACGCACCCAGGTTCGAGACCACCCACCCCTGCGGCAACTCGCTCACGCCTCCACCCCCAGCTCCACCTGCAGCGCCGCCATCTCCTCAGTCGCGATCCGCAGCTTCTCCAGAATCTCCGCCGCGATCTCCTCCGGCTCTGGCAGTTCATCCGCTCCGTGCACGCTCTCGTCCTTGAGCCAGCTTATATCGAGGTTGTCCCCCCGCCCCTTGATCTCCTCCCGGGTAAACTTGCGGAACCGCCCCTCCTCCCCCTGGTCCTTTCGCCGGCTCTTCCCGTACGGATCGCTCCCGAACGCCTTCTCGAACTCCGCGAAGTGCTCCTGTCCGAGCGGCGTCCGCTTCCCGAACGAGGGCATGTTCGCCCGCAGGTCATAGACCCACACCGCCCTGGTGTTCCCCTTGTCCTTCTTCTCCTCCCCGCGCGTGAAGAACAGCACGTTCGTCTTCACCCCCTGCGCGTAGAAGATCCCCGTCGGCAGCCGCAGGATCGTGTGCAGATCGCACTTGTCCATCAAGTCTGCCCGGATCTGCGCCCCGGTGTTCTCCTCGAAGAGCACGTTGTCGGGCAGCACCACCGCGGCCCGCCCGCCCGGCTTCAGCCCGCGGTAGATGTGCTGCAAGAACGCGAGCTGCTTGTTCGAGGTCGGATACGTGAAGTCCTTCCGCGACGGCAGCCCGCCCCCCTTCTTCGTCCCAAAGGGCGGGTTCGTCAGGATCACATCCGCAGGTGCCAGCCGCTCGCCATCGGACGAGAGCGTGTCCCCGCGCAGCAGGTTCGCCTCGATGCCGTGCAGCATCAGGTTCATCAGCGCCAGCCGGTGCGCGTCCTCCACCAGCTCGATCCCGTAGAACGCCTTTTTCTTCTGAAAATCCTGCTCGCGCTGGCTCAGCTCATAGATCTTGTCATCCGCCCTGATGAACCGATCCGCCGCGATCAGAAACCCCGCCGTCCCCGCCGCCGGATCCTGCACCAGCTCCCCCGCCTTGGGTTGGACCAGTCGCACCATGCAGTCGATGAGCGGCCGCGGCGTGAAGTACTGGCCTGCGCCCGACTTCTTCTCGCTCGCGTTCCGCTCGAGCAGGTCCTCGTACATGTTGCCGAGTCCCTCCTCGCGCGCCGAGTACCAGTCGAGCCGCTCGATCTCCTTCACCAGCGTCTCGAGGTTCTTCGGCTGCTTGATGGATGTCTTGGCATTGACGAAGATCGCCTGCACGCGCCCTGACGCCTCCGTGCCCAGGTGGAGCAGCGTGGCGCGGTAGAAGTTGAGCAGTCCGACCCCGGTCTTGGTCGAGAGGTCGTCCCAGCAATATCCCTTGGGGAGCGCCTTCTCCGTGCCTGTCTCCTTCGCCATCTTGAGGAAGAGCAGGTACGTCAGCTCGGTGAGGTATTCGTGGTAGGTGATGCCGTCGTCCCGCAGGACGTGGCACAGATCCCAGAGCTTGCGGACGATGTCAGCGGTCGTCATGGTCGGCGCTTTCCACCTACCACAGTCAGCCCGCAGCCTTCTCCCAGATCGCCTCCTTCAGGTCGCCCAGCACCTGCTCGAGCTGCCCGTCGAAGATCTTGTCGATCCGCTGGAAGCCGCCGTCGGCCTGGAACTGCCCCCGATCGAGCGCCGCCCGGTCCACGACCTCGTCCGCCTTGATCTGCTTGCCGATGCGCTCGAGCCACTTTCGCTGCACGGCCGTCCACGCGCGGCTCTGGCCGATCTTCGCCACCGCCCGGTCCACCCGCTCGCCGTAGGGCACGAGCGGATCGCCGAGCGCTGCGCGCCGGATGAAGCCCATGACGGAGGCGGCGATGTCGGCGTTGGTCTTGTACCGCCACGCGGCCCGCAGCTCCGCCTCGCTGTAGCCCGCCCCGTCGAGCGCGAGCTTGAGCTCCCGGAGCTGCTCGCGGGTGAGGTCGCGCGGCCGCTGCGTGACGAGCATCAGCGCCGGGAGCGCGTTGCCGTGGTCGTGAAGATAGGCCGCGAAGCCTTCCAGGTAGTCGTCCGGCCTCGCCACCTTGCCGTGGCCGGGCCCCACCTCGATCACCCGGTCGAGGTGCTCCGAGATGATCAGCGGCCGGCCAGCCTCGCTCTTTTTGTCCAGGAACGAGATGAGATACCCGTGCTGGGCGAAGAACTCCGCCGCAGCCTCCGGCGTCCCCGCCTTGAGCAGGCGCGCGACCTCGGCCGGCGACATTCCTGCGATGTTCTCGAACTGGGACAGGCGATCTCCCTTGAGCACCTGGCGCTTGCGCTGGAGCTTGGCGATGAGCTGCTCGAGCACCGCTGCCCGCGCCTCGTCGTCCTTCACCGTCCGGAGCTCACCCACGAGCGCCTCGAACGAGAAGCTCACGTCGTTCACCACCGGCGTCATCGAGGTGAGCTGCTCGAAGTTCTCGTACAGGGCCACCGCGTCGAAGATGCGGAAGCTCGCCTTCTCGATCTGCGGGCAGAGGCGCGTGGCCCGGCCGAGCATCTGCTCGTAGAGGATGCGGCTCTTGACCTGCCGCAGAAAGACCAGGTTGCAGATCGCCGGGACATCGACGCCGGTGGTGAGGAGATCCACGGTGACGACCACGTTGGGCAGGCGCTCGTTCTTGAAGTGCCGGATGAGCTGGAGCGGGCGATCGACGCTGGGGTGGCCGGTGATCTTGGCCACCGCCCCGTCCTCGACGCTGCCATAGTGTGCAGCGAACGCCGCCTCCAGCGACGTGACGACCAGATCGGCGTGAGCGTCGTTGACGCAGAAGATCAGGGTCTTGCCCGGGAGGGTGGGGTCGATGTGCTTGGCCAGCTCGGCGCACACGACCTCGTTGAAGCTCTTGGTGATGACCTTGCTGTTGAAGCCGTCGATATCGATCTTCACCTCGTCCTGGACGTCGACAAGCTCCTCGGCGGCGGTGCGCGGGTCGAAGCGCCGCATCTTCTCGCCCTTCTTCCAGATCATCCCCTTCTTCGCGAGGTCGGTGACGATGGACACCGGCGGCTCGTGGTCGACGAGGCAACCGTCGATCACCGCCTCCCGGTACGAGTAGAGGAAGACCGGCTTGCCGAAGATCTCCGCGGTGTGCGCCGCGGGTGTGGCCGTGAGGCCGATCTTCACCGCGTCGAAGTGATCGAGGACGCGCCGGTACCTGGAGACGTAGTCGTCGACGCTGCGGAAGCTCAGCTCGACGTCGCTCATCTCCTGATCGAGCGTGTACCCGCGGTGACACTCGTCGACGACGATGCAGTCGTACTGGTCGACCGGCGGCACATCGCTCTTCTCCTTGTCGCCCTCCTCCTTCGGCGAGAGGACGCGCTTGACCATGCCCTGAATGGTCGCGACATGCAGCTTGGTGCCAGCGTCCGGTCGCACGTCGTCGAGACCCTTGATGTTGTAGATCTCCGCGAACGTCTGCAGGTTCTCGAGCCGCGCGTCCTTGAGCGCGTCCACCGTCTGCTCGCCGAGCGCGCTCCGGTCGACGAGGAAGAGCACGCGCCGGAACCGCTGGGCCTTGATCAGCCGATAGATGAGCCCGATCGCGGTGCGCGTCTTCCCCGTCCCCGTGGCCATCGCCACGAGGCACGCCTGCTGCCCGTTCTCGATCGCCGCCTCCACGGCCCGGATGGCGCGGATCTGGTAGTCGCGCAGGTCGAGGTAGCCTGTCGGCTCGCTTCCCAGCTTCGCGTGGGCGGCGTCGACGTCTTGCTTGAAGAGCGCGACGAGCCCCTCGGGCGTGTACCAGCCCTGGAGCGGGCGCGCGAGGTTGGTCGAGCGCCGCGCGTCGCGGAACCAGATGCCGCTCTTGGTCTCGATCTGCTTGAGATACGAGCGCCCGTTCGTGGCAAAGAGGAAAGGCACCTTGTGCCCTTTATCCCACGGTCCGCCCACGAACTTGCCCTTGCCCTCCACCTTGAAGCCGCGGCCATAACGGGTGGTCTGCTGCTTGAGGACGTTGGCCACGTCCACGCTCATCTTCTTCGCCTCGACGACCGCGTACGCCTCGAGCCCTACGAACAGCGCGTAGTCGACCGGGCCGGTCTCCGTCGGCCACTCCGCGATGGCGAGGTTCTTTCCCTTCTGCGGCCTCGTTCCCCGCTTGTAGTGAAGCTGCTCGGAGTCCGCCTCCCATCCGGCGTCGCGGAGCTGCTTGTCGATGAGCCGGCGGGTGGCGGCCTCGTCGAGGTGGATCGCCTGCGCTGCTTCCGCAGCGCGGTCGACAAAGGCTTGAACCTCCGCGGCAGGCGCCGCTGCGGCCTGGGCCTGGAGGGCGGCGAGCTCCGCGGCGAGCTGCGCCTTCTGGCGCTCGAAGGCCTCGACGTCCTTCGACCGCTTCTGCTCGGCCTCGGTGGCGAGCGCTTCCCAGAGCGCCCGGTCCTCGGCCTCCTTTCGGGCGCGCTCCTCGGCCGTAAGGCGCTTCCTTGCCTCCTCCTCAGCAGCGGTTCGGACGGCCTCGATGTCGACCTTGCTCCTGGCCAGCTCTCCGCGCAGCCGCTCGAGCTCGGCGGCGAGCGAGGCGTCTTCCTTCGCCGGCTCCGGGGGCGGCACGAAGGGGCCGGGGTCGAACTTCTTGTTGTTGCCGAACGAGCGCTGGAACCAGACGGCGAGCTCGCGCGCCATCTTGAGCTGGTGCAGCGCCTCGTGGTGATCGCCGCGGATCTCGTGGGTCGCCTTGTTTCCGGCAACGCGCAGGTCGTGAAAGAGCTGCCGTGTGGTCGCGTCGAGCGCGCCCCGGTCGCGGAGGCGGCCGATCAGCGTGGCCTGGTTGTCTTCGGGCGACGTGTAGAGCCCGAGGCGCGCGGCGGCGCGCTGAGCGAGGATCTCGCCGAACTGCCGCAGCTTCACCAGGCAGGTGTTCGGGTCCTCGGCGAAGTAGCGCTCCGCCTGCGTCCCGAGCACGACGAGGCGCGGGTCGTGGTAGGCGAGAAACGCGAAATTGGGCGAGGCGGCAGGGGGCATGGGATCGGGCTCGCGCGTGGGTGGGGGGACCGTTCCATGGAACACCAACCCGGGGCGCGGGTGGAAGTGGAACGCCACCGTGCTGGGCGGTCTCGCGTAAGGAGCAGACGTTCAGGTGCACGCGGCCGGCGGGCACTTCGCTCAGAGCCAACCGCGCTTGTCTCGGTGCAGGTCGTGCTCGGTGGATGTGCGCAGGCTGGCGCCGTCCTCGCGATCGGCAAGGTGATGGGCCCGCTCATGGATAGCTCACCAGGCCAAGGGACTCGTGCTAGGGCGCCGAACAGGGCGAAAGTCGTCTAAATTTAATGGCTTGCAAAACTCAATGATCCGTTTGGGACCAAGCTCCAAGGTAAGGGAATGCGGGAAAGAAAAACCGCAAGGGCGCAAGGGGCGCAAGGGATGAGAGATGAGAGATGAGAAATTTTCTCTCTCTTCCCTTGCGCCCCTCGCGCCCTTGCGGTTTTTTCTTCTCTTCTGCTGATTTTCCCCGTGATCTAATGTGATCGGTGGTCTAGGTGCTGATCGAAGAAGGCGAGTAGGGGTCGAGTCTACCTCTCTGCCTCGCCGTGCTGGGCCGGCGATGATCCTGGGACAGCGATGCTCGATGAAGACCGCGCGGCGTCTGTCGTCGAGCCTGTCGACGAGGCGCCGCAGAACCGGCGCTCGCTGCCGGGCGATCAGTCTCGAGGGCCCGGCCTTCGTCCGGAGCGCCCTTGCCGAGCGTTCCGGGGACGACGACCCGCCGAGGCCTCGGTCGGTTGCATTCCAGAGACGACGTCAAAATCGTCGTGTAAACGCGCGCCGCACCGCGGGTGTGCGCCGTTGCCGGGCCGGCGACGTCGTTGATAAGGTGGGCTACTTATGACGCGCTTGCGGTCGGTCCTGTTGCGGTGCTGCCTCCTCGGCGCGCTGATCAGCGCCACGGGGCCCTCGCGCGCGGCGCCGCCGCCCGGGGGGGCGCAGCCGGCGGCTGCGGCGCTGCGCCAGAAGGCCCGGATCGCGTTCCTCACGCGGCGGTGGGCGGACGCCGAGGCGGGCTTCGAGGCCGCCCTGGCGGCGCCCGACGCCTCCGGGATGACCGAGGTGCAGCAGGCCGAGATCCTCGGGTATCTCGGGCTCTCCGAGCTGGAGCAGGGCAAGCACCGCGAGGCCGCCGATCACCTGGCGGAGAGCCTCGATCACGACGCCGTCCTGAAAGAGCCGCTCCTCCGCCGGTTCACGAGCGGGTTCAACAAGGCGCTGGAGCACGTCGGAAGGATCTACGTGACCGCCGCCCCGCCCGACGCCGAGATCCTCCTGGACGGCGAGCCGCGCGGCTCGGGGACCACGGTCCTCGAGCTGTTCGTCGATCCGGGGGTGCACACGCTCCAGGCCCGGCTGTCGGGCTACGAGGAGCTCTCGCAGCGCGTCGAGGTCGCCGGCGGGGCGACGGTCGGCGCGGCGCTGACGCTCTCGCGCGTGGCCCCGCCGCCCCCGCGCGCCCCCGAGCCGAGCGCCAAGAAGAGCGCGCCGGTCGGGCCGGCCGCGGCCCCTGCGCCAGGGCCCTGGGCGTCGTGGCCTGGGGCGCTGCGGATCGCGGGGATCGCCGTCACGACGGCCGCCGTCTCGTCAGGGGCCGTCTTCATGCTGCGGGCGAGCGCGCTCGACGGGGACATCCGCGAGCGGATCGATGGCCTCAGCCGCGATCCAGCGTGGACCTCGGACGCGTGCTCCAAGGCGCCGCAGCCCTCCGCGTGCCCCGAGCTCCACCGCCTGCGCGTGCAGCGCGACACGTCCGGCGCCCTCGGGACCGCGCTCGTCGTGACGGGGGCAGTCGTCGGCGCAGCGACCGCGGCGTCCCTCTTCGTGGGTTCCTCGTCCCCGCGCTCGGAGCCGGCGCGGACCGCGCTCCAGGTCTTGCCGGTGACGACGGCGCACCAGATCGGCGTGGTGGCGCTCGGGGCGTGGTGAGGGCGCGCCGGCGAGCATGACGTGGCCTCTGGCGGCTTAAAGGTGTCGGCTTAACTCGCGGTCGCCGCGCTGCGCAGGTGCGACGCGGGCGTCGTCTCGGGGCGCATGTACCGCGGGAGTCGTTGCGGGGAAGAGCAGACCTACAATGAAGGCGCTTCAGCGCTTCTGGCCGCACCGCCGCCTCCGGTCTCGCTGTGCGATTCATGCTCGTACGAGCGCGATGTCCGAAAGTTAGCCGTGTTGACAAAGTGCCGATGAAAAGGATAAGGGTGGAGTGTTGTCCTAAACATAAATTCGACTCACTTCCGATCTGCCAAGGAGCTCCTCCCATGAGATTGAAGCCGCTGATGAACGAGCTGAGGCGCGATCATCTCCTCCCGGTGCTGGCGCTGCTTGTCGCTCCCCTGGCGCTCGGCTGTGTGAGCGAGATGGGCCAGCAAGACGACGGGGCCCTGGACGAGCCCGTCGGGGAGGCCCAGGCGGGGGTCGGCTGGTGGTCGTACGGCTGGGGGTGCAGTGGGAGCTGCGAGCTCAACCTGGGGACGGACACCGACCGGACGTGTTTCCTCTCGGGCGTCTGGGGCAAGCTCGGGGCCAGCTCCCAGGCCTCCGTGCGCGTGACGCGGTCCGGCGGCGACTGGATGCTCTACGTCGATTCCGCCAGCGGCCAGAACCTGGGCGCCAACGCCGTCTGCGTCAACACGGTGGAGAACAGGACCGGTCAATACACCTGGACCTGGGGACCGGGCTCCGGCCTGCCGACGAGCATGGGATTCGGCACGTCGGCACGTCGGTGCTTCCTCACGCAGGTGGTCAGCAACGGCGCGTTCAAGTACCCTAACTGGATCACGGACTACGCGAAGGTGCGAAAAGATGCCTCGGGCGAGTGGTTCCTCGAGGGCTCCAGCACCACGGGCGTGGATACCCCGGTGACGGCCACGGTGAAGGCCATCTGCGTGGATGTGCCGCAAAACTACGGTGCATGGCAGTGGATCGCCGGCAACAACCACCGCATCGATCCCCTGGCGAACGACTCGGCCGGAGGGGTGGTGTGCGGCATGACCGGGCTGGGCGGGCCCTTCACGTCGAACACCTGGACCGACGGCGTCTGGCTCGAGTACAACTCAACGACGCTCGACTGGGAACAGCACACCGTCAACAACAAGACGGCCTGGTCTCAGTGCGTCCGGTGACGTGACCGGCGCGGCGGCTCGACGGCGCCATGCCGTACGGGCCCCGGACCTGGCGCTCGGCGGCGCGCCTCTGCGGGCGCGCGGGCGCGACGGACTGCGGGGCGAGCGCCCCCCGCGCCCCGGCGCCCCCGCGGCGGCTCGGCGTCTTCTCGGCGCCCCTCGGACGCGCGCTGTGATGTAATGGGGCCGTGTCCACCCGCAGGCAGCCGCTGCCAGGGGGACGACCCGCGGTGACCCCTTGAGCGCCTCCCCCCCCAAAGCGACGATCGCCGTCCTCGAGCGCAACCGCGTCGTCGGCCAGCGCATCGCCCGCGCGATGGCCGCCGCCTCCGGCCTGCAGGACGTCCCCGTCGCCAGCGATCCCGCCGAGCTGCGCGCCCGGCTGTCCGAGCGGCCCCTCCTCCTCGGCTGCGACGCCGCCGATCTCGACCTCGCGCTCGAGTGGGCCGCCGAGCGATACCCCAGCATGCACCTGCTCGTGTGGACCTCGGGCAGCACCGACGCGATCCTCCACGCCGCGCTCAAGGAGCCCCGCCTCTCCAGCATCGTGGGCTGGCCGAGCTTCGCGTCCATGCCGCGGCCGTGGGAGATCGCCCTCGCCGCCCGCCGCATCCTCAAGCCGCTCGCCCTCCCGCCTCGCCTCTCCGACCTGCTCTCCTGGGGCGCCACCATCGTGAAATGGCGCCCCCGCTCGAGCGACGACCGCGACCGCACCGTCGCCGAGGTCGCGCACTGGGCCGAGCGCTCCGGCGCCCCCGCGCGCGTCGCCGAGCGGCTCGCCGCCCTCGCGCACGAGCTGCTCATGAACGCCATGTACGACGCGCCCGTCGACCGCCGCGGCCGCCCCCGCTACGCGCACGACAGGCGGCGCGACCTCGTGCTCGAGGAGAACGAGATCCCCACCCTGCGCCTCGGCACCGACGGCGCGTACCTCGCCCTCCAGGCCCACGATCCGTTCGGCGGCCTCCGGCGGCACCACGTCTTCGAGGGCATCACCCGCGGCCTGAGCGCCCGCGGCGCCGACTCCGCCAACTCCCCCGTGCTCGACACCTCGGGCGGCGGCGCCGGCCTGGGCATGCTCAAGATCTACTCGTCCGGCGCCGTGCTTGTCGTCGACGTCTCGCCGATGTCCTCGACCATGGTCACCTCCTTCTGGGACCTCGACGTCAACCCGCGCGAGTTCCGCTCGCTCCCCGCGTCCCTCCACTTCTTCGAGCGCTCCACGCCGGCGATGGAGACGCTGGAGCGGACCGGGTGGTGACGCCCGCGCTCGCGGCGCGCTCGGGGCGATCCGGCCGAGGAGGGCGCCATGGCTGAGATCGATCCGCTCCTCGCGCGGCAGCTCAGGCGCCTCGGGCTCGAGGACCTCGTCGAGCCCCCCGACAAGGAGACCTGGCACAAGGTGCTCGCGCGTATCAGCGAGCACTACCGCCACGTCGCCGACGACCGGAGCCTGCTCACCCGCTCGCTCGACCTCTCCACGAACGAGATGGGCGCGCTCCACCGCCAGCTCCTGGCCGAGCGGGACCGGCTGCGCAGCGTCGTCGTGGCCATCGGCGACGCGCTGACCATCTTCCACGACGCCGCGAGCTCGCAGGTGGAGCCGTCGCGGCCCATCGAGGTCGGCTCGACGATCTCGACGGCCAAGCGGCGCTTCGCGTCGAAGCTCGGCGAGCTCTTCTCCCTGAGCAGCGCGGCGCCCGGCGGCGCGACCCAGGCCGGCGGTCATCAGACCGCGCTAGGGCAGGCCGCGGCGGGGCAGGGCGCCGCCGACGCGAGCGGCTCGGACGAGGCCATCAACGAGGTCCGCGTCCAGCTCGTCGCGCTCGGGGACCGGCTCGTGCAGCTGCTCTACGACACGGCGGAGAAGGCCTCGCTGAAGAAGCAGCTCGAGGTCGCGCGCGCCGTCCAGCAGATGCTCGTGCCGAGCGAGGACGTCATCGAGCGGCCCTCGCTGCGGCTCGCGAGCCACTTCCAGCCGGCGGCGGAGTGCGGCGGAGACTGGTGGACGTTCCACGATCTGCCGGACGGCAGGCTGCTCACCGTCGTCGGCGACGTGACCGGGCACGGCATCTCGTCCGCGATCATCACGGGGGCGGCGAAGGCCGCCTGCGACGTCGTGCGCACGTTCGCGCGCGAGCAGCTCAGCCCGGCGCAGCTGCTCCGGGTCATGAACTGCTCGATCTTCGAGGCGGGGCAGCAGAGGTTCCTGATGACCTGCACGGCGTGCATCTTCGACCCGGGAGCCGGCTCGCTGACCCTCGCGAACGCCGGGCACCCGTTCCCCTACCTGGTCAGGGACAACGCGATCCGGCAGCTCGCCGTGCAGGGCGAGCCGCTCGGCGCGGCGAGCTCGGCCGAGTACACGTCGAGCACCGTCGCCCTGGAGGGCGGCGACGCCCTCCTCTGGTTCACCGACGGCGTGACCGAGTGCGAGAACGAGTCGAGCGAGCAGTTCACCGAGAAGCGGCTGCGATCGCTCTTCCAGAGCGTGGCCGCCTGCCCGCCCGAGGAGGCGAGGGACGCGATCGTCGCGGCGGTGTCCGGCTTCCGCGGCGAGCGCGCCCTCGACGACGACGTGACGCTCGTCGTGGCCCGCGTGTTGTAGCCGAGCGCACGAGCGGGCTCGGCCATCACGACGCGACGCCCGTCGTGGCCCGCGTGCTGTAGCCTCAGAACGAGGCGCTCCATGATCCTCGAGACCTTCCACTACGATCGGGACACCAAGAAGTGGTCCGTGCGGGCGCTGCCGGTGCTCGACAGCGAGCGGACGCTGGTGCTCGCGTTCGGGGCGCCGGAGCTCCTCGACGACCCGGGGGCGATACGGGAGCTGCGGCGCGCGTACCCGCGGTCGCACGTGCTGGGGTGCTCGAGCGCGGGAGAGATCGCGGGCACGTCGGTGCGCGACGGGACGCTGACGGTGGCGGTGGCGCGGTTCGAGCGGACGACGCTGGCGACGGCGCAGGTGGAGGTGGCGAGCGCGTCCGCGTCGTTCGCCGCGGGGCAGGCGCTGGCGCGCAAGCTGGAGCGGCCGGGGCTGCGCGGGGTGCTGGTGCTGTCGGAGGGGCTCGGCGTGAACGGCAGCCAGCTGGTGCGCGGGATGAACGCGGTGCTGCCGGAGTCGGTCGTCGTGACGGGAGGGCTGTCCGGGGACGGGACGCACTTCAAGCGGACGTGGGTGTGCGCGGGGGACGTGGTGCGCAGCGGGCTCGTGGCCGCGGTGGGGCTCTACGGCGAGCACGTGGTGATCCAGCACGGGTCGAAGGGGGGCTGGGACAAGTTCGGGCCGGAGCGCGTGGTGACGCGCTCGGAGGGCAACGTGCTGTACGAGGTCGACGGCCGCCCGGCGCTGGCGCTCTACAAGGAGTACCTCGGGGAGAAGGCGGCGGAGCTGCCGGCGTCGGCGCTCCTGTTCCCGCTGGCGGTGCGGGCGACGGCGCACGACGAGAAGGCGCTTGTGCGGACGGTGCTGGCCGTGGACCACGAGGCGCAGTCGCTGACGTTCGCGGGGGACGTGCCGAGAGGGCACCTCGTGCAGCTGATGAAGGCGGACTTCGAGCGGCTGATCGGGGGCGCGGAGCAGGCGGCGAGGGCGGCGAGCGAGGCGGGCAAGTCGGGCGGGGACAGCGCGCTGGCGATCGCGATCAGCTGCGTGGGGCGCCGGATCGTGCTGGGAGACCGGACGGAGGAAGAGGTCGAGGCGGTGCTGGACGTGCTGCCGAAGGGCACCCAGGTGACGGGGTTCTACTCGTACGGGGAGATCTCGCCGTACGCGACAGGCCACTGCGACCTGCACAACCAGACGATGACCCTCACCGTCCTCTCCGAGGCGCCCACGCCGCTCTCCAGGAGGGAAGGCCCAGGGGAGCGAAGGCCGCGCGCCGCGAAGCGGGCGCCGGCGGCCGTGGCGGCCCGCGTCGTCGCGCAGCCGGCCGGCGGGATGGCGGAGTTCGAGGAGCTCGAGATCGCGTCGGATTCGACCTTCACGTCCGAGGCCGCCTTCGACCCGCCGTCACCGGCGTCGAGCGCGACGCCCGGGCCGCTGTCCCCGGCGCGCGCCGGGGAGGAGGCGCGGCCGACCATCCGGGTGCCGCCGCAGAACGGCCGCAGGGCGTCGCGCCCGCACATCGCCGAGCCCGCGTCGGGGCCGGTCTCGTCGGGGCACAGCCCCACCACCGTGGACCGGCCGCCGCCGGCCGCGTGGGCGCACCGCGCCGCGCCGACGCGGAGCGTGCCGCCCGCGGGCGCCGCCGGCCGCCTCGACAGCCTCGCGTTCGATCGGCGCACGGTCGGCGACGTCCTCGTCGTCCGGCTCGCCGGGCGCATGACCGAGGCGTTCAAGGGGGCGGCGCTCGCGCGGGAGCTCGAGGGCAAGGTCCTGCTCGATCTCGCCGGCGTCGAGCGGATCACGTCGTTCGGCGTCCGCGAGTGGCTCCAGATGATCCAGGCGGCCCAGCCGCGCCTCCGCGCCCTCTACCTCGCGCGCTGCTCCGAGCCCGTCATCAACCAGCTCAGCATGATCCGGCGGTTCGCCGGCAACGGGCGGGTCGTCTCGTTCTATGCGCCGTACTGCTGCGAGTCGTGCGGCGCCCAGTTCGAGCGGCTCGTCGACTGCGCCCACGACGCGGCCCCGCTCGCCGAGGGCAAGGCGCCCGACGCGGTGTGCCCCCGCTGCGACGGCCCTGGCGCCTTCGACGACGACGCGGAGACCTATTTCGGGTTCGTCGCCCAGCACGGCGCCGGAGCGATCCCGCCGGAGGTGCGGGAGATCCTTCTCGAGCTCGAGAGGGCCGACGAGCCGGCCGTCGGCGACGTGGTGGAGAAGTCCGTCGAGGGGCGCGTCACGCGCCTCAAGGTGGCGAGCAAGCTGACCGCCACGCTCCGCTGGAGCCGCATCATCGACGGCCTCGAGGGCCAGGTCGTCTTCGACCTGAGCAGCGTCCCCGCGGTCACCGCCGACGGCGCGGCGCGCTTCGAGTCGGCGCTCCGCAAGCTCGACGGCGCCGTCGAGGCGGTCCGCATCGAGGGCTGTCCCCGGCTGCTCGCCGAGCGCACGGCGGGCCCCTCGTGGCCCGAGCTCGCGCGGATCGGGTCGGCGGTCGTCGAGGGCCGCTGCGCGTCCTGCAGCGCGACCCGCCCGGTGCTCGTCGAGGTCGATCGGCACGCCGCCCTCTTCCGCGGCGGCCAGGACCCGAGCGTCACCTGCAAGCGCTGCAACACGCCGCTCGCCTTCGACGGCTCCCGCTCGCTGCTCTACCTCCTCGGCGCCCACGCGGCGCGCGCCCCATCGGCTCCGCCTCCGGTGAGCGCGCAACAGGAGCCGGCCGCGGCGGCGCCGCAGGCGCAGCAGCGCGGCGAGGGCGGCGCCGCGCCGCAGCGGCACGGCGGGGGAGGCAACGCGGCGTTCCTCGCGCTGCTCGGCGGCGTGGCGCTCGCGGCCGCTGGCTTCGCGGCGTGGCGCGGCGGCTTCGGCTCCGCCGCGGCGCCCGCGGCCTCGGCAGCAGCTGCGGCCCCGGCAGCAGCTGCGGCCTCGGCAGCGCCTGCGGCCTCGGCAGCAGCTGCGATCTCGACAGAAGCCGGGGCCTCGGCGGCGCCCGCGGGCGAGGCGCGCGCGCCGGGGCCGTCCGGGAGCGGCCTCGGCGCGGCGGGCTGGTCGGCCGCGGACGACCTCCCGCCCGCGTGGGTGGAGCGGCCGTTCGTCATCGAGGGCGAGAGCGTGCTCGTCGTCGGCCGCGGCGGCCCCGCGGCCAGCGAGGCGGGCGCGCTCGCGGCGGCGCGCAACGGCGCGATCGAGCGCCTCGCGTCCGGCCTCGCCGCCGAGATCGCGGGCTCTCCCGCGGCCCTGCTCCTCGCCGCGCAGCCGCCGGCCGAGGCGGGACCGGAGCCGCGCGCGGAGGTCGTCGAGCGCATCGCCGGGCGCTTCCTTGCGCAGGTCGGCTCGTTCGCGACGCCCGAGCGCGTCGACGCCGTCGTGCGGAGGGAGGGCGACGGGGTCCTCGCCTTCGCGCGGTACAGGCTGCCCCGGCAGAGCTTCGATGCGGCCGCGGCGCTCTACCGCCAGACGGCCACGTTCCAGGGGCTCACCGTGGCGCGCTTCTTCCCCCAGCTCGAGGCGAGGGTACGCACCTCCGGCGACCTCGTCGTCGTCGCGGCGGAGCGCCCGCAGCGCGGCGCGGATCCAGGGGTCGCCGCGGGGGACATCGTGCTCTCGGTCGGCGATCGCCCCGTGCACTCGGTCGAGGTGTTCGGAAAGGCCGCGGCGGACGCGTGGGCGCGCACCGCGCCCGGTGATACGCTGACGCTCCAGATCGAGTCGCGCGGGCAGCGCCGCAGCGTGAGCTTCGCGAAATCCCAGTCCGAAGTCCCTCGATGAGCACCATGACCGCCCGCCGCGCTCCTGGAGAAGTGACGCCGCCGGCCCGCACGGTGGAGGCGGTCGGATGACCGAGCGCTACGCCGCCGGTCCCATGAGCGCCGGATCGCGCCACCCCAGCACGCTCGGAAGGTACCGCCTGATCAAGAAGATCGGCATGGGCGGCATGGCCGAGATCTGGGTGGCCTCCGTCGCCGGCATCTCGGGCGTGCGGAAGATCTGCGTGGTCAAGCGCATCCTCCCGCACCTCGCCGACAGCCCCGAGTTCGTGCGGATGTTCCTCGACGAGGCGCGCATCGCCGCCACCCTGGATCACCCCAACCTGGTCCAGATGTACGACATCGAGGACGTCGACGGCGTGCCGGTCATCGCGATGGAGTACCTCCACGGCGAGGATCTCAGGACCGTCAGGAAATCGCTCCGGTCGGCGGACCGGCGGATGCCGATCGAGCACGCGATCACCATCGCCGCGGGCGTCGCGGCCGGGCTCCACTACGCGCACGAGAAGGTCGGCTTCGACGGCAAGCCGCTCGACATCATCCACCGCGACGTGTCGCCGCACAACGTGATCGTCACCTACGACGGGGCCGTGAAGATCCTCGACTTCGGGATCGCGAAGGCGGCGAACCGCGTCAACGAGACGCGCGACGGCGCGCTCAAGGGCAAGGTCCCGTACATGTCGCCCGAGCAGTGCATGAGCGACAACCTCGATCGCCGGAGCGACATCTACTCGGTCGGCATCCTGCTCTACGAGATGTCGACGGGGAGCCGGCTGTTCCGGCGCGGCGCCACCGAGTTCGAGCTGATGCGGGCGATCGTCGAGGACCCGGTGATGCCGCCGAGCGAGGTGTGCGCCGACTACCCGCCGGCGCTGGAGCGCATCCTGCTCAAGTGCCTGGAGCGGGATCGGGAGAAGCGGTACGCGACCGCGAGGGACCTCCAGATCGAGCTCGAGGCGTTCGCGCGGGAGGAGCGGCTCGCCACCTCGGCGCTCGCGCTGTCGTCGTTCATGTCGGAGCTGTTCGGCCAGCGCGTGGAGGTGTGGCGGGGCGCGCTCGCCTCGGGGGCGGACCTCGAATCACACATCGTCGAGAAGCAGGAGTCGATCCAGAACGAGGACTCCTTCGCGGGCGCGCTCGACGCCGCGGGCGGGGCGCCGCAGGCCGTCGAGACCGGCCGCCCTGGCGGGGTCGCCACGAAGCTGTCGGCGCCGCTCTTCGCGGCGTCGCGGCCCGACGCGGGGGATCCGGATCCGCCGCCCCGCTCCAGGCTGCACCTGTCGCTGTCGGCCGCGGACGCCGGCCCCGGGGCGGAGCCCGAGCGGGCGCACGGGCAAGGCCCGCGAGCCCTCATGGTGACAAAGCGGAGGCTGGGCAGCCTGCTGATCGTCTCGCTGTCGGGGCGCATGACCGAGGAGCTCCAGGGCCTCGCGGTCGCGCGCGGCATCTCCGGCCGCGTGCTCTTCGATCTGGGCGGCGTGCAGCGGGTCACGTCGTTCGGCGTGCGCGAGTGGATGGCGATGCTGGCGGAGGTGTCGCGGAGCGCGTCCGAGATCTACGTCGGCCGCTGCACCGAGCCGATCGTCAACCAGATCAGCATGATCCGCCGCTTCTTCGGGGACGGGCGCGTCGCGTCGTTCTACGGCCCGTACCGGTGCGAGCGCTGCGGCGCCGCCTTCGATCGGCTGTTCGACTGCGACAGGGACGCGCACCTCGTCAGGACGCACGAGCCGCCCGTGAGCCCGTGCCCGCGCTGCGGCGGGGCGGCGGTGTTCGACGACGACGCCGAGAGCTACTTCGCGTTCGCGGCGAGCTACGCGGGGATCGAGCTGCCGGAGGACGTGCGGGGAGCGCTCGACGAGCTCGCGCGGCTCGACGCGGGGACCCACGAGGCCATCGAGAAGACGGTCGACGAGCGCGGTACGCGCATCCGCGTGCGCTGCAAGCTCGACGCGCACGTCCGGTGGAAGCGCGCGCTCGACGGGATCGAGGGGGCGCTGGTGCTCGATCTCGCGGGCGCGGCCGGGGTGACGTCCGAGGGCGCGAGGGCGCTCACGCTGTCGCTCCGCGCGCTGGGCGGCGAGGTGACGTCGATCCAGATCGAGGGCTGTCCGGTGGTGCTGCTCGAGCACCTCGCCGCCGAGAGCCCCCCGCTGCGTGCGGAGGTGGTCTCGGCGATGGTCGACGGCACCTGCGAGCGGTGCAACGCGCCCCGGCAGACGCTGCTCGACGTGAAGGAGGCCGCACAGGCGGCCCTCGCGGACCGGGAGCCGTACGTGCCGTGCAAGCGGTGCAACGCGCCGCTGGCGTTCCCGTGGCTCCGGCCGGCGCTGAAGCGGCTCGGCGCCGCGCCGGAGCCGGCGCGCTCGCCGCCCGGGCCGCCCGAGCCGGCACGCACGCCGCCCGGGCCGCCCGAGCCGGCGACGAAGCGCTCTGCCGCGGGGGGCGACGTGACGAGGTCAGCGCCTGTCGGGACAGCGGCAGGGACAGGGGCAGCGGCAAGGGCAGCGGTGCCGCTGGGCGCAGCGGTGCCTGCGGGCGTTGCGGGCGCAGCGGTGCCGGCAGCGGCGCCTGCGGGCGCTGCGGCTCCGGCAGGGGTGCCGGCGCCGTTCGCGGCCGTCTCGGCGGCGGGCGGCTCCGGAGCGCGCGGGGTGCTCGCGGCGTTCGCGGCGGGGGCGCTGCTCGTCCTCGCCGTGGCCTTCGCGTACCAGGTCCGGGTCCGCCCGCGTCCCGCCGCCGGGGCGGGCACGGCGCCCGCGTCGAGCCCGGGGTGGCGCGCGGCGCCGCCGGCCGACGAGAGCCCCCCGTGGATGGATAAGCCCTTCACCGCCGAGGGCGACGCGATCTTCGTGGTCGGCGAGGGCTCGGGCGCGAGCCGGGAAGAGGCGCTCGCGGTCGCGCGCGCCGACGCGATCTCCCGGCTCGCGAGCAACGTCGTGCCGGCGCTCGCGGGGTCGCAGGCGTACGGCTTCATCCAGGTGCACGGCGGCGGCGCGCGGCGCGCGGGCATGGCGGAGGCCGAGGCGAGCCGCTACCTGAAGCAGGTCGGCGCGTTCGCCACCCCCGAGCGCGTCGACGCGCGCTTCCAGGAGCGCGACGGCGCCGTGGCGGCCGTCGCGCGCTACCGCATGCGCAAGGAGAGCTTCGACGCCGCCGTGCAGAGCTACCGGAGGACGGTGAGCGTGCTCGGGCTGACGGCGGCGCCCCTCTTCCCGCTGCTCGAAGGTGAGCTGAAGAGCAGCGGAGACGCCGTCGTGGTCGCCGTGGAAGAGCACGGCCCCGCCGCGGCCGCGGGCGTCCGCATCGGCGACGTGGTGGTCGCCATCAACGGCCGGCCGCTCGTCAGCTTTGAAGCGATGCGTCATGCGCTGCCGAGCGCGCAGGAGGATGTCCCCCTGGAGCTCACGGTCGAGTCGGGCGGCGCGCGGCGGACGGTCGCGATAAAGCGGCAAAGCGGGGCGCGGGGAGGGGGCTGAGCCGGGCGCGTCGCGCCGTCGCCGCGCGCTCCTCCGAGCGCAGCGGCCCACGCGAGAGCGTCCGCGACATCGCGCCGCGCCGACACGTGAACGCCGCGCTGGCCAGGGCGGGCCCGAGGAGCGTCGCTTCCGCGGCATCGGCTGTCCGGCCGGCGATCGCCTGCGGTATGCTGGGTGCTGCGGCGCGGCGCTCTCCGTCGGAGGTTTCGAACATGCGCGGCCTGGAAGAGATCGAAGGGCTGGAGATCGGGACCCTGATCGCCGGCAAGTACCGCGTGGATCGGCTGCTCGACAAGGGCGCGATGGGCGCCGTCGTCGCCGCGACCCACGTCGATCTCGACGAGCTCCGGGCGATCAAGGTGCTGCTGCCGGCCACCGCGGCCGACCCGGAGATGTGCGGGCGCTTCATGCAGGAGGCGCGGATCGCGTCGCGGCTCCGGAGCGAGCACGCGGTCAGGGTGCACGACATCGGGCGGCTCGAGAACGGGCTGCCGTACATGGTGATGGAGTTCCTCGACGGCCGCGATCTCCGCGTCATCCGCAAGCAGCGGGGCCCGCTGCCGGTGGAGGAGGCGACGCTCTACGTGATCCAGGCGTGCGACGCGCTCGCGGAGGCGCACGCGCTCGGGCTTGTGCACCGCGACGTGAAGCCGGCCAACCTCTTCTTGACGCAGACCCGCGAGGGGACGCCGTGCATCAAGGTGCTCGACTTCGGCGTCTCCAAGGTGTCGCAGGCGGCGCTCCTCGGCGTCGCCGAGATGCGGACGAGCACGGGCCAGATGCTCGGGACGCCCCACTACATGCCCCCCGAGCAGATGCGCGGGCAGCGCGACGTCGACGCGCGCGCGGACATCTGGGCGGTCGGGTCGCTCCTCTACGTGCTGCTCACCGGCCGGTATCCCATGCACGCCCGCTCCGTTCAGACGGTCTCGCTCGTGCTCGGGGGCAAGTTCGTGCCGCAGCTGCCGTCGCAGGTCTGCCGCGGGCTCTCGCCGGAGATCGATCCGATCATCATGCGGTGCCTCGAGCGGGACCGCGACAAGCGCTGGCCCGATCTGGCGGAGCTCACGCTGGCGCTCCGCCCGTTCGCGCCGCCGGCGGCCCAGCCGCTCGTCGACCGCATCCAGCGCATCCTCCGCGGAGGGCTGCGCGACTCGCTCTCCGGGGTGCGCCCTGGCGTGGACGGCATCGACGCGGGGGAGCGCGGCTCGATCCCCACGACGATGGGCTCCGGGCCGTCCACCGGCGGCATGGCGATCGAGCTGCGCCCGGAGCCGATGCCTCCCCTGTTCCCGGCGGATCCCGCGGAGGACGATGCTGTCGAGCGGAGCGAGGTGCCCACGGTCTCGGACCGTCCGCGCGGCCGGGCGGAGGCCGACGCGGTGGAGCGGAGCGAGGCGGCCACGGTCTCGGACCGTTCGCGCGCCCGAGCGGAGGCCGACGGGGTGGAGCGGAGCGAGGCGGCCACGGTCTCGGACCGTTCGCGCGGCCGGGCGGGGGTCGACGCGGCGGAGCGGAGCGAGGCCAGCACGGTCTCGGACGGCCTGCGCGCCCGAGCGGAGGCCGACGGGGTGGAGCGGCGCGAGGTGGCCACGGTCCCGGAGCGCCCGCGCGCCCAGGCGGAGGCCGACGGGGTGGAGCGGCGCGAGGCGGCAGCCGTCTCGGCCCGGCCGCAGGCCCAGGCGGAGCCCGGCCGCGTCGAGCTGGGCGCGGCCGGCCTGGCTCCGGAGAGGGCGCGGGTCGAGGAGGACGCCGACGAGACGACGCTCGCCGACACGCTCCGGCGGCTGCGCTCGCCCTTCAGGGCGAGCTTCGTCCTGGCGGCGATGGCGGCGGCGATCGTCGTCGCGCTGCTGGTCAGCGGGACGCGGCCCGAGGAGCGGGCGTCGGGCTCCACCGCTTCCGGGCCGCCCCTCGCGGGCGCCACCTTGAACGAGACGCGCAGCGCCAGCGAGGAGCGCGGCGCCGCGGGCGCCGGTCGGGTCGTCCCGGCGGCCGCGGCGTCTTCCGCGTCCCAGCCGCGTTCGCCCGAGCCGCTGGCGGACCTCGAGCGCGGGGCGCTCCCAGAGCAGGTCCGGCGCACGGAGCAGGAGCCCGGACGCGCAGCGGTGGCGCCGAGGCCCTCCGCGAGCGGGAGCCTCCCGGGCCCGGGCGCGCCCCCGCGCAAGCAGGATATCCCGGTCAGCGCTCCGCCGCGGTGACGCCGGAGAGGGCGACTCCCGACCTGCGCGGTCGCGGGGAGAGGGGGTGATGCGGATTCAACGTGTCATGAGCGCGGCGCGGCGGACCGCGTCGCGCGCGCTTCACTTGCCCTGCGCGATGACGCCGCAGCCGATGCGGCCGCCGGCGTTTCCGGCGGGCTGGCTGCCGTCATCCGCCTTCTCGTGGACGATGATGGCCCGGCCGAGGAAGGTGTTCGGAGCGCCGTCCTTGAGATTCGCGCCCTTGGCGACGATCTCGTGGGTGCCCGTCCCATCGGGCTTGATCTCGATGTTGCCGAGATCGCCGAGGTGGCGAGGCGCGCCGTCGGGGAGGCCGTGCGGGTGGTTCTCGGGGTTGTAGTGCGCGCCCGCGCTCTTCGCGTCCGGCGCGCTGCAATCGCCGGTCTCGTGCACGTGGACGGCGACCTTGCCCTTGGGAGCGCCCGAGACCTGGACGGCGACCTTCACGCCGCCCTCGACCTCGGTGAAGATCGCGGTGCCCTTGAGCTTCGACTTGGACCGCGCCTCGATGGGCACAGAGACGCTCACCGGCGCTGCAGGCGGCGCGGCCGCGGCCTCCGGCGCCGCGCCGCCCGCCGGCGGGCTGGCCTCGGGCGCCGCCGTCGGCGCAGCGGGCGCCTCGGGCGCAGGCTGCGCGGGCTGGGCGGGGACGTCGGGGACCGCGGGGGCCGGCTCGGGCGCGCCGCCGCAAGCGGCAGCGACCAGGACGAACGAGGCGAGCAGCGAGAGACGATAGGCCGGTTTCATCACAGCGGGGACCTCCAGGTTCGTGAGGCGTTGGACCACCGCCGTCTCGTAGAGCGGTCCCGGCGGGCGATCAATCGGCGATACCGACATTCTGCAGGCGCGCCGTCGGCCGACGCCGCGCGCGGGATGAGCCGCTCGCGCCGGCGCCGGCGCTGCTCGTGGCGCGGGCGCCCGACCCCTGGACAGAGACCAGCGAGGCGCGGAGTCCGCCTCCGCGCTTCGCCGAGCTCAGCGACGCGCGCTCACTGCGCGGGCGGGCAGCCGATGGGCTCGGTGCCGATCACGACGTCATCGATCCACATCGTGCGGGTCGCGTCCGCCTGATAGGACTCCCAGCCGAGGCCGATGCTGTCGAACGCCGGCGCGGTCCACTCGTAGTTCTCCACCTTGTTGGCGCAGCCCTGGCCGGTCCCGGTCACCGTGAGATCGGTCAGCTCCTTGCCGTCGAGCTTGAAGCGCATCTCGTTCTTCGGCCCGTCGAAGCTGAACTCGACGCAGGACCATTTGCCGACCGGGGCCACCGTCGTCTCCGCCGCGTGGTTCCAGCAGTCCGTCTCCGGGCCGGTCTTCGGGTCGCTCCAGAATCCGGGCGTATCGTAATTCGCCATGAGCTGGCTGCCGGCCGCGACCGGGTGCTGCCCGCCATAGCGATACTGCGCCGCGTAGGGCTTTCCCATGAAATCGCTGTCAGGAATGGTCCCTGAACCGTCGATGATGGTCCAGTGGACATCCCCCGTCGGCGCAGCCTCGAGGAACATCATCATGCGTCCATGGATGACGTTCTCTGCGGTGAGCGGGGCGCCGGCGTCCGTGAACTTGATCATGGCCGACTTGTAGTTGCTGTCTCCCGTGCTCGCGGGCGTGGTCACCTTGATGGACTTGGCGCCGCTGTACGCCTTCTCCGTGTCGACCGACACGGTGGAGCCCGCCATGGCCGTGTAGACCGTCCACTTGCCGAGCTTATCGCCGTTCGCGGCCTGGCCCTCGTACGACTCGAAGCCGTCGCAGAGCAGCGCCTCACAGGCCGTGCCGCCGCCGCCGGCGCCGCCGCCCTGGCCTGCGCCGCCGCCGCCCTGGCCTGCGCCGCCCTGGCCTGCGCCGCCCTGGCCTGCGCCGCCGGTGCCGCCGCCCTCACCGGCGCCGCCGCCGGCCGTGCCGGTCGACGTCGTCGTCGTCGTCGTGGTGTCGCCATCGTCCGAGCACGCAGCCGCGCCCGCCGCGAACGTCGCGAGCAGGCCAAGCAAGGTAACGCTATATCGAAGCTTCATGTTCGTTTCCATCCTCCGCGGCGACTATTGCACGAGGTCATCGCGAGGGACAAGAACGAACGTTTTCGGCAGATCGCACGATCCAGGCGCTCGAACTCGAATGGCCCCGGCGGTGCGGGGCAACACGATCACGCCCGGGAGCACCCTTGAAGAGTCGGCCTCTCGGGCCGGGAGCGCGCGTGAGCGCTCAAGCGTCGTCCGCCCTGCCGCTCACGCCGCCCGCCAACATCGCCTCCGGCGAGATCGCATAGAGCTTCTCTTCCCCCTGCTTCCCCCGGATCCGCACCAGCGCGGGCATCGCGTCTCCCGGGCTCCCCGCCGCGGCGAACGTGGCCTCATCCATCAGCAGGCCACCGGCCTTCGCCTGCGCCTGAATCCGAAACGCGGTGTTCACGCGATCGCCGATGATGGTGAACTCCCGCCTGCCGCTCGATCCGATGCTCGCCAGGAGGACCGGCCCTGTCGAGAGCCCGAGCCGCGTCGGGAACGCGGGCCGGCCCTGCGAGCGCTGGTGTTCGTTGAAGGCCGCGATGCTGCGCTGGATCCGCTGCGCCGCCGCGAGCGCGTCGCTCGCGCTCCGGAAGAACGCGAGCATGCCGTCGCCAACATACTTGTCGACCTCGCCCGCGTGGTCGTAGACGATCTGCGCCACCGTGGCCATGTACAGGCTGAGATCCGCGAGCAGCGGCCCGGGATCCTCGAGCTCCGAGAGGCGCACGAACTCCTCGATGTCGCTGACCAGCACCGTCAGCACCTCGCGCGCCGGCGGGCTCGGCCTGTTCGACGACACGCTCTCCTCGATGCTCTCCCACGCCCGGTCGGACAGGTAACCGCGCAGCGCCGCGTGCAGCTGGCGCACCTGCGCGTAGCGCTCCTCGAGCTCCCTCCGCTGCCGCTCGAGCTCCCGGCGCTGCCGGTGCAAGAGCAGCTGCGTCCCCACCCGCGCCAGCACCTCGCGCAGCTCGAACGGCTTCGTGACGTAATCGACGCCGCCCGCGTCGAACGCCATCACCTTGTCGCCGATGCCGGTCATCGCGCTCAGGAAGATGACCGGGATGTCCGCCGTCCGGGGGTCTCCCTTCAGCCGGCGGCACACCTCGTGGCCGTCCATGTGGGGCATGTTCACGTCGAGCAGGATGAGGTCCGGCGGCGCCGCCGCCGCCGACATCAGCGCCATCGCGCCGCTGATCGCCGCCCGCACCTCGTAGCCCTGCGCCGTCAGCATCGAGGTCAGGAGCGACAGGTTCGCCGGCATGTCGTCCACGATCAGGATGCTGGCGGGCTCTTCCCTGGGGCGCTCCGGTCGCGCGCCCGGGGCCGCCCCCCGGGGGGCCGGCTTTGCGTCGGTGTCCGTCATGACGGCTCCTCCTCCTCGGCGCTCGATAGCGCCAAGATGCTGTCGAAGCGATACCCCCGCGCGAGCTCGGCCACCGCCCCGGCGAGCTCCGCGTCCTCGGGCCGGAACCGATCGAGCGTCGCCTGGACGGCCTTCGCGTCGAGCCGCGTCGCGGCCCGCCGGAGGTCCTTGCGGAGCGAGGGGGGGAGCCCGGCCGCGGCCCGGGCGAGGTCGACGGCCGGCGCCGCCTGGGCCGACCGGGGCTCCGAGGGGCGCTCCTCGACCTCGAAGCGGGCCCCGAGGTGCTTCGTCAGCAGGCCGAGGATGTCCGCGTCGCGGAACGGCTTGCTCACGAAATCGTCGCACCCGGCCTCCGCCGCGAGCGCCCGGTTCTGCTCGAACGCGCTCGCGGTCATCGCCACCACGACCGTCTCGTGGCCCCGCGGGCTCGCCTTGATGCGGCTCGCCGCCTCGTAGCCGTCGAGCAGCGGCATGCGCAGGTCGAGCAGGACGAGGTGCGGCGCCCACGTCTCCCACTGCGCCACCGCGCCGAGCCCGTTGGTCGCGCTGCGCGCCTCGACGCCCACCGAGTCGAGCAGCTTGAGCAGGCAGTGGCGCACGTCCCACCGGTCGTCGACCACGAGCACGCGGTACCTCGGCTGGCCCGACGAGAGGCCCACGACGCGGAGCGCCCGCGGCGCGCCGCCGGCTCGCGCGCCCGCGGCGTCGGCGAGCGACAGGCGCACGTCGAAGCGGAGCGTCGTCCCGCGGCCGACCTGGCTCTCCACGCGGATGTCGCCGCCCATGAGCCGCACGATGCGCCGGCTGATGTGCAGGCCGAGGCCCGTGCCCTCGCGCGACCGCCGCCCGGTCGCGGTCTGGGCGAACGCCTCGAAGAGCTCCGCGAGCTCCTCCCTGGCCATGCCCCGGCCGGTGTCCGCCACCTCGAACGACACCCGCACCCGCCCGGCCGCCGCGCCGTCGTGCGCGCCGCCGTCGTACGCGCCGCCCTCGTACGTGCCAGTAGAGCGACGCGCCGAGGCCCGCAGCGTGATCGACCCGCGGGGCGTGAACTTCAGCGCGTTGCCGAGCAGGTTGATCAGCACCTGCCGCAGCTTCCCCTCGTCGCCGTGGACGTGCCGCGGCACGTCCTGCTCCCGCTCCACCGTGAGCGTGAGGCCCCGCTTCTGGGCCTCGACGGCGAACATCTCCGAGAGCCCCGAGAGCGTCTCGTGGAGGTCGAAGTCGGTGTCGACGAGCGTCATGCGGCCGGCCTCGATCTTCGCCATCTCGAGGATGTCGTTGACGAGGCCGAGCAGGTGCTCGCCGCTCTTGCAGATGACCGCGAGGTTCTCGCGGTGCCGGTCGGCGAGCGAGGGGTCGCGCTCCACGAGCTGCGCGAAGCCGAGGATCGAGTTGAGCGGCGTCCTGAGCTCGTGGCTCATGTTGGCGAGGAACGCGCTCTTCGCCCGGCTCGCGGTCACGGCCTCCTCCCTCGCCCTGCGCGCCTCGTCCTCGGCCCGCCGCGCCTCGGCGAGCTCCTCGCCGAGCCGCTGCTCCGCGGCGCGGCTCACCGAGAGCTCTTGCGCCCTCCGCTCGAGCTCGCGCGCCTTCTGCTCGAGCTCGAGCTCGCGGGCGTGGAGCCGCCTTCGGAGCGCCCAGAGGGCGACCAGAAGGAGGGTCCCGACGACCACGGAGGCGGAGATCCCGACGACCTGCATGCGATGTGCCCCCGCCCGCCTCGTGCGCGGCGGGAAGGACCGGAGCGCCGATCCCGTCGGAAGGCAACGATCAGGTTACAGGAGTTCGGGGCGGCCCGTGGGGGCCCGATCGGTCGCGCAGCGCGGCTTTCGGCGGTGGCGCGGCGCGCTCGTCAGGCGGATCACGAACCGTGGAACCGTGGAACCGTGGAACCGTGGATGGTGAACGGGAGAGGGTAAGGAACGAACCAAGGGAGCCCCTGCCGCAGCGCGGCGGTCGGTTCTCCAAGGTGTGTGGGTCCACGCGCTACCGCGCGCCGCCGTCCGGCGTGGCCCGCGGCGGGGGTGTGACGACCGCGTCGGGCGGCGGCGCGCCGGCGTCTTCGCGCGGCGGTGCGCCGCTGTCTCCCTGCGCCGGCGGCGGCCTGGGCGCGAGCGCGGGCTGACGGAGGCCGCGCAGCGAGGCGAGCCGGTCGACGAGGACGCCGGCCTCTTCGGTCGACAGCTTGACGCGGGCGTGGACCGCCTTGCCGTCGGCCGCGATCGCGACGCGCTCGAGCACGGCCCCGAAGCCGACGAGCCGCGTCGCGAAGTCCGCCGCGCGCGCGTCGCGGGCCGCGCGCAGCTCCGCGCCGAGCGCGGCGCAGGGGGCCTCCGCGTCGCAGAGGACGACGGCGTGGACGGCGATCTCGGGGCCGAGCGCGACGCTGGCGCCGCCGGAGAGGAGCGACGCCGCGGGCGATCGGCTGGAGCCGCTCAGCGCGAGCTCGCGCCCGATCTCGGCGCGCTGCTCGGGCGCGAGGACCACGGTGACGCGCGCCGCGCCCTCGCCCACGGCGCGGGCGATGTCGTCGTGCGCGCCGCTCGCGCCGACGCTCGCGGCGCGGCCCTCGACGGCGTCGATCATGGCGCGCAGGTACGCGCCGCCGCCGAGCAGGATCGGCCCCCCGGGGCGCACGGCGATCTCGCCGTGGCCCTCGGCGCTCGCGTCCCGCACCGCGCGGAAGCCGCCGATCCCGTGGACGATCGGCCGCCCGCCGCGGGCGTCGATCACCTTGGAGGCGCACGCGAGCAGCGCCTCGTCCTGCACGGCGCCGGCCGCGACAAGCCCGAAGTCGCCGCCCTCGCCCGCCGCCGGGATGGCGATCGCGACCTCGGTCAACGCGGCCACCGGGTCGAAGCCGCACACGTCGCGCACCTTGCCGAGCCCCGGGATCTCGCGCTCCTCGCGCAGGAACGAGGCGAACGCGGGAGAGGCGCGCAGCGCCGGGAGATCGAGCGTCGCGACGAGCATCGCGCCCGCCGGAACGGCGTCGAGCGCGCGCGGCGCGGCGGGGGGGCTCTCCCGCCGGCGGCCGAGGAGCCAGGCGACGCCGCCGCCGAGCAGGACCCCGACGAGCAGGAGGACGAGGCCGTCTCTGGTCCGCGTCTGCACGCGCGACCCGTTAGCACACGGCCGCGGCGGACGCCCCGGCGCGGTCGCGCCTCGCGCGCCCCGGCGGGGCGGAGGGCGGCGCTGCGCCGCGGCGCCCCCTCGCGCGGGGCTGCCCGCCTTGGCGCGGCGGCTACGCGCCCTTGCGCGGCGGTGACCAGCGCGTCCCGCGGACGAGATCGAACACGGGCACGGTCACGTTGAAATTCCAGCGCTTCATGAGCCGGGGGTCGTGGTGCCTGCGGTGGTGCTCGCGGAGCCTCGAGAGCCCCGGGACCCGGTACACCGGGCTGTCCGCCGGCAGGTGATACGCGAGGTGCAGCCACTCGTAGCCGACGAAGAACGCCATCGCCGTCGCGAGCCCGAGCAGCGCCGCGTCCCGCGAGAACAGCGCGCCCGCCGCCGCGGCGAGCGGCAGGAGCAGGGCGAGGACCAGGAGCGCCGAGGCGGGCGGCGTCAGCACCAGCCAGAGCTCCCGGGGGCTCCGCAGCGCCATGTCGTCCGCGGTGAAGGCGAGGTGGTGCTCGCGCTCGTGCCGCTCGCACAGCGCGCCCAGCAGCGGCGCCCGCCGGTGCAGCACCGACCTGTGCGCCCACCACTCGAAGGCGAACGCGAGCAGCAGCGTCGTCGGGATCGCGAGGAGCTCGACGGCCTCGACGGCCTCGACGAGGCGCGCCGCCGCCGCGACCACGAGCGCGCCGAGCGCCGTGGGGGCCGCGAGGTGGAGCGCCGGGCTGTACCCGCGCGGGATCCGCGCCGCGATCGCCGCGCGACGCCGCGGCGAGGCCGGCTCGTTCACGGACATCGATGACTATGAATTTCAAAAAAACAGAACGCAAGCGCAGCCGAGGCCGCCGGCGAGGGCGCGCGCTCAGCTTTCCTTGCGTTCTTCCTGCTGTTCCGCGCCGTCCTCGTGCGCGCCGCCGTCCGTCGCGGGCGCGTCCCGCTCGAACAGCCCGCCGATCGCCTCGCCGATGCGGCCGATCTTCGCGGCGAGCAGCACGACGATCAGCAGGAAGGCCGTCAGGGCGATCTCGTTGTGGGAAGCGCCGAGCACCATGCGTCGACGTCTACCACGCGGCACCCCGAGCGGGGGGCGCCGCAGCGCGCCGCCGCACGCGACCGCGGCGGGAACGCCGAGGGGGCCGCGATCGCGTTTGACAGCCCGCCGGCGACCGTCGACAGTCCAGACGATATGGGCCCCTGGGCGCTGCTCCGCCGGGCCGCCGCCACGAGATGACCGCCGTGTCCGAGCTCCGCGACGACCACGAAGCTGTGCAGGCGCGCCCGCGCGAAGGCGCCATCCTGCTGGCCGACGCGTCGGCGGACGGGGAGGCGATCGGCGCGGCGCTGAGGGCCCGGGGCTTCGAGGTGATCGCGGCGCCCCTGGCCGAGATCGAGGCGCGCCTCGCGATCGACGCGCCGCGGGTCGTGATCGTCGACATCGACGAGCCCGGCGCGATCGAGGCGCTCGAGCGCCTCTACCTGCGGCCGGGCGGCGTCGCCGCGTCCGTGCTCCTCGTGGGCGATCCGGTCCGCTCGGCGGAGCTCGATCCCCTGCTGTTCGGGCAGGTCTTCGAGCGCCCGGTCGACACCGCCGAGCTCGCCGCGCACGTGAGCGCGGTCGCGGAGCCCGGGCGGTTCCGCGGGGAGCTCGCCGACGAGGCGCGCCTCGCGGCGGGCTACCCGGGGCCGGTCGAGCACGAGGTCCCGTCGAACCCCGACTTCTCCAGCGATCTCGATCCGCTCGACGTCGGCTCGGTGCTGCCGCCCCCGGAGGAGGACGGCGACGCCGTCGGCCCGCGGCTCCTCCCGGCGCGGCTCAGCCCGGAGCTCGAGGAGATCCTCGTCGCCGCCGAGCAGCGGGTCACGGCGAAGGCGCACCCGTCGAGCATCCCGGCGGCCGAGGAGGAGGTCGACCTGATGCTGTCGCCCGAGCTGCTCTCGGCCCTCGACGAGCCCCTCGATCCGGACGAGGAGGAGCCGCGGACGGGCGCGAGCGGGGCCCACGCCCCGCTGCCCACCGGGTCGCCTTCGCAGCCGAGGACGAGCTCCGAGCCGTACGTCGTCGCGGCGGCTCCGCCCCCGGCGGCCACAGGCGCCGAGCACACAGGGCCTGGCGACGCCTTCGCGGAGCTCGCCGAGCCGGGCGAGGAGCACGAGGACCACCGCGACGTCGAGCCCGCGCTCGACGCGGCGCACGCGACGAAGCGCGCCGGCCCCGAGCTCGCGGCGCCGCTCGCGCCCGAGCGGGACGCGCACCACTACGGCAGGGAGGAGCGCGATCACGGCGGTCCTGCGCGCCGGAGCGGCGGCCGCGACGTCGCGCCGCCGACCCCGCGCGACGCGGGCCGTCCCCACGCCTTCGCGTCGCCGCGATCGCGCCCCGAGGCCGCGTGGGATCGGTCGCCCGCGCCTTCCCCCGCGCCGCGGGAGGAGCCGGCGTGGGACCGCGCCCTGTCCGACCGCGCGCGCGCCGAGGAGGACGTCGACTGGGCGCGCCCCCCGTCGGGTCGCGTCGAGCCGAGCCTGCGCCAGCGCGTCACCGAGCCGCCGCCCCGGTCGCGCGACGCCCGTGACGCCCGCTCGCCTGGCCTCCCGGCGCCCTCTGCGGGCGTCGCGTTCGTGTCGCCTCCTTCGGTCGAGGTGAGGACCGCGCTGCTCTCGCAGGTCGGCAGGGCCGAGCCCGAGCCGCTGCCGCCCGTGCCGTCGCCGCTCCGCTCTGCCCCGGCGGCGCGCGCCCCGGCGCCTCCCCTGGGGCCCGTCCCGGCGAGCGCGGGCGCCGGTGCGCTCGGGCGCGGTCTGCTCCCGCCGCTCTCGCCCGCCGCTCCCAGCACGTCCGCGCTCGGCCGCGTGCCCCTCCCAGCTCCGCCGTCCGTGGCCATCTCCGGCGCGGCCCTGCGTGGGCCCGCGCCGCCGCCCGCGCCCCCTCTGCCGCCCGTGGTGCCCCCCGCGCCGGCCACGGTCAGCGCGGCCGTGCTCGGCCGCGCCCTGCCCCCGGAGCTCATCGACGACGCGCCGAGCTCCGGCGGCGCCTCGTCGGCCACGGTGCTCGGCCCTGGCGACGCGCCGCGCGCGCTCGCCCGCGCGGTGGGCAGCCGCTCCTCCGGCGCCCTCGCGATCACGACCGAGGAGGGCGCGCGGCGCATCGTCCTGCACGAGGGCGATCTCGTCACCGCCGGCTCGACCATCCCCGAGGAGACGCTGCTCGCCTTCCTTGTCGGGCGGGGCGACCTCGAGCGCGAGGTCGCGGCGCGGCTCGCGGGCAAGCTCCCCGCCTCGGGCCGGCACGCCGGCGCGGCGCTCATCGCGCACGGCCACCTCGGCCAGGACGACCTCTGGCCGGTCCTGCGCGCGCACGCGGAGTGGGTCATCGGCCACGTCGTGCTCGTCGAGGCCGGCACGTGCGACATGGAGCCCGAGCCGCCGGGCCGCCTCAAGGCGGAGCCGAACGTCTTCGGCGGCGCCACCGGCGCCGAGGTCTTCGTCGAGACGATCCGCCGCGTGATCGCCCCCGAGATCGCCCTGCGCCGCCTCGGCGGCCCGGGGGCGCGCCTCGACGACGGCGTCCGGCGCAACCTCCTCGGCGAGTGCGCGCTGCGGCGCGAGGAGGAGGAGCTCGTGCGCACCGCGCGCGGCCGCAGCGTCGGCGAGCTCGTGAGCGCGACGGAGCCGGAGAACGCCAGCGTGATCTACGCGCTCGTCTGCCTGGAGGTGCTCGACGTCCTCATCCCGCCGTCGATCACCGAGGCGCCGCCCCCGCCGGCGGAGGATCCGCTCGACGAGGAGGCGATCCGGCAGCGCGTCCGGGCGCGGCTCGCGCTGGTGGAGGACGGCGACTATTTCTCGATCCTCGGCATCCCGCGCGACGCGACGAACTACGAGATCCGCCGCGCGTACCTCGCGCTCAGGAAGGCGTTCGAGCCGTCCACCCTGCTCACCGCCGCGACCGTCGATCTGCTCGACGACGTGCGGCTCGTCATCGAGGTGCTCGACGAGGCCTACGAGATCCTGCGCGAGCCGCACCGGCGCGAGCGGTACCGGCGGGCGATCGAGGCGGGGCCTCCGTAGCGCGGCTCTTGGCGCGGCGAGCGCGGCTCTCGTGGTGCGCCGACGGCGGGAGGTGCCCGAACGGCGCGAGCTCCCTCGGGGCGCGAACGCCGCGCGCACTCCGCTGGACGCGCGGCGGGCACGGTTGATGAAGGCCGGCGCGGCTGTGCAATGCTCGCTCTCTCCCGGACCCGGATCGGCGGCGCTGCACACGGGCGAGCCAACGCGCTCCGGTCGAGCGGCCGCGGCGGCGCTGATCGCCACCCTCGTGCTCGCCCCCGGGTGCGTCCGCGAGGCGGCGAAGGAGGCTACCCGCGGCACGATCGAGGCGCTCGATCGCAGCACGCAGGACCGGACCGGGCCCGCCGGAGCATCGGCCGAGGGGCCAGCGAAGGGCGCGCACGAGGGCGAGCGGCCGCTCGTAGGGGCCATCGTCCACGATGCGGTCCGGGCCGGCGCGGCGGAGATCGGGCGGCAGGCCGAGGGCCTGGAGCCGGTCATCGCGCAGACGAGCGAGGCCGTGAGCAGCGCCGTGGTCCAGGGCGCTCTCCAGCACGATCGGGCGCTCGTCAACCTCGTCGAGCAGGGCTCGGGCGCTGCGGCGAGGGCTGCGGCGCGCGAGGGGACGGCAGAGCTCGTGGAGCAGCTCGCCGGGTGCCCCGCCGGCGACTCCGGCTGCTCGAGCGCCGCGATCGAGCGCGCGAGCCGCGCAGCCGCAACGGGCTTCGCGGACGGCCTGGGGAGGGCGATGCAGCCCTGGATCATCGGCCTCGCCTTCGGCGGGGGGTTCCTGCTCGCCGCGCTGCTCGCCGTCGCCATCGCGCTCGTCGCGCGGCGGCACGAGCGCCCGGCCGCGCACTGACGAGCGCCCTCGTGGGCGCGCGCCTCGCCGGGGGCTCGCGGGCAAGGACGTCGCCCGCAGGCCGTCGAGCGGAGGCGGCCCCTTCCATCACCGCCTGCGCGCGGGCCGAGGTCCGCCCCTTGCACGCGCCCGCGCCGCAGGAGGCATCATGTCCAAGTCGAGCGAGTTCATCGAAGCCCTGCGTCGGATCGAGGAGAGCGGCGACGTCGAGCCCATGGCGCGGCTGTTCGCGCCCGACGCCGAGCTCAGCAACCCCACGATCTCCAGGCCGCTGCGCGGCCCGGCCGGCGCCCGCAACTTCTGGCGCAGCTACCGCCACGCCTTCGGCCAGGTGCGATCCGAGTTCCGGTGCGTCGCCGAGTCGGATCAGGCCTCCATCCTCGAGTGGACGAGCCACGGGACGCTGCCCAGCGGGGCCGAGTTCTCGTACGAAGGCGTGAGCGTCATCGAGCACCCGGCCGGCGCGATCGCGCGGTTCAAGGCGTACTTCGACCCGAGGGCCCTCGGGCTCCCGCTCAGGCACGCGGCGTAGCGCCCCGCCGCCGCGGGAGCACGTCGAGCGATTGTCCGCCCCGGCGACCGGGCGCTCCGCGGGGAGGCCGGTCCCGCTCGGGGCGGCAGGACGTCACTTCCGGAGCGCGGCGGCGATGAGCTCCGAGTTCAGCCGCGCCTCCGCCGGAGCCGGGGAGCTCTCGAGGATCTTCGCCTTGTTCATCGCCTGGGCCGTCGCGTCGTACGCCGCCCAGAGCGTCGGCCCCCCGGCGGACCGGTCGAAGAGCTGCTGATTGCGCGCGAGGTCGAGGATGCTCAGGCCCGTCATGCTGCTCTCGAACTCATCGACCTTCATCCCCTGGGCTCGCGCCATGAGGCCGAGCGCCTCCGAAGGCCGGGCCCGCCAGAACTCGAGCGCCTGGTCCCACCCTCGCAGGAACGCCACGGTCTCCTGCCGGCGCCGGACCGCGGCCTCCCTGGTCATGAGGAGCACGTCCGTGATCTCGTTCGGGAGCTCGGCGCTCGAGAAGATCTTCTTGGCCCCGTCGGCGACGGCCTGGGAAAGGAACGGCTCCCAGCTGACCGCGGCGTCGACGTTTCCCGTCCGCAGCGCGTCGGTGGTCTGCTCGAGCGTGAGGTTGACGATCTCGACGTCGGACATCGACATCCCCGACATGGTCAGCGCCCGGATCAGCACGAGATGGCTGATGGTGCCCAGGTCGGCCGCCACGCGCTTGCCCTTCAGATCGCGCATGCTCGCGATGCCGTCGCGGGCGACGATGCCGTCGGCGCCGTTCGAGGTGTCGAGCGCCATGACCGTCTGCAGATCGACCCCCTGGTCCGCCAGCCGCAGGGCGCCGAACAGGGTCGACGCCACGATGTCGAGCTTCTCGTCGATGAACGCTCGCTCCATGTCCACGCCGGTGCTGAAGGTGATGATCTCCGCCTCGACGGGCGCGTTCATCTTGTGCTCCGCCGCGATGTAGAGCGGCGAGTATCCCACCCAGACGAGCAGCCCCACGCGGAGCGGCGCGGGCGCCGGGTCGCTGCACGCCGCCGCGAGGAGCGCGATCAGGGCGACGCAGATCAGGAGGCGTGGAGCGCGAGGGGCGGGCATGGTCGTCTCGGGGGCTCGTCGTGACATGGCTCGATCGATGGCAGCGCAGGAGCGCCGGCGGCGGGCTCGCGCCGGCCGCGCGGCGCGCCTAGGACACGGGCGGAGGGGGGCGCGCGAGCGTCGCGCGCAGCACGACGAGCACCGCCGCGAACAGGCCGAGCGACCCGGCGGTGGCGATCGCGAGCATCCGGAGCGCGGCGGCGGACACGATCGCGTCGACGTCCCGCCGCTGCATGACGAGCTCGATGGCCCCGACCACGTGCTGGGCGGTGATGCCCCCGGCGGGGCTGTGGTACACGGGCCGGACGATCGTCAGCTCGCTCCGCTCGTCGAGCAGCTGGACCACCGGCTTGCCGGCGCCGTCGTCGAGGAAGCTGCGCAGCAGCGGAGAGGGGCTCGACGTCCCGACCTCGGGGCGATAGCTGCTCGCGAGGATCTTGCCGGAGAGGTCGGTCAGGCGCACCCGGCGCACGCTGGTGAGGAGCGCGCAGTTCGCCAGCACGCGCTGCATCGCGTGCGGCGCCCCCTGCTCCAGGAGCGCCCGCGAGCTGTACTTGAGGAGGTCGGCGATGGCGTCCCCGTCTCGCACCAGCGCGGCCATCTCCGCCTGTCGCGCCTGATGGTACGCCGCCCCGGAGACGACGAGCGGGAAGGCGAGAAAGAAGACGCCGACGCGCAGCGCGACCCGGGTCAAGGGCCCCGAGCGCTGCCCCGATGGCGCGCGCCCCAGCTCCTCTCCTGCGCGCGTGCGCTCCCCCATGCGCCGGATCATACACGGGGCCCGCGCGAGGGGGGACCGCTCCCCCCGGGGGCGGAGAAGCGCGGAGCAAGCCGCGGGCGCCGGCGTTCACGGAGCGCCGCGCTCGGCGGCGTCGAGCACGTCCGAGAGCTCGCGGCTCACGATCCTCGCGCGCAGCGGCGCCTCGGCCGGGAACGTCACGGCGGTGCCTGTCTGCGACGGCACGACATGGGCGCCCAGCTGATTGAGGAGCTCCTGGAGCGCCTTGTCGTCGAGCCCGGCGCCGTCCACCTTGGCGCGCAACGAGCGGACCCGCCCCGTGGCGTCCACCGGGGATCGCGCGAGGAGCGCCGAGGGCGACGGCTCGGCGCGCATCTCCATGTGGTGGAGCAGCGCCGCGGCGGCGCCGCTCGCGTCGCGGCCGCGAAACCAGACGCCCAAATCGGGCGCCGCGAGCTCGGCGCAGCGGGCGTAGAGCGCGCCGACGTCCGCGCCGGCGGCCTGGTAGAGGCGCTCGGCGATGGCGATGAAGCGGGGCCGGACCTGGGCATCGAAGAAGGCGCGGCTATAGCCCTCGCCGAAGGTCACGGTGACGTCGCTGAACGCGCGGGAGCTCGCGGGGACGCCCTGCTTGACCGCGACCGTTCCATCGGCCACGCGGCTCAGCGCCGCGTCGAGCGCGGGCGTGATCCGCCCGCCGGCCGCGATGTCGCCCAGGGACGCGGCGGTCAGCGGTGGGGCCGGCGCGCTCGCCGTCGGGGTGGCGCCGCCGGCGGGCTCGCGCGCCGGCGCCCGGGCGGCGCCGTCCGGCGAGGGACGCTCCTCGGCGACCGGCCTGCCGACGCCGCTGGCGAGCCAGAGATCGACCTCCCAGCCGATGCCTTCCAGGGGGCTGAGCGCCGCGCCGCTCTGGAGGCGCATGCGGCTCTGCTTGCACGCCTCGTGGACGCGCTGGCGCTGGTGCTCTTTCTGCTGCGGATCCTGGTGCGGATCGCTCCTTAGGCCCGGCTCGCGCTCGCCAGGACCCCGGAGCGCGACGAAGCCGAGCCCCGCGAGCGCGACGACGGCGGCTCCGAGGAGGACATGCGCGCGCCTCGCGGGGCGCCTGGCCCGCATCGTCGCGCCCGCCCGGTCCTCCTCGTCGCCGCCGTCTTCCGGTGCGTGCCGCGCCGGCGTCGTGCTCTCCACGAGCTTCGCCACGCTCATCGCCGTGGCGGTTCGCCCCGCCGGCGCGCCCCCCTCAGCGGCCGCTCGCGGGGGGGCCGGCTCCGCCCCATCGCGCGCGGGATCGGCTCGCGGCTCCGGGAGCGGCGCGGAAAGCGACGCCGGCAGCGCGGTGTTCCCGGCCGCCGCCTCTCGTCGCTCGGCGAGTTCCAGCGTGAGCGTGGGGCCGTCGAGGTCGACGGGCCCGTGGGCCCCGGCGGTCGACGCCCGGACGGTCGCGGCCCCTGGGCCGCTGCAGAGGATGCGCTCCAGGGGCGTGCGGGCGCGCTCCGGCGCGAAGGGCGCGAGCGCCTGCGCGAGATCGGCGACGGTCTGAGGGCGCAGGTACGGGCGCTTCTCCAGGCAGCTCAGGATGACGCGCTCCAGCTCGTGCGGGAGGTCCGCGCGGTGGCTGCGCGGCGGGGTGGGCGGATCGGCCACGATGCTCGCGAAGATCGCGGACGCGGCCTCGGCCTCGAACGGCCGCCTCGCCGTGAGCATCTCGTAAAGGATCACGCCGATCGCCCAGATATCGGTCCGGGCGTCGACGCACCGCGCGCTGCGGACGTGCTCCGGCGACATGTACGGAGGCGAGCCGAGGACCATGTGCGTCGAGGTCAGCTTGCCGTCGACGCCGAGCTCGCTCGCATCCAGGGTCTTCGAGATCCCGAAGTCGATCACCTTGATCTGGCGTGATCCGTCCTCCCGCTCGGCGAGGAAGATGTTGCTCGGCTTCAGGTCGCGATGGACGATCCCGAGCGCGTGCGCCTCGGCGATCGGCTCGCAGACCTCGAGGACGTAGCCCACCGCGTCCTCGATCGAGAGCGGCCCGCGCTGCTCGATGAGCTCGGCGAGGTTGATCCCGCGGAGGAGCTCCATGACGAAGTACGGCAGGCCCGCCTCGGTCGTGCCGACGTCGATGACGTGGGCGACGTGCTGGCTCGTGATCGCGGCCGCGGCCTGCGCCTCGCGAAGGAAGCGCGCCACGTTCTGCGCAGTACGGTTCTCCTTGGGGAGCAGGAACTTCAGCGCGACGTGCCGCTTCAGGGTGGTGTGGCGCGCCGCGACGACGACCCCCATCCCTCCCCGACCGATGACGTGCTCGATGCGGTACTTGGCCCCGACGATCTCGCCGGGTCTAGGGATCTCCCGCAGCGAGTCCGGTCGGTGAGGCCCGCCTCCGCTGCTCATCAAGGGGCAGATTACACGAGGGATCGAGCGGGAGGAGACCTTTCGGGCGCGCGGAGAGCGCCCGCGCAGCACGCCGACGCGCGGCGCCGCGCCTCAGCTGGAGCACGCGGCGCGGCGCGGCGCAGCGCTTCAGCTGGAGCACGCGGCGCAGCGCAGCGCTTCAGCTGGAGCATGCGGCGTAGCGCCGCGCTTCAGCTGGAGCATGCGGCGTAGCGCCGCGTGCCGGCTCGCGCGATCGCGTCGACCACGACCTCGCCCTGCTCGACGCCCACGAGCGCCGCCGACCCCTCCTCGAGCTGGCCGCGCAGGATGAGCTCCGCGAGCGGCGCCTCGATGAGGCGCGCGATCGTGCGCTTCATCGGCCGCGCGCCGAGCTCTGGATCGAACCCCCCGGCGTCGAGCAGCGCGTCGATCGCCTCGGGCTCGACCTCGAGCTCCACGCCGCGCGCCTCCAGCTCGCGCTCGAGGCCGCCCAGCAGCCGTCGCGTGATCTCGGCGACGTCCGCCCGCGTGAGCGGCGAGAAGCAGAGGACCTCATCGATGCGGTTGTAGAGCTCGGGCGGCAGCGCGGCGCGGGCCGCGGAGAGCATCGCCTCGCCCAGGCGCTCGGACGACACGGCCGCGGAGGCGCGGGCGAAGCCGACGGAGCGCTCGGACCGGAGCGCGCCGGCCTCGGCCGCGCCGAGGTTCGAGGTCATCACGAGGACCGTGTTCGTGAAGTCCACCCGCCGGCCGCGGCCGTCGGTCAGGCGGCCCTCGTCGAAGACCTGGAGGAACGCCTCGAGCACGTCGCGGTGCGCCTTCTCGATCTCGTCGAGCAGCACCACCTGGTACGGCCTCCGCCGCACCGCCTCGGTGAGCTGGCCGCCCGCCTCGTGGCCGACGTAGCCGGGCGGCGCGCCGACGAGGCGCGCGACCGCGTGCGACTCGGCGTACTCGGAGAAGTCCAGCCGCGTCATCGCGTCGGGCGAGTGGAACAGCGCCTCGGCGATCGCCTTCGCCGTCTCCGTCTTGCCCACGCCGGTCGGCCCCAGCAGCAGGAACGACCCGATCGGGCGGCGCGCGCGCAGGCCGGCCGCGTTCCGGCGGAGCACCCGCGCGATGCGCGAGAGCGCCTCGCCGTGGCCGACGACCTTGTCGGCGAGCAGCGTCTCCAGCGCGAGCATCCGCTCGCGGTCGGTCTCGAGCAGCCGCTCGACCGGGAGATCGGCGAGCTCGGCGACCACCTCGGCGACCTCGGCGGGGCCCACCTGCCGCGCGGGCTGCGCGGGCTGCGCGGGTTCACGGAGCGCCGTGTGCGACGCGCGGGACGCGCGTGATGCCGGCAGCGCGCGCCGCCGCGTGCGCGCGCCCGCGAGGTCGAGGATCGAGAGCGCCTTGTCGGGCAGCGCGCGCCCGGGCAGGTAGCGCACGGACCAGGCGACGGCCGAGGCCAGCGCCTCGTCGGTGAACGCGAGCCCGTGGTGCGCGCCGAGCCCCACCGCGACGCTCTGGAGGAGCAGGAACGCCTCGTCCTCCTCGGGCTCGTCGATCTCGACGATCGTGAAGCGCCGCGCGAGCGCCGGGTCGATCTCGATGCTCTTCCGGTACTCCTCGGGCGTGGCGGTGCCGATCAGCGTGAGCTCGCCGCGGGCGAGCGCGAGCTTGAGCTCGGCCATCGCCTCGTCGAGCGCGCCGCTGCCGAAGAGCTCCGACAGGCCGTCGATGAACAGGATCACCCGCCCGCCCGCCTCGCGGAGCTCGGACCGGAGGGCGGAGAGGCGCTCGCTCAGCGCGCCGCGCGCGCCGGTGCCGGCGAGCAGCTCCGAGGGCACGAGCTCGACGACGATGCGCGGCTCCCGCTCGTCGAACGCGAGCCGGTGGGCGATGCCGCGCGCGACCGAGGTCTTGCCGACGCCCGCCGGGCCGAGGAGGCAGGGGTTGTTCGCGTGGCGCTTGGCCAGCACGTCGAGCGCCTGCTCGATCTCGTGCTCGCGGCCGACGATCGGCTCGAGCTCCCCCTGCACCGCCGCGAGCGAGAGGTTGTGGCCGAGGGAGGCGAGGGCCGGGAAGCGCGCGCGATCGAGGGTGAAGCGCGCCGCGAGGGCGGCGCTCGCCGCCGCGCTCGTGGCGGCCGGCGGCGCGAGCGGCGGGAGCGGCCGCCCGATCGCGGGCACGGCGGAGGCGGGGGCGGAGGAGGCCGGGGAGGGGGTGGGCGTGAGGGCGCCGATCGACTCGGCGGAAAGCGGCGCGTCGGCGCCGGCCGGGACGGCGGCGGGGCGAGGGCGCGCCGGCGGGAACAGCGGCGCCGGCGGGAACAGCGGCACGGTGACGCCCGGGCCGGCGCCCTTGGCGGGCCGCGTCTCCGGCGCGCCGGCGCCCTTGGCGGGCCGCAGCTCCGGGACCGCGACGCCGGCGCCCTTGGCGGGCCGCAGCTCCGGGACCGCGACGCCGGCGCCCTTGGCGGGCCGCAGCTCCTGGGATGTGCGCGCCGCGCGCGGCGTGCGCGGCGGATCGGCGGCCTCGCCGCGGGCGCGGCGCGCCGTGGACGTCGCGGCCGGCGTCTCGGGCGCCCCGCCGTCCTGGATCAGCCGCCCGGGCATCCGCCGCGCCTGCACCACGCCGAGCGCGATCTGGAGCGCCGCGGTCCGAAGCCGCGCGAGGTCGACCCCGGACTGGGTGAGCGCGCGGTGCGCGGCCGAGCTCCTGTCGGACAGGAGCGCGAGCAGCAGGTGGAGCGCCGCCGGCTCCTTCGCGGTCGCTCGCTTCGCGACGTCGCGCGCGCCGCCCATGGCCCGGCCGATCGGGTCGGGGCCCTCGTCGTCGACCGAGCGGGTCGCCTTGAGCAGCGCCTCGTCGTCGAGCCGCCGATCGCGGAGCAGATCCGCGGCGGGGCCTCCGCTCAGGGCGATGGCCGCGAGGAGGTGCACGCTCGACAGGCGCTCCTTGCGCTGGGCGGCGAGATCCTGCGCGAGCTTGCGCAGCGTGACGAGCTCGGCGTGGGAGCGAGGGCTGGTCATCCTTGCAGAGGTCTCCGGACCCCGGGTTCGCACGCCGGGCGAGGGCGGGCCAAGTTTCGGAGGCGGGCGGCCGCATCACTGGGGGATCACGTCCTCGGTCTCGCAGACGGGCGTGGCGGCGGCGAACCCCTCGGCGCAATCGAGGCGCCTCGCGCGCAGCTGCGATGCGGACGAGCTCGACGGCCGCTCCGCCCACGCGATCAGGAGCCCGCGGTCGCGCTGTGCGAGCATCGACAGGCTGCCTTCCACCTTCCCTCCCGGGAAAAGGGTGGTCATCCAGGTCAATGTGCCATCCGCGTCGAAGCGGCGGAGCACGATCCGGTCTTTCCCGCCCGTGTTCGTCTCGACGACCGCGACCACGAGGTCTCCGTCCACCTGCTCGGTGGCCAGGGATTCCGCGACGGGCGTGGAGCACGAGGGGACGGTGATGGGCGGCAGCGCGATCGCGCCCGAAGGGGTCATGCGCGCGACGCGCAGCGCGCTCGGCGCGTCCTCGAGCGGCGCGAGGGTCCAGGCGAGCCACGCGCCGTCCGGGCGGGGGGCCATGCGGAGGCGCGCGACCGGCGCGGCCTCGTGGATCGCCTCATTCGAGGCCATCACCTCGCCGTTGGGGCCGATGTTGAGGCCGTCTGCGGAGACCCGTCCCAGGTAAATGGTCGTCGCCGGTCCGACGCCCGGGTACTTCACGTCGCACGGGCGCCACCCGATCTTCCAATCGGTGGGCGCGCCCAGCGCGGCGCCGAAGAGCCAGTAGCGCAGCACCCATCCCGTATCCTCTTCATCCACGCGCGTCCACGATGCCGCATCGAAGGCGATGGGCGTTGCTGCGCACCCGACGTACAGCCCGGTCATCGCGTGGCTCACCCTTTCCGACACGGCGCCGACCACCATCGAGTACCGCGGGCCGGGCTCGTGGACCTCGGTGACCGCGAGCTGTACCGCCCCCGAGGAACGAAACGACACCATGCGTTCTCCGAAGTGCATGCCGATGTGGTGCCCGGCCAGAGGAGAGAAGAACTCGCTGTCCTCGCTCCAGGCGAGCGCGGTCCTGAAAAAGTGGCCTGGAGGCAGGGGAGCCGGGAAGGGGACCGTGTCGCGCTCGCGGAAAACGACCACGGACTCGAAGTTTTCATCCTCGTTGAGGGGAGAGACATGTGCCACCGCGAAGGCATCACCCAGGAGCACCCCGTTGCTCCCGTTCAGCACAAGCGCCGGCGCGCTGAAGGCGGGTGGCTGCGCTGACCAGGGATCCAGGGTGACGCGCTGGAGGACCCGGCCCCCCGTCGGTGTCGCGGACGAGGTGTAGAGATAGACCGGAGCGTCCTTGCCCCCGACGACCCATTGAGGATCGAGCAGGTCGGTGCCCGGCAGCGCGAGGCTCAGCGAGGGCCCCGCGGGCGCGAGGGCGCTGCAGGCGGCTGCCTCGCCGGCGCCGGAGGCCACGGGCGGTTCCTCCACCGAGAGCGCGCGGGGCAGCTCGTCGGGGACCGCCGCGCACGCCGCCAGCGCAGGGAGAACGAAGGGCGCCAGCCATTTCCCATATCGCATCCGGTACCTCCGAGGTGGTCGTCGAGGCTGTGTGGCCGCACCTCGTCGTCGCCATCACCCGATCGTCAGGGCCGGAGAGGCGCTCTGGCGCGCCGGCGGGTCAGGCGAGCGCCGCGAACGGGCGCGATGAAGAAGGCGGCCCCTGGCTTGAGGAACACGGCCAGGGCGGAGAGCAGGGCTGCCGGACCAGTGCGCCTACCAGGAGAGCCGACTCACCGGAGCCAACGTCGCTTCTCCGGCAGCTCATCGCCGGCCAGCGCCTTGGCGCGAGCCGCGCGGGCCGCCGCGAGCCAGTGCGCCCGGTCCGGGTTGCTGTCCCACGGCGGGGCGTCCCGGTAGAGCGTATCCCAGTATTCGCGAGCTGCCGCCTCGGCCGTTTCGAGCTCGCTCTCGCCTTCGGGCGCGTCATCGACCCGCTCCGCGAAAGCACGCCACGGCTCCAATTCCCGATCGGTGTGATTCGGCCACGTTCGTCCGGGCGCCCCGTCGAAGACGCCACCACTGCTCTGGAGGCAGCTCTCATAGGCGTTCCGAGCGATCGCGTCCCGGCGTCGGCGGTTGACGTACCGCGTGCAGCAATCGCGGTACGCCTGGGCCCATTCGCGGTCCTCGTCCGGGACGTCCTCCCGCCACGCGCAGGCGTAGATTTCGAGCAGCTCCTGTTTGCGTAGCGCCCACTCGTTCCGATCGTTTGCGTCAGGCAGGGCGCGGATCGCTGACGAGAGGGCTTGCCACAGATAGGTCCGGTGGAGGCGCGACATCGCCTCGGCCGCAGCACGTTCGCTCTCGCCGGCGGGCGTCGCCTCGAAGCCATCGAGTCTAGAGCACGCCGTCGGGCGGATCCTCCGTTACCTCCGGCGGCACGGGCATCTCGAGATCGAGCACGACGTCGAGGAGGACGAGCGCGCAAGCGCATCGGACCGCGCCCTGCGAAGCCAGAAGAGCCTACGAAGGCGGACGATGACGCCGCTCCGAAACGCAAGCGTGGCGGCTATCGGGCGGTCGGCAAACCGCGCCGAGCTCTTGCGCCGCACATTTGCGATCGATGTCCTCGAGTGCCCAACTTGCAAGGGGCGGATGAAGCTCGTCGCCATGGTCACTGAGCCCCGGAACATCGTCCGCTTCCTCTCCGCGCTCGGCGAGCCGACCGATGTTCCAGCACGCTCTCCCAACCGGGGACCACCGTACTGGAAAAGCACCGTTGTGCGCCGCAAGGCGCTCGGTGACGCCGTATAGCGTCTCGCGACGCGCCTCCCGGGCCAGACCAACGCCCGGACGGACGCTGCCGTCGTGAACCTCGCCGAGCGCAACCCCGGACCGAAAGGTACTCGCCTGCACGGGTTTCGCGGGCGCGGCGCCAAAGACATTGACCCGCGACCTCAACGGGCCGACAGATCGCCATCGAGATGCCGCCAAAACTTCTCCAGACTGCAAATTTCGTCCCCCGGCGAGATTGGCGGGTCGGCATCCTTTACGCGGTCTCGAGGCGCGGTCTCGAGCCTTCTGTCGCACAACGGATCGAGCTCGACGACGGACGGCAACGACCCGCCGGCGCCCGATGGCCCCGGCGGATCCGGCGGTCGAGTGGGCCCTGCCGGGTCAGGCCGGCATCTCCACCGTCCACGTGAAGCTCGCCATGCCGATCTCACGTGCCAGTGGGCCTCGCCGGCTCACGGCGCAACGGATAGCCCGACGCAACAACCACAGGAAAGCGAAGACCATGACAAGCGCTTATCATCCCTTGATGCTCCCCCTCACCCTCGCGCTGCTCTCGCCCATGCTCGGCTGCTCCGGCTCGGACGAGGGCGTCCTGGACGACGGAGCGACCAGTTCGTCGTCGGCCTCGGGCGGCGGCGCGACCTCCGGCGGCGGCGCGACCTCCGGCAGCGGCGCGACCTCCGGCAGCGGCGGCGGCGCGACCTCCGGCGGCAACGCCGCGACCTCCGGCGGCGGCGGCGCGACCTCCGGCGGCGGCGGCGCGACCTCCGGCGGCGGCGTGACCACCGGCGGCGGGACGACCGAGAAGTTCAGCTTCTTCGTGACGAGCCTCAAAGCCATGCGGGAGTTGTCGGGCTCCGAGGACGGCTTCGGGGGCGACCTCCGCTTCGGGGAGACGGGGCCGGGCGCCGGTCTCCGCGGCGCGGACAAGATCTGCGCGACGATCGCCGAGAACAGCCTCCCGGGCGCGGGCAGCAAGGGGTGGCGCGCGTTCCTGAGCGCCACGGCAGGAGAGGACGGCAAGCAGGTCGATGCGATCGATCGCATCGGCGAGGGGCCCTGGTACGACCGGCTCGGCCGGCTGGTCGCAAACAGCAAAGAGGAGATGCCGAGCACGCGTCCCAGCGGGGCCGACGAGGCGATCATCAACGATCTGCCCAACGAGGACGGCGTCCCCAACCACCAGGCCGATCCGAGCCAGCCCACGGTGGACAACCACGACACCCTGACGGGAAGCGACAGGCAAGGGCGGCTCGTCGGCCCGACGGCGACGTGCAACGACTGGACGAGCGCGATAGGCGACAGTGCCTCCGGGAAACCGCGCGTCGGACACTCGTGGCCGAGGAACTTCGGCGCAGCGATGAGCGGGTCCCAGTGGATATCGTCCCACGACGCGCCGGGGTGCGCGCCGGGCGTCTACCTCGTGGAGGAGGGCCCGCCCCAGGACGACTCGCCCACCGTCGGGTCCGGCGGCGGTTACGGCGGGCTCTACTGCTTCGCGCTGACGCCCTGACGCTGGCCCGCCGGCGCGCTCCGCCCCCCGATCAGCCCATTCGCCTCAGGAGGATTCATGTACGAAGGAACTCGCATCACGTCGATGCTCGCGCTCGCCCCGGTCTAAACGTGGATTTCGCGCCCAGGGGGCACGAGCGAGCCGAAGGTGCCGTGCGAGCGGCGCTCGGCCAAGAGAATGCGGCTCAAACTACAATTGGCCGCGCCCAGAGCGTCACGAAGGCACACGCCCCCCTTACCCCCCACGATCATTTCGGCTGGTTCCATGCTCAATTGAGCCAGCGGGCGAGCTGCGAGCACGCCAAATCCACGTTCAGGACGCAGTCCGGGCGACGACATCGAGGACCCTCCTGTCAAGTGGCTGCCGTACCGCCGTTTCGGGGCTGTCGGAGAGGACGCTCGCGGTCACGACGCGACATGGCGCCGCGGCCACGATCTGCGGCTTCACCAGGCGCTGATGTGGGTGCGCCGCCCCGGCGAGAGCCAGGTCACCGGGCCTGGCCTCCGAGGGTGTAAGCTACAGAGGATCTGCCAACCCGCGGCGCGACGATGGCCGAGCGCCGGACAGTGGACCAGACCTGGACGTCGCAGGTCATCCAGGCTCATGGAGACAACGGGAGACAACGATGGACAGCTCGCGCGCATACGTCCCCGACGACCTCGGCTCGACGGAGTTCCTCGCCGATCCCTATCCGCTCTATCGCGCCTTCCGCGACGGCCCGCCGGTGTACTTCAAGCGGATCCCGGCCGGGGCCGGGCCCGGCATCGACAAGCCGATCTACGCCTGGGGGCTGCTCAAGTACGCCGACATCCTCGCCGCGGTCCGCGATCCGGAGGCGTTCTCGTCCAACACGCCGTCGGTCATGACGATGGTGCCGCGGTTCACGCTGCTCCACGACGACCCGCCGCGCCACACGCTCCTCCGCCGCCTCGTGAGCAAGGCGTTCTCGCCCCGGCGCGTCTCCGATCTCGAGCCGTGGCTGGTCCGCGTGGCCGGCGAGCTGGTCGACAAGCTCGGCGAGGGCCCGACCGAGATCCTGGACGGGCTCGCGCGGCCGCTGCCGATGCGCGTGATCTGCGCGCTGCTCGGCATCCCGTCCGACCAGGCGGTCACCTTCCGCCACTGGTCGGAGGCGACGATCGGCTACGCCGGGATCCCGGCCGAGGAGCGCAGGCAGCGGATCGGCGAGCTGCACGCCTTCCTGGGCCGGGAGGTCGCGGCCCGGCGGGCGAAGCACACGGACGACCTGATCGCCGCGCTGGTCGAGGCCGAGATCGAGGGCGCCCGGCTCAACGACGCCGAGGCGGTCGGCTTCTGCATGACCCTCCTCGTCGCGGGCAACGAGACGACGACCGGCCTGATCGGCAACTGCCTGCACATCCTCGCGCAAGAGCCGGAGCTCTGGCGCCGCGCCCGCGAGGACCGCGGCCTCGTCGAGCCGATCCTGACGGAGACGCTGCGCTACGCGAGCCCGACGCAGCGGCTCACGCGCGTGGCGCGGCGGACGGTCGAGATCGGCGGGGCCACGATCCCGGAGGGCAGCCTCGTCGACGTGGTGTACGGCGCGGCGAACCGGGACCCGGCGGTGTTCTCGGATCCGGACACCTTCCGGGTGGACCGGCCGACCTCCGAGGGCCTGGCGTTCGGATCGGGGATCCACTTCTGCCTCGGCGCGGCGCTGGCGAAGACCGAGGCGCGCATCGCGCTGAACGCCATGCTCGATCGATACGCGCGCGTCGAGCTCGGCGCCGAGCCGGCGGTGCGGCAGCGCGTGGCGTTCGCGACCCTGAACTTCGTGTCGCTGCCGCTCGTCCTCTACAAGCGCTGAGCGCTCAGGCCGCGGCGCCGAACGCGAGCGCGGCGACGATCGCGCCGTCGGGGCGGAGGCGCTGCGCATCGAGGACCGCGGCGTCGAGCGACGGCACGGGCTGCACGGCGAGCCCGAGCGAGACGGCCTCGATCCAGGCGCGGCAGGCGGCGCGGCCGCCGCGCACGAGGCCGGCGCGATCGTCGCGTGGGGTGGCGACGACGCCGACGGCGCTCGCGCCGGGCGGCAGCGCGTCGGGCAGCGCGGCCCGGAGATCGGCGAGCACGGCCGAGGCGTCGAGCCACGCGAGCGCGCAGCCGTGGAGCGCGGCCGCGCCGGCGAGCCGCGCCGAGACGTGGGCGGGGAGCCGGAGCGGCGCGGCGTCCCGGACCAGCTCGGCGAGCTCGAGCCCCTCGAGCCCCTCGGGCGATCTTGCGTCATGACTCATGCCGTACTCCGGTGACGCTGATCCGGTACCTGCGGATCCAGCGGTAGATCTGCGTCCGATCCTTGCCCATCTGCTGGGCGACCTTCGTGACGTTGCCGCGGTCCTCGCGGAGCGCGCAGGTAAAAGAAGCCGGATCGCTGCGCGAAGAAGTGTGGCGCGGCGAACCGAAGTGGCGGGACCGCGAGCGTCGGCGACGGTGTACGTGGGTTCCTGGTCGGTCCATTTGCTCCACTGGCCACCAGCCTGGTAGCGGCACTGGAGCTTGCCCATCTGATCGCCTTCCTATTTCCCGCGCAGCCAGTTCATCGCCTTGACGTTCATGATCGTCCGCTTCATGAGCGACATCTCGGCCGGCGGTAGCGCTGCGATCCGGCGTCGCAGCTCGTCGCGGTCGTCGGGATCGAGCAGCCGCAGGTGAGCAAAGCGAGCAAGAGGCTCGGCACGAGTTTCATCGGTTTCCCCTCCCACGTCGACCAACTCGTGTATCCGCTGACGGTTGCGGACCGTATCAACACCACCCTGCGCCGGTCAATCAGCGAACGGGCTCCTGAAGGACCGCGGATCGGAGGTACATTCGTCGAGCATTCAGGGCGGACTCAAGGGGGATAGTACGGCCCTCCTGATGGCTTCGTGGATGCCTGAGCGGCGCAAGACCGCGACGCCGTGCGGTAGCTCGCGATTGCGATGTGTCATGGCCGGCCAGGCAGGAGGTAAACTTCAGGGCGGAGGCTGCCGGAAGCCGCCGGGAAGGCTGAGACCCTGCCCCGAGATTGTCGAGAGCCTCCGGCAGAGCTCGAGCTCTGCCCGGAGGCTGCCGGGAGCTGCCGGGAAAGCTGAAACTCTGCCCCGAGGCTGTCGAGAGCTTCCGGCCAGAGCTCGAGCTCTGCCCGGAGGCTGCCGGGAGCTGCCGTGAAAGCTGAAACTCTGCCCCGAGGCTGTCGAGAGCTTCCGGCCAGAGCTCGAGCTCTGCCCGGAGGCTGCCGGGAGCTGCCGGGAAAGCTGAAACTCTGCTCCGAGGCTGTCGAGAGCTTCCGGCCAGAGCTCGAGCTCTCCACGGAGACTCTGGGTAGCCACCGGGGTGAGTCGAGGCTCGACCCGGCGGCTACCGAGAGCCTTGCAGGTGTCTCTTTCTCGTGTCGGTGGATCTCCGGCTGTGCAGGGCCGCCTGCCGGACGCAGAAACAAAGAAACGACAGGCCCTGGTCGATTTTCGTGACCCGATCGGGGTCGCCCTCCCGATTTACCTCCTCGACGGGACGGAAGGACGCCGGGCGACGGATCCCCTTCGCGCGGCGTGCTCGGTCCCGGCGGCCCTGGTCCATCGTTCGCTCGCGCTGCTTGCGCGGCGAGGCGACGGCCCGGGTCGGACGCAACCGACAGACTCCCTTTTCGAGGAGACTTCAGGAGGAGAGATATGCCTGCTGTGACCAAGTCGAAGGAGCGCTCCGCGGCCGCCATGCCGGCTGGAGAGGCGACGTATCCCTCGCCCATCTACACTCCTCTGGCCGGCAAGAGGGCGCTCGAGGCGCTCGCTCCAGAGCTCGACCGCCTCGTCGAGGCCGACCTCGTGACCGTGAGGCTGGATGTCGAGGCGGCCACGTATGCGGCCCTCGGCGTCGTCGGATTCGTGTCCTCACCCGACGTTCGCGCGCACTTCGCGCGGTTGCCCCGGGAGCACTTCGACATCACGCAGCTCGACGGGCTGGAGCTCGTGTGCTTCGCCGCGCTCCATGCGCTGGCCGAGGCCCGCGCCGCCGGCGCGCTCACGACGGACGCGCGGCCGCCAGCCGAGCTCGTCGGAGAGGCGATGGAGATCGAGGGGCGCATGCAGGCGCTATGCGAGTATCACCTCTCGGACGACCCGGCGATCAAGCCGGAGCTCGATCGCCTGCGGCCCGGCACCGGGCACAGCGACCTCGCGAACGACCTGCTCGGATACGCGCGGATCTACGAGCTGCGCGCCGATGTGGTGAAGGGCGACAGGAAGCTCTACCGGGCCGGCGACGCGGCGCGCGCGCGGGAGCTGGCCGGGGTGATGGTCCAGCGGCGCTCGACGGCGATGACGCCGGAGGCGCGGGAGGCCTACGGCCGGTACGTGCGGGTCTGGACGCTGCTCTGCCGGCGCTACGACGAGGTGCGGGCGGCGGCGCTGTGGCTGTGGCGGCGCAACGCGCGCGTGCAGGAGCGGTTCCCGTCGTTGTTCGCCGCGGGCCGGCCGAACTCGGGCCGACCGAGGAAGGAGAGTGAGTCGGACAGGCGTGGGGAGAGCGACGGCGGCGGGAGCGGCGATGGCGCAGGCGGGGAGGAGCCGGAGGGGACGCCCTCCCCGGAGCGCGTGGAGGGAAGCCCTTCGTGAGCTGGGGGCGACCAGCCGCGTAGAGACCCAGGGGTCGGCCTGTCCAGATTCACGCGGTCTCCGGGGCGGGAGGCTCGCGACGTCGCCCTTCCTCATAGGGCTAGGAGCCTCGCAATGATGGGAAATTGTGTCGGCCATCTTCGTCGACGAGGCATGCTGGCCGGTGTTCGGCGCCGAGCCGCACCTACCCGCCCCACAGCCCCCGCCCCTATGCCACCACCGCCGAGGCGTCCGTCCTCCGCGCGGCCGAACCCATGGATCGATACGGCGCAGCCGCCGGCGAGCGCCAGGTCGAGCGGGAGGACGCACGCGCGGAGCCGCTGGTTCGGCCCGTGCGCAAGCGGAGAAGGGAACCCAGGTAATACCTTTTACCACCGCGACGGCGACTGTTGTCCCGAGACCGCGCCGTTGACTGGCATCTCGTCGAGAGCGTAGCCTTACAGGCTTCCTAGCCAGGTATGGCTCGGCTGGAGCAGGAGGCAACGATGGCGCTTATTGACAACATGCGGCGTCTCGCGGAGCAAGTTCGGAAGAGGCTCCCAAACACGATCGGCGAAGAAGCGACCAAGAACGCTCTCGTGATGCCATTTCTTGGCGCACTTGGCTACGACGTGTTCGATCCGACGGAGGTTCGCCCTGAGTATGTGGCCGACTTCGCCAAGAAGAAGAGCAACGGTCAGTTCGAGAAGGTCGACTACGCGATCTACATCAATGGCGTGCCGGTGATGTTCATCGAGTGCAAGCCGTCCGATGCAGAGCCGAACACGCACAGCGGCCAGCTGTCACGATATTTTAACTCGACTCCGTCCGTCAAGGTGGCGGTTGTCACGAATGGCGTTCGATACATGTTTTTCACCGATCTTGAAGAACCTAACATTATGGGCGAGCGCCCGTTCTTCGAGTTCAATGTGCTCGAATTCGCGGAGAGAGACGTCGAAACGCTCGATGCGTTCTCCAAGGACAACTTCGACGCTGGCACCGTGCGAACGCGCGCGGAGGATATCATCTTCACCGGGCGAATGACGGCCTACATCAACGACGTGCTCCGCAACCCGACAGAAGAGTTCACGCGCTTCATTCTCGGCGAGTTGAACATCACGACCGGCAAGCTCACGGCGAAGCGCGTCGAAAAATTCATCCCGATCGTACGCAAAGCTATCCAGACGACCCTGCTCGACATGGCCACCAGATCGATCAGGCAAGAGACGCAGGACGTAGCAGCGGCCGCGCCGCCCCCGCCCCCGCCCCCGCCGCAACCACCCCCGCAGGTTGCGCCGCCTTCAAGAGACTCAGCTCCGGAGGCCGGGAAAGGCGTCGTCACGACCCAAGAGGAGTTGGACGCCTACGAGGTCGTTCGTCGCATATGCGCCGACTCTCCAGCGGCCAGCAAGGCCCAGGTTCACTACCGAGACGCGGTTAACTACTTCGGCATCAACATCGGGAACACGAAAAAGTGGTTCGTTCGCCTGTTCTTCGATGGCAAGCGCAAGTCCGTGGTTACCAAAGTCCCCGCCGACAGAGCAGCGCTGCTCGCGCCCGGATTTGAGGTCGACGTGCCGAGCGAAAACGTCGGGAAGAGCCGCGTATACGTCAGCGGCCTGAAGGACCTCGAGCGGCTGAGGCCTCTGCTGATGCTCGCCTTCGAGGACGAGGTTCGTCGCGCCGAAGCGGGCGACGCACCCGAAGAAGAGGAGTCGCCGGCTGGCGTCGCCATGCCTCACTAGCAACGCCGAGTGTCAGCATTAGTGCGAGCATTAGGCGCGTCCTGACCCCACACTGGCTCCCCACGCCGCCATAAACGACCGTCGACCACCGCGCGGCCTTCGCCACCCGACCGAAGACGCCGTCGATAGCCGCCCCGGTCGTTCACAAGGCCATCGGTCGGCTGCTCGGGCCGCGGGCGGTAGAGGAGGGGCGAGCGCGATCGCGCCCGCACGATGAGGCCTACCGCGCCCGGAAGGTGACCCTCGCGGCTCTCACCGCATGGGCCGAGGAGCAGGCGCCGTCCCCCGCAAGGGCCATCGAGGTGCGAGGCGCCGAGCGACCGGCTTCATCGGGTTTCACCGGATGCGTCCGCGTTTGCCGCGGCACCAGGCTCAGCGGGCCAGCTCGCGCTGGGGTCGGCGATACGGCTGACGACAGGATTCTGCCCTCGCATTGTCGCGGATGAGGAACAGGAAGAAATCCACAAGCACGAGCGACGCCGGTTGGTCGCCGACGATGACCACGATCGCCGCCGCCCGGTGCCGGCCTCGTCCACGCCGATGAGCGCGTTGTGGACGACGTCTCCGTCGCGGTGGGCTCGATGTACACGGAGATCATGGGGATCGGCCTTCGCATCGCGTGGGTTCCGGCCGTCGTACCGAGGGTCTTCGTCTCGAAGGTGCGCGGACCGTCTCCATCGAGGTGCCCTCGAAAACACTCAGAGAACCGCCCCCTGCGTTGTTGACCAGGATGGCAATCGGCCCAGAGGCGCTTCATCTGCCGCGGCTGCCGCGTCACGCGCCGATGTCGAGCCGCCTCACCAGGATCTCTGCATGTTCCCGAACATCGTCTCCCCTGATCCCAGATGCTCCTGCTGCGATAGGTTCTTGGCTTCCAGGAATGGCTGTAACGCCGCTGATGCTGCGATGCCTCAGCACGCTGCTCACGCGTTGCTCACCTTCACCTGGCCGACCCACATGTCCGGAATGAGTTGCGCGCCGCGATCATCCGCCTGCCACCTGCCGCGCCGGTCGAACTCGGCCCGTCCCCTGCCTCGTCGTGGGCGCACCGTCGTGCCCGTGGGCGCAACGTCACGCGACGTCGCGCCTGCGGGCGCGACCGAAGAGGAAAGGATCCGATACATGAATCATGTGAAAATTCTTGCCCTTATCGCCACCAGCGCAGGAATTTGCGGGATTTCTGCGCTTGCTTCTGCGGCCAACACGGTGCCAATCGATAACCTGAATCTCATCGAGGAGACCTCGACGCCAACTTCGCCCGACAACGACCGTAGCGTCTACCGACCGGCCGTCGGCTATTACCGTCCGGCTGTCGGCTACTACCGACCGGCGATCGGTCATTATCGTCCCTATTGGCGCTAGGATGGGTATGGCCCCGCCCGTGATGGCTGCGGATTTGGGCGAGGCCATCACCGGAATTCCGGGTCTGCTTTGCCGAGCGCGGAGGCGAATGTTACGGGCGATTCGCGCGAAGACATCGTACGTCGCGCGTCGCCGTCCGACGTCAGACTGAACCGCGGCCCGATGACGAGGCATTGGAAACTTGGGTGGCGAAAGCGGGTGGCACGCCGCGCGCAGTATGGCTCCGCGGGGGTGAGCTCCATGGAGGAAAAAGGAGACATGGAAAAGCGCGCTCTTTTCCTGCTTCCCGCTGCTGCGATCCACCTCGGGCTGGTGATCGTGTTGGGTGTGCTGCACGTGCGCTTGCCCTACGGAGGCTGGGCGGAACGCGCGGTGGGCTATTATGGCGCGTTCTCGGGGGCTAGCAGCGCGTACTCCTTCTTCGCTCCGAGCGTCGGGCCCCTGCTCTGGGCCACGTTCCAGGTCCGGGATCGCGCCGGAACGCTGACGACCGAGGTGCTGGAGACGGGAGCGAGCCGCGAAGCGGACATCCGCGTCAAGAATATCGTCGGTATGTACTGGGATGAGCAGGACCCGGCCGTAAGGCGCTCCCTGGTTGCGTCCTGGGCAGCGAAGGTGTTCGCCAAGCATCCAGAGGCGGACAGCGTCGTTGTCCGACTCGAAATTTACGATTTGCCCTCGATGGCGGAGTACCGTGAGGGTAAAGAGCCGCGGTGGCATGTCGAATATCAGGCCAAGTTCAATCTGAAGGCGCAGCTCGCTGCCGGCGAGATCAACAAAGAAGCGACGCCATGAGGCAGCGGACCCATTCCCTGTTCCTGCCGAATGCTGGAGAGGCAGCTGCCCGCTCGTGGGGCTCGATCGGGCGATTCGTCTTCGCGCCCGCGTCGGCGCGGCCCCTGGCAGCGCTCCGGATAGGGCTCGCGTCGGTCCTCTTGATGCAGGCGGCGCTGATCGCGCCCATCGCTTACGAGCTGTACGGGCGTTCGGGCATCGTGCAGGGACAGATCCTCGACGGGGCTGGCGCGAGCGGCTTCCCCCGGATCGGCCATCTCGTGAATGCATTTTCGCGCTTCGGGATCGGTGAGAGCGCGGTGATCGCTGGCGTGGGCGTGCTCTACGTGCTGTCGCTGGCTGGCCTCCTGTTCGGCTGGAGGACGAGGCTCTCCGCGGCGTGCGCGTGGCTCGTGCACCTCACGTTAATGATGACCGCCGAAAGGACGAACTACGGAGCAGATCAGTTCGCGAACATCTTCTTGTTCTACCTCATATTCATGCCTTCTGGAGCCGCGCTGTCGCTCGATCGCGCCTCCGGGCGAGCGCCGCCCGAGCCGAGCGCGACAGCGCGCCTCGCGCTGCGGGTGGTGCAGCTGCACCTCTGTCTCGTCTACCTCTCGAGTGGTGTGGAAAAGGCGTTGGGCCGAGCGTGGTGGGATGGCGACGCGATGTGGCGATCGCTCATGCTGCCCGAGTACCGGCGGTTCGATTTTTCATGGCTCGCTCGCCACGCCTGGATCGCCGTGGCCGCGGGGTGGATCGTGCTGCTCGTGGAGATCGGGTACCCGTTCTTCATCTGGCCACGTCGGACCGGGCGACTCTGGGTGGCAGCCACGGTCGGATTGCACGTCGGAATCGCGGTCTTCATGAGGCTCGATGTCTTCGGCGCCATCATGTCGGTGTTCACCATTGCGGCGTTTGGCGTGAAGGCGGACCCTCGACCTACGCCGGCGCCCTCGGCCGTGGCGCGCTGTGCTCAGCGTGGCGAGGCCTAACATTCAACCCGGCGGCCCTCGAGCGCCTTGCTAGCGAGGCGCCGAGCGACCGACTTCATCGCGGCTTCGTCGGGACGTCCGGATCCATCGCGGAACCGGCCTCAGCAGCTCAGCTCGCGCTGGGATCGGCGACGCGGCCGACGAACAGGATGCTGCCCGTCGCGTTGTCGCGGATGAGGAACAGGAAGGGATTCACGAGCGCGAGCGACGCCGGCTGGGGCGCCGACTCGTCGCCGACGATGACCGCGGTCGCCGCCGCCGCCTCGGTGCCGGCCTCGTTCACGCCGACGAACGCCTTGTGGATGACGTCCTGGATGTAGGGCCGTCCGCCGGAGTTGATGCCGGTGAAGTCCGCGGCCCCGGACTTGAACGCGATCTCCATCCCCATCGCCTCCAGCGTCTTCTTGAGGCTCAGCTCGTACTCGAACTTGAACTTGGGCATCGTGGTGTCGACAAGGTGCTCGCTCATCGCGCCGGCGATGCCGTCGACCTTCGCCGCGTCGAGCGACGCCTCGAACGCGTCGATCGTGCCCTTTGCCGGGAGGATCAGCACCATCGACAGCTCGTTCCCGTCGTAGGGCATCGCGACCGCCTGGTAGCCGTCGCCCTCGGCGTAGGGCATCTCCAGGCTGGCGTGCATCAGGGGCACCGTGACCTCGGTCCCATCCGCCGTCTCGAACGGGCCGTCCTCTGTCGCGGTGGGCTCGAACGGGGTGCGCCACGCCGCGTTGAAGTAGATGGCGTTCGTGAGCACGAGCACCGTATCGGCGGTGATCGCCTCGACGGGCAGCAGCTTTTCGATCTTGCCCTCTGTCTGGTCGCTGACCCAGCCGTTGATGAGATCGACCGATTCCTGCCGGTGGCCCACGAAGTCCACGACGCGCATTCCAGCGCCGTAGTTCAGCCCGAGCGTGTCCAGGAAGGGCGCCTCGAACGAGTAGCCGATCTGCCCCCAGAGGGCGTTCACGACGTTGAGGCGGAAGCCCTCTCCGTCGGCGCCCTGGGCGCCCTGACCGCGGCTCTCGAGCTCCTGGTCGATCCAGTTGAACGCCGGATGGAGCTTGTCCTGTCCGAGGTCGAAGTGCAGCGTGTCGGCCATGGCCGTCTCGGTCTCGCCCTTCGCGCCGGCCCACGTCATCGCGAGCGCCGTCGAGATGCTGTAGGGCGAGTAGAAGACGTTGCCGGGCTCCTGGCGCAGCTGCTGGTAGAGGTCGAGCGCGAACGCGGAGTTGCCCGAGACGAGCGCGGTCTTGTCCTCCGCGGGGATGTCCGGGCTCGAGATGCGCTGCTTGTCCGAGGCGATGACGCAGATGGGCGTGTCGGCGTCGGTACACTCCTCGCCCCCGAGGTCGGGGTTCGAGTCGGTGTTGGGATCGGTGGACGTCTCGCAACCGAGGATCGCGGCCAGAGACAGGACGAAGAGCGGAGCGCAGGTTCGGAGGGTTCGCTGCATGCCGCCCCGTCCAGCATCGGCCGTGCCGCGCCGGCCCCGATCGCGGGCTCGTCGATTTCCGAGGCGAAACGCGCGGAGCGACCGAGCCGCAGAGCGCGGGGCGCCCCCGGACCCTGACATCCGGAGAAGAGCTGGCCCGTTCTGGCACAAGAGGCCCTGTGAGAGCCCAGCTGGCCAGGCGCCTCAGCGCGCCGCCAGCATCCAGGCCGGCGCCCACCAATAGCGATGGAGCAGCCGGCGGTCGACGCGCGCGAAGCCGGCCTCGTGCAGCAGCGCCGCCCAGTCGTCGATGGGGTGCTCGAACGTGGTGCGGGTGGCGCCGCGGTCCACATAGCCGAAGAGCACCGGCATCAGGAAGCCCTGCGCGACCGTGTCGAGATCGGCGCCAGCGTACTCGGCCAGCCCTTCACGGTAGCGCGCGAGCACGTGCCGCGCGATCTCCGGCGAGAGCGGCTCGTCCATGCGCGGCGCGTCGAACTCGGCGACGAGCAGCAGATCGCAGTGCGCGCGCGCCCAGCGGAGCAGCGCCGGCCTCTCGGCCGGAGCGATCGCGTGCAGGCAGAAGGTCGCCTGCGCCACCGCCCAGCGCCGCGGCGCCATGCCTGGGTCGGCGGCGAGATCCTGGAGCCGCCCGCCGAAGGCCTCGACGTCGGCCCCTCGCGCGGAGAGCGCTGCGGCGCAACGCTCGAGCAGCGGCGCCGCCGGCTCCGCCACGGTCACCCGCCGCACCGCCGGCGTGAGCGCGGGCAGGAGTGCCAGTCCATCGCCGGCGCCGATATCGAGCAGATCGAACGGCGCCTCCGGGTACTCGCTGGCGAGCGCCGCGCTGGTCGCCCGGTAGAGCGGCACATTGCCGCCGCCGCGGATGAAGGCGGCGAACCCCTCCGCGGACACGTAGACATTGCGCTTCCCCTCCCGGGCGACCCGCGCGAGGTGCGCCGCGGCCGCCTGGAACAGGATGTCTCCCGGCGAGGCCTCCGCGGCGCGGGCGGCGAAGGCTGCGGCGTCCGCGTAGCGCTCGCCGGAGAACGCCAGCATCGCGAGGTAGCAAAGGCCTTCCGGCGACGGCGTGGCGACAGCGGCCGCCGCTGCGTCGAGCCCGGCGGCGCGATGGCGATCCCAGATCCTGTCCAGCATGGCTCTGCCCCTTTCTTCCCCAGGTTCCCGATGCGGAAGCTCGCCTCCGGACAGGCTACCTCGCGGGCGGGTCTCGGGTCCAATGAGCCCCGTGACCTGCTCGGGGGGCTCCACCTGCACCGACGACGCGGCTCACCGCGAGCGCAAGCGCGCCCGCGCGCGTCGCGGCGCTTTCAAGAACTGGAGGTGCTCTTCGAGGGCGCTCCACACGGCGGCGATGCGCGGCACCTGGCGCAGGCTGCGCGGCGTGACGAGCCAGAGCTCGAGCACGGGACCCGCGGGCAGGCCCAGGTCGAGCTCCACCAGATCGTCGTCCAGATCGAGCGCGCTGCACGGCAAGACCGCGGCGCCGAGCCCCGCTCGCACGGCCTCGATCTGGGCGATGTAGCTGCTCACGATGAGCTTCGGGGCCTTTCGGACATACCGCTTCTGGTAGTCGTCCTCGACGGTCGGGGCGCGGCCCAGATCGACGCCGACCCAGTCGAGCTCGTCGCGGCCCTTCTTCGAGAGCCTGCGGTGGGCGATAGGCACCGTGGGCAACGTGACGACGCGCGCGGCCACCAGATCGCCGCTCTTCGGTCGGAAGAAGCGCACGGCGATCTCGGCCTCACGGTGGCCCAGATCGGCCACCTCGTAGCTCGTCAGCAGGTGGAGCGAGACGCGCGGGTGCTTCTCGGCGAGCGCCGGGAGCACGCGCGGGATGACGCCGTGCACGGCGATCGACTCGGTGAGCGCAAGGCGGACCAGCCCCTCGGCCTCTCTCTCGTGGCCGCTGGCCTCGCGCACGAACTGGTCGGCGCCGGCCTCCATCGACTCGACGTGGCGACAGAGCTGCTCGCCGAGCGGCGTGAGCATGGAGCCCCCCGGCAGCCGGTCGAAGACCGCCACCCGGAGCGTTCGCTCGAAGGTCGCCATGCGCCGGCTCACCGTCGATTGCTCGACGCCGAGCTTGCGTGCGGCCGCCGAGAAGCTGCCGGCGCGCGCCACCTCCAGGAAGAGGCGCAGATCGGCCCAATCCAGATCCGCGAGCGGCCTGCGCGCGGGCGGGGAAGCGGGTGAGCGTGCCATGCATCCACGCATGGCACGCCTGCTCCGATCCGTCTACCCAGACGCTGTTGCATGGCCAAGATCGACGCATGCACCTCGTCATCCAAGGTCACCCAGCCCCAGACAGCCTGAGCGACGCGCTCGCTCGGGCCTACGCCAGCGGCCTCGAACGAGGCGGAGCCCGCGTCGAGTACCTGACGCTGCGCTCGCTCACCTTCGATCCGCACTTGCGCGCTGGCTTCAGCGGTAAACAGGAGCTCGAGCCCGATCTCCGCCAAGCTCAGACCACCATCGAGCGCGCGACCCACGTGGCGTGGTTCTTTCCCACCTGGTGGGCAGGGCCACCCGCGCTCGTCAAGGGCTTCATCGATCGCACCTTCTTGCCGGGATGGTCGTTCGCCTATCGAAAGCGGAGCGCGTTGCCCGAGGGGCTGCTCGCCGGCCGCAGCGCCCGCGTCGTGACCACGATGGATAGCCCGGGCTGGTGGTACCGTTTCTGGCACTGGCGCTCCGTCCATACCTCGTTCGTCAACGCGACATTGCGCTTCGTCGGCTTCGGGCCCGTCCGCGAGACCACCTTCTTCGATCAGAAGACCCGGACCCCCGAGCAACGAGCGGCATGGCTCAAGGAAATGGAGCGCATCGGTGAGCGGGATGCGCGGCAATTCCGCGCCACATCCTCCCGCACGCTGGCCCCGGCGTGAAGGTGGGTGGTGGAGTATCCTCTCGCCGATGCGTTGCCCCCGCCTTCCCGCCGGCGCCGCGCTCGCCGCGGCGCTCCTGCTGCCCTCGCTGCTCGCGTGCGCCGGCCCTCGGGCTCGGCCTCTCCCTCCCGCACCGGGCGACGGCGCGTCGCCCGCGCCGCGCGCCGGCGAGGCGCGCCGGCGCGCGAACCGCCGCGAGGTGGACGACGCGCGCTTGAATCCGATGTTCCAGGGGGCCGAAGAGGCGGTGGAAGAGGCCATCCTCAACGCGATGACCATGGCGACGACGACGTTCGGACAGGACGACCACGTCGCCCACGCCATCCCGCTCGACCGGCTCCGCGAGGTGATGCGGCGGTACGGGAGGCTCGGTGAGCCGGGGCGCTGAGCCGGACCCGCGCGCGCCGCGGCGCCGGAGCACGAGCCGCCGTGGGCGCCCCCCGGGAAGAGCGAAGTCCCGACTCAGATGATCAGCAGGATATCGAGCTCGCTCTCCTTCGCCGGCGCGTCCCCCGCGGGCACGTGAGGCGCGTTGGCCGGCGCGAGCCGGAGCACGCCCGAAGGCCGCGGCCCCGCGCTCTCCGGCGGAGTCCCGCCGGCGTCGGCCGCGCCGCAGGGCCCCTCGCCGTGCGCGCGCTGCGCGCAGCCGGCGACCGCGGCGCGCACCGCGCGGAAGACGCGCTCGGTGTCGAGCCCCCCGGGCTCCTGAGCCGCCCTGGCGAGGCTCTCGTCGATGCACGCGGCGCACGGGGCGCACGGCCCGGAGGTGGCCGCGAGCCGCACCACGAGCGTCGCCTCGAGGCGACCGAGCTCTACCACGTTGAATGGCACGGTGAGCGCCGAGCTGCGCCCCCGGCCGACATCGACGCTGACGAGGAGGGTATCGCCGTCACGTATCACCAAGGTTTCCCGGGGGCGTCGGCCGCTCACGCTGTCTGACGCAGACTCACGATGACTTGTGTTGACAAGGATCCACAGGCGATCCGAGCTCGCCTGTCCGCTCTTCTCCGCAGCGTCGCTGGTGCGGCCTTCGGCCATTCTCACGCCCTCCGAGGAGGCGAACCTACAGCCGTTGACGGCGGACGGCGATGGCCCTTCCGGACAGACAATGTCCTGACGGGCGCGTCCGCCGAGGACGCCGCCGCGCCAGGCGAACGCGGCCACCACGGACGTCGCCGCCGCGTCCGTTGCGCCGTCCTGCGCGAGGCGGTAAGCACTTCCGGCGAGCGGAGGGCGGAGCGTGGATGAGCCGGAGCGACGCGACGAGGACCCGGACCAAGGCGCGGGCGACGTCGGGGGCGAGCGCGCGTCGCTCGGCATCCTGTTCCTCGCCGCGGCGTTCGCGCTCGCGCTCCTGCTGACCGTCGTGGCGCTCCTCGCGTTCGCGGCGATGGCCCCGCGGTCGCCGTCCCCGGTCAAGGTGGGCGCGCTCGTCGGTGCCCTGAGCGCGCTCGGCCGCTGGGCCTAGCCGCAGGTCTTCTGGACCACGCCGAGCAGCGCGCCGAAGTCGACGGGCTTCTTCAGGTAGGCCGTCCCCTCGGGCGGGCCGTCGTGACCGGAGACGATGGTCACCGGGATCGCCGCGAGCGCGTGCACCTGCTTCAGCGCGGCGAGCATCTCCTCGCCGGTCATGATCGGCATCATCAGATCGAGCAGGATGAGCCCGGGGGGCGGGTCCGCCTGGTGCAGCAGATCGAGCGCCTCCTTGCCGTTGCTGGCGCAGTAGACGTCGTAGCCCGACGCCTCGAGCATCTCGCGGAGCATCTCGCGGAGCTCGGCGTCGTCGTCGACAAGGAGGACGGGGGCGCGCGGGTTCGGGGGAATCGGCGTCACGCGCGGCCCGTTGAGCCCGTCGGTTGGCAAGGGTTCACTCATCGCTGTTACCTCTTCCAGACTGCGCAAGCATGCAGGAGCGATAGCAGGCGAGGACCGCGCACGCATTGCATGCCCTCAGCATCGTCGGATCTTCTCCGGATCATGGTTCCGGGCTACGCGGGGCGGCGCCGATCCGCGCCGCTCGGGGGGCGAGGGGCGTGGCGGGAGCACGGGCACCGCGGGCGAAGCCATGCGAAGCGCCGAGGGTTACGGGAGTTGCGCCGCGGGTCAAGCCTCTCCGCTCGCCGACGGCGCTCCGGCGCCCGTCGCGCGCTCGTCGCCCGCGCCGCCTGGGCCGCGCTCGCCCCGTCCGCTCCCCTCGCCCTCCACTCCATCCAGCGAGCCGGGCCGGAACCCGAGCGCGCGCGCCTGGGCGGGGCGGGTGTGGCGACGGCGCCAGACCACCGCGTCGAGCAGGTAATGGGTCGCCTGCGGGAGCGCGAGCAGCGGCACGAGCAGCGCACGCGCGCGCGGCCCCAGGAGCGGCTCGTCCACGGCGCCGCCGAAGAGCTCCGGTCGGTCGTGCCAGACGAGCCGGTCCCAGAGCATCTCCTCGACGAACGCGAGCGCCAGCGCGACCCCGAGGAAGGCGAGGAGCCCGGACGCGAGGACGCGCGCGATCAGCGAGCGCTTCGCCTCGCGGGCCCGCTCCCGCGCGTACGCGAAGACGAGCGCCATGTAGGGGACCCCGTGGACGATCACGTTGGTGACCGTGAACTGGAAGTCGCTGTCGGTCGCGACGATGCCGGCGTACCAGGTCGCCGCGGTCGTCGCGACGACGACGTGCTTGCCGAGGTTCTGCGGCGCGCGATCGACGCAGGCCCGCTGGATCGCGCGGGCGACGTACGCGACGGCGAGCGCGGCGTACAGCGCGCCGAGCGGGCCGACCGCGGCCGCGAGCCAGGGCGCGCTCACGAAATCGCCCTCCACGAACCACTGGAACGCGCGCGGCGGGTTCGCGTGCCAGTAGAGGAGCGGCCACCCCGTCGCCGCGTAGACGAGCGCGTCGTCGAGGAGGCGATCGACGCGCGAGCGCTCGCCCGCGAGCGCGCGGTAGATCGCGACCCACCCGATCTGCTGGCGGACGAAGTGGATCACGGCCGCGTAGGCGAGCGCGCGCCAGAAGGTGAGCTCGGAGGCGAGGTGCAGCGCGACGCCGCCGGCGTAGCAGGCGAGCGGCACGCCGGCGTAGAGCGCGGGGTGGCGGCGGAGCTCCTCGGGGTCGAGGTACGTGCGGAAGAGCGTCGTGTGCACGTGGGCCACGTCGACGCCGACCACGAAGAGCAGGAAGCCCCAGGTCGGGAGCGCGCCGCCCGTCGAGAGCGCCGCGAGGGCGAGGGCGACCGCCGCGGAGCCGCCGAACACCGCGAGGTCGAGGCCGCGGCCCCACATGAAAGCGCCGCGCGCCGCGCCGCGGGGCCCGGCCGGCAGCGCGCCGAGGAGGTCGGGCTCGGCCGAGGCCAACGCCGAGACCCGCGCGTCAGCCGTGGATGGCGGCGGAGATGATCCAGGCGAGGCCCAGGATCACCGAGCCGATCACGATCGCGAGCGCCGTGTTCTGGTCCTCCTCGATCTCCTTGCGGATGGAGAACGGGGTGAGCTTCGTGATCAGCACGAACGCGAGCAGGAAGACGAGGAGCCCGACGGCGACGAAGACGAGCGTTCCGACCACGGCTTTGATCAAATTTTCAACGTCGGGCATCGGCGGTTCTCTCTGGGCTCGGGGCGGCGCGCGCTCGTGACGTCCGGCGCTCGGGGCGTGAGCCTACGCGAGTCGGCCGACAGGGTGAAGCAGGGTGAATCGGCGTCGCCGCGCCAAGGCGGGCGCGCCCGGCCGGCGACGTGCTATCGCCCTGCCGTGTCCACGACCGTGAGCCGAACCCTGTTCCACCGCGCCCTCACGGCCGCGCTCGCGACGCTCGGCCTGCTGTGCGCCGGCGCGCCCGGTTCCGCAAAAGCGGCGCCTCGGCCTGGCGAGCCGGCGCCGATCGCCGCCAGGTCGCCGGCGGGCGCGCGCACGTCAGCTGCCGCACGCCCGCGGCCCGCCTCGACGCAGCGCGCGCGTGCTCCCGGGGTGCAGCGCAAGCCGGCCGGCAGCGCGGCGCGTGCGGCGGGCGCGTCGGCTGGCAACGCGGCGCGCCCGCGGGGCGCCGGCGCGCCGCCGGCGGAAGCGCCGCTCGAGCTCGCGTTGCCCATCGAGCGGATCACGCTGAAGAACGGGCTGCGCGTGGTGCTGAGCCCCGACGAGAGCTCCCCCACGGTGGCGGTGGCCGTGACGTACGACGCGGGCTCGCGCGACGAGCCGAGCGGCAGAAGCGGCGTGGCGCGCGTCGTGATGGACATGATGGCCCGGGGCGGCCGCAACCTGCCGGCGGGCGAGGCCCAGCGCCTCGCGGCCGAGCGCGGCGGCGAGCTCCACGCCGAGACGGACGTCGATCGCACCACCTACACGGCGGCGCTGCCCGCGAACGAGCTCGCGCTCGCGCTGTGGATCGAGGCCGATCGCATGAGGGCGCCAGCGCCGAGCGCGCAGGGCTTCGAAGAGCAGCGCAGGGACGCGCTCGAGCGCCGCGGCGCGGTCCTCGGCGCCGCCTACGGCCAGGGCGCGATCCGGCTCCGCGAGCTCGTCTTCCAGGGGTACTGGCCCCACGAGCACCCGGCGCTCGGCGAGGCCGACGATCTCGCGGGCGCCGAGCTCTCGTGGGCCCGCGACTTCCACGCCGCCCACTACGGCCCGAACAGGGCGGTGCTCGCGATCGCCGGCGGCTTCGACGCGGGCGCGGCGATGGCGCTCGTGCACGAGTACTTCGACGGCATCCCCGCCGTCACCGCGGCGCCCTTCAAGGACGCGCCGCTCCCCGAGCAGACGAGCCAGCGCACCGGCGTCGTGAGGGACACCGCCGCGCGCGCGCCGGCCATCCTCTACGGGTGGGCCGTGCCGCCGCGCGAGCACCCGGATCACCACGCGCTCGCGGTCGCGGCCTCGCTGCTCGGGCGCGGCGAGAGCTCGCGGCTCGAGGCGCTCCTCGTCGGGGACAAGGCCGTCGCGCGGTCGGTGCGGGTCGCGATCGACGGCCACCGCGGGCCCGATCTGTTCTCCATCGACGTGCGGCTCGCCGAGGACGCCCGGGTCGGCGACGTCGAGAAGCTGATCGAGGGCGAGATCCGGGCGCTCGCGACGGCGGGCCCCTCGCAGGCCGAGCTGACGAGGGCGCGCCGGCTGCTCCAGTCGGCGTTCGTGTCGGGCCTCGCGGACGCGAGCGCGCGGGCGCGGGCGCTCGGCGAGCACGAGCTGCTCTTCGGGGACGCCGCCCACCTGAACGGCGAGCTCGCGCGCTGCTTCGCGGTGACCCGGGAGGACGTCCAGCGCGTCGCGCGCGATCTCCTCGGCCCGACGCGCCGGACGATCGTCGAGACCTATCCCCCCGCGGCGCCGGGAGCCGCCCCGCCGCCGCGGGCGCAGGGGCACGCGTCGACCGGCGCGCCGCAGGCCGGAGGCGGGGCGCACGCCGCGGCGCAGACGGCGCGAGGGCAGGGCGCGGAGAAGGCGACGCCGGGCAAGGGCCCGGCGAAGGCGGCGCCGGGCAAGAGCCCGGCGAAGGCGCACGGCGCGGCGAGCCGGCACGCGCCGAAGCAGAAGCCGACGAAGCCGGCGAAACCCAGGAAGAAGTGACGCGACGAGGCGATGGGAAGGCGTGACGCGATGAGCGAGCGAAGCGAGCGACGCGATCTGCGCGGGCGGCGGACGGCGCGCCCCTGGCTCTCCTGGACCGCGGCGCTCGCGGCCGCCGTGGCGTGCGGCTGCGCCGGGGGCGCGCCGCGCCCGCCCGCGCAGGCCGCCGCGCCGGCGAAGTCCGCGCCGGCGCAGTCCACACAGGCGGCGCCGCCGCCCGAGGCCGCGCGCGGGGACCAGCCGCCGCCGTCCGGCCCCGCGAAGCCCGCGCGCATGCCTCCGATCGCCTGGGTCGAGCTCCCGAGCGGCCTCCGCGTGGCCACGGCGGTCAGCCGCGCGCTGCCGCTCGTGGAGGTCCGGGTGGTCATCCGCGGCGGGTCCGCGGCCGACGGCGAGCGCACGGGGCTCGCCGCGCTCACGGGCGAGCTGCTCCTGCGCGGCGGCGCCGGCGGCCTGCCCGGCCGCGAGCTGCTCGCGCGCGTCGAGTCGCTCGGCGCCTCGCTGCGGGTCGACACGGGCCTCGACGCGACCGTGATCAGCCTGCGCGCCCCCGGCGATCGCCTCGCGGAGGCGGCCCTGCTGCTCGGGCTCGTCGTGCAGCGGCCGCGCCTCGACGCGGCGGAGCTCGCCAAGCTGAAGGCCCAGGCCGTGGAGGCGGCGCGGGACCGCGCGCACGAGGACGGCCGCTGGGGAGCGCTGATGGTCCTCTTCCGCGACCTCTACGCGCTCCCGACCGAGCTGCACCCCTACGCCTCGTTCGGCGCGACGGCGGCGGAGCTGCCGCGGATCACCGCCGCCGACTGCCGCGCGTTCCACGCGGCGTGGTACGTCCCGAAGAACACCGTGGTGGTGGTGGCGGGCGACACGACGCCCGAGGCCGCGCGCGCGGCCGTGGAGAAGGCCTTCACCGACCGCCGCGGCGACGAGCCCCCGGCGCTCTCGTTCACCGATCCGGTGCCGCCGGGGGCGCTCAAGATCACCATCGTCGATCGCCCGAAGAGCGCGGAGAGCGAGATCTTCCTGGGCGTGCTCGGCCCCGAGCGCAGCGCCCCGGAGTGGCCCGCGCTCGCGGTCGTGGGCGAGGTCCTCGGCGGCCCCTCGGGGCGCCTCTCGCAGGAGCTCCTCGAGCCGCGCGGGCCGGCGCGCGCCGTGTCCGCGGCGACGATCGACGTCGCGCACGGGCCCGTCCCGCTGGTGGCCCGCGTGAGCGTCCCTGCGGCGCGGACGGGCCTCGCTGCGCAGGCGATGGTCGAGCACGCGGAGCGGCTCGCGGCCGCGACGCCCTCGCAGGACGAGGTCGACGCGGCGGCGCGGCGGCTCACGGCCGGCCTCGGCCTCGGCCTCGGGACGGCCACGGGGCTCGCGGACGAGATCGCCGTCATGCAGGCGCTCGACCTGCCGGACGACCACCACGAGGGCTACCGCAAGGAGCTCCGCGACATCACGCCGGCCTTCGCCGGCAAGGTCGCGGCCGACGACGTGCGTCCCGCGCACGCCGCGCTCGTCGTGGTGGGCGACGCCCAGGCGATCGGCCCGGCGCTGAGCCGCCTCGGCGACGTCAAGGTGGTCGACCCGACGCGCGGCTTCGAGCGGAAGCGCACGATCCCGCGGGACGCGAGCGCCACGCCCGCCCCGTCGCAGGAGCAGCGGTGACCGCCGCCGGGCGTCGCGGTGGCGCGCGCGCTCCGCTGGCGGCGCGCGCCTTTGCGCTCGCGGCGGGGCTCGCGGCCGTGTCCTCCCCGGGCCCCGTGGGGGCGCAGCCGAAGCCTGCGCCGGTGGCCGCCGCGCCGTCGGCGTCGGCGGCCGGGCAGCTCGACGGCGCGTCGTACGACTACGAGCACCCGTCTGCGCCGGCGAGCGGCGCCGCCGAGCCGGGCGCGGCGCAGGCCGGGGCCGCTGCGCCCGCGGTGCCGCCGGAGCGGCGCTGGCGGGGGCGCGCCTTCGTGCACCGCCTGGCCGCCGCCGAGCCCGCGCGGCCGCTGCCGATCCTCGTGTTCCTGCACGGCACCAACGAGGCGCGGATCGAGCATCGGTGGATGGGGGGCGGCCAGGAGGGCGACGTGCGCCGGATCGCGGCGCAGCTCATGGAGGCGGGCCAGATCCCGCCGATGCTCGTCGCGGCGCCGAGCGCCGTGCTCCCGGCGGCCGTGGCCGTCGCGCGGACGAGCTGGCCTGCCTTCGATCTGGACGCGTTCCTCGACGCCACGGCCGCGCGGCTGCGCGGGGTCGCGACCCTCGACCGCGCGCGCGTCGTCGTCGCGGGCCACTCCGGCGGCGGCTGCAACAAGGAGGGCGGCATCGCGACCGCCCTGCGCGCGTCCACCCCCGTGCACGCGGCGCTCGTGATCGACACCTGCATGGACGTCGACATCGCCCTCCCGCTCGCCCGCTCGCGTCCGACCACACACGTCGTCGTGTCGTGGCAGACGATGTCCTGGGCCAAGCGCCCCATCGCCGACTTCCGCCGCGCTTTCCAGCGGGGCGCCGAGGCGCACCCTGCGGCGCCCGGCGTCCTCCGCGAGCTCGAGCCGCTCCAGCCGACGGAGCCGATGCCCCACGACGCCATGGTGCCCCTGGTGCTGCGGCGGTGGCTGCCGCCGCTGCTCTCGCCGGACGCCGCGCCGAGCGTGCCCTGCGTGTCGCCCTGACCGTCCGAGGACGCGCCGCCGCGTCCGTTCTGAGAATGCCAACAGGTTTGAGACAGGCAGGACGAGGATCCTGTGAGGGGATCGCGCAGAGGGGCACGCTCTGGCTCTGGGCCCCGACCGGTCGAGGATGAGGGCGGCTGCGGACGGGAGCATCCGCATCCAGCGGCGGCTCCACCACATCGAATGGTGAATGTGGAAAGGCGATGAAGGCGGCTGCTGCACCTGCGGAGTGGTCAGCGGAACCGCCCCGACGGGGGCTCTGGCAGGATCGATGGCTGTTTGGGCGGCGGCCCCTCATCGAGTCATCAGGTGCCGCCATAGGGTTTCCTTCATGCCTAGTATCGCGTTGCCCAAGGACTTCCCTGGTTGCGGGACCCTCGTAGGCCCTCGGGGAGGGGGCTCTCCGCGCGGTGCGGGGGACGGGCCGATGTCCGAGCCCGATTGACGTTGCTCCTCCGGCGCAGCCGGAGGAGCAACGTCCCAGGCGAGTTCGGCGGGCCCCCCCGCGCCGCGCGGAGAGCCCCCTCCCCGAGGGCCGGGCAGCTCGGCTAGACCTCTCGCTCGCCCGCAACCAGGGACGAACTTGGGCAACGAATTTTCGGGGGGCGAACCGTCGCGATCCGTTGCATCTCCCGGGATTTCGGGGGCCCGTCGAGGCGCGCGAGTTGCTAACGGCAGCTCTTGCGGATCGAGCCTCGGTAACGCATCGTGCCCCTCTTGCATGACGAAGGCGAGAAGCTCATCCAGATCGCCCGGATCCCGAAGATGCTCATCGAAACCGCGTTCTCCCAGCTTCGCCTCTAGCGGAGCGTCGTCGTGTTCCCTCGTCCAGTCGCCAGAGCAGCAGGCTGGCGCACGCAGCCAGCGCCGCGATGGCGAAGGCGGCGCACGCACCGAGGCCCGCTCTGTCTCCGTCGTGTGCTGAAGCTCGGCTTGCCATCGCGGTGACCACCGCCACGCCAAGCGCCCCGCCAGCCTGCTGGCACGAGATCAGCACGCCCGAGGCCACGCCTTGTTCATGCGTCCCAGCGGTCGCGGCGGCCATCATCGTGGCCGCTGGATAGATGCAAGCAATCCCGCCTCCAACGAGGAGGGCAGCGGGGAGGAGGTGATCGGTGTATCCGGCGTCGGTGGCCCGGGTGTAGAGGAGCTGGCCCGACACGAGCACGGCGAGGCCGACGAGGAGGAGCGGCGTCAAGCGCCAGCGCGTCGCCAGACGCGCGGCAGGAGCGGATAGGAGCCCCACGATCAGCCCTTGGGGTAGGAAAGCGAGGCCTGCATTGAGCGGGGAGTACCCATGGCGTTCCTGCAGCGCCGTCGACACCAGAAACATCGCGCCAGTGACGGCGGCGAACGCGCCTCCCAGCGCGATGCAGGCGGCCGCTATCCAGCGGTCGGCGAGCAGCGCTAGCGGTAACAGCGGCTGGATCGCGCGAGATTGTATGTAGAAAAACAGGGCCACAAGAGCCGCCCCCACGCAGCCGGTGGCGATCACCTCGTTCGCGGGTGCTGCGCCGATGCGACCGACCGCGTACACCAGGAGGGTCAGCCCTGTCGTCGCCAGCAGCGCCTGGTGCCACGCGATTCCGCCTCGCGGCTCACTACGTCCTACCGTCAGCACTCGGGGCGCGACAACCAGGACCGTCGCGCTTAGCGGCACGTACAATCCGAATGCCCAACGCCACCCTAGCCCAGCCGTGACCAGGCCTCCCGCGACGACGCCGAGAGAGAAGCCGAAGGCCCCCATGGCGCTGAAGACCCCGAGCGCCCGGCCGCGAGCGGCGCCGTCCGGGAACTCCGAGACAATCAGGGCGACTGCCGCCGGAGCGGTGATCGCTGCTCCGGCTCCCTGGACTGCTCGTGCCGCAACGATCTGTATCGCATCATGCGCCACGGCGGCGCCGAGCGATCCTGCGCCGAACGCCGCGACTCCCGAGAGAAACACGCGGCGGCCACCCCACCGATCTGCGCATCTGCCGCCGACCAGCAGGAAGCCTGCGTAGGCGGTCAAAAACGCGCTCGCGACCAGCTGAAGCTGATCTGGCAGGAGAGCCAGATCATGCTGAATGTCGGCGAGCTGCACGTTGATCCCCGACAGGCTCATTCCTTCGAAGAGGATCGCGGTACACAGCACGAGGAGCCGGATCCACGCACGGCTGTCGAACAGGACGTGTTCTTGGACGATCATGCCTCACGCCCTGTCGCATCGCGGCCCGTTGTGACGGGAAAGCTCACCTCGTAGAGATCGCCGAGATTGCGGTACCTCTCTGCATAATCAATGCCGTAGCCAGCTACCCAGTGAGCGGTGATGTCGAACCCAACGTAACGGGGCTGGACGGACACGGCGAGCGGACAGGTTTTGCGCAGCAGCACGCAGCAGTGCACCGAGGCTGGAGAGCGATCCCGGATCCTGTTCATCAACCAGGACAGCGTGACCCCGCTATCGAGGATGTCCTCCACGACCAGCACGTCGCGGTTGCTCACATCCTCCTCGAGGTCCTTCAGCAGGCGCGGCGTCCCGGGCGTAGTTCCGCGTCCGTACGTCGACGCGGCGACCCAGTCGATGGTCACAGGTAAGTTGATTGCGCGTGTCAGGTCGACCGTGAATGTCGCGGCCCCCTTCAACACGCCGACGACCATCAGGTCACATGCGGCGTAGTCCCGCGTGACATCCGCGCCCATCTGCTGCACCCGACGTCGTATCTGCTTCTCCGTAAACAGGACGCGAGCGAGCTCTTCCCTTTTCGACATGGCACCTCCGACCGCGCGCCGATAGACCTTCGGTATGCACGACGCGCGAGACAGTCTGCTGCGTCACATATAGCGCGCGTGCGCTCAACTGGAGAGAGTCACAAATTCATCTGGCGTTCGCTCCAGTCTGACCATCTGCTCTGGTCTCTCCGTAAAAGGCGCACCATGTAGATTCTTCGGAGGGCAGCGCCGACAGCCAAGCGCCGCAGTCGAGAGCGGTCTCCGTCGGATGTGTAGAACATGACGGCCGATGGTGTCTGGATACTCCAGGTTGCGGTGCAGACGGAGTAGCACTGGGTGAACGTGATCCGACTTGAGCCCGTTTTGAGCTGCTGACGGGGGCGCATTGGCCCCTCCTGGCTGCGCACACACCGGTATCGCGCGCACATTTCGTTGATGGCATCGACCGCTTGCTTCCCGGGCCGGAGCCTCTCTCACCTATTGAGAGAGAAGCGCTCCGCTTCCGTCGTTCGAGAGGAGGTCGCCGTGCTGTACGCCGTACGATCCAGGTTGTCTGGTAGAGCTCTGAACGTTCCCCGCTACGATCTGATCTGTGTGGGCGGCGGTCCTGCCAACCTCGCTCTTGCCGAAGAGCTGAAAAAGCGGCGCAGGGAGGCATCCATCCTAATTCTCGAGCTCGGCAGGGACATCGGCAGCCGGCACTGCCCGCTGGCCAGTCACTCGTTATGTCCACCGTGCAAGCTCTGCCATGCCGTCCATGGCATCGCGGGCGCGGGAGCCTACTCGGACGGCAAGGTGAGCTTCTGGCCTGCAGGGAGCGGACTGCTGCATATGGCCGGAAAGCTGTCGTCCGTGCTCGCCCTCGACGATAAGCTCCGAACCTACTATGAAAAACTGCGCCGCGATGGCGGCACGGCCACGAGTTGCACGCAGTCGAGCGAGCTGGCCAGGTCGCTGTGCTCGCGTAACCTGGAGCTCAAGGGTTATGACGTGATCCATGCAGGCTCTGAGGCAATTCAGGAGTTTTATCAGGAAAAGCAGAGAATGCTCCAGGAAAGCGGCGTCATCATTCAGTCCCAATCCCGCGTGACCGACGTTGCCCCATGCGAGATGGGCGGCCATTCCGTCTCGTGGACCCATCGCGGAGAGTTGCGGGTTGCGCGGGCCTCCATCCTCTCGCTCGGCACCGGTAAGGCGTCGGGCCGGTGGCTGCGCGGCATTCTCGACCGCCTCGGCATCGAACGGCAATTCACAGAGATCGAGCACGGTGTTCGCCTGGAGATGCCGCACACCGTGACAGAACGGCTTGCCGCATGCCATCGCGACGCGAAGATCAAGATCGCGGCGAGCGACGGCAGCGAGGTAAGGACCTTCTGCCTGTGCCAGCGCGGATTCGTGCTGGCCGCCTACTACGATGACATGACCACCGTGAGCGGTTACTCTCTGCGCGATCGGCGATCAGAGAACACCAACCTTGCGCTGCTGAACCGCATCTCGATGCCAGCAGGCATTAATCCGTACATCGAGTTTCTTCCTTCCATCCAGGCGCAGAACCGGCGTGCGCGAGGCGGGGCGACGGTCCAACGGCTGTGCGACTTCATCGCTGGTGCGGAGACGACAGAGCAGGACCTCACCGCGAACCCAGTTCGTCCCACCTTGACGTCGGCGGTGCCGGGAAAGGTGGAGCTCCACCTGGACGAGAGGATCCGGCGAAACTTGGTGAACGCGATACGGCAGATCGATCAGGTGTGTCCCGGCTTCGCCTCGCCATACAATCTGGTTTATGGTCCTGTGCTGGAAAAGTGCTGGGACAAGGTCAAGCTGACGTCGATGAAGACCACGGCTCCCGGTGTATACGTCGTGGGTGATGCTGCTGGGCACGCTCGCGGGTTAGTACAGGCTGCTGCCACCGGGTTGCTTGTTGCACAGTCAATCGTGGAAGAGTGGACCGAGGTGACCCATGAATAAGCTCCCGAGAAAGCCGTTCCTCGTTGTGCTCACTGGTCCTCCAGGAGCAGGAAAGACCACGAGCATAGAGCTAATGAAGCGCTGCGGCTTCGTGGTCATGACAGAAATCGCGCGCGAGTTGATCGACCGGGAGCAGAAGCGCGGGGGCCACGTCTATCCATGGACGCACCTGACCGAATTCGTGGATTCGCTCTGGCGGCAGCAAGAGCGACAGTTCCACGCTGCGCAGCGGCTCGCTGGGCCAGTATTCTTCGACCGCGGCATCGCGGATGCGATCGCCTTCATGGAGTACCATCAGACCGTTCCCTCGGATGCCTTCATAGACGCCTGCCGCCGTTGCCGCTATCATCTGGTGTTCGATCTCCATCCGCTGCCTGAGTACAAGCGCGATGCGCAGCGCCCCTACTCTGAGGATGAGGCCAACGCCCTCGCCAGGCTCAATCAACGTGCATACAGGTCGCTCGGGTACGAGATTGTATCGGCCCCCGTCATGCCGATCGCCGCGCGGATCGAATTCGTGCTGATGGAGACTCGGAAGCGCATGCGAAGGCCACAGTGTCCTCTGCCTTCTATCGACGTCTCGGAGCCGCTTCAGGCCGTTGTCGGGCAGGGGGCGGTCGCGGGCGTTCGAGGTGGATCATGAGCTTCTCCGGCTACAACGAGCGTCCACGTCGTGGAGGAGGAGCGCTGATAGTGAATGAGTTGAACGAAGTGCTCCTGCTCTTGCGAAGCGTCACGGCGCGTAATGACGGGGGGCTATGGTCGCAGCCGGGGGGAGCCCTCAGTGATGGCGACGCTACACCGGAAGCAGCCGTGCGGCGCGAGATATTGGAGGAGCTTGGGATCCAGATTCGTGTCCAACGGTTCCTGACGGCCACTTGTCATCGCGATCATGAGAATCAATGGATCGCCTACTCCTATCTCGGACAGATTGAGGAGGGAGAGTGCAGGCGGTGCGAACCAGAGAAGCATGATGCGGTGGGTTGGTTTCGTATCGATCAACTGCCGGAGAACATCAATCACGTCACGTCCGATGCGGTGGACGCGTACCACATGCACATGTGCCACGGGCGCGACGGAGGGCGGAGCGGAGACGAGGCGAGCGCCGGTCTGATCATTTTCGACATGGATGGAACGTTGCTCCCCGGGACAACCGCGAATCTGGAGCTTGCGCGAATTCTTGGGGCCGAGGGCGTGGTGCTGGAGTTGGAGCGCAGCTATTGTTCCGGCCTCATTGATAACCATACGTATGCGTCTCGGATCCTCGACCTCTACAGTAAATTGTCGGAGGATCATGTCGAACAGGCATTCAAGCGCGCTCCCAAGTTGAACGGGTTGCTGGATCTGGTGAGCTGGACGCGAGCACGTCGCATCGATGTCGCGGTCCTCACGACGGGCCCCGCGTTCTTCGCGAGCAAATTCAAGGAGCACTTCCGGTTTGATCACGTAATCGGTGGCATGTTCCCGGTCCATCGAGGACCGATAGAGATGTCCTCCTGTGTCGTGATGCGAGACGCGGGCAAGCCCGAGCACGCGCAGGCGCTATGCACGCGTCTGGGGGTGCCGGTCGGCCGTTGTGTCGTGGTCGGAGACTCGCGATCGGATGTCGCGCTTTTCGGCGAGTTTCAGAACTCGATCGCGTTGAATAGCGACGACGCGCTGGCGGGCAAAGCATTGTATTATCTGAGGACCCTCTTTGCGCCGGATCTGATCCCGGCTGTGTCTCATGTCCTGAGGTGAGACTTGTGGGCTATGGTTGGCTCTACCTTCATTTCCTGGATCGCGAGTTGTTGACGACCTGCGGTCTCTACGGAAACATGTCTGCTCGCAGAATCCAGGACGACTTCATCATGTCTTTGCTGTCGATCACGGAGCCAGCCTACATATCGACATCCGTCCTGTTTGAGAGCGACTACGCTTTCGACGTGTTCTTCCAGTACAGAGAGATATTCTCGCGCCAGGATATCATCCGCGTGGCGGGGATATTCGAGCAGCTGGGAGAATTTGTGCTGCGAAAGCGGCACGACTACTCCGAGGTCCGGAGCCGATATCCCCGCTATTTTACCGAATCATGGCGAGAGATAGAGGACGCGGCCCCGGTGCTCGCGGTGAAGAGGCAAGACACCACGCAGTTTCTGAAGACCCGGGTGGATCAGCGGCTGGTCGCGTTGCTTGCGTCCTCCGGCGATTTCCTCGACGGTGGCCAGATTGTGGGGTTTAAGTCGCTCATCGAGCGGCTGAGGTGCATTCTGCAGCGGTGCGGCGGCTCGCCCGTCACGCCGGCGCTGTTCGAACCGGTGCTTCGCGAAGCCGACGCGCATGACAGCTGGCGTGTGCAGTCCAACCTGCAGATCAGCCTTGCCTACATCGAGTCATACATGGCGGAGTGCGGCGGGGCGATTCCTACCGGGCTCAAGTGCGGGTTGCGCATGGTCGAAGCGCTGTCGCAGACGTTCCCGATTCACTGCTTGAACGTCTGGCGCGAGATATATAACGTTCTTGGTATTTACCCTGTAATCCTCGACATGCCTGCAGATTGTATCGTTAGGATTCGTGAGATGGATGTCCATGCTTTCTTCGTCGGCGTTGTGCGCTCTCTGCTGGAGCAAAGTGGGGACGAGGGCTCCGCCTCTGCGGTGAAGAAGCCTGATGGTACATCGTATGACGCATGGTGCATCAGCCGGGTCATTGCCGGATGGCTGCCGAAGTGTAGGTTTGACGGGTCGATGCCTTATGTCGGGTTTGTCGAGAAGACCCTTCATTCGGCGGTGCGCGCGTTGAACGAGCGCCAGCGGGTCGCAACGCGAAAGAACCCGCGCCAACAACTCCCGCGAGAGCGTTCCGACAATCTGGCCTTCTACTTCGATGCCGCGCGCGGGGTGCTGAAGGGGACGGACGGGCGGATGATCGCGCTGGACGAACGTGTCGCCCGCGTCCTCCTGGCCCTGGCCGGGGACATTCGCGGGGCGAGCGGCGTAGGACCTTTGGGGAGGATCAGTGATGTCGGCGTCGCGAGCTTGTACTCTGGCACACGACGCGAGTGGGAGGCTGTGGAAGCGGCGAAGGTAGCCTATCAATTCACCCGCGTGCTCAGGCGGAGCCTCTCACGGGCTGGCGTCCACGATCGGGACGCGATCGTGAGGAGACTGCGAGGCAGTGGCATTGCCATGGGAACGCGGTGGGCACGCCCGGCAGTTCGTGGAAAATCAGAGGTGGGGCTGCTCCTCGGCCGTCATCGCGATGCAGCCGAGCGTGCTTACGATGACTGGGATGACGATCATGAAGCATGAACATCGCCGCCACCGGCAACCCGGGCAGCCGACCGATCGCCTCGTGAACGACCCGGGCTGCCATGTCGTCCCCGAGGGCGACGGCGCGGCTCAGGGTGCTGGCAAGCTCGGCAACCAAGGCGACCCGGGGCGACGGATCGGCCGATGCCAGCTCCCGAAGCTTGAGGCCCGCCCGTGGGGCCCGGGTTGGGCCCACGCCGTCCGAAGGGCTGCGATCCGTCGTCACGCCTGCCCGAATCCGCGCCGGATCCCACCGAACGCCCCGGTTCGCTACCGCAGATTCGTCCCTGGGCGACGCGATACTGGCTCGATGGCCAAGTGTGGCGAAGCAGCCTGGCGCGGTTTGTCGATGGCGCGAAAACCACATTCTGACCTGGGCGAGGGCGCCGAAATGGCGCCAATCCACCACCCTTGCGCACCTTAGGGTGGTCCGGAGCCTCCCGAGCGAGGCGCTTTCATCGTTCGCGATTCCCGGTTCTCCCTCCCTGTGGTATCGTGGCTTTCATGCCCCGGTCTCGGTGTCCAGGAGCATTGTCGTATCAGTGCGTCAATGAGCTTGGACACGACGACGGCACGGAGGGTACCGCTCGTGTGGCAAGCATCGGCTTCCGGTGGACGATCTGACGCCAGTCTCCAGGCGGTAGACAGCGCGCATGCCGTTGCGGCGCGCTCGAGCCGCTCCGGCGACGCTGGTCCCGCTTCTTCTGCTGTCGGGCGGGGCGACGTGGCCCAGGATTCGCGGCGCAACCAGCTCGTCGCCGGGCGGTACAAGCTCGTGCGGCTGGTCGGACGCGGCGCCATGGGCGAGGTATGGCTCGCGCACGACAGGGCCCTGCGGATCGACGTCGCGCTCAAGCTCCTCACGGTCCAGCGCGAGAGCCAGGCTGGCACCGCGCTGGAGCGCTTCCGGTTCGAGGCCCAGGTCGCGGCGCAGCTGGCGCAGAAGACGGACCACGTCGTCGCCGTGCGCGACGTCGGCAACGATCCTGCCGTGGGTCCGTACCTCGTCATGGGCTACGTTCGAGGTCGGTCCCTGAGGCAGCTCATGCAGGAGCGGGGGCCGATGTCCCCGGCGGAGCTCGCCCCGCTCCTCGGCCAGATCGGCGAGGCCCTCTCCGTCGCGCACGGCCTCGGCATCGTGCACCGCGACATCAAGCCGACGAACGTGCTGCTCGAGGAGGAGCGCAACGGCGAGGTGCGCGCCAAGGTCGCGGACTTCGGCATCGCCAAGTGGATCCGAAAGGATCTGCCAGCCGACTTCCCCCGTCGAACCGCCAGCGGCGTGGTGCTGGGCACGCCGGCGTACCTGAGCCCGGAGCACGCGTGCGACGGGGACACCAACCCGCACTCGGACATGTGGGCGCTCGCGGTGGTCTCGTACGAGGCGCTCACGGGCCGGCTGCCCTTCCCGGGCCACACAATGAGCGACGTGCTCGCCTCGATCCTGGCCAGAGCGCAGCCGCCGCGGCCGGCGCTGTACCCGGAGGCGCCGCCGGCGCTCTCGGCCTGGTTCGCGCGCGCTTTCGCCCTGAATTCGGCGGAGCGGTTCCCCTCGATCGAGGTCATGGTCGCCGCCTACAAGGCCGCCGTCGGCCCCTCGAATGTGCCGGCGCGAGCCGAGCGGGCCGAGCCTGCGCGCCGGGGCAAGCTGGGCGTCGCGGCCGGCCTCGTCGTGGCGCTTGGCGTCGTGCTGTCGACCGGCGCGCTCTGGGCCCAGGCCCAGGTCCCCGCCGCGCTGCGGGCGTCGAGCGTCGTCGACGAGCACGCCGCGGCCATCGTTCGCGCCACGCAGGCGCGCATCACGGCCCAGGCGAGCCCACGCCCGGCGGCGAGTTCAGGTGACGCCGCGGCGGTGGCGGCCGCCGTCCCCGCGCCTAAGGAGGCCTCCGCCCCCGCGGCCGCGCCGCGCCCCCTCTCCGCGCAGGCCGCGCGCCCGGTCGACCCCCGCCCGGCGGCGCAGAGCGCTCGCATCCCCCGCGGTGGCCGCGCGACCGGCGCGCGCGGCGTGCCCACCGAACGCGAGCTGCTCAGGACGCGCCACTGAGCGGTTATTGCCAGCGAGCGCGCGAGTGAACTGTGAGGCGCAGCGCGGCTTGTCGTACACGAGCGCGCGCGGGCGCGGCCTACCGATGGCACGGACGTCCTGACTCGAGGGAGGATCGCGTGTGGTCAGGAAGGTCAGCGGCGCTCAGATCGCGGTCACGACGGTGATCTCGCCGGTCGTGTACAGCGCGGAAGTGTCCCAGGCGAGCCCTGGGGCGAGCGGCAAGGCGATGTTCACGGCAGCGAACGTCCCCGTGAGGTCACCGCTCCAGCCGAGCAGGACGATGGTGTCCCCGGCCTGGAACGACACGGACCCGTCGGCCGGCCGGACCTCCAGCGCCCCGTCGAGATGGACGTCCCCATCCACCTGGAGGAGCGGCAAGGCGCTCGATCCTGCGACCGTGATGCCGAGGGCGGCGCCCGGCCCCTGGCTGTAGCTGCCGGCGATGTCGGTCGAAGGGTAAACCTCTCCAACGGAGAGCTCGCCGTCCTGCATGTTGGCGAGATCGCCCTCGAAGCTGCCGATTTCGAGGCGCCCGCCGGCGAAGCCGAAGTCGCCCTCCGCGACCGCCATCGCGCCCGCGATGAGCTCGCCGTCCGCGAGGCGCACGGAGGGCCCCAGGTAGGGATAGGTGCTCACCATCGGCACGGTCCGGAGGAGGCCGCCGATGCTCACGAGAGCGCCCTTGCCGACGAGGAGCGAGGGGGACTGATTGCCTATGGCAACGATGGTGACGTCGCCGCTGTTGAGCCACGAGGCATAGACGTCGTCCGCCTTGACGAAGCCCCCGCCGAGCTCCGAGCGGATCTCGGTGTCTTCCGTCACGAGGGTCCCGTAAGCCCCGACGGAGATCGTGCCGTATCCACGGTTCGCCCCCACGCGCATGAGCCCCTGGTTGGTCCACGTGCCGCCCCAGCCGCTCACGCTCGCGTGGCTGTTCATGAAGTCATCGCCGTCGATGCGTGCGCCCACCGTGAAGAGCTGGCCGCGCTGAATGTTCAGCAAGCCTCGGCTCTTCACTCCAAGGACGAACTCCCCCGTGCTCACCCATGTCGTCGCGGAGCCCGTGATGGCGATCTCGCCCCCGCAGATCGAGCAGCCGTGGGCTCCGCCGACATAGACGTTATGTGAGAAGAAGCTCGCTCCTTGCTTGAGCTCGACGTGGCCTTGCCCGCGGTCGCCGATGTAGGTGTTCGTTCTGCTCGTCAAGGTGGCGTCGTACCCCTCGACGAGCACGCGGCCATAGCCCTGCGAGCCGCTGAAGCCCGCCACGAGATCGTCGGTGATCACCTCGGCACCGTTCCTGATGACGACCCACCCCTCGGTGTAGTTTCTGCCGAGCTCGATGGATCCATTGTTGATCCATGTCGAGCCATACCCGTCGACCTGGACGGTGCCGAAATCGGCGCTCCCCCCGTCCACGGACGCGCCGGGGCTGATCAACGTCCCACCATCGGTCACCTCGACCGTCCCAGATCTCACGACGAGCCGGTTCAGCCCCAGGTCCCAAGGATCGGATGGATTCTGAGGCGATACGTCTCCCCACGTCGTCACGTCTGCATTGGCTGGTCCTGCCACGCTCACCGACGCAGCGACAAACAGCGCCGAGAAGGCGCATCGAACTTGGTGGTTCATGACTCTGATCCCTCCGCAAGAACATTCACTGCCCATGGGAGCCCGCCATTGCGCTGATGCCTCCGCAACGCCGGCGCACCACGCGCACGTGGTCTCCCACAATGGGATGCATATGCGAATCGGTTCGCAGTTGCAATGCCTCTCGTCGCGTCGTCGCGTCGTCGCGTCGTCGCGTTCGCGTCGTCGCGTCGTCGCGCGCGCACGGGTTCGTGCGCGTCGAGGCCATCGCCAGCGAGCTCGTGCGCGATCGGCCGGTCGAGCAGGTGACGCGCATCGTGACCGCGAGCGCGCGTCCTCCCGGGCCGAGGAGGTCGCCGGCATGCTCCGATCCGCTACCCAGCTCGCGAACGCTCGTGTGCGGTGGCGCCCTGCTTGCATCGAGACGGCAGCGTCAGGAGCAGCCATGGCGCAAGAGGCCCCCAAGTCACCCGAGAAGAGACGACCGAAACACGTACGCAGCCCCCTGAAAGACGTCGCGCCGAGCCGTCCCAGGGGCCTGCCTGCGCAGGATGATCGAGAGCAGGCGCTGAAGGCCGAGAGGGACCGCTCGCACGCGCCGCCGGGCGAGAGGGCGACGCACGTCTCCCAGGGGGTGCCTCAGCGTGAGCACGAACCGCGCGGCGGGCGCGACCGGACCGAGGGGCCGCGCCGGAGCAGCTCCGAGCAAGCTCACGCTTATCGTGAGCTCGCCCAGCAGCTTCGCGTCGATAGCCTCCGCTGCTCGACGATGGCCGGCTCCGGGCACCCGACCTCCAGCCTGTCGGCGGCCGATCTCATGGCGGTGCTCCTCCGCGACTACCTCCGCTGGGATCTGAGCCATCCGGAGAACCCGAACAACGATCACCTGATCTTTTCGAAGGGCCACGCCTCCCCTCTGCTCTACTCGATGCTCAAGGCGGCGGGCGTCATCTCCGACGCCGAGCTCCTGTCCTACCGGCGCTTCGGAAGCCCGCTGGAGGGGCACCCGGTACCGACGCTCCCCTGGATCGAGGTGGCCACCGGCTCCCTGGGTCAGGGGCTCCCCGTCGGCGTCGGGATCGCGCTCTCCGGGAAGTACCTCGAGAAGGTGCCCTACCGTGTCTGGGTGTTGCTCGGCGACAGCGAGATGTCCGAGGGCTCCATGTGGGAGGCTTTCGACCACGCGCGGCAGGGTAAGCTCGGCAGCCTCGTTGCCATCCTCGACATGAACCGTCTGGGGCAACGCGGACAGACACCCCTCGGCTGGGACTCCGCCGCCTATGCAGCGCGTGCCCGCGCGTTCGGGTGGCGTGCGCTGGAGATCGACGGCCACGATCCTGCCGCCATCTCCGGCGCCTATGCCGAAGCCCTCCGCCCTTCGGATGCTCCCGCGCTGATCGTCGCGCGCACGGTGAAGGGAAAGGGCGTATCCCTCGTCGAGGACAAGGACGGCTGGCACGGAAAGGCGCTCGACAAGGCGCAGTGCGCGACGGCGATCGAAGAGCTGGGAGGCACGCGCGACCTCGTCATCAAGCCTCGGGCGCCGGCGCCGGGTGAGCCCGCTCCGCGGCCCGCTGCCGAGCCCCTGAGGCTCCCGATCTACGAGCGCTCCACGGACGTCGCGACGCGCAAAGCCTACGGCGACGCGCTCAAGGCGCTCGGCGCTGCGCGCGCGGACGTCGTCGTCGTGGACGCCGAGGTCAGCAACTCGACCTTTGCCGAGGAGTTCGCGAAGGCTCATCCGGACCGCTATTTCGAGATGTTCATCAGCGAACAGCAGATGGTGGCCGCCGCCGTCGGGCTGAGCGTCCGGCGCTGGTCGCCCTTTGCGTCGACGTTCGCGGCCTTTCTCACGCGCGCCCACGATTTCCTTCGGATGGCCGCGGTGTCGAGGGCCAATCTCCGCGTCTGCGGCTCGCACGCGGGCGTATCCATCGGCGAGGACGGTCCGTCGCAGATGGGGCTCGAGGATCTGGCCATGATGCGCGCCGTCCACGGGAGCACCGTGCTCTATCCGTGCTGCGCCAATCAGACCGCTCGGTTGGTCGCTGCCATGGCCGACCAGAAGGGCATCGTCTACCTCCGAACGACGCGCGAGAAGACGCCTGTCCTGTACGACTCGACCGAGGCGTTCCCCATCGGCGGGAGCAAGGTGCTGCGCGAGTCGCCCCACGATCGCGTGACGATCATCGCGGCCGGCATCACCGTCCACGAGGCGCTGAAGGCCCACGCAGCGCTCGCGGCGAGCGGGCTCTCCGCTCGAGTCGTCGACGCGTATTGCATCAAGCCGATCGACGCCGCCGGCATCCGCGCCGCGGTGCGGGCCACGGCTGGAAACGCCATCGTCGTGGAGGATCACTGGGCCGAGGGCGGACTGGGCGACGCCGTGCTCGAAGGCCTGGCTGGCGAAGAGCCCGTGGTCGCGCGCGTCGTCCACCTCGCCGTGAGGGAGATGCCCGGCTCGGGCACCCCGGCCGAGCTCCTGCACGCGGCGGGGCTGGATGCTCCTTCCATCGCGGGCGCCGCGAAGCGCCTCCTCTCCGGCGCAGAAGGCGCGCGCGGCCCGTCTTGACGGCGGCGGAGAGCGAGGCGCCGCGAGCGCGTGTCGCTCACTTGTCGCGGAGGGTCTTCAGCGCACCGGCCCACGCGAGCAGCTGGTCGAGCAAGGTGCCGACAGACGCCTCGTGGCGGGGGCGGGGCTTGAACACGCTGAACTTCTCGAAGTCGTCGAACAGAGAGAGAGTGACCTGCGCGCGCACGTCCGCGACCTGGAGCTCGGCCATCACGAGCCGGAGGTGCTCGACGGCGCGGACGCCTCCCGCGCTGCCATAACTCACGAACCCAGCCGCCTTGTTGTTCCACTCCTTGTACAGGTAATCGATCGCGTTCTTGAGCGCGCCGGAGGTGCCGTGGTTGTACTCCGGCGTGACGAACACGAACGCGTCGAACGAGGCGATCTTCGCCGCCCACGCCTTTGTGTGGGGCTTTGTGTATTGCCCCATCGACGGGGGCGCTGGCTCGTCGAGCAGCGGCAGGTCGAAATCCTTGATATCGACGAGCTCGTAGTCGGCGCCTCCCTTCTTCGCCGCCACCTCGTACACCCACTTCGCGACCGCCTCACCGTTGCGGCCGGGCCGCGTGCTCCCCAGGATGATCGCCACCTTCAGCATGTCTGCGCTCCAGGCAATGGCCCCCTCCCGGATCGAGCCAACGGGCGGCGTGATGCTCACTCCCACGACACCCCGGCGGAGAGGAGGGACGGTTCGATGTTCATGCCAGCTCGACGTGATTCCCCATCAGGTGTCGCGCCAGCCAGGTTTCGCGCGTTTCGCGTGGTTCACGCGTTTCAAGTGGCTGCACGTAAGTGCACGTCCCGTGCCGTCCCCGTGTCGCGTGCGCCGGCCGGAGCGTAGCGGCCAGAACAGCGATGCTGGCGGGCTCGACCGCGGCTCGGCGCGCGGTGATGGAGCAGCAGCCCTGGCTCTGCGGGCGAGGGGCGCCTGCGCGATGGTCAGACCGAATCGCTGACCACAGCGCGAGCACGGCGAGCGGTCAGGCGAGCAGTCGCGGAGCGTCGCCGCGCACAAAAAGAAAAAAGGAGCGCCCGTCCGACGGTGTGGGGGGGGAAACCGTCCCTCAGGCGCTCCGGTGTCAGGCATATGCAGGAGCCGGGCCAGGAATCTCCTGACCTGGGTCCGTGAATTTACGTAGGCGTCGTTCGGGTGAGGCTTTCGTTTCTGGTGGGGCGGCTTTCGTTGATGAACCGCCGGGTGCGCCGTCTCCCGAGAGCGGCCGCGCGGTGGCGCTCGCCCGGGCGCCAGGCGCCAGGCGCCAGGCGCCCGGGCGAGCGCTGCGCCTGGAAGACCGATCACGTTGAAACCCGGAGAATTTTCACAGGGAGGCGGGGAGGCGGGGAGGAAGAAAAAATGAATTTCTCCCTCTTGCCGTCTCTCGCTCCCCGCCTTGTATGACCCTCGGGAGCGCCTGGTCTACGTCGTCGTCGTCGCTGATGAGGGGGGCCCGGGGGGAGACCGGCAACTTGGGGAGCTTGGGGGGAAAGCTCGTCGGGGGCGCGCCGAAGCGTTAACAAAGCTGCCCCGCGGCAGATCGACCCCGCCCTGGTCTGGAAGACCGTCAGGGAGCTGAGGTCGCCGCGGTGTAGGTCTCCTCGCAGAGCCCGAACGGCTGCCTGAGCCAGAGCTCGCATTGTTGCAAGGGTGGGCGCGCCGGGGAGATCGTTTCGTCATCGTCCGGAAGAAAGTCCCAGAGTATGGCAGAGTACGTAGGCATCGATGTTTCGAAGGAGCACCTCGACATCGCGCTGCACGAGGCCAAGCGCGAGTGGCGGTGCGCTCACGACGACGACGGTCTGCTGGCGCTGGCGAAGGAACTGGCGTCGATCGGACCGGCGCTCATCGTCCTCGAGGCCACCGGCGGCTTCGAAATGACCGTGCTCGCCGCGCTCAGCGTCGCGCGGCTGCCCGTGGCCGTGGTCAATCCGCGCAACGTGCGCGACTTCGCCAAGGCGAGCGGGAGGCTGGCCAAGACCGACAAGCTCGACGCCAGGTGCATCGCCCACTTTGCGGCGGCCATGCAGCCATCGCGAACCGAGATGCCCGACGAGACGACGCTCGCCCTGGAGCAGCTCTTGGCGCGCCGCCGGCAGCTCATGCAAGAGCTCGTCGCCGAGAAAAATCGACGCTCCACGCTGCTCGGACCACGACGCACTCAGCGCGTGCTCGCTAGCCTCGACCGCCATATCGACTGGCTGACCAAGGAGATCGCGGACATCGACGAGGACCTGCGGGGCCACATCGAGCGCAGCGACATCTGGCGCGCGAAGGACCAGTTGCTCCGCACCGTCCCCGGCGTCGGCCCGGGCACGGCGCGGACGCTGCTGGTCGAGCTGCCCGAGCTCGGCACGCTCGACCGCAAGACCATCGCCTCGCTCGCCGGTCTTGCGCCGTTCAACGACGAAAGCGGCGGCAAGGAGCGCCGCCGTTGCATCCGCGGTGGGCGCACCCCCGTGCGCTCGATGCTCTACATGGCGTGCGTCTCGGGCCTGCGCTGCAACCCGGTCCTCCAGTCGCTCTACGAGCGATTGGTCGCCGCTGGCAAGCCCGCCAAGCTCGCCTTGACCGCTTGCATGCGCAAGCTCCTGACCATCCTCAACGCGATGGTGAAGGCGCGCCGACCCTGGTCTTTCACCGCAGCCACCTCTTGACGGGAAACACGGCTGCTCCCTGTGAAGATTCCTGCTTTTTCTCGTGGTTTCAGCCCGTTTGTCGCTCTAGGCAGGGCGATGGGGCGTGCCGGCGTGGGCTCCTACGCGGCGGGTCTTCGCCACGCGCCGCGCCTGCTGCCGGATGTGCTCCACGGCCTTGTCGAAGAAGGCCTCGGGGGACGCCTTGCTCACGGTGATCTGGTCTCCGCCGACGAGGACGACGAGGAGGCCCCTGTCCGTCCTGCCCACCGCGAAGAAGTCGACGGTGAACGGCAGCTCGTCCTCGACGGTGAGGGACAGCTGGCACTTCAAGACCTCGCCGACGCCGGGCTGATTCTCGACGACGAACCGCTGCAAGAGCCCGTTGGCGTGGGCGTCCCCGGAGATCCGGTTGAGCGCCCACTTGTCCCTCGGCCAGTCCATGTGGTCACGGAGCTCGTATATCCACTGCAAGAGCTCCTCGGCGACCTGGCCGATCGCCGCCTTGGACGCCTCATAGGACAGCTTGATCTGCTCGTATTTCGTCATCGGGGCTCCATCGCTCTCCGGCGCGCGCCCTCGAGGCTACCAGATCGCCGCGCCCCGTCGCACGAGGATCGGGCCCCTCGACATCGCCGACGCCGTGCGATTCTTCGGCCCAGCGCGCGGCGTCGCGGGCGGTCTCGAGGCGCTCGCGCCCCCTGCGCTCTCCGCGTGCCGCGCTCGACGGAACCGGCCGGGCTCGTTCAGGCGTATTGCTGCAGCAGCGCGCCGCGCATGGGGTTGTCGCAGGCGGTCACCGCCGCGCGGAGCGCGTCCCTGTCGACCGGCACCCTGTGCAGGCTGACGTTGACCGCGCCGCCCTGTGCCTCCACGGTCGCGTACTCGGCGTGGTGCAGCAGCGTCGGCGGCCCGCCGTTCGCGTACTCCTTGAAGGGGAGCCCGACGCTCCCCGGGTTCACGAGGAGCGTGCCGCGGTGCTGGCGGAGCATCTGAAGGTGGGTGTGCCCCCCGGCCATCACCGTCGCCGCGTGGCCCGCGAGGCGGCGATCGAGCTCCTCCGGCGGGGTGTTCGCGAGGAGATCCTCCATGTGAGACCGGGGCGAGCCGTGGAACAGGAGGAGCGTCGCGTGTGTGTCGAGCTGGATCTCAAGGCGCGCCTGGAACGTGCGCAGGAAGGCGAGCTCGTCTTTCGACAGCTGATCACGGCACCAGTCCACCGCGTCGACGACGATGGGGGCCTCGGTGTAGGTGCGGATCAGCTCCGGATCCAGCATGAATTCGTCGTGGTTGCCGAGGATGCACGGGCACCCGAGCTCCTGCAGCATGTCGAGGATGGCTGAAGGCCGCGGCCCCAGCGTCGCGACGTCCCCGAGGCAGATCACCTGATCGACGCCCGTCGCCTGGATGCTGGCCAACACGGCCTTGAGCGCCACTTCGTTGCCGTGGATGTCGGATATCAGCGCGATCCGCATGGGGAAGACCTCTTCTTCGGCGGCCATCGAGACGTTGGAGCGGCTCTCGGCGCCTCACGGCGTCCGGTCGGCGGACTCGAGACGATAGACCATGTCCGGCGGCGCCTCCAGCTTCTCGCGCCCGGCCGGGCGATCGCATCGACACGCACGTCACAGCCGCGAAGCCTCCCTGCCCGCGCCGGACCACGAGCCCGCGGGATCAGCGCGGGCGCTCGCTCTGGCCGGCGGACCTCGCTCTCGCTCAGGGGTCGAACCGGATCGCGACCGGCGACGGCTGTTCGCCGACGTCCGGGCCCACGCCGAGCTGCCCGCTGTCGTTCTTGCCCCAGCAGAGGACCTCGCCGGTCGTCTTGAGCGCGCACGTGTGGTCGTAGCCCCCGGCGAGCTGCGCCACGCCGTCGATGGGCACGTCGATCGGCTGCGTGGACAGCATCCCGTCGCCATTGCCCAGGTAGGCGACTCCCCACATCTTGAGGGCCCGCGCGTCGCCGAACACCGCGCCGCTCCGCTCGCGGCCGACATCGATGCGCGCCACGCTCGGCACGGCGACGAGCGTGGGCTCCTCCACGGGCCCGTACCGGTTGGCGCCCACGGCGCCGTTGTAGTCGTTGCCGAAACAGCACACCTCGGCGCCCTTGCGCGCGCAGGTGTGCCGGTCGCCCGCGGCCACCTCGTCGACGCCGGCCGCGAGCGGCGCGAGGACGTTCACCGGAGAGTGCGAGTGCTCCCGCAAGCCGTTGCCGAGCTGTGCATCGAAGTTCCTGCCCCAGCAGAGGAGGCCCGCGTCGGAGGCCTTGATCGCGCAGGTGTGATCCTGGCCGGCCGCGACGTACCGGATGTCGCTCCGGACGAGGACAGGGGTCGGATAGGTCGTCTGCGACGATTCCCCATTGCCGATCTGCCCGTCGATGTCGGATTCCCAGCAGTACAGCGCGTCGCCCGTCTTCACGGCGCACGAGTGCGCCGCGCCGAGCGATCTCGACCGGGTCGTTGCAGAAGGCGCCCTCGTCCCCGTCCAGGCAGGTGTCCCGGAGCAGCAAGTTGCTCCTTGGTCAGCTTTTTACGCTGCTGCTCTCCGCGCGGAAAGCCGCTCCGATCGGAGGGCGCGGGGGTCCGGTCCTGCGATCGCGGGCGCCCGGCGCCGGCTCGATGTGCTCGCGGTGCGTCGCGCGGCGCTCGCCGTGTGCTGCTGGGACCTGCTCCGGCGGCCGACATGAAGTAACCTCTCCCCCAGCGCGGATCGACGCGGTGCGCCGCGCCCGCGCCACGCCGAGAGCCCCCTTCGAGATGAGATGCAGCGCATGAGCGCCGACGACCGGGATCCCGGCGCCGCGGCCCCCTTCGACTGGAACCGCGCCGAGCCCGCGCCAGGGGAGAGCCCCCCGCGCCCCGGCGGGCAGCTGTCGGCTCCCGGCGGGCAGCTGCTGCCGTCCGGCGGGCAGCTGCGGCTGCAGTTGCCGTCTGGCGGGCAGCTGTTGCCGTCCGGCGGGCAGCTGCCGCCCTCCGGCCTGCTCGCTGACGTGTGGGGGGCCGCGTGGGGCGCCGCTCGTGCTGAGGGCGAGGCGTGGCTGCCCTTTGGCCGGGCAGCCCGGCCGGTCGAGGTGCTCGACGAGACGCTGCGCGACGGCATCCAGGGCGTCTCCACCGTGAACCCGCCGCGCGGCCGCAAGATCGAGCTCCTCCACGCGATGGCGAGCGTCGGGGTCGACGTCGTGAACCTCGGCTACCCGGCGGCGGGGCCGCGCCAGTTCGACGACGCGTGCCTGCTCGTCCGGGAGATCGTCTCGTCCCGACTGCCGCTCGGCCTGACCGCGGCCGCGCGCACCCTCGCCGCGGACGTCGAGGAGGTCGCCCGGGTGGCCGAGCGCGCCGGGGCGCCGATCATGGTCTACGCGTTCATCGGCAGCTCGCCGATCCGGCACTTCGTCGAGGGGTGGGGGCCTGATTTCCTGGCCCGGAGCGTCGACGAGGCCGGGCGGGCGGCCGCGGCGGCCGGCCTGCCCTTCTGCCTCGTCGCGGAGGACGCGACCCGCTCGCCGCCCGACATGCTCCGCACGCTCTTCCGCGCCGCCGTCGACGCCGGCGCGGCACGCCTCTGCCTTTGCGACACGACCGGCCATGTCACCCCGCCGGGGGTGGAGGCGCTTATCGCGTTCGCCCGGCGCGAGCTCGCCGCGCTGGGGGCGACCGGGATCGAGCTCGACTGGCACGGCCACAACGATCGCGGGCTCGGCCTCGCGGCCGCGCTCTGGGCGGTGGCCGGCGGCGTCGAGCGGGTCCACGCCACGGCGCTCGGCGTCGGGGAGCGGACGGGCAACACCTGCCTCGAGTTGCTCGTCGACAACCTCGGTCGCCTCGGCGCGCGCGCCCCGGTGCCGCGCGAGCGCCTCGCCGCGTACTGTGCGGCCGCGTCGCGCGCGCTGGCCTGGCCTATCGCGGCGGACCATCCGATCGCGGGGGCGCTGACGCGCCAGGTCACCCGCCGGGGGTGACGTTGCCCCCGCCGACGCGCGCCACGGCGGCGCGGACGATGGGCGCCGCGGGCGCGACCGCGTCCACGAGCTCGCCGACGCGGGCCGCCGCGCGCTCGGCGCGGGCCCACGCCGACGAGAAGCCGAGCGTGCCGGGCGGGTGCGCCTCGGCGAGGGCGATCGCCTGCCGGAGGTCGTCGCCGACCGCGGCGATGGCGCGGAGATCTGCCGCGCTGGCCGCGCGGGCGTGCGCCTCGGCGTAGAGCGCGCGCACGATGCCGAGCAGGTCGCGGGCGGCCTCCAGCGGGAAGGGGTCGTGGCGGATCGAGAGCACGCTGGCTGCAGATCAGGGGGGCCGGGCGGGGGCGTCAAGCAGCGGGTCGAGCGGTCGTGTGTGCGATGCGGTTTGAAAATTGCAGTGCAAGATCGTCATGAACCACGGAACGCATGAGCTCGCGAAGACGGACCTTCCCGGCGACGACGAGGATGCCCCGCTGCCGCCGAACCCAGGGGATCCGGGGCCAGAGCAGCCAAAGCCGCCGTCGCCCGATCCGACGGAGGACCCGCGCTTACCGCCGCAAGGCGATTTCCCGCGCGGGGTTTGAGCCGAGTGGAAGGCGGTACCTGGTCGGGTGAGGAACGTGCAGTGAGGGGCCCGAGGTGAGGAGTCACGCGGGGCCTCTCGCCTGACCACCGCGGGCTAGAATGCTGCCCTCCTGTCGTCGTGCCCGTCCCTGAGACTGAGCAGAAGTGCGCGCAGTGTGGCGAGGAAAAGAAGTGCATCGGTCATCCCTCGAGCGAAGCGCTCGAGTTCGTCCCGGCGCAATTCCTGATCATCGAGGAGCAGCGGGAGAAGCTCGCCTGGCCGCGCTGTCCGGAGCAGGGAGTGACGACGGCAGACCGCGAGGTAGTGGTCAAATTGGAACATGAAGGCGGGAAGGCGGGAAGAAAGCATTAATGCTCTTCCCGCCTTCCCGTGGACCCTCTCCGGGCAAAGTTGGCCACTACCCGGGAGCCGACACGCTGGCGAGGCGCGACGGAGCGGCCGAAATGCCGCGGCGCCGGCGCCTCAGCCGCGGGTATGGGCGAGCGCGTAGGCCATGCCGCTCTGCAGCGTGCCGAGCGTCAGCAGGCCGTCGAGCCCGGCGGCGTCGCGGACGAGCAGCTGGGCCGCCGCGGGCCGCACCCCGGTGAGGATCGCCTGGGCGCCGACCAGGCGCAGCGCGCTCGCGGTCCGGGCGAGGATCGCCGCCGGGGCGGCATCGAGCTGGCGCACGCCGGTGATGTCGAGGATCACCACCCGCGCGCGCGTGCGGACCGAGCCCTCGAGGGCCGTCGCCAGCACCTGCGACGCGCGGGCGTCGTCGAGCACCCCGATCAGCGGCATCACCACGATGCTCTCCGTGATCGGCAGCAGCGGCGCCGCCATGTCCGCCAGGCGCTCCTCCTGGACGCGCAAGATCTCCGCCTGCGCCGCCGACCGCTCGCGCTCGGCCCGCTCGCGCTCGCCGATCTCGCGGCGCGTCTGCGCGTGGGCCTCGCGCAGCGCCTCGCCCTGGCGCACCAGGTCGGCGTTGACGGTCTGGAGCTGCTCGAGCGCGGTCTGCAGCTCGTGTGTCCGCGCCTCGACCTGCTGCTCGAGCTGCTCGCGGGCCTGCTCCACGCTGGCGTACAGCCGGGCGTTCTCGATCGCCACCGCCGCCTGCGCCGAAAGCAGCTGCAGCAGCTCGACGCGGTCGGGCGCGAAGGCGTCGCGGGTCGCGTTGTTCTCGACGTAGAGGATCCCCGACAGCCGGCCCTGGTGGAGCAGCGGCAGGCACAGCACCGAGCGCGGGCGCTGGCTGGCGACGTAGGGGTCGCGGGCGAAGCGGGGCTCGGCGCCGGCGTCGCCGAGCAGCACGCCCTCGCGGCTGCGGGCGACGAAGCGGGCCACCGAGGTCGCCAGGGCGGCGTCGTCGCGCATCGGCTGGTCGAGGCCGACGTGGACCTCGTCGGGCGCGGTGCGCATCTCGGCGGCGATCGACAGATCATCGCCCTGCGGCACGAGCAGGAAGCCGCGCTGAGCGCCGGCGCGGAGCATGACGATCCGCATCAGGCGGTCGAGCAGCCGGTCGAGCACCAGCTCGCCGGCGACCGCCTGGGCGGCGCGCATCAGGCCCTCGAGGTCGAGCGAGCTGCCGCCGAGCATGCGGGTGGTGGTCGTCGAGCGGCCCGTGCTGTGCCCGGCGCGCGCGGGCGCGGGCGGGGCGAGCAGGTCGGCGCGGGTGAGCAGCAGCTGGCTCGCCTTGGCGGCCGCGCCCCAGCGGGCGAAGCCGACGTGGGCGTCCTGCAGGTAGGCGCCGGCCAGCGCGCGACGGTTGCGGCGCAGGTGCAGCCGCGCCGCGCACTCGCTCGCCAGCGCCGCGTGGAGCACGAACCCGCGCGCCTGCGCCTCGGCGATCGCCTGCTCGTAGCCCGCGATCGCCTCGGCGTCGCGGCCGGCCAGGCGCGCCGCCTCGGCGTCGAGCAGGTGCTGGAGCGCCACGAACTGCGACGGGTTGCTCGTCGACCACGGCCGCAGGGCCGCTCGCTCGCGCTCGAGCCGTTGCGCCAGCGCCTCGCGCTCCGCCTCGCCGGCCGTGTCCCAGCGGGCCGCGGCGACCAGGCCCGAATAGGAGTACTGCTCGGGCGAGTACATGTGCCCGGCCCCGGCGCCGCTCTCGTGCAGCTCGCGGGCGCGGACGGCGAGCTCGAGCCCGCGCTCGTACTCGCCGTACAGGTAGGCGAGGCGCAGCTTGCTGACCGCGTAGAGCCACGGCACGAGCCCCCCGGGAGGCATGTGGGCGACGAACGCGTCATCATCGAAGCCGTCACCGTCGAGGGCGCTCGTCGCCGACTCGCCCATCAAGTTGACGACCACGCGGCGCATGAACTCGACAACCGCCGTCGACGCGACGTCGCGGGTCTTCCGCAGGAGCGCCGTGACGTCGTCGATGCGGGCCTCGGCGCCGCGGATGTCGGCGTCGGCGATCAGCGCCAGGGCGGCCGATTGCAGGCAGTAGAACGACACGTAGGCGAAGTTGCCGACCTCGAGCGCGCCGCGCCGCGCCGAATCGCGGTACTCCTCGCCGTCCGCGTACGGCTGGCGGTAGAACACGACCGACGTGCCGAACAAAAAGTGCACCATGCAGCGGGTGCGCAGGTTGCCGGTGCGCTCGTTGAGCTTGACCCCGAGCTCGCCGAATTCGTAGGCCTTGCCGAGCTCGCCGGTGACGCCGGCGAGCAGGATGCTGTACACGGCGTAGCTGTAGTCCGACCCGTCGACGTTGCCGTGGCGCAGCGACAGGTTGACCATGTGCAGCACGATCAGCGGGAACAGCGCCGGCCTGCCGACGAACACCGGCCCCGACATCGACGCCAGGAGCCGCATCACGACCTCGACGTCCGGGTCGCGCGCCGGCGGGGCGTCGAGCAGGGCGCCGATCCGCCGCTCGCCCAGGTTCTCGTGGGCCGCCGCGAACGCGGCCGCGACGGCCTCCTGCAGCGCCGGGCCCTCATCGGGCAGGCCGAAGCCGTACATCGCCAGCGCCGCGCGCCCGGCCGCGACCACCGCCGCGAAGTCGCCCATCGCCGCGTGTAGGAGGACGCGGAGGTCGTAGACCTGCGCCCGCTCCTCGCGCGAGCGCGCCCGCGCGAGCGCCTCCTCGAACAGCGCGTCGGCCTCGGCGAACGCCCCGCACAGGTACGCGCACTCGGCCAGCTCGACGCGCAGCGCGAACGCCAGCTCGAACCAGCGCGCCCACGGGTCGGCGCCGAGGCACTCGCAGCCGGCCTGGAAGTACTGCCGCGCCGCGTGGTAGGCCGTCGCCGCGCGCGCCCGCCGGCCCGCGCGCAGGTTGAGCCGCGAAAGCTCGATCCGCTCGTCGCCGCCGATCCGCGGCAGCGCCAGGTCGAGGTGGCCGACGACCTCGAACAGCGCCTCGTCGGGCACGCCCGCCGGGTACGCGTCGCGCAGCAGCCGGCCGACGCGCAGGTGCGTCGCCTCCCGCACCTCGCTCGCCAGCAGCGAGCCGGCGGCCTGCTGCACCCGGTCGTGGAGGAAGCGGTGGAGATCGTCGCCCTCGCCGCCGGCGAGCGGCACCACCAGGCCCTCGCGGACCAGCTCGCCGAGCGCCGCGGCCGCGTCGTCGCCGTCGTCGCTGCCGACGGCCGCGAGCACGCGCCACGAGAAGCGATAGCCGACGCACGCGGCCCGCTGCAGCAGCCGCTGGGCCGCGGGGGTCAGGCGGCGGATCTTGCTGGTGACGAGGGTGACGACGTTGTCGGTGACGTCGCGCGCCTGCACCTCTGCGTCGTCCCACACCCACCGGCACGCGGCGGGGTCCCAGCGCAGGAGGCCGTCCTCGGCGAGCAGCAGCAGGAACTGGCCGATGAAGAACGGGTTGCAGTGGGTCTTCTCGGCGACGATCCGCGCCAGCGCGGCGACCTGCGGCCGCTCCATCACCAGCGTGTCCGCCAGCAGCTCCTCGACGTCGGCGAGCGCCAGCGGACCGAGCGGCACGTCGCCGACCTCGACCCCCGCCGCGCGCAGATCGGCGAGCGCGGCCGGCAGCGGGTGCCCGGGGCCGACCTCGTCGTCGCGGTAGGCGCCGAGCACCAGCAGGTACCTGCACTCGGCGTCGAGCAGCATCTCTTGCAAGAGGCGCAGCGACGCCGGGTCGACCCACTGCAGATCGTCGAACACGAGCACGAGCGGGTGGTCGGCGGCGGCGAAGACCCGCAGCAGGGCGGTGAAGATCAGGTTGAAGCGGTTCTGCGACTCGGCCGGGCCGAGCCGCGGGACCTCGGGCTGCGGGCCGACGATGAGCTCGAGCTCGGGGATCAGATCGGTGAGGAGCTTGCCGCTGCTGCCGAGGGCGGACGCGAGGGCGCGCCGCCACGCCTCGAGGACCTCGGGCGCGGCCGTCAGCAGGGTGCGGCACAGCTCGCGCAGCGCCGCGGCGATCGGGGCGTACGGCGCGCCGCGGTCGTATTGATCGCACTTGGCGGCGACGAAGAACCCGCCGCCGCGGGCGACCGGCGCCGCCAGGGTCTGGACCAGCGCCGACTTGCCGGTGCCGCCGGGCCCGCGCACGAGCAGCAGCGTGCGCGCGCCGCCGGCGACGCCGGTGGAGGTCGCGAGCAGGACGTCGATCTCCTGCTGCCGTCCGTACAGGCGCGGCGGGATCCGCGGGGTCGACGGCCGGTCGGCGCTGCCGAGCGCGAACGGCTCGATCGTCCCCGTCGCCGCCCACGCGGCCGCGCAGCGCTGCAGGTCGGCCCGCAGCCCGGCCGCGCTCTGGTAGCGATCCTCGGCCGCCTTGGCGAGCAGCTTCATGATGATGTCCGACAGCACCGGCGGCACCTTCGGCATCAGCACCGCCGGGGCGACCGGCACGCGCGCGAGCTGGCTGTGGACCAGCGCCATCGCGTCGCCGGCCTCGAACGGCAGCACCCCGGTCACCAGCTCGTAGAGCGTCACGCCGAGCGAGTACAGGTCCGAGCGCGCGTCGACAGGCCGGTTCATCCGCCCGGTCTGCTCGGGCGACATGTACGCCAGGGTGCCCGCCATCCCCGCGCCCGCGTCGACGCGCCGCGCCTCGTCCTCGCCGACGGCGATCGCAAGGCTGAAGTCGATCAGCTTCACCTGCCCGGTCGCCGGGTCGTAGACGATGTTGTGCGGCTTGAGGTCGCGGTGCAGCAGCGGATAGCGGTGCAGCAGGTCGAGCGTGCCCGCCACCTCGACGCCGATCGCCAGCACCGCCGCGAGGTCGAGGGCGCCGGCGTGGAACAGCACGTCGAGCGAGCGGCCGCCGCAGTCCTCGAGCACCAGCGCGAGCTCGTCGCCGATCGTCTCGAGCGCGTGCGCCTTGATCACCCCCGGCAGGTCGAGCGATCGCAGCACCGCGAACTCCCGCCGCAGCGAGCAATGGATCGCCGGCGCGAGCGGCCCACCCTTGCCGATCTTGACGACAACGCGGGCGCCGTCGCGGGCGCGGACGGCCCGATGGATCACGACGCCCACGCTCTCGTGCAGCTTTGCCGTGAACGTGTACGCGCCCTGTTCTGCCATGATTGTGCCTCGTGACCCGTCGATCGTCGCGCCCGGCCGCCGCGCGAATCATCGATCGCGCAATTGCTTCCGAGGGTACGTGACGTGGCGCGACCTGGTAAAGCATCAGTGTCAGCAGATCGCCGCCTCGCCGATCGCCGCGGCGATCCGAGGCTCGCAAATATCGCGGACTGTACGCAGCAACACGCTCCGGCATGCACCGCGAGGACCCCCGCGCCGGCGGCCAATCACCACAGCGCGGGGTTGCGCTCGAATTCGCGTGGAGCTCGTCACACGCGCCGACCGCGCGTCGCGTCGGCGCCGCGCTCAGCCAAGCACTTCTCGCAACTGCCTTCTACACGCGGCGCCTCCGCCTGCTCGCGGCGAGCTGGTTTCCTCCGAGCTCCGCCGCTGACTCCTTGCAGCTGCAACCCAAGGCGGCGCCCGCGAGCACGGCACGCAGCTCGGGGGTGAGTCGCTCTAGCCTACGAAGAGCCAGCCGACCCTCCACTTGCCCGAACGGCGACGGTGCATGGCTCGCGATCCCTGGATCCGTGACGCCGCGTACGGGATGGGTGGTATCGCCACAGACGGCGATGGTGGCGACGGCGAACGTGGATCCCCTCTGCCACTCACGAATCCAATGAGCCACGATCTGGGTGGAGCTGGGCAAGGCATCCTGTCCTGCGCGGCGGGAAGGGGCGGCCTGGCGGGAGATGATGGCGTGAACGGTAACGGTGCATCAAGGCCGTGACGGATCACGGACACGGGGCTGGAAGGTAGCGCAGGCGAAGATGGCCAGGCAGGGCAGCGCGGTTACGGGGGCGCCCGCTCCGTCGGAGAGGCGCGCAGCCAAGCAATCGACCAGGCGCTGGACCGAACGATGGATCGATGAGCGCAGCAAACGTCCGCGCTGTGATGGTATCGAGCGGCGAGCCATGCTGTCCCCACTGTGACGCTCCCCCCGCGTAGATTGATGCTGTCTGCCATGGCTCATCAGGTGTAACGTCGCTGGTGGAGGCGAGATGTCCACCGCCGCCGCCTGACCTTTGCCAGCATTGGGGGAGTTCGATGGCACCTCACGATACGGTTCTCCAATCGCATCATGGCGAGCTTGCCGCCCTGCGCGCTCGTGTGTCCAGGCTAGAGCAGATCGAGCGGGATCTGCGTGCGGAGCTGGGCCGCGCGAACGCCGTGCTGCAGGCGGTGCCGTACCTGCTCTGCGTCCACGATCCGGCCGAGCAGCGCAAGCTCTACGAGAACCGCTCGCTTTCCGTCGAGCTCGGATATGCCGCAGACGAACCGGGGCTCGCGGGACTCGACGCGTTCGTGGCGCTGGCGCACCCGGACGACCAGACCCGGGCCCGCGAGCACCTCGATCACGCCGGAGACGGCCACGCGAGCGACTCGGCGGAGCTCGCGTATCGGCTGCGCAAGGCCGACGGGTCGTGGTGCTGGCTCACGAGGCGCGAGATCGTCCTCGCGCGCGACGGCGCTGGCACGCCCCGGCAGGTCATGAGCGTAGTCCAGGACATCACAGGTCGAAAGGACATGGAGGTCGAGCAGCGCCGCCAGGCCGAAGAGCTCGGTGTGTCGAAGAGGTTGATTGACAATGCGCTAGATGGCATCACATTGACATCCATGAGCGGGCAGGTCGTCTATGCCAACACCGCCTTCAAGGCGATGAGCGGCTTCGGCGACGCCTCGGTCAACCGTCCGATGGCCGACTTCTATTCGCCCGAGAGCTTCCACCAGCTCTCGAGCGAGGTCTTGCCGATCCTGATGAAGGACGGCGCGTGGCGCGGCGTCCTCAAGATCCGGCGGCCCGACGGGAGCGAGTGGATGGGGCAGACCACCGCCGTCGTGCTCGTGGGCCCCGCGGGGGAGCCGACGGGCATGGCGGCGTTCTTCAGGGACATCACGGAGCAGCTCCGGTACGAGGAGGAGACGCTCGCCCAGATGCGGCTGATCCAGGCGCAGCAGGCGGCGCTCCGGGAGCTCGGTACGCCGCTCATCCCGATCGCCGAGGGCGTGATCGCGATGCCCCTCATCGGGGCGATCGACCGGGAGCGCGCGCAGCAGATCCTGGAGACGCTCCTGAACGCGCTCGGCCAAAAGCAAGCTGCAGTCGCGATACTCGATATCACGGGTGTGAAGGCCGTGGACGAAGAGGTGGCCGCCGCGCTGGTCCGCATCGCGCAAGCAGCGAGGCTGCTCGGCGCCGACGTTGTCTTGTCCGGCGTCCGCCCCGTCGTCGCGCAGGCGCTCGTCAATCTTGGCACCGAGCTCAGAGGGCTCGTCACGTGCGGCACCCTGCAAAGCGGTATCGCCTATGCGCTGAAGCGCAAGGCGCGCTCGATGACCGTCTGAGCTCCCACGCGTCGTCCTCTGAAGTCCCAGGGGGAGGTTCGATCATGCGCGCTCGAGCGACACAGGCTCGTCTGTCCCACGCACCGGGGGAGCTCCCGCGCGAGCTTCCCCGGCTCGATCTGGCGACCGATCGCCCCCGCCCGCCTGCCCCGTCGCGCGGCCGCGCCTCGGTGTCGCGAGAGCTGCCGCCTCGGCTCGCGCTGGCGCTCGACCGCGCGCGCCGGGGCTCGGGCGCGACGCTCCTCGTCACCCTGCTCTCTGCCTATGCAGCGCTGCTCTACCGCCATACCCTTCAGAGCGAGATCCTGATCGGGACGCCCTGGCCTCGCCGCGGCCGATGGGGCTGGCGCGCGGCGCCAAGGCCTCGGCGGCCGCTCGTCCTTCACGCCCGCCTCGACGAGGACCTCAGCTTTCGAGATCTCCTCGCGCAGATCGCCGCGCAGGTCGCCTCGGCCGAGGCCCGCCGCCCCATGCCTCTCGACCGGCGGCCGGCGGGGCTCGGGGCGGCGGAGGACACGGGCGATCCCCCGATGTTCCAGACCACCTTCGAGCTCGCGCGACCCGGGGATGTCCTCCGCCGCGCCTCGATCAGGGGAACGACCGCCGCGCGGCGCTCGCGCGCCCGCCGGGGCGCGCCGGTCGATCTGTCGCTGTCCGTCGCGGCGTCCGAGCGAGGGCTCGTCGCGACGATGGCCTACAGCACCGACCTGTTCGATCCCGGGACCATCGAGCGGCTCCTGGACCACCTCGGCCTCCTGCTCGCGGGCGTCGCGGAGGACGCGGAGCGGCCGATCTCCGAGGTCCCGCTGCTCGCGCCCGAGGAGCGGCGCCGGATGACCGTCGCCTGGAACGCGACGCGGACCGCCTACCCGCGCGACGCGTGTGTTCATGAGCTCTTCGAGGAGCACGTCGCGCGGACGCCCGACGCCATCGCTGTCATCGAGGGCGGCGACGCGCTCACCTACGGTGAGCTGAACCGCCGCGCCAACCGGCTCGCTCATCGGATCTCCGCGCGCCGCGCCGGCCCCGAGCTGCGCGTGGCCGTCCTCATCGAGCGTTCATCGAGGGCGCTCGTCGCCCTGCTCGGCGTCCTCAAGGCCGGCGGCGCCTACGTCCCCCTCGATCCGAGCTATCCAGCCGAGCGGCTGCGCTTCATGCTGGAGGACGCCGCGGTGAGCCTCGTGCTCGGCCAGCGAGAGCTCGTGGCACAGCTCGGCTTCCGCGGAGACGTCATGTGCCTCGACGAGGACCACGGCGCGTCCGGCGACGACGGAGACCCGGCCATCCCTGCCGCCGCGACCGATCTCGCCTACGTGATGTTCACATCGGGCTCGACCGGCCGGCCCAAGGGCGTGGCCGTCCCGCACCGAGGGGTCGTCCGCCTCGTCCGGGACACAGGTTACGTCGCGTTCGGGCCATCGGATCGCGTGGCGCACGCCTCGAGCCTCTCCTTCGACGCGTCGACGTTCGAGATCTGGGGCGCGCTGCTCAACGGCGCTTGCCTCGTCATCGTGTCTCACGAGACGCTGCTGTCGCCGGAAGCGATGCCGGCGCTCCTCCGCCGCGAAGGCATCACCGTCCTGTTCCTGACCACGGCGCTCTTCCACCACCTCGCGCGCGTGAGCCCGGACGCCTTTCAGGGGCTCTCCTACCTCGTCGTCGGCGGCGACGTGCTCAATCCGAAGCTGTCCAGAGAGGTGCTCAAGAAAGGCCCCCCGAAGCACCTCGTGAACGGCTACGGCCCAACCGAGAACACGACGTTCTCCACGGCTCACCTCGTGCGCGCGGTCCCGGAGGGCGCCTCCCGCGTCCCGATCGGACGGCCCATCGCGAACACACGCGTTTATGTCCTGGATCGCCGGCTCCAGCCGGTGCCCGTGGGTGTACCCGGCGAGCTCTATGTCGCCGGCGACGGGCTGGCCCGAGGGTACCTGAACCGACCCGAGCTGACCGCCGCGGCGTTCATCCAGAACCCGTTGCCCGAGGAGCCGGGAGAGCGCCTGTACAAGACGGGCGATCAGGTCCGCTGTCTGGCGGATGGATCGATCGATTATCTGGGGCGGATCGACTGCCAGGTGAAGATCCGTGGCTTCCGCGTCGAGCTCGGCGAAATCGAGGCGGCGCTGTGCGCGTGCCCCTGCGTGCGCGAGGCCGTGGTCGTGCTTTACGAGCACGCGCCCGGCGACAGGCGCCTCCTGGCGTACGTCGTCTCGGACTTCGGCCCGGGCGGCCCTCCGTCGCGCCCCGCGGGCGGGGATCGGTGGGAGGAGGCCGGCGCGGACAGCAGCGGCCCCGCGTCCCGCGACGTGTCGAGGACCCTGCGCCGATCTCTTCAGGAGAAGCTGCCCGACTACATGATCCCGGCCGCGTTCGTCGTGCTGCCATCGCTGCCGCTCGCCGCGACCGGCAAGGTCGATCGCAGGGCGCTCCCGCCGCCCGACATCGGCCGGATGCACTCCGGAGCGCCGGAGAGCACCCGCCCTCCGAAGAGCACCCGCTCTCCCGTCCAGCGCCTCGTGGCCGAGATCTGGGCGTCCGTCCTCCATACCGACGGCCCTGAGGTCGACGATGACTTCTTCGAGCTCGGCGGAAACTCCCTGCTGGCGGCGCAGGTGCTCCTCCATGTGAGGATGGTCTTCCAGGTCGACGTGCCCGCGCGCCGGCTGTTCGAGTCGCCCACCGTGGCCGGGCTCGCCCGCGCCGTCGAGGAGGCGCGGCGCTGGAAGGCGCGCGGCGCCACGGAGTCGATGGGCGCGATCGATCTCCGCGCGGAGGCCGCCCTCGCCCCCGACATTCTCCCTTGCGGCTCGCCCGTCGACACGAGCGCTCCGCCTCGCCACGTCTTTTTCACGGGCGCCACGGGCTTCCTGGGCGCCTTTCTCGTGCGCGATCTGCTGGCGCAGACGCGCGCCACGGTCCATTGCCTGGTCCGCGCTCCCGACGCCGCCGCGGGGCTCTCGAGGATCCGGCGGAGCCTTGCGTCCTATTCGCTCTGGGATCCCTCGATGAGCGCGAGGATCGTCGCGGTGCCCGGCGACCTGAAGGAGCCGCTGCTCGGGCTCACCCCGGCCGGCTTCGACGCGCTCGCGGAGCGCATCGACGCGATCTACCACTCAGGCGCCGAGGTCAATTACATCAAGCCCTACGCGTCCCACAAGGCGGCGAACGTGCTGGGCACGCAGGAGATCCTGCGGCTCGCTTGCCGGCGCCGGACGAAGCCGGTGCACCACATCTCGACGATAGGGGTCATCGGTCACGTCGGCTATTTCACCGGAGCGAAGACCGTGCGGGAGAGCGACGACCTCGATCGCTGGGCGGACTACCTCCATACGGACATGGGCTATTCCCAGAGCAAGTGGGTCGCCGAGAAGCTCGTGTGGATCGCGCGCTCGCGGGGGGTGCCCGTCACCGTCTTCCGCCCTGGGTTCATCATGGGTCACAGCGAGACCGGCGTCGCCCACGTGACCGACTTCGTAAGCAGGATGATCAAAGGCTGCGTCGAGATGCGCTGTGCCCCCGACCTCCCGGCGCAGAGCAAGGAGCTCGTGACGGTCGATTACGTCAGCCGAGCGATCGTGCGCCTGTCCTGCCGGCCGGGTTCCCTGGGGAAGGCGTTCCACCTGGTGCCCCCGCCGTCGCACCGGCTCGACCTGAACGGCTTCTTCGACCTGCTCGGCGCCCGCGGCTATCCGCTGGCGCGGCTGCCTTACGCGCAGTGGTGCGAGGAGCTGCTGACGCGGATACGACGAGCGGGCGACAACCCGTTCCTTCCCCTCCTGCCGATGCTGACCGAGAAGGTCCATGGCGACCTGACCCGATGGGAGCTGTACGCGCAGATGCCCGCGTGCGACTGCCAGAACACGATCGATGGGCTGGCCGGCACGGCGATCGCGTGTCCCCCCATGGACACCCGGCTGCTGGACACGCTCCTGGCCTACTACCTGCGCAGCGGGCACCTGCGCGCCCCGGCGCCGGCCGAGAGCGGCGTGCGTCGGGCCGCGACGAGGGCCCGCGGCCCGCAGAGATGGCAACACGCCGCGCGCCCGTCGCGGCGGGGCGCACACGGCTGAGCGCGCCTCACGCGCCGCACGCTCCCCGATGAGGCCGCGGCGGGCTACCCGCGATCCTCTTCCCGCCGCACCTTCACAGCGCAGGCCTTGTACGACGGCTGCCGGGAGTACTGGTCGAACGCCGGGAACGTCAGCTTGTTCGCGGTCTCGTAGTGCATCGGGACGAAGATCTCCCCCGGCTTCACCGAGTTCGTGACGAACGCCCGCGCCTTGATCTGCGCGCGGCGAGAGGCGATCACCACCCACTCGTTCATCTCGATACCGAGCCTCTTCGCGTCGACCGGGCTCAGCTCGACGTAGATCTCCTTCGGATAGAGCCGCTGGAGCACCGCCGACTTCTTGGTCCGCGTCTGCGTGTGCCACTGGCTGGAGCTCCCTCGCCCCGTGAGCAGCGTGAACGGATACTGCTCGTCTGTCGGCTCCGGCAGCTGGCGAGGCGCCTGGAACGCGAACTTCGCCTTTCGATCCGGGCGGTAGTACTGGCCATCCTCGAACAGCCGCCGCTCGTTCGTCTCGAAGGACGCCCCTTCGGGGTAAGGCCACTGGATGCCGCCGCGCTCGTCGAGCATCGTGTAGCCCTCGATGCCCGTGATGTCGCACGGCTGCCCCTTCGACAGCCGCTTCAGGATCTGGAAGACCGCCTCCGGGCTCTTCCACTCCTTGAACAGATCGCCGCAGCCCCAGTACTGGGCGACGAGCTGGAAGATGTGAAAGTCCGCCAGCGCCTGGCCCGGGGCCCGCGCGACCTTCTTGACGAGGCCGATGCGCCGCTCCGAGTTGATGAACGTGCCCTCCTTCTCGGCCCACGAGGCCGCCGGCAAGACGAGGTGAGCGCGCTCCGCCGTCTCCGTCGTGGCGTACATGTCCTGCACCACGAGGAACTCCAGGCGTCCGAGGAGCTCGTGCAGATCCTCCTGGTTGATCCAGGAGTGGGCCGGGTTCGTCGCGATGATCCAGAGGCCCTTGATCTTCCCCTTCAAGATGCCTTCGATGATCTGATCGTAGGCCAGGCTGTTCCGGGTCGGGATGACCTCCTCCGGGATGCCGAGGATGCCGGCGATCTTCTTCCGGTGCTCCTCCTTCGTGAAGTCGTGGCCGGCGAACAGGCCCGTCGTGTTGCTGAACATCCGCGAGCCCATCGCGTTGCACTGGCCCGTGACGGAGTTCGCGCCGGTGCCGGGGCGGCCGATGTTCCCCGTCATCAGCGCCAGGTTGATGAGCGACTGCGCGACCCGCACGCCCTCGTGGCTCTGGTTGACGCCCATGGTCCACCAGAACGACACCCGCTTCCCGTTGTGGATCTTCTCCGCGAACGACCTGAGCTGCTCCTCGCTGAGCCCCGTCGCCTCCGAGACCCGCGCCGGCGTGAAGTCCTCGACGTGCGCCTTGAACGCCTCGTAATCGACAGTGTTCGCGTCGATGTACGCCTGGTCGATCCACCCGCGCTGGATGAGGATGTGGGCGATGCCGTAGAACAGCGTCAGATCCGACTTCGGCTTGAGCGCATAGTGCGCCGTCGCCGCCATCGCCGTCTCGGTCTTGCGCGGATCCACGACGAGGATCTCGGGGCGGTTCTTGTTCTTGCACAGCCGCTCCCACATGATCGGGTGGGCGATGCAGAGGTTCGAGCCGACGAGCACCACGACGTCGGACTCCTCGAAATCGCGGTACGTGTAGGGCGGCGCGTCGAACCCGAACGCCTCCTTGTAGGCGACCACCGCGGTCGCCATGCACTGCCGGGTGTTGCCGTCCCCGTGCAGCATGCCCATGCCGAACTTCGCGAGGGCGCCGAGGAAGGCCATCTCCTCGGTGACGATCTGCCCCGTGCTGATGAAGGCGACCGACTCCTTGCCGTGCGCCTCCTGGATCGCCTTGAAGCGATCGACGAACGTGCGGAGCGCGACGTCCCACTCCACGCGCTCCAGCTTCCCGCGCGCGTTCCTCAGGAGCGGCGCGGTGGCGCGATCGCTCGCGCGGAGCGGGGTGAGCGCCTCCCAGCCTTTCGGGCACGCCATCCCGAGGTTCACGGGATAGTCGGTGTTCGGCGAGAGGTTGATCGCCTCCCCGTCCTTGAGGTGCACGTTCAGCCCGCACCCGGTCGAGCAGAAGCCGCAAACGACCGTCGTCGTCTGGTCGGGCTTGAGCCGCGCAGGCACCCTCCCGAGGCCGAACTCGCCGGGCGTGAGGAGCAGATCGCGCGTCAGCGGCCCGTTGCGCTGCAAGAGGAGGTTGTCCGTCATGGGCGCCGGAGACGTCTTCTTCGGATCGGTGGTGGTCATCAGGAGAGCCCTCCGGGCATCTTGGAGGCGGGCGCCGCTGCGAAGAAGAGGTACCGCTCGAGCAGCTCTCCCGCGAGGCAGAACACGAACGCCACGACCGCCATGGCCATCAGCACTTCAGAGCTCACGCCGCTGTTCGGCGCCGAGAAGAGGCTGAGCGCCGGCAGGACGATCCCGCCGAGCGTCCCGCACGCGAAGCGCCAGCCCGTCGCGCCCTTCAGCTCCCCCGTCATCAGGATCGCGCTCCGCTTGAGCGTCGAGTGGCTCCGCTTCCGGAGGTGCCGGAACATCGAGAGCTCCACGAGCAGCTTGAGCGCCGTCGTCACGCACAGGAACGCGCTCAGCGCGCGGAAGCCCCGGGTCAGGAGCAGCGCCGCGTGCTCGGCGCTCAGGAGCAGCCCGATCATGAGGACCGTCGAGCTCCCGAGGATCGCCGCCGTGGTCGCGAATTTGAAGCCCGTCAGCGCCCCGCGCCAGTGCTCCCGCTGCGTCGCGGCGTACACCATCACGGAGCAGAAGACCCCGAGGTTCCCGCTCAGCGCGACCCCATAGGAGAGCGGCGCCTGCACGAGATCGACCGGGGGCAGCGCCGAGACCACCGGGGCGAGCGCCGGGATGGCAGGCACCCAGAAGGACGCGGCGTACAGCGTCGCGGCGCCGGCGAAGAGCGAGAACCCCAGGATCTCCCGGCTGAGCCACGACGTCTTGAGCCCAAGGAAGGCCCGGAACGCGAACTGCGGCCGACCGAGGTGCAGGAGGCTCGCGTTCAGCGCGGCGAGCCCGAAGACGAGCGCGAACGCGGCGCTGTGGCCGCCGAAATCCCGCGTCGCCTGCGCGCCGAGGAGCTCGTTGAGGGCGAGGCTCACGCAGAACGCGCCCACCGAGAGCTGCGTCAGCACCAGCATCACGACGAGCGGAGGGTGGGAGTGCTCCCGGCTCACCTGGTAGAAGTCCGCGGGCAGCATGTTGCGCGGGAGCGACTTCTGCGTCTTGTAGCTCGTCGTCGGGATCGTGATCTCCGGCGTCGCCGCCCCCGGCAAGAAGACGCTCGTCTGGCTCTCTTGCACCGCCTGCTGCTGGTCGACCATCGTGATCCGGATGGCGCCGTTCGGGCACGACTGCACGCACGCCGGGGCCTCGTCGTTGGCCAGCCGATCGCTGCACATGTCGCACTTGCGCACGATCCCCCGCTCCGGGTTGAACTTCGGAGCGTCGTAGGGGCACATCAGGATGCAGTACTGACAGCCGATGCACTGGTCATCGAGGTGCTTGACGATGCCGGTGACAGGATCCTTCTCGTAGGCCTTGACCGGACACCCCGACATGCACGCCGGGTCCAGGCAATGGTGGCACGCCGTCGTCACGCTCTGCTGCGCCGGCGTCTGGGGCGTGCCGCCGTGGAGGAGCCCGACCGAGCGCCACACCTCGTTGTCGTCGAGGCCGTTCAGGCTGTGGCAGGCGGTGACGCACGCCTTGCACGCCGTGCAGGCGTCCAGATCGACCTCGAAGCCGTACTGCTGCCCGGGCTTCGGCTTCTCGAGCGGGATCAGGTCGCGGTAGTACTTGGACTGCGCCGGGAGCGCGTGCTCCTCGTGCATCTTGGAGAACTTCTCGACCGCCGTGAGCTTCTGCTGGTCGGCCAGGAGCGACTCCAGCAGGCTCTTGTTTGTGTCGTGGACCTTCGGCGCCGAGTTGACGATGGGCAAGCGAAAATGAGTGTCCGAGACCTTTGCAACGCTCATCGAGATTCCCTGTCTACCCGGCGCGGAAGCCCAGCCCCGAGGACTCCAAGAAAGACGGCGCGAACGGCGGCGCGTCCGCCGCGAGGGAGCACCTTCCGCTGGCTCGCCAGGTCATCCCGTCAGCTCGCCGCCGCGGGCGGCTCCGCCGCGGCCTGGATCTCGACCCGCCCGTCCCGGATCCGGGTCGGATACACGGGGATGAGCACGCCCGGGTCGTCCAGGCACTGACCCGTGCGCAGATCGAAGTTCTGCTTGTAGATCGGCGACGCGATCTTGGGGACGCCGCCCTTGTCCCCGACGATGCCGCGGGACAGGACGAACGCCTTGCTGAACGGGTCGAAGTTGCTGATGGCGTAGATCTCCTCGCCCTCGCCGACCCGGACCACCGCGATCTGGCGCTTCCCGACGAGCGCGCAGACCCCCGTGTTGGGGATGATGTCCTCGACCCCGCAGACGTCGACCCAGCCCTGCGCCGTGGTCTCGCTCCGACGCGCTTCCGAAGTGTGCAGCTCGCTCATGACGTTTCCCTCAGACAAGGCCCCTCGGCCCTGCTGTCAGATCATCTCCTCGACGAGGTTCGACTTCTCCTGCCATGCCGCGGGGCGGTGCTGCGCGCGCTCGCTGACGAAGACGATGCTCCGGTCGGGCTCGCCGGCGTTCACGAACGGGCGGAACTGCTTGAGCTTGTCGGGGTCGTTGACGGCGGCCTTCCACTCGCACTCGTAGGTCGCGATGAGGTGCGCCATCTCCTTCTCCAGCTCCTCGCAGATCCCGAGCGAGTCCTCGATGATGACCTGGCGGAGGTAATCCATGCCGCCCTCGAGGTTGTTGAACCACACGGACGTGCGCTGGAGCCGGTCCGCCGTGCGGATGTAGAACATCAGGAACCGGTCGAGGTACTTGATGAGCGTCGCCTCGTCGAGATCCGAGGCGAAGAGCTGGGCGTGCTGCGGCTTCATCCCGCCGTTGCCGCAGAGGTAGAGGTTATAGCCCTTCTCCGTCGCGATGATGCCGAAGTCCTTGCCCTGCGCCTCGGCGCACTCGCGCGCGCAGCCGGACACCGCGGACTTCAGCTTGTGGGGGCTGCGCAGCCCCTTGTAGCGGTTCTCGACCGCGACCGCGAAGCCCACCGAGTCCTGCACGCCGTAGCGGCACCAGGTGCTGCCAACGCACGACTTCACGGTGCGCAGCGCCTTGCCGTACGCGTGCCCCGACTCGAAGCCGGCGGCGATGAGCTCGCGCCAGATGTCGGGCAGCTGCTCGAGCCGCGCGCCGAACAGGTCCACACGCTGGCCGCCGGTGATCTTCGAGTACAGGCTGTACTTCTTCGCGACCTGCCCGAGGGCGATGAGCTGATCCGGCGTGATCTCGCCGCCCGCCACGCGCGGGACCACCGAGTAGGTGCCGTCCCGCTGGACGTTGGCCAGGTAGCGATCGTTCGAGTCCTGCAGCGGGAGGTGCTTCTTGCTGAGGATGTGCTCGTTCCACGTCGACGCGAGGATCGACGCCACCGCGGGCTTGCAGATCTCGCAGCCCTTGCCCTGGCCGTGGCGGGCGAGCAGGTCGTCGAAGGTCTTGATCTGGTGGATCCGGACGAGGTGATAGAGATCCTGACGCGAGTGGTTGAAGTGCTCGCAGATGTGGTTGTTGACCGCGACGCCGGCCTTCTTGAGCTCCTTCTTCAGGATGTCGGTGATCAGCGTGGTGCACGAGCCGCAGCCCGTGCCGGCCTTTGTGTGCCCCTTGATGGCGGCGACCGTGACGTGCTTGTCGTCGCAGATGGCCGAGCAGATGGCCTTCTTCGTGACGTTCAGGCACGAGCAGATCATGGCCGTGTCGGGCAGCGCGTCGACGCCGAGGCCCGCCGGCTTCGCGCCGTCCCGCGCCGTGACGATGAGATCCTCCGGGTTGGGCGGGAGGACGATCTTGTTCTGCACGAGCTGGAGCAGCTGCCCGTAGTTCGAGGCGTCGCCGACCAGGATGCCGCCGAGGAGGAGCTTGCCGTCCGAGCTGACGACGAGCTTCTTGTAGACGTTCGACGTCGCGTTCATGAAGCTGAGCACGCGCGCGCCCGGCTGGGTCGCGAACGCGTCGCCGAAGCTCGCGACGTCCACGCCCATCAGCTTGAGCTTCGTGCTCATGTCGAAGCCGCTGAAGGTGTCCTTCCCGCCGGTGAGGGCGTCGGCCGCGACCTTGGCCATGTGGTAGCCCGGCGCCACGAGGCCGTAGAGCTGGCCGTTATAGCTCGCGCACTCGCCGATCGCGTAGATGTCCGGATCCGACGTCTGACAGCGCTCGTTGATGGCGACGCCGCCGCGGCTCCCGAGCGCGAGCTCGCACGCCCTGGCGAGCTCGTCCCTCGGGCGGATGCCGGCCGAGAAGACGATCATGTCCGTCGCGAGCTCGCTCTGGTCGGCGAAGACCATCCTCGCGACGCGGCCGTGCTCCGCGACGATCTCCGTCGTCGACTTGTTCGTGTGCACGTTCACGCCGAGCGCCTCGATCTTCGCCCGGAGGATCGCGCCGCCGGCGTCGTCGACCTGGAGGGCCATCAGGCGCGGCGCGAACTCCACGACGTTGACCTCGAGGCCCATGTTCTTGAGCGCGTTGGCCGCCTCCAGCCCGAGCAGGCCGCCGCCGATGACCGTGCCGACCTTCGCGACCTTCGCGTGGGCGTCCATGGCCTCGAGGTCGTCGATCGTGCGGTAGACGAAGCAGCCCTTCGCGTCTCTGCCCTTGATCGGCGGGACGAACGGATACGAGCCGGTGGCGAGGATGAGCTTGTCGTAATAGACCGTCTTCCCCTTCGCCGACGTCACCGCCTTCTTCCGTCGATCGATCGAGACGGCCTTGTCGTTGAGATGGACGTGAATGCCCGCCTCCTCGTAGAGGCCGGGCTTGACCATCGAGAGATCCTGGGCCGATTTGCCATTGAAGAAGGCGGACAGGTTCACCCGGTCATAGGCGAGCCGCGGCTCCTCGCAGAAGGTCGTGATGTTCCACTCGCGGAGGAAGCCACCGAGAACCATATTCTCGATGAACTTGTGCCCGACCATGCCGTTGCCGATGACGAGGAGGTCCTTCTTCTTGCTCATGAAACCCACCTTTGGACCCGGTGAGTCCTTCTCACCGTCACTGCCGCACTGCCGTCCGAACGCGGCGTCAGCCACAGTCCCGGACCAAAAACTGTGTACTGTGGGCTCTGTTTCGCAACTGTTTCGCAGGAATAAATTGTCGGCCTGTCGGCGCTCTCGGCGCCGGAAATTACCCGTGTTTCCTGCGTGTTTCGCGGTCATAGACGAGCGCAACAAGGCCCCGCGCGAGGCCGAGCGCGACAGCGCCGATGAAAGGAAATGGGCGCATCTTTCAAAATTGGAGGAGGCTGTTTCGGCGGTGTGTCGCGCGCCTGGCGGGAGGCGCGGGGTGCATTGCACTTCTGAAATGGAGCGCGGGCCGATCAGCCTCGTGGGGCGGCCTCGGCGAGGAGGGACAAGAGCTGCTCCGTGGCGACCGGCTTTGTGAGGTGCGCGTCGAAGCCCGCGTCGCGCGAGCGGCGGCGGTCCTGGTCTTGCCCATAGCCGGACAGGGCGGCGATGTAGGAGCGCCTGAGCTCCGGCTCGGCGCGCAGGCGCCGGACGACCTCATAGCCGTTCATCCCGGGCAGGCCGATGTCCAGCAGGACGAGATCGGGCTTCGACGCGCGCGCGGCCTCGAGCGCTGCCGGGCCGTCGTGCGCCATCGAGACCGCGTGGCCGTGGAGCTGGAGGACGCGCCGGAGGCCCTCGGCGGCGTCGACGTTGTCGTCGACGAGCAGGATGTGCATGGGGCGCGCCGAGGGGCGCGGGCGGCCAGCGTTGGGCGCTGGCGGCGCTGGCGGCGCCGGCGGCGCCGGCAGCTCTACCGGCGCGCCGGCGAGCGGGAGCCAGACGCTGATGGCCGTCCCCTCGCCGGGGCCGGCGCTCAGGGCCTCCACGCGCCCGCCGTGCAGCTCGGTGAGCCGCTTTACCAGCGTAAGCCCGACCCCGAGGCCCCCCTGGGAGCGGTCCAGCGTGCGCCGGGCCTGCATGAACGGCTCGAAGACGCGCGGGAGCAGATCGGCGGAGATGCCGACGCCGGTGTCGGTCACCCGGATCTGCGCGTCGCCGCCGATCGCGGCGCAGGCGAGCGACACGCGGCCTCCCGGGTTCGTGTACTTGATCGCGTTGTTGAGGAGGTTCACGACGACCTGCTCGAGCCGCACCCGGTCGCCGTGGACGAAGACGCCCGGGTCCACCGACAGGACGAGCTCGTGCCTGCGCTGGACGAGCAGCGGGCGGACCGACTCGACCGCGGCCTCGACCATTGAGGCGACGTCGAGCCGCTCCCGCGTCAGCTCGATCTTGCCCCGCGTGATCCTGGAGACGTCGAGGAGATCGTCGACGAGACGGACGATCGTCTTCACCTGCCGATCGAGGGTCGCCAGGATCTGCTCGTCGCCGCGATCCGTGCGCTCGCCCGCGCTCATTTGCAGGAGCTCGAGGCCGGTGGTGATGGGCGCGAGCGGGTTGCGGAGCTCGTGCGACAGCATCGCGATGAACTCGTCCTTGCGCTGATCCGCCTCGTGGGCCTCCCGGTAGAGCCGGGCGTTCTCGAGGCCGACGCGCCGCTCGCGCTCGACGATGGCGGCGCGCTCCTCGTGGAGGCGGGCGCGCTCCATGGCCTGCGCGCACTGGCGCGACACCGCGACGAGGAACTCCTGCTCTTCCCGATCGAACGGGCGCGGCTCCGCGAAGCTCAGCCCGAGCACGCCGATCGGCCGGTCCTGGGCCAGGAGCGGGAGACAGCAGAGCGACGCGGTCGTGGCGGACAGCGCGGTGCTCGCGACATCCGGGTAGCGGGCGGCGCACTCGTCGCGTGAGCGCAGCCAGATGGGCTCGCCCGTCCGCAGCGCGTCGGTGAGCGGGAGGGCGGCGGCGCGGGGCATCGGCTGGAAGCGCTCGACGGTCTCGCGCTCGTAGCCGACCTCCTTGAGGCACTCGAGCCCGTCGCCCACCGTCACGACGATGGCGCCGGCGTACGCGCCCGCGGCCGCGACGCCCTGGTCGACGACGACCTCCGCGACGGCCTCGCTGGTGAGCGCGTCGGCGAGCGCCGCCGTGATCCGCTGGAGGCCGGCCATGCGCTGCGCCGCGCGCTCGGCGGCCCGGCGCGCCTCCTGCTCGGCCAGGAAGCGCCGCCGCGCCTCGGACTCGGCGTCGCGGGCCATGTCGTAGAGGCGCGCGCGCTGCAGGGCCACCTCCATGCGCTGCGAGAGCTCCTCGGCGAGGGCGAGATCCGCCGCGCCGTAGGCGCGATCGGCCTCTGCGGACGCGAGCGTGAGCGCCGCGAGGACGCACGCGTCGCCGCGGAGGGGCACGATCACCGCGGAGCGGCAGCCGAGCTCGCGCAGGACGGCGAGGTGGTCCGCGCCGGCCTGCGCGTGGCCGGCGATGTCGGGGAAGAGCCGGCCGTGGCCGCCGTGGAGCACCTCGTGGAGCGGCGATGGCGGCGCCCCGGGCTCCGGTGGGGTGCGGCCGCGCCGAGCCAGCCGGGCGGCGAGCTCTGCCTTGGCCGGATCGGCGTGCGCGACGACCCGCGTGTGGACGGAGCCGTCCGGTTCGAGCGTGTGGACGGCGCACAGGTCCGCGACCGAGGTGACCGCGAGGGCCGCGACGCGCCGGAAGCTCGCGTCGCGATCGAGCGCCGGGTCGAGCGCGGCCGACACGTCGGCGAGGAAGCGCCGCGCGTCCTCGGCGCGCTTCTGCTCGCTGATGTCCGCGACGAGCGTGAAGAAGCCACGCACCTCGCCGCGCGCGCCGAGGTAGGGAATGTACTGGATGCGCACGTGGCGCCGGCCAACCTTCCGGTAGCTGAGCCGCGACTCGAAGTCTTGCGGTCTCCCGGCGAGGACCGCGGCGATGTACGGCCTCACGGTGGCATAGGCGGCGTCGCCGAGCACCTCGCGCACGGGCCGGCCGACGATGGCGCCGCTGTCTTCGCCGAACCAGCGCTCGTAGGCCCGGTTGACGATGCCGTAGCGCTCGTCGCTGTCGATATAGGAGATGAGCGCCGGCAGGGCGTCCAGCAAGCGCTGGAGCTGCTCGGCTTCCATCGTCATGCTCGGCTCGCCTGCGCTCATGAGGCCGCTCTCGGGCGCTGCAGCGGGGGCTTCCGGCCTACGCATCTCGGCGTAGGCATATCCGCGATCCTCGCGGGTCGCCACTCGTCGGCTCGCCGCGGCCCGGCTCGAGCGTGCTATGGTCGCCGCCGATGCGGATCCTCGTTGTCGGCGCGGGCGCGGTGGGCGGCTATTTCGGGGCGCGGCTCGCGCTCGCGGGGGAAGACGTCACCTTCGTCGCGCGGGGCGCGCACGCCGACGTGATGCGGGCCCGCGGGCTCATCGTCCGCACGCCGTCCGGCGAGCTGCGCACTCCGCCGCTCCGTGTCGTCGAGCTCGACAGGGCGCGCGGGCCGTTCGATCTGGCGCTCATCGCCGTGAAATCGCCGTCGCTCGCCGCCGTGAGCGCGAAGCTGCCCGGGCTGCTCGCCTCGGACGGCCTCGCCGCGCCCCTGCTGAACGGGCTCGACTCGGAGGACGTGGTCGCGCGCGACGTCGGCGAGCGGCGCGTGATCGCCGCGATCGCGTACATGTCCGCGGGCCTCGCCGGACCTGGCGAGATCGAGACGCTCGCGCCGACGCGCGCCGGGCTCGCGCCCTACCGGCCTGGGCAGGAGGCGCGGGTCGAGGCGACCGCCGCGCTGCTCGAGCGCGCGGGCATCCCGGTCCGCAGGGGCCCGGATCACCGCTCCATGCTCTGGGAGAAGATGGTCTGGAACGCCCCCTTCAATGCGATCTGCGCGCTGACCGGCCAGCGCGCCGGCGTGGTCGTGGAGCGGATGGCGGACCTCACCCGGGCGGCGATGCTCGAGGTGATCGCCGTCGCGCGGGCGGAAGGGGCGGAGATCTCCGAGGCGACCGCGGACGCGATGCTCGCCCTGACGCGCGCCGAGTTCCCGCTCACCGAGCCGTCGATGCTGCAGGACGTGCGGGCCGGCCGCGCGACGGAGGTCGATATCCTCCAGGGCGCGGTGGTCGAGCGCGGGCGCCGGGCCGGGGTCGACACCCCGGTGCTGCGCACGCTCGCGACCCTCGTCCGCGGCCTGTCGCCGCGGGCGACCGCGCCGTCTGCCGTCGGATAGGCGTCGCGCTCGCGACCGAACCGGTGGTGGCGACGTCGGCGCGCGCCCTTTCCTGGGCGCGTGAAGCCCCGTGAAACGCAGCGTCAGGACCGCCGCGCGGCGACGGCGTCTCGGGTGCTCCGAAGAAGGGGAGTGAAGCGCGAGGGACTCATCTCACCTCCTGGAGATTGGAGAGGAGATGAGTCCCTGTCCCAGGGCTCAGCGGTCAGGCGCCGCCGGCTCCACCTGCGCCACCCGCGCCGCCGGCTCCGCCAGCGCCACCCGCGCCGCCAGCGCCACCCGCGCCGCCAGCGCCACCCGCGCCGCCAGCGCCACCCGCGCCGCCGGCTCCGCCAGCGCCACCCGCGCCGCCAGCTCCGCCCGCGCCACCTGCGCCACCCGCGCCACCCTCGCCCTCGTTGCTCAGCGGGTACGCCGGGTCGAGGCAGAAGAAGCCATCAGGCGTCTCGGCGCACTTGTCCGGATTCTTGCAATCGTCGTCGTCCGCGCACTCCTCCGCCGTGAAGATGCAGAACCCGTTGTCCGGGAGACCGAAGTCCTCGCAGCGGGCGTTCGGCAACAGGCAATCGTCGTGCGCCCTGCACGCCTTGGTGCAGGCGCCGAAGTCGCCGGCGCCGACGATTTCCGCGAACTGATAGAGGCAGAGACCGTTCGTGAACCCGCCGCAGTCGGACTTGGCCACATCGCCGCCGAAGCCGCAGAACTCGGTGCACGCGCCGACCTCGCCGGGGAAGCCCGCGCACCACCCGGCGCACGGGTCCTCTTCGGCGTCGATGTCGCACGCGGCGCCCATCGGCAGGCCCTCGTGCGGCGCGTCGACGCACACGTTCTGCCTGGGATCGCAGCTGCGGCCGGAGTCGGCGCACTGCGAATCGGAGCCGCAGTTCGGCGTGCAGACCGTCACGCCTGCATCGACCTCCTCACAGCGCAGCTCATCGCGGCCGTGGCACTTGAACGGGTCGAGCTCCGCGTCGAGCGAATCGATCTCGGGCTCTCCGAAGGTGCAGCCCAGGTAGCACATGCCATCGAGGCAGGCGCTGCCCTCGCCTTCACAGTCGCCATCGTCGGAGCACTCCGTCGTGCAGTACCCGCCCGCAGGACCGCCCGCCTCGGCCGACTCCAGGGCGCAGATGCCGTCCGGCCCGCAGTCGGCGTCGGCCGTGCAGCGGGTGCCGAGGTACTCGGCCGTGCCCGGCCCCGCGCCCGTGCCGCTCACGGCTCCCGAGGACGAGCTCGTGTTCGAAGAGGTCGAGCTCGACGAGCCTCCTCCTGCGCCCGGATCCGGATCGCCGTTGCTGCAACCGATAAAGCCAGCAGAGAAGGCGACCGAGGTGAGCAGGATCGCCGAGATGCGTTGCACTTTCATTACTGTCTCCCGAGCCAGGAGGCCCTGCCCACACCGGGGCGCGCCTTCATGTGATTTCGGGACCGTAACGGAATCGGCTCGGCGCCGCCATACCGGACGGGCTGGGGAGCGCTCGATGTCGAGCTCCGCGGAAAGCCTCCGTGGGAGCGGATGACGCTCCCACGGTCGCGCCCGTCATCAGGACGTCAGTGCGACGACTGATGGTCTATTTTTCAGGTGATGCCCGACTAGACCGCTACACGGACTTCGTGATTTTTGGCACGTACCGTACTGCCCTCCGCTCGGCGCTGGTGAGCGGCCAGCGATACCGGAGGTCGATCGCGGGCTCCCAGCCAGCGTGTGTCGGCGGGTCGTCGCGGGCGAGCAGGACCCAGATCTCGTGGCGAACCGCCGGCTCCCGGTCGGTGAGCGCGGGTGTACCTGGCGGCGCGGCGCGGCCCGCCTGTGGCTCGCTGGGCGTCCGAGATCACCGCGCGCGGCGCGGGCGCGCGGGCTTTCCCGGCGAGGGCGCGCGCTCCGCAGCGGCCCCGCCGAGCGGCAGCGCGCGCTGCGCGCCGACGTCGTAGATCAGGTGGCCGGCGCCGTCGGGCCGGGCGGCGGGGTTCAGCTCGTGCGCGGCCTGCGCGCCGGGGCCGAGCAGGTGGACGACCGTGAGGCCGCGCGCGACGAGGGCGTCGGCGATGAGGCGGCGGTGGCACCGCCACCAGAGCGTCTCGGCGCAGAGGAGGGCCATGCGCCGCCCGGCCCGCGCTTCCGCCTCGATCTCGGAAAGCGCGCGCTGGAACGTGTCGGTCTCCATGTGATCGGCGTAGGCCCGGAAGCTCGCGTTCTCCCAGGCGATGTGGGGCGAATCGGCCCGCCCGGTCCGCCGTCCACCGAGGGCGTCGCCGCGGAAGACGTAGGTCACCCCGAGCGGAGGCAGGGCCTCGGCGAGCGCGGCGCGGGCGAGGTGAGGGGACCGGCTCGATCCCGGGAACCTCCGGACGTCGACGAGCGTGTCGGCCGGCCCCTCGCCGAGCAGCTCGACGAGCTCTTCGAGGCCGCGGGTGCCGTGGCCGACGGTGAAGACGGTGTCCACGGGGAAGAGCTTTGCGCCCCGGCGGCGCGCCGGCAACGCGGGAAGCGAGGCGAGCGCGCGCGCTACCCGATGGAGCGCAGCAGATGATCGAGCGCCCGGCGCTCCTCCGCGTCGGTGACCGACTGGAGCGCCCGGTTCACCTCGCCGACGGCGGCCGCCGCCAGCAGCGCGACGGCCGCCGGATCGGGCGCCCCGCGCGCGCGCAGCCACGCGAGCGCCTCGTGCTCGGTGTTGATGACGATGTGGCTCCGGCTCGCGTCGTAGCGGATCGGCCGCCCTGAGCGGCCCTCGACGACGGCGCGGACCGGGGACCCCTCGAGGTTCATCTGGGCGATGGCCTCGTGGAGCGCGGCCGCGAGCGGACCTCCGGGCGCCGCGCCCTGCCCGTCGGGCGCGGGGCCGAGCGGCGGCGCCTCGCCGCCGAGCAGGCCGAGCACGCTGCGCCACAGCGCGCTGGCCCAGGCTCGCGCGCCGCTCGCGTCGGGCGGCGCTTCCGCGGCGGGCGGCTCCGCGGCGCGCGGGGCCGCGGGAGCCTGCGCGCCGCGCGGGGGCACCGGCGCCTGCGCGCCGCGCGGCGCCGCCGGACGCTCCACGCCGCGCGGGGCCTTCCGCGGCTCCGCGCCGCGGGCGCCGGCGGTAGGAAGGCCGGCCCCGGAGGCGAGCCCGATCTCCGCAGGCGCCGCCGCCGCCCGAGGGGCGCCGAGCTCGCGCAGCGCGCCGGGGGCGGTGCGGTGGCGCAGCACCTCGACCAGCGGCGAGCCGTCGTCGAGCAGCACGAACGCCGGCGTGCCGTCCGGGAAATCGCCGTCCGCGCTCCCCCGGCGATCGGAGATCCACAGGCAGCCGCTCGCCGCGAGCTCGGCGCGGACAGCCGCCGGGCCGACGCTCTCCCCCGCGGCGGTCCGCGCCGCGAGCTTGCCGCCGGAGAGGCGGCCGAGGAGGTGCAAGTTCCACAGGTACGGCGCCGCGGCCGCCTCGTCCGAGAGCTCGGCCGCCATCGAGGCCGCGGCCTCCATGGCGAGCTCCGCGACGACGTCCCAGCGCGCCTCGCGCGGCGGCCAGACGAGGAGCCGCCCCTCGACCGGCACACGCTCGACCACGCCGGCCCCCCCGCCCGTCCTGCAGAGCAGCGCGCGCGGCGTGAACCCGTCCCCGTCGCTCCCTCCGCGGCCCTCGCCGAGGATCGCCGCGGAGGGCGCCGCGACGAGCACCAGCGGCGCGCGCGGCCACCGCGCGGGCAGCCACAGCGCGCCGGTCACGAACAGCGGCCGGGGCCAGGTGGTGGCGACGTCGATCCACCGCGTCGCGAGCGCGTCGCCGGGCGGCGCGAGCCGGGCGCGCAGCCACCGCGCGGCGGCGTCGCGCACCGCCTGCCGGAGCCTCGCCGCGTCCCCGCGCGCCTTGAGCCCGTCGAAGGCGCGGTTCGGCTCGAGCGCGTCGTCGTTGATGGCCGCGCACAGGGGCCACCCGTCGCCGGCGTCGAGCGCGCAGAGCGGGCGCCGCCCAACGTGCACCGCGATGCCCGCCGCCCCGGCGTGCTCCGGGACGAGCAGGCCGATCTCGCCGTGCGCGGGCGGCGCGGCCTCCTGCGCTCCCGCCGGCCGCTCGAAGGGCACGATCGCGAAGCACGCCGCGCGCGCGGCCGCGTCGAGGCCGACGGCGGCGAGCGGCGGCGCCGCGAGGCGCTCCTCGGCCGCGCGATCGCGCGCGACCGCCTCGGTGATGTCCTTGATGAGCACGGCCGTCGCGAGCTGCAGCCGCTCGGGCTCGCTCAGCGTGAGGACCGGCCGCTCGTAGCGTTGCTTCGGGTAGGGCGGCGGCGTCGAGGTGCACAGCCACCCGGCGCGCGGGTCGCGCCGCAGGTCGTCGAGCGAGAAGAGGTTCCCCTCGATGTCGTGGAAGAGCGGCGCGCGCGCCGCCTCCGCGACGACGCGCTTGCCCTGGGCCAGCGTCCTCAGGACCGCGCGGCGCGCGTGGCCCCGCGCGAACGGCGGCAGCTCGTCGAAGCGCGGCGCGAGCGAGATGAGGTGGCGGCCCGCGGCCTTGGCGATGCGCGTCAGGAGCGCGCGCGAGGCGTCCCTCGGCGGATCCGCCGCGCCGGCGCGCACGAGGACGCGCAGCGGGATCGGCAGATCCACCTCGACGCGCCGCTCGGCGCCGTCGGGGCCGACGAAGCGCGCGTCCGAGCCCGGCCCCTCGACGATCTCGATCTCGCCTTCGAGCCCCTGCACGCCGAGCGCGGCGGCGCTCACGCGCAGCCGCGGGTGCGACGGCGCGCCCGGCAGCGCGAGCGGCGCGCGCGAGGAGCCAGCGGCTCCGCCGCGCGCGCCTTGCTCCTGCTGCGCCCTGCCAGAGGAGGCGCGGCGCTCCTGCTCGAGCGCGGCGTGGCGCTCCTGCTCGAGCGCGGCGCGGCGCTCCTGCTCGAGCGCGGCGCGCTGCCGCCGCGCCGGCACCCCGCTCTGCGCCAGGAGGGCGCGCCCGCCGGCCCACCGCACCAGGGCCGCGCGCTCTCGCGGGTCGCGGACGACGACGGGGTGCCAGGAGAGCGTCTCGAAGCCGGGCGCCGCGTCGAGCACCGGGATCGGCGCCGGCGCCGGGTGTGTCGCGTCGAGCATCTCGAGCGAGCACGCGACCTCCTCGCCGCGCGCGTCGAGCACGCCGAGCAGCGGCAGGCGCCGGATGCGCGCGGCGAGCTCGCCCAGCGACGCCTCGATGGGCGCGCTCTTCGCGCGCGCCGAGAGCGCCCGCGCGCTGTCGAGGAGGTAGGCGCTCACGCGGACGTCGGGCCTGCCGCGCTCGCGCAGCGGATCGCCCCGCAAGCCGAGCCGCGCGCGCGCCGCGGCGTCGCCCTCCAGCGCCGCCACGAGCGCCTCGCAGAGCGCGCGCTCGACCAGGTGGACGGCGGCGTCGTGGCGCGGCGACAGGAGGCCGTTCCAGCCGCTGTTCGGCGCCGCCGCGTCGTCGTCGATCGCGACGGCGGCGGGGCCGAGCAGCGGCGCGGCCGTCAGGGTGGCGAGCGGCCGCGACGCGTGGTGCCACGCCTCCACCATCGCGTCGCTCGGCGTGGCGAACGCGAGGAAGCCAGGGCCGCTGACATCCAGGACCGGCGCGCCGGCGGGGAGCGCCGCGAGCTTCTCCAGGGATGCCGCGAGCGCGCGCCGCCGCGCCGGCCCTCGCGCCGCGAGCTCGTCCTCGGTGAAGAGCCCCTGGGCGTAAGGGATGAGCTCGCGCTCCGGGAGCGCCGCGGCGAGCCAGTCGAGCTCGCGCTGCGATACGGCGAGCACCGTCCGCCGGTCGGCCGCGCGCCCCAGCGCCTCGGGCGGGGCTGTGCAGAGGCCGCGCGTCGGCCGGGAGAGCACGGAGAGGCCGTTCAGGCTGATGAAGCGTCCCGTCGCGAGCGTGGGCCAGATCCGCGCATTCAGGAGGCCTTCGAAGCTCGAGGGCGCGAGGCCGTCGTCCGGGGGCGGCCCCGCGCCGCCGCCGTCCCCGGCGCCGCCGTCTGCGGCGCCGAGGCGCTGCGGCGCGCAGAACACCGCGCCGATCGCGGCGCGCAGCGCGGGCCTCACGCGCGCGAGCTCGCCCTCGGGCGCAGGCGCGTCCCGCTGCGCCTCGCCCGGTCCGAAGAGCCGCCTCGCCTCGCGGTCGGCCGCGGCGAGCGCCACCTTCAGCGCGTGGCGGACGGCGCGCCAGAAGCGCGCGTCGCGCTCGACCCCGTCGTACGCGAACCGCGGCCGCACGCGCCCCTTCCACGCGAGCGCGATCTCGACGGGCAAGGGGACGGCGGCGGGGTCGAGCTCCACGGTCTCGAGGTGCCGCCCCTCCACGAACACCCGGACTTCTGCGCCGCGCGGGGGCTCGCGGTCGTCGGCGAAGACCGCCAGCTCGCCGCGGAGGCCGGCGAGCGGCCCTTCGTCCACGTGGAAGGCGTCGCGGAACGCGTGCTCCGGGGAGGGCGGCACGACGGGCTCGCTGGTCGCGTGCTGGAGGAACGCCCTGCGGCGCTCGGCGCCGAGCTTCGCCTGCTCGATCATGGCCTCGGCGTCGGCCAGCGGGAGCCCGGCGAGCGCGCGCTCGACGAGGCCCCCGTGGCTCCAGACCACGTCGTGGGCCCAGGGGGCGAGCGCCTTCGGGAGCTTCGCGTCGCCGCGGAACAGGTAGAGGAGCGACCCGTCGTGCGCGTGGCGCGCGTCGAGCGACGCGAGCGACATCGGCCGTCCGTGCCCGTCGCGGAGCAGCGGGAGCTCGCGCACGGCCTGCGCCTCGGCGGGCAGCTCGGCGCCTGTCCGCGCCGCTCCGGTCGCGACGCACGCGAAGGCCCCGAGCGCGTCCGCGAGCCGGCCGCGGTCCTCGTCGACGACGAGCGCGCCGTCGGGGATCGCGCCCTCGTCGCAGACGAGCGCGGCGAGGGCCTTGATGGCGTCGAGCAGCGCGCCGGCCGCCGCGTCGCGGAGCCGCGCGCGGAGGGGCGCGTCCTCGCGCAGCGCCGAGCGCGACGCGTTGGTGGGCAGCTCGTCCGCGTCGATGACGACGCGGACCGGGAGCTCCACGCCCTGGTAGGGCGCCGAGGGGAACCGTGGCGCGAAGCTCCAGCGCTCGCGGGCGAGCCGCACGCCGTGCTCGAGGTAGTCGACGGCGGGCAGCCCGGAGGGGAGCGGGGCGACGGGTGTGGAGAGGGAGAGCGAGCGGGACGCCGAGCTGCTCGGCCCTGCTGCGGGCTCGGGGGGCGCGACGATCTCCAGCGCGGCGCGGCGCGCGCCGCGCACGTGGAACGGCACGCGCACGAGCACCGCGAGGTCGCTGTCCGGGAGGGCGCGGCGCAGCGGCTCGCCGGCGAGCGCGATCGGGATCGGGAAGTCGCCGGTGGCCGCGGCGAGGTGCGCGAGCTCGGGCGGGCTATCGCCCGTGATCGCCCGGCGCAGCACCGACCAGCCGAGCCTCCGCCGCACCTCGATGCGCAGGCCGACCGCGGGCATTCCGGGCGGCCGCGGCACCTGGTCGCAGGCGGGGGCGGCGGCCGACGCGGGGGCCTCGGGGGGCGCCTCGAGCAGGGTGGGCGTGAAGCGCACGCGCGTGCAGGTCGCGCCTGCGGCCTCGCCGGAAGGTCCGGTCGTGAGCAGATCGACGCGCGCCGGCCGCAGCCCGAGCGCCGCGTTCACGCCGAGCGCGAGCAGGCGGAGCCGCCGGGACGCGGCGTCGGGCGCGGCGTTGAGCACGTGGTCGAGGAGGCGCGTCAAGGCGGGCCCGTCGGGCGGCTCTCCGTCGAAGGTCACGACGAGGTCGTCGGCGTCGTAGCGGAGATCGATCTGCGTCGCGCCCCCGGCCGCGGCGGCGCGGACGAGCTCGAGGAGGTAGAGGTCCAGGTCGACGAGCAGGTGCTCCCTGAGCTTCTGGACGGCGCGGCGGGCATCGACCCGGATCGCGCCGCGGGCGACGACCCGGCTCATCGCGGCGACCTCCTTGGCGCGGGGCGCTTCCCACCTGAGGGCGATCTCTCGCGTCCCGAGGGCGATCTCTCGCGGCCTGCGGGCGCCCTCTCGCCGCGCGTTGCGCCCGCGAGGGGCGGCGGGCTCTCGCCGCGCGTTGCGCCCGCGAGGGGCGGCGGGCTCTCGCCGCGCGTTGCGCCTGCGAGGGGCGGCGGGCTCGACGAGAGGTCGAGGAGCCGGTCGCTGTCCTCGGGATCGAGCGGCCCCTTGGCTTCGACGAGCAGCGCGCGGGCGAGCAGGTTGCCTGCGGTCACCGCGTCGACGGCGGCGCGCCTGCGCGCGAGGGCCACCGTATCGCTCTCGATGTTGAGGTAGAGGGTGTGTCCGGACGGGAAGCGCGCCGCGCGGCGCACGACCTCGCGCGCGGCGTGGCAGCTCTGCTCGGGCCCGCTGCGCTCCGCGCTTCCGGGCAGGAGGATCCCGCACCGCTCTCGGAGGGCGCCCTCGACCTGGCAGAGGCTCACCCGGGCGACCCCGTGCCGGGCGCGGGCGAGCGCGTCGGCGATCACCCGGAGGAGCGGGGCGTCGGCCGCGCGGGCGCGCTCCGGCACCTCGCGCACGAGCAGGTAGGCGGCGTGCGCCTTCTCGACGCGCGCGGCCGGGAAGCACCGCTTCAGCAGCGCCCTGGTGGCGGGGTGGTTGCACAGCACGACGGGCAGCCCGCTGCGCGCCATGGCTGCGGTCAGCGCGTCGGGCTGCCTGGCGACGAGCAACGGCTCGCGCCACGGCGCGAGCGCCCTGAGGCCGGCGCGGCACCTGTCGCCTGCGACGGGGCTCGCGAGCGGGAACGGGATCTCGTCCGGATCGAGGGTGGTCGGCGGCGACAGCGCCGCTTCCAGCATCGCCGCGTAGGTGGCGGCGCCCCCGGCCTCGCCTGCGGCTGCGGCGGCTGCGGCGTGCGGGAGGCGGGCGGCGAGCTCGCGCCGGAGCGGACCTTTGACGAGCTCGCGCACGCGCGCGATCGCCTCCCAGAAGGCGTCGTCGCGCCGTACGTTGTCGCGGCTCAGGGTGTGCTGGAGGTGCGGGCTCATCACCTTGAACCGCACGCCCGAGAGCCCACTGAAGAGCTCGTCCGCGGTCTCGAACAGGGTGAGCCCGCGGTTGTAGAAGCCGGCGAAGCTCTGGCCGTGCTCGAGTGCGGGGTCCCCGTCCTGGGGTGGAGCGAGGTGCTGGGGTGGAGCGAGGTGCTGGGGTGGAGCGGGGTGCTGGGGTGGAGCGAGGTGCTGGGGTGGAGCGGGGTGCTGAGCTCCGGCGGAGGGGCCGACCACGACGGTGGTCTCTTCGTGGACGGCGGTCACGGAGACGGGCGCTGCGACGGAGAGCGGCGTATCGATGCGCAGCGTGTTCGTCCGGGAGCTGCCTTCGTGGTCTGCGACGCGGAGGGTGAGCTCGCGGTCCGCGTGGCGGCACCAGCGGCGGAGCGCGGCCTGCGCGCGGCGCGCGTGCTCCACGAACGCCTCCCGGTCGAGCCGCTGGATCACGGTCACGCGTGTGCCGCTGCCCTGTCGCGGCCCGGCGTCCTCGAGCTCGTAGCTCGTGTCGCTGTGCAGCCGGAGGAGCCAGGCCTTCCCGTCGCGCCACGTCTCCACGTCGACCTGCTCCGGCTGGAGGGCGAACACGGAGACGAAGCCGACGCCGTATTTGCCGATCTTCGTGAGGTCGCCTTCTTTCGACGAGCTGAAGAGGGTGAGCAGCGGCCCCTCGATGTCCTCGCGGCTCATGCCGCACCCGTCGTCGGTGACCGAGGTGGCGCACGCGCCGGCCAGCGCCTCGACGCGCACGTCGATCTTCCGCGCGCCGGCGTCCATGCCGTTCTGCACGAGCTCGCGGAGGAAGGCGTACGGATCGGCGAACTGCTGCACCATGTCCGCGACCGGCCCTGGGGGCGGCGGGCGCGCTGCGCGGTCCTCGCGAGAGGAGCGGTAGGGGGCCATGCGTGCTGCGAGGGTATCACACGGGGAGAGCTGCGGTTGGAAGGGGGCCTGCGGGGGCTGGAGGGGTGGAATCCGTGCGAGAGATCCGGAGCTCTGGGGAGCAGGGTAAGAAGGTGCTGTCGGGTTGCCCCGTCCAGCGGCGCTCCGGTCGATCCCGCTCTCGGTTTCGCGCGCCGTTTCGTGGAGGCAGATGCGGCGCGGCGTTGATTGATGAGGACGGCTCCGAGAGGGCGGATGCCCACCCCCGGCCCGTGCTCGGCGCTCCGCGCCTGCGCGCGGTCCGCCCCTCCCCAATCGCGCGCTCCGCGCGCTCAGGGAGGGGGCGCCGTCTGGCACCTGCAGCCGGGGTGCGAATTCCGGAGAAGGGAGCGCGTGCACGAACTGCGTCAAGACATCAGCCCGAGCCTGAAGAGCGTATCGGCTCACAGCGGCCAGAGCGTCCGGTATGGGTGGGTAGCCAGCGCCACGCCGCCGCTCGACAGGTGGCGCGAGCGTCTGCTGGGGCCACCTCGCCGTAAGGACCTCCCTTCGTGACCCGCCCCGGTCTGTCCCGGGGCGCCCCCTCTGTGTGACCGCTCGCGATCATTGAGCTACGCTGCCGCCGTCGCCGTCCTGCACCGTCAACGAGAAGCCGCGGAGAGCCATGAAGGTTCAGCACCTGCACTTGAAGCAGTTCAGCGCGTTCGAGGACGTCGAGCTCGCCTTTTCACCGGGGATCAACGTCTTCCTGGGCACCAACGCGACGGGGAAGAGCCACACCATGAAGGCGCTCTATGCCCCGCTCAAGACGCTCGAGCAGGAGGGCTCGGTCATCCCCCTGGATCTGCGGCTGCACGAGAAGCTGGCCAACGTCTTCCGACCGGACGACGCGTACATGGGAAGGCTCGTCCACCGCCGCAAGGGGCAGGGCAAGGGGTTCATCACCATCCGAGGAGCGACGGGCGACGTCGCGGTCGTGCTGAACACGAGGGGCAAACAGCAGGTCGAGGTCAAGACCGCGACCTGGAAGACCGAGGCGCCATCCATCTTCCTGCCGACGCGGGAGGTCCTCGCCATGTTCGAGGGGTTCATCGCGGCATACCAGGAACGCAAGCTCTCGTTCGATGAGACATACTATGACGCCTGCGTCGCCCTCAGCCAGGCGGCGCTGCGCGGCCCCCGATCCGAGGAGGCGAGGGTGCTGATCGAGCCGATCGAGACCGCGCTCGGTGGCAAGGTCTCGCTCCAGGGCGGTCGGTTCTATCTCCTGCGCAAGGACGGCAGCATGGAGGCGCACCTCGTCGCCGAAGGGCTCCGCAAGATCGCATGCCTCGCCCACATGGTCTCGAACGGCTCGTTGACGACGAACGGCATCCTCTTCTGGGACGAACCCGAGGCCAACCTGAACCCGCAGCTCGTCTCGCTGGTTGTCGACATCCTCCTCGAGCTGGGCAAGCGCGGCGTGCAGATCTTCGTCACGACGCACGATTACCTGCTCTCGCACAAGCTGTCGCTCCTCTCCGAGTACAGAAAGCAGCCCGACGTGCCGATCCGGTTCTTTGCTTTCCACCGCGAGGAGGCGCACGGCCCTGCGCTCGTCGATGCCGGCGATACGTTGGCCGAACTGCCGACCAACCCGATCCTGGATGAGTTTTCGCGGCACTACGACTTCGAGCGCAAGCTCTTCGACGAGGCGCCCGAGGAGGGCGCCGCGGAATGAGCTTCGTACACGACGAGGGCAAGCTTCGTTTCGCCTTCGACAGCGACTGGAAAATCCTGAAGTGGGACGACCACGGCGCGTATGTCGGTGGGCTGCAGAGGTTTCAAGAAACCAAGGCGGTCGATTTCTTCGGTCTGTATCTCGACGAGCCTTACTTCATCGAAGTCAAGGACTTCCGCGGTCACCGGATTGAGAACAAGGTCCGCCTCTCGAGCGGAGAGCTCGCTCGAGAGGTCGCGTACAAGGTGCGGGATACCGTCGCGGCCATGGTGTGGGCCTGCGATCGCTTGCCGCTCGATCGCGGTGAGCTGCGTGGCTTCGTGCGACGGATCCTCGCCCGCACCAAGAAGGTTCCCGTCGTGCTCTGGCTGGAAGAAGATCGCCCGCTTGAGCCTGCGATCGCCTCAACGCTCGGCGAAGCCATCAAGCGCGAGCTCACCTGGCTCAATCCGAGGGTCCTTGTGACATGCCGGTCCCTCGTCCAGACCGACCCGGTCCACGGCCTCGTGGTCACGAACCTTTCGTGACGCGATTCACGAATCTCCTGCACCCCACGTCTCACCACCTCTCCCGCTCCGGTCCACGCGGGCGGCGCCCCGCCGTCATGGCCCCACCTCGCCGTAGCTCATGTCGCGGCAAGCCGGCTCACCGTCTTGCGGCGCAGCGCCCGCCAGGCTAGCGCCCCTACGAAGTGGTGCGTTTTTCCCGGCGCAATCGCATCGCGGCCGCCCGGGAGTCCTTCCACAACCTGCTCCGCCCACGTTACACTTATCCTTCTCTGCTCTCCGAGGAGTTGTGAGTCTAATGGAATCTGCCCCCAGCGTGTTGCTCGGCGAGCTCTTCGCCCGTACTCCCGATCTGCTCTTCATCGCCTCGCCCGAGGGCGCGCTGCTCCACGGGAGCGGTGGACTCCGCGAGGCGCTGGGCCCGGGGGCCGAGGGGGGCGCGCTCCTCGCGGATCTCGCGCACCCGGACGATCGCGCCGCGCTCTCGGCGGCCTGGTCGACGCTCCTTCAGCGGGACGAGCCCGTCTCGTTCAGCGTGCGCCTGCGCGACGGCGGCGGCGCCTACCGGGCGCTCTCGTGCAGCGCCAGCCGGTCGTCCGACCGCGGCGCCGTCCTCGGCTCGCTACGCCCCGCGCCCGCGGCCGCCTCGTCCGCGATGACCTCCGCGATGACCGAGAAGGAGCTCAGCACGCTCCAGCTCAAGGCGCGCATCCTCGACGGCATCGCCGAGCACGTGGATCCCCTGACCATATGGGCGCTCGACCGCGACGGGATCTACCTCTATCACGACGGCAAGGCGGTCTCGAAGGCCGGGTTGAAGCGGGGGCAGTACCTCGGGCGCAGCGTGTACGAGATCTATGCGGCCTCCCCGGAAGCCGCCGCCGACATGCAGCAATGGTACGACGGCGAGGTGCGCCGCGGTCGCGGCGAGGCGCACGGCGCCGACTGGGACACCTGGCTCGCCCCGCTCCGCAGCCAGCCTGCAGGTCCCGTCGACGGCGTGCTCGGGGTCTCGCTCGACGTGTCGGACTCCAGGCTCGTCGAGAAGGAGCTGCGCGTCCAGCTCGACCAGATCGCGGCGCAGCAGAAGGTGATCCGCGATCTCTCCACGCCGATCATCGAGGTCTGGGACGGCGTGCTCACGCTCCCCATGGTCGGCACGGTCGACAGCGTCCGCACCGCCGAGGTCATGGACAGCCTGCTCGCGCAGATCGTCGAGAAGCGCGCCCGCTTCGCCATCCTCGACCTCACCGGCGTCGAGGTCGTCGACACAAGGGTCGCGAGCCACCTCGTCCAGCTCATCACCGCGATCCGGCTCCTCGGCGCGGACGGCATCGTCGCCGGCATCAAGCCGACCGTCGCCCAGACCATGGTCGCCCTGGGCCTCGACCTCACCCAGCTCAACACGCAACGCAACCTGCGCGCCGCCCTCAACTACGCCATCCGGGCCATGACCGGCGCCCAGGGCTCCTCGTCCGCCGCGAGCCCGGCGCTCCCCAGGAAGCCCGCTCCCTGAACGGCATTATCGACCGCCACCCCGGGCGGCGTCGCGCGCGGCCCCCGGCCGGGACCCGCGCGCGGCTTACCCGTTCACGAGAGCGAATCGCCTCACTCGTCCACGAGATCGAAGACGATGCCTCCCTGCGTCTTGATCCGATGCGTCGAGCGGTTGGCGCTGTTGACCGGAGAGGGCGTCAGCGGGTTGGGCGCGGCGCCCACGATGACCGGACGATCCGGGTCGCCGTTCACGAACGCGATCAGCACCTCGGTCCCCGGCTTGAGCGGGAAATGCGTGCCGTAGTTCGCGCCGGCGTGGTTCTGCAGCATGCGCACCGGCCTGGATGACACGCCGCCCGCGGCCCCCGTGTCGAACAGGAACCGGACCATGTACCTGCCCTGATCGTCGATCTGCGCGTTGCCGCCCCCGCCCCCCGGCCCACCATCGACGATCCCCGTGACGACGCCCGTGATCCGGGGCGTCGGCGTGACGCGCGGCGGCCGGTACGTGTTCCGGCCCGGGATCGCACGGAAGGTGTTCAGGTAACGACGCGGCTCGTCGCCTCCGGTCAGCAGCGTCGCGCGGTGCTCCACCTCGACGAAGAGCAGATCGAGCGACTCCAGAATCGGGTGCCCTTCCAGCGTCGATCGCGCGCCCGCGCCGAGCCCGCACACCGCGCTCCTGCCCGCGTACACGAGCTGCGTCGCCTGCCGCTCCTCGGCCCGGACCTGCGCCAGCGCCTTCCCCTCCGCCGGCGTCTTGTAATGGCCGCCGTACTCGATCACGCCGCCCGCATACCCGGTCGGGAGGACGTGCTCCGACGTCAGATCGAGCATCGGTTGCCGGTAGTTGTAGTCGCGGGCGACATACACGCTCGGCACCAGCCGCGATCTCGCCTCGATCTCGAAGACGTCGCGGTTGTCGGTGTTCTCGCGGAATTGGACCGACTCGGCGCCGGCCGCGGGCTCGAAGCCGGCGCCGTCGGTGAAGACCATCGTGTCCTGCCCGTCCTGGTGCTCGAAGAAGAAGCTGATCCCGGCGTGCTCGGCCAGGCGGCTGATGAAGGCGAGATCGGTCTCCTGGTACTGCACCACGAACTCCCGCGGCGGGTAGGTCCCCGTCAGCCTGAGCTCCACGTCGCTCCCGCTCAGGCCCACGAGCTCGAGCTTCTGCTTGATGAGGTCCGGCACCGCCTTGTTCATCGAGATCTCCGTGGTCTCGACCAGCGTGAGCCGGAAGGCGCGCGGGACGATGTGCAGCCGGTACGTGCGGAAGTCGCGCAGGTTCGCGAGGAGGTCGTGGACCTCCGCGATCATCCCGTGGACGCGCCGCACCTCGACCCCCTTCTGCTCGAAGACGATCGCGACGCTCTCCCCCGTGAAGGTCTGTCCGTCGACCCCGGCGTCGCTCGGACAGACCACCTCGACGTCGAACGTGAAGAGCTGAGAGATCGCCTCGCGCCCGGACAGCTTGCTCACCCGGAGTAGGTCGGACGAGATGGCGGAGAGCTCGAGTCGAATGTCTAGCGAATCGGAGAGCCTGCTCGATCCATCATTCGTGACGTGGGAGAGGGTCTCCTGCCGAGGGGCGCCTGAATCGGAGAGCCTGCTCACCGGCCTCGTCGATGTGACGTGGGAGAGGGTCTCCTGCCGAGGGGCGTCTGAATCGGCGAGCCTGCTCACCGGCCTCGTCGATCCATCATTCGTGACGTCGGAGAGGCGCTCCTGCTGAGGGGCGCCTGAAACGGCGAGCCTGCGCATCGTCCTCGTCGAATCATCGTTCGTGACGTCGGAGAGGGTCTCCTGCCGAGGGGCGTCTGAATCGGCGAACTTGCTCACCGGCCTCGTCGATGTGACGTGGGAGAGGCGCTCCTGCCGAGGGGCGCCTGAATCGGCGAGCTTGCTCACCGTCCTCGTCGATGTGACGGGGGAGAGGGTCTCCTGCCGAGGGGCGTCTGAATCGGCGAGCTTGCTCACCGTCCTCGTCGATGTGACGGGGGAGAGGGTCTCCTGATGAGGGGCGCCTGAATCGGCGAGCCTGTTCATCGTCCTCGTCGACTCATCGTTCGTGACGTGGGAGAGGGTCTCCTGCCGAGGGGCGTCTGAATCGGCGAGCCTGCTCACGGGCCTCGTCGATGTGACGTGGGAGAGGGTCTCCTGATGAGGGGCGCCTGAATCGGCGAGCCTGTTCATCGTCCTCGTCGATTCATCGTTCGTGACGTGGGAGAGGGTCTCCTGATGAGGGGCGTCTGAATCGGCGAGCCTGCGCACCGTCGTCGTCGATTCATCGTTCGTGACGTGGGAGAGGGTCTCCTGATGAGGGGCGTCTGAATCGGCGAGCCTGCTCGCCGTCCTCGTCGACTCATCGTTCGTGACGTGGGAGAGGGGCTCCTGCGGAGGGGCGCCTGAATCGGAGAGCTTGCGCGTCGTCATCGTCGATCCATCCTTCGTGACGTAGGGGTGGGTCTCTTGCCGAGGGGCGCCTCGCCCGCGGGCGCCCCTCGCGCTCGTCGATGCGGGCTCGGCGAGCTACCGTTTGCGATCGAAGCGTTCGTAAAGGCTCCTCCTCAAGGCGGGGGAAGGGGTCGGCAGCGCGGGGCGCTCGGGCGGCGGAGGCGGCGGCCTGCGGGGCGGCGGGGCCGGCGGCGGCTCGTCCGCCTCGGGGGAGCGCGCAGGCGAGGCGCTCAGCGTTGGCCTCGGCGGGGGGGGCGGCTCCGGCAGCAGCGGCTCCGGAGGTGGCGCCGCCGGCTCAGGAGCCGGGAGCGGCGCTGCCGCCGTTTCTGGCGCTTCCGCGGCCGCCGGCACGAGCGCAGAGGGTGCCGCGAGCGCGCCGGCGCCGAAGGGGCCGGGCGCGTCGGCGACCGGCTCCCAGTCGTCTTCCATCGCGAGCGCGAGCGTGCCCGAGCCCGCGCGCTCCTCCGCCGTGACCGGCGCCCGGGTGATCATCGAGGGAGGCAGCGCGCCGCCCGGGGGCGCCGGCTGGAACGGGAGCGCCGGCTGGTCCGTCGCGCCAGCGTCCTCCTCGGACAGCAGGGCCAGCGTCACGGTGGGAGACCCCTTCGGCCCTTCTTCCACCGAGGAAATCGAGAGGGTCCCGGTGTCGACCCGCGGCCCGTGCGCGCCCGCGGCCGGCCCGGCGATGTCGCCGGGAGCCGATCCAGGGCGGAACGGCGTCGCCGCCACCGCGGCGAGGGCAGCGGCCGCCGTGCCAACGTCCGAGAGGCTCACCGTGCGCGCCCCGGCGGCCGGAGCGGCCTGGGTATCGCCCAGGGGGTCGCCGCCGGCGCCGTCCTCGCCCGCGCCGCGCGCGCGGTCGGCCGCGCCGGCCGCCCTCGCGGCATCCTGGGCCGCGGCGCCCTGCTGCGCCGGGAGCTCCGGCCACTCGAGCGGCTCGCCGGGGAGCTCGACCCCCGCCACGATGGTGGCCGCCGCCAGCGCGGCCTCGTCGGGGACGGCCAGGCTGCCCCGGAAGACGAGGGTGCAGCGCTGCTCGTCGCCGTCGATGCGCAGCGTGTCCGCGTTCAGCTCGAGCGGGTGGCCCTCGCTCACGCCGAAGGCGGAGAGCCCGTGAACGCGCGCCCGGCCGCGCGCCTCGGGCAGCCGCATCCGGAGGCGCGGCAGCGTCGGGTGCAGCCCGTCGAGCTCGATCCACTCGCCGCCGCGCAGGTAACGCGTCCGCTGATCGGGGGGCGCCGCCTGGTAATAGGCCCACTCGAAGGGTTCGGGGATCTCGGCAATGGGCGCGTCGAGCGCCTTGCGCGGCGTGGCCCCGAGCAGCCGCCTGCGCGCGGGCCAGGCGCGCGCTATCGGCCCGAAGCCCGCCGCGCGCGCCGGCTGGAGAGGATCGATGATGTTCGCCTCGGGCTCGGACGCGTCGCCCGTCCCCTGCACGCCGAGGAAGTTCTCCTGGTCGTTCTCCCCGCGGAGCGCCCGCTCGTACACGATCGGCATCCGCTGGAATCCGGCCCTGTCCTGGACGAGGAGCTCCTTTTCGAGGAGGAGCCCGCCCTCGTCGGAGATCGCGAGTCGCACGGGCAAGGCGCGCACGGGGGCGCCGGGCGGCGCATGGGCGTGGCCGGTAAAGAGCACGTCGGCGCGCTCCAGGTGCGGCGCCAGATCGCTCGTGAGCCGGACGCTGCGCCCGGGATTGTTGCCGTGGTGAACCTCCCCGTGGAGGACCTGCTGCGGCTCGACCCTCGGCATCTCCGCGTCCGCCGCGAAGGAGAAGGTGGCCTTGACGATCACCGTGAGTTGGAGCTGGCCCCGGCTGCGCCAGGCGACGGCGGCGGCCGCTGCTCCGTTCAGCGGCGTGATCCTCACCGGTCCCGTCGCGCCGTTCGTCACACGGTTCGTCGCGTTGCTCGCCGTACGGTTCGCCATTCCGCGGCGTTATAGCACGGCCGCCGCCATGAACTTGCGGCCGCACTGCGCCCATGCCACCCACGGAAATCATGAAGCTGGCTGGAAACGCTCGTGCGCTGGGATCGGCGCTCGCCCTCCTCGTCATGATTGCCTCGTTCGGCTGCGACACGGTGGCGACGCTCGTCGCGCCCGCGGTGCCGGTGGTCATCGAGAAGGCGACCGCGCCCGGCGAGCCGGCCGCGCCCGAGGATGCGGCCGCCGCGCCCGAGCCGCCCGAGAGCCGGAAGTGCTGCTTCCGGAGCGGGGAGGGCGCCGCGAAGGCGTGCGAGAGCCAGGAGCGCTGCTGCAGCGGCAGGTACGACCGCAGCGCGTGCGAGGACTCGGGCGGCCTGTGGTTCAACAGCGCCGACGGCTGCGCCGGCGCCTGCTGAGCGTCTGGCGGGCTACGTCCGCCGGGACAGGGGGGATCGTCGATGGAGGGCAGGCGCCGAGGCGTGACGGCTGCAGCGCGGCGCGGGGGGCGATCGCGCATCCGCGCTGGCGTCGGCGCCGTCTGACGGCGTACGAAGGGGTGTGCGCGAGCTCGACACCGGCGCCCTGCTCCGGCTCGTCCAGCGGGCCACGGGCCACCCCCCGTCGTCCCTGGTCCCGATGCGCGGGGGCGCGTCGTGCCGGTGCTATCTGCGCGCCGTGACGCCGGTCGGGACGGCGGTCGCGATGTTCGCGCCGAGCGTGGAGGGGGACGGCGCGGCGGGCGGCGCTCCTCCCCCGCGGTGGCCGTTCCTGGAGGTGCGCGCGCTGCTCGAGGAGCGCGGCGTCCGGGTGCCGGCGCTGCTCGCGGAGGGCTGCGAGGACGGGCTGCTCCTCCTGGAGGACCTCGGGGACGCGACGCTCTCGGCCTTCGTCGAGCGCGCGCCCGCCCGGCGCGCCGAGGTCTATGCGCTGGCGGCGCGCGAGCTCGCCCGGGCGCAGCGGGCGCTCGCGGCGCTCCCGCGCGGATCGATCGTCGACTCGTGCGCGCTCGACGCGACGCTCCTGCGCTGGGAGCTCGACCATTTCCGCGCGTGGGCGCTCGACGCGCGCGGGCTCCGGCTGGGCGGCGCCGCGCGGGCCGAGCTCGACGCGGTCTCGGAGCGCCTCGCCCGGCGCATCGCCGCGTGGCCGCGGGGCTTCGTCCACCGCGACTACCAGAGCCAGAACCTCATGGTCGTGGACGCCCCGGGCGGGGGCCTGGAGATCGCTTGGCTCGACTTCCAGGACGCCCTCCTCGGCCCGCGCGCCTACGATCTGGCGACGCTCCTCAACGACAGCGCCCAGGACCTGGATCGCCCGTTCGTCGAGGCCCGGCTGGACGACTACGCGGCTGCTGCCTCGCTCGATCGGCCGGGGCGCGACGCGCTCGGCCGGGAGTTCGACGTGCTCACGGTCCAGCGCAAGCTGAAGGACGCCGGCCGCTTCGTCTTCCTCGACCGGATCGGCGCGGATTCGAGCTACCTGCGCTACGTCGAGCCCGCGCTGGCGAGGGCGCGCGCCGCGCTCGCGCGGCTCGGGGACGACGAGGACATGCGCGCGCTGGCGCGGCTCATCGCGCGGTGAGGGAGAGCGTGATTGTCCGGCTCAGAGGTCCGACGCTTCGAGGAAGCGCTGGAGGAACGTGACGGCGGCTTGCTCTCCGGCCTCCGGAAAGCCCCCGAACATCGCGAACTGGTGCCATACCCAGTCGGCGTTCAGATAGGTGTCCTTCTCGCTCGCGTCGAGCGAGGAGCACACGTGATCCCAGAGGGGGTTCGCCCCGGGGAGATATCCGCCCTTGTCGGGCGGCAGGCAGGACAGGCGCGATTCCTGCGAGGGACCAGGGAGCTTTCGCTGGATCGCGGCGTTCGCGTCGAGCTGGTGGCCGCCGGTCATCCGCAGGCGGCGCGAGGCGTCGCCGGCGAGCCAGCGCACGAGCAAGGCCTCGTTCTTGGCGATGCCGCGGGCGTCGAACGCGAACACCTCGCTCACGCGGTCCTTGTTGGCGGCGAGCGCCTGCCACAGGGGCAGACCGCCCGCGCTGAAGCCCGCGATCCCGAGCTTCCCGAGCCGCGGCCCGCCCCGTCCACACCCGATCTTCCGCGCGCCGCAGAGGAAGCGGAGCGCCGCCTCGGCGAGGCCGGGAAGGCTCGCGGTCGTCGCGGCGCCGAAGCTCGCCCCGTTCGGCCAGGGGTGCAGCATCACCACCGCCTTGCCGCTCGCGGAGAGCGCCTCTTCGCAGCCGCAGCGGACATAGACCCAGCGGGACTTGTCGCGCGGATCGCGCTCGAACACGTCGCGCGCCCAGAACGACGCGCCCGGAGACGGGTCGGGCGCGAGCAGGTATCGATTCAGCCCGAACATCTGGTGGCGCTGGTCGACCCGGGTATAGGCGTACCCCTCCGGCCGGTAGAACACGAGGGCTGATATCCCGTCGTCCGGCGGAGCCTTGCAGGCCTCCGGGATGCTCGCGAACCAGATCTTCGGATCTCCGGCGGTGGCGCCGAGGGCCACGAGCTCGGTCCCGGGCCGGTGCTCGCGCTCGTACTCGTCCGCGTACATGGCATAGGCCATCCAGAACGGGGTGATATCGACGAAATCCGTCCTGATCTGGGCGAGCGCGAGGCCGGGCGCAGCCTGCGTGTCGACGAGCGGGTGAGCCTGCCCGAGCTCCGGGTCCGGGGCGGGGCTGAGCGCCGTGCCGCCGCCCGTGACATCGAAGGCCTGCTCGACCGACAGGACCTCTTCCCGCCGGGCGAGGATGTCCTCGAAGGCATCGAATTCCGCCGAGAAGCGCGCGCTGAGCGCGACGCGCGACGCGCCGGCGGGGATCTCGAACTCGCGCCGCCCCGGGCCCGAGCCGGCGAGCGGCAGCGGCGCGTCGTCGGCTGTCGCCTGCACCTCGGAGAGCGCGTCGGGCAGCAGCGGGCTGCCCGCGTTGCGCCAGGTGACCCGGAGCTTCAGCGCCATGCGGCGCCCCGGACCGGACGGCGCGCCCGGCGACGAGGGCGCGCGGTGGTGTGGGTGGAGTCGACCGGGCTATCGCCGGCGACGGGGGAGCGCTGCGGGGCGGAGGGCACGGTGCGCCCACGGTACCAGAGGGCGCGGGGCGCGGGCGAGCGCGACCGGGAGGCCGCGCGCCGCGCTGACGACCGCTCGTCGACCGGGGCTCAGCGCGAGCCGTTCGCGCAGTACCCGAACTCGACGCTCGCCCCCTGCCTGATCTTGGCGTTCCAGCTCACGCCGGTGAACACGAAGTCTGTGCCTTGCTTGACGGCGGTGGTGTTCCAGAAGTCACGGAGCGTGGCGCCGTTCGAGGGCACGTAGAGCTTCCACGTGGTCTCGCCGCTGTCCGTCTTCGTCAGCTTGATGTTGTTGCAGTAGCCGCCCGTCCACGTCGAGTTGGGGGTGATGCTGACGGTGATGTTGCCGCCCTCCACGCGCACGCCGGTCCCGGAGGTGCCGCCGCCGCTGCCGCCGCTGCCGCCGCTACCTCCGCTGCCGCCGCTACCGCTGCTGCTCGACGAGGACGTGGTGGTGCCGCCGCCGCTGCCCCCAGCGCCGGAGCTGCTGGAGCTGGAGCTGGAGCTGGAGCTGGAGCTGGAGCTGCTGGAACTGCTGGAGCTGGAGCTGCCCTTTACCTTCGCGATGAAGCTGTCATAGCCGGCGACGTCGCCCGTCTGGGAGAGCATGACGATCGCGACGCCCATGTCGACGGCCTTGGCGACGTTGCTCTCGTTGAGCCAGCTGGAGTCGACGTTGATCGGGCCGCCGCCGAACGTGTACGCGTCGACGATGACGAGCGGCAGGCTGAGCGCGGTGGTGATCTCCTTGTAGGTGAAGTTGTCGATCTTGCCCGTCGTGAACGGGAATTGCTTGCCCGTGAGACCGACGTACTTGACCACGCTGCGATCCCAGCCGTCGTAGAAGTCGCCGACCGACGACGCCCACTTTGTGGCCGACGGGCTGAACCACGGGCTGAAGTCGATGACCACCTTGCACGAGGGGCAGCCCGACTTGATGGCGCCGAGGATCTGGTTGATGAAGTTGTCGGACTCCGTCTCCGTGAGCGCGTTCTGCTGCGCCGTCTGCGAGAACTGGTACCAGTCCGGCTCGATGTGGATCAGCGCCTCGCGCCCTCCGAGGGCCGCGCCGATCCCTGCCGCCGCCTTCTGGTAGGCGCTCGCCATCGAGGCGATGTTGGCGCGCACGTACGCCGCGCCCTTCTGGCACAGCGGCGCGCCGCTGTTGCCGTCGCAATCGTTCTCGGACCCGAGCCCCTTCTTCGTCATGTCCGTGGCGATGTAGCCGAAGAAGTAGGGGGTCTTCCCCGCGTTGACGATCTGCTGGAGCTTGGTCTTATGTGTGCTGGTGAAGCCGCCAGATTGCAACCAGTCCCCGACGGCGACCACATCGACGTTGGCGGGTCCGGACTGGGGCGGCGACCAGGTCTGGCTCCACTGCGGAGCGACGCCGAAGCGCATCTGCGATGCCGCCGCGGCCGCCGCCGCCTCATCGGCGAAAATCTCGTCCTCTTCGGAGGCGCTGGAACCATCGTCCGCGACAACGATGCACCCGCCGAGAGCGGCGAGCAGGCACAGAGCTGCCCCAGCACCGAAAAGCGAACCCTTGATCTTCGTCATTGTCAATCTCCAAGTGTCCGCGCGGCTCGGCGCCGCGTCGGATTTTTCCACTCCCGAGTGCCAGCATCGGCTTGGCACGGGGCGCTCGTTGAAAGGAAGGTTCGTAGATCGTTGCAACGGCCGGGCCATCGTCTCTCCAGAGCGGAGAACGCCGGTTCACGGGCACATTCCGACGGTGCCTGTCCGCGAGAGATGGAGAGCGGGCCGATGGAGTGGATCGCCAAACCGGGGCACGGATGATCCACCACGAATGGCCTGATTTCTCGATGCAGGACGCGTGCAAGGAGGTAGTCTGCGCCCGATGAGCCAGGACCGTGGAGTGGAGCGATGAGCGCGCCCGCGCTCATCGAGATCGAGGACGCCGAGGTCTTCCGCGGCGATACGCGCGTCTTCGAGGGGCTGTCGCTGCGCATCGAGCAGGGGGAGAACACCGCGATCCTCGGGCCCAACGGCGCCGGCAAGTCGACCTTGCTGAGGCTGCTCTCACGGGAAATCTACCCGGTCCTCCGCGAGGGCTCGCATGTGCGCATACTCGGTCACGAAAGGTGGGAGGTGTTTGCGCTGCGGCGCAGGCTGGGGCTCGTGTCGTACGAGCTGCAGATGGCCTATCCCCGGGGTGTGCGGGGCTCCGACGTGGTGCTCTCCGGCTTCTTCGCGAGCGCCGGGCTGCACGAGCACGAGCCGGCGACGGACGCGCAGCGCCGGCGGGCCGAGGCGGTGCTCCGCGACCTGGGCGTCGCGCACCTCGGCGACAAGCCCATCGCGGAGATGTCCGCCGGCGAGCAGCGGCGCTGCCTGCTCGGGCGCGCGCTCGTGCACGACCCGGAGGCGCTGGTGTTCGACGAGCCGACGACGAGCCTCGATCTGAAGGCCGCGTTCGAGCTCATCGACCTTCTGAGGCGCCTCGCGCGGCAGGGAAAGACGCTGGTCCTGGTGACGCACCACGTGCAGGAGATCCCGCCGGAGATCGGGCGGGTCGTCCTGCTCCAGAGAGGCCGCGTCTTCGCCGATGGCCCGAAGCGCGCGGTGCTGACAGACGACAACCTGTCTCGCCTGTTCGACGTGCCGCTCACCGTGGTCGAGCGCGACGGCTTCTTCCAGGTCTTTCCTCGAAGCCTGTGAGACGCGGGGGCGCGTCGATATCGAGTCTCATCTCGGCCCGCGATGATCGGCAGATCGGCCTGCCGTGATCGGCATAGAAGAGATCGAGATCTCTCAACCGGCATTTCCCTGTTCGGGACTCAGCCGATCTCCACCTTGCTCCACATGTCGCGCCGCATCCGCTCCTTCCGCCGGTCGGTCCGGGTCACGAGCCTCGCGGCGCCCCAGGCGGCCAGCAGCTGGCCCTCCTGGCCGAGGCCGGGCAGCACGCTCCGGCCGACGAGCAGCGTGCGCTCGATCGGCCCGCGGATCGGCTCGCCCGCGAGCCCGAGGTAGCCGGGCGGGTCGACCTCGAGCTGCCGCACCATCGGCTCGGCGCCCGGGGCGGCGCCCTTCAGCGCGGCGCGCTCGACGAGGCGGCGGCGCTGGCCGTCGTAGAGCCACACGGGCAGCCCGTCGTGCACCGAGTCGACGAGCACGAGGTGGCGCTCGAGGAACGGGAGCTCGGCCGTGAGCGCGTCGAGCACCGCCTGGCGCGCCTCGAGCAGCGACAGCGGGCCCCGGTCGGGGAGCAGGATCTCCGCCACGAGCAGCGTGTCGGTCGAGGGCGGCGGCAGATCGCAGCGCTGGAGGTGGACGACGGGGCGCCCCGGCCCGGTCGGCCGCGTGTGCCGCGGCGAGCTCGGCCGGGCCCCGGAGGCGCCGTCGCTCGAGACGCGCGGGGGCGCGGGCGAGCGGTTCGTCGACGCGGACGGGAAGGGGAACAGCAGCGCCTCGGGGCCGAGCGGCTCGGGCAAGCCCTCGCGGCGCACGATGAGCGACACGACGAAGCGGCCGACCGACGAGGTGATCCGGGGCCACTCGCGCAGCGCGCGCTTGTGGATGCCCTCGCCGCCAGAGAGGCTCGCGAGCGTCTCGCCGTCCATGTCGGTGATGACGAAGCTGCTGCCGTTCGGGTGATCGTCGCCGTCGAGGACGACGCCCGCCGCGGTGCCGCGGCGGACGTGGACCGACGCGGCGCGCTCGTCGAGCAGGCAGCGGCCGCCGTGGGCGAGGATGCGCTCGACGAGGAACTCCTCGAGCTCCTCCTCGCCGCGCGGGAGCATCATGAGCCCGCGCGTCCACGCGCCGTGCAGGCGCGCGACCGCGAAGGGGGGCGGGAGCGCCGAGAGATCCGTGGCGAACAGGACGGACTGCGTGACGATCGAGCGGAACAGGTGGCCGCGCGGGAACTCGACGAGCAGGTCGGCGTCGGGCTCGGCGCGCGCGTACGGGAGCATGCCGGCGTAGCGCGCGGTCTCGCGCCGCTCCCAGAACGTGCCCGGCGGCCAGAGGGCGTCGTGCGAGAACGCGTCGTCGGCGGCGCCGTTGACGTGCGCGAGCTCGGCGTAGAGCTCGTCGACGACGCGCCGGAGCTCGGGGAACTCGCGGTCGATCTCGCGGCCGAAGAGGACCATGTCGGGCGGCACGTCGAGGCGCCGGCGCGGCGCGACGGCCTGCAGCATGGGCATGGCCGGGACGATGCGGCGCTTCCAGGTCTGCGACTGGGCGAGCTCGACGAGGAAGCGGCGCCACGCCGGCGAGGGCTCGGCGAGCATGGTGAAGGCGCGCCGGCGGAGGACGTGCTGGTCGAGGCGGTAGGTCGGCGGGCGCTCGCCGTGCCCGACGACCATCACGGTGAAGTCGCGGCGCGCGAGGAGCGCCGCGGCCGTGAGGGCGCCGATGGAGCGGCCGAGGACGATGACGTCGTAGTGCTTGTGGATCACGCCCCTTCCCCGACTTCCCCGACTTCCTCGACTTCGCCGACGTTTCCCCGCGCGCGGTCGCCCTGGGCGAGCCCGAGCGCGGTGTCGACGCCGGCGATGGTGGCGCGCGCGCGCCCGCCCGGCGCGTCCGGCAGCGCGATCTGGAGGCGCCCCTCGGCGATCCACGAGAGCGCGCGGACGAGCAGGGCGTGCTCCTGGACGAGGATGCGCGCGGCGAGCGCGTCGCGGTCGTCCCCGTCGAGCACGGGCACGGCGGCCTGCGCGAGGATGGGCCCGGTGTCGGTGCCGGCGTCCACGAGGTGGACGGTGCACCCGGTGACGCGCACGCCGTGCTCGAGCGCCTGCCGCTGGGCGTCGACGCCGGGGAAGGAGGGCAGGAGCGACGGGTGGATGTTGACGACCCGGTGCGGGAAGGCGTCGAGGAACGTCGTCGTGAGCAGGCGCATGAAGCCCGCGAGCACGACCCAGGTGGCGCCCGCCTCGCGGAGGGCGGCGACGACGGCGGCGTCGAAGCTGTCGCGATCGGCGAAGTCGCGGTGCGGGATGACGCGCGTGGGGACCCCGGCGCGCTCGGCGCGCGCGAGGCCCTCCACGCCGGGCAGGTTCGAGAGGACGAGCCGCACGCGGGCGTCGAGGCGGCCGGCGGCGATCGCGTCGAGGATCGCCTGGAGGTTCGAGCCGCGGCCGGAGACGAGGACGCCGAGATCGAGGGGGGGCATGGGGGGCAGATACTACGGCGGAGGCGGGCGCGGGAGAGATCCGGGGCGGAAGCGGCCGCCCGGCTCCCTGGGGGGCGCCTGGAGGGCCGCGCGGCGACCTCCGGGCCGCTCGCGCCGTCATTTGCGGCTGCGCGCGCTCGCGGCTCGCCTTGCGGCTGCGCGCGCCTCTGGCCGGCCACCTACCAATGCCGCGCCGCTCGGGTTAGGGTGGCGGCGCCACGATGTCGGAACGCCCGCCTGAGCCGACCCTTACCGCCGACGAGGCCGCGAAGCACCGGGCGAGGTCCTACCTCGGGAGGGTGATCTCGAAGCGCTACCGCATCGACGAGGTCATCGCGATGGGCGGCATGGGCGCGGTCTACCGCGGCGAGCACGTGCACATGCACAAGCGCGTCGCGATCAAGATCCTGCACCCCGACACCGAGCGGCTCCCCGAGCTGGTGCAGCGCTTCGAGCGCGAGGCCATCGCCGGCGCCCACATCCAGCACCGGAACGTCGCGACCGCGACCGATTTCGGCGAGGCGGAGGACGGCTCGTTCTTCCTGGTCCTCGAGTACGTGCGCGGCACGACGCTCTACGAGATCATCCGGCGGGGGCCGGTGCCGGCCGCGCGCGCCGTGCTGATCGCCAGGCAGCTCGCCGCCGCGCTCGAGGCGACCCACGCGATGGGCATCGTCCACCGCGACGTGAAGCCGCGCAACGCGATGGTCGTCGAGCCGCAGGGCGACCTCGTGAAGCTCATCGACTTCGGCCTCGCGAAGGTGAGCGTCGATCAGCTGCGCCGGTCCGTCGCGGCGCCGGAGTCCGGGCGGACGGGGGCGGACTCGCTCCCGGTCCGGCTCACCACGGCCGGCGTGATCTTCGGGACCATCGCCTACCTCGCCCCAGAGTCGGCGCTCGGGATGGATTTCGTCGACGAGCGCGCGGATCTCTACGCCGTCGGCCTGATTTTCTACGAGATGCTGGCCGGCAAGCACCCGTTCCTTGCCAAGGATCCGGTGGAGCTCTTCAACCAGCAGCGGAGCGCGCCCGTCCCGGCGATCGCGGCGCACTCGCCGGGCGTCGTGGTCCCGCCGGCCATCGAGGCGGTCGTGCGGCTCCTCCTCGAGAAGAATCCGCGCGCCCGCTTCGAGAGCGCGGCGGAGCTGATCGCGGCGCTCGACGACGCATGCGCCGTGTCCGGGATCGTGACGCACGAGCCGAGGGCGGAGATGTCGTCGAGGGGGGAGATGACGTCGGTGCCCGCGATCGCGGACGGGGCGCGCGTGCCGAGCAACCGGCCTCCCTTGCCCAGCGCGGCGAGCAACCGGCCGCCCCTGCCCAGCGCGGCGTCGCGCGAGCCCGAGGCGGGTGGCTCCTCGGCGATCGTCCTCGGCGATTCGTGCCTGGTCTCGCTGGAGGACGTCGCGGACGCGCTGGCCCCGGCCGCGCAGCAGGCCGCTGGCGAGCCGGCCGGGAGCGGAGCGAGCGCGCCAGAGGCCGAGAGCGCGCGCGCGTCGAGCGAGCCGGGGGAGGGCGGCGCGGCCAGCGTGGGGCCGGCGGGGGCGGCGGCGCCCGTGGAGCCGGCGGAGGATGGGGACGACGACGAGGACGACGCCCTCAGCCACTCGCGGCCGACGCCGGTGCGCAACACGCCGACCCTCGTCGCCGAGCTGACGCGTGACTCACGCCCGACGGCGGTGGGCGGCGCGGCGTTCATGGCGCAAGTCGCCTTCGCACAGGAGGCCGCCAGGGCCGCTGCCGCCGCGGCCGACGATTCGAGCGTGCCGGACGACGCGCGCCCGACGGCGGTGGCCGGCGCGGCGGTGATCGCCCAGGCGATCGCTCTCGCACGGGAGACCGCCGATGGCGGCGCTCCTTCCGAGGCCGATGGCCCGCGGCCGCCGCGTGAGCCGTCGCAGCTGCCCGAGGTGCCGGCGCAGTCTCAGGAGCCGCCGAAGCCGGAGGAGTCCGCGCTGCTTGTCCCGACGCCTCCGTCGCCGGCGGCGCTACCGATATCGCCGAGCGAGTCGGCATCATCGCTGGAAGCGCGCGTGGCAACGGAGGCAGCAAGACGGAGCTCCACGTCGATCCAGCTGGACGAGCGGCCGCCGTCGTCGGAGCAGGCGGAGCGCCGTCCGGGGGAGCCCTCGTCGAACAGGACGCCACCGTCCGGCGTGGAGGAGCTGCCGGCGCCCGGCGGGGAGCCGATATCAGGGAAGCGGCCGTCAACCGCCGCGGAGCCAGAGTCATCGGAGCATCTGCCGGCGTCGGAGCGGGAGCCGGATTCATCGAAGCCGGCGCCGGCGTCGGGGAAGCGGTCGTCGGGATCCGCGACGGAGCCGGTGTCCCGAAAGCGGCCGTCATCCGGCGCGGAGCCGGTGTCCGAGAAGCAGCCGTCATTCGGCGCGGGGCCTGCGTCCGAGAAGCAGCCGTCATCCGGTGCGGAGCCTGCGTCTGAGAGGCAGCCGTCATTCGGTGCGGAGCCGGTGTCCGAGAAGCAGCCGTCATCCGGCGCGGAGCGCGCGTCCGGGAAGCAGCCGTCATCCGGCGCGGAGCGCGCGTCCGGGAAGCAGCCGTCATCCGGCACGGAGCCGGCGTCGTCGTCGCTCCCGTCACCCGCTGCGGAGCTGGCGTCGTCGCCGTCGCTCCCGTCATCCGCTCCGGCGCGAGCCTCGTCGCCCACGCCCACGCCGTCCGTGCAGCAGGCGCAGCCGTCCCAGGGCGAGGTGGCTTCCGCGGCGTCGGCGTCCCCGTCGCTGGACGAGCCGTCCGAGGAGGACGCGGCGCCCGCCTCGGAGCCGACGTCCGAGCGGATGAGCGGCTCGCGGCCTGCCTTTGCCCCGACGTTGCTGCGGGAGCTGGAGGCCGCCGAGGCAGAGCGCGTCGCCCGCGAGCGCGAGGAAGAGGCCAAGCGGGAGCTCGCCGAGGCGGCAGAGCGCGCCGCGCGCGAGCGCGAGGAGAAGGCCAAGCGGAAGCGCGAAGCGCGGGAAGCCCGCGCCTCGCGGCGGGCAAACGAAGGCCTCGGCGGCCGCTTCGGCAAGCTCGCTCCCTACCTGGGCGGCGGCCTCCTCGCCGCGGCCGTGATCGCAGCGCTCGCCGGCGGTGGGCGCGCCCCGCCCGAGCCGGAACCCCAGCTCGGCCCCACGAAGCCGCCCGCGAGCGCGCTCGCCACGAGCGAGCCTGCCCCCGCCGACGCTGCCGCCGTCCCCGAGACCCCAGAGCCCACGGCGCCGGTGCCCGAGGCCGCTGCGTCGGCCGCGCCCGACGCGCCGGCCGAGCCTCCGCCCGACGAAGCGGCGCGGAAGGCGCTCACCGACGCCGTCAGGGCGCGCCGGTGGGTGAAGGCCGCCGACGCGATCCAAAAGCTCGCGGAGGGCGATCCGACCGCGCTCCGCGACCGCGCGATGGCGATCGCGGCGCGCAACGTCGCCATCGCCATCGCGAAGACGGGCGAGGAGCACGCCGACAGGGTCTTCGACGCGCTCTCGAGCCGCTTCGGGACGGCGGGCATCGACGTGCTGTACGAGATCGTCGAGACCCGCGGCCGCTCCACCCCGGCCACCCGGGCCGCGAAGCTGCTGCGCGATCCCGAGATCGCGGCCCGCGGGACCCCCGCGCTCCGGATCTCCTTCGAGATGCGCGACGCCACGTGCGGCGAGAAGCTCCCGTTCCTCGAGCGCGCCGTCTCCGAGGGCGACGCGCGCACGCTGGTCGTGCTCGAGACGGCGGTGAGGCCCTGTTACAAGACGAACCGGGCCATCGACGAGGCGATCAAGAAGCTGCGATCGCGGCTCGAAGGCGGGTGAGCTGGGGCCGCGCGGCGCCTCGCGCCGGGCCCCGACCTCGTCGGCGCCGGCCCTCTCAGCCGAACCGCACGCGCTCCTCGAAGGGCACGTCGCCGACCGACACCACCTCGCCGAGCACCCAGGCCCGCTCGCCGCTCTTCGCGAACGCCTCGATGGCCCGGTCCGCGGCGCTCTTCTCCACGACCGCGACCAGGCCGACGCCGAGGTTGAACGTGCGCCGCATCTCGGCCTCTTCCACGGGGCCGCCGCGCTGGAGCACCTGGAACACCGCCGGCCGCTGGTAGGAGCCGAGGTCGAGCTGCGCGCCCAGCCCGTCCGGCAGCACGCGCGGCAGGTTCCCTGGCAGGCCGCCGCCCGTGATGTGCGACAGCCCCCGGACCGCGTCGCCGCAGGCCGCGAGGAGCGCCGTGATCGCGCGGGCGTAGATCCGGGTCGGCGTGAGCAGCGCCTCGCCCACGGTGCCGCCGAGCTCGGCCACGCGGTCGGTCATCTTGAGCCCCATCTCCTTCTCGAGCACGCGCCGCGCGAGCGAGAAGCCGTTCGAGTGCAGCCCGCTCGACGCCACGCCGATCACCGCGTCGCCGGCCGTGATCCGCTTGCCGTCGAGGATGCGCGAGCGCTCGACGACGCCCACGGCGAAGCCGGCGAGGTCGTACTCGCCGTCCGCGTACATGCCTGGCAGCTCGGCCGTCTCGCCGCCGATCAGCGCGCAGCCGGCCTGCTTGCAGCCCTCGGCGATGCCGCGCACAACGGCCTCGCCCACGTCGACGTCGAGCTTGCCGGTCGCGAAGTAGTCGAGGAAGAACAGCGGCCGCGCGCCGACGGTCAGGACGTCGTTCACGCACATCGCGACGAGATCGATGCCGACGGTGTCGTGGACGCCCGTCGCGAACGCCACCTTCAGCTTGGTGCCGACGCCGTCCGTGCCGCTGACGAGCACCGGCTCGGATAGCCCGCCCGGCAGCGCGCACAGCCCGGCGAACCCACCCACGTCAGCGAGCACCTCGGGGGTGCGCGTCGGCTTCGCGAGCCGCTTGATGCGCTCGACGAGCGCGTCCCCTGCATCGATATCGACCCCGGCTTCCCGGTACGTGACGCTCATGGCAGGCGCATCCCACACCTCGGCGGCAAAGGGAAGCGGGCTCGCTCTTCGGGCGCCGGGCCGGCTCCGGGGCCGGCGGGCGGCCGGCCTCCCCGCCGGGGGCTCGCTGCGATCACACGCGGGGCTCCGCGGTCAGCGAGGACGCCGCGGTGGTCGAGGTCATGGGGATGGAGCGGCGGCGAGCGCCGGCGACGACGTTCGGCTGGCCGCCTCGCGCTGACGCTGGAGCCGCGGGGCCGCCGCCGGCGGACGCGCGACCGCATGAGCTTCAGAACTCTATCTCGCCTTCCATGTAGAAGACGCAGGCACCCTCCATCTCGACGCGATCGCCGATCAGCCGGCACGTCATCTCTCCACCTCGCGGAGATGCCTGAAAGGCGCGAAACTCGCTCTTGCGCAGCCGTTTGGCCCAGTAGGGGGTGAGCATGCAGTGAGCGGCCCCGGTCACCGGATCTTCGGGAATGCCCTTGGCCGGGGCGAAGTAGCGGCTGACGAAATCATGATCGCCGCTGCTCGCGGCGGTCACGATGAGCCCGCTGCGATCGAGGCCGCGCACACGTGCCATGTCGGGCGCGACGTCCCGGACCGCGCGCTCGCTCTCGAGGACCGCCATATAGTTAAATGCATTGACATGCACCTCGAGGGGAACGAGCCCCAGCGCCTCTTCCAGACCGGGCGGAGGCGGCACGGCATCCGAAAATCGCGCGGGGAAGTTCATGAGGTAACCGGCGCTCGCCCTGGCAACGGTGAGCGGACCGCTCGCCGAGTGAAAGGTCACCCGGGTGCGCGCCGGCTCCAGGCGCTCCATGACGACGGCAGCGCTCGCCAGCGTGGCGTGACCACAGAGCGGCACCTCGACCATCGGCGTGAACCAGCGCAGCCGGTACTCGGCGTCCTCGCGCACGAGGAAGGCTGTCTCCGCGAGGTTGTTCTCCGCGGCGATGGCCTGCATGACCGGTTCCTCGGGGAAACTCTGCAGGACGACGACGGCCGCCGGATTCCCTGTGAATCGCCGCGTGGTGAATGAGTCAAGCTGAAAGATGGGTGCTCGCACGGTGTCTACCAGGTTGTCGACGTGCCCAGCGATGGTTCGAGTGTCCGAGCGGAGACGGCGTCCCTGGCTTGCACCAGACCGTAGCGTGAGGGCCGCCGTCCGGCGCTTGCCAGGTTGCCGCCTGATGCTCCCACCGGACAGCGCCTTTTGCAAGGTCATGGGTGCGCGTCGGGCGGGCCGAAGGCCCGGGCCCCCTCGCGATCACTGCGCAGCGGGCGGAGGGAGCTTGATGTCCGCAGCGGTGCACGACGTGCAGAAGGGGCCCTCGCCGTTGGGCTGGAGTTCACCGTAGGAGACGCTGCGCTCGAAGCTCACGAGCTCGCGTTGGGTGTCGGCGTCGATGACGCTGACCGAATAGACGTCCCCGTCCTCGAGCTCCGTGTCGACGTCCGGCGAGAAACCGATCGAGAGCTCCCACTGCGTGTTGGTCGGGTCGAAGTCGAAGAGCGAGAAGTTGAACCGCCCGCCGCCGACGTCGGCGCTCGCGCCGTTGGCAGCGTCCGACGAGCCCGGAAGAACACCCGGAACCGAGCTGAGCTTCGCTTCCCCGCAGCGCCCGTTCCAGCAGGCCCGGACCTCGATGTGCGCCGACGTATTCGTGGCGAGCCCGATTGGCCCCGAGATGGTGGCGCCGTCCTCGCACCCCATGTCGTCGCCGTTGCACAACGGACATCCTGCGATGAGCGCGGCGATCGCGAGGAGGGCCGTCCCGGTGGCGGCCGCGCGCAGCACCGCCCGGCCGCGCCAGCCGCCTCCCGCTCGGGTGTCCCCGCGCCGCGAGGAGGAAGGCTCGAACTTCCGGATCACTGCGGCCGAGGTGTCGGTTCGCTTCATGATTCCCTCGTTGACGCTGGCCAATGCGCCGTGGGTTGGACGGCCCTTCGATGTACGGTCAGCCCAGCCGGGCTGGCGATAAGCAGGTATCGAGAATCTCATTCACGCACGGGCTGATCAAGTTCGATCCACGCCTGCGGGGCGCCGCCGGACGGCCAAGCACGATTCCGGCAGCGGGGCGTGACGCGCAGGTCGTGCTGGCGCCGGTGCTCGCGGAGGCATCGCTGCCTCCGCTTCGGGGTATGCTGCCGCGGCCACGCGTCGTGGCTCGCGCGAAGGAAATCCCATGAGAGTCGGCGTCGCTGCCACCGTCCTTGTCTTCTCTTCCTTCCTCGCCGCCTGCTCCGACGGCGGCTCGTCGACCGGAGACGGCGGGACCGGCGGAACGGGCGAATCCGGCGGCGCTGCGGGGACGGGCGCCGCCGGCGCGACGGGGACGGGCGGCTCGGTAGGCGCGGGCGGCGCGGGTCCGGGCGAGCCGATCGATCTTTGCGCGGGCCTGGTGCAGGACAAGGAAGCGCACCCGATGACCGAGCTCGCCAAGCCGGCGCTCGGCGAGGTGGTTACGGACGCCGAGTTCGGCACCACGATCCGCCGGATCACGGCGGTCGCGCCGGGCGGCGGGAACGACCCGGTCATCAAGCCGATGTACTCGACCATCTCGGCGTGGAACGCCGACGAGTCGAGGCTCCTCCTCTTCTCGGTCGCGGCCGGCGAGCACCAGCTCTACGACGGCAAGACGTACCAGTTCATCGAGGCGCTCGACATCTCGCCGGCGGACATCGAGCAGGTCTACTGGCACACCTCCGATCCCGACGTCCTGTTCTACGTCGACGACAGGGACTTCATCCGTTACCACGTCGGCGCCGGGACGAAGGAGGTCGTGACGACGTTCGACTTCTGCTCGGGCGGCGCGAGCGCGGGCGGCGACCCGCTGTTCATGTCGTGGGATTCGAGCCGCATCGGCCTCACGTGCGACGATCAGGTGTTCATCTATGATATCGGCCAGAACGCGGTGCTCGGCAGGAAGGCGCTCGACGAGAACCCCGCCCAGGTCGCGCCGAGCGGGACGCTCGCGTTCCTGAGCGACAGCGGCGGGGTGACCGATCCGCGGCTGAACGTGGTGCGTACGCTGGACCTGCTGGAGCCGTACGGCCACGCGTCGCTGAGCATGGTGAACGGTCACGACACCTGGAACGGGGCTGTGTACGATCCCGGTCCCGGCGGCAATGACGACATCGGGCTCCTCGTGACATGGGATCTCGCGGAGGGGACCTCGAAGGTGGTCATCGGGCCGGAGACGGGGTGGCCTTATCCACCGACAGGGCACATCTCGGGGATGGCGTACAGGCAGCCGGGGCGGGTGTTCGTGTCGTCGATCGGCGACGCGTCGGGCAGAGGGGTGCTCGACATGGAGAATCTGATCGCCGACACGAGCACCGGCAAGGTCTGCCGGATCGGCCGCCACCGGAGCTGGGGCAAGGAGAACAGCCGCCTCGCCGAGCCGTACTGGGCCGAGCCGCACACCGTGCCCAGCCCGAGCGGCACGCGCGCCGTGTTCGGGAGCGACTGGGGCAACGGCGATACCGTCGACGCCTACGTGATCGAGCTGCCCAGCTACGAGCCGTGAGGGCTGGACGCGACCGGCCGCGCTGGCCTGCCGGAGGTGCTGCCGCTCGTGCCGGTGCTGCCGATCGCGCCCCGCTCCCGCCGCCACCGGAGCCCGGTCCCGCCGCCACCGGAGATCGAGTGCGAGGGTGAGAAATCCCAGCCGAGCGAGGCAATGAAGAATTGGGAGGGAAGTACAGCGTCGAGCGCGTCGTTCTCGCTTGTCTTGCGCGCCGCGACCGACATTCTACGCGCCCATGTCCGCCACGCCCGATCCCGCTCCTCCGCTCGTCCTCGTCGCCGCCGCCGTCATCATCGAGCGCGGCCGGGTCCTGCTCACGCAGCGCAAGGCGGGCGCGCACCTCGAGGGCGCGTGGGAGTTCCCCGGCGGCAAGGTCGAGGCCGACGAGGATCCGCGAGACGCCCTGATCCGCGAGCTGCGCGAGGAGATCGGCGTCGAGATCCGGGTCGGCGATATCGTCGACGTGACCTACCACCGCTATCCGAAGAGACCGGTGCTCCTCCTCTTCTACGCCGCCGCCCTCGCCGAGGGCTCGCCCGCGCCCGCCGCGCTCGATGTCGCCGCCGTGCGCTGGGCCGAGGCGGACGAGCTCCGGGACGAGCTCTTCCCGCCCGCCGATGTCGCGGTGCTCGCCAAGGTGCGCGCGTGGCTCGCGGCGACGTAGCCCATCGTGGAATGATGTCTTCCGCCTGAGAGCTGGTACACGACGCTCCGCGAAGCTCGGGTGGCCTCCGGGGATGACGGGAGCGAGCCCCCGCCGCCGTGGCTCACAAGGCAGGGGGGCACGCCTCGCCGCGGACGTCGCCGATGAGGCTCGCGAGCCGCTGGGCGGACTGCTCGCCGACGGCGCGCTCGACCTCCTGCCCGGCGGCGTCGACGCTGAGGAACGTCGGCACGAAGCGCACGCCGTAGCGGGAGGCGAGGGCCTGCCCGCGCGGATCGTCGACCTGGATGCGCAGGACGGTGCCGGCCTCCTTGGCGCAGCGCGCCTCGAGATCCTTCACGAGCGGCGCCATGCGCTCGCACACCGCGCAGTGCGCGCTCTCGAACTCGAGCAGCCGAGGCATCCCCTCGGGCAGCGCGACGTCGCCGTGCGCCACGGCGCCCTCCGGGGCCGCGCACGCGCCGGCGGGGCCGCTCTCGCAGGGCGCGCCCGCCTCCACGGCCGCCGCGGGCGCCGGCGAGAGGGCGTCCAGCTGGCCGGCAGCGACCGCGATCCCGGCGGCCATGAGCAGCGCCCCCGTCAGGCGCTGGAGGGCTGGCGTGGCCGGCACCAGGCGGCGCGCGAGCTCGACGGCCGCCGGCCCGACGAAGGCCGCGGCGACGAGCGGCGCGGCGAGGCCCGCGGCGTACGCGCCGAGCTGGATCGCGCCGGTGAGCGGGCTCGCGCCCGCGCTGGCCGCGTAGGTCAACGCGGCGCCGAGCACCGGGCCGACGCACGGCGTCCACCCTGCCGCGAAGGCGATCCCGAAGAGCATGCCCCCCCAGAAGCCGCCCGTGCCCGGGAGGCGGGAGAGGAGCGGGCGCGCCTCGCGCTCCAGCCACGGGAGGCGCAGCACGCCCAGGAGCTTCGCGCCGAAGAGCGCCAGGATCGCGCCGGACACGACGGTGAACGCGCGCCGATGGGGCGCGAGGACCGCGGCGATCGCCGAGGCGCCGGCGCCGAGCGCGACGAGCACGAGCGCGAGGCCGATCGCGAAGCCGACGCCGGCGAGGCGCACGCCGCGCTTGGCCGCCGCGCGGTCCGGGCCGCCGAGCGCCCCGGCGCCGCCGAGGGCCGACAGATAGATGGGGAGCATCGGGAGCACGCAGGGCGACGCGAACGTCAGGAGCCCCGCGCCGAAGAGCGTCAGCAATGAACCGATCGTCATGGGTCCTCGCGATGGGGGCGATCAGCGCCCGGAGAGCGCCGGCGCGAGCGCCGCTGCGTCCACTTCTGCGACCGCCAGCACCGGCTGCTCCACGCTCCTCGCGCAGATCGCGTTGCCGAGCGGCCCCTGGGTGCACCCCACGCCGCGCCCCGCGAGCGCGCGCGCCGCCGTCGCGGCCCCGGAGCCGGGCGGCGGCACGAACACCGTGAGCGGCTTGTCCCCGCTCGCGTACATGAGCGCCGCCGTGCGCGTGTCGCCGATCTGGCAGAGCCGCGCCCCCAGCAGCCGAGCGCCGGACACCGCCGGGACGGTCACCGCGTAGCCGAGCTTCCCCTCGAGCCACCCGGCGACGGCGCCCGGATCGGAGGACTCGAAGTCGCACGGGCGCTCGCGCGCGAAGCCGCGCACGTGGTGGCTCACGAGCTCGTCGGCCATCGCCGCGCTCACGCCCCGGCTCGGGCTGCCGACGAGCAGCGCGGCGGCCGCCGCGGCCGCGCCGAGGGCAGCCGTGATCGCCCAGGGGCCGCGGCGCCGCGCGCGCGCGTTCCGCGCGGCGGCCTCCGCCCGATCGCGCAGGCGCTCCGGGACCTCCCCGTCCGCCTTCGCGACGAGCGCGCGCCGCACGCTGCCGAGGAGCTCCGCGGCGCGCCGGCAGGGCCCGCAGCCGGCCACGTGCGCCTCGATCCGCGCCGCGTCTCCGGGCGTCACCTCGTCGTCGTGCCACGCCGAAATGTTCTCGAACCACTCGCGGTTGCACCCTGCCATGACGTCTCCTCGCGCCGTTCGGAGAGGCCCTCGACGAGCGCGAGCCGCGCCCTCGAGAGCCGTGATCGCACCGTGCCCACCGGGCACGCCTGGAGATCCGCGATCTCCTCGTAGGAAAGCTCCTCGACCTCCCGCAGGAGCAGCGCCTCGCGCCACTCCGGAGGCAAGCGCGCGAGCGCGCGCTCGACCTCGTCCGCGAAGCCGCGCTCGAGCAGCTCCGCCTCCAGATCTCCCTGCGGCTCCGGCACCGACTCGGCGCCGCGGCCCCCCTCGATCACCTCGAGCCGCTGCCGCGCGCCGCGCGTCGCGTTGAGCAGCACCGATCGCTCGATGCGGAGCAGCCACGCGCGCATGCGACCCTCGTCGCGCAGGTCGGCGTGCCGCTCGATCGCGCGCACGACCGTCGCCTGCGCCAGATCCTCGGCGTCCTGCTCCGAGCGCGTCAGGCGCCGCGCCGCGCGCAGGAGGCACGGGAGCTCGGCGAGGAGCCGATCGACGAACGAGGTGTGGGGAGACGTGGGCATGGGCTGGACCGGGAGCAGGAGGGCTGGGCGCCGCCTCGTTCCCCTGACACTCTCAAGACACGGCGAGCCCCGCGAAAAGTTCCTGCTCGGGCGACGAGGTACAGCGCGGCGCCCGCCATCTCCCTCCGCCGGTGCTCGTAGCGCAGCCCTGGCCGGTGTGCTGTCGCGGACGCGTGATCGGCTCCAACGGCGTGTCGAGCAGGTACGTCCCTCCCGTTCACTATTTGAGTCGGCTTCGCCAATATCCGGGCTTCCGACTCGTGTGGCCGAACGCCAGCACGAGGACGTGTTCGTCCCGGATAACGAAGTAGGCCACGTACGGGAACCGTGTGAACAGGAATCGGCGGACCTTCTTGCTGCCCGGAACGAGAGGCCATGTGGTCGGGCTTGCCGCGATTGCGTTCAGTACGCGATCGGCCTCGGCCAGCAGATCGTCACCGAGCCCCTCTCGCTCCTGCTCATACCAGTCCGCTGCAGCGGTAAGCTCGGCATCGGCCTCGCCGATGACCACGACCCTCATTTGCGGTTCGTGCGGAGACGCTTGGCGAGCCGCTCCCGAACAGCGTCCCAGGGCTCCACCGTCGTTGTGCCGCGGTCGACGTCCTGCAGGCGTCGCTCCACCTCGGCGAGCCAGGCAGCCTCAACGTCCTCGTCCGCGGGTCCGTCGAGGCTCGCGATCAAGCGCTTCGCGACGTCTGCTCGCTCCTCCGGGGGAAGTTGCAGGGCCTCGGCAAGCACGGCACTCCTGGACGACATGGCTGGATCGTAGCAGGATCTTGGCCGCTCAGCCGGCGATGCCGGGCCGCCTGGCCGAGAAGGGCGACAGATCGAGCGGCGGCTCCTCTCCGGCGATCAGCGCTGCCACGATCTTCGCGGTCACGGGGGCGAGCAGGACGCCGTTGCGGAAGTGCCCTGTCGCGAAGATGAGGTTCGCGATCTCCCCCTGGCCGAGGATCGGCAGCGCGTCCTTCGGGTGGGGCCGGAGGCCGGCCCACGTCCTGCCGATCGGCACGTCGCCGAGCGCGGGCACGAGCCGGAGCGCCGCGGTCAGCAGGTCGCGCACGGCGCGCGACGTCACCGCGGTGACGTAGCCGGCGAACTCCACGGTCGCGCCGACGAGCACGCGCCCGTCGTCGCGCGGCGACAGGTAGCACCCGGGGCCGTAGACGACCTGCGAGAGCACCGGCGACGCCGGCGTGAGCTCGACGATCTGCCCGCGGACCGGGCGCACCGCCGAGGGCGCGAGGCCCGACGCGTCGAGCAGGGACGACCAGCTCCCGGCGGCGATCACCGTCCAGCGCGCCTCGACCTTCGTCCCGTCCTCGAGCTGCGCGCCGCGCGCGTGTTCCCGCTCGACCACGATGCGCCGGACGGTCGCCCCGGTGCTGAACTGCACGCCCGCGCGCTCCGCCGCGATGCGCAGCGCGCGCATGAGCGACGGCGGATCGATGCGCGCCTCGTCGGCGAGCCACACGCCGCCGGCGACCTCGTCGCAGAGCGCCGGCGCGTGCGCGCGCGCCCCGTCGCCGTCGCAGATCTCCACGGCGAGGCCGGCCTCGCGCTGCCACGCGATCTCGCCCGCGATCTCCTCGCGACCTTCGGCGGTGAACGCCACGCGGAGGGCGCCGCTCTGCCGGTACCCGACGTCGATCCCCGTCGCCTCGACGAGCGACGCGGCGAGCTCCGCGTACAGGGCGCGGCTCGCGAGGCAGAGCCGCGCGAGCGGGCCGTCGCTCGCGGCCTCGAGCTGGGGGCCGATGATCCCCGCCGCCGCCCAGGAAGCGCCCTCGCCCTGGTTGCGTTCGAGGACGCGGACAGACAGCCCGCGCCGAGCCAGGGCCAGCGCCGAGGCGCACCCGGCCACACCGCCGCCGATCACCACCACGTCGCTCATCGGCGCGTGCATAGCACGCCGGGCGGCGCGGGCAGCCACACAACCTGGAGCGCGTCGCCACGACGACCGCGGCGCACCGCGACATGAGATCGGGGCTGCTTCGCGGGATCTGTCGACGCAGGGGAGAGGGGTGCTCGACCGTGGGGCCGAGTCGGGGCGTGCGCCTTCCGGAGCATCCGCGCTGCGGAGGCTCGGCAGGGGTAGGGGGAAGCGCTGCCGGGTGCCGGCAGGGGGAAGGGGAAGCGCTGCCGACACCCGGCAGGGGTAGGGGGAAGCGCTGCCGGGTACCGGCAGGGGGAAGAGGAAGCGCTGCCGACACCCGGCAGGGGTAGGGAGAAGCGCTGCGGAGACCCGGCAGGGGTAGGGGGAAGCTCTGCCGGGTGCCGGCAGGGATAGGGGGAAGCGCTGCGGAGACCCGGCAGGGGTAGGAGGAAGCTCTGCCGGGTGCCGGCAACGGTAGGGGAACCCGATACGTGGTTCGACCGCATCCTCGTCTCGTTTGGTGGGCGAATCTTGCCAGTCACTCAGGAGATCGCAGAAACCTGGCGTCGCCTGTCCGTACCCGACAGATTACCGACCGCCGATGGCCTCCTCGCAGCCACGGCCATTGTGCAGAACCTCATCCTGGTCACCCGCAACACCCGCGACGTTGTGCGTATGGGCGTGAAGCTCCTCAATCCTTTCGACGAAGCCGCTTCAGCGCCTTAAGAACATACTCACGCCCTGTTAAAGGCGTCAGGGGGCGGGAGGATCTTCGAGACAACAGGCCATCGACGCCTCCGACTTCGCCGGCGTCGGCGTGACGTGAGCGCGCGACGAGCGCTACTCCGATGCCCCTCCGCCGGTCTCCTTGGCTGCCGTTGCTGGTTCGGGTGCCTCGGCCGCGGCCTCGGGTTCCGCGGCCTCCGGCGCCTTGGCGGCAGGCTCCGGAACCACGGCCTCCGGTGTCTTCGCCGCAGCCTCCAGCGCCTTCGCAGCAGGTTCCGACACCGCGGCCTCCGGTGTCTTCGCCGCGCCCTCCGTCGCCTGGGCGGCAGGCTCCGGCACCGTGGCCTCCGGCGCCTCGACGGCGTCCAGTGCCGCGGCCTCCGGCGCCTTGGCAGCAGCCTTCGGCGCCTTTGCGGCCTTGGGTGCCGCGGCCTCCGGCGCATTCGCCGCGGCCTCCGGTGTCTTCGCCGCGCCCTCCGCCGCCTTCGCCGGGGCTGCCTTCGCCTTCTTCTCCTTCGCGGCCTTCGCCTCGAGCGCGCCCGCCGCGATCGGCTCGCGCTTGCCTTGGCCGACCGCGCGCGGATCACCGTACGGGAACGCCGCGCTGCCGCTCGCGTCGATGGGCTTGCGCGCGGCCTCCGGATCCGTCGCCGGGCTCGGCGGCGGCGCGATCGGCCGCGGCGTGCGCAGCCGGTTGCCTGGGCCGGCCTGCGTCCACACCTGCACGTCGCCGAGCACGCGCGTCCTGTTCGCCATCCGCCGCTGGCCGCGCGCGCCGAGCAGCTTCTCCAGGAGCGTCGGGGGCGACGTCGCGCCAGGCTCTCCCTTCACCCAGCACGTGTAATCGCCGACGCCGGTGCCCCGGAACGCCTCGCGGCAGACAGCTATCCCGAGCTCGGCCGCGATGTCGCTGAGGAGACGACCCGGCGCGGTCTCGACCATCCTGTGCTCGTTGACGAACGTGACCTTGGGCATCGGTGGACGGGGAGCGTCCTGCTCCCCTGCCGCGAGCGCGTCAAGAACCGCGGCGCGCGTCCCTCGCGTCCCGCACTCGGTGGAGCACCCGCGCGATCCCGAACAGGTTCCAGCCGGCGAACCCCAGGAACAGGGCGACGAGCGCGACCGCCCAGCGCGACGCGCGCGGCGAGCTGCCGTCGATGAGCAGCCAGGCATCGTCCGTGACGGCCGCCCCCGACTGCTCCTCCACCTCGGCGGCCAGCCGCGCGTGCCGGACGCCCGCCTCCTTGAACGGCACGAGCCGCCCCGCGAACGTGCTCGGCGGGACGAAGCGCGGGCCCTCGAAGCCCTCCGGCACCCGGATCTCCACCCACAACCCCGGGTTGCCGGCCACCGGCGCCAGCCGGAACGAGTCGCCCTCCGCGGCCCGCCCGTACCGGATCGCGCCGCGCGTCCCGAGCAGGCCCACGGCCCGCACGTAGCGGTTCGCGAGGTCCGCCTGCGGGCGCAGCGACGCGAGCTCTCCCACGTCCGTCGGCTGGCCCGGCGACAGCGCGTAGCGCGCTTCGCCGAGGAGCGCGACCGCCATCCACAGCGCGGCGATCGCGGTCGCCGCCATCAGCGCCACCGTGACCGTGCGCTCCTGCTTGGGCGGCGACGGCAGCGCGAGCAGCTCCGGATCGGGCCCCGCCACGTCGAGGCCATCGCCGCCCGGGCCGCGCGGGCCGGGCGTCATGGATTCCAGGGTCGAGGTCGGATCGGTGGGCACGCTTCGACGAGTATATAGCCGGAGCGCCGGCCGCGGTGCACCGCCGTCTCGCCGGTCCTCGCCGGCCTCGACCTTGCCGCCGGAGAGCTCCCAGGCGCCTCGATGCGCGCGCCCGCCTTGCGCTGGGTGAGCAGGACGCGGCCGCGCTCGATGAGGACGGCCGCGGCGACGCGGGCGAGGGGAGGAGCGGGCTCGGGCGTGGCGGCCATGGGCGCGCAGGATGCCGGTCGCGGCGCGCAGGACACGGGCGAAGGGCCGCTCAAGGCTGCGCCTCGGCGCCGACGGATTGGCACCCACGGAAAGAGCCACTATTTCAGAACATTTCCCGCACACTCATCCCCGCAGCGCGGAGCGCGGAGAGGCGCGCTCGCCCCCCCGGGAGGTCTCTCCGCACGGAAACACCGACGCTCGGATCTATTTCGCGCGCGATCTTGACCGCATCAACGACCGCCTGCGGCGTACGCGCTACCAGCGTCGTCTTGGCCGTGTTGGAAGCAAAGGCGAGATGCTGCCAAACCCAGAGCTGGTCGCTACGAAACACGCGTGACACCGCGTCCGAAGCCTCCTCCAGAGGTGAGAGCGACAGTCGTCCAACGAGCTCCTCTGACATATCTGCATCAATCGTCGTAGGGGCCGACTCCTCAATCGATCCGTACATCTCCCATTCGGCGGCCATTTTCTCGAGGAACGAGCGACCGTCCGTCGCTTCCGCGCTGAGCTCGTCGAGCAGACCCACGAGCCGATACACGACGCCGTGATCATCGACGAATAGCTGATCGTCAAAATTGTCCATGGCCCCTGCCAAGATGAGATGACGTTCCCCGAAGCGCGCCGTTGGCCATACATCTGGGGCGAGCTGGCCCGACTTGATTCGCCACGCAGGCTCGTCCTTCACAGAGGCGGACAAGCACTGCCATATCCCCAAAGACATCTCCATGCGACGGAGATGGATGTTCTCCCAGGCGATCCCACCAAATTTCTCCTCGAACTCGAACCACGCATCATGAAATGGCAGATCCCGTCGCTCGAGTTCGGTGGCCAACGCATCGAATCCGCCTGCGAGCGTCGGGTCGCGAAACAGGCCATGTATATCACAATGACGAACGACTCGGTTTGAAACGAGTTTTTCAAGATATCTGGAGGCCGCGGCGTAACGCGTGACTTCTGTGCGGTCGCGGTGGAATACCTTCTTCTCGACGACGCGCCCCTTGCGACCGGTTGCCTCGAACGTGAGTCGTGCGGAGGGGTCGCTCCCGATCAGTCGTTCACCATTCATGTTGTATTGCGCCTTGCTCTCGAGCGGAGCCGTCCACTCGACGTCGTCCGAGTCTATGCGCTCAACCGGAGAGTCCGATTCTATGTAAACGAAAATGCTCGATGAAGACAGGGCTCGAAGAACTCGACTCATCGATTCGAACGATCCAAAGTACGCTCTGTTGCCATTGAGCGATTTTGTCACGATCAGGGCGTCTTCGTCCGCCCAAACCTCAACAGAGCCGTCGCTGGCTTCCCGTATTGATCTTAGATTCGATCGTTTTAGCGTCATGTCTGGACAGTGTCCAACGAGGACCGCTCGCATGGGCAGCCACTCGCGCCCCTCGATCATTGCGAGTCGCTCGATCACAGAGTGGGCCTCACGACCAATAAAGTACCCCCGATGATCTTCGACCGAACCCGAGGGTGACACATAGAGCCCGCCGCGCGGTGAGCAGGCAAACAGCGTCGCGCGCGAGCCGTCAACGGCGCTCCGATTGTATAGCGGTGCATTGCCCTCGCGAAGACACTCGGCAGCTCCGAAGACATAGGGTCCAATGACTGGAGAGCCGCGACGTCCACCGGCCTCGAACAGCGATTTCTCGATCTCCCAATGCTTCTTCGATAGCGGCCCATGCTCGCGCTCGACTCTCTGCAAGGCATCGGGTGACCATGGCCTGAAGCTGCTCTGGGGTCCTGATAGATACTTCAGCATGCGCGACGAGTAGATGTGCATGGCTCTCACCTCTGGGGACGGCGCTTCCATCCAGTTTCGCCGTGACTCCAGGTGCCGAGCTGGCGAACGCCATAGTCACTCGTGCTGGCGAGATGATTTGACGACTGGTGGTGGAAATAGAGAGGCGCAGGATCGGTCGTCGGCCCGACTGGTCCCCTCCGCCTCTTCCCCTGGTAGCCTGGGGCGATCACGCCGTTCGGCGGCATCTGGCCGGCGAGCGCCCAGAGACGAGGGATCGTTTGAGAGCAGTTCGGACAAGATGCCCGCGGCAAGTCGACCTCCGCAGACGCAATGCCTCCGCGGGGGTTGATTTCTCCGAGTGCAGCCTTGAGGTTATCTCGCCATCTCGGATCTTCTGGTCGGCAAGTCTTCGGCGCGTTGCGGGATTCCCAGTCGTCAAGATGCCTGGACAACGCCCATGGTTCCGCGCAGCCCGACGAGGGCGTTCGCGATGCCGGACCTCGAGCGTTGGACGGAGGCAAGGCAGCCTGAACGGCTGGATGAAGCTGGTCAGGTGTCCTTCTGTTTCCGGTCAGTGGATCGTTGAATCCGCTAACGTCCTCCACGGCTGAGCCATCCCTACGTGTGATGGTACATCGCATCAAACCATCGATGTCGGCGAAGTCGATGGGCCATCCGTCGGTGTACGCATATGCCATCAAACTCCCCTCCAACCGGATGGGCTCCGGGCTCAGGTACTGCCCCGTCTCCGGATCATAGTACCGGTACCGGTTGTAGTAGAGCCCCGTCTCCTCGTCGGCGTACTGCCCCGGAAACCGCACGGGCGTCAGCCCGGCCTGCTCCCTGTCGACCTTGCCGAACAGCGATGCCTCGAGCTCGCCGAGGAGCCGTCCGTCGCCGCCCACCAGCGCCGCAGGCATCCCGTTCGGCGCCTCGACGTAGTACCGCACCTCGTCGCTGTCGCCCCGCCGCACCCGGTCCGCGAGCGGCGTCACGCCCTCCGGCAGCACCGCATACGTCCGCTCTTCCACCACCGGCTCCCCGCCCGCTTCCGGGAACAGCTCGCGGAGCTCGTACACCAGCGCGTCCCCGCTCCAGGTATACCGCGTCACGCTCTCCACCACCCGGTCGCGCCCCCGCTCGACCCGCTTCTCCAGCCGCCGCGCGAACGGGTCGTAGGCGAAGCGCACCACCCGCCCGTCCGGCAACCGCACCGCCTGGAGCAGATCGTCGTCGCCCCACTCGAAGCGAGCGACGCGCCCGTCCGGCAGCCGCTTGCTCGTCATCCGCCCGCGCTCGTCATACGCGAGCTCCGCGCCTCCCCGCCTCCTGAGCTGCCCGCCTGGCGCATACTCCCGCGGCGCGGCGCTCTCGTGGAGCTCCCCGCCAGGCCCGTGGCGATATCCCTCGATCAGCTCCCGACGCGCTCCGTTCACCCGCTGCCGCCCCACCACCCGCCCCTGCGCGTCGCGCAGGTACTCCACATACGCCGCGTCCGCTTCGCCGCTGCCCACCGCGCCGAGCAGCCCGGCCGCCGACCACTCGTAGCTTTGCGCGAACGTCACCTCATGCTGCAGCGGCCCCACCCACGCCGGCTCGCCCGGTCGCACCGCAGGAGTCGCCCTGGGGCCCATCACCTGGACCCCGGACGGGAGTCCATCCGGCGTCACCCCCTCCGATATACGCCCTCCCGCGGCCAGCAAGCGGTCGACCAGGTGGCCCGCTGGATCGTACGTCATCCGCAACTTCATCGCCTGCGCGCCGACGTCTCCGACCGCCACCGCCACCGGTCGCCCCACCACGTCGCGCGCGATCTCCATCCGACCGAACGGCCCGCTCGTGCGCACCGCCTTGCCCAGCGCGTCGTGCGCCGTCTCCACCACCGTCCGCCGCTCGCCCTGCGTCACGGTCTCCCGCACCACCCTCCCGCGCGCGTCGTGGGTGTACTCGCACGCCACCTCTCCGCTCGTCACGTGCTCGATCCGGCCGAGCAGGTCATAACCGATGCTCTCCGTCCGCCCATCCGTGAAGCTCCGGCTCACGAGCCGGCCGTACGGGTCGTAGGCGAACTCGATCTGACCCACGCCGTCCCGGATCTGCGTGATCCGCCCCATCACATCGTGACGGTAGTGGATCCGCCGCCCGTCGAACGTCCGCTCCTCGTCGATCCGCCCCTCGCCGCGCCGCCCGTACCGGTGCTCCTCGCCGGATTCGTTCACCACCCGCACGAGGTCCTGCTCCCGGTCGTAGAAGTACCGCACGGCGCTCCCGTCCGGCCTCACCACCTCGGTCACCGCCCCGATGCCGCCCCACCGCAGCGTCGTCACCCGCCCATCGGCGTCCGCGATCTCCGACAGGTTCCCGTCGACATCATAACCGTACCAGTCGGTCGCGCCGCTCGGCCGCCGCACACGGAGCAGCCTTCCGCAGGGGTCGTATCCATACGACGTCTCCAGCCCGCGCTCGTCGACGAAGCTCGTCACCCGTCCCAGGAAATCATAACGAATCTGCCGCCGCGCGCCGTCCGGCTCGATCACCTCCACACGATTGCCGAGCGCGTCGTAGGCCATCCGCGTCACAGCGCCGTTCGGCAACGTCGCCTCGACGAGCAAGCCGCGCTCGTCGTAGCGGAAGCGGACCACCGGTCCGAGGTCGTCGTCGACCGCGACCACATCACCTTGCGCGTTCCGCTCGTAGCGCGCGAACCCGCCGAGGGCATCGCGCACCTCTTTGACGAAGCCGCGCTCGTCGTACTCGTACGCGGCCCTCGCTCCCATCGGATCCGTGGCGACGCGCAGCCTGCCCAGCTCGTCTCGCTCCCAGCTCCACGAGTGCCCCAGCGCGTCCCGATACGCCAGCACGTTGCCCGCGGCATCGAACGTGTAGGAGTGCAGGCCGCCGTACCACGCGACCTTGTCCGCCTTGTCCAGGTGGTTGCCTTCAATCCGCCGGATCGCGCGCGAGGTGATCACCTCGACGAAGTGCTCGCAGTCCTCGATCTTGACGTGACAGAACCCCTTCGCCCTCGTCGCCCGGTCATCCAGCGTGTCCGGCACGTCAGGATCGAGCGCGTCGTTGCCCTCGCGATGGCACCACGCCTCCACGCAGCGGCCATTGTCGCCATAGCGGAACTCCGCCACCAATCCCCCAGGCTCGCGGCGCCGGAGCATGCGGTGCTCTTCGTCGTACTCGTACCGCTCCTCGTGGCCCGCCGCGTCGCGCGCCGCCAACAGATCGCCGCGGTCATCATAACGGTACGTCCGAAAAGCTCGCCATTCGCCTCCCGCCGACTCGTCCTTCACCTCGAACGCAGCGATCATTCCATCCGAGCGCCGACGCACCCGCACCATCCGCCCCACCGCGTCGGTCGCATGAGACAGGCGCCCTCGCTCGTACGAGAGCCGTATCTCGTTGTCGTACCGGTCCACGATGCGCGACAGCAGCCACCTGCTCTCCTCCCTCTCGCCGAAGACGAGCAGCACGCCGCCCGCCTCCAGCGTGTAGCCGCCCTCGTGACGCCTCAGCACGCCACAGGGCATCGGGACGGGATGGCCCGGCTCGGGGATCTCCGCCTCGGTCGGCGCCGCGTGGGGCTCCAGGACACGCAGCGTCCACCGCCGCTCCTCGATCGCCCACGCCAGCGAGTGGCTCCACCCGAACCCGAGCCCCAGATCCACGTCGCTCGTCTCCGACGAGTAGCTCCGCTCGATCCGGAGCGGCAAGATCATCCCGCCGAGCGCCAGATCTACGGCCTTCGCGGTGTAGACCCGCCCCGTCACCGGATCGACCGGATCCCCGGCCGACGTGCCGCCCCCGCGCCCGTGCGACGGATTCGGGCACCCGCCGCCGCTCCCCGGCCCGCACGCGCCTGCGTTCTTGCCGCCGCCTCGCGGCCCCTTGCCGCCGCTCTTGCCGCCCGCCCCCTGGTCGCCGCCGCGGCCCCGCCCTCCGCGGCCGCGGCCGCCGCCCCCTCCGCCCCCGCCACCCAGGATGAATGTGCCCGGGTTCATGCCGGGAATGGCGGGAATGTTCGGGACCGGGGCCGTGCGTGCCATGGGCCTGCATGGTCGCTAGGCGCCGCGCGCACCGTCAAGCGGCCCACCGTCCTCACGGGGCTGCCCCTGAGCTCGCCGCGCGCTCGCACGGCCGCGGTGCAGGGAGCCGCCCCGCTCGCACGACCGCGGTGCAGGGGGGACCGCGCCGCGCGCTTGCCCGCACGCGGCGCCTTGCCTAGCCTAGCCGCGATGCCCTCGAAGAACGACAGCTCCATCGTGTGCCCGTCGTGCGGCGCGAACAACGCCTCCGTGACGGCGAGCGGGCGCTGCATCGCGTGCGGCGCCAGGATGGGCTCGCTCGCGCCTTTCCGCGACTCCGAGCTCGACCGCAACCGCCGCTACCAGCAGGAGGGCTTCTCGATCCTCTGGTGCCTCATCGCCCTCGTCCTGCAGAGCGTGCTCACCGCGGCCCTCGTCGGCGGCCTCCCCATGATCGTGCAGCAGCTCGATTTCGAGGGGTCGAACGGGATGATCGTCGCCATCCCCGTCTGGTTCATCGGCGGCGTCCTCCTCGGCATGATCTCACCCGGCAAGACCTTCCTCGAGCCGGTCGTCGCCTCGTTCCTCGTCGCGATCCCGACCGTCTTCTACCTCCTGCACAGCCAGACCGTCCGGACGATGCCGCTGTTCATGTACGTGATCATGGCGCTCATCGGCGTGCTCTTCACGCTGATCGGCTCCTACCTCGGCGAGCGCATCCAGATGGGTCCGCCCGCGAAGCCGGCCGACTGAGGGCGCCCAGCGTGATGACGAGGCCCGGCAGGACGGGCAGCGCAGGGACGGCGGCGAGGGCGGCAGGCGCAGCAGGGACGGCGAGCGCAGCAGGGGCAGCGAGCGCAGCAGGGGCGGCAGGAACGGCGAACGCAGCAGAAACGGCCGCGCGGCGAACCGCCGCGGCGAAGCGGATCGCCGCGGCGCTCGCTGCCGTCGCCGTGGTCCAGGCGGCGCCCGGGTGCGGCCAGTCGGCCGAGCAGAAGGAGGCGGACGCGCTCCTGCACGCCATCGACGTCCTCCGCGACGCCCCGAGCGAGCCGCGCGCCGCGCGCGAGGCGCTGCTCGCGGAGCTCGAGCGGATGCCCGCGTCGACGCCGCCCGCCGCGAGCGCCAAGGACACGTGCGCGCGGGCCTACCGCCTGCTGCTCGACGCGACGGCCGCCGAGGCGCGCGTCCGCGCCCTGCTCGAGGCGCCCGACGGGGCCGCCGGACCCGGCGCGCTGGCCGATCTCGCCGCGGCGGACGCCAAGGTCAAGGAGAGCGCCGAGGTCATGCCGAGGTGCGCCGACGCGCTCGCGATCCTCCGCCGCTCGGGCCGGCGCGGGATGTGACGGCCCGCGTCGGGCGCGTCCGCATCGGCGGCGTCCCGCCGGCGGCGCCCGCGTCGGCCCCCGGTGCGCCCGCGCTGCGCCCCCGCCGGGAGGGGCGCCGGCCGCGCCCGCGGCGTGCGTCGCTCGCCGCTGGAAAGGGCAAGGGGATCCGCGCTCGCGGTCCCCTGTGCTAAGACCGCCCTGCCATGTTCGACACGCTGACACGGGGCTTTCGTCAGGCCAGAAACCGCCTCGCCGGGCTCACGGAGCTCACCGCGAGCAACATCGACGTCGCGCTCCGCGAGGTAAGGCTCAGCCTGCTCGAGGCGGACGTCGAGATCGGGGTGGTCAAGGCGTTCCTCGCCCGGGTCAAGGAGGCCGCGGTCGGCCGCACCCTCGAGACGCGCGTGAAGCACGCCGGCGAGGTCCACCAGGTCTCGGCGAGCGACCACTTCATCAAGATCTGCCACGACGAGCTCGAGGCGATGATGACCCACGAGGGCGACGAGATCGCCTGGGCCGACGGCGGGCCCACGGGCATCATGATGGTCGGCCTCCAGGGCTCCGGTAAGACGACGAGCTGTGCGAAGCTCTCGCGCTACCTCGAGAAGCAGGGGAAAAAGCCGCTGCTCGTCGCGGCCGACATGCAGCGCCCCGCCGCCGTCGAGCAGCTCAAGGTCCTCGGCGAGTCGCTCAAGATCCCCGTGTTCAACGTGCCGGGCGAGTCGCCGGTCGCCATCTGCGCCGCGGCGCGGGGCGAGGCGAAGCGGCTCGGCCGCGACGTCATCATCTACGACACCGCCGGCCGCCTCGCGATCGACGAGCCGCTCATGCAGGAGCTCGCGCAGATCAAGGACGCGACGAAGCCGGAGAACATCTTCCTCGTTGTCGACGCGATGATCGGCCAGGACGCCGTGAAGACGGCGCGCGGCTTCAACGAGCGGCTGTCGATCGGCGGCGTCGTGCTGACGAAGCTCGACGGCGACGCCCGCGGCGGCGCGGCGCTCAGCATCAAGGAGGTGACGGGCGCGCCGGTGCTCTTCACCGGCATCGGCGAGACGACGGACAAGTTCGAGCCGTTCCGCGCCGACGGCATGGCGAGCCGCATCCTCGGCATGGGCGACGTCGTCGGCCTCATGCAGGACTTCGAGGAGGTCGTCGACCAGAAGAAGGCCGAGAAGGACGCCGCGCGGATGCTCCAGGGCGACTTCACGCTCGAGGACTTCCTCGATCAGGTGCGGATGATCCAGAAGATGGGGTCGCTGAAGGACCTCGTCGACAAGCTGCCCCTCGGCGGCATGTTCCCGGGCGGCCTGCCGCAGGACGTGAACCTCGACGACCGCGAGCTCGTCCGCATCGAGGCGATCATCCAGTCGATGACCCGCTTCGAGAAGAGCGACCCGTACGCGCTGGTCCGCGAGCCGAAGCGGGTGGAGCGCATCGCGAAGGGCTCGGGCTCGAAGCCCGAGGCGGTGAGCGAGCTCGTCCAGAAGTTCCTCTTCATGCGCCAGATGATGAGCGGCCTCGGCCAGAACATGGGCCTCCTGGGCAAGATCCCCGGCATGAAGCAGATGAACATGGCCAAGAACCTGCGCGAGATGCAGAAGCAGATGATGGCCGGCGGCGGCCTGCCCGGGATGGGGATGCCCGGGATGGGGATGCCGGGCATGGGAGGCTTCCCAGGCATGGGCTTTCCGGGGATGCCCGGGATGGGGATGCCGGGCATGGGCGGCTTCCCGGGCGCCGGCGCGGGCGGCCCGAACATGACGAAGATGAAGACGCTTAGCGCCTCCGAGCGCAACGCCAAGAAGGCGCAGCGCAAGCGCGAGCGCGACGCCCGCAAGAAGGGGCGGAAGTAGCGGCCGTCGCGTGCTCGGGCCCTGCTGCCGGCGGCGCGCTGTCGGCGGTGCGCAAGGCGCGCACGGTCCTCACGGCGCACACGCTCGCCTGCTGGCGCTCGCGCTGGTCGCCGTGGCCTTCGCCGCCGCGTGCTCCCGGGGCGGCGGCGGCGAGCAGGAAGCCGCGCCGTCCGGGGCGACGGGTCGCGCGCCCGCGCCGGCGAGCAGCGGCGCCGGCCAGAGCGGGAGAAGACCGCCTGCCGTCGTGAAAGAGCTCTCGGTGCGCAAGCTCGCGCCCGGCGCGGTGATCGCCGTCGACGGCCGCCTCGACGAGCCGGCGTGGCAGGCGGCGGCGACGACAGGCCCGTTCGTCAACGTGGGCACGGGCCGCGAGGATCCGTCGCTGCCGACGCAGGGCGAGGCGCGGCTGCTCTGGGACGACGGGTTCCTCTACGTCGGATTCGACGTCGGCGACAGGACGATCACCGGCGGGTTCCCCGAGGGCGCGCGGGATCCGCACCTCTGGGAGCGGGACACCGTCGAGGTGATGATCGACCCTGACGGCGACGGGGACAACAAGGACTATTACGAGATCCAGATAAGCCCTCAGAACCTCGTCTTCGACTCGCAGTTCGACGACTACAACGCTCCAAGGGGCGGCCCCGGCGGGCCTTTCGGTCACGAGGAGTGGAGCGCGGGGCTCGCGAGCGCGGTCGCGCTGAGAGGGACGATCGACGACGGCTCGGACGAGGACCGGGGGTACGTGGTCGAGGCGAAGATCCCGTGGAGCTCGTTCACGAAGGCGAAGGCCGCGCCGCCGGCGCCGGGGGACGCGTGGCGGATGAACTTCTACGCCATGCAGAACAACGGCGGGGCGGCGTGGTCGCCCATCCTGGGGGAGGGGAACTTCCACAGGGCGCGGCGGTTCGGGCGGGTGCGCTTCGTCGGGGCCGGGGGCGAGACGGGCGGCGCGGGCGCGCCCGCGACGGCGCCGCCCGGCGCGCCGAGCGCCGCGGGCGCCAAGCCAGGCGCCGCGGCGCCCTCCGTGTCGGCCGGTCCGAAGCCGGGCTACCGGGCCGATCCGCCGGACCGCTGAGCTGCGCGTCCGGCGTTTCGAGCAACAGACCAGGGAACCCCATTGCGGCGCGAGCCCTCCGTGGAAAGGGAGACAGAGGATGTTCACGAAGCTCGGACTCCGGGATTTCAAGTCCTGGCGTGGCGCACATGCGTTCGACCTCAGGCCGCTCACGCTGGTGCTCGGCGTCAACTCGGCCGGCAAGACGAGCCTGCTCCAGCCGCTCTTGCTCCTGAAGCAAACCATCGAGTCGCCCGACCGGCTCCTGGCGCTCAACCTGGGTGGACATCCCGGTGAGATGCTGGACCTCGGCAGGCTCTCCGACGTCGTCTCGGGGGGCGATGTGCGCGCCGGGCTCGGCTTCCGCCTGACGTTCGGCCCCGTGAGCATCGGAAAGGGGGCCGCGCCGCGCGTGCTCGACTCCGTGGACTACGAGGTGGAGTACGGCGCCGCCGAGGATGAGAATCCCTACGTGGAGCGGCTCTCGTACGCCACCGGCGAGGGCGCCTACGCCGTCGCGCGCCAGCGAGACGGCGCCTACGCGCTCTCCGCCCCGGGTGGCCCGTTGCCCGACGACCGGCGGGCCCGGCGCACCTACGAGCCCGAGCGCTCCGTCGGCTTTTCGGCCGACGCGGTCGCCGCGCTCGGCGCCGCGGGGCCCGACGCGCAGGATCTCGCGCTCGCGCTGACGCGGGAGCTCCAGCGGCTCGCCTACCTCGGGCCCCACCGGAGCGTGCCCACGCGCCACTACGCCTGGACGGGGCGCTCGATCGGACAGCTCGGATCGAGCGGCGAGCACGCGATCCCGGCGCTGATCGCGAGCCTCGTCGGCCGCCACGCCGACGGGTCCGAGCGGGGCCGCCTCGTCGAGCAGGTCTCCGCAGGGCTCGCGCGGCTCGGGGTCGCGGACAGGATGGAGATCGAGCGCCAGGCGACGACGTTCTTCCAGGTCATGATCACCTTCCAGGGCCACCGGACCAACCTGCTCGACGTCGGGTTCGGGGTCTCCCAGGTCCTGCCCGTGGTCACCGCGGCGTACTTCGCGCCCGAGGGCTCGACGGTCATCATGTCGGAGCCCGAGCTCCACCTGCACCCGCTGGCGCAATCGGCGCTCGGCGATCTGCTCGTCGAGGCCGTGCGGGAGCGCAGGGTGCAGCTCCTCGTGGAGACGCACTCGGAGCACCTCTTCCGGCGGATCCAGACGCTGATGGCCGAGGAGCGCATCACGCCGGACGAGTGCGCCATGTACTTTGCGCGGTGCAATGAGGGGGAGTCGGTGCTGGAGCCGCTCGAGGTGAACGAGTACGGTCGGGTCGCGAACTGGCCCGACAAGTTCTTCGGTGACACGGTGGGCGAGGTCGAGCGGCAGATGGAGCGGATGCTCGACCGCATGGAGAAGGACGAGCAACGTGGCTGATCATGTCGTCGACACCAACGTGCTCATCGTCGCGAGCGCCGCCGACCCCGCCTCGCCGTTCAAGGACACGCACGTCCCCACGAGCGAGCGGAGGGTCGTCTTCGCGTGGCTCAAGGAGTTTCGAGCCGACGGCGGGCGCCGCCTGATCATGGACAGGGCCCGCGGCATCCTGCGCGAGTACAGGAGGAAGCTGACGGCCCAGGACTACGGCATCGTCGTGGCGATGGAGAAGCTCCGGACGGCGGCGTTCGTCTCCGTGAAGTACGACGGCGAGTACGCCGTCGTGCCCGAGGCGCTCGCTCGCTTCGACAACTCCGACAAGAAGCTCGTGGCGGCGCACCTCGCGCACCGAGCGGACGGCGGTCAGAGCACCATCGTGAACGCGTGCGACACCGACTGGCACGAGCACGAAGAGGCGCTCTCGGCAGAAGGGGTCATCGTGGAGCAGCTCCTCCCAACGTGGTGCCAGAGGGAGTTCTGGCGCAAGAACCCCGAGAAGATGCCTCCCGGCGCTCGATGATGCGCTCGTGGTGGCGCCGGGGCACCGTGACCTCGGCGTTCTCCACCCGGACCGTGACGTCGCTCACGTCGATGTCGTCACGGTCCGAGAGCACCTCGCAGATGTCCTCCTGGATGCGCGCGTCCGAGCGCTTGTAGCCCCTGATCACCGGGACGACTGTCGCTGCTGGCGAAGCGACGGTCGCCGGGAGAGCGGCCCATGGGGTCGCGGTGCGACGTGGGCTCGTACGAGGCAAGCTCAAGGTGGGCGTGCTTCCTGAAAGCGAAACGCTACATCAACAGCATTTGTGAGGTCCGCGGCTTCCTGAAAGCGAAACGCGACATCAACAGCACTTGAGAGGTCCGCGGCTTCCTGAAAGCGAAACGCGACATCAACAGCACTTGAGAGGTCCGCGGCTTCCTGAAAGCGAAACGCTATATCAACAACGTGCCCGCGCAATGAAGGGGCCGCCTTCTCCACAGCTGCGGGGCGGTCCTCCTCAACGAAGCACGCTACAAGCGGTTGTTGATCCAGAAGGCCTCGTCCGCTCCGCTCTCATGAGAAATCGAGGCCGTGTCCAGAATTCATCGGTGCATCGAGCTGGCTGCCTTCCATCCATCTCCGCACGCCTCTCGTCAGCATGCCCGGAAATGCAGTGCGCACCACCGTCCGCGCGTGATGCTGCACATTTCGCGCGGCGGTGTGGCGTCGCCGTGCAATGACACGACGCCCGCTGGCGGTAGCCTCCATGCGAGAGCGCGATCGAGCTATTGCGTCGACGCGAAAGATCATCGAGAGTCGCGAGATGCAATTGCATGCCTCGGATCGTGACCCACCCCGACAGGCCGGGATCGATCGTCCGTAGGCAGGCTGGATGGAGGTTCATGCGATGACACGGTTCTTCACTCTTGTTGGAGCGATCCTTTTGGTGGCCTGCGGCGATGCGGGGGAGGGCGCCGGCGCGGAGAACGGGACGGGCTCGGCGGGCGGCGACGAGACGAGCTCGAGCGGCGAGGGACCGACCACGTCGGCCACCACGACGAACACGACGGGCACGGGAAACGAGGACCCGACGAGCGGCTCAGGCGACGCGACCGGTTCAGGCGACGCGACCGGCTCTGGCGGCTCTGGCGGCTCGGGCGGTTCGGGCGTCACGAGCGGCGCGGGCGGTTCGGGCGTCACGAGCGGCGCGGGCGGCGACGATCCGTTCGCGCAGCCTCCGGTGTGCACCAGCGACCAGCACTGGACGAAGGGCGATGAGGAATCGCCGCACATGCATCCAGGCATGGCGTGCCGGACCTGCCACTCGATGAAGGAGCCGCGGGTCGCGACGCGCCTGCCGATCGTCGGCACCGTCTACCCGACCGGGCACGAGCCCGATAACTGCCTCGGCGTCGACGGGGACGCCGAGAAGGTGTTCGTCGAGATCACGACCGCGGACGCGCGGGTGATCAAGCTGCCGGTCAACTCGTCGGGCAACTTCCTCTTCGACACGTTCCAAGATCGCACTCCCGTCAAGTTCCCGATCACCGCACGGGTGGTGAAGGGCGACAAGGAGCGCAAGATGCTCACCGCGCAGATGAGCGGCGATTGCAACAGCTGCCACTCCCAGAACGGCGCCGAGGCCGCGCCGGGACGGATCGTCGCGCCCTGACGCTTGCTCGACGGCCTCCTCAAGTCGCGCAAGCACGCGTGCAGTCGTCGCGGACGGCCTGTTGTCAAAGGAGGCCTTTCGGCTGGTGCGAGGTTTGCTCTGATGCGGTGACGGCGACGGCGACGGCGACGGCGACGCTCGATTGCCCCGTGTACGGCATCGAGATGTCGAGTTCCGTTCCAAGCACTCCGGGGGGCGTCCGCCGTCCACACCTGCTTCGTGTCTGCGTGCAAGCTCGCCCGTAGCGCGCGGTGCTCCTCTGTGCGACGGTGCGCCGCCGTCCTTTCAAGGAGGTCTCATGCGCTTCCTGTATCCTCGTGCCATTTCCAAGACCATCTTCGCGGCTGCGCTCGCCGTGGGCATGTCGGCCGGCGCAGAGGCCTCAGCGGCGTCGTTCACGGTGTTCGAGAGCGGGCAGGTCCGGCCGCTCGCCCTCTCGCCGAACGGCAAGCTGCTCTTCGCCGTGAACACGCCGGACAACCGACTCGAGATCTTCCGCGTCACGAACGATGGGCTCGTCCACCGGGGGGCCGTGCCGGTCGGGCTCGAGCCGGTCGCGGTCGCGGCCCGGAGCGACGACGAGGTGTGGGTCGTCAATCACCTCTCCGACAGCGTGAGCGTGGTGAAGGTGAACGCGAGCGGGAGGGGAGGTGTCGTGGTGCGCACGCTGCTCGTCGGCGACGAGCCGCGGGACATCGTCTTCGCCGGCCCCGGCAAGAAGAGGGCGTTCATCACGGCCGCGCACCGCGGTCAGAACGTGCCCTTCGACCCGCAGCTCACCACGCCGGGGGTCGGCCGGGCCGACGTCTGGGTCTTCGATTCGAGGAACCTGGGGGCGTCGCTCGGCGGCGATCCGCTGACCATCGTCACCCTCTTCGGCGACACGCCGCGCGCGCTCGCGGTGACGCCCGACGGATCGCGCGTGTACGCGGCCGCGTTCCACTCGGGCAACCGCACCACGACCATCCCGGAGCAGGCGGTGCCGGACGGGGGCGAGGAGATGGGCGGCGTGCCAGGGCCCAACACAAACTTCGAGGGGATCCCGGCGCCCGAGGTGGGGATCATCGTCAAGCACGACGGCGAGAGCTGGGTCGACTCGCTAGGCCGCCCCTGGGACGACGAGGTGAGGTTCTCCCTGCCCGACAAGGATGTGTTCGTCATCGACGCGGCCGCAAACCCTCCGGCGCAGCTCGCGGGAGCGGCGGGCGCCTACGCGGGCGTGGGCACGGTGCTCTTCAACATGGCCGTCAACCCGAAGAACGGGAAGGTCTACGTCTCGAACACCGACGCCCGGAACGAGCTGAACTTCGAGGGGCCGGGCGACTTCGCGGGCGAGAGCCTCCGGGGGCACCTGCACGAGAGCCGGATCGCGGTGCTCGGCGCCGCGGGCGCGGTCGCCTCGAGGCACCTCAACAAGCACATCGACTACAGCACCGCCGGCGCCCCCATCCCCAACGCCGAGAGCGAGACGAGCCTCGCACAGCCGCTCGGCATGGCGGTGACCGGCGATGGATCCAGGCTGTACGTGGCCGCTTTCGGCTCCTCCAAGATCGGCGTCTACTCGACCGCGGCGCTCGAGAACGACACCTTCGTCCCGAGCGCGGCGAACCAGATCCCGCTGCGCGGCGGCGGTCCGACGGGCATGGTCCTCGACGAGGCGCGCCGGCGCATGTACGTGCTCACCCGCTTCGACAACGCGATCGCCGTCGTCGACACCAAGGTGAAGCGCGAGATCGCGCACCACGCGATGTTCAACCCCGAGCCGCCGAGCGTGGTCGAGGGGCGCCAGTTCCTCTACGACGCGCGGCGCAGCTCGAGCCACGGCGACTCGTCCTGCGGGAGCTGCCACGTGTTCGGCGACCTCGACAGCCTCGCGTGGAACCTCGGCAATCCGGACGGCACCGTGCTCGACAACCCGAGCCCGATCGTGCCGTTCGTGGTGCCCGGCTTTCCCCCCGATCCCACCGCGGGCGTGCCCAAGGATCTTCACCCGATGAAGGGGCCAATGGTTACGCAGAGCCTGCGCGGCATGGCGAACCACGGCCCCATGCACTGGCGCGCCGATCGCACCGGCGGCAACGACGAGCCGACCTCGCAGCCCGACGACGGGGTGTTCGACGAGGAGGCGGGGTTCAAGAAGTTCAACGGGGCGTTCGTGGCGCTGCTCGGCCGCAGCGCGCCGCTCGCCGACGAGGAGATGCAGAAGCTCACGGACTTCATCCTCCAGATCGTGTATCCGCCGAACCCGATCCGGAACCTCGACAACTCGCTCACGCCGTCTCAACAGGCCGGGCGCGACGCCTATTTCAACACAATCCTTGCGCCGAACGGCACGTGCAACGACTGCCACGTCCTCGACCCGGAGGCCAACCCCGGCGCGGGCCGGTTCGCCGGCTTCTTCGGGACCGACGGCCGCTCCGGCTTCGCGCCGGAGCCGCAGCTCTTCAAGGTCCCGCACCTGCGCAACATGTACCAGAAGATCGGCATGTTCGGCTCCGCCGTCCCCATCGGCTCGAGCCCGCCCGATCCATTCCTCGGCGATCAGATCCGTGGCTTCGGGTTCAACCACGATGGGACCACCCCGAGCCTCTTCCAGTTCACGAGCGGCTTCGACGCGAGCCCCATCAACCCGGTCGGCATCCCCATCACGCCGGAGGGCGAGCAGGTCAAGCGGAACATGGAGCAGTTCATGCTCGCCTTCGACAGCAACCTGGCGCCGATCGTCGGGCAGCAGGTGACTCTCGGCACCGCGAGCCAGGCCGTGGCCGGCGCGCGCATCGATCTCCTGAAGGCGCGCGCCGACGTGGGCGAGTGCGATCTCGTCGCCAAGGGCCAGATAGGCCCGCTCGAGCTCGGCTTCCTGTACGTCGGAGACGACCACTTCGCGGCCGACTCCCAGCTCGTGCCCTCGATCGCCGACGCCTTCCTGCGCGCGGTTGTGCTCGGGAGCGGCAGCTCGCTCACCTACACCTGCGCGCCGCCGGGCTCCGGGGAGCGCATCGGCGTCGATCGCGATCTCGATGGGTTCCTCGACGGCGACGAGCGCGCGGCTGGCAGCGATCCCGCCGATCCGAACAGCACGCCCTGATCGCGACGCGCAATCCTCCTCGATCCACCTCGGGGGCGGTGCGGCCCGCGGCGGCCGGCGCGCCCAGGGGCCACTCTACGTCGCAGAGGCGGCGGCTCTCCCGCTGGAGCGCCTCGGCCGAGCTCTCCGCATGCCGAGCAAACCCGGCCCACCCCTCCCAGGCTGCGCTAAGCTCCGCGCCCTGTGCCCGTCCTCACCGCTCACGATCTCCACAAATCCTTCGGTCCCCAGACGATCCTCGACGGCGTCTCGGTCAACATCCGCACGGGCGAGCGCGTGGGCCTGGTCGGCGTCAACGGCTCCGGCAAGAGCACGCTCGCCCGCATCCTCGCCGGCCAGGAGCAGCCCGACAGCGGCACCATCGCGCGCCGCCGCGGCGCCGAGATCGGCGTCCTCTCGCAGGACCCGGTCTTCGAGCCGACCGACACCGCGCGCGACGTGGTGCTCGCCGGGCTCTCCGCGTGGCACGCCGCCAAGGCCCGCCACGACGAGGTGAGCCGGGCGCTCGCGGCCGGCTCGGGGGACGCCGAGGCGCTGCTCGCCGAGCAGGCCGAGGCCGCGGCCGACGTCGAGCGGCTCGGCGGCTGGGACATGATGCACCGGGTCGACGCCATCATCGGCCACGTCGGCGTGACGCGGCCCGACGCGCCCATGAGCGTGCTCAGCGGCGGCGATCGCAGGCGCGTCGCGCTCGCCCGCCTCCTCGTGTCGCGGCCCGCCCTCGCCGTGCTCGACGAGCCCAGCAACCACCTCGACGTCGAGACCGTCGAGTGGCTCGAGCGCTACCTCGTCGAGGAGCACCCCGGCGCGCTGCTCCTCATCACCCACGACCGCTACCTGCTCGACCGCGTCGCGGAGCGCACGCTCGAGATCGACAAGGGCAAGGTCTACAGCTACGACGGCGGCTACGAGGAGTACCTCGAGCAGAAGGCCGATCGCCTCGCGCTCGAGGCGCGCACCGAGTCGAACCGGCAGAACTTCCTGCGCACCGAGCTCGAGTGGCTCAGGCGGCAGCCGAAGGCGCGCACCGGCAAGCAGAAGGCCCGCATCCAGCGCGCGGAGACGACCAAGAGCGCGCCGCCGCCCAAGGCGGAGCGGACCGCGCAGCTCTCCGTGGAGGCGGTGCGCACCGGCAAGACCATCCTCGAGCTGAAGAAGCTCGGCCTCTCGCTCGACGGCAAATGGCTCGTGCGCGGCCTCGACTTCACCCTGACCAAGGGCGAGCGCGTCGGCATCGTCGGCCGCAACGGCACGGGCAAGACAACGATGCTCCGCGCGATCCTCGGCCAGCTCGGCGCCGAGGGCGACGGCGCGGCCGCCGAGGGGCCCCGCATGGAAGGCGAGGTCGTGCTGGGGAAGAACACGAGCGTCGCCTACTTCGACCAGCACCGGAGCGGGCTCGACCTCGACAAATCGATCTTCGAGAACATCGCGGGCTCGCACACGCGCGTCGAGGTCGGCGGCCGATCCATGGACGTGCGCAGCTACCTGGAGCGGTTCCTGTTCGATCCGAACAAGGCGCGGCAGCCGGTGGGCTCGCTCTCCGGCGGCGAGCGCGCCCGGGTCGCCCTCGCGAAGATGCTCACCCAGAGCGTCAACGTGATCATCCTCGACGAGCCCACGAACGATCTCGACGTGATGACCCTCGCCGCGCTCGAGGAGATGCTCATCGAGCTCGAAGGCTCGGCGCTCGTCGTGACCCACGATCGCTGGTTCCTGAACCGGGTGGCGACCTCCATCCTCGCGTTCGAGGGCGACGGACGGGTCGTGCGGTACGCGGGCAACTACGACGCGTACCGCGAGCAGCGCGCCCACGCCGCGCTCGAGATCGAGGCCGAGGCGCGGGCCGCGAAGGCCCAGGTGGCGGAGGCCCGGCCGGCGGCGGCGCCGGCGAAGGCCGCCGCGAAGGCAGGCGACAAGCCGAAGCTCACGTTCGCCGAGCGGACCGAGCTCGACGGCATCATGGGGCGGATCGACGCGGCCGAGCAGAAGGTCGCCGAGCTCGACGCGAAGCTCGCCGACCCGACGCTCTACGCGAGCCGCGGCGCGGACGTGGCGGGGCTGCTCTCGGAGCTGGAGCGCGCCAAGGAGGAGGCGGCGCGCCTGGTCAGCCGGTGGGAGGAGCTCGAGACGAAGCGCGAGGCCGCCGGCAAGGGGTGACAGGGCGCCAGGCCGCCGCCGATCGGTGAAGGGGCGACGCGCCGCGCACGACGGCCCTTGTCGGCGCGGCGCCGCCCGGCGACCATGGCCTCATGATGACCGTGTTCGAGGTGCACCTCGCCGAGGGTTCCGACGGCGCCGGCCTGCTCAGCGACGAGGTCCTGCGCGAGACGGGAGCGCAGGTGATGACGCTCCAGGAAGCAGCGCTCGTCGGCTTCCAGGGCCTCCAGGCGCTCGACGGCTCCGGCGACGTCCGGCTCATCGCCGTGCGCGCGCGCGACGCCGCGTGGATCCACCGCTGCCTGGAGACCCACGGGGCCGTCGCCGCGTTCCGGGCTCACCAGGTCGACTGAGCCACACAGCACGAGCGGCTCGACCGACCCCCGCGCCGCGCGCTTGCCCGCACGCGGCGTCACCCCGCGCGCGCCTCATCCGGAATGCCGTGGACGCCAGTCCGGCCGACCGGCGCAGAGAACATGAGAAGCCGAGCCAAGCCCGCTGAAGCAGGCGAAGCCCGCCTCCACGAACATCGATGAGATCCGGTGTCGATCACCACGCGCGGAACGCCTCCCGCGCGCCGCCTCCGCGCGTCTCCTGACCGCCCGAGGCCCGTTCTAGTGTGTCTCGTCTGACAACCACCCTCCTCTTGTTGGCACGTTGAGCAGGAATTCGAGCAGGGAGGCGGAGAGACAGGGAGATCGGTGGGATTTTACTCTCTTTCTCCCCGCCTCCCCGTCCCCCTGTTCAATCTTCCCGGTAAATCCGCGAGGGTGCTTCAGGTGTATCGTATTACTAGAAAGTTGTGGTGTGGTTGCGTCGTCCACCGACGATGGTAACAACCCCGCATGTCTCACTCCTCTCTACGTAGTCATACGCTGCTCGCGTTGTTCGCCGCCTCCGCGCTCGCGCCGGGCTGCGGGTCGGAGCGGCCGCAAGCGGGCGATACGAAGCCGCCGGAGTCGGGGCCCGGCCAGGGGGCGCCCTTCGAGAACCCCGGCGGGATGTGGATGCCGGAGCAGATGCCGCAGCACAAGGACCAGCTCAAGGCGCTCGGGCTCGAGATCGATCCCGAGTCGCTCGCCGATCCCACGGCGTCCCCGCTCGGCGCGGTGGTGAGCCTGGGCGGCTGCTCGGCCTCGTTCGTCTCGCCGGATGGGCTCATCGCCACGAACCACCACTGCTCGACCAGGGCGCTCCAGTACAACTCCACCCCGGAGCAGGACCTCCTGACGAACGGCTACCTGGCGAAGACCCGCGCCGAGGAGCGATGGGCCGGCCCCACCGCGCGCGTCTACGTGACCCGCGCGTTCCGCGACGTCACCGGCGAGGTGCGGCGCGGCGTCGAGGCGATCCCGGGCGACCTCGAGCGCTACGAGGAGATCGAGAAGCGCAAGAAGCAGCTCGTGACCGCGTGCGAAGAAGGGCGCCCTGAGATCCGTTGCTCCATCGCCGAGTATTTCGGAGGTGGCCAGGTTTCCTTGATCGAGCAGCTCGAGATCAAGGACGTCCGCATCGTCTATGTCCCGCAAGAGGCGATCGGCAACTTCGGCGGGGACATCGACAACTGGCGCTGGCCGCGCCACACCGGCGATTTCGCGTTCTTCAGGGCCTATGTCGGCAAGGACAACCGGCCGGCGGCCCACGCCGAGGACAACGTGCCTTACCGGCCGGCGCACCACCTGAAGCTCGCGTCGTCGCCGCTCCACCAGGGCGACCTGGTGATGGTCGCCGGCTACCCCGGCACGACGAACCGCCTCCGGACCGCCGCAGAGGTGGAGTCCGCGGTGTCATGGCAGTACCCGAAGCGGGTGTCGTTCTACGAGGAGTCGATCGCCCTCCTGGAGGAGCTCGGCAAGAACGACCCGGCGCTGCGGATCAAGGCGGAGCCGACCATCCAGGGCTACGCCAACTACCTGCTCAAGACGCGCGGCCTGCTCGACGGGCTGGTCCAGGGCGGCCTCGCCAAGGAGAAGGTCAAGCAGGAGGGCGAGCTCAAGGCCTGGATCGACGCCGACCCGCAGCGCAAGGCGGCCTACGGCGGCGCGATCGAGCGCATCGCCGCGCTGCACGCAGAGCAGAAGGCGACGCGCGACCACGACGCGGCCGTGTCGGAGATCTTCTCGTCGGCGAGGCTGCTCGACGCCGCGGTCACGATCGTGCGCATGGCGGAGGAGCGGCCGAAGGCCGACGCAGAGCGCGAGGCCGAGTACCAGCAGCGCAACTGGGAGCGCCTCGAGCAGGCGCAGGCGTCGCTGCAGAAGTCGTACGACCGCGCGATCGATAGGAGCACCTTCAAGCTGGCCACGCGGCGCGCGCTGCGGCTCGAGCCGAAGGACAGGCCCGCGCTGCTCGGGAGCCTCGCGGGCGGGCAGGCGCAGACGGAGGCCGGCATCGCCGCGGCGATCGACGCGATCTACGAGAAGACGGCGCTCGAGGACGCGGCGACCCGGATCCAGCTGCTCAAGACGGCGACGCTCGCGGAGCTCCAGGCGAGCCGGGACCCGATGATCCGGCTGGCGCTCGAGCTCGCGCCGGTCGACAAGGCCATCGAGGCGCGGGACAAGGCCTACGCCGGCGCGATGGCCCTCGTGAAGCCGCGCTTCGTCGAGGCGCTCCGCGAGCACCGGGGCGGCGTCCTCGCGCCCGACGCCAACGGCACGCTCCGCGTCACCTACGGCACCGTGCGGGGTTACCGCCCGGAGCGCGACAAGCCGGTGTATCGCCCGTTCACCGTGCTCAGCGAGGTCGTGAAGAAGAGCACCGGCGAGGCGCCGTTCAACACGCCGGCGACCCTGCTGGAGGCGGCGCGCGAGAAGCGGTTCGGCCCGTACGTGGACAAGGACCTCGGCGAGGTGCCGGTCTGCTTCCTGAGCGACCTCGACATCACGAACGGCAACTCCGGCTCTGCCACGCTGAACGCGCGCGGCGAGCTCGTGGGCCTCGCCTTCGACGGCAACTACGAGGCGATGGCGTCCGACTGGCTGTTCATGCCGTCGATCACCCGGACCATCCACGTCGATTACCGCTACATGGAGTGGGTGATGGACGCGGTGTCGGGCGCGGACGCCGTGCTGAAGGAGATGGGCGGCAAGCCGGTCATCGACTGAGCGCGGCGCGACGCGCGACGGTAAAAGCGCGACCGCAAGGGCGCCGGCGCGGGTCACGCGCCGGCGTCGTCGGACGACACCAGCACCTCTCCGTCGGCCACCGTCCAGAGGGTCGACGTGCAGCTCCTCCCGAACTCCCGATCATGGGTGACGAGCACCAGCGCGCCCGGGTAGTCGGCGAGGGCGCGCTCCAGCCGCTCGATCGAGGGCAGATCCAGGTGATTTGTGGGCTCGTCCAGCACCAGGGCCCACGCGTGCTGGCCGAGGCCGAGCGCGATCATCAGCTTTCGCGCCTCGCCGGGCGACGGCCGCGCCGACGCGAGCAGCGGCCCTGGCTCCACCCCGAGCGCGGCCACGAGCGACATCACCCGGCCGCGCTCGTCCGGAGGGAGGCGCCGCGCCGTCGCGAGGAGGGCCCGCTCCTCTGCTTCACCGAGCTCCTGCGGCACGTAGAGCACCTTCTCCGCCGGCACCCGCGCGCTCGCGAGCAGCGCCTTCACCAGCGTGGTCTTGCCGCCCCCGTTCGGGCCCGCGATCCGGATGCGGTCCTCGCGGCCGACGCCTAGCCGCACGTCCCGCAGCAGAGGCCGCCCGCCGCCTTCGCCGCCGGCGCGGATCTCGGGGGTGTCGAGCACGAACAGCCACGGCGCGGGCGATCGCTCGTAATCGACGAACACGCTGCGGCCCACCGCCTTCTCGAGCTCGAGCTCTCCCGCCTCGGCCGAGGCCTTCTCGAGCTTGCGCCGGGTCACACCGACGTTGCGCGACAGCCGCGCTTCGGCGCTGGACACGCGGAAGTCTGCGAGCAGGCCCCGGGCGTCGCTGTCGCGCGGGCCCTTCATCCGCCGCTTCGTGCTCCGGTCCGCGTCGGCCGAGGCCTGCGCCCGCCGCTCCTCGCCGAGGCGGCGGCGGAGCTGCCGCTCCTCGGCGCGCAGCCGCTGGTGCGCCTCCTCGCGCCCGCGCGCCTCGGCCTCCCAGAGCGCCTTCGCCGCGCTGTACCCGCCGGGATAGAGCGTCGCCGCGCCCCGCTCGACCCGGATCGTGCCGGCGGTGAGCGCGTCGAGCAGCTCGCGATCGTGCGAGACGCACGCCCCGATGCCCCGGAATCCGGCGAGCGCGCCGGCGAGCAGCGCCCGCGCGTCCGCGTCGATGTGGTTCGTCGGCTCGTCGAGCAGGAGCAGGTCCGGCTCCGCGGCGAGCGCCGCGCCGATCTGCCAGCGCTTGCGCTCGCCGGGCGACAGCGTGGCCCAGCGCCCGAGCTCGGCCGGGTCGAGGAAGAGCTCGCCGCGCAGCCTGCGCGCGGCGCCGCTGTCGGCGCCGGCCAGCGCGCGGATCGCCTCGTCCGCGTGCTCCACGGCCTGCGGGCAGACCGCGATCGTCGCGCCCCGCGGATCGAGCCGCAGGCTCCCCGTGTCGGGCGCGAGATCGCCGGCGAAGAGCCGGAGGAGCGTCGTCTTGCCGGCGCCGTTCGGCCCGACGATCCCATACCAGCCGGGCGCCAGGCACAGCTCGACGTCCAGGAGGACGGGAGACGCGTCAGAATAAGCGAAGGAGAGGCGGTGCGCGCGCAACGACAACATGAGAGCTCCTGAATCCTGAGGGCCACATGGCCCGGTCACGGGACGGGCAGGCTGCCTCGCGCGGCCAGGGAGCAGGGATGCCACCTGTCGCGCTCGCGACCTGCGACGGAGACCGATTCAGGAGCTGATCTTCACCGGAGCACTCTCCTCTTGCGTCAGCCGTCCTCTGTAACAGACGGCAGAGGCCCACGCAACCGCGGCTCCGCGATCGTTGTGGGCGTCATCGCGTGGTGGCGTCGTCGTGTCGTCGCGTAGGGGTCGTGCGCCGCGCCGACAGGACCTCAGGGAAGCGGCCTTGCGGCGCGCTCGGGCGCTCTGGCCAGGCGGCTTGTCGGCGCGGTCAGGCGGCCAGGAAGCCGCCGTCGACCGGGATCGCGGCGCCGGTCACGTAGCCGGCGCCGTCCGAGCACAGCCACAGGGCGGCACCGGCGATCTCGTCCTCCGTCGCCATCCGCCCGAGGGGGTGCTGCGCGACCAGCGCGTGGACCAGCTCGGGCGCGAGCGCCTCCGCCTGCTGCATGGCGGGCGTGCGGGTGACGCCGGCGCAGAGGGCGTTCACGCGGATCCCACGGGACGCGACCTCCAGCGCCACCGACCGTGTCATCCCGACGACAGCGTGCTTGGACGCGACGTAGGCGTGGTGCGCCGGCTTCCCGGCGACGCCGTAGATGGAGCTCATGTTGACGATGGCGCCCCCGCGCGAGGCCAGCATGGCCGGGACCTCGTGCCGCATGGCCAGCCAGACCCCCCGTGCGTTTGTCGCCATGACGTCGTCCCACACCGCCTGATCGGCGTCCTCGATGCGGGCCATGTCGCCGCCGACGCCCGCGCAGTTGGCCGCGAAATCGAGCCGGTCGAAGCGCTTCATCGCCTCTTCCACGGCGCGCTTCACCGAGGCCTCGTCCCGCACGTCGATCTGGACGAACAGCGCCGGCGCGCCCTCTCGCTCCAGCGCCGCGCAGGCCCGCTGCCCGGCGTCTTCGTCGCGCGCGGCGACGACGACGCGCGCCCCCGCGCGAGCGAACGCGCGCGCCGTCGCGAGGCCGATGCCGGAGGTCCCCCCCGTGACGAGCGCGACCCGTCCAGTGAAGTCGTAAGTGATCATGAGGCTTCCTTTCTTTGTGACGTCACGCGGTGTCGGCGCCGAGGCCGCGCTGGATGAACCGGACCGCCTGCTGGGCGAGGCGACGGCGGCGCTTCGGGCCGAGCTGCTTTCGCAGCGAGTCCGAGGCCAGCACGTCGTGGAGCTCGGCACCGAGCTCCTGGAGCACGACCTCGGTCAACCCGGGGCCGATGACGGCGGCGACCAGCCGGGTCGCCACCTCGAGGCTCGTGTCGGTGGAGCGGACGGCGCCGCTCGCGATCCCCTCCTCGAGCAAGGCCCGGAGCTCCGCGTCGCCCGCCTCGCAGATGGCCTTGTGCAGGCCGCGGACCTCGACGACCGCGGTCGGGTCGGCGGCCGCCGCGGACAGGCGGGCGAGGCGCGGGTGCTCCACGAGGAACGCCATGCCGCGCTCGATCATGGCCTCCAGGCGAGCCCAGAAGTCGCCCTCCAGGCACGCGGCGCCGATGAAGGCGCGCTTCTGCCGCGGCACCTCCTCGGTGAGGAGCCACCGGTAGAGATCGAGCTTGTCGTCGAAGTACTGATAGAAGCTGCCCTTCGGGATGCGGGCGCGCCGCGCGATCTGCGACAGCGAGGCCTCGGCGTAGGGGCGATCCGCGAACTCGGCGATCGCCTCGCGGACGAGGCGGTCCCGCCGTTCCTCGGGCAGCCCAAAGAACGTGCTCTTCGGCATGCGACCGGTCAGTCATATGACCGATCGGTCGCATCGTCAAGGGTCTGGCCGTCTCCCGCCCACAGCGGCTGTTCAGCGGTTCAGCGCCGGACCGGAGAACACGAGCCACGCGCAGCCGGGGGCGTCCATCTTGCATGACGAGCCGGCGCACCCCGGTGTGGCCGTGCATTGTTGAAATGCACGTCACATCGATGGCGCATTACTTCGCCGTCAACATCTCAGGCAGGCGCCGCGGGCGTTCGCGCCGACGTACGCCTTAGGCAGTCTCGTCTCTACGGCTCGCTCCATCCAGAGCGTAGCGGAGGCCGTCCAGGTCACGCGCCCCGCATTCACGGATGAAACCCGAGTCGACTGCAGATTGCATCGCTGCACAGTCCCTCGCGAGAGACGTCGCAGATCCTCCAGAGATCATTGCCCGTCGATCGCAACGCCTTCCACCGGAAGACCACAGTCGCGTCGCTCGAGAGCAGTAGATGTCTTCGACGCCTGCCGGAAAAGCGCGCGCCGCGGATGCTCAAATGTATTTTTATTCACGCGGTCTGTCGTGGAGGGTTGGTCGTCGTATTGGATGATTGGAAGATTCGGTGGCGGCAGCGTTTTCAATGCACGGGCTTGTCGTGTGAAGTTCGCAAATAAGAATACAGTTGCGCATTCGTCCGCATGGTATAGGATGCTGTCATCAGATGGAGGAGCACCCACGAACCATCGGGCGCCTGCAGCCATGAGGAGAGCCTAGCGGCTCTCTCGCTTGCTCTGGTCCCATGATGCACCGGGAGATGCCCCGGCAGCAGTCCAGGCGCTCGTGAGTCGCATGCTCGCCTCCTGGCGAGCGCAGCGACGATCGAGGAGTGCAGCCGTGTCGCGCGGACGCCGAGCGTTGGCTCGGACCGCGAGGCGGCTGTTCAGCGCCCTCTGCTCGCGGGAGATGCACCCAGGTGACCGCGCGCTGGAGCTCCGCGGAAACGCGGCCTGCGGCTTCCTTTTCGTGCTCTTTCAGCGCTAGGGGCCAGCTGCCTCAGGGCAGCACCGAATCGACGCCATCGCGTCGCCCAGCACTCCATCTGAGGCAGCACCACACTCCACGCTGGCCGACGCGCGCCGCCAAGGCGCTGCGGCCGCGTCTACCCTTCGCCACAGGAAGAGCGCGATGAGTCGACTTAACTTGTTTTCCCCCGAGGTCCGAGAGAACCCGTACCCCTTCTATGCGGCGCTGCGCCGCGAGTCGCCCGTCTGCCAGGTGGACCCGGGCGGGATGTGGGTGGTCACGCGGTACGATGACATCGTGGCAGCCCTCAAGAACACACAGGTGTTCTCGTCCGCTGGGCTGCGCGTCGCGTCCGAGCCCCCCCACCTCCAGCGTCATAATCCCTTGTCCGACTCTCTGATCCTGGCCGATCCGCCACGACACAGTCAATTGCGCAACCTGATCGGCCGCGCCTTCACCGCGAGCACGGTCGGCGCGCTGGAGCCGCAGATGCGCTCCAAGGCGGCGCGGCTCGTCGCTGAGATGCTTCAGCGCCGCACCGTCGACTTCATACCCGATTTTGCGTATCGAGCGCAGGTCAATGTCCTCGTGCAGCTGCTCGGGTTCGACCCCTCTCTCCAGGACGATTTCCAGCGCTGGACGACGGACATCCTCAGCATCGCCGCCATCTCACCGGAGGACCACAGGCGGCTCGGCGAGGTGCGGAGCACCATCGACGAGATGGAGCGATACATGAGAGACCTGCTGGCGAGCCGCCGCCGGAAGCCTGGGAACGATCTGGTGAGCGATCTGCTCCGATCTCGTGTGAACGACAGCGTGCTCACGGATGAAGAGCTGCTGGGATTCCTATTCCTGCTCTTCGTCGCGGGCCTCGAGACGGCGGTGACGCTGATGACCCACATGGCGTTGATCCTCGCGCGGCTACCGGCCTGGATGGATCGACTGCGGGCGGAGCCCGCGCTCGTGCCGCATTTCATCGAGGAATCGCTGCGCTTCGAGCCTCCGGTGCACGCCACGATGCGCCTCACCCTCGCCGAGACGGAGCTGGCCGGCGTGAGGCTGCCTGCCCACGCGGTGGTGGCGTTGCTCGTGGGGGCGGGGCTGCGCGACGAGGCGAAGTTCCACGACCCCGAGCGCTTCCATCCGGAGCGCCGCGCGCAAGCCAGCCTGGCCTTCGGCCACGGCGCCCACTTCTGCCTCGGCGCCTTGCTCGCCCGAGCGCACGCCCGGGTGGTGCTGGAGGAGCTCTTGCCCCGCTGCCGCCGCCTGGAGCTCCGCGCCGAGCGGCTCGCCTGGAACGTCTCTCTCAACACCCGCTGCCCGCTGGCGCTCCCGATCGAGGTGACCCCCACATGATCCACTCACCGCGCGTGCACCGCCCATCCTCCAGGACGCTCGCGAGCTCCGCGTCTCGTCCCAGCGAGCGCCTGCGCCCGAGCGTGGCCTTGGCTGCGTCCACGCTCCGCGATCGCGTTCCAGGCGAAGGACGCGCGGTGCCCCAGCACGGTGAGATTCACACGCCAACACCCTTTCGCACGGTTCCCGGAGCGCCGCGGCGCGCGCTCGGTCTCAAGAGAAGAAGGATCACGGTCTGCGATGGATTCCACGATGTCGTCAGAGAGAAAGAGCATCGTCGTAAGCAAGAACGAAGCTGAATATTTCGAGTATCCGTTCTCTGCGTCATGTCACCCCAAGGTCGATGCCGCCGCGCGCCGCACGTTGCAGTGGGTTCGCCGGATGCGGCTGGCGCCCGATGAGCGTGCGCTCTCGCGCATCAAGGCGGCCAACGTCGCGCACCTGGCGGCGTGGGTCTTCCCATCGGCGAGCGTACAGACCCTGCAGCTGGCGTCCGATTTCACGGCCGTGCTGTTCCTGCTGGACGACGCTTACGACGAGGGCAAGCTCAGCGCGGATCCTCGGGGTGTAGCGAAGCTGAACGAGAGGTACCTGGGCGAGCTCTTCGGGTATGTCGAGGCGGACACGGGCGATCCGTTGACCCGTGGGTTGCTCGATATCCGCGACCGGATCAGGGACGGAAATCCTCATTTCTTCCTGAACCGCTGGCTGTCGCACTTCCAGTATTACTTCGAGGCCAACCTCTGGGAGGCGAACAACCGGATGCGCCAGCGGGTCCCCGAGCTCGAAGAGTACATCATGATGAGGCGCTACAGCGGAGCGGTCTATCCCTACTGTGACCTGCTCGAGCTGCTGCTCGAGCACCCGCTGCCCCTGGAGCTCGTCCAGCATCCGCTGCTCCAGACCGTACGCGAGATATGCAACGACATCCTCTGCTGGACCAACGATTACTTCTCGCTCGAGAAGGAGCTGAGGTCGGGCGAGGTGCACAACCTGCTCGTCGTCCTCCGGGAGAGCGAGGGGCTCACGCTGGCAGAGGCCGCCGCGCGGCTCAGGCGCATGCACGACGATCGGATCGCCGATTACCAGCAGGTCAAGGAGAAGGTGCTCTCGTCGTGGCCGACCAGCGGGATCCGCGAGTACCTCGACGCGATCGACGCCATGATCGCCGGCCATCAGCGATGGGCGCTCGCGGCGCTCCGCTACGCCGAGCTCGGGGAGGACATCGCGTACGCCGGGTGACGCTGGGAGCTCGCAGCGCTTCGTCCCTGCTTCCGGGACCCTCCCCGTGGGCCGGGCAGCTCGGCTAGGACCTCTCGCCCAGCAGAACCCCCTTCAAGCATACAACCTGGCGGCGGTGCGCTTCATGGCATAGGCGATGCCCGCCTTGAGGTTGGCCCGCGTCTCCAGCGAGCCGAGATCCACGCCGAGGTCAACCAGGCTCTGCGCTACCGCGGGCCGGAGACCCGTGAGGATCGCCTTGCTCCCGAGCAGCCCCACCGCCTGGGCCAGGCTCATCAGCCGGCTCGCCACGCACGTGTCCACGCTCTTGACGCCCGTGACGTCGACGATCACCACCTTCGCGGAGCTCTTGGCGACGCCCTGCATCGCCGCCTCGATCATCTGAGCGGCCCGATTGTCGTCGATGCTCCCGATGATCGGCATCACCATGATCTCATCGGTGATCGGGATGAACGGCGTCGACAGCTCGAACAGGCGATCCCGCTGGGTCTGGATGATCTCCTCCTGCATCCGGACGCGCTCCTCCTGCAGGCGCTCGCGCTCGGCCAGCTCCACCTGCAGCAGGTCGTTGACGGTGCTCAGCTGCTCATTGGAGATCCGGAGCTCCTCGGTGCGCGCGGTGACCTTTTTCTCGAGCTCCTCGTACAGCTTCGCGTTCTCGATGGAGATCGCGATCTGCGACGAGAGGAGCGCCAGGAGCTCGAACCGATCTTTCGTGAAGACGCCGGTCGACAGGTTGTTCTCGAGATAGAGCACGCCGACCAGCCGACCCTGGCGCAGGACGGGCGCGCACATCACGGACTTCGGCTGCTTCTCTCGGATGTAGGGATCGGCGGAGAACCTGGCTTCACCGGCCGCGTTGTCCAGCAGGACGCTCTTCAGCGTGCGCTGTACGTAGCTCAGGATCGACAGCGGGGCCCTGCTCGACGAATCCACGGGATCGCCCTTCAGCACGTAACATTGCTTCGGCGCGACCGTCCCCTCCGCCTCGACGAAGAGCGTATCGCCGCGCATGAGGGCCAGCACGCCGGACTGCGCGCCGACGTTTTCGAGGACGATCGTCATGAGGTGCTCCAAGAGCCTCTCCAGGACGATCTCGCTCGCCAGCGCCTGCGACGCCTTGACCACGGTGAGCAGGTCGAGGACGGCGCCGTCGTGACCGGACGTCACCGTCACGGGCGCCGACTGCTCGGGCGTCCCCTCGAGGATGAGATGGGGAAACGCGGCGACGAGGCTCTTGCACTTCGCGTCGGCGCCCCAGAGCGCGTAGCCCCTGTAGGCCGTGGTCATGTAGTGCTGCGCGATCTCGCTCCGGCCCATCTTCCGGTAGAACGACGACGCCAGCTCGTAGGCCAGCGCCTCGTGCTGCATGTAGCCGTTCTTCCGCGCTCCTTCGATCGCTCGGTCGTAGAGGTCCATCGCCTCGACCGCCTCGCGCTTCACGCGCGCCAGCTCCGCGCTCACGAGATCGTGCCTGTGCTGGTTGTTCTCCGGGGCAGCGCGCGCCCAGGCCTCGAGCGCCCGCTGGTTCGCGCCGATCGTGGCGAGCGCGGCGTCTCGCTCGCTCTCCGCCATGCGATCGAGATCGGCGATGAGCGCGAGCGAGCAGAAGAAGTTGTGCTCGACGACGATGGCCATGCCCCCGACCGCGTCCTGGAACTCCTCGGCGGCGCGCAGGTAGTAACAGGCTTGCTTCGCGTGGCCGAAGGTGTAGAGCTGCATGCCCTTCGCCAGGTAGAGCGAGAACATCGATGTCCTGTTCTGTCCCAGGTACGGGATCATCGTGGTCTCGTCGAAGCTGCTCCCGACGAGCATCAGCTTCTCCTCGGAGGGCTCGCGCAGGCTCCTCACGAGCTGCTTCCAGATGCTGCACAGGTACAGCGGGTACTGGTTGTTCAGCTTCAGCGAGAGGAGGACGGAGTGCTGCATCCGCAGCTCGGTCGTCTCGAGATCCTCCCCCACGAGCAAGGAGTGGAGCGAATGATGAATCGAGGCGTGCAACGCATACTCGGTATCACCGGTATCCAGGCCGACCTGCACGGCGTGGAGCAGCGGCCCGAGCGTCTCCCGCAGCGGCCGCTTCCAGTGGTAGATGAGGGTGTGCACGGTGGCGTGGATCTTGGACTCCAGCTCGACCGCGTGGAACTGGCGCGTGAGATCGATCGCCAGCCCGCCGAGCGCGAAGGCCTCGTCGGTTTGGTTCATCAAGCACTGAACGACGCCGTAGATCAGATAGGCGAACGTGGCGAGCGGCGAGTTGCCGTGCCGCGCGCAGATGTCCACCATCGTGAACGCTATCACCGGCATCAACGCCGGCTTGGCGATGTACACGGCCGCGATGTTTGATGACATGATGCGAATCGCGGCTTGCATCCGCTCGTCCGTCATCGATGGAAGCTGCGCCAGCTGAGCTACGTCCAGGCTCGGAGGCGGCACCTCGCGCAACGGAACGTCGAGCATGGCGAGCACGCTCATCGCCAGCTCGATGGCCTCGTGCATCCGGTTCTGTGAAATGTAGAACTGGATGCGCGCCTCGTAGACCCGGATCTTCTCCAGGACGTCTTTCGCGTGGTCGATGACGATCTGCGCGCACGTCTCCGCGCGATCGAAGTTGATCGTCAGGTACTCGAGGTCGACGAGGTCGGTGTAGATCGCGAGCGCGAGCTCGTGGCTCGTCTCCCAGCAGTCGCCCGGCAGGAACGCCGCTGCGGCGCGGAGGCACTGCGCCCCGGGGCCGTAGGCGGTCGAGCGCCTGGCCTTCTGGCCGGCCCTCAGGTTGAGCTCCGCCGCCTCGTAGCGCTCTTGCCTGTCGACGATCATCTCGGCGCCCATGTTGAGGTGCATCACGATGTCGTAGATCCGCCCCTCGATCGTCGCGGGCGAGGTGGCCGCGCGGAGGTGGCGCCCGATCTCGAGGTGAATCCTCTTCTGCTCGCCCTCCGTGAGCAGCTTGTAAGCGCCCTGCTGCACGCGGTCGTGGAGGAACTTGAACGTGACGGTGCTCCGGTCCGCGTCGTCGAGGAATCGCGCGATCTTGTAGTCCTCGTCCGCCGGCACGACGAGCCCCGCGTCGAGGGCGTCCCAGAGGTCCTTGTCGGTGGCGCGCAGGTCCTTCCGATGGATGAGCGACAGGAGCCGCAGGTCGAACTGATTGCCGATGCACGCGGCGAACTTCAGGACCTGCTGCGTCGACTCGCCGAGACCCCGTATCCGGTGGATCATCAGATCGACGACGTTGTCCGCGACGTTCATGCCCTCGAGGTCGGCGAGGCTCCACCGCCAGGCGCCCGCCTCCGAGCTGAAGCGCAGGTGACCCTCGCGACAGAGGCTCTCCAGGTACTGGATAGCGAAGAACGGGTTCCCGTGCGTCTTGGCGAAGATGACGTCGGCGAGCGGGCGGGATTCGTCTCGAGACAGGCCGAGCGAATCGGAGATGAGCTCGTTCACGTGATCGCGCGCCAGCGGCTCCAGCGTGAGCGTGCTGACGCGCGCCTCGCTCTTGCGGAGCGTCCTCAGCGTCATCATGAGCGGGTGCGCGTCGTCCACCTCGTTGTCCCGGTACGACCCGATGAGCAAGAGGTGGCGGATCTCCGGGTCCTCCAGGAGGACGCTGAGGAGGTTCAGCGACCCCGTGTCGGCCCACTGGAGATCGTCGAGGAACAGCACGAGCGCCCGCGTCTTCTGCGCGATCACGCCGATGAAGTTCCGGAACGTGAGGTTGAAGCGGTTCCGTGTCTCGATCGAGCCGAGGAGCGGGACGGGCGGCTGCTTGCCGATGATGAGCTCGATCTCCGGGATCACCTCGGCGATCACCTGGCCGTTCGGAGCGACCACCATGAGGATCCGGGTCTTCCAGTCGGCAAGCTCGGTCCTGCTCTCGGTAAGGATCTGCCGGACGATCTCCCGCAGCGCCGCGATCACGGCCGCGTACGGGACGTCGCGCGTGAACTGGTCGAACTTGCCAGCGGCGAAGTAGCCGGCCTCCTTCGCGATCGGCTTGTGGATCTCGTTCACGATCGCCGACTTGCCCACGCCGGAGTAGCCGGCCACGAGGACGAGCTCCGACCGGCCGCCCTCCGCCGCGCCCGCTCCGGGGCCGCTGATGTTCCTGAAGGTCGCCATCAAGGCGCCGACCTCGCGCTGCCGGCCGTAGAGCTTCTGCGACACCTGCAGCCTCGTGGGCTTGTCCTTCCTCCCTGGCACGAAGTCCACGGCCGGCGCTCCGCGCTCCAGCATGTCGAGGCAGGCCTTCAGATCGGCCTTCAGGCCGAAGGTGCTCTGATACCGGTCCTCCGCCGTCTTCGAGAGCAGCTTCATGATGACCCGGGAGAGCGCCTCCGGGATCGCCGGCCGGATCAGGTGCGGAGGGACGGGCGTCTTCGCGATGTGATGGTGCACGAGCTCCATCGGATCCGTCGTCTCGAAGGGGAGGCGCCTCGTCGTGAGCTCATAGAGCGTGACCCCGAGCGAGTAATAGTCCGAGCGGAAGTCGATCGACCGGTTCATCCGGCCCGTCTGCTCGGGCGAGATGTATTGCAGCGTGCCCTCGCCGACCGACCAGGGATCGACGACCGTCGCGCGCTCCCCCGGCAGGAGGGAGGCGATGGAGAAGTCCGTGAGCTTCGACGTGCGCACGTCGCTGTCGACGATGATGTTGCTCGGCTTGATGTCCTTGTGGACGATGTTCCGCTCATGGATCGCCCCGAGCGTCTCCGCGAGCTGGAGGGCTATCCTGACCGCCTGCGCGAGCCCGACGCCCTGCCCATTGCCGTCGATGACCGCCCGCAGCGAGCGGCCCGCGAAGTACTCCATGACGAGCGCGGCGTAATCGAGCCGGACCTCGAGCTCGTGGACCCGGACGACGCCGTCGAGGTCGAGGTGCCGCGTGATCTCGTACTGGCGCTTGAGGATCGCGACGTTGCGGGTGCCATTGACGCCCTTGCGCGCCACCTTGATGACGCACATCTTGCCAGTGCTCTTTTTCCGGCCGAGATAGACGCTGCTGCGAGCCCCGTCGTGCAGCGTCTCGATCAACTCGTGATTCAGCAGCTCCACCATGACGGCGACCCCCTGGAGCGACCGGGCTATCGACCCAGCGCGGCGTTCAGTCGGTATCTCGGTCCGTGTCAAGAAGCAGGTCCCCGTTCCACGGCAGCTCCTCGGGGTGCTGAAATCGGCTGCATCGACAGGCGCACGCGGGGCCGGCCGAGGGAGCGAGCGTGCTCGGCTGGGCGCGTCGCCATAAGCAATCGAAACGGATGGGTTGTGTCAAGGTCGAACCGCCACGGCTCCGTGCGTGGATCGCGCGCTCCCGCCTGGCTCCGCCGCCGAGACGCCGCGCGTCAGGAGAGCGACGCGCGACTCGGTTCGAGCGCCGCTCGCGAATGCGAGGACGCCGTCGCCTCGCCGTGTGGTGTCACGGCGCTCCATGGCGCAGCGGGCCGTCGACGGCGACGCGCGTCACGCGATGACACCATCGCGAGGAGAGGCGCCTCGTGCATTGGGCACACGCCCGTGCCGGGAATGGCCAAGGTGCGCCAACTAGAAAGGGATTCCCTTAGGGCAACACCTGATGCACGCGGCGAATTTGCCTGTCGATAAGCCTATTGGAATGAGGCGCCAGAGAGGTAAGGGGACACCTGATCAATCGACCGTCGCAGGGACGTCCCGACGACGTGGGGAGCGGCGGCCCCGTCGACGCTACTTTCCCGCCGCCGCCTCGGAGCCGGGCCGCCGAGGCTCCCGCGCGCCAGCGAATCCGGCGCCCTCGCGGCCGATCGACGGCGCGTCGGCGATGTGCTCGCGCTCGTCGAGGGTGTGGCCCATCGCGCCGAGCGCGCTCCGGAGCTCATCGGGGAAGCCGCCCTGCTCGACGATCAGCTTGTCGGGGTAGTCCTGCTGGTGGAAGCGCGGCGCGTTGACACCCGTGGTCACGTCAAAGCCGAAGTCGACGACGTTCGAGAAGATCTGGAACACCGCCGTCAGGATCGTCGGGCCGCCCGCGGCGCCGAGCACGAGCTCCACGCGCCCGTCCTTCGCCGTCACGATCGTGGGCGACATCGACGAGAGCATGCGCTTGCCGGGCGCGATGGAGTTGGCCTCCCCCTGCACGAGACCGAACTGGTTCGGGGTGCCGGGCACGGCCGCGAAGTCGTCCATTTCGTTGTTGAGCACGAAGCCGGCGCCGGTCACCGTCACCCCCGAGCCGTACCAGCCGTTCAGCGTCGTGGTCAGCGCGACGGCGTTGCCCTGCGCGTCGACCACCGAGAAGTGCGTCGTGTGCGGGCCGCGCCCGCCCGAGTCCTTGACGGCCGCGCCGCGGGCGAGCTCGTCGGTCGGCGTCGCGCGGTCCGCCGCAATGGTGGCGCGCTGCTTGTCGGCCCACGCGACCGAGAGCAGCTCCTCGACCGGGTTCTTCACGAAATCGGGATCGCCGAGGACCTCGTTGCGCGCGAGGAAGGTCCGCCGCATCGCCTCGGCGACCACGTGCACGTGCGACGGCGAGTGCCAGCCGAGCTTGGCGACGTCGAGCCCCTCCAGCTGGTGCGCGATCATCGCGAGGGCGAGGCCCCCCGACGACGGGAGCGGCATGGAGGCGACGCGGCGCCCGCGGTACTCGAACACGATGGGCTCGCGCCACTTCGCCTTGTAGCCCTTGAGGTCCGCGGCCGTGATGAGGCCCTTGCCCCGCCGCATCTCGGCCACGAAGAGCTCCGCGGTCTTGCCCTCGTAAAAGCCCGCGGGGCCCTTCTCCGCGATGCGCTCGAGCGTCGCCGCGAGCTCGGGCGATTTCCACGTCGCGCCGATCTCGATGGGCGCGCCGCCCGGAAGGAACAGCGCGGTCGAGGCCGGGAAGCGCTTGAGCTTGCCCGACGCGGCCTTGACCGTCGTCGCGAAGTTCTCGTCGACCGAGAAGCCCTCCCTGGCGAGCCGGATCGCGGGCGCGACGAGCTCGGCCCAGGTCTTCTTCTTGGAGCCGAGCTTGTCGTACGCCTCCCAGAGCCCTGCCACGCTGCCGGGCACGCCGACCGCGAGGTGGCCGACGCGCGCGCTCTCCGTGGGCTTGCCGTCCTTGCCCCGGTACATGTCGTGGGTCGCCTTGCCCGGCGCGGTCTCGCGGAAGTCGAGCGCGTGCTCCTTGTCGCCGACGCGCGCGACCAGGAACCCGCCGCCGCCGAGGTTGCCGGCCGTCGGGTGCACCACCGCGAGCGCGAACGCCGTCGCGACCGCCGCGTCGACGGCGTTGCCGCCCGAGGCGAGGACCTCCGCGCCCACCTTCGTGGCGAGGGCGGCGTCGCTCGTGACCATCGAGGGGCCCCGCACCGGCGGCGCGCCCTCGGGGAAGGGCCACCCGGCGGGGAACCGCGACGCCGGCGTGGCCGGCGCGGCCGGCGCGGGCGCAGGCGCCGGGGCGGTGGCGGCGTTCGGCGACGGGGGCGGGGGCGGCGCGGGCGGCGGAGGCGGGACGGCGGCCTCGCAGCCCGCGAGGAGGACGACGGCGAGCAATCGATGCCAGGCGCGGAGCTTCATCGCGGCGGCTTATAGCCCAGCCCCCGCGCCGCTCGAAGGCCGGAGGCGCAGCCGCGCGAGCGCGGCCGGCGACCCCTCGTCAAACGGAGAGCGTCTGGGGAAGGGAGCTCGGCGCCGCGGAGCGCGATCCCTCGGGGAACCTGGCCGGATCTCGCCGCGCGCCTGCGCGGCGATCCGTCACAGCTGTTCGGGCTTCTGCTGATCAGCTGTACCGCTGTCTGGCGAGCGGGAGAGCGACGCGCCGTACAGGGCGCGTGGAGCATGGCCTCTTACCGAGGCGCCCGGGGACGCCTCCTGGCGCCGCGAAGTGAGCGGTGTTGGTCGTTGGCTTGGGGGCTTCGCCGCGCTTGGGTATGATCGGCCCCGGATGTTTCCGACGGAGCCCGCTCCCGAGACGATTGGGGCCTACAAGATCCTCCGGCGCCTGTCCGGTTCTGGGCCCACCAGCGTCTATCTCGGGCGACTGGATGGCCCGCTCGGGTTTCGCCGCGTCTGCGTGCTGAAGCTCGTCCCGAATACCGCCGAGGGCGATCCTCGCTTCGCCGACGAGCTCGCGCGCGAGGCGTCGATCTGCGCGACGATGAACCACACGGCCATCGTGCGGATGTTCGACTTCTTCGAGCACGCGGGCCGGCTCGTGCTCGTGCTCGAGCACGTCGAGGGCGTGAACCTCAATCGGCTGCTCCAGCACCTCGCGACGCGGCAGCAGAAGCTCGCCGACGCGGCGGTCTACTACCTGGTCCACTGCATCGCCGGCGCGCTCGCGCACGCGCACGGGGCCGTCGACGAGCACGGCGGCCCCACGCCGATCATCCATCGCAACCTCCACCCGGAGAACATCGTGATCGGGTGGGACGGGCAGGTGCGCCTCACGGGCTTCGGGATCGGCAAGATCCTCGGGCGCACGCCGGATACGATCGCGGGCGTGGTCAAGGGCGCGCCGGGCTACATGGCGCCCGAGCAAGCGCGCGCCGAGCGCGTCACGGTGAAGGCCGATATCTACGGCGTGGGGCTGCTGCTCTGGTCGTTGCTCACGGGGCGGCGGCCGCCGACGGACGGCACGCGACCGCAGGCGATCGCCACGATCCGCCCGGAGATCCCGCGCCCGATCATGGCGCTGCTCGACGTGGCCCTCGCGCCGGCGCCGGACGATCGGAAGACGACCACGCACGAGATCGAGCAGGCGCTCGCGAAGGTCGCTCGTCCGGAGAAGGGCAAGGCCGAGCTCGTGACGCGCGTGCAGTCCGCGCACGCGACGATCGAGATCGAGGACGCGGATCCCGAGGAGGATCGGCGGCCGACGATTCCGGTCAAGGGCAAGGGAGGTCAGACCGCGAGGCCCGCGGCGGAGGTCGCGAAGCGGCTCGCGAAGGATCTCTTTGCCAGGGATCAGGCGGCGAAGGACGGCGGCGCCGCGAGGCCGCGGCCCCCCGGCGCGCAGGCGAAGACCGCGCCTCCCTCGGCCGCGGCGTCCGAGGCGCTGGCGGGGTCTGCTCGGCAGGAAGGGAAGGCGACGATCGGCGCGCCGGCCCCCGAGCCGATCACGATCCCGGTGCCGGCGAACCAGGCGTTGCCCGTGGGGAGGGGCGAGGGCGCGAAGGGCGTCGAGGGACGGAGGCCCGCGCTGCCGGATCGCGAGACGTTCGGCCGTCTGTTCGAGGCGTCGAAGCGCGCGGCGGAGCGCGACGCGGCGACGGCGGACGACGGGCCTCTGGAGGGCGGGCGGACGACGTTGACCGACGTCGATCCGGTGTTCGAGGAGGACAGCGCGACGAGCCCTGGCACAGGCGCCGATTCCGCCCGCTTCGCCCCGACCACGTCGATGATCCCGGAGGCGATCCGGTTCGGTCCGCCGCCGGCCCTTCCGGCGGATCTCACACCGCCGTTCCTCGGTTCGCCGCCGAAGCCGCCTTCCGGCTCGCCGGTGACCCCGTCTGGCGTGACCGTGCCGATGGGCGCGTCGGGCCTGACGCCGCCCGGGATGACGGTGCCACTGGATGGGTCTCCGGGGCCGGGGCCGGGGGCGGGCCTGATGCCGCCCAGGGGCTCGCCGTATCCGGGGCCGAACGCGGCGGGCCGCGGCGGCTCACCGGTGGACTCGTCGCCGCCGGCGGGCGCGTCGTCGCGGCGCCCGCGGTCGCCTGGCCTGCCATGGCAAGTGCCGCGTTCGCTATCGCCGGTCGGGACGATCGCTGTGTCGGCGATCACGGCGACGGTGGTGGCGGCGCTCTGGATCTACGTGGCGCGGCGGGAGCGGCCCGAGCCGGACGCCGCTGCGGCGGTGGAGCTTTCGCCCCCGATCGTCGAGCCCATCGCCGCGGCGTCTGCGGCGAGCGCCGCGTCGTCCTCCGTGAAGCGAGCGCCGGCCGGGAAGGCGCAGGCGGCGAAGACGCTCTCCGCGAAGGAGGCCGCGGCGGCGAAGGAGGCCGCTGCGAAGGAGGCCGCTGCGGCGAAGGAGGCCGCTGCGAAGGAGGCCGCGGCGGCGAAGGAGGCCGCGGCGAAGGAAGCCGCGGCGGCGAAGGAGGCCGCTGCGAAGGAAGCCGCTGCGGCGAAGGAGGCCGCTGCGAAGGAAGCCGCGGCGGCGAAGGAGGCCGCTGCGAAGGAGGCCGCGGCGGCGAAGGAGGCGGCGAGCCAGGCGCGGCAGGGCGGCAATCCCGCGTCGCTGCCCAAGGATAAGGGCCTGCTCACGGTAGGGTTTCCACAGCCGGGGGGCGTCTATATGACAGGCAAGTACGCGGGGGATGTGAACGAGGCGCTTGCCGTGCGCTGCGGCCGCTTCTTCGTGCGCGTCGGCCGGCCCGGGACGACGAAGTTCCCCGAGTGGCTCAGCGCGGGTGTGACGGCGCAGGTGCCCTGCCAGGGGGCCACGAGCATCGATATCAAGCCGACCGCCCCGCCAAAGGCGAAGGCGAAGAAGAAGCGATAGGCCCCGGCGGCCAGCGCCCTGCGCGGCGATGCCTCGGCCGTCGCGCGGAGACGCCTGACCCGGCGGGGGCAAGGGGTGGAATCGGGACCGCGGGGTCTGGGGCAGGACGGCGCGCCGTTCAGGCGGGCGCGCCGGTCAGGCCGCGTCGATCGTCCTGAGCAGCGTGTCGAGCTCGAACGGCTTGCTGAGCACCTCGCGCGCGTGTGTTGGCATCGGCTGCTTGATGTTCGACGCCGCGGTCATGATGACGACGGGGATCTCCTCCAGCGCGGGGACCGCGCAGAGCTCGTCGCACACCTTCCAGCCGTTCATCTTGGGCATCATCAGGTCGAGCAAGATGACCCCGGGCCGCTCGCCGTCGAGGAGGCGCTCGAGCGCCTCTCGCCCGCTGAAGAAAGGCGTCGCCTCATAGCCGAGGTCGCGAAGCGTCTCGGCCAGGGTCGTCGCCAGATCCACGTCGTCATCGATGATCAGAACAGACTTGCTCATGTAGGAAGATGGCGTTTGCGGGTGAATGTAGTGCCGGCGTCGAGGCCGCTTGGCGCGGAGATACGGCCTCGCCCCCCGACAATTGCATGGGCTCCCATGGCATTTGCTAGTAGGAAGGCGCGCGGCCGCAAGGGGAAACGCGGCAGAGCCAGGTGCGCTCGTCCCCCAGCGCGCCTGCCCGGCTGCTCCAGCGCGGCGCGGCGGCGGCGTGCGCTCGTCGGGTACGTCGACCGCGGCGTTGCTCTATGCTGTGGCGCCATGCTCGACACACGGGAGCTGCCGCTCCTACGCGCCCTCGCGGGCCGGTATCCGACGACCGAGGCCGCGCTCTCGGAGATCGGCCATCTGCGGGCGATCCTGTCGCTCCCGAAGGGGACGGTGCACGTGGTCAGCGACGTCCACGGCGAGCACAGGAAGCTGAAGCACATCATCAACAACGCCTCGGGGAGCCTGCGGCCGCTCATCGAGCGGGTCTTCGGCGACCGGCTCACGGCGGCCGAGAAGCGCGCGCTGCTCTCGATCGTCTACTACCCTCGCGAGAGCTATGCCCGCGTCGCGTCCGGCGGCGAGGCGGAGCGGCGGGCCTTCCTGCTCTGGACGCTCGCGCGCGAGGTCGAGGTCATCCGCGAGCTGTCGCTGCGCTACACGCTCCGCCAGGTGGAGGCGGCGTTCCCGGACGACATGCGGGGCCTGCTCCGCGAGCTCGTGTCGGCGCGCGCCGCCCTCGGCGAGGGCGGCTACCTCGACGCGCTCATCGACCCGTTCGTGCAGCACGGCCGCGAGATCGAGATCCTGCGCGCCACGGCGCGCGCCATCCGGAACCTGACGGTCTTCGAGCTCGTGGTCGCGGGCGATCTCGGGGATCGCGGTCCCCGGCTGGACAAGGTGATCGAGTACCTGATGCGCCAGCCGCGCGTGCGGGTCGTCTGGGGCAACCACGACGTGAGCTGGATGGGCGCGAGCCTCGGCCAGGAGGCGCTCATCGCCACCGTGGTCCGCCTCTCGCTCCGGTACGGGCGCCTGTCGCAGCTGGAAGAGGGCTTTGGCATCTCGGTGGCGCCGCTCGATCGGCTCGCGCGCACGGCCTACGCGGACGATCCGGCGGAGCGCTTCGCGGTCCGGGGCGAGGGGCTGCGCGACGCCCTGCTGATGGCGCGGATGCAGAAGGCCGTGGCCGTCCTCCAGTTCAAGCTGGAGGGGCAGCTCTGCCGGCGCCGCCCGGAGTACGCGCTCGATCACCGCTGCCTCCTCCATCACATCGACCCGCGCGCGGGCACGGTCGCGATCGACGGCAAGGTGCTTCCGCTCCTCGACGCGCGCTTCCCGACGCTCGACCCCGGCGACCCGTACGCGCTGACGCCGGACGAGGCGGCGTGCATCGCCCTTTTGAAGGAGTCTTTCCTGAGGAGCCCGGCGCTGTCCCGCCAGATGCGCTGGATGGTGCAGCAGGGGACGACGTGGCTCCGGCGCGATCGGGCGCTCGTCTTCCACGGCTGTGTCCCGGTGGACGGCGAGGGCGAGTTTTTGCCCTTCGTGGTCGACGGCGAGCCTCGCCGCGGCAGGGCGCTGTTCGACGCGCTGGAGCGGAAGGTGCGCCGGGCTTTCCGGGCAAGCGCGCAGGAGGACGTCGACATGCTCTGGTACCTCTGGACGGGGCCGCTCTCGCCCATGTTCGGCAAGGACCGGATGACGACGTTCGAGTCGTATTTCGTGGCCGACGAGGCGGCGCACCGGGAGACGAAGAACCCGTATTTCCACCTGATCCACGACGCTGCCTTCTGCGGCCGCGTGTGCCGCGAGTTCGGCGTGGACGAGGAGCGCGGGCTCATCGTGAACGGGCACGTGCCGGTCAGGGTCGAGCGGGGCGAGTCGCCGATCAAGGCGTCGCGCCGCGCGGTGACGATCGACGGGGCGTTCTCGGAGGCGTATGGCGACAAGGGGTACACGCTCGTGCTCGAGGCGAGCGGCGCGCGGCTCGCGCAGCACCACCATTTCACGTCGGTCGAGCAGGCCGTCGAGGCGGGGGAGGACATCATCCCCGTGATCTCGGACGTGGAGGTCTACGAGGCCGAGCGCCGGGTGGGAGACACCGAGAAGGGCGAGGAGGTCGAGCGGGAGATCGAGATCCTGGAGCGGCTCATCGAGGCGTATCGAGACGGCGCGCTCCTGGAGCAGCCGAGGTGAGGTGAGGCGCGGCGGCGGCCGCGCCCGGCCTCGTCACTCCTCCTGGCCGTCCGCGATCCAGTTGATGATCGTCTGCTGCTCTTCGGCCGTCAGGCAGCTCGGTTTTTCGGCGTCCGCCACCGGGTCGCCGGAGCACCCTTTGCCGCGCGGCATGCGGTTGGCGTCGGTGGCATCGTGGATGCGGAGGATGATGCACGCCCCCTGCGATATCCTGGGTTCCCCCTCGCCCGCCACGTCGCACGTGGCCGAGTTCGAGGGGAGTTGCGAGGACTCGTAGGTGATCGCGAAGCCGCTGGCCGGCGGGGGATCCGTGCGGGTGTGGCAGGGCGAGCACTTCGCTTGCAGGATGGGCTCCACGTCAGCCCATCGCGTGACGGCGTCGCCCGCGCCGCCTTCACCCCCGGCGCCGCCCGAGCCGCCGGCGCCGACCGCGACGGCGGAGGACTCGCCGCCCGCGCCGCCCGAGCCGACAGCGCTGACGGCAATGGTGGAGGACTCGCCGCCCGCGCCGCCGGCGCCGACCGCGACGGCGGAGGACTCGCCGCCCGCGCCGCCCGAGCCGACAGCGCTGACGGCAATGGTGGAGGACTCGCCGCCCGAGCCGCCGGCGCCGACCGCGACGGCGGAGGACTCGCCGCCCGCGCCGCCCGAGCCGACAGCGCTGACGGCAATGGTGGAGGACTCGCCGCCCGAGCCGCCGGCGCCGACCGCGGCGGTGGAGGACTCGCCGCCCGAGCCAGCTGTGACGCTGGTGGTGGCGGCGGTGGAGGACTCGCCGCCCGAGCCGCCGGAGCCAGCAGTGGCGCTGGTGGTGGCGGCGGTGGAGGACTCGCCGCCCGCGCCGCCGGCGCCGACCGCGGCGGTGGAGGGCTCGCCGCCCGAGCCGCCCACGCCGGTAGAGGGCTCGCCGCCCGAGCCGCCCACGCCGGTGGAAGGCTCGGCGCCCCCGCCGCCCTCGCCACCTCCGCCGGTAGCGGCAGCGCCGCCCTCGCCACCGGTGCCGGCCGTGGAGCTGCTGCCAGCTCCTGTGCCGGAGCTGGCGCTGGTGGTGCTGCCGCCGGCCTCACCACCCGTGCCGCCTGTGCCCGTGCCCGAGTCGTCGTCGCCGCAGGCGGCGAGCGCGAGGAGCAGCGTGCCGGCGGTCATGAAAAGACGGAGCGAAGTACGCGGAATAGAGACCATGTGCGGAGAATAGTCGCGTACAGTATCGCGGGTAAATGCTGCTGTACCGAAGGCAATGATTTATCATTGCTCCCTCGACGGATTCTGCTTCCGCTGAATCACGGCGGCAGGCGCTCGGGGTCGTCCGGCGGCTCGCGCTACGGCTCTGCCCGCAGGCCTGATGGGCCGTGCTGGTTGCCCCGCCCGGTCGCGATCGCATTGCGATTGCGCGATCGCGTGACGACCGATTTGCCGACCGGGAGAACGCGCGCGGCGTGGTACCCCGGTTTCACCGTATCCCCGAGACGCCACGATGCATGATTTGTGTTCACCGCCCTGTTCTCGATCGATCGTTGAGCGCCGATTGCCGGAGCCACCGACGGGACGCCGGTCCGCGTCAGCTGGAGTGCCGATCACGTTGAAGTCCCGAGGCAATCAACAGAAGGGAAGAGAAACCGCAAGGGCGCGAGGGGCGCAAGGGAAGGCAAGAAAATATCTCGTCTCTGGTCCCTTGCGCCCCTTGCGCCCTTGCGGTTTCTCTTCTTCCCGCATTCCTTGCCCTTGGAGTTTGCTCCCTGTCAGATCGGTCATGTCTCGCAACCTATTGAATTCAGACGACTTTTAACCCGTTCTGATGCTCTGGCATCAGCGCATCTCGTCGTTGTTCGGGCAGAAGCTCTCCTCCGTGTCTTCCCCTTGTGCTTTTTCGATCATCGGATCGACGTTGCTGTTGTGCTCGACCCCGGTGATCCCGCATCCATGGCGGGGCGCGCCGCGTCCCCGCACGCGGGTTGTGGCGTTATGCCACGGGTGAATTACCGCGCCGCGCCATCGGGTTTGCATATTGCGCCCCGACTCGGACTATGGTTAGCCGGTGGAGGCTCAGGACGCGCCGTGTCATCCGGCGTGCCACGTGGCCGCGATGGAGGACTGCTCGTGCTCAGGGCGATGACGCGGAGGCGACGAGCGGCCATCGAACCCGCGTTCGCGGCGTGAGGGGGGCTTGCGTGCGGGTGGAGTCATGGATTAGAACGTTCCCTCTCTGTCTTATGTTGTCTTACCCCCGAGCACGAGGCCTGCTATCGGCCGTCCCGCTCGACGCCTTGCTTGACGCTCACGGTTCACCTTAGAGCCCATCCTTTATCTCATTGACAAAAGAGGGGAGCACCCATGCGCCTCACACGGTATGCAACATGGATCATGGCGGCCGCTGTCGTTCTCGCGCCCGCCGCCTGCGGCGACGATTCGTCTGAGACCGCGACCAGCTCCGGAGCCAGCTCCGGCGCCGGCGCTGCGTCCGGCGCTGGCGCGGGCTCCGGCTCCGGCGCTGGTGCCAGCTCCGGCAGCAGCTCGGGGACGGGGGGCGGCGGCACCGGCGGCAGCGACAGCACCGGCGGCAGCGACAGCACCGGCGGCGGCGGCAGCGGCAGCGGCGCCGGGGACAGCAGCGGCCTCTTGCCCTGCGACAACGGCTGGCCCGAGGTGCGGAGCGCGATCGCGCAGGATCCGGCGATCGAGGCGGCCATCGCCGAGCTGCTCGGCAAGATGACCCTGGAGGAGAAGGTCGGCCAGATGGTGCAGGCCGAGATCCAGAAGATCACGCCGGCCGAGGTGAAGCAGTACAACATCGGCTCCGTGCTGAACGGCGGCGGCTCCTGGCCCGGGAAGAACAAGAACGCGACAGCGGCGGACTGGGTGAAGCTCGCCGACGAGTTCTACAACGCCTCGGTGGACACCAGCGGTGGCCGCGCGGGCATCCCGATCATCTGGGGAATCGACGCGGTGCACGGGAACAACAATGTCCGCGGCGCCACGCTCTTCCCGCACAACATCGGCCTCGGCGCGGCCCACGACCCCGATCTGCTCGAGCGCATCGGCGCCGCGACCGCGAAGGAGGTCCTGGCGACCGGGCTCGACTGGACCTTCGCCCCGACGCTCGCGACCGTGCGCGACGACCGCTGGGGCCGCACGTATGAGGGCTACTCCGAGGATCCCGAGATCGTGAACGCCTATGCGGGCCGGATCGTGCAAGGCATCCAGGGCGCCGCGAACAGCCCTGATCTGCTCGGCGCGATGCACGTCATCGCGACCGCCAAGCACTTCCTGGGCGACGGCGGAACGGACAAGGGCGATGATCAAGGGAACAACCTCGCCAGCGACACCGAGCTGTGCGAGATCCACGCCCAGGGCTACCTGTCTGCCATTCCGGCGGGCGCGCAGACGGTCATGGCGTCGTACAACAGCGTCCGTGGCGAGAAGATGCACGGAAAGCGCGATCTGTTGACCGGGGTGCTGAAGGAAAAGTTCCACTTCGACGGGTTCGTCATCGGCGACTGGAACGGTCATGGGCAGGTGCAGGGCTGCACGAACTCCTCGTGCGCCGCCTCGATCAACGCCGGTGTGGACATGATCATGGTCCCGGACGACTGGAAGGCGTTCTACGAGAACACCCTCAGCCAGGCGAAGGGGGGCCAGATCTCGATGGCGCGGGTCAACGACGCCGTGACGAGGATCTTGCGGGTCAAGATGCGGGCGGGGCTCCTCGGCCCGAAGAAGACCAAGCAAGCGCCGTCGAAGCGGATGTTCGCGGGCGATCAGTCGGTGCTCGGGCTGGCGGCGCACCGGGCCCTCGCGCGCGAGGCGGTCAGCAAGTCGCTCGTTCTGCTGAAGAACGCCGGTGGGGTGCTGCCCCTCGCCCCGTCCGCCAAGGTGCTCGTCGCGGGCAAGTCCGCGGACAGCATCCCGAACCAGTGCGGCGGCTGGTCGCGGAGGTGGCAGGGCGACGAGGTCACGAACGCCGACTTCCCGGGCGCGACGTCGATCTTCGCGGGGATCCAGGAGGCGGTGAAGGCCGGCGGCGGTCAGGCGATGCTGAGCGCCAACGGCGCCGGCGCCAATTCGGGGAGCTTCGATGCGGCGATCGTGGTGATCGGCGAGACGCCTTATGCCGAGATGTACGGCGACATCCAGCTCGCGACGGACGACACCCCGCACGCGAAGACGCTGGAGCACGCAATCTTCCACCCCGAGGATCTGCAGGTCCTCCAGAGCATCCGCACGGCCGCGCCGGATCTGCCGATCGTGACGGTGTTTCTGTCGGGCCGTCCGCTCTACGTCAACAAGGAGCTGAACCGCTCGGACGCCTTCGTGGCGGCGTGGCTCCCGGGCTCGGAGGGCGGCGGCGTCGCTGACGTGCTGTTCGGCAAGCAGAAGTTCCAGGGCAAGCTCACGTTCTCCTGGCCTGCGACCGATTGCCAGCGGATCAACCGCGGGCAAGACGGCGCGCTGTTCCCCTACGGCTTCGGCCTGACAACGGACGACAAGGACACGCTCGCGGCGCTCCCGGAAGCGTCCACGGCCGCCGGCTGCAACTGACTCCCTCCTCCGCGCGGACGCCGCTCTCCCGAGCGGCGGCGGCGTCCGCGCGATAGGCCGATAGGCCCACCTCGCCGCGCGGCGGGCCGGGTCTTCGCTGTCAGCGCGTCAGCGCGCCGCCGCCTCACGCGGTCGTGAGCACCACCTTGCCCGTGGTCGCGCGGGAGGCGACCGCCGTCATGGCCGCCTTCGCCTCCGGCATCGGCCGCGCAGCGGAGATGAGCGGCTTGACCGCGCCCTGGCCATAGAGCGCGTAGAGCTCGTCTTGCGCCCTCCGCGTGAGGTCGGGCCGGGCGCGGCTGTAGGTGCCCCAGTAGAGGCCGATGACAGAATAGTTCTTCACGAGCAGGTGGTTCGCGCGCGCCGCGGGGAATTGGCCGGAGGCGAAGCCGATCACCACGATGCGGCCCTCGAAGGCGACGCATTTCGTCGACTTGTCGAAGACGTCGCCGCCGACGGGGTCGAAGACGATATCGGCCCCTCGGCCCGCGGTCCGCTCCTTCACGACGGCGACGAAGTCCTCTCGCCCGTAGTCGATCGCGACGTCCGCCCCGAGGGCGCGGCAGACCGCCGTCTTCTCCTCGCCGCCGGCGGTCGCGATGACGGTCGCGCCGGCCGCCTTGGCGAGCTGGATCGCCGCGCTGCCGACGCCGCCCGCGCCGGCGTGCACGAGGACCGTGTCGCCCGGCTGGACGCCCGCGCGCCGGTGCAGCGCGAAATAGCCCGTCTGGTACGTGATGGTCAGCGCCGCCGCGTCCTCGAACGGCATCGCGTCGGGGAGCGCGTAGGTGGTGCGCGGCCCGGCGATCGCGCGCGTCGCGTACCCCCCCGAGCCGGGGAGCGTCGCGGCCACGCGGGTGCCCGGCGGGAGCGACGGCTCGCGGCTCTCGACGACGACGCCGGCGACCTCGAAGCCGGGGATGAACGGCGGAGTCGGCTTGACCTGGTGCGCGCCTGCCGTGAAGAGCACGTCGGGGAAGTTGATCGCGGCGGCGGCCACCTCGATCCGGACCTCTCCCTCGGCGAGCGGAGGGTCGTCCACCTCTTCCCAGACAAGGATCTCGGGGGGACCGAAGGAGTGTCCGCGCCAGGCGTGCATGGCCGCGGACCTTAGCAGAAAGGCCGGGCGATCCCGGCAGAAGCCGCGGCGGCGCCGCCTCGCGCACAGGCGATCCCCCGCGGGATCGCTGGCCCGAGAGATCAGCGGACGATCTCGATCGCCAGCTTCGCCGTCACGGAGCCCTGCTCCTGCCCGTCGAACGTCACCTCGACATCGTAGGTCCCCGGCGCGAAGAACTCGTCTTCCGGGTTGTCCGTGTCCGACGGCCCGGTCCACTGCCGCCCCGACCAGCGGATCGTCTCCGTCGCCGTTGTCGCGTCGACCTGCACGGTGGCTTTGTCGTCGGGAGCGCAACAGCCCGTGTCGCAGAGGCAGTACTGCTGTGGATCTCCCGCCGCCGACAGCCCGCTGATCTGGTACGTGACGAACGAGCGCGGATCCGCGCTCGGCCGGACGCAGCGCCCGCACCCGTCGGAGGCCGAGATCTCGATCGGAGGGACGCTCGAGTCGGTCGCGATCGTGTAGACGAACTCCGCCGGCTCGCCCCTCCAGTAGACGCACCGGCTCGACTCGATCGACACCGTCACGCCCGGCATCGCGCCCTGGACGTCACGGACCGCGCACGGCTCGGCCCCCGGCGGCAGCCCGCGGTCGCCTCCGCTGCTGCCGTTGTCGTCACCACCGCTTCCGCCACCCTCTTTGCTGCTGTCGCATCCCATCACGGACGCGGCGAACAGCAAGGTTATCGCCAGAGCTCGAAGCATGTCGTTCGCCATTCCCTCACCTCTCCCCTTCGCGCCACGCCCTGTCTGCGGCCGCGCGCGATCGGCAGCAAGGGAGATGCTCCGCGAAGAGCGCACGGGCTTCCGCGGCACAGGCGATGGCTTGCGGCACCCCGGGCCGTCGATTGTGCCACCCTGGGCCGGTGCCAGCGAGCGTCCTCAGCGGTGGTTTAGGATAGATCCTGACAATTCCCCTTATTTTATTCGAGAGAAATTGAACAGGGAGGCGGGGAGGCGGGGAGATTTATGGGATTTTGCTCCCCGTCTCCCCGCCGCTCTGTGAATTTCCCGGAGAATTCGAGGCGGTGCTTCAGGGGTAGATCTCGATCCCCAGCTTTGCCGTGACGACGCCCTGCTCCTTGCCATCGAACGTCACCTCGACATCGTAGCTCCCCGGCGCGAAGAAGGCGCCCTCCGGATTGCTCGTGTCGGACGGCCCGGTCCACTGCCGCCCGGACCAGCGGATCGTCTGCGTCGCCGTGGTCGCGTCGACCTGCACGGTCACCGCCTCGTCGGGAGCGCAGCAGCCCACGTCGCACAGGCAGTAGAGCTGCGGCTGCGGATCAGCGGCCCACGTGAGGCCGCTGATCTTGTAGGAGACGAACGACAGCGGATCCGCGCTCGGCTCGACGCAGCGCCCGCAGCCGGTGGAGGCCGCGACGTCGATCGGGGGGACCTTCGCGTCGGTCGTGACCGTGTAGATGAACTCCGCCGGCTCTCCTTCGTGGTAGGCGCACCGGCTCGACTCGATCGAGATCTTCACGCCGGGGATCGTGCCCTCGACGTCGCGCACCGCGCACGGCTCGTCGGGCAGGTCGGCGCAGCCGCCGCCGCTGCCGTCGGCGCAGCCGCCGCTGCCGTCGATGTCGTCGTCGCCGCCGCTGCCCAGGTTGCCGCCGCTGCCGTCGTTGCCGCCGCCGCTGCTGCTGCTGGTGCTGCTGGTGCCGCTGGTGCCGCTGCTGCTGCTGGCGCCGCTGCCGCTCTCGCCAACGCCGTCATCCACGCGGCTCTTGCACCCCATCAGGCACGCACCGGACAGCAGCGCTGCCGTCAACACTCGAAACATGTCGCTTGCCATCGCATCACCTCGCCACTCCGCCACCGAACATCGCGCGCGGCGGCGAGGGGCGCGCAGCAAAAGGGATGCCTCGCGAGGCACGCTCAGGTCCCGCAGGAGCGCGCCTGGATCGTGACTCGTCGAATCTTCGATTGTGCCAGTTTGAGCCGCCGCAGGGATGATGTGAGCCGCTGCGCTCGCAGGGCGCCATTTCTGGAAGGCCGGCTTTTCTGGGCCATCCCGGCGACATCCCGGTGCACGAGCGAGCGGCTGGCCTCGGCGCATCCGTGGCGCGCCGGTCCGCCGCCGTCATTCGACCTCGGGGTACCAGCACGCCACGCGGTGGCCGCTGCCGGGCACGAGCTCCTCGAGCGGCGGGATCTCGACATCACACTTGCCCTCTTCCGCCTTCCGGCAGCGAGGGTGGAAGACGCAGCCGTCGGGCGGGTTGATCGCGCTCCCGGGCGCGCCCGGGAGCAGGCGCCGTGCCTTGCTCCCCCGCTCGATCGACGGCGTCGCCTCGAAGAGCGCGCGCGTGTACGGGTGGTGCCGTCGCTCGACCACGCCCTGCGTGGGGCCGATCTCCACGATGCGGCCGAGGTACATCACCGCGACGCGGTGGCTCACGTGCTCGACCACCCGGAGGTCGTGCGAGATGAACAGCAGGCTGAGCGACAGCTCGTCCTGGATCTCCTCCAGCAGGTTGACGATCTGCGCCTGCACCGAGAGGTCGAGCGCGCTCACGGGCTCGTCGCACACGATGAAGTCCGGGCGCACGGCGAGGGCGCGGGCGATCGCGACCCGCTGCCGCTGGCCGCCGGAGAGCTCGTGGGGGAAGCGCTCCATCATGTCCGGCCGCAGGCCGACCTTCTGGAGAGCGCCCTCCACCATCGAGGTCTCCTCGTCGCGGCTCCGCGCGAGGCGGTGGATGACGATGCCCTCGCCGACGATCTCGCGCAGCGTCATGCGCGGGTTGAGCGAGCCGTACGGGTCCTGGAAGACGATCTGCATCCGCCGGCGCATGGCCCGGAGCGCGCGGCTCGACAGGGCGCTCAGGTCCTGGCCGTCGAAGAGGACCCGGCCGACCGTGGGCTCGACGAGGCGGATCGCGAGGCGCCCGAGGGTGCTCTTGCCGGAGCCCGACTCGCCGACGAGGCCGAGCGTCTCGCCGCGGTGGACGTGGAAGGTCGCCTCGACGACGGCCTGCACGAACGACGGCTTCGCGAAGGGGCCGCGCTGCACCGGGTACAGCTTCGAGAGCCCCTCCGCCTGGACGAGCGGTCGCTCGCCCGGCGCGCTCTCCGAGCCCTCCGGGTGCGCCGCGGCTGCAGGTTGCGGGGGCGCGGCGGCGGTCTGCGAGAGCGCCGCGGCCTGCGGCGGCGCCGCGGCCGCGCCGGGCTCGTCGCGCTGGGTGGGCGGCGGGGGGCCGCTGTCGCGCGTCACGCGGCGCCCTCGTTCCCCGCGCGCCCCGGGACCGTGAGCAGGAAGCAGCGCGCCGCGTGGTGCCCTGCGCCGGGCGGGACGGCGTAGAGGTCCGGCGCCTCGGCGCGGCAGCGGTCGAACACGGCGTCGCACCGGTCGTGGAAGCGGCAGCCGCGCGGCGGATCGCGGAGATCGGGCAGCCCGCCCGGGATGGTCGGCAGGCGGCGCGCGCGCTCGCCGCGCACGCGGTGCGGGCGGAGCCCGCGCGCCGGGATGCTCCTGAGGAGCGCGCGCGTGTACGGGTGCGACGGCGCCGCGAGCACGTCGCGCGCCGGCCCTTGCTCGACGACGACGCCGGCGTAGAGGACGACGATCTCGTCCGCGAGCTCGCCGACGACGGCGAGGTCGTGCGCGATGAGCAGGAGGCTCATCGACGACTCTGCCTTGAGCCGCTCGAGGAGGTCGAGGATCTGCGCCTGCGTGGTCGTGTCGAGCGCGGTGGTGGGCTCGTCGGCGATGAGCAGCGACGGCTCCGGCGCGAGGGCCATGGCGATCATGACGCGCTGGCGCATCCCGCCGGACAGCTCGTGCGGGTAGCTGTTCGCGCGGACCTCGGGCTCGGGGAAGCCGACCTTGCGCAGGAGGTTCACGGCGTAGAGCCGGGCGTCGCCGCGGGACATGGGCCGGTGCAGCCGGATGGCCTCGGCGATCTGGGCGCTGACCGTGTACACGGGGTTCAGCGAGGTCATCGGCTCCTGGAAGATCATGCCGATCTTCCCGCCGCGGACGGCGCGCATCTCCCGCTCGCGCAGCGAGAGGAGGTCCTGGCCGTCGAGCTCGATCGAGCCGCCGTCGATGGACGCGTACGGCGCGGGCAGGAGCTGCAGGATGCTGAGCGCGGTGACGGTCTTGCCGCAGCCCGACTCGCCGACGAGCGCCACGGTGCGCCCGCGCGGGACGGTGAACGAGACGCGGTCGAGGGCGCGCGTGACGCGGCCGTCGGCGGAGAACGACACGCTGAGGTCGCTCACCCGGAGCAGCGCGGGCGGCGGGGCTTCCTCGGGCGCGACGGGCGGCGCGGTGCGGGGGAGCACGGAGGGGCGCCCGCTCGCCGCCGAGCGCTGGGTGACGGCGGGCTCGTCGTCGTCGAGTGTGCCGCGGGCGAAAGGCGCGAGGGCCGGGGTGCCGGGCGTGATCGGCGGGCTCGCGGCCGGTGTGGTGAGAGCGAACGGAGCGCTTGCGGTCGGCGTGGGAGCGGACGGAGCGCTCCCGGTCGGAGCGCCCGGCGTGCTCGGCGGGCTCGCGGTCGGAGCGCCTGGCGCGCTCGGCGGGCTCGCGGTCGGAGCGCCTGGCGCGCTCGGCGCGCCGGGCAGGGGAGGCGTGCTGGGCGTGGACGGCCTTCGCACGCCGCCGTCGTGGCGGATGAGGGGAAGGGGGAGCGAGTTCCGCGCGAAGAGGTCGTCGTCCTCGTCGTCCTGGCCGGTGCTCACCGTACGTACACCTCGAGGAGGGGGCCGACGCCCTGGGAGATGCCCATCGAGTAGGCGGCCCCGACGGCGTCGTTGCCCGGCGCGAGGATGGCGATGCCGTGGTCGTCCTTGCGCCGCCTGGCCCAGTCGCGCACGAGCGAGGTGACGTCGATGCGCAGCGGCGTCGCGGGACGGGGCCGCACGACGGCGGCGGCTTCCGGGATCGACAGGCGCGGCTGCCGGCCCCACGTCGCCGTCTCGGAGCGCCACGGCTCGAGGATGCGCGCGACCTCCAGCGTGAGCGCGCGCTCGGCGGGAGGCGCCATCGGGGCCGGCTCCAGCACGACGAAGGCGCTCGCGATGTTGGCGCCGACGTCGAAGGTCGGCGCGAACCGGAGCAGCACGACGACATCGCCGGCCCCGGCGCGCCCGAGCGCGATGGCGTCGGGGACGCCGGGCGCGGCTGCGGCGTCGTCGTCCTCGACGAGGACGGCGAGGTCCTCGGGCGGGAGCAGCACGCGGCGCGCGTCGAGGGGCGCGGGGAGGGCGCTCGCCGGCCGGCAGCGCCCGGCGACGCAGTAGCCGGCGCCGCAGACCCCCGCGCCCGCGCACACGCCGGCGGGCGTCGCGGGGGCGCCGCCGCAGCCCAGGAGCGGCGGCGCCGCGACGAGCAAGGCCACGGGCGCGAGGGCGGCGAGCAGACGCACAGCGCGGGGGACCATAGCAGAGGGCGGCGCGGGGAGGGCGGCCCGGGTGGCAGGGGCGGGCGCGGCGCGGGCGGGGGGGCGCCGCGCGCCGAGGGTGGTGGCGGGCGCGGCGTGGCGAGGGCGGAGGGGCGCGGCGTGCCGGCGGTGGTGGCGGGCACGCGGGGACCGCTGCCCGTGCGGTGTGGCTGCGAGGGCGCCGGGAACGCGCGCGTGTCGAGAGGCGTTGCCGGGCAAGAGCGTTGCGATCCCTGTTGTAGGGCCGCCGCCGCTCTGCTGGGATGCCGTGTCGTGCCCGTTCGAGCCATTACCTTCCTGAGAGCGCTGTTGATCGTGGCCGCCGTGCCTGTGGCGGTCGCTGCCTGCGGAAAGAAGGCGCCGCTCGGCTCTCCGTGCCGCGCCGACGACGACTGTGCCTCCGGCCTCGCCTGCCACCGCGAGCAATGCCTGCACGAGGGGAGCGCGCGGCGCCTGCGCGACGAGGAGAAGCGCGCCTCGGGCGAGGGCGGCGCGCGGAAGGTCGGCGACCGCGTCGAGGTCGAGTGGAAGGGGTCGTACAAGCCCGCGGTCATCACCGGCGTCGTCGCCGCCGGGTCCTACCGGGTCCACTTCGACGGGTACGAAGCGCAGTGGGACGAGGTCGTGACGGAGGCGCGCATCAAGGGCGGCGCGCGATAGGGCTCGCGACAGACGACGGCGGTGCCGGCGTTGCTTCAGACCCGAAGAGCCTGGCGCGTGCGAGCCAGCCATGCGCCTACCCCGCCGAGCCCGAGGGCGAGCCCCAAAATCGACATCGGCCCGTGCCCAAAATGGCTCCCCCACGTTCTTCCTAGGGCGAAGGGGCCGGCGACAACGGCGGGCCGCTTCCGGGGCGCCGCGCTGTATGGGCCAGACGGCTCCCCTCCATCCACACGTTGCGAGCTGCAGAGCTGGACCATGCGCAAGAGTTATCTCACGGCGTCAATTTTCGTTGCGACCGCGCTCCTCGCGGCCGGCTGCAAAACGGGGACATGCGCGGATGCCGTCGAGCACGCCGAGGCCTGCGGCGTCGACGACCTCGAGCTCGAGGACGACCTCGCCGGCTGCTCCGAACACGAGGAGTGTCGCGCGTCGTGCGTGCTCGACGCGCCCTGCGACGAGATCAAGGCGTCTTTCGCCGGCGGCACGGACCGCAACACGGAGGCCTGGCGCTGCTACGAGCAGTGCCCCCTCTCTGATTGATGAACATTCCACCGATCCGTGTCCACCGCACGCCTACCGTGAGGATCCATGCACCGAATTCGTTATCTCGAGGAGCGACCGCACGAGAGGGTCCTTGTCGTCCATGGCGCGCCACACCGAGCGGCCAAGGATGACGACGTTGAGGTCCCGAACCCGCTTGAACACCGCTCCGGCAAGGAGCGTCGACGCGGCGCTCTCGGGAAACAAGCTGAGACCTTCGCCGCTCGCCACGAGCATGAGGATCACATCGCTGCCGGCCTCCTCGTGGGCGAGCTCGAGCGTATGATCATGCGCTCGGAAGGCGGCGATGATGTCGTCGTGGAGGCGCGGGCCCTCCTTGCGCGGAGGCCAGAGAAAGCGCTCCTGCTTCAGGTCCGCGACCCTCAACGTGCGCCGTGCAGCGAGGCGATGGCTCTTCGACATCACGACGCCGACGCGCTCGCGATACAGCACGCGGAAGCGGAAGAGCGGGTTGTCTTCCGGCGAATGATAGCCGTACCCGACCGAAATCTTGCCATCGCGCAGCGCGGCCACCTGCTCCTCGCTCGGCAGCGGGCGAAGGCGTACCTCGACGCGCGGGTGACGCGCGCGGAACGTCTGCACGATCTCCGGCAGCTGGAGGGTGTCGGCCAGGGCGCCGTCGAATCCGACCACGACCGTCCCGATACGGCCTTGCGCCGTCGCGCGGGCGTCCTCGACCGCGAGCGTGGCGCGAGCCAGGGTCGCGCGCGCACCTTCGAGGAAACTCCGGCCGGCGGCGGACAGCTTCACCCCGCGTCCCGAGGGCACGAAGAGCTCGACGCCGATCTCCTCTTCGAGCTGAGCGATTTGCCGGCTCAAGGGCGACTGCGAGACGTGAAGCTGCTCGGCCGCCCTTCCGAAGTGCTCCGCTTCCGCGACGGCGATGAAGTACCGCAGGTGACGTAGCTCCATGATCTCAGATCCATAGGGTCTGAAACCGTTGCGATCAATGTCTTGGTTGTCTTGAACGCGACGGTGCAGGCTGTTCGACATGAGGCGACACGAGAGCGGCCCGACGGCTCACCCCTACCTCACTTCCAGCTCCGAACGAAAGGAGCGCGCGAGGCTCGCCCCCGAGGCGAACCAGGTGATGCAACGTCGCCCCGCCGGCGCGGTGCTCGTCGCCGGGGCGGTGATCTTCTTCCTCGCCGAGTTCATCGCCGCCGCGGCATGGACGGATCCTCCATACAGCTACACGCATCACTACATCAGCAACCTGGGGGTCCGCGGCCCCCTCGAGGCTCTTGGCCAGTTCATGAACTCGCCGCTCGCGTGGGTCATGAACACCGGGTTCTTCCTCTTCGGGATCATGTTCTTCATCGGCGTCGCCGCGCTGAATGGCCTGCGCAGCTGGCGCCGCTGGGCAGCGCTCATTCTGGGAGCTCTCGTAGCGCTTGGCGGCGTCTTGCTGGCGTTCAACCCTGGTTCCGGAGAGCCGCCCGACGGCGCAGTCGACTATCACGGCTTGGGCGCCTTCGCGTCTATCGTCGGGGGCAACGTGCTCGTGATCCTTCTTGGACGCCAGCACCGACAAATCGGAGTCACCCCGAAAGCCGGGAGGGCCATGGTCGTCCTCGGCGTGCTCGGGCTCGCCTCGATGGTGGCCTTCCTCGCGGTCGCCAGCTCGGGGGCCAACGTCCTCGTGGGCCTCGTCGAACGCTGCGCCGTCTATCCCATCCTGGTCGGCTTCATCTGTGCGGGGGCATCGATCTGGAATCGCCGGACCTGTGCACGCTCGAGCGGCGAGGACGAGACTTCCCGACCACCGATGCTGAAGACGGCGAATTGTTCGTAACGTCGCGCTCTAGGCGCGACGACCGCCTCGGGTGAACGCGGCCAGCCCCCTGGCGAGCGCCCTCGTCACGAGCGCCGCGGCGAGGCCCAGGATCCCGAGATCAGCGACCCCGTGGTTTCGCAGCGCGACCGCCCCGACGATGCAATCGCCTGCGAGCAGTACCACGAGCGAAAGGCCGAGGTGAAAGCGGCCGGCGTCGTCGTGCGGCCACCCGGGCGCGGGCTCGGCCCTGGATCCTCCGAACGCCCGGATCCCGGCGGCGATCGCCAGGAGAAACACCGCATATCCGGCGCCGAGCAGCGCCTCCGGCGCGACGCTCACGGGAGCTCGCCCTGCCCCGCGCCCGACGGCGCTGCGCTCCCGGCGCCGTCCGGCGGAGCCTCGATCTCGGTGAAGAGGTTGTCCTGGGCCCCCTGTGCCGCGAGCTGCGGGACGCGATGGCGGACGCCGCGGTAGGCGAGGAACAGGAGCGGCACCGTGCCGCCGACGATGAAGAGCACATCGCCCGGCAGGCGCATCCACTCCATGAGACGGTTCGTGGGGTTCGTCAGGTACTGGAGCTCTCGAGCCTCGAAATATCCGTAGCTCACCGCGTGGTGGAGCTGCATGAGCCCGAGCGGGAACAGCGTGGCAAAGACCATCCACGCGAGCCCGATATTCAGCGACCAGAAGCTGATCTTGGCCGCCCTGTCGGACCACTGCGCGGCGGGCGTCAGGTAGCGCAGCGCGAAGAGCGCGAGCCCGGCGGCCAGCATACCATAGACGCCCATCATCGAGGCGTGCCCGTGGTTGGCCGTCAGCGCCGTGCCGATCTCGTAATAGGACACGATCGGCAAGTTGATCAGGAACCCGAAGATCCCGGCCCCCAGGAAGTTCCAGAACCCCACGGCCACCAGGAACATGATCGCCCAGCGGTGCGGGAAGGGCTTCGTCGACTGTCCTCCTTGCACGATCCCCAGGCGGAGGAACGTCCACGCCTCCACCGTGAGGAAGGTCAACGGGATCACCTCCGCGGCCGAGAAGAAGGCGCCGAGCGCCATGTGCTCCACGGGCGTGCCGGAGAAGTACAGGTGGTGCATGGTGCCGATCACCCCGCCCGCCGAATAGAGGATGACCTCCAGGTAGATGAGCCGCAGCGCGATCGCCTCGGCCACCACCCCGAGCAGGACGAAGAGATAGGCTACCATGACCGTGGTGAACAGCTCGAGGAAGTCCTCCACCCAGAGGTGCACCACCCAGAAGCGCCAGAAATCGGTGCTCGTGAAGTTTGCGCGCGGGTGCGCGAGGAGGCCTACGGCGTAGAAGGTCGGGATGGCCAGCGCGGCGAAGAAGAAGAGCCAGGGCATGTTGCCCCGGTGCTCGACGGCGAGCCGACCCCGGAGCCCTCGGAAGAGCAGCGCCACCCAGGCGAACAGGCCGAGCGTCAGGAGCACCTGCCAGAAGCGGCCCAGATCGAGGTACTCGAACCCCTGAAGCGCGAACCAGATGCTGTCCGAGGCGCCGTGGATGGCGAGGAGCTCGCCGAGCAGGCTGCCCGCGACGACGATGGCGAGCGCCCCGAGCAGACCATAGGCGAGCCAGCTCTGGCCTCTCGGCTCGCGCCCGCTGATCATCGGCGCGATGAAAATGCCCGCGCCGAGATAGGAGACCGCGACCCAGAAGATGGCGAGCTGCAGGTGCCACGTGCGCACCAGGTTGAAGGGGAAGGCCCCGGCCAGGTTGATGCCGAAGAAGCTGGACAGCTCGGCACGGTAATGCTGCGTGGCGCCTCCGAGGACGGACTGGAGGGCGAACAGCAGCGCCATGACCAGGAAGAACCACGCCGTCGCGCGCTGGGCCGGGGTCAAGGCGACCTCGCCCGGCTGGCGGAAGCTGAGCCGGTGCCCTTCCCGCCCGTGCCAGCCGAGGAAGCGCCATCGCCCGAAGACCGCGAAGAGCAAGCCGATCCCGCCGAGGAGCGCGATGAGCGAGAGCACGCTCCATACCACCACTTCGCCCGTGGGCTGGTTCCGAACGAGCGGCTCTGGAGGCCAGTTGTTCGTGTACGAGTAGGCCTCTCCTGGTCGCTCCGCCGCGGCGGTCCAGGCCGTCCAGGCGAAGAACGAGGTGAGCTGCGAGAGCTCGCGCGCGTCCGAGAAGAGGCCGGGGCGCAGGCCGTGCTCGCCGCTGGGCTGGGCAAAGAATCCGCGATAGTGATCCTTCAGCGACTCGAAGGCCTCTGCCTGAGCACCGGTGAAGGCCAGCGTCCCTGTCGCGGGATCATGGCGGTTTTGACGAAAATCGCCGACGGTGCGCGCGATCGCCTCCGCCGAGCCCACGCCGCCGTAGCGAGAGGCGGCGTGGGAGGCGGCCCGGCGGAGGTAATCGGCGGTGAAATCCGGGCCGAGGTAGGCGCCGTGACCGAAGACGGATCCGTATTCCATGAGCCCGTTGCGCAGGAACAGCTCCTGACCCGCGAGCACGTCGTCGCCCGTGAACAGAACGCGCCCCGCAGGGTCGACGACCCGGGCGGGGATGGGTGGCTGTGCCGCGTAGGTGCGGTAGGCGAGCAGGCCGAGCACGAAGAACCCGAACAGGAAAACGAGGGCCGTCGCCTGGATCCAGCCGCGCGAGATGAGGAGGTTTCGCCGCTTGGATGAGAACGCCATGGGAATGCCGGGAGCAAGCCGAAAAGGGCCTACCCGTTCTCCGAGATGACGACCGAGGAGGCTGCGTTGCGCGGCATGCGTGCCGGGTACGATGATTTGGACGAGAAACGAGGGTCTTTCCGCGGATTCCTCGCGTCGTGCTCCCACCCACCGCGTGGTGGACGACGCCAGGTCGGGGCGCGATGCTTGACGAGCGTCAGGCGGCCCGCCTACCGTTCGGGCATGTCCGCTTTTGGTCCCGCCTTGTTCGTTCGACGCACCGACGGCAGGGATCTCGACGAGAGGGAGCAACAGGCCATCGTCGAGATGGTGCATCGGGCCACGCGAAAGCTCGGCGTGACGGACGAGCACGACGAGGCGATCGAGCCTCGCCGCCACGACTACGGGGAGACCGAGGCCGGCGCTCTCTGCGTACTCCTTTATTCGTCCTACAACTACTACGGCATGCCCGAAGAGGTCATGGCGGACCAGGACGAGACCTGGAAAGAGCTCGGAATGAAGGTCGCGCGCGAGGTCGAGGCGGCCGCGCCGGGCGCCTATCGGTTCGACTGCTACACCATCGAGGACTGACCTCCTCGGCGCCAGGAAGCCGATGTGTGTGCTCGGTGTTCTAGTCGGCGAGCTGCCTGGCCCACGCGATGTAGACGTCGTAGCGGGGGGGATACTCGACCGTGGGCGGCTGGGCGGCGCGGCGCTGGAAGAGCTCCAGCGCGTGTGCGGCGAGGCCGCGGCTGATCTCCGCCGCCTCCGACGCGGTGACGGCCGGCGGACCGGGCTCGTTCTTCAGGCGCCGCTCCGCGAAGGGGTGCGCGCCGTCGGCGACCTGGCGGAACACCTTGGCGGCCTTCCACGAGGCGATGGCGCAGAGGTCGCCCAAGCCGAACGCGGAGATCAGGCTGTGGATGGCATCGACCGGCGACGGCGCGGGAGGCATCGACCTGGTGTATATCCGCGGCTGCAGCGGGTCGCCAGCGCGGCTCCTCTCCTCGACGCGGTCATGGCCACGCCGAGCACGAGGAGTTGGGCGGCTTCACGGCCTCCCTCGCCGCAGCAAGGCAGCGGCTCACCGCTTCCCCGGCGCGCCCCTGCCCCGGCTCGAGTCGGCGCCGTCCGAGGCGGCAGAGCCGATGCGCCGCTCCCGCTGTCGCACACATCCCGCTCCCGCCTCGATCTGAAAGATTGAGCTCGACCAGAAACCGCTCGGCGCCTTCGCCGTAGGACTGGGCACCGCTCGACACGAGCGCGGCACGCGCCGAACGCCGAAGCGTGCAGCCGTATCGGGACACGGGCTCGCCCGTGCACGCCCGCATGGCGGCCGCACTGCGCGTGGGGCGCAGCGTGAACAGTGAACGAATTAAGAGAACGGAGAGGCAGCTATGAAGAAGTCATTTGGCGCCCTGTTGATCGTCTCCCTCGCGTCGGCCTGTCTGAGCGCCTGCGGGGGCGAACCCGAGAGCCCCGCGGGCGGCCAGAGCGCCGTCGGATTCGTGTTCGTGGGGACGAACCATAACAACACGCGCGACGCCGGCGAACCTGCCAACCAGGTCACCGTGTACCGCAGGCTCGCCGATGGATCGCTCGAGCTCGCCGAGCACGTCGACACCGGCGGACAGGGCTCCGGGCCCTCGGCGCGATTCGCCGGCGACGGCCTCGGCTCGTCCCATTCGATGGTGCTCAGCCAGGACCAGGCATTCCTCCTCGTCACGAACGCCGGGAGCGACTCGCTCTCCGTGCTCCGGGTCGGAAAGGACACCCTCGAGGTCACTGACGTCCAGCCAACCAGCGATGGCGCCGGGCCGGGCTTCCCGAACAGCGTGACCCAGCACGGCGATCTCGTCTATGCGCTGAACGGCGCCGGCGCGGGGAGCGTCACCGGCTTCCGCCTCAGCGACCAGGGGAAGCTCACGCCGATCCCCGGCTCGACCCGGCTGCTCTCCGCGAACCAGGTCAACCCGCCGGACACGCTGTTCAACCCGGCGCAGGTGTCATTCACCCCGGACGGGGGGCAGCTCGTCGTCACGATCAAGGACGGGCCCGCCGCAGGCCTGATCGACGGCGTGACGCCGACCGGACCGAGCCGGGTGCTCGTGTTCGACGTGCTCGACGACGGCCAGCTCGCGAAGGCCTTCACGCAGACCGACCTCGATAACGACGGCCCGTTCGGGTTCTCGTTCGACGCGGCCGGGCACCTGCTCACGGCCATGTTCGTGGGCGGTGACGACCTCGCCGGCGCGGCCGGATCGTTCCAGATCAACGCGGACGGGACGCTCACGCCGATCACGCGGACCGCGAAGGTGAGCCAGCTCGATCCGTGCTGGCTCGAGAACAACGGGAAGTTCGCGTTCACCGCGAACTACACCTCGGGCACCATCTCGAGCTTCCGCATCGGCGACGACGGCAGCCTGACTGTGCTCGACGAGCAGGCCGGCGTCACCGACGAGCGCGCGGGTACCCCCGGCGCGAGCCAGCAAGGCTCCACGCCGCTCGATCTCGGCATCAGCCCCGACGGCCGGTTCCTCTACGACGTGCTGCCGGGTTCGGGGAGCGTGGGCGCCTGGCGGATCGAGGACGACGGCAGCCTCACCAAGATCGGCGAATACGGCGGGCTCCCCAGGACCGTCGACGGCGACAGGGCGCCCGAAGAGCGCTTCGGCCCCGGCGGGAGCCCTGCCGGCATCGACGTGCTCTGAGCCTCACGGCCCCGTTCCACCGCCTCCATCAACGCTCACATCAAGGAATCGAGCCATGAATACCGCTGCAAACGACGATCGACGCGCCGTCTACGTGATGACCAACGCGACCCCGAATGCCATCCAGACGTTCCGTCGGGCGGGCGACGGCACGCTCTCCCCCGGGGCGTCCTACCCGACGGGCGGGAACGGCCACGCCCCGAACCCACCGCTCAACTTTCCGATCCTCGAGTCCCAGAGCGCCCTGGTCGTCAGCCGGGACGGGCGCATGCTCTTTGCCGTCAACGCGGGGAGCAACACGATCTCCTCGTTCGTCGTCCGCCGAGGCGGGGAGCTCCAGCGGGTCGGCCTGGTCTCCTCGAACGGCGCGCGCCCGGTCTCCCTCGCGCTGCACGAGGGCGTGCTCTTCGTCGCGAACGCGGACAGCAAGAGCATCCAGGGATACCGGGTCAGCCACACGGGAGAGCTGATGATGCTCGCCGGCGCCTCGCGCTCGCTGAGCGGCTCCGGTATCGCCACCATCGGGTTCAACAGGACGGGCGATGTGCTGGTGATCGCGAGCCGCGGTGACGGCGAGCCGATGGGGAGCCTCGAGACCGTCACCGTCGACGATCACGGGATACCCGGGCCGGTTCGCCGGCAGGACGTGGTGAAGGCCGGTCAAGCGCCCTTCGGCTTCACGTTCGATCGGCGCGGCCACGTGATCCTCTCGAACTCGTCGCTCACCGGCGACAGCTCGGTCTCGCGCTACAGCGTCGCCCACACCGGGGAGATGCGGCTCATCGCGGAGCAACGGATCTTCACGACGGCGGCGTGCTGGGTGGCGACCGCGACCACCGGCCCTTCGACGATCGCGTTCATCACGTCGGCGGGCTCGCGCTCCGTCACCGCCCTCCGCGTCGACCGGAGCGGCAGCCTGACGCCGGTGGGGCCGCTGAGCGCGACGGAGCAGGCGGCGTTCACGAGCGGGCTGGCCCTCGATTGCGCCGTGAGCATGGGCGACGACTTCCTCTACGTGCTGAGCCCTGACGGGTTCAGCGTGCCGCCGTTCACCGGCGCCGGTCCGGCCGTCGTCCACGGCTATCGGATCGAGCCGAGCGGCGCGCTGACCTCGCTGGGCCCGCCGGTAGGCAGCTTGCCCCAGGGCGCTACCGGGCTCGTCGCCGTGTAGCCCGGGGCGGTGCGGCAGGCGCCTCCAGCGAACCGCAGGGATCTCGACAGCCCGGCCAGCGCTCGCCCGCGCTGTTCCCGGGCTGCCTGCTTTGTACCTACCTCTTGAATGAACGCGGGTGTGATCTCGCGTTAGCGAGCAGCGGGTCGCTGGGTGGCGTGGGTGTCGGCGAAGTCCCAGACGAGCTTGAGGAGGGGTTCGGGGTTTTCGATTTGAGGGAGGTGACCGGCGTTGGGGAGCAGCGCGAAGCGGGCGCCGGGGATGGAGGCGGCGTAGGCGCGGCCGTAGTCGGGGGTGCAGATACCGTCGCTTTCGCCCCAGAGGACGAGGGTGGGCACGGAGATGGCGCCTAGCCGTGGGCGCAGGGTCGGATCGGTCATGGTGCCACCGTAGGTGCTCAGGGTGGCCCGGTTGGTGGCCATGGCGGCCCGTTGGGCGTCGCTCAGGCTGGACGGGTCGATGCGGAACGGCTCGGGGTTGTGGTAGCTGAGCTCCGCCAGCTGGGGCAGCGTGAGAGAGAAGATGTCGGCGACGGGCTGGCCGGCGACCTCGATGCCGACGGCGTCGACGAGGATGGCGCTGCTGATGCGCCGGCTCTGGAGAAGGGCGAGCTCGGCGGCGACCCAGCCGCCGATGGAGCTGCCGACGACGGTGACGTCGACGAGGTCGAGCTCGTCCAGCAAGGCGCGGTAGAGCTGGGCGAGGCCGGCGATGGTGGACAGCCATTGCGGGCGGTGGGTACCGTCGAAGCCTGGATGGGTGGGGGCGATCACCCGGGCGTGGTTGCGTTCGGCAAGGGTCTTGGCGAAGTGGGCGACGGACTGGGGACCGGCGCCGCCGTGCAGGAGCAGGAACGGGTGTCCGGCGCCGCACGCGTCGACGGTGACATCGACGCGGCCGTGGCCGGGCATGGTGAGGGTGTGCGTTGCCATGGAGGCTCCTTGTCGGCGGGCGGCGAGCGCGCTCGCCGAACCGCTGGTGGTAAGGCTCTTTTCGAAGCCGCAGGTGCGCGGATCGTCCCGCCGGGGCGCAGCGTGGCGGCTTCGATGACTTGACCGTAGCGCCTCGCTCGGCGGCGGACATTGTCCGGACGTGCCAGAACGATGGCACGCGACGCCAAGCGCACGCTGCCATGCGAGCTCGCCAGCGGTCGCGCGCTGCCAGGGAGCGAGCTCGCGCCCGTGCTCGGCCGTCTAAGGAACCCGGCGCGCCGGTGCCCTGTCGGGACGCGGCGGTGTCGTGGTGCTTGGCGAAAGCGAAGCGCGGTACTCGGCCGGCGTGCGCCCGCTCCACCGACGGAACGCCCGGTAAAACGCGCTGAGCTCACGGAACCCGACGAGCCACGCGACGTCGGCGATCGATCGCTGCTCGTCGGCGAGGAGGCCCGCCGCCATCTCGTATCGGACCTGATCGATCACCGACTCGAAGGTCTGGCCCTCGCTCGTGAGCCTGCGCTGGAGCGTGCGCCGGCTCGTCCCCAGCGACTTCGCGACACGGGCGATGTCGGGCGAGCCGTCCCGCAGGAGGGCGACGAGCGCCTCCCGCGTCCGCGCGGACCAGGTCTCTCTCGTCGCCAGGGCGGCGAGGAGCGCCTCCGCTGAGCGGGAGACGATCTCCTGGAGCACGGCGTCGCGCTGCGGCAGCGGCTGGTCGAGCGCGGCGTCATCGAAGAACAGCCGCGGCACCGGCGCGCTCCACGCGATCGGCGCGGCGAAGACGCGCTCGTGAGGCCGCATGTCGGGCGGGGCCGAGGAGGCGAGCTCGACGCGCACCAGGGAGAGCGGCGCGCCGGTGAAGGAGCGGCCGAGCATCAGCATCGTCGCGCTGCCCAGCTCCGCGAGCTGGCGACGGCCATCCGGGGAAGCCATGGCCGTCTTTCCGCGAAGCCGGAGGACGATCGACGTGAGGCTCGCCGCACGATCGCGCTCGAGCTCGAGGCGGACTCCTTCGTTCCAGAGCCCCATGTAGCGAGCGGTCCGCTCGTAGGCGGCGCGGAGCGTGGGGCTCGTCGAGGCCGCATAGGTGATGACCCCGAAGCGGCGCGGATCCGCCGCCTTCGCAAGGCGAAGCCCCAGATCGTCGACGCCGGTCAGCTCGACGGCGGCCCCCAGGAGCTCGGGGAGCTTCTCGGCCGGGCCTCGGGCGTCGACGCCGTCCAGCGCGATGCCGGCGAGCACCTCGGCGCGGAGGCGGCTCGCAGCGCCGGGCGCGAGCTGGTCGGCAAACGCGAGAATCGACAGGAAGGCGCCGGCAGCTGCGCTGTGGCTCGGTGCCGAGACTTTTGTGCCGAGCGGAGGCATCGTCCTGGGTGAGGGGGTAAGAAGAGCAAACGCCTTCTCGAGAATCAAGAACGCTTCGTGACGATGTGGAAATGATCGGCATCCGTCAAGGACGCCGAGCGTCCATCCCGGGGCGGCCTCTCACCACGACGTCGATCGCCCTCGTGCGCCGACCTGGGTCGCGCCACCGTGTGCACAGGTCGGTACGGTCCTGCTCAGGCGAAGGTCTTGGCCACTCGAGAATCAGGATCTGCGCGACTGGTTGTCGAATGGCGGGCAGCTAGAACACCGGTCAATTTGACTTTTGGGGAGTTTGGGGCGCTTCGGCGGAAGGATGAACAGAACGGCGTCGCGATGCTCTCGTTCGCGCCGGGCGGCGGGCGAATGGAGCAGTGATCGCCGCTGGTGGGGTTGCCGCGAGAGGAATAGTCGCAGATGAAACGGTTGACCGCGCACGCGCGCTGCTCGGCTCTCCCGGGCTACGCCGGTGCGAAATGCGCGACTGGCAGACCTCCTCGCCACCCCCGCTTTCAACGCGAGTGACATGGAGGAGCCATGATGAACATGGTGCGCAGAGGGGTGGCGGTGCTCGCGGTGTTGACGAGCCTCGTCGGCGTGAGCAAAGGCGCCGCAGCGGCTGATCGATTCGTGCCAGGCGAGTACGAGACGATCCAGGGCGCCATCGACGCGGCCGACGACGGCGACGTCGTCCACGTTGGCCCCGGGGTCTACCCCGAGTCGATCCTGTGGGAAGGCAAGGCCATCGCGCTGGTCGGCGCGGGCGCAGGCGCGACGATCGTGGATCCGAGCGCTGGCGGTCGCTGCATCACGTTGAACAACGTCCCTGGCACGGCGCGACTCGAGGGCATAACGTGCCAGAACGGTGTCGCCCAAGAGGGCGGGGGGGTGCTCGTCGTTGGAGGCGCGCCGGTGCTGCGGAGCTGCGTCTTCCAGGGCAACACAGCGACCGACGGCCCCGGAGGAGGCGCCCTCATCGTTGAATCCAGCGCGACGGTGGAGCGCTGCTCCTTCATCGCGAACGAGGCATTGCTGCCCTTCAGCGCCGCGGGGGGCGGCGGGCTCGCCGCCATCCGCACAGTAGACTTGAGGGTGACAGACAGCTTCTTCTCTGCCAATCGGGCCGCAAGAGGCGGCGGAATGGCGCTGAACGTCACTTCTCGTACGACGGTGGAGGGCTGCCACTTCGAATCCAACGATGGCGGCGGGCTCGCCTCCCCGGGGGACGGCGACATCAGCGTGCGCGGGAGCACGTTTCTCGACAACCGCGGTCGTGGTGGAATGGAGCTCGGTCCAATCAATATCGCCACCATCGAGGATTGCGTCTTCGAGCGCAACACGAGCAACGCGGGGGGAGGTGGCCTATTGGTGCGCCTGAGTGATGTCGAGGTAAAGAACTGCGACTTCATCGACAATCGTTCGGCCACGCACGGCGGCGGCATGGCGTTCAGCGAGGCTGGTGGGTTCGTGTCCGACTGTAGGTTCCACGGCAACGAGGCCCCGTTCGGCGGCGGGTTCTCTGTCCCAAACACAGCAGAGGTCTCGATGAGTGGCTGCTCGTTCCAGGGCAACAGGGCTGGCATCGATGGTGGCGGCATGCGTGCGACCTTAGAAGTCATCTTGGCGGTGAACGACTGCTCCTTCACCGGCAACGTGGCCGGTCGAGACGGTGGCGGCGCCTTTCTGGAAACTGTTATTGAACCCCCCACCCCGGCCATCGTGGTGAATCGGAGCATCTTTCGTGCCAATGAGGCAGGTCGTGACGGGGGCGGGATGCGGCTCCTTTCGGAAAGGGCCGCGGAGGTGACCGACTGCCTCTTCGATAGAAACGAAGCCAAGAGCAGCGGTGGCGGTCTCTTCGTCCGAGGTTCAAGGTTCTCCTTCTTCCCCTCGACGATGACGTTGACCCACTGCACGTTCTTCGGCAATGCCCTGGGCGGGGTGGCAGCCACCGGTCTCACTGACCTGAGCGTGCTCAACTCCATCTTCTGGCAGGACCAGGGGGGCGAGCTGCTCGTCACGAGCCCGGCTGAAGTGTCCGTGACCTATAGCGATGTGCAGGGCGGCTTCCCCGGAGCAGGCAACATCGACGCCGATCCTCTCTTCATCGACGCAGCGAGCGGCGATCTGCGCCTTCGCCCCGACTCGCCCTGCAAAGACGCCGGGCTCCTCGTCCCGGGGCTGCCTCCGACGGATCTGGCCGGGAACCCGCGCGTGGTTGGGCCCGCTCCTGACATGGGCGCCTACGAGATCACCGCGCTCGAGCGCGTTCAGGGCCTGATCGACGACGTCCAGGCCCTCGTGGACACGGGCACGCTCACGCCCGGCCGAGGCAATGCGCTGGAGGTGAAGCTGGACGGCGCCGCCGATTCCCTCCTGGAAGGCGAGGCGCGGCCGGCCGTCAACCAGCTCAACGCCTTTATCAACCAGGTGTCGGCTTTCGTGAGGAGCGGCAAGCTGAGCCCGGCCGAGGGGCAGGCGCTCATCGCGGAAGCCGAGGCGATCGCCACGAACCCGGGGATCTGAGCGCGGCGCCACAGCAACGTCAGCGGCGCCAGCCGCGCGGGGTTCGATCGCAAGACGCTCGGCAGGTACGTGGAGGCCGGCAGCGACGCTGCCACTGCGGCGCGGCCGCCAAGCCCACGGGCGAGGAGAAGATCCACGAGAGCACCCGGCGCGTTCAGGCGCGCCGCTGCCGCCGCCCCCGGCGCGCCTCGCAAGGCGTCGCGGGTGTGCCGCAGCCCGCCGGCCAGCCCTGCCACGAACAGCAGGTCGGGACACCGCGAGAATCGTGATCGAACCGCATCCATCGGAGATTCCAGCACTCCATGTGACCTCCCTCCCGCTGGCCGGCGCGGAAGCTCGGTCCTCTCGAGCGACCCGCCTCGCAGGAGAAGCGAACCCGGACGCGAGCCCCGCGAACCCGCCTGCCCCTGTCGGTGGGGCACGGTATGCTCCTCGCACCATGAAGTACTCTCCCTGCCTGCTCCTCTCGGCGTTTCTCGCTGGCGCCTGCGGAAGTAGCGAGGCAAACCCATCGGGGCCCACCATGACCGCAAGCTCCTCTCTGCTCCCCACCGCGGCGAGCGCCGCTCCCACGCCCGAAAGCCCGAGCCGCCCCGCGTACCCGACCACCCGCGCGGCCCCGGTGACGAACGCCGTGAACGGGGTCGAGATCACCGACCCGTACCGCTGGCTCGAGGACGGCGGCTCGCCCGACGTGAAGGAGTGGATGAAGGCCCAGGACGCGTTCACGCGCGCCGAGCTCGCCCGGCTCCCCGAGCGGGACGCGATCGCGTCAAGGCTCAAGCAGCTATTCTACATCGATGCGGTCTCCGCCCCGCGCCACCGCCGGGGCCGGTACTTCCTGAGCCGGAGGCACGCGACGAAGGAGAAGTCGGTTGTCTACTGGAAGGAAGGAAAGGGCGGCGAGGAGCGCGTGCTGTTCGACCCGAACACCTGGTCCGACGATGGCAGCGTCTCGCTGGGCGGATGGGAGGTGTCGTGGGACGGCAAGAACGTCGCCTACAAGGTCCAGAAGAACAACTCCGATGAGGCGACCGTCCATGTGATGGATGTCGCGTCCGGCAAGCGCTCCGAGGTCGACGTCATCGAAGGGGGCAAGTACGCCTATGCTTCGTGGACGCCCTCCGGCGACGGCTTCTACTACGTCTGGCTCCCCACCGACCCGTCCATCCCTGTCGCCGAGCGGCCGGGTTACGCGGAGGTTCGCTTCCACCGGCTCGGCCAGGATCCGAAGCAGGATCGCGTGGTGCGCGGCAGGACGGGCGATCCGCGGACCTTCCTCAACGCCTCCCTCTCCAAGGATGGCCGCTTCCTCGTGCTCACCGTCTCCCACGGGTGGACCTCGGCTGACGTCTACTATCGCGATCTCCGCAGGCCGGGCGGGCAGGCCGCGGACAAGCCGCTCGCGGTCGGGCGCGACGCCCACTACAACGTCGAGGTCTACAAGGACCGGTTCTACGTCCACACCGACGAGGGCGCGCCGCATTACCGCGTCTTCGAGGTCGACCCCGACAGGCCGGAGCGCGCCGCGTGGAAGGAGGTCGTCCCGGAGCGGCCGGACGCCACGCTCGACAGCGTCTCCGTCGTGGGGGGGCACCTCGCGCTGAGCTATCTCAAGGACGCATCGAGCCGGGTCGAGGTGCGCACGCTCGACGGCAAGCTGGTCCGCGAGCTCCCGCTGCCGGGCATCGGCACCGTCGGCGGCCCGTCCGGGCTGCCCGACGAGGACGAGGCGTATTTCTCGTTCGAGTCCTTCACCTCGCCTCAGGAGATCCACGCGACCTCGATCAAGACGGGTCGCACAGAGCTCTACGCGCGCATCGAGGTGCCGGTCGACCCGTCGCCCTTCACCGTGGAGCAGACCTTCTTCCGCTCCAAGGACGGCACGAAGGTCTCGATGTTCGTCGTCCATCGCAAGGACCTGAAGAAGGACGGCAGCACCCGCGCGCTGCTCTACGGCTACGGCGGGTTCCAGATGTCGCAGACCCCCGCGTTCACCGCCTCGATGTACCCCTGGCTCGAGCGGGGCGGCGTGTACGCGGTGGCGAACCTGCGCGGCGGCGGCGAGTACGGGGAGGCGTGGCACCGGGACGGGATGCTGCTCAAGAAGCAAAACGTCTTCGACGACTTCATCGCGGCCGCGGAGCACCTCGTCCACGAGGGGTACACGCGGCCCGAGCGGCTCGCCATCCTGGGCGGCTCGAACGGCGGCCTGCTCGTCGGCGCCGCGCTCACGCAGCGGCCGGATCTGTTCGGGGCCGTCCTCTGCGGCGTCCCCCTGCTCGACATGGTGCGATACCACCTGTTCGGCTCCGGCAAGACGTGGATCAGCGAGTATGGATCCGCCGACGATCCAGAGCAGTTCAAGGCGCTCTACGCCTACTCCCCGTATCACCACGTCAAGGCAGGGACGAAGTACCCGCCTGTCCTCCTGATGTCGGCCGACAGCGACGATCGCGTCGATCCCATGCACGCGCGCAAGTTCGCCGCCGCGCTCCAGGCCGCGAGCACGGGCGGTCCGGTCCTGCTCCGCATCGAGCGGAACGCCGGGCATGGCGGCGCGGATCTCATCAAAGCGGCGGTCGCGAAGGGGGCCGATCAGCTCTCCTTCGCGCTCTGGGCCACGGGCGCGCACGCCACGGCGATCAAGTGAGGAGTGGAGGAGGCGCGACGGGCGGCGTGCGTGAGGCGCGCGACGCCCGTGTGCCGAAGGACGGGTGAGGCGCGAGCCGCGGGACGCGTGAGGCGAGCGTGAGCCGCGTGAGGCGAGAGCGGCGCGACGGACAGGCTTGCGGCTCCGCGCCGTGACGGCTAACAACGCGCCGTTGTGCAGACGCTTCACCCCGGAGCCGGGGGCTCGCGCCGCGGGCCTTTGACCTCGCGCCCCCTCGCGGCCGCTGCGTCGGCGCTCGCGGAGGGGCCGCGCGCGCCGCTCGCGGAGCTCGCCGATCCCGCCTCGGTCCTCGCCGGGCTCATGGACCTGCACGGGAGCGTCTCGCTCGCGCGCGAGCTCTCGCTCCTCGACCGCCACCCCGCGCCGCCGCCGGCGGCCGAGGGCGCGCGCGCCGAGGTCCGGGCGCTCGCCTCGGACCGCCTCGACGAGCTCGCGGCGGCGCTCGACCACGTGTTCGCCGCCCCGTTCCACCGGCGGAACAAGCTGCCCGACGCGGCGGCGGTGCTCGCGACGCTGGAGCAGACCGGGGTGCTGGGCGCCGCCCGCGATCGCGCGGGGCGCGCGCTCGCGTCCGCGGCCGGCCAGATCTGGGAGCCGTTCGGGGAGCTCATGGGTCGCCTCATCGGCCGCATCCGGCTCGAGACGCGCGCGCTGCGCGAGGAGCTCGCGCCGTCGCTGCGGGCGCTCGGCCCGGAGGCGGCGCGGCTCGAGCGGCTCGACGCCGCGATCGCCGCCGCTACCCAGAAGCGGCGCGAGCGCGCGCTCGCCGAGCTCGTCCCCGGGCTCTCGCGCGCCTTCGCGAGGGCCCTCCGCGCGGCCGTGGGCGCGCTGCCGGAGGGGGCCGGGATCGAGCAGGTCGCGGGTTGGTTCGGGCAGGAGCAGTGGCTCGTGCGGGAGCTCCAGCGCATGGAGCTCGTGGTCCAGGCGGTGCTCGCGCACGAGGCGGGCCGGCTGCTCTCGCTCGTCGACGGGGCGGCGGCGGCGGGCGCGCCCGCGTAGCCCGCGGAGGGCTTCACGATGCGGCTCGCGACAGCGCGGCAGTGGACGACGCGGATCTTGGTGCTCCTCACCGGCGGGGTCGGCCTCGCCCTGGTGGGGCGGGCGGCGCTCGTCTACCGCGGGGCGGACCTGCTCGCGTACCGCCTCGTGCAGCTCATCGCGCTGGGGCTCGCGTTCGGCACGCTCGAGCTGTTCGCGCGCGCGGGGCGCGCTGTCCGGATCGAGCGCGAGCTCGCCGGGCTGCCGCGGCCGGCGACGCGGGAGGCGGTAGAGCGGAGCGGCGCGCCGCTCCGATCGATGCTCGAGGCGCGGATCGCCGGCGCGGCGCTGCCCCCGGCGAGCGCGACGTTCGCGTCGTACCTCGTCGGTCTGCTCGTGATGATCGGGCTGCTCGGCACGTTCCTCGGCCTGTTCGAGACGCTGCGGGGGGCTCGCGAGGCGCTCACGCTGAGCGCCGACGTCGACGCGCTGCGGGACAGCCTGGCCGCGCCGATGCAGGGCCTCTCGCGCGCGTTCGGCACGTCGGCGGCGGGCGTCGCGGCGTCGGCGATGCTCGGGCTCGGCGCCGTGCTCGTGCGCCGGGCCGAGGCGCGGGCCGCGGCCGCGCTCCAGGTCTACGCGGCGGGCCCGCTCGCGGCGCTCACGGTCGCGGGGCGGCAGCTCGCGGCGCTGGAGGCGCTCGCGCGGCAGGGCGAGGCGCTGCCCGCCGCGGCGTCGTCGCTGCATGAGGCCACGTGCCGGCTCGAGCGGCTCGAGGAGCGGCTCCTGGCCGTCCAGACCGAGGGCGCGCGCCAGGCCGCCGCCTCGTTCGCCGCGGCCGCGGCCGAGGTCCGCGGCGACATCGCCGCGGGCCTCCGGCAGACGGCCGACGTCGCGGCGGGCGTGGTCAGGCCGATCCTGGCGGAGGCGGTGGAGCGCGCCGGTGCGGCCGCGGGCGGCGCGCTGCAAGCGGTCGAGCGGCGCCTCGACGAGGAGGCGCGCGCGCGGCGGGAGGCGGACGTCGCGTCGGCGTCGCGGCTGGAGGGCCAGGCGGAGCGGCTGTCGGCGGTGGTGGGGGAGGCGATCGAGCGGCTGGAGCGCGCGCACACGGCGCGGGCGGCGGAAGCTGCGGAGCGGCAGGCGGAGCTGGACGCGGCGCGGGCGGAGCACCTGACGGCGCTGGGCGAGGCGCTCTCGGGCGCGCTGTCGGAGGCGGCGCGAGCGGCGCAGGCGGCGCCGGAGGCGGCGGCGCGGCTGATCGGGGAGGCGTCGGAGCAGCTGTCGGCGCGGGCGGAGGCCGATGCGGCGCGGGACGAGAGGCTGGACGCGCTGCTGGAGAAGCTGTCCGAGGCGACGGCGGGGATGGCCGGCAGCGCGCGGGAGCAAGCGGAGCGCGTGGCCGCGCTGGCGGAGGCGGCGGAGCGGAGCGGGGCGGAGCGGGAGGCGCGTGCGGAGGCGCGCGTGGCGGCGCTGAACGAAGCGGCGCGCGCGCAGCTTGCGGAGCAGGCGGCGCGGCTCGTGGCGTTCGAGGAGCGGCTCGACGGTGCGCGGCGGGAGGCGGCCGACGGGCTCGCCGAGCGGCTCAGCGCCCACGCCCGCGGCCTCGGCGAGAGCCTGGCGCAGATGGAAGGGGGCGTGGCGTCGCGGCTGGAGCGGATGGAAGGCGGCGTGGCGTCGCGGCTGGAGCGGATGGAAGAGGGCGTGGCGTCGCGGCTGGAGCGGATGGAAGAGGGCGCCGCGAAGCGGTTCGAGCGGCTCGACCAGGAGGCCGCCGCGCGCCGTCACGAGCTCGAGAGCGCGTCGGCGTCGAGGCTGGAGGGCCAGGCGGAGCGGCTGTCGGCGGTGGTGGGGGAGGCGATCGAGCGGCTGGAGCGCGCACACGCGGCGCGATCGGCGGAAGCTGCGGAGCGGCAGGCAGAGCTGGACGCGGCGCGCGCGGAGCACCTGACGGCGCTGGGCGAGGCGCTCTCGGGCGCGCTGTCGGAGGCGGCGCGAGCGGCGCAGGCGGCGCCGGAGGCGGCGGCGCGGCTGATCGGGGAGGCGTCGGAGCGGCTGTCGGCGCGGGCGGAGGCCGATGCGGCGCGGGACGAGAGGCTGGACGCGCTGCTGGAGAAGCTGTCCGAGGCGACGGCGGGGATGGCCGGCAGCGCGCGGGAGCAGGCGGAGCGCGTGGCCGCGCTGGCGGAGGCGGCGGAGCGGAGCGGGGCGGAGCGAGAGGCGCGGGCGGAGGCGCGCGTGGCGGCGCTGAACGAAGCGGCGCGCGCGCAGCTCGCGGAGCAGGCGGCGCGGCTCGTGGCGTTCGAGGAGCGGCTCGACGGTGCGCGGCGGGAGGCGGCCGACGGGCTCGCCGAGCGGCTCAGCGCCCACGCCCGCGGCCTCGGCGAGAGCCTGGCGCAGATGGAAGGGGGCGTGGCGTCGCGGCTGGAGCGGATGGAAGGCGGCGTGGCGTCGCGGCTGGAGCGGATGGAAGAGGGCGTGGCGTCGCGGCTGGAGCGGATGGAAGAGGGCGCCGCGAAGCGGTTCGAGCGGCTCGACCAGGAGGCCGCCGCGCGCCGTCACGAGCTCGAGAGCGCGTCGGCGTCGAGGCTGGAGGGCCAGGCGGAGCGGCTGTCGGCGGTGGTGGGGGAGGCGATCGAGCGGCTGGAGCGCGCACACGCGGCGCGATCGGTGGAAGCTGCGGAGCGGCAGGCGGAGCTGGACGCGGCGCGGGCGGAGCACCTGACGGCGCTGGGCGAGGCGCTCTCGGGCGCGCTGTCGGAGGCGGCGCGAGCGGCGCAGGCGGCGCCGGAGGCGGCGGCGCGGCTGATCGGAGAGGCGTCGGAGCGGCTGTCGGCGCGGGCGGAGGCCGATGCAGCGCGGGACGAGAGGCTGGACGCGCTGCTGGAGAAGCTGTCCGAGGCGACGGCGGGGATGGCCGGCAGCGCGCGGGAGCAGGCGGAGCGCGTGGCCGCGCTGGCGGAGGCGGCGGAGCGGAGCGGGGCGGAGCGGGAAGCGCGTGCGGAGGCGCGCGTGGCGGCGCTGAACGAAGCGGCGCGCGCGCAGCTCGCGGAGCAGGCGGCGCGGCTCGTGGCGTTCGAGGAGCGGCTCGACGGTGCGCGGCGGGAGGCGGCCGACGGGCTCGCCGAGCGGCTCAGCGCCCACGCCCGCGGCCTCGGCGAGAGCCTCGAGGCAACCGCGGCCGTCGTGAAGGAGGCCTCGGAGCTCGTGCGGGCCGGAGGCGCCGAGATGACGGCCGTGGCGGAGATGTTCGTCGTTGCGGTCGACCGTTATCGCGACGCGAGCGATCGCTGGCTGAACAGCCTGGGGGCGATCGAGGATGCGATCGAGCGCCGGGAGCACGGCGAGGCGACGGATCTCCTCGGCGCCTACCTCGACCAGACCCGCGAGGTCTTCGATCACTCGCTGCAGTTCCAGCGGGAGCTCTTCTCCGAGCTGCGGGCGCTGAGGAGCAAGACGAGCTGATGCGCCGCGCGTCACGTGCGTCTGGCCTTGGCTCCTCGCGCCTCGAGGTCGTGGGCTCCGCGGATCGTGCCGCGAGCTCACCGCGTTCCCTGACGCCTGTCGCGAGAGCGCCGCGATGTCCCTGACGCCGGCCGAGGACGATGCGCCCGAGCAGGCGGTGGTCTGGCCGGTCTTCGGCGACCTCATGGCCTGCCTCTTTGGCCTGTTCGTGCTCTTTTTCGTCTGGGCGATCTCGTTCCAGGTCGATCTGGCCCGCGATCTCGCCGCCGAGCGCGCCACCCGCGCGACGGAGCGCACGCGTCTGGAGGCGCTCGAGCGCGCCCTGGCCGGACCGCTCGCCGAGGGAAGGATCACCCTGACGGAGGGGCGCATCGGCATCCGCGGCAGCATCCTGTTCGAGCTCAACTCGGCCGAGCTCCAGCCCGCGGGCATCGCGTTGCTCCGCGCGCTGGCCGAGCCGCTCAAGGCGTACCTCGAGCATCATGACGAGCTCATCATGGTGAGCGGTTTCACGGATGACCGCCCGCTCACGAGCTCGTCCCGCGGTTACGCCGACAACTGGGAGCTCTCGGCGCAGCGAGCGCTCACGGTGACCCGGGCCCTCGCCGCGGCGGGGGTCCCCGACGCGGCGCTGTTCGCGGCCGGCTTCGGCGAGCGGCACCCGGTGGCGCCCAACGACACGATCGAGAACCGGGCGAAGAACCGGCGGGTGGAGATCTCGCCGATCCCGCGGCAAGGCGCCTCCCGATGACGTCTACGTCGGATTTTTCGCCGACGATGGCCAGGCCCCCCCAACCCGGGTCGCCTTCGGCCGACGCGCGCCTCGCCGCCCTGCGGGCAGCCGGCGCCCACCGCTTCGATCCGGCGGGCTACCGCCTCGTCGAGGCGCTCCTCGAGCGCGCCCGCGCCCTCGACGGCGGCGCCCGCGAGCGCCTCGCCGCCCGTGCCGCCGCGCGGCTCACGGCGCTCGACGCTTCCTTCCACCGCGCCCGCGCCGACGCCGAGGCCCACCTCCGCGCCCTCGCCGACGCCGGCGTCCCCGACGACGGCGCCCTGGCCGCGGCGCTCGCGCTCGGCGAGCTCCCCGCCGTCGTGAGGGCCGCGCGCCGCCGCCTGCGCGCGCTCGCCGCCGAGCGGCAGACGACCGCCGTCCCCTCGCTCGCGCGCCTGCGCGGCGAGGTGGCCGCGCGCGACGTGCGCCTCCCCGAGCCGCTCGCGCGCGATCTCGCGGAGCTCCCGTGCGAAGGCGATGTCGTCGAGCGCCGGGTGAAGCGGCAAGCCCAGGCCCTCAGCAGCGCGCTGTCCACCGCCCTGTTCCACGAGTCGCTGGTGAGCGCCCGCGCCACGCTCGCCGTCGCGCGCGCGGCCGACAACGTGCCGGAGGACGCCGGCCCCTACAACGCCCAGGTGCTCGCCTCCCGGGCGCTCTGCGCCGCCGAGCGGCTCTCGGAGCACTACCTGCGCGCGCTCGTGGCCAGCCTCCAGGACCTCGGCGCCCTGGCCGCCGCGCTCGAGCCTCAGCCCGAGAAGCCAGCCCGGAAGAAGGCAGCACCACGGAAAACCGGCGACGCCGGCCCTCGCCGACGGCCCGCCCCGGCCGTCCGAAAAAAAGAATCCCTTTTCCGTGGATCGCGTTAGGTAAGTAGTCCCCATGCCTCGCTCGCCAGGCCGATCGCTCGCTGCCCTCGCGCTCTCCCTGTTCGCCGCCTCCTGCTCGTCCGCGCCCGACAAGGTGCAGAGCGGGCCGACGACGCCGCCGCTCAAGCAGTGCGGCACCGAGGTCGTCAAGCGCGGCGACGGCTACAACGGCGCGGCGCGCGAGTGCATCTGGCAGGCGTACAGGAGCCACGAGCCGTCCGAGTTCACGACGACGCGGTACACCATCGAAGGCGACCCCGTCACCTACCGCCTCGAGGTCACGCTCACGGGCGTCGTGGTCGTCGTGAACAGCAAGGATCGCTACGCGCTCCGGGGCGTCTTCCGCCACGAGTGCCGCAACCTCGAGCGCATCATGCAGGAGGGCACCGAGGACCGGTTCGGCTTCGCGTTGAGCGCGTGCTCCGGCGGCGGCGCCGACCGGTTCGCGGTCCCGTGACGAGCGCGCCGCGCGCCCGCGCCCTCGGGTCGGTCCGGCTGCCCGCCGGCCCGGGAGGCCGCCTCGAGGCCGTGGCAGACGTTGGAAACGGAACGGCAACGCGCGCGCAGCGCGCCGCACGACCGCGCACAGCGCCGTGCTCTGTGCGGACAGCCACGCGCAGGCGCGGCCTGAGCCCTGATCTGGTGGACGCGACCGATCCTTGGCGCGTAGGCTCGCTACGGGCAATCGGAGCGGGCGGCAAGATGAGCAGACGGAGCGCTCCGCGTCGCGCGATCGGTTCGATGAAGGCGCCGGAAGGGTGTGGATGACGGCATGACGGAAGGCGCGCGCCCGTCGTCCGGGAGTCTGGCTGAGCGTGCCTGCGAGCAAGCTGGAGGGAAGCGCCGTGCAGCGTCACCTCGTTTTTGAAGCCGCCGGGATCACCCATCCTGGCATGGTCAGGGACACGAACGAGGACAGCTTCGCGATCCTCGAGTCGCGGGGGCTGTTCCTCGTGGCCGACGGCATGGGAGGGCGCGCCGCCGGGGAGGTCGCCTCGCGCCTGGCGATCGATACGGTGCGTGATTTCTTCGACGACCCGGACTCCACCTGGCCCGTCGCCGTCAGTGTGGGGCCGCCCACGACGCGGGGCTCGGAGGCCCGCTACGTCGATCAGGGGCTCCCGCTGCTCGTCGCGGGCATCCAGCTCGCGAACGGCCGCATCTTCTCCGCGGCGCGGCGCGACAAGGAGAAGCGCGGCATGGGCACCACGTTCGCGGCCGTGCTCGCGCGCGACGGCTTCATCGCCGTCGCGCACGTCGGCGATAGCCGCGTATACCGCCTCCGCGACCATCACCTCGAGCAGCTCACGCGCGACCACTCGCTGGTCAACGAGTGCATCCGGCTCGGCCACCTCCTCCCCGAGCAGGCCAGCTCGTTCCCGCTCCAGCACGTGATCACCCGCGCTCTCGGCACCGACGAGGCGGTCGAGGTGGAGACGCGGATCGACGCCATTGAGGGCGGGGATGTCCTGCTGCTCTGCTCGGACGGCCTGTCCGGTGTGGTGCCCGCGCAAGATATCGCCAGTATCCTGGCGACGAACGCCGGCCTGACCGAGATTGCGTCGCGGCTCGTCAAGCGTGCCAACGAGAACGGCGGCCCCGATAACGTCACCTGCGTTGTTGTGCGCTGGCGCGCTTCTCCGGGCGGCCCCGCCAGGCGCTGATCCGCGCGCCGCCCTGCCGCGCCCGCGGCGCACAGGCGAGCGCATTGCGCTCAGCCCGCCAGTTTTTCCATGGAACACCGCGTGCCGGAGAGCGCGCCACCGTGTTAATGGCGGTGGCGAATCCAATGGGCGCGCGAACGAACGGATCCTCACACCCGCAATCCATCGCATCCTCGCCCCGGCACGCGGCGCTGGGCAGATCGGGGCAGGGCGGCTCGTCGGGCGCGCGGCGCGCCGGGCCGGCGGCGACGGAGCTCGAGCCGGCGGCGGAGCCCCGGCCGGCGCTCAAGCTCCTCGACGCGGCGCGCGAGCCGGATTTCATCGAGGTGCTCGGGTCGCGGGAGCACAACCTCCGCATCGATCGGCTGGAGGTGCCGAAGCGGAAGCTCGTCGTGTTCACCGGGGTGAGCGGCTCGGGCAAGTCGAGCCTGGCGTTCGACACGCTCTACGCCGAGGGGCAGCGGCGTTACGTCGAGACGCTGAGCTCCTACGCGCGCCAGTTCCTGGGCCAGCTCGAGCGCCCGCAGGTCGAGCACCTGCGCGGCCTGTCGCCGACCATTGCCATCGAGCAGAAGAGCGCCTCGAGCAACCCGCGCTCCACGGTGGGCACGATCACGGAAGTCTATGATTACCTGCGTGTGCTCTATGCGCGCGCCGGCGAGCAGCATTGCCACCTCTGCGGCAAGCCGGTGAAGGCGCAGAGCTCGGAGCAGATCGTCGACGAGCTCCTCGGGATGCCGGAGGGGTCGAAGTTCGTGCTGCTCGCGCCGCTCGTGACGCACCGGAAGGGGGAGTTCAAGGACCTGTTCGAGGAGCTCCGCGGCCGCGGCTTCGTGCGGGTCGAGATCGACGGGGCCCAGCACCGGCTCGACGAGCTGCCGCGGCTCGACAAGAAGCTCAAGCACACCATCGCGCTCGTCGTCGATCGGCTGGTCGTGCGGGCGGACGAGCGCCAGCGCATCACGGAGGGGGTCGAGCTCGCGCTCCAGGAGGGGCGCGGCGAGCTCCGGGTCGAGCTCCAGGCCGACGAGGGGGCGTCCGGCCGCCGGCGTCGCCCCGACGCCCCGCTGCTGTTCAGCGCCGCGCGCTCCTGCTGCGGCCAGAGCTTCCCCGAGCTCTCGCCGCAGAGCTTCTCGTTCAACAGCCCGCTCGGCATGTGCGGCGCCTGCAACGGCCTCGGCACCCGCCTCGAGATCGATCCGGCCCTCGTGATCCCGGACCCTGCGCTGTCGATCCGGGAGGGCGCCATCGCCCCCTGGGCGTCGGCCATGGCGCGCGGCGAGGGCTGGACGTTCCGCATCATCGACGCCGTCGCCAAGGCGTGCGCCGTCGACCTCGACGTGCCCTGGCGCAAGCTCGGGGCGAAGAAGCAGGAGATGGTGCTCCATGGCCTCTCCGGCAAGCGCATCGCGGTGACGTGGGGCAAGGAGGGGACCGAGACGCACGGCACGTGGGGCATGAAGTTCGAGGGCGTGATCCCCAGCCTGATGCGCCGGTTCCAGCAGTCGTCGTCCGAGTCGGCGCGGGAGGCGTACCGCAAGTTCATGAGCGAGCGCCCGTGCGACGCCTGCGGGGCTCGGCGGATGCGCCCCGAGTCGCTCGCGGTGCGCGTCGCGGACAAGGGGATCGCCGACGTCACCGCGATGACGGTGAGGGACGCTTACGACCACTTCGCCCGGCTGGAGCTCCCGGGCAACCGGCAGAAGATCACGGAGGGGGTGCGGCGCGAGATCACGAGCCGGCTCAGCTTTCTCCTGAACGTGGGGCTCGACTACCTGACGCTCGACCGCTCCGGGCCGACGCTGAGCGGCGGCGAGGCGCAGCGCATCCGGCTGGCGAGCCAGCTCGGGAGCGAGCTCTCCGGGGTGATGTACGTGCTCGACGAGCCGAGCATCGGCCTGCACCAGCGGGACAACCAGCGCCTCATCGAGACGCTGCGGCGCCTCAGGGATCTGGGCAACACGGTGCTCGTGGTGGAGCACGACGAGGAGACGATCCGGGCCGCCGATTACGTGGTGGATTTCGGCCCCGGGGCGGGGCACCTCGGCGGCCGGGTGATGGCCGCGGGCACGCCCGAGGAGATCGCGCGTGACCCCGAGAGCGTGACCGGCGCGTACCTCGCGGGGCGCGCGCGCATCGAGGTGCCGGCGGCGCGGCGCGCGCCGCGCGGGTGGCTGGAGATCCAGGGCGCGGCCGAGCACAACCTGAGGAACATCGACGTCCGGTTCCCGCTCGGGGTGCTGCTCGCCGTGACCGGGGTGAGCGGCGCCGGCAAGAGCTCGCTGGTGAACGGCATCCTGCTGCCGGCGCTGGGCCGGGCGCTCCACAACAGCACCGAGCCGGTCGGCGCGCACCGCGCGATCCAGGGGCTCAAGGCGCTCGACAAGGTCATCGCGATCGACCAGAAGCCGATCGGCCGCACGCCGCGCTCGAACCCGGGGACGTACACGAAGGCGTTCGACCAGATCCGCGAGATCTTCGCCGAGCTGCCGGAGTCGCGCGCGCGCGGCTATGGTCCCGGGCGGTTCAGCTTCAACGTGAAGGGCGGGCGCTGCGAGGCGTGCAGCGGCGACGGCATGGTGAAGGTGGAGATGCACTTCCTCGCCGACGTCTACGTCCCGTGCGAGGTGTGCGCCGGCAAGCGTTACAGCGCGCAGACGCTCGCGGTGCGGTACAAGGGCAAGAGCATCGCCGATATCCTCGATACGAGCATCGAGGATTGCCTGCGGCTCTTCGAGCACCACGTCGCGCTGCGCCGCGTCCTCGACACGCTGGTCGAGGTCGGCCTCGGGTACATGAAGATCGGCCAGAGCGCGCCGACGATGAGCGGCGGCGAGGCGCAGCGCGTGAAGCTGAGCCGCGAGCTCGGCAAGAGCCAGACGGGCCGAACGCTCTACGTGCTCGACGAGCCCACGACGGGCCTGCACTTCGAGGACATCCGCAAGCTCCTTGGCGTGCTCCACCGGCTGGTCGAGGCGGGCAACACGGTGGTGGTCATCGAGCACAGCCTCGACGTCATCAAGTGCGCGGACTGGGTGATCGATCTCGGCCCCGAGGGCGGCGCCGGCGGCGGCCGTGTCATCGCCGAGGGGACGCCGGAGCACGTCGCGAAGGTAAAGGCCTCGTACACCGGCCAGTTCCTCCGCCCCCTTCTCACAGCCCACTGACGGAGCGGGCGCGCCCCGCTCTGCGACGGATCCTCAGGGACAGAGTCGGGCAGACGTCTGCGACGGCCCATTCCAGCGGGCTTGAGGCAGGCGCATTTGTGATTGTCATCGCTTGTCGCCCGTTCATTTCAGATAAGCGCGATATCCATTGGTGGTGCCCATAACGGATTTATTTGATGGGCTTGCACCGCGGTGCAAAAGCGCGTAGCCGGGATTGATGGACACCATCGTGTCCACGAGTGCGCGAGCACCCGAGCAGCACCTTCAGCAAACAACATCATGATATCTCGCGCCAGCGGGGCTGTTGCACAGGCCCCTGCGCTCGAGATCCGTTGACGGGAGGGCCCATGCAGATCTCGAAGCATGCTCTATTTCTCGGCGTAGGACTTTGGGTGGGCGCCGCCTCGGCGGCCGCGTGCTCCGCCAGCGGCTCGTCGGCGGGCACCCCTCGGCCCGGGACGACCCCCAGCAGCGGCGGCTTGGGCGGGGACGACCCGGGCGGCGGCGTCGATCCGACGAGCTCCGGCGGTTTCGGCGACGATATCGGAAGCGGCGTCGGAGGCGGCGACGACGTCGGGCCCGAGCTGACCGGCGACCCGAAGACGTGCGAGCAGGCCGCGGCGAGCAAGTCCTATATCGGCTGCGACTTCTGGCCCACGGTCACCGCGAACATCGTCTGGTCGATCTTCGACTACGCGGTGGTCGTCGCGAACGCCGGCGACGAGATCGCCGAGGTCGAGGTGACGCGCGCCGGCGCCGCGGTGGCGCACGCCGAGGTCAAGCCCAACAGCCTGACCAAGATCTACCTCCCCTGGGTGCCTGAGCTGAAGGGGCCCGACGCGACCGAGTGCACCGGGGGAGACTCGATCACGAGCTCCGTCCGCGTGGACGGCGGCGCTTACCACCTCGTCTCGACCAGGCCGGTCACGGTCTATCAATTCAATGCGCTCGAGTACAAGGGGGAGGGCGGCCCGTCCGGGAAGAACTGGTCCTCCTGCCCTGGCAACGATCCGTGCTCGGCCAACGGCGGGAGGCCCTTCGGCTGCTTCTCCTTCACCAACGATGCGTCGCTGCTCCTGCCGAGCACCGCGATGACAGGCAACTACCGCATCACCGGCCAGCGCGGCTGGGCCGACGCGGACTTCGGCGGCTACATCGTCATCAGCGGCATCCAGGACGGCACCAGCGTCACCGTGAACGTCGCCCAGGGCGGCTCGGTGGTCGCGGGAGACGGCATCCCCCGGACGAGCGGCGGCGGCAGCTTCACCTTCGAGCTCGACGAGGGCGATGTCGTCGAGGTCCTCGGGCGCCCGAGCAGCGACCTCAGCGGCAGCCTCGTCACCGCGACCCGCCCTGTCCAGGTGCTGACGGGCATCCCGTGCGTGCAGGCGCCGATCGGCCGCCAGGCCTGCGATCACATCGAGGAGTCGGTGTTCCCCGCCGAGACGCTGGGCAAGCGGTACTTCGTCGCGGTCCCGACGTCGCCCCACGGTCGGGTCATCGGCCACATCGTGCGCCTCTACGGCAACGTCGACGGTACGGCGCTGACGTATCCGTCCGGCAGGCCGGACGGCGCGCCGACCACCATCAACGCTGGCCAGGTCGTCGACCTCGACATGGTGAGGCAGGATTTCGAGGTCGTGGGAGACCACGAGTTCGCGGTCAGCACGTTCATGCTGGGCGCCGACATCGTCGACGCTGACGCAGAGTCTGGCCAGATGGGGGATCCGTCGCAGAGCCACCCCACCGCGGTCGAGCAATACCGCGACAAGTACGTCTTCCTCGCGCCGAGCGACTACGACGAGAGCTACGTCGACATCGTCCAGCCCCTCGACGCCACGATCAGGCTCGACGACGCCGCCGTCGACGTCGCGCCGACCCCGATCGGCTCCGGCTTCGGCGTCGCGCGCGTCCGGCTCGGCCCCGGCAATGGCGGCGCGCACGTGCTGACCGCCTCGGCCCCTGTCGGCATCCAGGTGATCGGCTACGGCGCCTACACGAGCTACCACTACCCTGGCGGGCTCAACCTCGTCGCCATCGCGCCCCCGCCGCCCGTGCCGCGCTGATCCCGTGCGCGCGCCGGAGCGCTCCGGCGGCCCGCCCTGGCGATCGGCGGTCTGCCCGGGCGCTCCGTCGGCCTCGAGATGGCCGCTCGTCTGCCGGCCGAGCTCCGGGGCGCGACCGCTGCCGGGCGCCGCGCTGGTTGTCTTTCCCGCTCGCCTGAACTAGCACCCTCGCATGACGGACGAGCCGCGCGTCACGGCCCGCCGCGCCGCGCTCTTCGTCGTCCTGGCCAGCCTCGCCTTCGCCGCGAGCGGCCCGCTCGCCCGCTACGCGCGCCCGGTCCACCCGCTCGCCATCGCCTTCGGCCGGGTCGCCCTCGCCGCGGTCGCGCTCTCTCTGCTCGACCTGCGCGCCATCGTCCGCTCGGCCGTCGGCCTCTCGCCGCGCCAGCGCGCCGCCGTCCTCTGCGCCGGCCTCCTGCTCGCCGTCCACTTCGCGCTCTTCCTCTGGGGGCTCGACCGCACGTCCCTCGCCGCGGCCCTCTCGCTCGTCTCGCTCGAGCCGCTCGCCGTCGTGCTCTGCGCGTGGGCGTTCTTCGGCGTCCGCCCCACGCGCTCCGAGCAGGCTGGCGTCCTCCTCGCCACCGTCGGCGCGGTCGTCATCGCGCGCGCGGCCGGCACCGGCGATCACCGCCTCTCGGGTGACCTCATGGTCGTCGGCTCCACCGTCCTCTACGGCCTCTACGTCTCCTTCGCCCGCGCGCTCCGGGACGCCCTGCCGGCGCGGAGCTACGCCGCCCTCGTCTACGGGAGCGCCGCGGTCTTCCTCGCGGCGGCGCTCCCGTTCGTGCCGGGCGCCATCGAGGGTGTCGCCCCGCCGCCGGTCCATGCCGCCCTCGCCATCGTCGCGCTCGCGCTCGTCCCCACCGTCGTCGGCCACACCGCGGTCCAGATCGCGGCGCGCCGCATGTCCCCGTCCATCGTCGCGCTCGTGTCCCCCGGCGAGACGCTGGGAGGCATCGTCATCGGCGCCCTGTGGCTCCACGCCACCCCCACGGCCCTCGAGATCGCAGGCGCCGCGATCATCCTCGTCGGCGCCACCGTCGCCCTCCTCGGGTCGAGCGCCTCCGCGGCCGCGAGCGCGGGCTGACGCCCCGCTCAGGCGCGGTGTTCGCCGCCTGGCGCGCGCCGCCCCGCGCCGCGCGGAGGCGTGACAACGTGTGTCCGTGCAGAGCGGTGGTGCCGAGCGCACACCGGCCCTGCCAGGACGGATGTCGCCGGCGCACGCCGCTCCGGTCGGATTCCCGGTCATGAAACCAGGGATATCGTGGTAGGGCCGCCCGCGCGCGCTTGACGGTCGATGATTCTAAAGAACACTCTCGCCATGTACGGTGGGCTTTTTCGAAACATCCTATTCCCGTTCTACGAGACTCGTTTAAGGGGTAGGGAAACCCTGAAAGATCTGGAGCGATTAGAGCGCTCCCAGTGGTGTTCGGAAGACGAGATTCGTAATCTCAGCTTCCGGCGGATGCTCGCCACGCTCCATTTCGCCGAGCGGCACGTCCCTTTCTATCGGGCTCGCTTCGCCGAGTACGGGGTGCGCGCCGCCTCGGTGAAGGCGCCGGAGGACCTCCTGCGGTTCCCCGTCCTCACGAAGGCCGACCTCCGCGCCCACGGGCAGGATCTCCTCGCCGAGGGCTTCGTCGGCCGGCTCTACGCGAGCGGCACGGGCGGGTCCACGGGGGAGCCGGTGCAGTTCCGCTTCGACCACCACACCTACGAGCGCCGCATCGCGGCCGCCATGCGGTCCGACGGGTGGGCGGGCGGCCGGCTCGGCGACAGGGAGCTTCACCTGTGGAGCACCACGTTGGTCAGCGAGACGCTCGTGAAGAAGGCCAAGCGCTCCATTCACGAGGCCATCCTCCGCAGGAAGATGATCTCCGCCTTCGACCTGTCCGACCGGGGCCTCGCGGCCTTGCTCGACGGGATCGCGCGGTACCGGCCGCAGCTCATCGTCGGATACGCGAGCGCGCTGCACCACGCGGCGCGCTACGCGCTCTCGGAGGGCCGCGAGCTCCCCGCGCCGCGCGGCATCGTCAGCAGCGCAGAGCGGCTGTTCGCGCACCAGCGCGAGGCCATCGAGCGCGCGTTCGGCGCGCCGGTGTTCGATAGGTACGGCTGCCGGGAGCTCATGCTGATCGCCTCCGAGTGCGAGCGGCACGCCGGCAAGCACATCAACATGGAGAACGTGTTCGTCGAGCTGATCCGCGACGGGCGGCACGCCCTCCCCGGCGAGCCTGGCGAGGTCGTCGTGACCGACCTCGTCTGCCGATCGATGCCGCTCATCCGCTACAAGAACCAGGACGTCGCGATCGCCGCCGAGGCGCCCTGCGCGTGCGGCCGCGGGCTGCCGATGCTCGCCTCGGTCGAGGGCCGCGTCCTCGACCTGCTCGTCGGCCCCGACGGCCAGCTGCTCGCCGGGGAGTTCTTCCCGCACCTCATCAAGGACCAGCCGGCGATCGCCCGCTACCAGGTCTACCAGGACCGGCAGCGCGCGATCACGGTCAAGCTCGTGCCGGACAAGGGCTTCCAGCCCGAGACGGCGAGGCGCATCGAGCGCATGGTCCGGCAGCACCTCGGCGAGCGCGCGGACGTCTGCGTCCAGATCGTCGACCACATCCCCCTCACGAGCGGCGGCAAGCACCGGGTCACCCTCTCCGAGGTCCCCGTCGAGCTGGGCCGGGGACGCGCGGCGTGAGCGCCGCCGGGTCGGACGCGGCCCCGTCGGGCCCGTAGCCGTGCGCGCGCGGCGGCGCGGGGGCTGCCTGGAGGCTCGATCTGCCTCGGCCCCGGCCGCGCCGCGCTCACGGCGCGCTTTCTACAGACCTGCTGGAGTCGCCTGGTGGCCTGGCGCGCCGCGGCTTGCTCACCCGGCGCGGGCTCGGCCTGCGTCGCGCCCGAAGCGCTGGCGGAGCCGCGCGGTCCGGGGTATTGGGCAGAGCAGTACGATGTCCGACGTGCAGAGACCGCTTCCGCCGAAAAAGGACGTCGCGCTGGCCCTCCTCGAGCGAGAGCCAAGCGTGTTCATCCATCTCGATCCGCGCCGGCCCGGTGTCTCCGTCCCCAAGTGGTTCACGGGGCAGCCGCAGCTGATCCTTCAGGTCGGCATGAACATGGCGATCGCCATCCCCGACCTCAAGGTGGACGACGAGGGGATCAGCTGCACCCTATCGTTCAACCGCGCGCCGTTCTGGTGCCGCCTGCCGTGGCACGCGATCTGGGCGCTCGTGAGCGAGGACCAGCGCGGCATGGTGTGGCCTGAGGACATCCCGGCCGATCTCGCCGCGCAGAAGCAGCAGCGCCCCGGCGTGACCCCGCCGCAGAAGCCCGCCAAGAGGCCGCGCCCCCGGCTCGCCGCCGTCGCGCCCCCGAGCGGCGACGACGAGCGGAGCGACGAGGCGGCGGACAAGGCGCGCCGCCCCGATCTCGAGGCGGTGGAGGCTGGTGAGCGCCTCGGCGCCGGCGAGGCCCCGGCGCGGGACGCCGGCGCGCCCGTGAGGCCGCTCGCGCCGGTGCCCGCCCCGGCGCTCGCCCCGGTGCGGTCCGCCGACGAGCGCGAAGACGACGAATCGGGTGCTTCCGGTGAGCCCGAGCCCAAGCCTCGGCAAGGAGCGGGCAAGCCGAAGCGCGAACTGCCCCCCTATTTGCGGGTCATCAAGTAACGCTACTGCTTGACGGTACGGCTCGGCCATTCCAACTGTGGCCGGCCATGCCTCGACCGTTGCAGCGCGTCCTCACTGCGCTCCTGCTCCTCGGCGTCGTCGTCGCCCTCGAGTTCGGCTTCGAGCTCCTGTTGCCGGACGCTGCCTGGCGGCAGCTCGCCCTGTTCGCGATGGTCAACGTCATCGCGGCGCTGTCGCTCAACGTCATCAACGGAATGGCCGGCCAGTTCTCGATCGGCCACGCCGGCTTCGTCGGGATCGGCGCGTACACCGGGGCGGTCGTCGCCGGCAACCTGCACCAGCAGCTCGGCGGCGGTGAGCCGCTCTTCGCCAACTCGTTCGTCGTGATGCCCGCGGCGCTGCTCGCGTCCGGGGTCGTCGCGGCCCTGTTCGGCCTCGTGGTCGGCCTGCCGAGCCTCCGGCTGCGCGGCGACTACCTCGCCATCGTGACCCTGGGGTTCGCCGAGATCTTCCGCCTGACGATCGCGACGGCGACGACCGGCGGCCCCGACCAGGGGGCGGTCGGCAGGCTCCTCGGGGCGCTCGGCGGCCCGATCGGCTACGCCGGCCCCGACGACACCGGCGTCCCGCAGTACGCCGGCCCGTTCTGGATCTTCGGCGCCGTCGTGCTCTCGACGATCCTCGCCTGGCGGCTGAAGTTCTCCGGCTGGGGCCGCGCGCTGCGCGCGCTCCGCGAGGACGAGATCGCCTCCGCCGCGGTGGGCGTCGATCCGACGCGCTACAAGGTCACCTCGTTCGTCATCTCCGCGGCCGGCGGCGGCATCGCCGGCGCGCTGCTCTCCTCGATGCGCGACGGCAACCCCACGGTCCAGCCGGACCAGTTCACGTTCAACTACTCGTTCGACGCCATCACGATGGTGATCCTCGGCGGCTCGGGCAGCGTCTCCGGGGCGATCCTGGGCGGCGTCTTCGTGACCTTCACGGTGAAGCTCATCGAGCAGCTGCAGGGCCTCGACAGCGTCCTCGCGCTGAAGGCGGCCTACCCGGCGCTCGACCTGAACGCCCTCAGGATGGTGCTCTACGCGGGCATCCTCATCGGGCTGATGATCCTCCGCCCCGAGGGGCTGTTCGGCGAGCGCGAGCTCTTCGGCCGGCGCTGGTCGCGCAGGAAGCGCTTCCCGGTGGGCCCGGCCGAGCCCGTCCCCGCCGTGACCGGCGTGGAGGCGGGCGCCGGCGCCGCGCACGCGGTCGCCCCGCCCGGCACAGGCGCGCCGACCGACGAGCCGCCGCCCGGCATCACCGTCGGCCGCGAGGGCAAGCAGACCGGGAGGGAGCTCGAGTGAACCTCGATCTGAAGCACGTGACCAAGCGGTTCGGCGGCCTGCGGGCCGTCGGCGACGTCTCCTTCACCGTGCCCGAGCGCTCGATCTTCGGGCTCATCGGCCCGAACGGCGCGGGCAAGACGACGGTGTTCAACCTGATCACCGGCGTCTACAAGCACGACGAGGGCTCGATCCACTTCGGCGGGACCGACCTCGCGCCGCTCCGGCCGAGCCAGATCGCGCGCCTCGGCATCGCCCGCACGTTCCAGAACATCCGGCTCTTCGGCCAGCTCACGGTGCTCGAGAACGTGCTCGTGGCCTGCGAGAACCTGCGGAAATCCACGCTCACCTCCGCCCTGCTCCGATCGCCGTTCTTCTACAAGGACGAGCAGGAGATGACCGAGCGCGCGCTCTCGCTTCTCTCGGTGTTCAAGCTCGAGGACATGGCCGACGAGATCTCGACGTCGCTCTCGTACGGAAACCAGCGCCGCCTCGAGATCGCCCGGGCGATGATGCTCAAGCCGAAGCTGCTCCTGCTCGACGAGCCGGCGGCGGGCATGAACTACGGCGAGGCCGAGGGGCTCAAGCAGCAGATCCGCTGGCTGCGCGACACCTTCGACATCACGGTCGTGCTGGTCGAGCACAACATGCAGGTCGTGATGGGGGTGTGCGAGGGGATCCACGTCCTCGATCACGGCGAGACCATCTCGCACGGCACCCCGGAGGTCGTGCGCAGGGACCCGAAGGTCCTCGCCGCGTACCTCGGCGAGGAGATCGACGACGAGGCGGCCGGTGCGGAGGTCGAGGAGCCCGCATGAAGACATCGCATCCGACGCGGCAGCCCCCCTCGGTGGCGCCCGGCGACCCCCTGCTCGTCATCGAGGATCTCGCGGTCAGCTACGGCGGCATCAAGGCGCTCAAGGGCGTCAGCCTCGAGGTGCGGCGCGGCGAGATCGTCGCGATGATCGGCGCGAACGGCGCCGGCAAGACGACCACGCTGAAGACGATCGTCCGCCTGCTCCCGATCGCCGCCGGCCGCATCCGCTACGACGGCAAGGACCTCGCGCCCGTCTCGACGGAGGAGCTCGTCGCGGCCGGCGTCTCGCTCGTCCCGGAGGGCCGCGCGATCTTCTCGAACCTCAGCGTCCGCGAGAACCTCGAGCTCGGCGCGTGGTGCCACAAGCACGGTCCCACCATGGCGGAGACCGTCGATGACGTGGTGAAGCTCTTTCCCCGGCTGGGGGAGCGCATGCACCAGCACGGCGGTACGCTCTCCGGCGGCGAGCAGCAGATGCTCGCGATCGGCCGTGCCATGATGGCGCGCCCCGCCATGCTGCTCCTCGACGAGCCCTCGCTCGGCATCGCTCCGCGGCTCGTCGCGGACATCTTCGAGTCGATCGCCAAGATCGCGGCATCAGGGACTACCGTACTCCTCGTCGAGCAAAATACCCGACTAGCGCTCAAGTACTCGACCCGAGCCTACGTACTCCGTACTGGGCAGATCGCCATGAGCGGTGATTCGAAGGACCTCGCGGCGAACGAAGAGATCCGCGCGGCCTATCTCGGCGGCTGATCCCGGCCGCCGGCGCGCACAGGCGCGTCGCAGCGCATCGAGCGGCGCCCGGACGAGCCATCGCGGAACACGAGCGGATCACGAGCGGATCACGATGGAAACAGGCGGAGAGCGCTGGTGTTTCAAGCGCGTATCAACGCATCGCGTGATGCGTTGAGGCGCGATTGATATCGCTCTTTGCCAAATATGGAGTATGGTCCCTGTGAGCCAGGCCATGAAGACCTGGCTTTCACAGCGGCGGTCAGATCCGGTCGCTGATGGGGGATACTCATGGAGATCGAGAGCACGACCCGCGTTCTGGTGATCGATGACGACGCCAGCAACTCCCAGCCGCTCGTCCACTTCCTCTCGTCCCGGGACTACACGGTGGAGACGTGCTGCGGGCTCGGCCATGCGCGTGACGTGCTTGCCCGCTGGCGTCCTCATGTGATGGTGCTCGTTCCCCGGGAGCAGATGGAGCTCCACAGCGAGATGGAGCAGCTCCGCCGGATGTCGCCGCGCGTGCCCGTCGTGGTGCTCACGCCCGCGGCCGGCCCCGACCTGATCCTGGACATGGAGGCGTTCGCGCCGACGGTGCCCGCGTGCCCGTCGCGCGGCCTCGCGTACATCGAGTCCGCGGTGGCGGACGCGTCGGCCATGGGCTGAGCGCGGCCGCTCGCGGGCCCTGGCTCCCGCGCCCCGCGGGGGCCGGGGCCTCACGCCGATGGCTCGATCCCGTCCGGCTGCCCGTCGAAGAACTCCTCCACCACGGACGCGAGCCAGGCGCGCACCGGGCCGGTCGCGCACATGCTCCGCACGAGCGGCCAGAGCGCGTCCGCGAGCGCGTCGACGTCCAGCACGGGCGCGATCCCGAGGCGCCCCAGCACCTCGCCGAGCGGCTCGTCCGCGTGCGCGGCCACGAACGCCGCGATCGCCTCGCGGGTCCGCGTCCGGACGGGCCGATCCCGGATGAGCTGCGCTGCGATGTCGGCGCCGAGCTCCTCGGCGAGGGCCGAGCTCTTCGCGTCGAGCTGACCGACGAGCGCGCAGATCTCCTGCTCCAGCACCCACGTGGCGACCTGCTTGCGGAGGCCGACGAAATCGGGGGTGTCGCCCTTGGCGACGAGGATGTCGTGCACCTGGCGCATCGCCGTGCGCGAGAAGCCCTGCAAGAACCGGCGTATCTCCGGCTCGAGCCGCCGCTCGAACTCGCCCCGCATCGAGCCCATCGTCTTGCCGACCCCGCCGAGGCCGAAGGGGGCGACCCGCTTGAGCAGCGCCGGCAGCCCCCACTCGGCGAAGAACGGGTTCACCTTCTCGGAGAACTCCATCAGCGTGTCGTAGAGGACGTCGCGCATCACCGCGTCGAGCGCCGCGCTCTCCAGCACCTCGCGCACGAGCCGCTCGGGGACGATCTTCGGCTGCTCGAGGATGCGATCGAGCTTGTCGCGGGCGCCCTCCGGCAGGAGCTCCCTCGCGCTCCGCCGCTCGGCGCGCGCCGCCTCGACGAGCGCCGCGAGCGCCGCCGCGGCCGCGGGCCGGACCGCCCGCCGGAGCGGCTCCTCCGCCGCCAGCGCCTCGAGCGCGCGCGCGATCGCCCCCGGGTCCACGAGCTCGCCGAGCGGCGTCGCCAGCAGCGCCGCGAAGCCGGCGGGCAAGCGCTCCCGGAAGTCCCGCGCAGCGGCCTCGGAGACGAGCCGCGCCTCGAGGAACGCGATCTGGCGAGCCTTCAGTTCATTAAGTAGCGCGCGACTCATCCGGAACCGATAGCCCTGAGCCCCCGCAGGCGCCAGGCGCAGATGACCCCGGGCCCCCGCCCGCGCGGCGCTCCTCGTCAGGCCTCGAAATCGCGCGGTACTGTGAATCTGCCCAGCGGGTGAGCACCTTACTCATCGAACGTGGTTTCGGAGGAGCCTTACCAAAAACACCTTACTTGGAGCGCCGGTATCCGGGGACCCTCTTCGTCGGAGCGCCGCTCGCGCACGCGTGTTCGCCCGACGGACCTGCGGGCAGCGCCGCTCGGCCAGGCGAAGCGGGATTGTCGGTGATTGTCATTTTCCGCGCGGGGCGACACGGGCTCGAGTCAACTTTGCAGCTCTCGTGACAGAGAGTTGCAACGAATTACAAGTGCCTGACAACTTCGGATCCGGCCGATGGTACGCGTTCGTTGCCCGCCGGCGTTTGCAGGAGTGGAGATCGGCGCTCTCGCCCGATCCCACGGCTGCTCGGCAACCCGCTGGCGGTAGGTGGTCCCGATGGTCTCCCTGCTGCTCTGTGTCCTCTACTTCGGCGTGTTGCTCGGTCTCAGCGGCTACGGCCTGCACCGGCTGCACCTCGTGGTCCTCTGTCGCCTGAACCGCGCGAAGATCGCTCGCGCGCAGGAGGTCCCGGCCCTGACCGATCGCGACCTCCCGCCGGTGACGATCCAGCTCCCGCTCTTCAACGAGTCGACGGTCGCGGCGCGGCTGCTCGATGCCGTCGCGAGGATGGATTACCCGCGCGACAAGCTAGAGATCCAGGTGCTCGACGACTCGACGGACGAGACGCAGGCCCTCGTCCGGGCGCACGTCGAGCGGCTGCGCGCGCAGGGCATCGACGCGGTGTACCTGCACCGCGTGGACCGCGTCGGCTACAAGGCGGGGGCGCTCGACGCGGGGCTCAAGGTCGCGAAGGGCGAGCTCATCGCGATCTTCGACGCGGACTTCATCCCGCAGCCGGGCTTCGTCCGGTCCATCGTCGGCCACTTCGAGGACCCGACGGTCGGCATGGTGCAGACGCGGTGGGGTCACCTGAACCGCGACGTCTCGATCCTCACGCAGGTGCAGGCGCTCATGCTCGACGGCCACCACCTCGTCGAGAACCGCGCGCGCTTCGGCTCCGGCCTCCTGTTCAACTTCTCCGGCACCGGAGGGATGTGGCGCAAGGAAGCCATCCGTGAGGCCGGCGGCTGGCAGCACGACACGCTGACCGAGGACCTCGACCTGTCGTACAGGGCGCAGCTCGCGGGCTACCGCTTCATCTACCGCGAGGACGTCGTCTCGCCAGCGGAGCTCCCCGAGGACATCTCGGCGCTGCGCGCGCAGCAGTACCGCTGGGCCAAGGGGACGGTGCAGACGGCGCGCAAGCTGATGGCGACCGTGCTCAGCGCGAAGCTCTCGCGCGGGCAGCGGCTCGAGGCGTTCTTCCACCTCACGCCGCACTTCGCGTACCCGCTGCTCGTGCTCCTGAGCGTCCTCCTGCTGCCGGCGCTCGTCCTGTTCCCCGCGGCCGACACGCTGACGATGTTCGCCATCGATCTGCCGCTCTGCACGGCGACGACGGGCTCGCTCGCGGCGTTCTACATGCTGGCCGAGACGGCGCAGGGCCGCTCGCGCTGGGGCGCGGTCGTGCGCTTGCCGATGCTCATCGCGCTCGGGACGGGGCTCGCGCCGTACCTGTCGAAGGCCGTGATCGAGGGGATCCGCAGCATGTCCGGCGAGTTCGTCCGGACGCCGAAGCAGGGCGACAACAAGGGCCGGTACAAGGTGCGCACGGACCTGCCGATCACGGAGGTGTTGCTCGCCGTGCTGTCGTGCGGCGCCGTTGTCGCGTCCGTGGAGACGGGGCACTACTTCGCCACGCCGTTCGCGGTGCTCTTCGCCGTCGGCTACCTCTACGTGGCGGCCCTGGTCGTCCACGAGCAGATCGGGCGCCGCCGCGAGGCGACCTCGAGCGCGCCGGTCGTCGGCTGGAGCGACGCGCAGCCGAGCGAGGCGGCTGTCGTCGGCGCCTGGAGCCGGCAGTCAACGAAGGAACGCCGTCTCGGCGATCTTGCCGTCTGAGCGGATCGCCGTCGGTAGGCCCTCCAGCGCCCCTGCGGTCGCGCCGGAGGGCCTGCCGGATTTCTGGCTGCACTTCGCGGGTACGAGGCGTGGGGGCGCTGGTCTTGCCGTCGCGGCGTCGCTCCGAACGCGGCGTCGCTCGGGGCCCCACGAAGCGCGCCTGGTGTACGTCGGGCGAAGCCTGCGTAACCCCCTAGACCTCCCCGACGCAGGCTGGCATTCTGCCCTCAGGCCGGTCGGGGGACCGCACGCGGCTTCCTGAACGGTCTTCAGGGGTTGCGGCGCGTCCCCTCTTCTGCAAGGGCGATGGGGGTCTCATGACGAAAGCCGAAATCGTTCAGGCGGTCTACTCCCGCCTTGGGGGGTTCTCGAAGAAAGAATCTGCCGATCTGGTGGACCTCGTGTTCGAGACGATGAAGGAAACCCTGGGTCGCGGGGAGAAGATCAAGATCTCCGGATTCGGCAACTTCGTGCTGCGCGACAAGCGCCAGCGGCAGGGTCGCAACCCCCAGACCGGCGACCCCATCCTGATCACGGAGCGCCGGGTCCTGAACTTCAAGGCGAGCCAGATCCTGAAGCAGGCCCTCAACCCGCGTGAGACGGCCTCGGCGGCCGAGGAGTAGACCGCTTGGCGGTGCGCCCGCAGCTTCCTGCGAAGCTGTACTACCGGATCGGCGAGGTGGCCGGCATCGTGGGGGTCGAGCCGCACGTGCTCCGGTACTGGGAGACGGAGTTCCGCTCGATCCGCCCGCAGAAGTCGGCGAAGGGGCAGCGGGTCTACAGCCGGCGCGACGTCGAGACGCTCCTCAAGGTGAAGGAGCTGCTCTACTCGCACCGCTTCACGATCGCGGGGGCGCGGCGCAAGCTGCGCGAGGGCGGCATCGAGCCGCCGGCGCCCGACGCGGGCGCGAGCCACGAGGAGGTGCAGCGGATGCGCGCGGCCCTCGTCGAGATCCGGAGCGAGGTGATCGCGCTGATGGATGAGCTCGAGCGCGTCTGAGCTCCACGGCGTGGCGCCGGGCCTCGGGTTGCGTCTCTCGTTGCCGGCCGGGGCGCGCGACGTGCCGAAGGAGGCGCTGCCCGCGATCGACGTCTCGGCGCTCGCGGGGGCGAGGGTGACGCTCCTGCGGGGCGTCGAGGCGGACGGGCTCTCGCTGCGCGCCGTCTGCGTGACCGCGCCCTCGCGGCAATGGGTGACCGGCCTCGAGGAGCTGGTGCTCGATCGGGCTTCCGGGCTCGTGCGGGGGGGCCTCGGGGTGGTGATCGATCGGTGGGACGCAGGGGCGATCCACGCGCTGTCGCAGCGGTTCGAGCAGGCGTTCGAGGGGGCGGGGCGGGCGGGAGCGGGCGCGGTGGTGATCCATGGGCGGCACGTGCTCGGCTTCGCCGGGAGCGAGCGCGACGCGGTGCTCTGCAGCCTGGCTTGTCTGGAGCCGTCGCAGGGGACGGGCGACCGATGCGGCGCGCTGCTCGGCGCGACCGAGATCGAGGGCGCGTTCGTGGCGCCGCCTGAGCCGGGGCTGCTCGTACGGACGATCTTCCTCGCCGCGGAGCAGCCCGGCGCGGCGACCGCGGCGCTCGGGGTGCTCGCGGCAGCGGGGGTGACCGTTCTGCTGGCGCGGCGGCCGCGGCCGCGACCCTAGTGCAGCGTCGCCGAAGTTCGTTCCTGGTTGCGGGCGCGGGGTCTAGCCAAGCTGCCCGGCCGCCGGCGAGGGGGCTCGGCGACGCGGCACCAGCGCGGCGGAGAGGGGTTTGCCGCGCTGCCCGGCAGGGAGCGGGCGTATCGCGAAGGCAGGATTGAAGAGGGAGCTGTCCGCTGGCTCGACCCGGCAGGGGAGCGATCAGAACGGGATGTCGTCGTCGTTGCCGCCGCCGCCGTAGCCGCCGCCGCCGAAATCGTCCGGCGGGGGGCCGGGATCCTGCGCTGGCGGCGCAGGACGACCGCCGCCGCCGCCGCCGCCGCCGCCGCGGTTGTAGCCGCCTCCCGCGGGGCGTCCGCCGCCCCCACCACCACCGTAGCTGCCGCCCCCACCACCGTAGCCGCCGCCGCCGCCGCCACCGCCACCACCGCCGTAGCCACCGCCGGGATCAGCGCCGAACGCGCCCGCGTCATCGCCGGCGGCGCCGCGACCACGGCCCCCGCCGGTCAGCAGGACGTTGTTCGCGACCACCTCGGTCTTGTAACGCTTGTTGCCATCCCGATCGTCGTAGCTCGACGTGCGGAGCGAGCCCTCGATGAAGATCGAGGAACCCTTGCTGAGGATCTTGCCCAAGGCTTCGGCGCGCTTGCCCCAGATCACGACATTGTGCCAGTCCGTCCGTTCTTTCCGGACCTTGTCGCGGTCCAGGTACGACTCGGTCGTCGCGAGCCGCAGGTTCAAGACGGCCTGGCCTCCCTGGGTGAACCGGAGCTCTGGGTCGGCGCCCAGGTTGCCGAGCAGCATTACGCGATTCAAGCCTTCGGCCATCGTGACTCCTTCCCTAGGAGGGGCTCCGCGCACGTTGCGCTGAACGAACGTCGCCTGCTTCACTCCCCCATGGGGGCCGACGCGTCAAGGGCCGTGGCGCGCCGAAAAGCACGCAGCGCGCCTGCGCGGCGAGACCGGCGGCGCCCTCGGTCCGGGCGGCGCGGCGCCGCTCGATCCTGCCGATTCCGCTCACCTGCCCGCTCCGGCTTGCGCGAGGAGGTCGGACAGGAAGAGCCGGGCGATCGTGAAGTAGAGGAGGATCCCCAGGACGTCCACGAGGCTCGCGATGAACGGCGTGGAGCTGGTCGCCGGATCGAGGCCGATGCGCCGGAGCAGGAGAGGGAGCATGGCGCCGACGGTGCAGCCCATGAGGACGATCGCCATCAGCGTCACGCCGATCGTCAGGACGAAGCCGGTGCCGTCGCCCCAGAGCCAGACGCGGAGCATGCCGATGGCGGAGAGGATAAGGCCGAGCACGACCGCCTGGCCGAGCTCGCGGACGAGCACGCTCGCCCAGTCGCCGACGCGCAGGTCGCCGACGGCGAGGCCGCGGATGATGAGCGACGACGACTGCGAGCCGGAGTTACCGCCCGTGGAGATGAGCAGCGGCACGTAGTAGGCGAGCGTCGCGACGGCCTCGAGGTCGTGCTCGAAACGCCGGAGCACCTCGCCGGTCATGAACTCGCCGACGAACAGCACGGCGAGCCACGGGGCTCGCTTCTGGATGAACGTCCAGAAGCTCGTCTTGAAGTAGCTGTCCTCGATGGGGCCGACCGCGCCGAGCCGCTGCATGTCCTCGGACTGCTCCTCCGTGAGGACGTCCATCACGTCGTCGACGGTGATGACGCCGAGCAGCTTGCGGTCCGCGGAGAGCACGGGCAGCGCGTTGAAATCGTACTTGGCCATCGTCCGCGCGACCTCTTCCTGGTCGGTCTCGGGGCCGACGGCGAAGACGTTCTCGGTCATCACGTCCGCGAGCCTCTCGGACGGCGAGGCGAGCAGCAGATCGCGCAGCGACACGACGCCGATGAGGTGCCCTCGGTCGGAGACGATGTACACGTAGTAGATGGTCTCGGCGTCCTCGCCGACGGCGCGGATGCGCTCGATCACGTCGGCGACCGTGAGGTGGATGCCCACCGACACGTAGTCGGTGGTCATGAGGCCGCCGGCGCTGTCCTCGGGCCATTTGGCGAGCTCCTCGACCTCGGCCGCGGCCTCGGGGTCGACCTTCTCCAGCGTGGAGAGCAGCGTGCCGCTGACCTGGTCCGGGAGGGCCTCGATGAGGTCCGTGCGATCGTCGGCCGCCATCTCGGAGACGATCGGCGCGATGCTCTCGATGCCCATCTGCTCGACGAGCGCCTCCTGGGTCTCTTCGTCGAGGCGCTCGAAGATGGGCGCGGCCTCCTCGGCCTTCAGCGCCATCAGGACCTTCGCCGCTTCGGCGTCGTCCAGCAGGCCGATGAGGTCGGCGAGGTCCTCGTCGTGGATTTCGTCCAGCAGGTCGGAGAGCTGCGCCGGCTCCTCGGCAAGGAGCTGCCGTACCTCCGGGACCATGGCGAGGGCGACGCGCAACATGCCCGGGCACTGACCACAACTCGGCCCTGCTGGGAAGCGGCAAACCCCACCGGCGCCGGGGGTGCGACCAACCCAAGCGCCCTGCGTCGACCGAGGTTGGGCGTGCTGCGGCCACGTTGCCGGTTGCGACGGTGGGGAGGTGGCGGCAGCACGCCGAGGATGTGGCTTGCGCTACGGTGACGATTGATAATTCTCGATTCGCCGACCCAGGTTGAGGAGGCGGCTCGACCCAGGGGGAGGAGCGGGATCGCCTACTGCGTTGGCAATCGCGCAATCAGGTTGACGGCGCGACGGCAGGCGGGGCATGGAGGCGCTGCACCGCAGCGGCGGCCTCTCGTTTGCTAGAGAACCCTCCCGCGGGGTCGAGCGGGGCCGGCAGGTCGAATTGACAGCCTTCCGGTCGGGTCCCTAGCATCGAGCTCCCGTCGAGCCGTGGATCGCCTGCGGAAGTCGGTCATGGGCCCGTGGACGGCGGGCCTTTTCGGTGGCTTGACCGCCGCGCAACTGGAGTCGGTGGTCGAAAGGAAAGTCGAATATGACGCGGATAGAGCGTGAGAGGCGCCCGTGGAGGGGCGCGGTGAGGTTCGCCGTGGCGGGCCTGCTGGTCGCGGGCACAGGCAGCGCCTTCGGATGTCTGAGCCGGCCCATCGCCGAGAACAGGCCCCGCTCGACGTCGACGATCGTCGAGCGGCTGACGCAGAGCTCGGTCGACAAGATCGACCTCCTCCTGGCGATCGACAACTCGGGCTCGATGGCCGACAAGCAGGACATCCTCGCCACCGCGATCCCCGATCTCGTCCAGGGTCTCGTCAACCCGCGCTGCATCCACATACGCAACGAGATGCCCCCGACCACGGTCGGCTCGCCGAACCAGAACTGTCCGCAGGACTTCAAGCGCGAGTTCGAGCCGGTCAAGGACATCCACATCGGCATCATCAGCTCGAGCCTCGGCGGCCACGGGTCGGGCTCGTGCCTGGCGACGACGAGCCCCTCGAACGTGGACATGGGGCACCTCCTCGCGCGCAGCAGCGAGACCGCCACCACAAACGACATCCCGACCTACCTCAACAGGGGCTTCCTGGCCTGGGATCCGGATCAGAAGCTCGCCGGCGAGCCGGGGACGTCGGATGAGGGCGACGGCGAGGCGGACATCGGCCCCAACGATTCGAACGCCGATCTCAACGACACGACGCTGGTCGGGCAGCTCACCGCGATGGTCAAAGGCACGGGGCAGACCGGCTGCGGCTTCGAGGCGCAGCTCGAGAGCGTGTACCGCTTCCTCGTCGACCCGGAGCCCTACGAGACCATCGGCATCGACCCGACGACCGAGGACATCGTCGTGACTGGCATGGATGCCATGGTCATCCAGCAGCGCGCCGAGTTCATGCGGCCGAGCTCCCTCCTCGCGATCATCATGCTCACCGACGAGAACGACTGCTCGATCCGCGAGGAGAGCAAGAACTACCTCGTGGCAGAGACCGGGCAGGGCCGCCGCCTGTGGCGGCCGCGCGCCGAGTGCGCCACCGACCCGGGCAACACGTGCTGCAGGTCGTGCAGCCAGAGGCAGGATGGCTGCGACACCGACCCGGCGTGCACGGGCACGGACGGCCACCCCGCCAGGCTGACCGCCGAGGAGGACCCGGTAAACTCCCGCTGCTGGGATCAGAAGCGCCGGTTCGGCTTCGACTTCCTCTATCCGATCGACCGCTACCGGCGCGCCTTCACCGAGGCGAAGATCCCGAACCGCAAGGGCGAGCTGGTTCCGAACCCGATCTTCAGCGATGCGAACCCGGACGACGGCGACTCCAACATCCGTGATCCCGGGCTCGTCTTCTTCGCGGGCATCATCGGCGTGCCGTGGCAGGACATCGCGCGCCAGAACGAGCAGGGCCAGCCCGACCTGCTGAACGGCCGCAACCTGGAAGGCGAGCCGGTCGGTGGGTTCAAGAACGCCGACGAGCTCAGCGCTCCGGTGGGCGAGCACGGCAGCACCTGGGACATCATCCTCGGCGATCCCGCGAAGTACCAGCCGCCGAAGGATCCGTTCATGGTCGAGTCGATGAAGCCTCGCTCGGGCACGAACCCGATCACCAACGATGCGATCGTCGGGCCGCAGGAGACGGGCTGGAACAGCATCAACGGCCGCGAGTACACGATCCCGACGGGGAGCACGGGGGACCTCCAGTACGCTTGCATCTTCGATCTCCCCGAGGATGCGGTGAAGAGCTGCGAGGGAAACGTTCAGAGCTGCGACTGCAGATCGGTGGGCGGGGTGCCGACCGACAACCCGCTGTGCGAGCCCGAAGGCGCGAACGGCCAGGAGGATCCGGCGCCCAGGTCGACGACGCAGATCAAGGCGAAGGCCTACCCGGGCCTCCGCGAGCTGCAGCTCATCCGGGAGCTCGGCCCTCAGGGCATCGTCGGCTCGGTGTGCCCGCGCCAGCTCAAGGACCGCAACGCGGCCGACTACGGCTACCGGCCGGCGATCGGCGCCATCATCGACCGCCTGAAGACGGTGCTCGGCGGACAGTGCCTGCCGCGCACCTTGACGCCGCACGAGAACAAGCAGGTCTCCTGCCTGATCCTCGAGGCCCGCAACTCGCAGGGCCAGTGCAACTGCGAGGATCCGAACATGCCGGGGCGCGCCACGGTGCCGAAGGACGCGGCTCGCTATGCCGCGGTGGAGGAGGTGCTCTCCACGGACATCGCGAAGGCCTCCGGCTGGGACTGCGTGTGCGAGATCAAGCAGCTCGAGGGCGTGAACGATGGCGAGCCTGCCTCCGAGTGCAGGACCCACGCCGACGACAACGTTGTGTCCGGTGGCCAGGCGGTGCACGGGTGGTGCTACGTCGATCCGTCGATCCATCTCGGCGACGCCTCCATCGTTGCGGACTGCCCGTCGACCGAGCAGCGCAAGATCCGGTTCACGGGCAAGGGCGAAGCCCAGCAAGGGGCCACGCTGTTCATCACCTGCTCCGGCGAGTAGGCGGCGTCAGCGGGCGTCAGCTGACGTCAGCTGACTTCTGATTGAGCCCGGCGCGCGGGGTGCGATCGCGAGATCGCGCCCCGCGGCGCTTTTGTGGCGCTTTTATGGCTCCCGAGCGGCTCCGGCGAGCCGGCCGGCGGAGCGCTGGGAAGGACCTGCCCGGTTTTGTGCTAAGACCGGACTCCGTCGTGGTGGCACGCAAGAAGATTCTCATCATCGAGGACGAGCCCCACATCGTGCTGGGGCTGACGGACGCCCTCGAGTTCGAGGGCTTCTCGGTGGCGTCGGCCTCGAAGGGGAAGGACGGCGTGCAGCTCGCGCGGCAGGAGAAGCCGGACGCCATCCTGCTCGACCTCATGCTCCCCGACACAAACGGCTTCAAGGTCTGCGAGGACCTGCGGCGCTGGGACGCGTTCGTGCCGATCATCATGCTGACGGCCCGCGGCCAGGAGATCGACAAGATCCGCGGCCTCGACGCGGGCGCCGACGACTACGTGACAAAGCCGTTCAGCGTGGGCGAGCTCATCGCTCGCCTGCGCGCCCTCTTCCGCCGCGCCGCGCGGCCGGCCGAGGCGCCCGTCGAGGTGTTCAGCATCGGCAACGTGCAGATCAACATGACCGCCCACACGGTCTCGCGGGGCTCGCGCTCGGATCAGCTGTCGTTCTACGAGGTCGAGCTCCTGCGCCTGCTGCACGAGCGCGTGGGCCAGCCGGTCTCGCGCGAGGAGATCCTCCAGAAGATCTGGGGGATCGAGGCGGGGCCGTCGAACCGCACGGTCGACAACTTCATCGTCAAGCTGCGCAAGAAGATCGAGCGCTCGCCCGACAAACCCGAGCACATCCTCACGGTCTACGGCTTCGGTTACAAGCTCGCTCCCTGACGGAGCGGCAGCACGTTGCGCAGGTCGCACGGCACCGTCGCCGCGGCGTCGGTGATGCGCTTCGCATCGAGCTCGGAGGTGCGCGCACCCTCGCGGATCTGCCGCGCCTCGAGGTGCAGCCGGACGAGGCCCGGGCTGCCCGTCTCGCCGGCGAACCCGACCACGTCGCCCGCGTCGAGGCGCGCGCCCGCCACGACGCCCGGGCCAGGGCGATCGAGGTGGCCGTGGAGCACGATGTACCTGCGCACGCGATCCACGTCGCGCGCCTCGCGCACGTCGTGCGCCGTGGCCACCGTGATCCCGGACAGCTCGCCGACGAAGACGACCTCGGCCTTCCCGTCCTGACCCTCGAGCCTGAGCGCTGTCACCCGCTCGCCCCGCGTCGCGGCGATCTCGACGCCGCCGATCCACGACGGCGGCTCGGGCCGCGCTGCCCCGATCGCAGCGACGGGACCCGCAGGAGGCAGCGCGCCCGCCCCGGGTGGAGCCTCCTCGACAAGGAGGAACCCCCGCGGCTCGTCCGGCGCGCCGATCGGGAACGTGTACGCGGCGGCGCTCGCCGGACGTTCCGGGCGGCGGGGGATGTGCTCGTGGGCCTGGCTGCGCGCGCTCGCGCTGGCAGGACGCGCGCCGGCGGGGCGCGCACCGGCAGGGTCAGAGAGCGCCGCCGCGCCGCCTTCGGGGAGCGGCGCGCCCGGAGCAGGCAGCGGGACGCAGGCGGCGCCCTCGGGCACGGTGCGCGGACCGCAGAGCGCCGCCGCGCCCGCGGCGCCGCGCGCTGCAGCTGCCGGAGGGACGACCGCGGGCGGCGGCGGCTCGGGATCGTCGATGCCGCCGAGCGCAAGGACGAGCGCCGACGCCGCGGCGCCGCGCACGAGCGGGGAGGGAGAGACCGCCGCCCTCGCCGGGCGGGCTTGCGATGAGCCGGACACACGCATGCCACGAACGGTCTACCGCATCGTGCGCGGCGGGCGAGCGCGATGCGGCGGCGCGCGCTCGTCCTGGCCCGCTTGCGCGCGGCGGCCCCGGCGCGGGCGGCGCCGGGCACGCGCGGCCGCGCCCGCCGTGGACGGGAATTCGCGGGGAACGCGCCCTCGTTGCCTGCCGGCTTGCAGAGGCGACGCGCTGTTGATAGCTCCTCTTCGTGCAAAATCGTCAAGCCATCGAGACGACCCTAAACAAGCTGTTCGACGCGGAGCGCACGGCTCGCCGGCTCCACGACGACCTGGCGGCTGCGCCCGGCGACGGGCTGCTGGACGTCCTCACGGACGCGATCGCGGCCGCGACGCGCGAGAACGACGAGGACGAGGCGGCGCTCCGGCTGGTGCGCATCGCGTCGCTGCTCGGCGAGCACGAGGGTCCGCGCGCGCTCGACGCGCTCATCGATGTGCTCTCCTCAGAGCACCCCGAGGCGCGGCAGGCGGCGGGCGAGGAGATCGAGACGCTCGCCTACGATCGGTTCAAGGAGGTCGCGCAGGCGATCGAGCGGGCGCTGAAGCGGCTGCCGGTCGGCTCGTCGGCGCTCCCGGAGCTGCCGTACCTCATCGCCGAGGTGCCGGAGCCGGGCGTGCCGAAGCTGCTCAGCCAGTTCCTGAGCCACAAGGACCCGGACGCGGTCGCGGCGGCGATCGAGACGCTGGTCGAGATCGGCGACCCGGCGCACGCGTCGCTCATCCAGCCGCTGCTCAGCGACAAGCGCACCGTCGAGCTCGCGGATGACGGCGGCGACGACGCGACGTCGGAGGTCACGATCGGCGAGCTCGCCGAAGAGGCGCTCAGCCTCCTCGCGCCCTACGACGACGAGGGGGACGGGGTCGCCTGATGATCGGCCCGCCGCTGAGCGCGGCGGACGCCGTGTTGTTCGAGCACGCGGTCGTCCCGCGCTACCTCTCGTTCTTCGCCTCGCTGGCGGTCGAGATGCTGCTGCCCTCCGAGGCGGCGCGCATCCTCCATCTCGGCTGCCGGAGCGGCTTCCCCGACGCGATCGTGGCCGACAAGCTGCCCGGCGCGACGCTCGTGGGCGTGGACGGCTCCGCCGCCGCGCTCGAGCTCGCGCGCGACAAGGCCGCGCTGTTCTCCGGGATGAACGCGAGCTACATGCTCGCCGACGCCCTGCCGACGCCGCTGCCGGACGCGAGCTTCTCCCACGCGTTCACGCTGCACCCGGTCTGTCGTCCGAGCGAGCGGGCGCTGCTCCTCGCCGAGCTGCGCCGGCTCCTGGTCCCCGGCGGCCAGGCGCTCATCGCGCTGCCGCTGCGCGGATCGTTCCCGGAGATCGCGGACATCGCGCGGGAGTGCGCGCTCAAGCAGGACCTCTCGGAGCTCGGCGCCGCGGTGGACGCCGCCGCCGTCAGCCGCCCGACGATCGAGACCATCGCCGAGGAGATCGAGGCCGCGGGGCTCGACGAGGTCGAGGTCGACGTCCAGCTCATCGCCGTGTCGTTCGACAGCGGGCGTGAGTTCCTCGACGATCCGATCTCGAGGTTGATGGTGATCCCCGAGGCGACGGCGATGCTCGAGGTCGAGCCGCAGATCGTCGACTCGATGCTCAAGTACCTGCACCACGCGGTCTCGAAGTACTGGTCGGAGGGGGTCTTCGAGCTGACCGTGAACGTCGGGTGCGCGAGCGCTCGGCGCCCCCTCGGCTGACGGCGGTCGACGAGCGGGTCGGGGCGCTGGCCGCGCGGAGCGCGCCCAGCGCTAGCGATCGCGCCCGCCGCCGCGGAGGCCGAGCTCGTCGAGCCCGGCGAGCGCCGCGAGCGAGACCGGGTGGTACGGGGGCCGCGGGGTGATCGGCTTCCGGACGTCGCCCCCGCGCTCCTCGATGAGCCGCGCGCAGAGCGCGAGGCACCATTTGCCCTGGCACCAGCCGGTGCCGAAGCCCGTGTAGCGCTTGACGGACTCGATGTCCTTGTAGCCGCGCTCCATCGCGGCCTCGAGCTCGTGCAGCGTGACGTCCTCGCAGCGGCAGACGAGCGTCTTCATGGATCTAGTCGCCCTCGTACTCGCAGCGGGCGTCGCAGGTCTCGAAGATGGTGACCCGGTTCAAGGACGGCAGCGACGGCGCGAGGCGGCTCCAGATCCACCGGGCGAGCACCTCGCTCGTCGGGTTCTCCAGCCCGGGGACCTCGTTCAAATAATGATGATCGAGCAGGTCGTGGAGGGGAGCCCAGGCCTCGTAGAGGTGGCTGTAATCGATGAACCACCCCGTCTCCTCGTTCACGGGGCCGCGGATCGCGACCTCGACCTTGAAGCTGTGACCATGGAGGCGCGCGCACTTGTGCCCCTGCGGAACCTTGGGAAGGCGGTGGGCGGCCTCGAAGCGGAACTCGTGTACGAGACGGACGTTCATCGGAGCAGCGGTCATGGGGCGGTCAGCGTGGGGCGTCAACGCCCCGCGGCCTCGCCGGGGGCGGCGTGAGGTACGGGGTTCCCTCGAGGGGCTCGAGCGACTATACCCCCCGCCATGCCGCAGAAGCCCGCAGTGAGAGCCAAGAAGAAGCGACGCGATACGAAGCGCCTGGCGAACTGGCGCGCCAAGAAGGAGCTGCAGAGCGCCCAGGGAGCGCAGCCGGCCGACCCCGCCGCCGCGCGGTCCGGCAGCTGAGCCGCGAGCACCGGCCCCGGCCGGTGCTCAGCTCGCTGGCTCGTCCTCTCCGTCGTCGTCCTCTCCACCGTCGTCCGGCTCCGGCGACGCCGGCCCCCTGCGCCGCGCCGCGCGAACTGTCGCGACCTCGGCCCGGGACGGGTTGATCACCAGAAAGCCGTGGTCCGCGTCGAGGAGCGCGACGTCACCTGGCGATGCCCAGCGGAACGCGCCCGCCACGTCCACGATCGACGGTACGCCGAGCAGCTGGAGGAGCACGAGCGAGCGCGGCCCGGATCGGTCGCTGAGCGCGACGCCCACCGGGTGGGCCCGGGCCGAGATCAAGAGGTCGAAGACCGTCAGCTGGTCTCCCACGAGGACCGCCTTCGACGGGAGCTGCGCCCGCGCGTCCGGGGTCGCCAGCATCAGGATGGCATCGCAGAGATCCTCGATGTCGCGGGCGCGGTCCTGCAAGAACGGGTCGCCGACGATCCCGTTGGCGGCGCGCGCCACCTCGCGGGCGACCGTCCCGAGCGCCTGCGCGACGTTGAGCCCGCTGGCCGCGAGCTCGAAGGCGCGCGCGCGCAGGCGGCCGTCGCCGATCATCAGGAGGTAGGTCGAGAGGAACGCCGCTTCCTGCGCGAGCCCTCGCGTCGCCGCGCGGGCGTTGAGGTCGAGGAGCGCCTTCTCCGCGATGTCGAACGCGAGCCGCAGGAGCTTCGGATCGCCGCTGCCCTGCCGCGCGCCGAGCGACGAGGTGGCCGGTCGTCGCAGGGCCGCGATGGCGCCGAGCGCGCGCCCCGCGACGACGGGCAACCCCGGAAGCGTGACCTTGCGCGTGCCGCCTCCCGTGCGCCGCCGCCGCTCGCGCAGCTCGTCGAGCACCTGCGCGTGGCGCGCGCCGGCCGCGATCGGCGCCGTCAGGGCCATGACGAGCTCGACGTCCCGCGCCGTGAAGGCGCGATCCCCCGCCCGCTGGACGACCAGCGCGCCGAGCGGGCGGCCGCTGCCGAGGATGGGGGCCGCGAGGAAGACCGGGAACCGCTCTTCGCCGAGCTCGGGGAACGCCCGGTAGCGCTCGTGCTCGGTCGCCTGGACGACCGAGATCGGGCGCAGGCACTCGACCGCCATGCCCGTGATGCCCTGCCCGACCGAGAGCCGCACCGTGCCGCGCGCCTCGCGCGGAAAGCCGACGTTGCCGCGCAGCACCAGCTCGTCGCCGTCGCCCTCGAGCAGGTACAGCGAGGCCACGTCGGCGCCGAGGATCGCGGCGATCCGCTGCGGCGCCTCGTCGAGGAGGAGCGACAGCGGCATCGGCTTCGCCACGAAGGCCAGGTACTCGATCACGAGATCCAGGCGCTCATCGCGGCGCACCTGGATCCTGGGGGAGGCGACCGACGGCGGCGCGCCCGCGTCGTCGGTGTCCGCGACGCGGGCCGAGCGGCCGGCCAGGTCGCTCGACACGGACGTACCCTGATCGGGGGAGAGCTCGTCCTGCGCGCGGTCGACGAGCCTGTCCCGTGAGCCTTCCACGCCGGACGATGTCGCGGACGGGCTCGCGATCCGTTCGAGCTCCGTGGGCGGATGGATCGCCTTCGGATCGGTGCGCGACGACATGCCATGATCGCTATCACACACCGTCGCTCGAGCGCACCTTGCTCCCACCACCGTCCCGATCGCGCCGCGGCCTGGACGGCGCGGCGGCGGATTGTCTGCGCTCGCTGCGGTCCGCCCATGCGCTGATATCCCGAGCCGGCAGCCGGCTCGGGATATCAGGCCGTCCGCAGGTCGACCGGGCCGTCGAGGGGCGGGCGCTGCATCCACCCGAGCGCCGCGAGCCGCGCGCGCGGGGCCGCTGCGGACGCCGCGCGCGCGAGCCGCCCGCCCCCGCCCGCGCCGATCGCGGTGATCGCGCCGCGGAGCGGCGCCAGCAGCGCCGGAGCGGCCTCAGCGTCGCTCGCTGCGACGTGGACGATGCGCGCCGCGGGCGGCAGCAGCAGCGATCGAGGCGCCGGATCGAGGCCGACCCCGTGCCATTGGCCTTGCCAGAACGAGCCCACGGCCTCGAGCGTGGCCCGGTACATCGTCACCTCCTCGCGGGCGGCGCCGTCGAGCGGCCCTCGTGGGACGCGCGTGCCCGCCTCCTCGAGCGCCTCGTGCAGGGCGCGCGCGAGCGCCGCTGCGCGCTCGGTCGAGCCCTCCACCAGCACGAAGCGCGGCGACAGGCAGCCGCGTTGATCGAACGGCACGACGTCCGCGGCGATGTCCTGCGCCGCCTCGGCGAGGCTCGCGTCCGGGCCGACGACGGCGAGCCCGAGGCCGGCGCCGTGCCCGCGCACGAGCACGCCCGGGCCGGCCTTGGCCCGCAGCGTCGCCACCGTCTGGTCCGAGCCGTAGATGTGCAGCTCGGCGTGCGGCAGATCGCCGAGGACGTCCTCGCCCGCCGCCGGCGTCCCGGCGTCCCCGAGCGCGATGTCCGCGACGAGCGCGATCGCGCCGCCTGCGCGGCGGAAACCGTCGTCGGCCTGCAGCGCGCGCACGAGGAGCTCGGCGACGACGGGATCGCGGCGGGACGGGCGCACGAAGACCTCCGGCGCCGTCGCCGCCGCGACGGCGATGGCCCGCAGCGGCGCCGTGCAGACGTTGGCCGCCAGGACCACGTGGCAGCTGCGCGCGCGCCCCGAGGCCGCCACGAGCGCGCCGAGCTCGCCGTCGCTCGGCGTGATCTCGAGGTGGCGGCCGAGCGCGAGCTCCACGCCTTCGGGGGAAAGGCCGCTCGTCGAAGGCAACCGCCGGCGCGCCTCCTCGCCCAGCGGATCGCGCGCGTCCGCGATCCGCGCCGCCGCGGCGACCGCGCGCTCGACCCGGAGGCGCCGCGCGGCGCCGGCGTCCATCACGGTCCGCCGCCGAGCATCTGGTCCATCGCGATCGAGCAGCCGCGCGGCGGCGCCCCGGACGCGCGGCCCAGGAGCTCGACGCCCTCGCCGGTGACGCGCACGCGATCGGCGGTCTGGATCGCGACCGCCGAGTCGACATTCGCGAGATCGACGATCCGCGCGAGCCCGATCGCGCCCGCGGGGAGCGGCGCGAGCGTCTCGGGGTCCACCGCGGTGACGCGCGTCCAGGGCGGCGCGAGGTAGAGCCTTGGCGCCGCGCGCGGTGCGCCCGCGAGCGCCGCCGCGAGCGTGCCCTCGTAGAGCTGGCTGGAGAGCTCTGTCATGCCGTACTCACCCACCACGTGCGAGAGGGGCACCCCCAGCGACCGCGCGATCGACGCCCGCAGCTCGTCCGCGGGCACCTCGCGTGAGCGGCCCTTGTAGCCGCCGGTCTGCATGACCCGGCTCCCTTCGGGCAGCAGCGTCGCGCCCTCGGGCAGCTGCGCCTCGAGCAAGCGCTCGATCAGGTGCACGAAGGCGAACGACGTGCCGAGCACGATCGCCGGCTCGCCCGAGGCGCGCGCCTCGGCGCACGCGCGGGCGAGCCCCGCGGCGTCGAGCTCGCCGTCGCGCACGTGCCAGCTCGCCGGCCCCGAGAGGCGCGCCGCGAAGCGGTCGATCATGAACCCGAGCGACGAGTCCGGCGCCTCGTGGAGCGGCGGCGCGAGGACGATCGCCCGGAGCCGCGCGCCGTCGGGCCACAGCAGGCGCTCCCCCCAGGCGAGCGCGGCGAGCTCGTAGGTGGCGGTCGTACGGAACGGGTGCTCGCCACGGGACGCCGCGCCGAGGGAGGTCCCGCTCGTGCGGAAGATGCGCTCGTCCGCTTCCGGCGGGTGGGTCGCGACGCGCGCGAACCGGAACACGTCGCACGGCACAGCGGGGATCTGCGCCGCGTGATCCATCACCGCGACGTCCGCGCCGCGCGCCGCGAAGAGGCGGGCGACGGGCGCGCAATGCGCGGCCTGGTGCCGGGCGATCGCGAGCGCGAGCGCATCGAAGGTCTCCGGGAGCGTCCCGCGCTCGCTCTGGCGCTGCGGAGCAGAGGCGGCCGCTGCTCGATCGGCGCCGGTCGAGCCCCCGTCCGGAAGGAGCGACGCCTCGATGAACGCCCGCGCGCGCCGGTGCAGCGCCTCGCTCTGCTCTATCGGTCCCACGGGCACCGAGATAGCACGCTCGTCCTGCTCCGCTCGCGCGAAGCCGCCGCGGAGCGGCGCAGGAGCGCGGCCAGAGATGGCCGGCCTTCCGGCGGGCGGAGCTAGGCCGAGAGCACGCGCGCGAGCGCGCCGGCCGCGGCCGACAGCAGCGCTTCCGGGATGGTGAGCGCCGGCGTCAGCGTCAGCGTCTCGCCGCGCACGCCGCCCGTGAGGATCAGGTACCCCTCTGCCAGCATCCCGCGCATGGCCCGGAGCCCGAGCTCGGCGCTCTCGAGCTCGACGCCGACCATGAGCCCGGCGCCCCGCACGTCGACGACGCCCGCCGTGCGCGCCAGCGCCGCGCGCAGCGCCCCCTGGAAGCGAGCGCCGACGTCGCGCGAGCGCGCGGCCAGCCTGCCTTCGTCGAGGGCGTCGAGCGTCGCGAGCGCGGCGCTCGACGCGAGGGGCGACCCGGAGTGCGTCGATGTGTGGACCACCTCGGCCTCGCGCGCCCACGCCCGCATGATCGGCTCGGGCGCCACGCACGCGGAGATGGGGAGCCCGCCGCCGAGCCCCTTGCCGAAGCAGACGATGTCGACGGGCACTCCCAGCTCTCCCGTGCGCGTCATCGCCCCCGATCGACCGAGGCCGGTCCAGATCTCGTCCGCGATCACGAGCGCCCCGTGCCGGTGAGCCGCGTCGCAGACCGCGCGCAGGAACGCGTCGGGCGGGACGACGCAGCCGCCCCGCCCGAGGATCGGCTCGAGGAGGACCGCGCCGACCTCGCCCCCGCGCAGCGCGAGCTCGACGGCGTCGACCGAGCGCGCGGCGCCCGCCTCGTCGCGCGGGTAGGGCGCGAACGTCACGCGCCGGTTGAGCTGCTCCGCGAAGGGCGCCCGGTAGCTCTCGCGCAGCCCGCACGCCGCGAGCGGCGCGTACCCGAGCCCGTGGTATGCGCCCTCGAAAGCGACGAGCCCCGGCCGTCCGGTCGCGAGCGCCGCCGTCTTGACGGCCGCGGTGATCGCGTCGCTGCCGCTCTGGCCGAGCAGCGCCATGGGCGAGGGCCCGGGGTGCAGCGCCGCGAGGCGCTCCAGCAGGGTGATCTTCACGTCGGCCGAGTACACGTCGCCGAGCGCGAGGGTCAGCCGCGACATCTGCTCTTCCGCCGCGCGCCGCACCGGCGCCGCCGCGTGGCCGAGCAGCAGCGCGCCGAAGCCGGCGCACAGGTCGACGTACCGGTTCCCGTCGACGTCGCAGACGTTCGCGCCGCGCCCGTGCGACAGCACGATCGGCAGCATGTCGGCGCCGCTCTTCTGCGCCCGCGCCTCTCGCCGCCGGCCGAACGCCGGGCACTCGACGCGCTCGAGCCGCTCGAGGGCGCTCCGCGACAGGGGACCAGGCGGCGGCGACAGGATGGCGGGCAGCTCCGCGCCGTCGCCCGCGTCCGGCGCCGCCGGCAGCGGCAGATCGCTGTTCGGCATCGTCCTTCCTCCGCCGGAACCTAGCGCGCCCGCGGGCGGCTGCTCAGGCGCACACCCGGTTTCTTCCGCTGTTCTTCGCGTGGTAGAGGCGCTCGTCGGCGCGCTTGATGAGGTCGTTCGCGGTGCGATCGCCCTCCTGGAGCAGCGCCACGCCGACGCTGATCGTCACGCGGATGCTGTCGGCCTGGAACACGAACAGGTGCTCCGCGACCTTTTGACGCAGGGTCTCGCCGAGCGCCGCCGCGCCCTCGATGGACGTCTCCGGCAGGATGATGGCGAACTCCTCGCCGCCGTAGCGCGCGAAGACCTCGTCGCGGCGGATGCGGCTCTGCACGATGCGCGCGACCTCCTTCAGCACGAAGTCGCCCGCCAGATGGCCATGGACGTCGTTGATGCGCTTGAAGTGGTCGATGTCGAACAGGAGGATCGCGAGGTCCCGTTCGTGGCGGCGGCCGCGGATGATCTCGCGCTCGAGCGCCTCGTAGAGGTAGCGCTTGTTGTGGATCTGCGTGAGACCATCGATGATGGTCATCCGGTAGATCTCTTCGTGGTATTGCGCCTCCACGTCGGCGCCGGACAGGAACTTGAAGATCGTGGGTCCGATCTTCACCCTGTCTCCGTTCTTCAGCACCACCTCGCGGGAGATCTGCTCATCGTTGCAGTACGTCCCGTTGGTGCTCCCGTCGTCGACGACCATCCAGGCGCTCGGCCGCTGCTCGAAATGGGCGTGCCTACGTGACACGGAGTCGCCGTCGAGCACGATGTGGTTGTCCGCGCCGCGACCGACCCGCGTCGGGTTGTTCTCCAGCACGAACCGTTTGCCGAGCAGCGTGGGTTCCTTCGTGTAGATCACGACCAGGCAGTCGGTCGTGTTCTTGCTGCCGCCGCCCGGTGGGGGCTGGACCACCTGCGTTACACGAGTCTTTTCGTCGAAGTCACTCACGCGCGCTCAGCCCAACCCGTCGTGCGACCTAGCCTCGACATCGTTCGAGCTCTTCCCGAGACGGAACCTACCCGGGCGTGGCTCTTCGGTCGCGGTGCAACGGTTCGATATGCCCTAGCTCGCCCAACGTCAAAGCGTACTGACATGCCCCGACTCCCGTCAAGACGGCCATCCGGGCGGAGCCGTCTTCAGTGCTTCCTCCGCCTTCCCGACCCGACAACGGCCTACGTCGCCCTCTGCGCTCGGTTGTGTACGTTGCGTCCGTTGCGCCCTTCCACGTTCTCGGCTTGTTCCCCGCACGCCGTCCGCCCCTCGCCGTTTGCTGCCGTTGGCCGTCGCGCACGCCGCGCCGCACCGCCGGTTCTCGCCGACGCGCCTTGTGGGGCACTGTGCGCTTCTATCGCAGTTGACGCCCCACCTCTTTCCTCTTGTACAGCCCGAGCTGCCGAGGATGCGGGTCTCTCTATGCGTTTCCCGAGCGCGCCGCCACCCGTCCGGCGAGCGATTGAGCCGGCAAGGGAGAGAATGGTTCGCTGGAACACGATGTGTCTGTTCGGCTGGCATGTCCGCGTTCTGCGGGGGCGATGCTCTGTGAGTTCTGCCTCAAAACCAGGGCACATCACAACGCTGAACTGAGCGAAGCGGAACCGCGCGAAGCGGAACGGAGCGGAGCCGAACGAAGCGGAGCCGAACGAAGCGGAGCCGAACGAAGCGGAGCCGAACGAAGCGGAGCCGAGCGAAGCGGCACGGAGCGGAGCCGAGCGAAGCCAGCGGAACGGAGCGGAGCCGAGCGAAGCCGAGCAGAACGGCGCGAAGCGGCACGGACACGGAACGGAGCGGGACCGAGTGAACCCACGTGCGCTGCGCACGCTGCGGCCGCGCAGCTGCGGGCTTCCTGGCAGTGTTGCCGGTTGGTTGACTTGGCACACCAGGTGCGTAGGATAGACCTGCGTCGCGGCGGAGACCTTCCCCCCCCAGGTCCGTCGCGGCGTTTTTTATTTCAGCTGCCGGTCCCCCTTCTCCAGCCCTCCGGCACGGCAGCGCGCTTCCTGTGTCGGGATGGTTTCAGGAGCAGCTCGTTCCTCCGCCAGCCGCAACGCTCCGTCGATGCTGGAACCAGCCACCGCGAGAAGGCGTCAATGCGCCCCGCGGCGGAGAAGGCATCGAGAAACCGACCCCGATCGCAAAGAGGGGATTGACGGCAAGAGCCCAGGCGGGCAGGCGCGAGGGGTGGAGAGCGCGCTGGCGCCGGTCAGGCGATCGATGACAGCGTCGCGCGCAGCTCGCCGCCATCGAAGACCCAGAGCTCGCCCGGTCGCCCCGTGGTCCAGGTCTCGTTCGCGGTGAGCGGGCACGTCGCGACCACCGCGACGCGATCCTTCGGGGTCGTGACGGCCGAGAAGTCGACGCGGACATCGTCGTCCACGAGCGTCGCGACGCCGAAGGGCGCTTTGCGGATGATGTGACAGAGCCGGGTTGCGCAGCGGGCGAAGAGGTGGCGCCCGTCGCCGAGCAGGAAGTTGAACGTCCCGTCCTGGCCGAGCTCGCCGCCGAGCGCCGCGACGGCCTCCCAAAGCTCGCTGGGCCGGCGCGGATAGCCGGGGAACGAGCTGCGGAGCCCCTCCAGCAGGTAACAGAAAGCGTGCTCGCTGTCGGTCGTGCCGATGGGATTGAAGCGGCCCAGCGCGCGGCGCCGGACCCGAGGGAGCGTGCCGTTGTGCGCGAAGACCCAGTGGCGGCCCCAGAGCTCGCGCACGAACGGGTGCGTGTTGGCGAGCAGGACGTCGCCGCGGGTGCGGCGCCGGATATGGCCGATCGCGAGCAGCGTCTTGATGGGCGTCTCGCTGAGGAATCGCGCCAGCGGGCTCTCCGCGGCGGGGCTCGGATCGAGGAACACACGCGCGGCGCGCCCCTCGAAGAACGCGAGGCCCCACCCGTCAGCGTGGGGACCGGTGCGGCCACCTCGGTGCCGGAGGCCGTTGAACGAAAAGACGATGTCGGTGGGGACGTTGCATTCCATCCCGAGGAGCTCGCACATGCTCGCGGCTGGACCATATCACCACGGGAGGCCCCTGCGATCTCGAGGGCGAGGCGCCGGCGCGGCCTAGGCACCCCGCCGCACGATCCCGTCGATGGCGCGGCGCGGCGCGATGCGCGGCGTCAGCGGCTCGACTCGCCCTGCTGCAGCGACGCGCGCGGGACGGAGTGGACGAGATCGATGACCGCCTTGACCGTATCGACCGGGGTCTCCGGGATGATGCCGTGGCCGAGGTTGAAGATGTGCCCCGCGCGCCCGCCGGCCTCCGCGAGCACCGCGCGCGCGCGGCGCTCGGCGACGGCGCGCGGCGCGCAGAGCAGCAGCGGATCGAGGTTGCCCTGCACCGCACGGTCGTACCCGATGCGCTGCCACGCCTTGTCGAGCGGCGTGCGCCAGTCGACGCCGATCACCGTGCCGCCGGCGTCGCGCTGCGCCTCCAGGAGCGCCCCCGTGTTCGTGCCGAAGTGGATCACCGGGACCCCGGTCGCCTCGAGGTCGCGGAGGATGTGCCGCACGTGCGGCTGCACGTGCTCGCGGTAGTCGTCGATCGAGAGCGAGCCGACCCACGAGTCGAACAGCTGCACGGCCTGCGCGCCCGCGGCGACCTGCGCGCGCAGCAAGCGGCGGACGACCTCCGAGATCTTGCCCATCAGCGCCGACCACGCCTCGGGATCGCTCCACATCAGCTGCTTCGTGAGCCGGTAGTCGCTCGACTTGCCCCCCTCGACGAGGTAGCTCGCCATGGTGAACGGCGCGCCGGCGAAGCCGATGAGCGGCGTCTTGCCGTCCAGCTCCTTGCGGATGAGGCGCACGGCGTCGAGCACATAGCCGAGGCCCTCCTCGGGCTCGAACACGCGCAGCCGCTCGATGCCGGCCCGGTCGCGCACCGGCTCGTGGATCACCGGGCCCTCGCCCTTCGCGAACTCGAAGGGGGCGCCCATCGGCTCGAGCGGCAGCAGGATGTCGGCGAAGAGGATCGCCGCGTCCATCCCGAGCCGCAGCGGCTGGAGCGTCACCTCGAGCGCGAGCTCGGGCGTCTTGCAGATCTCGAGGAGCGTGTACTTCTTCCTGAGCTCCCGGTACTCGGCCATGTACCGGCCGGCCTGGCGCATGAACCACACGGGCGTGACATCGGTCGGCTCACGCCGGCAGGCGCGCAGGAAGCGATCGTGCATGGAAGGCTCCAGGAGGGGTCGACGGGACGCCGTCGGGACGCCCCTTCATGTCCGTTCAGCCATCGCCCGGCAATGGGTTTCAACCCATCGCCCGCCCGTGGGTCGCCGGAGCGCGGCGTGACCGGGGGCGGCCCGGTCGAGGGGGCGGACCCAAGCGTCGGCTCCGCCGCCGTGTAGACTAGGAATCTATGGCGCGTCCCTCCAGACCTCCCGGCTTTGACATGACGTACAGGCCCGAGAAGCGCATGGCGTTCGGGCCGCCGCTCAAGGAGCGCCTCCCGGCGCTGCTCTACCTGAGCTTCGCCCTCGCCGTCTCGGGGGTGATCTTCTACGGCCAGAACGCTCCCTCGAGCTCCCGGCTCTTCCAGTACGTCGTCGAGGGCGATCGCCACCGGCTCGTCTCCTCGAGCGTCTGCGCGATCATCCTGTGCGTGAGCGCGATCGCGATGGTGCTGCGCGAGCAGATGCGGGGGGTCGTCGTGCACCCGGACGGGATCGAGCTGCGCGAGCTGCTCACCTTCGGGGTGCCGCGCGTGCGGCGCTTCGCGTGGTCGCAGATCGACCGGATGGCGGTGCCCTCCGCGCAGGCGCGCGCCGGCGGCGCGGCGGCGGTCAGCGGGAGCGTGCCGTCGAGCAACATCCGGCTCGATCTCTGGGATGGGTCCCGCACCTGGCTGCCGGACGTCGGAGACAGGATCGCGTTGTCCGTGATGCTGGAGCGGGTCGCCCTGGCGCGAGCGATCCCGATCGAGGGGGGGACCGGGCTGATGGACGATCTCGGGAACCCCCTTCAGGACGACGGCTGAGCTAACGCGCGCTCGACCCGCCCTTCCGCTGCGCGAACTCCTCGCGCACGCCCTGCCGCAGGTCGGGATCGAGCAGGAGATCCGCGCACGTCATCGCCATGGCCTTGGCGGCGATCAGCATCGAGTCCTGGCCGGCGGGGCTCGCGGCGCGCTCGGCGAACGCGTGCTGGTGGCAGGTCGTCTCTCCCTTGCCGCAGATCGCGATCCACGGATGGATGGCGGGGAGCGCATGGGACACGTCGCCCATGTCGGTCGAGCCGGTGCCGACGGCGGGGTCCATCTCCATCGGCGAGCGGCCGAGGGCGCGCAGGTGCTCGCCGAACCGGCGCGCCATCCTCCGGTTGTTGACCATGTTCTTGTAGCCGCCCTGGTCGACGAGCGTGAGCTCGACCCCGCTCGCCATGGCCGCGCCGCGGGCGCAGCGCTCCACGATCGCCCGCACGCGGGCGAGCTCCTCGGTGTCGAGGGCGCGGACCGAGAACTCGGCCACGGCGAGCTCCGGGATGACGTTGACCACCTGACCGCCGTTCTTGATGAACCCGTGCACCCGGACGCCGTCGCGGAAGTGGACGCGCTGGCCGTCGATCAGCCGGAATGTGTCGAGGCACGCCGTGAGCGCGCTGTTCCCGTCCCACGGCGCGAGCGCGGCGTGCGACGGCTTGCCGCGGAACTGGAGCTCGAGCCAGGCGCTGGCCAGCGTGTCGTGCGCGAGCAGGTCGCGGTCGAACGGGTGGAACATCATCGCGGCGTCGACGCCCTCGAAGGCGCCCGCCTCGAGCAGCCGGATCTTGCCGCCGCCCCCCTCCTCCGCGGGCGTCCCGACCAGATCGATGGTGCCGGCCACGGCGTCCTTCTGCCGCGCCAGCGCGAGGAAGGCGCCGAGCGCTCCCGCCGCGATGAGGTTGTGCCCGCAGGCGTGGCCGATCTCCGGGAGCGCGTCGTACTCGGCGAGGATGGCGAGGTGGGGACCCCCGCCCCGCCCGATGCGCGCGCGCAGCGAGGTGGGCATGCCGGCGAGCCCGCGCTCGACCTGGATGCCGCGCTTCTCGACGGCCTCGGCGAGCCAGGCCGCGGCCCTGTGCTCCTCGAACCGGAGCTCGGGGTTCGCGTGGATGCGCGCGGCGATCTCGCGAAGATCCGGGGAAAGGTCGTCGATGTCACGCTGGAGGCGGGTCGGGTCGAGGCTCATGGGGGCGCGCGATACTACTCTGGATCCACGCGGCTCGCCCGGGCCATGGTGGCGCCGGCGGAGGAGCTCCGCCGACGCCGCACGGTGGTCACGCTCGCACGCCGCCCACGGCCACGCTGTCGGGACTTCTCACGGAGCCAGGACCCTCGAATGCACGGACCGCGCAGCTCTCCGCCCCTCTTCTGCTTCGGCGCTTGCCTCGCGGCGGCGCTCGCGTCGCTCGCGCTCGCCGGGTGCGACGCGCCCTCACGCGCGCGGGAGGCGACCGCGCCGGCCGCATCGAGCGCGGCGCCTGCGCCGGCCCCGACGGCCTCGGCGCAGGCCGGGCCCGCCCGCGTCGTGGTCGAGGCGATGGCGATGGGCACGAGGCTGCTCCTCGCCGCCTACACGAGCGAGTCGATGGATGAGGCGGCGATCAGGGCCAGGCTGGACAAGGCGATCGCGGAGATCCGCAGGCTCGAGGGGCTCATGACGACCTGGCGGCCGGAGAGCGAGCTGTCGAGGGTCAACGCGGCGGCCGGGAAGAGCCCGGTGGAGGTGAGCCCGGAGTCGCTCGCCGTGATCGAGAAGAGCCTCTGGATCAGCGAGCGCTCGGAGGGGGTCTTCGACATCACCTTCGAGGCGATGCACGGGCTCTGGAAGTTCGACGAGGACATCGACGACAACGTGCCGCGCAAGGAAGACGTCGAGCGGGCGCGCGCGCTCATCGATCACAGGCAGATCAAGATCGATCGCGCGCGGCGCACGGTGATGCTCGGGAAGCCGGGGATGCGGATGAGCCTCGGCGGGATCGCGAAGGGCTACGCCGTCGACGCCGCGGCGCGGGTGCTGCGGGGGGAGGGGCTGACGTCGTTCTTCGTGCAGGCCGGCGGCGACCTGTACATCGCCGGAAAGAAGCCGGACGGGTCGCGGTGGAGGGCAGGGGCGCGGGATCCTCGCGGCAAGGACGCGAACGACTCGTTCGCGATGATCGAGGTCGAGGACCACGCGTTCTCGACGGCGGGCGACTACGAGCGGAGCTTCATCAAGGACGGCAGGCGCTATCACCACATCATCGATCCGCGGACCGGCTTCCCGGCGACGGAGAGCCGGAGCGTGACCATCTGGGCGAAGGACGCGCTGACCGCGGACGCCGTCGATGACGCGGTGTTCATCCTGGGGGCCGAGAAGGGGCTCGCGCTCGTCGAGTCGATCGAGGACTGCGGCGCGGTGATCGTCGACCGGAACAACAAGGTGTGGGTGTCGAAGCGGCTGGAAGGGAAGGTCGAGCTGCTCCGCCAGCCGACCGACGGGCTGTAGCAGGAGGCGCCCGGCTCGCCGCCCTCACCGCCCCTTGTAGACAGGCTTCCGCTTCTCGGCGAACGCGCGCAGCGCCTCCAGCCGATCCTCGCTGCGCAGCGTCTCGTCGTAGTGGACCCGCTCGATCTCGAGCCCGAGCGAGAGCGGCACGTCATAGCCGTCCTCGATCGCCCCGAGCGCCGCGGCCTGCGCGATGGGCGCGCCGCTCGCGATCGGCTCGATCCACGCGATCGCGTCGTCGAGCACCGGCGTCCCTTCGGGTGACACCCGGTTCACGAGGCCCCAGGCGAGCGCCTCGGGCGCGGTGAGCCTCCTGCCGAGCAGGATCATCTCCTTCGCCCTCGCCTCGCCGACGATCCGCGGCAGCCGCTGCGTGCCGCCCGCGCCCGGGATGATGCCGAGCGACGTCTCCGGCAGCGCGAGCTCGGCGTGCGGGGCCGCCACCCGGAGATCGCAGATGAGCGCGAGCTCCAGCCCCCCGCCGAAGGCGACGCCGTTGATCGCCGCGATCACAGGCTTCGGGCTCCGCGCCAGCCCCCCGAGCTCCGTCCGGTACAGGCCCACCTGACGACGGACGTCGTCGGGGCTCATGCCCTGCCGCTCCTTCAGGTCGGCGCCGGCGCAGAACGCCTTGTCCCCGGCGCCCGTGATCACGATCGCGCGCACCTCCGGGTCGTCCACGAGCTCGCGCCCGAGGCGCCCGAAGGCGAGCAGCGCGTCGCGGGAGAGCGCGTTGCGGCGATCCGCCCGATCGAGGGTGAGCACCGCGACCGCGCCGCGCCGGTCGAGCTTCACGGGAGGGGCTTCCGACATGGAGTTTCCCTAGCCGCCGCCCGGCGGCGCGGCAAACGGGCTAGCTCACTTGGCGTCGGCCGCCTTCTTGGGCTTTGTGCTCGCCGCCTCGAGCTTGCCCAGCCGCGCCCTGATCTCCGCGTTGTCGCGCCGCAGCGCCTCGAGCTCGTCCCGCAGCCGATCCAGCTCTCGCTTGCCGGCCCCGCCGAGATCGCGCAAGACCTCGCGGATCCGCCGGCGCACCCGGCCGTCGAGATCGCGGTCGAGCTGCCGCTGGAGCGCGCCGCGCGACCGGCCGTCGCCGAGATCGCCCAGCGCGCGCGCGACGTCGACCCGCAGGTACGGATCCGGCTGATCGAGCAGCTCCTCGAGGAGCTCGCGCGTCCGCCGATCGCTGGAGAGCTTCGGCAGCGCCAGGATCGCCGCCCGCCGCCCCCGCGTCGGGACGCCGTAGCGCGTGCGGGCCGTCAGGTGCGGCACGGCGCGCTCGTCCCTCAGGTTGGCCAGCCCGTCGATCACGCCGCAGCGGATGACCTCGCCCCACGAGGGGCGATCGAGGAGATCGACGAGCGTGTCGAACCCCGAGCTCTGCCGCGTGGCCCCGAGCGCGCGCGCCGCCTCGGCCTGCACCAGGTAGCTCGCGTCGCGCAGGGCCAGCTTGCCGAGGGCCTCCGCCGCCTTGGACGACCTGAAGTTGCCGAGCGCGCTCGCGACCGCCCGGCGCACCTTCGGGTGCTCCACGCCGGCGTTGCCCTCGAGCAGCGCGAACGCCGCGCTCGACTGGAGGGCGCCGAGCGCGCTCGCGGCGGCGGCGCGCACCCCCCAGAACTCCCGCGCGTCCGAGAGCGACTGCCCGAGCGCCCGCGTGGTCGGCGGGTCGTCGCGCCGCGAGAGCGGCTTCGCGGCGAGCATCCGGCCGCGCGCCGTCGGCGCGTGGGCGAGCTGCGCCCGCAGCAGATCGCTGGGCGCGTCGACCCTGACCTCGCCGAGGATCCTGAAGTCCGGATCGACCACCACGAAGCGGGGCCGCCGCGGGAGCGGGATGACGAAGGTGTGCGCCTGCTGGTCGACGCGCCGCACCTCGCGGCGCGTGCTCGATCCCTTGCCCTCGGTGAAGCCGAAATCGAGCACCAGGTCGAACGCGAAGACGGGCGGCGTCGAGGCGTCCGGCTGGAGCGCGTGCTCCCGGCTGGGGTGCTGCCCCGTCGCCTGGGACTGCTTCACCGTCACGGTGCACTGATCGCCCTCGATCTCGATCTTCACGTCGAGCTCGGGGTGCCCGGCGCGGAAGACCCACTGCTCGAAGAAACGCTCCAGCGACTTGCCGCTCACGTCCTCGAGCGCGCGGGCCAGATCCCGCGTCTCCGCGACCCCGCGCGCGTGGCGCGTCAGGTAGGTGCCTACCCCGCGCCAGAAGAGCTCTTCCCCGAGCTCCCGGCGGAGGAGGTGCAGCACGAGCCCGCCCTTCTCGTAGAGGTGCCGATCGAAGACGTCGAGCGGCGCGTCGTAGTCCTGACAGACGATGGGCCGCCGGTAACGCCCGCGCGCCTCGCCGAGGTACGAGTCGAGATCGGCCTTCACGCCGTGATCGTACTCGTCGGCGCCGAGGTGGTGCTCGCGATAGACGTGCTCCATGAACGTCGCGAACCCCTCGTTGAGCCAGCCGTGCGACCAGTCGCGGCAGGTCACCAGATCGCCGAACCACTGGTGCGCGAGCTCGTGGGCGATGAGATCGTCCGACGAGATGTCGAGCGCCGCCCGCTCGTCGAGCAGGATGTGCTCGTACATCGTGGTGGCGGTCGTGTTCTCCATCCCTCCGAAGATGAAGTCGCTCACCACCACCTGCGCGTAGCGGCGGAAAGGATATTTGACGCCGAGCTTCTCGCTGAAGTGGCGGATCATGTCCGGCGTGCGCGCGAACGTGCGGCGGCCGTCCTCCTCGCGCCCCTTCGGCACGAAGTACGCGAGCGGGACGTCGAGCGCCGCGTCGTCGATGCGGGCGAACTCGCCCGCGACCAGCGTGAACAGGTAGCTCGGGTGAGGCTCGTCCAGCCGGTAGTGGTAGGCGCCCTCCTTCTGCGATCTCGCGTCGCTCTCGAGCTCGCCGTTCGACAGGCAGTACCAGCCCGGCGGCACCTGCGCGCGGAGCTCGGTCGTCTGCTTGATGTGGGGCTTGTCGATGCACGGGAAGATGTGGCGCGCGTCCTCGTCCTGACACTGCGTCCAGACCTGCCGCGGGCGGTCGGGGACGTGCTCGTCCGGCTGGAGGAAATACATCCCCCGCCGCGGCGTCGCCCGGTACCGGACCAGGATCGACGCCTCGGCCTCGTCGAGCGGCACGGCGACGCGGAGCGTCTCGCCGTCGTACGTGTGCTCGGCCGGGTGGAACGCGCCGCTCGCCGCCTTGCCCGCGCCGCGCCGGGGCTTCGCGGCGCGCGCGGCCCCGGCGCTGATCTCGACCGCCTCGATGTCGAAGCCGATGGCGTCGAGCGCGATCTCGCGCGCGCCCGGGTCGACGCGGACCGCGTCGAGCCGCGCCGTGCCGCGGATCGAGCGCGCCTCGACGTCGAGGGCGAGATCGAGGGCGATGTGCCGGATCGTGAAGGGGCGCGAGCGCTCGTAGACGCGCCTCGTCCCGGCCAACGTGAAGGGGCGGGACGCGGCCGCGAACTCGGACGACGACAGCACGGAGCCGCAGGCGCAGCGCGAGTGGAGCCGGTACTCTAGGGACATCTCCGCGGAGTTTCCCCGCGCGGCGCCCGGTGCTGCAAGCAAGAACTCGTGTGCTGGGGCGAGCCGCCGGGCAGATCAGCCCGTCTTGAGGCCGTCGAGCACCTCGAGCGCGAGCTCGTACTTGCCGAGGGGCGGCATCAGGTAGGCGCCCTGCACCCGATCGCGCACCGAGAAGAGCATCTCGCGGGCGATCTTCACCCCTTCCTTGCGCGCCTCGGGGCCGGCCGGCACCTTGCGCATGCGCTCGCGGATCTCCTCCGGGATCTGCATGCCCGGCACCTCGTTGTGGAGGAACTCGGCGTTCTTGTGGCTGACGAGCGGCAGCACGCCGACGAGCACCGGCATCCCCAGGTGCTCGATGCGCCGCAGCACCTTCTCGAGCAGATCCTGGTGGAAGATCGGCTGGGTCATGATGATGTCGGCCCCCGCGGCGCGCTTCCGTTCGAGGCGGGCGATCTCCCTGTCGAGGTCCTGCGCGCCGGGCTCGAGCCCCGTCGCGAGCAGGAACGACGTCTTGCCGCCCGGGATCGGCTTGCCGGCCGGGTCGAGGCCGCGGTTCATGGTGCTCGCCATGTTGAGCAGCCCGATCGAGTCGAGGTCGTAGACGGCGGTCGCCTCCGGGTAGTCGCCGACCTTCGGCGGATCGCCCGTGATGACGACGAGGTTCTTGATGCCGATCGCGTGGGCGCCGAGCAGGTGCGCCATCTGGCCGATGAGGTTCCGATCGCGGCCGCAGACGTGCAGGATCGGCTCGATGCCGTAGCGCTGGACCAGGAGCGAGCAGAAGGCGAGGTTCGTCATCCGCGCGGTGGCCCGCGGGCCGTCGGCGACGTTCACGACGTCGACGCCGCTGTCGATGAGCATCTTCGCGGCGTTCAGCGCGCTCTCGGGGTTCAGGCCCGGCGCCGGGTTCACCTCCACGGAGACGACGAACTTGCCCGCCGCGATCTTCGCCGCGAGGGGGCTCCGCTCGCCGAGCGGCGTGGGCTCGAGCCCCGTGGGCGCGTCCATCGTGACGTGCGGCCGCGCGGCCACCTCGGGCGCGGCGCCGCCGCGGAGCATGCGGGCCGACTTGGCCATCCACTTGACGTGCTCCGGCGTGGTCCCGCAGCAGCCGCCGATCATCGCCGCGCCGGCCTGGATCATGCGGCGGGCGAAGACGTCGAAGTACTCGGGCGTCGCCATGTAAAGCTGGCGGCCGTCGACCGTGCGGGGCAGGCCCGCGTTCGGCTGCACGCAGAGCGGGAGCCCCGCGGTCACCATCCGCTCCGCCATCGCGAGCGACAGCTGCGGGCCGTCGCCGCAGTTGACCCCGAGCAGGTCGACGCCCCAGTCCCGCAGCGTCCGCGCGACGCGCTCCGGCTCGCTGCCGTCCGCCGCGACGCCGCTCGTGTCGAACGTCATCGACGCGAGGACCGGGAGGGCCGGCGCGGCCGCCCGCGCCGCGTCGATGGCGAGCTTGATCTCGTCAAGGTGGCGGAATGTTTCGAGGATCAGGAGGTCTGCGCCGCCCTCGGCGAGCGCGCCCGCCTGCTCGGCGAACGTGGCGGCCGCGGCGGCGAGGTCGTCGCGCGTGGCGACGCCGGGCACGAGCCCGGTCGGGCCGATCGAGCCGGCGACGTACGCGTCGCCGCCCGCGACCTCGCGCGCGAGGCGCGCGCCCGCGAGGTTGAGGTTGCGCACCTCGTTGACGAGCCCGTACCGATCGAGCCGGAACCTGTTCGCGCCGAAGGTGTTCGTCTCGATGACGTTCGCGCCCGCCGCGACGTACTCGGCGTGGATCTTCTTCACGAGATCGGGGCGCGCGACGTTGAGCTGCTCGAAGTTCTGGGTGACGAACACCCCGCGCTCGTAGAGCAGCGAGCCCATCGCGCCGTCGAACACGAGGATCGAACGTCGGAGCGCGTCGAGGAACGGGGCCTCTGGCCTGCGGGACATGGAGCGCATCGTAGGGGCGCTCCGGCTTCTCAGGAAGGGGGGGCGCGACGCGGTTGACGGCGCGGCGCGGATCTCGGTAGGGCAGTTCTCGAGATGAGCACGCCCCGATGGCTTCAAGCATTCGCCCTGGCGGTCTCCGCCGCTGCTCCGCTCCTCGCCGCCCCCTCGGCGGCGCACGCCTGGGATCCGGTGGTGCACCGCTCGGACGCAGGCGTGGATCTCTACCTGTGGAGCGCCCGTGATTTCGGCACATCGCTCGCCGCCGTCCCGTTCGTGCAGTTCGAGCCGACGCCGGATCTGTTCATCAACCTGAAGTTCCCGCTGGCGCTCTCGTTCGACGGCCCGGGAGATCTCGAGGACCCGGACCGCCAGTCGCGCGCCGCGCTCGGCAACCCGACGTTCACGCTCTACTACTCGGACGCGGGCCGCAAGCTCACCTGGTACGCGGGCGGCCGCGCCGGCCTGCCGCTCGGCGCGGTCGACGGCTACGACTGGCACGTGGCCAGGGGCTTCAGCGCGTCGGCGATGGCCTATTACGATCTGCACCTCTGGGCGGCGAACGCGCTCCCGGTCGGCGGCCTCGGCGGCATCGAGTACCGCTTCGGGAGGTCCTTCGTGCTCCGGGCGGGCGGGGACCTCACGTTCTTCATCCCGGTGGGGGACGGCCTCCGGCGCGGGTTCATCGACGACTCCGACGATCTCGACACGGTGTTCCAGGCGAAGGTCGAGCCCGAGTTCCAGAGCCGCGCCGGCTTTGGCGGCGGCGTGGCGCTCCAGACGGTCTGGGTGCCGTCGTCGGTCTACGACGACCAGGGGCAGGTCTCGCTGCTGCCGTATTTCGTGTACGACAGCCAGAAGACCTTCTTCATGCGGGCCGGCCTGCTCCTCGCGCTGGACGAGCCGCTCGGGCCCGCGTTCGACAGGGGGCAGGTGGCGTCCCTTTATCTGCAGTTCGGCGGGCACATCGACTAGCGTGCTGCGCGGTTCGAGAGAGCGAGAGATGAGCCGGACATGACCCGTCGCCGCGCCATCACCTGGGGCGCCGCCGCCGTCGCCGTGCTCGCGCTCGTGCTCGTCTGGCTCAAGCTCAGCCGCTTTCCGCCGGACACGACGCCCGAGGGCGCCTATCTCCGCATCGCGTACAGCATCGGCGTCAGCGACCCGCGCGCGTGCTTCCCGTACCTCGAGGACCGGGCGCAGCACGCGGCGTACACAATCCGCGACTACCGGCGGAAGGCGAGCGAGCGGATCGAGGCGAGCTACCCGGAGCCGGAGCGCGCGCGCCTGCTCGAGCAGTACCGCGCCCACGCGATGGCCGAGGACGGGGCGGACGTGTGGGTCGACATGGCCATGAAGCAGGGCTTCGTCGCGCGCCTCCGGCGCGACCTGTCCGGCATCGGGAAGGTCGAGGTGACGGGCGAGCGGGCCACGGTCGAGACGGCGCGCGGCACGCGGTACCCGTTCCGCAAGCGAGACAACGGCATCTGGGGGCTCACGCTGTTCACCGCGGACCTCGTGGCCGAGGCCGAGCGCGCCGCGCGGGACTGGGACGTCGTCGAGAAGGCCGCGCTCGACTACGAGCGGGGGCGGTGAGGGATGTGAACCCTCCACAAAGACGTCACGACGCGGTGTCGTCGAAGCCGGATCTCGCGCCGTCGGGGTTCTTCGCGCTCCGCACGCCGCTCCTGCCGTTCACCGCATGGCTGCAATTCGGCGCCGGCCTCCAGGCCGCGGGCGCGATGGGCAGCCCTCTGGGGCTCGCCGAAGCCATTGAGCGAGATCGCGCGACGCTCCGGCGACGCCTGCGCGATCTCGTCCTGCGCCCCGAGATCCGCGAGGCGATCTTCGTCGCTTCGCCTTCGCTCGACGAGAGCATCGAGGCGTGGCTCCGCGACGACAAGGATCCGAGGGACAAGATCCAGCGATCGGTCTTGCGCTACTTCGCGCGCATGACCGGGCGCGCGACCCCGTTCGGCCTCTTCTCCGGGTGCTCGATAGGCAGCCTCGGGAGCCGCTCCCGCCTCTCGATCGCCCCGCGCGCGGCGTACGAGAGCCACACGCGCCTCGACATGGATTATCTGTTTTCCCTGACGGAGGAGATCGGCAGGAGCCCGGCGCTCCGGCAGGCCATCCGCTACTACCCCAATACCAGCCTTTTCCGCCTGGGCGGGCGCTGGCGGTACGTGAAGGCCCACGTCCGGGAGAGCAGGCGCGATTATCACCTGATCGCGGCGGACGCCACCGACTACCTCGACGCGACGATCGAGCGCGCGCGGAGCGGGGAGACGATAGACGCGCTCGCGCGCGCGCTCGTGCAAGGAGATCCCGAAGGCGAAATCACCCACGCCGACGCGGCTGAATTCGTCGGCGAGCTCATTTCGAACCAGATCTTGACCTCGCGGCTGACGCCTCCGGTGACGGGGCAAGAGCCCATTCACCCTCTCATCGCGGATCTCGAGGCGCTGCCCGCGGGCGCGGAGGCGGCGGAGATCCTCGCGGGCGTGCGCGAGGAGATCGCGGCCATCGACCGCGCCCCCCTCGGATCCTCGCCGGCTGCGTACCGCAGCATCGCGCGTCGTCTCGAGGCGCTCCCCGCGAAGGTGGCGCTGTCACGGCTCTTCCAGGTCGATCTGGTAAAGCCCGCCGACGCCACGCTGGGCCCGCACGTCGTCAGCGCGTTCGTGCGCGGCGTCGAGCTGCTCCACAAGACGTCGCGGCGGCCTCGCGCAGGCCTCCTGAGCCGCTTTCGCGAGGCGTTCGTCCGGCGCTTCGAGGGGCGTGAGGTGCCGCTCGTCGAAGCGCTGGACGAGGAGCTCGGCGTCGGCTTCGAGCCGATGTCCCGAGGCGCGGAGAACGCGCCGCTGCTCGACGGGATCGCCCTCCCACCGCCGGCCCATGAAGAGATGAGCCCGTGGGGCGTACGCGAGAGGCTGCTCGTGCGAAAGCTCCAGGAGGCGGCGGCAGCGGGCGCCACGGCGATCGACCTCTCCACCGAGGACATCGACGCGCTGAGCGACAAAGATCCCCCTCCGCTCCCCGATGCCTTCTGTGTGATGGGGACGGTGCTGTCCGCGTCGCCGGAGGAGCTCGATCGGGGCGCCTTTCGCCTCTCGTTCACCATGATGATCGGCCCGTCGGGGGCCCGCTTGATCGGGCGCTTCTGCCACGCCGATCGCCGCCTTCAGGCGCTCGTCGAGGAGCACCTCCGCGCCGAAGAGGCCTGTCGACCCGATGCCATCTTTGCAGAGATCACCCACCTCCCCGAGGGGCGAGTGGGCAACATCGCGTGCCGCCCTGTCTTGCGCGATCACGAGATTGTCTTCTTGGGGCGCTCCGGAGCGCCTGACGAACGGCAAATCCCGGTCACCGATCTCCTGGTGTCCGTCTGGGGCGATCGCATTGTCCTTCGCTCGAAGCGCCTGGGTCGCGAGGTCGTTCCGCGCATGACCAACGCGCACAACTTCGCCGCGCGGAGCCTGGGCATATACCGCTTCCTTTGCTCCCTCCAAGGGCAGGGGAGCACCGGCGGGCTGGGGTGGAGCTGGGGCGCGCTGGAGTCGGCGCCATTCCTGCCGCGTGTCACCTCGGGCAAGCTCATTCTCTCCCGCGCCCTGTGGAACCTCAGCGAGAAGGAGCTCCGTGCCCTCGGCGCGGCGCAGGAGGGCGCAGAGCTCGAGGCGATCAGCCAGCTCCGCGCGGCGAGGAAGCTGCCCCGCTGGGTTGCGCTGCAGGAGGGGGATCACGAGCTCCCGCTCGACCTCGAGAATGTGCTCAGCGTCGAGACGTTCGTCCACCTGGTGAAGCAGCGGACGAGCGCGGCGCTTGTCGAGATGTTCCCGGACGAGCTCTGCGCGGAGGGGCCGGAGGGGCGATTCGTTCACGAGATCGTGCTCCCGTTCGTGCGGACGCCCCGCGAGCCCCCGGAGGGAACATCGCGGCCCGCCCGAACGATCGCGCGTTCGCAGCGCACGTTTCCGCCCGGATCTGCGTGGCTTTACGCGAAGCTCTACACGGGGACGGCGACGGCAGACCGCGTCCTCGTCGATTCGATCGCGCCGATGGTCGCGCGCGCCATGACATCCGGGGGAGCACATGGGTGGTTCTTCATCCGCTACGGCGATCCCGAGTGGCACCTGCGGCTCCGTTTTCGCGGGGATCCGGCGAGGCTTCACGCCGACGTGCTCCCGGCGCTCCACGCGGGGGTGGGGCCGCTGCTCGACGACGGCCTTGTGTGGAGGCTCCAGCTCGACACCTACGAGCGCGAAACGGAGCGCTACGGCGGCCCTGAAGGCATGGCGCTCTCCGAGCAGCTCTTTCACGCGGACAGCGATGCCGCGCTCGATCTGTTGGGCTTCCTAGCGGGGGCCGACGCCGCGGACGACGCCCGGTGGCGTCTCGCCCTGTGCGGCATGGACATGCTCCTCGACGATTTCGAGCTCGACCTCGAGGCCAAGGCCGCTATCGCCGAGCGCGCTCGGCGCGCCTTCGCTTCGGAGTTTCGCGTGAACGTCGCCTTGACGAGGACGCTCGGCGATAAATACCGCAAGGAGTCGAAGGCGCTCGGGGCGCTCCTTGATCGTCCGGACGGCGACGAGGACGATGGGGTGCGTCCGCTCGCGCCGGGCATCGCGATCCTCCGGCGGCGTTCAGAGAGGCTAGCCCCTGTCGCCCAGGCGCTGCGCGCGGCTGAGCGAGCGCAGCGCCTGTCGCTCCCCCTCGCCGAGCTCTTGCCGAGCTACCTCCATATGTTCGCCAACCGCCTCTTGCACGCCGAGGCGCGCGCGCAAGAGCTCGTGCTCTACGATCTCTTGGCCCGACTCTATGGATCGCGGCTCGCCCGCGCACGGAAGCGACAATGACCACGGCTTCGTCCTGGCAGCCGCTCGTCACCGGCTCGCTGGCGGAGCGCCTCCACGCGTCGATCGACGAGGTCCTCGTGGCCGTCAAGGCGCGATCCACCCCGGAGGATCCGTGGATCGCGCTGCTCTACGAGTACGCCGATCGTGCCGCTCGTTCGAGGGAGCACGCTGCGACGGCCCAGGAGATCTTCGAGCGGGCGGCCGCGTCGCTCGCGGAGGGCGCGCACTCCCCGGCGCTCCATGGCGGGTTCACCGGTGTTGCGTGGCTCGCGGCCCACCTCGTGGACATGGACGCGGGCGACGAGGATCCCAACGAAGACATCGACGCGGCGCTGCGGGCGCTCCTCTCGCGGTCGCCGTGGCCCTTCGAGTACGATCTCGCCGGTGGGCTCGTCGGCATCGGTGTCTATTTCATCGAGCGCCTCAGGGCGCCGAGCACACGCGCCGTCGCGGCCGAGTGCCTGGAGTCGATCGTCGAGCGGCTCGCGGAGCTCGCGCTGCACTCGAGCGCCGGGGTGGCGTGGTTCACGCAACCCATGAACCTGCCCGCATGGCAACGCGCGCTCGCGCCGAAAGGCTACTACAACTTCGGTGTCGCCCACGGCATCCCCGGGATCCTCGCGCTCCTGGCGCAGGTGTGCGAGTCGAACATCGGCGGCTCTCGCGCGCGCGAGCTCCTCGGGCGAGGCGTCGACTGGCTGCTCGCGCAGCCTCCCGCCCAAGGGGCCCTCCGTTTCCCGAGCTGGCGCGTCGACGACGATGCCCCCGGCGCGGCCGAACGTTCACGCTTCGGCTGGTGTTACGGCGACCTCGGGGTCTCGGCGGCGCTCCTTCGCTCGGCCCGGTGCGTGGGAGAGCCTCGATGGGAACGCGAGGCCATCGCGATCGCGCGCAATGGAGCGGCCCGGTGCGGCGACAGCGCGGTCGTGCGCGATGCGGGGCTGTGCCACGGGACTGCAGGGATCGCGCACCTCTTCAACCGCATGGCCCAGGCGACGGGGGACGCGGTCCTGGAGGATGCGGCCCGCCATTGGTTCGAGCGGACCCTCGAGATGCGTCACCTGGGCGCGGGGATCGCCGGCTACCGTGCATGGCGCACGGATTCGACGTCATGCTGGGAAGACGTGCCTGGTTTCCTAGAGGGGGCGGCGGGGGTCGGTCTTGCCCTGCTCGGAGCGACGAGCGACGTGGAGCCCAACTGGGACAGGCTCCTGCTCGTCTCGATCCCGCCTCGGGGATCATCGAGAGGCGCAGGCGACGCCGATCAGGGGCAGTCGCGGTAGCACGAAGTAAAGATCGAACAGACGGGGGTGGTCGGGAGCAGGGCGGGCTGCTCTTGCTGCGGAGCGGGCACGCCGTCGGCCGCGTTGCGCTCCTGGGACGTGAGAATGCGGACGGTCTGGAGGCTGAGGGTCAGTTTTTTGGCAGGCTTCATAACGCATGATGGTCCGCTTGCATCTCTGCAATGTCAAGGAGACGTAGATAAAAATCAGTTGTTCCAGAGGGCCGCCGGCGACGCATGGCTTGTTTGTAGTGGTCGCATCGCTCGTCACGATGGAATTCAATGGCAATGGAACGGGAATCGGCGCGGGTGACAAAGTTCACCCGAGGCCGCCACGTCGCCGCCGTCGCCCTCGAAAATCATAGAAGCTTCGCCCCTTGCGCCTGTCGCGCCGTGATCCGCGCGACGCGGGGCAGAGGCACGAACAGCCGTTTGGGACGAAACCTTGGCGTATCTGCCGGCCAGGCCGTTGGGGGTGCGGGGCATGGGTGGCCGGACGTGATCCTCCAGCCGGCGTCCGCGACCCGCGTCGTCCACCGCCCACATCACCGTACTCGAGCTGGACGGCGCGGGCGCTCACCGCTCTCGGGGCGGCGCCGTGCGGCGTTCTCGCGGTGCTCGGACCACGATACAGTCTCCTGGTGACCTACCGAGTCCGCATCCTCCATATCTCGGATATCCACTTCCGTGGGAGACGCGAGCGCGAGCCCTGGCGCGTCTCTCGCGTGCTCGGCGAGTCATGGGACAGGAACCTCGACGAGCTGTGTCGAGACGGTGCGACCATCGATATCGTCGCGCTCACGGGCGATGTCGCCTTCTCCGGCGAGGCGCACCAGTACGCCGCTGCATCCTCGTTCATCGACGCTCTGCTCGGCCGGATCGGCGTGCCTCGGACGCGGCTCTTCGTCGTGCCCGGCAATCACGACATCGATCGCAGCTTGTCGGTGCCCGCCTGGGAGTGCCTGCGCGAGCAGGTGGAACCCCATGAGGAGCTCGCCTTCTCCCGCTGGATGGCCGGCGTTGGTCGGCTGCGCGGCATCGCGCCGGAGTACCGCGATCAGATCCTCCTGCGCCAGGGAGCTTACCGCACCTGGGTGGGCGCGGAGCTCGGCCGCCCCGAGCTCCTGCCCGAGGCGACGCTCCATCCGAGCCTGGGCTACCGCGCGACGCTGCGCCTCCCGGGCATGCCGTTCGATGTCCACGTGATCGGCCTCGACTCGGCCTGGCTGGCCGGGAACGACAGCGACGCGGGCAAGCTGCGGCTCACGGACGACCAGGTGCTGCGGCTCGCGAACGATGCCGACGGACGACACCTCCGCGGCTATCGGCTGGCCTTGATGCACCACCCGCTGGGCGACCTGGCGGACGGAAACGCGAGCCGGCGCCTCCTGGCCGCGCGCGTGGACCTCCTGCTGCGCGGCCACCAGCACGAACCCGAGGCGATGGTGCTCGCCGACCCGGACCGCGCGCTGTACGAGCTCGCCGCCGGATGCCTCTACGAGCACGACCATTACCCGAACGCTTGCCACCTCATCGACCTCACGCTCGACGCCGACGGGCGACCGCAGCGCCGTGACGTCCGCTTTCGCGCGTGGTCGAGGCGGAGCGAGGCGTGGTACGACGACGGCAGCCTGTACCGCGCGAGCCCGGGGGACGGCCTCTCGCTCCAGAACGCGCTGCACGGGGCCGGCCCGGCGCCCGCTCCCGCGCCCTCGCGGCCGGCAGCGCCCGCGGTGACCGCCGCCGCGCCGGCGCGCGGCCGCCCGCGCGGCGTGTTCGTGGGCCGTGAGGCCGAGCTGCGTGAGCTCGAGGCGGCGCTCCTGCCGACCTCGGGCATCCCGGCGCCGACGGCCGTCTGCGCCCTCCACGGCATGGCCGGCGTCGGGAAATCGTACCTGGTCGATCGCTTCGCCGAGCTGCACGCCGCGCGCTTTCCAGGAGGCTATCTCAAGCTCGTCCTCGACCAGGACGAGCAACGCGACGAAGCGGGCTTGCTCGCCGAGCTGACCGAGCGGCTGAAGCTCGGCGCCGGGCTGCGCGATCCAGGGGACGCCGTGCGCTCCTGGCTCAGGGAGAGCGGGAGCCTGCTCCACATCGAGAACGTCGATAGCCGTCCTGTCGCGAGCACGGCGGCGGCGCTCGTCCGCCGGCTCGAGGGCTGCGCCGTCGTGGTCACGGGGCGCTTCCAGGTGTGGGCGCCGGGCGACGATCCAGGGTGTGTCGTCGTGCTGGTGCGGCCGTTCGAGGAGGTGATCGCGCTGGAGCAGCTCGCGAGGGAGCACCGCGCGCCGGGGACCGACGGAGAGCAGCGCGAGCACGAGCAGCTCGTGCGCGCCCTCGGCGGGCTGCCGCTCGCCGTGCATCTCGCCGCCGGGCACCTCCGCCGCGGGCGCTCGGTGCAGGGCTTCCTCGATCAGCTCCGGAAGAAGGGGCTTGCCCTGGAGCCCGCCGCGCCGGTGCCGCCGGCCGAGCGCGCGCGGGCGGTCGTACGGACGTCGCTCGAGCTGTCGCTCGATCTCCTGCGCCGAGAGCTCACGCCGGCCGATGTGGACCGTCAGATGGCCGGCCTCGCCGCGCTGGGGCTCGCGCCAGCCGCCGGCGTGGGGCGGGGCCTTGGGGCAGCCCTGGCCGGGCTGTCGGTGCTCGACGTCGAGGACCTCCTGGTCAGGGCCACGGAGCTGTCGGTGGCAGAGCGCGTGAGCGAGGCGGAGCGGCCGGACGGGGCGTGGCGCCTCCACCCGCTCGTCGCCGAGCTCCTGCTGGAGCGCGCGAGCGAGGAGGAGGCGCTCGACCGGATGACCGCGTGGTTCCTTGAGCGGCTTCCGGAGCTGCCGTTCGGCCAGGAAACGGAGCAGGGAAGGCGCTGGCGCGAGATACGCACGGAGCAGGCGGCGCTCATCCACTGGCTCGCCCGTGCGCCGGCGAGGGCGCTCGCGCAGATCGGTCGGGCAGGGTCCTGGTACGCGTGGACCAAGGGGCCATTTCGCTCGTGGTTGGATCTCTACGAGCGGGCGATCGCGGCGAGCGGCGCGCCGGCGCTGCGCTCGGAGCTCCTCTGGACGCACGCCTATGTGGCGCTCCGGGCAGGCGAGCCGGATCGCGCGCTGGCCGCGGCGCGTGAGAAGCGCGCGCTCGACCTGTCGCGCGGCGACGACTACGAGGCGGCGCTCGCGTCCGGCGTCATCGCGGACGTGCTCCAGCGGCGCGGTGAGCTGGAGGAGGTCCTGCGGATCCGTCGCGAGGAAGAGCTGCCGGTCTACGAGCGTCACAGCGACGCGCGATCGCACGCGATTACGGTGGGTCAGGTGGCGGAGGTGCTCGAGCTGCGCGGCGAGCTGGAGGAGGCGATGCGGATCCGCCGCGAGCAGGAGCTCCCTGTCTACGAGCGGCTCGGGGACGCGCGCTCGCGCGCGGTGACGCTCGGGGAGATCGCGGATGCGCACGAGGCGCGCGGCGAGCTGGAGGAGGCGATGCGGATCCGCCGCGAGGAGCAGCTCCCGGTGTTCGAGCGGCTCGGAGACGACCGGGAGCGCGCGGTGACGCTGAGCAAGATCGCGAGCGCGCGCGCAGCGCTGGGGCAGCTCGACGAGGCGCTCCGCATCTACCGCGAGGACGTCCTGCCCGCCCTGGAGTACATCGGCGACGTGCAGGAGATGATCAGCGCGCGCCAGGGGGCGGGAGCCTCCCTCCTTCGCCGCGGCCAGCCTGGAGACCGCGAGCAGGCCCGCGCCCTGCTCGTCCCGGCGCTCCGTGACGCCGAGCGGCTCCGCCTCCCGGCGGCGGACGAGATCCGTCGCGCGCTCCGCGAGCTCGATGGCGACCCCGGCGGCGTGAGGACGATGAAACTCTAGCGGACGAACCGGCCGATCACGTGGGGCCGCGCGCCGGTTTGTGGGAAGTACGCGGAGCCCGACGTGAGACTCCAGCTATACCCGGTGAGCTCCCCCGCGTTCGGAAGGCCCGGGGAGACAGCGTAAAGGCGCATGATGCCCCTGCCCGCCCCGCCGTCCGTGGTCCCGCTGCGGCACGGATTTGTCGGATCGGCCGGGACCCATCGCGTGTCTGCCGTGCTCGGGTCCGTGGCGCACCCGTGGGCGGTGCTCGTCGAGTCGATGACCCGGAGCGAATACTGGGTGGTGCCGGAGACGACGGGGGCAATGGCCGGCGCGATCGGGGTCGGGGCCGCATCGACGATCGCCGTGTGCCCCGAGCCGCCGTCTGTGTAATTGATGACCAGCAGATCGCCAGGCAGGATGTCGCCGACGTTCGAGAGCCGCCTGAAGTGGTTCCCGGCCAGCACGTGGCCGTACAGGCTCGTGGACGTAGGGCTCGTGGAGCCCCACCAGCCGCGGAGCGTCGATGTCGTCAGCGTGGAATCCGAGTTCAAGAGCGACAGGGTGAACAGCGATGCGCCTTGCGTGGCCCCGGTGAAGCTCGCCCAGTCGATGCTGCTCGGCGTCCCGAATCTGTTGGTGTCGGTCTTGTCGAGCACAAACGGCATGTCGGCGGTATGTTCGACGAAGGAGCGAGCGCTCAGGAGGTGACCAGGCGGAGCCTCTCGCAGCTGGATGACATACGCTGCGCCGGCGTTGGAGGCGCGAACGCCGTCGATCCAGGTGCCGGCGATCAGCGTGTCTCCCGAGAGCGCCACACGAACGTCCCACTTGTTCCATGTGGAGCTCTCGACCGTGCTCTGTGGCGTCCACACGCCGCCGATTCTGGAGAAGATCCTCGGTCCCGGTGCGCCGTCGTCGCTTCCGCTGAGGACCAACCTGTCCCCGGACACGGCGACGCTGGCGTTGCGAAACCAGCCCCCCCAGCCCGGAGCATCGCTGGAGTACAGCATGGCCCGCTGGGTCCACGCGCCCTCGCTGCGCGCGAAGACCACGGCGGCTAGCCTGCCGGGGCTGACCTCATCGTAGACGATGGTGCCTACCGCCAGCGTCTCCGAGCTCAGCGAGAGCGAGCCGCCGAATCGATAATGCGGCGTCGAACCGGCCGGCGGGTAAAGAACGGCCTGCTCGGACCAGGCGTCGCCGACACGGGTATACACGTAGACTTGGCACGAATGAGCGCGTGCACCATCGTCGCAGTCGCTGCCCATGACCGCGGTGTCGCCGTGCAGGGCAACGGCGTAGCCCTGGACGCGGGCGTCGAGGCTGGGCGCGAGCGCGGCCTGCTGCGCCCACACGGCGCCGCTCCGGACGAAGATGTACGCGCCGCCTCGGCCATAATCGCTGGGTGCCCCGACCATGATCGTGTCGCCCGATATGGCGACGGCATATCCGAACCGGCCGTCGCCGCCTGGGCCGCTCTGCGCGACGAGCTTTTGCTGCTCATGCCAGGCGTCGCCGCTGCGCACGAACACGTACGCAGCGCGGCGCCCCGTCGACGATGCGCGGTTTCCGACGACGATCGTGTCACCGTCGATGGCCGCAGAGACGCCGAAGAAATCGCCCGGCAGACCATCGCCGGGGGTGAGCACGGCCGCCTGGGACCACGACGCGCCGTCGCGCACGAACACGTAAGCTGCATCCGTGCCCATGGCGCCGACCACCGCGGTGTTCCCCGAGATGGCCACCGACCACCCGAAGTAGTCGTCGCTCGAAGCATTGCTGGCGTAGAGCGCTTGTTGCTCCGTGGCGATGAGCGGGTCGACCTCCAGCGGATAGGTCGCGCCGGTGTCGTCCACCACGATCGACACGTTCTCTTCGCTCAGCTTGAGCTCTGCCGGGAGCACCGTCCCGCGCGCGTCCTGAACGACGAGATCGGCGTACCGCAGCACGGCCGCACCGGACGCGTCCAGCAGATCCATCGACTGGCCGTCCTCCGATAGTCGCGGCGAGAGATCGCCCCCGAGCGCGATCTCCAGCTCCACGTTGCCTTCGCCCTCGCTGCGACAGGGAGGCCGTGAATCCAGGGAGAAGCCCTGCTCGAGCCCCAGCGGGCCGTTCAGGTACCACTCCGTGACATTCGAGCCCGAGGACGGGACGCGATGCCTCAGCTCCACGCGGTTGTCTGCCCCGCGCGGCTCGGCCGCGACCTCCAGGGGGGCGAGCTCCCCCTCGCAGCCGTAGCGCGCGAGCTTCATCGTGATTCGACCGGCGCTCTCCGCGCCCTCGCGGGTCACGGCGACGCCGGCCGACGTGAACTCGGAGAGGAGGCCGTGCGCCGGATTCAGAGCGCTCACCCCAGCGCGCACGCTCGCCGCACCGGGGCTCACATTGTAGGTCGCCGGTGCCTGTTTTTGAACCGTCGCGATGAACGCCGCGCGGTGCTTTGCGGACGCGGCGTGGGATCCCTCCTGTTCGTGAAGCCGAGTTTCCTCGGCGCTGTCCGTGCTCGCTGGATCGACCGCCGCGCTGCACGCTGCGACGGAGATGATACAAAACAAGAGCGCATGAACGGATGTTCGATGATGCGGCATGTGGCTCTCCTGTCGGTGATAGACCCTGACGGACCGGCGCCATGTGCGGCGCCGGAGCCAATGACCCGATATTGGATAGTAGAAGGCGGTCCACAGCGGCTCGCTGCTGTCGCGCGCCTCGCGGAGCGCGCCGGCGGACGAGCACACGTGGATGGTTAGGTCACGTGAAGGACGGTCCCGTCCTTCATTGCCATTGTCATCGTCCTCTCGGGTTTTGCGCGCGTCAAGGAGGGCGAGCATCGATGACGTTATTGAGGGAGGCGCCGCCTCGACAGGCTGTAGTGTGAAAGTGGGGCCTTCAATGCGTGGATGTCAGACGGCTTCCCCACGGAATGCGACATGGGCTACAGGACGGATCACGACGTCCCCGAGCGCGACGGCGCGGGTGAGGGGTTCAGCGAGCAGCGTCGGACAGCGTCGGTTCGCCACCGCAAATTCGTTCTTGGGCGACGAGGTCGCTTGTGCCGCAGCGCCCTCTGCAGCGACAGGAGTGCTCGTCGAGGCGGTTCTGACCGCGCTCGCCGCAATGGACGCATAGAGAGCCGTGCGCTGCGGTGTCTCCACGCACGGCCCTCTCAGGCCTCATCGCGATGGCGTCGCGCGGCGCGCCGCGCGCGACGCCGACTCACCCCTTCGCGATCCGCCCGAGCGCCTCGTCGGCCGACAGCAGCACCTGCTCCCACTCGTCCAGCGCGTTCGGCCAGTGCGGCGAGAAGCGCAGCACGCCGTCCGGGATCGCGCAGGCGATCCCGAGGCGGGTGAGCTCGCGGTACACCTCGACCACCGAGGCGCCGCCCGGCGGCCTCACCCCGAGCGCGCACGCCCGCTGCGCCGGATCTCCCGGCCGGAGGCTCTCCCACCCGCGCTCCCGGAGCGCCTCCTCGAGCGGGTCGAGGAAGCGGTTCGCGTGCTCGTGGATCCGCTCGACCCCGATTTGCAGGATCAGATCCACCGCCGCCTCGAGCCCGGCGAAGCCCGCGGCGTTGAGGTTGCCGCCCTCCACGAAGTCGGCGCGCTGCCGGATCGGCCGGTCGTACCGGAGCTTGCCCGGACCCTGGAGGAGGAAGCTCACGGCGTCCTCGTGGCTCAGCCAGCCCGCCACCGTTGGCCGCAGCGACGGCAGGCGCTCGCGGCGGATGTACAAAAAGCCCGTGCCCTCCAGGCCCATCAGCCACTTGTGGCCGCCGCACGCGAGGTAATCGACCCCGGCCGCCTCGACGTCGACCGGCATCGCGCCCACCGCCTGCACGGCGTCCACGCAGAGCTCGGCGCCGTGCGCGCGGCAGAGCGCGCCGATCTCCGCGAGCGGCATCCTGAGGCCCGTCTGGAACTGCACCGCGCTCACCGCGACGAGCCGCGCCCCGCGCTCGAGCTCGTCCTCCAGCCGGGCGAGGCCCGAGCCGCTGCCGTCCGCGAAGCCGCCGAGCGGCAGGAAGACGACCTCCAGATCGAAGATCGCGGCCGCGCGCTGCCACGGGGTCACGTTGGCCGGGAACTCCCCTTCGAAGAGGATCACCCGCTCGCGCGGCCGCCAGGGCAGGCACAGCGCGACGTCCGTGAGCCCGCGCGTGGTGCTCTGGACCAGCGCGATGTCGTCAGCCACCGCGCCGATGAGCCGGCCGAGCTTCTCCCGCAGGCGGAGCCGCTGCGCGTACCACGCCGGGAACGCGGCCGCCCCCTGCGCGGCGTAGTCGTCGAGCAGCGCCATCATCGCGAGGCGCACCGGCCGCGAGGGCGGCGAGATCCCCGCGTGGTTCACGTAGACGAGCGGCGCGAGGTGCGGGAACAGGCCGCGATCGCCGAGCTTCGCGGTGAACGAGCGATCCTTATCGATTTCGGCGGTGTGTCGCATCGGCTGGCTTCCCCCGTCGCTCCCCGCGGACCTTGGCGAGGTAGCGCGGCGGCGCGCCCTTCCCGGCCGCCGGCGGCACGAGGCAGTGCGGCTTCGTGCCGATGAGATCCCCACGGCCCGCCTTGATCAGCGCCTCCCGCGCCTCGTCGTGGTGCGCCGCGTCCCAGTAGAGGAGCAGCGCCTTCTGGAGCTTCTTCTCGCGCAGGTCCTTCGCCGTGTACACCGGCTCCCGCGTGAGCGGGTCGATCCCCGTGTGGTACATGCAGGCCGCCATCGACATCGGCGTCGGGATGAAATCCTGCACCTGGCGCGGCCTCATCCCCTTCTTCTTCAGGTAGAGCGCGAGGTCGACCATGTCCCGCAGCGTCGAGCCGGGGTGCCCCGAGATGAAGTAGGGCACGAGGAACTGGTTCTTGCCGGCCTCCTCGCTCGCGCACCGGAACTGCTCGGCGAAGCGCTCGTAGCTCTCGATGCCCGGCTTCTTCATCTTGTCGAGCACGTCCTTCTTGTTGTGCTCCGGGGCGACCGAGAGCTGGCCCCCCGTGTGGTGCGCGGCGAGCTCCTCGATGAACTCGGGCGACCGCTCCGCGAGGTCGTAGCGCACCCCGGAGGCGATGAAGACCTTCTTGATCCCGTCCTCCTCGCGCACCGCCTTCATCAGCTTGAGCAGCGGGCCGTGGTCGGTGTTCAGGTTCTCGCAGACCTCCGGGAAGACGCACGAGAGCCGCCTGCAGGCGTTCTCGATCGCCTCGTCCTTGCACCGCATCTGGTACATGTTGGCGGTCGGCCCGCCGAGATCGCTGAGCACGCCGCGGAAGCCGTCCATGCGCCGCAGCGCCCGCACCTCGCGCAGGATGCTGTCCGCCGAGCGCGACTGGATCACCCGGCCCTCGTGCTCGGTGATCGAGCAGAACGTGCAGCCGCCGAAGCAGCCGCGCATCGTGACGACCGAGTGCTTCACCGTCTCGTAGGCGGGGATCGGCGCGTCGTACGACCAGTGCGGCACCCGGGTGAACGGCAGGTCGTAGAGCGCGTCCATCTGGCCCGTCTCCAGCGGGAACGCGGGCGGGTTGAAGTACACCGCCTCGGCGCCGTGCGCCTGGAGCAGCGGGCGCGCGTTGCCTGGGTTCGTCTCGAACTGGAACGCGCGTGACATCTCCGCGAACGCGCCCTTGTCCGCGGCCACCGCCTCGTAGCTCGGGAGGATCACCGCCTTGCCGTCGGCGACGTAGCGGGAGCCCTCGATGTGCTCCCACTCGCCCTTGCGCAGGGGGACGGCGGTGCCCCGGACGTCGCGGATCGACCGGACGGGCTCGCCGCGCCGGAGGCGATCGGCGACCTCCCAGACCGCCTTCTCGCCCATGCCGAAGATGAGCATGTCGGCCTTGGCGTCGAGCAGGACCGAGCGGCGGACCTGGTCGGACCAGTAGTCGTAGTGGGCGATGCGCCGGAGCGACGCCTCGATGCCGCCGAGGACGATCGGGACGCCGGGGAACGCCTGGCGGCAGAGGTTCGCGTAGACGATCGAGGCCCGGTTGGGGCGGAGGCCCACCTGCCCGCCCGGCGAGTACTGGTCCTCGCTGCGGACCTTCTTCTGCGCGGTGAGCTTGTTCAGCATCGAGTCGAGGTTGCCGGCGGTGACCCCGACCATGAGCCGGGGCACGCCCATCCGCAGGAGGTCGCTCGGGTCCTGGTAGCGGGGCTGCGAGATGATCCCGACACGGAAGCCGCGCCCTTCCAGGAAGCGGCCGATGATCGCGGCGCCGAACGCGGGGTGGTCGACGTAGGCGTCGCCGTTGACGAGCAGGATGTCGAGCGCGTCCCAGCCCCGCGCCCGCATCTCCTCCCGGGTCGTCGGCAGGAAGGCGGTCAGGTCGCGGGGGGCGGCGCCGGCGCTGCGGCGGAGCTGGGTGAGGGGCACGGCGCCGTCACCCTACGGGCCGGGAGAGCGGTCGGCAAGGGGGCGGCCCCGGGCGCGCGGCCGGAGCGCGCCCGGGAAGCCCCGGCCGGGGTCGCGGCCGAGCCCTCCGAGCGGGGGCTGGCGGGACGGCGCCGCCCGCGTTTTCCCGGGAGAAACGCACAAATTGCACGATACCCGGCCAGCTGGTCACGGCTTCTGGCCACCGGCGCATCGAATCGCCGGACGCGACATAAGGGCTGGCCGCAGACCGCGGGGAGCCGCGGCGCTCCACTCAGCGTCAGTCGTTCGTGAGCTCGTCAAAAAACGCTGCAAAATAAGGGTTTTTTGCGCGCTGGGGAGGGTTCCCAAACGACCCGGAAAGAGGGTTCGTAAAAATTATATGTGGATTCACGATCAGATGATGCCCTCCACGCCAAACATCTCAGCTTCGCTGTGGTGCACGAGGTGGGTGTTCCCTTCCTTCGCGGGTTGCTCCGGGGGGTTGGCATAGGGCCGAACGATCGCGAGGACGTGATGCACGACGTTCTCCTCGCGGCGTACCGCAATCTGGAGACCTTCGACGCGAGCCGCCTCCTGCGGGCCCTCCAGGGGCGGCGTGACGAGGACGACTTCTTCGAGGACGACTTCGAGGACGAGGACCACGAGCCGCTGCAGCTCAGCGAGGTGCTCCCGTGGATCGTGGGGCCGCAGCCGAGGCGGGTGTGGGACTCGCTGTACCGGTGGCTTTACGGGATCGCGTGGCGGCAGGTGAGCCACTACCGCGACCGGGCCTATCGGCGGCGCGAGGTCCCGGAGGGCTTGCGGCTCAGCGCGATCGCCGCCGGCATCGACAGGCGACCCCGGCTGGAGCAGCAGCTGGAGGCGACGGAGCGGGCCGAGGTGATCGACGCGCTGCTCGCCACCCTGGATCCGCAGCGGCGCGTCATGCTGGTGATGCACGACATGCTCGACATCCCGGTCGTGGACATCGCCCGGGAGCTGCAGATCAACGAGAACACGGGCCAGAACCGGCTCCGGCTGGCCCGGGAGGACTTCCGGGCGGCGGTGAAGCGCCTCGACCCGGAGCAGCGGAGCGCGCTGCGCCTCGGCGACAAGCCGTTCGTCGCCGAGGCGACGACGAAGCGGCGGCCGGCGCCGCGGCGACGCGGGTCGGGGAGGTGAGGAACGTGAAGGCGGGCGGCGGCTGCTGGCGTCGCTTCACGTGCGTCCTGTTCGTCGTCTTAGGGCGAAAAACCGCAGGAACCCTTCGTCGTCGTACGCGCGCCCTGCTCGATATGTACCGGGCCCTCGTTGCCATTCACTATGATGTTCCTGCACCCTATTACAGTTCCGGGAGCAAAACCGTACAGGATCACGAAGACCGCCAGCGTTCCTCCTGTGACGATGTACCCCTTGCTCGGGAGGTTCAATCTCAAGCTCAGGAAGCCGCTCAGCGACATCGAGAACGCGGCCCCTCCGAGCGCCCGGAGAGTGCCGAGGGTCGGCATCATCTCGTTGTGCTGGTCCTCGTCCGGCCGGATGACGAGCTCGATCGCGAGCGGGAGAAGCAGAAAAACGCAGCCCACGATGAAGCCTGCCGGGACGAGCCAGCGCGGGAGGGGACTCTCAGGAGGATCCGGCGCTGGTGCCGTTCTGGTGTCCGTTTGCGGTGCAGGGTCGCTCATGCGTGATGCCTCCACACGATCACAACGCGCATAGGCGTATGCCACCGCGCGGCGGCTCGCACGGCTTTGTCCGCGGGCAGTCCCGGTCGGATGCGCAGACCTCTCGGCAGGAGCCCTGCCAGCACACTTGCGGGGCATCCGGTCGATCACATTCACTCCCCTCCCCAGGTGCGCTCTTGCACCGTGCCCCCGCCGCGAGGAACGGCTTATCCACGGCGATCTCGATGAGATCGCTGATCGCCGTCAGCTCGCCGCGTTCAAGCGCCTGCAGGACCAGGAACAGACGACCCGAGGGGGCGTAGTCCGTCGGCAACGGAGTCCAGCTCATCGAGGTCTCCGTTGGTTCGACCTCGGGTACGACCTTGAACCCGTCTTCCCAGGCCAGGTAGGGGACGTCCTCGGCGCGCCGCGAACCTGCCCAAACGGCGTGACTTCGAAACTCGTCCTCGCTCGTCGGCACGGCGTCGAGGAGCACCGCAATGACGGGCGCGTCGACCGATTGCCACTGTATGCGCAGCTGGCGGATGTCCTCCAGTTCGTCTTCGTCCACCCTGACGTCGAGCCCCTCAGGTGCCCATAAAAACGGGAGCCTACGGGGGGGGCGCGTCGCCGTGCAGGCGTGATCATCGCCGCAGCGGATGGTGGCGGTGTGACTTATCTCCTCTGGTGCGAGCGGGCAGTCGAGCGCTGAGGCACATTGTCCGCTCAAGGGGCGACAGGTATGAAAGTCGAGATCGCAAAAATCGCTCTTGCTGGCGCAGCTTATCTTCTCGCTGCACTCAACAGGCACACAGCTTCCGTGCGGGCTCGAACAATCTTCGCCCTCTTCGCACATCGCAGGGACGCAGAGCAGGTCACAGAGCATCGCCCCGCCAGCGTCGATGCAGGCGTGACCCGGCTCGCAGGTAACGCCGCCATCGTCGCACGTCGCGACGCACTGCCCCTCCATGCAACCCAGCCCGAGCGCTTCGCAACGAGCGCAATCGGGGCCCAGCAGATCGCCGCCATCATCGCAGCAGGTGAGCGCTGCGATCAGACCTGACAACAGCGCGCTAGAACGAAAGCTTCGCATACACCCGAAGGCCTCCGAACAAATTCGTCTCATCGTCCAGTTGGCGAAGATCTGAGCCGACCCCGGAATACTCAAATGTTGTCCGATTCGGCGTGGTGTCGACCACGACAAGAAGATTTGCGCCGAGGGATACGGCTCCGGCGCGGACCTCTGGACCGAAGTACAGCGGGAAAGCCCAGAAAGCGGTCTTCCGGCCCGTCGGCCCCTCCTCGCTTTCTCTCCAGGTGCGCCTCGCTCCCAACCAGGTTGCGATCGAGACCCGAGAGGTCCGCAGCAGCCGCAAGTACATGCCGCCCTGGAGAGCCCAGAATACCCCACGGTGCTCGCTGGTGCTCAGTGACGTGCCCGATGGATCTACGTAATGGGTATCGTCGGGTATGGTCGCGAGGGCCAACCCCGCGAACGGACCGAGCGCCACGTCATCCCCGAAGCGGAGGGCTTCCCAGCTTGCGCTGATATCGAAGCCGCACCGAGTCTCGCTCACCCGCAACCTCAGCCCACGTGTGTCGCAGGCCGGGCCGAACTCGAGCGATTTCTTGGGGCGTATGAGCTCCGCGCGTTCCGCTCGCTTGCGGCGCTCGAGCTCCGCGCGTTCCGCTCGCTCGCGGCTCTCACGGCGCGATTCGTCTTGCTTTCTCGCCTCCTGGATACTGCTTATCACGGTGGCGACGCCTGACGAAAGTCCGCTGAGTCCTTCGCGGAGCTCTTTGGTGATGTCCGAGCCGAATCCCTGGAGTTGGCTCTCCAACCTGGTTTGTTGGGCCTGGAGGCTAGCGACGCTGTTCTCGATCGTGCGAAGGTGCTGTGCCTGGTCCTTCGTGACAGCGGCGCTGAGCTTCTGAAGGTCGCGCCTGATCCGGGCCAACTCTAGGCGTTGCGCGTCCATGCTGCGACGGACCACTCCCAGGTCATCGAGCTTCGGAAGAACTATTTTCTTAAATTCTGAGAGCGCAAGATCGCCCTGCTTAGGGAGCGCCTCCTGAACGATCTTTCGTATGTCCTCGGCGCTCAACCCGTACTGGTTGTTGTAAACAGTGTGCGTGTCGCCGACGTGAATATCAACGTTGCCCGTCGTGTTGGTCACTGTGATGTTGTCGGAGCCCACGACGGAGACGTTTTGGGCCGCTGCCTGTCGGCTCGGGCAGCAAAGGAGCGCGGCCGCTAGGAGCGGAACGTATCGCCTCACGGCGATCCCGAGGAGCTTGCAGGCGCCGTACGCGCACCCGGCTCGACATGCACCGAGCCGTCGCTGTCAACCACCGTGATGTTCCCGTTCCCTTTGACATTCACATTTTTGCCGGTGGGAGCAAAGAAATACAGGATCACGAAGACCGCCAGCGTTCCTCCTGCGACGATGTACCCTTTGTTCGGAAGGTTCAATCTCAAGCTCAGGAAACCGCTCAGCGACATCGAGAACGCGGCCCCTCCGAGCGCCTGGATGGTGCGGATGGCCGGCATCATCTGCTCTTGCTGGCCGGGATCCGGCTTGACGAGGACCACGATCGCGAGCGTGAGGAGCAGAAAAGCGCAGCCCACGATGAAGCCCGCCGGGACGATCCAGCTTGGGAGAGTCCTCTCAGGATGATCCGGAGCTGGTGCCGTTCCGGTATCCGCTTGCGGCGCAGAGTCGCTCATGAACGATGCCTCCACACGACCCACGGTGATCGCGAACGGCCGGCGTCGTGTGCGCTACCGACCCGAAAGGTAGCAGAACCGAACCATTTTCCGGTGTCAAGCCCCCGGCGGACACCTGCAGGGTGTGAACGCGGCGCGTCGTGAGCCGCGCGGCGAGCGCGCTGGCGCCGAGATGGTCCGGGACGAAGACGCCTGGAGCGGCGCGGCGAGCACGAGGATCACGAGCCGGTGCAGCGCTGCGAGGCGCTCCCGTGGATCGAGGAGGCGCAGCTGCGGCGGGTGTGAGACTCGTTGTGCCGGCGGCCCTTCGGGGCAAATCAGCGCTGCAGAAACCCTGGGCCACAGCGCGCTCCCCCGGAGGAGGGTGATATCCTCAGCGAGCATCGGCCGTGCTGTCCGGGGGCTGGGCGGCTCCGGCTGGAGCGGAGACGAGCGCGAGCAAGCCTCCGATCCAGATCTGCACAAACCGCTGGTCCAATTGCACACATACCTCCTCTGGGACGAGGGTCGAACCGTCGCTGTTCGTCCTTGTCAGGAACAGGGAGCGAGCGCGGAAATCGAGCGGAGACCCCTGTGCTGACGAGAGATCAGCGCCTCCGGGATAGCCGCCCCTCGAGCGCACGGGCGTTCCGCTCTCCGCGTCCGGCCTGAGCGATTTTCCTGAGCGGGCGTGCCGTGTCCGGCGCGGCGGCCGTCCCAGCGAGCGCGGAGAGGGGACGTCGACGACAGGGACGTTGGGCGCCGGTGCGCGCAGGCGCCCTGTCCACGGCTAGCAAAGCTGTCCGTGACAGCTGCTTTGGAGCGCGACATGCCCGTTGCGGTGAACGCGCCGGATGCACCGTTGCACAGGCCCGCATCGATGTGGCCGGGCCGCGCCCGTGGTACGCCGCGTGGCTCGTCACGCTCAACGCCTGTGTGCAAGCGCCGCGTCCGAGCGCAACGTGGTCGCCTGCCGAGGGCGACGGGGTGACGAGACCACGACGTCCGAGCCAGTTTCGTGAAGGACGGGCGCGCGTCCTCCGACTCAGCTCAACTCAACTCACCTCTACTCGTAGTGGACCGACTCCGCCGCATTGCTTCTCCCCGCGCTCCGCGCCGGATAGAGCGAAGCGAAGAGGGCCACCGCCGTCGCCCCGAGCGCCGTGAACAGCCCGTACTCCGGCGGGATGTTCATCTCGACCTCGAAGGTCGACACCGTGCGCAGCGCCCCGAGCGCCGCGGAGCCCAGCGGGATCCCGAGCAGCACGGCCAGCACCCCGCCCAGCGTGCCCACCAGCGCGCCCTCCATCAGCACCATCCGCCGGACCTGCCCCGCCGTCATCCCGAGCACGCGGTGCAGCGCGAGCTCCCGGCGCCGCGCGTGCAGCGCGAGGACCATCTGGTTTGCCACGCCGATCGCCGCGAGCACCGTCGTGAAGCCGAGGATCATGTCGAAGATCACGAAGTCGCGCCCCGTCGCCTTCCGCCGGACCGCCTCGATCTCGCTCCCCGTCAGCATCCGGACGTCGCGCGCGCGCGGCACGTCGGCGAGGAGCTCGGCCCACGGCGGCGTCGCCGACCCGCCCCGCGCCGCCGCGGCGCCCGTCTCGGGATCGGCCACGGCGATCGTGTGGCCGATCGCGGTCGCGTACGGGGAGATGACCGGGAAATCGGACGCCTCGATGACCGCGTACGTGCGCAGGTTGCGGTACGCGCCGGCCGCGTGGACGTAGCCGAGCTCGTCGGTCACGCCGACGACCTCGAGGCGGCGCGTCCCGGCGCGGCCGCCCACCTCGAGCTGGTCGCCGGGGCCGACCCCGAAGCGGCGGGCCATCATCGTGGAGACGAGCGCCTTGCCCGGGCCGAAGCGGCGGGCGAGCGCGATCGACTCGGCGCGGCCCGTGGCCTCGGCGAGCGCGCGGAGCTCGTCGGCCGGCACCGCGTAGGCGACGTTGGGCCACGGGGTGCGGCTCGAGAAGCGCGCCGCGACGAGGCGCCCTGGCAGGCTCGGCAGGAGGCGCTCGGCGTGGCCGAGCGGCTCGTCCGGGTAGAGGAACGCGTAGGGCGCGATCGCGCGGCCGGCCCAGGCCGAGACCTCCTGCTTGAGCGCCGCCGTCGCGATGTGAAGCGCGAGCAGCAGGGCGAACACCATCATCACGCCGCCGACGCTCCACGCGAGCTCGTGGCCGCTGTGCTCGACCCGGCGCCGCAGGAGCAGGCGCTCCGCGGCCCAGCGGCGCGGCGCGAGGCGGACGGCGAGCGCGCCGAGGCGCGCGACGAGGTCCGGGACGAAGACGATCGCGGCGAGGAACGCCGCGCACGCGAGGCCCGCCTCGAGGACGAAGAACGCGAACAGCGGCACCGACTCCCGGAAGAACGGGCGCAGCAGGCCGTAGACGAGCACCATGAACGGCAGCGCGAGCAGCGTGACGCCGCGCATGCGCCGCCGCTGCTCGGCCCCGCCCTCGACGAAGCGCGGCCGCAGGGCGCGCGCGATGTCGAGGCGGAGCGCGTCGCGCACCGGGCGGAGGACGCCGAGCAGCGCGGTGAGGGCGCCGGTCCCGCAGACGAGCAGCATCGCGCTCCAGGGCAGGCGGATGGCGTCGAGCGGGATGCGCGCGCGCCCCGTCGTCGTGATGCCCGCCTTCGCGGCGAGGTACGCGAGCGGGATCGACCCGAGCAGGCCGAGCGCCGCGCCGCCCACGCCGAGCAGCAGGGCCTCGAGGACGAAGACCGCCGCGACCTGCGGCGGAAGCGCGCCGGCGCTGCGCAAGAGGGCGATCTCGCGGCGGCGGCGCTCGACGGCGACGTTGAAGGTGAAGAAGACGATGAGGGCGCCGACGAGGAACGCGGAGAGCGAGCCGAGGCGGATCGCGGACCGCATGATCTCGTAGTCCTCGTGGGTCTCTTCCTGGGCGTCCTCCGCGCGGATGGGCTGCCCGTCGGGGCGCAGGCCGCGCAGGGTGACGGTCTGATCGGTGAAGACGGGGAGGTCGGGGTTTGTGACGGCGCTCCTCGCCTCGACGGCGCGCGTCCCGACGTCGAGGATGAGGACGACGTTGACGGTGGCCGTGCCGAGGGCGACGCCGAGCACGGCGGCCATGGCGCCGAAGCGGTCGGCGCGCAGGTTGCGCAGGGCGAGGATCCGGACGAGCGGCTGGAAGAGGGCGCGCAGGAGGAGGAGCATTCAGATGCCGAGCTCTTTCAGCCGATCGTGGACGGCGGCCGAGGTGACGGCGGGGCCCGCGAGGGCGGCGTCGTGCAGGAGCAGGCCGTCGCGCATGAAGACGACGCGGTGGGCGCGCGCGGCGTCCTCGGCGTTGTGCGTGACGAGGAGCATGGCGCTGCCGGCGTCGCGGAGGGCGTCGGCGAGCAGCGCCATGATGCGGCGGCCGGTCGCGACGTTGACGTTGCCTGTCGGCTCGTCCGCGAGCACGAGCGCGGGGCGGCGGACGAGGGCGCGGGCGATGGAGATGAGCTGCATCTCGCCGCCGGACATCTGCGAGGGCAGGTGCTCGGCGCGGGCGCGCATGCCGACGCGATCGAGCATGCGCGACGCGGCGTCGTGGTCGGGCGCGGCGCCGTCGATGAGGTAGGGGAGGATGATGTTCTCGTAGCCGGTGAGGGTCGGGACGAGGTTGAAGAACTGGTAGACGATGCCGACGCGGCGCCGCCGCAGCAGGGTCCGCCCGTGCTCGTCGAGGGCGGCCATGTCCTCGCCGAGCACGCGGATCTCGCCGCGATCGGGCGACTCGAGGCCCGCGACGCACGAGAGCAGCGTGCTCTTGCCGACGCCGGAGGGGCCCATGATCGCGCACATCTCGCCGGGGTGGATGTCGAGGTCGACGCCGCGGAGCACCTCGATGGGGGTCGCGCCGAGGGCGTGGGACTTGTGGAGGGCGCGGACGCGGAGGACGGGCTCGTCGGGGGCAGAGGTCGAAGGGGTGCTCATGGGCGTGCGCGGTGCCGGGATCGTCGAGAGTATCGACAGGATGATACCTTCAGGGGGCTCGACGATGCGTGTCTCTCCGCTCACGGAGAGGACGTTTCATGAAGGACGGCGAGGATTCGAGCGCCGGCGCTGTTGCCAAGGTTTGTCTCCGCGGACCTGCTCTGTCGGGATGTCAGATCCGCCGGCAAGGCAAGCTTCGCGAGGGAGACGCGTGATGCCGCCGCACCGTCGACGCCGGCGGGAGCCGCAAGAGGGCCGTGCCCATGGCGATGGCTGGGGGCTTACGGCGTAGTAACCTGCTATTCCGCCCAGAGCACGGACAGTTCGAGCTCGATGGCGTCGAACGGCGCGACGCGAACGCGCGCGGCGTCGCGGTAGACGGCCGCGGGTCCCCAGCGACGATCCGCGTCGAGCACGTGGGCCTCGAGGGTCCGCGCGATGGGGTCGACCAGCCACGCATACCGCACGCCCTCGCGCGCGTAGATAGGCATCTTTTCGTCGCGGTCGAGCTTCTCCGTGGATGCGCTCAGCACCTCGCAGATCCAGTCTGGAGCGAGCGCGAAGTAGGCCGTCTTGGGCAGCTCGGACATGCGCTCGGTCCGCCAGCCGGCGAGGTCGGGCACGAGCGCGTCGATCTCACCAGGCGCCGCCGGGTCCGGGAAGTGCAGTTCGGGCTCTACCAGGATGCGCCAGCCGCCAGGGCCCCCGCGCCCGCGCCCGAACGCGCCAACGAGCTCGGTAGCCAGCTCGGTCTCTGCCTGTGCATGCCGCGGCGCCGGCCGGGGGAACACGTGCAGGGTGCCGCGGACGAGCTCCGCCACCTTGTTCGGCGGGACGGCGCCGAGGTCGGCGTACGTGGCGCGGCGCTGCTTCTCGGCGGGCTGGCCCATGGGCGAAGCCTGCCCGGGGGCGGGCGGTGAGGCAAGGCGGTGAGGAACAGGTAGGTCGAGCCCTTCGAGATCAGCGACATCAAGCCGTGCCAGGAGGCGTCCTCGCCCGGCGAGGAGCGAGCGCTCGTCGGAGAGCCGTCGATGCACGATGGCCAGCCACAACGCAGCGCGGGCGCCAAGGTATGCATGGTGCCATTCGGACCTATGGATGGTGAAGGGCGAAGCCTTATGGCGCAGGCACGGAAGGTCGTGATTGTCTATGAACTGACGAATAGGCGCGTCAGCGACCAGACGAACAGGCAACCAGCTACATCGGCTCTTGGAGGTCGAGCCGGGGCGGGTGGTGGGGGCTTTGGCCGAAGGTGGGGTCTTTTGAACCGCCAAGACGCCACAAGACGCCAAGAAAAACACAAAAATCTTGGCGTCTTGTGGCGTCTTGGCGGCTCCATCATTCCGGCAGGGTGGGGGAAGCCCCCCCCACCACCCCGGGTGTGTCTTCGCCGTGTGAGCACGAGCGGGCCGCCCTGATTGGCTCGATTTTTAAGCTTCTTCTCTGGATCCAGGGTGCATTGATGTGGTTTTTTAAGACGATTCTCTGGATGTGGCTCTCGTTTATCTAGTTACCAGAGATAAAATTCTGGATTGAGCCTGAATTTAGCTGGTAATTTGAGCTTATTCTCTAGATTTCGTCGAGTTTTGTCTTGTTTATCGGCCAGGATGTCTCGATCCCCTGGTCCCCACGCCCCCGTCGCACCGTACGGCGACAGCGCCGTCGAGCTGGTGCGTGCTGCCGGCATGAGCCGCGGGACGGTCGGGCACGGTATCCTGGGACAGACCCAGCGCGCCTGGTGATCGCAGGAGGGGACCCATGGGGGACAGCGGAAATACAGGGCTCGGCGCCCCCGAGCTCGCGTCGAACGAGGTGGTGAGGTCGGTCGCGGCGGGCGCGGCGACGCTCGCGCAGGGGGCGCACGGCGACGGCGTGCGCGCCCTGCAAGAGGCGCTCGGCGCGCTCGGCCACGCGATGAAGGCCGACGGCTCGTTCGGGCCGAAGACGCACGTCGCCATCGTGGCGTTGCAAGCGGCGGAGAGCTTGCCGCAGACGGGCATCGTCGACGCCGCGACGATCGCCGCCCTCGACAGGCGCCTCACGGCCCGGCGTTCGCAGTCGCTCGACGAGGCCATGGCCAAGGCCGCGGGGCTCAGCCCGGACGAGGTGGCGGCGCTCGGCCGCAAGCCGTCCTTGGTCCAGGCGTCCGCCGCGGCCTCGCGCCACGACCAGGGCTACTTCACGGACGCGAGCAGGCTCCCGCAGTTCGTGCCCGGGGCCGAGCCGGACCCGGACTCCCCGCCGCCCGCCGTCGACTCGGTCGGCGACAGGCCGACGACCACCGCCTCCGGCGCGCTCGCCGCCGATCGGAGCGCGCGCCTCGACGAGGTCAGGCGCGCGCTCGGGGGCGACGCGCGCGCGCTGGCCGCGCTCGGCAGGCTGCTCGCCGCGGGCCGGCTGCACGCGGGGGCGCTCCTGCCGAACCTCGCGACCATGGCGGGCGTCCGGCGCGATGGCAGGCTCATCCTCGAGGGCGGCATCGATCCGAACCTCGTGCTCGCGCAGGCGATCCGGCACGTGGACAACCCGCTGCGCATCAAGCAGGGGGCGCGCCACGGCACGTGCGGCGCGGGAACGATGGAGTACGTCCTGCTGCGCGTCGATCCGGCCGAGTTCGTGCGGCTCCTCGACGGGATCACGCGGGAGGCGGGCGAGGTGACGCTCCGCTCCGGCCGCGTGCTCAGGATGCCGCGCAACGCGATCTCGCGCGACGCCTCGGGCCGCATCGACATCGACCGGCTGTTCCAGTCCGCGCTCATGAACCACGCGACCCTGATGAGCTGGATCTTCGATTACGACAACCCCGAGGACAACGACTCGTTCTGGGCTGCTCTGGGGGGCGACTCGCGCGTCCCGCTCGGCAATTTCACGAGCCTGTTCCAGGACATCATGGGCGGCAGCTACACGAGCGTCTCGTCGCTCCTGCGCAGCGGCGCGTCCGTCGCCGACGATGTCGCCGGGGCCCTGGGGCGCGGCGAGAAGGTGCCCATTCTCCTGAAATGGGAAGGGGGCTACCACTGGGTCGCGGGCGAGAAGATCGAGCGTGGGGCCGACGGCGCGCCCGCGTCGGTCATCCTGCGCAATCCTGCGGGATCCGACAGCTGCCAGGGCATCCCGCCCCGAGCGCCGCTACCGGAGGGCTGCGGGCGGTTTCGCATGAAGTACGCCGATCTGGCGGCGCATATCCACGGCGCGACCATCCGGGGGTGAACCTCTCGACGCCGACGTCGAGCCGCTACGGAGCGCCCTTCACTTTGGCGGGGTGATTTTGGAGAACGACAAGACCTCGGTCGTCGTCAACACGCCCAAGCCTGCGCTGTCGCGCGTCCTGCCGCCGACCACGTAGAGCATGTATTTTTCTTCTTGGTTGTTGCCCTTCATCTTCCTCAAGCTCGTCGCGGGGCTATGCCTCGGGCTATTGAGCTCCGGGAGCACATAATCGTCGGAGGAGATGAACCTGGGATCTCGTTTCCGGACATCAATGATGTCGATCCGGCGGAGCGGCTGATCAGGCTGCGGACATATTCCGCCTGTACAATTCGCGTCGCCGCCGATCAGCAAGAGATACTTGTCGTCCACGTTCCGAACGCCGAACCGGGTTCGACCCACGCCAAAATTGTCATACAGCGTCCACTTGTCCTGCGCGATGTCATACACTTCCATGGAGCGGAGCGACTTGCCGATGGATGAATCGCCGCCGGATATCGCATAGATGGACGCTTCCCCTCCCCGCGCGACAGCGGCGCAGCCCAGATGCCTTCGCTCCACGTTCATGCTCGCCACCTGCTCCCATCTATTATGGGTGATCGAATAGTAACGGACGAACGAGAGGGAGCCTTCGGCGTTGGGGTCTTGCCCGCCCATGATGTAGATTCTCTTTTCGGCCTTGTCACCGCATTCGTTGCCTTGGCATATCTTCACTCCGACCGCGCAGCAATCCTCCGCGCTGATATCCGTGAGGGGTGACGTGGACAGGGGGCTGAATTTGTACGTGTTCGCGTCGAAGGAATACACCGTATCGGTGCCGGAGTCATCGCATGCAAGATAGTATTCGTCGTCGAGCTGGACGAATCCATTCGTGGTTGTGAACCACGGCTCCGCCACCTCGACATCGCGCCCTCGGTTAATCCACTGCTGCTGGGACGGCGGTTTCGTCAGGTTCAGCGTGTACACATTATGATTCATCGGCGTCGGCGGCGATGGAGGGCCGTTGCCCAGGCCGCCGAAGAGGACCAGTTCGTTCTTCTCTTCGTGGATGATCGATGTGAGATGCCGATACCCTTGACCGTTCGGCAGTACGTAGGGTTGGATCCGGAATTCGCCGTCGATCACGGCGGGCATGTCGGCATGGCCAGGAAATGCTGTTGCCGTGACGAGCGCCAGAAAGGCCGCCGGGGCCAGATTTTTGAAGAGCATAATCAGCCCACCCCATTCCTGTGGCAGGGACGAGAGGCCGAGCCTCCGGCGTCCTACCCTTCTAAGCGCTCGCAATGCGCATACCAGGAAATAAGGGTGCGCGCGAGATGTGGTCAGTGGTTCGGATATCCGCTCTCGTCGCACCGCGTGTGTCCGGACATTCGGGGGATGTGTGCGCGCGTGACACGGATTGCAACATGCTCCCGGAATGTGAGCAAACTCGCGCCCCGACGCGCGGGGCTGGCGCCGCCCCTATCAACCAGGGAACGCCCTGGTCGGCCTGCGCAACAAGCATCGCAATTGCGGTGGCACGGCGCCCCCGACGGCCTTCAATGCACCTTGTTGTGCCGAGCACGGAGGGGAGGACAAAGGGGCCCGCCCTTCGTTCTCCGCGCGCGCTCTCTCTCCACAGGGGAGTTGTCCTACCCGACATTGGCACAGAGGGACCTGCCGACGGCGGGCGCTAACCCCGCGATCCTGGGTCGGCCGGACGCTTCCGGCGGTGCCCTCGGTGCGTACCGTAGAGGCAGCGCAAGCCGACCGCTCCCCCACCCAATGCAGCCCGGACCACGTCCCCGGCGAGCAACCGGTGCCAGGTCAGTGCGCGCGCGGGCGACCAGCCATTCGCCGCGACGCTCCCGGGCGACACCACGGCAGAACCGCCGACGCCACGGGAAATCGCTCTGTGCACCCTTGCCCCCTCATCGTACCCTGGCCGCTGCGGCCATGGATCTCTACCCCTCGCTCCTTCAGATCGTAAGAATCCTCCTCTCGGAGGACGATGACGCGAAGGCTCCCGAGCTCGTGCTCCGCCGCGTCCTCGAGGCGACGGGCGCCGATCGCGGCTTCATCGTTGTCCGTGAGGACGGATCGTACCAGCAGAAGTTCGCGGTCCACTTCGACAAGGCGACGACCTCCGACAAGGAGCGCAAGTTCAGCCGCGGCCTCGTGCGGCAGGCCATCGAGACTCGGCAGATCGTTCACCTCTCCAGGGACGCCGACGAGCCGCGCTCCTCGCTCCTCAAGAGCCTCGAGGAGTCGGGCGCCTCCGCCGCGCTCGTGGCGCCCCTCGCCCACGGCGCCGACGTCTATGGAGCCGTCTACGTGGAGTACAGGACCCGCGCCGCCAGCGGCGAGGCGCTCCGCTTCGTCGCCGAGTTCGCCGAGCTCGCAGGGCTCTTCCTGAGGCGGGCCATCGAGCGCGAGGCGCTTCGCCGCCGGAACCAGAGCCTCGAGCACGACCTCTTCGCCCGCTACGATTTCGAGGGCATCGTCACCCAGGACGCCAGGATGCTCGCGCTCCTCAAGACGGTCGCGCAGGTGGCCGACTCGGACGCGACCGTGCTCGTGCGCGGGGAGACGGGCACCGGCAAAGAGCTCATCGCCCGCGCGCTCCACGTGAACAGCCCGCGGCGCGGCAAGGCCTGCGTCACGCTGCACACGTCGGCGCTGCCGGGCGCCATCCTCGAGTCGGAGCTCTTCGGCCACGTCAAAGGCGCGTTCACCGGAGCCGACCGGGACCGCGTCGGGAGGGTCGCGTCGGCGCAGGGAGGCACGCTCTTCCTCGACGAGGTCGCGGAGATCGCGCCCGACGTGCAGGCGAAGCTCCTGCGCTTCCTGCAGTTCGGAGAGATCCAGCGCGTGGGCTCCGACCGGACCGACAAGGTCGATGTCCGCGTTATCGCGGCGACGCACCAGGATCTGCCGGCGCTCGTCGAGGCAGGGAAGTTCCGGCGCGATCTGTACTTCCGGCTCAAGGTGATCGAGATCGGGATTCCACCGCTGCGCGAGCGCGCGGGCGATATCCCGCTCCTCGTCGAGCACTTCCTCCGCACCTGCTGGAAACGCCCCGGCGAGCGGCCCCGCTTCACGGAGCGCGCCGCGCGGGCGCTCCGCGAGCACGCGTATCCGGGCAACGTGCGCGAGCTCGCCCACGTGGTGGAGCGCGCGTGCATCCTGGCGGCGGGACCGGAGCTCGATGTCGATCTGCTCCCGCCCGATGTGGCTCAGCCCGCAGCCCCCGGGCCGCTGGCGCCGCGCTTCTCGCGGCTCTCCGCCGACGAGCTCGACGCGGCGCGCGAGGCGGGCGTCGCCGAGCTGGAGCGTGCGTTCCTCGTGGCGCTGATGGATCGCCACGGGGGGAACGTGTCGCAGGCAGCGCGGGAGTCCGGGTTCAACCGGACGTACCTGCAGAAGCTGCTGGCGAAGCACCGGGTGGCCGGAGCAGGCGGCCGGCGCCCTGCCTTCGATGGGTGACGTCGGGAGCTCCTCCCCGAGCGCTGCCCCCGCTTCACCGCGCGCCGCCGTGCGCCGCGAGCCACTCGTTCGCCGTCGTGAGCGCTCGCTTCGCGTACTCCCCCTCTTCGGCCGCATAGGCGTCGCGCGCCAGCGTCGCGAGCTTCATCGCCCGCGTCCGGTCCCGCGCCGAGCCCCAGAGCGCCCGGGCCGCGTGGAAGCGCGTATCCGCGAGCTCGATGGGAGAGACGCCCTCGCTCTTCTCCGCATAGATGGCGAGCGCCCGCTCGGCGAACGGGCGCGCCTTTCCCGGCTCGCCCATGTCGTCGTAGGCGCTCGCGATCCCGGTGAGCATCGATGCGACGGCGTGCGAGCTCGGGCCCACGGCCTTCTCCTGGATCGCCGCGGCGCGCTCGAGGCGCACCAGGCCCTCGGAATACCTCTTCTGCGCGACGAGCGCGCTCCCGAGGTTGCCGAGCGAGGAGGCCACGCTCGCGTGATCGGGGCCGAGCGCCTTCTCACGGATCGCGAGCGACCGTTCGTAATAAGGCGTCGCCTCGGCGAACTTCTGCTGCATCTCAAGGACGGCCCCGATGTTGTTCAGGGATGACGCCACGTCGGGGTGATCGGGGCCGAGCGCCTTCTCCCGGATGGCGAGCACCCGCTCGTGAGCGCGCCTGGCCGCGTCGGTCTCTCCGAGCATGACGAGCGCGTTGCCCAGGTTGTTGACGGAGGCCGCAAGGAACGGGTGATCGGGGCCGAGCGCCCTCTCCTGAATGGCAATGGCGCGCTCGATCCGGGGCAACGCATCTCGGTATTTGCCCTGGGTGTTGAAGAGGCGACCCAGGCTGTTGAGCGTGAGCGCGACGCTCGGATGAGAGGGGCCCAGCGTCTCCTCTCGGACGGCGAGCGCTCGAGTGGTTGCGCGCTCCGCGTCGTCGAACCTCTCGAGGTGGAGGAGGGCGGTGCCCAGGCGGCTCCACGCCGCCCCGACCTCGGGATGGCTCGGGCCGAGGGCCTTTTCGAAGCCCGCCAGGGCGCGCTCGATGTGCTGCGCTGCCTCGCCGTACTTCCCCTGCTCGTCGAGGACGCTGCCCAGCGTGGCGAGCAGCCGCGCGCTCGCCAGCGCGTCGCCCCCGGTCCGCTCGACCGCGCCCTCGGCCGCCAGCTGCAGCGCGAGCGCGTCGGCGTGCCGGCCTTGAAGATAGCCCACCACGTAGATGAGCTGGGGCCACGCCTCCGCCGCGAGGGCGTCGTCCCTGGCCCGCGCCGCCGCGCGCAGCGCCTCGCGGAGCGCCGCCTCCGCGGCCGGGGCGTCGTGCGCGTCCCGCGCCGCGCGCCCGAGCATCAAGAGCGCCTCGGCCTCGATCGAGGCATGGTCCGCCGCGCGGGCCTCGTCGGCGATCGGCCGCGCGAGCGCGAGCGCCTGGCCGAACTTGCCGGCCTCGTCGAGGGCCCTGACCTCGGCAAGGCGACCTCGCAGGGCGTCGATGCGGGCCCGCGCCGCGGCGTCCACGGGCGGCGGGACCGCCGCGGTCAGCGCGCCCGCGTCCGCGCAGCCCGCGAGGCCTGGGAGTGCGAGCGACGCCTCGATCGATCGATCGAGCACCTCGGCGTCCGCGCCGTGCGCGAAGAGCGCCGTGAGCGCCCGCATCTCCTGGCGGCGGCGCTCGAGGCACACCGTCCGGAGATCGAGCAGCCCGGCCGACTGGTCGCCCCTCACGTGCGTCGCCTCGCACGAGTCCGCGTACATCGCGACCCACGCGCGCGCTCGCTCATCCAGCGCCTTCTCCACGCGCCGGTACATGTCCTCCGCGTATGGCCGCCCGGTGCCGACGAACGCTGCCCGCACCTTGGCCATCGTCGCCTCGTCCCAGACACCCGCGAGCCTCGCCTCGCCGCCCTTGCAGAGCCGGTCCGGCGGCTGACGCGCGAACGCGAACACGAGCAGGCCCGCGACCGCGAGCCCCGACGCCGCGACGAGCCCGCGCCTCCACGCCGCCGCCGGATCCTTCGAGAGATCGGCGATCAGCGCGTCCATGTCGGGATATCGAGCGTCCCTGTCGACGGAGAGCCCGCGATCGAGGCAGCGGCGGATCCGCGCCGGCATCTCGGCCCCTCGCGGCGGCTGCCGCACGCGCCCGAGCGCGACGTTCTCGCGCAGCTCGTCGTAGGTCTCGCCCGCGAACGGGCGCTCGCCCGCGAGCGCCTCCCACAGCGACACGCAGAACGAATACTGATCGGCCCGCGCATCCGCCGCCTCTCGCCGGTGCTGCTCCGGCGCCATGTAGACCGGCGTCCCAAGGAACGAGCCCGAGCGCGTGAGCGCGACATCGATCCTCGCCTCTGAGCGGCCGCCGCCGGCCTCGCCCTCCGCGAGCCCCGCGAGCCCGAAATCGGTGACGCGCACGCGGCCGTCGGCGCCGACAAGCACGTTGTCGGGCTTGAAATCGCGGTGCACGAGGCCCGCGTTGTGCACCTGCGATAGCCCCTTGCCCGCCTGGAGGAACGCCGCCAGGACCTCCGCGACGGGCCGCCGCTCCTCCTCGCAGAACGCGCGCAGCGTCCGGCCCTCGACGTGCTCCATCACCACGCGCACCTGCCCGTCCGAGACGTCGACCTCGTGCACCGTGACGACGTTGGGGTGCTTGATCCTCGCCATGGCCTGCGCCTCGCGGACGAGCCGCGCGAGCGCGTTCGACGCGCCCGATCGCCCCAGCACCTCGGGCCGCAGCACCTTGATCGCCACGTCGCGGCCGAGCACGTGATCGCGCGCCCGCACCACAACGCCCATGCCGCCCTCGCCGAGGCGATCGACCACCTCGAACCGGCCGAGCTTCGTGCCAGGGCGCAGATTGAGCGACACCTCGGCCCCGGGCAGCGCCGGAGGCACGGGCACGCCGCCGTCCGGGACGACGATCGTGCTCGCGAGCGGATCGATCGGGAGGCTCGAGGAAGCGTGTTCGTCGCGAGATGTGGAACGGCTCGACGGGAGTTCCTCGGCGGTCGCGGAGCGCGATTGCGGCTCGTCCGAGAGCGGCGCGTCGCAGCGGGTGCAGCGTGGGTTGAACGGAGAGTTCTCCGCGCTGCACCCTGGGCAGACGATCGCGCTTTCCCCCAGACTCACAGGACGCTTTCTAGCATGCCCTGTGGTCTCCCGCGTCGCCCTCCCTTGGCCTCCGGAGCGCTCCCCACCGTTAGAGGAGATGGGTCCTGGGACCTCTTCGCGGCGGCGAGGGAGGCGCGAGCGAAGGAGGGGAGCCGCTCCGGGCGCGGCCCCTCGAGGGAAAGGCGATTACCAGCAGGTCGGCTGACCCTGGCAGCAACCGGGCTCCCCGGGCTCGCAGGTCTGCTCGTCGCACTCCGCCATGCAGGCATCGCGCTCGGCGGCGCACGATTCGTAGTCTTCGCCCCACTGGAGGCAGAGCATGTAGAACTTGGCGCACTGGCCCTTGCAGTTGAGCAATTCCTGGCCCGTCTCGCCCACCTCGCCGTCGGGAGACGGCTCCTCGGCGACCTCGACCTGACAGCCGAACAGGGTGAAGCTCGCCAGCAGCGACGCGAGAAGGACGGACATGGATTGCTTTGTAAAGCGAGTGAACATTCGACTCTCCTCGATGGTGACCGGACAGGTGAAACAGCGATGTCTCTGAGAACGACAGGCGCTCACGGCGAGCGGCCCTTGCTGCGAAGTCGCCAGCGGCCCCCGCTCCCTGCGAGCTACGCGCTCGCGGAAGGGCCGGCGCGGGCCGCGCTCGACGGCCCTTCGCGGCGGTCATTCGCAACGGCAGCGAGGCGGAGGCCCCAGGGTACACACGAGCTTCTCACCGGGCAGGCAGATGGGCGCGGCGAGCGGCATCACCTCGGTGTGGATCTCGGCGGCAGCCTCGACCACCGCGCCTTCGCTCGATCCGGGCGTGGCGGGGTCGGCAGCGCCGACGTGCGCGACCGGCAGCAAGAACGCGGCGAAGAACAGGTGCTTCATGGTCAGCTCCTTCGGGTTGTTGGTCGTCTCGGCGCCGGCGAGCCGCCCTCTGCGCGTCGACCCACGCGCCACGTGCCTGGCTCGGTGGTTGAATCGACGTCGAATTCGCGTTGAAGCGGCGTCGTCGGCGAGAGACGAAGCGTGCGGCGAGAGGCTTCGCAACCGACATGCCACGGCGAGCGGGCCGGGCGTCCGCCGCCGAGCTCCCGCGTTTGTGCCGAAAACGAGGCCTATCGTTCCCCTGATCTCCGGCGCTGAGCACGAGGCCTCCGAGCCCCCTGTCTTGCTGGAGGAGACACCTGTTCCTCCCGGAGAGCCACGCGCTCGCCCGTGGCGAACAGCCACGACGTAAACGCATCTTCCAGCCCGTAGCACCGCCAAACAGGAGTCCGTGTACGAGGACGACGAGTGCTGGGTGCGCCTGAAACGTTAGGTCAAGTGTCGTGGCATGCGCGCTGCTTCAGGCGAGCGCGAGGGGTCCAAACGCCCCTGGGGCTCGACCCCACCCGATCAAGGCGCGCCGCGGTCCATCACGATGGCGCGCGACGCCGCGTCGAGCTCGATGTCGTCACGAGGGATGTCGCCGGTCAAGCTGCCGAGCCACCGGGCGATCAGGCGCACCTCTCTATCGTCCATCTCCTTGCCGAGCTGGTGCCTGCCCATCATCCTCACCGCCTCTTCCAGCGAGGAGACCGAGCCGTCGTGGAAGTAAGGGCCTGTCTCGGCCACGTTGCGAAGGCTGGGCACCCGGAAGACCATCCAGTCGACGTCACGCCGCGTGATCTCGTAGCGGCCCCGATCCTTCGTGTCGGGCCACGGCTTCACGAGCCCCGCCTTCTGGTACATCGTCGCGCCGATGTCAGGGCCGAAGTGGCAGGAGATGCAGCCGGTGTCGACGAACACGTTGAAGCCCGCCTTCTCGTCGTCGCTCAGCGCGGCCCTGTCGCCCTCGAGGAACCTGTCCCAGCGGCTCCTCGTGAACAACGTCTTCTCGAAGGCCGCGAGCGCCCGCGCCACCTTGTCGAACGTCGCTGTGTGCGGCGGATCCGGGAACGCCTCGGCGAACGCCTGCATGTACCCCTCGGACGAGCGCAGCGCCGCCTCGATCCCCTCGGGCGTCGCCGCCATGGCGCGCGGCGACAGCAGCACCTCCTTGGCCTGGTCGACGAGGTTGTCCTTCCGGCCGTCCCAGAGCAGCGCGAAATAGCCGGCCATATTGTAGACGCTGAGCGTATTTCGCGGGGGCTCGCGGCCCTCGCTCCCCCGCGACAGCTTCCTGCGATCCACGCCCCAGGTCGCGAGCGGGTGGCACGAGCTGCAGGCCACGTCGTGGTTCTTGGACAGGCGCGGCTCGTGGAAGAGCATCCGGCCCAGCCTGATCTGCGCCGCGGTCGTCGGATCCGGCGGCATGACCGGCTCGGCGAGCAACGGCGCGAAGCTCGCGAGCCGCTCCGGGGCGATCTCCGAGGGCGCGCACGACAGCGGCGCGCGCGAGAGCGCCCACGCGAGCACGGCGGCCGCGGTGACGGCGCCGATGAGCAGGGACGTGCTCCGCCCTGGCTTCGCCCGCGTGGCGCCCTCATGCCACGGTATCCGCTTCGTCGTGCTGTGGGGCCGCGGTGTCTCCGACGCGGCGCCCTCATGCGATGGTATCCGCGCCGCTTCGCTGTGCGGCAGCGATGTCTCCGGAGCGGCGCCCCCATTCCATGGTATCCGCTCCGTTGCGTTGTACTGCAGCGATGTCTCCGGAGCGGCGCGCTCGTCACGGCGGCGCATCGAACCCCCGGACGGCGCTATCCCGACGGTGGGCTCGACCGGCGGCTCGCCGGGGCCGCCTGGCGCTTGGAATCGACTGATGCGCTCGAGCGACTCGAAGGCCGCCGGCGTCCCGAACGGCTGGAGCGCCCGGGCCAGCTCGGCGACCGTCTGTGGCCGCTGGCGGCGATCCTTCTGCAAGCAGCGCTCGATCGCGCGCTCGACGCCCTCCGGCGCGTCGATACCCCACCCGCCGACGCGGGCCGGCGGCTCCTCGACGCAAAGGAGCAGGCGCTCCGGCGTCGAGCCGGTCTCGAAGGGGAGGCGCCCGGTGATGAGCTCATAGAGGATAACGCCGAGCGCCCAGATGTCGGCGCGCGCGTCCGCGCACTTCAAGCTGAGCGCCTGCTCGGGCGCCATGTACGGGATCGATCCCGCGATCACGCCCGGGCTCGTGAGGCTCCCGGCTTCGTCGTCCTCGACGCACTTCGATAGACCGAAATCGAGCACCTTGACGAGCTCGAGGCCGCTCTCGTCGCTCGAGAGGAACAGGTTGGCCGGCTTCAGGTCGCGATGGATGATCCCGTGCGCGTGGGCCTCGGCGATCGCCTCGCAGGCCTGCAGGAGGAGGTCGACCGCCTCGGCGACCGGGAGGTGGTCGCGCGCGCGGAGCACGGCCCGGAGATCGTGCCCCGAGAGGCGCTCCATCACGAGGTACGGCGCGCCCGCGTCGAGCAGGCCGGCGTCGAGCACGCGGACCACGTGCCTGCTCTGGAGCGAGGCGGCGGCGCGGGCCTCGCGCAGGAAGCGCTCCACGGCGTCGCGCGACCGCACGCTGCCTGGGAGCAGCAGCTTCAGCGCGACCGGCTGCCTCAGCGCCAGGTGCTCCGCGGCCAGGACGACGCCCATTCCGCCGCGGCCGAGCGTGCGCTCGACTCGATACTTGTTCGCGATGATCTCGCCCGGCGCTGGAACTCCAGGGAGGGATGCTTCCATGTTGACTCGACGAGCGGACGGCGCGGAGGAGCAGGCACGGCCGCCCGAGCTGGGCGGCGCGACACGACCTCGTGACCGGGAACATGGGCGGGGTCATCCCGGCTCGCAAGCTCCGTAGGACCTCCGCCCGCCTCACGCCCGGCGGGGACGGCGCCCGGCGATCCTGGCCTGTGAGACACCAGCACGCCCTGTCGCAGGACCGGCGCGCCGCGCTCCGGCTGAGTCAGGCCGGTCTGCCCATCACCTGCCCATGACCGCTTCCAGTGCAGGAGAATGTTTGCCGTTGCGCGCTTGCGGCAGGTTTGATAGCCATCCTTTAACGCCGCGAAACCGTCCGCGCTCTCGACGGTCGTTCTCCCGGCCACTGTACGCGATCCCCAGGAAGGAGCACGAGCACATGCCTCAACTGGTCGGCAACACCTGTGAAATCGATGAGCTTCCGGATGGCGTGACCGTGACCGTCAAGAGTACGACCAACTCGAGGCACACTCAAAAGATCACCATCACGCGCAACGATGAGGTGCTCTGCGCCTTCGTCGGCTCCGGCGAGCGCAACGCGATGACGGGCCAGTCGACCATCGTCGCCAATGGAAGAGCGAGCCTGCGCGTGAAGTTCGAGTATCAGACGGACATCAACGGAGCGTGGCTCAAGTCCCACCAGCTGAAATCTGGCGGTCCTTATACGATCGGCAGCTACAACCTCCTGGTGATCGTCGCTGAAAATGGAGACGACAGCGACTTCAACGACAGCATCCTCGAGTTCAGCTGGAGCACGCCCTCGTAGGTCAGCGACTCGCGTTCAGAACACGACCTTGAGGTGCCCGCCCACCGTCGTGAGCACCAGCGTGTACTCCCCGTTGCCGAGGTCGTAGTCCGAGCCGGTCACCGTGCGCGGCAAGATGCCCTGCACGCGGACGTCGCCCGAGAGCGAGACGCGATCGCTGATCGTCAAGACGCCGCCGACGTCCCCGATCAGCCGGTGGTTGTCGGGCGAGGCCACGTCGATCGTGCTCTCCGGCGAGGCCGGCGATTGATACCCGACCGACGCCGTCGCCAGGAACGCCTCGCTCAGCTTGTACTTGGCGCCGATCTCCGCCCATACCGTGTCGTTCCACCGGCGCGGCAGCGTCACGGTGACCCGATCGGTGATCCCGAGCTTCGGCTGCGCGAGGTCCGGAGAAGAGGCCTTGACCACGAACGCCTCGATGTCCGAGTAGAGCACGTACGAGAGGAGCCCATCGAGGCTGAGCTTGTCGTTCACCCGGTAGCCGACGCCGGCGGTGAGCCGCTTCGGGAGCGTGAACGAGAGCTCCGCGTCGCCCTCGACCAGCGGCTTGTAACGCAGGCCCTGCTCGGCGAGGTCTTGCGTGAAGAACGGGTGGTTCATGTCGATGGCGAACTTGCCCTTGTACCGCATCGCGGCGCTGTGCTGGTACGTCAGGCCGAAGCGGAGATCCTTGTTGGGATTGAAGGCGAGCCCGACGTGGAAGGAGGCGCCGTGCGACAGGGCCTGCTTGATCGCGATGGAGCGCGCGAGGACGTCGAGCTCGCGCAGCTCGGACGGCGTGCTCGGGCCGAAGTCGTTGTCCTGCTTGAGGTAGTCGAGGCCGTCGTGGAACTCCTTGAGGCTGCCGAAGTCCTGCACCTTCGAGAGCTCGGCGAGGCCGCTGACGTAGGAGACGCCGGCGCCGAGCGAGACCTGGTCGGTCAGCTTGAGCCCGGCGGCCGCCGTGAGCGACGTCGAGACGATGAACGCCTGCCGGAGCTGCCAGCGCTGCGCGCCGTCCGGGAAGTTGAGCGCCGCGGCGTAGGGGACGTACAGGCCGAGGCCCACGGTGAGGCGGTTCGGGAGGGCCGGGATAGCCAGGAAGGCGTTGCCCGTCGGCGCGATCGGCGTCGTCGACACCTCCTCGGCGCGGCCGGTCTTGCCCGCGTCGACGTTCGCCGGATCGAGCGGGAGCTTGAACTGGAGGGTGTCCGGCGTCTGGTAGGTGCCGCGCCGCTCGCGCAGGTAGGAGGCGTGGCCGACGATGAGGCCCGCGCCGAGCATGAGCTCCGGCCGCTGGACGCCCGCGAGCTCGGCCGGGTTCCAGTAGACGGCGGCGGCGTCGGACGTCGTGGGGCCCGAGACGCCGCTCGTCACCCAGGGCGCGTCGAGGCCCGAGGCGCGCGCGCCCGGCGCCGCCGTCAGGCACACGAGGCCTGTCGCGAGCGAGAGCGCGGCGAGTTCACGTCGTGTCCGTTGATGCGCGCGCGCACGCGCACGGGCGCGGGGCCGCGAGGGCGGCAGAGCTCCTTGCATGAGACGGGTCCTCACGGTGGGGGGGCCGATCACTGGATCCGGGTGAGGGTGAGCGAGAGGCGATGGGGGCTCGGCTTGTCGCCGATCTCGATCTCGTAGCGGTGCCCCTCGTCGTCCGCGAAGTACAGCGTATCTCCTGCCTTGACCTCCACCTTCTCGTGGAGCGCGTCGCCGTCGATCTCCTCGGTCGTCGACACCTTCTTCGCGAGCGCGGGGTCGGAGAAGAAGCCAGGGTTCTCGTACGCGTAGTCGCGCACGCGCGCGCCGTCCGCGTCCTTGCGGATGTCGTCGGGCGCGACGAAGTAGAGGTAATCCCGCTGGCCGGCGACGCCGCTCTCGGTGCTCGGCTGGTAGAGGTAGAAGTCCGCGTCGCCGGCGGCGTTGTCGTTGAGCTCGAGCGCCATGTCCTTGAGGACCGCCGGATCGCTCGCGAGGTTCTGCTTGATGCTCGCGACGAGATCCTCGGTCTTCACGCCGACCGGCACGTCGCGGAGGGTCACCTCCAGGTTGGCCTCCCCCTCGGCGAGGCCGCCGTCGTGGAGCCGCGCCTGGGCGACCTCGAGGAGGATGTCCCAGAAGTAGGACGGCGCCGGCGCCGGCTCTTCCAGGATGACGCTGTCATCGACGCTGATCACGGTCCATCCGCGCTCGTCGATGCAGACCTTCACGGCCTCGAAGTCGCTCGCCGAGGTGCCCGAGGGCGCGTAGCTCGTGCAGTGGCTCTCGATCTGCGTTGCCCTCAGCTCCCCGGCGCGGGCGAGGATGTGCTCGAACTCCCAGGGCGGCTGTTCCCACACGGGCGAGTTGCCGCGCGGCGCGGGCTCCTCGCTCGTGCCGCCCGGCAGGAGCATCGGGCTCTCGGGGATGGCCAGGGTCAGCTCGCCGATGCTGAGGTTCTTGGCGAGGTTGTCCAGAACGAGCCAGTCCTCCTGGCTGAAGTCGAACAGGGTGTCTATCTGGCCGGGCGTGCTGTTGACGCTCGCGACATCGGCCATCGTGGCGTCGATCCCCTTGTACGGCAGGGCGTTGACGTCGACGCGGACCGTCATCGTGAAGTCGTCGAGCGCCGCCTTCACCCCCGACGCGGCCTTGATGAAGCCGGGGTGCTCCGCGCCGGCCGGGTCGCCCGGATCGAGCGGCGTCGGGCCGAACTGCGCGGCGAGGCCCGCGAAGTCGGTGACGACGTCGTACAGCGTGACGGGGATGGAGTGCGGCGCGACCGGGTAGACGCCGTCCGGGTGCTCGTCGTTCGGCGGCCCCCTCCGGCGCTGGGTGTTCGGGTGGGTGCTGACAAGGTTCTCCAGGACGGCCTGCGCCGTGATCTGGACGGGGATGAGCCGCTCGTTGCCGGCCGCGCCCGTGAGGTCCGAGAGGATCTTCGACGTCGGGAGCCCGACGGCGTTGCCGACGCCGAGCAAGCCCTCGAGGCTCGTGCCGCGGAGGTCGGCGTTCTCCGGCGTCATGTTCAGGAGCCCCACGAGGTTCCGCGACGCCGGCGAGAGCGCCGAGATCTCCGCGGGGGGCATGTACATGACCTTGAGCAGCGCGTTCTCGATGAGCGTCGAGATGTCGAGATCGAGCAGCCATATCCCCTCGAGGGTGGGCCGGGGGATGGCCTTGAGCTCATCGAGCGTGAGCGTCTTGGCGAAGCGCCTCGCGTCGAACCGCAGGAAGTCGAGCGTGACGGTGCGGCTCTCGCGCACGCCGAGCGCCGGCGGGGGCGTCGCCTGCTCCGCCGTGACGGCGTCGACGCAGCCGGGCAGCGCGCCGGAGAGCGCGGCGGCGAGCAGGGGGCCGAGCCGGGAGAGCCGGCGGGCGCCAGGGACGGCGGGGCGGGTGCTGTCTCGCGCTTCCATGATCAGAGCCTCTCCACGTCGGCGGTGATCTCCACCGGATCGTCGCCCTCGGGCACGTAAAAGCGGACCTCGTAGACGGCGCCCTCGTCGTCCTGCGCGTACAGCGTGGTGGCGCCCGGCGGCAGCCGGTATTTCTCGTGCGTCGTGTCGTCGAGGCCGTCGAGCTCCTTCGTCGAGACCTTGCTCGCCTCGCTGAGGTCGGGGCTCGTGAAGAAGCCGGGCTTCTCGTAAGTGTAGGCGCGCGGGGCCTCCGAGCTTCGATCCGAAGGCCGGAGGTCGTCCTCGGCAACGAAGAACAAGGTGGGAGCGCCGTCCGGCGCGCCGCGGCCGTAGAAGAAGTCGAGCGCGTCGTTGTTGACCCAGTACCTGCCCAGGATGATGTCCGCGATCTCTTTGGCCTGGCCCTGCAGGGTCGGGCGGAGCTCGGCCACGATCTGGCTCGCGTCGAGGCCGATGCTGACGCCGTGGAGCGCGAAGACCGGCTGGGCGGCGCCTTCCAGGATCTCAGGGACGCCGTCGCCGGTGGGATCGTGAATGGCCTTTTGTCCTACTTCGGTGAGCAGCTCCCAGAGGAACTGCGGCGCAGGGATCTTGGGCGGCATACTGCCGATGTTGGCCGTGAAGACGGTCCAGCCGCGCGGGTCGCCGCCCACGCCGATGTTGGCGCCCACCTGGCACCCGTCCAGGCGGAAATAACATCCCATGAAGGGCACGCGTTCGCTGTACGTGAGGTAAGCCGCCGTGCCCACGATACTCTCGAGCAAGTACGGAGGGACGGTCCATACCGTATCTGTGCCGACCGGCGTGTCGGGCGTGTTCGTCTTGCAGGCAGGGGAGTCGGTGCAGGGCGGCACGGCGGTGGGCAGCTCGCGCAGCGAGATCCGCATGTCCACGGTCGGGTTCTGCGTGATGCCCATGACCTGGAGCTTCTCCGGATCGTTGAAGTCGAACCGGAGCGGCGCGTCGCCCTGCCGGAGGAACATGTCGCCGCCTCCCTTCGACAGGTCGAGCCCCGTCACCCTGCGCAGGCCGGACTCGGCGACGACGCGCATCTTGAACCCCTCGGCGCCGGACTGGAGGACATCGCTCCTGGTCGTGAACGACTCATCGTCACGGACGAGCACGCCGGGATGATCGCCGGAGGGGCCGAGCTTCTCATCGAGCGCCTCGAGATCGTGCAGGGCCTCGTAGAGCGTGATGGGCATGGTCTTGCCCTTCGGATCGGAGATGGCCGGGTGCGTGGCGAGGAGCTGCTGCTGGAGCGCGAGGATGAGCTTGTCGATCGGCACGAACGGGTCTGTTCGGTTGCTGCGCACGGCATCCGAAGGGGGCTCGACCGCCACATCGAGGGTGATGGCGTCGGCGAGGACGTCGGCGAAATCGAACCTGAAGGTGTCGGGGTTCTGCGCGAAGATCCGCTGCAAACCTTCGAGCGACGTCCCGGTCACGTTGGCGTTGGCTGGCGTCATGCTGAGCAGCCGCACCAGCGCGAACTCCGGGGACGTCCGCCACTGCGCCCCGAAGCTCTGGCCGAGCTCGGTCTGAGAGCAATCGTGTTGGGGGTCTACGCTGTCTGCCGTCCACTTGCTCCCGCACGCGTTCTGGATCTTCTCGAGCGCGTCCCGGAGCAGCCCGGTCGTGTCCACGTTGAGGATCGTGATCTTCTTGGCGCCGTCCTCGCCGAAGACCTGCAGCGCCTTGTCCCTGTCGAGCTCCAGCACGACCGACGGGACCTCGGCGTCGTCGATGCGCAGGCGGAACCGGTTCGGCTCCTCGATGACAACGCCGCCGCCGGCTCCGCCCTCACCGCCGCCGCCTCCTCCTCCCGCGCCCCCGCTGCCGCCGCCTCCTCCGTCGTCGCCGCACGCGGCGAGCGCGGCGAGCAGCACGAGGGAAACGCCGCGGAGCGCGGCGCCGCGCCGGGAGGAGAGTGCGAGCAAGGAGTGCGTCATGCGAGGGTTCCTCGTCGAGGGATCTTCTCGAGATCCGCAGGAAGAGACGCCCGATGCTACCGAACTTCGACGCGACGGTACGACAAAGAGTTCGCGCCGCGACGACGGGGCGCGCTCGATCCGCGCAGGCGCCAGGAACGCCAGGACACGTGTCGATGTCCTGGGCTGCTCGTCTGCTTGCCTGCTTGTGGGTCTTCCGTCGCCAAGCGGCTCGACCCGCTCGCCTACGCGCCCCCGAGATCGCCCTGGGCGTTCGCTGCCGCGACGGACGGTTCGCTCAAGGCACCCGCCTGGGCGCTCGTCGCGCTCGCAGGCGGCTCTTGCGGCGGGGCCGCGGGCGGCTCGTGCGGCGGGCCGGCGGGCGGCTCGACCGGCGACGCCGGCGGCGGGGGCCGCATGGACGACGGCGCGCCCACGAGCTCGCGCGTCCGGTCGAACAGCGCGCGCAGCAGGGCGAGGCTCGGCTTGCGCTTGCCCGCCGCGATCGCGAGCACCTCCTCGCGGGCCGCGGCGTTGATCGGCGTCGCGATGCCGAGCGCCGCGCCGCGCTCGACGACCTCGCCGTTCAGGAAGTCGACCGCCGGCGGCCGGCCTCGCTCGATGGCGGCGAGCATCGAGGAGCGCATGCGGCGGTAGCGCGCGCCCACCGCGAGGAGCAACGCGTGCTTCGCGAAGAGCCCGGGTGAGCCCACGGCGGAGCGCTCGGCGTCCGTGAGCGCGATCCAGTCGAGGTCGAGCGTCCCCGCGACCTTCTCGAGGCGCACGCCGGACGCGCGCGAGACCTGCACGGTCTCGGTCATGATCTCCAGCGCGAGGCGGCGGACGAAGCGGTGCCTGAGCAGCGCGCCGAGGCGATCGCCGCCGACGGTGCCGAGCGACGAGATGGCGCAGTTGATGGCCAGCTTCGACCAGCGCGCGCCGGCGAGGTTGTCCGTCACGGTCGTCGGTCCGATCGCCTCGAGGATGCGCGCGAGCTCGTCGAGGCGCGGGTCGCTCGCGCCGTCGAGCCGGCCGAGGACGAAGCCGCCGCCCGAGGTGCGGTCGTACACGCCGGGCTCCACCATCGAGGCGCCCCACGCGATGATCCCCCCGAAGGTGCGCTCCGGGCCGGCGATGCGCGCGATGCGCTCCTCGCAGAGGCCGTTCTGGAGGCAGATCATGGCGCCTGTCGGGGCGAGGTGCGCGACCGCGTCGCGCGCGGCCTCCTCGACCTGCGGCGGCTGCGTCGCGAGGAGGATGTAGTCGAAGGGGCGGGTGTCCGGGCCGAGCTCCCGCACCGCGCGGCCGCCGACCGTGCCGGGGCTCGCCTCGCCGCGCACCCGGAAGCCGACGGCGTTGATGGCGTCCGCGATGATCGGGTTCGTCGTGAAGGCGGTGACGTCGTGCCCCTGCTCGAACAGGTACGCGGCGATGATGCCGCCGATCCCGCCGCAACCGACGACCAGCAGCCGTGGGGCGGAGGAGGCGGGGGCCACGGAGGCGCCGGGGGCAAGCTCGGCAGGTGAATCGATGAAGCTCATGAGAGATCCATTACCACCGCTGCGGCGCGGGCTCGACGGGCTCGAGGGAGCACGACGACGGGGGCGGGGTGTGAGGGCTCTGTGGCTTTCGCGGCGCGTCAAGGCGCTCGGGACAGTCCGTTGTCACGTCGTGACAACACCTTCGATCGATGCGCTGGGCGACTGAGCGGCTGCGCGCAGGAAGACGTCGTGTCCTGGCAACCAGGTCTCGATGGCGCGATGCTGGAGGATGACGCGGAGTGTGAGAGAGGGAGTTCGGTCCTCGCGAACCGCGTGGCCCGGAGCTCGGTTTGCGCAGCGCGGTGGCCCTCGGTGCGGCGAGCCTCCTGCGCATCCTCGTCAATCGGCCGGCGCCAGCACCTCGATCGCCTTCGGCTCCAGCGTGACCGTGATCGGCAGCCGCCCGAGCGGCTCGCCGTCCACGTCGAGCAGGAACGCCCGCTCGGCGTCGCGGTTCAGGAGCGTGAGCTCGATGCGATCGCACTGGAAGTGGCGGACGTCCGGGTGGCGGATGTGCGCGCCCGTGTACATGCCGGTCGACACGGCCGCGAAGCGGACGTGGGGCGCGCTGCCCAGGTCGATGACGTCGAACACCCCGTCGTCGAGCTTCGCCATCGGCGCGACCTGCATGCCCGCGCCGAAGAAGCGGCCGTTGCAGATGCCCAGCATGCGCGTCGAGAACTCCTCCTCGCGGCGCTCCCCGCGCAGCGTCGCCACGCAGCGCACCCGGCCGACGCGGCTGCCGACGAGGCCCCGGAGCGAGGCCATCGTGTACGCGAGCGTGTTGCCGAGCACCCGTGTCGTCTGGCTGACGATCTGATCCACGAGGCCGCTCATCCCCGCGGACAGGACGTTGACGAAGAACGCCTCGGCCTGTCGGCCGTCGTGCGTCCCGTACGAGAAGCGGCCCACGTCGACGGGGCGCGCGGCGCCGTTCGCGATCGCCGTGCAGTACCGGTCGAGCCGGCGGTCCAGCTTCAGCGTCCTGCAGAGATCTCCGCCGGTGCCCGCGCCGATGATCCCGAGCCGGGTGCCGGTGGCGCCCCGGTCCCTCGCCTGCATAAGGCCGTTCACCACCTCGTTGATGCTGCCGTCCCCGCCGACCGCCACGACCGTCTCGCGCCCGCCGAGCGCGGCCTCGCGCGCGAGGTCGACGGCGTGGCGCGGGCGCTCCGTGCGCACGATGTCGACCTCGCCGATGAGGCGCTGGATGGGCGCCTGCATCTCGTCGAAGAGCTTGCCAGTCTTTCCGCCGCTGGACCGGGGATTCACGATGAGGAGGGGGCGCATGCGGACGCCGATGCTAGATGCCGCAGGGCGCCCAGGGCGAGGTGTTTTTGTCGCGAGCCCCGCGCCTGCCGGCGCGGCGCGGCGCGGCGGTCACTGCTTCGTGCAGCCGCAGCCGCAGTCGTCGCTGAAGTAGCTCCAGCCGGGCTCGCAGACGAAGCGGATCCGGGCGCACTCGTCCTGGCCCTGCCCCACGTACTTGAGCATCGGGCTGTCGGCCCCGCAGCCTTGCGGGCCGCTCATACCCGGCGCGCCGCCGGCGCCGGTCGGCTCCCCGACGTCCGCGCCGTCGTGGCCCCGCGCGCTCCCCGTCTCCGCGCCTTTCGCGCTCTCGGTCGGCGGAGGTGTCACCGGCGCGCCGCTCGGGGCGCCGTGGCATCCCGCGACGAGCGCGCCGAGCAGCACGAGCAGCGAGGGCGAGGAGGGGATGTGTCGATACGGCATGACGGTGGCTCCGGTGGCAGAAACAGGCCCGCTGCGCGGGGTTCGGCGGCGAAGGGTCGGTGGCGAAGGGTCGGAGCGAAGGAGCGTCACCTACGCCTCCCTCCAAAGCGCGTCGCCTACGCCCTCCCTCCATGGAGCTCCGAGCGGCGCGAGCCGACGCGGTGGGGGACCGTGGCGTCGGTGCCCGAGCTCTCCTCGCGCGGGGCGCGCGCGGCGCCGGCCGGGAGCGCGGCGCCCCGGGCCTCCTCCTTCTCGGTCTTGGGCACATCCGCCCCGGTATCGCTGGCGTCCTTGGCGCCCGTGCGCTTCCCCTCGGGTGAGCGCTGCTCGATGATGGCGTTGATCTCGGCGCCGAGGAGCACCGCCATCGACGAGATCCACATCCAGAGGAGGAGGATGATGACGCCGCCCAGCGCGCCGTAGCTCACCTCGTAGCTGCCGAAGCGGCTGACGTAAAAGGAGAAGCCCAGGGACGCGACGACCCAGATCACGACCGCCACGACCGACCCGGGGGTGATGAACTTGAACCTCTGCTCGACGTCGGGGAGCACGTAATAAAGGATCGCCAGGACCGCCATCACGAGGAACGCCGACACCGGGATGCGCAGCCAGAGGACCAGCGTCGCGAAGGGGCCCAGGTGCGCGGCGAGCGCCGGCGTGGCGACCGCGAGCGCCGAGGCGATCGTCAGCAGGACGGCGCCGCCGAGCGTGACCAGCAGGGCGATGCCGCGGCGCTTGAGGTACGACCGGCTGTCCTCCACGCCGTAAGCGGCGTTGAGCGCGTCCATCAGCGCGGTGACGCCGCCCGAGGCGGCCCAGACCGCTCCGAGGGCGCCGACCGTCAGGAGCGCCGGGCTTTGGCCCCCGGTGAGCGACTGAAGGCGCTCGCCGAGGATCTGGGCCACGGCGGGCGGGGCCACCTGGTACAGCTCGCCCATCAGCTGCGCGGACTCGGCGGGATCGATGACGAGGCCGGCGAGGGCGACCGCGAAGAGCAGGAACGGGAAGATCGAGAGGACACCGAAGAACGCCAGTGAAGCCGCGACGGTGTCGATCTTGTCCTTGACCCACTCGTCCTTGATGTCGTTCAAGAAAACCTTCCAGGGGATCCCTCTTCCAGGCAGGTGCATGACGGACCTTCGCTGCTGGGGGCGCGTGGTGCGCCGTGACGTCCTTCCGTGCGGCGGCTCGCGCCGGGGCAGCTGCCGCAAGGGAGCAATGCGAGTGCCAGGTCGAGCGCGGCGGCAGCTCGACCCTGAGGACGGCGACCTCTCGTCCTGCAGCCCGGCCGATCGCTCTGGCGGCTTCCCCCTCCCACGTGGCGCGAATTGCCCCACGCGGCAGAAAGGTCACGGCGCGCCGCGGGCGGACGGCGGGGCACGGTGCCATGGGCTCCTCGTGGCCCACCCGGCGGCGCCGGTGCCGGCGCAGGCCCCGGCGCGGGCCAATGACGGCCTGCCCGGCAGTCCCTGCGCCGGCGCTCGCCCGGGGGCGACGTCGACTCAGGCGGACCGCCGTGGTCTGGCAGGCGAGGCGGTCGTGTCTGGAGCGGGCGTTGCGGGCGGTCCGTCGCGAGGCGCGCGGCGCGAGCCAATCAGGACATCGCCTTGCCGATGAACTCGTGCAGCTCCGGATCCATCCCGTGCTGGGTCCTCATCGACGGCTCCTGTCGGTACATCGTGTTGAGCGATCTCTCGATCTCGGGGTTCTTCCCCGTGAACGCGTCGATGAGCTCCCGCATGCGCTTCACGATCTGCTGCACGGGCTCGCTCTTCGGGTCGGAGCCCTTCTGCATCTCCGCCCGCATGTCGTCGTAGATCTGCTTCCACGCCGACTCGGCCTCACGCATCTTCTCGGGGCCGATCGCGTCCGCGCGCTGCTTGAGCTCCGCGAGCTGCTCTGGGGTATAGTACTTCTCGATCATGGTCATCACCTCGATGGTTTGAAGGAGCTGCTCCACACGGATGTCCTCACCCGACCGCAGGACATGGGCCAGGCCCTCGAGCCGCGCGCAGAGCTTCTGCTCCAGCGCGATCTGCTCGCGCAGCCGCGACAGGTGGAGCTCGATGGTCTGGAGCGGAGAGAACCCCGGCTCGTCCAGGCACGCGGCGATCTGCTCCAGGCTGAAGCCGAGCTCGCGCAACGACTTGATCTGCTGGAGCCGAGCGACGTCGCCCGCCGTGTACAGCCGGTGCCCCGACGCGGTGCGATGCGACGGGGCGAGCAGGCCGATCTCCTCGTAATAGTGGAGCGTACGGACGGAGAGGCCGGTCTGCCGGGCGAGATCGCCGACTTTCAACGGTGCTGAACGCATGGCGTTACCCCTGTTTCCAGGGCGGGTGAGGACGTCCATGCCCCGGAGGCTAGGTCCTCACGTAGCGTGAGGATCAAGGCCAAGCCTCGATTTTTTTTCCCGTTGCCCCCGCGCGCCCGGACAGGTCACTCCCCGCCGCCGGCGGCAGGGGCCTCGACGACGCTCGCCCGGAGGAGCACGCCAGCGAGCGCCGCCGCGACAGTCGCCGCCCAGAACGGCGCTCCCGCGCCGGCCCGCGCGTAAAGCTGGGTGGCGGCGAGCGGAACGATCACGCAGGTAAGCTCCTGGAGCGCCTGGTTGCCACCCTGCGCGTGTCCCTGCGCAGAAGGCCCCGCGAGCCGCGACAGGAGAGCAGAGAAGGACGTGGTGATCAGGCCCTCGCCGCCCGCGAAGGCCACGATGGCCGCGATGAACGCCAGCTCCGCAGGGTGGCTGGCGACGAGCGCCATGGTCACGAGCGCCATGGTCACGAGGGCGAGACCCAGCGCCAGAACGCGTGATTCCCCGAGGCGCTTTGCGAGACGCTCCAGCAAGATCCCCTGGACGCACACGTCCGTGACGCCGACCGCGATGACGATGAAGCTCACCGCGTCGGCGCCCCATCCGAGCCGGTCCTTGGCGAGGAGCGCGAACGTCGACTGGAGGGCGATGAAGGCCGCCGTGAAGAGCACGCCCACGGCCAGGAGCGGACGGAGGTGCTTCATGCGCAGAAGACCGGCGAGCTGCGAGAAGGGGTTGAGCCTTCGCCACGGGATCGCGCGGGCCCGGCGCTCGGCGCCGAGGCTCTCCGCGAGGAACACGTAGCTTCCCGCGGCGTTCAAGGCGGTGAGGATGGCCGCCACGAAGAACGGAGCTCTCAGGCCGAGCTTCAGGGCCAGACCGCCGAGCGCCGGGCCGGCGATCAACCCCGCGCCGAACATCGCGCCCACCCGCCCGAAGTTCCGCGCGCGCTGCTCGTCCGTCGACGCGTCGCCCAGGTACGCGAACAGCGTGGCCACGTTGCCCGCCGAGATGCCGTCGATCACACGCCCGAGGAACAGGAGCGGAAGGGCGTCGGCGAAGCCGAACAACGCATGGCCGGCCGCGGAACCCACGAGGCTGAGCAGGAGCACCGGGCGGCGGCCGATCGCGTCGCTCAGCGCCCCGAGCGCCGGCGCGGAGAAGAAGGCGCAGAGCGAATAGGACGCGCTCAGCAGGCCGACCGCCGAAGCTACATGGGCGGGATCGCCGTCGAACCGTGCCGCAAGGAAGGGGATCACCGGGGCGACCAGCCCGGTGCCGACCGCGCTGAGGAAAGCCGTGGCTTGAAGGAAGAAGAGCGCCCCGGGGCGCAGACCTGCGCCGGGAGGGCCGTGGACGGTGCTCGTCATACGGCGACCGTGACGATTCTGCGCCGCCTCGGATTGAACAAACGCGACATGGCGCGCTGCGCGCTGGCGGTGCGCAGGTCAGGTCAAGCGCGCGTGTCTTCCCCTCGAGGGGCGCCTCGCCCGCCCTCGCCGCGCGGCCAGCGGCGCCGCAGCTCACCGGCGTACGCGCCGGGGCTCATCCTCGTGAAGGCGCGGAACTCCCGGATGAAGTGCGCCTGATCCGCATAGCCGAGCTCGAAGGCGAGCGCCGTGAGGCTCGCGCCCGGGTCGAGCTCGAGGCGCTCGGTGGCCCGGGAGAAACGGATGAGCCGCGCGAGCACCTTGGGGGACAGGCCAGCGGCCTGCTTGAACTGCCGCTCGAGCTGCCGGACCGACAGCCCGAGCCGCTCGGCGAGCGCGCCGACGCGCGCGCCCCCGTTGCTCGCGTACAGCTCGAGGCCCGCCGCCTCCACCGTGGCGGCGGCCCGGCGGGCCACGCGGCGCCGCGCGAGCAGCCACGCCTCGACCAGCCGGAGCGCCGCGTCGTGGTCGCCGTTCTCGAGGAGCGGGCCGACACGCTGGGAGAGCGCATGCAGACCCGCGCCCACGATCGTGCACCATCCGCGCACGTCGGCCTCGTGCTCGAGCAAGGAGAGGGCGTGCCACGGGTGAAAGCGGACGCCGAGCACGCGCGAGAGGCCCCGGGACACCATCCGGGTGGATTCGTCCCGCGCGCCGATCACGAAGACGCGCGGCAACGGACGCAGGCGTCCATCGCGCCCTTCGAGGCGCGCATCGCCGCAGCTGAAGACGAGATCGATGTTGGCGTCCGGCAGGAGGCAGTGCTCCTCCGTGCTCACCGTATGGTGCTCCTCGTACGAGGAATAACTCTGCACCGCACCGCGCAAAAGGGGGTGTGGCGCATGCTCGCGGTAGCGGACGCCCTCTGACGTCATCCGGGTCCGGTGACTTTGAGAGATGGAGACGCGCAGCGCAAGCGCCGCCGCGGGGCCGGAGGGCCGGCGGCGCGGGGCGCCGCGCTCCGGCCGGCGCGGCGTCGCTGCCGCCGCCCCGGCCGGGGTCACCGCATGCGGAGCGTGTATCTCTCGACCGACCGGTACTGAGGTGGCCAGTCCATGTCGAAGCCCTGCTCCGCGGCGGCGTGCCGGGTCCAGTACGGATCGTAGAGGTGCGCTCGCGCGAGCGCGCAGAGGTCGGCTCTCCCTGCCGCGATGATGCTGTTCACGTCCGCGTAGCTCTGGATGTTGCCCACCGTGATCGTCGGCACGCTGGCTTCCAGCCGCACGAGCTCCGAGAGCGGCGTCTGGAACAGCCTGCCGTGCTCTGGCTTGCTGGACGGGTCCGTCTGCCCTGCCGAGACATGGATGATGTCGGCGCCGTGCTCTCGCAGCATCGTCGAGAGCGCGATGAGGTCGTCCGTCGTGAGCCCGCCCGGCGCCCAGTCGGTCGCGGAGATGCGCACGCTCATCGGCTTCTCCGCCGGCCACGCGGCCCGCACCGCGTCGAACACCTCCAGCGGGTAGCGCATCCGGTTCTCGATCGGACCGCCGTACGCGTCGTCGCGCCGGTTCGTGAGCGGCGAGATGAAGCTCGCGAGCAGGTAGCCGTGCGCGCAGTGCAGCTCGATGAGATCGAACCCGGCCTCGTCCGCCCGCCTCGCGGCCTGCACGAAGTCCGAGGTCACCTGATCCATGTCCCCGCGATCCATCGCCTTCGGGATCTGGCTCTCCGCGAGGTACGGGATGGCGGAGGCGCTGAGCAGCGGCCACGCGCCGCGCTCGAGCGGCACATCCATGCCCTCCCAGAGCAGCTTCGTCGCGCCCTTGCGCCCCGCGTGGGCCAGCTGCACGCCGATCTTGGCCCGGGAGCGCGCGTGGACGAAATCGACCACGCGCCGCCACCCCTCGACGTGGTCGGGGCGATAGAGCCCCGCGCAGCCCGGCGTGATGCGCGCCTCCGCGCTCACGTCGGTCATCTCCGTGATGACGAGCCCGGCCCCTCCGAGCGCCCGGCTGCCCAGGTGGACGAGGTGCCAGTCGTCGATCCGCCCCTCCACGGCCGAGTACTGGCACATCGGCGACACCACGACCCGGTTCTCCAGCACGAGCGATCGCAGCCGGAACGGCGTGAACATCGGGGGCGGCGGCGTCCCGCCTTCGGCGAGGAGGCGCGCCCCCGCTTGCGCCTCCGCCTTGCGCGCGACGTGCGCGTCGACCTCGCGCACGAGCGCCGGGTCGCGCGCCTTCAGGCCCTCGTGGGTCACCCGCAGGCTGCGTGTCAGCAGGCTGAACATGAACTCCACCGGGTCGAGCGCCATGTAGCGCTCGGTGTTCTCGAACCAGAGGAGGCTCACCTGCGCGGCCCGCTGGAGCGCGAGCACCTTGGGCTTGCGCTCCGCCTCGTAGGCGGCGAGCGCCTCGGGCACGCGCGGGTGCCGCTCCAGGCTGTCGACGAGCGCGATCGCGTCCTCGAGCGCGAGCTTCGTCCCCGAGCCGATCGAGAAGTGCGCCGTGTGCGCGGCGTCCCCGAGCAGCACCACGTTGCCTGCGCTCCAGCGCTCGTTATGCACCGTGGGGAAGCTCCGCCAGACGCTCCGGTTCTTGAGCAGCCGGTGTCCCTGGAGCTTCCCGGCGAAGAGCTCCTCGAAGTACGCGATCGTCTCGTCCTCGCTGGCGCCATCGAGGCCCGCCCGCCGGAAGGTCTCCTCCCGGCACTCGACGATGAAGGTCGAGCGCTCCGGCTCGTAGCGGTACGCGTGGACCCGGAAGAGGCCGTGGCGGTTCTCCTCGAAGTAGAAGGTGAAGGCGTCGAAGGGGAACGTCGTGCCGAGCCACACGAACCGGTTCGGGCGGACGTCGATGCGCGGCCCGAACCGGTCGGCGAAGCGCTCGCGGATCCTGCTGTTCACCCCGTCGGCCGCGACCACGAGGTCGCTCCCGGCGAGGGCCTCCTGCGGGTCCGTCACCTCCTCCTCGAAGCGCAGGACGACGCCGAGCTCCCGCGCCCGGTCCCCCAGGATCGCGAGCAGCTTCCGGCGCGAGAGGCCGCTGAATCCGTGCCCCCTCGAGACGAGGACGCGCCCTCCGAAGTGCGCGTGGAGCTCGTCCCAGTGGGCGAGGCTGCTCCGGATCGCGTCGTAGCTCCGGCGATCCGCGTCGGCGAGGCCGTCGAGCGTCGCGTCCGAGAACACGACCCCGAAGCCGAAGGTGTCGTCGGGCCGATTCCGCTCCACCACGACGACCTCGCGCCGCGGGTCCGCTTGCTTGGCCAGGAGGGCGAAATAGAGGCCCGCCGGCCCGCCGCCCACGCATGTGATCCTCACCGCCCTGCTCCTCTGCTCCCGTGTCTGCCCGCGCCGGAGCCTACACGAGAACGCCGAGGTAGAGCGTCGTTCTCGCGAAAATCAAGGGTGGACACCATTGAAGAACGGGATTTCCGGGACTGGCAAGAGCTGGTTCTCAGCGTTGCGTGATCGCGCGCGGCAGCCCTCGCCGTCGCCCGGATCACGCAGCTGGCCGGTGACACACGCGCAAGCGATGAACGCCACACCCGCTTTCATGGAATCTTCAGATCGTCACGAGCATCGGTGTCGCGCTCGACGGCCAGAGCGCGAATGTCGGAGCGCTGGAGCAGACGGGCTCGCCGGACGTGACGATTCCCTACATCGGTTGGCATTGGGGCGGAAAATTGAACGGAGAGACGTGGAGACGGGGAGATTCGGTGGGATTTTGCCCCACCCTCTCTCTGCCTCCCTGTTCAATTCCCTCGGGAAAATTCGAGTGGATGCTTCTGCCGCCTTGAATGCCTCTTCAGGAGTGCCTCCCGCGACCGACGACGGGGGGTTGGTCGGCGGGTGGAAGTAGGGTAAGCGTTGATCAGGAGAGCGATCGTCGGGAATATAGACCGAGCCCCGAGCAGACGCCGGGGCACGCGTACCGCTCTGCTTCAATTATCCTTTAGGCCACGAAGCGGCCCATCGCTGGGATACGTCCCAGCATGCGCCAGGTGCTCTCCACCCGAACGGCTGGTCACTCCATGAGCAAGACAGCGCCGCCCGACACCGATCGATCGGTACCGTTCCTCCGTCGTTCCATCGCGGCGGGCATGTTCGCGATGGGGCTCGTCGGCCTGACGGCGGCTGCCTGCACCGGGCAGCTCGGTGATGGCAGCTCCAGCGACATCGACGAGGGGAGGCCCATCGATCCGACCACCGGCAAGCCGGCCGCATACGACTGCGGCGAGGCCCGGACGAGCCCGAGCGTGCTGCGCCGCCTGTCCAAGGTCGAGGTCCAGCTGACCCTTCAGGATCTGTTCCAGCTCCCCGAGCCGCCCGCGGTGGACAGCATCCCGGAAGACACCGGCCAGGGCGGTTTCCGGACGATCGCCGCCCTCCAGAACGTGTCGGATCAGCACCTGCGCGCCTACCTGGCGATCGCGGAGACGCTCGGGCAGGAGCTCATGGCGGACGAGGCGCGCCGGACATCGGTGCTCGGGTGCGCGCCGGAGGCCGACGATTGCCTCGATCGCTTCGTGCAGCGCTTCGGCAAGCTGGCGTATCGGAGGCCGCTCTCGGCCGAGGAGGCGAGCGATCTGGTCGCGCGGGCGAGCGAGGTCGCGCGGGACAGGGAGGACGCGTTCCGCTTCGTCATCGAGGCGCTGCTCACCTCGCCCAGCTTCCTGTTCAGGATCGAGGTCGGCGCGGTCGGCTCGGCGACGTCGACCTTGACGCCGCTCGAGCTCGCGTCGCGGCTGTCGTTCACGCTGTGGGGCCGGTCCCCGAGCGCAGGGCTGCTCGACAGGGCGGAGGCCGGCGAGCTCGACAGCGACGAGGGCCTCCGCGCGATCGCCGAGGAGATGGTCGAAGACGAGCGGACGCAGGTCTTCTTCAACGCCTTCTTCAAGCAGTGGCTGACCTTCGAGCAGCTCCGCGCGCCGGTCAACCCGGACGCGTCGTTCACGCCCGCCCTGCTCGAGGACATGATCGCCGAGAGCGAGCTCGTCCTCGGCGAGCACGCGTTCACCCCTGACGTCGACTTCTTCGACGCGCTCACCGCGAACCACACGTATGTCACTCCGGCGCTCGGCAAGTTCTACGGCCTCGAGGTGTCGGGGGACGGCGTGAGCCGCGTGGAGTTTCCGGCCGGCCACCACCGGGCGAACACCGGGCTGCTCACGCACGCGAGCCTCATCAGCGCCAAGAACGACGGCGACCTCATCGCCGTGCGTGGCCAGTGGCTCCGGGCGGCCTTCCTCTGCGAGAAGATCTCGATCCCCGCGGGGCTCCTCGAGCAGCTGGAGAGCGAGCTCTCCGGCCTGACCTATCTCCAGGTCCTCGAGAAGCGCAATACCCAGGAAGGGTGCGCTGGTTGCCATGCGCTCATTGATCCAATCGGCGTCGGGTTCGCCCAGTACGACAAGCTGGGGCGGTACGATGAGAGCATCGGTATCGACGAGTTCGGGCTGGAGCCGCGCTTGAAAGGCGCGGCCAACGAGTCGTTCGACTCGCTCGCTGCCCTGGCGGCGGAGCTCCGGCGGAGCCCCGATCTGGCCGCCTGCGTCGCGGAGAAGCTGTTCATTTACACCCAGGGACGCGAGCCAGTGGAGGAGGACCGCTGTGCGATCGACGCCTCCGCGGGGACCTTCACGCAGGACGGCAACCGATTCCGCTCCTTCCTGACCGCCATCGTGCGCTCGCCGGAGTTCCGGCTTCGGAGGGCGCCAGAGTGATGTGCTCGCTTACGGTTCGACCGACGGAAGAGGAGTGTCGCCAGTGAAGATCTCGAGAAGAGCTCTGCTCCGTGGGGCGGGCGTCGCGGTCGCCCTGCCGTTCCTCGACGCGATGCGGCCCCAGCGCGCCAGCGCTGCGCCGGCGGACCCGAAGCGCTTTGTGGCGTTCTTCGTCCCGAACGGCACGGATCCCGGGGCGTGGCACCCGAAGACGGAGGGGCCGCTCTCGGCGGAGGGGCTGCCGCCGTGCCTCGTGGACATGAACGGCTTCGACGCCGAGCGCGAGTGGCCGGCGGGAGACGCGATCTGGCGCGACGTCACGATGGTGTCCGGCGTCGACCACCAGGTGATCTGCTCCGACATCCACAGCCCGGCCATGGCGCTGTGCGCCCACACCGACGGCGGCGGGACGGCCGTCCCGCGCAAGGCCACGCTCGATCAGTACCTCGCCAACCACATCACGGCCGAGACCCCGTTTCGCAACCTCAACCTGTCCCCCACGGGCGACACGGCGGTCACGCAGGGCTTCATCTCGTTCAGGGACGGCGGTCAGGTCGAGGATGCCTTCCGCGATCCGGCGAAGGTGTTCGACACGCTCTTCAGCAACATCGGTAACCCCAGCGAGGAGATGGACGACATCCGGCGGCGCCGCGCCAGCGTCCTCGACTGGGTGAGAGAGGACGCGAGGCGCCTGAACCTGCGCCTCGGCGCGGCGGACCGGGCGCGCGTGGAGCAGCACCTCGAGTCGGTGTTCGAGCTGGAGAAGCAGATCCAGTCCACGACCCAGTCGGGCTGCACCGTCCCCGGCGCGCCCACGAAGGGGCAGAACTTGCACGGCAAGTTCAAGCAGATGATCGATCTCGGGCTGCTCGCCCTCACGTGCGACCTGACGCGGGTGCTCGTCCTGCAGTACTCGAACAGCTGGGGCCTCGACTTCGCCGGGTACGATCTGTCCGACGGCGTGGGGGACTGGAGCGACCACTTCATCTCGCACAAGCTCGGCGACCGCGACCGCGCGACCGACCTCGACGGGCTGCCGCAGGCGGAAGCGATGCGCATCGCGAACGCCCGCGTCGTCCAGACATCGCGGTTCAAGGTGCGCCGCTTCGCCTACCTGCTCAACGCGATGAAGGCCGCCCAGACGGCGACGGGCAACCTGCTCGACGAGTCGCTCGTGCTCTACACGTCCGAGAACGGCGACGGGGACTCCCACGGTCGGACCAACATGCCCATCATGCTCGCCGGACACGTGGGGGGCTTCCAGACAGGCCGCGCCATCAAGGCCAACAAGCCTCCGACCGGCGCGCTCCACTGCTCCATCATCAACTACTTCGGCGTCGAGCTGTCGGAGTACGGCGACCCGGCGAGCGGGCCTATCCCCGGCCTCTGAGCCTCACGCGCCGCGAGGCCTACGCGGCCCGGCGATCGAGGATGATTCGAGGATGATGCCGCGCGGCCGCGGCGGCGTGCCGGTCGATGACCGGGCGTTGCTGCCACCGCGCGTCGGGCCGCCGCGCGCCGGTCCGGGGGCGAGCACCGGCGCTCCCGGGGCGGGTGCCAGCGCTCAACGTTCGATGGGCTCGCCTGCCCGAGGCCGCTGAGCAGCTCGCTCGCCGCGGTCGGGCAGGGGACGTGCATCCAGCCCGAGCAGCGTGACTCCGCGCGGGCAAGAGCGGCACAGCGCTCCGCGCGCGAGGGGGGATGCGCGCCGCGCACGAGCCGCGCGCATCCGCCGGATGTGAGCGACGTGGGTGCCAGAGGAGGGGTGAGGCATGGAATCGCTGGGACGGTACTGGTGGCTGCTGGCCCTTAGGGGTGTGCTCGGGATCCTCTTCGGGGTGTTGTTCTTCGTGTGGCCTCTCCCGTCGATCGCCACGCTCGTCCTGCTGTTCGGCGTGTGGGCGTTGTTCGACGGCTGCGCCGCGTTCGCGTCCGCGATCAGCGGCCGCGGCGGCGTGTATTCCGTGGTCGAGGGCATCTTCGGCGTCGCGATCGCGGTGCTGACGTTCTGGCGGCCCATGATCACCGCGGTCACGCTCTATGGAGTGATCGCTGCGTGGGCCATCGTGATGGGCATCTTCAAGATCGTCAGCGCGGTGAAGCTCCGGCACGTGATCGCCAATGAGCTCTGGCTCGGGCTGAGCGGCGTCGCCTCCGTGATCTTCGGCGTCCTCATGGTGGCGCTCCCGGCGGCCGGCGTGCTGGCGCTCAGCTGGTTCATCGGTGCGTTCGCGATCGCCGAGGGCGTGATGCTCCTCGGGCTCTCGGTGCGCCTGCGCCGCGCGGGGAGCGCGGCCGTGCCGCTGCGCGTCCCCTGACGCCCGGCGGTCGGCGGGGCGCCATGGAGCGGAGTGCGCCCGTCAATCGATCTGCAGGTGGTAGTGCGCGGGCGTCGTCTCCTCGAGCACCAGGACGCCCCCCACCTCGGCGGCGCTCTCGAGGAACGCGCGTTTCTCCTTCGCCGACATGGTCCTGTTGCGCACGTCCACGGCGCCTCTGCGCAGGTGCGCGGAGACGTAGATCCCCCGGTCGATCTGGTCCTGGATGACGGCCTCCATGGCGGCCACCACCTGCTCCGGCGGCTTGCGGGAGTTCGCCTGATACGCCTTCTTGATCTCCTGGACAGCCGCCTTGTTCCGGTAGAGCTGGAGGAGATCCTCGCCGAGCCTGAGCTTCGTGAACATCGCCCTGGCCTGGCGGTTCGCGTCGCGTGTCCCGCTCGTGATCACGAGGTGCTCACGCGTGCGCCGCGCGTACCCCTGGTCGATCCGCTCGAGCTTCGCGGCGATCTTCGCAGGGAGCGTCACGCCCGGGAGCACCTCGTACGGCGGCGGAGCCCACGGCTCCGTGGGCACGGCCTTCCCGAGCGCCGTCAGGGGCGGCAGCTGCGCGCGCCGCTCCTCCTCCTCCGACGGCAGCTCGTCGCACTCGGACCGGGTCGCCGCCGCGGCGGCGCGCGGCGCCGCGCTCGCTGCCCCGGCGGCGTGCGGCGCGCTCGTGGCCCGCGGCGCGGCGCTCGCCGGCGCCGCGGGGGCGCTCGTGCCAGGCGGATCGAGGCCCGGCAGGCCGATGCTGGGCAGATCGATGGCCTCGAGCCGATCCGTACATCCGGCCGCGAATAGCAGCGCCGCGGCGAGGGCGCGCAGGCGGCGCGGCGGCTCCAGGGAGCGTTCCTGTGCGGCTGCTCGGCGTGTCGGAGGCGTCGGCAAAGCCGGGCCAGCGTGCCATGGCGCGTGGCGCGGGCGAAAAAAACGGCGGCGCGCGGCGCCGGCCATCTCGACGCGCGGGGCCTCCCATCGGCTACACACCTTCCCATGCCCCATGCTCCCCTGACCGGCCGTACCGCTCTCGTGACCGGCGCCGGCACCCGCCTCGGCGCCGCGACGGCCCGCGCGCTCGCGGCCGCCGGCGCCGACCTGGCCGTCCACTACGCCACGAGCGGCGCCGGCGCGGACCTCGTCGTCGACGAGGCGCGCTCCCTCGGCCGTCGCGCCGCCGCGTTCCAGGCGGATCTCTACGACCGGGAGGCGGTCGCCGCGCTCGCTCGCGCGGTGCTCGACTGGTCGTCCGGCCGGCTCGATCTCCTGGTCCACAACGCGGCGAACTTCGATCGGGTCCCGCCGGCCGAGCTCTCCGCCGACGCGTGGGATCGCGCCATGGCGCTCAACGCGACCGCGCCGTACCTGCTCACGCTCGAGCTCGCCCCGGCGCTCCGCGCCTGCCGCGGCAGCGTCGTCGCGGTGGTCTGCGTGAGCGCCGAGCGCCCGTGGAGGAATTACATCCCTTACTCCGTATCGAAGGCCGCGCTCGCGCACCTGGTCCGCGGCCTCGCCGTGGGGCTGGCGCCGGACGTGCGCGTCAACGGCGTCGCACCCGGGACGGTCCTGCCGCCGTCCTCCTACGACGAGGCCACGCTCGCTCGCATCCGCGAGAGGATCCCGCTCCAGCGTATCGGCGAGGCGGAAGACGTCGCCCGCGCCGTGGTGTTCCTTGCTGAAAACGACTTCGTCACCGGCCAGATCCTCGCCGTCGACGGCGGCGCCTCGGTCGCGTGACGCGCTGCCTGCCCGCACGGGTCGATGCGCGTGAGCGTGAAGGGCGCGCTTTGCCTTGAACGACCGCGCCCGATCGACCCATAGTTCGGGCCTCATGAGCCACACGCCCGAGACCAGCGCCGCCCCCCTCCCGGCAGATCCTGCCCACAGCGCGCCCACCGGCAGCGGCCCGGCCGAGGCGCCCGCGGCTGCGGTTGCCGGCGCCGAGGCCAAGCCGGCGAGCCACGACTCGACGCTGCCGGAGGCGCTGATCGCGTTCATGCTGGAGCGCTGGGCGCCGGCGTCCAGCGAGCTCCCTCGGCCGATCGCGCACGCGGACGTGTTCGCTGCCCGCCGCCGCGCCCTGTCGAAGCTCTTCCCGGCGGAGACGCTCATCATCCCGACGGGGCACGAGAAGGTGCGTGCCAACGACACACACTACCGCTTTCGTCCGGGCTCGGACTTCTTCTACCTGACGGGCAACCTCGAGCCTGACTGCGTGCTCGTGCTGCAGCCGCAGGAGGGGGGCGGGCACCGGGACATCCTCTTCGTCGAGCCGAACCCCGGGCGCAGCGACAAGACGTTCTTCACCGATCGCGCGAAGGGCGAGCTCTGGGTGGGCCCTCGCCTCGGCGTCGAGCAGAGCCGCGCGCACTTCGGCGTCGACGAGTGCCGCGGGCTCTCCGAGCTGGACGCGTACCTGAGCGGTCTCGTCGGCACGGTGACGCGCCCCCACCGCGCGCTCCGCGGCATGTCGGAGCGCGTCGACAAGGCCCTCGCCAAGCACGATCGCGACAAGCAGCTCGGCGAGGCGCTCTCGGAGATGCGCCTCCTCAAGGACGCCCTCGAGGTGCAGGAGCTCGAGGCGGTCGTCGCGTCGACGAAGCGGGGCTTCGAGGACGTCATCCGCGCGCTCCCACGCGCGCGGAGCGAGCGAGAGGTGGAGGGCACCTTCAACCTGCGCGCCCGGGTCGAGGGCAACGACGTCGGCTACGGGACCATCGCGGCGTCGGGCCACCACGCGTGCATCCTGCACTGGACGAGGAACGACGGCGCGCTCGAGCCGGGCAAGCTCCTCCTTGTCGACGCAGGCGTCGAGGGCAACGCGCTCTACACGGCCGACATCACCCGGACCCTGCCGATCAACGGGAAGTTCTCCCAGGAGCAGCGCGAGATCTACGAGCTCGTGCTCGAGGCGCAGGAGGCGGCGATCCGCGAGGTGAAGCCGGGCAACGACTTCATGGAGCCGAACCGCACGGCGATGCGGGTGCTCGCCCGGGGGCTCGAGCGGCTCGGCATCCTCCATGTCTCCGCCGAGGAGGCGCTCAAGGACGACAAGCAGCTCTACCGCCGGTATTCGCTCCACAACGTGAGCCACATGCTGGGCCTCGACGTGCACGACTGCGCGCAGGCGCGGCAGCAGGTCTACAAGTTCGGCAAGCTCAAGCCGGGCATGGTGCTCACGGTCGAGCCGGGCCTGTATTTCCAGCTCGACGACGAGACCGTCCCGGTCAGGTACCGCGGCATCGGGGTGCGCATCGAGGACGACATCCTCGTCACGGAGACGGGGCATCGGAACCTGTCGAGCGATATCCCAAGCTCCGTGAGCGACGTCGAAGCGTGGATGGCGGGACTCTGGGCCACGCCGAAGTGAGCTGAACGGCGGGCGGGGGACCGGCCCACGGAACGCGCAGGAGGGCGCCCTGAGAGGCAGGGGCCGCCGGTGGCGGGTGGAGCCGCGCGGGAGGGCGGCGGGGGTCCCCCCACAAACTCGCGCCTTTTGGGGGGCTATTGCCATACATGAGGGTGGGGTGGGGCTGGGGGCGACTCGCTCCGATGCGGGCCGGCGCTCGGGTTTGTGGGGCCCACCCCCGCCGCCCTCCCGCGCGGCTCCACCCGCCACCGGCGGCTCCTTCGGGAGGCCGGTCGGGCGAGCTCGGCCTTGTGACGGTGTCTTGTGGTTCCAGGAAGTCCGCGGTCGCGGATGTCGGTTGATGCCATCCGGACACGACGACAGATGTGAGCGGGGGCTGGCGCACGGACGCAACGGGCTCGGTGCGAGACGCCAGAGCGATGGCTGCTCGCGGGCGGCGGCGCTACCCTGCCGATGAGGAGACCCGCATGCACAAGTCTCGCCTTCAGCGTTGGCCAGGGACCGCTCATCTCCCAACCGGACGCGCGCTCGCGACGTCGCTGCTCGCCGCGACCGCGCTGGTCGCCGCGTCGGGCACGGCCGTGGCCGACGACGGGAACGGCCGTGGCGCAGGGGCCGTCCTCGCGGCGCGCTCGCCGGGGATGCTCGAGCCCCGCCTTCCCGACTACGTCAATCCCGCGCTGCCCGTCGACGTCGGCCCGTCGCGGAACGGCCTGAACATCCTGCATGAGCCGGTCGCGACCGCGGGCGAGCCGCTGCACGGCATGACCTCCGAGCTCGACGAGACCAGCTACGACATCCCCGGGCAGATCGTCGTCGACGCGCGCGACGACCTCGACGACGCGTCGCTCGCGGACCTCGTGCGCGACTTCTCGCTGCGCGTGATCCCGACGGCGCTCGCCTCCGAGACCCGGATCCAGATCGCCACGGTGGACGGGCCGGTCAGCGCCACGCTCGAGCGGCTCGCGCACGATCCACGGGTCGAGGCGGCGGAGCCGCTCGCCTGGGTGCGCGCTTCGTTCGTCGCGAACGACCCGCTGCTGAAGGACCAGTGGCACATGGCGCGCGTGGGCGCCGAGCGCGCGTGGGACTTCGCCTCCGGCCGCGGCGTCACCGTCGCCGTGGTCGACACGGGCATCGCGTGCGAGGACTACGGGCCCTTCAAGAAGGGGACCGACCTGGCCTCGACCGAGTGCGTGGAGGGATGGAACTTCATCACAAAGACGACCCACGCGAACGACGACCAGGGACACGGCACGCACGTCGCGGGCACGATCGCGCAGTCGACAAACAACGGCCTCGGCGCCGCGGGGCTCGCGTTCCACGCGCGGCTGATGCCGGTCAAGGTGCTGAACGAGAGCGGCTGGGGCACGACCGCCGACGTGGCCGACGGCATCCGATGGGCCGCGGAGCACGGCGCCCACGTCATCAACCTGAGCCTCGGCGGCCCGCGCAACTCCAAGGTGCTCCAGAGCGCGATCGACGACGCGATCGCGCATGGCGCGGTCGTCGTCGCGGCGGCCGGAAACACGGGCGGGCGCGTGCAGTTCCCGGGCGCGTCCGATGGCGTCATCGGCGTGAGCGCCACCGACGCGAACGACAAGATCGCGAGGTTCTCCTCGCGCGGCCAGGGCGTCGACGTCGCGGCCCCCGGGGTGAACGTCACCCAGCAGACCATCTGCAACCGCGGTCGCGACAGTTGCCAGAATTACTCCGCGTACAGCGGCACCTCGATGGCCGCGCCCCACGTGGCCGGCGCGGCGGCGCTGCTCGTGAGCCTCGGCGTGTCGGAGCCGCGCGCGGTCGAGGACGCGATCCGCGCAGGCGCGCGCGTCGTCGACGACTCCGACAGCGGCAAGCTCCTCTACGGGGCCGGCGTCCTCGACGCCGCGAGCTCGGTCGCGCGCGTGACGCAGAGCCACATCGTCGTGCGGCTGCTCTCGCTGCTGGTGCTCGCGATGTGGGTCGCGCGCCGCGCCCGCAAGAAGGACGCGAGCGCCACGAGCCCGTGGAGGGCGAGCTTCCTCCTCCCGGCGCTGGCGGCAGGGCCGGGGCTGTTCTTCTTCGCGCCGTGGCTCTTGCCGCGCGTGGATCTCGCCGTCGACGTGCTGGCCCGGCCGATCGCCGACCTCGACCTGCTGATGGGCGCGTCGGTCCACCGCTGGCTGCCGCTCGCCAACGCGCTCGTTCCGGCGGGCCTCACCGCGATATTCTTCGGCGTGAAGAGGCTCCGGCCAGCGATCGCGGGCTTCGCCGTGGGCACGGCGGCTTACCTCACCTCGGTCGTCCTGCTCGGTGAGGCCGCCGGCCCCTTCGGCCGGATGGCCCTCGTCGTATGGTGCGCGGTCAACGCCGCAGCCTGCCTCTGGATCGCCCGGACGAACCTGTCCACGCGCTGAGCGCTCCCGCAGCGCCCGCTTCGCGGCCGGGTGGAGCGCCCGGTCGTCATGACCACCCTGCAAAAACGAGCTAGGATGCCGGCAATGCGGCCCGGCACCCTGCTCCTACCTTTCACGCTGCTCCTCGGAGCGTGCGGCGGATCCTCCAGCGAGACGCCGTGGCCAGCCGAGCCCCGGGGGCCCGCGCTCGGTCCCACGGACGAGGCGTCGCCGGACGGTCCGGCCGACCCGAACGCGAGCCCTGAAGGCGCGGGCGAGGGGTCCGCGGACCAGGCCGACGCCGGCCGCTGAACCGGCGGAGGATGGCATGGCGGACATCGGGACGGCAGGCGCGCAGCGGAGGGCCTGGCTCTCCGCCGCGCTGCTCTCCGTCGCGCTGCTCGTCGTGCCGTTCCTCGGCTGGTTGCTGCTGCCGCGCCCCGGCCCCGTGATGCCAGCCCGGCGCGAGCCGGCCGCGGCGCTGCTCCCCCCACCGCCGCAGCCGGAGCTCACGGCGCCGCGCGAGGTCGAGACGCCGCCGACGCCGCCGACTACGACGACGCCGCCACCGCCGCCGCGCGAGGTCACGGCCGCGAGCGTGGGGCCGGTCCGCGGCGTCGTGCTCGATCCGGAGGGCCACCCCAGCGCCGGCGCCGTGGTCAGCTGCCGCGAACCGCCAGGCATATCGGCCGGCGCCGACGCCGACGGGCGCTTCGAGCTGCCGCACGAGGCCGACGGCTGCACCGCCACCGCGGCGCAGCAGCCGTACGGCGACGCCGAGCCGACGCGCGTCGCCGCGGACCGCGACAACGTCCTTCGCCTGCTCGCCGCGGGCGCGATCGTGGGCGAGGTCGTGGATCCATCGGGCAGGCCCATCGAGGCGTATCTCCTGGCGATCGAGTCGTTCACGCCGGCCGGGTCCGGCGCACACGCGAACGTGAACGGCCGCGCGCGCAAGGTGTCGGATCCGGGCGGCGCGTTCCGGTTGGATGCGCTCGCGCCGGGCCGCTACGTGCTGACGGCGAGCTCGGACGGACGCCCGCCTGCGCGGAGCCGGGCCGTCGACGTCCAGGCGGGCCGCGCCGCCGAGCGCGTGCGGATCGTGCTGCCGCAGGGCGCGACGCTGAGGGGCAGGGTCGTCGACGCCGCGTCGCGCGCGCCGGTCGTCGAGGCCCAGATCGAGCTCGACTCCGCGACCTCGTCGGGCGCGAACGCGATCTCGCTCGCGCTCACCGACGCGAACGGCGACTACGAGCTCGAAGGCGTGCCGGCGAGCGGCCCGTTCTCGGTGCGCGTGCGCCACCAGCAGTACATGGCCAAGATCGTGTCCGGCCTCGACGCGCGCGGCGCGCGGTCGACGCGCGTCGACGTCGAGCTCCGCCAGCTGGACGACGGCGGGGCGCGCGAGGAGCTCACGGGCATCGGCGCGATGCTCTCGCTCTCCTCGGGCCGCGTGATCATCGCGGGCGTCGTCGAGGGAGGACCCGCCGCGTCCGCCGGGCTCATGGGTGGCGACGTCATCGCCCGCATCGACGGTCGATCCACGGCGGAGCTAGAGCTCGCCGACTGCATCCAGCGCCTCCGCGGCCCGGCGGGGACGGTCGTCACCGTCGGCGTGGAGCGGGAGGGGCGCACCCTCGACATGACGATCCGGCGCGACGTCGTGGTTCGGTGAACGGCCGCGCGCCGAGGTGCTAAGGGTGCGTCCATGTCCTCGCGCCCTACCGCGCTTCCCCCGGCCGGAGCTCCGGACGTCCTCTACCTCGTCGACCTGTCCGGCTACGTCTTCCGCGCCTACCACGCGATCAGCCCCCTCTCGAGCCCGAGCGGCGAGCCGACCCACGCGACGTACGGCACCGTCGCGATGCTCACGAAGCTCGTGGACGAGCGGAAGCCCGCGTACCTGGGCGTGGCGATGGACTCGCCGGGCAAGACGTTCCGCGACGATCTCGATCCTCGCTACAAGGCGCACCGGCCCCCGCCGCCGCCCGACCTCGGCGTGCAGATGAGCCGGTGCCGGGAGATCGTCGAGGCGTACCGCATCCCGATCTTCATCCAGGAGGGGCTCGAGGCGGACGATCTCGTCGCCGTCGCCGTCGCGCGGGCCAAGGAGCGCGGGCTGCGCGTCGTCATCGCGTCGAGCGACAAGGATCTCATGCAGCTCGTCGACGGCGAGCAGGTGATGCTCTGGGACGCGATGCGCGACAAGGTCTACGGGCACCCCGAGGTCGTCGCGAAGTTCGGGGTTCCGCCGGAGCAGGTGCGCGATCTGCTCGCGCTCGTCGGCGACAGCTCGGACAACGTCCCCGGCGTCCCCGGCGTGGGCTTGAAGACGGCCGCCGAGCTGCTCGCGCAGTTCGGCTCGCTGTCGGCGATCTACGAGCGCCTCGACGAGGTCAAGAAGCCTCGCATCCGGGAGTCGCTCCAGCAGAACGAGGCCGACGCGCGCCTCTCGCAGAAGCTCGTGACGCTCGACGGCGGCGCGCCCGTATCGCTCGATCTCGAGACGCTGCGCTACGGCGGCGCGGACACCGGCAGGCTCCGGGAGCTCTTCACGGAGCTCGGCTTCTCGCGCTTCCTGAAGGCGGTCCGCGCGCCAGAGCCGACCGCGCGCGCGGCGACCTACCGGGTCCTCACGACGCGTGAGGAGCTGGAGGGCTTCGCCAGGTCGGCGCGCGCGGCGGGGCGCCTCGCCCTCGACGTGCTGGCGACGAGCCGCGAGCCGATGAGCGCTCACGTCTGCGGCGTCGCGCTCGCCTGCGAGCCGGGGCAAGCCGTGTACGTCCCGCTGGGCCACCGGTACCTCGGCGCGCCGGCCCAGCTCTCGATGAGCGACATCGACGCGGTGATGGGCCCGCTGTTCGCCGACCCCGAGCTCCCGAAGGTCGGTCACGACGTCAAGTTCTGCGAGGTGATCCTCCTGCGGCACCGCATCGGGCTCGTGGGCGTCGCCTTCGACACGATGCTCGCGAGCTACCTGCTCGATCCCGAGGGGAAGAACCAGATCCACGAGCTCGCCGAGCGCGAGCTCGGCGCCAAGATGCAGACCCTCGACGAGGTGGCCCCGAAGCGCCGCGGGCAGGCGCAGCGCGCCCTCGACGAGATCGAGCTCGGCGAGGCCTCGAGCTACGGGGCCGCGTTCGCCGACGTCGCGCTCACCCTCACCGACCGGCTGCGCCCGCGGCTCCGCACGGAGCGGCTCGAGGACCTGCTCGTGCAGATCGAGCTTCCGCTCTCCGCCGTGCTCGCGGAGATGGAGCTCACGGGCGTGCTTGTCGACCCGCAGGCGCTCGCGCAGCTCGGCGCGCAGATGACGACCGAGCTCGCCGCGCTGGAGCAGAAGGCGCGCGAGATCGTGGGGCACGACATCAACCTGGCGTCGCCGAAGCAGCTCGAGGCGGTCCTGTTCGATGAGCTCAAGCTGCGCTCCCAGCGCAAGACCAAGACCGGCCGCTCGACCGACGCCGACGTGCTCGAGGCGCTCTCGGAGGATCACCCCTTCCCCGGGGTGGTCCTGGAGCACCGCGCCATCGCCAAGCTCAAGGGGACGTACGTCGACGCGCTGCCGCGCCTCGTGCACCCGGGCACGGGCCGGATCCACACGCGCTGGAGCCAGGCCGTGGCCGCGACCGGTCGGCTCTCGTCGCAGGACCCGAACCTGCAGAACATCCCGATCCGCACGGAGCTCGGCCGGATGATCCGGCGCGCGTTCGTCGCGCCGCCCGGGAGCGTCATCGTGAGCGCCGACTACTCCCAGATCGAGCTGCGCGTCCTCGCGCACCTCTCGAAGGATCCGGTGCTCGTCGACGCCTTCCGCACCGGGCAAGACGTGCACGTGCGCACGGCGATGGAGATCTTCGGCGTGGACGAGGCAGGGGTCACCGACGAGATGCGCCGCCGGAGCAAGACGATCAACTTCGGCGTGATCTACGGGATGGGCGAGTCGGCGCTCGCCAAGCGGCTCGACATCTCGCGCGCGGAGGCGGCGCGCTTCATCGACGCGTACTTTGCGCGCTACCGCGGCGTGCACGAGTTCATGGAGGGGACGATGGCGGAGGCGAAGCGCTCCGAGTCGGTGCGGACGCTGCTCGGCCGGCGCCGCTTGCTCCCGGATCTGCGCAGCAGCGACCGCATGCGCCGCGCTCAGGCGGAGCGCATCGCGCAGAACACCCCCATCCAGGGGACGGCGGCGGATCTCCTGAAGCTCGCGATGGTGCGCGTCCCGCGCCCCGTCGTCCCCGGCGCGCGCATGGTGCTCACGGTGCACGACGAGCTCGCGTTCGAGGTGCCGGCCGACGCGGTGGACGAGGCCAAGGCGAAGGTACGCGAGGCGATGGAGTCGGTCTTCCCCCTCGACGTCCCGCTCGTCGTCGACATCGGCCACGGACCCACCTGGGCCGACGCTCATTGAGGGGCGGGCACCCGCTTCGGATACGGGGCCATCTCGGCGTTTTCGGTGCTCGGCGTACAGGAGTACGCCTCCGCGCCGAAAACGCCGATCTGGACCCGTCTCCTGTGCGGGTGCTCGCCCGCTGGCGTCGTCGGGGGGAGAGGGGGCGGAGCCGCGCTCTCCGTGGCCGTGACGGCGAGGGTGGAACGGCAGCGAGGGGCGGCAGCGGGGGCCTGGGGACAAAACGACGACGCCCGCTGCACCTTGCGGTGAGCGGGGCGTACGTGCGGAAGGGGTGTTCTCAGCTCGCGGCGGTCTTGGCAGCGACGCTCGCCTTGTGAAGGGCGAGGGCGAGGCGGCTCTTCACACGCGACGCGCGCTTGGCCGGGATCGTCCCCTTCGACGCGGCGCGATCGAGCGCGCTCACGGCGGCGGTCACCTGCGCGGCGGACTCTTGCGGGACGCCCTTCAGCGCGGTGCGCGCCTTCTTGACGGTCGTGCGGAGCTCCGACTTGGCGGCGCGATTGCGCTCGGTCCTCGTGATGCGCTGGCGGTTGCGCTTGTCGGCGGATGCGTGATTGGCCATGAGAAAAGCTCTCCTACTTCTTCGCCTGCGCCTCGGCGGGCGTGGCAGCGCGCAGGGCGTCCGGCGCGTTCTGATCGTAACCCGCCGGATGGATCGGGAACTTGGGGGTGCCGTGAGCGCGCTCGGAGCGCTTGCGGCGGGTGCCCGCAGTGCGCGCCTTGCGCCGACGGATGCGCTGTGTTTGCTGAGTCGCGGAAACCATGGGGGCGCGAATTCTACCCACGGAGGGGGGCGTGTCAACCGGGAGGTTTGGGCTGCCCTTTGTGAGGCCTGGATGAGGCTCGGGTTAGGGCCGGATCGTCGCGCTGACCGAGAAGGAAGGCTTGGAGAAAGGTCCCACGTTGGCGCCCTTGAGCGCGGACTGCACGCAGCTCGACTGGCCGTTCGACGCCGCCCACCCGCTGACGTTGACCTTGCTCACCTGGCCCGTCGACGAGAACGTGATCTGCGCGCGCGACACGTCGTCCGCGCCCGCAACACACGCCTTCGCGCCGCCCATGACCGAGCCGAGCGCGGCCTGGACCGAGCCCTGCGACGGCTGCTCGGGGATGTTCTGCTGCCGGAGCGGACCCGACGCCGGTACCGGCGCCTCGGATACCACCGATGGCTGGCGCTCCCCGTTCTCGCCCACGGCTGCCTGCATCGCCGAAGGGAGGTCCCCCGACTTGCCCGCCGCTGCCGGCGCGGCCGCGATCTTTCCCTGCTCGGGCTTCGGCGACACGACGGGCGCGGCCGGTGCCTCGGCGGCCGTCGGCGCAGGCGCGACGGGGGCGGCTGGCGCCTTGGGCGCCGCGGCGACCTTCTCCTCCGCATGGACGGGTTGCTCGACGACAACGCTCTCCGCCGGCGCGGCGGCAACCGGGGCCGCCGGCTCGATCCGCGTGTCGTCACGCGGCGCGGCGGGCGCCGCGACGGTGGTCGGCGCGGGCGACGCCGTGGCCGCGATCTCCTGCTGCGGCGGAGCCGTCGTCTTCACCATGACCGTGACCGCCGCGGCCAGGCCCAGCGCTGCGATAGCCGCGCCGGCGATCACACCGCCAGATCGCTTTTTCGCTGGCGCCTGGGCGACGGGCGCGGCCGGAGCGCGGCGTATCCTCGCGGGCATCTCCGCTGCGGCCCTCTCGTCCCCGAGCCGATCGGCCGTGTCGGGCTGCGCCTTCTCCGAGGCCGCCGTCTCCGGAGGCACCGACGCGCTGAGCCGGTTCAGATCGATGACGCCGGAGTCCTCGAACGTCCCCTCCGTCGACCGAAGAGACGGCGACGACGCGCGCGCGCCGCCGGAGAGCGAGCCGCGCCCCGGCAGCGGGGACACACGCCCCGGCGGCGCCGAGCTGCGCCCCGAGGGCGGCAGCGGCGTGGTCAGCGCGCCGCGCCCGGACGGCAGCGGCGTCGAGAGCGCAGAGCCGCTCACCCCGGGCACACCGCCAGCGCGCCCCGGCGCCTGACTGACCCGCTCGGCGATCTCCTTCAGCGACTGACGTCTCTTCTCGGGCGGCCGTGAAGCCGTTCCGCCCGACAGGCTCGCTTCAGACTTCGAGGCCCTGCCTGCTCGTGATCCGTCCGCCATGGTGCTGTGTTCTCCTGATGCGCGTGCTTCGCGCGGAAGGTCCCCCGCCTGCTCCTCGCCTGGCGCTGCGGTGAGGTCGGGGGGAGCCAGGAGATCGGCCACCGTGGCGGTGTCCTCCGATCGCCGGGAGAGGGCGGCCTCGACGATGTGAGCTGCCCGCGCCTCCCACACCTCCTCGTCGTTCGTCGAGGGCGCGGGGGCAGGCCAATCGTTGAGCATCCCGTCGAGGTCGAGCTTGCTGGTGACGTTCATTCGGCGTCCCCTCCGAAACCGCGCTCCGCGAGGTACGCACGGAGCTTGCGGCGCGCCTCGTGGACGCGCCAGGCGACTGTTCCTTCTGGACAACCCAGGATTCTGGACGCGTCCTCGTGGGGCACGCCGTCGATGCACACGAGGATGAGCGTCGTCCGAAGCGTGTCCGAGAGCGTGTCGATGCCGTCGCAGAGCGCGGCCGCGAGCTCGCGCCGCTGGGTCGACGCGGCCGGATCGACGCCGTGGCTCGGGCGCGTCTCGAGCAGCAGCGCCTCGATCCTCGGATCGTCCGCGGGGGTCGAGTTCTTGCTCGGCTTGCGGGCCCGGATCATGTTGAGGGAGAGGTTCACGGCGATCCGGTAGAGCCAGGTGAAGGGCTCGCTGCGGCCGTCGAACCGGTCGAGCGCCTGGTAGGCCCGGACGAAGGTCTCCTGCGTCACGTCCTCTGCCTCCGCGCCCGAGCGGACAAGGTGGAACGCCAGCCGGAAGATGCGCTTCTGATATCGACGAACCAGCACCCCGAACGCCTGGGCATCTCCGCTCCGGGCTTGATCGACGAGCTCACGATCGGTGGGTTTGGCCATCCTAGCCGCCTCGGGGTGCGAGTTGTCTCCCGCGCACGGACGACAGCGCAGCCGCGAACACCTCCCCGCGACGGCCGCTGACCGTCTCGGCGAGAGAAGCCCCTCGCGGCGAGCCCCGCTTCGCGAAGGCGAAGCCGGGCGATGAGGAGGCAAGTTCCACGTTCAGGCGCGCGAAGATAGCCGAACACTTCTCTTAGGACAAACCATGCGCCCGGAGCTTGGGCGCCCTGTTGCCTCGTCGACCGGCGGCCGATATGCCCGCGTTGGCACGGCCGAGAGCCGCCACGGCGCGCCGGCCTACAGGGCCGCGCAGGCGTGTGGACGAGCGCGGCCGTCGCCAGCGCACCGCGCCGCCGCCCGCGCCGCTGCTATGGTCGGCGGATGCAACGCTTCTCGAGCTGGATGCGCACCCTGGGGCTCGTCGCCGCGGCCTTCGCAGGAGGGGCGGCGACTTCGCACCTCGCGGGCGCGAGCACACAGGCGCAGAGCCCCTACGCTCCGCTCGAGCAGCTCGCGCGCGTGCTCGTGCTCGTGGAGAACAACTACGTCGAGCCGGCGCAGCGCGGCAAGATCATCGACGGCGCCATCAAGGGAATGGTCGCGGAGCTCGACCCGCACTCGGCGTACATGAACTCCTCGGAGTTCGCCCAGTTCCAGGAAGAGACGGGCGGGACGTTCGGCGGCGTCGGCATCGAGGTCGACACGAGGGACGACAACATCACCGTGATCGCGCCGATCGAGGGCTCGCCGGCGGCGCGGGCAGGCATCCGCTCCGGCGATCAGATCATCGCGATCGACGGTCGCCCCGTGCGCGGCGAGCGCCTCGACAAGCTCGTGAAGATCATGCGCGGGGCGCCCGGCTCCCGGGTGAAGCTCACGATCCGCCGCCAGGGCATGCCGGACCCGCTCTCGTTCGACCTCACGCGGGAGCAGATCCACGTCACGAGCATCGCGGCGAAGCGCCTCGACCGGGACGTCGCGTACGTCCGCGTGAAGCAGTTCCAGGACGGCACCCATGAAGAGATGCTCCGCGCTGCGGCCAGGCTGCGCGCCGAATCCAAGGTGCCGCTCTCCGGCGTGATCCTGGACCTGCGCAACAACCCCGGGGGCCTCGTCAACGAGGCCGAGGCCCTGGCCGACGAGTTCCTCTCCTCGGGGACGATCTACTCGACGCGCCAGCGCAACAAGGTCGTCGACGAGGCGAGGGCGCACGACGGAGGCGCGTTCGCCTCGCTGCCCGTCGTCGCGCTCGTGAACGAGTACTCCGCGAGCGCCGCCGAGCTCGTCGCGGGCGCCCTGCAGGACAGCGGGCGCGCGTCGATCGTCGGCGCCACGACGTTCGGCAAGGGGTCGGTGCAGACCATTTACGAGCTGCCCGGCGGCGCCGGCGTGAGGCTCACGACGATGCGCTACTACACGCCGAACGGGCGCTCGATCCAGGCGCAGGGCATCCGCCCGGACATCGTCATCGAGAGCCCACCGCAGCAGGTCCCGGCCGTCATCCTCCGCGAGCAGGATCTCGAGGGGCACCTCCCCGCCGAGGGGTCGATCCGCGACGGCTCGCCGCGGGCCGTGCTCGTGGAGAAGCGCGCCGAGACGGCCGCGGCGGGAGGTCCCGAGGGCGACATCCCCTCCGATCCGAGCCGCGGGAGCGACTTCGCGCTCGCCGTCGGATACCAGCAGCTGCTCCGCGCCATCCCGGCGAGCCGCCAGCGCTGAGGAGCGCGCGCCGAGGCCCGACGCGCGCGCCGGACGCCCCTCGACGCGCGCGTCAGGCCTCGGCGCCGGCGCGGAGCCCGGTCGTGACCGCGTCGAGCACGGTGCGCGCCCTCCCCGCGATGGTCGACCCGGCCGCCAGGATCCCGGGCGCGGCGCGGACGCCCTCGCACCGCACCCCGACCGCCTCCAGCGCGCCCACGCGCTCGCCGCGGGGCCACGCGACGGCGTCGAGCTCCGGGCCTTGCATGGAGCTCACCACACCGAACGCGCCGCGATGGTCGCCCATCGTGACGGGCGCGGCGATCGAGAGCGCGAACGGCACGGCGCCGCGCGCCGCGAGATCGGCGCCGGCGCCGCTCGCGGGCGGCGCGTACGCGATCCCGCCGCCGGCGAGGCCGCCGATCGCCAGGACCACCGCGTCCGCCGCGAGCGGCACGTCCTCCCCCTCGACGAGGATCGTGACGCCTTCGTCCGGCGCCCCCGGCCCTGGATAGCCCCCGCTCACCGCGCGCACGCGGCCGAGGCGCTGCGTCGCCCCGATCGTCGCGAGCAGCGCGTCGCGCGCCGCCTCGAAGCGGAGCCCCGCCGGCGAGCCGGCGCCCATCAGCGCCTCGCCCACCGGGACGCCGAGGCGGGCCGCGAGCGCCTCGGCGCGCGGAGCGCTCGCGCCGAGCCACGGGCCGAGCAGGATAGCCCCCGCGCCGCCCGCGCTCTCGAGCGCCTGGCGGAGCCGATCGAGGAGCCAGGAGAGCCGCGCTGGGTCGTCGTGCCGGGCCGCGATGTCGCCGTCGGCGATGTGCCGCTCGTCGTCGAAGCGCAGGATCGGCGCGTCGATCGGCAGGAAACGCAGCCCGCGCGCGCGGGCGAACGGCTCGTCCGTGAGCGCCTGCGCGAGCGCGTCCGCGTCCCACGCGGCGCGCGCCGCGCGAGGGACGAGGACGCGCGTGCGGCGGAGCGGGCCGAGGTCGAGCAGCGCGCGATCCCTGCCGCGGGCGGGGCGGATCCGCCCCGCGACGGTCGCGAGGCGCACGCCCGCCGCCTGCGGCAGCTCCCACAGGCCGAGCTCCGCGGCGAACTGCCTCGCCGCCGGCGCGAGATCGCTCGCCGGCAGGTCGCCGCCGAGCAGCCTCGACGCCCGCTCGACCTGCTCCCACGGCACGTCGTCCACCGCGCCGCCCGCGAGCGCCGTCTCGCCGACGCCCGCGGAGATCACCGCGACCTGGGCCCCGCGCCGCCGCGCGCTCCACGCGGCGGCGAGCCCGGCGACGCCCGCGCCGATCACGAGGATCGATCGCGCCACGCCCTCTCCTCCGGCTCCCGCGCGGGGCGCTGCGAGCGCCGATCCGCATCCTCGCACGGCGCCGTGGCCTCGTCGTCCGCGGGCGCGCCGAGCTCCGACCGGACGCTGGCGATCGCGAGGGCCTCCTGCCGCGCCTGCTCCGGGCCGAGCGCGACCGCGCGCGTCACCGCCTGCCGCGAGAGGAACGCCGCCGCCTGCCGCATCCCGTCGCGCGGCGGGAGCGACAGCTCCTGCGCCACGATCTGCCCGCACCGCGCCGCGCAGCGCATGCCCCCGCACGCGCCGAGGCCGAGGCGCGTGCGGCGCGCGACGTCGGCGACGCTCCGGGCGAGCTCGTGCCGGAGGACATAGCGCACCTCGGCCTCGATCACGGGCTCGCACGGGCACACCGTCGCGGCCTCGCGCGGCCGCTCGCGCACGCGCTCCTCGATCCGGAGCGCGCGCGAGCCGTGCCGGTACACGAGCCGCCGGGCGGCCACCGCGTCGATCTCCATCCGCCGCGAGAGCGCGAGCGCGTCCACCGCGCGATCGCCGCCGGGCAGCGCGGTCGTGTGCGTCACGCAGCGGGCGCCGAGATCGAAGCGCCGCGAGAGGACGTCGGTCATCTCCTGGGCGAAGAGCCGGAAGCTGGCCAGCTTGCCGCCGATCATCGAGTAGAGGCCCGGCGCGCCGTGCGCCGCGTGATCGACGATCTGGTGTTCGCGCGAGAGGGCGTCCTCGGTGGGCCCGTACGCGTAGAGCGTGGGCCGCACGCCCGCGAACGTGCCGATCGCGCGCGCCTCGTGGATCTGCGGGAACACGCGGGCGATGCCCTGGACCAGGTACCTGACCTCCTCGCTCGTCGCGCGGACCTGGTCGAGATCGCCGTAGAAGTCGTCGTCGGTCGTGCCGATGACGCTCATGTTCTCCCACGGCTCGAGGAAGATCTGACGGCCGTCGATCGTCCTCGCCATGATCGCGTAATTGGTGAGGCGCCGGTCGAACACGACGTGCACGCCCTTGCCGGGCCGCACGCGCGAGCTCGCGGCGGGGAGGCCGGCGAGCGACGCGGTGATCGGCGACCATGCGCCCGTCGCGTTCACGACCGTGCTCGTGCGGAGCCGCCCGCCTTCCCCCGTCGTGCGGTCCCGGTAACGGACGGCGACGACCTCGCCGGTGTCCTCGCGGCGCTCGACCCGCTCGACCGTGTGCCCCACGTAGACCTTGGCCCCGCGCTCGATCGCGTCGACCGCGTTGGCGACGCAGAGCCGCGCGCCGTCGATGCCCCACTCGTCGAAGCTGAAGCCGCCCACGAGGTCTCCGTGCAGCCCCGGCTCGAGCTGGCGGAGCTCGTCGGGCGAGAGGCGCGCGTGCGGCTTGCCGCGCTTGAGCGGCTGGTAGTTGTCGTAGGCCTCGAAGAAGGCGTCCGCGAGCGGGTAGAGGAGGCGCCCGTGCCGCGCGTTCTCGAACGGGACGAGGAAGGGGATCCGGAAGAGCAGGTGCGGCGCGATCGCCTGGATGTGGCCCGAGTCGCGGCACGATTTCTCGGTCACCTGCGGATCGCTGGTCAGGTACCTGAGCCCGCCGTGGATCATGCCGCTCGAGTTGCCGCTCGCGCCGAACGCGAGATCGTTGCGCTCGAAGAGGGCGACCCTCAGGCCCCGCTGCGACGCGTCCCGCGCGACCCCCACGCCGTTCACGCCGCCGCCGATGATCACGACGTCCACGTCGGTGTCGGCGCGACGAGCCGGTCTTGCGGCGCTCGAAAGGAGGGTCGTCACCTGCGGGCGTATAGCATGCCAGAATTTTTCCACGAGCGGGCCCGGCCTCGCGCGTGGCGTCGCGAATGCTGGAAGGGCCGGTCGTCAGCCGCGGACCCGGATGGCCCAGGTCAGCTTCGCGAGGCTGCGCAGCACGTTCGGGACGCGCCGGGTGAGGTTGATCGAGGGGCGCCGCTTCTCCAGCACGCGGACGGGGATCTCGTCGATCCGCAGGCCGGCGCGGTAGGCGCGGATGACGAGCTCGCTGGCGAAGACATCCTTGTCCACGACGCAGTCGCGCACGACCCCGAGGAGCGGCTCGCGCAGGAACGCCTTGAGCCCGTGCGTGTCCGTCCCACGGAAGCCCAGCGTCGCGCGGAGGAGCCCATTGTACACCTGGCTCGCCGCGTGCCGCGCCCACGGGCGATCGTCGCGCGCCCCCTGGATGAGCTTGGAGCCGATCACCATGTCGACGCCGCCTGCCCGCAGCATCGCGATGGCGCGGCGGTGGAAATCGACGTCGCAGAGATCGATCTCGTCGCAGAGCACGAAGCGCCCGCGCGCCCGCTCGATGCCCGCCCGGAGCGCGGCCCCGTAGTTCGGCTCGCCGATCGAGAAGTGCCGCACCTCCGGGTACTTGCGCTCGAGCTCGCCGGCGATGCCGAGCGTCCCGTCGATCGAGCCGTTCTCGGCGAGCACGAGCTCCCAGCGCCAGCCGAGCGGCGAGAGCCGCTCGCGCAGATCCACGACGGCGGCGTGGAGGATCGCCTCCTCGTTGTAAACGGGGATGACGATGGAGATCTCGGGCGATTCGCCCGCATCCACGCAATCGAGCTCGGCCGTGCTCACGGCGCGCCTCCGAGGAGCGCCTGCGCTCGGTGCGCCGCGTCGCGCCCGAAGTGGAGCGCGTCTTCCATCGAGGAGTAGTTCCAGCCGCCGTAGCGCCCGCATGAGAGGATGCGCTGGCCCTCGAGGAACGGTCGCACCGCCTCCAGCGAGCCGAAGTAGCTGTGATCGAACACGACGTACGCGTGGTCGATGCGGCGCAGGCGGGCGAAGCGGACGGCGCTCGGGGCCGGGATGAGGCCCATCTCGACGAGGCCTTCGGCGACGCGGGGGAGCAGCGCCGCGAGATCGGGCTCGGCGCGGTCAGCGAGCTCGACATAGAGGCCCGCCTTGCCTGGCGGGGCCATCGCAGCGGAGAAGTTCGAGTAGCAGCCCACGCGGTAGAAGGGGTACTTCGCCTCCGGGACGTACACCCAGTGCAGCGGCTGCCCGCACGGCGTGTCGAGCGCCACGTCGAGGTAGTAGAGATGCGTGCAGCGCAGCCGGGAAGCCGCCTCGCCGACGGAGCGAGGCGCGTCCGAGAGGAGCCTGACGAGCGCGGGCAACGGCGCGGACGAGACGAGCACGTCATACCGGACGACCTCGTCGTCGAACACGAGCTCGCGCGCGCGCCAGTCGATCGCCTTGGGAGCGCGGCCGAGCTCGATCGCCGGCGCGCTCGCGTCCCGCGGCCGCTGCTCGGTGAGCGCCCGCGCGAGCCCGTTCGTCAGCTGCCCGATGCCGAGCCGCGGGTAGAGGAACCTCGCGTTGTAGCCGAGCTCCCGGTCGTTCAGCCCGACCGCTCCGGCGAGCACGTCCTCCAGCTTCGGTATCGGGACGAAGCGGGAGCACCAGTCGGCGGTGATCTCGCTCGGGTGTACCCCCCAGAGGCGGCTGTTGTAGGGGATCATGAAGTGGCGGCTGATCCCCTCGCCGAAGTGCGCCAGACAGAACTCCTCGAAGTTCCTCGGCTCGGGTCTGTCCTTGGCGAAGCGCGCCTCGATGAAGCCGTGGAGGCACTCGTAGGCCACCGCGGGCGGCAGGCCGAAGGTGTTCGCCTGGAACGGATAGCGGGTGTACGTGCCGTTCGACCAGATCATCGAACGCCGCTCGATCTCGAGCGGGTCGGGGCCCAGCCAGCGCAGCGCGAGCTCCCGGGTCGCAGGGTCGCGCAGGTGGAGGAGGTGCCCTGTCCGATCGAAGCGGAAGCCGTCGTCCTCGAGCGTGATCGCGTGGCCGCCCGGGCGCGGCAGGCGCTCGAACACGCGGTGCGGCACGCCGGCCCGCCCCAGGTGATACGCCGCCGCCATGCCTGTCAGGCCGGCGCCGAGGATCGCGACGGGAACGCTGGAGATCGTGGGTCGGGTCATCGCTCGCGGCCCGGCCGCGGCCGCGAAGACACCACCTCCCCGGTGCGTCGTCAAGGCACGCTGCCGTCCAGGCGCCCCCTCGCTCATGTTGGATTTCCTGCCTTCGACGTAAGGCGCGCGGAGCTCCGCGCGCATCGGCAAAGACCGCCGTTGGCGCCTCCGCCCAGAGCGACTAGGTGTGGAGAGGTCCCAGCGCGCCCCGCGCGCACCGGGGCGTCCGAGGTGCAGATGCCGATCCCCCGACGGAAGTTCGTTCAAGTCACCGGGAGGACCCTCTACCTGACCGAGGACCCGGCGCTCTTGAAGCAGCAGCTGGCGGGCGGCGAGCTGCGCTTCGATCCCGAGCGACACGCGCTGATCGACAACATCTCCACCGACGAGCTCACGCCGGGGTGGGTCTGTTACTACTACGATGAGACGCTCGCCCGGTACTGCCTGGTCGGCCTGCGCGGTGGGCTCATCGAGCGCGACGCCATCAAGGACGGCGGCTTCGGCGTCATCGTCAGCGGGCGCTCGAAGGGGTGCGGCAGCTCGCGCGAGACGGCGCCGTACTCGGAGCGCGAGGCGGGGATCCAGATCGTCGTCGCGCGCAGCATCGAGAAGATCTACGGGCAGAACTGCCAGAACATCGGGCTGCTCACGACGACCGACTTCTCGCTCCTCGACCGGATCGCGCGGGGCGAGGAGATCCCGATCGGCGAGTTCACCCGCGGGCTCGACCCGATCAGCGCCGACGTCGTCGAGTACGGCGGCCTCTTCGCCTACAACAAGGCGCGGATGGCCGGCGAGGTCGCGCCGCCCACGCTCGCCACGCCGCCTCGGCCGATGACGCTGTGCGAGAAGATCATCGCGGCGCACGCGATCGTGGACGCCCGGGCGGGGAAGATCGGCGCCGCCGCGGTGAAGCCTGGCGACGCGCTCTTCGCCCGCATCGACGTGCGCTTCTCGCACGAGTACGTCACGCCGATGGCCGAGTCGCTCTTCCGCGCGGGCCTCGGTCCGGAGGCGGCCGTGACCGAGCCGGAGAGCGTCTTCGCCTTCCGGGATCACCTTACGTTCCTCGATCGCGTCATGCCGGAGGCGCACCTCCGGCTCGGCCTGCGGGAGCAGGCGGCCTCGCTCGCGACGGTGCAGCGAGCCTTTACAGAGAGGCACGGGATCAAGCTGTACGGCGAGGTCGAGCGCGACGGCAGGACCGTGGGCTCGGAGGCCATCTGCCACAACAAGGTGATCGAGGAGCTCGCGCTGCCAGGGCAGATCGTGGCCGGGACCGACTCGCACACCTGCATGGCGGGGGCGCTCGGGTGCTTCGCGTTCGGCGTCGGCTCGACGGACATGGCGAACGCGTGGCTCACGCGCGACGTCCGCATCGCGGTGCCGCAGTCGGTGCGCTTCAACCTGACCGGGCGGCTCGGGTCGGGCGTCACCGCGAAGGACGTGATGCTGTTCCTGCTCTCGCAGCCGTTCTGGAAGACGGGCCAGGGCATCGGCAAGGTGCTCGAGTTCGCGGGAGATGGCGTCCGCGCCATGGGCCTCGACGAGCGGGCGACGCTCACCAACATGGCGGTCGAGGCGGGCGGCTTCACCGGGATCATCGAGGCCGACGAGGAGATCGTGCGCTACCTCGTCGAGCAGCGCGGGCTCGCCGCGGAGGACGTGCGCGCGCGCATCGTGCGCGCCGATCCCGGCGCGGAGTACATGGCGACGTTCGACGTCGATCTCGCGTCCGTCGAGCCGATGGTCGCGACGCCCGGCGATCCGCGGAACGGCGTGCCGCTCCGGTCGCTCAACGAGGTCGCCGGCGGTCCGGTGAAGATCGACATCGCGTACGGAGGCTCGTGCACGGGCGGCAAGAAGGCCGACATGGACATGTACGCGTCCGTGCTGCGCCGGGCGCTCGAGCAGGGCAAGCGCGTCGCCGACGGCGTGCACCTTTACATCCAGTTCGGCTCGCAGGACATTCGCCGCTACGCTGAGGCCAAGGGCTACCTCGAGATCTTCGAGAAGGCGGGCGCTGAGCTCGTCGACCCCTCCTGCGGCGCGTGCATCAAGGCCGGTCCCGGTGTATCCGACCGCAAGGAGCAGGTCACCGTCTCGGCCATCAACCGGAACTTCCCGGGGCGAAGCGGGCCCGGCCAGGTCTACCTGGCCAGTCCCCTCATCGTCGCGGCGAGCGCGATTGCGGGGAAGATCGCATTCCCGGAATCATGACGCAGAGCGCCTATCGCGGTAATACACACATAGTGGCCGCAATCGGCATGATGGAAAAACGAATGCTTTCCACGGAAGTGCACCGTACGCTAAGGTGCTCTTCTGTGGCGGATCGGGAGGAGCCCCAAGAGCGTATGACCGACAAGGACACGCTGGCGAAAAACAACGAAGCCTCGAAGACGGACAAGCGGAAGCAGAGCCTCTACTTTCCGGAGTCGATGCTGCAGGAAATCAAGGAGGAAGCGGCGCGGCTCGATCGCTCGCTTTCTTGGGTTGTGCAGCGCGCGTGGAAGCTGGCGCGGATAGACATCAAAAAGCTTCCGAGTGTCAATGACGTGGCTGACGACGAGGACAGCGGCGACTAACATCGCCGCGAGCCTCGCGTAAGCCGCGTCGCTCGGGGATCGATGGGTCGAGAGCTTTTCGCCGCCGGGAAGGACGGTACGCGGATCTATGTCCGCTACCGGGAAGGTCCCGGCGGCAGCGGAAGCTTGGCCAGCGGGGTCGGGGCGGGCTCGGGACGCCTCACCGCGGTGCTCTGCGACGGCATCGCGTGCGACGGCTTCATCTGGAAGTACCTGTGGGACGACCTTGCCCGTACGGTCAACGTCGCCCACTGGAACTATCGCGGCCACGGTCGAAGCAGCTTGCCTGGTGATCCGCAGGCGGTCGAGCTGCGCGACCATGCGAGCGATCTGGCCGCGGTGCGCGCGTCGATCGGCGATGGCCCGGTGGTGCTCTTCGGGCACTCGATGGGCTGCCAGGTCGTGCTGGAGCACCTGCGGACCCACCGCGAGGGGGTGCGCGGGCTCGTGCTGATCTGCGGCTCGTCCGGCAGGATCACGCACCATTTCAAGGGAACGGACGTGCTCGCGCAGCTCTTGCCGCGCCTGATCGAGCAGGTGGACGCGTACCCGCACATCGCGCGCGCGATCTGGAGCCGCGTGCCCGCGCCGATGGCGCTGCGGATCGCGTTGCTGACCCGCGAGGTCGACGCGAGCGCGGTCACCCCGGCGGATCTGCTGCCGTACATGCGCCACATGGTCGACATCGATTTCTCGATGTTCCTCCACATGCTGCGCAGCGCCGGCGAGCACTCGACGCTCGATCTGCTCCCGCAGATCGACGTGCCCGCGCTCGTGATCGCCGGCGATCGCGACACGTTCACCCCGCCTCGCCTCGCCGAGGAGATGGCGGCGGCGTTGCCGCGCGGAGAGCTGATGATGGTGAGCGGCGGAACGCACGTCGTCCCGCTGGAGCGCAAGAAGATGGTCATCGAGCGCGTGGAGCAGTTCCTGCTCGAGCGTGTCGTGGGCGGCGCGTCGCTCGGGGCGAGCGCGCGCGCATCCGCCCCGCAGGCGCCGACCGATGAAGGGCGCTCGAGATCGCCGGCCGAGGACGCGTCGTCGCAGCGCCCAGCCGAGGGAGGGTCCTCGCCGGACCATCCGGCCGGGCTCTCGAAGGACGGATGATCCGGCGCGCGCGGGACCAGCGCGCCTCCAGAGCGGCGCGCTGGCCGCTGCGGCGCCTCGACGGCGGGGGGGCGCAGCGCGTGCTCGTCGCGGCGGCGCGGCGCGTGCTCGTCGCGGCGGCGCGGCGCGTGCTCGTCGCGGCGGCGCTGCTCGCGGCCGCGTGCGCGCGGCCATCGTCCGAGCGCAGCGACGGGTCTGTCGACGCGATCGCTGCGCTGGCCGATGACGGGATTCGGCCCGCGATCGGCGCGCCCCAGGCACGCTCGGCAGCCGAGCCGCGTTCGCCGGTCGAGCCGCGTTCGCCGGTCGAGCCGCGTTCGCCGGTCGAGCCGCGTTCGCCGGTCGAGCCGCGTTCGACTCCCGTGTCGAGCGCCGGGACCGCGGGGGACGCACGCGTCGCGCGCGTCCTCCAGCGCTCGCCGCTGCGCGCGCTGCGGTTCACGGGCAAGCTGGCGGACGGCAGGTTCGAGGCGACGCTCTCGATCGGAGCGGCCGAGGAAGGAGCAGCCCCGCGCGATGTGAAGGTGAAGCTCGCGCCGGCGCAAAAGAAGGCCCCGCTCGCGTTCCGGCGCCCGCTCGCGTTCTATCGCTTGGCGAGAGCGCTCGGCGCGCATGTCGTGCCCGCCGCGGCGGCGCGGCGCATCGGGATCGGCGAGCTCGCGGCGCTCATCGGCCGGGAACCCAACGGGCGCAAGCTGCTGCGCCGCTTCGCCGTCATGAACGACGGGACGGTCGACGCGCTGGTCCTGGCGCCCGCTCCCGGTCCGCCCGGTCCTCGGTGGCTCTCGTCTCGCCGGCGCTCCGTGCGCTTCGACGACGCGCCCGAGCTCGACGTGTGGGCGCGCTGGGCTCGGTCGCCCTCGCCCGTGCGGGGCGAGCGCGCGGCGATCCTCCGCGACTACCTGGAGGTGCTGGCGCTCGATTACCTAGCGGGCAACGGGCTCCGGAAGGAGATCGTCATCGACGTGAACGCGGGAGCGCTGAGCGTGGAGGCCAACGGGAGCGCCTTCCCGCTGCACGTGAAGGCGCACGAGCTCGATCGGCAGCTCGAGCGCCTCGTGGAGGCGGTGCGGTTCCCCCGGGCCCTCCGCGACGCGCTCGCGCGCTTCGGCCCCGAGCAGGCCGCCGCGGCGCTCCGCCCCGGCGGCATCGAGGAGGAGCTGGTGCCGCCGCGCGCGCTCGTCGAGCTCGAGGAGCGGAGGCAAGCGCTGCTCAGCCTGATCGCGGCGAAGCTGGCCGACCGGGGAGAGGACGCCGTCCTCAGCCTCTGAGCGGTCCTCCTCAGCGAGGGGGCCTCCCGCGCGCCGCATCTTGATCTCCGGCGGCGGCAGGGCGATCACGTTATCCCGTGATCGACGTGGCGACCCTGCAGCGCTGGACGGAGGAGATCGGCTACACCGCCGAGCTGACGAAGCCGTCGACCCTGCGCATCCGTCCGCGCGAGGAAGGGGTCGTCGAGCTCCCTCCGTTCTACGTCCAGTGCACCGAGAACTGGGTCGTGCTCTCGATGTTCGGCGTGCTCGATCTGCTCGACACGCAGCGCCACGCCCAGGGCGGCGCGGCGGTGCCGGTCCTAGCCGAAAACACCGGTCAGGTGCTCGGCCTGCTCCGTCACCTGCTCGAGGCCAACCGCGACATGCGCGTCGCCAAGTTCGCCCTCGACGATCGGAACGAGATCCTGCTGTGCGCCGAGCTGCCCACCGAGTCGCTCGACCGCTCGGAGTTCGTCGACGCGGTCGAGCGGATCATCGAGTACGGGACGGCCTACCGGCACGCCTTGCTCGGCGACGACACCTGAGGCGCCGGAGCGTGTCGGTGTCCGGCCTGCGCTGCCGAAGCGTCACTTCTGCGTGATCACCACGCGGTTGTCGTCCCGGTAGGTGACGTTGCCCGACTCGCCGCGGCAGTCCCAGCAGGTCGCCCACGCGAGCCGCCGCCGCACGTAGCCGTTGAACCCGAGCGCGAGCGGCCCCGGGTCGTCCTTGAGCAGCAGCGACGACGCGATACGGTAGCGGTCTCCGGGGAGCTTCAGGAACGCGACGATGAACGCGTCGTCGTCGGCCTTTCCCGTCACGACGAGCACCTCCTCGCCCGGCACCGGGTTCCAGAGCAGGGGAGATGTCGTGAGCGTGGTGTTCGGGGGCGGGCTCGCCTCGGGCTGGCTGGCAGGAGCGCCGCTCGGCGAGAGCCGCGTGCGGCCCCGCTGGAGCACGGCGTTCACGTCGTCGGGCTCCTTGAAGAAGGAGATCTTGCCGCCGAGGTCGCGGAGCTGCGGCACCGACGCGAGCAGCTCCGCGATCTGCTGCGGCCCGATCTCCGCGCGCCGGAACGTCTGCTGCCACTGCGGCGACGGGATCGACGCCGCGTTCGGCGCGCCGTGGCAGCACCGGAAGCCGATGTCGTCGCCCGACACCGCCGGATCGACGGCCGCGCGGCGCGCGCACCGGTGATCCACGGCGCTCGCGCTCGCCGTCGCCCCGCGCACGGCGGCGGCCTTCGGCTGGAGGTTCTCGATCGGCGCGACGTCGCTCGCCGTCCACTCGCGCAGCGCGGCCCCCATGCCGACGACGCCGAACCCCGACGCGCACGACGCCGGCGCCTTGGCGCACGCCGGATCCCACGCCGCTCCGCCCGCGTAGGGCGTCTCCTCGGGGCCCTTGCACGCGCGCTCCCACTCGAGCTCGGTGCACAGCCTCCCGCCGGCCTGCTGGCAGAGCTCCGAGGCGCGCGCCCGCGTCACCCCGGTGAGCGGAGCCTGCGCGGGATCGTTCGGGTACAGGTTGCGATCGACGGTGAATCCGCCCAGCTCGACGTCGAGCAACGCCGGCTCGAGCGTCGGATCGCGCCCCTTGTCCCCGGGCGTGCTCCCCGCGACGAGCTTTCCCGCGGGGATCTCGATGCGCGCGGGACCGGCCGCCGCGGCGCCGGCCCGCGGCGTCGCGCTCGCTGCGGGCGACTCGTTCTCGGCCGCCTCGAGCACCTTCCCTCGCGGCGCGGGCGCCTGCGGGGCGCCTCCGCCCGCGCGCTTCTCCCCGGGCTGTTGCTGCTCCGCGCGGTTGCAGCCGGCCCCTCCGGCGATGCCGGCGGTCAGCAGGATCAGGGCAACGGCAGGCGTCCTCGTCGGCACGGTTTCCTCGAAAGCGCCTCGCCTTATGTCGCAGGACCCCTCGCCCGTCAAAGTGCCCGCGCTATGCTGGCGGGGATGGGGCAGGGCGTGAGCGGCGCACCGGATCCGATGGCCTCGCAGATGGCGCAGCTCCTCGCCGGCAGCGATCTCGACGAGCTGCGCGAGATCGTGCGGCGGTGGGTCGCCGAGGCGCCGACCGAGGGCGTGCGCCGTCACTACCAGGAGCTCGGCGGCCGCCTCGTCGACCTCAAGGCGGCGCTCGCCGAGAGCCCCGTGCAACCCACGATCGCGGAGCTCGAGCAGGCGCTCACGATGATGCTCCGGCTCGCCGCGTCGAGCCCGAGGACATGAGCCCCAGGTGATGCTCGCCGACTTCCCTCCGTGGTTCCTGCGCGCCTTCGCGGTCTGCTTCGGCCTGCTCTGGGGCAGCTTCCTCAACGTCGTCATCCACCGCGTCCCGCGCGAGCTCAGCGTCGTCTCTCCGGGCTCCTGTTGCCCGGCGTGCGGCGCGCCGATCCGCGCCTACGACAACATCCCCGTCCTCAGCTACCTGCTGCTCCGCGGCCGCGCTCGCTGCTGCGGCGCGCCCGTGTCGCCGCGGTATCCCCTGGTGGAGGCGGCGGGCGGTTTGCTCTCGCTCGCGATCGTCGAGGTCATCATCCTCCGGCTCCCCGGGACGACGCCGGCCCTCCACGCGCTCGCCACGTACACCGCCGGGCTGGCGCTCGCGCTCGGGCTGCTCGCTGCGACGTTCATCGACCTCGAGCACATGTTCATCCCCGACTCGATCACCATCGGCGGCGCGGTGCTCGGCGTCGCGACCGCGTCGCTGCGCTCGATGGGCTTCCTGGACGCCCTCCTCGGCGCGGCGGTCGGCTTCGGCATCGTCTGGCTCCCGTTCGTCGTGCTCTACCCGCGGATCCGCGGCGGCCGCGTCGGCATGGGCCTCGGCGACGCCAAGCTCCTCATGCTGGCGGGCGCGTGGTTCGGCTGGGGGGGCGCCCTCTTCGTCCTCGGCGCCGGCGCCATCCAGGGCTCGATCGTGGCGATCGCCGTGCTGCTCCTGCGCGGGAGCATCGAGGAGCCCGAGGCGGTGCGCCTCGAGCGGGAGCAGATCCGCGCCGAGCTCGCGGCCATGTCCCCCGAAGAGCGTGCCGCCGCCGAGGAAGAGCTGGCGCAAGATCCGCTCGCGGAGGAGCCTCGCGAAGGCTTCGGTCAGGCCCGCATGGCGTTCGGCCCGTTCCTCGCGCTTGCGACGCTGGAGTGCTTGCTCGTCGGCCGCGACGTCCTGGACGCGTACCTCTCCTGGATCGACGCAGGATGAACGCCGCTCTGCGCCGCGCGCTCGGGATCCCGCTCGCTGCGCTCCTCGCGCTCGCGGGCTGCGGCAGCTCGCTCCCGCTGCCTCCGAGGGGCCCTCACTTGCCGAGCGAGCCCACGGTGGTCGTGCCGTTCCCTCCGCCGCCTGCGCGGGTCGAGATCATCTCGCCTCCTCAGCGGCCGGGCGATGTGTGGATCGACGGCGAGTGGCAGTGGCGGAGCCGCCGCTGGGCGTGGCAGCAGGGACGATGGGAGGCCGTCCCGCCGGGCGCGTACTTCGCGCCTGCCGTCACCGTGCGCCGCGCAGACGGATCCCTTGTGTGGTTCGCCGGGGTCTGGCACCTCCCCGGCAAGAAGTGATCGACACCGCGGCCGAGCGATGGGAATCCACCCGTGCCGAGGTGCCGCCGTCCGACCGGCATCGGCGAGCCAGCTCGGCGTGCCATCCTCTGCACGGATCGATGAGCCTTGCCCCATGATGCTTGCCTGGTCGTTCGCAGCGCGCACACCCGACGAAATCGCACGACTCCTCCGCGCCCTCGGCAAGCACCGGTACGTGCGCGAGGTCGATCATCGGATCCACTGGTCCGTCGATCACGCCCTGGCCGAGCTGCCGGAGTTCGCGCCGTACGCGTCGGCCTTCCAGGCGCGCCTCCAGAAGCAGCGCGCGCTCGAGCTCGGCTCGCGTGACCCTTCGCTGTGGCGCGAGGCGAAGACCGAGGAGGTGATCGCGGTCCTCACGGCCTTCTGGACCCCGGACGACGCGGCGCTGCGCTACCGGAGCCGCCTGCTCGAGGCGCTCGCGCGGACCGCCCTCCCCGAGGCCACCCACGCCCCCTTCGCGTCGGCCCCGAACGAGCCCCCGCACCCGGAGCTCGTGCTGCTCGACTGGGAGCTTTACCCCGTCGACGAGCTCGACGCCGACCGGCACGCCGGCGCGCTGGCAGCCATGGAGGAGGCCGAGGAGGAGGTCAACGCGTCGGCGCCGATCTACAACGAAGGCCCCGTCATGGCGGCGCCGGAGCTCTGCGAGGGAGCGCCCAACGGGGTGCTCGCGGACGACTTTCTCGTGTGGTCGGACGGTCCTTACAGCTACTCCGACTACGTGTTCCGCGGGGTCGCCAAGGCGGCGAAGCTCGTCGAGCCGCCGATCGGTTACCGAGATCTGTAACGGTTGCCCGCGGATCGAGCGCGTCAGTAGGGATCGGGCTTCGGTGGCGGGACGGTGGGATCCGCCTCGACGCGGGGCGCGACGACCTTCGAGTTCGCCGTGGCCGCGGGGGCCGGCCCTCTCTGCGCGAGCGTCACCTCGAGCTCGATGTCCCGATCGAACACGAGCATCCGTCGCTGCGCGGCGTGGCCTGGCGCGGAGACCTCGATCCGGTGCGCCGCGCCGTCCTTGATGAGCTTGCCGTCGAACGGGTTCGAGGGGAGCTCCACGCCGTCGACGAAGATCTTCGCGCTGGCGGGGCTCGCCTTGATCGACGCGCGGAGCAGCGACGCGTCGGTCCCCCCGCGCGGAGCGCTCTCGGCTGCCGACGCCGAGGGCTCGGCGCGGGGCGGCGCCGGCGGCGCGCTGTCGGCCGGGGGCGCGGTCACGCGCAGGCTCTGCTCGACCGGATCGCGCAGCTTCAGGTACAGCGTCGCGGCGCCGACCAGCGCGAGGACCGCCGCGAAGGCGACGAGCGGCAACCGGGAGCGCCGCGGCGCCGGCGCGGGCTGAGCGGCCGTGGCCGGCTCGGTCCGCACGACGGCGTGGAGCGTCGCTTGCGGAGGGCTCGAGCGGTGGAGAGCACGCGTGGGCGCCGACGGCGAAGAGCCCGTGGCCGCCCCCTCCTCCTGCGCAGGAGGATACGAGTCCGACTCGCGCCCTGGCAGCGACGGCAGCTTCTGCGCGCGGCCGGCGAGCCCTGCGCTCCCCGCCTCGGGGCCGTGCTCCTGCAGCTGCTTGAGCTGGCGATCGATGATCGCCCGGATCTCGGAGCGCTCGCCGGCGAACAGCTCTCGCATGAGCGCGCCGAGCTGCTCGGCCGTCACCTGCTCTTCCAGGCGCTCCGCGTAGCGATCGAGGTCCGCGCGGAAGGCGGCGGCCGTCGGATAGCGCTTGTCGGGCGAGTGGGCGAGCGCCTGAGCGCAGATGCGCGCGAGCTCGAGGGGCACCTCGGGGCGCGCGGACCGCAGGTCCGGGATGTCCCGCATCAGGCGCGAGATGATCTGCGGATCCGAGAGCCCACGCCAGAGGCGGCGGCCGGCGAGCATCTCCCAGAGGATGACGCCGGCCGAGAAGACGTCGGCGCGCCGATCGATCTGGGAAGAGTGCGAGAACGCCTGCTCCGGCGCCATGTACGCGACCTTGCCCTTCATCGTGCCGGTCTGCGTCTCGACGAGGCGGTGCGCGGCGAGCGCGATCCCGAAGTCGACGATCTTCACCTGCCCGTCGTAGGTGACGAAGATGTTGTGGGGGCTGATGTCGCGGTGAACGACGTTGAGCGGCGTCCCGTCGTAGTCGACGAGCTCGTGGGCGTAGTGGAGGCCGGCCAGCACCTCGCTGAGGATCCAGAACTGGATGGCGAACGGGATCACCCGACCCTGCTCCCGCGCGCGGGAGATCACCCGGCTCAGCGGCTGCCCGTCGAGGTACTCCATGGCGATGAAGTACTCGCCGTCCGCGAGGCCGACCTCGTTGGTCTGCACCACGTTGCGGTGGTTCAGGCGGGCGGCGAGGCGGGCCTCGTCGAGCAGCATGTCCCGGAACTCGGGCTCGTCGGCGATGTTGGGCCGGAGGCGCTTGATGACCTGCAGCTTGCTGAAGCCCGCCGGCCCCACCGCGACCGCCAGGTGGACGTCGGCCATGCCCCCGTGCCCGAGCGTCGCGATGAACCGGTACTTGCCGAAGCTCCGCGCGTGCCGGTCCGACGGCGACGGCGGCATGTCCGGCGGCGGATCCCGGCCGGCGATCGTCGTCGCGTCGCGGTCTGCGCGCCGCACCGCGACGGTCGGCGGGGGCTCGGGCGCCGGGACGGGCAGCTGCCTGGACACCAGGGTCCCGCCGTCGAGCGCGGCCTGCACGCGCGCCGGCGGGCCCGAGGCGGCGAGCTCGTTGCTGCGGGCGGAGTCCGCCGCCCAGTCAGCCTCTTCGATCGTCCCTTTGCGCTCGCTCACTGCCGAATGGTCCTGATCCAACGACGCGCAGTCAAGCTGACGGCAGCGCGGGCAAGCGCTTGCTCAGCGGCGGGCGGATGTCGATCGGCTCGCCCATGACGGCGAGCCGGCGTCCAGCCCGTAACCGCAGCGATAACCACCGCGCCCTCGGTCCGCACCAGGGCGCGCGCGAGCGTGCGACCTGCCGGGCCCGCGCTCGGAACGCCACCGGACAGAACCGCTCGGCGGTAACGTTTCACGCGCAGAGCGCTGCGGCGTCTGCTGCTACTGTGAGAAGCATCACTCCCCAGGCGGTCCTGAACCGCGGCAGGGTGCAGGAAAATTCGCCTGTGCTTGCGCACCATCTCTCGTGAACGAGGTAGCCCGATGCCCTGTGACTCGATTCCGCGGCGCCTGTTGAGCCAGGCGAAGGTGCGTCCCGAGGCTCCAGCCCACTACGTCAAGGAGGGGGGCTTCTGGAGGATGACCAGCTTCCGGGAGTACGCGGGCGAGGTGCGGCGCGCCGGCAAGGCGCTCCTCGCGCTCGACCTCGAGCCAGGCGCCACGGTGAGCCTCCTCGGCTTCAACCGGCCCGAGTGGGTGGTGCTCCACATGGCCTGCATGGCGATCGGGGGCGCTCCCGCGGGCATCTACACGACGTGCTCGCCCGAGGAGGTGCGCCACGTCGTGCACCATGCGGGGTCGAAGGTGGTGCTGGTCGAGGACAGGGCCCAGCTCGAGAAGGTGCTGAGCCAGTGGGATCGGCTGCCGCAGCTCTCGTGGGTGGTGCTGATGCGGGGCGCGGAGCCGGCGGGCGATCCGCGGGTCCTGACCTGGGACGAGTTCCTCGCGCGGGGCAACCGCATCTCGGACGAGCTGATCGAGCAGCGGATCGACGCGCTCGAATCGGGCAGCCTCGCGACGCTGCTCTACACCTCCGGGACGGTCGGGCCGCCGAAGGGGGTCATGCTGAGCCACGAGAACCTCACGCGCTCGGCGGACATGGCGGCGCGCATCATCCCGTGCTCGTCCCGGGATGTCGCGCTGTCCTATCTGCCGCTGTCGCACATCGCCGAGCAGATGTTCACCCTCCACATCCCGGCCTCGATCGGCTCGGCCGTGTACTTCGCCGAGTCGATGGCGGCGCTCGCCGACAACCTCAGGGAGGTGCGGCCGACCGTCTTCTTCGGGGTCCCGCGCGTCTGGGAGAAGCTGCGGGCCGGGATCGACGCGAAGCTCTCCAGCGCGAAGGGCCTGCAGAGGTTCACGCTCGAGCAGGCGAGGCGCGTCGGGCTTCAGCACAGCGAGCTCCGCGCCCGGGGCGAGCAGCCGGGGCCGCTGCTCGCGATGCAGCACCGCGTCTTCGACAAGCTGGTCTACGCCAAGGTGAAGGCGGCCGTGGGGCTCGGTCGGGCGCACGCGTGCAGCAGCGGCGCGGCCCCCATCGCGAAGGACGTCCTCGATTTCTTCGCGTCGCTCGACATCCTGATCACCGAGGTCTACGGCCAGTCCGAGGTGACCGGCCCGACGAGCTACAACGTGTCGGGCAGGACGAAGCTCGGATCCGTCGGGCCGGTGGTGCCGGGCATGGACGTGAGGATCGCGGACGACGGCGAGATCCTCGTGAAGGGAGAGACGGTGTTCCTCGGCTACTACAAGGAGCCGGAGGCGACCGCGCAGGCCCTTGTCGACGGCTGGCTCCGCTCGGGGGATCTCGGCAGGTTCGACGAGGAGGGGTTCCTCTACATCACCGGGCGGAAGAAGGAGATCCTCATCACGGCCGGTGGAAAGAACATCTCTCCCAAGAACATCGAGGAGGCGCTCAAGGGCCACGACCTCATCGCCGAGGCGGTGGTCGTCGGCGATGGGCGCAAGTTCCTCACGGCCCTGCTCGTGCTGGCCCCCGACGCCGTGAAGCGCTTCGCGGCCGAGCGCGGGCTCGGCGGCGACCTCTCGCACGCGTCGCCCGAGATCAGGGAGGTTGTGCAGGGGGCCGTCGACGAGGTGAACGGCCAGCTCGCGCAGGTCGAGACGATCAAGAGGTTCTCGATCCTGCCGCGTGGCTTCACCATCGAGGATGGCGAGCTGACGCCGACGCTCAAGATCAAGCGGCGCAATGTGAGCCAGAATTTTGCGCGCGAAATCGAGGCGATGTACGCGGAGTAATCCATGCGCAACGAGCCTGCGACAGCCGTCTCCTTCGACTTCGGCCAGACCTTGGTGGAGCTCGACACCGGGCTGCTCTCCGCCCGCCTCGCCGAGCGGGGTATCTCCGTGACTCGGGAGCAGCTCGACGGGGCGGTGGACGAGGGCTGGCGCGCGTACAACGAGGCGATCCAGCGGGGGGTGAGCGGGCACCCGTGGAAGATCATGATGCGCCGCCTGCTCGAGGCGGGCGGCGTCGAGGCCGGCGCGCTCGACGCGGCGGTCGACTGGCTCTGGACAGAGCAACCCCGGAAGAACCTCTGGCGCCGGCCGATCGCGGGGATGATCGACGTCGTGATCGAGCTCAAGCAGGCCGGCGTGCCGGTCGCGGTGCTGTCGAACTCGGAGGGCCGGCTCGAGGAGCTGATCGAAGAGCTCGGCTGGTCGGCGCATTTCGTGGCGGTGGCGGACTCGGGGCGGCTCGGGTTCGAGAAGCCGGGCGGGGAGATCTTCGCGTGGACGGCCGAGCGCCTCGGCGCGCCGCTCGCCGCGGTGATCCACGTCGGTGATTCCTTTGCCGCTGACGTCGGCGGCGCTCTCGCGGCGGGAATGCGGGCCGTCTGGTTCAAGGGCGACCCGACGAGGGCCGCGCAGGTGCCCCAGGCCGAGCGCGTGGCGGTGTGCGACGGCGCGGACGCGCTGCGCCGCGCCCTCCGGGCGTTCGGCGTCCGCTTCTCGCCGTAGGCTCCGCGCCGCCGCGCGGCCGGCGCGATCTCCACGAGCGCGTCACCTGGCGGGCGTGGCCCGCAAGAGCGGCGCTCACGCGCGGTCCAAGCGGGCGGCGCTCCCTCGGCGCGCTCTCCGTGCGTGAGCACGAACGTCCCGGAAGGCGCCCCGCCGCGCGCTCGCCGCGCGCGCTTCTCCCCTGGCTCTCCTCGCCCCGCCGCCCCGCGCCGGCGGGTCGGTCTCCGAATCGTGCAGCCGATGCACGTCGCGCGGTGGTTCGGGCGTTGCTGGAGACCGGCTCACGATGATCGCCAACGATGCAGACATCGAACAAGAGTCCGGACGCCGGGAGCGGCACGCGACGGGTCCCGCCGCTGTCCCTCGCCTCTTCGGCGAGGTCCGCCGCGCGGACGAGCGGCTCATCTCGCTCGTGCAAGAGCGCCCCCTGGCCACGCTGTGCGCGGTGGCCGCCGTGGGATACCTGATCGGACGGGTCGTTACCCGGCTGGGTTGAGGAGGCCACCATGACGGCACGCGAGGTCGAGGCGGAGCGGGAAAGCGACGCGCGGGAACGGGTGAACGATGCGCTCAGCCGCCTCGACGCGGCGGAGGTCACGCGGGCCGTGTCGGCGTTCGCGCGGGACAACCCGCACGTGGCGCTCGCCGCAGCGGCTGGGCTCGGGTTCCTGCTCGGCGGGGGCCTGACGCCGCGCATGCTCAGCAGGGTCGGGTTGCTCGCGACGCGCGGCTACGTCAGGGGCGCCTTTGCCCAGGCGGTCGAGCTCTTCTTCGACGAGCAGACGCGAACCCAGAGCCATCTCGGATCGTCGCCCTGATTCACCGCCGACCCGCGGCGCGGGCGCAGGGGGCGCGATCTGCGCCGCTGCCGCGCCGGGGTGCGCACGCCTCCACCGACCTGCGCCCGCGGCGCGGAAGCGCTGTCAGCACACGCGTCGACGGCGCGTCCCGGCCGCGTCCACACGTGGAGCGCGCGCCGCTCCATGGGCGCCGCTCGTCTGCTCGTCGTCGCTTCGCCGCTTGCTTGCCAGGTGGCCAGGCGATGACGCGCCAGGCGCGCGTCCTTCAAGCTCTGCGGCTGTAGGTCTTGCGGATGCGGCGACCGCCGCTCTCGCTCAGCACCTCTTCGACGCTGCGAGAAACGTCGGGCAGGCACCGCACGGAGAGCACCGCGCCGGCGCCGGCGCTGCCGTCATCGAGCCGGCGCGCCTCGTACTCGGGAAGGCGCGCGCCGAGGACGGCGCCGAGCAGGGTGCCGGCCGCGCCGGCGGCGCCCGCTCCAGCGAGGCACGCGACGAGCGGCCCCGCCAAAAACGCGTCGAGCCGCGGAATGATCAGCGCGCCTCCAGCCGAGATCGCGGCGAGCGCGCCCCCGAGGAGCCCTCCGATCACAGCGCCCAGGGCGGCCCCTTCGGACGCTTTGCTGTGGATGGTGAGCTCGATCTCGTCCAGACGGGAGTGCTGCTTGGGCACCATGCTGATGTCCTCGGCCGAGACGCCCAGGGCGAGGAGGCGGCCAAGTGCGCCCGCGGCTTCAGTGCGACCTGGAAAGAATGCAGTGAGCGTCCGGTAATACATCATTCGACGAGTGCCCCTGTGCCGCGGTTCGCGAGGTGTCTCGTTCAATCCATCCGCTCTCGGAAAAGCATCGCTTGTGCCGCTCCGGCTGCGCAGATGTCGCTCGGCTGCCTGCAAGCATCCCGGGAAATGATGGAAGGCGCCGCTCCGCGCGTGGGCGGAGCGGCGCCTTCGCGCCCCCTGAAGTTGGCTCAGCGGGCGTTGAGCTCGTTGGTGTACGAGCCGGTGGTCTCCTGGAGCTTCTCCTGGATCTGATCCTGGGTCCGCTGCGCGGCGCCCAGGGCGCGATCCTTGGCCCTCTCCGCGTGCTCGCGCAGGTGGCCCGCGCGCTCACGCAGCCGGCTTGTGCTGTCGCGCAGCCGGCGGCGAGCCTCGTCACCCGTCGTCGGCGCGACCAGGACGCCGACCCCGACGCCGATGGCGACGCCGAGGCCGAGCCCGACCGAAACGGGAACGATCCAGTCGAGTGAGCTCCTTCTCTTGTAGGGGAACATGTCGGCCATGTAATTGACGAGATCGTCTGCCTTCATTGTGGCTCCGTCGGTTCGCATCGCGTGGGGGCGCGTGTCGCGTATCCCTCAGCGTCGATTCACGTGGCTGGAACAGTGACCGGCGGGACGTGAGGCAGCGCGCATGCCAAGGGCATATTGCGCACGGAGGGAGCAGGGCCGGGGACGCCCCTGCGCCGAGGCGCGAGCGCGGCGGAGGAGCGCCGCGGCGTTACCGGCAGAAGCCGTCGATGCAGATCTTGCCTTCGCTGCAGGGCGTCTCGGGATCGCACTCGCCGCCGAGGTTCTCGCTCGACCCGCAGACCGGATGCTCGCCGGAGAACGTCGCCACGGTCCTGCACTCGTTCAGCGAAGGCGACTGGTTGTCGCAGGCGTTCGGGTTCGGCTGGTCGCACGAGATGTAGCAGCTGTGGTGCAGACAGATCGATCCAGGCGCGCAGACGTCCTGCGCCCCATCCTCGCCGCACACGAAGTTGCTCGACTGATTCGGGATGCAGCCGTTCTCGACCCAGACGTCGCCCTCGGGGCAGGCGGCGCCGTCGCTCCTCGGGACACAGGCGCCGTCGACGCAGACGGCAGAGGGGCCGCCGCAGTCGTCGGTGATGACGCAGGGCTGCGCAGGGTGGGAGCAGATGCCGAGGGTCGTGTCGCAACGGTAGCTGCTGGGGCAGTCCGCGTCCTCGTCGCAGGCCGGCGTGCATTTGCCCTCGACGCACTTGTCGTTGACCGGACACTGCGTCTGATCGAAGCACTGGTCCTGCGGCGCGGTGCAGATGCCGCTTACGCAGAGGTAGTCAGCGCCGAGGCGGGCGCAGTCGGCGTCGGCGCCGCACGCGGCCGGGGTCGCCGGCACGCAGGTCGCAGCGGCCTCGTCGCCCTCGCAGACATAGCCGTGGATGCACCCGAGGGGCTCGCCGCTCGGAAGGACCTCGTCGCAGCTGCCGGGCTGACACGTGCCATCCGGCGCGCAGGTCTCGCCAGCGGCGCAGTCGTCCGGGTTGCCGCAGTACACGACGTCGGTGGCGGGCCCGCCGCCGCTCCCCTCTCCTGAGGAGCCGCTCTCGACGCAGGCGGCGGTGTGGTCGTCGGCGATGACGCACTCGAAGCCGCGGCTGCACCCCCAGGTCGTGCAGTCGCCGGTGTGGCATTCGTTGTCTTCGCCGCAGGTCTCGTTGATCCCGCAGTCGGTCGGCTCGTTACAGCCGATCGAGGTGCCGGGCGCGCAGTCTTCTGCGTCACAGAAGTGGCTGTCGGCGTCATCGTAGATGGGGCAACCCGCGAGGAGGGGCGCCAGCACGCTCGCGAGACCCAGCAGAGTAAGTCGCTTCATTCACCGTCTCCCGAAAGCATTCGGCCGCCCGGCGTCGAGGAGCCGCGCCCTCGCGCGTGACGGTCGCGACCGGACGAGCGTAGCAAGCGACATGCCCCGTACAAGCCCGGCCAGGCGCGGCCTATTTCGGCCGCTCGCGCGCTCGCCGTGAAGCGGCGTTCACGTCGGCATGTGGCCGCCGCGCGCGGCGGCCCCCCAGCGCCGCGCCTCGTGGAGGCCGCGTCGCGGCCACCGCGGATCCGCGGAGGGCCGCGGAAGACCGTGAAGGGCCGCGGAGAGCCGCGGAAGACCTAGGGGAAGCGGAGGGCTGCGCGGCGCGGCGCGGACCGCTTGGGGCGCGCAGGGGAACCCGTGCTACCGTTCCGCCGAGTTCCGGGCGGCTACCTCCGAACGAGGAACCCCGGCAGGCTCGCGCCTGGGGGGCCAGCCGTTCGCGAGCACACGGGGACCGGTCGAGCAGATGGATGTCACCTGCGAGCGTTGCAGCACCGAGTACGAGTTCGACGACGCGCTCGTGTCGGAGCGCGGAACGTCGGTCAAGTGCACGAACTGCGGCTACCAGTTCAAGGTCCGCCGCACCGACGGTGCGCTCCCCGAGAAGTGGGTGGTGCGCACGCTCGGCGGCCGGGAGATCGAGTTCAAGATGCTCCGGGAGCTCCAGGCGGCGATCTCCCAGGGCCAGATCACCCGCGACGACGTGATCTCGCGCGGCAATGCGAGGCCGCGGCGGCTCGGGTCGATCGCGGAGCTGGAGCCGTTCTTCAAGGGGCCGGGCGGCATCGTGATGGCCGGGACCGCGCTGGGCATCGGCGGGCCTTCGCCGCTGCCTGGCCGATCGAGGTCGCTGACCCCACCGGGGCTCGGCGGTCCAGCGCCGGTGCAGACCGATGGCTCGGTCGCGATCCCGCTCCCGCGGGCGGAGAGCGACGCAGAGATCGACCCCGAGTCCATCCACGACGCCGAGACGATCGTTCGGGACGTGCGGGAGGTCCAGTCGGCCAAGGAGCGCCCCTCGCCGCGCCGCGGGGGGGGGACCGCGGCCTACGAGCCCGAGGCGAGCGCTCCCCCGCGGGCGATGACGAAGCCGAGCGCGCTGCCCGGCGTCGTGGTGCCGCCGGAAGAGGCGCCGCCGCTGCCGGACGGGCACCCCGCGCGCCGCCAGGAGCCGCGCACCCTCCGCGGCGCCGGGGTCGCCGATGTGCGCCAAGGCAGCATCAGGCCCGGGCCCGCGGACGCCGGCGGTGAAGGGCAGGGGAGGGCCGCCGGGGTCGTTCCGCTGCGGATCCCGAACAGCGTCCCGCCGCAGCGCATCGAGCGCGCCGCCGCGCAGGCCGACAGCCACGGAGGAGAAGAAGCCCCCATGGCGAGGCGCGGGGCGCCGCGCGCGGCGGGCGAGGATCACGCGCCGCGGCGGGCCATGGCGTCGGGGCCGCCGATAGAACCGGCGGATCCCGAGGGGCGCCCCTCCTACGTCGACGAGGGGGACGGGGATGCGGGGATCACCTCGCTGCCCACGCGCAGGACAGGGATCGCTCGGTGGGTCGTCGGCCTCATCGTCGTCGGCCTGATGGTGGTGAGCGCGGCGACCCTCGGGCCGAAGTACCTCAAGCCGGCCGTCCAGACCCGGCCGGCGACGAGCGACGATCGCGTCTCGGCGCTGCTCGCCGAGGGCGAGCGCAGCCTGGCGGAGGGAGACACGGAGACGGCGAGAGACAAGCTCGTCCAGGCGAGCGCGTTCGCCGAGGACGACCCGCGCGTCGCGGCGGCGCTGGCCCGGGTCGAGACGGTGAACGCGGACATGCGGTGGCTGCGGCTACAGCTGCTCGCCGCAGGGGACGCGGATCTCGACACGGTGAAGCACGAGCTCGAGGTCGCGGTCGAGCGCGCCCGCAAGGCCGTCGACCACGCGCGGCGCGTCGCGCCGGCGAACGCCGAGGTGAACCGCGCGGCGATCGATCTGCTCCGCATGCAGGGCGATCTCGCCTCGGCGCGGAAGCTCGTCGGCGCGATCTCGGCCGAGAGCGCGCAGCCGGAGAGCGCGCTGACGCTGGCCGCGCTCGATCTCGCGGAGGCTCATCCGAGCTGGGCCGCGGTCATCGAGCGGCTCAAGACGGCGGCGAGCATCGAGCAGAGCCCCGGGCGGGCGAGGGCGCTCCTCGTGTTTGCGCTCGCGAGGTCCGGTGATCTCGCGGCCGCGCGCGCCGAGAACGAGCGCCTGCTCGCCACCAGCCGGCCACACCTGCTCGCGCGCCCGCTCCGGGCCTTCATCGACCGGATCGAGAAGGCGCAGGGCGAGCCGGGCAGCGGCGCCGCGCCGACGCCGAGCGCGCGCGCGGAGAGCCCTCCGACGAGCGCTCCTCCTGCGAGCCCGTCGACGGCGCCGAGCGCTCCTCCTGCGAGCCCGTCGACGGCGCCGAGCGCTCCTCCTGCGAGCCCGTCGACCGCGCCCGGGCGCGGTCGCCGCGCGCCTGAGCCGGAAGACGGCCGCGTGCCCGACGATTACGTCGCCCCGGGCGGCACGATCGATACGAGCGATCTCCCCGGCGTGCATCCGCCGCCGACCGCCGCGCCGCGCGCGACGGCGCCGCCGATCGACACCTCCGACCTGCCTGGAATGAAGCATGAGTAAGCGCCGAGCTCGAGGGGTGCGGTGGATCGGCGTCGGCGCCCTCGCCGTGGCGGCATCGACGGCAGGGTGCACCGGGAGAGAGCGGGCGGCGGCGCTGCCGGCGCCTCCCGCGGGGGGCCTCGACGAGCCGGCGGTCATCGAGATCGATCTCTCGCGCGGGCTCCCCGAGAGCGCGTCCGCGTCGATCTTCGGTCCGCCCAGCGGCCGGACGCACGTGCAGCTCGTGCAGTCGTTGCGGTCGCTCTCCAAGGCCGGGAACGCGAAGGGGTTCCTCGTGCGGCTCGGGAGCGCGCGCCTCGCGTTCGCGCGGGCCCACGAGATCGGCCGGATCCTCGGCGATGTCCGCGCGGCGGGGCGACCGGTCGTGTGCCACGCGGACGAGTACAACAACGCGACGATGCTGCTGGCGGCCGTCGCCTGCAGCAAGCTCTGGGTCAGCCCGGCCGGGCAGGTCGACACGGTGGGGATCGCGGCGCAGCTGGTGTTCGCGAAGGGGCTCCTCGACAAGCTCAACGTGGACGTCGACTTCCTCCAGGTGGGCAAGTTCAAGGGCGCGAGCGAGCCGTTCACGCGGGAAGGGGCGAGCCCCGAGGCGCGCCGATCGCTCGAGTCCGCGCTCGGCGGGGTCCGTGGGGCGTGGCTGTCGGCCATCGTGGAGGGGCGCGGCAAGGAGCAGCTCCGCGAGGCCGTCGAGGACGGCCCGTACGCTCCCGAGGACGCGAAGGCGAGGGGGCTCGTGGACGAGATCGGCGACCTCGAGTCCGCGATCGAGGATGCGAAGAAGCTCGCTGGCACGGAGCGCTCCGTGCCGCGGTTCGGCGGCGTCGATCGCGATCAGAGCATCTCCCGGAGCCTCGTGGACGTGTTCCGCTCGGTCTCCGGGGCGAGCGCGCTGGGGACGCCGCACGTGACGGTCGTCCCGGCGATCGGCGGCATCACCATGAGCGCCAGGGGCATGCCCATCGGCTCGTCGGATGGGATCGGCGAGCGCGAGCTCGGGCGGACGATCACGCGCCTCACCCAGGATCCGAGCACGAAGGCGGTCGTGCTCCGGATCGACTCGCCCGGCGGATCGGCGCTGGCCTCGGACCTGCTCTGGCAGAAGCTGATGCGGCTGCGGGAGAAGAAGCCGCTGGTCGTCTCGATCGGGGGGATGGCGGCGAGCGGCGGCTATTACCTCGCCTGCGCCGGCACCAAGATCGTCGCCGAGTCGACGAGCATCATCGGCTCGATAGGCGTCGTGGGCGGCAAGTTCGCCGTCGGGAAGGCGCTTGCGGACATCGGGATCAACGCGGAGACGGTCTCGGCCAACCCGGATCCTCAGCGGGCAGCGCGCGCCGCGTACATGTCAGCGCTCACACCCTGGGACGAGCCCACACGCGCCCGCGTGCTCGCCTCCATGGAGGCGGTCTACGACCTGTTCTTGAAGCGCATCACGGTGGGCCGGAGCCTTCCGCTGGAGACGATCGCGCCCTCGGCGGAGGGGCGCGTCTTCGGCGGGGCCGAGGCCGCCGGGCGCTCGCTCGTCGATGAGCTCGGCGGTCTGGAGCGAGCGATAACGCTCGCGCGCGAGCTGGCGGAGCTGCCGGCGGATGCGCCGGTCGAGATCGAGCAGGACGCCGGCGGCTTGCTGGAGCTCCTGGCCACCGGCGACGAAGCCGACCAGGGCAGCGCGGTCGCACCGGACCGCGCGGCGTTCAAGGAGCGCGCGCGGGAGGCGATGGTGGGCGCCCTCCTGCCCGAGTGGCTCGCCGTCGCGCCCGAGGTCGGGACCTTCGCTGCTTCCATGGCGCCTCTCCTGGCGGGAGAGAGGGCGCTCACGGTGTTACCGTTCGCGGTGACGCTCCGGTAAAGCGCGCGTTTGCACCTGAAGATTGGCCTTGTACCTCGGTCGTTCTGGTAGGCTGAGCGGGTTCAGCACACCCGAAGCGGATCCCCGAAATGAGCTCTTCACCTCCGGATCGGGCAGCATCAGCGTCGGGCGCGCGGAGGCCGCCGCATTCGCCGGAGCTGATGGAGCCTGCCGGGCCCGCCTCTGCGGGGCAGCTGGTCCTCGCAGGGAGCCGAGCGATCGCGCCGATCTCGCGCCATCGGGGCCCGCGGGCTGAACACGCCTACTGGCGCGCGCGGGTGGACGAGCGCCGCGCCGCCGGCGACGTGCAAGGGGAACGCGAGGCCACCCTCGCCCTCGCGAGGATCCTCGCCGCGCGCGGCGTCGAGCTCGACCAGGCGACGGCGCTGGCCCGTCGGGCGCTGTCGCTGGGCGACGACCCGGCGATGAGGAGCGAGCTCGCCGGCTGGCTGGCCGGGCTGGGCGAGCCAGCCCTGGCCGCGGCGGCGCTCCGCGGCCTCCGTGACGACGCGCAGCCGCCCGGCGCGACGGCGCGGATGCTGGTGAAGATCGCGGTGCTCCTCGCGCGCGCCAGCGACGTCGCGGGCGCGGTCGACGCGCTGGAAGAGGCGAGCGAGCTCGCCCCGGACGACGCGATGGCGAGCGAGCTGCTGGGCACGATCGCGGCATGGGCGTCGGACGAGGTGTTCCCCGCGGCCGCGGCAAAGGCGTACCTGGAGGCGGCCAAGCGGCGCGAATCCGCGCGGGAGCGGGAGGCGGCGTTCGAGGATCGCCTGCGCGCCTTCGAGATCGCGCCTCACGACGACGCCGCCGCCAAGGCCATGGCCGCCGCGCTGTTCCTGCGCAGCCGGCAGGGCGCCGCCGACGAGGTGCTCCGGACGCACGCCGACGCGCTCGCGGCGCGGGCGTCTCGCGGCGAGGCCCCTGGCCCCTCCTCTCTGCGACGCGCGATGGAAGTGCACGGCCACCGGCTCCAGGGCGCGAGGAACGAGGGCGACTGGGCGCGCGCCGTCGGGTGCGTGCTCGACGCGGGCCTCGACGGGGCGATCGACGGCGACGCCGTCCGCGCGATCGACGAGGTGCTCGAGCAGGCGGGGCTCTACGAGCTCGTCGCCGCGCGGATCGAGCTCCGGGCGGAGCAGCGGATCGGGGCGTCGAGGGCCGAGGCGTACGTGGCGCTGGCGCGGCTCCACGCGGGCCCGCTCGCGAGCCCCGACCGCGCCGTGGAGGCCTGGATCGAGGCCGCTGCGAGCGACTCCGGCAGCGCGGCGGCGCGCTCCGCGCTGCGCGAGCACGCGGCGACCCTGCACGACATGGCGCCCCTCGTCGAGGCGCTCATCCGCATCGGCGAGGGCTCGGACGCGAGGGCGACGGAGGACGCGGCGGGGCGGATCGACGCGCTGTCGGAGCTCGCGCGCCTCGCGGAGGAGAAGATCGGCGACCCCGGCCTCGCGCACTGGGCGCTCGAGACGCTGAGGGGCGCCGGCGGCGACCCGGAGCTCGCGGCGGCGGGGCTCCAGCGGATCGCGGAGCGGCTCAAGGCTCAAGACGAGGCGCTCGCCGCGGCGCAGCGCGCGCTCCGCGGCGCCGACACCGCCGAGGGGCGGATCGACGCGCTCCGCCGGCTCGTCGTGATCTACCGCGGCCGCCCGAAGGAGCGCGCCGCCTACGAGGAGGCGCTCGTGGGGCTCTCGCGGGCGCTGCCGACCGACCGCGGCTGCCTGCTGGCGCTCGATCGGCTGAGCCGGCGGACCGGGGGCGGCGCCGCCCTCGACGCCCTGCTGCGCGCGCGGCTGGCCGAGGCGGCGCGGCCGGAGGCCGAGGGCGCGCGGTCCGCGAGATCCGAGGCGATCCGCGCGGCCTCGCTGACGCGGGTCGAGCTGGTGCGCGCGAGGCTCCTCCTGTCGGCGATCGCCCGGCGGCAGGGCCACGACGCCCGCGCCCTCGACGAGGTGTCGCCGCTGCTCGGCGAGGCCCCGGGGCACCGCGGCGCGGCCAGCGCGGCGCTCGTGCTGGCCACGCGGACCGGGCGCCTGCGGGAGCGCGCCGACGCGCTCGTGCAGCTCGCAGCGCCGGTCTGGCCCGCGCTGCGCGCGGTGCTGCTCTCGATCGCCGCGTCGCTCTACCAGCGGACGCAGCACGCCCGCGCGGCGGCGCTCTCGCGCGAGGTCGCGCTGCTCGCCTGCGAGGCCGATCCGTCGTGCGCCCGCGCCGTCGCCACGCTCGCCTCCATCCTGACGGCAGAGCTCGCCGCCGCCGCGGAGGCCGGCGAGCCGCCTCCGTTCGAGGTCGACCGGGCGGTGGCGGCCGCGATCGAGCGCTCCATCACCGCCGTGTTCCCGCGCGGCGCCCTCTGCGATGGCCTCGCGAGGGCGCTCGAGGCGCTCGGCGAGCTGCCGCTCGCGCTCGCGTGGACCCAGCGCTGGCTCGCGCTGCGGCCCGGGTGCCCCCAGGCGACCGCGGAGCTCATCCGCCGCGCCGCGGCCGCCGGCGACGCGGCCCGGCTCTCGGACGCGCTCGCGTGGATCCTGGCGCAGCCCAAGCCGCTCGGCGAGATGGCGGCCGCGCTGGCGAGCGCGCTGCTCGCCCTCTACGACCTCGATCCCAGCCGCGGCACGGCGCTCGCGAGGCGCTCGCTCGACGTCTTCGGCCCGCAGAACCCGCTCTTGCGCGAGCGGCTGCTGGAGCTCGCGCGCCGCGCCGGGGACCCTCACCTCGCGGTGACCGTGCTCGAGCGGTGGCTGGCCGTCGAGATCACGGCGCCGCACGCCCCCGAGCTCATGTTCATGCTCGCCGATTGCCGCCTCGACGGCGGCGATCCGGACGGGGCGGCGCAGGAGCTCGCGCGCGCCGCGGCGGTGCAGGCGGACCCTCACGAGGTCCTCGCGCGGATCCAGCGCCTCGAGTCGTCGCTGCTCGACGCGAAGGGGCTCAGCTCCGACGGCGCCATCGCGCTGGCCGCGGCGAAGGCCCGGGCGTTCACCGCGCTGGGCGCCGACGCGGCGGGGGAGGCCGCGATCGCGTGGCGCGAGCTCGGCAGCCTGCGCTGGGACCTGGCCGAGGATCACCGGGGCGCCGAGGAGGCGTTCTTCCGCGCGAGCGAGCTCGCGCCGACCGGCGGGACCGAGCGCTACGCGCGGGACATGTGCGAGTTCGCGGGCGTCGAGGCGGCGATCGACGCGATCGTCGCGCGCGCCGCCGAGGCGCGCGGCGAGACGGGGGCGCAGCCCGCCGCGGAGGAGAACAGGTGGTCGGGCGACGTCGGGCCCGAGCGACGCAGGCGCGCCAACCTGCTGATCGAGGCCGCCAACCTCGCGCACGAGCACGGCCTGCCCGAGCGCGCGCTCTCCGCGGCGGCGAGCGCGATCGAGCTCGATCCCCTCCGCGCCGACGCCGTCGCGCTCGTCGAGAAATCGGCGGATGCGGACGGCGGCGTCGTCGTCCTCGACAAGACCTACCGGCTGCTCGCCGACGCGGCCCTCGGCTGCTATGGCCGCCGCGCCGCCCATTACCGCGCGGCGCGGCAGCTGGAGCGGCGCGGCGCCTTCGAGCTCGCGCTCTCGCACGCCGTGGCCAGCTTCGAGGCGGTCCCCACCGAGGGCACCTCGTACGTGCTGCTCGCCCGGCTCGCCGAGCACGTCGGCGAGCCGTCGGACGCCGTGCGCGCGCTCGAGCGGGTGGCGGCGATGGCCGATCCGGCGTCCCGCAACGCGTGGTTGAAGCGCGCCGCGGCCCTCACGGGCCGCACGGAGGAGGGCCTCCGGCTGCGCCTCGACATCCTGCTCCGCGCGATGGTCGTGCGCCCGGATCCGGCGCTCGTCGAGGACGTCGGCGCGGCCATCCGCGATCTCGTCGCGTGCACGGGGCAGCCGGAGGTCGAGGCCATCCGCTTCGACCGCGCGGTCAAGGCGAGCATCGCGAAGCTCGACGGCCCCGAGGGCGCCCGCGCGGGGCTCGCGATGGCGCGCATCGCCGTCGAGGTCCTCGACTCGCCCGCGCTCGCGCTCGCCGCGATCGAGCGCGCGATGCTCGCCGATGGCGACGTCGACGAGTTCCAGACGCTCCTCGACATCGTCGGCGAGCTCGCGCGGCAGACCGAGCCGGCGTCGCACCTCGTCGCCGCGGTGTACGCCGCCGCGATGAGGCCGCACTCGAGCGTCGGTCCCGGTCTGCTCAGGTGGGCGAGCAAGCTCGCCGACGCCCTGAGCGTGCCGCCGGTCGCGGCGGCGCTGCTCGTGGAGGCGGCCCGGCGGGCGCCGGAGGACGACGCGCTCGCGTACGAGGCGGAGGCCGCGGTCGAGGCCAGCGGAGACGAGGCGCTGAAGCGCTCGCTGGACGACGCCTTGCCGGTCGCGCGGCGCCTCGAGGCGCTGCTGCACCTCGCCGACAAGCACGAGCGCGAGGGCCAGCGCGCCGAGGCCACCGTCGCCCTGGAACGGGCGCTCGCCGGCGGCCAGCTCCATAGCGAGGCGCGCACCGAGGTCGTCACCCGGCTCCGCCGGCTGTACGCGGCCGAACATCGCAGCGGCGATCTCGAGGCGCTCGTCCAGTCCGAGCTCGCGCGCATCGACCTGCCGGATGCCGTCCGCCTCGGGCTGACGCGCGAGCTCGCCGGCATCCTCGCCGCCAGCGGCGATGTCCACGGCGCGGTGGAGCTCCTCCTGGAGGCGGCCCAGAAGACTCCGTTCGACAGGGCGCACCTCGACGAGCTCATCCGGCTCGCCCGGAGCACCGACGATCGCCAGCGGCTCTTCGACGTGCTCACGCGCCTCCAAGGCATCTTGACCGGCGACGAGGAGCGGCTGCTCGTGCTTCGCGAGCTCGCGCCGCTCGCCCAGGAGCTCGGCGATCGCGGCGCCGCCGTGGCGCTCTACGAGGCGATCGCCCGGCTGGATCTCACCGACATGCACGCCGTCGAGGTCGTCGAGCAGGACGCGAGCGACCGCGGCGATCACGCCGCGGTCGCCGCCCTCCTCGCGCGGCGCATCGAGACGGCGCCGCTGCCTGACACGCGGCGCGCGCTGCGGCTCCGGCGCGCTGCCCTCCTCGAGCAGCGCCTCGGCCTCCTCGACGAGGCGTGCGCCGAGCTGGAGGCCCTGCTCGCGGCGTCGCCGGACGACGTGAGCGCGCTGAGGTTCCTCGCGGACATCCACGAGCGGCTCGGGACGCCGCTCCGCGCGGCCCCGCTCTGGTGCCGGCTGGGCGATCTCGCCACGACCACCGACGAGCGGGCCGAGTACAGCCTCCGCGCGTGCAGCAGCTACCTCGGCGGCGGGGATGTCGAGTCCGCGAAGGACACCCTGGAGAGCGTCGCTCGCATCGCGCCACGCGAGGCCGTGATCGAGCTCCGCGTCGAGATCGCCCGACGGGAGGGGGATGGCCACGCGCTCGCCGCGGCGCTCGATCAGCTCGCCAGCGCGTCGCGCGACGCGCCCGAGCGGCGCGCGCAGCTGCTCGTCGAGGCGGCGCGCGCCACCTCGATGCTCGGCGACGACGCCACGGCCCTCGAGCGCGCTCGCCGCGCCGTGAAGCTCGCCCCGGAGTCTCCCGACGCCGTCCTCGAGGCGCGCCGCATCGAGTATCGCCTCCGCGGGACGGGGACGCCGCGCGACGCGCAGGCCGCGGTGGAGGAGCTCGGCCGCATCGCGCCGCGCCTTCGCCCGGCGCACGTCGACCTGCACGCGTTCCTGCTCGCCGAGACGCTCGATGTCATCCAGGGCCACGGCGCCGGCATGCGGGAGCTGACCCGGCGCCACGCCGAGGTCGGCCCGAGCACGCTGGTCGCGCTCGGCATGGCGGAGCGCCTGGCCATGAAGCGGAACTTCTCGGCCGCCCTTCCGCTGTTCGATCGCGCGCTCGGCGGCGATCTCCAGGGCATGCGCGCGCGCGGTCGGGTCGCGCTCGCCGCCGCCGAGACCGCTCAGAACGCCGGCGATCTCGAGGCGGCCGCGCGCCTGCTCGAGGAGGCCGCGGCGGAGCCGGAGACGCGCACGCTCGCGCTGCGTCGCCAGCTGGAGCTCACGGCGGCTCGAGGCGAGCCCGAGGCCGCCCGGAAGGCGCTCGAAGAGCTCGCCGCCCAGAGCTCGGGGATCGACCGCGCGCGCGCCCTGATGCAGCTCGCGCGTCTGCATGCGCCGAGCGATCCGGATCGCGCAGCGCAGATCCTCTCGCAGGCCACGGTGCTCGCGGGCTCGGATCGCTCGCTCGGGCTGAAGATCGCAGAGCTGAACGCCGAGCTCGCCAGCGAGCGGGCGACGCTGCCCCCCGACGAAGTTTCCCAGGCTGCGGCGCTCCGGGGAGCCGCCGCGGAGCTGGCCCAGGCAGCACCTGAGGCGCCGCCCAGCGCGGCGTCGGCGTCGAGCGGCGCCGGGCCAGCGAGCAGCCGAGCGCCGTCGAGCGGCGCCGGGCCAGCGAGCAGCCGAGCGCCGTCGAGCGCCGCCGGGCCCGCCAGCAGCCGCGCGCCGTCGAGCGGCGTCGGGCCCGCGAGCAGCCGAGCGCCGTCGAGCGGCGCCGGGCCAGCGAGCAGCCGAGCGCCGTCGAGCGGCGTCGGGCCCGCGAGCAGCCGCGCGCCGTCCAGCACGAGCGCTCCGGCCTCGAGCAACCCGCACATCGATCTCGTCGAGCTCAACGACCCGCTCGACGAGTCGCTGATCGCCGGCGACGCGTCTCAGCCCACCTCTCCCGAGCTGTCGGACGACGATCTGCTCGATGGAACGGCGATCACCGCGGCCCCGCAGGCGCCGTCCCCGAGCGCTGCGCCGAGCGCTTCGGGGAGCGGCCCCGCGCGCGGCGGCGCCGCGTCGGACCGCTCCAGCGTCGCTGCGCAGCACGCCGGGCCGCCGGCCTCTGCCCCGGTGTCGATCCAGCCGCCCTCCTCTGCGACGCGGCTCGTGACGGCGTGGTCGCCGTCCGCTGCCGAGAGCTTCGAGGAGGCCGCGCTCTTCCGCGAGCTCGCCGCGGGCTCGTACGACGCTGGCGAGCGGCTCATAAAGAGCTTCGCTCCGCGCGACGATCGCTCTCGCGAGGCGCTGGCGGTCCGACGGATGCAGGCCCACCTGCGCCTCGGCGACCGGGGCACGCTCGAGCGCCTCCAGGCGGCCGCGATCGCCGACAAGAACATGACCTACGCCCGCGCCATCGAGCACGTGCTGCGCGCCTTCGACGGCGACGAGCCGTCCGACCGGCCCGGCGATGGCGTCGTCACGCCCCCGCCCCTCGCCGCGCAGCGCGACGCGCCGGAGCTCGTGAGCGCGCTGCTCTTCCGCGACCTGGAATCGCCGGTCAACGAGGCGCTCGCGATCGTCTGGGAGACGGGCCTCTACCGCCGCGACGCAGGCCAGGCGGGGCTCGTCGCCTCCGAGCGGATCCAGCCGACGTCGCCCACCCTCCTCGGGGAGATCTACGGCGTCATGGCCGCTCACTTGGGCCTCTTGCGCACCGCGCTCTTCCACCAGCGCGCGCCCTCGACCGCGCCGTCGCCGCCGGAGGGGCAGGTCATCCGCGTCAACCCGCCGGCCCTGCTGCTGCGCGGCGACGTCCGCGAGGACACCCCGGAGCTGCGTTACCTGCTCGGCGCTCAGCTCGCTGGCGCCATGCCCGACCACGTCCTGGTGAACACCAGCTCCGAGGATGAGCTGCGGACGCTGCTCGCCGCCATCGTCGCCGCGTTCGGTCCTCTGGAGGCCACGGCGCACAGCGCCCGCGGCAACCCGGCCGTCGTGCGGCTCGAGCAGAACCTCTGGCAGCTCATCCCCCCGCGCGCAGAGCGTCGCCTCCGCGAGATCTGCGACAGCGCCAACAAGATCACCTACGAGGGGGCGATCAAGACGACCCGCACCGCGATGCGCCGCGCTGGCCTCTTCGCCTCGGGCAACATCGCCACGGCCGTGCGCGCCACCATCAAGGAGCGGGGTCTGGAGCTGGCGGTGCCGCTCTCCGACCCGGAAGGGCTCGCCGCGGCCTGCGCGGCGGTCCCCGAGATCGCCGATCTCGTACGCCTCGCGACGCGGATGGAGTACGCCGAAGCGCGATGGCAGCCTGGTACCGTGCCTTCACTCCGGCGGGTCGATACGGGCGGCTCGCGCTTCCGTGCAGGCACGTAGGCGTCGCGGCACCCACCGCATGGACGTCGGTGGCGTCATGCTCCCTGAAGACCTGGCGTCCCCGCAGCGCCGACCGGAGCCCTGTCGTACCCTGTCCCACCTGGAGGCTCCCGTGGGCACGCCCGTGCTTCTCCGGGTCGCGATGATTGCGGGGTGGCCGCATCGGTGCATTCGTCTCGACAGGACAGCGCTGTCACAGCGTCGCCGCCGGTTGCGCGGCGCCCCGCCGAGCGGATGCACGCCACGCGCTGCCCGGAACGCGGTCCGGCCTTTGGCACGAACATCGCCTTCTCGCCCTGGGGTGATTTTCCCCTGCGCCTGCTCGGGTGCGGACCCATTCGGGCACCGAGCCTCGCTCTCATCAGCTCGGCGGCTGTCGGTCGCCAGCGTCTCTGCGGAGCCCCAGCGCGCTCCCACCGCACTGCGACGCGGGCGGCTCGCCCTCCGCGCCGGGCGTGCCGCGCCCTCGGCGAGGAGGGCGCGGTGAGCGCGCGACTCCTCGGGTGCGCTGCGCTGCTCGCCTGCCTACCGGCCTCGGTGGCCTGCAGCATTCCCCTCGAGATGGCGGAGTCCGCCCCCATGAACGCCTGCGACAGGTCGGTCGAGTGTGGCCCTGGGGCGACCTGCGCCGATGTCAACGGCCAACGCGCGTGCGTCTCGACCAGCGCGGACCTCGATGGGCTCATCCTCGAGATCCGGCCGCACGCCTCGCCCGAGCTGGGTGCGGAGGTCTCCCATCTCCTCGCCATCGACGCAGGGAAGGGCTTCCCCCCGCTCGACCCTGGCGGGCAGGTGCACTCCCTCGATCTCACGATCCCCGTTCCCGCGCGCGTGGACGCCACGGTGCGCCTCGGCGGTTCCTATTGCGAGGACCGCTTCACCGGCGGGCAGTTCCCCCTGAAGGTCGAGTTCCGGCGCATCGCGCCCATCCAGGGCCTGCCCACCCAGAGCTACTCGACGCTCTCGGAGCCAAAGGGTGACGGCCAGAGGTTCCAGCTCGCGATCCCTGCAGGCGACTACCGCATCTCGCTGATGCCGCAGGCGAACGCCGACTGCCAGGACGACATCCCTCCGCCGATCTTCCTGCCGAACCAGGCGGTCCCCGAGCAGTGGACGCTCGGCATCAACGCTGAGCCGCCCGCCGTGCTCCAGGGCAGCTTGCAGGTGCCGGAGGGCATGCGCGTCGACGGCTGGAAGCTCGATCTCGTCGACCGGCAGACCGGCAGCGCCCTCTCCCAGGTCGGCCTCCTCGAACAAGCCGAGCCGGGCCCGCCGGCGACCGCGACGCAGGTCGCGTTCAGCGTGAAGTACTACTGGACCGACGCGAAAAGGATTCCGCTCATCCGGCTGCGTCCGAAGGACGGAGAGCCGCGGCCCACGGTCTTCTGGGATCTCGCAGCGGTCGCGCTCCAGGGCTCCACAGGGAACCTGGATCTATCGCTCCTCCAGCTCGACGCGGCGGCGCGCCGCGTCGAAGGTCAAACACACGACGCGAACGGCAACCCGGTGCTCTCCGCCGTCCGCATCCAGAGCGCCAACATCGACAGGGCGCCGACCGCCGCCTACAAGCTGGACACCGAGACGGACGCGAACGGCCTCTTCCGTGTCGACCTTCCGCCGGGCGAGTACGTCCTCTTCGCGCAGCCGATCAACGACACCACCAAGGCGACCGCCAAGCAGCCGCTCAAGTTCGCCGCGGGCGACGACTGCTACTGCGGTCAGTCGGTCGTCATCCCCGAGGCCGGGACGCTGCGCGGCCGCGTCCAGGGGCCCGCGGGCGAGTTGATGGATGGCGCGAGCGTGTTCGCGGTCCCTTCCCGTAGCCAGGTCACGGCCTACCTGGGCCAGGTGCTGAGGCCCGAGCCGCTGCTGCCCCGGCAGGCGTCCGGGGTCCTCCGCAACGGCGCGTTCTCGATGGGCGTCGACCCCGGCGAGTTCGACTTCTCGGTCCGCCCGACCCCGGGCTCCGCCTACCCGTGGCTCGTCCGGCCGCGCCTTACGGTCTCAGCGATGGATGCCGCGGTCGCCGACCTCGATCTCGCCATGTCGTACCCGGCCGTCCTCCAAGGCGTCGTCCGCGACGCGTCCGGCGCCCGGCTCGGCGACGCCGCGATCGTGGCCTGGCTCCCGATCGGGAGCGCGACCGAGAGCGGGAACGCGCAGGAGCCGGTCACGAGGGGCATCCAGATCGGCGAGACCCGGTCGGCGGCCGATGGCTCCTATGTGCTGCCGCTCCCCCCATCGACGTCTCGGTGAAGTCGGAGCGAAAAAGGGCGGTACCAGCTCAGCGCGGAGCGAGATAGGCTAACGCCCGTGGCGCAGTCGACGCGCGGTGGGACATCGGAGCCTTCAACCGAGGATGGCCTGACCCTCGCGCCTCCTCTGCACGGCGATCTGGGACAGCGCGCCGAAGAGGAGCGCGCGAGCGGGGCCTCACTTCCGTCGGCACAGGAGCTCGCGGTCGCGCTGCACGAGGTCTCCAACGCGCTCACGGTGATCGTGGGCTGCATCGAGCGCGCACAGGGCGAGCAAGGCCCCGAGCTGGGCCGTGCGCTCGGCGTCGCCGCCTCCCGCGCGCGCGACGCTCGCCGCCTGATCCGGCGGGCCATCGGGGCCGAGGGGCGTCCGGCCGGCGACAGCGAGGTCGCGTCGAGGCCGCTGGAGGAGGCGGCGCGCCCGCTCGCCGACGTCATCGACGACGCCGTGACCGGGCTCGAGCCCGAGGCGCGCCGCTCGGCGATAGCGCTGCGCGCGGCGATCGATCCCGCGGTCGCGCGGACCTGCGTGAGCAACGGCGCTGCGGTCGTGCAGATCTTGACGAACCTGCTGCTCAACGCCGTGGCGCTTTCGCCCCGTGGGTCGACCGTCCGCGTCGATGCCAGGCTGCACGGCGCCGCGGTCGTCGTCGGTGTCGCGGACCAGGGCCCCGGCGTCCCGCCGTCGCGCCGAGCGACGCTGCTGAGCTCCGGCGTCTCGACGCGGCCTGGCGGAGCGGGCATCGGTCTCCGGCACTCCGCAGCGCTCGCCAGCGCTGCCGGCGGCGCGCTCTCGCTCGTGCCTTCGGAGGAGGGCGCTCGCTTCGAGCTGCGCTGGCCGATCGAGGACACCTCGCCCGCCGACGTCCCGATCGGCGAAGCAGGAGCCGAGGGAGCGCCGCCTGCGCCGCGGAGCATGACGTCGCCGCTGCCCGGGACGGTCCTCGAGGGCGTCAGGATCCTGGTGGTCGAGGACGACGAGGCGGTGGTGGATCTGCTCGATACGGCGCTCACCGCTCGTGGCGCGAGCATCGTCAGCGTCCAGAGCGCGGTCGAGCTCCCGGGAGCTCTCGCCTCCGGGCCGTTCCAGGCTGCGCTGCTCGACATCTCCCCGATCGAGCAGGACGTTCTCGGCACCGTCTCCGCCGTGCGCAGGGCCAACCCGGACGTGCGGCTCGTGGTCATCTCTGGCAGCGCCGGCGCCGACCCTCTCCCCGCGAACTCCGGCGTGTCCTGGGTGCGCAAGCCGTTCGAGATCCGCGAGATCGTCGAGGCGCTCGTCCGCTGAAGCGCCCTCGGGGGAGGGGGTGCTGCGGCGCACCGCGGGTGGGGCGCGCTCGTCGTGAGCGCTCCTGGTCGCCCGGCGCGGACGCGCTCCGGTGGCGCGGCGCTGGCGCGGCGAAGCCGAGGCATCCGGCGATCAGCCGAGGCCGCCACACCGGGCTGAGCGGCGCGGGCGCTGCGTCGTGTGACGACGTTGTGAGGATTAGCTTGACTTCCCCGGCCAGCTGGGTAGGTTCCGTCCCGCAACCGCGCTCGCGAAGGTGGCGGAATTGGCAGACGCACTAGCTTGAGGTGCTAGCGGGTAACACCGTGGGGGTTCAAGTCCCCCCCTTCGCACTCCCTGTTTCTCTCTCTCGACGCATCGTTCTCCACTCCTTGTGTGCACCTGGCCGAGCGCAGTTTCGGTCAGCCCGTGTGTGGTACCAGCGGCGCCGTCCTTGGTGGCGTGACGAGGCCGCTCGGTTCTGGAGATCGCGTCTGAATCTCGACGGCTTGCCCTCGCACCGCTGAGCGGTCGTCTGTGTCCAGCTAGCGTCCTCGGCCTGAATCAGCGAGCCGTCGGCCCAGGTCTCGCACCGCTGAGCGGTCGTCTGTGTCCAGCTAGAGGCACGGCGACGCACGCGGGCAGCGCGCGCCGTGTGGGGAGTGGAGCTCCGGGAGCGCGCGCCAAGGCCGAACGCCTGTTCGGGGCGGATGAGACGCGAGTGCGCGGGCGGCGTGCAAAGGCCTCAACCTGGCGGTTGACCTCGGAGACGAGGTCGCCACGGTCGATTTCGCTACTCGCACTGAGAATTGGGGGCGCTCGATCGGAATGCTCTCTCGGAGAAGGCGGCGCGCGATGGGGCGACGGACGCTTGACCGCCGTGCCACGAGAGGGTGCTATGGGTGACAAATGAGACGACGCCGTGCTGGGTAAGCCAGCAGGGCGGCAGCTCTCCCTCGATGGCGCGAGATGAACCGTGCGGATTGGCATCTTGCGAGAGTGCTTGTCGCGAGCGCGGATCACGCGATCGTGCGTGACGGCGCTGTCGTTTCTCACTGCAAGCATGGCTTTCGCGCAACCAGGCCGTGCCGACCCACCTCGGCTCAACGATGGCGGGACTCCAGCGAAGGCCGAGCGCGTGCCCGACATCGAACTCCAGGAGCTGATCCGCCTGGGAGACGTCGCCCGCGACCAGGGGAGGTGGGCGCGGGCAGAAGAGGCCTATTACCTCGCGTACAGGCTCGGCGCCGGCGGTAGGGCCCGTTGCGAGTGGGGAATGGCGCTGCTCGCCCTCCGGCGGCACGTCGACGCCGCCATGGCCATCGACCGATGCCTCAACGATCCCGGCGCAGGAACAGCGGAGCAGCGGCGCCGGTACACGGACGGCCTCGAGAGAGCGCGGCGCGAGGTGGGCCAGATCGACATCGACTTGAGCCATCCGGGCGCGCTGGTCACGGTCGGCGGGGAGGTTCGGGACAAGGACGCATCGACGACCGGCTACCTGTACGTCGAGCCCGGCACCCACACGATCAAGGCCACGCTCCCCGGGTTCCTCGATGTCGAGCAAACCGTCCAGGTGGAGAAGGGGAAGGCGGTCCAGGTCGTGCTCCGGTTCGTCGAGAAGCCCAAGGAGGCGCCGGCGCCCGCCCCTCGGGCTTCGACCCGGCCCCCGATCCGCAAGAAGGCCGTTGTCAAGGCCCCTGCCAAGCCCCTGGTCCAACCGGCTCCGCCCGGACCGTTCGACGGCATTGCCTTACCGTGGAGGACACGACGCTGCCGTAGCGCGGTCGGGCTGTTTGGCGCACAGAGGCTCTCGCCATGGCCGAACGATTCGACGCCCGCGGCGCGGCCGAACTCTCCCACCGCGACCTGGAGCGCGGGCTCATCGAGCCGCGCCGTCGTCGAGGAGTGGCCTCTCGACGCCAGGCTGCGGGTCGTAGCGGGCGGCGCCGTCCTCCGACGCTTCCACCGTCTCGTTGGCATGTCCACCGGGAGACGGGTGGCACCCATCTTTTGTTGGATGGCACGTCCACCAGGAGACGGGTGCAACCCACCTTTTGTGAAGGCATGTCCACCGCGGAGACGGGTGCCACCCGTCTTTTTGTGGAGGCACGTCCACCGGGAGACGGGTGGCACCCATCTTTTGTTGGGGGCACGTCCACCAGGAGACGGGTGCTACCCATCTTTTTGTGGAGGCGCGTCCACCGGGAGACGGGTGCCACCCATCTCCCGCGTGGACGAGGCCGATCACCCGGACGGGTTCACGGCGTGTCGACCGCCCCGGGCGAGGGCGCCGGGACGGCTTCGGGCTTCCTGGCGGGGGCCCTTCGACGGGACCGCGCGAGGTCGTCGACCATCTCGACGTAGGGCGCCAGCAGGAATGCGGCCAGCGCCTCGCTCCCCGGGATCTCCGGATCGGCGTGGCTCTCGATCTTCTGGGTGTGCCGGCGTGAGATGAGCCCATGTCTCGGCGCGGCCGTGCAAGATGGAGAGGAAGCGGAGACGAGGGAAGCGCAACGCAGTGCCATGAGCCGCAACGGATTGCGCCGTTGCGCAACGCTTGCCCGGTGCGGCAGGAGGGGTTGTGTGTCGAAGCCGACCGCCTCTGCGAAGATGCTCGCGGACGTCGCCGCGGCCCAGGAACAACCCCCTCGGCACATCGGCGGTGCGGTTCGCCTTCCGGGGCCGGTCGGACATCGTGCGTGAGGTGACCAGCGCGCATGGCCGGCGGCGCCGGGCCGAGTCCGCGCGCCGGGCGAAGAAGAAGGTCGACGCGCCGCTGCCTCCGGTGAGCCCGATCCGAAGCGGCCATAGCCCGCCGTCCCGCCCCGAGCGCCACGGCCCGGAACAGCCCGTCGGCGCGGAGCAACAAGGCATCGCGGCCGTTGCTCCCCGTCGGCCGGCAACCGCTCGATCCGGGGGGCACGCGTCACCAGGCTTTCTCTCTCGTTTTTGAGCAGGGCAAGGCGTAGGCTGAGCGCCATGAAAGCAGCGGCACTCGCGCTCTCGCTCCTGGCGGTGCCAGGCTGCGGCTCTGCTGGCACGCGTGCTCGGCATGGGCAGCCCGATCCCTCAGCGAGCGCCGAGGTGGTCGGAGAGGTGCAGCTTGAAGCGGAACTGCACCGGCTCGATCTGCTTGAGGCCGAGATTTACGCTCCTTTCCGGTCCGCGGCCCCCGGCCATCCGGTCGATCGTTGCAATGACGGCGATAGCGAGGTGATGTCCAGGATGCTGGCCTTTGGGCTCATCGTGGGGAAGCAGGAGAAGAAGGCCGCGGACAGGAAATACTATGCTCTGTTGCAGACAGGGACGCCAGAGGAGCTGTTTCCGGCGATCTACTTGCGGAGGTACTATTTTGAAGGTCTCCTGGAGTGTGTTCGTGGTCTGACCGGCGCAGGACCCCGCAAGGCGAGAGAGGAGCATCACGTCTCGATCCTCACGCAGTCGAATTTCGACGCTGAAACCAGTCGCGGGCTCGTTCTGGTGGATTTCTCGACCCACTGGTGCGCACCTTGCAAACTCATGGCGCCCGAGCTGGAGAAGCTCGCGCGTGATCATCGAGGAGCGATCCGGGTCGCGAGGTTGACCGCCGATCGGCACCAGGAGCTGATCGAGAGGTTTGACCTCACGACCTTCCCGACGCTGGTCCTTCTGAAGGATGGAAATGAGGTGGCGCGGCTCGGTAAGTATCGCACCTATCAGGAGCTGCTAAAATGGATTCGTGATGCGCTGCCGGACCAGAGCTCGTCCTGGAGCGGGCATCCGACCCAGGGGGGCCAAGTTCCTGCCCCCGACAACGAGTAATTCGCGCTCGTCAGCTCTTCATTCATCGCCCGCATCGACATCCTCGTCGGATGGCAGGCCTCCCGGCTGATCGCCTTCGTTTGACGGCGCATCAGGCTCCTTCGCTCCGTCTTCATCGCCGTGATCATCTGCCTGCTCTCCGTCCTCGCAGACGTAGCGGCACTCGTTGTTAGGATCGTGCCAGTCGCAACCCTTCTCCGGTGCTAGAGGGCACGGTGCGGCGCAGCCTGCCCAAGGGATAGCGAGAGCACAGAGGAACGTTGTGATGTCAAGCAGCTTTCTCATGGCAGCCTCCATGCTTTGGGCATCTGAAGCGGTGTCGGCCTGCTTTTGACAGCGCTCGATGTGCCGTGGCCCCGTGCCCCGCGGTCCCCAGCGACACCCCCGACTCGCATGGTACATGAGCTCGCTGGTTCGGAGCAAGCGGCGATGCCGCCGAAGCGTGAAGCGACCGGGGCGATGCAGCGCTTTTGCGATCACTCACTATGTTCTGCGCCCTCGCTCGCCGGTGCGGGGCGCCGGTTCAGTCACGACACATCGCGGCCGCAGTGGACGTAGAGGACGCGAGAAAGACGCGTACGCCCATAAAGCTAGAGAAAGCGCGCGCGACGCTCGCGGGCACGTGGGTTGCTTTAGTCGTCGGGCTCGACCTGTACAGTGGCGCGATAGGCCGCTCGAGATCGCCGCGCCGACGCTGCCGGAAATGCCAGGGCGCTCGCTCCCTCACCGCCTCGAACGGCCACCCCGACACCCGTGCGCCTGAGGCGCCCGCATCAGGTGTCGCACCCGCGAGCACGGCAGCAGCGCAGAGGCGCATGAGCGCCTCTGCGTCGCGCTGCCGCGAGCTCGGCCCTCCCGCGCGATCCGGACCGGGCACACCTGCGGCTCTTCGCGCGAGCGCTCCACGCGCTCGAGGCAAGCCGGCGGCCGCTTAGTCACCGGCTCCGAGGCGCAGCGCTCGCGACGGTCGTCATCGGCGGGATCCTCTCCTCCACCACGCTCGCGCTGCTCGCCCTGCCGGTCCTCTACCGGTCGACCCATCGACAGGAACCACCTAAGGTTCCGGGAACCCCTGAGAGTTTTACGTGAATCGACCCTGGCTCGCCCTTGTTCTCTACGGGATCTACCTTGCGCTCGCGTTCGGATGGCGCTCGCTCAGGCAGCGCCGCGCGACAGGATCGACGGGCTTCCGCGGCCTCTCGGGGCCACCCGGGTCGCTGCCGTGGCTCGGCGGCGTGCTGTTCGCGCTCGCGCTCGCCCTGGGCGCGCTGGCCCCCGTCGCGGAGCTCGCGGCCTGGATCGGGCCGCTCGCCGATCCGAGCCCGCCCCTCGTCGTCGCCGGCGCGGCCATGACGATCTCGGGGACGCTGGGCACGCTCTGGTCGCAGGGCGCGATGGGCGCGTCCTGGCGCATCGGCGTCAGCGAGGCGGAGCGCACGGGCCTCGTGACCGGAGGTCCGTTCGCCGTGGTGCGGAACCCCATCTTCAGCTTCATGATGCTGGCCGCGCTCGGGCTGCTGCTGGTCCTCCCGAACGCGGCCGCGCTCGCCTCGTTCGTCGCGCTGGTCATCGCGATCGAGCTGCAGGTCCGCTTGGTCGAGGAGCCGTACCTCTTGCGCGCCCACGGCGGCGCGTACGCGGCCTACTGCGCGAAGGTGGGCCGCTTCCTGCCCGGGATCGGCCGAGGGAGCGCGCCGCCGCCGCCCTGACGCCCCTCAGCTCGCCAGGGGCAGCGAGAAGTGGATCGTCGTCCCCTGGCCCGGGGCGCTCTCGACCGCCATGGTCCCGTGGTGCGCCTCGACGATGCCGCGCGCGATGTACAGGCCGAGCCCGGCCCCGGTGCGCGACTCTTGCGAGGCCTTCCAGTAGCGATCGAAGAGGTGCGGCAGGTGCTCGGGCGGGATGCCCGGGCCCGTATCGGCCACCGAGAAGCGCGCGCTGTCAGCGGTCCGGCAGAGCGACACGCTCACGACGCCGCCCCTCGGCGTGAATTTCAGCGCATTGCCGAGCAGGTTCGAGAAGACCTGGAGCACGCGATCCCGATCGGCGAGGACCTCCAGACCCGCGTCGACGAGCCCCTGCGTCACCCGGCAGCCCTTGGCCTCCGCGAGCGACGCGGCGGCGTCGAGCGCCTCGCGGACGAGCGCCCCGCCGCGATCCACCCTCGGCGACACCACGAGCCGCCCCGCCTCGATGCGCGACGCGTCGAGCAGATCCTCGATGAGCCGCGTCATGCTCTGGATGCCGCGGTCCATGCGATCGACGAGCTGGACGGCGTCGTCGTCGTCGCCGTCCTTCCGCTGGAGCAGATCGCTCCGCAGCAGCGACGACGTGATCGCGATCGTGTTGAGCGGGTTCCGGAGATCGTGCGACACGATCGCCAAGAGGTCGTCCCGGGCGCGCGTCGCGGCCTGCGCCTCGTTGTACAGCCGCGCGTTCTCGAGGGCGACGGACGCCGACTGCGCGAGCTGGGTGAGCAGCACCTCGTCGCTCTCCACGAACGGGCCGTCGCGCCGATCGAGCAGCTGGATGCTCCCGATGCACTGGCCGTCCCGGCCGCGCAGCGGCGCCGCGAGGAGCGAGCGCGGGTGGAGCTCCGCCGGCGAGCGCGAGAGCACGTCGACGCACGTCGGATCGCTCGCGATCTCGTCGCCCGTCAGCCGGACGCTCGTGCTCCTCCGCTCGATCAGCCCGAGCGCGACCTCGCGGATGCCGTCGCGGTCCTGCCGCGCGGCGTACTCCTCGGACAGCGAGACGCCCGTCAAAGGCCGCTGCGCCACGCCCCGCGCCGCCAGCCGCGAGGCCGCCACGCTCGCGTCGAGCAGCGCGCGCGCCTCGTCGGTGGTGCGCTGGATCAGCTCGTTCAGCGAGAGCGACCGGTGGATCCGCAGCGTCGCCTCGGTGAGCTGCGCGAGCTGGTTCGCGTGGCGCGCGAGCGCCCTGCGCGCCTCGTCCTCGCGGCGCTCCGCCTCGCTCAGGCGCAGGACGTGGCGCAGGCTCTGCACCAGCCGCTCGGGCGTCAGCAGGTTCTTCGGCACGTAGTCCGCCGCGCCCCGCTTCATCAGATCGACCGCCAGCGACTCGTCTCCCTGCCCGGTCAGCATGATGAACGGCGCCGTGAGCTTCGCCTTGCGCGCCGCCTCGATCACCGCGAGCCCGTCGCCCCCGGGCAGGTAAAAATCGAGCAGCACGCAGTCGATCTGCTGCTCGTACAGCACCGCGAGCGCCGAATCGACGGAATCGGCCTCCCTGATCTCGGCGTCGACGCGGCCGCTGCGCAGCGCTCGCAAGATCGCGATCCGATCGACCGTGTCGTCGTCGACCACGAGGAGGCGAACCGACCTAGGGTTCAAGGCATCTCCACGAGCGTCCAGTACCGGTTCAGCGCCGTCATGAGCTCGACAAAGCTCATGAACGTCACCGGCTTGAGCAGGTAGCCGGCGACGTTCAGATCGTACGCGTCCACCTTGTCGCGATCGTCGTTCGAGGTCGTCAGCACGACGACGGGCGTCGCCCGCAGCGAGACGTCGGCCCGGAGCTCGCGGAGGAACTCGATGCCGTTCATCCTGGGCATGTTCAGGTCGAGCAGGACGAGGCGCCGATCCCTGGGCACCTGGTTGCCGCGCAGCAGATCGAGCCCCTCCACGCCGTCGCCCGCCACCCAGAGCGGGTTCGTGATCTTGCCCCTCTCGAACGCCCTCCGGACGTTCATCACGTCGACGGTGTCGTCCTCGACTAGGATAATATTCAGGATTTTACCGTCCATCCTCGTCCTCATTGAGGGGCAAAGCGCTGGCCCGTCGATAGCATACGAGAGCAGCGCTGCACGCGATGCCGGGCGACCACGCCGTGGGCCGGCCGACTCGTTTCCAGGGGCGGACGTGCTGCATACGGCCTGCTTCGCGGGAGCCGGACAGCGGCTCACTCGGCGCTCGAAGAGCTCCGCGCCCGCCGTGGCCGGGTCGTCTGTCGCCCACGTTAACGTGGGCGAGCGGCGCCGGGAAGGGCCGAGTGGCGGCCGGCGCACGCCGCGCGCGGCGGCTAGGGCCAGCTACCGCGCTTGCCCGCGCGGCCGACGAGGTTCGCTACCGCGGTCACCAGGCTGTTCGGCTCGATGGGCTTGGCCAGGTGCATCTGGAAGCCGGCGGCGATCGCCTGGCGGCGGTCCTCCATGCGCGTGTACGCGGTGAGCGCGAGCGCCGGTATGCCGCTCGCGGGGACGTCGTCCCCCATCGTGCGCAGCCGCCGCATCATCGCGTAGCCGTCCTCGCCCGGCATGCCGATGTCGCTGACGAGCACGTCGAACTCGCCCACGCGCAGGGCCTCGAGCGCCGCGCCTGCTGAGGCCGCCTCGCTCACCGTCGCGCCGGCGCGCACGAAGATGATGCCGAGCAGCTCGCGGGCGTCGGTCTCGTCGTCGACCACGAGGACCCGGATGCCCTCGAGCAGGCGCCGCGCGGCGCCCCCCTGCGCCTCGCTGCCCCGGCGCTGCGGCGACGGCAGCGCCGCGGGCGCCTCGGCGCGGATCGGCAGCCGGACCCGGAAGCGCGCGCCCTTCCCCTCGCCGTCGCTCTCGGCGTGCACGCTGCCGCCCTGCGCTTCCGCCAGGTGTCGCACGATGGCAAGGCCCAGCCCGAGCCCGCCGTGGGCCCGGGTCATCCCTCCGTCCGCCTGCCTGAACCGCTCGAACAGGAACGGCAGGAAGCTCTTCGGGATGCCCTCGCCGTCGTCCTCCACCTCGACCTCGAGCATCGCGTCGACGCGCCTGGCGAGGGCCCGCACGTGGCCCCCGGAGGGCGTGAACTTCACCGCGTTCGCGAGCAGGTTCCACACGACCTGCTGGAGCCTGTCGGCGTCGCCGAGGAAGATGCCCACGTCGTCGGTGACCCAGGCGTTGACCTCGACGCCCTTCGCCAGCGCCGCCGGGCGCACCAGATCGAGCGCCGTGGCGAGCACCTGCCGCACGTCGACCGGATCGGTCCGGAGCTGCAGCTTCCCCGCGAGGATCGTCGAGGCGTCGAGGACGTCCTCGATGAGCTGCGACTGCGCCTTCGCGTTGCGCTCGATCGTGGCGAGCCCCCGCTCGAGCGACTCGGCGTCGACCTCGCCGGTCCGGAGGATGCGCGCCCAGCCGAGGATCGACTGGAGCGGCGTCCTGAGCTCGTGCGACACCGTCGCGAGGAACTCGTCCTTGAGGCGGTTCAGCTGCTCGGCGTGCTGGCGCGCGCGCTGCTCCTGATCGAGGAGCTGGGAGCGCTCGGCGTCGGTGCGCTTCTGCTCCGTGATGTCGTGGAACGAGATGCCGACGCCGTCGCCGAGCGCCACCGCGATGGCGCGGAACGTCCGCGGAGCGCCCTCGTGCGTGCAGGAGAGCTCGATCCGGGCGGGCTCCCCCGCCTCCACGACGCGCGCGTACGCGTCGAACGCGCTCGCGATCGCGCTGCCTGGCACCTCGACCAGCAGCCGCTTGCCCTCCAGATCTTTGCCGCGGCCCCCGACGATCGGCCCCGTGGCCGGGTTCACGTAGACCCACTCGAAATCCGAGATCGCCCCGGAGGCGTCGCGCACGCTGCGGAGCATCATGAACCCGTCGGGCGACGCCTCCTGGACGGTGCGGAACCTCGCCTCGCTCGCCCGCAGCGCCTGCTCGATCGACTTCCGCTCCGTGATGTCCGTCGCCGTGCAGGTGATGCCGACGATCTCGCCCGTGTCGTCGGTCAGCGGCTCGATCGAGACGTCGATGTGCTGCGTGCGCCCGTCGGCGCGCACCGCGATCTCGCGCCGCTGGCCGACGCCGCTGGCGAGCACGTCGCGCTTCGTCCGGTCGAGCGACCTCGCCGCGTCCGGGTCCTCCAGCACCTCCCCGTCGGTCTTCCCGATCACCTCGTGCTCGGACTTGCCGAACGAGTTGTGCATCCACGTGTAGCGCAGGTCCCGGTCCTGGGTGAACACCATGACCGGCGACCCCCGGAGCGCCTTGCGGAAGCGCTCCTCGTTCACGCGGAGCGCCTGCTCCGCGCGCAGGCGCTGGGCCACGCTCTGATGGAGCTCGAGCGCGAGCCGCTCCGCCTTCCGGCGCGCGCCGATCTGCTCGGTCACGTCGAACGACGTCACCATGACGCCCTCCATGGCGCCGCTCATGTCGTGAACCGGCTTGCACAGGACGTTGTACAGCCGCTCGACGGTCTCGCCCGTCCAGCGCGTGAGCCGCACGGGGATCTCGCTCGCCACGCTCGGCTCGCCGCTCGCCAGGACAGCCTCGAGCTGCGCGTGCAGCGGCTGCCCGCGGAGCTCCGGGACGGCCTCGACGAGCGGCTTGCCGAGGAGATCGTCGCGGCCGACCATCCGGCAGAACAGCGGGTTCGCGAGCTCGAACACGAGCTCTGGGCCCTTGAGGAAGCAGATCGGCGCGGGCGCCTGCGCGAGCAGCGAGCCGCTCTTGCCCCGCTCGAGCTCGGTGCGCCTGCGCTCGGTCTCGATCGCCTCCAGCTGGAGCCGGGTGTGCTCGCTTACTGCCTGGGCGATGCCCGCGTCCACGCGCTCGGAGAGCGCCTCGATCTCCCGCAGATCCGGCGTGATCCCGGCCTCTTCCATCTCGCGGAGGATCGATTGTCGGAGGACGCCGTACTCGCGGACCATCACGCCCAGGTCGAGCCCGTGCTCCCAGCGCACCTCGCCGTGCTCGCGCGCGGCCTCCTTGCTGCCTTCCGTCGAGGCGCGCTGCTCCAGGCTGACGGCCACCTCGTCGAGGAAGCTCGGCAGCGAGTTGATGATGAGCGGCTTCGGCATGCTTCGCACCACCGGGCTACGCCTGCGGAGCTCGCCGACGAACCGCTCGATGATGGCCTCGCGGCGGGTCCTGATGAGCGTGGAGAGCGGAATCCTCATGATTGGGTCGTTCGCGGCGGGGAGCTCCACCTCGGCAACCATCGCCGTCAGGGGGCATGGGCAGCGAGCGGCGAGAAGCGGTGGGCGATCGGCGCCGCAAGTGGCGCCAGCGAGCACCCTATCTTCGGCGAGCCGACCGACATCCACAAGGCGCCCTGCCAGCGCATCCCGCCAGGCACCGGACGAACGGCCGCTGCTCTTGTGAAGCAGCCGCGCCCGGCTCTCCGTCGACATCGATTTCGACGCGGCGATTGAGCTGAGCCCGACTTCCACCTCGCACGCACAAGCCCAGGCGTGAGCAAGCGTTGTGCCTAGATCGGCCAGCCGATGGGCTGGACGATGTGCGGTGCGCGACGTCACGAGTGAGGCAATTTGCCGCAACCGCCCCGCGCGCCGTGTCGTGCGGCGGCACCTGCAGCGACCTGTCGGGCGCCAGGACCCTCGTCGGACCGGGCCAACTCCGGACCTCGCGGCATGGCGGCTGCACTGACGTACGAGTGACGTACAGCGTAACAACGTAACAACGTGCAAGCGCGACTTCTGCAGTCGCTGCAATACAGGCCCTAGCACTGAAACAACGATTCACCCAATGAGGAGGTCATCATGCTCAGTTGGAGTGTCGCGTTCTTCCTCGTGGCGATCATCGCTGCGATCCTCGGCTTCGGCGTCCTCGCCGCCAGCGCCGCCGCGCTGGCGAAGCTGCTCTTCGTCATCTTCCTCGTCCTGGCGCTCGTCTCCCTCGCGCTCGGCCGACGCGTCCCGACGTGACGCCGCACGTGCTCGGAGGCCACGATGGGGGCGAACTGCCTCGCCAGTCCGAGCGGCACCCGGGCTTCCCCATGGCACGTCTGTCGCAATACCCGCGGAGAGACCCGTCGATCGCGCCATGAGGCCCATCCCGGGCGGCGCCGATGGGGTGTCCGCGCCGCGCCGGGCCCTCGCCCCGACGCAGGGTCGAGCATCGACCGCAGACCGGAGGAGATCATCATGTTGACCGTCCGAACATTCCTGCCTATCGCCATCGTCATGAGCGCCGTCGTGGGCTGCGACTCCCCCACCGCGGACGCGCAAGCCAAGGCCGAGCGCGCGCAGCGCGAGGCGCAGCAGAAGGCGGCGGAGGTCGCCACCGAGCTCGACAAGAAGGTCACCGAGATCGACCAGCAGGCCGAGCGGGAGACCGACAAGGCCCTCCGGGAGGCCGCGGAGAAGCTCAACAACGCCGCCGTCGAGGCCCAGGAGAAGACCGCAGACGCCGCGGCGGAGCTGGCCAAGGCGCGCGAGGACGTGCGCGCGTCCACGTCGCGCAGGATCGAGGATCTCCAGAAGGATGCCGTCGAGCTCCGCGAAAAGGCGGAGAAGAAGCTGTCGAAGGACGAGCTCGGCAGGTTGATGAAGGACGTGGAGGACAAGTCGGAGGCGGTCCGCAGGAGCCTGCGCGACCTCGACACGGCGACCAGCGCGAACCTCGACCGGGTGAAGCAGGGCATCTACCAGCGCGTGGACGAGCTGGATCGCGCGATCCAGGCCGCGAAGCGGCGCGTTTGATGCAACCCATGCAGACCCGAGGGCCTGAGCCCAGCACGGCTCGACACGAGGAGGACGAGATGGAGAACCAGAAGACCCAGCAGACCCCGTCGGCGGACATCGAGGGAGAGGGCAACCGGACGGCCGATCGGCGATACCGCGAAGGCGTCGAGAAGTCGGTGAAGGCCGGCAAGATCAAGGAGCACGCGGAGGAGGCCGCCCGCGCGCTGGACGGCCCCGAGGGCGACGAGCTCCGCGAAGCAGAGGATGCGGCGCGCCGGGGTCGGCCCAGCTGATCGGGGCGAGGCAGCGATGATCCGAGAGCTCCGATGCAAAGCCTGTGGCCGCCGGTACCTCTTCGTATCGACGGCGGCCACGCCCTGCCGGGTCTGCAGCTCGGCCCTCGACGAGGTGGAGCTCGAGCGCGGCGTGTACGAGCTCGCCGCGAACGACGCGCGGAGCGCCGCCTCGTCCGCTCCACCGAGCCCGGCGGACACCATGGTCCCCGAGGATCTCGGCTACGGCGAGTCCCATGGCTACGGCCCCGCGCACGGCGGCCCGACCGGCCCCGGCGACGCGCCGGCGACGAGCTCCTGAGCCGAAGGGGCGCCCGCCCCTCAGGCCGCCCTCGCCGCGCGGCTCGCGGCGTGGATCGGGGCCTGGGGGCGGTGGGAGTGGGCGATGAGCGCATCGAAGAGCTCCAGCATCTGCCGGCCTAGACGCTCGTTCGTATCGTCGGTCAGCTCCGCCTCGATCTTTGGCAAGAGGTCTCGCTCTTCCTCCTCCGCGTGGTGCGTGACGAGCTCCCTCAGGGTGACGAGCCTGGCCTTGAAGCCCGGGTCCTCGGGCGCCATACCCACGACGCGCCGGATCTCGAACCGCGTGACCGTGTGCTCCTCGCAGGCTCCGCCGATGAGATCCGGCTCGATGGCGAGCAGCTCCGGGAAGAGCACCACCTGCTCGGCGAGCATGTGGGCGAGGAGGTGCTTGGTGAGCTCGTCCGTCGCTCGCCGGACATCGCCCATGCCCGAGAGGGCCAGATCGAACAGCCTCTCGGCTTCGCGGTGTTGCCCCTTCAAGAGCTGTGTTGCCTTCATGCATTCTCCTCTCGAGGACCGGACATGATTTGTCGTTCACTGAGGTGGAACTGAGGTGAACAAGAGGTCTCGTCGCCCTCGCGCGCGACCAGCGCACACGGCGGCCTCGGCCGAGGCCCGCGGTGATGCGCCGCGGGGAGCCCTCAGCGAGATGTCATTGCGCCGTCGTGCAGCTCACGCAGCGCCAGCGGCGAGGCCCGCGACAAAGCGAACCGCCCCCCCGCCCCCTCTCCCGTCGAGACGGCAATCAAGCAATCACCGTGCCGACTAGGTTTATTCCGGATGCGAACAGACGCTGGATGCTCGACAGGGAACATCGATGTGCAATTTCGCCCCTCGCGCCGCGCCCATGGCTCGGACGGACTCGGCAGTTGCCAGCAGCCGGGACCGTCTGCCGGATCGAGATCGGCGCTCGGCGCCGGAGCGTGACCGCGACGATGCCTCCGGAGCGACGCCACGCCCCGTTCGGCCGCGGCGGCGCCGCGCGACGCGCATGGCGAGAGGCGTGCTGCCGGCCGTTGCCGGTCCTGGAGGATTCGGTGGTCCGGTAAGGCCTCCCCGCCCGGCGATGGCCTTGGGCGCAGGGGCGCTCGCCGGGCTCCGGGGGCTGGCGGGGCGCTCCGCCGCGGCGCGCGGCCGGTGCCGGCCCGGCTGAGGCAAGAACGCGCACCTGTGGCGAAACGTCACGTTTGGAGAACGTCCGCGAGGAGCGGACTGGGCTTGATGGCGCGCACTCTCCGTGGCACGTTCCCTGCAACTGAAGGCAGCGGTCGACCTATAGAAGAGCTGCCGAGGAAGGACACGCGATGAGCGGCAGGATACTCGTCGTCGACGACGACGAAGCGACGTGCGATCTGGTCGAGGCCCTCCTCAAGCGACAGGAGTTCTCCGTCGCGGCGCGTACCTCGGCGAAGAGCGCGCTCGAGCTCGTGAGCGAGGACGATTTCGATGTCGTGTTGACCGACGTCGGCATGAGCGAGATGAGCGGTCTGGAGCTGTGCGAGCGCATCCTCGGCGCCCGGCCCGACATGCTCGTGATCGTGATGACGGCGCTCGGGAGCCTGGAGACCGCGATCTCCTCGATGCGCGCCGGGGCGTTCGATTTCGTCACGAAGCCGCTCGACGCGAACCTCCTCGGCCTGACGGTCTCGCGCGCCGTCCAGCACCGGCGGCTCCGGTCGGAGGTGAAGCGCCTGCGCGAGGCGGCCCACGACGTCCAGCAGACAAAGGGCCTCGTCGGGCGCAGCCCCGCGATGAAGCGCGTCTACGACCTGATCGGGCGCGTCGCGCGGAGCGACGCCTCGGTCCTCGTGCACGGCGAGACGGGCACCGGCAAGGAGCTCATCGCGCGGGCGATCCACGAGGCCAGCGGTCGGTCGGGCCCCTTCGTCGCGGTCAACTGCGCCGCGGTGCCCCAGGCGCTCCTCGAGAGCGAGCTCTTCGGCCACGCGCGCGGCGCCTTCACCGACGCCAAGACCCAGCGCACCGGCCTGTTCCTCGAGGCCAGCGGCGGCACCATCTTCCTCGACGAGATCGGCGAGATGCCGCTCGAGGTCCAGCCGAAGCTGCTCCGCGCGCTGCAGGAGCGCAAGGTGCGGCCGGTGGGCTCGAACGCCGAGATCCCCTTCGACGCGCGCATCGTGACGGCGACGAACCGCGACCTCGAGACCGAGGTGTACGAGAAGCGGTTCCGCGAGGACCTCTACTACCGCGTCAACGTCGTGAAGATCGACCTGCCGCCCCTGCGCGAGCGCGGGACCGACGTGCTCCACCTCGCGATGCACTTCCTCGAGAAGTTCTCGTCCCGCAGCAGCAAGGGCGTGCTCTCGCTCTCGACCGCGGCCGCGGAGAAGCTCACCGCGTACAACTGGCCGGGCAACGTGCGGGAGCTCGAGAACAGCATCGAGCGCGCGGTGGCGCTGGCTCGCTTCGAGCAGATCACCGTCGAGGACCTGCCCGAGAAGGTCCAGGCCTACCGGCCCGACCGCTTCGTCGTCGCCGTCGACGAGCCGGCGGAGATCATGACGATGGACGAGCTCGAGAAGCGCTACATCAAGCGCGTGCTCGCGCTCGTCGGCGGCAACAAGTCGCGCGCCGCCCAGATGCTCGGGTTCGACCGGCGGACGCTCTACCGCAAGCTGGAGCGCTACGGGGAGCAGGACGGCTCGGGCGGAGACGACGGCCCAGACAAGGACAAGTCGGCCTCTTCGCCGGGATCGGCGAGCTCGTCGTTGAGCTGAGACGGGGCGCGAGGCGAGGCGTAAGGCATGATGGAAAAGGCGCTGCCCGACTCGATTTACAAGCTGTTCGCCCGCGCGGGGCACGACGTCCGCGGGCCCGCCGGGGTGGTGGCCACGGCGCTCAACGAGCTGGAGCTCGCCCTCGGGGGCGAGGCCACCTCCCAGAACGCGGTGTACTTCACCATGGCGCGCCGGGGCGTGCGCCGCTTGCTGCGCCTCGCCGACCGCTACACCGCCGCGTCCGAGCTGTCGCGGCAGCCGGACGCCCCGGCGCAGCCGCTCGACCTCGAGGCGCTCGTCCGTAAGGCCGTCACCGAGGCGTCGTTCGTCTACGGGCGGCGCGACGTCACGGTGGCGCTCGACCTCGCCCCGCTGCACGGGTTCGCGCACGCCGCCTCGATGACCGCCGCGCTCTCGGACGCGCTCATGCTCGCCTTGAACGTAGCCCGCGGGCGGGTCGCCGTGGAGCTCGCGGCCCACGGCGAGCGCGCGCGGGTGGTGCTGACGAGCGACGCGAGCACGACCTCGGTGGAGCAGCTCTTCGAGGCCTCGCTCTCGCCGGAGGCTGACCCGCTCGCCGATGGCGGGCTGCCCGTCCGCGTGATCGACGGCGTGCTCAAGGCGCACGGCGGCACGGCGCGGGCCGACCGCGTCGGCGCGGAGACGCGGATCACCCTGGAATGGCCGCTGCACACGGCCGATCGCAAGGCGGTGGCCCGATGACCGACCAGCTGCCGCAGGTGCTGGTGCTCGACGACGACGACGACACGGCGGCGCTGCTCTCCATGGCGCTCCGCCGCCGCGGCTTCCGCGCGCTCGTGGCGCGCACGTGCGAGGAAGGGCGCTCGCAGCTCGCCGAGAGCGCGGTCGACGCCCTGGTGACGGACGTGTCGCTCCCCGACGGCAGCGGCGTCGCGCTCGTGGCGTCGCTCGCGCACAGGCCGCGGGCGGTCATCGTGGTGAGCGGCTTCGGCGGGGACGACGATCGCGAGAAGAGCCTGAAGGCCGGGGCCCACGCGCACATGGTCAAGCCCATCGACGTGGCCCGTCTCGTCGCCACGCTCAACGAGCTGCTCGGGCGGTCCGGCTGAGCGAGCGCGCGCGCTCTCCGCGCGCACTGGCCACCCCGGCGCGCTCGCCGCGCGCACTGGATACCCCGGCGCGCTCGCCGCGCGCTGGCCACCCCGGCGTGTGGGCCAGGGGGGCCGCCGCTCACTTGTCGACCGACGCGTAGAACGAGACGCCCCGCCGGTTCTCGTCGAGGCGCAGCGGGTGCTGCAGCGCGGGCAGCGCGCGCTGGGCGCAGTCGAGGCGCTCGCAGGTCCGGCACGTGACGCCGACGGGCACGGCCGCGCCGATGTTGTCCAGGTCGATCCCGTCGGCGTAGACGAGCTCGCGCGCGTAGCGGACGTCGCAGCCCATGCCGATCGACTGCACCGTGTGGGGGACGTGGTAACCGCCGCGGTCGCTGCGCACCGTGCGCGCGATGCAGAAGTAGACGGCGCCGTCGGGCATCTGCGAGAGCTGGATCCGGATCATGCCGGGCGTCATCAGCGCGGCGTGGACGTTCCAGCGGGGGCACGCGCCGCTGAACCGAGCGAACCGGATGCCGGAGCCGCTGAAGCGCTTGGAGATGTTCCCCGCGATGTCGATGCGGACCATGTGCATCGGCACCCCCTCGGAGCCCGGGCGGCGGAGCGTCGTCAGCCGGTGGCACACCTGCTCGAAGCTCGTGCCGAACCGGTGGGCGAGGAGCTCGATGTCGTAGCGCTCGGCGCGCGCCGCATCCAGGAACGGCTGGTACGGCATGAGGATCGCGGCGGCGAAGTAGTTGGCCAGCGCGACGCGCGCGAGCGCGCGGGACTCCGGCGTCGTCAGGTTCTCGTCGCGCAGGATGCGGTCGATGGCCGCCGATTGCGTCAACAGGCCGAGCTGGTGCGCGAGCTGGAACCGGCGGCTCCGGGGCGGCAGCACCTCGGAGATGCTCAGCACGCGTTTGTCGGGGTCGAATCGCCGCATCGCCTGGCGCTCGTCCGCGACCCGCACGATGCGCACCTCGATGCCGCGCGTCGCGTGGAGGTACCGGACGAGGCCGCGGTAGACGTCGTCCGCATCGAGCTCCGCGTCGCGCCAGAGCGCCTCGGCGCCTTCCTCGAGCTCCGAGAAATGGTTCATCCGACGCTGGATGAGATCGCTGACCTCCTCCGACGGTAGACGCGAGTTGTCGACCGCGACGAACCCGTCCCCTGCCAGCCGCTCTCCCAGCGTATCCAGCGATTCTCGTGTCGTCGCGTAGGTCCGGTAGAGCGTGAGCACCGCGCGCGCGACGTTCGGGGATGCCGCGACGAGCTCGCGCAGATCCGCGTTCGTCAGCCCGTGGCTCTCGAAGATGGGATCGCCGAACACCTCGTGGAGATCGGCCGTGAGCCGGACGTCCTCTTCCGACGCGAAGTTCTGGAGATCGAGCTGGAATATCTGGGCGAGCCGGATGAGCAGCGGCGCGGTCAGCGGACGCCGGTTGTTCTCTATCAAGTTCAGGTAGCTCGCCGAGACACCGAGGCGCTCCGCCAGATCGACCTGCGTCATGTGCTCGCGACGCCGGAGCGCGCGGACCTTGGCTCCGAGAAGAGGTGCATCGGCCATGGGGACCCTCCCGACGTGATTAGGACAACCAGGATCACATGTAGGCTCAGCTCGCCTGGTGGAAATTTACAATAGTTTACACGTTGACACGCTGTAAAGCCCTTTCGTCTACATCGTTATCCGCCTGCATTTCACAGCGAAGTTGACGCTGAAACCTCGTCGACAAACATAGGTTGCTTGTAACGACGCGCAGCGTTGCAGGAGATGTGGATGAGCAAGAATCATGAGACAGCAAGCGTCCGCTTGCTCGCTCCCCGGGTCGGGGGCGACGAGTCCGTCCTCACGCCAGAGGCCCTTCGCTTCCTTTCCGCGCTCGGGCGCAAGTTTGCCGACCGGGTACCAGCTTTGCTCGCCCGTCGGCTCGCTGTGCAAGAGCGACTCGACGCGGGCCACCGATTCGATTTCCTCCCCGAAACGCGGGGCGTGCGCGAGGGGGACTGGACCGTGGCGCCGCTGCCGGGCGACCTCCTCGACCGGCGCGTGGAGATCACAGGTCCGGTCGATCCCAAGATGATCATCAATGCGCTGAACTCCGGCGCGAGCGTGTTCATGGCGGACTTCGAGGACGCCACGTCGCCCACATGGAAAAACCTCATCGAGGGGCAGGCGGCGCTGCGGCTCGCGGCGAGGCGCGAGCTCCGTTACGAGGATCCGGCGACGGGCAAGCGTTATGCCCTCGGCGATAAGCTGGCGACCCTGCTCGTGCGCCCGCGCGGCTGGCACCTCCCGGAGAAGCACGTCGAGCTCGACGGCAAGCCGCTGCCGGGCGGGCTCTTCGATTTTGGACTCTATTTCTTCCACAACGCGCGTGAGCTCGTCCGCCGCGGTACCGGTCCTTACTTCTACCTGCCGAAGATGGAGAGTCACCTGGAGGCGCGCCTCTGGAACGACGTCTTCGTGTTCGCGCAAGAGGCGCTCGGCCTGCCCGTCGGCACGATCAAGGCCACGGTCCTCATCGAGACGTTGCCCGCGGCGTTCGAGATGGACGAGATCCTCTACGAGCTCCGGCAGCACTCGGCCGGCCTCAACTGCGGTCGCTGGGATTACATCTTCAGCTTCATCAAGAAGCTCCGGAACGACCCGGCCTGCGTGATGCCCGATCGCTCGCAGGTGACGATGGAGCAGCATTTTCTGCGCTCGTACACGCAGCTGCTCGTGAAGACCTGCCACCGCCGCGGCGTCCACGCGATGGGCGGCATGGCGGCGCAGATCCCGATCAAGAGCGACCCCGAGGCGAACCGCGCGGCGCTCGACAAGGTGCGCGCCGACAAGCTGCGCGAGGTGAAGGACGGACACGACGGCACCTGGGTCGCGCACCCGGGGCTCGTGCCGCTCGCGCGCGAGGTGTTCGACGCGCACATGCCGGCTCCGAACCAGATCGAGCGGAAGCGCGAGGACGTCCACGTCTCGGCGGCCGATCTGCTGCGCGTCCCGGCGGGCGCGCGCACCGAGGCCGGCCTGCGCCACAACATCCGGGTCGGCGTCCAGTACCTCGAGGCGTGGATCAGCGGCCTCGGCTGCGTCCCGCTCTACAACCTGATGGAGGACGCGGCCACCGCGGAGATCTCCCGCACCCAGGTGTGGCAGTGGATCCACCACAAGGCGACGCTCGACGACGGCCAGCCGCTCACCGTGGAGCGCTTCCGCGCCGCGGTGGACGGAGAGATGGCCGCCCTCCGCGGCGCGCTCGGCGCGGAGCGCTTCGACGGCGGCCGCTTCGCCGAGGCGCGCGCGCTGTTCGAGCGGCTGTCGATCGGCGAGACCTTCGAGGAGTTCCTCACGCTGCCTGCTTACGAGCTCTTGATCTCCGGCGCCGGAGAGAGGCGCTCGTGACGCTCGGCGCGCTTCGTTCGACCTCAACACAGCGGCAGCTGCCGCCCCCAACCCCAACGCATTAGGAGCCCAGTCATGTCCGCTGCTTTCCCGTTGAATACGCCGATCTCCGTGGACTCCCTGCACGCGACGGCGAGCGACACCGTCCCCGGCCGGTGGAATGGCGTCCTCCGTCCGTACTCCGAGGCGGACGTCGCGCGCCTCCGCGGCACCGTCCGTATCGACTACACGCTCGCGACCCTCGGCGCCAAGCGGCTCTGGAACCTGATGCACTCCGAGCCCTACGTGGCGGCGCTCGGCGCCCTCACCGGCAACCAGGCGATGCAGCAGGTCCGCGCCGGGCTCAAGGCCATCTACCTGAGCGGGTGGCAGGTGGCGGCCGACAACAACGAGGCCGGGACGATGTACCCCGACCAGAGCCTGTACCCGGCGAACAGCGTCCCGACGCTCGTGCGCCGCATCAACCAGGCGCTCCTCCGCGCCGACCAGATCGAGAACGCCGAGGGCAAGGCCGGGCGCTACTGGCTCGCGCCCATCATGGCCGACGCGGAGGCGGGCTTCGGCGGGCCGCTCAACGCGTTCGAGCTGATGAAGGCCATGATCGAGGCGGGCGCCTCGGGCGTTCACTTCGAGGACCAGCTCGCCTCCGAGAAGAAGTGTGGGCACATGGGCGGCAAGGTCCTCGTCCCGACCAGCCAGTTCATCCGCACCCTCATCGCGGCCCGCCTCGCCAGCGACGTCATGGGCGTGCCGACCGTCCTCGTCGCCCGCACGGACGCCGACAGCGCCAAGCTGATCACCTCCGACGTCGACCCGCGCGACAAGCCGTTCGTCACCGGGGAGCGCACGCCCGAGGGCTTCTTCGTGCTGAAGGGCGGCCTCGAGGCGGCCATCGCGCGCGGGCTCGCGTACGCGCCCTACGCGGACCTCGTCTGGTGCGAGACCTCGACGCCGGACCTGGATCAGGCGAAGCGCTTCGCGGAGGGGATCCACAAGCAGTTCCCCGGCAAGCTGCTCGCCTACAACTGCTCTCCTTCGTTCAACTGGAAGAAGCACCTCGACGACGCGACGATCGCGCGGTTCCAGCGGGAGCTCGGCGCGATGGGGTACAAGTTCCAGTTCGTGACCCTCGCCGGGTTCCACTCGCTGAATCACAGCATGTTCGAGCTCGCCCGCCAGTACCAGCGCCGCGGCATGGCGGCGTACTCCGAGCTCCAGCAGGCCGAGTTCGCCGGCGAGCAGTTCGGCTACAGCGCGACCCGCCACCAGCGCGAGGTCGGGACGGGCTACTTCGACGAGGTCGCCCAGGTGATCTCGGGCGGCGCGGCGTCCACGCTGGCCCTCCACGAGTCCACCGAGGCCGCCCAGTTCTGAGCGCCGCGCGGGCGTGCGCTCTCCGTGGCGCACGCCCGCGTCCGTCCGCCGCGGCACCTCGCCGTTCCCCGCCTGCGCGCCGTCTGCCCGCCGCGGCGCGCCTCCCGCGCCTCCCCCTCCGCCCGCCCGTGTCCCGCCCGCCGCGCCCCCTCCGCGCTGCGCGAGGCGCCCGTCCCCGCGGAGCGCGGCCGGCGCCGCGCCGGGCGGCCGCCGTCTCCGCGGTGGCCCGGCGGGTGCCGTTTGAGTAGGCTCGGCGCGGGCGGCGCCGCCCGAGCCAAGGTGAAAAGAGCTGTGACAACGCAGAGCCCCAGAGCGAGCGACGCTGACAGCAGCGTCGCCGCGTCCAACTTCATCCGCAACATCATCGCCGAAGACCTCGCCGCCGGCAGGCACACGCGGGTCGTGACCCGGTTCCCGCCCGAGCCGAACGGCTACCTGCACATCGGACATGCGAAGTCGATCCTGCTCAATTTCGGGCTGGCAGCGGACTTCGGGGGCGCATGTCACATGCGCTTCGACGACACGAACCCGGCCGCCGAAGACATGGAGTACGTGGAGTCGATCCTCCGGGACGTACGCTGGCTCGGCGGCGACTGGGGCGACGACCTCTTCTTCGCGTCGGACTACTTCGAGCGGCTGTACGCCTTCGCGGTGGAGCTCATCCAGAAGGGGAGAGCCTATGTGTGCAGCCTGAGCGAGGCGGAGACCCGCGAGCTCCGCGGCACCGTCACCGAGCCCGGGCGGGATAGCCCCTACAGGAACAGGTCCGCCGCGGAGAGCCTGGATCTCTTCGCCAGGATGAGAGCAGGGGAGTTCCCGGAGGGCGCGCACGTGCTCAGGGCCAAGATCGACATGGCCGCTCCCAACATGAAGATGCGCGATCCGCCGATCTACCGCATCAAGCGCGCGCGCCACTACCGGACGGGCGACGCCTGGTGCGTCTACCCGCTCTACGACTTCGCTCACAGCCTCTCGGACGCGATCGAGGGGATTACCCACTCGATCTGCACGCTGGAGTTCGAGAACAACCGGGAGCTGTACGACTGGTTCATCGAGCACCTCGACGTCCCGTCCCGCCCCCGCCAGTACGAGTTCGCCCGGCTCAACCTGAGCTACACGGTGATGAGCAAGCGGAAGCTGCTCGCGCTGGTGAAGGGCGGGCTCGTGACGGGCTGGGACGACCCGCGCATGCCCACCCTCGCCGGCCTCCGGCGCCGCGGGGTGACGCCCGAGGCCATCCGCTCGTTCTGCGAGGAGATCGGCGTCGCCAAGACGAACAGCATGGTGGACGTCGCGAAGTTCGAGTCGTGCGTCCGCGACGATCTGAACCTCCGCGCCCCGCGCGTCATGGCGGTGCTGCGCCCCCTGCGCGTCGTGCTGGAGAACTACCCCGAGGGGCAAGTCGAGGAGATCGACGCGCCCTACTGGCCCGACGACGTGCCGAGGCAAGGCTCCCGGAAGGTCCCCCTCTCCCGGGTGCTCTACATCGAGCGCGACGACTTTCTCGAGGACCCCCCGAAGAAGTGGTTCCGGCTCGCGCCCGGGCAGCAGGTGCGGCTCCGCTACGCCGGGTTCATCACCTGTCGTGAGGTGGTGAGAGACGATGCCACAGGGGAGGTGATCGAGCTCCGCTGCACGTACGATCGCCCCACGAAGAGCGGTGAGGCGCCCGACGGACGCAAGCCGAAGGGCACGCTGCACTGGGTCTCTGCCGCCCACGCGCTCACCGCCGAGGTCCGGCTCTACGACCGGCTCTTCTCGGCCGAGCGGCCCGACGCGGTGGAAGAGGGCAAGGATTTCCTGGAGAACTTGAATCCTGGTTCGCTGGTTGTCCTGAGCGGGTGTCAGGTGGAACCGAGCTTGTCCACCGTGGAGAAGGGCAGCCATGTCCAGTTCGAGCGCCAGGGGTTCTTCTTCGTGGATCCCGTCGATTCCGCGCCCGGGGCGCCCGTCTTCAACCGCACGGTGGCGCTCAAGGACTCATGGTCCAGGCTGGCGGCGGAGAAGCCCGCTCGGGCCGCCGAGCCCGCGCCCGCGAGCCCGGCCGCGAGCGCGCCGCCGCCGAAGCCGAGGGCCGAGCGCGCGCCCTTCGAGGAGCGGCTCGCGCGGCTCGACCCGGCGCGGGCCGAGAAGGCCAGACACCTCATCGACACACGTGGGATACCGGGCGACGACGCCGTCGTCCTGGCCGACGACGACGGCCTCCTCCGGCTGTTCGAGGAGACGGTGGCCGTGCACGACAACCCCCGGGGCGCCGCCAACTGGGTCATCCACTCGCTCGCCCGCGAGCTGAAGGACAGGAAGACAGGCGACCTGCCCGTCTCGGGGGCGCAGCTGGGCGAGCTCCTGGCGCTGATCGATGACGGGACGATTTCCGGAAAGATCGCGAAAGATGTCCTAGCTGAGATAATGCAGCAGGGCGGTAGCCCGAAGGCGATCGTCGCGCAGAGAGGGCTCCGGCAGGTCGCCGACGAAGGCGCCCTGGAGCGCATCGTCGACCAGATCCTCGCCGGCCATCCAGGCGAGGTTTCCCGCTTCCGCGCGGGGAATTCGAAGCTGATCGGGTTCTTCGTCGGTCAGGTCATGAAGGCCTCCGGCGGCAAGGCGAACCCGGACCTGGTCAATTCGCTGCTGGCCAGGAAGCTGGCGTAAATCTCCCACCCACACGCTGTTTCGCTTCCCCCCCGACGCGGGGTGCGCGCGAGTGCTGCGCTCTGCGTTGCCCCACGCCCGGCACCTGACTACGTGATGCGTGTAGTGGCAGTGTGGAGAAACATGTCCAGCAAAATGTCCATAAAATAATTGAACTTGAGAGCTGGAGTGGTGTAGATCTGATTAGGACTATGGAATCTGCACGCCTGTTCGCTCTCATCGCTTGCGTGGCTGTGTCGTCCTCGCAGGCTGCTTGTGTCGCGTCTAGCGAGCTCGATGGGGATGATGAGGCGGTGGCGGAGGTCCAGCAGGATGTCATCGTCCACAACGCGCTGGTCCGTAACGCGCTGGTCCGTAACGCGCTGGTCCGTAACGCGCTGATCCGTAACGCGTTGATCCGCAACGATCTGACCTCCAGCGCCCTCATGGGCAACTCGCTCACGCGCGATGCGCTGCGTGATGCCGAGTCGAGGCAGCTCTTCAGCTTCATCGTGAGCTGCGCTCTCCCCGAGGACGAGAGCGTCGATGTCAAAGTCGACGGCGTGCCCTACCACTTCCCCGGCGAGCTCGGCCTCGCGCCCGAGTGGGGCAAGAAGCACGGGTCGTGCGGCGAGAGCTGCCAGGAGTGGGTCTCGGCGTGCCTGCTCGCCCGCGTGAACTACAAGGGCGAGCACGTCATGATCTCGCTCCGCGGAAAGAACGAGGCGCTCTCGTCGACGAAGAAGGAGCGGGCGGGGTACGACGTCCCGGAGGCGACCTACTACGGCAACGTCTTCCTCGAGCAGCAGCGCCGCTTCGCGTGCCTCGCGCCCGGCAAGTCGTCGATCCCGCGCGTCTGCGGGCCCTCGCTCAAGGACTGCGTTGTCGATGTCGTCGGGGGCGATTGTGAGGAGGTGTGTGACAAAATGCGCCCCGACGGCAGCTTCACGAACTGCCGGGATCGCGAGCCTTTCGAGCTGCAGTGCGGCGCCCCCGTCTTTCCGCGCGGCACCGACAGCTACAAGGCTTCGGTGAGCGTCTTCCTCGAGTAGCATCGAGCCGCGTGGATTCCGGCGCCGTCCTCGCGAGCCGCTTCGTCGTCGGGCAGCAGGTTGCAGCCGGGGGGATGGGGACGGTCTTTCGCGCGCACGACCGCCTCGACGCCCGCCCGGTCGCCCTCAAGGTCCTGCACAGCCGCGAAGCCTTCGACGTCGAGCGGTTCGAGCGCGAGTCGCAGATCCTCGCAGAGCTGAGCCACCCGGGGATCGTGCGGTACGTGGCGCACGGGCGCACCGCCGCGGGGGACCATTACCTCGCGATGGAGTGGCTGGAGGGCGAGGACCTGGCGGCGTGCCTCGCGCGTCGCCAGCTCGCGCTCGCCGAGAGCCTCGCGGTGCTGCGAAGGACGGCGGACGCGCTCGCCTTCGCGCACTCCCGGGGGATCATCCACCGCGACGTCAAGCCGAGCAACATCTTCCTCATCGCCGGCGACGTCGGCCAGCTCAAGCTCGTCGACTTCGGGATCGCGCGCCCGGACGGGGAGTCGCGGCGGCTCACCTACACGGGCGGGATCCTCGGGACGCCGGGGTACATCGCGCCCGAGCAGATCGAGAGCGGGAGCGCCCTCGACGCGCGGGCGGACGTGTTCTCGCTCGCGTGCGTCTTCTACGAGTGCATCGCGGGCCGCCCGGCCTTCGAGGGGGCGCACGTCATGGCGGCGCTCGCCAAGCTCCTGTTCCAGCAGACGCCGCGGCTGCGCGACGTCCGCGCGGATGTCCCGGAGCCGCTGGAGCGCCTCATCGACCGGATGATGGCGAAGAACCCCGAGGACCGGCCGCGCGACGGCGGCGACGTCGGGGTCGAGCTCGCGCAGATCGCGGAGGCGCTGGACGCCTGGGCGACGCCGCGGCCGCCCGCCACGCTGGCCTCGCAGCGCGACGAGACCATGCGCTCGGCGCGGCCCGAGGGCTTCCTCACGCGCAGCGAGCAGCGGCTCGTGTCGCTCGTGCTCGCCGGCGAGCCGGACGACGTGGAGATGAGCGTGGCGGCGGCCGGCGGCGTGCCCAGCGCCTCGGACGTATCGAGCGTGCTGCAGGAGCTCTCGAGCGAGGGCCCGGGCTCCTCGGTGCCTCGGTCGGAGGTGCGCGCCGCGGTGGAGCCTTACGGCGCCCACATCACGGAGATCTCGCGAGGATCGCTCATCGCGATCCTCGCCGGCGCCGGGAGCGCCGTGGACCGGGCAGAGCGGGCGGCGCGGTGCGCGCTGGCGCTGCGCGCGAGGTTCCCGGGCATCCCGCTCGCGGTCGCGACGGGGCGCGGGGTGTCGTCGGCGAAGCTCATCGAGGGCGACGTCATCGACCGGGGGGTGCGCGCGCTGCGGGCCGCGCAGGCCGGGGGCGTCCGGCTCGACGACGTGACCGCCAGCGTCGTCGGCGGCCGGCTGAAGGTGGAGACGGACGAGCACGGGCCGTTCCTTGCGACCGAGACGGCGGCCGACGAGAGCACCCCCGTCCTCCTCGGCAAGCCGAGCCTCTGGGTCGGCCGCATCCGCGAGCTGTCCATGCTGGAGGGCGTGTTCTCCGGGTGCGTGAGCGAGTCGCTGGCGAGCGCGGTGCTCGTGATCGGCCCGGCGGGGGCGGGGAAGTCGCGGCTCCGCCTGGAGTTCCTCACCCGGGTGCGGCGCCAGTTCGGGACGGTGGAGATCCTCTCCGGGCGGGCCGAGTCGATGGCCGCGGGATCGCCGTACGGCCTCATCGCGGACGCGATCCGCAGGGCGGCAGGGATCCGCGAGGGCGAGTCGGTGGAGTCCAAGCGGCGCAAGCTGAAGCGCCGGCTAGGGCGCCACCTGAGCGGCGAGGCGCTGAACCGGATCTCGGCCTTCCTGGGCGAGCTCTCGCGGACGCCGTTCCCCGACGGCGAGACGAGCGGGCTGCGCGCGGCGCGCGACAACGCGATGCTGATGGCCGACGCGACGCGCGCGGCGTGGGAGGACTGGCTCGCCGCCGAGTGCGCGGCGCAGCCGGTGCTGCTCGTGCTCGAGGACCTGCACTTCGGCGATCCGGCGACCGTGCGCCTCATCGATCAGACGCTCCGGAACCTCAGGGACCTGCCGCTCATGCTGCTCGCGCTGGCCCGGCCCGAGGTGAGCAAGCAGTTCCCCGGGCTGTGGAGCGACCGCGAGGTGCAGACGATCAAGCTCGGGCCGCTGCCCGCCAAGGCGAGCGAGCGGATGGTGCGCAGCGCGCTCGGCGAGGACACGCCGGCCGAGACCGTGGCCCGGGTGGTGGACCGGGCCGACGGCAACCCGTTCTACCTGGAGGAGCTCATCCGCGCGGTCGCGGACGGCAAGGGGGACGTGCTGCCCGACTCGGTGCTGGGCACGGTCGAGGCGCGGCTCGACGCCGAGGGGCACGAGGCGAAGCGCGTGCTGCGGGCCGCGAGCATCTTCGGCGACCGCTTCTCGAAGCTCGCGGTGGCGGCGCTGCTCGGCGGCGCGACGCGCGTGAAGGAGACCGAGACGTGGCTCGACGCGCTCGCCGCGCGGGAGCTCATCGCCCCGGTCTCGACGCCGGGGTGGCTCATCCCGACGGACTACGTGTTCCGCCACGCGATCGTGCGCGAGGCCGCGTACGCGATGCTCACGGAGCAGGACCGCGGCCTCGGCCACAAGCTGGCCGGCGAGTGGCTCGAGCGCAGCGGGCACACCGACGCGATGGCGCTCGCGGAGCATTTCCGGCTGGGCGGCGAGCCGGGGCGCGCGGTGCGGTGGTACCGGAGGGCCGCGGAGCAGGCGCTCGAGGCGAACGATCTGACGAGCGCGCTGGCGCGCGCCGAGATGGGCATCCAGTGCGGGGCCACCGACGAGGAGCTCGGGCGGCTGCGGCTCGTGGAGGCCGAGATCGGCCTGTGGCAAGGAGAGGCGACGCTCGCCGCGCAGCGCGGCACCGAGGCGGCGAGCCTCGTCCGGACCGGCAGCTCGCCGTGGTTCCGCGCCATCGGGCAGGTGATCATCGCCGAGGGGAAGCTCGGCCACTTCGATCGCGTCGAGGCCTGGGCGACGCGGGCGGCCGAGGCGGCGGGCGCGTTCAGCCCGCGGATCATGTGCCTGTGCGAGGCCGCGACGTACCTCATCTTCGGCGGCCGCTACGCGGCGGCCGACGCGCTGATCCAGATGCTCGACGCGGTCGCGAGCGAGCCCGCCGGGCTCGAGCCGCAGGCGCTCGGGGTCTACCAAGAGGCGCGCGCGATCCGGGCGCAGACGAAGGGCGACATCGGCGCCGCGCTGAACGGGCTCACGGCGGCGCTCGCGGCGTTCGAGCAGGCCGGAGACCGCCGGAACGCCTGCGCGGTGCGCGAGAACCTGGGCTTTTTGTACGGCGAGCTCGGCGACTTCGAGGTGGCCGAGTCGGCGCTCCGGACGGCGCTCGCCGCGGCGCAGCGCATGGGCCTCGACGACCTGGAGACGGCCGCGCTGCAGAACCTCGGCTACGTCATCGCGCACCTGGGACAGCTCGAGGAGGCGAAGCTCCTCGAGCAGCGCGTCGCCGCGGTGTTCCAGCAGAACGGCGACCGGCGCATGGAAGGCGTGACGCTGACGTACCTGGCGAAGATCCTGCTCCTGTCGGGCGATCCCGTGGCCGCCGAGCGCGAGGCGCGCGCCGCGATCGAGGTGCTGACGGTGACGCCGCCGCTCCGCGCCGCCGCCGTGGCGGTGCTCTCGCGCGCGCTGCTCGCGCAGGGCCGCCCGGGAGAGGCGCTGCCGGCCGCGCGCGAGGCGTTCGCGCAGCTCGAGGAGGCGGGCTCGCTCGAGGAGGGCGAGTCGCTGGTGCGGCTCGCCTACGCCGAGGCGCTCGCCGCCGCGGGGGCCGCGCGCGAGGCCGCGGAGGCGCTCGCCGTCGCGCGCGAGAACCTGCTCGAGCGCGCGGCGAAGATCAGCGACGCGACCTGGCGAGAGCGCTTCTTGACGTGCGTGCCCGACAACGCGAGGACCCTCTCGCTCGCCGCCGCCGGGTGACGCGCTCGCGGGGCGCCGCCCGCGACCGCGCTCTGCCGGGCGGGCGCGCCGCGGGGCGCGCGCGGCCCGGCGCCCGTGGCCGCGTCGGGTCGCGGACGCGCGCCTACGCGAGCTGCGTCGACTGATCCACGGCGGCCTCTGCCGCTTCGCGCTCGGCGAGGGCGGCGGCGTGGCGGCGCAGCCGGTCGCCCATCACGTTCGGGATGCGCTCCGCGGCCAGGAGCGCGGCCGAGAGCGCGCTGCGCGCGGCGGCGAGCCGGCCGCGGCGAAGCGCGGTCACCGCGCGGATCTCGAGGACCTCGATGTGCTCCTGGCCCACGGAGCTGCGCGCCGAGCGGTCGACGAGGGCGTCCCACGCGGCGTCGTCCGCGGCGCCCCCGTCCTGCGTCGCCAGATCGATCATGGCGCAGAGCACCTCCTCCGAGGGGACCATGAGCGCGTCGGCGCAGTCCTCCTCGCGGGCTCGCTCCTGCATCTCGCGCATCTGCTCGAACAGCGCGCGCGCCTCGGCGTGCTCGCCGCAGTAGAAGAGGTACCGGGCCTTGAGGAGCAGGGCGACCGGCCGGCACGTCCCGCAGAGCCGGTGCCGCTCGATATCGAGCGCGCGATCGATGTGCGCCCTCGCCGCCGCGAGGTCGTCCATGAGGTAGAGGTACTCGCCGAGGTTGTACTCGCCGATCCGCTCCAGCGCGCTCTGGCCGAGGTCGCGCGCGAGCGCGAGCACCCGCTCGAGGTCGGTGATCATCCGGGCCTTGTCGCCGCGGCACGCCCAGAGGAGCGCGCGGTTGTTCGTCACGGAGCAGAGGTGGAGCGTGTCGTGGTGCGCCTCGCAGAGCGCGATCGCACGGCCGAGCGCCTCCTCGGCGTCGTCGAGCCGGTCGAGCCCCTGGAGGACGAAGCCGAGCATGAGCAGCGAGATGACGAGCGTCTCGTAGCCCTCGTCGCCGAGCGTGGCGGCCGCGGCCGCCGCTCGCTCGAGCGCGGCGGCCGCCTCTTCCTCCCGGCTGAAGCGGTGGAGCGTGCGTCCGGCGCCGAGCGCGAGGCGCGCGACGAGCGCCGGCGACAGCGTGATCTCGTCGGCGAGCACGCCCGCCTCCTCGACGCGCTCCTCGGAGCTCTTGAACTCGTCCATCCAGTCGAGCGCCGTGGCCTCGTCGAGCAGGATGTCGATCTGCGCCGGGACGTCGCCCCGCGCCCGCGCGATGGCCCGCGCGCTGGCGAAGTCGGCGAGCGCGTCGTGGTAGCGGCCCAGGCGGTAGCGCATGAGGCCGCGGCCCCGGTGCGCGGCCGCGCGGTCGGGCCGCACCCCGCCAGGCGCGCGGCGGCTGGGCGGGCCTCCGCCCGGGCCCGTCGGCTCGATCGGCTGCTCCAGGGCGCGGCTGTAGAGCGTCTCCGCGTCGAGGTAGGCGTGCCGCGCGCGCGCGCGCTCCGCCAGCGTGAGGTAGGCGATCTCGGCGATCTCGCCGAGGCCCGCCTGGGCAGCGTGGTACGCGAGCGGGATGAGGCGCTCGTTCTTGAGGTGCGGCGCGTCGCGCTCTCCGGTCTCGTCGCTCGCGGCGTCTCGGTGCAGCTTGAAGGCCGCGAGGTGGACGCGCCGGCGCAGCGGCTCGGGCGCGCCGCGGGCCACCGCCTCACGGACCAGCGCGTGCCGGAAGCCGATGCGGCCCCGCCGGTCCTGCACGAGGAGGCCCGCGGCGATCAGGCGCTTCACGCCGACCGCGGCGTCGAGCGGGAGGTCGTCGGCCTCGCCGTGCTCGTCGAGCCGGTGGAGCACGCCGGCCACCTCGGTGAGCGCGATGTCCGGGCCGAGCAGCGCGATCAGCCGCGCGTGCGCCTGCAGCGCGGGCGGGAGCGCGTCGATCTCGCCGAGGGCCAGCCAGTCGAGGAGCGGCATGTCCGGGAGCCGATCGAGCTCGTCGGTGGCGAGGTACCACGCGTCGCCCCGCGGGTGCCGCCGCACGATGCCGCCGCGCTTGAGGCCGCGCACGAGCTCGATGAGCAGGAGCGGGACGCCCTGCGCGCGCTCGACGAGGTGCGCGACCGCGGGCTCGGGCACGTCCTCCGCGGGCAGGAGCAGCCGACGGCAGAGGGCGATCGCGCTCTCGCGATCGAGCGCCTCGAGGCGGTAGGTCTCGCGGCGCGCGGCGCGCTGGCCGAAGGAGGGGCGCGCGCTCTCGAAGCTCGGCCGCCCGAACGCGCAGATGAAGAGCGGCGCCTGCGCCTCGGCGAGCGCCGCGTACTCGAGCGCGGCGAGCGCCGCGTCGTCGGCCACGTGCGCGTCGTCGAGCACCACGAAGAGCGGCGTCCGGCGCGATCGCCGGCGGAGGGCCTCGCCGGCGGCGACGGCGAGCGCGGCGCGGAGCGCGCCGGGCGCCGCGGAGAGCGCGCGGAGCTCCGGGAAGTGCTCTTCCGCGCGCGGGTCGTCGCTGATCCAGCCGAGCGCGAGCGCCACGGCGGCCCCGAGCCGCGCCTGCTGCGCGCCGGCGAAGCGGCGCCGGAGGAGCGCGCTGCCGCGGTCCGCCGGTGGCGACGACGGCAGCGCGAGCGCGCGCTGGAGGATCTCCCGGACCACGCGATCGGCCCCGTTCGCGACCGGCTCGCCGGTCCGCAGCTCGATCACCTCGGCGCGCCCCTCGATCGCGCGCAGCCGCTGCGCGAGCGCGCCGGCGAGGCGGCTCTTGCCGTGGCCGGCCACGCCGATGACGCTGGCGATGGTGGGCGTCGCGGTCGCCACGGCGTCGCGCGCGCCCGCGATCAGCGCATCGAGGACGTCGTTCCGGCCGAAGAGCGGCTGGGAGCTCGAGTCGAGCGCGGTGTCCGCGTCGGGCAGGGCGGCGGCCGGCCCGGGGCGGACGGAGGCCGGTCCCGGCGGCGGCAGGCCGTCGCCCTGGGCCTGGGAGGCATCGTCGCCGAGCGCCGCCGCGGCGGCCGACGACAGGGTGAGGCCTGCAGGGCCGCCCGGCGCGAACCGGTCCTCCCGTTTGAAGAGCGGGCTCAGAAACCGCCGCGTGCCATCGGGCCGCTGCTGGACGGACACGGTCGCGAGGTCGAGCAGCCCGCGGGAGAGGACGCCCTGCTGCTCGAGCTCGCGGCCGGCGTACACCGCGCGGCGCAGCGGGCTCGCGCCGTCGGCATGGTCGAAGACGGCGACGAAGCGGCCGCCCGCGGCGTGGGCGAGCTCGCTGCCCAGGGCGCTGAGCCTCCGCTGGAGGGCCACGACGTCGAGCTCGGCCTCGAAGAAGAGGAGCGCGACGGCGCGCCGCTCGACGCTGCGGACGCTCGGCGGCGGCGGTTCCGTGGTGGGGCGCCGGAGGCGGCTCGGGCGGCGCTCCTGGCCGCGCTCGTAGCTCTCCAGGGCGGCGCCGAGCGCCGCGGCGCTCGCGAAGCGCTGGCCCCTGTCCTTGGCGAGGCACCGGAGCACGATCTCCTCGAGCGAGCGCGAGATCGGCGCGAACAAGGAGGGGCGCGGGGGGCGGCGGCTCAGGTGGTCCTGCCGCACCAGGGCGGGAGGTCCCCAGAACGGCGGCTTGCCGGTGAGCAGCTCGAACAGCACGGCGCCGAACGCGTACACGTCCGCGCGCGCGTCGATGTCGCCGCGGCCGTCGCACTGCTCGGGGGCCATGTACTCCGCGGTGCCGGGCGCGTCGGTGTCGGCGGTGAGGCGGGGCAGGTGGGGTGACGGCTCGCGGTGCCCCGCGGCGAGGCCGAGATCGATGATGGTGGCGCGGTGCCCGCCGTCGTCGGCGGCGCCCGCGGCGAGCGGCGCGCAGGCAACGAAGATGTTCTCCGGCTTGACGTCGCGGTGCACGTAGCCGCGCGCGTGGATCGCCTCGAGGGCCCGGAGCGCGGCGCGCGCGAGGGCGCACGCCTCGCGCGCCGGTACCGGGTCGGCGACGCCGTGCGCGACGAGGCGGTCGGCGAGCGTGGGGCCGTCGAGGTACTCCATAACGAAGTACGGCGCGCCCGAGGCGAGCTGGCCGCACCCGTAGACGGCGGGCACGTGAGGTGGCCCGATGTCGTAGAGGGCCCGCATCTCCTTGACGAGGCGCGCGCTCGCGTCGGGCCGGTCGGCCCGCGCGATCTTGATCGCTACCGTCGGACCGCCGTCCTCGGGCTCGGCCGCGAACACGGCCCCGAACCCGCCCGCGCCGGCGAGCCGGAGGCCGCGGTAGCCTTCGATGGTGGGCAGAGCGGCCTCGCGGAGCCAGCTGCCGCTGAAGTCGTCCGTGCCGACGGGCGCGTCGGGCTCCGGGCTGGCCTGCCGCACCACGGGGCCGTGCTCTGGACACCCGGGATCCGCGTGGGCGACACGCCTGCCGCACTCCTTGCACCGCGCGGTGGACGCTCCGGCGCGAGCCGCGTTTCCGCCTCGACGAGCCTCGGGCAACATGGGGGCCTCATGGCAGGAACGTCGTAATCACCGCGGGCCACGACTCGCCCCGATCGTCGACGCAGCTCGGGCGATAGCCGCCGATCGCGCTGAGCGCGCCACACGCGAGATCGCATGAGCCGACGATGTGAATGTTCGGGCATTCCCGGACGCCGCCTTCGGGCTCGGGGAGCCCCGCGGCGCAGTCCCTGCTGAGTGCGCGAGAGCTCTCCACATTGGACTCCTTGTAGCAGGCATAGAGGCGGGGCGGGGTCGCGAACAGATTGCCCCAGAACGCGCCTTCCTCCATGGGATACGACTCGACCTCGCTCGCGTCCGGGTACCTGAGGGCGAGGTGCGCCGCGCGCGACGAGATCATCACGGAGACGCCTGTCCGGTTGGCGCGCGACGCCACGCAGGCCGAGATCCACTGCTCCCGGGACTCGCTGAGCGGTGCGATGAGCCAGCTCGCGGCGAGCCCGAGGTTCCCCGGGTAGACCTCCTCGTGCAGCTCGCCGAGCTCGTCGTGCCACGAGAATCGGAGCGATTGAGACGGGTTCAGCGCGCAGCCGACGATGTATCGAAGGAGCTGTCTGGACATCGCGCCGAGCTCCCCGGGGGCGGCGATGACGGCGCGGACCGCCGCCGAGAGGTTTCTCCCGGCAAGTCTGTTCGGGGCGAGAGCGTCCGGGTCGAGAGCGTTCGGGTTGAGAGCGTTCGGGTTGAGCGCGTTGTGATTCAGGAGCGCACTTGAGACCTCGTCGACCGACCCCCACTCCGCCGGAAATCCGTCGGTGCCACCGCAGCACGGCACTGAAGCCAACAGAAACGTCTGCAAGCACAGCGATTGGATTCGCCTCTTCATCTGGTTCGGCCCCCTCCCCCTTTCTGCTAGCAGATGGAATAGGCTACCGTAAGGATAACGATGGATTTACTGTACCACTTGGCGAAGCGACGTGTGGCGCCAACACGGCCGTCTGGCGCGGGAAACGCGTCGCTCGGGTGGGGCCTGAGCCGCATCGGGGGGGTTATGACGTTGGATGCTTTGGCAACGAGAGATAACGAGACGCGGGCATTTTCACTGGAGGAGAGGTCGTTCTCCCGAGGCGAGCTGGCGTGCGGCGCGCGCGCGGGCGATTACTGCGTTGTGTCGCCTATCGCCCGGGGCGGATGCGGCGCCGTGTACGAGGCGCGGCACCTCCGCACCGGCACGCGCGTGGCGATGAAGGTGCTCCACGGGACGCTCGCCGCGTCGCCGAAGATGGTGAAGCGCTTCCTGCGCGAGGTCGAGGTGGTGCGGCTGCTCAATCACCCCGGGATCGTCGAGATTCATGACGCCGGCGAGCTCGCGGACGGCCGGCCATTTTACGTGATGGAGCACCTCGACGGGGTGACGCTCGACGTGCTCCTCCGGCAGGAAGGGCGGCTCTCGCCGGAGCAGGCGCTCGAGCTGCTCGAGCCGGTCTGCTCGGCGCTCGACGCGGCCCACGCCGCCGGCGTCATCCATCGCGACGTGAAGGGCAGCAACATCTTCGTCTCGAGGGGCACGCCGCGGGCGGTCAAGCTCCTCGATTTCGGGATCGCCAAGCTGATGGAGCCGGAAGAGGCATCGAGCGGCTTCACCACGGCGGGGAGGGCGCCCGGCACCCTCACGATCATGGCGCCCGAGCAGATCCTCGGCGGCGTCCTCGACGCGCGCGTGGACGTGTATGCGCTCGGCGTCCTGCTTCACCGGCTGCTCACGGGCAAGCTCCCGTTCTACTCGCCGGACGCGACCGAGCTGCTCCGGCAGCACCTGGAGGAGCCCGCGCCGCGCCCGAGCCGGCGGACCCCGCTGCCGCCGGCGCTCGACGCGGTCGTGCTGCGCTGCATGGAGAAGCAGCCGGAGCACCGCTACCCTTCGGTGAAGAGCTTCCTCTACACGCTCCGCGAGGCGGTCGGCGAGCCGACGTCGGGGCGGAGCAGCATGCCGGAGCTCCAGACCGCCGCGATTGCGGTGTACGTCGATCTCCGGGTGCGCACCGACGCCGATGATCTCGACGACTCGCTCGCCGAGGAGCTCGGCCTCGTGCTCGACCTCGCGGAGGAGCGCCTCCGGGACGCCGGGCTCGCGCTGGCCTCCGTGACCGGCAGCGAGATCCTCGCGGTGCGGCTGCTCTCCGGTGAGCCGTGGGAGGCGCTGCGGGAGCGCGCCGCGGTGATCGAGATCGCCGCCGCGCTCCACGAGGAGATCTCGCTGCGGAGCGGGCCGGACACGCGCGTGCACACGAACCTGTGCCTGCACGCCGGGCAGGTGGTGGTGCGCTCGGTGAACCACCCGGAGATCATCGGCGGCGACCTCGCCCGGGTCGGCGCGTGGGCGCCTGTCGACCTGGTGCAAGGGCTCTGCGCGACGGAGGCGGCGGTCAGCGGGATCCACGGACTCGAGCTCTCGGCGGGGCCGCCCGGGCTCGTGCTGATCGGCGACGCCTCCGGGCACTGCTCCTCGCCGGCGCCGACGCTGCGGTGCCGCGCGCTCTGACGCGGAGGGCGCGCGGCCGGCGTCGCGCGTCGGCCTGTCCAGCGATGCGCGCGGCGCGCGCGCCGCGCCCCCGCGATGTGCGATGTCAGGTGAGCGACGGGCGCGCGCTCCGCGAGGACCCCCTGGCCGACTCGGGATCTCCCGGAGTCGATATGACGACGCAAAAACGAGCGTGAGGCGATTGCCGCTCGACGATAGGTGCCATTATAAGGGCCGCCCGCGGGTCGCTCGACCTCGCGTCCGCGCCTCGCCGCTCCGGAAAGCTCTCATGTCCATGCGACTCCAGCAAGCACTCCAGACCCTCCTCGATTCCGCCCCTCTCCTCCGCGACGCGTCGAGCAGCGGCAACGTCCGTGTGCTCGCCTCGCTCCTCGGTCCCGCCTTTCGCGGCTTCGTCCAGCGGCGCGGCAAGGGCGTGGTCTCGACCGGAATCTCGGTTGGATACGAGGCCAGCTTTAACTGGAGTTACGGGCGGGACGACCCCGACATGGCGAGGCTCTACCACATGGCCAAGACGTCCCAGTGGAACGCTGCGACAGACCTCGACTGGTCGCGGAGCGTCGACTGGCTCGACCCGGCAATGCCGCTCTTGCCCGACAGCTGGATGCCGCCGTCCAAGCTGCCCGCCTGGAACAGGCTCTCCCAGCGGGAGCGCGCGACGCAGCGCCACGGGCTGCTCTCCTGGATGCTGAGCCAGTTCCTGCACGGCGAGCAGGGGGCCCTGTTCGCGGCGTCGCAGATCACGGAGTGCGTGCCATCGCTCGACGCGAAGCTCTACGGGAGCACGCAGGTCGCCGACGAGGGGCGCCACGTCGAGGTGTTCCACGCCTACCTCACGCAGAAGCTGGAGAAGCTCTACGAGATCAACGACAACCTCTATGTCGTCATCGACGCGATCATGAGCGACGGCCGCTGGGACATGAAGTTCCTCGGCATGCAGATCATGATCGAGGGCCTGGCGCTCGGCGCGTTCAGCTCGATTCGACAGGTGACGAGCGAGCCGCTCCTCAAGGACGTCCTCCGGTCGGTGATCACCGACGAGGCGCGCCACGTCCACTACGGGGTGCTCGCGCTGAGCAGGTTCTACCGTGAGGGCATCGACGAGCGGGCGAGGAGAGAGCGGGAGGACTGGGCGTTCGAGCTGTCGGTGCTCCTGCGCAACCGCTTTCTGGCGCACGAGTTCTACGACGAGTTCTACGCCCACCGCATGACGCGCGGCGCGTGGGACGAGCTCATGCTCCAGAGCGACCTGATGGGGTTCTTCCGCCGGACGATGTTCCGGCGGATCGTCCCGAACCTGAAGCGGATCGGCCTGCTCTCCGAGCGGGTCCGGCCGCGCTACGCCTCGCTCGGCCTGCTCGAGTACGAGCACGGCCGGGCGGCCAGCGAGCTGACGGCCAAGGAGCTGCTCGACGACGCGTGAGGTGAGGGCGGCCGAGGCGAGGGGGGCGGACGCCCGCGCCGGCCTCGGGGCGGGATCAGCAGGTGGACCTGATGCAGGCCGAGAGCTGGACGCCGCACTGCTTCTGGATGCAGCCGAAGTCGCCGTTGCAGGCAGGGAGCGACCTGAAGGCGCACGTCAGGACCTGATCGGCGAAAAACTGAGCGTTGGCGCAGCCCCTCGAGACGCAAGCGGAGACGCACGCGATGCTGAACGCCGGCGGCGTCTGCTCCGCGTCGATGCACCGGGCGGCGCAGGTGACCACCTCCTCGCAGTCGATGGGCTCGCACGCGCCGCAGTCCTGAGGACACGCGGTGCAGGTCTCGAAGCTCTCGCAGACGCCGTTCGAGCACACCGAGCACACGCCGCAATCGCGCTGGCACGACGCGCACGTCTCCGTCCCCGAGCAGACGCCGTCGCCGCACGAGGCGCACGCGCCGCAGTCCGCCGGGCACGAGAAGCAGCTCTCCACCCCGGCGTTGCACACGCCGTTGCCGCAGGGATCGCAGACGCCGCAGTCGGGGGCGCACGAGAGGCAGTCCTCCGTCCCCGAGCAGACGCCGTCGCCGCAACGCTCGCACACGCCGCAGTCGGCGGCGCACGTCGAGCACGTCTCGGCGCCGCTGCACACGCCGTCGCCGCAGCTCGGACACAGGCCGCAGTCGATCGGGCATGCCGAGCACGACTCGCTCGCCGGATCGCAGGCCGCGTCGCCGCAGCGCGGACACGGGCCGCAGTCCTCGGCGCAGCTGCCGCAGTCCTCGGAGCCGGCGCAGGCGCCGTCGCCGCACGCCGGGCAGGCGCCGCAGTCGCGCGCGCAGCTCGAGCACGACTCGCTCGCTGGATCGCAGGCGCCGTCGCCGCACGCCGAGGGTTCGGGGCCGGACGAGCCGTCGTAGTCCCACGTCTCGGTGCGGCCGCAGCCCGCCCCGAGCGACGCCGCCGCGAGGCAGAGGAGCGCGGACCACGCGATGGCACGCGCGGAGAGGAAGCCAGGGCGATGCCGCCCGGACCGCAGCAGGAAGCTCAGCCGGCTTGTGGTACCCATACGATCAGCCCCTGGGACACGAGAGGTCTGGTTGTCAGGAGGAGTCGGACCGGCTCGCGGGCCGCAGCGGCCCCGCGCTGAGCCGTCCACGGGAAGGCGCGCGGACGGAACATACATGGAGACGGTCCGTGGATGGCGCCAAAGCACAGGCGCGCCCGCGCCAGGACGGGGAGGCGGCGTGCGCGGCCGGCGGGCTGACGGGCGCGGCGTCGGTCAGCGAGACCGCGAGCGCGGAGCCGCGTCGAGCGGCCGAGCCGCTCTGAACGGGCGAGCCGCGCCGGACGGCGGGATCACACGGCACAAAATGAAAGAGGGCGGCGCCTCCGGAGAGGCGTCGCCCAAAGCGCTCCGCGGTGCGCGCTTCACCAAGGAAGCGACGTGCCGCGCAGAGAGCTCACTGCTTGGGGGCGTCAGCCGCGGGGGCCGCCGCCGGGTCGGCCGCGGGGGCCGCCGCCGGGTCAGCCGCGGGGGCCGCCGCCGGGTCAGCCGCCGGAGCCGCCGCCGGGTCAGCCGCCGGGGTCGACGCCGGGTCGGTCGGGGCCGGGGCGCTGCCGCCGCAGGCGACGACGAGGGACGACACGGCGACGAGCGCAAGAACGAGCTTCTTCATGGAATCCTCCAAAACGAGGGCAGACCACCCTCAACCAACAGGCGTGTAAACCGCACGCAAATCCGGCGGCCACCACCCAGACGCCGCGGGGGGCCAGAACGGCTCACAGTTTTTTCGATGAGCCGCCCGGGCCCGACCAGGCGTCTAGAAAAGTGTGGGAAGCTCGGGGCGCTCCTGATGCCGCTCTGGACAGGAACCCGGGGCGCAGCGCTCCGCCCGGGCCGAGCGCCCACCGCCCGCGAGGGCGTCGCGATCACCATCCACGGTACTTTTCCAGTCATGTCCCCTGGTACGAACGCATGGCGATGAGACCTCAGCGAGGGCGCTTGCGCCTTGTCGAGCCGGTCGTCCCGGCCGCTCCGGCCGCGGAGGTCGAGGAGGACATGGGCGACGCCGGGTCCGCCCTCGCTCCGGAGGAGCGCGGGCGCGGCGGCGCACGGCCCGGGGGCGCGCGCGCGGGGAGCGCGGCGGACAGACGCTCCTCCGTCGCGACGGCGCCGGCGGAGCGGGGAGGAGGCATCGCGGAGCTGCCGGACGCGCAGCTCGTGGTGCTCGGCGCCCGCGGGGACGTGAGCGCGCTCGAGCAGCTCTACCGGCGGCACGTCGCCTTCGCCATCCACCTCGCGACGCGCATCGAGGGCTCGGCGCGCGACGTGGAGGACATCGTGCACGACGCGTTCCTCCGCGCCTTCGAGCGCCTCGACGATCTCGTGGATCCCGCGGCGTTCCGCGCGTGGCTCGGGTCGATCATCGTCCACAAGGTCCGCTCGCGGATGCGGCGCGCGCGGCTGCTCGGCGTGCTCGGGATGGGCAAGTCGAGCGAGCCGGTCGATCTCGACGCCCTGGCGAGCCCGGCCGCGTCGCCCCACGCGCGAGCGCAGATCGCGCAGATCTACGCCCTGCTCCAGACATTGCCTGCCGACGACCGGATCGCGTGGATCCTCCGCTCGGTGGAGGGGCACGACCTCGAGACGGTCGCGCAGATGACGGACTGCTCGCTCGCGACCGTCAAGCGGCGGATTTCGCGGGCGCAACACTTCCTCGACGGTCATTTTGTGGATTCAACCAGCAGCGAGGCCTCATCATGAGCCGGCGAGGGCTACCCCGGATCGCCCCGGCAGATCTGCGCGACCACGCGACCGAGGAGCGGATCGCGCGCGTCTGGGACCGCATCGAGCACGACCTCGGGGCGCGCGAGCGCTCGTCGCCGCGGCGCGCGGGCGTGGCGGCGATGCTCGCGGCGGCGACGTTCGCGGCGTTCGGCGGCGGCCTGTGGCTCGGCAAGGCGATCTGGAGCGAGGAGCAGGCCGCGTCCGCGCCCACCGCCGTGGCGCCGGCCAACGACGCGCCGTCGCTCGTCGACGTGTTCGCCGCGGGCTCGCAGGGGCGCACCTTCCAGCTGCCGGGCGGCGGCACGATCTCGCTGACGGCGGGCACGACCGTCGAGGTCGAGCAGGCGGACGGCGGCGCGCTGACGCTGCGGCTCGTGCAGGGAGAGGCGTGGCTCGACACCGTGAGCGCGACGCGCACGGCGGCGCTCGCGATCGTCGCCGGCGAGGCCCGCCTCGCGGCGGCGGCGGGCAGCGTGCTGCGCGTGAAGCACAACGTCGACGCGATCGACGTCAACGTCGCGGATGGCTCGGTCAAGCTCACGTCGCCGGCCGGCTCGCGGGAGCTCGGGCGCGGCGACGTCGAGGAGGGCGTGCCGATCCGGCAGCGGATCGCGGTCGTGGCGCCGCCGGAGCCCCGGCGCGCCCGCACCGCGTCGACCCCGCGATCGAGCGCGGAGGTGGCGCCGGTCGAGCCGCCGGCGACCGCGGCGCCGGTCGCCGCCGCGCCGGACTGGCGCGCGCGGTACAACGCGGGCAACGTCGCCGAGGCGCTGCAGAGCCTGCAGCAGCAGAGCGGCGGCATCGACGGCGCCATCGCCTCCGCGAAGACGGCGAGGGAGCTGATGGACCTCAGCGACCTGCTGCGCGCGAAGGGCGGCGATCGCGCCGCGGCGATGCGCGCGTTCGCGCGCGTCGTCGAGGGCTTCCCGAGCGACGCGAACGCGCCGATCGCGGCCTACAAGCTCGGCGACATGTACGCCAGCATGGGCGAGCAGGCGCTGGCGGCGAGGTACTACGAGCAGGCGCGCTCGCTGTCGCCCGAGGGCAACCTCGCGGAGGACTCGTTCTGCAAGCGCATCCGCGCCGAGGTGGTCGCCGGGAACAAGGAAGAGGCCTCCCAGATGGCCAAGGAGTACGTGGCCAAGTACCCGGACGGCCGGTGCGAGGACGTCCAGCGGATCGTCTCGGGCGAGGAGGCGGCCGAGGAAGAGGTGCCCGCGGCCCCGCCGCCGCAACCTCCGCCGGCCCCGGACGCGAGCCCGACGCCGTAACTGGCCTCTCCCGTCCACGTCGATCGCTCCCCGGTGAGCTCGGCCGACAGGCTTGACATCCCCTAGCGGTTCTGCGCTTGTTTGCTCGCTCGCCGGAGAACCGCTCAGGATGACCACCGCCGTCCGCACCAGCTCTCTACCCGCTCGCAACGATGTCCAATCGCTCCCGTCGTGGAAGCTGGTGTTGCCCCGAGGCGGCTATGTGTCCTCGATGGAGGCGTTCACCACGGCGATGGGCGTCCCTGGGTTCGTGCTGCTCGACCTGGGCACGCTGGCCGGCGGCATCGACGCGCACCGCCTCCTCGGGCTGCGGTACCTCATCGCGAACGGCGAGGTGTGGAGGACGCACTTCGGCTGGCAGCGCCCCCTGGAAGCGGCGCTGCGCAGGGCGCTCCTCGACGACGAGCGGGTGCAGGAGCTCCTCCCGGCGGCGGAGGGCCTCCTGTCGCGGATCCGGGAAGCGCGCGCGTCGATCACGGACGCGGACCGCGACGGGTTCGCCCGCTACCTCGAGGGCGGGCTGCTCCGGGCGCTGAAGCGCCGTGATTTCGAGGACGAGCGCTTCCTCAAGTTCCTGATCCTGGAGCAGGACGAGCCCTCGCTCCGCGACAAAGCGGCGGAGCTCCTGCGCTCCCGGGCCGGAGAGCTCCTGCGGGAAGACGCGCAGGTGCTGGATCTCCTGTACGCCGCCGTGCATCGGCTGGACAGCTTCCCCGCGACGACGGTGAGCGCGGGGCGGCTCAAGTACATCCTCGTGGCGGACAAGGGTGAGATGGGCGTGCGGGCTACGCGGGAGGCGATCTCGCTCGGCAAGATCCCCGTGGTCCTCTACAGCCTGAAGGACGACGAGAACGCCCTGCAGCTGCGGATCGCGCGCGAGGGCGGCGGCTTCGGGGTGGGGCTCGAGGGGAGCTTCCGCGAGAGCTACGCGAACTACATCCAGATCGCGGACAAGGTGAGGGACGAGTTCGAGCGGCGCTTCGGCGACGGCTGGCAGGAGGAGCTGTCGCGCGCGGGCCTCTACCCCGGGTACGGCCCGCTCGCGGAGAACGCCGCGGCCATCCGGCACTTCCGCCAGAAGAACATCGTCTTCATCGGCCCCATGCAGGACGTCGTCGAGAGCGCCGGCGACAAGCGCAAATTCCGCCTGATGGCCCAGGATTTCGACCCGACCGCGGTGACGCCCGGCATCGTCATCGACAGCGACGATCCCGGCGAGATCCAGCGGATCGTCCTGGAGGCGCACGCGGCCGGGCGCTTCACGTTCCCGGGGCGCCTGAAGGCCGCCAACGGCGGCGGCGGCCGCGGGCAGGCGGTCATCCCGACGGTGGAGCAGGTGCCTCAGGCCATCCAGAAGGTGCTCGGCGAGATCAAGGCCTACAACTGGCAGCCGGGCGTGATGTTCGAGCAGAACATCCCGGAGACGATCCACCTGGAGGTGCAGGTGCTGCGGGATCGCTACGGCAACACGCGGCACTTCGGCATGCGCGACTGCAGCGAGCAGCGCGCGAGCCAGAAGATCCAGGAAGAGGCGCCGCCGGCCCTGCTCCGGCGGTATCCGGGCCTCGAGGACCGCATCTGCGGGCTCGCCGTGAGGATCGCGGAGCGCGTGGGCTACGTGGGCGCGGGCACCGTGGAGCTGATGTTCAAGGAAGGGAAGTTCTACTTCCTCGAGATGAACACGCGGATCCAGGTGGAGCACCCCGTCAGCGAGGAGAGCTACGCCATCAAGCGGAAGCGCGGCCGCGTCCCGGTGAACCTCGTCGCGTGGCAGATGCGCATCGCGGACGGGCAAGCCATCGATTTCGAGCAGGACCACGTGGTGCAGACCCACTGTAGCCGCGAGTTCCGCATCAACGCGGAGAGCTGGAATCCCGATCTCAGGGACTCGCGGGACGGCGGCAAAGGGCTCTTCCTGCCCAACGCGGGTATCTTCGACCGCATCGCGCTCCCCGACACCGACGCGATCCGCGCGGCGCTCGAGGAGAAGGGCCTCACCGACCTGAAGGTCCGCTTCGACTGCGGCTTCGAGGCGGGGGACGTGCTCGTGAACAAGGACCCCACGTTCGGCAAGCTCATCGTCTCCGTGAGCTGCAAGGACCCGGACAGGGCCTATGAGCTCCTGCGGCTCGCGTCCCTCGAGGTGCTGAAGAAGATGAAGATCGAGGGGCGGCAGGTGCGGCCCGACGGGACGCCCATCCAGGGCTCGCCCTTCAAGACGAACCTCCAGGATCACGTGCGCATCCTGAGGATGCCCCTCTTCAAGCGCCATTCGAGCAACGACGACACCGGACGTCACGTCAACTGGCTCGTGGCCGCGTTCCGCCAGGAGACGTGACCTGGGCGGGCCGCCGCGCTCCCCTGTGGGGTGAGCGCTGGTGGCGAAATATTACGAGCACGCGCGGCCGCTCTGGATCGAGGGCGCGCCGCGGTGGATTCGTCCGGCCAGAGCAGCCTCGGTAAGGTGGTCTCGGACCACAAGAAAGAGGCAATTCCGATGGCAACAGGGTATGTGGCCAAGTACCCCGATGGCCCGTGCGAGGATGCCCAGCGGATCATCTCCGGCGCGGACGCCGCCGCTGAGGACGGGCCTTGGCCGCCAGCGCCCGGCGCGCGCCCCGCGCTGGGAGCTGCCCGCGCTCGCCGCTCGCGCGGCAGTCCTCCTGGTCGTCGCGCTCGTCCTCCAGCTGAGCGCCGCCCACCCGGCCGAGGCCGCCGAGCCGCGCGCCGTCGTGGCCATCACGAGCGGCGCCGCCGCGCCGGCTGCGCCGCGGCTGCCCGACGCCGCGGCGCCCATCGAGGTGCGCGTCGCCCTGTCGCGCGGCGCGGCGGAGGAGGTCTCCAGCGTCCGTGTGCGGCGCCTGCTCGAGATCGAGCTCCCGGACGGCGCATCGCTCGCCGCCGAGCCGGTCGGCCCGCTCGGCGACCGCGTCGCGAGCGTGTGGGTGGATCGGCCCACCGCGGCGCGCCTCGAGATCCAGGTGCGCCTCGACGGCCGCGCGGTCGTGCGGCGGCAGATCGCCGTCTCCGGCCTCACCTCGGACGTGGCCGCGCGGCTCGTGGCGATCGCCGCCTCCGAGATGATCCTCGCCGAGATGCGCCGCGCGCGCGCCCCGCGGCGGCCGCCGTCGCCGCGGCGCCCCACCCAGGACGAGGTCGAGCTCGCCTCGCGCGATCTCGACACCCTCTCCATCTCGGCCGGGCCCTACGCCGCGGTCGTCTCGGGCGGGCCGCAGGCGCTCGGCGGGGCCGGCCTTACGCTCGGCCTGCGGCGCCTGAGGCTCACGGAGTCGCTGTTCGCCCGCCTGCTGGCCGCGCCGTCCGGCGGTGAGCCGCTGCGCTGGCTCGAGGCGGGCTTCTCGGGCGACTACCGCTTCTGGCTGGCCGCCTCGTGGCGCCTCTCGATCGGCGCCACCGCCTCCGTCGCATCGCTCAGGCTGCCCGCCGCCATCTCCGTCGATGGCATCGCGGGCGAGCGGGATACGTGGTCCGCCCGCGCCGGCCTCGGGCTCGGCGTGGAGACCCGGCTGGGTGGCCCCGTGTGGCTCGGGCTCACGCTGGATCCGGGGATCGTGCTTCGGCCGGCGCACTACGTGGGCGCCCGCGGGGAGGCGGGCGCAGTCGAGGGGGCTTGGCTGGGGGTTGGCCTCTCGCTCGCCGCCGAGCGGCGCTCCGCGCCGCCGAGGTGACGGTGAGGCGCGGCGAAGGTGCGGTGCGGTGAGGGTGCGGCGCGGTGAGGGGGCGGTGCAGCGCGGTGAGGGCGCGGCGCCGCCCGTTGATGCGGATCCGCGGTATCGTGATCGCTGATGGATGAAGAGATCCTCGAGCAGCTGCGCGAGCGCTACGCGTCAGGGAATCTGATCGTCTTCGCAGGCCCCGGCGTCTCGGCGGCTGCAGGCATGCCCACCTGGAAGCAGCTCGCCGAGAGGCTGCGCGACCGCGCGCGGCGGCGGAGCGCGGACCCAGCGGTCCTCGACGAGATCCAGAAGTACATCGCCTCGAACCAGCTCATCCACGCGCTCTCCGCCGCAAAGCTGGCGCTCGGGCCGCAGGAGTTCAACTCGACGGTCGAGAAGGAGCTCGACGACACCGGCCGCGACATCCCGGAGGTGGCGCACGCGATCGCCGCGCTCAAGCCGAGGCTCAAGGCGGTGCTCACCACCAACATCGACCGCCTCCTGGAGCGCGCGTTCCAGGGCGAGTGGCGCATGATCGATCGGCCGGCGGGCGACCTCTCCATGGACAGGCGCTTCATCCTGAAGCTGCACGGCACGCTGCGGGCGTGGGACACCTGGGTGTTCTCGCGCGACCAGTACGACCGGGCGATCTTCGGCTCGCCCCGGCTAGAGGACGCGTTCGGCGCGCTCTACCGCGCGCACTCCATCCTGTTCGTGGGCTTCGGCCTCGCCGACGACAACATCGAGCAGACGCTCGCCCGCGTGCGCGCTCTCTCCGGCGGGCCGCCGCCCATGCACTTCGCGCTGCTCCCGAAGGGCGCGCCGCCGTTCCGCCGCCGGCTGCTCGAGGACTCGGGCGTCCGGCTCATCGTTTACGAGAACCAGGACGGGGATCATGCGGAGGTCGCGCAGGTCCTCCTCGGCCTGGAGCCGGGCGCGGCGCCTCCTCCGCCGCACGCCGCTGCGCCGCCGCACGCCGCTGCGCCGCCGCGCGCCGGTGTGCGGGCCCAGCAGCAGTCGTCGCCCACGTTGCCGTCGTCGCTCGTGAAGGCGCTCGCGGCGCCGCGGCCGGTGCGCGTCTTCTTCTCGTACGCCTCGCGCGATGAGGAGCTCCTCACGCGCCTCGAGGCGCACATGGCCCCGCTCAGGCGGGAGGGGCTGATCGCGCCGTGGCACAGCGGGAAGATCGGGGCGGACGAGGACACGGCGCGCGCGATCGGCGAGCAGCTCGAGGCGGCCGACCTCGTCCTCCTCTTGGTGAGCGCGAGCTACCTCGCGTCCGAGCAGGGCGATCCGCAGGTGACGCACGCGATGCGCCGGCGCGCCGCGGGGCAGGCCGTGGTCGTGCCGATCCTGCTCCGCCCCTGCCTCTGGGAGGCGACGCGCTTCGCCGAGCTCCAGGCGGTGCCGCGGGACAGGAAGCCCGTGACCCAGTGGGCCGACACGGAAGAGGCGCTCTTCGAGGTCGCGCGGGAGATCCGCACGGTCGTGACGAAGCTGCGCCCATCGCCGAGGTGAGCGCGGGCGTCGTCGCCCGGGCGCCTGCCCTGCTGCGCCCGAACGATGGCTCTGTCGCGCCCGGATGGAGGCGCTGCCGCGCCCGAACGATGGCTCTGTCGCGCCCGGAGGGAGGCTCTGCCGCGCTCGGAGGGAGGCGCTGCCGTACCTGGGCCCTGCCGTCCTCAGAGCGGCTCCGCCGGCGCCGGGCGTATTCCGCACTCTTCCGCCTCATCGGCTCATGAAGGATCGCCACGGCGGGCGCCCGGGCGATCGGCGCCGGGCGGCTCGGCGGAGCCGGAAAAGCTCTCTGGATTTTCTCGGGCTCTTCCGGGCCTCTGGCCTTGCCGCGCTGCGCGTGCGGTAGCGGGCGCGGATACACATCGAGACGCGCATGCTGCTTGCTATGCCCGCTGGGCGCACAGCGCGAACGAGCGGAGAGGTGGCCATCGTGAGCCCATTGCACAGAGAACGGATGGTGACGGCGCGCGAGAGCAGCCTGCCCGAGGCGCGGTTCGCCGACGACGAGGTCCCGCCCGAGTCGGGCCGCCAGCCGGCCGTCTACACCGCGCGCGGCGGACCGACCGGAGAGCCCTGGCCAGAGCGCGCGCCCGTGCTCACGCCGGAAGAGGCGCGCGAGCTGTCCGAGCGCTGGGGCGCGATCCAGGCGGGCTTCATCGAGGCGCCGCGCCTCTCGGTCGAACAGGCCGACGCGCTCGTGAACGAGGTGATCCAGCGGGTCGCGCAGAGCTTCCGGGAGGAGCGCGCCGGGCTGCAGCGCCTGCTCGACGGTGAGCCCGGCCGAGCAGAGGCATCGACCGAGGAGCTCCGGCTCGCCCTGCGCAGGTACAGATCGCTGCTCGGGCGCCTGCTCGCATTCTAGCGTCGACCGGTCCGCGCCGCTCGCCCGGCGGCTTTGCCGGGGGAAGCAGCTGGCGGGGCTCGAAGGGGGAGTAACGCCCCGTGAGACGGCGATGCCCGTCTGCATCGAGCCAGCTGACCGGCTGCGCGCCGCGGGAGGGCGTGCGCCGCGGCGTCCTCCCGCGGGGCACGCCGCCCGTGCTCGGTGCCATTCCCTGAGCCATGAGCCAGAGCTCACTCCGCCCGCGCGTGAGGTGACACCTTCGCCGGGCCGTCGCCGACCGCCGCGAGGACGCGCTCCACCACCGGCGCGTGTTGCGCGAGCAGCCGGGACGGCGCGACGCCCAGGGTCACGATGAGCGTCAGGATCGACAGCAGGACGGCCCGCTCCCGGAAGAGGAGCGGCGTGATCGCCGCGGCGCTCGCCCGGCCGCGCGGGATCGGGCCCAGGAAGGTGCGCTGGAACGCGCGGAACATCGTGATGCCGTTGAGCGCCGTCGCGCCCAGCATCATCACCGCGGGCACGGCGTGCACGTGCAGGATCCCGTGCAGCAGCAGATCCTCGCCGATGAACGTCAGCGCCCCCGGGAACCCGATCGCCGCGAACGCGAGCAGGAAGAAGAAGGCGGCCATGCGCGGCGTCCTCACCACGAGGCCGCCGAGCTCCCTCATGTCCGCCGTGCCCGTCCGCGCCTCGATCGCCCAGACGACCATCGTCACCCCGGTGACCGCGATCGAGAGGCCGAAGCTCTGGATCAGCGCGCCGCTCACGCTCTGCGGGTTCATCGACGCGATCCCGAGGAGCACAAGCCCCTTCTGGCTCGCCACGAGGTACCCGATCATCCGACGGAGATCCGTCTGCGTGAGCGCGAGGATCGAGCCGTGCACGGCGCTGAAGAGCCCCAGCACGGCGAGGAACGGCATGTGCTCGGCGCAGGCATCGGGCAGGAGCGGCACCGCGACGCGGACCAGCACGCAGACGCCGACCTGCATCTCGGCGAGCAGGACGGTCACGCCGATCGGCCCTCGCTCGAGCAGCACCGGCAACCAGCCGTGGAACGGCATGGCGGCCATGCGCATCAGCACGGAGATGCCGATGAGCGCGAGCAGCGGCGACTGCCACGCCTCTGGGATGCCGGCGCGGGCGACCTCCTGGATGTCGAACGGCAGCGCCGCGCCGCGGCGCGCTGCGAGCGCGGCCATGATGCCGATCCCGAGGACGAGCGGCGCCGCGCCGCCGATCAGGAAGATGCGGTAGGTGCGCCGGAGGAGCTGATCGGACGCGCCCCTCCCGGAGGTGAGGCGCGCGCCCGGCAGGAGCGCGGCGACCCACGCCACGGCGAGCACCGCGAGGTCGGTCGCGCAGTAGACGCCGAGGATGGCGCTGCCCGTGGCGAGCAGCGCCGCGAGGTTCGGCCGGTCGAGCGCGGCGCGCGGGCCCGAGGCGATCAGGGCGAGCAGCATGAAGCCGAGCAGCGGCAGCAGCGAGGCGCTGAAGCCGTCGAGGCCGAGGCGGAGGCGCACGCCGAGCAGCGGCACCGCCGGGCCTATCGCGTCGAGGGCGACGCCGCCGCCCGCGTGGAACACCGCGAGCGCCACGAGCGCGAGCAGCAGGGTGAGCGCCGCGCCGGCGAGGGCCACGCGGCGCGCGGCGTCGTCGCCGCGCGCGCGGGAGGCGGCCAGCGCGGCGAGCGCAGGCGCGAGGACGAGCGCCGAGAGGAGCAGGAACGTCGTCATGATCGCACCCCCTTCGCGCCGGCCGCGGAGGCCGGAGCGCCCGCGGGAGCGGCCGCCCCCGCGCGCTCGCCGCGCGCGCTCCCGGCGGACGCGCCGCCGGGCTCACGCTCGGCGACGCCGCTCAGCGCGGCGACCCAGCGGCGCTCGAACCGGTCGAACGCGTGCCCGAGGCGCATGCACGGCGCCGCGATGAACCGCTGCTGCAGCGCCTCCACGTGGAAGCGCTCGAGGGCGAGCCAGTACGCGCGCCGCACGAGCGACGCCGGCAGCAGGCGGGCGGCGATCCCGAGGTGCGGCAGCGGGTCGCCGGCGTGCGCAGCCCGGATCTCCTGCGCGTCGCGGAGCGCCGAGGGCGCGCGCAGCATCTGCAGGCACCGCAGGCACGCGTGCGCGAACAGGTGCACGAGCGCGAGCCTGTAATACCCGAGCCCGATCTCCACGAAGATGATCCCGACCTGCGACATCGTCGCGTACGCGAGCGCGCTCTTCACGTCCGCCTGCACGCGACCCACCAGCGTCCCGTGGACGGCCGTGAGCGCGCCGACGACGGCCACCGCCGCGCTCGCCGCGGGCGAGCGCTCGAGCACGGGCGCCGCGCGCAGCATCAGGTACACGCCCGCATGGATCGAGATCGCGCCGTAGAAGAGCGCGCTCGAGGGCGTCGGGCCCTCCATCGCCCGCGGCAGCCAGCTGCCGAGGGGGAACTGCGCGCTCTTGCCCATCGCGGAGAGGAAGAGGCACAGCGCGAGCGCCGTCGCCCCGGAGGCGCTGATCGCGGCGGCGGGCCCGGGCCAGGCGGCCCCGCCGAACACCTCGCCGAAGTGGGAGGAGCCCGCGATCTCGTGCATCAGCACCACGCCCACGAGCAGCCCCACGTCGCAGAGCCGGTAGGTGATGTAGACCCTGAGCGCCGCCCGCGCCGGCGCCGCGCGCTCGTGGAAGAAGGCCACGAGGAGCACGCTCGTCACGCCCACGAGCTCCCAGCCGACGAAGAGCAGGTCGAGGCTCCCCGCGGACACGAGCGCGAGCATGCCCACCGAGAACAGGGCGAGGAGCAGGAAGAACCGCGCGAACCCCGCCTCGCGGTGCAGGTACGCGACCGAGAACCTGCCGGCGACGAGCGCGATCAGCGAGACGAGCACCATCATCGTCGCCGACAGCCTGTCGGCGAGCAGGACGACGTCGAACGCGTAGCCCGACGCCTCGAACCAGTGCCCGAGCTCCACCGGGAGGAAGGCGTAGGGCGAGAGGACGGACGAGCCCCAGACGACGAGCGAGGCGGCGAGCGAGATCGAGAGCGAGGACAAGACGACGCCCGACACGACCCGCTCGCTCGGCTTGCGCAGGAGGAGCAGGAATGCGCCGAGCGCGGCGAAAGCCGCCGCCGGAGAGAGCACCGCGAGCGCGGTGAGCTTGCCGAGGACGAGGTCAGGCAGCATGGTCGGCGATCTCCAGCGAGGGCCGCGAGGGCGTGGTGCGGATGATGGCGGGCGGGACGAAGCCGCTCTTGCCCGCGTACCAGTCGAGCGACCGCGCCACCTCGGGCAGCGGGCGCTCCGGGGGCGTGAACGGCGCGAAGGCGCCGCGGGTGAAGCGCGCGATCTGGCCCGTCGCCGGATCGAGGCAGGCGAGCTGGATCCAGCCGTCGTGGATGAGCTCGCGGAGCGCCGGCTGCCGCGCACAGATCGCCGCGGCCGTCTCCGTGCTCGTCTCCACGACGGTGAGCATGCGCACCGGCTCGTGGATCTCGATCATCTGCTTCGGCAGGCCGGTGCGCAGATCGCTCAGCGCGCCGTCCATGACCCCGAGCAGCGAGGCGAGGTTGTGCGGGAGCTTGGTCCCGGCGCCGTAGCGGAGGTTGTCGACGCGGGAGAAGTAGTACTCCAGGTTGATCCCCGCCCCGACCGGCCCGGCCGAGAGCAGGACGCGCTCGAGGATCGCGCCGGAGGGGTCCTGCGTCGGGTCGTACGAGACGAGGAACACCCGGCGGTCGAGGAACAACCCGCGGGTGAGCTCGCGGCGGCCGATCACGCAGACGGCGTTGGTGGCATGGCCGAGCTCGGGCCGCGCCTCGCTGAGGTCCACGGCGCGCGCCTCGACGTGCGCGAGCGCCTGCTCGGGGCTCAGGCGCTCCGGGGCCGACGCGAAGCGACGGCAGCGCTCGTGCGCGTGCCGCTTGCGCGCCTCGCCGAGGGCGTCCTTGAGCGCGGCGATCTCGCCGCGGTGCGACGCCGGCGCGAGGTGCTCGTCGTAGAGGACGATCTCCTCCGTCGTCGTGTTGTTCATCCCGCCGAGGAAGAAGGTCCCGTCCGGGATGTCGATGCCGCGCTCGCGGAGCTGGGCGCGCACCTCCCGATCGTTGGCCATGGCGGCGAACAGCCGCGCGTTCGGACCGCCGTGGCGGCCGCCGCACGCGCCGCAGTCGTACGCGGACTGGTGCGGGTTGTTCACGCTGCTCGAGCCGTGGCCGAGCATCACCACGAGCGGCGCGAAGCGCCGGGTGAGCCCCATGATCTCGAGCGTCGCCGCCACCCGCGCGGCCTTCTCGGAGGCCGTGAAGGCCGCGCCTCCGCGGCCCTGCTCCGTCCCCTCCTCGTGCGGGCTGTGGAGGTGGGTCGGCACCGCGGGCAGGAGGCGGCGCTCGAACGCGCGGCGCAGCCGCGCGTACGCCCGCGGGAAGAGGGTGCGGCCGACGAGCGGGATCGTGGAGAACAGCCCGAGGGTCGGCGTGAGCAAGAGGCCGCGCGAGAGGGTCCGGGTCCCGTGCCCGAGCGCGTGGACGAAGCGCGCCCAGCGCCTGCGGCGCGCCTTCCGGACGAGCCCGGCGCCCTCCTCGCGGGGTCGCTCGACGATCTCGTGCGCCGGCGCGACGTTGACAGGGCAGAGGCTCGCGTGGCCTGCGTCGTCGAGCCCGCGGTAGCGGATTGGCACGCCGAAGAACCCGGCGATGCCGAGGGTCTCGTGCCGCGGGGAGAGCTCCTCGAAGTGCCGCCGGAGCCCCTCGCAGCGGTCATCGATGCAGAGCGCGACCTGGAACCGGGGCGAGCGGACCGCGCGCTCGTGCGCCGGACGGCGCAGGTTCGCCGCGATGCCGTGCAGCACCTCGGCCCGGTGGTGGTGCTCGTAGGCCTCGTGCAGGAGGCGCCGCCGCGCCATCTCGTCGAGCCCCTCGAGCACCTCGAGCGCCCAGACGCGATCCGCCGCCGAGACCGGCTGGAGCTGGGCGACCGACAGCCCTGCGAGCTGGGCGAGCTGGAACAGGCGGAAGGGCCTGTCGCCGTCGGGCGAGCGCGGCGGCGGCTCGACGGGCCTCGCGGCGCGCCGGGCGTGCCCGACGAGCCCCGCGAGGGGCCCCCGGTACCCGAGCCTCCGGCGCGCCACGTCGCGCAGCGCGTACCGGGCGAGCGTCAGGCGCACGGCGAGGTACTCGAGCAGCGACGCCGGCGGCGCGCCCGCAGGCCGGTCGCTCGGCGTGCGCTCGAGGCGGTGGACCATGCCCGCCCAGCCCGGCAGCTCGAGCAGCACGCGCGTGACGTAGCCCTCCCAGTGGTCCTCCGCGACGCCGAGGTCGCGCAGGGCGGCGACGGCCACGGCGGCGGGCGGCATGCTCGCCCCGATCGCGCGGAGCTCCGCCTCGAGCCCGGCAAAGTGCGCGCCGGCCGGCCTCGACCCCTCCAGCACGAGGCCGCGGAACGCGCGGAAGAGCCCCCGCGCGCGGTCCGGCATCGCCCAGTGCGCGACGCCCTCGTCGAGGTAGGCGCCGAGGAGCCGGATGAAGGGCGGATCGATGAGCTCGGCCGGATCCTCCCCCGTGATCGCGAGCAGGAGATCGCGGTGCGATCGATCGACGCCCACGCGATCGACGAGCGGCGGCTCGGCGGGCTCCGTCGGCGGCAGCGGCACGCCGCGGCAGGCGTCCCAGAGGGCGAGCGCGGCGTGGGACTCCGGGTCATGGCCGCCCTGGTCCAGGAGGCGCGCGGCGGCGTCGGGACGCTCGGCGAGCCAGCGCTCCGTATCGATGAGGAGGCGGCGGTACGGCCCGAGCGGCAGATCGGGCCGGAGCTTGCGCGTCGCTCCCGTCTCGGCGATGCGCCACCCTAGCCCCGCCTCGGTGGCGGTCTCGATGGGGAAGCGCAGCGCGAGGCGCTCGATCTCGATGCGTGACAGCGGGCCTCGGCGCTCGTCAGGCATCTCGGCGAAGCGCTCGGCGAGCGCCGCCTCGATGTCCTGGTCGTCGATGCGGCCCGACGCGATGTGCGCGCGGAACTCCGCCTCGGAGAGGTACGGCTCTGCCTCGAACAGCGCGCTCGCCGCGGCGAGCGCGTCGTGGAACGGCAGGTGCTGGAACGCGTGCAGCGTGTTGTGGTGGACGAACACGCCGATCGGCCCCTGTGCTGGCAGGAAATGACCGACGTGCTGGAGGAGGGCGCGCAGCCGCTCTTCTGGAGCTTCGCCTGCGCCGGATGTCGAACTTGGCTCGTTCATGTCAATCGTGGAGTGTTGTTGTCGTCCAAAATCCGCGGCGTGCACGCGCAGTTTTCGCGCATCTCGCGCGTGGTTCACCGGATGCACGGCAGTTGCCTCGTGAGTTGCCTCGTGAGTTGCCTCGTGAGTTGCCTCGTGCCCGCCGTGCAAACTCAGCGGCTCACCGCGGGGGCGAGCGCGACCTTCTTCCGCGCGGAGAGCGGGTGCGACGACATCGGACCGTGGTCGTCGAGGCCCGAGAGTGTCAGCCTCCGTCCCTCGCGCTCGAGGGTGGCCTTGAGATCGTGCAGGTTGGCCATGACCGTGTGATCCACCAGGCGCGTATCGGCGAAGTCGATCTCGACGGCCGTGGCGTCGGGGTGCCGCGCGAGCCTCCGCTTGATCGAGAGGTAGTTGCTGAAGACGGCGGCCTGCTTGACGCGCAGCACCAGCCGCCCGCCGTCGACGCGCTCCTCGATGTCGGGCCGGAAGAGGCTCCGGATCGGCGCGCCGTTGAGCACGTGGATGAACATCTCCACGGCGATGCCGGCCGCGACGCCCACGAGCAGATCGGTCGCGATGGTGATCACGGCGGTGGCGACGAAGACCACGAGCTGCTCCTTGCCGATGCGGAACGTGTGCACGAGCTCCCTGGGAGACGCGAGGCGGACGCCCGTGAAGGTGAGCATCGCGGCCAGCGCGGCGAGCGGGATCCTGTGGATGAGCCCCGGCGCGAAGGCGACGAAGACCAGGAGAAACGCGCCATGAAAGAAGTTCGAGAGCCGGCTCCTCGCTCCGTAGCCGATGTTGGCGGAGCTGCGGACGATCTCCGAGATCATCGGCAGTCCTCCCAGCATGCCCGCGACGAGGTTGCCGACGCCGGTGGCGAGCAGGTCCTTGTCGAGATCAGCGCTGCGCCGCTCGGGATCGAGGGAGCTGACCGCCTTCGCGGACAGCAGCGACTCGATGCTTCCCACCAGGGAGAACATCACGACATACTTGAGGGACGCGGACGAGGCGACCTCGCTGAAGTCCGGCAAGGCGATCGCCTGCACGAGGCTCCCAGGCAGGTTGACGAGGAACTTTGGCCCGATCGTGTGGATCGAGTCCGTCACCGAGAAGGTGTACGTGTGCCTGTGCTCGAGGTCGAAGACCATCGCGAGCGGCATCGAGGCCGCGAGCACCAGGAGCGGCGCGGGGATCTTCTGCATCCATCGTGTTCGCCTGGCCAGCGCCGGATAGCCGAACAGGAGGACGAGCGACAGGACGCCTATCAGGGCGATCGCGGGGTTCAGCCGGAGGACGCTCGCCGGGATCTCCAGCAGCAGGGGGAGCGGCTCCTTGGCCGTCGGAGTGAGGCCGAGGAGCGTGTGGATCTGCTTCGAGCAGATGATGATCCCGATGGCCGCGAGCATGCCGTGCACCACCGAGGTGGGGAAGAAGTCGCCGAGGGTGCCGGCGCGCGCGAGCGCGAAGGCGATCTGCACCACGGCGGCGACGACGATGCACGCGAGCGCGCGGCGGTAGCCCGTCGCGTTGTCCCCGCCGCCGAGCTCCTGAACCGCGCCGAGCGCGATGACGATGAGCCCCGCTGCCGGGCCTTTGATGGTGAGCTGTGCGCTGCCGAGCCAGGTGGCGATCACGCCGCCGACGACGGCGGTGAGCACGCCTGCGATGGGGGGGAATCCGCTCGCCATGGCGATGCCGAGGGAGAGCGGGAGCGCTATCAAGAAGACGAGGAACCCCGAGACGAGATCGCTCTTCCACGTGGATAGAGCAGGTTCTGGTGGTGGGTCTGGGATCTTGGGCACGGGCATGGTGGTTTTCGACCTTCGGATGCGCGGGCAGGACGAGAGTCCCGCAGTCGCCGTTCCGACCGAGGTGGGTTGTCGTCCAAGTTCGTTCCAGGCTCGTCGCACACGTGGCCAGCGCGCCGGCGAGCCTCTGTTGGGGCTCGTCTCCACGCCGGTCTCTCCGCGGCGGACCTCGGACGGACTCGGGCGACGCGTTCCTAGGAAACGGGGCGGCTCGTGTCCAGCACCGGATCACACGAAATTCGGAGGAGCCGCCGTTACGCACCCGCGCCGGATCATTTCACCACAAACGAATCAACACGCCGTGCCTGCGCCCCGCGCTCGGAGCCGCCGTACGACGAGCTGCGCCGCCACATGACATCGCGATCGATCGCGAGGGACGCGAGCGCTGCGCCGGCTCCAATTCGCGCGAGGATCTCCCTCGCCACCGCTGGCTCGGTCACAGCACCTGAAAGACGCATCTCCCCGCCACAACCAGTACGTGCTCGGCTACCGCCCGGGCCCGTCGGTCCGCGGATCGGGCCGTTCGACCAGCGCAGCCGAGCCTCGGAGTGGCCTGCGCGCGGCGCCCTGTAGCGGGGGCTCTGCGCTTCTGGCATGGTCGCCGCCATGCTCGTCCGCAGCGCTCTCCCCTGGGTTCCACGCGGCCCGCGACGCGACGCGCGCCGCCAGACCGGCGCCGCGCTCGGGCGCCGCGCGCCGGCGCTGCTCGGCGCCGCGCTCGCCCTCTCGCTCGGGTGTTCCGCCGCGCCGCAGGCCCCCGTCGCGCGCCCGCCGCGCGTCGTGAAGACGCCGCCCGCGCAGCCGAAGGCCCCGGAAGGGCCGCCGCTCCTGCCGGCCCGGGTGATCGCGGAGCTCGACGACGAGGACGCGACGCCCTACTTCGCCCGGCGCGGCGACGAAGCGCTCCTGCTCTATGCGGCAGGAGGCCGGTGGCGGACGCGCGCCCTCGGCGCGGACGGGGCGCCGCGCGGGGACGTCGTGGACGCGGGGCCGGTCGCCGCCGACGTGCCGGTCGCCGCGCTCCGCGCCACGCCGCAGGGCTACATCGCCGCCTGGATCGAGCAGGTCGATGGGGGCCGCGCGGTGCGCGTGCTCGCGCTCGACCCGGCCGGCAAGCCGAGCGCCCCGGCGAGCCTCGTCGCGCAGACGGCCGAGGAGATCTCGTGGCTCGAGGTGCTCCCGAACGCGCAGGGCGCGCTCGTGCTGTGGGAGATGCCGCGCGAGGCGCGCGGCGACGCGGGCCGCGTCGAAGCGGGCCACGTCGACGTGGACCGCGTCGACGTGGTCATGACGGTCGTGGCGCAGGGCAAGGGCGCGGCGATCAAGCCGACGGCGCCCGCGTCCGTCGCGCGCGAGGTGCTCGGGTGGCACGCGGTCGCCACCGAGCGGGGCGCGGCGGTCGCCGTCGTGCTCGCGCCGGCCGCGCCGCGCGGGCGGGGCGAGGGCAAGCCCGCGCGCAAGGCGGAGGCCGAGGACGCCTCGGAGGGCGGGAAGCTCGGGCTCGTCGCGCTCCTGGAGATCGACGCGGCCGGGAAGGTGTCGGCGCCGGTGGTCGTCAGCCCCGAGCCGACCGCGCAGATCGATCTCGAGATCGCAGCCGTCGGCGGGCGTTATTTGCTCACCTGGACCGACGAGCGGGACATCGACGGCGCGGTCTACCTCGCGGCGGTCGAGCCGGGCGGCAAGGTGGCGGTGGCGCCGCGGCAGGCGACGCCGCCGTCCGGCGAGCAGGCGCTTGTGTCGCTCGTCGCGCCCTCCGAAGGAGCGGGCGGGCGGGCGCTGCTCGCGTGGGAGGACCTGCTGGGCGCCCGCGGCGGAGAGCGCGACGGCGGCGGGGGGGCGCGCGGTCCGGGGCGCCTCATCCACCTCGCGACGGTCGGCCCGGACGGGGCGCTCGGCGCGGAGCGGGCGGCGCTCGTCTTCAGCGCGAGCGGGCCGCCCGACCTGGCGAGCGACGGGGACGGCTTCGCGGCGGTGACGCTCGCGCCCGCCACGCTCAAGATGGCGCGCGACGGGGCGGCCGCGCCGCCGGTCTGGCCGACGTTCGTGCGCTTCGGCCCGGATCTCTCGGTGCGGGCGGCCGAGCCGGTGCGCGCCGCGCCGTTCGCGGCGACGGACGGCGTGCCGTACCTCGTGCGCGGGCTGACGTGCCACGCGGGCGCGTGCGCGACGCTCGCGAGCGCCGCGGCGGGCCCGCAGCCTGGCGGCGCTGGCGGCGCGTCGGGCGCGCGGGCGCCGCTCGCGCTGGTGTCGCTGCCGGTGCGCGAGAGCGCGTGGCGCGCGCCCGCGTTCCGGGAGGACAAGGACCCGCCGCCGCGCGCGACCGCGGTGCGCGCGCTCGCCGCGGGCGACCCCATCGCCAAGGTCGCGGCGGTCGAGCTCGACGGCGGCGCGGCGCTCTCGGCGTGGGTCACGTACTTCGTCGAGGGCGCGTCGGACGGCGCGCGCCGCGGGCAGGATCTCTCCGCGACGGTCGCGGTGCGCGCCGTGTCCCCGGGCGGCCTCGGCAAGCTGAACGTCCTCTCGCAGAAGGCGTCGTCGCTCGGCGGCGTCGCGGTCGCGACGGCGCCGCCGCTCCCGGCCGACGCGAAGGGCAAGGGCGGGGCGGCGCAGGGCGAGAGCGTCATCGCGTGGGTCGCGCGCGAGCGGGGCGAGACGCAGGTCTACCTGACAAAGGTCGACGCGACGGGCGCGAAGGTCGCGCAGAAGAAGCTCACCACGGCGCCGCGGAAGAAGCAGGGCGGCGCCGCGAGCGAGGCGTCGGACGTGGCGATCGCGTACGACGGCGCGGGGGGCTTCATCGTCGCGTGGATCGACTCGCGCGACGGCAACGCCGAGGTGTACGCGGCGCGGGTGGACCGCGCGCTGAACAGGACGGTGCCGGACCGGCGCATCACGAACGCGCCGCTCGACGCGGCCGAGGTGCAGATCGCGATGCGCGGCCAGGAGGTGTGGCTCGTGTGGTCGGACGCGCGTCCGGCCGGCGGCGCGGTCGGCGCGGCTGGCCAGGGCGGGGCGGCGGGCCAGGGCGGGGCGGTCGCCGCGGCTGGCCAGGGCGGGCCGGCTGGCCAGGGCGGGGCGGCTGGCCAGGGCGGGGCGGTCGGCGCGGCTGGCCAGGGCGACGAGCCTGGCGGCGACATCTTCCTCGCGCGGCTCGACGCGAAGACGCTGCAGCGGATCGGGGACGAGTCGCGCCTCCATGCCTCCTCGGAGCACTCGCGCAGCCCGGTGCTCGCGCCGCTCGAGGGCGGGCTCTTCGTCGGCTGGATCGACGAGCCGGTCGGCGATGCCGCCGCGGCTTCCGGGGGCGTGGCGGCCGGCGGGCGCGCGCGGTTCGTGCGGCTCGACGGCAGCGGAGCGGTGCAGGGCGCGCCCGTCGTGGTGGGCGGTCCGGACGGCGCGGCGGTGTCGTCGCTCGCGCTCGCGTGCGACAAGGTCTGCCGCGGCGTGCTCGCGTCGGCCCCGGGGGACTCGGTGGTGCTGAACGCCTTCACGCTGGCGCCCGGCGACGTGTCGGAGCCCCCCCTGAAGCCGCTGGCGTGGCTGACCGGCGGCGCAGCGCAGGACGTGACGCCGGCGTTCGCGGGGCGGTCCGGCGCCTCGCTGTTCTTCGCCGACGACTCGGTGAGCGGCTCGGGGCGCGTCCGCTGGATGACGATCGCATGGCCGTGAGCGGGGCAGATCGCGCTCGTCGGCCGTGCGCCGCGCCTCTGCGCGCGGGCGGGCTCCTGCTCGGGGCGCTGGCCTCCGCGCTCGGCTGCCCCGGGCCGCCGGAGGTGCCGGTCCCGCCGTCGCGCAGGCCGGACGGCGCCGCCGTCTCGCCGGCCTGCAAGGAGAGCGGTTGCTCGCAGGCAGGGGCGCTGCTCGCGGCCGCGCGCGCGTTCAGCGACGTGCGGCACGACTATCTCCTCGACACATCGAGCGCGATGGTGCCCGGCCGCGGGCTATCGCGGAGCGCGGCGGGGGCGTTCTCGCCGGTCGGCGTCGCCTGCGCGCGTCCGAAGGTGGAGCCGGTGGCCGGGGCGGCGCCGGCGGCCGTGGCGCCGCCGGTGGCGACGGGAGCGCCCGTGGCCCTGGCGGTGCCCGCGGCTGCGGCGGTGCCCGCGGCTGCGGCGGCGCCCGCGGCTGCGGCCACGGTGGCGCCCGGCGGACCGGCGCCGGCATCGGGTGAGCGCGCGATCGACTTCCGCTACGTGGGCATCGCCGTCGACTCGGTCCTCGTCGGCGCCGACGCCGATCTGCCGGCGTACTTCAGCGCCGGAGGGACGCTCGACCGGCGCCGGCTGCGGCTGGTCGCGATGGCGCTGGTCGCCGACGAGGATCCGCAGTTCTTCGAGCCGACCGAGAGCGTGGTGCCGGCGCCGGGCGGCGGCTGCGGCTGCGGTCGCGCGACGCACTTCATCGGGGCCGTGAAGCGCGGCGCGATGGTCGCCTACGAGACGGACGTCACCGCCGGCGAGGCGCACGGCACGGCGCTCGGCCTGTTCAAGGCCCGGATCGAGGCGGGGGACCGCCGGGTGACGATGACCTCGGTCGGGGAGCTGGCCATTGAGGGCGTCGAGGGCGCGCCGGTCGCGGGCGCGAAGGGCGGCGGGCAGGCGTTCGGCGCGCTGCGGATGGAGGTCAAGAAGGCCGTGCCGCTCGCGTATGCGATCTACCCCGTGGCGGACGTGTGCCGTTTCTCGCTCGCCGAGCCGGAGATCGCGCCGCTGCCGGTCGACCTCGGCGTGGTGCCGTACGGCGCCGCAGGCACGGCGCAGGCGCTCATCACGAACCGGGCGCAGGTCGACGTCCGGGTGACCCACGGCGAGCGCACGGTCGAGGTGCCCGCGCATGGGAGCGCGGAGCTCACGTTCTCGTGGACGCCGGAGGGCGCGACGGCCGGCTGCGAGCGGCAGACGCGGCGGGACACGTTCGTCGTGCGACCGAAGGACGCGGCCGCCCCGGTGGTGCCGCGCGAGCGGGCCGTCGTGGTGCCGCTCCAGGTGACGACGGGGATGGCGACGTTCTCGAAGCACGAGCCCGTCGCGACCGAGACGGGGAGGTCGCCGGACTATGGGCGGGCGAGCGTGGACTGGACGTGCCCTGCCGGCTACGTGGTCGAGCAGTGCGAGCCGCAGCTGTCGAGCTGCCTGTCGTCGACGGGGAGCTGCAACGCCGAGGGATACCGGCTGACGGCCGAGGCGACCGCGGACGGGCGCGGGTGCGCGTTCCGGTGTACGGGGCCGAGCTCGTCTTTGTGGGGCGACCACGGGTGCGCCTACACGGCGGCCATGGTGTGCCGGCTCGGGTGCAACTAGCTGGCCCGCCCCGCCCGCCGCCATCAGGACTGCCCGCGATCGAGGAGACGCTCGCCTCGCCGGAGCGAGCCTACGAGGCCGGTCTTTCCCGTAGGGCGAGCCAGCTCCTGCCCCCGGCGGGCGCCCTCATCGCGCCGCCCAGGTGGCGAGGAGCGCGTACGCGATCGCCACGGCCTGGATGACCGCGAAGCTCAGGAGCCCGGTCGGCAGGAAATCGAAGAAGCCGAACCGGATGGGCCTGCCATCGACGTCCCGCAGGTCGGCGCGCTCGGTGAGCGCCTGCGCGAGCGGGCCCGACGTCGCGGCGGTCAGGAAGAGCGAGCTGCCCGCGCAGACGGACAGGGCGAGGCCGACGTACACGGCGGGCGCGGGCAGCCGCTGGGCGAGCGACTCGGCCACGTCGAGCAGCGCCGCCATGCTGGGGCCCGCCGAGAACAGCCCGGTGAGCACGCCGGCGAGGACGAGGAACGCGACGAGCTGCAGCGGCGGGGTGACCGGGAGGCGCGCCAGCGAGCGCGAGACCTCCTCGAACAGGCCGGTGCGCCGCACCGCCGCGACCATCACGAAGAGCGAGAGCAGGAAGAGCACCGCCTCGATGTCGAGCCCCGTCCGCGCGAGCCGCTCGCCGAGCCTGCGCGACATGAGCAGCGCCGCGCCGGTGCCGAGCCAGCACACGAGCTCGGGGCCGACGCCGAGCTCCGCGGGCAGGAACAGCCACGCGACCACCATCGCGCCGAGCGACGCCGCCGCCGGCACGAGGAGGCGCCGGTCGGCCCGCACCCGCCGGTGCAGCGCCTCCATGGCCGCGCGCGTGAGCCGCGCCGAGACCGGATCGCGCGGCACACCCGCGGCCGGGCGCACCACGGCGCGCACGATGAGGAGCAGCACGGCCAGCGCGCAGAGCGTCGCCGGTGCGGCGCGCGCGAGGTAGGCCCCGAACGTCATGCTGCCCCGGCCGAGCAGAAGGATGGCCGGGAAGTCGCCGATCGGCGTGGCGGCCCCGCCGAGGTTGCACGCGACGAGCAGCAGGCCGAGCAGCCAGGAGACGTACCGCTGGCGCGTGCCCATCAGCTTCAGCAGCACGTGCAGCACCGGAAGGACGAGCACGAGCGCCGTGAGGTTGTTGACGACGCCGCTCACGACGTACATCGCGATCGAGAACACCAGGAGGACGCGGAAGGGCTCGGCGCCGCTCAGCCGCGTCGCCGCGACGGCGAGGCGGTCGAAGAGCCGCGAGGCGGCGAAGAGCTGGGACAAGAGCCCCAGCGTCACGAGAATGACGAGCACGTCCCACGGCACCTCGGCGAGCAGGCGCTGCGTGGTCGCGACCCCGAGCAGCGTCGATGCGAGGCAGGCGAGGCCCGCGCCGCCCGTCACGATGAGGATGCGGCGCGACGGCAGGAGCGCCTGGAGCAGCAGCGCGCCGAGCAGGACGGTGAAGAGGGCGGCTTGCGGGGCCGTCACGTCGCCTCGAGGGCGGGCGCGAGCGCGCGCGGGTCGTCCGTGCCGGCGGCGGCGACCTCGGGTGCGGGCCCGCGCGGGGCCGGCCCCACGAGGCACGAGAAATCGGCCGAGCTCGTCTCGACCATCCAGCGCGGGTACACCGTCATGGGTCGGCCGAGGATGTCCCACCCGATCAGCGAGCGGAACTGGGTCCGCACGTCGGGGCCCGAGACGCGCAGCCAGGAGGGGCTCACGTGCGCCGTGTGCCCGTCGGTGCCGTAGACGAACGTGAGCAGCGCGCTCCTCCGCCCGGCCCAGCGGTGGAGGTCGGACAGATCCACCGGCTCCATGAGCCCGTCGTAGTTCGCGAGCACGCGGCGGAAGTCCGTGTCGAGCCCGCCCGCGTCGGTGACGAGGCCCGCATCGATGCCGGAGAGCCGCGGCACGAGCGCGTCGAGGCAGTCGGCCTCCAGTCCCACGACGAGCAGCCGGGTCACGCCTCGGAGCGCATCGAGGACGCCTGCGGGGTCGAGCGGCGCCTCCGCGCCGCCGGAGAGCCACTGCTCGGCGACGAAGTCGAGGACGGGGAACTCGCGCCCGAGCTGGTCGCGGGCCTCGCGCGCGAGCGGGGCGCCGCCGGCGCCCATCAGCTCGCGCAGGAACAGCCGCGCCGCCGAGCGCATGCCCAGCTCGGCGGCCACCATCCGGAACGCCTGGCCGAGCGCCGGCGGCAGCGCCATCAGGCCGGCTCCGCTCCGGCGCGGGCGCGCCCGGCGCGCGCGAAGAGGGCGTCGAGCAGGCAGACCATCGCGGCGTTGGCGAGCGCGTGGTGCGGCGGGCCGTCGGTGAGGCAGTCGACGAGCGCCGCGAGCTCCGGCGACCCCTTCGGGGCGAGGCGCGTCAGCGGCGCGAGCGGGATGGCCAGCGGGTAGTCGTGCTCGCTGCCGCGCGCGAGGTGCGGCGGCAGGCGGATCGGGACGGGCAGCGACTCGCCGCTCGGCGCGCCGACCTCCGGCCGGCCGAGCTCCTCGAGCAGGAGGCCGAGCAGACAGACCAGCGTGTAGCTCGCGCCGCGGTGATGGATCGGGCCCTCCCCCACGATGCACCGGACGACGAAGGCGCGCTCCTCCGCGTCGGGCATCCAGGGGGCGAGCAGCGCGTCGAGCCTGGCGGGGTGGATGAACGCGGACACCACGGAGGAGGGCAATGAAGGGTAGCGATGGCCGGGGTCGCGAGGCGGTCTGGGCGGAGGCATGAGGGCACCCCAGCGTAGCTGCTCGGAAGGGCCCGGATCCAGGCCTGGTCTTGCGCGCCAGCGCCCCGTGCGGACGCGCGCGCCACCTCCAGCAACGCAGCGCGACGCCCGCGGCTGGCGACGGCAACGAGCCCGTGGTTCAACCGGCCAAGCCAATGGTTGCGGCCTTCAAGGCAAAGGCGCGCGCACGCGATTCCCGACTTCGGCGCGAGGGCGGCGAGGGCGGCGATCGACTCGACCTCCTCTCTCGGCACGTCGTTGGGCTCGAACGACGAGGCGCGCGGTGTTCCTGCTCCGCAGCCCGCGCGCGCTCGAATACCACCGCCGTACAAGGAACCTGCGGTCACCTGAGGTGAGCGTGGCGATTCACCCTTGATATCCTCGCATCGTACGGTTGTTCCCTCCGCCGAGCGAAGATCGTGGCTGGATTCCTCATACGCGGAGCTGGCATACATCGCTGCCCTGCGAGGACGGGTTCCCCCGTGGAACCTCATCCGCTGCACCACGGACGATCTCGCGCCGGTTGGCTCCTTTCCCATGGGCGCGGGGCGCTGGGGCCAGCTCGATCTCGCCGGCGAGGCCTACAAGGTTACGCGCGACGCCGCCGACGACGACCGCCCGCTCGTGCCGTGCGCCGATTACCCGGTGGCGGATGTGTGCCGTTTCTCGCTCGCCGAGCCGGAGATCGCGCCGCTGCCGGTCGACCTCGGCGTGGTGCCGTACGGCGCCGCAGGCACGGCGCAGGCGCTCATCACGAACCGGGCGCAGGTCGACGTGCGGGTGACCCACGGCGAGCGCACGGTCGAGGTGCCCGCGCACGGGAGCGCGGAGCTCACGTTCTCGTGGACGCCGGAGGGCGCGACGGCCGGCTGCGAGCGGCAGACGCGGCGGGACACGTTCGTCGTGCAGCCGAAGGACGCGTCCGCCCCTGTGGTGCCGCGCGAGCGGGCCGTCGTGGTGCCGCTCCAGGTGACGACGGGGATGGCGACGTTCTCGAAGCACGAGCCCGTCGCGACCGAGACGGGGAGGTCGCCGGACTATGGGCGGGCGAGCGTGGACTGGACGTGCCCTGCCGGCTACGTGGTCGAGCAGTGCGAGCCGCAGCTGTCGAGCTGCCTGTCATCGACGAGGAGCTGCAACGCCGAGGGATATCGGCTGACGGCTGAGGCGACGGCGGACGGACGCGGGTGCGCGTTCCGGTGCACGGGGCCGAGCTCGTCGTTGTGGGGCGACCACGGGTGCGCCTACACGGCGGCCATGGTGTGCCGGCTCGGGTGCAACTAGAAGCGGGACGGGGAGCCGCGCTCGTTCCTTCCGGAGGGCGCCCGGAGCGCGATCGCGCCTGGAGGGCGCCGGGCTTGGACGGGGGTGGTGAAGGACGCCCATGGAAGGGCGCCGGGCTTGGTCGGGGGTGGTGAAGGACGCCCATGGAAGGGCGCCGGGCTTGGTAGCGCGTATGTCATCGCGACGCCGATCTTGGGCCCCCTCGTGGCTCACTCCCCGGTCTCTAGCCATTCGACCGCGCGGTCGAGGACTTCGTCCTTGCCGGCCCGGACACCGGCGAGGGTCGGCGCGGCGACCACGTGCGGCTGGATGCCGACGCGCTGGAGCTGGCGCCCGTCGGCGTGGCGCACGTCGTGCCCCGTGAAGCGCAGCGTCAACCCGCCGGGCAGGCGCACGTTGGTGACGTCTCCGTTGGCCCCTGCGGTCGGCGTGCCGATGAAGGTAGTTCCCGACGCCGCCTCGAAGAACAGGCAGGAGTGCTCCGCCTGGCTGATCGCCCGGTCGTCGATCAGCGTCACGGTCCTGCCGGTGTATATCCAGCCGGTCCCCTGCGGCAGCCGCTGCTCGAAGAGGATGCGCTGCGACCGCTCTTCGACCCTCGTCACGCCGAGGTGGTAGGCACGGCGGAACTGGGCCCCCACCGTCGCGTTCTTGACGTTGATCCGCGGCGCGATGTCCCAGGCAGTGCCGTGCGGGTAGCCGCGCATGTCGAAGATGAGCGCCTTGATCTGCCTCAGATCCTCGAACATGGCGGGGACCTGTTTCGAGGTGAGCTGCGTCAGGTCGACGTAACCGACCTGCGGCGTGATCAGATGCCAAGGCCGCTTCTCGGCGGATCGTGAGCTGTCATAAAACCGAAAGTCACGGAGAGCCGTGATCTCGCGCTGCACGCCGTCTGCGCCCTTCACGGTGACCCTCGCGCTCGATCCCGCAGGGCCGGGAAGGAGCCCTTCCGCCAGGAGCTGGGCGTGCGCCGCCGTCGTCGACGCGGGGACATACGGCGCCCGACGCTGCATGATCGCCTGGGCCGGCTCGCGATCGACAGCGACGATGACATCCCCGACCCGGAACCCCGCATCGCGGGCCGCCTGCGCATCGCGGAGCCGGGTCACGGCCGGCAACCCCTCCACGAGGCGCGTCTCGACCGGCGCCGGCGCGACGCCCAGGAGGGCGTCGAGCACGGCGCTGCCACTCAGGTGAGTATGGCCGTCGGCGATACGCGCCGCCAGCTCGGCGAGGGTGAGCGCCCACTCCCGCTCGTCCTTGGCGGCGATGACGCGCGGGATGAACTCCGGCAGGACCGCGCTCCAGTCGCCGATGAGGTGCTTGTATGGATAGAAGCGATCGATCACCGTCCAGAGGCGAAACAGCGCGAGAAGCCGGTATTCGACTGCGGGGTACGTCATGCCCTCGTAGGGTTCGTCGTCCGAGGCGATCGCCGGGGGCGAAGGCACGTTCTTCTCCCACTGCTTCGCCGGCTTCACCCTGGCGCGGGCGAGCTTGACGGCGACCGGGATGGGATCCTTGCCCTCGGGCACCGTCGTGTTGGCGCGCAACGGCCCCCAGAGACTCTCGTTGACGCGTACGACCGCGCGAAAGCCGCCGGGGAGAGCATGGGTGCGCGTGTCGGATGAGTCGCGTATCGGGCCCGCGGCCACGATGGCGCCGTCCTTGCTGAGCTGCATCGCCCACGCGAGCGCCGGGACGCCGCCCTTATCGTCAACCACGAAGACCACACGTCGCGGCGGGCCGCCCTTCTGCTTCGCGGCGAACCGCTCGACGGCTATCTGCTCGAATCCGCGGTAGTAGCCGCCTGACGAGTAGCCCGTTTGTGGCGGCCACCCGCTCCAGACCACGGTGCGCGTGGCTGGACCGGACAGGTCGCGCCAGACCAGCACGGGCGCGAGCTGCTGGAGGGCGGTCCAGGGGCTGCCGATCGTGTCCTCTCCCATGCGAAAGTCGATGACGATGCGGGTGGACGTCTCGATCTCCTCCCGGACGGCCTGGATCGCGGACCAGTCCTGGTTCTCCAAACGATCCTTCACGGCGCGCAAATTCACGATCAGGACATCGCTGTCGCGGCGGTGGGTGATCGAGGCCGCGGCAGGCGAGGGCGCGGGGGTCGAGGAAACGGTGGTGGCCCGAGCCTCTTGCGGCGGCTCGATGCCCGTCGCCGGGTCGCCGAGCGTGGCGAGCATCTCCCCGACAGCCGCGGCGAAGGCGGCGTCATCGGCTGCCGTCCGAACCTTCGGCACGGCGCGGACGAGCGGACCATCCCAGTCGAAACGCTCCGCGGCCAGCCTGGGGTGGAAGAGCTTTACCGTGCCCCACACCGCGGCGAGCGCAGCAAGGCGCTGGATTTCCACGGCCGGCGTTTGCTGGACCAAAGCCGAACCGGCCACGAGCGAAGCGCTGTTGGAAACGTCGGCAGAACGGTGCGCGTGCATGTGTCCTCTCCCCCGATCGGAACTCTAGCGACCGGGGCAGCGCATCGGGAGCGCGTCAATCTCGGGTAGCAGTCCCAACGCCTGCACCCACGACCTCAGCGAACCAAGATGCTGGGAAAGCAAGCAAAACAAGTAGCCAGGGCAATATCAACACCGCCACTCGGGCCGTCACAAGGACAACTGCGGTACCAAGACGCGACGATGGACGAGGTTTCTGACCGAGAATTCCCAGAGCGTGGCCTAAAAATGTGGAAATGGCTCAGCCGGGGCAGACAGAACACGGACGCCGGACGCTGCGTGAGGATGATGCTACGATGCTATAGATGAATCGATAGGCAACGAGCCTGCCTGAGCATCGGGCCGGGTACGTCGTTGAGCTCTCTCGCCAGAGCGGCGCGACACGCTCAACAGCCGGGATCGCTGGGTATCGAGGCGAGGTGAGGACACTTCGCCCGGAGCTGCCGCGCGAGGCGGCAGCGTCGGAGGGGCCATGCACGAGAGCCGGCAGCCGAGCGAGGAGGCGAGCTGCGACGCCGAGGCGCTGGCGCGGCGACCGCAGGACGGCCCGAGCCTGAGCAGCGCTCCTGGTGAAGAGGCCGAGCGTACGGTCGCGCTCACCGGCCTCGCGCTCCCGGAGGGCACAACCGGCACGATGCCCGAGGAGCCAGCGCATGAGGGCGCGCTCCTGCCGGCGCAGGACGCGAACACGCTGGCGGAGCGCGCTCCGGGCTCCAGGCTCGCGGACGTCGGCGGCACGATCAAGCACTACGAGATCATCCGCAAGCTGGGCCAGGGTGGCATGGGGATCGTGTACCTGGCCCGCGACACGAAGCTCGGCCGCCTCGTCGCGGTCAAGCTCCTCCACGAGCACAGCGGCCAAGGGATCGGGCGCTTTCTGGCCGAGGCGCGCGCCACCGCGCGCTGCAGGCACGAGAACATCGTGGTCATCCACGAGGTCGACGAGATTCACGGACACCCGTACATGGTGCTCGAATACATCAAGGGCCGCACGCTGCGCGAATGGATCGCCCAGCGCGAGCATCCCGGCGCGCTCGAGTCCACCCCCAACAGCGCCGGTACCCCGCCAGACCCGATCTCGCCCAGCCTGGCCGTCGAGCTCATGATCCCGGTGGTCCGCGCGCTCGTGTGCGCGCATGAGCTCGGGATCGTGCACCGCGATCTCAAGCCCGAGAATATCCTCCTCGAGGACACCGGGCGCATCAAGGTGCTCGATTTCGGCATCGCCAAGCAGCTCGAGGCCAGGATGATGTCGACGGTCACGGGGGCACGGGCGGCGCTCTGCGGAGGTGCCAATGAGGCACGGGAAAGCGCGGTCATCGGCACGCCGCCGTACATGTCGCCCGAGCAATTGCGGGGCTGGGACATCGATGCTCGCGCCGATCTCTGGGCCGTGGGCATCCTGCTCTACGAGCTGGTCACGGGGGCGCACCCGCTGGACCCGTTCTCGCCTGCGCGGCTCTTGGATATCGTGGACTTCGACCTGCCCATGCCGAGCGCCAGTCAAAGGCGCCCGGACGTGGGCGCGCTCGGCGCCGTGATCGGCCGCTGCCTGAAGAAGCGTGCAGCGGAGCGCATCGGCTCGGCCTCAGAGCTCCTGGCCGAGCTCGAGGCGCTCCTGCCCGGTCGCAGGGCGCTCGATCTTGGCGCGGGCGAGAGCCCGTTCGCCGGCCTCGCCGCATTTCAGGAGGCGGATGCCGCTCGCTTCTTCGGCCGCGACCACGAGATCGCAGCCATGGTGACCCGGCTGCGCAATCAGCAGCTCGTGGTCGTGGCCGGGCCCTCCGGGGCGGGCAAGTCGTCGTTCGTGCGCGCCGGCGTGATCCCGGCCCTGAAGCGCTCGGGCGACCGCTGGGAGGCGTTCGTCCTGCGCCCGGGGCGCCGCCCGCTGTCCGCGCTCGTCGATGTGCTCGCCCAGATCGCCGAGCCGGAGTCCGCCGGCGCGACAGGCTCGCCCGAGCTCTCCGATCATGACGGGCTCGTCGCCACGTTGCGCGCGCAGCCGGGTTACCTGGGCGCCCGGCTGCGCGCGCGCTGTCGCCGGGAGGGAGAGAGGCGCCGCATCCTGTTCTGCGTCGATCAGTTCGAGGAGCTCTACACGCTGGGCGCCACGCGCGAGGAACGGGCCGCGTTCGTCGCCTGTCTGGAAGGCGCGGCCGACGACGCCACCTCGCCCCTGCGCGTGCTGCTCGCCGTTCGCTCGGATTTCCTCGATCACATGGCCGAGGATCGCCATCTCATGATCGACGTGGCCCGCGGGCTCTCGTTCCTGCCACCCATGGAGCGAGAGAGCCTGCGCGAGGCCTTGACGAGGCCGCTCGAAGCGGCCGCATATCGCTTCGAGACCGCGGAGATGGTCGAGCACATGCTGGACACGCTCAAGCACACGCGCAGCCCCTTGCCGCTCCTGCAATTCACGGCCGCGAAGCTCTGGGAGGCGCGGGATCGCGCGCGCCGGCTCTTGACGCGAGACAGCTACGAGCGGTTCGGCGGTGTCGCTGGTGCCCTGTCGGCCCACGCGGATGCGGTGCTCGCGGCGCTGCCGTCGCGCGAACAGCGGCTGACCCGGGCGGTGCTCCTGCGCCTGGTCACGCCCGAGCGCACGCGCGCGGTGGTGAGCCTGGAGGAGCTGTGCGAGCTCGCGACGGACGGCGGGGGAGACGCCGCCCTGGCGATCGCGCAGGTGGTCCAGCACCTCGCCGGCGCGCGGCTCCTGCTCATCGAGACCGGCGGCGAGCGCGAGGGCACGACCGTGGAGCTGGTCCATGAATCGTTGATCGACAGGTGGGCGAAGCTCCGGCAATGGCTCGCCGAGAGCGAGCAGGACGCGCAGTTCCTGGCCCAGCTGCGCGCCTCGGCCCAGCCGTGGGAGGCGAGCGGCCAGCCCGAAGGGCTGCTCTGGCGCGATCGTGCGGCGGAGGGCGCCAGGGCGTGGTACGAGCACCGCCGCGCGCACGGCGCCGAGTGGCGCGCCGGGCTCGGCAAGCGCGAGGAGCGCTATCTCTTGGCCGTCGTAGCCCTCGCCGAGCGCGCGCGGCGTGTGCGCCGGCGGCTCGCCATGGGTCTGATCGCCACGCTCGGCGCGATCACGCTCATCGTGTCCTACCTGGCGATTCGCGCCAAGACAGCAGCGTTTGCGCAGGCCGAAGCCCTGCAGGCGCGCAACGCCACCCGTATGGCCGCGGCGCGCGAGCTGCAAGCCGATCCGACGACCGTGCTCTCGATCTTGCGCGAGGTCGAGCCGCCCGATGTGCCGCGAGGGTGGTCCGTCCTCGCGCGCTGGGCGCTGCACAGCTGGGTTGCTCGTGTGGTGCTCACGCATCCGGATGTTGTCGCGCGTGCGGGCTATAGCCCCGACGGCAAGCGCATCGTCACCGCGTCGCACGACAGGACCGCGCGGGTGTGGAACGCCGATGGCACGGGCGAGCCCCTGGTCCTCCGCGGACACGAAGACCGGATCCGGTCGGCGGTGTTCAGCCCCGACGGCAAGCGCATTATCACCGCGTCCGATGACAAGACTGCGCGGGTGTGGAATGCCGACGGCACCGGCGAGCCCCTGGTCCTCCGGGGTCACGAGGACGTGCTCAATTCGGCGGAGTTCAGCCCCGACGGCGAGCGCATTGTCACCGCGTCCTGGGACAGGACCGTGCGGGTGTGGAATGCCGATGGCACGGGCGAGCCCCTTGTCCTTCGTGGCCACGACGATACCGTCTACTCGGCGGCATTCAGCCCCGACGGCAAGCGCATTATCACCGCGTCCGATGACAAGACCGCGCGGGTGTGGAACGCCGATGGCACGGGCGAGCCCCTGGTCCTCCGAGGTCACGAGGATGGGGTCTGTTCGGCGGCGTTCAGCCCTGACGGCAAGCGCATCGTCACCGCATCGCACGACAAGACCGTGCGGGTGTGGAGCGCCGGCGGCACGGGCGAGCCCCTGGTCCTTCGCGGTCACGAGAATGGGCTCTGGTCGGCAGCGTTCAGCCCCGACGGCAAGCGCATCGTCACCGCGTCGTGGGACAAGACCGCGCGGGTGTGGAACGCCGATGGCACGGGCGAGCCCCTGGTCCTTCGCGGTCACGAGGATGGGCTCCGATCGGCAGCGTTCAGCCCCGACGGCAAGCGCGTCGTCACCGGGTCGTACGACAGGACCGCGCGGGTGTGGAACGCCAACGGCACGAGCGAACCCCTCGTCCTCCGGGGGCACGAGGAGGAGGTAAATTCGGTGGCGTTCAGCCCCGACGGCAGGCGCATCGCCTCCGCGTCCGCGGACAAGACCGCGCGGGTGTGGAATGCCGACGGCACGGGCGAGCCCCTCGTCCTCCGGGGGCACGAGGAGGAGGTAACTTCGGCGGCATTCAGCCCTGACGGCAAGCGTATCGTCACCGCGTCCTGGGACAGGACCGTGCGGGTGTGGAATGCCGATGGCACGGGCGAGCCCCTGGTCCTTCGTGGCCACGAGGCTGTGGTCTTTTCGGCGGCGTTCAGCCCCGACGGTAAGCGTATCGTCACTGGGTCCTTCGACAGGACCGTGCGGGTGTGGAACGCCGACGGCACGGGCGAGCCTCTGGTCCTCCGGGGGCACAGGGCTCGGGTCTTTTCGGCGGCGTTCAGCCCCGACGGCAAGCGCGTCGTCACCGGGTCGTACGACAAGACCGCTCGCGTGTGGAACGCCGACGGCACAGGCGAGCCCCTCGTCCTTCGCGGTCACGAGGATGTGGTCTTTTCGGCGGCGTTCAGCCCTGACGGCAAGCGCGTCGTCACCGGGTCGTACGACAAGACCGCTCGCGTGTGGAACGCCGACGGCACCGACGAGCCCGTGGTCCTCCGGGGTCACGCCCACTGGGTCTGGGGGGCGGCGTTCAGCCCAGACGGCAAGCGCATTGTCACCGCGTCTCGGGACAAGACGGTACGGATATGGAACGCCGACGGAACGGGCGAGCCCCTCGTCCTTCGCGGTCACGAGGATGTGGTCTTTTCGGCGGCGTTCAGCCCTGACGGCAAGCGCATCGTCACCGCGTCCGACGACAAGGCCGTGCGGGTATGGACCGATCTCGAGCCGCTCCACGCCGTCGATGATCCGAAGCTGTGGACTGCGACCTCCTACTGCATGCCCATCGAGCGGAGGATGGAGCTTCTTCGCGTGCCCGAAGCCACGGCTCGAGCCCATCAGGAGGCCTGCCTGCGCCGCGTTGAGCAGGCCCGCTGAGGGACGAACAGACGGGCAGGTTGCATCCCACCAGCCTGCACGGGCGAACACGGACGACTGCTCCGGCGCGCGGTCACGCCCACGAACAGGCGCGCTCTCGCGCCGCCCGCAGCCTCCACACGGCGGATCGCAGTAGCAGGAGCGGCGCGGCGAAGACTGCGATCACGCCGGCCCACACCGCCGCCTCCACGCCGATGCGACCCGCGAGCCAGCCGGCCGCCAGGGTGCCCGCCGGCAAGAGCGCGCCGGTGAGCACGTGGAGCGTGGCGTTGACCCGGCCGAGCACGTGCAGGGGCAACATGGATTGCCGGGCGCTCACCGCGTGGATCATGAACGCCACGAGGAACGCGTCCCCGAGGAGCTGGTGCAGCACGAGCGCGGGAACCGCCGGCGAGGCGCACGGCACGGCGCCCGGCCTGTTCAAGGCCCGGATCGAGGCGGGGGACCGCCGGGTGACGATGACCTCGGTCGGGGAGCTGGCCATCGAGGGCGTCGAGGGCGCGCCGGTCGCGGGCGCGAAGGGAGGCGGGCAGGCGTTCGGCGCGCTGCGGATGGAGGTCAAGAAGGCCGTGCCGCTCGCGTATGCGATCTACCCCGTGGCGGACGTGTGCCGTTTCTCGCTCGCCGAGCCGGAGATCGCGCCGCTGCCGGTCGATCTCGGCGTGGTTCCGTACGGCGCCGCGGGCACGGCGCAGGCGCTCATCACGAACCGGGCGCAGGTCGACGTGCGGGTGACCCACGGCGAGCGCACGGTCGAGGTGCCCGCGCACGGGAGCGCGGAGCTCACGTTCTCGTGGACGCCGGAGGGCGCGACGGCCGGCTGCGAGCGGCAGACGCGGCGGGACACGTTCGTCGTGCGACCGAAGGACGCGGCCGCCCCGGTGGTGCCGCGCGAGCGGGCCGTCGTGGTGCCGCTCCAGGTGACGACGGGGATGGCGACGTTCTCGAAGCACGAGCCCGTCGCGACCGAGACGGGGAGGTCGCCGGATTATGGGCGGGCGAGCGTGGACTGGACGTGCCCTGCCGGCTACGTGGTCGAGCAGTGCGAGCCGCAGCTGTCGAGCTGCCTGTCGTCGACGGGGAGCTGCAACGCCGAGGGATACCGGCTGACGGCCGAGGCGACCGCGGACGGGCGCGGGTGTGCGTTCCGGTGCACGGGGCCGAGCTCGTCTTTGTGGGGCGACCACGGGTGCGCCTACACGGCGGCCATGGTGTGCCGGCTCGGGTGCAACTAGTACCGCGTCGCCTGAGTTGCTCGCCCGCGATGAGCCGTCACGGCGGGGTCCGGCCATCTAAGGGGCTACCGGCATGCCCGCACACCTCCGCGTCGTCCGAAAGCCCCGTCCAGCGGACCGCCCTGCCGACGCACAGCGCCCTGCCGACGCGCAGCCCGCCTCGTTCGACCTCCTGCGTGGCCTGCACGCCCGGAACCCCGCGGCGGAGCGCCGCCTGCTCGACGCGTACGCGGGCCTCGTCGAGCGGATGCTGTTTCGCATCCTGGGCGACGTCCGGAGCCTAGAGGACCTGGTGCAGGACGTGTTCGCCCGGGTGTTCTCCCGCATCGACGACGTGCACAAGCCCGAGGCGCTGAAGCCCTTCATCACGAGCGTCGCCGTGTTCGTCGCGCGCGAGGCGATCCGCAAGAAGCGGCGCCACCGCTGGCTCGCGTTCTTCGCGAGCGACGAGGTGCCGGAGATCGCGGCCAGCGTCGATCCGGAGGCCCGGCAAGGCGTGCGGGCTTTCTACCGGGCCCTCGAGGCGCTCGATCCCGACGAGCGGCTGGCCTTCACGCTGCGGTTCGTCGAGGGCCAGGAGCTCGCCGACGTGGCCGCCGCGTGCGACGTGTCGGTGGCGACCGTCAAGCGCCGGCTCCACCGCGCAGAGCTCGCGTTCGTCGAGCGCTGCAAGAAAGACGACGTGCTTTCGACCTGGCTCGCGGAGGGCGACCGATGGACGTGAGGACCAAAGACGTCGCGGCCGTGGGGCGCCGGGTGGCCGCGCACCAGGATGCTGCGCTCGATAACCTGGCGCGGCCCCGAGCCGCGGATCGGCTCCAGGCGATCTACCGCAAGGAGGCCGCGCTCTCGCTGCGCGGGAGGGCGGCTCCCTCCCGGCGGCCGCTCGGATTCGCGCTCGCGGCGGCGTGCGTCGCCGCGTTCGCGCTCGTCTTCGCCTTCGCGCTGCCCGGGCCGGGCGACCCGTTGACCTACCGGGTCGAGGGCTCGCCGGGCGCCGTCGGCCGGTGGGTGGCCGCGGACGCGTCGCGGGTCGGGCTCGATTTCTCGGATGGGTCGCGCGTGGACCTCGCGCCGGGGACGCGCGCCCGCGTGACCGAGGTCGACCCTCGGGGCGCGGGCGTCCTCCTGGAGCGCGGCTCGCTGCACGTGCGTGTCGTGCATCGCGACGACACCCGGTGGGTGGTGGCGGGGGGGCCGTTCGAGGTCCACGTGATCGGCACGGAGTTCGACGTCACGTGGGACACGGAGGCCGAGGAGCTCGCGGTCTCGATGGTCGCCGGGCGGGTGCGTGTCCTGGGCCCCTGCGTCGAGCCGCCGGGGCGCGCCGTCGCCGCCCCCGAGTCGGTACGGCTGACCTGCGCGGCTCCGCGCGCCGCCGCGCCGCAGGCGCCGCCTCCGGCGGTTGCTCCGGAGGCGGGCCCTCCGGCGGAGCCGCCCGCCCTCCTCGCGAGCGCCAGCGCCGCCGCGCCCGCGCCCGCTCCGCCGACGCCGGCCCGCGCGAAGGCTCCCCTGGTCGAGGCCCCCTCCGGGGGCTTTGTCGAGGCCCCCACCGGGGGCTGGCGCGCGCTCCTCGTCGCGGGAAGGCTCGGTGAGGCGCTCGCGGACGTGGAGCTCCTGGGCATCGACGCGGTGCTCGGGCGCGCCAGCGGCGCGGAGCTCGTCGATCTCGGCTCCGCGGCGCGGCTTTCGCGCAAGCCGGACCTCGCGGCCCGGTTCTACGAGGCGGCGCGCCAGCGGTTCGCCGGGAGCGACGCCGCGGCGGCGGCGGCGTACCACCTCGGCCGCATGGCGTTCGACGGGCGCGGCGCCTGGGCGGAGGCCGAGCGCTGGTTCGCCGTGTACCTCGCGGAGCGGCCCCGCGGCGCCCTCGCGCCCGAGGCGCTCGGCCGCTCCCTGGAGTGCGCGAGGAACCTGAAGCTGCACGCGCGCGCCCGCGAGCTCGCCGCGCGCTACCTCGCGGCCTACCCGAACGGCGCCCACGCCGGGCTCGCGGCGACGCTCGCCGGCGGGGCCGATTGATCCTGCGCCCGCGGAGGTCACGGAGGTCGACCCGGCGCTGGCGGAGATCGCCGGCCGCGCGCGCCGTCGCGTGCTCGCTGTGCGGCGCGCTCGCGGCGCTCCTGGCGTTCGGCGCGCTCGGGGCGCTCGCGGCGCCGTGCTCGGCCGACGAGCCGACGCCGGTCACCGTCGTGGCCGGCGCGCGCGGGGCGCTGGCGCACCGGCTGTCGCAGGAGCTCGAAGCGGTGGGCTTGCGGGTGCGGGTCGAGGCGACCCCCGCGCCGGTAGATCCCGGCGGGCTGCTCCTCGTCGTCCCCGAAGGCGAGGAGGGGGCCATCGAGATCTGGTCCGCGTCGGGCGGGCGGGCGGAGCTCGTGGCGAGCGTGGCGCCCGACGGCCCGCTCGACACCCGGGTGCTGCGCGCGGCGGAGCTGGTGCGGGCGCTCCGGTCGGAGGTCCGCGCCTCCGCCGTCGCGCCGCCGGCGGCCGTCGCGCCGGCGGCCGTCGCGCCGGCGGCCGTCGCGCCGGCGCCGCTCCTGCCCGCCCCCGTCGCGCCTCCGGCTGTGGTGCCCGGTGGAGCGCGGTGGAGCCCGCCGCCCCGCGCCTGGGCGCCTCCCGCGCCCGCGTTCCCTGCGCCGGCGCCCAGGGCCGCGCTCGTCGATGTCGGCGTCGCGATCGCCGCGGGATGGCAGACGCCGGGCACGTCGCTTTCGCTCGGCGCCTCGCTCCGGATCTGGCCCTCGGAAAGGGTCGGTGTCGGCCTCCTGGCGGACCTGCCGGTGGTCAGCCCGACGATCGAGGCGCCGGAAGGTGAAGTCCGCTTTCGCTCCATGCTCCTCGGCGCCGAGCTCGTCCTCGCGCCCGTCGCGAGGAGCCGCCGTGTCGGGCTCGTCCTCTCTCCCGGCCTGGGTCTCGCTCACGTGAGCGCGTCCGGAAGAGCCGAGCCACCCTACGTCGACAGAGACGAGTCCACGTTCACCGCGCTCGTGTATGGCCGAGCCGAGGCGCGTTTCCGGCTCATCGATTCCTTCTACCTCGCGGCGGGCGCGCTCGGAGGCGCGGCGATCCCGCCCGTCGACATCCGGTTCGTGGGACGGGTGACCTCGACCTTCGGCCCGCTCGCGTCGTTCTCGCTCGGTGTCGTCGTCGAGCGGTGAGCCGCCGGCGCGTGTGCTCCTGCGACGACTGCTCCTCTCCTCCGAGCCGTTCTGGTGAGCTGTCCTGAAGGGGACTGGCCATTCCTGGGAGTGACCGCGACGACCGCGCGGCTCCGCGCTCGTTCGTTGCGCGGCCGGGGGGGCTCGGCCTTCGGTCCCGTGCCTCGTCCTCCCCGGCCCAGCGCTGTCGTCCGAAGTTGAGCCGTCGGGACGAGCCGCGGCCATCTCTAGAACGGATCGCGAGCGCTCTCCAGGAGCGCTCTAGGAGTCACCGTGAAACAGACCATGATCTCTACATGCCTCGCGATGATGGCGCTCGGCACCGCGTGCCGCATCTCGCTCGATCCCATCGGCGGCGCGAGCGGCGAGGGCACCACGGGCGGCGCCGGCGCCGCGGGCGCCACGGGCGGCGCCGGCACCACGGGCGCCACGGGCAGCGCCGGCACCACGGGCGGCGACGTGGTCGTCCCGCGTGACGCCGCGCCTCTCTGGATCACGGGCGTCCCCGGCGCCGACCTCAACGAAGGATCGCCTCCCAACCCGGTCGTCGCCGCGGATGGTCTGGGCAACACGGTCGTGTTCACGGTCGAGCCTGGGACGCCGCTCGACAGCTTCGACGTCGACGGGAACCGCCGCTGGAGCAAGACGTTCGACGGTGCGTTCAAGTATCCGAGGGACGTCGCAGTCAACAGGTCGGGCCTCATCGCCATCACGGGAAATATCGACGAGGCGCTCGACCTCGGGGGCGGATCGCTCGACGTGCCGTGGGGATACTGGCACGCCGTCGTGGGCGTCTTCAACGACGCGGGAGAACACATCTGGTCGGATGTGTTCTCCGGTGGCGGAGGGACGGTCACAACCGGAGACCACATCGACCTGGATGACGACGGCAATGTGATCTTCATCGGAAGCCACGACAGCACCGTCGATTTTGGTGCGCTCGTGCTGCCCGCCCCTCCGCAGGAGAGCGGCGACCATCACTTCATCGCGAAGCTCAACCCGACGGGGTATCCCCTCTGGGCCAAGAGCTACCCGTGGAACGCGGCGATCATGGACATGACCACCGACGCATCAGGCAATATCATCATCGCCGGCAACTTCCATGGAACAGTCAATTTTGGCGGAGGCGCGCGGACGGGCTCATGCACGAGCAGTGATAGAGACAGGGCCTGCGATGACATTTTCGTGATCAAGATCGATGCGGATGGAGCCTACGTCTGGGACAGGACGATCCCCTCAGGGCGGTCGACTGTCCACGGCGTCGCGGTGGATGGTTCCGGGAACATCGCCCTGACAGGTACGTTCTGGGACCACCTGGACCTTGGCGATGTTCTGCTGGAATCCAGAGGAGGTCCAGAGCCTGACAGGGACTACGAGCGAGGGCCTTTCCCCGCTCCGGGAGGAGATATCTTCGTGCTCAAGCTCGACCCCGGAGGCAACTTCCTCTGGGCCAAGAGCTTCGGCGACGACAAAGCCCAGTCGACCACGAGCATCGCGATGACGGACGGAGGAGATATCGCGCTCACGGGGTATGTGTCCGGCCGTGTCGACCTCGGCACCGGCGCGACGGACTCCTCCCGCCCGCGTGCCTTTGTCACGAAGCTCGACGCGGCCGGCAATGCTCTCTGGGCCGCGTACAGCGACAGTTCTGCGGACACATGGGGCACCTCCGTGACGGTGGACAGGTCCGACAACGTCATTGCGGCCGGACTGTTCGGCGACACCATCGATTTCGGTGCGGGCCTGCTGACCCAGCCCGAGGAGGACCCTCTTCTGCACGGTTTCCTCGTGAAATTCGCCCCTTGAAGCGCGCACGATCACCGGAGCTGTCGCGGTCTCGTCCGCAGCGACGCGGCGGGCGCGCTCGCCACGACGCGCGGGCGGGCGGCGCGCTGCAAGGCGCCGGCGGCGAGCCGACGGGAACGGCGGGCTCGACGACAGGCCCGAGCTCGCTCGCCCCTCCGGCGCCACCGGCCACCCGAGCAGCCGACCGATCGCCTCGTGAACGACCCGGGTACGGGGACGGGGCGCATCTCCAGCGCGGAGACGGGTGCGACCCGTCTTTTGTTGGAGGCATGTCCAGCGGGAGACGGGTGCGACCCGTCTTTTGTTGGAGGCATGTCCAGCGGGAGACGGGTGCGACCCGTCTTTTGTTGGAGGCATGTCCAGCGGGAGACGGGTGCGACCCGTCTTTTTGTTGGAGGCGTGTCCAGCGGGAGATGGGTGCGACCCATCTTTTTGTGGGACGCATGTGCGTCGGAGGCGGGGGCCACCCAGCTCCCGCGGGTTTCGATGAGAGCGATACGTCGAGCAACTGGGTTGGCGCCGCACGCCGCCGCGTTGGCATGGCGCGCCTGGCCCTCTTCGGACGCCGCAGGAATAGCGCTCTTCTCGGCCTGAAACGCGGTGCCCTCACTGGTACGCGTGTTGCTGACACCATCCATGATGTGGCAAATGAGGTCTCTCCATCTCGCATGGTTGACGCTCGCGGCCGTGGCGTGCGGCACCGATCCCGTGGCGGTGAACCCCCGGACAACCTCGCAGCTGGTCCTCGACGGAGGGCTCGTCCAGGAGACCCCGCAGGTCATCGTGCTCGTCGTCGATGACACGGACACGGCCGAAGCCGCGCAGCTTCGCGAGCGCGTCGCCCAGAGCGTGCGCGCGAGCCTCCTCGCCGTGCTCGGATCGCGGTGGGAAACGGAGTCATGCGGCAGCGCGGATCCGGCCCAGTGGCACGCCGGCGATGTCCGGGTGGTCGTCGCGCGGCCGAGCGCGCCCGATGCTGCCGCGCTCCTCACCTCAAGGGAAATCCCCGCGCTCGCGTGGACCACCAAGACCTCGACCAGGGAGGAGGTGGAGGCGGTGATGGCTGGCGTGACAGAGGCGCTGGGGCAGCGCCTCGCCGAGCCTGGAGAGGAGTACCACCCGCTTCGGACGGCCAGGCGCGCGCTGGACCTCGTCACGGGCGCGCTCGCACCCGTGGGGGAGGCGGAGGAAGCCTTCGTGGCGTCGCTGCCCGAGGACAGGATCGCGAGGCTGCTCGTCGCGAGCACGCGCGACGACGAGGGGCCCGGGATCGCCTCCGACCACGTCCCCAGCCAGGCGGCGCTGTCGATGACCCTGGACACGGAGGTGGTCGGGCCCTTCACCACGTTCGACTCGACCTGTTTCGCCATCGACCAAGGGAGCACGCGACTTCAGGCGTGGAGCACGCTCATGCACGCGGAGCCGATCGCCTTCCGCTGCGAGGACCAGCACACGTGGGACATGCTCCTTCACCCGGGCTGGGCCGAGTGCGGAGCCGACTGCCTGGTCCGCCCGATCGCCGTGGACGCCGGAGGCGTTGTCGCTTGTCAGGTCGTGATCGATCTTGTCGATCTCGACCGCTGCGACGCCGCGCTGGGTCACCGTGATCCAGGCGGCCACCCCACGTTCGTCGAGCGCCACGGCAGGGAGCTGCGCCGCTGCGAAGTCGTGCAGCTCGCCGGCGCGGACCTGGAGAGCTGCCGGCATTCGCTCGATTGTCCAGGGTGTCCGAGCGGGTTCTGCGCGACCGAGGTGCCGGAGCTCGTGTCGCAGCGGAGCTGCGAGCCCTCGGAGCACGCATCGCCCCTGCGGTTCATCGGCGGTGCGATAGAGGCCCAGCGAGGGTGGATCAGCATCACCTGCAGCACCGAAGCAGGGGAGTGAGAGACCTCCTCGTGCGGCGCGCCGTGCGCGGTCGTCGGGCTCTCGCGAGCGACACCTGCTGATCGACGAGAAATCCTGACGCTCCACAGGCGCCCTCCCTGCGCTCCGACGACATCGCAGGAAGCCAGGAAAGCGTGGAGGAGGTACACGCTGTTTCCCGTGCTCCTGGGAGCCCGATCCGCCTCGCGCTGGCCGCGCTCCGGCGCTCTCCCCGGCGCATCGCCCGCGCCGCGACGCCATGTCGCACAACCAGAGCGGCGGCGCTCGCACCTAACCATCTCAAATGGCCACGCGACCGACTCGACAGCCGACTCCGGCCCTCCTCGTCCTCTGCACCCTCGCGGCGATCCAGGGATCCATCCACGCGTACAGCGGTGGCGCTGCGGCGCAGGACGCGGGCGCTTCCGTTCACGTCGGGCGAGACCTTGCGCACGCGCCTCCGCGGAGCTGCGCGGGCGCCACGCCCGGCGCCGACAGCCGCTGCGGCCTCGATCACGACGACGACTGCTGCGCCAGCCTGCCCGTGCCCGGCGGCACGTTCAACCGGCTCAACGACCCGCGGTATCCGGCGAGCGTGAGCAGCTTCCACCTCGACAAGTACATGATCACGGTCGGGCGGTTTCGCCGCTACCTGGAAGAGACCGGCGGCCCGACGCAGGCCAGCCCGCCTCCGGCCGGCGCAGGGGCGCACCCGAAGATCCCGGACAGCGGGTGGGATCCGGCCTGGAACACCCTGCTCCCGGCGACCACGGAAGCGATAAAGCGGGCGCTCGTCTGCGATCCCTACGGCTGGCCGACATGGACCGACGCTCCGGCCGTTAACGAGGACAAACCCATCGTGTGCGCGACATGGCTCGAGCTGTTCGCGTTCTGCGCGTGGGACGGCGGGCGCCTGCCGACCCAGGCCGAGATGAACTACGCCGCCGCCGGCGGCGACGAGCAGCGGCTGTATCCGTGGGGCTCCTCCCCCATCACCACCGAAGACGCGGCCTTTTGCTGTCAGGGCGACGGCACGACGTCGCTGCCCTGCCAGGACGCGTTCCCTCCGTGGAGCCTCATCCGCTGCACCACGGACGATCTCGCGCCCGTCGGCTCCTTTCCCCGGGGCGCGGGGCGCTGGGGCCAGCTCGATCTCGCCGGCGAGGCCTACAAGATCACGCGCGACGCGGCCGACGACGACCGCCCGCTCGTGCCGTGCGCGGATTGCTCCCGCCTGGACAACCACGCTGCCCTGCGCGTCACGCACGGCGGGAGCTTCGTCGCCGCCGGATACAGGCAGACGACGACCTACCGCGCGCCCTACGAGACCAACGGCCGCCACTACTACGTATCGGCGATGTGCGCGCGCGATCTGCCAGCGCCGTGAGCCCTCCGCGGCCCGTCCCTGGTGCGGGCGCCGGCGCGCGGGCCGGGCTCAGGCGATACCGAACAGCCCGCTCACCTGGTAGACGATGAGCGCCACGACATACGCGGCCACATAGCTGTACCCGAGGACGAACGCCGGCCAGCGCCACGTCTTCGTCTCGCGGCGGATCGCCGCCACGGTGCTCATGCACTGGCAGGCGATGACGAAGAACGCGAGCAGCGCGAGCCCCGTGCGCATCGTGTACGCGGGCGACCCGTCGGGGCCCTTCGCATCGCGGATCCGCTCGGCGAGCGGCGCCGGCTCGTCCCCGGCGTCCTCGATGCCGAAGATGATCCCCAGCGTCCCGACCATCACCTCGCGCGCACCGAACGAGCCGATGAGGCCGACGTTGATGCGCCAGTCGAAGCCGAGCGGGGCGGTGATCGGCTCCAGCGCCCGCCCCACCTCGCCTGCGATGCTCGACGCGACCGGCGTCGGCGCGACCTCGGCCGTGGCGTCCACCGGCGCCGGCGCGGCGGGATGACCCGGCGCGGGGACCGTGAGCAGCACCCAGAGGACGGCGGAGACCGCCAGGATCACGGTCCCGACCTCGCGCATGAACCGCCACGCCGCCCGCGCCCCCTGGCGGGCGACGAGGCCGAGCTCGGGGACGCGGTACGCGGGCATCTCGAGCACGAGCGGCAACGAGCGCCCGCGGGTCGCCGTGCGCCGGAGCACCAGCGACGCGATGAGGCCCGCGAGGATGCCGGAGAAATAGAGCCCAACGAAGAGCAGCGCCTGCACCCACGCGCCGTACGACGCGAAGAACGTCGTCAGGAGGAGCGCGTACGTCGGGATGCGCGCCGAGCAGGTCATGAGCGGCAACACAAGGATCGCCGTCAGGCGCTCGCGCGGGTCGCGGATGATGCGCGTCGCGTGCACGGCGGGCACGGCGCACGCGTGGCCCATCAAGAGCGGGAGGAACGATCGGCCGCTCAGCCCCAGCAACTGGAGCACGCGATCGACGAGGAACGCGCCGCGCGCGAGGTACCCGCTCGCCTCGAGCAGCTCCATCGCGACCGTGAGGATCACGATCTGCGGCATGAAGGCGAGCACCGTCCCCGCGCCGCCCAGCAGGCCATCCGCGATGAATGAGGCGACGAGCCCGCCGCCGAGCGCGGCGGTCACGGCGCTCCCGAGCCGCCCGAGCCCTGCGTCGAGCACCTCGGTGGCCGGCGCGGCGACGAGGAACACCGCGGCGAAGACGAGCGCCATCAGCCCGAGGAACAGGAACGGCCCCACCACGGGGTGGAGCAGCACCGCGTCCGCGCGCGCGGTGAACGTCCGCCTCCGGTCGGCGGCGGCGTCGCGCGTCGCCGCGTCGGTGTACGCGGCGCGCGCCACCTCGTCCGGGTCCCACGTGGGCGCCGCGGCGGCGGGCGCGGGCGCCGTGAGCCGCGAGCCGAGCGCCGCGAGCACGGTGTCGCGCGTGATCGGATCCCGCGCGCTCACGACCAGCACGGGGAGGCCGATGTCGCGCTGGAGGGCCTCGACGTCGATGGCGCGCCCCTCGGCCTCGAGCACGTCGCGCTGCGTGGCGACAACGAGCGGCGCGAACCCCTGCCGCACGAGCTCTCTCGTCAGCCGGAGACCGAGCGCGAGCTGCGTCGCGTCCAGCACCTGGACGATGAGGCAGGCGCGCCCGCTGTCGCGGGCCTGGTGGATGAAGCGGCGCGCGATCCCCTCGTCCGTCGCGGGGTCCACGACCGACTCGATCGAATAGAACCCTGGCAGGTCCGCGACCGTCACGCCCGCCCCGCCGGCGAGGCGGACGTCGCTCGTGAGGATGTCCACCGTGATGCCAGGGAAATTGCCGACGTGCGCGCTCCCGCCGGTCAGGCGGTTGTACAGCGACGACTTGCCCGAGTTCGGACGCCCGAGCAGCACGACGAGCGGCCGCCGGGCGCCCGTCTCCTGCCGGACCGGGGGCGCGTCGACGCAGTGGGAGGTCACGCCGTCTCCGCTCGCACAGGGGGTGCGACGACGATGCGGCGCGACAGCCCCGCGTCGATCGCGAACTCGCCGCCCGAGCCGGTGCGCACGTGGATGGGCCCCCCGAACGCGGCGCGCCGGAGCACCGTCAGCGTCTGGCCGGGGCCGATGCCCATGGCTTCGAGCCATCCGGCCAGGTCGGCCTCGAGGCCAACCTCGATCACGCGCACCATCTCGCCTGGACGCACCGCCGCGAGCGGGCCCGCGGCAGAGGCGGCGCGCGCCTCCTTTCGCGGGGCGATGACATCAGGCGAGCTCAGGTCCGACACGCATACGTCGAGAGTGGAAGGGGCGTTGAGGCTCATGGGGGGCTTGCGCTACTGAAATTCGTTTTCAAGAGCATTACACGCTTCTGGCCCCTGTGGGTAGCCCCTGAGCGGGATTCCACCGATCCGCGCAGGCAAGGCCTGACGGCCGTCCATGCCGAGCGTGTTTCTACGCGCAGGGGCCGCCTGTGCGGCGCCTCCCGGGAGGTGCTCGCCCCCGGCCGCTCCGAGGGTTGGAGAGGGGGCGGTCGAGGACGCCGATGTTCGCGGGCAAGGGCGCGCGGCCTCGGCGCCCTCGTTTCATCACGGTCGCCCGGGAGCGCCCTCGCGCTCCCCGCGCGCCCTCAGGGGCAGCTGTTGGCCGCGCCCGGGGTCGCCGGCGCCGGCGCGACGAACGCGCGTGTGCCGTCGGGGCAGCGGCTCGCCGTATCGACGTGGCCGGTCCAGGTGTGCTGGTCGACCACGACGCCGCCGGGCGTGTACAGGATGGCCGAGTCCGCCGACCCGAGCCCGAAGGTGAGCCGGAGGGGCTCACCGCTGCTCTCTCCGCGGATCAGCAGGTATCCGCCCGCGGGGACCGTCGTGTCCGCGGGGAGCACGAGCTCGTGCGACGGATCGTTGTCCGTGAGCCGAAAACCGCTGATATCGACGTCCGAGGCGCCGTTGTTGTAGAGCTCGACGAAGTCCTCTCCGGCCGAGCGCACCTCGTTGATGACCACGGTAGCTCCACCTGGATTACCCGGCTCCTCCGGCTCCTCCGGCTCCTCCGGATCGCCCGGCTCCTCCGGATCGCCGTCCCCGCCCTGGACGCCCAGCACCGATGGGTCGAGCCGGACGAAGAAGCTCATCGCCTCGCCGCCGTCGTTGTCGTTCGTGATCCACAGGCCGCCGGCGCCGAGCGCGAGCCCTTCGATCTTCTCCTGATCGAAGCGGAACGGGTGCTCCAGGAGATCGCAGGCGAGCGCCTTGTCCACCGGATCGGCGATGTCGTTCGGCGTGCCGCTCGACAGCGCGAAGGTGCGGATCGTCTTGTTCCCCGCCTCGCCCGCCCAGCCCTGGTCGCGCTCGACCACCGCGAACGTGTCGCCGCCCACGTGAATGAGCTCGCTCAGGAACGTGTTGCCACGCGACCCGCCGGGGTTCGCGTCGAGCGGGTAGAAGTACCAGCTCCATGTCCCCGTATCGACGTCGTACTCGCCGATTCGGGTGCTCTGACCCTCTGTCGTGAGCGCGCGCTGCATGGCCACATAGACCTTGAGGCCGCCAGACGCCGACGGCGCGCCGTCGACAACGGCGATGCCCTCGAAGCCGTTGGCGCGCACCGTCGACCAGTCGATCGCGTTCGCCTCGCCGCCGCACGGGAGATCCACGATGCCTCCGTGGCCGTAGCCGGGGTCGAGCTGGCCGCGCTCGTCGAAGAACAGGAGTCGGTTGCTGAGCGCCGAGCCGACGCAGGTCGCGCTGCCGCCGTTGCCGGCGATCCCCTCGCTGGCGAGGACATAGCCGCCCTCGGGGTTCACCGAGATGCCCTCGGGATCGTAGCCCACGAGCTCGGCGCCGGCGCTGTTCTTCAGGATCAGCTCCCGGACGAGCTGCATGCGCCGCTCGCCGTGATCGGGCCAGAACGACCAGATGCGCTGGCGCGCGAAGGCGTTGTCGGGCGTCGCGAGAAGGAAGCCGGTGGCCGGCTCGTACGCGAGGGCGCCGAGCGCGCCGAAGCCCGGGCCCCCCGAGCGCGCGTCGTAGACGTCGGGGCCGTGGCCGACCTCGGCCGGATCCGTGACCGAGCGATACAGCCAGATGCCGCCGCCCACGCCGTCGTCGCCCTCGCCGCTGACGGCCACGAGGTTGCGCGACGGGATCGCGACCGCGCCCTCGGGCCGCATAGGCGCGCCGAGCAGCTGCTTCAGCACCGGCGCCGAGGGGGCGCTCACGTCGACGACGAGCAATGTCGCGTTGCGCTCGCCCAGCAAGAAGGCGTAGTCCGTGCCGCCGAACACCCCGGTCGCGCAGCCCTCGAGCTCGATACCCCGGTTGGCAGAGCGCCCTTCCGGGTAGGCGCCGGCGCGCGCCGCGAGCCGCTCGACGGCGTCGCCGCTGTCGTAGACGCGGGCGCCGTCGAGGTCGAAGATCGAGAATCCCCGGCCGCCCGACCACAGGCCGGAGGCCACCGCCCCGTTCGGGGTGTCTCCCTCGTTGGCCGTCACGAAGTGCCGGCCGCCCGCGAGCAGACACACCGAGTCCGGCTCGAGCAGCCCGGTGAAGCCCGAGCTCGCGAGCTCGATCTCGCCGTTCGACGCGAGATCGGCGCGAGCGTGGGTGGACGTGCCCGCCTCGATATAACGGGTGACCGTCGCAGAGGCGATATCGATGACCGCGATGAGGTTGTTCTCCTGCAGCGACACGATCGCCGTCCTGCCGTCCGAGGTGATGTCGACGTATTCGGGCTGCGGATCGCCCGGGATGTTGCCGACTCCGGGCGTGAGCGCGATCGTGGCCACGGTCGACGCCGAGGGGTCGCCCTCGTCGATGGTGACGATCTGGACGCTGCCGGGGCGCGCCTGAGCGACCGCGTTGTCGTCGGCGTTCTCCTCGTCCTCGATGGCGACCACCACCCGGGCGCCGTCCGGCGTGATCTTGAGGCTATCGGGGCCGACGCCGACCGCCACCGAGCCGGCGATCGTCCGGGTCGCGAGATCGATGAAGACCAGGGCGCCGGGATCGGCGTTGTGGATCGGATCCGTTGTGTCCTTCACCGCCGCGATCGCATACCGGCCATCCGGCGTGATCGCGACCGAGGTGGCTTCGCCGTTGCCGTTGCTCACGGTGCCTGCGATGTCGACGGTGCCGAGGAGCGCGGGGCGGCTCGGGTCGGAGATGTCCACGAACCCCACGGTGTGCGTGACGCTGCTCGTATAAGCCAGCACGTTGCCGTCGGGAGAGGCCGCCACGATCTCGGCGATCGGCCCGCCGGGGGCCGTGTATTTGGCCACGAGCTGGAACCCCGCAACGCCGCGCCCGCCGTCCTCCCCGTTGCAGACATAGGCGGTGTCCGAGATCTCGCCTTCATCGAGCACGCCGTCGTCGTCGGCGTCGATCCCGCTGGTCACCTTCTGCCCGCCATTCGGGCAGTTCAGCCCCTTCGGCTCAGACGCGGTGTCGATGAGCACCTGCTGGGCGTCAGCGCCATCCGTGCCGTCGACGCCATCCGTGCCGTCGACGCCATCCGTGCCGTCGACGCCATCAGCGCCGTCGGCGCCATCCGTGCCGTCGACGCCATCAGCGCCGTCGGCGCCATCCGTGCCGTCAGCGCCAGGCTCGCCGTTGGGGCCATCCGTTCCCGGCTTGCCGTCGAGCCCGTTGCACACATAGGTGGTCGTCTCGACCTCGCCTTCATCGATCCGGCCGTTGTCGTCGAGGTCGCGTCCGGAGTCGACCCGCGTGCCACCGTTCTCGCAGCGGTCGCCGGCCGGCTCGTCGCTGAAGCCCAGGATGGCGCCGGCCTTCTGGCCGCCGTCCGGTACCTCGCCTCCATCCTCCGAGCACCCCGAGAGCGCCAGCGCCACGGCACCGAGGCCGATCCAGCTGAGACTGCGCAGCTTCACGTCACGTTCTCCTTGTTGAAGCCGCCCACAGTGCCCGAGGCGAGCGCCGGCGACGCGACAGCCGCCTGAACATTTCATTGCAGATCCGTGTACTTCAGTGTGCCCGGCCGAGCGCGGCCGCGGCGGTCTCCGCCGGTGTCGCTGTGGCAAACTGCCACGCTGCAAAGGGCCTTCCGGCATGAACTCCGGCCCCCGCGAGTGCTAGAGTTGCGCCATCCATGCTCGACAAGCTCGAGATCGCCCGCGCCCTCCGCGAGACGGGGATGCTCCTCCTGATCAAGGGGGAAAACCCGTTCAGAGCGCGCGCCTACGAGACGGGGGCCGAGGCGCTGGAGGAGCTCACGGACGACCTCGGCGCGCTCGTCAGGGGCAAGAAGCTCACGGGCATCAAGGGCATCGGCTCGGCGCTCGCATCCCAGATAGCCGAGCTCTACCAGACGGGGCGCTCCGGGCAGCTCGAGGCGCTCCGCGCCGAGCTGCCAAGCGGCGTCCTGGAGCTCGCGCAGGTGCCGGGCATGAGCCTCAAGCGGATGAAGGCGCTCCACGAGGCGCTCGGCATCGGCACCGTGGAAGAGCTGAAGAGGGCGTGTCTCGCGGGGAAAGTCCGGGCAGTGAAGGGGTTCGGGGCGAAGACCGAGGCGAGCTTGCTCGAGGGGATAGCCCAGTACGAGGCGCGCGACGAGCGCGTCCTCCTCGTCGACGCGCTCGAGGCGGCCGAGCCGCTCCTCGCCCACGTGCGCGGGTGCGAGGCGACCGAGCGGGCCGACCTCGCGGGCTCGATCCGCCGCTGGGAAGAGACGGTGACGGGCATCGACCTCGTGGCCGCGGCGGACGACGCCGCGCAGGTGATCGACCGCTTCGTCCGGTTCCCGCGGGTCGCCGAGGTCGAGGAGCGCGACGACGCGCGGTGCAAGGTGAGGCTCTCGGGCGGCCTGCGCGGCGAGCTCCTCTGCGTGCCGCCCAGGGACTACGCCGCCGCGCTGCACCACCGGACGGGGGCGCCCGCGTACCTCTCGGCGCTCGGCGCGGTCGCGCGCGAGCTCGGGTTCACGCTCGACGAGAGGGGGCTCTCGCGGGGCAAGAAGCGCCTCTCCGTGAAGACGGAAGAGGACATCTACGAGCACCTCGGCGTCCCGTACATCGCGCCCGAGCTCCGGGAGAGCGAGGAGGACATCGTGGCTGCCCTGGAGCACGCCGCGCGCGGGCGCCGCGACGGGGAGCTCGTCGAGGAGGGCGATGTCCAGGGGATGGTGCACTGCCACACGGTGTACTCGGACGGCAAGAACACGATCGAGGAGATGGCCCTGGAGGCCGAGGCGATGGGGATGAAATACCTCACCATCACCGATCACTCGCCCGCCGCCCACTACGCGAACGGCGTCGGCCTCGATCGGCTGAAGAAGCAGTGGGACGAGATCGCCCGCGTCCAGGAGCGGGTGAGCGTGAAGCTCCTCCGAGGCACCGAGTCGGATATCCTCGAATCGGGGAGGCTCGATTATCCTGACGCGATCCTGGAGCAGCTCGACGTGATCATCGCGAGCATCCACTCGCGCATGAAGATGGACGCGGACCAGATGACGCGCCGGCTCGTCAGCGCGATGCGGCTGCCGGTCTTCAAGATCTGGGGGCACGCGCTCGGCCGGCTCATCCAGCGGCGCGAGCCGTTCGCGTGCCGCGTCGAGGAGGTGCTCGACGCCGTGGCCGAGTCGAAGGCCGCCGTCGAGGTGAACGGGGACCCGTACCGCCTCGACATGGAGCCCCGGTGGATCAAGGAGGCGCGCAAGCGCGGTATCCGCTTCGTGATCTCGACGGACGCCCACTCGACGAGCGCGCTCCACAACCTGCGGTTCGGCGTGGGGACGGCGCGGCGCGGCGGCCTCCGCCGGGGCGAGGTGCTGAACGCGCTCGGCCCGGCGGCGTTCGTGAAGGCGGTCCGGCCCGCCGCCTGACGCGCCCTACGCCTAGAGGACCGATCACGTCGGAGTCGCGAGGAAATCAACAGAAGGGAAGAGCAACCGCAAGGGCGCGAGGGGCGCAAGGGGAAGGCAAGAAAATATCTCGTCTCTCGTCCCTTGCGCCCCTCGCGCCCTTGCGGTTGCTCTCCTTCCCGCATTCCTTGCCCTTGGAGCTTGCTTCCCGGAAGGATGGTTGGGTATCGCAACTTAATGAATTTAGACAGCTTTCAATCTGTTCGGCGCTCTAGTTACGGCGGAGCACGTCGAGCGGCGGCGGGCGCGACGCACGCGCCCATAGGCGCGCTGTCGTTGCCGGATGAGATGCCTTGTGCTCGGGCCGCTGGGGCCTCGACCTGGCAGCCGAGGCGTTCACCGGGGCGAGGGGGCGGATAACCACCCCGAGGCGGTGCGTGCATTTTTGCACGGGCCTGGGCGCACATTGCGAATCGACGGTTCGTCCGCCGGCGGGTACCACAGCCTTGCAACGACGGCAGCGCGGGCCCCGCCGCGCGCCCTTCGCGGGGGCGCGCGCCGCCCCGACCCGCTCAGGGCGCCGTCATTCCACGCACCAAGGAACCCCAATGACACTTCGGCAGACTCACGTGTTTTTCTTCGCACGCGCCCTTCCGGCGTCCATTCTTTTGACTACAGCTTGCGGCACCGCCGACGTCGATCTCGAACCCGCGCCCGACGGCGCCCCCGCGGCCGAGGTGTCGGCCGGGTTATCGTCCTCGACGACCGTCATCAACCGAGAGATCCCGATTCGGTTCGTTCAGTTCGTCGACGGCACCGACGACTCGCTCGGCCGGGCCGCCCTGAACGAGCAGATTGCCGGCGCGAACGCCGCCTTCGTCAAGGCGGGCATTCGCTTCTCGCTGGCCGCATCGGTCGTCGTCACCAGCCCGACCTTCACCACCATCGGCGGCAGCTACGCCTGGCCCTCGCCCCCCTCGTCGGCGCCCCCCGTCGCCTTCAACCCCGGCTGCGCGGCCCCCGGGCTGAGCGGCACCGAGTCGGAAGAGATGGCCCTCTTTCGCGCCGCCTCGCTCTGCGGCAACGAGAGCGAGATCGTCGTCTTCACCGTGCGCTCGAGCAGCCAAGCCTGGGGCGCCTATCCCTGGGAGGGCAACGGCATCATCATTCAACGCTACAACATGGGCGCGGGCAACCGCACCTTCGCCCACGAGCTGGGGCACTACCTGGGCCTCTCGCACTCGTTCCGCGGCGCGGGCCTCGGCTACGATCTGTCGAACCCCAACCTGAAGAACCCGGCGACCGGCGCCCCGGCCAAGCTCGCCGACTTCTGGGACCTCGTCTACAAACCCGCCGATCTGCCCCCGGCGACCACGACCAACGTCTACTTCTCGAGCCGAGCGCAGGCCGCGGGCTACCCCGAATCGTCTCTACGGCCCATTCAAGGCAACAGCGCCTGGGCGCAGAACCCGCTCGGCTTCGCCTGCTACGGCTCGCTCGACAACTGCCCCCCGGCCGTGCCCGACCGCGCGTTGCGCTTGGCCGTGCCGCGCACGGGCTTCGAGTACGCCGACTGCAACCAGGCCGACCCCGGTTACAGCCAAACGTGCCTTTGCGTCAGCTTCCCTTCGGCATGCGACATTCTTTATACGGGCGACGACGGCTTGAAGGGCCTCGGCCTCACGCTGCCCGGCCACACGCCGTCGGCGCCGAACCTCGGCGCCAACGTCATGAGCTATAACTACGATCCGGGCTACACCGGCGACCGCTGGTCGCTCAGCGACTCGCAGGTCGAGCAGGTGAAGCGCGTTCTGACCTACGACGTCGACTCGTCGTGGTTCGCCGGCGCCCGGGGCAAGAGGCCCGCCCTCGGCATCGGCAAAGGCTGGGGCGACTGGGAGCACGTCGGCGCCGGGGCAAGGGGGCTTCCGGCCGCCGCGACAAAGCCGTCGGGCCAGCTCGATCTCGTCGTCAGAAACGCCGACGCCACCTTTGGCAACAAGGTCCAAACGCCCGGCTCGCCGCCCTCGTGGTGGCCGTCGCAGCTCGGCCTGGCGGGCCTGGGCGGCTCGTCGAGCAGAGCGCCGGCGCTCGTCAGGCGAGGCGACCACCTGAGCGCCTTCATGCTCGGCAACGACAACTCGGTGTACCACAAAGTGTGGGACCCTCTCCTCGCCGGCTGGTGGCCCTCGCAAACCACGTGGGACTCTCTCGGGGGCCCCGCTTCGGCGCCGCCGGTCGCCGTCTCGCCCGACCCCGGCTCCCTCGACGTATTCACGCTGGGCGCGTCGGGCAAGGTCTTGCACAAGTCGTGGTCGACCTCAACGGGCCAGTGGTCGCCCTCTCCATCTGGGTGGAACGACCTTGGCGCGATGGGCTCCGCGCCGACGGCCGCCTCGTGGGGCGCCGGCCATATCGACGTCATCGCGCTCGACGCCGGCAAGCGGGCGTACAACAAGGTCTATAACGCGTCGGCCGGCTGGTGGCCCTCCCAGACGGGCTGGCAAGGCCTCGGCGGCAAGCAGTTCGCCGAGACTCCGGCCGTCGATTCGTGGGGCGCCGGCCACCTCGACATCATCGGGCGCGGCGCCGACGGCCGCGCGTACAACAAGGCCTGGGAGGCGTCGGGTTGGTCGCCCAGCCAGACCGACTGGTATGACATGGGCGGCAACCTCGCGGGGCCGCCGTCGGTGGTCTCGTCGGACGTCGGCCACCTCGAAGTCGTCGCCCGGAGCACCGACGGTCGATTGCTTTACAAAGAGTGGAGCGCCGGCAGCTGGTGGCCCGGGCAGACCGACTGGGCGACGCTCGCCGTCGACGTCGGCGGCGACCCCATCCTCGTGAGCTCGGCCCCGGGCAGGCTCGACGTCTTCGTCGTGGGCCCCGACGGCACCCTCTGGCACCGCTCGCGGGACCTTTAACCCCCGAATGGCCCCGGGGCAGGGCGCCGCTCATCCGCGGCGCCCTGGGGGCCCGAGGTGCCCCCGCAACGCCTCGGTGACGAGCTCGATGACCGCCCTCACCGGCTCGGCGAGGGGCGCCTCTTTGCGGTACACGATCGAGAGCCGGCTCTTGCCGAGGCTCTCGCCCGTGAGCCGCCGGAGCGAAGGCTCGAGCGACGCGAGGAGGCAAGGCAAGATGGTGAGGCCCATGCCCGCGACGCAGGCGGCCAGAAGGTCGCTCACCTCGCGGTACCGCATGAGCACGCGGGCGCCTTCGCCGTTTTCTTCGAGCCACCGGGCCAGAAAGGCGTTGCTGGTGCCGGCCTCGAAGCCCAAGAGGTCGTGCCCCCGAAGGTCGAACGAGCCGGCCGAAGCCGGGTGCCGCGCCAGGTAGGCTTCCGACGCATACAGCGACCAATCGAGCTCGCCGATCTTCTTGGCGATGAGATCGTCGCCGTCGACCGTGCCCGAACGCAGCGCGACGTCGGCCTCGCCCTTTCTGAGGTCGGCCGGGCGGCTGCCGCTCAGTACCTCCAAGACGATCTCGGGGCGGGCGGCCTGGAAGGCGCCGATGTGCGGGGCGAGCAAGCGGCCGAAGGCCGAGGGGGTGGCCAGCTTGACCCGAACCGTTTGCGACCGCACGGCCGCTTGCACCGCGAGCGCCGCCTGCTCCATTTGCTCGAGCAGCGGCGCGACCGTCTGGCCTATCGCCGTGAGCGAGAGCCCCTCGGGGCCGCGCGTGAGCAGCGGAGCGCCCAGCGCCGCTTCGAGCGCCACGAGCCTGCGGCCCACCGTCGAGTGCTCGACGCCCAGCGAGCGCGCCGCGCCAGCCAACGTTTTTGCCCTCATGGCGGCGAGGGCGTAGCGAAGGTCGTTCCAGTCGAGGTCTGACGGCTTTGTCACGAGGGGTAGAGCGTAGCCCAGGCGTGCCTTCAGCTGGAACGTCACGAAGCTGGCCGGCACGGACAGGGCGGGTGAGGGGGTCGCGAGCGCAGTTCGCGGGCTCCGCGATCGGCGGCCAAGGCGGCGACTGCCCTGCCGATGAAGGTGGGGCTCTCGCTGCTCTTGAGCTGCTCGAGAACGGCGCAGCCCAGAACCCGGCTTCCGTCCAGAACTCTGTGCCCTCGTGGAAGTGCTCGTAGCCGCCCCAGACGTTGTTGACGAGCTCATCGAGCCGCCCCTCTTGCTTGGCGCGGCTCCGCTCGATGACGGCCCGGGTCTGCTCGTCGTCCCGGGGGTCGCAGCGGACGGCCCCGGTGAGCGGTCGAGACATGAGAAAGTATCTTTACTTTATCTGGCGCGCTCCCTCGTGCGCTCCACAGGGGGCAGTCCATCCTAGCGGACGTTACTCCGTTTTCCAAGGCTGCCCTTGTCGCTTGTCGCTGTGCGTCTGCCCGCGTCGATCGCGCACGCGCGCGTCTGCCCGTGTCGACCCGCGCACGCGCGCGTCATGGCGCGTCATCGCCGACAGCACCTCGACAGGCGGTGCCCGTCGTGTGACCGTTGAGCTGTCATGCCAATGTCCACGCCGACCCCTGCGCCTGCAGAGAACATCGTCGCTCTCATCGGGCACACCCCGATGATCCAGGTGACTCAGCTCGACGCCGGCCCGTGCGAGCTCTTCCTCAAGATGGAGAGCCAGAACCCCGGCGGCAGCATCAAGGATCGCATCGGCCTGTCGATGATCGAGGCGGCCGAGCGCGCCGGTCAGCTCGGGGGCGAGCGGCGCCACGTCGTCGAGGCGACGGCGGGCAACACCGGGCTCGGCCTCGCGCTCGTCGCCGCGCAGAAGGGCTACCGGCTCACGCTCGTGATCCCCGACAAGATGAGCCAGGAGAAGGTCTTCCACCTGAAGGCGCTCGGCGCGCAGGTGGTGATGACGCGCTCCGACGTCGAGAAGGGCCACCCGAGCTATTACCAGGACCTGGCGGCCCGCATCGCGCGCGAGGAAGGCGCGTTCTACGTGAACCAGTTCGAGAACCCCGCGAACGCGCTCGCTCACGAGACCGCGACCGGCCCCGAGATCGACGCGCAGCTCGATCGCAGGATCGACGCGATGGTGTGCGGCGTCGGCTCCGGCGGCACCATGACCGGGCTCTCGCGCTACTTCGCCAAGGCGCAGCCGCGCTGCGAGATGGTGCTCGCCGATCCGGAGGGCTCGGTGCTGGCGGGCTACGTCAAGACCGGCAAGCTCGGCAAGGCGGGCTCGTGGCTCGTGGAGGGCATCGGGGAGGACTTCCTCCCCCCGATCCTCGACCTGTCCCGTGTCAAGCACGCTTACACGATCTCCGACCGCGAGAGCCTCGAGACGGCGCGGCTGCTCCTCTCCAGGACGGGCATCCTCGCCGGGTCGTCGTCCGGGACGCTGCTCGCGGCGGCCCTGCGCTACTGCCGCGAGCAGTCGTCGCCGAAGCGCGTCTGCACCCTCGTCTGCGACAGCGGCAACAAGTACCTGTCGAAGATGTACAACGATTTCTGGATGGCCGATCAGGGCTTCACCGATCGCGCGCCGACAGGGGATCTGCGCGACGTGATCACGCGCCGCCACGCGGACAGGGCGGTGGTCACGGTGCAGCGTTCGGACGCGCTCCTCGTGGCCTATGCGAGGATGAAGCTCTACGACGTGTCGCAGCTCCCCGTCCTGGAGGACGGCAAGATCGTCGGCCTCCTGGACGAGTCCGACCTCCTCCTCGCGGCCGTCGACGACGTGTCGCGCTTCCGCCAGCCGGTCGAGACGGCGATGACGACGAGGCTCCGGACGGTCGACGTGCGGACGCCGATTCGAGATCTCCTGCCGATGTTCGACGCCGGGCTCGTGCCGATCGTGACCGATGGTGACGAGTTCGTCGGGTTGGTCACCCGCATCGACCTGATCAACTACCTTCGGCGCCGGGTGAAGCTGCACGAGGTGTGACGAGCGCTGTCCCCGCCGGGGACCGGGCAGCTCGGCGCGATCTCACCTACCCTCGAGCGCACAGCTCGAGCGGGCCGGCGCTCGCGCTGCGCGCTACGCCGCCGGGTCGCCGGAGCGTGGCACCAGCGCCAGCACCCGGGCGGGCGCGCCGCTTCCGCGCGCGAGCGGGAGGGGCGCGACCACCACGACGGCCCCGGCCTCCGGGAGCTGCTCCAGGTTGGCCAGGTTCTCGATGTGGTAGCCGCCGGCGCCAAGGAAGGCCCTGTGCTGCTCGAACGTCTCGCTCGACCCCGGGTCGGTCGACAGCGTGTCGATGCCGATGCAGCGCACGCCGCGCTCGCGCAGGTAGCGGCTGGCCTCGACGGAGACCCCGGGAAAGTGCATGACCCCGCGCGCGTCCTCGTTCCTGTACTTCGCCGGATCGGACCAGCGGGCCCCCCAGCCCGTCCGGATCAGCACGATGTGCCTCGCGGCGAGGGCCCCGTGCCGCGCCTCCCAGCCCCGGAGATCGTCCACGGTGACCCGATGGTCGGGGTTCATCGCCACGGCCGCCGTCACGTCCACGACCGCCGCCGACCCCACGAGCTGCTCCGGGGCGATCTGCTCGATGGTCGCCGCCCCGGCCGCGAAGTGCGCCGGCGCGTCCACGTGGGTGCCCGCGTGCTCGTCCATCGAGAACCGATTCGAGCAACAAGCATTCACCTCGATGGTGCTGAGCGTCTCCGACGCATAGGGCTTGTCGCCGGGAAACAGCGGCATCTCGGGCGTGATCGGGTGCGTCAGATCGACCACCCGCGCCGCGGCGATGTCGATCACGTCCGCTCCGTGCGCGTGCTGCATGGCGCGCAGCTCACCATGGCCACGCTGCCCGCACAAGGCACGTCAGCGAGGGCTCGCGCCGCGCCGCGAGCGCGCGCCCGCTGCGCCCCCTCCCGTTCAGCGCGGAGCGCGGGACCTGGTAGGGGCCGGCGAGCGGAGGCGTGAAGCGCCGAGCATCGCCGGGGGGCATCCCTCCGTGGACGGCCGCCTCGCGGGGCGCGCGGAGCGCGGCGCGAACGCGCTCTGCACCGCTCACCCGGCGCTGGCTCTGCGCCGGCGACGCCTCGCCAAGCCCCGGGCGGACTGCCCACGATCTCGAAACGGACATCCAGTACCCGTCGCGAGCGGACACGATTGACATTCCAGAGTGTCTTTGCACGGGCCGCTCCTCCGAAGTATCATGTATGGATCTCGCGCATACGATTGATGCCAGCCGAGGGTCGAGATGTCCCAACGGTGCGCTGTGCTCGATCGGTATGCCTCGACCGTTAAACGTCCGCCCGTGGCTTTCTAGTCAGCATGGAGCTCGGGGAGGGGGGGCAGCGATGAAATTGGACGTGATCATCCCAACCTACAATCGCGGAGAGTTGCTCAAGCGCACCCTCGATAGCCTGCTCGCGGCGCACATTCCGCAAGGGGCAGAGGTGCGCGTCACAGTCGTCGACAACAACTCGAAGGACGATACGAGGGCTGTTGTCGAGGGTTACATGGCAAAATTCGGCGGTCGGCTCCGCTATCTATTTGAAGGGAAGCAGGGGCGGTCGCACGCCCTCAACGCCGGCATCGCCGCGACGAACGGTGATCTCGTCGGAATGATCGACGACGATGAAGAGGTCGAGGCTCATTGGTACGCGCGTGTCGACCGAGCCTTTCGTGACGGGAACGTCGATTTTGTCAGCGGACCTTACATTCCGCGGTGGGGGGCCGCGCAGCCCGCGTGGTTGCCGAATGGCTACCGGGCAGTCATCGGCGCGATCGACGGCGGCGATCAGGTGCGCGTCTTCGGCAAAGAGTACGACGGCGTGTTGATGGGGGGCAACGCGGTCGTCACCCGCGCGATGCTGAACAGGGTCGGCCCATACTCGACGTTGGTCGGGCGAAAAGGTTCGCGCCTGCTCGCAGGTGAAGATGAAGACATGACGGCGCGCCTGTTGGCGGCGGGCGCACGCGGTTTGTATTTGCCGGACCTCATCATCTATCACTATATTCCACCCGAGAGGTTGACGAAGCGTTATTATCGGCGCTGGTGCTTTTGGAACTCCGTCTCGCTCGGCGTACTGGACAGAGAGCGCCCCTCGCCAGTGGTTTATCTCATCGGAGTGCCGCGATACCGCTACGGGCGTGCGGCGCGCGCCATGCTCAGGATCGGCCCGACTCTGTTGAAGCGAGACAGGAGCTCGTCGCAGAATTTCTCGGATGAGCTGGCCATCTGGGATTTGGCGGGCTTCTTCTACGGTAAGCATTTCTACAGGCCAGACGATGCTCGGGGCGTAAGCGCGAATTCTCCGTCGCAGGGGTGACCCTCACGCTCTGATTCCCACGCCGAAGGTCCCGCTCGTGAGCCACCATGGCGTGTTCGCGCTCGCGCGTCGCGGCGCTCTCTCGTGACGCCCAGACCTCTGGCCCGCACCGCGAAGCCTGACCCGCGCGCACGGCGCGCGCTTTGCTCGCTGCGTCCAAGCCCCGGACATCGATGTGATGCTCGAGGGCTTCGAGGCTCGGAGCCCCCGATGCGGCCGCCAGGACGATGGCCGGCACCTCGGCGACGATGGCCCCGACATTAGTGCCCTTCGGGGCCCGGTCGACCTCGAACACCGCGGCGCTCTGCGGGGCTTTCTGCTTGCTCAGCAGCGCCAACCTGCGCTGGACAAGCATGGATTAACGATTAAATTTGCGAATCGAAAGGGGCGGCCCGCCGCTCGTATGTCCGCCGGAGAGCCGCTCTGTCCACGAGCGGCCGGCGCGGCATAGAGCCTAAGACTCGGTGGCAGTGGCGGCGCGACGACGCTATGGCTGCATGGGCTGCGTGCGCGCTCTGCGCGCTCATCATCATCAAGCCACAAGAATTCGTCCCGGTGCTAGGCGCCATACCGGGGCTGCTGCACTTGATGCTCGCGATCACCGTCGCTTGTGTCGTCGTCGACTACCAAATGCGACGCATCGAGCTGACGATCTCGCCGCAAATGCGGTACGCGGTCTGGTTCATGGTGTGGGGGCTCCTGACGACCGCGGTGAAGAGCCCTGACGTCTTCTTCGAGCGCCTGATGGATCTGCTGCCCACGGCGTGCGTCATGCTCGCGCTCGGTTTCGGGTGCGCCTCGCCGCGGGGCCTCCGGATCTTCGTGATCACGCTGGTCGGTTGCGCCGTCCTGGTCACCTGCGTCGCGCTCAAGCAGGCGTATACGCCTCTCGAGTGCATGATCTCCGACCCCGTGGGCGAGAGCCTGACGCCCGATGGCCGCGCTTGCGAAGTACGCGCCGACTGCTGGGTCGACGCGCCCGACCCCTACGCCGAGTATCGTTGCGAGCGCCCGGGTCCGTTCGCGACGACAACCATCGCCGATCGCGTGCGCTACCGCGGCACGCTCCACGATCCCAACGACCTGTCGCTGATGGCGGGGATGACCATCCCCTTTGCCCTGACGCTCACTCGGCGAAATCGAAGATTGGCTCACCCGAGCGCCGGTCTGCGCCTCGCGCCCTCGCCGCGCCCGTACGCGCCAGCCATGGAGCCCCGCACGTTCCTCTCCTGGGTATCGGCGACCGTCCGCATGCTCTTCGTGACCGCGAACCTGGCCGGGATCGGGACCATGATCGTCTTCGCACGCTCGCGGATGGGGCTCATCGTGTACCTCGTCATCATCACCCTCTGCGTCCTGCAGCGGCACGGCTTGAAGGGCATCTTCGTCGCAGGCTTCGCGGGCACACCGATGGTCATGTTCGGTGGACGGAGCGGAGACGAGGCGGAGGGGAGCACGGATGCGCGTATCGAGCTCTTGCGTGATGGCTTCGATATGATCCAGCACACCATGGGCATCGGCATCGGCGTCGGCCAGTTCGCGGACGAATCCCCGAACGCGCAGACCGCGCACAATTCCTACCTGCTCGCCGCTGCGGAGACCGGCGTCGTCGGCGTCTGCTTGTTCGCGCTGCTCCTCTATACGTCGCTGAAGGTGTCGTTCAAGATCTGGCGCGGCGGCTACAACATTGACACCACGGTGTTGCGCTTTGCCGCGGCCGTCTTCGTGAGCCTGTGCGGCGCGCTGGTGGGTATCTTCTTCCTGTCGTGGAGCTACAAGGACATGCTCTACATCGTGGTCGGCGCATCCATGGCCCTCTATGGCATCGCGCACGCGCAGGACCCCCGCATCTCGATCCGCCTGTCGAAGAAGGAGATCGTCGCCGTGTGCTGCGCCATATTCACCCTCCTCGGAGTCTTGAACATCTACCTTCACATCAGACGGTGAAGGCCAGGCGACCGAGAGCACGGTCGCCCGCGGAGCCCCTCGGCGTCGAGGGGCTTCAACGAAACGAGAAGACAGAGACGTGACCCTGGCCAGACCCGGGCTCGAGGCGAGGCCCGAGCGATCGCTCCCGAGAGCGGTTCGACAACCTGCTGAGCGCGATCGAGGTGCCGCCGCTGAAGGAGGCGTCCCAGCGCCTGCGTAGGCACGCGGGGCCCGGAGTGGGTGCGTCACGTGGGAAGAATACGGCGAGCACCTCGACGCTCGCCTGCTCGACCCGCTGGATCGCATTCATCGCGGCAGCTACCACCCGCAGCCGGCGCGTCGCGTGCACATCCCGAAAGGCGATGGGCGTACGCGGCCGCTCGGCATCCCAGCGCCGGAGGACGAGCTCGTCCAGCGGGCGGCGCGGATGGTGCTGGCGCCGATCTACGAGCGAGCGTCCCTGGGTTTCTCGTATGGCTGCCGGCCTGGCCGGGGGCGACACGACGCCCTGAACGCGCTCGCGGAGGGCATCAGCCGGAAGACGAGCTGGGTGCTCGAGCACCGGATCGGCGACAGGCGTATGGCGCGGCTGCCGATGAAGTGGCTGCACGCGGGCGCCATGGAGGTTTTGGGCTGAACCGGGGCGACTTCCCGCAGCCGTGTCAGCGGCGGGCGGCGGCGAGCTGGCGCGCCTCGGGGATGAACAGGAAGACGAGGACGGCGAAGAACAGCGTGTTCGCGACGCCCACCGCGATGAGCGAGAGGAAGCCGTGGATCGGAGCGAAGCGCGCGGCGACGATCACGATGGAGTAGACGGCGGCGATCGCCACCGCGGGGAGGTGCGAGCGGTAGTAGCGCAAGACCCCGATGCCCATCTCCTTCTTGACGACGATGGGGAACACGATGCCGCGCACGAGCATCATCGGGATCGCCGTGCCGAGGCACACCCCGTAGATCCCGAGCGGGCCTACGAGGGCGATGCTGAGCACCACGTTCGCGAGCGCCTCGGCCACAGTGATGATCGTCTGGCCGCGCAGCTTCCCGCTGCCGGCGAGCAGGCTCGCGACGGGCCCAGTCAGCTGCATCACGAAGTACGAGGGGATCATGAGGAGCATGATGGTCGAGCTCTGTGATATCCACGGCTTGTCGATCCACAGCGCCAGGAGGTCTGGCCCCAGCGCTGCGATGTTGATGAAGAGGTAGGCCGTGAGCAGCCCCGAGACGAGGTTCGTACGATCGAGGAGGCGCGTGAGCCCGGCCGCGTCCCCCTTCTCGAACAGCCCGCTGAAGCGCGGGATGAGCACGGCGCCGATGATACCGACGCTGAACGCCGCGGTCGTCACGAGGCGCATGCCGATGCTGTATATCGAGATGTTCTCCAGCGCCCCGGGCATGAAGCCACCAATGACCGCCGAGTCGATCTGGAACCTCAGGACATCGGCGAGGTTGATGATCAGCGCCGCGCCGCTGTAGCGCGCCAGCTTGGCCAAGGTCGCGCGGTCCGCCGCCCGTGGCGTGAACCTGCGCGTCCACGGAGCGAGCTTGAGCGCGGCCGCGGCGACGACGACGTTCCTGAACACCGTCTCGGCGACCGTGATGCCGCACAGCAGCGCGAGGGACATGGATTTCGTCCCTGCGAAGTAGAGCACGAGGCCGAGCTTGAATAGCGAGTACGACACCGTCTCGACCGTATCGCAGAGGAAGAAGAGGGAGCGCGCGCGCACGCTCGCCGCGTACGGCCGGAGCAGGAGCTCGAGCGCCGTGCCCACGCCGAGCGCCAGGATGATGTCTCTGTGCGTCCCGAGCGACGCCGGGTACAGGCGCGGCAGGACCACCATAAGGGCGTTCGTGGCCCCGAGCGTCAGGAGGGCGGCCGAGCCGAAGAGGAGGAGGCTTGTGCTCCAGACGCTCGTGAGCTCCCGGTTGTCGCCTCGCTCGTACGCGCCCGCGGTGAACTTCATCGTCCCGTTCGAGATGCCGAGATCGAGGATCCGCAGCTGAAAGATGAACGAGGTGACGAGGAGCCAGATCCCGTAGTTGACCTCCCCGAGCGCTCCCAGGAGCGCCGGGGTCACGATGAACCCGCCCGCGGTTGACACGAACATGCTGAGCCAGGACGCCGAGACGTTCCAGACGGGGAGAAGTCGAGACCAGCGCGGCTTGACGCTAGCGGCCTTGCTGGTCACCCGTCCATACTCGATATCGATGGATTGCATGTGCCTCGTAAGCCTCGTGAGCTTCGTGAACCTCGACAAATCGATACGTGGCCGTCGCTCGTTCTAGCGCGCCAGGTTTGCCAGGTCCACGCTCTTATGCCGCCTTCGCAGCGCGCTCGCCGTCCGTCGCTATGCGGTGACTGCCCCGAACATCGTCCTGCGTCCCGCGCGTTCTAGTACGTCGAACCTCGATGGTGTACAGCCCGTCGCGACTGCCGATCTCACGCCCGTGGCGGAGGACGAATAGAATCGCTGATGAAGAATGCGTGGCTCCTGGCCGACCCGATGAATGTGGAATATGGTCTGCGCCGGGGGAGGGTCGAGGTATGAGTCAGATAGAGGCGCTGCGGCAGGAGCAGGAGCCGCTGGTGTCCGTGGTGATTCCGACATACAACTACGGTCATTTCGTAGCGGACGCGGTGGAGAGCGTGCTCGCGCAGACTTACAAGCGGCGTGAGATCATCGTGGTCGACGACGGAAGCTCCGATAATACGCCCGAGCGGCTGGCTCCCTACCGCGACCGGATACGGTACTTTCGAAAGCAGAACCGGGGCGTCTCCGCGGCGCGAAACACCGGCATCGGCCTGGCTTCCGGCGAGTGGGTGGCCCTGCTGGATGCCGACGACGTATGGCATCCGCAAAAGCTGGCCCTGCAGATGCGGGTGTTGAGGGATCACCCTGATCTCTCCTGCCTCGGGGGAAACGGGACGCCAGATGCGTTGCAGGGGGACCTGCCGGAGGATCCTGAGGTCGAGCGGTTGAGCGTGGTGGACTTCCTGACCTGGTCGCCGCTGGGAGTGTGCGCCGTGATCGCCCGGCGCCGCTGCTTCGACCAGGTCGGAGGCTTCGACGTCAATCTCCGCTACGCCGAGGATCGCGACATGTGGATCCGGCTCGCTGCCAGGTATGCGACCGCTCGACTGAAAGTGCCGGTGTTCCAATACCGCCCGCACTCCGGGCAGGCGAGCCGTAATGCCCTGCCGATGTATGAAGGCCTCGCGCTCGTGCTCAACAGGTTCTTCGAGCAGAATCCCCGGTTCCTCCACCTCCGTCCAGCCGCGTCGGCGTTCCTCTATCGAGACGCCACGCTCGCGTTCATGGACCAGGACGACCGCTTGACCGCGCTGTCCTTCTTGATGCGCTGGCTCGTGACCTACCCGCGCACGCTGCCGCATCCCGACCGCAACCGCTCCTGGGAAAGAACGAAGGTCTTTGCGCGGCTCCTCATAGGGTCCCCCTCGGAGCACCATCGTGGCGGAGCGCCAAGTCCCGAGCTGATGGCGCGCCGTAGCGGCAACGCCAAGGAGGGCGCCGTCAATCGACAGCCGGACATGGCGGGCACGGGGAACGGACGGACCGACACGACGGGAACGTTCGAGCTGCAAGGGTAAGCCGAGCCTCTCGCTCTCATCACCAAGGGGGCGCGGCGGCGCGGCCCCCGCGCGCCGCGCGTCTGTTCCAACGTGCCCAGGCCGCGGCGCGGGCATTCGCCCTGCGCCAGCCGGAGTGGAAGGGCGCGGCGGGACGGCGCCGCGCAGCGGCAGGGCCCGCGCGGAGGGCCCGGCGGCTCGGCGAAGCAAGCTGTGACCCACTCCACGTGACCCAGGGCGCACGAGGAGAGCCCATTTAACTGTCGCAAAGGCTACTTCGCAGCCGACCGCTAGATATGTGGCGAGCGCGAGGCCGATGGGGCGGACAACGTCACGCGTCATTCATTGGGTATGGGCACGGTCGCCTCCGTAAGGCGCTGCTCTCGGCATCCCCCACCTTCGCAGGGATCAAGGGATGCGAGAGTGGCAGGCTTCGCACCACATCGGCGGAGTCAATGTCGCGTTGAGCAGAACGGGACGTCCGGTAACGTCGACTCGCCGTGCTTCGGGACGACGCCCGGCCGAGCTGAGCGGCCCAGATGGGGATTTCGAGTGCCGCAGACGTAAGGTCGGCAGATCTGTTCGGGTCGTCAGCCACTACTCGGCCGCCAAGGTTTTCGTGCCGGTTGCTCAAGATTCTTCACTGCCCGTCAGGTGGACGACGGCGTTGGTATCATCATCGGGGCATGCGCATGACGGAGCCGCCGATGGTCATTGCCGGTCGGTTCGAGCTCGAGCGCATCGTCGGCGCCGGGGGGACCCGGCGCGCGCCGGGGCGCCCCTCGACCTGCTTGGACAGGCGGTGCGCCGCCCGGCGCGCCTCGTCGACGGCGAGCCCCTCGTGCGCCAGAGGGAGCAGCTCGCGGCCCGCGTGGCCCCGTATGTTGAGCCGGCGCTCCGGGAACGGGTGACGGAGTTCCTGGGGGAGATGGTCGGCGTGCCGTTCCCGGACGAAGAGCGAGTACAGCTGTGTGCGGCGCGGAAGGATCCGCAGCTCATGCCTCGCCGGGCGTGCGAGCGGATGGTACGGGCCGCGCTCGGCGAGCAAGCCTCCGCCGAGCATGTAACGGAGATCGTCCGGCGCGCCGCGGGCAACCCGTTCTTCGTGGAGGAGCTCGTGCGCGCGGCCGACTTCACCTTCCGGCACGGGCTCGTGCGCGAGGCGGCGTACAGCATGCTGACCGAGGTGGATCGGCGGCTCGGTCACCGGCTTGCCGGTGCGTGGTTGGAGGAAGCCGGCGAGCGCGACGCGCGGGTGCTCGCGGAGCACTTTGAGCACGGCGGGGCGATCGTTGCGGCCGCGCGCTGGTACGAGCGCGCGGCGGAGCAGGCGCTGGAGGCGAGCGATCTCGACGTCGCGCTCGCGCGGGTGGAGCGGGCGTTCGCGTGCGCGCCGGGAGAGGGGGCCGCCGCGCGGCCCCGCACGATCGTGGCGACCGCGCACAGCTGGCGGGGCACGTTCGTCGAGGCGGAGCGTGCGGCGAAAGCGGCCGTCGCCTTGGCATCCGAGAAGGGCAGGACGGCTCACGCCGCGCTGGCGATGCTCGCCTGGGCGAGCGGGGCGCTCGGGAAGGCAGAACAGCTCGAGGAGGTGGCATCGTCGCTGCCGAGCGACATGATGGGTACAGCTCTCGACCGGGATTTCGTCCTCGCCTGGTACAGCACCACCATCTAGGGATCAGCTGTGCGCCGAGGCGGACGCCATCGAGTCGCCTGCCCTGCGCCGCAGCTTCCTCGAAGGCGTACCGGAACACGCTCGCATTCTTGTATTCGCGGAAGCGTGGGGTGTGGCGAGCAGGTGAATTCTCGGCTCGACGCAGCCGTCACGATCTCCTGGAGGGGTCGTGAGTGCGGTACTTCGCTTCCGCAGCGTGCTGTATTTTGAGAGCGAGTGCTGCACTTTCCCCTGAAAGTGCAGCCCCATCCGAGCCGGAGCCACGCCTTGCGCGCTAGTGGAGGAAGACGGTGATCACCCGGGTGGTCGACTCGGGGATACCGGTGAGGTTGTTGACGCAGCTCGGGTAGTACATGCCGTTCGTGTTGAGCTGCTGGCAGTAGGCAGTGCACGACCCGCGGATGCTGAGCAGCCCGCATTGCTGGACGGCCCCGCCGCTGGTGAGGTGACCGGCGGCGCACTCCCGCGAAAGCGACCGTGAATAGCTGCGATTGGCGTCGTCGTAGCAGGCGTTCAGGTAAGGAGAGGGGGCGAACAGATTGCCCCAGAAGGCGCCTTCCAGATGCGTGTAGGTCGTGAGCTCGAGGGTACCGGTCTTGTCGAGGGCCGAGGGAGTGCCCCGCGAGGAGATCGTCACGGAGACGCCGTACCAGTTCGTCCGCGACGCGAGGCACGCCGAGACCCACTGCTGTTCCGTCTGGCCGAGGGGCTTGGTGCTCCAGTCCGACGCGAGGCCGATGATCCCCCAGTACACCTCGTTGTGCACCGTGCCCGAGCCGTCGGTCCACGAGAAGCTGAACGACTGCGACGAGGTGAACGCACAGCCGACCACATAGCTGAGGAGCTGGCGCGAGAGATCGCCGGCCGCCCCGGGATCCTGGATGGCGCTCAGGGCCGCCGGGCTCAATGCGTTGGGGTTGAGAGCGTTGGGGTTGAGGGCGTTGGGGTTGAGGGCGTTGGGGTTGAGGGCGTTGGGGTTGAGGGCGTTGGGGTTGAGGGCGTTGACGAACTCGAGGGCGCTAAGGGCAACTCCTACGGAGCCCTCCTCCTCTTCCTGAACTGCGATGCAGCCCACCAAAGACGCGAGCGAAAGCGCTGCGAAACCAGCGATGCTGATCCGGTACATCGTCGTCCCCCCCCCGGGTTCGTCCCTTCGTGCCCTCGTCGAAGGTCGAATTGGGTGTACCGATGAATAGGCATCATGTCCAGTGCTCAACTGGTGATTTGTGTAAAATTCGTAAATCGAGAATTCGGGTTGCTCTGTCCACGGCGTGAGGGGCGAGCGGATTGTCGGCATCGATCACAATGCGGCTCTTCCAGGTAGGCAGAGCTGCGAGCGCCAAGGCTAGCTTCGACCGGCTGACCGCAGCGAGGCCGCGGGCCATCGCCGTTGCCTCTTGCCGCGTGCCCGCGGTGATCGGCGGGCCGAGCTCACCGACGAGGCCCCGCGAGGCCGGGCGTCGGTTGTAGGCGAGCGTCGCAGGGATCTTGGCGCGCGCGAGCGCCAAGGGGACAAGGACGTTGTCGGGCTCAGGTACGTGCCCCGCTTTTCGCGGCGAGCGCCCTCTCCGGGGGCCTGCGGCGGGCGTGGGACCCTGGACGAACTCGGGCGATGAGCGCTCTACCCCGAGCCGCGCGCTGCCCGCGGACGGCTAGGGAAGGAAAACGGTGATCACCTTGGGGGTCGAGTCCACGGTGCCGTTGACGTTGCTGGCGCAGCTCGGGTAGTACATGCCGCGCTGCTTGAGCGGCTCGCACGCGCTGTCGCACGAGCCGACGATGTTGATCATCCCGCACGGCTGGGCGGGCCCGCTGCCGTCGAGATGACCGGCGGCGCAGTCCCGGGACAGCGATCGCGCATGGTCACGATTGGCCTCGTTGTAGCAGGCGTTCAGGTAAGGAGAGGGGGCGAACAGATTGCCCCAGAAGGCGCCCTCCAGCCGCGTGTAGGTCGAGAGCTCGGGGCTGCCGGTCTTGTTGATGGCCGAGGCATCGCCCCGCGAGGAGATCGTCACGGAGGCGCCGTACCAGTTCGTCCGCGACGCGAGGCACGCCGAGATGAACTGCTGCTTCGGAGGGTTGAGCGCCGAGGTCTCCCATTGCGGCGCGAGCCCGAGGAGCCCCCAGTACACCTCGTACTGGACCGTGCCCTCGCTGTCGGTCCACGAGAAGCTGAACGACTGCGATACGTCGAACGCACAGCTGACCACATAGCGGAGGAGCTGGCGTGACAGATCTCCCCCGGCATCCGGAGCCTGGACCGCGCTCAGCGCCGCCGGGCTCAGCGCGCTGGGGTTGAGGGCACTGGGGTTGAGCGCGTTGGGGTTGAGGGCATTGGGGTTGAGCGCGTTGGGGTTGAGAGCATTGGGGTTGAGCGCGTTCACGAACTCGAGCGCGCTAGGGGCGACTCCTACGACGCCCTCCTCCTCTTCCTGAACTGCGATGCAGCCCACCAAAGACGCGAACGAGAGCGCTGCGAGAGCAGCGGTGCCGATCCGGTACATGGTCGTCCCCCCGGGTTCGTCCCTTCGTGGCCTCGTCGAAGGGCGGAGGGGGTGTACCGATGACTAGCCATCATGTCCAGTGCTCAGCCGGTGACTTGTGTGGAATTTTAAATCGTTGAATTGGTGCTGCTCTGTCCACGGCGTGCGGGACCAACACACGGTCGCGTGTCGTGTTCGTCGCGCTCCGCCTGAGACCCGGTAAGGAGCGGTGGGTGATCGAAATCTCACATTGCATGAAGGCTCGACAGAACGACGGCGAGCGGCCTGGGTGTCGTCGCGTTGCGCTCACGTGCCGCCGCGCTCCTCGACCGCGGTCCGCAGCCGCTGCGTCGCCGGCTCGGAGGCGTCGACCAGGATCGTGGTCTCGACGGTGATCCGCGTCGCCCGCCCGGCGAGCCGCGCCGTCGCGGGTGATGGCCCCTGCGCTCGCTGATCCAGCGCCGCGGCCTGCGCGGGCGAGGCCGACTCCTTGTGGGCAGATTCGGATCGATCCGAGCGTGCGCAAGCGCTCGTCAGCGTCACAGCCGAGAGCCGCGCGGCCGACAGGCTCATGCAGGAGCGCATGCGGTGACCCCAGCGGTTCCAGGGAGCGCTGGCGAGCGGCGCGCGCCGGGCGCCCCCGAGCCCGGGCGGGGACGGGGACACGCCGTGCGCGGTGGTGGCGCGGCGCGCCCGTTGCGAGGCGGCTCCGACCCCATGTCGACACGCGAAGCGGACATCTCGGGATACGACGTGATCATCGTTGGCGGAGGGCCGGCCGGCCTCAGCGCGGCGCTCATCCTGGGGCGCTGCCGGAGGCGCGTGCTCGTGTGCGACTCGGGGCAGTACCGCAATCACGCGGCGCGCGAGGTGCACGGGTTCCTGTCGCGTGATGGGATCGCGCCGTCCGAGCTCAGGCGGATCGCGCGCGAGCAGCTGGAGCCCTACGACGTCGAGATCCGCGAGGCGGCCGTCTCAGACGTCCGCCGTGGACAGGGGCGCTTCGAGGTGATCTTGGAAGGAGGCGAGCGCCTGCGCTGCCGGAAGCTGCTGCTCGCCACCGGGCTCGTCGACCGGCTGCCGGAGCTCCCCGGGCTCGCCGCGATGTACGGCAAGAGCGTGCACCACTGCCCCTACTGCGATGGATGGGAGGCGCGCGATCAGGCAATCGGCGTGTACGGACAGGGCTGTTCCGGGGTCTCGCTCGCCGTGAACATGAAGACGTGGAGCGATGACGTGGTCCTGTTCACGGACGGGCCAGCGCCCCTGTCGAGATCGGACGCCGATCGGCTCACGCGGCACGGGATCGGCGTGCGCGAGGAGCGAGTCGCACGGCTGGAGGGCAGGGACGGGATGCTGGAGCGCGTGGTGTTCGAGGACGGCAGCGCCGTGGAGCGCCGCTCGCTCTTCCTCAAGGCGAAGCAGGAGCAGGGGGCGGATCTGGCCGAGCGGCTCCGCTGCAGGATCACGGAGGAGCGCGGCGTCGAGACGGTCGCCGAGCACGAGGAGACGACCCGGGAAGGGGTCTTCGTCGCCGGGGACGCCTCGAAGGAGGTGCTGCTCGCCATCGTGGCCGCCGCCGAGGGCGCCGCCGCGGCGTTCGGGATCAACTGCGCGCTGCAGGAAGAGGACTTCGCGTAGCGCGAGAGCGCGCGCTCGCTGGCTCTGCCTGGACAGGCTCTCAGTCGCCCCGCCCGCCCGGCCCGCGCCCGCGGCCAGGCCCCGGTCGGAACGGCGGCGGGCCCGGGTGCCGCCGCCGCTCGGCCTCGAGCTCCTCGTAGCGGGTGAGCTGCTCGGGCGTGAGCAGGCTCTTCACGCGCGCGTCGGTGCGATCGCGGAGGGCGTCGAGCGCGGGGCGGCACTCGGAGAGGAGCCTGTCCCGCTCGGCCTCGGCCTCGGCAAGGGCCGCCCTGAGCTCGTGCACCTGGTGGTCGGTGAGATCGAGGTGGCGGCGCATCGCCCTGAGGCGGAACTTGGCGCGCGCCTCGGCCGGAGGGCCCCCGAAGGTGGCCTCGAGGTCGCGCAAGGCCGTGCCGCGGCCGATGGCCGCGCCGGCGACGCCGCCGAACAGGAACACCGCGGCGAGCACGGCCAGCGGCTTCCAGCGGGCGAGGGCGGGCGGGGGCGCGGGGCGCTCGGTCATTCGCTCGCCTCGAGGGCCTCCACGGAGGCCATGATCGCGCTGTCCACGTCGCGCTGCGTTTGCAGGAAGAAGATAACGCTCGCGGCCGCCGCGAGGGCGGTGACGACGAGGGCAGGGCGACCCGAGCGGACGATGCCGTCGGCGATCGCAGGCCGCGCGGGTAGGAGAGGAGCGGCCGTCGCGGCGCGGACGACGGCGTCGGTGAAGCCGGCGTCCGGCTCGAGGCCGTCGGTCGCGGCCGCGAGGCGCGCGAGCGGGTCGCTCGTCGCCGCGGCCGCGCGCAGCACGGCCGCCGTGAAGCGGTCGTCGGCGTCGAGGCGCGCGGTCGCGGCCGCGAGGCGCGCGAGGTCCTGATCGGGTCCGGTCCGGTCGTCGTCGTCGCGATCACGCATGCGGCGCCTCCTCCTCGATCTGCCGGGCGCGGAGCGCGGCGCGAGCGCGCACCAGGCGTTGCTCGACGGCGCCCTCGGAGCAGCCGAGCGCGGCCGCGGCCTCCTTCGCGGGAAGGCCCTCGACGGCGACGAGGACGAGCGCGGCGCGATCCTGGGGCGGGAGCGCGGCGAGCAGGGCGTCGAGCTCGCGCAGCGCGACGCGCGCCTCGGCGGAGACGAGGCCGTCGAAGCGGGGCTCGGCCGGCGCCTCGCGCGGGGTCTCGCGGCGGCGCCGGAGGGCGTCGATGCAGGCGTTCGTCACGATGCGGTACAGCCAGGTCTCCACCTTCGATCTCCCGTCGTAGCGCCCCTCGCGCAGGGCGCGGTAGGCGTCGACGAACGCCTCCTGCAGCGCGTCTTCGGCCTCCGCGAGGTCGCCGACGAGGCGCGCGGCGAGGCGGTACATCGGCGCGCGCGTGTGCTCGACGATCTGCCGGAAGGCCGCGTCATCGCCCCTGGCGACGCGCGCTGCGACGAGCCTGAGGTCGACGATCACGTGCCCCCGCGATTCTGCGCCCATGGCACCGCGCGCGCTACCGGGACGGGCGCTCAGCGGCGCTCGAGGCCGCGCCCGCCGGGCCCGAAGCCGCGCCCGCCGGGCCCGAGGCCGCGCCCTCCGGGCCCAGGGCCGTGCTCGCCGCGCTCGGTCCTGCCCGCGGCCGGGCCCTTCTCGATGCGCTCGGCGAGGGCGTTGCGCTGCGCCTCATCGAGGATCGGGACGATCGCGGCCAGCGCGTCGACCATGTGGTCGAGGTGCGCGCGCGGGCCCGTCTTCTCGCCCGCGCGCGGCTGCGGCAGGAACGTGTTCGCGTCGAAGCGATCCGCGGCGAACGTCTCGAGCCGCGCGCGCATCTCGGCGCGCCTCGCCGCGAAATCTTCCTTCGGCGCGTTCCGGCCGGCGTCGCTCGGGCGCGCGCCCTCGAGGGCCTTGTCGATCTGCGCGCGCTGCTCGTCGCGCAGGTCGAGGCCGGCGAGCAGATGGCCCAGCGGACCGCCGCGCATGCCGGGGCCGCCCATGCCGCCGCGGTCGCCGCGGGGGCCGCGGTGGTGCTCGCCGCCCCGCTCGCCGCCGCGCGGGCCGCGCTCGCCCCGCGCCTCTCGGTCGTCCATCTTCGCGGCGATCGTGTCGACGAGCTGCCGGCGCTGCTCCTTCGTGAGCGTGGCGTGCAGGGTGCCCAGCGCTCCGGCGACGCGCGCGCGGCGCTCCTCGGCCGCGCGGCCGGCGTCGGGGAGCTTCGCCTCGATCGCGGCTCGATCGATCTTGCCCGCGCGCACGCCCTCGGCGAGCGCCGCGAACACGCCCCCGTCCTTCGGGCGCTCCTTCGCGCCGTCGCGCAGGCCGTCGAGGGCGCCCTCGATCGTCGCTTTCTGCGCGTCCGAGAGGTCGAGCTCGTGGAGCGCCGCGCGCAGGAGGTGCTCGGGGCCGTGCGGGCCGCCGCGATGGCCGCCGAAACCCCCCCGGTGACCGCCGGCCCTCGAGGGCCCCTGGGCGAGGGCCGCCTCGGCGGCCTCGTCGCTCGGGGACGTGTCGCCCCGACCCGTCTCCGCCGTGCAACCGGACGCGCCGACGAGCGCGCCGACGAGCGGCAATATCCCACCAAGCCTCCACCAACGAGACTGCGTCATCGACTCTTCTCCTGGGTCGCCCGCGTCGTGCCGAGCGGGTCGTTCATCCCTGTGACGCCGGCAGGCAGGGGGGCCCTACGAGGGCGAGCTTCTTTTTCTGGAGGCAGGCTCCGCGGGCAGGCCGGCGGCGAGCGCGGGCCCGTCCGGGCTGGCGTTACCGCACGCTGGCGATCAGGTGGGTGCGCGTCCCCTGCGGTGTGGCGACCTCGGCCTCGTCGCCCTCCGACAGGCCCAGCAGGGACGCGCCGAGCGGGCTCGTCGTGGCGAGGGTCTGCAGCTCGACGCCCTGGAACTGGATGCGCTCGCCGCCCGCGGCCGGCAGGAGGAAGTAGAGCGCGCGCCGCTTTCCGCTCTCCAGCTCCACAAGCGCCGAGCTCTCGATGCCGGCGCCAGGGCCGAAGTCGCGCACCGTGACGGCGCCGAGCTTGGCGAGCGCCTGCTCGATCTGGAGCACGCGCTCGCTGTGGCCTCTCGCCACGTAGGACGCCTCGGTGGCGCGCATGTCCTTGTCGCCCTCCGCGCGGTTCTCCTCGTGCGTCACGGCGCTCGCGGCGTCGCGCGCCCGTTCGGTGGAGCGCTCGAGCTCGCGGGCGAGCTGGTCCTTCAGAGCCGCGAGCAATGCGCGCTTGTCGATGGCCGGTGGCATGGACACACACACCTTACCAGACGGGATCGCGGCGGTCACTCCGCGGGCGTCGGGCGGGCCGCGGACCGAGGCCCGAGGGGCGCAGCCGTCCTCAGCGTCGCGCGACGCGCGTCCGTCGCCGCCGGTCCCCGAGGGGACGGCCCAGCTCCTCCTGGAAAGGCCTCCCGCCGCGCGCCCGCCCGTCGTCCAGCAGCGCAGCAGCGCCGAGAGCGCACCTGCGCTGATTGCAACTCTGCAATGGGTGCCTCTCTCCTGCAGAGTTGCAGTTCGTGGGCTCTTTTCAGCGCCGAGACCTCTCCGCTCCTTGCAGATGTGCAATTCACGCGCGCCCCGCGTGCGGGGCCGCCGACGCACTTATCGTCTGTGTGAATCGAATGTTTCAAGACTGTGACTCGGAAGGACGAAGACGGACGAAGACCGACAAAGACGCGCGATGGCGCCCCGCGCCGGCGCGCATCGTGAACCGCTCAGGAATCGTTCAGGAATCTCTTTGCCGGGATAGGGGGAGTAGTGTAGATTCCTAATCTGCTGCGCCGCTGCTCCGAGCTGCCATGCGTCGACACGAGAGCGTGTGTGTCGATGCGGCATCGCCGCACAGCTTGGAGCGCGCGAGCCGGGCGCGCGCGGGAAATGACGCGAGGCGTCCTGCCGTCGCTCGCCACGCGAGAGCAGCGTTCGAACCACCGCACGAGCACACAAGAGGAAGATCGTGAGCCTGTATGCCCAGGAGCGGCTGCGCGTGCTCGTCGTCGACGACGAGCGGAGAATGCTGGACAGCATCGCGGCCATCCTCGACGACGACGTCGACGTCGAGACCTGCACGTCCGCCCACCGGGCGCTCGAGCTGCTGCAGACAGGCCAGTTCCACGTGGTCTGCTCCGACTACAAGATGCCCGGGATGAACGGAGACGAGCTCCTCAAGCGGGTCGCCGATCTGCCGTTCTACACGAGCTGCCTGCTGATCACCGGCGCCGAGGAGTACATCCGCTCCAGCGAGGGGGGCCGCCACTACGTTATCCTCAAGCCGTTCGAGCCCGCCCGGATCACAAGGATCGTCCTGGAGCTCGCGCGCCTCGCCCACGCGAGGCGGTCCGCCGGCGCGGGCGCCTCCGCGGCGCGCGAGACCGTCGCGCCCGGATCGAAGGCGGTGAGGGGCGCGCCGTCGCTCAGGCCGCGGGAGACCCAGGACGCGCCGGTGTCGTCGCTGCGCGAGCGGGTGCGCACGGACCCGCCCCCGTCCTCCCGCGCGGCGTCGAGCTACCTGGACACGGTGCGGGTCGGCGACGCGGGGCTCCCGGCCCGGACGCTCAAGTGACCGCCCACCGAGGCGAACGCGGCACCCAAGAAGGCGATCCCTCACGATGACGAGCCGAGATCCGCTCGGCGCGGTGGAGCAGACCGCGACGGCCGAGGAGATCGTGGCCACGCTGCGCCACGATCTGCGCAATTGCTTCGGGACGATCCGCAATGCGGCGTTCTTCATCAGGCGCAAGGTCGCCCGGGAGCAGGTCTTTCGGGACGACCCGCGGGTGGAGCAGTTCATCGACGTCATCGACGAGGAGGCGATCGCGGCGAGCGCGCTGGTCGACGGCGTCGTCGACGCGAACGCGAGCCTCAGGCGGCGGCCGGTGAGCGCGAGCGCCCGCGAGTGCGTCCTCACGGCGGCGGCGTGCGCGCGCATCGCCGAGCCGGGGATCCGCGTCGACGTCGAGGCGGTGGACGGCGTGGTCGAGCTCGATCCAGCCGAGCTCGCGCTGGCGATCCGGTGTCTCGTGGAGAACGCGGCGGAGTCGATGCCCGGGGGCGGGGTGGTCGCGCTGCGCGGGAGCGTGCTCGGCGCGCGCTACCGCATCGAGGTCGGCGACACCGGGACGGGCGTCGCCGAGGCGGAGCGGGAGGTGATCACGCGCCCGTTCTACACCACCAAGCCGGGCCGCCTCGGCCTCGGGCTCAACATCGCCGGGCGCGTCGCGCGCCGCTATTTCGGCACGTTCACCCTCGGCCGGGGCGCGCCCTCCGGCACGCTGGCCTGCATCGAGCTGCCCCTCGCGGTAGCGCCCGAGCCGCCCGGCGCGGGCGCCGAGGAGCGGCTGTGACGGCGCGCGCGCCCGAGGCGCCGCGGTGAGCATCCGGGCCGCCCTCTCGCTGATCTTCGCCGTGGCCGCGGTCGTCGTGCTGCTCGCGACCGGCGCGCTCTACGTCACCTCCGCCAGCATGACGCGGCGTGAGCGGCGCGCCGAGCTGTCGTACGAGGACCTCACCCGCCACGTCACGCTCGCCAACCACGCCGGCCGCTACATGCGGGAAGCCGCGGAGATCTCCCTCGGCGGCGGCGACACCGAGGAGCTCCGCTACCTGGCCGAGCTCGTCGCGCGCGACCTGGCCGCGGCGGAGGCGATCGATCGGGCGCAGGAGCCGCTCGAAGGGGCGTGGGCGCCGCTCGAGCGGGCGCTGATCGAGGGCGAGCGCGCCCCCGAGGCGCCGCGCGAGGCGCAGGGAGGCGACGCGCGCCTTCGCCGGATGCGCGCGAGCTTCGCGGCGATCGCCGGGGGCGTCGGCGAGGTGTCCCGCATGGCGAGCGCCGGGGATCCGGCGGCCTACCGGAGGTTCGTGGAGCGCCCGGAGGCCGAGTACGAAGAGGGCTTCGTGCCCCAGATCGACGCGGCCATCGCCGACGCGCGGCGCGAGGTCGCGCGGAACGCGGAGGAGGCGGGCCGCGCGCGCGCCAGGATCAGGATCGCGAGCATCGCCCTGATGACGGCGGCGCTCGTGAGCCTCGTCGTGCTCCTCGGCGGCCTGCTGCGCTCGATGGCGCGCGGGTTCGGCGCGCTCGCGGAGTGCTCGAGGCGCATCGCCGGAGGCGACCTCGATCACCGCGTGCCCGACCTGGGAGAGCACGAGTTCGGGCGCATGGGCGCGGCGCTCCGCCACATGGCCGAGAGCCTGCGCGAGGCGCAGGCGTCGAGCCTGCGCGTCGAGCGGCTCGCCGCGATAGGGCAGCTCGCGGCGAGCGTCGGCCACGAGCTCCGCAACCCGCTCGGCGCCATCCGGAACGCGACGCACTACCTCAAGAAGCGCCTCGCCGGGACCGAGGTCGGCGCGGAGCCGCGCGTCGCCCAGTTCCTCGGCCTGATGGAGAAGGAGCTCCTCTCGTGCAACAGGATCATCGGCGATCTCCTGGACTTCGCGCGAGAGCGCAGGCTCCGCCGCACCGCCTGCCCGCTCGCGCCCCTCGTGGACGACGCGATGTCGGTCGTCGAGCCGCCCGCGCACGTGCGCCTGGAGAACCACGTGCCGGCGGCGCTGCCGGTGCCGAGCCTCGACAAGGACCAGTTCCGGCAAGTGCTCGTGAACCTGATCCAGAACGCGGCCGAGGCGATCCCCGAGGGACGCGAGGGGTGGGTGCGCGTGTGTGGGTATGTGGGTAGCGACGCGCTGGTCCTGACGGTGGCCGACAACGGGGAGGGGATCGAGGAGGACCACATCGCGAAGATCTTCGAGCCGCTCTTCAGCACGAAGCTGAAGGGGACCGGCCTCGGGCTCGCCATCACCGCCGGAATCGTCCGTTTGCACGGCGGCACGCTCGAGGTGGAGAGCGCGCCCGGCGCCGGGACGACGTTCACCATCCGGTTGCCGCGCGCCGCGGCGGTAGAGGTACACTCCGCGCAGCCCGCGTGACAGCGGAAGGGGACGGCCGTCGATGCAAGTGAGCGGACCGGTGCTCGTGGTGGACGACGAGGAGGGCATGCGGGCCACGCTCGCGGCGAACCTCGAGCTCGAGGGGTACGAGGTCGTCGAGGCGCGCGACGGGGCGCACGCCCTCGAGCTCGTGAGGCAGCGGCGCTTCGCGCTCGTGCTGAGCGACGTGAGGATGCCCGGCCTCGACGGCGTCGCGACGTTCCGGGAGATCAAGCGGCTCCAGCCGGAGCTCACCGTGGTGCTGATGACCGCCTTCGCGCGCGAGCACCTCATCGAGCAGGGCATCGGCGAGGGCGTGTACGCGGTCATCTACAAGCCCTTCTCGATGGAGCACCTCATGCGGATCGTCGCGCGGGCCCTCTCGTCGCGCGGCGTGCTCGTCGTGGACGATCTCCCCGCGGTCGCGGAGTCGATCGTGGCGGGGCTCAAGGCGGCCGGGCTGCGCGCCGAGGCCGCGTACGACGGGCACACGGCCATCGCGCGCGCGCGCGACGCGGCGGTCGACGTGTGCGTGCTCGATCTCCGGATGCCCTCCCTGGACGGCGTGAGGACCTGCGAGCAGATCCGGCAGCTGAGCCGCCCGATCACGGTGATCGCGATGACCGGCTGCGCGACGCCGGAGATGATCCACGCGTTCACGAGCCAGGGCGGGTACGCCTGCCTTCACAAACCGTTCGAGGTGCGCGAGCTGATGCACACGATCGCGCGCGCCCGGAGCGAACCGGGGACGTGCTGAGGGGCGCGGGACAACTCGCCGGACGGCGGCGGGCGCTGCGCGCTGCGGGGCCGCGAGCATGCCGGCCGCGGCGGAGGAGGAGGGCGGCGTGCGCGTGACGGTGCTCCTCGTGGACGACGACGCGTCGTCTCGGCTCGTGCTCGCGACGCTCCTGGAGGACGAGGGCTTCCAGGTCGAGGAGGCCGCCTCGTTCGCCGAGGCCGGGCAGAAGCTCGCGGCGGAGGGGGCGCGGTACGACCTCGCGCTGCTCGACCAGAACCTCGGCGACGGCCACGGCACCGATCTCGTGGCGGTGCTGCGGGCGCGCCTGCCGCGCGCGAAGGCGGTGCTGATCAGCGGCAGCGGCGGCGAGGACCTCGGCGACGCGCCCCCGCCGGACGCGGTGATCTCCAAGGGGATCGGCTTTCCGGATCTGCTCGATCAAATCCGGCAGCTGCTCGGCTGAGGCGCTCGGACGCCCAGAGCGCGCGAGCCCGCGCGGCGCGAGCGCGAGGTGGCCGCGCGCGTGGCGTCAGGCGACGCCGAGCAGCGCCTTGCCCACGATGTCGCGGATCGCGGGGCCGGACAGGGCCATGACGGGGCCGCTCATCGCGTCGCGAAGGTGGCGCTCGATGGGGCGGGTGCGCATGTACCCGGCGCCGCCGGCGATCTCCAGGGCCGAGGTGGCGATGGCCACCGCGGCCTCGTTGGCCACCACCTTGGATTGCAGCTGCAGGAGGCCGTAGCTCGGGTCGCCCGCGTCGAGGGCGGCGGCCGTGCGCATGGCGAGGGCGCGCGCGGCTTCGAGGCGCGTGCTCATGTCGGCCACGGCGAACTGCACCCATTGCAGCTCGGCGATGGGCCGGTCGCCCGGCGGCAGGACCCGCTCCCTGGCGTAGGCCACGGCCGCGGCCATGGCGGCCTCGGCGATGCCGACGGAGAGCCAGGCGAGGCCGTTGGGGATGGGGTTGGGCGCCAGCGGATCGATCGCGAGCCGCCGCGACTCGGGCAGGAGCGTGCCCTGGAAGCGGACGATCTGGCTGCGCGTGGCCCGCATGCCGAGCGTGTCCCAGACGGGCTCGATGGCGATCGAGTCGTCCCTGTCGATGAGGAAGAACGCGGGCTGGCCGTCGCAGACCGCGGCCGTGAAGAAGTAGTCGGCGTGCTCGCACCCGGTGACGAAGCGCTTCTCGCCGGTCAGGCGATAGCCGCCCTCGGCCTTCTGGGCCACCTGGCGCGGCACGAGGAACATGTTGCCGCTGGTGGGCTCGGAGAGCGCGTTGCCGACCCACGCGCCGCGGCGGATCGCCTGCTCGAAGCGGGACCGCTCGTCGGGGGCCGTCAGGGCGGGGTACACGGACCTGGCGCCCTGGTGCATGAGCCACGCCGTGGCGAACGACGCATCGCCCCGCGCGAGGATGGCGACGATGCGGCCGAAGGTGAGCCACGAGCAGGGCGCGCGGGCGGCGTCGTCGCCGGCGGCCCCGCCGAGCAGCGCCGTGTTGATCGGTGAGCGGATCGTGGCGGCCAGCCCCTCGATCGGGAAGGTGGTGTCCCGGTCGTGCCGGGCCGCGTGCTCGGCGAGGATCGCCGAGATCCGCTCGGCCTCGGCGAGGAGCTCGTCGGCCTGCCTCGCGTCGTCTTTCTGTGCATTCATGGGGTCGCTCCTCCGGGGCGCTGCGATCACCGTCCGTCCGGCGGCTGCACGTCGCGCGGGTGGAGCGGGGCCGCCCCGGTCTCCACACAATCGCAGATCTGGCAGCCGTTCTTGTCGGTTACGCAGCGGATGTTGGAGCACATCGGGCGATACTCGGTCGGGCAGGTACCCTGCGCGCCCCTCGAGCCCGGCGCGGTGGTCGCGGGGGACACCGCCGGGCACGGCGAGAAGCCGTAGTTGCAGGCGTGTCCGCACCCGAGGGCGCCGCCCGCGGCGAGCGCGGCGAGCGCGGCGAGCAGCACGAGCAACATGTCGGAGCGGACGGCGCGCGCCGTGACGCAGCGCCGCGCGGGGGCCGGCCTGGTGCGGCCCTCGCCCGGCCCGGCGGCGTCCCGCGCGCCGGAGAGCCGCTCCCGCTCCCGACGGGCCGAAGGGCGCGCCTCGGAGCCGCCTGGCGAGCGGTCCTCCAGCGCGCCGGTCTGTGCGTGGTTGATACCGAGCATTGTCCGCCGTTTTCGTCGAAGCGCGGAGCCCCCCCGAGCCTGCAACATGATCATCGTATGAAGGTCCGCCCTCGCTGGCAATCGGGCGCATCCCCCGCTTCCGGCGCCGCCGGCGGCGCGCGCGCTGGCCGATGTGGATGAGCCTGGGCGGCGGCAGATGCGCCTTCCTCCTCGAGCTCCCCTCCTTGATGGCAGGCCTCACGCCTGGGCGTGCTGATAGAACGGATGTCCTGGCACGTTGAGGTTCAGGAAGGTGATCTTCTCGTTCAACCAGTGATCCCGCCGGGCGGCGTCGCCGCGCTCCTCGTGATAGCGCGCGAGCAGGTCGTAGCTCGACAGGGAGCCCAGGTCGTGATCGTGGAACGCCTTCCGGAACAGGTCCTCTGCGGCGCCCTGGCGGCCGCCGCCCACCAGCGCGTCCGCGGCGCGGCAGAGCTCCGCGAAGCGCTCCTCCGAGAGACGCGGCTTGTCCCTCAGCGCGTCCGGATCGAGGAACTCCCGGGAGACGAGCGCTTCCAGCGCTCCGCTCATGTAGCAGTCGAGGATCAGGTGGATACGGACCTCCGAGCCGCGGTTGCAGGCGCCATGGCGCGTCTGGTGAGGAGACAGCTTCCAGAGAAAGCCGCTCTTCATGTGGACCGAGCGCGACGGCAGGACGATGAGCGCGTCCGGGTTGGTCTTCAGGGGAACGTGCAGCCGCAGCCTGGGGACGCGGCTCAGGTTGTGAGCCCCGTAGTCGGTGTGCTCCCACAGGAACGCGTCGGGATCGAGCCGCAGGAGCCTGACCCACATCAGCTGGAGGCCTGACCCCTCGATGAAGGCGCGGACCCGGGGCAGCTGCAGGACGACCTCGGTGGGGACGGGCGTGCAGTCGGCGAGATCGTTCTCCTGCGAGTCTCCGCTCGCGTTGTAGAGCGCGGCCGTCTTCCACCCGCCGGATTGATACCGCGAGTAGTTCTCGGTCCACGGGATGTCGGCGCGCGCCACGTCGTCGAGCATGCCGCCTACGACGTCGCGGGGGATCTCTCGGAGCTGGGACGTGTACTTCAGCATGAAGCCTCCATTCGGCGGAGCCCGGCGGAAGGGGGTGACGGGCGAGCCACGCCTGTCCACGTGGATAGGCCGCTGCGGCGCGCGCCGCGGCGAACTGGCGTCATCCCGGGCGCGCCGCTGTTACTACTACAGCAACTTAATTGCAAAATGAATCAAGCGCACACAGTGAAGATGTTCGAGCGGCGAAGAATAAATGCAAACGAGTTGCGTTTTCTTGGGTCCCGTTGTACATGGAGGCCGAGGAGAGGACAGGTGAGCATGTCGGCAGCTTCTGCCCTGGCCGCCTCCCCGGCCTCGTCCGCCCTGGCCGAGGCAGCGTGGGAGCTCGTGGAGGTGGGTCGTTTCTTGAGCTTGCGCGGGTTCGTGCCGGCGACGAGCGGCAATTTCTCGCGCCGGCTGGACGCGTGGACCGCGGCTGTCACGCGCTCGGGCGTGGACAAGGGTGAGCTGACCGAGGCCGAGATCCTGGCGGCAGACATTCACGCGCCGCCGCCGCCGGGCTCGTCGGCGGAGACGCCGCTGCACCTCCACCTTTATCGCGAGCGCCCCGAGGTGGGCGCCGTGCTGCACACCCACTCGGTGGTCAGCGCGCTCCTGTCCTCGCTGCGCGAGCCCGAGGGGGCGATCGCGCTGCGCGGCCTCGAGCTGCTCAAGGCGCTGGGCGACACGCGCACCCACGAGGCGACCGTCGTGATCCCCGTCTTTTCAAACGACCAGGACGTCCCCCGGCTCGCCGAGCGCGTGTCCGCGGAGCTGGCCCGCCGCCCGGAGGCGGTGGGCTACCTCATCGCGGGTCACGGGCTCTATGCCTGGGGCCGATCCGTGCGCGAGGCGCGCCGCCACACGGTGGCGCTGGAACACCTGCTCACCTGCGAGCTCGAAAAGATGAGGCTCTTTCGATGAGTCACCTGACCATCTATCCTGAGGACCAGCCGGACCAGCCGTCGGGTGTGTACACCGATCTCGACGACATCTGCCGCGAGCTCGGCGCCGTCGGCGTCCGCTTCGAGCGCGTCGACGCTTCCATTCCGCTGCCGGACGGCGCCGGCCAGGAGGAGGTGCTCGCCGCCTACCGCCACGTGGTGGAGGTCGAGCGCGCGGCGCACGGCTACGAGATCGTGGACGTGGTGCGCATGAGGCCGGACGCGCCGAACGCGGAGCAGGCGCGGAAGAAGTTCCTGTCCGAGCACACGCACACCGAGGACGAGTCCCGTATCCTGGTGGAGGGCAGCGGCTGCTTCTACCTCCACGCCGGGCAGCGGGTGCTCCAGATCGTGTGTACGCGCGGCGATCTCATCAGCGTGCCCGCCGAGATGCGGCACTGGTTCGACATGGGATCTCGGCCCCTGTTCACGGCGATCCGCTTCTTCGAGCGTCCGGAGGGCTGGGTGGGTAACTTCACGGGGAGCGACATCGCGGACCGGTTCCCCAGGTACGCGCCGTGAGCGCGGTGCGCGCGGTCGTCACCGACATCGAGGGGACGACGAGCTCCATCGCCTTCGTGAAGGAGGTCCTCTTCCCCTTCGCCCGGCAGCGCCTCCCTGCCTTCGTGGCGTCGCGCCGGGACGACCCGGCGGTGCGCCGGCACCTCGACGAGGCGCGGGCGCTCGCCGGCGACGTGGCGCCGGGCGACGAGGGCACCGTGGCGCTCTTGCTGGGCTGGATGGACGAGGACCGCAAGGTCACGCCGCTCAAGGCGCTGCAGGGGCTCCTCTGGGCCGAGGGCTACGCGCGGGGCGAGCTCACAGGGCACGTCCACGCGGACGCGGCGGCGGCCCTGCGGGCCTGGCACGCGCGCGGGCTCCGCCTGTACGTCTACTCGTCCGGCTCGATCGCTGCGCAAAAGCTGCTGTTCGGCCACACGGCCCACGGCGACCTGACACCGCTGTTCTCCGGCTACTTCGACACCACGACCGGCCCGAAGGTGGAGCCTCGGTCGTATGCCCTCATCGCCCGGGAGCTCGATCTGCTGCCTGCAGGCATCCTCTTCCTGTCGGACAGCGTGGCCGAGCTCCGCGCGGCCCGCGACGCCGGGCTGCGCACCGCGTGCCTGGATCGGGGCGAGGCGCCCATCACCCCTGGGCACGGCCACCCCGTGTTCACGAGCTTCGAACGCCTCGATCCGTCCGCGCTCCCGCGCAGCGAGCGGATGGATGGCCCAATAGCGTGAGTCGAACAGAGCAGAGCATTGACTCTCCGTGCTGCAGCGCAACGCGGACAGGGCGCGCGTTGGTGAGGAACGTGGCGCCGCTCCTCGGCAGCCACCAGGGCCCCTGCCGCCACGGCTGCCAGACGGCGTTGGACAGCGCGATCGTCACCGCCCCGGAGGCGCGCGATCCCGCGCTCGTCGAGCGGCTCTACGCGGTGGCCGGCCGGGTGCTGCGCCGATGAAGGTCCTTGGCAAGCCGATGCGATCCATCTGGGTCGAGGCCGACGGCTGGTCCATCGGTGTCATCGACCAGACCCGGCTGCCGCACCACTTCGCGACGGTGCGGCTGGCCACGGCGGGCGACGCCGCGCGCGCGATCCGCGGCATGCTGGTGCGCGGAGCGCCCCTCATCGGCGCCACGGCCGCCTACGGGGTGTGCCTCGCGCTGCGGCAGGATGCGTCCGATGGGGCGCTGGAGCAGGCGTACGCGCTGCTCGTCGGCGCGCGCCCCACGGCGGTGAACCTGCGGTGGGCGCTCGACGAGGTGCGGCGCTCCGTGGCGCCGCTGCCGCCGCCCGAGCGCGTGGCCGCCGCTTACCGGCGCGCGGCGGCGCTGTGCGATGAGGATGTCGCCATCAACCGCGCGATCGGCGAGCACGGGCTGAGGCTCCTCCAGGAGGTCTGCGAGCGCAGAGGGCGCGCGGGGCCCGTGAACGTGCTCACCCACTGCAATGCGGGGTGGCTGGCCACCGTGGACTGGGGCACGGCGCTCTCGCCGATCTACATGGCGCACGACGCGGGCATCCCCGTGCACGTCTGGGTGGACGAGACGCGGCCGCGGAACCAGGGCGCCGGCCTGACGGCGTGGGAGCTGGGCCAGCACGGCGTGCCGCACACCGTCATCGCCGACAACGCGGGGGGCCACCTCATGCAGCATGGCCTGGTGGACCTGTGCATCGTGGGCACAGACCGCACGACGGCCCGCGGCGACGTGGCGAACAAGATCGGCACTTACCTGAAGGCGCTCGCGGCCAGGGACAATGACGTGCCCTTCTACGTGGCGCTCCCGTCGCCGACCATCGACTGGGCCCTTCACGACGGCGTGCGCGAGATCCCTATCGAGGAGCGGGACCCCTCGGAGCTCTGCGACGTCGCAGGGCGGTTGCCCTCCGGCGCGCTGGCGACGGTGCGTATCACCCCGCCGGGCAGCCCGGCGGCCAACCACGCCTTCGACGTGACGCCCGCGAGGCTGGTCACGGCGCTCATCACCGAGCGCGGGGTGTGCGAGGCCTCGTCGGGCGGGCTGCTGTCGCTCTTCCCGGAGCGGGCGCGCGCGGGCGCCTGAGGGGCGCGGGGCGCCGCGCCTCAGACCCGGCGCAGCCGCTCCGCCGCGCGCTCGAGCGTCTCGTCCCGCTTGGCGAAGCAGAACCGCAGGACGGGCCCGGGCTCCACGCCGGACAGGAACGGGGAGATCGGGATCGAGGCGACGCCGTGCTCGCGGATGAGGCGCAGCGCGAAATCGGCGTCTCGCTCCGTCGTGATCTCGGAATAGTCAACGAGCTGGAAATACGTGCCTTCGCACGGCAGGGGGCGCAGCCGCGAGCCCTCGATGAGCTTCAGGAACCGGTCGCGCTTTGCCTGGTAGAAGGGGGCGAGATCGGCGGCGAGCGGATCGTGCGCCACGACCTCGGCATATGCGAGCTGGATGGCCGCGTTCACCGCGAAGGTCACGAACTGATGCACCCGCTGGATCTCGGCCGAGAGCGGCTGCGGCGCCGCGCAGTAGCCGACCTTCCACCCGGTCGTGTGGTACGTCTTCCCGAACGAGCTGATGACCACGGAGCGGTCGGCCAGCTCCGGATACCGCGCGAGGCTCTCGTGCCGGCGCCCGTCGAAGAGGATGTGCTCGTACACCTCGTCGCCGACGACGAGGGCGTCGGTCCCTTCCAGCACCCGCGCGAGCTCGCGCATGTCGTCGGCCGACAGCATCGTTCCGGTCGGGTTGTGCGGCGAGTTGATGAGCAGGAGCCGGGTCCGCGGCGTGATCGCGCGCCGCACCTCGTCCCAGTCGACGCGGTAGTCCGGAAAGCGGAGCGTGACGAACACGGGCGTGCCGCCGTTCAGCAGCACGGCCGGCGCGTACGAGTCGTAGCAAGGCTGGAAAAGGATGACCTCGTCCCCGGGCCGGACGAACGCGGTCAGCGTGCTGAAGATGCCCTCGGTCGCCCCCGAGGTGATCGTGATCTCGGTCGTCGGGTCGTAGCGGCGGCCGTAGATCCGCTCGATCTTCGTGGAGAGAGCCTCGCGCAAGGCCAGCACGCCCTGCATGGGGGCATACTGGTTGTGGCCGGCGCGCATGTGGCGGGCGACCGTCTCGACCAGCTCTGGCGCGCAGTCGAAATCCGGGAAGCCCTGCGACAGGTTGATGGCGCCGTGCTCGTTCGCGAGGCGCGTCATCACCGTGAAGATGCTGACGCCGGTCGACGGCAGCTTCGATGGGATCGCAGGGTTGAACATGATGGGCTCCTCGGCCAGATCCTGACAGGCCGGGACCTTAGCATGTCACCGCTTCAGCCGGCGATCCGGTCGTGCCCCGGCCGCTCCGCGATGATGACCGAGTTGATCACCTCGTCGTGCGGATGGATCTCCAGGAGCGGCTCGAAAGGCGCCATTCCATGGATGTCGACCTCGGGGTAGAGCAGCGTGCGTAGTCGCTGCGAGCTGCGGACGAGGAGCAGCGCGCCCGGGCGCATCACCCCGTGGAGGTGGTGGAGCAGCCGGGTCTTCTCGCGCCGATTCATGCCGACGAGCGCGGCGAGGAACACGCAGTCGAACTCCGAGAGGTCGGAGCAGGCCAGGGCGTCGGCGCAGATGAACCTGAGCTTCTCCGAGAGCCCGAGCCGGCGCGCGAGCGCGCGGGCGTCGGCGCACGCCTCCTCGTCGACGTCGATGTTGCTGACCGGGAAGCCGAGGCGCTCGGCGAGCAGGATCGAGGTGAAGGGAAGCGGACCGGCGCCGATGAACAGCACGCGCCGCGGCGGCTCGTCGCGCACGCCCAGCAGGCCGGAGAGCTCGAGCCGGGTCAGCTTCTCGTAATTCACGGCGTACGGGAAGCTCCGGAGCTCGGCCGCCGGGTCGTCCGCGGCGGCGATGCGCCGCGTCCAGTGGCGCTCCAGCTCGTACTCGCCGCGCGAGCAGATGCGCCACAGGCCCTCCCGGATCGCGCTCACGGCGGGATCTCCGAGCACCACGTCGGCCTCGCCGCGCGAGCGCGACATGGAGATGCTCACGAGCTCGCTGAACAGGTGGTTCACCCGCTGGCTCGGCTCGAGGGAGCCCAGGGTCGCGAGCTCTTGGTAGATGCGGTGAATGCGTGTCGGAAGCGAAGAATCGATGACCGTGTTCATGAGGTCCTCCAGATCAGCGGAGCCGTTCGTCAGGATCGGTGTGCCAGGCCAAGGGAGCGGCGCTCCCCTCGATGGTCCGGGAAGAGGGCTCGCGAGCGGCTCGACCATCGACTCCATGAGGACCCCCTTCCTGAGCAACGTGCCCCCTTCGAATTCACGGCGCCGCGACCGACAGGTGGCAGGGAGCGCGAGCGGTGGCGCCGGAGGGCCCACCGGGGATGGCGGGAGATCAGGCGCGATCTCGCCGGGCGTGCCGTCTGATCTCGAGGCCAGGCGCGCCGCGCGCGAGGGCTTCTCCGCGCGGCTCCGGAGGCCGCTGTGTCGCGAGCATGACGGGACCGCCGGCGAGCTCGCCGACGCTGGCAGGCCACTTATGCGTCATTGGAAACTAAATGTCAATTGCAAATGAGTTGCATTTAGTGGGCGCGAGCGCTGCGCCAAGGCTGTCATTTCCCGTCCTGCTGCGCCTGGGATCAGGCGGCCCGCGACGGCGCGAGGTGCGGCGCCTGGCGCCGGAGGATGCCCTCGGCCGTGTACAGGCGGGAGAACAGGTTGCGGGTGGCCGGGTCCGGATCCTCCCAGAGCCTTCTCAAGTAGTTCGGGTCGACGAGGCCGGCGCTGCTCAGCACGCAGCCCTGGTCGAAGAGGATGGCGGCCCTGTCCGCGAACGGCCTCGAGAACCACATCTCCGCGGGGATGGGGAACCCTTGCTTCTTGCGCGAGGCGATCACCGGGGGCACGAGATCGACGAGGGCGTGCTTGTAGATTCCCTTCTCGGAGCCGCCCTGCTGCTTCAGCTTGCTCTGGAAATCGAAGGCGACGCGGGCGAGCTCGGTGCTGGCGAGGGGCGAACGGGCCTCGACGCTGTGGCGCATGCTGATGAGGTCCATCTGCCGGAACTCGTAGACGACGAGCCGGCCGTGGAAGTGCAGGAGCTGGACGGCCTGCAGGCTGTCGAGCGGCCAGTCGCTGTAGAGCGAGAGGATCTGGCGGTATTTTCGGGTCGTCAGGCGCGCGGCGTCGTGGTGCGGCATGAGCTGCCTCAGGTCGGTCTTGCCGGACCAGTGAAAGGTGGCGAAGTAGCGCTCGGCGAGCTCGGGGAGGGGCACGTCCGCCATCGCCCGGCCATAGGAGTACCCGTCGAAGATCTCGTCAGGCCCGCTCCCGGAGAAGATCACGCGCGTCTCTCGCCCTGCCTCCTCGAAGAGCCGGATGAGGCAGGGCGCCTCCTGAGACCCGAGCGGCTCCCCGGCGGTCTCGATCCACCGGTCGAGGTAAGCGCAGTAGTCGGTGTCCGACAGGGTGATCTCGGTGTGCTGCGTGGCGTGCTCGCGCGCGAGCGCTCTCGAATAGGCGAACTCGTCAAAGACGCTGGTGCTCCTCGGGAGGAGCTGACCCGTCGGCTGAAAGCCGATGGAGAACGTCCTCATCGGCAGGCCGGCGCGGCGGGCCGCCGAGAGGACCGCCGTGGAGTCGATGCCGCCGCTCAGCAGGAGACCGTAGGGGACCTCCAGGTCAAACGTCCTGCGGCATCCGTCGATGACCGCGTCCCTGATGTCCTGCCGGATCGCGGGGACGTCGGTCCTCGCCAGGTCGCCGCGCGGGATCCGGTAGAAGCGCCCCGTCTCTTGCCGCTCGGGCGTCCTGGTCAGCCAGGTGCCGGACTCGAGCTTGCGGATCTGCCGGACGTGTGTGGCGCTGCCCAGGATGAAGCGGTGCGCGGTGAACTCCGCGAGGCCGTCGAGGTCCCAGTCCTTTTTGCGGTAGGGGTCCTTGATGAGCGGGTCGATCTCCGAGGCGAAGACGAGGGCGTCGTCGTCCTCCCACAGGTAAACGGTCTTCTGTCCGGTGGGATCGCAGGCGATGAGCCCCGTCTGCGTCGCGCTGTCGAACAGGGCGAAGGCGAACATGCCCTCGAGCTGCTCCACGCAGGCGAGCCCCCAGGCATCGTACGCCGCGATGATGACCTCGGTGTCCGAGGCGGTTTTGAACGGGAACCCCGACAGCCGCGCGCGCAGGTCGCGGTGGTTGTAGATCTCGCCGTTGAAGACGATGGCGAGGCGCTGATCGTCCGAGGTGAGCGGCATGTCCGCGCCGGGGTTCCCGGCGTCGGTGATGCGCAGCCGGTTGCTGCCGAGGAGAGCCCAGCTCGCGCATTGCAGGCTGCCCCGCGCGTCCGGCCCGCGGTGGTGCATCGCCTCGAGGAGCGACGCCATCTCGTCGTGCTGCGCGGCGCCGATGGGCCGCTTCTTGTTGAAGATGCCAGCGATCGAACACATCGAGCACTCTCCTGGAGCTGGGACCGGAACGTGACGTGAAGTGACGTGAAGTGACGTGAAGTGACGTGACGCGGAGCGCGGCCCAGAGGCGCGCGTCAGGCGATGACGGGCTCCCGACGGCGCGCCGGGAACGCCAGGGGCAGGAGCCTCGGGAGCGCCAGGTGGAGATAGACGGAGCGCGTCAGGCTGAACAGGACGAAGGCCATCCAGAGCCCGTGGTTGCCCCAGCGGGCCGAGGCGACAGGCCAGGTGGCGAAGAAGACCAGGGTGGCCGCGAGCAGCGAGTTGCGGACGGGGCCGGCCCGCGTCGCGCCCGTGAAGACGCACTCGAGGATCATGCTCCAGAAGATCGCGACCGGGAACAGGACCATCCAGATGAAGTAGCGGCCCGTCATCTGCGCGATCGATTCCAGCGGCGTGAACAGCCCCAGGATGGCCGGCTGCGCGGCGAGGCACGCGAGGCTGATGGCGAGCGCGGACAGCGATGCCGTCCAGAACGAGAGCCGGATCGTGCCGTGGAAGCGCTCCTGGGACTGGGCCCCTATCGCCTGGCCTACGAGCATGCCCGCGGTGTTCCCGAGCCCGCCCAGCCCGGTGGAGATGACGAGCTGCATGTGCATCAGGATCGCGTTGACGGCCAGGACCTCGGGGCCGAGGAGCGCGCTCTGGCGGGTGATCCAGCCGAAGACGCCGAGCAGGCAGGTCGTGCGCACGAGGACATCGCCGTTCACGCGCCACATGCGGGTGATGGCGCGGAGATCGGCGAGGTGCTGCCACCTTATCGGGACTCCGCGCAGGTGGCCCTTGCGCCAGATCACCAGGATTCCGACGACGACTTTGGTCACCTCGGCCAGCACGGTGGCCCAGGCGACGCCGCTCACCCCGAGGTCGAGCGCCGTGACGAAGGTGACGGTGAGGGCCAGGTTGAGCAGATCCATCCCGATATAGAGCAGCGTCACCCAACGCACCTCGGCCATGCCGATGAGCCAGCCCGCGACCACGTAGCCCATCAGCACTGCGGGAGCCCCCCAGATGCGCGCCTCGTAATAGGCCGCCGCGTGGGACGCGACCTGTCCGTGGGCCCCCATCAAATCGATGCCGGCGGCCCCGAGGGGGCCCTGCAGCAGCACGAAGACGCAGCCGACCAGGCCCGCGGAGACCAGCGGACGAAATAGCTGCAACGTGGCCTCCTGGCGATCTTCGGCGCCGCGCGCCTGGGCAGTGAAGCCGCTCGTGCTCGTCCGGAAGAAGCCGAGGAGCCAGTAAAGGGTGTTGAAGATCTGGCTGCCGACGGCGACTCCACCCATCGTGGCCGCGTCGCCGAAGTGCCCCATGACGGCGGTGTCGGTGGCGTTCATGATGGGCCCCGACAGGCCAGCGAGGGTCAGGGGGAGGGCGAGCTTCCAGTACGATCCGAAGCTCAATGCCTCCTGGTGGGGCTGCGTGCGGTGCTGGGCCATCGGTCAAGCTCTCGTCACAACGTGAGGTTCAGCGTGAATCCAACGAGAAGGAGAGGAGGTGTGTCAGGATCTTGTCGTAGGGAGCGGACCAGGTCTTCCGCCTCAGGAGCTCGGGCCTGAAGCCCCTGCGGATCGCGTGCCCCGTGATGCCCTGGAGGTTGCTTGCGTTCGAGAGCACGGTGATGACCTCTCCCCCCGGCGCGAGCAGCTCTCGAGAGGCGATCTCGTCGAAGAAGCGCACCATGATCGCGGAGCCCGAGAAATTGACCCGCGTGAGATAGGGATCGTCGGAGCGCAGCGGGTTCGCGGGCGGGTTGAAGACGATCACGTCGGCGCGCCGCCCGGGCGGAAGTGCGGAGAAGAGATCCGAGACCAGGAAGTGGTGCCTCCCGGGGTCGCGCGCGCCCGTGTGCCGCTCGAAGCTCGCGAGGCTCGACGCGACGCTCGCTTCATGGATGTCCATCGCGTAGATCTCGCGGGCGCCGCGCTGCCGCGCGAGGACGGGCTCGACGCCCGCCCCGCACCCCATCACGACGACCGAGGCGCCCTGCGTCTCGACGAGCCCGTCGTGGAGGGCGTCGAAGATCACCTCGCTCGTCCCGCCCGGCACGAGGACGCCGGAGGGGACCGCGAACTCTAGCCCGCGGTACACGTAATCGCCTCCCAGGACCTTGGTGCCCCGGTTGACCTGCTCGATCTCCTCGGCGGAGAGCATGGGCGGCAGCGAGAGATAGAATCGTCGGAGCGGCTCGGCGAGCGCGGCGATCTCGCGACCGTCCAGCGTCAGCCCGTGAATGTCCTCGATCCGCGGCGTTCGATTGTCCATGGCTCAGGTCTCCCGTGCTTTCCTGTCGCGGGTCAGCAGCATGTAAGGCTCGCTCGACGGTTCCTGGCCGGCGGTCGGCCGGGCAGATCCCTTGCGCGAGGCGCTCGAGTCTTCCGGCCACGGCGTCGCGTCGATGCGGCGGGCGGCCAGCGGGATCGTGGCGCCGAGCAGCGCGAGGACGCCGAGCAGGCCGGCGAGGCCGGAGAGGTGCAAGGGCCGCGGGGCGCCGCCTTCGCGGTGGCGCGGGACGTCGTCGATGTCGAACGCGGCGAGGCCCCTGTAGTTGAAGATGAGCGGATAGAAGTACTGCTTGAGCTGCTCGTGATAGGCCGCCATGCTGTCCCTGAACGCGAGCTCCGTGGCCATGTCCGCGCCCGCCATCCGGTCGAGCACGAGCTCCAGCGCGAGCGGCGGCAGGACGAGCGCGGCCCGCGCGGTCCACTGCTCACGGCGCGCGAGCGCCGCGTGGTAGTCCTCGATTTGTCGGGCGACGTGCGCGTCGCCCATCTCGTGCATGGCGTAATACCAGGGCCAGGAGAAGCGATCTTCCGGTACAGGGGTCTGGGCCCACTCGGGCCGACGCGCGAAGAACGGGTCGAGGGTCGCGCGCTTCGGCCGGTCCCAGCCGGCGTTCATCTCCTGCCGCTGCGTGAGCGTGAGCTCGACGCCGCCGCGCGCGGGAGAGGCGGTGATGATCGCGAGGTTGACGAGCGCGGGGAGCAAGACGCACCAGGCGATCCAGACGCCCACGAGCGAGATCGCGTTCCACGTGGACGATCGGCGCAGCGAGGCCACGAGGAACACGAGGACGAACCAGAGCGCGATGTACGCGAGCGACGCGAGCGTGAAGGCGCCGGCGCGCGCGTCGAGCGGGAGGCCGAGCCAGGCGATGGCGAAGGCGAGCAGCGCGAGCGCGACGGCCGAGACGAGCCCGGCGCGCAGCGCGAGCCGGAGGGCGAGCACGCGGGACAGGCGCGTCGGCTGGGAGCAGACGAGCGCCTCGGTGCCGAGGTCGTCATCGCGCGAGCGGACATCGTAGCTCACGCCGATGATGAAGAGCGGGACGAGGAAGATGAGGACGAACCCGTAATCGAAGGTGCCGGAGAGCTGCTTCAGCGGGTTGGCGATGTCGGTCTTGTAGAGCTGCGGCACGAGGCCGATGAAGCGCAGGTGACGGCTGTACGGGTGCACGTCGCGCAGGCCGGTCGAGAGCGCCGTCCACTCGTTCGGCTCGTGCGCGACCGGCATCGCGAGGTAGTAGAGGACGAGGCCGAGATCGTCCTCCGGCGCGTGTGTCTTGCGGAGGTAGCGCTCCTCCTCCCGGAGCGCCGGCTCGAGCGCCGCGATGACCTCGCGCTCGTGGGAGACGCGGGCCGCGCCGTCGACGATGGCGGCGACGCCGGCGACGAGCAGGAGCGCGGCGGCGACGAGGACCATCCGCGCGCGGAGCATCTGGCGGAGCTCCAGGCGCGCACGCGAGGGAAAACGCGCGAGAAGACGAGCGAGAAACGAGCTCATGACGCCTCTCCCTGGCGGCGGGTGAAGAGCGCGACGGCGAGCGAGAGCGCCGCCGCCCACGCGAGCACCGCGAGGCCGGCGGGCGTCACGCGGGACAGCGCCCACGCGGCGGGAGGCCTCCTGTGCTGGAAGGGGTCGAACTCGTTCCACTCCGCCCGATCGACCCGCTGCGCCTTGTCGTTGTGCCAGCGGATCTTCGTGATGTGCAGGTGGTTCAGGTGCTGGATGAAGGCATAGCGGTACGCCTCGGCCTGCTCCTCGAAGTCGCCGAGGTGGTGGGCGTCGGTGCCGGCGATCCCCATCGAGAACGACCGGATCGCGAGCAGCGGCGTGAACAGGCCGGCGCGGAGCGCGAGCGCGTCCTGGGCGCGGTGCGCCTCGAACAGGCGTGTGTAGTAGTCGTTGAACACCGCCGTCGTGACCTTCTCCCCCTCGCGCATCACCACGCCGCCGTAGTTGACCGGGAGGTCCTCGACGCGCGACGCGCCGTGCTCGGCCAGGGTGCGGCGCCGGAGCTCCTGGAAATGGGGGTTGCTCGGATCGTGGCTGTCTCCGACCTCGCGGATCGCGTGCGCGAGGTCGAGCTCGACCTGGGCGCGCGACGGCGTGGGGTGGAGGCGGCTCGCGGCCTGCGTGGCGAGCCGTGGTACGACGATCCAGAGCGCGACCCACAGGCCGAGGAGCGTCAGGAGCGCGCCCTGCGCGCGGCGGTGGAACGACGAGACGAGCACGCCGAGCGCCGTGCAGGCCGTCAGATAAGCGGCGTAGCCGCCCGCGAGCACGGCGGCGCGGACGAGCGTATCCCGGGACGCGTCGAGCACGCCCGTGAGCAGGGCGCCCGCGAGCGCGAGCGCGAGGAGCGGCGCGAGCCACAGCGCGACGGCGAGCAGCGCGCCGAGGACCTTCCCGGCGACGAGGACGCGCGCGTCGACGCCCTGGGAGACGGCGAGGCGCCATGTCCCCGACTCGCGCTCTCCGGCGACGCTCGCGAACGTCATGCAGAAGATGAGCAGCGGCAGCAGCACCTGGAGGACGAAGGCGGCGCTCGGGGTCCCGAAGCGCGCGAGCTCGCTCGACTGCCCGGCCTCGCTGAAGCTCAGCGGGTTGCGCTGGTGCGGCTCCAGGAAGATCGACGTGCCAGCGAAGGACTCGAGGCCTGGATCGAAGAAGCCGAGCGGGCTCGGGGCGCGGAAGGCGAAGGTGCCGTAATGGGCGGCGCGGTGCGGGTGGCGATCGGGCTGATCGACCCACTGGCGATGGACCAGCTCCTGGAAGGCCGCGCGCTGGCGGGCCTCGTGGGTGTGCCTCGCCGCCTCGAGCAGGAAGGCGGCGACGAGGAGCGCCGCGACGAGCGCGGCGGCGATGCGGACGGTGCGGTTGCGCAGCGCACGGATGGCCTCGTGCCGCGCCGCTGTCGAGAGGGCTCTCATGCGCTGACTCCCTGATGGGCTCGTCGGACCGCGGCGGCGTCAGAAGCGCAAGGTGCCAGTCACGTACGCCGAGCGAGCGTTGCCCGGGTTGTGCTGGGCCCCTGTGGCGCCGAAGTCCTTGTACCAGATGGACGTGTCGTAGGGCTGGTCGAGCAGGTTGTTCACCTCGACGCCGACCGAGATGGCCTCGTCGACCTCGTAGGCCGCGCTCGCGTTGACGGCGACGTAGTCGCCGACCTTCCGCGCGCCGTGCTCCGGGGTGAAGTTCTCCTTGTTCAGGTAGTAATCGCCCTGCGCGTAGAAGAAGAGCGAGACGAGCAGATCCTGCACGGGGTGAACGTCGACTCCCGCCTTGGCGCTGAAGCTCGGGACGTGGTTGAGCTCCTTGCCCTTGTTCGCGGCGAGCGCCGGCCCGGGCTCGACCTGCTCGGAGGAGGTGCGGCTGAACGCGCCCCACACCGAGAGGAAATCGTGCGGCCGCAGCGTGAGCTCGACGTCGAAGCCGCGCCGCACCGTCTCGCCGACGTTCTCCAGGTCGCCGGAGCCGTCGCCCTTGTCCCGCACCTCGCCGCTCGCGCGCTGTTCCCAATAGGCGAGGTGGCTCGTGATCCACGGGAAGACGCTCGACCGATAGCCGATCTCCCAGCCGTCGTTGATCGACGGATCGAGCGGCGTGCCCTGGACGGCATAAGCACCCTTGCCCGTGCCGATCTGGAACGTGCGCCCGTAGTTGGCATACAGGCTCTGCCCCTTCGCCGGCGTGACCATGACGCTCGCCTTCGGCTGCCAGATGAAGCCGTAGTCGTTGAGGTCGTGGTCGACCATGCGGGGCGCCTCGCCCTCGGGCTGCTCCAGGAACCTGCCGGCGCCGGCCAGGCGGTCGGCCCGCAGCGCGGCGACGAGCTTGATCGGCTTGATCGGGCTCGCGCTCGCCTGCACGTAGGAGCCGGCGGCGTGGAGCATGAAGTCCTCGTCGCGGAACGCGGGGCCTCGCCGCTCGCGAGCGACCGTGGGGATGCGCTGGTACCGGTTGTCCTGAAGCTGGTAGTCGACCCCCCACTCGACGGTGAGGCCGAGCGCCCGGGGGTCGCGCGTGCGGTACGTGAGGACCGAGATCGCGCCGTACTGCCGATCGTCCTCGACCCGCAGCTGCTGGTCGAGGTCGGGATCGAACTTCACCCACCGGTCCCGCAGGAACGCCTGCCCGTAGCCCTTCAGCTGCCACGAGAGGCCCCGGCCGAGCTCGTGATCCAGGTGGACGCTCGCGTGGAGGGTCGCCTGCCGGCCGCCGTCGGTCGCCGACTGGGCGGGGGACGCCGTGGGGCGCGAGCGCGCGTCCTCGGCGGACAGGTAGCCTGGGGCGTCGGCGTCGAGGAGCATGCCGCGCAGGATGAGCCCGACCCGGAGCTCCCTGGACGGCTCGTAGAACCACTTGGCCGAGCCCGCGACCTTGTCGGTCCTCGCGTGATCGCGGTAGTTGTCCGAGCCGCGGTAGCCGGCGAAATAGGTCTGGCTCAGCGCGCCGTGCTCGGTCGCGACGAGCGCCTGGGGCTCGACGGTCCAGAAGCTCCCGGCGAGGAGCCGGGCGACGCGCTCATTGCCCCTCTTCCGGGTGATGACATGGATGTTGCCAGCGACGTTGTTCAGGCCGTAGCGCGGGTCGTTCGTGCCCTTGACGACCTCCATGCGCTCGATCTCGAGCGGGAAGACGGCCTTCATGTCGGGGAGGCCGACGTGGTGGTTGCTGGGGATGCCGTCGATGAGGAGCTTCGTGTGGGCGACGTCGCCCTGCGTGTTGAAGCCGCGGAGCCCCACGTCGGCGTTGATGATCCCCTGGTTGAACGACTCGATGGTGACCGCCGGCACGCGCCGGAGCAGCTCGAGCGGCTCGGCCGCGCTCTGCTTCTGGATCTCCTCGCCGCCGAGGACGTCGACCGAGGCGACGACATCGGCGCTGTCGAGCGGGCCGACCCGCTGGCCGATGACGAGGACCTCCTGTCCGAGCGCGGCGGAGGCGTCGAGCGAGAGGAGCGCGGCGAGCGCGGTGGCGAGGCCGGAGGTGCGCGCGCGCGGGGTCATGACAGGGCCTCGGCCGCGGGAGCGGCGGCCGCGCCGCTGCGCGAGGGGAGAGAGGGCGCTGCGTCGCCGGGGGGGTCGAAGTGCCGGCGGTACAGCGCGAGGACATCGGCCTCGGACACGCCGGCGGCGCGCGTGACCTCGACGAGCCGGCCGGCCTTCATGATGCCGATCCGGTGCGCGATGCTCGCGACGGCGCCGAGGTCGTGGGTCACCATCAGCACGGCGGCGCCGCGGTCGCTCTCGCGCCGGATGGCGCTGCAGAGATCGCGGACGGCGCCCGGATCCAGGCCCGACGTCGGCTCGTCGAGGAGCAGGGCGCAGGCGCCCTTCGCCTGAGAGAGGGCGAGGGCGACCTTCTGCCGCATGCCCTTGGAGTAGCCGCTCGCAGGGCGGTGAACGGCGCCCTCGGGCAGCCCGGCCGCCGTGAGCAGCCGCGAGAGCTCCGCGGAGGAGGGCGCGCGCGCCCGCGACAGGCCGAGGAAATAAGCGAGGTTCTCGCAGCCGGTGAGGTGCGGATAGAGCCCCACCTGCTCAGGGACGTAGGCGATCCGCCGCCGCGCCCCGATCGGATCGGCCTCCACGTGGGCGGGGCCCACGTACGCGGCGCCGGAGGAAGGCCGCGTGAAGCCGAGGAAGAGGTTCAGCGTGGTGGTCTTGCCCGCCCCGTTGGGGCCGAGGAGACAGAGCACCTCTCCGGCAGGGACCTCTAGATCGAGCGCGTCGAGCGCGGGGACGCCCCCGTAAGACTTCGAAAGCTTGTTCGCCTTGAGCATGGCTGGGCCGCCGGGGTCATCGCCGCCGGCGGCGCACCGTATGCGATCTGTGTAACCGGAAGTCAATTGCAAATGTGATGCATTTACATCTCGGTAACCTGTGTGCCGCGACGACGCCGCGCGGGCGGTCGACCGGACGACCCTCTCCCTGGGCGACGCGGCGCGAGGCGTGTTCACCGGCGCCTCGCGGCATGTCCGTGCGCTCCGGACGGCCGTGTGGGTCAACCCGGGGAGCGAGGGCGACCGCGCCCTGGCCTGGCTCGAGGCCGGCGCTCTGCCTGAGGCCGGGTACCGGCGCCACGCCGGCGGGCCGCGCCCGTGATAGCGTGCCTCCCGCCGGCGCGGGGGGCGACGCTCTGTTCCCCTGCGCGCGGCAGAGAGGGGGACACCGTGCGGCTGAAGGACAAGATCGCGCTCATCACCGGGGCGAGCAGGGGAATCGGGAGGGCCAGCGCGCTCGCGCTGAGCCGGGAGGGGGCCGTCGTCGTCGGCGTGGCGCGCACCGGGGCGGATCTCTCCGCGCTCGAGCGGGAGATCCGCGCGGCGGGCGGCCGCGCGCTGATGATCGAGGCCGACGTCACCCGCGCGGCCTCCGTCGCCGCGTGCGTGGAGCGGGCGATCCGCGAGCTCGGGAAAATCGACATCCTCGTCAACAACGCGGGCATCGGCGGCTACCGGCCTTTCCTCGAGTGGTCGGAGGAGGACTACGACCGCATCATGGCGACGAACGTGAAGGGGACATGGCTGTTCTGCCGCGAGGTCATCCCCCACATGCGCCGCCAGGGCGGCGGCCACATCATCAACGTCGCCAGCGTCGCCGGCCTGCAGGGCTATCCGAGCGAGGCCATCTACTGCGCCTCCAAGTTCGCGCAGATGGGCTTGACCCAGGCGCTCGATCGCGAGTTCTGGCAGGACAAAATCAAGGTGAGCGCCGTCTGTCCTGGCGGCGTCGAGACCCACTTTGCCCTCGGCGACGGCCGCACGGCCGGATCGGAGCGCATGCAGGGCTTCTCCACCGCGGAGGACGTCGCCGAGGCCGTGGTGCTCGCGGCGCTGCCGCGGGACCGCTCGCGCATCGTGCAGATCGTCATGCGGCCGATGAACGAAGCCACGTAGGTCGTGGGCCGCCTCGCGCGGCGCCGCGCGCGCTCAGACAGCGGCGCGCGGCCTCGCCAGCGTCTCCCAGGCGGCCATCGCGCAGTCGACGATCGCCTGGAGCGCCTCGCGCGAGGCGCCGTCGCGGGCCTGGATGGAGAGGCCCTGGAGCACGGTGCTGTAGAAGGCGGCGAGCGCCGCCGTGTCGGTGCCCGCCGGCACGTCGCCCTCGACGACGCCGCGATCCAGCCGGCGCCGGAGCGCGTCGAGCGCCGCCCGCCGGCACCCGGCCAGGAAGGCGCGCACGCGCTCGTTCTCCGGCGTGCCGAGCGTCGCGGCGAGCACGACCATGCAGCCGCTCGGCTTGCCCGGGGTCACGTACCCCTCCACGTTGTTGCGCAGCATCGCCTCGACCGCCCTGCGCGCCGTCGGCTCGTCGCTCATGGCCCGGTTCGTCGCCGCGCCCTCGACCTCGCTGTAGAGCGCCACGGCCTCGCGAAACAGCGCCTCCTTGCAGCCGAACGCGGCGTAGAGGCTCGGCGAGTTGATGCCCATCGCGGCCGTGAGATCGCTGAGCGAGGTGCCCTCGTAACCCCGCTCCCAGAACACCTCCATCGCCCGCCGCAAGGCGGCGTCCCGATCGAAGCTGCGAGGGCGCCCCCGTCCGACCATCATCGAGACCTTTCTGTGCCGATCGATAAAAAAACCGATTGACCACCGGTCACAGCGCAGAGTATACATTCTGTATCGATCTGTACAGAAAAGAGGTGCTTATGGCTGAGTTTGCAGGCAAGGTGGCGCTGGTGACCGGGGGCAGCCGCGGGATTGGCGCGGCGATCGTCAGGCGGCTGGCGCGGGGCGGGGCGGATGTGGCGCTGACGTACGTGAGCGCCGCGGACAAGGGGCGGGCGGTGATCGCCGACGTCGAGGCGGCGGGCCGGAGGGGGATGGGGATCGCGGCGGACACCGCGGATCCGGCTGCGATCGTCGGCGCGGTCGAGCGGACGGTGGCCGAGCTCGGCCGGCTGGACATCCTCGTCAACAACGCCGGCGTCGCCATCATGGCGCCGCTCGACGCCGTGACGCTCGCGGACCTCGACAAGACGCTGGGGATCCATGTGCGGGGCGTCTTCCTCGCCTCGCAGGCCGCGGCGCGGCACATGGGCGCTGGCGGGCGCATCATCAGCATGGGCAGCTGCCTCGCCGACCGGGTGCCGGGGCCGGGGATCACGCTGTACTCCATGAGCAAGGCCGCGCTGGTCGGCCTCACGAAGGGCCTCGCCCGCGATCTCGGGCCGCGCGGCATCACCGCCAACCTCGTCCAGCCCGGCCCGATCGACACGGACATGAACCCGGCCAACGGCGCTGGTGCGGATATGCAGCGGAGCATGCTCGCGCTCGGCCATTACGGCAGCACCGACGACATCGCCGCCACGGTCGCTCACCTTGCCGGCGAAGGCGGGCGCTTCATCACCGGCGCGACGATCGCCGTCGACGGCGGGTTCGCGGCTTGAGGAGTGACCGCGCGACCCGCGCCCGGCGCGGACCGCGCGGCCATCAGGGCGACTCCAGGCAGGGACGGCGCGACGCCGTCGAGTCGCCGCAGGGGCACCCGCTTCTGTGGACATTGCGCGGCGCGGGCGTCTGCCGGCGAGATCGCAGCTCGGTTCGAGACCGGCGTACAGCCCGCCATGGCGCCGCCAGCTCCCTGACGTGCATGACTCACGCGGGTATCCCGTAATTGAAGCCGCCGCCTCGCTGGCATGGGATCTGCCGCGGCGTCGCGCATGGGAGACGCGGACATCACCTTGCGCCACCTCGCCCGAAGGCGCCCCGGGGACCTGGCGCGCGCCTTCATCCCGGAGGGCCGTCCCATCGAGATCCTCGGCTGGGTCGACAGCCAGGTCACGAACATCGAGCGCCGCGTCGACAAGGCGCTTCGCCTGCGGGTCGACGGCGAGCCGCGGGTGCTGCACGTCGAGTTCTGTTTTGCGCTCCGTGACGACGTACCGGATCGCGTCCTCGAATACCTCGGCTTCCTGTTCACCGCGCTTCGCCTCGAAGCCCCCCACGAGCCGGTGCCGCCGATAGCGAGCGTCGTCGTGGTCCTCTCGGGCAGAAAGCGGCGCTTGCCTGCGACGGGCCAGCGCCGCACCGCCTGGCCGGGGTGGCCGTTCAGCGGGACGCACTTCCGCGTGGACGCCGTCTACCAGCGCACGATCGGCGAGCTCCGGGCGCGCGGCAGCGTGCTCTGGCTGGTGTTCACCCCGCTGGCGCGGGACGCGACCGCGGCGGCGCTGCGGGAGGTCGTCGCAGAGATCCACGCGGGGGCAAAGGCTGCAGAGGAGCGGGCCGAGCTGTACACGGCGCTCCTGGTGATGGCGGCCATCGATCCCTGGGGGCATAATCTGCGGAAGGAGCTCGTCGGTATGGTGGAGGACAAGGAAGAGGGGTTGCTCCGGCGCACGCCGATCATCGGGGAGCTGATCATCGAGGCCGAGCGACGAGGCGAGCTTCGAGGCGAGCTTCGCGGTGAGGAACGAGCGCAGAAGGCGATCGTAGAGCTGCTCGGCCGCCTCTTCGCGCGGCGGATCGGGCGACGGCCGACGGTCGAAGAAGAGCGCTCGATCCTCGAGCGAGCCCGCGCGATCGGCGCGTGCGAGGTCGAGGATGCCTTGCTCGATCTCGAGGGCGAGGCGCTGGTTCGCTGGCTCGCGGAGCCGATTCGCCACTCGTGAGCTCCCGCAAGCGGAGCGGAGACCGGGCGCGTGGCCGCCGAGCGGCGCGCCGCTCGATGCGACCCGTATCGGGGCGGTCGCGCCGCTCGATGCGACGCGTGTCGGGGCGGTCGCGCCTCCCTCAGAGCGACTCCAGGTAGGCGGCCAGGGCGCGCCGATCCTCGGTCGACAGGTGGGCCGTGTGGCCCATGGATCCGTCGACCCCCTCGACCAGCGCGAGCAGCGTCGGGTAGCGGCCGTCGTGGTAGTACGGCGCGGACCGGCCGACGAAGCGCAGCGAGGGCGTCTCGAAGGCGCGCTCCGTCTCGAAGCGCGTCGCGCTCCGCACGTCGTGCCGCGCGCCGTCGGTGGTCAGCGCGTCACCCAGGTGGCAGCTCGAGCAGCCCGCCTCGCGGGTGTGGAAGAGCGCCTCGCCGCGCGCGGCGAGGGCCGCGCGGGCGCCGGCCGTCGCGGCGGCCGCTTCGCCGAAGGCTGAGCCCGCGGCGCTGGCCGGCGGCGAGACGAGCGAGGCGCGCTCCTCGGCCGTGAGGGCCGCCGTCTCGGCGGGCGGATCCATGCCGCGGAGGTACGCGAAGATGGCGTCGCGCTCCTCCGCGCTCAGGCCGGCGCCTGCGAGCCGGGACATGGTCCGGGCGAAGTGGCTCTCCAGGTCTTTCTTGCCGCCTTCCCAGCCGTACGGCGCGGTCCCATCGAGCCGGCCCATGAGCACCGGCGTCTGGCGCGGGCCGTCCGGCGTCGACCAGGTGAGCGCGTCCTCGCGGCCGTCGGGGTGGCAGCTGGCGCACGCGCGGCCGTCGAACGCGATGCGCCGGCCTCCGGCCGCGTGAAAGAGCCGCTGGCCCTCGGCGCGCTGCTCGTCGAGGCGCGCCGCGCGCGGCAGGGTGATGACCGGCAGCTCGCCCGCGAGCTCCTTGCCGACGGCGCTGATCCTGGTCGCCCCCGGGTCGCGGGCGGCGGGCAGGATCGTCAGCGCGCCGTCGAACCGCGAGAAGACGACGGCGCGCCGGCGCGCGCCGTCGACGGCGATCGCGGTGGGCCCGGCGCCGACGCGGGCGCGGAAGAGCGCCCGATCCCGCACCGATCCGGTGAGCGGCGGTTTGCCGGGGATCTGGGGGCGGGCGTCGTAGGCGATCACCTCGTCGTGGCCGAGGCAGGTGACGAGCAGGACCTCGTCTCCGGGCTCGATCGCGGCCGCGCGCGGGAGCCGGCAGCCGCGGAGCCCGAGGTGGGTCGACACCGGCGGGACGTCCGCGCGCTCGCCCGTCGCGTCGACGACCGCGATGTGCTCGATCACGGTCTGGACGAGCGCGCTGCCGTAACCGCCGCCGCCCGTCGGGGGCCCCGGATCCACGAGCGCGATGGGCGCGAAGACCGCGCCGCTCGCCGCGCGCGCCAGCGCGAAGCCCTGGGAGCCGCGGCGATCGACGTTCACCGTCGGGCGGTGCGCGTGGAACGGCATCGCGTCCTCGAAATCGAGGGACGTTCTCCGCGGGGCCTTGCGCGATCTGGGCGGGAACGGCATGGCGAGCTTCGACGTCGATCTCGGGGCGCGCCGCTCCACCCCGTCGGTCGACAGCTCCCGGGCGCCGGTCGGCGCGCCGCCTTCGTCGAGCGTCACCACGCTGATGCGGCCGCCGACCACGTGGGAGACGAACGCGCGCCGGCCGTCGCTCGACGCGACGACCGCGTTGGGATCCCGCGCGAGAGGGAGCTCGCCGGTGCGCCGGAGGTCGGCGGTCGCGAGGCTGGTGAGCGCGTGGCCCCACCGGCTCGCGACGAGCAGCGTGGAGCGGTCCGGCGTCATCGCGAGCCCCACCGGCTCGCTCGCCACGGGCACCAGGCAGCGTCGCTCGAGCGGGGAGGCGGCGCCGTTTGGCTCCAGCACCTCGAGCAGGGCGCGGTCGCGCAGCGAGGCCACGACGCGTCCGTCGCCCAGCACGATCACCTGGGCGGGCCGGCCCGCGAGCGGGGTGCGCGCGAGCGCGGCGCGGGCGTCGACGTCGACGGTGTGGATCGCGGCGTCGTCCTCGTCGGCGACGAAGGCGAGGGTGCGGCCGCCGAGCTCCGCGAGGGCGACGCCGGAGCCTGCGTGCGTCGGGTCGAGGGGGGCGGGCGCAGGGCCCGCAGCGCGCCGGGCGCAGGCGGGCGGCGGCGGCGCTTTCGTTGCGGCGGGGGCGCTCGGCGGCGGGGCCGGGGCCTGGTCGCGCGGGGCCGGGGCCTGGTCGCGCGAGGCAGGGGTGCAGGCGAGGGCGAGGAGGGCGAGGGCTGTCGGGGCGGCGGCTCTCATGCCCGGACCATCGCGCCAGCGGGCGAGAGTGTGACAGGGGCGTCGCCGCGGGGGCATCGCTCGCCCGGCCTGGTCGGGCCGGGCTGGGGCGCCGCAGAGGCGAAGGATGAGCCTGCCTGCTCTCGCGAAGAGCCTACACTCGGATGCATGCCCCTCAGCGACGACATCCCCGAGTGGAAGGCGCTGCGAGACACCTTGAGCGATCTGGTCGCCCGCGCGAGCGCCGCCGCCGCGGCCGTGATCGATGAATCGAACAACATCTGGTGTGCCTGGCCGGTCGCGCCCACGGTGCTCCCGCTCGCCGCGCGTTTTGCCGAGCGGGAGATGGCCGATCCGTCGCGTCCACCCCTGCGCCGGGGCGGCCGGCTCCGCGTGGCTCGCCCCGCTGCGTCTCCCGAGGACTCGTACCTCGCCGAGTCGTTCGGAGGGATTTACGTGCTGGTGCTGTGGTTCAAGGGGCCGTTCGACGTGGACTTCCAGCGCGCGCGTCTGCGGCGCGAGCTCCCCCGGATCGAGGCGCTGACGGCCGCGCTGCCGCCTCCGGACGGGCCAGAGGCCGGCGAGGCCGCTGCGAGGATGCGCGTTCGATAGCTTCGGTGAGCGCGTGGCGCCCCTGGATACAGGGCTCCGGATGACCGATTGGGGTGCTGCCTGCGACGCTTGACAGCGCGGGTCCGGCGTCGGGTACGCTGTCTATCCGCGATGCGTGGGAGCGGCCCGACGGGGCCGGGTTGGAGCTCGAGGCGCTCCACGCGTCGGACCCAACTCGGCACTCGTTTCCCAGCTCGGAGAAGCAAGCATGTCAGATGCTCTAGGAGAGCTCGTCAAGCCCGTGATCGTCGGCCGTTCCAGCTCGCACTTCACGCGCGTCACCAGGATCTTCGCCGCGGAGATGGAGGTGGACTATTCGCTCGAGGTCGTGCGGAATCTCATGTCGTCCGATGCGGCGGACTATGGGGGCAACCCCGCGCTCAAAATGCCGGCTCTCCGGACGCGCCGTGGCGTGTGGTTCGGCGCGCTCAATATCTGCCGCGAGCTGTCGCGGCAGTCGAGCCGCGGGCTACGGACGGTATGGCCGGAGGACCTCGACCAACCCGTCCTCGCGAACGCCCAGGAGCTCGTCGTTCACGCCATGGCGACGGAGGTCGCGCTGATCATGGCCGGCGTCGCCGGGGCCGGTGACGGCAGCGAGCTCCATGGCAAGCAGCGAAAGAGCCTGCTCAGCACCATGTCGTGGCTGGAGGACAACGTGAGCCATGCGCTCGCCGCGCTCCCGTCGGACCGGGATCTCAGCTATCTGGAGGTCGCGCTGTTCTGCCTCGTCACTCATCTGGAGTTCCGGCGCGTCCTGCCGACCGATCCCTATCCGGAGTTGAACGGCTTCTGTCGACGGTTCGCGGCGCGAGCGTCCGCGGGCGAGACCACCTACCTGTACGACCCCTGAGGGCAGCCCGCCATGGCGCCGCCACCCGCCCGAGGCGCATACCTCGTGCGGGGAGCCCGTGATTTCGGCCTCTTCGCCGCGCTCCGCCTCGAAGCCCCCGGCGAGCCGGTGCCGCCGATAGAGAGCGTCGTGGTGGTCCTCTCGGGCAGAAGGCGGCGCCTGCCTGCGACAGGCGAGCGCTGTACGGCGTGGCCGGGTCGGCCGTTCAGCGGCGCGCACTTCCGGATCGATGCCGTTTATCAGCACACGATCGGCGAGCTCCGGGCGCGCGGCAGCGTGCTCTGGCTGGTGTTCGCCCCGCTGGCGCGGGACGCGACCGCGGCGGCGCTGCGTGAGGTCGTTGCGGAGCTCCACGCGGGGGCGGCGACGGCCGCGGAGCGGGCCGAGCTGTACACGGCGCTCCTGGTGATGGCGGCCATCGATCCCTGGGGGCATAATCTGCGGAAGGAGCTCGTCGGTATGGTGGAGGACAAGGAAGAGGGGCTGCTCCGGCGCACGCCGATCATCGGAGAGATGATCATCGAGGCCGAGCGACGAGGGGAGCAACGCGGGGAGCAGCGAGGAGAGCAACGAGGCGAGAGAAGGGGCGAGCAGCGCGGGGAGGAGAAGGCGATTACAGAGCTGCTCGGCCGCCTCTTCGCGCGGCGGATCGGCCGACGGCCGACGGCGGAAGAAGAGCGCTCGATCATCGAGCGAGCCCGCGTGATCGGTCCGGGCGAGGTCGAGGATGCGTTGCTCGATCTCGAGAGCGAGGCGCTGATTCGCTGGCTCGCGGAGCCGGCGCGGAGCTCGTGAGCTCCCGCAGGAGCAGGGACGCCGCTCAGCGGCCGTTGCCTAGCTCCACCCCGAGGACTCCGCTGAACCCGAGGTAGTCGCCTCGCACCACGTGTCGAAGCCGGGGGCCGCCGTGACGCTCGCCCCCTCCTAGGGTCATCGGTGCGTCTGCTGGACAGGGGCAGCGGTCACAGCGACTGGTGGCCGAGGCGCACCTGCATCGACGGGTGGCGGGCGGCGAGCGCGCGGAGGAAGGCGAGGCTCTCGGCGCTCGCGGCGGGGTCGGACGAGAAGTACCCGGGCTCGACGTCGTTCCGCCAGCCCCAGGCCGTATGGCACACGTCGCCGGTGAAGAGCACCGGGCCGTCGGGCGTCCGCGCGACGTAAGCGATCGATCCCGGCGTGTGCCCCGGCACCGCGAGCGCGAAGAGCGAGGCGTCGCCGAGCACGTCGATCACGCCCTCACCCTCGAAGGCCCACTCCTCGAGGGGCGCGCGGCCCTCGAGGAGCTGGTCCACGGCGGGCCGGGTGAGCGCGTGGAACGGGCTCTCGAACGTGGACTCGCCGGGGCCGACGAAGATCGGGACGTCGCGCGCCACGTCGGCCAGGCCGAGCACGTGGTCGATGTGCAGGTGCGTGAGGAGCACGCCGGCCAGCGCCCTGTCGCCGCGCCAGGCGCCGAGGCTGGCCTCCACCCGCAAGGCCCCGAAGTTGAGCGCCTGCCCGACGGGGCCCGTGCGCAGGGGATGATCGCTCGCCGCGAGCGCCTGCGGCGCGCCGGTGTCGATGAGGTACAGGCCCCGGGCCGGGTGCGCGAGGGCGTGAAAGGTGATGTCGACCGGCTCGGGGCCGTCGGTCAGGCCGGCGGCGCGCTCGTGGGCCAGGTTGATGAGCCCGGCGCGGCTGGTCTCCCACCGCGCGCTGACGACGGTCTCGACGCTGACGGGACCCGCCTGATCCAGGAGCGCCTCCATCGCTCGCAGCCGGATCGGCTTGCCGAGGGTGGCCCTCACCGCGCCGTGCGTCGACGCCGGCGGGTCCTTGGGCGCCGGGGGCGGCTCGGCGCACGCGCCGAGCAAAAGCGCCGAGGCGAGGAGGGTGCGGGATACGAAGCGGAAGGTGGGTTTGGACATGCCGCCAGTGTGCTCTTCGAAAAATGAATGGATAACTGGCGAAGATCGCATGTAGTCATACGAAAATGAATATCTCCTGGGACGACGCGCGGCTGTTCCTCGCGGTGGCCGAGGCAGGCAGCCTGAGCGCCGCCGCGCGCAAGCTGCAGATGACCCAGCCCACGGTGAGCCGGCGGCTGGCGGAGCTGGAGGCGCTCCTCGGCGAGCCCCTCTTCGACCGCGGCGTCGCCGGCACGGCGCTGACGGCGTACGGCGCCGGCCTTGTCGAGCCCGCGCGGCGCATGGCCGACTGGGCCGCCGAGCTGACCCGCGCGGCGGAGCGGCGGCACGCGCCCGCGGGCGTGGTCCGGGTGACGGCGCCGCCCGGCATCGCGCACGGCTTCCTCGTCCCGTTCGCGGCGGCGTTCTCGCGGCGCGCGCCGGCGATCGAGCTGCACGTCGTGTCCACGGTGCGCCCCCTCGATCTGACGAGGCGGGAGGCGGACCTGGCGCTGCGGCTGGGCGTCCCCGCCGACGAGGAGAGCGTCGCGTCGGTCGATATCGGGCTGTGCGCCTTTGCGTCGGAGCAGTACGCGGCGCGGGTCGCGGGGAAGACCGACCCGGCCGATCTCGCGTGGATCGGCTGGGCGCCGCCGCTCGACGACCTCTCGCCGAACAGCGCGCTCAGCCGCGTGATCCCGGGGTGGCGTCCGTCGTTTGCGTCCGACGACTACCTCGTTCAGATCCGCGCGTGCGAGCTCGGGCTCGGCGCGATGATGCTCGCGCGCGAGCACCCGCGCTTTCCCAGGCACCCGCCGCTCGTGGAGCTGAAGGTGGACCTGCCGCCGGCGCGACGCCCGCTCGTCCTGCTCTGCCCGCGCAGCGCCCGCGCCATCCCCCGGGTGCGCGCGGTGCTCGAGCCGCTCGCGGAGAGCCTGCGCGCCTGGCGCCCGCCGAAGGCGAGGGGCGCGCGAGGCGCGCGAGGCGCGCGAGTGACAGACGATGGATGACGAGCGATGGTGTTCTGGTGACGTTCGATTTGTTCAGACCTCATAAGGATTCGTGGGTATCGATCAAGGGGTGTTTGGGGTGGTCTCCAGCCGGCCTCGGGGTCATCCTGTGAAGGGCAGCGCCTGACGGCGCCGGCTTTGGGAGAGCTTATGGACTCTTGGCCTGGATCGACGACGGCGCCCACGGGGCGACGATGGCAGTTCGTGAGCGCCTTCGTGGGCATGACGGCGCTTGTCTTTTCGGGGTGCTCGGGTGATCTGCTGGGCGGCGAGGAGGAGGAGAACGACGCGCGCGCCCAGCCCGCGCAGGCGCTCGCCGGCGCGCCGGGCGCCTGTGGAGCGGAGCTCGCCTTCGCGAGCGCGCGGGCGAGCGTTGAGCAGGCGGGGAACGGCGCCGCTCGCGCGATCGACCGCGATCTCGCGACGCGCTGGTCGGGCCTCGGCAAGGGCGCGCAGATCGTGGTGGATCTCGGCGCGACCGCGCATGTCTGCGAGCTCGGGATCGCGTGGTACGGCGGCGCGGCCCGCAAGAGCAGCTTCACGATCGCGCTCTCCACGGACGGCGCGCGGTTCGATCAGGTCTACGCCGGGACCAGCGGCGGATCGACCGCCGAGGTCGAGCGGTATGCGGTCGCGGGCGACGCGCGGTACGTGCAGATCACGGTGAACGGCAACACCCAGAACGACTGGGCATCCATCAGCGAGATCACCGCGCGCGCGCAGGCCGAGCCCGAGGGCTTCCGCCATCCGGGGGTCCTGGTGAGCCGCGAACAGCTCGAGTTCGTCAAGGCGCGCCTTACGCAGGAGCCGTGGCGCACCGAGCTCGCGGCGGCCACGAGGAGCTCCCTCGCCACCCGGACGCCTCATGCGGTGCCGTACCCGCACAAGGACGAGAAGGAGGGGGAGGCCGAGCGCATGGACGCCATCGCGGCCTACACGCAGGCGATCCTGTGGAACCTCACCGGCGACGAGGCCTACGCGCGCCGGTCGATCGCCATCTTGAACGCCTGGTCCGCGCAGCTGGAGGGGCACGCAGGCGCGGAGCACGCGCTGCAGGCGGCGTGGGTGGCGGAGCCGCTCACCCGCGCCGGCGAGCTGATGCGCCACACCTATACCGGCTGGCCGCAGGAAGAGATCGCGAGCTTCGAGCGCATGTTGAAGACCATCTTCCTCGTGGAGGTCAGGAACGGCTGGGGAGGCAACGGCAACTGGGATCTCTCGATGATCGAGGCGCTCATGAACATCGCCGTGTTCACCGACGATGGGGAGAATTTCGATCGCGCGGTGGCGATGTGGAGGGCGCGTGTCCCCGCGTATATCTACCTGAGCAGCGATGGGCCCACGCCCGTGGCGCCGCTCACGCCGGACGGCAAGACGCGCCGCGGGGAGGCGACCCCGGCGGAGATGCCTGCCTTCTGGCACAGGCCGGCGGCGTTCGTTGACGGGCTGTCGCAAGAGACCTGCCGGGACCTCTCGCACGTCGCCCTCGGCGTCGGCGCGATGATCAACGCCGCGGAGACCGCGTGGCTCCAGGGCGTCGACCTCTACGCCGAGGAGCACCGGCGCGTGACGCAGGGGCTCGAGCTCCTCTCGCGCGATCTGGTCCTCTTCATGGACTACATAGATGCGCAGATCGCTCAAGGGGTGCCCCCCGACAGCGATCTGCTCAAGTCCATGAGCTCGAGTGTGTGCGCGAACGGCAAGCTCCTGCTGGGCGGGTCGGCCTACCGGCTTCCCGGCGACATCGCGCTCAACGCGTACGTGAACCGCCGCGGCGCGTCGCTGCCACACACGCTCGAGATGCTGGAGCGGCGCGCGCCGTACCCGAATCGATCCAACCTCCACATCGCGTGGGAGAGGCTGACGCACGCGCAGACCGGGCTGGCTGGCCAGCCGTAGGACAGGTGGGCCTCGCCCGCCGGGGCTCGCCGGTGATCCGCGCAGCTACGCCGCCGCCTGCGCGCGATCGGAGGGCGCCGAGGCGGCGGGCGCCGGCACCTCGACGCGCAGCACCGACGCGCCGCGCTTGCGGGCGCGCAGCTCGAGCACGACGAGCGCCGCCGCCCACGTCATCACGCAGGCCGTCGTGATGGCCGCGAGCATGCCCGCGGCGGCGCCGGTGGCGGACGTCATGTTGTACAGGCCGTGCCAGATCGCCGCGGCGGCGACGCTCCCGCCGGTCCGGGCCGTGACGAACGAGAGGACGATGGCGCCGCACGTCAGGCCGAACAGGAAGCCGCCGAGGAGGGTCGCCGCCGACATCTGCCGGTAGCCCTCGTTCGTGAGGAAGAGCGGCGCGTGCCAGCCTGCCCAGAGCAGCGCCAGGACCAGCGTTCCGCCGAGCGGCCCGAAGCGGGCCTGCAGCCTGGGCAGCGCGAAGCCTCGCCAGCCGGCCTCCTCGCCGAGGCCGTTCACCAGGATGGCCAGCGCCACGATGGCCGCGATCGACGTCTCCGGCAGCCCTGAGTAGACGCGGAAAGACCCGAGCGACGGGGGCGGGAGGCCGAGCAGGAGCTCGATCCCGATCGCGAGCGCGAGGAAGGCGAGCGGGCTGAGCGAGAGCGTCCAGAAGGCGGCGCCCCTCGGGATTCGTGCGCAGCTGCGCGCGAGCGAGCGGACGCCCTGGCCACCGCGCGTGAGCGCCGTGACGAGGAAGGCCGCGAGCGCCGGGCCGAGCAGCCCCGGGAAGTGCGTGACCGGCGCGCCGGGGGCGACGCGCGCGCCGCGGAGCGCGAGCGGGATCCACTGCGCCCAGGAGAGCGCATACGCCAGCGCGAAGTACGTCGCGATCGGGTGGCTCACGGCCACGGCGCGCAGGCGGCGCAGCGCTGCGGACCCGCGGTTCGCAGGATCGCGGGGCAGCGGGAGGAGGGCGGGGACGTGCATGTCGTTCGGTCGTCTCGACAGTGCAACCGCGGTGCCGCCGCAACGCGCCGCCGAAGGAGCGCGCCGCCGCTCGTAAGCGCGCGCGGGATTCGCGCCGGCGCAACAGGCGCGCCCCTCGCAGGTCCACGCGATCCGAGGAGCTCGGCGGCGGCCGCCGCTCTGTCCGGGCACGCCCCTTGTCGACGCCCGCGCGCGAAATGGCGATCGCGCGGAGCCCCTGCGACGAGAGCGCGCACCCGAGCGATGGTCTATGGTGTGGATGGCATGACCGCCGGCGCACACGCCCTGCCCAGAGGCCCCTCTCTGCGGATCGTCTGCGTGAACGACGTGTACTCGCTCGACAACCTCCCGCGCCTCGCGACGCTCGTGCAGCGCCACGCCGCCGCGCCCGCGGATCGCTTCATGGTGGTGATGGCCGGCGACTTCCTCGCGCCGAGCCTGCTCTCGAGCCTCGATCACGGCAGGGGCATGGTCGACTGCATGAACGCGCTGCCGATCACCCACACCATCTTCGGCAACCACGAGGCCGACGTCGAGCTCGCGGAGCTCAGGGCGCGGGTGCAGGAGTTCCGGGGCACGTGGCTCAACACCAACATGCCTTCATTCGCTCCGGCGCTGCCGACGCACGAGATCCTCGACATCTCGAGCCCCGGCGGGCGGACCGTCCGGATTGGCCTCCTCGGCTTGCTCGTGCACGTGCAAGGCCTCTACCGGCGAGATGCGTTCGGGGGGATCGACATCGAGCCGGCGAACGAGGCGGCCCTCCGCTGGACCCGCCGGCTCGTCCGCGACGAGGGCTGCGCGTGCGTGATCCCGATCACGCACCAGAGCCGCGAGCAGGACCTCGCGCTCGCGCGGGCGCAGCGCGATCCGCGCTTTCCCGTGATCCTCGGCGGTCATGAGCACGAGGTGATCCTCGACGACGTCGACGGCTGCTGGGTCGTCAAGGCCGGTACGGACGCGGAGAACGCCGCGATCATCGACCTCGCGTGGCCGGCCAAGGCGCCGCCCGCCGGGGTGCCCGATCTGCCCGAGGTCACGCTCCGGATCGAGGAGGTCGGCGCCTACCCCGAGGATCCGGCGATGCGCGCGCGCGTCGACCGCCACATGCAGGTCGTACACGACCTCGACGCGGCCACCCTCCTCCGGCTCCCGCCGGGGAGCGCGCTCTCGTCCATCGGGACGCGGGTGCGGCAGACGTCGCTCGGCGCGCTCCTCTGCTCGCGGATCCGCGACGCCCTCGAGGCAGAGGGGTGCCTCTTCAACGGCGGCGGCATCCGCGGCGCTCGCGTGTACCAGGAGCGCTTCACCTACGGGGATCTCAAGGCCGAGGTGCCCTTCAGCAACGAGGTGGTGGTGACCCGCATGCCTGGCCGCGTCGTCCGCGAGGCCGTCGCCGCGTCGCGGTCGCGCGCCCCTGCCCAGCACGCCGGTTACCTCCAGATCGACGACCGGATGGCGACGGACGCTCGAGGCGTCCTGACGGCGATCGACGGCCTCCCGCTGGTCGACGACCGCGACTACCGGATCGCCGTCCCGCGCGGGCTCCTCGGCGGCATGGATGACATCGCGCCGCTGGTCCGCTTCGCAAGGGAGCACCCGGACAAGGTGCCGCCGGAGGACAGCGGGCGCGATCCGAAGCTCGTCCTCGTCGAGTCGTTCGCCGCGGACCTCGTCCGCCAGCTCGGGGCCTTCGAGGCGATCGACGCCGACGGGGACGGCCGCATCTCGGCCGAAGAGCTGGGGGCTGCCGTCTCGAGGGCGACCTCCGAGACGCCGTCACAGGTGGTCGTCGGCGAGATGATGAAGGCGCTCGACCGCGACGGCGACAAGCGCGTGACGCGCGGCGAGGTGGACGCGCTGTCCTCCCCGCCGCCCGCGGGCGCGGGGGGGCGCGATCGAGCCGATCCGTGAGCGCGGCTCGACCGGGGCGAGGGGGCGTGTAACGTCGAACCAGCGCAGATTGGCCGCTTTCACGAGGAGCTCCAGGGCTTTTCTACCGCCGACTCGCTGCACGGCGTGACCGAGCTGCTGCGGCGCCACACCTCGGAGCTCGGCTTCGAGTGGTTCGTCTACGCGCTCGAGCTGCAAGAAGGCGCGTCGAGCTCCCGGCTCGCGCTCGAGAACGGCTACCCTCCTTCCTCGGCGCTAGGGGGACGCCTTAGGCGAACGTGCCCGCGTGATCGCGCGGGGTGCCGTCCACGGGACCCGGATCGAACGCGAACGGCGGGTACTGGTCGACCAGCGACGCATGGTAGGCGAGGAGCCGCGCCTGCCACCGGAGCACGCCGCACTGGAAATCGTAGATGGCCGTCGGGACGCGCTCGGTGAAGAGGACCGCGATCGCCGAGACGAGCCACGCCAGGTAGGCGACGCAGGAGAGCAGCGCGAGGACGATGGCCGAGGGGAGGCTCATGAAGAGGCGCAGGAGCGCGTCCTTCGCTGTCGGCGCGCCGGTCGGATCGACGGCGAGGCGCGCGGTCTCGGCGGGGCGATCGAGCGGGAGCCTGTCGGTGAGCAGGAAGAGATAAGCGAACGCGGCCTGTAGCCACTCGAGCGCGCGCGTCAGCCTCGGGCCGTCCTCGGCCAGGAACCGGGCCGAGCCCTTCTGATACATCAGCGCGGCCGCCAAGGCGGGCAGGGCCAAATAGACGAGCATCATGACGAACCCCACCGTGACGCCGGCAATCGAGAGCGCCGCGAGCAGGAGGACACGCGCGAGGAGCTGGACGCGGTCGAGCTTCCAGGGACGCGTGACGGTGAAGGTGACAGGATACGATGTCATCTCGAGATCTCCCAGGTTCATGGCGCTTCACGCGCGCGCCGGGTAACTCCCCGCGATCTTCTTGGTGAATCGGTGGAGCCGGTGGACGAAGCCCGAGTTCGGGAGGAACATCAGCGGGCACTCGCCCGCGACCACGCGGATCCCGAGCTCCTGACAGGCTTGCACGGCAGGCGCGCTCACTGCACCCTGACCGACCCCCCGGTGCAGCCACACGCGCTGGATGCCGGCAGCGGCGCACTCCCGCACGATCTGCTCGGTGACCCGGGGCGGGGTCATCACGATCGCCGCCTCGACCGGGGGATCGATCTCGCTGACCTCGGCGTACGCTGCGCGGCCTTCGATCACGCCGCCCCCCGGGTTCACCGGAACGACGTCGTAGCCCCGAACGATGAGCTCCCGCATCACCATCCGACTGAAGTCCTTGCCGTCATGCGATGCGCCCACCAGGGCCACCCGCCGGTGTGAGAGGAATTCACTGACGTCTTCCAGTCTGTTCGGCATTGGGGCCTCCCGCGCTCCGCTTGTGCGCTCGTCACGACCGGCGACTGCACGGCTCGTGCCGGCCGACGCAGGCGCGGCGCAGGCCGGAGAGCCTGTCCGCTGCGGCGCAACACGTGCGCCTGCGGTGCAGGTCGTGCTGGGCCGCGCCGCGCGCCTCTCCAAGTCACGGGGCGCTGCTGCGATCCCCGTGCTGTAAGATGGGGAACCCCATGACAACCATGTTTGCGAGCGCTGGGCGGGCCACGGCGGCGCGGGTCGCGTCGTCGCGGGGGTCGATCTTGGACGTCATCTGCGCCGGCGAGGCCCTCTGGGATCTCGCGCCTCCGGGCGGGGCCTCGCTGCGGTTCCGGCCTGGCGGCGGCGCGGTGAACGCCGCGGTCGCGCTCGCGCGGAGCGGGCTGCGCGTCGGGCTCGCGGCGGCGCTCGGCGACAACGCCCCCGGCAGGGCGCTCCTGGCGAGGGTCGCGGCAGCCGGCGTGGACGTCGCAGGTGTGGCGCTGATCCCGAGCCGCCCGGGGCTCATCGTGCTGGAGGACACCGGCGGGGCGCGGCACATGGTCGCCCATCGCGCCGAGGACGATCTGCCCCTGTCGGTGCCCGAGGGGTGGGCGGCGCCGGTGCTGCTGCTCTCGGGGATCTCTCCCGCGCTCGCGCCCATCGCCGGGCTCTGCCGGGCCGCGCGGGCCGCGCGCCGCACAGGCGCCGTCGTCGTCGTCGACCTCAACACGCGATGGCGCCACTGGGCCGGGCGCGATCCGCGCACGCTGCACGCCCTGCTGCGCGAGGCCGATGTTGTGCGGTGCAGCGCGGCGGACCTCGCCGGGCTCGGGGTCGACGACGCCCAGGTGCGCGCCGCCATGCGGCCGAGCGCGGCCCTGGTGCTCACCCAGGGCGCAGGCGCGGCCCGCGCCACCGGTCCCTTCGGTGAGATCGCGCTCTCCCCGCCCGTCGTGGCCGCGGCCCGCGCGGCCGGCGCGGGCGACGCGTTCACCGCGGCGGTCTGCGCCGAGATCGCGCGCGCCGGCGACCACGGCCCGGAGCGCGCGGACCTCTGGGCCCGCGCGCTCCAGCGCGGCCACGCCGCGGCGAGCGCGAAGGTCGGCCGGCGTTGAGGCCGGGCTCAGCCGTCAGAGAGGGCGGTCACGGGCCCTTCGGCCCGCGCACCAGCGCTCCCGTCGCGGGCCCGCCGTCCCATGCGAGGCTCCAGTAGACGTTCGTCCCATCCACGGCGATGCCCCACGGGTAGCTCAGGTTGCGCGCGTGCGTCGCGAGATCGCTGCCGTCGAGCCGCGCGCTCTGCACCTGGCCGTCGGCCTCCCGCGCCGTCGTCCAGAAGACGCGCGCGCCGTCGAACGCGAGCTGCGCGGGGATCTGCGGCAGATCCGAGACGACCCTGCGAAGCGGGCCCCCTGGTGAGAACGTGGCGATCCCGCGCCCCTCGATGAGCCAGAGCGCGCCGTCGTGCGCCTCGAGCGCGCGCGGCGCGACCAGCGCCTCGTGCAGCCTCTCTGGCGTGCTCGGCGCCGCCGCGTCGCGCGCCACCCGGTAGATCGCGCCGCCCGCGCTGGTGCCCTGCACGGTGACGTAGATATGGCCGGCGTCGAGAGCCACGCCGCTGGCGGCGCCCGGCATGGCCGCGAGCATCACCTTCGCGCCGGGCTCGGGGCCGAGCGGCAGCGCGAACAGCCCGGCGCCCTCGAACGCGGGCGGCGTCCCCGCCTCGACCCAGTAGAGCGCGCCCTGGTCCACCGCGAGCGCCGTGACGCCGCGGGCATCGGGGGCGAGCTCGGTCACCTCGCCGCCGGCCTTCGGGACGGCCGCGACGCCGCGCGCGTGCGCGAAGTACACCGCCGTCTCGTCGAGCACGAGCGGGCCGGGGAGCTCTTGCTCCGCCGCCAGCACCACCGGCGTCCCGCCGCCCGGATCGAGCCGCATGACGCTGCCGTCCGGCGCGTCGCCCGAGCCCTGGTTCGTCCAGTAGAGCCCGGTCGCGTCGATCCTGAGGAACGTGGGCAGCCGGAGCTCGCCGGCGAGCACCGAGGCGTCGCAGGTGCCGTTCCAGCAGGCGTCGGCGCAGGTCACGCCGCAGGCCCCGCAATGGCGCGGGTCCTCCGCGACGAGGACCTCGCAGCCGTTGTCGCCGTTGCCATCGCAGTCGGCCCGCCCGGCGTCGCACGCGAGGGTGCAGGCGCCCGCCGCGCAGAGCGCCGTCGCGCCGTCGCGGCCCGCGCAGCGCGCGCCGCACGCGCCGCAGCTCTCGACGCTCGTCAGCAGGGCGGCCTCGCAGCCGTTGTCGCTGTCGCCGTCGCAGTCGGCGAAGCCTGCCGGGCAGAGGTCCTCGTGCGGCGCCGTGCTCACGGGCGGCGCTGCGCTCGGGGGTGAAGAGCACGCGGCGAGCAGGAGCGCGCCGAGACCGAACAGTGCATCACGGTGTCTTGAGAGCATATCGGCGTCTCCTCAGAGGTTCGGGTGGACGACAGGCAGGAACGCCACGCACATCTCGTCGAGCGTCGACTCGCCGAGCAGGATGTCCTGCGGCGCGGGCAGGCGCTCCTCGAGGAGCTGCGCCGCGAGCGCGGGGTTCTCGGTTGTGTTGTCGTACGTGCAGCGCAGCTCGATCATGTCGCCCGACCGCAGCGTGGGCAGGTCGTCGATCGGCGCGTCGTAGCTGTAGAGCCGCTGCCAGTTGTAGTCCCACGCGGGCGTCTGGACGAGGCACTCGCGATCGACCTCGTCGCCCTGCGGATCGGCGCGGAGCTGGTCGACCTTGAGGTCGACGCCGGCCCGGTGCATGTGGACGCTGGCGCCGTAGATCGAGATCTCCGGGATCGGGAAGTCGATGGTGTACCGCATCCGCTCCACGTGCCCTCGGGCGCCGGCCGGGATCCGGAACTCGACGCTCCCGCGATCGTCCGGCCCGGGCAGGAGCCCGTTGCCGTCCCGGAGCGGCGCCTCCGCGTTGCCGAGCATCAGGTTCGAGAGCGCGCGGCTCGGCTTCTCGTCCGCGAGGCGGAGCGCGACGCGGGTCGCGTCGGGCGAGGGCGCCTCGCCGGGCTTCGGGTGGTAGTGGACCTGCATCACGAGGAGCGCGTCCGCCGGCACCGAGATGCCGATGTCCGGCGGCAGCTCGAACGCCTGCGCGCCGGGCGCCCAGGCGCCGAGCAACGCCGTCTCGGAGAGGCGCGCGTCGCCGAAGCACTCGTAGCTGCCGCTCTCGCCGCCGAGCGCCGCGCTCTCGCGGTTCGGGTCGATGAAGAGCAGCGCGTGGTGCACCACGGAGCGGTTCCCTGGCAGCACATCGTAGCCCTGGACCCACGCCTGCTCCGTGAGCCCCGGATCGAGGACGAAGCAGCGAAAGCTGTCGGAGCCCTCCGCCGCGGCGAAGGGGGCCTTGGGCGAGAGCTCGAGATCCGTTCGCGACAGGCCCGCCGCGACGGGGGTGTAGGGGGCCGGGGCGTCCGCGGGATCGCCCTTGGGCGCTCCGGCGTCGCTCCAGGCGCGGAGCAGGGCGATCTCGTCGAGGGAGAGGTGCAGATCCCCCCGGAACGGGCGAGGGGGCGCGCACTCGTCGGTCGGCAGGGCGCCCCACGGCGGCATCCGCCGCGCCTCGGTCTCGTCGGCGATGACCGGCGCGAGGGCCTTCGCGCTCTCGTACGAGGCCAGGCTCACCGGCGCGGTGCCGCCCTCCGCATGGCAGCCGAGGCAGCTCTTCTGGAGCAGCGGCTCGATGTCCCTGTGGAATGTCGGTGTGCTCGCGCCCGGCGCCGCCTCGGGGGAACAGCCGAGGAGGAGCGCCGCGACGGAGGGGAGAAATAAGAAGAGGAGATGACGCATGCCAGGGTGTCTAAGCAGCGAGCGTGCCTGAAAGGAACGGCCGCAATCGGCAGGCCGCGCGCGAGGGCGCGTGTCCGCGTCCGGACAGGTGTCCGCGGGGAGGCGGACAGGTGTCGTCCGCTCGCGGTCCGGCGTCGATTTCTTGCGGAGGACGAGCGAGGGATTTCGTCCTTATCAATCTACGTGGACGTCGGAGCGCGCCCATGGCGACGAGCTCGACGCCCACCACACCCCGGAGGCGCGGGCTCGAGGCCGTGTGATACGGCGCATGCTCGAAGAGGCGTTCTATTGGATGGTGGCATTCGTCCGCTGGAGGGCGCCACCGCCGCGAGGAGATCTGTGCTGTCTCAGGCGCCGCTGCGCGCGAGCCGATGGACCGCCGCCACGAGCTCGCCCGGGTCGACCGGCTTGGCGAGGTGGAGCTGGAACCCGGCGTCGCGGGCCTGAACGATGTCCTCGCGCCGGGCGAACGCGGTGAGCGCCAGCGCCGGCACGGACCCACCGAGGTCCGGGGCGCGGGACCGGAGCTCGCGAAGGAGGGCATAGCCGTCCTGCTCCGGCATGGCGATGTCGCTGATGAGCACGTCGGGTCGAGCGCGACTCATCATCTCCAGCGCGGCCGAGGCCGAGCCGATCTCGTCCGCCTGGGCGCCTGCCTCGCGCAGCACCATGGTGACGAGCTCCCGCGCGTCCGGCTCGTCGTCGACGACGAGCACACGCAGCCCGTCGAGCCGGGTGATCGTCCCGGCCGAGGGACGCTCGACCTCGGACGAGACCTCGGAGCCCTCTCTCGCCGCCAGGGACACGGCCCGCACCGGCAAGCGCACGCTGAAGGACGCCCCTCTCCCCTCGCCGTCGCTCCGCGCCTGGACGGTGCCGCCATGGAGCTCGACCAGGTGTTTGACGATCGCCAGCCCGAGACCGAGCCCGCCGTGCTGCCGCGTGGTGGCCGCCTCCGCCTGGCGGAACCGCTCGAACACGTGCGGAAGGAAGCTGGCCGCGATGCCCTTTCCGGTATCCGTCACCGTCACCTCGACGCCGCCGGGGCGGAGCGCCGTCTCGATCACGACTCGCCCGCCGCTCGGCGTGAACTTCACGGCGTTGACCAGCAGATTCGCGACCACCTGCTGGAGACGATCGGGATCGCAGACGATGTCGCCGATACCGGGATCGAGGTGAACCTCGAGGCCGATGGCCGCTGCGTCAGCGGCCGGCCGGATGGCGTCGACCGCGGCGCGGACGAGCTCGTTCACGCGCGTCTGCCTCAGGTAGAGGCGGGTTTTCCCGGTCACGATGCGGGAGCTCTCGAGGATCTCCTCGATGAGCTTGGCTTGCGCCACGGCGTTGCGTTCGATGACCTCCATCGCCTTGGCCGCGAGCTCCGGCCGTGAGCGCTGCATGCGCGCCCAGCCGAGGATCGCAGTCAGGGGCGTGCGGAGCTCGTGCGAGACGATCGCGAGGAACTCGTCCTTCAGCCGGCTGGTCTCCTCGGCCTGCGCCAGGACCTCGGCGCGCTGCTGCTCGAGGCGCTTCTGATCGTCGACGTCGGTGCAGGTGCCGAACCAGCGGAGGATGCGCCCTGCGTCGTCGCGCATCGGCAGCGCGCGGCCCAGGAACCAGCGGTATTCGCCGTCGGCGCGCCGGAAGCGGTACTCGATCTGGTAGTCCTCCCCCGTGTCGACGGAGTGCTTCCACCGCTCCCAGGCACGCTGCTGATCGTCCGGGTGCACCTGGTCGTTCCAGCCGGCGCCGCGCGTGGCGTCGGGCGTCTCGCCGGTATAATCGTACCAGCGGCGGTTGTAGAAATCATGATAGCCGTCGGGCCGCGTCGACCAGACGAGCTGCGGCATCATATCGAGGATACGGCGAAGGCTGCGCTCGACCTCCGCGATGTTGTTGGTCTCGGGGGTCAGCGCTGGAGCAGCCGGCACCGGGGCGGCGCGCTCCTCGACCAACAGGATCCCGACGAACGCCACGGCGCCTGAAGCATCGCGGATCGGGAAGTAGTGTGCAGTGAACGGCGCGCCCCGGATCGAGCCGAGCGGCACCTCGCGCGACATGCCGTCGAGCGCCGCGCGAAGCGCCGAGGAGTGACCGCCCCGCAGCGCGGACGCGATCTCGCCGCCCTCGTCGGCGCCCGGGCCGAACCTCGCCCGATATGCCGGGTTCTCGTAGGTCGCGACCCCAGCCGGGCTCAGCACGAGGACGGGGAGGGGGAGCCCTCCGATGAAGGCGTCGAGCCAGAGCTGCTCTTGCTGCTGCTTCATCCGCAGCGACATTAGCGCACCAGAGCGATAGGCGCCGTCGCCGCGTCGCGGCCGCGAGGCGGGCGAGCTGCTTCACGAGCGGGCAAGCGTGCCGGGGCAATCCCAATGCAACAGCCTCGCAAGTTCAGCCAGTCCTGGCCTGTCCAGATGCATCCGCGCGCGGCGCGCGCAGCGCCGGCGCGCGTGACGTGATCTCACGCGCCGGCGCTCGCGATCGCCGCGCCGCTCTCCGCGGCGATCTTCCGCATCTTCAGATCATACGGCTCGAGGACGCTCAGGATGCGCCGGGTCAGCTCGGGCCCCGCGGCCTCGGGCACCCCGGCGTTGAACGGCGGGGCGGGGTCGTATTCCAGCATCAGCTGCGTCATCTTCGCGGCGTCGTCCCCGCGCAGCAGCGCCAGGAGCGCCAGCCCAAAGTCGATGCCCGCTGTCACCCCGCCGCCCGAGACCCGGTTGCGATCGACCACCACGCGCGCCCGGACACACTCCACGCCGAACGCCTCCAGGATGTGGCGCGTCGACCAGTGCGTCGTGGCCTTGTATCCTTGCATCAAACCTGCCGCGGCCAGGACGAGCGATCCTGTGCATACGGAGGTCACGTACCTGGAACGAGCGCCCCGATCCCTCAAGAACCGAAGGATCTCCTCGTCCGCCATGGCGTCGGGTGTGCCCATGCCGCCCGGTACGAACAAGATGTCCAGGTCGTCGGGACAGTCGCCGAAGGTCGCGGTCGGCTGGATGGATACCCCGGAATCCGACGTGACGAGGTCGCGTGTCTTCCAGAGCAGATAGGTCGTCGCGTGAGCGGTCAGCACGTTGTGAGGGCCGATCAGATCCAGCATCGTGAGGCCCGGGTAGAGCACCATGCCGACCTGGAGCGGCGGCTGTGGATCTGGCAGCTTGAGTTCGACTGCGTTCGCCATCTTTTTGTCCTCGATCCTTTCATTCCGTCATCTGCTGGTGCGCGCCCCCGTCGCGGAGCCTCGCCTCGACGCGTCCCCGCGCCTGGCTTTCACGAACGCTCGACGGAACGCGCTTCGTGGACCTGAGTGTGAGCGACGCCGACGGGGACCGAAAGGACATCGACCCCTGCTTTCAGGACACACACGCGCAGGGCCCCGGCGCCCCCATCGCGCGCGGCCGCGCACGAGGGAGCCGGCGAGCGACCACCGCCCTCGGCCGCGCGCCGGGCGTCAGCTCACGATCGACCGAAGCGCCGCCGGTAGTCCTCCGGCGTGACCTGCAGGGTGCGCTGGAACGCGCGCCGCATCCGCTCGTCCGTGCCGAAGCCGCAGTCGCGGGCGACCTGCTTCATCGACGCTCGGCCCCCCTCGAGGCAGGAGCGCGCCTGTTCCAGCCTGGCCGCCTCGACGAACTTCGCCGGGGTCATCCGCATCGCGCGGGTGAACGTCCGCGCGAAGTTGCGCGGGCTCATCGCGGCCCTCTCCGCCAGCGCCTCGACGCGCAGGTCGGCGTCGAGGTGCCGGAGGACCCAGTCGATCACGCCCTGCAGCGGGCCCGTGGCGACCGTCTGCGCGAGGAGCGGGCGGCTGAACTGGGACTGTCCGCCCGGGCGCTTGAGGAACACAACGAGCCCCCGCGCCACCGTGAGCGCCATGTCGTATCCGAGATCCTCTTCGACCATCGAGAGCGCGAGATCGATGCCCGCCGTCATGCCCGCCGACGTATAGATTTTCCCGGACCGCACGAAGATCGCGTCGGGGTCGACCTCGACACCGGGGAACTCGCGCGCGAGCGCGGCCGCGGAATGCCAATGCGTGGCCGCTCGGCGCCCCGCGAGCAGCCCCGCGGCGGCGAGGATGAAGGCGCCGGTGCAGACGGAGCCCAGGCGCCGCACCTGGGGTGTCGTCGCGCGGAGCCAGTCGAGCAGCCGGGCGTCCCGCGTCGCTTCACGGGTCTCGCCTCCTGCGACCAGCACCGTGTCGATGCCGGGGGCGAGCTCCGCGAGCGCCTTGTGGGCGACGATCTGCGCCCCCGAGAACGTTCGGATCACGCCGCCGGACACGGCGGCGATCTCGATCGCATACGCGGGGGGCGCGCCGGGCACCTTCGCCCTGGCGACCTCCGAGGCCAGGGCGAATACGTCCGTCGGCCCCACCACGTCGATGGCGCTCGCGCCGTCGTAGGCCACGGCCACGACCCTGCGCGTCGGTCCATGGCGGTGCGCGCGCGGTGTGGCCCAGGGAGCGAATTTCGATGCAGGGAGCCGCTTCACGCGACGACGGTAGCTGTCGGGCAGATGGCCGTGGAGATAAAGTACCTGCATTTCCTGCCAAGCGCCCTTCGGCGGGAGGTGGGCGCGGGCCGGTTCGTCGCGCCCGGCCTGACGAGCGGCGTGCGGCGCGACAGGCGCCGTCGCGGCGGAGGGGTCGTCGCCCGCGGGGCGGCGCTCGAGCGCGGCGACCATCGATGACCGTCGTTGACCGTCGTTGACCTTCATTGACCGTCATTTCCGGATGAAGATCGGGTATTGCTTCGCTCGTGACGATGGCCGATGGCTCGTGCCCAGCGGCCCCGACGACCGAGAGCCGCCGGACACCGGCGCCCGCCAGGAGGGACGGCGCCCTCGACGCGCCTCCGAGACCGACATGATGCGGATGACGAACGTCACAAAGGTCTACCGGCGCGGCCTGGTCGAGACCCACGCGCTCTCCGGGTTCACGCTGCACGTCGCGCGCGGCGAGTTCCTCGCCGTGATGGGCCCCTCCGGCTCCGGGAAGACGACGTTCCTCAACGTCGCCGGGCTGCTCGACCCGCTCGACGGGGGCGAGTACCTCCTCGACGGCGAGCCGGTGCAGGGGCTGTCGGACGTCCGCGCGAGCGCGCTCCGGAACCGGAAGATCGGCTTCGTCTTCCAGAGCTTTCAGCTCATCGCCGATCTCGACGTGTTCGACAACGTGGACGTGCCGCTGCGGGTCCGCGGCATGGGCGCGCGCGCGCGGCGCGAGCGCGTCGAACGTGCGCTCGCGGACGTCGGTCTGAGCGCGCGGCTCCACCACCGGCCCAGCGAGCTCTCGGGCGGCCAGCAGCAGCGCGTCGCGATCGCACGCGCGCTTGTCGGCGAGCCCTCGCTCCTGCTCGCCGACGAGCCCACCGGCAACCTCGACTCCCGCTCGGCGCGGCAGATCCTGGACCTGCTCGAGCGCATCCACGCCGGCGGCACCACGATCGTCATGACCACGCACGACCCCGAGCTCGCGGCGCGCGCGCGCCGCAAGGTGCACGTGCTCGACGGCAAGCTCATCGATCCGTGGGCGTCCTCCGACCCTCCGTGGGCGTCCTCCGACCCTGGCGCGGCGCCCTCGGACCCCGCGCGCGCGGAGGCGCCGGCGACGGCGGCGGGCCGCGCATGAGGCTCGGCCACACGCTCTGGCTGGCCCGGAGGAGCCTCGGGCGGCAGCCGGGCCATACAGCGATCGTGCTGCTGGCGTTCACGCTCGGCCTCGCGGCGTGGACGGCGGCGCGCGCGGTCCTCTCCGAGCGCGTTTCCGACCCGCTCTCGTCCGCGCGCGGGGTCTACCTCGTCTCCGTGCCGCACGAGGGCGGCTCGCCCGTGAAGCCGGGGGCGATCCATCCCCCGAGCCTGCGCGATCGCGTCCTCCTCGGGAGCCCCCACCCCTCGCGCAAGACCGACCTCTTCGCGGCCATGGCCGCCGGCAGCGCCGACGGCGGCCCGCTCGTTCCGGTCATGGTGGCGTTCTGCACCCACGATCTGTTCGGGATGTTCGGGATCCCGGTCCGCAGCGGGGCGCTCTGGTCGCTGGCGGAGGGCGCCGGGGAGGATCGCCCGGTCGTGCTCACCGAGGCGGCCGAGCGCGCGCTGTTCGCCGGGGCGAGCGGCCTCGGGCGCACGCTGCGCCTGTTCGGAGAGCCGTTCCGGGTCGCCGGCGTCGTCGCCATCCCGGCCCCTCCCGGCGGGCGCGCCCCGGTCCACCCCATCGTCTTCGCGCCGAGCGCCGTGGGCATCGCGCTCGGCGTGCGGCCGCCGCTGATCCACGAGCGCGAGGACCCGAGCGGGGGCTTCGACGCCCTCGCGGCCTCCGACAACGGCTGGATCGAGCTCGTGGTCGAGCTCCCCGACGCGCCTCGCCGCGCCGCGTTTCAGGCCGAGCTCGACGCCCACGTGGCCCGCGAGCGCGCGCGCGGTCGGCGCGTCCTCGGGGCCGAGATCGTGCCGCGCGAGCGCGTGCACGCCCTCCTCGTGGACGACCCGGGCACGACGCTCTTCGCCCTGCTCGCCGACGTGCTCCTCGGGGCCTGCACCCTCAACGCCGCGCGGCTGCTCGAGGGGAAATTCCGCACGAAGCGCGCCGAGATCGCCGTTTACCGCGCGTTCGGCGCGAGCTCCCGCGCCGTCTTCCTCGAGCTCCTGCTCGAGGCCGCGCTCGTGGCCGTGGGCAGCGCCGCGCTCTCCCTCGGCGTCGCCGCGGCGGTGCTCGCCGTCGTCAACCGCGTCATCCGCCTCCGGCCGATCGACTACCACCTGGACGCGCGCACCTCGGCCGCGACGCTCGCCGCCGCGCTCGTCCTGGGCCTCCTCGCCGGCGCGTTCCCGGCGTGGCGCGCGGCGAGGCAACCCCCCGCCGAAGGGCTCCGGCGCTCGTGATCGGCCCCATCGTCAGGGCGCTCGCCCGCCAGAAGATCCCCGCGCTCCTGATGGTGCTCGAGACCGCCTTCGGCTTCGCTGTCGCCGTGCACGCCTCGGGGCTCGCCGTCCACTACGCCCGCGCCGCCGCCGCGCCGCGCGGCATCGACACGCGCTCGCTGCTCCTCGCCGTGACGGAGCGCGACGGCCCGAGCTTCGCGTCCCGCGGCGAGCACGAGGCCGCGGTCCGCCGCGACACCGAGGCCCTCGCGCGCGTCGCCGGCGTTCGCGGCGCCGCCGAGGCGAGCTCGGCGCCGTTCAACATCACGCACCGGGAGCTCGTCGAGGCGACGCCCCCGGGCGGCGCGAGCGCGCTCGCGTGGATGCTGGACGACCGCGGCGGCGTCGCCGCCGTCCTCGGCCTGGCCCCGCTCGAAGGACGCCTGCTCGCCCCCGGGGACGCCGCGGACACGGCAGCGACGCCCGCCGTCGTCACGCAGGCGCTCGCGGCGCGCCTCTTCCCGGACGGCCGCGCGGTCGGGCAGATCGTGCGACGGAGCGCCCGGCAGAAGCCGCTCGCCATCGTCGGCGTCGTGCCGTCGTTCCGCGCCGCCCTGGGGCCCGACGCCGGGAGCGTGCTCTTTGCCGCCGAGGGGCCGCCGCTCGGCCGCACGCTCGCCTACCTGATCCGGCTCGACTCCGACGGGGGCGACGACCGCGCCGGCGCGCGGGTGCGCGAGGCCCTCGAGCGCGCCGATCCGCGCCGCGTCGTGCTCGTGCGCGCGCTCGACGAGGGCGCCGAGCTCGACACCCACACGAACCGCGGCGCCGGCGCCCTCGCCCTCGCGCTGATCGGGATGATGCTCATCGTCGTCTTCCTGGGGCGCATCGGGATGGCCTCGCTGCTCGTGTCCGAGCGCCGCCAGGCCCTCGGCATCCGCCGCGCCCTGGGCGCGACCCGCGCCGACGTGGCGCGCCTCATCCTCATGGAGAACGCGCTCCTCACGACCGCCGGCCTCACCGTGGGCGCCGCCGCCCTCGCCGCGCTGCGGGCCGCGGCGCGCGCGGCGGCCCCGGAGCTCGACCTGCCGCTGGATCCGCGCACGGTCGCCCTCGTCGCCGTGGCCGTGTGGCTCGCCGGCATGGTGGCGGCGCTCCTGCCGGCGCTCCGCGCGAGCGCCGTCTCCCCCGCCGAGGCGTCGCGATCATGAGGCCGGCGCCGCTCCGCGCGCGCCACGCGGCGGTGAGCCTCCTGAGCTCGGCCGCCGCCTGCGCCGGAAGCCTCGCCGCGGCGCGGGCGCAGGTGCCTCTGCCCTTGTGCGCCCTCGCGGGGCTCGGGCTCGCGCTGATCGCCGGCGCGATCGGCTCCCGCCTCCTGCTCGGGCGCGCGCTCGGCGTGCTCCGCGCGGTGACGGACGGCCTCGCGAGCTTCGCCGAAGGCGACTACACCTGGCGCGTCCGGCGCGACCGCCGGGACGAGCTCGGGGATCTCGTCGAGCGCCACAACCGCCTCGGCGACGCGCTGCGCGCGCAGCGCGACGACCTCTACCAGAAGGAGCTCCTGCTCGAGACGGCGCTCGACGCCACGCCCGTCGCCATGGTGCTCCACGACGAGGCGGGCCGGATCGTGTACGGCAACGGCGCCGCGCGCGCCCTCTTCGCCGCGGGCGAGCGCATCGGCCAGAGGACGCTCTCCGCGCTGCTCGCGGGGGAGCCCGAGGAGCTCCGCGCCGCGATCGCCTCGGGCCGAGACGCGCTCGTGTCCGTCGAGCGCCGGGGCGAGCTCGAGACGCTGTACGTCGCCCGCCGGGCCTTCCGCCTGAACACGCAGGCGCACGTCCTCGTCTCGGTCCGGTCGCTCACGCGCGAGATCTCGCGCCGCGAGGCGGAGCTCTACAGGAACGCGATCCGGCTGATCAGCCACGAGCTCAACAACTCGCTCGCGCCCGTCTCGTCGCTGATCCACTCGGGCCGCCTCCTGCTCGATCGCCCGGAGCAGCGGGAGCGCCTCCGCGTCGTCTTCGACACCATCGAGGAGCGGAGCGCGCACCTCGCCCGCTTCCTCGCCGCGTACGCCGAGCTCGCGCGCCTCCCGCCACCCGCCCCCGAGCGGGTCGCGTGGCACCCCTTCCTCGAGCGGCTGCGCGGGCTCGCGCCCTTCACGCTCCGCGACGCCCCCGCCGAGCCCGGCTTCTTCGACCCTGCGCAGATCCAGCAGCTCCTCTTGAACCTGCTCAAGAACGCGGTCGAGGCCGGGAGCCCGCCCGAGCAGATCGAGGTCTCGGTGCGGCGCCTCTCGACCGGCGAGCTCGCGCTCACGGTGGCGGATCGCGGCCACGGGCTCCCCGACGACGCGCCGGGCAAGGCGCTCCTGCCCTTCTACTCGACGAAGCAGCAGGGCCGCGGGCTCGGCCTCGCGCTCTGCCGCGAGATCGCGACCGCGCACGGCGGCGCGCTCGCGCTCCGGCGCCGCGAGGGGGGCGGGGCCGAGGCGGAGTGCCGGCTGCCGCCGCCGCCGGACGAGCGCGCTCCCTGAGCTCCCGCGAGCGCCCTGCTCCAGCTTCCCCGAGCGCGTTACTTGAGCTTCCGCTCTATCTGGATCCCGAGCCGGTCCATGCGCCGGTAGAGCCCCTGCCGGCTCAGGCCGAGCGACGCCGCGGCCTTTGCGACGACGCCCCGCGCCTCGACGAGCGCGCGCTCGATCTCGGCGCGCTCGGCGAATGACGCGGGAGGCGCGGCCGACGCGGCCGACGCGGCCGACGCGGCGTGCGTGGAGGGCGCGACGCCGTGCGCGCCCCCCGGGCCCGGCGGGACGCGCGCGGCCGCGTCGAGCCCCAGGTCGTGCGGCTCGATCGTCTCGCCCTTGCGCACCAGCGCCGCGCGCGTGAGCCGGTTCTCGAGCTCGCGCACGTTGCCCGGCCAGTCGTGCTCGGTGAGCGCGTGACGCGCGCGCGGGCCGAGCGTCACGCGCTCGCCGCCCCCCGCGCGCGCGGCGAGGCGATCGAGCAGGTGGCTCGCGATCGGCACGATGTCCTCGGGGCGATCGCGCAGCGCGGGGATCGTCAACTCGATGACGTTCAGCCTGAAGTACAGGTCCTCGCGGAACGATCCCTCGGCGATCGCCCGCGGGAGATCGCGGTTCGTCGCGCTCAGCACGCGCACGTCGGCCTTGCGGGTGACGCTGCTGCCGAGCCGCTGGTACTCGCCGGTCTGGAGGACGCGCAGCAGCTTCTTCTGGCCGTTCAGCGACAGCGTGCCGATCTCGTCGAGGAAGAGGGTGCCGCCGTCGGCCTCCTCGAAGCGGCCGATGCGGAGGCGGGTCGCGCCGGTGAACGCGCCTGGCTCGGCGCCGAACAGCTCCGCCTCGACGAGCTCGTCGGGGAGCGCCCCGGCGTTCACCTTGACGAACGGCCGGTCCCGCCGCCGCGAGTTGGCCTGGACGATGGCGGCAAGGAGCTCCTTTCCGGTCCCGTTCGGCCCGGTGACGAGGACGGGCACGTCCGCGGGCGCGACCTTGACGGCGAGGCTCACGACCTCGTGCATCGCGTCGCTCACGTACACGAGCCCGGCCAGATCGTGGCGCTCGGCGAGCCTGTGCCGCGCGCGCCCGCGCTGGGCCAGGAGGCGCGCGTTCTCCTGCTCGAGCGCCCGCAGCCGCGCGAGGTTGCCGACGGTGGCGACGAGCTTCTGGTCGTCCCACGGCTTGGGCACGTAGTCGCTGGCCCCGGCCTTGATGAGCTCGACCGCGCCCGCGATCGACGTGAACGCGGTCATGGCCACGACGGGCAGCTCCGGGTCGACCGCCTTGATCCGGCGGAGCAGATCCATCCCCTCTTCGCCCGAGGTGGCGCTCTGTCGGAAGTTCATGTCCTGGACCACGGCGCCGAGCTCGTCGCCGAGCACCGCCGCCATCGCCTCGTCGGGCGTGGCGGCGACGCGGACCTCGTGCCCGTGCAGCTCGAACAGCGTCGTCAGCGCGACGCAGACGGCGGGCTGATCGTCGATGACGAGGATCTTCGGCACCCGGCGAGACTAGCCTGTTCGGCGCCGGGGGCCGGTCACATCCCGTACGGGTATTTGGCCAGATCGACTACGCCGCTCTCGCGGACGTGCCGCAGGGCTTTCCCGTACTGGAGGAGGATGCCCAGCGCGTAGCGGAGCCGCTCGCGGATGCGCTCGTCGTCGGGGGATTGCGGCGCCTCCGGGTCGTTGAGGAGGCCGCGGACGTTGCGCACGATCACGTGGTCCGGGATGTAGCAGAGGTACGTGTTCTTGTAGCTGCTCATGCGCAGCTCCGCGATCGGGTAGGAGCCGCCCGTGCTCGCGGAGACGCCGATGATGAGCGCGGGCTTGTGCGCGAGCTCGCCCCGGGAGCAGAGGAGGAAGAAGTTCTTCAGTCCGGCCGGGACCATGCCGCCCCACTCCGGCGCGACGATCACGAAGGCGTCGGACGTCTTGAGCTCGGCGGAGATGGGGGCCCAGACGCGCTCCCATTTCTCGGACGGCTGCCATACCTCCGGGTCCCAGAGCGGAAGGGGGTTGTCGGCGAGATCGAGCGTGTACGTGGAGGAGACGTCCGCCGATGGTGTCAGCTGTTGCTGCACGTAGCGGGCGATCTTCCCCGATTCGGAGCCATTGCGGTGACTGCCTGAGATGACGGCGAGCTTCATAGGTCTTGCGTGCGGCCGGCGACGGGTCGCGCGGCGGTCCTCTGTGAACGGTGGATTGCGGCGCGCGATGCTACTCCGCGCTCGCGCGGCGGGTCGAGGAGTTCGTCGGCGCGGCGAGTCCTCGACCTCGCGCCCCGCGCCGCGGTGAGAGGCGCCGTATCGAGGGGGGCTCGCGAGAGGCGACTCCGATCCACGCCGCGCCCTCGCCGCGCCGGAGCCGCTGTGGAGGGCCGAGCCGGCTCGATTCCAGAGCTCCCGGGGGGGCGCCGTTGCTCTACGTTGTCCGCGACGCCACGTGCTCGGCCACCGGTACGCAGGCCGGCTGCCTCGGCGGGGGCGTCGCGGGGGGCGGGTGACATCGACTCAAGAAGAGCTGGAGGGCGCGGCGAGCTCCGCGCTCTCCGAGGCAAAAAGGGCTGGCTCGGGGGGGACGCGCCCGGGCGCGAGCGGGATCTGCGCGGACCTCGTGAGCGTGCGCGACCTGCTCCAGGCGCTCGAGCTCGCCGGTGTGCCGCTCGTCGTGGGAGATCCGGTGACGGCGCGGATCGTGGGGTGCAATGGGGCCTTCTGCGAGCTGACGGGCTACTCCGAGGCCGAGCTCCTCGATCGCCCCTTCGCCGACCTCACGCACCCCGACGATCGCCCCCGGGACACCGCCACTTCCATGCAGGCCCTGAACGGAGGGCACCTCGAGTGGCGCAGCGAGAAGCGCTACGTCCGCAAGGACGGCCGCGTCCGCTGGGCGGTGGTGCGCGGCGCGGTGATCAGGGACGAGCGCGGCGAGCCGGTGCGGACGATCAGCGTGGTCAAGGACATCACCGAGCGCAAGCAGGCCGAGGAGACGCAGCGCTGGAGCGAGCACCGTTACCTCGGCCTCGTCGAGGCCACCGCGGAGGTCGTCTGGGCGACGTCGCCGGAGGGGCTCACCCAGCAGCACTCCCCGCACTGGTGCACCATCACCGGTCAGAGTCCCGAGGAGATGCTCGGCCGCGGGTGGCTGGCCGTCGTCCACCCGGACGACCGGGAGCGGACGGTGCAGGCCTGGAGGCGCGCGGTCGAGACGAAGTCGCGCTACGAGACGGAGTACCGGATCCGGGCCAAGGACGGCAGCTACCGGCGCACGCAGGCCCGGGCGGTGCCGCTGCTCGATGCCGAGGGGCGCGTGCGCGAGTGGATCGGGATCAACATCGACATCACCGACCTGCGCCAGACCGAGGAGCGCTTCCGCGCGGCCCAGGAGCTCTCGCCCGACGCGTTCGTCGTGCTCCAGGCGGTGCGCGGCGCCGGGGGCACGATCGTCGATTTCCTGTTCGATTTCGCGAACCCGGCGGCCGCGCGGCTCCTGCGCGTGCCGGTGGGGGCGCTCGTCGGCCGGAGGCTCCTCGACGTGATGCCCGACGATCGGGCGGAGATGTTCCCGCTCTACGTGCGGGCCGTCGAGACCGGCGAGCCGCACGACATAGAGGCCGAGTTCACGGTCGCCGGGCACCGCGTGTGGATGCGCAGCATGGCCGTGAAGATCGGCGACGGCGTGGCGGTCTCCTGCCATGACATCACCGCGCGCAAGCACGCCGAGCGGGCGCTCCTGGAGGCCGATCGCCGCAAGGACGAGTTCCTCGCGATGCTGGCGCACGAGCTGCGGAACCCGCTCTCGGCCATCCAGTTCTCGCTCAGCGTCTCGCAGATGCCCTCGGTCCCCGAGCCGCGGCGGGCGTGGGCGCGGTCGGTCATGCAGCGGCAGCTGTGCCAGCTCGGCCGCATGGTCGACGATCTGCTCGACGTCTCGCGGATCACGCGCGGCAAGATCGCGCTGCAGCGCGCGCCGCTCGATCTCCGCGACGTCGTCCGCCAGGCGGTGGCGGCGGCCGCGCCGCTGATCGATGCCTCGAAGCACGAGCTCGCGCTCGACGTCGGTCCGCGGCCGCTGCCGGTGTTCGGAGACACCGCGCGCCTGGAGCAGGTGATCGTCAACCTCCTCACGAACGCCGCGAAGTACACCCACGAAGGCGGGCGCATCTGGCTCTCCGCGGGCCGGGAAGGGGCGGAGATCGTGGTCCGGGTGAAGGACACGGGGGTCGGCATCCCGGAGCAGATGCTGCCGCGGATCTTCGACCTGTTCGAGCAGGCGCACCCGACGCTCGACCGCGCGCGCGGCGGGCTCGGGCTCGGGCTCACCCTCGTGAAGAGGCTGGTCGAGATGCACCAGGGCTCGGTGGCGGCGGCGAGCGAGGGGGAGGGCCGCGGCAGCGAGTTCACGGTCCGCTTGCCGGCCACCGAGGCGGCGGCCCGGCCAGGGGAGGCGGCCGGGCCGGGCCCGAGCGCGCTCCCGCGCCGGATCCTCGTCGTGGACGACAACCGCGATCACGCGTTCGCCCTCGCGCTGCTCCTGGAGCAGGCTGGCCACGCGATCGGGCTGGCGCACGACGGGGCATCGGCGCTGGAGATGGCGCGCAGCTTCGCGCCCGACGTGGTCCTGCTCGACATCGGCCTTCCGGAGATGGATGGCTACGAGGTCGCCCGGAGGATGCGGCGCGGGCCGGGCGCGAGGGCGCTGCAGATCATCGCGTTCACCGGTTACGGCCAGCAGGACGATCTGCGCCGATCCAGGGAGGCCGGGTGCGACGCGCACCTGGTCAAGCCGATCGCCCCCGACGTGCTGCTCGCGCAGATCGCGCGCGGTGAGCGGTAGCGGCCTGAGCCCCTAGAGAAGGGCGGTTTGCTCTTTGAGAAAGGCAGTTTACGAAGGCTGGAACGGCACCGGCCGGCCGCGTCGCCAGCCGCGCCCGAGCAGCCGCTCGATCAGGCCGATCGCCAGCGCCGAGGCGAGCGTCAGGGCGGCCGTCTCGGCGCGCGCGGCGCCCAGCGCGGCGAGGAGCGCGCCCGCGGCGAGGACCCAGGGGCGCACCATGGTGAACGGGCCCAGGATCATGACGCTGGCGAGCACGCGCGCCTCGTGGACGGGCAGCGCGTAGGCGAGCAGGGCCGCGCAGACGAGGGCGGCGTAGGCGCCGTAGACGAGGATCAGGCGCTGTCCGGCCGCGAGCAGATCGACCCAGAGGCCGGCGGGGTCGGGCGCGAGCCCGAGCACGGCGAAGGTGAGCGCCGCGAGCGCGGCGACGGCGGCGAGGCCCGCGAGGGCGCCGCGGCGGACGGCGCGCAGGAAATAGGAGCGCTTCTCGATGCGCGGGTTGCGGCCGGCGGCGTCGCGAAAGCCGCAGAACGCGGCGTCGACGAGGGCGAGCAGCGCGAGCAGGGCGGGGATCACGAGAACGCTCCGAGCCGGCGGCCGCGCGGGCCGAGCCGCTCGACGAAGGGCGCTCGCAGGTCGGGGCGGAGGCCGATCACGGCGTGCATGATGCGCAGGACGGGAAGGGGCCCGATGTGGCCGTCGAACAGCGCGGAGGAGAGGCCCTCGGCGCCCGCGCGCGCCGCCGCGAGGAGCGCGTCGCCGCCGTGGGCGCGGAGGGCGGAGAGGACGCCGTCGTGGCGGGAGAGCGGCTCGCGCATGCGGGCCTGGTGGAATATCCACGCGCCGAGGGGCGAGAGGTGGGTCGGCTTGATGTCGAAGTGGACGAAGGCGAGGGCGCCGGCCCTGGCCTGCTCGCGAAAGAAGGACACGAGGGATTCGCCGCGGAAATGGTGGACGACGCCGGTCGAGAGGAAGACCGTGGCGGGCTCGCGCAGGGTGAACGCATTGGCCACCTGGAACCGACAGGAGAGGTCCTCGTCGCGGGCCGCCGCGCGCGCACTCTCGATGAGCGCGCGGTTGTAATCGCAGCCCACGAGCTCGACGTCGGCGCCCAGCGCGCCGCGGGCGGCGAGCCAGCGGACGACGTAGCCGAGCCCGCAGCCCACGTCGACGACGCGCAGGGGCCGGGGCGCGCCGGCGGCGCGCAGCGCGTCGAGCAGCGGCGCGAGCACGGAGCGGACGCGCGCTCCCTGATCGAACTCCTCGGACAGCCGCTGCAGCTCGGCGTGGACGCGGAGCAGGAGCGCGTCGACGGCGGCCTCGTCGAGGAGATCGTCCCGCGCCGGGAGCCGCGCCGCGAGCCGGGCCGCGCCGGGGCGGCCTGCGGCGCGGAGGCGCTCGACCACCGCGCTCCGGCGCACGGGCAGGCGCGCGAGGGTGTCGGGATCATAGGCGACGAGGAGATCGGAGATCTCCGGAGCATCCACCGGCGCGAGGGTGCCGCTCCCGTGCAGGGATGTCCAGCGCGGCGCTCGGCCGCTCCGGCGCTGCCGCGGGTCGCGATGGTCGCCGGGGTCGCGCTCGGTTTCGGCGTCGACAGGCGCGCCGGGATCTGCTGAAAGTAGGGAGAGAACAGGGCGGCGCGTGAGCTCACGCTCTGCCGTGCTCCGGTGGAGGGCGCGATGGCGGACTGGGATCCTGCGCAGTACCTGAAGTTCGAGGACCAGAGGGCGCGCCCTGCGATTGACCTGCTCGGCCGGATCGACCTCACCGCGCCGGGCGACATGGTCGATCTCGGGTGCGGGGCCGGTAACATCACCCGCCTCGTGGCGCAGCGCTTCCCGGGCCGGGGGCTCCTCGGGGTCGACAGCTCTCCGGAGATGCTGGCGAAGGCGCGCGCGGCGCTGCCCGGGGCGCGGTTCGTCGAGGGCGACATCGCGCGCTTCGCGCCGCCGGCGCCGCCGGCGCTGATCTTCAGCAACGCCGCGCTCCACTGGCTGGACGACCACCGGGCGCTGTTCCCGGCGCTGCTCGGGCGGCTCACGGCCGGCGGCGTGCTGGCGGTGCAGATGCCGAGGAACCACGGCGCGCCGTCGCACACGGCGATGGTGGAGGCGAGCCGGCTGCCTCGCTTTCGCGACAAGCTGGCGGCGGTGGTAAGGGAGAGCCCGGTCGCGGCGCCGGCGGAGTATTACGGGGTGCTGGCGCCGCACGCGGCGCGGATCGAGATCTGGGAGACGGAGTATCTGCACGTCCTCGAGGGTGCGAATCCGGTGGTCGAGTGGACCAAGGGGACGGCGCTGCGGCCGCTGCTCGCGGCGCTCGACGAGCAGGAGCGGGCCGAGTTCCTGGAGGAATACGGCGGGCGGGTGGCGGCGGCGTATCCGAAGGCCGCGGATGGGAAGACGCCGTTTCCGTTCCGGAGGTTGTTCCTCGTCGCCACGGCGCGGTGAGCGCCGCGCCGCGCGGATCAGCGCGTGTACTCGATGGCGCCGACGCCTTCGGCCTCGGGGAGCACGGTCACGAGCGCCTGCGCCCCGACGGAGCCTGACGAGAGCGAGGAGCGGACGGCGACGAGCCATGTCCGGTCGCTCCTGCGCGCGACGAGGATGACGCAGTGGTCGACCTGGGGCGTGCCCGCGCGCGCCTCGGCCTCCTGGACCACGTGCGCCTTGGAGCCGTCGCAGCCCTGGACGTCGAACTTGCGGTTCGACAGCGCGGTGAGCGCCATGCTGGCGGCCTTCTTCGCGGCGGTCTCTTCGGCCGTCGGGGCTGCGGGGGGCGGCGCCGGGGCGCACCCGGCGGAGAGCGCTGCAAGGAGGGGTATCCACCGTGGGATGGTGCGTGTCACGGCGCTGTCCTATCGCGGCGGCGCCGCCACGGAAAGCCCTCGGCGGCGAGCCCGTGAGGGCGGCGTATCCGGATCGTGTCCCGGTCGTCCGGCCATCGCGGCCGCAGACTACCCCGTCTCCGGCGCCTCCAGGGCAGCGAGCAGCGCGGTGAGCCCCTTCTTCAGCGAGGCCATCTGCTTCTCGCCCATGGCTCGCGTGAGCTCCTCCTCCAGCTCCTGCAGCACCCCGAGCCCGTGGAGGAGCGCCTTCAGCCCGTGCGGCGTGAACCGCACCCGCTTTGCCCGCCGGTCCTCCGGATCGGGCGTCCGCTCCACCACGCCCGCCGCCTCGAGCTCCTCCACGAGCTGACCCACCGCCTGCTTCGTCACGCCGGCGCGCTCCGCCAGGTCGATCTGCCGCGTGCCCTCGAGATCGATGTACGGCATGAGCGCCGTGTGCGCCCTGCGCACCCCGGGCGCGCCGCGCCGGGCGACGCGCGCCACCGCCCGCTCGTCGAGCAGCCGCGCCGAGCGGAGCAGGAGCTGCCCGAGGCTCGCGCGCTTGCGGCGCTCGAGCTCGGCGATGTCGGAGGGATCGAGGCGGTGCTTGTTCATAATGGTCAACTTACTTGACCAAATGGTCAAGATGATTTACCAATTGGACCATGCTGCGACGGCTCGATCAATCCCTCTGGGCTGCGGAAGACACGTTGAAGGTCGGGTTTCTCCGTTTTCCCGTGCGATCTCCTGTCGTGCGCCTCGAGGACGGCGGGCTGCTGCTGTTCTCGCCGCTCCCGAGCGTGGAGCGGGAGGCGGACGAGATCCGCGCGCTCGGGGAGGTGCGGGCGATCGTGGCGCCGAACCTGCTGCACCACCTCGGCCTCGCGGCGGCGGCGCGGCTGTTCCCGGGGGCGCGGCTCTACGGCCCCCGGGGGCTCCAGGAGAAGCGCCCCGACGTGACGTTCACCAGCGTGCTCGACGGCGCGCCGGACCCGCTCTGGTCCGCGGAGATCGACCAGGGGGTGGTCGGCGGGATGCCGAAGCTCGACGAGGTGGTCTTCTTCCACCGGCCGAGCAAAACGCTCTTCGTCTGGGATCTCTGCTTTCACATCGCGCAGAGCGAGCACCTCCCGACGCGCCTCTTCATGCGCCTGAACGACGCTTACGGGCGGTTCGGCCCGTCGCGCCTCGCGCGCTCGATGATGCGCGATCGCGCGGCGGTGCGGGCGTCGGTGGAGCGGATGCTCGCGTGGGCGCCGGAGCGCATCGTCGTGGCGCACGGCGATGTCGTCGAGCGCGGCGGGCGAGACGCGCTGCAGGGCGCGTTCGAGCGGGTGCTCTGACGTCCCCGACGTAGTGCGGCGCGCGAGCGCAGGTGCGGTAGGACTGTGGCCTGGCCATGAGGATCAGGAACGTCCGGTGATGGGCGCCCAGGTCACGCTGCTCGGCCTGGACTTCGGCTCCACCACGAGCTGCGCTGTCGCCGCGTCGGCGACGCTCACGCGCGCGGCGGGCAGCGGCCGGGTGGAGCTCGGCGCGCTGGAGGAGCGCTACCGATCGGAGATGGCGCTCACACCCCTCGCGGGCGACGCCCTCGACCTCGACGCCGCGGCGGCGCTCCTCGATCGCTGGCTCGCGGAGGCCGGCGTGGCGCCCGGGGCCCTCTTCGGCGGCGGGGCGATCATCACCGGCCTCGCCGCGCGCCGGAGCAACGCCGACGCGCTCGCGGCGCTGATCCGCGCGCGCGTCGGCGACGCGCTGCTCGCCGTCGCCGAGGATCCCTGCCTCGAGTCGTGGGTGGCCTTCATGGGCAGCGCCGCTCCCCTGTCGCGCGCGCGCCCCGGCGAGCCCCTCGTCAACCTGGACATCGGCGGCGGCACCACCAACCTCGCGCTCGGCCTGGCCGGCGAGGTCCAGCGCACCGGCTGTCTCCTCGTGGGCGCGCGGCACGTCGCGCTCGACCCGCGCTCGCGCCGCATCCGCTCGCTCTCGCCCGAGGCCCGCGCCGCCTTCGACCACCTCGGGCTCCGCCGCGGCCCCGGCGAGGTGCTCTCGCAGGCCGAGGCCGAGGCCGTCGTCGCCTTCTACGTCGATCTGCTCGAGGCGGCGATCTCGGGGCGCGCCGGCGCCTTCGCCGCGCCCGCGGCCGCGCGCCACGTGCAGGTGCCCTTCGCGCTGCCGGAGGGGATCGCGGCGCCCACCCTCACCTTCTCCGGGGGCGTGGGCGAGCTGATCTACGCCGGCCTCTCCGGGCGCTCCCTGCCCGAGCCCGCCCACCACGGCGATCTCGGCGTGGACCTCGCCCGCGCGATCCTCGCCTCGCCGCGGCTGAACGCGCGGGTGGCGACGCCGGCCAGCATGGGCCGGGCCACGGCGTACGGCCTCCTGCGCCACGCCACGCAGCTCTCCGGCGCGACGCTGTTCCTCCCGCGCCCCGAGCGCTTGCCCCTGCGCGACCTGCCCATCCTGGCGCGCCTCTCGCCCGCCTCTTCGGACGCCGAGCTCGATCGCGCCGTGGACCTCTTCCGCCGGAGCACCCACGGCTGCTGCCTCGAGATCGCCCTCGACGACGTCTCGGCGCCCTCCCTCCGGCGCCTCGGCGAGCGCCTCGCCGGCGCGCTGCGCCGGGCCGGACCGATCCCGGAGCACCCCCTCGTGCTCCTCACCGCGCAGAACGCGGCCAAGACGCTCGGGGGTTACGTGACAGGCTGGGGCGCGCTGCCGATAGACCTCCTCGTCATCGACGAGGTGCAGGCGCACGGAGCCCGGTTCGTCCAGGTCGGCCGCCTTTGCGATCACGTCTTGCCGGTCTCGTTCTATGGGATGACGCCATGACGTCGCTCGGCGAACCTTCCGTGGAGGGAGGAGCGCGCCGTGAAGGAACCGACCCCGCTCGACCGGATTGACGTCCCTCGCCCCCGGACCGACGCCGCGTACACGGCCCGCCTGTCTGGCCATCGCGGCTCGTTCCGCGGCTTGAAGCAGCTCCTCGGCGCCGCCGACTGCAGCAAGGCCGGCGACCGTCAGGCCGGCCTCGCGGCGCCGGACGATGCGGCGCGGGAGGCCGCGCGGGAGCTGCTCGGCGAGCTGACCCTGGAGCACCTCCACGATCACCCGCTCACCGACGGGCGGGGCGAAGTCGACGCGGTGATGCGCGTCAATTACGACATCGATCGCGGGGGTTTCGCCCGGATCGCCTCGCTGCGCCTCGGCGAGCTCAAGGACCACCTGCTCTCTGCCCCCGGCCCGGAGGTGGCGCGCCTCGGCCGCGCCCTGACCGGGGTCATGGCCGCGGCGCTCGCCAAGCTCTGCGACGTCCACGAGCTCGTGTATCTCGCCCGGAAGATCAGCCGTCCCACGCGCGCCCGCACCCTGCTAGGCGCCCCCGGCTCGCTCGCCTCGCGTCTCCAGCCGAACCACCCCACCGACGATCTCCGAGGCATCACCCTGCTGCTCTACTGGGGCCTCTCCCTCGGCGCCGGAGACGCGCTGCTCGGCGTCAACCCTGCGGCCGGCACGGTGGAGACGACCGCCGCGATCCTCCGCCACCTCGACCGCATCCGCCGCGCGACCGGCGTCCCCACGCAGATCTGCTGCCTGTCGCACCTCAAGGTGCAGCTCGCCGCGCTCGACAAGGGCGCGCCCGTGGAGATCCTCTTTCAGAGCCTGGCTGGCACCGAGTCCTGCTGTGTCACCGAGTTCGATATCACCGTGGATCTCATCGACGAGGGCTATCGCCGCATGGCCGCGCGCGGCCCGCTCGCGGGCCAGGCCGAGCAGTTCATGTATTTCGAGACCGGCCAGGGCAGCGAGCTCACGTATGGCAAGCACGACGGCATCGACATGGCCACGGCCGAGGCGCTCTGTTATGGCCTCGCCCGCCGCTGGGACCCGTTCATGGTCAACAACGTCACCGGGTTCATCGGCCCGGAGACGCACCTCGACGATCGCGAGATGATCCTCGCGAACCTCCAGGATCACTTCATGGGCAAGCTCCTCGGCGTGCCCATGGGCATGGCCCCTTGTTACACCCTCCACGCCCACGTCACGCTGGAGGGACAGCAGATGGCGACGCAGCTCCTCACCGCCGCGGGCGCCAGCTACTACATGGATGTCTGTCTCAACACCGATCGCATGCTCGCCTATTTCGACACGAGCGGGCACGACGTGCAGACCTTGCGGGAGATCCACGGCCGCGCGCCCGGCGGCGAGTTCCTTGAGTGGGCCATCGCGCAAGGGATCCTGGCGCGCGCGGGGGAGGGGGAGGCGGGCGCCGTCACCCGCGGGCCGCGCTTCGGCGATGTGCGGCAGTTCTGCCCGGACGAGGCCGAGCTCGCCGAGCTGCTCGCGGCCACGCCCGCCGCGTACGGCTTCGCCGCCGCCGGCCCGCGCCCGGCCAATTCGGTGAGCCGCCGCGGTCGTCGCGACGAGGCCATCGCGCGGGCGGCGCTCGCCACCGAGCTGCGCGAGGACGAGCTGGCCCGCGTCGCCGCGTTCCGGCTCATCTCCACGACGGCGGCCAGCAAGGGCGAGCACCTCGGCTCCGCCGACGCCGGGGCGCGCCTCTCCGCGGAGAGCGCCGCCCGGCTCGCGCCGGAGGAGGCCGAGGTGCAGATCGTGGTATCGGACGGCCTGAGCGCCGAGGCTGTCCACCGCAACATCGCCGACCTGCTGCCCGTCGTGCTGGACGGCCTGGGGGCGCGCGGCGTGACCGTCGGCCAGCCGCTGCTCGCGCGCTATGGCCGCGTGAAGCTCGCGGAGGCCGTCGCAGAGCGGCTGGGAGCGCGGCTCGTCGTCATGCTGCTCGGCGAGCGGCCGGGCAGCGGCGAGCTCGCCTCGAGCAGCCTCTCGGCGTATCTCGCTTATCGTCTCACGCAAGGCGCGGACCAGGAGGCGGCCGCCGCCTTCGGCGGCAACCCTGCGATCGGGTTCGAGTACACGGTGATCTCCAACATCCACGCTGGCGGGCTGCCCGCCGCGGAGGCGGGGGGCGTGATCGTCGAGAAGGTCTTGGCGGTGCTCGCGCACCGAGCAGCGGGCAACCGGCTGGAGGCGTCGCTTGCCGGGGGCGCCGCGTGAGGCGAGCGCGCAGGCCGGATCGGCCTACGCCAGGCGATGGCACCGCGAGAACCCCAGGATGTTCCTGCGCGTCTCGCGCGAAGCCTCGCTGTTTGGCATCTCGGCGTTAGCCTGAGCGAGCGCAACGAGGCGAGCGGCGCCCCTGGCGCGACCGATCAGAGCTGCCCATACTCACGGATCCGGTCGCGTTCTTCTTCATTGTCTCCCTTGTCGGGCTCCAGATCGACGACGATCCCGAGGCGCGATTCAACGTAGGCCGCCCAGAGGGTTCCATGCGCTGGAACGCTGGTCCAAGCGTTCATCTCGGTGATCGACAGGAGCCTATCCAAGCTCCGGTCAAAGATTCTTATGTCCCTGAATCGTAATCCGCACGTGAAGCCGAGCTGGGCGTTGACGTTGAGGGAATAGACTTCCCCGCCGAGGAAGAGATCGACGTGCGTGGTCCGGACAAGGGTCGCCTGCGGCCTCAAGGTCGTGGTGAACATGGGAAGAATGGCTCCGATCAATTGATAGAATTGAAGGCTCGTGGCCGCGCTCGCCCGGAACCGTCCCGCTTCGAACGTGCCGTGGATCCCCAATTTCTTGTCCTCGATCGTCGACATGTTCTCCTTGCCCACGCCGACGCCGATGAAGTACCCAATGTTGAGCTCCTGGGTGGGGCTCGCGGTCTGTCCAAAGCTCACCATGACCGTATGGACAGCCCCCGGAGCCGTTCCGCCACCATACGTGACTCCGAGCCTTGCGAGATGGGGGAGCTTCGTTTGAGCGATGCCGTTGAGGTGGAGGCCGTCCCAATGGAATTTCTTAGGCGGCCGTGGCTCCTCAGCTGATGCCAGAGCGGCGAGGGTGAGAACTCCGAGACCTGTCAGCGCGCGCAAGAATGGCGGCCCTGGCCCATTCGACCAGCGGGTCGATGGCTCCCGCGAGATGAACGGCGGCGTGAGATGGGTTCGAGTCATTCGACCTGCATGCGGGCGATGCACTCTGGGTTCTTTACTAGTGCGTCGATGTCGACGTCGCCGTACTCGTCTTTGGTCATATAGGCGCTTTCCATGGCGTTGATCGCGCGGACGTCGCTCGTGACGTCTGGCTGCGATGCGCTCTCGAAGTGTCTTAATACGGCGGAGCAGATCGAAGACTGGCCTATTGCTAGATTTCGAATGCTCAATACAGATTCGCAGTCGAGCGAGGTGTTGCTCAGTATTTCCTCGTATGCGTTGAATTGCTGCCTGAAGTCCCTGCAGTTCTCGGCCATCCTGTTGAGCTCCGCCGCTCGCGATGCGATGTCGCATTGCTTCGAAAGCGCTGGCTCAGGTGGAGGTGTGGGGCCGCCTTCGCCGGCGTGGGGCTTTCCCTCTCTCTCCTGGATGTGGCGGTCGCGGCGCTGGAGGGCATTTTCGCAGCTGACCAACTTCTTCCGGGTGACGCTCAGAGTCGACCGAACATCGGAGTCTTCATTTCTGGCGGCGTCCTGGTGTGATTGATGTTGGATTTTACTCTCCGCCGAGGCTCGTCCGAGATTGTATGCTGCTGCCGACGCGGCGATCGCGACGACCCCAAATCCGAGCCATCTTGTCGGTTTCGGTGATGTCTTCATGTGTCGAACGTCGCGGATTGAAATCCTGATAGCGCTCGCGAGAGCGGCGACCTTGGCCTGTTGGGCCGGCAGGCGATGGCTCCCGCGACCTGAGCGGAGGAGTGAATTCGAGTCATTTGGCCTGCATGCGGACTATGCACGCTGGGTTCTTTACCAACTTATCAAGGTCGATGTTGCCGTATTTGCTAACGACTGTGTAGGCGTCTTCTACCGCGCCAACGGCGAGAGGATCGCTCGTCGCGTCTTGGGTTCCGGGCTCCTCGTTGATTCTTGTAATGAGAGAGCAAATCTGGCGCTGTCTCCGGGCTAGGTCTCGAATGCTCAAGACGGTTTCGCAGCCGACCGTGCTGCTTCCCAGTATTGCCTTGTATGCATCGAAGTGTCTTCTGAAGTTCCTGCAGTGATTACCCGTTATGTTTATATCTTGCGCTTGTATCGCGACGATGCATTGCTTCGAGAGCTCTCGCTCAGGTGAAGGCGTGGCGTTGTCTTCGCGGATGTAGGGCTTCCGCGCTCCCTCGTGAAGATCGTGGTGGCGACGCTGGCGGGTCTCTTCGCAGATGGCCAATCTTTGCTGGGTGGCGCTCAGAGTTGACCGAAGATCGGGTTTGTTCTTTCTGACGTCCTGGCGCGTTTGAGTCCGGTTGTCGCTCGGCGCCGAGGTTCTTCCCAGATTGTACGCTGCCAAGGCGGCGACGGTGATGAACCCCAATCCAATCCATGTTGTCGGTTCTGGTGATGCTTTCATCTGTCGAGCCTTGTGGATTGATGGCGATCGTCGTCGGAGCCGCAGCTGGTGAGGTGTGAGGAGTCTCCGGGTACTGTGAGCTAGAGGACCGATCAGGTTGATTTTGCGATAATTCTGGTCGCTTCGATGGAAGGCTCGACGGTCTCGTCGGGCCATGATCTCGTCCGCGTCCGGAGGTGCACGGATGGAACGATGGTCGCCGCCGGTGGAGCTGTCGCGGCAAGAGCAGGCGCTGATGAAGCGGCTGACGCGCGTGAGAGCACTGTTCGGCTTTCTCAGGCAGCACCGGCACGAGCTGTTCGACGAGACGTTCCAGGAGCAGCTGGAGGGCATGTACCGGACGACGGGGGCAGGCGAGCCGCCGCATCCACCGGCGCTGATGTGCATGGTCACGCTGCTCCAAGGCTACGTCGGCGCTTCGGATGCCGAGGCGGTGGAGTTGTCCGTAGTCGACCTGCGCTGGCAGATGGTGCTCGGCTGCCTGGGTGCGGCGACGCCGCCGTTCTCGCAGGGCGCGCTGCAGGCGTTCCGAGAGCGGATGGTCGAGCACGAGATGGACCGGATGCTGCTGGAGCGGACCGTGGCGCTTGTTCGGTCCGGCGCGATGACCGAGGGCGAGAGGCGTGCGGTGTCCAAGGCGCTGCGCGTGGCGATCGATAGCCGCCCTTTAGCGGGGGCCGGGCGGGTTGAAGACACGATCAACCTGCTCGGCCACGCTGCACGCAGCATCGTCCGCGTCGTGTCGAAGATCACGGAGCGTCCGCCCGAGGAGATCTGCCGGAAGGCGGGCATCCCGCTGCTTCTGGCTCCCAGCATCAAGGCCGGGCTCGACCTGGACTGGAGCGACCCGAAACAGAAGGCGGCAGCGATTCAGATCCTGGAGCGGCAGGTCTCGTCGCTGCAGCAGTGGGTCGACCGTCACCTGGACGACGTCGTCGAGCAGCCGCTTCGCACCTATCTGGAGGCAATCACACAGGTTCGAGACCAGGACCTGGAAACAGCCGAGGATGGGACCGTTCGCATCCGGCAAGGCGTTGCGCCTGACCGCCGTGTCTCCATTGAGGACGCCGAGATGCGCCACGGTCGCAAGAGCCGCTCGAAGCGCTTCGACGGCTATAAGGAACACATCGCACGCGACCTTGACCTTCCCGTCATTGTCGCCTGCGCGGTCACGCCAGCGAATCGGCCCGAAGAAGAGGGTGCCGCACCGATCGCCGAGGACATCCAGCATCAGCGGCTACGCCTCGTCGAACTGCACATCGATCGCGCCTACGTCCACAGTCCCGTCGTTGACGACGTGATCCGCGCTGGCGGCCAGGTGTTCTCGAAGCCGTGGGGGCAGCGGGCTCGCAGCCCCGAGCTATTCAGCAAGCGCGACTTCAAGATCAACCTGCGCGTCAAGACAATCACGTGTCCGGCGGGACAGATCGAGGTGTTCGAACCGGGCGATACGGTCGAGTTTGACCCTGAGGAGTGTGGCGCGTGCCCCCTCCGAGCCAAGTGCACGCAAGCTGCCTCGGGGCGAGGGCGGACCGTGTCCATCGCCGAGGATGAAGCTCTGCAGGGCAAATTCCGGAAGTTGCAGCAGACAGGGCCAGGACGCGCCGTGCTCCGGCAGCGGACAGCTGTGGAGCATGCGCTCGCCCATATCGCGGCGCGGAAAGGACACAGCGCGCGCTACATCGGCGCCAGGAGAAATCTGTTCGACCTCCGACGCACCGCAGCCATTCAGAATCTTGAGGCGGCCCAGCGGCTGATCCAGGCGGCTGCATAACATATCGAAATTAGACGATTTTCAACATGGTCGGTGCTCTAGTAGTAGCAGGGGTCCTTCGTGGTTGGCATTATCCCGATGTCCTCAGGCTTGATGATTAGCGTGGCGCCGCTGCTGGGTTGTAATGACTCGCGTGTTACTGAGCACCGTCGTTGATGCCGATGGTGCGCCTGTCGATCCAGCTCTTTGATGGCAGGGTGCTCGACCCACCGGAGAACACCATCACCGAGGCGGATCAGGTGCGATGACGGGGGTGTCCGAGGGCAGCAAGCTGCCAGGGGGCTCCCCGGCCATGCATTGCGCCGAGTCCGATAAAATTCTCAGCGTAGCTACTCCTGAGCATGCTCGCGTTGGTCGAATCCAGGAGCACAGGAAAAGAGGGAGCGCACATTCCGTTCGCCTCTCGAAAATTACCAGCACGACTCCTCGTCCGTCGGCGCAACGAACGGAGTAGGTCAGCGGCAGGAGCGGAGCATCGGCGCGGCGCCGGCCACAAAATAGGCGACGAGAGGAGCTCGTTTGGCCGCGTGCCCCCTCCCGTCGTGCTCCGAATCGCTTGAAAGAGCGGAGCCCTCAACAGATCGTCCATTTGGACCTCGATGTCAAAGGCTGGCTCGGTTCCCCGCCCACCGTAGAGCGCGCGCGGCCAGCCCGCTGCCCCCGTTGCGGCGCGGCGGGGTGCCCGCTGGGGGGCGGGTTGGGACTGTGGGGTCACGGAACGCGGTCGCGGCAGGTGCGCGGGCCGCTGGCTGCCGGCGAGCGCGGCGGGCTCGTCACGATCGAGGCGCGCCGCTATCGATGCCGCCATTGCAGCGCCGCGATCACGGTCGTTCCGCGGGGCGTCGCGCCGCGACGGCACTTCGCCGCGACGGCGATCGGTCTGGCCCTGCTGCTCGTCGGCGTCGCCGGTGCAGCGCTCATCGATGTGCGGCGGCGCGTCAGCCCTTGGTCCGCCAGCTTCGATGCTGACAGCTGGGTGACCGTGCGGCGCTGGCTACGCGCCATCGACCAGGGGCACCTCTTTGCGGCGGTCCGCCCCAGTCCCCTCGCTTCATCGCTGCGGCAGCGGGCCGAGCGGGCCGCGATGACGCTCGTCGCGATGGCGCCTTTTGCGGCCGAGGTCCCCGAGGCCGCCGTCATGGCGGGCGCCGCGCGGGCTGCGTGATGGCAACAGGCCCGCTCGCCGGGCTCATGTCGGACCCCACCCGGTTGGATCCTCGGTCGGCGGAGCGCCTTGCGCTTGGATGGCTGTGCGGCCGGTGCGGTGTCACCGGCGCGGAAAGGACACGACGTGCAAGACCCCCTCCAGCCGAAGGACCAATCGGAAGCGGTAGCGCTCTATCGCAGCGAGATCATCGGCTCGCTCATGCACCGCGAGCTCGACCGCGGAGAGCTCGCCGAAGCGCTCGCCGACCTGAGCAAGCAGCGGTTTCGCCCACCGCGCGCCCATTCTCCGCGCACATACTCCGTCCCCACGCTCGAGCGCTGGTATTACGCGTACAAGGCGGAAGGCCTCGAAGGGTTGCGCCCCAAGCCCCGTAGGGACAAAGGCCGGGCGCGTGAGCTCACCCCCGAGCAACGACGGATGCTGCTCGATATCCGAGAGGAGCACCCGAGCGCCTCGGTCTCGCTCATCCTCGACACCCTGATCGCGGCGGGCCGGCTCGACAAAGACGCCATCTCCGCCACCACGGTGCGACGGCTGTACGCCGAACACAGCCTCGATCGCATCGCGCTGCGCGATCGCACGGGCGGCAAGGTGCGGCTGCGCTGGCAGGCCGAGCACCCCGGCGCCCTGTGGCACGGCGATGTGTGTCACGCATCGCCGATCCTCGTTAACGGCAGCCCGGCGCCGGTGCGGATCCACGCGCTGCTCGACGACGCCTCCCGGTACATCCTCGCGATCGAGGCGATGAGCGCCGAGCGGGAGGTCGACATGCTGGCGCTCTTCATCCGGGCGCTGCGCAAGCACGGCGCTCCCGACGCCCTCTACCTGGACAACGGCTCGACCTACCGCGGGCACACCTTGCACCTTGCGTGCGAGCGACTCGGCACCACCCTGATCCACGCCCGCCCGTACGACGCCCCCGCGCGCGGCAAGATGGAGCGCTTCTGGAGGACGTTGCGCGGGAGGTGCCTGGACTTCATCGGAGCGCTCGGGTCGCTCCACGACCTCAACGTCCGGCTCTACGCATGGATCGACGAGCACTACCACCGCACACCGCACGCGGCGCTCTTCGGCAAGTGCCCCGCGCAGGTCTACGAGAAGTATCCCCACGTCACCGACGACCTCGACGAGCGGAAGCTGCGCGACGCGCTCACGACCCAGGCCCGCCGGCGCGTGCGGCGTGACAGCACGCTCTCGATGGATGGGGAGGACTGGGAGACCGATCTCGGCTTCCTCGCCGGCCACCTCGTCACAGTGTCGAGGTGCCTCGTCACGCCGAACGAGCCGCCCTGGATCGAACACGAGGGCAAACGCTTCGCCCTGCACCGGGTAGATCCGGTGAAGAACGCCCAGCGGCCGCGACCGGCCTGCAACCTCGATGTCGCTCACGAGGCGCGCGTCCCCTTCGACCCGCCGAAAACGCTCCTGGACAAGGCTCTCGGACGGACGCCTCGCGGTGACGAGGAGGGATGACCATGGACTTCTGCAGCTACTTCAGCTTCACCGCAGAGCCATTTTCCAAGGAGGTCGAAGACGGCGAGCTTTGGCTCCCCCCGTCCAAGCAGATGCTCCTCGAGACGCTCATCGAGGCGGTGCACGCCAGAAAGAGCGTGCTGCTCGCCGGTGACCCCGGCGTCGGCAAGACGTGTCTGCTCCGCGCGCTCCGTCATGCCCTTTCGCCGCAGACGTTTCGCTTGACCTACTGCGCCAACGTGACACTTGGACGCCGGGACTTCTATCGCCAGCTCTGTCTGGCCCTCGGTCTCGCGCGCTGCAGCACCGCTGGAGACGTCTTCTACGCGGTCAGCACGCACGTCGAGGAACTCGCGAAGGAGCGCGTATTTCCGGTTTTCGTCCTCGATGAGGCCCATCTACTTCATCAGGACACACTCGATCATCTTCACATACTCCTTAATTACGCCTGGGATAGCCGCGCATTGCTTTCGCTCGTGTTGCTTGGCTTGCCCGAGCTCGGCGAGCGGCTCCGCGTGCGCCGCAATCGATCCCTGTATTCACGCCTCCATTACCGATTGACCATCGACCCGCTCACGCCGGACGATACGGCCGACTATCTGCGTGTACGTCTCGGCCGAGTCGGCTGCACGAAAGAGCTCTTCACCTCGGACGCGATCGCGATGCTGCACGAGGCGGCCGCTGGCAGCCTGCGCGACACCGATCGACTCACCACCGCCGCGCTCCGCGCCGCTGCGCGCAAGAAGCGCAAGCTCGTCGAGCGCGACATCCTGAGCCGCATCCTGCAGCTGGACGCAGAGGAGGCCGGATGAACCCCGTCCCCTTGGCCGAGGGGGACACGCGGCGCGGCGACGCCGCGGGCAGCGCAGCCGCCGCCCTCGTCGCGGCCCTCGCGCTCGCCCGCGACGCGCTCACCGCGCGCTACCCGGGCGACCCGGATCCGCTTTGCCCTCGCCTCTACGCCGTCGACGTCGTGCTCCACTACCTCGATCGGCTCGACGACGCTCTCGCTCGCTATCACGCCGTCCTCGACGGCGATGACCGCCTCCCCCTCCGCATCGACTGAGAGCGCCGGCGCTCTGCGACCGCCGCAGTCACCCGACGCATCGCCTCGCTGCAATCGCGGTGAGCGGAGATCCAGCTCGATGATAGCCATCACAGAGCCGGATCTTCCGGCCATCAAACAGCCTGCTCGGTAACACTCGCGACATTCATTGCATGACTTCGTGGCTAGTATGAGGAGGAATCGGTCCTGTAGCGGCATCGTCCTCTCGCAGTAGATTGGCTGAGGCCGGGGGGTCTCTTGTGCGCACAGCGCGTGGCACGTGGGGGATGGATCTATGCACGTCGATGTTGGTTTTTCATCGAGGATCGTGCATCCGGCTTGGGATAGTACCGTAGCGGAGATGAGCTCGGTGAGGCCGGGGCGGGTCGTTCGTGGACGACGAGTTGCTGCGGTCATAGGCTCTTGCTCCCAGGGGCATCTGATAGTGTCTCGCATTTGTCTCAAGAAGGAGGATACAGGAAAGGGTGTCGCTCTTCGATATTTCCGCTCACGTGGTCACGCCCGGACGGCGTGAGCGATAGCGTCGAGCTCGCCAAGGCACCCGCGCGGCGTCCGGGACGTCGCGGACGAACGAACAGTCATGCGGCCGATCATGGCCGATCCCGCTTTGCTTCCAGAGACCGACGGGGGCCAATCGGTGCGCGCGGTCCAGGCCCCGAACGCTCGCTGGCAGCGCACCCATTCCGTGGCGTGCAGCCGCCCCTCGGACGTCAGGGCCTACGCGGCCATGAAGCGGCTTCGGGCCGAGGGACGCGGCACGCTCAGATCCGGCGCGCGGGCTTGGCGACACCCAGGAACTGGAGCGTGCGGGAGAGGAATGCGGTCGCAGCAATGTGAACGGAATTTCATGTCGACGCCCGGGAGGCGTCGTCGGCGGGAGAAGGTCGTGTGCTCATACCCAGATTTGCGGGGAGCTCTCCGGGTCCGTTTGGGAATCGTGTGGCGCGGTGCACGGGACGGAGGTGCTCGTGGGCGCCGCCTGCGGTCGCCGGTGATCCGATGAGCTTCCCTCAGGGGACCGGCCGCGGTCCGGAAGGGGTAGCTGAGCTTTGCTCCGGCATCGGAGACGGTCCGGAAGGGGTAGCTGAGCTTTGCTCCGGCATCGGAGGCGGCCCCGGCTGGGTAGCTGAGCTTTGCTCCGGCATCGGCGACGGTTCGGATCGGGTAGCTGAGCTTTGCTCCGGCATCGGCGACGGCCCCGGCTGGGTAGCTGGGCTTTGCTCCGGCATCGGAGACGGTTCGGAACGGGTAGCTGAGCTTTGCTCCGGCATCGGCGACGGCCCCGGCTGGGTAGCTGGGCTTTGCTCTGGGATCGGCGATGGTCTGGATCGGGCAGCTGAGCTGCAAGGCGTAACCTGAAGCATCCCCTCGAATTTTTCGGAAAATTCACCGGAAGACGGGGAGTGAAATCCCCCCAATCTCCCCGTCTCCCTGTTCAGCTTCACGTCAAAATGCGAGCAGAGCGAGGGGACTTCTCAGCGGTGCACTTCTCGACGTCTGCTGCTCTTGTCGTCGGGATCTTGCCAGGTCCGTTGACGGATCGAGACAGGTGCTTACCCCTGCCCGGGACGTCCGGCGGGTACCGGACGCTCACAACGCGTCCAGCGCGGGGGCTGGGGAGCACGGCGCTCGTGTTCCTTTGCCGCCCGGCGAAGGACATCAACGAGAGGTATCCCCCTCATGGCCAAGCCTTCCAATCCAGTCCACAAGAAGAAGCCGGCTGCCGGCAAGCCCGCGGCCCCGCTCCAGGCGGCGGCGGCGTTCGACAGGATCCTCCCGGAGATCGAGGCGCTGAGCCCGGAGCGGCTCATCTCCATCAAGATCGACATTCCTCGCGCCGTCTCCCAGGTGCTCGGCGTCCTGCCAGGCCTGCTCGCGCTGCGCCCCGCCATCGCCGAGCAGCTGCAACAGCACGATATCGCGCTGCTCGACCGGCTCGAGACCTACGCGTTTGCCGCGTGGTACGCGCACCTCCTGTGGCTGTCCAGCGGAGGTGCCGAGAACGCGCTAAGGCCGCTCCTTACCGAGGCGGCCGCGCTGCGCGAGAACCTGCTGGGCGACGCCGAGGCGCTCGCCCGTCGCGGCCTGCTCGACGCGGAGACGGTCGCGGAGATCCGCGCGGGCCACGGGCACATCGACACAGCCAACGACCTCGTGGCGCTCTCGGCGCTCCTCGGCGGGAGCTGGTCCGACATCGCCGGTAAGACGGCGGCGACCGAGGCCGAGGTGAAGCGCGCCGGAGAGCTCGGACCGCAGCTGCTCGCCACCCTGGGCGTGCGGGAGCACGGCAAGGGGCCCGGGCCGACCGAGGCCGCGGACAAGCGGGCGCGCGCGTTCGCGCTGCTCGTGCACGCTTACGACCAGACCCGCCGCGCCGTGGCCTACCTGCGCTGGAACGAGGGAGACGCCGACGCGATTGCTCCGTCGCTCTACAAGGGCCGTGGCGGCCGCGGCGCGTCGCCCAGCGACACAGCGACCGAGCCAGAGGACGTCGCCGCGCCGGGCGGCGCGGCAGCGCCGGCCGCACCGGAGGTGGTGCCCGAGGGCGCGCCGCTCGGCGGCTGATACCGCGGGGCAGAAATCCCGCCAGAAATACCGGTCGATGGCGAGCGGCCGCCGGAAATAGTAGCAGGACGCGTGCCCGCGTCCCCGCGCTCTGCCGGCTCAACGGCTGGCGTTCAGCGGCGAGATCCCGAGCGCAGCGAGGGCCTCCTCGCTTCAACGGCCGAGTTGGCGAGCGCCAGTGGATCGAGACGTCATGACTGTCCCACGCTCGCGCCCAGGGCGACGAGAAGCTCGTCCAGTTGCTCGAACGTCTCGCCCATCCCATCTGTACTCCCGGCGCCACGCTCGAGGTCTTCCTTCGAGGGATAGAGATCGTGCACGACCACCAGCGTCTTGCCGCCCTTTTCCTCCAAGGTCACCGTGGTGACGGCCCCACCCTCACCACCTTCCTCGTTGGTCCATACGAGGCGCGAGTGCGGTGTCACTTCGAGGTACCTACCGAAGAAATCCATGGTCGAGCCATTGTGGCTGAACACCAAACGGTACCCGCCCCCGACACGAACATCCATCTCGCAGGAAAGCAGGGACAAGCCAGCCGACTTCGGTACCCACCACCGCTTGAACAGCTCGGGCTTGGTCCACGCCTCGAACACGATGCGCGCCGGACCGTTGACGGTTCGCGTGACGACCAGCTCACGCTCGGACTTCCGTTCCACCGTCGTGCGGTTCTTCAGGGTGGTGGGCTCACTCTCTCTTCTTGTGTCCATCGACCTTCTCCTTCCGTTTCAGTTCGTCGACTACCTTGTCCAGCTCGTCGAAGCGCGCGTCCCAGAGCTGGCGGTACCGCTCGATCCATGCCGCCTCTTCCTCCAGTCGGCGCACGCCGAGCCTGCAGGTCCGCACGCGCCCGACCTTCTCCGTGGTGACGAGCCCGGCCTGCTCCAAGACGCCGACGTGCTTCTTCATGCCCGTGAGGGTCATGTGGAATTTGTCGGCAAGGTCCGTGATCGAAGCGTCTCCACGTCCGAGCTGCTCCAGAACGCCGCGGCGGGTGGCGTCGGAGAGCGCGGCGAACGAGGCATCGAGGCGAGTCTTCGAATACTGAACCATCCGGTTCAGTGTGTACCGCACCGAGCGGCGGCATGCAAGGGGAGAAGAGCGCGGGGCTGCGTTGCCGGCCGCCTTCACCCCCAATCGCTCCCGTTGGCTGCGTACCGGCATGCAGCCGCTGCGCGCGGGCGATCTCAGCAGAGCCCGGGGGCGCAGGCGAGCGGCAAGGCTAGCTTTGGAGGCGCCGACGCGGCGCCTGCGCGCTCTGGTTCGTCTGGCCGCGGCTCGAGCCGGTGATCATCGCCGGGTAGCGGTCGAGGTCGCCACGCGCCGAGGCGGGAGCCATGAACGCGGTGGGCAGAGGAATTCAAATCTGCCGCACCTGGCGCCGCGCCCAACGGGGCCGGCCTCTGGTAGCCTCCGCCGCGCCGCCGACCGACCGGCGGAAACGAACGGAGAAAGAGACACCACCATGGCCATCGTTCTTTACCACCACCCGTTTTCGCGCGCCGCCAACACTGTGTGGATGCTCGAGGAAGTCGGCGTCGAGTACGAGCTCAAGTTCGTCGACATCATGGCCGGCGACCAGAAGAAGGAGGACGTCACGAAGCTCAATCCGATGGGCAAGCTGCCCTTGCTCGTCGACGGCGACACCGTCGTCACCGAATCCGCGGCGATCGGCCTCTATCTCGCGGATCGTTATGCCTCGGGCCGCCTCGCGCCGAAGCTCGACGACGCGGCGCGCGGCACCTATTTTCGCTGGTCGCTCTTCGCCCCCTCGGTCATCGAGCCCGGCTCGATGGCCAAGGCCGGCAACTGGGAGTTCCGCGCCGGCTCCGCCGGTTGGGGCAACTACGACGACATGATCGCGACGATGGAATCGGCCATCTCTGGCCGTGACTTCGTCCTCGGCAAGGAGTTCTCGATGGCCGACGTCATCTTCGGCGGCACCATCGCGTACATGCTCGACTTCAAGATGCTCGAGCCGCGCCCGAGCTTCACCGGATACGCCGAGCGGGTCAAAGCCCGCCCGGCGTACGCGAAGAGCGAGGCGCGCAACAAAGCCGTGATGGACGAGCGCGGCCTCAAGATGCCTGGGGCTTAGAACGCCCTGAAGGACTGAAGCGGAGCGCCTCGGCGAGCGCCGTAGGAGCGCCGCGTCCTCTTCCTGCGCTGTGCGCTACGGCGACGTGGCAAGAGAGCCTATGCGCTGCGGCATTACCCACCTGTCATCGATCGCGGCATCGGCATCGTAGAGCTGGCGCGCGCCGTAGAGGCGCGCGGCTTCGACTCGCTCCACCTCCCCGAGCACACCCACCTCCCGGTGAGCCGACGCACGCCTTACCCCGCCGGTGGCGAGCTCCCCGACGAATACAGGCGCACGCTCGATCCCTTCGTCGCGCTCTCGCCGGCGGCCGCCGTGACCTCGCGCATCCGCCTCGGCACCGACATCCGCCTCGTCGCCCAGCGCGACCCGATCGTCACGGGGCGCTGGCCGCGGTCCGGCGGCCACCCCTCTTAACGCGGCGCTCCGAAGGAGCCCTGCCAGCCATGTCCTCCCTCGGGCCCGGAGATACCGGAGGGCTGGTCGATTGGAATTGACACCGGCAATGTGAACGTTCACACTCCAGTCGACGGCCATCCGTTCGTTCTTGGTTTGCTCGGGTCCTCCTGAGTACCGAGCTCTTCGTCAATCTGATCCATTCGGTCGAATTTTACACCGATCCTGTTCGCTCGGTCGTCGCGGAAGCGGTTGCTGATCGATGGTGATCGGCGTTTTGCCAAGAGCGATCCAGTAGAGGACGCGACAACCCTCGCTTGTTCGACGGCTGCCATGAAATCCTGCCTGCTGTCCACCGGAGATGATTTCGTCAAGGATCCGGCGATGCTGGCGGAGCGACCGGATGGCAAGCTCGGGAACGAGGGAACCTATGTTGCAGCGGGTCGTGCTGAGGCGCTCCTCGGGCGCTCCGGTGTCATCACATCGGCCCCGTCCGGGGGCTCGTCTGAGCCGGGTGGGAGGCACTTTGCAAGGGAGGCGGATCCCGCAAGGAACGCTCTGTCACCTGAGGTGAGCGTGGCGAGTCGCCCTTGATACGCTCGAATCGTTTTGTTTCCTTTTCACCTGATTCCGGGACGTAGGAGACCTGTGATGCAATATCAAACGTTCAGCCGACTTGCCTTTTGTGTCACCCTCGCGAGTTGGGTCGCGATTTCGTGCGCCCCCGCCGAGTCCGACTCGAACAACGACGGAGGGGGCGGAGCGACGGCGACCGGTTCCGTCAGTAGCGCGAGCGGCAGCGGCGTTGCGACCTCCAGCGGCAGCGCGAGCAGCAGCGGCGTTGCGACCTCCAGCGGCACCACCGCGGCTGGGACCGGCGGTGACAACAGCGGCGGGAGCGGCGGGGCTGAGCCGACCGGCAGCGGCGGTACGGGCACGGGCGGCTGGCCCGAAGGAGCCATTCCCATGGGGAACGCGCCTGTGCCGAGCGCGGGGTGCGGCAAGGCAACCACGTTGACGAGCAAGGAGTATACGATCTCGAGCTCGGGCCAAAATCGCGTGTACTACGTCGATATGCCCAAGAACTACGACATGAACAAGCCCTACCGGCTGTTCTACACCTCCCATTGGATCGGCAGCCGCTGGCAAGACGTCAAGGGGCAAGACTTCTACTTTCTCAAGCCGCAGCTGGAGGCCGACGGAGAGCAAGCCATTTTCGTGGCCCCCTCCTCGGACGGTGCAACGTGGCAAGAGAAGGACCACGCGCTGTTCGACGACATCATGAAGCTCATGAATGAAAGTGTCTGCTACGACACGACCCGCGTGTTCGCGACCGGCTTCAGCTTCGGAGGGATGATCACCTACTCGCTGTCGACGAACCATCAAGCGGAGATCCGCGCGGCCGTGGGCATCGCCCCGGCCAACTACAACATCTGGTTGCCTGAAAAGACACATAAGCCCATCGCTTGGATGCACACGACGGGCATGAGCGACGGGACTTGCCCCTGGGTGAACAACGAAGGTCAAAAGAAAGGGGCCAAGTTCATCGCCCTCGAAAAAGCCGAAGACAACGGGTGCACGATCCCGAACAACATCCCGACTTCAAACGGCGCGTACAGCTGCTACGATTTCCAGGATTGCGATCCGGAACATCCGACGCGGGTGTGCACCTTCGGCGGCGGGCACACGAACATCGACGGCAATCCGAATTGGATTCCCATCGAGTCGTGGAAGTTCTTCAAGCAGTTCTGACCGACGTCCTCGCCGCGGACGGGACCCTCGTGCCGCGCGGAGCTCCTCGGCGATCAGCCCGCTGCGCTCCCATCGCTCGACGCGAGCTCCGACCGTCACGGGGCTGCGGTCATGGTGATCGCAGCCCCGTTTTTCTTTGTCGGGTCGAGGCGCCGTGCGACCCTGAGGGACATGGGCATCGGCTTTAGGGGGTTTTGTTGCCTGGGCCTCTGGTGCTGCCTGCTCGCCTTCGCCTGCGGCGAGGGCGAGCAAGGCAATGACGGCGGCAGCGGCGGTTCGAGCTCGCAGGGCGGAACAGGGGGCTCGGGCCAAGGCGGCACGACCGCGGCCGGGCCGCTCGCGATGGACGGCTTCGTCGAGGCGTTCACGCGAGCTTCGTGCGAGCTGCTGCACGGCTGCCTCGATCCCAACGAGGACGCGCTCGCGCTGCGCGCCCTGCGCGGAACGGTAGACGAATGCACCGCGGGGATGCTGCCGAGCGTGGCTGTCATGGTGAACCCCTGGATCCAGGGCGTCACCGACGGCGACCTCTCCTACGACGCCGACGCCGCCCGGCGCTGCGTGAATCGCGTCCCCGAGCTTTGCGGAGTCTACGAAGCCGAGGAGTTCGGCGACGCGTTCGAGCTCGTGTGCGAAGACGTGTTCGAAGGGGACGTCGCGATCGGCGGCGCCTGCCGCCAGGATGTCGAGTGCGCCGGCTCTGCGGTCTGTGGCGGGGCTGGGAGCGCCTGCGGCGGCGCGTGTCAGGAGCGCGGTGCACCCGGCGCCGCGTGCAGGAGCCGCCAGGATTGCTCCGCAGCCGGCGCCGACGGAGCTGGTTGCGTCGACGGCAGCTGCATCTCGCTCAGCGTCAGCGAGACGAGCGCCGGGGCCGACGAACCCTGCGGGCTGGTCGTGAACGACGACGGCACCGGCGAGCTCACGACCTGTGCTGCCGGCCTCTGGTGCAAGGCGTCGGGGTCGGGTGCCGGCGAGGGCACCTGCGTGCCCCCGACGGCCGCGGGCGCGGAGTGCTTCGACGTGCACGAGGTCTGCGAAGACGGCGCCGTCTGCCTCGACGCCGCCGCGGGCATGTCCTGCACCAGGCTGAACCGCCGCATGCCGGGCGAGAGCTGCGGAGGGGCCGAGTTCTGCGATCTCAGCGCCGCGTACTGCTCGGAGGGCGAGTGCGTGGCCCTGGGCGACGGGAGCGAGGGCTCCACCTGCCTCACCTTCTCCTGCAAGGAAGGCCTGCGTTGCGACATCCCCGAGGGGCAAAGCTCGGGGCTCTGCGCGGCGCTGCTCGACGACGGAGAGACCTGCCAGCGCGACCGCGACTGCGCCTCGGGGCAGTGCGACAGCAGCGGCGCCGACCTGGTGTGCGTTCCGGCCTTCTGCCCCTAGAGCGGTGGTCACCCGCTTCGGATACGGGCCCATCTCGACGTTTTCGGTGCTCAGCGCACCGGAGTGCGCTTCCGCGCCGAAAACGCCGATCTGGACCCGTCTCCTGCGCGGGTGACCGCCGCTCTGCGACGTTCGTACCAGGCTCAGCTGAAAACCGCTCTAGAGCGACAAACGGGTTGAAACCACGAGAAAAAGCAGGGATTTCACGGGGAGGCGGGGAGCGAGAGACGGCAAGAGCGATAAATTCATTTTCTTTCTTCCTCCCCGCCTCCCCGCCTCCCTGTGAGAATTCTCCGGGTTTCAACGTGATCGGTATTCTAGGCGACGCAGGCGCGGGCGACGCGGATGCGAAGGCGGCGACAACGTACTTCGGCAGCGGCCGTGGAGGTGCGCGCCGCGTGCGCGACAAAGGTCGCGAGGTGCTCGGCCGATCACTTGGGGGAGAGACGGATGCCCGCGAGCAGGGCATCGAACGCGGCGCGGTCGAGGCGGGTGGTGTAGATCATGTACCTGCGGCGCGCGGGAGGAGGACCCTCGAAGTGGGCGACGAGGACCTCCTTTTCATGGCCGAAGAAGTGGCTGGTGCGGCTGACGGTGGCCTCGGCGGAGCCCACCCGGACCTTCCAGGTCTCCACGGCTTTCATGGGGCCTCGGTCGCGCCTGGGTGCACCTTCCCAGGCAAAGAGATAGAGGCCCTGTCCGGAGGCGTCCTGGTAGCTCCGGAAGTGCTCCACGGCGGGGCTCCCCGGGATGAGGGAGGAGACCTCCTCGCGGGTATCGGCCTGGAGGGTGAGCCCGGTGGGAAGGGTCAGAACGAGATCGACGAAGGTCGGTGCGCTCGAGGTCATGGTCGGGCTGGTGCCGGGGGTGGAAGCGGCGGTGGTAGGTGGATCCGCGTGTTCGGGCGAGGTGCCGCTGGAACAGGAGAGCGCGAGGGCGGAGGCGAGCCCCTGGATCAAAGGTCGCATGCCCGCAGGGTACAGGAGATCGAGCGTGCGAGAGAGCGTATCTGCGTGGTGCGCCAAGCGTCCGGACTCCAGGGGGCGTTCGGAGTTTCTTGACGACCTCACGCGCCTGCACACCCAAGAGCCGCACGAGCTGGGCGTGGTCCAAACTCCGCCGGTGCCAAGTCACACTCTTTGGAATATATAAGTAGCTGGTCGTAGTGCGTCGCGTTGACGAGCGAGCGAGTAAGGTTTTCGATGATCGTCGAGAGAGGCTACGCGCTCCGCGAGAAAATCGAGGAAACTGCCGATTTTGCCCTGTACCGCGCATACCACGAGGGCGACGGCGTCCCGGTTTTGCTGAAAATCCTGTGCGCGGAAGGATCGACCGGCGCCGAGGTCGTGCGCTTCAAGCACCAGTACGAGCGCATCGCGCGCCTCGCCTCGCCGCGCCTCGTCGCCCTGCGCGGCGTCGAGGCGCTCGCCGGCTCCTTGATCGTCGTCCTCGAGGACTTCCCGGGCCGCGATCTCGCGCGGATCCTCGCCGCGCGCCCGTCACGCAGGATGCCGGTCGGCGAGGCGCTCGATCTCGCGGCCGCGCTCGCCGAAGGTCTCGCCGCGGTGCACGTGGCCGGGCTCGTCCACCGCGATCTGCGCCCGCAGAACGTGCTCGTCGGCGCGCGCGGCGCGGTCAAGATCAATGGCTTCGGCGTCGACGCCGAGATCACCCACGCGCACGAACGGCTCTACGCGCCGGCGGTCATCGCCGACGTGCTGCCCTACGTCTCCCCCGAGCAGACAGGCCGCATGAACCGCGGCGTCGACTACCGGACCGACCTCTACGCGCTCGGCGTCATTCTGTACCAGATGCTCACGGGTCGGCGCCCCTTCGAGGCCCTGGACCCGATGGAGCTCATTCACGCGCACCTCGCCCTCGCGCCCACGCCGCCGTCCTGCGTCGATCCGACCATCCCCGAGGCCGTTTCCGACATCGTGCTCAAGCTGCTCGCGAAGAACGCCGAGGAGCGTTACCAGAGCGCCGAGGGACTGCTCGCCGACCTCGAGCACTGCCGCGAGGCCCTGCGCGGCACGGGGACAATCGAGCCCTTCGTCGCGGGCCAGCGCGATCGTCAGGACCTCTTCCGGATCCACCAGAAGCTCTACGGCCGCGAGCAGGACATCGAGGCGCTCACCGCCGCGTTCGAGCGCGCGGTGGAGGGGGGCCGTGTCGAGCGCGCGCTGGAGGGGGGCCGTGTCGAGCGCGCGCTGGAGGGGGGCCGTGAGATCGTCCTCGTCTCCGGCTACTCGGGGATCGGGAAGTCCTCGCTCGTACACGAGATCTTGAAGCCGCTCGCGCGGCAGAAGGGCTATTTCACGAGCGGCAAATACGACCAATACAACCGCGGCGCGCCCTACAGCGCGGTGATCCAGGCGTTCGACGGCCTCGTGCGGCAGATCCTCACCGAGAGCGATGCGCGCATCCAAGGCTGGCGGAGCGCGCTCCTCGAGGCGCTCGGGCCGAACGCGCACGTCGTCTGTGACGTCATCCCGTCGCTCTCCCACGTGATCGGCCCGCAGCCGCCCGTCCCGTCGCTCGGCCCGATCGAGGCGCAAAACCGCCTGAACCGGTGCTTCTTGCTGTTCGTCTCGGTGTTCGCGCGGCGCACGCACCCGCTCGTCCTGTTCCTCGACGATCTTCAGTGGATCGACCCCGCGAGCCTCGGGCTGCTCCGCGCGCTCCTCGCCGACGACTCGCTCGATGCCCTCTTTTTCTGCGGCGCTTACCGTGACAACGAGGTATCGCCCGGGCACCCGTTCGTCATGGCGATCGAGGAGCTCAAGCAAGCCGGGCTCGTCGTGCGCAACATCGTACTCGCCCCGCTCGCGCGCCCGCACCTGATCGAGATGCTCTCGGATAGCCTCAAGCGCAGCGACTGTGGGCCGCTCGCCGATGCGGTGCAGAAGAAGACCGGCGGCAACCCGTTCTTCGTCAAGGAGTTCGTCCGGCCGCTGCACGACCACGGCGTCCTCGCGTACGCAGCCGGATCAGGCTGGCGCTGGGACCTCGCGGCGATCGACGCACTCGGGTACACGGACAACGTCGCAGACCTCATGGTGCGCACCATCGCGCGCCTGCCGCCGGCGACGGTGAAGGCGCTCAACCTCGCCGCGGCGATCGGCAACCGGTTCGACCTCGACGTGCTCGCCGCGGTGAACGAGTGCTCGCCGGAAGACGCGTACGCCCGCCTCGATCCCGCCGTGAGCGAGGGGCTCGTGATCGCCGGGCGCGGCGGCTACCGCTTCGCCCATGACAAGGTCCAGGAGGGCGCCTACGCGATGATCCCGGAGGCGGACCGACCCGCCTTCCACCTCCGGATCGGCCGGCTGCTCGCGGGCAAGCTAGACCTCTCGGAGAGCCAGAGCCTCTTCGACGTCGTCGGCCACCTGAACAGCGCAGGCGACCTCGTGTCGGACCCCGCGGAGCGCCTGCACCTCGCCCGCATGAGCCTCGAGGCCGCGTGCCGCGCCGAGGACTCGGCCGCCTTCAGCGCCGCGCTGCGCTACCTGCAGTTCGGCCTCCTGCACCTTCCGGAGGACGCCTGGGCGTCACAGTACCCGCTCCGCCTCGAATACGCGAAGAGAGCCGCCCTGATGCTCTCGCTCTCGGGCCAGCATGACGACGCCCTCGCGATGCTCTCCGAAGGCCTGGAGCGGGCCGCGAGCCGGCTCGATCGCACCGAGGTGCTGCGGCTCAAGATGAACGTGCAGGTGCTCAAGAACGACCTGCCAGCCGCGCTCGCGGAGGGGCTCGAGGCCCTGCGCCCGTTCGGGATCGACCTGCCTCTCTTCCCGGACGACGCCATGCTCGACGCCCAGGTGCGGGCGACGATGGAGCTCGTCCGGGAAAGGACGATCGAGGCGCTGCCAGGCCTGCCGCCGCTCGCGGACCCGGAGATCCTCGCCATGCAGGACGTGCTCCAGGAGCTCTTTCTCCCCTGCTACTTCCTGGCCACGAACGACCTCGGCATCACGGTCGCGAAGATCCTCGAGAACACGCTGCGCCACGGGCTCTCGAAGAACTCGATCTTCGGCTGCATGAACTTCGGGATGCTCCTCTGCGCCCGCGGCGACATCGCGCTCGGCTACCGCTTCGGCCGCGCCGCCATCGACCTCGCGGACCGCTACACGGACAAGAAGTCCGAGGCGATGCTCCGCAATATGTGGGGCGCCTTCGTGCAGCATTGGCGAGAGGGCTACGCCGCCTGCAAGGCGTCGCTGGTCGCCGGGATGCACGCCGGGCTCGAGACGGGCCAGTACATCTGGTCGTTCTACAACACGGCCAACGGCATCACGAACAGCCTCCTGCGCGGCCTCCCGCTCTCCGACCTCCTCGCCGAGGCGCGGAGCTACCAGCCGATGCGCAAGCTCGACGAGTTCAATGCCATCACCTGGGCGGTCGGCGCGGTCGGACAGATCGCGCACCAGCTCTCGGTCGAGGCCGAGCGCCCCGCCACGCTCAAGGGGGCGTGGGTCGATATCGACGAGGTGATCGAGGAGTCCCGCCGCATCGACAACCAGGCCTCGTTCTTCTTCGCCCACTTCTACATCGTCATCCTCCGCGTCTTCCAGGGGGCGTTCGAGGAAGCGGCGCGCGCTGCGCTCTCGCCGAACATCGAAATCCCGGCCGTGGCGGCCTGGCATGGCAACCCCGCGTTCCATTGCTACGCAGGCATCGCGTTCACGCAGGCGGCGGACGTCGTCTCCCCAGCGGAGCGCGCGCTCTTCCTCGCCCGCGCCGAGGTCTCCGCCGAAAAACTCTCGCGCTGGGCGGACCTCTGCCCGGAGAACCTGGCGCACCGCCGCGCCCTCCTCCTCGCCGAGCTCGAGCGCGTCCGCGGCGACGCGCGCGCCGCCGGGGACCGCTACGACGAGGCGATCGCTCTCGCGCAGCGCGGCGGCTATCTCCACGACGAGGCGCTCGGCAACGAGCTCGCGGGCCTCTTCTTCCGCGCGCTCGGCAAGGAGACCATCGCCGGCGCCTACCTGACCAAGGCGCACAGGGCGTACGGCCGCTGGGGCGCGACGGAGGCGATGCGGCGCCTCGAGGACGCGTACCCCGACCTCGTCCCGGGCGAGAGCCTCCGCGGCGAGAGGAGCCCGCAGGCCGGCGCCGCGCTCGACGTCGGCTCGGTGCTCAAGGCCTCTCAGGCCATCTCGGGCGAGATCGTCCTCGACCGCCTGCTCGACGCGCTCATGCGCATCATGGTCGAGAACGCCGGCGCGCGGCGCGGCGTCCTCCTGCTCCTGCGTGATGGACGGCTCGTCGTCGTGGCCGAGCACCACATCCGGGATGCGTCGGTCCGCGTGCTCGGCGCGGCGCCCCTCGAGGGCCGCAAGGACCTGCCGGCCAGCGTCGTCACGTACGTGGCGCGGACGCGCGAGACCGTCCTGCTCGACGATCTCGCGATCGACGGGCCGTTCGGGCGCGATCCCTGCTTCGCCGGCGGTGCGCCGCGCTCCTCGCTCGCCGCGCCCATCGTCTACAAGGGCCGCCTCGCCGGCGTGATCTATCTCGAAAACGACCTCACCCGCTCTGCCTTCACCCCCGATCGCGTCGAGGTGATCCGGCTGCTCTCCGCCCAGGCGGCCAACGCCATCGAAAATGCGCGCCTCTATGCGGATCTGCAGCAGGAGAACGCGGAGCGACGGCGCGCCGAGGAGGTGCTCCGCCATTCCCTCTCGCTCCTCGAGGCCACGCTCGAATCGACGGCGGACGGCATCCTCGTCGTCGACGACGAGCAGCGCGTCCTGTGTCAGAATCACAGGTTCACGGCGATGTGGCGCATCCCGGACGAGATCCTCTCCACCGGGTCGGACGACACGTTCCGTACGTTCGTCTGCGACCAGGTCCTCGATCCCGAGGCGTTTCTGCAAAGGATCCGCGCTCTCTATGCCTCGCCCGAGGAGTCCAGCTTCGATGCCATCCCGTTCGCGGACGGGCGCGTCTTCGAGCGTTATTCGCAGCCCCAGCGCCTCGGCGGGCGCGTGGTCGGGCGGGTCTGGAGCTTCCGCGACATCACCGCGCGCGTGCGCGCCGAGCAGCAGCGCGATCAGCTCCTCCTGGACGAGCGGCGGGCGCGCACGGCGGCGGAGGAGGCCGTGCACCTGCGGGACGAGTTCCTTTCTATCGCCTCGCACGAGCTCCGCACCCCGCTCACCAGCCTGCAGCTCGCCATTCAATCGCTGGGGCAAAGGCTCGCGCGGGGCATGGACGTCGAGCGCGTGCGATCCGCGGTCGCCCTCTCTGGCCGCCAGATCAAGCGCCTCACCGATTTCATCGATATGCTGCTCGACGTCTCCCGGATCCAGGCGGGGAGGCTCGAGCTGTATACGGCGCCCGTCGAGCTGCGCGCGCTCGTCGACGAGGTCGTCGCCCACCTCGGCGATCAGATCGCGCAGTCAGGCAGCGTGGTCGCCGTGCGCGCGGAGCAGCCGGTCATCGGCCGGTGGGACCCGCACCGCCTGGAGCAGGTCGTGACCAACCTCCTCACCAATGCGATCAAATTCGGGGAACGCCAGCCGATCGACATCACCATCACCCGGGAAGATCGGGTCGCGCAGCTCTCGGTGGCCGACCGTGGGATCGGGATCTCGGCCGAAGTGCAGGCGCAGCTCTTCGAACGATTTCGCCGCGGCGTCTCGTCGAAGCATTACGGGGGGCTCGGGCTCGGCCTCTACATCACCCGCACCATCGTCGAGGCGCACGGCGGCCGAATTCGCGTGTCGAGCGAGGTCGGCCGGGGCTCGACCTTCTGCGTCGAGCTGCCGCTCTCGACCGAGCGCGCGGGGGATTTGTCGTCGTAGCGATCGCCTCGAGCGGCTTCGTGAGCCTGGAACGGCGACGTTCGAGGAAGGGAACCGTTACTGTCGCTCGACAGCTCCGGCCGCAGGGCAGCGACCCAGGGTGAGGTCGCGGTACCGTGCTCGATCGCTGGCAACGAGATGGGCTCAGCGTCGACGTGATCCGCCTTGTGGAGGGCCTCCTCCTCTCGCGAGCGCTTCACCGGACCTGCGGAGCCTGGCTTCGCCGGCGCCGGGCGGCGCCGCCGCGGCGGCCTGGAGCGGGCGGATCTCCAGGCCCCGCCGCCGCAGGGCGTGGGCGATGCCCGCCTGGAGATCGCTGCGGGTGGTCACGCCGCTCAGGTCCACGCCGAGCTGCACGATGGTCTGCGCGACGGTGGGCGCGATGCCGACGAGCACGACCTCGGCGCCGAGCAGCGCTGCCGCGCGGACGGCCCGGAGCAGATGGTCGGCGACGCCCGTGTCCACCATCGGGACGCCGGTGACGTCGATGAGGACGACCGTGGCCCGCTCGCGCTCGATCGCGGAGAGCAGCGAGCCCATGATCTGCTCGCTCCGGTTCGAGTCGACCGTGCCCACGAGCGGCAGCACCAGGATCCCGTCGTGGACCGGGATAACGGGCGTCGAGAGCTCGCGCACGACCTCGAGCAGCCGCGCCTGGCGGTCGTAGGCCTGCTCGAGCTGCGCGAGCTGCTCGGTCCGCTCCCGGTCCCTCCGCGCCCGGAGGATCGCGGCGGCGAGCTGGTTCCCGAACGCGGCGATGAGCGCGACCTCGTCCTCGGTCATGCGCTCGTCCGAGCTGCCGACGCCCAGCACCCCGAGCGCCTCTCCGCCCGCGCGGAGGGGCACGTACACCCCGGTCCGCAGGCCGGCGTTCGTGGCGGCCTCACCCCAGGCTTCGGCCTCGCGGCGCTCGTGGAGATCGTGGCGCACCACCGGATGGCCTTGATGAAACGCTGCGACCGCCGCGTTCCCAGGGCTGTCCAGCGGGTGCAAGGTGGAGAGATCGTATCCGAAGTCCCTGCCGAGCCCGGCGCGGGACGCGAGCACGCCGCGCTCGTGGTCCACGAGCCCGATCCAGCTGATCGGATAGCCGACCTCGTTCACGAGGAGCTCCGCCGTCCTGTCGAGCAGCGGCGCCTCCTCGGAGATCACGGCGACGGCGTCGCCGGCGCGGTAGAGCGCCTGCACCAGCCGGACCTTCTCGTCGATCTGCTTGCGGCTCCGGATGCCGAGCAGCGTCACGGCCGAGAGCTGGGCGACGAGCGTCAAGAGCTGCCGCTCCTCCGGCGAGTACACGTGAGGCGCGCCGTAGTTGGCCGACAGGGAGCCAAGGAGCCGGTCGCCGTGCATGAGCGGGAACAGCGCCATCGAGCGAATGCCCATCTTGTCGACCATGAGGCGCCGCGTCGCCTCGTGGAGACGCGGGTCGGTGGCGCAGTCCTCATACAGGATCGGATCGCCCGCGGCGATCTTCTCCAGGCCGGGGTAGGCCGAGCGCTGCAGGCGCGTGCCGGCCGGGACGGGCGGCGCGCTGCCGCGCTTCCAGACGCCCACGATCTCCAGGACGCTGTTCGCGTCATCGCAGAACCTGCTGAGGTAGAAGGCGTCGTGGCCCAGGCAGCCCAGGCTCTCGATGGCCGCTGCGAACAGGGACGCCTCGTCGGTCGCGCACGTGATCGCGCGGGTCGCCGCGATCATGGCGGGCACGAGGTCGAGAGGCGCCGGCGTCCCGCCGACCTCACGCGCGCCGTCGCTCGCCGGCAGCCTGTGCTGGGGTCCGTCAGGCCCTAACGCGGTCGCCGGCGCTTGCCGGGACGCCAGCGGCGCAGGGATCTCATCGCGTGTCCCGTGGAGCGCCGCGGGCGATGGGAGGTCGTCCGAGTCCGTCATCCGTCCATGCTACGCCTCGTTCGTGCCAGGTGGAACCTGACGCGTCCGTCGCCGTACTGCGCCTGCACCTCGCTGTGCGACGCCACGCCCGCGTACGTCGTCGACCGCGACACGGATCGGTCGCGTGCCACGCCGCACGCCGGTTCGAGCGCCGATTACTGCGCTCGTTTGGCGGAGCGAGCCGGAGGGCCTCCTCGGTGGAATCGACGACTGGGTGGTTTATCTTGGCCACAGCGGTCGGCGGGAGCCTCTCGACGGCCTCTGTGGCATCAAAGAGACCGCGTTCGCTCCACAGCCTGCGGGGCTCGGGTGAGGCGAGACCCCGCTGGCGCTCCGGACACCAAAAATGCGCTTGCCAGGCCGCTCTGTGAGGGCATCATGGCCACCTGATCTCCCGGAGTGGCCCCAAGGGCCGCAGGCATGCCTTCGCAGACCCTCTCGACCAAGCTCGCCCCGCCGGCCGCCGAGCAGCTGAAGGCGCAAGCCATGGAGCCCTGGCTCTTCCCGGTGTTCTTCCTCTCGGGCTCGGCAGCGCTTGTGTATCAGGTCGTCTGGCAGCGCGCGCTCTACGCGATCTACGGCGTCGACATCCTGTCGGTCACGATCGTCGTCACCGCGTTCATGCTTGGCCTCGGCCTCGGGAGCCTCGCGGGTGGGGCGCTTTCGCGCCGGTACCCGCGAGCTGCGGTGACGCTGTTTGCGCTCTCCGAGCTCGGGATAGGCCTCTACGGCGCCTTCAGCCTTCGCCTCTTCGCCCTTATCGCAGAGGTCACGCACGGCATTGGCCATGTCGCCACGGGTGGGGTGGCCTTCCTGCTCGTGGTGCTCCCGGTCATGCTGATGGGAGCCACACTTCCCCTCCTGGTCGCGCACGCCACGTCGCGATCGCGTAACGTCGGTCGCTCGCTAGGTAACCTATACTTCACCAACACGCTGGGCGCTGCGTTCGGTGCCTTTCTGGCGGCGCGCTACCTGCTGGGCGGGCTGGGCCTCCGGGCCACGGCGGAGGTCGCCGCGGCGCTCAACGTATTCCTCGGTGTGCTCGTGATGGTTCTGCGCCGAGGGCGTCGCGGCGAGCCATGAGGCTCCTCGTTGCCGTCCTCGTCGCCACGCTCGGCGGTTATCTCGCGCTCTCGCACGAGGTCCTCTGGGTCCGGGTCTACGGCTTTGCGACCGAAGGCGCTCCGGACGCCTTCGGCTTTCTGCTCGCGGCCTACCTCGCCGGTCTGGCCGGCGGATCGCTCCTCGCCGGTCGCTACTGCCGGAGCGAGGCGGCGGAGCGCTCCGGACAGCTCTACCGGGTGGGCGGGGTGATCTTCGCCGGGGCGCTCGCGGCCTTCCTCGTGGCCCCCGCGGTCGCGCACCTCGTCGGCCGCGGTGTGGAGCCGGCCTCGACGCTGCCTGTCTTCGCGCTCGCCAGCACCTGCCTCGGCGCGGGGTTCCCGCTCCTGTGCCACTTCGGGATCCGCGCGGACGAGCTGGCCGGCGCGCGGCTGTCCTACGTCTACGTCGGCAACATCGTGGGCTCGACGCTGGGCAGCCTTGTCACTGGCCTCGTGCTGCTGGATCTCTTGCCTCTGCGCGAGCTGAACGTGGCCCTCGCGATCGCGGGCGCCGCGATCGGCGTGATGCTCATGCTCTCCGCGTCGACGACGGCGCGCTCGCGCGTGTTCAGCGGCGCCATCCTGGCCGCCGCCATCGGGTCCTTCGTGGGGTCGGCGCCAACGCTCTACGGCGACCTCTACGAGAAGCTCCTTTACGGGGAGGAACACCGCGAACACGGTCGCTTCGCCCACGTCATCGAGCGTCGCGAAGGCGTCGTCACGGTCTCCCGGTCGGGCACGGTGTACGGCGGCGGATCCTACGAGGGCATCACCAGCGTCAGCCCGCTGCCGGAAAAGGACGAGAACAGGGTGCTGCGGGCCTATCTGGTGTCCGCGTTCCATCCCCAGCCGCGCGACATCCTCATGGTCGGCCTCGGGTCCGGCTCCTGGCTTCAGGCGCTGGCGAACGACCCCGACGTCGAGCACCTCACCGTGGTCGAGATCAACCCCGGGTTCGTCGAGGCGGCGCGGCGCGCGCCCGTCGTCGCGAGCGCGCTGGACAACCCCAAGGTGGAGCTCCTCATCGACGATGGTCGGCGCTACCTGGGGCGGACCTCGCGGCGCTTCGACGTCATCATCGAGAACACAATCGTGCACTGGCGCTCGTATGCCTCGATGTTGCTCTCCCGAGAGATGATGGAGCTGTCCCGCCGGCACCTGAAGCCGGGCGGCGCGCTCTACTACAACACCACCATGTCCACCGCGGCTCAGAAGACCGGAGCGACCGTCTTCCCCCACGCCCTCCGCTACCAGAACATGCTGATCGCGAGCGACGGTCCGATCACCATCGACCACGCGCGCTTCGAGAGGAAGCTCGACGCCTGGCGTATCGACGGCCGCCCCGTGCTGCCCGCCGGCAGCAGCGCCGCGCAGCTGGATCTGCTGAGAGAACAGGACTGGCGCGGCGGACCCACCTGGGAAGGTCGGGAGTCGATCCTGCTGCGGACGCAGGATGACCCGATCATCACCGACGACAACATGGCGACCGAATGGTGGGCGTTCGGCACGTACCCCTAGCGCACAGATCACGCTGGAGCTCCGAGGAAATCAACAGAAGGGAAGATCAACGCGCGCGTCGATCAGGCGATCTCCAGTCGATCGCCGGGCGCCGGGATCACGACCTCACCGTGCCCGCGCGCGCGGAGCAGGCCCGCGAGGATCTCCTGCGGCCGCGGGTCGCCGTGCACGAGCGCGATCTTGCCGAGCGGGCCGCGCTCGCGGCAGCGGTCCGCGTAGCGGAGCAGGTCGCCCTGATCCGCGTGCGCGCTGAAGCCGTTGAGGACCACGACCTCGGCCCGCCGCTCCCGCTCGACGCCGAAGATCCTCACCCGCGATCGCTGCTCGACCAGCCTCCGCCCGAGCGTGTGCTGCGCCTGATAACCGACGATGAGCACGGTGCTCTTCGGGTCCTCGATCCCGGACTTCAGGTGGTGGAGGATCCTGCCCGCCTCGCACATGCCGCTCGCCGCGAGGACGATCGAGGGCCCGGGCTCGGCGTCGATCGCCTTCGAGCCCTCGACGTCCTCCACGTAGCGCAGGTCCTCGAAGTCGAAGGGCGAGCCCGCGTTGCGAAGGAGCGCGCGGGTCTCGACGTCGAAGCACTCGGGGTGGAGCCGGAAGACGTCGGTGATCTTCACCGTGAGCGGCGAGTCGACATAGACCGGGAGCTGCGGGATGCGGCCGGACCGGCGGAGCTTCTTGAGCGCGAAGATCACCTCCTGCGCGCGCTCGAGCGCGAACGTGGGGATATAGAGCTTGCCGCCGCGCTCGGCCGTCCGCCGGACGACGCGCGCGAGATCCTCGTCGAGCTCATCCGTCCCCGTGTGGAGGCGATCGCCGTAGGTGCTCTCGCAGACGAGCAGGTCCGCGCGCTCGGCGACCTCGGGATCGCGCAAGATCGGGCGCCCGTGGCGGCCGAGATCGCCCGTGTAGGCGACGCGCCTGTGCGCGTCGCCCTCCACGACGTCGAGCAGCGAGACGGCGCTGCCGAGCACGTGGCCCGCGTCGAGGAAGGTGAGCCGCACGCCCGGCGCGATGGAGATCGGGTGGTGGTAAGGCGCGGCGATGAAGCGGGCGATCGCCTCGACCGCGTCGTCGTCGTCGTAGAGCGGCTCGACGCGCGGCGCGTCGCTCCCCTGCTCCTCGGCGCGGCGGTTGAGGTAACGCGCGTCGGAGACCTGGATCGCGGCGGCGTCGCGCAGCATGACCGCCGCGAGGTCGCGCGTGGCGGGGGTCGCGTAGATCGGGCCTTCGTAGCCGCTCTTCACGAGGCTCGGCAAGGCGCCGGAGTGATCGATGTGAGCGTGGGAGAGGACGACGGCGTCGATCTCGTGGACCGGGAGCGGCAGGTGGCGGTTGCGCTCGAAGGACTCGGCGCGGCGGCCCTGGTAGAGGCCGCAGTCGAGGAGGACGGTGGCGTCACGCGTCTTCAGGAGGTGCATGGATCCGGTGACGGTCTGGGCGGCGCCGATGAACTCGAGGTGCACGGTGCGATGATAGCGCCAGCACCGTCGAGAAAGCCCGCTGATTCGAGGCGTTGAAGCTCGATTGCCACGGTCTCTGATGCCGCGCTGCCAGGCCGAAACCGGACCCTTCCAGCCCTTCGGCACGCCCGTGACGAAGGGCCAAGTCGTCAAGGGCCAGCTCGAGTGCAATTCGGCCGTCTGGCGCTCCAGGCCCGACGGGAGCGAGCTCGAGCTCCTCGCCTGGGGCATCCGCAACCCCTTTGGGCTCGCCTTCGGGGAAGACGGCCACCTCTACGCCACCGACAACGACTTCGAGGAGAAGGGCGAGCGCGCCATCGGCGAGGACCCGGACCGCATCTGGCGGATCAAGAACGCTCGTGTCCCGCCCGGAGAGGTCAAAGAGCCCGAGTGGTTCGGCTATCCGGACCTCTGCGGCGACGGACTCCCCGCCTGGCACGAGCTCCATCGTCCGAACCGGGGTAAAGCGGCCGAGCCCTTCCTGAAGGACCCGCCGCCTTGGGCCGGCCCCGCCGCCTTCCTGTTCCCGCCTCACACGGCGCTCGGGAAGCTCACCGTCAGCCGCTCGGATGCGTTCGGCTTCCGCGGCCACGCCTTCGTCTGCCAGTTCGGCACCTATGCGCCGCTCAACACAAACCGCGAGGCTGCGCTGGGCCGGGGCTTCCAGGTCGTCCGCTGCGACATCGCGGCCGGCACGGGGGAGCCCTTCCTGCGAAATCGGGCTCCCGGTCCCGCTTCCGGCACCCCAGGCAGCGGCGGAATCGAGCGGCCCGTGGATTGCGTGTTCAGCCCGGACGGCAAGAGCCTCTATGTGCTCGACTTCGGCAACAACACGGCAACACGCAGCTATGTTGTCGCCTACGCCCATACGGGCGTGATCTGGCGGGTGACCAGGCGAGGCACAGGCCTGCTGCTCGCCGACAGCGCGTTACCAGAGGCTTCCCGGGCGCTTCGACGCGCGACCGCTGCGCGCGGGCGATCTCGGAAGAGCCCGCATTCGCTGGCGAGCAGCAAGGCTCCGTCAGCGAGCCCACGCGCGGACGAGCGGCGCCCGAGGCGGCTCGGTCCTCCCTTGACAACGTGCCGTTCGATCACGCCCACTGGTGTGCGTCCGCGCCGTCGTCGGGGAGTTGCGGGGACGTGAGGCGCATGGTCACCGGTCTCGATCTTCACGCAACGCTGCATCGCATCGTGATGGACGCCGTGGGCGCCGTGCCCTCCGCGCAGCGTGGGAGCCTCCTGGCCCGGGACGGGGAGCAGCTTGTCTACAAGGCCTCTGTCGGCCTCGCTGGCGTGCTGGCGAGCCCGCAGGAGATCGTCGGCGGCGCGGTGCCGCCCACGGTGATCGCGACGCTCTCGACGCTCTCGACGCTCTCGACGCCTGATTCCGCGGACGGCGCTCGGGTCATGGCGGCCGCCGACTGGTACCGCGAGCACCTGCCGGGCGCGTCGGCGCTGCACCTCGTGCCCGCGGGCGCGGTCGTGCTCCTCACCCCGGTGCACGTGCAGGGACAGACGATCGGCGTGCTCGCCGTCGAGCAGCCGGTCGGGCAGGCGCCTTCCGGCGAGGGCTGGGCGCGGCTCGGCGCGCTGGCCGCGAGCGCCGGCGCGGCGCTGGAGCGGCGAGAGCTCTACAACGACAAGGCGCGGTCGGCCCAGGAGGTCCGCGTGCTCGAGGCGGTGCTGAACGCGGTGGCCGCGCGGACCAGCACGCACGAGCTCGTCGACATGATCTCGAAAGGCATCAAGAGCGTGCAGCTCGGGTCGCAATGGCGCTCCGTGCACCTCGTCCTGCTGAGCGACGCTCCCGTCGGGGGCGCGCGCGGCGACGCCGCGGCCCGAGAGATCCGCATCTACCACGTCCCGCACCGATCGCCGCTGGCGTTCTGGAACAACCTTCGTGACGGCGCCCTCGTCGCGGGGCGCAGCGTCGGCATCCACGTGGACGTCCGCAACGCCCCCGCCCACAGCGCCGTCGAGCAGCGCGGGATCCTCGAGGACGCCATCGATCGGGGCGTGCACGGCATCGCCGTGGCGCCGATCACCCCGGAGGTCCTCGAGCCGGCGATCCGTCGGGCGGCGCAGGCCGGGGTCCCGGTGGTCACGATCGACACGCCGCCCGCCGAGGGCAGCTGCGCCAAGGCCTATATCGGCACGGACAACGTGGCGGCAGGGCGGCTCGCCGCGGAGACGATGGCCCGGCTGCTCCCGGGCGGAGGCAAGATCGGCGCGCTGACGTTCTGGCTCAGCGCCATCAACAGCCGCGAGCGCATCGAGGCGTTCCGTGCGGCGGTCTCGGGCACGCGCGCGCCCTTCGACCTGCAGCCGCCGGCCGAGGACCGGTTCGACATCGAGCTCGGGATGCGGATCGCCCGGGAGGCCGTGCAGACCGGAGGGATCGCCGGCGCCTTCGGCGTCTGCGCCGAGAACGGCCTGTCGTGGGCTGCGGCCGCGAGGGCGCTGGGGCGGGCGGGGGAGCTCAAGATCGTCGCCTTCGATCTCCTCACGGACACGCTCGCGATGCTCCGGGAAGGGACAATCCACGCGGTCCTGGTCCAGCGCGAGCACGAGATGGGCTACCGCGCGGTGCGGGTGCTCCACGACATGTTGTCGAAGGGCGTCGAGGCGGCCCTGGCCGGGCTGCCCATGCGCGCCGGCTCCGGGGGAGGGTCCGCGCTGCGCTTCATCGACACCGGCATCGACGTCGTGACCATCGAGCGCACGCCCTGGTCGCTCCCCCTCTCCGACTACCTGCCTCTGGACGCGAACCGCAAGGCGGCGAAGCGGAGGGAGCAGCTCCCCTACGAGAGCCGCGCGAAGGAGCTCCTCCTCGTCACCGTGGACGCGGGGAACGAGGGATACCGCGAGGAGCGAGCCCCTCTCGACGCGAGGTCGATGGTCGGGCGGGTGCTGAGCGCCGCCCGGCCGATCATCGTCGACACGCACTCGAGCGAGCTCCACGACGCGCCCGATGTCGTCGAGGCGCGCGGGAAAGGGGCGCATACCCTGGTCGGCGTCCCGCTGCTCGCCGGCGGGTCCGCGTTTGGCGCCCTGGTCCTGGAGAGCGGGCGCCGGGCGGCGTGCTCGCTCGACGATCTCACGATGATCGAGCGCATCGTCGACACGATGGCCGTGGCGATCGAGAACGATCGGCTCGTCCACCGGATCACCGAGAGGACCCATGAGCTCGAGCGCGCGAATCGGCACCAGGAGTCGCTGCTCGACACGATCCGCGAGCTCTCGAGCCCGGTCGTGCCCATCGCGCGGGACATCCTCGTGATGCCGATCGTCGGGACGATGGACGCGCAGCGGTCCGGCCGCTTCATCGAGTCGATGCTGCAAGACATCACCGAGCACCACGCGCGCGTGGTGCTCGTCGACGTCACGGGGATGGCGGTCGTCGACGCCGCGTCGGTGGAGCACCTCCTGCGGGCGGCGCGGGCAGCGCGGCTGCTCGGCGCCGAGGTCGTTCTCGTCGGCGTCACGCCGGCGGCGGCGCAGCTGATGGTGGAGCAGGGCGTGGAGCTCGGGAGCCTCATCACCCGCTCGACCCTGGAGCTCGGGTTCGCATACGCGCTGTCGAAGACCGGCGGCCAGATCGTCTATCGCCGCTCACCGCACCACCAGCCCTCCTGAGCCGAGCCGATACGGGGCGGCCAGGAGCCGGGCCGTCGAGCCCAGGCATCCTGCCGTCGAGGAGCGCGCCCGAGCCGCCGGGGGACCTAACTACTTCTTCATCTCGGCGAGCGTGGCCTTGAACTGCGCGACGTTCTCCTTGTTGATCACGTCGACCCCGGTGTCGATCACCTTGCTCGGGGGGATGGCGGCGATGGCCTCGTCGCCCTTGGTCGCGAGGTCGTGGAGCCACTTGCTCCCCAGGTAACCGAACTGGAACGGCTTCTGCACGACGGTGCAGGCGACGGTGCCGTTCTCGATGCCGGCGAGCGTCGCGTCCTCCTCGTCGAACACGGCCGGGAGGACCTTGCCCTTCTTCCCGAGCGCCTCGACGGCGGCGACGATGGCCGGCCCATTGTACGACCAGAGGCCGGTCGCGACGTCGAGGTCCGGGTGGGCGTTGATGATGTCCTCCACGTTCGTGCGCGCCTTGGCGAGGTCGGTGTTGTCCTCGCGCTTGTCGACGAGCTGGATGTTGTGGGGGGTGACCACGTCCTGAATGCCCTTGAGGCGCTGGGCCGCGTTGTCGACCGCGAACATGCCGACGAAGGCGGCCATCTTCCCGCCGTTCGGCAGGAGCTTCACGATCTCGTTGCCGAGCACCTTGCCGGCCTCGTAGTTGTTCGTGCCGATGTAAAGCAGCCGGTTCGATTTCGGGGCGTCGGAGTCGAACGTGATCAGCTTGACCTTCTCCGCGACCTTGTTGAGCACGGTCACCTGATCGTCCGGCGCCAGGACGCTCACGCCGATGGCGTCGTAGCCCTGGCTGGCGAGGCTCTCGAGGAGCTGGTTCTGCTCCGTGGGCGTGCTGTTCTGCGGCACCTTGAGGTCCACTTGGATCTTGGCCTCTCGCTCGTATTTGCGCACACCGGCGAACGCGATCTTCCAGAAGTCGCTGGATCCGTTCGTCACGAACGCGATCTTGACCACCTTGGCCGTGGCTTCTTTGCCGTCGCCCTTGCCGCTGACCTCGCCCCCACCTCCCTGATCGCAGCCCGCGATCGACGCCATCGACAGCATGGCGAACGCCGCACATGCGAGCTTCCAGAGACCCTTCTGATGATCCATGGCAGTCCTCCCCGGTTCGTCTGAGCGAAGCGTGCGTCGAGACGACGTCCCGGCCCCGCGACATCGGTGATCCCCGGAGCGATGCTAGCGACTCACCTCGCCGATGTCGCGCCTCGTGTGAACGACCCGGGCAGATCACCGGGGTGAAGCGCAGGTTCATCTGTTCCGGCATCGTGCGGGCGTGTGCGAGCTCACCAGATCTGGATAACCAGTGAGGCGAGGCACGTGGGATGTGCGGTGCGAATCTCATGAATGTAAGGTTGCCGCTGAGGGTGTGTCCGCAGGGCGGCCACGTGGTGCGCGGGAGGCGCACCGAGGGCCATGGGGGGAGCGCGCGGAGAGGCGGCGTCGAGCGGCTGGGCAAGCGTCACCGGCACGAGCGGGCCATGTGCACGATGGCGGCAACGATGCCTATGAGCATGACGAGGCCACAGCGGTAGATCAGGTATCGTCGTGCCAGAGACGACGACTCCTCGGCTGCGCGCCTCCTTGGATGATGCTCGCTCGGAGAATGCAGCTACGCGCCGTGAACGAAGCTGTAGCCGCATTCGCAACGTTGAGAGCGTGGCCGGCCTCTCCGCCGAACCATCCGTCGATACCGGCTCCGCGACGGGCGCCGAGCCACGTCGCTCACCAGGGCAGCGGTCCCTCCTCGTTCGAGAAGCTGCCCGTCGGCCCGTCCGCGTCGAGCAGCGCCAGCCGCACCGGCTCGCGCGCCCCTTGCTCCACGCTGCGCGTCCCCCTGAAGTCGTTCAGATCCGTCGCGGTGAACCCCGGGCACGCCGCGTTCACCTTGATCCGCGTCCCCAGCAGCTCGTTCGCGAACGCCACCGTGATCGCGTTCAGCGCCGTCTTCGACGGCACGTACGTCGCATTCGTCATCCGGTTCGGGTTCGACGGATCGCTCTGCTTCGCCAACGACCCCACCTCGCTCGACACGTTGACGATCCGCCCCGCCGGCGCCTCGCGGAGCAGCGGCAGCATCGCCTGCGTTACCGCGATCACCCCGAACACGTTCGTCTCGAAGATCGCCCGCACCTCGGCGACGGGCGCCACGCTCGGTCGGCTCGCCTTCAGCAGCTCCTCGAACGGCGCCCCCGCCTCTCCGGCGCGCGAGATCGCGGCGTTGTTCACCAGCACGTCCAGGCGCCCGAGCTCGCTCCGGATCCACGCCACCGCCGCCGCGATCGACGCCTCGTTCGTCACGTCCAGCTGCACCGCGCGCGCCCCGGACCCGACGCTCTTCGCGGCGGCCTCTCCGAGCTCTCGGTTCCGCGACCCGACGAGCACCGTGAAGCCGCGCCCGGCGAGCTGCTTTGCGATTTGAAGACCGATTCCCTTGTTTGCCCCGGTTACCAGGGCGACGAGTTTGTCGTGCATGGCCCCTATGTACGGCCGCCCCGAGCGCTCACTAGGCGATCCTTGGCGCGCTCTATCCGCCAAGAATGCCCAAGCCCCGCTCCCCCGCGCGCGCTACCGTCCCGACATGACGGACTCCGTCGAGCTCCCCGTTTCGGTGCCTGGCCTCCGCGTCCTCCGCACGACCACCCAGACCCTCCGCGCCGGCGTCAAGGAGTACTACGCCGTCTCCCGCATCGAGCGCGGCGGCATCGAGTGGTGGGGGCGAGGCAATGCGTGGCGTAGCACCTCCGGCTCCATCCTCGTCAAGGAGCCCGGCGACGTTCACCGTGACCTCGCTCTCCAGGGGCCCACCGTCTTCACCGCCGTCGTTCTCCCCGCGAACGACATCGCCCGCGCCCGCGACGCGGGCAAGGTCGTCGCCATCCCCCACCTCGAAGCCGGGGACGAGCGTGCCGCCCCCTTCCACCGCCTCCACGACGCCATCTGCGCCGGAGCCGATCGCCTCTCCCTCGAGGTCGCCCTCGCCGAGGCCATCGCCACCTTCGCCCGCCTGTCCAGCGCCCGCTCCGACCACACACGCCCCGTCCGCCGCGCGATGGAGTACCTCCACGAGCACCTCGCCGAGCCCATCACCCTCGACGACCTCGCGGCTCACGCCTCCCTCGACAAATTTCATCTCTGCCGCGCCTTCCGAGCCCAGATCGGCATGCCTCCCCACATGTACCTCACCCACCTCCGCGTCCGGCGCGCCCGACAGCTCCTCACCCAGGGGGTGAGAGCGTCCGAGCTCGCCCCTCGCGTCGGGTTCTATGATCAGAGCCAGCTCACGCGGCACTTCAGGAAAATCGTCGGAATGACGCCGGCGAGGTACGGGAACGCGAGGATGAGCGTCGCGGGGTAGGGGGCGCACTCGCCTTTCCGGGGGGTGGGGGCGCGTGGAGGGGGTGCGGAGGACGCGTTGCCGGAGGCGCCGCGCGTGGGCGACACGGCGCGGGCGCCTCATCGGGACGTTGCCGGACACGACCCGGTTCGCTCACAATTGGACTCGGCTACTCGACCGCCACGGCTTCGATCACGTTGGTGGTGGGGTAGGGGAACAGTCGCGCTGCTTCGAACCCCGTAGCGCGCAACAGAGCATGCAGCTCCTCGACGGAGCGCTCTCGACCGTTCGAGCAGACCATCATCATGTGCACGTCGAGGAACGCAGCCACCTTGTCATTGTCGTGACGGGGGGCGAGCAGCTCCACCAGCAGGAGTCGCTGCCCGGGCTTCATCGCACGTCGCACCGTGGTCAGGATGGTCTTGCAGCGCGCGTCGTCCCAGTCGTGCAGCACGCTCTTGAGCAGGTACGCGTCGGCACCCTCGGGGACGGATTCGAAGAAGCTGCCAGGGCAAAGCTCGACCCGATCGGACACGCCGCGCCGCGCCAGCAGCTCTCGGGCGGACTCGAGCACACCCTCGCCGTCGACGAGCATGCCGCGCAGGTGGGGATGGCGCACCAACAGCTCGGACATCAGGGTGCCGCGCCCGCCTCCGACATCACACACGGTTCGGAGCTCGTGGAAGGGGTAGAGCGTCGCGATGACCGGCGCGTCCGCCACGGTGATGCCCATCATGGCCTGCGCGAACATCTCGCGCTCGTCCGGGTGGCCGTCGAACCACTGCCAGACATCCATGCCGAACACCCGCTCGAAGGCGTTGTGGCCCGTGCGCACGGTGCGCTCGAGGTCGTTCCACGCCGCGATGTTGGACTGCGAACCGAAGTAGGTGACCCACTCGCGCATCCGATCGAGCCGCCCTCCCTTCAGGGCGCGCGAGAGGCGGTTGTTCGCGAAGCGACCGTCGGGCAGACGCCGAAAGATCCCCACGGACACGAGCGCGCGCAGCACCCGCAGCACCGCGTCGACGTGCAGGCCCGTCTGTCGAGCGAGCTGCTCGGCGCTCTGGGGGCTGGATTCGAGGAGATCAACGATGCCCAGGCGCGCCACCACCGAGATCATCGAGGTGTAGACCAGGCCGAGGGAGCGATCCATCATCGCGATGTGCGCCGGCGTCACGAGGTCGGCGAGCCGCAGCAATGTGCGCCTGAGCCCCATCCCGAAGCGCAGCAGGAACGCGGGCGGCGGGTTGGGCAATGGCTTCGGCCCCAGGCCTACGGGGCTCGGAGACGGGGGCGGAAGCGGGCTATGTGGAATGGAGGGGATAGCAGACGCCGTCTGGAGGTCGTGCATGGACCGACTGTAAGGCAATCCCGGGGGCTGAGCATCATAGAAACACGGGCGTCCGCAAGGTCGATCCTGCGACGGGGGAGCGCCTCCGACGTGTCCTATTGCGCGGCCACGGTTGGGAGTTGCAGAAACCAGCAGGGGCAACGATGCGGACGCCACATTCGATGATGCTTCATCGACCGCGCTCTTGCCTCACTCGTCGAGGACCAGTCAGCAGAGATACGCGTAGAAGTTCCCGAGGGCCGGAAGCGGCTCGACCACTTCCTGTTTGCCGCCCGCCAGAGCGGATTGCCTCCAGCGAATCGCTCTGTCGAGCATGGCTGCCAACCTCCGCTCAAGCTCGGAGTCCCTCATGAGCGGCGCCCGGAGGCGCGCGCCGCGACGGTGTGAGCCTCGCAGGAGCTCCCCGCGGTCGGCGGCGACGTGGCGCTCGACGTGGCGGGCAGCGTGACGTGTCACGTGACATGTCACGGAGACAGCGTGACATGTCACGTGACATGTCTCTCACGCGGCATGGCCTGTCACGTGCGCCAGCGTGACATCGCACTATCCACTCGGCAAAGATCGCCGCCGAACCGTGGCCCTGAGGTGAAGGAGCGGTTCTTCCGCAGCGCCCGCTGCGGTCGCGGCGCTCGGAAGCCGCGACCGCCCGGGCTCGGCGCCGCTCCTCCGACGAACGCCCCGACGCGCCTGAGCTGGTACGCCCGTTGCCTGTCGCTTGTAGCGACACCGTCCGTCGGAAGCTTCCCCGAAGCTGCACGAGGCCGACACAACGGATGCGAAGAGGAGCTCCTTGATGCATTCCCATTCTCTATTTCAACGCTGGCTGTTCATTCTATCTTCTTTGATCTTCGGCGGAGCGCTCTCGGTGGGCGGCGTGGGTTGCGCGCTCGACCCCGACCCGCCGGCAGGCGACGAGCTGCGGCGCCAATTCCCCGACCAGGCGCAGCAGGTCCTGGAGACCAGCGAGGCCTTGGTTGCGATCGAAGGCGGCTTCGCGCGCGCCAGGGCCGGCGACTTGAGCCGCGAGCTCGACGTCGAGACCTTGTCGCCCCGGGGTCGCGGCGCGCTGGAGGCCACGCTGCCCGCGCTCGGCGAGGAAAAGATCCGGCTTCGCCTGCCCGACGGCTTCGAGGCGCTCGTGCGGGAGATCGGCGCCGAGGGCGAGGGCGCCACGGTCGAGCGCGCGGTGGCGTATCCGCGCAAGGGCGGCACATCGTTCTGGGCTGCGCTCGACGACGGGTACGAAGAGTGGCTGATGCTCGACGCGGGCGTCGCGCGCGCCGACGCGCCCGTGGCGGCGTGGGAGGTGGAGGGCGCGACGCTGAGGCAAGACGGCGACGCGGTCGAGGTCGTCGACGACACCGGCACCGCGCGTCTGCGCGTGACGGCGCCGGCCGCGTTCGCGCGCGGAGGCCGTCCGATCGCCGCGCGCCTCACGGTGCGCGGGGCGACGCTCGAGCTGTGGGCCGACGCGGGCGGCGAGCCTGCGCTGGTCGACCCGGTGTGGGCACCGGCCGGCACGATGAGCGCGGCGCGCTTCTCGCACACCGCGACGCTGCTCCAGGACGGCACGGTGCTTGTCGCGGGGGGAGCCAACAGCGCTATCCTGGCGAGCGCCGAGCGCTATGACCCCGCCACCGGCACCTGGTCATCGGCCGGGTCGCTGACCACCGCCCGCCGCGTCCACAAGGCGGTGCTGCTGAGCAATGGCAAGGTGCTCGTCGTCGGTGGAATTACCTCCTCCTCGCCTTCGGTCCTCGCGAGCGCCGAGCTCTACGATCCGGCGACGGACACCTGGTCGCCGGCCGGGTCGCTGGGCACGCGGCGTTATGGGCACACCGCGACGCTGCTCCAGGACGGCAGGGTGCTCGTGACCGGCGGCTTCAGCGGCTCCGCTTCCTTGACGAGCGCCGAGCTCTACGATCCAGCGACGAACACCTGGTCACCGGCCGCGCCGCTGGGCACGAGCCGCTCCGCGCACAGCGCGACGCTGCTCCAGGACGGCCGGGTGCTCGTGACCGGCGGGTCAAACGGCACGTTCCATACGAGCGCCGTCATTTACGATCCGAGCACGAACTCGTGGTCGACGGTCGGGGCCATGGGCGCCGCGCGCCACCACCACACCGCGACGCTGCTCCAGGACGGCCGGGTGCTCGTGACGGGCGGTTACAACACGGCTTCTTCCGAGCTATCGAGCGCCGAGATCTTCGACCCGTCCACCCTCGCCTGGACGGCGGCCTTTCCGATGAGCGTCGAGCGCATCTCGCACGCCGCGACGCTGCTCCCGAGCGGCAAGGTGCTCGTGACGGGCGGAAACGTCGTGCAGGACCCGTCGGTTTCGACCGCGACCGTCGAGGTCTACGACCCGGCGACAGACACCTGGACCGAGTTCCCGAAGATGAGCAACAAGCGCGCCCAGCACACGGCGACGCTGCTCGCCAGCGGCAAGGTGGTGATCGCGGGCGGCCGCTCGTATAGCTCCTCCACGATCGTGAACCTGCAGAGCGCCGAGATCTTCGACCCCACGTCCACGCTGTGGGTGATGGCACCGTCGATGGCCCACGCTCACATCGGGACCTTCGCAACGAGGCTCTACGACGGCCGGGTGCTGGCTGCGGGCACCGACGACTGGCTGAACCGAGCCGGCGACCTGTACGATCCGACGACGAACACTTGGACATCGGTCGCTCCGATGACAAGAGCCCACGCCTGGGGGTCCACCGTCACGGGGTTCGTGAACAACAAGGTGCTTGTCGCGGGAGGTACCGACTCGACCGCCACGAACAACGCCGAGCTGTACGACCCAGCGACCAATACCTGGGCGTCCGTGGGCACATCGTCCGTCGCCCGGTTCGAGCATACTGCGACGCTGCTCTACAATGGGAAGGCGCTGATCACCGGGGGGCGGCCCGAGAACCACTCCTCCGTCATGGCGACCACCCTGATGTTTGATCCGGCGGGCAACAACTGGACCGCAAAGGCGCCGATGATCGCCCCTCGCGCCGCCCATACCGCGACGCTGCTCGCGAACGGCAAGGTGATGGTCGTGGGAGGCGGCAACGCCAGCGGCTCCTTGGCGACCGCCGAGATCTACGATCCGGCAACGAACACCTGGTCGTCCGCGTCCTCGATGAGCGTCTCGCGCTGGGATCATACGGCGACGCTGTTGAGCAACGGCAACGTGCTGGTCGTCGGCGGCAACAACAGCACCACCTATTCCCTGACGAGCACCGAGATCTATAACCCTTCGTCCAACACCTGGACCCCCGGCCCGACCCTCACCGTCGGCCGCTCCTCTCACATCGCGATGCTGCTCAATGACGGCCGGGTGCTGATGGCAGGCGGCCAGACCTCCAGCGTTCTGCATGGCGTGAGCCGCCTGTCGTCAGCCTTGCTCTACGATCCCGCCTCGAACGCCTGGACGGTGACCAGCCCCATGCACGACGCTCGCGTATTCCACGCCGCGGTCCAGCTCGGGGACGGCAGCGTGATGGTCATGGGAGGCCAAACACACGACGGCAACCCATGGCTGTCGAACGTCGAGATCTACTCGCCCTGAATCCAGCAGTGCCGTAGCGCCCGCTCGCCGGAAGGAGCGCGCTTTCCGCGGAGAAGCGCGCTCTTCCAGCATGTGAGAGAAAGGCGCCTTCGAGCGCCGGAAGAGCGGCGCGCTGGCAGCCAGATCGGCCGCCTGGCTCGGTCCGGTTTTGTTCGGCGCTCGGAGGAGCTCGGCGAAGAGGCAAGGAATGGAGGGTGGAACACGCAGCGTGTGGGTGCATGGGCGGGCAATGTCAGGACGGCCTGCCGGTGTGCCACGGCACGTGATCGTCCAGGCGGCGCGGCGTCAATGGCCTCGATCGTCCGGCGGTCCAAGGGCTCGAGCCCTCGCCGAGCCCGGCCAAAGCCTCGCTACCTGCGGACGCGCCATGGGGTCACCGAGGCCAACACCGTGAGGAGATCTTGTTCTACGCTCCTGCCCGATGCCTAGCGACGCTCCTGTCGATCTCTACTCGCTCGCCTTCAGCTGCAGCGTCGATCCGCTGCTCTTGCTCGACGAAAGCGGCCGGATCCTGGCGCTGAACCCCGCGGCTGAGCGCCTGTCCTCCACGCCCGGAGCGACGGTGCGCGGCGAGCTCGTCGACGATGCCCTGCGGTCCGATCCGCCCCTCGGCGCGCTGCTCGAGCAGGTGCTCCGCGATCGCGCCCCGCGCGCCCTGCCGCCCGACTTCGCCCTCCACCTCGCGAACGAGCGCGTCGTCCTCGCCGAGGGGAGCCTCAGTCCGCTCGTCGACCCCGCGGGCGCGTGCGCCGCGGTGCTCCTCACGCTGCGCGACGTGACCGAGCAGCGCCGGGCCGAGCGGGCGGAGCGCGATCAAGCAGCGCGCCTCCACGCCGCCGTCGAGGCGCTCGACGTCGGCTTCGTCATCTACGACGCCGAGGAGCGGCTCCGCTTCTTCAACACGGCGTACAAATCGCTCTACCCCGAATGCGCCGCCGCCATTCAGATAGGCAATACGTTCGAAGACGTCGTCCGCGAGGGCTGTCGGAAGGAGATCCACCTCCACAGCGGCCTCAGCGAAGAGGAGTGGGTCGCCGCTCGCCTCGCGGAGCATCGCCGCCCCGGGGACGTCTACATGCGGCGGTTCGGGGACCGCTGGATCGCCCTCAAGAGCGGCCGCCTCGCCGACGGCGGCTGCGTCGGCCTGCGGATCGACACCACGGCGCTCAAGGAGGCAGAGCTCGAGCTCGAGCGCGAGCGGCAGTTCATCCGCCTCGTGCTCGACACCATCCCGATCGTCGTGACAGTCAAGGATCGGAACGGCAAGATGAAGCTCGTCAGCAGGAGCTACGCCGAGCTGTACGGCACCACGGTGGATGGCGCGGTGGGCAAGACCGTCGCCGATCTGCCGCGCTCCCACGCCGAGCTCTCCGTCATCGGCGAGATGGACCGGGAGGTGCTCGCGCGCATGCAGCCGGTCTCGCGGGTTCACCCCGTCATGCGCCCGAACGGCAAGACGCGGTGGATGTCGATCGTCAAGGTGCCTCTCGTCGAGCAGGACGGCACAGCGCACATCCTCGCCATTGGGACCGACATCACGGCGCAGCGGGAGCACGAGGAGCACATGACCGCCACCATCGCCGAGCTCGAGCGGCAGAAGCAGGCCATCGCGGATCAGCTCGCGGTCATCCAGCGCCAGCAGGCGCTCATCCGCGCCCTGTCGACGCCCGTCCTCCAGGTCGCCGAGGGCGTGCTCGCCGTGCCCCTCATCGGCGCGCTCAACGACGCCCGGGCGGCCGACGTCACCAGCAAGCTCCTCGACGAGGTGGTGCGCACGGGCGCTCGCTTCGCCATCATCGACGTTACCGGCATCGAGAGCGTCGACGCCGCGACGGCCGACCACCTCGTCCGCATCGTCCGCGCTATCCGCCTGCTCGGCGCGAGCGGCATCCTCACCGGCATCGGGCCCGCCGTCGCCCAATCCATGTGCGGCCTCGGGGTCGACCTCTCCGGCGTCACCACGCACGGCAATCTGCGCGCCGGGATCGAGGTCAGCCTCCGCTCGCTGCCCGCGCGGCGCTGAGCGCCGCCGGCGCCTTCCCTCCTTTGCCAAGAGCGCGGGCTCGTTTACTGTCGAGCGTGGCAGATCCATCGCTCGGGATGTCGTTGCGTCAGCGCACGAGGGGCTCCGTGGCTCACTTCAGGCCGGTCAGCACCCTGTAGCCGGCGGCGATGGCCTCCAGCTCACCGGGGGCGAAGACGTCCTCGATACGGTCGAAGCCGTCGGGCGCGCGTTCATAGGCGATCTGTATGCACTGCTCCGGACCGTTGCGGCGATTGGCAGCGACGATGGCGGCGGTAGCGGGCAGGCGCTCGGCCTCGTAGGCGGCCAGCGCCTCCACCGGATCGGCATGGACGGCGAGCGCGCGGACCAGGGCGCGGGCGTCCAGGATGGCCTGGCTCGCCCCGTTGGAGCCGTTCGGATACATGGGATGGGCGGCGTCGCCGAGCAGCGTCATGCGCCCATAACTCCAGCGCGGTAGGGGATCGCGGTCGACAAGCGGGAACTCGTAGATCGCCTCGGCGCCCCGGACCAGCTCGGGCACATCCAGCCAGCCGAAGCGCCAGGCCTCGAATCTCGGCAGGAACTCGGCGGGGTCGCCCCGCCGGTTCCAGTCCTCCCGTCGCAGGTTCTTGGCGATCGCGAGATCGGCTGCCCAGTTGATCCTCTGGCGGCCGTCCGGCCCTGGTGGGGAAATCGGATAGGCGACGAACTTCTGGTCCTGATGCCCGGCAATGATCATGCTGGCGCCGGTGAGGAAGGGCGCCGCCAGCGTGGTCGCCCGCCAGAGGATGCGACCGCCGTAGATCGGCGGCCCCTCGTCCGGATAGAGGCCGGCGCGCGCCGCCGAGTGGATGCCGTCGGCGCAGATCAGGAGGTCGGCGGGAACCTCCCACGCCGCGCCCGCGCGATCGCGGAAGAGCGCCACGATGCGGCCTTCGCCCTGCTCGTGGCCCGAGAGGCGCCGATCGCAGAGCACCTGATCGGGGCCCAGCCGCTCGACGGCGGCGTCGAACAGCACGCCTTGGAGGGCGCCGCGGTGAATGGAGAGCTGCGGCGCGGCATGACCCGCGAAGCGGCCGCGGGGCTCACCCCAGATGCGCTGGCCGAAGCGATTGAAATAGACAAGCTCGCGGGTCGCCACCCCATGGGCCAACAAGGCCTCGAAAAGACCCAGCTCGCCCAGCGCCTCGACGGCGTGGGGCAGAAGATTGATGCCGACCCCGAGCGGCAGGATGGTGGGCGCCGCCTCGAACACCGTCACCTCATGACCCGAGGCGTGCAGCGCCAGAGCCGCGGCCAGGCCGCCGATCCCAGCGCCCGCGACGATCACTTGCATAAGTCCTCCCGTAGACATGCGGCTCGACGCCGCCCCTTGTTGAAGCCGCCGCCCTCTCGATCGCCGGCACGGCGGCCGCGGAGGGTCATCATCGCGGCCGCCGAGCATTGAAATATCCACCCTCGTGGTCGAGCATCCGTGCTGGCCCGCAACCTGGTGTCCCGAAGAGATGGACACGTTCCGTGACAGCGCACGGTCCGTGACCGCGTCAGGCGCCGGTGTTCCTGCAGACTCCTTGTTCTATTGGCGCTCTATAGCGGGGAGCGGGTTCGCGCGCTATGGGCTCATCCGCGTCGTTTGGCTTGCTGCGGCGTACTTTTGCACGCCGCAGCGAGCCTGGGTTGCCGGAAACAGTAACAGTTTTGATAGTTTCCGCCTGTCTCTCCGCCGAGCGCGGCTCCGGCGTGGCCCAGCGGTGTGCCCTCGGCCGCCGCATCGCCCGCGGCCAAGGGCTCGCGGCATCACCGTCCCACCGTACAGCCACACTGCACGCGCTGGTTGACCTGGAGAACCTTGCGCGTTCCGCGTTTCTCCTCGAAAAGTGACGTCGTATCAGCAATTTAGCCGTGCATTGAGGAGGCCGCGTTCACTCCACGGCCTGCGGGGCGAGCGCCGCGCTGCAACGGAGAGTCTTCGCTTGCGCCACCGATCTGTCACGGGCGCGAATCAGGCTGTTTTTCAGGAACATGCTGATCGATCCACCAGCCACACTGGGACGACACACCGTGATCCTGTCCCTCGGGCCCGAGGAGGACCAAGACCCCGAGGCCAACGAGTCATTTGGCGAAGCCATCTGGTACGACCGCCGGGATCCACGATCCATCAGGCGCGCTCAGGAGATCCTCCAGGACCGGCTGCGGCTCTCGGTCGCACCGACGCTGTGCGACGAGCCTCCGCCTGGCCTCGGGGCAGCGTTGGGCCGGATCTTCGCGACCCTCGTCGACGTGATCGAGCGTTGGCACCGGCGCCACGCTGGTGAAAACCACCTTGAGCTCGGGCCTCGAAGGACGGGATCAAGCCGCAAGGCATCTCCATCCTGTTAGGGCGTGTCGAGCGCTCACTCCAGTTGCACGTTCCGTCGACGGAGAACACGTCGCGGGTCATCTTGGAGCCGTCCTCGTCCGCGACCTCGATCGAGTATTTCGCGTATCCGCAGCCGTCCGGCGTGAATGTCGCAGTCTTGCCCGAGACCGCCACGGTTCCGTTCTCCGCGCTGGGCGACGCGTAGGTCGGACCGTTCGTGGCCGGCCGGACCGCCGACGTAGATGAAGGGGAGACGGGCGGGGGGAAAGACGAGCTGAAGGCCTGCTGGGGCGACAGCTCGTGCAATGAGCTCTTCCTGAGCAGCGCTTGCCCTGGTTCGGCCGAGTGCTTCGCGTCGGGCTCGGGGAGCAGCTACAGCGTGGCGTGCATCTACGGCTGAAGGCCTGCGCCGAGAGCATCAAGCCATCTGGTGGGTCCCGGTGCCTCGCAAGGAGCCTTTGCAGAGTGGTCCCGTGGATCCCCGATTCCATCGCTGGCAGCGAAACGTTCACCCTGTGCTTCTTCCGCTCCGCAGCGACTCGCCCTCCTGCGTCCTCGTGCCCACCCGGTGCGCATTGCGCTGCCTTCGATGACAACGACACAAACCGTGTGGGATCACCGGGCAGCATCGACTGGGTGAACTTCACGGGGACGACGCAGGCTGCATCGCTATTCACCCTCTCGCTGCTGCACTCAGACCCGACGCTCACGACGTCGACGCTTTCTACATGGTGGGGCTCCACGAGCCCGACCTCAGCCAACCTCTACAATCAAGTCGTGGCGAGCAACCACTTCACCCGGGTCTCGAACATCGGGGACGTTCGTCCCGGCGACTTGCTCGTCCTCAGCTATACGGACAGTGGCTCGGGGCACACGGTGATCGTCGACGATTATCCGTCAGCCCTGTCGCCGGCCATAAGCCCCACCGTGTCGGGTACGACGCAGTATTCGGTGCGGATCATCGATTCCACCAGCACAGCGCACGGCTGTGCCACCGGCACGCCGACGGCGGACGTGCGGTGGGTGCCCGCCAATCCGGCGTCCCCATGCCCGGGCGGCTCGACAGATGGTGGCGCGGGGAGGGGCACCATGCGCCTTTACGCCATTTCGCCTGGTTTGGCAGATGCCAGGACCATCACGGGGTATAGCTGGAGTCTCACGCCAGGATCCACTTATTACGCAAAGACGGGCGTTCGGCCGCACGTCGTTGGCAGGTTCGTGCGCTAGCATGACTGCGGGAAGTTGCCCAGGGCCACCAACGGCACCTGCTTCTGCGCACCGTGCCATCGGACATGGCCGAGCCTGTCCCGACAATCTGGATGGATTGAGGCACGGCGGCGGGGGTCGGGCTGCGAAGCGCATTGCCATGATGCCAAGGCGGCTTTTCTACTGAATCGGGGTGACTTCCCGCAGCAGCGCTGGGCAACCGAGATCAAGACGAGACGCGCGGCGTCCTCGCTCCCGCCGGCATTGACGCGGCGAGCGCGCGCCGCGAGCATCGTGCGATCCACCCATGCGTCGACCTTCCCTCTCCTTGTGTCTCGTGGCCGTGGCGGCCCTGGCGTACAGCGGCCCCGGCTGCGGTGAGGACCGCCTCTGCGCTCCGGGCGCGCTCTCGGCGTGCTTTCTCCCCGACGGCGCGCTCGGCGCGCAGCAGTGCAACGAAGACGGCACCGCGTTCGGCGCGTGCAGCAGCGCGCCAGGGGGGCTCGGGAGCGGGTGCGGCCACCTGAGCGAGGCCTGCTGTCCGTCGCTCCCGGCCGAGCTCGGGGCGAGCTGCGAGGCGGTGGCGGCGCAGGCGGACGGCGCCGCGTGCGACGATTATGCCGACAGCGCCAGCGCGGCGGGGTTCTGCGGCGGCGCCGCCGCGCCGGGGGGCGTGCCCTATGGCCCGAGCTGCGCCGGGCTGTTGAACGACTGCTGCGCGTCGTTGCCCGCGAGGCTCGCGTCCACCTGTCGCGCCACCGGATTCCGCGGCAACGAAGAGGTCTGCCTCGGCTTCCTAGAGCGGGACGCCAAGGCGAGCGGCTTCTGCGACGGCGCCGATCACGCGGCCGAGAGCTGCAGCTACCTCGCCGAGCAGTGCTGCCCCTCGCTGCCCGGAGGGCCGCGCGAGCGCTGCGAGGGCCTCGCCGCCGAGGCGGACACGGACCTCTGCCTGGACTACCTGAGCGGCGCCTCGGACGCGGGCCGGTGCCCCACGCTCGGCGGCGATGAGCCGCTCTCCGCGGCCGCCTGCGACGCGCTGCTCGATACCTGCTGCGGGACGCTCGAGCCGACGCTCGCCTACGAGTGCGATCTGAGCGCGCTCTCCGGGAGCCGGGCGCGCTGCGAGGCGTTCGAGGGCGCCGCCCGCGCCGCCGGCCTGTGCCTCGACGACGGCGGCGGCGGCGCGGGCGGCGGCTGCGGCGACACGTCGAGCGACGTGGACAACTGCGGCTTCTGCGGCAACGTCTGCGGCGACCAGCACGCCGTTCCTTCCTGCGCGGCCGGGCTCTGCTCGCTCGCCTGCGACCTCGGCCACGGGGACTGCGATCGCGACGCCGAGAACGGCTGCGAGATCGATTTCGAGAGCGACGCCCGCAACTGCGGCAGGTGCGGCAACGCCTGCAGCGACAGGGACGCCTCGGCCGCCTGCGAGGACGGCGCGTGCGTGCTCGTGTGCGACGCGGGCTTCGCCGATTGCGACGGCGCGCCGTCGACGGGCTGCGAGGTCGAGCTCGGCTCCGACCCGTTCCACTGCGGCGCGTGCGGCAACGACTGCGCCGGCGGCGCCTGCGAGGACGGGACGTGCGGCCCCGGCGCGCAGGAGCTCGCCTCGGGCCTCGCGGTCCCCTCCGCGCTCGCTGTCGACGCCGGCGCCGTCTATGTCGTCGGCTTCCGGCCCGCCGGGGGCATCGCCGTCCGCGTCGACAAGGCGTCCGGCGCCACGACCTGCCTCGCCACCGCCGCGCCGCCGGACGACTCGGCCTGCGGGAGCGGGCGCTTCGAGGGCATCGCCCTCACGGGCGAGGGCGCGTTCGTCACCGGCTCTGCCGGCGTGATCCGGTTCCCGCCGTCCGGCGCCGCCGCCACGGTCGTCACCGCGAGCGTCCCGGACCCGTGGGCCCTCGTCAGCGACGGCGCCGCGGTCTGGTTCACGTCGCTCTCCCAGGGCGGCCTGTACCGCACCGACGCGCTCTTCGCTGGACAGCTCGCCGCCGAGATCTCCGGCGCCACCGGCGAGCTGGGCGGCGCGCTCGCCGCCGACGCCGATCACCTCTACTGGACCTGGGCGGACGGCACCCTCATGAAGCTGCGCAAGGACGGCACCGAGCAGCGTCAGATCGCGTCCGCGCAGGATTTCGAGCGCACCAACCTGACGCCGCAGTACCTCGCCACGGACGCCACCCACCTCTTCTGGAGCACGCCGAACGGCTATCTCTTCCGGCTCGGCAAGGACGGCTCCGGGCTCGTGGCGCTCGCCGACGGACAGCCCGGTCCTGCGGGGATCGCGGTGGATCCCGAAGACGGCGGGGACCTCTACTGGGTCAACCGCCTCGGCTCGGTGCGCACGGTGCCCAAGGCGGGCGGCGCCGTGAGCACGCTCGCCGTGGGGCAATTCGGCGCGATCGCGATCGCCGTGGACGAGGCGTTCGTCTACTGGGCGACCCAGGCGGGCGAGCTGCGGAGGATCGCCAAGTGAGCCTCTCTCATCGACCCGGGCGTCGCTCGCTGGTGCAGCTGTGCGGCGCGGCCGCCGTCCTGCTCGGGAGCGGAGGGCTGCTCGGCGCAGGCTGCAGCCAGGATCCGCCGGTGAGCTCCGTCGCGCCGCCGCCGCTCGGGCCGCAGGCCGACACCGACGCCTGCGAGTGCGCCTCGGGCTTCTATTACAACAACCAGCCGATCCCGCTCGCGGAGACGCGCTGCGATGCCTTCGTGTGCGGGCGCGATCTGATCTCCTATCAGTGCATGGACGGCGACGACGACCCCGACACCTGGCAAAGCTATCCGCAGAACCGGTGCGGCGATCTCGCGTGTCCGGCCGAGGGGACGTTCTGCGGCGAGGACGTGGTGAACGGAGAGCCGGCCGCGCTCTACCAGTGTCCGGGCGCGGGGCAGATCCCGCTCGAATGGCGCATCTGCCCGGGCGGCTGCGAGGCCGGCGCCTGCACGGGCAAGGCGAACTTCGAGTGCCCATGCGCCGTCCTGCCCGCCCATCTCGGCGACCCCGGCCCGATCACCTGCGGGACGACGCTCTGTGTCCCGACGGGCGCCGGCAGCTCCGGCGCCAGACAGGTGTGCACGGCCGAGGGGTGGCGCAGCCTCGGGTTCTCGTGCAATCAGAAGCAAGGCGACTGCCCGGCGTGCCGCGGCGTGCAGGACAGCTTCGGCCGCGAGGTGACGACCACGGCCTGCGGCGAGGAGGTGTGCGGCCTCGGCATCGGGAACCAGAGCCGCTGGGTGTGCGGGGAGGAAGGCTGGCTCGACCTCAACATCCCTTGCGAACCCGGCGCCTCGAGGGGAGAGCCTGGCTCCGAGCTCGGCCGATGTCCGGTGGAGTTCCGCGACAACGACGGCCAGTGGAAGGGCGTCGAGCCGGGCCAGACCTTCTGCGGAGATCAGGTGTTCGGCGGCCGCGCCAACAAGGATCTCGCGGTCAACCTGGGCGAGCTGGACCTCCGCATCCGGGGCAGAGCGGATCAGCTCTACTCCTGCCCGGGCCCCGGCGCGCGCCCCGTGCCTTACCGCAGCTGCGGCGCGCTGGAGGGCAGCGGCGCGTGCATGCGCGTGCGGGAAATCCCGCCCGTGCGCTACCACGAGGTGATCGGCTTCGCCAACGCCGCGAGCGCGCCGAAGATCCGCGACTGGGACCGCTGCGACCAGTCGTGCCCGCCGTGGGGGAAAGACCTCAATTACTTCCGTCTCCCAACGGCGAACGGCTACGATTGCCGGCACCTCTTTTGCGGCCAGCACGAGATCACCGGCCGCGTCGGGACCCTGTATCACTGCGCCTACGAGCCCGGCACCTGGGGGAATTCGTGCCCGCCCTCGGAGCTGAACACGGCGGCGGTCACGGGGCGCCCAGTCCCGTTCGAGGAGTGCCCAAGCGGCTGCGGGCTCATCGGTCTCAGGTTGAACAATGATCTGTGCGACGGGAACTCGGAGCAGCAGCCGTTCGGCATGCCCGATCCCACGCCCGCTCCGAGCATCACGTCGGAATGCGATCCGATCCTCGACTACCAGGGGAACCCGGTGCCCGTGCGATCGCTCCGCCTGGGCTCGCAGATCTGCGGTCCTGGCGGGCAGGTGCTCGCGTGCGACGAGCGCCGGCTGAGCCGCCCTGACGGCTGGCGCGCCACGGGGACCTACTGCGGGACCTCCTGCGGCCTCTGCAGCCCCGGCCCGTACGGCGAGCAGACCCCCGTCTGCGAGTACTTCGCCGAGGCGGAGGGCCTCACGTGCGATGACGCGAGCTTCCGGCAGAGCTGGGATCCGTGCTTGAACGGCAACGAGAACGTCACGGAGAACGAGCCGGCGTACTGCGGGCACAACCTCGGCGGTCGCGTCCCTCGCGTCTCGGGCGACCCCAACATGCTGTATGTCTGCAAGGCCTACTGCAAACGCATCGAGGGCGGGAGGACCGTCGAGGTGCCGTGCGAAGGCAACGAGGCCGACGGTCGGTCCCCCGCGCGCCCATGGGGGCGCACCTACCGCTTCGATCGCTCGGTCTATTGCCCCTTCGGCTGCCAGAAGAACGATCCGGAGAGCGACGCATGCAAGCGGCCCGGGGGCGGGAAGCGGGAGCTTCCCATCGCTGACAGCCGGCTCGTCCGGGGGCTCGGCTTCGTGCCCGTGAAGTTCTACAGCGGTCGCCACCTCGGCGAGGATCTCGTCAGGATCTCGGGCTCCACGGCGGGCGCAGAGGTGCACCCGATAGCCGACGGCAAGCTCCTCTGGTGGGGCTCCAACGCCTCACAGTACATGGGCGTGGCGCTGGTCGAGCACCCGCCCAAGGGCGAAAAGGGACAGCGCTACTGCTCCTTCTATGGCCACCTCGACCGCGACGGGCTGGGGTACGGCCTTCAGAAGGGACAGGAGGTGACGACCGACGACGTCCTCGGGAGGGTGGTGCTCTGGAACGATATTCCTCGCCAGCACAACATCGATTTCCCTGACGACCCGTGGACGGAATGCCCCACGTCCTCGAACGATTTCACCTGCGACGAGGGATCGGGGGACAACACGCACCTGCACTACACGGTGCTCTCCGACGACGAGTGCCGGCACTTCGAGAGCTTCGGGAGCGCGCCGTACGGTTACGACAGGTGCAAGAAGTCCGCTGTGGGCGCCGTGGCCCTCACCGCGATGGAGGGGGCGGCGGAGGGGGAGGAATGCACGATCGCGATGTCGAAGGCGACGACGGAGGGATACATCGCGCCGAGCTGGTTCCTGGAGCAGCCGCCGCAGTGAGCGAGCAGAAAAAGCGGACGACAACGAGCGGTCGCCGGGAACCGTCGAGACCGCCACCGTCATGACGGCGGCGGCCTCGACTCCTTCCCGCGCGCGTCCTCGGGCCTCGCTCCGCTTTCGGGTCCCCGCTGGTACGCCCCCGGGGTTCCGCCGGTCACGCGCCGGAAGGCGCGCGTGAACGAGATGGCCGAGTCGTAGCCGACGCGATGGGCAACCTCGGCGATGGGGATGCCCTCCCGCAGGAGCCCGCGCGCGCGGTCCATCCGGATCCGCGTCAGATACTCGAGCGGCGTCTGGCCCACCGTGCTCCGGAACCTCTCCGCGAAAGCGGAGCGAGACATCCGCGCGCTGCGCGCGAGGTCTTCGATCGTCCAGCCGCGCGCGAGGTCCTCGTGCATGTCGCCGAGCGGGCGCGCGAGCTGCGTGTCCGCGATCCCCGCGAGGACGCCCCTCCTGGGCCCCTCGCCGGTCTGGAGGTAGGCCCGGACCGCCGAGATGAAGAGCGCCTCGGCCAGGCGGCGGACGATCGGGATCGATCCGATCTCCGACGAGCAGACCTCGAGGCGCAGCAGCTCGATGAGCGACTGGAGGCCGTGGCTCCGGTTCTGATCGACGCGCAGGTGGATGAAGCGCGGGAGCGCGACGAGGAGAGGCTCGCCCTCCGTCGGATCCACGTGGAAGGCCACGCTCACCAGCGTGGAGCGCGCGCCTCCGCCTCCGTAGCGGATCAGATAGCCGTCCCGGCGATCCTCGAGATCGGCGCAGTCCACGGTCGCGGAGCCCAGCGAGTCGGACAGCGCGTAGGGGTCGCCGTCCAGAACGAGGAAGAGATCGTGTGCGCCGAGCAGCCGTGGCTCGGGGAGCGCGCGCGTGCGCAGCCAGCACGATCCCGCGACGACGAGCACGAACTTGATGGGGCCGCGGTGCGCGACGCGGTGTCCCCACGGCGCCGACGCCTCGAAGCGCGTGCACAGGGCGCTCTCGACGTGCAGCGAATCAAAAAGGCGGCTGAGCGCGTCCATCGCCTCGCTCCTCCGGCGCCTATCGGCGCCCAATCTGGACGATCGGTTTATTCTTCTGGTATCTAAGGCATAGAAAGTCTACTCACCTGGACGTACGGTGCAACAGCGAACGGGCGGCGAACACGGGCCGCCGTCCCGCCGAAGGGCGGCGAGCAGCGCTCGCGTGCCGCCGACGACCGAAGAGAGCCCGTAGAGAAAAACGAACATGCGGACGATTTCCATGCGGCGAGTCGCGTCCATCGCGGCCTCACTCCTGCTGCTCGGCGGTGCGCTCACCCTCCCCGCCGCGTGCGCCGCCACGGCCCCGCCGAGCAGCAGCGCTCCAGAGAGCCCGGCGGCTCCGGAGCAGCCCGCCGCGACGCCGGCGGCACCGGCGCCGTCTCCGGCGGCGAGCGCGCCGATCCCGCCTGGCGGCGAGAGGCGTCAGGCGGGCTTCTATCGCACGCGCGTGGGCGCCATCGACATGGCCGTGCTCTCCGACGGCACGTTCGGCCTGGATCTCTCGAATGGCCTCGTCCTCAACGCCAAGCCGGGTGAGGTCGACAAGCTCCTCGCGCAATCCTTCCAGAGGTCGCCGATCGACGCGTCCTTCAACAGCTTCCTGTTCCAGATGAACGGCAGGACGATCCTCGTCGACACCGGGTGCGCGGAGCTCATGGGCCCCACGACCGGGAAGCTCCCCGGGGCGCTCTCTGCGGTGGGCGTGAGCCCCGAGAGCGTGACCGACGTCTTCCTCACGCACGCTCACCCGGATCACGTCGGCGGGCTCGTCATCGGCGGGAAGAGGGCCTTCCCGAACGCCACCGTCCACCTGAACCAGAAGGATCTCGACTACTGGATGGACAAGGCGAACGCCGCGAAGTCCTCGGGGATGCAAGCCCAGTTCTTCGCCGCGGCGCAAGCCACGTTGCAGCCGTACCTCGACGCCGGGCGGGTGAAGCCGTTCACCGGGGGGGCCGAGATCTTCCCGGGGTTCCGCGCGGAGCCGGCGTACGGCCACACGCCGGGACACACGCTGTACGCTCTCGAGAGCGGCGGCCAGAAGCTGGTCCTCTGGGGCGACCTTGTGCACATCATGGCCGTTCAGTTCGACGACCCGTCGGTGGCGGTGGCCTTCGACGTGAACGCGCCGATGGCCGTCGAGACGCGCAAGAAGGCGCTCGCCGACGCGGCCGACAAGGGCTACCTCGTCGCGCACAGCCACGCTCCGTTCCCCGGGCTGGGCCACGTCCGGAGAGACGGAGAGTCCTACCGCTGGGTGCCCGCCCCCTACGTCGACGACGCGAAGAGGAAGTAGCGCGACGCCGCGAGGATGCACGCGGAGGTACGGAGGCGGGTCACGGGCGGAGGAGAGGGCCGGGGCTTGTTCCGTGACAGGCCCCGGCCGATTCATCGGCGTCCCACACGAGATGCATCAATGCACGGGCAGCATCGCGGCCACGCCCCGGTCCTTCACGAGCACGACAAGGAACTTCGCGGGCTTCGTGGTGCTCGCGTTCCGGCCGACGGTGTGAATGTCGCTGGGCCCCTCGTAGAAGGTCTGGCCAGGGGTGAGCGTCACCTCCTTGCCGCCTTTCACGCCCATCACGATCGAGCCCTCGAGGACGTAGATGAAGCCGTGGGCGTTGTGACGGTGCACCGGATCGGCGCCGCCGGGGGGGTACTCGACGGTGAGCATCAGCACCTCCTTGCCGGGGATGTTCGCGAGCTCCTTCGTCAGGATCGGCGTGACCACCGGCTCGGGCGCGGCGACCGCGGGGCGGGCGAGCAGGCCCACCGCGACGGCCGCCACGGCCACGGCGCCGTTCACGAAGCTCGAAGTGCGAGAGGCGAAACGGAGATTGTGGAGCATGGGATCCTCGTGGTGAATCAGGGAGACTCGTCACGAACGTGCCGTCGACGAGCAGTGGAACGGTAATGCCCGGATCGATCGCGAGATACTCGGGTGATTTGACGCTTTTGAGGTCGGGTGTCGTGACCTCGTAGTCGGCGCCGCCCCGCTCGAGGACGATGAGAGCGGCGAGTGAGAACGCGCCGCGCATGTGAGCGAGCAGGTTGAGCGCGCCGTGGAAGCACGCCGCGAAGGGCTGCTCTCGGAGCCGAGGGGGCCGGGCCGTGCGCCGGGGCGCCCTATGCCAGGAGATGGAACCGCAAGAACCCCAGGATGCTCCTGATCGTCTCTCGCGAAGCCTCGCTGTCGTCGAGCAGATCGAACGCGTGCGGCGCCGCGGCGTGGTTCACGAGCGTCACCGGCAGGTTGCGGGCCAGCGCTCCGGCCAGGAAGGCGTCGATCGTCTCGTTCAGGTGAGGCACCTGGTCTTGCCCTGCACGGGCGATGAACAGCGGCAGATCCCGCGGGAGGTCATCGATGGATCGCCCCGCGCACGGGTTGACGAACCGGAGCTGCGCCGCCGCCTCCGCGACGCGGGTGGACGCCCCGAGATCGAGCATGAAGCCGTAGCAGAGGGCGGCGCACGCCAGCGAGCCGCTCGCTTCCCGCATCAGCGCCGACAGGGCCATCGGGACGTTGCCGGAGCAGGCCCACAGGCCGATCCGGCGCTCGTCGATCCCGAGCGACGCGGCGTTCTGCCGGAGGTGCTCGAGCAGCGCATGGAGATCGGACGGCTCCCGGTTCGTGTAATTGATGCCCACGAGCCCGGAAGCGGCCACCAGCCGTCCCCACGACGTCGACTGGCCTATCTCCTTGCGTTTGCAGCCGAACACCGACTCGAACCCCGGATCCGCATATCCGGACACGAAGACGACGGCAGGCGCCCGCGTCGCGGCCACCGAGGTTGGTGGCGCGTAGAGGTCGAAGGTCAGGGCGCCGGCATGGGGCCCCTGGTACTCGATGTCCCTGCGGAGGATCACGGCATCCATGCCTGGGATCTCGAGGACCGCCGGCTTCTTCATCACCCTGTCGCGCTCGGATTCCTGGCTCATCTGTGCTTCTCCTTTGCTGTGTTGCCGATCCGCGCCGCTCGAGACTGGGATCCTCGGACGCAAGCGTTCACGGCCCGCGTGGCTCGCGCGACGAGGCGCACGCTGCCGAGAGATGTGGAGCCCCCAACGGCGACGAGAAGGAGTTGACCGCCAATGCGCCAGGACGCCAAGGAGAGAAATCTCGTTTGGGGTTCTCCTGGCGTTCTTGGCGTCTTGGCGGTTTTCTTACGTAGACGCTGTATCAGGCGCGGTCGAGCAGCGCTCTGGACAGCTCGTCGATCGCCCCGAGCAGCGCGTCGTTCTGCGCCGGCGTGCCCACCGTGATCCGCAGTTTGTCGTGGAGGCGCGGCGCGTCCCAGTAGCGCACGAAGATGGCGCGGTCGTACAGCGCCCGGTACATCGCCTGCGCCGACAGCCCTCCTCCCGGCGGCGTCGCCAGGACGAAGTTGCTCTGGCTCGGCGCCACCGTGAACCCCTTCTGCCGGAGCGCCTCCGTCAGCCGGGCGCGCTCCGCGATCACCTTCTCCCAGCTCTTCCTCGCCTCGTCGCGCGCGGACAGCGCCGCGATCGCCGCGGCCTGCGAGAGGATATCGGTGTTGTAGCTGTCGCGCGCCTTGTCGAGCGTCTCGATGAGCCGCGGGTGCCCGAGCCCGTACCCGAACCTGAGCCCCGCGAGCGAGTACCCTTTGCTCAGGGTCCGCAGCAGCAGCACGTTGTCGAGCCCCCGCGCCGGGTCGAGCAGCGGCGTCGCGTCGAGCTCCGCGAAGTCGACGTACGCCTCGTCGATGAGGAGCACGCCGCGGAACGCCCGCGCGATGCGCTCGATCTTGTCGAGCGGCTCGTGCCGCCCCGAGGGGGCGTGCGGGTTGACGAGCAGCGCGAGCCGGCAGCCGTGCTCGTTCAGGCGCTCCGCGAAATCCTCCGGGACCGACCAGTCTTCGTCGAGGGGGACCTGGGTGACCGTCGTGCCGTGGATCTCCGCGAGCACGTCGTAGAGCGAGTAGGTGGGGTACGTCTCGCCGATGCCGCGGCCGCCGGGCTCGCAGAACACCGTCACGGCCATGCGCAGCAGCTCGTCGCCGCCGTTCGTGGCGATCACCTGCTCGGGCGACAGGCCGTGGAGCCGCGCCGCGGTCTCGCGGAACTGCTGCGCCCGGGGCGGCGGGTACCGGCGAAGCTGATCGGCGGAGACGCCCCGGATCGCCTCGACCACGGCGGCCGGCGGCGGGTACGGGTTCTCGTTCGTGTTGAGCTTGACCACGTCGGCCCGCTGCGGCTGCTCACCGGGCGTGTAGGGCGTGAGGCGGTGGATGTTGTCGCGTTCGTACAGCATGGGATGGCCGTCTCTCGCCCACTGCTCCGCCGGAGACAAGCGCCTCGTCGTCGGCAGGAGGCGCGGCGCGCGGCGCTCGAACCGCCGCTGTCCGGGGACGTCGGCCAGCGGCGACGGACGGCGTTGCCCGGGCGCTCGTCGCCCCGGCCGCGCGCCCGCGGCGGGTGCGCGGGTCGCGCGGATCGGACTAAGATGCGCCGCATGACGACGACGCCCGAGCCTGAAATCTTCCTGGTCCTCTCCTGCCTCGGCCCTGACCGGACGGGCATCGTCGCGGAGGTGACCCACTACCTGACCGAGCGCGGCGCCAACGTGGAGGACAGCCGGATGGCGGTGCTCGGGGGCGAGTTCGGCATCCTCCTGCTCGCGTCGGGGCCCCCCGGCGCGATCGAGGCGGTCGAGCGCGACACGGAGGCGCTCACCCGGGCGACGGGGCTCACGGTGCAGAGCCGCAGGACCAAGAGCCCCGAGTCCCACCGGCGCGCGGCGACCATCCCTTGTGTCATCTCCGTCGACGCGCTCGACCACGAGGGCATCGTCCGCGCCGTGTCGCGCGCGCTCCACGTCGTCGGCGTCAACATCGTCTCGCTCGAGACCTCGGCGTACGAGGCGCCCGTCACCGGCTCGCAGCTCTTCCGGATGGAGGCCCGCGTCGACGTCCCGTCCGGGGTGACGCTCACCCAGCTCCGCAAGGCGATGGATGCGGTCGCGGAGTCCGAGAACCTCGACATCGACGTCCGCTCGCTCATCAAGGGCTGACCGCGCCGCGCGAGAACCGGTATCCTCACGGGCCATGCCCTTCAGCAATCTGAGCTCACCCCGCAAGGTGCACGGCCTGGACGCGGAGATCCGAGGCGCCGCCGTCCTCGCGAGCCCCGGGCTCGTCGCGATGGTCTCGACCGATCCGGTGCGCCTCGGCGTCTGCCCGGTCGGCGGCTCCGGCGCGAAGACGACGAACCTGTCGCTGTCCTCGGCGCACGACGTGGCGCTCCTCTCGAAGGACGTCGCCGTGGTGCGGAGCGACGACGCGGTGTGGGCGCTGCTCGGCATCACGCACGGCCCGAAGGTCGATCAGGTCGGCAGGGATGCGCGGCAGCTCGCGACGCGGCCGTCGGGCGAGACGGCGCTCGCGCTCGGCTGGGACGGCAGCGCGACGGAGCTCAAGCTCGAAAAGACCGAGGTGAACGGCCGCACGTTCGCGGTGCGCGGCGCCGCGCGGGCGTTCGATCTGACCGAGACCGAGGCGCACGTGGTGATGGACGGCGCGGGGGAGGGCGGCGAGCTCCGCGTCCACCCCGGCGCGACGCCCGAGCCGGGCCCGACGCTCCGCGCCTCGCTGCCGCGCGCGGCCCAGAACCTCGATCGCGTGCGCGGCGGCCCGAAGCTGACGGCAGTGTACAAGCGCGGCGCGAGCGCGGTCTGCGCGGTCGTGAGGTCGTCGGGCAAGCTCGCCGCCAAGATGCTCGCGTTCGCGGATCCCGTCGCCGACGTCGCCGTCCTCGAGTCGAGCCTCTTCGCCGCCTTCGCGGACGGCCGCGTCGCGCTGTTCGACGGCGCCGCCATCGAGGCCGCGTCCGGCGCGCCGCTCGCGCCGACGGCGAGCGTCACGCTCGGCGCCCGCGGCGAGCCGGCCGTGCTCGCGGTCGCCGGCAAGGGGTCGCCGAGCCTGTGGGTGGGGACGAGCGCCGGGGAGATCTGGAGCCTGGCGATCGTCCGCAAGCAGGGCGGCTGAGGGGCAGCGCCTCAGGGTGCTATGATTCACCGATGCTCTCGCTGAAAGCCACCGTCCGGAACGGCCACCTCGTGCTCGATGAGCCCACCGAATTACCGGAGGGGGCCGTCGTGGATCTGGTCGCGGTCGGGGGAGACGCGCTCGACGAGCTCGACGACGAGGAGCGCGGGGCCCTCCACGCGGCGCTCGCTGAGGCCATTGCGCAGGACGACGCAGGAGACACGGTCGACGCAGACGAGGTGCTCGCTCGCCTCCGTGCTCGCGCGTCGTGACGGCGGTTCGCTTCGCTCGTCGGGCGTTGCACGAGCTCGATCGCATCGAGGCCTGGTGCCATGCGAATCGGTCTGCGCTGTGGCCTCTGTTCATTGCCGAGCTCGCGCAAGCCGTTCGCCTCCTCCGGACCGCTCCTGAGCTCGGGCACGAGTACCAGGCAGCCAGGACCCACGGCGTTCGACGGTTGCTTCTCGAAAGAACGCAGTTTTACGCGTATTACCGGTATCATCCGACGAAGGCGCTCGTCGTCATCCTGTCCGTCTGGAGCACGCGCCGACGAAGGCCACCGTCGCTTCGTTGATTCGTTGGCGTTCGGGCCCCCGCGAGGACACGCGCGAGTCGGGCCCGAGACGCGGCATGGGAGGGCTCGTTCGGCCGCGCAGCGGCGACCGCGACCGAAGCGTCGAGAACGATCTTCATCGTCGCCCCGCGAGCAAATCTTCCACCGCGCTCTCCTGCTGTGCCGTCGCGCCGAGCGCCGCGAACAGCCTCTCGATCTCTTCGTTGGATAGGCGAGGCGTCGAAGGGACGGCCACATCGAGCGGTACGATCGCGGCAACGGGCTTGCCATGCCGCAGGATCAACGTGCGCGTGTTGTGGTGCTCCGCTTCATCCACCAGGGCGGAAAGGTGAGCTTTGGCTTCCGCGAGCGACGCCTTGCGCATATGACCATTGTGACCAGAGCACTTGCTCGATCAACTGCGGCTTCAAGCGGCGCCCGAGCGAGGGCGGAGGGGACGCCGCCTGTGCAACGTGGCCCCAGGAAGTCCGGCGACGTGCGCTTTCCTCGCGCCGCCGCGCCGCGGCTCACGCCGCGCGCGCCGCGATCCGCCCCTCGACCAGCGCGTCCGGATCGATCTCGTCGAGCGTCGTCACGACCCGATCCGCTCCCGCTGCTACCAGCAGCGCCTCGTCGGCGAGCCGCGCCACGCCGAGCGCGGTCATGCCGGCCGCCTTCGCGGCCTGCACCCCGGAGGGGGCGTCCTCGATGACGAGGCAGCGCGCCGGCGGGACGCCGAGCGCGCGCGCGGCGGCCAGGAACAGGTCCGGCGCCGGCTTTCCGCGCGCCACCGCGGCGCCGCAGAGGTCGGCGTCGAACAGATCGAGCAGCGTCGCGCCCGGCGCGATGGCCGCGCGGCGGGGGCCCTGCTGCTCGGCCGCGGCGTCGATGTGGATCCTGCGGAGGAGGTCGCTCGCGTTCCTGGACGACGACGCCGCCGCCATGGGCACGCCGCGCTCCTTCAGCGCCAGGATCAGCCGCACCGCGTCAGGGAACACGACGAACTCCCCCGCTGCGATCTTCCGGAGCAGCACCTCCTGCTTGCGCTCGGCGTAGACCCCGGCGCGCGCGGCCGCGTCGCGCACCTCGAAGTAGTCGAGCGCCGCGCGCGCGCCGCTCTCGCGCGCCTTGCCGGCGACCTCGCTCTGGTAGACGGCCGTCGTGAACCGCTCCGCCGCGTAGCGCGTCTCGGGCGCGATCGCGCGCCACTCGGTCGTCATCAGGACCTCCAGCGCCTCCCGCCAGGCGCGCTCGTGCGGCGAGTCGACCACCACCCCATCCACGTCGAAGAGCACCCCCCGGAACGAACGCATGCCGCCGACATGGCGCCGGCGCGCCGGATCGGGAGCCCCGAGGCGCCCCGGCGACGCGGCGCGCGGTGCGTTGCAGACGTGTCCGCCCGTGTCGCTGGCTCGCGCCCTCCTTCGGCTCCTTCCGGCGGCGCGGGCGGCGCGTCAGCGGCCGACCACGGCGCACGGCCGCGCCCGCCTGCAGCTCCCGCCGCCGCGCTCGGGGTGCTACCGTGCGGGCTCGTGTTGCCTGCCCGCTCCGGAGCCGCTCCCCCTGCGACGCGCCTGCCGCGTGCGCTCGTCGTCCGCGACCCGGAGCCCGAGGAGCTCCGCGCGACCATCGACTGGTCGGACTGGTACCTCGACGACGGGGACGGCATCGGCGCGTGGGGCGAGCACGACGAGATCTCCCGCCTGCTCCTGTCCTCGATCGCGCAGCTCGCGCGCGAGCGCGGCTGGACCGACCATCACGCCGGCTCGGATCGGTTCTTCGCCTGGGTGCGCGAGGAGCCGCTCGTGCGCGTCTCGCCGGACGTCTACCTCCTCGATCACCGGCCCGCGCCGCCGCTGCCCAAGCAATGGCAGACCTGGCTGCCCGGCCATCGGCCGCCGCGCTTCGCGCTGGAGATCGTGGCGAGCGACTGGCAGAAGGCCTACGAGGACATCCCGCTCAAGTATTGCCAGCTCGGCTGCCCCGAGCTCGCGATCTTCGACCCGCAGGCCGCCGCGCAGCGGCCGCCGGCCGGACGCGTGGCGCTCCAGGCCTACCGGCGCGACCCCGACGGCGCCTACGTCCGCGTGCACGCCGGCGCCGGGCCCGTGTGGAGCCCCGCGCTCGACAGCTGGCTCCGCGTGGTGGGCGCCGGGGCCGAGGCGAGGCTCCGCCTCGCGCGCCCCGGCGGCAAGGGCGAGCTCGTGCAGACCCAGGAGGAAGCCGCGGCGATCGAGGCGCGCGCCAGGGAGGCGGCCGAGGCGCGCGTGCGCGAGCTCGAGGCGCGCGTGCGCGAGCTCGAGCAGCTGGAGCACGGGTGACGCGCGTCGCCGCGGCCGCCGCCGCTCTTCGTCGCTGTCCGGCCGCGTCGACCACGGCGGGCGAACCAGCGCTCCCGTTCTAGCGATCCCCGGTCGACGCCGCGCCGGCGCGCCCCGGCGGCCTGCCGCGCGCGGACATGGACGCGCGCCACCGCGCGCGGAGGGCGCTCGGCTTCTCGGCGTAGCGCTCGTCGAGGAACCTGGCGAAGGTCACGCGGTCCGTGCGGAAGTGGCGGAATTCCTGGCGGAGCTCGCACCACGCCGCGAGGACCCGCGTCGACTCGCGGTAGCCCACGATCACGGGCCACACGACGCGCTCGCTCTCGCGCCCCGTCTCGTCGCGGTAGCGGAGCGCGATCTTCGTGCCGGCGCGGATCGACGCCCGCACCTCGGCCAGGTCGAGCAGGTCGGGCGCCTGGTCCACCCCGGGCGGCGCGCCCGTCGCCGGCTCGAACACGAAGGGCCTCAGCCGCTCGGGGACCGCCGCGGCGATCTTCGCGATGAGGTCCTGCGCCGCCCTCTGCAGGGCGACGTCCCCGCGCTGGGCGACCCACTGCGCGCCGAGGACCGCGACCTCGATCTCGTCGGGCGTCAGCATCAGCGGCGGCATGTCGAAGCCGCGATCGAGCACGTACCCCGTGCCGGCCTCTCCGCGGATGGGGACGCGCTGCGCCAGGAGGTCCGCGATGTCGCGGTACACGGTGCGCTTCGACGTCTCGAGCTCCTCGGCCAGCGCCGCCGCCGTGATCGGCGCCCGCTGGCGGCGCAGGATCTGCAGGATCTGGAACAGGCGATCGGCGCGTCGCACGAGGATGCTGACACCAGGTTGTCAGCAGGCCGGGGCTACATCAAGCGCGGTCCAAGGCGGACCCCTAGCAGCTCGGAGATTGCGCATGATCACGCTCTACTGTTTCGGCCCCATGTGCGGCTTGCCGGAAGTCAGCCCCTACGTGACCAAGACCGAGGTCCAGCTCAAGCTGCTGGGCCTGCCCTACACGAAGGAGCGCTCGCGGCCCGACCAGTCGCCGAAGGGGCAGCTCCCGTTCATCGACGACGACGGCGCGCGCATCGCCGACTCGTACTTCATCCGCGAGCACCTCGAGCGGAAGCACGGCAAGGATCTCGACGCCGGACTCGACGCCCGGCAGCGCGCCGAGGCGTGGGCCCTCGAGCGCATGATCGAGAACAGCTTCGCCCCGACCATGGTGTACTCCCGCTGGCTCATCCCGGAGAACTTCGAGAAGGGCCCGGCGCACTTCGTCGACGGTGCGCCGGAGGAGCTGCGCCCGAAGCTGCGCGAGGAGCTCGTCGCGCGCGTCCGCGAGGCGCTCCGCGCGGTCGGCGTCGCGCGGCACACGGACGACGAGGTCGTCGCGCTGGGCGCGCGCTCGCTGGCCGCGCTCTCGGAGCTGCTCGGGGACAAGCCGTACCTCTTCGGCGCGCGCCCGGCGGGCGTCGACGCGGCGGCCTTCGGCGCGCTGGCGGGCATCCTCACGCCGTTCTTCGACTCGCCGCTGCGGCGCAAGGCGGAGGGCTTCGCGAACCTCACCGCGTACACCGCGCGGCTCATGAAGGAGTTCTACCCGGAGCACCCGTGGGAGGCGCCCCGGCCGGCGCGGCCGGGCGCCTGAGCGGCGCAGCGCCGCCGCGCGTCCGTCGACGGCGCGGCGGCGCTGCGCCTGGATCGCCGCCTGCGGCGCTACTACTCCTCGGGGGTGGGAGCCGGCGTCGGCGCGGGCTCCGCGACGCCGCCGTCGACGCCGGCGCACGCGTATCCGAACGAGTCCGGGACGGGCAGGGGCAGCGACGCCACCGGCGTCGCGAGGTCGGCGAGCGCGTTCACGAGCACGCCGCCCTGGGAGTACGAGTAAACGTAGTCCTCGATGAACAGGCCGCGCTGCACGGCGGCCCCGCCGTAATAGCACCCCGACGGCGCGCCGCTGAAGAAGCCGCTGTGGTCGACCGCGCCGAGCCGGCTGAACCCGCTCTCGATATCGACGTTGAACAGCTCCAGCGTGCTCGACATCGCGCCCGTCTGCGCGTCGAAGCTCATGAGCGGGAAGGCGAGCACGTCGCGCTCGCCGAAGTACGTGAACGCCTTGTGGTCGTACTCGGCCGCGGAGTGCACGTAACCGGCCCCGTCGAGCGTCTCCTTGTGCAGGAGCGCGGGCGCCGACGCGTCCGTGACGTCGAAGATCTGGAGCGCGAGGCCGGTCACCGTGCCGTCCTCCTCGCCGTCTCTGCCGATCGTCAGGAGGTGCCCGTCGTCGAGCGGGTGCATGTACTCGCTGAACCCGGGGATCTTGAGCTCACCCGTGACCGAGGGGGACGCCGGGTTCGACAGATCGAGCACGAACAGCGGATCGACCCGGCGGAAGGTCACGACGTAGCCGCGATCTCCGACGAACCGGGTCGATTGGATGGTCTCGCCGGGGGCCAGATCGGTGACGGCGCCGATCTTCGCGAGCTCGGTCCCTTGCGCCTCGAGGATGAACACGTTGTTGCTGGTCGTCCCCCTGGGCTCCGCCGTCGCCACGCTCTCGGTCGTCGAGATGCGGAGCTTGCCGTTGTGCTCATCGAGCGAGAACTGGTTGTTGATGTGGCCGGGAACCGAGCCTGACGCGACGTACCCGGGCTGGCTCGGGTCGGTGATCAGATCGAACTTGTGCACATGGGTGCGGTTCGTGCCCACGAACACCCCGCCGGGCTCCTTCTGCACCTCCCAGGCCCGCGCGGCGACGTAGAGGGCGTCGTGGCTCGCGTACACGGTGTCGGTCGCGCCGATGATCGAGGTCGACTCCGGCGCCGCGGCGAGATCGGCGAGGTCGATCGACTCGATCTGCGTCAGCCCGTACGACGTCGTGCCCGCCTCGGGAACGTAGAAGTCCGCGCAGCTCGCGTCGAGCAGCGCGACAGCATCTCCCTGCTTCTCGAAGCGGTACGGCAGCCACGCCGAGAGCGGGGCGTCCTCGATGAGGGCCGCGTTCTCGGCGCGGAGCTGCTCGAACGCCGCGGTCCACGCCTCGGCGGTGTCGGGGTACTCGGTCAGGTTTGCGGGCCAGTACGGGAGCGCGGGGCCGTGGGCGCCGCCGGTCAGCACCGTGCGCACGTTCGGGCCGGTGCGCCGCGCCGAGGTGTAGCCTCCCTCGAAGTAGACCTCTTTGACCACGCTGGGAGCGCCGCCCGCGAGGCTCAGGACGGTGATCTTGGTGAGCGGGGCCCAGACGCCCCCCGAGCCGGGCTCGCCGATGGCGGGCGGCGGCTCATCGGCCCCGCCATCGCCGTCGTCTGGCGGCTGAGGCGCCGGCGCCTCGCCGCTGGGCGGTGCGTCGTCGGCGGGAGGCGTATCGCTCGATGGCGCGCCGTCGGAGGACGGCGTGCCGCCGTCGGGCGGCGGCTCGGCGCTGTCCGGCGGCACCGGCGTCGCACCTCCGCCGTCGGCGGGGGTCCCTGGCGAGGTGCTCGGCGTACCGGCGCCTGCGCCGGCGACCATGGTGTCGACGAGCAGGTAGTCGTAGTACCCCGGCCGCGGCGTGACGCCCGCCTTCTCGTAGACCGCGGCCCCGTTGACCGACGAGTAGACGACGACCTTGCCGTCGGCCTCGAACATCTCGAGGGGCGACCCCTCGATCTCGAGCGAGCTGCCCACCGCGAGCGACGACGCAGGCCACGCTGTCAGGGTGTAGAAGCTCTGGCCGTGGAGCACGTAGATGTTGTCGCCGTCGGTCTTGATGATATCCGCCTCATCGACGCCGGCGACCTGGGTGTTCGTCTCGGAGTGGGCAGGGCCGGCGCTGCCGCCGCTGGCGTCCGACGCCGTCTGCCCGCTGTCCTCCTCGCCGGATGCGGTGGGCGGCACCGGGGCAGGTGTGTCCACGGGATCCTCGGCCCCCCCGGGGAGGCCGACACCGCCCACGGCGACGTCGCCGCGGGGGTAGCCGTACGCCGCATAACTCGCGATGATGCCGTCGATCTGGGCGTTCATCTTGGCGAGCGCGTCCTGCTTCAGCAGCGCTTCGAGGTCGTCGCAGGACTGCGCCCGGTGGAGCGCCGCGTGCTGAGAGTCGACAGAGTCGTCGGGATCGACAGGCGCGGACCCCGACTCGCATCCGACGGCGAGGAGGCCTGTTGCCAGGAGAAGCCAGAGAGAGGAATGGGTTCGGTGGGTTCGCATGGTGTCTGCGGCGGTCGCAAGGCCCGCGCCAGCCGCCCGCTCGCTCGGTTCACCGCGGTTCGCACGCGCGCCGCTCCGGCCGCGCCGCGGAGAGCACGACATGCGAGCACCGGTCGCTGGCCGCTTGGCACACGTGTGCCAAATAGATGGTGTAACTGTTCGTTTCCGTCGGTGCGAGATGGCGCCGACGTTCCTGCGGGGTCGTCCCGGCGTGTGGTTCTCGCGCTGGTTCAGAGCGGAACGGGCGCCGGGGGGATCTTGAACACGTCCCACGCGGGCGTGTGGTTGCTCGTGCCGGGATCCTGGTTCCAGAGGTAGATCGCCGGGTACGTGTGCACCGTCGTGCCCTCCACGACCACGCCGGTCACGTAGAGCTGTGATGCCTTCTTGCTCGGCGTCTTCTGGAGCGTGTAGCCGTCGCGCGACGACGAGAAGATGACCCAGTAATAGGTCTTGCCGTCGACGGTGGTGGCCTCGGGCGACCATTGAGGCCAGCTGTTGTGGATCCCCGGGCTCGTGACCCCGAGGCAGGCGGGCGGATCGTTGGCTGCGAGCCGCGTCGGCGTGCCGCCGGCCGCGGGGATGACGTGGATGTCGGAGTCGGGATTGTAGTACATCTCCCCCGGGCCAGGCGCCCTGTTGAACGCGATCAGCCGGTCGTCGGGCGCGAAGGCCGGGTAGTACTCATTGAAATTCGGCTCTGCGGCGCCGGGCAGCGGCGCGGCCGCGCCGCCCTGCTTGTTGTTGTAAGGCACCGTGTAGAGATCGCCGGCGCCCGCGGCGAGGCGCCCGTCCTTGCCGGTGTCGGTCGACACGTAGACGATGGTAAGGCCGTCGTTGCTCCAGTCCGGCATCATCGCCCCGCGCGGATCGCCCTCGCGCTCGATGAAGCCGAATGCGGTTCCTTCCGCGGCCGCCATCTCGGTCTTGGCCGTCGTGGCGTTGGCCGCCTCGGCGTAGGTCGGCGTGGGCGACTCCAGGTCGAACCACGCGAGGCGCGCGTTCGGCATGCTCGTGTGCGACTGGCCATCCCAGACGCCGCCCTTGTCCCGGCCATAGGAGGTGATGAAGATCCGGTCTCCCGGGGAGAAGTGCGCGGGCGACATCTTGGGCGGCCCGAGCCAGGCCTGGTTCATCGCCTGCGAGCCGCCGGGCGTCACGTAGGCGGGCACCGATCCCACCGAGTCTTCTTTCACCGATGCGATGGCGAGATCCCACGGCCAGTGGTCCATGAACATGACCGCCTCGCCGTCCGGCGTCGACGAGTGGCAGCCGATGCACCGCGCCTTGCCGTCGCCCCGCACGTTGCCGTTCTCGTCGCGCCGGTCGCCCTGCTGCACCTGGTCGACCTTGAGCGCGTCGACGACGCCCTCCTCGCCCACGCCGAACCCTGCCAGCCAGGCGTCCGCGGGCCCTTCGCCGATGGCCGCCCAGTACACCATGCTGCCGCCGGCCGGGGCGGGCGCGATGGTGATCGGCCCCGAGGAGCCCACGAGCGGCGCGCCCGGCGCGCTCGTCGACACGGAGCGGATCGTGATGGTGATCGGCTCGCCCCGGACGTGCGCGGCCAGCTTCTCCCACATGTCCTTGGGCATCTTCCACTCTCTGTTCGTCGTGTAGACGACCAGGTCGTTCTTCTCCCGGTCGGCGTGCACGCGGATCTCGAACAGGTCCTGTCCCTGGGGGGCGATCCAGCGGAACCTGGGCCGCAGCCAGTTGTTCGGGAAGAGCGCCCCGATCTCCGGCTCGGCCAGGCACGGGCCGCCGGGCGTGCCGCTGTCCGCGGCGCCGAAGAGCTCGGCCGCGTTCGCCGGCGGCGGCGTCCCGCTGTCGTCGAGCACCGGGGCCGCGGGAAAGTCCTCGCACACCTCGCAGGGAGGCGGCTCGACGGGGCCGCCGCTGCCCACATCGAAGATGTTCCCCGTTCCATCGCCGATATCGCCCGGGTTGCCGCCCGAGCCGCCAGTCCCCTGGCCCTGCGCGGGCCGGGGCCGGTCCGGGCTCGCCGAGCAGGCGATCGCGCAGACAGAGCCGATCACCAGAGTCCCAATCCGTTGATGCAAGGTTCTCATGAAGGTTCCTCCGTGCGCGCGCTCGAGGCTCGACGAGCCCGGACCAGCACACCGCGTGGGGCGGTCGTGATCTCGAGTCCGCGCCCGGCGTTGAACCCGGATGCTCGCTCGACGCGCCCGATAGCGGGCTGACGCGATGGAGGCGTGGTCACGGTGGTGCTGCTGGTTCGTCGCGTCGGGCCCCGGGTGTACCGGCAGGTAATCGCGAGATCGCTCGCGCGAGGCTGCCGCCGTCGCCGCCGTTGACGATGTGAAGAAAGGTTCGAGCAGGTAGGAAGACATGGAACCTTTACCCCTGTCAAGCGCCCGGCAGGGGCGCGTCGCGTGGTCTTGCTCTCGCCGCTACGCACTACGCCCTACGCTCTACGCCGGTTGCGTTGCCCGCGGGGCCTGTCGGGGTGCTAGTTTCCTCGCGTGACATCGCCGAATCGCATCGGGTTCCCGCTCACCCCTCGGCGTCCTCCCCGCGCGCTGGTGCTCCGCGATCTGTCGCCCGAAGAGGCCGGCGCCGCGATCGACTGGTCCGGCTGGTACCTCCCCGATGACGCGGAGCGCCCTGACAAGGCCGAGCGGTCCGAGGTCGTCCGCCTGCTGAGCTCGGTTGTCGCCCAGCTTGCGCGCGAGCGTGGCTGGGTCGACTGGTATGCCGGCACCGGGCACCCGTTCGCGTGGGTGCGGGGCGAGCCGCTCGTGCGCGTCCTGCCTGACCTCTACGTCCTCGATCACCGCCCGTTGCCGCCGCTCCCGCGGCAGTGGCAGACGTGGCTGCCGGGCCATCGCCCGCCGCGGTTCGCGCTCGAGATGGTCTCGGGCGACTGGCGCCGTGTTTACGAGGACGCGCCGGCGAAGTACTGGCAGCTCGGCTGTCCCGAGCTCCTGCTCTTCGATCCCGAGGCGGCTGCCGCCCGCGCGCCGCTCGCGGAGGAGCGGGTGCCCCTCCAGCTCTACCGCCGGGACGCGGACGGCACCTACCTGCGCGTCCACGCAAGCGGCGATCCCGTCCGGATCGAGGCGATCGACGCGCACCTCGTCGTGCTGAAGGACGGCCCGCACCCGATGTTGCGCGTCGCGCGGAGCTCCCGCGCGACGGATCTCGTGCCCGCCGAGGAAGAGGCCCTCCGCGCCGAGGGCGAGGCGCGCGCTCTGGAGCAGCGCGCCCGCGTCGCGGAGCAGCGCGCCCGCTCCGCGGCCGAGGCGCGGGTCCGCGAGCTCGAGGCGCGGGTGCGCGACCTGGAGGCCCGCGTTTCCCGCAGGTGAGCGCCGTGGCCCGCGGCGCGGGGCGAGCGCGACGCGAAGGAGCGTCGGCGGGGCGAGCGCGACGCGAAGGAGCGTCCGGGCGGCGTCGCTCAGCTCGCCTGTGCTGCCGCCGCGACCGCGGCCTCGTGCGCCGCGGCGAGCTCTGCGTCCTTCGCCGCGATCCGCACGAACGCCGGCCGGCTGCACACCCGCGCGACGTAGGCCTTCACCTCCGGCAGCTCGGGCACGAGCTTGAACGTCACCATCCAGTCCAGCGCCTTGCCCCAGAGGACATCGGCCGCCGAGAACCGGTCGCCGAGCAGATACGGCCCCTTCCGGAGCGCCTCCGCCACCACACCGAACATCGTATCGAAATCTCCGTACGTGGACATCGCGGGCGGCGCCGGATCGCGCTTCATCGCCCGATCGACGATGGCCGGCTCGAAGCTCGACCCGTAGTACGCGATCCACCGGAGGTACGGCCCGCGCAGCGGATCCCCGATGGACGGGGCCAGCCCGGCCTCCGGGAACAGATCGGCGAGGTAGATGACGAGCGCGACCTGCTCGGTGACGAGCGCGCCGTCGTGCAGAATCGCGGGCACCTTACCGAGCGGGTTCACCGCGAGGTAAGGGGCCTTTCGTTGCTCACCGGCCTTCATGTTGAGGACGCTCAGCTCGTACGGCGCGCCGAGCTCCTCGAGCAGGATGCGTGTCCCCATCGAGCGGGAGTTCGGTGAATGGAACAAAACGATGGTGCCCCTCGGGGCCGTGGTCGAATCAGCCATGTCGCTGCCTCCGGGGCGGACGCTACTGTCACGGCCAGGCGCGGTATTGTAAAAGAGCGCCAAGCGCGATCATGAGCCAGAGCATCACCCCCGCGGACCCCACCCGCGGCATCCTGAACCCGGCCGCGGGGCTCCAGCGCTTCGAGCTTCGCCGCCACGCGCCCGCGCCCGACCTGGCCCGGCGCGTCGATTGGCACTGGGTCGTCCGCTGGTCGCTCGCCGCGCCGTTCGAGCAGGAGGTCCTGCCGCACCCCTGCGTCAACCTGGCCATCGAGGCGCCGGGGTCGGCGGTGCACGGCATCGGCACGCGGCGCGAGGTCGTCCGGCTCGAGGGCACGGGGCGCGTCGTCGCGACGAAGTTCAAGCCGGGCGGCTTCTTTCCTTTCTCGCCCCTCGCCATGCGCCGGCTCGTCGACCGCGTCGCCCCGCTCGTCGAGATCTTCGGCAGCGCGGCAGAGCCGCTCGAGCGCGCCGTGCTCGATGAGCCGGACGATGCCATCGCGATCCGCGCCGTGGAGGCGCTCCTGCGCGCGCGCCAGGGCCCGGAGGACGCCGGGCTCGACGAGGCCATGGCGCTCGCCGCCCGCGCGCAGGCCGATCGCGACGTCCACCGCGCCGAGGATCTCGCCCGGATCGCGGGCGTCTCGGTCCGCACGCTGCACCGCGCGTTCGAGCGGTACATCGGCGTCGGGCCCAAGTGGATCATCCGGCGCTCGCGCGTGCAGGAGGCCGCGGAGCGCGTGGCCTCGGGCGCGCCCGTCGCGTGGGCGGCGCTCGCGCAGGAGCTCGGGTATCACGACCAGGCGCACCTGATCCGGGACTTCAAGGCCCAGGTCGGCTTCACGCCGGCCGCCTACGCAGAGCGCTGCGCGGCAGCGAGGTCGAACGGCGGAGCCTCCGGCGTGAAGGGGTGATGAAGGGGCGCTGCGCGCGCGCGTCGCGTCGTCGTCGACGACGAAGGCTCTCGCGAGGGGGCGGGCTCGTCAACAGCGCTCTAGGATCACGCCCTCATTGCATTAATACCGTGCGTCTCGCCGTGGGCCCTCGAACAGGGGTGTTGGCGCCGCGGGGCAGTGCGTCGTTCGCAGCCATTTGCCGCACCTGGTGATGCGTCATGGAGCACCGCGAAGCTGCGGGCTCAAGGCCATCTGCGACGCGAAAAGGCGCTTTGACACGCCTGGTCTTGGTTCAAATTTCGCGGACTGGGAGAACCCGAAGCGGCTTGCGCCGAAGTTCCTCTATCGATAGCATTCATGCGCCAATCGCGCGCCATCGTCGGCGACGCCAGCTCTAGAGGTACTCGAACATGCGTGGATTTCAGAATCGCGTTTTCGCGGTCGCGTCGTTCTCTCTTGGACTGTTCGCGGCCATGCCCGTGTACGCGGCGTCCGTGGTGGCGGTGAGCCGGGCGACGTGGGGAGCGAGCGGCGTCCCGAGCTACGTCAACATGAACATCTACGTCCCGGACAAGCTGGCCGAGAATCCGCCCATCGTGGTGGGCGCCCACTCTTGCAGCACGCCGGTGAGCTCGTTCTTCAACAGCATCCAGGGTATCAAGGCGGGCGCCGACAAGAACGGCTTCATCATCATCCTTCCGGAGGCCACCGGCCGAAACTGCTGGGACGTGGGCACAACGAAATCTCTGACCCACGACGGCGGCGGCGACACACAGGCCGTCGCTCAGATGGTGAAGTACACGCTCGAGAAGTACAAGGGCGACCCGAAGCGCGTTTACGTGATCGGCGGCTCGTCCGGAGCGATGATGACGCAGGCCATGCTGGCGGTTTACCCCGACATCTTCCGGGCCGGCGCGGCGAGGGCGGGGGTGGCAGCCGGGTGCTGGGCGGACGGCTTCGACGCGGGCCAGCAGTGGAGCAACAACTGCGCGGGGGGCAGGACGAGCAAGTCGGCACAGCAATGGGGCGATCAGGTTCGCGGGATGTATCCTGGGTATACGGGGCATCGCCCGCGCCTTCAGATCTTCCACGGCACGGCGGATGCGACGATCAACTACAAGAACCAGGCCGAGGCGATCAAGGAATGGACGAACGTCCTCGGGTTGAGCGAGACCCCGACCTCGACCGACACCATTACCGGCGCGAGCGGAACCACCTATGACCGCCAGTTCTGGAAGAACGAGTGTGGCTACACGGTGTTCGAGGCCTGGTCAGGAAGGAACGGCGCGCACTCCATGGCGTACGAGAGCGACGCCATCCTCGCGTTCCTCGGTCTGGACAAGGCCGGTGGCGCCGATCCAGAGACCGGTTGTTCCGACGCTGCCGGCAGCGGTGGCGTGGGTGGCTCGGACGACCCGGGCGACGGCTCCGGCGGTGATCAGAACGTCGGCGGCGCCGGGCCTGCCGCGGGGAGCGGAGGCGCGTCGGGTGACGGCGGGAGCGCCGGCGCGGGCGTGACCTCCGGCGCGGGCGTGACCTCCGGCGCGGGCGTGACCTCCGGCTCTGGCGGGCAGCCCGCTGGCAGCGGCGCAGGCGCCACGACGGGCGGCAGCGATCCTAGCGGCGCCGTTGGCAGCGCCGGCACAGGCGCGGGCTCGGAGTCTTCAGGTGAAACCGGCGGGTGCGCGATCGTCGCCCGCGATGCGAAGCCGAAGAGCTCGTACGCGGCGGCCGTCGCCATGGGCCTCGCGCTGGTCGCGCTCCGCCGCCGCCGTCGAGACGCTAGGGGCTGACGCGCTGAGCCTGAATGACGCCCTGGGGCCGGCGCGGCCGCTGAACGGGTCGCCGCGACCTCAGGGCGTACAAGCGCACCCGCAGACGGACATCTGGCCCGGGACGGTCGTCGACCACTGCCCATTCCAGGCTCGGGCCGTACCGCAGGCGGCCGGGCACTTGTTGGGAGCGTCGGCGCTGCTCCAGATGGGCCCGGCCTCCTGCGACACCGTGGCCGGCGGCGTGTAGGCGCACTCGCAGACGGACATCTGGCCCGGGACGGTCGTCCACCATTGCCCGTCCCACTTCGTCGCGCTGCTGAACGCGGCGCAGGTGTTCGGACACTGGGTCTGCGCGTGGGTGTTGCTCCAGATGGGGCCGGCCTGCACGACGGCGGCAGGGCGCGGGTTGCACTCGCACACCGACATGGCTCCTGAGACGGTGGTCCACCACTGCCCGCTCCAGCTCATGTTCTGCGGATTGCAGACATTGGGGCATTTGGTCTGGGCATCGGTGTTGTTCCAGATGGGGCCTGCCTCCAGGGCGAGCTTCTTGGGGGTGCACGCAGGGCCAAGCGCCTGCGACGCCTCCTCGACCGTCTCGTCGTCGTAAATCGCTTCCTCGGAGGTGCCTTCGTCCAGCGGCACGCTGCAACCCGCGGTGAGCAGGATGCCGAGCGTGCTGGAAGCGAGGAGCGCGGAGATGATGTGTTGGATGTTCATTGTCGACTCCCGGATAGGCCGGTCAGCTGGATGTCTCGGGTCGCGTTGTCCGCGACCCGTCTGGTTCTGTTTCCGGTGTTTGCAGCCCGCATGCCAGCACGGCGCTTCCTTGGCGGCGGCGCTCGGTCGACACGTCAACGCGTGGATGCGAGCAGAAGACGGCCGTTTCCGGGGCAGTGAGGCGACCGCCGATGGCCGCCTCGGCAAGACGTTGCCGGCAAGCGATCGCCGTCGCGAGGCGCGCCGGCAAGAGGTTGCCGACGGGGGGAGCGCGCTGCCCACGCCCGTCGCTCCGCCCGGCACGTGAGCGGGCCGGTGCTCCGGGCCCGGGTCGAGGCCGACCGTGCATGACCAGGCGCGCCGGGCGCCGGCAACCGCCTGCCCGGCCCGTACGTAAGAGATTGCCGGCGCGGGGCGATCTGGCGCGACACGGGCGACGGAGACACCGGGGCGACGAGGTCCTTGGTGGCGCTTGGACCTTCCGTAGGAGCCTGATATAGAGGCCAGCGAGAGGCAGTGCATGCGGCCAGGCAAATCGGTGCACGACGACGCGACGACCTGGACCTTGGAGGGGAGGTCGATCTCTGCCATTCAGCAGAGCGCGGCGCTGCGCATCGCCCTCGTGTGGCACCACGCCGGAAAGACGGAGAGGCGTTTGCTCTCGCCGGACATGCCGCTTGTCGTGGGTCGCACCGTACCTGCCACGCTCTGCATCGACGATCGTACCCTGTCGCGGGAGCACGCCCGCTTCCTCCTCTCCCGTGGACGGGTGTGGGTCGATGATCTGGGATCCAAGAACGGCACGTTCCTCGATGGCCGCCGCGTATCGCGCGCCGGGATTGCGGTAGGGGATGAAGTCGTGCTCGGCAGCGTCGCGCTGCGGGTGCAAGCGTTCGGCGTCGGGGGGGATTCGCTCGATCTCGAGGGAGAGGAGAAGCTCCTGCGCCGGGTGGAGGACGAGCTCACGCGCGCCCGGCACTTTCGCCGCCCGTTCGCCCTGCTCCACGTGCGAATGACCGCGGCGGTCACGGCCGAGGGCTGGATCCATGCCGTGCGCGCCTGTCTGCAGCCTGTGCATCGTGTGGCGCTCTACGGCACCTGCGCGGCGCAGGTGCTGCTGCCCGAGGCCGGCGCCGAGGAGGCGAGCCGCATCGCCCGCGCCATCGCAGCTTCCTTCGTCGCCAGCGACGCCCGGCTCCTCGTCGGCCTCGCCCTCTACCCGGACGCCGGCAGCTCCGCGGACGAGGTCTTTGCGGCCGCGCGCGAGGCTGCCCGGCACGCCTCGTCCGAGCGCCCGGTGGCGTGCGGTCCGGCAGCGACGTCGGTGCTCGTGCGGGAGGAGCCGGCCGAGGGGGGGATCATCGCCGGCCAGCGGATGCGCGAGGTGATCGAGACGGTGAGGCGCGTGGGCGCCTCGCGTATCCCCGTCATCCTGCACGGCGAGACGGGGACAGGCAAAGAGGTCCTCGCGCGGATGATCCACGAGAGCGGGCCGCGCAAGGGGCAGCGCATGGTGCGCGTCAACTGCGGGGCCATTCCGAAGGATCTCGTGGAGAGCACCTTGTTCGGCCACGAGCGGGGGGCGTTCACCGGCGCGCTCCAGCAGCAGAAGGGCGTGTTCGAGGAGGCCGACGGCGGCACGGTGTTCCTGGACGAGATCGGCGAGCTGCCGCCGCCGGCGCAGGCCGCGCTGCTCCGCGTGCTCGAGTCGGGGGCGTTCAGCCGTGTCGGATCGAGCCGCGAGATCGAGGTCGACGTGCGCGTCGTCGCGGCGACGCACCGGGATCTGGAGGCCATGGCCGCGTCGGGCGCGTTCCGGGCCGATCTGTACTATCGGCTGGGCGGCGTCGTGATCGACATCCCTCCGCTGCGCGATCGAAAGGACGAGATCGAGCCGCTCGCGAGGCACTTCTTGCGCGTGGCCAGCGCGGCCAACGATCGCCCTGTCGAGGGCATCACCCCGGAGGCGCTCGCCCTGCTCGGCGCCTACGAGTGGCCTGGCAACGTGCGTGAGCTGCGCAACGTCATCGAGCGCGCGGTGGTGGTGACGCCCGGAGCGCTCGTGGGCGTCGAGGATCTGGCCCCGAGGGTGCGCTCGGCGGTGCGTGGCGAGGCGGAGCGGACCCCGGACCCGGAGAGGGATCCGGCCCTCGGCCGCGCGCCGTCCGACCCGGCCGCGCTCCGCCCGACGCCGTCCGCCCTGGAGGACGCGCCGCTCGACGGGGGGCAGGTCCGGGGGAAGGTGCAGCAGTACGAGGCCAAGCTGCTCCAGGACATGCTCGAATCCGCAGGCTGGAACCGGACCGAGGCCGCGCGGCGGCTGGGGATCCCGGTGCGCACGCTGTCCTACCGCATGAAGGTCCTGGGTGTGAAGCGGCCCTCTTCTCGCTGACGCCGAGGTGCGGTCGACGAGCGCCTGCGTCTCGAACGGGAGCGCTCGCAGCCGAGGAAGTCGCTACACTGCGGCGACCATGCTGAACCGTACGATCGCGCGGAAGTACACGCTGAGACGAGAGATCGGGCGCGGCGGGATGGGCGTCATCTGGGAGGCGTTCGATCAGGTGCTCCGGCGCCCTGTGGCGCTCAAGGTGATGACGCCCGAGCATGTCACCTCCGACTCCGCGCGACGCCGATTCGAGCGAGAGGCGACGGCGATCGCCCGGCTCCAGAACGAGCACATCGTCCAGATACACGACTACGGCATCGACGAGGATTGCCCCTACATCGTCATGGAGCTGCTCGAAGGGGAGGATCTGGAGGACAGGCTCTCCCGGGAGCGGCAGCTCTCGCCGTCGGCCACGCTCGCCCTGCTCCGGCAGATCGCGACTGGCCTGCAGGTGGCGAGATCCGCGGGGATCATCCACCGCGATCTCAAGCCGGCGAACGTCTTCCTGGCCCGGAAAGAGCCCGGAGAGTGCGTGAAGCTCCTCGATTTCGGCGTGGTATGGACGGTCTTCGAGTCGGACGAAGAGCAGCAAGGATCGTTCGGCAGGGTCGTCGGAACGCCGTCGTACATAAGCCCCGAGCAGGTGCGCGCCGTCGTGCCGAATCACCTCAGCGATCTCTGGTCGCTCGGCGTCATCACCTACAGGGCGCTCACGGGCCGTCTCCCCTTCGCGGCGAGCGGGATCGGGGAGCTGCTCATCAGCATCTGCACCGATCCGTTCCCGCCGCCGTCGAGCCTCGTCCCCGGCCTGCTGCCCGGCTTCGACGGCTTCTTCGAGCACGCGCTGGCGAAGGACCCGGCGCAGCGGTTCCAGTCCGCGCCCGATTTCGTCGCGGCGTTCGCGGCGGTGATCGAGGCCAGCAAGGGGCCCACAAAGATCCTCATCGCCGACGACGAGCCGGACGTGGCGCTCATGATGAAGCTGCTCTTCCGGCAGAAGATCCGCGACCGGGTCTACGAGTTCATCTTCGCCGAGAACGGGGAGAACGCCCTCGGCGAGCTCCGGCGCCACCCCGATATCGACGTCATCGTCACCGACATCAACATGCCTGTGATGGATGGCCTCACGTTCCTTGGTCGCGTCCCGGAGGTGAGCGCCTTCGCGAGGACGGTGATGATGTCCGCCTACGGTGACATGGGGAACATCCGGTGCGCGATGAACCAGGGGGCGTTCGATTTCCTGCTCAAGCCGATCGAGCGCACCGATCTCGAGGCGACCATCGACAAGACCATCAAGCACGTCGCGGAGCTGCGGAGGAACGCCCGCTCGGACGAGGAGAACAAGATTCTCCGGCAGTTCACGAGCGCGGCGTTGATCGAGCGGATCCGGGAGATGGGGCCCGCGATCGCGCTCGCGAGCGAGGTGGTCATGGCCACGGTGGCGTTCATCGATATCTTCCAGTTCACGCCCGTCACCAAGGAGAGGCTGCCCGGCGAGGCGATGAGGCTGCTCAGGGCCAACTTCGAGGTGATCGTCCCGGAGCTCGTCGCGAAGGGGGGCGTCGTGGACAAATTCCTCGGCGACGGGGTGATGACGGTGTTCCAGGGGCCGGATCACCTGTCGCGGGCGCTCAGCGCGTGCGCGGCCGTCCGCGCGCAGATGGCGGCGGTGGCGCGCCGCGCCGGCGAGGGCTCGCCCTACACGCAGGGGATCTGTATCGGCCTCTCCTCGGGGCAGGTCCTCTCCGGCAGCGTCGGCTCTCAGGCGTACGGCCGGCTCGACTACACGGTGCTCGGCGAGGCGGTCAACGCCGCCGCGCACCTCGCCAAGGCGTCGCGGCCCGGGGAAATCCTCGTCGAAGCGGCGGTCCGCGAGGCCGCGCAGCACCTCTTCGACTTCGAGGAGGCCGGCGCGAGGAGCCTGCTGCCGGGAGCCGCTCCCGTGAGCGTCTTCAACCTGATAAAGCACACTCCGGCGGAGCTCGTCGCAGGCTGCGAGCCGACCATCGGGGTCAATTCGACGACCACCATGCGATGAGGTCGAGCCGGGCGGCGCGGGGCTACGCCGGCCGCAGGATCTGCCGCACCGAGTCCACGTCCGCGACCCGGTGCAGCACCGGCTGGAGCCCGGCGCCCGGGGCCTCGCCGAAGGCGCCGCTCGCGGCGACCGCGCGGGCGCGCGGGCCGTCGAGCACGAGGAACACGTCCCGGAGGCCCCCGGCGCCTGGCGCGTCGATCACGTCGACGATGCGCGAGCGATCGAGGTGCAGCTCCTCATCGCCCCGCTGGATGAGCACGCGCCGGTCGGTGATGAGGTACCGCGTCCGCGCGGCGAGCCGCGCGGGGCGCACCACCGACACGTAGAGCATCGCCGCGCCCGCGGCGACGAGGAGCACGATCGTGAGCGACAGGGAGGCGACGAGCGCTACGAAGGACACGCTCTCCGGATCCATGCCCGCTGCCTTGACGATGCGGATGCTGCGCACGGCGTGCACCGCCGTGATCACCGCGAAGCCGCCGAGGAGCACGCCGAGCAGCACCGAGCCGACGCCGCGCAGGCCGTTCGGGAGCCACTTGTGCCAGCCGTCGGCCGGGTGCGCCGACCAGAGCACCCGCTCGCCCTCGTCGAGGCGCTGCGAGAGCAGGCGGTGCCCGTCGCCCGCAGGCGCCGACGGGACAACGCCCCGCAGGATCGCCCAGACGCGATCCGGCGCCACGACGCCGTTCAGCACGATCGACAGCCGCCGCCGCAGGGCGCCGGTCGGCACCGCCCTTACGAGCTCCAGGTCGCCGACGCCGGGGTGCTTCGGGTGCCAGTGGATGCGCGCGTAGCTGATCGACCGCCGCTCGATGGAGCGCCGGAGCTTGCCCCGCTGCACGACGATGTGCCGATCGGTCAGCATGTACTCGAGCTCCGAGCGCCACCAGCGCGGCAGGTAGCTGAACGCCACCGCGAGGCTCGCCATCCAGGCCGCGAAGGCGAGCAGCTGGTTCGGCGACGCGTCCAGCGCCTTGCTCACGACGATGGCGGACGCGGTGCTGATCGCCGAGGTCACGCCGCAGACCGCCGCGCCCACGACGTAGAGGAGCGGCGTCGCGACGACCTTGGGACGTCCGGACCAGAGCACGGGCTCATTGAACACCGAGTCGCGCATCTCGACGGATCTCCGTTCGGGGTGAGCTGGCCGGCGCCGCCCCCGCGCGCGAGGGCGACCTCGATAAGGTGAACCCGCCGGGCGGGGTCGTAAAGGGGCCTCTCGCCACCGCGCCGGTGTACGACCAGAGCGCCATCGGAAGCCGCGCGCGTCCGCGCTCCGCCCGTACGCCGCGGGAGCGCCGGCGCTCTCAGCGCCGCGGCGGCGCCGCGAGCTTGCGCAGGCGCTTCAGCGTCTTCAACGTCTGCTCCCATTCCCTCTCGCACTGCGCCCGCCGCGCCTTCGCCAGCGGCAGCCAGCGATCGTTCCCCGGAGCGCGGGCGATGTACGACTCCCACGCGGCCACTGCTTGCAGGTAGGCCTCTGCGCGCGCGGCGCCGAGCTCGGCGCTCCGCGCCGCGGCCCAGTAGCCGAGCGCCGCGTACCAGGCCTCGTCGTAGGCGGGTACGTAGAACCAGCCCGCGCCGTTGATCTGCTGGTCGGTCCGGTCGTAGGTCCTCGCGAGCCGGATGTTCTCGATGCCGCCCTCCAGGTCGCCGGACCGATCGAGCGCCACCGCGAGCCCCCAGAGCGTGGTCACGCCGTAACGGAACATGTCGAGCGACCCGAGGGCCGAGAGCGAGGCCCGGTACCCCTCGACCGCCGAGGTGATGTCGCCGAGCGCCATGTAGGCCTCGGCCTGGTTGGCCAGCAGCAGCGCCCGCGACGCCGCGTGCGGCTCGAGCACCAGCGCCTCGTCGTAGGCCTCGATCTCGTCCGTGTACCTGCCGAGCCGCGCATAGCAGACCGCCAGCGCGTGCCACGCATCGGCCCGGAAAGGCGCCGGCGGATCGAGCCGCAGGAGCCCCTCCAGCGTCGCGACGGCGCCCTGCACGTCGCCGAGCTGCTCCAGGATGTCGGCGTAGCGCAGCCGCACCGAGGGCGCGCGCGAGGTCGCCGCGCCGGCGCGCTCGTACAAGGAGCGCGCCTCGCGCAGCCAGAGCGGGCCGATCTCCTCGACCCGCTCCAGGAGCGGCGAGCGCCGGAGCTGCTCGTACCGCGCGAGGAGCGCGTCCGCCTGGGAGATGAGCTCCGCGCGCTCGTCGGCCGAGGGATCGAGCGCGCGGGACCAGACGGTGGGCGCTGCGCGGAGGGGCCCCGCCGCGAGCGCGAGCGAGAGGAGCGCCGCGATCGCCGGCAGCGGCGAGCGCCTGGGCAGGAGCGACGGCTGCGTCACCGTGCCCCTCCCGTTGTCGCCCTCGGGGGCTGAGCCGCGCCGCGCTCGCGCGGGGCGCGCGCGGCCGCCCCCGTCCCGCCGCGCGCGGGCCGGTGGCCTCCGCCGAGCGCGCCCCGCCGGAGCGCGTCGAGGCGCGCGCGCGCCGCCGGGGCCCACGGCCCCTGGCCACCGGCGCCCGACAGGTACGCCTCCCAGCGCGCGATCGCGGCCTCCGACACGGTCCGCTCCAGCGCGAGCGCCTCGAGGGCGAGCCTGTCCTCCGGGACCGCGAGGTACTCGACGGTCCGCAGGCGCGCCGCCGCGCTGGCGAGGTCGTCTGCGGCGTGCGCTCGCGCGGCTGCTCCGGCGTGCCGGTCGTCCGCGCGCCCCCGCGCCGCCTCGCCGCGCGCTGCCTCCCGATCTACGCGCAGGCGCCCCGCCTCCACCACGGCCGCCTCGCCTTCGAGCGCTGCGTCCGCCTGGGCCTTGTCGCCGGCGCGGTCCAGCGCGAGCGCGAGCGACAGCGTGACGTCGCGGGCGAGCTGCGTCTGCGCGCGCAGGCGCGCCTCGCGCAGGTAGGCGATCGCCTCGTCGAGATCTCCGCGGAGGGCCGCGTCTCCGTGCGCGCCCGCGGGCGGCCTCGCGGCGGCGCCGGCAGGGGACGCCGCGCCCGCGGCGGCCATCGACAGGTGCGCCGCCTCGAGCAGCACGAGCGCGCGCTGGTCCGCGGTCCCGAGCAGATCGATGCGCGGGACGAGCGCGCGGTAGGTCGCCATCGCCTCGTCGCGTTTGCCCGTACGGGCGAGCGCTCGCGCGAGGTCGTGCATCGTCTGCGGATCCTCCACGCTGCGGGGATCGATGCGCCGCGCCTGCTCGAAGGCGCGCGCGGCGTCCTCGGGCGAGCCGAGCGCGAGGTCGGCGCGGGCGAGCAGGACCTGCGGCGCGGCGTGCCCCGGCAGGATCTTGTCGGCGAGGCGCGCCGACTCGCGCGCCGCCGCGGCGTCGCCGCCGAGCTGCGCCTGGCCGCGGGCGAGCAGGTCGCAGTAGCGCGGGAGCTCCGGCGCCCGCGCGCGCTCCCACACGGTGGGCCCGCGGGCGATGGCCCGGCCGGAGCGCGCCGAGCACTCGGGCGGCCGCCCCGCCGCTGCGGCGGCGGCGACCAGCTCGCCGGCCTGTCCGGCGTGCGCGGCGAGCGGGAAGGCGAGCAGGGCCATGAGCAGCAGCGGGCCGAGGTGCACGGCGAGAGTGTACCAGGGAGGCGCACTGATGGCTCACGCTGGGGCCGACGCCGCGAGGCTGCGATCCGGTTGATCGGGTGGGCGTTGGTCCGTTATGGTGCCCGAGGTGACAGCGCCGACGGGGGGCGTTCGCGGGTCGTGTTTCGCTGGACTCCGCAGCCTTGGAGCCTCGTGAGGCCAGAGGAGGATCGACATCATGGGCGAGGTGATTCGCAAGGATGCGCCAGCGGACGACATCATCGGTGACGTGCGCGCGACGCTCCACAGCGCTTCTGCGAAGGGCGGGCCCCTCCGGGAGCTCGCCGAGCAGCGGCTCGTGCCCGTGCTGACGCTCTTCGACGGGGTGGAGGCCCAGCGCAACGCCGCGCGCTCCGAGGCGGAGCCGTTGCTCGCCAAGGTCGAGGCCGAGTCCGCGCGCGCCGACGACGCGCTCGGCAAGGTCGCCGACGACGTCTGGAGCGCCGTGGGGCGCCCCTCCGCGGATCCCGCGCTGTCGATCCTGTTCCCGGGCGGCGTGGCCTACTTCGCCGACGACGAGGACGGCGACATCACGCGGCAGCCGGATCGGCTGGAGGTGCTCGCGCAGCTGCTCGGCTCGGGGATCCACCCGAAGCTCAGCCTGGACAAGGCGCAGGCAGCGGCGGCCGAGGTCAAGTCGGCGGCGGCGGCGCTGCGCTCGACGGTCGAGGCGACCCGGCTCCCGCTCGAGCGGCTGAGCGTGCTCGATCGCATCCGCGCCTCGGTGGCGAAGAGCGCGCACATCGAGCTCGTGCATCTGAAGCGTCTTTACAGGGCGGCGGGCTTCAGCGAGGCGGAGATCCACGGGGTCATCCCGGATCGCGGCCGGGCGCGGCGCCGGCTGTAGCCCGCCGCGCCTCTCTCCCGCAGGCCTGTCGGATCTCACGGACCGCCCCTGCGCACGGGACTTCCGTGCCGCTCTCGCTCGGAAGACCACCGGTCCCTTCCGCGAATGGGACCACCGGCCGCTCACGCGGGCGGAGCGGGCACGGGGCGGCGCCCATGCCCCCTCGGCCGGGCGCACCGGCGTTAGCGAACGAGCCGAGTCAGCCCTGTCCGGCCAGGCTCACGGGTAGGGGTACGGGCTGGGCGTGCCGACGCCGGACGGCCCGGTGCGGCCGTAAGCGCCGTAGTAGGGGGAGTAGGCCGGCGAGTAGGGCCCGTTGGGGCCGAAGTAGACGGGGCTGGAGGAAGGCCCGTAGCTGCCGTAACTCCCGGGAGCGCCGTAATTCCCATAGCCACCGTAGGTGCCGTAGCTCCCGTAATTGCCATACACGGGAGAGCCCGGCGGAAAGCTGTTCTCCGGGACGTACGGCCTGCCGATGAGCCCGAGGAGCGACATGGCGAACGAGAGATGCCGCGACGTGGCGCTCCGGAGCTCTGGAACGAGGTGGGAGAGCCCCGGATGGAGCTCGGGCCCCACGAGGGCGATCTGCTCCTGGAGCTGGGCGAGGAAATCCCGGTGCCGATAGATCTGAGCGTTGACGAAGCTCCAGTCGAAGTTGGGCCCCGTGAGCCCCTCGAGGACCTGCCGATCCGCCGCGCCCTGCTGGATCAGCCCCTGGCTGATCTCGTTGTCCACCGGCACCATGTCGAGCTGCGCGAGCCCGAGCGAGAGCTGCTGGCTGGCCGCGGTGTGATAGTCGAACAGCTCGTTGACGAACTCGAGCACGTGCGGGTCCGCCGCGTGGGTCCGGGCGAGCTGCGCGTCGCTGATCTCGGTCGCGTTGAAGGCGGCGAGGACCGCGGCGAGCTGCGGCATGGGGAGCGAGAAGGCCTGTGACGTAGACGCGACCGCGTCCTCCGAGCTGTCCTCGTCCGCCGCGACCAGAACACCGTCTTCTTCCGCCGCGACGGAGCAAGCGCTGGTCCCCGCGAGCGCGAGGGCTGCCATCCATGCAAAACGAAGAGAAACGACTCGAATGTTCATAGTTCCCCCATGTCATTGACGGAAGCGGGGCCGGCGCTGGAGCGCTCGGCGGTGATGCCTGGCCCGCCCCGTCACGTATCTTGAACCGTTGTTGGGAGACGCAAGCTGCGAGAACATCAAATAGGCAATTCTCACCAGCGCGCAGGATCGGCTGAATCGTCCGCGCCGCGCGACGAACCGGCGCAGAGGTGCCACCTCTCGACGTCGATGAACGGACGCGGGCACCGCGTGGGCGGCGGCGCGGCGCCGCCGCGCGTTCGTCGACCGCGCGGCCGGGAGCGGCGTTGTCGGAGGAGCAGCGTGGTGCCTTGTCCGAGCTCGACGGAGAGCGCAGGACGGAGTTTGTCGCTTTGCTGGAGGACAGGCCTGAAATCGCGCTCTCGGCCGCCTGGCGCCCGGGCGGGAGCGGGACGTCAGTCGGCGGCCTTGGCCGGTTTGCGGGCCAGGACGCCGACGGTGCCGTAGTAGACACCCCACGCCGACGGGTCGGCCGCGAACCGGGTGTAGCCGGCGAGATCTTCCTCGCTGATCCGCCCTGTCGCGAGGTACCTGTGCTGGAGCTGGGTGGCCGAGAGGCTCATGATCTCGGACAGCGGGTGACCGCCCGGGCACAGCGGCACCTCGTTCTCGACGGCCTCGATGGCGAGCCCCCGCTCCGTCAGGAGCGCGGGCAGGCGCAGTCCGAGGCCCGGGTCTTTGCCGTCGGCCTCGAACATCGCGAGGATCGACCGATTGACCCGATCGAAAGCCTCGATATCCGGACCTGAGGCGCCCCTGGCCGCGGTGAAGTCCGGCTCCTCGAGCACCAGGTGGCCTCCGGGCTTCAGCGCCGCGAGCATGGCGTCGAGGAGAGCCTGGAAATCCGCGTTGTGGATGAGCACGTAGCGGGCGTGCACCAGATCGAAGCGGGCCGCGTGAAAATCGAGCTGGCGAATGTCGCCCTCGATGATCCGGACGCCCGGCGGCGGAGAAGCATCCATGAACCCGATATCGAGGTCGACGGCCACCACCTCTCCTTCGAGGCCCACACGCTCCGCCATCCAGGTGGCGATCGACCCGGCGCCGGCCCCTACCTCGAGGCAGCTCCAGCCGGGCCCCATCCCGGACGCCTTGAGAAGGCGCCGGCTGCAGGGGTCGAAGAAGCCCTCGATCCGCCGCAGGCGCTCCAGCTCTCGCGCACGCTCCGAACCCGCAAACACGTAGCTGTCCTCGGCCATAGGAAGGGACAGAATAGTCCATGCCACGGGGGAAAAGCGTGGCGATCTCGGCCGAAGCTCTTACGGCTGCACCGGACTGTTGAGCAGCGCACCGCGGGTGCGCTGTTCGGCCTGGGCTGTACAGCGCGCTCGTGCCGACGATATGTCCAGACGCGGTCGTTCACGGTCCGGAGCGCGGGCGCGAGGAGGTGGTCGGCGCGCCGCGCGCGCTCCTGTGCACACGGCGGCGTCGTCGTGTCGACCTGTCCGACCCGTGAGCTCATCAATTCATCTCCACGCAGGCGGTGCGACGTGAGCATGGGTATGTGCCCTTGCGACACGGAAGCATCCCTCGAATTCCGGGAAATATGTCGATCCGGCCGGAGGCGTCCGTGGCGCGTCGGGCTGCGAGCGGCCGCGGCGTGCTCCGCGGTCACGGGTGGTCCGGGCGCCATGCGCTCGCCGGGCGAGCCGGGGCCGGCCGCCGCGAGGGCGGCCGGCGCGTCGCGTGTGCATCGACTCGCTCGCTCCGCGCCTGGCTGAGCGCCTGTCGTCGAGCGCGCCTGTGGGCGACGGACGGCGTCAGGGGTTGTCCGCGTCTCGGAGAATGACTCGGTGTTCGATCGGGCGCGGCCCGATGCGCCGTTCCGGCCTCGTCTCGATCCCGAGGGCTGGCTCCGGCCCCAGCATGTCGAGCGCGGCGCGCTACGCCGCCGGGCTCCGAGGCGGTCTTCGCGCGCAAGGACGCGTCCGCATCGCCGGCGGCTCGGCGTGATCCGCGAACGCAAACGACCTGGGAGACACATCATGCGAAGCATGTTTCTGGTAGTCCTGACCGCGCTGCCGCTCGTGGCCTGCGGGGGCAATCAAGGCGGACAGGCGGCCTCGCCGGCGCCCGCACCGACGGGCGGAGAGACGCCTGGCGCCGGCACGGGAGCGCCCGAGAGCGGAGCTCCCGGCGCGGAGACGGCGCCTGGACCTGGAGGCGAGATGGGGGAGCCGGGCGCAGGCGCCCATGGCGGGCCAGGCACCCAGGGCGGCACGCAGGAGTGGGGCAGCGGCACCCACCGCACACCGAGAGGCGGCACCAGCGGCGGCACCAGCGGCGCGCCGAGCGGCACGCAGAGCGGCGGCACCGGCACGCCGAGCGGCGGCACGGGCGCGCCGGGCGGCGGCACCGGCGGTACGCCGGGCGGCGGGGCGGTCACGCCGCCGAGCGGCGGAGCCGGCACGCCGAGCGGCACGCCGGGCGGCGGCAGCGGCCAGCGGGGCGGAACGCCCGGCGGCGGAAGCAAGAGCGGCGGCTCCCACACGCCGGGTGGCGGCTAGGGCCAGCGCCGCCCGAATCGTCTGGCGACGAGGTGCCACGTCTGGGGCGTTGAAACCCCAGACGTGGCAACCGTGCGTGTCCGGGCAGCCGTTCCGTCGCACGACGCGGCGGGGCCGCGCGCGGTCCGGTGAGCCGAGATCCTGCCCCTCAGGCGAACGCGTTGCGCCGCACGATGGTCGCGTCGCGATCCGCGCCGACCGAGACGACGTCGACCGGCACGCCGGTCTCCTTCTCGACCAGCTCCACATAGTGCCGCGCCGCCGCGGGCAGCTCCGTCATGGAGCGGGCGCTGTCGATCGACTCGCCCCACTCGGCCACCGTCTCGAGCACCGGCTTCGCCGTCGCGATCTCGTCGATCGGGAACTCCCGCGTGCGCCCCGACGGCGTGTCGTAGGCGACGCACACCTTGAGCTCCGGCATGCCGGTCAGCACGTCGAGCTTCGTGAGCGCGATCCCGTCGAGGCCGTTCACCCGCGCCGCGTAGCGGAGCGCCGGCAGGTCGAGCCACCCCGTCCGCCGCGGCCGGCCCGTCACCGAGCCGTACTCGCCGCCCACCGACCGGAGCCGCTCGCCGAGCGGTCCGTCGAGCTCGGTCGGGAACGGCCCCTCGCCCACGCGCGTGCAGTACGCCTTCGCCAGGCCGAGCACGCGGCGGATGCGCGTCGGGCCGACCCCGGCGCCGACGCACGCGCCGCCCGCGATCGCCGACGACGACGTCACGAACGGGAACGTGCCGTGATCGATGTCGAGCAACGTCCCCTGCGCCCCCTCGAGGAGCACGCGCTCGCCGCGGCGGAGCGCGCCGTCGATGAGCTGCGACGTGTCGGCGAGGAGCGGCGTGATGCGCTTCGCCAGCGGCGTGAGCTCGTCGAGGATCGCGTCGAGCGACGGCGGCTCGCCGCCCAGGGCGCGCAGCGTCGGCGTCCACGCCTCGAGCGAGCGCGAGACGAGCTGCGCGAGCCGCTTCATGTCGCGCAGGTCGCCGAGCCGCGCCCCGCGCCGCGACGCCTTGTCCTCGTAGCAGGGGCCGATGCCGCGCTTTGTCGTCCCGAGCCGCACGCCGTCCGCCGCGTTCGCCTCGCGGAGCGAGTCGATCAGCGGGTGGAACGGCAAGATCAGGTGCGCGCGGTCCGACACGAACAGGCGCCCCTGCGTCGAGCAGCCCCGCGCCTCCACCGCGTCGATCTCGGCGACGAGCACCCCGGGATCGACCACCATGCCCTGCGCCATCACGCAGCGGGCGTTCGCGCGGAGGATGCCGCTCGGGATGAGCCGCACGATGAGCTTCTCTCCGCCCACCACCAGCGTGTGTCCTGCGTTGGGCCCGCCGGCGTAGCGCACCACGAGGTCGGCGCTCTCCGTATAAAGGTCGACGACCTTGCCCTTGCCCTCGTCGCCCCACTGCGCGCCGACGATCACGATCGCGGTCATTCCGAAGCTCCTCCCGAATCACATGGCCCGGCCTCGGCCCGCTCGTCACTCCGAGCGGCTCCGTCCGGGTTCCGGTTCGCCTTTACCCCAGGCTCGCCTGCCTAGCGAGCGTCTACTTGCCGCCCGGACGCTCCGCCCCCGTCTTCAGCACGATCGCCTGGGCTGCCGCGGCGTCGTCCAGGGCCGCCGGCACGGCGCTCGCGCTCGTCGCGGCCTCGCCGCCGCCGGACGTCACGTCGACCACAAGGTCCCCGTCCCGCTCGCGCACCAGGTGCGAGAACCGCCAGGACAGCGCATACCCCTCCGGATCCTGGTCCGGCGCGTGCGCCACGGCCGGGACGCCGAGCCCCCGCAGCGCCGCCGCGAGCGACGCGGCGCGCTGCGGCTGCACCGCGACGAGCACCCGCAGCGCCGGCTCGTCCGCGGCGCCCGCGACGTCGCGCGCCCAGGCCAGCGCGTCGAGGTTCAGCGCGAAGCCGACGGCCGGCATCGGCAGGCCGAAGCGGGAGAGCAGCATGTCGTAGCGCCCGCCCGCCGCGATCGCCTCCCCGGGGCCCTCGGCGAGAACATGGAAAATTGCACCGGTATAGTACGCCAGGCCGCGGAGCTCGCCGAGATCGACTCGGAGCGCCGGGCCGAGCTCGGGGCTCGTCCTCGCCGCGTCCCAGAGCGCGCGGAGCTCGGCGAGCGGCGCCTCGGCGGGCGTGCCGGTCAGGAGGTGCGTCGCCCGCTCGAAGACCACGGCGCCGTCCGGGTCAGCCGCGCCGCCGCCCGCGAGGTCCGGCAGCGCGGCGATGGCCGCGACGATGCGGCGCGGGACGTCGGCGGCCTTCGGGCTCGCGAGCACGGCGGCGAGGCGGGAGGCGTCCTTCTGCTCGAGCACCTCCGAGAGCTCGGCGGCGAGCCCCGCCGGGACGGCGTCGAGCAGCGCGCGCGCGATCATCGCGTGGCCGAGGTCCACAACGAAGTGATCGAGGCCGGCCTCCCGCACCGCGGAGGCGGCGAGGCGGAGGATCTCGAGCTCGCCCGCGAGCGTGCCGACGCCGTAGAGCTCGACGCCGGCCTGCGGGATCTGCCGGTGGCGCCGCGCACGCCCCTGGCGGCGGCGGAGGACCGTGCCCTCGTAGCAGAGGCGGATGGGGCGGGGCGCGTCCGCGAGCCGCGTGGCCACGAGCCGCGCGATCTGCGGGGTCATGTCCGGGCGGAGCGCCGCCACCTCGCCGGACTCGGGCTCGATGAAGCGCAGCACGTCCGCGGCGTCGAGGGTGCCGAGCCCGCGCTCGAGCACCTCGGCGAACTCGAACGCCGGCAGCGAGACCGGCTGGTAGCCGCACAGAACGAAGTGATCGAGCACGCGCTTGGCGAGCGCGCGCCGGCGCCGCGCCTCCTCGGGGAGGAGATCGCGCATGCCGGCGGGCAGCGGGTGCGCCAGCGCGCGCGGCGGGGCCGAGACGGACGGCTCTGGCCGGTCCACCGCGGGCGTCGGAACGTGGCTGTTTCCCTCTCGGGGGGCTTCCCATCGCGGAGCGTCGCTGGACATCGTGGCCCCGCTTATACCGGCTGAGCACGCGGTGCGCACGTGGCGCGCACGTCCGTTGAGCTTGCCGTGGCAAGGCCTTTGCTGGTCGGTGCGCACCACCGGGCCCGTGGGCCGGAAGCGCACGCGGCGCCCTCGACGGAGAGATGGCTCATGGCTCTGATCGCCGTTCCGACCGATGTACCGAGCGCCAGCACGAGGCCTGAGACTCCTCTGGCGCCGCGCGGTCTCACCCCGCCCAGCGCGGTCGGGCCGCGCCCCTCGCCCCGGGCCGCGAGCGCGGGCCCGCTGGCCGAGGTCATCTGCCGGGCGAAGGACGGCGATCGGGAGTCGCTCGACGAGCTCACTCGGCTCATCCGCCCGCACGTGGAGCGGCAGCTCGCGCGCTACCCCGTGTCCGACGAGGACCGGCTCGACCTCGTGCAGTCGACGCTGCTGCAGGTGGTGCGGACGATCCGCTCGTTCCGCGGCGACTCGAGCTTCACGACGTGGCTCTTCCGGGTGACGGCGAACGAGGCGCTCATGCTGATGCGGTCGCAGCGGCGGCAGCGCGCGCGCATCGTCGAGGGGCTCGACTTCGAGGAGCTCGGCCTCTTGCCGACGATGCGCAGCACGATCGGCGAGGACGACGCCGCGTCCGCGGCGGAGCGCGAGGCGTACGTCCGCGAGGCGCTCTGCGAGCTGCCGGAGGACTACCGCGACGTGGTGCTCGCGCACTACCACGAGGATCTCGGCCTCCAGGAGATCGCGCAGAAGCTCGCCGTGAGCGAGAGCGCCGTCCGCTCGCGGCTCCACAGGGCGCGCGTGCGCCTGCGCGCGATCCTCAACGCGACCGCGTTCGGGCGCGAGATCGCCGAGGGCGTCGCGGCCTGAGCGGCGCGCGGACGGAGCCGGCCCCCGCGCGCGGGAAGGTGAGCGAGGAGGCTGACCGCGCGTGCAGGTCGAGGGCGCGCGCAGATCGGGCGCGCCTCTCCGCGAGAGTGTGCAACTAACGAACGGTGGAGAGCCTGACGGTCGCGTCGCGCCAGCGGCGGAGGACGTCCCAGAGCTCGCTCATGGCGCGGAGGAGCACGTCGGGGCGGGACTCGAGGAGCTCCTCCTGCGAGGCGAAGCCGCCGAGGACGGCGATCGATCGCGCGCCCGCGCGGCGCGCGCACTCGACGTCCTGGGGGCCGTCGCCGACCATCACCATCTTGTGCGGCTGGACACCGAGGCGCGCCGCGAGGTGGAGCAGCGGCTCGGGCGCCGGCTTCTTGTCGGCGACGTCACCGCCGGCGACCACGGCGCGGAAGCGCGTGCTGACCCCGAGCGCGGCGAGCACCGCGTCGGTGGTCGCGCGCGGCTTGTTCGTGCAGACGCACAGCGCGAGATCGCCGAGGTCCGAGAGCCGCTCGATCATCTCCTGCGCGCCGGGCATCCAGCGGGTGAAGTCGAGCGGGTGCCGCGCGTAGTACTCGAGGAAGTGCCGGAGGACCTCCTCGACGCCCTCGGAGCTCTCGGGGAGCTTGGCCGCGCGCGCACACAGCGAGCGCGCACCGTCGCCCACGTACCGGACGATCACCTGCCCAGGCAGCGGGGCCCGACCCGTCGCCACCAGCGCATGGTTCACCGCCGCCACGATGTCGCCCCGGCTGTCGATCAACGTGCCGTCCAGGTCGAACACAACCACCGTGGGAGGGAGCATCGTCGGACAGCCTACGCCGGCGCCCTCGCTGACGGAAGGTATGCCGAACACCTCAATGTCATAAAAATAGGACACTATGTCTATTAATTCAGACTGCGTGTAATAAAAATTTTACATCGGCTGGGGTGTCGGTTACACGAGCCCTGCTGGTGATGGGTGGGCCTCCGGCTCTCGGGGCCTGCGCGCTCCGAGCGGCGCCGCTGCTGGGGAGCGCCGCGGAGCCCGTGTCGAAGCTCATCCACTACCGCTACCGCACCGGACAGTCCGATGGGCAAGGGGCAGCCTCAGATCACCAACACCCTCCGCACGCTCAGGTTTCAGGCGGGCGAGATGACCCAGGCGGAGCTGGCCGAGCGGGTCGGCGTCACCCGTCAGACCGTCGTCGCCATCGAGCAGGGCCGCTACTCGCCCTCCCTCGAGGTCGCCTTCCGCATCGCGGCCGTCTTCGGCGTGCCGCTCGAGCACGTCTTTCAGTGGAAAGGCGGCGCGTCGGGCGAGCGGGGGTGATCCGCACACAAGCTCGCGCCAGCGCGCCCTGATCAACGGTGCTTCCGGGGGCATTGACGCCGTCGCGGCGCTGCTCGCCGGATACGTTGGAGCGGAGGTCACCAGGGGTTGCAGCACGGCGAACCTGGGTCTTGTGACCTTATCTGCTGTGAAGTCGCGGCACCGGGAGCCCACGAGTCCTCTGGTCGAGCTCGCGAGGGGCAGACGCTTCCTGGGCGCCGAGGGCGGTTTTTTTCAGGGTAGCGACCTGCGATCCCCTGGACGCGCCACCTCGGCGCTGGCCCGTCGTTTTCGTGATCGGGCCGCCCCGATGCGGAGATTGCAGGGGGCGTGAGCCGTGGTGAAGCGCTGACCCTGATGCCGCTCCCCGCCGCCGTTCCACCCGACAGCCGGGCGGCGGCCGGGCGCCTCGCCGGGCTCGTGATGGAACACTCGGCGTTCGTCTGGCGCTCGCTGGTGCGGCTCGGCGTGCCGCGCGCCGACGCGGAGGACGCGGCGCAGCAGGTCTTCCTCGTGGCGGCCCGGAGGCTCGGGGACATCGAGTCCGGCCGGGAGGCCGCGTTCCTGTTCAGCACGGCGCTGCGGATCGCCTCGCGCGCCCGGAGGACGCAGCAGCGGCGCCGGGAGGTCCTGGAGCCCCGGCGGCGAGCGGCCCGCGCGCGCGAAAAGAGCGCGCCGACGCTGGCCTCCGAGCTGGCGTTGCTCGACACGGCGCGGCGCGCGCTGCGGCGCGGTGAGGCGGCCGCCCTTGCGCTCCTGGCTCGCCACGCGCGCGAGTTCCCGAGCGCTCAGCTCTCCGACGAGGCCGCCGCGATCCGCGTCGAGGCGCTGGCGAGCATGGGGGATCGCGCGGGCGCACACGCGGCCGCGCGCCGCTTCCTCGAAGCACACCCGGGCAGCCCTCACGCCGATCGCGTCGAGTCGGCCGCCGGGCTCGAGGCGAGCGAAGGCACCGTGCACCGGAGGAACGGACCCGGAGATTGATACCGAAGGAGGCGCCGCCGCGACGCGTGTGAAGAGCGGTCCGCGCGCTGCTGCTCCCCGCTATGGCGGCTCGTCACCCGCAGAGCCCATCCGGCGACCGCTCCGCGCCGGTTCCGCAGCTCAATCATTCCATCAGGATGGTTTTCTCTCGGAGGAGGGATAAGAAACAACGATTCAAGGGGGCAATGGCGCGTCGCCGCGTATACATGGCGCGTCGCCGCGTATACATGGCGCGTCGCCGCGCATACCTCGTGTGACAGAATGCGCTCCGGGCGCCGAGGTTCACGCCGCTCGTCCGCCTTGCAGGCGCCACGGGGGGGGTGCATCCTCCTCGCGCAATGGTGCAGCGTCGTCCGCGGCGACTCGATCGGCACGGGCTCCGTGTTCGCGATGCTCGCCGGATCGCTGCGGGGCGCGCTCGGGATCGCCGCGAGGGAGACCCCCGACGTGCGGCGGCGGAAGCTCACCCGGGCCCTCGCGCCGCTCCTCGCGGACGAGGAGCGGCTGCGCGTGGCGGCGTTCCTGGGCGAGCTGCTCGGCATCGCGTTGTCCGACGAGGAGCTGCTCGCGCAGCGCGCCGCCCGGCACAACCCGACGCTCATGGTCGAGGGGATCCAGCGAGCGTACATCGACTACGCGCGCGCCGTGACGGGCGTGCGCCCCGTGCTCGTGGTGCTCGAGGATCTCCACTGGGGCGACGCGCCCTCGGTGAGGATCTTCGACCGGGCGCTGCGGGAGCTCCGCGATCGGCCCTACGCGGTGCTCGCCTTCGCGCGGCCCGAGGTTCACGAGATCTTCCCCAGGCTCTGGGCCGAGCGGGGACGCTCGGAGCTACGGCTGCGCGAGCTGCCCGCCCGGGCCGCGGAGCAGCTGGTGCAGAGCGCGCTCGGCGACGCGCTCGCGCCCGAAGAGGTCTCGGCGCTCGTGCAGCGGGCCGGGGGCAACGCCTTCTATCTCGAGAGGCTCATCCGGGCTCGGGCCGAGGGGCGCGGGCGCGCGTTGCCGGAGACGGTGCTGGGCATGGTGGAGGCGCGCCCACGCTCGCCTCAGCGCACAGGCTTTGTGGGCCGGAGAGCTCTCCTCGCCCGCGCGCGCCGCCAGCGCAGCAGCCCGAGCGCGAGCAAGCCCGCAGCGCCGGCGGCGGTGGGGGTCTCGGCGGCGCCGACCCGGCATCCGCAACCGGACGACGCGGAGGATTCGTCCGTGTCCGACCCGGCGCTTTCGCCGCCGCCGGTGGACGCGGCCCCGCCGTCGCCGGTGGATGCGGCGCCGCCGTCGCCGGCTCCGCTGCCGCTGGTAGCCGCGGCGCCGCCCTCGCCAGCTCCGCTGCTGCTGGTGGACGCGGCGCCGCCGTCGCCGGCTCCACCGCCCGCGCCGCCGGCTCCTGCGCCTTCATCCTCGCGCGGCACGATCGTGACGACCGCGCAGTGGTGGTAGAAGCAGCCGCCGGGGTTGTTGAGCCCGTGATTCGACATGAACTCGCTGACCTGCAGCACACAGTTGGTGCAGGTCAGATCGGGGGGGAGCGTGATCTCGACCGATTGCTTCCCCGAGAACGCCGCCGTGTGGACGAGCAGGCCGTCCGCCACGAGGGGCAGCTGCGGGTTCGTCTCGATCTCCGTGGAGCCGCACGGCGTGGAGCCCGCGGTCACCGCCGGATCCGGAGGGAGGGAGTCCTGATCCGGCGCGATCGACACCCGGTAGTGGCCCGGGTGAAAGACGCCCTCCTCGATGGTCAGGGTGATCTTCTGACCCTGGACAAATGTGGTTACAGCGTCGGTCGGCTGGATCGCCTGCCCGGGGTCTGCCTGGCCGCAAGGAGCGCTCTTCTGCGGGTTGCCGAGGCGATCCTGCTCCGAATAGCAGGCCGGTTCGAGCAGGGAGAAGTGGGCATGCGCCACGGCAGGATAAATCGCGCCGATGGCCGCTGTGGCCAGGGCCGCCGCGGGCGCGCGCCATGGCGCATTGCGTCTCGTCCGAGATGTTTGCATCGCTTTTTTCTCGTCAGGAGGTGTCTGTGTTCAGCGCCCCTTGGTTTTGCTGCTTCATCTCCCAGGCTGGCGCGGAGGGCTACTCTTCACCACTCCCTCGCCGTCGCCAAGCCCGAAGCGCAACGAGAGCCGGCGCCGCTCGCAGCAAGCCCGCGGCACGGATGAAGGACAGCCTCGGCAGCACGCCGGCAGATCCGTTATGTTGCTGGAACCCCCATGGCGATCGACACCTCTCCCGACGCGCCCATCCCGTCGGTGTTATCGAAGCTCGACGAGATCCGGCAGCGCCTGGCCTCCCACACCGACCGAGAGGACGAGCGTCGGATCCTCGAGATCCTCGCGGGATCGACCGCCATCGAGCTCGATCGGCTGCTCCTCCAGCTCGATCTGCCCGCCCTGCTGGGGGACATCGACGATCGCCTCGTCGGCCCCGACAACCGCACGGCGCTGCTCGAGCTCCTGACCGCCGATCGCCTCGGCGATCTCGGGATCGCGGCGCGCGCGGCGCTCGCCTCGGCGCTGCAGCGCGGCCGCACGGGCCGCCTCGACGAGCAGGCGCTGCGCCGCATCTGGCTCGGCACGCGCGGCGCCGACGTCACGCGGCTCAAGAACGCGCTCGACGGCCGGGGCGGCTACCGCGACCTTCACCAGCTCTTCTACCACGATATCGACGACGACGCCCTGCGCGAGGAGCTCCTCGCGCACCTCGCGCGCGAGGCGGGCTCGGCCGCTGGCTCCGCCTCGTCGCGCGAGGTGAAGATCCTGTCCGATATCGACGATACGTTCTACGCGAACTGGAAGGACGCCCGGTATCCGAAGAAGACCGTCTATCCCGGCGTCCTGCAGTTCTATGCGGAGCTCGACCGCGGCCCTGGCCTCGAGCCCGGGCGGGCCGGCGATCTGACCTTCGTCACGGCCCGCCCCGGCGACCGCCTCGGCGTCGTCGAGGACGCGACGATCAAGGCGCTCGCCGAGCGCGGTCAGCTCTCCGCCAACGTGCTCGCGGGCTCGTTCACCCGCCTCATCGGCAACCGCACGATCGCGGAGAAGAAGCTCGAGAACTTCCTCGAGTACCGGCGGCTGTACCCCGAGTACGATTTCGTCTTCGTCGGCGACAGCGGGCAGGGCGATATCCATTTCGGCCAGCGCATGCTCGAGCTCGCGCCGGGGGCGGTCAGAGCGGTCTTCATCCACGACGTGGTCGCGACACCCGATCTCGCGCGGAGGGAGCTCACGGCCTCCGGCGTTCACCTGTTCGATACGTACATCGGCGCCGCGCTCGTGGCCCTCGAGCGCGGCCTCCTCGGCCCCGAGGGCGCGGCGCGCGTGGCCGAGGCCGCGCTCGCGGCGTTCGCCGCGATCCCGTTCCCGTCGCGCGCGGATCAGGAGGCGCGTCGTGTCGAGGTGGCGCGCGACGTCGCCCGGCTGAACGGGGCGCTGCCGCCGCCGCTGCACATCGATTAGTACGACAGCTCTCCTTGCGAGGGCCGAGCGGCTCGCGCCGTGCAAGTCACTTGTGTGTCGGGACGATCTTCCGGATTGTCCCGTCGTCGTTGTAGTAGGCGCGATCGACGCACGTGGATCGCCGGTAGCTACCGCCGGTCGGCAGCGCGGCGTTGTGGTACGTGAGGTAGCTGGCCCCTTTGAACTCGAAGAGCGACTGGTGAATGGTGCTGCTGTTCGGCACCGGGTCCAGGATGACGCCCCGGTGCTGCCACGGCCCCTCCGGTGACGCGCTGGTCGCGTAGGAGATGCTCTCCGGGAACCCCGATGCGTAGGTCAAGTAATAGAGGCCGCCGTGCTTGGACAGGAAAGGCGCCTCGGTGTAGCTGGGGATGTTCTTGAGCACGTGAATCTGGGCGCCGCCGATGCTGCGGTTCTGCATCTTCCCGCTGCCATCGGTCGTGTAGGTCTCGCCCTTCAGGTGGATCATGTCGTCGTCGAGCTCGACCCAGTACAAGACGCCGTTCCCCCAGTACATGTAGGCTCGGCCGTCGTCGTCGACGAAGACCGTCGGGTCGAGGTTTCGCCACGAGTGGTCTGCCGTGCCGTCGGTGTCGGCCAGGAAGATGAGCGGGATTCCCCTTGCGTCCTTGAACGGCCCTTCCGGCTTGTCCGCGACCGCGACGCCGATCGAGATTCCATAACCGGACTGGCCGCCCTCCACCGGCGCGTAGAAGTAGAACTTCGGGTTGCCGTTCTCGTCGTCGCGTTCGACCACCTGAGCCGCATTGGCGTTGCCCGTCGAGTCGCTGCCGCGAGCCCAGGAGAACACATTGTAGCGCATCACCGCGCCCTCGTTCTCCCAGCGGATCATGTCGGACGATGTCCAGAGCCGATAGTCGAGCATGCGGTAGCCCTCTGCACCCTCGGCCTGCTCGTCATGGCCGGTATAGAGGTAGACCTTGTTGTTCCAGACCATGGCCGCGGCGTCCGCGGTAAAGATGGTTTCTCCGGGACCACGGGTCGGATCTGGCGCATCGTACTTGATGATGGGATTGTCGAACTCTGTCGGCGGCGGCGTGCTGCCTGCGCCGCCGCCGCCTTCCGCGCCGCCGCCGCCTTCCGCGCCGCCGCCGCCGGTGCCGCCTGCGCCGCCGCTGCCCGTCGCGCCGCCGCTGCCCACCGTGCCGCTGCTGGCGCCCTCACCGCCGCTGCCGCCTGCGCCGCTGCTGCTCGAGCTATTGCTGGAGCTCGATGACGACGTTCCTGGGCCAGAGGCCGCCGTGCCCGGCTTGTCCTCACCACCGTCGCAAGCCCCGAGCCATGCCGAAAGTAGAAGACCAGCAATCAGCTTCGAACGAGCGTAGTCCATGTCGAGCACCTCCTCACCAGCCTATCCAACACGACGACCATGGCGACGGCGAGCACCACCACGCCAAGCTGTACCGTTCGGAAGTCCGGCACCCGGCCAGTGAATGTGAGCGTTCACATTTATAGCGTCAATCGAAAACCGGCGACCCTCGCTCCCAAGCAGGGACCCGCCGGAACGCGTCAAAATGCGAGCGGCCGATCGCGCTTGACATTCGATATGTGAACGTTCACAATTCGCCACGGCTTAACCGATTCATTCACGGGGGCGTCGCACGTTCGTGTGCCCGTGTGCCCGTGTGCCCGTGTGCCCGCGTGCCCGCGCGATCGCGGTGGGGGCTGTCGGCTCCACCTTCCGTCGGGATGGCCACCGATCAAGACCCACACGCTACAGAAGAGGTCAGGCATGCCTTCGACGAGGATGGGACTACGTTGGCTCGGCTTTCCTTCGTTCGCCGCCTTGCTCGCGGCGTGTTCCGGCGGGGACCTCGGCTCACCCGAAGGGAATGACGGCGGTGGCTCGGGCGACACCACATCCGTGGTGACGGGCAGCGGCGGCGCAGCCCCGATGCCGGCGGCAGGAGCCACGAGCGGCGGCGCCACGAGCAGCGGCGCCACGAGCAGCGGCGCCACGAGCGGCGGCGCCACGAGCGGCGGCGCCACGAGCGGCGGCGCCACGAGCGGCGGCGCCACGAGCGGCTCGGGTGGCGACGCCACGACTGGAAGCGGCGGCGCGGGCGAGCTCGACCCGGACACGATCACCGCCCCGGAAGGCAAGATCCCGAACACGCCGATGCCGGCGAACAAGATCAACTTGCCGCGCAACAACTGGCGAGACGGCCTGGTGTCGCCGACGCTCGAGGCGGGCCACCACCAGAACCAGCCCATCGTCATCAACGGCTACGTTCAGGGCGCGGGCAACGCCGAGATCGTCTTCTACGACATCGCCGATCCGACAAATCCGAAGATGCTCTCGCGCATCCAGAGCCCTGGCTTCGATCCCAAGGGAGGGCCCAAGGGCGTCGGCGAGGCGGAGTCGCACCAGACCTCGGTCGCCCGCTACGGCGACAAGTTCTACCAGGTCACCACCTCGGGCACCGGCGTTGACATCTGGGACGTCACCGACGCCCGCGCGCCTCGTCACGTGAGGCTCGTCCGGCTCCAGGGCATCAACTATGGGGACTTCACCGACTCCGTCTGGGGCATGTACTGGCAGGGGAGCGTCATTTACGTCGGCGGCACCAACACGGGCCTGCACATCCTGGACGCCGCGGATCCCGAGGACGTGAAATTCGTCAAGAAGATCCCCACCTCGCAGTTTGGCGGCGTGAGCGCCGGACCGCTGTGGGCGGTCGGCAATACGCTCGTCATCACGACGCCCAAGGACAACGGCGGCATCGCGACGATGGACATCAGCGATCCGATGAACCCGGTCGCGCTCGACTTCATCGCCCCGAGCAAGAGCTACATCTGTGGTCTGTACGGCAAGCACGTCTACGTGCAGTCGCCGCTGCGCGTGTGGGACGTGCTGACCGACCCCACGGACATCGGCTCGGCCAATTCACCCGTCGCGACGTTGCCCGACTCGGCGTTCAGGGCCAAGGGGTACCCCGCTGGGTCCGAGTACATGAGCTTCTCCGACGGCTATATGTTCCTGGGCCACCTGCGGCCCGACGCCGGCGTCTCCAAGATCAACGTGCGCGACATCAACCGGATGTCGATCGAGAGTCGCGTCTGGGGCCGGCTCGAGTTCACGAACGGCGACGATCAGTTCTCGATCCCGGTCGGCAGCCTGGTGGTGCTGGCCGACGACGAGCTGCCGTACCGCGGCATGGTCATCGCCGCGCACTCCATGGAGCCGGACACCACGCCCCCGGCGGTCGACACGGTGTTGCCGAAGAGCGGGGCGACGGGTCTGCCCAGGAAGTCGCGCATCGGCCTCAGCCTCACCGACAACGTCGAGATCGCCACGGTTCACCACGGCAGCTTCATCGTGAGGCCGATGGGCGGGCAGCAGGTGAAGGGCACGTTCGGCGTGTACATGGGCATCGTCAACTTCGACCCGGACGAGGACCTGATGCCGAACACCACCTATGAGATCGTCCTGCCGAAGGGCGGCGTGAAAGATCTCGTCGGGAACGGCATCGCGGCCGAGTTCAAGTCAACGTTCACGACCGGTCCCTGAGCCATGCGCTCGCTCCCGAAGGTCCTCGGCCTGCTCGGAGGCATCTGCTCGGTCGCGGCCTGGCCGGCCGAGGCGCTGGCCATCACGGCCAGCGTCGCCGAGCGCGCGCCCTCGCTCGCCGGCGAGGCCGTCACGTTCGACCTGACGATCGACGGTGCGGTCGGCCCCGTCCAGGTGCGCTGGGACATGGGAGACGAGACACGCACCGAGTTCACCGTCGACGACCTGCAGCAGGTGCACACCTACGCCGCTCCCGGCCACTACCCGGTGCTGGCGACGGTCAAAGACGATGTCGGGTTCACCAGCGTCTCGTTCGTGCACACGGCGCACCTGCCGCTCGTCCCGGGCAGCGCGGCGGGCTCGACAGATCTCGTCTACGACCAGCCGAACGCGAAGGTCTACACGGCGAACTACGAGAACGACAGCGTGACCGTGCTCGACGCGAACGCCTTGATCAAGCTCGCGGAGGTGCCGGTGGCGCGCGGCCCGGTCGGGCTCGCGCTCACGGCGCAAGGCAAGCTGTGGGTGCTGCACCGCGACGCGCACTCGCTCTCCATCATGGACGCCGCGTCGCTCGCGGTGGAGCGCGAGGTCGTGCTGCCGTACGCGTCGCAGCCGATGGGCCTCGCGATCAGCCCGACCGGGGACGCCGCGTACGTGACGCTGATGGCCGTCGGCAAGGTGCTGAAGCTGGACGCGGCGAGCGGCGCCGTCGTGGCGGAGCTGGTGCTCGGCGGCACGCCGCGGGGCGTCTCGGTGTCGCACGACGGCGCGCAGATCTACGTCACGCGCTTCATCTCCGAGGACAGCCACGGGGAGGTGGCGCGCATCGACGCGGCGACGTTCCAGGTGAGCACGCGCTTCCAGCTCGCGGCGGACACCACGACGGAGGACACGGACCAACAAGGGCGTGGCTTGCCGAACTACCTGTTCTCGGCGGCGCTCTCGCCCGACGGCTCGTTCGCGTGGGTGCCGGGCAAGAAGGACAACATCTATCGTGGTCCTTTTCGCGATGGGCTCGATCTCACCGACGACAACACGGTGCGGCCGCTCCTGGCGCTGCTGAACCTCGCGGAGGGCGTCGAGGACGTCGCGCGGCGCATCGATCTGGATGATCGCAATCTGCCCAACCAGGTCGTGTTCACGCCGCTCGGCGACTATGCGTTTGTCAGCGTGGCCGGCTCGGCCCTGGTGGAGGTCCGCGAAGCTTACACGGGCGACTTCGTGACCGCGCTGAAAGAGACGGGCTTTTCTCCGCGCGGCCTGGCGCTGACCGAGACCGACAAGCTGTTCGTGCACGCGTCGCTCAGCCGTACGGTGGCGGTCTACGACGTCGCCGACATCGTCAGCTCGCACGACCTCATCACAAAGAAGCTGGCCGACATTCCGACCGTCGCCGCGGAGAAGCTCGACGCGCAGGTCTTGCGCGGAAAGCAGCTGTTCTTCAACTCAGCCGATATACGCATGAGCGACCAGGGCTACATCAGCTGCGCGTCGTGTCACTTCGACGGCGCGGACGACGGGCGAGTCTGGGATTTCGGCAGCGTGGGGGAGGGGCTTCGCAACACCGTCTCGCTGCTCGGACGGCGCGGCACGGGCCACGGCAACGTCAACTGGAGCGGCAGCTTCGACGAGATCCAGGACGCCGACGACAACATCCGCGACCTGTTCGGCGGCAAGGGCTTCCTGAGCGCCGAGCAGCTCGCCGTGGGAACCGTCGCCGCGCCGCGCGGCGACAAGAAGGCCGGCCTGAGCCCCGAGCTCGACGCGATGGCGGCGTTCCTCGGTTCGCTCGACACGCACCACCCGAGCCCCTTCCGCAACGCCGACGGCTCGCTCACCGAAGATGGCGTCGCGGGTCGCGCCATCTTCAGGCGCCTGGGGTGCGGCTTCTGCCACACGGGTCCCGACGGGACCGACAGCGCGGGCGGCAAGCTGCACGACGTCGGCACCGTGAAGGCGTCCTCTGGCATGCGCGCCGGTGAGCCGCTGTTCGGCATCGACACGCCGACCTTGAACGGCGTTTGGGAGACGGCGCCGTACCTGCACGACGGCTCCGCGCCAACGCTGCGCGACGTCCTCGTCACGGCCAACGCCGAAGATCGCCACGCCTTCACCAGCGCGCTCAGCGAGGCCGAGCTCGCGCAGCTCATCGCCTACGTGCAGCAGCTGGACGGCACCGTCGACCGTGAGCCGAGCGAGGAGGACGGGTCGGGTGAGGAGCCGAGCGAGGGGAGCTTTTGGGGCTTTGGCTGCAGCGTGGCGAGCGGGCGGGGCGACCGCCACGCGCCGCTCCTTTCGTTCGCGCTCGTGGCGGGGTTGATGACGTTCGGCGCCCGCCGAAGGAGGCCCGCGTGACGCGCCTGCCGAGCCTGTGCCTCTCTTCGCTGCTGCTTTCGGCGTGCGTCGGCGAGATCGGCGGGGGCGCTGCCACGGACGAGGCGATGACCGACTGGGACTCGCTGCCGTCCGTGAGCGCTCCCGACCCGGAGCTGTCGGGCCTACCCAGGCGCGAGGCCCAGCACCGCGCGCTCTGCGCGACGCCGCGCGGCGACAGCTTCTGGCAGGCGGTGTGCGCCACGCCCCGGCCGAACATCACCGACCTCGCCAGCTTGCTCGGCGTCGCGAAGCTCGACGACGATCGCGCCTTCGCCCTCACCGGCAACTCCACCTCGCTCGTGAAGAGCGCCGTCTCGGCCATCAATCCGCGCCTCATCGTCTTTCCGCGCGTGACCGAGATGCGCGAGAAGCCGGCTGAAATGACCGCGCTCGGCTTCGTTCGCGGTGAGCCCTTCGTCGAGGTCGTGAGCCGCGACCCTTCGACAGGTGACTACAACTTCTACCTGTTCACGTTCGAGCGGCAGTGTGATTACGACGGCAGCTGCGATCTCGCGAGCCTGCTCACCGAAGAGATCGAGCACGGCTGGACCGCGTTCAGCATCTACAGCGAGGGAGACGTCGAGAATACGTCGTTCGACTGTCGCTCGTGTCACCAGCCCGGCGGCTACGGCACGAAGAAGATCTTGCGCATGCAGGAGCTGGAGTTCCCCTGGATGCACTGGTTCCCGCAGCGCTTCGTGCAGCGCACGGAGTCCGATCGGGTGCTCACGTCGCAGTTCTTCGAAGCCCACGCGCAGGACGCGCAGTACGGCGGCATCCCCATCGCGACGATCCAGAATGCCATCGACGAGGGCAGCGGCGCGCAGCTCGAGGCATTGCTGGTCGCCGAAGGCCAGGCGGCGCAGCCGAACGCGTTCGACCCGCGGATCGAGGCCGAGGTCAAGGCCGGCTCGTCGAGCCCGATCTGGGAGAAGCAGTTCGCGGTGTCGCTGGCGGGTGATTCGATTCCGGTGCCCTATCCGCTCGCCGACGTGACGGATCCCGCGCTCCGCGCGGAGCGGACCAGGTCCTACCTCGACGTGGTGACCGGCGCGGCCCCGCGACAGTCCCTGCTCGATGTGCGCGACATCTTCTCCGCAGACGCGAAGGTGAAGCTCGGCCTTGTGCCGCCGCCGGGAGCGAGCGGGCGCGCCGTGCTCACGCAGCTCTGCTCGCGCTGTCACGACGGTCGCGGGAACCCGGCGCTGAACCGCACGAAGTTCAACGTGAAGAACCTGGACGGCATGTCGCGAGAGGCGAAGGACAAAGCCATCTTTCGCTTGCAAGAGCCCGCGACCTCGCCGCTGCGCATGCCGCCCTGGCGCGCCGCCAACGCGCTTCCCCCCGCGGAGCTCGCCGCGGCCATCGAAGAGCTGTCCAAGTAGCGCCGTCCACATCACCGCCGCGCGAACGCCGTCTCGCGTCGCGGTCGCCGCTCAGGCACACCCGCTTCCGTGCTCGGGGACCGGCGCGGACCGGTGAGCCGCAGGGAGCCCCGCCGGTCATGTTCTCCCCCGGGATCGAGGGGACCCGCGGTTCGGTCGATTGGAATTGACGCCGGCCGTGTGAACGTTCACATTGCGAGAGAGCGGGGGATCCTCTCGCTTCGCCTCGCTCCGGTCGCCCTCCGCACCGAGACCTGTACGCGGCAGGCCGCCCTGCGGCTTCGGCTGCGTCTTTCCGCCGTGGAGGCTCCAGTCACTCCCAGAGCTCGTCCGGCACCAGCACCTTGCCCACGTCGTGTTCTGTCGCGCCCTTCGCCTCTTTGAGCGGTGCGACGCGCAGGTTGAGCCAGCTCCCTGCTCCAGCCGCATGGAAACCGTCCGCGCCCTTGCAGCTGGCCGAGATTATCGAAGCTGCGAAGAACTGTTCTGAACTCTGTTGCTCGCGAGGCGTCATGCGAAACTTGATTCATCGTTATCTCTCCACGGTTCTGATCGGCCTCTTGCCCCTGAGCGGCGCATGCTCGAGCGGGTCCGACGAGCCCGGTCCGGGCGCCGGCGGCGCGGCGACCAGCGCCGCTGGCACGACGGGCACGACCACCGGCGTCGGGGGAGGCGGTACGGCCGGGGTCGGCGGCGGCGGCGGCGGCGGCGGCGGCGGTGACGGCGGCGGCGGCGCCGGTTCTGGAGGCGAGGGAGGCGACGACCAGCTGGTCTGCCCGCCTGCACCTCCAGCGACCGAGCTCTACGCGGTCGACGCCGCCGGGGTCACCTTCAATCTGGAGTCCGGCCTGCTGAGGTTGGAGGTCTGCAACGAGAGCATCATCAGAGCGCAGTACACGACCGCCCCTTCGCTCCCTGAAAAAACGTCTCTGTCCGTCGATAACAAGTGGGGCAAGCGGAGCTTTTGCGTCGAGGAGAGCTCGGGGACGGTGACCATCACCACCTCACGCTTGAAGGTCAACGTCGACACGACCAGCGGCCTGGTCACCTATGCCGACCTGAACGACGGCGTCATCCTGTCGGAGGACAGCAAGACCTTGACGCCCGCGACCGTCGAGGGGGTCAGCACGAATCGCGTCGAGACCGTCTTCGACTCCCCCGCCGACGAGGCGTTGTTCGGTCTTGGTCAGCACCAGGACAACGTCATGAACCGCAAAGGGACGACGCGGCGCATCCTCAACGCCAACACGGAGATCAACGTTCCGGTGCTGGTGTCCAACAAGGGCTACGGGATCTTCTGGGACAACTATTCCACCTCGAACTTCGACGGGACCAGGGCCAACAACAGCAAGTACAGCTACTCGTCGGAAGCCGGCGAGATGGTGGACTATTATTTCTTCTATGGTCCGAGCATCGACCAGGTCGTGGCCCAGTATCGCACCGCGACCGGCGCGGCCCCGCTGTTCCCGAAGTGGGCGTACGGGCTCTTCCAGTCGAAGGACAAGTACGCCAGCCAGGCCGAGCTGCTGAGGATCAAGGACGGCTACCGGAACAACGACATCCCGGTCGACTGCATCGTTCAAGACTGGGACTACTGGACCCCGTACGCGTGGGGCTCTCACTTCATGGATGAAGGCCGCTATCCAGATCCGGCGTCTCTCATCGACCAGATGCACAAGGCCAATGTTCACACGATGATATCGATCTGGCCGGTGTATCAACGCGTGAACGCCGAGCGCAAGGCGGGAGAGATGGGCAACTACAATGCGCTGGATAAAATCGGAGCGCTGTACCCGAGCAGCGGAACACACCGCTTCTATGATACATTCAACCCCGACGCCAGGGCTCTGGTGTACCAGCAGATCCACGATCGCCTGCTGGGGCCGTACGGCTGGGACGGCATCTGGGCCGACAACACCGAGCCTCAGGCCTATCCGGACCCCGTCAACGTGCGGGCGGCCAACACCGCGCTCGGCAAGGGGGCGCTGTACCTGAACGCCTATCCCCTGGGACACGCCGCGGGGTTGTACGAGCACTGGCGCGGCATCGGCCCGAAGCAGAAGCGAGTCTACGTCCTCACCCGCAGCGCCTTCGCCGGCCAGCAGCGATATGCCACGACGTGCTGGTCGGGCGACATCAACAGCGATTTCGCCACCTATACAAAGCAGATCCCCGCGGGGCTCAATTTCTCGCTCGCGGGGATGCCCTACTGGACCACGGATATCGGCGGCTACTGGGGCCACAACGTGAACTGGACCACCAGCGCGAACAATGAGCTCTTCACCCGCTGGTTCCAGTACGGCGCCTTCTCCCCGATCTTCCGGATACACGGGGGCGGCTCGAGGGAGCTCTACAGCAACAGCTGGAGCGCCGCCACAAAGGCCAATCTCCTCAAGATCGACAACCTGCGCTATCGGTTGATGCCGTACATCTACTCCTTGGCATGGAAGGTGACCAGCGACGGTTACACCATGATGCGGCACCTGGTCTTCGACTATCCCAACGACGCGAAGGTGTTCAACATCAAGGATCAGTTCCTGTTCGGCCCTGCCTTCCTCGTCAATCCGGTGACCACCGCGGGCGCTACCAGCCGCTCCGTCTATCTCCCCGCGGGGACCTGGTATGATTTCTGGACAGGCTCGACGACGGAGGGCGGGCGCACGGCGTCGGTCCCCGCGCCGCTCAGCGAAATGCCGCTCTTCGTCAAGGCGGGCTCGATCGTCCCCATGGGGCCCAGCATCCAGTATGCAACGCAGAGCGTCGACCCGCTGGAGATCCGGATCTTCACGGGCCAAGACGGGGCCTTCACCCTTTACGAGGACGAGGGCGACAGCTACGACTACGAGGACGGTAAATACTCGCTGATTCCATTCACGTGGAGCGAGTCCACAAAGACGTTGACCATCGGCGCGAGGACGGGGAGTTATACCGGAATGCCGGCCAGCAGGACGTTCAGGATCGTGCGGGTAGGCTCGCGTCACGGCGCCGGCGTCGACGTCACCGCGGACCCGGATCGCGTGGTCACGTACGATGGCTCGCAGGTGGTTGTAACCGCCGACTGAGCGTCGGCGCCGCGCGATTAGAGCGCGGCGACGAAGCGGTCGATCTCGGGTTCGTCGTTGTAATAATGGACCGAGGCGCGCACCAGATCGGGAATCCCGCGGTCCTCGAAGTCGAGCAGCGTCCCGGCCGCGGTCGACACGCTGACGTGGATCGCCTGGGCGCCGAGCCGCGCCTTGATGGCCGCGGCGTCCTCACCGTCCTTGGTGAAGGTCACGATGCCGCAGCGCCGCTCGCCCAGGTCGCGCACGGCGACCCCGGGGAGCTCGGAGAGCCGCGCGCGCAGGCGCTCGGCCAGCGCCGAGATCCTGTCGCGGATCGCCGGAAGGCCCAGCCGGAGCGCGTACTCCACGGCCGCGCCGAGCCCGAGCCGGCCAGCGACGTAGCTCTCCCAGTTCTCGAAGCGCCGGGCGTCGGGCCGCAGCTCGTAGCGGTCCGGCGCCGTCCAGCGGGCCGCGTGGAGATCGAGGAACGGCGGCTCCAGCCGGTCGAGCAGCGCGCGCCGGACATAGAGAAAGCCGGTGCCGCGCGGCCCGCGCAGGTACTTGCGGCCCGTCGCCGACAGCAGATCGCAGCCGATCGCCTCGACGTCGATCGGCAGCTGCCCCACCGACTGGCAGGCGTCGAGCAGGAACGGCACGCCCGCCGACCGCGCGCGGCGGCCGATCTCCTCCGCCGGGTTGACCAGCCCGCCGTTCGTGGGGACGTGGGTGACGGCGATCAGCTTGACCCGCTCGTCGAGGAGGCGATCGAGCGCGGGCAGCGACACCGCGCCGCGCTCGTCGCTCGGGATCGGGACGATCTCCGCGCCGGTGCGCCGCGCGACCTGCAGGAACGCGATGTAGTTCGACGCGTACTCGGTCCGCGCGGTCAGGATGCGATCGCCCGGGCCGAAGCGGAGGGAGTAGAACGCCATGTCCCAGGCGCGCGTGGCGTTCTCGACGAGCGCGATCTCGTCCGGCGCCGCGCCGATCAGCCGGGCGATCGAGCCGTAGACGGCCTCGAGCCGCGCGCCCGCCTCCGCCTCGGCCTCGTAGCCGCCGACGGCCGCCTCGCGGCGCAGGTGCTCGACCACCGTGTCGACCACGACGGCCGGAGGCAATGAGGACCCCGCGTTGTTGAAGTGCAGGACGCTTGCGCAGGCCGGGGTGTCGCGGCGGAGCGCGGCGATATCCATCGTCATGACGTCATCTCCTCGTCGGCCCGACACGCTGCCGGCTGGGGTGCACCACGTCAATCGCGGCGGCCGGCGGCGCCGCGCCGGCGCTGCGCGGTGAGGGCTACTTCATCAGCCCGCTGCGCAGCTCGCTCGGTGAGTAGCCCAGCATGCGGCGGCAGGTCCTCGAGAAGTGCGCGAGGTCGGCGAACCCCGCGGCGTGGGCAGCGCCCGTCGCGTCGAGGCGCGCGAAGGACCCCAGCGCGGCGAGCAGCCGGCGCCACAGCTGAAAGGTGCGGATAGGCAGCCCCACGTCGCGCACGAACAGCGCCTGCAGGTGCGCCTCGGAGATCCCGGCGCGCGACAGCGCGAGGCGCCGGTCCCCGGCCGGATCGCGCAGCGCCTCGAGGACGCGGGCCACCCGCCCGTCCGGGGCGCGGCGCGGCGACGCCTCCGCGAGCCAGGCCGCGAGCTCGCGCGCGAGGCCGTCGAGGACATCAGGGCGCGACAGGGACGCGCGGTGCGCTGCCACGGCCGCGTCGAGGCGCGAGAGGAGCCGGCCTTCGAGCGGAGAGGGACCGCCGAGCACGCGCGCGTGGCCAGCCACGTGCGGCATCTCCTCGGGGTCGTACAGGAACCCGAGCGTCGGTCCGGGGCTCACGGCGGCGTGCCATACGTCGGGGGGCACCACGACCGCGCGCCCGCGCACGACCCCGCCGCCGGGCTCGGTCACGGTCACCTCGCCCTCGAGCCCGACAAGGATCGCCGCGCCGTGCTCGGCGTGGAGGCTCGACCTTGTCGCGGTCGAGGCGCGCACCGCGAACGCGTCCGCGATTACGGCGCCGATCCGGGATTCGTTCAAGCGGCCCACGCCCCCTGATCCTACCTTGGCCTCCGCTGGAGGTCGTGAGCGATGACCCTGTTCTCGGAAGAGATGCGCCGCAACCCTTTCCCCGTCTACGACCAGCTCCGGAGCCGCTCTCCCGTGCTCCACTATCCACCGTCGGACTCGTGGATGATCTTCGATTACGACGGCGTGAAGCGGGCGCTCCACGATCACGAGGCGTTCAGCTCGGTCGTGTCGCCGCCGGGCACCAGGACCGCCGAGTGGCTCATCTTCGCGGACCCTCCGCGCCACACAAAGCTGCGCGCCATCATCGTGCGGGCCTTCACCCCGCGCGCCGTCGCGGGGCTCGAGCCGCGCATCCGCCGGCTGTCGCGCGAGCTCCTCGACCGGACGATCGAGGGCGGCGAGATGGACCTCGCCGAGGAGTACACAGTCCCGCTCCCCCTCCTGGTGATCGCCGAGATGCTCGGCGCCCCGCTGGCGGACCAGCCGCGGTTCAAGCGCTGGAGCGACGCGATCCTCGACCTCAGCCATACGGTCTCCGGCAGCGAGGAGGCGGCCCGGGCGCTCGTCGAGTTCACCGCGGTGACGGCCGAGATGCAGGCCTACCTGAGCGGCCTCATCGAGCAGCGGCGGGCGGCGCCGGAGGACGATCTCCTGACCAGGCTCGTCGAGGCCGAGGTGGACGGAGAGCGGTTGAACGAGGACGAGATCCTGGGCTTCTTCCAGCTCCTCCTCGTCGCCGGCCACGAGACGACAACGAACCTGATCGGCAATGCCATGTTGTGCTTCCTCGAGAACCCGGGCGAGCTCGCCCGCCTCCGGGCCGCGCCCGATCTGCTGCCCTCCGCGATCGAGGAGGTCCTGCGCTACCGCTCGCCGGTCCAGGCGATGTTCCGCGTGACGAGGCGCGACGTCCCGATGCACGGCCAGGTGATCCCGGCCGGCAAGGCCGTGCTGGCGATGATCGGCTCCGCCAACAGAGATCCACGGCAGTTTCTCGGTGCAGATCGCTTCGACATCGCGCGTGATCCCAACCCGCACATCGCGTTCGGGCACGGCATCCACTTCTGTATCGGGGCGCCGCTCTCGCGCCTCGAGGCCAGGGTCGCGCTGTCGGATCTCGTCGCGCGGCTCGGCGGCCTCGAGCTCGCGAGCGACGCTCCATGGGAGCCGCGCCGGGCGATCCACGTGCACGGCCCGACGCGCCTGCCGATCCGCTTCACGCCGGGGCCGCGCCTCGGCGGCGCCCCGTGCTGATGCCCGCCGGCCTGATGCCCGCCGGCCTCACCCGCTCCGCCGCGCGTCGCGGCGAACGCAGCCGCAGTACAGCGATAGAGCTTGAATCCGCCGCGCCGCCGAGCTCCGGCGGGCGCGCGGCGCGCGGCTCGGACGCAGGCGATGCGGGACAGCTGTGGCGTCATCGCCGCTCCTCGCACCGGTGGCACCATCGTTGCTGAATGGGATGGCGCTGATGGCGCCGGCGCCGGCCGCATGAACGGCGCTGGCGGCGCCCAGCGGACCGCCGTCCCGCGGCCGAGGTGGACGATCGGGATGGGCAGGCATGGAGGATTCGATGAAAGACCAGACCTCCGTCGAGGTTCTTGTTCCACGTGAGATGTCGCCGGATCAGAGACAGCGTCTCATCGACGAGCTCTATGGCTTACGCCGCGTGATCTTCGAGGGCGCGCAGCGGGAGAAGAGCTTCGCCACCCACGTCATCGACGCTGGCGCGGAGCACGGCGCCCTCGTGGTTCAGAGGGGCGCCCGCGGCCAGATCACCGGCTATTTCGCGGTTCAGATCATGGATCCAGAGCCCTCCGGCGCGCAGATCGCGATCTTCCGCGGCGAGTCCGGGGCGCTCGGCGAGAACGTCGGCGATGATGACGTCCTCCGCCAGGTCCTGTTGCGCCTGATCCGGTACATGCTCGCCCACCCGGGTCGCCCCGTGTTTTGCCTGTGCTCGGTGGCTCACCCGTCGAGCTATGCGCTGTTCTCGCGCTTCGTCGACATCGCGCGCACGAGCCCGCCGGAGGGCGCGGACGAGCTCATGTCCAGGCTCGCCTCCTCGTTCGGCCCGGAGGCGAGCGATAGAGGTAGCCCGTTCGTCTTCGAGGTCGGGCAGACGGCGGCCGAGCCGGCGGGCGGCTGCGACTTCCTGCACGTCCACGAGAGCCCATCGGCGCGCCCCGGCGCTGCGGAGGAGCGCGAGCTCATCACGCTCGTGCCGCTGCGCCTCGGCGGCATGCTGCGCGCTGCAGTGAGCTGCGCGCCGCCGGAGGCGAGGCGCTGGTAGCGCGCAGCTCGCCGGATCAGGCCAGCACGTCGGACAGGCTGTCGAGGAATCGCTGGTTCTCGCGCTCGGTGCCGATGGTGACCCGCAGGCTGGTCGGCAGGTTGCCGAAGGGCCGCACGATGACGCCCTTCCGGAGCAGGGCGTCGTACACCGGGCGCGCCGGCCGCCCGACGTCCACGAGCACGAAGTTCGCCTGGCTCGGCGCCACCGACAGCCCGCGCCGCGTGAGCTCGCGCGTGAGCCTCTCGCGCTCGCGGAGGTTCAGCGCGCGGCTCTTCTCGATGTGCTCGGCGTCGTCGAGCGCCGCGAGGGCGGCCACCTGCGCCAGCGCGCTCACGTTGAACGGCGCGCGCACCCGGTTGATGTAGTCGATGAGCTGGGCCGGGCCCACGGCGTAGCCGACGCGGAAGCCCGCCAGGCCGTAGATCTTCGAGAAGGTGCGCAGCACGAGCAGCCGCTCGCGGAGCCCGCGGAGGCGCATGGAGTCCGGGAAGTCCGGCGCGTCCGTGTACTCGATGTACGCCTCGTCCATGACCACGATGACCTCGGGCGGGAGCTCCCTGAGCAAGCGCTCGACAGCGGCGCGGCTCACGTGCGTGCCCGTCGGGTTGTTCGGGTTCGCGATGAACAGGAGCCGCGTCTTCGGCGTGACGGCCGCGGCCATGGCCTCGAGGTCGTGCCGCAGGTCGCGCAGCGGCACGGCCGTGAACGGGACGCCGTAGGCGAGCGCGGCGAGCCGGTAGACGACGAAGGCCGGGTCGCCGAACACGATGTGCGACCCGGGCGTCGCGAAGGTGTGCACGATCAGGTCGAGCAGCTCGTTCGAGCCGTTTCCCTGGACGATCTCGTCCATCGTGACGCCGTGGACCGCCGCGAGCCGCTCGCGCAGCCGGTAGGCCGCCCCGTCCGGGTAGAGGTGCACGTTCGCGAGCGCCTGGCGCGCCGCCTCGAGGGCGCGCGGGCTCGGGCCGTGCGGGTTCTCGTTCGAGGCGAGCTTCACGGCGTCCGTCACGCCGAGCTCGCGCGCGAGCTCATCGAGAGGTTTTCCCGTTTCGTAAGGCGCGAGCAGCTCGACGGAGGGCAGAACGAGCGCGGACATGGCGCGTACCCTATCACACCTCCGCCGCAGGGAGTGGGCGGGCGCGCCGGCGCCCTGCCGCGCGCCCGTCGCCGGGATCTGGCCTCTCCCACGGGGCTCCGTGTGATACTCGCCGTCCCGATGAAACCCGGGGACATCGTCGCCGACCGCTTCTTGATCGAGCGCCTCGCCGGGTCGGGCGGGATGGGCTCCGTCTACCGCGCCCTCGACCGGCACACGGGCGAGACGGCGGCGCTCAAGGTCATGTCGGGCCGCGGCCTCGAGCACGGCGAGCGCTTCGCGCGCGAGGCGCAGGTGCTCGCCGAGCTGCGGCACCCCGGCATCGTCCGGTACATCGCGCAGGGCGCCACCGAGAGCGGAGAGCCCTGGCTCGCGCTCGAGTGGCTCGAGGGCGAGAGCCTCGGCGACCGGCTGCGCCGGCGCGGGCTCACCATCGCCGAGAGCGTCACGCTCGGCCTCCGGGTCGCCGAGGCGCTCGCCGAGGCGCACCGCCACAACGTCGTCCACCGCGACCTCAAGCCGAGCAACCTGTACCTCGTCGATAAATCGGCCGAGCAGGTCAAGCTCCTCGACTTCGGCATCGCGCGCCTCACGTCGCTCGCCCCCCTCACCATGACCGGCGTCGTCATGGGCACGCCGTTCTACATGGCGCCCGAGCAGGCGCGCGGCGAGCGCGACGTCGGGACCCAGGCCGACGTGTTCGCGCTCGGCTGCGTCCTGTTCCACTGCCTCACAGGGCGCCCCCCGTTCGTCGGCGACGACATCCACACCGCCCTCCTCCGCGTCGTGCTCGACGAGGCGCCGCGCCTCCGCGACGTGCGCGCCGACATCCCCGAGAACGTCGACATCGCCGTGGCGCGCATGCTCGCCAAGGCCCCGGCGGACCGGCCCGCGAACGGCGCCGCCGTGGCCCTCGAGCTGCTCCGCGTCGGCGAGATCAAGAGCACCCCCCCGATGCCCATGAGCCGGCGCGCGAGCGCGCTCACGACCGGCGAGCGGCGCACGCTCTGCCTGATGCTCGCGCGCATGGGGGCGCAGGAGGCCCACGGGTGGCAGGGGCCCACCATGCCGATGACGCTCCCGATGACCATGCCCCTCGCGCGCACCGTCCCGGAGGACGAGGTGAAGCGCGTGGCGTCGCGCTTCGGCGGGGCCCTGCAGACCCTCGCGGACGGGCTGCTGCTCATCACGCTCGAGGGGCGCGGCCTCATCACCGACCAGGCCGCGCGCGCGGCGCGGTGCGCGCTCGAGGTGCGCGACCTGCTGCCCGGCGTGCAGATGGCCCTCGTCGCCGGCCGCGGCTCCGCCGACGACCAGCTCCCGATGGGGCCGACCATCGATCGCGCCGTGCGGCTGCTCGACCGCGCCGACGGCGGATCCATCCGCCTCGACGAGGTGATGGCCGGCCTGCTCGACGCGCGCTTCGAGGTCGGCGGCGACGCGACCGGCCTCGTGCTCCGCGCCGAGCGCGACCTCGTCGAGGCCGCGCGGACGCTGCTCGGGCGCACGACGCCGTTCGTGGGGCGCGACCACGAGCTCGCGATCCTCGACGCCGTGCTCGACGAGTGCCTGAGCGAGCCGACCGCGCGCGCGGTGCTCATCACGGCGCCGGCCGGGCTCGGCAAGAGCCGGCTGCGCTACGAGTTTCTGCGCCGCGTCGAGGAGCGCAAGGAGCGGGTGCAGGTCTGGCTCGGCCACGCCGACCCGATGAGCGCCGGCTCGCCGTTCGGGATGCTGCGCCAGATGCTCCGCCGCGAGGCCGGGCTCTCGGGCGGCGAGCCGCAGGAGGTCCGCGAGCAGCGCCTCCGCGCCCGCGTGGGCCGGTACCTGAGCGGCGCCGATCTCGACCGCGTGACGGAGTTCCTCGGCGAGGTGGCGCGGATCCGCTTCTCCGACGAGGGCAGGGTGGAGCTGCGCGCCGCGCGGAGCGACCCGATGCTCATGGGCGACCAGATCCGACGCGCCTTCGAGGATTTCGTGCTCGCCGAGTGCCGGGCCCAGCCGGTGCTGCTCGTGCTCGAGGACCTCCAGTGGGGCGACGTGCCCACGGTGAAGCTCATCGACGCGGCCCTCGCGCTCAGCGACCAGCCGCTCATGGTGCTCGCGCTGGCGCGGCCGGAGGTCGAGAACGTCTTCCCGAAGGTGTGGGTCTCGCGCGGCGTCCAGGAGCTCCGGCTGCGCGAGATCGGGCGGCGGGGGAGCGAGCGGCTCGTGCGCGAGGTGCTCGGCGACGCCGTGACGCCCGACCTCTGCGCGCGCCTGTGCGAGCGCGCCGGCGGCAACGCGTTCTACCTGGAAGAGCTCATCCGCGCGGCCGCGTCGGGCCGGACCGAGGCGCTCCCCGAGACGGTGCTGTCGATGGTGCAGGCGCGCCTCGAGTCGCTCGACGGCGAGGCGCGGCGGGTGCTCCGCGCCGCGAGCGTGTTCGGCCAGAAGTTCTGGCGCGGCGGGCTGATGGCGCTGCTCGGCGGCGAGCGCCGCTCCCCGCAGGTGGACGGGTGGCTCGCGGTGCTCGTCGATCGCGAGCTCATCGCGCGCCGGGGCGAGGGGAGGTTCCAGGGCGAGGACGAGTACGCGTTCCGGCACGCGCTCGTGCGCGAGGCGGCGTACGCGACGCTCACGGACGCCGACCGCGCGCTCGGCCACCTGCTCGCCGGCGAGTGGCTCGACGCGGCCGGCGAGCGCGACGCGGCGCTCCTGGCGGACCACTTCGAGCGCGGCGGCGACGCCGAGCGCGCGGTCGTCTGGTTCCGGCGCGCGGCGGAGCAGGCCCTCGGGGCGAACGACTTCCGCGCCGCGATCCAGCGCGCCGAGCAGGGGGCCGCGAGCGCCGACGTCGACGGGGAGCTCTTCGCGGCGCTGCGCCTCGTGCAGGCCGAGGCGCACAAGTGGCTCGGCGAGGCCTCCCAGGCCGAGCGGTGCGCCGTCATGGCGATGCGGGGCTTCCCCCGGAAGAGCGCGCTCTGGTATGCCGCCGCCGGGGAGGTCGCGTCGATGCGCGTGCGCCTCGGCATGGGCGACCGGCTCGCGGACCTCGTCGAGGAGCTCCGCGGGCCCGGCCCGGTCAGCGGGGAGCGCGGCTCGTGGATCGACGTCCAGGAGGCGACCGGCGCCTCCGTGAGCGCGCTGGCGCGCATCGCCGGGTCGCTCCTGCACGGGGGCCAGTACGCGGCGGCGGAGGAGATCGTGCAGGAGCTCGCGCGGGTGGCGATGCCGCTCGCCGAGCGCGACGCGGCGGTGGCCGCGCGCATCCACGCGCTCCGGGCGTCGCGGGCGCTCTGCTACGGCGACCCGGCGGCGTCGCTCTCGTGCACGGAGCAGAGCATCCCCGCCTACCTCCAGACCGGCGATCTCAGGAACGCGTGCCTGAGCCGCGTGAACGCGGCGCACTGCCTGCTGCAGCTCGGGGTGTACGGCCGCGCCGAGGCCGAGCTGCGCGACGCGCTCGCGGAGGCGGGGCGGCTCGGGCTCTACAACGTGGCCGCGTTCGCCAGGCAGAACCAGGGCCTGCTCTGGATCCAGCAGGGCGATCTCGGCGCGGCGCGCGCGGCCACGGTCGAGGCGATCGACGCCTTCGTCGCGCAGGCGAACCGGCGGCAGGAGGCGCGGTCGCGGGCGTACCTCGCCGCGATCCTGACGCGGCTCGGCGACCTCGGCGCGGCGGACAACGAGGCGGGCGCGGCCGTGGCGATGCTGGCGCACGTGCCGACGCTCCAGGCGCTCGCGCTCGCCGTGCGCGCGCGGGTGCTGCTCGAGCAGGGGCGCGCAGAGGAGGCGCTCGACGCGGCCCGTCGCGGGCTCGGCCTGCTCGTGTCGGTGGGCGGGACCGAGGAGGGCGAAGCGCAGATCCGGCTCGTCTATGCCGAGTCGCTCCGGGCCTCCGGGCACCACGAGGCGGCGCGCGAGTCGATCACGGTGGCGATGCAGCGGCTCGTCGCGCGGGCGCAGTGGATCCACGACCCGGCGCGGCGCCAGAGCTTCTGCCAGGCTGTGCCGGAGAACGCCAAGACGTTCGCTCTGGCGGCGCTCTGGCAGCAAGAAGCAGAGCCCACCGTGCAGTGAGCCGTCGAGTCGCGGCCGCGTCGAGGACGGAAGAGTGGATGTGTGCTGGGTCGCCCTGCCGCGCCAGCGGCGCCGCTCGACGCGCGCAGCGCGCGTGTCACCGCGCCGCGGTGCGCGCGTCGAGCGGCGCCGCTGTCATAAGGAGTTCGCTCACGACATCTCTTCCGTAACCAACCGTGGCCGCGGGTAGCGGAGCGTGCGCACCGTGGACGTGGGCGTGGCGCGCGGCGCCTTGGCCGCGGCAGCTTGACTGTGCGGCCGAGGTTGGAAAGAATTGTCAGCAGACATGTATTCGGTCCTCTTTCGGAACGTGCTCTTTCCGTTGTACGAGACGAAACTCCGAGGGAGGGCCACGCTGGCCTACCTGGGGGAGCTGGAGCGGTCGCAGTGGCGTCCGGAGCGTGAGCTCAGGGAGCTCAGCTGGCGAAAGATGATGGCGGCGCTCCGCTTTGCGGAGCAGAGTATCCCCTTCTACCGGCGCCGCTTCGCCGAATACGGGGTGCGGGTCAAGGACGTACACGCGCCCGAGGATCTCGCGCGTTTTCCGGTTTTGACCAAAGCCGATCTCCGCGCGCACGGCAGCGAGCTGATCGCTGATGGGTGGCGCGGCAAGCTCTTCAGGAGCGGCACGGGCGGATCGACTGGAGAGCCGGCGCGGTTCTTTTACGATCACACGACGTACGAGTGTCGCAGCGCCGCCGCCCTGCGCTCCGACGCGTGGGCTGGCGGCCGGATCGGGGACAAGGAGCTGTACATCTGGGGGATTCCGACCCTGGAGCCCCGCTGGAAGAAGGCGAAGCGGACGCTGCACGAGGCGCTCATCCGGAAGAAGACGGTCAGCGCGTGGAACCTCTCGGAGGAGCGGCTCGCGGGGGTGGTGGACGAAATCTGGCGCTACCAGCCAGCCCTCGTTGTGGGGTACACGAGCCCTCTCTACTACACGGCGCGCTACGCGGTCGAGACGGGGCGCCGGCTGCCGACGCCGAAGGGGATCATCGCGACGGCGGAGCGCCTGTTCCCTCATCAGCGCGAGGTGATCGAGCGGGCGTTCCAGGCGCCGGTCTACGACCGCTATGGCTGCAGGGAGATGATGCTGATCGGCGCGGAGTGCGAGCGCCACGAGGGCAAGCACCTCAATGTCGAGAACGTCTTCGTCGAGGTGCTGCACGGCGGCCGGCACGCGCGGCCCGGCGAGCCGGGCGAGGTGGTCCTGAGCGATCTCGTGTGCCGGTCGATGCCGCTGCTCCGCTACAAGAACGAGGACGTGGTGATCGCGGCCGAGAAGGCCTGCTCGTGCGGCCGCGGGCTGCCGCTGCTCGCCTCGGTCGAGGGGCGGGTGCTCGACATGATCGTCGGGCCGGACGGCCAGCTCCTCTCGTCCGTGTTCTTCCCCTACTTCTTCAAGGACAACCCGACGGTGGATCGTTATCAGGTCTATCAGGACAAGACGCGGGCGATCACGATCAAGATCATCCCCAACGAGGGGTACCGGCCGGAGACGTCGCAGGCCATCGAGCGCGATCTGCGCCGGTTCCTCGGAGAGCGGGCGGACATCCGCGTGCAGCTCGTCCGCGACATCCCGGTCACCTCGGGCGGCAAGTTCCGCTTCACCGTGTCCGAGGTGCCGATCGAGTTCGGCCGCGGGGCTGCGGCGTGATCGGAGCGCCCGGGGTCCGGCCGGCGCCGGGGGCCGCGCCGGGCCGCCCCGTGAAGGTCGCCCACGTCGTGCTCTCGCTCAACGTGGGTGGGCTCGAGCGGGTGGTGCTCCGGTTGCTCGATCGGATGGCGCGCGACCGGTTCGCGCCGGTGGTGTGCGCGCTGGAGGAGCCCGGCGCGCTGGCCGAGGAGCTCGCGCGGCTCGGCGTGCCGCTCGTCGTGATCCCGCGGGGGCCTGGCCTCGACCCGGGGCTGCCGGTGCGGCTCGCGGCGTGGCTGCGGCGCGAGGGGATCCGGCTCGTGCACACGCACAACCCGGGGCCGCACCTCTATGGCGCGCTCGCGGCGGGCTTCGCGCGGGCGGCGGCGCTCCTGGGCGGCGCCGGACCGCGCGTCGTCCACACGAAGCACGGGCGCAACTACCCGAAGGAGAAGCGGAAGGTGCTGGTCAACCGGCTGGCCGCGGCGCTCACGGATCGGGTGGTGGCGGTGAGCGACGACGCGCGCGCGGTCGCGCTCGAGGTGGAGCATGTCGATCCGGCCAAGGTCGTGACGATCTTGAACGGCGTGGACACGGACGTGTTCCGGCCGGGCGACGCGGGCGCGGCGCGGGCGCGGCTCGGGGTGCCGGCGACGGGCTACCACGTGGGGTGCGTCGCGCGGCTCTCGCCGGAGAAGGATCACGCGACGCTGCTCGACGCCTTCGCGCGGCTCTGCGCGGTGCGGCCCGACGCGCGCCTGACGCTGATCGGCGACGGCTCGGAGCGGCCCGCGCTCGAGGCGCAGGCGGCGCGGCTCGGGCTCGGCGGGGCGGTGGTGTTCGCGGGGACGCGCGGTGACGTGGCGGAGCTGCTGCCGGCCTTCGACGTGTTCGCGCTCGCGTCGCTGACGGAGGGGATCTCGCTCACGCTCATCGAGGCAGCGGCGGCGGGGCTGCCCATCGTCGCGACGCGGGTGGGGGGCAATCCGGAGATCGTGTTGGAGGGCGAGACGGGGCTGCTCGTGCCGCCTGGAGCGCCGGAGACCCTGGCGGCCGCGCTCGAGGCGGTGGCGGTGCGGGGCGATCGCGCGGAGATGGGTTTGCGCGGGCGGGCGCGGGTGATGGAGCGGTTCGGGCTCGACCGCATGGCGCGCGCGTACGAGGACCTCTATGACGAGGTGCTCGGGGGGTAGTTTCCGCCGAACACGACAGCGAACGTCTGCTCAATAGGTGAACGTTCGGCTTTCGATTTCGTCCACCCGACAAGCAGTGGCTGGTGGCGCTGTGCCACGGTTCGCCGTTGATCCTGGTGATTGCCGTCGTCGCCGCAGGTGAGGGGATCACGAAGGCCGACGTTGCGGGCGCCGTGCTCACAAGGGGAGTCTTGCCGCTCGCGCTGTACGGCCCGCGGGAGGTCTTGTCCGGAGACGCGGCGCGGTGTAGCGTGCGTTACGCTCAGGGGGAGGCGTATGAGACGTCTGGGTGTCGCCGTGCTCGTTTCGCTCGTCGTCGGCTGCTCGATCCTGGACCCAGAAGATCGCGCGGAGCTGAGACGTCAGATCGCGATGCTGCCGCACGACAAGCTGATCGCGATGAAGCGCTGGACCATGCACGAGCTGGCGAAGGAATGGTTGGAGACAAGGGACGAGAACGACCAGGTGGGCAAGGTAGTGTGCCGCGACAACGAGGGTGGACTGTGGAGCGGATGGTACGACCGTCCGAATAAGTACATCACCGTGGCGGATATGCTCTCCTGTCTCAGGGGGAAGCCCAATCTTCCGAACTATCTCTTTTGCGCCGAAGAATTTGCGTCGTGGGTGGTTCCTGACGCGAAGAAGGAGATCGAGAAGTTGCTGCCCGCGTACACCGACATCGAGTGCAAGTACGTGTGGGATTTTCGATACGAGCCCGAGAAGCTGGATCCGAAGATGGTCGACATAGATGCGATCGAGTCGGATGATATCATCCAAGCCATGATCACCCTTCCGGGGCCGCCTCCAGGGTGGGCTATTCCTCAATTCGCGCCGCTTCTCTGCCCGCTCGGCGCAGGGGAGGGCTGGGGATGCCCTCCCAGACCGTCCGACTCGTTCCCCACGGGCGGAGAGCCCACGGACCCTCCTGGCGGGGATCAACCGTGAAACATCATCTCATCGTGCACGAGGCGGGCAATGGGTCGGTCATGTTCATGACCAAGGATCCACGAAAATGGAAGTCCTACCTCCAGAACCTGGGCGAGGTGTGCGGCACGGCATGGCGAGACGATCTGGCAGAGGAGGAGGATCGCGCGTGGGCCGAGGCGCACCGGAAAGAGTTCAACCACTGGGTCGACGGCAGAGCCGCCCCTCCGTGGCCGATGCTGATCGCCGCCGTGAAGCGCGCGTTCGTTGCCGGCTATGGGGCTCTCGAGCGAAAGCCCGTCACCGAGGCCGAGGCGCTCGCGCGCCTGGACAGGACCTATCTCTGGAAGCTGCTGACGGCCGAGGATGTGGCCCAGGGCCACGGCCCCGAGGCGCTCCGCGCTTTCCAGCGGGGCTTCCGGCTAGGACGAAGCGAGAGACCCTTCTCCACGAAGAGGAACATCCCCCGGATGGTGGATCCTCCCTATCACTGGTACCGCCAGCAGGCGGAGGCGAACTTGCCGGGACCGAGCGCAGCTCGCGAGCGAGCCCTCGTGGCCGCGTGGCGCGCGAGCGGCGCGAGTCATGAAGACGTGGAGGCGAGCCAGCGAGCTCTGCACGAGCTCCACTCGAGCGCCTGGCGGGATGATGTGCCCGAGGAGGATCGCGCGTGGGCCGAGGCGTACCGCGAGACGTGCGCGCACTGGGTCACCATCCACCGGCGCGACGCGGTGGCGCAGAGCGCCTACGAGGCCTATCTCCGCAGCAGCGACGGAATCCTCGACGGGGAGCCTGCGCCACCCTCGCTGAGGCCATTCCACGACGACGCGAAGCCATGGCTGGCCTTCGCAGATCGCGTCGAGGACGCGCCCGAGGGCGAGAGCGAGCTCGCGACGGCCGAGGCGGCAGCACGCGAGTACTGGGACGCGCGCTGGCGCGAGGCGCCGCCGTGGGACGGCGACCCGGACCAGGTCCACTGGCTCGCGGCGGTCCGCGCCGCGCGGAAGACGTCGGCGGAGATGGCCGACCACATCCCGAGGCCCTGGTAGCGGTTGCCCCCTCGGTCGACCCCGACCGCCTTCAGCTTGTACAAGGTTGCCGCCTCGGCCGATCCGCTACGCCTCCCGGAGGCGCCGGTGTCACCGCGGCTCTGCTTGCTCTATTTGCGCTCGTAGAAGGTGAGGCTCACCCCGCCCCCCGCCGCGCCACCCGGGTCGGAGCTCACATAGGACTTCGTGTTGAGGATCGCATAGGGGCCGTCCGCGCGCGTCTCGAAGACAGGAATGAGCGCGCCGAACGGTCCGCAGTTCCTCACCACGATGACCTCGCCGTCCTTCGATTCCAGCGCATACCGGGCGTCCAGCACCGTTGTCGATCCGATGAGCTGATAGTCCGCGCCTCCGGGGAGCACCGAGCCCGACAGGCCGCTCAGCAGCATTCCGCCGGTGACCGTGCCCCCGGTGATGGGAATGATGTTGCGTGTGCCGCGCTTGCTCGCGCCGACAGACACGGAAGCGCCGAGCGAGACGGACTCGGTGAACACGCTCGAGCCCCTCGCCCCGGTCGCCTTCGAGCACTCCCACGATTGGTTCGGGACGCCCTCGGGATCCTTGAGCTGGATCTTCGGCTCTCCGGCGGCCACCTCGCTGATGTCGTAGATGTCGAGCTGGATCGTGCCCGCCGCGGCGTCGACGACACGGGTGCCCGCGAACTTCCCGGTGTTGAGCCACGCGAGCGAGCTCGAGTTGGCGACCTCGAAGTCCGGGACGATCCGGACGACCCCATCGCCGGCGGCGGCCACGCCGCAGGTCCGCAGCAAGATGAGGCTGCCGTCGCTCGCTTTCAGGATGTTGATCTCCTCGAGCTCGACGGATCCGTTCGACAGCGTGAGCTCGAGGTCCATGCCGCCCGTGAGGAACGTGGCCTGGATCTTGTCGCCCGCGAGCGTGCCCCCTTTCACATCGAGGAGGCGGCGGTGTCCGAACTGCGTCGTCCCGACATCGTGGGTCTCGCCGAGCTGGAGCGTCGCCCGAAAGGCGAGCTTGCCGCGCGTGGGGAGCGGAATGCCGCCAGGCATCCCGCAGGTCCACGAGGGATCGGGGACGATCGTCGCCTCTTCGCTGCCGTTGTTGCCGCCGCCAGCGCCGGGCATCCCGCCTGCGCCGTCGCTGCCGCCGCTGCCCGTCTCCTCAGCGCCACCGGTTCCCGTGGCTCCGCTACCCGCGGTGGTTCCGCTGCCCGCGCCGCCCGTGCCGGCGTCGCCGCCCGTGCCGGCCGCGCCGCCGGAGCCGACCGACGCCGCGCCGCCGGAGCTGCTGCTCGTCGTCCCTCCGCTGGTATCGTCGGTCGACGAACCACACCCTCCAGAGCAGATGCTCAGGATTCCAGTTATCAAGAGCTTCGCTGGCAGATTTTTGATCACCATTGCGGACCCATCCATTCAATCCACGCTGCGATTCGTTGCGCCCCGGAAATGCGGCGCAGTATCCCGCAGAGCCCGATTCAGAACTGCGAGAAGAAGCGCCAGATCGACTCGCCGGAGTTGTTCTGCGGCGCGTGGCCCCCGCTGAACTCGCACCAGACGACGGGATAGCCCGCGTCGCAGCCCTCGTAGCTGACGCAGGGGCTCGGCTCGACCGGTGTGGTCTGCTGCCCGCAGTGGTTTCTCTCGAGGAAGACATCGCGGGCGCTCTGACCGTTCTCCAACGGAACCACGTTGTCGGCGTCGCCGTGGGCGCCCCACATGGCCACGGGGTGGTCGCCGTCCTCGCAGCCGCTGTACAGCGCGCCGGACATGGAGGCGATGGCGCGGAAGGTGTCGCCCATGGCGCAGCCGATCGCGTAGGACATCATGCCGCCGTAGCTGAATCCCGTCGAAAAGATCCGGCTCTGGTCGATGCAGAGCTCGCCGCGGAAGCGGTCGAGCATGGCGCGGAGGAACGCGATGTCGCGGCCACCCGTGTTCTCCCAGCCTTCATTGATGCCCTCGGGGGAGACGAAGATCGCCGAGCCGTTCGCGCGGCTCTGGAGCCCGTAGTATCCGCCGCCGAACCCGGTCGCGACCTGCTCGGCCGAGCCGCCGCGGGGATGCCAGGTGAAGATCAGCTGGTAAGGCTTGCTCGAATCGTAGTTGTCCGGTACGGCGAGGATGTACTCGCGCGTAGTGCCCCCGACATCGATGCTGAAAAGGCCGCTCTTCGGCGCGGTCGCGCTGCCGCAGCCCGCGCTCTGCGTCTCTCCTCCAGCGCCGCTCGATCCGGAGCCGGCGGTGCCCCCGCCGCCCGCGCCTGCGTTCCCCGAGGCCGGGGGCCCGCCGCTGCTGCCGGTGCCATCGACCACGCCCGAAGAGGCGCTCGTCGAGGAGCCACCCGTCGTCGAGGAGCCACCCGTCGTCGACGAGCCTCCCGTGGCACCGGAGCCGGGCCCTCCAGCGCTGTCGCCGCCGGAAGTCGCCTCGTTCGTCCCATCGACCGAGCTGGAGCAGGCCACCGCCGCGAACGCCGCGATCGCAACGATCCCACCGAAATTGCGAAGCGTGTCCATTCGTCCCCGCCTCTCTAATTCAAGATAGCCATCCGTCCTCGAATCACCCGATGAAGGTGACCGCGACGAGGTCGTACACGAGCCCTCCGGCACGAGGCATGGGCATATTTGCCTATGCCTCGGTGCGGGACGTCACGCCGACCTGGAGGCCGAGCCGCCCGCGCGGTTCGAGGTGACCGTGAAGGAGCGGGTGACCGGGACCATGGCGCACCCCGGAGGGTGACGGCTCAGGAGCGGGAGGACGCGCGTAAGGCGCCTTCGACCTTCGGGCAGCGGTTTCATCCGCCCGGTCGAGGCCTGGCGGCTCGGTCTGCGGTACCATCGTGGCCGATGGCAGGCACGGCGAAGTCGTTGCGCGCGGCGTTAAAGAGCCCCTCCGGGGTCCGGAGCCTGAAGCTCACCGGGGTCTCGGGCGACGCCGACGTCACGGGGATCTCGCGCCTACCGGATCTCGTGTACCTCGAGATCTCCGTCACCGGCGAGGAGATCCCGCGCGAGGTCTTCCGGATCCCGGGGCTCACGTGCCTGACCGTGGGCGGCCGCTCGATCACCGGCCTGCCGCCCGAGATAGGGAATTGCTCCGGGCTGAAGAGGCTCAACGTCCGTGGTCACCGCATCACTGTGCTGCCACGCGAAATAGGCAAGCTCTCGCGCCTCGAGTCGCTCTACGTCGACGGCAACGAGCTCACCTCGCTGCCCGCCGAGATCTCCGAGCTCGCCTCGCTGGAGACGCTGTGCGCCGGCAACAACCAGCTCGGCGCTCTCCCGGACGAGATCACGCGCTTGCCGAGGCTGCGTGACCTGTCGCTCCAGACAAACCGGTTGACCGCGCTGCCTCGCGAGCTCGGCCGCCTCGCCGCGCTCGATGCGCTGGAGCTCGACAAGAACGCGCGCGTCGACGCCGCGCCCGCGGGGGAGCTCCCCGCGCTGCGCATCCTCGGCCTGCGCAGCTGCAAGCTCACCGATCTGCCCGCGAGCCTCGCGAAGCTCGGCCGGATCGAGGTGCTCGCCGTCGGGAACAACCCGTTTCCGCGGGTGCCGGAGGCGATCCGCCCGCTCACGAGCCTTCGCTCGCTGTACCTGTGGGGCGCGAAGCTCACCGCGGTCCCCTCGTGGCTCGGCGGGCTCACGCGCCTGACGCTGCTCGAGCTCGAGAAGAACGCGCTCACGTCGCTGCCGTCGGAGATGGCCGCGCTCACCGGCCTGGAGGAGCTGCGCCTGGAGAGCAACGCGCTCGATCACGTGCCTTCCGCGGTGTTCGCGATGACGTCGCTGCGCAAGCTGTTCCTGATGAACAACCGGATCTCCGAGCTGCCCGCGGGCGTGAACACATTGACGAAGCTCGAGCGGCTCGATCTGACGAGCAACCCGCTCGAGAAGCTGCCGGCGGATCTGTGCTCGCTCACGAAGCTCTCCCGGCTGGAGCTCCCCCAGGGCGCGCTCACGGACGCGTCGGTGCGTGGCCAGATCGCGAGGCTGCCGCCCTCGGGTGAGGTGTGGTTCGGCAACCCGGTGTATCGCGCGGTCGCTCGAGGCGGGCAGTGGTGTTGAGGCGTGACGCGGTAGCGCGGTCGGCCTTGACGTGGCACCTCATCGAGCAGACCGGGACGCCGCGGCGCCGCTCGACATCGCGCTGACTTCTCGGCCGAAGAAGCGCGGAGAGATCGGCGATCGGGGCTCAGCCGCTCGGATCGAGCTGCACGCCGACGGTCCACGCTGCGCCGCCCGCCTCGTCCTTGACGGTGACGCGCCCCGTCGCGAGGTCGAGATCGAACGCCGGATCGCCGCCGTTCGGGGTCGTGTTCCCGTCGTGGACGCGGACGACCTGGTCCCCCTCCACCGTGCACTCGGAGACGCCCGTCGTGCCCGCGCCGTAAAGCATGCGGCCGGCGCACGCGAGGCGCGTGAGGCACTTGCCGCCTTGCGGGAGCGGCGAGACGAGCAGCGAGCACCTCGCGCCCGCCTTCACCGGGCTCGGTCCCGTGGCCTCGGTGACGCGCGCGGAGCGGCGCAGCGCCCTCCGGGTGGCGTCGAGGAGCGGCTCCCCCGCGACGGGGAGGCTCTGGTAAGCCAGCATGAACTCGACGCGATAGGCGGGCGCCGAGTCGCGCCAGACGGCGCCGGTCCTGCGGACGCTGTCGAGCGAGACCTCGGCCCGGTCGCCGGCGCGCGAGCCCTTGTCCTCGTAGGAGATCGCATAGGCGTAGGTGCCGGCGGCCGTGCCCGAGTCCTCCTCGACGCCGCTGCTGAACATCGACATGCCGTTCAGCGGATCGCTCGATCGGTAGATCGGCTTTCCGCCGCAGACGACCTGGAGCGCGGGCACGCGGATGTCGCCGCCCGAGCTCGCGAGCTCCGCCTCGACCGTGCACGCCGCGCCGGCCGCGAGGGGGAGCCCCGTCGCGCGCGTGACGGCCGCGTTCCATGTCGCGGTCGCGGTCCGCGACGGCGCCTCGGGTGCCGGCGTGGCCGGCTCGGGCAGCGCCGGCGCTGGCTCGGGGGCCGGCGCTGGCTCCGCCGGGAGGGGAAGGGGAGGCGGGGGCGCGGCCGGCTGCTGAACGACCGCCATCATCTCGCGCCCCGGCCGCGCCAGCAGATAGCTCGCGACCATGGCGCAGAGCCCCAGGCCCGCCATCATCGCCAGGAGGGGCGCCGCCGACGACCGCCTCGGCCGGCCGCGCACCGCGTCGAGCTCGCGGCCGAGCTGGTCGAGCACGCGACGGGCCTCCGCCATCTGGCGCTCGAGCTGCTCGACGCGCGCCGCCCGATCGCCGTCGCGGTGCTCGTCGAGCTGCTTCCTGGCCGCCGCGAGCTCCTCCTCGAGGCTGTCCACACGCCCGCGCAGCGCGTCTCGTTCGTCGCGGTATTGCATCGCAGGAAGATACCACCGACCAGCTCGCCCGCGGCCACCAGGCCGGAGCGCCTCGCGCTCGCGTCGAGAGGCGCCCGCAGCGCGCCCGCGGCCGAAAACGCGGGCGGTGTGAGGTGCACGTGTCCGCGGTCTGACGGTCCGTTCCGGATTCCGCGGCAGAACGCGAGACTCCTCGCGCGCGCCGCGGGCTCCGCGTGTACGATGTGGCGGGTTCGCAGCGGTCGTGGGGAGGGCGGCCACTCGTGGAGCAGGAGGCCTTCGGAATGGGTCAGGGTCGCCAGGGCAGTGCGGTACCGTTGCCGGAGCAGTGGGGCGAGCTACCCGGCGCCGCGAGGTGGAAGACCAGGGAAAATGCCGGCGCCTCCGGCCCCGATGCGCGCCAGCCCGAGGGGGAGCGCGCGGCGGCCCGCCCTCCTACCCTCGGCATCGTCGCGCCCTTCCTCTCCGGCGCGTTCTGGGGTCCCATCCTGATCGGCATCCACGAGTCGGCCCAGCGGCGCGGGATCCGCACGCTGGTGCTGCGCGGCACGCCGTCCGAGGTCCGGGCGCCCTCGCTCGCCAGGGAGCAGGTGGACGGGTGGATCGTCGTCATCGAGTTCGGAGGCCTCGAGGAGCTCGCGCGCGCCGGGGTCCCGTTCATCACGCTCGGCGCCCGCCCCGCCGAGATCCCCTGTCCTGCCGTGCTCCCGGACAACCACGGGGGCATCCGGAGCGCGGTGCTCCACCTGATCGAGCACGGGCACCGGCGCATCGCGTTCGTCGGCAACTTGGCCGCGTACGATGTGCGCGAGCGCCGCGACGCGTACGAGAGCACGCTCGCCGAGGCGGGGATCCCCTTCGACCCCGCTCTGGTCATCCCGTGCGACAACAACATGTACAGCGGAGGCCGGGACGCCGCGCCGGCGCTGCTCGCGCAGCTGCCTTCGTGCACGGCGGCGGTCTTCGGGACGGACAAGAACGCGCTCGGGATGATGTCCGAGCTGAAGGCGGCGGGCGTCCGTATCCCCGAGGATTTCGCGATCATCGGCTTCGACGATGTCGTGGAGGCGCAGAGCGCCGACCCGCCGCTGACCACCGTGCGCCAGCGGTTCGAGATGATGGGGACCGCGGCGTGCGACCTGCTCGCGTCGATGATCGCCGGCGAGCCGTTCCCGCCCGAGGGCGTGCGCACGGCCAACGCGCTCGTCCTGCGGAGCTCGTGCGGCTGCAGCAGGGTCCAGAACTTCCTCGAGTCGGAGGGCGCGGCCTCCCAGGAGGACACCCGCGCAACGCTGGCCCGACAGATGGTCGAGCTGCTGCTCCTGCCGCGGCCGCTCCCGCCGGATACCCCGCCGACCGCGGTGTGGCCGGCGGTCACGCGCGTGGTCGACATGTATTTCTCGGCGCTCCAGGGCGCCGCGCCCGTCCCGGCCGCCGAGCTGGAGCGCGCTTACCGGCAAGCCATCGCGGTCACGCCCGATCTGGGCTCCCTGCTGTCGACGGCCCGCCTGATGGACCAGCTCCCCGAGCGGCGCGGCATGTCCCTGGACGCCGCGGCCAGGCGGCGGGCGCAAGACTTCGTGGAGCTGGCGCGCCTCGCGAGCGCGCGGGCGCGGCTCGACGCCGAGACCCACGCCGTCCATCAGCTCGGCGTGCTCGCGAGGACCAACTACGATGTGAGCTTCGCCCTGCTGGGGGGCACCCAGCAGGAGTACCGGTCGCTCTCGTGGCTCGAGACGACCACGATGGTCTGGGGCTGCCTCGCGCTGTGGGACGACCCGGCGGAGCGCACGGGCCTCGTCGTCGTGGGCGCCTACAGCCGCGACGGCAGCGCCGTCCCCCCGAACGGGAGCCGCTATGGGCTGGAGGCGTTCCCGCCGGCGGAGATGCTGCCGCGTTCGGCCACGGACGGCACGTACACGGTGCTGCTCCTGCCGATACGCTCCGTGGAGCGCGACTGGGGGATCCTCGTGCTCATCGGCCCGGCCGTCGTCGCGATGACCGGGGACGAGGGCACGGTCGCGATCTGGGGGACGCTGCTCGGGGCGGCCCTCGAGCGCGACGCGCTGCTGGAGTCGCTGTCGACGAAGCACGCCGACCTGCAGCAGGCGTTCGCGAGCGAGCGCGCGCTGTCGCAGACCGTGCGGGAGCTGGGCTGTCCGATCATCCCGCTCCTCGCCGGCGTGCTGCTCGTGCCGTTGATCGGCATGCTCGACAACGGCCGCGCGCAGCAGGTGCTCGAGAAGGTGGCCGAGGGGGTGAGCCGGCACGAGGCGCTGTCGGTGCTGCTCGACCTCACGGGCGTCCCGTTCGTCGACGCCCAGGTCGCTCATTTCCTGGGCTTGACCAGCCGCGCGGCCGCCCTGCTCGGCGCGCAGGTCTACCTGGTCGGCGTGCGCCCCGAGATCGCGGAGAGCCTCATCGACGTCGACCTCGGCGCGCTGGCCACGTTCTCCTCGCTCGCGGCGGCGCTCCGCGAGATCGGCCAGGCGTCGGGGCGCGAGCGGCGGCGTCAGGCGGGCGCCGAGGCACCTTGACGCGCCGAGGCGCGGCTGGCGTAGCATCGGCACGATGCTCGCCGTGCACTGCCCGCGTTGCGGGCGACCCGCGCCGGTATCGCTCGCCAGCCCGGACCTGATGGACTGCGCGGCGTGCCACTACCGCGGCCCGCCGCCCGCGGACGCTGCGCAGGGCCTGCGCGCGGCGGCGCACGTCGTCTTCCAGACCGACGTGCGCCGCCGCCAGCTCTCGGACGCGCTGCGGCGGAAGCTGGTCACGGCGTCGCAGCGGCACGCGCGGCTCCTTGTCGTGTTCGCGCTCGCCTCGGTGCCCATCACGTCGCTCGCCGCGCTCGTCGTGCTGGGGGTCTGGGTCAGCCCCGACACCGAGGGGAACTTCGTCACCGGCGGCATGGTGACGGCGGCGTGGCTCGGCACCGTCGGGACCGGCGCGGCCGTTCTCGCGGTCATGCGCCGCCGGCAGCGGCGGCTCGAGGAGGCGTGCGCCGCGCGCCCCCCGGCGGCCCCGGGCGAGCCGGCGGCGTGCCATGTGTGCGGCGCGCCGCTCGGCGCAGGCGACGGCGCGATCGCGCGGTGCGGCTTCTGCGCCGCCGACAACCTTGTCGCGCCGGCCGTCCTCGAGCGCGTGCGCGCGCGCCAGGTCGTGATCCTGCGGTCGTTCGAGCAGGCGGTGGGCGCCGAGCTCGCCTCGTTCAGCCGTGCGACGTCCGGCGCCGCCGCGGTCGTGGTGGCGACCGCGCTCGCGGTCCCGGTCGCCGCGTTCGTCCTCGCCGTCGCCGTCACCCTGGTGGGCGAGTCGAGGCGGCTGCCGGTGGACGCCGCCGTGAGCTACGCGGTCGTCAGCGCGCCGCTCGGGCGGTGCATCGGGAAGATCATGCCAGGAAAGAGCGGCGGCACGGTGGTGCGGTTCGGCGGGTTCCGGCGCGCGGAGCTGCCCGAGGAGCAGGCGGTCGCCCCGGGAGAGCCGATCGAGGCCGTGTCGCCCGGATCCCTCGTCGGCCGCTCCGTGACGGCGAAGCAGGGGGCTGGCGTCGTCGAGGGGGTGTTCTCGTCGCCGCTCACGGGCAACTCCGCCGCGGTCCGGCGAGCGGATGGGACGTCGTTCACGAGCAGCATCGCCGGGCTGTGCCTGGACGGCCCGCCGCCGAGGTGATCCGCTCGCGGCTCGCTCGCGCGTCCCACAATAAGCATCGAGCGCTCAATCGCTGTCCATCGGCGAATACCGCGCGCGACCCGTGATTGCGGACAGCGCTGCAATCGCGGACGCGCGCGGCGCATTGATCCGTCGCTCCTCTGCGCGGCGGCGCGGCGCGGTGCGGGCGCGCACGCGCACCAGGGGAGGCGCCACGGCGCCGGAAGTTAGTTGTTCCGTGCCGGCGCCCTCCACGTATAGTTGGGGGGTACTTGGTTGGGCGTAGTCGGTATTCACACCCAGTGGAGACAAGATGAGCCAAGGTGGCTGGGGCGGGGGATCAGGGGGCGGTCAGGGCGGTGGTGGTTACGGTCAACCGCCGGGCGGTGGCTACGGCCAGCCGCCGGGCGGCGGTTACGGACAGCCGCCCGGGGGCGCTGGCCAGGGTCAACCGCCGGGCGGTGGCTACGGCCAGCCGCCGGGGCAGCCCCCGGGGGGCAGCTACGGCCAGCCGCCGGGGGGCGGTTACGGTCAGCCGCCGGGCGGCGGCTACGGCCAGCCGCCGGGGCAGCCCCCGGGGGGCAGCTACGGCCAGCCTCCGGGTGGTGGTTACGGTCAGCCGCCGGGGCAGCCTCCGGGTGGCGGTTACGGCCAGCCGCCGGGGCAGCCTCCGGGTGGCGGTTACGGCCAGCCGCCGGGGCAGCCTCCGGGTGGCGGTTACGGCCAGCCGCCGGGGCAGCCTCCGGGCGGCAGCTACGGCCAGCCCCCCGGGGGCGGCTACGGTCAGCCGCCGGGGCAGCCTCCGGGCGGCGGCGGCTGGGGCCAGCCCCCGGGCGGCGGCGGGGGCTACGGTCCGCCCCCGGGCGGCGGCGGCTGGGGCCAGCCTCCGGGCGGCGGGGGCCAGCCTCCGGGCGGCGGGGGCCAGCCTCCGGGCGGCGGGGGCTACGGTCCGCCCCCGGGCGGCGGCGGCGGCTGGGGCCAGCCCCCGGGCGGCGGAGGCTTCGGTGCGCCTCCGGGCGGCGGGGGCTACGGGCCGCCTCCAGGCGGCGGCTACGGTTCACCCCCGGGAATGGACGGCGCGACGTCGTGGGGAGCGGGAGATGCGGCGTCCTTCGGCTGGGAGCGGGTGAAGCGCGACCCGGCGATCCTCATCGGCGCGATCGTCGTCGTCGGATTCGCGTCGGGCATCCCCAACGGCATCGGCGGAGGCATCCAGGCGGCGCTCGCGAGAGACGCGCCCGGGGCGGGGTTGGCCATCCGGGGTCTGATGCAGCTCGTCTCCCTCGTGGTCGGCAGCTACTTCGCCGGAGGCCTGAACAACCTCCTGCTGAAGGTCGCGCGCGGCCAGCCGTATTCGTTCGGCGACGTCCTCGGCGGCGGGCGGTGGTTCCCGTCCATCCTGGGGGCCCAGCTCCTGACCGCCCTCGCCGTCGGCATCGGCATGGTCTTCCTGATCGTCCCCGGCGTCATCCTCGCGCTCGGCCTGAGCATGACGACCCTGTGCATCGTCGATAAGAACCTGGGCGCCATCGACGCAATGAAGGAGAGCTGGCGAATCACGACCGGCCACAAGGGCGGTCTCTTCGTCTATGGCCTGCTCGCCTTCGCGCTCATGCTGGCGGGCGTGCTCGCCTGCTGCCTCGGCACGCTCGTGGCCGGGCCGATCGTCGCCATCGGGCTCGCGTACATCTACCTGCGCCTGACGGGCCAGCCGACCGCGAGCTGAGCCTCACGAGGGCTCGCGCCCGCGGCGCCCTCTCTTTCCGCCCTGCGCCGAGCGCGCTCCTCCCTTCCCGCCCCCGTCCGCGGCCGCTCTCATCGCGTGTCCGAGGGGCGCTCCTCGCCCTAAACCCCCTTCGCGACACATCGAGTCTCCGCTGCCATCCGGCGGCGCCGTACCCTCTCCAGGGCGCGCGGAAGGCACGATACCGATCGTGAGACAAAGCTCCTTCGATCGATTGCGGGTCTCCAGGGCGCATGTTAATCGGTGTCTCCTCAGCGACTCCTGCGCAGCGAGGCGCGGAGCCGGGGGGGACATCGCGCGGCGTGCGGGCGCTCGGTCTGCGTGTCGCGCCGCGCCGCCGCGCCGCCGTGCGCCGTCCGCAAGCGAGGTGCTCTCTCGCCGCCCGCTGCTCGTCCAGACCGGAACGGAGCATCCTATGCCTGACCATGTCCTGATCACGGGTGGAGCCGGGTTCATCGGCTCTCACCTCGCCGACGAGCTGCTCCGGAAGGGGGAGCCGGTCCTCGTCCTCGACAACCTCTCGCGCGCGTTCGTCGAGCGCAACGTCGAGCTCCTCAAGGGGCGTCACGGCGCTGGCGTGGAGATCCGGGTGTGCGACGTCCGGGACGAGCAGGCCGTGTGCGACGCGGTGCGGCGCGCCTCGTTCGTCTTCCACCTCGCCGCGCAGGTCGCCGTCGCGAGGAGCGTCGCGGACCCTGCGCACGATTTCGAGGTGAACGCGCGCGGCACCCTCAACGTCCTCGAGGCGCTCCGGAAGCTCGACCGCCCTCCGCCGCTCCTCTTCACCTCCACCAGCAAGGTCTATGGCGCGCTGCGCGAGCTCCCCCTCGAGCGCGGCGAGGAGCGGTATCGACCCCTCTGCGCGCGCGCGCGCGAGCACGGCATCTCCGAGGCGCAGCCGCTCGATCTCACGAGCCCCTACGGGTGCTCCAGGGGCGCCGCCGATCAGTACGTCCTCGATTACGCCCGCACCTTCGGGCTCCGCGCCGCGGTGCTCCGGGTGAGCTGCGTCTACGGCCCACGGCAGTTCGGAAACGAGGACCAGGGGTGGATAGCCCACTTCGTCGCGCGCGCCATCCGCCGCGACCCGATCACCTTTTATGGCGACGGGCTGCAGGTCCGCGACGCGCTCTTCATCGAGGACCTCGTCGACGCCCTCCTGCTCGCGCGGCGAAAGCTCAAGCCCGCCTCGGGCCGCGCCTTCAACATCGGGGGCGGCCCGGAGGCGGCGGTGAGCCTCGTCGAGCTGCTCGACCTGCTCACGGAGCTCGACGGGCGCCGCCCGGTCGTCTCGCTCGCCTCGTGGAGGCCGGGCGATCCGCGGTACTACGTCTCCGACTGCCGCGCCTTCCAGGCGCTCACCGGCTGGGCGCCGCGCGTCGCCCTGCGCGACGGGCTAAGCGCGGTCTATCAATGGCGCCTCGGCGTCGAGGCGCGCCTCGGGGCCGTCTACTCGGACATCCCCTCTTCCGCCCGGCTGGACCGGCTGGAGGCCGCGTCGTGAAGGTCGCGCTGGTCAACCCGCCCTGGACCTTCCACGGCAGCGTCTACCTCGGCTGCCGCGAGCCGCACCTGCCGATCGAGCTCGGGTACGCCAGGGCGCTGCTCGAGCGCGCGGGGCACGAGGCCGCCCTCATCGACGCCCAGGCGCGCGGCATCGACCTCGTCGCGCTGCGCGACGACGTCGCGGCGCTCCGCCCGGACATGACCGTGATCGCCACGGCGCCGAGCTACCTCTCGTGGCGCAGCCCCCCGCCCGAGCTGCGCGTGCCCATGGCGGCGGTGGCCGCCCTGCGCGGCCACGGCGGTCTGCTCGTCGCCGTGGGGCCGCACGGCTCCGCGACCCCGCGCGCGGCGCTCCGCAAGCTCGGCGTCGACGTCGTGGTCCTCGGCGAGTGCGAGGAGATCCTCGTCATGCTCGCCGGCGCGACCGAGTCGCGCTTCTGGCAGATCCCGTCGATCGCCTACCGCAGGAACGGCATCGACCACGTGCAGGGCGGCCCGTACGCCGCCTGCCTGAGGACGCTGCCGGCCCTGCGGTGGGACGGCGCGACGATCGCGCGTCACGTCCACCACCACCACCGCTTCGACGCCGTGCCCGAGGGGCCGAGCGCCGAGATGGAGACCTCGCGCGGCAGCCCGTGCCGCTGCGCCTCCTGCGCCAGGGAGGGCTCGCGCGACAGGCTCCGGAAGCGCCCGCTCGCGACGGTGCTCGACGAGCTCGACGCGCTCCTCGCCGAGGGCGTGCGCCACGTCTATTTCATCGACGAGCGCTTCCTGCCCGACCGGGCCCTGCTCGAGGCGCTCTGCGCGCGGGACGTGGTGTTCGGCGTCCAGCTCAGGATCGACAGCTGGTCGCGCGAGATGCTCGATCTCCTCGGCCGCGCGGGCTGCGTATCGATCGAGGCCGGCGTCGAGCGCCCCTCGATCGACGGGATGGACGCGCTCGCCAGGCGGTGCAGCGCCTCGATCGAGGAGCTCACCGCGCTGCTCGTCCACGCCCGGCGGAGCGTGCCCTTCGTGCAGGCCAACCTGAGCGACGCGGGCTCCGGCGATCCCGCCGAGGCGGTGTCGTGGCGGCAGCGCCTCCTCGGGCTCGGCGTGTGGGCCAACGAGCCTGTCCCCGCGTTCCCGTACCCCGGCTCCCCCGCGTACACCCGGCGGTGGGGGGCGCCGGACGACGGGGCCTGGGAGCGGGCGCACGCCTACTACATCGCCGAGCACCGGACCGTCGGCGATCTCCCGGACAGCCGGCCGTTGCCGCTCGCGGAGCTCGAGCATGGCGCGCGTTGACGGGGGAGCCACGGGCGCCGCGGCGCTGCGGCCCGGCCGGGTGCTGATGACGGCCGACGCGCAGGGCGGCGTGTGGACGGCCGCGATCGAGCTCGCCGGCGCGCTCTCTCGCGCCGGCGTGGCCACGGTGCTCGCGATCATGGGCGGGCCCCTGTCGCCCGCGGCGCGCGAGGCGGCCGCCGCGATACCGGGCCTCGAGCTCGTCGAGAGCGCCTATCGGCTCGAGTGGATGGATGATCCGTGGGACGACGTCGCGGCCGCCGGCGACTGGCTGCTCGACCTGGAGGATCGGGTGCGGCCGGACCTCGTCCACCTGAACGGCTATTGCCACGCGGCCCTGCCGTTCCGGGCGCCTCGCGTCGTCGTGGCGCACTCCTGCGTGCTGTCGTGGTGGCGCGCGGTCCACCGCCGGCCGGCGCCCGTCCGCTACGAGCGCTACCGCGCGCGGGTCGCGGAGGGGCTCCGGGCCGCGGACGCGGTGGTCGCGCCGACCGCGGCGATGCTGAGCGCCCTCGCGGGCGAGTACGGGGCGCTCGGCCTGGGCCGCGGCCACGTCATCCCGCACGCGCGCGACCGGAGGCGGTTCGTGCCGGCGCCGAAGGAGCGGTTCGTCTTCGCGGCCGGCCGGATCTGGGACGAGGCCAAGAACCTCGCGGCCCTCCAGAGGGTCGCGCCCCAACTCGCCTGGCCCGTGCTCGTGGCCGGGAGCGACGTCGCGCCGGGCGGCGTCGGCCGCCGCGCGGGGGAGAGCCTCTGCTCGCTCGGGTGGGTGAACGAGCCGGAGCTCGCGTGGTGGATGTCGCGCGCCGCGATCTATGCGTCCCCGGCGCGGTACGCGCCGTTCGGCATGGCCATCCTGGAGGCCGCCCTCTCCGGCTGCGCGCTCGTCCTCGGCGACCTGCCCAGCCTGCGCGAGATCTGGCGCGACGCGGCCGTCTACGTCCCCGCGGACGATCCGCGCGCGCTCCACGCCGCGCTCGCCCACCTCGTCCGGGACACCGCGCGCCGCGAGGCGCTCGGCGCGCTCGCCCGCCGGCGCGCGGTGCGCTTCAGCCCGCGCGCCATGGCCCGCCGCTACCTCGATGTCTACGCCGTCGCGCTCGCCGCCCGGCCGCCGGCGCCCCGGCGTGTCGGCTCACCTCCTGCGCCCACGCCCCCTGGAGCACCATGCGAATAGCCCTCTTCTGCCACTCCTTGCTCTCCGACTGGGACCATCCGGACGCGCACTTCCTCCGCGGGATCGCGGCCGAGCTCGACGCGCGCGGCCACGAGGTCGTCGCCTTCGAGCCCGAGGACGCCTGGAGCGCCCTGGGCCTCGTCGCGGCGTACGGCCCGGACGCGCTGCGCGAGGCGGCCGCCGTCTATCCGCGCCTCCGCCCGCGCCGCTACGCGCTCTCCACCCTGGACCTCGACGCGGCGCTCGCAGGGGTCGACGTCGTGCTCGTCCACGAGCGGAGCGACCGGGAGCTCGTGCGGCGCCTCGGCGAGCACCGCGCGCGCACGGATCGCTATCGCCTGCTCTTCCACGACACGCACCACGGGCTCATCACCGATCCAGCCGCGATCGTGCGGCGCGATCTCACGGGGTACGACTGCGTGCTCGGCTTTGGAAAGAGCATTTGCGATCTCTACCTGACCCGCGGCGTCGCGCGGCGCGCGGTGGTGTGGCACGAGGCCGCCGACGTGCGCCTGTTCCGGCCGCTGCCAGAGGTCGAGAAGGAGCGCGATCTCGTGTGGATCGGCAACTGGGGGGACGGCGAGCGGACGGCGGAGCTCCACGAGTTCCTCGTCGAGCCCGTGAGGGCGCTCGGGCTCCGCGCGCGGGTCCACGGCGTGCGCTACCCCGATCGCGCGCTCTCGGCGCTCTCGGACGCTGGCATCGAGTACTCCGGCTGGCTCCCCAACCACCTCGTCCCCGACGCTTACGCGCGCGCCCGGGTCACGGTGCACGTCCCGCGGAGGCCGTACGCCGCGTTGCTCCCCGGCATCCCCACGATCAGGCCGTTCGAGGCGCTCGCCTGCGGGATCCCGCTCGTGAGCGCGCCGTGGGCCGACGTCGAGCGCCTCTTCTCGCCTGGCCGCGACTTCCTCGTCGCGCGCACGGGCGCGGAGATGACGGAGCACCTCCGCGCGCTCCTCTCGGATCCGGAGTACGCGCGCGGCGTCGCCGAGCACGGGCGCAGGACGGTGCTGGCGCGCCACACGTGCGCGCACCGCGTGGACGCGCTCCTCGACCTCGTCGACGAGCTCCTCTTGCGGCCGTGCCACACGCTCGACGAGCGAGGGGACGACGACGTGGAGCGGAGCGGCCCTGCGTCCGGCGTTCGCCGCTGCGACCCGGAGCATTGCCGGAGCCCGCTCGCGTGAGGCGGCGCGCGGCGGGGGGTGGTCTCGGCGGTTCACGAGGGGCGGTGTTGCGACGACGGAGGTGTTCCGATGGGTGACGCAGACGGGAGGGTCGTGGGGAGCGGCATGCGCATCCTGGTGGCGGGGGGAGCCGGCTTCATCGGCTCGCACCTGTGCGAGCGGCTCCTCGCGGACGGCCACGAGGTCATCGCGCTCGACGATTTCTCGACGGGCTCGCCGGCCAACGTGGCTCATTTGATGCGCAGCAGCCGCTTCTGGCTGGTCGAGCACGACGTGGCCGTGCCGTTCGATTACGAGGTCGACAGGGTCTATCACCTGGCGTCGCCGGCGAGCCCTGCGCGCTGGCGTGGCGATCCGGTGCGCTCCACGATCACGAACGTGACGGGCACGCTGCACGCGCTCCTATGCGCCGAGCGGCACGGCGCGAGGCTCCTGCTGGCGTCGTCGAGCGAGGTGTATGGCGATCCGGAGGTCCACCCGCAGCCGGAGAGCTACGTCGGGCGGGTGAACCCGGTCGGGGTGCGCGCCTGTTACGACGAAGGCAAGCGGTGCGCGGAGTCGCTCGTGATGGACTTCCACCGTCAGGGGCGGGCGTGGGGGAGGATCGCGCGGATCTTCGATACGTACGGCCCGCGGATGGCGATCGACGACGGGCGCGCGGTGAGCAACTTCATCGTCCAGGCGCTCCGGGGGGAGGAGCTGACGGTTTACGGGAGCGGGTCGCAGACGCGGAGCTTCTGTCACGTCGACGACCTTGTGGACGGGTGTTTGCGGCTGATGGAGCACCCGTCGGAGGTGGGGCCCGTCAACCTGGGGAGTCCGGTGGAGGTGACGGTGCTCGATCTGGCGCAGGAGATCGTGCGGCTCACGGGGAGCGCGAGCCGGATCGGATTCCGCCCGCTGCCGGAGGACGATCCGGCGCGGCGGCGTCCGGCGATCGATCTGGCGCGGCGGACGCTGGGGTTCGAGCCGCGGGTGCCGCTCCGGCAAGGGCTTTACGCGACCATCCAGAGCTTCCGGGCCGCGCTCTTCGAGCTGGAGGACCTCGCGCGGCGGGGCGAGCCGGCGATGGCGAGCTGACGTATCGCCGCCCTGCGGTCCGTGGCGCTGGGCGAGGAGCGGGGGCCTCGAAACGCACGTTTCTCACGTGTGTTCCGCGGCCACGTCGCTTGCGATGCGGCGAGCCGCGCTGGTAGTCTCGCTCGTCGTGGGCGGGTGGACGGAGGCGCGGGAGGGGTGGAGTCGCGACGTCCGCGTCGTGCGCCGGAGCGCTCATGTGGCGATTGCCGGGCTGATCGCGATGGGGGCGGCGGCGGTGTTCACGGCGCTGGCCGGGGCATGGCACATTCTGTTGCTCGGCGGGATGGAGGTCTCGGAGTCGACGTGGCGGCTTGCCAATACGCTCCGTGAGGTCGGGGGGCTGCTCGAGCTGGGGCTCGGGCTCGTTACGGGGGTAGTGTTCCTGCGCTGGCTCGCCAGGGCGGTCGCGGCGGCTGGTGCGCTGGATCCCGTACGGGGTCTTGCCTGGACGCCTTCCGAGGCGGTCCTGGCGTTCCTTATCCCCGTCGTGAACCTGGTGCAGCCGTACAGGGTGCTGCGAGATCTCCACGACGGCCTTGCTCCGGCGGGTGTGCCGGAGCCTGCTCCGCGCCCGCTCCTGGACGGCGCGGGGGGTTACCGGCGCGTCGAGGTGGCGCACGCCCCGCGGGCGGGCGCGGTACGCCATGCCGCGCTCGGCGTGTGGTGGGGGTGTTATGTCGCGAGCCGCGGCCTCGGGTGGGCGGCCTCTGCCGTGCCGGCTCTGACAGCGGCGGAGTTCATCCGGTCCCGCGCGATGTTCATCGCGTCCGACGTGGCGTCGATCGCCGCTGCGTGGCTCGCGGTGCGCATGGTCCGGGCGATCGACAGCCGGGTCGCGGAGCGCCATCGAAGGTTGGCGTACGCCTCCGACGAGGAGCTCGATCTCCTCCTCGTGGAGCGCGACCTCCAGCTGCGGCAGGATCTCGCGAGGATCGCCCACTTCGACGATCCCGAGTAGAATACCGCGCCTCCCGGCTGAGAGCTCTCTCGACCTCGTGTTCACCGGCGTGGCCGGAGCGGAGGGATGGCCACGTCGCGTCGAATGCGACACGGAGGTAGGCGATATCGCGTTGTGCCTTCAATCGATGCCGCGACACGGCGGCATCCACGCCTGGCAAGCATGCTCCTCAGTTTCCGTCTGGTCCGATGCTCGCCTGCCCGGATGTGGAGCTCACGGTGTGCGGATCGGCTCCGCGAGCCAGCGGACAAGCTCCTCGCTCTCGAGATCGAGCAAGGCATCCTCTACGTTGCCGGGGCCGATCGTGCGGGCTCGCTCGAGGATCGAGCGCTCTTCTTCGGCGGTCGGTCGCCGGCCGAGCCGCCGCGCGAAGAGGCGACCGAGCAGCTCGACGATCGCCTGCTGCTTGCCCCGTTGCTCCCCTCGTTGCTCCCCGCGCTGCTCGCCCCGTTGCTCGGCCTCGCTGATCATCTCGCCGATGATCGGCGTGCGCCGGAGCAGCCCCTCTTCCTTGTCTTCCACCATCTCGACCAGCTCCTTGTACAGAGTATGCCCCCAGGGATCGATCGTGGCCATCACCAGGAGCGCCGTATACAGCTCGGCCCGTTCCTCGGCGCTCGCGGCCTGCGCGTGGATCTCCGCGACGATCTCCCGGAGCGCCGCCGCGGTCGCGTCGCGCGCGAGCGGCGTGAACACCAGCCAGAGCATGCTGCCACGCGCCCGCAGCTCGGCGACCGTGCGCTGGTAGACGGCGTCGATGCGGAAGCGCACGCCGCTGAACGGCCGTCCCGGCCAGGCGATGCGGCGCTGGCCTGTCGCCGGCAAGCGCCGCTTACCACCCGACAGGACCACGGCGACGCTCTCGATGGGCGGCACCGGCTGGCGGGGAGCTTCTCGCCGGAGCGCGGTGAAGAGGAAGCCGAGGTACTCGACGACCCGATCGGGGACGTCGTCGCGGAGCGCGAAGCAGAACTCGACGTGGAGCACCCGCGGCTCGCCGTCGATGCGCAGGCGCAGGGCCTTGTCGAGGCGGCGCTCGATGCTGGTGACCTGGCTGTCGACCCAGCCGAGGACCTCGATGGGGCAGCCCTCGGGGACGAGGGCGCGCACCAGCTCCTCGGGGCGCCTGCGGGCGAGGTGGCGCAAGGTGATGTCAGCGTCTCCCATGCTGGGCGTCCATGGCAGAGCGCGTACCAGGGGCGGGCGAGGCTGAAACCAAGGGGAAACGGAGTAGGCGTGTGCGGCGAGCAGGTGGCGGCGCCATGGCGGCTCGCGGACGCGCGAACCGTTGAGGGCTGGTGGAGCCCCGGCGCCGCCGGGTCTGCCGCCATGGCGCCGGGTCGCCGAACCGGGGCTTGGTTGTCACCGCAGGCGATACCTCGACACGGCAGCCTCCACGCCTGATTTCGAGCTGCTCAGAACAGGGATCCCGAGGTGGCGGACCCGCTCGGCTGCGGGGGCCATCGACGCCTGAGCCAGGAGCACCACATCGCCAGGGAGCGCCGTCGCCTCGATCGTCTCGGCGATCTCGCCGGCATAGCCAGGGTGGTCACCCAGCTCGAAGAGCCGCCATGCTCGCCCGCACAGGACTTCGACGACCTCGATCGAGCGCCCCGCGTCAGAGGCTATCTGACGCAGCAACACCCCGGTGGGCTGGAGGGTGCTCCGGAGCGCTGCCACGACGAGGATCCGGCGGCCGCTCGCGACGGCTTGCTCTGCCATCGGGCGATCGATCCGCATCACGACGCAGTGCGAGACGGGGACCGCCTCCGCGACGCCGCCGAGGGTCGAGCAGGTGCACACGATGACCTTCGCGCCGCCATCGGCGAGCGCCTGAACGACCGCGGCGACAGCCGAACGGATGTCGTCCGTGATCGTGCCGGCCGCCAGCGCATCCGCAAGGAGGCGCTCCCGAACCTCATGCCGGACCGGAATCGTGGCGTCTACGTCCCGTACAAGACGGCTGAAGGTCTCGATGTGGACGTGGGCTGTATGAAGAAATACGAGCATGCTCCTCTGTATTCGGCAGGTCCAGGGCTCGTCCGCCGAGCAGCTTGCGGGTGTGCCGCTGTGCGCTGCGCCGAGCGAAGCGACGCTGCGCACGCATTGCTTGGTTGGGCGCCGCGTCCCGTCACCGGTCGATGAGCAGCCGTTTGGCGACCGCCTCGTCAACCGCGTACGGCCTCTCGCGAGGTAGCAGCTTCGCCGCGCTGTCCGAGTGGCCGGCCTGTATCTGCTGGTACATCTTCCGGACCAGGGGCGTTCGGTCCTCGATGGCGACGACCCAGCTCTCTGCGTACTCGCGGATGAGATCGCGGCCGATGCCGACCTGGATGCTGTAGTAAGGCAGCGGGCCGCCTCGGAGGTTCCGCTCGGTATCCCATTGAATGTGGACCTTGGCCTCGGCGAACGCTTTGCTCCACTCGTCCGGTGAGCGAAACACCGTCGCTTCCGGTGAGGTGAGGACGGCGAGCGAGAGCGCCCGCTCCCAGCCCGCTCGCCGGATGCGGACGGCGAGGACCTGCTCCTGCCCGGCCTTTCGCCCCCAGTTGCTGCGGTGCATGAGCCAGAGGAACGACGGCTTGATCCAGGTCATGCGACCGAACGAGAACGGCGCGACGAAGCGCTGGGCAGCGAGCGCGGGCTCAGCGATCGCGGGCGCGTAGGCCTGGTACATGACGATGGTCTCCGCGTCGTAGTCCGCTCGGATCTCGTGAAGCTTCGCCATGCCGTTCACTCTCTGCGATCGCCGTGGTGCTCAGTCCTCAAGCTCACGCTGGGCTCGGTCTACTTTTATCATGAACGGCAGCCAGAACAGCGGGCCGAAGAAAAAGCCGACGTACGGCGTGATCTGCGCGATGCACGCGACCATCGCAGCGGTCGAGGGCGCGCGACGCTCGATGCCTTGTCGACGAGCGTGGTTTTCTATGGCGCCGCACAGGCCGACATTCGCGATGAACATCCAGTACAGACCGTACAGTGGGATGAACAACCTCGAGACGGCCGTCGCAGGGGCGACGCGCCGCTTGTCGTAGGTCAAGCGCGCTGGCTCCGGTACTCGCGTCCACGCCTTCTCGAGCCAGGTCACTCCCACGATGACTCCGGCCACGAGCAGCGCGACCTGTGCCCAGTTGGCTTTGTCGACCGCTGGTTGCAGCGCCTCAGGTGCCAAGTATCGGCCAGCGTACAGCAATATTCGCACGATGATGATGCCGCCATACAGCAGCGTCAGCGTCGTTACGGGCCGCGAGCCTGCTGATGGTCGAGCTGAGCTGCGGGGATCGTAGGAGGCGGGGTTCATGGTGAATGTCTATTCATCGAGCAGAGGAGAGCGAGCGAGCCGGAACATAGCACGCTCAGATGCGGCAAGTGAGCTGCCAGGGCGGATCGGTCGCGTGAGGCGGCGGCTCAGCCGCGCCGCGCCGCCGCGCCGTCGACCACCGTCGGCACGGACTCCCGCATCACCTCGATGAAGCGACGCAGGCGGGCCGGATAGAAGCGGGCATGGGGATAGACCAGGTGGACCGGCAGCGGCGCCGCCTGCCATGACGGCGCGAGGTGCAGCAGCCGCCGCTGCGCCAGGTCGTCGGCCAAAAGCCATGAGGAGGCCACGCAGACGCCCAGGCCCATCAGCGCGGCGCTGCGCAGGGCATACAGGCTGTCGGTGCTCATGCGCGGGCGGATCGAGAGCTCGATCCGTTCGCCGCCCGACGCATGGGTCAGCGCGATCGTGTTGCGGTAGTAGGTGCGCAATGCCAGCCAAGGCATGTCGGCGAGGTCCGACGGATGAACCGGCGGCGCGGCCCGGCCCAGCACCGACGGCGCGGCGGCCACGATCCGCGGCACCTCGGTCAGGCGGATCGCCACCACCGCCGGATCGGCCACCGCGCCGACCACGATCGCGCAGTCGATGCCGTCGGCGATGAAGCTCGGCGGCCCGTCGTGCAGCAGCCACTCGACCGAGACACGCGGGTAGCGGCGCAGGTAGTCGGCCAGCGGCTTGACCAGCTGGTGCTGGCCGAACGCGTGCGGCACGACAACGCGCAGCGTCCCGTCGGGCTGGTCGCGGTCGCCCCGCATGTCCGACGCGAACGCCTCCAGGTTGGCCATCAGCGCCTTGGCCCGCTCGAAGCACCGTTCGCCGTCCTCGGTCAGCTTCATCGTGTGCGTGGAGCGCTGCAGCAGCGGCAGGCCCAGCGAGCGCTCCAGCGCCTGCAGGCGGCGGCTCACGGTAGGCTGCGTCGTTCCGAGCAAGGTGGCCGCGGCCGACAGGCTACCCGCCTCGACGATCCTCACGAACGTCTGCAGCAAGGCGATGCGGTCCAGCGACAGGGAGGAAGGTGGTGCCGGCCTGGTCATACGTCGATGGTATGACCGTTGTGCGTTCGACGCCACTACAGCGCCGGAGCGACGCTGCACAAACTCGGTGTATCATGCAGACCATTCCGCTGATGCATACGACCGCCGCCAGCCCATCGCCGCCCGCCGCCGCCGCGCCGCCCCTGCCTGCCGCCCTGGTGCTGCTGCTGGCCACGGGAGCCGGCCTGGCCGTGGCTTCGATCTACTACAGCCAGCCCATGCTCGGCGTGCTGGGGGCCGAGATCGGCGCCACGGGCCGCGCGCTCGGCCTCGTGCCCACCCTCACCCAGCTGGGCTATGCGCTGGGCATCCTGCTGCTCGCGCCGCTCGGTGACCGCTACGACCGGCGGCGCATCATCCTGGCCAAGGCCGCCGTGCTGGCGGCTGCGCTCCTGCTGGGCGGCGCCGCGCACGCGATCGGCACGCTGCTGGTCGCCAGCCTTGTCACCGGCCTCGCCGCGACCTTGGCGCAGGACATCGTGCCCGCCGCCGCGACGCTGGCCCCCGAGGCGCACCGCGGCAAGGTCGTCGGCACCGTGATGACCGGCCTGCTGCTGGGCATCCTGCTGTCCCGCGTGATCAGCGGGTTCGTGGCGGAGAATTTCGGCTGGCGCGCGGTGTTCGTCGCCGCCGCCGCGAGCATCGCCCTGCTCGGCGCGGCGGTGTGGCGCAGCCTGCCGCGCTTCAAGCCGACCACGCAGCTGGGCTACGCCGCGCTGCTCGGCTCCCTGGCCGAGCTGTGGAGGCGCCACGGCGCCTTGCGCCGCGCGACGCTGGCCCAGGGGCTGCTGTCGGTGGGGTTCAGCGCGTTCTGGTCCACGCTCGCGGTGATGTTGCACGGCGCGCCGTTCCACCTCGGCAGCGCGGTGGCGGGCGCCTTCGGCCTGGCCGGAGCGGCCGGCGCGGTGGCGGCGCCCCTGGCCGGCCGCATCGCCGACCGCAGCGGGCCCGAACGGGTGACGCGCATGGGCGCCGGACTGGCGATGGTGGCTTTCGCCGCCATGGCGCTGTCACCCATGCTGTCGGTCCAGGGACGGCTGTGGCTGCTCGGCGCCAGCGCCGTGGCCTTCGACCTCGGCATCCAGGCCGCGCTGGTGGCGCATCAGACCATCGTCTATGGCATCGACCCCGGCGCGCGCAGCCGTGTCAACGCCGTGCTCGTCTCGGGCATGTTCGTCGGTATGGCCTCCGGAGCCGCGCTGGGCGGCGTGCTCTTCGCCCAATGGGGCTGGCTCTCGGTGACGGTCCTCGCCTCGTCGGCCGCGGCCGGCGCGCTCATCGTCCGGCTCTGGCCGGCGGGGCGGACGTGACGGCTCGCGCTCCCCGCTATCGGACCGTCGCCGGACGCGGAAGGCGCTCTGTTGGGCAGAGCATGCGTGAACTTCATGCTCCTTTGCGCTATTTAACGCGATAGTTCTCGAAGCCGAACCCACGAGGGCTTGCATCGCACGTGGGGTGATGCCGCCGAGGGGGTGTGGCGCCGCGGCGGCCGTGTCGCGGGCTCGCGGTCGACGCGCGCGCCGCGCGGCTCAGCCCGGGTGCTGCTTCAGGCGGTGCAGGTGGTGCTCCTCGCCGTTCAAGGTCAGCACCGCCATGAACCCGTCACGCGCGAGCTCCTCCTCGACCCTGAACTCGTGCGTCCCCGGGGTGACGGAGGTGTCGGCGATGCGCGCGATCTCCGGCTCCAGGGCGGAGCCGGGGTAGCTGTAGATCTCGAGGCGCAGCGTGCAGGCGCGCTCGACCGTCGCGCGCGCGACGAACGCGTCATTGCCTTCGGTCACCGAGAAGGCGCTCCCGAGCTCTCCCTCGACGGAAGATCTCTTGAGCGCCCAGGCGATCTGCTGGCCGGCGATCGGGGCGTACACGTCCAGCACCATCACGTCCTTGTTCTGCTCCTTGAAGCGCGCGTGGAGGCGCTCCCGGGCGGCGGCGTCCACGCCGCCGCCGATCGTGATGAGGTCGAAGTCGCCGGCGTGAAACTCCGTGTCCGGCGACGCGCTCAACGTGCCTACAGCCGAGTGCCCCTGCTTGTTCAGCGCTGCCACGCCCCGCTCGAGGACATCGGCCCTCTTGCCGATGACCAGGATCCTTTTCGCTCTCGTTGCCATACGCTCTCCTCCCTCGCTGGCTGCCGCTGCACCTTACTGGAGCGCGTTCACGTGGTTCTCCACCCTCACCTTGCCGGCGGGCGCGCCCGGGAAGCAACGTGCAGCAGCGCCTCCCGCAGGTTGGACTTCTCGCCAATGCAATGGAATAATTCTGCTCGTTTGTCGCACGCCCGCCGTGCGTTTCCTGCGCGAGGCAGAGCCGCTGCTCTTCCTGCCGGGCGGACCGCGGCTTCGCCTCTTCGCATCGCATCGCGTCGCCGGTCGACGGCCATGATCCAGGTTGGGCTCCGGGCGCATCGCGCCGCGAGCCGGACGGGCCCCGGATCACGTCGCCGGGGTCTCGCTCTCTCCGTCATCGAAGAACTCCATCCCTTCGTAGGGGGCGTCGCGGCAGGACGCAAGGCGCGTCCGGAGGTCGCCGACGTGGATCTCGAGCTTGTGTCCGTCCGGATCTTCGAAGTAGAGCGACGCCCCTTCGGAGCGGTTCTCTTTCCAGATCCGGGCTCCGCTCAGGCCAATGGCCTCCTGCAGGGAGGCGAACCCCCGTGCATCGACCGAGAACGCGAGGTGCGAGTCGTCGACCTGCCGAACGGCGCGCGCGTCCAGCTCCAGACAGAGCCAGAGCGTCCCCAGCTCGAGATATGCGCCCTTGGCCCACCGCGCTCGCCGCCTCGCGCCGAGCACCTGGACGTAGAAATGCACGGAGCGGTCGAGGTCTCGCACCGCGAGGGTCACGTGGTTGACGCCGCCGATCGCCATGGCTCCGACAGCTTGGCGTCGACGCGGTCGTTCTGCCATCCGTTCTGAACGACGCGCTCACGGCCGTCCTTCGATTCGAGCACCACATCGATGCGCTCCAGAGAGATTTACATCGTCTGCGCTCCTGGTCGGCTCGAACGAACGGCCAGGTCGTCGAGAGCCGCGGCGAGATCTGCTGCCAGGGTCACGCGGCCGTCAGCCTCCATTCGAGTAGTCGGGGAGCTCGATCTCATCGGCCGCGGAGGAGCCGAACCACCCCTCACGGCGTTGCAACAGGGGAGTGGAAGCGAGCCAGAGGACCCGGTGGAGGAGTGAAACGCCGAGCCTCGACCTCGGGTGCGCGATCCAGGGGACGCCTGGTGGGAGCTTCTGGGCCAGGTCGACATAGGGGCGCATGAGCTTCTCATAAGCCGCGAAGGCGTCTCGATGGTCGGCGTGCCGCGACAGCTCTGCCGCGAGCACGTAAGCGCCGACGAGAGAGAGGCTCGCGCCCATTCCGCTGACCGGCGACGGGCAGTACGCAGCGTCACCCACGAGCGCGGCGCGACCGTTCGACCAGCGTGGCGCCATGACCTGGCTGACCGCGTCGAGATAGACGTCCTCGGCGTCTGCCATCGCCGCGAGCACCCGCGGCGATTCCCAGCCGGCGTCGGCATAGACGCGCGCGATGACCGTCTTCTGCTCGGCGACGCTCAGCGTCTCATAGCCGCGCGGGGGCGACAGGAACCAGAGCGACGCCCGGGTGGTACCCGTATTGTCTGGACGCAGGAGTATCGATCGCCCGCCGGGGGCGTGGTACCAGCGAGCCCATGCGCCGTCGGATGCTCCGCGGGGAATCGTGAAGTAGCTGGCATACAGGTCGAGCGGGCGAATCCTGGGCTCATCCCCGACGATGAGCGTACGGGTTCGCGAGCGGATGCCATCGGCGGCGACCACGAGGTCGAACTCGCGCGCGGCGCCATGCTCGAAGGAGACCGTCACCCGGTCGCCGTGGTCCCGGAGGCCCGTGATCTGGTCGCCAAAAACATACTCCGTCGTGTCTCGGGTGCGGTCGTAGAGGATCCTGGCGAGGTCACCGCGGAGGATCTCGAGCTCCTTGGTAAACCCACCGGTGTCCGAGCTCTCCGCGGGGAACTCGGCCCTGGTCACGTCGTGTTCGTCGACGAAGCGGAGCCCCTGCTCCCCCGTCGTGGCGGCCCGGATGTCACCTTCGATCCCCATGCGGCGCACGACCTTCCGCGCCGCGCCCTGGACGTCGATGTTCTGCCCGCCGAGCCGGAGTGTGTTGGCGCGTTCCACGACGACGGGTCGGAATCCGTGGCGCGCGAGCCAGAAGGCGAGCGCGGGACCGGCGATGCTCGCACCCGAGATCAAGACCGTCCGATGTTCCACCGGTGGAGTGTCACCGGGCGGGGGCAGGTGTCAACCCCGTCCGCTTCGGCTGGAGCCTCACGGCGGCTGGAGCATCGCTGGGCTGTCGCGCCGCGGTCCTCTCGGCAGGGCTCCGGCCCTCGGGTATTCTCGGGGCGTCGTGCGGGCACCAGCCTGGCGGTGCGGGCGGCCGCCGCTTCGTCTATCCTGGTCGCCATGATCAAGCGCAGCAGGAGCGGCGGAGTCGCGTCGGCGGAGGAGGTGTTCGCTGCGAGGAAGCGCAAGCCCGTACCGCACGAGTTCGTGCTCGACGCGCTCGCCCCGCTCGGGCCCGAGACGCGGCCGATGTTCGGATGCGTGGCGGTCTATGTGGAGGACAAGATCGTCCTCATCCTGCGCGACAAGCCCGCGCCCGCGCAGGACAACGGCGTCTGGCTCGCCACGACGGAGGAGCACCACGCGGCCCTGCGCCCTGAGTTCCCGAACATGCGGAGCATCGAGGTGCTCGGGAGCGGGGTGACGGGCTGGCAGGTGCTCCCGGCGGACGCGCCCGATTTCGAGGAAGCCGCCCTGCGGGCCTGCGCGCTCATCCGGTCTGGCGATCCGCGCATCGGGAAGGTGCCGGGCGAGCGGCGGAAGCGGGGTGAGGCGCCGGCGAAGAGGGAGGCGGCGAGGAAGGCGCCGGTGAAGAAGGCAGGGAAGGCACCGGCGAAGAAGGCGCCGGCGAAGAAGGCGCCGGCGAAGAAGGCGCCGGCGAAGAAGGCGCCGGTCAAGAAGGCACCGGTGAAGAAGGCGCCGGCGAAGAAGACACCGGCGAAGAAGGCGGGGAAACCGGCTGCGAAGAGGCCCGGGAAGGCGACCGCGAAGAGGGGATCTTGAGCGTCCGCGGCCCGAGCTCCTTCGCCAGGTAGCCGTCGGTGATCAGCGCGAGCCGCGCGCGGCCGTGCCCGTGGCGATGGCCGGGCGATCACCTTCACTCGGTCATCTTCTGTGCTGCGAGCAGGCTCTTCGTGAGACCGCCGCCGCACAACACGAGCTCCCGGATCGCGTCGTCGAGGTGCCGATCGTCCACCACGATCTCCTGCCCCTCTTCGGCGGCGAAGACGGCCGCCTTGCGGAGCAGCTCGCGGATGAACGCGCCGCTCGCCCCCTCGGTGCGCGCGATCCACCGGGGCAGATCGACCCCCTTGAGCGTCAGCCCACGTCCGTAGAGCTCGAACATCCTGCGGCGGCCTTCGCCATCCGGCAGCGGCACCTCGACGGCGAGATCGACGCGGCCGGGTCGCGATGCAAGCGCAGGCTCGAGGATATCCGGGCGGTTCGTGGTCAGGAGGAACAGGACGTCAGCGTCTTCCCCGAGGCCATCCATCTCGTTCAGGAGCTCGAAGAGCACCCCATTGCATGACTGGTCCGGCCGCGTGCGATCTTCCGCGACGAGGTCCACGTCCTCGAGCACGACGGTGGCGGGCTGGAGGAAGCGCGCCATGGCGCACGATTGCCGGATGAGGCCCTGGGAACGGCCCGTCAGCAAGATGACCGTCCGCCCCTCCATGCGGCTCGCGAGATACATGGCTGTGAGCGTCTTCCCGGTCCCCGGAGGCCCGTGCAGCAGAACGCCGCGCTTCAGGTGCCGGCCAGCGGAGAGGAGGGGGCGCGCGTGCTCCGAAATGCGAATCGTGGAGCGCTCGATGCGCCGGAGCAGGTCTCCCGGCAGGATGAGGTCCCCTTCTCCGACCTCTCGCAACGGACGGAAGCTCACCGCGATGGTGCCGCGGTCCACCTGGTCGAGCGACACCACCTTGCCGCGGTAGACGTTGCGCTCGCGCATCGTCTGGCGGAGCTTTGCGAGGAAGCGCTCGCCCGCTTCGCGCTCCGGCGCCATGACGCTGACCGTGAGGCCGCCGTCCCATGGTCTGTCGCTGCCGCCGACGAGCACGGCGAGGCGTTCGGGGGTGTGTACGAGGAGAAGGCCGCATTGAAGGCACGAGACCTTCTGGCCTGCATCGAGATCGACGGTCTTGTATTCGACGGGGCCGATGGAGGGGCCACCCTCGAACAGGCCCGCCTCGGTCGCGGTGGCGAGCTGCCCGAGCCGAATGCGGTCGTAGGCGCCGCGTCCAATGAGCCCGAGGAGCGCGTGCGATCGTCCCCCCTCTTCCAGCATCCCGTCGAGCGCGACCTGGACGTTCGGACGGTCGTACTCCGGAAAGCTCGCCTCCACGATGGGAAGCGCTGCGGGGTCCAGCGCGAAGTGATCGCGAAGCTTCTTTCTTATAACGGATTCGTCCTTGCTGACGCGCTCGTGGGCGAGCTCGATGAGCTTCCGGAGGACGTTCACGCCGAATGACATGACCGCATGCTACGTCATGCGGTCGGGCATTGAAAGGCCGGGGCGGAAGCGGGGCGAGGCGCCCGCGAAGCGAGCGGCGATCAGGAAGGCGGCTGCTGAGAGGGCCGGGAACGCGATGGCAAAGAGGAGATCGTCGCGTCGCGATGAAGGGCCTTGTCAGCGCTGCTCGCGCGGCGCGGTGACCCTCGCCCACACCGCGAGGATCAAGGCCTGTTCCATGGTGCTCGGCGGGGAATGGCCCCTCGGGGGCTCGGCCGGCAGGGGCACGGGGGGCTTCCCCCTGCGCCATGCCGCGTCGTGGCGCGCCGATGCCCCGGCCGCGGGGCCGCGGCGCGCGACCTCGTAATCGACAGCGGCCACCGCCTCCTCGAGGGTGGAGAAGCGCTCGACCTGCTTGCCGTCCAGCAGGACGTGCCACCGCTTCCCGCGAGCGCCGCGGGCAAGGACGACGACGTCGCTGATCGCGCCGGGCTTCCTCTCGAAATGGAGCGCGAGCCCGAAGCGGCCGAGAGATGCCCACGCATTGCGCGAGATGGCCATCACCTCGGGGTCGACGCGGAGGCTCAGCGGATCGAAGTGCGCGGCGCGCTCCTGGATCTCGCGCAGCGTGATGCGGCCCGCCTCGACCTCGAACCCGGGATAATCGAAGGTCACCTGCCGAAAGAAGCGGCTCGCCTCCGCGGCGTCCCTGCCCTCGAGATCGAGGTCGCGCGGCATGCCGAAGAGCGAGGGGAGCGTGCACAGCTGGAGCGAGGAGAGGTCGACGAAATCGAGGATGAGGCAATCCTTCTTGCCTGGATGGAGGCGGGTGCCGCGCCCGACGCACTGGGCATAGAGCCCGTCCGAGCGGGTGGGGCGGGCCATCGCGACGCAGGAGACGCCAGGGTCGTCGAAGCCCTCGGTGAGGACAGCGACGTTGGTGAGGACCTGGACGCGCTCTTCCCGGAAATCGGCGAGGATCCGGCCGCGGAGATCGGAGGGCATGTCGCCGTGGACATAGGCGGCCCGGACGCCGAGGTGGTTGAGCGCCTTCGAGAGGTTCCTGGCGTGCGCGACCGTGACGCAGAAGGCGATGGTGCGGCGATCGCGGGCGAGCTCCTGAATCGAGCGGGCGACGAGCGCGTTGCGCTCGTCCATGTCGACGGCCTCCTCGAGCTCGTCCGTGGCGAAGTCGAGGCCGCCGGCGTCGAGGCGGGAGAGGTCGGTGGCGGTGGCGACGCGGTAGCCGGTGAGCGGGGCGAGGTAGCCGTCCGCGATCATCTCGGGGAGGGAGCGGCTGTAGACGATCGCCTCGAAGACATCGTCGAGGCCCTTGCCGTCGCCGCGCGCCGTCGTGGCGGTGAACCCGAGGAGGGTGCCAGTCCACGCGGGGTCGAATGCGCCGAGCTGGCGGAGGACGCGGCGGTTGTCCTCGGCGGGTGCGTGGTGGCACTCGTCGTAGATCACGAGGCCGATATCGCGGCCGCGGGTGACCTGCTCCAGCCGCTTCTCGTGGAGGGAGCGTATCGAACAGACGATGACGCGCGCGTCCTGCGGGGCGCGGAGCTCGCCCTGCTCGACGGCGACCGTGGCCTGTCCGGCGAGGGCGCGCTCGATCTTGTCCTTGGCCTGGAAGAGGAGCTCCTCCCGGTGGGCGAGGACGAGCACCTGCCGCCTCGCGAGGCGGGCGAGATGGGAGAAGATGACCGTCTTGCCAGCGCCGGTCGGCAGGCACACGACCATGCGCCGGACGCCGCGCCTGCGGGCCGCGAGGACGGCGTCGACGGCGGCGCGCTGGTAAGGGCGCAGGGCGGGGGCGCCGGGGCCCGTCGGTGCTGGGGCGATCGGGGGGGTGGTCATGAGCGCTCGCGTCGCGGCAGCATATCCGGGAGCCCATGTCCGTGCTCTTCTGCCTTCGCGCCGCTCCGGGTCGACTGCGACGGCACGCCTGGACCGTTCAGCGGCGGTCGCGACGCCGCCGCTGCCCGCGATGCGGCCCGGTGGCGGGCGCCCCGCTCAGCCCACATCTACCGGGTGGAGGTCGTCGGCTGGACGTGCGATCCGGGGGTGTGCATAATCTGGAAATATGCAACGAGCACTTCGTTTTCTCTCAATCTCCTCGTGGTTGCCTGCCGTGCTCGCGACGATGGGCTGCGGGGCGGATCGGCAGGAACCGACGGCACAGGCCGCGTCCGCGCTCGAAGTCCGCGTTTCAGGGCCGTTCGACGTGGAGGACTACCCGACCGACTTCGATCTCTCGCATCCGGGCCCATTCAAGTTCGCGTGCGGGTCCCAGCGCTGCCTGGCGGCGTACAGGTTCTCCACCACGGGCGCCTACGTGCTCGCGACGCGTATCGACGGGACCGGGGCGTTCGTGGACACGCCGCGCATCCGGCTGGGTAGGGGCGAGTCGGTGCTGAAGGTCGTGGCGCGCGCCGACGAATTTCTGGTCGTGACCGTTCGAGATCACCCGGACAACAGCGTCCATTACTACAGAATCCGCGGGAGCGACGGCCGCGTGCTCGATGACCCGACGCCGCGCCTGCCCGCCGTTGCGCCGACGCTCGTCGCTGCGACGGACGCGAGCTATCTCTTCCTCACGCCCTCCGCCGGATCGGAGAGCGAGGTACGCCTCTACGACGCGGAATTGAACCCCGTGGGCGATCCCGTCATCTTTCCGCTCACTCCGACCCTGATGGACGATTTGATCCCGGGGGAGGGGCAGTACCTCGTGGTCGGCTACGGAAATGCTCTGCGGATCAGCGAGGCTACCGGAGCCGCCCTCGATCCGGCCCCGTTCGTGATTTCTCGCTACAGCCAGGGCTACTCGAGGCTGACGCGTGGCGTCTACAAGGACGGCGTCTATCAGCTCGTGTGGGCCGTGGCGGACGTTGTCCAGGGCTCGCGCATTCATGCCGCCACGGGCGAGGTGCTCGATCCCGACGACACGTTCAACGAGCTGACGGGAGCGAAGTTGCTCCGGACCCTACGGAACACGGTGACAACGGGCGTCGTCGATGTGACGAACCTCGGCGGAGACGTGGTGGCGAGCTGGGGCTACGACGCTCGCAAGGTGGACGCGATCCGCGTCGACCTGACGACCGGTCTGCCCATCAACGGGACGTCGCCTCGCACGATCGCCTTCGAGCTCGCTCCGGCGATCCTCCACTACCCGACGTTCGAGCTCCATCCGCTCGGCGAGAGCGTTTTTCTCGTCAACGATGACACCTTCCTGCGCACGGGCAGGGTCCAGGCCGGTTACCCCACGAGCTTTGGCCCGGACAGGGTAGTGTCTTTCCGGACCTACCCCCGCATGGATCCGGCGGTCGCATCGAACGGCAATGGCTCCCTCGTGGTATTCTCGCGGGAGTCGCGCACGCTCGAGTATGGGTATGAGATCCTGGCGACGCGCATCGATCCGGCGACGGGCGCGTACCTCGACGATCCCCCCCTCCCGATCGGCATCGGCTACGATCCCACCGTCAGCTCCGACGGCAGCAGTTACCTGGTCCTGTGGCGTGCGCCCGTGGCCGGCGGGACTCGGTATCGCGCCCGCGAGGTGCGCGCCACCGGGACGCTCGGCGTGGAGAAAGCCGGGGTGGCCTACGATACGGGGAACAGCGCCCGGGCCCAGGTCACCTGGGGCGGCAGCTACTACGGCGTCGCGTGGAACGGTTATCACGCCCGCTTCGACAGCGACGGCGACGTTGTCGCGCCCGACCCGCTGCCTGCGGGCGAGTCGCGGATCCGGAGTCTTGGCGTGACCTGGAAGTCGGCTCCGCGGGTCGCCGCCGACTACGCGCTCCCGCCCGAGCGGCGCACATTCCTCTATGTCGGCACGGTGGAGCGCGACCTGATCACGAGCGTCGCCGCCGTGCGTGTGCGCTCGCAGACCGGCTCGCTGCTCCGCAGCACGGTGATCGCCGAAAATCATACGGCTCCGATCGTTGCGTCGGACGGAACCCGTATCGCCGTGATCAGCCGCGACGTCGGCACGGGCGACTGGGAAGGCGTGTTCGTCGACGCCGAGAGCGGGTTGCCGGTGGCCGGGACGGAGAAGGTCCTCGTGACCGCCGCCGCCGATCGCACGGTCTCGGCGTTCTTGTTCGACGGCGAGGCGTTCTGCGTCGTGGTGCGCGGCCCGGACGAAGACGGCAGCGGGTTCTCCCTTCGCCTGCGGCGCTTCGACCGCGCGCTCGATCCGATAGAGGGCGACGCCGCGGACGGCGGCCGCATCACCTTCAACAACCAGGGCTTCAGTAGCGCCGTAGTTGCCTCGACCGGCAACGCGCGCGGGATCGTCGCGTACCAGACGAGCGATATCGACAGGCTCGGGACGGCGATCAAGCTGAACCTCTTCACCGCGGACGGGACCATGCCGCCCGAGCCGTCGAGCTCCGGAGCGGGCGGTGCAGGCGGCAGCGGCGGTCATGGCGACGCGGGCGGGAGCGTGGGGGCGGCCGGGGCCAGCGGCGCCGGTGGTGCTGCTGGCGGCGGCGGTACGGGCGCGGCCGGTGGAGGCGAAGCGAGCGCGGCCGGCGGCGGCGGTGCAGGCGCGGGCGGCGGCAATGCAGGCGCGGGCGGCGGCGGCGGTGCAGGCGCGGGCGGCGGCAATGCAGGCGCGGGCGGCGACCCGGCGGGGACCGGCGGCAATGCAGGCGCGGGCGGCGGCAATGCAGGCGCGGGCGGCGACCCGGCGGCGGGGACCGGCGGCAATGCAGGTGCGGGCGGCGACCCGGCGGGGACCGGCGGCGGCAATGCGGGCGCGGGCGGCGACCCGGCGGCGGGGACCGGCGGCGGCAATGCGGGCGCGGGCGGCGACCCGGCGGCGGGGACCGGCGGCGGCAATGCGGGCGCGGGCGGCGACCCGGCGGCGGGGACCGGCGGCGGCAATGCAGGCGCGGGCGGCGACCCGGCGGCGGGGACCGGCGGCAGAGGAGGCGGCGAGCCCGGGACCGGCGTGTCGACGACGAGCAGCGGCGGCGGCCCGGGCAGCTCGGCGGATGGCTGCGGCTGCCGGACGGCCGGCGGCGAGGAGCGCACCGGAGGCGCGACGCTCTTCGCGCTCGCGCTCGCCGCGCTCGTGCGGCGGCGCCGCGCGCCGAAGGCCGCCTGATCGCGCTGATCGAGGCCAGATGCGCCGATGCTCCCGTGGGGGATGGACCTCTCGAGGAAGCCCTTCCGCGATTCCGGCAAGCGCCACATCGCGCTGTTCGAGCTCGCATACCAGGGTGACTTCGCGAACGGCGCGGCCTCGACGGGGCTCATCTTCGGGCGTTGCCTCGAGAGCCCAAGCTGCGTGGACCGCCTGTCGCGGCGCGGTGGAGAGCATCATCGAGGCGTACGAAGGCGCCGATATTTGGCCCAGTAGCGCCGCCCGAAGCGGGCGGCTTCGCGCCGCGCGGGGTCGACTGCGACGGTGCGCTTGGCCAGTTCAGCGGCTGTCGCGACGCCGCCGCGCGCGGCTCGCGAGGGACAGCGCGAGCCCGATCGCGGGCAGCGCCCAGCCCGACGATGCGCCGCGGCCCGCGCTCACCGAGCAGCCGACAATGACCTGTTCGTCCTCCGGGTCCGCCGGAGAGTCACCGCCACCACCCGCCCCGGATCCCCCCGAGCCGCCGGCACCCGAACCGGGGTCCTCGCACGCCCTCGTGTCATCGTCGGCGCAGAGGCTGCGGTGCGTCCCGCAGTACGCCGCCCTCGCGCTGCACCAGGCCTCCTCGAAGCCCTCGGGCGGAGAAGCGCACGCCTCGACGGCTTCGCGGAGCTGCGCCGCGTTGGCCGGGAAGACGCCCGTCGCGCCCGCGTTGCCGTGCGGAACGCAGGTGCGCTCCTTCTCGACCGTCGTGCCGTCGACGAGGCTCTTGTACGTGAGCTGGTAGCAGTACTCCGTGGCCGCGACGTCGTATGTCTGGCTCACGTACCCTCCCCAGACCGTCTTCTTGTCGAGCACCTCCCCGTCCGGGCTCGAGAAGGTGAAGATTTGCACGTGCTGGCTCACGCCGTGGTCCGACCCTCCGCTCGCATCGAGGGAGACGGTGACGTAACGCTCCACTTCCTCGGCCACGCAGGCCTGTTCCAGACCGCAGCTCCCGGGGCCCCGATCGGCGGTGCAGCAGCTCGTCTCGCCGTGCCAGCGCTCCGCCAGGCCGACGTTGGCCTGGATGGGCATGGCGCCCACGTTCATGTCGATAGCGGCGCTGGCCTGGATCTCCCAGGGCTCGGCGCTGATGTTCTGTCCCTCGATCGTGACCTCGTATTTGTGGCCGTTCACGAGCGGGGCCGCGGGGCGAAAGACGAGCAATCTGTCGTCCCCGCGCGCGGGCACGTCGGCGACCTCCTCCTGGGTGCCGGTGAGGACCTCGCCCGTGTCCTTGTCCTTCACCACGAGCCCGGGCGTGCTCGCCGGACAGCTTGAGTAACAGCGGGTTAGGGCCACGATGACCCCATCCAGCGGCACGGCGCTCGGGATGTTGGACACATAGGGCCCGTCCGGCGGAGGAGAGCAGGCAGAGCTCGGACGGGAGAACCCGAGAGCGCCCAAGCCTCCCATGACGGCGAGAGTCAACGCGGTGAAGCGAGAATAAGGCATCGAAGTTCCTCCTCGAGCGACCCGACGCGGTCCAGCTCTGCACGGGCGTGTGCAGACACCGTGCCGACGGCGACTCGAACGACCGGCTCGAGGTTCTCGTGGGCTCACGCGCGCGTCGCGCATGGCGGTGGTGCCATCCTGTGCCGGCAGCCCTGCTCGCGCTGTCGCGCCGTGGAGCCCTGCGCACCCTCATCGCGCGTCCACGAGGGAACGTATCGCGGCGCGGCCGCAGAACACGTGCCGCGGGTGCTCGGTGATCTCACAGGGGAAAGATACTCGGGTTTCCTGCCCCTCCAGCCGATGCGAGCGCCGGCGCCGCGCAAACCTCGTCGAGAGGTTGACGTCATGTCGGCTGGCACAAGGTGTCTTGTAGACCGTCGTGCGCCGCTCGATTCAGCGCGGACGGACGATGGTCCCATCACAGAGAGCCGCCGGCGAGAGCGAAGGAGAGTCGTCGATCATGAAAACGAAGCGCGTGGCTGCTGTACTTGCGATCGCCGGCGGCGTGTTGTTCCTCCGCACGGCCATGGCGTTCGACGTCAACGCCGGTCCGATCTGGAACAACGCCTACGCGCAGACGACATGTCCGTCGGTCTGTGGCAGCCTGAGGTGGAACGGTCAGTGGACGACCACGGTGCCTGGCCAGATGTCGGTCTGCGGCACTGTCCAGGGGGTGGACGTGCCGGTCGGGCCGATCTGGAACAACGACGACGCCCAGACGAAATGTCCGAGCCAGCTCCGCCGCGTCACCTGGAACGGTCAGTGGAGGACGACCGAGCCCGGCCGCATGTCGGTCTGCGGCTGCAACCCGCCGCCCCCGGCGATGTAACCGCGATTGGGGCGGCGGCTCCAGAAGGGGCGGAGCGGCTCGACGTCCTGACATCCAGCAGCAGGCAGCGCATCCGTGTGCCTCCGCCTGAACCGCCTTGCGCCCGAAATGAGCCGCAAGGACCTGCTTGCCAGACCTGTCTGCTCGATGAAGTGGTCAGGCCGCGCTGCTGGCCCAGCGTGCGAACGTGGAAAGCTCGTCGACCACAGGGACTCGGACCTCATCTCGCTCGACCGAGCCTCGGTGGTTGAACCAGACGCCTTGCACGCCGAACCGGCGTGGATACATGGCGTCCTGCTCGTAGGAGTCGCCGATCATGGCGACGTTCTCGAGAGGCACGCCGAGGTTGCGCTCCACAGCTTGCCAGAACTCCGGCTGGCTCTTGCGGAAGCCGAGCTCGGTGAAGCAGAAGATATGGCTGAAGTAGTTCTTGAACCCGACGCGGGAGAGCGCGAGCTCGATCATCGGGCGCCTCGAGACCGAGGCGTTGGTGGCGATGGCCAGCGGAAGCCTGCCCGCCAAGGTCTCGAGGCACTCTGCTGCCCCCTCGATGGCCTGCACTTCGGGCCATTCCCCCATGGGGAGGTCTTCGGGGCCTTGCTCGGACATCAGCGTGCCGCCCCAATCAAAGCAGACTGCGCGGACGTGGCGAAGGGGATTCATGGCAACCGCCGCCCGATGCCTGCGGCGCCCCCGCTGGCCGCAAGGATCCGCTCGTAGAGGAAGAAGACCTCCGCCAAGGTCGAGCAACGCGCTGTCATGCGAGCCGCATATACAGCTCTGCGTTCTTCGCGAGGACGAGCTCGGCTGCAGCACGAAGCTCGTCCTCCGTCATCGTCAGCAGATCCGCCACGGCGGCCCGCGCCAGCTCTTCCGGCTGCAAGCCGAGGCTCTTTGCGCGTTCCAGGAGGCGGTCGGCTTGCGCGGGCGACAGGTCGATGACGAACCTCATCAGGCGCAGTGTAGTACCTCGAGAGCTCACGCGGGCAGCCCTGCCGGCCGGAGACTGCGCTATAAGCCGCCGGCCGAAGGAGACTGAACATGCGCCCGCTCTTCCGTTTCGTATTTTTCTCTGTGATTGGACTTGTCGCGTGTGACGGCAGGTCGGATCCCAGCGGGGACGTCGCTGCGGCAGGCTCCGGCACGACGGGTGGGCTCACGGCTGGCGGCGCGGGTGGAGCCTCCTCGGGCGGAGCGGGCTCTGGCACCGCCGACGCGAGCAGCGGCAGCGGCGGCCAGGCCGGTGCGGGTGGGGGCGCAGGCACAGGCGCTGAGGCCGGCGCGGGCGGTGAGGCCGGCGCGGGGGCGAACGCCGGCACGGGAGGGCAGGGCGGGGCAGCGTCGTTTCCCCCGCTCAGGATCTCGAGCGACACGGCGTCTATCGAGTTCACGCCGGCGCTGATCGCGGCGCAGGACTTCTATCCCGGTGAAGCGACCGTCCAGTCAGGCGGCATCGTGGGCATGCTCAACGACTCCGGCGTCGATCTCGGCACCAACGCGGAGACGCAGACCCTGCGACAGTCGGTGGCTCACCCGAACCTGCGGATCATCTTCACGGTGACGGAGACGTTCTACCGGATCGTGGCCAATCGGGCGGCGGGGATCAGCTCGCTCGCGGATCTGCGAGGTAAGCGGATCGGCTCGATCGCCAACACGTCTGCGGCCTTCTTCATCCACAAGTACCTGGGCACCGTGGGGCTCACCGACGCCGACTACACGGTTGTCTCCGGCGGCATCTGCATGGCCGCGCCCTGCGGGAGGAACACCCTGCCGGCCATGCTCGAGGAGGGCACCGTGGACGCCGTCGCGCTCTGGGAGCCCTCGAGCCAGCTCGCGGCGAACGCGATCGGGAGCGACGCCGTCGTGTTCCAGGATCGCTCGCTCTACCGCGAGATCGTGAACCTCCACAGCACCGCCGAGAAGCTCGCGGATCCGGAGAAGCGGCGCGGTATCGTCGAGTTCGTGCGATCGCTCGCGAGCGCGCAGGAGGTCTATCGCACCACGCCAGAAGCGGTCTGGCCGAGGATCTCGGAGGCGATCGGCATCGAGCCCTCCGTGCTCGAGCAGGTCTGGGAGGACGAGCGGTTCCAGGGCACGCTGGTGCCCGACATCATGGACGTGCTCGAGGAAGAAGAGGGCTGGGTCGCCGCGCAGACCGGCCGCACCCCGCGCACCCGCGCGGAGCTCGCGCCGCTGGTCGACGACAGCGTGATGCGGGAAGCGCTCGGGCGTCGGTAGGTGCTCAGGTGGCCGGGGGCGTGTGCGAGGCGAGCCTTGGCGTGTGGTCCCGCGGCGCCGCGACGCGGTACCTCGTCTGCTGGGGGATCCATGCCGGCGCTTACCTCGGCGTCGTCGTCGGCGTCTTCCTGGAGGGCCGCCCCGCCCTCCGCCGAGCGCCAGGGCCGTGAGCAGGCGAGTCCTCCCGGCCGCCCTGCTCGCCGCCGCGAGCGCGCTGCTCGCCGCGTGTGCGCCGCTGCCTGCGCCGCGCCAGTTCGCGGGGAGCCTCGATGCGCCGCTTCAGACCGCGAGCGGCCGCATCGCCGTCATCGCCGATCTGCAGCGCACCTCGTACCTGGAGTTCTGGCGCGAGTCGAACGATCGCGAGCGCGCCGCGCTGGTGCATGCGCTCGCGGCCGCTCGCCCCGACGCCGTGTTCGTGGTCGGCGACCTGGTGTTCGACGGCGGTTCGGCGCGGCACTGGGCCGATCTCGACGCCTTGATGGCGCCGGTGCGCGACGCCGGCATTCCGGTGTTCGCGGCGTTCGGCAACCATGAGTACTGGGGCGGCCGCGGCGACGCGCGCCACCTCTTCGCGCGCTTCCCGCACCTCGGCGGGCGCCACTGGTACGAGATCGCCTATGGCCCCCTCCGCGTCGTGGTCCTCGACAGCAACATCGACGAGCTCACCCCCGCGGCGTGGGACGCCCAGATCCGCTGGTACGAGGGCGCGCTCCGCCGCCTCGACGCCGATCCTTCAGCGCGCGCGGCGCTGGTGCTCGCGCACCATCCGCCGTACACGAACAGCACGGTGACGGGCGACGAGCTCCACGTGCAGCGCCACATCGTCCCGCCCCTCCTCCGCTCCCGGAAGGCGCTGGCGCTGATCAGCGGCCACGTGCACAACCACGAGCGCTTTCTGAGAGGCGGAAAGCTCTTCATCGTGGCTGGCGGCGGCGGTGGCCCACGGGCCGCGCTCGCCCAGGGCGCGGCCCGCCGTCACCCCGACGATCTCGCCCGCGGTCCGGCGCTCCGCCCATTTCATTTTCTGCTGATCGCGCCCGCCCCGGAGGGCCTCGCCGTCGAGCTCCATGGGCTCCCCAAGGGAGGCAGCGAGGTCGCCGCCATCGACCGCTTCGTGATTCCCTGGCCGGCGCCGTAGCAAGCCTGCTCTCTCACCGAGGAGGAGCACCTTCCGTTCACACGGCTCGACGAGCAACTCAGCTCCAGGAGGCTCCGGCCGTCTCGGGCTGAACGGATGAACCGTGGTATCGGCGCCCTCGCCCCGCCCCCCGCCCCCCGCTTCAGCATGTATACCGGAACTCAAGCGTTGATACGATGAAAAAACGCATCCACGGTGCCATCGTCGTCTCCGTCATCCACGCGATGTGCGTGGCGGAAGGGAGAGAGACGATGCGGGTATTGCTGACGGGAGTGGGGACTCGCGGTGACGTGCAACCCGTTGTGGCCTTGGCCGTCGAGATGCGGCGTCGGGGGCACGACGTGAGGCTGTGCGTTCCGCCGAACTTCATCGACTGGGTGGGCGGTCTGGGCTTCACGGCGACCCCGATCGGAATCGCGATGCGGCAACCGAGCGGGGCCGCCGCCGCGCAGGCCGCCCCACCGACGCCGGAGCAGCTCCGCGCGCTGCTCGAGCACCTGGCGAGAGACCAGTTCGACGCGACCGCGGCGGCCGCCGAGGGATGCGACGTGATCGTGGCCGGCGGAGCGCACCAGTACGCCGCGCGGTCGATCGCGGAACGGCTGGGGATCCCGTCCATGGTCGCCGTGTACGCGCCGGTGACCCTGCCGTCGCCGGACCATGCGCCCGGCGGGGAGCCCGGGGGCGACCCGGAATCCAACCTTCGACGCTGGCAGGACGAATCGCGGAGCTGGAACGAGCGCCTTCTCGAGCGGCTCAACGCCAATCGCGAGCGGCTTGGCCTGGGTCCGCTGAGCGACGTTTACAGCCACATCCTGGGCAAGGCGCCGTGGCTCGCGGCGGACTCGGTCCTTGGGCCGCTGCCGGCGACGCCCGGCCAGGAGGTCACGCAGACGGGAGCCTGGCTCCTTCCCGACAAGGCGCCGCTCGCACCCGAGCTGGAGGCGTTCCTCGCCGCCGGCGAGCCGCCCGTCTATGTCGGCTTCGGCAGCATGCCAGTGGACCAGCAGACCGGCCGCATCGTCATCGAGGCCGTGCGGGCAGCGGGGAGGCGCGTCCTGCTGTCGCAGGGGTGGGCGGAGCTCGGTTTGATCGACGACGCTGCCGACTGCATCGCAATCGGCGACGTCAACCAGCAGGCGCTGTTCCCGAGGGTCACCGCGGTGGTGCACCACGGCGGGGCGGGGACGACAACGACCGCGGCGCGGGCGGGTGTGCCGCAGGTGATCGTGCCGATGTTCGCCGATCAGCCCTACTGGGCCTCGCGCGTGCGGGCGCTCGGGATCGGGAAGTCGGTGGCGCGTGGAGCGCTGAGCGCGGAGGCCTTCGTGGCCGCGCTGGGGGGCGCGCTCGAGCATGGGGTTGCCGCTCGCGCGGGCGCGATTGCAGGCGCCGTGGCGGTGGATGGTGCGGCCGTGGCTGCCGACCTCGTCGAACGGGCTTCTTCCGCGTGAGCCTCCGGTGATCGCTGCGTCCGGCTCATCGGGCGCGACAGCTTACGCCACACAGGCAGCGCGTTTCCGGCGCGCTTCGAGGTTTCTTCAGCGTTCAGGCCGCCGCCGGTGGTGCGTTAGCCCGGACTCTCAGAACAAGCGTCACGGTAGACGTCGGCCTCCGCGGCTCCCCGCGCCCGACGTGCAAGATCCTGTTAAATGGGGCGTTCCCGTTGCCGGACATGCTGTTCGAGCCAAGCGAGGAGCTGGTCCCGCAAAAGCGCGCCGGAGGCAAGCGCGAGCATGATGCGCTCCTGATCATCGACGTGCGCATCAAGGGAGTACCCGTTCAGCGTGAGGAAGACTTCCATCGCGGCATGAACGACACGCTTGTTGCCGTCGATGAATGGGTGGCCTTGCACCAGCGAGAAGCAGAGAGTTGCTGCCTTGGCGATGACGGTAGGATAGAGGTCCTCACCTCCGAAGGTGGCCTTCGGCTGGGCCACAGCTGCCTCGACGGCGCGGAGGTCACGAACGCCTGCGGCGCCACCGCTCGCCTCAAGAACCCGCTCGTGGAGTGAAGAGGACCTCCGCCAAGGTCGAGTAACGCACGCTCAGGCGAGCCGCCTGTACAGCTCTGCGTTCTTCTCGAGGACAACCTCGGCTGTAGCACGAAACTCGTCGTCCGGCGTCGTCAGCAGATCCGCCACGGCGGCGCGCGCCAGCTCTTCCGGTTGCAAGCCGAGGCTCTTTGCGCGTTCCTGGAGGCGGTCGGCTTGCGCGGGCGACAGGTCGATGGCGAGCTTCATCGGGCGCAGTGTGCCTCGGGCGACCCTGGCTCGTCACCCGGCATAGGGGTGGGCCGGCGAGCGATGAACCCCGGCGGAGAAAGGCGGTCCCATCCGTCCCGGGAGCGCAGCGGCTGATGGGATGGTTGAGGCTGGAGAGGGGAAGATCCCGGAGCGCTCGGGAGTAACGGTGTGCCATGCGGAGCCGTTCCGTGCCGGGTCGCCAGAGACGCCCCGGCGCCACGCGATGGCCGCCCGACCCCGGGACGCCCCAACCCGGGTCGCCCCAAACCGGGCGCGCCCCGTCGTCGTCGCGTCTGCCTGACGCTCTCCCTGGTACAACGGTCACCCGCCCGACCCGTGGGCGTTCAACTGCGGCGCCCGAGCCTTCGGTTGGGCGCACCATGAGGTTGAGGGCTCGGACCAAGGCTTGGGCCGTCGCTACCGGCGCCGTCGGTTGCAACGACTTGTTGGGTGGCCTCAAACGCGGTCGCAAACCCGTGTAGAACTCGCAGGCCAAGTTCCTCGGGGTCGTAGCCGAGGCGCGTTGCCAGACGGTTCCAATCGTCGCGCTCCGCTTGGGTGGCAAACGTCAAGAACAGCGTGCGCGTATCGTAGTTCTTGGCTGGGACTGGCCACATCTGGTTGTGGCTGAAGTCGTTATCTCGCTTTTTTAATTGCGCGACAAACACCGTGCCTAGGAGTCGAAATCGCCGGTGCTCATGTTCATAATGGCAGAACGGGCGAGACGGTTCCGGAATTAAACCGAGCACGTCCTCGTAGTCGACTGGATCGCCGCGAACAATGGCGTCTCTGATGGTAGCATCCCAGGCATCGTCGAAACAGCGGACAGCCTCATCGTCGGACATCGTGTCCCGTTGCTCAAAATCGGTGCCGAATACATGGTACCGGCTGGGGCGAATGAAATAGATCTTCTGTCTTCTCGGGATGTCGTTTGTGATGCGCATCGGTCGTCCTACAAGCTGCATCAAATTAGTCGTCGCCGACGTGGTACATCGCGCGACCGTATTCAGCCGCATGGCGCAACTTGCGGCGCAGCAGTTCCGTCAGATCGACGAGCCCTTGGAAGACCTGCGCGAGGTCGGTTCCATCTACAAGAACGGCGTAGATCCGGCCACTTCGTGCAGCCTCTTCGATCGCGTGGTTGGTGAAACCACTCATTGATACGAATAGGCCCAGCGTGTTGTCGAGCTTGGTCTGCACCTTTCCTTGGAAGTCACGTACGTCCTTCGGCTCAATAGGCTTTGTCTCCCACTTGGCCTCGACGACCAAGAACGAGCCGTCAAGGACGATACTGGCATCAATTTGTTCGCCGGGTCGGGCCATCGAGCCGCGAGGATCCATGTCGTGAAGAGCAAATAGGTCTCGGAGTAATTCCTGAAATTGAAATCCACGACGCCGTTTGCTCGCCGCATCGTCGGAGATCATGCTCAAAGCTAGAAAACTCTCGTTGAGCGCCTTCAGATTTCTCTGCCGTTGTACGCGAGCTTCCCGCGCGCGTTCCGCTTCGGTTCGCGCTTCGCGACGCGCCCGGTCGGCTCGCTCTGCGATGGTCTCTCGCCCCAGAAGATCCTTGAGTGCGCGGACGGCCCGGCGCGCGTCATCGGCCTTCTTCTTTCCATCGTCGAGCCGCACGAGATGTGGCATGGCCTCATCTATCTCGACAACGGAATCGATGATCATGTTGATAATGGGCATGCCGGTTGCTGGCTCGCCTGCAAGTTGATCGACGAGACGCTGGGCAATGACACGCTTGTAGGTTCCCGGGCCCCAAGGCAGCGCACCCAAAACATCCGTGGGCACACCCGCCCGCGTGAGGAACGAGCGAAGGTCGTTCTGAAACCAGTATATTGTTCGTAGGGTGTCGACTAGCGCGTCGAGGACAGCCGCGGAGTAGATCTTCATGCTGGTTATGGGACGCCGCCGTCCGATAGCTCCGCGGGGGCGTTATTCCTTGCGATCGAAGAGAGCTTTCGCTCCATAATATGCTCCGGCCCCGAGACCGACGCCGATGGCGGCGATACCCGCGGCAGCGGCTACGGCCACGATGGTCGCAGGGTCGCCCTTCGCGTACGCCGCAATGCCCCTTTGCACGTCCGCGGCGACCTTGATCGAGTGTTCAGCGGCCTTCACGAGAGCCTTTGACTTGGGCATGGCATTCCTCCGAATGCTGTGCGGTGAAAGAGCTTGCCTACTTGCAACGCGCGAAGCACAACGCGACCCAACCTCGCCGCTGCTGACGCTACCATAGGCAACTATCGGCGTGGCCACTGAAATCTTGCGCAGCGCCCCGAGGAGGTCGCCAGACGGCCCGTCCGTCTAGATGAAACTCGCTGTGGCGCGCTCTCGTCGCACATGAGCTCACCTCGCGCAGGCGATTGCGTCGCTCCAGTCCACGAGGCCGAACGACTACGCGGTCAACTGAACCGAGTTGTTAGACCGGCTTCGGCTCGAAACTTGGCTCGCCGGGATCGCTTCGCGGCAGGCCTCGCACTGCCGCGACGAGGCCTACCGCCGCCACGAACTCCCCGCGGTCGACCCCGATCGCCTCTCCGCCTTCGCCGCCCCCTCTCGAGAGGCCCGCATCGTCGCGCGCGGCCTCCTCCGCGCCTTCCACCGTCTCCGCCCCGAGCTTCGCGAGGTCCTCGCGCTCGCTGCCACAGGCCTCTCCCTGCACGAGATCGCCGCCTCCCTCTCGCTCCCGCGCCCCACGGACGCCACCCGCCTCCGCCTCGCGCGCCGCCTCTTCGCCCGCGCCCTCACCCGCTTTCGGAGGTGGCCCGATGAAGCAGCGCCCCCATCGACGCCCCCGCCGAGACGGCGGCCGCGCTGCCGACGGCGACCGAGGCCGCCCTCATCGAAATGGTGCTCGGCCTCCCCGGCGTCGGGCCGCGCATCCTCGGCACGGCCGCCCTGCCGTCGCTCGGTCGCCTCTCTCCCGCGGCCCTCGCCGAGCGCACCCAGATCGCGCTGTTCGACGCGACCCGGCTCGCCTGCCGCCTTCGAGCTCGGCCGCCGCTACCACACCGTCCGCGCGCGCCGGGGAGCGCTCCTGACCGACGCCGCCCGCGTGGCGCGGTACTTCGGCCCGAGGCTCGCGTCCCTCGTCCACGAGGAGCTCTGGATCGCAGCGCTCGACAGCCACGGGCGCGTCCGCGAGACGCGCCCGCTCGCCCGCGGTGGCGCCGACGTCCTCACCATCGACGCCGCGACCGTCCTGCGCACGGCGCTGGACATGGCCGCCGTCAGCTTCGTCTTCGCCCATAACTACCCCAGCGGCGACCCGACGCCGACCCGCGAGGACGAAGCGATGACCCTGGAGCTGCGCCACCTCTCCGCGGAGGTGCACGTCCCGCCCACGGCCCACGTCGTCGTCACGCCCAGCGGCCGCTACGCCGCCGTCCACGAGTAGGCCATCGCGGAGTAGGCCATCGCGGCGCGTTGCGCCCCCGCCGCAGGAGCGCAGCGCCCCTGCGCATCCAGCAGCCAGCCTCCAGGGCACCGCCTCGGTCGGGAGGTCCGCAAGTCTACGGAAGCCGCACGACCGCTAGCGCGCCAAGAGCTGGAGCACGTGTAGCCACTGTGGGATTTGACCCAGGGCACCGTATCGACGTCGACTCGCCTCCATACGCCGCCTCCGGCGATCGGCTGCGTCCCCACCGGGGGACGTGGCATCGTGAGCCAGGCGCCCGACCTCGGACGGCGCCGGAACAGGCCCTTGCCCCGGCTGCAACCGCGCTCCCGTGGTAGGGTCGGCCATGAGCACCGGCGTGCTATCGCACCACCTGGATCCCGCCCGCAACGCACCGGAGGTCGAGGCCGCCTTCGAGGCGGTGCCGCCCGAGCAAGTGGCAGAGATCCTCGACGGGGAGCTCTTCACCTTTCCGCGGCCTGGCCGCCCTCACACGCGGAGCGCATCGCGCCTCACGATGAAGCTCGGCAGCGCCTTCGACCTCGGCGATGGCGGGCCCGGCGGCTGGGTGCTTCTGGATGAGCCGGAGCTCCACCTCGGGCCGCGGCCCGACAAGGTGGTACCCGATCTCGCGGGCTGGAAGCGGGAGCGCATGCCGGACGCCCTCGGGGACGAGGACACGCCGGCGCACTACGACGTCCCTCCGGACTGGGTGTGCGAGGTGATCTCGCCGCGTACCGAGCGCGTCGACCGCGGAAAGAAGATGCGGATCTACCGGCGCGAAGGCGTGGGGCACGTGTGGCTGCTCAGCCCCTTGCTGCGGACGCTGGAGGTCTACCGACTCGAGGGCGGGCGGTGGGTGCTGCTCGAGACCTACGAAGAGGACGCGAAGGTGAGGGCCGAGCCGTTCGATGCGGTGGAGCTCGATCTGGCGGCGATCTGGATCAGATGACAAATTGCAGGCCAGCGCGCCTCCTCGGAAGTGGACATCGATCGATGCCGCGGTGCTGCGCGCGCTGAGCGTCGGCTGCTCCCGCCCGAGACGACATGCTCTCGGAGCTCCAGGCCGACCTCGCCTGCCTCGACACAATGGACGACCCGGCGCGCTATCCGATCGCGAGGAGCGCTCCGCTGGTCGGAGTTCGGCTACCCTGATCGCCATGAACCTCGCCGGGATCGCCCATATCCAGCTTTCGGTCACTGACTTCCCGCGCAGCCGCGCGTTCTACCGCGCGCTGTGCGAGCACTTCGAGATGCAGTGCCAGTACGACGATCCGGGCAGCGAGAACGAACGGCCCATCCTCTATTACATCGGCGGCAAGACCGGCCTGTTGATTCGCCCCGTGAACCCGGAGTACGCCGGCGCCCGCTTTCACCAGTACAGGCCCGGCCTGCACCACCTGTGCTTCCGCGCCCGCAGCCGCGAGGACATCGACGCATTCCACGAGTTCTTCGAGAGCACCCTGGCCGCGCTCGGCGGAAAGCTCGTACACACGCCGCAGGAGGGTGCGTGGGCGGCAGGCTACTACTCGGTCCTGTTCGAGGATCCGGACGGTATCCGGATCGAGATCAACCACGTCCCCGGCAAGGGCAACCTGTCCGAGGGCGTCGAGCTTCCGTTGCCTGCGCGCGTCCCGGGGGGTGTGCCCGAGCAAGCGTGAGGACACCCGCATCCACGGCCGGGGCCCTCCACCTCGTCCGGCCACGGCGGAGGCGCCATGTCTGCCTCCGCCTCGTTCGGCTACGGCGGAGGCGCCATCTCCGCTTCGTCCTGCGGCGGGCCGTCCAGCTTGATCTGCACCTTCACCTTCCGCTTCTCTCCGTCTCCCTCGATCTGCACGTCGACCTTCCCTTCGACTCCTTGCGCTGCGAGCTGTTCCATCACCTGCCGGCGCGCCGCCTCCACGTCGTTCTTGTCGAGCACGTCCAGATCGAGCAGCTCGTGCCCGAGCTTTGCGCCCAGCGTCCCGCGCACCGTCCCCGCCAGCACGTCCTCCCGGATCTCCGCGCCGGCGAGCGCCGGGAACGCCGCCCGGATCCGCTCGGCCACGTCGCCCTCCGGCGCCTCGTCGCCCCACATATCGACCGTCAGCGTCGTCGCCCCGTCCCCGCGTCGCCCCCGCACCATGACCCGCGCCCTCCGCTCCGTCTCTCCCTCGCCGCGCACGACCGCCATGAGCGCCTCGGGCTCGGGCAGCTCCGCGCCGTCCGCCACCTGGATGCTGATGCTCCGCCCCACGGGCACCTCCACGTCCGCCGGCGCCACGCACGCCGCCGCCCCGCACACCACCACCGCTGCCGCCACCACCAGCGCCTTGCGCAACCAGAGCCGTTTCATCGGAACGACCTCCCGCTCGGGGTAGAGCTGGCCGAACGCCGCCATCAGCTCGCCTTGGAGCTCGCGCGCGTGCTCTGGCCTGAGCGGCGCCGGCTCCCCGAACAGCCGGCGCAGCTTTCGTCGCACCTCAAAGTCCAACATCGGAAACACCCTCTGCGCGGGACTCACCCGCATCCTGCTCGGCGCGCGCCTCGAGCCGCGCCTTGAGCTCGCGCAGCGCCCGCGACGCGCGCTGCTTCACCGCGTCCGCGCGGAGCCCGAGCAGCTCCGCGATCTCCTGGTGTTTCAGCCCGTCGCCGTACCGCAGCGCCAGCACCTCTCTCGCCTCCGCCCCGAGCTCCTCCAGCGCCTCCCTGACCGCGCGGAGCTCCTCGCCCCGCACGAGCGCGTCGAGCGGCGTCCCCGCCTCGTCCGCGAGCACACCCGCGAGATCGTCGATCGGCGCCTCCTGCCGCGCCGCCCGCACGTGGTCGATGACCAGGTTCCTGGCCATGGCCAGCACGAACATCCGCGGCGTCCCCTTGCGCCGATCGAACTCTCCCAGCCGCTCCAGCAGCCTGTGAAAGACCCGCGCGACCAGATCCTCCGCGTCCACTCGCCGGCCCACGCGCCGCGAAACGAAGCGCGCCACCGGGTCGTATAGCTCCACGTAGAGCGCCCGGAACGCGCCGCGATCGCCGCGCCGGGACGCCTCGATCAGCTCGCAGAGGTGGTCATCGCGGGAGGGCCAGAGGAAGCTCATCGCGGGGGCTCACCCTCCTCTACGGCGGAGGCGCCGGAAGGTGACAGGCGACGGGTCGATTCCTCGATGGCCCCGGGCGCCCGCCCGGCGACGGCGCGCCCTTGCGGTCCTCTCGCCCTTCCTGCGATGTCTTGTTCACATACGCCGGTTCGGCCGACGTCGCCCACGCGGCGAGGTGGCCGCTCAGCCCGCGATGGAGCCCCCTCTGCGATCCCTGGTCCGCAGCGCATAATCGATGCCGCTGCGCAGCGTGGCCTCTGTCACAAGGCCCTGCCAATCCACGCCGAGGTCGATGAGCATCCGCGCGATGGCTGGCTGAATGCCCGTGAGCACGACCTTCGCCCCGAGCAGCCCCACCGCGCGAGCGGCTTGCATGAGCACTCCCGCCACCTGGGTGTCGACCGATCTCACCCCTGTAATGTCGATGATGGCGATCGTCGCCTGGTGCGCGCCGATCCCGGAGAGCAAAGTCTCGATGATCCGGCCCGCCCGCTCGGGATCGAGCTCGCCGACGAGCGGCATGACGAGCACCCCGTCGGCGATCGGCAAGAGCGGCGTCGCGAGCTCCCGGATGATCGCCTGTTGCGCCGCGATGACCGCCTGCTGCGCCTCCTGGCGCTCGACCTCCGCCCGCTTGATGGCCGTGATATCGATGGCCGCGCCCCCGATCGTCCCCTCCGGGATGCCAGGACCCCGGACGGGAAACTTGACGGAATGGAACAGCTTCATCCCTTCTGTAGGGTGAGGGACGCTCTCCTCGAACAACGTCGCAACGCCGGTGTTCCTCACCTCGTCGTCCGCGACCTTCACCTGCGCGACGACGTCGTCCGGAAACATGTCGTGGTCGCGCATGCCAGCGACGCTTCGTGGCCCGACGCCCATGAACCGCGAAAACTGGGCGTTGGCCACGACATACCTGCTGTCCGGATCCTTGGCAAACATCATGGCAGGCATGTACTCGAGGAACGCGTGGAGCAGCGCTTCGCTCCTCTGCAGCTCCACCTCACGGCGCGCTCGCTCGGTGACATCCTCGGCCGAGACGAGGAGCCGATGCGCCGCCCCGTCGTCGCCGCGCGCGAGGACCACGCAGCGCAGGGTAAAGAAGCGCTCGACGTCTCCGGTGCACCGCGCGCGTATCGCGCGCTCGAGGGGCTGGCCGTCCAGTGAAGTCGTGAGCTGTCTCACGTGATCGGCTGACGCGTCGAGATCCTCGGGGTGGATGCGAGAGAGCAGCGTCTGCCAGGCGCGCTCTGGCGTCTCCTGGTCGCTGATCCCGAGCGCGCGGACGAAGGCGCGATTGCGGGCGACGATCCGCCTGTCCCTGACATCGAGGACACAGAGGATGGTCGGCGCCAGGTCGAAGCCCTGCTCGACCAGCGTGCCCTCCGGCCCCTTTGCCTGCGCGGCCATCGAGCCGTTCGAGCTAGGCGTATCCGTCATACGTACGTCCCCTCCTCGTTTACGCCTAGCGGATTTCTCCGCTTCTGTGGTGCGAGAATTCGGTGCCGCACGGCGGATCAGGCGAGCGAGCGAGCGAGCGAGCGTGTGGTCAACGCCGTCGACGTGTGTGAAGGGGCTCACTCGGGCAGGCGCATCGAGAGCATGGCGTCGATCGAGCCGCGCGAGAGCCTGCCTGGCAGGCCGGGGAGCATCTCGGCGGCGGGGGAGGGGATGCTCTCGGGGTGGATGACCGCGACCTGGATCGTGCGCTGCGCCTCGTCGAGCAGGATCATGAAGTAGCGATCACCGATGGGCCGGCGCCACGTCGGGCAGCCGTCCGAGCGCCCGCCGGCCTCGATGACGGGCCCCTCCTCGTAGGCCTTTTGCGCGCACGCATCGACGACCTCCACGTCATCGGCGAGCGCGTCGCGATCACAGCCGCTCCCGCACACGCTGCCGCCGACGTGCCCCTCCTGGTACGAGCGGACACCGGTGCTCATGAACTCGCGGTTGCTGTACTCGTTGTTGTCCATCACGACCTCGAACACGTTGATCTCGCCGCAGCCGTCGCCGACGGTGCCTGTCTTCGAGTAGCAGTTGCAGAGCCCGTTCCACTTGCGGCCGCCGTCGCGGATCAGCTCGGACGCGACGAACGCGACCCACGGGCCGGGATGGCCCTGCCCACCGCCGTCGCACTTCTCGACGCCCGCGTCGTCGAACGTCATCGACGCCAGGAAGACGACGAGCTTCGAGCCTGCCCAGCCGAGGTGCATGATGCCCGGATCGTCGGGACAGTAATAGTCCTTGCCGTCACCACACGCGAAGGGCTTGTCCTGAGTGAAGTACGTGACACAGTCCCTCTTCGTGAGGTCGCCCGTGAAGTCGGCGGACGTGCTCTGCCCTTCCGTGACGAGCAGGTTGGAGCCAACGCCATTTCTGGCGTCCCACGATGAGACCATCTGCCACGCGGCCGGGTCGCTGCCAGGCTGGTACACGGCGAGCTGCTTCACGCGGATGGCCTTCATGATGAGGGTCATCTCCTCGTCGAACGGAGCGAGCTTGTCGCTCGTCGTGTGATGCTCCGTCATGCAGCAGTGCCCGCCCCAGGTGTCGTCGCCGTCCTTGTAGTCGCACGCCGCGTCGCCGGGCTCGCGGTCGATCCGGCGGGGCCACCAGCCGGGCGCGCCGATGTTCGTGAACGTCATCGTCCCGCCCCGCGTCGGCGTGCTCGGCTCGGTGACGTGGGGGCCGAGGCCTCCGCCGGCGCCTGTCGCGCCGGTGGACGGGCTTCCGCCGGCGCCTGTCGCGCCGGCGCCCGTCGCGCCGGTGGACGGGCCTCCGCCGGCGCCTGTCGCGCCGGTGGACGGGCCTTCGCTCGCGTTGGCTCCTGCGCCGCCTTCTCCTCCGAGGTCGCCCCCGGAACCGCAGGCGGACGCGAGGAGGACGAGAGCGGCCCGCACAAAAAACGAAGAGCGCTTCATGTCCCTGAGTGTTTCCGGAGCGCGCCCGTTTCGTGATGGAAAGCAGCGGAAGCAGGACGGTTTGGTCATCGCGCGGTTCACATGGGCGCCACGGGGCCTACAGCCGAGCGCCCATGTGACAGTGGCTCGGCTGCCCCAACCCCGGTCGGCTCGCTGCGCGCGTTGTCGGCGGGCCGCGTTCGCGCTCAGCGCGGTGGCTCGGCGTCCGCTGCGGAGCCGGTCTCGCGCGGCCTCGCGCGGAGCTCCGCGAGCGTCCACTGCGCCACGCCGCGCGCCCCCTCGATCGTGAAGTGCACGCCGTCGGGTCGGATCGCGCCGCCCTCGTACATGCGCCGGCACTCACCCCCGGGGCAGATGTGCTCCTGAAGGTCGAGGAGCGCGACGTCGGGAAGCGTCGCGGCGACCTTCCGGATCGAGCGGTTGATGCACGTGACCTGCTCGCGGACGTCCTTCGTCTCCCAGTCGCCGAGCGCGTAGGGGAGGGTCGCCATCCAGACGCGCCCGTGCGGGTTCCGGAGCTTGCCGAGGTTCGTGACGAGGTTCGTCTCGAAGCGCTCGTGCCACGCCGGCTTGCACGCCGTCGTCCACTCGTCGTTCGCCGTGATGCCGTGCATGAAGGCGCCGCCGAGGTAGAGGACCGCGGCGTCGGGCTTCGTCTGCGCGAGGAGCGCGGGCCACTCGGTCATGCCGCAGAGGTCCGCCATGATGGTGCAGCCGTCACGCCCGTGGAGGTCCACCGCGAGCCCGCGCTCCTGCAGACCGCGGAGCGCCCAGCCGAGCGTGTTCGAGGTCGAGTCGCCGACGACGACGACGCGGAACCTGACCTCATCCTTCACGACCGCGGTCACGAGCGCGTTGATCATCGCGGAGCCCTTCGGCGCCGCGCCGTCCTGCGCGTGGGTCGCGCGGACGGCGATGAGCAGGCCGAGCGTGAAGCCGGCCGGCACCGCCCAGAACGAGCGCCCCTTCGGCAGCCCGCGCTCGCGGATCGGCTTCTCCAGGAAGCGGTAGGAGACGAGCGCGACGGCGAAGGTGATCGCGAAGCGGAGCGCTGTGAGGGCGGGGCCGTGCAGGCGATCGCTCGACACGAACACGTGCACCGGCCAGTGCCAGAGGTAGACGCCGTAGCTGATGGTGCCGACCCACGCGAGCGGGCGCCACGCGAGCGCGCGCGCGACGAGGCTCCGCGAGCCCTGCACCGCGCACGCGATGAGGGAGAGGGCCCCGAGCTCCGTGAGCCAGAACCCGCCGTGGTAGAGGAGCCACGACTGGCCGTCGAACACGGACCACGCGATCGCGAGGCCGATCGCCGAGACGACGCCGGCGCCGTCGAGGAGGCGCACCGCGCCCGGGGAGAGCTCGACGCGCGGCGTGAGCACCGTCGCGAGCGCGGCGCCGAGGAGGATGCCGGAGGCGCGCGTGTCCGTGCCCATGTACACGCGCGTCGTGCTCTCCGGCGCGAAGAGGACGAGCATCGCGATCGCGGAGAGCGCGGCCAGCGTCAGCGTGAGGACGAGCACGCCGCGGCGCGACCACCGCGAGAGCACGAAGACGACGACGAGCGGCCAGACGAGGTAGAACTGCTCCTCGATCGCCAGGCTCCACGTGTGCTCCAGCGGCGAGCGCGACGTGAAGATCTCCCAGTAGCTCTTGTGCGCGTAGATGGCGCGCCAGTTCGCGACGTAGCCGAGCGTCGCGAGGACGTCGGCGCGGAGGCCGGCGAGCGCGCTCGGCGGCCCGAAGAGGCGCCCGTGGAGCGCGACCACCGGGACGAGCGCGAGGAGCGCGGGGAGGAGCCGGCGCGCGCGGCGGAGCCAGAAGTCCTTGAGCGAGATGGAGCCGCGCGCCTCGTGCTCCGCGAGGAGCAGCGCCGTGATGAGGTAGCCCGACAGGACGAAGAAGAGATCGACGCCGAGGAAGCCGCCGCGCAGCATCCCGTTCGCGTGGAAGAAGAGGACGCCGAGAAGGGCGAGCCCACGCAGCCCGTCGAGCGCGGGCAGGTGCGGGAGGAGCGGGCGACGGGCGGGCGTGTCCACGAGACGAGGGGCGAGACTATCAAAACGCCCGGGCGGCGCCTCCCATGCCGCGCGCCCGCGCTGCGCGGATCGCGCCGTGGTCGAGGTCGCCGGGCGTAGATCCGATCTCCGGGTGGCCGGCTTCGCTAGGTGGAGCGCCTCGTTCCCGTGGGGAGGAGCACCATGATGCGGTCTACCGGATGGATCTCAGAAAAGGCGTTTACCGAACGCCTCTCCTCTGGCCTCCACGGAGCACGAGCTCCCGGCGACCAGCATGGGAACGAGCCCGCGGCGCCCGTGAAAGTCGCTCTCGTCGATCTTCGGTCAGGAGTGATCCCGCGGCGTACTCGCGGCGGGACAGCCGCCCTCGCGCTCACTCGTAATCGCGCCTCAGCGCGTCGTAGAACGCGTCGCTCATCAGGTAGTCTGCCCACCACGGCTCGACCGGCGTCGCGCCCCGGCGCTGCTGGAAGAGCACCAGATCATCCAGCTCGCCGTCGTACCAGCCCCACAGGAACCGGGCACGCAGCACGTCCACGTTTCGCCTGCGGAGCTCGGCCACCGCGTCCTCGAGCGACTCGTCGTCGAACTCGTCGACCAGCGCCTCCGCCTCATCGATGATCTCGCCGAGGTAGGCCAGCCCCTTCTTTGTGATCTCGAACCGCGCTTTGCGGCGGTTGACCTCGACGAGGTCCGCGTTCACGAGCTCCTGCAGGACGTCCTCCAGCGGGCTCATCTCGGACGGGAGCACGAGGGGCATCTCGATGCCTCCGTCGGCGGGCTTCAGATCCATCTTCTTCAGCACGTAGATGCCGGCATAGACCAGCTTCTGTTCGCGCGACACGATTGGCTGTCTGCGTCCATCGAACATCGTCTCACTCCGCGACGCGCCAGGCCTCCGCCTCGAGGCGGATGTGCCGGCGACCGTCTGTGTCGGTGTCGAGCCACGCGTCGACGTCGCCGTCGGCATAATACACGGGGGTGCGCCCCGCCGCCTCCGGCCGCCGGATGCGCGCGGCGTGGGGGTTGCACATGGCGAGCACGATGGCGCGCTCGCCGGAGAACGCGGCCGGCAGCCAGCGCTCGAGGAACGCCGACAGGAGCACGGTCACCGAGTAGTCCTTCGCGACCTCCTCGACGAAGAACTCGAGCTCCACGTCGTCGGCCAGCACCTCCGGCTCGTCCGCGGCGTGCACCGCCACGACGAGCGCGTCGGTCACCCGGAGCGGCTCCCGAGCCGCGCGGCCATCCAGCCAGAGGGTGGCCACCCGGCACCACCCGAACTGCGTGGACTCCAGGTCAGGCTCGTCGCGGTGCTGCTCGAGGTTCAGCAGCTCCAGCGCGGGACGGCAGCGGAACGGGAGCTCGGAGATGCTTCGCAGGGGCTGCATCGCGGCGGGCGGCGCGCGGCTACCCGACGAGGCGCTCGGGCTTGCGGCCGCGTTCGCTGCGGCGGACGCCGAAGCGCGAGCCGGCGCCGGACTTGCCGCTCCCGAAGCGGCTGCCGCCAGCGTTGTTGTAGCGCCGCCCGGTCTGCGACGACCTGCTGTGGTCGACGCTGGACGGATTCGAGGCGCGGTACGCGTTGCGGTGGGTCCGCAGATCGGGCGCGCGGTTCGGCGGCGTCGTGTACGGCTGCGTGTACACCGGCACGTAATTCGGGCGCAGCGCCGACGACACCATGGCGCCGAGGAGCATGCCCGACGCCAGGCTCATCACCGGCGAGTGGTAGTACCCGTAGGGGCCGAACCCGGACGTCTGGATCTGGGCGGCGCCCTCGCCCGAGACGTCGCGGCGGATCGAAAACACCTTCTCCGGGTCCTGGACGCTGCCGTCGCTGTTCTTGTCGAAGAACCCGGTGACGACCTGCGTCTTGGCGTCCAGGTCCTGCACGGCGACGCTGATGACCTCGTTCCCCTGGTAGATCTCGTTGACGCGCCGCTCGAAGTCCTCAGGCCCCTCGGCCGCCTTGTAGGCCTCGTTGACCTTGTCGAAGTCGAGCTCGACGTTTGTGTTCTCGGTGGTCGCCCACCGCTCCTTGAACCGCCCGCCGTTGCCGGTGCTGTCGCAACCGGCGGTCGCGACGGCGAGGGCTGTCAACAGCACGACGGGCAGGGTGGTCTTCGTCATCATCTAGGAAGATCTGTCTGGTACCAGGGGGGCATTCTGTCAAGTAGCCGCCGAGACCGGCGCCGGCAGCCCGTCGGCGCCGGGAGGGCGCGTACGCGAGAGCAATCTTGAAAGCCCTCGGCGAGCGCATCGCCGCGCTTCGATGGACGCAACGTGGGTCGTTTCGCCCCGCGTGGGTCGTTTCGCCCCACGTGGGTCGTTTCGCCCCGCGCAGGGCAGTCAGGTCGCCTTGGGCTTGTGGGTCGCGAAGAAAAGGCCCGGCAGCACGAGCGCCGCGCCGAGCCAATGGTGAAGGGCAAAAGCCTCGCTGAGGAGCAGCCAGGCCATCACGGCGGTGTAGACCGGCGACAGATAGAGCAGCAGGCCAGTGCGGCTGGGGCCGAGATGCTCGGTGATATAGCCGTACGTGGCGTAGGCGCCGACGCCCGGCACCAGGACCAGCGTCAGCACGGTGGCGATGGTGCGCAGGTCGAAATGCGGCGCGCCGCGGCTGGCCAGCTCCCAGCCGAGCAGCGGCAGCAGAAGGATCGAGCCGGCCAGCGCGATCACGGCGAGCCGCGCCTGGACTCCCAGCGGATCGGGCCAGCGCTTCAGCAGCACCGTGTAAAGCGCCCAGGAGACCGCGGCGCCAAGGATCATCAGGTCGCCGGGGTTGAAGCGGAGCGCCAGCAGCGCCGCGGGGTCGCCGCGCAGCACGATGACCAGCACCCCGATCAGCGCCAGCGCGGCGCCCAGGCCCTGGCGCCCGCTGAGCCGGTCACCGAACATGGCGCGCGACATCAGGATGATGATCACCGGCGAGACGGCGTAGATCAGGCCGATGTTGGTGGCCGTGGTGCTGGCGGCGCCGTGATAGACGCCGGCGCCGCAGATGCCCATTCCAAGCAGGCCGAGCACCGCATACCGGGCCCAGTCGCGCCGCAACGCCGCGCGGGCGCGCCACACTTCGCGGCCGCAGAAGGGCAGCAGCACCAGCACGACGCCCATCCAGCGCAGCTCCGCCAGCGCCACCGGCGGAATGAAATCCGCGGTGGCGCGCGCCAGCAGCATGTTGGCGGTGAACAGCGCCGGGGTGACGAACAGCAGGATCTGGGCGATACGCTGGTGGCGGGGCTCGGCGACGCCGAGAGGGGTGGAAGCCATTCGGGTCGGACGGTAGGGGAGGTCCGCTTCCATGGCCAGAGCTCGCCTCTGACGCCGCCGGGCCCTACCTGGGTCTCACCCGCGGTGCCCCGGCGCGCGGCGTGGTCGGGGGCGCGGCTCACCGAGCCATGGGGAGCTGATCCAGGACGCGCACGAGCTTCTCGCAGAGCCGTTCCCTGCTGAACCGAGCGATGCTGGCGGCGTCGCGGTGCGGGAGCGCGCGGCTACCGCCCTGCAAGCGCTCGATCAGCCAGTCCGCGATCCCGAGCACCTCGCCCGGCTGGAAGTGGTGGCCAGCGTTGTGCTCCTTGATGATGTCGGCCGCCTCGCCGTCGGGGGCGATCGCGAGGATCCCCTTTCCGAGCGAGAGGTACTCGAACATCTTCGCCGGCACGACGCGGTGCGCGTTCTCGACGTCGCTCAGGAGCATGCAGAGTGCGTCGGCGGATCTCATCCAGGCGATCGAGCGCGAGTGGTCGCAGTAAGGCTCGAGGCGCAGGCGACAGCGCGTCTTCTTGACACGGTCGAGCAGCCTCTCTTGCTGCTCGGTCTTCCTGCCCACGATGACGAGCTCCAGCCGCGCGAGCTTCTCCGGCGCGGATGCGTTGATCACCTCGATCGCCGCGATCAGCGGCTCGATGTTGGTCAGGTTCCAGAGCGTGCCCGTATAGACGAGCCGGAACGTGTTCCGCTCCGGTTTGGCGATGTCGTCCACGACGTGCTCCGGAGCGAAGTCGTCCTCGTCAAAGCCGTTGTAGATGCACGTCGACGCGGCGTGGCCGCCCGCCTCGCGAGCGCGGTCCTGCAGGCGCCGGGCGCTCGACTTTGTCGTTCCGACGAGGGCATCGGCCTGCTGCAGGACGTAGCGCTGCATCCTGCTCTGGATGGCATGGGAGAAGGAATCCTGACGCGCGTTCTCGAGGTAACGCTGGCTGATGTCCCACTCATCACGGAAGTCGAGGACGAGCGGCAGCCCGAAGCGCCTCTTCAACATGGCTCCAAGGACGAGGTTCGAGTACGCCGGGGCGGTCGCGAGGATGGCGTCGTGATGGACCCTGTGCAGGAGCTCGCTGCCCGCGCGCAGCGCCGAGGGGAGCCAGAGCACCTGCGGATCGGGCTGCAGCACGAGCATGGCCGCACCGCGCAGCGCCTTGACGAGGCGCCGGCGCGGTCCTGTCGCGGTCGTCGTGGCCGTCGCGTCGGACGCGAGCTTGGCCTTCGTGCTGTAGCCCGGCTCCCACGTCCTCGCGCGCTCGATGTGCGTCTCAGGCGGGATGTCGCGCAGCAGGCTCTCGTCGGAGAGCGGCACTGACGGGTTCGCCGCGACGAGCACGCTGGCTTCCCAGCCGAAGCGACGCAGGTACTTCACGAACTTGACCGGACGCTGCACTCCGGCTCCGCCGACGGGCGGGAAGTGATAGCTGATGAGCAAGAGCCGCCGGGTACCAGCGGCTCGACGGAGAACAGACCCGTTCTGAGCGTCGAGGGCAGCCCTGCGCTCTCCTGTGGTGTGAAAATGCACGCTATTGTCAAAGATCATGATTTCCCCCCTTGATGAGACGTTCACGGGATGTACTGAGAGATCCGCGAGAACTGGATGCCTTGCCGGCTCGTGTGCTCTACGAGCTCACGGACGAGCGCGTCGGTGACGCTCGATGGGTCGTGAAGGAGAATGATGTCCCCGTTGCAAGGCCTGTATCGCGCACACCACGCAGAGGCGGCTTCGGCCGATTTCATGGCGTAGTCGCGAGGGTCGGCGCTCCAGAGGATCACGGAGTGCCCGCCGCTCCAGAGCTGAAAGAGCGCGCGCGTCGAGACCTTCCCCCAGGGCGGACGTAACAGCGGGCACGCCCTCCCGGTGAGATCCTCGAGGAGCGCCCGCGTCATTTCCACCTCCGTGCGTAGCTGCTGAGGAGACGTATGCTCCAGCGACGCGTGGGTGTACGTGTGGTTGCCTATTTCGTGTCCCTCCGCGACGAGCCGGCGCACGAGATCGGGGTGCTCCCGAGCCATGGCGCCGATGACGAAGAACGTCGCGTGCACCCGGTGCTCGGCGAGCACGTCGAGGACTCGAGGCGTGCGCTCGGGGTGGGGACCGTCGTCGAACGTCAACGCTATCGTCGTGGCGCCCCGGCCAGAACGGCCAGCGCCGATGGCTGGCATCCAGGACGAAGCTCCCCGATCCATGAGCATGCGACGGGGGACCGTCGCGGTCGCAAGTTGCTTGATCGCTTGCCGTACAAAGCCCATGAGTGCCCCTTTCTCGTCGCGGGCGAGCGCCTGTTTGCCGGCTCCGCGCGTCCATGGGTGGAGGGCGCGAGCACTTCGGCAAATGCTATCTCTGTGCATTTAGCAAGAGTGGATGTTCTTGCAATGCCATGGTATTGCGGTTTGTTGGTCTTTGCGTGCGTCGAAGACGTCGACGCTCGACGTGACGGTGACTGGGACGGAGGCGGCATGACCGCGGTTGGAGCAGCGGCGGGGCGCGGCAGGCCGTCCTGACCACCGGGCCGATCTCCGAGCCATCCGACGCCCGCGCGGTGACTCGACCCGATAAGGCGACCAGGGCACGCGTGTGCCGGTGTGTGCCAGATGGTGCCGAACGTATCTATTGGTAATTGTTAGGGAAATGGATCGGCATGTCGAGTGCCTCTCGTCGGACCATCGAACCGAACGACGGACTGACACGGAGACTCTCATGCGATCATTCTATAGGGGTTGTACGCTTGTTTCCTTGCTGGCGCTCGGCGCCGGCTTCGCCGCCTGCTCGAGCGGATCTGGCGGTCCTGCGCCGACGGGCCTGGCACAAAGCGCTCTCACGCCCGCGACGAGCTGCGACGATGTCGAAGCGCTGCTGCGCGAGCGGCTGAAGCAGAACACGATCGAGTCTGTCGAAGCGGCGCGCAAGTCCGCCTTGCAGCAGCTCGAGAACGGGTGCGTTTGGTACGGAGCGGACGGCGGGGTGGCCGCGGCCAGCGGCTCCTCCGCCGCGGGAGGGCCCGTCTCGGCGCCGACCGCGGGGGGCGGGGGAGAGGACGACGGGGCCGCCAAGGAGTACTCGACGACGAACACGCAGGAAGCGGACGTCGACGAGGCCGACTTCATCAAGAACGACGGAGAGCACGTCTACATCCTGGCCCACGGGCAATTCCAGATCTTCGACGCGTGGCCCGCCGCCGACATCCACCGCGTCGCGTCGGTCGCGATCGAGGGGGAGCCGAAGAAGCTCTTCGTCCACGAGAAGCGCGCCCTCGTGTACTCGTCGCTGTCCCCGTCCTCGTCGCCCGACGGCGAAGGCCCTTATTATCCCCGCGCTGAGTGCACGTACGGATACGACTGCGAGTTCACGGGCGACGGCACGCCGCTCCTGGTCACCGAGCTCGACATCAGCGATCTCACGGCGCCCGCCGTCGTGCGGACGCTGAAGTTCTCCGGATCATTCCTCAACGCCAGGCGCATCGGGAACGCGGTGCACACCGTCGTGGCCTCCCCCGAGCCGACGGTGGAGGGGCTCTCTACCTGGCCAGAGGGCCTCGATATCTGCACCCTGTCCGGGCAAGGGGTCAACCCGTCCACGGTGGCTGCCGTGAACAGCGCGTATGACAAGCTCGTGGAGAAGAACATCGCCCTCATCGACGCGGCCCCGCTCGACGTCCAGATGCCCGCCGTGGAGGACACGCTGTACCGAGACGGCGTGGCGGCTCCGAAGAGCCACGACCCTTTCGCGAGCTGCGAGAACTTCTACCTGTCGAACACGGGCGACGGACAGAGCTTCCTCTCGGTCGTCTCGACCGAGCTAGGCACCGACGCGCTCGGGCAGACCACGATCGTGGGCAGGCCCGGCGCCGTCTATGCGACCGCGGACTCGCTCTACGTGGCGAGCCGGCACCAGTACGGCCAGACGGTTGGCTGGTTCTACGAGGACGGCGATACGACGCCCGACGCCACGACCATCCACAAGTTCGCGCTGAGCGAGCGCGCGGCGCCGAGCGCGTACCTGGGGAGCGGCGTCGTGAAGGGGCGCGTGCTCAACCAGTTCGCGCTGAGCGAGCACGAGGGCTATCTCCGCGTCGCGACCACCACAGGGCACCTGCCCGACCCGGACACGCACAACACCGTCGCGTCGCTGAAGCAGGAGGGCGGCGAGCTCGTGGTCAAGGGGATGGTGGATCACCTCGCTCCCGGCGAGGACATCCGGTCTGCCCGCTTCTACGGCGACGTCGGCTTCGTCGTGACCTTCAAGAAGACCGATCCCCTCTACACGCTCGACTTCTCGAACCCCGAGTCGCCGAGGGTGCGCGGCGAGCTGAAGATCCCCGGCTTCTCGACCTACATGCACATGATCGACGAGGGGCACGTCATGAGCATCGGCTACGACGCCGACGACCAGGGGGACTTCGCGTGGTTCCAGGGGATCATGCTCCAGATCTTCGACGTGACGGACCTCGACGCGCCGACGCTCGCGCACAAGGAGGTGATCGGGACGCGCGGCTCCGCGAGCGACGCCGCGACCAACCACCTCGCCTTCAACTACTTCACCCAGCGAGGGCTCCTCGGGATCCCCATGGTCATCTGCGAGGGCGGGAGCGGCGGCGAGTTCGGCGACACGATGACGTTCAGCGGGCTGCTCGTCTACAAGGTGGATCCCGCCGAGGGCTTCACCTCCGTCGGCGGCGTCCCCCACCCGCTGCCCGACACGAACGCCGACCCGTACTCCGCCAGCTGCGGCAACTGGTGGAGCAGCGCGACCTCGTTCGTGAAGCGGAGCGTCTTCATGGACGATTACGTCTACTCCGTGTCCGAGGACGAGATCCGGGTCGCCAACATCGGCGATCTCGCGACGCCGGAAGCCATCGTGTCGCTCGTCCCCTGAGCGAGATCCGCGGCGCGGCCGCGTGGGATAGCGGGGCGCGGATCCGTGCGTCACGGGCTCAGCCGCTGGGCAGGCGAGTGAGGCGTACGAAGGTACGCCGCGGCGCGCTTCACGCTGCGGCTGCGCCCGTGGCGCGCGAAGATGCGCCCCGCTATAGAGCTCCGCCATGGAAGCGCTGGTACTCCCCGCCGAGCAGCTGGCCTCGGCGGTCGGCGCGCGGCCCTTTCTGCTGCTCGCGCTGCTCTTGATCGGGACGGTGGGGGCGTTCCTTGGGCTCGTGGCGGTCGCGCGCTTCTCCGACCGCCACGCGCGCGCGCTGTGGGCGCGGGCCGTCCGGGCCTACGCCGCGGTGGCCGCGCACCCGATCACGCGGCGCCTCTCGGCTCGGTTCCCCTCGGTCGCGAGGGTGCTGCGCGAGCTCTCCGCGGCCGAGTACCTCGTGATCCACCTCGGCCTCGGGCTGGTGCTCAGCATGGCCGCGCTCGTGTTCGTCGCGCTCGCCGAGGGGGTGAGCGGGCGCGCGCCGATCGTGGACGTCGATCTCGCGCTCGCGCGCGCCCTCCACGCGTCGTCGAGCCGCGTCGGCGTGGCGGCGCTCCGCGCCTTCTCCCTCCTCGGCAGCGCCTGGGCGCTCGTGCCGCTCGCGGTCGTCGTGGCCGGCGCGCTGCTGAGGCGGCGGCTGCGCGTCCTCGCGGTCGGGTGGCTCTTCGCGCTCGCCGGCTGCGGGCTCCTCAACGCGGCGCTCAAGGCCTTGTTCGCTCGGCCGCGGCCGGCGTTCGCCGATCCGCTCGCGGTCGCCGCGGGGTGGAGCTTCCCGAGCGGACACTCGATGGGCACGTTCGTCGCTTTCGGCATGCTCTCGTACCTCGGCCTGCTGCTCCTCCGGACGCTGCGCGCTCGCCTCGCGCTCGTCGCGCTCGCGCTCGGCTGGACCGTGGCGATGGGCTTCAGCCGGATGTACCTCGGCGTGCACTACCTGAGCGACGTGCTCGCGGGGTTCGCCGCGGGCACCGTGTGGCTGGCCGCCTGCATCTCGGGGATCGAGGTCGCGCGGCGCAGGCCGGGTCGGATCGACGGCCGGTCGCCTCCTGCCCGAGGTGGCGAGTCGCTGCCGGCCTGAGCGGCCGGCGCGCGGGCGATCCGGCCGCTCCGCGTTAGGATCGCGCGGGAGGAGGCAGGAGATGCAGATCAGCGGCAGGAACAAGATCCCCGGGAAGATCACGGAGCTCGTGGTCGGCGACGTGATGGCCAAGGTCGTGATGGAGGGGCCTGGGGGCACCGAGCTCGTCGCGGTCATCACGAGCGACGCGGCGAAGGAGCTCGGCCTCGCGGTCGGCAAGGAGGTGCAGGCGCTCATCAAGGCGACCGAGATCATGGTGATCGCCGGGTGATCGGCGCAGGCCGGCGCGCGCCCCGCCACCGCCGCCCTGATCCGCAGCGCGCCTGGAGATGTCAAGATCGAACGCCAGCCGTGATCGATTCGACATCAAGCCGCGAGCTCCCTGGCAGAAGCCGAGTGTAGCTGCGGTGGAAATAGACATTACTATTGGAATCGACGCCGATGCCGCGGTGCAGAACCGAGGTGGAAGCCGAGGCGCAGAACCGAGGTGGCGACCGGTGGTGACCGGCGGTGACCGGGAATGACGAGCTGCGCCGAGCTCAGCGGAACCCCGATTTCGCCTGGAACCGGGGTGCACTTTTACGATAAAGTGTGTGTAGCGCCGTTTGCTCGGGAAGAGCGCAACGTGCGTTATCGAGGTGGCCGTGGTTTTAAGGACTTCTTATCTGGCTTTGGCGGTGGGATTGCTTCAAGTCACGGTCGCCTGCGGCGGGGGCGGCGCGACCACGAGCGAGGCGACCGGCTCCGGGAGCGGAGCGAACTCCGGCGGCGGGCCTGGCACCGGCGGCGCCGGCGGCTCGGGCGGCGTGCCCGAGTTCACGGTGGGCAGCGGCCTCGGGCTCGGCGGCAACGGCGGCGGCGAGCAGGACCCGTGCGAGGTCGATGATCCGCCCCCCGAGTGCTTCCTTCCTCCCGACCCCGCCTGCGGCGACGCGGCGATGAACCAGGCGTCCGAGGCCTGCGACGACGGCAATACGCTGCCGGGCGACGGCTGTTCGGGGCAGTGCCAGGTCGAGCCGTACTGGAGGTGTCCGACGCCCGGGCAGCCTTGCGAGCTGACCATCGCGTGCGGCGACGGCGCCGTCGACCCCGGCGAGTTCTGCGACGACGGCAACAAGGTCGATGGCGACGGCTGCAGCGCCGACTGTCTCTACGTCGATCCCTCGTACGTGTGCCCGAAGCCGGGCCAGCCGTGCATCCTTCTCTACGACTGCGGCGACGGCCGCGTGAACGGCTCGGAGGAGTGCGAGGACGGCGACGACCCGCCCGCGTCCGGCGACGGCTGCAGCGCGGACTGCAAGCGCGAGCCGGGGTTCCAGTGCAGCAAGCCCGATCAGCCGTGTACGAAGCTGCCGGTCTGCGGCAACGGCCTCAAGGAGACCGGCGAGGGCTGCGACGACGGCAACACCGCGAGCGGCGACGGCTGCTCGAGCCTTTGCCGGCAGGAGCCCTATTACAACTGCCCGACCCCCGGATCTCCCTGCGTGCGGCTGGTCCAGTGCGGCGACGGCAAGGTGCAGCCTGGTGAGCTCTGCGACGACGGCAACACCGCGGACGGCGACGGCTGCAGCGCCGACTGCCAGGTGAAGGACCCGGCGTACGTGTGCCGGAAGCCGGGCGAGCCGTGCATCCCCCTCTACGAGTGCGGCGATGGCCGCGTGAGCGGCAACGAGCAGTGCGACGACGGCGACGACCCGCCGGAGAGCGGCGACGGCTGCACCGCGGATTGCCGGCTCGAGGAGGGCTGGGTCTGCAGGCCGGGCCAGCCCTGCACCGTGAGGACCTATTGCGGCGACGGCGTCGTGCAGCTCGGCGAGCAGTGCGACGACGGCGGGGGCGCGTCCCCCGAGGGCGGCGACGGCTGCACCGCGCAGTGCAAGATCGAGGTCGGCTGGACGTGCCCGCCGGCGGGCGGGCGCTGCACCCCGCCGCCGCCGCCCGTGTGCGGCGACGGCAAGATCGGCGGCACCGAGGTGTGCGACGACGGGCAGCGCCCGCCGGCCAGCGGCGACGGGTGCAGCGCCGATTGCCAGACGATCGAGGCGGGCTGGGACTGCTCGCGCGTCGGGTTCCCCTGCAAGACGGTCTGCGGCGACGGGCGCAAGCTCGGCGCCGAGCAGTGCGACGACGGCGATCTCGTCTCGGGCGACGGCTGCGATGATACGTGCCGCATCGAGCCCGGCCGGGTGTGCAATAGCGCCGTGCCCCAGGACTGCACGCGCTACTCCGTCTGCGGCAACGGCATCCGTGAGGGCACCGAGGCGTGCGACGACGGCAACGGCAACTGGCGCGACACCTGCACGCCCGACTGCAAGGGCGAGCCGGACTGCAGGGGCGGCGCGTGCATCTCGAAGTGCGGCGACGGCATCCTCCTGCCCGGCGACCCCACCGAGGCGTGCGACGACGGCAACACCGTGAGCGGCGACGGCTGCTCCGCCACGTGCACGATCGAGCCGGGCTACGCCTGCACCGTCGCGCCCACCGAGATGCGGCTGCCGATGGTCATCCGCGACTTCATCGGCTGGTGTCCGGAGGGCAACGACAGCAGCTCGAGCAACACCCAGTGCGACGCCAACCTGACGGACAGCGTCATCGGACACTTCGACTTCGAGATCGCGGGCAACGGGCAGACCGACTACACCGTCCAGACGACGCTCGACAGCGCGGGCAAGCCCGTGAACGCTTACGGCGCCGGCCCCTTCCCGCCGACCGCGAACAACGGCTGGACCACGGGGCAATCCAACTTCCAGTGGTGGTACCGGGACAACCCGACGTACAACCGGACGCTCGTCACCTCCATCGAGCTGGCCCCTGACGCCGGCAGGTACGTGTACCAGCGGAACCCGTTCTGGCCGGTGGACCGCACCCCGCCGGGCGGCGATCCCGTGCTCAACAACCTGGTCTCCGCCGGGCTGGAGCGGACGCAGGGCAACCCCGCGCACAACTTCTACTTCACGAGCGAGGTCCGGTACTGGTTCCAGTTCACGCCCAACGGCGCCGCGGCCGATCCGGTGCTCACCTTCTACGGTGACGACGACGTCTGGGTGTTCATCAAGAACACGCTGACCGCGGACATCGGCGGCATTCACGGGCAGCTCCAGGAGAGCGTGACCATCCTTGATAATGGCGACGCGCGCGTGACCCCGTGCGGCACCGCTGCCGGCTGCACGAACCGCGGCGCCACCTACGACGTCGACCTGAACCTCGAGGCGGGCAAGGTCTACGAGATCGCGGTGTTCCAGGCCGAGCGCCACGTCACCGGGTCGAACTACCAGCTCACGCTGTCGGGCTTCAGCGCCGGCACGTCGGTGTGCACGCCGCAGTGCGGGGTCGACCCGCCGGTCGTGACGCCGGGCGAGGAGTGCGACGACGGCCGCGAGAACGGGACGGGCTACGGCGAGTGCAACAATTGCCAGCTCGGGCCGTACTGCGGCGATGGCCTCAAGAACGGCCCGGAGGCCTGCGACAACGGGATCAACAACAGCACGTACGCCAACGCCTCGAACGCCTGCGCGCCGGGGTGCATGGCCCCGCCGCGCTGCGGCGACGGCGCGGTCAACGCCCCGTACGAGGCGTGTGATCTCGGCTCCGGCAACACGGCGAACGGCTACGGAGGCTGCACCCTCGAGTGCGAGATCGGGCCGTACTGCGGCGACGGCGCGACGAACGGCCCCGAGCAGTGCGACGACGGCAAGAACGACGGCTTCTACGGCACGTGCAACCCGAACTGCACGCGCGCCCCGCGGTGCGGCGACGGCAACGTCGACGACGCGTGGGGTGAGGAGTGCGACGACCCGTCCGACCCGAACTGCGTGGGCTGCCAGCTCGGGGCGCTCTGCGGCGACGCGGTCGTGCAAGCGAGCTACGGCGAGGAGTGCGACGACGGCGTCAACGACGGCGGCTACGGCGAGTGCGCCCCGATGTGCCTGTACGGCCCGCGTTGCGGCGACGGCGTGGTGCAGCCCGACGCGGAGGACTGCGACCTCGGCGAGGCCGACAACAACGGCGCTTACAACGGGTGCACTCAGCACTGCGCGTACGGGCCGTACTGCGGCGACGCGGCCGTCAACGGCTCCGAGACGTGCGACGACGGCGTGAACGACGGCTTCTACGGCAGCTGCTTCCCTGACTGCACGCCGGCGGCCCGGTGCGGCGACAGCAACGTCGACGAGGACTGGGGCGAGCAGTGCGATCCCCCGAACGCGGCGACCGGCTGCAGCGACAACTGCCGCCTCGGCGCCCAGTGCGGCGACTCGGTGGTGCAGGCCAACCTCGGCGAGCAGTGCGATGACGGCGTGAACGACGGCGGCTACGGCGAGTGCGGCCCCAGCTGCCTGTACGGCCCGCGCTGCGGCGACGGCGTGGTGAACGGCCCCGAGAAGTGCGACGACGGCAAGAACACCGGCGGGTACGGCAAGTGCGCGCCCGGGTGCGTGTACGGCCCGCACTGCGGCGACGGCGAGCGGCAGAGCCTGTACGAGGAGTGCGACGACGGGAACAACAGGAGCGGCGACGGCTGCAGCTCCGCCTGCGAATACGACAACCAACCCCTCTAGAAGAGACGGTCACCCGCTGCGGATCCGGGCCCACCTCGGCGTTTTCGGTGCTCAGCGCACATGAGTGCGCTTCCGCGCCGAAAACGCCGATCTGGGCCCGTCTCCTGTGCGGGTGACCGTCGCTGGCGTCGTCGCCGTTGCTTGGCGGAGAGGGCGCGGGAGCAGCCTTGGGATCCGCTAACCCGAGCGCGCGGCGGGGGAGAGCGCGCGAACGCTCACGCGCCTGACCGCGGAGCCTCCGACCGCGGTCGCACCGTGGTGTCCCCCAGCGGCTTCTCCAGGAGGGGCGGACCCGCGACGGGTAGCCAGATCTCGAAGACGGCGCCGCCCTTCTGGGCCTTGCGGTAGCTGATCTCTCCCCCGTGCTCGAAGACGATCCGCTGCGCGATCGCGAGCCCGAGGCCCGTGCCCTTCTCCTTGCTGGTCGCGTACGGCTCGAACAGGCGCGGCACCATCTCCTCCGCCACACCCGGCCCGTTGTCGCGCACCACGATCCGCACGCGGTCGCTCGGCAGCGGGCCGATCGTGACCGAGACGCGCGGGTCGCGGCGGACGGCGCTCGCCGCGTCCAGCCCGTTCTGGACCAGGTTCGTGAGCACCTGGATCAGCTGATCCCGATCGGCCGAGACCTCCGGGATCGGGTCCGCGATGAGCTCCACGCGCGGCGACGGCGCGCCGGAGGTCGCCCCCGCGCCGGAGGTCGCCTCGCCCGACGCAGCGTGCAGCGTGACCACCCCGCGCGCGATCGCGATGAGATCCACGGGCATGAGGTTCGGCGGCGGCAGGCGCGCGAATCGGGTGAACTCGGTCACGATGTTCGCGATCCGGTGCACCTCGTTCAGGACCGTCGACGTCGCCTCCGCGAAGTAGTCGTCGAACGCCGGGTCGTCGCGCTGCCGGAGCCGCCGCAGCGTCTCCACCGCCGCCCGGATGGGCGCCAGCGGGTTCTTGATCTCGTGGGCGATCTGGCGCGCGACCTCGCGCCGCGCCGCGATGCGCTCGGTCGCCGCCAGGCGCTTGCGCATCGCCGCCAGCTCGTCGATGGTCGCGTTGAACGCCGCCGCGAGATCCGCGATCTCCCGCCCTCCGCGCCCCTCCACCCGCCGCGGCGCGCCGCTCATCACCTCGCGCGTCTCGCGGGCCAGCGCCACGAGCGGCCGCGACAGGCTGCGCGCCAGCACGACCGCCATCGCGACGGCGATCGCCAGCACCGTGGCGCCGGTCAGCGCGATGGCGCGATCGAGCCGGGCGAGCGCCTGCCTCAGCGGATCGCGCGACACCGACGCGACGACGTCGAGGCCCGGGATCTCCGCGAAGTGGAGGACGCGCACCACCTCCGCCTCACTGCTCAGAGGGACGAGCTCCCCCTCACGCGCCGCCGTGAGGCGCACATGGTACGCCTCGCCGATCCGCGCGAGGACCGGGCCGATCCGCCGCCCCCCCACGAGCCCGATCGTCACCCCGTGGCGCGACAGGGCGCAGTGGACCTCCAGCGACGGCTCGCCGCCCGCCTTCGCGGGCCGGAGCCGCGGCGCGCCCCCGGGGTCCTGGATCAGCGCCGCGAGCCGCGGATCGCGGGCGCCGATGCGCGCGGCGTCCTCGGCCCCGAGGACGCTCCCGTCGCCCGCCACGAGCGACAGCTCGTCGAGGCGCAGCGCCTTGGCCTGGCTCGGGACCAGCCGCGCGAGGGCGATGCGGCTCCCCGGGTCCATCGCGTCCGGGTTGCCCTTGGCGCGCTCGAGCTCGACGTGGGCCTTGTCGACGAACGTGTCGTGCCGGCAGAGCGGCGGCAGGAGGTCGCGCAGCGCGTCGGCCTCCCACGCGAGCTGCTGCCGCACGCCGGCGTGCGCCGCGTCGATCCGCTCGGCGAAGCCGCCCTCGATGATCTCGCGCGACGCCTCGCGGAGGGTCAGCCCGACGAACGCCGTCGCGATGATCGCGACGAGCCCGAAGGCGAGCAGGAGGCGGGCGGCGAGGGACATGGCGGGACAGCCACGCCCGCCCGGCCGCGCGGCCGCCTGGACGGCCGGGCGGCCGCCGCGGTCCGCGGCGGCGTTCAGGATCGGTGCTGTCGAACCTAGAGGAAACGGCGCCCGTGCCGAGCCCCCGCGGCGCGCTCCTTCTCCGCCGCAACCTCCATGCATACGCCATCGGGTCGGGATCGTCCAAGTTCGTCGTGTTTCCCCCAGCTCCGCGGGCCCGCCCCCTGCGCCTCTGCCCAGGAGATCTCGGCCCGCGGCTCGCTTGCTGCCCTCGGTCCCTGGCCGCGCTTGCCCGCGCTGGCAGCGCTGACCGCGCTTCTGCCGCGCGCTCTCCTTGCACCGGGGGGCACTCGCCTCTTACGCTCGGTCGTCCTTCGGGGTCGTCGGGGGCGCGCCGCCCAGCGCGCGCCGCAGCTCGACCGCGCTGGAACGCACGAAATGAACGCCAAGCAGCTCTCCATCCCCATCGCCGCAATCCTCGCGCTCATCGGCTTCGGGTTGAGTTTCGCGTCGAAGCCGCTGGCGGAGTTCTCGGGCCAGCTGTTCATGTTCTTCGGCTTCTCCGCGGCGGTTGCGGTGCTGTACGCGGGCCTCGCGGGCAAGGGCGGCGTCCCCCTCGGGGGCCTGCGCGACGCGCTCCGCGCGGCCGCGCGAGGCAAGCGGCCCAAGCTCCCCGAGGGCGCGCCCGCCGACCTCGCGGAGACCTACGAGCAGATCGCCGAGATCGCCGGCCGCCAGCTCGAGCTCGCGGAGGAGCGCCACGCGCTCGCCGAGGAGCGCGACAAGCTCGCGCGGGAGCGCGACGGCCTGAGCCGGGAGCGCGACGGGATCGTGAAGGAGCGCGACACCCTCGAGCGGGAGCGGGACAACCTGAGCCGGGAGCGCGACGGGCTCACGAAGGAGCGCGACACCCTCGAGCGGGAGTGCACGACGCTCACCCGCAAGGTGAACGATCTCGCGCAGCGCGGCCCCGACATCGACGTCGACTCGCTCGTCGACGCCGTCCTCCGCGCCACCGCCGGCGAGCGGGTGCGCGTCCCGCCGGGCTCGCCGCAGGAGCTCTCGCGCCTCTACTCGGAGCTCTCCGGCATCGCGGAGCGGATCACCCAGGCGGAGCTGCGCGACAAGCAGCGCCGGTCGGAGCTCGCGCAGGCCACCGTGCTCCTCGACGAGCTCCTGCCCAAGCTCAGCGACGGCGTGAGCAGCGTCATGCACGCGAGCGAGCAGGCGACGGTGTACATCCGCGAGATGACGACCGCCCTAGCCAACATCGCGCAGTCGGTCGAGTCGCTCGCGTCGAGCGCCGAGGAGTCGAGCTCGAGCATCCTCGAGATGACGGCCACGAACGAGGAGGTCGCCGAGAACGTCGGCGAGCTCGGGTCGAGCGTGCGCGAGACGGTCTCGTCGATCGAGGAGATGGCCTACTCCATCCGCGAGGTCGCGAAGAACGTCGACGCCCTGGCGCTGACGGCCGAGGAGACGAGCTCCTCGATGAACCAGATGGACGTCTCGATCGACCAGGTCCAGTCGAACGCGAACGAGACGGCCCGCCTCTCGGAGGAGGTGGCGACCGACGCCGAGAAGGGCGCCGAGGCCATCCTGAAGACGATCGGCGAGATCTACCGCATCAAGGAGTCGAGCCAGGAGGCCGTGGCGGTCATCTCGAACCTCGGCTTCCGCATCGAGGCGATCGGCCAGATCCTGGCCGTCATCGACGACGTCGCCGAGCAGACGAACCTCCTCGCGCTGAACGCCGCCATCATCGCCGCCCAGGCCGGCGAGCACGGCAAGGGCTTCGCCGTCGTCGCCGACGAGATCAAGGATCTCGCCGAGCGCGCCGGCGGCAGCACGAAGGAGATCGCCGAGCTCATCAAGACCATCCAGTCCGAGTCGAAGAACGCGATCGCCGCCGTCGAGCGCGGCGCCCACAACGTCGATCGCGGCGTCGAGGTGTCGAACGAGGCCGAGCGGGCCCTCAAGAAGATCCTCGAGAGCTCGCAGAAGTCGACCAACATGGTGCGCGCCATCGCCCGCGCCACGGTCGAGCAGGCCAAGGGGTCGAAGCAGGTCACGGACGCGATCGGCCGCATCGCCGAGACGGTGCAGCAGATCGCGGCCGCCACGGCGGAGCAGGCGCGCGGCTCGGAGCTCATCATGAAGAGCGCCGAGAAGATGCGGACCATCACGCAGCACGTGGAGCGGTCGAGCCAGGAGCAGGCGCGCGGCGGGCGCCAGATCACGAGCGCGATCGAGCAGATCTCGAACATGGTCCACAGCCTCAACGCCTCGCACCGCAGCCAGACGCGCGGCGGCGAGCAGCTCGTCGAGGCCGGCAAGCGCATCGAGGAGGCGGCGCGGCAGCAGGACCAGGCGGTGCGCCAGCTCCTCAGCGCCTCCGAGCGGATGCGTCGTACGGCGGCGATTTGAGGCCGAGCCGCCCCCTCGCGCGCAGGCAGCACCGATGGCGTTGACGATCGTGGTGCTCGCGCCCGACGGGGCGGGGAAGGTGGACGGGGGCGAGCTCTCCCTGACGCTGGACGCGCCCCGCATCATCATCGGCCGCGCGGAGGGCTGCGAGGTGCGGCTCCCCGACACGAGCGTGAGCCCCCGGCACGCGTCGATCCGGCAGCGCGGCGCCACCTACCTGCTCCTCGACGAGGGCAGCGAGAACGGCACGTTCCTCGGCAAGACGCGCATCGCCCTGCGCACGGCGATGCCGCTGAAGACCGGCGACCGCATCCGCATCGGGCGCGTGTGGCTCCTGCTCCGGATCGAGCCGGCGGTCGCGAGGGCCGCCACGGCGGCGGCCGCGAAGGAGCTCGCCCTCGAGCTCGTCGCCCGCGGCCTCGCGGCGCAAGGCGAGGATCCGGCGCCGCGCGTGGTCGTCGTCGAGGGCCCGGACAGCGGCCGCTCGTTGCGGCTCGAGGAGCCGGCGCGCCCCTACATCCTCGGGCGCGCCAAGGACACAGATCTCGTCCTCGACGACCCGGACGTCTCTCGCCGTCATCTGGCCATTACACGAAGGGGCGATCAATTCTCGGTTCAGGACCTCGGATCGCGCTCGGGCGCTTCGCTCGACGGCGTTCCAGTCCCTCAGTTCGATACGATCTGGCGTCCTGGACAGGTGCTCGCGATCTCTGGTGATCGGCTTACGTTCGAGCACCCGACCGCCGAGGCGCTCGCGGAGATCGAGCGCAGCCCGTGTGAGCCGCTCCGTCCAGACGCGGTGTTCGACCCTCCTTCGCTCGAGGAGCCGAAGGAAGCGCATTCCACTCCGACGCCTCCGCCTGCCTCGGCGAGCACGAGTTCGCCGCTCGCGGAGTCTGCTGCAGCGGCGCCGGTGTCTCGCGCCGCGCAGGGCAGTGGGTGGGGCTTCACAGAGGCGCTCATTGCGTTGCTCGCGCTCGGTGTGCTGGTGCTCAGCATTGCAGGCCTGTTGTGGCTGCTCGGGCGCTCTTAGTGTCTTGACGTCGCGCGCGCGCAGGGTTCGAAGAGCGCAGTCCCGGAGGGTGCGCATGCGTGCGATCCGAATGAGAGCTGACGGCGAGAGCGAGGCCACCGAGGCCGAGCTCCAGGCGGAAGGGATCCGGTGCGGCGCGTTCGACCCGGGCGCAGCCCAGCTCGCCTTGCAGCGCGTCGTCGCGGACCGTGGATGGACGGAGCACGAGGACGTGCGCCGCGACGGGAGCAAACCTCGAGACGAGGCGGAGAGCGCGAGAGAGGCGGATGAGCACTGCCACCTCGGCGACGAGCTGCGGCTCTTCGTGGAGGGGCAGGGCTTTTACGACATCCGTTGCACGAACGACGAGTGGCTGCGGATCTGGGTCGGCGCGGGCGACCTCGTCGTCGTGCCGGCGCGGCGCTACCATCGCTTCGTGGCGAGCAAGGGCGCGCTCCGTTACCTGCAGCCGTACGGCGGCCGTCACCTGCTCATGCAGCTCTACCGCGTGTCCGATGATCGGACGCGCGCGATGTGATCTCGAGGTACCCGATGGCGCGTCCCTACCGTCTCGTCACCTCCAGGGCCCGGATCCCCGTCCCTGGCGGCAAGCTGATCGAGGAGCTCTTCGGCCGCGTGAACACCGGCACGGACGGGTTCAGCCTGGCGCACATGGTGGCCCCGGCGGGGTGGAGCGAGCCCGCGCAGACGCCGTCGTTCGGCGAGCTGACGCTCGTGATCCGCGGCCGCGTGCGCGTCGAGATCGCGGGCGAGGCGGTCGACGTCTCGGCCGGCCAGGCCATCTGGACGGAGCCCGATCAGCGCGTCCGCTACAGCAACCCGTTCGACGAGGAGAGCGAGTACTTCGCCCTCTGCATACCGGCCTTCGCGCCGGACCTGGCGCGGCGCGACGCCGAGTGAGCTCCGCAGCGCGCGGCGCCGGCGCGTGATCTGCGCGGCGCTGGCGCGTGATCCGCGCAGGCCGGCGCATGATCCGCGCAGCGTCTGCGCGTGCGCCGCGCAGATCCTGGATCCCTGGTGAGCGCCGAGCGCGTACTATGCCGTATGCTCTTCGATCCCGCGGAGTTCCGGAAGGTGCTGGGGCAGTTCGCGACCGGGGTCACCCTCGTGACCACGGTGCAGGACGGCACGCCGCACGCGATGACGGTGAACTCGTTCAGCGCGGTTTCGCTCGACCCGCCGCTCGTGCTCTTCTGCGCCGACAGGCGGTCGCGCACGAGCGCGGCCATCGCGGCGTCCGGGGTCTTCGCCGTGAACATCCTCCGGGATCAGCAGCGGGACCTCTCGGACCTGTTCGCAGGCAAGGGCACGGACATCGATCGGCAGGCGGTGCTCACCGAGGCTCACGTGGCCGAGTCGGGCAGCCCGATCCTCAAGGACGTGCTGGCCTTCCTCGACTGCAAGGTGGAGCACACGTACGACGGCGGCGATCACATCATCTATGTCGGCCGCGTGCTCTCCGCGGGCCGGGGGGAGGCGGGCGCGCCGCTCCTGTATTACCGGGGCACGTACCAGGCCCTCGACGACGTCTGGCGGTGGCGTGATCGCTACGCGGCGAAGGAGCAGGCGACCCCGTTCCACGAGCTCGTCGACTTCTTCGATCGCATGCAGGCGGAGGGCCCTTATGCGACGCTCATCGACGAGCTCGTCACGCTGGTCGATCCGGGCGTCGAGGAGCGGTGCCTCGACCTTGGCTGCGGCACGGGCCGCCTGACGCGCGAGATGGGGCGCCGCTGCCACGAGGCGATCGGGATCGACGCGACGGCGGCGATGGTGGAGCGCGCCACGCAGCGGGCGAAGGCGCTCGGCCTGGACAACGTGACGTTCCGGGAGGCGCTGGCGACGCGGCTCCCGTTCCCCGACGCCTCGTTCGACGTGGTGACCGCGTCGAACCTGCTCCTGCACCTGCCCGAGCCGGGCCCGGTGCTGGCCGAGGCGGCGCGCGTGCTCCGCCCGGGCGGCCGCCTGGCGCTGCTCGAGCCCGCGGCCGCGATGAGCCGCGCCGCCATGGCCGGCTACCTGCGCGGCCACCGGTACAACCCGCCGACGGCCCACGCGATGCTGGCGTGGGCCGACGCGGCGGAGGTCACCTACCGTCACACCGAGGACAAGCTCGGCGCCGACCTGGGCGGCGCGGGGCTCCAGGTCGACCGCTGCGAGCGCAGGATGAACGGCCTCGCGCTGCTCTGGATCGCCCGCAAGGCGTAGGGCCTGGCTCGCCGGGCAGCCCGGCCTGCGCGCGGCGCGTCGCGTCGGGTCGTCGCCCCTCGACGTGTGTCCCACGTCCCCGGGAGGAGGGGGTTCAGGGTGAGGGGCAGCGGCCTCGACCTCTCCTCCACGTCACGCTGCCCGCCTGAGCCCCGCTTCCTCGACGAGCCGGGGCACCCAGTCCTCCGCGCCGATGGACCGCATGTGGATGCCCGAGAGCCCGGGGACGTCGCGGAGCCCCCGGATGAGCTCCAGCGTGATCCGGTAGCTCTCCCCCTCGGCGTCGCCGCTCTGGCGGACGCGCTCGATCAGGTGATCGGGGACGACGAGGCCCGGCACCTTCTGCAGGAAGCTCAGCCGATCCACGCCCGCGAACGGGAAGATCGCCGCGATGAAGTGCGCCCGCTCGTGCAGCCCGCGCTCGACCACCGCGGCCATCCAGCGGCGCATCGACGCGAGCTCGAACACCGCCTGCACCTGGATGAAGCTCGCGCCCGCGTCGATCTTCGCGGCGAGCCGGTCCATCGCCCCGGCGATCGCCTGCTCGGCGCACGGGAAATCGATCGTCCCGACGTGGAAGTAGGGCGCCGGTGAGACGACGTCTCCGTTGAAGAGCTTCCCCTCGCGCGTCAGCCGGCGGGTCAGCTCGATCGCCGCGTAGCTGTCGATGTCGCTCACCTCTTTCGCGTCCGGATCGGAGCCGATGGCGCACGGGTAGCCGCCGAGCACGATGATGTTCGAGAGCCCGAGCGCCGCCATCCCGAGCAGGTCGCCCTGGAGGGCGATCTTGTTCTTGTGGCGGAGCGAGAACTGGAGCACCGGCTCGAGCCCCTCCTGCTTCACGAAATGGCCGACTGCCATGTTGGCGCAGCGCGCCTGCGAGAGCAGGTGATCGTTGATCTGCACCACATCCACACAGCCCGCCATGTTTCGGGCGTGTTTCAGCAGCTTTTCCAAATCATAGTGACGCGGGGGCGTCAGCTCGGCGGAAACGAGGAACTGGCGCTCGCTGAGGAGGCGCTCCATCTTCGACTTCGTCACCATCTCCTGCTCCTTCCGTGACTCGACGAACCTGAGGACTCCGTCACTCCACGAACCTGAGGACCCGGACCTTGGCGCCGCTCCTGCCGTGGAACCGCGCGGCCGCGCTCGCGATGCGCGCCGCCTCCGCCCGCGCCAGGCTGCAGGGGAAACCATACTTTTTGAAGACCCGCTCGCTCGCGATATCGAGCGCCGTCCGGCAGCGCGACACGAAGTCGTCGAGGTCGTAGCTCTCCCCGACGTCGAGGTGTTCCTTGACGACGAGCGACGGAGAGTAACAGACCTGCTGCTCGCCGCTCGGCCACTCGATCACAAAGCGCATCTCCGGCATACGTCGCTCGCTCGCTCGCCCTACTTTTGGCGGGAACCAAGGAACTCGCGGTACACGTCGGACGCGATGCGGGCCGATCTCGCCCACGTGTACCCCGCCGCGGTCTCGATCGCCGCGGCGCGGAGGCGCCGCCTCACGCCCTCGTCCAGGATAGCTTCCATCGCGCCGGCGAGATCGTCTGTTCTCGAGGGATCGACGAGCAGCGCGTTCTGGCCGTTCGAGAGGAACTCGGTGAAGGGAGGCTGCGCAGAGCTCACCACCGGCGCCCCCGACGCCATTGCCTCGAGCAGGACGAGCCCGAACCCCTCGCGGACGGACGGAAAAACGAACGCGTCGGCAAGGCGATAGAGCGGCGGGATGAGCGCGTCGGGGAGCACGCCCGCGAGGACGAGCGGCGGCGGCGACGCGCCCGGCGGCGCGGGCCAGACGCCGCCTTCCCGCGCGACGGCCTCGAACTCGCGCTGGTAAGGTGCATAGTCGAACAGCGTCTCTCCGCCGGCGATGACGAGCTGGGCTCCGGGCAGCCGCCTCCGCACCGACAGGAACGCCTTGAGCAGGCCGATCGAGTTCTTGCGCGGCTCGACGCCGCCCACGGTCACGTAGAGCGGCGACCCCGTGGCGTTGAGGCGCGCGCGGAGCGCCGCGTCCCGCTCGTCGGGCGTGGGCGTATAGCGCAGCAGGCTCACCCCGTTCGGGACGATCGCGGCGTCGACGCCGTGTTCGGCCCGGAGCGCCTTCCGCCACGCCTCGCTGACGACGAGGCACGCGTCGGCCTCGCGCACGGAGCGGTCCTGGCAGGCGCGCAGGTACGGGCTGTCGTAGTCGTCGAGGTGGTGCACCGTCCGGAGGAAATGGGGGACGCGCCCCTCGGCGCGCAGCGCCGCGAGCGCGTTCGCGCTGATGCAGTCCTGCGAGTGCCAGACGTCGTGCCGCGCCCCGAGGCGGCGCAGCCCTTCCTCGAACTCCGCGATGCGCTGCCTCACCACCGCGTCGATCCCCGACGCCGGGGGCGCGGCGGGCACGAGGACGGACGGGCAGCGCGGCGCGCGGTAGAAGCCGCCCTGGTCCTTGTTCAGCGCGTAGATGCAGACCGACACGCCGAGGTCGTGGAGCGCCTCCGCGAGCTCCACCGTGTGCACGACGCCGCCGCGCGGCTTCGTCGAGTAGGTGAGGAGCGCAACCGAGAGCGGCGCGGCGTCGGCTGGCGCGGCGCTCATCGCGCCGTTGGCGGCGCCGGCGCTGATCGCGCCGGCTGAGGCGCGCGCGCTCATCGCGCGCCCTCGCGCCCGAGCCCGGTGAGCGGCTCTCCGGCGAGGTCCCAGAGCGTCTGCCGCTCGCCGGAGGCCTCCAGGGTGAGCCGCCGCGAGCCGTCGACGGCGCCGACCGCCGCGCTCGCGATGCCTCGCCGCGCGAACGCCGAGAGCACCTCGCCGGCGGCCCCGGGGCGCACGCTGAGCAGGAAGCCGTAGCTCGGGAACGCGAGCAGCCAGCGCGCGAGCGACAGATCGCGCACGTCGCGCGGCCTCGGGACGGCCGCGACGTCGAGCACCGCGCCGACGCCGGAGGTCTCGAGGAGCATGAGCAGCGTCCCCGCGACGCCGCCCATGCTGATGTCCTTGCCCGCGTCGCACAGGCCCGCCTCGGCGAGGGCGGGCAGGACCTCGAGGTCGCCGCGGAGCCGCGCCGGGTCCGTCCCTGTCGAGGCGTCCCAGAAGGGGTAGTCCGCGTGCATCTTGCCGCGCAGATCGATCGCCGCGACGAGCACGTCGCCGGGCCGCGCCGTAAAGCTCGTGATGAGCCGCCGCGCCCGCCCCGCGATGGCCACGGCGAGGGCGTTGTAGGGGCTGCGCGCGCTCGTATGCCCTCCAACGATCGGCACGCCGTAGGCGCGCGACGCGGCGACCATGCCTTCCCAGACCGGCTCCAGCGCGCCGGCCGAGGTCCCCCAGACGACGTCGACAACGGCGATGGGGCGGCCGCCCATGGCGTAGATGTCGCTGATGTTGACCATCACGGCGCTGTAGCCGGCGAACCGCGGGTCCCCTTCGAGGAACGCCGGCCATATCCCCTCGGCGGCGAGGAGCAGGTAGCCGTCTCCGTCGGGGATGGCCGCGCAGTCGTCGCCGAGCGCCGCGGGCCGCTCGACGGCGCCGGCCGCGTCCGCTGCGTCGTGAGCGCCGATCGCGCGCCCCGCGCCGGCCGAGCCCGGCGCGCCGGACAGGTGCCGCGCAGGGATCTGCACGTCCCGCTTCGCCAGGATGCCGATCGCGCCGCGCAGCTCGGCCGCGAGGCCGGCGAGCATCAGCGGAACCTCTGCCCGGGCGGCGGGCGGGGCTCGTCGCTCGGCGGGTAGCTGTCGAGGTCGGCCTCCATCAGGTGGTGCGGCCTGTCGCGGTGCGATCGCTCCTCGAGGGAGCGCCAGTGGATGCCCTCGAAGAACGGGACGTTGGCCGCCTGGACGAGCGCGAGGAACCGGCGGCAGCCCCAGCCGTGCGCGGTCGTGACCGCCTTGTGGACGAGGCCGCGGCCCACCACGCCCTGCTTGCGGTGGGCGCGCTCGACGCCGAGCCGGCCGCCGTACCAGAGGCCTGGCTCCGCCTCGTAGATGCGCACGGTGCCGACGAGCTGCGGGCCCTCGGGCGCTCCATGCTGCATATGCTGCATGGCCGCGATGGGGAACGCGGAGGCGTCCCAGTCGTCCTCGTCGGTGGCCTTAAACAGCCCTTGCTCGTCGCAGAAGATGGACCGGCGCAAGCGGAGGTACGCGAGATACGTGTCCCTGCTCTGCACAAGCTCGAAGCTGTAATGTGGCGTCATCGGAGCTCTCCGAGGTTGATGTCCATGCCGCGGCGGGTCCCGGCGGCGTCGCGGCCCGGCCTTCTGCCTCGAAGCCCGAGAGCCCCGAGCACGCGCCGCAGCGGGCGCAGCCCGCCTTCACGTCGGTCGAGCGCAGCCCCGCCCGCGCGAGCAGCGGGCCGATGTGCTCGTAGATCGCCCGCATGAAGTCGCCCGAGGGCGGCGCGCGATCGGCCCCGGGCGTCCCCGGGATGGGCACGAGCGGGACGAGGAACGGATAGACCCCCATCGCGATGAGCCGCTCGCTCGCGTCGAGCAGCGAGGCCAGGGAGTCGCCGAGCCCCGCGATGAGGTACGTCGACACCTGGCCGCGCCCGAACACGCGCACGGCCGCCTCGAACGCCTCGAAGTAGCGGGCGACGCTCACCTCGGCCTTGCCCGGCATCACGGCCGCGCGCACCTCGTCCTCGACCGCCTCGAGGTGCATGCCCAGGCTGTCGACGCCGGCCGCGCGCATCCGCTCGAACCAGGCGAAATCGTCGGGCGGCTCGCACTGCGCCTGCACCGGCAGATCGACGCGCGCCTTGATGCCGCGCGCGCAGTCGGCGAGGTGCGCCGCGCCGCGATCGGCCGACCGCGGCGTGCCCGTCGTCAGCGTCACGTGCCGCACCCCGTCGAGCCGCGCCGCCGCCTCGGCGACCTCGCCGAGCTGCTCCGGCGTCTTCTTCGCGATGGTGCGCCCCGCCGCGAGCGACTGCCCGATCGCGCAGAAGGTGCAGGCCTTCTCGCGCTCCGTGTACCGGATGCACGTCTGGAGCACCGTCGAGGCGAGGACGTCGGCCCCGTGCAGCAGCGCGATCTTGGGGTAGGGGATGCCGTCCTCCGTCGAGAGGGCGTAGAACCGCGGCGTCTTCACGAGCGCGATGGGCGCGAGCTCCAGGCCGTCCCGCTCGACGGTCCCCGCCCCGTCGCGCCCGAGCCGCGCGATGAACGGCGACGCCGCCGCCTGGTCGGTGTGGATCGGGATCATCACCGTGGCCCCGCGGAGCGTCGCCGCGACGTGCTGGGTCGGCCCTGCGCCGCCGCGGCGCGAGGTCCACGCTGCGCGGCGGCCCTCGCCCTCGCCGGAGGCGGCCTCCTGCGAGGGCGCGGCGCCCGCCTCGGCTGCGCCCTCGGGGGCCTCAGCCAGCCTCAGGCCGAACGACTGGAGCTCGGTGATCAGCGTCTGGGTATCCATGGTCCACCGCCGCAGGGGCAAGGGAGGAGGCCTTGGGGTTGCCCGCGCCGAGCGTTATCGAGCGCTCCGCCGTATCCATCCAAAGCCGCAGCAAGTCGGGCCGGGCGTAGTGCCCCGCCGCATCCATCATCCGCTTTCGCTTCGTGATCAGGGCGAAATCGAGCTCGGCGACCGCCATCCCCTCGCCGTCGGTCACCGGCGGGCACGCGTGCACGCCCTCCGGCGTCACGATCGCCGTCATGCACCCGCCGCGCAGCACGCCCTGGATCTGCTCGTTCGGGGCGATCTCCCGGACCTGCTCCGGCGTCAGGAAGGCCGTGGCGTTCACCACGAAGCAGCCCGACTCCAGCGCGTGGTGCCGGATCGTCACCTCCATCTGCTCGGCGAAGATGGGCCCGACCAGGGAGCCGGGGAACTGGCTGCAATGGATCTGCTCGTGCTGCGCGATGAGCGCGAACCGCGCGAGCGGGTTGTAGTGCTCCCAGCACGCGAGCGCGCCGAGCCTCCCGGCCGCGGTGTCCACGGTCTTGAGCCCCGAGCCGTCGCCCTGCCCCCAGATCATGCGCTCATGGTAGGTCGGCGTGATCTTGCGCCGGTGGAGCACCAAGGCGCCGTCGCTGTCGAAGACGAGCTGCGCGTTGTACAGCGTCCCGTGATCGCGCTCGTTCACGCCGAGCACCACGACCACCCCGTGCGCGCGCGCGGCGGCCGCCACGGCCCGTGTCACCGGGCCGGGGACGGTGACCGCCTCGTCGTAAAGGCGCATGTGCTCCTTGCCCATGGAGGGCGGCGGGAGCACGAAGGAGAAGTACGGATAATACGGGACGAACGCCTCGGGGAAGACGCAGAGCTCCGCGCCCTCCTTCGCTGCCCTGGCGATCGCGCCGACGACTCGCTCGGTCGTCCCGTCCCGGCTGCCGAGGACGGGACTGGCCTGCACCGCAGCCGCCCGGACTTTGCGGTTGAACTCCATGGAGGGCGCTCGGGTCAGAGCGTCCAGGAGTGGACCATGAACGCGTTGTCCCGGCGGTGGATCAGCTGGATGTCGAGCACGTCGAGCGGGCTGATGGGCTTGATGCCCGGGATCAGCGCGTGCTCGCCGTGGCCGTAGAGCGCCTGCAGCGCGAACCGGCAAGCGTACACCTTGCCGCCCTCCTCCATGAACCGGCCGATCTGCTGGTTCACCGCGAGGTGCCCGGAGAACGCCTCGCTCCCGAGCTTGGGGAAGCCGCGCTGCAGTCCCAGCGTGACGCCCGGCCCATAGAGCAGGATGGATGTCTCAAACCCCTTACGTTGGAGGCGGATCGCCGTCAGCACGTTGACGAGGCCGATCGACCCTTCGAAGGCCACCGTGTGAAAGGTAACCAGCGCCTTCTCTCCCGGCTTCGCCTTGACGTCTTCGAAGACCTTCTCCTCGTAATCGACCAGGAAGTCACCAGCGTTGTAAGCGGGATACGTCGGCTTCGGCATTGGTTACCTCTCTCCTAGAATGAGTTAGTTGAGAACATAGTGGTTTTCTGAACGCAAGGGAAATGCAGGAGCCGCTCCCTCTTTTGAGCGGGTATGAGTCGTGAAAGGGCGTGAACCGGCGTGAAAGGGCGCGGAGGGGGTACGACTTTGGATCTGGCGTCGACGCTCGCAGCGCCCCGTTCGGCTTTTGCCGCGGGTTGCGTCGGTAGCGTCGGTTGCGCCTGTCGGGTCGGTCGCGGCTGTCGCGCAGGGGCGACGATTTCGACGGGTTCGACTCGCTTTGTTTCGCGGGTTCGTTCCGGCGATTTCGACGAGGTTTCGGGCGCTTGTCCGGGAGAACGAGCGTGGCTGGGGAGGAGCTGCGCGCTCGCGTGTCCGAGCGGCAAAGCCTTGGCAGCGAATCGCGCGCTATGGAGGCCTGCTACCGCTGCTTCTTTCGCACCTTGGCGCTCTTGCCGCCCTTGGTACGCTTGCTGGGCTTAATGCCCTTCGCAGGCTTCGTGCTCTTGCTGATCTTGACACGACGGGTTGGCCGTGCGTCCGCCGCGTCGCGCCGCAGCCGGCGCGGCTTCGGCTCATCCGACGCCGGTCCGCCGGCGAGGCGCCGGCCGTAGACCGAGCGCCGGAGGATGGCCACGTCCTCGATCTGCACGAGCATCGCGTCGCCGATGGCGATCCGATCTCCTGACCGACGGCCGATGACGCGCAGCCCCTCGTCGTCGATCTCGTACGCATCCGGGCCGAGCGACTCCATGCGGACGAGCACGTCGACGAACGGATCCTCGATGTTGACGTAGACGCCGGCGCCCACGATGCCCGTGACGGTGCCCTCGAAGGTGTCGCCGAGCCGGGAGCGCATGAGGAGCGCGCGGTGCAGGTCGACCACCTCGCGCTCCACGTCCATCGCCTTGCGCTCGCGCTCCGACGCCATGATGGCCGCCTCGCGCAGCCGCTCCGTGGCCGCCTCGCTCTTGTCGATGCGCTCGCCGCGCAGGACCCCGCGGATGGCCCGGTGCGCCGTGATGTCCGGGTACCGCCGGATGGGCGAGGTGAAGTGCAGGTAAGCGCTCGAGGCCAGCCCGAAGTGGCCGACGTTGGCGACGTCGTACACCGCCTGCTTCATCGCGCGGAGCAGCAGCATGTGCAGCACCTGCTTCTGCGGGTGCGCGTCGAGCTTCTTCAGGAACACCGACAGCCGCTTGGGGTCGGTCGCGTCCTCCGGATCGAACGCGAGCCCGAGCTCTCCGCACATCGTCGCGAAGCGCTCGAGCTTCGCCTGGTCCGGGGGAGCATGGTACCGGAAGACGGTGGGGATGCCCTGGTCGACGACGAACTGCGCGCACGTCTCGTTCGCGAGGAGCATCAGCTCCTCGATGAGCTGGTAGGCCTTCGCCACGCCGGGGTCGTGGCTGCGCTTCTGCACGTCGACGGGCGCGCCCGTCTGCGGGTCGAGCACCACCTTCGCCTCGGGCAGGTCGAGGTCGAGCGCGCCCCGCCGCATCCGCCTGCCGCGGAGCAGGCGGGCGAGGTCCCACATCACCTGAAGGTCGTTCCTGAGCGCCTCGGCCTCGGGGCTGCGCGGCGGCTCGGGGGTGAACCCGAGCGCGCGCGCCACGCCGGGGTAGGTGAGCTTCGCGATCGAGCGGATGTACCCCTCGATGACGCGGGCCCTCCGGACCGTCGCCGTCGCGTCGAGCTCGACCTCGACGCACAGGCAGAGGCGGATCACGCCCGGCAGGAGGGAGCAGAGGTTCGACGACAGCGCCCGCGGCAGCATCGGGATCGCCCGATCGGGCAGGTAGACCGAGTTGCCCCGCGCGAGCGCCGCCTGGTCGAGCGCGCTGCCCGGCCGCACGTAGTGCGAGACGTCGGCGATCGCGATCCAGGCCCGGTACGAGCCGTCCTCCTCGCGGATCACCCACACCGCGTCGTCGTGATCGCGCGCGTCCTCCGGGTCGATCGTCGGCATGGGCAGGTGGGTGAGGTCCGTGCGCCCCTCGAGCGCCTCGGCCGGCACCTCGCCCCCGAACGCCTCGGCCTCGGCGATCGCCTCGGGCGGGTGCCCCTCCTCGATCCCCTCGCGCACCAGGATCTTGGCGACCTCCACGTTCGGATCGCCGGGCGTCCCGAGCACGGCCTCGAGCACGCCCTCCGGGTTCTCATCGACCAGGTCGGGGAAGCGGGCGATCGAGACGACCGCCGCGGCGCCGTCCTCCGCGTCGGGCGGCACGAGCGGCCCGCCCTGCTCGCGCGGCACGATCACGATCGGCCCGCGGACGCGCCCGTCGTCCGGCTCGAGCCAGGCGCTCCTGCCTCGCCGCCGTAGCACGCCCGCCACGCGCGCGTGACGCCGCTTGACGACGCGGACGATCTCCCCCTCCACGCCGCGCCGCGAGCGGGTCGAGATGCGCACGACGACCGTGTCGCCGTGGAGCGCGCCGCCCATCGCCTCGGGCGAGACGTAGACGTCCTCGGCCGCCCCTCCGAGCGCCACGAAGCCGAACCCGCGCGGGTGTACCGTCAGCGTCCCCTCCTGCTCGGCGCCGCGCGCCTCGACCTGCTTCTGGCTCGTGCGGAAGCGCTGCCCGGGGAGGGCGACGATGCTGCCCTCCAGCGACAGCTCCTCGAGCAGCCGCTGCAGCTTCGCGTAGCGGCTCGGCTCGACCCCGAGGCGCTCGGCGATCTCGTTCGCGTGCAGGGCGCGCTTGAACGAGGACAGCAGGTCGACGACGGCCTCCCGGCGGCGCGCGCCGGAGCCGGTCGTTGGGGTATCTCCGCGAGATGAAGAACGCATGAAACTCGACTAGCACGAGTCTCCTCGCGCTGGCTGTCTCCGCCCGGGTCCGGTATGCCTCGAGCCCGCTCCTCATCGACCCGCAACGACCGATGCTGCTGAACTCGATCGCCCTGCTCCTCGCGCTGGTGCTCCTCGTCGGCCTCGCCGGCAGAGGCAACGTCTTCGCAGTGCGTCCGGCCGGTGACCGGCGTGAAGGGGGCGACGGGCGGCCTGGGCGCACGTCCCCGGAGGCGGCTCAGGCGAGCCCCGACGCGCCCGCGCCGCTGCCGTCGACCGACGAGCGGCAGGCTGGGCGCGCCCGGTTCTTCGTCACGCTCTTCCGGCTCGCGCTCTTCGTCGCCATCGCGGCGAGCGCGGCGCTCGTCGTCGAGTACCAGAACGCGGGTGATCCCGCGTTCTGCGGCGTCTCGTCGGGGTGCTTCGCCGTCAGGATCTCGCCGTACAGCCGCTTCCTCGGCGTCCCGCTGCCGAACCTCGGCCTCGCGGCCTACACCTCGCTCCTCACCGCCTCGCTGCTCGCGCGGGCGCGCTGGCACCACGCCGCGATCGCGGCCGCCGCGGCCGTCGGCGGCCTCGCCGCCGCGGTGCTCCTCGGGCTCCAGACCTTTGCGATCGGCGCCTTCTGCGCGTGGTGCGTCGCGGTCGATCTCGCGGCCTTCGTCGCCGCGATCACGTCTGCCCTCGTCGCGCGGCAGGCGCGGCGCACGCCGGCCGCGGCGTTCGATCGCGCTGCCCAGGCCGGGCTGCTGGGCACCACGGTGTGGGGCGCGGCCGCCGCGGCCGCGATCGGCTTGCCGTTCCTCTGGGGCAACCACCCGGTCATCCCGCCGCTCCCGCCGGAGCTCGCGGCGCTGCAGGAGCCGGGCAAGATCACGATCGTGGCCTTCACCGACTTCGAGTGCCCCTTCTGTCGCAAGCTGCACCCGGAGCTGAGCAAGATCGAGGAAGCCTACGGCGACAGGGTGCGCCACGTGCGCAAGATGGTGCCGCTCCCCATCCACCCCGGCGCGCTCCCCGCCGCGAAGGCCTACGTCTGCACGCCCGAGGACAAGCGCGAGCAGGCCGCGGCGCTGCTCTACAGCGCGTCGCCGAGCAAGCTCACGGACGATCGCGTCGCGTCCGTCCTCTCGCCGCTCGGCCTCTCCGCCGCGGCGCTCGAGGCCTGCCTCGCCGCGCCCGAGACCCAGGCCGCCATCGACGCGGACGTCGCGCTGTATGGGCGGATGGAGGCGCGCGGGCTCCCGACGACCTACGTCGGGCGGCGCCTTGTGGTGGCGTACAACCCCGATCGGATCCGCGATGCGCTGCGCCGTGAGGCCGCCGGGGACGACGTGAGCTTGCCGCTCCCGTGGCTCTTCGTCGCGCTCTTCGGGGTGGCCGCCGTCGCCGTGCTCGTGGGCGGAAGGGATCGCTCGCGCGGCGCGGCGGGCGAGGGCAGCGCGGCGCCCTCGTCGTCCTCGTCGTCCTCGCCCGAGCGATCGTGAGCGACGCCGCCCCGGGCCGCCTTTCGCGGCCGGTCGGCGGGTGACAGAATAGCTCATGAGTGATCATCCCGAGCTAGCCGGCAAGCTCCCCCTGGAGTTCTTCCGGCAACTACCCAAGACCGATCTGCACGTCCACCTCGACGGCTCCCTGCGCCTCGAGACGATCATCGAGCTCGCCCGCACCCACCACGTCGAGCTCCCGACGTACGAGCCGGCAGAGCTGCGCAGGGTGATGAACCTGGGCCAGAACTGCGGCTCGCTCGTCGAGTACCTCAAGGCGTTCGACATCACGCTGCGCGTCCTGCAGACCGAGGAGGCCCTCTACCGCGTCGCGTACGAGCTCGCGGAGGACGCCGCGCGCGAGAACGTCCGCTACATGGAGGTCCGCTACTCGCCGATGCTGCACACCCGCTTCGGCCTGCGGCTGACGAGCGTGGTCGAGGCGGTGCTCTCCGGGCTCAGGGCGGCGCGCGAGGCGCTGGGCATCGAGAGCAACGTCATCGTCTGCGGCATCCGCAACATCTCGCCGGAGTCGTCGCTGGAGATGGCGGAGCTCGCGGTGGCGTACAAGGGCCGCGGCGTCGTCGGGTTCGACCTCGCCGGCGCCGAGTACGATCACCCGGCGAAGCACCACAAGGCCGCGTTCCAGCTCGTGCGGCAGAACAACATCAACTGCACCATCCACGCCGGCGAGGCGTACGGCCCCGAGTCGATCGCGCAGGCGCTGCACGTCTGCGGCGCGCACCGGATCGGCCACGGCTGCCGCCTGCGCGAGGACGGCGATCTGCTCCACTACATCAACGATCACCGCATCCCGCTCGAGTGCTGCCCGTCGTCGAACGTGCAGACCGGCGCCGTGCGCGATCTCGGCTCGCACCCGCTCAAGCTCTACCAGAGCCTCGGCCTGCGCGTGACCGTCAACACCGACAACCGGCTCGTCACCGATACGACGGTGTCCCACGAGCTCTGGCACTGCCACACGAAGATGGGGTTCGGGCTGAAGGAGATCAAGGCGACCGTCGTGGCCGGCTTCAAGAGCGCCTTCCTCCCGTTCCACATCAAGCAGGCCTACCTCCGACGCGTCACCGAGGACCTCGAGCGCTTCTCCGCCGACGGCTCGATCCGCCCCGCCGCGGCCCCCTCGGCCCTTGGCCACGACGGGATCGAGGCCGCGTCGAGAGACGGGAAGGACGGCAGGCAGGGGGCCTCGGCGTCCGTCGAGAAGGCCGCCAACTGACGCGTCGCTGGTCGACGCGTCGCGCGCCGCGCGCCGCGCGCCGCGCGCCGCTGATTGATGCGTGGCGCGTGGCGCGTGGCACGTCCTCGAACGGTGCGATCGCGCGGCGCGGCGCAGCGGCCGCGCCCTCGGCGGCGCGCTCAGCCGCCCTTCCACTCGGTCCGCTGCACCACCGGCAGCTGCAGCGCGCGCTCGCGGTCGAGATCGAGCGAGCCGAGGTGGATCGCGATGGGCGACTGCACCCACTTGAAGATCGATCTCGAGAACAGCGTCGCGAACTTCTCGGCCCAGGCGCGCAGCGCGGCGGGGTCCTTGTCCGGGAACAGGCTCGGGAGCGCCGCCGCGACCTCGTCGGCGGCGAGCTTCTCTGCGCCGTAGAGGTAGAGGCACGCGTCGAGGACCTCGAACGGCATGAGCTCGGCCTCGCCGGACTGGTTCTCGGCGAGCTCCGGCCCCGCGGTGGTGGCCAGCGTCTGGTGGATGCCCTGGAAGCCGAAGCGCTGTGAGAGGCGCTCGAGCAGCGCGATGACCACCGTCTTCGGCAGGTTGGCGATGACGCTGAACGCCCCCTCGAGGTCGCCGCCCACCGTGGTGTAGCCGAGCGCCTTCTCGCTCATGTTCCCCGTCTGCAGGAACAGGGCGCCGCTCGTGTTCGCCCAGTTCCACATGCGCCCGCCGCGGATGCGCGCCTGCACGTTCTGCTTCGTGAGCTCGGTGAGCTGCCGGCCCTCGCCGACCATCGCGTGGGCGGCCTCGAGCTCCCGGGGGAACGCGTCCTCGATCGGGATCACCGCGAACGACACCCCGAGATCGTCGGAGATCTGCGCGGCCGCCCGGTGCGTCGCGTCGCTGGAGTAGCGGGAGGGCATGAAGAACGCGTGGAGCGACGCCTTCATCCGCTCGCGCAGGGCGGCGCCCTCGAGGCCCGGGTGGATGAGCTGCACCGCGCGCCAGGCGACGAGCAGCGTGAGGAGCGAGTCGCGGCCGCCCGAGAGCGCGAGGCCGATGCTCGTGAAGGCGCCGATCTTGCGGTAGTAGTCGGCGACGCCCAGCGCGAGCGCCTCGTAGAAATCGTCGAGCAGCTCGTCGCGCGCGGAGATCGCGGGCAGCGCCGCCGACGGCAGGAACGGCGTCGTGCCGGCCGGCGGGGCGGGGTAGGAGAGGCGCGCGCGGTCCGCCGTCTCCCCGTCGATCCGGAGGACCTGCACCATGCGGGGGGAGGCGCGGCGGAACTCCTCGAGATCGCTGCGCCAGGTGCTCGCCTCGCGGCGGCAGCGGGTGGTCCGGTCGAGGTCGACGACGGCCGCGGAGAACCCCTCGCGGAACCGCGGCGCCTCCAGCATCGGCCGGCCGTTCTGGTTGATGAACCCGCCGCCGTCGAAGACGAGCCCGTCGTTGCCGCCGACCAGGTTCGCGTAGGCGATCGTGCACTGGTTGTCCGAGGCGCGGGTCGCGAGCATCTCGCGCCGGGTGCTCGTCACCCCGGCGCGGAACGGCGACGCCGAGATGTTGCAGACGATCTCGGCGCCGGCGTAGCAGCGGCGCCGCATCGGGCCGTCGGGCGACCAGATGTCCTCGCACACCTCGACCGCGATCGTCCCGAAATCGAAGGCGTAGACGCGATCGCCGCAGAGCACGCCGTCGGCGTCGAGCTCCATGAACGGCATGCCGCGCGAGAACGTCCGCGCCTCGTAGAAGATGTTGTACGTCGGCAGCTTCTCCTTGGGGGAGAAGGCGAGCACCCGGCCGGCGTGGACGATGGCGCCGGCGTTGAAGAGGTCGCCTCCCACGCCGACGGTCACGCCGATGACGAACACGGTGCGGAGCTGCGCGGTCCCCTCGGCGAACCGGCGGAGCTCGCGCTGCTGGCTCGCGACGAACGCGGGCCACTGCACGAGGTCCTCGGCCGCGTAGCCGCCGATCACCTGCTCCGGGAAGACCGCCAGGGTGACGTCGTCGCGCGACATCGCGTGGGCGAGCGAGAGGCACCGGTCGGCGTTCGAGCGGACGGCGCCGACGGTCGCGTTGACGTTGGCGATTCCGATCTTGACGAGTCGCATCGGGCGGCAGCCTACCGCGGCAGCACGGCGCTGAGCAGGCCGAAGAGCTTGTCGAGCTCCCCGGGCGTCACGCGCCGGTTCGACTTCACCCGGTCCCCCTCGGCGAAGAAGACGATCGGGTCGACGACCCGGACCGTCACGATCGCGATGCGGAACGAGGTCACGCGCTCGAGCTCCTCGTTGAGGAAGGCCGCGTCGCGGGCGGCGAGCTCGGGGCTCTCGCTCGCGCCGTCGAGCGCGACCATGGCGCCGCCGTCCTTGGCCAGCGTCACGGTGGCCGCGAGCGACCTCACGGTGGGCGGCACGCGGGGCGCCTCTCGCGGTCCCTTCAGCGTCCTCGCCGGGTCGATCGCCGCGGCGATCGCGGCCTCGTCGCCCGTCGGCTCGGGGAAGCCACCCGTGCCGATGAAGCGCCGCGCCTCGCGCGCCCGCGCGACCGGCAAGACGACGAGGAAGTCCGGCTCCACCGTCGCCACGACGCGCGTGTGCCCCTTGAGGGTGACGCGCACCGCCGGCACGCCGAGCCCGCTCTCCCGGGCTCCTGGCGGCTGGCTGCGCGAGAGGAGCGCGTCGAGCCCCGACTCCAGCTCGTCCGGCGGCACGTTGTGCTGAAGCACGACCACCGCGTCGTTGGCCGCGTCCGCGCGCGGCGCGGTGACGAAGGCGCGCTCGACGTTCTTCTCTGGATCGAGCCCCGTGCCGGCGAGCACGGGGCCCCACAGATCGAGCGCCGCGAGCCGGGCCATGATGGGGTGCCCCCGGGTCCTGTCGCCGTAGACGAGCACCGAGACCTTCCCCCCGGCGATCGACTGCGCGATCGCGGCGGCGTTGCGCGGCTTCGGCGGCGGCGCCGTCTCCGCGCTGACCGGCGTTCCGGACGACGCGGAGCCGCACGAGGCGACGAGGAGGGCGAGGCCGATGACGACGAGCCGCAGCAGCGAGCGGCGCAGCGGCGAGGGGCGCATCGCGGCGAGGAGCCCTTGGCGAACGGACGGCATCACCCGGGCGACGTTACCGGCACCTACCCGATCCTGCCAGCTGGGCAAACCTCCTCGGCGTCCGGGCGCGCGTCGGGGCCTGTCGACGTGTCGACCTGCCGATCGCCGATCGCCGAGCATCCCTTGCGCCTTGCGCGACGGGCGACGTGACGATGCGCGGCGCGGCGACGATGCGAGAAGGTGCGCGGGCTCGCGATCCAGCTCGCGCACCTTGTTCGAGCCAGGCCATCCCTCTTCCTCGGGTCGGGACCTGGAGTAGGATGCCGCTCCCGCGGTCCACGCCCAGCTCGTGCGCGCCGCAACGGTCCGTGTCTCGCAACGTCGCGGACGCGGAGCCCGACCCCTGTTGAAGAGGAGTGTCATCCCATGGCGGTCCGCCCATCCGACCTGCACGCGATCCCCCTGTTCGAGAGAATCACGGAGGATCACCTCGATGAGCTGATGAAGGCGTTCCAGCGCCAGGAGGTCCCGTCCGACCACGTGCTCTTCGAGGCCAGGAGCGCGCCGGCGCACCTGTTTCTCCTGGTCCGAGGCGAGGTCGCGCTGCTCGAAGCGGGCGAGACGCGCTTCCGCCTGAGCCCCATCTCGCCCATCGGCGAGCTCGGCGCGCTGACCGGCTTCCGGCGGACGACGACGGCCGTGACGACGCAGCCTTCGGAGATCTGGCGCATCGGCGTCGCCGAGCTCCAGGACTTCTTCGAGGCGCACGGCGACGTCGCGTACCCCTTCTACAACAACCTGCTCAACGTCGTGGCCGGCAAGATCCGGCGCGACGCGCGCCGCCTCGAGGAGACCCGCGCGAACCTGATCCGCACGCAGAAGGCGATGAAGCGGCTCCTCGAGCTCGTGCTCGACAGCGAGGAGACGCCGCTGAGCAAGGTCATCTGCGCGACCCTCGAGGATCTCATCGAGAAGAACCGGCGCTCCCACTACATGGTCGAGCCGGCCCACACGCTGAAGAGCTCGGTCCGCCTGGACAGCGGGGCGCTCGTCCCCGTCGTCGAGCTCTCCGACGGCTGGCTGCGCCTCGCCGGTCTGCGCGACGCCGTGAAGGGCGCGCACTGGAGCGGCGTGCTCGTCCTGCCCGCGCGCGAGATCCCGGTGAGCGGGACCCTCGACGCGGTCGACGATCACGGCGCGCTCGTGAAGCTCGATCTCTTGATCGACGAGTACGCCGCCGCGCTCCAGGACTACCTGACACGCCTCCAGATGCTGGATTTCGTGGTGTGAGCTCTCGCCGCGCGGCCCGCGGCCGCGCGGCGAGGAGCGACGGCCGCCGCTCGGCCGCGCTCCTTGTTTCTCCGCTTCCCCTCCCTGCTCGACCGCTCTCGGACCGATCCCGTTGCCAGGATCGTGCCCGGTGATCTACGGTTCCAGGAGCTCGCTGACATCCCAGCGCTGAGCCGAAGTGGCGGAATGGCAAACGCGGCGGATTCAAAATCCGCTGTCCGCAAGGGCTTGTGGGTTCGAGTCCCACCTTCGGTACCGAGAGCGCCTCCCAAAACCTCCCATCGCCGGGCAGCCGAGGAAAGCTGCTCCGCCCTGGCGGGTTGCCGTCCTGGTCACAAGGCGGCGGGCGGGGGCGCTGACCGTTCGTGACGCCGGGCGAGCCTGGACGGCGCGCTCTGCCGGAGCACGCCGCCGTCAGGCTGCTACGCTCGGCGCGCATGTCGCGTCGGATCGGAGGGGGCATCGAACGGCTGGGCGCGCTGATCCAGCGCGAGTCCTCGCTCGCACCGCCGACGGAGGTCGACTCCTCGCCGATGCCGTTCCGCGAGTGGGAGGCCGCCGTTGGATCCCGGATCGCCGCGCGCGCGCGGCCGCTCAAGCTCGAGCGCGGCGTGCTGCACGTCCGCGCGGCGAGCTCGATGTGGGCGCAGGAGCTCTCGCTGCTCGGCGACGCCATCACCGCGCAGCTCCGGGCGCGTGGCCTCCCGGTGCACTCGCTCCGGTTTCGCGTCGGCAAGGTGGAGCCGGTCGCGCGGCCGCCGTGGCGCGAGGAGGTCCGCCCGACCCCGAAGGATGCGCCGCTCCCGTTCGAGGTGCGGCGAGAGCTCGGGAAGGTCGCCGATCTCGATCTGCGCGAGGCGATCGCGAAGGCCGCCGCGAGGAACCTCGGGTGGCAGGAAGCAGAGGCGAGAGCGAGCGCGCTCCCGCGCAACGCGCCGCCGCCGCTCCCGTCTGCAGCGCCGCCGGCGTCCCACGCGGCGCCGCCGCCTGTCCCACGCGGCGCCGTGCGCGCGGCGCAACCGCCGGCTTCGCGTGTGTCGCCCGAGGCCGCCGCGCCCGCTGCGCCCGGCGGCGAGGCGGCGGCTACTTCGCCGCGACGAGGCGCTCGAGACCCTCGATCCGCTGCATCAGGAACCGCTCGGTCGGACCGAACGAAGGAGCCATCCGGCGCAGGTCGTCGAGGTAGATCCTGAGCGGCTGTATATCGAGCGTCTTGACGCGCCGGACGACGGTGTAGAGCTCGTCGACGACGGGGCCGGGCAGCGGGCGGCGCGCGATCGTGAAGAGCTCGAACGCGTAGTTGACCCACGTCCCCTTGGTGGTGGCGCCGGCGAGGCGGGCCGCGTAGCGCGCGGCGAGCTCCGCGGCCGGCATCTCCAGCGGCACGTTCGTCCTCGCGCGGCTCAGGATGTCGATCAGCACGGTCTGCAGGATGCGCTCGGCCTCCTCGCTCCGGCCCATCGCGAGCGCCTTGTCGGCGAGGCTCGCGAGCAGGCGCAGCGACTGGAAGCCCTTCGATCCGCCGTCTCCCGTCGGGCTCGTGAGCTCCGTCGGGTCGTCCGACATCTTGCGCATCTCGGTCAGCGCCATCGCGCCGAGCGTCGCCGTCGCGCGCCGGAACTCGACCCCGTACGCGTCGTGGGGGCGCGACTCCTCACCGCCGTAGAGCAGCATCTCCTGGCTGCCGATGATGATGCGATCGCCGTCGGTCAGCTCGCGCTGGCCGGAGATGCGCGTGCCGTTGACGTACACGCCGTTCCTGCTCTCGAGGTCGAGCACGGCCACGCCGTCGTTGCGCACCTGCAACGTCGCATGGCGCCGCGATACAAGCGGATCGTCGAGCGAGAGCTGGCAGTCGCCGCTCCGGCCAATCACGAAGGGCCCTTCGGGGAGCTCGAAATCGTGCGCCAAATACCGGAGGCGGAAAGGCATGGTCTATTTCAGTGCGCCGAGGCGCTCGAGCCCTTCGATACGCTGGAGGATGAACCGCTCCGCCGGGGTACGCTCTCCTGCGCGCTCGCGGAGCCGCTTCGCATAGCCACGGAGAATGGACATGTCGACGGCCTTCACCTTGCGCAGGACACTATACAGCTCATCGACGAGGTAGGCGGGGAGTAGGAGCTCGAGCCGGGTGTTCAGCTCGAAGATGTAGTTGATCCACGACCCCCGACCGGTCGCCGAGGCGAGGCGGGCCGCGTACATGCTGGCCTTCTCGACCAGCTCGGGCTGCACGGCGCCGACGCCCCCGTCCCGCGCCTTCGTGAGGATGTCGGCGAGCGAGCGCTGGAGGATGCGCTCGGCCTCGTCCACGCGCCCCAGGGCGAGCGCCTTGTCGGCCACGCTGCCGATGAGGCTGAGCGCGTGCACCCGCTTGTCGGGGTGCTGCGGGACGAGCCCGGGCAGCGACCTGCGGGAGGCGATGGCCGTCGCGCCGTCGTCCTCGCCGCCGGGCATCTCGCTCATGTCGACCGTGCGCGCGTTCTGCTGCCTGGTCCAGAGCGGCGCGCTGCGCGGCGAGTGCGCCGAGCTCGGCTCGATCGCCCCGAGCAGGAACATCTCCTGGCCGCCGATCGCGATCTTGTCGCCGTCCGACAGGATCTGGCGCCCCGCGATCCGGGCCCCGTTGATGAGCACGCCGTTGCGGCTGCCGAGATCCTCGATCGCGACGCCGCCCTCGCCGACGGTCAGCAGCGCGTGCCGGCGCGACACCAGCGGGTCGTCCAGCGACAGCTGGCAATCCGCGCTCCGTCCGATGAAGAACTCGCCGAGCGGCACCTCGAGATCGTGGGCGAGGTAGCGCAATCGGATGCCCATGATCGAGCCATACCAACAGCCCAACAGGCCGTCAAAAGACAGCTTTCGGGCCGTGTAGCATTGGTTTGCAAGCCCACAAGAACGGCCTTGCAACACGGACGGGAAGTCCGTTGCCGTCTTACAGTATCACACCAATTGGCGTGACGCCCTGGCGCGTCGTCGCGCGTCGTCGCGACGGGCCTGGGCGAAGGTCAGGGCAGGCGAGAGAGGACCCGGAGCAGCCTAAGGAGGAGCCTTGGGTGCGCGATGAGGCCGTAGATCTTGAGCTCCCCGCTGGCCACGAGGCGCGCGAGATCGCGCAGGGGGGCGCTCTGCCGGCGGTGCAGCACGCCCACCTTCGGGAAGCGCAACCAGCGGTGGAACGCGATGTCGGGGAGCCGGCGCAGCGCGGTCTCGTCGCCGCAGAACGTGACGGAGGGGATCCCGATGGCGCCGTCGTGGATGGTGAGGCGTCCGTGATCGAAGCGCATCGTCATGGACGTGCCGGCGTCCTGCGCGACGACGAGCACGGAGCCGCGCAGCGCCCTGAAATCAGCGGCGCGCTTCGGGTCGCGCGCGAGGTGCTCGCGGATGAGCTGGCCGAAGTGGGCGGCGAGCGGGTTCTCCTCCGCGCCTGGGGCGAGATCGACGATGGGGTGCATGGTGCAGCCTCACCCGGCCGCGCGCGCTCCGTCCACGCCGATGTCGCGGCGGAGCACCTTGCCGTCGAAGTCGATGGCGCCCGCGGCGCGGAAGGCGCGCTCCCGCGCCTCGGCGAGCGAGTCGCCCGCGGCGGTGACGGCGAGCACGCGGCCCCCCGCGGTCACGATCGCGCCGTCCCGCTCGGCCGTGCCCGCATGGTTCACGAAGGCGCCCTCCACCGCGGCCGCGGCGTCGAGGCCGCGGATGACGTCGCCGGTCACGGGCGCCGTGGGGTAGCCGCGCGCCGCGAGGACGACGGTGAGCGCGTGGCGGCCGGGGGCGACGCGCGCCGCCCCGGGGTCGAGCGCGCCCGCCGCGGCGGACGCGCAGAGCTCGGCGACGTCGCCCTCGAGGAGCTCCATCAGCGCCTCGCACTCGGGGTCGCCGAAGCGGACGTTGTGCTCGAGCAGGATGGGATCGCCGGCGGGCGTGATCATCAGGCCCGCGAACAGCACCCCGCGGAAGGGCCTCCCTTCCGCCCGCATGCCGTCGATCGTCGGCCGGAGGATCTCGCGCTCGACGCGCGCGGTCAGCGCCGGGGTAACGCCGGCGCTCGGCGCGAACGCGCCCATGCCGCCCGTGTTCGGCCCGGTGTCGCCCTCGCCGACGCGCTTGTGATCGCGCGCCGCCGGCAGGACGAAGATCGCGTCGCCGTCGCTGATGGCGTGCAGGCTGGCCTCTTCGCCCTGGATCGCGTCCTCGAGGATCACGGTCGCGCCGGCGTCGCCGAAGCGGCGATCCACGAGCATGTCCTTCGCCGCCGCGAGCGCCTCGTCGACGGTCGTCGCGACGACGACGCCCTTGCCGGCGCAGAGGCCGTCGGCCTTCACGACGATGGGCGCGCCCCGCTCACGGATGACGCGGGCCGCCTCGTCGAAGGAGCGCACGATCCGGAACGGCGCGGTCGGGATCCCGTGGCGCGCGGCGAACTCCTTGAGGAACGCCTTCGATCCCTCGAGGCGCGCCGCCTCGCGGCTCGGCCCGAAGACGGCGACGCCCTCGGCGGCGAGCGCGTCGGCGACGCCGGCGCAGAGCGGCGCCTCGGGGCCGACGACGACCAGGTCGGCGCGCTCGCGGACGGCGAGCCGGGTCGCCTCGGCGGGCGACAGGGAGGGGAGGTCGACGCGGCGGATCGGGGCGCGGCCGGCGCCCGCTTTCGCGTGGGTCCCGGCGTTGCCGGGCGCCACGATGACCTCGGCGACCGAGGTCGATCGGGCGAACGCGCGCGCGAGGGCGTGCTCGCGCCCCCCGGAGCCGAGCACGAGGATGCGGCGATCTGACCTTCGGGTGTTGGCGGCGGAGCTCACCCCCGCGCGCTACCACGCGCCGGCCCTCGCTGTCGAGGCGCCTCGCGCGGTCCCGCGCCCGCGGGGGCTCCGCGGCGCCCGACATCGTGATAGAAGCGCCTCGGGGCGCGCGGCGCGGCTCATCCAGGGCCGCGGGCGCGCGCCGCCGGGCCCTTCGCGAGGGACGCGAGGGACCGGACGGCGGATCCCTGAACATTCTGGAAGGATCGACGCGCGCTGGTCCCCGCACATCGAGGGGACGGCGGGCGCGGATCCACGCCGTGGAGATGAGCGATGACGCACCGGGCTTCGTGGGATGAATATTTCATGCGCATCGCCGAGGTCGTCGCGTCGCGGGCGACCTGCGATCGGAAGCACGTCGGCGCGGTGATCGTGCGCGAGAAGAGCATCCTCGCGACCGGGTACAACGGATCCATCCGGGGGCTGCCCCACTGCGACGAGGAGGGGCACCTGATCGAGGACGGCCACTGCGTGCGCACGATCCACGCGGAGGCCAACGCCATCATCCAGGCCGCGCGGAACGGGGTGCGGATCGACGGCGCGACGGTCTACGTCACGGCCTCGCCGTGCTGGGGGTGCTTCAAGATGATCGCGAACGCGGGGATCTCGCGCGTCGTCTTCGGCGAGTTCTACCGCGACGAGCGCATCTTTCGGTTCGCCACCGAGCTCGGGCTCGAGCTCGCCCCGCTGGAGCGGCGCGAGACGCCCGCCTGAGACGTAGTCCGGATCCAGAACACGACGCCCGAGCAGACCGTCCAGCTCACGGGAGGGACAGGTGGCGGGAGCGGGCGGAGGCTGCGATTTTCAGGCTCGTCCTGAGCGGCAACGGGCTCGACGCCCCTCGAGGGCCTGCATCGTCGCGGCCACGACCTGGCTCGGCGACCGCGCCCCGACGTGAGCGCAGGAGCGTACCGAACCACAAAAAGTAAGTGGGCCCGCCACACTCGCTTTCCGCTACCGTTGCTCCCTTCCGGGCCTGGCGGGGTTCACGGCGCGCTGTCGGCGGACCCATGAGGTTCAGGCGCTTTCGCCTGACGCAGGAGACGTCGTAGTCGAACCTCAGCCCCGTGTCGAGCCCCACGGAGCGTTCGGCGGCGTTTGATGGGACCACGGCGTCTCGGCTCCTCTGCGAGCGTCGCGCCGCCCACACCACGCATTCACGCGTCCACGCGTCCACGCGTCCACGCGTCCACGTGTCCACGCGTCCACGCGTCCACGCGTGGTTCCCTCTCCGGGTGTGAGCGCGGTGCCAGTGAGGTGTGAGCGTCAGCGGGGTGGGATCGGGGTGTGGGCGCGGGGCGTGAGCGCGGCGTGATCGAGCTGGAGCGGCATCGCCCGGGACTTGCCTCGTACAGGAAGCCCCGTACGCTTGGAGGTGTCGTGGATCCGTTCGATTCCGAGGACGAGGGACGGGGGAGCCGGCTGACTCCGGTGCTTCTCTTCATCGGCTCCGCAGCGCTGGCGGCGGTCGCGCTCCGGCTCGCCTGGCGGCAGCCGGTGATCATGGGGGCGGTGCTCAGCGTGATCCTCGTGTTCGCTGCGGCCCGCTGGCTCGCTCGCCGCAAGCTGCGCAGGCTGCTGCGCTCGGGCGACGTGGGCTCGGTGCTGCAGCGCTGGTCGTCGACGCTGCACCGCATCCCGCACCCCGCCACGATGGCCCCGCTCATGACCGCGACGGCGTTCGCGGCCTATGGTTGGGTCGAGAAGGCGCGCGCGGCCCTGGCCGCTGCCGAGCGAGGGCCTGCGTGGGACGCCGCCCTCGAGCACCGCCTCTTCCTCGACACGCTCCTCTGCACCTTCGAGGGCGATCGCGATACGGCCCTCGCGCAGGCAGGTCGCCTGGAGCGCCTCCCTCTCCCGGACATCAGCTCGCCTTTCCGCAGCCGGGTCGTCACGTTGCGGTCGGCGGCCGGCGCGCTCGCCCGCGCCTTCGCCCACAGGAGCGTGCCGGGCGACCGCGCCCTGCTGGAGCGCGCGAGCGAGGCCAGCCCGCTCGTCTTCTGGGCCATGCGTTACGCCGCGGCCGTCGTCGCCATCGACGAGGGCGAGCTCACCCGCGTCGAAGAGCTCCTCGCCGACGCGCCCTCATGGCCCCAGGAGTCGACGTTCCGCGCCTTCCACGACGAGATCGCCGATCGCGCCGGCCTCCCCGCCCGGTGAGCGCCTAGCGGGCCCGCTCATCGCACGCGTACCGCTGCGCGACGCCGACCGGAACGCCGGTCCTTCCAGGGGCGCCTTGTCCGTGGGCAGGTTCAGCCCTGGAACAGTGTGCGGATGTAGCAGTAGGCGCGCGCGCCGGGGGCCGCGCTGGCGGGGTCTTCCGTCGAGTCCGGCACGAACGCGCCGAGCGCGCCGAGCGCGCCGCCGAGGGTGAACGTGCGCAGCGCGATCCTCGCGCGCGTGCCCGCGAAGCACGGCTTGCGGTAGGCGATCTCCACCCTCCGGGCGAGCACCGCCGTGCCGTGGCCGTGCGCCGAGAGGCGCCGCAGCGCGGCCTCCGCGAAGAGCCGCGGGTACACGAGCGAGTTCACGTGCTGGTTCCCGTCCGTGTGATCCAGGCCGAACGCGACGGAGATCGGATCCAGGGTCGGCACGGCGTCGAGCGGCTCCGCGCCCTCCGGCAGGGCCATCAACGCCTCCGGCGAGCGAAAGTCGTAGCGCTCTGGCGGCACCCCCGGCAGATCCGGGGACTCGAAGCGCAGCACCTTGCGCGCCCCGGGCCCCGCGAACGGCCGCGTGAAGACGTGCTCGGCGAACACGCGACCGATCTGGATCGTCTCGCCCGCGCCGGGCGGCGGCGGGCCGTAGGTCTGGCTGCGGCGCCCGCTGGCCGAGAGCCACATCGCCAGGATCAGCCGATTCACCTGCGAGGTGGCGTCCTCCGTGTGCGCCAGCTGGTAGCGGCCCCGCAGCTGCAGCGGCTCCCGCGTCGCGATCGGCCCCTCTCCGCCCTCGATGACGAGCCGGGTGAGGATCGGGACGATCCCTTGCGTCGACATGAGCGCCTCGATGGGGCTCGCCCGCAGGAGCTTCACCCAGACCGCGGGTCCGAGGCCGTGCGGCAGCGCGTCCAGCATCACCCGGCCGTTCTGGCTGACGTCTTCGAAGCGGAGGTGCATGACGGCGGTCGCCTGCTGCTGCTCGGGGACGCAAGGTTCGTCGGGGAAGTCGTGCATGTCCCGTCTCCATAGCTGACGCCGCCGCGCGCCGCATGGACGGGCGCGTGGACGCCGCCGTGGCCCGGCCAGGCCGGCGGCGCGCCGCTATGGTACGATCGCCGCGTGACGCTCCTGAAAATCGCCCATATCGGCAACCCCGTCCTCAGGCAGCGAGCGCGCGAGGTGACGCCAGAAGAGCTCTCGTCCCCCGCGATGCAGGCGTTCATCGACGATCTGGTGGAGACGATGCGCGACGCGAACGGCGCGGGCATCGCCGCCCCTCAGGTCCATGCGCCGGTGCGCATCTTCGCGGTCGAGGTGCAGGACAACCCTCGTTACCCGTACAAGCCGAACATCCCGCTCACCGTCGTGGTCAATCCGGTGATCGAGCCGCTCACGCAGGAGACGTTCGAGAACTACGAAGGGTGCCTGAGCGTCCCGAACCTGAGGGGGGTCGTCGACCGGTTCACCGAGATCCGGCTGACCGGCCTGGATCGCGGCGGGAGGCCGATCGACCGCACCGTGCGCGGGCTGACGGCGGGCACCTTCCAGCACGAGAAGGATCACGTCGACGGCGTGCTCTTCGTCGATCGCGTGAAGGATCCGCGGACGCTCTGCACCTGGGCGGAGTTCGATCGCTATCACAAGCAGCCTTTCGTCGAGCGCATCGTCCCGTTCATCCAGCGGATGGGCGGCTGAGGTGCCTCATCGCGCGGATCCTGCTCGGTGCGTGTGATCGCTGCGCGGGAGGCTCCTCTCGCTCGCGCCGCGCGCGCGCTCGTCGCGCTCTCGCTCGCCGCGCGCGCGCTCCTGTCCCTGGCCGCGTGCGACCCCAGGGACGCGGCGACGGCCGCGAAGGTGCCGGCGCCGGCCGAGCGCGCTCCAGCCACGATCACGCTCCTCTACACGACGGACGAGCACGGGTGGCTCCTCTCCACCACCGAGAGAGGCCAGGTGCTCGGCGGCGCTGCCGAGGTGCTCGCCGCGTGGGCCTCGCGGGAGGGCCATTGCGCCGGCCCGGCGCCCGGAGCGCCATCTCCGCTCCCTCCGTCGCCGGCCTGCCAGGACCCGTCGACGCTCGCGCTCTCCGGCGGCGACAACTGGACCGGGCCCGCGATCTCTTCCTATTTCACGGGGGCGCCGATGGCCGACGCGATGGCACGGATGGGCTACGCCGCGTCGGCCTTCGGAAATCACGAGTTCGATTTTGGCAGGGACGCCTTCCTTCAAAACAGGACGCGGTCGCGAGCCGCGTACCTGGCGGCGAATCTGCGCGTCACGGATCCAGGGCTCTCCGCGTTCGCGCTGCCGCCCTTCGCCGTGTTCGAGCGGCGCGGGCTGCGCATCGGCGTGGTCGGGCTGGCGACGGCGCGCACCCGCGAGGCCGCGGCCGCGAGCCGCTTCGAAGGCATCGATTTCGAGGACGAGGAGGCTGCTCTCTCGCGCGCCATCCCCGAGGCGTGGCGCGCCGGCCCGGACGCGCTCGTGCTCGTCGCGCACGTGTGCCAGGACGTGATCGAGCCCATCCTCGCGCGTCACCCCGAGTGGCGCCTGTCGTTCGTTGGCGCCGGGCACTGCCACAAGAAGGCCGAGCTCCGCGTCGGCGGCGCCCCGCTCGTCAACCCCGGCTGGCGGCTGCGCAGCTATGCCCGTGTGTCGCTCGAGATCGATCCCCGGCGCCCGCTGCAGCGGCGCGTGGTGTCGGCCTCCGCGGAGGTGGTCGACGTGTCCCACCCGGAGGGCGCGCCGGCCGTCCCGCCCGACGCGGCGCTCGTCGAGGCGAGCGCGGGCTGGCAGCGCGCGCTGGACGAGGCGCTCGGCGAGCCGATCGGGTATTCGAGCGACGGGATGGAGCGCGAATCCACCGAGATCCAGCGCTGGATCGCGGGGGCCTGGCGCGAACAGCTGGGGGTCGACGTCGCGATCCTGAACAAGGATGGCATCCGGCAGGCCGTGCCCAGGGGGCCGATCACGAAGGCGACGGTGTTCTCCGTGCTCCCGTTCGACAACAAGCTCGTCATCTGCACGCTGAAGGGCAGCGAGCTCCTCGAGACCCTCCGGAACCCCGACGCCGTGCTCGTCGGTCTATCGCCTGCAGGGGACGGACGTTACGTCCTGCCCGACGGGCGATCGCTGGACGAGGGCCGCCGCTACACCGTCGCGACGATCGACTTCCTCTACTTCGGTGGGGACGGCTTTCGCTTCCAGGCGCAAGACCCTTCGCCGCGCTGGACGGGGCTCGACTGGCGCGCGCCGGTGATCGAGTGGACCAGAGCGCTCGGCACGAGCTCGAGCGCTCCCCTGGACGCGCGCTTCCGCTAGCGCAGGCCGCTCGTCTCTGCCCCGCGCTGGCGGGGAGGGACGCGCGTGGTCTCTTGGCGGCGCGCGATCAAGAGCCGCCGCCGGTCCGCTCTTCGCGCTCGATCTGCTCCTGGTAGGCGACGCTGTAGCGCGCCCACGGACGCAGCTTGAGGCGGCGGTAACCGATGGGCTCGCCGGTCCCCTCGCACATGCCGTAGCTCCCTTCCTTCATCTTGGCGAGAGCGCGGTCGATCTCGGCGAGCACCCGGACATCGCGCTCCAGGAGCTTCGATGTCAGCGAGGTCGCGCCCTCGGCGTTGGCCTCGTCCATCTCGTCGCCCACCTCGCGCGAGATGTCGCGCTCCGCGTGCTGCCGCTCATCGATGTTGGCGACGAGGCTCGCCCGGCGCTCCTCGAGCGCCTGCTTGAGCTCGTCGAGCTGCTCCTGGGTCAGATCGGGCAGATCGGAGTCGTCCGTTTCGGGCGCCGCGCGGCGCACGGGCGGCCTCGGCATAGCGGCTGCCGTCGTGACGGATATCTCCGGCCGCGCCGGGCTCGTTCCGTCGCGACTCGCACCTTCACGGTTGTTCATTGTTTCCTCTCATCTTCTCGGTGGCAATTCGCATACCGATCTTGAACGTGGGCGGACGACGCACGCGTGATGTGCGGTGACCAGGGGACACGACCGAGCGGGAGTGGACGCGCCAGGCTACTGACTGTGATAGCGCATCCGCGAGCTTAGGGCTTCGTGATGCCCGCCATTCGAAGCCCCGCCGCGACGAGCGCGCCGATGTCCTCGAGCACGGGCTTCGACACGTTGATCGAGAGCTCGGCCCGCGGGGCGGCGCCGCCTTGCTGCTGGGTCGTGACGAACATCAGCCCTTCCCCTTTGTGGGGGAGCTTTGCGAGCGCCTCGCCGAACAGCCGGGCTTCCTGGGGCAGCGCCACCGGCGCCGCCCCGGGCTGGTCCAGCGTCGTGAGCACGCTCTGAAACGTGCGGGTGATCGGGGCGAGCGTCGAGAATCCACCCCAGGCGAACTTCCCGGTCTTCAGCTTCTCGAGGCCCGGACGTGACGCGAGCGTCGCTGTGGCGGGCGCGCCCGCTTTCACCGTGGCGAGCCGCCTCAGCAGGTCGCCCTTGTCGTGTCCGAAGGCGACCCACGTCGTCTTCTCCTCACCCATGACGAGCAGGTGCAGCGTCATCGTCAGCTTGGGCTTTTGCTTGCCCTTGGCGGCGGGGGGCGAGCTCGCGTCGTCGTCGAGCTGCGGGAGCTCCTGGACGACCTGGAGCTCGACGGCGAGCGACGCCTTCCCGAGCTCCTTCGGCGCCTGGACCGTCTTGACCGTCGGCAGATCCTTCGGATCGACCTTGATCTCCGGGAGGCGCTTGCGCAGCCCGGGCGTGTTGTAGGCGGCGACGGCGTTCTTCACGTACTTGATGATCGCGTCGGGCGCCTCCTCGAACCCGAACAGGTTCCAGCCGACGAAGCCCCCCATCATCTTGTCGAGCACCTCGTTCGGCGTCGGCTTTCCGGCCTGGGCAGCGGCGGGAGGCGCGTCGACGTACCCGTGGGCGGACACGCTCGGCCCCTGGTTGATCGGCAGCGCGAGGACGTCGGCGAGCGCCTTGCGATCGGCGGGCTTGCCGATCTTCTCCTTCTCGAGCCACCCCTCGAGCATGTCGCGCAGCGTCTTCAGGATGCCGCCGTAGTGCGCCGGGTCGTAGCCGTGGTCGAAGAACGCGCCGGCGCTGTCCTTCGGCGCGCGCCAGTAGAGCTCCGGCGCGGCCCCGGCGCGGTTCGCCCTGTCGGCCATCGTCTTGGCGAGCCACGACGACTGGCCCCGGAGCTCCAGGGCCGCCGTGAGGTTCACGCAGGACTGGTTGTCGACCTGGAGATCGACGACCGCCTTGTTCGCGTCGTTGATGAGCGCCTCGAGCTCCTGCTGGACGGCGGTCGCCGCGTCGGTGAGCGCCCGGTCGAACTGGGGCTGCCCGATCGAGAGCTGGCTCTGCGCGAGGATCGGGAGCCCGCCGAGCTGCTGCTTGGCCATGCCGCCGAATTTCGTGCTGAGCGGGACGAAGCGGATCTCGCCGTGGAGATCGCGCGCCTCGGGCGTGAGCGTCGGCAGCGTGCGCGCAAGGTACGGCCCGAGCGTCGTCACGTCGCGGTCCCGATCGCCGCAGAGGAGCCGCGCCGGCGCCGAGCCCGCGGACGCGGCGAGGAAGCAGCTCGACGACGCGGGCTCCTTCCCGCCGATCTTCCACATGCCCGGCTTCACCTCGGTGAGGGCGGCGCCTGCCTCGAGCGCGCCCTTCGCCCGCTCGAGCGACGTGAGCCCGAACGACACGGCCGCCACGGGCTTGCCCCGCTTCGAGCTGTCGTCGAGCGCGACGACGAGGTGCACCGGCGCGTCGAGCGCGAGCACCGTGGCGAGCTGTTTCGTGTCGATGGAGGGGCTCACGAGCTCGCTCAGCACGCCCGAGGAGAACGCCTGCGCGCCCGTCTCGGCGAGGGCCGGAGGCAGCCCGGCGCACGTCGCGATGCTCGACAGCGTGGCCGCCGGGTTGCTCCAGCGCAGCACGCCCACGACGTCGGCCGGCTCGGCGACGGGGGACAGATCGAACGCTGGGCCGGCGGCGACCTGCGCAGGTCCGGCCTTGACCTCGCCCTGTCCTCCTGCCGGCGCGACAGGCGCGGGGGACGGCCCGCAGGCGAGGGAACCGGCCATCAGGACCAGGGGGGCGATCGGCAGGAGAGTTCGCATGAGCGCCCGTTATACGGCTCCCTGACATCCGAGTCGACGCCCAAGGAGCGCGGCACGGAGGACGTGGTCGTCCTCTCCGCCTCCTCGTACGGTTCCTCGTACGGCCGTCGCTGTAAATGAAAACGAGCGCGGACGACGCCGCGCTCGCTGTAAATGAAAACGAGCGCGGGCCGAAACCGCGCTCGCTGTAAATGAAAACGAGCGCGGACGGCGCCGCGCTCGTTGCGCTTGGCGACGAGCGCGGCTCGTCCGCGCCCGTCACCCTCGTGCGAGGAGCTGGCTCCTCGCGGTGATCAGTTCGACTCCTCGAACTCCGCGTCGATGACCGAATCCTTCCCCTTGCCGCCTGCGGGGGGCGGCGGCTGGCCTCCCGGCGTGCCGCCGGGCGCGGCGCCCCCGTCCGGCGGCGGGCCGGCCTTCTCGTACATGACGCTCGCGATGCGGTGCGCTTCCTTCTCGAGCTTCTCCAGCGCCGCGCTCACGGCCGCGTCGTCCTGCTTCTCGATGGCCGACCGGCCCTCGGCGATGATCCCGTTCAGCGCCGAGACGTCGCCCTCCGGCAGCTTGTCCTTGTTCTCGCTGATCGTCTTCTCCAGCGTGTAGCAGAGGTTATCGAGCTTGTTGCGCCGCTCGATCTCCTCGCGCCGCCGCTTGTCCTCGGCCTCGTGCGTCGCCGCCTCGCTGACCATCCGGTTGATCTCGTCCTCCTTCAGGCCGCCCGACGCGGTGATCGTGATGCGCTGATCCTTGCCGGTGGCCGTGTCCTTGGCGTGCACCGAGAGGATGCCGTTCGCGTCGATGTCGAACGTCACCTCGATCTTCGGCACGCCGCGGGGCGCCGGCATGATCCCTTCCAGGTGGAAGCGGCCCAGGGTCCGGTTGTAGCGGGCCTCGGTGCGCTCGCCCTGGAGGACGTGGACCTCGACGCTCGGCTGGCTGTCGGTCGCGGTCGAGAAGATCTCCTTCTTCTGCGTCGGGATCGTGGTGTTCCTCGAGATCATCACGGTCATCACGCCGCCGAGCGTCTCGACGCCGAGCGAGAGCGGCGTGACGTCGAGCAGCACGAGGTCCTTCACGTCGCCCGAGAGCACGCCCGCCTGGACCGCGGCGCCGACGGCCACGACCTCGTCGGGGTTCACGCCCTTGTGGGGCTCCTTGCCGAAGAACTTCTTGACCGTCTCCTGCACGAGCGGGATGCGGGTCGAGCCGCCGACGAGGACGATCTCGTCGATCTGTTGCGGCGTCTTCTTCGCGTCCGCGAGCGCCTTGCGGGTCGGCTCGAGCGTGCGGTCGATGAGCGGCCGGATCATCTGCTCCAGCTTCGCCCGGGTGAGCTGCTTCTGGAGGTGCTTCGGCCCCGAGGCGTCGGCGGTCAAGAACGGCAGGTTGATCGTCGTCTCCTGCACGTTCGACAGCTCGATCTTCGCCTGCTCCGCGGCGTCCTTGAGCCGCTGCACGACCATCTTGTCGTTCGAGACGTCGATGCCGGTGTCCTTCTTGAACTCCGCCGCGAGCCAGTCCATCACGAGGTGGTCGACGTCGTCGCCGCCGAGGTGGGTGTCGCCGTTGGTCGAGATGACCTGCACGACGTTGTCGCCGACCTCGAGGATCGAGATGTCGAAGGTGCCGCCGCCGAAGTCGTAGACGGCGATGACCTGCTCGTTCTTCTTGTCGAGCCCGTACGCGAGCGCGGCCGCCGTGGGCTCGTTGACGATGCGCTTCACCTCGAGCCCGGCGATGCGGCCCGCGTCCTTGGTGGCCTGGCGCTGCGCGTCGTTGAAGTAGGCCGGCACGGTGATGACGGCGTCGGTGACCTTCTCGCCGAGGTAGTCCTCCGCGGCCTTCTTCAGCTTCTGGAGGACCTTCGCGGAGATCTCGGGGGGCGACATCTGCTTGCCGCGCACCGCGATCGAGGCGTCGTTGTTCTTGCCCTTGCTGACCGTGTACGGGACGCGCTTCCCCTCTTCCTGCACCTCCTCGAAGCGGCGCCCCATGAAGCGCTTGGCCGAGTAGATGGTGTTGGTGGGGTTCGTGACCGCCTGGCGCTTGGCGATCTGTCCGACGAGCACCTCGCCCTTGTCATCCCAGGCCACGACGGACGGCGTGAGGCGCGAACCCTCCTCATTCACGATGACCTTGGGCTCTTTGCCCTCCATCACCGCGACGACGCTGTTGGTCGTGCCGAGATCGATGCCGATGATCTTGCCCATGACGTTGAACCCTCCGAGAACTGTTTGCGCGACGGCCTGGTGACCACGGGGGGCGAGAAGACCCGACCGGCCAGCAGGGCTCAGCTGACAGCTGCCGCGAGCCACCGCTCCAGAGCCGTCAAAAACCGCTGGGAATCCGGATACTTTCGCCGAGTTTTCGCGAGCTCGCTGGCTCGCGACCGCGAAGCTAACCATGTGCGCCGGAGCGTCAACGCCGCCCCTAGCAATTGCCGTGCGCGCGCGCCGGCGGAGCCCGGACCTCGACCGGATCCCCGTTGCGCCGGACCTCGGGCGTCCGCGCTGCCCAGCGCCCAGCGCCTCCGCCCGGGGCCTCGCTCCCGGCGGCGCGGCGGGCTCTGCCGGTCGCGCCAGGGCCGCCGCGCTGCGCGGACTTGCGCAAACGACGCGCTCGCTGCGCGGCCTCGCGCAAACGACGCGAGCGAAGATGATGAAGATGACGATGACGAGCGGGCCGTAGGAGCGCCGGAGGAGAGCTAGAAGAGCGGGCGCATCGGAGGGGCTTCTTGCGGTCCAAGACGCGCTGAGCTATAGGCGCCCTCCCTCGCAACACCCGAAGGACTCACCATGAAGCCCGGCATCCACCCCGAGTACAAGGCCTCCACGATCACCTGCGCGTGCGGCGCCGTCGTCGAGACCCGCTCCACCCGCGGCAGCTTCACCACCGACGTCTGCTCCGCCTGCCACCCGTTCTACACGGGCAAGCACAAGATCATGGACGTCGCCGGCCGCGTCGATCGCTTCCGCAAGAAGTACGCGACCGCCGGCAAGTAGCCGGACCGATCGTCCCGCTAGCCCCGATATCCCTTCTTTCACCGGAACCGCCCGTCACGCCGCGCCCGCCCGGGGCGTGGCGGATGACTGGGATGGACTGGCTCGCCCCGAGCTCGTTCGCTCGCCCATTGCGCGCAGCGCGAGCGGCCGAGACGTCGCGCCGCGGACGAGCTTGGCCCTTCACACGCGCAGCGCTGGTCGGTCGGGCCGATGCGCCAGCCGCGTTATGCGCTAGATTGGAACGCGTATGAGCGATCAGCCTGCACGTCCGTATATCGGCGGCCAAGCGGTCATCGAGGGGGTCATGATGCGGTCGCCGAGCTCGGTCGCGATCGTCTGCCGGCGCCGCTCGGGAGAGCTGGTCGTGCGCGAGCAGCCGATGACCGCCGTCGCGAAGGGGCCGCGCACCTGGCCGTTCGTGCGGGGGATCGCGACCCTCGTCGAGTCGCTGCGCCTGGGATCCCAGGCGCTCCGCTGGTCCGCGGACCTCTACGAGCAAGATCTCTCGGCCGAGGAGGCGGGCTCGGCCAACGGGCCGGAGCCCAAGCGATCGAGCGCGGGACAGGCGGGCGGAGTGAACCTCACCTCCCTGGCCCTCAGCATGGCGGCGATCGCGGCGCAGGACGTGGAGCCCGCGCAGGTCACGGGCGGCCCCACGCCGGGCGGACCCGGCACGGAAGCGAAGAAGCGGGGAGGAGGGATGGGCATGATCCCGATCCTCTTCGCGGTCCTGCTCTTCGTGGCGGCGCCCCAGGCCGGCGCCGAGCTGATCAACAAGCTCCTGGGCCTCGGCCTCGAGGTCACGTCCCCGGCGTTCCAGGCGATCACCGGCGTGGCGAAGCTCGCCATCGTCGTCGGCTACCTCCTCCTGATCCGCCAGATCGCCGAGGTACGGCGCGTTTTCCAGTACCACGGGGCCGAGCACAAGGCGATTTCCACCTACGAGGCGCACGAGGTCCTCGAGGTCGAGAACGCGCGCCGAAAGACGGCCATGCACCCCCGCTGCGGGACGACGTTCCTGGTCATGGTGGCGCTCGTGTCGATCGTCGTCTTCTCGGTGGCCGGGGCGTCCCTCGGGGCGCTCCTGCCCAAGCTGCCCGGTGGCCGGATCGTCGAGAGCGTCACCTTCTTCCTGATGAAGCTGCCGTTCCTCCCGCTGATCGCCGCGGTCACCTTCGAGATCCAGCGGATCTTCGCGCGTTATTGCACCACCGGCCCGCTCCGCGTCCTGCTCTGGCCAGGGTTCCTGGTCCAGAAGATCACGACGGCGGAGCCCGACGATGCGCAGCTGGAGATCGCCCTCGCGTCGCTCCGCGCGACGCTCTGGCGCGAGGCCTCGGTGGCCGCTCCAGTCCAGCCCGATCGGGTGTTCTCCGACTACTCCAAGCTGCTGGCCGACCCCGGCTACGCAGGCGCCCACGGCTAGGCAGCGCCGGCTCCGCCGCGCCCCTCGCCGCCGCCGTCCAACTCCGCACCGTCTTCGGATTGCAGATGCTACCTATCGCGAAACTCGAGGCGGTTCAGCGCCGCTTTCAGGAACTCGAGCACCTCATGTGCAGCCCGGCGGTGCTCTCCGCTCCGGCCGAGCTCCAGCGGCTCAACCGCGAGCGGACCGAGATCGAGCCCGTGGTCGTCGCCTTCGCTCGGCTGCGGGACATCGAGCGGCGCATCGCCGAGGATCGCGAGGCGCTGAGCGATCCCGACCTGTCCGAGCTCGCCCAGGCGGAGCTGCCCGAGCTCGAGCTCGAGCGGGAGCGGCTCGCCGGCGAGCTCGAGTTGCTCCTCCTGCCGAAGGACCCGAACGACACGCGGAACACCGTGATCGAGATCCGCAGCGGCGAGGGCGGTGAGGAGGCGGCGCTCTTCGCCGCCGACCTGTTCCGCATGCTCTGCCGCTACGCGGAGACGAAGCGGTGGAAGGTCGAGGTGCTCAACCTGAGCGAGGCCTCCGCCGGCGGCTACAAGGAGGTCGCGGCGCTGATCACGGGGCAGGACGTCTACTCCCACCTCCGGTACGAGGGCGGCGTTCACCGCGTCCAGCGGGTCCCCTCGACGGAGACGCAGGGGCGCATCCACACGTCGACCGCGACGGTCGCCGTGCTGCCCGAGGCCGACGAGGTCGACGTGCACATCGACGAGAAGGACCTGGAGATCTCGATCGCCGCGTCCGGCGGCCCCGGCGGTCAGGGCGTCAACACGACGAACAGCGCCGTGCAGATCAAGCACCTGCCGACGGGCATGATCGTGAAGTGCCAGGACGAGCGCTCCCAGCTGAAGAACAAGGCGAAGGCGATGAAGGTGCTCCGCAGCCGGCTGCTCGAGCTAGAGCAGCGCCGGCAGGAGGAGGCCCAGAGCGCCGAGCGAAGGACCATGGTCGGCACGGGGGAGCGGGCGCAGAAGGTGCGGACCTACAACTTCCCGCAGAACCGCGTGACGGATCACCGGATCGGCCTCACGCTGCACAAGCTCGACAAGATCATCGAAGGGGATCTCGACGAGCTCATCGGCGCGCTGCGCACGCACCGCCAGGCGGAGCTCCTGCGGCGCGGCGGGCTCTCGGGGCCCGCGGGCGGCGCGCTGGAGCCCGCCACGTGATGGGGGCGCCGCCCATCGACAGGGGGCCGCGGCCCGTCGATCTGGAGGCGCTGCTCGTCGCGCTCGTGCTGGCGCCGTCGACCTTCTCGCGAAACCGCTTCTTCTCGCTGTACGCCGACCCGGAGGCGCGCCGCGTGCGGCGGCGGGCGGCGCTGCTCAGGAGCATCGTGCGGCAGCTCGTCGCGGGCGCGGACCGCGCCGGGCTGGCGCCCGCCGCGAGCGGGGGCGCGCTGCTCACCTACGACGTGCCGTCGCTCGGGCTGAAGCGCACCGCCGCGCTCGACGCCCTGGAGCTCGCGGTGCTCCGCATCGCGGTCGCGCGCGGCGCGGTCCCTCGGGCCGAGCAGCCGGGCGGCGGAGACGCCGCGCCGAGCTCGGCGACAGGCGCCGCCCTGCCGCACGATCTCTTCCCCGAGCCGGCCGATACCTCGCGGATCGAGCGCGTGCTCGCCCGGCTGTTGCCCGAGGAGGGACACGGCGGAGCGCTGGAGTCTCCCGCTCAGGGGGAGGCGGGTGAGCCGGACCCCGCGACCAGGGCGCTGCCGCGTGACCGGGCGCCGCGTGACTCGCAAGCACCCTAGGAGTAGGAGGCGGCCATGTGCATCTTCTGCAAGATCGCGAACAAGGAGATCCCGTCGAAGGTCGTGTTCGAGGACGAGCACGTCATCGCCTTCCACGACACGAACCCGCAGGCGCCCACGCACGCGCTCGTCATCCCGAAGCGCCACATCGCGGGCATCGCCCAGGCCACGCCCGAGGACGAGGCCGTCCTCGGCAGGCTGCTGCTCGCCGCGCGGCGGGTGGCAGAGCTGACCGGCATCGCGGAGAGCGGCTTCAGGACCGTGGTGAACAGCGGCGCGAACGCCGGCCAGACGGTCTTCCACATCCACGTCCACGTGCTGGGCGGAAGGCCGATGGCCTGGCCTCCCGGCTGAACGAGACCCGCCCGGACCGCGATCAGCGAACGCCGCGGGCGGCGCTCACCACCGCGTCGAGCCACGCCGCCTCGTCGGCGCGGAGCGACGGCTGCCGCGGCAGCGACGTCGGCAGGGCGCGGGGGCGCGGCGCGCCGTGGGCACGCAGGTGCGCGGACGTGATGGCGCCGACGCGCCCCCCCACGCCGAGGAACAGCGCGAAGAGATCCGGGCCCACGGCGCGCCGCGGGGCGGGCCGCACCGCGAGCTCGGCGCCGGACGCGAGCCGCGCGGTGAACCCGGCGACGAGGTGATCGACCGGATCGCTCCACGCATCCGGGGCGCCCGGGGCGCCCGCCGCGATCCACGCGTCGAGCGTCAGCTCGCGCGAGGTCGCGGCGAAGTCGATCGCCAGCGTGAGGCCGCGCTGCTCGAGGGCGCGCTCGATCTCGCCGAGGCGAGCGGCGCCGGACGCGTGCACGAGCATGGAGTCGCCGTCGAGCACAGGCGCGGCGGGCGGCGGCGGAAGCGGGCGGCGCGCGGCAGAGGGAGCCTCGCGCGGGAGCAGGTTGCCGGGGTTCATGACGCCGGCGGGGTCGAAGACGCCGCGGAGCGCATGGACGACGTCGGCGCCCAGGCCGAGCTCGGCGCCGAGCCGCGGCGCCTTGCTGCGGCCGACGCCGTGGTGATGCGAGAGCGTGCCGCCGGCGTCGATCGCGGCGTCCAGGGCCGCGCGCCAGGCCGCGTCGTACTTCGCCTCGGCCGCGGCGACGGTCGGCGCGCTGCCGGCGAAGGTGAAGTAGATGCTGCAGCCGTCCGGGTACGCGTGGGACAGGTGAGCCATCACGAACACGTGGCGCCCGAGCGCCGCGCGCACCGCGCGGTAGAGCGCGTCGAGGCGCGACCAGGGCGCGGCGACCTCCATGGTGTCGCTGAACGCGCCGGCCATGAACACGGGCGCCTGGCGGTAGCTCACGCTGTAGCGGTGCGCGAGCCAGTGGCGCGCGGGCTCCTCGCCGAGCGGCCTGGCCCCGCCGCGCTCCGCGATCGCCGCGGCGCGGGCGAGGTCGTCCGCGCTCGCGCGCGCCGTGCCCTCGAAGATGAGGATGAGCGTCGCGCCGCGGAGCACGCGCGACCCGACGCCGTCGACGATCTGGTTGAGGAGCCCCGGCGCGCGCAGCAGGCCGCGCAGCACCGCGGCGCCGGCCCCAGGACCGCGCGCCCCGCGCTCCCGCGCGGGCGCCCCCTCGGGGGGCTCACCGCCTGCGGCGGCGTGGGCGCGCTGCCGGCGCACCGCGCCCAGCCGGGCCATGAAGGAGTCGAACGGGTCGTAGAGCCGCGAGACCGCCGGGCGGAGGCCGGCCTGGAACATCGACCGCATCGCGTCCCATCCGGCCTCGACGCTGGGAAACGAGAAGGCGGCGAACGCGCGCGCCGGCGGCGCCGGGTGCAGCCGGAGCGTCGCGGCGGTGACCACGCCGAGCACGCCCTCGCTGCCGATGAGGAGCGGCGTGAGATCCGGGCCGTGCGCGCGCCGATCGAAGCGGACGATCTCGCCGCGGCCGACGACGCACTCGAGCGACGCGACCATGTCCTCGATCTTGCCGTAGAGCCCGGAGCACTGGCCGGCGCTGCGCGCCGCGACCCAGCCCCCCACGGTCGAGCAGAGGATCGACGACGGGAAATGGCCGAGCGTGAAGCCCTCGGCGTTGAGCTCCTCCTCGAAGCGGATGCCGAGCGCGCCGGCCTCGACCTCGACCGAGGGGGCCTGACGATCGAGAGAGCGGCGGCGGGAGAGCCGCTTGAGGTCGAGCACGACGGTGCGCTCGTCCGGCAAGACGCCGCCGCACACGCCCGAGCCCGCGCCGAAAGGCACCAGCGGGAGCCCCTCGTCCGCGCAGAAGCGGACCACCTGGGCGACCTCCTCCGCGGACGACGGCCAGACGATCATCCCGGGCCGGTGCTCGGCGATGCGGCCCTCCGTCACGGCGAGGTGGTGCCTCGGCCAGAGATCGCGGGCGTAGGCGATCTGATCGACGGGGGAGGTGCTGCGCGGGATCCCCGGCAGCGCGCGCGCGATCGCGGCCTCGAAGCTCATGCGCCGGGAGCCCTAGCGCCTCAGCTCCGCTCGGCAAGGATGATGAGCCGCGGCGACTCGGAGCCGAAGAAGACGCCCGGGTGCGCAGGGTGCCCGGTCACCTCGGTGACCTTGAAGCCCGCTTCGTGGAACATCTTGCCGAGCTCGTGCAGCCCGTAGAGGCGGAACGAGTAGTCGAGCTCGCGCGAGCGGCCGTCCTCGAACATGACGGTGCGCTTCACCTTGAGCCTGCTCGTGAAGAAATCCACATGCATTTCATCCATGCAGACGCAGCCGTCCCCCTCGAACCAGACCAGGCTCGGCTGGCGGGACGCCACGTAGTCGCGGTTGACGATGTCGAGCAGGAACATGCCGCCGGGGCGGAGGGCGCGGCGGATGCGGGCGAGGACGTCCGCGTTCTTCTCGTCGTCGAAGTAGCCGAAGCTCGTCGACCAGCAGTAGACGCCGTCGAAGGTCTCCTCGAACGTCATCTCGCGCATGTCGCCCTGGAGGAAGTTCAGCTTCTGGCCGCGGTCCTGCGCGTCGTCGGCGGCGCGGGCGAGCATGGCGAGCGACAGGTCGTAGCCGACCACGCTGTAGCCGCGGCTGGCGATCTCGATCGCGTGGCCGCCTGCGCCGCACGCGAGATCGAGGATCACCGCGCCCTTCTCGACGCCGAGCCGCTCCTCGATGAAATTGACCTCGCGGCGAACCACCTTGCTGTCGATCTTGTCGAGCGTGCGCAGGAAGTCGTCGCCGAAGAGCTCCTCCCACCACGGACGCTTCCGGCGCACGGCGGGCTCGGTCGACGGACCGGAGCTCGAATCGTGCTCGATCTGCTTCGCCGCGGGCGTCGCCGCGGGAGCGGCGGGCCGCGCGGACGGGGACGGCTCGCCGTGCGAGCTCGGCGCCGACACGGGCGGCGCTGACATGGGCGGAGGCGGCACCGAGGCCGTGAACGTCGCGAGATCCGGCGATGCCAGGGCCTGCGCGCGCGGGCGCCGCGGCGGCAACGGAGGCGGCGGCGGCTTCTTGGCGTGGGCTGCCTGCGCGTCGGCCTGGGCGGCCAAGCTCCCGTCGGTCGGCTCGGCTTCGACCTCCTCCAGCTCGACCTCGGTGCTCTTCGGCGGCAAGGTGATGCGCGTCGGATCGCCCTGCGCCTGTTGGCGTTCGCCTCCGCCGGTCGAGGCTCCCGACCGATCGGCCTTCGCGTCGTCGGCGAGCTCGGACTCGGGCTCGACCTCCGAGACCTCGTCCGCGCCCGCCCCCAGCGGCCAGTCCAGCGGGCGCGCGTCGATCTCCGGCGCCGAGGCCTGTCTTCCGCGCGGCCTTCGAAGGTCCGGCTGGAGCGCCTCGAAGGCGGCGTCGCGCGCCGTCGGCGGGCCCTCCGAGAGGCCTTCCTGGAACGACTCGAGACCCATGCCGGTCGGGATCTCGTCCGGCTGGATCCTGAACTGCATCGGCGGCCACTCGTGCTCCGCCGGATCGGTCAAGAGCGGCGGCCTGGCGGGCTCGACGGCCAAGGTGACCGGCGGCACTGGCGGCAGGTCCGATTCGATGCTGACGATCTGGAGCGGCCGGATCACCGCGACCGAGTCGGGGTCGATGATGAGCCCGCTCGGCGTCGGCAGGGGCGGCACGCTCGAGGATTTCGGCGACGGCCGCGGGACCGCCCGGGGCGCGACAAGCTCTGCCAGGTTCGCCGCAGGCGCCGGCTTGTCGGTCGTCCTGGAGCCCTCGATCGCCGCGTCGCTGGGATGCCCGGCAGCCTCGAGCGTCGGGTAGCTGGGCCGCCGCTCGGAGGCGGTCGGCCATCCGTCGTCGTCCGCCTCGTCGAACCCGTGCGATCGCTGCGTCGCGGTATCCTCCGGCACGGTGGACCGGTCCTGCGCGGCGACCTGATCATCGCCCTGCTGCGCCGCATCTCCGGACACGTTCACGAGCCGCCGCGAGCGCCGCCGTGCGGTCTTTGCGCCGTCGCCGCGCTCCACCTCCGCGGCCCGCTCCACCTCCGTGGCCAGCGATTGCCAGGACCGCCTGGAGGTGGGGCTCGTCGGCAGGGGAGCGCCGTGCCGAGAGCGCTCCGTCGGCGGTCCGGCGATCCGCGGGTCGAGATCGAGATCCGGGATCTCCGCGATCGACCCGCCGGAGCTCCCGTCGGCGATGCCCGCGACGACATCGAGGCGCGGCAGCGGCGTCGTCGTCGCGAGCTGCGGGCGCGTGCTGGGCGCGCGATCGGGCCGTGGAACAGGCGTGCGCGCGGGGTGCGCCCCCTGCTCTCCCTGCGGCGCCGGTGCGGCCGCGTTCCCTGCCTCGCCCGGCCGAGGCGCGCCGGGCTCTCCGGAGGCGCCGCCCTCCTGGGCGGACGCAGCCAGGGGGTTGCGCGGCCGCTCGCTCGTCATCGCAGGCCCCCTCCGTCGAGCGGCTCGCCGTAGAGGATCGGCCCAGGAGCCCTGCCCCAGGGGGCCGCTACCCCGCGCTCCACGAACATGACCGCGGTGGATCCGAGGTGGAACTTGCCGATCTCCTCGCCGCACGCGACGGGGAGGGCCGGCGAGATCGTGTGCACGCCGAGCGGCACGTCGCGCGCGTCGACGGCGCTCACCGTGATCCGTCCGACGATCATCGCGCCCACCATCACGACCGTGACGCGCCCCTGGCCCTCGGTGTCGATCACGATCGCGACGCGCCGGTTGCGCGCGAAGAGGCCCGGGACGTGGCGTTCGCCGATCGCGTTCACCGGGAACAGCTCCCCCGGCATCGAGCGGATGAGGCTCACCCGCCCGGCGACGGGCGAGTGGACCCGGTGGTAGTCGCGGGGCGACAGGTAGACGATCGCGAACTGCCCGCCGTCATAGCGCGTGGCTTCTGCGGGGTCGCCCACGAGGTCTTCCACGCGGTAGGGCTGCCCTTTGATGGTCAGCCGCCCGCCCTCGGTCACGGGGCCGATCGCTTCGACCCGTCCGTCGGCAGGGCTGGTGATGGCTCCGGGATCGGAGCAGACAGGGCGCATCCCCTCGCGGAGCTTGCGCGTGAAGAACGCGTCGAAGCTCTCGTAAGGGCTCGTCAGCACCTCGGCGGCGTCCATGTCGACGCGGTACGCGCGCGCGTAGAGCTTCACCACCGTGTTCAAGACGGCGGCGGGTGCCCTGGCGTCGCAGAGGCGGCCAACGGCCCGGGTAATGCGCTCTCGCGGAAGCACCCGCAACAGCTGTGCGGCGGCGTAGGTGGCAACGGTCATTGTGCGGAGCGGCGTTAACGATGCGGGAAAGAGAGCGGTGCAGGAATGCTAGGCCTCAGGAAGGACCTTGGTCAACGCTCGGGTCAGACGAACCTTCCTGCGTCGGCGCGGTCCCCATCGGGCGAAGGAGCTCAGCCTTGACGCGACGCACAGCGCGATCCGTGGCGCGACGTCCAGGCCCGTCCCCCGCGCCTCACGTTTCTCCACGTCGCCGCGAGCGCGTCAATCGCGAAGCGCCGCTCCGCGGCAAATGGGAACGCGAGAGCCCGCCGGCCGCGCCGTCTACCGACGCGCACGCGCTCCATTCTGAAGCGTCGATCCGGAGCCCGCGCTGCAGCTTCGATCGACCCCCGCGGCCGGAGCAGAAAATCGGCGCGATTTCAAGGGCCTGCGTCCTGGCACGCCGCTCGCTGGAGAGGGCCGAGGAGGCTCGCAACAACGATGGAGATCACGTTCTGGGGAGTTCGCGGGAGCATCGCTTCGCCGGGGCCGGAGACGGCTGCGGTGGGCGGCAACACAAGCTGCGTGGAGGTTCGCTGCGGATCGTCGCGGCTCATCCTCGATGCAGGGACCGGCGTGCGCAAGCTCGGAGACGCCCTGCTCCGCGAGGGGCCGGTCGAGGCTACGGTCCTGCTGTCCCACCTCCACTGGGACCACATCCAGGGCTTGCCGTTCTTCGTGCCGGCGTACTTGCCGAGCTCGAGGCTGTCGATCGTGGGCAGCGCGCACGGGGCCGGCAGCCTGCGCGAGGCGCTCTCGGCGCAGATGGCCGCGCCGAGCTTCCCCGTCCGCATGGACGAGCTCGGCGCGCAGATCGCCCTGCGGGAGGCGCGGCCGGGCGAGGCGTTCGACGTGGGCGAGGTCCATGTGCGGATCGCCAAGCTCAACCACCCGGGCGGCGTCCTCGCCTACCGCCTCGAGCACGAGGGCCGCAGCGTCGTCTACGCGACCGACACCGAGCACTACGCCTGCGTCGATCCGGCGCTGCGCGCGCTCGCGGACGGCGCCGACGTGCTCATCTATGACGCGCAGTACACCCCGGAGGAGTACCGCGGCGAGGGCGGGCGCTCGAAGGTCGGATGGGGGCACTCGACCTACGTCGCGGGCGCCGAGATCGCGCGGGCGTGCGGCGCGCGGCGGCTCGTCCTGTTTCACCACGACCCGCAGCGGACGGACGCCGGCGTCGCGGAGATCGAGCGCCTCTCGCGCGAGCTCTTCCCCGCCTCGGTCGCGGCGCGCGAGGGGCTCCGCATCCATGTCGAGGCCCTCGCGCGGGCCGCGTGATGACGCGGATGACGACAAGGGCGGCGCCCTCTATGCTGGATACCGCTCCGCTATCCATGTCGCGCCTCTCGCTGCTCGTCGATCTCGCCTCCCTCCTCGCCCGGGAGGTCGACTTCGACGCCCTCCTCGGCACGGCGTGCGAGCGGCTCGCGAAGGCGCTCCGCGCCGACCGCGCGACGATCTGGCTCGTCGACGCCGAGCGCGGCGATCTCGTGACGCGGGTCGCCGTCCTGCCCGAGCTCCCCTCGCTCAGGCAGCCGCTCGAGCGCGGCATCGCCGGGCACGTCGCCAGGACCGGAGAGGTCGTGCGCGTCGACGACGCCGCGCGCGATCCGCGCTTCGATCCGTCCGCCGACCGGGCGACGGGCTACACGACGCGCTCGATGCTCGTCGCGCCCATCCGCGAGGACGGCGCCGCGCCGATCCGCGGCGTCGTCCAGCTGCTGAACCGCGCGGGCGCGCCCTTCGACGAGGAGGACCAGCTCTACCTCGTCGCGCTCGCGACGCAGCTCGCCCGAGCCCTCTCGCTGACGACGCTCCGCGCAGCCGAAGGCGGCGGTCCGGGGGTCGTGCTGCAGGGCCCGTTCAACCGGATCGTCGGCCGGAGCGAGCGGCTGGCCGCCGTGTACGAGAAGGTCCAGCTCGCGGCCCAGACCGACGCGACCGTGCTGCTCCGCGGGGAGACGGGCACAGGCAAGAGCCTGTTCGCCCGGGCGATCCACGTCAACTCGCGGCGCCAGACGAAGCCCTTCGTCACGGTCGACTGCACGACGCTGCCAGCGCAGCTCGTCGAGAGCGAGCTCTTCGGCCACGAGCGCGGGGCGTTCACCGGCGCGGATCGACGCGTGCCGGGGAAGGTCGAGCTCGCCGAGGGCGGCACGCTGTTCCTCGACGAGCTCGGGGACCTGCCGCTCGACATCCAGGGCAAGCTCCTGCGCTTCCTGCAGGATCGCTCGTTCGAGCGCGTCGGCGGTCGCCAGTCGCTCCGCGCCGACGTGCGCGTCGTGTGCGCCACGCACTGCGACCTCGAGCGCGCGGTCGCCGAGGGCCGCTTCCGGAAGGACCTCTACTACCGAGCGCGCGTCGTCGAGATCGATCTGCCGGCCCTGCGCGAGCGCGGCCCCGAGGACGTCGAGACGCTGGCCCGGCACTTCGCGGATGTGTACGCGACGAGGTACGGCAGGCCATCGCCTCGCTTCGATCCGGACGCGCTCCGCCACATCCGCGCCCACACCTGGCCAGGCAACGTGCGCGAGCTCGAGCACTGGGTCGAGAGCGCCATCGCGCTCGCGCCGGACGGCCGCATCTCCGCGGGGCACCTCCCGGCGCGCCGGCGCGAAGGCGCCCCGCCGCACGCCGCCGCGGCGCCCGATGGCGAGGATCGGGTCGCGCTGCCGCTGGGCCTCACCCTCGACGAGGTGACGCGGCGCTACGTCGAGGCGATGGTCCGGGCGTGCGAGGGGAACAAGACGGAGGCGGCGAAGCGGCTCGGCGTCGGCAGGAACACCCTGGCGCGCGCGCTCCGCGCGAAGCACTGAAGCCGCGCGGCGCGCGCGGCCTCACCCCGGGTCCACCGGGAACGTCAGGCCGATCCCGGCGACCGCCGCGACGGCCGAGGTCTGCCACCCCCCGATCGGCCCGAGCCTCAGCAGAGGGCGCGTCAGGGCGACGTGCAGCTCGAGGAAGCTGCGCAGCTCGAGGTAGTGCGCGATGCGCCACCCGGCGCCGCCGCGCAGGCCGGAGGTGAGCAGCCAGAGGGCGCCGCTCTCCGTCTGGGTGGCGTCCACCGGGGCGGACGCGCGGAGAGCGCCGAGCTGGCAGACGTTGCACAGGAAGACGGCGTCCCTGTGCTTGCAGAGCGACACGACCCCCAGCCCGACGCTGCTGCGGCTCGGCACTGTGCTCGGAAAGGCGCTCGGATTGCTGCCCAACGCGACGATCGCCCGCGCCTCGAGCGACACGGCCAGGTCGCCCCAGCGGACAGCGACAGCGGGGGAGATGCCGACGCCTACGGTGGGCATCAAGCCGAACGCGAGCACGGAGGACGCGCTGAACTCGCTGCGCACAGGCGGCCGCGGAGCGCGCTGCGCGCCGTGGGCGTAGGCCGGGGCCGGCAGGGCGAGGCTCAGCGCGACCATCACGGGGATGCGACAAGGGTTCGGCATCCCGCACACCGTAGGAGCGCGCTCCGGCGCGACGGAATCCGGAGCGGGCGCGCTCTCGCACAAACCGCCGCGCGCGCCCCATTGCGTCGAGCGGCGCCATTTCCTCGGTTCGACGGTTTTTTTATGTCGGATGTGCGGGGCTAGCGCGCCCTGCGGCGCGCGGCCTCGCAGAGCGCCGACCGGAGGGGATCTCCAGGGAGCTCGGGCGGCAGCTTCTCCTCGCAGGCCACGTCGGGGTCCAGCGGATCGAGCGCCGTGCCCGCCGAGAAGGAGCGGTCCCCGTCGGGGCCTCCGTGGAGGAGCCCGTGCAGCGACCACCACCGCCCGTAGCGGCTGTTCACGTCCTCCACCCGCTCGACGAGCGGCGCGGCGCTCGCGCGCTCGCCCGACGCCAGCAGGGCGGCGGCGAGGAAGCAGCGCACCGCGGGCTCGTGCGGCGCGAGCGCCTGCGCGCGCGCGTGCTGGATCGCGGCGGCGGCGTGGTGGCCGCGATCGTGGAGCAGCTGCCCGAGCCGCACCCGCTTGCTCACCTCCTGGCGGTGCGGCATGTCCGCGCCGGGCGCGAGGTCGGGCGGCACGTCGGCCGGCACGCTGGCGAGGTAGGCGCGCCAGCGCTTGTCCCAGGCCGCGAGGTCCGCGCCGGAGATCTCGGCGATCGCCCGCTCGAGGTCCGCGTCGCTGCTCGCGTCCTTGAGCCGGAGCACGAGCTGCGGCAGCGCCGTGTCGCCCGCCTCCTTCGTCCAGTAACGGATGAAGCTCGCGACCTCGGCGAACACCACGGCCGCCTCCTCCGCGCTCGGGAGCATCGCGATCGACGGGCCGATCTTGTCGAGCGGCCGCCCGAGGCCCTTCTGGAGGCCCAGGAAGGCGATGGCGTCCGCGGACGGCACGTCGTCCAGCGGGTCGGGCTCGCGCCAGCGGACCTCCTCGCGCTTGGCCACGCCCTCCTGCAGCCACAGCGGGGCGTTGTCGCGCGTCCCGCGCGACAGCGCGAGGTGCGTTATCTCGTGCGCGAGCGTATCCAGCCAAGGGTAGCCGTTCGGCGTGGCGCGCGGCGAGAGCATCGTCACGCGCCCCCACTTGGCGATGGCGACCGTGCCCGTCGTCCGCGCCGCCTCCTCGGGCAGCCCCGTCATCGCGGAGAGCGTGAACTGATCCCGGACGAGATCGATCCGCAGCGGCTGGAGGAGCTCGACGCCGAGATCCTTCGCGAGCACGTCGCGCGTCCTCGCCGCGACGTCCACGAGGAACGGCACGAGGGCGCGATCGTCGTCGTCCTGGAGCCGCACCCAGACGCCGCGCTCCTCGTCGTTCACGACGACCGTCGCCGCGGTGGCCCGGGCGCAGCCGCGCGCGATGTCCCCGAGCGCCGCGCCCTCCGCCGTCGCCGCGAGATCGGGGCGCGCGAGGATCGCCGAGGCGGCGTCGCAGTCGCCGTCGTAGATCGCGAGGCGGCCGCGCTCGAGCGCGAGCGAGGGGTCCGCCGGATCCGCGTCCTTCAGGGCGTCTCGCGCCGCGGGGAGGTCGATCTCCAGGATCGCGGCCCGCGCACGCGCCGCGCGATCGAGATCGCCGAGGGGGATGCGGCCGGACGCGGTCGCCGACGCCGTCGCGAGCCCGGCGAGGATCGCCGCCCGGAGGCCGCGGCGCGCGATCGCCGCCGCCCCGCGCCGCGCCGCGGCCGCCTCACCGCCGGTGCTCGTCATTTCAGGAGCCCCTCCGCGTAACGCTTGACCGCCTCTCTCAGCCGCGGCTCCGAGGTGCCCCCGAGCCCCTCGAGCACGCGACGGCGGAACTCCTCGGGGCCCTTGTGTTTGTCCTTGTCCGGGATGTCGGCCTTCCTCGCCATGTTCCTATCCCCTTCCGACTCGGCGTCGCCCTCCTGACCCTGGTCCTCGCTGCGCGACATCTCGAGCAGCCGCTGCGCGTCGCGCTGGCGCTCGTTGCCGCCCTCGCCGTCTCCGTCGGCGAGGGCTCGCTGGGCGTCGCGCATCGCCTGCTCGGCCTCGTCGAGGCGATCGAGCATCTCCTCAGGCATGCGGCCGTCGCCGCGCTCGCCGCGCTTGCGGAGCTCGCGCGCGCGGTCCGCGAGCGACCCCTCGCGCTGGCTCGACCTCCCGAGGCCGTCGCGCGCCCGCTCTGCCGCCGCCTGCCGCAGCTTGCGCAGCGCCTCCTCGGCCCAGGCCAGCTCCTCGGCGAGCGGCTGCTGCGCCTCGCCAGCCTCGCGGCCGGCGCGCTCCTCGGGGAAGAAGCCGCCGGCTTGCGCGCCGAGCCGCTTCGCCTCCCCGAGCGAGCGCATCGCGCCGCGGCCGCTCGTCACCGCTTCCTCGGGACGGCCCTGCTCCAGCGCGCCGGCCATCGCCTCGGCCTGCTCCCTGCCGGCCGCGGCGGCGGACTCGGCCGAGCCCGGCGCCGCGCCGGGCTGCGGCAGATCCCGCACGGCCTCGCGGATCGCCTCCGCGTGCTTCTTCGCCTCTTCCCGGAGCGCCGCGACGTCCTCGGGCCGCGACGCGCGCGAGAGCTCCTCGGCGACGGCGTTCGTCTCGGAGGCGTGATCGCGCGCGAGCTCCTCGAGGTCCCGCTCGCTCTGGGCGACGCTCTCGTCGGCGCTCGACGCGTCCCCGGGCTGCGGCCCGCGCGGCGCTCCGGACTCCACCCCGCCGCGGCCGCCGCCGCCGAACGAAGGCTCCGGCCGCCTGAGCCGCGCCGCGAGGTCGCGCGCCGCGAGCTCGGTGTGCATCCAGTCGCCGACGCCGCGGGCGCGCGCGATCCTGCGCAGGTCGTTCGCGACGATCTCGCCGAGGTCGAGGCCGAGCTCGCCGAGCTTGCCGAGCTCGACCCCCCCGCCGCCCAGCACCGTGACGGCCGCCTCCAGGCGGACCTCGCCGCTCTCGCGGTCGCCGCCGCCCAGGAGCTCGGCCGCCGCGGCCGCCTCGTCCGCGACATCGGCGAGCCGCTGCGCGACGGCCTGGGCGTCGCGGTGTCCGAGGCCGCGCAGGCCGGCGTCGAACGCGAGCAGCGCGCCCTCGGTCTCGTCGAGCAGCCCCTGGTGCGCCGCGCGGGTCGTCGATTTCCGCTCCGCGGCGAGCGCCGCGTCGAGCCTGGCCAGCTGACCTCGGGCGAGCGACGCGATGCGCCCCCGCACCCGGAGCCCCCCGTGATCCGCCGAGAGCGCCGCCTCGACCGCCGCCTTTGCGGTCGCCTGCACCTCGGCCTCGTGCGCCGCGTGCGCCGCGGCGCCGCCCGCCTCCGGCGTCCTCTGGCCGATGCGGTCGGCGAGCAGATCCGTCAGCGCGTCGCGCGCCCTCACGAGCGCGGCGTAGCGCCGCGCCTCGGGCTCGCCCACCTGCGGCGGGACGACGAGGATCGCCTCGCTCCTGCCCCATTTCGGGCCCTCGATCGGGTCGTTGTCCCGGGCCTCGATCCGCACCTCGACGGGCACGTACGTCCTTCGGAAGAAGGGATCGCGCGCCCGGAGCTCGTAGCCTCCGCGGTCGACCTTCGCGTCCGCCGCCGGCCGCGAGAGCAAGCGCCGCTCCTCCTTCGCGCCGGCGCGGAGGACGAGATCGACCTCGCGCAGGCCGTGATCGTCGGTGATCTCGTAGCGGAGCGGGATGCTGGGCTCGTCGAGGAGCCTCACCGTGCGCGGCGCGCCCTCGAGCGTGACGCGCGGCGCGTCGTCCGGGATCGACACGACGCGCTGCGCGTCGGCCTGCCGGATGCGCACCCGCCCGAAGCGCGCGGCCGCCTGGAGCGTCGTCGACTCGCCGAGCGTCCAGCGGGCGACCACGCTCCCCTTGCCGTCGTCGACGAACGGCACCTCGGCGCTGCCGTCCGTCAGCACGAGCGCGCGCCCTGCGCGGACGGGGCGGCCGCGCACCGTGAGCACGGTCCCCCGGGGCTGCATCGTCGGCGCGAACGGCATGAGCTCCTCCGTGCCCTGGTGCAGGTACTCGGGCGGCGCCGCCGTCATCTCGACGTCCTCGATCCACGGCAGCGCGAGGGGCGCCTCGCCGCCGCGGGCGGCGAGGACGTCCAGCCCCTCGACGACGCGCGACGGCTCGATCGCCGCCGCCGCGAGCGCCGCCGCGCCGAGGGCGAGGCCCGCGCTCGCCCACCGCGTCGCCGCCTGCCGCGCGCGCGCGATGATGCGCGCCTGCGAGGCGCGGCCGAGCAGCCGCCGGAGGTGCAGGCCGGCGAGCTCCGGCGAGCCGATGCTGTCATCGACCGCGGCGCGATCCACGAGCGCGAGCGCCCGCAGGGTGGCGGCGCCGAGCGCCTCGTCGGTGCGACCGATGATCTCGCGCACCGTGCGCCGTGCGTCGCCGCGCCGCCGCCGCGCGAGGATGGCCCGCGCCGCGATCGCGGCGAGCAGCAGCGCGAGCCCGGCGCCGGCGAGCCCGCGGGCGAGCGGGGACCCCACGCGCGCCACGTGCGCCGCGCCGAACAGCCCCGCGAAGGCCGCCGCGGTGAGCGCGCGACGCGCGGAAGGGTCCACCTCCGCATCCCAGACGGAGCGCAGCCGCGCGATGGACAGGGCCGGCGCCTCGTTATCCATGGTGAGGCAAGGGTAACCGGCGGCAGGATGTGGTCCAGCGGATCGGCGGGACCGCCCGCGAGGCGGGAGCCCGGGCGATCAGACGTCGAGCTCGCCGTCGGTGATGAACCAGCTGTCCGCGTCGAGCAGCACGCGCCGCAGCTCGTCCGGGAAGGCGGGATCGAGGTGTACGATGAGCCACCGCGCGGCGACGCCCGGCGGCTGGGGGCGGGAGAAGAAGCCGAGCGCCCGCAGGCGGGCGCCGAACGCAGGGGGCATCACGAGGGCCAGGCACACGGAGACGTGCCCCTCTCGCCGCATCGCCTGGCAGAACTCGAGCAGCAGGGCGTCGAGCGTGGGGCCGTTGTCCTCGCAGAACAGGTCGCTGATCTCGACCTTGTTGTTGCGCACCAGGTAGACGGTGTAGCCGAGCAGCCGCCCGTCGTGCCGGTCCAGCATGCAGAAGAAGCGGTATCGGACGTCGCCGAGCTGCGCGTAACGCCAGTTCAGGAACTGCGCGCTCCGCTCGCCGACGATCGGCCAGGGCTTCGCCCGCGACCACAGCGCGTCGAAGCGGTGATCGGCGGCGTCCAGGAGCTCGGTGCGCACGCGGCTCCCCTTCGCGAGAAGCACGGCGCTGTCCCGGACCGCCATCGACGCGTCGAGGGCGCTCCCCGCGCCCCGGATCAGGAGGTTGTCCGGCTTCACCGTCGCCCGCTGAACGACGCGCTCGGCGGCGGTCGCCAGCGCATGCGCGAGCGGGGCGGGCGGGTCGCCGGGCGCCGCCGTCTCCCAGAGCGCGCGCCAGCGAGGGTGGGGGACGGCCGAGGCAGCCCGCTCGGCGACCCGCTGCACCACCGCGCTCACGGTGCTCTGCTGCTCCCCGGCCGACGCGGCCGCGAGCTCGTTCAGCTTGTACGAGGCCGTGAGGGGCCGGACCCAGAGGGTGGAATCGGCGATCTTCTTGTAGCCGGCGCGCTGGAAGATCGGGAATGAGGCCTTGTTGGGGAAGCCGAACACGAAGTCGACCCCGGCGTCGCGGCAGCCCTTCGCGAGCTCTCGCTGGATGCTCATGGCGGCGCCGGCGATGCGGTGCGCCTTGGTCACGCCGAAGTCGCCGAGGATGCCGGCCTTGAGCTTGCGCCCGTTGACATAGATGTCGCGCGGGTAGAACGAGCCGCTCCCGATGATCTCTCGCTCCGGTCCGTGAAAGCCCATCCACGTCCGGGGAGGACCGGCCGGGTTCTCCTCCTGGAACCAGCGCATCCGCCGCTCCACGAACTCCTGCGACACCTCGCCGTGCGCGAGGTTCTCTCTCCAGAGCTGCGCGAGGACGTCCCTGTGCTCTTCCGGCTGGATGCGGGCGGCGCTGTAGACCTTCTCCATGGCTTCCGGTGCGCTCTCCTTGCGCGCAGAGCGGCGCGCCGGGCCCGTCATGGCCGAAGGTGGTGAGCGCGTCAATCGCGCCTGGCGGCGTGACGAGGCGTTCCGCGCTGGGCACACCGCGACGCGTGCGCGATGAAGGCGTGATCTCAGAACCGGAGTACACTCGCGCGATGTTTCGCCGCGCCATCGCCGCCGTCGTGTGGCTCTCGCTGCTTTTCGTCCTGGCTTGCAGCCCCGCGCTGCCGCCGTCCCCTCCAGACGCATCGCACGTAACGAAGGGCGGCGGCGCCGCTGCACAGCAGCCGGGCTCGGGCGCCGCGCCGGGAGGGCCGCTCGATGACGTGATGGTCGCCGAGGGCGACCCCGGTCCGGTGCCGGTGACCCGCGCCGATCCGGCGCGCGGCAGCCGGCTCGCGCCCGTGACGATCGTCGTGTTCTCCGATTTCGAGTGCCCGTTCTGCAAGCACCTGGGCGGCACGCTGAGGCAGCTGGAGCAGCGGTACGGCGCGGAGCAGCTGCGGGTCGTGTGGAAGAACTTCCCGCTCGCCTTCCACAAGCAGGCTCGGCCGACCGCCGAGGCCGCGATGGCGGTGTTCGCGCACGCCGGTCCGAAGGGCTTCTGGGCGTTCCACGACGCCATCTTCACGTCCGACGAGCGGCTCTCGCCGGAGGTCGAAGCCACGGCGCTCCGGCGGGCCGGGGTGACCCCTGGCCAGATCCAGCAGCTCGTTCAGCAGAGCGGGGCGGCGCAGAAGGTCGACGCGGACATGGCGCTCGCCGCGCGGCTCGGCGTGAACGGCACGCCGGCGTCGTTCATCAACGGGGTCCTCCTCGTCGGCGCGCAGCCGGCGGAGCGGTTCGCCGAGATCATCGACGCGCAGCTCGCCTCGGCGCGGGCGCTCCGCGCCGAGGGGACGCCGCCTGAGCGGATCTACGCGGAGCTCGCGAAGAAGAATTTCGCCCCTCCCGCCGAGGAGCCCGACGACGCCGACGAGGAGGAGGGCGCCAGCGGCGCGGTGTACCTCGTGCCCGTCGGCGACTCGCCCGTGCGCGGCGCGGAGACGGCGCTCGTCACGATGGTGCTGTTCAGCGACTACCAGTGTCCGTTCTGCAGGCGGGTCACGCCGACGGTCGAGAAGCTCAGGGCGCAGTACGGCGACAAGCTGCGCGTCGTCTGGAAGGACAACCCGCTCCCGTTCCACCCCCGGGCCGAGCCCGCTGCAGAGCTCGCGCGCGAGGCGCGTGCCCAGAAGGGAGACGTCGCCTTCTGGCAAGCCAACGATCGCCTCCTCGCCGGCGAGAACGCCCTCGACGACGCCGCCCTCGAGGCCGTCGCCGCGGACCTCCAGCTGAACGTGGCCGCGGCGAAGCGCGCCATCGCCTCGCACAAGCACGCCGCCAAGATCGACGCCGACGCGGAGCTCGCGGACGATCTCGACGCCCAGGGGACCCCGTACTTCTTCATCAATGGCCGCAGGCTCGTCGGCGCGCAGCCGGTCGAGAAGTTCCAGGCGATCATCGACGAGGAGATCGCCAAGGCGGAGGCCATGGTCGTGGCGGGGACGCCGCGCGCGAAGGTCTACGAGGCCATCCAGAAGCAGGCTGTCCCGCCGGCGCCGCCGCCGAAGGTGTCCGTGCCGCCGCCGCCCAAGGGCCACCCCGGCAAGGGCGCGGCCGCAGGCAAGGTGGTCATCCAGATGTTCTCCGACTTCCAGTGCCCTTATTGCGCGCGCGCCGCGGCCACGATGGACGAGATCATCAAGGCGTTCCCGGGCAAGGTCCGCGTTGTCTATCGCCACCTGCCGCTCCCCTTCCACCCCGAGGCGCAGCTGGCCGCCGAAGCGGCCATGGAAGCGCTCGCGCAGAAAGGGCCGGCCGGCTTCTGGAAGATGCACGACCGGCTCTTCAAGGCCCACGACGCCTCGAACCTCGACCGCGCGGCCCTGGAGCAGCACGCCGCGAGCATCGGGCTCGACGCGGCGCGCTTTGCCAAGGCGCTCGACGAGCACACCCATCGGGCCGCCGTCGAGGGCGACGCGCAGACCGCGCGGAGCGCCGGCATCACCGGGACTCCCGGGTTCGTGATCAACGGGTACATGGTCAGCGGAGCCCAGCCGCTCGCGAAATTCAAGAAGGTAGTTCGCCGCGCCCTCAGCGAAGCGAACTGAACACGACCTGAACACGCGCGACATGCGCGTCCAGGCACGCGTGCGCGCGGGTTTCGGGCTCCAGGACCGGCGCTCCGGGTGACCTGCCTCTCCGTCCGGCAGGTGCGCTCCTCGGGGCGCCTCCATCGGTGTTGCGCTTCGAGCTCGTGATACCTTGTCGCAATGCCCAAACCGCGCCGTCGAGGGACATCGGCCGAACCCAGGCGCACCGTCAAGGCATCGAGCGGACCGGCGCGCGCGCGGCGTCATGGCAAGGCGGGCGAGCGCGGTGGCGCAGAGGCGGGGCCGTCGGCCACGCTGCGCGACAGGCAGGAGCGGTCGCCTGCGAGCTCGCGAGCCAGGCCCAAGAAAAAGGCCGCGACCTCGCTCGTGGAGGCCGCTGCGGCGAAGCGCTCGGCGGCGCCGAAGAAGCGCTCCGCCGCCGAGCGACCGGCGGCGCCGAGGAAGCGCGCCGCCGCCGAGCGGCCCGCGGCGCCGAGGAAGCGCGCCGCCGAGCGGCCCGCGGCGCCTAGGCTGCGCCCGCCGACGGCGCGCGCTGGCGAGCAGGCCCACGCCGCGCCGCCGAAGCGGCGAGCCCGGGGCGCGAAGGCGAAGCGCGACGCGGACGACGCGGAGTTCTCGCCGCCCCGGCCGCCGGAGCTCGACTGGGACGACACGCCGTCTGGCAGCGCCGAGGAGGCCCTCGCCCAGCGCTGGGCGGCGCGGGGCGAGGAGCTCTTCCAGCAGCTCGAAGGCCACGGCGCCGGGCCCCACGAGTACCGCGCCGATCTCAAGGAGGGGCGCTTCGTCTGGATCGCGCCGAGCGGGCGCGTGTCCGCCGAGGCGAGCGCGCGCCTCCTGTGCAGCTGGTCGCGCGCGACGTCGGTCCTGGTCATGGCGTGGGCCGACCCGCTCGTGAGCGGCGCGGGGGTCGAGCGCATCGACGGGATGCCCCCGGAGCAGGACGGCATCGACGAGAACGGCGCCTGGCAGATCGCGATGAAGGCGGCCGACGCCTGCGGCGCCGCCTACCTCTACCGCGTGTCCTCGCCGCAGGCCTGGTACTTCCTCGCGCTCGACGAGCTGACGTTCTCACCGAAGCGCACGTCGTTCCACCCCGGAGCGCCGGTCGGCCTCGTGCTGCACGCCATCGGTGAGGTGCGCGAGGCGATCGCGTCGCGCGCTGAGCCCGCCGACGTCGTCCGCGAGAGGATCTCCGCGCTCAGCGACTCGCTGTTCCACCAGGCCAAATACGCCTACCGGGACACCGACTGGGTCGCGCGCCTCGATCGGACCGGCTCGTGCCTCGCGCACCTCGCGAGGCGCATCCCGCGCGCAGACTTCAGCGCGGTCGCGGCCGGCCAGCGCGTCGACGAGTGGATCGAGCGCGAGCTCGCGCTCGAGCTGATCAACTCGCTCTCGCTCATCGAGGACGAGTGGAGCCTGTTCGGCTGATGCGGCGCTGACCTGCCGTCGCGCCGCGGCCGAGCCCGCGCAGCGCGGCGCGCCCCGCGGCACCGCTCTTGAAGGGTCGCAGGGGCGGACGTGAGGGGAGGCGGCGATGGGGCGAGCGAAGCTGTTCCAGGATCGCAGGGACGCCGGGCGCAGGCTCGCGCAGCTGCTCTCGGGGTACAGGAGCGAGGCGCCGCTCGTGCTCGCCCTGCCACGCGGCGGCGTCGAGGTGGGCTACGAGGTGGCGCGCGCGCTGGGCGCGCCGCTCGATGTGTGGATCGTGCGCAAGCTCGGCGCACCCGGGCAGCCGGAGCTCGGCGTGGGCGCGATCTCCGAGGGGGGCGAGGTGTACATCGATCGCAACCTCGTCGCGCTGCTCGGGATCTCCGAGGAGGAGCTCGCCGAGCTCGCGGAGCACCAGGCCGCCGAGGTGGAGCGCCGGGTGCGCCGGTTCCGGGGCGACAGGCCGACGCCCGCCGTCGAGGGGCGGACGGTGATCGTCGTGGACGACGGCATCGCGACCGGCGGCACCGTGCGGGCCGCGCTGCGCGACCTGCGCAAGCGCTCGCCGAGGCGGCTCGTGCTCGCCGCGCCGGTCGCCGCGCCGTCGAGCCTGTCGTCGCTCAGCCGTGAGGTCGACGGCATCGCCTGCATCGAGGAGGACCCGGGCCTCCAGGCGATCGGCGCCTACTACGAGGACTTCTCGCAGACGTCCGACGACGCGGTCGCCCTGCTGCTCGCCGAGGCGCGGCGCGAGCTGCCGACGGAGGAGCGAGCGCAGCGGCCCCTCTTCGTCGAGGCGGGGACGGCGTCGCTGCCCGGGGACCTCGCGATCCCGGAGAGGGCGGGCGGCCTCGTGATCTTCGCGCACGGCAGCGGCAGCAGCCGGAGGAGCCCTCGCAACCGCTCGGTCGCGGAGGCGCTCTGGCGGTGGGGGCTGGCCACGCTGCTCTTCGACCTGCTCACCGACGAGGAGGAGGCGGAAGATCGCCGCAGCGCCCGCCTCCGGTTCGACGTCGATCTGCTCGCGCGGCGGCTGATCGGGGCGACGGACTGGGCGCTCGCGCGCCCCGAGCTCCGCCACCTCGCCGTCGGCTACTTCGGCGCCAGCACCGGCGCGGCGGCCGCGCTCGTCGCGGCGGCGGCGCGGCCGCGCGTCGTGGGCGCGGTCGTCTCGCGGGGCGGCAGGCCCGACCTCGCGGGCGCGGCCCTGGCGATGGTGCGCGCGCCGACGCTGTTCATCGTGGGCAGCGCGGACACCGCGGTGCTGGCGCTGAACCAGGCCGCCCTCGACGGCCTCGCTGGCCCGCGCCGCCTCGCCGTGGTGCCTTCGGCGACGCACCTGTTCGAGGAGCCGGGCGCGCTCGCGGCGGTCGCCCGGCTCGCCGGCGAGTGGTTCGCGCAGCACCTGATCCCGAAGGGAGACGAGGCGAGGGTGTGACGCGCCGGGCGGCCGGCCGGCGTCCGCGTGGAGCGCGCGGCCGGCGCGGCGCTCACCTGGAGAGCCAGACGGTGTACCCGTGCGGCATGAACGGCGCCTCGTCGGGGTCGAACGGGTGGGTTCGGATCATGCTCCCCGCGTTGACGCCCACGACGAGCAGCCCCGAGAGGCCGTCGAGCCCCACCACCGTGCGCTGCGCGCGGCTGCTGCCGAAGACGCCGGCCACGTCGACGCGGCCGGCCTCGGCGCCCTGCTCGTCGATCTTCACGATGGCCCAGCGGAACAGCGCGGGCAGCTCCCAGTCGGCCACGAAGGTGATCTCGGCCGTCTTGAGGTCCTGCCGGGCGGCCGCCTTCTCCGCCGAGAGATCGAGCCAGAGGTAGGTCGCGCCGGTCGGCTCGATCGGGCGCAGGGGCGCGACCCGTCGCGGCAGCGTCGCGTAGGGCAGCGACCACTCGAAGCGAACCCGGCCGAAGTCGCCGAAGCGCTCGGCGTCCGAGAGGTGGGCGCCGTCGCTGCGGCTGCCCAGGAACGCCCGCGCGATGGCGAACTCGAGGAGCAGGTCGCCGAGGTCCTCGCCGCGGGATCGGAGGGACGCCCGGAGCGCGTCGAAGGTGTCGGGCTCCGCGTGGAAGCGCGCCGCGCCCGCGGGCGTCGACTGCGCCGCGATGGCGAGGAGCGACGCCGCGATCTGCGCCGGCGTCCCGGTGCCGTAGGCGTCGTCCAGGTACCACGGAAAGAGCAGGCCGCCGTCGAGCGCGCCGAGCGCCGCGCCGGTGATCGCCCGCTCCGGCGCGCGCTGGAAGGCGTCGACGGCGGCGAGCTCCTCGGCCGCGCAGGGCGCCGCGATGGCGGCGAGGTAGCTCGCCGTCATGGCGAGCGCGCCCTCCTCCGCCCCGGCGTCGAGGCGCGTGGCGACGGCGTAGCCGAGCGCGTAGGCCGCGTCGGACGCGCTCGCGCACCCGCCGCGCTCCGGCGCCGCGATGATGGCGAACGCGCTCGCGGCGTCGAACCGCTCCCCGAGCGCCCGCAGGTCGTGCCCGACGCGCATCGGGCCGCGGCGCGGGCCGCGCTCCAGGTAGAGATCGTACGACGGGCCGCCGCCCCGCGCTCCGTCGGGGAGCGGCCGTGGCAGGCCGAGCGCGTCGTAGGCCCGCATCGCCGCCTCCAGCTGGGCGAGGGCGTCGAGGAGGGCGGCGCCGGGAACGCCCGCGGGCGCGTGGACGCAGAGGGGCAGCGTGAAGGAGCAGGCGCGCTGCGGCGCGTCGCGGTCGTCGGGGCGCTGCACCGGCGAGACGACAGGTCGGCCTTCAGCCGGCGGGGCGGCGGCCTCCGCGGCGGTGTCGTCACCGAGCGCCCCGGCCTGCGCGCTCGCAACGGGCGAGGGTGACCCGGGCGACGGCGCGCCCGGCGCCCGCGCCGCTGCCGCGAGGGGGCCGCCGAAGGCCGCGGCCAGCGCCAGGAGCGCGAGCACCCAGGGCGCCTTGCGCCGCAGCACGGGCGCCTGCTCCCGTCGCTCGGGTAGGGCGTGTGTGGGGAACGGTCTCATGGGGAGCGCTGCAGCCATCCGGAAGCCCGCTGGCGAGTCTGCCCCGGCGGCTTCGCGCAAGCTCATCGCACGAGCGACGGCCCTTGCCCATGCTCGCCAACGCGAGCGCTGCACCTCGCGCGCCCGCCGGCCCGCGCCGCGCGTCCGCCGGCCCTCGCCGCGCGCCGGCGGCTCGTCATCGTTCGAGAGCGGGAATGTGGGAGTGTCTGGACCCTGACTCACCGAGTCGAACTCCTGCTATCCTGCGAGCCCCTCACCCGCCTCCACGGCGGGCGAAAGCTCAGGACGGCTCAATGACCCATCCGCTCCACGACATCTTGCTCCCCGACAGCCGACACGACTTCTTCCCCGTGGTGATCGAGATCCCGAAGGGATCGAAGTGCAAGTATGAGCTCGACAAGAAGACCGGGCTCTTGATGCTCGACCGCGTGCTCTACTCGTCAGTGCACTACCCGGCCAATTACGGCTTCATCCCCCAGACGCACGCGGGCGACGGCGATCCCCTCGACGTCCTCGTCCTCATGCAGGAGCCTGTCGTGCCGCTCACGATCGTGAGGGCGCGCGCCATCGGCGGCTTCTTCATGCGCGACGACAAGGGCGTCGATGACAAGATCATCGCGGTCGCCGTGGACGACCCCTCCGTTGCCCACTACCTGACCCACGAGGAGCTGCCGCCGCACGTGACCAGGGAGCTCATGCGGTTCTTCATCGACTACAAGACGCTGGAGAACAAGCTCGCAGAGGTAGACACGATGTACGACAGGAACCGCGCGCTGGAGGTCATCGAGGAGTCTGTCGCGAGCTATCGCTCGATCAGCGCCTGGTCCAAGGGCTGACGCGGCCGGCTCTGGGGGCCCACCAGCGCACGGATGGATCGCGGATGCGGTGGATCGCGCTTCCTGGACCGCTTAAGGTCCACCCCTCGCAACCTTCGAAAAAATCCAGAAACCGCCCATCCAGGCCTGAGGCAACCCTGCGAGATCACCCGGCACGAGGGTTGCTTTACCGCCCCGCTGTGGATCGCTCCTCGATGCTCATGGACGACGAAGGCAAGCCCCAGCGGCTCGCCGAGAGCCGTGAGGTCGGGGTGCGCCTGGCGATCCAGCGGCTCCGATTCGGCCTCGGGTTGGATGGCAGGCGACACCATGAATCGGCTCAACGCAGAGCGTCGAGCTCTACTTCCTTCACCTGGAGAACCAACGAGGGCTCGCCATGACGCAGGCAGGATGAGCGGACATGGCAGAGGCGCTGCAACGATTCGAACGTGCGTGACGCAACGCGAACGATTCAATGAAAAGCCATTGAAGCGCGGAATTTGTGCTTGGATTTTCGAGGCGACACCGCTTGATCGGGGCTTGACAACATGAGAGACATCAGCTTTTCTCAAGCAATGATGAGCACGCTTAATAGCTTAGTTTCGGCGAAAGCGTGTCGCCGCTACTCCGCAGTGGCGCTTCTCCTCGCCGGCCCGCTCGGTTGCTTGGGCAACCTCGGCAATCCCGACGGGACGCCCTCCGAGACCGGTAGCAGCGGCAGCAGCGACGGCAGCGGAAACGGTAGCAGCAGCAGCAGCGGCGGCGATGGCGGCGGCATGCAAGATCCGCCGGAGATGCCCTCGGAAATCCCGGACGTGTCGCAGTGCGAGGTCGCGGACAAGAGCACCCCGGGCCCGCGCGTGGTGCGTCGCCTGACGGTGGAACAATTCGAAGCCACTGTTCGCGACCTCTTCAAGGACCAGAGCGTCGCCCTTCCGAGCATCTTCAACGATCCGATGGTGCTCGGGTTCTTCGCCGACGCGAACGCGCTGGTGATCCGCGACCTGACGGCCCAGCAGATCATGGACTGGGCCGAGACGACCGCCGACTGGGCGGTGACGAACAAGCTCTCCAGCATCACCTCGGTCACATGCAGGACCGTCGAGCAGAGCTGCCGGGTCGAGTTCATCCGCGACTTCGGCCGCCGCGCGTTCCGCGACAAGCTCACGGAGGAGCGCGTCGCGTCCTACGACGATCTGTTCGAGGCGGAGAAGACGTTCGAGGACGGCGCCAAGGTGGTCGTGAGCGCCATGCTGCAGTCGCCGTACTTCCTGTACCGCCACGAGATCGGGACCGAGCCGAACGGCGCGGGCGTCTACGAGCTCACCCCGCACGAGGTCGCGAACAACCTCTCGTACCTGCTGACCGGGACGATGCCGGACGACGCTCTGCTGCAGGCCGCCGACGCCGCCGCCGAGCAGGGCACCACCCTGACCAGCGAGCAGATCGCCCAGCACGCGCAGCGCCTGCTGGAGGACTCGGCGACCAGGCCGCTCGCCGAGAAGGAGATGATGCGGTTCATGCGCGGCTGGCTCCAGCTGAACCGCCTCGTCACCGCGGTGAAGGACAACACGATCTTCGAGCTCACCGACGCCCTGCGCAAGGACATGATGGCCGAGACGCAGGCGCTCGTCGTCGACACCGCGTTCAACCAGAACGGCACGTTCGCCGACCTCCTGAAGGCGAACTACACGTTCATCAACTCCAGCCTGGGCGCGCATTACGGCATCAACGGCGCCGGGGGCAGCGAGCTGACGAAGGTGACGCTCACCCCGGGGCAGCGCGACGGGGGCATCCTGGCCCACGGCAGCTTCCTGACGGGGCACGGCAGCGCCAAGCTGTCCTCGCCGACCCAGCGCGGCAAGATGGTCCGCACGCGCCTCCTCTGCGAGCCGCTCGAGCCCCCGCCGCCCGGCGTGGATCCGAACGTCAAGCCCCTGGAGACCCCGGCGACGACGCGGGAGATGGTCGAGCAGCACACGAAGGCCGAATATTGCGCGGGCTGCCACAAGCTCACCGACAAGATCGGCGTGGGCTTCGAGCACTACGACACCTTCGGTCGGTGGCGGAACGACGAGAACGGGATCCCCGTCGACGTCACCGGCACGATCGTCGAGCCGCCCAGCGGTGAAGATTTCAATTTCAGCGGCGTGACCGAGCTGGCCGACTATCTCGCGGCCAGCGAGGACGTCAAGGCGTGCATGGTCCGTTACTGGTCGTACTACGCGTTCGGCGGCACCTGGAATCAGGACGGCTGCACGTACGAGGAGGTCCAGGAGGACGCGGCCGCCAACGAGTTCCGCCTCAAGAACGTGTGGCTCGCGCTGACGCGTGCGCCGCACTTCACCCGCAGAGTTCAAGGTCCGTGACCCCACGGCTGCAACCCAAGAACAGATCGGTAGCGAGTGAAAGGATCGGTCATGCGCAGCCACAGTCGTAGGAAGTTTCTTAAGGGTGTCGGGGCGAGCCTGGGGGCCAGCCTTCTGTTCTCTCCCTTCTATGATTCCATCGCCAACGCGGCTCCCGGGAAGAAGCCGAAGCGGCTCCTGATCTTCTTCACCATGGGGACCGCCCCCTCGATCTGGAAGCCCACGAGCGTCTCCGGCGAGACCCCCACGTTCAGCGAGTCCACCTCGCCGCTCGCGGAGATCAAGGAGCACATCGTGATGCTGGACGGCCTCCCCAGCGGGAGCCCCAGCAACAACCACGGGTCCGCCGACGGGCTCACCGGGATGGGCTATTACAGCAACGGCCCCTACGGGCTGATCTCGGTCGACCAGTACATCGTCGAGAAGCTGAAGGGGCTGGGGACGCCCGTTCCCTCGCTCCTGCTCGGCGCCGCCGTCGAGGGCGGCAAGACGGGGTTCTACAGCAAAGGGACCAACCAGGTGCCCATCGGCTCTCCCGTCTCCGCCTACTCGACCGTGTTCACGGGGGTGAAGCCGTCCAACCCGGGCAGCAACGACAACACCGCCGCCGCGGACCAGCTGCGCCGTCGCAAGAGCGTCCTCGACAACCTCACGCGCGAGCTCACGTCGCTCAAGGGAAACCTGGGGAAGGAGCAGCAGTACAAGCTGGATCTGCACCTCGAGTCGATCCGTCAGCTCGAGAATCGGCTCTCGAACACGATGACCGGGGGAGGGGGGGAAACGGGCGCCTGCTCCGTCCCCGGCTCGCCCACCGGCGACATGGCCAATGGCATGAAGGCCAACCAGCATCATCTGGATATCATCGTCGGGGCGTTCGCGTGCGATATCACCCGGGTCGCCTCGATCCAGTGGGGCTCGGATCAAATGATGAGGGCGGATCTGCCGGAGATCAGCCTCGCCAACGAAGAGCACAACGGCATGATCCACACCGGCGCCCCCGCGCACCTCGACCTGATCAAGCTCGAGAAGTGGCTGCACCAGCAGTTCGTCGCCGTCGTCAAGAAGCTGAAGTCGATCCCCGAGGCCGACGGCTCCGGGACGCTCCTCGACAACACGCTCGTCGCCTGGTGCCGCGACATGGGCGACGCGCCGAACCACACCCAGAACGAGATGAAGTTCGTCCTGGCGAGCGGCACGGGCGGTTACCTGAAGACGGCCCCGAACGGCCGGTTCATCAAGAGCGGCGAGCGGCATGAGCGCGTGCTGCTCAGCCTGTGCGACGCGATGGGCGTCACGGACTACTCGGGCTTCGGCGATCCGGCTCTGCCCAACAAGTCGCCGCTCCCCGGCATCGCCGCGACCTGACACCGAGAGCGCGATGCCGCTCGCCGCGACAGGTGCGCCCCCACGCACCTGTCGCGGCGAGCTCCGTTGGTGCGCTCTCCCGGCCGTCGAACGCGGTCCGCGGGCACAACGAAGAGAACTGGCACCCTTCCACGAAAGCGGCCCGGTTGTGGCGCGTGATGCCTGTCGAGAACGGGCCATGCCGACAACACCGCTCATCGAGCGCGCTGGCGCGTGCGCCGTGCTATACAATGCTTTGAACTTGAAGTCCGTGAGTCCCACGGCGAACACTCATAGAAGAGCGGTAGCGTGAAAGGGTCGTTCATGCGCAGCCATCGTCGTAGAGAATTCCTTAAGGGGCTGGGGGCCAGCGTCGGGGCCGGCTTCTTGTTCACCCCCTTCCTCGACTCCATCGCGGAGGCGGCGCCCGGGCGGAAGCCCAAGCGGCTCCTGCTGTTCTGCACGATGGGCACCGCGCCCCAGATTTGGAAGCCCACGAGCGTCTCCGGCGAGACCCCCACGTTCAGCGAGGCCACGGCGCCGCTCGCGGACGTGAAGCAGCACGTCGTGCTCGTGGACGGCCTCCCCAGCGGGAATCCGGGGAACAACCACGGCGCGCCCGACGGCCTCACGGGCCTCGGCTTCGGCGACCCCTCCAAGCAGATCTCCGTCGATCAGTTCATCGCGGACAAGCTGATCGCCGCAGGCACGAAGACGCAGATCCCCTCGCTCTTGCTGGGGGCCGAGAGCACGGTGAGCGGCGGGAAGTCGCCGTATTACCGCAAGGACAACCTGCCGACCATCGCCTCTCCGACGTCCGCCTATTCCACCGTGTTCGGCTCGGCGATCCCGACGAACACGACCTCGAACGACCTCTTGCGCCGTCGCAAGAGCGTCCTCGATCACCTCAAGAACGAGATCAAGGCGCTCGAGGGGAACCTCGGCTCCGAGCAGAAGTACAAGCTGGAGCTGCACCTCGATTCGATCCGACAGATCGAGGAGCGGCTGGCCAACGCGTCGTCGGGCGACAACGGCGGCGGCTGCAGCGCGCCGACGAAGCCCGCCACCGATCCCGCCAACCCGCTCCAGGCCAACCTGCTCCACATGGATGTCCTCGTCGGCGCGCTCGCGTGCGACGTCACCCGGGTCGCCGCGATCCAGTGGGGCTCGGATCAGGCCATGAACGTCGATCTCCCGGAGATCGGGCTGAAGGGCGAGGAGCACGGCTCCATGATCCACACCGGCGCGCCGGCGCACCTCGACCTGATCAAGCTGGAGAAGTGGCTGTCGCAGCGGTTCGTCGACCTCATCAAGAAGCTGAAGGCGATCCCCGAGGCCGACGGCTCCGGGACGCTCCTCGACAACACGCTGATCGCGTGGTGCCGCGACATGGGCGACTCGCCGAACCACAACCAGAACGAGATGAAGTTCGTCCTGGCGAGCGGCGAGGGTGGCTATCTGAAGACGAGCCCTGGCGGCCGGTACATCAAGAGCGGCGAGCGGCACGAGCGCGTGCTGCTCAGCCTGTGCGACGCGATGGGCGTCACGAGCTTCAACGGCTTCGGCGATCCGAACCTGTCGGCCAAGTCGCCGCTCCCGGGCCTCGCGGCCAGCTGAGGCGCCCGGCGCGCGGCTCCCGCTGCGCGCTCTTCGGTCCTCGGCGTCTCCGGCGCCCGCCGCGACGCGGCCGGCAGCGTGCGCTCTCTCAGGCCCACTCCGCCGTCGACCCCCGTCCCGCGCCGCGCGTACACTGGTCGCCATGACGACGCGCGCGCCGGCGGGGTACGAGGCAGATCAACGGCGAGACGACCTGTCCGCGTACGCGCGGTACCTGTCCGGGATGGACGCGTCGATGCGCCAGAAGGTCGCGCTCACGGCAGCGCACCTCCTGTGCGAGGGCCGCGTCGCCGACATGGGCATGGGCTCGGGGCAGGGCAGCGCCGCGCTGGCCCAGCTCTACCCGCGCCTCGAGGTGATCGGCGTCGACATCGATCCGACGGTCGTCGAGCTCGCGCGCCGCGCTCATCAGCGCCCGAACCTCGGCTTTCAGCTGGGCGACATCGCCAAGGCGGTATTCGCGCCCGAGAGCCTCGACGGGATCTTCGACTCGTCGGTGCTCCACCACGTCACCTCGTACGGCGGCTATCGCCACGCGAACGCCGCCGATGCGCTGGCGGCGCAGGTGGAGCAGCTCTCGCCGGGCGGCGTGCTGGTGGTGAGGGACTTCGTCGATCCGGGGCCGGAGGCGGTGCTCCTCGACGTGCCCGCCGACGACGGCGACGACGGCCGTGACCCCCAGCGCGCCTCGACGGCGGCGCTGCTCGAGCGGTTCGCGGGCGAGTTTCGCTCGCTCTCGCCGGACCCGGGCTTCCCGCTCGAGCGCGCCCCGCTCGAGCCATCCGGCGCGCTGCCCGCGCCGCGCCCGGGGTGGCGCCGGTACCGGCTCGCCCGCAAGCACGCTGTCGAGTTCGTGTTGCGGAAGGATTACCGCGCCGACTGGGAAGCCGAGGTCAAGGAGGAGTACACCTATTTCTCGCAAGCGCAGTTCGAGGCGCTCTTCGCCCGCCTCGGCCTGCGCGTGCTGTCGTCGACGCCGCTGCGCAACCCCTGGATCGTGCGGAACCGGTTCGCCGGTCGCTTCGAGCTCCGGGACGCCACAGGCGCCCTCCTGCCTTATCCGCCAACGAACTACCTGATCGTCGGAGAGAAGGTGAAGGCAGGCCAAGGGGTCGCGTTCCGGCTCGCGCCCGCGGAGAGCCCTCGGCAGTTCTTGAGGATCGAGCACCACCAGGATCGGGCGACAGGGCGGGTGTTCGATCTGGCGGCGCGGCCGCACCCCACGCTGGATATCGTGCCGTTCTTCTTCGCGGGCGAGACGGCCTATGTGCTGGCGAGGACGAGCTATCCTCGGCCGATCGCGCGGGCCTGCCGCGAGGAGACGCCTCCGCTCGACGGCAGCGGGCCGGCCGACTACCTCGCCGAGCCGATCGCGGTCGTGCAGACCGAGCTCCCGGTCGGGCACACGGTCGAGCGTGCGCTGGAGCGGGCGGCCGGGGTGCGGGCGGCGGCGATCCAGCGCATGATCCCGGGCACGACGTATTACCCGTCGCCGGGCGGCATCCTCGAAGAGGTGCGCTCGATGCTGGTGCAAGTCGAGCCCACGTTCGTGAACGCTCCCTCGGAGAACGTCTCGGGATTCGGCACCTCGGGCCGCATCCGCGCCATCGAGGCGCGCCAGCTGCTGCGCGCCGCCCAGGTCGGCGGCCTGCCCGACGCGCGGCTCGAGCTGAACGTCTACGACCTCCTGGCGCGCTTCGGCGTGCCGTTCGGGCCGTGGATCGGCGACGAGATCCCGCTCGCGGCGGCCGGCGCGGGCGTCGCTGGCGCGGGCGCCGGCACCGGCGATGACGGCAGGGTGGCTGTCGTGCAGCCGACCTCGCTCGGCGCGCTGCTCGCGCGCCCGAGCCGCCGGCGTTTCTCGCGGGTGGATCCGAGCGCGAGCGCCGGGTTCCTGGAGGTGCGACGGGCGCGCTTCGAGGAGCTGACCGCGGACGGCGGCGTCGTCGCCGCGCGAGAGCTGGAGTACGTGGTGCCGCGGTCGCTCGGGGTGCTGACGGTCTCGACGGCGCTGCTCGCGCGGGCGCCCTCGGGGGAGGTCGTGCTCGGCGTGGACGACGACGATCTGCCTGCCGCCCAGAGCTTCTCGGGCAACAGCGGCATCCTTGTCGCGCCGGCGTGGCGCCTGCCTCGGAGCGTGGGCACGCTGGCGGCCGCCGAGGCGTTCGTACGGGAGCGGCTGCTCGTCGAGTACGGCGTTCAGGTGGGGGCGGCCGTCGAGCTCGGAGGCGTCTACCGCCCTTCGGCTGGGCTGACCCCGGAGCTGGTCCAGCCGCTCGCCTTCGTGGTCTCCGCGGCGCCTGCCGCGGCCGCCGCCGTGCCCGACCTCGCGCAGGCGTCCGCGGCGGCCCAGCGCCTCTCGTGGGTGCCGCTGACCGACCTCGTCGCGGGCCGAGAGCACCTGCCGGACGGCCACCTCCGCGTCGCGGCCCTGCGCGCGGCGCACGCGCTCGGCCTTTCGAGCGCGCCTCCGGGCTTTACCTGAGCGCTTCCTCGAACATGTTCGTGTTGCCGGTCTGGTACGACACCGTGAACGTCACCTTGACGATCTTCCAGCCGTCGGCTCGCTTGGAGAGCTCATAGCGGTAGTGACCCGCGACCATCCAGTCCTCGCCGCCCGGCGCGCGCGCGAACCGATGGTAGGCGCGGACATGGCACTCCACGGTGGCGCGCTCGCCGCTGAGCTCGATATCGAGGGGGCCGAGGAAATGTTGTGTCGTGTCGATCGCGCTGTGAAACTTCCTCCAGCCCGCCAGCAGATCGTCCGGCGTCTGCTCCTGCACCTCGCCCCCGAGGACCGACGTGAAATCGGTCACGACGACGTCGGCATAGAGACCGCGGAGCTCGGTCCAGCGCCGAGCATCGATGTGGTGCGCGACCCGGACAACGACATTCTGGATCGCCTGCGCGTCATTCAGCTCTTGGGTCATTCTCGGCCCTCTCGTCGGGTGAAACCGTGAGATCTCTCGAACCGTACCTGATCGGATGAGAGGTGCGGTTAACATGGACGCAATGGGGCGAGAAGAGCCCGCTCCATCGCCCGCTATCGCTCGACCTCGCTCGAGCGCGGCTGTCGGCCCGGAGCGGCGCCGTGGGCTGCGCGTATCGGCGCGGCGGGGGTGAGCCCACGAAGCGCCGCGCGCCGTGGCGTCGATCGTCGATCGCGCGCCGGTGACCCGCTGAGGCCTGCACCCCGCAACCGCGCTCGCCGAACGGCGGTTTCGAGGCCTCAGCGGCGCCGCCAGCGCGCGCGGACATGCCGTATCTGCGGGCGCTGTCCGCGCTTGCGGTGAGATCCGGGCCCGCGCGGCGGCTGGCACGCCGGGCGCTTAACGCGCCGCACATCGCCGGTTCGCCGGCCGCTCCCCGCGGCGCACAGCGGGGCGGAAGACCCCATGGAGCTCATGAGCAATTCCCTGAAGATCCCGGTGGCCGGCCCCGCGCCCGCGGGCTCCTCGACCAGGAGGCTCGGGTGGAGCACCCGAGCCGATTCCGGGCGGGCCCGATCGTTCGTCGCGCTGCGCGGGCGCATGCTCGCGAGCCCCAGCCTGGCCGGAGCTCTCCAGTTCATGCAGGTGACGACCCGCCCTTGGGAGCCCCACGAGCTCAGGGCGTGGCTCGCCGAGCACGTGATCGCGCCGGGGTGGATGAGACCCCCGCGCGCGGTGCGCGAGCCTGGCGCAGAGACCGTGGCGCTCCACGAGCTGGACGAGCGGCCCGAGGAGGTCGCGGCGCTCACCGAGGGCGCGCGCCGGCGCGTGGGGAGCGCGCTGCTCGACTTCGTGGCCCCCGACCCCGACGGCGCGTTCCTCCGCGCAGCGCTGTACAGCGCGCGCGTCCGCTGGTCTGTGACGGGCGTGGGCGACCGCGCAGGCTGGGTGCCGGCGCCGTGCGGGAGCGACTTCCTGAGCGACGTCGTGCTCAGCCTCTTCGCCGCGGCGATCCTCTCGGGTCCGGACATCTATCAGCGCCACATGACCGTCTGCGCGCGCTGCGGGCGCGTCGCGTTCTCCCAGGAGGTGCGGCCGTCCACCGCGGGCTGCCCGCGCTGCGACGGCGAGGTCCGGTGGCGCGCCTCCCAGGCCAGGACGGCCTGGCGCCCCGGCAGCGGCAGGAAGGGCGGCGAGGGCGCATGAGCGCCGGCCCCGCCGCGCCGCGCCGCGCCGGCGGCGGCGGGTTGGGTGCAATATGCCGTAATTATTCTATTTTTCGGATCATGAGAGCGCGACGTACGCGACCGCCTCGTCCCTCAGCCAGGTGCGCTGACGCCGCACGAAGGTCCGCGTGGCGCGCACGATGGCCGGCGCGAGCTCGCCGGCCGGCAGGCGCCCTTCCAGGTGCTCCCGCACCTGCCGGTAGCCGACCGAGCCCATCGCCCGCGCGTCGCCGTAGCCGCGGGAGAGCAGCGAGCGGACCTCCTCCACCCAGCCCTGCTCCAGCCACCCGGCGACGCGGGCCTCGATGCGGCGGTCGAGCTCGGCGCGGTCCCTGTGCACCGCGAGCAGGCGCGCCGCGTGCCGTCGCTCCCGGAAGCCGTGCTCCGCGTGCCACGCGCTCTGCGTCCGGCCCGAGCGCTCGTAGATCTCCAGCGCCCGGCTGACGCGCACGAGGTCGTTCGGCGCGAGCCGGGCCGCGCTCTCCGGATCCACCGCGGCGAGGCGCGCGTGGAGCGCGGCGCGCCCCTCGGCGTCGGCGATCTCGCGGTGGCGCGCGCGCACCTCGGGATCGGCGGGCGGCGCGGGCGACAGGCCGAAGACGAGCGCCTTCACCCAGAGGAACGTGCCGCCGCAGACGACGGGGACCCGGCCGCGGCCGCGGATGTCGTCGATCGCCGCCTCCGCGAGCTCCGCGAAGCGCTGGGCGTCGATCGCCTGCAGCGGATCGACCGCGTCGACAAGGTGGTGCGGCGCGCGCGCCCGCTCCGCGGTCGTCGGCTTCCCCGAGCCGAGGTCGAACTCCCGGTAGATCTGCACGCTGTCGGCGTTCACCACCTCGCCGCCGAGGCGCTCGGCGAGCCGGATGGCGAGCTCGGTCTTGCCGCTCGCCGTCGGGCCGACCACGACGAGCAGCTCGCCCGGCGCCGGCGGCGCGATCGTCTCCCACGACGGCGGCGCGGCGGTCGCGTCCGCGGCGAGCTCGTGCGCGGCCTCGATCACCGCCTCCCCACGCGGTGCTCCAGCTCCGGCCAGCCGACGCGCATCACGATGGGCCGGCCGTGCGGGCAGTGGCCGGCGAAGTCGACCTCGTCGAGCGCCGCGAGCAGCGCCCGCGCCTCCTCCGCGGCCACCGGGTCGCCCGCGCGCAGCGAGCCGTGGCAGGCCATCGTCGCCAGCGCGAGGTCCACCGCGCCCGAGAAGGCGCGCTCGCCCGAGTGGCTCAGCTCGTCCACGAGGTCGCGCACGAGGCGCTCGGGCGCCGCGCGGCGGAGGAGCGTCGGCACCGCGTGCACGGCGAGCTGCGCCGCGCCCGCGGGGCGCACGTCGAGCCCGAGCCGCGCGATCGCCTCCTGCGCCTCCTCGATGAGCGACACCTCCGCGGGGGCCGCCTGGACGATCACCGGGAAGAGCAGCTTCTGCGTCGCGACGTCGCGCCCGTCGTACGACGCGCGCAGCCGATGGAAGGTCACGCGCTCCGCCGCCGCGTGTTGATCGAGGAAGTAGATCCCGTCCGGCCCCTCGCACACGAAGAAGGTGTTGCGCACCTGGGCGAGGAAGCGCAGCGACCTCCAGGCGATCACGCGCTCGGCCGCGGCGAGCACCGGCCCGCTGCGCGTCGGTAGATCCGGATAGGGGGCGGGCGGCGACCCCGGCGCGGGCGCCGGCGGCACGTCCGGCCCGCCGCGCGCCGGTAGATCGAGCGCCGCCATGTCGGCCCACGCCCCGAGCTGCGCCTGCGGGTCTGGCCCGGTCGGCGCGGCCTGCGCGGCGTCCGCGCGCGCCGGCGGGGCCCCGCCGAGGTCGCCGCCGAGGCCCCACGGATCGGCCGGCGGCCCCTGCCGCTCGGCCGGCGCGCCCCCCGCGGTCGGCCCCGCGGCGGGGCCGCTCGACCAGACCCAGGCGTCTCCCGGCGGCGGCGCCGCGTCCTCGAAGAGCTTGCCCTTGCGGCCCTGGAAGCCGCCGGGGGCCGGCGCGGGCAGGCCGAAGGCCGCGGCCACCTGCGCGGCGACGATCTTGTAGAGCGCGTCGGCCACGGCGCGGCCGTCGGCGAAGCGGACCTCGGCCTTCTGAGGGTGGACGTTCACGTCCACGAGCTCGGCGGGCAGATCGATGAACACGGCGCCGATGGGGTACCGGCCCGGCTCGAGGACGCTGCCGTAGGCGAGCGCGATCGAGCGCGCGAGCGAGCGGTCGCGCACGTGCCGGCCGTTCACGAACATCCACAGCCAGCCGGCGCCCGAGCGGGCGCGCTCCGGCCGCGACACGAACGCCTCGACCGTGAGCGGCCCCCGCTGCCCGGCGCACGTCGCGAGCTCCTCGCCCGTGAGCATGGCCCGCGCCCGCTCCGCGCGGCTCGAGGCGCGCAGCCACTCCCGAGCGACCCGCCCGTCGCGCGAGAGGACCAGCGTCACGCCCGGCTCGCCGAGCGCGACCGCCTGCGCGATCTCGGTGACGTGCGCCGACTCCGTGCCGACGGCGCGCAGGAACTTGCGCCGCGCGGGGACGTTGTAGAAGAGGTCGCGCACCTCGACCACGGTGCCGGCGGCGCACCCGCAGGGGATGGCCTGCGCGGGGCCGCCGCCCTCGACGCGGATCTCCGTCCCCTCGGCCTCGCTGTCGCGCCGCGTCCGCAGCGAGAAGCGGCTCACCGAGGCGATGCTGGGGAGCGCCTCGCCGCGGAAGCCGAAGCTCTGGATGCTGCGGAGATCGTCGAGCCGGGCGATCTTGCTCGTCGCGTGGCGGAGCACCGCGAGCGAGGCGTCCTCGCGGCTCATCCCGCGCCCGTCGTCCGCGACGCGCACAAGGCCGACGCCGCCCCCCTCGATGTCGACGCGGATGCGGCGCGCGCCCGCGTCGAGCGCGTTCTCGACGAGCTCCTTCACGACGCTCGCCGGCCGCTCGACCACCTCGCCCGCCGCGATCTGGTTGGCGAGGTCATCCGGGAGGATGGCGACCCTCCGCTCCTCGACCAGGGCGGGGCTCGATCGAGGATCCGCGCCGGGGATCCTCTCTGCGGTGCTCATGGCTCGTCGCCGGGGTCGACCGTCCGGGCGACCGCCTGGAAGTACATCTTGGTGCGCTCCCGCGTCATCGCCAGCGCGGCGGAGCCCAGGACGGCCAGCTCGAAGATCACGAAGCGCACCCGCTCGGCGGTCCACCAGAGGGCGGGGTTCGTGAGGCCCGCGCGCTCGGGGATGTCCGGCGGAAGGAGCGCCCCCGCCTGCGCGAGCATGTCGATCCAGGCGCCGCGGACGCCCCGGGTGAGCACGTACTCGACCGCGGCGAAGGCCAGGTTGGCGCACAGGACCTGGAGCACGAAGCCGCGCGTGCCGGGCCGCCCGCCGAGCGCCAGCCCGCTCGCGACGACGAGCAGCCCGCCGAGGAGCAGCTTCCCGATGCTGAGGGGGAAGGAGACGTCCTGGTACAGGCTCAGCGCGCGCGCCTGGGCGGCTTCGAGCACGAGGAAGGTGAACTGGAACGGATCCCCCTGGTCGCGCGCTTGCTCGGCCACGGCCATGACGTCGGGCGCCATGCCGGCGCGCAGGTACATGGCCGTCCCGCACCCCGCCATGAAGCCGCGCACGCCGATGAGCCAGGTGAGCAGCATGGTGGCCACCAGGTACCAGGGGCGCAGCGAGCGCGGGCGCGGAGGGCGGTGCGAGTCCACGTGGAGAAGGCAGGCGTGTAGCACGTTCTCCGATCTCGCGCGCTGTCTTCCTTACCTGCGGATCTCGGAGCGGGTAGCCTCCGAATCGCGAAGCGCCCACGCGCCTGCGCGCCGGCACAGGTGGCGCGGTGCGGCGGGGCTGTACTAGAACTTCGAGGACGAGGTCCTGGTGGCGAAGAGCAAGAGCGAGCCGCGAGCGAAGCGAACGAAGGGGACCGGAGCGCCCCAGCCCGATGGGGTGGCGAAGGCGGGGTCCCAGGCCGGAGCGGAGGAGGAAGGCGCGGAGCTCCGGCCCGGCGCGGACGCGGCCCCCCGGCCCGCCGCGAAGCGCCGCGCGCGCTCCTCCGCGAAGGACGGCGGGCGCGCGCGCGGCGAGGCGCAGCCCGCGTCGAGCGAGGACGAGGGGCCGCGCGAGGACGACGACGAGGCGGACGGCGCCCCCGAGAGCGGCGCCGCGAGGACGGGCGACGTCGACGAGGGCGACGTCGTCGAGGTCGTCGGCGAGGTGATCGAAGACGCGAACCTCGATCTGAACGACATCGAGCTCCCGCGCTCCGCGCGGGCCAGCGGCGGCGAGGGCCGCGGCGAGGGCCGCGGCGGCGGGGACGTCGCGCTGTCGCGCACGGACCCGCTGCAGGCCTACCTGCGCGAGGTGCAGCGCCACGCGCTGCTCACGCCGGACGAGGAGAAGGAGCTGACGATCAAGTACACGAAGACGCAGGACGTCGCGACCGCCGCGCGGCTCGTGACGGCGAACCTGCGGCTCGTGGTCAAGCTCGCGTACGAGTACCGGCGCGCCTACAAGAACATCATGGACCTCATCCAGGAGGGGAACATCGGCCTGATGCAGGCCGTGAAGCGCTACGACCCGTACCGCGGCGTCAAGCTCTCCTCCTACGCGGCCTGGTGGATCCGCGCGTACATCCTCCGCTTCATCCTCAACAACTGGCGCCTCGTGAAGCTCGGCACGACGCAGGCGCAGCGGAAGCTCTTCTTCAACCTCAACAAGGAGAAGGCGAAGCTCTCGGCGATGGGCATCGAGCCCACGGCGGCGGAGATCGCGAAGCGCCTGTCGGTCGAGGAGAAGGAGGTGGTCGACATGGACCGCCGCCTCGCGAGCGGCGAGGCCTCGCTCGACGCCCCGGTCGGCGATCTCGAGGGCCGGACGATCCCGCGCGTCGAGCTGCTCGTCTCGTCGGGGGCGAGCCCGGACACCGCGTACGAGGCGAGCGAGATGGGCATGCTCGTCCACGATCGGCTCTCGAAGTTCCGCGAGACGCTGAAGGGCAAGGACGTGATCATCTTCGACAAGCGCATGGCCGCGGAGGATCCGCTCACGCTCCAGGAGCTCGGCAACGAGTTCGGCATCTCGCGCGAGCGCGTGCGCCAGCTCGAGGCGCGGCTCCAGTCCAAGCTGCGGACGTACCTCCAGGAGGAGCTCGGCGACGCCGTCGAGGCGGATTAGGCCTTGTCGAGCGGCGGCGAGCAGGGCGGCGCGAAGGGCCGCGGGTGCCTCTACGTGATGGCGACGCCGATCGGCAACCTCGGCGACATCACGCTGCGCGCGGTCGAGACGCTGCGCGGGGCGGACCGGATCCTCGCGGAGGACACGCGGCGGGCCCGGGCGCTCCTCGGCCACCTCGGCGTCTCGGGCAAGCCGGTCGACCGGTTCGACGCGCACGCCTCCGAGGCGGACGCGGCGCGCGCGGCCGCGCGGCTCGCAGAGGGCGAGTCGATCGCCTTCATGACGGACGCCGGCACGCCGGTCGTGAGCGATCCGGGGACCGCGCTCGTGCGCGCGGCCACCGAGGCCGGGGCGCGCGTCGTGGCGATCCCCGGGCCGAGCGCGGTGATGGTGGCGGTGAGCGTGTCGGGGCTGGTGACGGGTGGCTTCCGCTTCGTCGGGTTCCTGCCGCGCGGCGGGCGCGAGCGGCGCGAGGTGCTGGCGCTGGTCACGTCGACGCCCGAGGCGGTCGTGCTGTTCGAGTCGCCGCGGCGCTTCCGCGAGACGCTCGCCGAGCTCGCCGAGCGGATGCCCGGGCGGCGCGCCGTCGTCGCGCGCGAGCTGACCAAGGTGCACGAGGAGATCCTGAGCGGCAGCGTGGAGGAGCTCGCGGCGATCGAGCGCGAGTGGCTCGGGGAGATCACGCTCGTGCTCGCGCCCGCGGCGCCGGCCGCTCTTGGCGCGCGCCCGAGCGACGAGGAGCTCGACGCGCGCATCGATCGGGAGCTCGCCCAGGGGAGGCGGGCGAAGCACATCGCCGAGGAGCTCTCGGTGGAGCTCGGGCTACCGCGGCGGGAGATCTACGCGCGGGCGGTGGCGAGGCGCGAGCCGCCGCGCGAGTAGCGCGCTTACGTGTACCGGCCCTGCCCCCGCGCCTTCAGGGCGTCGACCGCGAGCTTCACCTCCTGGGCCCGATCGCGCGGGACGATGAGCAGCGCGTCGTCGGTCTCGACCACCACGAGCCCCTCCACACCGACGAGCGCGATCACCCGGCCATCGTCCGGCGCGGCGCGCGCGGCGCCCGCCGCGCGCGCGCGCAGATCGACCACGTGGTTGCCGTGCGCGTCGATCAGCACCGACCCCGCGGGCGCGCTGTTGCCCCGCTCGTCCTTGTCGGCGAGCTCCCAGGCGCTCTGCCAGCTGCCCACGTCGCTCCAGCCGAAATCGCCGGGCACCACGGCGAGGCCGCCCACGTGCTCCATCACGCCGTGATCGATGCTGACCGCCGGCAGGCGAGGGAACACCCGCAGGACGGCCTCCGCCTCGGCGCCCGGGCCCAGCGCGGCGGCGCCGTCGATCTCGTCGAGCCCCTCGGCGAGCGCCGGCAGGTGGGCGCGGATCGCCGCCAGCATGTCGCCCGCGCGGAAGATGAACATCCCCGCGTTCCAGAGGAAGCGGCCGCTCGCCACGAACTCCGCGGCGCGCTCGCGGCTCGGCTTCTCGACGAAGCGCCGCACGCGGCGGGGCTCCGCGGGCGCCGCGCCCTCCGCGCCGGCGGCCTCGTCCACCTCGATGTAGCCGAAGCCCGTCTCCGGGTGCGTCGGGCGCACGCCGATCGTCGTGATCGCGCCGCCCCGGGCCGAGGCGACCGCGGCCTCCAGCGCCTCGAGGAACCGCGGCACGTCGGCGATGTGGTGGTCGCTCGGGAGCACGACGACGACCGCCTCGGGGTCCTCGCGCGCGATGGTGGCGGCCGCCCAGCCGATGCACGGCGCCGTGTTGCGCGGCGCTGGCTCGACGAGCAGGCGCCGCTCGGAGATCTCCGGCAGCGCCGCGCGGGTGGGCGAGGCGAGGTGCTGGCCGGTCGCGATCCAGACGCGCTCCCAGCCGGCGCGCCCCCCGCGGGCGCACAGCGGGAGCACGCGGCGCGCCGTCGCTGCGAGGAGCGGCTCGCCGCCGAGCAGCGGCAAGAGCTGCTTCGGGCGCGCGGCGCGCGACGCCGGCCAGAAGCGCGTGCCCGCGCCGCCGGCGAGGATCAGGACATGGATGGAGGGGTCGGTCGGGGTCATCGGCGCTCCTCGGAGGTTTCGACGTCGAAGAGGGTCGCACGGTTGTGGTGCGTCCGCCGAGGGCCGCTCAGACGAGGCCGGGCAGCGCGCGCGCGTAGGCCACCATCGCGAGGCCGAGGGGGACGACCCACAGCGAGAGCGCCCCGGTGCGCCGCCGCTCGGCGAGGAAGTGGAGCGCGGCGGCCGCCGCGGCGGCGCTGAGGAAGGCCGCGAGCAGGCTCGACGTCACGGCGCCCGCTCCTGGCGCCGGGCCGTGGAACGCGCGCGCCTCGGCGAGCCCCGAGGCGAGCAGCGCGGGGATGCTGATCGCGAGCGCGAGCTCGACGGCGCGCGCGGGACGGACGCCGAGCCAGAGCAGCACGACGAGCGCCGCCCCGACCCGCGACGCGCCCGGCAGCGCCGCGACCCCGTGCGCCGCGCCTGCCGCGATCGTCCCGGCGAGCGACGGCGCGTCGGCCTCGTCGCGGCCGTCGCGCCGCGGAGCGAGCGCGGTGCTCGCGAGCGCCGCGCCGGTGGCGAGCAGGCCGAGCCCCACCGCGAGCGGCGCGTCCCGCCACGGCGCGGCGTGCGACCGGAGCGCCGCCGCGACGATCAGGCTCGCGGCGGCGCCGAGCGCGAGCCGCGCCGCGTCGCGCGCCGGCGGCGACGCCCTGAAGAGCGACGGCCTCGCGAGCGCCCGGGCGCCCTCGCCGAACGCACGAGAGAGCCTCTGCCGCACGGCGAGCGTGAGCGCCAAGGCCGCCCCGAGCGCCTGCGCCGCGCCGACCCAGGCGTCGCCCTCGGCCACGCGGAGCCAGAGCCGGGCCGCCGCGGCGTGCCCGCTGGCCGAGATGGGCAGCGCCTGCGCCGCCCCCTCCACGGCCGCGAGCACCGTCACGTCCACGAGACCCACGTCCGACCGATACCGCAGCCCGACGCGTCCTGTCGATCCCGAGCAGCGGCGCGCGGCGCGCGGCGCGCGGTACCAACGATGCCAGGGTCTGCCGGCTTGCCGCGGTTCAGCTTTTCACCTACATAATCCCCCTGGATTCGACCCCCTCTCGCCTGGGACGAGGGGGCCGAGCCGAGCGAGGTTCCGCCCGATGTTGATGGCCTACGCCAGCGTTGCCGCGTTCTTTCTGGTGGCGATCGGCTTCATGCTCGGCTCTCTGCTGTTCGGGAAGCTGCTGCGCCCCAACAACATGTACGCCGAGAAGATCGAGACGTACGAGTGCGGGGAGGCGCCTGTCGGGCCCGCGTGGTTCAACTTCAACCCGCGTTTTTACATCATCGCGCTCGTCTACATCATCTTCGACGTCGAGATAGCGTTCATCTACCCGGTCGCGGCGGTGTTCAGGCGCTGGGTGGACCAGGGCAGCGGGCTCTTCGCGCTGATCGAGATCTTCCTCTTCGTGGCCATCCTGATGCTCGGCTTCGCCTATGTCTGGGTGAAGGGCGACTTGAACTGGATCCGCGCCATCAAGGGAGATCCGCGCGGGGCTCAGAACGTGAGCAGCCGGGCCCGGCCGCGCGCTCCGCTCGCGGGCGAGCGCGAAGGCGCGCCGCCGGGCCTCCCGGGGCAGGCGGCGGTCGCCGAGGGAGGTGTCGAGTCATGACATCGAATCTGAACCTGATGGCCCCGCCCCGCGGGTGGGAGGCGAAGTACGAGAGCGACGGCGGCGGCGTCATCACGACGAGCGTCGATCAGACCGTCAACTGGCTGCTCAACTGGGGGCGGTCGAACAGCGTCTGGTACATGCTCTTCGGCCTCGCCTGCTGCGCCATCGAGCTCATGCAGACCGGCGGCCCCCGCGGCGATCTCGAGCGCTTCGGGGCCGCGCCGCGGCCGAGCCCCCGGTCGAGCGACCTGTTCATCATCGCGGGGACGCTGACCTACAAGATGGCGACCCGCGTGAGGCGCCTCTACGACCAGATGTCCGAGCCCCGCTTCGTCATCTCGATGGGCAGCTGCTCGAACTGCGGCGGCCTCTTCCAGTACGCCTACTCGGTCTGCAAGGGCGTGGATCAGATCATCCCGGTCGACGTCTACGTGCCCGGCTGCCCCCCGCGCCCCGAGGCGCTGCTCGAAGGGCTCCTGAAGATCCAGGAGAAGATCAAGAGCGAGCGCGCCCTCGGCCGCCGCGGCGCCACGGGCGGCTGAGCCCCTCTCCTCCCGCGCACCTGCCATGTCACCCGAAGAGATCTTCCAGGCGCTCCAGGCGAAGCTCGGCGAAGACGCGGTCTTCGACCTCCACCCCGTGTCCCCGAAGGATCGCGACGCCTGGTTCCAGGTCGCGCCCGCGAAGATCGAGCCCGTGTGCCGTCTCCTCCGCGAGGCGCCCGAGCTCGATTTCGATTACCTGGAGTGCATCACCGGGGTCGACTATCCCGATCTCAAGAAGATCGTCGTCGTCTATCACATCTACTCGTACGCGAAGAAGCACCGGGTCGTCCTCAAGGCGTTCCTCGACAGGGAGGGCCCGGCGGTGCCGACGCTCGTCGACGTGTGGTCGGCGGCGAACTGGCAGGAGCGGGAGTGCTTCGACCTGCTCGGCGTGCGCTTCGAGGGGCACCCGGATCTCCGCCGCCTGCTCCTGCCCGACGACTGGGAGGGGCACCCGCTCCGCAAGGACTGGCAGGAGAAGGCCGAGTACCACGGCATCCCGACGCAGCGGCCGAACCCCGTCGAGCTCTTCAAGATCAAGCTCCCGAAGAAGGACGCGGAGGCGTCATGAGCCAGGTCATCTTCAGCGTCGACCGCGGGGGCGCGGGCCCGGGCGCCGAGATGGACGACGAGATGACCCTCAACATGGGGCCTCATCACCCGTCGACCCACGGCGTGCTCCGCTTCGTCATCTCGACGGACGGCGAGATCATCCGGAAGGCGGTGCCGGACGTCGGCTACCTGCACCGGAGCATCGAGAAGATCGGCGAGCGCTGCACGTACAGCGGCTTCATGCCGTACACCGATCGCGTCGACTACATCGCGGCGATGTTCGCGAACGAGGCCTGGGCGAGCGCCTGCGAGAAGCTGATGGGCATCGAGGTGCCGAAGAGGGCGCAGTACCTCCGCGTCATCTCCTGCGAGCTCAACCGGATCGGGAGCCACATGATCGCGCTCGGCGCGATGGCGATGGACGTCGGCGCGGTCACCCCCTTTCCGTGGGCGCTGCGAGAGCGGGAGTACATCAACGACTTCATCGAGGAGCTGTGCGGCGCGCGGCTCACCTTCAATTACCACCGCATCGGCGGCGTCTCGTTCGACCTGCCGAAGGGGTGGGCCGACAAGGTGAGGTGCTGGCTCGACCGCTTCGAGCCGATCATGGTCGAGTTCGACCGGCTCGTCAGCCTGAACGACATCTTCATCAAGCGCCTCGCCAACGTCGCCGTGGTCACGGCCGAGGAGGCGAAGGACTGGGGTCTCGTCGGCCCCAACCTGCGCGCGTCCGGCGTGAAGTGGGATCTCCGCAAGGAGGACGCCTACTCGGTCTATCCGGAGCTCGAGTTCGACGTGCCCGTGGGCCGCGGGCGCTACGGGACGGTGGGAGACTGCTGGGACCGGTTCTACGTCCGGGTCGAGGAGTGCCGCGAGTCGGCGAAGATCCTCCGGCAGGCGCTCGACAAGATCGACGAGCACCCGGAGGACGACATCCTGGGCAAGCTGCCGAAGAAGATGAGGCCTGACGGGGAGGCCTACGCTCGCATCGAGAGCGCCCGCGGCGACATGGGCTGTTACGTCATCGGGCGGGGCGCGGAGGAGGCGTACCGGGCGCGGTTCCGGACAGGGAGCTTCACCGCGATGGCGATGATCGAGGCCAAGAGCCCCGGGCTGTTTTTGGCCGACCTCGTGGCGCTCATCGCGAGCTTCGACGTCGTGGCGCCCGAGATCGACCGATAGAGCGCCGGCCGAGCGCCGGCCGAGGGCCGCGTCGCCCCGAAGACACGGGAGGAGCCCCGCGCACGGCCGGGTGGGGGCCTCACGCCGCCGACAGCGTCTTGCCTGTCTCGAGCAGCGTCTTCAGATCGCTCAGGATGTAGCTCCAGCCGCCGCCGGCCTCCTTGATCTCGCCCGAGGTGATGGCAGCCGTCTTCGGCGCATCGCCGACCTCGTGGGTCACGGTCAGCGACGTGATGCCGTAGGGGCTCACCTCGATCTCCCACGTGAGTCGCCTGAACCCCTCGGCCTTCATCTCGGGATCCCAGAGGATGCGCCACGTCTGAACGAGCTTTCGCGGAGGGTCGGCCTCGATGACCTCTCCATCGATGATCACGTTGGGGCCGCCGTGCTTGGCCATCTCCGTGTTCGCGAACGCCTGGTATTTGCCGCCGGGGCGCAGATCGTACTCCGCGCGGGCGCAGTAACCGTATCTCTCGATCCACTCGGGCTTCGTGATCGCATCCCAGACGGCCTGGGGCGTCGCCTTGATGTGGACCCGGTAGACGTGGACAGGCTTCTCACTCTTCGTCGTCATCGTTCTTCTCCAGTTGGTTCTTCAGATCCACGAGCGCCGAGAGGCGCCCCTCGGTGTACTTGTCGATCCAGCGATCGTGGATTTGGCGGATGGGGACCGGGTTCAGGTAGTGAAGCTTCTTTCGGCCTGATCGAACCGTGACGACGAGCCCCGCGGCTTCGAGCACCCGAAGGTGCTTCATCACGCCGAACCGCGACATCTCGAGCTCGGACTCGAGCTCCGTGAGCGTCAGGCCGTCACGCGCGAAGAGCCGGTCGAGGAGGGAGCGCCGGGTGGGATCGGCCAGCGCCTTGAAGACGCGATCGTCGTCCGTCACCTCCTTGATATGTTACCAAATGGTCACCTGTCAAGGTCCGGCATGTTCGGCCGGCGCGCGTCCCGGGGGCGGGTCGCGCAGGTGCTCGGATGTAGGGACCCTGCCATCGCCCTGGGCCTGGCCACGCGCGGCACTGCCCGTGGCCGACGATGCTGGGCGTGGCCCGGCACCGGCCCGCGCCGGGGGGGCAGGCATGGGAGGGGTGGCTAGGTGGGGCTGGCGAGGCGGTCTTCTGGCCCGCTCCGCTATCCCGAGGGGCGTCGAGACCTTCCGGGCTGAGTTTCAGCAGCCCCGAGGGGTGCCGAGACCTTCCGGGTTGAGTTTCGGGACAGGTTCTTCGTCAGCGGCGCGCCCGACAGCTCGACGCTCGCGCTCGGCGACCGAAAGCATCGGCGCGAGGCGGCGCGCTGACGCGGGCCGGGGGGGCGACCTCACGAGCCCTCAGGGGGCCTCGCCGTCGGTCGCCTCCTCTTCGAAGAGCGCGGGGCACTTCTCGTTGATGGCCGCGCACGCCGCGGGCTGCTGCAAGAGGTCCTCGAGGCCCGATGCACACGTGAGCGCTTTCATGGACTCAGCGCTGGCGGTCGTACAGGCCTTGGCCTCCGCGACCGTCGCGGTACACCCCGCGAACTTCGATGTGTCGCAGGAGAGGACCTCCTCAGGCTCGTCCGGAGAGCTGACGCACTCCGCCTTGACGGCCTCGCAGTCTCCTCCGAGGACGCTAAGGCCTATCCCGGTGAGCTCGCACGCATCCTCCTTCGAGACCTTTGTCGAGCGTGCGATGTCCGCGCACACCTGCTCGGACTCTGCGGCCGTCAGCTGGCCGAGCTGCTTGCCGTCGAGCTCGCTCCCGTTGCCCGTCTCGCCACCGGGGCCGCTCCCCTCGTCATCGCCGCACGCCACGAGCGCGAGCCCAGCCATCAGCAATCCAAGAAGCTTCATCCGTGTCATCGAGCGCTCCCTCATCGAGAATGTTCACCTGAGTGCCCGCGCGTCGCTCCAGGACGGCTCCGCCGAAGGAGGCGAGCGAGCTGCGCCGTCGACCGGGCAGGCACGCGAGCGTGAACACACTACGGTCGCCGTTCAATTTTTCTTCCTCGTGGAGAGAAAATGGACAGCGGCCTCCGGCGCGAGCTTCCCCGCGCGCGGCCGAGGCGCTCTCCGGCCGCGCGTCTTGGCGCCCCGTCACCGTCAGGTCGCGCGCTGGCGCTTCCGCGGGCGTGAGGGAGAGCCCGGAGGCGTTGCAGGCTCCCCGCTGCGGCCGGCATCCCGCTCCGCGACCACGCGCTTCGGCGCCACGCGACGCCAGGCGCCCACGAGCAGCTCTTCCAGGAGCGTCCGGTCGACGCGACGGAGCTCCACCCGCGTCCAGCCCTGGTGGCCCCACGGCGTCACCGAGAAGACGTCAGGCTGCGCTTGCACCAGGCTGTCCTGCTCGTCCAGGGACAGCTTCAGGACGGCGCCCTCCTGCTCCACCCAGTGGGTCGCGAAGATCTTCCCTCGCACGCGGAACGACGGCTTGCCAAAGTGGTCCTGCTCCTCGGCCTCGGGCAGCGACAGCGCGAGCTTTCGAAAGTCGTCGGAAGAGATCATGGGGGTGTGTTCGCACCTTCGATGCATACGTTGGGGCGCGCGACGCCGGGGGTATTGTAAATAGTTTACCTCGCGCCTACCGCGTCGCTCAACGACGGATTGGCCGTGCGTGCGAGACGATGGCGGGCCATTGGCGCGCGCTCGCGCGGGGCCACCGGACATGCGGCGGGGCGCCTTCCGCTCCGGACCCCGGAGGCGCTAGGCTCCTCGCCATGGGACAGGTGAGTCGGCTGGTCATGGGCGCAGTGCTCGGAGCCGCGGTGGGAGCTACCGTGGGGCTGCTCCTGGGGGCGCTCTTCGGGGGCAACTTCGCGACCGATTTCGAATCAGGGGGGCTCCGGGGATACGAGGCGACGGGCCGGCTCGGCCTGTTGCTGGGCGCCGCGCTCGGGGCGGTGCTCGGCGCCGCCTTGGCCCGGGCGCGAAGACGAGATGGATGAGCCGCAACCCTATAGGGCGTCGGAGAACGTCACCACGGGGTTGTGATTGCACTCCGATGAGCCCCCACACCACGTTCCCGGATGGCCCAAGCCCACATCGTCGTGTTGCCATGCCCTGATGCCGAGCCGATACTCTATCGATGTACCGGCAGGGTTGACGGGAATGTTGGCGATCGTTACTCCAGATCCGCCCGGGAAGTTCGCTGGAGTGTAAACGCAGGTTGAGCCTATGAGGCTTCCATAACTGTTGCCCCCGGTGGCGAAGAGCCAGGGGCCCGGTGAGCTAAATGGGAGCGTAACTCTGAAATAAAGACCCCACGTGAGCGCCGTGTGATTGCAGTCCCATGCCGACGAATTCACGTTCAGGCCGTACTGGGGCGTCATGAGCTTTTCGTTCGAGCCGTTCTTGAACTTGAACCAGCTGTAGCCATAGCACTCCGAGCCGTTGAACCCGAAGACTGAGTACGAGGAATTGCCGCTGGACAGCGTGCCGAGATCGCGATCGATCGGCAACGTGCCTGCTCGAAGGTCGTCGATGCAGCCCTCGGGGAGATCGCTCATCCCCACCTCTTGAGCGTGGGCATCCCGTTCCCAACAAAGCATAGGTATTGCCAAGGTGATGGCGCTTGCGATGATAAGATTCGCGGATCGCATCTCTGGATTTCTCCTTCTCGACCGTAAAGCGCTGGCTCCCTGCGCAGCGTGACCCCGCTGCTGCTGGGGCTCGCTCGGAGGCTCAGAGCAAGCCATGTGCCGGGCGCAGAGGACGCTTGCTTTCTCGAACCGTCGCGTTCCACTCGCCGGGGCATGGGTCGTCCGCCGTGAAGTGCGGCTCATTCCTCTGCGGCATGTCACGGGTTGCGCCGTGACATGTCCTGGATCGCGGCGTGACATGTCACGGGCCGCGGCGTGACATGTCACGGATCGCAGCGTGTCGTGACCCACCCCTGTTGTTTCGCGAGCTCGCCACGCGGGGCTTCCGAGGCACCGTGCGGACCGCTCAGCGTCACGTCGCTCGGGCAACGAGGGATCAGGGGCTCATGCCGGCGACGTCGATCAGCGCCGCTCGCGCCTTCGTCGGGGTCGTCCCGCTGAACTGCTTCACGTCGCGCGCGAGGTGCGCCTGGTCGTAGTAGCCGAACCGCTGCGCGAGCTCCGCCCACGTCCCCGTGGCGCCCGTCTTGAGGTGCCGCACCAGCCGGTCGAAGCGCACGAGCCGCGCGAGGAGCTTGGGGGGAACGCCGACGTGCTCGCGGAACAGATCGATCACGTGCTTCTGGCTGTAGCCGAGCTCGCGCGCGAGGGCGCGCATGTCGACCGCGCCCCCGCGCTCCTCGATCCGGCGGAACGCCCACGAGACCACGCCGACCTCGATCCGCGCCTCGGCCACGCGCTCGCCGAGCGCCCGCTCGATCAGGTCGAAGCGCGCGTCCCAGGTCGGGAGCTCCTCGAGGCGCTCCGCCAGCCGGGCGTGCTCCCTGGGGAGCAGATCGCGCACGGAGATCACGCGCCCGGTCAGCTCCGCCATGGGCACGCCGAAGAAGAGCCGCGCGCCGATGGGGGTGAGGTTCACCTGGAGCCCGCGCTGGAAGCCGTCGTGCTCGGTGAGGGTGAAGGTGTCGTCGAGGCCCGCGACGAAGCCGCCGCGGTGCGAGGAATGACGGCGATCGCTCCCCGCGTCGAACACGCGCAGCGGCGGCCCGAGCTCGATGATCACGACGATCTGCGGCGCCGGGAGCTCTCGCCGCCGCAGCGGTCCAGGCGCCTCCTCCGTGTAGCCGCTGTAGTCGCGGATGTAGGGGCGGAGGTGCGGCGCCGGGGGACGCGTCGCGATCTCCCAGCGGCCCTCACCGGACTTGCCGCGGGCGATCCGGGCACGAGGCGCCAGCGCTTGCATCGCGGGGAAGGGTACCCGCCCGTGCACGCGCGAGCCAGCCGCGCGCGCCGGGCGTGGCACCTCAGCGGATCGTCTTGCAGCACCGGAAGCCCAGGTGGTAGTTCGCGTGCCACGCGTCCTCCATCGGCTCGACGTGCCACCGCGGGCTGTAGGCGCAGTGATCGGGGTAGGTCTCCCGGCCCTTCGGCCTCGGGGCGTCGTGCTCGCGGGCGACCTCGACGTAGAACCAGGCGCTCCCCTTGAGCTGGCTGTACAGCTTGCCGTCGTCGCGGTCGCGGCGGGTCATGATCTCGGCCACGTTGCCGTGCTGATCGAAGACGCCGAACCGCGAGCGGCACGCGGGGTAGGACCCCGCGGGCTCGGTGTCGGTCGCGCAGGTCTGGTAGGCCGAGCGCGCGGTGTCGCCGTCGCACGGCTTGCCCTCGACGTCGCGGTGCGGGGTCTGCGTGTGGCAGACGGCGAGATCGAGCTCGTCGCCATACGCGTACGTCCTCGGCTTGCCGCCCCCCGGATCGCCGCGGCACGCGAGGCTCCACTCGTCCTCGGTGCAGAGGCGCTTGCCCTGCAGGCTGCAGACGGTCGCCGCCTGCGTCGGGCTCGCCCACACCATCGGCAGCTCGCACGGCTTGTTGGGGAACTCGAAGATGTCGATGCAGAACTCGGCCGACGCCGGCTTCCCGCGCTTGTACACGGGCACCATGTTCTCCTGGCCGCCGCAGCGGGCGCGCTGCTCCTCCGTCTGGAGGACGACGCCACGGAGGCCCTCCAGGCACTGCTCCTTCGAGCGCGTGTGCCGCGCGAGCTCCTTGTTGCCCTGGTTGAGCCGGGCAGGGGAGCCGCCGCCGAAGTTCTTCTCCAGGAAGAGCTCGGGGTTCTTGAACTTCCGCTCTCGCTCCGAGAACTCCTTCAGCGAGAAGAGCCGCACCAGATCCTCGCGCGCCTCGTAGTGGGTCGCCATCGGATCCCCGAACGTCCCGGGCGCGCCAGCGTCGCCGCCGGCCGCGGTGGGGGCGCCGGCGTCGCCAGAGGCCGGAGGGGCAGGCGCCGCCGTGGCGGAGGCCGCCGGGCCGGCCGACGGGGCGGAGGCGCTGGCAGGCGGCGGCGCGCCGCCGGCGTCGCGGCCGCGATCGGCGTCGCCGCGGGAGCAGGCCGGCGCGGCGGCGGCGAGCGCCGCGAGCGCGAGGCGCAAGGGACGGGAGGGAGGACGCACGTGGCGCGAGAGAAGCACGTGGAGCGAGCGAGGCACGGGGAGCGAAGGAGGCACGTGGAGCGAGCGAGGCACGCGGCGCGAGAGGGGCACGTGGCGCGAGATCAGAGGGCGGCCGCGACGATCTCGGAGAGGCTCGCCTCGTCGACGACGCCCGTCAGGTAGGCCGCGACCTTGCCCTGCCGGTCGATCACCACGAGGCTCGGCAGCTTGTCGACCCCGTAACGGCCCGAGGCCTCCTTCGCGGCGTCGATGAGGATGGGATACGACAGGCCCTTCTTGAGGGCGTACTGGCTGGCCACGTCGGGCGGGTCGTCCACGTTGACGCCGAGCACCACGAGCCCCTTCTTCTGGTACCGGCGCGCGATCCGGTCGAGGATCGGGGCCTGGACCGCGCAGGGCCCGCACCATGTCGCCCAGAAGTCCAGGATCACCGGCTGGCCCTTCAGCTCGGCGATCTGCATGCGCGCGCCGGGATCGCCGTTGGCCGCGACCGGCAGCGTCACGTCGGGGGCCTCCGTGCCGACCATGCCCCCGACCCCGGGCGCGAGGCGCGGCAGGATCACAAGCCCAAAGAGCGCGCTCAGGGCGATGAGCAACGCGACTGCAGGATAGAGAATCTTGCCGGAATTGGACTCGGGTTCGGCCATACGGGCCCTGGGCTTCATAGCAAATCTTTGGGCCTACGTCCGAGCGGCTCTGGTACGGTCCGGCGCCTCGACCGGCCGGGCGCTTCGCCGCCTGGCCCGGGGGCGGGGGCGCAGCGCGGCTCGCCGCGCGACGCCGCCGCCGCCGGGAGGGGTCGGGGGCGCAGCGCGGCACGCCGCGCGATGCCACCGCCGTTCGGGTCACGTCGTCGCCCGCGCGCTGGAGGAACCATGCTCGATCGTCCGAATCTTTCACGAGAGAATCCCGCGGGGCCGCGCGGACGGCGCCCGCCGCCGGGTCCCCTTCCGGCCAAATGGGCGGCCAAGTGGCCCCCCGATGACAACGACCTGCCCGGAGCCCCGCCGGCGCCCGCCGGCGGCGGCGGCTTCGCGGACGACGGCAACTTCAAGCGCGGCCGGTTCAGCCCCGTGTCGATCGTGGTCGGCCTCCTCGTCGCGCTCGGCGCCGCGGGCGCCATCTGGTTCGGCGTCAAGGCGGACAGCCAGAAGATGACGGTCGACGCCGTCTCCAAGGAGAAGAAGAACATCTTCGTCCTGCCCAAGAAGGACCAGCTGCCCCTGTGGCGCAAATGGGCCGCCGCGAGCGCCGAGCTGTCGCTCCAGCAGGAGGCCCTCATGCAGCTCGCGTGGGCCGACGATCCCGAGGGCGTCACGCACGCGCAGAACGCGCTCGCGCTCCCCGACCACCGCGTGAAGGGCGTCGCCGCGCAGGTGCTCGCCTACTACGGCTCGCCCAAGGCCGACGGCGCCAAGCACGCGCTGCTCGAGGCGCTCAAGGTCGCGGACGAGAGCGACCGGCCCCAGATCGTGTGGGCCCTCGTCGAGCTCAAGGAGCCCGCCGCGTTCAAGGACGCGATGGACCAGTACAGGAAGGGGTTCCTCTCGAAGGTCGAGCGGCTCGGCGGCGGCATCGCCTTCGACCCCGAGAAGCTCGCCGGCCTCGTGTCGCTCGAGGAGCTCTCGAAGCTCGCGACCGACGAGAGCTCGTCGGTGCGGCAGCTCGTCGCGACGGTCCTGTCGCGCAACGCCGAGCCCAAGTGGACGAGCTCGCTGATCACGCTCGTGAAGGACAAGGACGTCGAGGTCGCGCGCGAGGCCGCGAACGGCCTCGGGCGGATCGGCGACGAGACGGCGCGCGCCCCGCTCCTCGAGGCGCTGTCGAACGCCGACAAGGCCAGCCGCCAGCGCTTCCTCGAGGCGCTGCGCGACGGCATCGGCGGCGAGGGGCTCGTCCTCGCCCTCGACAGCGTGAAGCAGGATCCCGAGGAGACGACCTGGTTCCAGACGAAGCAGATCATGGAGATGCTGCGCGAGCTCGCGGATCCGCGGTCCGCCGACCCGCTCGTGAAGTGGATCGAGGCCAAGAAGCCGCCGCTGCACTGGCAGGGCGAGGCGGGGACGCGGCTCGCCGAGATCGGCGACATCCGCGGCGCCAAGTACATCGGCGAGCGAATGCTGGCCGACCCGCTCAAGCTCTACAAGGTCGAGAAGTTCTGGGAGGCGGACGAGGGCGGGCACCTGTCGCGCACCGATCTGCCGCGCGTCGTCGGCGCCCGCATGCTCGCCGATCTCGCCACGATCCACACCGACAAGGCCGCCGAGCTCAAGGCCGCGGCCGAGGCGCCGGTCATCCTGTGGCTCAAGGATCGCCCGCAGCCGCACGCGAACGGCCTGCGCTTCCTCGCCACGGTCCGCTCCGAGAAGATCCTGAAGGACATGCGCGACTGGGCCTTCCCGACGGACCCGCTCCCCAAGGAGGGGCAGCTGCCGCCGTTCCCCGCGGCCTTCGAGACCGCGCAGAGCGCGCTCCGGTACATCGGGCGCATGAAGGACGAGCCCTCCTATCCGAAGCTCCTCGACCAGTTCAACCGGAAGAAGGATCCGAAGATGGACATCACCCAGGACGGGCTCCAGGGCGCTGGGCTCGCGATGCTGGGGATGGCGCTCCGCGCGGTCGCCTACGGCGCGTCGCAGGGGCTCGCCGAGTGGGGCGACCCGCGCGCGGTGGAGAAGCTGACGAAGCTCGTCGAGGACGAGATGTGGCACGAGGAGGCCCGCCAGGCCGCCTGCGAGGCGATCGCCTGGTGCGCCGACGACAAGACGATGGTCGAGATCGCGAAGAAGGCGAAGGAGTTCGCGAGCAAGAAGGAGCCGCGCAAGCAGCTCATCGGCGCGTGCTACGCGTCGTCGCTCGCGCTCCGGCCGGTGCCCGGCGCGGCCGCCGACCTCGTGCCGCTCCTCGCGGCCGACGTCGAGCCCGGGGTGCGCATGGCCATCGCGCGCGCCATCGGCATCGGCGGCTTCGACGAGGCGGTGCAGGGGCAGCTCTTCGAGAAGCTCAAGGACGTCGAGGTCCGGAACGCGGCGGCGCTCGCGCTCATCCTCGGCGGCACGAGCGACACCGCGGCGCGGACGGTCGCGATGTACGCCGACTTCGACAAGAGCGCGCTGGACGACCTGAAGGACCACTACTACCGCGCCTTCGGCTACTGGTCGGACGAGGACTTCAAGCGCGGCAACCTCTACCGGTACGTCGCCAACGCCGAGGCGGTCACGCGGGTGAAGGTCGCCGACGCGCCGCAGGAGTGGGCGCGGCAGCGGCTCCAGGCCCAGTTCGACAACCTGAAGTACGACAACGGCCCGCACTCGGAGACCCGCGTCGTGCTGCGCTACCGGCTCTACCAGGCGGCGAAGAGCGGCGACGGCGCGCAGAAGAAGGGCGCGATCGATACGCTCAAGTTCATGAAGGAGAAGGGCATGCTCATGGCCCTGCGGCACGAGCAGGGCGAGACCGGCGCGCTCGCGAAGCGCGCGTTCCACGAGCTCATGAACCCGAAGGCCACCGTGGCCGAGGACCTGAGCAAGTTCGCCCCGGCGAAGGCCGCGGGCTCCGACGTGCAGTAGCGGCGCGCGGAGCCGCGGCGCGCGGCCCGCGCGCGCCAGGGGCAGGCAGCCCGGGAGCGCTCGAGGAGAGGTCGTCCTCTCCAGGGCTCCCGGGCTTCCTGTTTTTGTGCTGGCAGCGCGGCCGGTTGCGTGTCCGGCGCGGGTCGGGCTGGCCCGGGTGGCCGGGTGACCGGCGCGTGTCGGGCTGGACAAAACGCACGTTTCGGAAGAGTGTTCGCGCCGAGGTGCACTGTGGCGACCTGGCGTGATGAGCTCATCGAGGCCGTGAAATCGAAGGCGGAGCGCGAGGCAGAGGAGCTCGCGCGGCACAAGAAGCGGGTCGCCGAGGCGCTCGCGGCCGCGGAGTCGGCCGTGTCGCTGGGGGCCGAGTCGCTGAAGTTCGCGCACGAGAGGCTGCGGGAGAAGGGGCAGCCCATCGTGCTCTCCCAGGAGCCGGACAAGCACCGCCTCGCGTTCGGCGAGTTCAGCCTCTCGCTGGAGCTCCTGCGGGACTCCGCGATCGTCCGGGTGACCTTCGGCGACGGCAAGCCGCGCGAGTTCGACTTCGCGAAGGACCGCCACATCGCGCCCGCCGACGTGGAGGAGTACATCGGCCGCCGCGCGCTCGAGCTGGTCCGCGCGGCGCAGAAGGCGTCGCCGTGGTGAGCGCGAGGCACGCGGCGGCCTCGCCGTCGCCGCTCTGCGCGCGAGGTCTTCGCCGCGGCCTGGTCGCCGGCCTGCTCGCCGCGGTCGCGGCGTGCGCTCCGCCGGCCGCGCCGCCTCAACAGCCCGCCGCGCCGCCGGCGTCGAAGCCGGCGGCCGCCGCGGCGCCCGCCGCGCCGGCCTCGATCGACGTCGATCCCGCCGCGGAGGCGCGGATCGCGGCGGACGTCGCGTACCTCGCGTCGCCCGAGCTCGCGGGGCGCGGCACGGGCGAGCCCGGCGCCGATCTGGCGGCCGAGTTCATCGCGCGCCGGTTCGCCGAGCTCAAGCTCTCGCCGCTGGGCGGGCCGGGGAGCGACCCGAAGGCGTACCGGCAGGTGTTCGACGCGCGGGTCGGCGCCGACGTGGCGCCCGCGGCGCTCGCGGTGCAGCGCGCGGGCCGGAAGCAGGGCGTCGAGGCCGGCAAGCTGGTCACGGCCGACGGGAGCGCGAGCGGCACGGTGTCGGGGGCCGCGGTGCTCGTCGGCCATGGAGTGACCGCGCCGGCGCTCTCCTGGGACGACTACGGCGGCAAGGACATCGAGGGGAAGATCGCGATCGTGCTCGACGGCGTGCCCACGCTGGCCGACGGCCCAGGTGGAGCGGTGCCTGCTGGCGCGCACGGAGGCGCGGCGCCTGCTGGCGCGCACGGAGGAGCGGCGCCTGCTGGCGCGCACGGAGGCGCGGCGCCTGCTGACGCGCACGGAGGAGCGGCGCCTGCTGGCGCGCACGGAGGAGCGGCGCCTGCGGGCGCGCACGGAGGCGCGGCGCCTGCTGGCGCGCACGGTGGAGCGGCGGCCGATCCTCATCATGCGCCGTCCCCGCGGCCGGCGGACGCGCTTCGCGACTTCGGCAGCGTCCGATACAAGCTCCGCACCGCCCGCGAGCACAAGGCCGCCGGGGTGATCCTTGTCGCGGCGGGCGACGAGCTCCCGCGGCTGCCGGACGACGCGGCGAGCATGGGGATCCCGGCCGTGGTGCTCACGCGCTCCGCGGCCCGCGCGCTCTTCCCGGCGGCCGGGCTCGCGCCGCCGGCGAAGCCGGCGGACGCGGCGCCTGCCGCGGCGAAGCCCGCGGCCGTGAAGCCGGCAGCGACAAAGGCCGCTGCGCCGAAGCCGCTCGCCGGCAGCACCGTCGAGATCACGACCAACGTCACCGCGCGGACGGCGCCGGCGTCGAACGTGATCGGCCTGCTCCCGGCGCGGGACGGCTCGCCCTACGCCGGCGAGTACATCGTCGTCGGTGCTCACTACGATCACCTCGGCTACGGGGGCACGTCGTTCTCACGCGCGCCCGGCGTGCACGCCGTCCACCCGGGCGCCGACGACAACGCCTCGGGGACCGCGATGCTGCTCGAGGTGGCGCGGCGGTTCGCCTCGCTCCCCGAGCGGCCGGCCCGGAACCTCCTGTTCATCGCGTTCGGCGCCGAGGAGCTCGGCACCATCGGCTCGCGCCACTTCGTCGATCACCCGCCGGCGCCGCTCGCGGGGATGAAGCCGGTCGTGGCGATGATCAACGCCGACATGGTCGGCCGGATGCGGGGCGACAAGCTCCTCGTCGACGGCCTGGGCACCTCGCCCGACTGGAAGCCGATCGTGGACGGCGCCGCCCAGGGGCTCGGCCTCGCGCTCCAGTTCGGCGTCGAGGGCTTCGGCGCGAGCGATCACTCGTCGTTCACCGCGTCGCGCGTCCCGATCGCCTTCCTGTTCACGGGCGTCCACGAGGACTACCACCGGCCGAGCGACACCGCGGACAAGATCAACGCCGCGGGCGTCTCGCGGTGCTCGGTGCTCGCGGCGCGGATGGCGCTCGCCCTGTCGCGGCGCGACGCGCGGCTCGCCTTCACCGACCCGCCCGCCGACCCGCACCGCAGCATGCGCGGCGGCTTCCGGGCGTCGCTCGGCACCCTGCCGGACTACGCGTACCAGGGGCCCGGCGTGAAGCTCACGGGCGTGCGGCCCGACGCGCCCGCCTCCCGCTCCGGGATGCAGGCGGGGGACGTCATCGTGCGCATCGGCGCGCACGCCGTCACCAACATCCACGACTTCATGTTCGCGCTCGGCGATCTCGAGCCGGGGCGCGAGGTCGAGATCGAGGTGGATCGCGGCGGGACCCGGGTGCCGCTCAAGGTCATCCCCGCCCCCGGCCGATGAGCCGGCGCCCTCGTCGCGCCGCGCCGCCGGTCGCGCCACCTCGACGGCGCAGGGCCCCGAGCGGGCCCTGCGCGGCCAGCCTCGCCTTCCTGTGCGGCCTCTCGGCCGCGATCCTCGCCTGCGACAGCCCGCACCCCGCACCGGCCGACGCCGCGCCCACCGGAGGGCCCGAGCGCGCCGGCGCGGCGGCCGAGGTAGAGCCAGCATCACCCGGCGCCGTCTCGGAGGAGCCGCCTTCCGCCGGGGCGGAGCTGCTGTACACCGCGGCGGAGCCGCTGGATGCCGGCGCGGAGCTGGCGTGCTTCGCGGCGGGACCGGACGCTGCGTCGGAGCCGGACGCTGCGGCAGCGGACGCCGCGGCGCCGAGCGCGGTGGAGCCGGACGCCGCGGCGCCGAGCGCGGTGGAGCCGGACGCAGCGGCGGCGGCCGACGGCGGCTCGCCGGACGGCGGCTTGCCGGACGGCGGGCTTCCCGGCAGCTCCGAGGGGTGCCCGGACGACATGGTCCTCGTCGAAGGCGACTACTGCCCCGTGGTCGAGCAGATCTGCCTGAAGCACCACAAGGAGTACGAGAAGGACCGGGAGCGGCGGGGGGCGTCGTCCTACAGCGAGGCGGAGGGCCCGACCAGCGTCAGCGAGCGGTGCCTCGAGTACAGGCGGCCGAGCGAGTGCCTCTCGAAGAAGCGCGCGCCGATGCGGTTCTGCGTCGACCGGTACGAGTGGCCCAACAGGAAGGGCGAGCTCCCGGCGGTGCTCGTCTCGTGGCGGCAGGCCGTCAAGGCGTGCGAGGGCGCCGGCAAGCGCCTCTGCACCGAGGACGAGTTCAACTTCGCCTGCGAGGGCGAGGAGATGCTCCCGTACACGTACGGCTACGTCCGCGACGCGACAAAGTGCAACATCGACCGGCCGTTTCGCCAGCGCGAGGTGACGCTCTACCACTACGAGCGGTGCATGCGGCACCCCAAGTGCAAGGCGGAGCTCGAGCGGCTCGATCAGCGCGTGCCTGTGGGCTCGATGCCGGCGTGTGTATCGCCGTTCGGCGCCTACGATCTCAACGGCAACATCAACGAGTGGGTCGTCCGGCCGGGCCACAAGTCGCCGGAGCGGAGCGGGTTGAAGGGCGGCTGGTGGGGCCCCATGCGCGGCCGCTGCCGCCCGACGGTGGGGTTCCACAAGGAAGAGGACTACGGCTACGAGCAAGGGTTTCGTTGCTGCAAGGATGCGGCTCCCCGGTGAGCGCGCCGTGGCGCCTCCTTTTTGAGGGGCGCGTGGCCGCCGACCGGGGGTACGCTGCTGTCCAGCGGGCCCGCGACGCGGCGCTCGCCGGCGAAGGGCCTTCGGCTCCTCCTCCGGGGGCCGGGGGCTCAGATCTCAGCGACGGGTCGGCACCGGCCCGTCGCTCACGCGGGGAAGGCCCCGCACCTCGAGGAGATCTTGATGAAGCGATCCATGTGGTTCACCAGCGCGCGCTCGGCGGCCTCGGTCGTCCTTGCCCTCGGAGGCCTCGGGCTCCTGACCTCCGCGTGCAGCCGGGGCCGAGATGCCGAGGATGCGTCGGACCAGCAGTACAACAACGCCTACAACCAGCAGCCCGGGCAGTACCAGCAGCCCGGGCAGTACCAGCAGCCCGGGCAGTACCAGCAGCCCGGGCAGTACCAGCAGCCCGGGCAGTACCAGCAGCCCGGTCAGTACCAGCAGCCGGGGTATCAGCAGCCCGGGCAGTACCAGCAGCCGGGCACGACCGCCCCGGCGACGACGGCGCAGCCGAGCCCGCTCGCGCTCCCGTGTACGAACGACATGGTCTGCGGCACGCACAAGTGCAACACGGCCGTGGGCAAGTGCGCCTTCCCCTGCGCGGCGAACACCGACTGCGCGGCGGGCTTCTCGTGCATGGGCGCCGGCTCGGCGACTGCGATCTGCGTGCCCGGCGGGCAGTAGGGAGCGCCGGGGCGCGGCTGCACGACGGGTGCGGCGGCGTTCGGAGAGCCTGACGGGAGCGCCACCTTGCGCGCCGCGGCAGGGCTCGGCTCTCGTCATGGCAGCCGCGAGGGCGGCTGGCAGCCTCGCGGCAACCGGATCCGGTTGCGCGAGGGCAGCTGAGCAGCCTCCCCGTAACCGGATCCAGTTGCGCGAGGGCAGCTGAGCAGCCTCCCCATAACCGGATCCGGTTGCGCGAGGGCAGCTGAGCTTGCCACGCGCGGGCGCGCGGCGTGCCAGCAATGCGCCTTCGCTGGCCATGTCGGGGCGCGATCACACGACGCGCGACGCTAACAGTATATCCGTACCCGTTCCGCGAAACGAGGTCCTCGGCCGCGCCCGTACGCGATCGACGGGCGCGCCGCGGCGACAACGCCCCTCACTGCACCCCCGGGTCGGGTACGCTGACCACTAATATGGCGTCCCGTCTTTGTGCTGGAACTGCCACTTGCCGTCAGCCCCCATGACGGCCTTTAGATCATCGTCTGGATACGACCCGGAATCACCCGGCAGACGATCTCCTACCTCCAGGTACACGACATCCTCCGTTGACCGGTTCACCAGATGATGCCCGTCGGGATCTCCCCCCTTGAACCCCATGCACATGCCGGGGTGGAGCGTTGTTTCTCCGGTATTGGTGACGAGCGTTGGATGGCCTGAAAGAATGTAGACGAACTCATCTTGGACCGAATGCCAGTGACGCAGAGCTGACATCGCGCCGGGTTTCAACGTGGTGCGATTCACGCCAAAGCTCTTAAGTCCGAATACATCACCCAGGGCCTGCTTCTGCCGACCGGCGACGCGTGAGGCAAACGGCTCCGGGTAGTTGGATGGCTTGGCTCGAGGCGGAACATCTGAAGCGATCACTGGACCTGGCTTAGTCACGTGCTTTCTCCTTGCGTGCTTGGTTCATCGAGTGCGGCGCGAAGAGCGGTGCTGGGCCCAAGCCGGCGAGCGAGGCCACGTTGAGGACATGGCGAGCTCCAAGCTGAGCGCTCGCCCGATCCCCGAGCCGCCGCCTGTGATGAAGGTGACTGCATCCTTCCACGTTTTCTCCTGTGCTCTCCGAGCAGGCAGGCAACACGCTGACCTCGCGCGTGTCAAGCTACCATTCGGCGCGCCGAGTGCACGCGAACGCGCTCTTCGCGATGCCTGTCGCGATAAGGGCGCGTCTCGGGAAAGACCCGTTGCCAGGGGAACACGCCAGTGGAGGCGCTCCCCGCAGCGCGCCATCGGGCTGGCCTCCATGGACACGTTTCGCCGCCCGCACGGCCGTGCCACCTTGTCCCCACTTCCAACATGTCGGCGCCGGAAGAAGACGCAACGCTCGAGCCCACGCTCCCGCCGGAGCGCCCCGGCGCGCTTGCCCCGGGTCCAGCGCAGGGCGGGCCCCCGGCGTCGACGACGGTGCCGCCGGCAGACGCCTCGACGCCGACCCGGCCCCTCCCTCCGGCCGAAGGGAGTGCGCACCCGTCTGACACCGAAGCGGAAGGGGGCGCGCCCACGCGCAGCGCCGCGGCCGAAGCGTCCGGGGTTCCGGTCGCTTCGTGGGGCCGTTACGAGCTCGTCAGGCCGCTCGGGCGGGGCGGCATGGGGGAAGTGGTCGAGGCGCGCGACAAGCGCCTGGGCCGAGCGGTCGCGCTCAAGTTCATCCGCGGGGCCGACCCCGATCGCGCCCTGCGCCTCTTGCAGGAAGCCCGCGCGCAGGCGCGCATCGACCACCCGAACGTCTGCAAGGTCTACGAGGTCGGTGAGGTCGCGGGCAGAGCGTACATCGCGATGCAGCTCGTGCGCGGCCGGAGGTTCGACGAGGCGGCGAGCGAGATGTCGCTGCCCGCCAGGGTGCGGGCGATGCGCGCGGTGGCCGAGGCGGTCCACGAGGCGCACCGGCTCGGCATCGTGCACCGCGATCTGAAGCCCTCGAACGTGCTGATCGAGCGGGCCGAGGACGGGAGCTTCCTCCCGGTGGTCGTCGACTTCGGCCTCGCCTACGAGGCCGATCGAGAGCAGAGCCTCACCGAGACCGGGGCGCTCCTGGGCACGCCGGCGTACATGGCGCCCGAGCAGGCGCGCGGCCAGGCGCACGGCGCCGACCAGCGCGCGGACGTCTACGGCCTCGGCGCCACGCTCTACCAGCTCCTCTGCGGCGCGCCGCCGTTCGAGGGCGCGACCCCCGCCGCCACGCTCTTCAAGGTGCTGCACGAAGAGCCCCGACCCCCGCGCGCGCTCGCGCCCGAGCTGCCCGCCGACCTCGAGACGATCGCCCTCAAGTGCCTCCACAAGGAGCCCGAGCAGCGCTACCCCACGGCGAGGGCCCTCGGCGAGGACCTCGGGCGCTTCCTCGACGGCGAGCCGATCCTCGGCCGGCGACCCGGCCTGTCCTTCCGATTGCGGCGGTTCGCGCGCAAGCACCGCGGTCTCGTGGCCGTCTCGGCCCTCTCGCTCGCGCTCATCGCGGCGCTCGGCGCCCTCGGCCTGCGCTCGCAGCTCGACGCGCGGCGCGCGCGGGCCGAGGTGGCCGAGCGGGCGAGGCTCGGCGAAGAGATCGGCCAGGAGGTCAAGGAGATCGAGTGGTTCCTGCGCGCCGCCTACGGCCTGCCGCTGCACGACACCGGCCGCGAGCAGGCGCGGGTCCGCGAGCGCATGGCGCGCATCGCGGCCCGTCACGTCGACGCGGGCGGCGCCGGCGAGGGGCTCGCGCGCTACGCCCTCGGGCGCGGGCACCTGGCGTTGCTCGAGTTCGACGAGGCGCGCGAGCAGCTCGAGCGGGCCCGCGCGCTGGGGATCGACTCGCCCGAGCTCAACTACGCGCTCGGGCGCGCGCTCGGTGAGCTCTACCGCCGCGCCCTCGAGGACGCACGGCGCAGCGGTGGCGCCGCGTGGGTGGCCGGGCGGCGGCGTGCGCTCGACGAGCAGTACCTCCGGCCCGCGCTCGCCGCGCTCGAGAAGAGCCGCGGGCTCGGCCTCGAGTCGCCCCACCACCTCGAGGGGCTCATCGCCCTCTATCGCCGCGACCACGACGCCGCCGCGCGCGCCGCCGAGCGCGCCGTCGACGAGGCGCCCTGGTCGTACGAGGCCCGCCGGCTCGCCGGCGACATCGCCCACGCGCAGGCCGTGGATCGCTTCGATCGAGGGGAGTACGACGGCGCGCGCGCCGACCTGGAGCGGGCGATCGCGAAGTACGACGCGTCGCTCGAGATCGGCCGCAGCGACGCGCTGACGTACGAGGCGCTCGCCGTGGCCTGGCTGAAGCGGGCCGAGGTCGACGAGCGGCAGGGCAGGCCCCGCAAAGAGGCGCTCGGGCGCGCCCTCGATGCCTCGGGCAACGCGGTGCGGGCGGCGCCGGGGCGCGCCTCGGGCCACACCCGGAGGGCCCAGGTCCTGATGAGCTGGTATGAGCTGATGAAGGACGAAGGCGGCGGCCTCGAGCCCGAGCCCATCCTCGATGAGTGGCTCGCCACCGCCGCGCGCGCCGTCGAGCTCGACCCGAGCGACGTGTACGCGCACGACGCCGCGGGGCTGGCCCACTTCACGCGCGGGTTCGAGCAGGCGCGCGCGGGCCTCGACCCGGGCCCCGCGTGGGACGAGGCCGGCGCCCGGCTGACGCGGGCCCTCGATCTGGAGCCCAACTACCCGTGGGCGCTCAACGATCTCGCGAACGTCCACCGCTGGAAGGGCAACCACCGGCGCGACAAGGGCCAGGACCCTCGCCCCGAGTACGCCGAGGCCGCGCGTTACTATCGCCAGGCGTTCGAGAGCGATCCGAAGTACCTCTTCCCCTACTGGAACCTCGGCGACCTCTACAACGACTGGGCCTCGTACGACCTCGCGCACGGGCTCGATCCGCAGGACACGGTGCAGAAGGCGCTCGAGATCGGGCGACAGGCCCTCGCGCTCGACGGCCAGTTCTACCAGGCGCTCAACCAGGCCGCGGTGGCCGAGCTGACCCTGGCGCAGCACCTCGCCGAGCGCGGCGCCGACCCGCGCCCGTCGATCGAGCGCGCCTTCGCCCACCTCGATCGATCGCGCGCCATCAACCCCGCTGCCGGGCGGACCTCGTCGTACCGCGCCGAGGGCCACCGCCTCGCCGCGCTCTACGCCCTGCAGTCGGGCGAGGATCCGAGCGACGATCTCGAGGCCGGGCGGTCCGCGCTGGCCGAGGCCTACAGGGCAGAGCCGAGCTGCCTCGGCTGCCTGCTCGCGGGCGCGCAGCTCGGCCTGGTCGAGGCCCGATGGGCGCGGCAGAGGGGGCGCTCACCCTTGCTCCCGCTGCGGAGGGCGCGCGACGACGCGCGGCGGGCCATCGCGATCTACCCCCACGCCGAAGGCCACGTCGAGCTCGCGCGCGCCTGCTGGCACCTCGCGCGAGCGTCGTCGTCGGCCGAGGCTCGCGGCGCCGCCGACGAGGGGCTGGAGCACGTCGAGCGGGCGCTGCGCCTCGACCCGCTCCTCGCGCACGCCCACGCCCTGCGCGGCGGGCTCTTGCTCTCGCGGGCGCGCGGGGCGGCCGACGCGAAGGCGCGCCGCGAAGGAGCGCGAGAGGCAGAGGCCTCGCTCGCGCGCGCCTTCGAGCTCGACCCGCTGCTCCGGCACGAGTACGCCGAGGCGGCGCGTGAAGCAGAGCGAGGGGCCGAGGGCGCCGAGCCGGGCGCCGCTCGGCCGTAGGCTCGGCTTGGGGACATGTGCCCGGTGTCAGGCAGCTGTGCCCAAGTCGAGGCTGATACCGCGGGTCAGAAGTCCCCCCTGATCTGTCTGCGTGGCTGGTCCCGAGCGAGCTCAGAACCCTTTTTTCCTGAGGATGAACTGGCCACCGTCGGCCGGGGGATCGTAGGTCTCTCCGGCGAAGTCGAAGCCCGTGTCAAAGGCCCCGCTGACCCATACGCCGCCCTTCGCGTCGACCGCGATGTGCGTCAGCCCGTTCGGAATGCCGCTCGCGAACTCGACGCTCTCACCCCTGTCGCCGTTCGCTTCGAAGCGTGTCAGGCACCCCCCTTGGGGGGTCTGATCGTTGGCGAGATCACCATAACGACAAGCCACATAGCTCTGGCCTCCGCTGCCCAGCGCCAGGGCCTTTCCGAAATGATCCGGCGCCCCGAGCGCGCTCGCCCAGCGCACCGCTCCAGCGTCCAGAAAATCATAGAGGACCGAACCTGTCACCTCCTCCTCGAAGCTCACCGCATGATCGAGGAACGTCGACGGAGAGGTCTGTGTGGCCAGGAGCATCAGCCGTCCGGAGCTCGTGGACTTCAAGTCATGCACATAGTCGAAGGACGCGCCCCCGAAGCGCTGCGCGCGCAGGGGAGCACCGCGCTCCGGATCGAGCCAGGCGAGCCAGCCATTGTAAACCACGGGGTCATCCTGTCCCCCAGCCTTCGTGAGCACGGCCTCGCCTACCGTGAGGACTCCAGTGAAGACGCCGCCGACGAGGACCTCACCGCTTCCAGTGAAGGCCAGCGCGGTCGCGTAGCCTTGACTCCTGTCGTGCTCGAACGTCTCGCTCCAGATCTGCTCGAGCGTCGAGCCGGAGAATTTCTGGATCAGGGGCTTTTGAACGGTGGCGTCGTCGTTATACACCCCGAGCCCGACGACAATATCACCCGCCGCGTCGACGGCCATCGCGCTCAGGGGCGTGCTTCCTTCGAGGGGTACCCCGACCGCGTTCGAGATCGAAAAATCGGGGGCCACTTTGACCAGGTAGTACCCGTACTCGACCGCCTTCAGCGTGAACTCACCGAAGGTCATATCCGCATAGAGCTGACCGATGAGGAGGATCGACCCTTCGGGATCGACGGCCAATAGCTCGGGCTCGGCCGCGCCGGTGAGCGAAAGCACGTTCAGGACCTCCCCCTTCGTCGAATATTCAGCCAAGAAGGGCTCATCCACCGCGTCCGGGAGGAGCTCCGCCGGGGCCCGCGCTCCCACGGTCACGACGGAGCCATTCGGCATAGCTGCGAGCGGTTGACCAAACCCGAAGGCAGGACGCCGTGGAAAGATCAGCAGGAACTCTTCGCCGCTATCACCGGGTTCACCCTCCGCGCCGCCGGTACCGCCACCGCTGCTGCTCCCTCCGCCTGATGAACTACCGCCGCTCGATGCACCACCGGACGCCGCGCCACCGCCCGCGCCTGCTCCCGACGAGCGCTCCTCGGTCATCGCGGGGCCGCCCACGGTCGTTCCGCAGGCGAGGAGCGCGAGGGAGAGTGAGCCTGCCAGAAATGGGGCCGCGAGGCGCGGCGTCAGGCTCGGCCTCTGTCCTGCTTTGACACACCCTGGCACATGGAGAAGGTCGCTGCTTCCTCTGCTCGGGCCAGGGAACGGCGCGATCGCTGAGTTTTTTCCAGGACTTCGAAGGATTGAGTTGGAAAGCATGTCTCGGTGCGGAGCAGAATTCGTGCCGCTATTGCGCGCCGGGCGCGTTCCCGTCTTCGAATGTCCGCTCACGGGCGCGGACCACGACGTCAGCATGGTGCAGAACTACGACATGACGGTATTCAATAATCGGTGTGCTCGAAGAGGCCCGCTTCCATGCCGACCGTGAAGCATTCCAGCCAGACGTCGAAGCTCGGGAAGAGAATGCAGCGAAGCTCGTCGTCGCGAGACCACCGCGAGAGCTGACCTCCCTCGCCGCCGTACGCGCCCGTGGGATCGAGCGCGATGAAGCGCTGACTCGAGTCGGTCAGGAGCGGGCGCCAAGACGCGTGACCTGCGGCGCGGGTCTCACCCCCTGAGGGTCGCGCCGTGGATATGCGCCGCGAGATCGGCGTACTTCATCCGGAACCGCCCGCAGCCCTCCCGTGTGATCCCGTCGAGGATCCGCGTGAACTCGGCCAACTGAAAGAGCTTCAATTAAAACAGCCATTTAACCCACCCACGCACCTTGAATCACATCCCGTTCTTTTGCTGCCATTCGATAAACGCCGCTTCATCAGCATCATGCTTCAAGCCTTCATAAAAATGAACTCTATCAGCCATCCCTCTCGATTCTATGTGACCAAAAAAATCCATCGTTTGAGCCATGGTATCGTATTTATCGCAAAAATTTTGATCTGTAAATTTTTCGTAGTATCCGCTCACCAGACGCTCTGCATCTTCGAGTGAATATCCATAAGACGATTGTAAATGTCCCACTACGCGCTCAAACAAGAAAATTCGTCTTCATCGGTTGAAGTTTTCAGCTTCATAAAACTTATCCTTCGCTTAACTAAGTATTGATTAAATATATCAACTGCTTTTCAGTATGAACACTAGTTGGTCGAGCCGCCGCGATGGTCCGAGCTTCACCTGGGGACGCGCGAGATCGAGGCCCCGTCGCTCCAGTAAACATGGCTGGCATCGACCTCGATCTTGCGCACGGGGGTCTCTAGCACGCTGGCGATCACGTCCGGCATCCGCGATCCGCACGCGAGCACGCGCTCGATCCCGGCCGTGCCGAAGAAGAATACGTCGTCCCCGTCGAGCGCGAGCGCGTCCAGGGCCGCGTGGTAACCAAAGGGGCCCACCCCCCACAGCTCCTCGCAAACCGGGTCGGCGATCGAGCAGCGCTTCAGGTTGCCGGGGCCAGTGAGCACGTCACCGATCGAGAAGACGTCTGTGTCCGTCGCGGCGATCGAGTACCCTCCGAGGGAGGGGAGCCCGGTCGGCGTACCGTTCTTGTGGACGCTTTGGCCCTGCTTGATGAACGGGTCGTGGATCGTGAAGAAGAGCATCGTCGAGTTCTGGGTGAGGTTCGACAGCGGGGCGCGGATGCCGAACGTGATGTCGAGCGGTGACTGGTAGAGCAGCGTCGTGGGGCCGCCCGCGATCGGCGCCGCGAGCAGGCGATCGGCGATGATGAAATAGGCATTGGTCCCGTCGGATACGACGTAATCGGGCGCCGTGCCCGGCTCCGACGCGATGATGGCCGGCGACCCGCCCGTCTTGGGGACAGCCATGACCGTCCCACCGATGGTGTTCGTCCAGAGGACGCGCGTCGCGTCGACCGCGATGTGCCCGGGGCGCTCCTGGAAGCTGGCGAGTTGGTGGATGGCGCCTCCGCCGACCGGGACGCTGTTGATGGTGCCGTCCGTCGCGTTGACGAAGTACACGAGCCCCCCATCGACGACGAAGTCGCTCACCGTCGCCTCCACGATCCTGAGCGTCGCCAGATCCACGCAGCGGCCATCGCGGCACATGGCACCCGTCGGACACCGCGTATCGCACGCGCCGCACGCGCCGTTCTCGTGAGCGAGATCGGTGCATTCTCTCGGGAGGCACGCATCGGTGGTGCCGGGCGGGCAGGGCTCGCACCGGCCGGCGTTGCACACCGCGAACGCGTTCATGGGGTCCTGGCAGACGGCGCCGCACGCGCCGCAGTGGCTCCGGTTCGTCGTGAGATCGGTGCAGACGCCGTCGCACGCCGAGAGGCCCGTGGGGCAAGGGAGCTGCGCGTAAACGCAGCTGCCAGCGACGCACTCAACGGATTGCCCCGGCGACGGGGCGGCGCAGGGCAGATCGCAGCCGCCGCACGCGTGCACCGCCGTCTGGGTATCGGTGCACAGCCCGTTGCAGATGACATAGGGCGGACCGCACGCGCCCACGCAATGGCCGCCAATGCATCGTTCGCTCGTCGCGCACGCGTTGCCACAGGCGCCACAATGGGTCGGATCGTCGACGACGTGGACCTCGCATCCGTTGGCTGGATCCATGTCGCAGTCGACGAAGCCGGGAAGACAAGCGCCGAGAGCGCACGCCCCGCCTGCGCACAGGGTGAGCCCGTTGGGAAAGGAAGGGCACGGGCCGCAATTGGGGTCGCCGCAGCCCACCGCGGCGTCTTCCACCGACCGGCACGTGCGCACCGGACCCTTCGAGCAGAGCTTCTGCCCGGGAGCGCACGCGGCGCCACAGCTCAGCTGCCCGCCACCGGAGCCCGTCTCGGAGCCGCCCGAGCCGCCGGTCCCTCCCATACCGATCGAGCTGCCCGTGCCACCCGGACCACTCGAAACGCCCGAACCGCCGGTGCCGCTCGCGCTTGAGGACGACGACGAGGACGGACCGCCGCCCGAGCCGCCGGTCCCGCCCGCGCCGCCTACGCTCGAAAAGCCGTCGTGATTGCCTCCCTGGCACGCAGCCGAGAACGCCGTGGTGAATGCCATGAGCCGGAAGGCGGGCAGGTAAGTAACGTCGCGCATGGCGGCTTGGGTGCGGACCAAGCTTGCCGCATTCAGCGTCAGGGGGTGAGAGCACGGCAAGGGGACGCCGGCCGCGCCAGGCTCGGCCGTGTGCTACGGCGCGCGCCGCGAGTCGGGGGCCTCCCGGGGGCTGCCCGCGCGGCGGCCGGTCACCGCTGCTACCGTACGGCGTCGCCGCCGCTCCGCGCGGGCGCGAGCTCCGCGATGACGAACAGGTCGAGCAGCGGCGGCGCGATGCCAGCCCGGACCGCAAAGTCGCGCGCCGTGTGCGCGGCGCGGAGCTCGAAGCCCTCCGACGACACGAGCGCGCGCAGGTGCTCGAGGTCGTCGAGTCCCCGGCGCAGCATCGAGCGGAGCGCGCGCTTGCGCAGCAACCTCCTCTACCACCGCGCCCCGGAGTAGCTCGTGCAGGTGCTCGCCGTGATCGGGCTCTCTCCGATGTTCGGGGCCGCCCGCGGAATCGTCCCGCCAGAAAAATCGGTCGATAACGAGCGGTCGCTTGAAACAGTAGTTCCTCCTGACGTTCAACGACAACAACACGAACGTCGCCACCCGCACCACAACGAACGACAGCTACGTGGCGACGAAGCCCGGGGTGTATTTCAACTTGGCCGATCTGACCGTTGACCTGCCCTCTGAAACGAAGTTGAGGACAATCTCCGGCATCAACAATCACGGCGACATGATTGGCAGAAACGCTCAAGGCGGGTATTTTCTTCTGGAGCGCGTCGGCGGGTGATGATGGCCGTGGACCCATCACGACGGCAGCGGGGCGTTTGGTACCAGTACTACAGCCGCACGTCGGTGAGCATTGAACGAGCTGGGCTCCACCAGTGTGCGGACAAGCCAAGCGTCACGATCGCCCGCCCGCCCATCGAAATCTGCGGAGATTCCGCGACGTGCGGCTGTAGTACTAGGGCGTCCTCGCGCACCGGACCCCGGTGAAAGAGCGGACCCATGGGGTGCCGTCGTAGCGGCTGTAAGAGCGGAGGCCCGACGCGTCGTAGAACCAGCCTCCGCCCCGGATCGTCCGGCGCGAGAAGTCCGTCAAGTTCGCGCAATCGTTGCATTCGGACGGCAAATCTACGGGGTCGTACCAGTACGAGTCCAGGACCCACTCCCAGCCGTTCCCGGCCAGGTCCGCGTGCCCCCACCTCCCATCGCCCTTCGGCGACCGCGATCCGACGGCTCCGAAATCGTTGGCCCGACAGTCGTTGGATGCATCCCCGTCCCCCATGCAGCCATACACGGCATAACTGTCATCGATCGTCGTCGAGCTCGCCGGCTTCGACCAAGGATACTCCCGCTGCTCGTCTCCTCCCGCCGCCGCGTAGTTCCACTCCGCCTCTGTCGGCAGCCGGCCCCCGTCCCACGCGCAGAACGCGAACGCGTCAAACCAGCTCAGGCAGGTCATCGGGAGGTGCTCGCGGTCACCGGGCTCGACCGTCCACGTCATGTAGCCTGCGCTGCACATCACTGCCGTCTTGAGCGCCTCTGCGTCGAACGGCAGCTCGGACCCCCATTGCGCCTGCCACCCGCTCTCCGCGATCAGCGGGTGCGCCCCCGCGCCCGGCGCTGGCGTGCTCCCGGGAAACGCCTCCACGAATTTGCGGAACCGCCCTACCGTCACCTCGAACCGATCCAGCACGAAGTCGCTCACCGTCGCTGGATACGCTGGATCGTTGTTCCGGTTGAACGTGCCTCCGGGCACCACCTCGCCGCGCGCGCAGCAGCTCTCGTCGCCATCCGGCCCGCACGTCTCGGCCAGTCCGACACAGCTCGGCTGCACCACGCACGTGCCTTCACGGCACACGGGCGCTGCCGCAGGGCACGGCTCAGCGTCCTCCCACGCGCCGCGCGCATCGCACCGCTGCGTGCGGTTCCCTGAGCATCGTACGGTCGCCGGAACGCACTCCCCGGTGCACTTCCCCTCGACGCAGGTCTGTCCGACGCACTCGTTCCCGCCGGGCGTGCACTCTTCCCCGCCTCCAGCTCCCCCGCTCCCGCCGGTGCCCGTAACACCACCGGCCTCGCCGCCTGCTTCCCCTCCCACACCGGCACGCCCTCCGGCGCCTGCCTCGCCTCCGGCGCCTGCTTCGCCTCCCGTCCCGCTCCCGCCGTTGCCTCCTGTCGCCACGTCCTTCTCCGGCCTCGCCACCGTCGCACACCCGCCCGCCGTGAGAGCCAACGCCGCCCACAGCCATCTCGCTCGTTCCCTCTGTGCCATATCTTACATCCTACGCAGCCGCTGCGGCCGCTGTCGACCGCAGAGCATGGCCGCGCCCTGTTGCGCAACGCAGAGGGGGTAAAGGACTCGTTGTGCGAGCGGCGCGCCCGTGGTGCATTGTCGCGCATGGATCGGCGCGCCGTGCTCGCGGCCTTCGATGAGCAGATCAGGAAACGACCCCAGCCCGAGGCGCCGGGGGCCCGCGCCGAGCGCGTGGGGAAGGTGGCGAGGCACGTCGCGCCCGATGGCGACGGATGGTCGGCCGTGCTCTGGTCCGATCTCGACGAGGCGTGCGCCGACGCGGCCATCGCCGAGCAGGTGCGCTTCTTCGCCGCGATCGCCCAGCGCTTCGAGTGGAAGCACTACGCCCACGATCTGCCCGCGGATCTGCCGCGACGCCTCCTCGCCGCCGGCTTCGTCGCCGAGCCGGAAGAGGCGTTGATGGTGGCCGAGATCGCGGCGCTCGATCTCCATGTCTCGCCCCCTCCCGGCGTTCGCCTGCTCCCCGTCGCCGACGCCACCACCGTGGAGATGGTGGCGCGCGTCCACGAGGAGGTCTTCGGCGTCGATCACGGGTGGCTGCGCCGCAGCCTGCTCGCCAGGCTCAACGAGACGCCGACCCCGGTGGCCGCGGCGGTCGCGCTCGCCGGCGATCTCCCGATCTGCTCGGCCCGGGTCGAGCTCCACGCCGGGACCGAGTTCGCGAGCCTCTGGGGCGGCGGCACGCTGCCCGGCTTCCGCGGGCGGGGCGTCTATCGCGCGATGGTGGCCCACCGCGCCCGCATCGCCGCCGCGCGCGGCTTTCGCTACCTGTTCGTCGACGCCTCGACGGAGAGCCGCGGCATCCTCGAACGGCTCGGGTTCGTCCGGCTCTCGGCCACCACCCCGTACGTGTGGCAGCAGGGCGCTTGAGCTGGCTCCCCGCTATAGATCAGAAGTAGTGAGCGCGCATGTCGTCGAGCAGGCCCGTTTGCTCCGGCTTCCAGCCGAGCAGCTCACGCGTCGCCTCGCTCGAGGTCCGGTTATCGAGCCCGACGACCATCGACATCCATCCGAAGTGAGCGCCTGCCTCCGCGGCCGGCACGCTCTTCGTCGGCACACCGGCGCCGTTGCTGATCGTCTCCGCGATCGCGCGCATCGTGATGCCTTCCTCGGCGGTGCCGTGCAACACGGATCCCGGCGGTGCGCTCTCGACGGCAAGCCGGTACAACCGCGCCGCGTCGTCGCGATGCACCGCGGGCCAGTGATGGTTGCCATCGTCGATGTAACCAGCGGTTTTCTTCTCGCGCGCCATTTTGATCAGCATGGCGATGAAGCCCTTGTCACCGGCGCCGTGCACCGTCGGAGCCAGCCGGACGACGCTGCTACGCACTCCGCGCTTCGCCGCGTCGACCACGAGACGTTCGGCCTGCAGCCGGACCGCGAGCGGCGAGCTCGCCGGCGACTCGTCCGTCTCGAACGCGACCTTGCCGGGCCTCGAAACCACCAGCGTGCCGTTCGTGCCGACGAACGCCTTGTTCGTGCCCGCCATCGCATCGAGCATCGCGCCGATCGCGTCGCGATCGATCTGGTTCATCTTCGGGAAGTCCGAGAAGTCCATGTGGAACGCCAGGTGGATCGTCGCATCTGTCGCACGGACGCCCTCGACGAGGCCTCTCGGGTCCCTGATGTCGCCGCGATAGACCTCCACGCCCTGCGCCTTCAACTTGTCGGCGCCCGCATCGCTGTGCGCCATGCCGAGGACGCTGTGGCCGGCCCCGCGCAGCTCCTTCAGCACCGCCGTACCGATCCAGCCAGTCGCGCCGGTGACGAACACTCGCATTGACTTGGTCATGTCAGGACCGTAGGCTCGGTTCGCTCGTCCGAAAAGACGAGCGCCTATACTGGTATGGCGGCTACCACCCTCCCCGCGTTCCTGCGCGACCGCCGCGAGCGCGTCCGCCCCGCGACCACCGCGCGCCGACGCACTCCCGGGTTGCGCCGCGAGGAAGTCGCCGCCCGAGCCGGCGTGAGCGTCACCTGGTACACGTGGCTCGAGCAAGGTCGCGGCGGCGTGCCGTCGGACGACGTGCTCGAACGCCTCTCCCTCGCCCTCGAGCTCGACGACACGAATCGCGAGATGCTGTTCCTGCTCGCGCACGACCGTCCGCCGCCGCGCAAGCCCGCGCCGCCCGTGGCGGTCACGCCGTCGCTCCAGCGCGTGCTCGACAACCTCTCCGTCCCCGCGTTCGTGAAGACGCCGACGTTCCAGATCGTCGCGTGGAATCGCGCGGCGGTCGCGGTGCTCGGCGATTACGCGGCGGTACCGGAGCGCGACCGCAACTTGCTGCGCCGGGTCTTCCAGCCGGGTTCAGAGAACAAGGTGCACAACGTCGACGACGTTCGCCGTACCTGTCTCGCGTCGTTTCGCGTCGACATCGCGCGTGCCGGCCAATCTGACGAGGCGACAGCGCTGATCGACGAATTGATGGAGACGAGCGCCGACTTTCGTCGCCTGTGGGACGAAGGTGAGATCCGGTCGCACGGCGGGTTCCAGAAGCGGCTCATCCGTCCCGGTGTCGGCGAGATCGTGCTCGAGTCGTCGGTGTTTCACGTCGAAGGCAGCGACGGCCTCTCGATGTTCGTGTTCTCACCCGCGAACGAGGCGAGCGCGCGCGCCCTCGCGCAGCTGGTTCAACGGTCCAAAACCTGATCGAGGAGCCGCGCGAGCAGGTCGCTCAAGCGCTCGCGATCCGCCTTCGCTGACGAGGCGGTGAGCCATCGACTGCGGGATTCACTGCGCAGCCTGCGGGAGAGGAGAGGGAGGGCAGAGGGAAGGCGGGGAGGGGGCTGGGCCAGCTTCGGCGGCTCTCCAGGCTGGTCGCTTGGAGTCGGCGCTGGCCCCGGGGCGCTAGCGTCTGGATCTCAGTGGCGGCAGCCGCGGTCGTGGTCGCGATCGTGGCGGTTGTCGTCGCAGTCGAGGTCGTCGCGGTGGGGGGCGCAGAGGTAGCCGTTGTTGTACGCGTCGAGCTTGTCGGCCAGCGGCTCGCCGGTCGTCCACGGCGCGTTCCTGCTGCAGCTGTCCTTCACGTTGCTGCCGAGCGGGTACTTCTTGAGCCAGGCGTCGGCCTTGGTGATGGTGTCCTCGATGCAGCTCGACTGGTTGCCGATACCGACGTTGAGCTTGGCGACGATGAGGTGCTTGGCGATGATGTACGTGACGTCACCCCTCGTCGGGCGGCTGATGATGTCGAGGAGCTGGGACTTCGTATACGTCTTGCCTCCGATGGTCAGCTTCGTGATCTTCCAGGCCCTCTCGTGGTTCTTCCAGTAACCGGGGGAGCCGGTGCCGGGGGACGAGCACTTGCAGACGCCGCAGTCGGCCGCGCAGCTCGAGCAGTTCTCGACGCCCGCCTTGCAGACCCCATCGCCGCAGACCGGCGGGCAGGCTCCGCAGTCGGCCGCGCAGCTCGAGCAGGTCTCACCGACCGCGCAGACGTTATCGCCGCAGACCGGCGGGCAGATGCCGACGTCGCTCGGGCACTCGAGGCAGTTCTCGCCGGCCTCGACGATGTTGTTGCCGCAGACCGCGGGGCAAGCGCCGCAATCGCCGGCGCAGTTCGAGCAGTCCTCGCCGTTCTCGCAGACGTTGTTGCCGCAGACCGCGGGGCAGGCGCCGCAGTCGTCCGAGCAGGTGCCGCAGTCCTCGCCGCCCTCGCACGTGCCATCGCCGCAGACGGGCGGGCAGGCTCCGCAGTCGGCCGCGCAGGTGCTGCAGCTCTCGCTCGCGTCGCAGGTGCCGTCGCCGCAGACGGGCGGGCAGACGTCGCAGTCGGCGCTGCAGCTCCCGCAGTCCTCGCCGATCTCGCAGGTGCCGTTGCCGCACTGGGGCGGGCAGGTACCGCAGTCGACGGCGCAGCTGGAACAGCTCTCGTCGCCGCCGCAGACACCGTTGCCGCAGGAGAGCTGGTAGCCGAAGTCCGCGTCGAGGAGGTCTTGTGCCCAGCCGAGCGAGACCACGCCCACGTTGTCGAGCCCGCCATCGGGGTCGGCCGTCGGCTCCTGTCCGGCGAGCGGACCGCTCGTCATGAAGTTGTCGGGCGTGATGACCACCGAGTAGGTGCCCGCCGGGAGCGTGTCGAAGAGGTAAAAGCCGGGCTGGCCGGTGTAGGGGCTGTTGCCGGTGATGGTGAAGTCGATCAGCTGGGCTCCCTGGAACAGCTCGACACGGACGCCGTTGACGCCGAGCTCGCCCGACTCCGGCTCGTAGAGCCCGTCGGCGTCGCTGTCGAGCCAGACCGTGTCGCCGATCGACGAGTACGTCACGTAGCCGAAGTCGGCGTTGGCGACGTTCTCGCCCGCGTCGAGGGACACGCCGAGCGGCTCGTCGTCGCTGGTCAGGATGTGGCCGAGCGGGAGCGTCGCGTCGTCGACATCGACGACGTAGCAGCCCGCCTCGAGCTCGGTGAAGCGGTAGACGCCGTTCGCGCCGGTCACGGCCGTCTGGAGCTCGGCGCCGTCGGCGACGCCGTCGCAGTTCGCGTCGCCGAAGAGGTCGACGACGACGCCGGAGATGCCGAGCTCGGAGGCGTCCTCGATGCCGTCCGCGTTCGCGTCGAACCACACCTTGTCACCGATCGAGCCCTTCGGCGCCGTGTAACAGACCTCGAGGAGAGGGCGGTGACCCATGTCGGTGTTGGCGCTGCCCTTGTACGACGTCTTCCCGCTGGCGCCCTCCTCGAGGAGGATACCGTAGCTCGGCGCCGTCCCGTTCACCCAGTCCTGCACGATCCCGGTGAGGTCGACCGAGCTCCACCCGGTGACGTTGGGCACGAACGAGGTGAGCGCGGCGGGGTCCATGCCGCCGAAGTTGTTCCACGTGACGAGCTCCTCGCTCCAGGGGGCGAGCATCTGGTGGACGTACACGGTCTTCGCGGTGCTCGTATACGTCAGGGCATAGAACGTGGCCGACGTGACGAGGGAGCCGGCGGGGATGGGGCTGAGATCGAAGCGGAACACGGCGCGCTTCTCGCCGACCGAGCTGGAATACCCGGTGTTCACTTCAAAGGGGGTCGGGACGTGGTAGCTCGGGGCGAGGCTCCAGATCTCGGCGTTGTAGATGTCGCCCAGGACACCCCGCTTGATCACGGTGCACGTGGGGGACGGAGCGGTGGTGTTGGCGAGGCTGGTGGCGGTGATGAACAGCGTGGCGAGCGCGGCGGAAGATGCGATTGCGAACTGCTTCATTTGTAGCTCCTCGAGGTCCTCACGGGTGAACCATTGCTGGAGCGTCATCCGAAGTGCAGGCGCCATGACCCATGGGTCAGGCGAGGTCGGTTTCGCGGGCTCCGGTCGGAATGAGCCCCGCGGGCTGATCAGGATCAGATCAAGTACGCGGGCGCTTTTGCTTCGATCGGAGAGCGGATGCGCAAGGTGACAGTGTTCAAGTTAGCAACTGTGGGATGAAAGTGTCCAGGACTTTTTGGTGGCAGACGCGAGAAAAACATTGATTGGTGTCGGTGACAATTTTGGGTCGTGCAGTGACGTTTTTGGGACGCTCTGGATCTGCTCGCGTCTGCTTGCGTCTGTTCGCGTCTGTTCGCGTCTGTTCGCGTCTGTTCGCGTCTGTTCGCGTCTTGTGGAGAGGAGCGCCGTCTGGCGCACCGAGTTCGATGGCCAGGACGGCGGCAGGAGCGATGGCCAGCGCGCGGCTCGCGGCTCGTGGGTTGCCGCGCGGCTCGTACGGCGGCGCGCTGCGACGCTCAGCAGCCCTCTCCGGGCCTTCGCGGGCGCCGAGGGAGGAACAGGATCGGATCAGGTACGCGGGAGTGCCTGCCGAGATTTGCTGAAGAATGCGCACGGGACCATTGTTCAAGATAACGAATCAGCGTTTCGATTGTCTAGACTATTTTTAAAGCCCCGCGCTTTTTTGTTTGGTTGCGTGGGGTTGCGTCGGGTCGCGTTCCGCTTTCGGTTGCGGGTGGGGGTGGGGCCAGCGTCACGCCGTCGTCACCGCGCGGCCGGGGACGGGCGCCTCGGGCCTGCGTCCTGCTTGGGGGGGCGCCCGGTCGTGCCCCCTCCTTCTGTCTTCTGTTGCCGTTGTCGTCGCTCGGCTCGGCTCGGCTCGGCTCGGCTCGGCTCGGCTCGGCAGCACCGTACAGATCCAGCGGCACGGTAAGGTCTTGAGGGGCGCCGCATGGCCGACTCCGCAAAACAGCGGAGGCGCTTGGCCAACCTGCGAGGAGGCAGGCCACCTGGGCACCGGGCATCTGGACCGAGCGCCTCGACTCCCGGCGGGCAAAGCGTCGGCGCGATGGCAGCGAGGACAGGCTTCGTTGCTCAACGATGCACTACGCGCACAACCCTGGGTCAGGATGGGTCATCCGGTCGTCTGCCAGCTCGAGCTCGCCGCCATTCCGTGAATGGCCGCGAAGCCGCGATCGATCAACGCGATGAACGCAGCGTTCGCCTTCTTCGCCGAGCCTCCGCGCTCGAGCACGCGGATCGCTTCGCCGTAAGCCGTGCGCCACGTCAGCACGACCATGCCGGCGACGAGCCGCGCGAGGCCATCGGGCTTCGGACCAGCGAGCTCGACCGCGAGCCCCTCGACCACCTCGTCCCCGATTTCGCGGAGGCGCGCCTTGAGCGACGGGCTCGCCGCAACGACGCGCCACCAGCCGGCCGTCTGGCTGTCGATGCGGGCGAACGGATGCCTCTGCTCGCACAGCCTGTCGACGAGGCGGCGGAGCGCGTCGATCGGCGACTGCCCTCGCGGCCTCTCGGCGATCGCCTCGCGCAAGAGCACCTTCACCTCGTCCTCGCGATCCAAGAGGAGATCCTCCTTGCGCGCGAAGTAGTTGAACACCGTCATCTTGGAGACGTTCGCGGCGGCGGCGATCTCCTCGACCGTCACCGCGTCGAAGCCGCGCGCGAAGAACATCGCCGTCGCGACGTCGGAGATCCGCTGCCTGGTCTCGCGCTTCTTGCTTTCCCGGAGCTCGCCCATGGATCAAAAATTATACTAAGTAAAAAATCTTGCTTGCGCAAAGTTTTACCGAGTCTACTATTCACGCCATGACTCACGACGTGGTCATCGTAGGCGCTGGCCCGGTAGGGCTCTTCCTTTCGATCGAGCTCGCGACCGCGGGCGTGAAGCCGCTCGTGCTGGAGCGGCTCGTGGAGCCCGACCGCACGATCAAGGCCGCCGGGGTCGGCGCTGTGGCAGCCGAGGCGCTGGAGCGACGCGGGCTCGCGCGTGCGCTCGACGACGAGCGCCGTGCCATCATGGCACGGATGATGCCGGCGCTGAAGGCGCGCTTCGGATCTGGGCCGATAAAGAGGCCGGGAGGCCACTTTTCTGGGATGTTCTTGATTGACCAGAGCCTCCAGCGCGACCCGGAGCGCTACATGCGTCTCGTGCCGCAAGAGGCGCTCGAGAGGATCCTGAGCGCGCGCGCGACGGAGCTCGGGATCGAAATCCGTCGCGGCATCACGGTGGAAGGTTTCGATCGGGACGACGACGGCGTGACCGTGCAGACGAGCGCGGGCCCGCTGAGCGCGAAGTACCTCGTCGGCTGCGACGGCGGCCGGAGCCGCGTCCGCAAGCTCGCCGGCTTCGAGTTCCCCGGCACGGATCCGACCATCACCGGCTATCAGGCTGTCGTCGAGCTCGATACGCCCGAGAAGCTCGCGATGGGTTGGCACCGAACGCCGCGCGGCCTCGTCGCGTCCGGACCGGCGCCGGGGCGCGTCTTCACGGCGGAGTTCAACGGGCCGCCGCCCCATCGGGATGCGCCGATCACGCAAGCCGAGGTCGAAGCGGCGATCCAGCGCGTGAGCGGCACCGACGTCAAGATCCTGTCGATGACGATGGCGACGCGCTGGACCGACCACGCGCGGCAAGCGACGACCTACCGGATGGGCCGCGTCTTTCTCGCCGGTGACGCCGCGCACGTCCACTCGCCCTTTGGCGGCCAAGGCTTGAACCTCGGCCTCGTCGACGCCGCGAACCTTGGTTGGAAGCTCGCCACGGCGGTGAAGGGGCGCGAGCATCTCCTCGACTCGTACACCGCCGAGCGCCATCCCGTCGCTGCGAGCGTCCTCGAGAATACCCGCGCGCAAGTCGCGCTCATGCGTCCTGACCCGCTGACGAGCGCGCTCCGCACCATCGTGAGCGACCTGATGAAGCTGCCCGAAGGCAACCGCTACTTCGGCGAGATGCTCACGGGTGTCGGCGTTCGTTACGACCTCGGTGACGACGACCCGCTGGTCGGCACGCTCGCGAAGGACCAGCTCCTCACGCTTGAAGACGGCAGCGAAGAGCGGCTCTACGCGCTGATGGAGAAAGGCGGCGGCCTCTTCATCTCGCCTTCGGAACGGTCACTGCCGCACACCGTGCACCATGCACGCACCAAGGACGGCCCGTCGACGCTCGTCCGTCCCGACGGCTGCATCGCGTGGACAGACGCGTCGTCGAAGTCGCTCGACGACGCGCTCGCGCGCTGGTTCTGAATCAGAGCGACGTGCCCGTCGCGGCGCCGCCACCGCCCTCTGACAGGCCACCACCGCCCGCCGATTGGCCGCCGCCGCCCTCTGACAGGCCGCCACCGCCGTCCGACTGACCACCGCCGCCCGCCGACAGGCCGCCACCGCCCTCTGACAGGCCACCACCGCCCTCTGACAGGCCACCACCGCCCGCCGACTGGCCGCCACTGCCCACCGACGAATCACCGCTGCCCACCCCCGAGACACCACGACCACCAACGCCCTCCATGGGGCAGCGATGACTATACCTGGTGACCACCTCATAGCAGCACTCGCCGTCTCGCTGCTTCGCGTCGCTCTCTACCGACACGACGATCCAGTCGGAGCAATGTCCGTTGAGCAGGTTGAGCTCCTCCAGCGCCTGCTCGCGGTCCAGGCACGCCCCGAGCTCCTCGGGCCAGTCGAAGCAGCTGATGTCATCCCCGGCGGTCCCGTCGCAGCCCGGCGCTGCGATGAGGAGCGCAGCTGCGGTCCACGGGCCGGCGCTCAGCAGGAGACCGGCGAGGAGCGTTCGTCGAAAGGATCCGTCGAGAAGCATGAGGTGCACCGCGATCCCATCCCCCGCCGCCTCGTCAGCACAGCGGCAAGCTCGGAACAGGGTGCCTCGTGCCGGCTGCGATCGCAACCGGGGCCTCCCGCTCCTCGTCCGTTCGATCCACGAGCGATGCGTGTCGCCCGCCAACGGTCGGACCGGGCGGCGGAGGCGCGATGCACGCGCTCCGGGAGGCGAACGCCGTGTGCCACCGCTCTGGCACACGACGGCACGGTCCGCCGCGCAGTGGCTCACTGAATCGCTGGGGAATACGCGTCAATCAAAGCTGGTGCGCTGCTTGCTATGGCACAGCTGCATGCACAACTCTCTCCGAACCTTATCCACGACCTCCCTCTTCGCGTTGCTCCTTGGCCTCGCGATCCTTCCAGGCTGCCAGAGCGGCGATGACAGCGGCGACGGGGGCGGCGGCGGCGCCGGTGGCGGCGGCGCTGCCGCCGCCGCGTGCACACAGAGCGCGGACTGCGCCGCGGGCGAGTATTGCCACTTCGCCGACTACCAGTGTGGCCAGGGCCAGGCCGAGGGCGCGTGCACCCCGGTCCCGATCGAGTGCGGCTACGTGGAGAAGCAGGTCTGCTCGTGCGACGGCACCGTCCAGCGCCAGGACTGCCCGCAGCTGGGGCGCGTCGACATCGCAGCGAACGGCGCGTGCACGCCGCCGGCGGGCACGTTCGCGTGCGGGTTCACGTTCTGCGAAATTGGCAAATCCTACTGCAAGAAAGTCGACTATGAGTTGACGCATCCGGGCGTCGTGACGTTCGGGTGTCAGCCGCTCCCCGTGCCCTGCGGCGGCGCCGACGAATGCTCCTGCGTCGTGGACGATCAGGACGCGTGCGGGGAACCCGTCACCTGCAACACGGATGCGGACGGCCACGCTGTCGTACATTGCCGAGGCTGATAGGCCTGCGGTCGCCGTCGGGCCTCCCGGGGCGGCTCGGTGAGCGGTTGGTCCGAGATCGCCGGAGACGATACCGGTGCGCGCCACGCCGGCGCGGCGCTGCCGGGGTGCTCATGAGCCGCGATCGGTGTCCCCCTTCAATCCTGGTCCGTCGAAACGCCGCCGGGCGAACGGACCGGGCCGTTGCTTTGCAGCCCAAAGTATGAGACCTATGGGGCTGCCCAAGGTCGGGCGGGAGTCAGACGACATGCGCAGGCGATGGTGGGTCTTGGCAGTATTCTTCGGGTTCGCAATGGTGATGACCGGCGCGCACCCCGCGCTGGCAGAGGGCACGGGCTCGCAGGGCGTCGACCCTGCAGCTGCCGATTCGGCGGCCGCTCCGGTCCCCGCCGAGCCGGCCGCGCCGGCGCAAGAGCTGCCCTGGCAACCGGGACCTCGAAACATCGATCTCGGGCACGGTGCGGCCATCGACCTGCCCGAGGGCTTCGCGTTTCTCGCCCCGCCTCACGCTGGCCAGATCATGCAGAGGATGGGCAACCTCAATGTCGAGGATCTGGTCGGGCTGATCGTCTCGACCGACGAGGCGAACGAGTACCTGGTCACGCTGCGCTACGAGGAGTCCGGCTACATCAAGGACGACGAAAAGCTCGACGCCGAGGAGCTCCTGGAGTCGATCCGAGAGGGGGAAGAGGAGTACAACGCCGAGCGGAAGAAGCGCGGGTTCCCTCCGCTCCACGCGGGCGGCTGGGATGAGCTGCCGCGCTACGATCAAGCCAAGCATCAATTGATCTGGGGGCTCATCGTCCAGAGCCCCGAGGGTGCTTCGATCAACTACAATACGCGCGTGCTCGGCCGAATGGGCTATCTGTCGCTCAACCTCGTCACCGACAAGGAGCAGCTCGCGCGACACAAACCGGCTGGCGCGCTCCTCTTGTCGAAGACCGGCTTCGGCGCCGGCAAGCGCTACGAGGACTTCAACGATTCCACGGACAAGGTCGCCGAATACGGGCTCACCGGGCTCGTGCTGGGCGGGGCCGGCTTCGGGCTGCTCAAGGCGGCCAAGATCGGGCTCTTCGCCAAGTTCTTCAAGGTGATCATCGTGGCGCTGGCGGCCGGCAAGAAGTTCGTCGTGGTTGGCGTGCTCGCGCTCGGAGCCTTGCTGAAGCGCCTGTTGAACAGGAAGAAAGATGCCGGCACCGAGGCATGATCCGGTGAAGGGCAGCGAGCCGGCGCCGGCGAACGCCGGCGCTGCTGCTGCGTTGGCACCTGCCTCCCGGAGCACCGGGCTCCTTCGAACGGGCGCGGTCGCGGCTGGGCTCGCGCTCCTCGCGAAGGGCAAGAGCCTGCTGGTCATCGCCAAGACGTTGCCCTTCGGCAAGCTGTTGCTGACGGGCGGGACCCTCGGGGCGTCGGTGTTGGCCTACGCGCTGAACGGAGGCGTGGCGTTCGCCGTGGGGCTCGTGCTCATGATTTTGATTCACGAGCTCGGGCACGGCGTTGCGATGAAACGGGCCGGCATCCCCGCGGGCTGGCCCGTGTTCATCCCGTTCTTCGGCGCGATGATCGCGATGAAGGCGCAACCCGAACATCCGCGGATCGAAGCCGACATCGCCTACGCGGGTCCCGTCGCGGGGACCGCAGCCGCGCTCGCGGCAGCGGGGCTGGGCCTGGCGCTCGGAAGTCCTTTCCTCCTCGCGCTGGCTTACACGGGGTTCTTCCTGAACCTGTTCAACCTTGTGCCGCTGGGGTTCCTCGACGGCGGTCGCATCGCCCGCGTGCTCTCACGGCGCGCCTGGATCATCGGCGCGGTGCTCATGGCTTTGCTCTGCGTCGCGAGCCCGACCCCTCAGCTGATCGTGATCGCCGCGCTCAGCTTGCGAGGGGCCTTCAGCCGAAACAACGACGATCTCGAAGCTGTTACGGCCGACGACCGAAAGACCTGGGCCATTCGCTACTTCGGTCTCTGCGGCTTTCTCGCCCTCGCGACGCTCTTCAGCCACCAGCTCACGCGCTCCCACGGTTGGTGAGAGGCGGTGGTGGGGTTTACGGCATCTCGCCCGGTACGCCGAACACGATCAGGGATCGAGCGAGCTCACGGGTTCGCATAGAAGTAGTAGGTCGCGCTGTAGTCGATGCGCGCCTCGGCGCCATCGTGCGCCTTGTCGCAGCCGTCCGCCGGAGCTTTGCCGCCCACGGTCTGAACGCGCTGAACCCACGCGACGTGGCTGAGCACGCCTTGCCCCTCGGCCGACTTGGTTTCCAGGAGCAGCCAGGGGATCGCGGTGGTGTCGGGAGCGTCTGCATTGGCCTTCATGGCGCCGACGATCTTGCTGCCGTCGGCCGCTTCCCACGTGGGGCCGCCGTAGTGTTTGCCCAGCGGTTTTCCTGACTCGTCCGAGAGCGTCGCGTCCGGGGCTTTGAGCGTCCATTCGAATTTCGCCTTGGGCTCCTTCTTCTTGCCGCACACGTAGATCTGAGAGCCCTTGGCGCTCGCCTTCAAGACGAGATTGGCCGTGCTCGGCGCTTTGATGGCATCGGGCGTCTCGGGGGGCGCCAGCTTGGGGACGCCCGCCGTCGCCGCGGGCTCGGTCGCCGGCGTCGTTTGCGAAGGTGCCGGCGCCGACGGCGCGGGCGCAACGGGCGCGGGAGCTCCGGCGCTCGCGAGCGGTGCGCTCGGCGGCGGGCTCGAGGCGCTCGGGGTCGTCTCCGCGCAACCGAAATTTATGACGATGAGTCCGATCGCATAACGCGCATTCATGATGAATTCCTCTCTGATCGCGGCGACACAGGCGCTAGAACACCGAACACGTTGAAACCAGCCCGTTTGTCGCGCTAGGAGATCCAATCGCGATCCGAAAGTCAATCTCCTCGTGGCGCTCGTCCCACGGTACAGCCACGCTGCACGCGCTGGTTGGCATAGAGGCTCTTACGCGATCCGCATTCTCCTGGAGAAGCCGCGCGCGACGGGCGCTCGGCAACGCGCTGTCCGCAGCAAGAACACCGCGTGCAGTTGGGCGTTCGCGCGCGCTCATGGATGTGCCACGAGCTCCTTGGACATGACCACCGAGCTCGCACAGGTGATTTCATTCCGTCGGACGCTCCAGGACCGGGCCTCCACCCGCCTCGAGCGGTTCCCGGGCGGAACCGCGCTGTTCAACGATGAATTCCGCCTCTCGTTCAGCCACAACCGGCTTCGGCTGGAGGAGGCGGGGGGCGAGGTGCGGGCGGCGGAGCTCGCCGCGATCTGCGACGACCTCCTCGGCGCCGCGGGGCACGCGCACCGCAGCATCACCATCGAGGACGAGCGCACCGGTCTCCGGCTGGCCCCCGACTTCGTGGCCATGGGCTGGGTCGCGCGGCGGGACCTGGTCATGGTGCACCGCGCGCTGCCTGATGGGCGCGCCGGCGCGCAGCTCGTCCGCGAGCTCGACTGGAGCACCGTTCGCCCGATGGTCGAGGAGACGGTGCGGCGCCTCAAACAGGGGAAGGGCGCCGAGGTGGTGCGGCAGCTCGTCGACCGCAACCTCCTCGTGCGCCGGGCGGCGCGCCTGCGCCACTTCGGCGTCATCGTGGATGGGCGCGTCGTGAGCTCCTGCGACCTCTACGAGGGCGGCGCGGTGGCGCAGATCGAGGAGGTGGCGACGCTGGAGGAGCACCGCGGACGGGGCTACGCGCGGGCCGTGGTGCGGACGGCGATCGAGGCCGCTCAGCAGAGCGGCCACCGGGTCCTCTTTCTCAATGCCACCGCGGACGACTGGCCGAAGGAGATGTACCGGCGGCTGGGATTCGAGGCGATCTCGTCCCTGCACGAGCTGACGCGGCTCCCTGGAGATTGACGCGCTCGCGCTGGTGACGTCGGTCGCGGTGACCGTGAGCGTGTGGGGACCGAAGGCGAGCGCGTCGACCTGCACGAGCGCTGAGAACACGTCATTGCCCGCGGCCGTGAGATCGAAGGAGCTCGCGTCGATCTGCGCGGCCACGCCGGTGAGCGCGTCGGTCGACGTGATGCGTGCCCGCACGAGCATCGGGCTGAACGGCACCGAGTCCGCCGCAGGATCCATGATGCTCACCGTTATCGCGGCCCACGCGGCGCGCGCGGGGAGCAGGAGGAGGGGCCAGACCAGAGCACACAAGAGGAGACGTAGGCCGGGCATCGCGATGGTCCTTCCGACGGGTGCCGCAGGGGCGCGCCGCGGTCAGCTTCGAGCTGCAGCGCGTCGCGCCCAGCACAGCGCGTGTACTGGGGACGTCGTCCCCGCGTCGGCTTCGTTGCCGCGGAGCTCCGAGATATTCACGAGCGAGCACGGTACGAGGCCGGAGGGCGCTCGAGTCCGTGGCGCCCCGCGCCCCCCGGTCCAGCCGGCGCGACTACCCCTCGCGTGTGCCCTCCTCGGCTTCGACATCTCTCATCGCCCCGCTGCTACCCAAGGACCTGTTTCGCTGGGGCCATCTTTGGATTGGTGCTGGGCATCAACCCCCCGTGACATGTCACGAGACATGTCACGTGACGTGCCTCCGCTCCAGCGTGACATGTCACGGCTCCGGTGTGGCGCAGCGCGACTCGCTCCTCGCCGTAGCCGGTGGTGCGCTGGTGCAACTGCCCGGTAAAGTAGGCTCCTCGGCTCAATTTGCCCGTGTGGGTGCGCTCTGCGACGGCGACTCGCCGGCCGCGGCGTGGCGGCCCATGGGCGACGCTCCGGCATCTCGGGCTCGGCACAGCCCATGCAATGCGCGGCGCGGGGCCCGTCTCCCGGGGAGAGCCGTCGCCACAACTTCAACATCAAACCAATCGTTGGGAAAACGCATGAAGCATTTGTTTTTGTTGATCACGGCGACGATGTCTGCGCTTGCCGCCGGCTGCATCGAGGGGGAATCGTACAAGTCGGACCTCGCCGACGATGAGCTCGGCCAGGCTCAGCAGGCCCTCGGCGAGGTTGGATGCGGGACGATCAGCATGACAGGCATGGCTCCCGCGAATGGGAACATCAATTCGACCCGCGGGGTGCAGCAGAGCCCGGACTGGACTTACAACCCAGGTCCCACTTGTCCTTTGCAGTACCTCGTGGAGTACACGAATTTGCCCCCTTTCAGTGCCATCGTCGGTATGACGATACGTACCAGGCTCCACGGCGGCACGACCTTGGGAGACATCACGAACCAGACGGACTGCGAGCGTACCCACCTCCTGACGGGCTACTATGTCTGGGATACCAGCACCAGCAGCCCCACCATCACCACCACTCAAGAAAGTGGGGTGTGGAGCTCCGGCGCTTGTGTCAGCGATCTCATCGGCACTCGGCCGAGGGTCGATGGGAAGTACAAGGTTCGGGTCGGCGCGCGCACACTCTACTGCGCCTACTCGGATGGTTGCACGGACGTCCAGCGCACGAATCTCAGGGTCGAAACCTTTGCATCCTGGGGAAATGACATCCCTCCCTGGGGCGACCCCTGACCGGGCGGGCGGCGCCGCCGCCGCGCTCGGCAGTCGGTCCTGAGGTTCCGTCCTCGCCAGCCGAATCCCCCGGTGGAACCTCGGCGATCTCTACAACGACTGGGCCTCGTGCGACCTCGCGCGCGGGCTCGACCCGCAGGACTCGGAGCAGAAGGCGATCGAGATCGGGCGCGACCCGGCGGAGCCGCCGCTCGACCTCACGTTATCGATCTCGATGCGCCCGGCGCTTGCGGCCGGGGTGACCTCGACGGTCGCCCTCGGGCGTCCCAAGAGCTTCTGCATGATCGTGGAGTCCTTGCTCCCCTGGCCGGTGATGAGGCTGGCCAGCACGGGTGAGGTCCAGGCGAGCGCGTCCCTGAGCGAGCTCCTGGAGATGGAATCACCGACGCCGGAACGCCTGTCGGAGCGCTTCGAGATATCCCGGCTCGGGAGCCAGGCGGTCCTTGCCGAGAACGAGTCGCCGTGGCGGCGCGCCCTTCGCGGCGAGTCCTTCAGCGACGAGGAGGTCTGGTACGATCGACGGACCGATCGCCGCCTCCTGCTGCTGGTGCGCTGCCGCGCGTCGGCCGGCGAGGCGCTGCTGGCGTTCGAGAACGTCGCCGATGAGCCCTTCGCGGTCCGGCTCGCCGACCTCGTGGCCAGCATCGGCTCCGCGCTGCCCAGCGCGGACGAGCCCTCGGCCCTGGCCCATGGGCTGCTCGACGAGGTGGCCGCCGCCGTTCGCGCCGACGCCGTAATCCTCATCGCCACCGAGCGCGGCGAACGCCTCAGGCTGGTGGCCTCGGTCGGCCTCCCCGAGGCATTCGTACAAGACTCCAACCTGAACCTGGCGAACAGCGTTATGGCGCTGGCAGCCGAGACAGGCGACATCCAGGAGGTCGCGCGCATCGAGGAGCTGCCAGCGAGCGCCTTCCGCGGCACCCTGCGCCTGCTCGAGCTCGGGTTCCACGCGATGGCGGCGTTCCCCCTGAGCGCGGGGGGCGAGCGTGTCGGGGTGCTAGGGCTCGCGTGGCGGCAGCCGGGGAAGCTCAGCCCGATCGAGCGCCGCTTGCTCCGGGGCGTGGCGGGCGCCTGTGCGCTCGGGCTGCGGCAAGCGCGGCTGCGCGAAGCCGAGCGCCGTGAGGCCCGCCGGCTGCGCTTGCTCCGCGACGTGGCCATGGACATCGAGGCCGCCATGCCCCTGGACGCGCTGCTGCGCCGCCTTGTGGAGCAGGCCTGCGAGCTGACCCGCGCCCGTTACGGCGCCCTGGGGGTGCTCGACGCCGAGGGCACTGGCCTTTCCGACTTCGTCCACGTGGGCGTCCCCGAGCAGGTCGCCGACCACATCGGCAGCTTACCCCAGGGCCGCGGGCTCCTGGGTGCGCTCATCCGCGACGCGCGACCCAGGCGGGTGGCGAAAATCCACGCCGATCCGCGATCGGTCGGCTTCCCCGCGCATCACCCGGCGATGACGTCCTTCCTCGGCGTCCCGCTGCTCATCGGGAAGAAGGTGTTCGGGAACTTTTATCTCTGCGACAAGGACGGTGGCGCCGAGTTCACGGAGGAGGACGAGCGTATGGTCCGGCTCTTCGCCGCGCAGTCGGCGCTGGCCATCGCCTACGCTCAGCAAGTCGCGCGCACGCAGGAGGCCCATCGCGAGATGGACCGCTTGAGGAGCGAGTTCGCGGCCGTCATCGCTCACGATCTCCGCAACCCCGTCGCGGCCATGACGCTGCTCCTGGACGCGCTGCTCGCGAGACGCGAGGGCGCTTCGGTCGTCGTGTCGGTTCAGCAGCTCCAGTGTTTGCGCCGGATAGGCAGCCGGATCTCGCGCATGGCGCAGGACCTGCTCGACGTCTCTCGCATCGAGCTCGGGCGGCTCTCGCTCGAGCGCCAGCGCGTGTCGCTGGAGGAGGCGACGCGCGCGCTGCTCACGGAAATCGAGCCGACCCTCGGGCAGCACCCGGTGACCCTCCACGTGGAGGGGCGTGTGCCCGAGGTCTTCGTCGATCCGGCCCGGGTGTCGCAGATCCTCACGAACCTTCTCGACAACGCCGCCAAGTACGCGGATGCCGGCTCGCCGATCCGCGTGACCCTCCGTCCGGAGGGGGGAGGCGCGGCGCTGACGGTCGAGGATCGCGGCCCGGGCATCTCGGCGGCGGATCTGGGCAGGCTGTTCGATCGCTTCTTTCAAGCCCCGCGGGCGCGCGAGAAGAACACGGGGCTCGGCCTGGGCCTCTACATCGTCAAGGGGCTGATGGAGGCGCACGGCGGCACCATCGCCGTGGAGAGCACGCCGGGCCAGGGCTCGAGCTTCCGCCTGTGGTTTCCGGCGGCTCAACCCGCGCAGGCAGCATGACTTGCCCGGTGCGGCTCCGGCGGCAGGAGGGCCATCGAGACATGGTAGCCATCGGGCCTGCTCACCGCGTCGAGGGGCCGGGCGGCCCGACGCGCCCCGTGGCGAACGCGCCGATGCTGGCCCAGGGGGCCGTACACGCGGGCAGCGAGGGGAGCGTGCTCACGTAGTCGCGGTACTCGGAGATGCGCAGGTTCTCCACGTTCAGGCAGACCGCGCCCTCCGGGCTCCAGACCGCCTCGAGGTACGCCGGATCGGCGCCCGGAAGGATGCCCCGCACGTCGCGCACGACGATCGGGGTGCTCGGGAGCGTGAAGCTGGTCGTGCGCTCTGCGCCGCCCGCGGGGCCGGCGAAGTAGGCCGCGCGCTTCGCGTGCAGGCACGATCCGAACAGGTACCGGCCCTGGTCGGGGCTCGTGTTCTCGGTCTTCCAGGGGGCATATCCCCACGAGAGGCACGCGTCGATGGCCCCCGTCTCACAGCTCATCGTTGTCGCGCTCGCGTCGCGCTCGACGGTGGCGAGGAGGCCGTCGACCTTGATCTCGCCCGCGAACGACGCCCGGAGGTCGATGCCACCCACGCTGCAGTGGCGGCGCCACATCGAGGCGCTCGGGTCGGCTTCGGCGGGGATCACCCGGTATTTGACGCTGTACCGGCGGAACCAGGAGCGCGGCTCCGGGTTCGGCGGCGGCGGCGTCAGCAGCGCCGGGCCCGGCGGCTCTATCATCAGCTCGTAGCGGAAGGGCATGCCCCCGGGGCCGGCCACCTCGAGCTTGAACGACGACAGCGCTGCTCCCCGGACGGGCGAGTACACAACGCCGTCGAGCGCGTACTCGATCTCGAGATCCATCCCGGCGGCGCGCACGCTTCGCAGCACGACCGGCCGAAAAGCCGTCTCGCCGGGCAGCACGCGCGACGCGCTCACGGCGGACGAGTACACCGCGGCGCGGTTCGACGCGCTGCGGAGCTCCAGCTTGACGCCCCCCGGACCGTTGATGAACCGCTCGGGGCAAAAGGCCGGGACGCCTTGATCGCTGAGAAAGCAGTAGGTGCTATCGCTGGCCGCCCCCACGTAGATGCCCGGGCCATTGCTGCCAGGGCGCTTCGTGGGGTCATAGAGCCTCCGCGCCCCGAGACCAGGGAGCTCGTACGTCGCGTCCCCCTCGACGCCCCCCGTCTCCGCGCCGGGCGGAGGCGCATCGGCGGGCTCACCGGTGCCGTCCGCCTCGACGTCGGACGGGGGTGCGTCCGGCGCTGACGGCGCTGCGTCTTCGGGATCCCCGGGCGCGGGCAGGGCGCAGGCGCCGCACGCGCCCATCGCCAGGAGCGCCAGCATCGAACGCACGCGCCACACCCCCGAAACGCCTCCGGCGGCCCTCACGCCGCGCCCACGTCGCTCGCTTAGCCAGGTTCCGTTCATCATCGGTCATCCTCCTCGTCGCGCTGGTCGTGCTCGCAGCCCTCACCACCCCGGGGCCAGCAGCTCACTCTGGACGCGGGCCGCCGTGTCCTGACAACCCGCGTGACGTCCCGGGGCGGGAGGCAGGGTGCGGCCCTCCCGCCCCGGGCGCCGCCTTCACTCGCAGCTCGGCGGGCGGATTGTCGTGTTGCCGCCGGTGACGCTGAAGAGCGGTTGGTTCGGGCTGAAGGGCTTGCCGTGGTCGTCGCAGGCCTCGACGCCGAAGAGCGATCGAGCCGCGCCCGCGCCGAAGGCGTCTTCGCACTGCTGCATCGCCGCGCGCACCGCCTCGGCCTCGGCGCCGATGGCGCTCGTGTCGACGCTGCCGTCGGGGTTGAAGCGAATGTTTGTCACGTGATTCACGCTCGTCAGGCTGGTCTGCGCCGAGACAGGGGCGCACACGAGGCTGAGCTGGGACTCGACGCACTTCGCCTGCGCCGCGCTGAACCCGCTGGCGCGCAGGGTGCTCGAGTACGAAGCCGGGTCGGCGCAGACGTTCGACGGGTAGGGGAAGCCGGAGACCGCCCGGCCCGTCAGGCAGATGCTTACCGCCGGGCGCGTGCCGCTCGGCGCGTCGGCCGCGCAAGGCGGCGGCGTCGGCGGGTTCGGCGCCGTGTCGGCGAGGCAGGTATTGACGTCGTTGCCGGCGGGGAAGCTCGAGAAGGCGCCTCCCGGGTCGAGCGGCAGGTGCGACAGGACGTTCGGCTGCGTCAAGGGAGCGCCCGTGCCGGAGCCGGTGCCCATGCGGAAGCGGTTCGCCTCGGGCCAGTCGCCCGTCGTCGTCTCGGCCAGCGTCCCGCGGGTGTTGACGATGGGCACGTCGAAGCCGAAGGGCCCGAAGCGCAGGTGCAGCTTGATGCCCGCCGAGTACGTCGCGTTCACGAAGCCGCGCGGGGTCACCGAGAGCATCGCGACGGGCTGCTGGTTCTCGAGCACGACCGCATCGCGCAGCACCTGCTCCTGGCCGCCGTTGACCCCGAGCCCGCCGGAGACGTCGAGCCACATCGCGAAGATGCCGATGTCGAGCCCGGCGCCCGCCGTCAATACCGCTTCCATGCCGGCGCTGTGCCGTACCGTGAAGGTGTGATCATCGTCCTGAATCATGCGCGCGAGCATCGGGTTCGTCACCGGCATCAGGCCCATGTCGCCCGCCCCCGAGGGCGACAGAAGGAACCAGCGCAGGCCCGCCGCCGGCGCGACCGGCGTCGGCGTGGCGGGCGTGCCCGAGTTGAGCATCATCGGCATGTCGCCCCACGACACCGGGAAGGGCGTGACGATCGAGCCGAGGGGGCCCGTCGGCCGCGGCGTCAGGCCGAAGGGCAGCGTGCCCGTGGTGTGGCCGAGCAGCCGCTCGTTCGGCGTGCCCAGCGTGCCGATGTCGGCGCGCGCCTTGAGCTCGAAATTCACGTGCACGACGCCGATATCGAACAGCGGGAACCTCACGGGGTCGGGCTGCACGACCGCCCGGCGCGAGACCACCGCGTCGGCGTGCGTGACGGTCTGAAAGCGCCGGTTGAAGAAGCCCGTCGTCAGGTCGCGCGACGCATCGTTCACCACCTCGCCGTCCGCGCTGACGAAGGCGAGCGGCGCGCGCATCTCGCCGAAGCCCGGCAGACCGATGTTGCCGATCGGCGTCAGCTTGCCCCCCGCGAGGATCGGCACGACGAACGCCTGCGCGCCGTCGTTGACGCCCGAGCCGGTGAAGCGCTCGGGCCCGTCGAGCACCACCGTCGGCTCCATGACGAGCAAGTCCACCGTGCGGCCGAAGAGGTTGAGCTCGGCGAGCGCCCTCCGGCCCATCGACCGCTTGCGGCGCGCGCTCTGCTGGCGTTGCACCTCGCGGGCCGCGCAGTACAGGCGCGCGCCTCGCTGGCGCGCCTCGCTGAACAGGCGCGGGTCAGGGTAATTGAACGTACCCGCCTTCTCGCTCGATCGCTTCAGCCAGCGGGCGCGCGCCGCGGCGAAGCCGTCGAAGTCCTGCGTCACGCTGGCCGAGAGCCCCCCGGGGAACCTCGCCGCGAAATCGGCCAGCACCGCCCTGGCGTCGGCCTCGTCGAGCGCGGCGACGACCTTCGCGTCCGCGCTCGCGAGCGCCTCGTCGAGGTGCGTCCTGAGCGCCGGAGGCGCCGAGAAGGGGTCGGTCGTGGCCGCGTTGCGCCAGCTCGCGCGGTCGCTCGTCGGCCCGGCCGCGAGGTCCGCTCCGTTCGAGAAGCTCGCCAGGCGGATGGCGCTCGAGCTCGTGTCGGTGATCGGCGTGCTCGCCGGCACCGCGCTCATGCCGGCCGCGGGCAGGGTCGCGCTCGTGGTGGAGGGGCCGACGACCGGCGAGCCCACGCTGACGATCGGCTGTTCGCCGGCGCCGGTCTCGTCCTGCGCTTCCGGCGCGGGCTCCGCGTCGGCGAGGCACCCGGCCGCGAGCGCGCCGAGCGCTCCCAGGACGAGAGGAGACAGGACCGAGCTACGGCGGGTGCGTGTGGGGACATGATTCGACATGAGTTCCTCCTGAGCGGGCTCGCGCCACCCGCGCGCAGCGCGCGGCGCGGCGTCGGCAGCGGATGGCCTCGCGCCCCCCGGCTCAGGGGGGCACAGCGTGGTGGCGTCGACCGGGCACCGCGGGAGTCGGTGCCGCCGCGCGCGGCGTGCTCCGCGGGCGCGATGGTCGTTCGCGATGGTTAGCGAGGCGCGTGCCAGCCGCTCTGTCGCCGGCCCTGATCCAGCGCAGGCCCGCGTGCGCCGCCGCGGGCCGCTGCGCCGCGTGTCGACCCTTGGAGGACCCCGCCGCGGGCACCGGCGCGGGCACCGCTGTGGACACCGCTATGGGCACATCTGCCGGCGCCAGGCACCTATAATGACCGCGGGATGACGGACGACGGATCGACCCTGCAGCCGAGCGGGCACCGCGCCTCGAGCAGCGGCGCGCCCGCCGCCGCGCCGGGCCTCGTTCGCGTCTTCGGCGCCGGGGTGACCCTGGCCAGAGCGCTGCCCTTCGAGGGCGAGGCGCTCGAGCTCGGTCGCGGCTCGGCGGTGCTCGGCGAGGCGAAGGACCCTCGGATGTCGCGGCGCCATGCCCGCTTCCGCTTCGATGGGCGGCGCTTCTGGGTCGAGGACCTCGGCAGCCAGAACGGCACCGTCGTCGACGGGGAGCCGCTGCCGGCGGGGGCGCCGCGCGAGGCGAGGTGTGTCGTGCGCCTCGGCGACTCGCTCTTCGTGCCCTCGACCGACGTCGGCCCCCTGGCACGCCAGGGCGTCGTGGCGCGCGAGGGGTTCGTGCGAGGCCCGGCGATGCAGCTGCGGCTCGCCGAGGCGGCGCGCGCGGCCGAGCTCGGGCTCTCGCTGCACATTCGCGGCGAGAGCGGCACCGGCAAAGAGGGCGTCGCCCGCGCCTTCCACGAGCAAGGCCCGCGCGCCGCCGGGCCTTTCGTGCCCGTCAACTGCGCGTCCATCCCGCAGGGCATCGCCGAGCGCCTGCTCTTCGGCGTGCAACGCGGCACCTACTCGAGCGCCAACGCGGACGCGCAGGGGTATCTCCAGGCGGCCGAGGGGGGCACCCTCTTTCTCGACGAGATCGGCGAGCTCGATCTCGAGGTGCAGGCCAAGCTCTTGCGCGCGCTCGAGACGCGCGAGGTGCTCGCGCTCGGCGCGTCCAGGCCGAAGAAGGTCGACTTTGCCTTCTGCTCGGCCAGCCACCGCGACCTGCGCGCGCAGGTCGCGAGCGGGCGGCTGCGCGAAGACCTCTACTTTCGCCTGGGGCGCCCCGCCGTCGAGCTGCCGCCCCTGCGGCGGCGCCTCGAGGAGATGGCCCTCTTGATCGAGCAGCAAGTGCGGCAGATCGCGCCCGAGCTGGGGCTCCACGTCTCGCTTGTCGAGGCGTGCCTGCTGCGGCCCTGGCCGGGCAACGTGCGCGAGCTCCTGGTCGAGGCGCGCGCCGCCGCCCAGGGCGCGCTCATGCAGGGGGCCTCGCGCATCGAAGCCGCGCACCTCAGCGCGAGCGCCGGCGCCCTGTTCGAGCCCGACCCGCCCTCCGGCGCCCCGCCCGCCGAAGTCCGGAACAGCACACCTGCCGCGCCCCGGGCACGCCGCGCGCTGCCCTCGCGCGCCCCCCCGCTCGACGCCGGCGAGCGCGCCCGCATCGAGGCGGCGCTGCGCGAGCAAGGCGGCAACGTGCGGGCCGCGGCGCGGGCGCTCGGCATGCACCGGACGCAGCTTCGCCGGCTCATCGAGCGGCACGGCCTCGGGGCAGAGGCAGGCGCCGGCGAGCCGGACGACGGGCTGGGCTCTGTCGACGAGAGCTCGTCCTAGCCCTGGCCAGACGACATCCCGGGCGTCTTCACGAGGGCGGGGCGCCTCGTGCCCTCGTGGATGGGCGCGCTGTCTTCTTCAGGGGCGGATGGCGAGCAGCGTCGGTGTTTGACCCGGCGCCGCGGCGGCCATCGCGTCGATCAGCGCGCGCGGCTCGCCAGGCCCGACGGCGCCCGTCTTGCGGACGGCGTCGACCCTGCTGAGCCCCCACAGGAGCGCGGCCGCCGCCGGCGTGGGCAGGCGGCTCAGCGTCACGATCGGCTCCGGCGTGATGGTGTTTCCGAGGTGGCGCACCACGCGTAACCCTTCCTCCAGGGCGCGCGCGAGGCGCATCGCCTCTGCCCACGACACGCCTGCGTTCCGCGCGTGCGCCGTGGTGATAGCCACCATCGCCGGCACGGCGAGCGCCGCGTGCGTGCGCAGCCAGCTCTCCATGTCGGGGTGCACGACGGCGGGAATGCCGGCGTCCGTGAAGACCTTCGCCCATCCCGCGTCCGTCACCGGGGTGACCATGCCTCGGGTGACGACCTTCGACGTCAGCTTGCCGTCCTCGAGGGTCGCCAGGATCGCGGGGAAGCCGAAGGCGAAGCGCGCCGGGCCCACCGCCTCTCGGAGGCGGCCGAGCGGCTCGAAGGTGTTGAACATGAACATCACGGCCTTCGCCGCGCTCTCGGCCAGCGCAGGCAGCACCGCGTCCACCTGGTGCGCGAGCACCGTCACGAGCACCAGATCCCACGCCGCCGTCGCGTCGAGCGCGGCGGTCACGCGCACCGCCGCGCGCTCGCCCGAGGCGCTCACGATCGCCTCGTCTCGCCGCAGCTGCTCCAGCCGCTCTCCGCGGGCGATCACCGTCACCTCGTGCCCCGCGCGCGCGAGCTGAAAGGCAAAGGTGCTCCCAATCCTACCGGCGCCGACAATGGCAATCTTCATGCGTTACACCGAAGCTCCTGTGGGAAGATCTCATGGATAACGGGCCGATTCAGAAGTACCGGCCCAGGCTCTCTCGGCGCCATCGTCATCGTCGGCGCGCGCATCTGTGTTAAACCAACTGGATGGTTTAAATCTAGGGAGCGGCCTTGGCCGTGTCAACTGGGCGAGGGGGCGGTGCGCTCTGCTTGCCGCGCGCCACGGCGTGTGCTCCATGAAGGATCCACCCATGCGCTACGATTCGGCGGCGACAAAGAAGAGGCTCCTCGACGCTGCGCTCGACGAGTTCGCCGAGCGAGGGCTGGCTGGGGCGCGCGTGGACCGCATCGCGGAGCGGGCCTCGGCGAACAAGCAGGCCATCTACGCCTATTTCGGCTCCAAGGAGGGTCTGTTCCGCAGCGTGCTCGAGGAGCGGTGCCAGATCGCGTTCGACGCCGTGCCCTTCGACCCGTCGGACCTGCCGGCCTTCGTCGCAGGCGTCTTCGATCACCTGGTCGAGAATCCGAAGAGCGTGCGGATGATGATGTGGAGGCAGCTCGAGCTGCCCGACGAGGCGCAGCACGACGTCGCGACCGCCAAGGTGCAGGAGCTCGCCGCGGCCTACGACCTCGGGGCGACACCGAAGCCGTGCGCCGAGGACCTGTTCGTCATCCTCCTCGGGCTGTCGATGTCCTGGTTCAGCTTCGCGCCAAACCAGCCGGTCGCGAAGGGATCGGCGGCGGAGCAGCGGCTGCACGCCTTCAGGCGCTCGCTGGTCACGGCGGTCGACGCGGTCGTGAAGGCGATGGCGACGAAGAAGCGGTAGCTGGTCCGTGCCAGGCCTGGGCGCCATTGGCCGCCGAGGATGCCGCCGGCGCGCTGCCAAGGCAGGCGGGCGGCAGTCCACGACGGCAGCCCGCGAGCACCGCGGCGCTCAGGGGAACCACGCTGCGACCTGCACCACCTCGCGCGCCGCGCCGGCCAGGCCCTCGTCGCCCGCGAGCGCCGCGATGAGGGGCGCGATCCGCACGAGGGTCACACCGTCGCCCGCGAGCGCGGCGTGGCGGAAGTCGCCAGCGAGCGCGTCGAGCAGGATGCCGAGCGCCGCGGCGGCGCCCTCGGGCGGGAAGTGGCGGGCCAGCGGGACCAGGTCGAGCAGGCGGTCCGGCTCGTCGGCGCCGAAGCGCAGGGCCAGGGGGAGAGCCTGACGCACCAGCTCGGGCGCGTGCACGGGGTCGTGGCGCGCCAGGAAGCCGAAGGCGCCCAGACGGCCAGCGTCGCTGAGCGGCCCGACCGCGGCGAGCAGCGTGTCGCTGTCGCCCTTCGCCGCGAACCAGGGCCCCACCTCGAACATCCGCAGCCCGTAGCGGTCGCGCGGTTCGGCCTTCTGAATGGCCTCGTCGATCCGCGCCAGCAGCCGCGCCGGCTCCGTGGCGAAGGGGAGGCTCCGGGCCAGCGCCCGCACGCGAGGCGCTGCCGGCAGCGCCTCGATCAGGTCGTCGGCGGGATCGCCCAGCGCCCTGAGGCGCGGGATCAGCCCCTCGAGGAGCTCGACGGCGTGCTCGCCGAACCCGGGCGCGAGCGCCGCGGCACGGCGGGCCTCCGGGGCGGCGAGGTGCGGTATAAGCCGCGCGAGCGTCCAGTGCTCTTTCAGGTCGTACGGCTCGATGTGCTGCTCCACCGCGGCGAAGGCGGCGCGTACGCGCTCGGGATCGCCGAGGACCCGCGCGAGCGCGGCGAGCGCTCGCGCCCGCGCCGGCCCAGGCAGCGCCTCCGCGTCGGGCCAGAGCGCCTCGGCGACGGCGTGCGGGAAATGTCTGGAGAAGGCCTCGATATCGCCAGGATCTCCGGCGCCGTTGCGGAGGCTAGCGAGCGCCTCGCGCGCGACCGCGACCCCTTCCTCCGGAGGCAGTGCCCCTGTCGCGACAAGCATCTGATGCGCTCGCTTCTCCGCGTCCTCCGTGGTCCGAAACGCGGCGAGCGCTTCCCGCGCGAACGCGTATCCCGTCTCGGCCCCGGCGCACTCGGCGAGGCTCAGGAGGACATCCCCGCGGAATTCGGTCTCCGGGATGCGCCGTGCGGCGTCCGCGGCCCACGCGAGCACCTCGGCGCGCGCCGGGCCGGCCGTCATCGCCGCGCCGAGCGCGGTGAGCGCCCTGGCCTGATCTCGCTCGTCGGCGATCCGTTTCTGCCGGTTGATGGGCTCGACGCCGACGGGAGCATCATGGTCCTTGCGTCGGGCGCACCAGTTTAGGCTCGCCTCGACGAGGGCCGCGCGTACGGCGAGGGCCGTTGCCTCGCGACCCATGGGAAGCACCACGACGGCGCGACGGCGTACGCGCTCGAGGTCGGCGACGAAGCCGAGGTAGGCCTCGGGCCGAGCCATCCAGCGGGCGAGGTGCTCCTCGGTGACCAGCGCGGCGAATGCCTGGAGCGGTGCGTCGCTCTGCTCCATGTGCGCGCGCACGTAGGCGCAGGGATAGCCGTCTGGCGGGAGCGCTAGGAGCTGGCGGGTCGACGTCTCGCGCGCGCCGAGGACGAGGCGCTCCTCGACCTCGCGGCGGGCCGCGTTCGAGCGGAACGCGTAGGTGCCATCGACGGCCGTGACGAGCGGCTCGCTCCCGGCGAGGGCGCCCTCGATGGGCGCCCCGAGGGCGGCAGTGATCTCGTCCTCGGGGAGCCGGCCGTAGGCGACGGAGAGCAGGCCGAGGAGCTTGGCTGATGCGGCGCCCGCGGTCGCGAGGAGCTCCGCGGGATCGCCCGGTGTGGGCCAGGGCCGCACCGGCAGTGGATGGATCTGCGTGCGCGCAGGATCGAAGCCGAGGCGCTGGATCCACGCGCGGGCCGCGGCGTCGTCGCCCTCGACGGTGGCGAGCACCTTGACGCGGGGGCCAACGGCGGAGAACAGCGCCGGCCAGGCGACGAGCGGCTCCGCCTCCTCGACGTCGGTGATCGCGAGCAGCAGCGAGGGTTCGTTCTCGGTCGGCCCGACGCGCAGGTGTTCCTGCGCGATCTGTCTACGCAACAGCCGAGGCTCGCCGCCTGCGTAGTCGGAGAGCACCCGCGAGACCAGCAGCGCGAGGATGTCACGCTCGAGCCTGAGATCAGGCCCGATTGGCACGAGCTGCGCACCGTAGGCGACACCTTCGTTCTGTGCACGGACCAGGTGGGCGGCCACGACCGCGCGCCGGCTCGCGCGCGAGCCATGCAAGATCGCATAGGGCAGCTCCGGCTCGTCGAGCCACCGGCTGAGCGCGGCCAGCGCGGTTTGCTCCGCGGGGTCGAGCGCAGCGCTCGACCCTTCATTCCAGGCGCAACGGAAGGCGCGCTCGACGGGTGCGGGGGCGAGGATATGGGGCGGGGACATCGTCATCTCGCGGGTCAAGTGCCGGCGAACGGAGGCGTCGAGGAGGGCGCCGTGGTGATGTTCTTCTCCCGAGATTTCGTGCGCTCGCTGCTCTGCGTCCAGGTCCCGTCCCACCGGCCCATCTTATTCACCTTGGTTTCATCCTTGTTGTTCGGGCCGATCACGCCGCCCTTGGCGTCCTCTCCGATGTTCGCCGGGTGGAGGCCGAGTTCGCGGAAGATCTGGGCGCACATGGGGCAGGGCGCCATACCCTCACCATCCTCGTTCGTGGTCTCGATCGTCGCGCCGTTCCTGAAGCGCTTCTGAAGCTCGGCGCGCACCTCCTCATTGGTCATCTTGGGTTTCCCCTTCGCGGTTCGCTGGGCGTTTCCTTCGGCGCGGATCTGGCTCGCCATCTTGTGCAGCGCGTCCACCTCTGCGCACGTCGTGTCCCCCGTCGCGGTCTGCTTCGGATTGCGCGCCTTCTGCGCATTCTTGACGGCCTCGGTGATCGCGGGGTCCTTGTAGTGCTTCTCGCGATGGTCCTCCGCTGTTTTCCCGCCGCGCTCTCCCTGGCTCTTGCCCTCGATATCGCCCGGCACCCCGCGACGGTTCTTCGGATCGGTGAAATCCTTGCCCTCCGGGTTGTTCCCGGCCGCGTTCCGGACGGTCGAGAACGGCATCAGCCCGCTCGGATCGACGAACCGCGTCGGCGCGTTGCCTGCGTAGTCGAAGCCGTTGAACCCGCCGTCGAGCCCCGCCGGGTCCGCGCTCAGGTACCGGCCGAGCGCGGGATCGAAGTAGCGGTAGCGGTTGTAGACGAGCCCCGTCTCCTCGTCCTCGTACTGGCCCGGGAAGCGGAGCGGCGTCGTGGTCCGCCCGCCCTCCTTCACCTTCGCGCCGAACGCGGACCGGTCGAGCTCGCACACCACCTCGCCCGCTGGGCCGACCAGGCGCTCGGGCGCGCCCACGTCGTCGTTCAGGTAATGGAACCACGGGCTCTCCTCGCGCCGCCCGCCCGCCACCCGCGTGTCGCGGTGGGCCCAGGGGGCGTACCGGGCCTCCTCGAAGCAGTACGTGCGCTCCTCCACGACGGGATCGCCCGCCACCTGCGCCACGCGCTTGATCTCGTGGACGAGCACGCCGCCGTCCCACACGAAGCGCACGCTCGACAGCTCGCGCCGCTTCCCGTCGGGCGCTCGCTCGAACGTGCGCTTCCCGATGCGCCGCGCGAACGGATCGTAGCTGAGCTCGATCACCTTCCCGTCGGGCCTCTCGACCGCGCCGAGCAGCCCGAGGGCGTTCCATGTGTACCGCGTCAGCCGCCCCTCCGCGTCGCGCGCGCTCGTGAGCCTGCCCGACTCGTCCCATGCGTACGTGGTGCCACCCTTCTGCACCAGGCGGTTCCCGGCGCCGTACGTGCGCTGCTCGCCGTCCGGCTCGTGGAGGTTGCCCGCGGCGTCGTACGCAAAGCGCTGCCCCCGGCCCCGCTCGTCGCGGACCCCCAGGAGCTGGCCCGCGGGGTCGTGCTCGAACAGCCTCCGGCCGAGCGCGTCGTCCCACGACTCGACGAGCTCCGAGCACGGCCCATAGCGGAACGCCTGGTACACCGTCGTCCCCGGCGGGCGAGGGCCGACCCACTCGGGCCGGCCGGCGCCCGCGCTCGCTTGCGCCGGGTGGCCCACCCAGCGCTGCGCCATGCGGCCGAGCGTGTCGTAGACGACCTGGATGCGCCCTCCGTCCGGCAGCGCGCGGGCGATCTCGCGTCCGAGCGCGTCGTGCGCGACCCCGACCGCGGTGCGCCCGTCCAGCACCACCTGCGTGGCCCGGCCGCAGGCGTCCCGCGCGAAGGCGGCCGAGTGGCCCAGCGACGTCGTCCGCTGCACCACGTTGCCCATGAGATCGTACGTTCGCCGCACAGAGAACGCGTCCCCCGACGCGATCTGCCGCTCCTCCACGACCCAGCCCACGGCGTTGCGCGTGAACGTGAGCTCCCCGGTGGGCGTGACGGCGGCGATCAGCTGGCCGCAATGATCGTACTCGAACGACTCCGTGGCCCCGTCCGGCAGGGTGCGCTGGACCAGCTGTCCGGCCGCGTCGTAGGCGAACTCGGTCATCTCGCCCGCGCCGGTCTTCTCGAGGAGGAGCTGTCCGGCCATGTCGTGCCGATAGTGCTTCTCCAGCCCGGCGAACGTCCGCTCGTACACCATGCGGCCCGCGGCGTCATATCGCATGAGGTACACGTCTCCCCGCGCGTTCTCGGCCTGCACGAGGCGGCCCTCGCGGTCGTAGCCGAGCCGGTTCACCTCACCGTTCGGGCGGCGGATCGCGCAGACCTTGTGAAGGCCTCCCCGATCGAAGCGCGTCGAGGTGCCGTCCGGGTGGTCGACGCGCACGACGTCCCCGTTGCGATCGTGGGCGTAACGGGTCACGCCCCCATCCGGGTGGCGGACGGCGATGCGATCGCCCCGGTCGTTGTAGGCGTACGACGTGATGTGCCCGAGCGCGTCGCGCACCGACAGGCAGCGTCCCCAGAAATCGTAGACGTGCTCTGTGACGGCGCCCGTCCCGTCGATCTTCTGGATCTCGTTGCCCTGCGCGTCGTGGAGGAAGCGCGTGCGCGCGCCGTTCGGCGCGACGGTCTCCGTGATGAGCCCGCGCGCCTCGATGCGTACCTCGAAGGTCGCGCCGATCGGGTCGGTCCAGTACAGGACGCCCGCGGCGCGCGTCACCTCCGTGACGCCGCCGCCTGGATCGGTGACGCGGCGGATGTGCCCGTCCGGCTCGCGCTCGATGACGGTGGTGCGCCCCAGCGGATCGCTCACGCGGAGCGTGCGCCCGCGGGCGTCGCGGACCCATGTCGTGGTGGCGCCGAGCGGGTTGGTGAACGAGCGCAGATTGCCGTTCTCATCGTAGGTGCGGCAGTAGACGGCCCCGCCGGATACGGCCTTGTCCAGCTTGCCGAACTCGTTGGCGAAGTAGCGGTGCACGGTGATCGAGTCCGCCACCTCCGAGTACCCGTCGTCGCCGTAGACGAGCGTGCAGTGGTAGATCCCCCGGGCCTTCGTGCCGTCGGCGAGCGTATCGGGCACGCCCTCCGCGAGGCCGAGGCGCGCCGGATCGGGGTGATCGCCCCACGTCTCGACGCAGCGGCCACGCTCGTCGTACCGGAAATGGAAGGTGAGATCCTCGGGATCCGTGCGTGATGTCAGCCGGTGATCGTCGTAGGTATAGCGGGTGACGCAGCCTTCGGCGTCGGCGTCAGCGACGAGGTCGCCGCGCTCGTCGTGGGTATAGCTCCGGAGGGTCACCCACCTCCCTCGCTCTGGCGCGTTCTTGACCTCGAGCGCGGCGATGCGGCCGCCGGGCGTGCGCCGCACGCGCACGACGCGGCCGGCGGCGTCGGCGATCGACTCGATACGTCCCTCGCGGTAGGTGAGCCGCGTCGTGTTGCCATGGGCGTCGCGCACGGCGGAGAGGCGGTATGTCGAGCCGTCGCGCTCGGAGAACAGGTAGAACGTGCCTGCGGCGTCATCGAGCACGAACCCGCTGGCGTCGCGGGTCAGGACCCAGCCGTCGGGGCCGATGCCCGCGTCCCCCTCGGCGATGGGGTCGAACGAGAGCTCTGCGCCCGTGTCGGTCCACAGCACGGTGGTCTGGCGCCGCACCTCGACGGCCCACGCGAACGAGTGCACCCAGCCGAAGCCGAGGCCAACGTCGCGCTCGTGGGCGCTCGTGCTGTAGTGGCGCACGAACTGCAAGCCGAGGGGGCCGAGCAACTCGAGGTCGACAACGGGGTCGGTGAACACGCGGCCGGTGGCGACGTCGACCGGGTCGCCCTTCGACACCTTCCCGCTCTTCTTCGACCCGTGGTGGTTCGGGCAGCCGGAGCCGTCGCCGCCCGCGCCGCCGCAGGCCGACTTCCCCCCTCCGCTGGCGCCGTTGCCCCCGTTGGAGCCGTCGGCGCCCTGGTCCTTGCCGCTCCCCTTGCCGCCCTTGCCATTGCCGCCGCCGCTGCTGCCGCCGCCGCCCATGATGAACACGCCGGGATTCATGCCGGGGATCGCGGGGATATTCGGGGCGGGGGCTGTGCGCGCCATGAGCGCGAGCGTAACAGGGCGGCACAGCACCTGAAAGGCGCCTCTTCCCGCCATGGTCGCACGGGAGAGCACGTCGACCCGATCGGTCAGCCGCAAGGTCTACCGCGCTGCCTTCTCGTTCGGGCTGTCTCCAACCTATCAGCATTTCCGCGCTCGAGAGTTGCGGCAAGGGGCGAGCTGTCGGTATTGTGCGCGCCATTCGCCCATTCAGGAGCTCTGCCGTGCACAAGATCTACCTCGCCCTTTCCGCAGCATTCCTCGTCACCTCTACGGCCTGCTCGGATGAATCCGATTCTAGCGGTACGAGCAATGACCAGACTGGCAGCGGCGCGTCGACAAGCAGCGCCGCGAGCGGCGGTACCGGGGGCAGCGGCGGGTCGGGCAGCTCGGGCGTCGGAGGAGGCGGCGCTGGTGGGGCGGGCGCGACGAGCGGAGCGGGCGGCGCAGGCGAGGGCGGCGCCGGGACAGCCGGCGGGCCCGATACCGGGGCCGGCGGGGACCCGGGCGGCACAACGCTGGGCTTCTTCGTGTCCACCCCGAGCGACAGCGGCGGCGATCTCGGCGGGATCGACGGCGCCGACACGACCTGCCAGGCGCTCGCGGCCGAGGTGGGCGCCGGCGGTCGCACGTGGCGCGCGTACCTGAGCACGAGCACGCAGAATGCCCGCGATCGCATCGGCAAGGGGCCCTGGGTCAACGCCAAGGGCGTCACGGTGGCCGCCAGTGTCGAGGCGCTGCACGCGCTGCCCGGGGGCAACCCGGAGCTCTTCGTCGATCACAAGGGCAACCGCATCAACGGCCAGTGGCAGGGCTCTCCCACGCCGATCGAGCACGACATCCTCACGGGCTCGGCGGCGGACGGCACGGCCCTGGACGACACGTGCAACGACTGGACGTCGTCCACCGCCACGCCCGGGCCGCAGGTGGGGCACTCCGACGGCCTCGGTCCGAACATGAGCAGCCAGGCCCCCTACAACTCGTGGAACTCCGTGCACGCTCCCGCCGGTTGCAGCCAGCAGCAGCTCGTCGCGGTGGGCGGCGCGGGCCGTATCTACTGCTTCGCCGCGGACTGAGCCTTCGTCCGGCTCAGGCCGTCACGCCGGGCTGGATGCCGTTCAGCGCCATCCTCTTCCGCCGCTAGGCTTGCTCGTTGATGCCGCTCCAGCGACCCAACCTGTGTAGGTCGTGGGGGGCCCGACGACGACGGTGCAGCTGAGTCCGCTCGTGGCGCCGGGGTAGCACAGGAATCCGGAAGCAAAATGCCGACCAAGCGTAACGGAACGCCGCCTGCCTCGACCTCGAGGGGTACGGCGATGGTCGTCGGAAGTGGCTGAAGTCTGCTGACATCGTTCGTCTTTCCTAACTATGGCGCCGCGCGACGCTGCATGTTAAAGAAATTGGCCGTTTCTTTTATCATGAGGGCCGTTCGCCCCCCTTGTGCAAGGAACCCGAACCATGAGAGCGGGCCGATTCGTTCAGCAGCCCACCGGATATGTCGCCTTTGAACCCACACCCCTTCCGCCTGATCCGCCCGTCCCGATAGAAGGAGAGCTCGCCAGGCTCCTTTCCGCAGCAGACGTTGCGCTCGGCCGCCTCGATGGAATTACAGGGATTCTGCCCAATCCTGATCTTTTTGTCGCGATGTATGTCAAACAGGAGGCCGTCCTCAGCTCGCAAATCGAGGGGACCCAGGCCTCCCTCACCGACGTCCTTCAGTTCGAGGCAGGCGAACACGACGATGGCAAACTGCGAGATGTCCGCGAAGTAGTGAACTACGTCGGGGCGATGAATTATGGCCTTGAGCAGACTTCGTTGCCCTTGTCCCTGCGTCTCATACGAGAGATCCACAGTCGTCTGATGCAGGGGGTTCGCGGTGAACACCTGGAGCCAGGTGAATTTCGCCGAACGCAGAATTGGATCGGACCGGCTGGATGCACTCTGACTACCGCAACATTCGTGCCGCCTCCGCCGCACCAGCTATTCCAAATAATGGGCGATTTTGAGAGGTTTCTCCATGACGAGATGCTACCGCCCTTAATTCATGCTGGTCTCGCGCATGCGCAATTCGAGACGATCCATCCGTTTCTCGACGGAAACGGACGCGTTGGACGTCTATTGATCACATTCCTCCTATGCAACCGAGGTGTTCTCTCGCGGCCGCTTCTGTATCTCAGTCATTTTTTAAAGCAGAACCGGATCGAGTACTACGATCGCCTTCAGGCTGTCCGAACACACGGTGCATGGAAAGAATGGTTGTCCTTCTTTTTGCGAGGCGTACGAGATGTTGCGACTGAGGCACATGCAACTTCTCGAAAGATTCTAGATCTGTATGGTCATTTTCAGGAGTTGCTCAAGAGCGAAGGGAAGGCCGGAGCAGCCCTGCTGCGTACACTCGATGTTTTATTTGCACATCCGGTATTGACGACGGCTACCCTTGCGACGAAGCTGGACGTGTCGTACGTGACCGCTAATGGCTACATGGCCAGGCTGCGTGAACTCGGTGTCTTGCGAGAAATGACTGGGTTCAAGAGGAATAGGCGCTTCGCATTCTCCCCTTATCTCGCCCTGTTTGAAAGCGCTGCGCCACCGGTCTCAAAGCCGTCGGTTCACTGGATCGACCCCGCAAAAATCAACGTTGATGTGGGACGCCGCAGCGCGCTTACTCCTGAGCAAATCGCACGCATCGAAGCCTTGCAAAAAATCTTTGGTGAATTCGGCGACAGCACGCTCGAGAAGTGGCTCGACGACTTCGAGCGCGAGTCAAACCCCGAGCGCGAGATCTCGATCTGGGAGGCGATGGCACAGGCCTATGTTAGGTACTGCTCGTCGCGCCCTCTTGCGCCGGAGGCGCGTCGCGATGTTTTTGGACTCGTGCTTGCACGCTCCGGCGCCTCCGATGAGGAAGTGCTGCAGCAGATTAAACTCCAGCACCTCAGCCAAGAGGAGGCCCGTGAGGTCCTGCGCTGCTATCTCGCTCCACCACAGCCAATCCGGGTCATCGTGAGGTAGGTAGATCCTTCCTTCGGCTGCTATTGGAGCCGTCCGGCGAGCGGAAGGATCTCTCCAATTTTTTTTCAGGCGGTCGCGCCGGGCTGGATGCCGTTCAGCGCCATCATCTTCCGCCGCTCGTCGTCCTTGTTGAGGCCGCGGTACCGCTCGTCGAGCTTCGCGAGTTCGAGCTTCAGGATGCGGCCGTACAGCTCCAGGGCGACCCCGACGATCGACGGGTGGCAGGCGGACTTCACCCGCTCATCGTAGTAGGGATACGCCGCCTCGTGGAAGCTGCGCAGGTTGTAGAACGGGATGCCCGGGAACTTGTGGTGCTCGTTGTGGTACGTGACGTTGTTCCAGAGGAAGTTCGTGACGCGCGCGCTCGTCCCGTACGTGCGAGAGCTGTAGGCGTCCTCCCCCGGGAGCATCTCGTAGTGCTCGATCATCGAGGTCACGCTGGCCAGGATGGCGCCGAAGATGAACGGCAGGACATAGAAGAAGAAGAACACCTGGAGCGGCATGACCCAGAAGAAGAAGGCCATGAGCCCGTAGAAGCCGAGGAGCTCCACGTTCATCTTGACGCGCTGGAGCGGCGACAGCCGCTTCACGTACCGCGCCATGCAGCCGAGGAAGTAGAGCGGATAGGCGAACGTGTAGACGGCGAGCAGCAGGAGCTTCGCGAGGACGGGATTCCGCGTGTAATCCGTGACGACGAAGTTGTCGACGTCAGGGTAGGTGTTCGCGATCTTGTGATGATGAAGGTGGTAGTTCGTGTACAGCGTCACGCTCATGCCGGTCGGCGCCCAGCAGAGCAGGGCGATGACGTACGAGGTGAGCTTCGATCGCGAGCAGCTGCCGTGGACGGCGTCGTGCGCCACGGCGCCGAGGCCGCGGACGAGGTTGGCGATCAACCACGAGCAGGCGACCCCGATCGGGAGGGCGAGCGCGTGGTGCTGCGTCGCGTACAGCACCCACGTGACCGCGGCCCAGATGCCGAAATGAAGCGGGATTTTGAGCAGGTGAATGGGGTTGCGCTTGTAGGCAGCCTGCAGCAGCTCCCGCGGTACTGTGTCCATGCCGGCCATGCTGATCTCCGTGTTTCTCGCGCGTGCGCGGCCCGGAACTTCGCAAAAAACAGGCGGGAAAACAAGAGCACGCCCGCTTTTCACCGCGGCGGCGCGAATGCGCCTACGCGCCTACGCACCTACGCACCTGCGCGGCTGCGCATGCGCCGGCGACAGGGCTTCGCGCCGCTTGAGGGGGGCGTTCGCCGCCGCTAAGACGCGGCCATGGGGACGCGCATCGAGAAGGACAGCTTCGGGCCGATCGCGGTGCAGGACGACCGCTACTGGGGGGCGCAGACGCAGCGCTCCCTCGAGAACTTCCGCATCGGGGGCGAGCGCTTCCCGCGGGAGATGATCGCCGCGCTCGCGACTGTCAAAAAGGCGGCGGCGCTCGTCAACCGCGATCTGGGGCTCCTGCCGGCGGACCGGTGCGCGCTCATCGTCGCGGCGGCCGACGAGGTCATCGAGGGCAAGCTCGACGACCACTTCCCGCTGGTCGTCTGGCAGACGGGGAGCGGCACCCAGACCAACATGAACGTGAACGAGGTCATCGGGAACCGCGCGATCGAGATGAGCAGCGGTGTGATGGGGTCGAAATCGCCGGTTCACCCGAACGACGACGTGAACAGGTCGCAGAGCTCGAACGACGTGTTCCCGACGGCCATGCACGTCGTCGCCGCGCTCCAGATCGAGCGCCGCCTGCTCCCGGAGGTCCGGCGGCTGCGCGAGACCCTGGCGCAGAAGAGCGCGGCGTTCGCGGGGATCGTCAAGATCGGTCGCACGCACCTGCAGGACGCGACCCCGCTGACGCTCGGGCAGGAGTTCTCGGGCTATGTGGCGCAGCTCGACGCCGGCATCGCCGCGATCGAGCGCGCGCTTCCGCCGCTGCTCGAGCTCGCGCTCGGGGGGACGGCGGTCGGGACGGGGCTCAACGCGCACCCGGAGTTTTCGACAAAGGTGGCGGACAAGATCGCCGAGCTCACGGGCGCGCCGTTCGTCACGGCGCCGAACAAGTTCCAGGCGCTCGCGTCGCACGACGCCCTGGTCGCGGCGCACGGCGCGCTGAAGGTGCTCGCGTGCAGCCTGACGAAGATAGCGAACGACGTCCGCTGGCTCGCGAGCGGGCCGCGCTGCGGGATCGGGGAGATCACGATCCCGGAGAACGAGCCAGGCAGCTCGATCATGCCGGGCAAGGTGAACCCCACCCAGGCCGAGGCGATGACGATGCTGTGCGCGCAGGTGCTCGGCAACGACGTCGCGGTCGGCGTCGGCGGGGCGAGCGGCAACTTCGAGCTCAACGTGTACAAGCCGCTCATCATCCACAACGTGCTGCAGTCGATCCGGCTGCTCGCCGACGGGTGTGCGTCGTTCGAGGAGCACTGCGCGCGGGGGATCGAGCCGAACCGCGAGCGCATCGAGCGCAACCTGCGCGAGAGCCTGATGCTGGTGACGGCGCTGAACCCGCACGTGGGGTACGACAACGCTGCCAGGATCGCGAAGAAGGCGCACGCGGAGGGGACCACGCTCCGAGAGGCGGCGCTCGCGCTCGGGATCCTCGACGGGGAGAAGTTCGACGAGATCGTACGGCCGGAGAGGATGATCGGGCCTTCCGGGGGCGGGTGAGGGCGCGGCGGACGGGGACGCGAAGGAGCGAAGAAGAGGAAGAAGAGGTAGTGCCGAGTCGACCGGCGCTCGGAGAGGGTGGCGGTCGCGCGGTGCGGGGGCCCCGCCGAACTCGCCTGAGCGATGTCTCCTCCGGCGAAGCCGGAGGAGACATCGCTGTTGGGCTCGGACAACGCCCCGTCCCCCACACCGCGCGACCGCCACCCTCTCCGAGCGCCTACCGCTGTCCTGATCTTTCACCAGAGCGGACAATGGCCCGTCCCCCACACCGCGCGACCACCACCCACTACCTGTCGAGAGCCTCCGGCCAGAGGGGTTTCTGAACCGGGAGGCTGTCGAGAGCCTCCGGTCAGAGTTTTTTCTGAACCGGGAAGCTGTCGAGAGCCTCCGGCCAGAGGGGTTTCTGAACCGGGAGGCTGTCGAGAGCCTCCGGTCAGAGTTTTTTCTGAACCGGGAGGCTGTCGAGGGCCTCCGGCCAGAGGGGTTTCTGAACCGGGAGGCTGTCGAGAGCCTCCGGCCAGAGTTTTATCTCAACCAGGAGGCTGCGCTAAGGAACGGCCCACGGCAGCCGCACCCGTGCGCCGGGGAGGATCCCCTGCTCTCCAGGCACGCTCCAGACCACCGGCGACACGGGTAGCACCACCGGCGCGAGCGTGACCTCGTATGGGCCCAGCTCGAATGTCGTGCCCGTCTCCGGAAACTCCTGACTCTGGACGTCGATCCCCACCAGCGCCTCCGGATCAGCCAGGATGTCCGAGGACGGAAGCGTCGGCGCGATCGGGTGCGGCAGGTCGGTCACCCGCCGCAGCGCCTCGTCAACAACACTCTTCCAGCTCCGTCCCAGTTGCGCGGACGGAAGCTCCGCCACGAGCGCCTCCAACCGCGCCTTGAACTGCGCGTCAGCCAGTACCGCCGCAGGCCCCTCCGCGAGCGTCCGGGGCGGCGGCACGACCTCCTGCGCCTGCGCCATTCCAGGCGCAGCCAGCACCGCAAGCAGCGCTACGGCCGCGCCGTGCGCTCTCCTGCACACCCTCATTCACCACCTCCTTTGCGCGCCTTCGCGCGGCTGACGGACATCCAGCGAGAGGTCGACCGCGCGGCGCGCCGGCTACTCCGGCGTTCCGCGCGGCGGCGGGCGAGCCCGCCTCCGGGAACGGGCGGCGATCGACGTCGATCGCCGCGGGGTTCGGGAGCAACGAGTGTACGCTCATCGCAGGTGCTCGGAAAGGGCAACTCGCCTGGTGCGCGCGGCGGCGGTGCGGCGCGTTGACACCCTGTCGACACGTGGGATAGACGAATGGCGCCTGCCAGCGGCGCTGTCGCCGAATTCGTTGCGATCCCCTCTCGCCCGCCGGCCAGCACGGATGCCAATGACACCTTGCGCATGGACTCGTCGCGGTGCCGATCCTCGATGTTCCCGGCCGCAGCGTCGCGGGGGCAGCGCTGCGGCGGACGGCGCCGTGATCGCCGCGCTCCTCGCGGCAGCGGTGGCGCTCGGGTGTCCGCAGGCCAGCGCGCAGCCCGCCCAGCGGCTGCCGACCCAGCCCCCGGCCGCCGACGCGCTTCCGGTTCCCCCGCCCGCCGCGCCGGCCATTCCGGTCGCGCCGCCGCTCGGCGCGGCTCCCCCCGGCGCCGCTCCGGCTACACCACCTCCCGGAGCTGCACCGCCCGGCACCACGCCGGCCACTCCGCCTTCCGGCGCCGCGCCCGGCACCCCCGCGACCACGCCGGGCGCACCGCCAGCCGGCGCCGCGCCGTCCGCGGTGGCCGCACCCGGCGCACCCGCCGCCAGCGCGTCTCCGGCCGACGTCACGCGAGCCGGCGCCACGCCGCCCACAGCGGCCGCGCCTGCCGCACCGCCCGCGGCCGCAGGCGCTCCGTCACCTGCCGGATCGGGCGCCGCGCCCGCCGCGCCCGCCGCGGGCGGCTCGGCCGGACCGCCGTTCCAGCTCGCGATCGGCCGCCTCGTGCTCTCGCCCATCGTGCTCGTGCAAGCGCAGGCCGTCCCCTACATCGGCGACGACGCCTTCCTCCAGGCGGGCGACGTCGCCGAGGGGCAGGGGTTCCGGCTGCGGCGCGCGCGCGTCGGCTTCGCGGGGACGCTCGCCGGGGTTGTGCCGTTCGCGGTCTCGGGCGAGCTCGCCGGGGGCGCGGACGGCTCGGCGCGGCTCTCCGAGGCGTGGATCGGCTACGCGCACTTCCCGTTCGCGAACCTCTATTTCGGCGCACACGACGTGCCGTTCAGCCGCTCCGCGATGACGGGCGCGGGCGAGGGCGCGCTCATCGAGCGGCCCCTCGCCGTGCGCGCCATGGCGCCCTCCCGCCAGGTCGGCCTCCACGTCGAGGGGCACTTCCGGGGCAGGGCGTTCAGCTACTTCGCCGGCATGTTCAACGGCTTCCAGCGCGCGGATCAGCTCTTCGCCGGCTACGTCGAGAACGCCGCGAGCTTCGGCAACCGCTTCGACCACATCGCCTATGTCGCGCGGCTCGCCACCGAGCCGCTCGGCCCGCTCCCTCGCTCGGTGCAGGACCTCGCCGCCTCGCGCCTCCGCGTCGGCGCAGGCGCGGGCTACTTCTTCAGCGACGGCGGGACGCGCGATCTCCACGGCATCGGCGCCGACCTCCTGGTCCACCTCGACGGCGCACACGCGCTCGCCGAGCTCCTCTGGAACCAGAGCCGCCCCGAGAGCACCCCGACACAGCCGCTCGGCCAGCTCGCCCCGGTCACGTCGATAGGGCTCGTCGGCGAGCTGGGTTATTTCGTGAGGCGCATCAAGGTCGGCGTGAGCGCGCGGTTCGAGTGGCTCGATCCCAACCTCGACATCTCCGACGAGACGGACAGCTGGGCCCTCACCGCCGGTGCGAGCTACCACTTCATCGACAACACGCTCAAGGCGCAGGCCGACTTCACCCACCGGCAGGAGCGCCACGGCGTCGCGCTCGACAACGACGCCGTCGCGCTGCAGCTCCAGCTCAACCTCTAGCGGCCCGCCATGCGAACCCGCCGCTCCGCCCTCGCCCTGCCCGCGCCGCGCGGCGCCCTCGCCTGCCTCGCTCCTCTCGCCGTCCTCGGCCTGGCCGGCTGCGACGAGCCGAACCTCCTGCGCGCCAAGACGATCGAGAACCGGTTCGAGCTGGTCGGCGGCCCGGTGGCGATGGCCGATGTCGGCGATTTCCTTCTGGAAAACGACGAGATCCGGGTCGCGATCCTCGGCCCGCGCCACTCGCCGGGGCCGGGCGTCTACGGCGGCTCGCTTGTCGACGCCGACCTGCGCCGCCCCGATCCGCGCTTCGCGAGCGCGGCGGGCCGCGACCGCTTCGCCGAGTCGTTCCCCGTGGCCAACCTGCTCGTGCCCGACCCCGGCGCCACCGAGGTCTCCGTGGTCAAGGACGGCTCCGACGGGCAGGAGGCGATCGTCCGCGTCGAGGGCGACGGAGGGTTCCTCTTCCACGCGCTCGGCGTGCTGAAGACCCAGGAAGATCTGCTCGGCCTCCTGTTCGACGGCCTCAAGCCGGAGATGCGCTTCCGCACCGACTACGTTCTGCGCCCGGGCGAGCGGTTCGTCACGATCCGCACGACGCTCCTCCTGCCGGACAAGGTGCTCGGGTGCCCGAGCGTCGCCTCGTGCGCGCTCGAGTGCGAGGACGGCCTGGCGGCGGGCGAGGACGGCTGCCCCACGTGCGCCTGCGGGGAGCCGCTCTCGCTCGTGAACTACACGGGTCCCTCGGACATCTTCAGGGGCATCCTTGGCGACGAGCGCAACGGGGATCCCGAGCTGAAGGGCGGGATCGTCGCCGGCGATTTCGTCTTCTTCGGCAACCAGAACGACATCTTCGGCCCCGGCATGGGCTTCGACGAGGAGAAGGCGGTGTTCGACGCCCTCTTCGCCGGCAGGGACACGTTCCAGCAGCCGCTCAGCTTCGACTTCGTCGCCGCGGCGGGCGGCGACGTCAGCTACGGCTATTTCACGAAGGCGCCGGAGGGCAGCCCGCCCTCCACGGTCAACGTCCCCGTCTTCACGAGCGCGGCCACGGCCTTCCTGAGCGCCGGCCGGAGCTGCCTCACGGCGGACTCCGACGACGAGGCGTGCGACACGAAGCGGTCGTTCACCTACGAGCGGTACTTCGCCGTGGGGGAGGGCGACATCGCGAGCGTCGCCGAGGTTGTGTACGGCGCCCGGGGCACGCCGACCGGCGCGCTCGAGGGCGCCGTGCGGTGGCGGTCGACGGGCGCGCCCGTGCCGAACGCGCGCGTCCACGTCTTCCGCGATCCCGACCCCGCCGCCCGCTTCGCGAGCGTCGACGCGCTGGTCGAGGCGAACCTCGCGCGCTCGGGGGACGTGGGGCTGCTCAGCTCCATCGACGCCGACCTCGGGCTCGATCCGGTGGAGGACGGCGACTTCCACGCGCGGCTCGCGCCCGGCGGCTACCTGCTCGTCGCGGAGAACCCCGAGGGCACGGCCGTGTCCGCGCCGATCCGCGTGGCGCTCGGCGCCGGGGCCACGGTCTCGGTGGCGGCGGAGCTGCCGAGCCCCGCGCGGATCGCGTACCGCGTGGTCGACGAGGGAGGCCGGCTCGCGCCCGCCAAGCTGACGTTCGTCGCGCTCGACGCCGCGGGGCAGCCGCTCGAGGGCGACGGCACGAGGCGGGTCTACCTGGGCCACGGCCGCCTCGGCAGCGGCGTCCGGCAGATCGAGCGGTCCGCGACGGGCGAGGGCGCGGCCGAGATCGAGCCCGGGCGCTACCGCGTCCTCGTCACGCGCGGGCCCGAGTTCGGCCGGTTCGAGGTCCCCGACCTCGAGGTGCGCGCCGGGGAGCTGCGGCGGATCGAGGCGGTCGTGCCGCGCGAGATCGACTCGACGGGCTGGGCGTCGATCGACATGCACCTGCACCAGCGCCCGAGCTTCGACAGCGGCATGCCGCTCGAGGAGCGCGTCACCTCGGCGGTCGTCGAGGGGCTCGACGTCGCGGTGGCCACCGATCACGACGTGCACACGGATCTCGGGCCCGCGGTGAGGCAGCTAGAGCTCGAGCCGCTCCTGAAGACGGCGGTCGGCGCCGAGGTCTCGACGCTCGAGCTAGGGCACTTCATCGGCTTCCCGCTCCGCTACGACGAGCTCGACGTGCCGGATCACGGCGTCTTCGACTGGGTCTGCCGCGCGGGCGGGGACGTGATCGACGGGGTGCGCGGCACGGCGGCGGAGGGCGAGGACGCGCTCGTGATCGTCGCTCACCCGCGCGACGGGTTCATCGGGTACATCGACCAGCTCGGCGTCGACCCCTTCACGCTGAACCGGACCATCCCGACGCTCGAGGCGAGCAACCCGCTGTTCCAGGCGGGCAGCTGCGATTTCGACGCGATGGAGGTCTTCAACGCGAAGCGGTTCGATCTGCTCCGGACCCCCACCGTGCAGGAGGTGGTCGACTTCAACAGGTGCCTGTCCCGGATCGACGCCGCGAGGGACGAGGCGTCGCTCCGCGCGGCCTGCGCCGAGCTTCCTGGCGGCCTGCCGGCGTGCAAGCCCGGCGAGCGGTACGCGGTGTGCCAGCAGCGCGCCCGCTCGGCGCTCGCCTGGAGCGTGACAAAGCGGATCCTGACGAGGACGCCCGAGGAGCAGGACGCGATCTGGGGCTTCGACAGGACCGCGGCCGACGGGGAGGCGCTCTGCCTGGGAGGCGAGGGCGGCGCGGTCCCGCCCGAGGACGCGGATCGGCCGTGCACCTTCCACGCGGGCCAGGTCGACGACCTGCTCCGCTACCTCGACCACGGCTTCTCTCCGACGCAAGTAGGGAGCAGCGACAGCCACGGCGCCTCGCCGGAGCCGGGCTTCCCGCGCACCTATTTCCGCTCGCGGACGGACCAGCCGGCGGCGATCGACGTCGAGGAGGCGACGGCGTCGCTCCGCGCGGGCAGCGCGTTCGCCACGTACGGGCCGTTCGTCCGCGCGAGCGTGGGCGGCGCGACGTTCGGCGGCGTGGCGCGCGTCGAGGGGGACACGGTGCCGCTCGACCTGCGGATCGAGACCGCGAGCTGGTTCGGCGTCGATCGCGTCGAGGTCTACGTGAGCGGCCGGCTGGTCCGGGTGCTCGAGCCGTCGGCCGGGCCGTCGGCGATCGTGGACGTCGACGAGCGGCTCCTGTTGCCGGCGCCCTCGTCGGACGGCTGGGTCGTCGTCGTGGCGATGGGCCTGCGCGACGAGGACCTGCTCACGCCGGTCGCGCTGCCTGTGTCGTTCGGCGAGCTCCAGCTGCCCCGGGTCGCGAGCCTCGCCTTCACGCAGGTCAAGGCGCTCTCCCGGTTCTTCACGGCGTCGCCGCCGGTCCCCGACTGGTACCCGGTGGCGCCCTACGCGGTCACGAACCCCATCTTCCTGGATCGCGACGGGAACGGCGTGTACGACGCCCCGCGCGGCCCGCCTGCGTTCTGCGCGAGGCCGTGCGACCCGGCGGTGCTCGACCCGTCGCAGTGCCCGGAAGGGCAGGAGTGCCTGGCGAACGAGCGTGTCTGCGGGATCCTCGTGCTGGGCCGCTGCGAGGACAAGCAGGCGTCGCCGTAGCGCGCGAAAGGTGGACGCGCGCGGGCGCGCGCGGCCGCGCACGACCTCGCGGGCACGCGCGACGGCGGCGCGCGCCGCGCGCTCAGCAGCGCCCTGCGGCGCGGGACGGCGCGAGGGCGTGCGCGATGGCGCTCTGCAGCGTCGAGCGGGTGACGATGCCGCGGAGGTCGATCCCGCCCTGCGTGAGCAGGCGGGCGACCTCCGGCTGCATCCCGGTCAAGACCGCCTGCGCGCCGAGCAGCCGCAGCGCCGAGGCGGTGCGGATCAGCGTGTCGGCGACCCCGCCGTCGACGTGCTTCAGGCCGGTGATGTCGATGATCACGATGGACGGGTTGTGGCGCTCCACGCCGGCGAGCGACGCCTCCAGCACCTGCGCGGCGCGCGCCGCGTCCATCGTCCCGATGAGCGGCATGACCAGGACGCGATCGGTGATCGGGAGGATGGGCGTCGCCATCTCGGAGAGGCGCATGCGCTGCACGCCGATGATCTCCTCCTGGAGCGCCGCCCGGGCGTTCTCGGCGCGCTCGCGCTCGCGGAGCTCGTCGAGCAAGAGCTCGTTGGCCCGGTTCAGCTCTTCCGCCTTCTGCGAGAGGCGCTCGTTGACCGAGAACAGCTCCTCGGTGCGCCGCTGCACCTCGCTCTCGAGCCGATCGTTCATGGCGCGCTGTCGCTCGGAGGCCTCGTGCAGGCGGCCGTAGAGCAGCGCGTTCTCGAGCGCCGCCGCGACCTGCGCGCCCAGGAGGCGGAGCAGCTCGGTCTGCTCCGGGGTGAAGGCGCCGCTCGCGAGCGTGTTCTCCACGTACAGCACGCCCGTGACCCGGTTCTGGTGGACGAGCGGCAGGCCCATCACCGACCTCGGCCGGCGCGCGGCGAGGTACGGATCCGCCGCGAAGCGAGGGCTCGCCGCGGCGTCGTCCAGGATGAGGAGCTCCCGCGTGCGCGCCACGTAGTGGACGACGCTGACCGGCAGGTCCGAGGACTCGTCCAGCGGACGCCCGAGCTCCACCTCGACCGAGCCAGGATCGATGGTGACGGACGCCTCGATGAACAGCCGCTCCTCGCGCGCGAGCACCAGGAAGCCGCGCTGGCCGCCGGCGCTCGCGAGGACGGCGCGCATCACGCGGTCGAGCGCCTTCCCGAGCACGAGCTCGCTGGAGATCGCGTGCGTCGTCTGCAGCACCGCCGCGACGTCGGCGAGCTTGTTGAGCAGCGGGTGGCTCGTCGACAGGGTGCTCGACCTCGCGGCGGCCTTCTCGTGCTCCGCCGCGGGCCCTCGAGCGACGGCGGGCGCGTCGAGCCCGTGCTGCCGGATCAGCTCCGTGGCCTTTCGCTCTGCCCCCCACTGCCGGTAGGCATGCATCGCCGCGTCCAGGTAGAGCGTGGCGATGCGCCGCCGGCCCCTGCGAGCGTAGTACAGGCCCGCCAGCTCCGACGCGAGCGCCTCGTACTGCACGAGCTCGCTCTGACGGGCGGCGTCGATGGCGTCGTCATAGAGCTCCATCGCCTCGGCGTCGCGGCCGGCGGCGCGCGCCGCCTCGGCCAGGACCAGGACGTGCTTCACGCGGAAGTTGTCGGGGCAATGGCGGGCCCAGAGCTCGAGCTTCCCGAGCGACGCGGAGAGCGCATCGGCGTGCGCGTCGGCGACACGCTCGCGATCGTCGCGCTCGCCGAGCGCGACCAGCGTGAGCGCGAGATAGAAGTGGTATGTCGCCTCGATCGGCATCGCCATGACGGCCCCGAGCACCGGGCGCGCCGCCTCCGCGGCGGCGAGCGCCTCCTCGTGGCGGCCGTGGGAGTAGAGGAGGATGAGCCGGATGATGTGATAAAAGGCGATCCCGCACCCGAAGCTCGCCCGGGTGAGCGCGGACAGGCACGCGTCTTCCGAGAATTCCGAGAACCCGGCGGAGCCCTCCTCGTTCAGCGACGCGTCGGCCGCCGTGAGCCCCTTCAGGCTGCGCAGGAACTGCTGCTCCAGCCGGATCGTCTCGAGGACGGCGTGATTGCCTGTCTTGCGCGCGAACGACGCGAAGCGCTCGGAGACGCGGTGGACCTCCGAGAGCGGATCGCCCTTCTCGTAGACCTGCCAGACGGTCTCGAAGGCCAGGTAGCTCGCGTACACGAGGTCGCCGGCCTCGATGCACGCGAGGAACGCCCGCTCCAGGATGGGGAGGTCGTTCCGGATGTGCTGGACCCAGAAGTTGATGTGATCGCCGTGGAGGTGCAGCAGCGTCCCGCGCAGCGAGACGTCCCCGAGCTTCTCGTTCAGCCGGATCGACATCTCCGAGAAGCGGAATCCCGACGGGATATCGCCGAACGCCGCGACCAGCATGAGCCCGTAGACGCTGTACGCGAAGCACGACGCCTCGGTGTTGCCGTGCCGCAGCGACAGGTTCAGCATCTTCAGCGCGATGAGCGGGAAGACGCCCGGCCGTCCGATGTACGCGCAGGGAGCGCAGTCGGCGAGCAGGTTGATGATCGCGCGGATCTGCTCGTCGGCGAGCAGCGGCGCGTGCAGGATGTCCTCGACGCTCCTGCCCGCCATGCTCTCCGGGATCTGCGCGACCTCGGCGGAGACGGCGGCGCCGATCTCCTCGCTCGCCTCGGGGATCTCGACGCCGAACAGGCGCAGCGCCTCCTGTCCGACGGTGACGCCCTCGTCGTAGCGGCCGGCGACCTGATAGAGCTTCATCCGCAGGCTCTGGACCCGCGCCCGATCGAGGTTCGACGCGGCCACGTCGAGCAGGTGCTGGAACAGCGCCTCGGCCTCCGCGAAGCGGCCGCACAGGTACTCGCACTCGGCCGCCTCCAGCGTGAGCGCCCAGCGCAGCGCGTGGTCGCGCGAGGCGCCGTCGTCTCCGAGCGCGCTCCGCCCGGCGCTGAAATACTCCGCCGCGGCCCCGTGCGCGGTCGCGCTCTTGGCCTTTCTGCCGGCGCGCAGGTTCAGGCGCGCGAGCAGATCGCGCTCGCCGGGATCATCGATGAGAGCGGCGCCATAGTTAAGATGGTTGACGATGTCGAAGAGCTGCTCTTCCTGCGGCTCGCCGCCCTGGCTGGCCAGCATCAAGCGGCCGACGCGCAGGTGGGCGGCGCGTTTGTGCTCGTCCGCGATGAGGGCATAGGCCGCCTGCTGGACGCGATCGTGCAAGAACTGGTAGGAGACGGCGAGCGGCGCGTCGGCCGCGGGCTCGCCGTGGGATGGGTCTTCCGGGTGCACGAGCCGGTAGTCGGCGTCGATGGGGAGCAGGACCCCTTCCTGCATGGCCCCCCACAGATCCTGCGCCGCCTGCTGCGCCGGCTGCTCGGAGATCGTCGCGAGCGTGCGCAGGTCGAACCGGTGCCCGATGCACGCGGCGAGCGTCAGGGCGCGCTGGGTGGGCGGCGAGAGCCTCTGCAGCTTGGCGATCATGAAGTCGACGACGTTGTCCGTCACGGCCCGTGACTCGATGGCTGCGAGGTCCCATGTCCATCTGCCGGTCTCCGGGTCGCAGCGGAGGAGCTCGTCGTCGCCGAGCATCCGCAGGAACTGCCCGATGAAGAACGGGTTGCCCAGCGTCTTGTCGTGGATGAGCTCGGAGAGCTTGGCGACGTCCTCGGCCGCGCGGCCGAGGGCGTCCGAGGCGAGCGCCGTCACGTCGCCCTGAGAGAGCGGCGCGAGGGGGATGTCCGTCACCGCCGCGTTCGCGGCGCGGACGGCGTCGAGGGTGATGACGAGCGGGTGCGCCGGGCTCACCTCGTTGTCGCGGTACGCCCCGACGATCAGGAGATGGCCCGTGTCGGCGTCGGTGAGCAGGAGCCGCAGGAGCCTGAGCGACGCCGGGTCTGCCCATTGCAGGTCGTCGAGGAACAGGACGAGCGGGTGAGACGGAGCGGCGAAGACGTTCAGGAAGCTCCGGAACACCATGTCGAAGCGGTTCTGCGACTCGGAGGGGCCGAGCGCCGCGACGGGGGGCGCCTCGCCGATGATGAGCGCGAGCTCGGGGATGAGGTCGACGAGGACCCCGGCGTTCGCGCCGAGCGCCGCGCCGAGCTCCGCTCTCCAGCGGGACAGCGTCTCTGTCCGCTCGGAGAGGAGCTGCTGCACGAGCCCTCTGAACGCCTGGACGACCGAGGCGCAGGGCACGCCGCGGTTCAGCTGATCGAACTTGCCGTGGGCGAAGTGGCCTCCGACCCTGGCGATGGCCTTGTAGGTCTCGTGGACCAGCGCGCTCTTGCCGACGCCGGAATAGCCGGAGACGAGCGCGAGCTCCGCGGCGCCCGCGCGGGCCCGCTCGAAGGCGGCCAGGAGCCGGTCCCGCTCCTCGTCCCGGCCGTAGAGCTTCTGCGGGACGCGCAGCTCGTGGCCGCGATCGCGCTGCCCGATGGGGAAGGGGTGGACCAGGCCTGTCTGCTCGAGGGAGCGCAGGCACTCCGCGAGGTCTGCCTTGACGCCGTACGCGCTCTGGTAGCGGTCCTCAGGGGTCTTGGCGAGGAGCTTCATGACGATCTCGGAGACCGTCCGGGGGACGTCTGCGCGCCGCTCGTGCGGCGGGGCGGGCTGCCGCGCGATGTGGCTGTAGAGGACGTCCAGCGGGTCGTCGTCCGGGAACGGCAGCGCGCCGGTCAGCATTTCATACAATGTGACGCCGAACGAGTAGAGATCCGCTCTGTAATCGATGCTCCTGTTCATGCGCCCGGTCTGCTCGGGCGACATGTACGCGAGCGTCCCTTGCAGGGTGGACGCCGAGGTCGATTGTTGAAACTCCTGCTTGAGGCGGGACGCGGCGCCGAAGTCGATGAGCGTGGCGCGGAGCAGGTCCGCGCTGACGATGATGTTGGCGGGGTTGATGTCCTTGTGGGTGACGTGAGATCGGTGCACCGCGCCGATGGCGTCGGCGATGGCGGCCCCGAGCGCCAGCGCCGTGCGGAGATCCAGCGCGCGATCGTCGAGGATCGTCCTCAGGGTCGTGCCCTCGACCGCCTCCGTGACGAGGGCGAGGCCGCCGCGCGTCCTCTCGAGCGAGCACACCCTCACCACGGACTCGAGCTCCAGATCGCGAAGGAGGCTGAACTCGTGCCGCAACAGGGCGAGATCGCGGACGCTCGGGTGCTCTCCCTTCAGCGTCTTGATGACGACCGGCCGCTGATCCGCGGCGCGGCGGCCGCGGTACACGTGGGTCTTGCCGCCTTCGTGGATCAGCTGCTCGACGACGTGCCCTGGCAAATCAAACGGTGCTGTGGCGGTCATAACGTGCTCGCGCTCCACCTCGTGATGGCCTCGTCCGTCCGTCTTGTGCGGTCGACTACGTCCCGGGAGGAACAGTATAGGACGGTCTTCTGGGGGTTCACGCGAGGAGCGCGAAGAAGGGTGGTTGAATGTGTGTTGTGTGACGCGTCTGGGGGTGTGTTGCTCGTCGTTGCGTGTGGGCTCAGACAACTGCCCGTCCCCACCCCGCACGACGAGCCCCCCTCCTCGATGGCCTACCGTGAGCGCGCGATCAAGGACCCGATGGGGGCGGGACTAGGGCGGCTGTACGCGCGCGAGCAGCCCGCCGGGATGTGACGCCAGATCGAGCGTCGGATCGATGAGGTCGCGGAAAGGACCGCCGTTCAGCGAGGCGACGACCTTGGCCGTGACGACGGGTCGCACCCCGAAGCTCGCCTGAAAGCTGTCGGCCACGTGGCGCGCGAAGTCGACGATCATGTCGGGCCGCGCGCTCATCTCCCCGAGCTGGCGGTCCGTGAGCCACTCCTCGAGGTCGAGCGGCTCGCGCACGCCGGTCCTCGGATCCAGCACGTGAATGCCGAGCTCGCTCACGTTCTTGTCGCGCAGCTTCATGCGCCACGAGAAGCGGTGCCCGGCCTCGTTCCAGGCGACGTCGCCTGGATAGACCCAGTGGCGGAGCGGCACCACGAGGTGGAAGAGGAGATACCCGTGGAGCAGCGCGAGCGGCAGCGCGCTCCGGCGCGACGGGGTGGGGGAGGGGACGCGGGCGCTCTCGCCCGGGAAGCCGGCGCCCTTGAACAGGAAGGGCAGGCGCCGCCTCGGCCATGAGGGATCGCCGAACAGCGCGAGCGAGGCGATCATCGCATAGGGGAAGATACCGATCTTGAACAGGAGGGCGTTGGAGACGTTGAACGCCACGGCGAGCGCCGCGCCGATCGGGAAGGTGCGCCGGGAGAAGAGCAGGAAGCCCATCGAGAGGTCGATGAAGAGGCCCGCATACGAGAGCGCGAGCCCCGCTGCCTTCGAGGCAAGGAGCGGCCCGACGAGGGGCGCGTCGCCGTGCTCGGCGAGCCACATGGTGAGCGGCTGCCCCCGGAGCCAGTCGCCGTTCAGCTTCGCGATGCCGCCAAAGAAGTAGACGATCGCGATCTGGGCCTTCAGGGCGAAGAGGTAGAAGCGCGGCACGGTCTCCGCCGGCGCGCTGGGCGGGGCGCCAGCGGGCGAAGCGCGCCGCGCGCGGAGGCGATCCAGCGAGAGCGCGCGGTGCGCCGGGGCGGCGGCGAGCAGCAGGCCGAGGAGGCAGAGGAGATAGAGGTGGTTGAGGTATTGTGCCTTGTCGAGGAGGAAGACATATGTGAGCGCGGCGCAGAGGAGCGCGGCGCTCACCCGGTAGAAGAGCCCGACGGCGCAGAGCAGCGCGAGGACGAAGAGGGCGCCGAAGTGCCAGTACATCCCCGTCCCGCCCCACGGGCGGATGAAGGGGACGAAGCTGAAGAAGAAGCCGGGCTCGATGTAATAGCGGTAGATCCGATCGTGGAGGGCGTACCGGACGACCTCCCACGCGATCAGGGCGCCATATCCAGCCCGGAAGACGGCGAGCGAGGCGGCGTCGACCTCGGCGGTGAGGTAGGCCGCCCAGCGCCGCGCGAGGTCACTTCCAGTGCCCGTGTGCGTGTCCGTGCTTGTGGTGCTTGTGGTGCTTGTGCTTGCCGTGCACGTGGATGAGGACCGGTCGGCCGTCGTCATCATCGTCGTCGTCATCGTGGACCACCACCACGCCTGGAGCCGCGTTGACCTTCACATCCACGTTCCACGTCGTCGCCACCACGACGTTCAGGGACGGCGCGCTCGGGCCGACGACGACGTGCACGCCGGGGCGATAGCCCACGAGCACCACGTCGGCGTGCGTCGGGTGCGCCACGACGACGGTGAGCTTCACGGGGTTGACCTTCGCCGCGATCTTGCCGACGCAGTAGAGGCCGCCCGGGCCAGGGGTGAGCACGACGAGCTCGGAGCCCTGTCCCACGAAGCCGAGCTTGATCTTGCGGTCGCCGACGGGCACCGGCTTCAGGTTCGCGTCGAGCACATACACCCTGACCTGGCCGGAGGCCTTGTCCGCGACCACCTCGACGGTGTCGTCGCCGACCACCTGGATCACCCCGCCGTTCGGGCCCGTCTTGCCCGCGGGGATGGGCCTCTTCTCGGCCTTCCTCGCGCCCTCGACGATGACCTTCGTGCCGCCTGCGGGGACGTGGAGCGTGCCGTTCCACGGCTTCCCGACGACGAGGACGTTGTACTTCACCTCGGTGATGTCGGCCTCGAGCTTGGGCCCGGTCGCGACGAGGAGCCCCGTCTTCGCGTCGAGCGTGAGCGGGGCCTGCGCGTCGCCGTTCGGCCCTTTCCAGGTGAGCGTGCCGCTCACGTCCTTGTCGACGGGCTTGCCGTCAGGTGTCTTTACAATCGCCTTCACGGTGCCGTCGGCCGCGAAATCCCACCCGACCGAGCCTCCGTCGTGCTCCTCGATCAACGGATCTTCGATGGCCACGGGGACGGCCTCGACCGACTCCTCGGTCACGCTGGCCTCGGCGGTGGTCTTGCACCCTGCGGTCAAGGAGCTGCCGGCGATCAGGGTGGTCAGGGCCACTAGGGAAAGGACGCTCTTCGCGTGCATCAAAGCCTCCAAGCGCAGGAGGCTACCGCAACCGCCGCGCTGCGTCTGTACGAACCGTCTGGTCCCCCGGCGATGGGGGGGCACGAGCGACGACATTGGAGGCACGACGACCACTTCTCCCGTGATCGCCGCGGACACGGCCCTCCGGCGTGAGCTCGTGTGCACCGAAGGAGCCTTGTGCAGAGTGCCAGATGGGATGACGAGCGCTGTGAACGCTCGTGGCGGTTCGCCAGGCGCGATGGCGAGCGTTGCGGGCGGCCCTGGCGGTTCGCCAGGCGCGATGGCGAGCGTCGCGGGCGGCCCTGGCGGTCCGCCAGGCGCGATGGCGAGCGTCGCGGACGCCTCCGGCGGCACGCCTGCCGTCGTCCCACGCGTCCGGGGCGCCCCGGTCGTACGCCTCGTCGAGGTCGGCGCGCGGCAGGGCCTGCTGCCGACGCGAAGCCTGTGGCCGCGGTGCTCGCCACCGCTCGGCTCACGGCGACGAGGTGAGCGTCTGCGGGTTCTGGTGCGCTTCCTGCCTACGCGTTGGGCGCGGCCTGGACCTTCTGGTACAGGAGGACGGTCATGCTGCGCACCCTGGAACTCGTGGACGTCGGACCAGCCCCCGAACTGCACCTGGAGCTCGGTCGGCGGCTCAACGTGATGACGGGGGACAACGGTCTGGGAAAGAGCTTCGTACTGGACGTGATCTGGTGGGCGCTGTCGGGGACCTGGGCAGGGAGCCCTGCATGGCCGCTGGGCGGAGCAAAAGCACCCAAAATATCCTATGAAATGGATGACGGTACCGGCAACGCGTCCTGGTTCCAGTTCGAGTCCCAAGGGTGGAGCGAAGCCGGTACGCGGGCTGGCGCGCTCGTGTTGTATGCGCGGGCGGATGGCTCTTTCGCCGTGTGGGATCCAGCTCGCAACCTCGACCCGGAGGACTACAAGCGACCACGCGGGTCGAAGCAGACCTCTCTGTTCGCTGGCTCAGGTACCACGCGACGCCCGCCAGCGTACCTCTTCGATCCTGATGAAATCTTGAACGGTAAAATGCATCAGGGGAAGACCGTCTGCAATGGTCTCATCCGCGACTGGGTGAGCTGGCAGGAGAAGAAGCCCGAGACACAGGGGGGACGAGCATTTCGGCATCTTTGTGAGGCTCTCGAGCAGCTCTCCCCCAACCCGGCGGGGGGGCGCCGAGAGGATCCTCGCGGGCAAACCCGTCCGCCTCTTCTTGGACGACACGCGCGAATTCCCCACCATCGATACCGGCTACGGAGAGGTGCCAGTAATCCACGCCTCCGCTGGGATGCGACGCATCATCAGCCTCGCGTACCTGATCGTCTGGGCGTGGCACGAGCACGTGGAGGCGAGCCGTCTGCTGAAGCAGGAGCCTATGAGCGAGCTCGTCTTTCTCGTGGACGAGGTCGAGAACCACCTCCACCCGGAGTGGCAGCGCCGCATCGCTCCGGCGCTCCTTAGGGTGCTAGAGGCCCTCGCTCCGTCGATGCGCGTCCAAGCGCACCTCACAACGCACGCGCCGATGGTCCTCGCGTCGCTCGAGCCCCACTTCGATCCAGAGCAGGACAAGCTCTTCGTGTTCGACCTCGAGGCGCGCACCGTCGCGCTCCGAGAAGTGCCCTGGGCGCGCTTCGGTGATGCTTCCCGCTGGCTCACCTCGCCTGCGTTCAACCTCCATCGCGCGCGCTCGATCGAAGCGGAGCAGGCGATCGACGATGCGAGCGCGCTCATGCGCGGGGAAGAGCCTCGCCGTTCCAGGACGCGCGAGGAGGTCGACCGCGCTCTCCACGACACGCTCGCCGATCAAGATCCGTTCTGGCCCCGGTGGCTGGCCTTTGTCGAGGGGCACGGGACGTGATCCACGTCGAGCGCCTTCCGGAGCCCGCGAGCTTCGACGAAGAGGTGCGGGCGCCTGGCAACGGCTGGCTCGCGCGGCATCCAGGCGCGAAGCCGGAGGCCATGCCGGCGCTCTGGCGCCCGATGACCCAGCTCCTCGCGGATGGGTTCAATGATCGCTGCGGCTACTCGGCGATGTGGATCCGCAGGGGAACAGTCGATCACTACCTGAGCCGCTCCACGCACCCCGCTCTCGTGGCTTTTCAGGAAGGCTCCCTTGATCGGAAAGGCCGTGCAATGCCGCCTTGAAGGGCTCGAGCCGGTAACGATCGCCGACGAGCAGACCCACTGGCGGTGGTTCCTTGAAGAGGACCTCACGCTGAAGGGGTTGCGCCGCAGGGCTCCGCGCCTGGCCGAGGCCGTCGACGCGGCACTCCGGCGGCCTGACCGGCGGCGTGCGGGAGGCTGAGCCCAGGCCTTCCCCCCAAGGGCTCTTCAGGCTAGCGTCCCGGACGAGCCCGTCCTGCCATGTCCCAGCGCGTCTATGTCGGCCTCGTCGGCTACGGCCTCGCCGGCGCCGTTTTTCACGCCCCGCTGATCCGGTCCGTCCCTCGGCTGCGCCTCGCCGCGATCGCGACCCGCCGGGAGGGCCAGGTGATGGCCGACCACTCGGGCGTCGCCGTGCACCCGACGCCCGAGGTGCTGATCGCCGAGCCCGGGATCGACCTCGTGGTCATCGCCTCGCCCAACGAGACCCACTTCCCGCTCGCGCGCGCCGCGCTCGAGGCGGGCAAGCACGTCGTCGTCGACAAGCCGTTCACGATCACGAGCGCCGAGGCGGACGAGCTCATCGCGCTGGCCGCGCGCCGGGGCCGGCTCCTCTCGGTGTTCCAGAACCGCCGGTGGGACGCGGACTTCCGCACCGTGCGCAGCTGCATCGAGCAGGGCCTGCTCGGCGAGGTGGCCTCGTACGAGGCGCACTTCGACCGGTTCCGCCCCGCCATCAAGCAGGGCTGGCGAGAGCAGGAGGCGCCGGGCTCGGGGATCCTGTACGACCTCGGCGCGCACCTGATCGACCAGGCGCTCGTGCTCTTCGGCCCGCCGCGTGCGGTGACCGCCGACCTCCTGGCGCAGCGATCCGGGGCGCGCACGGTGGACTATTTCCACCTGACGCTCGACTACGGCCCGCGCCGGGTGATCGTGCGCTCCTCGACGCTCGTGGCCGAGCCGGGGCCTCGCTTCGCGGTCCACGGCGACGGTGGGAGCTTCCTCAAGTACGGGATCGACGGCCAGGAGGACGCCCTCAAGGCGGGCGCGCGCCCCGGCGTGCCGGAGTGGGGGCGGGAAGACCCGCGCTGGTACGGCACGCTCGTCACGGCGGGCGGCGAGCGCCGCGCGATCGAGAGCCTGCCCGGCGCCTACGAGGCCTATTACGAGGGCATCGCGGCGGCGATCCTCGACGGTGCCCCGCCGCCGGTGCGCGCCGAGGAGGCGCGCGACGTGATCCGCGTCATCGAGGCCGCGATGAAGAGCTCGGCGGAGCGGCGCACGATCCCGCTCGGTGCGTGATCGAAGCGGCGTGGGAGAACCGCTGCTCGCGTTGAGAGGCGGTTGAAAGGACCACCCTCATGCGATCTCGCCAGTCCCGCGGCCAGGGGACATCGCGCGGGGGAGGGGCCGATATCCCAGGTGGGTTAAGCCGATATCCCAGGTGGGTTAAAAGGACGGCGGTAGGCCCGGGGCGAGGGTGCTCGTTGGGCGGGGTGGGGGATGGGCCGATGTCCGAGGTGGGTTAAAAGGACAGCGGTAGGCCCGGGGCGAGGGTGCTCGTTGGGCGGGGTGGGGGATGGGCCGATGTCTGAGCCCGAGGCATCTCTCCTCCGGCGAAGCTGGAGGAGCGATGCCTCGGGCGAGTTCGGCGGGGCCCCCACCCCGCCCAACGAGCACGCTCGCCCCGGGCCGGGCAATTCGGAAGTTCGCGTACAGCAAGCCCGCTGCACGCTCGACGCCCCGTCGGGCGAGGAGATCAGCGCGCCGCCGCCATCGCGGCCTGCATCGCGATGCCCATCTCGGCCGGCGTGGCAGCCACCTTGGCCCCCGCCGCCTCGAGCGCCGCGATCTTCTCGGCCGCCGTGCCCTCGCCGCCCGCGATGATCGCGCCGGCGTGGCCCATGCGCTTGCCCGGAGGCGCCGCGCGGCCGGCGATGAACGCCGCCACCGGCTTCTTCATGTTCTGCTTGATCCACGCCGCGGCGCGCTGCTCTGCCGTCCCGCCGATCTCGCCGATCAGCACCACACCGTGGGTGTCGGGATCCTGGTTGAAGAGCTCGAGCACGTCGATGAAGTCCATGCCGCCGACCGGATCGCCGCCGATGCCCACGCAGCTCGACTGGCCGATGCCGAGGGCGCTCAGCTGGCCGACCGCCTCGTAGGTCAGCGTGCCCGAGCGGGAGAGCACGCCGATGTGCCCCTTCTTGTGGATGTGGCCCGGCATGATCCCGATCTTGCACTCTCCCGGGGTGATCACCCCGGGACAGTTCGGCCCGATGAGCCGCGCCGGCTTCCCCTCGAGGAAGCGACGGACGCGGATCATGTCGAGCACCGGCACGCCGTCGGTGATGCAGATGACGAGCTTGCAGCCCGCATCGACGGCCTCGGTGATCGCGTCCGCCGCGCCGACCGGCGGCACGAAGATGCACGAGACGTCGGCGCCCTCGTTGCGCACGGCCTGCTCGACCGTGTCGAAGATCGGCACCTTGTCTTCGAATCGCTGGCCGCCGCGGCCGGGCGTCACGCCGGCGACGACCTTCGTCCCGTACTCGATGCAGGCGCGGGCGTGCTGCGACCCGTAGGCGCCCGTGATGCCCTGGAAGACGACCCGCGTGTCCTTGTTGACGAGGATGCTCATCGCTTGATTACTCTACCTTCAACGTGGACAGGAGCTCGGCCACCGCCGCTGGCTCGCTGCTCAACTGGGTTCGAAGCTCGGTGCTCCCGGGCGCCCTAGGCCTTGCCGCCGCGCGTGGCGGCCACGATCTTCTGCGCGCCGTCGGCCATGGAGCTCGCCGACTGGATGGTCAGGCCGCTCTCGTCGAGCAGCTTGCGGCCGGCCTCGACGTTCGTCCCCTCGAGGCGCACCACGAGAGGCACCTTCAGCCCGAGCTCCTTCGCCGCGGCGATGACCCCGGCCGCGACGACGTCGCAGCGCATGATGCCGCCGAAGATGTTCACGAAGATGCCGCGGACCCGCTCGCTCCGGAGGATGATCTGGAACGCGGTCTTCACCTGCTCCTGCGTGGCGCCGCCGCCGACGTCCAGGAAGTTCGCCGGCTTTCCGCCGTAATGGAGGATGATATCCATCGTCGCCATCGCGAGCCCGGCGCCGTTCACGAGGCAGCCGATATCGCCGTCGAGCGACACGTAGGAGAGCCCGGCCCGCTTCGCCTGGAGCTCGACCGGATCCTCCTCGTCGACGTCGCGCATCCCGTTCCACTCGGCGTGCCGGAACTCGGCGTTGTCGTCGAAGCTCACCTTCGCGTCGAGCGCGAAGACGTCGCCGGCGCCGGTCACGACGAGCGGGTTGATCTCGAGCAGCGAGCAGTCCTCCGCGGTGAAGCACGCGTAGAGCGAGGCCACGAGCTTCAGGAACTGGCGCTGCGTCTCCTTCGCGGTGAGCCCGAGCGCGAGCGCGAGCTGCCGCCCCTGGTACGGGGCGAGGCCGAGCACCGGATCGATGAAGAGCTTGTAGATCTTCTCCGGCGTGCTGTGGGCCACCTCCTCGATGTCCATGCCGCCCTCGGTCGAGGCGATCACCGCGATGCGGCGGCGCTCGCGGTCGACGAGCATCGCGAAGTAGAGCTCGCGCGCGATGTCGAGGCCCTGCTCGATGTAGAGCCGCCGGACCTTCTGCCCCTCGGGGCCCGTCTGCTTTGTGACGAGCTGCATGCCGAGGATCTTCTCGGCGAGGGCGGTCGCCTCCGCGCTGCCGCCCTTCGCGACCTTGACGCCGCCGCCCTTGCCGCGGCCGCCCGCATGGATCTGCGCCTTCACGACGACGACCGGGTTGCCTGTCTGGGCGATCAGCCGATCGGCGATCGGCGCCACCTCGCTCGCCTGGAAAGCGGGCTCCCCTTTCGGTATGGGCACTCCGTAGCGAGCGAAGAGCTGCTTGCCTTGATACTCGTGGATTTTCATGAGAGGGGCCGCCACCCTATCACAAGGGCGCGCTCGCGCGAGACTCGAAAAACAGGGTCGACGGACGTCTGGGGGGGTGCGCGCGGGCGCGCGGGCGCGCGCGAGTTACGTTTCGTTACGTTCGTGCACGCACGCTACGTTGCGAGTGTTTCGAGTGTTTCGAGTGTTTCGAGTGTTTCGAGCCGACTCCCGCCTGTTCATGGAAAAGTGCGGCCTTGCGGCGCTCGCCGTCGTCAGCCTCCGTCGCTTCTGTCGGCTGTCGGGCGCCAGGCGGCTCAGGCCGGCGGAGGGCCACGAGGGCGAACAGGAGAGCCTGGAGCCGAAAGAGCGGATGGATTGCCACCTTCGGGAGGAGACTGACGATGATCTCGCCGCCCACCCAGGGCTTCAGCTCGACCGCTCCCGCCGCGCCGACCAGCCCGACGCTGCCGTCGATCGATAAGGGACGGCGCTGATCCTGGTCGAGTAGGTCGGGGAGCAGTCGATCCAGCCGCCCCAGTCCTCGATGCCAATCCAGGGTTCGATATCGGCCGGGGCGCGGCGAGCTGCGTTAACAGCCAAGCCTCCGCTCGCTCGGTCTCTGGATGACGGCTGTCCTCGATCAGAGAGCAGGGGCGAGCGCCCCCGCGGCGATCACCGCCCTGCGCTGGCCGTCGCGGCCCGCAGGCGCTCGATCAGCGGGCGGACGACGTCGCTCCGCAGCTTGTACGACGCGCGGTTCGCGATGAGCTGGGTGCTCACCTCGGTGACCGTCTCGAGCACCTCGAGGCGGTTCTCGCGCAGCGTCGCGCCCGTCTCGACGATATCGACGATGAGGTGAGAGAGCCCGACGAGCGGCGCGAGCTCCACCGACCCGTGGACGGGGATGATCTCCGCCACCACGCCCTTGCTCGCGAAGTGATCCCCGGCGATCCGCGGGTACTTCGTGGCGACGCGCGGCAGATCGGGGATCGGCCTGTCCTCCGGCCCGGCCACCACGAGGCGGCAGCGGCCGATGCCGAGATCGAGCGGCGTGTAGAGATCGTGGCGGCGCTCGAGGAGCGTGTCCCGGCCCGAGACCCCGAGATCGGCGGCGCCGTACTCGACGTAGGTCGGGACGTCGTCCGGCTTCAGGAACACGTACTGGAACGCGCCGTCCGCCGTCGGCCGGACCAGGCGGCGATCGTTCTCCTCGAGGGGCGTGCTGTCGAGGCCCGCGCGCCGCACGAGCGGGATGAGGTCCTTCAGGATGCGCCCCTTGGGGACGGCGATGGTGAGCGGCTTCATCATCCGGCCCGCCCCTCGACGCGCACCGTGTCGGCGCCGAGCTGCGCGAGCTTGCGCTCCATGAACTCGTAGCCGCGATCCAGGTGGTAGACGCGCAGCACCTCGGTCTCGCCCTCGGTCGCCACGAGCCCGGCGATGACGAGCGACGCGCTCGCGCGCAGATCGGTGGCCATCACGGTCGCGCCCGACAGCGGCGCGCCGCCGTGCACGTGCGCCGTGTGGCCGTCCACGTCGATGTGCGCCCCCATGCGCGAGAGCTCGGGGACGTGCATGAAGCGGTTCTCGAAGATCGTCTCGACGATGCGCGACGTGCCCTGCGCGAGGCACATCAGGACCATGAACTGCGCCTGCATGTCGGTCGGGAAGCCCGGGTGCGGCGCCGTCGTGACGTCGACGGCGCGCAGCGGCCGCCCCTCGCGGCGGACGCGCACGCAGTCGCCCTCGCGGCCCACCTCGACGCCCGCCTGGCGGAGCTTGGCCGCGACGGCCTCGAGGTCCTCGAGCGGCGCGTTCTCGATCAGGACGTCGCCGCCGGCCGCGGCCGCCGCGACCATGTACGTGCCGGCCTCGATCCGATCGGAGATGATCGCGTGGTCGAACGGCTCGAGCTCGTCCGCGCCCTCGATGTGGATGACGTCGGTGCCGGCGCCGCTCACGCGCGCGCCCATCTTGTTGAGCACCCGGCCGAGCTCCTCGACCTCGGGCTCGCGCGCGCAGTTCACGAGCGTGGTCCGCCCCTTCGCGAGCGCGGCGGCCATCATCAGGTTCTCGGTCCCGGTCACGGTCGGCAGATCGAACACGACCTCGGCGCCGCGGAGCCGCTTGCACTCCGCGACGATGTAGCCGCGCGACAGCCGGATCGTCGCGCCGAGCGCCTCGAGGCCCTTGAGGTGCTGATCCACAGGGCGCGTCCCGATCTGGCAGCCGCCGGGGAGCGACACCTTGGCGCGGCCGAAGCGCGCGAGCAGCGGGCCGAGGACCATCACGCTCGCCCGCATCTGCTTGACGAGCTCGTAGGGGGCCTCGGGCCGCACGTTGTCGCCGGCGCCGACCTTCACGAGCGGCGGGGCGGTCTCGACGTTGCGCCCGAGGAACCGGAGCAGCGCCGAGGTCGTGTCGATGTCGCGCAGCGCGGGCACGTTGCGGAGCAAGCTCTCCCCGTCGGAGAGCAGCGTCGCGCAGAGGATCGGCAGCGCGGCGTTCTTCGCGCCGCTGATGCGGATCTTGCCGAAGAGCGGCTTCCCGCCCCGGATCCGGATGGAGTCCATGCCCCGCTATCGCACAACCCGCGGCGGAACGCGATGTTTCGGGGGCGGCGCGCGCCCCCGCGCCCCGCGCTCGGCGAAAGCCGTCGCGATCGCGGCCGGCACGGAGCGCCGGGCGGGCGGACGACGGAGCCCCACTTTCCCCTGCGCTGATCTAGTCTCCTCCGGCCATGCGACCGAGCGCCTTCGCCCTGTCCTCGCTGCTCGCCGGCTCTGTGGCCTCGCTCGCCGCCGCCCAGCCGTCGGCGGATCTCCGGGGGTTCCGCGCCTCGATCGACCCCGGGGCCGGCGTCTACCTCGAGCCCGCCGCGACCCCGGACACGGGCGAGTGGAGCGCGAGCCTCTGGGCCTCGTACGCCTACCGCCCCATCACGCTCCGCGATCCGGCCTCGGACGAGGTCCGCTTCGACGTCATCCGCCACCAGGTCAGCGCAGATTTCGCGGCCGGCGTGGGCGTCGCGCGGCGCCTGCTCCTCGGGGTCACGCTCCCCGTGGTCCTCCATCAGACCGGCGACGCGCCCACGTCCGACGCCACGCGCGTGCTCGGCGACACGTGGCTCCCGGCGCAGGCGCTCGGCGATCTCGGCCTCGTCGGCAAGCTCACGCTCGTTCAGCCCACCGGCGGCGAGCTCGGCGGGTTCGCGCTCGCGCTGCACGAGCGCTTCACGCTGCCCACGGGGCACGAGGCGTCGTTCGTGGGCGAGGGGGGCGTCACGAACGAGCTCAGGCTCCTCGCCGAGTACCGGCTGATCGCGTTCGGCGCGCACGCCGCGGCGGGGCTCAAGCTCCGCGCCGACGAGGCCCGCTTCGGCTGCGAGGCGACCCCGGCCTCTGCCGCGGGCGCCGATCCGTGCCCCACGGTGTTCGGCCACGAGCTGCCCTTCGGGCTCGGCCTCTCGTTCCGGCCGCAGATCCTCGGCGTCGACCCGGAAGGGCGCGCCACGTTCTTCCTGGAGGCCCACGGGCACCTCCCGCTCTCGCCGATCGCGCCGTTCGAGAACCAGGAGACCGCCGCGCTGGAGCTCGGCCTCGCCGCGCGCTACGCGCTCGGCGACGTCTCGCTCCTGGCCGGCGTCGAGACGGCGCTGGCCGGCGGCGTCGGCACCGCGCCGCTGCGCGCCGTCCTCTCGGTCGCCTGGTCCCCGCGCGTCCACGACGCCGACGGCGACGGCGTGGAGGACGACGCCGATCAGTGCCGTGAGCTCGCGGAGGACCGCGACGGCCTCCAGGACGGCGACGGGTGCCCCGAAGGGGACGCCGACGAAGACGGCATCGTCGACGAGGAGGACCGCTGCCCCCTGCAGAAGGAAGACGAGGACGGCGTCGACGATGAAGACGGGTGCCCGGACCCGTGACGCCGGCCCGCGGACGATCCATGACGACGTGGACCGCATGAGCGACGACGGCTACACGAAGCACGGGGGCGGCCGCCACGAGGGGCCCTCCCGCACCTCGCCCTATCCCCTGAGCCGGCTCTCCGCGCCGCACGAGCTCGTCGACGTCGCGCGGGAGATCCAGCAGGCGGACGCGCTGCTCGGCGCGGTCACCGGCGGCAAGCTCGCGCAGATCGCGCGGCAGATCAGGTCGCTGCAGGACGAAGCGCGGCGGGTCCTCGAGGCGGCGCAGCGCGACGGCGAGCTCCACCGGGCGGCGTGCAATTTCAAGAAGCGGCCCGGCCACGTCTATCACCTCTACCGGCGCGGCGACGGCGTCCCCTACCTCTCGATGCTCTCGCCCGAGGAGTGGGGCGGCTCCCCGCCGCACGCGTTCGAGGGCTCGTACCGCCTCGAGGTCGACATGTCGTGGACGCCGTCCGAGGAGGCCGAGGCGCACGACGCGGAGGCGGGCGCGCTCGGGCGGCTCACCGGCCGCGGCGCGTGACGCCGGCGCCGCGCTCCCTCACCCGCCGAGCCGGAGCAGCACCTTCCCGAACGACGCGTTGCTGGCGATGTAAACATGCGCTGCTGCGGCATCGTCGATCGGGAAGACCCGGTCCACGACCGGCCGCACGGCGCGGCTCGCGAGCCACGGGGAGATGTTCCGCTCGAGGAGCTGCGCCGCCGCGATCTTCTCCTCGAGCGGGCGCGAGCGGAGCACGGTGCCGAAGAGCTCGACGCGCTTCCGCAGGAGCTCGCGCAGATCGAGCTCCGCGGACGCGCCGGCCGTCAGCCCGACGAGCGCGATCCGGGCCTTCGGCGCGCACGCCTTGAGGTCCTCGCCGACGTAGGCGCCCCCGACGAGCTCGAGGACCGCGTCGACCCCCGCGCCCCCGGTCGCCTTCAGCACCTCGTCCGCGAACGTTGCGCCCGACGTCGCGATCCCGGCGTGCAGCCCCAGCGCGCGGCAGCGATCCAGCTTGTCCTGCGTGCGCGACGTCCCGACGACGAAGCACCCGAGCGCGCGGGCGATCTGGAGGCCGGCCGTGCCCACGCCGCTGCCGACCGCGTGCACGAGGACGCGCTCGCCGGGGGCGAGCCGGGCGCGCGTCACGAGGGCGTCGTAGGCGGTGACGAACGCCTCGGGGATCGCCGCCGCTTCCTCGTCCGTCAGCCCGTCGGGCACCGGCGCGACCTCGCGCTCGTGCGCGACGATCCGCTCGGCGTAGGCGCCGCCCGCGAGGAGGCCGAAGACGCGATCGCCCGGCGCGAAGCGGCGCGCGCCCTTGCCGACGGCCTCGACCACGCCGGAGTACTCGAGCCCCGGCACGTCCGGCGGCGCGCCGGGCGGCGCCGGGTACAGGCCCAGCCGCTGGAGCACGTCGGCGCGGTTCACCCCGGCGAAGCGCACGGCGACGCGCACGTGCCCCTCCGGCGCGTCGGGCGCGTCGACCTCCCGCACCTCGAGGACCTCCGGCCCGCCCGGCTCGCGAATGACGACGGCGCGCATCTTCGATGCCCCTCCTGCGCCGTTCACTCTTCCATCGGCGGCGGGAGCACGCTCTTCCGGTAGAAGTACTCCACCTTTTCCGAGTCCGGATCGACAGGCTCCGCCTCCGGCTCGGGGGGCGCGTTGCCGCCGATCGCCGCCTCGATCTGCACCTGCTCGAGCGCGTCCATCATCGAGGCCGCGCTCGGGAAGCGCTCCTCGCGATCGAGCGCGAGCGCGCGCATCGTCGCGACGTCGAGCGAGTGGGGCACCTCGGGCCGCAGCATGCGCGGGCGGATCGGCTTCACGCGCTGGATCTCGGCGAGCAGGGCCGCGGCCGTCGGCGCCTTGAACGGCAGCTGCCCCGTGAGCATCACGTAGAGCAGCATGCCCACCGAGTAGAGGTCCGCGCGCGCGTCGAGATCGCGGACGCCCTGCGCCTGCTCCGGCGCCATGAACGCGGGCGTGCCGGCGACCGCGTGGCTCCCCGCGGCGCCCATCGAGACGAGGATCGACGCCGCCGCCCCCGTGTTGAACGCCTCGGCGACGCCGAAATCGAGCACTTTCACGGTGAGCGGGCCGCGGCCGCCGCCGACGAGGCAGATGTTGTCCGGCTTGAGATCGCGGTGGAGGATGCCCTCGGTGTGCGTGACGACCAGCGCGCTGAGGACCTGGACGGCCACGTCCAGCACGACGGGAATGGGCATCGGGCGCTCTCGCGCGAGCCGCTCGGTGATGGTCTCGCCCTCGAGGCGCTCCATCACGAGGTAGGGCGTGCCGTCGTCGAGCACGCCCAGATCGTAGACCTCGACGATGTTCGGATGGCCGAAGCGGCCGGCGACGGCGGCCTCGTTGTGGAAGCGCGCGATGGCCGTCTTGCTCTGAGCGTACTGGCCGCGGAGCGTCTTGATCGCGACCCGGCGCCGCAGGCCGATGTGGATCGCGTCGTAGACCATCCCCATCCCGCCCTTCGCGATGACGCCGAGGATGCGGTAGCGGTCGTGCAGCAGGCGGCCGACGAGCGGAGCCTCCTTCGTCGGCCTCGGCTGATCGGGATCGATATCGGGCGGCAGCGGCCCGTCCACCGGCCACGCCGACTCGCCCCTGCCCACCGGCGGTACCCGCGTCGAGGAGGGCGGGGCGACGCTCGGCGTGAGCGCCGTGCCGTGCACCGGGCACCTCTCGGTGTCCGACGGGTGCGGCAACCCGCACGCCTGGCATCGGATGAAGTGCTGCGGCGGCATCGGGGACCCGGTCAGAGTACGGGTACATCCGCCCATGCAGCAAGCTCGTTCAGGGACCGAGCGTCCCGGCCGGGGGGGCACGCCCACAGCGTGTGGTCGGGTAGCCAACCAATGTCATCTTCAGCAGCTGGGTTGGATCAGCCCGCGGCTTACGGTAGGCTGAGCTCAAACGTGCCGCAGCCGATCCGAAAGCCAACCCGACGAGCGCGAGAGGTGCCGCAGCGAGGCGGGTACCAGAATTTGCCCTCGAACGTAAGCCGGAACGTAAACTGGAACGTAAGCCGGAACGTAACCGGGCACATGGACGGGCACGTGAACCAGAACGTAAGCCAGCACGTGAACCAGTACGTAAGTCGAACGTAAGTCGAACGTAAGGCAGCGCGTGACGGGCACGGGGTACGCTTTCCCCGAGTGCCAGCAGTGGGGGCCAGCGGGATGGGAAGGGGAAAGAGACAGAGGCCATGAGCACGGCGGAGAAGCTTTCGGACGGTGCCTCGGCCAGCGGTGAGTCCGACCCGCTGCTGGGAAAGGTCTTGAATCAGAAGTTCAAGATCCACTCCCTGCTCGCGACGGGCGGCATGGGCGTCATCTATCGCGGCGAGCAGATCGCGCTCGAGCGCCAGGTCGCGATCAAGGTCCTGACACCCACGAACTCATCGAATCAAATCGACCCCAATTTTCATAAGCGCTTCTTCCTCGAGGCGAGCATCCTCGCCAGGCTCCAGCACCCGAACATCGTCACGGTCTTCGACTACGGCCGAGTCGAGAACATGGAGCCCGAGCGGTACTTCATGGCCATGGAGTTCCTCGAGGGCGAGACGCTCTTCCGGCGGCTGCGCAAGGCGACCCGCCTCGCGGCGCCCGACGCGATGGGCATCGCCCGGCAGATCGCCCGCGGGCTGCGCGAGGCGCACAAGCACGGCGTGGTGCACCGCGATCTGAAGCCGTCGAACGTCATGCTCGTGCCCGGCGAGGACACCGGGGAGCTCGTCAAGATCCTCGATTTCGGCCTCGTGAAGGTGCTCGCGGACGACTCGGAGGAGCTCACGCAGCAGGGCTCGTTCCTCGGCTCTCCGCGCTTCATGTCGCCGGAGCAGATCTCGCACGGCAAGGTCGATCTGCGGACCGACGTGTACTCGCTGGGCGTGATCCTCTATCAGATGCTCTCCGGGAAGGTCCCGTTCGAGGCGCAGAACTCGGTCCAGATCCTGATCGCCCACCTGCAGCAGCCCGTCCCGCGGATGCGCGAGCGCAGCCCCGAGGCCGAGGTGCCCGAGCCGCTCGAGGCGTTCGTGCTCCGCTGCCTGTCGAAGGATCCGGACGGCCGACCGGCCAACATGGAGGCCGTCATCCGCGGGCTCGGCGAGTGCGCGCAGGCGATGGGCCTGTCCCCGGCGTTCGGCTCGACGGGCCTCGTCACCATGGACTCCACCGGCACCGGCAGGATGCCGACGCCGATGCCGCCCGTGCGCGTGATGACGGCGATCCCCGCCAGCTCCTCGTCGCCCACGTCGACGTCCGGCGCCACGACCTCGCAGGTGGACGACGCCTCGCTCGGCGCCGCCTCGCGCCCGGCCGACGCGGCGCCGCAGGGCCGCAAGGGCATCGTGCTCGTCGCCGTGGGGGTCCTCGCCGTCGCGGGCATCGGGGTCGCGATGTCCCGGATGCGCTCCAGCGAGCCGACGCCGACCGCCGTCGCGCCGCAGGAGAAGCCGCAGGTCGCGCCGCCGCCCGCCGACGTCGGGTCGTTCGTGCTGATGGTCGAGTCCATGCCGTCCGGCGCCGAGGTGCTGGAAGATGGCAAGCCCCTCGGGAACACGCCGCTCCAGCTGTCGATCTCGAACAGCTCGGTGCGCGCGAGCCCACGCCGGCTGACCGTGCGTCAGGAGGGGTTCGAGCCGTACTCGATCGTCCAGGGCCCCTCCGATCAGTCCGTGCGCCTCGTCGCCACGCTCACGAAGCGCGCCGTCGCGCCGACGAGCACGCCGGCCGCGCCCACGCCGCCCCCGGCCGCCGCGGCGCCTCGCACTTACTCCGGCCGGCCGGCAGCGAGGCCCACGCCCGCTCCCGACGCGCCGCCCCCGCCCCCTCCTTCTCGGCCGCTGGATATCCAAATCGAACGATGACCCTCCTGCGCCCCGCACGCCTCATCGTCGTCTCCCCGTCTGTCTTCACCGCACGGCCGCTCTGGGCGGATATCCATGCCGACGCGGAGGCGGCTTGTTCCAGGTTCTCCACGGACGAGCGCTCATCGGACGAGGCGCACGACGCGCTCGGTGCGCACGGTGAAGGTGACGATGTGCAGCGTTCTCCGGAACATGCGCAGGAACACGCGCACGCTCGCCTGCTCGCGAAGCGTGGCCAAGGTCGCGCCCAGCGCCGAATCCAGCGTCAAAACCAGCCTGTGCAGACCGACCGCACGATCGATCGAAGATCCCCGTATTCATCCGTTCCCGCCGGCAGTAGACTCCAGGCTCTGCGTCCCGCAGACGCGCTTCCCAGGCCGATTCCAAGCGGGATCCGTTGCTGAGGAGCAAGGAAATGAACCCGCTCGTCCCCGACTTCATCATCCAGCAAGACGCTCTTGGCAACACCGAGGGCAGCTTCACGGGGGCGGTGCTCATGATCGACATCCCCGGCTTCACCGAGCTCACGGAGAAGCTGATGCAGCATGGGCGCGCCGGCGCGGAGACGCTCGCGGGCACGCTCCGCTACTACTTCGACCCGCTCATCGCCGCGGTCCACCACGCCGGCGGCTTCATCACCAACTTCGCGGGCGACGCGTTCACGGCGCTCTTCCAGGACACGCCGGACCGCAAGGTCGCGGAGTACGTCCTCGGCGCGGCGCTCTCGATGCGCGATCTCTTCGCCGAGCACCCCGAGCGCGACACGCCGTTCGGCAGCTTCCCGTTCTCGTTCCGGATGGGGCTCGCGTGGGGCTCGGTCGAATGGGGCATCGTCCGCATCTCCCCGGAGCGCGCGTACTACCACTTCCACGGGCAGGCGCTCGCCGCGTGCGTCGCGATCGAGCGGCAAGCGCAGAAGGGCGACATCCTCCTCGACCGCGCGCTCTGCGATCGCATCCCGCCCGCGAGCGCGAAGTACCACGGCGAGGGCGTCTACAAGCTCGGCGACGTGCCGGCGCCGAGGCTGGCGCAGGTGCCCAGGAACCCGCCGCCCGGCGACGGCGCGGCGTTCGTGGCGAGGGGCGTCGCGGACATGCCCCCCGAGGGCGAGTTCCGCAACGTCACGAGCGTCTTCCTGTCGTTCGAGCAGATCCCGAGCTTCGCGGAGCTCACGCGCCTCCTGCACGAGCTCTCGGAGCTCTACGGCGGCACGTTCACCGGCATCGACGCGGGCGACCTCGGCATCGCCGCGCTCATCCACTTCGGCGCGCCGATCACGCACGAGAACGACAACGATCGCGCGCTCGACTTCGCGCTCGAGCTGAAGAAGCGCGGCCTCCGGCAGATGCGCCTGCGCGCGGGGATCACGCGCGACGTCCGCTACGCGGGCTTCAACGGCGGCACCGAGCGCCACGAGTTCGCGTGCATCGGCCGCGCGACGAACCTCGCGGCGCGCCTCGTCGCGAAGGCGCCCTGGTCGGCGATCTGGGCCGACGAGCAGGTCTTCCGCGCCGGCGAGACGAGCTACCAGTGGACGACGGAGAACATCTTCCGGTTCAAGGGCTTCGACCTGCCCATCCTCGTCTACTCGCTCGAGCGGCGGCGCATCTCGGTCCAGAAGGAGTTCTACGATCTCGGCCTCATCGGCCGCGAGCAGGAGATCGACCAGCTCGCGCGGTACGTCGGGCCCATCTTCGAGGGCAAGCCGGCCGGGATCGTCTACATCGACGGCGAGCCCGGGCTCGGGAAGAGCTACCTCGTCCAGCGCTTCCGCCACCGGTGCGAGGAGCACCAGAACGAGCGGCCGTTCCTCTGGATCGACGCGCGCTGCGACCAGACGCTGCAGAGCTCGCTGAACGCGTTCGAGTTCGCGCTGAAGGAGTACTTCTGGGAGTCGTCGGCGCTCGGCAAGGAAGAGAAGCTGACGAATTTCGACGACGCGTTCGAGTACCTCCTCGATCGGCTGCCCGAGAGCCAGAGCGCGCTCAAGCGCGAGCTCGATCGCGCGCGCTCGGTGTTCGCAGCGCTCATCGGCATCCGCTGGGAGGACTCGCCGTACGAGCGCCTGCACCCCAAGCTGCGGTACACGAGCACGCTCTCGGCGCTGAGCTTCGTCTTCCTCGCCGAGGCGTCGCTCCAGCCGGTGATCCTGCACCTCGAGGACGCCCACTGGGCGGACGAGGACTCGCTCGAGGCCGTGCGCGTCATCGCGCGCGCGTGCCGGGGGCTGCCGATCGCGATCATCTGCACGACGCGGCGCAAGGATGACGGCACCCCGGTGCGCATCCCGCTCGACCCGGGCATCTCGGAGAAGGTGATCGAGCTCAAGCCGCTGCCGCGCGAGCAGCTCCTCGCGCTCGCGGTCCCGTTCTTCGGCGGCCCGATGCCGGACATGCTCGCGACGCTCCTCTGCGAGACGGCGGGCGGCAACCCGTTCTTCGCGCAGGAGATCCTCGCGTACTGGCTCGAGGACGGGCGCTACGGATCGAGCTCGAGCTCCATCTCGATCTCGAACACGTTCATGCCGCCGAAGAACGTGAACAGCCTGCTCATCTCGCGGCTCGACCGGCTCGACGCGAAGGTGAAGCAGACGATCGTCGCCGCGGCCGTCCTCGGCCGCGAGTTCGACCTGCGCGTCCTCGCGCTGATGCTCCCCGACGCCTCCGTGCTCGAGGAGCACGTGCGCATCGGCGAGGCGCAGTGCATCTGGTCGCAGATGACGGAGCGGCGCTTCCAGTTCAGCAACGCGCTCCTCCGCAACGCGGCCTACGAGATGCAGTCGCGCGCGCGGCTCCAGGAGCTCCACCGGCTCGCCGCCGAGGCGATCGAGAGCCTCTACGGCGACGACCTCGAGGATCAGCTCGTGGCGCTCGGCCGCCACTGGCGCCGCGCCGGCAAGGTCGATCACGCGCGCCGCTACTTCCTCGGGGGCGCGCGCAAGGCGGCCGCGCGCTACGCGCACGAGGAGGCGACGCGGCTCTACCGCGTCTACTTCAAGCTCTCGCCCGAGCCGACGCCCGAGAGCGTCGTCGTCCGCTACGAGTTCGCGCGCGACGTCCTCGAAGCGAGGGGGCGGTACCAGGAGGCGCGGCAGGAGCACATCCGCGTGCTCACCGACGCGCAGAAGCTCGGCGACCGCGGCTCCGAGTCGCTCGGCTTCCTCGGCCTGGGCCGCACGCACTGGGCGATGCAGCAGCCCGATGACGCGCGCACCTACTGGGAGGAGGGCTTGCGCGCCGCGCGCGAAGCGGGCAACCTGCCAGCGGAGGGGCTCATGCTCGCGAGCCTCGGCATGGCCTACGCCGTCCAGGGCCGATATGATGCTGCGCGCACGCTGTACACGCGCGCGATCGCGATCGAGCGCCAGATCGGGAACCGCCGCGAAGAGGCGAGGCTCCTCGCCGAGTTCGCGAAGCTCCACCGGCTGAGCGGCCACCTCGGCGAGGCGGAGGCTCTGCAGGAGCAGGCCGCCGCGATCGAGCGTGAGCTGGGCGCGTCCTGAGCCGGAGCGCCGGGCCCCGCGGCCCGCCGCTCGTTGCGACTCCTCGTCAGCAATCGTTGCATCTTCCTTCGCTCACGGGGCGCTGGTCCGACCGAGCCGCTCGGCGGCGCCGATTCGCCTCGGACCTCACCGCCACGCGAACCTTGCCGACAATCGACGAAGAGGTCTCCCAAGCGCATGACACGACAGGCAACAAAGGAGTCATCTGAGCTGCCGAACGAGGACCTCCTTGCGAAGGTGAAGCCGTCCAAGATCATGCCCGCGGTCATCGCCGGCATGGTCTCGGGCATGCTGGTCGTCTCCTTCGATATTTCGCTCGGCGCGCTGATCTTCAACCACGATCTTGCCAGTTACCTCTCGCGAGGGATCGGCATCATCCTGATCAGCTCCGTCATCGTCGGCGTGCTCGTCGCGCTCCTCAGCTCGTACCGCCCGGTGATCGCTGCGCCGCAGGAGGACGCGGCCGTCATCCTCGCCTCCATGGCGTCGACGATCGCGGCGGGCATTGCGCAGAAGAACCCGGGGATGAGCCCATTCCCGACGATCGTGGTCGCCATCGCGATCACCTCCGTCGTCGCGGGCGGCTTCTTCCTGCTCTTGGGTATCCTGCGTCTAGGCATCCTGGTCCGCTTCATCCCGTACCCCGTCGCCGGCGGCTTCATCGCAGGCGCCGGCTGGCTCCTCCTCACGGGGTCGATCTCGGTGATGTCCGGCCAGCCTTCGGCGCTGGAGGAGCTCCCGCGCGTGTTCGCGGACCCGAACCTGCTGACGCGGGTCCTCCCGGGCCTCGTGTTCGGCGTGCTGCTCCTCTCGGTGTTGCGCCGGTTCTCGTCGCTCCTGCTCCTCCCCATCCTGCTCGGGGGGTCGATCGGCGTCTTCTACATCTCGGTGGGCCTCGCCGGCGTCAGCGTCCAGCAGGTGCTCGACGGCGGCTGGCTCCTCGGTCCGTTCCCGACAAGGTCGCTCTGGCCGCCGATCGGGCCCTCGGACCTCGCGCAGGTGGACTGGGCGGTCCTGTTCAGCAGCGCTGGCAACATGGCCGCCGTGACGATGATGGCCGCCATCACCGTGCTCCTGAGCGCGTCTGGCGTCGAGCTGGCGACGGAGCAGGAGATCGACCTCGACCGCGAGCTGCGAGCCACCGGCGTCGCGAACATCGTCACGGGCCTGTTCGGCGGGATGGTGGGCTACCTGTCGCTGGCCGAGTCGTCCATGAGCTACAAGGCCGGCTCGAACAGCCGCGTCTCCGGTCTGGTCGCGGCGTCGATCAGCTGCCTTGTGCTCTTCGTGGGCGCGGACGCCATCCTGTACTTCCCGCGCCCCGTCCTCGGCGGGCTGATCGCGTATCTCGGTTTTCACTTCCTCATCAACACGCTCTACGAGAGCTGGTTCCGGCTGCGGCGCATCGAGTACTTCGTCATCGTGGCGATCCTCCTCGTCGTCGCCGTCCGGGGATTCCTTGTCGGCATCGGCGTGGGGCTCGGCATCTCGTTCATCCTGTTCGCGCTCAGCTACAGCCGCATCGAGGTGGTGCGCAACGCGATCTCCGGGGTTCACCTGCGCAGCAACGTCGCCCGCAGCGACGGCGAGGAGATGACCCTGACGGGGCGCGCCAAGCTGCTCTACGTGCTCCAGCTCCAGGGCTATATCTTCTTCGGGACGGCGTACAACCTGCTCACGAGCGCGCAGCAGCGCATCGAGAACGACGACGATGAGAAGGTGCGCTATCTGCTGCTCGACTTCCGTCACGTCAACGGCATCGACTCGTCCGCCATCGCGAGCTTCCTCCGGCTCCGCAGGCTCGCCAAGGCGAACGGCGTGAAGCTCATCTTGACGGAGGTGCGAGCGGATATCCGCAATCACCTCCAGCGAGGCGAGGTCGTCGTCGGCGGCGACAGCGACGAGGTCTGTCGGATCTACCCCGATCTGGATCGAGGCCTCGAGGCGTGTGAGAACGAGATCATCGCGGACGCGCCGCCCAGCATGCTGCCGCCGCCGATGCTGTTCTACGATCTCCAGGACGTGTTCAACGGCCGTGAGGACATGATACGTTTTCTCGGCTACCTCGAGCGCGTGGAGGCGCCGGAGGGGTTCGATCTGTTCCGGCAGGGCGACGTCTCGAAGGACCTCTATCTCATCGAGAGCGGGGAGCTGACGGCCTGGCTCGAGATCGACGGGATGAAGGTGAAGCGGCTCCGCACCATGGGTCCGGGGTCGGTCGTGGGCGAGTCCGGGCTCTACATGGGCGAGAAGCGGTCGGCGACGGTCACCACCAGCCGACGGGCCACGCTCTACCGGCTCTCGGAGGAGGCGCTGATCCGCATGACCGCGGAGGCGCCCGAGCTGGCCGCTGCGTTCCACCACTTCGTGGTCACGCTGCTCGCCAGGAGAATTGTGCATTCGACTGGGCCTCTCAAATCGCTGTTCAACTAACGCCCGACCGAGGGGCTCGAAGGGCATACCCCTCGGGTCAGACGCCGGAGCGAGCGGCACGCCGCATGGAATAATGAAAGGATCGGCTTATGCGATACAGATGCCTGCCCCTGATGGTGCTCGCCACGCTTCTCGGCGTGTTCTTGCTTTCAGCCTGCTCTGAGAAGGCGAAAAAGTCCGATGGGCCCAGCGCGTCCGCGGCTCCTGCGCCCGCTCCCCCCAGCGAGCTGAGCCTGCTGATCTGGCCGGCCTACATCGACGAGAAGATCGTCCAGGAGTTCGAGAAGCAGCACAACGCCCGGCTGCGAATGACGATCTACGACTCCACGGAAGAGATGGAGAGCAAGCTGGCGTACGGGGGCGCCGACAGCCAGTACGATGTCGTCGTCCTGGCGAGCCACGCGATGCCGAGGCTCGTCCGGCGAGGGCTCCTCCGCCCGCTGGACCATGCCCAGATCCCGAACATCAAGAACGTGGAGCCGCGCTTCTCGGGCGCTTCGTTCGATGACGGCAACAAGCACGCTGTGCCTTACCAGTGGGGCACCGTCGCGATCATCTACAACAAGCAGAAGTTCCCCAACCTGAGCCCGACATGGGACGTCATCTTCGATCCGCCGAAGATGCCGGGCACGTTCGTGCTCATCGACGAGATGAGGGACATGCTCGGGGTCGCGCTGAAGTACAAGGGCTTCTCGAGCAACACCACCAAGCCGGAGGAGATCCGCGAGGCGGGCAAGCTCCTCAAGGAGACGAAGTCCAACCCGAAGTGCCTCGGGTTCAGGGCCGGCGTCGGGGCGACCCAGGACGTCAAGGGCGGCTCTGTCGACATGGCCGTCGTGTGGAACGGCGACGCGTCCAAGGTGGTGGCCGAGGACAAGGAGCGCCTAGGGCTCATCATCCCCAAGGAGGGCTCGGTGATCTGGGTCGACGTGCTCGCCGTCACCGCGAAGGCGCCTCACTCCGAGCTGGCGCACAAGTTCATCGACTTCATCCTGCGGCCGGAGATCGGCGCGCAGCTCTCCCTGTTCACAAAGTACGCTTCGCCCAACACCGCCTCGCAGGCCAAGCTCCCCGCCGAAGAGCGGGAGAACCCGCTCATCTACCCGACCGGGGAGATCTCGACGCGCCTCGAATACCACCGTGACCTGGGCGAGGCCTCGAAGGTCTACGACGAAGCCTGGACAGCCATCAAGTCGAACTAGGGCCTGTCCCACGGCTCGTCGCGCGCAGGGGGCGCAGGCGAGCGCCACGGGGGGCAGAGCACGGGTCGCGAGGATGTGGGGGGGCTCCGCGCTCAGCGCCGGGGCGTGGCGCTCGGCCTGCTCGCGTACAGCACGAGGTGCTCGAACGCGATGGTCGCGGCGGCCAGGGCGGTGATGCCTGAGACGTCGTACGCCGGCGCAACCTCGACGACATCCATCCCGACGAGGTTGATGCCCGCGAGACCGCGGAGGATCTCGATGGCCGTCGCGGTGCTGATCCCGCCGCAGACAGGGGTGCCCGTACCCGGGGCGAAGCAGGGGTCGAGGCAGTCCACGTCGAAGGTCAGGTAGACCTTGCGCCCACCCACCGCCTCTCGGGTGCGCTGGATCACGGCCGCCGCGCCGTTCTTGTGGACCCAGGGAGCATCGAGGATCTGGAACCCGTGCGTGTCCGGGTTGTAGGTGCGGATGCCGATTTGCACGGAGTGGGCCGGATCGATGATCCCCTCCTGGGCGGCGTGGAAGAACATGGTCCCGTGATCGATCCGCCCGTCCTCCTCGGCGCGGCTCCACGTATCCGAGTGAGCGTCGAAATGAATCAGCGCCAGGGGGCCGTGCTCCTTGTGCATGGCCCGCAGCACGGGCAGCGTGACGAAGTGGTCTCCGCCGATGGACAGAGGCGCCGCGCCGCCGCGCAGGATGCCGAGGATATGCGCCTCGATGGCGGCAGGGACGCTCTCCGGCCGGCCGAAATCCCACACGCAGTCGCCGTAGTCGATGATCGCCAGCTCCTGCATCGGGTTGAAATCGCACCCGTACGGGCGCTCCCACGCGAGCGTGGTCGACGCCTCCCGCACGGCGCGGGGGCCGAAGCGCGTGCCGGGGCGGTGGGTCGTCGCCGTGTCGAGCGGCAGCCCGGTGACCGCGACGTCCACGCCCGTCAGGTCGCGCGAGTACTTCCGGCGCAGGAACGATAGCGCACCCGAATAAAACGGCTCTGGAGAGACGTTGGTCAGCGACTGAGCCGTAAAAGCATGATCGCCGATATTGTTACTCATCTTGCCTCACTGTCACCTTCAGATAGACTATCACCAATCCAATGATAGCTCAGCCGGCCCGCCTCGGGCGCGAGGGCCCCACGGGCGGCGCGGGCCTCCATCGCGCGCGGCGAGGGCGGCGCCGCGGGCGCTCGGGTCCTGCGGCGGCGCTGGCGCTCGGGTCCTGCGGCGGCGCTGGCGCTCGGGTCCTGCGGGGGCGCTGGCGCGCCTGGCTCATGTCGACGCACCCCTCGCGCGTCTGCGGGCGCCACTGCGCACGGCGGCATAGCAACAGGCTGCCATGGTCAAGGAACAATCGCTAGCTGCGATGGCGTCGCGGTGATGCTGATGTCCGTCCATGGTCCACAGCGGGGCGCAGCCCAGTGCGCTACGGGCTCATCCGCAGCGTGAAGCTCGCCGCGGCGTACCTTCGTACGCCTCACTCGCCTGCCTAGCGCCTGAGCTCGTATCACCCGAATCCGCACCCCGCTCTAGCGGCTGAGTCCGTATCACACGAATCTGCTCGCCGCTATGGTCCGGAGCGGACGGCGCAGCCCCTCGGCGGTCATCCTGCGCTTACCATGAGGGCGTACGAGCCGGAACGGGGCTCGCGGAGCCGAGGCAGCCCGCGGGGCTCGGCGAGCAGGGGTCACTTCTTCCAGGGGCGCGTCGACGGGCGCCCGCTCATCATCGTGCACAGGATGGTGTCGTAGAACCGCCCTTCGAAGAAGAAGTTCTCCCGGAGGTACCCTTCTCGCTGGAAGCCTACCCGCTCGGCCACGCGGAGCGACCCGGCGTGCCCGGGATCGATGCCCGCCTCGATGGTGTGCAGCTCCAGCTCATCGAAGCCGAACCGCACGACCGCGCGGAGCGCCTCCGTCATGTACCCATTGCCGCTCACGGCGCGCGCCTGCTCGTACGTCACCTCGGCCCGGAAGTGGGGTACGACGAAGCGATAGAGGCAGATGGATCCGATGACCTTATTGAGGCCGCGAAGGGCAATGCCCCACCGGAGCTGGAGGCCGGCCTCATACGCTTCCCTCTGATGCCGGATCATCTCCAGCGTGTCCTTCGGCGAGCGGTGGACTGGAAAGCCCCAGAGTCTTAGCCACTCATACTCCGAGCACACCTGGAAGTAGGCTTCGGCATCCGTGTCGGCGAGCTCTCGCAGGATCAGGCGCTCGGTCTCGAGCCGCGGAAACACTTTGAGTGGGAAGTCTGGGCGTTTGTTCATCACGTCAAATTCTTTCTGGGCCTGTTCGACCCATAGCATGACCCGGCGAACACCTGCGGAATTTTTGCTATCCGCTTCTGTGCTGCTGTAAGCGGCCCGTCATGACAGATCGCGTCGTGCTGCAGAGAGCGGCTGCGAGCAGGTGCTGCGGCGCCAGCGGCGAGTGATTAAAAGGCGACACCCCGCGCGCCATGGGCGAGCCGATGCCCATACAGATCCGTACACGGCGTCGCGAGCAGCTCAGCCGATCAGATGACGTTGTGTCGTCGAGCCCATTGCACAGGCGAAGAGCGTTGCTTGGGTTGCTCGCGAGAGCCCTCCTGATGACCGGAGCAAAATGCGACGCGGACGTCAAGAAAATTCGGCGAAGGCCGCGGCGCTGTCCGTGAGCGCGAGTCGTGTCGTCGTGGAGACGGTGAAGCGCTGCGGTTCTGCGTCCGGCGGTCTCAATGCGCGACATCGAAGCTTCGATCGCTCCTGATGCGCCGTGATCCCGCCGCCGCAGAGCGGCGGCGACGCAGGGCCACGCCCGCGCAGGCCAGGGCCGTCTCCTGGGTCGAGCGGGTGAGGCCGTTGGAACAACCGCGCGGCGGCGGGGCACATGGGCACACATGTGCGGCCAAACAGTGCGGCCAAACAGTGCGACTGGAAGCATTGCAACGATGCCGTTGTGGAGCGGACAATCGGTGTCCACATGTCCACATCGGCGAGCGCAGAAGGCAGAGGCTGTCCGTCCGAAGAAAAAGATACCCTCTGCCGAGGGTTTCGGATATCAGTTGCCATGGAGGACGTGCTCGTATCGCGGAGGGGTGACCGTTCAGCCCGATGAATCGTGACACGCAGCGAGCAACTCAGGAGAGGCCATGAACCCGATGCGTCACGGCTTGGCGGCAAACTATTATCTCGACCAGGCCATCTTCGATCTGGAGCGTGAGCGGATCTTCTTCGATGACTGGCTGTGCATCGGGCACGTCGCCCAGATCCCCAAGCCGGGCGACTACATCACCTGTAGCGTCTTCGACGAGAAGCTGTTCATCGTTCGGGACAGCGACGGCGGGGTCCAGGTGCACTTCAACGTGTGCCAGCACCGGGGCAGCCAGCTTTTGTGCGAGCGCTCGGGGCACCTCAGAAAGCACGTCGTCTGCCCCTACCATTCGTGGGCGTACGACCTGCGAGGCAGGCTCGTCGTGGCGCCTCATACGAAGAGCCTGACCGGGTTCCGTACAGAGGATTATCCGCTCCGTTCGCCTCGCTCCGCGGTGTACGAGGGGCTCATTTTCGTTCACTTCGGCAACCCCGCGAAGCCGCTCGACGAGCACCTCGGCAGCCTGAACCTCGGGCTGCGGCGTTATGGCTTCACCGGGCTGAAGCACTACCGCCGGATGGAGTCCGTCATCGAGGCGAACTGGAAGATCGTCGTCGGGAACTACAACGAGTGCGCTCACTGCCCGAGCGTGCACCCCGCCTTCAGCCGCGTCTCCCCGCCTGACAGCAAGTCGGACGTCCTCGCGGCGGATGGTGCATACATGGGCAGCTCCCAGGCGCTGCGCGACGGATACACCTCGGCGACCACGAGCGGCTCGAGCAACCGGCGCCCCTTTCCCGGCCTCACCGCCGAGGAGGCGCGCAGCATGTACTTCTACACGCTCTTCCCGAACCTTGGGATCAGCCTGTTCTCCGACTACGTCTCCGTCAACTACATCTGGCCTGTGTCGGTCGGGCGCACGCTGTTCGTCTCCGATATCTACTTCGATCCCAGCCACGTGGCCCAGCCGGACTTCGACGGCAATGATGCGGTCGAGTTCTGGGACGTCGCGCAGAAGGAAGACTGGGCCGTGTGTGAGCTGATCGCCTCCGGCCTGAAGAGCAAGCGGGGGTACCGGCCTGGCCCGTACTTCGAGGACGAGAGCTTGCTCTGGCAGTTCGACGACTACGTGCTCGACCGCATCGGGCGACCGCACGGCTGACCTGTACGGCTCGCCGGCGCCGACCGCGAGAAGCGCGGCTGGCGCCTTCCGGCTTCCCGCGGCGCTTGCGCGGGTGCCTGGAGCGGCGCCTCGCAGCGCCAGCGTGGCGCTGGACCCGCGGGGGCGCCTGCTCCCGCTCGATTCACTCGATTCAACGGAGGGTCGCGCGGCCGCCCCGGCGCCGCCTCTGCGACGTCATCGGGGCGGCTGCCTAGGCTTGCTGAGCTGAGCTCGGGGCGGGGGACGGCCACCGTGCCCGGCTCACGCGCTCGAAGCGGCGCCTGAGCCGGGTCGGCTGGCGGCGCTCAGAGGTTGAGGTTGATCGACGCGAGGAACGTCCGCCCGTTCTGGGGGAACTGCGTGGAGACGGTGTACTGGGGGGCGATGGGCACCGACCAGCGCCAGTCAGCGACATTGTAGACGCCGATGTTGTAGCGGAGGCCGCCCAGATCGAGCTGCCCTGACAGCACCACGTCCCAGATCACCGCCGGATCGGTCTCCTCCTGGTCGACGCCCGAGTCTTCCTTGAAGTTGCGATCCCACCGGGGCGCCTCGACCGTCAAGCGCGATGCCAGCGTGAGGGCGCTGCCCATGAGCGGCATCGCGCCGCGGAGCGAGCCCATGTGCTCCGGCGAGTTCGGGACGTGCCGCAGGTCGTCATGGCCGTCCTTCTCCAGGTACCGAGCGCGCGCGTAGGAGTACGACGCGGAGGCCATCCAGCCCTGGCGCCACTCGCGCCGCAGCTCCGCCTCGCCGCCCAGGACGAGGATCGGAACCCCCGTGTTTTGGAAGCGCGTCGGATCCGTCACCGGGGTGGCGGTTCCTTGCTGGGCGATGAGGTTGTCGAAGTAGTTCAGGTACCCCGCGCCGACGAGCGACACCGTTGTCGAGAACCGGTGCGTGAACTCCACCTCTCCCGAGTAGACGTTCTCGGCAGACATCTTGCTCCAGTCTTTCCCGGGAACCCAGACGTCATTGTAGGAGTAGTACAGCTCCTCGACGGTGGGAGCGCGGTACGCGCGGCCGCCGAAGATCTTCAGGTTGCCACCTTCGTACGGCTTGACGATGAGCGCGAGCCGAGGGCTCGGCACCACGCCTCCGTAGAGGGAGTAATAGTCGAGGCGCATACCACCCGAGATGCGGAGCCGCTCGGACGGGGTGATGTCCACGAGCGCATAGGCGCCCAGGACATGAGAGGGATGCTCCTCGTAATCGCCTACCTTGGCGTCCGGCTCGTTACGCGGAAGATAGATGAACTTCTCGCAGGTGCCGGCGGGCCCGCAGACGGTGTCCCAGCCTCTGTGCCCGCCGAGGAAGTGCAGCCGCCCCTCGGCGCCGGCGGTGAACTTCAGGGACGGGATCGGAGAGATCTCGATGCGCTGCTCGGCGAGCAGCCAGACGTCCAAGAAGTCTTCGGTGCCGAAGACCTTGTGATTGTCCCCGGGGGGGTACTCCAGGTTGTCGTGGAAGTTGTAAAGATCGACGCTGGCCCGGGTCATCGAGCTGAGCTTGTCCGAGATCCGCGGCGTCAACATGAGCTCCAGGAAGCCGCGCGTGTCGCGGTACTTCGTCTCGTTGGTGTTGAGCTTGGTTCCCGCCACGCCGTTCGGAAGCGACTTGACCCTCGAGTTCAGGTACCACTGCGCAGACAGCGACTTGAACCACATGCGCCCCTGGAGCGTCCCGACGTTGAACTGGTCCGAGTTGCGGACCTCCCCGGTGTACCCGCTGCTGGCGTCCGCCGCCCCGGGGAAGTAGTAGTCCCGCCCGAGGCTGCGGCCCGCGCCGGCCGACATCCAGACACCGGAGTCGGAGCCGAGCGGGAGCTGGAACGAGGCCCGCCCGCGGATGAAGGAGTTGTCCGCGGTGCCGAGGCCAAAGCCGGCGGACGCCGAGGTCGGTCGCGACTTCGTCACGACGTTGATGACGCCCGAGAAGGCGCCTGTACCGTAGAGCGCGGAGCCGGGGCCTCGGACGACCTCGATCCGCTCCACGTCCTCCAGATCGGTCCTCGCCAGGTAATCCGTCATCTGGAGGCCGACCCAGCTGTCGTTGATTGAGTGGCCGTTGAGGAGCGTGAGGACGCGGTTACCGAAGTCGCCCGGCAGGTTCATGCCGCGGATCCCGGCGAAGGTGTAGGCGCCGTCGTAGGTCGTGTAGACGCCGCGCGTGCCCCTCAGCGCCTCCGCGACCGTCGGGTACCCCATCGCGCGGAGCTCCTGGCCAGGGATGATCGTGACCGAGCCGGGCGCGTCTTCGACGGCCTCTGTCGAACGAGACGCGGCCTCGACCTCTTCGAGCTGCCGGAGCGAGATGTCGATGCGGGTCTGCTGGCTCGCCACGACGTTCGCGACCTGCTCCACCGGGCGGAAGCCGCGCAGCGAGACGCGCACCTTGCGCTGGCCGCTCTGCACGTTGAGGACCGCCGGCGTGAAGCCCATCGGCTTGCCGTCGACCTCGACGAGCGCGTCGCGCTCGTCCGCGTTGACCACCAGGCTGCCCGTGAGCGGGTTGAGGCGGTAACGCGCGGTCACCGTGCTCGCGGCCCCGACGTTCACGTCCTGCTCCGACGGCTGATAGCCCTCCTGCGAGAGGTAGAGGCGGTGCCGGCCAGGAGGCAGCGTGAGGTCGCACGGCGCGGTGCACGCCGGAGGGCCGCTCGCGTCGTTCACGCGCACCGTCGTGCCCGCCGTCTCGCCCACCACGCGCACCGTCCCGACGATGCGCTTCAGCTTCACCGCGACGTTCGTCTGCTCGCCGATCTTCGCCTCGACGTTCTCGACCTCCGCCGGCTCGTATCCCTCGAGGTCGACGATGATCTTGTGCTTGCCAGGCTGGAAGCCGAGGAGGCGGGGCGTGTTGCCGCGGCCGCCGAGATCGCGGCGGTTGATGTACACCGTCGCTCCGGGCGGGTCCGTCGTCACATTGATGACGGCGACGTTGGGCCGGATGCGCGCCAGGGCCTCCTCGATGGCGGGCCTGCGCGCGGCGTTGGGCTCGAGATCGAGCGCCTGAACGTAGTAGCGGAACGCGTCCGGGTACTCCTGGAGCGCCTCGTACGTTCGAGCGATGTTGAAGATGACGTTGCGGTTTGGCACGAGCCGGTTCGACACCAGGAAGTGCTCGAGGGCACCCCGGTAGTCGCGGACCGAGTAGCGCTCCGTGGCTATCCTGAAGTGTAGATCGGCCTCATCGGCCAGATCGTCCGCCCAGGCAGGCCGACCGGAGAATGTGAGGAGTGAAACGAGTGTGAGTAGGATTGTGGAACGACGAAAGCTCATCTTTCGATCTCGATTCCCAACGGTCGTAGTGGAGCGGAGGTGCCGTCCGCCGGGGCCAGCAGTCACGCTGATCACGGCGAGCTTGGGACGAACAGCCCCATTGCTTGGTCAGCCTACCGTAAGCCGTGAGCCGATCCAACCTGTTCGCACAAGTGGGCGACGCGGGCGATGTTCCCTACGTCCGCGCGAACGCGCTGTGTAGGCGCTCGGCGCGGAGCGCATACATCCTGAGCGGCGCCGAGCGCGCGGCGCGCGCGGATCTCGCCGCGCGGCGATCGGAGCACGCGGCCGCCGAGCGCCGTCGGGCGCGCGCTCGCGGGCCGCGAGGGCCCTGATGTTCGCTCAAGCCCGCGCCCCGGCGCAAGCGCGACGCGACATCGATCGCCGGTCGTGTTCCCCGCGTGTCCATGATCGCGGTGCGCTGGCGGACGGCTCGCCCTGCCCCGCGTCCGCGAGGACGGCGCGAGCCCGTCAGCGGTCGAGCTTCCGGGCCGAGGGCCCTTCGGCCGAGCGGGGGTGGCAGCTCAATCGTGCTTCCAGCGGGTCAAGCGCTCCAGCATCATGATGGACACCGCCACCCCGAACACGAGGATAGTTGAGATGGCGAACAGGTCGGTCCGGATGCCTCGCACCTGGGACTGGTAGACGTAGAGCGGGAGCGTGACCGAGCGGGGGCCGGACGTGAAGAAGCTGATCACGAAGTCGTTGAGCGACAGCGTGAACGCGAGCATGGCGCCCCCCACGATGGCCGGCCACAGGAGGGGAAGCGTGACCCTCCGGAAGTGGAGCCACGGCGATGCGTAGAGGTCCATCGCCGCCTCGCTCAGCGTCGGTCCGATGGCCGTGAGGCGGCTGCGCACGATGAGCGTGACGAACGCGATCTCGAACGTCACATGACCGATGATCATCGTCGTCATGCCGGGCTCGAACCAATCGTCCACCACCCGGCGGAGCAAGTTGAACGCCATGACCAGCACCGCCGCGAACGTGATGTCCGGCGCCACCGCGGGTATGTCGACGATCGACTCGAGCAGGCGGCTCGTGGAGCTCGTCCACGGAAAGCGCATCCCGAGGGCGAGCAGCGTCCCGAGGACCGTCGCGATGAGCGTGGAGGCGCCGCCGAGCAGCATGGTGTTCACGGCCACCTCGCGGATCTCCCTGGCGTGCCGGCTGGTCTCGGGATCGGCGAAGAGATCGACGTACCAGCGCACCGTGAAGCCCGTCCAGAGGAGGCCCCTCTCCGAGGCGTTGAACGAGTAGACGGCGACCGCGAACAGCGGCACGTACAGGAGCGCGAAGCCGAAGAAGGCGGCGACGGTCGTCAGGGCGCGCCAGGGGCCGCGGCCGATGTTCACAAGATCTCCACGGAGCGCCCGTTCCGGCGATACAGCGAGACGCCGCCCAGGGTCAGGATGATCAAGATCAGGCTCAGCGCCGCGCCATAGGGGATGTTCCGGCCGGGGCCGAACTGGTGCTGGATCAGGTTCCCTATCAGCCAGTGCTTCGCGCCGCCGAGCATGTCGCTCACCACGAAGACGCTCATCGCGGGGACGAACGTCAGGATCACCGCGACGCTGAGGCCAGGGAGGGTCTGGGGCAAGATCGCCGCGAGGAAGACGCGCAGGCGCGAGGCATAGAGGTCCTGCGCCGCCTCGACGAGCGACCAGTCCATGCGGTCGATGCTGGTGTAGAGGGGGACCACCGCGAACGGGAGCGAGGCCGCCACGAGGCCGAGCGTGACCGCGGTCCAGCTCGGGTAGATGTCGCGGCCGGGATCGACCCAGCCGAGCCCCGCCGCGATCTTGGCGGGCAAGAGCTGCGCGGAGAGCAGGAGCTTCCAGCTGAACGTGCGGATCACGAGGTTCGTGCAGAGCGGGACGATCACGGTCGCGAGCCAGAAGAACCGCCGGCGCCGCGAGCCGCGGGCGATGAAGAAGCCCATCGGATAGGCGAGCATCACGGAGGCGGTCGTGGCGATCAGCGCGAGGACGATGCTCCTGATGAGGATGCGCGCGTTCTCGCCCGACGCGGCGCCGAAGATGCGCTGGAACGACTCCAGCGTCAGCTCCCAGATCAGGGCTCCGTCCGCGTCGCGCTTCACGAACGACACGACGATGAGCGCGAGGCTCGGCAGGAGGAGGAACGCGGACAGCCACGCGACGCCGCTCGCGATGAACAAAAAGCCTCGCGCGAGGAGCCTGCGCCGCGTCGTCAGCTGGCCATACCAGACCGTGGGCTCAGTCAAGGAGCACCTCGAGCCGCTCGGCGGGCAGGGCGAGCCAGACCGATGAGCCGGGCTTGAGCCGCGCGCGGGGGCTGAGCTGCACGCGCAGGGGCCCGGGCTCGACGATGAGCTCTACGTGGTCGCCTCGATAGAAGCTCTCGCGCACGACGCCGCGCACGCCGTTCTCCGGGGGCTCGTCCTCGCAGAGCTCGATCCACTCGGGGTGGATCGCGAGCGTGCCAAACTCCCACTCAGGCATCGTCTTGACCCTCAGCGCGCCGACGGTCGTGAAGACGAGCGTGGCGCCGATGCGCTGCGCCGAGATGAGGTTGGCCGCGCCGAAGAACTCGGCGACGAATCGGTTGCGCGGGCGCTCGTACACCTCGGTCGTCGCGCCTTGCTGCTCGATGCGGCCCTTGTTCATGAGGACGACCCGGTCCGAGACCGTCATCGCCTCGTCCTGATCGTGAGTGACGAGCACGAACGTCTTGCCGAGGGCGCGCTGGAGCCGGCGAAGGTCGAGCTGGACCTCGGCGCGGAGCTTCGCGTCGAGGGCCGACATCGGCTCGTCGAGCAGCAGCACCTCAGGCTCGTTGACGACCGCTCGAGCGAGCGCGGCTCGCTGCTTCTGGCCACCTGAGATCTGGTGGGGGTATCGCGCGGCGAGATCCTCGAGCTTCAGCATCGCGAGGCTGGCGCGCACCCGCTCGTGCACCTCCTCGTTGGGGAAGCTGCGCGATCTCAGGCCGAACGCCACGTTCTCGAACACGGTGAGATGCGGGAACAGCGCGTAGTTCTGGAAGACGGTGTTCACCGGCCTGCGGTTCGCGGGCAGGTGGTCAACCCCTCTGCCCGCGAGGAGGACCCGCCCCCGGTCCGCCCGATCGAGCCCCGCGATGATCCGGAGCAGCGTCGTCTTCCCGCAGCCGGAAGGCCCGAGGAGCGTCACGAACTCGCCGGCCTCCGCCGTGAACGACACGTCGTTCAGTATCTGTGTCTTGCCGAAGCTCTTGCTGATGTTCTCTACGACTAGGCTGCATCCCGGCTTCTGGTCGACCCCGCCCTCGATCGGGGGCGCCGCGCTGCGCCGCGCCGACGTCGCGAAGAAGTCTCTCAACCTCTGGATCACCCCGTCAAACCCTTTACACGTGGCGCTCTCGGACGCGCTTCCGAAGCCTCGGAGCGTACTACGCAGACCATGATGCCCTCCCGTTGTCAACTGGGTGCGCGCCGGTGCTGACCGGCGGAGCGGCGCGCGCCCGGGCGGGTTCTTCTCGCTCGCGGACGGCTACGCTACCGCCCTTCGCCTAGGCATGCCAGCTTTCTGCCGATCCCGTCGCCGTGCCACACTCGGTTCACACACACCTCGCACGCGGTCCACGCACGGTCCACGCGCACCTCGCGCACCTCGCGCGCGGTCCACGCGTGGTCACGCTTGGCTTGCCACCGCCAGGCGCCGGTGATTTCTTGGTGCTCGCATGGGCCTGAGGAACGCGAGACCCGAGTTCGGAGGCACGCGTCGCTTCCAGGTCGTTCGCGTCGTCGGGGTCGGCGGGATGGGGGTTGTGTACGAGGCGTTCGATCGCGACCGAAAGGGGCGCGTCGCGCTGAAGATCCTCCGGAATCTGGGCGCCGAGGCGCGCCTCCGGTTCAAGAACGAGTTCCGATCGCTGCAGGACATCCAGCACCCGAACCTGGTCAGCCTCGGCGAGCTGCACGAAGAAGAGGGGCAGCTCTTCTTCACGATGGAGCTCATCCGCGGCGTCGACTTCGTGGTGCACGTGCGCCTCCACGAGGAGGGCGACGCCGCGCCGAGGGGCCAGCCCGCGAGCAGCGGGCCGCGCTCGACCCGGCCCTCGAGCCCCATGTGGTCTCTGAGCGCCTCCGCGGCGGTGCAACAAGGCCGGATCAAGCGCCCCTTCCACGAGGCCCGCCTCCGCTCGGCCCTGGCGCAGCTCGCCCAGGGGCTCGCGGCGGTGCATGCGGCTTACAAGGTTCACCGCGACATCAAGCCTTCCAACGTCCTCGTCACCGCGGAAGAGCGGGTGGTCCTCCTCGACTTCGGCTTCGTCGCCGACGCGAGCGGCCCAGGGCGCGAGCAGGCCGTCGTCGGGACCCTTCATTACATGGCGCCCGAGCAGGCCGAGGCCAAGGCGGCCGGGCCCGAGGCGGACATCTACAGTGTCGGCGTCATGCTCTACCTCGCGCTGACCGGCGTCTACCCGTTCCAGACGGCGCCCAAGGCGGCGCTCGACATGATGCGGCGGGCGGAGCCTCCGCCGCCGAGCCAGCTCGTCGAGGACATGCCTCCCGACATCGACGAGCTCTGCGTGGACATGCTCCGCATCGATCCCGCCGCCCGGCCGACGGCGCGCGACGTGCTGCGCCGGCTGCGGGTGCAGGAGCCCATCGAGGAGCCGCCCGTCCTCTCGCAGCGCATCGGCTTCGTCGGTCGGCACAGCGAGCTCGCCGCGCTCGAGGGCGCGTTCGCCGAGGCGAAGCTCGGGCGCGCGGTCACGCGGTTCATCGAGGGCGAGTCGGGCGTCGGCAAGAGCGCGCTCCTGCGCCGGTTCCTGGAGCGCATCGACAAGGAGGCGCTCGTCCTCGCGGGGCGCTGCTACGAGCGCGAGGCGGTCCCCTACAAGGCGGTGGACGAGCTCATCGACGGGCTGAGCCGGCACCTCGCGCAGCGCGCGCCGGAGCAGGTCAAGGCGCTGCTGCCGCCCAACGCGGGCCTGCTCGGCACGGTGTTCCCCGTGCTCCGGACCGTCCCGGCGATCACGGAGGCGCGCGCGCGGCGCAAGGCGATCGACCCGCCGGAGATCCGCGCCCTCGTCTTCACCGCGCTCCGGGAGCTGCTCGGCCGGCTCGCGGCCGAGCGGCCGCTCGTGCTCGCGATCGACGACCTCCAGTGGGCGGACGCCGACAGCGTCGCGCTGCTCTCGGAGGTGATGCGCCCGTGGACGGATGCCGATTTGAGCGCCGCGAACAGGCCTGGCTCGTTCGCTGGCCTCGACGGGCCCGTGTCCTCGGGCGCGCCGGTCGACCCGTCGCGCCCGCGCGCGATGATGCTCATCGCGTCCGTGAGGACGGCCTCGGAGACCGCGCCGCCCGTCTCGCGGCAGCTCGGGGTGCCGGTCGACTCGCTCGGGCACATCATCCTCCACCGCCTGTCGCTCGCGGAGGCGCAGGAGCTCTGCGCGCTCCTCCTCCGGGGCGCTCACGTCGGCCGCCCGCTCAGCATCGAGGCGATCGCGCAGGAGGCCGGCGGCCACCCGCTGTTCATCGACGCCCTCCTGCGCCACCGGATGATGTCCCCGGACGCCGACGGCGGCCCGGTGCGCCTCGACGATGTCCTCTGGGCGCGGATCAGCCGGCTCGACCCGCGGGCGCGCCAGCTGCTCGAGCTCGTCGTGTGCGCGGGCGTGCCGGTGCTGACGTCGGTCGCAGCGCACGCGATGGCGGCGGACTTCGGGGAGCTCACGCGGGTGCTCTCGGCCCTGCGCGCGGCGAACCTCGTGCGGACCGGCGGCTCGGGTCAGAACGAGTTCGTCGAGCCGTTCCACAACCGCATCCGGGAGACGGTGGCGAGCCGGCTCGACGATCAGGCGGCGCGCAGCTGGCACGGCCGGCTCGCGCTGGCGCTGGAGGCCTCGGGGCGCGCGGAGCTCGAGGCGCTGGCCGAGCACTGGCGCGCCGCCGGGGACCCGGAGCGCGCCGCCGGCTACGCCGTGCGCGCCGGCGAGCAGGCCGAGGCCGCGTTCGCGTTCGACCACGCGGCGCGCCTCTACCGCATGGCGATCGACCTCCACCTGCCTGGCGGGGCGGAGCGGCGGGTCGTGCTCGCCAAGCTCGGCGACGCGCTGAGCAGCGCCGGCCGCGGCGCCAAGGCCGCGGAGGCCTACATGGCCGCGAGCGACGGCGCCCCGGAGGCCGAGGCGATCGATCTCGGCCGCCGCGCCGCGGAGAACCTGCTCCGCGCCGGCTACGTCGACGCCGGCATGGCGGGCCTGCGCTCGGTGCTCGGCGCGGTCGGGATGCAGGTGCCGAAGACGCCCGAGCTCGCGGTCGCGTCGCTGATGCTGCGGCGCGCGCAGGTGCGCCTGCGCGGGCTCAACTTCGTCGAGCGCCCGGCGGACGAGGTCTCGCCGGAGGAGCTCACGCGCATCGACGTCTGCTGGTCGGCGGCGATGGGGCTCGCGATCGTCGATCCCACGCGCGGCGCCGACTTCCAGGCGCGCAACCTCCTCTTGTCGCTGAAGGCTGGCGAGCCGTACCGCGTGACCCGCGCCCTCGCCTTCGAGGCGAGCTACCTCGCGATCGACGGCGGCCCGTCGGCGCCCCGCGTCGCCGACCTGCTCTCGACGGCGAGCGCGATCGCGGCGCGCATCGGCAGGCCTCACGCGCTCGGCCTCGTCGGGTTCGTGGGCGGCGTCACGGCGACGCTGTTCGGCCGCTGGCAGCAGGGCGTGGCGGATCTCGATCGGGCGGACACCATCTTTCGCGAGCGCTGCACCGGCGTCACGTGGGAGCGGAGCTGGGCGCACACCTTCGCGGTCTGGGCGCTCTGGTACGGCGGCGAGACGCGCGAGTTCATGCGCCGGGTCCCGATGTACTTGCAGACGGCCGACGAGCGCGGCGACCGCTACCTGGCCACGAGCCTCCGCTCGTCGCAGAGCAACGCCTACTGGCTCGTCGGCGACGATCCCGACTCCGCGCTGCGCCAGGCGCAGGACGCCATCCGGAGCTGGTCCAAGGCGGGCTTCCAGCTGCAGAGCTACTTCGATCTCGTCGCCCGCGCGCACATCGGCCTTTACCGGGGCGAGGGCGAGGCGACCTACCGCCTCTTCGCGGAGCAGCGGGCGGGCATCGAGAGCTCGCTCGTCCTGCGCATCCAGGCCGTGCGCATCATCATCACCCACCTCCGGGCCTGCGCCGCGCTGGCCGCGGCCGCCGCGGCCACGCCGGCCGACGCGGAGCCGCTGTACGAGGAGGCGACGCGCGCCGCCCGCAAGATCGACGCGGAGCACATGCCCTGGGCCGACCCGCTCGCGGCCGCGGTGCGCGCCGCGATCGCCGCGGCCCGCGGCGAGGCGGAGGCGGCCATCCAGCAGCTCGCCGACGCGGCGCGCGGCTTCGAGGCCGCCGGCATGGCCCTCTACGCCGCGGCGGCGCGCCGCCGTCACGGCGAGCTGCTGAAGGGCGACGAGGGCCGCGCCGCCGTCGCCGCGGCGAACGGCTGGATGCAGGATCAGGGCATCGTGAGCGCCGATCGGATGACAGCAATGCTCCTCCCTGGTTTCGCGAGCTAGCGCGGAGCGCCTCCGAGGCACGGAGGCGCCAGGTCGGGAGAGCGGCGAGCCTCGCGCCGTGGGGCGCTCTAGGGCTTCACGCGCAGGACGGCGGTGCCCTTCTGCTTGCCGTAGAGCTGCTTGATCTCGATCTTGTACTCGCCGGGGGACGAGGCGCTGAACTCGACGGGGGAGGCGCTCTGCGGCTTGCCGGTGGGCAGATCGCGCAGCACGCGCTCGATGATGATCTTCCCGGACGGGGAGCGGATCTTGATGTTGAACGGGGGGGTCGCCTCGTCGTAGGCACGGAACACGAGGCGCACGGTGTCTCCAACCGAGACCGGGGTGGTCTGGCTGATCGTCTCGATGTCGCCTTCGTTCTCAACGGTATCGGCCACGCGTCGCTCGTCCCGTGAGGTGCCTCACCGCGGTCCCTCGGCGCTCATTGTAGTCGCGTCCGGCGGAGATTCGCGAATTTGGAGCGCACGGCCGGCCGGCGCCGCCCGCCGGAGGAGGCCGACCGCGGGCCGCCTCCTCCGGTGGATCAGGCCTTCGACCATCGCAGGCGCGGCTGGCGCGCGGCCCGGGCCTCATCGAGGCGGCCGACCACGGTGCCGTGGGGCGCTTGCTTCACGACCTCCGGCGTCTCCTGCGCCTCCTTGAGGATGCTGAGCATCGCGGCCACGAACTCGTCGAGGGTCTCGCGGGTCTCCGTCTCCGTCGGCTCGATCATCAGGGCGCCGGGCACCACCAGCGGGAAGTAGACCGTGGGCGCGTGAAAGCCGTAGTCGAGCAGCCGCTTGGCGACGTCGAGCGTCTTGACCCCGGTCTCCTTCTCCAGCTGGCTGTCGGAGAGCACCACCTCGTGCATGCACGGCTGCGGCACCGGCGCGAGGTAGTGGTCCTTCAGCTTGGCCCACAGGTAGCGCGCGTTGAGCACGGCGAGGCTGCTCGCCATCGTGAGGCCGTCGCCGCCCATCTCGCGGATGTACGTGTACGCCCGGATGAACATGCCGAAGTTGCCCGTGAAGGCCCGGAGCCGCCCGATGCTCTGGGGCCGATCGCGGTCCCACGCGAACGCGTCGCCGCGCCGCACGAGGACGGGCGAGGGCTGGAACGGCTCCAGGTGCTTCTTGAAGCAGACCGGCCCGGAGCCGGGGCCGCCGCCGCCGTGCGGGGTCGTGAACGTCTTGTGCAGGTTGATGTGGATGACGTCCATGCCGACGTCGCCCGGCCGCGCGTGCCCCATGATCGCGTTCGTGTTCGCGCCGTCGCCGTAGACGAGCCCGCCCTTGTCGTGGATGAGCTTGATGATCGCCGGCAGGTGCGTCTCGTAGGCCCCGAGGGTGTTCGGGTTCGTGATCATCAGCCCGCAGACGTCGCCGTCCGACCCCTCGCGCTCGATCGCGGCGAGGACCTGCTCGGGGTGGGTGATGCCGTCGGCGTTCTTCTCGATCCGGACGGCCACGAGCCCGTTGAGCGCGCAGCTCGCCGGGTTCGTGCCGTGGGCGCTCTCCGGGATGAACACCTTCCTCGGCGAGCGCCCCTTCGACTCGTGGAACGCCCGCATCATCATCAGCCCGGCGAGCTCGCCCTGCGCGCCCGCCGAGGGCTGCAGCGAGCAGCCGTCCATCCCGCTGACCTCGCAGAGCGCCTCCTGCAGGCGCCACATCACCTCGAGCGACCCCTGGCAGAGCTCATCGGGCGTCATCGGGTGCAGCTTCGCGAAGCCCGGGATGCGCGCGGCCCACTCGTTGATCTTCGGGTTGTACTTCATCGTGCACGACCCGAGCGGGTACATCTGCCCATCGATGCAGAAGTTCCACTGCGAGAGCCGGATGAAGTGCCGGAACGCCTCCGGCTCGCTCACCTCCGGCAGGCCTGCCGGCTCCTTGCGGGCGAGCGCGCCGTAGTGGGCGGCGGGCTCGACCTCGGGCACGTCGAGCGGGGGGAGCGACGCGCCGGTCCTGCCCGGCGTGCCACGCTCGAAGATGGGGGGTTCACGGAACTGAATGCCTCGAGGCTGCGGTTGGGTCATCGGGGGGCTGTTATGTCAGAGGCCGGGGGGCTCGGCAGGTGCTTCGTCGGAGGGAGAGGCGGGCGGCTCGGGCGCGCCGGACTCCTGGTTCTCGCTGTCCCAGTCGCCGCCGCCCATGTCAGCGGCGCCGGAGCCGCCGATCGATTTCAGATCCGGGAGCATGTTGCGCTGCTTGACCGCTTCCCAGGGCTCGCCGACCTCGTCCTTGTTGCGGCCGATCTCGCCCGTCAGCTTGTCGTCGACGTTCTCGCCCTCGGGCCGCTGGTACTTGAAGTACCCCCGGCCTTCCTTTGTCGCGCTCTGCCCGACCGCGCCGATGGTGTGCTCGGTCCAGGTGAACTTGATGAGGTCGCCTGTCACCGTCCCGTGCAGCACGCCCCAGCGATCCTTGACGGGACGGATCCAGCGTCCCTCGATGGCGTCGTTGTCCTGCACGAGGTGCAGGTAGCCGTAGAGCTCGCTGTAATAGACCCCCGTCCAGTCGCCGCCTTCGGGCATGTCACCGGCTTGCACCTTGGCCGTCTTGGGCGCGGGATTCGAGCTGCAGCCAAGCGCCGTCGTCCCCAGCAGGAGGGCACACGCGGCGCCGGCAATCCAAAGCCGTCGCGATACGTTCATGGCGGCGGAGCCTAGCACAGCACCTACCCGCACCCATACCCCCGCCATGCGTCTCCGACGTCGCGCGGGGGCGCGAGCGGATGTGCAGCGGGGCGTGGGGCGGGCATGGAGGGACGCGCGCTACGCCACGGACGTGTACTTGCCTTCCTTCTGCAAGGAAGTGCGCCTACCTGCGCACCTGAAGGAGGAGTGTGACCCACCGTTCGGCGCGTGCGCGACCGCGTCAATTTTCCGCTTCCACCTCCTTGTGGGGCCCGGAGCGCTGGTAAGCTCCCTGGCATGATGAAGTCCTTTGTCTACAACCGAGGTTTTGTAATTCCCGGTAGAATCGCTCTCTTCACCAGCCTCCTCGCCCTCACGGCGTGCGAGGGGCAGCTCGGTAACCCCGACGGCACCTCTCCCACGGGCGGCAGCGGCTCCTCCGGCTCCGGCGGCTACCGCCCCCCCGTCGGCGGAGGCTCCAAGCCGCTTCCGGCCGCCGCGTCGTGCGCTCCGGCGTCGAGCGGCTCGTCCGACGTCGCGGAGCCCCAGCTCCTCCTCCAGCTGTCCGACGACGACGAGAGCGCGTGGCTCGGGTCGCCGGTGGTCGCTGATCTCGACGGCGACGGCGAGAAGGAGATCCTGGTGACGCACAACGGCAACGTCGTCGTCTGGGGCCCCGACGGCGAGCAGAAGTGGCGGTACGACGAGTCCCGCCAGAACGGCCGCATCTGGGCGAGCCCGATCGTCGCGGACTTCCGCGGCGACGAGCAGCTCGAGGTGGTCTTCGCGGCGCGCACCACGATCTACATGCTCGACGCGAGCGGCAAGCTCGTGAGCGGCTGGCCCGTCACCTGGAACGACGAGATGCGCTCCCTCGCCGCGGGCGACATCGACGGGGACGGGCAGCTCGACGTCGTGGCCGTGAGCACCGACAGATCCCCCGACTACGCCGACATCCTGATGGCCTTCCACGCGAGCGGGGCGCCGGTCGAGGGCTTCCCGCCGATCGAGAGCCAGACGATCGGCTGCGACGCGCGCCGGAGCGACGACGCCGAGTGCTGGATCGTGGGCGGCTACGACCAGAACCTGGCCATCGGCGATCTCGACGGAGACGGCTCGCAGGACATCATCGCGCCGATGGATAACTCCTATGCCGGGTTCTATCACGGCACGGGAGAGGCCTTCGACGCGAATCCCATGTTCAGGGGCCGCCCGAAGACGCCGGGCGTGCGGTACATGCACGACCTCGAGCTCGCGAAGCAGGGCTTCGGCGACAGCAGCGACCTGCAGGCCTATTTCAAGAACTCGGCCCCTGCGATCGCGGACGTCGACGGCGACGGCACGCCGGAGATCATCATGCTCGCGGCGGCCGAGGACGTCGACATGTCGAACCAGTCCCAGGGCGTGGGCCTCTGGGTGGTCCACAACGACGCGAGCCGCATCGAGGGCTGGGAGAGCCCGTTCTACGCGCCGGACTACCTGTCCGGCGGCGAGGATCTCGGCGGCAACATCGTGGCCATGACCCAGCAGGTGACCGTGGCCGATCTCGACGCGACGCACGCCGGCCCCGAGATGGTCTTCGCGGGCCTGGACGGGCGGATCCACGCGGTCTACGCCGACAAGACCGAGTTCTGGGACGTCGCGTACACGAACGACACGCAGGTGCTCACGGGCGGCGTCGTTGTCGGGGATCTGTCGGGCGACGGCATCCCCGAGATCGTGTTCACCACCTACTCGACCGAGGAGGACAGGAGCCACCTCTTCGTCCTCGACGCCGGCGGCAAGATCCTCCACCAGATCCCGCTGCCGCGGCTCGGCGCGATGCCGGTGCCGACGCTCGGCGACGTGAACGGCGACGGGACGATCGAGATCGTCGTGTCGCTCCGCGAGATCGGGTGGGACGGGGCGGACCCGGAGCCGAACACGTATGTGTACACGGTGCCGGGATCGGCGACGAACTGCCTGCTCTGGCCGACGGCTCGCGGCAACTACTACAGAAACGGCTGGGTCCGCGCGGCGGACTGACGCGCTCGGGCGCCCCTCCGCGCGCCGGCGCAGAGGGGGCGCCAGCCTGCGGAGGGCCGATCGCCGCGGCGGTCGGCCCTTCGTCGTCTTGGCCTCGCCCTCGCTGGGATGCTCCGGCGGGGGCCGGCGCGCAGGGCGGCCGCGGCCCTCAGGCCGCGAGCGCCTCGCGGCAGGCGGCGATCGTCCGCTCGATGTCCTCTTCCGAGTGCGCGCCGCTCAGGAACGCCGCCTCGTACTGCGACGGAGGCCAGTAGATGCCGCGCGCGAGCATCGCCGCGTGGAAGGCGCTGAAGCGCTTCGTGTCGGAGGTGGCGGCGTCGGCCCAGGAGCGGACCGGCCCCTTCGTGAAGAACAGCGTGATCATCGAGCCGACCCGCTGGACGCACGCGGCCGCGCCGGCGCCCTCGGCGGCGGCCCTGAGGCCGCGCTCGAGCGACGCGCCGAGCTTCTCGAGCCGCTCGTAGAGATCGGGCGTGAGGCGCTCGAGCGTCGCGAGCCCCGCCGTGACCGCGAGCGGGTTGCCGCTGAGCGTGCCCGCCTGGTACACGGGGCCGAGCGGCGAGACGACGCGCATCACGTCGGCGCGGCCGCCGTAGGCCGCGAGGGGCATGCCGCCGCCGACGATCTTGCCGAGCGTCGTCAGGTCCGGCCGGAGGCCGAAGCGCTCCTGCGCGCCGCCGCGGGCGAGGCGGCAGCCGGTCATCACCTCGTCGAAGATCGAGAGCGCGCCGTGCTTGCGGCAGAGGTCGATCACGAGGGCGAGGAACCCCGGCTCCGGCGGGACGCAGCCCATGTTGCCGACCACGGGCTCGAGGATGACCGCGGCGATGTCGCCGCCGCGCGCGGCGAAGGCGGCCTCGAGGGCGGCGGGGTCGTTGTAGGGCAAGGACAGCGTGGTGCGGGCGATGCTCTCGGGGACGCCGGCGGAGTCGGGCGCGCCGAAGGTGGCGAGCCCGCTGCCTGCCTTGACGAGCAGGTGATCGGCGTGGCCGTGATAGCAGCCCTCGAATTTGATGATGGCGTCGCGGCGCGTGAAGCCGCGCGCGACGCGGATGGCGCTCATCGTGGCCTCGGTGCCGCTCGATACGCAGCGCAGCATGTCGATGCTCGGGTAGAGCTCGCGGATCTTCTCGGCGAAGCGGACCTCGAGCTCGGTCGGCGCGCCGAAGGAGAGGCCGCTGAGCGCGGCCTCGCGGACGGCCTCGACGACGGCCGGGTTCGCGTGGCCGAGGATGGCCGGCCCCCAGGAGCCGACGTAGTCGATGTACTCGGCTCCATCGGCGTCGAACAGCCGCGCGCCCTCCGCGCGGGCGATGAACAGGGGGTCGCCTCCGACGGCGCGGAAGGCGCGCACGGGGCTGTTCACGCCGCCCGGCAGGACGGCGGCGGCGCGGTCGAACAGGGCTTTGGAGGCGGGGGCTCGGTCCGCGCGGGCAGGCGGAGCGCTTGTCGCGTTCGTCATCGTGCTCCGGCCATAGCAGGGGCGAGGCGGTGGAGCGACGCGGATCGCGGACGCCGGGCGGGGGGCATCGCGGACGGGGGGCATCGCGGACGCGGGGCGTCGCGGACGCGGGGCGTCGTCTCGCGGGTGAAAGGCGCGAGCTGTCGGGGCGTTGCGGACATCGGGCGCGGCGCGTCGCGGATGCCGGGCGCGGCGCGTCGCGGACACCGGGCGCGGGGCGTTGCGGACGCGGGGCGGACCCCACACGAGCCTTTCCGGCGCGGTCGCGCTTGGCTATGGTGATCGTCTGGAGAGAGGGGCCGCGACCCGCGGCCGGGCTGCTCCTGGGGACCGCGGGCGCGGCTCCCCGAGCACAAGCTTCTGGTGAGCCATGCGGATCTCCGAGGACCCCGGTCCGGGGCAACGTCTCGGGCGATATGAGCTTCTGCGCCTCATCGGCGAGGGCGGGATGGCGCAGGTCTGGGCCGCGCGCATGGAGGGCTCCCGCGGCTTTCACAAGGTCGTCGCGCTGAAGACGCTCATCCCGGCGCTCGCGCGCGATCCGCAGTTCCAGCGCATGTTCCTCGACGAGGCGAACCTCGCCTCGAAGATCCACCACCGCAACGTGGTCGAGATCCTCGATCTCGGCGACACGGACGGCGTGCTCTTCCTCGTGATGGAGTGGATCGACGGGCAGACGATGCAGCGGCTGCTCCGGCCCGGGCTGCGTCCGATGCCGCTCTCCCCGGCGATCGCCGCGCGCATCGTGGCCGACGCGGCGCACGGGCTGCACGCGGCGCACGAGCTCCACGACGAGCGCGGGGAGCCGCTCGGCATCGTGCACCGCGACGTCTGCCCGCAGAACATCCTCATCGATCACGACGGCACGGTGAAGGTGGCCGATTTCGGGATCGTGAAGGCGTTCGAGCGCCTGGGCGACACGACGCAGACGGGCGAGATCAAGGGCAAGGGCGAGTACATGTCGCCCGAGCAGGCGCAGGGGCAGCCGGTCGATCGCCGCTCGGACATCTTCTCGCTCGGCGTGGTGCTGTTCGAGGCGGTGACGGGCGCGCTGCCGTTCCAGGTGCTGCACGATCTCGTGCTGCCGCAGACCGGGGTGCCGGAGCCGCCGCGGCCCACGCTGATCGCGCCGCACTGCCCGCGTGATCTGGAGGAGATCATCGTGAAGGCGCTCGCGCGCGATCCGCGGCAGCGCTTCCAGACGGCGGGCGAGATGGCGAGCGCGCTGGAGGATTTCCTTATGCGCAGGTCGGGCGTGCTGACGCCCGCGCACGTGGCGGAGCTGCTCCTTTCGCGCTGCGGGGAGAGCATGGAGGAGGAGCGGCAGCGGATCTCGGCCGCCATCGCCCCGCAGCAGCGCCCTGGGTGGCGGCCGAAGCCGGGCGCGACGCTCTCCGCGGGGCCGCCCTCCTCCGAGGGCCGGTCGCGGGGTGGGCGGCGCGGGCTCGGCGGGCTGATGCGCGCCGGCGGCGACGCCCTGCGCCCGGTGGCGTTGCCGTGGCTCGTGGCGTCGGTGTCCACGGGGGTCGCGGTGGCGTCGCTCATGTTCGTCGCGCTGAGCCGCCCGCGGGATCAGCGGTCGCTCATGGATCCGATCGCGGTGCAGATCGAGCCGAGCGCCGCGGTGGTGCGGCTGAACGGCGTGGTGCTCGGCGTGGGCAGCCAGGTCATCGCGCGGCCGATGCCGGGGGTGTCGCTCTCGGTGGACGTGCGATCGAGCGACGGCGTCTCGCAGACGGTGGAGATCACGTCGGAGTCCCCGGCGCGGATCCAGCTGAACCTGGAGCGCAAGGGCGAGGCCGGGCGCGGGACCGCGGCGCCGCCGGGCAGCCGTGGCGCGACGGCGCCGAGGTAGCGCCCGAGGGGAGCGCGCGCGGGCCGCTCGGGCGATCTCGGGTCACTTCGCGTCGGCGTCGGCGTCGCTTCGCAGGAGCCCGTAGATCGCGGTGTCGGTGTACCGCCCGTCGTAATACCAGTTCTCGCGGAGCAGCCCGTCCCGCACGAAGCCGAGCCGCTCCAGGACGCGCATGCTGGCGCGGTTCTCGGGATCGATGTGCGCTTCGATGCGGTGGAGGCCCATCACGTCGAAGCCGAAGGGGAGGATGGCGCGCAGCGCCTCGGTCATGATGCCCCGGTTCCAGAGCGCGGGCAGCAGCTCGTAGCCGATCTCCGCCCAGCGATGGGGCTTGTGCCAGTGCCAGAAGCCCGCGGTCCCGATGAGCTCTCCGCTCTCGTGCAGCGTGATGCCCCAGCGGATGGATGTGGCTTCGCGGATCCCGGCGAGGACGAGGGAGATGCGCTGCTCCGCGTCGGCCAGCGAGCTGTCGGGCGCGCGGCCGAAGTAGCGCGTCACCTCCGGGTCGGAGTGGATGCGGAGGATGGTCGCGGCGTCGGCGGGCTCGATCGCGCGGAGGCGGAGGCGCGGCGTCATCAGGACGGGGAACGGATCGAACGACACCATCGGGCGAGGGATGGGCGGAGGTACGGCGGGCGTCAAGCCTCAGGGGCGGGCGGCGCAGCGGGCTTGACGGCACGGCGACCTCGTCCGAGATCCGCGAAGGAGGACACGGCGCATGGCTCCGATCGAGGATCAGCAACCGGAGCAGCTCGCCGCCATCGACGAGGCGGCGAGCGCTGCCCGGGGCGGGCGCGGCGCGGGCTCTGGGGCTTCGGGGCATCGCGTGCGTTTTGCCCTCGGGATCTCCGAGCTGCCCGGCGAGCGCGCGGTGGTCGTGCTTCACGAGGACACGATCCTGCGCTGGCGGCCCACGCCGAAGCGCCCGGACGGCGTGCTCGCGCGGCTCGGCGATGTGTCCGCCGGCGCCGCGATCGCCGCCGAGCACGGGGGGATCTGGGACGAGGGGATCGTGCTCGGCCGCGTGGTGCGCCCGGCGCGCGCAGGCGGCTGGAAGGTCGACGGCGATGTGGAGCACTACCCGTCGATCGCCGAAGCCGAGCAGGCGCACGGCCCGCTCGAGGTGGGCGAGCCGCGGGAGGAGCCAGCGCGGACCGGCGCTCCGGCGATCGAGCTGGGTGAGCCGATCGGCCGCGACGCGCGTGGGATCGGGCGCAGACCGAGGAGGTAGGCGCGCGGGGGCGACGAGCGGCAACCGAGCAGCGAACGGGAGCGCGAGAGTCCGGATCAGAACACGGCAGCAGCCCTTGCAGGACGTGCCTTGGGCCTGCCCGCTTGACCTGGAGTATCCGCCGGCGTGGGGCTGTAGATCGTGCGGTTATCGATGATGAGCTCCTTGCCGCATGACGCCGTGTATGTTGCGATCGGTACAATCGCACAATCGGAGCTCAAGAAAGATCATGTCTCCTGTCGTCGTCGACGATGACAATCTTCTTCTTGTCCGTCGATCTCGGACCCGCGTCATCGCGCTATGGGCACTTGTCCAGGTTGTGCGCTGCTGATGGCGCGCTCTACTCGCAGCTGGCAAACCTTGGACGCTATCACGCCGGGTATTCCCGCAGGCGAGTCGACAAAGAACACTTGCTATTCACGCCTCACCACCCCGGCGAGCTCGCCAGCGCCGCACTCCGCCTTCTCCCGGATCGCGCGTGAGCTCCTGCTCCACGCGCTCCGCCCGCGCTGCCTCGACGCCGGCGCGCGGCGCCCCGCGAGCCCGCCGGTCGGGGCGCGCTCGCCCCTCTGCTACCCTCCCGGCAATGGAACGCCATCGCTCGCTCCGCATGACCCTCCTCCTCGCCGCTGGCGCCGCCGGCTGCTCCAACGCGAAGAGCCCCGACATCGCGGTCGTCACGCTCGGCGAGCCGCAGGCCACGCCCCGCGACGCGGGCGTCCCGGACGAGCAGGGCTCGCCCACGCCCCGGCCGCCGCGCGGCGTGGGCTGGGTGACGGAGCGGGACGGCACCGTGCACCGCGCCACGCGCGTCCGGTGCGACGCGACCATCGACCAGCGCGCGTGCAGCGGCACGGAGCGATCGTTTCAGTGCAGGACGGACGCCGACTGCCATGAGGGGCCCCGCGGAAAGTGCGTGAGCTCGTTTGGACAGATAGGCGCGTATTGCGGCTGCGAATACGCCTGCGAGAGCGACGCCGAGTGTGGCGCTTCCGAGGTGTGCGTGTGCAAGGGGACAGGCGCCCTCCGCGAGCAGCACTCCGTCTGCGCAAAGGCCCTCTGCTCGGTCGACGCCGATTGCCCCGGCAGCGTCTGCGGCCTGTCGGCGTACTTCAACGGCTGCTGGGAGCAGGTCACGCTCGCCTGCCGCACCAAGGAGGATACCTGTCGAAGCGACGCGGACTGCCGAGCTGACGAGAACCGCGGCGCCGCCTGCGTCGTCCCCGACATCGAGGGAGAGAGCGTGCGCTGGGAGTGCGCGGGGATCTCCTGCGCCATCGGCCGCCCCCTCGTCGTCGACGGCCAGCCGCGGGCCGCGCAGGGCGCCGCGCGCGACGACTGGCGCGCTCCCGCCGAGATCGACGTCGCGTCCCTCTCGCCCGAGGTGCGCGAGCTCGCCGCGGCGCACTACGCCGCCGTGGCCGCGCTCGAGCACGCGTCCATCGCGAGCTTTGCCCGCTTCTCCCTCCAGCTCCTCGCGCTGGGCGCGCCGGCCGCCCTCGTCGGCGAGGCGCACCGCGCCGCGCTCGACGAGATGGAGCACGCGCGCCTCGCCTACGGCATCGCCTCGCGCCTCGCCGGCCGGGCGATCGGCCCCGGATCGCTGCTCGAGGCGGCCACGGCGCCGCTCGGCGCCGGCGTCGCGGAGGTGGTGGAGGCGCTCGTCGAGGAGGGCTGCGTGGGCGAGGCGCTGGGCGCGGCGGAGGGCCGTGAGCTCTCGCAGATCGCAGAGGACCCGGCGCTCGCGGCCACGCTCGCGCGCATCGCCGCCGACGAGGAGCGGCACGCGGCGCTCTCGTGGAAGGCGCTCTCGTGGATGCTGGCGACCCATGGCGAGCCGGCGCGCTCCGCGGCGGAGCGGGCGTTCTCCCGCGCCGCCGCCCGCTACGCGGTCGATCCGGCGCCCGGGCCCGCCGTGCACGAGGCGCTCGGCCTGCTCCCTGCGCGCGCGCTCGGGGCGTTGCGCCGCGAGGTGCTCGCCGAGGTCATCGCGCCGTGCCGCGCGGCCTTACCGTGGCTGTCGCGCCACGCCGCCTCGGATCAACCGTCGAGTCCGCCACAAGGCGCTTCGTCCTGATAAGAATCAGAAGCGGACTGATGAGGCAGATTCGCTCACTTCCGTAGCAACTTGCCACAGCATGGCGGGGCGCGAACGCGTGAATCTGGAGAAAAGCGTGCTCGTGGCAGGTGCACCAGATCTTGCACAGGGGCCGGCACTCCAATCCACGTGAGGAGGTCTTTGCCCATGATCGCATCGCGCAACGCTCTCGTCCTGACGATCGGCCTCGCTGTCGGCGTCGGCTGCTCCAACCCACCCCCGGCGAGCAGCCCGAGCCCGAACGAAGCAGCACCTCCGCCGGCCCCGACCATGGCCCCGGCGCCGCCGCCGGAGGCGGCGCCCGCGCCGCCTCCGGCTGAGCCCAGCACCGATCCGCAGGCGGGGGCGACGCAGCCGGGGACGACCACGGCGCCGAGCGCCCAGGTCGAGGCCCCCCTGACCGACGAGCAGATCCTCGCGGTGCTCGACGCCTCCAACAAGAAGGAGATCGACGAGGCCCAGCTCGCGCAGACGAAGGCCAAGAACAAGGACGTGAAGGCCTATGCCAAGGTCATCGCCCAGCACCACACCGAGGCCAAGGCGAAGCAGGCCAAGCTGGCCAAGAAGCTCGGTATCACGGCTGCGGACTCGGACAAGAGCAAGCAGCTCACCGACGAGACGCAGCAGGCGGTAGAGCAGCTGAAGGCGCTGCAAGGGGCCGATTTCGATCAGCAGTTCGTGTCCACCATGATCAAGGATCACCAGTCGACGCTCGACTTCCTCGACAGGAAGGCCCTGCCGAACGCGAAGAACGCCGACCTGAAGGCGATGGTCGAGAAGGACCTCCGGCCGAGGATCGAGAAGCACCTGAAGGACGCGGAGGCGCTCTCGCAGAAGCTCGGTCCTGCGGGCGCCGGCGCGACAGGGGCCCAGGGCGACGCGCAGCATCCGGCCCCTGGCACGAAGGAGGCCGCGCCCCCGCCGAAGTAATCGGCCGCAGTCGAGGACCGAAGAGGGAGACGCTCGGGAACGCGTCGTTACACCCAGTCGATGCGTCCCCGAGCGGGGCTCACCCGAGAGAGACCCAGACGGACTTCAGCTGCGTCAGCTCGTCCAGCACCGCGCGGCCGTTCTCGCGCCCGAAGCCGGACTGCTTGTATCCGCCATACGGGCTCGCCGCGTCGAAGCGGTTGTACGTGTTGATCCAGACCGTGCCCGCCGAGAGGCGCGCGGCCAGCGCGTGCGCCTTGCCGACGTCGCGCGTCCAGATGCCCGCCGCGAGGCCGAACTCGGTCGCGTTCGCGACGCGGGCGGCCTCCTCCACGTCGTCGAAGGGGAGGACCGCCAGCACGGGGCCGAAGATCTCCTCGCGGGCGATGCTCATCGACGAGGAGACCGCCGAGAACACCGTGGGCTCCACGAAGAACCCCGGGCCCTCGCGGCGCCCGCCGGTCTCGCGGCGCGCCCCCTCGGCCGCGCCGCGGTCGATGTAGCCGAGCACCTTCGTGAAGTGCGCCTCCGAGACAAGAGGGCCCATCTGCGTCGACGGATCGAGCGGATCGCCAGGGACCAGCCGGCGCGCGCCGCTCGTGACCACCTCGAGCACGCGGTCGTGCACCGCCCGCTCCACGAGGAGCCGGCTCCCCGCCGTGCAGAGCTCTCCCTGGTTGTAGAAGATGGCCGTCACCGCCGCCTTCGCGGCGCTCTCCACGTCCGCGTCCGCGAAGACGATGTTGGGGCTCTTGCCGCCCAGCTCGAGCGACAGCTTCTTCAGCGTGCCCGCCGCCGCGCGCATGATCGTCCTGCCCGTGTCCGTGCCGCCCGTGAACGAGATCTTCGCGACGCCCGGGTGCTCGACGAGCGCCGCCCCCGCCTCCTCGCCGTGCCCGGTGACCACGTTGACGACCCCCGGCGGCACCCCCGCCTCCGCGAGGATGCGGGCCAGCTCCAGCGTCGTGAGGCTCGCCTCCTCCGGCGGCTTGACGACCACCACGTTGCCCACCGCGAGCGCGGGCGCCACCTTCCGCGCCGCGAGCAACAGCGGGAAGTTCCAGGGGATGATCGCGCCGATGACGCCGAGCGGCTCGCGCACGGTGTAGTTCAGGAACGGACCCCGGACCGGGATCGTCTCGCCGCCGAGCTTCGTCGCCCACCCGGAGAAGTAGAAGAACGTGTCCGCCGTGCGCGGCACGTCGATCGTCCGCGCGGCCGTGATCGGCTTGCCCGTGTCGAGCGCCTCGAGGCGCGCCAGCTCCTCGCACCGCGCGAGGATCAGCTCCCCCGCCTTCCACAGGATGCGCGCGCGATCGTTCGGATCCATCGCCGCCCAGCGCGGAAACGCGGCGCGCGCGGACGCCACGGCGGCGTCCACGTCCTCGCGGCGGCCGCGGGCGAGCCGCGCGAGCGCACCGCCCGTCGCGGGGTTCGCGGTCTCGAACGTCTCGCCGGAGAGCGCCTCCCTCTCGGCGTTGTCGATCCAAAGCCTCTTCACCGTCTCGCGCGTGTCACCCATGCCCCCGTCGTAAACCCGCGCCCCCGGGCCCGGCAAGCGGCGATGACACGCGCCCCGGCGTGCGGGATACTCGAGCGGCCTATGGATTTCTCCGATCGCCCCACGCTCCCGTCCGTCCCTCCGCGAAGAGTCGTCACCGAGCTGCCCGGGCCGAAGGCGCGCGCCTGGATGGCGCGCGGCGGCTTCGACATGCAGTCGAGGTACCGCGCGGTCGTGATGGACGACGTGGCGAGCCGCGGGTGCTCGCTCGTCGACGTGGACGGCAACGTGTTCCTGGACCTGTTCGCGAACTTCGCGCTCGGGGCGCTCGGCTACAACCACCCCGCGCTCGTCGAGGTGGCGCACCGCGAGGCCTTCATCCGCGCCGTCGCGAACCCGACGTCGACGCCGTTCGTGACGACGCCGGCCTGGTTCGAGTTCGTGGAGGCGCTCGAGCAGCGGTTCGCGCCGCGCGGCATGGCGCGCGTGTTCTGCGTCGACGCGGGGGGCGAGGGCGTCGAGTCCGCGATCAAGGCGGCGTTCATCCGGCACGGCGAGCGCCGGCGCGAGGCCTCCGGGCTGCCGAAGAACCCGCTGGAGCTGCCGGAGCAGCAGCAGCGGCTCATCCTCGACAACGCGGGCACCGACGCGGTGGTCGTGGCGTTCGCCGGCGCGTTCCACGGCAGGGGCCTCGGGCCGATGTCCGCCACGCACTCCAAGGTGATCCACAAGGCCGATCTGCCCGCGTTCCCCTGGCCCACGGCGCCCTTCCCCGCGAGCCGCTTCCCGCTGGCGCGCTTCGCCGACGAGAACGACCGCGCCGAGGCGGAGGCCCTCGCCGCGCTCGAGCGGATCCTCGACGCGCACGACGGCCGGGTGGCCGCCGTGATCGTCGAGCCCGTGCAGTCCGAGGGGGGCGACCGGCACGCGAGCCCGGCCTTCTTCCGCCGCGTGCAGGAGCTCGCCGGGAAGGCGGGCGCCGCGCTCATCCTGGACGAGGTGCAGACCGGCATGGGGATCACCGGCACGCTCTGGGCGCACGAGCAGCTCGATCTGCCGCGCCCGCCCGATCTCATGTGCTTCGGGAAGAAGATGCAGATGGGCGGGTTCTTCGCGACGTCGGCGTACGACGTCGCGCAGTTCGGGCGCATGTACCAGACGCGCAACGGCGACCGCGCGCGGGCCGCGATCGCGCTGGCGACGCTCCGCGCGATCGAGTCCGAGGACCTGCTCGGCAACGTGCGCGCGGCGGGACGCCACTTCCTCTCGCGGCTCGAGGAGCTCTGCGAGCGCTACCCCGCGCTCGCGAGCGAGCCGCGCGGCCGCGGCTTCCTGCTCGCGTTCGACCTGCCGACGACCGCGGCGCGCGACGACTTCCTCTCGCGCGCGCTGCGCCGCGGGGTGTTCGCGAGCTACACGGGGACGCGCTCGGTGCGGCTGCGGCCGCACCTCATCACGACGGCCTCGGACGTCGACGAGGCGGTGTCGGTCTTCGACGCGGTGCTGCGCGAGATGGCCGGATGATCGTCGATCCGCGCGACATCTGCCCGGGGGAGGGGCCGGAGAAGGTCGCGCGGGCGCTCGCGCAGTTCTCCGTGGACGAGGCGCAGGACATCGCTGCGTTCGACGAGGGCTACCGGGCGCTCGACGCGGTCTTCGGGCCGAAGGGGGAGCTCGAGCGTCGCGAGGTGCTCGCGGCGTGGTTCGCCGGGGAGCTCACGGATCCGGCGGCGCCGATCACGGCGACGTACCACATGCTGCTCGCGCGTGACGCCGGAGGGCGCCTCGCCGGCGTGCGCGACTGCTACGTCACGCTGGATCGCGCGGCGCGGCGCTGCGTGGCGCTCCTGTCGCATGCGCTCGTCCTGCCGGACTTCCGCCGCACCGGGCTCGCCGCCCTGCTGCGCGCGGCGCCCGTGGCGCTCGCGCGCGGCGCGATCCGCGACGCAGGGCTCGCGGGGGCCGAGGCCGGCGGCGACGGCGCGGAGGTGATGCTCGCCGCCGAGATGGAGGCCGTCGATCCGGACGACCGCGACACGGTGGTGCGGCTCATCGCCTACGGCCGCGCGGGGTTCGCGATCGTCCCGCCGACGGTGCTCCCGTACGCGCAGCCCGACTTCCGCGACACCGCCGCGCTGGGCGCCGCGCCGGTGCCGCTGCCGCTGCTCGCGGTGGTGCGCCAGGTCGGCGAGGAGGAGCGCGGCGAGATCCCGCGCGCCCGGGCCGAGTCGTTCCTGCGCCATTACCAGGCCGTCCACGTCCGCGAGGTCGACCCAAACGCGCTCGTGCCGATCCGCGAGAACGCGCTCGAGCGCCTCGCGCGGTTCCCGGGCGAGCGCGTGCCGCTGGTCCGGATCCCGCGGGGGCCGGCGGAGATCGCGGGGCTCGCGCCGGTGCTGCGGAGCGCGGTGATGCCGCTGTTCCCGCCGGCGTGGCGCGGCAAGGCGCCGCTCGACGCGCCGGAGCGGGAGCTCGAGAGGCTCGTCGCGGCGTGGTCCTCGGGGTAGCCGGGGTCACGCGTCCCAGGCGCTCCGCGCCCCGTCGCAGGCGCCGGCCGTCCGGCGGAGAGCGCTGCGAGGGCTCCGCCCGGGGTGCGTCGGGGCGCGGCCGGCGGCGGCCAGGCGGGCGGCTCCACGCGAATCCTGCTCGGCGGGTCGCCGCGGGCTAGGATTGAGAGCGCCGGACACGCCGCTATGCCGTCAAGCACCACCCCCGTTTCGATCCGCAGGATCACGGACGAGAGCGCCTCGGACGCCGAAGATCTGCTCGCCGTCGAGGAGCCGCTCGAGATCGTCGTCGTCGGGCGCGCCCGCGGCGCGGCGGGGCGCGAAGGGCGCCGCCTCGGCATCACGATGCGCACGCCCGGCAACGACCGCGAGCTCGCGGTCGGCCTCCTGTTCGCCGAGGGGGTCATCTCCCGCGCGGCCGACGTTGTCGCCGTCGACGAGGCCCTCGGCCCCTCGGGCGACCTCGTGCGCGTCACGCTCGGCGAGGACGTGATCGTCGATCTCGGCCGGACCGAGCGCGCCCTCGCGGTCGCGAGCGCGAGCTGCGGTGTCTGCGGCAAGGCGTCGATCGACGTCGCGTCGCTCGCGCCGCCCTCGCCGCTCGCGCGCGGCGTCCCCCGGATCGCGCCGAGCGTCGTGCACGGCCTCGCCGCGCGGCTCCGCGGCGCGCAGGCGGTGTTCGGGCGGACCGGGGGGCTGCACGCGGCGGCCCTCTTCGACGCGAGCGGCGCGCTCGCCGACCTGCGCGAGGACGTCGGGCGCCACAACGCCGTCGACAAGCTGATCGGCGCGGCGCTGCTCGCTGGGCGGCTGCCCGACCCGGGCGCGGTGCTCATGGTCAGCGGGCGCGCCGGGTTCGAGCTCGTGCAGAAGGCGCTGCGGGCCTCGATCCCGGTGATGATCGCGGTGGGCGCGCCGTCCAGCCTGGCCGCCGAGCTCGCGGCGGCCCACGGGATGACGCTCGTCGGCTTCGCCCGCGATGGGCGGTTCAACGTGTACGCCGGCCAGGAGCGCGTCGAGGTCCCGGTTGCGCTCCCGGCGGAGGCCGCGTCGTGACGGCCCGCGACGCGCCGCGCGACGTGCAGGCCGAGCCGCCGCTCGAGCTCGAGGCGCCCCGGATCGGCGAGCGCAGCGCGGCGGCCGGCGGGCTCCCGGCGGTCGGCGCGACGCTCCGGCACGCCGTCGGCGAGATGGGCGTCGCGCGCGCCGTGCGCACGCTCCTCCGCGTGAACCAGGGCGAGGGCTTCGACTGCCCCGGCTGCGCGTGGCCCGAGCCCGAGGAGAAGCGCTCTGTCGCCGAGTTCTGTGAGAACGGCGCGAAGGCCGTCGCCGAGGAGGCGACGCTCCGCCGCGTCACGCCGGAGTTCTTCCGGGAGCACAGCGTCGAGGCGCTCTCGCGGCAATCGGACCACTGGCTCGGCAAGCAGGGGCGGCTCGTCCACCCGATGCTGCTCGACGAGGGCGCGTCGCACTACCGCCCGGTGTCGTGGGACGAGGCGCTCGACGTCGTCGCCTCGTCGATCCGCGCGCTCGGCTCGCCGGACGAGGCCGTCTTCTACACGTCGGGGCGCACCAGCAACGAGGCGGCGTTCCTCTACCAGCTCTTCGTGCGCGAGCTCGGGACGAACAACCTGCCCGACTGCTCGAACATGTGCCACGAGTCGAGCGGCGTCGGCCTGCGCGAGGCCATCGGCGTGGGCAAGGGGACGGTATCCCTCCACGATTTCGAGCTCGCGGACGCGATCTTCGTCGTCGGGCAGAACCCGGGGACGAACCACCCGCGCATGCTCTCGGCGCTGCGCGAGGCGCGGCTGCGCGGGTGCGAGATCGTGACGGTGAACCCGCTCCCCGAGGCGGGCAACGAGCGCTTCCAGCACCCGCAGCACCCGCTCGATCTCGTCGGCTCGGGGGTGCCGCTCTCGACGCTCTTCCTCCAGGTGCGCATCAACGGCGACGTCGCGCTCTTCACCGGGATCATCAAGGAGATGCTCGAGGAGGAGGAGCGGAGGCCTGGCGCCGTGCTCGATCGCGCGTTCATCGCGGCCCATACGCACGGCTTCGAGGCGTTCGAGGCCGCCGTGCGCGGCGCGCCCTGGGGCGACATCGTCGCGCAGAGCGGGATCCCGCGCGAGCGGATCCGGGCGGCGGCCGAGATCGCGATGCGGTCCGAGCGCACGATCGCGTGCTGGGCCATGGGCCTCACGCAGCACCAGAACGGCGTGGCCAACGTGCAGCAGGTGATGAGCTTCCTCCTGCTCCGCGGAAACATCGGGCGGCCCGGCGCGGGGGCGTGCCCGGTGCGCGGCCACAGCAACGTGCAGGGCGACAGGACGATGGGCATCTGGGAGCGCCCGCCCGCGGAGCTCCTCGATCGGATCGAGCGGAACTTCGGCTTCTCCCCACCGCGCCGCCACGGGCTCGACACCGTCGCGGCGATCGCGGCGATGGCCGAGGGGAGCGCCCGCGTCTTCTTCGCGCTGGGCGGCAACTTCCTCTCGGCCACGCCGGACACGGCCCATACCGCCCGCGCGCTCGCCCGGTGCGACCTCACCGCGCACGTGTCGACAAAGCTGAACCGCGCGCACCTCGTGACGGGCCGGCGCGCGCTCATCCTGCCCTGCCTCGGCCGCACCGAGCGCGACGTGCAGGCGGGCGGGCCGCAGTTCGTGACCGTCGAGAACTCGATGGGCGTCGTCTCGAGCTCGCGCGGCAGCCTCCCGCCGGCCTCGGAGGTGCTGCGGAGCGAGGTGGCGATCGTGGCGGGCCTCGCGCGCGCGACGCTGGGCGCCCGCTCGCGCGTGCCGTGGGAGGAGCTCACCGCGGACTACGACAAGATCCGCGATCTCATCGAGCGCACGATCGACGGGTTCGACGACTTCAACGCGCGCGTCAGGGACCCGCGCGGCTTCGCCCTGCCGAACGCAGCGGCGCGGCGCGAGTTCCGCACGGCGACGGGCAAGGCGAACTTCGTGATCCACCCGCTCCCCCGGCACGATCTCGAGCCGGGCGAGCTCCTGATGATGACGATCCGCAGCCACGACCAGTACAACACGACCATCTACGGGCTCGACGACCGCTACCGCGGCGTCCGGGGCGGGCGCCGCGTCGTGTTCATGAACGCCGAGGACGCGGCCGAGCGCGGGCTCGCCCAGGGGGACCTCGTCGACGTCACGAGCCGCTTCTCCGACGGGCAGCGCGTCGCGCGCGCGTTCCGCGTCGTGCTGTACACGATCCCCCGCGGCAACGTCGCGGCCTACTTCCCCGAGGCCAACGTGCTCGTGCCGCTCGGCAGCTTCGCCGAGAAGAGCAACACGCCCGCGTCGAAATCGATCGTGGTGCGCGTCCGGCCGGCCGTCGCGACCGACGGATCTGCGTGACGCTCCCCCGCCCCCGTTGCATTGGAGTCCGACCATGAACGCCCCGACCCACATCTCTCCGCCCATCCCCGGCGAGCCCGAGCGCGCCTCGATGCGCACCGCCATCCCGGGGCCTGCCTCCGAGGCGCTCCGCGCCCGCCACCATCGCTACCAGGACGCGCGGCCGATCCACTTCTATCAGGACGCGCGCAAGAGCCTCGGCAACTACATGGTCGACGTGGACGGCAACGTGCTGCTCGACGTCTACGGGCACATCGCGGCCGTGCCCATCGGTTACAACCATCCGGACCTGCTCGCCGCGTGGCGCGACGGGCGCTTCGACTGGTGCGCCGGCTACCGCTCCGCGCTCGGCGTCGCGCCCGCGCCCGAGTGGGTCGACCTCGTCGAGAAGACGCTGATGCGCGTCGCGCCGAAGGGGCACACGCGCGTCTTCACGTTCACGACCGGCGCGGAGGCGGTGGAGAACGCGCTCAAGGCCGCGTTCATCCGGCTCGCCCGGCGGCGGCGCGGCGGCGCGCAGCCGAGCGACGGCGACCTCGCCGCCGCCATGCTCAACCGCCAGCCCGGCGTGAACGCCTTCAAGGTGCTCTCCTTCGAGGGCGGCTTCCACGGCCGCAGCATGGGCGCCCTCTCGGCGACGCGGAGCAAGCCGATCCACAAGCTCGACATCCCGGCGTTCGACTGGCCCGTCGCGCCGTTCCCCGCGAGCCATTTCCCCCTCGCGGCGCACGCCGAGCAGAACCGCGCCGCCGAGGCGCGCTCGCTCGAGGCGGTCGAGGCGGCGCTCGACGCCCACCCGGACGAGGTCGCCGCGGTCATCGTCGAGCCCATCCAGGGCGAGGGCGGCGACCGCCACGCGAGCCCGGCCTTCTTCCAGGCGCTCCGCCGCGTCACCGCGGAGCGCGGCGTCGCGCTCATCATCGACGAGGTGCAGACCTGCGGCGGCGGGACGGGCGCGCTCTGGGCGCACGAGGCGTGGGACCTGCCCGAGCCGCCGGACATGGTCACGTTCTCCAAGAAGATGCAGCTCGGCGGCTTCTACTGCCGCGAGGAGCTCGCGCCGATCGAGCCGCTGCGCGTCTTCAACACCTGGCTCGGCGACCCGCTCCGCGGCGCGCAGCTCGAGGTGATCCTCGAGGTCATCGAGCGCGATCGGCTCCTCGAGAACACGCGGGCGACCGGCGAGCGCCTGGTCGCCGGCCTCGAGGACCTCTGCCGGCGCTACCCGGGGGTGCTCTCGGGCGCCCGCGGCAGCGGCACCTTCGCCGCGGTCGACTTCCCCCACGCGGCCCGCCGCGACGCGGCGCTCACCGCGCTCCGCAACCGCGGCCTCGAGGTGGGCGGCTCGGGCGAGCGGACGCTCCGCTTCCGGCCGGCGCTGATCTTCGCCGCGCGCCACGTCGGCGAGGCGCTCGACCACCTCGAGTCGGTCTGCAAGTGACCTCCGCCGCCGCCCCGCTCCCGATCCGGGTGTTCCACTCCCCGCGCTATTTCGCGGACATCGGCGAGCACGTCATGCCGATGCGCAAGTTCGCCCTCGTGCGCGAGGCGATCGAGCGGAGCGGCGTGCCCGCGCGCATCGAGGAGCCCGAGCCGGTCGGCGACGAGGATCTCCTGCGCGTCCATGCGCCCGGGTACCTCCAGGCGATCGCGACCGGCGAGCCCCGGGCGCTGGCCGAGTCGCAGAAGTTCCCTTGGTCGCCCGCGCTCGCCGGGGCGGTGCGCTTCACGAACGGCGGCTGCGTCGCCGCCGCCATCGCGGCCCTCGAGGACGGCATCGCGGGCAACCTCGCGAGCGGCTTCCACCACGCGCACGAGGGCCACGGCGAGGGCTTCTGCACCTTCAACGGCCTCGTCGTCGCGCTGGAGCGCGCGCGCGCCGAGGGGCGCATCCGCCGCGGCCTGGTGGTCGACATGGACCTCCACTACGGCAACGGCACCGCCTCGCTGCTCGCGTCGCGCCCCTGGGCGTTCCAGCTCTCCATCTACGGCAGCTGGTACAAGCAGAACAGGGCGTACCGGGACGTCGAGGGCGAGCGCGCCACGGACACGGAGAACAGCTGGTCCGTCCCGGTCCCGGGCGGGAGCGGCGGCGCCGCCTACCTCGAGATCCTGGAGCGGCACCTCGGCCCCGCGCTCGACCGCGCCGCGCCCGACCTGATCCTGTACCAGGCCGGCGCGGACCCCTACCGCGAGGATCCGTACTCGCCGCTCGACCTGACGCACGACGACCTCTACGCGCGCGACGAGATCGTGTTCCGGGCCGCGCTCGAGCGGGGCATCCCGATCGCCTGGGTCCTCGCGGGCGGCTACACGCCCGACGTGAGCCGGGTGGTCGAGGTCCACCTCCGCACCTTCCTCGCGGCGGTGCGGGCGAGGGGAGCCGCGGCGCGCCCGGGGTGACCTCGGCCGACCTGCGGCTCGCCGGGCAGGGTACCATCGCGCGATGGCCGATCTGAACGACCCCGTCCGCCTGGCCGAGCTGCGCGGCGCCGTGCTGCGCGCCGACGCGGACGCCATCCTCGACGCCTGCGTGGCGCGGGCCGCCAAGCTCGCCAGGTCGCCGATCGCCCTTGTCAGCCTGCTCGTGCGCCACGTCCAGCTCCTGCGCGCGCACCACGGGCTCCCCCTGGAGCTCGCCGTGAGCTGCGCGACCTCGCGGAGCAACTCCTTCTGCCAGCTCGTCGTGCTCGACGAGGCGCCGCTCATCGTCGACGACGCGCTGCGCGACGAGCGCGTGCCGAAGGAGCTCGTCGAGAGCTACGGCATCCGCGCGTACGCGGGGGTGCCGGTGCGCGCGCACGGGCACGTGCTCGGCGCGCTCTGCGTGCTCGACGTCGTGCCGCGCCGCTTCGACCCGCGCATCGTCGGCGCCCTCGAGCAGCTCGCCCTCGACGTCTCCGGCCGGCTCTCCGCGCTCGCCCCGGGCGACGCCCCGCTGGCCAGCGCCGACGTCCAGGAGCGCCTCGTCCGCGTCGAGCAGGCCACGCGTGTCCTGGAGCGCGCGCTCCTCGCCCTCTCGCCCGTCATCGCCGCGGCGCAGGGCGCGGCGGCGCCGGCGGTCGCCGCGTCGCGCGCCGCCGACCCGGCGCGCGCGGCGCACGTCACGCCGGCCAGCCTGCGCGCGGCCGTCGCGTGCTGGCGCGACATGGGCCCCGTCGCCGACGAGCTCTGCGAGGAGGCCTCGGCCATCGCGAGCGCCGCCCAGGACGGCGGGGCGTCCGAGCTCGCCGCGGAGGCCCGTGCGCTCGCGTGGAGCCTCGCCGAGATCGGCCCGCTCGTCCGGCTCGCCGAGGGCGTGCTCGACGGGACGCTGGGAGAAGCCGCCGCGGCCAAGGGGCGGGCGCTCGTGCTGCGCGGAGCGCTCGACGCCCACGAGGCCGCCTCCGCGGCGGTGCGAAAGCTCCGGGCCGGCGCCCTGAGCGCGCGGGCCGCGACGGCCGGCCCGGGGAGCGGCGGCGCCTCCGGTCCGCCCGGGACGCCGTGATCAGCTCGGCCGCGCGGTGATCACCGCGGCGGCAGGGTCGACGGCGGCGCCGGCACCTCTCGGGTGATCTCGCCCGCGTCCGGTCCGTCCGGAGGCGGCTCCGAGCCTGGAGAGAGCGGCGTGCCCTCCCAGGTCGCGGTCTTGTCCCGGCTCCCGTAGACGAACGGCGGGCGGGTCTCCAGCTCCCGCGCGATGCGGGCGAGCTCCTCGTCGAGGTGGCGCGGGTTCGCGAGCAGCCTCTCCCGGATGCCGCTGTTCAGGTAGCCGCGGATGTCGGGGCTGTCCGGGTAGTACTTGTTGAACACGTTGTACCGGAAGAGCGGCTTCAACCTGTGCAGGTCCCTCGCCCCGGTCGGGAGCGGCAGCAGCTCGACGAAGGTCTTCCGCTTCGCCCGCTCCTCCAGCCGGTCGAGGACGAGCTGGAGGCTGTTCTCGAGCAGGTGCGGCGCGCAGTGATCCGCGAAATCGTCGTACAGGAGCCGCATGAGCGCCCTCGCCTCGTCGATCGGCAGCTGCGCCTGCCGCTCGCGGCCCATGCGCCGGACGAGCACCATGAAGGGAGACGGCTGGTTGCCGGTCACGCGGATCTCCTCGAGATCGCGGAAATCGGGCTGGCGGTAGGGGAAGTGGCGCGGGTTGATCGCGTCGAACCCGCCGCGGCCGTAGAACAGGATGCGCTGCCACGACAGGCGCTCTTCCGGCGTGAAGTACTCGACCTCGGCCGCGAGATCGACGTTCATCCCGAAGTACTTTCCCGGGGCCGAGGGCGCGGGGAGCGTGATCTTCCCCATCGCGTGGAGGTCGGTGAGGTACTGCATGGCGAGCTCGACCGGCGCGATCCGCAGCCAGTACGACAGCACCGTCCCGCGCGCCTCGGGGATCATGAAGATGTGGGCGAGGTAGATGACGCAGAGGTCCGGCGCGTACGCTGGATTGATCAGCACGGTGCCGTCGCGGACGCCGCGCACCCTTCCGTCCGAGTCTCGCGCGACGAGCAGGAAATAGCGCATGTATGTGCCCGACGGCTCGGGCGTGAACGGGTCGTCCCGGAGGAACGCCTCGATCGCCTCCTTGCGCTCCATCTCTCCATGAGGACCGAAGCAGTCCCAGAGGATCTGATACGCCGCGTCGAAGTCCGGGTCGGAAGGATCCTCGATGGACCAGATCTGGTATTTGCGGGTTTCGCGCTCGATCATCTCCACCACGTCCTGGTGGAAGAGATCCTTCATGCAGAGCCGGACACGTCGCTTCAAGCAGGGCTCCCGGGGTTCATGGTGCCAGACGGCGCTCTCATCTGATAGGTAATCATCGTGGCTCGCACTGCGCACGTCGACCCGCACATGCTCATGCACATCGACTCCGCGCGCTCCGTGTGGAGCGAGGCGGGCCCGGTCTATGAGCCCGTCCCTCCGCTGCGCGGGGACGCTGTGGCCGACGTGGCCATCATCGGGGGAGGGTTCACCGGGATCTCCACGGCATATCATCTAATCCACCGATTTCCGAGCCTCCGGGTCGTGATCCTCGAGGCGCGTCACCTCGCGAACGGCGCGAGCGGGCGCAACGGGGGGATGATGCTGAACTGGATTAACGGGGTGAGCTCCCGCGATCCGGAGCTCACGCGCCGCGTCTACGAGACGACGCGCGCGGGGATCGACGGCATCGTGGGGATGATCCAGGAGCACGACCTGCCGGTGCGCCACCGCCGCGACGGCTGCATGGAGGTGCTCACCGATGCGCGGCGGGCCGAGGCGGCGCACGCGCGGGTGGAGCAGCTCGCCGGCTGGGGCATTTCGCTACAGTACCTGGACAGCGCGGCGCTCTCGAAGCGGCTCGGAGTCCAGGGCGCGGCCGGGGCCGTGCTGGACACGACAGAGGGGCAGCTCAACGGGGTCGACCTGCTGCGCGCCCTGCGGCCGCTGCTGCTCGCGCGGGGGGTCGCCCTCCACGAGGACACGCCGGTGCTCGGGATCCGGGAGGGGCGCACGATCGAGCTGACCACGCCGGGCGGCGTCGTCCGGGCCGCGGCCATCGTCCTCGCGACGAACGGCTACACGCCGCGCCTCGGCTACTTCAGGGGCGGCATCTTCCCGATGCACTCGCACGTGATCGCGACCGAGCCGCTCGACGCCGAGGCGCGCGCCGCGCTCGGCTGGGGGCAGGTCGCCGGCTTCAGCGACGACCACGACCGGATCGCGTACGCCAGCATGACGCCCGCCGGCGAGCTCGTGTTCGGCGGGGGTAGCAACGCGGCGTACGCCTACCTCTACGGGAACAAGACCTCCTACCCGGGCACACCCGGCTCGGCCGGGCCGGCGTTCGAGGCCATCCGGCGCCGGCTCACCGGCTATTTCCCGGCGGCCGAGCGGCTCCGGATCGCGCACCGCTGGACGGGCACCCTCGGCATCACGATGAGCAGGCTCTGCAGCATGGGGGTGCGCGGCGAGCACCGGAACGTGTACTACGCCCTCGGCTACAGCGGCCACGGCGTCACGCTCGCCAACCTCGCGGGCCGCGTGCTCTGCGACATCTACGCAGGCGACGACGTGAGGTGGCGGGATCTGCCGTTCTACATGGCCCCCCTCCGGGGCGTCCCGCCCGAGCCGCTCCGCTGGCTCGGCTATCACGCGTACACGAAGCTGACGGGGCGTTCGCCGCGCAAGGTGGCGTGAGCGCGGCGCGAGGCGGCTCGTTCGCGCGCCGGGAGCTCGCGCGCGAACGAGCCGCGATCGGTCAGAGCCTGCTCCGTCAGACGCTCTCGCCAGCGCCGGCGCGGTCCAGAGCTCCTCGGCGCAGTGACTCCTTGAACGCCTGCAACTCCTGCTCTGGGAGCGGCACGACCATGCCGCGCAACGGCTTCAGCTCGATCTGGGATACGGCCCAGGCGAACCACGCCGGATCCATTCCGCTATCTTTCTTCAGCGCATCCTCGAAGCCCTGGAGGATCGGGAAGCCGGCGCGGTCGATGAAGAACAGGTCGACGAGATCGCGCAGCTCCGAGCGCCCGAGGAGCGCGACGATCTTGTTCGCGCGCTGATCCCGGAGCGCCTCGACCCGGATACGACCGACGTAGGTGTCCGCCTCGATCAGCCTCGGTGACGCATCCGACGCGACATCGACGCGGAGGACTTCTGGTCCGGCGGCAATCTCGAGCCGCACGAAGCCAGGCGCAGACCTCACGCGCATGACGCCGACGGCCGAGGTCGCTGCGGCAGCCTCCACCGCACGGACGATCGGCTCTACGTCCTCGCGCAACCCACAGAAGAGGTCCAGGTCGTCGGAGCGTCGGTGATCGAGCAGCAACGCGAGCCCTGAGCCTCCGACCAGCCGCACCGTGGGCGAGGCGTCCTGGGCCGCGAGGACCAAGCGCTCGGCCAGATCAGGCAGCCGCGGTAGCCCGGACATGTTCCCGGTGACGATCGAGCATCATCGTCCAGACGCCACGGGCGCGCCCTAGGCGGTGCCCGATCCGAGGCCAGGCCTCCTCGATGGCGGGCCAATCGAGCAGCGTCCATACGTCGCGGCTGTTGGCCTCACGGAGGATGCGGGCGATCAGGTCATCCCGGGTCGAGGGAGCCTCACGCGCGAGGATCCGTCGCGCCTCCGCGACTGTGATGCCTAGATCCCACAGGAAATACGGCACAGCGTCGGGATCGAGCAGGCGTGGTGAGGTCGGCGGCAGCGGCATGTCGTCCCCCGGCACACGATGGTGCCACCCTTGGCAAGTTGCAGGAGGCAGGCTCGGCTCGCAAGGGGATTCCCCTCGGCCGAGCAGCCTCCCCGGCGGAGCGCCGCGCTCGACTCGGCCGGGGTTGCAGCGTGGCGGCTCGGCCGGGGTTGCAGCGTGGCGGCGTGCGGCGTCACGCCCACGCGGTGCTCGGCGCACGCGCCAACGGGAGCGCCGTCCCGCAGGACGCGCCGGCCGCGCCGCCCGCTAGCGCGGTGGCCGCTGCGGAGCGGGCTTGCGTGGCCGGAGCGCGGGGCGCTATTCGATGCCTGGCCATGTTCTGCGCGCGCTGCCACAGGGAGTACGACGCGGGCCATCGGTTCTGCCCCTACGACGGCGCGGAGCTCGCCGAGGGCCGGCGCATCGACCTGCTCCGGTACAAGCCGACCCGGCTGCGCGGGACCGTCCTTGGGGAGCGCTACGAGGTGTGCGGCTACCTCGGCAAAGGGGCGATGGCGCGCGTCTACCTCGCGGTCGAGCTCGAGACGGGCCAGCCGGTCGCGATCAAGGTCCTGGAGGAGTTCGCCGTCCGGGCAGAGCGCACGCGCGAGCGGTTCGTGCGCGAGGCGCAGAGCGCCGCGATGATCGGGCACCCCAACATCGTGCGTGTGCTCGACGCCGGCACGCGCTCCGACGACGGCGCCCCCTACCTCGTCATGGAGTACCTCTTCGGCGAGTCGCTCGGCGACTGGCTCCGGCGCGAGCGCCGCATGGACGCGGACCTCGCCATCCCGGTGCTCTCCCAGGCCGCGTCCGGGCTCGCCGCCGCGCACCGGGCCGGGATCATCCACCGCGACGTGAAGCCCGACAACATCTACCTCGTCGGCGCGCAGGGCGACCCGTACGCGGTCAAGGTGCTCGATTTCGGCCTGGCGAAGATCCAGGCCGCCGACCACATCACGGCGACCGGCACCGCGGTGGGCACGCTCGAGTACATGGCGCCCGAGCAGGTCGTGAGCGACCTGCCCGACGCCCGCACCGACGTCTACGGGCTCGGCGTCGTCATGTACCGGGCCTTCACCGGGGAGCTCCCGTTCCCGCGCTCGGAGCAGTCGGAGCTCCTCGCCCGGCAGCTCGTGACCCCGCCGCCTCGCCCCTCGGAGAAGCGGCGGAGCCTCGATCCGCTGCTCGAGTCCGTGATCTTGAAGGCGATCCGAAAGCGCCCGGAGAACCGTTATCCCTCGATGGAAGCGTTCCTCGAGGATCTCGAGCGGCTGGCCGGCGACCGGGACGGGCCGCTCTCGGCGGACGGGCCGCTCCGAGACCCGAGCGACGTCTATCTTCCGCAGGGATCGTTTGCCAGGAACGCGGCGATCTACTTCTATAGGCGGCTCGGCATGGAAGCCCCACGCTTCGACTGAATCGACACCACCTCCCGCGGGCGCTTCCCGCCATCCAGGAGATCCGTATTGCCATGGCCTACTCTGCTGCATTCCGATGCCTGACCGGTTGTGCCGGGAGCTACCCGCTGACGCAGCCCCTCTACCGTTGCCCCACCTGCGGCGGCCTGCTCGACGTCGCCCACGACATCGACGCGCTCCGCGATCGGAGCCCGGCGACGTGGATGAAGCTCTTCGACGAGCGCTACAAGCGCACGGTGTGGCCCTACGGCTCCGGCGTCTGGGGCAAGCGGGAGTGGGTCGCTCCCGAGGTCCCGGACGAGGCCATCGTGTCGATGGACGAGGGGGGCACCAACCTGTTCTGGGCAGACCGCTACGGCCGCTCGCTCGGGCTCGACGATGTCTGGGTGAAGCTCTGCGGCAACAGCCACACGGGGTCGTTCAAGGACCTCGGGATGACGGTGCTCGTCTCGGTGGTGAACAAGGCGATCCGCGAGGGCCTCGAGGTGCGCGCGATCGCGTGCGCGTCGACGGGGGACACCTCGGCGTCGCTCGCGGCGTACGGGGCGGCGGCCGGCTTGCCCGTCGTCGTGCTGCTGCCGCGGGGCAAGGTGTCGACGGCGCAGCTCGTCCAGCCGATCGCGTCGGGGGCGCTGGTCCTCTCGCTGGACACCGACTTCGACGGCTGCATGGCCATCGTGCAGCGCCTCTCGGCCGACGGCGTGGTCTACCTGGCGAACTCGATGAACGCCCTGCGGCTCGAGGGCCAGAAGACCGTGGCCATCGAGATCGTGCAGCAGTTCGACTGGACGCTGCCCGACTGGGTCATCCTGCCGAGCGGCAACCTGGGCAACGCCTACGCCCTCTACGCGGGCTTCAAGATGCTGAAGGACCTCGGCCTGACGACGCGCTTCCCGCGCCTCTGCGTGGCGCAGGCGGCGCGGGCCAACCCGCTCTTCCGGGCGTGGTCCGAGGGGAAGAGCGAGGTCGAGCCGATGAAGGCGGGGGAGACCTTGGCGAGCGCGATCCAGATCGGCAACCCGGTGAGCGCGCCGAGGGCGATGCTGGCCCTGAAGGCGATGGACGGCGTCGCGGAGGAGGTGACCGAGGACGAGCTCTGCGACGCGGCGGCCCGCGCCGATCGCACCGGGATGTACACCTGCCCGCACACGGCGGTCGCCCTCGCCGCGCTGGAGAAGCTCGTGAAGAAGGGCGTCGTGGAGAAGCGCCAGCGGGTCGTCGTGGTCTCGACCGCGAACGGCCTCAAGTTCACGGAGTTCAAGGTGAAATACCACGAGCGCGCGCTCGCCGACGTGACGAGCCGGCTCGCCAACCCGCCGGTCGCGCTGCCGCCCGACTACGACCGCGTCCTCGCCGCCCTCGACAAGCACGCCGCGCAGACCGGCAAGCGCTGAGCTCGACGCCGCCCGCCGCTACCGGCGCGCCCTCGCGCGGCGCCGGCGGCGCCGTCCTCGCGCGTCCGCGGAGGTCATCGCGGAGGCGATGCCGTTCTGCAGGGTGTTGTGCGTGACGATGCCGCTCATGTCGACGCCGATCTCGACGAGCGTCCTGGCCACGTCGGGGCGCAGGCCCGTGATGATCACCTCCGAGCCGAGAAGGCGCACCGCCGTCGCGGCGCGCAGGAGCTCGTCGGCGCACGGGCCGTCGATCTGCGGCACCCCGGTGATGTCGAGGATCGCGACGTGCGCGCGGCGGGAGGCGACGCCGCGGACCAGCGTCTCCTGCACGCGGCGCGTCCGCTGCGAGTCGAGGGCGCCGACGAGCGGCATCACGACGATATCGTCGCTGATGGGGATGAGCGGGGTCGACAGCGCCGCGAGCATCTCGTTCTGCGCCCGGAGGGCCTCTTCCCGGGCGCGCCGCGCCTCGGTCTCCGCCTCGGCGCGCCTCCGCTCGGTGATGTCCCGCAAGATGACGACCGCCTCCGCCCGATCGCTGCCGGCGATCCGGACCTCGTAGTCGCGCGCGCCGCCTGCCTGCTGCGCCTGGTACTCGAACACGTACGTCGCCTCGTCCGCGAGCGCGCGCGCCACGAGGCCGGTGATCTGCTCGGCCACGTGGGAGGGGAACACGTCGGCGACGTGCCTGTGCAGGAGATCCTCGGCGCGGAGCGACGGCCTCGGCTCCCGGGAGGCCTTGAAGTCCAGGCAGATGCCGTCGCTGTCGATCCGGAGGATCGTGTCGGGGATGGCGTAGAGGAGCGCGCGGTTGTTCGCCTCGCTCCGGCGCAGGGCCGCCTCGACGCGCTTGCTGCCGATGAAGTGGCCGGCCTTGGCGGCGATGGCGAGCAGGACGTCGAGCAGCCCCGGATCGGGCGCGCGCGGCTCGGCATCCATGAGCTCCAGCACGGCCGCGACCTGCGCGTCGGCGCGGACCGCGATGGGGAGCTCGACCGCGAAGCGGAGGCCGGCGCGGCGCGCCGCCTGGGCGCGCGGATCGTCCGCCTCGGCGTCGAGGTCGCTGAACCAGGTCGGCTCGCCCTGCGCGAGCGCGCGGCCAGGGAGCCCGGCGTCGCGGGCGAACCGCGTGCCCCGGGTCGCCGCCTCGAGCGCGATCGCGTCGTCGGGCGCGGCGCTCCACGTGTGCTCGCAGCGCAGCCCGTCGCTCTCGTCGTCGCCGAGCCACAGGGCGGCGAACCGGAAGCCGAGCGTCTCCCCGAGCGCGCCGAGCAGCGCCGGGACGCCCTCGGACAGCGTCGTCGACTCGACGAGGATCCTGGTCACGGTGTACTGCGTCGACACCTTGTAGTTGGCCTCGGAGAGCGCGCGGCGCTGGTTCCACTTCTCCGTGAGCGCGAAGGCCATCTGGCGGACCTCGCTCGGGTCGAACGGCTTCGCGAGGAGGAGGAGGTCGTCGGTCTGCCCGAACCGCGCGGAGATCTCCTCCCACGCGTCATCCGGGGCCGCCGCGCAGAGGACCACCTGGATGGCGCCGTCCTCCTTCCAGAGGCGCGAGAGCGTCTCGATGCCGTCCCACCCCGGCGGCATGCGCGCGTCCACGAACGCGAGCGCGTACGGCGCCCCGCGCTGCCGCGCCTCGCGGACCTTCGCCAGCCCCTCCTCCCCCTGGGTCACGGACGTGAGCTCGAACCTCACCGTCCGCCGGACGGGCGGCTCGCGGAACAGCGCCGTCTCGGGGCGGCCGGAGGTCGAGTCGTCCGTGTCGGGTCGGAGGATCCTGCGGAAATCCGCGTGGATGGTCTCGTCGTCGTCGATCAGTAGAATGCGCCGGTTCTGCACCCAGCTGGGATCCCCCATCGAATTCTGCACCCCGCCCTATTCAACGGGAGGCGCGCCCTCGCCGTCTACAGGCGGAGCGGGCTGCGGCCGTGTGGGGGACTCGTCCTCGGTGGAGGGCGGGGGCGGGGGAGGGGGCATCGCCGGGGGCTCGTGCTCCTCGCCTTCCCTCGGCGCGGCCTCCGAGGAGCCGAGGGGCATGTTGATGCCGCCGGGCTTCCTCGTGGTCGTGGCCGGGCTCGCGCCCGGCGTGTCGCCGGGCTTACCGCGGCCCCGCGCGGCGGGAGAGTCCGCCGAGTGCGGGTCGAACCGGGGCTTCCTCAGCGGGCCGTGGACGTGCCAGCCGTAGAAGCCGTCGGCCCGCTTCGACCGCTTCATCTTGGGCTGCTGCATCTCGATCAGCCCGGACACGTTCGACCCCGGCGCGCCGAGCAGCGACTTCGTGAGATCGCTCTTCGACCGGTACGCGTCGGAGAACTTGAAGCGCACGTAGAGGTCCGCCGTGGAGTTGTTCCACGGCTCGCGCATGTTGACCTTGCCGTCGCCGTCGAGCTCGAGATCCTGGCCGTTCGCGGTCATCTTCGTGACCTTGAGGACGCCGTCCTTCGCCTCCGCCGACAGGAGCAGCTCCCCCAGCTTGGCCTCCGGGAGCGCGATGAGCCCCTGGATCTTCGTCTTGCCGTCGCCGACCGAGACCTCCTTGGCCGAGACCTCGAGCGCGCCGTTCGCCTTGTTGAATTTGCCCTCGGGCGCGCTGAGCTCGAGGCTCGCGTTCAGCGTGCCCGCGATCGGCAGGCCAAGGATGTCCCCGAGCGGGCCCACCTTCGCGAGCTCCACGTTCGAGACATCGACGTGCACGTCGCCGCCCGATCGGCCCATCGGGACCACGCCCTCGACCTCGCCGCCGAACACGCTGGCCCAGAACGAGACCCGCATCCGCCCGATCAGCAGGGGCAGGATCTTCACCCGTGCGTGCGCCTCGTCGATCTCGATGACGCTCGGCTTCGGCGCGCTCTCCTTGGCGGCGTCGCCCGAGGCGAAGGCGGCGGCGGCGCTCGGCCTGCTGCTGGCGCCGAGCTCGCCCGGCGGCAGGATGAGCCGCACGCCCTTCATCTTGACCCCCGTGAACCAGTACGAGTCGAGCTCGTCGATCTCGAGGCGCTGCGCCTGGCTCGGGCCCCGCTTCTGCTGCGTGCGGTCGAACTCGGCGATCAGCCGATCCTTGAGCCGGTCATAGGGGAACGTGAGGTAGCCGAAGAGCCCAAGACAAAAGAGGTAAAAGAGCGGGTAGGCCGCCCATTTCGCGATCTTGACGAACCGCGCCTTCATGGCTCCTGCTCCTCCTCGTCGGCGGGGTGCGCGGTCGGCGCGGGGGTCGCCGGCGGGGGCTCGCCCTTCCGGTCGAACGCGGAGATGCCGAGCTCGACCTCGTAGGAGTCCGGCTCTCCGGCGCGCGGCTTGAGGTTCAGCTTCGTCACCGCGACCGGGTGGCCCGAGCCCTCGATGTGCTCGAGCATCTTGGCGAGCCCGAGCATCCCGCTCCTGTGCATCTTCACCACCGTGATCCGCTCGGTGTACTTCTTGCCGTGCGGGACGTCGGGGCGATCCTGCGACTCGGCGGCGGTGAGCCCCTGCTGCTTCGCCGCGTCCTCGATGAAGCCGGCGAGCGCCGGCGCCGGCCGCGCGTAGCGCGCGAGCAGCGCGTCCTTCAGCGCCTTGCGCTCGCTGACCTTCCCCGAGGCCTCGTAGATCGACTGGAGCAGATCGCGCATCTCCTGGTTCTCGGCGCGCTTGCTGGCCGCGACGCTCGCGAGCCCGATCGGCACGAGCAGCAGGACGATCACCGCCAGGAATCCGACGAGGATGGTGAGGAGCCGGCGCTCGCGCGGCTCCAGCTTGTCGAGTCGCTCGCGGAGCGTCATCGCGATCCCTCCGGCTTCTCCGGCGCGCCGGCCGAGGCGCTCTCCGCCGCGTCAGCGGCGCCGGTCTTCTTCTTCTTCTTCTCTTCGCACTTGAGATCCAGCTCGAGGACGTACTTGTGCCTGCCCTCGGTGAACTGGCTCGTCCGGCCGATCTTCACGTCGCGGAAGCAGCGGTGTTCCTTCATGTGATCCGCGATGATCTGCGCGTCCGACACCGACGGGACGACGCCCTGGAGGGTCACGTGGCCGCGGTTCACGTCGAGCTCGAGCACGTCGTGCGTGATCTCCTTCGGCACGGCCTTCGAGAGCTGCACCATGACGTCGAAGGCGTCGACGCGGGGCATCGGGTCCTCGTCGGCGGCGCCGGGGCCCTGATCGAGCAGCTCGCGGGCCTTCTGCGGGTCGCTCGTCTCCTCGCCGAGCACGTCGCGGGAGGCGGTCGCCAGCGAGGCGGCGAGGAGCTCCCGCTCCGCGTCGAGGGTGCGCATCTCCGCGACGATGGAGAAGCCGAAGCTCAGCGCGATGACGGTGCCGAGGCCGGCGAGGATCGGGATCTTCTCGCGCAGGAACGGGTAGCTGCGCTCGGCCTCGAGCGCGCCCTTCCGGAGGTTGAACCCCTTTGTCTTCGGCGTCAGCCCGAGCGCGAGCCCGAGCGCCTTGGCGAAGCGGGGCAGCGCCGCGGCCTGCTCGGGCGTGAGCCCCTCGATGCGCGGGGTCGGCAGCGGCAGGATCGTGAGGCCGAGCTGCGTCGACAGGAACACCTCCGCGCCCTGCGCGGTGGCGCCGCCGCCGACGAGGTACAGCCCCGCGAGCGGCTCGCCGCCGAGGTTGCGCCACGCCGCGAGGGTCTGGCGGAGCTCGCGCGCGAGCGCCGGCGCGGTGCCGGGGAGGCCCGCCGTCCCGCGCGACAGCGTCCGGGCGAAGACCGGCTCGCCGCCGGAGACGATCACGATCTCGGACGTGAGGTAGTCGAGGTCGAGCAGGGCGATCGGCGCGCTCGCGCGCGTCGTCGGATCGAGAGACGGCGCGGCGAGCTCCGGCATCACCACGTCGAGGTTGGCGAGCGCCACCGCGCCCAGCGCGACGCGCTCCGGCTCGAAGCCGAGCGCCTCCTTCACGACGGCGATGCGCTCGCGCACGTCGTCCGCGCGCGCGACGGCGGCGAAGACCGGCAGCGTCTCCACGCCGGGCGGCCGCTTCAGCAGGCGGTGATCGAAGACGGCGTCTTCCATCTCGAACGGCACCGTGGCCTCGAGCTCGAAGCCGAGGATGTTCTCGATCTCCTTCTGCGCGGCCGCGGGCAGGTCGAGGCGCCGGTAGAACGATTTCTCCCCGGAGAGCGCGATCGCCGCCCCGTCGGGGCGGTGGAGCCCCACGGCGGCGCGGATGGCCTCGGCCTCGGAGACGGCGTCCGTGACGGCCGCCTCGCCGAGGGCCTCGACGAAGACCCTCCTGTACGAGGTGCGGATGAGCGCCGCCCGCACCACGGATTTGCCAGCATCTATCCCGAGCAGCCTGTGCATTTGCGCGCTTCTTCCCGGAGGGGTGTCCTATTCGATGCGATAGTAGATGATCGTCCCGGCCGGGTTCGATCGTACCTGTTGTTCGAACGTTTCCGGCGTCGGAGCGGCGCCGCCGCTGCCGCTGCCGCTGCCTGTGCCGGTCCCGCCGCCACTGCCGCTGCTTTCACCGCCGCCAGTGCCGTTCTGGGTGAGCGGCGTCGCCCCCGTGAGATCGACCACGGCATGGACGCGCACGCGCGTCTCACGCTTGTTCCCCGGGACGATGCCATCGGCGTAGATGCTCAGGAAGTTGGTCCTGTTGCCGAGGGACTTCGTGACGTTCGGCTTGAACTTCACCGCTTCGACGCCCATCGCCTTGAACTGCTGCCCGAGCATCCCCCCCAGCGAGCTGCCCGCCTTCTGGGTCATCGCATCGACATAATCTTTCGGTGTGGGAAAGAGCAGCCCCCCGGTCATGCTCTGCACGAGCGACGCCACGGTGAGGAACGACGTCTGCTGGTTCACGTCGGTGCAGAGCGGCGTCGTCGCGACATCCACGAAATCGGCGCTGCACGTGAGCCTGAGCAGCGTCAGCGCGTTCGCCGACGACACGTTCACCTTCTGCTTCCGGCTGCCCCAGACGGTCAGGACCCTCTTGTCCGGGTTGCTCGGATCCGGGTCGACGAACGTCGCCCAGAAGTCGTCGCTCATGCCCCGGATCAGCCGGAGCTCGTCGATCGAGTCGAACGGCGCGTTCTTGCGCTGATAGGGGAGGCCGACCGTCTGGTAGAAGCTGTCCTCCGCGCCGGTGGAGCTCGGGGCGTTCGACGTCGCGTCGCAGGCGAACGTCTGGTCGCCGGGGTCGGCCCAGTCGATGAGCGCGCTGCAGATGGTCGCGCGGTCCGAGAACTGGCCGTCGCCGTCGCGCTCCTCGAAGAGCGCGTTGTACTGCGGGTCGCTCATCAGGCTGAGCAGCTGGTTCCCCACGGCGATCTGATCCGAGATGCCGCCCACGTCGTCGGCGGCGCGGTTGACGTTGATCTTCGAGTCCTCGTCGACGATCTTGAGCTCGAAGCGGCCGCCGCCGGTGAGCCCCAGGTTCTTGCCCGCCGCGCTGCCCTCGGCCGCGCCCTCGGCGGGCGGCGCCGCGCCTGGCGAGGCGAGCTGCGCGTTGAACGGGCCGAGGAACATGTCGGTGAACTTCCAGACCGGCACCTGGAACTTCCCCTTGATGCCGACGATCGCGAGCATCGGCCCGATCGCCGTGCTGACGCTCGGCTCGGAGGCGATGAGCATCCGCGACAGGTTCACGGCGCTCTTCGCGTAATACTCGGCCCGCAGCGCGTCGCGATCGGCGAGCGCCGCGGAGAGCTCGGTGGAGGTCTGCTCCTGGAGCTCGGTCAGGAACACGGTGAGCACCGTGATCGCGCCGAGCACCATGACCAGCGCCACGCCGCGCCGGTCGCGCCGCCTCCGGAGGCGGCGGCGCGCGCGTCCGGCAGGCGGCCGCTTGGCGGCGCGCTCCTCGGCGTGGGGGGGCCTCGGGTGGCTCATGGCTCAGTTGGCCCCGAAGGCGATGGGGACCTGCATCGGGATAGGCACCTTCGACTCGAACTTGATCGGCTGACCGCCCGGACCGCCGTTCAGGACCAGCGTCACCCACACCTGCGAGGGGAGCCGATCGAGCTGCGCCGCCGGCTGGGTCGAGTCCCACGAGTCGACCCACTCCCCGGTGACGGGGTCGAGGTACGCGACATTGAAGCTCTCGATGTCCTCGGCGAGCACGTTGACGACTCCGCCCCTCGTCGGCTCGGCGTCGATGGTCCTCGCCTCGCGCCGCACGAGATCGAGCTTGTCGCGCTCCGGGTCGCGCGCGCCGAAATAGCCGATCTCGCACTGATCGGACTCGTGCGCGTTCCGGAGGAGCCTCCGGTGCGCAAACGCCGTGAAATCGACGCGATCGGCGGGCGACGAGTCCTCCCCCTTGAAGGCGGTGAGCCGCACGACGATGTTCTTGTCGGCCGGCTGGTGCCGCGACAGGAAGGCCGCCTGGAGCTCGCGCGAGATGCGGGCGATCGCGGCGCGGCCCTGGTGGTAGCGGTCGCTCATCCGCGAGATGCCCGAGCGCGCCCGGCTCATGCCGTCGAACGCGCCGTAGATGAGCGTCCCGATGAGCGCCAGGATGCCGACCGAGACGAGGACCTCGAGGAGGGTCACCGCGCGCGAGCGGCCGCGGCGCCTGCGGAGAGAGCTCGCCGTTCGCGCCGTCACGATCAGCTCCCTCCTCCCTCGCCCGCGCCTGCGTCGGGCTGGCCCATCTGGGGGATCGTGACCCACTGCACGAGCTCGAGCCCGTGCTCCTGCGACCCCTGCTGCCAGGTCAGCTTGACCGTCACCCGCCGCGCGCTCGCCTCGAAGATGGGCTGGAGCGTCGGCGCGAGCATGTCGACGAACGGCTGCAAGATCCCCGAGATCCCGCCGCCCGCCTCGCCGCCCCCCGCGCCGCCGCCGACAAGCGATTGCGCGAGATCGTCGAGGTTGCCGCTCGGGGCCGCGGTGCCGCTCGACTCACCCGGCTTGCCGAGCGCCCCGAGCCCCTCGAGGTTTGTGTCGAGGTCCAGATCGCCGTACTTGGGCTCCGGCATCTCGGGCTTCTCGATGCGCCAGCTGCACTTGATGGTCGGCGACTCGTCGCCCTCGCAGCACGGCCCGCTGTCGGCCTCGTCGAGCGCCGGAAGGCCGTCCTTGGCGAGCCGCTCCTCGAGCTCGGTCATCTTGCAGCGCGCGAGCCCGGTCGCGAGGCTGAGGTTCCTCGCGTGCGCCGCGGCCGAGAAGGCGCCGGCCTGCGCCGAGAGGATCGCGGTCAGCCCGAGGCCGAGGATGGCGACCGCCACCATCACCTCGAGCAGGGTGAAGCCGCGGGCGCGCATCAGAACCCCGTGTCCTCCCGCTCCGACGCCTCGGCGTCGTCGCGCGGCCTGGGCATGCTCGCCTTGCCCTTCCTGAGCTCCGTCTTGCCGGTCAGCGGCGAGACCAGCACCGTCATCACGGCGTCGTCGGTCTCCCCGCCGCCCAGGCTGAGCTGGATCGCGGCGTGCTCGGTCTGGCCCCCGGGCCAGAAATAGAGATACGCCCGCCCTTCGGTCACGGGCTCGTCCTGGTGCCCTGTCTCCACCTGGAGGAAGCGGACGCCGCTCGACAGCTCCTTGCCGGGCCTTTCCGCCTCGGGGTTGAAGCCGAACGCCTTCGCCGGCTCGAACGAGGGCCGCGGCGCGCGCGGCCCCTTCAAGATCGCGTCGGCCTCGGCCGAGGCGGCCCGCTCGGCCTCCGTCGCCGCGGCGGCGCCGCCGGCGCGATCGTTCCGCTCGACGAGCAGATCGCCCGTGGACTCCTCGAGCACGATCATCCGCTCCTCGAAATCGAAGACGAGCCGCACCGGCTTCGACTTCGCGTTCGCGTGGGCGTAGGCGACCCGGACGGCGCCCGCGAGCAGCGCCGCGCTGCGCTTCAGCCGCGCGCTCGTGACCGCGCCCATGCCGAGCATGACCGAGCCGCTGATGAGCGCGATCACCGTGACGGTGATCAGCACCTCGACCAGCGTGAGTCCCCTCGTGCGACGGCGTGTCATGGGCGCTCCTGCTCCCGGCGCGGCGCTACATCTCCGCGATCTTGTTGAGCTCCGACTGCTTCATGTCGTCCCGGATGTCGTCCGGGGTGTTCTCTTTCTTATCGTCGCCGGACGAGACGACATGGATCTCGTTGTTCTCATCGCACTTGATCTTGTACGGCTGACCCCAGGGATCGTCCGTCTTGTTGCCGTCGATCTGCTTCGCGCCGACCAGCGTCTGGAGCGTCGGGCAGCCCTCTCCGCCCGCCCCGAGCTGCTGATACTGCTCGGCGGCGGTCTTGATGACCGTCGCCCCGGTATAGGCGCTCTTGACGCGCGACTGCTTGAGCTTCGGCCACACGACGAGCGTGGCGCCGCCGGCGATGATCGCCATGATCGTCACCACGATGAGCACCTCGACAAGGGTCACGCCCCGCGAGAGCTTCCGGCTCAGCCGTCGAATCCTTCTTGCGCTGCTTGCTCTGTTCGTCTCCATCTCTCACTCCACCCTGTCAAGGCCGCCTATTTCGCCGTCCGGTCCGTCGCTCATCAGATCGTATCCGTCCGGATCCTTCCTTCCAGGGCAGGTGAGCCGGAGCGGCCTGCCCCACGCGTCGACCGGGTCGACGGCGAGGTATCCCTCGCGCTTCAGCTCTTCCAGGGACCCCGGGCACCGCCGCTCGTGATCGGCGCGGTACAGGGTGATCGCCCCGTGGACGACGGACAACGTTGCGCGGGTCGATCGAATTCCCACGAGCCGCCGCTCGCGCGCGCCGAGGAGCAGCAGGAGGACCGCCATCCCGAGGCCCGCGGCGAACGGCCGCACCCGCGCGATGCCGGTCCGCCGGAAGAGCCCGCCGCCGCGCTCCCAGGGGAAGAAGATCGTGCTCTCTCGCTGTCTACGGCGCCCCATGAGCCCACCTACCCGACGAAGCTCGACATCTGGATGAGCGGCATGAGGATGGATATCGCGATGAACGCGACCGCGCCGCCCATGATGACGATCATGAGCGGCTCGAGCAGGCTCGTGAGCACCTGGACGCGCGTCTCCACGGCGGAGTCGTAGGCGTTCGCCACGTTCTCCAGCATCGCCTCCAGCTGCCCGCTCTTCTCGCCGATGGCGATCATGTGGGTGACGATCGGCGGGAACCGGCCGCTGCGCTTCAGCGGCTCGGCGATGCTCTGGCCCTCGCGGATCGACGCGATGGCGTCGACGATGACCTTCTCCAGGGCGGCGTTGCCGAGCACGCTCCGCACGATATCCATCGCGCTGAGGAGCGCGACGCCCGACGAGAGCAGGGTCGCGAGGGTCCGCGCGAAGCGCGCGATCGACAGCATCTGGATGAGCTTGCCGAAGATGGGCGCCCGCAGCACGAACGTGTCCCACGAGAGGCGGCCCTTCGGCGTCCGCACCCAGCGGCGGAAGCCGTACACCGCGCCCGCGAGCGCGAGGAGCACGAGCCACCAGTAGCTCGACGCGAACGCCGACGTGCCGATGAGCGCCGCCGTGTACCAGGGCAGCGCCTGGTCCATCGAGGCGAAGATGCCGGTCACGTTCGGCACCACCGCGACCATGAGGACCGAGATGAGCCCGATGCCGATGAGCGCCATCAGCGCGGGGTAGGCGAGGGCGGCGGTCACCTTGCCCACGAGCTTCGCCTGGTTCTCCATGAAGACGGTCAGGCGGGTCAGCACGCCCTCGAGCGTGCCGGACGCCTCGCCGGCGCGCACCATGCTCACGTAGAGCGGCGGGAAGACGGCGGGGTGCGCCTCGAGGGCCTTGGCGAAGCTCGTGCCCTCGCGCACCTGCTCGCGCACCTGGGTGAGCACCTTCTTCAGCGACTCCTTCTCGACCTGCTCGATGAGCGCGTTGAGCGACTCGAAGAGCGGGATGCCGGCGCCGATGAGCGTCGCGAGCTGGCGGGTCATCACGGCGACGTCGGACGTCGAGGGGCGGCCCGCGAAGGCGAGGATCTTGATATCGCGCTTCGCCTTCGCCTTCGCGGCCTGCTCCTCGGTCGCGCCGGTGAGCATGATGCCGTCCTTGCGCAGGGCGGCCCGGAGGGCCTTCGCGTTCTCCGCGTCGCGGACCCCTTTGACCGGCTTTCCGGTGCCGACGAGGATGCCTTTGTATTCGAATACCGCCACGGCCTTCCCTACTCGTCGACGATGACGTCTTCCTGCGTCGCCGCGAGCACCTCCTCGACGGTGGTGATGCCCTTGAGCACCTTGCGCGCCCCGTCGTCCCGGAGCGTATCCATCCCCTGGGAGATGGCGACCCGCTTGATGGTCTGCGCGTCCGCGCTCTTCAGGATGTGCGGACCTACGGCGTCGTCGATGACCATCAGCTCGTAGATGCCGCGCCGGCCGATGAAGCCCTTCTGGTTGCAGGAGTCGCAGCCCCCGGGCTTGTAGAACACGGCCCGATCGATGTCCTGCCCGATGTAGTCGTATTTCTGCCCGTGCACGCTGTAGCGGGTCGAGAGCTTCCGCCGCGCCTTCCAGGCGAGCCGGTCCTCGTCGAGGCCGAGCTGCTGCAGCTCGTAGTCGGAGGGGCGGTAGGGGACCTTGCACGTCGGGCAGAGCAGGCGCACGAGGCGCTGGGCGAGGATGCCGATCACGCTGCTCCGCACGAGGAACGGCTCGATCTCCATCTCGACGAGGCGGGTCACGGCGGCGGCCGCGTCGTTCGTGTGGAGGGTCGAGAGCACCAGGTGGCCGGTCAGCGACGCGTGGATGGCGATCTCGGCGGTCTCCTTGTCGCGGATCTCGCCGACCATGATCACGTCCGGGTCCTGGCGGAGGAACGCGCGGAGCGCCGAGGCGAACGTGAGCCCGATCGCGGGGTGGACGTGGATCTGGTGGATGCCGCCGATCTCGTACTCGACCGGGTCCTCGGCCGTGAGGATGTTCCGGCTGGGCTCGTTGATCCGGTTGAGGCACGCGTAGAGCGTGGTCGTCTTGCCGCTGCCGGTCGGGCCGGTGACGAGGATGATGCCGTCCGGCCGCTGGATGAGCGCGTCCATGACGGCGTACTCGCGCGGCGCGAAGCCGAGGTCGTCGAGCCCGAGCAGGACCGACGCCTTGTGCAGGATGCGCATCACGATCCGCTCGAAGCCGCGGCTCGTCGGCACGGTCGAGACGCGGATGTCGACGCTCTTGCCCGCGATCTTCAGCGTGATGCGGCCGTCCTGGGGGAGCCGTTTCTCGGCGATGTTGAGCGACGCCATGATCTTCACGCGGGCGATGATCGGCGCCATGAACTGCTTCGAGGCGCGCTTCGCGACGTAGAGCTCGCCGTCGATCCGGTAGCGGACGACGACGTCGCGCTCCTCGGGCTCGATGTGGATGTCGCTCGCCCGCTCGCGCACCGCCTGCGCGAAGAGGCCGTTGACCCAGGCGATGATCGGGGCGTCGTCGTCCGAGTCGATGATGTCGACGAGGTTGTCCTCCTCGAGCGCCGTGTCGCCCTCGAGCTTCGCGCCGCCGTCCTCCTTGCGCTCCCAGATGCGGTTGATCGCGTTCAGCACGGCGTCGCTCGTGGCGACAGCGATCTCGACGGGCTTGCCGAACAGCGCTCGCACGTCGTCGATCGCCGTCGTGTCGAGGGGGTCGGCGACCGCGCAGTAGACGACCCCGTCGTGCTCGGCGAGCGGCAGGATCTTGTGCTGCTTGGCGTACATGATCGGCACCCGGCTCGCGAGCTCGAGCGGCACCGCGTCGATGTCGATGCGCGGCAGGAGGCCGAGCTCGCACTCCTCCGCGAGCGCCTTGGCGATGCTCGCCTCGTCGGCGATGTTGGACGAGACGATGAGCTCCGCGAGCGCCTGACCGCGCTCGCGGACGGTGTCGTAGAGCGGCACGAGCCGCTCCGCGGGGACGACGCCCCGCCGGACCAGGATCTCGCCGAGGTACTGCTGCTGCTGCAGGCTCATTCCACGCGCTCCATCTGCCGTCCGCCGGGCGGCCGCCGCGTGGGCCGCTGCGGCGGGGCGCCGTTCGGCGGCGGCGGCAGCTGGGCCGGCTCGCCCTCCATGTCGACCATGCCGGGCTGCATGTGCACGGCGCCGGTGGCCTTGCCGCCGAACGTCGGCAGGCCGACCGGATCCACCGGCGCGTGCTCGCGCGGCCCCTTCGGTCGCGCCTCCTCCTCGAGGCGCGCTCGCTCCTCCTCGGCCAGCAGCGACTGGCGGATGTCCTCGACGAGCCCGTTCGCCCGGCCGAAGTCGCGCGGCGGCTCCCACGCGGCGCTGTCGCTGAAGACGAAGTAGCGGTCGATGAACTCCTGCCGCTCCTGCATCTTGCGCTCGAAGATGGTCCGCAGGTCCTCCTGGTCGCGGATCACGTAGGGCGTCAGCACGAGGAGGAGGTTCGTCTTCGTCTTGGTCCTGACCCGCTGCCGGAAGAGGAACCCGAGCACCGGGATGTCGCCCAGCACGGGGATCTTCGTCTCCGAGGTGGTCATGCCGTCGCGCACGAGGCCGCCGATCACGACGGTCTGCTGGTCCCGGACGACGAGCGTGGTGCTCGCGGTGCGCTTGTTGATGGGGATCGCGCCGAGCGCGCCCTCGAGGGGGGCGCCGGCGTCGGAGATCTCCTCGGAGAGCTCCAGCCGCACCTGGTCCGAGTCGTTGACGTGGGGGATGACCTTGATCTTCGTGCCGACGTCCTGGCGCGCGGCGGCGCCGCCGAGGCCGCCGAGGCCGCCGAGCAGGCCGCCGAGCCCGCCGAGCGCGGCGCCCCCGGCGCCGCCCGCCAGGCTCGCGAGCTGGTTGAGCCCGCCGCCGCCCACGTTGGTCTGGAGCGGGATGTTCTGGCCGATCGAGATCTCGGCCGGCACGTTGTCGGTCGCGAGGATGTGCGGCGTGGCGAGGACGTTGGAGTCGCCGTCCTGGGCCAGCGCGTGGAGGACGACGCCGAACGCGGGGATCGAGATGCCCGTCCCGAGGATGTTGTTCGAGCCCGTGATCGCGGGGCCCCGGATGCCCATCGCGAGCGCGCCGAGCTGCGCCGGCAGGCCGATGACGGAGCGGGAGATGTTGTTGCCGCCGTAGATGACGCTGTCGTTCGGGTTGAGGCCCTCGAACGGCGCGCCGGCGTGGTAGCCGATGCCGAAATCGAGCGTGCGGTTGACGTTCACGTCCATGATCACGGCCTCGATGAACACCTGCCGCCGCGGCTCGTCGAGCTGGTCGATCACGGTGCGCAGCTGGGCGTAGTCGTGGGGTGACGACGTGATGAGGAGCTTGTTGCTCGCCTCGTCGCAGGTGACCTTGACCTGCCCCTCGAAGATGTCGTCGGTCGAGCCGGGCACCGCGGGGGCGGCGCGCGCGCCCGGCCTGCCGCCCACGGCCGCGCCGCCGCCTCCTCCGCCGCCGAGGACCTGGTTCAGCGTCGCCGACAGCTCCTTGCAGCCGGCGTGCTGGAGCGAGAGCACGTGGACCTGCCCCTCCCCCGTCTGCGGCACGTCGAGGCGCTTCAGGATGCCGAGGACGCGCAGGTAGTCCGGCTCGGTGGCGGTGATGATGAGGGAGTTGGTCCGGTCGTCCGCGATGATGCGGGCGCCGGTGCCGCCGGCGCCGCCCCTGCCGGGCCTGCCGCCCGCCGCGGCCCTGCTGGGGTCGACGATCTCGTTCAGCTTCGTCGCGACCTCCCCCGCGGAGCCATAGTGAACCGGCTGCACCCACAGCTGATCGCCGGCGCCGCCGACGTCGATTTCCTCGACGATCCGGAGCATGCGCTGGATGTTCGATCCGGTGTCCGTGATGATGAGCAGGTTGCCGGGCGGATAGACGGTGACGTCGCCGTCCTTCGATTTGAACTTGGTCAGGACGCCGCCCGCCTCGTTGGCGTCGATATGGGACAGCCGGTACATGCGGGTGACGAACCGGTCCTCCGCGGGCACGGGCGTGGCGGCTCCGTACACGGGGGTCGTCTCCGATACCGCGCCGGGCGTCTCCACGATCTTGAGGAAGCGGCCGTGGGGGATGACGGTGAGATCGTTCGAGGCGAGGATCGACAGGAACGCGCTATACGCCTCGGCGACGGTCACCTTCTCCGGCGCGTACACCGTGGCCTTGATCTGCCGGAGCTTGCCGCCGTAGATGAAGCGACGTCCGGTGATGTTGCTGATGGCCTTCACGAGCTCGGGGAGATCGGCCTCGTCGAGGTTGAAGCTGACCTTGTAGCCGCCGGGCTTCGGCTTGAACTCGATCTCCTGGACCCCTTGCTTGACCGCGGCGAGCGGGTCGTCCCCGGCGTCGGCCGGGGCGCCTGGCGCGCCCGCGGCGGGGGCGGCTGCGCCCGGCGCGCCCGCGCCCGGCGGGCCCGGCGCAGGCGTGGGGCGGACGGGCGCGGGCGGGGCCTGGCCTGGGGTCCGTATCACGGGCGCGCCGCGGTTCGCGGGCTGCGCTGCGGCGGGCTGCGCCGCGGCGGCGAGCACGAGCGCCGCCACCGGCGCGGCGAGGAGCCTCCTCCGGAGGCAGCAGGATCGCTCGAGGGTCGTCATCACCATCAGTCGACTCGATATTCTCTGCGTTGGTTGGTAAGGGGGGAGGCGGCGCCGCTCAGTCGGCGCTCGGCGCGCTCTCGCGCGCGGCCGGCGAGGAGGGCCGCGGCCGCTTCGAGCGGGAGGTCTTGCCCAGGGCGGTCTTGCTCGCGCCGGCGGAGGCCTCGCTGTCGGCCTCCTCCGTCGCGTCCGCCGCGGGATCCTTGTCGTTGGGCGCCTCGTGGGGCGGCAGGACGGCCTTGGCGACCGACACGAGGACGAGGCTCACGACCCCGACGAACGTGAGAGAGCCGAGGACGAACGTGCCGATCGCCATCAGCGTTCGCCGGAGCAGGCTCCCCTCGTTCAACGTCCCAATCCATCGCGCCATGCCGCTACCCTGCTTTCGTCCCTGGATTCAGTCCGCAGCGCTCACTTGATGTTGAAGTCGATATTCATCGGCTTGCCCTTGCGGTTGATGCTCACCGTGAGCCGGTCTGCCGTCCGGAGCCGCGCGTACGCCTCGAGGGCCTTCTGCGGATCGCTCATCTCAAACCCGTTGATGCTGGACAGCCGATCTCCGTTCTCCAGCCCGAGCGTCCCTAGCAGAGAGTCCGGGCGAATCCCGAAGAGACGGATGCCCACGATCTTGTCTCCCTCTTTCTCGGGGACGATACGCGCGGAGCGCATCAGCTCACCCTGGTTCTCCAGGATGTGGTCGACGGCGCTGCGCTCCACGTTGAACTCGTTCTCGCTCACCCGCTGGATCTTCGAGGCGATCTCCGGCGGGATCTTCTTGCCGGCGCGGGCGGCGGGCTTCGCCGCGGCGCCCGTCGAAGTCGACGGCGCCGCGGGCGTCGGCACCGGCGCGGCGCTGGCGCGGGCGACGGCGCGGCTGCCCACGATGGCCTGGCACCGCGAGCTGCCGGAGGTCAGCCAGACCCGGTCCCACCCCACGTAGTAAACCGTCTGCCCGCTGATCTCATCCCCCTGCCGCCGCAAGATCGCCTTGCCGTCCGAGCCGGCCATGGCCGCGAACGACCACGCGGGATCGTCCGCCTGCGTGATGAGCAGGACGCGGGCGCCGTCGCAGGAGGGGTCTGCGTACGGGTCCTTGTTGGGCAGCTCGTGCTGGACGGTCGGGAGCTCGACGGGCTTGCCGTCGAGCGGCCCCGTGACCGAGTCGAACGGGTTGCGCGAGAGGATCGCCGCGGCGCTCGTCGTGTGGTCCGCGCTGCTCGCGCTCGACCCGAACGACGCCGGGCGCGTCGGAGGGATGACCGGCGCCGGCGGGGCGTCGAGCGCGACGCTCGAGACCACGAGCTGGCCCATGCCCGATGCCTGGAAATAGGCGGCGAGCGCGATCAGCACGCCCAACAGCCAAGGAAAATACCGCTTCAGGATCGCGTCGATGCCCATGCGCCCATCCTCCTCTAGGCGAGTTTCATGCCAGCGGTCAATCGCCGGTGGTTTCCCGCGTATTCTCGGAAATTCGGAGGCTGCCCCGCCAAGGTGACGCACCCCGGGCGTGTCGGACGGCCTCCTTTGCCAAAGTGACAAACGGATCTTTGCGGGAGGTGCCGGCGCGCGGGAGCGCGCCGCGTCCGCGGGACGGCGCGCGCGGCGTCACTCCAGCTCGCCGAGCTTTCGGTAGATGGTGCGCGTGGAGATGCCGAGCAACTGCGCGGCCACGGATTTGTCCCCGCGGGCGTGGCGGAGCGTCTCGCGGATGAGCCTGCGCTCGACCTCGTCGAGGGGCGTGCCGACCGAGAAGGTGAGCGAGCTCGGCTCGGCGGGGGCGGCCTCGCGGATGAAGTCGGGCAGGTCGTCGACGGAGAGCTGGTCGCCGCGGCAGAGGACCACGGCGCGCTCCATGACGTTCTCGAGCTCGCGGACGTTGCCCGGCCATGTGTAGTCGGTCAGGCGCGCGAGCACGTCGCGCGGCGCCTCCAGGCGGGGGCGGTTGTTCTTCGTGCAGTAGATGCCGAGGAAGTGGTCGACGAGGAGCGGGATGTCCTCGCGGCGGGTCCGGAGCGGGGGCGCCGTGATCGCGATCACGTTGAGCCGGTAGAACAGGTCCTCGCGGAAGCGGCCCGCGGCGACCTCGGCGCGCAGGTCCTTGTTGGTGGCCGCGACGACGCGCACGTCGGCGCGCACCGTGTCGCCGCCGACGGGCTCGTACTCGCCCTCCTGGAGCACGCGGAGGAGCTTCACCTGCACGGCGGGCGAGAGCTCGCCGATCTCGTCGAGGAACAGCGTGCCGCCGGCCGCCTTGGCGAAGCGGCCGTCGCGCTTCGCGAGGGCGCCGGTGAACGCGCCGCGCTCGTGGCCGAAGAGCTCGGCCTCGAGGATGGTCTCCGGGATGGCCGCGCAGTTGACCGCGACGAACGGCCCTCGCGACCGCGCGCTGCGCTCGTGGATGAAGCGCGCGAGCAGCTCCTTGCCGGTGCCGCTCTCGCCCAGCACGAGCACCGTGGCGCTCGATGGCGCCGCCTGGGTCGCGATGTCGAGCACGCGGCGGAGCGTCGGGCTCGATCCGACGATCTCGCGCTTCGTGAGCAGCTTGATCTCCTGCCGGAGCGAGCGGTTCTCGGCCACGAGCGACTGGCGCTCGGCGGCCTTGCGCACGCTCTTGATGATCGTCATCCGCTTGAGCGGCTTCTCCACGAAGTCGTAGGCGCCCTCGCGCATGGCCTGGACCGCTGTCTCGACGGTCCCGTAGGCGGTCATCATCACGACCTCGGTGTCGGGCGCGAGCTGCTTCAGCGCGCGGAGCAGCTCGAGGCCGCTGACCCCCGGCATCATCAGGTCGGTCAGGACGACCTCGACGCGGCGGCTGCGCACGATCTCCAGCGCCGCCTTCGCGCTGTCCGCGGTGATGACGCGCATGCCGTCGCGCTGGAAGATCTTCTCGATGGAGGCGACGTTCGACGGCTCGTCATCGACCACGAGGACCGTCGGCGCGCCGGGCGGCGGCGCAGCGGCGCCAGCGGGCGGCGGCGCGCTCGGGGGGGCTCCGCTTTGTGCCAGATCGTCAGCCATGCGCCACTGTGTCACAGGCGTCGGCGGTGTGTCCAGGAGAGCACGGGTCTGACAAAGTCCGATCCGACGGCTGACAAACTGACACGCCGACCTGGTCCCCGCGCCTTGCCCGGCGAAGACCGTGGGATCGTCAGCGGATGAGCTTCGACAGCTGCTTGAAGTCGTCCGTCCCGGCGACCTTGAGCCAGTCGAAGACGACGGTCTCCGCGGTGGTGATGGTGGCGCCTGCGGCGCGGCAGAGGTCGAGGCCTGCGAGGCGGTGATCGTCGCGGCGGGAGGCGACCCCGTCGAGCGGCACGAGGACCGTGACGCCGCGCGCGGCGAGGTCGCGCACGGTCTGGAAGACGCAGACGTGCGCCTCCACGCCGACGACGACGGCAGCGCGGGGCGCGCGCGACGCGAAGACGCGCTCGAACTCGGGGGCACCGCAGGCGGAGAACTCCATCTTGGGGATCACGGGCGCGCCGGCCTGGGCGAGCCGCTCGGCGATGGGCGCGACGGTCCGGCCGAGGCCCGCGGGGTACTGCTCGGTCGCGATGACCGCCGCGCCGAGCCGCCGCGCCGCCTCGATCAGCACCGTGGCCGCGCGGATCAGCGCGTCCATCTGGGGCGCCGGCATCGCGGCGGCGAGCTTCTCTTGCACGTCGACGACGATGACCGCGGTGTCTGCGGGCTCGATCCTTTGCATGGTGGCTACCTCGTGGCCCGGAAGCTCCTGAGGAACCGGAGCAGATCGCTCCGCAGATCGAAGCGGAGGAGCGCCTCGCCGATCAGGGCGCCGCCGTCGCCGACGAGGACGCCGGGCAGGACGGTCATCGACGTCATGAGATCGCCGGGGCGCACGGTCTTCCGGCCGGCGAACGCGCAGCGGCGGCCGTCGTTGGCGGTGAACTCGAAGGAGTAGGGCAGGGTCCCGGTGCGCGCGACGTCGAGGCCGAGCCGCCCGGAGAGGTAGCGGTGGTCGGCGAAGCCTTCGGCGTCGATCTCGCCCTCGATCTCGACCTCGGGCTTGCGCAGGAAGGCGAGGAGGCCGCGCGAGCGCGCGCGGATCGTGAACGACATGGGCCGCTCGTCCGCGGGGGAGTCGACGAGGTGGAAGCTCCCCGCCATGGTCTCGCAGAACTCGAAGCCGCGCATCACGCCTCCGCCCATCACGCGTTAGGGGGCGCGCCGCGGGGCGGCGCCGGCAGCGGCGGGGCCGCCGTCGCCTCCGTGTAGTCCTCGGGCGGGAGCACGAGCCGCTCGACGCGGCGGCCCGAGGCGAGGGCGTCGACGATCTCCGGGACGTCGGCGGGGGTCACGCGGCCGTAGAAGTAGCCGTCCGGCTCCACGGCGACGACGGGGCCCGCCCAGCAGACGTCGAGGCAGCTCGAGGAGCAGGCGCGCGCCTCGACCTTGGCGAGGCCTCGCTCGGCGAGCGCGGCCTTGAGCTGCGCGTGGATGCCCTCGGCGCCGCGCTGAGCGCAGGAGCCCTTGGGGACGCCGTCCGGGCGGCGGTTGACGCAGACGAAGAGGTAGCGCTTTCGCTGGGGCACGGGGCGGATCCTCGTGCGTCGCGGGGGCCGGGTCAAGCTGGGGCGGGGGAGGGCGGGACGCGCCGGGGGGCGCGCGTCGAGCTTCGCCAGGGGGACGGGCCGGCGGCCGGAAGGGCGCACGGTTGCTGTGCGCGAGGCATTCTTAGGCCCGGTGGCGTACCGTACTCGGAGTTTGTCGACGAACTTGGCGGTTCAGAATTCTTCGGAACCCCATTCGTAAGGTTATTGAGGCTGCGTTTTTACAGGAGGTTACGGTGCCATTTCCGCCCAATGATCCTTGGTTGCGCTCGCTTCTGAAGCGCATGAGCGTGCGTCCAGGTATGTTCCTCGGCGACGAGAATGTGAAGGCGCTCGCGACATTCATTTCGAGGAAATCGCAGCTGGGCTGCGAGGGTTCTAATGGCCACAGATGACTACAGGCTCATTCCAATGGTAGCGAGCCACCTTGGCCTGAGCACGGTCCCAGCGCAGTGGAGAGGAATCGATGCGGTCCTCCCGATCTTGGAGCGCATGCGCAGCGACGGGGCGATCGTCATCATCAAGCTTGATGGTGGTAGAGGTCTGTCCGATGACGGCCCGTATACTGTTCTTGCTTCCGGTGCGCCTCTCAAGGGCGATTTTATTCGCGCGGAGGTGTCATCGATTGAGCATGGTGTCGCGAAGGTGGTGGTGGAGTATGCGAGAAGGTGTTGGAGGTTCGTTGAGCCATCGTAATCTGCTCGGGGGTTGAACGCCGGCAGGCTCCTGCCCCGACGGGGAAGGCGTTCCGGGTCGGTCGGCATCCCCTTCGTGAAGGGCCGCTGCCGCGAGCTGGGTCGTGGCGTCGCTGTGAGGCACGCCTGCGGCGCCGCAGCGGGGCCTACCGGCGCTGTCAGGGCCGGCGTGCTCCTCGCCTCAGGCCCCGGCTTCCGCGGCGCTGCGCGCGCGGTGCCGGCGCAGCGCGAGGTTCACGATCCCGATCGGCGCCACGACGAGCGCTGTCGCGAACCCGAGGACGCCGACCACGAGCCCCGCGAGGCTCGCGAGCGCGAGCCAGAGCACGTCGATCGCCGCCGGGCCGGAACCTGAACCTGATGGCTCATCGACGCGCATCTCCCTGCGCAGCTCGCCGACCTCTCGTTCGAGCAGCTGCTCGAACGGGCGGCCATACAGGCTCTCGCTGCGGCGGCCGCGGAAGAACGCGCGGACCGTCCGGCGCGGGGCCGAGAGCAGCCCCGCGAAGAGGCCGCCCAGGTTGAGCTGCCAGGCCGCGGCGAAGCCCTTGCAGCCGGCGCCGAGCTCCCAGGCCGCGATCTCGAACTCGCCGATCGCGTTCGTGTCGTAGCCCGTCAGCACGTGGTGCAGGTCGTGGTAACGCACGGCCCGCACGCGCGCCCGGGTGTTCGGGAACGGGACGGGGAGCGGACCGAGCTTGAAGTCGACCCACGCGTCGCCGTACCCGCCGTCCGCGCCGAAGCGGTTCACCTCGAAGTAGATCGCCCGCGCCTCCCGCATCGTGAGGCCTTCGTCGTAATGCACCAGCGCCATGGCACCACCCTCGTTCGATGACCTTAGTCACTGACCATGGTCATTCTTCGGGCCCGTTCTGTCAAGGTGATCGCCGCTTGACGCGGGAACATCTGTGGCAACAGATTGCCCGGTCGATGAGCAAGGTCAGTACAGGCTCGACGAAACGCCGGCGGCGACCGGCCGCGCCGGCCGCGCCAGCTGCGCCGGCGCCGGTCATGCCGGCGCCCGAGCGCGGCGGGCGCGCCCAGCAGAAGCTCGACACCCGCCGGCGGATCCGGGACGCCGCGTGGGCGCTGTTCACCGAGCTCGGGTACGACGACACGACGACAAAGGCGGTGGCGGAGCGCGCGGAGGTCGCGACGGGCACGGTGTTCGTGCACGCGCGCGACAAGGCCGACCTGCTCATGATGGTGATGCACGACCGGCTCGCGGCCGCGGTCGACGCGGCGTTCGAGGCGCTGCCGCGCAAGGAGCCGCTGCTCCCTCAGCTGCTCCACGTGTTCCAGCGGCTGTTCGCGATGTACGGCGAGCAGCCGCTCGTGTCGCAGGCGTTCGTGAAGGCCTTCCCCGGCGCGTCGGGCCCGAACGGAGAGCGGCTCAACGCCCTCACGTTCGCGTTCCTGCACCGCATCGCGGGCCTCGTGCGCGACGCCCAGGCGCGCGGCGAGGTCGCGGGCGACATCGAGCCGCTCGCGGCGGCGCACAACGTGTTCGCCCTCTACTTCGCGGCGCTCCTGTCCTGGCTCAGCGGCTTCGTGACGCTCGGCGCGGCGCTGGATCCCGTGCTGAAGAGCTCCCTCGCCCTCCAGCTCCGAGGGCTCCGGGCGTGAGGCGCCCGCGCTCCAACGTCGGCGCGCGTCAGCGCGCGCCCTGCCGGGGATCGCCGGCGCGGAGCGCGGCGAGCACCTCGGCGTGGACGCGCGGGTCGCCGGCTGCCACCACGTCGCCGGCGCTCGCGGCGTCGAGCGGGCGCCCTTCCCAGTCCGTCATCACCCCTCCGGCGCCGGTGATCACCGGGACGAGCGCCGCGAAATCGTGGAGCTTGAGGCCGTACTCGACGACCACATCGATGCTGCCGCTCGCCACGAGCCCATACTGGTAGCAATCCCCGCCGTAGCTCACGAGCTTGGCCCGCGACGCGACCTCCCCGAAGGCGCGGACCTTCGCCGGCGGGAAGTACTGCGGGCCCGTGGTGGAGAGGCGCGCGAGGGGCAGCCCCGCGCAGGCGCGGACGCGCGCGGGCTGGCCGTTCCAGAGCGTCTGCCGGCCCAGGACGCCGAGCCAGCGGTCGCCGATCACGGGCTGGTCGATGATCCCGAGCACCGGCCGCCCCCGGTGCAGCAGGGCGATGAGCGTGCCGAAGAGCGGCTTGCCCGTGATGAACGCCTTCGTCCCGTCGATGGGATCGAGCACCCACACGAGCTCCGCCCCCTCGTTCTCGCGGCCGAGCTCCTCTCCCACGATGCCGTGGCCCGGGGCGCGCGCGGCGAGCAGCTCGCGTATCACCGCCTCGGCCTCGCGGTCAGCCACCGTGACAGGGCTCGCGTCCGCCTTGTCGTCGGCCTCGATGCCCTTGCGGAAATAGCGCCGGATCACGGCGCCGCTCGCGTCCGCCAGCCGCTCTGCCAGCTCGACCAGGTCCTGGGAAGGGGTCATCGTCTCCTCCGTGGGGCCCTCGAGGCGAGCCGCACAGGGCGATCCCCTACGCGCGCCGCCCGCTCACGGCAATCACCTCGCCCCGCGCGCCCGGCGCGAGCCCGCCCTCAGGCAGCGTCGTCCACGCGGGCGCCCGACGACAGGCTCGCTCGGAGATACGCGCCCAGCCTGTCCGTGGCCCGCGCCCCCTCGGGGTGATAATCGGCCAGCACCGGCCCATTGTGGGGCATGTCCCGCAGCACGTCGAGCGTGACGTCGACGCCCGCGTCGCGGGCGCGCCGCGCGAGCTCCTGGCCCTCGTCGTGGAGGCGCTCGGCGTCGCCGACCTGGATGAACAGCGCGGCCAGCCCGTCGAGGCGCGCGTGGAGCGGCGACAGCCGGGGATCGTCGAGGGGGGTCGCGCCCGCGAAATCGCGCGCCTGGCGCAAGAGGCCCTCCCGGGTGCCGTAATCGGTCGAGTCGTTCGCGATCGCCGAGGCGCTGCTCGCGGTGAGGTCGAGCCAGGGGGAGATGAGCGCGGCGCAGCGCGCCTGCGCGCCGCGGTCGCGCAGCGCGAGCTGCGTGACGAGCGCGAGGTTGCCGCCCGCGGAGTCGCCGGCGAGCGCGATCTCCCCCGGCGCATGGCCGCGCTCGACAAGCGCATCGAAGGCGGCGAGCGCGTCGTCGCGCTGCGCGGGATAGCGGTGCTCCGGCGCGAGCCGGTAGTCGATGCCCACGACGCGGACGCCGCTCGCCAGCGCGAGCCGCGCCATGAGGTCCGCGTGGGTCCGCGTGGAGCCGAACAGGTACGAGCCGCCGTGGAGGTAGAGGACGACGCCTCGCGACGCCGCGCCCGGAGGCTCGAACCAGACCGCGGGGACGCCCTTCAAGGTGTCCTCCGTGCGCTTCACGCGCCGAACGGCCTTCCGGGAGTACGGGCGCGCGTCGAGCTCGGCCCTGACCTCCGGGTAGGGCCGGTCGAGCACATGGTTGAAATCGCGGCGAAGAAAGCGGACCACCCACTCGAAGCCGAAGCCCCAGCTCGGGCGCGCGGGGCCCCGGCGGGCGCGCTCGGTCGTGGTCTCCACGAACGCGAGGCCGAACATCTTCATCAGGGAAAGCATCATGCGAGCATCGTAGCGCGCGGCCAGGGCGATATCGCCGCGGCGCCCGGGGCGTCAGCGCTTCTTCCGCGGATCGCCCCGGAGGATGGGATACGCCATCAAGAGGCTCAGCCACACCACCAGGAACTTCGGGTCGGTCAGCGTCTCGAACGGGATCTCGAAGCGCTCGTTCGCGGGCGCGGGCTCGACCTTGCGCTGCTGCGCCTGGGCCACCGCGGGGCTCACGACCTCGGGCAGCCGCCGCCCGTCGCTCACGGCGCCCGTGCCGCCGTTCGCGGGCATCGCCGGCAGCAGGGTGCCCTCGGCGATCGCCCGCTCCTCGGGCGTCCGCTGCGTCTTGAGATCCGGATCGATGATCACCGCCGCCCGCTCGAGCCCCTCGGGGTGCTCGGCGCCGGGAGGCGCCGCGGTCGCGATCCGCGCGTCCTCTTTCTCGGGGCGATCCACCGGGACGAAGCGCGGCGCGATCTCGCCCGGCCTGCGCTCGCGGAGCTCGACCGTCACCTGGGTCGGGATGTACAGGCGCAGCACCTCCTCGATCGGGACCACGGTGTCCTTGGCCGAGGCCGGCGGTCCGCCCGCGACCTCGGGCACCTTCGCGCGCGCCGCGTCGATCGCCGCCTGCTCCGCGGCCATCGCGGCCTTGCAGCTCGGAAGGGACGGGTCGAAGTCGAGGGCGACGGCGCTGGAGCCCCCCCTCTTCCGGTCGGGTTGCGCCGTGCACTCCTCGTTGATGCGCTCCGCGACGGCGTCGTCCTCCCTGTTCAGGAGCGCGAGCGGGATCTCCTTGCGAGCGTCGATGCTGTTCGCGACCTCCGGCCGGGCCACGAAGCGGTACCGGATGCGGAGGGCGAGGGTGCGCTTCCCTGCGGCGTCGACGACGGTCACGGCCTCCTTGACGAAGTTGTCCGTGGTTGCGCCCTGGACCTCGCGCCGGCTCACCATCACCCGGGACCTCCGCAGCCCCGGGAAGACCGAGCGAGTCTGCGCCCGCACGCGCTCGAGGATCTTGAAATCGCTCGTCTCGGGAGAGACGTAGAGATAACCCTCGAACTGGAGCACAGCAGGCGGACGCTTCAGGTCCTCGTTGGCCGCCTTGCCCCGATCGCCGCACCCCGCGAGCGCCAGCACCCCGATTGCCGGGAGGATACGGAGTACTGGACGGAGAAGTGCTACCACAACAGAGCTCCCCGACGGCATGGGTACAACGCCGGTGAATCTAGCTCCGGCGCCCTGTTGAAGAAACCCTTACCCGTCAGAAAAGCCGGAAAGGCATGTGGGGATCGCATACAGCGACCTGAACGTGACGACCCGGCGCGCAGATCCCGACCGAGGCGCACGCGTCGACCCGGGGCCCGGTGAGCCCTCACCTCGCCAGGGGGGCGCTGCGGGGCCCCGAGCAGGCCGTGGAGCGTGAGCGCGGAGCGAGGCGACACACCGCGGCGCGTTCCGGGGAGCGCCCCGCGGCGCGCCGGGGGATTGCCCTTTCGAAAATCGGATCCATTTGGTCGCCGACATGAACACGGACAGCCCGAACCCCGAAACCAGCAGTTCCACGCCCTCTGCCGAGCCTTCGGGTGCGGCTCCGGGCCCGGAGACGCCCGCCTCGACCCCGGCCGACGAGGCCAAGGCCGCCGGCGCGGTCGAGCTCCCCTTCCAGGCCGAGGTGCAGCAGGTCCTCGCGCTGGTCATCAACTCGCTCTACGCGAACCAGGAGGTCTTCCTCCGCGAGCTCATCTCGAACGCCTCGGACGCGCTCGACAAGGCCCGCTTCCTGGCCCTCACGCGCGAAGGCGTCGCCGAACAAGCCGGCGAGCCCGCGATCCTCATCACGCTCGACGACGCCGCCCGGACCCTCACCATCGAGGACAACGGCATCGGGATGACGCGGGACGAGGTGGTGCAGAACCTCGGCACCATCGCCCGCTCGGGGTCGCTGGAGTTCCTGAAGGCCAACGCCGAGGCCGCCAAGCAGAAGAAGGACGGCGGCAAGCTCCAGCTCATCGGTCAGTTCGGCGTCGGTTTCTACGCCGCGTTCATGGTCGCCTCGCGCGTCGACGTGCAGACCCGCTCCATGCTGCCGGGCGCGGAGCCCGTCCTGTGGCGCTCGTCCGGCGCGGGCTCCTTCACCGTGGCCCCCGGCGATCGCGAGCACCCCGGCACGAAGATCGTCCTCCACCTCAAGGAGGACGCGCGCGAGTACACAAAGGCGTGGCGGGTCAAGGAGATCATCCGCAAGTACTCGGACTTCGTTCATTTCCCCATCAAGGTGAACGACGAGGTCGCGAACCGCTCGGCCGTGCTCTGGACGCTGCCCAAGTCGCAGATCACCGAGGAGCAGCACGCGGAGTTCTTCCGGCACGTGACCGGCGGCCACGAGGGGGAGAAGCCGCTGCTCACGGTGCACCTGTCGATCGACGCGCCCGTGCAGTTCCACGCCCTGCTCTACGTGCCCGAGAAGGCGCCGGACGCCAGGTTCCAGAACGAGCTCAAGGGCGTGCGCCTCTACGCGAAGCGCGTCCTCATCGTCGAGGATTGCGACAAGCTGACGCCGATCTACCTGCGCTTCCTGCGCGGCGTCGTCGACTCCGAGGACCTCTCGCTGAACGTCTCGCGCGAGATGCTCCAGGAGAACCGCACGCTCTCCCAGATCGAGCAGCAGATCGTCAAGCAGGTGCTCAAGTCGCTGAAGGACCTCTCCGAGTCGGATCCCGAGCGCTACGCGGCCTTCTGGAAGGAGTTCGGCCGGTTCATCAAGAAAGGCGCCATCGATGACTGGAAGAACAAGGACGCGCTCGTCGAGCTCTGCCGGTTCGAGTCGATGAACACGGAGGCCGGCAAGCTCATCTCGCTCCGGGACTACGTGGCGAAGATGCCGGAGGCGCAGAAGGAGATCTATTACATGACGGGGCTCGGCCGCCAGGCGGTCGAGCAGAGCCCGCACCTCGAGGCGTTCCGGAAGCGCGGCTACGACGTGCTGTTCCTCGTGGATCTGGTCGACGAGTGGTTCGTGAAGGTGCTGAACGAGTTCGACAAACGCCGCCTGAAGAGCGTGACGCACGGCGACGTCGACTTCGGCGCAGAGCCGGAGAAGAAGGACCAGCCGGAGGAGTCGGTGGACGCGGCCGTGGCGGCGGTCAAGGCGGCGCTGGGCGATCAGGTGAAGGACGTGCGCGTCTCGCGGCGCCTCACCGACAGCGCGAGCTGCCTCGTCGCCGCCGAGGGGGACCTCGGGGCGAACATGGAGCGGATCATGAAGCAAATCGACCAGAGCACCGAGGAGTCCAAGCGGATCCTGGAGCTCAACCCGGGCCACCCCGTCGTGAAGAACCTCAACATCCTGGCGGGGCGCGAGCCCGGCTCGGAGCGGGTGAAGCAGTGGTCCGAGCTCCTCCTCGACCAGGCCCTGCTCGTCGAGGGCGTGGTGCAGGAGCCGGCGAAGCTCGTCCGGCGCATCCAGGACCTGCTCGCGCAGGTGAGCTCCGCGGCGGTCAGCCAAACCTGACTTCTTGGCCCGGATCGAGCGGTGGTGGTACGCGCGGGACGAGGTCGTCAGGATGTCCCGATTCGCAACACACGCGCTCGGCCGTCGGGCCTTTCTGCGGGCGCTCGGCGCGGCGGGCGGCGCCCTGGCCGCGCCGGGGCTCTGGGAGCCGGCGCCGGCGTTCGCCAGGGCGGCCTCCAAGGTGAGGGCCGTCGAGACGTCGGACATCGGCGTGACGCTGAAGATCGAGCTGACGCACGCGCCATTTCCCTGCGACGGGGCTCCCTACCAGGACGCCACGGCGATGGTCTTCGTGCCGTCGTATTACCGCGCGCCGGAGAGCAAGGAGCTCGACCTCGTTGTCCACTTCCACGGTCACGTCACGACCGCGGAGCGGGCCATCGCCGCGCACAAGCTCCGCGAGCAGCTGCACGAGAGCAAGCAGAACGCGGTGCTCGTGGTGCCGCAGTGCGCGGTGAACGCGGCGGAGTCGCCCCCGGGCAAGCTCGGGCAGAAGGGCGGCCTCCGGCGGCTGTGCGGCGAGCTCGCGTCGGTGCTCGCGACCTCCTCGGCGCGGCGGGCGCTCGGCGACGCTGCCGTCCCGCGGCAGGCGAGGCTCGGGACGCTCTGCCTGTCGGCTCACTCGGGCGGATACCGCGTCGCGGCCGCGTGCCTCCGCCACGGCGGCTGCGAGGTGAACGAGGTGTACCTGTTCGACGCGCTGTACGGGGAGGTCGACGCGTTCCGCGACTGGGTGCTCGAGCGGAAGGGCAGCTCAGGGCGGGAGAGGCACAAGCTCGTCAGCCACTTCGTCGCCGGCGACGTGCGGCGGCTCAACCTCGAGCTCGCGCGCGCGCTCGAGGCGCAGGGGGTCGCCTGCCTGCACGAGCGGCGCCCGGGTGAGCTCACGCGCAAGCAGCTCCTCGACGGCCGCGCCATCTTCATCCAGGTCCCGCTCGCGCACAGCGCGGTGACCTTCGAGCAGAAAGCGTTCCGTGACTGCCTGTTCGCGTCCGGCCTCCGCCGGCAGCTCCGCTCCAGCTGGTTCGAGAAGAAGGACGAGCCGCGCCAGATCGACGTGTGGCGCCGCCCCTGAGCCCGTCCCACCGGCCGGCGCCGCGCTCGCGCGGGGGGCGCGCGGTGTCGATCAAGCGCGGCGGCGCGCGTCAGTGCCGGAGCGAGACGTCGGCCAGCGCGAGGCGCGCGTCGTTGATGTACGCGCTGTCCGGGAAGCGGCGAATGAACGACCGCAAGGTCGTCTTCGCGTCGTTCCAGGCCTGGATGTCGAGCAGGCACTCGGCGAGGAGGAAGGTCGCGTCGTCCATGACCTCCCGATCGGGCGACGCCTCGGACAGCGTCATGAGCAGCGGAATCGCGTCGCGCTGCCGGTTCAGCCTGCGGTAGGCGCGCGCCAGGTTGAGGCGGGCCGACGGGGTGTGCGACGCCGTCTCCTTCTGCCGGATGGCGTCCTCGAAGGCGACCGCGGCCTCGTGCCAGCGGCCCGTCCGCATGTGATCGAGACCCGTCTGGTACGATTTGATCGAGAGCTCCGAGCGCGCCTTGTCGACCGAGTCCGTGAAGAACGCGAGCTCGGCCCGGGTGAGCGGCGCCTTGCGCAGCGCCTCGAAGCCCTCGATCACCTCCTGTCGCCGCTCGGCGCGGATGAGCTCGTAGAACGCCGCGGCGTCGCTCTCGGCCTTGGCGCGCGCGTCGCTCCGCTGCTGCATCTCCTTGAGATCTGCCTCGTGCTTCGCGATGCGGTCGCGCGCGCCCTTGGTCTCGGCCTGGACGGCGTCCACGCGTGCGTCCCAGGCGAGCTTGACCACGCCGATCACCACGATCACGAAGAGCAGGTTCGCGCTCGCGCTGTTCCAGAAGGCGCGCCGCTCGTACGCCATCTGGCGCTTGGAGATGCTCTTCAGATCCGCCGCGAGGGCGTTCGTGAGGTTGTTCGTCTTGATGATGAGCCCACGGGATTCCACGATCTCACGCTTGATCTCCCTGAGCTCGTCGTCGAAGTCGTGCATTTTCAGGTCCTGAAACCCCGCCCTGTGCAGGAGGCTGTGCTCGTGCTAAGGGGGCCGCGTTCGCGGACCCCCGACCCGTGGAAGGGGCCGCGGACGCGGACCCCCGAGCCGCGCCAGGGGGCCGCGGACGCGGATCCCCGGCCTCGCCGACAGGCCGCCCTTACGCTACCAGGAAGCTCTCCCCATGGACACAAGCGACATCCGAAAAGGCCTCAAGTTTATGGTCGACGGCCAGCCCTACTCGGTCATCGACTTCCAGTTCGTCAAGCCGGGAAAGGGGCAGGCGTTCACCCGCGTCAAGATCCGGAACATGGCGACGGGCGCGGTGCTCGAGCGCACGTACAAATCGGGCGAGAAGCTGGAGCCGGCGGACGTGGAGGAGCGCAGCCTCCAGTACATCTATCCGGAGGGCACCGATTTCGTGTTCATGGACCCGGCGACCGGCGAGCAGCTCACCGTCCCCGGCGACAAGATCGGCGATGATTCCAAGTGGCTGAGCGACGGGATGTCGATCGACGTGACCCTGTTCAACGGGCTGCCGATCGGCGTCAGCATGCCTCCGCACGTGGTGCTCCAGATCGTGAGCAGCGAGCCGGGCGTCAAGGGCGACACGGCGAGCGGCGCCACAAAGCCCGCCACGGTGTCGACGGGCGCGACCGTCAACGTCCCGCTCTTCGTGAAGGAGGGCGAGTGGATCAAGATCGACACGACCGACGGCAAGTACCTGGAGCGCGTCAACAAGGGTTGACCCTCGGCTGACCCCCGGGGCTCACGGGCCGGCGGGGGTCACTTCGCCTCGAAGATCACGGCGGCCGCGCCGACGACGCACGCGACGCGTGCGCCCCCGTTGGCCGGCGCGCACGCCGTCGCCTGCGCGAGATCGCCGCCCGTCCAGAGGCGCGGGGCGCCGCCCGCGCTCGCCACGAGGAGCCCGCCGCCGGCGGGGACCGCCAGCGTGGCGCCGTCCGGCGATCGCGCCGCGCCCTGCGGCGCGGGCGTGGTCAGCGGGAACGACAGCGCGGACGCGGCCGGCGCGGCGGCCCGCAGGTCGATCGAGATCAGCGCGGCGCCGAGGGCGATGTCGAAGCCGCCCTCGGACGCGGCGAGCGGGACGAAGGGCAGGCGCTCGGTCCCGGCGCAGCGCTCGGGCGCGGCCGCGCCGGGCCGGGCGCGGGGCCCCTGGCCGCGGAGCAGCGGGAGGGGGACTTCCATCTCGCCGACGGCATCGGGCGAGCTGCGGAAGAGCGCGAGCAACGTGGGCGCGTCGCAGCGCCGCTCGACGGCGACGAGCTCCGCGGGCCCTGCGTGGACGGCGGCGGGCCAGGGAGGGACGTCCGTCGCGGACTCGGTGGAGGTCGCCGTGTCGACGCGGACGACGCCCTGCGCGGTCCGGACGAGCAGGGCGCCGCTCGCCTCGAACGCGAGCGAGCCGAAGGCGCCGGCCCTGCTCGGCTGCGGGGCAGCGGCGGTGCGGTACACGGCGGTGGCGGTCGCCGGCGGCGCGAGCTTCGCGAGGAGCTTGGCCTCGTCCTTTGTCCGAGCCTCGGCGCCGCCGCGGTCGAGCGCCGCGATGGCCGCGATCGGCGCGCCTCGCGTGGACGCCGCGACCGCCTCGGCGTGATCGATGGCGGCGGCGAGCCCCAGCTCGCCGCAGCGCACCGGGCCAGCGCCCGTCCAGACGAGGGCCTCGCCGGCGCGCGTGGCGTCGCGGCCGGTGGTCGCTCCGGCGCCGCTTTCGGCGTCGGCGCAGAGGGCGGCGTGGAACCGGCGCAGCCGCGCGGCGGAGGCGGCCACGGACGGCGCGGTGGACTTGCCGCGCGCGTCCCGGAGCAGGGAGGCGGCGAGGGCGCGCAGCGTCTCGCCGGGCTGCGCCGCGTCGCGCGAGAGGCCCGCGGGGCGATCCAGGAAGACGAGCGGGGCGCGGACCTCGGAGGCGGCGCCGGCGGGGGCCGGGAACGGGCGCAGGGCGCCTTCGATTCCGACCGAGACGATGAGGTCGTCGCGGCCGTCCGCGTCGCGGTCGGCGATCTCGAGGGAGGCGGAGAGCGCTTCCTCCGCGGGCGGCGTGCGGAGGCGGAGCTCCAGGGCGAGCTCCGGCGGCGCGTCCGCGCCCGCGGCGGACCCGGGGAGGCGGATCACGGCGATCCAGCGCGTGGCGCCCGCGCCGGCGCCGCCGCGCTGCGCGCGGCCGCATTGCGGGGCGAAATCGAAGGTGAGCGCGGAGGGGCCGATCTGGCTGAGGCCGACGCGCGGGGTGCACCCCTGCGCGTCGAGATCGCCCGGGAGCGCGGCGAGCGTGCGCAGCGCCTGCGGCCGCGCGGCGGGCGCGAGCAGGAGCTCGCCGCGCAGCCCATCGGGCGACCGGGCCCAGGCGACGAGATCGCGCGCGCCGTCCCCGTCGACGTCGAGGAGGAGCCCGGTCTCGAACGTGCGCCCGGTCGGCGCGGCGACCACGGCGCTGCCCTCGAGGGGCCATCGCTTGCCGCCTTCCGGCGCCGGGACGCCCGGCACGACGGCGAACCGGGGCACGGCGGCGTCCGGAGCGCCGGCGTCGGCCTCGGGACCGGCGCCCGCCGCGCCAGGGCCGACGCCGCTCAGCGGGGGTGGGGAGCCGGAGGGCGTCGCCGAGCCGAGCGTGTAGGGCGTGTAAGGCCTGGAGCTCGGGCAGCCATCGCAGCCGGTCGCAGCGAGGAGCGGGAGCAGGGCGCGGAGGAGCTTCGAGCAGGATCGATCGAGCATCGCGGGCGGACCCGCCGGCGCAGCGGTGGGCGGCGCAGGCGTAGCACGGGTGGCGGGCGGGCGTCGTGGCGCCGGCGCGCCGTGCGACGTTGGCGCGCCGGATGGCGCGCGGGCACCTTTCGGAGTAGCTTGATCGAGGGTAGATGCGCGGGCCGAAGCCTCCCAAGGCCGTCGAAGGCGAAGACTATTACCTCGAGGGAGGCCGGGTTGTTTTTACAGAGGCGTATCACCTGAAGCGGGGATACTGCTGCAACTCCAAGTGCCGCCACTGCCCTTACCGCGAGAAGGCGCCGGCAGAAGCGGTCACCGTCCTGGTGCCGCGCCTGAAGCTCCCCTGACGTCCGGCGCGGCGCTCGACCACCGGCGGCGGCTCGAGGCGAGCGGCGCCGTGCAGCGTGCCGTTGTGCAGCGTGCCGCTGTGACGGTATCGAAGCCGCGGCTGCGCAGGTGCGCGTGCCGCCGCTCTGCGGTGACCTCTGCGCGGCAATCCGTCTGCGGTTGATGACGGGCGGAGAGCCACGGCGCGTGATGGAATGTCGGTTGATCCGGCTTGCGCAAAGCGTCTAGGATTTCGCACCCACATTCGCGCAGGAGCTCCTATGCGTCGCAGTCTTCACCCTCTGCTCTGCTGCCTGTTGCTCTCCGTGCCGATCGGCTGCAACGCCACGTCGGAGAACAGACCGCCGCCGCCCGTGGAGGACCCGGAGCCGCCGGTCTCGGACACGGATCGCGATGGGATCAACGACGCGGATGAGGGGCGCGACGAGGGGGTCGACACCGATCTCGACGGTCTGCTGGATTTCGAGGACACCGACTCTGACGGCGACGGGCTGCCCGACAAGGTCGAGGGCGCTGCCCTCCCGGGGCAATCGGGGCCGCCCGACAGCGACGGCGACGGGGTGCCCGACTACCGCGACAAGGACTCTGACGACAACGGGCGATCGGACAAGGAAGACGGCGACGGCGACCGCGACGGTGATGGAACGCCAGATTATGCGGACCGCGACGACGACGGCGACGGCCTCCCGGATGTGACCGAGCTGGGCTCGGACCCGCTCGATCCGGTGAACACCGACGGCGACGCGTGGCCTGATTTTCGCGACAAGGACTCCGATAACGACGGTATCCTGGATCGGTTCGAGAGAGAGCTCGACGCCGACGGCGACGGGATCCCGGCGTTTCGCGATCTCGACTCGGACAATGACTGTCGGCCCGATTCCGTCGAGCGCGGCGATGGCCCGCCCGAGAAGCCGCCCATCAACAGCGACGCGGACGGCGGCAGCGATTATCTCGACCTGGACAGCGACAACGACGGTCTGCTCGACCGGCTGGAGGACGTCAACTGCGACGGCGTGCTCGACCCGGGCGAGTCCAGCACCGCGAGCGCCGACACGGACGATGACGGCGTGAACGACCTGATCGAGGTGGCCGCCGGCACGAACCCGAACGACGACCTCGACAACCCGCGGGCCAGCGGGGACTTCGTGTTCATCGTGCCTTATCAGGGCGGCCCGGATCCGGCGCAGGACACGCTGGATTTCTCGACCGACATCTCGCAGGCCGACGTGGTGTTCGCGATGGATACCACCGGTTCCATGAACGGCGAGATCGGTATCATGCGGGAATCGCTCCAAGAGATGATCGATCAGCTCGCCGAGGAGATCCCGAGCATCGGCATCGGGGTCACTCATTACAAGGATTTCCCGACCAACCCGTACGGGGCCTCGGCGGATCAGCCGTTCTACCTGGCTCACCGGGTGATGAGCGTCCTCACGCCGGAGGGGCGCGCATCGGTGCAAAAGGCGGTGGACAGCCTCACGGCGGCTGGCGGCAACGATGGACCGGAGAGCGGCTGGGAGGCGCTTCATCAGATCGCCACCGGGGTGGGCACGCGCGCGGGCCGCGCCAACGTGCCGATGTTCAATCCGCTGAGCGCCCTGCCGGGCATGATCCCGGCGGGTGAGGAGGTCGGGCCCCTCGGCGGCGTGGGCTTCCGTACCGGCTCCCTGCCCATCGTGGTGATGATCACCGACGTGCCGAGCCACAACGGGACGCTCCCACAGTACAACTACTCTGGGATCGAGTCGCCGAAACACTCTCAGGCGCTGCGTGAGGTGACCGGACTGGGAGGCCGCCTCATCGGCATGGTGACGACGATCTCCGACTCGGCTGAGGCGCAGGCCGACCTCACGGCCGGCGCGCTGGCGACCGGATCGGTGGTCCCGCCGGCGGCGTGGGGACCCGCGGGCATGCGCCCGCCGCAGTGCGCGATCGAGCAGTGCTGCACCGGCGAGAACGGGAGCGGCGTGACGGTGGCGAACGGCAAGTGCCCGCTCGTGTTCCAGGTCTCCGGCACCGGCGCCGGCCTGAACCTGGCTGTCGTGCAGGCGATCAAGGTGCTCACGACCTACGTCACGCTCGACATCTCGGCAACCGCGGCGGACGACGAGACCGACGAGGTCGACGCGGTGAGCGCGTTCATCGACAAGATCATGGCGAACAACAGCGCCCCTGAGCCCTGCACCGCCGGGCTCAAGGTCATCGACAAGAACCTCGACAGCGTCGCGGACACCTATACCAACGTATTCCCGGGGCCCACGGTCTGCTTCGACGTGATCCCCAAGAACAACGTCTCGGTGCCTCCGACGACGGAGCCGCAGGTGTTCACGGCGAACATCGTCGTCACCGGCGACAGCGTGACCACGCTCAGCACCCGAAAGATCTTCTTCCTCGTCCCACCGGAGATCCCGGAGCCCCCCATCGATTGATTGACGCGCCTCTCCCCGCTACCTGGCCGGCGATCGCACGGAGGAAGGCTCGTCCGCCGCCACCAGCGCCGTCCCGGCCCCGATGTAGAACGCGTTGCCCCGCCAGGCGACCCGCCGGCTCGAATACGCGTTCAGCCAGCAGAAGAACCAGCACAGCGTCCGGAGCGGCTCCGCCGCCACAAGCGCCAGGTTGGAGCACGCCGGGCGCAGCGTCCTCAGGGCCAGGAAGGTCCCCAGGCTCTGCAGCACCCAGGCGAACAGCCAGACCTCCAGCGCGAGGCCCGTCGGGTTGAGCAGCAACGTGAGCCACGCGATGAGCAGCGGCGAGTTGAACGGCTCCACCGCGAAGCAGCGTGGAACGAGCGCGCGCCGCATCTTCGCCCAGCGGGTGTGCCGGTCCAGCATGCGCGTGAGCGAGCAGCTCGTATTGCGGTTCTCGATCGGATCCAGGCAGAGATCGACGACGAACCCGCACGCGCTGAAGCGCTGTCCGAGCATGTCGTCCTCGGCCAGCACGTGGGCCACACACTCGAACCCTCCCACCCGCTCGAGATCGATCCGCCGCATCGCCATCGATTTGCCCACGCTGATCGAGCGCCCCGCGAGCTCGGAGGCGGCGACGACCCCGGGCGCGATGAACGCCCCGAGCTGCGCGTTCTCGACCACCGCGCCGAGCGTTCGCTCCCCCGTGCCAACGACCACGCTCGAGACGAGCCCCACGCCGGGCCGCATCAAGATCGACAGCAGCGAGCGGAGGTAATCCGGACGGACGCACACGTTTGCGTCCGAGATGACGAGGACGCTGCCCTCCGATCTGCGCGTGAGCTCGAGGAGCTGCGCCACCTTCGGGTTCAACGCCGCGCTCGGGTCCGTCAGGCAGAGCCGCGCCTTCACCTCGGGGTGCGCCGCGATGAAGGCCTGGATCACCGGCACCGCCGGGTCTTCCCGCGAGGCGACGCCGAAGACGATCTCGTAATTGGGGTAATCGAGCCGGGCGAAGGATGCGAGGTTGCTGGCGAGCTCGTCGTCGACGCCCGCGACCGGCTTAAGGATGCTGACGAAGGGGGTCGACCCGGACGGCCGCGGCGTGTCGCGCGGCGCTCCCAGCCGGTGCCGCGCGATCCTCCAGAGGAAGGAGGATTGGATCGTCGCGTAGATGGTGGATGACAGCGCCGTCGGCGCGACCGTCGCCAGATCTCCCCAATCCATGGATGGCCATGCTGATCGAAGCGCGTGGCGTCTCGGTGGCCGGACCGCAAACCCAGCGCTGACTTTTCGCGACCGCGGCGTGACAGGATCCACCGCTCGCGACACACGGTGATCGCCGGTACGAACTCGGCCTTTCCTGAAGGGTCCGTCTTCGACACACGCACGCACGCGCGCCGATCCCAGGCGAGCGCTGCGGTGCGACCGGACAGCGTCAGCTGATACGGCCGATCAGCTCGCGGGTGATGTTCTTCTGGTGCGACTCGAGCGTGCCGCCGCCGATCTCGAGCAGCTTGGCGTCGCGGAAGAACCGCTCCACCTTGTACTCTGTGCAGTACCCCCAGCCGCCGAGCACCTGCATGGCGTTGTCGGCCACCTCCTTGCCCACCGGCGCGGCGAAGAGCTTCGCCGCGTCCGTCCCGAGGCGGTTCCTCCGATCGGGGCTGACGCTGCGCGCCACCGTGTAGATGAGGGCGCGCGCCGCCTCGGTCTTGGCGTAGCTCTCCGCGATATAGCGCTGGATCTGCCCGTGCTCGGCGATGGGCTTGCCGAAGCTCCGCCGCTCTCCGGCGTACTGGATCATGATCTCCAGACAGCGGTCCGCGATTCCAAGGCTCATGGCCGCGAGCGTGAGGCGCTCCAGCTCGAGGTTCCTCATCATGTTGCGGATGCCGCCCCCCTCCTGGCCCAGGACGTTCCGGGCGGGCACGACGCAGTCGTCGAAGAGGAGCTCGCTCATCGTGCTTCCCCGCATTCCCATCTTCGGGGTCTTCTCGTCGGTCGAGAACCCGGGGAACCCTCGCTCCACCACGAAGGTCGTGACCCGGCCCTCGATCGTCGCATAGACGAGGAAGATCTCGGCCTCCGGGGCGTTCGTGATGAGCGCCTTGCGCCCTTTCAGGATGTACCGATCCCCGTCGCGCCGGGCGAACGTCTTCATGCCGAGCACGTCTGTCCCGCTCGTCGGCTCGGTCATGCCCATGGCGCCGATCCACTCGCCGGAGAGCACCTTCGGCAGGTACCGCGCCCGCTGCTCGTCGTTGCCGGCGTGGAAGAAGTTGTTCACGAACAGCATCGCGTGGGCGAGATAGGCCAGCGTGAACCCGGGGTCGCTCTTCGCGAGCTCGTGGTGGACGATCACCGCGGCGACCGCGTCCATGCCCGCGCCCCCGTACTCCGAGGGCACGGTCACGCCGAGCAGCCCGAGCTCGCCGAGCCGCCGCATCAGGGGAACGTTCAGGGTGGCGTTCCGGTCATGCTCGTCGGCCTGCGGCTCGACGACCTCACGGGCGAAATCCCGCACCATCTGCCGCAGCATCCGGTGCTCTTCCGTCGGGTTTTCCAGATCGCTTTCCATTGCGGAGGATGACGCGCTCATCACGGCCCAACCTAGCACGTGGGACCGCGCGTCAGCGATGGCGTGGCACGCCGTTCGCCTCGTCCGTGGACGAACCCTCATCGAAAGGGGGACGAATGAGAAGCTGGACCGATGTGGTGCTCTGGAGCGTGGTGCTCGTCTCGCTAATGACCTGGCTGCTCGCCGTGCTCGGTGTGCTGTCCGTGCACCCGTGGACCCCCGCGCTCCTCGTCATTTCCGCCGCCTTCGCCGTGACCGGGATGCTGCGGCAGATGCCCGGGAGGCCGCGGCTCTGAGCCGGTGGGAGCGGCTGGGACCCCCGGCGGCGCGTCCGTCGCTGTCGTCGGGGCTGCGGCGCCGTCCTGGCAGCACCGGACGCCGGTCGAGTAATCGAGGTAGCTCCTCGGGTGGGCCGTGACGAGGGCCTCGCAGCCTGCGCGGGTCGAGCGCGCGTAGAAGCCGCCGGCGAACGCTCCGTCCGGCTCGTTCACCCACTCATCGAGGTTGCCCACGAGATCGTAGACCGCGTCGCTGCCCCAGCGGCTCCTGCACCGCGGGCTCCCGCCCGTCTCCCGGAGCAGCGGCTCCTGGGCGCTGCGCACGCGGTTCAGCCGGGGATCCAGGTGGCCGATCGACGCGTTGCCATGGAGCATGGCGGCCGGGTGCGCGGGCCGGAAGACGTTGCACACGCCCTCCTCGAACGTGTCGCCGTACGGGTACAGTGTGTCGTCCTCGCCGCGGCACGCCGTGACGAACTCATCGACCGAGCAGAGCCGCTTGCCGGCCGCGGCGCAGGCGCTCTCGGCCACGAGGCCGGTCACGTAGCCGCTCGGCCGCACCCCGGACCGCGAGCGGGCCAGGGCGGCGATCGCCCGGCCGCGCTGCCAGCCGGCGAGCAGCGGCAGGGGGAAGGCGCGCGCGTGGACGTCGCCGATCCGCCGCAGGCTCGTCGACCAGTCGGCGAGGGTGAGCTCGAGCAGGTTCGGGGTCGACGGGTAGTCGGGCGAGAGCGCCTGTCCGGTGGCGCCGTCGACGAGCATCGCCTCGAAGCGATCGATGCAGAAGCGGCCGCCGTCGACGGCCACCATGTCCGCGGGGCACGCGGGCGCGCCCAGCGCGGCGGGGGCGGGCGTGTCCGCGGGCGCTCCCGCGGCCGGGCGCACCGACGCGCCCGCGCTCGCGGGCAGCGCGGGGCGCGCGACGCCCGCCTCGGCCTGCGCGTCGAGGCCGCTCACCGCGCTCCCGAACCACCGCAGGCTGCCGTCGGACGTCCAGACGGTGTCGCCCACCACGCAGGCGCCGGGCGCGGCGAGCTCCGGGACGGTCACGAAGGCCCCGGGCGCGGGGGCCGGGACGGCGCGCCGCGCGGGCTGCCCGTCGACGCAGAGCGCGCCGGTGTCGTCTGCCGGCCACGGCTGCGACGCGAGCTCCGCGCCGTCGTCGTCCAGCCAGACCACGTGGCGCCTGGCCGCGTCGCTGAGCAGCGCGCCGCCGCCGGGCAGGGCGACGAGCCGCACCGCGAGATCGCCCTCGACGAGCGGCAGCGAGGTCGCGCGCGCCGCGCCGGGCCGGCCGAGCGCGTCGATCGACAGCGCCACGACCTTGCGCGGATTCGCGGCGCTCACGCCGGCGACGATGGCTCCGCCGCCGCGGCGCTCGCACGCGTCGAACCCCGCGCGCACCGGCGACTCGAGGGCGAGCGCGGGCGGCGCGCGGCCTGCCGCGGCGGGCGCGGGCGCGGCGGGCGGGGGCGCGCCGGGCGTGAGCGCGCCCAGCGCGGTGAGCGCGGTGAGCGCGCCCGAGGCGTCGATCCCGGTGATCTGGAGCCTGTCGCCGAGCACCTCGAGGAAGAGCCCGCGCTCGCGGCCGCCGACGAGCGCCGTGCTGTCCTCGTGCGCGCGCCCCCGCAGCGCGGGCACCACGACGGGCTCGGGCAGGAGCCGCACCACATCGGTCCTCGCGAGCCACCAGGACGCCCCGATGCGCGCGGCGCGCCGCCTGTCGGTGGGGCGCTCCGGCTCGCCCAGCGGCGTGCCCGGCGCGCCGGGCGGCGTGCCCGGCGCGTCGCCGGCTGACGCGGCGCCGAGGCCCTCCGGCGCAGCCGCCGCGGCGACCTGCCCGCGCGCGTCGAGCCGGTGGAGCTGCCCCGCGGCGAAGGCGAGCCCCTCGCCGTCCGTGGCGAGCGCGCCCCACGCGATGCGCGCGCGCCGCGCCGGGAACGGATCCGGCTCGCGGCGCGGCTGCCCGTCGGCGCGTGAGGCCGAGAAGAGCCCGCCGGCGATCGTCTGGAAGTACGCGCGATCTCCCGCCCACGCGGCGAGCCCGGGATCGTACCGCGGCTGCCCCGCGGCGCGCCGGGCGCCGCTCGCGGCGATGCGCTCGAGCGCGCCGATCTCGGCCGGCGTGACCGAGGTCGCGTCCGCGAGGCGCGCCGGATCCACGGCGCAGGCGGCCCTGGGCGCGGCGCCGGCGAGCAGCCGCTGGAGCGAGGGCGCGACGCGCGTCGCCTGGCAGGCCCCGTTGCGGCCGGTGACGTCGACGACCACCGCGCCTGCGCTCGTCGTCACGAGGCGTGGATCCTGGTGGCCGCGCAGCGCGCCGTACTCGAGATCCCCCTCGACCACGACGGCGCGCCGGCTCGGATCGAGCTTGCCGTCCTCGCCGAGCGAGGCGAAGGCGATCTGCGCGCTCCCGAGCCACGACGCGCTCGTCTTCTTCGAGCTCGCCGCGTAGTACAGGAGGTCGATCGCGCCCGGCCGCCCGCCTGCGTCGATCAGCGCCATGCCGTCGAGCGGCGGCCGGAAGCGCAGCCCGGTGGGGGACGACGTGGCCGCGATCCCCTCGGACGGCGAGACCCATCGGAGCCGCACCTCGACCTCCGGCAGCGGGTCCGGCCGCTTCGGCCGGGGCGCGGAGCGTGCGGTCTTCGTGGGCCGCCCCTCGCGCCCGCGATGCTCGCCGCGCTTCTTCTTCCGAGTTGCCTTGCCGCTCGCGCCGGACGTCTTTCCCGCCGGCTTCGGCTTCGACGCCGTCGCCTTGCGGGCCGGGGCCTTGCGCGCGGGCTTCGCGTCGGCGGAGCGCTCGCGCGCGGCGCGCTGCGCCGGCGTCGTGGAGCTGTCGCGCGGCGCGACCTCGGCGAGCTCGAGCAGCGCGACGCGCTCGCCCACGGCGGCCATGGCGTGCGCGCGGATCGGGGCGCACGTGCGCGACGCGGCCGAGGTCTCGCCGGGGAGGATGGCGGTCACGCAGAGCTCGCCGCCCTGCGAGGTGAGCAGCGTGGTGGTCCCGTCGGGGGAGGAGCGGGCGCCGGCGAGGTCCTCGTCGAGGAGCAGGTGCGGCGGTCCGAGCTCGCCCGTGGCAGCGTCGAGGCGCCTGACCCAGCCGGCGCGATCCGACGACAGCTTGGAGAGGAACAGCACCGAGCGTCGGTCGAGCGACGGCTCGATCGTGAACGAGAGCGGCTGTGCTGTCGCCGTGCCGAGCGGCGTGCGCCCGGGGGGAGCAACGCTGGCGAGGGCGATCGCGGCGGCGCCGGTCGAGGGCGCGCTCTCCGAGGCGGGGGCCGGGCTGATGCCGGGCGCGTGCGCCGCGGTGCCGGTCTGTGCGGGCGCGTCCCGCAAGGAGCCGCCGGAGCACGCGCCCGCGCCGCAAGCGAGCGGCACGAGCAGGGCAGGGATCACGGATCGGGGGGAGAGGGGGGATCGGGGACGACGCATCCTTCGCTCGCGCTCGGGTCTCCTTGTCCGCGTGGCTGCCCGGAGCGGCGGCCGAGCCTAGCGCGGGCATCGGTCGCACGCTCGCGGTTGGTCCGGAAATGGCAGAGAGGACGCCAAGAGGGGCGAGGTGCAGCGATGGCAGAGCGCGATCCGCGATTGTGGGCCTCCGGCTGGACCATGGGTCAGGAGACCTGGACCCCAAGCCGCGAGAGCCGAACCAACGAGTAGGTCAGCCTCTGAAGCACCCGATGTCCGGGCCCAATGTCAGGGAGCTGCGGGCTCCGTGCTGGGCTCGGATGCCGAGCCACTCGGATGGTATGCGCTCAGCGGAGAGAGCGCGCGCGGCAGCGGTGCCGGACGAGCTCTGAAGACACGACGAGCTCTGCGGTGAATCGAACGTTTAGCTCCGTTCCAGCTCCTCGCGGGGACCTCGCCCGGAACGTTACGGGAAGAGAGTCTTCCCCGGCTCCCGTTTACAATATCCCAGGCCGACGCCGATGTCGGACGCAGAAACAGGACTGGGGGGAGCACATGAAACCCGCGGTAATGATTTCGAATCCGCTGAATCGAGAAGGGCTCGTCGCGTTGATGGATGGCGAGGTCGTTGCGCTGCGCGTCCCGAATTTCTATCCGGAGGATATCGGTCTCCAGGTTGCTGCCCGGATGCGAAGGTCTGATATGTATGGGAAATATATGAACGCGCCCGAGATCGCCCGCGTCGGCCAAGCGTTCTTTGAGTCTGTCGCGTCGGCGCACCTTCGGAGGGTTTACTACGCCAAGGCCGTCGAATGGATCCACGAAATGCGGTCCTGCTGCGAACCATACCTCAGCCCGATCGATAAGCTGCGCCTCGTTCTCGACGAGATCTGGCCGAGTGGATCGAGGCTTGGAACCCTGCAAGGAAAGAAGATGTTCGTCGGGTTGGCTCGTTTCTTCGGTGCAGGAGTGGGCGCCGAGCCGCATCAAGATGTCCTCGCCTGGGACGCGCCGGGGGTTGACGAAGCTGAGAGGATTGAGGGGCAATTCGCGGCGAATATCTACCTCAAGATGCCTCAGGACGGTGGTGACCTGCTGATCTGGCCGATGTCGCTGTCCCGAGAGGAGTACGAGCGAGCGGGAGTCCAAGGAAGCTACGGGGTTAATGGAGCTGTATTGGCACACGATCCCGTCCGCATTTCTCCCAGGACGGGAGAGCTGATCCTGTTCAACTCGAACCTCGTCCATGCGGTCGAGAACGCCCGCCAAGGCGAGCGCGTTACCTGGTCCTGCTTCGTGGCAAGCCAGGGCGTCAACCAGACGTTGATGATGTGGAGCTAGGCGGGAGATGGAGTCTAGCACAAAAAGGGTTTATCTGGAGCGAGCCGATGCGACAGGGAATGTCGTCGTGACCGAGCTCATCGCAGGTGAGAGCCCCGTCGTCCGAGTGGCTGAGACCTGGTTCCACCCTCAGGGAGGCGGTCAAAAGTCGGATCGAGGGACCATTGGTCCGGCGCGCGTGCTGCACGTGGCTCACAACGGCGGCATGGTGGACCACTTCGTGGACTCGCTCGTTGGGCTGTCCGTCGGAGGAACCTACGGCTTTGCAGTCGACTTTTCCGGGAGGAGGCTGAATTCGGTCTATCATTCGTCCGGGCACCTGATCGCCGGGGTGCTGGAAAGCCTTCAGCCTGGATTGACCGCCGTGGCCGGTCATCAGTGGCCAGGAGAAGCGCGCGTCGAGTTCGAGGGTCAGGCGGAAGCTTCCAGCTTTTATGGGCTTGCCGCAGAGCTCTCGACACGCCTGGGAGAGCTCCTCTCGAAGCCCATCGAGGTCAAGGTGACGGGTGATCCGTACAGCTCGCGAGCGATCCAGATCGGGGACTTCCCTCCGATACCTTGCGGCGGAACCCACGTGCGGTCTCTGTCCGAGATCTCCGTTATACGAGTCCTGAGCATCAAGAGGAAAGGGAACCGTGTTCGCGTCGCTTATGACGCGCTACCTCCCTGATTCCTGAACATGAGCCGCTCGACGGACCGAAGCTTGCGGCGTGGGGTTGTGAAGCTGTCGTGCCCTGATGGCGCTCAGCAGATCCGTCTGGTAGCCGGTGACGTCGTATTTTGGATCGATGGGCTCGAGCACCGCTTCAAGAGCGTGCTGCACAGCGAGCTCATCCAGTTCATCGCGAGCCTCCATCCTGAAACGGCCTCGTCGGAGGCGATCTTCGCTCATTTTCGGGTGGTCTATCCCGTCGGATCTCCAGCGAGCCTCGAACGAACGATCCATAAGATCGTGCATGGGGCTCGGCAGGATCTGCTGCGCGCTGGCTTGGCGCTGCAGGTGATCCGCAATGTTCGTGGGCTCGGCTATCGCCTCGCTGAAGGATGGAGAAAAGAGGATGAGATCGACGGAGGGCGCCTGTGTCGCGCCGAGATCGAAGAGCTGCGTGCCCTGGCCAATCGCTGTGTTGCCTACATGGACTCCAGGCCCATCGTCGAGAACGCGGCGGAGCTCTTCTACCTGGACACCGAGCGCCACGTCGTGCAAGAGAACTTCTCCCATTTGTACTCGATTGGATCTCAGATGTTGCTCAGCCTCGCCGAGCCGGCGTTCGTGCCTGATATCCTCGACATCAAGCGCGACCTTTCTGTGCTCATGAGCTACGTGGTCTTCTGGCGGGTGGGGCACCGCATTACCGAGGAAGCCTGGCGTCTGGACTATCGGCGAGAAATCGCGAAGTGTATCGAGGACGTCGAGATGAGGATCCGCAAGATCGAACGGTTCCTCACGTCGTCGCGCCCACCCGGATAGCCAGCGCGATCAGCAGCAGCCCCATGATGCGATTGAAGCCGAGCTCGTGCTCGAAGAAGAATCTTCGGGCCCGCGGCCGAGAGAGAACCTGAGCGACGAAGGAGAACCAGCCGAGAAGCGTCAGAATCATCGCGGCAACGAAGCCTGCGCGGACAGGTACGGGCGGCGCCTTCCGGAGCACCAGGGAGAAGAAGCTGACCCAGAACAGGATCGCCTTCGCGTTGAGCACATTGACCAGAAAGCCTTCGAGCAGCGGGGAGCGCAGCGCGCTCTCCTTGCGGCGACAAGGCGGTTCCTGATGCGGGCCAGAAGGCGGTGCGGTCCGCTTGGAGAGCAGGAGGCGGAGCCCCAGGTAGCCTAGATAGACAGCCGCCGCCCACACCAGGGCAGCGTAAACACGAGGAGAACTCGCGATGACGGCCCCCACCCCGAGGTTCGCGACGAGGATGTGCAGCGAATTGGCCAGCGTCACGCCCGCGGCACAAAGCAGTCCGGCTCTTCGCCCCCGGGTAAGGCTGTTCTTGACGGTGACGGCGAAATCTGGTCCCGGTGAGACAAGGGCCAGGAGGAATACGCCGAACGCGTAAACCAGGGGCGCGAGCATTTCGTGGGCTCCTTAAAGCCAAGCCGTTGGACGGTCAAGGTCTGTCGCCGTCCTGTCCGTTGACACGCTGGCTTGTGCATCGAGCAGGCATGGGGCAAGCTCAGCTAGATCTGCGTGAGCAGCAATCCGTGTGTCATGACCGTCCGCTCGCCCATGGAAAGTGCCGACGTCCGTCACGCGGTGCCCGTGTTCGACATCGCGTGAAAAGGCGAGTCGTGCCGGATACCGCCATGACGACCGTCCCGATCGTTATGGGACGCGCGGGCCCGTCGGGAGCCCTGCGGAGCCGCGGAGGGGGGACGCAAAAGCCGGTAAGCGGTCGTCCTGCGCCGGGGGGCGGCAGGAGGCTCGCCAGCCCTTCGCCGCCGTGGAGATCGAGAGCGCGACCCCTCCGGCGTGCAGCGGGGCGTGGGGGACGCCGGCCGGCGTGCAGAGGGGCGTGGGGGGACGTCGGCGAGGCGGCGCGCCGTCGCGATGCGCTGCTGGTGCGCTCGGAGGTGCTGTCGTCGGGATACCGCGTCGCATTGGCAGGAGTAGCGGTTCGCATCAACAATCTTCCGCCACCGGAGCTGAGCGTGTCGATTCGTCCTTGACCAAACCGGTTTTGTCGACAATATCAGCCGAAAATTGAACAGGGCGATAGAGAGAACGGTGGGACTTTACGCCCCCTCTCCTCGCCTCCCTGTGAATTCTCCGCGCAAAAAATTCGCGGAGATGTTTCAGGGCTCGCCCTTGACCAACCCGATTTTTTTGGCAATGTCGGCGGAAAATCGAGCAGGGCGACAGAGAGAACGGTGGGACTTTACGCCCCTTCTCCCCGTCTCCCTGTGAATCTCCCCGAAAAATTCGCGGGGATGTTTCAGGGTTCGCCCTTCACGTCCTCGAATCGCTTCTACGAAACGGCGCCTTTGGGTTTGCGCCGTTTCCCGATCCATTTTGCTTCATCTATCACGAGGTAAAGTAGTAATGCGCCAACGTCGTACCCTCGCACCTCTCTGGCTCCCGCTCTTCTGCCTTCCCGCCTGCGTCTCTTTCGATTCGTCCGACTCCGTCGAGGCGATCGCGTCGCAGCAAGCGGCCCTCTCCGGCACGGATCTGACCCCGACGTCCACGGACGACGTCAGCGATATGTGGGGAAATCTCCCGGGTGACGAGGGCATCGACAAGGTGCACGACGGCGACATCGACACCAAGCTCTTCATGCCCCGCCGCAGAGACTGGATCCAGTACCGGATGCAGGCTCCGTCGATCATCGTTTCGTACGACATCACCTCGGCCAACGACTACCCGGACCGTGATCCGCGCGACTGGACCTTCGAGGGCTCTTACGACGGCCTGACCTGGCACGTGCTCGACACGAGGACGAACGAGTCCTTCACCTCGCGGCACCAGACCCAGTCCTACACCTTCTCGAACTCGAATGCGTACCTCTACTATCGCTTGAACGTCACTGATAACTTCAGCGACGACGACGATTACAACGAGCTGCAGCTCGCCGAGCTGCGCGTCGGCGGCTCGGTGGCGGCGGGCACCAGGCCCGGCACTCCGGCGCTCGGCGCGCCGAGCGTGAGCTCGAGCGCCGTCACGCTGACCTGGACGCCCGCCGCGAACGCCACCGGTTACTACGTGCAGCGCGTGAACGACGACGGCAGCGGCACCACGGAGTTCTTCACGAGCTCCACCAGCTACACCGACACGAACCTGGCTCCCGGCACGGGCTACCTCTATCAGGTGCAGGCGGTGAACGGCGCGGTGCGCGGGTTCCCGTCCGCGGTCTCCGCGCGCGCCACGACCGCGGGGGTCGCCGCTCTCCAGGACATCACCGCGCTCTCCTCGTCCGTGCCCGTCGAGCAGCACCCTGGAAACGAAGTCACCGGCGAGGAGGTCACGAAGGTCACGGACAACAATCCGTTCTCGAAGTACTACGAGCCGAGCTCCAGCACCTGGATCCGGCTCGAGACGCCGAGCTCCGTGGTCCAGAGCTACAGCCTGACGTCCGCCAACGATTTCCCGGTCCGCGATCCGAAGGACTGGACGCTCGAAGGCTCGAACGACGGCGCGAGCTGGACCGTGCTCGACACGCGAACCAACCAGTCGTTCACGAACCGCCACAGCACGCGCACGTACGCCTGCAACCCCGAGCACCTGGAGTTCAGCCACTACCGCCTGCACATCCAGGCCAACCACAACGACGTCAGCACGCAGCTCGCGGAGTGGCGGCTCTTCGGCACGAGCAGCGCCTCGCTCGCCGCGCCGGCCGCGCCGGGCAACCTGAACGGGCAGGTCCTGTCGGGCAATCAGATCCGCCTCACCTGGACGGACAACGCAGGGCAGCTCAACCCCGAAACGTCGTACCGCGTCGAGCGAGCCACGAACTCGAGCTTCACCTCCGGTCTCGTCGTCGGGACCACGGGCGCCGGCAGCACCGAGTTCCGCGCCACGGCGCTGGCGCCGAGCCAGACCTACTATTTTCGCGTGAGCGCGGTGAACGCGGCGGGCAGCTCGAGCACGGTCGGACCCGTGAGCGCGACCACCACCGCGAACACACCGCCCCTGTCGTTCGTGGAGAACGGCTGGTACGGCGGCCAGAATCGTACGGTAACCCGCACCTACTCGGACGCGCACATCGCCACGTACTTCGACGAGTACGTCCCGAACCCGTCCGGCGTCACCTGGGTGAACCCGATCATCAGCGAAGCCTGGGCGTACGCGAAGGGCACCTACGGCAGCATGGTCGACCCGATCCTCTACGTGATCGGAAACCAGGACGACGCTCCGGGTGACGACGGCAGCGACGCCTACGACGCCGCGGGAGTCATATACGCCTCGGGCGACGAAGCCTCCTATCGAAACATCATCTTCACAAACACCGAGGATTGGTCGGTGCCGGACTACGGCTGGGCCCTGCAGTCGCTGATCCACGAGATGGGGCACATCGTCGAGAGCAACAACAACGGCCTCGCGGGCTCGCCCGCCTTCAATGCCTGGGGTGACAGCAAGTGGGCCGACATCTTCGGTTACGACGTGCACCTGCACCTGACCACGACCCCCTCGAACATGGCCTCGCAGTTCTACGAGGAAATGCTGCTCAGAACCGATGATTACGGCGTTCACTGGTTCCGCGACTGGTACTATCCGCTCTATGCCGGCGAGTTCGGCAACACGGCCGCGGACCACAAGGGCAGCCGGTTCCTGGCCGGGTTCTTCGAGCTCCTCGCCGAGCATCTGCCCACGATCAACAGCAGCTACGGCGGTCGCCCGCTCAACCTCGGCGAGTTCATCCACTTCTGCTCGGGCGCCGCGGGGGTGGACCTCGAGGACGAGGCCCGGCTCGCTTTCCGCTGGACTCCGCAGCTCGAGCTCGAGCTCGCCAGGGCGCAGTCCGAGTTTCCCGGCGTCTCGGCGCTCTACCTCGACAATCGCGCGCCCGGGTTCACGTTCGATCCGATCACGCGTGGCGCCACGGTCAACGTGGCGCTGTCCGGGCAGACGCTCGCGGGGACGGCTGCCGATCCGGACCTCGGCGACACGCTGACGTACTCCAAGCAGAGCGGCGCGAGCTGGCTCACGGTGGCGAGCGACGGCACGCTGAGCGGTACGCCGCCCTCCGGCGGGCTGAGCACGGCCGTCGTGCGGGTCACGGATCAAAACGGCCTCTTCGACACGGCCGAGCTCGTCTTCGACGTGACGGGCGGAACCTGCACGCCGGAGAGCGACGCCCAGCTCTGCGCGCGGCTCGGCGCCAGCTGCGGCAGCGTGAACGGCGTCGACAACTGCGGCGCGCCGCGCAGCGTGAGCTCGTGCGGTAGCTGCACGGCTCCCGAGACCTGCGGCGGCGGCGCTCCGAACGTGTGCGGCGGCTCCGGCGGCAGCGCTCCTTGCAGCGGCCTCTGCTCGAGCCCGGTCGTGTTCTCGACCCAGAGCTACCAGTCGGGCAACCTCGGCACTGCGGCCACCTGCCACGAGACCGTCGCGAGCCTGCAAGGGCTCAACTGCGGCAACTTCGCCGCGGGGCGGACCTTCCGCATCAACGGCGTGCTCGTGACCTGCAACGGCGCCAATGTCACCTTGCCGGCCACGCGAAACGGCGGCTACTGCATGCAGGCCAGCGCCGGGAACGAGCCCTGGGCGTACTTCGCGACGTTCTGAGCCTCTGCGCGTACGTAAAAGAAGCCGGTTCGCTGCGCGACGAAGCGTGGCGCGGCGAACCGGCGGGGCGGGAGCGCGAGCGTCGCGGCGGCTCGTTCATGGGAACGTGGGCAGGTAGGGCGCGGCCCCCCGGCTCCGGAAGTGGAGCGCGATCGCTGTCGGGCGGCGTCGCGCGCTCTCTGCTTCAGGAAAGGCGATCCGCTGTCACGACGCGCAGGTGCTTCACCGCCGTCGTCGCGCGATCGACGTCGGGAGACAGCGCGGCGCCGATACCGTGGATGTCCTCGTCTGCGGCGACGCCGAAGCCGTGCCTGGCGAGGAGCGCGCGCATCGCGTCGGCGGTGAACGCGGAGCGCAGCGGCTCCCCGAGCAAGCGCACGAGCAGGCCGATCACGCGGAGCATGAGCGCGGGGCTGTGATAGACGATGACGAGGCGGCTGCCCGCGGCCGATCGCCGTGCGAGGGCGGCGAGCGTCGCCTCCACGTCGGCCGGGGTCAGGTACATGACAACGCCCTCCCAGACCCAGGTGGTCGGGCGCGCGGGATCGTGGCCCGCCTTCGCGAGCGCGCCGTCGAGGGCGTCGCGCTCGAAGTCGACGGGTACCCAGCGGATGTCCCGCGCGCACGGGGAGAGCGCCGCGACGCGCGACCGCTTGTCGCGCTGCGAGTCCGGGTGATCGACCTCGAAGACGACCACGTCGCGCAGCTCGGGCATGCGCCACGCGCGGCCGTCGAGGCCGGCGCCGAGGATGACGAGCTGCGGCGACGCGGCCCCACGGATGGCGTCGTCGATCGCGACCGTGCGCGCGACCATCACCTTCGACTGGCGCTCGAGGTACGCGCGGCCGAGGCGCCCGCGTAGTCCCTTCGGCGTGACGCCTGCACGGAAGCGCTCGACGCGGGCTCGCGCCTCGTCGGGCAGGAGCGCCATCGCTGTCGGATCGGAGAACCGCGTCACCGTCGTCGCGCCGTGCGCCGCTGCACGTCCCATGCACACGAGCTCCGCGGTCCGGCTTGCGCGCCCAGGCTTCATGCGCGGAACGATAACGCCGCATCCATCACCCGCCAACCCTGCGGATAGGTGCGGTGCGCGCCCGACCGCGCTCCCCCAAACGCAGGCCGAACCGTGCTGCCCCCTCGACACCCACGGCCCCGTCGCGACACCCTGCCTCGCCATGAAGGCTGCTATCTGCCCGAGCTACGGCCCCCCCGAGGTCCTCTTCATCGACGATGTCCCGAAGCCCATCCCCAGGGTCGACGAGATCCTCGTCAAGGTCCGCGCCTCCTCCGTCAACTCGAGCGATTGGTTCATCCGCAGCGGCCTTCCCGAAGCCCCCTTCTTCATGCGCTGGATGATGAAGGTCGTACTCGGCTTTCGAGGGCCTCGACGCCGCATTCTCGGGCTCATCGTCGCAGGTGAGGTCGCTGAAATCGGGAAATCGGTCACCCGCTTTCGCACAGGTGACCGAGTCTATGCGTTTACCAAGTTCCGCCTCGGGGGCTACGCCCAGTTCACTTGCCTCCGCGAGTCCAGCACCGTGGCAATCGCGCCCCGAAACCTCCCCGATGAAGAGGCCGCCGCCATTCCCTATGGCGGCCTGCTCGCGCTCCATTGTCTCCGCCGCGCGGCGCTCAAGCCAGGCCAACATGTCGTGATTTACGGAGCATCGGGGGCCGTGGGGACTTCGGCCATCCAGCTCGCACGCAATGCAGGAGCCGAAGTCACGGCGGTGTGTGGCCCGGCCAATGCTGCGCTGGTCCGTACGCTCGGCGCCACCCACGTGATTGACTACACGACGGAGCGGTCGCTCCCCGAAGGGACTCGCTACCATGTCGTGCTCGACGCCGTGGGTAAGCGAAAGACCTCGGCGCTCCGCTCTGCGTGCAAGGACGCGCTCGTCCCCGGCGGCCGTTCGATCTCGGTCGATGATGGGACACCGGAGCTGTCGGCAGGCGATCTTGAGGAGCTGACCGCCCTCGTCGACGCCGGTGCCCTGCGACCCGTCATCGATCGGCGTTATCCGCTCGAACACATCGTCGACGCCCACCGATACGTCGAGCAAGAGCACAAGAAGGGAAACGTCGTGATCACGGTTGCGCACGACGGCGACTGAGTTGGGGGTGGGGATTCCAGAGCTCGGCGTCACCGAGGCGAAGGCCGCGGATCCGGCCGTCAAGGCGGTCGAGGCGTGGCACGAGGCCTACGGCACGCTCCTGGTCCAGGTCCATGCCGAGTACGACGACGACAAGGACGAGACGCACGCGCTCCTCCGCGACCGGCTGCTCTCACCGTACGAGGACGCAGCGGAGGAAGAGCGGCGCGCCGATCAGCGGGCCCGCGCCGCCAGCGCCAGGAAGAAGACCGAGGCCGAGCCCGAGCCGATCGGATAGCGCTGCTCCGCGCACGGCCGCCGGCAGGTGACGGCCATCCCACCCATCGCGCGAGGGCGGTACCGTTCGCCGGTCACCTCGCGACGCCGCTTCAGTCCCAATCCCAGGTGACATCTCCCGCAGGTTCGGGGAAACGTCGCCGGTAAACCTCGTGCCTTCTTTTACGCCGGCGCACGATTTCTCAACAATCCGGGGGACCTTCCCGGAAATAGTACCGATGACGCCCGATGACGACGGATGACCGATGAGGGAGCTCCGCTCGTGTCCGGCCCGCTCCTCGCCCGCGACCGGATCCGGAGGATGAACCGCGCCGCGCTGCCCCTTGCCGCATCGCTCTTCCTGGCGGCGCCCGTGGCGCTCGCGCAGCTCGCGCCGCGCGGCGCGCGGCTGTCCTACACGCGAGGGCCTGGCACCGAGGGGTGTCCCGAGGAGCCGAGCCTCCGGCAGATCGCCGCGAGCCAGCTCGGCGGGGTCGACCCGTTCGTGCGCGACGGCGCGTGGCACGTCGAGGTGGTCATCCAGCGCAAGGGGACGGCGTTCCAGGGAGAAATCGCGCTATATGACCGCGATGGCCGGGAGATCGGCCGCCAGGAGCACTCGAGCGCGATCTGTGGCGTGCTCGTGGAGGACATCGGCCTCGCCCTCAGCGCCGTCATGCGCCCGTTGCTGCCACCACGGCCTGCACCGGAGAGCGTTCCCACCTCGGCGCCGCCCCCGTCGGCGCCGAGGGGCGCCGCTCCGCCTGTCTCGCCGGACGCGCCGCCCGGGGCGCTGGCCTCGAAGCCGCCCGCCCCCGTCGCTGCGCCGGCTCGACCCGCTCCGCGCCCGAGGCCGCCACCGGATCGCCCGCGCCTCCAGTTGGGCGCCGGAGTGCTGCTAGGCGCCGGCGTGGCGCCGTCGGTGGCGGTCGGGTTCTCGGGGTTCGCCGGCGCCCGCTGGGAGACGTTCTCGCTCTCGCTGGAGGCCCGCGGGGATCTCCCGATCGACGCCGAGCCCTACCGCGGCTGGACCATCGGCGTGTCGGGGCTGAGCGGCTCAGTGGTTCCCTGCGGTCACGCGGATTGGTTCTTCGGCTGCGCCGTCGCCACGGCAGGCGGGGTGTGGCACGTCAGGGACAGCACCGGCATCGAGGATGCGCTGCCCTACGCAGCGCTCGGGCTTCGTGCGGGGCTGGAGGTGCTGCTTTCGGCCCGCCTAGCCGGGCAGCTCACCGGCGACCTCTTGCTCAACACACTTCGGCCGCACGTTCGACCGCTCCATGGAGAAGGGTGGTCCGCGGCGCCCGTCTCGGAGGCGGTGGCTCTCCGCCTGGTTGCTTTCTTCTGAATCTTCGTGCGGTTTCGCGAAGCATCGGACGCGCCCACGGGAGCGATTCCCATGAGGCGGCTGCGAGCGCGCGCGGCGCCGTGGGGTCGCGGGCGCGTCCCTCGCGGCCTGCCACCTCCTGGCGAGGCCGTCGTTGCGCCCCATGCGGAACGAAAGTCGACTCAGGCCGGTACAGGGCTGGTGCGGTGACAGCAGAACGTCGCCGCCGCGGTCGGCGCGATGCTGCCCACCGGCTCGCCGCCGAACGGCTCGCATCGTCCGGGATCGATGCTGACGACGCTCACCGACTTGCTCCCGAGCGCTGTTCCGGAGGCGACGGTCCCGCAGTCGGGGGCGTCGGAGGTGATCACCTGACCCGCGACGAGCTGCGAGCACCCTGCGTCGCTGAACGCGGAGGTCAGCACGCTGCAGGTCGCTCCGGCGGGCTCGGTGCAGCCGCAAGGCGCGCAGCCGCGCGTGTCCTCGACACCGGCGTAGAAGACGTGCCGGTCCGGGTACGTGGCGGGGCAGTCCAGCTCTCCCTCGTGGTGGATGCACGTGAGAAACCCCTCCGGCGGTGCGGCGTCGCCGAGCGGCGGTGCCGGCGTGCAGGTCATGCCTGGATCCGCGCACGGGGGGGACGCGTTTCCGGTACACGCCCGGGCGACGAGCACGAAGCTCCCCGCCGTCGCGGGCTCGTCGGGGTTCTCCGGCGCCTCCGCGACCCTCGGTGCGCAACCTGCGGAGACCACGCGAGGCGCCTGGATCGCGAGCGACTGCACGCACGGGGCGCCATCGCAGATCCGTCCGGCCTCGACGGCATTCACCGGGGTGCAGGTCCCGTCCCACCCATCCGGGGCAGCGAACGAGGTTGCGGGAGCCTCGGGGCCGCCACACGGGAAGCTGGCGTAGGCCCTCCAATCCGTCGGCACCTCGCACGTTGCCTCTGGCGGGTCACACGCGCAGGCGGGGCACTGGTGCGGGGCCGGAGCCGCGAAATCCGCGTAGCCCTCGTAGCCGACGATCGGCGCGGTCGCAGGGCAGCTCGGCACGCCGTCGGGGGAGCCGATCCAGAGCAGCGCCGGCTCGGACCACCCGAGCGGCTCCTTCGGCACGCACTGCCCTGCGCAGACCTCTGCCGCCGGGATCAGGTCGCCGAAATCGGATGCGATGGCGACGTCCGTGTCGTCCTCGGCCGGGCAGTCATCGCCGCCATCGCCACCACCGCCGCACCCGCCAACGCCGCCGGCATCGGGGGGCTCGAGCACCTCACAAGGCGTTCCCTTGGGTCCTTGGTTCTCATCCCACGGGCACAGATACGTGGTCGGGTTCCCGCATCCGCCGGACGCGACCCCGAGCCCCAGCCCGAGCGTGCTCGCACGGCACACCGCCACGATCCCACGCCGCCAACGTCGCGCCCGCGCCGCCATCGCCTCTCCTCATGATCTGCGGCGCTGTCGAGCGCCCGTCGTAGTAAGCGCGGCCACGTTACCAGAGGACCCCAGGGCGACGCCAGATCCATGCTGGGGCAGACCATCCCCGTTCGATCGCATTACGAAGAGCGAGGTGCTTTTCTCATCTTTCGCAAGGCGACAGCCCGCGTTGCCCTTCACGAGGGCCTGAGCTGTGTCGTGCGCCCGTCTCCCGTCCCCCCCTGCCGCCAGAACGAGCGCTCCGGCGCCCCACGGTTATGCGGGACCGTCGATTGTGCAACGAGAAGCGGGTCAGTCCCGTAAACCGCTCCGATGAAGACCCCGTTGCCAAGCCCTCCCCGGCGGGAGGGCCGCCGCCAGTCCTCCCATGCGCCGGGCCGCCGGACGCGCCGCCGCGCACGCAGCGCGCTGATCCACGTCTTCCGCGTCGCTCCGCTCTGCATCGCTCGCTTCGTCCGCCGCCCCGCATGCTGCCGCTCCCAGGAGGGCAGCCACGGCCAGGGCGATTCTGCTGCGCGGAGCTACCTCCTGCGCAACGGGGAGCGTTGCGCAGGAGTTGCCGCGCGAATGTCATGCCAGGGTGCCTGCCCCGCACAAGGGGCGAGCGGACCGAGCGAGATGCGGTGCCAGGAGCCCGCCTGGCCGTGCGTCCCCGCCAGCAGACGAGGGGAGCCAGGCGCCGTCTGGTGCTCGGTAAGCTTCCATTATCGCGCACAGGAACGCCCTTCGACCCATGCACGAAACCAGCGTCTCCTTTTGTTGATATTAGCGTAAGTTAACAAATTTGCACATGGAGGAGGTTTGTCCCGCACGCGATTTTGTTGGCTTTTCTGAATATCAACAAAAATCGGCGCGAAAGCGACGCCGGCGCCCCCTGCCCACGTGACTCCGATCTACACTCCGGGCATGCCTCACCCGGATCAGCCCCTCACCAACGACGACGAAGAGGAAGAGGATCTGCTCAGCGAAGAGGACGAGGATCTGCTCGATTGGGCAACCATGACCGTGGTCTACGCCGCCGGCTACATCCGCATCCTCGCCGACGCGATCGAGCGCGGCGACGCCGATCTCCAGGTGGATCCCGTGGCGTGGGAAAACACCCTGACCGCCGCCGAAGGGGTGATGGCGGAGCAAATCCGAGGTCGCCTGCACGGTCCTACACCCATCACCGTGGAAGACGTCGAGCGGATGCAGCGACTCCGCAGCCTAGGTTCCGCCGCGCTCTCGGGCGGAGAGCGATCGCCCGAATTCTGCCCGCTCGCACTTCAGTGCATGGAGTCTCTGTTCGGGCAGGACTGGAAGCGCGCGGCGCGGGACGCAGCGTTCTGCGCGCGCTCTCTCAATCAGGAGTTCCACCCAGGTAGCGGCACATGACGGGAGCTCCGAAGAAGAACGTACAGCTATCTCCGTTCTCGTAGTAGTACCATCAGCTGGTGGCTAGGCTGAGGCCTCTGCACTGCCACAGTAGTCCAGTTTTGACGTTGGATTTGTACGGGTGCTTTCGTCCGGCCGGACAAGATATTCCTGCATCGGCGCACTTCATCATGCAGTCAGCGCCGTGCTCATATCTCTTGCAGCGGATGACCTTGAAGCTGCCGATCGCCTCCGGTTCGGTCGTGGGACCGTTGTCCGTCTCGTCGTCAAGTGTCAGGTTGGCAGCTCCTGGATCGCTGGTTGGTGTGTCGATCTCCGTCTCAGAGAAAGTTTCTGATGGCTGCATGGCACAAGATGCAACACATAGAGCGATTCCATGGAGAGAGACGAGGGCGGCAACCGTTGGAACGATTCGCATGGTACCGGCGACCGAGGCAAGCAGCGGGCCCACGTCCGTCGAGTGGGACGGACGGGTGCCATGCGGCAGGGGTATCTAGTGGCCATTCTGGGGTTGGAGGACGAGGGGAACCCGCAGTAGTGGAGAACGTTGCGCTGCCAACGTTGCGCCCGCGCCGCCATCGCCTCTCCTCATGATCTGCAGCGCTGTCGAGGGCGCGCCACGCCAGGTGCCGCCACGTTAACAGGGACCCCCCAGGGCGCCGCCAGACCATCCCGGGTAGACCACCTCCGGTTCGATCGCATTACGAAGAGCGAGATACCTTTCTCATCTTTCGCCAGGCGACAGCCCGCGTCGCCCTTCACGAGGGCGCGAGCTGTCCCCGTGATCGAGCGCCCGTCCCCCGCCTGCCGTCAGAACGAGCGCTCTGGCGCCCCGTAGGTACGGGCCCGTCGATTGTGCAACGAGAAGCGGGGCAGTCCCGGAAACCGCTCCGATGAAGACCTCGTTGCCGACCCCGCCCCGGCGGGAGGGCCGCCGCCTGTCTCTCGATGCGCCGGGATCCCGGACTCGCCGCCGCGCGCGCAGCGCGCCGAAAGAGGCGATCCACCCGGCGGTCTCGCCCTCGGTCGAGGCCCTCTGGGCCGAGCGGCCGTTCGTCGCCCTCCTGCTCCGCGCGCTCCACGTTCCCGCCCGCGACCGAGAGGATCTCCTCCAGACTGTGCTCCTCGGCGCCTGGAAAGCCATCCGAGCGCGCAGGTACCGCCCGGACCCGCTGCGGCCCCCGCGCGCGGCGATGCGCGCATGGCTGCACGGCGTCGTCTGGCGCCAGGTGTCCCATTACCGGGAGAGCGCCTGCGTCCGCCGCGAGATCCTGTGCAACGCGCCCCTTTCGCCCGCCGGCAAGGCGCCTGTCGAGATCGAGGGAGAGCTCCTCGCCCGTGCCGCGCTACGCGAGGTCACCGCGCTCCCCAGCGGCCATCGCGAGGTCCTCCTCGCGGCGGCCGGGCCCCTGAGCCTCGTCGCCTGGGCACGAGCGCGCGGCATGAACCCCGATTCCGCCGCCAGCCGGCTGCGTCGCGCCAGGAGGGCGCTGGCCGAGAGGCTCGCCTCACCGAGGCTGCCGTTCGAGGCTGCCGTTCGCCGAGGGGGCCCTTCGGTGACGCCGGCGCCGGGGTGAGGCCTCCGTTCGGTGCCCGCTCGGCCGGTCGCGTCGAGCCCATGTACGATTTCGCAACGAGCCGGGCGGTCTCGCCGGACTACCTATCCATGAAAGAGCCCCGAGCACGCCCAGCGCCCCCTCCAGCGCCCGACCCGGCACCTGCGTCTGCTCCCGCCCCGGAGGCGGCGCCTGCGCCCCTCCTGGAGATGACGCCTGCGCCCGACCCAGAGCCCGCTGCCGTACCCGATCGGGATCCTGCGCCCGCCATCGGCTCGCCCCCGCGGCCCTCGTTCGAGCAGGTCTATCAGAGCTTGCTCCCCTACGTCCTCGTGGTGCTCTGGCGGCTCGGCGTCGCGTCTCGGGATCTTCACGACGTCGCTCACGAGGTGTTTCTCGTCGTTCACCGGCGGCTCGAGGACCACGATCCTCGCCTGTCGCTCAAACCGTGGGTGGCGGGCATCAGCGCGCATGTCGCCCTTCGCCACCTGCAGCTCGCCCGGAACCAGCGGGAGCTGCTCGCGCTCGACGATTCCGAGCCCATCGATCTCGCGGACCCCGGGCTCGACGCGGAGCGCCGGGTCGCGCAGGCCGAGACCCAGCGTATCGTCCGCGAGCTCATCCAGCGCATCGAGAGGGAACGACGAGCGGTGTTCGTGCTCTACGACCTCGAGGGAAGCGACATGCGCGACATCGCTCAGGCCCTCCAGATCCCCGTGAACACCGCATGGGATCGGCTGAGACGCGCCCGCAGCGAGTTCACGGCTGCGGTCAAACGGCTCTCCGCGCGGGACCCGGACGCGCTTGGCCTTCGTGGCCTGCGCTTCGCCCTGGCGCCATTCGCCCTGGTTGACAGGCCGATGCTGCTCGACGCAGGCAGGGTCCGGCTCGGCCTTTCTCAGGAGCTCGCCGGACCGCTGTGGGCGCGGCTCCAGCGATCGCTCGCCTCGACCGGAGGGCTGGCCCGCGGCGCGGACGGCCTCTCCGGCAGCCCTGCAACACAGCCCCATACAGGCGCCTCCTCGCCTCACCGGCGCTGTCTCGGAAACAACGCGGTGGAGGCCACCGGCGCCACCGGCGGGAAGCGCATGCCGCCGGTCATCACGATCGCGCGCTCCAGGCTCATCAAGGCAGGTGCAGCGCTGTTCCTCGGGGGAGCCGGGGTGGGCGCCGGCGCGGTTTATGCCGGGCTCCCTCCGCCTGCTGTGGCGCCGGTGGTGTCCGTTCGCGCCGAGGTCGAAGGCGTCGCGCCCGAGCGAACCGAGCGCGTCGAGGTCGAAGGCGCCGCACCCGAGCGAACCGAGCGCGCCGAGGTCGAAGGCGCCGCACCCGAGCGAACCGAGCGCGCCAGGGCCGGGCGCGGCGGGCGCGCCGCGGGCGGGCTCGCCGTGGCCGACGCCGTCGTGAGCGCTGGGCCCCCGGCGGCCGTGGAGGTGGCGGCCGCAGCGCCGTCACGCGTCCCCTCCCGCAAGCCAGCTCCGCCTAGCGAGCGCGACACGGCCGAGGAGAGCGCGTTGCTCAGCAGCGCCGGCCTCGCGCTCAGCGAAGGAAAGGCGAACGAGGCGCTCGACGTGCTGGCCCTGCACGAGCGGAATTACCCGCGCAGCCGGAGAGCCCAGCTGCGCGAGGCGCTGGCCATCCAGGCCCTCGTCCAGGCCGGGCGGCGCGCCGACGCCAGCGCGCGAGCCGAGCGGTTCCGCGCGGCGTTCCCTCACGCCGTGTTTCTCCCCGCCATCGAGGCGGCCATGAACAGCAGCCCATGAGGGCCCGCGCTTCGACACCTCCGCGGACGGGCGCACGGTGCCGTCGGGTCCGCTTGTAAGGGAGAACTCCGGTACGGCTGTCCGCCGCAGCCGGATGGCGTCGCAGGCCGGACCCGACGTCGTGCAGGTGGTGCTCGACCGGCCGTGGGGTGCGGGCTAGCCTGTGGCCGAAGGGATCCACGATGAGCAAGAAGCTGGACGACGAGTTGGCCCACGCGCTGTCTCTTGCAGAGCAGCAGGATACGCCCGCGGTGGTGAAGCCGGCCACGGCGAGCCCGGCGCCGAAGGCGCACCGGCCGCGCAGCCTGGGCTTGCTGGCGACGCTGCTCGTCATGGTGGGCGCGCTCGTCGCCCTCTTCCTGGTCGGCTTCAAGGAAGCGGCCGTCTACGCGACGCCCGTCGATCAGCTGCTCGCGTCCAAGGACAAGCTCGCCGGCCGCAAGGTCCGGGTCGAGGGCGAGCTCGTCCCCGGCACGCTGGTCAAGCGCGATTCGCCCTGCGAGTACCGCTTCCAGATCCACGGCACGCAGGCGGCGCTGCCCGTGCGCTACGCCCAGTGCGTCATCCCCGACACCTTCCGCGACGTCCCGAGCGGCGGCGTCCAGGTGACCGTCGAGGGCGCGCTCTCGCAGGCCGGCGACTTCGAGGCCAGCCTCGTGATGGCCAAGTGCACCTCGAAGTACGACCCCAACTCGCACGAAATGAAGGGCGGCGCCCAGCCCGCCGCGGGCCCGCTCTCGCTCAACTGAGCGATTCCAGTACGCCGCGCGCGGCGTCGACGCGCGCGGTGTCGACTCGCCCGGTGCCCTCTCCCTGCTCCCCCCGCTCCCCAGCAAGACGCTGACTGGCTCGCTCACGGGCCCTTGAGCCTCCTCGACAAGCTGGTTAAGACAAATCCCCGGACCGACGCCCGAGGAGGAGGCATTTGAGCCACGATCGCGACCTCGTCGTCCTGACGCAGAACATCTGGGGGGGAGTCGCCCTCTGGGAGCGGCGCCGGACGATGCTGGCCAGGCTCATCGGCGATCTGCGCCCCGGGCTCATCGGTCTCCAGGAGGTGCACGCGCCGATGCCGAGCGGCGACCTCGGCCAGGCCGGAGAGCTCTCGCGGCTCGCCGGCGGATACCGCGCCTGGTTCGCGCCGGGCAGGGTCGCCGCGAGCGGCGAGTGCGAGGGGGTCGCGCTGCTCTGCCGTGAGGACATCGAGGTGCTCGACCACTCCGTGGAGGCGCTCACGCTCGATCGCGACGATCCGTTCGAGCGCGACAGCCAGCGCGTCGTCTTGCGCGCCGCGATCCGGCACGCCGGCGCGGTCGTCGACGTGCTCGTCACGCACCTGTCGCTGTCGAAGCGCGCGCGGGCGCGCACCGTGCGCGAGCTCGTGAGCTTCGCCGCGCGCGAGCGCCAGAAGTCGGGGAGCCACGGCGCCGTGCTGATGGGCGACTTCAACGCGCTCCCGAGCGAGGAGGCGGTCTGTTACCTCCAGGCGAGCGCCGGAAACGGCTCTTGGCTCGACGCCTGGACGCAGGCGCACCCCGGCAAGGTCGGCGGCACCTGGCCCGCCGGCTTGCCGCTGCGCCGCATCGATTATGTCTTCGTTCAACCGGGGGAGGGGTGGACGATCACGCGCTGCGAGCGGGCGCCGTTCTCCGGCTCGGATCACCACGGCGTGGCCGCGTGGCTGCGGCTCGGCGCCTGACGGGCCGAGCGCCGCTCGCGCGGATCTCCAGCGGATCTCGGTGCGTGAGGCATTCACGCGCATGTTGTACCGGCCGCGGCGGACCGAGTACGCTGGTGGCTCATGAGCAGGCTGCTGATCTTGGGGGCGACTGGGGGTACGGGCGCCGCGCTGATCCGTCAGGCCCTGGAGCTCGGACACGACGTCTCCGCATTCGCGCGCACGCCGGCGACCATCCCTGTCCCGCACCACGAGCGGCTGCGCGCGCTCCGCGGCGACGTCATGGATGCCGAGCAGGTGTCGCGCGCCGTGTCCGGTCACGACGCCGTCCTCTCGGCCCTGGGGTCGCGCGGCATGGGGCCGACGCGCGTCTATTCCGAGGGTATCACCCATGTCCTGCGCGCAATGAAGGAGCACGGCGTCCGCCGCCTCATCGCCGTCACCGCGGCGGGCATCGGCGAGGAGCAGCAGAGTGCGCTCTGGTTCCGTGTCTTGGTCAAGCCGCTGCTCCGCAACAGGTACTCTGACATGCTGCGCATGGAAGAGGCCCTGCGCCAGAGCGATGTGGACTGGACCGTCGTGCGCGTCCCCAAGCTCACGGATGGGCGGCTCACCAAGGAGTGCCGCGCCAGCGTCGACGCCTCGCCGCCGGGGGGCTACTTCCTCGGCGGTCCCACGATCTCGCGCGAGGACGTCGCGTATTTCATGCTCTCCCAGCTGGAGAGCGACGAGCACCTCCGCAAAGCGGTCGCCCTGACGTACTGAGGGCGCGGCGCTCTCGTCGTCCCTTGACGCAGCCGCAGAGCATCGGTCTTCTGCCGCGCCCGCCGTTGCGGCGAGCCTGCGGCGCGACTGTGGTGATCGCCATGAATGCCGCGAACGCCATGGTCGCCGCGATGCCGTCGAGCAAAGGCCTCAGAAACCATGATCGTCTCTTTCAGGACCGCTCTCCCGTTGTTCCTCGGTCTGGCGCCGATCGCCCTGACCGGGTGCGAGCTCCTCATCACCGCGGACCGCAGCAAGATCGTTGAGCCCGCCGCGGGCGACAGCGGCGGTGGTGGCGGCAACGGCGGAGAGGGCGGTGGCAGCGGCGGCGGTGGTGGCAGCGGCGGAGAAGGCGGCGGCGGCGGAGAAGGCGGCAGCAGCGGAGAGAGCGGCAGCGGCGGAGAGGGCGGCGTGGCAAGCGCCGTGTGCGGCGATGGAGCCGTCGGCGCTCCTGTCGAGGAGTGCGACGATGGGAATCGGGCGGCCGGCGACGGGTGTGACCCGGGCTGCGCGATCGAGCCCGGGTTCGCCTGCGCCGGAGCGCCGAGCGTGTGTACGGGTGGGTGCGGTGACGGCGCGCTGGGCGGCTCGGAGGCCTGCGACGATGGCAACGACGAGGACGGCGATTGCTGCTCGCGCGCGTGTCAGGTCGAAGCGGGCTGTGAGGTCGAGCCGAACGACGGCTTCGATTCGGCCAACGACGCCTTCGCCATCGCGCCCGGCGGCCGGATCCGCGCGTTTATCGACCCCGAATCCGACGTGGACGTCTTCTCGGTGACCGTCCCCGAGGGGACGATCGGGCGCATCAAGGCAGAGACGCTCGATGGCCCGCTGGGCACGAGGTGCGGCTCGCTCGGCGTCGATACCTATGTGACGATCTTCGACGCGAACCTGGCGAGCATCGAAGAGAACGACGATGTCGCAGACGACGACTACTGTTCTTCCTTGGCGCTGCGCAAGCTGAGCCCTGGCGACTACTTCGTCAGCGTGCAGATCTCCCCTGAAGCCGAGCCCGCGACGTTCGACTACACGCTCTCGCTCAGGCTGGACACCTCTGTGTGCGGCGATGGCGTGCTGGAGGATCCCGAGCTCTGCGACGACGGCAACACGGTCGGCGGCGACGGCTGCAACGCCGCGTGCGAGCTGGACATCCGCTCGCCGGAGGTCGAGCCGAACGACACCACGGCGGGGGCGGATGAGCGCGCCGCGCTCCGGCCGAACGTGCTCGTCTCCGCGGCGATCGAGCCCCTTGGCGATGTCGACGTCTTCGCCTTCGAGGTGCCGGGCCTCGCGGACGTCCAGCTCGCCACGTTCAGCCGCGGGAGCCTGAACGATTGCGCCGATGGAGTCGACACCTTCCTCCGGCTGCTCGACGTGGACGGAGCGACGGAGCTGGCGAGAGACGACGACAGCGGCCCCGAGGCCTGCTCGCTCATCGATCCCAGCGTCGCGGACGGGGCGATCCGGCTTCCGCCAGGCAAGTATTATGTGAGCGTCGAGGAGTTCAACAACGACGCCACGATCCCCGGGTATGACCTCCTCGTCGCCTTCACCTCGCTCTGCGGCAACGGGGTGATCGAGGAGGGCGAAGCGTGCGACGGCGGGGAGGGGTGTTCCCCGGAGTGCGCGAGGATCGCCGTGTGCGGGGACGGCTCCGTCGACGGCGCCGAGGCGTGCGACGACGGCGGCACCGAGGGCGGGGATGGCTGCAGCGCCGCGTGCGAGCTCGAGGGGACCGTCCCGGAGATCGAGCCGAACGACGCGCGAGGGCAGGCCACCAAGGGGCAGGCGACCGCGGCAGGGGTGCTGTTCACCGCGTCGATCTCTCCGCCGGGAGAGGTCGACTTTTTCGCCGTCGACGTCCCCGGCGTGGCCGAGCTGGAAGTGGAGACCTTCGACGCGACCGGACCGACCTCGTGCCGTGGCGTCGATACCATGGTTCAGCTCCTCGGGCCGGACGGGGCCGTCATGGCCGAGGACAACGACGGCGGTGAGGGCAGGTGCTCACGTGTCCGCGCCGCCGTCGCCGCGCCGGGCGTCTATTACGTGCGCGTCCGGGAGTACGGCGGAGACTCCATCGCTGGATACACCGTGCGCGCGCGGACGACGGCCGTCTGCGGGGACGGCCTGGTCCAGGGCTCGGAGGAGTGCGACGGCGGCGCCGCGTGCGGGCCGACGTGCCAGCGCACCCCGGTGTGCGGCGACGGCTTCATCGACGAGCCCGAGGTCTGCGACGACGGCAATGCCACAGGCGGGGACGGCTGTGACGCCGCATGTCGGATCGAGGGGGCGACGGCCGAGATCGAGCCCAACTCGACCCCTGCCGAGGCGGACGCGAACGGCGCTGTGGCGCCGGGAGCGCTCGTGTCCGGCGCGATCGAGCCGGACAGCGATGTCGATCTCTTCGCCCTGCGGCTCACGACCGTATCCGATCTCCGGATCGAGACCTTCGACTCGAGCGGCCCCGCGCGGTGCGCCGATGGCGTCGACACCGTCCTCTCCCTCCTCTCGTCGGACGGCGCGACCGTGCTCGCCTCCGACGACGACGGCGGTATCGGCGCCTGCTCGCTCATCGACTCGAGGAGCCCCGGCGGCACCGCGGCGCGCCACCTGGATCCAGGGACATACTACCTCCGCGTCAGCGGCTTCCCGGAGCAGCCAGGGGCCCGCTACACGCTGCGGGTCTCGCTCCACGCCTCATGCGGCGACGGCGTGACGGAGGGCGCGGAGGAGTGCGACGGCGGGGCGCGCTGCAGCGCGCGCTGCGAGAGGCTCCCGGTCTGCGGCGACGGCTTCGTCGACGCGCCCGAGGGGTGCGACGACGGCAATGCCGCGGGCGGCGACGGGTGCAGCGCCGCTTGCCAGCTCGAGGCGGTGACCGCCGAGATCGAGCCGAACGACACCCCCGCGCAGGCCGGTGCGAGCGATCTCGTGATCTCGGGCGATGAGCTCGTCGCGGCGAGCCTCGCAGCGGGCGGCGACAGGGACGTGTTCCGCCTGAGCTTGCCTGTCGCCTCGGTCGTGCGCCTCGAGGTCTTCGACGGCACCGCCGCGGGCTGCGAGGGAGGCCTGCGCACGACGCTCCGCGTGCTCGACGCGGCGGGCGCGACGGTCGTGACGGACGAGGGGCTCTCCGACGCAGAGTACGCGGGCGGCATCGGCGGGTGCTCGGCGCTCGTCGTGGCGTTGCCTGCCGGCGACCACGACGTCGAGGTGGCGGCGCGCGAGGGCGGGGCGGCGTTTCCCCTCTATCTCCTCCAGGCCAAGATCCTCGCGCCGGCGGGCGCCGAGGAGGAGCCGAATGGCACCGTCGCCACCGCGAACGGAATCATCGGTTCCGATGAATTCATCTCTGGCGCGCGGACGACGGACGATTTCGACTTCTACGCCGTGGATCTCCCGCAGGGTGGGTCGATCCGCGCGGAGATCATCGAGGGCGGCGAGGAGACGTGCGAGTCGCTCGAGATCGACAGCCGCCTCTCGCTGATCGACGCGGAGGGCTCGCTCATCGCGGACGACGACGACGGCGGCCGGGGGAGCTGCTCGATCCTCGACGGCACCGGGGACGCCCCGCGCCACCCCGGAGCCCACGCGCTCGCTGCGGGGCGGTACTTCCTCCGCGTCCGCGCCGCGTCCGGCGCCAAGGGCTCCGCGGCCCTCTTCGATTACCGGCTGGCCGTCACGCTCCGCTGACGGGCGCGGACGCCGCCGGACGTCCGCGGACGCCGTGGCCCGTCTGGCCGGGACGCCGCGCGTCCGGCGCCGCGCGCCGCCGGCAGGCCGGGACGAACCCGCCGCCGCGCGGTGATTCGATTCGATGTCTCGATATCCCATCATCGCGAGATGGCCGCGTGGCGGAGCGCCTCCGCGCGGTGTCGCTCCGCGGTGCTCATCGGAGTCGCATGGGGGGACGAGACCCACAAGCGTCTTCATGGATTGAGCGCCAGGGGCGGCACGGAGCTGCCTTGTTCCTCGCTCGCGCCCGCGGCGCGCGCCCGCCCCGGCGTCCTCCGCGATTTGGGGCCTGACCGCGCGTTCGCCGCGCCGCCACACAGCGCCTCTCTCGGCGCGGGTGCGTGATACTTCGGCTGGATGTAGGAGCGCCATAGGGTGCGTCCAAAGCAGAGGATATCAGCGCATAATCGCGGAGTGCCGGTATTCTCCATGGTTCTAACTCCGTCGTGATCTCGACCGGAAATATGCCAATCAAAAGTGCTTGCGTGAGTCCGCGGGGAGAATAGTCTCCTGTTGTTCGCGCCATGACCTCGGGGCGGGTTCCTCCGGGAGCGTGACCATGACGGGGCGACGACGACGTGCGTCGCACCCGTCCTGACATCGCTCTCCTGGCTCAGGCCCCGAGGGAGTGCATCCCTTGGGTGACGATCTGGATAGGTATCTGCATCAAACTTCACCACAGATTCGATTCCTCGGAGGTATTTCTCATGAAGAATATTGCTCGTTGGGCGCTCGCTTTCGCAACCGTCACGTCGATCTCGGGCAGCGCCATGGCCATCCGCAACGACTGCCACTACGAGGTGACCGCGAGGTCCGGGCTGAGGGCGATGCCCTTGTCTGTCGGTATCGCCGCCTTCCAGCTGGTAGAGCAGTCGGGCCCGTTCCTCGATAAGTGCTGCTACGCCGCCAGGTGGGGAGCCCCGATTGCGCCGGGCGCCGCCCAGTTCGGTAACCTCTTTGTATGCCAGACGACGGTGATCGGGAGAGCCGACTGCGACATGAACTCCTTTTGGCCCGTGGACGGAAAGGTCGAGCTGAACACGGATCCGGGGGTCCCGCCCAGCGTCGGCATCAACACACGCCTCCAGAAGGCGACCATCTGCAATTTCTCTGGGATTGAGGATGAGGACAGCGGCAAGATCAAGGCTGTGATCACGTTCGGTAACCCGTGGGCGATGCCCGTTTCCCACACGTTCTCTCCGAAGTGCTTCTGACGCCGGTGTGCCGCTGAGACCGGTCTTCACCGGGCTCTGAGACGGCGCTTGGCGCGCGACCGATCGGCGAGAGCCTCCCCGCAGAAAGCCCTTAGTAACGGCCCCGGGCAGGTCGGGGAGGCGCTCGTCGGTCGCGTCGCGCGGAACGAGGAGGGGCGCCGGCGAACGCCGGTAGCCCCTCCTCGTTCCGCTTCGCCGAGCTTCCGGGCTTGGGGCTCTAGCCAGGTCAACTCGTCTGGAGGAACAATGATGCAACCGAGTACGTCGCAACGGAACCCCTCCCGCCGGCCCTTGTGGATCGCCGGCGGACTGCTCTTGGCCGCCCTGGCCGGTGTCGCCATCTTCCTCGCTCTCCGTCCGACGGACGAGCCGGTGGCCTCCGCGACCGGTCCGGCGGGCGGAGCGGAGACGCACACCCGGTACCGCAACAGGGCGCTCCTGCGCGGCGCGGCGCCCGCGGCGAGGCCGGAGGCCCGGCCCACGATCAGCGGGCGTGTCTACGGCACGGACGGGAACACCCTCGGTGGCGCGACCGTCGCCGCGATGACCTTCGAGGTCGCCGGCAACGTGCTCTCGACGGTGGGCTCCGTGAAGAGCGACGACACCGGGCGGTTCGAGCTCGCGCTCCCGGACGGCACCTATCAGCTGAGCGCGAGCCTCGAGGGGTACGGGACCACGGCGACCACGGCGCTCCCCGGCGAGGCGGTGAGCATCGTGCTGCCGAAGAGCGGCGTCATCGAGGGGCGCGTGCTGGACGAGCGGGGCGAGCCCGTGCGCCGCTTCTCGATCGATGTCCTCTCGACCGTGACGGCGGAGACCCCGGCGACGCCGCCCCTGTTCTCTCGCACGTTCGAGAGCCCGGACGGCTCGTTCCGCATCGACCAGCTGCCCTCGTGGGACGTCATCGTCAGGGCGACGGCGGCGGAGTTCGCGCCCGCGTTCTCCACGAACCTCAGCGTGCGCCCCGGCGATGTCGAGAAGATGGATCTGACCCTCTCCAAGGGATGTACCTTGACCGGGCAGGCCGTGGACGCGTCCGGCGCCCCGCTGGCGGGGGTGTACGTCGACGCCGAGTCGCTGTTCGCCGTCGGCGAGATGAGCAGCCTCGCCATGGAGGCCGCCGCGCAGGCGCAGACAGAGGACGACGGCTTGTTCAGCCTGCCCAACGTGCCGAAGGGGACGATCGCCGTCCGTGCCTATGACGGGAGCAACGCTGTGAGGACCGTCGAGATCGAGGTCTCGAGCTGCGATGGCCTGCAGCCGGTGAAGCTCGTGATGTCCTCCGGCGGCAGCATCTCCGGTGTGGCGCGCGACGCCGATGGCAAGCCGGTCGCCGGCGCCCGGCTCACGCTGATGCACCGGCCTATCGGCTTCGTGAACACGGTGAGCGACGAGGAGGGCCGCTTCCTCTTCGAGCAGGTACCGCCCGGTGAGCTCCGCGTCATGATGCGGCGGGGTGACGAGGCGATGCTCGTGGGGATCGCTATCGAGGAGGGGAAGAGCGCGCAGCAGGACATCTCGTTCGCGCCGCGAGGCACCGGCGAGATCCGAGGCCGCGTCACGGTGGGCGGCAAGCCGTTCCCGGGGGCCCGCCTCATGATGGCCACCCCGATCGGGGACGATGGCGCGATCGGCATGTACCACCCCGTCACCGCGGAGGACGGCTCGTTCCGCGTGTCCGGGCTCCCGGCCGGGGGCTACATCGTCAACGTCGAGTCGACGAGCATCGGGACCAGCGCGCGCGTGAAGTCGGGCGAGGTCACGACGGCAGATCTCCAGGTGATCGACCTGCCCAGCACGAAGGGCAAGGAGGCCGCGCTCCCGCTGCGGTAGCTAGCACAGCGACGGCTGCGATCGCCCGGCTGTCCGGAGGCAGAGCCTCCTGGACGGCCGGTTCGCATTTTCAGGTTCAGCGCTCGCATCACGGAATACGGCAAAGCATCCGACGACGAAAATTGCCGTGAATACTGGAACTGTTTCATTCTGGACGAAATGTCGTGGTAAGAAAATAGACCTTACGATCGTTCAATGCTGAGACCGTGGCGTTTCAAAAACGAAACCTGAAAGGGGACGTCCTTGACGCACGTCCGCAATTCAGGGGGCGACCTAGGGATCCGCCGGATGGCACGGGGAGTGCAACATGGAGGGCAGCGCCGCCGGCGCGGCCTTCGCCCCCCTGAGGCCCCGGCGGCGCTGTCTTTTTGTCTGTCGCTGCCGCGCTCGCCACGCCTGAGCCCACTGGCTCGCTGCGCCGCGCCGGGCGCGATGGACCCGTGGCACGCGGGGATCGAGCGCAGATCGCCCTAGCGTTGTATCGTCCCGCCGCCCCATGGCGACGAAGCTCATCGCTCCCCCGAGTCATCCCCCGAATCAGAAGTTCGAGTGCCGCGACTGCCCAGCTCGGTGCTGCCGGATGCCGTGGAACATCCGCTTCAGCGGCGACGAGGCCAGGCGGTATCTCGCCGAGCCCTGGGTGCGGGAGCGCGTCGGAGAAGAGGGGGCGCTCGTCATCGGTCGCGGCGTCCTGCCCGTGCGGGAGCGGGACCGCCAGCTCCAGTGCGTCTTCCTCGACGACGACATGCTCTGCAGCATGCAGAAGCGGTTCGGCCACGAGTACATCCCGAAATCGTGTCAGGCGTTCCCCTTCGGGTTCGTTCGCGACGAGAAGGATGCCGTCGTCGCGCAGCTCTCCCAGCTGTGCCCGTCGATCCGCGACAACTACGGCAAGCCCGTGGACCGCCAGCTCAAGGCGAAGCTCCAGCAGCGAGGCGACACGGAGCGGATGTCGAAGGCGCTGGCGACGCTGAGCGGCGTGATCCTCCCCCAGCCGCACTACCTGCGCGCCGCGAGGCACTGGGAAGAGCAGCTCGCGACCGGCGCGTCGCCGGCGTCGACGCTGGCGCGGCTCTACGACTGGACGGCGGCCTTCGAGCGCGCCCTCCCCCAGGGCAACGGGCGCGCGACGGACGCGTCGGTCGACGCCGCCCTCGGGCAGGCCGGCGGAGAGGAGATCGCGCCGCTCGCGCCCCGCAAGGAGCCCTCTTTTTATGCGCGGGTGCTGTTTGCCTATCTCCTCGGCAACCTCTGCTATCCATCGCGGGTCCGCGAGTCCCACCGGGTCGGGAAGGCCTCCTGGACGGAGCTCCAGGCGCTGCGCAGCTTCGGGAACAAGGCCGCCTGGATGCTCGGGCGAGGCACCGTCGATATGCTGTTCATCCCAAAGCCGTTCAAGCTCCAGCGGGTGAGCACGGTCGACCGCTTCCTCGACGGAGACGAGGGGGTCGCCGTCAAGGACTACCTGCGCCTCGTGCTCCAGCGCCGACACATCTTTTCGGCGCCACGACACCTGCTGGCGGCCGTGCTCGACCTCTCGCTCGCCACGGTCGTGATCTCTCGCTTTGCCCGCTGCCGGGCCGCGGCGGACGGCAGGGTCAAGGTCTCCCTGGAGGACGTGCGGGAGGGCATCAGCGTTGCTGAGCTCGTCCTCTTGAGCCACGCGGCCCTCTCGGAGCAAGGCAAGCTCATGAAGAACCTGCGCTGGCTCCTGCTCACGAAGCGCGAGAGCTTCCGCGCGCTCCTGGCGACCGAGGCGTAGGACCCTCGTCCGCCCGCTTCGGTCCGCGTTACCGGGCTGGCTCTTAGCACCTCGCGTCAACGCAAGCCGGGCTCGCCTAACCGCTGGCCGCGACTATCCTCGCGCCCACCGGGCCCAGCAGGCCCATGGAGGCACGCGCATGATCGTCATGAAGTTCGGCGGCAGCTCGGTCGAGAGCCGCGCGCAGATCGAGAAGGTTCTTCACATCGTCAGAGCTCGCCTGGACCGCCGCCCCGTCGTGGTGAGCTCCGCTCACAAGGGCATGACCGACGCGCTGATCAACGCTGCCAAGGCCGCCGCCACGGGGCGGTTCGATCCCTCCGTCCCGGTGAACAAGCAGCGCGCGGTCGCCGAGTCGCTCGGCTGCGCGCCCGACCTCCTCGCGCCCTTCTACGACGAGATCGCCGACCTGCTGCGCGGCATCAGCCTGGTCAAGGAGCTCAGCCCGAGGAGCCTCGACTACATCGCGAGCTTCGGAGAGCGCATGGCCGTCCGCTGCATCGCCGACTTCTTCGCGCGGAGCGGCGTGCCGGCCCGCGCCTACGACGTCTGGGATCTCGGCTTCGTCACCGACGCGAACTTCGGCCGCGCGCGCCCGCTGCCCGGCTTCGACGCCCGCATCAAGGCCATGTTCGCCGAGCGCGTCCCGGAGGGGATCGTGCCGATCGTCACCGGCTTCGTCGGCCGCAACGAGGCCGGCGAGATCACGACCGTCGGCCGCAACGGGAGCGATCTCACGGCCACGCTCGTCGCGGCGGGGCTCGGCGCCGAGGAGGCGCAGATCTGGAGCGACACCGACGGCGTGATGACCGCCGACCCGAGCGTCGTGAAGACGGCCCGGAACATCCCCACGATGCGCTTCGACGAGGCGGCGGAGCTCGCGTTCTTCGGCTCCCGCGTCCTGCACCCCTCCACGCTCCTGCCCGCGATGGAGAAGGGCATCCCCGTGCGGGTGCTCAACACGAACCGGCCGGATCACCCCGGCACGGTCATCGATTTCAACACCGACGCCGCGTCCCCGCCCGTGACGAGCATCGCCTACCGCGAGCGGCAGGTCGTGCTCAAGATCAGCTCGACCCGGATGTTCGGCGAGGTCGGCTTCCTCGCGCAGGTGCTCGCGGCGCTGGCCCGGCACGAGGTCGTGATCGACGTGATCACCACGTCCGAGGTGTCGGTCTCGATGACCACCGACGACCTCGGGAAGCTCAGCCGCGCGCTCCCCGAGCTCGAGCGGTTCGGCGCCTGCGAGGTCCTGCCCAACCGGACGACGCTCGTGATCGTCGGCCAGGGCCTGCCCAAGCAGAAGGGCGTCGCCGCGCAGGTGCTCGACGCGATGGCCCAGGCCGGCGTCAACGTCGAGATGCTCAGCTACGCCACCGGCAGCGTGAACCTGTCGATGGTCATCGAGGACGCGCACGTCGCCTCCTCGGTCGCCGTGCTGCACCGCTCCCTCTTCGAGAAGGCGCGGTAGCGCCTAGCGCGACGAACGCGTCAAAATCCCGAGAAATTCGGCAGAGGGGGAGAGAAACCGCAAGGGCGCAAGGGACGCAAGGGGAAGAGGGGAAGAGGGGGATAGGGGAAGAGGGAACAGCGTGTATCTCTGTTCCCTTGCGCCCCTTGCGCCCTTGCGGTTTCCCTCCTTCCCGCACGCCGTGGCCATCCAGCCTTCTCCCCGATGCACCCGGTGCCGCCCGGGTGACGGAGCGTTGACAGGCGTGACGCGACGCGGGCGCCGCTGTAGGCGTAGTCCTCGGTCGGACGCGGCGTCCGGCCCCGGGGAGACGATGACAGCGGCACACCTCGACGGCAGCGCGACGATCCCGCGCGAGAGCACGACCGACATCCTGCGGCGGATCGAGGCCGCGCATGGCACGTACGCCACGCGCGCCGCGCTCGCGTTCGATGCGGACGGCACCCTCTGGGAGGGGGACGTGGGCGTCGATCTCTTCGAGGCGTTCCTCGCCGGGCGCTGCGCGCGTCCCGAGGCGGAGGCGGCGCTGCGCCGCGAGGCCGAGGCGTTCGGCGTCGCCGCGGAGGGCGGCGCGCACGAGATCGCGAGCGCGCTCTACGCGGCGTTCAACGCCGAGCGCTACCCGGAGGACCGGGCCTTCGCGATGATGGCCTGGGCCTTCGCGGGGTGGCGCGAGGACGAGCTCGCGGCGATGGTCGACCGCGTGCTCGAGGAGAAGGGCCACGCCGGGCGGATCCGGCCGGCGCTGCTGCCGATCCTCGACTGGGCGCGCTCGCGCGGCGTTCCGGTGTACGTCGTCTCGGCGTCGCCGCGCGCCGTGATCGAGCGCGCCGTCGCGCGCCTCGGCATCGCGCCCGGGCGGATCGCCGCCATGACCCCGGCCGTCCGCGAGGGCCGGATCGCCCCCGAGCTCGGCGCGCCCGCGACCTATGGCGACGGGAAGATCCGCGCCCTCGAGCGCATCTTCCCCGAGCTCGCGGTGCTCGCGGCCTTCGGCGACAGCGCCTACGATGCCGCCCTGCTCAGGGCGGCCCGGGTGCCCGTCGCGGTCTCTCCGAGCCCCAAGCTGCTCGCGGTCGCCCGTACGATCCCCGGGCTCGTCCTCCTCGCCACCTGAGCCGCCGCCATGGCTACCCTCTCTCTCCGCGGCCTGACCCGCCGGTTCCCGAGCGCCGCGCGCCCCGCGCTCGCCGGCCTGGATCTCGACGTCGACGACGGCGAGCTGCTCGTCCTCGTCGGCCCCTCGGGCTGCGGCAAATCGACGGCGCTCCGGCTGATCGCGGGCCTCGACAGCCCCGACGGCGGCACGGTCTCGATCGGCGGGCGCGACGTCAGCCGCGTCGCGCCGGAGGACCGCGACGTCGCCATGGTCTTCCAGGGCTACGCGCTCTACCCGCACATGACCGCGCGCGACATCATGGGCTTCCCGCTCAGGATGCGCGGGGTCGCGCGGGAGGAGCGCGCGCGCCGCGTCGAGGCGGCGGCGGCGATGCTCGCCATCGGCCACCTGCTGGACCGGCGCCCCGGCGAGCTCTCGGGCGGCGAGCGCCAGCGCGTCGCCATGGGGCGCGCGATCGTGCGCGCACCCGCGGCGTTCCTCTTCGACGAGCCGCTCTCGAACCTCGACGCCGCGCTGCGCGCCGAGCTCCGGGTCGAGCTCGCCGCGCTCGTGCGCCGCCTCGGCACGACGTCGGTCTACGTGACCCACGACCAGGTCGAGGCCATGACCATGGGCGATCGCATCGCCGTGCTCCGCGCGGGCGAGCTCCAGCAGGTCGGCCCGCCGCGCGCCATCTACGAGGCGCCGGCGAACACCTTCGTGGCCGGGTTCCTGGGGACGCCGGCGATCAACCTCATCCCGCTCGAGCGCTCCGGCGGGCGGTACGAGGGCGCGGCGCTCTCGCTGCCCGCCCCGCCGGGGATGGCGCTCCCCGACCGGGCCATCGCGGGCGTGCGGCCCGAGCACCTGCGTGTCGCGCCGGGGCATCGAGCGCACGACGACGCGGGGGCGCACGGCGAGGCGGGGCCGCGGGGCGACGCCGGGGCGCAGGGCGAGGTGGAGGTCGAGGCGCGCGTCGTCGTGGCCGAGCCGCTCGGCGCCGAGACGTTCCTGTACCTCGACGCGGGCGGGACGCGGCTGCGCGCGCGGGCGCACGGCTTCGCGACGCCCGCGCCGGGGGAAGCGGTGCGCGCGCGGCTCGATCCGCGCGCCGTGCTCTGGTTCGACGCGGGCTCCGGCGCGCGGATCGCCCCGACGCGGGCGGCGTCATGAGCGGGGAGGGCCGCGCCGTGCGCGGGGAGGCGGCGCGGTGAGCGGGCGCGCGCGGGGGGAGCCGCGGCCCTGGGCGAGCGCCGTGCGCTCGCGGCGCGACGCGCTCCGGGCGCTCGCCGCGTCGCTCGCCGCGGCCGCGGCGGGGTCGATCGGCTGCGCGCGGCGGGCGCCGGACGGGCGCATCGAGGCCTCGCTGTGGTTCGCCTACGGCGGCAAGAACCGCGAGGTGCTCCTCTCGCTCGTCGACCAGTTCCACCGCGAGCAGGGCCGCTACCGCATCGACGCCGTGTACCAGGGCGACTACTTCGAGGCGCTCGCCAAGCTGCGGACCGCGCTCGCGGCGCGCGCGGCGCCCGCGCTGACGCACGTGGTCGGCGAGGTGGTGCCCTACCTGGCCGAGGCGGGCGTGCTCGAGCCGCTCGATCGGTTCCTCGCCGCCGCCCCCGGCGGCGACCTCGACGTTGTCGAGGCGCTCGGCCAGTCGGGGACGTTCGTGGGCGGCGCCGAGCGCCCGCTCGTTTGCCTGCCGTTCAACCGATCGACGCCGATCGCTTATTACAACCGCGATGTGTTTCGCGAGCTCGGGCTGTCGCCGCCGTCGACCTGGGACGAGCTCCGCGCGACGGCGGCGCGCCTCGTCGCGCGCGACGGCGGCGGCACGCGGCGGTGGGGCTTCGAGTGCCCGATCGACTGGTGGTTCTGGGCGGCGCTCGTGGGGCAGGCGGGCGGCGAGATCCTCGGCCCGGACGGCGCGCCGGCGTTCGGCGGCGAGGCGGGCGTGCGCGCGCTCCGGTTCTGGCAGACGCTCGTGCACGAGGACCGCACGATGAAGCCGCCGCCGGGGCGCGACTACAACGCGTGGCAGGTGACGAACGCCGACTTCCTGTCGGGCCGGGTGGCGATGATCTGGACCTCGACCGCGTTCCTCCGGTACCTGGAGGAGAACGCGGGCCAGGCGGGCGCGGGGAAGTTCGAGGTCGGCGCGGCCCCGCTGCCGCGCGACGTGCGCGCCTCGGTGCCCACGGGCGGGACGATGTTCGTGATGCCGCGGGGCGCGGCGCCGGCGGCGCAGGAGGCGGCGTTCGCGTTCCTGCGCTGGATGATGGAGCCCGCGCAGGCGAACGCGTGGGCGACGCGGACGGGCTACATGCCCGTCTCGAGGCGCGGCCTCGAGGCGCTCACCCAGGGCGGCTATTACGCCGCGCACCCGAACGACCGCGTCGCCGTGGACCAGCTCGCGCACGCCGCGCCCTGGCCCTGGTCTCCGGACCTGTTCCGCGTCCAGCGCGAGGCGGTGCAGCCCCGGCTCGAAGAGGCGGTGCTCGCCCCGCGCGACGCCGCCGAGACCCTCTCCGAGGCCGTCCGCGCGGCGCGCGAGCGATGAAGCCCAAGCACCCCCTCTCGCCCTACCTGCTCCTCCTGCCCACCGCGGCGTTCTTGGCCGTGTTCTTCCTGGTCCCGCTCCTGCTCGCGGCCAAGAACAGCTTCTACGCGTGGGACCTGCTCACGCCCCCGCGCCCGGTCGGGCTGCGGAACTACGAGGTCCTCGTCGAGAGCGGCGAGCTCGCCGGCACGCTCCTCCGCACGCTCGGCTACAGCGCCGTCGTGGTGGCGCTCTCCGGCGCCCTGGGGCTCGCGCTGGCGGTGGCGCTCGATCGACCCGGGCCGGTCTATGCCTTCGTGCGGGGCGCGGTGTTCAGCGCCTATGTCGTGTCGTGGGTCGCGGTGGCGCTCCTCTGGATGTGGATCCTCGACGCCGAGGGGGTCTTCACGGCGGCGGTCCGCTGGCTCGGCCTCCCGACGATGAGCTGGCTCGGCGATCCGCGCTCGGCGCTGCTCGCGCTGGCCGCGGTGAGCGTCTGGAAGATCACCGGCTATGCCATGGTCATCTTCCTGGCCGGTCTCCAGGACATCCCCCGCGCGCTCCACGAGGCGGCGGCGCTCGACGGCGCCGGCCCGTGGCGGCGGTTCCGCCACGTGACATGGCCGCTGCTCCGCCCGAGCGCCGCCTTCGTGGCGACGACGAGCCTCATCCTCTCCTTTCAGGCGTTCGACGTGATCCGCGTGATGACGCAGGGAGGGCCGGTCAAATCGACGACCCTCTTCGTCTACGCGATCTACGAGCACGTCTTCGTGAACCTGCGGGTCGGCCGGGCCAGCGCGATGATCGTGATCTTCTTCGTCTTTTTGCTCCTCCTGACGGTCCTGCAGCTCTGGGCGCTCCGCGCGGGCGCGCCGCGCGAGGGGAGGCGGCCGTCATGACGGCGGGGCAGCGCGGCGGCGCCGACGCGGGGCGCTTCGGCTCGCGCTCGCGCTCGCGCCGCCTCGTCTCGGACGCCGTGCTCCTCCTGGTGGCCATCGTGTGGCTCGGGCCGTATGCGTGGATGACGATCACCTCGCTGAAGACGCTGCCCGAGATCACGCGCGCTCCGGCGTACCCCTTGCCGCAGGCCATCCAGCTCGGCGCGTACCGCGAGGTGCTCCAGGCGGTGCCGGTGGTGCGGTATTTCGTCAACACCGTCTTCATGGCGACGGCCATCGCGCTCCTGCAGATCGTCCTCGCGCTCCCGGCCGGTTATGCGCTCGCGAAGCTCAGGTTCGCGGGGAGGAGCGCCGCGTTCGTCCTGGTGCTCTCATGCCTGCTCATCCCGGCGCAGGTGACGTTCGTGCCCGTCTTCACGATGCTCGGCTCGGTCGGCCTCGTGAACACGTTCGCCGCGCTGATCCTGCCCTTCGGGGTGAGCGCGCTCGGCACGTTCCTCGTGCGTCAGGCGCTGCTCTCGGTCCCCGACGAGATCATCGAGGCGGCGAGGATGGATGGCGCGAGCGAGCTCAGGATCGTCTACCTGATCCTCGGCCCGATGCTGCGGCCGACGCTCTCGGCGCTGTTCCTGTTCAGCTTCGTCTTTCACTACAACGATTACTTCTGGCCGCTCGTCATGACGACCGACGACCAGGTGCGCACGCTCCCGCTCGCGATCGCGCTCTTGCGCGAGCAGGGGACAGGGGTCCGCTGGCACCTCGTGATGGCCGGCAACGTGATCCTGAGCCTGCCTGTGCTCCTCGTGTTCGCGGCGGCGCAGCGGCAGATCCTGCGCGCGGTGACGGCGCGGATCTGAGCGGCGCGGGCGCCCGAGCAGAGCCGGCGCCGGAGGCCGGCGATCGAGCGGTCTACCGGCCGGCGTGTGCATCGACGTGGCAGTGAGCGTCGGGCGCGATCGAGCCCTGCCATCGTGGCTATCGCCGCCCTCCACGCTTCGCCTATGCGGCGTTCACCTGGCGGCACACGGCGCTGCGACGCCGACGGCAGGAGAGCTCGCTGCGCGGTTTGTTCTCGTCCGGACGCCCTTTCTTCTGGCCCGGTCATAGCACCGGCTCGCGGCGGCCAACGCAGCACCGGCCGCGGCAGCGCCGGCCGGGCGCTGCCGAAGGAGATCCACGATGACCACGACCGAACCAATGATGCAGAAGCAGATGGCGCAGAAGGAAGAGGGCAAGATCACGACGAAGATCGAGGAGAGGACCGCCAGGGTTCCGTCCGGCACTTATCTCGGGCTGGCGATCGGCTCGATGGCGGTGTCAGCCGGCTTCATGCTGGCCGGCAAGAAGCAGATCGCGAACTTCATCGGTCAGTGGGCGCCATCCCTGCTCGTGATCGGCCTGTACAACAAGCTGGTCAAGATCGAGCACGAGCTGGGATACGGCCCTTACCGCTGATCGCGGCCTGCTGCGGACGGCGGTTGGCTCCCTGGGGCGGCCGAACGGGCTGGCCCCCTTCACCCATGTCGCCGCACGTCGCACACGACCTCGTGTCCCCTGACGGCGAGTCCCCCGCTGGATGACAACGGGTCCCTGCCCCCTCGCCGGTGGTGGTCAAATTTACCCGAGAAAGATCACGGGGAGGCGGGGAGACAGGGAGATTTACTGAGTCTTTTCTCCCTGCCTCCCCGCCTTGTATGACCCTCGGGAGCGCCTGGTCTACGTCGTCGTCGTCGCTGATGCGGCTCGACCAGGACTATACGAAAGGCGGGGAACCGTGAAGCTGGACAGAAAGAAGGAGATCGCTCCGCCGCACGAAGATCTGGACGGCGTGAAGTGCTCGGTTCGGTTCCCTGAGCACGGCTTCATCCTGCAGCTGGAGCCGAGCAGCGCGCCCGACTCCATCTTCCTCTGGGTTCAGAGGCACGAGCGGTTCATCCGCGACGCGACGCTGGAGTACGGGGGCATCCTCTTCCACGGCTTCGATCTGGGTGTCGCGCCTTTCCGGCGGCTCGTGGGCCTGCTCTCCGACGAGGTCCGCTTCGAGTACATCGGGGGAACAGGCCCTCGGGAGAGGTACTCGGATGACGTCTATGTCTCCACGTATGCCCCGCCGGGAGTGAAGCTCGCGCAGCACCATGAACTGGCCTATATGCCTTCGTGGCCCATGAAGGTCTTTTTCTACTGCGACCTGGCCCCGCGCAAGGACGGGGAGACGCTGATCTGCAGCTCCCGAAGCTTCCAGGAGAGCCTGGGTTCCAGGATCCTCAAGCGGTTCCACGACCGCGAGGTCCTCTACATCCGCAACTACGACCCGAAAACAGACCTGGGATCGGCGATCGTTTCGGGCTGGCAGCTGTCCTTCGATACCCCGGACAAGGGCAAGGTCAGCGAGTTATGCCGCGAGCTGGGCCTCGAGCCGGAATGGCGCGGCGAGAGGCTTCGGACGAGGAACATCGCGCAAGGCGCGGCCTACCACCCCATCACCGGGGAGCTATTTCTCCATAACCAGTCGTACCTGCGCACGATGGCGTCGGACGTCCGGGGCGCCATGACCCCGTCGGTGAGGCTGCTCGAACCCGGGCTCTCGCGTGAGCAGATAAGCGCTATCCTGACGCTCGCGCCGCACGAGCAGAACACCAACGCCTTTTACGGCGACAACGGCGCCCCGATCGAGCAGTCGATCCTCGAGGAGATCCACGCCGCGTTCGAGGCCAACACCGTGAAGTTCCCCTGGCAGAAGGGCGACTTCATGATGCTGGACAACATGCTCTCCTACCACGGCCGAAACTCGTTCGAAGGCGAGCGCCGCATCCTTACCGTGCTCAAGGAGCGCCACACTCCGCCCCGGGACGAGCGAGCGGCCCGCGCTTCGCACGGGCGCGCGAGGTGAGAGCAGGAGCCCGTCCCGGCGCTGCTCCTCCATCCGGGGGGAACCACGAGGGACTCCTTACGCAGCCAGCGCCAGCAGGTGCTCCACCCGCGAGCGGTTGAAGCGGAACAGGTCCATGGCGCGATCGGCGAGCAGGCTGAAGATCAGATCCTCGTAGGACATGCCCGTCTCTGGAAGACCCATGACGACCAGGCTCAGGGGGTTCCTTAGATCCGCCTTGGGATTGGCCTCGAGGACGTAAAGACGCCCGTGCTCGTCGGCGCGCAGGTCGATGCGGATGAGCGACCTGAGCCGGAGGGCGGAGTAGAGCTCGCGGGCGAGCGCCAGCAGGTCTCTCTTGAGGGCTTGGTCCGTGTCCGGAACGGGCATCGCGCGATCGTGGCTGAGGGGCCTTCTGTCCATCGAGGTGAAGATGCGCTCGCCGGGCTCGAAGCGGCGCTCCATCGCGGAGAAAGCGTGGGGATGGCGGCTGCCGAAGAACATATCCCCGCGGTGCAGGATGCCGCCGCAGACGGCCACGCAGAACTCCCGGCCGCTCAGGTATCGCTCGACGATGACACTCGTGCGCGTCAGGGCGAACACCTCCTTGACGAACGAGGAAAGCTCCCCGCTCTCCTCCACGAAATGCACGTTCAGCGACGCTCGCCCGGTGCTCGGCTTCACAACGAAAGGACCGGGATAGCTCTCGAACGCGCGCCGGATCCGCTCCTCCGGCGCGCCGTCGAGCGGGTGCCAGACGACGAACTCGGGCGTGGCGATCCGGAGCGATTCCAGCTGCCGCTTGAAGCAATCCTTGGTATCCAGCAGCGACGCATCCAGGGGGCTGTGCCCGATGTAGGGGACCCCCAGCATCTCGAGCGTGGCCGCGGCATGGCAGATAGAGTTCTCTCCCTGCATCCCGGCCGAGTTGATCCAGGCGAGATGGGCTCCGAATTCCTTCAGGCGCGCGGGCATCCTCATGTCGTCGGGAATGAGGGCCACGTCGCTGAACCCGATCCGCTCGAGGGCCTTTTGGATGTCGGTGGCGACGTCGTAGTAGCTCTTCCACGGCCGGAGATTGGCGGAGCAGTACAGCGTGGCGTCGGGCTCGGACTTGCTGCCGCCGTAGATCACCGCGATCCGAAGGGTTCGGGTGAGCGAATCCATCCAGCTCTTGAGCGCGGGAAGAGCGACCTGTACGCCGGAGCTCCGGCTGGCCTGATACGCCTCATCGAGCTGGCTGACCAGCCTCGACAATGGCTCTGGAGCGGGGATGGCTTCGCGTGCTTGCATGGATGGGTGCTTCGAAGGGGTGCCGCTTTTCCCGGGATAGGGGCCTTGAACAGCGATTCATGGTCAAGGTCTTAGCTTGCCGGACCCCGTCGAGAGTGCAACCGGCTTGCGCGATTCTCCTGAGGTCGTTTCCTGCAGAGAGCTTTGCCCTCGCCCAGCACATCCGCCAATGCGCGTCGGGTTCAGCCGGCTCGGTCCACGGCAGCGCCCGGAGCTGGCGGCGCACGTCGGGCACGGTCGGCGGGACCCTCCGGCGCGCGCCATCCTTCGCGCCGCGCCGGCGGACGCCCCTCCCCGCGCCGGTCCTCCGGGCCGTGCTGCGCACAGGCGCCCGGCGATCGCGGGCGTCCAAATCTCGACGCCTGCCTGGAATCCTTCTTGCTGAGCTCGCGCGCGCAGCGAACGGAGGACCCCATGCGTGAGTCACTTTCTCGTTCTCTTGTGGTGGCAGGGCTCTTGTCCACGAGCGTTTTCTCGTCGGCTCTCACGGCGTGCGGCCCGGGGGATCCAGCGCTGGTGGCCCAGTTCGACGCCGACGACCCTGATCAGCGGATCACGGTGACGGAGGTGCCGCCGCCGGCCATCAGCGGCGGGACGCTGATCATCGCCGGCGACGGTCACACCGCGGTCGCGGCGGACCCCGACCGCGATCGCGTCTGGATCGTCGATCTCGACGGCGGCGAGCCGGCGGCGGTCCTGCTGGAGCGCGGCGACGAGCCCGGGCGCCTCGTCCAGGACATGAGCGGGCGGGTCCACGTGGCGCTCCGGCGCGCCGGCGCCGTGGTGACCCTCGATATCGAGGCGCGGTCGGTCATCGAGCGCAGAGAGGTCTGCCGCGCGCCTCGGGGGGTCGCTTACGACGCCACGCTCGACGCCATCCACGTCGCCTGCGCCGGCGGCGAGCTCGTGACGCTCCCCGCCTCCGGAGGCGCCGCCGTCCGGAGGCTCCGCCCCGCCTCCGATCTGCGCGACGTCGTGGTCGAGGGGGATCGGCTCCTGGTCAGCCGCTTCAAGTCCGCAGAGACGCTTGTCGTGGGCCCCGACGGTGCGGTGCTCTCGCGCCGCACGCTCCCCGTCTTCCATTCAAACGGGTTCGCCAACTCGGACTATGCGCCGTCCGTGGCCTGGCGCATGGCGCCGCTCGCCGGCGGCGGCGCGCTGATGGTGCACCAGCGCGCGATGTCGTCGAAGGTCACCCTCAACCCGGGCGGCTATTACCAGTCGGCCGACTGCGACGGGAACATCGTGCACGGCGCGGTCAGCAGGATCGACGCGGCGGACGTCCCTGACAACTCGGTCACGTCGCTGCCCGCGGCCGCGATCGCGGGTATCTCGCTGCCGGTGGACCTCGCGGTCTCGTCCGACGGCGCTCGGGTGGCCGTGGCGGGGGCCGGCAACAACATCGTCGTGAGCGTCCCCATCGACCAGCTGGAAAGCGACGCCGTGAACAACAAGTGCAGGCCGGTGGTCGTGGCGCGGCCGCTGGCCGGGCAGCCGGTCGCCGTGGCCTTCGATGGCCAGGGCGAGATCGTCGTGCAGCTGCGGGAGCCGGCGGCCCTGCTGGTGCTCGACGGGCGCAAGATCGATCTACCGGGCGAGAGCGTGAGGGACACCGGCCACGAGATGTTCCACCGCCCGCCGAACGGCGTGAGCGCCGTGGCGTGCGCGTCGTGCCACCCCGAAGGGCACGAGGACGGCCGGACGTGGGACTTCGATCCCGTGGGCCTGCGGCGGACGCAGGCGCTGGGCGGCGGCATCCTGAAGACGGCGCCCCTCCACTGGAGCGGCGATCTGCAGGATCTCGCGGGCCTGATGGGGGAGGTGTTCGTCACCCGCATGGGCGGCACGAAGCCCGGCGCCCGGCGGCTCGATCTGGTGGCCCGCTACCTCGACAGCCTGCCCGCGTTCCCTGCGTCGCCGCCCGAGGACGACGCCGCCGTGGCGCGGGGCGAGGTGCTCTTCCACGACAAGAAGGTGGGCTGCGCGGAGTGCCACGGTGGCCCGATGCTCACGAACAACCGGAACGAGGACGTGGGCAAGGGCGAGCTGCTGCAGGTGCCCTCGCTCATCGGCATCTCCGGGCGCGCCCCGTTCATGCACGACGGCTGCGCGGCGACGCTTCACGATCGCTTCGATCCCGCGTGCGGCGGCGACGACCACGGCGATGTTTCCGCCCTGACCTCCGTGCAGCTCGACGATCTGGTCGCCTACCTCGAGTCCCTCTGAGCCGTCGGCTCGCCGCGCTCCTCGCGCGGTACGGCCGAGGCGTTCCTCGACATCCGGGGCCGATTGCCACGATACGAGCCCCCGTCACCCGGCCACCGGCGCCGCGGGGGCGCAGCGCATGACGGGGAATCCGGACGCGCCATCAGGGGATGGCGTCGCGCTCTCCGACGGCACAGCCGTTGCTGGCCCCTCGAAATAGACACAACAGACGTCGTGGCTCGATGGACCCGAGCCACACGCACGGTCTGTCGTTTTCGCACGTTTCGCACGTTCTCGTGATTCTCACGTTCTCACCATAGGGCGAGCCGGCGCTTCCAACGAGGCCGCCGACCCGCGAGGCGGACAGGCTCGCTAAGGAGGGCACCATGCCTAGAGGCGACAAATCCAGCTACACGACGAAGCAGAAGCGGCAGGCCGAGCACATCGAAGAGGGATATGAGAAACGCGGGGTCTCCGAGGACGAGGCCGAGCGGCGGGCCTGGGCGACCGTCAACAAGATGACCGGAGGGGGGAAGAAGTCGGGCTCGGGGGTGGGCAAGCCGGTGAACAAGGAGCCGGCGAAGAAGGGGGGCCGCAAGGGGGGCGCCGCGTCCAAGGCGCGGCCGGCCGCCGCGAGGAGCGCGGCGGCGAAGAAGGCCGCGGCGACCCGCAAGCGGAACGCGGCGAGCGCCGGGCGGTCCACGACCGCGAAGAAGGCGCCGGCGAGGGCGGCGAGGGCGGAGAAGAGCGCCGCGTCCAGCGCTCGGTCGCGCAGCACCTCGACAAAGGTTCGCAGCACCTCGGCCAAGACGGCGAGCGGCCGCCCCCGCGCCACGAAGGGCACGGCCCGCCGCGGCGGGGCCGCGGCCTCGCGCAAGACGACCTCGGGGGCGAGGACCGGAGCGCGGCGCGCCGCGAGCAGGTCCTGACGTTCCCCGCGAGAAGGGGAGAGGGGACGAACATGCAGGAACTCCAAATCAACGGTGCGATGAACGGCGAGGCCGGCCTTTCAGGGGACGAGTCCGGGCCGCAGGAAGAGAGCCGGAAAGGGCGAGCGTTCCTCACGAGCCTCGTCCGGGAGCTGTTCCAGACGGAGCGCTCGGCGATGATCCACCCGCGGATCGAGGCGGATCGCCTCGGCGATGTGCCGCCGGCGCGCGCCATGCGGGCGGTCTCGGCCCACGCGGAGGCCGCGCTGTCGGAGATCTGCCCGCTCCTCCGCGAGCGCGAGCTGCCCATCAGCGCGGGCGGCCTCGCGGTCGGCGAGGCTTTCTCGGCCCTGCGCGAGCGCCTCGCCGATCACCTGCTCAGCACCGAGAGGTCCTATCGCGGTACGCTCCTCGGGATGCGGCACGGCGTCGATCTCGTCGAGCTGCTCCAGTACGTCGCGACCGTGGAGGGCGACACGCCCCTCGCCGCGTGGTGCGCCCGCTGGCTCTCGATGCGCAAGCCCCTCGTGGAGGTGGTCGCCGACGAGCTCGCGTGGTTCGCGGCGCGCCCGGCGCGCGCCATGCGGGCGGCGAAGGACGACGTCATCGCCCACCTCCTCCGGGGCCTCGCGAACGGCGTGGAGCTCGGGGCCCAGCGGCTCCGGCGCCTCGTCACGTTCGCCGGTTGACTCCCGCCGGCCGCGCGCGGAGACAGCCCGGCGCAGGGCGCGCCGCGCGTGGCGCCGAGGAGGATGCGCAGTGGAGCAGGGGATTCCGACGTGGGGCACGCCGATCGAGCTCCTGAAGAGCCACGGGTCCGGCGTCGCGAGCGCTCTGTTCATCGCGATCGTCGGGTGGATGGCCGCGGCCTGGGCCGCGCGGAGCGTGCGGTCGCTCGGCAGGAAGTGGACGCAGATCGACGCGACCCTCGTCCCTCTGCTGGCAAGCGTAAGTCGCCTCACCATTTTGACGGTCACCGCGATGGCCGTGCTCGAGCGCTTCGGTGTCGATACGAAGAGCCTGTTCGCCGTGCTCGGCGCCGCGGGCTTGACCATCGGCCTCGCCCTCAAGGACACCTTGTCGGACGTGGCCGCCGGGCTGGTCCTGCTCGTGCTCCGCCCGTTCGACGTCGGCGACGCGATCGAGGTCGACGGGACCTCGGGCATCGTCGACGCCATCGACGTGTTCCAGACCAAGCTGACGAGCTTCGACGGCGTCCCCATCACGCTGCCGAACTCCAAGGTCCGGTCCGCCAAGATCCAGAATTTCACCCGGGCGCAGCGCCGGCGCATGGACCTCACGATCGGCGTCAGCGCCACCGCCGACATCGCCCACGCCGTCGCCACGCTGCGGGACGTCCTCTCGAACGAGCCGCGCGTGCTGCCGGAGCCGGCGCCATCGGTCGACGTGGTGGAGCTCGCGGACGACAAGGTCAACCTGCTCGTCCGCGCCTGGACGCTCCCCCCCGACTTCTTCCCGGCGCGGCTCGAGCTCACGCGCCACTTCAAGCAGCGGCTCGACGCGGAGGGGATCGTCGTCCCGATGCCCCAGCGCGAGCTGCACATCCCCCTCCGGGAGCCGGAGCGTCGATCTACCCCGCTCCTCTGAGGCGGCGCGCGCGGTGCCTCTCTCCGCCGGCCCTGCTCGAGGTCAGGGCGTGCCCATCAGGATATAATACCAGGTGCCCACCTCGATGGCGTTCGGGTTCGTGCCGCTCACCCGGGTCAGCGTGTTCGAGAAGATCTTCTTGTTGAACGCGAGGCCGTTGCTCGGCGCTTGCGTCTTCACGTACCAGGCGGCCGCCATCAGGGCCGATGTCTGGTTGTCCTTCTCGAACAGGACTCCCATCTTCACCTGGGCGTTGTCAGGGCTCGGCATCCGGTAGAGAAACCCGGTGCGGGTCCCGGGGACGACGCGCGTCCCCTGCGTCCAGTCGCCCTGGGTGGGGTTCCGGGGGGCCGTGAACTGGTTGCTCGGGCTCACGGCGTCCAGGTACGCGTCGAGCGCGGGCGCCGTGAAGCTCGGGATCACCTCGGACGCGAAGGTCAATGTGCTCGAGAAGGTGAGCGTGGTTGCCCAGCGCCAGTACTCCGTCTGCGCCTGGAAGCTCAGCTGGCCGTTGGAGACCCCGGTGGCCCCGATGGCCACGATCCGGACGAGATCCACGGTCGAGAAGATCCTGAGCCTCACGTCCGGCGGGATCTGGTAGATCACGCCGGAGCTCAAATGGCCTTTTGCGTTGCCGCGCGTTGAAAGGGAGGCGCCCTCGGCGGGCGCAACGTGCGTTGAGTCTGCTTCGTTGGTCATGGTCGCGCTCTCTCCTGGGATGACGATCTCGACAGCATCGATCGCGGCGCGCAGGCCCTGGCCGGCGCGCGCTCCGGCGGCGGCGCACGTGCGCGTCCACGACGCGCGACCCGCGGCCTCACCCGGCATCGACAAGAGGAAAGCTGGATCCGCCTGGCCGCGACGTCGATGACAGGCGGTCACGCGCGAGGGGGGCGGTCCGGCCGCGAGGCCGCGATCAGTGCCGGATCACCTCGATCGCCTCGGTGCCGAGCCGGAGCTGCCGCGAGGTCGTCCGCCGCTCGATGAGCGAGCCGGCGTCGAGCACGCCCGCGCGGGCGAGCTGCTGGCGCGCGCGGAAGACGTTGACGTTGAGGTGATGGAGGTCGAGCCGCAGCTTGCCGAGCAGGTCGTCGACGTAGCGCCACCCGCGCTCGGCCGGGGGCAGCCCGCTGTCCCGGTCGTGCACCCGGGAGCGCGCCAGCATGAGGAGCAGCTCGTGGTGGGCGCGCGCGGCGAGCTGGATGACCCTGTGCCCCTGCACGAGGGAGACGGCGATGTGCTCCTCGTCGTGGCTCACCTCGAAGCGCAGGACGGTCAGGCCGAGGAGCTTGGGGCTCGCCGCGCTCGACGCGGTCGTCGCCACGACGGCGTCGACCGCGCTCGGCGGGACCCGCAGGACCCAGGCGCCCCCGGCCTCGATGCGCTCCTGATCCACGGCCGGGCGGGTGCTCCCGTCGATCTCGATCTGCCACGCGCCGTGCTGATCCTCGAAGAGCGTGACCCGGGGATCGGCGGCGTCCGGGAGCGCGAGCAGGCCCTCCTCCGCCTGGCGCACCTCGCCGGTGAGCTCGGCCCGCGCGCTCGTGACCGGCGCGCCGGCCTCCTCCACGATCCAGCGCTCGGCGTCGCCGCCGAACACGACCTCCGTCCCCGCGTCGAGCGCGACCCGCTCGGCGGACGTGAGCCGCCGGCCGCCGACGTGGGTGCCGTTCGTGCTCCCGAGGTCGCGGATCCACCAGCGCGCCCCGTCCCAGAACAGGACGGCGTGCTCGCCGGAGGCGCAACGGTCCCCGAGGCGCACGGCGCAGTCGCGCGCGCGGCCGACCCGCGCGCGCGCCGGGAGCGTCACCCGAACGCCGTGGGCTTCATGCTTCAAGACCGCCATGGATGCAGCGTAAGATGGCGCCGCCGACCACATCAACCGCGTCGAAGGCGAGGCCTCCCATGAGCGATCCCGCGGCACTCCTCCGGAAGCTGGCGGGTGAGCTGCACCTGTCTCCCTCGGCGTGCGCGGAGATCCAGCGGGTGCTCGCCGAGCACGCCGCGCGCACGGAAGAGCTGCCGGCGACCGTGGTCCGGGACGCGCCGCCGGCAGCCAGGGGCGCGCCGGTGGCGACAAACGGCGCGCCCAGGCCGACCGGGGGCGCGCCCGCGGCGACCGGGGATGCGCTGGTGGCCGCCGAGCAGCGCCCGGACGCCGCGCCTCCCGCGGCCCACGCGCCGGCCCCCGCGTGGCCGTGGGACCGCTACGAGGATCTCGGGGCCATCGGCCGCGGAGGCATGGGCGAGGTGCGGCGCGTGCGCGATCGCGTGATGGGCCGCGTGCTCGCCATGAAGCTGCTGCACATCGAGGGGCAAGACGAGGCGGACGGGAGGGCGCGCTTCCTCGACGAGGCGCGCCTCACGGCGTGCCTTCAGCATCCAGGGATCGTCCCTGTCCACGACTGCGGGATGCTCCCGACGGGCCAGCTCTGGTTCACGATGAAGGAGGTCCGCGGCCGCACGCTGAGCGCGCTGATCCGCGCGCTGCACGCCGCGGGCGAGGCCGGCCCCTCGCCCGAGGCGCTGCGCCGCGGGCTCGACGTCTTCGTCCGCGTCTGCGAGGCGGTCGCGTACGCGCACGGCCAGGGCGTCCTCCACCGCGATCTCAAGCCGGACAACGTCATGATCGGCGAGTTCGGCGAGGTCCTCGTGATGGACTGGGGCATCGCCCGCGCGACCGCGCGCGGCGCGCTGGCGGGCGCGCTCCCGGACAGCGGCCACCACACCCACGCGGGGCTCGTCCTGGGGACGCCGGTCTACATGCCCCCGGAGCAGGCGCGCGGCGAGGTCGAGCAGCTCGGGCCTCCGAGCGACGTGTACTCCCTCGGGGCCGTCCTGTACGAGCTCCTCTGCGGCGAGCCCCCGTTCCGGGGCACGGCGCTGGCCGTCCTGGCGCAGGTGGTCCAGCGGCCGCCCGAGCGGCTCGCCGTCCGGTGCTGCGACCAGATCCCGCGCGATCTCATCGCGATCTGCGAGCGGGCGATGGCCCGCGAGCCGCCTTCGCGTTACGCGAGCGCCGAGGTGCTCGCCGCGGAGATCCGCGGCTTCCTCGACGGCGCCCGCCGTCGCGAGCGGGCGCGCGCCCTTGTCGAGGAGTCGCGCGCGCTGGCGCCGCAGATCGAGGGCCTCCGCGCGCGCGCCCGGGCCCTCCGGGCCGAGGCGAAGGCGGTGCTCGGGCGCCTCGAGTCGTTCGCGCCCGCCGCGGAGAAGGCGCAGGGGTGGGCGCTCGAGGACGAGGCGCGCGCGCTCGACCGCGCCGCCGCCCTGGACGAGGCGACCTGGCACCAGAAGCTCCGCGCGGCGCTCAACGAGGCTCCTGACTGCGACGACGCGCACGCGGCGCTCGCCGACGCCCACCTGGCCGACCTGCGCGCGGCCGAGGAGGCGCGCGACGCCGAGGCCGCGGCGCGGGCCGAGGCGTTCCTCAGGGCGCACGCGCGCGAGCGGCACGCGGCCCTGCTCCGCGGCACCGGCGCCCTCTCGCTGCGGACCGATCCCGAGGGGGCGCAGGTCTGGCTGCTCCGCTACGTCGAGCGGGAGCGCCGGCTGCACGCCGAGCCCCAGGGGCTCCTCGGCCACACGCCGCTCTTCGAGGTCCCGCTCGCGCGCGGCAGCTACCTGCTCCTGATCCGCGCGCCCGGGTACCGCGAGGCGCGGTACCCCGTGAAGATCGGCCGCGGGGAGCACTGGGACGGCGTGCGTCCGGGCAGCGCAGAGCCGTTCGTGGTGCCCCTGCTGCCCTCGGAGACGCTCGGCGAAGAGGACGTCTACGTGCCGGCGGGCTTCTTTTCGGCCGGCGGGGACCCGCAGGCCGGCGACGGCCTGCCGGCGTGCCGGATCTGGGTCGACGGCTTCGTGGTGCGGCGGCACCCGGTGACGCAGGCCGAGTACCTCGCCTTCCTGAACGACCTGCGCGGGCGCGAGGCGGAGGCGGCGGCGGCGTGCCCGCGCGTCGCCCGCGCGATCGCCGGCGACGTGGACATCCCGCTGTTCGCGCGCGACGGGGACGGGCGCTTCGTGCTCGGCCCGCAGGCGCGCGCGGAGCAGGCGCGGCACCCCGTCGCCTCGGTGGACTGGCGCAGCGCCGTCGCCTACGCGTCCTGGATCGAGGCGCGCACCGGCGCGCCGTGGCGCCTCGTCGGCGAGCTCGAGCGGGAGAAGGCCGCGCGCGGCGTCGACGGGCGCTTCTTCCCGTGGGGAGACGAGCCCGAGCCGACGTGGGCCTGCATCGTGGGGGGCCGCCCCGGCCCCGCGAGCCCGGCGCCGGTGGACGACCATCCGACGGACGAGGGCCCCCACGGCGCCCGGGGCCTGGCCGGCAACGTCCGCGACTGGTGCGCCGAGCTGTGGATGCCCGATGGCCCCACCGTGGTCGACCGCATCGCGCGCCTGAAGCCGGCGGACGCGGCGGCCCCGGGGCTCCGCTCGATCCGCGGGGGCGCGTGGAGCTCCGGTCCCCCCGCGGCGTGCCGCGCAGCAGGCCGCTTTGCCGCGCGCCCGGAGGATCGCTTCAGCGCCGTGGGCTTCCGCCTCGCCCGGCCAGTCGTCGCCGGCGTGTAGCCGAGCGTCGCCGGCGTGTGCCGGGAAACGCGCTGGCGAAAGCGGTCGTCTCCGGCCGCGTCCGCCAGCGCCCCCTCGCGCTGGAGCCGAGAGAACGGCCTGGCGACAGACGGCGGATGTCGCGTTTGCACTCGAGCGCTAGGCTCGGAGGGACAGCCTGTGTCCACGAGGTCCATGGAGAACACGGATTCGCATCAAGGAGCGGCGGAGCCCTCCGAGCCGGCCTCGTGCACGGCGGTGGAGGTCACCCCGGCGTCCCCGCAGCGCGGCGAGGCGGGGGCCGCGCTGCTCGGTCAGGAGCGCCAGGCGCTGCACGAGTCTCTGGCGGACGGCGCGCTCGTCGACGCCTTCTTCCAGGCCACGACCGCCGGGCTCGGGGTGATCGACCCCGACCTCCGCGTGGTGCGGCTCAACCAGGCGCTGGCGGATCTCAGCGGGATCCCCCTCGAGGCGCACCTCGGCAGGACGATCCCCGAGCTGCTCCCGGAGATGGGCGACGCCATCGTCGGCCCGCTCCGGCGCGTCCTGGAGACGGGCGACGCGTTCACCGCCGAGGTGACGGGGATGACGCGGACTTCGGAGCGACCGCGCTCCTGGCTGGTCAATTACGCGCCGGTGCGGGCGAAGGACGGGCGCATCCTGGGCGTGGGGACGATCGTGCTCGACATCACCGAGCGCAAGCAGACGGAGGACAGGCTCCAGGAAGAAGGCGAGACGCTCGAGCTGCTCAATCGCGCGGGCAAGCAGCTCGCCGCCGAGCTGGATCTGGAGAAGCTCGTGCAGGCGGTGACCGACGCGGCCACCCGGCTGAGCGGCGCCCAGTTCGGCGCGTTCTTCTATAACGTCACGAACTCGGATGGGAAAAGCTACATGCTTTACACCATCTCTGGCGTGGATCGAGAGCACTTCTCCGGGTTCCCGATGCCGCGGAACACCGACGTGTTCGCTCCGACCTTCAACGGAGAGGGCGTGGTGCGGCTCGATGATGTCACGAAGGACGCGCGTTACGGGAACAACGCCCCTCACCACGGGATGCCGAAGGGCCACTTGCCCGTCGTCAGCTACCTTGCCGTGCCGGTGGTCTCCCGTTCGGGGCATGTCATCGGCGGGCTGTTCTTCGGGCACTCCGGGCGGGGCGTCTTCACCGAGCGGGCGGAGAAGCTTGTGGTCGGCCTCGCGGCGCAGGCCGCCATCGCGATGGATAACGCGCACCTGTTCCGGAAGGCGCAGCAGCTCATCCAGGCGCTCGAGCGGAGCAACAAGGAGCTCGACCGCTTCGCCTACGTGGCGAGCCACGATCTGAAGGCGCCGCTCCGCGCCATCGCGAACCTCTCGCAGTGGATAGAGGACGATCTCGTGGACAAGGCGACGCCGGAGACGCGCCAGCACATGGATCTCTTGCGCTCGCGCGTGGTCCGGCTGGAGGCGCTCATCGACGGGATCCTTCGCTACTCGCGCGCTGGACGGCTCCGCGACAGGCCCGAGATCGTGGACGTCCAGAAGCTCCTTGACGACGTCCTCGCGTTGCTCGCCGTCCCTCCGGGCGCGTCGATCGACATCGCGGCGGGCATGCCGACGCTCCTCGCCGAGCGGGTCCCGCTGGAGCAGGTCTTCATGAACCTGATCGGCAATGCGCTGAAGTATGCCGATCGCCCCGACGCGCGCGTCGAGGTGCGGGGGCGGGAGGTGGGCGATCTCTGGGAGTTCTCGGTGAAGGACAACGGGCCCGGGATCGACCCGCGATACCACGGGAAGGTATGGGAGATCTTCCAGACCCTGAACGCGCGTGACAACATCGAGGGGACGGGCATCGGGCTCGCGATCGTCCAGAAGATCGTGCTCAGCAAGGGCGGGCGCGTGTGGGTCGAGTCGGAGCGGGGCGCCGGCGCCACGTTCTTCTTCACCTGGCCTCGGCTGGAGACGGACGGCGGGATCGGCATGCGCTGAGGAACGCCCGCTCTCGCATGGCGCGCGGCGCGAGGCGAGCGGGAGCGCCCGCTGTGGCGCGGGCGCGAGGCGAGCGGGAGCGCCCGCTGTGGCGCGGCGCGAGGCGAGCGTGGCAATCCGCCACGCTCCGCGCTGCGTGGCGCAGCGGGAGCGCCGCGATCGCCCGCTGCGGGGACGGTGGCGCGCGATCTGCTTTCTCGCTGTCGGGCGGGCGTGGGCCCTTTACCCAAGCCGGGAGCGCGACGGTGATGCATCGATCCATGGCGGTCCTCCTGAACTGTTCCTCCCGGTCGAACCGCGCGGCGGAGCAGCGAGCGCGGCTCTGGGAGCTCCTGAGAGAGCGCGGCTTTGTCGCGGAGGTGCTGTGCGCCGAGAAGGGGCCGCAGCTGGGGGAGCTCGCCCGCCGGGTGGCGCGGGGGCCTTACGACCTCGTGGTGGCCGCGGGCGGCGATGGGACGGTGAACACCGTCGCCTCCGCGATCGCCGGCACGGAGAAGACGATGGGGGTCCTTCCGCTCGGCACGGTGAACCATTTTGCAAAGCACCTCGGTATTCCGCTGACGCTCGAGGGCGCCGTGCGCACGCTCGTCGAGGGGCGGCGCGTCCGGGTCGATGTCGGCGAGGTCAACGGTCGCGCCTTCGTGAACAACTCGACGCTGGGCATTTACCCGGGCATCGTGCGTGGCCGCGAGGCGCTCCGGAAGAGGCGTGGGCTCAACAAGTGGGTCGCCCTGGCGCTGGCGACCGCCTCGGGGATCCAGCGGCACGAGCGCGTCCATCTCCGGCTCGTCCTGGATGGGCAGGAGATCGAGCTGGAGACGCCGTTCGTCTTCGTCGCGAACAACGACTTCAAGCTCGGCGATGTGGACATTGGCCGCCAGCGCCCGCCGTGCTCGGGCGAGCTCGGCGTGTGCGTGGCGCACGCGGAGAGCCGCCTCTCCACGGTCAAGCTCATCGCCAGCGCGGTCGCCGGACGCATCCACAAATCGACCGATTTCAGCATCTTGCGTACGACGGCGCTCCGGGTGGAGGCGCCCCATCGCCGCCTTTACGTGGCTGCGGACGGCGAGGTCCTCAGGATGGCGACGCCGCTCTGCTATCGCGTGCGGCCTCTGGCGCTGCGCGTCGTCGCGCCGCTGTCGTCCGAGCTCAACGCTGGCTCGCGACGGCGGGAGGACCCCTCTCGCCGTATCGCTGCGCTGGGGGGATGACGCACCGTGCGCACGCTCGTGCACCTGTCGGATCTGCACTTCGGCCGCGTCGACAAGGCGATCCTCCGCCCGCTGATCGACAGGATAGGGAGGCTCGATCCTCACGTGGTCGTGATCTCCGGCGACCTGACCCAGCGGGCGCGCGACGCCGAGTTCGCCGAGGCGCGCGCCTTCCTCGACGCGCTGCCGTCCCCGCAGATCGTGGTGCCCGGCAACCACGATGTCCCGCTCTACAACCTGTTCGACAGGTTCTTTCGCCCGCTGGACAGGTACCGGAGCCACATCACGGACGACCTCTCGCCGTTCCACCTCGACGGGGAGATCGCCATCCTGGGCATCAACACCGCGCGTTCGCTGACCATCAAGGACGGGCGCATCAACGCGCGTCAGATCCTGGGGATCAAGGAGAGGATGTGCGATCTCGGGCCCGAGATCACGAAGATCGTGGTCACGCACCATCCGTTCGATCTGCCGGAGAACTCGCCGCATGTCATCGTCGGGCGCGCGAGGCAGGCGATGGCGGCGATCGCGGGCTGCGGCGTCGACGTCATCTTGTCGGGGCACCTGCACCTCAGCCACACCGGGCACTCCGCGGAGCGCTTCGACGCCGGCGGCCACTCCTCGCTCATCATCCAGGCCGGCACGGCGACCTCGACGCGCGGGCGTGGGGAGCAGAACGCGTTCAACGTGATCCGCGTCGACGGGCGGAAGATCGATATCGAGCGGAACTCCTGGCAACCCGACAGCAGCGTCTTCGAGATCGCGCGCGCGGAGCATTTCGAGGAGACGGCGCGGGGGTGGGTGCGGGCGGCGTAGGCCCGGGCCGCTTGGCTCCAGCGCTGGCGCCAAGCGCGCTCGCGGCGTGAAATGGGCGATCTCTGGAGAATGCGCGCCGTCGCGTTCTTCGCGGGAGGGGTGAAGATGCGCTTTCCACGCGGCTCGCGATCGCCGCTCGTTCAGGGCGAGGATTGCGGAGCGAGCGCGGCTGCGCTGCGCGATCGATTGACGGAGCCGGGATCGCCAACAAGATTCCTAATGGACGGACGAACATCGGGGACGTTCGAGGACACGTGAGGGCGTCGCCCGCGTGCTGGTGGTCTGGGGGAGGTCGGATCATGAGAACGCTCACGGTGGCCCGGCTGGCCATCTCCGTGCTCTTGTCGGCGGCGGCCTGCGCGCAACCGGCCGAGATCGTCTCTCGCGAGGACAGCGGGGAGGGGCGGTCAGCGGTCATCGGCGCCGACGCTCGCGCGGACAACACACACACGGCGGTGGTGTCCCTGGACGGAGGCTGCAGCGGCACCATCGTTCGCCGGAGCGCCGATGGCGACAAGGTCCACGTGCTGACCGCCGCGCACTGCTGCTGGCCATCTGCTCCGAAGAAGGTCCTCGTCGGTCCCGACTTCCTCCAGCCGTCAAAGGCGCTGGATGTCGATGCCGGTTCGGTCGCGCTTCACCCATGTTATAACGTGCTCAACAACGACCACGATGTCTGCGTCGTGACGGCCAGAGGCGCGGGAGATCTCGATGTCACGCCGATCCCGCTCGCATCGGCGCCCGACGATGTCACGGTCGGGAGCGCCGTGACCGTCGTGGGGTACGGCGGCACCCCGGCGCAGAACTCGATCCGCCGGAGGGCGGAAGCGCGCGTCAGCGAGGTCGAGCCGCTCACGATCGTGATCGATCAGTCGGACGGACAGGGCGGCGTGTGCTTTGGCGACAGCGGCGGTCCAGCGCTGATCCAGCAGAACGGCGTCGAGGTCGTCGCGGGTGTGAGCTCGTTCGTCGCCAGATCCGATTTCTGCGGCGCCCTGGGCGCGCTCGGGCGCGTGGCCGTCCCTGGCGTCCGCAGCGAGTTCCTGGACAAGGTGCTCGCTGGCGAGGAGTCCACGCTCGATAGCCGCCTGATCCTGCGCGGCGGCATCACCCCCGGTCAGGTCCGCGATACGTACATCGCCAGTGACCAGCCTGAACAGAGCTTCGGTGGGCGCGCCGATCTCCTCGTGGGGGCGCCGCGCGGCACCGACGCGGTCCGTCGCGCCCTGCTCCGCTTCGATCTCTCCGCGGACCCTCCCCGGGGGGCGACGCTCCTCATGGCCCGTGTCGGGCTGCGGGTGGCGAGCACGAGCGGGCCGGCGACGATCTCCGTGCACCGCGTGGTGAAGGACTGGGACGAGAGCGAATCCTGGGCCTCCTTCGCAGAGGACGGGTTCGACCCCGCCCCGGTCGCGGTCTCCGGCGGCGTGAAGGCCATCGTGGAGGACGGTCAAGTCCTCTCGTTCGACGTGACCGGGCTCGTCCTGGACTGGCTTCGCGGCGAGGCGGAGAATTACGGCATCCTGCTCCGCTCGGACGACCGCGAGCAGATCCAGCTCTTCGCCAGCGATTTCTCGTCGGATCTGAGGCGGCCGTGGATGCAGCTCTGCTACGTGCCGAAGCCGCGTTAAACCCACGTCGCCTGGCGTCGTCCCAGGCTCTGCGCTGACGGCAGGCGCCCAGCGAGCTCCCTCGCTGGGCGCCGAGCCATCCAGAAAGGCCTTAGTCCCGCGCCCCGCAGGACCCCCGCCTCACCCCATCACGCCAGCTTCCCGAGCTCCCGGAACCGCCCGCGCAGGTCGTTGTAGAGCCCCCGGTACACCGCATGGATCTCCCGGTACCGCGCCGAGCGCGCCGCGTCCGGCGCGACCCGGGACACGACATGAACGAACGCGTCCGCCGCATCCTCGACCGACGGGAACAACCCCGCGCCCGCCGCGCCGAGCAGCGCCGCGCCGTACGCCGGGCCCTCGGTCGACGTCGTGATCGCCACCGGCGCCTCGAAGACGTCGGCCATCAGCTGGCGCCAGAACGGGCTCCGCGCCCCGCCGCCGGTCAGGCGGATCTCGTCGATCGAGACCGCCGCCGCGCCGTTCGTCTGCCCCACGCCGCGCATCAGGTCCAGCGAGTCCGCGAGCCCGAACGTGATGCCCTCGAGCACCGCGCGCGACAGGTCCGCCTTCGTCGTCCGAGCGCTCAGCCCCACGAACGCGCCGCGCGCCGCCGCGTCGTTGTGCGGCGTGCGCTCGCCCATCAGGTACGGCAGGAAGACCACGCCGCCCGCGCCGGGGCGCGCCGTCGACGCCGTGTCCGAGATGATCTCGTACGGATCGACCTTGCGGATCTCGGCCGCCATGCGCTCCCCGTCGCCGAGGACGTCGCGGTACCAGCGGAGCGCGCCGCCGGCGGCGAGCATCACCCCCATCAGGTAGAAGCGGCCCGGGACCGCGTGGCAGAAGCTGTGCAACCGCATCTCGGGCTCCACGATCCACGAGTCGGTGTGCGCCAGGATCACGCCGCTCGTGCCGACCGAGGCCATCGCCCGGCCAGGGCGCACGATGCCGAGCCCCACCGCGCCCGCCGCGTTGTCCGCGGCGCCCCGCACGACGGGGATGCCCGCCGGCAGCCCCGTGGCGGCCGCGACCTCGGCCTTCAGCTGGCCGAGCGGCGCGTTCGAGGGCGCAGACCGCGGGAACACCGCGCGCGGGACGCCGACCGCCGAGAGCAGCTCGGCGCTGAAGGAGCGATCCCCGGGCGAGAACGCCAGCGTGCCGCTCGCGTCGCTGTCGTCCGTCCCGAGCTCGCCCGTCAGCCGCAAGCCCACGAAATCCTTCGGCATGAGCACCGTGCGGACGCGGGCGAACGCCTCGGGCTCGTTCGCCCGCAGCCAGAGCAGCTTCGGCAGCGTGAACCCCTCGAGCGCGCGGTTGCCGACCAGGCGCGCGAGCCCAGCGTCGCCGACCTTCGGGTTCGCGCGGATCGCCTCGCACTCGGCCGTGGTGCGCGTGTCACACCACAGGATCGCGGGCCGGATGACGGCCTGCGCCTCGTCCAGCAAGACCGCCGAGTGCATCTGCCCCGTCAGCCCGATCGCGCGCACGTCGTCGCGGCGCGGGCCGAGGGCGCGGGCCAGCTCGCCGAGGGCGCTCAGCGCCGCCGCGGCGAAGTCCTCGGGATCCTGCTCGGCCCACCCTGCGTGCGGCGTGGAGAGCGGGTATTCGCGGTGCGCCGACGCGACCGCCGCGCCGCGCTCCGTTTCGACTGCGATGGCCTTGAGGCCGCTGGTCCCGACGTCGATTCCGATCACGATGGCCATGGAAAGCGTCCTTTTTGCAGTTTCGTAGTATTCGGTGATCTTCGTAACGACTATTAACTAACCACGAATGTCGTAAGTTTCGTAAGCGCGAAGCCGAGCGGCTAGAACACGATCTGGAGCTTCATGGGCGCGGTGCCCTTCTTCATCATCTCGAGCCCGCGGGGGAGCTCCTCGACCGGCATCGCCTCGGACAGGAGCTTCTTCACGTCGACCGCGCCGCGCTCCATCAGCTTGAATGCCCGATCGTACGTCCGCCGGATCGCGAAGCTGCCGATGATCTCGAGATCGCGCCGGTAGATCTCGAACGGCGAGACCTCGACCTTGTCGTGCGGCCCGCACACGCCGAACACGAGGTACCGCCCCCCGTTCTTGACGTACTGGACCGAGTCGCCGAGCACCCGGGCGATGCCCGTCGCGTCGATCACGACGTCGAAGCCGTAGGGCGCGATCTTCTTGAGCTTCGCCTGGAGCGCGTTGTCGGCGAGCACCACCTCGGTCGCGCCGTGCTGGCGGGCGAGATCGAGCTTCGACTCGACCATGTCGACCACGGTGACCGCGGCGGCGCCGTTCGCGAGGCTCGCCTGGAGGTGCAGCTGGCCGATCGGGCCGGCGCCGAGGACCAGGACCTCCGAGCCGATCTCGATGCGCGCGCGATCCTGACCGAAGACGACGCACGCGAGCGGCTCGCAGAAGGCCGCCTCGCTGAACGAGACGCGCTCGAAGCGATAACAGTTCTTCGCGGGGACCCGGACGAGCTCGGCGAAGCCGCCGTCGCGCGTCACGCCCACAGCGTTCCACTTCAGGCAGTGGTTCTGCCGGTTGATCATGCAGAAGTGGCACTCTTCGCAGGTCACCGTCGGGTCGACCATCACCCGATCGCCGGGCCGGAGGCCCTCGACCTCGTCGCCTACCGCCGCCACCTCGCCGGCGAGCTCGTGCCCGGGGATCAGCGGGAAGGTCGGGAAGAAATCGCCCTCCCAGATGTGCACGTCGGTCCCGCAGATGCCGCAAGCCTTCGCGCGGACCAGGACGTCGCGCGGGCCGATCTGCGGCGGCGCGACGTCCTGACGTACGGCGATCTTCTTCACGGCCTCGAGCACGGCTGCCTTCATGCGAAACCCTCCTTGGAGGGTCGCATAGGCGGGCCACGGCCGCGCGTCGAGGGTCGTCGGCGGCGCGTCACGCCGCCTCAGGCCGCCTCGCGCAGCGTAGGGCCACCCCGCGCAGCGTCCAACGACGTCGCGCAGGGCGGCCTGACGCGGGATGTCAGGATTTCGTGGACGGCTTGGACGGGGAGATCGTGCGCCAGAGGAACGCGTAGACGTCCATCAGGTCGCGCGGGGCGAGGCCGCGCTCGCGCAGGCGACGCTCGAGCTCGCGCGCGAGCGATTGCATCCGGGCATACCCCTCGGCGCTCGGCGCGCGATCGTAGGCGAGGTTGAAGCCGAGCACGACCGCCTGCTTCTCGAAGAAGGAGGGCTTCACGAAGACGTGCTCGTCCGGGTAGACGAGCGCGCCGAGGATCGTGACGAGCGGCCACGTGACGACCTTGGCCGCGGCGAGCACGCCGGCCAGCCGGTCGAAGCGCGCGGCGTAGTCGCCCGCGCCGTAGAGGAGATCCACGACCGCCTCTGCGTAGGCGCGGTGGTGCTCGGCCGGCATCTTGTTGAACGGGATGAGATCGCCGAGGGGGTGCAGGAGGCCGGTCGCGGACTTGTGGACCTTGGCGATCCGCTCCATGAAATCGGTCACGTTGCCGGCCGCGAGCAGCGCCTCGAGCTCGCCCTTGGCGAGCAGCGCGCGCGCGGTCTCGATGGCGCCCTGCTTGAAGGCCTTGCTCTTCTTCTTCGCGACGCTCGCCGGGCCGTCGGCCCCCTCGCCCCCAACGGCGCCGCGCTCCTCGGCGATGAACTGCGGACCCCCGAACCCACCCTCGAACTGCGACTCGAAGCTCGCGACCTGCTCGTCGAAGTTCGTGAGCGGCGGCGCGACCACGCGGGCGCGCTGCTTCTTGGCGGCGGCCGACGGCCGGTCACGGAGCCCGCGGATCCTTGCCTCGAGCGCGCTCGCCTCGTCATCGCCGAGCTGCACCGGCTCGAGCTTCGACCAGAAAGCCTTGGCGATGGAGTGATTGTGGCCGTCCTCGAAATCGTAGAAGCGCTTTTCGTCGCGCTCCTCGACGAGGTATCCGAGTCCCCACTGGGGACACCCCGGGTGCTTGACGATGATCGGGGCAGAAGGTTCCGTTGAACGAGAGGTCGCCATAGGCGGCGCAGCCTACCCGATCTTGGGGCGACCGCACCCCGCTCCGGCGCCGCTTCTGGACTCGTGTTCAGGTGCGGCGCACGGGACGATGCGGGCAGGCCGGCCCTTCCGATCTCAGTTGACGTCGCGCGCCGACGAGGCGAGCGCGAGCTGCTGGAGCGCGAGCGCCTCGGTCACGCGGCGCACCCGCGCGCCGACATCGAGGGTCTCCAGCACCGTCTGCCGCTCGCGCGCGTCGAGGATGAGGTGGTGGGCGCAGAGATCCGCGATGACCGACGTGGCCGCGTCGCGCGGCAGCCGAAACTCGAAGTTGCCGTCCCGATCCCGGACGAGCGCCGCGAACGAGGCCGCGGTGGAGATGAGCGCGGCGTGATCCTGGGCCGACACCTCCCCGGGCTCGTCGTCGAGGACCGCCGCCGCGGCCGTGCGGTAGGGCGGCACGAAGGGGCGCTCCGCCAGTCGGACGCGGGCGCGGCCCCGCAGCACGATGTTGTAGCGGCCCCCCGGCAGCTCGGCGTGATCGATGATCTCGCCGGCGCCGGCCACCTCGGCGATGGCGGGGTGGCCGTGCGCGTCGATGGCGCGGCTGTCCGTGATGAGCACGACGGAGAGGATGCGGTGCGTCTCGAGGGCGTCGCGCACGAGCGCCCGGTAGCGCGGCTCGAAGATGTGGAGCGGCAGCAGGGCGCCGGGGAAGAGCACCGTCTGCGGCAGCGGGAACAGCGGGAGCTCGGGCAATGCCGCACTGAGGTCGCCCGGGCGCGGAGGCGTCGTATCCACGGGCCGCAGGGTAGCACGCGAGGGGGTCGGGTGTGGCGGCGCCACGTACATGCACATCGGGCTCGACAGTCCGTCGTCACCGGCCTGCGCTCTGCCAAGGTCGACAGAGGCGAGGGCGGCGAGCCCTCGGCCGAGCCGCTCGATCAGCCGAACATCTCGATGGCCGAGCCGGTGACGGCGTCGGGGGCGTCGAGCGCGGCGTACACGATGAGCTGCGCCACGTCGTCGGCGCTCATCTGCGGGGGGAACCCGCTCCCGACGAGCATGTCGGTGTCGACCGAGCCGGGGAGCACGGCGATGGACTGGAGCCCCGTCCCGCGCAGCTCCTCGGCCAGGCTCTTCGAGAAGCCGACGAGGCCCCACTTGGACGCGGCGTACGACGCGTTGCCGGGGGACGCGATGGTCGAGGAGATGCTGCCGACGTGCACGAGGCGGCCGCGCCTCTGCGCCAGCATGGCCGGGAGGAACGCGCGCGAGATGAGGTAGGGGCCGCGGAGGTTGACGGCCATCACCTCGTCCCAGGCGGCGGGCGCGGTCTCATGGACCTTCGCGCCGCGGCGCACGATGCCGGCGTTGTTGACGACGACGCGGGGCGCGCCGAGCCACGCCACCACCTCGGCGGAGGCGCGCGCCACCTGCTCGTCGGAGGCGACGTCGCACGGGACCGCCAGCGCGGCGACGTCGAGCCGGCGGACCTCGTCGGTGACCTCGTCGAGACGCGGGCTCGGGCGGCCGAGCAGCGCGACGGAGAAGCCGCGGCGCGCGAGCGCGAGCGCCGTCGCCCGGCCGATCCCGCGGCTCGGCCCGGTGACGACCGCGACGTCGGTCACGCCCTCCCCCCGGAGAGCGCGGCCAGGGCGAGATCGCGCTCGGGGCCCGGCTCGGCGAACACGCCGGCGACGGCGACGGTCTCGATGAGGGCGCCCGCCTTGCGCTCGCCGCGGGCGATGAGGCACGTGTGGGTCAGCGCGAGCTTGCACAGCGCGCCGCGCGCGCCGAGCTCGTGGACAAGGAGCTCGACGAGCTGCCCGCCGATGCGCTCCTGCAAGGTCAGCCGCCGAGCGAGCGCGTCGAGGACGTGCGCGAGCGTGCCGATGCCGGCGACCCGCGCGCCCGGCAGGTACGCGACGAGCCCGGTGCCGTGCCCCGGCAGCAGGTGGTGCGGGCACATCGTGGTCACGGCGAGGTCGCGCGCGACGACGAGGCCGCGCTCGAAGGGGCCTGTCTCCATCGCGCCCTCGCGGAGCACCGCGGCCGCGTCGATGGCCTCGCCTTCGATCAGGTCGTCGGCCCACGCGTCGGCGACCCGCTCGCCCGTGCCCGCGAGGTCCCCCTCGACGTCGCGCCCCAGGGCGCGGAGGAACTCCTCGATCGCCCGCGCCGCTCTCTTCCGATCGATCACGGGGACCTCGTCAGTTGAGCAGCTGCCGGCGCCTCTCGGCGGTGATCGGCCTGCGCCCGGCGTAGCCGGCCTCGAGCCCGTGATAGTGCTCCACGGCCGGCTCGCCGTAGCGCCAGCAGAGCCAGACGAGGGCGCCGTCGAGGCGCCCGTAGAAGTCGCAGAGGCCGATCCGCTGGTCCTTCACGACGACCCCGAGCTCCTCGACCTCCTGCCACCCGGACTCGTACGCGGCGATCTTCTCCGAGAGCTCGCGCTCGCGGGCCCGCGCCTGCTCGCTGCCGTTGCGCGCCATCTCGATGAGCTGATCGGGCGTCGCCGCCGGCTTCGGCACGGCCTGCACGAGCTCCTGCCAGCAGCGCTCGATATCGCTCGCCAGGGCGAGCTGCCGGCTGATCATCGACGAGAGCGTCGGGACGAGCGCGTTCGCTTCTTCGATCGTCCAGATGCGGGAAGTGCTCACGGAACCTCACCTGAAGGGCGGCGCGACGACCCGGTCATGCAGGGCCGGTAAGCGGAGGAGAGTGCGGTGTCAAGGGCTTCTCCGGAAGGAACCGCCGCGCGGGCGTGCCGCCGTACCGCCGGTGGCGCGGGCAGCGAGGGCCGGGTCGACGCGGGCGCGCGGCCAATGCGGGCGTGCGGGCCATGCGGGCGCGCGAGCCATGCGGGCGTGCGATCCGTGCGGGTGACGTGGGCGCGTGCTCGCGAACGACAGCCAGCGTGGCCGCGATCACCTGCGTCGCGCCCGTCCTCTCGACTCGGCAATGTGTTGCAAGCGGCGTTCTGCAAGCGATAAGCTCGCGCGGCGATCCTGTCGGATTGTGAGGCCGCCGCATGCGACTCCGGACGATGTCGGGCATCAAGCTATCGAATTGGCTCCTTGGCGGCTGGAGCGGGCTCGTCCTCCTCTACCTGTATCTGCCGATCCTGCTCCTCGTCGCCTACTCGTTCAACGACTCGCGGATGAGCGTGGTGTGGGAGGGGTTCACCTTCAAATGGTATCGGCAGCTCTTCGGCGAGCTCGTCGCCCACCTCGGCGACGAGCGCCGGTCGCCGCTCATCGAGTCGCTGAGCAACAGCGTGATCATCGCCGCGATCACGACGGCGTTCTCGGTGGCCCTCGGCACGGCGGGCGCCTTCCTGCTCTACAGGTACAGGTTCCCCGCGCTCCGGTCGATCACGACGCTGATCTTCATTCCCATGATCATCCCGGAGATCATCATGGGGATCAGCCTGCTCATCTTCTTCAAGACGGTGGAGCTCGATCTCGGGTTCACGACGGTCATCATCTCGCACGTCACCTTCTGTTTCCCGTTCGTGCTGATCGCCGTCCAGGCGCGGCTCGCGGGGCTCGACCCGTCGCTCGAGGAGGCCGCCCTGGACCTCGGGGCGACGCCGCTCAAGGCGTTCTTCCTGATCTTGGTGCCTTACCTTCTGCCCGCGATCATCTCCGGTGCGCTGATGTCGTTCACGCTGTCGATGGACGAGCTCATCGTCACCTACTTCACGCGCGGGCCCAAGTCCGAGACGTTGCCGATCAAGGTGTTCGGCATGGCGAAGGTCGGTCTGAACCCGATGCTGAACACGATCTCGACGGTGTTCATCGTGGCGACCGCGATGCTGGTCGTGATCGCCGAGTCGCTGAAGGGCACCGCGAAGCGGCTCCCCGACGAGGGCTGAAGGGGAGCGGCGCGCGGCGCGAACGCGGCCGCCTGCGCCGGCGCAGGCGAGACAAGGAAAAGGCCAATGAAACGCATCTCAGCGCTCTTGATACTGATGTTCGTCCCCCTCCTCTGCCTCCTCGGCTGCGGGAAGAAGGAGAGCCCGGCGCCGCAGCAGGCGGCCGCCTCGGGGAGCGCCCCGGCGCCCGAGCCGAAGGCCGGCGGCGAGCTCAACCTCTTCGGGTGGTCCGAGTACGTCCCGCAGGAGGTCCTGGACGGCTTCACCAAGGAGACGGGGATCAAGGTCAATTACGAGACCTACGCCTCGAACGAGGAGATGCTGTCGAAGCTCCTCGCGGGGAGCACCCGGTACGACCTCATCCAGCCCTCGGAGTACGCGGTCGAGGCGCTCATCAAGCAGAAGAAGCTGCAGCCGCTCGACCATGCGCGCGTCCCGAACCTGAAGAACATCGCGCCCGCGTTCAGGAACCAGCCGCACGACCCGGAGCTCAAGTACTCGGTCCCGTGGATGGGCACGGTCGTGGGCATCGTCGTCAACACCCAGAAGGTGAAGGAGCCCGTGAAGGGCTTCAAGGACGTGTTCCAGCCGAAGTACAAGGGGCGCATCGTGGCCCTGAACGACAACCGCGAGCTCGTCTCCTGGGTCATGGTGACGATGGGGATGAACCCCAACGACGTCACGCCCGAGAACCTCGCGAAGGTCAAGCCGACCCTGGCGGAGTGGATCAAGCTCGTGAAGGTGTTCGACTCCGACAGCCCGAAGACGGCGCTGCTCAACGGCGACGTCGACGTCGGCGTGATCTGGAGCGGGGAGGCGGCCCTGCTCTACCAGGAGGACAAGAGCAAGTTCCAGTTCGTCCTGCCGCTCGAGGGGACGCACAAGGCGATCGACAGCCTGGCGATCCCCGACAGCGCCCAGAACAAGATCGGCGCGGAGATGTTCATCAACTACATCCTCCGCCCGGAGGTCAGCAAGCTCATCTCGGACAAGTTCCCCTACACGAACCCGAACGCGGAGGCGCGCAAGCTGCTCACGCCGGAGCAGCTCGCGAACCCGGCGAGCTACCCGCCCATCGCGGGGATGGAGACCTTCCACGACATCGGCAAGGCGGCCGCGGACGTGGACAAGCTGGTGACCGACCTCAAGGCGTCGGAGTGAGCGGCGGAGCGTCATGAACACGGCCACCGGGCAGATCGTCGAGTTCCAGGGCGCCCAGCGGAGGCCGGGCGCCTTCGGCTGGCTGCTGCTCGCCCCGCTCTTGCTCTGGCTCTTCGCCTTCGTCGTGGCGCCCACCGCGATCATGCTCGTCTACAGCTTCTGCGAGCGGGACGAGCTCGGGCAGGTGGTCTTCGAGTTCTCGCTGTCGAGCTACGCGCGCGTCTTCGATCCGACCTACCTCAAGATCCTTGTGAGCTCGATCAAGTACGCCGCCATCACCACGGTGATCTGCCTCATCGCGGGATATCCGGTGGCGTACTTCATCGGGCGCGCCCGCGAGGGCGTCCGGAACAGGCTGCTCATGCTGGTGATGGTGCCGTTCTGGACGAGCTTCCTCATCAGGACGTATGCCTGGATGTCCATCCTCAAATCGGAGGGGCTCCTCAACGGGCTGCTCCTCTACCTGCACATCATCTCGGCGCCGCTCGACATCATGTACACGCCGACGGCGGTGGTCATCGGCCTCGTTTACTCGTACTTGCCGTTCATGATCCTGCCCATTTACGGGAGCGTCGAGAAGCTCGATAACGCCCTGATCGAGGCCGCGTTCGATCTCGGCGCGGGGCCCGTGTCCGCGTTCTCGCACGTCATCGTCCCGCTCACCCGGCCGGGCATCCTCGCGGGCGTCCTGCTCGTGTTCATCCCGGCGCTCGGGATGTTCGCGATCACCGATCTCATGGGGGGCTCGCGCGTGCCCATGATCGGCAACGTCATCCAGAACCAGTTCGGCCAGGCGCGCGACTGGCCTTTCGGCGCGGCGCTCGGCATGGCGCTCCTGCTCCTGTTCTCGCTGTTCTTCCTGCTCGGCCTGCGCAAGGAGCCGGAGGCCTGATGCGGCGCTGTGCCGCGGGGCGCCGCGCCGCTCCTCTGCGCTGCTCCCCGGCGCCTCGCTGCGCTTCCCCCGCCCGTTCCTCTCGTTACCGGCCCTCCAAGGTGAATCGATGGATGTGATGGTCGAGCTCCGCGCGGTCTCCAAGCGATTCGGCGGCTTCCACGCCGTGAGCGAGGTCGACCTCCAGATCAGGGCGGGCGAGTTCATCACCCTCCTCGGCCCCTCGGGGTGCGGCAAGACGACGCTGCTCCGGATGATCTCGGGCTTCGAGACGCCGACGAGCGGCGCTGTCTTGTTGGAGGGGAAGGACGTCACGGACGAGCCGCCCTACCGCCGCGACGTGAACCAGGTGTTCCAGAGCTACGCCCTGTTCCCTCACATGACCGTGAAGGAGAACATCGGCTTCGGGCTGCGGATGAAGAAGGTGCCCCGGGCGGAGATCGCCGAGCGGGTCCAGGCCGCGGTCGCGATGGTGTCGCTCGGGGGCATGGAGCAGCGCAAGCCGGCGCAGCTGTCCGGCGGGCAGCGGCAGCGGGTCGCGCTCGCGCGGGCCATCGTCTGCCGCCCGAAGGTCCTGCTGCTCGACGAGCCCCTCTCCGCGCTGGACGCGAAGCTCCGGCACGCCATGCAGGTGGAGCTCAAGGCGCTGCAAAAGCAGCTCGGGATCACCTTCGTGTTCGTGACCCACGACCAGGAAGAGGCGCTCACCATGAGCGACCGCATCGCCGTGATCAACAAGGGCCGGATCGAGCAGCTCGGCGACGCATCGCAGATCTACCACCGCCCCAAGACGACGTTCGTCGCGAACTTCATCGGCCAGGCCAACATCCTCCGCGCGACCGTCCTCTCGCGGAGCGGCGATCGCGCGCGGGTCCGGCTCGACGGGGGGCTCGAGCTCCTCGTCAACGCCGAGCACCTGGCGGACGGGGCAGGGAGCACCCTTGTCTCCATCCGACCGGAGAAGATCGCGCTCCGCAGGGAGCCGCAGGGCGCGCCGGAGAACCGCTTCGAGGCCAGCGTCGAGGACGAGCTGTTCAAGGGCGCCACCGACCAGCTGCGCCTCCGGACCGAGGCCGGCCTCGTGCTGACGGCGGTGGTGGCGAACGAGAGCTCCGGCCAGGCGGCGCTGCACGCCGGAGACAGGGTGTTCTGCCACCTCCACCCCGACGACATCGTGATCGTCCACGAGGGGTGATCCCCGCGGGTCGGTCGTCGCGCCGGTGTGGCACCGGGGCGTCGTGAACCGCCGTTCTCAGCCGGACGCGGCCGCATGGAAGTCGGCCTCGGACAAGGCGTACGATGGAGGGCATGCTGCTTGCCAATCGGCCTCGCATGCCCCGACGGTCGCTTGCGCTTGCTCTTCCTTCGGTCCTCCTCTCGCTCTCCGGCGACGCCCTCGCCGCGGGGGCGTGGCTGCCCGGCGCCGGACAGGCGTCGGTCGAACAACGCGTCGCGGTCGCGGCCGGACCGGAGCGCACGACGCTCTGGACGAGCCTGCGTTTCCAGGGCGCGCGCGGGCCCGTGGCCCTCGTCGTGCCGGTGCCGCCGCTCGCCGCGCTCGACACGAGCTCGGACGCGTGGTTCGAGGCGCTCGAGGCGGCGACGGCGCCCCGCGTGCTCCCGCCGCAGGGCGTCGACCCGTACTGCCCCGGTGAAGCGGGCGCGCCGGGCCCCTTCGAGACGGTCGGACGGCTCGCGCACGACGCGACGCTCGAGCCGGTCGAGGTGACGGTGCTCGAGGACGCCGACGCGGTCGCGCGGTGGGCGGCGTCGGCCGGGCTCGCGCTCTCTTCCGAGACGGCCGCGCAGCTCGGTGGCCTGCAGGGGATGCGGTTCGCGGCGGCCCGCTTCGACGCTCCCGGTGGCGCGGCGGTCACGAGGACGCTGCGCATCGCCATGGGCGGCGGCGAGCCGCTCTTGCCGCTGTCGCTGGCCGGGGCGGGCGCGGGCGACGTGCAGGTGACGGCGTGGCTCCTCGGCGACGGCCGGGGCGCGCTCTCGGGCGCGGCGCCGGTCACGCTCCCGCCGGCCTCGCTCCGCTGGGACGCGAGCGCGCAGCGCAGCGATTACGCGGAGCTCCGCGCCGAGGCCCTCGGCCAGGCGGGGCCCCACGGGGCGCTCGTCGAGGGCGCGGGCCACGAGGCGCTGAGCCGCCGCGTCTCCCTCGGCAGCGACAGCGTGGACAGCGTGATCGAGGCCTATTTTGCGCGCGCGAGCGCATACGGCGACATCGGCGATGCGCCGGGGACATGCGCCGCGGTGGCCGCGGCCGCGCTGGAGTCGACCCTCAAGGTCGCCGCGAGCTGCCCGCGCGCCGCGCACGGCGTGGTCGACGGCGCGCCGGCGTGCGAGGAGTCGCCCCGGAGGGACGAGACCGATCCCGAGCTCCTGCGCTGCGGCCCGGCCGCCGACGATCTCGCGGTCGGGCTCTCGGGGCTCTCGCCGTCGTCCGTGTGGCTCACCCGCGTCTCGCTCCGGCTCGCGGCCGGGCAGCCCGGCGCGGACTGGCCGCTGGTCTTCGGGCAGGGGCCCGCCGTCTCGCCGATCGTGAGGGCCGGGAGCGTCCGCGTGGACGAGTGCTCCGGCGAGGGCGGCGCGGGCGGCGATCCCGGCGGCTCGTCGGGCGTGGGCGGGCCCGATGGCCTGGGCGGCGGGCCGAGCAGCAGCGGATCGAGCGTGACCGGCGGCTCGTCGGGCGCCGGGGATCGGGACGACGACGACCACTACGACGAGCCGGAGACCGACGTGGGCTGCGGCTGCTCCGGCACCGCCGATACGGTGGTCGTGGATGAGGTCGATCCGCAGGGCGAGGACGTCGACGACGACGAGTACTACGCGGAGGACGACGGCTGCAGCGGCGATACGAGCGAGCCGGCGCCCGAGGAGGATGAGTACTACGCGGAGGACGACGGCTGCAGCGGCGACACGAGCGAGTCCGAGGACGAGTACTACGCGGAGGACGACGGCTGCAGCGGCGACACGAGCGAGTCCGAGGACGAGTACTACGCGGAGGACGACGGCTGCAGCGGGGACACCGACGACTCCGCCGAGGCCGACTCGGAGGACTGCTCGATCGCGGGAGAGCGGCAGTCGAGCGCCCGGAAGAAGCGGGGGCCGAAGCTGTCGGTGATGGCGCTCGGGATGTTCGCGATGATCGCGCCCCTCCGGCGCGCGAGCCGGCCGCGGAGGCGCGGCGGGCGGTAGGCCGCGCGGCGTCGTTCCGGGAGGGGGCCGCACCGGAGGGGCGGTTCCCGTGGCATACTCCCGGGCGAGGTCATGACGTGAACGCGCCCGCCCGCAGGCTCTCCTTCACCTATGCCGAGTACCTCGAGCAGGAGCGGGCGAGCCCGACCAAGCACGAGTTCCTCGGCGGTGAGATCTTCGACATGGCCGGCGGCACGCCGGAGCACGCGCGGCTCGCGGCGCGGGTGACCGTGGCGCTCGGCGCGCAGCTCGGCCGGCGCCCCTGCGAGGTGTTCTCGTCCGATCTCCGCGTGCGCGTACACGCGACCGGCCTCGCCACCTACCCCGACGTGAGCGTCGTCTGCGGCCACATCGCGCGCGATCCCGAGGACAAGGACGCGGTGGTCAACCCGATGGTGCTGGTCGAGGTGCTGTCGGACTCCTCGGAGGCGTACGATCGAGGAGAGAAATTCGCGCACTACCGCCGAATCCCCTCGCTGAAGGAATACGTCCTGGTCTCCCAGGCGCACCGGAGGATCGAGGTCTTCCGGCGCAACGAGGACGGCTCGTGGACGCTCTACGAGGCCGGGCCCGGCGAGCGCGCGCGGCTCGCCTCGATCGACGGCGTGCTCGATGTCGACGAGGTGTACCGCGGCGCGCTCGACGCCTCCGCGGCGGTCTGAGCGGCCGTCGTTCCACGGAGAGTCGTTCCACGGAGAGCTGATGCGCGACGTCCGGATGCGTGGTTTTCGCGAGCACACGGCGGTCGATCGTGCGCTCGAGGTCCTGGAGCGACGGATCCTGCGGCTCGGTGACGAGCTGGTCCCGATCGGCGAGGCGGCCGGGCGGGTGGCGGCGGAGCCCGTGCGCGCGCGGGTCAACGTGCCGCACTTCGTCCGCGCGGCGATGGACGGCTATGCGCTGCTCGGCGCGGCGACCGCCGGCGCGGCCCCTCTCGCGCCGGTGGAGCTCGCGCTCGTGGGCGCGTCGTTCCCCGGGCGCCCGCACGCTGGCGTGATCCGCCGGGGCGAGGCCGTGCGGATCACGACCGGCGCGCCGGTGCCGGAGGGGGCGGACGCGGTGCTGATGGCGGAGCGCGCGGAGGAGGCCGCGGGCCGCGACGGGGCGGCGGTCGTGCGGGCGCGCGAGCCCGTGCCGTCCGGCAAGCACGTCGCTGCGATCGGCGAGGACGTGCTGGAGGGCGCGGAGGTCGTGCCCGCGGGGCGCCGGCTGCGCCCGCAGGACGTCGGCGTGCTCGCCTCGACCGGGGTCGCCGAGGTGCGCGTTGTGCGGAGGCCTTCGGTGCGCATCCTGATCACGGGCGACGAGCTCCTGCCGCCGGGGAGCGTGCCGAGCGGGGCGTGCATCGTCGACACGAACAGCCTGGTGCTCTCGGCGCTCGCCCGCCGCGACGGCGCGGAGGACATCTCGGTCGCGTACGTCCCCGATCGGCGCGAGGCGGTGCGCAGCGCCCTCGAGGCGGCGGGCGGGGACGTGGTGCTGATCTCCGGCGGATCGTCGGTCGGATCGGAGGACCATGCGCCGCTCGTCCTTGCGGAGCTGGGCGAGGTGGTCGTCCACGGCGTCGCGATGCGCCCTGCGAAGCCGGCCGGGTTCGGCTTCCTGGCCGGAGGGCGGGCGGTGTTCCTGCTGCCGGGCAACCCGGTGTCGTGCCTCTGCGCCTACGAGTTCTTCGCCGGCCCGTCGATCCGCGCCCTCGGCGGCCTGTCCCGCGCGTGGCCGCACCGGCGGCGGCGGTGCGTGGTGGCGATCGAGATCGTCTCCCAGCCCGGGCGCGTCGATTACGTGAGGGTGCGTGTCGAGGGAGATCGGGTGTTTCCGATCGCGACGAGCGGCGCGTCCATCCTGTCGTCGACGACGCGCGCGGACGGCGTGGTCATCGTGCAGGCCGAGGACGCGGCGATCGGCGCGGGCGCCGAGGTCGAGGTGCTGCTCTACGACGCGTGAGGCGAGGATCAGCGGGGGCTGCCGCCGGGCGGAACCGTGTACAAGTCACGTTGGAGTGCTTCAACAAGACGCTGAGCCTGGTCCGGTGGACATCAACGCGGTTGCCTCGTGATGCGTCACCTGCGTTGCCCGCGCGGCGCGTCCGTTTCAAATTTCCGAGGTCCGGGACCATGAAACCGCTTCGTTTCGAGAGGGCCGGTCCGCGCTTGAGGGGCAGTGGAGAACGAACGCCGCCAACGGTGAAAGAATCCATCGGCAGCGGTCTTCTCTGCGCGCCATCCTGGGCCGAATCCTGGATGCCAGGCACCCAAGATGCGATAAGTTAGGCCTCGGCGCTGAGCTCTTTGCGGGCGAGGTTCGTCCTGTCGGCACCGCACTACCGGCTCCCCAATTCCGCTCTTCTGTTCTGATCGCGACCGGGCGCGACGAGGTAATGACCATGACCCAGATGAACCGCACACTCCGAGGCACTGCCACATTCCTACTCCTCCCATTTCTCGCCCTGCTCGCTGCGTCGGGTTGTGGCGAGTCCTCTTCGCCTGGCGCGACCGGTGAGGTCGATAACACCGGAGGGGCCGGTCCCGGGACCGGAGGCGCCTCGACGGGCAGCACGGGCAGCACGAACGCGGGAACCGGAGGCGCCTCGACGAGCAGCACGAACGCGGGAACCGGAGGCGACTCGACGGGTAGCACGAGCGCGGGAGCCGGAGGCGACGCGACGGGCGCGACCGGAACGGGCGGCGGCGGGGCAGGCACCGGCGGCGCGCCGAGCTCGGGTCCGACGTTCCACATCTTCATGCTCATGGGCCAGTCGAACATGGCCGGCGTCGCACCCAAACAGGCCAGTGACCAGAACTCCGACCAGCGGCTCAAGGTCCTCGGCGGATGCAACCAGCCGGCCGGACAGTGGAACTTGGCCAATCCGCCGCTCAGCGATTGCCCTGGTGAATCGCGAATCAACCTGTCGACGTCGGTCGACCCAGGCATATGGTTCGGCAAGACCCTGCTCGGAAAGTTGCGTGAGGGGGACACGATCGGGTTGATCGGTACTGCTGAGAGCGGTGAGTCGATCAACACGTTCATCTCAGGTGGCTCACATCACCAGACGATCTTGAACAAGATCGCCAAGGCGAAGACGGCCGAGAATGCGCGCTTCGCGGGCATCATCTTCCACCAGGGTGAGACCGACAACGGCCAGAGCTCATGGCCCGGCAAGGTCGTTCAGCTCTATAACGAGGTGAAGGCAGCCTGGGGTGTCGACTACGACGTTCCCTTCATCCTCGGGGAGCTGCCTGCGGGCGGATGTTGCAGCGGGCACAACAACCTCGTGCACCAGGCGGCCGACATGCTGCCCGAGGGATACTGGGTCAGTCAGGAGGGGACCAAGGTCATGGATCAGTACCACTTCGATCATGCGGGCGTCGTCCTCATGGGCACGCGTTATGGTGAGAAGATGATCGAAGCTCTGGGGTGGTGACGAAGCGGCGCTCGGCGAGCGTCCGCGCAACCGAGGCCGCTCGAATCCCCTGGGTTCGAGCGGCCTTTCTCGCTTTCGAGGCGGGGGCTCGAGCGGTCCCGGGCCCTTCCGTCTACCGTGCCGAAGCAGAGCGGCCGTATCCTCGGGCAAACGCATGACCCTCCGCCTCCCTTTCTTCCTCATGATCGCTCTCGCGTGGCTGACGAGCTGCAGCGACGGCGAGCGCCCCTCGACTCCCGAGGCGTCGACCGCCTCAGGCTCAGGCGGGGGCGCCTCCGCAGGCGGCGCGGGCCCCGGCGGCGGCAGCTCGGGCGCGACGACCTCCGAGGCCACCGGCGCGGGCGGCGGCGCGGCGAGCAGCGTCGCGGCGACCACCGGCGTGACGACGGCCGGCGGCGGCGGGGCTGAGCCCGTCGCGCCGGGGATCGTCAAGCTCTCCGAGGGAAAGCTCGCGGAGTCGGGGCTCACCGTGGTGTCCTACGGCGGCTACCTGAACGGCGAGTCGTTCCAGCAGGACGCGATCGTGTCGTTCGGCGTTTTCCAGTACACCGCCTTCTGGAACACGAACCGCAACGTCGTCCTCGCGCGACGGCGGCTGCCGACGAGCCCCGGCGGAGCGGCCGGCGCCTGGGAGAAGTTCGATTTCAAGGATTACAAGCTGAGCGCCGACGACGCCCACAACACGATCTCCCTCGGGATCGCGCCCGGCGACGGCACGCTGCACCTCGCGTTCGATCACCACGGCAGCGACCTGCACTACCGCCGCTCGGTCACCGGTCTGCTGACCGACCCGGAAGGCGCGACCTGGGCCGCATCGAGCTTCGGCGCCGTCTCGAGCGCGCTGGTCGGAGCGACGCGCGTGTCCCTCGTGACCTATCCGCGGTTCGTCACCGAGCCCGGCGGGGACAGGCTCCTCCTGAGCGCCCGGATCGGCGAGAGCGGCAGCGGCGACGAGCACCTGTGGGAATACGACACCGCGACGCACGCCTGGACCGCGCTCGGCGAGTACATCGAGGGCACCGACGCCAGCATGAACGCCTACCTGCACGGCCTCTCGTACACGCGCGGCGGCTCGCGCCTGCACGCGGCGTGGTGCTGGCGGGACACGCCCGACGCGACGACAAACCACGATCTCCTGTACGTCTACAGCGACGATCACGGGCGCACCTGGAAGAACAACATGGGCGCCACGGTCGCGACGACCGGCGCCTCCTTCGTGACACGGAGCACGACGGGCCTCTCCGTGTGGCCCATCGGTCAGAACCGAGGGCTCATCAACCAGGAGCACATGACGGTCGACGCGAGCGGCCGCGTCCATGTGCTGCTCTCGCACCTTCCCGACGCCGAGGCCGACAATTCGAACTTCACGAACGCCCGGTCGCGCAGCGAGTTCTTCCATTACCTCCGCGACACCGACGGGACGTGGGCGCGCCACGGCATCGGCCTGCGGGTAATCCAGAACTTCCGGGGCAAGCTCGCGGTCTCCTCCACCGAGAACGTCTATGCGATCCTCCCCGATCTCCGTATCGCCGGCGCCTCCCCGAGCGACGGTTACGCGACCTGGACGCTGCTCGACGCCGCCGACTCGGGCCGGTTCTTCTCCGATCCCCTGATCGACGCCGCCCGGCTCGAGACCTCGGACGAGCTCACCGTGTACTACCCGGCGCGGGGCTCCGTGGACATCTGGGGCCTGGAGTACACGCTCCGCTGAGCCGCGTCCGTATCGGACGAGCCGCGACCTGAGCTGAGCAGTCCAATCAGAGCGGCGACCCCTGTCACATGGGGACGCGCCTCGCGATCGCTCCGGCTCAGGCACGCTCGGTGCTCGCCCTGACGCGCGGTCTTGCCGGTGGCGAGGGCGTGCACTGCCGCGAACGCCGCGGCGGCCAGGGACACTCGCGCAGCGAGGCCCGGTGCGCTCCCGCCAGGAGGAGCGTTACCCATGAACCCGGATGCGTTCGTCAAGCGCGGATTCGCACTCATCCTCGGAGGAATGGTCGCGGTCTCCGCGTATTTTCAGGCCTCCGGGGTCTCTCATCTCATCGCCTACCAGATCGCGGGAGACGGCGTCGCTTCCGCCCCCCTCGTGACCGAGCGTGTCGAGGCGCCGCTCTCCGAGGATCCCGCGCCGACCGCGGCGCCGATCCTGGAGCGCAACCCGTTCGACTCGACGACAGGGCCGCTCGTGCCCCCGCCAGACGCCGCGCCCGCCGGCTCGGCAGACCTCGCGCATCTCGACCCCTACCTCGCTCCACCGTGCGATACGGGCCGCGTCGTGCTGATCGCCGTGTCCGAGGACCCTGAATGGTCGTTCGCCGCCTTCGAGAGCGAAGGCGGACGTACGGCGCTCGGGCGCCGAGGCGGAGAGATCGGCGGCAGGAAGGTCGAGGGCATCGCCTGGGATCGGGTGTGGATGACCTCGGGGGGCACGCGCTGCCAGATGCAGCTCGGCAAGAAGGGCGGAGAGGGCGGCAAGAAGGAGCCCGAGCCGCAGGCGGCCGCGCCGGCTCCGCCCCGCGCGACCTACCGCACGGGCGGCAGGAGCGATGTTCCGCCCGAGATCGCCTCGCGCATGCAGCGCGTGAGCGACACCGAGATCGACATCGATCGCTCGGCCGCCGAGAAGATCTTCGCGCAGCCCGAGATCGTGACGCAGACCTCGGCGGCAATACCGGAGATGCGGGACAACCAGGTGGTCGGGCTGAAGATGACGATCAAGCCGGGCTCGGTGCTCGAGTCGTTCGGGCTGCAGAGCGGCGATCTCGTGCGGTCGGTCAACAGCATCGACCTGACCGACCCACAGAAGGCCATGCTGGCCTACTCGCGCATGCGCTCCGACAAGAGCCTTTCCGTCGTCGTCGAGCGCGACGGCCGCCCGTTGAGGCTCAGGGTCAACATCCGCTGAAACAAGGCGCTGGCCCCGGCCGGCAACGGCGCGTCGCGCTGGAGCGGCGCGGGGCGTCCGCCTAAGGTCCTGCCGCACCCTCCCTGGACCATGGCGTCCGCTGTCGGCGCGGCGGCCGTCGGCTGCCGATCCGGATGGGTCTGGACGACCTCTGCCGAACGATGTTCGATCGCCGGTGTCTCTCCGGAGCGCCTCGGCGGCGCCCGCATCGCTCCGGAGCGGAGCGACAGAACAGACGCGGCGCTCGCTCGTCAGACCGGGCACCCGCGCTGTCCGCGGGAGGGGAAAGGCCATGAACGAACTCGGAATCGTGTGGGTGAGGCGAGCGCTCGTCGGCGGCGCGCTCGCGCTGGGGCTCTCGGGGGCGGGGACCGCGTGCAATTCCCAGAGAGCCTCGGAGGCGTCGGCGCCCGCGGGGGCGTCCCCGGCGCCGATGACGGAGGGGAGCCCGGCCGAGGCGAAGCGCGAGGCCGTGGCGTCGGCCGCCGAGCCCCAGGCGGCGCGTAAGTCCGCCCCCAGTCTCGACATGGCGGGCGGGAAGGGCGCCGGCGATCTGGTGGCCCCCGCCCCGCAGGCCACCGCAGCGCCGGGCGAGGGCGCGGCCCGCACCGCGGCGCCCGAGGCCGCGGCCCTCGACCCGAACGGCCGCTTCGCCACCACGTACCGCCCCGGCGGAGGCCACCTCGCGGCGTTCGAGTCGGCGGTCGCCCGCGGCATCGTCCCGCCCGACGGGCGTGAGCTCGTCAGCGACATCGGCGCCCGCTACGCGCCGTCGATCGACGTCCCGAAGGGCGCGGCGCTCGCCCTGCGCACGGACCTCGAGCGCACGCGGGTCCCGCCCGGCGGCGGCCCGGTGCACGTGCGCGTCGCGCTCCGCTCGACGGCGCAGGCGCCCGCGGCGCGGCCCCACCTGTCGGTGCACCTCGTGCTCGACGTGAGCGGATCCATGCAGGGCGAGCCCATGGCGCGGGCACGCGACGCCGCGCGGGCGCTCGTCGACAAGCTCGACGCGAACGACGACTTCTCCCTGGTCACCTTCTCGAGCGGCGCCGAGGTCGCGATCGGCGATGGGCCTGTCGGGCCGCGGCGGGCGGAGATCAAGGCCACGATCGACGGCATCCGGGAGGGCGGCGGCACCAACATCGGCCAGGGCCTCGCGCTCGGCTACGGGCAGGCCGCCCGGCCGGGCATCCCGGAAGGCGCGGTGAAGGTCGTGCTGCTGCTCTCCGACGGGCGCGCGAACTCCGGGATCACGAGCTCGGAGCGGCTCTCGCGGCTCGCGCTCGACGCCTTCCAGGGCGGCGTCCAGACGAGCACGTTCGGGCTCGGCGCCGACTATGACGGCGCGCTGATGAGCGCCATCGCGAGCGACGGGGCCGGCGGGTACTACTACCTGCGCGATCCGGATCAGATCGCCCCGGCCCTCGCGACGGAGCTCGACAGGCGGCTCGATCCGGTCGCGACCGCGGTCGAGCTGCGGGTGCGCCTGAAGCCGGACGTGAAGCTGCTCCAGGTCTACGGCTCGCGCCGGTTGAACGATGTGGAGGCGGCGCGCGTGAGGGCGATCGAGGTCGCGGCGGACGCGCAGTCGGCGCGGCGCGACGGCATCGAGCGGGACCGGCAGGACGACGCCGAGGGCGGGATGCGGTTCTTCATCCCGGCGTTCTCGCGCGACGACAGCCACGCGCTGCTCTTCAAGCTCGGCTTGCCGCCGGGCGCGGACGCGCGGGCCATCGCGGCGATCGAGCTCAAGTACAAGGACCGCGTCGCCAAGAAGAACGTCGTGGACGAGGCGCCGCTCCGCGTCGTGTACGCGACCGGCGACGCGGACAGCGCGGCGAGCGTCGATCCGTCGGTCGCCCGCACGATCCAGGGCTTCGCTGCCGGCGAGACGCTGGCCGAGGCCGCCCGCCAGATCGCGCTCGGTGATCGCGCCCGCGCCGCCGCGCTGCTCTCCGAGCGGGAGGGGATCCTGAACGCCGCGGCCGAGGCGCTGGGGGAGCCGCTCTTCCTGAAGGACGCGGCCCGCCTCGCGCGCCTCCGCGGCCACACGGGGACCACGGGCGGCCTGGGCGACCCGCTCGTGCTGGCGATGCTGCTCGAGACGGCGTCGCGGACGCACCTTCACTGAGGGCGGGGCTCGGGGCACGATGGCGAGGCGGCGATCCACCGTCCGATCCGAGGAGCGGACATGACCCAGACATTCACACTCCGGCGCGATGTGGCGGCGCAGCACGTCGACGTCGCGCCGGGCGGCGAGATCGTCCTCCGCGGCAAGCTGGTCTGCTCGACCGACGCCTCGGTCATCGACGCGGCGACGACGACCTGGCCCGCTGGCGCGCCCGGCGGCGCGTCGGTCGACAGCGGCGGGCTCGTCGACTTCGAGCAGGGCGGCTTTCACGTGACGAGCCGCGCCCCCGCGACCCACGAGGTCCACGCCATCGCGACCGGCGATCCGGCGCCCGCGTGCGCGCTCGCGGGCGTCGAGGCCCCGTGCCTCCCGCTCCGGCTCCTGCCGCTCGCGCGCACGCGGCTCCAGACGGCGCAGGAGCTGGGCAGCTGCCTGAACGGGGGCATCACCGTCGAGGTGCCGGACACCGTGCTCCCGCCTGTCGCGCCCGCGGCCGTTCCTTACGTGCAGGGCGCGGCCGTGCTGCTCGGCGTCTCCGTGCTCGCGTCGCTCGGGTGGGTCGTGCAGCGCCGGCGCGCCCGATCGCCGTTCGGCCGCCTGCTCGATCTCGCGAAGCGCACCCGGGCCAAGCTGAGGGCCGCCGACCCGGTCGTGGCCGCGCCGCTCGTGCCGGCCGTGGAGGCCGCGCTGGGCGCGCTGAAGCGGCGGCGTGTGGACGCCGCCTCGACGGAGGGCAAGCGGGTCGCGGAGGTGCTGCGGCGGGTGGAGCTGCGCCTCGACGCGTCGGCCCTGGAGGCGCGCGCCGACAGGGAGCAGCAGGCGGCGGACGAGCTCGTCCGCGAGATCGAGAGCGCGCTCGAGGCGGTCGACGAGGTGGACGGCGCGCGGCGCGGGCGGGCCTGAGGTCGACCAGCCCCCGCCGGAGGTCTGCGCGACGCTGCTGCCGCGCGGCGTCCATCTCGCCTCCATCCGCGCGATGGTCCGGCTGCTCGCCGCCTCCGGCGAGCGCGGCGAGCGGCGCGCCCGGCGTGCGCCGATGAAGCACGCCAAGCCGGCGCTCACCGCCACGGCCCCCAACCCGATCTGGACGTGGGGCATCACCAAGCTGCGCGGGCCGCTGCCTGGGGTCTTCTACTGCCTGCACGTCGTCCTCGACCTGTTGAGTCGCATGACCGTTGGCTGGAGCCGGAACGCGCCTCTCTGCGCGATCCACTCATAGGATTCTCGTCCGGACCGTCTCAATCCTGTTGGCATTTTCCGCCCCCTCTGTGCCAACGTTGGGTGAGAAACACGAGCAATGAAACCGCGCAGAATGGCGTTGTGCCGCGGTCGCTCCATGGCGTATAAATCTAGTCGAAGGACCACATGATCTTCCAGGGAGAGCATGGGTGTCCGGGCAAGGTTTCGGACTCTGCGAATGGCACTACGTGATCCTGTGTGACCAACTTCGAATATCGTTGTCTCCCCTGGTCTCGATGCGCGACAGAGAGTCCCTGACAGGCGAGTCGCTTCGTGTGCATCTTCGGGAAACATTGGAAACACCTATGAAAAATTCAAAGCAGAATCAGTCTTCTCGTTGGTCCATCCTGGCGTTCGCGTCAGTCGCGCTGGCGGGCTGTGGCGATGATACCAACCCCACAGGGACCTCGAGCAGCTCATCGTCTTCTAGCAGCTCTTCATCCTCCAGCTCCAGCTCCAGCTCGTCTTCGAGCAGCTCATCGTCGAGCAGCTCCAGCTCGTCTTCGAGCAGCTCATCGTCGAGCAGCTCCAGCTCGTCTTCGAGCAGCTCCAGCTCGTCTGGTGGCGATCTCGCATTGGTGGTCGCCATTGACTCCGGTAGCAACTCGAGCTCGATGGTTGATGGCGTGGAGTACCAGGCGGACAAATACGCCAGCGGTGGTACGACCAACAGCACGCAAGACTCTGTCGTTGGTGGGCAGCTTTATCAAACAGAGCGGTATGGTTCATTCAAGTATGAAGTCCCGGTTACCGCCAATGGTCGCTACACCGTGAAGTTGCATTTTGCGGAGATTGATAAAACCACCGCTGGTTCGCGCAAGTTCAGCGTTGCAATCGAAGGCAACACCGTTGTCAGTGATTTGGATGTTTATGCCGAGGTGGGTCATGACGTGGGCTACACGGAGACCTTCGCGGATATCGCGGTGAATGACGGCAGCGTCACGATCGAGCTGATTGAGGGGGTGGAGAATCCGACGATCGCAGGATTTGCCATTTTCTCCAATGATGGAGAGTTGGATACGACGGTCACGCCCGACCCCCTCCCCGATTTCTCCAAGTACTCAGCCTACACTCAGAGATACACTGAGAAGACCGTGATCAATTCGAATCACGCGACGGGTCACGTCGGTGATTTTTTCTTCACCCACTGGAAAGATGGCGGCTCGACATCTATGACCGTGGACCCGAATGGCGAATTCAGCGTGACCTGGCAGGGCGGCGGCTATAACTATGTCGGTGGTCCAGGGTGGCATTACGGAGATGAGAAAAGGGTGATCGGCTACCGTCTCAATAGCGACAGCGGCGCGAGCTATATCGCTTTGTACGGCTGGGGGTACGACAAGACCATGCCCACGTCGAACGCGGCACACCTGGTGGAGTATTACATCCTGCAGCGATGGAGTTATGATCCCAGCCAGGGTGCCACCGCTGGCAAGACCTTCACGAGCGATGGGGTTCAGTATTCCACTTACCGCTCGACGCGGCAGCAGCAGCCCTCTATCAATGGTCGCTCCACCTTCTACCAATACTGGAGCAAGCCTGCTCAGCCGCAGGCCCTCGGACAGGACCACAAGATCATCTTCGCCGATCACGTGAAGGCATGGGCCGACAACGGCTGGATTGTCCCGAACATGAACAACCTGGATGCGAGCGACGATCCCACCTATCAGGTCCTGGCCGTCGAGGTGTTCAACCCCGGTAGCAATGGAACTGCAGCTGGTCGCGTCTGGAACGCGACGCCCTGATCCCAAGAAAATGTGGCGCGCCTGAACGTTTCGTGGGTTTTCGGCGCGAACGCCCGTCGAATGCCTCGATGGCGCCGTGCTCGACGCCATCGAGGCTCTCCGCTTCGCTCCGACCCGCTTCGCGGGCGCCCTTTCGGGCGGCCTCCGCCCGACAGCCGGCGCCGATCGACGGTGCCGAGCGATTCGCGCGCGTGCCCGCCGCAAGGCCGCGACGCGTCGCTCAGCGGATCGGGCCGGCGACCCTCGGCGGCGAGGCGGGGGCCGCCTCCGCGGCGGGCTCGAGCGGCGCGCAGCCGTCGGCGGCGAAGGGGCCGATCGCCGGCTCGCCCTTGACGAACGCCGAGACGCGGCGCATCCGCTCGGCGAACGCCGCCTCGGTCTCGGCCCGCCGCGGGTCGGCCGCGAGCGGGACGGTCCCGAGGCCGTCGCTGCGCACGGGGCAGATCTCGGCGACGGGCGGCGCGCCCCGCCGCAAGCGCAGGCGCGCGAGCATCGCGAGCTCGGCCGCGGGGCCGGTCTTCTTCACCTTCATGATGAAGTTGCCGAGGCTGTAGAAGATGGGCCGGCCGAGGCGGAGCTCGATGCCCTGGAGCACGTGCGGGTGATGGCCGAGGAAGGCGTCGGCGCCCGCGTCGATGGCGGCGCCGGCGAGCGCGCGCGCCTGGGGGAGCGGGGTGTCGAGGTACTCGGTGCCGCCGTGGTAGCTCACGACGACCGCGTCCACGCCGGGCTGCTTGCGCGCGGCGCGCACCGCGGCGGCGAGCCCGTCCCGCTCCGCGCCCGCGACGAACTCCCGCGCCGGGTGCTGCCACAGCGAGCCATGGTTCCAGATGCCGGTCACGGCCAGCACCGCCACACGGAAGCCGCGGCGCTCGATGACGGCCGGCGCGTACGCCTCGAGCCGCGTCCGGCCGGCGCCCACGTAGGTGATGCCCGCGCGCTCCAGGTGGCCGAGCGTCTCGAGGAACGCGCCCTTGCCGTAGTCCCACATATGGTTGTTCGCGAGCGACACCACGCTGATGCCGGCGCGCGCCAGCGCGTCCGCGCCGGCCGGCGGGCCCGTGAACACGAGCGGCTGGCGCGCGTGCTGGGTCTCTCCGCCCTGGTCGCTGAGCTGGTTCTCGAGGTTGACGAAGCGCACGTCGGCGGACGCGAACAGCGCCGCCACGGAGGCGAACGGATCGTACGCCGGATCGCGGAGCAGCTCCTGGCCGAGCGCCTTGCCGAGGCAGACGTCGCCGCCCGCGATGAGCGTGATCGCATCGGCGGGCGCGGCGGAGGTGGTGCTCGGCGCGGTGGTGGTTGCCTGCGCGGCGGGGCTCGCGGCAGGCGCGGCGGAGGCGGCGGCCGGCGCGGCGGGGGCGGCGGACGCGGCGGGGGCGGCGGCCGGTGTCGCGGAGGCGGCGGCCGGCGCGACGGCGGCGTCGCGGAGCGCGGCCGGCGCGACGGCGGGCGGTGGAGCGAGCCCGGCGCCCACGTTGCCGGGCCGCTCGCAGCCGAGCTGCGCGGCCGTCGCGCACATCGCGAGGAAGAAAAGGGCAGGGCGCATCTCGAGGGGCGTCTCGGCGCGCATTATCCACGGGGACGCGGCAGATCCCAAGGTTCCGGTGGCTCGCGCGCCGCCGTTCGTGCCACCATCGCCGCGCGTTGAGCAGGCGAAGAGGAGCCGCTGCGGCCATCGGCGGCAGCGCTCTCGCGATGAACGCTAGGCCCGCTCCAGCGCGATCTACCGCGGATTGGACGCGCGCCCGCGCGCGGATTGCTTGGAAGGCCTTATCTCCATGGTGAATCGAAGACGTGAGACTCCCTCGGGCTCGACGCTGCTCTCTTCGCGCGGCGCAACGCCGGCGAGCACGCGCATCGTGCCGGGCCCCGCCGCGCGCGCCGCGGACGAGGCGCGCGACGAGGAGCGCAAGGACGGCTGGGGCTTTGCCGACACCCGGTTCGTCGTCAAGCCGAGCGGCAGCGTCGTGCTCACCGGCTCGCGGTACAGCATCAGCAACGTCGAGCTGCCGTCGCTGATCCCGTGGATGTCGGCCACGCTCGCCGCGCCGCTCTCCTACGAGAACCGCAACGAGCCGCACTACCCTCCCCAGGTCCCCGAGGCCAGGGTGGCGAGCGAGCTGCTCGCCGGGCTCCGCGGCTTCCTGGCGGACGATCAGATCTCGCAGGATCCGCTCGTGCGCCTCCGGCGCGGCCACGGCCACACAGGCGCCGAGATCTGGGCGATCCGCTACGAGCGCCTCGAGCGCGTCCCCGATCTCGTCGTGTTCCCCGCATCGCACGACGATGTCGTGCGTCTCACCGAGGTCGCCAAGCAGCACGGCGCGTGCCTCGTCCCGTTCGGCGGCGGCACCAATGTCACGGACGCCTTGCGCCTGTCGATCCACGAGGAGCGGACCGTGATCGCGGTCGACATGCGGCGCATGAACAAGATCCTCTGGCTCGATCCCGTGAACCGCATGGCTTGCATCGAGGCGGGCGCGACCGGGCGGCACATCGTCGCGGAGCTCGAGAAGCACGGGCTCACCATGGGGCACGAGCCCGACAGCCTCGAGTTCTCGACGCTCGGGGGGTGGATCGCGACGAACGCGAGCGGCATGAAGAAGAACCGTTATGGCAACATCGAGGATCTCGTCCTCGACATGCAGGTCGTTACCGCGCAGGGCGTGGTCGAGCGGCCGCACGTGGCCCCGCGCGAGAGCGTCGGCGCGAACCCGAAGAACTGCATGTTCGGCAGCGAGGGCAACTATGGAATCGTCACCAGCGCGGTCGTCAAGCTGTTCCCGTTGCCCGAGGTCCAGCGCTACGGCAGCGTCATCTTCCCCGACCTCGGGCGCGGGCTCGCGTTTCTCTACGATCTGCAGGCCGCCGGCGCGCTGCCCGCGAGCGTGCGCGTCATGGACAACACGCAGTTCCATTTCGGTCAGGCGCTCAAGCCGAAGAAGTCCGGGGTGCTCGCCCGGGTGAAGAGCCAGGCGGAGAAGCTCGTGGTGACCCGGATCAAGGGCTTCGATCCGCACCAGCTCTCCGTCGCCACCATCGTGTTCGAGGGGACGAAGGAGGAGGTCGATTTCCAGGAGAAGACGCTCTACCGCATCGCCGCGCAGCACGGCGGGATGAAGGCGGGGGCGGCGAACGGGGAGCGTGGCTATCAGCTGACGTTCGGCATCGCGTACATCCGCGACCTCACGTTCGAGCACTGGGCGATCGCGGAGAGCTTCGAGACGAGCGTCCCCTGGAGCCGCGCGCTCGAGCTCTACGAGCGGGTGCGCCAGCGCGTCCTGCGCGAGCACGAGCAGCGGCGCCTGCCTGGCAAGCCGTTCTTCACGGGGCGCATCACCCAGGTCTACCCGACGGGGGTCTGCATCTATTTCTATCTCGGCTTCTACGCCAAGGGCGTCGACGACCCCGTGCGCCATTACTCCGAGATGGAGCACGCCGCGCGAGAGGAGATCCTCGCCGCCGGAGGGTCGCTGTCCCACCACCACGGGATCGGCAAGATCCGGCAGGATTTCGTGAAGGAGATCTACTCGGACGGCGCGCGCGCCTTCATGCGGCAGGTGAAGCAGGCCGTCGATCCCGACAACCTGTTCGGCGCGGCGAACCACGGCGTGCTCGGCGACGTCACGCTGTCGACGCCGCGCTGAAGGTCGCTTTAGAGCGGCGGTCACCCGCACAGGAGACGGGCTCAGATCGGCGTTTTCGGCGCGGAAGCGCACTCCAGTGCGCTGAGCACCGAAAACGTCGAGATGGGCCCGTATCCGAAGCGGGTGACCGCTGCTCTAGAGCCCCAGCACGTAGGCGAAGATGAGCGGCGCCACGATCGTGGCGTCGCTCTCGATGATGTGCTTCGGCGTGTCGATGCCGAGCTTCCCCCACGTGATCTTCTCGTTGGGGACCGCGCCGCTGTAGGACCCGTAGGACGTCGTCGAGTCGCTGATCTGGCAGAAGTAGGACCAGAAGGGGACGTCCTTCCAGCCGAGGTCCTGGTACATCATGGGCACGACGCAGATGGGGAAATCGCCCGCGATGCCGCCGCCGATCTGGAAGAAGCCGACGCCCTTGCCGGCGGAGTTGGCGCGATACCAGGCGGCGAGCGTCGTCATGTACTCGATGCCGCTCTTCATCGTCGTCGCCTTGAGCTCTCCCTTCACGACATAACTCGCAAAGATGTTCCCCATCGTCGAGTCCTCCCAGCCGGGCACCACGATCGGGAGGTTGCGCTCGGCGGCCGCGACCATCCAGGAGTCCTTGGGGTCGATCTCGTAATCGCCCGCCATCACGCCGCTCTGGAGCAGCTTGTACATGAACTCATGGGGGAAGAAGCGCTCGCCCCGGGCGTCGGCGTCCTTCCAGAGCTCGACCACTCGGTGCTGGATCTTGCGGAATGCCTCCTCCTCGGGGATGCAGGTGTCCGTGACACGGTTGAGCCCGCCCTCGAGGAGCTCCCACTCCTGCGCGGGCGTGAGATCGCGCCAGTTGGGGATCCGCTTGTAGTGCTTGTGCGCCACGAGGTTCATGATGTCCTCCTCGAGGTTGGCGCCGGTACACGAGATGATGTCCACCTTGCCCTGGCGGATCATCTCGGCGAGGGAGACCCCCAGCTCGGCGGTGCTCATCGCGCCGGCGAGCGACACCAGCATCTTGCCCCCGTCCGCGAGGTGACGCTCGTACCCGGCCGCGGCGTCGACGAGCGCGGCGGCGTTGAAGTGCCGGTAGTGGTGTCGAATGAACTCGGAGACAGGGCCCTTCTTCTGACTCATGGACTCGCTTCCTGTAGGTTTGGACGGATCGACGCGACCTTCTCGTCCGCCGAGGCGAACACGCGAGCCCAGGTGGGGAGACGGCTCCTGGGCTCTCCACGGAGGACGTGCACCCCCGCCAGGCCCGCACCAGGGTGGCCGGCGAGCGCGGCGGTCGCGTTCGCGGCACACACGGCTTCGATGAGTCGGCTCGTCATCCGTCGCTCCCCGGCCTGCGCCGGCGACGTGCCCCTTAGCACACGGATCACGCCAGGTAACACGGATTGTCCGTGTCGTGGCGCGAGGGCGCCGGCGGCGTGACCGATACGGATGGCGACGGCGCGCCGGCTGCAGCGGTCGGCGCTCGGCGAGAGCGCATGTTCCGGGCGGGGATGGTATGCAGGACGCGGTGCAAATCATGACAGCGCCCGCGCAGGACGGCGGCGGCGCGGGCCGCGTGCCCGGGCTCGCGGGCGTCGTGCTGTGCGGTGGGCAGAGCCGCCGGATGGGGCGCCCCAAGGCGTGGCTGCCGTTCGGGGGCGAGGCGCTGCTCCAGCGGGTGGTGCGGCGCCTTAGCGAGGCGGCCTGGCCGATCGTGGTGGTCGCGGCGCCGGGGCAGGAGCTGCCGCCGTTGCCGGAGGGGGTGCTGCTCGTGCGCGATCCGGTGGAGGGCCGCGGGCCGCTGCAGGGCATCGCGGCGGGGCTCGATGCGGTCGCGCCGCTCGCCGAGCGGGCCTACGCCTCCTCGACCGACGCGCCCTTCCTGCACCCCGCCTTCGTGCGGCGCCTCGCGGATCTGCACGCGGGCGGCCACGCCATCGCGGTGCCGCGGGCCGAGGGGCACCATCACCCGCTCGCCGCGGTGTACGCCTGCTCGGTGCGCGGCGAGGTGGCGGCCCTGCTCGCCGAGGGCAGGCTGCGGCTGTCGACCCTGTTCGAGCGGGCGCGCACCCTTGTCGCGGAGCCGGAGCTCCTGCTCTCGGATCCGCGGCTCCGCGACGCGGATCCGGCGCTGCGATCGCTGCGCAACCTGAACACGCCCGAGGACTACGCGGCGGCGCTGCGCGAGCTGGAAGGCGCCGCGGAGGCCGGGCAGCGAGGCGCCGTCCGCCCGTGAACCGCGGGCTGGAGCGGCGGTGTCATGCCGGCTATCCTTGCGGTCATGCGCCAGCGCGCCGCCCTGTACCGCGTCGACCCGGACGATCCCCGCGCGCCGTCCGAGGAGATCTGGGCTCAGCTCAGCCCGACCGGCCGCGCGCGTGTGGTCGCGGGCCTCCCCTCCGAGTTCCCCGTGTCCGAGGCATCGCCGCCGGAGGGCGATGAGCATTTCGGCGCGAAGATCGGCGCCCGCTCGGCGCTCGGCAGCTACTTCGCCCGGATCGGACGCCGCGCGTACCTCGCTTGCGAGCTCCCCGTGTACTACCCCGGTGAGCGGATGTTCGCGCCCGACGTGATGGCTGTGCTCGACGTCCCTGTGCACAGGCGCGAGAAGTGGGTCGTCGGCGTTGAGGGCCGCGGGCTCGACTTCGCGCTCGAGGTCCTCGTCTCCGGGCGCCGCCGCAAGGATCTGGCCGACAACGTCGAGCGGTACGCGCGCTTGGGGATCCCCGAATACTACGTCTTCGACCGACCCCGGCTCAAGCTCTCTGGTTTCCGGTTGCCCCTGGGGAGCGCGCGGTCCGGCGCAGGGACGCGCCGGTACGAGCCGATCGTCCCGCAGGGCGGCCGGTATGCCTCCCAGGTGCTCGGGCTCGACCTGGCCATTGAGCAGGAGCGCCTCCGCTTCTTCCACGGCAGCTCCGCTCTGCTTGAGGCGGACGAGATGATCAACACACTCGAGGCCATGCTCGACAGCCTGGAAGTGCGCGCGCGATCGGCCGAGGAACGCGCGGAGGAGGAGGCGCGCAAGCGCAAGGAGGAAGTGCGCAAGCGCAAGGAGGAGGCGCGCCTGCGCGAGGAGGAAGTGCGCCTGCGCGAGGAGGAGACGCGCCTGCGCGAGGAGGAGACGCGCCTGCGCGAGGAGGAGACGCGCCTGCGCGAGGAGGAGACGCGCCTGCGCGAGGCGCTCGAGCGTCGCCTCGCCGAGGCGCTTGCCGAGATCGAGCGCCTGAAGGCGAGCCGCGGGTCGTGAAGCGCTAGCACCCTTCCGGGCAACTCTGGCGCTCTCCTGACCCGGTTATTCGCGGCGCGCCGCCGGCGCGCTCTTCGCCGCCGCGCCTCCGGGATCGCCCCTCGCGACGAGGACCCGCTGCTCTCCGTGCCTGGGCAGGAACACCCGATCCGGCCCCAGCCCGCGCGCGGCCATGACGCGCCGGAGCTCGCGGGGCGCCTCGCCGAACGTATCGGTGCTGTTGATGAAGGTGTCGAAATGGATCGCCATCATCCGCCGCGCCCCGAGATCGAGGAAGGCCTGCACCGCCTCCGCCGGATCGACGTGCTTGCTCTCCATGAACTCGCGCGGCCCCACCGGCGCGATGGGCAAGAGGGCCAGATCGATCGCGGGGAATCGCGCGCGCGTCCTCACGAAGTCATCGCGGTCATAGGCGGTATCGCCGCCGAAATAGACCGTGATCCCATGATACTCGACGACATACCCCGTGAAGCTCTCCGTCATCCAGTCCCGGTCCAGCCCGTAGCGATACCCGGAGTGCTGCACCGGGACCGCCGTGATCTTCAGATCGCCCTGCCGCCATGTCGTCCAGGTCGGGACCTCGAACGACGCGAAGCTGGTATTGGGCACGTAGACGAGCCCGCCTCGAGGCACGAGCAGCGCGCGGACCTTCGGCTCGATCATGGACAGCGAGCCGAGCGAGAGGTGGTCGAGGTGCATGTGCGAGATCAGCACGGCGTCGACGGGCGGCAGGTCCTCCGGAGCGAGCCCCGGCTCGACGAGCCGCTTCACCACGAGGCCCACCGTCGACGTGAAGACGGGGTCGGTCAGGATCCATCGGTCGTCGATCTGAACGAGCACGGTGGCGTGCCCGACCCAGAGGGCGGCGAGCCGCGCCTCGGGGCGGTACGGCGCGCGCACCTTGTCCGGCACGGGCAGCGGGCTCGAGAACAGCCGCGCCACGTTGCTCTCGAGGATGCGCGCGGGCACGCTGCACGACACGGCCGCGAGCGCGAGGAGCGCCGCGGAGGACAGGCGAGCTGGCGTCGAGGAGGGGCGCGTGTCCATGCGCGGCGTCAGAAGTAGCGGATGCTGAGCGTGATCGTTGTCGATCGCAAGGCGGCCGTCGGCGTGGCCGTCACCTGAACGCCGAGGGCGCCGAACAGGGTATAGATCCCCGCCTCGTACGAGGCCGCCACCTGCTCTCGCGCAAAGAGCGCGGAGCCGCCCAGCGAGCAGGACAGGTAGTCGCCTCCATCGAGGAGCGGGAAATACGCGCGGACGCCGCCCCGGATCAGCCAGCTCTCGGCGAACGGGCCCGGATGGGCGATGTACGCGGGCGAGCCGAAGAGCTCGATCGAGCCGGCGTGTCGCGTGAGCGGCTCCGCGATGAAGGCCCGCCACGGCGAGAGCTTGCGGTTGATCCCGAACGAGTAGAGCAGCGGCGTCACCTGCCACCGGAACCCGAAGCGCGTCTCGCCCGGTCCGATCCACAGCTCCGGGCTCGGCACGAGCTGGACGAGGAGCCAGGACAGCGTGGGGCGGATGTCGGGCTCCGTGGCGGCGGCCGCCTTCGCGGCCGTCTCCCGTCGCCACGGCTCGTCGGGCGACGCGCCCGCGGCGAGCGGCCAGAGCAGCCAGCCGAGCGCGGCGGCGCAAGCGGCCAGCGCAGGAGCGCGGCGTCGCACGAGGGAGCGCGCGCGGGGCATTCCGCGGCTACGGCGCTGCGCCGTACACCTTGCCGAGCTGCTTGTAGAGGAACCGCGCCGCGTGCTCTCCATAGGGCGTCTGCGTGGCGTACACGTCGGGCGAGGCGATCGGCGCGTGTGCGGCCAGCGTGGAAGGGCGCCCGAGCCGGCCGAGATCCTCGCAGAGCGCCTCCATCGAGGCGTACCGGTTCTCCGGGCGCTTGCGCAGGCACTTCGCGATCACCGCCTCGAGCGCCCGCGACACCGGGCCCTCACCCAGGTTGGGCGGCGGGGGCGGCGTGACGAGCTGGTTGGCCAGCACCATGGCCTCGTCCATGGCGGGCGCGAGGGCGGGGGAGGAGCTCCGCGCGACGCTGAAGGGGAGCCGGCCGGTGAACATCCGGTACATGAGCATGCCGAAGCCGTAGATGTCCGTGCGCCCGTCGGGAGGGTCGCTGACGGTCTGCTCCGGCGCCATGTACTCGAGGGTGCCGACGGTCACCCCGGCCTGCGTGAGGCCCGAGTGCTCGTACAGCTTCGCGAACCCGAAATCGACGACCTTGGCCGCCCAGGCGTCGCCCTTCTCCCCCACGAGGAACACGTTGGCGGGCTTCACGTCGCGGTGGACGATCCCCGCGCGGTGCGCCGCGCCGAGGCCCGCCGCGGCCTGCAGCAGCATGGGGACGCCGGCCTCCGGCGACAGCCGCTTCTCGCGCAGGAGCAGCGAGCTCAGCGACTCTCCGAAGAGGAACTCGAGCACGAGGTAAGGCGACCCTTCGTGGAGCCCGATGTCGAGGACCTCGACGATGTTCGGGTGGACGACCGTGGCCGCGGCCTTGGCCTCCAGGAGGAACCGCGCCTTCACCTTGGGCTCGCGGCGAAACCTCGCCTCCAGGAGCTTCAGCGCGACGGGCGCGCCGCTCTTCGTGTCCTCGGCGAGGAACACCTGCGCCATGGCGCCGCTGCCGATCAGGCCTCGCACCCGGTAGCGCTCCGCGACGATGGTGCCCACGTGCTCGGTGGGCTGGGACCGGATCCGCCGGATGTCGTGGCTCGCGACCAGCTTCTCTCCGTCGTGCGGGCAGAAGCGGTGGTCGTCCGCGTACCGCCGATGGCAACGAGGGCACAGCATGAGGTCCCATTCCCGGGATAGCCCCTCCGCGGCCCCCTTTGCAAGGCCCGACATGCCCGCCGGTCGGCGCGGTCACGTGGGGGGTCGTGCTACGGCGTCGAGCTCGGCGAGCCTGCCGACGAGCGGGTCGTCGGTGCCGAGCTGCTCGAAGGCGACGGGGTCGGCCTTCTCGAGCGTCGAGAGCAGCTGGCCCAGCCCGCGCCGCGATCCGTAGTAGTTCGACACCTCGTGGTCCTCGTCGGTGATGCAGGCGCGCACCGCGCTGCGGGAGATCTGCGGGAGCCGCAGCGCCTTGAGCGCCATCGACCAGAGGCCGTCGATGAAGTTCTGATCCGCGGGGAACTCCAGGAGACCGGCCATCGTGAGGAGCATGGCGCAGCGCTGTCCCCTCGGCGTGGACAGCGCCTCCCCGCCCGAGAGGTGGCCGAGATCGAAGGCGCGGCGCATGGCGTCGGCCGCGCAGAGCAGGCGCTTCAGCTCCTTCGCCGCGTGGCTCAGGTGGCTGTGGAACATGACCTCGACCGAGAGGCCGCCGAGCGCCTCCTCGCTCTGCTGAAAGCGGGTGACGGCCGGGAGCCGCCCGAGATCTTGCCGGGGCGCCGTGCCGGTGGGCACGTCGTCCGGCGGCTCGCGGTGGTTGAAGAAGCCCCCTGACTGGAAGGCGTAGTAGAGCTCGCTCTGGCCCGCGAGCCCGGCCCAGATGTCCGAGTACTGCGCGACGCGATTGAGGCTGCCCGCCGCCCAGTTGAGGCCCGCCGCGGCGTCGCCGCTGATCTGCGACGCGCTGGCCCCCGGGTCGCGCGGCGTCATCGACGCCTCGATGTCCTCGGCGATCTCCCTCAGCTGGAAGTCGAGGAAGCCGTCGTAGTAATCCGCGCGCCCGTCCCGGTTCACGTCGGAGTAGCGGGCGACGACGAGCGGGTGCGAGGGCCCGACGAACTGCGAGAACCCGGGGACCCGCGCCTGCGGGTGGTGCCACTGGGCCTTCCGGAGGCGCGCGTCGAGCTCGGCGTGAGACGCGCGCTCGCTCATCCCGCGCAGGGCAGCGACGAAGCAGTCGACCCCCTCGGAGGAGGAGACAACGCCGTCCGATCCGGTCCTGAAATACGTCGAGTCCCACGAAGAGTAGATGTCCGCGTCAGGGAACATCTGGGAGATGGCAAAGCGCGTGGTGAGCCCCGCGCACTGCGAGTTCATCATCAGCTTGTACCCTTCCTGCTTCACCTCTACCGCGGCCGCGCGGAGATCGAAGGAGCCGAGCTGGGCGTGCCGGCTGATGAGCAGCCCGATGAAGAACGTCATCCCCATCTCGAGGTTCTCGTCGCGCGGGGAGGCGGTGCGGGCGAAGACGCGGATCGGCTCGCCGGAGGGCGTCTTGAAGGGGGCCTCGAAGGCGCGGTAGCGGCTCCAGCCGCTCGGCGACGGGGGCGCCTCGGGCGGGAGGTCGATCTCCTTGAAGCCGTGGGTCGACACGAGGATGCGGCACTCGCCCTCGTGGAACTCCGAGGCGCCGCACATCGCGAGGTTCCACGGCCCCGTGAGCTCGTCGTAGGGCGGCGCCTCGCGGAGCAAGCCGCGGACGAGCCCCCGCGCGCGCTCCTGCTGGGCCGCCGTGAGCCCCGGGGCGCGCAGCTGGAGCAGGTGGATCGCGTGCGCGCGCAGCGCCGGCCGGGCCGTCTCGTCGCCAGCCTCCTTCTCGATGAGCGCGAGGATCTCCTCGGCGGCGCGCTCCGCGACCGGCGCGAAGCCCCGGTCGTCCAGCGACGTCGCGATGAGGTGCGAGAGGACGGTCGTCGCCGCCGAGCGGAGGGTCGCCGCTCCCGTCGGATCGCGCTTCGCCTCCTCGCCGCCCACGGCCGCGATCTCGAGCGCCGCGCGCGCCTGATCGAGCAGCGCCGCGCCCCGGCGCGCCGAGAGCCGCTCCTTGCGCGCCGGCTCCTCCGGGTGGAACGCGCTCGGCGGGAAGAGCTGCGTGAGGGTGCTCGTCCTTCGCGACGAGATCCACCGGGCCGCGGTGACGAGGGCGTCTCGGGCGGCGGGCCCGTCGGGGCCGAGGGTCGGGCTCGCGCTGAACACCCCGGCGGGCAGGAGCCAGAGCGGCGCGGCGCCTTCGCGCCCTGCGGTCAGGTCGATCGGCGCCGCCTGCGACGCCACGCCGGGCTCCGGTACGACCTCGACGTTGGAGACGGCGACGCCGCGCAGCCGCCGGCGCACGGGCGAGCGGCCGGGAAACACGATGAGCACCGCCCTGCCTTCGCGCTCCCGGAGCGCCGCGAGGCTCTCCCCGGGCACCGGCGCCGAGAGCGAGATGGCATAATCGCTGTCGCTCACCGCGATCGCGAGCAGGTGAATGCCGGGCGTGGACTTTCGCTCTTCGAACGCGGAGGACGCGGCGGGCCCGGCGGCGTCCATCGTGCCAGGCAGATCGACGAACCCTCGGGCGGAACGGACGCGGACGATGACATCGCTGGGCATGACGCTCTCCTAAGGAGAGAGAGCGTGTCCCTGGTGAAGATACCGGCGCAACAGGAATCCGACCCGGCAGAACCGTCGTATCGCATGACAACCGGATCATGGCGAGCTCGACGCTGGCTCGTTCAGGCAGCTCCCTCAAGGCCTCTCCGGCAGATCCGGAGTTGACTTGAACCTCTCATCGTTGGAAGGGGCGCGCGTCGCTGGCGCGACGAGCGGGGTGCGGGGCGGCTCGTACGCTGACGAGGCGGAGCAGCGGAGCATCGAGAAGCCTGCTCCAGCGGCGATGATCACGCCGGCGGCGACGAGCTTCAGCCCTGCGCGCTTCGCGCGGCGCGCCCCTGCCGACGAGGCGACCGCGCCCTCCTCGGCGCGCGGGGCGGTGGCGCCGGCCATGTCCGGCGAGAAGAGCGCCGCGGCGTCGGGCGGCGCCTCCAGGGCGGCCGCTCCGGCGCTGCGTGTGCGCGGCCGGTTGCTCGAGGGGGGCGCGGGCAGCAGGCTGCCCGCGCGCAGCGTCGCGATCGACGCCTCCGCGTCCAGATCGGCGGCGCTGGCCGGGAACGCGTCGCTGACGCGGGCGTCGGGCGCGAGCGAGCCGCTGACGCGGGCGCTGGGCGCGAGCGAGTCTCTCGCGCCGGCGCTGGGCACGAGCGCATTGCCCTCCGGCTCCCTGGGCGCCGCGGGGGGGCCGAAAGGGCGGAGCGTGACGGCCGCGTAGCGTTCGAGCAGCGCGCCGACCTCGCGGAGATCGGCCGGGCGCTGCGCGCGGTCCTGGCTGAGCATGCGATCGATCATGGCCGCGACGTCGGCGGGCAGCGCGGGCGCGCTCTGCCCGATCGGCTGGATGGCGCCGGTCAGGATGCGCTTCATCACCTTGCCCATGTTCTCGGCCTCGGTGGGCCGGACCGAGGTGAGGCACTCGTAGAGGATGACGCCGAGCGACCAGATGTCGGCGCGGTGATCCACGTCGTGCTCGCCGAGGATCTGCTCGGGCGACATGTAGTACGGGGTCCCGAGCATCTCGCCGGTGCTGGTGCGTCCCCAGGACCAGCTGGTCTCGCCGCGGGCCGCGGTGAGCTTGGCGATGCCGAAGTCGAGCACCCGGACGCGCGTCGCCGCGTCGTGCTGCGGGTCCCCCGGGGATTCGGGGGAGCCCGTGGAGCGGCGCGCCGGCGTGCCGCTCGAGCGCTCCAAGGCGGCGTGGTGGGCTGACCCGGACGAGCCTCCCGCTGCGGCCGAGTCGGACGTGAGCAGGAAGATGTTGTCGGGCTTGAGGTCGCGATGGACGATGCCCAGCGCGTGGGCGGTGCCGACCGCCGAGATGACCGGCAGCAGGATGCGCGACAGCTCGGGGAGTGGGATATGCGCCTCTCGCAGGAGCTTGTCGCGGAGCGACTCCCCCTCGAGCAGATCCATGACGAGGAGCGGCGTCCCGTTGTCGAGCTCGAGCACATCGTGGATGGAGGGCACGTTCGGGTGATCGACCGCCGTGGCGGCGCGCGCTTCCCGGAGGAGGCGCCGCCGCGTCGATTCGTCGTCCGTCGCGCCGGGGCGCAGCAGCTTCAACGCGACACGCTCGCCGTTCGCGAGGTGGGTGGCGGCCCAGATGACCCCCATGCCTCCCTCGGCCAGCAGGCGATCGACCCGATAGCGACTCGCCACCAGGGCGCCCGGGACCAGATGATTGGTCACGCAGAGATCAGGATACCACGCGCCGTCCTCCTGACATTCTCCGCGTGCCTAAAGCGCCCCAACACCGCTCCGGTCGGACAATTACGTGTTCGACGCAGCACCACCGACCGTGAGCAACGCGACATCAGTGATCATGTGTACGTCCCTGTCGCCGCAAAAGCGCAGTTGGCCAATCAACATTGATGTTCGCCCCCTCACCGCGAGCCACATCACATGAATCTCTGTACGTCCCTGTCGTCGCAGAAGCGCCGATATCTCCTCGACACCGAACCTCGCCGGTCATGAAACATACTTTGCCGACCCGAGTCCCCGCCGCTCATCCATCATGGAACGAGCCCTACCGAGCTCATCCGCCATGGAACGCGCCCAGCCGAGCGGCGCGCGCCCGCACAGGAGACGGGCCCAGATCGGCGTTTTCGGCGCGCAGGCGTACTCCTGTACGCCGAGCACCGAAAACGTCGAGATGGGCCCGTATCCGCAGCGGGCGCGTGCCGCTCTCAGACGGCGGGCCAGATGGAGCCGGCTCGTCGTCGCTCGGTGTAGGCCTCGGCCGAGAGCGCGTAGCGCAGGAGCTCGTTCGACACCGGGTGCTGAAGGAGCAGGCGCGGCTCCTCGGTCGAGCGGGCCATGTCGCGATCGTACCGGCGGAGGTAGTCGATCGCGGCGAGCGCGTCGCCGCAGAGCAGGTAGCCGATGCGGTGCTCGCTCCGGCGCAGGCCGAGGACGAAGGCGCGCGCGTCGTACGACACCGCCACCGTCGACGCGATCTCCTCCAGCATCTTGCGCTGGCGGCGCCCGATCGCCCGCTGCACGCCAGGGAGCATCTGCTGGGCGGCGTGCTCGCGCGGGGGCGAGATGGCGCCCGACCCGAAGCCGGGATCGATCGTGCGGATCGACGCCAGCAGCAGGCCGTCGGTCGCCTCGGGCGGGATCTCGTCGAGGAACGTGAAGCCGACCGCGATCCGGGCAAACAGGCGGGCGAGCGCGAACGTCTGCTCGAGCTCCGGGAGCTCGGTGAACGACGTCGGCGCGACGAGGGCAGGGGGATCGCCCGGGAAGATGCGGGCGGCCCCCTGCCACGAGGGGACGAGGTAGAGCTCGAACGCCTCGATGCCGAGCGCGCGGCCCACCCGCTCGGCGAGCTGCCGCGTCGGGTGGCCGTCGCGCGGGCCGATCCGCTCGCGCGAGCTGATGCCGAGGTTGCTCAGCTCGAAGCGGATCGCCTTCGCGGCGATCGGCGCGATCGCGAGCGCCACGTCGATCCAGGGGATCCGGGCCTCCGGGAGGAGCAGCCGGCCCATCTCGGGCCCGGCGAAGGCGCCGGCGTACGGCGCCTCCGACGGGACGCGCCGGCCCCTGAGCCGGGCCATGCGCTCCGGCGCCACCTCGCCGAGGCAGGCGCGGACCTCCTCCACGGTGACCCGCTCCTCCGCGCGCCCATCCTTGGCGAGCGCGGCCTCGAGCGCGGCGAGCGCGGGGCCGAGATCCGGGAGCCGCGTGAAGACCTCCGGATCGGACGTAAGGACGTCCCGCAGCACCTGGACCGCCTCCGCGTTGCGCCCCGCGGCCTCGAGGCCGCGGCCGAGGGCGGTGCGCGACTCGGGCGGCGCGCCCGGGAGCGCGACGGCCTGCTGGAGGCGCGCGAGCCCGTCTCGAGGCCGCACGAGCAGCGTCGACTCGAGCAGGCCGAGCGTCGTCAGCCAGCGCGGATCGGGCGGGATGCGGCGGGACTCGGCGTGCTCGAGGAGCTGCGCGAGCGCCTTGGCGTAGGCCGCCGCTCCCTCGCTCGTGTCGACGCGGTAAAGGCGGGCGAGCGCCACCCAACCGCGCGCGTCGCCGCTGGGCGCGCTCACGATGGCGTCGCACAGCGTGCGGACCATGCCGGCCGTGTCGCCGGCGTCACGGTAGGCGTCCGCGAGCCGCAGGGCGGCCTCGACGCGGGAGCCCGGGTCGGGCGACAGCTCGACGAGGCGCCCGAGCGCGCGCAGCGCGAGGGCGTGGTCGCCGCGCGTGACGCCGAGCTTGTGCAGCCGCTCGAGCGCGGGCCGGTTCTGCGCGTCGAGCGACAGGACCGCCTGGAGCGCGTCCTGGGCGAGCGCCGGGTTCGCGAGCGGCCCCTCGTACAGGTCGGCGATCAGGAACTGCGCCGCGATCTTTGTCTCGGCGTCCGTCGCGGCGGCCACGGCGCGCTTCAGCGCGTCGCGGGCCTCGAGCCAGACGCGCTGCGCGGTGAGCAGCCGCGCGAGGAGGAGCAGCGCCGCCGCGTCGTTCGGGAGCGTCTCGATGACCCGCCGGACGGCCGCGATGCCCACGCCGGGGTCGATCGCGCCGGGGCGACCGTGGTGCTGCAGCACCGACCGGGCGATCTCCGTGCCGAGCAGCGAGATCGCCTCGCGGCTCGCGGCCTTGCCGAGCGCCTCGCCGAGCCGATCGGTGAGGCGCTGGGGATCGCCCGCGAGCTCTCGAGCGAGCGCGCGCGCCGCGGCGACGCAGCTCGGATCCGCGCGGAGCGCGCCCTCGTACAGCTCGAGCGCGCGCGCGCGGCCCTCGGGCGACGCGTCCTCGGCGGTGAGCTCCGCGGCGCGCACGAGGTGCATCGCGCGCGCGGGCGCTCCGAGGACGAGGTCGGCGAGCGCCAGCTGGGCGGTGATCACGCTCGCCCGGTCGCCGAGGCGCTGCGCGAGCCGATCGAGGCCGCGCGCCGCGATGAGGCTCTCCGGCCACAGCCCGAGGGCGCTGCGGAAGCCGGCGAGCGCGGCGCGGGCGGCGGCGGGGTCCGTGTCGGCCTGCGCCTCCGCGAGGAGCGCCTCCTCGACGCTGTAGAGGGCGCGCGCGATGGGATCGGGCGTCAGCTCCCGGCTGTCGCGGATCGCGCTGGTGAAGAGGGCCTGCGCCCGCGGCGCGATCGGATCGGAGGGGCTCGCCTTGGCGGCGATGCGGAGGATCGCGAGGTGGGCGGCCGCGTCGTCCGGCGCCTCCTTCACGATGCGCGCGAGCGCCTCGAGCGCGGCGCTCGGCCCGAGCTGCTCCTCGAGCGAGGCGATCTCCCACAGGGCGCCGCCGCGCGCGGTGGCGGAGGTGAACACGTCGGCCTCCGCGCGCAGGATTGTCGCGAGCGACGTCGGCGCCTCGAGGAGCCGGTAGAGCTGCTCCAGCATGCGGAGCGCGGGGACGTGGTTCGGCACGACGCCGACGAGCCCCTCCAGGATCTCGACGGCCTGGCGCGGGCTGCTCTCCGCGAGGACCAGCGCAAGGGAGATCCGGAGCGCGTGATCGACGAGCGCCGGCGGCTTGCGCTCGAGCCAGCGCGCGTACAGCCCCGCGAGCTCGCTCGCGATCATGGACGGGGACATCCCCGGCAGGCTCGACGCGCGCGCGCCGGTCGCGGGCCGGTGCGCGACGGGCGCGCCGAGGCCGACGCCGAAGCCAGCGCCGCCGGCGCGGACGTAGATGCGCTCCATCGCGTCGAGGATGGCCGGATCGTGCGGGCCCGAGGCGAGCGCCGCGTCGGCGCGCGCGAGGAGGCGGAGGGCGTCCTGGTCGCGGCCGAGGGCGAGCTCCTGCACCTCGGCCGCCTGGAAGAGCAGCCGGGCGTGATCGTCGGGGCGTTGCGCCTCGTCGGCGAGCGAGCTCAGCACCTCGACGAGCTTCTCGTAGTTGCCGGTCTCGCGGAGGAGCCGCGCGATCTCGATCCGGGGGAGCGGGTGAGCGGGCCGCTTCCGCGCGGCTTCGCGGTACGACTCCACGGCGCTGTGCGGCCGCTTGAGGCGCCGCTCGTCGAGCCCCGCGACCTCGAGCCAGAGGCTGAACGCCGCGTCTCCCGCGGGATCGCGCTGGATGAGCTTGAGCAGCGCGCGGCGCGCCTCCTCGTACCGGCCGGCGCGCTCGTCGAGGCGGACGCGCGCGCGCAGCGCGTCCGGGTCGGCCGGATCGATCGCGAGCGCGCGGTCGACGAGCGCCGAGGCCCGGTCGCGATCGCCGAGCCTGAGCTCGGTGACGTCGGCGGCGCGCAGGAGGAGCCTGCGCTGCTCGCGCGGGCTGCTCGTGAGCTCGGCCTCGGCGCAGAGCGCGCGCGCGAGCCGCTGGGCGTCGCCCGCGCGCGCGGCGTTGCGCTGGAGCGCGAGGATCGCGGCGCGGCGCGCCGGGTCGATCTCGAGGATCTTCTCGATCTCCTCCACGGCGCGGGCGGGCTGGGCGAGCTCGTCCTCCCAGATGGAGACGAGCTTCTCGAGCAGCCCGATCTTGCGCGTGGGGTCCTCCGTCGCGCTGGCGGCCTGCGTGTAGAGGTCGAGCCGCGCCTGCACGCCGCGCGGATCTTCCTCGACGGCCAGCGCGTCCGGCGTGAGCAGGGCGGAGAGCGCGTCGAAGACCGAGCTGTTGCCCGGCTCGATCGCCCACGCGGCGCGCAGGATGGCGAGCGCCTCGTCGCGCCGCTTCAGGTGGCGCTCGGAGATGTCCGCGGCGCGGAGGAGCGCGGCGACGCGGACGGGCGCGGGCCGATCCGCGTTGGCCACGGCGGTCCACACCTCCACGCGCTCCGCGTGGTGGCCGAGGCGCTGGAGGGCGCGGTCGAGCCGCTCGCGCGTCGAGCTGTCCTCGGGATCGAGCTCGAGCGCGCGCGTCGCGTGGAGCGCGGCCTGCTCGGCGTCACCGAGGGTGTCGTAGAGCTCCGCGAGGCGGACGTGCTCGTGGATGATCGCCTCCTTGTCGGTGAGGAGGGCGAGCTCCTTCTGGCGCACGTTGGCGGCCAGCTCGAGCATGCCGTTCGCCTCCAGCAGGCGGATCAGCTCGCTGACCACGCGCCGCGCGGTCGGCGAGCCGGCCGGGGCCCGCGTCGACGCGCGCCGGAGGAGGGGGACCGCGTCCGCCGGGGAGCGGATCTTGTCGATGAGCAGGCGCGCCGCCGTGTAGAGCAGGCGCGCCGCGCGCTCGTCGTCACCCTCGTGGTCGGCCTCCAGGGAGAGCGCGCTGACGAGGCCGACGATGCCGTCGTGGTGGACGAGGTGGCGGCGGAGCGCTTCCCGCACGGGCCCCGGCCCTGGATCGAAGGTGATCGCGCCCTCGAGGGACGCGAGGGCGAGCTCGGGTTTGTGGAGCTTCCGATCGAGCACGGCGGCGCGCTCTACGTGGATCCAGGCGGTGAGCTGGCCGTCGCCGTCCGGCCGCCCGCGCCCCGGGGCGTAGGCGGTGGCCAGCCGGTCGAGGTGCGTCGCGAGGTCCTTGGCCGCCGGCTCGGCGCCGCGGGCGCTCTCGCGGCGGAGGGCGATCTCGAGCCCGCGCAGCGACGCGGCGTGGAGCGGGACGAGCCGCAGCGCCTCGGTGAAGGCCTCGCAGCTCTCGGGCGTCCGTCCGAGCGCCTGGAGCAGGCGCGCCCGCTCGGCGAGGAGATCGGCCCGGAGGGGGTCGGTCTCCGCGACGCGGAGCTTGTCCTCGACGACCTCGAGCGCGACGGTGAGCTCGGTGCGCGCGTCGAGCACGCGATGGACCCGAGAGAGCGCCGGCTCGAGCGTGCGGGACAGCTGTCGCGCGTGCTCGTAGGAGCGCCGCGCGGCGGCGGGATCCTTGAGCACCCGCTCTTCATGGATGCCGAGCTCGACGAGGGCGCGCGCCGCGCCGACCGGATCGCTGCCCTTGAGCCGCGCGGCGCGCTGCTGGAGCTCGGTGGCGAGGTCCGGCGCGGCGACCTGCGGGATCTGCGCGGGCGCTTCGGGTGCGTTCGGCGGCGCGTTCGGCTGCGAGCGGGGCGCCGGAGGCGGCTGGGCGGGCGAGGTGGGCGGGTGCGTGACGCTCGGCGCGTGCGCCGCGCTCGGCACGGGCGGGGCGCTCGGCGCGGGCGGGGCGTTCGGCGCCTGCATGATGGTCGGCGCGTGCGCGACGTTCGGCGCGTGCGCGGCGTTCGGCGCCTGTATGACGGTCGGTGCATGCGCGGCGCTCGGCGCCGGTGCCGCGGGCGTGACGCCCGGAATCGGCGTGCGTGTGGCGCTCGGCGCGGTCGCGCCGCCCGGCACCGGCGCGCGTGCGGCGCTCGGTGCAGGCGCGCCGCCCGGCATCGGCGTGCGCGTGGCGCTCGGCGCGGACGCGCCGCCCGGCAACGGCGTGCGCGTGGCGCTCTGCGCGGACGCGCCGCCCGGCAACGGCGTGCGCGTGGCGCTCGGCGCGGGCGCGGGCGCGGCGTTCTGCGCGGGCGCGGCGTTCTGCGCGGGCGCGGCGCTCTGCACGGGCGCCGGCGCGGCGTTCTGCGCGGGCGCCGGCTCGATCGACTCGACCGAGATCGGCGCCGGCTCGATCGACTCGACCGAGATGGGCAGCGGCGTCGCGGTCGGCTCGACCGAGATGGGCAGCGGCGTCGCGGTCGGCTCGACCGAGATGGGCATCGGCGTCGTGGTTGCGTCGAAGGCGGCGATCGCAGGTGACGCCGGCGCGGCGACGCCCGGCTGGGAGCTAGGCGCCGGTTTCCCCGCGCTCGCGGCGGAGCCTGGAGCGGGCTGCGTTGCGGCGCGGTTCGGGCTCGGCGGGCGCTGGCCCGGGCCGCGCGCCGGAGCGCGCGCAGGGCTGGGGCCAGGGGGCGCCGATGTCGTCTTGGCCGCGCTGCCCGGCGGCATCGGCGGCGGGGGCCTCGACGGCGGCGCCAGCGGCGGCGGTATCGGGCCGGTCGCGACGCTGCCATCCTTGCGGCGGATCAGCGGCGGCGGCCTGCTCGGCACGGGCGGCGGCACGCTCGGGGCTGGCGTCTTGTTCGGCAAGGGCGGCGGCACGCTCGACGGCTGCGGCGGGCTCGAGGCCAGCGGCGCGTTCGGCGGCGGCAACGGGTTCGGCGGCGGCAACGGGGTCGGCGGCGGCAGCGGGCTCGCGGTCGCCGGCAGCGATTCGCCGTTAGGAGGCGGGCTCGCGGTCGCCGGCAGCGGCTCGCCGTCCGGAGGCGCGCTCGCGGTCGCCGGCAGCGGTTCGCCGTCCGGAGGCGCGCTCGCGCTCGACGGCAGCGGCTCGCCGTCCGGAGGCGCGCTCGCGGTCGCCGGCAGCGGTTCGCCGTCCGGAGGCGCGCTCGCGCTCGACGGCGCGGCGAGCCTCGACGTGCTCGTGCCGACGAGCAGCGTCTTCGCGCCGGGCTGAGGTTGCGCGCTCGCGCGCGTCATTTGAGCGTTGTCGGCGTTGGCTTCCCAGCCAGCTTCGTCCGGCGATCCAGACAAGCTCGGCAAACCAGGCCGGCGCGACGCGCCTTCGTATTGCGGATCGTCCCCGTGGGCCACCGCGCCGGATGCTACACATCCATGCGCTCTCAATCCACAGTCCAAGTGCCTGCTCGCTGGCGGTACGCGCTCCCCGATACAGGGGCGACCTACTTGTTGAACGGTGCTGTCGGTGCGCAGCGCAGCAAGGCGAGCTTCATCGCTTTTCCGGCCGGGTGCGCCACGAGCAGCGCCTCCGCGGAGGCGGCGATCGGCTCGCCGCGCCCGAGGGCGGGCTCGGCGTGCAGCCCCTCTTCGAGCTCGCCTCTCGCGGTGAGCGCCGCGAGCTGCGTCGGGCCGGAGGCGTTCGCGATCGCGAGCCACGCCGCGGCGCCCGCGGTCTTCGCCGGGTCCTGCCCGCCCGGGCCTCGAACGCCGGGGAGGAGCGCCGGTACGCCGGCGCCCAGGCCGAGGGCGGCCTCGGGCGGGGCGTCCTGCTCGCGATCGCCGCCGACGAGCACGCGCGGCTCGCTGGCGCCGCCGAGCCGCACCAGCACGGAGCTGATGCGCCCTCCGATCGAGCCGCTCGGGGTGTCGTCGTCCCGGAACGCGAGGATGAGCCCGTCGTCGTCGCCGAGCGTCAGATCGTACGCGAGCACGTGTCCGTTCTTGGGGGTGACCGCGCGGGGCACGGCGGTGAGCGCGCCCGCCGCGTCGAGCGGGACCACCTCGATCCACTGGTGGGTGATCGTCTCCCCTGCCGCGGCGGTGTCCTCGTCGTCGTCGCCCTTCTTCGCCTCGGCCTTCGACGTCGGCTCCTCGGCGCGCGCGATGTACGAGAGCCAGTAGCCGCCCGGCCGGCCGAGCACGCGCGGCATCTCGGCGTCGATGCTCGGCTGGGAGACGGGGCGGGCCGACGTCACCGAGCGCAGCGTGCCCACGTCGGCGGTGGCGAGCATGATCCGCGAACGCTTGCCGTCGCGGGTCACGTCGTCCCAGACGATGACCGCGCGCTCGCCGGACGCGGCGATGTCGAGCGCGAGCGACTCGTCCCGCCCCTCGGCGAGCTCGGCCCCCCACGTGACGTGCTCCCCTTCGATCCTGGCGACCTTGATGGCGCGCCCGCCGGCGTTCGGCTCGAGCATCGCCGCGAGGATCGCGCCGCCGGCGCCTGTGACGACCGGAGGGTCCATGTCCCCCCGCGAGCGCGCCAGCCGGACGAGCTTCCCCTGGGCGCCGTCGGCCGAGAGCGTGGCCACCATCGCGACGGTCCCGCCCTCTGCTTCTCGCTGAGCGCCCACGGCGAACCCGCCGGAGAACGTCGTCCCGCGGCCCACCTCGACGGCGAACGGCGCGATATCCTCGGCGCTCTCCGCCTCGCCGCCCCCCGCGCCTTGCTCGGGCGCGCGCGGGGCCGGCGGCGCGTCGCCGATGACGAACGGCGGCGGGCTCGCGGGCGTGCAGCGCGGGGGCCGCGGCTGCGGCGCCGCGGCGGGATCCTGAGAATCGCTCGGCGCGGGCGCGGCGGGGTTCGCGCTGGACGGCGCGGGCGCGTCGTGCACGTCGCGTTCCGTTGTGGAGCAGGCGCGCCACACAACGAGGCCGCCGACGACGAGGGCGACGGCGAGGGCCCCCTTCCAGGCGATGCCCTCGGTCTCGTCCTCCGCGCCCTGGCGCCGATCCTCCGCGGCCGTTCGTCGATCGCCGGTCGTCTGGCGGCGATCTTCCGCGGCCTGTTGACGATCCTCCGCGGCCTTTCGTCGCTCCGCGCTCGTGTTTCCGTTGGGGGCGCGGTGGTTGGGCTCCATGGGCGGTGCGTGTTAGCGCTGATCGCTCCGAGACGGCAGGGGGTGGCGCCGGCGTGCGCCGGTCCCGCCCAGCTCCCGCCGTGTCCATACGGTGTCCGCCGGCGCGGCGAGCTCTGCCGTATTTGCGAGAACTTTCCCTCCGGCGCTGGCGAGGTTATCGGCGGCAGGAGCGACGCCAGCCCGTCGCCGCGGGCCAGCGCCGCGGCGGGCGGGGCGCGCGCCCGATCTTCGTCATGCCGAGCCGTCGTCTCCTCGCCACCTTCTTCCTCGGGCTCGTCGCGCTCTGCTGCGCGGCCTGCGTCGGCTCCTCGCCCACGCCGCTCGCCCCTGCGCTCCGCGGCTCGATCGGCGTCCCGCACCACGGCGTCATCACCGATGCGGTCGAGCTCCCGGCGCAGGGCGCGGGCTACCGGCTGCTCCGCAGCAACGGCGCCCGCTGGGGGACGGCGGGGCTGGTCGCCGCCGTCCAGCGCGCCGCGGCGGACGTGGCGCGGGCGCGGCCGGGGGGCGAGCCGCTCCTCGTCGGCGACCTCTCCGCGCGCTACGGCGGCGCGACGCGCGGGCACCGATCCCACCGCACCGGGCGCGACGCGGACCTCTTGCTCTACGCGCTGACGCCGGACGGTCGCCCCGTGCGCTCGCCGGGCTTCGTCGCGTTCGGGCCGGACGGCCTCGCGCGCATCAGCGACGGCACCGCGGATCCCGCGCCGTCGCGCCCCGGCGCGCCGCAGTACGTCCGCCTCGACGTCGAGCGGGAGTGGCTGCTCGTGAAGTCGCTCGTCCGCTCGCCCGACGCGCACGTCCAGTGGCTCTTCGTGGCCCGCTGGCTCGAGGCGCTGCTCATCGAGTACGCCCGCGCGCTCGGCGAGGATCCGGAGCTCATCTGGTATGCCGAGAGCGTGCTGCTCCAGCCGGGCGACAGCACGCCGCACGCCGATCACATCCACCTCCGCGTCGCGTGCACGCCGGACGACTTCCTCTCCGGCTGCCTCGGCGGCGGCCCGCAGTGGCCGTGGCTCCCGGCGGCGCCGCAGCTCGTCGCGCCGTCGGACGGCGACCTCGCCGCTGCGTTGCTCGACGACCTCCTGCCCGGAAGCGCCGCCGCGGGTCCCCGCGTGGCGGCGCCCGACAGCGCGCTGTGAGCCACCTCCTCGCGCTTGGCGACGCGGCCGACGTCTGCGCGGCGCTCCCCGCCGACGTGCGGTTCGATCTCGTCTACCTCGACCCTCCCTTCGGCGTCGGGACGACGATGACCGCGCGGGCGGCGCGCGGTCAGGCGCGCGGGCGGCGCAGGCCGGAGAGCGGGCCCGACGCGTACGACGATCGCGCGAGCGCCGACGCGCTCGTCGCGATGCTCGCGCCGCGCCTCGCGGCCGTCCGCGATCGCATGACCGAGGGCGCGACGCTGTACCTGCACCTCGATCACCGCGCGGTCCACGACGCGAAGGTCGCGTGCGATCGCCTCTTCGGCCGCGGCGCCTTCCTCGGCGAGATCATCTGGGCGCCGGGCAACGGCGGACGAGGGGCGCGCGGGTTCTCCGTCACGCACCAGACGATCCTCCTCTACGCGCGCGCCGCGAGCGAGCGCGGCCAGGTGGTCTACAACGCCGCGGATCCGATGCTCCGCGAGCCGTACGCCGAGACCAGCCTCGCGATGCACTTCAAGCACCGCGACGAGGACGGCCGCCTGTACCGCGAGCGGGTCCTCGGCGGCAAAGCGTACCGGTACTACGCGGACGAGGGCCGGCGGCTCGGGAGCGTGTGGAGCGACATCCCCGGCATGGTCGCCAACACCCCGCTGCGCCGCGAGGCCACGGGTTACCCCACGCAGAAGCCGGAGCGGCTGCTCGAGCGCATCGTCCGCGCGTCGTCCGCGCCCGGCGCGACCGTCGCCGATCTCATGTGCGGCAGCGGCACCACGCTCGTCGCGGCCGCGCGCCTCGGCCGCCGCTTCGTCGGCGGCGACCGCAGCCCGCTCGCGTTCGCGACGGCGCGGGAGCGGCTCGACCGCGAGGGGATCGCGTACGCGGTGCAGGAGTCCGTTCCCGACGCGGACCGCGATCCGGAACGTCTCTGACTCGACCCTGGCGAGCTCAGCAGCTCGGATGCCGCGATCGTCCCCCGCCCCCGGCTCAGACGAGATCGTCCGTCGGCCCGGCGCCCTGCCGGACGATCTGCACATCGCCCTGGCTCAGATCGATCACGGTCGTCGGCACGGCCCCGCCGGTCCCTGCGTCGAGGACGAGCGCGAGCCCCGGGAACCGGTCGTCGATCTCCCCCGGATCGATGATCGGATCCTCCCCAGGAGGCGCCGCGGTCGTGCTGATGAGCGGCCGCCCGAGCGCTCGGACCAGCGCGAGCGCGACCGGGTGGTTCGGCACGCGGATGCCGACCGTCTTCTGCTTGAGGTGCACGTACTTCGGCACCTCGCGCGTCGCTGGAAGGATGAACGTGTACGGCCCGGGCAGGAAGCGCTTCAGGATGCGGTACGCCTGGTTCTCGACGATCGCGTAGCGCGCGATGTCGCTCAGATCCGGGCAGATGAACGCCAGGTTCTTGTTCTGGCGCATCCCCTTGATCTGATACACCCGCTCGATCGCGGCCTTGTTCATCAGGTCGCACCCGAACCCGTACACGGTATCGGTCGGGTAGCCGATGACCTCCCCCTTCTGAATGAGGTCGATCGCTCGCGCGATCTTGCGGGGTTCCGGGTGATCGGGGTTGATGGGCTGGAGCACGGGACCGCAACCATGGGGCAGCCCGGCGGGCTCCGCCAGTGCTGGTCGCTCGGATGTGCAGCCAGCGTCGGGATAAGGAGGGGCGGGGTGGGCGCTTCGGGCTGAAGCTTCGGGCGAAGGAGAGGCGGGGCGAAGCCCCGAGGCGCGGACCGGCCGCTTAGGCGACCGGCCCGAGGCGGCGATCGGAGATCCCGGCCGCAGCGGTGCTCGCTACTCCTTGAGCGCCTCGCTGCCGCCGATGATCTCCATGAGCTCCTTGGTGATCGCCGCCTGCCGCGCCTTGTTGTACTCGAGCGTCAGGCTGTCGATCATCTCCTTGGCGTTCTTGTTCGCGGCGTCCATCGCCGTGAGCTTCGCGCCGAGCTCGCTCGCCATCGACTCGTAGAGCGCGCGCAGGATCGAGATGTCCACGTACATCGGGACGAGCCGCTCCAGGAGCGCGCCCTTGTGCGGCTCGTACAGGAACTCCGACGTCGCCCCGGCCTGGTGCGCGTCGCTGTCGCCCTCGCCCCCCTCGTCCTGCGCAGGACCGCCGGCGGGCGGCAGGAGCCGCTCGACGACGACCGTCTGCGTGATGGCGCTCTTGAACTCGTTGTAGACGAGGTAGATCGCGTCGACCTCGCCCTTGTTGAACGGGGCGAGGAGCTTCGCGCCGACGGTCTGGGCCGTCTCGAGGTTGAGGCTCTCCCAGACCCCGGCCAGGTACTCGAGGATCGGCGCGCCGCGGCGGTTGAAGTAGTCCCGACCCTTGCGGCCGATGATCGCGAGCTGGACGTCCTGGCCGGCCTCGACCCGGCTCTTCCACTCGCGCTCGGCGCGCTTGTTGATGTTGGTGTTGAAGGCGCCGCAGAGCCCGCGGTCGCTCGTGAGCACCACGAGCAGCACCCGCCGCTCCGGGCGGGCCACGAGCAGCGGGTGCAGCGCCTTCTCACCCCCGGCGAGCGCGCCCGCCTCGCCCTCCGCCCCGATGCCCTCCGCCGCGAGCGCCTCGGCCGCGGGAGCCGCGTCGCGCGTGATCGCCGAGAGCACCTCCTGCACCTTCACGGCGTAGGGCCGCAGCTCGGTGATGCGCAGCTGCGCCTTGTTGAGCTTGGCGCCCGCGACCATCTTCATGGCGCGGGTGATCTTCTGCGTCGACTTGACGCTGGAGATCCGCTTGCGAATGGACTTGAGGCTGGGCACGGCTGCCTACTTTTCCTTTGCCTTCGAGGCGCTCTTGCCGTTCTTCGACTTCGCCTTCGGCGCCTCCTCCTCGTCGTCGCCCGCCCCGTCCTCGTCGGCCGCGGCGCTCGCGGCCTTCGCGCCCTCCGTCTCCACCGCGAACCGCTTCTTGAAGGCGTCGATCGCCTTCGTCATCCGGGACTTGAGGTCGTCGTCGAGGGCCTTCTTCTCGCGGATGTCCGTGAAGATCTGGGGGTGCTTCGCGTCGATGAACTTGTAGAGCTCGTCCTCGAAGCGCGCGAGCGAGCTGACCGGCAGGCTGTCGAGCAGGCCCTGCGTACCGGCGTAGATGATGAGGATCTGCTTCTCGACCGCCAGCGGCACGTACTGGCCCTGCTTCAGGATCTCGGTGAGGCGCGCGCCGCGCTCGAGCTGCGCGCGGGTCTTCGCGTCGAGGTCCGAGGCGAACTGGGAGAACGCCGCCATGGCGCGGTACTGCGCGAGGTCGAGGCGGAGCGTGCCGGCGATCGACTTCATCGCCTTGATCTGCGCGTTGCCGCCGACCCGGCTGACCGAGATGCCGACGTTGATGGCCGGGCGGACGCCGGAATAGAAGAGGTCGGCCTCGAGGAAGATCTGCCCGTCCGTGATGCTGATGACGTTCGTCGGGATGTACGCCGACACGTCGCCGGCCTGCGTCTCGATGACCGGCAGCGCCGTGAGCGAGCCGCCCGACTTCGGATCGCGCACGATCTCGTAGTCGCTCGCCTTCGCCTTGTCCGAGAGCTGCTGCTCGAGCTTCTTGATCTCGTCCTTCTTCTCGTCCTTGCGCGCCTGCTCGAGCTTCTCGAAGAGCACCCCGTCGATCGTCTTCCAGAGCGAGTCCTTCGCCGAGTGCATCCCGTGCGCCCCGACGTGCGCCTTGCCGTCGACGCCGCGGTACGAAGCGTCGCCGCCCTCGATCTTCGTCCCCTTCGCCACGACGTAGAAGATGTCGGCCATCTTCGCCGCGCGCTCCAGGAGCCGGGAGTGGAGGTAGAAGACGTCGCCCGGGTACGCCTCGCGGCCCGGCGGGCGGCGGAGCAGGAGCGAGAGCTGGCGGTACGCGACCGCCTGCTTCGACAGATCGTCGTAGATGCACAGCGCGTGGCGCCCGCTGTCGCGGAAGTACTCGCCGATGGTCACGCCGGTGTACGGCGCGATGAACTGGAGCGGCGCGGTCTCGCTCGCCGTCGCGGCGACGATGATCGTGTACTCCAGCGCGCCGTGCGCATCGAGCCGGTCGACGACCTGGCGCACCGTCGACAGCTTCTGGCCGATCGCGACGTAGACGCAGATGACGCCCTTGCCCTTCTGGTTGAGGATCGCGTCGACGGCGACGGCGGTCTTGCCCACCTGCCGGTCGCCGATGATGAGCTCGCGCTGGCCGCGGCCGACCGGGATCATGGCGTCGATCGCCTTGATGCCCGTCTGCATCGGCTCGGTGACCGGCTGGCGCTGGATGATGCCCGGCGCCTTCACCTCGACGCGGCGGCGCTCCTTCGAGTCGATCGGCCCCTTGCCGTCGATCGGCATGCCGAGCGCGTTGACGACGCGGCCGAGGGTCGCCTCGCCGACGGGCACCTCCATGATGCGCCCGGTCCGCTTGACGGCGTCGCCCTCCTTGATGGTGCTCGTGTCGCCGAAGATGGCGGCGCCCACGTTGTCCTGCTCGAGGTTCAGCACGAGCCCCATCAGGCTGCCGCCCTCCGAGCCGGTGAACTCGACGAGCTCGCCGGCCATCGCGCGGCTCAGGCCGTGCACGCGGGCGATGCCGTCGCCCACCGTGAGCACGGTGCCCGTCTCGGTGACCTGAGCGGCCTTGTCGATATTCTGGATTTGCTTCTTGATGATCTGGGAGATCTCTTCGGCGCGGAGCTGCATGCGGAGTCCTCTGTCGGGAGACGCTTGGGCTGCGGAGTCAACGTCGTCAAGGTCGAGGGGGCGTCGAGCGCCGAGCCACGACCCATCATGAAACAGGGGTGCGCGCTCGCGTCCCCTCAGGTTCGGAGCAGGTTGTCACGGAAGCTCGACAGCCGGGTCCGGAGGCTGCCGTCGATCACCTGATCGCCGATCTGGGTGACCACGCCCGCGATGAGCGAGGGATCCTGCTTGTGGGTGACCGAGACCTTCCTGCCGGTCGCCTTCTCGAGCTCGGCCCGGAGCCGATCGAGGTAGCCGTCGCTCAGCGGGCCCGCGCTCGTCACGACGGCCCGGGCGACGTTCTGGTCCTGATCGACGAGCAGCGCGACCTGCCGCGCGATCTCGGGCAGCGCCGCGAGCCGCCGGCGCCGCGCCAGCAGGACGAGGGTGTTCTTCGTCACCTCCGAGAAGGCGGCGCGGCCGGCGATGTCCCGGAGCAGCTCCTCGCGGGAGGTCTCCGGGATGAGCGGGTTGTCGAGGACGAGGCGGAGCTCCTCGCTCGCCGAGTACATCGCGCTGGCGTCCCCGATCTCCCTGGCGAGGGCCGCGAGGGTCCCGGTCTCCTTGCCGATCTCGAAGATCGCGCGCCCGTAGCGTCGGGCGACGGACTCGTAGCTCATGTCGCTGCTCCAGTGGTCTGGGCTCCGCGGGTCGCGCCGGCGGAGACGGCCGCGGGGATGGCCTTCAGGTACTCTTCGTTCACTCGGTCGAGGTCCTGCTGACCGACGCGCTGCCGGAGCAGCTCCTCGGCCGCGGCGACGGCGTTCTGCACCGCCTCCTGGAGGAGCATGGCGCGCGCCGCCTTGAGCTCCTGCTCGGCGCGGAACTCGGCGTCGCGCCGCATCCGGACGCGCCGCTGCTCCGCCTCGGCGAGCACGTGGGCCTTCTCGACCTCCGCCTGCGCCGCGTGCTCGGCCTTGAGCTCCGCGAGCGTCTCCTCGAGGCGCGTGAGCTTGTCCTCGTACTCCTCGAGCCGCTCTTCGGCCTCCTGCTTGAGGCGCGACGCGTTGTCGAGCTCCTGCGTGATCGTCTGCTTGCGCTTCTTCAGCGCCTCGGCGATCGGCTTCCTCCCGAAGCGGACGACGATGAACGCGAGGAGCCCGAAGTTCAGGACCGACGCGAGGAACGGCGGCGGCTCGTTCTTCGGATCACAGGGGTTCTGCTCGTTGTTGTAGCGGAAGAGGAGCGCGTTGATGCCGCCCTTCTCGGCCGCCTCGTTGTTCACGCCGATCAGGCCGTGCCACCAGTTGACGTGCGGCGGCGGATCCGTCGGGCCGTGCCCGGGGCAGTGCTCCTCCCCGTGGGACGCGGGCTCCGGCGCCGGCGGCGTCGGGCGCGCGCGGCCGGGCATGCCCGGCGGCCGGAGCCCGTGGCCCGGCGGGAGCTGGCGGCCGCCCGGACCGAGCGGCCGGCCGGGCTGCATGTCGCGCGAGCGCGGCATCGGCTGCGGCGAGCCCGGCTGCGCTGCCCCGGGCTGCGCGATGGGCGGGTGCCCGGGGGGCAGCGCGGGCTCGGAGCCCGGCGGCTGCGTCTGAGCCAGCGCCGTGCCGGCGGCGAGCGCCGCGGCCAGGCCGAGCGCGAGCGAGGAGCGGCGGAGCGGCTTCTTCACTGGCGCACCTCGCGGCCGAGCATGCTGGCGGCGATCTCCGCCGCGAGCGCGGGCTGGGCGGCGGCGAGCTCGCCGCGCATGCGGGCGACCTCGGCCGCGATCTTCGCCTTGCTGTCCTCGAGGATGCGCGCCGTCTCGGCGCGGGCCTCGGCCATGATCTGCGCCTCGATCTTCGCGGTCTCGGCGCGGAGCCGCTCTCGCTCGATCCCCGCCTCGCGCCGGACCTTCTCGATCTCGGCCTCGTAGCGGGTGAGCAGCTCGCCGGCGCGCTCGTCCATCTCGCGCGCTTCCCGCTTGGCGCCGTCGGTGCGCCGCTCTCGCTCTTCAAAGACGCGGAGCAGCGGATCGAACAGGAGCGGCTTGAGCACGACGACGAACGTCGAGAACAGGACGACCTGCGCCAGGAACGTCAAATCGAAGTCGACGGCGATGGGGCTAGCGCCGGACGCGAGGAGAGGGTGCATTGCGTTCGGGTTCACGGGTGCTTGTTCGGCGACGAGGGCGGCGCAGCGCGAACCGCTCGCTGCCCCACGCCCCCCGGGGGGCGATTTCGCGAGCCGGCACTAGCACGTGTCAGTCAAAGCTGGAAGGGTTCTCGCAGAGCGGACGAGCCCGTCTCTACACCACGTCTTCTAACGACGCACGACGCACCCGCGCGTCGCTCACGGGTGACGGGCGCGCTACAGGCTTGCGAGCGAGCGCATCATCTCTTCGAGGCCCGCCTCGAGATCGCCCTCGCTGGCGCGCGTCGGCGCGCGCGTCGCTCCGTCCTCGTCGCGGAGGGACTCGGCCGCGCGCGGGTTGCGGAACCAGTCCTCGTCGAAGCGCTCGATCAGGCTGCGCCGATCGCGCGCTGCAAGGAGCGCCCCGGCGAGCCGGACCGCCGCGCCGGGATCGAGCGCCGGGACGACCCCGGCGAGCGCTCCCGGGATGGGCGCGCCGAGCGCGCGCGCGGTGGTCTCCTCGAAGCGGTCGCTCCGGTCGCGCGAGGCCCGCAGCAGCACGTGTCCGCCTCCGTCCACGCCGGCGCCGAACACGAGCGACACGGTCGCGGCGTCGAGGCGCAGCGAGAGGACGAGGCTGCGGGCGGTGGCGCGCGCCTGATCGAGCGCGCGGCCACGGCCGAGCCCGAGCGCGCGGGCGCAGAAGACCGGATCGGCGACGAGGCCGCCGAAGAGCGCGGCGCGGCGCGCCTGCCGGAGATCGAACGGCGCGTGGGAGAGCGCGAACGGCCCGCGCGCTCGAGCAGACGCGCGCGCGAGCGCCGCGCCGAAGCGGGCGAGCGCGCGCGCGAACGACGCCGCGCCGAGCGGCCGGGGCAGCGGTCCGAGATCGATCGCGAGGCCTTCGGTGAGCTTCGTCGCGCGGAACAGCTCCTCGATCCACCGTGGGCCGAGCCGCGCCGGCCACCCCGACGCGGCGTCGCGGCCCACGGCGCGCCCGAGCGCGGCGTGCCAGGTCGGCTCGAGCTCGATCACCGGCTCGGTCCGGCGCAGCAGCGCCTCCGCGGCAGCGAGCGCCCCGCCCGGAGGATCGCAGGGGATCTCGATCGCGCGGAGGTCCTCCTCCGCGAGCCGCCGCGCCGCCTCGTGCCTCCGCTCGACGAGGATGCGGGCAGCGTCGGCGACCGCGCCGGATCCGCGGGCGAGCGCCTCGGCGAAGAGCTGCCGTCCGGCGCTTGTCGGGTCGGCGAGCAGCCTGAGCCGAGCCTCGTAGGGCGACAGCTGCGCCGTCTCAGGCAGATCGATCGTGAGCGACGCGGCGTGCCAGGCCGCGGCCAGCCGGACGCGGTCGGCCCAGACGACGCGCTCCAGCGTGAGCGTGTAGACCCAGTCGGCGAGGGGGGCCGCGAGGCCGGTCGGGTCTGGCGCGGCGGGCGACGTGGGGCTCGCGAGCCCGAGCTCCGCGCCGAGGCCCGGGGTCTTGCCGGTGAGCTCGAGGTAGGTCGTCCGCGAGCTGACACGCCGGAGAGGGTCGAGCGGGTTCTCGAGCCGGGCCCTCGCCTCGGCGGCGCTCGGGCCATCCTGGTCTGCTGCCGGCGGGGCCGGGCCGCGCCGGGCGAGGTCGCCGAGCGCCGCGCGCCATGCGCGCTCCGCGCGGGCGACGTCGCGGTCGAGGCGGATCAGATCGATCTCCATGTCACCTACCCGTGCACCGCGGGTGCCGTCCCGAGCCGCCCGGCGATCTCGCCCTCGGCGCGCGCGAGCTCGGCGAGCCGGTCCCTTGTCGCTCGCTCGTCGCCGGCGACCTCGACGGCGAGGTCGACGAGCGTCCGGTAGTGCCGGGCCTCCGACGCGAAGAGCTCCTCGTAGAGCGGCGCGAGCTCGTGCTCGCGCGCCGCGAGCCCGTCGGCGAGCAGCCTGAAGCGCTCGCAGGAGCGGGCCTCGATGATCGCGCCGACGAGCAGCCGATCGATGAGCGCGGCCTTCGCGTTGCGCGCGCAGGTGCTCGAGGCCGCCTTGCGCAGCTCGCTCGCGTAGACGTCGGTCTCCGGCTTGCCGAGCGCGAGGCCGCGCTGCTCGATCACGTCGAGCAGCGCGCGGAAGTGCCGGAGCTCCTCCTCGGCGAGGTCGACGAGCGCCCGCGCGAGGCGCGGGAGCGAGGGCCAGCGCGCGGCGAGGGAGAGGGCGTTCGACGCCGCCTTCATCTCGCAGTGGGCGTGGTCGGTCAGGAGCGCCGGCAGGTCGGCGAGCGCCACGTCAGCCCAGCGTGGATCGGTCGGGAGGGTCAGGCACAGCACGCAGGGCCGACCTAGAGCAGGCGCGGCGCGGCGAGAAGGGGGAGGCGGCCTCCGAGGTGGACGCGGCGACGCACCGTCGCGCCGCGGCGAGGTGTCGGTCTGGAGGCGGGCGGAGCTAGAAGCCCTCGGACGACGCGCGCGTCAGACCGCTCGACTCCAGGTGGTACGCGAGCCCGACAACGAACGTGGTCGGTCCTCCGCCGGCGAGCGCCCGCCGCACGGTGCCCTCGATGGCGAACTGGGTCCCCACGTAGGCGAGGCCGAGCGACAGCGCGTGCTGATCGGCGCCCTGGTCGAAACGGTAGCCGGCGCGGAGCGGGAAGTGATCGGCGACGAGGTACTCGCCGCCGGCCATGAAGCGGAAGGTTGTGTCGCGGTAGGAGTTGAAGTCGGCGAGCCCGTCGACCTCGATCGAGAAGTCGGCGGTGCCGAACCCGACGCCGCCGCCGACCGTCGTTGGGAGCAGCCCGTTGTCCGGGTAGGTGAGGTTCTGTCCGACGACCGCGATGTGCAGGCTGTCGGTCGCCTTGACGGTGAGCGCGGCGTCGAACGTGAACCCGTCGACGAGGGAGTGCCGGCCGACGACCGCTCCGTTCTCCCACGCGCGCAGCCCGCCCGAGACGGAGCTGTCGCCGAGGCCGCCCTCGCGCAGCGTCCCCTCCTGGGTGATCTTGGCGTAGCGGCCGGCGAGCCCGACGAAGACGCGCTCGGTGACGGGGTAGGCGAGGCCTGCCCGCGCGTCGAGGTAGGAGCGCGCGATGCCTCCGTCCATGTCGACGAAGCCGCCGACGAAGGAGAGCCCCCCGGCGAGCTTGCCGGTGACCGAGTCGACGACGACGCCGCCGTAGGCGTGCCGGCCGGCCTCCGGGCTCCCCTGGAAGATCCCCTGGAGGTGATAGACGCGGGTCTCCACCATGGCGGACGGGTTGAGGAAGACGGCCGACGTCCCGTTCCCGAGGGCGCGCAGCGCGCCCCCGAAGGCCGCGATGCGGGGCGTCTCATTCTCTCCATAGGAGTAAGCGAGCTGGGGCGGCAGCTCATCGGCCGCCGCCGGCCCCGCGGCCGCCGCCAGCAGGAGCGCGCCTGCCGCCGAGAAGGCCCCGGCCCGCACGGCGGCCGCCGCCCGGCCCGACGACCGCTCTGACCGCTGCGCCAGGAGTGCCCCCCTTGTCAACCGGATCCCCGACGGCATTGCCTCGCCATACCGCACACCTGGACCTCGGGGGCAAATTCTCGGCTCCTGAAAACCGCTCGGTCCAGGTCGCTCTGTGCTGGACGAACTCCGTCTTCCTCAGAAAGCTGGAAAACCCGCCATGTTTAGCCTCTTGACGGCGAGATGAGCGGGTTTTGCTCTGCAATCGTGAGCGCGTCGTAAAAATCACCGCCCCGCGTCGGGAGTTTTGGCGCCTCGTGTCCGAAGGCCAGAGCTCGGCTGACGCGAAGCAGGCTTCGCAGTGCGTCAGGGACTGAATTTATAATAATATTATCGGATACTTGAGCCATGTTTCGCAGTTGGGGATAGACGCCCGGACTCACCCGGTGCTACCTCGGATTCGTCCTCGGGGCGGTTCCGTGCCGCACCGGGTCCTCCAAAAGGGTGGCCTTGAAAGAGGCGCTGCGGGTTACCGAGCTCTGTGAGGCGGTATGGGGGACGGCTGTGCCGATCTGTCTTCCAATGCGATGGACCTCGACGCGACGGCTGTACCCCCACCTCGAACGGCGTGCTCGGCCTCAGCCGGGCCCGGTACAGGAGGGCTGTACTGTCCCTCCGCACGCCGCGGGGGCATGCGGACGAGCTTCCGAGGACGAAGTGGCCGTGGGCGGACTGTTGAAAAGTCGACACGCCCTTCGATTACATTCAGAATAACATAGAGATCTCCAGAAGTTAGAGGCGAGTCCTCGCTGTGAGACCTGTGGATAAGTTGGGGGCGACGGTCGTTTCGGTCGCCCCCGAAACCTATTTTCGTGGAGCGGACTTCAGAGCAGCG